>NZ_CP150306.1:0-4800000 GCF_037992965.1 Paenibacillus sp. FSL E2-0190
GTGGACAGCCATACTTCCGAATTATGGCAGCAAATTTTATCGATTATTCAAACCAAATTAAGCAAGCCGAGCTTTGATACCTGGTTTAAGGCTACTAAAGCGATAACCTTCAACTCCCAGGTTCTCATTATCTCGGCACCTACAACGTTTGCAGTAGAATGGCTGGAAAGTCGTTACACCAAACTGGTAGGAGCAACCGTCTACGAAGTCACAGGGAAACAAGTGGATGTAAAATTCGTGATTGAAGAAAGCAAGCCGCCTGAGCTTGTGGTTCAACAATCCGCTCCGACTCCCGTAGTATCAAGAGAAGAAGCACAAACGCATCTGCTCAATCCAAAGTACACTTTTGACACCTTTGTAATCGGCTCTGGGAACCGCTTTGCGCATGCAGCCTCACTGGCAGTAGCCGAAGCACCAGCCAAAGCATACAATCCCTTGTTTTTATACGGTGGTGTAGGTCTGGGCAAAACCCATTTGATGCACGCAATTGGGCACTATGTCCTGGAACATAACCCAAATAACAAGGTAATTTACATCTCGTCTGAGAAATTCACGAATGAATTTATCAATTCGATCCGTGATAACCGCGGTGAAAGCTTCCGTAACAAGTATCGTAATGTTGACATTTTGCTTATCGACGACATTCAATTCCTCGCTGGAAAAGAGTCTACACAGGAGGAGTTTTTCCATACTTTCAATGCGCTCCACGAAGAACGCAAGCAAATTATCATCTCCAGCGACCGACCACCAAAGGAAATTCCCACACTGGAAGAACGGCTGCGTTCCCGGTTCGAATGGGGCTTGATTACGGATATTCAACCACCAGATCTGGAGACCCGGATTGCGATTTTACGCAAAAAGGCTAAGGCAGAGAACCTTGATATCCCTAATGAGGCCATGATGTATATTGCCAACCAGATTGACACCAATATTCGTGAGCTTGAGGGTGCATTAATCCGGGTAGTTGCTTATTCTTCGCTTACCAACCAGGATGTAACCACTCATTTGGCAGCTGAAGCGCTCAAGGATATTATTCCTTCCAGTCGTCCAAAGATGATCACCATCGCTGATATTCAGCAAAAAGTCGGAGAATACTACAATTTGCGCCTTGAAGACTTCAAAGCACGCAAAAGAACCAAAGCCGTAGCGTTTCCACGTCAAATCGCAATGTATCTATCCCGTGAACTAACGGATTATTCGCTGCCTAAGATTGGTGAGGCTTTCGGAGGACGTGACCATACGACCGTAATTCATGCGCACGATAAAATTACACAGGCATTAAAGGTCGATCAGGAGTTGTACAAAGTGGTAAATAATCTTGCGGAGAAAATTAAAAATCCTTCCTAAGAGGAACAAAGAGCCTATACACAATCTATACACATGTGGGTAGGCTTAATTTTATGCTGTTTGGTGGGGTTATCCACATATTCGTCGCCCCTACTACTAATACTATTAAATAACTATAATAATTCATCATGTAAAGACGCGTAATAAACAGACTCAAATCCATCGAAATTCCCAATTTTTCAGCTAGGAGTGAAATCATGAAAATAAGCATTCTTAAAAATGAGCTCAACGAATCCATTCAACACGTATCCAAAGCTATATCCAGCAGAACAACAATCCCTATTTTGACCGGTATTAAACTGGAAGTTAGCCATCAAGGCGTCACATTAACTGCAAGTGATACCGATATTTCTATTCAATCGTTTATTCCAGCAGAGAATGACAGCCACACCATCGTGAAGATAGATCAGCCAGGAAGTGTTGTCCTTCCCGCTAAATTTTTCGTCGAGATTATTAAGAAGCTGCCCTCCAAAGAAATCCACATGGAAGTAAAAGAAGGATTCCAAACGTACATTTCTTCCGGATCCACTGAGATTCAGATGGTAGGTTTAGACCCTGAAGAATTCCCAGTGTTACCGAGCATTGAAGAGAATGACACGATCTCTCTACCAGGTGATTTGCTGAAAAATATGATTAAACAAACAGCCTTTTCTATTTCTACCCAAGAGACAACTCCGATATTAACGGGTATACTATGGAATCTGAGCGACAATGAGTTTAAGTTTACAGCGACTGACCGTCACCGCTTGGCAACAAGAGCTGCTAAACTTGAAGGCACGGAAAATGTCAATTTCGGAAATATTGTTATTGCCGGTAAAACCCTTAATGAGCTCAGCAAAATTATCCCTGACCAAAATATGCTGGTTGATATTGTCGTTGCGGATAATCAAGTTCTCTTCAAAATCGACAAAGTACTGTTTTATTCACGGATCCTAGATGGGATTTATCCTGATACTTCTAGAATTATTCCAACAACCTACAAAACAGAACTAACTTTAGATACAAAAAAATTAAGCGAATCGATTGATCGTGCTTATTTGCTGTCCCGGGAAGAAAAAACAAATATTGTTCGTATGCAGACGCTTGATCAAGGCGGTATTGAAATTTCTTCAAGCTCATCAGAGCTGGGTAAGGTTCGCGAGGAACTTGAAGTCATTGATTTCAAAGGTGAACCTCTCAAAATATCTTTCAACTCGAAATATATGCTTGATGTATTAAAGGTCATAGAGAGTGAGCAGCTCGTTATTGCATTTACAGGGATGATGAGTCCGATCATTTTGAAACCACTTGACCAAACCAATAGCTTGTATATCATTTTGCCTTACCGTACAACAAATTAATGCCAACATTCATGAACATGTGGATAAGTGGCTGAAAGGATAAAAACCATGAAAAAAATACTTATCCACAGTGGATACATTAAGCTGGACCAATTTCTGAAACTCGCAGATTGTGTATCCACAGGTGGAATGGCCAAAGCTTTATTGCAGGAAGGTCACGTATTGGTCAACGGAGAGGTAGAGGAACGGCGCGGCAGAAAACTTTATCCGGGTGACAAAATCGAAGTGCAGGATAACGGTACCTTTGAGGTTGAAGGCGGAGGAGTAAAAGAGTAGTACGCTAGGGGAGGAACCATTTCGTGTTTGTTAAAAATATCGGTCTGCAGCATTATCGGAATTACGGGCTGCTGCGTCTGGAGAGCCTGGGCGATGTGAATCTGATTCTGGGTCAGAACGCCCAAGGCAAAACAAACCTCATGGAGGCATTGTTCGTCCTGGCGATGACCAAAAGCCACCGTACCTCTAAGGACCGCGAACTTATCTCCTTCGATGCCCCCGGAGATGCAGCTCAGATCGTTGCCGAGGTGGAACGCAAGTATGGCGATCTCAAGCTGGAGCTCACCCTATCTGCCAAAGGTAAAAAAGCCAAGATCAATGGTTTGGAGCAGCGGCGCCTTAGTGAGTTTGTTGGATCTCTGAATGTGGTCATGTTTGCACCGGAAGATTTAGAGATTGTAAAAGGGACCCCTGGTATCAGACGGCGTTTTCTTGATATGGAGATCGGCCAAGTCCAGCCTAGTTATCTATTTCACCTACAGCAGTATCAAAAAATTCTCTTGCAAAGAGGTAATCTCTTAAAGCAATTATGGGGAAAAGAGGCTGCAGGGAAAGAGCTTCTGGAAATCTGGGATGCTCAACTTGTAGAGCATGGTGTTAAAATCGTCAAAAAAAGGAAACAATTCATAAAGAAGCTGCAAATATGGGCTGAAAGCATTCACCGGGGGATTACTAACGGCGGAGAAGAACTGAAATTGCTCTATGTCCCCTCTTTCGGCGATCGGGATGAGGAAGATGAAGCTGTCTTATTAGACAATTTTATGTTAAAGTTATCACAAACGAGAGAACAAGAAATCAGGCGCGGCATGACGCTGACGGGTCCCCATCGGGATGACCTGTCCTTTTTTATCAACGGAAGGGAAGCTCAGGTCTACGGTTCTCAAGGACAGCAGCGTACCACGGCTTTATCGCTTAAGCTGGCGGAAATCGAGCTGATCCATGAGGAAATCGGAGAATATCCTGTGCTGCTTCTTGATGATGTTTTATCCGAGCTTGATCCTTACCGCCAGACCCAGCTTATTGAAACCTTTCAAAGCAAGGTACAGACATTCATTACCGCTACCGGAATTGAGGGTCTGAATGCCGATAAATTAAAGGGCGCCAGCCTATTTCATGTTCATGATGGAAAAGTTGAGTTATAAAAGAGCGGAGGACGATCATGTATATTCATTTGGGCGGGGAGAAGATCATTAGGTCTTCGGAGTTAATTGCTATATTTGATATTTCGATTGAGAAATCTTCCAAGGTATCTAAGCAATTCGTTATTCACTCTGAGCAGGATAAGAAGCTTGAGCGGATTGGCGAAGAGGAAGCAAAATCTATTGTCGTAACTAAAAATATCGTGTATTACTCCCCCATTTCCTCCTCCACTCTTAAAAAAAGAGCCAAAATTTTGCTCGAAATATAACTTGCATTGGGTAACAAAGAGATAATCAGAAAGAAGTAGGTGAAGGCATGTCAATGAATCAACCGACATATGATGAGAGCCAGATTCAGGTACTGGAAGGGCTGGAAGCGGTTCGGAAACGTCCGGGCATGTATATTGGTTCGACTAGTTCTAAAGGTCTCCATCACTTGGTATGGGAGGTCGTCGATAATAGTATCGATGAGGCACTCGCAGGTTATTGTGACCGGATTCAAGTGATTATACATGAGGATAACGCGATCACTGTTATCGATAATGGACGTGGCATACCTGTAGGTGAGAATGTAAAGCTTAAGAAGTCGACGCTTGAAGTCGTAATGACCGTGCTGCATGCAGGTGGTAAATTCGGCGGTGGCGGATATAAAGTTTCCGGTGGTTTGCATGGCGTGGGTATCTCTGTAGTGAATGCCTTGTCTGAAAAGGTCCTTGTTAAGGTCAAACGTGACGGCCATATCTACCAACAGGAATATAGACGTGGTGCACCGCAGTATGACATCAAAATCGTTGGCGATTCAGATGAGACAGGAACGACTACAACCTTTCATCCGGATCCTGAAATATTTACGGAAACCACAGTTTTTGAATATTCGACACTGCTTACTCGTATTCGGGAGCTGGCTTTTCTTAACAAAGGAATCGAGCTTTCACTTCATGATGAGCGGACGGATGTCACCAACGTGTTCAAATACGAGGGTGGTATCGTTGAATATGTGAAATATTTGAATGAGAAAAAAGAAGCACTACATGAGGATCCGATCTACGTGGAAGGCTCACGCGATATGATCCAAGTTGAAGTGGCTCTCCAATATAACGATTCGTATACTGAGAACATCTACTCTTTTGCGAATAATATTAATACGCATGAGGGCGGAACGCATGAATCCGGCTTTAAAAGTGCGCTGACCCGTATCATCAACGATTATGCTCGTAAAGCGGGAGTACTGAAGGATAGCAATTCGAATCTGACTGGTGATGACGTGCGTGAAGGATTGACAGCCATTATTTCTGTCAAAATTCCAGATCCACAATTCGAAGGTCAAACGAAAACTAAGCTCGGAAATAGTGAAGTGCGGGGTATCGTAGAATCACTGTTCGGAGAGAAATTACAAGAGTTCCTGGAAGAAAACCCAGCAGTGTCACGTCGCGTTCTTGAGAAATCACTTTCCGCTTCACGCGCGCGAGAAGCTGCTCGTAAGGCACGTGAGTTAACCCGTCGGAAGAGTGCGCTTGAAGTCAGTGCTCTGCCTGGTAAACTCGCCGACTGTTCATCCAAGGATGCCTCGATCAGCGAACTATACATCGTCGAAGGTGACTCAGCGGGTGGATCGGCTAAGCAAGGCCGGGATCGCCATTTCCAAGCGATTCTACCGTTGCGTGGTAAGATCCTAAACGTTGAAAAAGCTCGCCTTGACCGTATTTTATCTAACGCTGAGATCCGCGCCATCATTACGGCTTTGGGCACAGGGATCAGCGATGACTTTGACTTATCGAAGGCTCGCTACCATAAAGTCGTTATTATGACCGATGCCGACGTCGATGGAGCCCATATTAGAACGCTATTATTAACGTTCTTCTATCGTTACATGCGGAAGCTAGTAGACGCGGGTTATATCTATATTGCACAGCCTCCTCTCTTTAAGATTGAGCGCAATAAGGTTATCCGCTACGCAGGCAGCGAGAAGGAACGCGATGATATTATCGCTTCTTTTGGAGAAAATGCTAAGGTTAACGTCCAACGTTACAAAGGTTTGGGAGAGATGAATGCAACCCAACTTTGGGACACAACGATGGACCCTGAGACCCGTATGATGCTCCAGGTTACGATTGAAGATGCAATGCTGGCAGATAGTATTTTTGATACACTTATGGGTGACAATGTTGAACCAAGACGTGACTTTATCCATGAGCATGCCAAGAACGTTAGATACCTTGATGTGTAAGAACAATATTTAATACAACCTCCGGCTTCTATTCCTAACGGAATGAGAACGCTGGAGGTTCTTTGATTTCAAGCTTCTTTTTAGGCTCTTGTAGATTGTTTATTGCGGGTCGAATAAGGGGATTTTCTTGCTTTTACACGTCCATAGGCTACGGCATAGCGATGTATTTTACGATAGATTGATTTATCAGGAAATAATTTGAATACAGCAATGGACGGAAGAGTGTTGACTTCCAGCAGCCACATATCCAGATGTTGATCCATGGCAATATCCAGACCAATCTCTTTGATTCCTGGATAGGCAGATTGAAGCTGTGTCGCGATTTGTATACCCAAAGCTTTTAAGTGATTGATCGTAACTAGGACTTCAGAGGGCGGCATATAATTTTTTAGTAGAGTACTTACGGAAAGGATACTGCCTCCACTGTGATAATTGGTGACGATTTTTTGAGGGGCAGCTACTCTTCCAAGCATTCCTGTTGTTTCCCATACTCCTGATGGAGTCTTTTGGGTAAGAACCCGAAGATCAAAAGGGCGGTCTTGATGACGCAGAAGGTCAATCCCTTTTTGAATCAAATAGGTTCGATTCTGAATTCGTTTCTGTAAGTTCTCATACAGCTCTTCTGGTGAGAAAAACACTTCCGCAGTCTTCCCATATCTTAAAATATACAAGATCTGTTCTTCGGGCTCTTCTTTATTAACATTATCGAGGTCGGCACCGTGTTCAGCTTTCTGTTTGCTAGTGCTAAGAGTTACAGTACGCTGCTCAGCTCTCATTACACCGATACCATAACTTCCTCGATCTGGCTTAATATAGACCATTGTATATAACGCAAGCATCTCCTTAAGAGCATTGACATCGAATTTACGGGTATCAGGCACATATTGCAATAGAGAGTGATTTTGAAGGATGACTTTCGTTTTAGCCCATTTGCTTGGGACGCGTTGAATCTTCATTATCTTCCTCCTTATGAGTTTTGTGCAGGAATAGGTCCTTTGGGTTCCTTGTTGTAAAAAATGCAGTGGCAGCATAATCTTTGACAGCTGAAAATCAGGACAAGCTACCTAAACAATGGTATAATATAAGGATATGGGGTTATGCCTTATCGAACGATATTAGGATAATAAAACCGTGTTTCTTGTCTTTACAGTCTATGTAGTAAAGATATTTGCGGAAAGGGCAAATACCCTGATAAGCGCAAAAAGAAATCAATATTAGAAGATAAAAGGCTATCATGTTTAATTGTGCTACTTTTGTGAAAGTAATATAATTAAGGGTAGCGGTTTTTTAACTGAAGGAGGTCCAGCAACTCATGGCTGAACAAAATAACCCACAAGTCAAAGATCGGGACATTGGCGTGGAAATGCGTGAATCCTTTATGGATTACGCAATGAGCATCATTGTTAGCCGGGCTTTGCCAGATGTGCGGGACGGACTCAAGCCGGTTCACCGACGCATTTTGTTTGCGATGTCGGAGCTTGGAATGTCTGCGGATAAGCCTCATAAGAAATCTGCAAGAATCGTCGGTGAGGTTATCGGTAAGTACCACCCTCACGGTGACTCAGCTGTCTATGAAACAATGGTACGGATGGCTCAGGATTTCTCGATGCGCTATATGCTTGTAGACGGTCACGGGAACTTTGGTTCGATTGATGGTGATATGGCCGCGGCGATGCGGTACACAGAAGCCCGTCTTTCCAAGATTGCAGGCGAAATGCTTCGTGATTTGAACAAAGAGACAGTTGACTTCGCACCCAACTATGATGGTGAAGAGAATGAGCCGGTTGTATTGCCAGCCCGTTATCCGAATCTGCTCGTAAATGGGGTATCTGGTATTGCTGTAGGTATGGCTACTAATATTCCACCGCATAACCTTGGTGAAGTTATCGATGGTGTGCAGGCGATGATTAAGAATCCTGATATCACGCCAATGGAATTGATGGAGTTTATCCAAGGTCCGGATTTCCCTACGGCTGGATATATTTTGGGTCGTGAGGGCATTCGTCAGGCTTATCGTACGGGACGTGGTTCAGTGACCATGCGTGCGAAGGCAACGATCGAAGAGAACAACGGCAAGGCTCGCATCATTGTGCAT
This sequence comes from Paenibacillus sp. FSL E2-0190, assembly GCF_037992965.1. NCBI lineage: Bacteria > Bacillati > Bacillota > Bacilli > Caryophanales > Paenibacillaceae > Paenibacillus > Paenibacillus sp. FSL E2-0190. Next base: position 8,425 of record NZ_CP150306.1, read on the forward strand.
GAGCTTCCATACCAGGTTAACAAAGCAAGATTGGTTGAGAAAATCGCAGAATTAGTACGTGAGAAACGGATCGAAGGTATAACGGATCTTCGAGATGAGTCTGACCGTAACGGTATGCGTGTAGTTGTTGAGATGAGACGCGATGTTAATCCAAATGTAGTATTAAACAATCTATATAAACATACTTCTATGCAATCCACATTTGGGATCAACATGCTTGCCATCGTAAATAACGAGCCGAAAATTCTTAATCTGCGTGATGTACTTTATCATTATTTGCAGCACCAGATTGAAGTTATTCGTCGTCGTACTATATTTGATCTTAAAAAAGCTGAAGCACGCGCTCATATCTTAGAAGGTCTGCGCATTGCGCTTGATCATCTGGATGAGGTGATTGCGTTAATCCGTGCTTCACGGACAACTGATATAGCCCGCGAAGGCTTAATGAGCACCTTTAGCCTCAGTTTAGAGCAGGCTCAGGCTATCCTCGATATGCGGATGCAACGTCTGACTGGTCTGGAACGGGAAAAGATCGAGAATGAATATAACGAATTGATCGTTAAAATTGCAGAGTACCGTGAAATTCTGGCTAACGAGCATCTTGTACTGGAAATCATCAGCAACGAGCTGCAGGATATCCGTGATAGATATTCTGATGAACGCCGGACAGAGATCACGGTTGGTGAAGAAAGTATCCTGGATGAAGACCTTATTCCACGTGAAGAGGTTGTTATCACTATTACACATACAGGATATATCAAACGTCTACCTGTCAGCACCTACCGCAGTCAGAAGCGCGGAGGTCGCGGAGTCATGGGGATGGACACCAAGGACCAGGATTTCGTGGAGCATCTCTTCGTGAGTAACTCTCATAACTATCTGATGTTCTTTACCGATAAGGGTAAAGTTTACCGGATTAAAGCTTATGAGATCCCAGAATTGGGCCGTACAGCCCGGGGGACGCCAATCATCAACCTGATTCAAATCGAACATGGTGAGAAGATTAGTGCGGTAATCCAAGTGGAAGATGGCGATAGCGACAAATATTTATTCTTTGCTACCCGCGAGGGTATCGTGAAGAAGACGCCTCTTGGGGATTATAACAACATCCGTAAAGGCGGTCTTATTGCTATTAATCTTCGTGAAGAAGATTCCCTAATCGAGGTTAAGCTGACTGATGGACAGCAAAATCTCATTATCGGTACAGCTCGCGGAATGTCGATCACGTTCTCAGAGAATGATGTGCGTTCTATGGGACGTAGCGCGACTGGCGTTAAGGGCATTACGCTTGACGGAAATGACCATGTCATTGGTATGGACTGTGTCGATAAGGAGCTTGAGGTTCTGATTGTTACTACCAAGGGCTATGGTAAACGGACACCAGCCGGTGATTATCGTTCCCAGACTCGTGGCGGTAAAGGGATCAAGACCATTAATCTCACCGATAAGAATGGTCCTGTAGTGGGTCTTAAGGTCGTTAAGAAGGATGAAGACTTAATGATCATTACGACTAGCGGTACCCTGATTCGTACCAGCATGGATGGAATTTCTACTATGGGCCGTTATGCTCAAGGGGTTAAGCTGATTAACATCCGTGAGGATGACGCAGTAGCTACCCTGTGTAGAGCTGACAAGAACGAAGAGGATGAATCTGAGGAAGTGGAAGGTCTGGAAGGCTTGGAAGGGCAAGAAGGCCTGGATGGGCAAGATACAGTCGAGGAATCTGGCGATATTGATCAGCCTGAGATCCTGACTGAGGACGAAGACACTGACTTAGAATAGGTTGAATTCAAAAAAGAGCAAGGGCTTCTATTACAGAAGTTCTTGCTCTTTTTGCTGCTTTTTGAATGACCGATGCTTAAAAAAATAAAATAAATATTTTGAAAGAATAGTTTTCACTGCACTAGTGTCTTCCATTTATCCGTACTATAATTAGCCAATAGAATCCTATAAAGTACTAATTTCTCAGAAATTATCTGTCTTATCAATGTGAGGTAATGCTGGGTGTACGGCTTATAGAAATAAAGGGGCTGAGTATATGCCAAATATATTGGTTGGAGAAGTTAAAGCAGGCTCAAAGATAATAAAGGATGTAATTACACCTTTAGGGGGGACTTTATTCACTAAGGGAAAAATATTGCTCCCTCGTGATCTAGATATTTTACAGGCTTTTTTGATTGGGCAAGTGGAAATCGAAGGTGACCAAGGTGAGGCGAGTTCGGATGGAGCCAAAACAACAGCTAAGCAAGCTTCCCCTAAAGCTGGAGCCATTATCAACGAATCGATGTTGGCCAAGACTAATTCTCCTCTACATGATGAATACGATAAAATGCTCACTCTTATTAAGAACAGCTATCGATCGGTAACGGCAGCTTCACTTCCTATTTTTGAGCTTCGCAGTCAGTTAGAGACATTAATAGGTTATTTGAAGGATTATCATGTCTTGAAGTTTACACCGCGCACTTTAAAATATGAGGATTACAACTATCACAATGCTGTGTTGTCCGCGTTGACCTCCTATAAAATTGCTCAGTGGTGTGGGTACCCACAAAAGGATTGGATGCAGATTGCTTTTGCAGGATTATTACATGATATCGGCAATGCAAAAGTAGACAGCTCACTTTTACAGAAACCGGAGTCACTTAACAATAGTGAAATAGAAGAGGTTCGCCGACACACTACATATGGTTATCAATTATTACGCAATGTTACAGCGATTAATGAAGGGGTAAGACTTGCCGCCTTGCAGCATCATGAGAAGATTGATGGCTCTGGTTATCCATTGAAGCTGGACGGCAGTCAGATTCATTTCTACGCTAAAGTAGTCGCAGTAGCAGATATATTCCATGCTATGACCTTAGAAAGAGCCTACAGAAGAGCACAGTCTCCTTATTTGGTACTAGAGCAGATTCTGACAGAAAGCTTCGGTAAGCTTGACCCAGTGATTGTGCAGACGTTTATACAGAAGAGTACTGATCTCTTTAATGGCACTAGAATCAAATTAAGTGATGGCCGTCATGGGGAGATTATCTTCACTGATCGCGCAAACCCTACACGTCCGATGGTTAAAATAGAGGAAACAATAGTTAACTTGATGTTGGAACGTGAATTGTATATTCAAGAGATCATTGCTTAGGGCGTAGGTACAAGGGAATAAGGCTGTGCTAGCCATTATATATCGCAGTATTGAGGCTTATGGCAGCACAGTCTCTCATTTATCTATTATATTTCAAAAAAACTCTTGCAATGCATCTCCATACATGATATATTCTAAGTCCGGCCAAGAAGTACACATGCCGAGCTCGAAAAAGAAGTTAAAAAAAGAGCTTGACATTAAATAGCCGAACATGATATAGTATAAGAGTTGCTGCTGAGACATTAAACGGCGCCAACGAGAACTTGATCTTTGAAAACTGAACAACGAGTGAGTAGGAAATCACGTAAGTGAAATCCAAAATTAGAGAATTAATTTTCTCGTCAGATGTTTCAAAATGAGCATATCGCTCTTTTCAATACTAATTGGAGAGTTTGATCCTGGCTCAGGACGAACGCTGGCGGCGTGCCTAATACATGCAAGTCGAGCGGAGTCATTTTGAAAGCTTGCTTTCAAAATGACTTAGCGGCGGACGGGTGAGTAACACGTAGGCAACCTGCCCTTCAGACTGGGATAACTACCGGAAACGGTAGCTAATACCGGATAATTTCTTTTTTCTCCTGAGAGAAGAATGAAAGACGGAGCAATCTGTCACTGAGGGATGGGCCTGCGGCGCATTAGCTAGTTGGTGGGGTAACGGCCCACCAAGGCGACGATGCGTAGCCGACCTGAGAGGGTGAACGGCCACACTGGGACTGAGACACGGCCCAGACTCCTACGGGAGGCAGCAGTAGGGAATCTTCCGCAATGGGCGAAAGCCTGACGGAGCAACGCCGCGTGAGTGATGAAGGTTTTCGGATCGTAAAGCTCTGTTGCCAGGGAAGAACGTCCGGTAGAGTAACTGCTACCGGAGTGACGGTACCTGAGAAGAAAGCCCCGGCTAACTACGTGCCAGCAGCCGCGGTAATACGTAGGGGGCAAGCGTTGTCCGGAATTATTGGGCGTAAAGCGCGCGCAGGCGGCTATTTAAGTCTGGTGTTTAAACCTTGGGCTCAACCTGAGGTCGCACTGGAAACTGGGTGGCTTGAGTACAGAAGAGGAAAGTGGAATTCCACGTGTAGCGGTGAAATGCGTAGATATGTGGAGGAACACCAGTGGCGAAGGCGACTTTCTGGGCTGTAACTGACGCTGAGGCGCGAAAGCGTGGGGAGCAAACAGGATTAGATACCCTGGTAGTCCACGCCGTAAACGATGAGTGCTAGGTGTTAGGGGTTTCGATACCCTTGGTGCCGAAGTTAACACAGTAAGCACTCCGCCTGGGGAGTACGGTCGCAAGACTGAAACTCAAAGGAATTGACGGGGACCCGCACAAGCAGTGGAGTATGTGGTTTAATTCGAAGCAACGCGAAGAACCTTACCAGGTCTTGACATCCCTCTGAATCTGCTAGAGATAGCAGCGGCCTTCGGGACAGAGGAGACAGGTGGTGCATGGTTGTCGTCAGCTCGTGTCGTGAGATGTTGGGTTAAGTCCCGCAACGAGCGCAACCCTTAACTTTAGTTGCCAGCAGGTAATGCTGGGCACTCTAGAGTGACTGCCGGTGACAAACCGGAGGAAGGTGGGGATGACGTCAAATCATCATGCCCCTTATGACCTGGGCTACACACGTACTACAATGGCCGGTACAACGGGAAGCGAAGCCGCGAGGTGGAGCCAATCCCATCAAAGCCGGTCTCAGTTCGGATTGCAGGCTGCAACTCGCCTGCATGAAGTCGGAATTGCTAGTAATCGCGGATCAGCATGCCGCGGTGAATACGTTCCCGGGTCTTGTACACACCGCCCGTCACACCACGAGAGTTTACAACACCCGAAGTCGGTGGGGTAACCCGCAAGGGAGCCAGCCGCCGAAGGTGGGGTAGATGATTGGGGTGAAGTCGTAACAAGGTAGCCGTATCGGAAGGTGCGGCTGGATCACCTCCTTTCTATGGAGAATCGTTCTCTGCAATGAGAACATTCAAATCGGAAGCTCAGCTTCCAAAACTCAGGTTTAGGCCTGTTACTCACTCGTTGCTCAGTTTTGAGAGTTTAAGCTCTCAAGTAAGACTTGATCCTTGAAAACTGGATACCGAAACGAATTTGCGTTTTAGAACATCTTTTAGCAACTTGTGTAAACAAGTAAATGTTATTAGTGAGATTTTTCTTCGGAAAAATCAAGGTTAAGCTAATAAGAGCACACGGAGGATGCCTAGGCGCCAGGAGCCGACGAAGGACGTGGCGAACAACGAAACTGCCTCGGGGAGCTGTAAGCAAGCTTTGATCCGGGGGTGTCCGAATGGGGAAACCCAGCTGTGGTAATTCGCAGTTACTCATTTCTGAATACATAGGAAATGTAGAGGCAGACCAGGGGAACTGAAACATCTAAGTACCCTGAGGAAGAGAAAACAATAGTGATTCCGTCAGTAGCGGCGAGCGAACGCGGAACAGCCTAAACCTAAGAGCTTGCTCTTAGGGGTTGTGGGACGTCTCACATGGAGTTACAAAGGAATATGGTAGGTGAAGAGGTCTGGAAAGGCCCGCGATAGAGGTAAAAGCCCTGTAACCTAAACTGTGTTCTCTCCGAGACGGATCCCGAGTAGTGCGGGGCACGTGAAACCCCGTATGAATCCAGCAGGACCATCTGCTAAGGCTAAATACTACCTGGCGACCGATAGTGAAACAGTACCGTGAGGGAAAGGTGAAAAGCACCCCGGAAGGGGAGTGAAATAGAACCTGAAACCGTGTGCTTACAAAAAGTCAGAGCCCGATCTATGGGTGATGGCGTGCCTTTTGTAGAATGAACCGGCGAGTTACGTTTAACATGCAAGGTTAAGCCGAGAAGGTGGAGCCGCAGCGAAAGCGAGTCTGAATAGGGCGACTTAGTATGTGGACGTAGACCCGAAACCGTGTGATCTACCCCTGTCCAGGGTGAAGGTGCGGTAACACGCACTGGAGGCCCGAACCCACGTACGTTGAAAAGTGCGGGGATGAGGTGGGGGTAGCGGAGAAATTCCAATCGAACTCGGAGATAGCTGGTTCTCCCCGAAATAGCTTTAGGGCTAGCCTCGGTATAAGAGTAGTGGAGGTAGAGCACTGATTGGGTGCGGGGTCCGCAAGGATTACCAAGCTCAGTCAAACTCCGAATGCCATATACTTATTGCCGGGAGTCAGACAGTGAGTGCTAAGATCCATTGTCAAAAGGGAAACAGCCCAGACCATCAGCTAAGGTCCCCAAGTGTGTGTTAAGTGGGAAAGGATGTGGAGTTGCACAGACAACCAGGATGTTGGCTTAGAAGCAGCCACCATTGAAAGAGTGCGTAATAGCTCACTGGTCGAGTGACTCTGCGCCGAAAATGTAACGGGGCTAAACACACCACCGAAGCTATGGCTAGATACGTATGTATCTGGGGTAGGGGAGCGTTGTGTAGGGGTTGAAGGTGTACTGAAAAGAGCGCTGGACACTACACAAGTGAGAATGCCGGTATGAGTAACGAAAAGATCAGTGAGAATCTGATCCGCCGAAAGCCCAAGGTTTCCTGAGGAAGGCTCGTCCGCTCAGGGTAAGTCGGGACCTAAGGCGAGGCCGAAAGGCGTAGTCGAAGGACAACAGTTTGAAATTACTGTACCACCGTAATCCGCTATGAGCGATGGGGTGACGCAGGAGGGTAGTGACGCGGACTGATGGATGTCCGTCTAAGCAGTGAGGCTGATGTGTAGGCAAATCCGCACATCATTAAGGCTGGGCTGTGATGGGGAGCGAAAATTATAGTAGCGAAGGTCATGATCTCACACTGCCAAGAAAAGCCTCTAGCCAGGAGAAGGTGCCCGTACCGCAAACCGACACAGGTAGGCGAGAAGAGAATTCTAAGGCGCGCGGAAGAACTCTCGTTAAGGAACTCGGCAAAATGACCCCGTAACTTCGGGAGAAGGGGTGCCCCGGTAGTGTGAATAGCACGAGGGGGCCGCAGTGAAAAGGCCCAAGCGACTGTTTAGCAAAAACACAGGTCTGTGCGAAGCCGCAAGGCGAAGTATACGGGCTGACGCCTGCCCGGTGCTGGAAGGTTAAGGGGAGTGGTTAGGGGTAACCCGAAGCTATGAACCGAAGCCCCAGTAAACGGCGGCCGTAACTATAACGGTCCTAAGGTAGCGAAATTCCTTGTCAGGTAAATTCTGACCCGCACGAATGGCGTAACGACTTGGGCGCTGTCTCAACGAGAGATCCGGTGAAATTTTAATACCTGTGAAGATGCAGGTTACCCGCGACAAGACGGAAAGACCCCATGGAGCTTTACTGCAGCTTGATATTGAATTTGGGTACGATCTGTACAGGATAGGTGGGAGCCGTAGAAATCGGAGCGCAAGCTTCGGTGGAGGCGCCGTTGGGATACCACCCTGATCGTATCTAGGTTCTAACCTAGTGCCCTTATCGGGTACGGGGACCGTGTCAGGCGGGCAGTTTGACTGGGGCGGTCGCCTCCTAAAGAGTAACGGAGGCGTTCCAAGGTTCCCTCAGAATGGTTGGAAATCATTCGCAGAGTGCAAAGGCATAAGGGAGCTTGACTGCGAGACCTACAAGTCGAGCAGGGACGAAAGTCGGACTTAGTGATCCGGTGGTACCGCATGGAAGGGCCATCGCTCAACGGATAAAAGCTACCCTGGGGATAACAGGCTTATCTCCCCCAAGAGTCCACATCGACGGGGAGGTTTGGCACCTCGATGTCGGCTCATCGCATCCTGGGGCTGAAGTAGGTCCCAAGGGTTGGGCTGTTCGCCCATTAAAGCGGTACGCGAGCTGGGTTCAGAACGTCGTGAGACAGTTCGGTCCCTATCTGTCGTGGGCGCAGGAAATTTGAGAGGAGCTGTCCTTAGTACGAGAGGACCGGGATGGACGTACCGCTGGTGCACCAGTTGTTCCGCCAGGAGCATGGCTGGGTAGCTACGTACGGACGGGATAAGCGCTGAAAGCATCTAAGCGTGAAGCCCCCCTCAAGATGAGATTTCCCAATTAGTAAGACCCCTTGAAGACGACGAGGTAGATAGGTTGGAGGTGGAAGTGCAGCAATGCATGGAGCTGACCAATACTAATCGGTCGAGGGCTTATCCTATACGTAGAATGCAAATTCGTTTCGGATTCAGTTTTCAGGCGATTAAGCCTGTAACACGCTTAGAAATTCATTGTCACTTCTGGTGATGAACCGAATTTCACGCGGCAGCGTCTGTTTCACAGATGCATGTTTGGTGGCGATAGCGGAGGGGTTCCACGCGTACCCATCCCGAACACGACCGTTAAGCCCTCCAGCGCCGATGGTACTTGGACCGAAGGGTCCTGGGAGAGTAGGACGTTGCCAAGCACACAAGACCACTGTTGAGTAATCGACAGTGGTCTTTTTGTTATGTATATTTACTTAAGGATTGTTGCAAATTAAATTATGTTTGACAGACTAGAGTGTTTAACCCATAATACAATTCATACTAAACATATAAGAATTATAGGGGGAGCGAATTATGTCGTACTTTAGTGTATCTATTAAGAAACCGATTCTGTTGGGGGCAATAGCAGTTTTGCTATTGATGTTAATTGCAGGGTGCTCGGGGTCTAATAATAAGGCTGATTCAAATAAAGAGGCACAGGAAAGTGCGAGTCCGGCAACTCAAAGTCCTCAAACTGCAGAACCTGCAACGGGAGGGACTTTCGTCTATGGACGACCTGCTTCTGTAACTTCGCTGGATTTGCATAATCAGATTACGTCCAACAATGCTTTTGCAATCGACAAAGTTTTTGAATCATTAGTCGCTTTTGACAGCAAAGGTGAAATTGTAGATTGGCTTGCTAAGTCACATAATATCAGTGAAGATGGTCTGACGTATACATTCGAGCTTCGTGATGGGTTGAAGTTTTCCAATGGTACGGATGTGACCGCAGAAGATGCTGTATTCTCTCTTGAGCGGCACTTGAAGGTAGGCGGCCCGCTGGCAATATCCGCAAAGGTCGACACAATCAAAGCGCAAGATAACAAAACGCTTGTTATTACACTTAAAGAGCCTTATACACCATTTATCTCGGAGCTATCTAATTTCTCAAATGGTATCCTTCCTAACAATTTGGGCGGAGTATCCGAAGAAGAATTCTTCAAGAAACCGATCGGTACGGGACCTTTTGTTGTTGAAACATGGGACACTGCAGGTGATCTGACCTTCACTAAGAATACATTCTACTGGCAAGAAGGTAAACCCTATATTGATAAGCTCGTTTATAAGCTGATTGAAGATGACAGTCAAGCGATTAACCAGCTGAAGGCTGGAGAAGTTAATGCTATTGAATCTTTGGCCCTGCAAAATGCCAATGAGATTAAAGATGGGGCTGACACTAAAGTAGTTACTAACGGTAGTTGGGTGACAGAGCAATTGTTCTTTAATACGTTGGATGAACATTTTTCTGATGTGCATGTCCGTCGCGCTCTGGCGCTGGGGCTTGATCGTGAGGGCTTGACCAAGGCGCTAACCTTTGGTTATGCACAAACAGCAAACTCATTGCTGCCAACAACGATTCCTTATAACGCAAATGATACAATCAAAGCACTGAACTTTAATATCGAAGCAGCCAAGGAGGAGCTTGCAAAATCTGCCTTCCCTAATGGCTTCACTACCAAATTACTTGTAGCATCCGGTAATAGCACAAGAGCTCAAGAGGCACAAATTATTCAGGCAGCGGGCCAAACGATCGGGATTAAGATTGAGATTGAATCGATTGAACTTGCCACTTTCCGTGAACGTTTCTTCGCATATGATTTTGCGGCAATGCTGAACAGTGGTCAAGCGGATTCCCCTGAAGCGAACTCAATTATTGCTTTCCAGACCGATCCGGAAGGCTTCAGCAAATCATATTGGACGCATTATACAAATGATGAAGTAACGAAGCTTCTATATGAGGGACAAAAAACTGCGGATGGCGATGAACGTGCACAAATCTATACTAAGCTGCTGCAGACCCTTGCTGATGAAGTTCCTTATATTCCGCTTTACTATCCAGATGTTTTAAAAGGTATTCGTTCTTCAGTTGACGGTCTCGTTGTTCTACCAAACGGCAGTGCCCGTTTCGAAGATGTCCGCATCAGCCAATGATGAATCTTAAGCAGGTGTTAAATCAACCGAAAGGAAGCAAGGGTTCTTACAACTGGCTTGTGATATCTCTTATAAAAGCATTGGCAGTGATCTTCTGCGTAATGATAGCAGTCTTTTTCATCATACGAATCGTGCCGGGAGATCCAGCAAAAATGATTTTGGGAGAATACAGCACCCCTGAGGCGCTCAAGAGTATGCATCATACTCTTGGGCTGGACCTCCCTTTATGGGAGCAATTCATCCGATTTGTGAAGACGCTGTTTACTCAAGGAGATACTGGAAACTCCATTATTATGGGGACATCAACAAGAGAGTTGATTACACAACGGGCCCCTGTTACTTTGCTGCTCATCGTGATGGCTTGTGTGTTGGCGATTTTCGTATCCCTTCTGCTCGCTACGGTAGCCGCTACGCATAAGGATAAACTGCTGGACCATTTGATACGTATTTTTCCTACAATTACTCTAGGTATGCCAATCTTCTGGGTTGGCTTACTTTTAATTTTGCTCTTTAGTGTCCGGCTTGGCTGGTTCCCTGTTGGGGGAGTAAGTGAAGGGTGGGTCGGAACCTTGCATAGTCTTGCACTTCCAGCAATCACTGTTGCTTTTTCACAGGTTCCTACGCTTGTTCGTTCATTAAGAGCGCAGATGCTTGAAGTGTTAGAATCGGATTTTGTAGTCACCCTTAAGGCTGCGGGCATACCAAACAGGGTTATTTTATTTAAACATGTGCTGCGCAACTCTGCTCTTCCTACGTTAATGCTGCTGGGTGTGAATATTTCTTATTTAATCGGAGGCACCTTGGTCGTTGAGCAGGTATTTGGAATTAAGGGAATTGGCAGCTTATTGTTCACTTCAATTTCGAAACGGGACTTTCCGGTTATTCAAGGAATAGCACTTTACTGTGCGCTATCTGTTGTGATCATCAGTCTCTTGATTGAAATCATTTCCTGGTGGCTTGATCCCAGAACGAAAGGAAAACAATGAAAACTATAAGACTAGACTCGCGATTGTATGAAGACGGTAAGATAACAAGCGGCTTAAAGCGAATATGGAATACCCCATCACTTCTAGTGGGAATTATTATGTTTGCAGCTCTTATTCTCTTGACTGTGTTTATACCTTATATAAGTCCTTATGACCCCTCTGAGCAAAATTTGAGTGCCTTTTTACAGCCTCCGTCAGCCGAACATTGGTTGGGAACTGATCAATTAGGGCGTGATCTGTTTACCAGACTGGTTTATGCAGCGAGGACTGATTTGAAAATCATGGTCTTGGCAGAAATCATTCCCTTTTGCACAGGTGTATTTCTAGGAATGCTGGCAGGATATTACGGCAAATGGATCGATACAGTTATTACGCTGTTGTCAGATACATTCATCGCCTTTCCTTTTTATCTGATCGTTATTATCGTGGCTTTTGCAAGTGGAGCAGGAGAACGAGGCATTTATATTACTTTTATTTTTGTAGGATGGATTGTCTTTGCCCGTGTCGTCAGAGGTCTTAGTGCTTCTTTTCGTAATCAGGAATGGGTGGCGTCCGCTCAAACCTTAGGGCTACCAGGAGTGAAAATTATTTTGCGTCATCTCCTGCCGAATGTACTTCCGCAAGCCGTGGTCGTCCTTATGACAGATATGATTGGATTGCTTGTTGCCATTGTTACGCTCGGGTATCTTGGTATCGGCATTACACCGCCAACTCCTGACTGGGGGACAATGATTTCAGATGGACAGCCCTTCATCACTACAGCTTGGTGGCTCTCGGCCGTTCCGGGATTTGCAGTGGTGTATACGGGGATAGCTTTGTCGCTCCTAGGTGATGGTTTGGCAGACATATGGAGGAAAAAATAATGTCTATACAACCCATTTTAGAAATAGAGGCGCTATCGCTGGCAGCTAAGTCAAATGAGAGATTGGTCAATAATGTTAGTTTTTCGCTGAGTAAAGGGGAGAGTCTGGGATTAGTAGGTGAATCGGGATCAGGAAAATCGCTTACGCTGCGTGCAATTTTAGGCTTGCTTCCAAATGGTGTTGAACAGACTGGTGGCACCATTAAAAGTGACGTAAGCAGTGCGATGGTATTTCAAGATCCAAGAGGTGCGCTTGATCCGCTCTGTACGGTTGTCAAACAACTGGCTGAAGTTGTGTATTACAGACAGAGAGTAAGCCGTAAGACTTCGCGGGTAATTGCACTGGAACTGCTCGAAAGGCTTGGTCTCCCCGATTCATTGAAGAAAAAGGACCGGTATCCGAGTCAGCTGTCAGGCGGTCAGTGTCAACGGGTAGTCATCGCTCTGGCACTGGCGTGCAAGCCAGGCATACTTCTCTGTGATGAGCCGACAACGGCACTTGACGTCACGGTTCAACGGCAAATTATTGAGACGATCACGAGCCTCCAGCATGAGCTCAGTTTTGCCATGGTATTTGTTACGCATAACCTAGCGATTGCAGCAAACTTGTGTTCACGGCTATGTGTAATGAAACAGGGACAGATTGTTGAGCAGGGCAATACCCTTGATATTTTGCGAAATCCGAAAGACCCTTACACACAGATGCTGATTGATTCGGTGCTTCCTTTGCCAGAGCTTGAAGGGAGTAGAGACTCATGGAATTAGCCTTACAAATAAAAGATTTAACTGTTCATTATGGCGGCTTTACTGCACTGGATCATATCAATCTGAATCTTGAGCAGCACACCACCCTTGGGCTTGTTGGAGAATCCGGATCAGGGAAATCTACGCTGGCGCGAGTAATTGCTGGACTGATTGCCCCAAATGAGGGACAGATTCTGTTGGGAACCCAAGAATTAAAAAAGAAAAGAAGCCGTGAGCAGCACAAAACAATCCAGATGATATTCCAAAATCCAGATGCTTCGCTAAATCCTAAACATTCGATTAGGCAAATTCTTTCCGAGCCCTTATTGTTTCATAAAATAGTGGGGCGTACAGATGTTGAACAAAGATGCAAAGAGCTTTTGAATCAAGTTCATTTAGAACAAAAGGCGTTAGACAAATTCCCACATGAATTTTCCGGCGGCCAGCGTCAACGAATAGCGATCGCTCGTGCATTAAGTGTTGAGCCAAACATCCTGATCGCGGATGAACCTACAAGTGCGTTGGATGTATCTGTGCAGCTTAGTGTGCTCGAACTGTTCAATACGCTGAAGGCTGAGCTTAATCTCACCATGCTTTTTATTTCTCATGATCTAGGAGTAATCAATGCAATTAGCGATACGGTAGCAGTTATGCGGCAAGGAAAGCTCGTGGAGCAGAGTCCGCGGGACCAATTCTTCATCCGTCCTAAACATGAATACAGTTATGAGCTGTTGTCGGCGGTTCCGAAAATGCCAAAATAAAGTACATCAGGAGGTTTTTTTATGAACCGAGAACATAAAGGATACGTGCCACTTTCACTGGCTGAGTACAATAAGCTAACACATTTAATTTCCAAAGTCTTGTTTACTGAGCACCCTCCAGTTATCATTCCGGCTGAGGCAATCCTTGGAATCGAGGCGGTAGCCGCCGGAATAGCTGCACCTGGTCGAACCATTGTAAATATAGTAACAGGTCCTTATGGAAGTTTATTTGGAAAATGGCTTGAGCGGGGTGGAGCAACGGTTGTTGAAGTAAAGGTTCCTTTTGATGAAGTGGTCACTAGCGACCAAGTTGCTTCTGCGATTAAGGAGTTTAAACCTTGTGCCCTTTCTTTTGTTCAAGCTGAAGTGGTTACTGGAGGCTCTAATCCTGCTAAAGAAATATTTGAAATTGCAAAAGAATTCAATCTTATTACTGTGTCTGACTCCGTATCTGCGGTTGGGGGAGAGGCCCTGCTGGTGGATGAATGGTCCGTTGATTTTGCAGTTATAGGTGCGCAAAAAGCCTTAGCTGGACCCAACGGTGTTAGTGCCGTAAGTATTTCTCCACGTGGCTGGGAATTTCTTGAGTCGAATGAAAATGCTCCACGCAATTCTATTTTATCCTTGCTGGATCTGAAACCATCACTGGGAGACGCCGCGCCATTGCGGGTTGCCCCAAACATTCCTACGCTGGAGGCTAGAGCCTTGACTCAAGCTTTGACACGAATTGAAGAAGAAGGATTGGATCAAGTAATCAAACGCCATGAGCGAGCCGCAGCAGCTGCTGTAGCTGGTATTAAATCCTTGGGGCTTGAGCCTTGGCAAAAGGACAGCAGACATTATTCTACGCTGACTACAACGGTGCGGATTTCTGGAAAGCAAGAGTTGCGGATTGAGCAGCCTATAGGCATTGTGGCTCCCGGAGACGGAGAATTATTTGGCCATCTTCTACGGATCAACCATTTTGGAACGAATGCTGAGCGGCAAAGTGTGGAGAAAGCTATATCCACGCTTGCCGAATTGTTGAAACAAGACCCTGTTCAGGCATTAGCAGCTGTTCGGCTGGCATGGGGGGAATGAAGATGATTCATAAGCATCCAGAGCTGCAAACGTTCAATGACATTTTTATAGCAGGTATCGAAGGCAGACGTTTTGATGTCGTGATAAAGGATGGTCGTTTTTCATCCATTACTGAAGCGGATCCGCATCAAGTAGAGTCAAATCTTGCAGGAACAGATCTGTGGCTAAGTCCGGGTATTATTGATCTTCATACGCATTTAGCTTGGACAGATTTTGACCACTCTGATCAATTGAAGCGCGATGCCAACCAGATCGAAATTATGCAGGCACAAGCTTTTGAAGCTACTCTTAGAACGGGTGTAACGACTGCCCGTGATGCAGGTGGGATTCTGCCGAGCACAGTGCAGCATCTTGTCCAGCAATATCAGCATCCATTAAGAGTGCAGACCAGTAGCGATATGATTGGAGCAGCAGATGCCCGTGGTCTCAAGCATTTAGAACAACGCATGGCGGAAATCTTTGCTACAGGAGCGGGTTGGATAAAAATCATGGCCACAGGCGGGCTTGGAGCACCTACCGAGAAAGTCATTGACCCGATCTTTTCCGAAGAAGAGTTCTCGTTCATTGTTCGTAATGCACATGCCCATGATAAGAAGGTACTGGTTCATACCTGGGGCGGAGTGACGATAGACTGGTCCATCCAGGCCGGCGTGGAATCAATAGAGCATGGGATGTTTCTAACTGAGGATCAGGCAGGAAGACTTGCTAACTCGAGGGTAGCGTTTGTACCCACCACATCAATTTATCGTATTGCTGCAGACCCAAAAGGAGTCCTAGCGTTGAACCCGATCATTTGCGACCGAGCTGCCCGCGCTGCCGAATGTCATTCCAAGGCCATTCATTATGCAAAAAGAGAAGGCGTTCGTATTGGATTCGGTACAGATTATGCCACACCTGCACTACATGGCTATAACCTTCAAGAACTGGATACATTGATTGATTATGGCTTAACTCGGAGAGAAGCTTGGCAGGCTGCGACTAAAAGTGCTGCTGATATTCTGGGGAGCGGTAACGAGCTGGGACAAATTGCAGAAGGTTTTATTGCAGATGCTGTTGTTTTCAAAGTGGATCCATATGAAGCGCACAATGCGGAGGCACTTCGAAGCAATATCATTGCCGTAATTACTGGAGCGAAGGAAGCGGAATTAATCTAGAATCGTCTAAGCTTCTTCTAAAAAACAACTGTTATCTTCTGCAGTTGTTTTTTTACTTTCTAGATAATTAGATGATAAGGGGAGGTAGTTATTATAATACAATAATACATAGATGATGTTTTATGCTTTTGATTTTATATAAAAAAACTCTTGCAATGCATCTCCATACATGATATATTCTAAGTCCGGCCAAGAAGTACACATGCCGAGCTCGAAAAAGAAGTTAAAAAAGAGCTTGACATTAAATAGCCGAACATGATATAGTATAAGAGTTGCTGCTGAGACATTAAACGGCGCCAACGAGAACTTGATCTTTGAAAACTGAACAACGAGTGAGTAGGAAATCACGTAAGTGAAATCCAAAATTAGAGAATTAATTTTCTCGTCAGATGTTTCAAAATGAGCATATCGCTCTTTTCAATACTAATTGGAGAGTTTGATCCTGGCTCAGGACGAACGCTGGCGGCGTGCCTAATACATGCAAGTCGAGCGGAGTTACTTTGAAAGCTTGCTTTCAAAGTAACTTAGCGGCGGACGGGTGAGTAACACGTAGGCAACCTGCCCTTCAGACTGGGATAACTACCGGAAACGGTAGCTAATACCGGATAATTTCTTTTTTCTCCTGAGAGAAGAATGAAAGACGGAGCAATCTGTCACTGAGGGATGGGCCTGCGGCGCATTAGCTAGTTGGTGGGGTAACGGCCCACCAAGGCGACGATGCGTAGCCGACCTGAGAGGGTGAACGGCCACACTGGGACTGAGACACGGCCCAGACTCCTACGGGAGGCAGCAGTAGGGAATCTTCCGCAATGGGCGAAAGCCTGACGGAGCAACGCCGCGTGAGTGATGAAGGTTTTCGGATCGTAAAGCTCTGTTGCCAGGGAAGAACGTCCGGTAGAGTAACTGCTACCGGAGTGACGGTACCTGAGAAGAAAGCCCCGGCTAACTACGTGCCAGCAGCCGCGGTAATACGTAGGGGGCAAGCGTTGTCCGGAATTATTGGGCGTAAAGCGCGCGCAGGCGGCTATTTAAGTCTGGTGTTTAAACCTTGGGCTCAACCTGAGGTCGCACTGGAAACTGGGTGGCTTGAGTACAGAAGAGGAAAGTGGAATTCCACGTGTAGCGGTGAAATGCGTAGATATGTGGAGGAACACCAGTGGCGAAGGCGACTTTCTGGGCTGTAACTGACGCTGAGGCGCGAAAGCGTGGGGAGCAAACAGGATTAGATACCCTGGTAGTCCACGCCGTAAACGATGAGTGCTAGGTGTTAGGGGTTTCGATACCCTTGGTGCCGAAGTTAACACAGTAAGCACTCCGCCTGGGGAGTACGGTCGCAAGACTGAAACTCAAAGGAATTGACGGGGACCCGCACAAGCAGTGGAGTATGTGGTTTAATTCGAAGCAACGCGAAGAACCTTACCAGGTCTTGACATCCCTCTGAATCTGCTAGAGATAGCAGCGGCCTTCGGGACAGAGGAGACAGGTGGTGCATGGTTGTCGTCAGCTCGTGTCGTGAGATGTTGGGTTAAGTCCCGCAACGAGCGCAACCCTTAACTTTAGTTGCCAGCAGGTAATGCTGGGCACTCTAGAGTGACTGCCGGTGACAAACCGGAGGAAGGTGGGGATGACGTCAAATCATCATGCCCCTTATGACCTGGGCTACACACGTACTACAATGGCCGGTACAACGGGAAGCGAAGCCGCGAGGTGGAGCCAATCCCATCAAAGCCGGTCTCAGTTCGGATTGCAGGCTGCAACTCGCCTGCATGAAGTCGGAATTGCTAGTAATCGCGGATCAGCATGCCGCGGTGAATACGTTCCCGGGTCTTGTACACACCGCCCGTCACACCACGAGAGTTTACAACACCCGAAGTCGGTGGGGTAACCCGCAAGGGAGCCAGCCGCCGAAGGTGGGGTAGATGATTGGGGTGAAGTCGTAACAAGGTAGCCGTATCGGAAGGTGCGGCTGGATCACCTCCTTTCTATGGAGAATCGTTCTCTGCAATGAGAACATTCAAATCGGAAGCTCAGCTTCCAAAACTCAGGTTTAGGCCTGTTACTCACTCGTTGCTCAGTTTTGAGAGTTTAAGCTCTCAAGTAAGACTTGATCCTTGAAAACTGGATACCGAAACGAATTTGCGTTTTAGAACATCTTTTAGCAACTTGTGCAAACAAGTAAATGTTATTAGTGAGATTTTTCTTCGGAAGAATCAAGGTTAAGCTAATAAGAGCACACGGAGGATGCCTAGGCGCCAGGAGCCGACGAAGGACGTGGCGAACAACGAAACTGCCTCGGGGAGCTGTAAGCAAGCTTTGATCCGGGGGTGTCCGAATGGGGAAACCCAGCTGTGGTAATTCGCAGTTACTCATTTCTGAATACATAGGAAATGTAGAGGCAGACCAGGGGAACTGAAACATCTAAGT
Source organism: Paenibacillus sp. FSL E2-0190 (assembly GCF_037992965.1). Taxonomy (NCBI): domain Bacteria; kingdom Bacillati; phylum Bacillota; class Bacilli; order Caryophanales; family Paenibacillaceae; genus Paenibacillus; species Paenibacillus sp. FSL E2-0190. The sequence goes on from NZ_CP150306.1 coordinate 26,686, forward strand.
ACCCTGAGGAAGAGAAAACAATAGTGATTCCGTCAGTAGCGGCGAGCGAACGCGGAACAGCCTAAACCTAAGAGCTTGCTCTTAGGGGTTGTGGGACGTCTCACATGGAGTTACAAAGGAATATGGTAGGTGAAGAGGTCTGGAAAGGCCCGCGATAGAGGTAAAAGCCCTGTAACCTAAACTGTGTTCTCTCCGAGACGGATCCCGAGTAGTGCGGGGCACGTGAAACCCCGTATGAATCCAGCAGGACCATCTGCTAAGGCTAAATACTACCTGGCGACCGATAGTGAAACAGTACCGTGAGGGAAAGGTGAAAAGCACCCCGGAAGGGGAGTGAAATAGAACCTGAAACCGTGTGCTTACAAAAAGTCAGAGCCCTATTAATGGGTGATGGCGTGCCTTTTGTAGAATGAACCGGCGAGTTACGTTTAACATGCAAGGTTAAGCCGAGAAGGTGGAGCCGCAGCGAAAGCGAGTCTGAATAGGGCGACTTAGTATGTGGACGTAGACCCGAAACCGTGTGATCTACCCCTGTCCAGGGTGAAGGTGCGGTAACACGCACTGGAGGCCCGAACCCACGTACGTTGAAAAGTGCGGGGATGAGGTGGGGGTAGCGGAGAAATTCCAATCGAACTCGGAGATAGCTGGTTCTCCCCGAAATAGCTTTAGGGCTAGCCTCGGTATAAGAGTAGTGGAGGTAGAGCACTGATTGGGTGCGGGGTCCGCAAGGATTACCAAGCTCAGTCAAACTCCGAATGCCATATACTTATTGCCGGGAGTCAGACAGTGAGTGCTAAGATCCATTGTCAAAAGGGAAACAGCCCAGACCATCAGCTAAGGTCCCCAAGTGTGTGTTAAGTGGGAAAGGATGTGGAGTTGCACAGACAACCAGGATGTTGGCTTAGAAGCAGCCACCATTGAAAGAGTGCGTAATAGCTCACTGGTCGAGTGACTCTGCGCCGAAAATGTAACGGGGCTAAACACACCACCGAAGCTATGGCTAGATACGTATGTATCTGGGGTAGGGGAGCGTTGTGTAGGGGTTGAAGGTGTACTGAAAAGAGCGCTGGACACTACACAAGTGAGAATGCCGGTATGAGTAACGAAAAGATCAGTGAGAATCTGATCCGCCGAAAGCCCAAGGTTTCCTGAGGAAGGCTCGTCCGCTCAGGGTAAGTCGGGACCTAAGGCGAGGCCGAAAGGCGTAGTCGAAGGACAACAGTTTGAAATTACTGTACCACCGTAATCCGCTATGAGCGATGGGGTGACGCAGGAGGGTAGTGACGCGGACTGATGGATGTCCGTCTAAGCAGTGAGGCTGATGTGTAGGCAAATCCGCACATCGATAAGGCTGGGCTGTGATGGGGAGCGAAAATTGTAGTAGCGAAGGTCATGATCTCACACTGCCAAGAAAAGCCTCTAGCCAGGAGAAGGTGCCCGTACCGCAAACCGACACAGGTAGGCGAGAAGAGAATTCTAAGGCGCGCGGAAGAACTCTCGTTAAGGAACTCGGCAAAATGACCCCGTAACTTCGGGAGAAGGGGTGCCCCGGTAGTGTGAATAGCACGAGGGGGCCGCAGTGAAAAGGCCCAAGCGACTGTTTAGCAAAAACACAGGTCTGTGCGAAGCCGCAAGGCGAAGTATACGGGCTGACGCCTGCCCGGTGCTGGAAGGTTAAGGGGAGTGGTTAGGGGTAACCCGAAGCTATGAACCGAAGCCCCAGTAAACGGCGGCCGTAACTATAACGGTCCTAAGGTAGCGAAATTCCTTGTCAGGTAAATTCTGACCCGCACGAATGGCGTAACGACTTGGGCGCTGTCTCAACGAGAGATCCGGTGAAATTTTAATACCTGTGAAGATGCAGGTTACCCGCGACAAGACGGAAAGACCCCATGGAGCTTTACTGCAGCTTGATATTGAATTTGGGTACGATCTGTACAGGATAGGTGGGAGCCGTAGAAATCGGAGCGCAAGCTTCGGTGGAGGCGCCGTTGGGATACCACCCTGATCGTATCTAGGTTCTAACCTAGTGCCCTTATCGGGTACGGGGACCGTGTCAGGCGGGCAGTTTGACTGGGGCGGTCGCCTCCTAAAGAGTAACGGAGGCGTTCCAAGGTTCCCTCAGAATGGTTGGAAATCATTCGCAGAGTGCAAAGGCATAAGGGAGCTTGACTGCGAGACCTACAAGTCGAGCAGGGACGAAAGTCGGACTTAGTGATCCGGTGGTACCGCATGGAAGGGCCATCGCTCAACGGATAAAAGCTACCCTGGGGATAACAGGCTTATCTCCCCCAAGAGTCCACATCGACGGGGAGGTTTGGCACCTCGATGTCGGCTCATCGCATCCTGGGGCTGAAGTAGGTCCCAAGGGTTGGGCTGTTCGCCCATTAAAGCGGTACGCGAGCTGGGTTCAGAACGTCGTGAGACAGTTCGGTCCCTATCTGTCGTGGGCGCAGGAAATTTGAGAGGAGCTGTCCTTAGTACGAGAGGACCGGGATGGACGTACCGCTGGTGCACCAGTTGTTCCGCCAGGAGCATGGCTGGGTAGCTACGTACGGACGGGATAAGCGCTGAAAGCATCTAAGCGTGAAGCCCCCCTCAAGATGAGATTTCCCAATTAGTAAGACCCCTTGAAGACGACGAGGTAGATAGGTTGGAGGTGGAAGTGCAGCAATGCATGGAGCTGACCAATACTAATCGGTCGAGGGCTTATCCTATACTTAGAATGCAAATTCGTTTCGGATTCAGTTTTCAGGCATCAAGCCTGAAATACGCTTAGAAATTCATTGTCACTTCTGGTGATGAACCGAATTTCACGCGGCAGCGTCTGTTTCACAGATGCATGTTTGGTGGCGATAGCGGAGGGGTTCCACGCGTACCCATCCCGAACACGACCGTTAAGCCCTCCAGCGCCGATGGTACTTGGACCGAAGGGTCCTGGGAGAGTAGGACGTTGCCAAGCACATTAAGCCATTGTTGATTTATCAGCAGTGGCTTTTTTGTTTTTTTTGGACAAGAGTGTTGTTTGAAGGGGAGTACAACATCTGAAGGGGCTGTAATTGAGTGACATTTTTGTTACCGACGCTGAGGTCGATACAAGTATAATAGATAAGTGCAAATAATAAGCAACATCTCTAATACGAAGGAACTACTCATAAATTCTAACTTTGAATTTTCTTGTGTCTTTAGATGCATTGTGGAGGTAAGGAGGATTTAAGGCATGAAACAAACAAGAATTATTAAGATATTAATTTTTTCGTGTATAGTAGCTTTAATACTGGCAGGCTGCGGTACGAAAGCCCCCAGCTGGGATGCTTTTGAGGGTGCGCTAAACGAGAAAAATTTCCCTGTGCCCCAAGAGGCGTACTCACCAGACCAGACTACGACAAACGTTGCTATGGATTATGTGCGTTATTCTTTACCTGGATTAAAGGAGAAGAACGGCATCCCAGAGGAGTATATGGATACTATTAAGGCCTGGGGATGGATTGAACAGGAAGAGGAGAATACCGATTCATCTGGTGTTTTTCAGAAGGATGGAGTAACGGTTCATTTAACAGTGCATGATGATTATTTTATAGTTATGATTCCTAAAGAAAAGAAGGCCTTAATTAAAGGTCTTAAGACAAAATAAATAATCGCCGTCCTTTATGGATGGCGATTATTTATTTATATGCGAACACAGGTTAACCGTACTCTATTGAGAGTAATAGGAGGCATCGGTTGGATTAAACTTCAGCATGCCTTCCTTGTTGCGTTGATTTATTTTGAAGAGTGTATAGAGACGGGGCAATAAAAGCCACAAGTGGCAAATAATCAGGGATACTGTAAATGCCGGTGGTGACCAAAAAATAAAGAGAGCTGCGATACAAAGACCAATATAAAAATTATGTAACTGTACTTTACGGAAAATGCGGTAACTAATGTGTTGATCTGGCATGAAGCCAAGCCACGGGATTTTAAATGAGATGGACCATCTTTTTGAAATAGGATGCCCGGAGATTAGAAGTACTGAGCGTGAAATAACATATTGAACCCAGAACATAACCGGAGCAGCTATAATTAAGTAGAGAATACTCCACCAAGAAAGAAAGACTGTCTCGAGCACAAGGACCAAAAGAGGGAGCAAAATATAAACACGCAGCAGAGGTGCCGTTAGATTAATTTTTTTGATTAATTTATATTGATAGAATGTAGCAGCGCCTTTGGTGTTGGGTTCCATATAAAATAGACTAACCTCCTCACAGATTCATATGTTCTTAATATCGGCGAATGAAAGCATTTTATTAAACTATGGGCGAATATTCACCGATATAGGGGCAGCGGAATATATATAATACACGAAACGAAGGATATGAAAAAACTATGAAAAGGTTTAAAATGATAGAAGGTGTATCATACTGTTCTTAAAAGAGTCAAGGTGGGATGGTTATGGAACAGCAAACCGGGCAAGCTTGTATCATTTGTGGGCAGGAAAAAGAAGAAGGTATTGTGATTGTCTCGCATTTTATTTGTGAGGATTGTGAGGCAGAAATGATCCGTACCGAGGCAGAAGATGCTAAGTACCGTTTTTTTATTGGCCAGATGAAGAAGATCGGATTGCAAAAGAACGCTTAAGTAGAGTAACTCTGTTAATTGATGCGGATAAGAGAGCAGTCTGGATGAAAGATATAAGGGCTGCATTAGAGATATTCATATACGGCTTCCTCGTTGTTTAAGCGGGGGGAGCCGTTTTGCTGTTCAGTCAGATGCTTTTATGAGGAAACATAGGAGTTTCTGAATATTTACGTTAAAATAGAAGGAACCCTATGGGAAGGAATTTAATATGAATAAATTACAACGATGTAGGGCACCTGTATACGAAATGCTGGAGCAATATAGAATTGTGGGTAATATATCTTATCATGTGCCGGGACATAAAAATGGAGCGGCATATGACGGCGTAGAAGGCGCTGGGTTTCTAGATGAGGTAATGAAGTACGATGTTACGGAGATTACCGGCACGGATGATCTTCATCATCCTGAGGGAGTCATTAAGGAAGCACAGGAGCTGGCTGCGGATTGCTTTGGAGCAGAGGAGAGTTTTTTTCTAGTTGGCGGAAGTACGGCGGGTAACCTGGCGCTGATTCTAACGTCTTGCCCCGAGCCAGGAATGATTCTGATTCTTCAACGAAATGTGCATAAATCAGTGATTCATGGTCTTATGTTAGCTGGAGTGAGGGCTGTTTTCGTCGAACCGCTGATTGATCCACTCAGCGGCTTGGCAGTAGCGCCGGCGGCAGAAGCTGTTGAGGCTGCACTTGCAGCCTATCCGGAAGCCGCCGCTGTATTTGTCACCATGCCCAATTACTACGGCATGGGCAGTGACCTTGCGCCCCTCGCGCGTATTTGCCACGACAGCGGTATACCGCTGCTTGTCGATGAAGCGCATGGGGCGCATTACGGGCAGCACCCGGCACTGCCTGCCGGGGCGCTTGCTTGTGGCGCGGACGGCGTAGTGCAGTCCACGCACAAGATGCTCACTGCGATGACCATGGGCGCTATGCTGCATGTTCAAGGGCAGCGGCTCGACCGCGCCCTGCTCTCGCAGCGGCTCGCCATGGTGCAGAGCTCCAGCCCATCATATCCTATGATGGCGTCACTTGATCTTGCCCGGCGGCTGCTGCACAGCCGGGGCAGCGAGGCTTTCACGGCAGGGCTGGCCGCCGTGGATGTCCTGCGGCGCGGCCTTGCCGAGCTGCCGCGCTATGGATTGGTGCAGCCGGCAGAGCCGCTGCACGACAGCACGCCGCTGCATAAGGCGGCGTACGAGACGCAGGACCCCTTCAAAGTCGTCATTTATGACGCCACCGGGGTCCTAGGTGGTTTCGAGCTGCAGCGCAGGCTCGAGGCTAAGGGCTGTGTGCCGGAGATGAGTGACGACCGGCACGTAGTGCTGCTGTTCAGCCTCGGTTCGAAGGCCGAAGATGCAGCAAGGTTATTGCAGGCGCTGCGGGAAATAGATTCGGAGGTTACATCCGAATCACCGCACACCGCTGGCATTTTAGAATCTCAAAATATTTCCACGTGGAACAATTTGAATGTTTTACAAATCTCGCTACCCGTTCCCTTCTCTTTGAAGCCGGTGTCAGCCAATGAGGTAGAAAGTATTAATCTTGAACACAGCGTGGGGAGAGTAGCTGCAGAAATGGTAATTCCCTATCCACCAGGCATTCCATTATTATATCCGGGTGAGGTCATCACAGATCAGATACAGCAAAGACTGACTGGTTTAGCTTATGGAGGCGCGAAGTTCCAAGCTTGTGCTGATCCGGTCTTACAGCGTATTAAGGTATACAACATTCAGAAGGGCGGAGAAGTATAAGTGGGCAAAGAAGGTTTCTTCATAACATTAGAAGGGGGCGAAGGCTCCGGAAAAACAACGGTACTGGGCAGAGTAGCAGCATATTTGCAGAATCGGTCCATGCCCTATCGAATTACACGTGAACCTGGAGGCATAGAAATCGCCGAAAAAATTCGCTCTATTATTCTGGATCCTGCCCATACTGCAATGGATGCACGTACTGAGGCATTGCTGTACGCTGCATCAAGAAGCCAACATCTCGCTGAAGTAGTAGAGCCAGCTCTTAGAGAAGGGCTTACAGTCCTCTGTGACCGCTTTGTAGACAGCAGTCTCGTTTATCAAGGACATGCAAGAGGATTAGGTATGGAAGAGGTGTGGAGTATTAACCGTTTTGCTATTGGAAATCGCATGCCCGATCTAACCTTTTATCTGGATGTAGACCCTGAGATTGGATTATCACGGATTGCGGCCAATCAAGATCGCGAAGTCAATCGTCTGGATATGGAGAGTCTTGCCTTTCATCAGAAGGTTCGTGAAGGTTATCATTTATTAATTAAGGCGAATCCGGAGAGAATAGTAGTTCTTGATGCAAACCGCCCTATTCATCTGGTAGAACAAGATATCGTGAGAACTCTTGAAGAGAGAGTATTAAAGGGTTTTTAGGGTGTTTTGTCTAATATAATAAGAGAAGTGGCATATAACTAAGCGTTTGCTTATGAAGTGAGGTTACTACTAAGAACACATTAAGTAGTAATACTCCATAAAACTTTTTTGGGAGGGAATGCGAAGATGAAGTTGATCATTGCAATTATCCAGGATAAAGACAGTAACCGGTTATCCAGTGAGCTAGTAAAAGCCAATTTCCGTGCTACCAAACTCGCAAGTACAGGTGGATTTCTGCGGGCGGGAAATACGACATTTATGATTGGGGTGGAAGACAGTCAGATCGAAGCTGTATTGAACGTTATCCGTAACAGCTGTAAAGTGCGTGAACAACTAGTCACTCCAGTAACTCCGATGAGTGGCACGACGGATTCCTATTTACCGCTCCCTGTTGAAGTACAGGTCGGTGGCGCTACTGTATTCGTGCTTCCTGTAGATCGTTTCGAACATTATTAAGTATAATATAAATGAGCAAGTCATTTACAAAAAAGGGGCGGTAGATAACCTTTGAAGATCAATCCGGGATATAGGCCCTTAAAGAGTGAGCTTCCAAATGCAGAAGGGGCTAATAAGCCTGTTCAGCAGAAATCGTTCTCTGACGTTTTTCAGCAGCAAGGTGAACAGAAAACCAAAGATGAACTAAACCGCCAGATCAAAGAAATACAGTCACAAGGCGACCGTTTATCTAAGTCTATGACCATTCGTGAACTCACCATTTACCGGATGATGATCAAAAGGTTTCTGGAAGAAACCGCTCGTAGAGGCGTTATACTGAAAGAGACACGTGGATGGGATAGACGTGGGCGGGGTAAGCGTTACAAGCTGCTTGAGGAAATTGATGCGGCTTTGCTATCTATGGCAGACGATCTGCTGAATAGTGAGCAGGGCCGAATAGATCTGTTGGGACGTGTTGGAGAAATTCGCGGGTTGTTAATCAACCTTTCTTTTTAAAGTTTTGGGAGGAAATTATGCCTTTTCATGATATAGTAGGCCAGGAGCATGCTAAACGGCTACTCCAAAATGCCTTGCGCAAGGACGCTGTGAGCCATGCTTATTTATTTACAGGACCAGCAGGCAGTGGACAAATGAAGACGGCGCTGATGTTTGCCCAAGCAATTTTTTGCACGGAAAGCAAGGATGACGCCTGTGGCGAATGTCTAGAGTGCCGAAAGGTTGAGCATGGAAACCATCCTGATTTGTCATTGCTGCAGCCCGACGGTGCAAGCATAAAAATAGATCAGATCCGTGAGCTGCAGCGTGTCTTTTCCTATCGATCTGAGGGTGTGAATCCAAAGGTTTATATTATAGATGGGGCAGACAAAATGACGGTACAAGCTGCCAATAGTTTGTTGAAGTTTCTGGAAGAACCGCCAGCTCCGGCAGTGGGAATCCTAATATCTGATAATAGTCGTTCTTTATTGCCGACGATTCAGTCACGGACTCAGCGGATCCCATTTAGTCCGTTAAATCCGGATATTATGCTTCAAGCGCTAGCAAGTGAGGGTGTGCCGATCCCCTTAGCTCGATGTGCAGTATCACTTAGTTCGGGACTTGATGGTTGCAGGGAACTTTTGGAACAGAATTGGTTTGCAGAAATGAGAAATCTAGTGTTACAATTAGCTAAGGAGTCCTTAAGCAAGGGCAGCTCCACGGTAGCAACTGCCGGGCAGAAGCTGTTCAAGACTGGGCTCGCTGAACATTTGGATATCCTTTTCAGCATGTTCCATCTATGGTTTAAAGATATGCTCTACTTCCTGTACCGCAAGCACGAAAGTATCGTTTTTATAGATCAGTTAGACTTTATTTCCAGGCATGCCCGTGGGCGCAGTGCGGAACAATGGGTGGCTTATATGGGATATGCTGCAGAGAGTACTAAGAAGCTGCGTTCCAATGCCAATGCCCAGTTGTGTCTGGAGCAGTTCTTAATCCGACTGGAAAGTTAAAGGGTTAGCAATGATATATCCTCCGGATGTCGCTTTACCTGGAAGTATCGTTTTAACAGACGAGGAAGGACAAGCATGGATCATCAGGGAGCGGACATGCCCATAGGTTCCTTTTACCGGCAAACAAGGGGGTTAATTTTTGTACAGCGTAGTAGGTGTCCGTTTTAAAAAAGCGGGTAAAATATATTATTTTGATCCACTTGATTTTCCGATTGAACGAGATCAATGTGTTATTGTTGAGACAGCACGTGGGGTGGAATACGGTAAGGTTGTCGTAGGCAAAAAAGAGGTGGAGGAGTCCGATGTTGTACTACCCCTCAAAAAAGTGATGCGTATTGCCGGAGAAACCGACGCACGCGTTGTTGAGGAGAACAAAAGCGCCGCTAAGGAGGCTTTTACCACCTGTTTAAATAAAATACGCGACCACGGTCTCAAAATGAAGCTCGTAGATGTAGAGTTTACTTTTGACCGTAATAAGATTATATTTTACTTTACGGCTGAAGGACGCGTTGACTTTAGAGAATTGGTTAAGGATCTGGCAAGTATTTTTCGGACCCGCATTGAGCTTCGGCAAATTGGGGTACGTGATGAAGCTAAGATGCTAGGTGGACTTGGACCTTGTGGACGAGTGCTTTGCTGCTCCTCTTGGTTAGGGGATTTTGAACCCGTATCCATAAAAATGGCCAAGGATCAGAACCTTTCACTTAATCCGACGAAGATTTCCGGACTTTGTGGACGTCTGATGTGTTGTTTGAAATTTGAGCATGACAATTATGAGAGTGTAAAGGAAGAAATGCCAGCGGTCGGCAAGATTGTCGTGACCTCATTGGGGGATGGCAAAGTAGTAGGAATCAATGCCGGAAACCGTACGGTTCATGTACAGTTGTTTGAAGTGGGCAAAGTTAAGGAACTTCCAATGGATGATGTTGTCGTCAAGTAAACCATATAAGGTTACTTTCGGGGTGGAAACTTGGAGAAGAAAAATATATTTGCACACATGCAGGATATGGAAGCGCAGATGGAAACGATGCGCGCCAATCTTGGAGAATGGAAACAGACGGTAAAAGAACTGATGGAAGCTAACCAGAGGTTAACTCTGGAGAATGAACAGCTTCGCAAAATTTTAAAGCGGGATGCACCTTTGGATCCTACCGTAGATTCTGCGGAGGCGGAAGCTCTTTTAGCTACCGGAGAGGGAACAGAAGAGGTTGTCGGGGAAGGTTATGACAACTTGGCTCGACTTTACCACGAAGGCTTTCACATCTGTAATGTTTATTTTGGACATTTACGCACGGAAGGTGACTGTCTGTTCTGTCTTTCTTTTCTTAATAAATGAGGATATCCAGCCGTAGGAGATTAATCCTACGGTTTTTTTTGAATTTTAGCCAATAGGCATATGCCTTTGAAACAAGTTTTTCTCATCAAAACCTTTAGGAGATTATTACATGACGAATTCTTTTAATGATATATCTGTCCCCTTGTTACCGACGGAGCGGGTGGATGATTTACTAACACATGACCTGCGCATTATTCAAAGTGATGAAGTATTTAGTTTTTCTATGGATGCTGTATTGCTTGCTCGTTTCGCCAGTGTTCCGCCACGTGGAAGAGTTCTAGATCTTTGTACGGGAAATGGTGTAATACCGATTTTAATGACTACCCGGACAAAAGCTTCTATAGAAGGCATTGAAATACAACCTCGTTTAGCTGATATGGCTCGTCGTAGCGTGGCTCTAAATGGCCTTCAGGATCAGGTTGTAATTCATGAAGGTGATTTGCGCGAGTTATATACTACCGCAGGACATGGGGTGTATGATGCAATAACGGTGAACCCTCCTTATATGCCGCTTAATGGCAGTGATCTGAAGCTGAACAACCATCAAGCTATGGCTCGCCATGAGATAGGCTGTACACTGGAGGAGGTCATTCAGGCTTGTGTGCGATTGGTTCGGACGGGCGGAAAGGTAAGTATGGTTCATAAACCACAACGGTTGGTTGATATTATCAGTCTTATGAGACAATATAGACTCGAGCCAAAGATTATTCGGTTTGTACATCCACGTGCCCATCTGGAGGCAAATATGGTATTAATCGAAGCTGCACGTGATGGAAAGCCTGAGGTTCGTTTACAACCACCGCTCATCGTATATAATGAGGACAATCAATACTGTCCAGAGATTATGGACATCTACTATGGTGCTAAAGAGGGTAAATCATGACGATATCATGCCAAAGCAGTTTTCAAAACAAGACTAATACCAGTACTCAGGAGACAACAGGGTCGCTTTTTCTGGTGGCTACACCTATCGGTAATCTGGAGGATATGACCTATCGTGCAGTCCGTACATTGCAGGAATGTGATATTATTGCCGCGGAAGATACGAGACAGACCCGAAAATTACTCAGCCACTTTGAGATTTCACCTTCGATGTTGTTTAGTTATCATGAGCATAATAAGGCCGCCAGTGGACCTGAGCTTGTACGCTATATAATAGAAGGAAAAAATTTGGCACTCGTCAGCGATGCCGGTTTACCAGCGATTTCTGACCCTGGAGCGGATCTTGTAGCCCTTGCAATAAGTCATGGAATTCCGGTGATTCCTATCCCTGGAGCTAACGCAGCGTTGTCAGCTTTGATCGCTTCTGGTCTATCTACGAATACGTTCACCTTTATCGGCTTTCTTCCCCGAGAGCGTAAGGACATCCGAGCAGTATTAAGTCCACTTCGTTCGGCTCAAGGCACTTTGTTGTTCTACGAATCTCCCCATCGCGTAGTTAAGACACTTGCTCATCTTCAAGAAGCATTCGGTAATCGCCAGATTGTGTTGGCACGTGAATTAACGAAAAGATATGAGGAGTTTCTACGCGGTTCGATTGAGGAATGTACACTATGGCTGGCTGAACATCCTCCGCTAGGCGAATATGTTATTGTCGTAGAAGGGGAGAGCAAGGAAGATGCAGAAATCGCAGAATCGGCGTGGTGGCGTCAGTTAAGCATTGAAGATCATGTAGCTCATTACGAAGCACAGGATGTACCACGGAAAGAGGCTATGAAAAAAGCGGCATCAGACCGGGGTGTAGCCAAACGGGATATTTATAATGCGTTGCTTGATAGAGAAGAAGAGTAAGTGTTGTAGACGAATGCTTAGAATAACTAAGGATTGTCGGAAACGGCCTGCCCGAGCTTAAATGATTATCTGTGGGTTAAATGTATTTTGTACAGTTATTTTTGAATTTTTTTATGTATTTGTTCGTTTAGTTGTACTTCATACAGTTATAAAGGTGGAAAGGATTGATTTCACGGAGATATAGGAAATATAAGTGTACAAAATACAATTAATTCGTTTAATGGTAAAAAGCATTTAAAATAACTGTAAGAAATACAACTAAGTATTACTAGTTCCGTCTTGAAGCACATTGCCCTTAGGGAGGGGATAACCAGGAGGGCAAACCCAGACATAAAAAATACCTCCCGCGGTCACGGGAGGTCAAGGAGATATGAAAAGGTTAGAATTAACAATTTGATTAGTTCTATTATATACTATTTAATTTAGTTTGTCACAGGGGTAGGGATGGAAGATATGCATTCATGACAAACTATTTTTCCTTTAAAGTAAGTTACGTTCTCAGCGTTGCCACAGAAAATGCAGGCAGGCTCATACTTTTTAAGCATAATCCGTTCGCCATCAACGTAAATTTCCAGTGCGTCCTTTTCGCCAATGCCAAGTGTACGGCGTAATTCAATAGGAATAACAACCCGTCCAAGTTCGTCTACTTTTCTTACAATTCCTGTTGATTTCATCATAACAATCGTTACTCCTCTCAATGTTCCAAAAACGTCATTATTCGACATTGTTCACTGTTTTATGATACTTATAATACCAACGATTCCCAAATCAGTCAACCTTTTTTCATAGGCTGAATAAGAAAATTTCCATAAGAACTTTGAATGTCCCTATAAAAATTAAGAATTACCCTGAAAGCATTTTGTCGATTTACCAAGACCAAAAATGATACTTTTCGACAAAGTACGACATAATTACTTATTATATACTGATATTAGTTAAAATCATATTAAATTATTAGAAGGAGTTGATCTCATGAAGCAGCCGCTCACGGAAGAAAAAGTTTTCAAGGATCCCGTTCATAATTATATTCACGTACAGGATACGATTATTTGGCGACTAATTAATACAAAAGAATTTCAGCGTTTACGCCGGATTCGCCAGTTAGGTACCTCATATCTCACTTTTCATGGTGCAGAGCATAGTCGTTTTTCTCATTCTTTAGGAGTATATGAAATTACACGCAGAATCATTTCGCAATTTGAGCGCAGCGGGTATAAGGATTGGATTCCTGAAGAAAGTTTGCTTACTTTGTGTGCGGCTTTGCTGCATGATTTAGGGCATGGTCCATTTTCACATTCTATAGAAGAAGCTTTTGAAATGAACCATGAGGATTGGACCTGCCGAATTATTTTGGAGGACACGGAGATCACCGAAATATTGCGTGATGTGGAGGAAGATTTTCCTCGTAAAGTAGCCTCAGTTATCTCTAAGACATATGAGCATGAAATTGTTGTCAATTTGGTTTCCAGTCCGCTGGATGCTGATCGTATGGATTATTTGCTGCGTGATGCGTACTATACAGGTGTGAACTATGGAACCATCGATATTGATCGGATTTTGAGAATGCTTCGTCCTTATAATGGGCGGATTGTAGTAAAAGAATCAGGTATGCATGCCATTGAAGATTATTTAATGTCGCGTTATCAAATGTACTGGCAGGTATATTTTCATCCGGTGACGCGCAGCTCTGAAATTATTTTGCGTCAAATCTTCCGTAGAGCTAAAGAATTGTTCCAAGAGGAGTACAAATTTCGCTTTATGATCGCTCCGCTGGAAGATCTCTTTCGAGGAGAAGTAACAGTGAAGCAATATTTAATGCTTGATGAGGCACTGGTACAGACTGCTTTTATGCAATGGACACTTGAAGAAGATGAGTTATTAAGCGACTTGTGTACCCGTTTTATTCATCGTAAACTGTATAAATATGTAGAGATCGAGAATTTGGATACAGATATGATTACGGAAATCCGCAGCAGTTTTGCGGGAGCGGGACTTAACCCAGAATATGACTTAGAGATTGATTATCCGACAGATTTGCCTTATGATGTGTTCCGTCCAGGAGCAGCCTTCGACAATAATCAAATTTTACTGCTTGATCGCAATGAGCAATTGCGGGAAATTTCAGAGGTATCGGATATTGTGCGCTCAATAAGCGGGATTCATCGTGGCAGATATCACCTATATTTCCCACAGGATAAGCTGAAAAAAGCCCTTACACGGTTGCCCTCTTCTGTAGCAGAGATTTTTGCAAAATAATACAAATATTTATGGAACTATTGATAAAAACAACAAGGAGTGAGCTTTAAAATGTATCTGTTCGACACACATACACATTTAGATGCGCCTCAATTCGACGAGGATCGCGAGGAAGTTATAGCTCGTGCAGTAGAGGCCGGAGTTAGCAAGATGATCAATATTGGATTTAATCGGGAAACGATCCCTTCAACGATGAAGCTGGCTGAATCTTATGATTATATTTATGCAGCGGTGGGCTGGCATCCACAGGATGCGATTGATATGAAAGAGGGGGACCTCGATTGGATCGCCTCTCTTTGCAGCCATGAGAAAGTGGTGGCCATCGGAGAGATTGGGTTGGATTATTATTGGGATACCTCTCCCAAGGATGTGCAGCAGGAGGTCTTCCGCAAACAAATTGGACTAGCCCGTGAACTAAAAATGCCAATCTGTATACATGACCGTGATGCCCATGAAGATGTCGTACGGATTTTACGGGAGGAAAAAGCAAATGAAATTGGTGGCGTAATGCATTCTTTCTCAGGCAGCTGGGAAACCGCAAAAATGTGTCTAGACCTAGGATTTCATTTGTCATTTGGAGGACCGATCACGTTCAAAAATGCCAGAGTGCCTAAAGAGGTGCTTGCACAGACGCCATTGGACCGATTATTGATCGAAACAGACGCTCCATATTTGACTCCACACCCCTTCCGAGGCAAGCGAAATGAGAGTGCTCATGTGAAGTTAGTAGCAGAGGCTGCGGCTGAAATTAAAGGGTTAACATGGGAAGAATTAGCTAAAATTACGTATGCGAACGCACTGGAACGATTTGGGATTGTCTGAAAACAGGAGTAAAACGGGTGAAAAATAGAGAATGGCCGATATATTAAACTTTTTTAATATAAAAACGGCTGATTATTACAATATTTTAACCATATATTTGCGTAAACGTGGTTGAATCGTCCTTTACAACATGCATCAAAACAGGATATCATCTTTTCAGTGATGTGAGCTGTTGTTATTGTGACAGCCATTGATTCATGGATCGTCTCGCTGAGTCTCCGTATGGAGAACGGGGGAACCAATATTGAACTGCCGCATGCCTGTATCTTGAATACGACTAGGAATTGCCGCAGAACAATATTTGATTTCTTCACGTGGTCTTTGGGGTGAATTTAAGGGCAACCGCCGTGAGCGGGTGACCTGAAATAGGGCGTCTCTCTTTCGTCCGAACCCGACAGCTAACCCCGTAAGCGCAAGTAAGAGAGGCAACCTCGTGCACAAACATTCCCGCGTATTCTGACATCGGAGAAGCCACGAAAGAGTCCTCAAGAGAACTCTTTTTAGGCTTCTTTATTTTTGAATAAACTGAATGTTGCCCGCATACTGTTATATAACAGGTGTGGGAGTAGCTGTGCCGAGCAGGCGATCCATGAGCAGGAGACGCTAAGTTAATACGTGCGTATCCTGTGACAATCTCAAATAGTTTCGTCAAAGAAATTCAGTCCTCATGATATACAAATTGACGACGAGGCTATGTAAGGAGGATGGAGAGAATGGGCTTATTCCAACCAGAGGTATCCCATGATTCGCAGTCATCCAGCAGGTCTTTCGCATTACGGTGGGAGCAAGTAAATACTCGCGTACTTTTACTTGCAGGTGTGATTTCAATCGCAATCGCGCTGTTAATTCTGCTGTACGTACACGGTCAAAGTAATAAACAATTAGTTTTAGTAATAGACGGGCAAACACAGACACTTGAAACGCGAGAAGCACTTCTTGGTGATGTGTTGGAGAAAGAGCAAATTTCGCTGCAGCCGCATGATGAATTATCTTTAGGTCTGAGTGATGAAATAAAAGACGGTGACCGTGTCGTTATCAATCGTGCGCAGAAATTTAGCCTTACTGCGGACGGAGCAACAAAAACGTTATATACGACCGAAGACACTATCGGTCAAGCGATTGACAAACTGGGTATCAACCTAGAAGGCTATGATAAGATTTTTCCTTCGTTAGACACCACCATCTCTGCTGACATGGAGATTAAGATCGTTCGTATCAACAAGCAAACGGTACAGCGAACAACTAACTTACCTTTCCGTGTTATTAAGACAGCAGATCCCTCCCTTACTGTGGGAACAGTTAGAGTGGCACAGGCAGGCAAACCAGGCGTCATGGTTCAGCATATTGAAAAGATCTATCAAGACGGAGAACTGGCCTCTATGCGCATGATCGGCAAGGAAGTACAAACGGTAACAAAAGATAAGATCATTGCCGTTGGTACTAAAGCACTTCCTAAGCCTACTGTAGTTGCTAAAGCTACAACAACTTCCAAATCAAGCACTACCTCCAAAACGACTAAAGTTAGCGCTAAGACTAAGAACGTCACAAGCAAGGCTGGCGTAGACTTTGAGTACAAGAAGATGATTAAGAACGTCTCCATGACAGCTTATTCGTCAGAAGAGCCAGGGATAGGTACTAAAACTGCCTCCGGAACACGCGTAACGGAAGGTCGTACAATTGCAGTAGATCCGAATGTAATTCCTATTGGCTGGTGGGTTTATATCGATGGGCTTGGATTCCGCCGTGCAGAGGATACTGGCGGTGCCATTAAAGGCAATAAAGTGGATGTCTATTATGATTCCCTGAGCCATGCTCGTAATTTCGGCCGTAAATCACGTACCGTTTATGTGATTGGACCTGTGAAACCAGAGCTTAACTAGAACTGAAGCTTTTGCAAAAAATCCTTTGATAAGCTATAGTGATGATAACCGTTAAGGAACGCTGGATGATCATTTCGTTGATCGCAGAGCAACCGCTCATCACTTATACATTCTTTAACCAAAAGAAGAGGAGCGAATCCTCTTCTTTTTGCTTTTTTTGGAAGGAGTCAAGAAATATGATTAAGGAATTAATCGTCGTTGAAGGCAAAAGCGATACCGTAGCCATTAAGCGTGCTGTAGAAGCGGATACCATTGAGACAGGCGGCTCTGCTGTAAACCGGACTGTAATTGCTAAGATCGCGCTTGCTATGGAACGTAGAGGGGTTATTATTCTTACGGACCCGGACCATGCTGGGGAGCGAATTCGTAAAATCGTTTCAGCGAAGGTGCCGGGCTGCAAGCATGCTTTTATTCCAGAGAAGGACGCAACTCGAAAAGGGGATATCGGTGTAGAGAATGCATCGCCAGAGGCGATTCGTCATGCGCTGCGTAATGTACATACCTCTTTTGAAGGAGCACCTGCTTTGATTGGTATTGATGATCTTATGGCCGCTGGAATGCTTGTACACCCTCGGGCTGCTGAAAGACGTATGGCACTTGGTAATTTGCTTGGAATCGGATATTGTAACGGCAAACAGCTGTACAAGCGGCTGGCGATGTTTGGGATTACGCGGGAGGAATTTGCCGGGGCTCTCGCCCAAATTGATCAGGGAGGCATTACTTCATGAGTGGTAGAGAGGAAATTTCGACTCCAAAACGGACCAAAGAGATTATTCAACGTTATGGATTCAAGTTCAAGAAAAGCCTGGGACAGAATTTTTTGATTGATCAGAATATTTTGGACAAGATTGTAGACGCTGCTGGACTAGATAGCGATTCTGGGGCGCTGGAGATCGGGCCGGGAATTGGAGCGCTGACGGAGCGTCTGGCACTAACAGCGGGTGCTGTAACTGCCGTAGAGATTGACCGTAGACTGATTCCAATATTAAAAGACGTACTTTCCCCCTATCCCCATGTTAAGGTTCGTAACGATGATGTCCTCAATGTGAACTTGCAGGAAATGTTCAAGGAAGATTTCACCACTGTGAACAAGGTCAGTGTGGTTGCTAACCTGCCTTATTATGTGACTACTCCGATTCTGATGAAGCTGCTCGAAGAGAAGCTTCCCCTTGATAACATCGTTGTAATGATTCAGAAGGAGGTTGCGGAGCGTATGGCTGCATCTCCAGGTGGAAAGGAATACGGAAGTCTTAGCATTGCCGTGCAGTACTACAGCGAGCCTGAGCTCGTCTGTATCGTGCCACGTACGGTATTCATCCCTCAACCTAATGTGGAGTCTGCTGTTATCCGTCTGAAGGTTAGAGAGCATCCTCCGGTAAAGGTGGAGAGTGAGAAGCATTTCTTTGAAGTGGTTCACGCTTCTTTCACACAGCGCCGCAAGACGATTGCTAACAATCTGAAGGCTCGTTACTTCCCTGAACAAGGACGTGAGCAGCTGGAGGCTTTACTCGCAGAAGCGGGTATTGAACCGACCCGTCGCGGAGAAACACTCAGTCTTGAAGAATACGCCCGCTTAAGCGGTGTTTTGCTAGCCGCTGGAATTGAATAAGCAATAGGAAACGGTTGTTGTCTTAAGGACGACAACCGTTTCTCGTAGAAATATAAGGATGTTATTCTGGTGGAGCATTATACATTCTTATATTTTAAAAATATGTTGAGTTATGAACCAACTGAGGCCTTTGCCCATACGATGGGGTAGAGGTGGTGGTTGTAATGAATTTAGGAGACTTGGTCGTTCGCAAATCTTATGGCGGTGATTTAACATTTCGTGTAGATAATATTGTGCAGGATAGAGCCGTCATTAAAGGCACAGATTTCCGCCTGTTGGCGGATTCTCCTCTGGATGACCTGGTTCAAGTGCCTCCTACCCGAATAACGGAACGGGGACAGCAAGCACAGATCAAAGCGAAGGAATCACTGACACAGCTGCGGAAGGACCGTCAGGAGCAAAGTCAGCGGAGCGGGGGAACCCTAACAGAGGGGACATGGGCTCCACCGTCCAAGGAAGCTCCTTATTTTGAAGTGCCAGGTAAAGTACTGCATCTGGATGGCGATCCGGCATATTTGAATAAGAGCCTTAGCTTATACGAGCAGCTGCGGATTCCCGCTGAAGGGCATCATGTTCATGAATCTGCAATGGCTGATACGTTATACCGGCTGTTGCCCCGTGTACGCCCAGATATTGTAGTGATCACTGGTCATGATGGGGTACTGAAGCAACAGCATACTTACGATCTGTATAGTCTGAATAGCTATAAAAATTCGCAAAACTTTATAGCTGCTATTAGGGTAGCTAGGGAGTATGAGCGGAATTTTGATGCGTTGACTATTGTTGCCGGTGCTTGTCAATCTCATTTCGAGGCCTTACTTGGAGCTGGAGCTAATTTTGCCAGTTCACCTGGTCGAATTTTGATCCATGCTCTGGATCCCGTGTATGTAGCAGCAAAATCATCCTTTACTTCCATCAGGGATACTGTAAATCTTAGCGATGTTCTGAATAATACCATCAGCGGTAATCAGGGTATTGGTGGTGTTGAGACCCGTGGCAGCTTCCGCATCGGAATGCCGCGACTGCAGAATCTGTCGGCGCTAAAAGTGACACCATCAGCCATTTAAGCGGCAGAGATAGGTCTATGGTGTCAGGAATATAGGTAATTTGAATGGGCTGAATAGAATATCCGAAAGAAAGGGTGAGCGCTGAGCTTAACCCTTTCTTTTTTTCTTTGTAATGCCTATATTACAGATAACAAGGATATTAGTCCGGCGCTGATTTCTCGCAAAAAAATTCCGTTGACAACGAAATATGCATCAACTATAATTAATTATTTATTTGCTTTGACATTGTCCTGAAAAAGTTGTATAATGGACAAGAAAAGAGGTGGTCGTCAGGTAATGGCTAATAACGCGCTGTTGGAAATCAAACGCAGTCTTGAAGCTCACGTCGGTCATAAGATCACATTGCGTGCAAACGGAGGTCGTCGTAAAACCGTTGAACGCACAGGTGTCCTGGAAGAAACGTACCCTTCTGTATTTATTGTCAAACTGGATCAGGAGCAGCAAACTTTTAAGCGAGTCTCCTATAGCTATGCCGATATACTTACTGAATCTGTGGAAATCACAGTTTGTGAAGACGATGGGCAGATGCGGATTATGTATATTAAAGCTTAATGTTTCACGAACAGTCTCCCTTGGAGGCTGTTTTTTGTTTGCGTTTTTTGGGACAAATATTTGGTGCATGATCCGTGTGCTAAGCAAGCATACTAATTGGGCAACGGGTTAATCATTTATTTTCATAAGGGAGGAATTCCGTAATGAGCCGCAGAAAACGAGGCATGATGTCGGAGGAACTGAAGACAGAGTTAGCCAAGGAGCTGGGTTTTTATGAAACCGTGGAACGTGAGGGCTGGGGTGGAATTACAACTCAAGACGCTGGCAACATGGTGAAAAAAGCGATACAGCTTGCTGAACAGGCTGCGCGGAAATCTTAAATTTTAGGCTATAAAGTGAATATTACTGAAAAAGGGTGCGTCTAAATGGCGACACCCTTTTATTATTGGACTTCATTAGAAGTTTCTCATATAATATGTTAAGTTGTTTTTACGGGAAAAGCTGAAGGTGGGTGAACGCCTTGAAAATGTATGAAAAGGCACCAGCTAAAATTAATTTGATGCTGGATGTGCTGCACAAACGTGCTGACGGTTTTCATGAGGTGGAAATGATTATGACCATGGTAGATTTAGCAGACCGCTTAGAGCTGTCTGAGCTGCCAAGGGATACTATTATAATATCAAGTCAGGCTGGTTATATTCCCCTGGACGAGAAAAATTTAGCTTTCCAGGCGGCAAGGCTTATTAAAGACCGTTATAACGTGAAGAGTGGGGTACATATCCATCTGGATAAAAGAATTCCGGTTGCGGCTGGCCTGGCTGGCGGCAGCAGTGATGCCGCAGCTACGCTACGCGGTCTAAACCGTCTGTGGCGTCTGGGTATTCCTGCACAGGAGCTACAGGAGCTTGGCGCTGAGCTGGGTTCTGATGTACCTTTCTGCGTCACAGGCGGCACAGCCTTGGCTACAGGACGAGGCGAAAAGCTGACACCAATCAATAACCCGCCACAATGCTGGGTTGTGTTGGCGAAACCACCGATCAATGTATCGACTGCAGAAGTGTATGGACGCGTTCGGAGCAATAATATAGCGGTTCATCCTTCTGCTCGAAAGATGCAGCAAGCGATAGAAGCTGGAGACTTTGGGGGCGTGTGCAATCATCTGGGCAACGTGCTTGAGGATGTTACCTTAAAGCTGCATCCAGAGGTTCAGCAGCTCAAGGAAGCGATGATAAAGCTTGGAGCAGATGGCGTACTGATGTCAGGCAGCGGACCTACCGTATTCGGGTTAGTGTCCAAGCAGTCTAAAGTAGCAAGGATTTACAACGGACTGCGAGGGTTCTGCAAGGAAGTCTACGCAGTGAGATCACTGAATTAGTCTGCTTCTCTTGTGTAAACCCGTACAAAAGTGATATATTTTTCTAAAATATTCGGTTTTGGCGAGGAGCATTCCGTGAAGAAATTAAAAAGAAGCCAACGTTTGGTAGACATGACTCAGTTTTTACTTGAGCGGCCGCATGAACTACTGCCGCTGTCTATATTTGCCGATCGCTATGGAGCGGCTAAGTCCTCCATTAGTGAAGATTTGGCAATCATAAAAGAAGTATTTGAAGGTGAAGGCATCGGAGAGCTGCAGACTTTAGCTGGTGCAGCGGGTGGAGTACGTTATATCCCGGTTATGCCTAAAGATATGGCGCTTACCTTTGTGCAGCGCTTATGTGTGCAGCTAGAGCAGACTGACCGGATATTGCCTGGCGGTTATTTGTATATGTCGGATCTACTTGGGTTGCCGTCTTTGATGGAACAGGCGGGTAAGATCATCGCAACGGCCTTTTACGGATCGGAAATCGATGTGGTGATGACCGTTGAAACGAAAGGCATTCCACTAGCCTATGCAACAGCAGCACAGCTAGGCTTGCCGGTAGTGCTTGTGCGACGTGACCATCAGGTTACAGAGGGATCAGCAGTAAGTATTAACTACGTATCAGGATCTCATAAAAGCATACACACAATGTCTCTCTCCAGACGTGCACTCAAGGAGAAATCGCGAGTACTTATCGTAGATGACTTCATGAAGGCGGGAGGGACTGTACGTGGTATGGTCGATCTGCTCGGTGAATTTAATGCCGAGGTTGCAGGGGTAGGCGTTTTAGTGGAATCAGGCGCTGTAGAGACGGAAGAGCGTCTGTTGCACGATTACGTGTCCTTGGTAAAACTAAGTGAAGTAGACTCGAAAGAGCGGAGAATTTCGGCGCATCCGGGCAACTACTTTTCCTCTTGATTAGCCATTCTCTTACATTTTCAAAAAGCGTGGAAATTGTCGAAAACGTAAGGAATATTAAGAAAACTACTCGATGTATGTCGAAAACAACATATCCCAAAAAATATATTTCTTTTTTAGGTATTTTATGGAATCAAAAAGAAGGAATTCGCTTTGCTGTGTGGAATTATACACCAAGTCTCTGATGGAAAAAGGTGGTGAACACACACATGCAAATTACGGATGTCAGACTCCGCCGCGTTAACTCTGAGGGGAGAATGAAAGCAATCGCATCCATTACCATCGATAACGAGTTTGTTGTTCATGACATTCGCGTCATCGATGGCAATAATGGGATGTTTGTTGCAATGCCCAGCAAGCGTACACCGGACGGCGAATTCCGCGATATCGCGCACCCGATCTCTTCGGGAACACGCGAGAAGATTCAATCCGCGGTTCTGGCCGAGTACGATCGCGCCGCTACGGAAGAAGAAGAAGTTATTGAAGAGGGAGCTTAGGCTTCCTCGGAAGACTGCTACCTTTTGGGTGGCGTAGGATCCGCCGTTTTTGATAAGATCACACCGACATACACTTCATGAATTAGCAGCCTGATCTTGCAAGAAAAGCTATTGCTGGTGAAGGATTTGACGACATCTTCGAAAGGCAGCGATAAATGCTTTTCTAACTTGGGGTTTATAGAAAAGAGAACCATGACTTCATGGTTCTCTTTTCTTTTTGCCCGGAATGAGATATATTCAGTAGTGAGTTCAAGAGTAGGAGGTTGGCATTCTTGAAAAGAATGGCTGTAGTACTTGCCGCAGGTCAAGGCAAGCGAATGAAATCTAAATTATATAAGGTGCTGCACCCCGTTTGCGGTAAGCCGATGGTAGGGCACGTGCTTGATACAGTAAAAGCGACCGGATGCCAGCGCACCGTTGTTGTTGTTGGGCATGGCGCAGAGAAAGTTAAGGCCTATGTAGGTGAAGGAGCGGAATACGTTCTGCAGGAAACTCAGCTCGGCACTGGCCATGCTGTCAAACAAGCAAAGGATTTACTTGCTGGCGAAGAAGGAACAACTATAGTTATTTGTGGAGACACACCACTCGTAACCACGGAGACCCTGGAAGGACTCATGGCGCTTCATGAACAGCGTAATGCGGCTGCAACCGTATTGACAGCTGTTATGGAAAAGCCTACAGGCTACGGAAGAATTATTCGTGGTGAAGATGGCGGCGTTCTGAAGATTGTAGAGCAGAAGGATTGCACTACTGAAGAAGATGCCGTTCAAGAAATCAATACAGGCACTTATTGTTTTGATAATGCTAAATTATTTGCTGCACTCGAGAAGGTAACGAACAGTAATAACCAGCAGGAGTATTATTTGACTGATGTGATTGGGATTCTTCGTTCACAAGGGGATACCGTACTAGGATATCAGACCCATGACGCAGCTGAGTCTATCGGCGTTAATGATCGTTTAGCTTTGTCCGAAGCGGAAGCCTTTATGCGTCAACGTATTAATCGTAAACACATGCTGGGCGGTGTGACCATCATTGATCCAGCCTCGACTTATATCGGAGCAGATGTAGTTATCGGATCAGATACTACGCTTTATCCAGGAACCATCCTGAAAGGGAAGACTGTAATCGGGGACAATTGTGTGATCGGACCGGCTAGTGAAATCGAAGACTGTCAGATTATGGATGATGCAACGATTAAGCAGTCCGTATTGAATCAAGCTCAAGTCGGCGCACGGACAACCGTTGGGCCTTTTGCCTATTTGCGTCCAGGCTCTGTGCTTGGAGAAGAAGTTAAGGTTGGAGATTTCGTCGAGATCAAGAATGCTACTATTGGTGACGGTTCAAAAGTGTCACATCTTAGTTATGTCGGCGACGCATCTGTAGGTAAGAATGTAAACGTCGGGTGCGGTGCGATTACCGTTAACTACGACGGGTATAATAAATTCAAGACAACAATCGCAGACGATGCCTTTATTGGCAGTAATGTTAACCTTATTGCTCCAGTTACTGTGGGCAAAGGGGCTTTTGTTGTAGCAGGTTCGACAATTACACGTTCCGTTTCCGAGAACGATCTGGCTGTAGCTAGAGTAAGACAAGAGAACAAACCGGGATATGCAGAGAAGATCCGTTCCCGTGCAAAAGCGAAGAAAGACCACTCGAGTCCATCGTAAAGCGTTGCTAAGAAGCGCCGGACGGACTTATATTTCCGCGCCGGCGCCTTTGGAAAGCTAAATTCCGTCACGGAGGGTTTATATTTTATGACTTATTGTGATTCCAAGTTAAAGATTTTCACCTGTAACTCCAATCCTAAGCTAGCTAGTCAAATTGCTGATTACATCGGGATTCCGATGGGTGAATCACACACCACAAGTTTCAGCGATGGAGAAATTCAGGTCAAGCTGTCAGAAAGCGTTCGGGGATGCCATGTTTATATTGTTCAATCCACTTGTGGCCCTGTAAATGATAACCTGATGGAGCTTTTGGTTATGGTAGATGCGCTTAAACGTGCCTCCGCAAAAAGCATCAACGTGGTTATCCCTTACTACGGATATGCCCGTCAAGATCGTAAAGCCCGTTCCCGTGACCCCATTACCGCTAAGCTGGTAGCGAATCTAATTGAAAAGGCTGGCGCTCACCGTGTAATCACGATGGATCTTCATGCCATGCAGATTCAAGGATTCTTCGATATTCCAGTGGATCACTTGCTTGGTGTACCGATTCTGGCTCAGTATTTCCGTTCCAAGCAAATCGAGAACCCAGTTGTCGTATCGCCGGACCATGGCGGTGTAGTACGTGCAAGAAAGCTTGCTGATTTCCTGAACGCTCCACTGGCTATTATAGACAAGCGTCGTCCAGAACCTAACGTCAGCGAAGTTATGAACATCATCGGTAATATCGAAGGCAAAACAGCCATCCTGATCGATGATATCATCGATACCGCTGGAACGATCGTACTTGGTGCTAATGCTTTGATGGAAGGCGGCGTGAAGGAAGTATACGCATGCTGTACACACCCAGTATTGTCTGGTCCTGCACACGAGCGTCTGGAGAATTCTCCAATCAAAGAAATTATCGTGACGGATACCATTCCAATTCGCAGCGCGAATCCAACCTCTAAGCTCAAGGTGTTGTCCGTGGCTCCACTTATGGGTGAGGCAATTATCCGCGTTCATGAAGAGTTGTCGATTAGTAAATTGTTCGAGATTGAATAAATATAACGAATGAATAGTACAAAAGGGTTACACCTCCGTTCTCGGAGATGTAACCCTTATCGGCGTGCTACAGGTAGAACTACTGGATTTAATATCCGGGACGGGAGACAAAGGTGAATAAACTGCGGTTATATAGTGTCCCTTGTAGCTCCACGAAAGCTTCGTCTACCGCTGTTAATACACCGATATCAATATGCACGTCGCCCTTGTATATTTCCACGGGCACAGCATATTGGATGTGGTACTGAAAATGGCGTTGATGTGTCAATAATTCGCCTTTGTGCGGCATGGGTTATCACCTGTCTTCGGAGTATAATTTCGCTCTGGTTGCACAGAGATATGTAGATTAGATCTATTGTACCAAAAACGGACTCCTCTTGCCGGAGAGCCCGAACGGAAAGGAAAGGTTCGATAATGAAATGGATTGTCGGATTGGGAAATCCCGGAACACAGTACGCGAAAACAAGGCATAATGTTGGCTTTATGGCTTTGGATGAGCTTGCTGCCCAGAACGGAATTGCCTTCAACCAGAGCAAATGTAAATCCGTCATCGGTGAAGGGGTCATTGGTGGCGTCAAAACCGTATTGATTAAGCCCATGACCTTTATGAACTTATCCGGTGAGGCCGTTCGCGCTTATATGGATTATTACAAAGTTCAACTTGAAGATATGATCGTCGTTTATGATGATTTGGATACAGAAATCGGAAAAGTCCGCTTGCGTTATCAAGGAAGCGCTGGTGGACATAATGGAATTAAATCCATCATACAGCATGTAGGAACACAGAATTTCAATCGGGTACGAATGGGTATTTCTCGTCCTGAGCCAGGTTTTGCTATTGTCGATTATGTTCTTTCTACTTTTCCTAAGAAGGAAAGCGATCCGCTTAAGCAAATGATCCTTAATACTTGTGATGCACTGGAATACAGCTTACAGCATTCATTCGAGCAGACAATGGCTAAGTTCAATGGTTAATCTGTAAACCCTGTTGTTTTTAAGGCTAAAGATGAAGCTGCCCGGACATACTGAAGGTATATAGTACCTTCAGGAGGCATATAGATGGCAATAAACTATGTTTGTAGGCACTGTAAGACATCTCTAGGCAGTATTAATAGAAGTGATGTTACAGAAATGCAGTTGGGCCTTCATTCCTTGACCCCTGCGGAGCGCAGAGATATAATAGCGTATAATTCAGAAGGTGAAATCACGGTAAAGGTTACTTGCGACTATTGCAAGGAGGCTTTAGAGAACAATCCGGAGCTTAGCCTGCTGACAAGTCCGCTTCAGTAAGGTGGAAGCGCCTGTCTCTATCGTCATCCGCAAGCCTTGGCGTTACAGCTGAGGCTTCTTTTCGATTCCAATCATAATAGGTGACGGTGGCTATGCCACCGTTAGCCTGTTTAGTAAGAGAGGTGCGCCTGTTGTTACAAGGTCTTATAGAAGCTTTTTCCAAGGATCCCGATTTCCAGTCTATCACCCATGGTGTTGCTGCAGGTATGAAAGAGCAGCTCATTTCGGGGCTTACAGGTTCTGCTAGACAGATTATGCTTGCAGCATTACATGAAGAGACAACTCGTCCCTTACTTGTAGTGACTCATAATATGTTTTCGGCCCAGAAGATGGCCGATGATTTGCAGGAAGCGCTTTCCCCTGACCGGGTTCTGCTCTATCCCGCCAATGAACTAGTGGCTGCAGAAGCGGCTGTATCAAGCCCAGAGACACTGGCTCAGCGTATAGATGTGCTGACCAAATGCGCTCAGGGCTTCCGTGGTATTGTTGTAGTTCCTTACTCAGGAGTGCGTAGATTGCTGCCAGCCCCAGAGGTTATGGCAGAGGCACAAGTCACCGTTTCCCAAGATGGAACGCTTGCTCTGGATGAATTTTTGATGTCCATGATTGAAATGGGCTATGAAAGAGTAGAGCGGGTTGAAAATCGTGGTGAACTGAGCGTACGGGGTGGAATAATTGATTTTTATCCAATGACATCTCCTTTTGCTTATCGGGTTGAGTTATTTGACGATGAGGTTGATTCCATAAGAACTTTTGATCCAGTGGATCAGCGTTCTATTGATAAGGTACGTAGTGTGAAGATTACACCGGCTAAAGAGATTATAGCTAGTAGATTGCGCCAGGAATCTGCTTCTGCTGAAGCCTCAGCTATGATGGAGCGACAGTTGGAGAAGATGGCGGATCGCCAGGCGAAGCTCAGGCTGCGGGAAGAAATTGGCCGTGAGCTGGAAATGCTGCGGGAAGGTACTTATTTCCCGGAGATCTATAAATATATCAGTCTTTTATATCCTGAACGCTCTCATTTATTTGATTACATGGCCCAGGATACCATTCTTATTCTAGATGAGCCGACAAGACTGCTCGAAACGGCGAGACAGCTTGAACGGGATGAATCGGAATGGAATCTGCATTTGCTGCAAAACGGCAAATCATTGCCGGATCTAGATCTCTCTGTCGATACGGATGTTGTTATGTATCAGCGCCCGTTCCAAAGCCTGTTTATGTCAATCTTTTTACGTCAGGTTCCGCATATTCAGCCTCAGAACATTCTTGGGTTTATCAGTCGTGGAATGCAGGATTTCCATGGCCAGATGAATGTGCTGAAATCGGAAATGGAGCGTTGGCAGAAGTCCGGTGTTAAGGTAATGATGCTTGCGAGCAGTGAGGAACGGATTGAACGAGTGCGCAGAGTTCTTTATGATTACGGCATTAACGAGCCGATGATTGTACAAGGAAATCTGGGTTCTGGTTTTGAGCTGCCCTCTATTCATCTAGCTGTTATAACTGAGGGAGAAATGTTCTCTCAGAAGCAGCGGAAGGCACGGAAGATCTCCAAAGGAATAGATAATGCAGAACGGATCAAGAGTTACACAGAGCTGAAAATCGGTGATTATGTCGTCCATCAGAACCATGGTATCGGAAAATATATGGGAATCGGCACGCTTGAGGTCAGCGGTATTCACCGTGATTACATGCATATTCTGTATGCTGGCGGCGATAAGCTCTCAGTTCCGATTGAGCAGATTGACCTGATTCAGAAATATGTCGGTTCCGAAGATAAAGAGCCGAAAGTATATAAGCTAGGCGGCAACGAATGGACACGAGTGACCAATAAGGTTCGTTCCTCCGTTCAGAATATTGCTGATGATTTGATAAAGCTATATGCTGAGCGCCAAAGTGCCGCAGGATATGGTTTTGAAAAGGATACACAGGAACAGCATGAATTTGAAGAAATGTTCCCTTACGAGGAGACCCGAGATCAGCTTCGGGCTATCGAAGAGATTAAGAAGGATATGGAACAAAACCGGCCAATGGACCGATTGCTTTGCGGTGATGTTGGGTATGGTAAGACTGAAGTGGCTATTCGGGCGGCTTTTAAATCAGCGATTGAAGGTAAACAGGTGGCGGTGCTAGTCCCGACAACGATTTTGGCTCAGCAGCATTATGAGACCTTCCGGGAACGTTTCGCTAATTACCCGCTTAATATTCAGGTCTTAAGTCGTTTCCGCAGCCGTAAAGAGCAGAACGAGACGATTAAAGGCGTTAGGGCAGGAACTGTCGACGTAGTTATCGGTACACATCGTCTGTTATCTCAGGACCTTGTATTCAAGGATCTGGGGTTATTAATTGTGGATGAAGAACAGCGTTTCGGCGTGACTCATAAAGAAAAGCTGAAAAAACTGAAAACGAATGTAGACGTTCTTACGCTGACTGCAACTCCAATTCCTCGTACGCTACATATGTCGATGCTTGGAGTGCGGGATTTGTCTGTCATTGAGACCCCGCCAGAGAACAGATTCCCTGTACAGACGTATGTAGTGGAGCATAGCCAGACCCTTACGCGGGAAGCTGTAGAGCGGGAATTAGCCCGCGGTGGTCAAGTCTATTATCTCTATAATCGTGTGCAGGGCATTCAAGAAATGGCTGCTCAAATCTCTATGCTTGTTCCTGAGGCTAGAGTTGGCATCGGACATGGTCAAATGTCGGAATCTGAGCTCGAGAAGACCATTCTCGATTTCCTTGACGGAGAATACGATGTGCTCGTCAGCACAAGTATTATTGAGACGGGCGTAGATATTCCGAACGTTAATACACTTATTGTGCATGATGCGGATAAAATGGGCTTGTCTCAGCTCTATCAGCTGCGTGGACGTGTAGGCCGGTCCAATCGGATCGCTTACGCTTATTTCACGTATCAACGGGACAAGGTTCTGACAGAGGTTGCAGAGAAACGTCTGCAGTCTATTAAGGAATTTACGGAGCTGGGCTCTGGTTTCAAAATAGCGATGCGAGATCTGTCTATTCGCGGTGCAGGTAACTTGCTGGGTGCAGAGCAGCATGGCTTTATCGCATCCGTGGGGTTTGATCTGTACTCACAAATGCTGGCGGAGGAAATTCGTAAGCGTAAGGTTACTGTGCTTGGGGAGGAAGACACATCCCTGAAAGAAGGCAATACAGTCATTGATTTGTCGATTGACGCGTATCTGCCGTCAGAGTATATTTACGACAGTATCCAAAAAATTGAAATTTATAAAAAAGTGGCGGCAGTAACCTCCTTTGATGATGCTTCCGAGCTTGAAGATGAGCTCTTGGATCGGTTCGGTGAGTTACCTGAAGCCGTGGTAAATCTACTATCGGTCGCTCGTCTGAAAGTGTATGGAAAAATGTATGGCATTGATTCCATGATTAGACGCGGAGATGATGTTACCTTGAATTTCTATGAGGGAAGTCTCGGCGCTTTAGACACAGCGAAACTCGCCAAAGTTGGAAATAGCTTCGAAAGACGTGTACAATTTGATAGGGATGCGAAAGCCAGTATCCGGGTCAAATCGAAAGATTTAAGTGATAAACAGCTGCTTGACTTGCTTGAACAGTTTCTTAAGGAAGCTAAACAGTCTTTTAAATCGAAGGGAGAACTACACAATGTCGTTAAATAAAACAAAATCATGGAAAGTGCTGCTCGTTTCATTGGCAGCGGCAGTTTCCTTTTCTATGCTAGCAGCATGTGGAAATAGTGCGGATGATAATCAAGCTGTGGCCACTTATAAAGGTGGAACGATTACACAAAAGGAATTTGCAATGGATCAGAAAATCATGAAATTTCTCTCTCCACAACAAGCGCAATATTTAGAGATCGATGCGTTTAAGGAGTCCATTCTGAAGCAAGAAGTGGGCTTTGAATATTTGGCTTCCCAAGCAACGGATGAAGCGAAAAAGCAAGCGGAGAAAGAAGCCGATACTCAAATCGCAAGCATTAAGGAACAGTTGGGCGATACCTATAAGAAGACATTGAAAGATGCTGACGTTACAGAGAAAGATATTCGTACTTATATGGAGCGTGTGCTGACAGTTTATCAGGATATGCTGCTTAAAGTGACTGATGATGAAGTTGTCAAAGAATTCGAAGCGACTAAAGGCGACTTTACGGTTGCCACACTGCGTCATGTGCTAATTGGTCTGACAGATGCAGACAACAAAGAGCGTACCAGCGAAGAAGCGCTTAAAATAGCGAAAGAAGTTAAGGCGAAGCTGGATGGCGGTGCTGATTTCGCAGCCATCGCTAAGGAATATTCTGACGATACTGGCTCTAAAGAGGCAGGCGGAGAATATAAAGATAAAGCTGTAGGCACTTATGTGGAGGAGTTTAAGAAGGCTGCTCAGACCTTGCCTCTAAATACCATCAGTGATCCTGTAGAAACTTCTTACGGTTACCACATCATCAAGGTGGAGTCCCGTACAGACAAGACTTTTGACCAGTTAACGGATGAGCAAAAAGAAGGCATTAAGAGCTCAATTGTATCCAAGAACCTAGAAACGTTCATGGAAAAGGATCTGGAAGGCATTATTGAGAACATCAATCTGCCAAAAAGCTCTGCTGCCGCCGATGAAACCGGAACAAATAGTGGAACAGAAGCCACTACAGCTCCAAGCGCATCCCCAAGTGCTTCTCCAAGTGCTACAGATGCCGCTGAATAAACATCGGTAAATATGGACAAGCTTACCTTAGAAAAGCCATCTTCACTTAAAGTGAAGATGGCTTTTTATTTCGCAGAAACGGTTGTAGAACTACCTTTATCTTGATGCAGATATTAATACATGTCAGCTTATGTATAAGGATCTGGGAAGAGATGAATACTATGGTCAGATATTACGATAAATCACTGGGATTATCCTTTCCCATAATGGACAGTAGTAAGACCATACTTCTTAAGAAAGCGGGGCACATGTGAAATGAAAGCTACTGGAATTGTTCGCCGTATTGATGACCTCGGACGCGTGGTTATTCCCAAAGAAATTAGACGTACTCTTCGTATTAGAGAAGGAGACCCACTGGAAATATTCGTCGATCGGGACGGTGAAGTCATTCTCAAGAAATATTCTCCGATTGGTGAGTTGGGTGACTTTGCAAAAGAGTACGCGGAGTCATTGTTCGAAGGCACTGGACACATTACGATGATTGCTGATCGTGACACCTTCATTGCCCTTGCAGGCGGCTCCAAAAAAGATTATTTGGAGAAACAGGTAGGAGTGCTGCTGGAGAAAGTCATGGACAGCCGTAAGACTGTGTTAGAAACCAATGAAGGCAGTTATGAAATTGCTAAAGATCATCCGGATTTGGTGTCCTCATATGTAGCCTCACCGATCATTTCCGGTGGAGATCCTATTGGTTGTGTAGTGATGGTGAGCAAGGATGATTCGGCGAAGATGGCGCAAATGGAAATAAAAATGGCCGAAACGGCTGCCGCTTTCCTGGGCAAACAAATGGAGCAGTAATCTTAATTTAGACCCCGCTTTCCTTTTGGTAAGATATACAAAGGGCAAACGGGGTTTTGTCGTTTACACAAAACCGTTTCTACTTGTGGGCATACATACGTTATAATATAGAAATTCATCCCATCAAAGTTGTAGAAGCAGGTATTATATGAAATCTAATACACAAACATCACGATTGCTGCAAGGCGCATTTATCCTTAGTGCCGCGGCCATTATCTCAAAGCTTATTGGCACACTTCAAAAAATTCCGCTGCAAAATCTAGGCGGAGATGCTGTATTTGGTATATACAACACAGTGTATCCCTTGTATACGATGCTGTTAACGGTAGCTATGCTAGGTCTGCCTGCGGCGATCTCCAAATTTGTCGCCGAAGCTTCGGCTGGGAGACGCGATGAAGAAGGCCGCCGAATTCTACTATTATCCGCGCTAATTACAGGCATCAGCGGCTTGATTATCGGCGCCATCACCTATGCAGGTGCACCCATCATTGCCGAATGGGTAGGTAACTCACATGTAATGCCTGCCTTGCGGACAAGCGCCTGGGGTTTGGCTGTTGTCCCTGTCATGTCGGCCATACGCGGGTACTTTCAGGGGCTGCATAATATGGTTCCTACTGCCGTGTCACAGATTGTAGAGCAGTCTGTACGGGTTACAGTGATGATTGTTCTTCTTTTATATCTCACTTCGCAGGGAGCAGGAGCTGAGAGCATCGCTGCTGGCGCGCTGCTTGGTTCTGCCGGAGGGGGAGCCGCAGGGCTTGTAATTATGCTGCTGTACTTGAGACGTCACCGCCGGAGGGTAAAACAGGAAGCTGCTGCTGAAGTAGCTGCTGCTGTCGAAAGTCAGCGTGTAAGAGCGCTGGATGCAGGACATGGACTAGGTTCCAAACAAGGGTTTATGGGCATTAAAGCAGGTACACTGCTGGCTTATGGAATTCCCGTAATGCTAGGTGCACTGGCTATGCCTCTTATCGGTCTTGTAGATGTATTCACTGTGCCTCGACTGCTGTCGTCTGACGGAAGTGAAGTAGCTGCGATGGCCCAGTTTGGTGTGTACAATCGGGGTTTGCCACTTGTGCAGATTATAACGATGATTGCCACCTCACTGTCTGTTGTGTTCATTCCAGCTTTGGCGGAAGCGAAGTACAAGGGAGATATGAAGCTGATTGAGACCCGCTGCAGCTTGTCGCTGCGTTGGTTCTGGCTGTTAGGTCTAGCGGCCTCAGCGGGCCTTGCAGTGCTTGCTGAGCCGATTAATATGGCTCTTTACGGCGATACCGCTGGCAGCAGCACAATGACTTGGCTGGCTTTTACCGCTGTTGGCGGTACAGTGAGCATCATCTCTGCTGCGCTCCTGCAGGGCCTCGGCTACGTGCGCGCCCCGGCCCTGCACCTTTTGGCCGCCGCGCTGCTCAAGGCGGCCCTGAACCTGCTGCTGGTTCCGCAGCAGGGCATTACCGGCGCGGCCATCGCTGGCGTGGCCGCGCATTCGTTCGCAGCAGCGCTTAACGTGCTGCTGCTGTACCGCCAGGGCCATCTGCGGCTTCGCCTCGCAGATGCCCTGGCACGGCCCGCGCTGCTCACAGCGGGCCTGGCTCTTGCCGCCGCAGCTGCCAGCTGGGGCACTGGCGCCGCGGCTACGGCCGCTGGCATCGGCGGCGGACGCACCGCCAGCTTGGCGCAGAGCCTGCTCGGGTTACTCGCAGGCTGCGTTGTCTTTGCCGTAGGCGCGGTGGTGCTGCGGCTGCTCAGCGAAAGCGAGCTTCGCCAGCTTCCGGGCATCGGCCCGTCTCTGGCGGACAAGTTCAAGAAGCTGCGTTTATTTCCATAATTAACCCGCTTAAAAGGAGGAACAGATATGAGTGCAACATTAACAGTTGTTGGTCTCGGGTCAGGTAATCCCGATCGGCTGACACTAGGAATTATAAAAAAACTGAAGGCAGCATCCGTTGTCTACGTTCGTACCCAAGAGCATCCAGTCATGGCTGCTCTCACCGAGCTTGAAATTGCCACGCAATCCTTTGATGGACTGTATGAAACATTAGCTTCGTTTCCTGAGGTTTATGCCGCAATTACTTCAAAATTGATTGAAGAGGCTCGCTCCGCCGCAGAGGGTACAGATATTGTCTATGCGGTTCCGGGGCATCCCATGGTTGCAGAGTCAGCTGTTTCACAGCTGCGTCAGCGTTGCCCGGAAGAAGGAATAGAACTGCAAATATTAGGCGGGGAGAGTTTTCTGGACGAGGCGTTTGTGCGACTGGGGTTCGACCCTATTGAAGGCTTCCAGTTATTAGATGCTTCAGGCATTCGCAGCGCTCAGCTTCAACCTGAATTGCATACTCTGATTGGCCAGGTTTATGACAGCTTTACAGCTTCGGAGACAAAGTTATGTCTGATGGAGCTGTATCCGCCCGAATATGAAGTGGTGGTGGGTCATGCCCTTGGCGTGGAGAACGAAGAAAACATTGTGACTGTTCCTCTATACGAATTGGACCGGCTTGAGGGTTATGGCAATTTGTCTCTGGTCTATGTACCTGCGAATCGTGAGGAGAAGCTAAGAAATCGTACTTTCGCTCGCTTGCATGAGATTGTCGATATTTTGCGTAGTCCGGACGGTTGTCCGTGGGATCGGGAGCAGACTCATGAATCTTTGCGTAAAAATCTAATCGAAGAAACCTACGAAGTGCTTGAGACGATTGATGAGGATGACCCAGACCATATGAAAGAGGAGCTGGGCGATCTTTTGCTGCAGATCATGCTGCACTCCCAAATGGAAGAGGAGCTGGGCACGTTTGACGTATTTGACGTCATAGAAGGACTGAATGATAAGCTTATCTTCCGCCATCCCCATGTATTTGGTGACAAGAATGCGAATGATGCTGAAGAAGCTCTGATCAATTGGGAGGGCATGAAGGCAGAGGAGAAGCGGCGTAAAGGCGTGAAGCCAGAGGAATTATCCGCCCTCAGTGGGGTTCCGCGTGATTTGCCCGCTCTTATGAAGGCGTACAAGCTTCAGAAAAAAGCATCCAAGGTGGGCTTTGATTGGGACAACGCTATGGATTGCTTAGCTAAGGTTCGTGAAGAAATAGAAGAGCTGCAAGAAGCCATCGATACTGATGCAGCCGCCGAGGATCAAATTCTGGAGCTGGGCGACCTGTTATTTGCTGTTACCAATGTTGCCCGATTTATTGGCGCAGATCCGGAAGAAGCTTTAACCCGGACCAACCGCAAATTTGTGCGTCGGTTTCAGTATATCGAGCAAAGTCTGCGAGCCAAGGGTATGAGTGTAGAAGATAGCAGCTTGGAAGAGATGGAAGAGTTGTGGCAGGAGGCAAAGACTGAGGAACGAAAAGTATAGTAATTTTCTCAGACTATGTACGGTATACGGACCTTAAGATGAGGCAATGCTGTGAAAGTAGCATTCATCTCTGATTTAGATTATGGCGAGTAGTTTAATAGTGCTATAGAATAGATTCTGCGACGATTTCTGAGAAATAACTGTTTCTTTTTTTAAAAAACGACGATTCGTGGCAGGATTTTAAGATGACATCAAGAATATCATAAAGACGAAATGACGGCTTGCCCCATAATATGGCGGTGAATCTCGTTTCATTTATTTTTTCGTATCCTAGGAGGAACTTTAAATTATGAACAAGACAGATTTGGTAAACAACATTTCCGAGAAAAACGGATTGGCAAAAAAAGATGTAGAAGCAGTATTGAACGGATTCTTGGGTGAGATCACAGAAGCTTTGGCAAAAGGCGATAAAGTTCAACTGATCGGTTTCGGTACATTCGAAACTCGTAAACGTGCAGGACGTACTGGTCGCAACCCGCAAACGGGCACAACGATTGAAATTCCAGAATCAACTGTACCGGCATTTAAAGCTGGTAACAAGCTTAAAGAAGCCGTTAACTAATGCGTCTTGACAAATTCCTGAAAGTGTCCCGATTAATCAAGCGCCGTACAGTGGCCAAGGATGTGTCCGAACAAGGCCGGGTGCTGATTAACGGGCGGGAATCTAAGCCAAGTAGTGCAGTTAAGATCGGTGACGAGATTACTGTGCAATTTGGACAAAAGCTTGTAACGGTCAAAGTCGAAAAGCTAGTCGAAACGACACGCAAGGACGAAGCCGCTGGTATGTATACTCTACTTCGGGAAGAGCCTGTTGCCAAAAGCACCGGCTTGGACTGGTAGGAGTAACATAGTTAATAGTAAATAAGAAGGCACAACTTTACATATTGTAGAGTTGTGCCTTCTTTTTTCTTTTTTTATCTCTCTTATTTTAGTGGATTGGAATGTTCTATAACTTCTTCTACTGCCATAGATTAGAGGTAAGAAGGAGGGGTACATGCTATGATCGAGCCAGGAAAGGTAAATAAACAGCATGATCTGCACATGCGCAGTCGTAAACAGCTAGAGTTGACGGGCGTGCAAAATGTGGAGAGCTTTGATAGCGAGGAATTTTTGCTTCGTACAGAACTCGGCCATCTCACCATTCGCGGGAATCATTTACATATCAAAAATTTAAGTCTGGAGAATGGACTGTTGTCCTTGGAGGGCAATGTACATTCCCTGATTTATCTAGATCCCGGATCGCAGGGCAAAAATAAAGGTCTACTCGGTAAGCTATTTAAATGAATCCTGCAGTTCAGTGGCTGACGCTGTTCTACATGATATTGGCCGGGGTGACAATGGGACTGGCCTATGACAGCTACCGGGTGCTGTCGCTCAAGTTCAATTTTCCCAAATGGCTGAATGCCATGCTTGACCTGCTGTATTGGCTTTGTGCTGCTTTGTTTGTTTTTAGAATGCTCTATGCCGGAAATCAGGGGCAATTGCGATTTTATGTCTTTTTAGGTTTATTTCTAGGAATATGGATCTATTTTTTGATCTTCAGTGTTACGGTGCGGCGTTTTGTGTTAATGTTAATTCAATCGGTTCAGTATATGTGCAGATTGCTATGGAGACTTGTGGAGATTCTAATAGGTAAACCTCTTCGCTGGCTTTGGCGCCTTATTATAGGGTTGCTAGTGCTGCTAGGTCGTATTCTATTATTCATCCTTAAGCTTCTGCTGCGTCTAACGAAGCCAATTTGGGTATTACCAGTAAGATGGATTTCTCCATGGTTATCTCGGCTTAAGCATAGCGCCTGGATCGTGAAGATTTCTGGATGGATTACCAAATGGCGGAAACGCTGACCTTTGAATTAGGGGGTACGCTGCATGAACAGATTCACTGCGGAAGAGAAAAGTAATCCCAGCAAAAATTCGGCCGCAGGCGCGAAGAGAAGAAGAGTCATGTGGATTCTCTTTGTGGCAGTATTTTTTGGCTGGGCGGGTTATACTTACTTCAATCAAAGTGCGGCAATTACGGACAAGGGCGAGCAACTCGCCAAGAAACAAAAGACTAGTGAGAGCGTCACAGCATCTTTGAATCAACTGAAATATGAAGTGTCCAGACTTAATGATGATGAGTATATTGGCCAATTAGCGCGTAAATGGTACAATATCTATCCTCAAGGGGAAACTCCTATTCGAACAGAGCAATCAGAGCAATAATACCGGCTAAAAGAGGCTTTTACTCTGTTGCCTTGCTTTGCTCTTTACTGTATAATCAAATCACCGCAGACAGGATGACCTTAATATTCGTCTGTATATTTTTAAGGGAGGATCATTTTATTCTATGGCAATTGAAGTGGGCACCAAGTTAGAAGGCAAAGTGACAGGCATCACGCATTTCGGAGCATTTGTGGATCTGTCAGGAGGTGTCACAGGTCTCGTTCACATCTCGGAAATCGCCGATAATTACGTCAAGGATGTTAACGATCATCTGAAGATTAGTGATGTAGTAACCGTCAAGGTGATCAACGTCGATAAGGACGGCAAGATCGGACTTTCCATTAAGCAGGCTGTTGACAAGCCAGCATCGGAAGTACGTCCGCCTAGAGCTCCAAGACCAGAACGTCCTAGCGGCGGAGACCGTTTCGGCGGCGGTGGCGGCAGTGGTGGAGGCGGCGGTGGATTCAATCGTGAACGGGGTGGGCGTCCATTTAAGCCTGCAGCCGGTAAACCTTCATTCGAGGATAAAATGTCGCGATTCCTGAAAGACAGCGAAGAACGGATATCTTCGATTAAGAAGAACACAGAAGGAAAGCGCGGAGGCCGTGGAGCCAAACGCGTATAATCCAATACCTGTACATCATAAATAACCGCAAGGGCATTTCGCCCTTGCGGTTTTTTTGTCGTGTCATATAAACTTGCCGACAGCATCCATGTCATTCTCACATAACTCTAGGGCAATCGCTGGCGAATGACCGCCAGGCTTGCGCCTAAAACTGCACTGGAAACAAGCTTAAGGAGAAGCAACCTACTGCGCCGCAAGGGATCGATCTATTTTTTTAGGAATAATGAACAAAGGCTTTTTTGTCGGAAATTTCTTATGACTGTCCCTCCATTTCTGACAAACTTTCTCAAATGACCCGCTATATAATGAGAACCATAAATTCTTAAACGGGTGGTGTAGGGAAATGAGTAAAAGCAATGTGGTGAATTTGCCAGAGTGGACAAGAGTGGGAAGCGAAGATAAGAAGCAGAGACAAGCCTTAGGCACGCGTATTATAGCTTGGGGTCAGAAGCAGCGTTATATTCAGCTTATAACAGCGAAGAAGTGGATGCTTCTGTTAAGCTTTATGGGGTTTCTGCTAGGAAGAGCTATGATTCTGGACGAGCTGTCCCCTTTTGCTGTCGCATATTTTGCCGTCATTGTGTTTATGCGTCGAGACTCTATGTTACCTGTAGCAGGTGCTATTATAGCTGGAAGTCTCTTCACTCCGTTTCCGGGTGCTTTGGTTACTACGGCTGAACTAATTATATTTTTTCTTGTTTATAGAGGGCTTGAAAGTTTCGAACGAATAGATTTGTCTTATGCACCCCTTATGGTATTCGTATCCTCGTTTATGGTTGGCCTGTTCAAGATTGTTCTCGGACCGTCTCTTTCCTGGTACCCCTTTATGATGACAACTCTGGATGCTTTACTTGGGTTTGTTCTTACGCTTGTGTTCATTCAGGCACTTCCTCTACTAACTTACAAACAAAAGAGCAGATCGCTGAGGAACGAGGAGGTTTTATGCCTTATTATTCTGTTAGCCTCCGTAATGACAGGCCTTGTGGGCTGGACCCTTAATGGTTGGTCATTAGAGCATATATTGTCTCGTTATTTAATTCTGCTCTTTGCCATGGCGGGGGGCGCTCCCCTCGGTGCAGCTGTTGGGGTGGTGACGGGGTTGATCCTCAGCCTGGCCGATATCAGTGCTATCTATCAGATGAGTCTGCTTGCTTTTTCCGGAATGCTAGCGGGAATGATGCAGGGTGGGCGAAAGGGTGCGGTATCTATTGGCATGCTGCTAGGATCAACGATCCTTTCCGTCTATTTTACGGGTCCGGGTGATATGATGGCCTCAACATGGGAGACCTGCGCAGCAATAGTGCTGTTTCTAATAACGCCTAAGGCGATGATATCGGCGATTGCAAAATATGTACCGGGCACGTCAGATCATAGCCGATCTCAACATGAATATGCCCGCAGGGTCAGGGATCTGACTGCAGAACGGGTCACTCAATTCTCACAGGTATTCCAACAGCTCTCCAGTAGCTTTGGTCAGATTCCACGTGCCGGAGAAGTGGGCAAATCGGATCGTGAAATGGAAGATTTTATGAATACGGTCACAGAAGGCGCCTGCGCTGGATGCATTCGCCGTACCCACTGCTGGGATGCAAAATTCTATCAGACATATAGATACATGACAGATATGATGACAACTGTTGAGGAATGCCCTGATATTACGGCTGCTCAGCTGCCACCGGAATGGAGCCGTATTTGTGGCAAAACCGGAGAAGTGCTTGAGGTCATGAAGGGACAATATGATCTCTACCAACATGATATGCGGTGGAAAAGACAAATATACGATAGTCGCCAATTTGTTGCCGAGCAGCTGTCAGGCGTGTCACAGGTTATGGAAGACTTGGCCAAGGAAATTAAGCGTGAGGGACAGGCCATGTATCGGCAGGAAGCGCAAATCCGCGAGGCTCTTGAGAAATTGGGACTGTCTATTCATGGCATTGAAATTTTAAGTCTGGACCCAGGACGCGTAGAAATAGAAGTAGTGCACGCTTATAATCGCGGTTTTGATGAATGCCGTAAAATGATTGCCCCACTCCTCTCCGACATTCTGGATGAGAATATTGCTGTCATGAGTGAGACGGCGGTTCATCCCCGGGAAGGACTCTCGATGGTTACCTTTGGTTCAGCCAAAGCCTTTGAGGTAAACACGGGAGTGGCAGTTGTTTCTAAAGGTGGGGATATGCTGTCTGGCGATAGCTTCAGTACCGTAGAGCTTGGAAATGGCACTTTTGCAGTATCCATTAGTGATGGAATGGGGAATGGTGAACGGGCAAGGATGGAGAGCAGTGCCGCACTCGGCATGTTAGAAAAGCTGCTGCAATCCGGTATGGATGAAAAGCTGGCTGTAAAGTCGGTCAACTCAATTCTTTTATTACGCTCCCCTGATGAATTCTATGCTACTGTGGACATGGCTTTAATCGATCAATATTCTGCGCAGACAACGTTTATGAAGATTGCTTCAGCACCAAGCTTCATCCGGAGGGGGAGTGAGGTCATTCCAATAACCTCTAGCAATCTGCCGATAGGAATCATTAAAGATATTGATGTGGATTTAATCAGTATGCAGCTTCGCCCCGGCGATATTTTAATTATGATGACTGATGGTATTTATGATGCGCCTGGATATGCCGTTAATAAGGAGATAT
This sequence comes from Paenibacillus sp. FSL E2-0190, assembly GCF_037992965.1. Classification (NCBI taxonomy): domain Bacteria; kingdom Bacillati; phylum Bacillota; class Bacilli; order Caryophanales; family Paenibacillaceae; genus Paenibacillus; species Paenibacillus sp. FSL E2-0190. The sequence continues at coordinate 67,989 of NZ_CP150306.1, forward strand.
GGATGAAGCGGATGATCCAAGAGCTTGAGGGTGATGATCCTCAGGATTTAGCGGACAGCCTGTTGGAGAAAGTGATCCGTTATCAGGGCAATGAGATCCTTGATGACATGACTATTGTCGTCAGCCGTCTTGATCATTTCCATCCGGAATGGTCCAGCCTGCATATGCCGGGCATCGGCCGTATGGAGCGCCCGCGTACGGTAAGTTAGTTATTTTAGGTTTAGATTTTAGTAGGCTTTAATGTTGGGTACGCGCGAAGCGTCGTATTGCTTGTATAGTTTAAGGCACGCGCAAGATATCGTGCCGCTTGGGGGCACGCGCGAAGCACCGTGTTGCTTGTATAGTTTAAAGCACGTGCAAGATATCGTGCTGCTTGGGGGCACGCGCGAAGCGTCGTGTTGCTTGTGAGTTTGTAGCACGCGTAAGGCGTCGTGCTGATGGAGGTATTCGAGGCGAGTACGTGATGTGTAACTCGTCGGCCTCTACTATTCTCGTTTCAATGTCGGCTGACTTGGGGCGGAATCTGTAGATCTAAACTGTTTACTAGTGAAGGTATGGAACGGAGAGAAAGTTTGGAGCTGTAGAAGCGGAGCGTTCGCCTTTGTCCTCGGATTCCAACCGCGTGAGGCGGTTCTAATCAAGGAATCTGAGGACAACAGCGATCGAAAGCCCAAACATTTCTCGCAGTTCCACTATTCACTACCCCCCTATTTGATCGAAATTCCCCCACTTAATATCGACCGTTTGAAATCTCTCATTTCTGGATATGCTAGAAACAGAGGTTCAAACAAAGGGGGAGTTGAGGGTTATGAAGCAAATTATGCTCATTACTGACGGTTGTTCGAATGTAGGAGAAAGTCCGGTGTTGGCAGCGGCGCATGCCCTGCAGGAGGGAATCACCGTAAATGTGGTCGGTGTAGTTGATTATGGTACGATCGGTGAAATCGGCAGCCGGGAGATTGCCGACATTGCCAAGGCCGGGGGAGGCCTTAGCCGAATAGTCGGAACACCACAACTGGCGCAGACGATTCAGATGATGACACGCAAGACCGTGGTTCAGACGATCCAGCAGGCGGTTAATAAAGAGGTAAAAAAGATACTAGGCGATGGCTCACTGGATCAGCTGCCTCCTGTTCAACGTTCACAGGTTGTTACAGTTGTAGATGAACTCACAGAAACAACGCCGCTGCGCATTGCACTTCTTATCGATGCCAGTGCCAGTATGAAGCCTAAACTGGGTGCTGTCGAAGATGCAATTCGCGATTTGGCGCTCAGTTTAGAAGCGCGGGAAGGCAAGAGTGAGATTGCTGTGTTTCATTTTCCCGGAAATAACAGCAGTGAAGATGCCAAGCTTGATCTAGATTGGACGCATGACATGTCAGGTATTCGTACGCTATTCTCTAAATTACACATGAGAGGCGCAACACCGACTGGCCCAGCTATTTTCAAGGTGCTTGAACATTATCGTTATGATACACTGGATGAACATCGTGGACGCCGACTAAGCGATGACCACGACGAAAGAGAAGGGATGATTGGTGGGTATGTCGTCTAATCCGTCCTATCCTACTGGTACCTTAATTAACGGCAAATGGCGGGGTAACCGTTATGTCGTTGAGCGGATGCTGGGAAGGGGCGCGAACGGAACCGTATATCTTGTGCAAAGAGAAGGCAGACGGGAAAGGTACGCGCTAAAAATCGGATACGATACACTTGAACTTCAATCGGAGATCAATGTACTGACCTCGCTGCAATCGCGACGAAAGCGGAATGAACATCGGGCTCGTCGTGAGAATCCATTGTCTTCTTATTTTTTGGAAGCGGATGATTTTGCGAATGGGGATAATATCCCCTTCTATGTGATGAGGTATGTTGAAGGCAAACCGCTGCATCATTTTTTATCGAAAAACGGTCCCGATTGGTTAGGCCTGGTAGGTCTTGGTCTGCTTGAAAAGCTGCGCACACTGCATGAATGTGGATTTGTGTTCGGTGATTTGAAGCCCGAGAACGTCATGGTATCTAAATACGGTGAAGTGGAACTGATCGACTTTGGGGGCACAAGCCCTATTGGTCGTAGCGTGAAGCAGTTTACCGAATGGCATGATCGTGGTTTCTGGAATGCGGGCAGTCGAATCAGCGATGAGGGTTACGATCTTTTCGCATTTGCTGTGCTGTGTCTTCGTTTGCTCAATGAAGAAGGGCTCAAAAAGGCAGCCTTACAGCTGCCGCAGACGAGAAGTGTGGACGAATTATTTAAGCTGGCTAGAAATTTACCCAATAAGAAACTATCCTCCTGGATTTGTATGGCGTTAAAAGGGGGGTTCTCAGGCTCTGCGGATGCTACTGAGGTCTGGCGAAACCATATTTATAACTCGCGCAGAAAGCGCCCGGATAGTATGGACACCCCTCGGTGGTTAAAAAATGCATTCGCATTGTCTTTGTTTTTGCTCGCCTTTACGATTTATTGGGTATTCCGTTTTTGAACTCATACATATAGTTGGAGAGAGAGGGGGGCGCATATGGAGCAAATGAATGGACTGGTGGAGTCTGTATTGGAGTCAGCAGCCGAGCATGAGCTGTGGGCGCCCCATGACACCATTGTAGTCGCAGTTTCCGGCGGCCCGGATTCTGTGGCTCTTTTGCATGTTTTACATGAAATATCTTTAAAATTTATACCGCTTACCTTAATATGTGCTCATGTGAATCATGGATTTAGGCCGGAGTCGAAGGAAGAGGCAGAGCTCGTACGTGGTATGGCTGAAGAATTGGGACTGCCCTTTGAGTTTGCGGAATTCGATATTCCCTCCTTGGCTAAAGAGAGTGGACTTGGTCCTGAGGGTACTGCACGTGAGAAGCGGTACGAATTTCTGATTGATACGGCGCACCGATATGGGGCGCGTTCTGTTGCTCTGGCTCATCATGCTGATGATCAGGCAGAAACTGTAATTATGCGTCTATTACGCGGAAGTGGCTTATCTGGACTGTCGGGTATCAAGTGGAAAAGAACAGAAAAAAAGGTGGAACTCATTCGCCCATTCCTACGTATTAACAAAACAGCACTTTTAGGGTTATGCCAAAATGAAGGTTTCACTTATGCTGAGGATGCCACCAATCTGCTGACGAAATATAAGCGGAACGCCATTCGTTTGGAAGTTCTTCCTTTTCTGGAAAAGTATAATGGTAGAGTGAGGCAATCCCTCGTACAGCTTGCGGAAATTGCGGGAGCTGAAGATGAGTATATGGAAGCGTCTGCGGCAAAATGCTTTGAAGAGCTAGTTTCGGAAGGGGATGGGAAATACACCTTTAACAGAGCTTCATTTGCTGCCATACCCTCCGCTTTACAACGGCGTTTGATTAAACTAATATTAAATTATCTGTCGGCGGATTTATCTGCCCTTGATTTCCCCAAGATTGAAGCTGTACGTCGGGGAACGCTGCAGAGCTATCCCACCACCTGGAGCTTGGATTTGGGTGGAGGCCTGACTTGTGTGCGGCAATATGATAGTATCTTGTTCTCGTCCAAGCCCACGACGCCACAGGCAAGCTATACATATCGTCTGTTTTTACCGGACTCTGAGCTTAAATTGGAGGAAATAGGTAAGGTGATGTCGATGGCGGTACTGGAGAGAGAAAACTTTTTTGTACAGGGGGAGGATTATGGGAAGATGTCGGCTTGGTTTGACCGTGATGAACTGGTCTTTCCACTGACGATACGATCCCGATTGCCTGGAGATACCATAAGGATCATGGGATTAAACGGAAGCAAAAAGGTAAAAGATATTTATATTGATGATAAAATACCTGCTTCCGAACGGTCATTGATTCCCCTCGTTTGTGATGGTTTGGGCAATATCGTCTGGATTCCGGGCGTAAGACGCTCGATGCATGCCGCAGTAGGGCGGCACACGACCTCCGTACTTCTATTGTCTCTGGCAGAGCTGGATGACCACGAAGTCACGTAATGGTCGAAGTAAGTCTTTCATAGTATAACTTAGGAGGTTTCGCAAGTTGCAAAACGATATTCAAGAAGTATTGATCACCGAAGAGGAACTTCAGCAGAAAATTAAGGAGCTCGGTCGAACACTGAGCGAAGAATACGCAGGTCGTACCCCTTTAGTAATTTGTGTACTAAAAGGTGCGTTTATATTTATGGCAGATTTGGTTAAAGCCATTACAGTACCTGTTGAGATGGATTTCATGGCAGTGTCCAGCTATGGAGCATCCACCAAGTCCTCTGGAGTAGTCAAAATTATTAAGGATTTGGATGTATCGGTAGAAGGCCGCGATATCTTGATCGTTGAAGATATTATTGACAGTGGTCTTACACTCAGCTATTTAATTGAGTTGCTCCGCAACCGGAATGCTGCTACTATCTCTGTGGTTACCTTGTTTGATAAACCATCAGGCCGCACTGTTAATCTTGAAGCCAGCTACACAGGCTTCGTGTTACCTGACGAATTTGTAGTAGGCTACGGATTGGATTATGCCGAGCGGTATCGGAACCTCCCATATGTTGGAGTACTGAAACCTGAGATTTATTCCAATTGAACTAAGGACTGCCTCGATCATACGGATCGGATACCCACAACTTCCTTTATTTGAGGTGTCCCAAGAGGCTATGGTACAATAACTTGAGTGTTGTGAGAGGAGGTAGGGGATGAATCGGTTCATCCGGAATTCTGGTTTTTATTTGATTTTATTTTTAGTCGTGGTGGGTATTGTCCAGTTTGTGAGCAATGGAAATGAAGCCGCCGATTTCCCTAGATACGACGAGTTACGGCAGGAGATCAAGAACAACAATGTGAAGGATTTGACGGTTCAGTTTGAGGGTAATGCCTTTCTGGTCACAGGTGAGTATAGAGAGCTGCCTGCCGATACTAAATCGAAAAGCTTCTCCACATATATTCCTCCTACAGATGCCGCTATCAATGAACTGATTCAAGCCAGTGATGTTAATGGGATTGAATTAACTCAGAAGAAAATGGAAGGTACCAGCATTTGGCTGACATTCCTTTCTTCAATTATCCCACTGGTAATTATGTTCATCTTGTTCTTCTTCCTGTTTAACCAGGCGCAAGGTGGCGGCGGTAAAGTCATGAATTTCGGCAAGAGCAAGGCTCGGTTATATAATGAAGAGAAGAAGAAAATCAGCTTTGAGGATGTAGCAGGGGCGGACGAAGAGAAGCAAGAGCTTGTCGAAGTCGTTGAGTTCCTAAAAGATCCACGCAAATTTGCAGCTGTCGGCGCACGTATTCCTAAGGGCGTATTGCTTGTAGGTCCTCCGGGAACAGGTAAAACATTGCTTGCCCGTGCGGTAGCAGGTGAAGCTGGCGTTCCTTTCTTTAGTATTTCCGGTTCTGACTTTGTGGAAATGTTCGTGGGTGTCGGTGCTTCTCGGGTACGTGATTTGTTCGAGAATGCTAAGAAGAATGCTCCATGTATTATCTTCATTGATGAAATTGATGCTGTGGGTCGTCAGCGTGGCGCCGGTCTTGGTGGCGGACATGACGAGCGTGAACAGACGCTTAACCAATTGCTGGTTGAGATGGATGGATTCGGTGGTAACGAAGGCATTATTATTGTAGCGGCGACTAACCGCGCTGATATACTTGATCCGGCATTGCTTCGTCCAGGACGTTTTGACCGTCAAATTACGGTTGACCGTCCTGATGTGAAAGGCCGTGAAGCTGTACTTAAGGTTCACGCTCGTAACAAACCGCTTACGAAAGATGTAAGACTGGATGTTGTTGCTAAACGCACAACCGGATTCACAGGTGCTGATCTGGAGAATCTGCTGAATGAGGCAGCTTTGCTAGCTGCACGTCGTAACCGTAAAGATATTTCCATGATTGAAGTGGATGAAGCTATTGACCGTGTTATCGTAGGTACTGAGAAACGCAGCCGTGTGATCAGTGACCGCGAGAAACGTATTGTAGCTTATCATGAAGCAGGCCATACTATTGCAGGTTACTTCCTTGAGCACGCCGATATGGTGCATAAAGTTACTATTATCCCACGCGGACGTGCAGGCGGATATGTTATTATGCTTCCGAAGGAAGATCGGATGATCGTTACCAAACAGGAGCTTTTGGATAAGGTTACTGGATTACTTGGTGGACGTGTTGCTGAAGAATTGTTTATTGGTGAGATCGGTACGGGTGCATACAGTGACTTCCAACAGGCTACGCGCATCGTGCGTGCCATGATTATGGAGTACGGTATGAGCGATAAGCTTGGACCTATGCAGTTCGGATCTTCTCAAGGTCAAGTATTCTTGGGTCGTGATATTGGGCATGAACAGAATTACAGTGACTCCATTGCTTATGAGATTGATCAGGAAATGCAGAACTTTATTACTTCGAGTTACGAACGTTGTAAAGATCTGTTGATCAAACACTCCAAAGAAATGCACTTGATTGCCAATACATTACTTGAGAAAGAAACACTTGAGCTTGATCAGATCACACAACTGATTGAACAAGGATTCCTTTCCGAGGATGGTAAACCAGAGGGTGGCGAAGGTGTTGCCCATGAAGTTGGCGAGCCTGTCATCGACAATATCGGTGATGTGCGAGTTCGCATTCAAGGCAAGCCTGAGGATGAACAGTCCACACTTCCTGACCTGTCGAAGGATATCCCGAATAACCCTGATTCTGAGGGTAATGACGGTTCCGGTGATGACAACAAAGGTGGGGGCACTAGCCTTACCTAATTGGGTCCACCATTCATATGATGTAAATTTATCCGGAGAACGTAACTGTTCTCCGGATTTTTTATTTTAATTTTTAAGGGATTCTATGCCTTAAAGCCTGTCCAGTTACATTGACAGAGGCTGGAACGTTGTGTACATTAGTGATTAATATTACTTACTATTTATATCAGCATGTTCATTTTTTCACCATGATGGCGCATGCCATTTGATAACATCATGTCGGCGAAAAGCCGCGAGGATTTAAGGGGGAGAACAATCGGTGGAAGCTCTGGCGCTTGAGCGCAAGCAGGAACAGAATCGAGAACTTCGTATACGTCTTGAACAGCTTAAAAAGGAACGAAACGCAATCATTTTAGCTCATTATTATCAACGTGATGAAATTCAGGAGGTTGCCGATTTCCGGGGCGACTCTTTTTTACTCGCTCAGAAGGCTGCAGAGACAGATGCAGAAGTTATTGTATTCTGCGGTGTTCATTTCATGGGGGAAAGTGCAAAAATTCTAGCCCCGAACAAAACCGTCCTTATTCCTGATGAACGTGCAGGCTGTCCAATGGCAGATATGGTCAATGTAGACGGTTTGCGTAAGCTAAAAGCTCAACATCCAAATGCTAAAGTAGTCACTTATATCAACTCGTCCGCCGAGATTAAAGCAGAAACCGATATTTGTTGTACCTCTGCTAATGCTGTAAAAGTAATCGAATCCCTTGACGCCGAAGAGATTATTTGGGTCCCAGATAAGAATCTTGGTCAATATGTACAAGATCAGACGGGCAAGAAGCTGATTATTTGGGAAGGCTATTGCAACACTCACGACATGTTGACCGTCAAAGATGTAGTAGAAATGAGAGCAAAATATCCAGATGCGGAATTTGTAGTTCATCCAGAGTGTCGTCCTGAAGTAGTCGCCATGGGTGACTATGTAGGCAGCACTACATCAATTCTGGAGTATTGCCGGAAATCGGATCGTAAGCAATTTATCGTTGGAACGGAAGATGGTACCGGATATCAGCTTCGTAAGGATAGTCCAGATAAAGAATTCCATTTTGCTACCAAATTTCTTGTTTGTCCTAATATGAAAGTTAATAATCTAAAAAAACTGGTGAAATGCCTGGAGACGATGAAGCCACAAATCTATGTACCGCCTGCTGTCGCCGACAAAGCCAGAACATCCCTAGAGCGCATGCTACAAGTCCGGTAGCATGCGCTACTCTTTCGTTGAAACAGGTGAAAAGCGGTCATGATTCCACAATATTTGGTTGATTTTGATCTTCGGGATATTCCTACGGTAAAGACAGATTGTATTGTTATTGGTTCAGGGATTGCCGGGTTATTCACAGCTATTAAAGCCAGTGAAGATCGGCGTGTCATAATGATCACAAAGAAATCAGTAATGGAAAGTAATACTCGCTATGCACAGGGGGGGATCGCAGCTGTTATAGCTGAGGATGATTCCCCTGCTTACCACCGGCAGGATACCTTAATGGCCGGAGCAGGTCTTTGCTCCTCAACAGCTGTCGATGCACTTGTTAATGAAGGGCCGGAAGGCGTTCATGAGTTAATTCGTTTAGGAACTCTGTTTGATAAGGAAGATGGGGTACTGGCTTTGACTCAGGAAGGTGCACACAGCCACCGCCGTATTTTGCATGCTAATGGGGATGCTACAGGTTATGAGATTGTTCGTGCATTGGCGGAACAGGTAGCCGAACATGAGAATATTGAGGTCTGGGATGATCATTATGTTATCGATCTCATCACTGAAGGTGGAGAATGTGTAGGCGCATTATTGCAACGGCCCGGTGGTGGAAGGTTGTTCCTGCAAGGGGATGCGACCATTTTGTGCTCTGGTGGAGCAGGACAATTATATCGATACACTACCAACCCAGAAGTAGCTACAGGAGATGGTGTAGCGATCGCCTATCGCGCTGGGGCTCATATACGAGATATGGAATTTATTCAATTTCATCCTACAGCACTTAGTTACCCGGGAGCTCCTAGATTTTTAATCTCCGAAGCTGTGCGTGGGGAAGGAGCAGTCTTGCGCAATATTAATGGAGAACGGTTCATGGAACGTTATCATGACCTGCTTGAGCTAGCTCCGCGGGATATTGTAGCACGAGCTATTGTAAGTGAAATGGAACATACTAAATCAACGTTCGTTTATTTGGATATTACACATGAATCTCCAGAGATGGTGAAGCATCGGTTTCCCACAATATATGAGACATGTATGGGCTATGGACTGGATATTACAAGTGATTGGATTCCAGTGGCTCCCGCTGCGCATTATATGATGGGGGGGATTAAGACCGATCTGAATGGAGAGAGCACCATCCCACGTCTGTTTGCTTGCGGAGAGGTTTCCTCCACAGGCCTGCATGGCGCTAACCGTTTAGCTAGTAATTCATTATCTGAAGCCATTGTATTCGGACAGCGTATTATTGATCGGATTCATGAGCTTTCCCCGCTGGACCGTGATGTTTTATCGGTTAACAGTAACGAGGGACGTGTAGATTCGCCAACTCAAGCTATTGTGGAACGTCGTTTGAAGCTACAGAAGGTAATGGTTCGATATGCCGGACTACGTCGTAACGAAGAGATGTTACTTAAAGGACTAGATGAATTAAAACGACAGCTGCCAATCTTTGGATCAGCATTGTCCAAACGTGAGGAATATGAATTTGCTAATATGCTGACCTGCTGTTTGCTTGTGACAGAGTCTGCTCTGGCACGGGAAGAGAGCCGTGGGGCGCATTACCGTGAGGATTATCCGCAGCGGGATGATGATCAGTGGCGTAAGCACCTGCTTCAAATTCGCGAACTGGGAATAGTGGAGGAATTAAGCGATGATGTTTAATGGTTACAATGAAGAGCTAGTACAATCCATCAAGGCTTGGTTGCGGGAAGATGTTGGTTCCGGAGATGTAACCACGCAGATGACGATTCAAGTGGGCCATGAGTCCAAAGGGATTATTCATGCCAAGGAAGACGGTATAATTTGTGGCATTCCAATTGCAGAGCTGGTCTTTGAAATTGTGGATCCGGCACTTAGTTTTACAGCCCTTGTCGAGGAAGGTCAAGCTGTAACCAAAGGGACAGTAATTATTGAGGTTGAGGGCAGCACACATGCGATTCTAACAGGTGAGCGGCTTGCGCTTAACTTGATGCAGCGTCTTTCGGGTGTGGCATCACGTACAGCTTCTTTCGTGCAGGTGCTGGAGGGATTACCGACTCGTCTAGTGGACACACGTAAGACTACACCAGGTCACCGGATGCTAGAGAAATATGCTGTTCGTATTGGTGGAGGCTATAATCACCGTTTTGGCTTATATGATGCAGTTATGATCAAGGATAATCATATCAAAGGCGCGGGTGGTATTCGGCAGGCTGTAGGTCGTGCCCGGAAGAACATCCCGCATACGATGAGCATCGAAGTGGAGACCGAGAATTTAGAGCAAGTCGAAGAGGCGCTGGCAGCAGGTGCTGATATTATAATGCTCGATAACATGTCTAACGATATGATGAAGCAAGCTGTGGCTAGGATTAAATCGAAAGCTCCGCATGTTAAGACAGAGGCTTCTGGCAATGTATCGTTAGAAACCTTACGCGGGATTGCTGAAACGGGTGTGGATGTGATTTCTGTCGGGCGCCTTACGTACTCCTTCTCCAGTCTGGATATCAGTCTAGACCTTAATGCCAAGAAGGAAGGGCCTTTGTCATGATGCTTGCTGTCGATATCGGTAATACCAATATTGTTCTCGGTGTATATAGAAAACGCGAATTGCTGCATCATTTTCGGCTAAGCACTGCGCGTCAATCGACCGTGGATGAATATGGAGTAATGATACACAATCTTTTTCACATGTCAGGTATATCTGTCAAAGACGTTGAAGGTGTAATTATATCTTCGGTTGTTCCGCCACTAGTTAAGACTATTGAGGATATGTGTATTAAATATATAGGGAAAGACCCATTGATTGTTGGACCAGGGATTAAGACGGGGCTTAACTTACGTTATGAGAATCCGCGTGAAATAGGCGCAGACCGGATTGTTAATGCAGTTGCTGCGATTGAACAATACAAATGTCCACTTGTCGTTGTTGATTTTGGTACGGCTACGACTTTTGATTGCATTGATGCAGGTGCTAATTATCTTGGTGGCGCGATTGTCCCCGGTCTAGGCATTTCAACGGAGGCATTATACCAGCGGGCATCTAAGCTGCCGCGAATTGAATTGGAGAAGCCTAAAAAGGTCATCGGGCGTAATACGGTGCACGCGATGCAGGCCGGGATTATTTTTGGCTATGCGGGTCAGGTTGAGGGCATTGTTAAACGAATTAAAGTCGAGATGAACGCTCCCGAACTGAAGGTTATTTCGACCGGAGGCCTTGCCTCGCTAATTGCGGGTGAAACGGACTGTATCGATGAAGTAAATCCTATGTTAACGCTAGAAGGATTAAGAATTATTTACGATCGTAACCAATAAAGATAAAGAAGCCTAAAAGGCGAAGAGATAGGAGGGCTATGCACCCAATGGAAAAAAAGAAGGATCGACTAATCCGCGGCACGGCTCTTAATGGTAAAGTGAGAGCGTTTGCTGTCCGCACAACTGAATTGGTTGAAGAACTAAGACGCAGACACGATACGTATCCAACGGCTACAGCCGCAATGGGACGTACAGTTACCGCTGCAGCCATGATGGGCGCTATGCTCAAGGGTAGTGAGAAGCTGAGTATTATGGTTAAAGGGAATGGACCGATCGGACAAATCGTTGCAGAATCCAATGCATTGGGAGAAGTGCGTGGTTATGTGCATAATCCTCATATTCATTTACCGAGCAATAGCATGGGGAAGCTGGATGTAGCTGGAGCGGTGGGAACTGAAGGGTTCATTGATGTTATAAAAGATTTAGGTATGAAAGAGCCGTACAGAGGTAGTATTCCTATTATCTCCGGGGAGCTTGGCGATGATTTTACCTATTATTTTGCGGTTTCTGAGCAAACTCCAGCTGCGGTCGGCCTAGGTGTACTGGTAGATACCGATGAGTCAGTAATTGTGGCTGGAGGATTTATTGTTCAGCTTCTTCCTGGTCTGACTGATGCGGAGATCACAGAGATTGAAAAAGCTGTAGGGGCGATGCCTTCTGTAACAGCGCTTCTCGATCAGGGGCTGGAGCCAGAAGAAATGCTGCGCTACCTGTTGCCGGATGCAGTGGTTATGGATGAACTGGATATTAACTTTGCTTGTCAGTGTTCGCGTGAGCGGGTAGAGCAGACATTGGTTAGCTTAGGACGGGATGAACTGGAGAGATTAATTGCAGAAGATGAACAGGCTGAAGTCGTATGCCATTTTTGCAATGAGGCTTATGTTTTCAATAAGGACGATTTACAGGTCATTTTAGAACAAGCGAATTCGTAGGGTATTGGGATGATGACGAGACAGGAACGTGCACTTCGCAATACGGTTATTATTCTAGCTGTAGCAACTTTAATGCTCGGGGGTCTATTATTCTGGAGTTTGCGCGCCATGGCCCTTCTTAAAGGAGATACAACAGACAATGAATCACCGGATGTAGCGACTGCAGGCGGACAACCGATAACGGATCAGCAGTGGATGGATGAGCTCAAAAAAAAGCATGGAGAAGAAGTGTTAATCAGTATGCTTAACCATATTGTCGTGAACATGGAAGCTAAGGCATTAGGAATTACCGTGACAGACGATGAGGTTAAGCAGGAACTGGCACGCACTATAGTTGGGTACGAATCAGAAGCGCAATATTATGCTCAAATGCAATCTCAGCTCGGATTATCTCGTCAGGAAGTGTTCGCAGAGACAGCTTATCGTCTGTCCTTACAAGCGATAGCCACGGTGGGCATTACAATCAGTGATGCCGATATAGATGCTTATTTAGAGCAAAATGCCGAGCGCTTCATTCCAAAAAAGGAAATGCAGCTTTCTATGATCAAGGTCTCATCCTATGAGGAAGGCCAGCAGGTAATGGATCGCTTGGAACAGAGTGAGGATTTCGCTGATTTGGCTAGGGAAGTGTCTATTGATGATGAGAGTCGGCAGCACGGAGGCAGCTTAGGTAAAGTAGAGGAAGACGACCCTTTTTGGCCAGAGGGAATGTTAAAGACTGCCGCTGGATTGGATGTGGGTGATATAGCCGGTCCGATCGAGACAGGGGAAGACTTCGCCATTATCCGCTTGGAGAGTATTCACTCTCCAGAAATGCCGGATCAGAAAGAAATTCGGGCGCTTGTACGTCAAGAGCTGGCTTTGGAGCAAGCCCCTCCCTTGCAGCAGGTGGAAAGCGATTTACGCAATAAATATGAGGTATCAATAAATATTGACAACAGCCTGCAAGATTGATAATATGATATTAACGTAAACCCTACCGTTTTAGTCGGAAATAACTGACGGTGGTCAACAATTTAAACTCCATACACAGAAGCATAAAGTCATAATTTACGTTCTTATATCGCATTTATCATTCTAAGGAGGTTTTTGCTCATGGCTAAAGTCGTTAACAACGTAACAGAATTGATCGGAGGTACTCCGCTCGTTCGTTTGAATCGTCTGGCACAGGAAGGCTCCGCAGATATTTATTTGAAATTGGAATATCAGAACCCGGGATCAAGCGTAAAAGACCGGATTGCAATCAGCATCGTGGAAGAAGCTGAGCGTGAAGGTCTACTGAAACCGGGAGGTACGATTGTAGAAGCTACTAGTGGTAACACTGGTATCGGCCTGGCACTTGTAGCTGCTGCTAAAGGTTATAAAGCAGTTATCGTAATGCCGGAAACAATGAGCTTGGAGCGCCGTAATCTCCTTCGCGCATATGGAGCGGAATTGGTGCTGACCCCAGGATCGGAAGGTATGAATGGTGCGGTTAAGAAAGCAGACGAAATTCTGAAAGAAAACCCAAGCTATTTCCCATCCGAGCAATTCAAGAATAAAGCGAACGTGAAGATTCACCGTGAGACTACTGGACCTGAAATTATTGACGCTATTGAATCCATCGGCGGTCCTTTGGATGCTTTTATTGCAGGTATCGGAACAGGCGGAACGATCACTGGTGCGGGTGAAGTGCTGAAAAGCCAATATCCTGATATTAAGATCTATGCTGTAGAACCTGCTGCTTCCCCAATCTTGGCTGGAGGCAAACCAGGTCCTCACAAAATCCAGGGTATCGGAGCTAACTTCATCCCTGAGATTCTGAACCAAGATATCTATGATGAAATCATCCACGTTGAGAATGATGAAGCTTTCGAAACTGCACGTCGTGTAGCTAAAGAAGAAGGCGTCTTGTCTGGTATTTCTTCAGGTGCTGCTGTATTTGCCGCTCTTAAAGTAGCTAAAGATTTAGGCCCTGGCAAAAAAGTAGTAGTCATTATCCCAAGTAACGGCGAACGTTACCTGAGCACACCACTTTACAATTTCGAAGCGTAATTGTTTGCAATAACGTAAATCTATAAGAGTCTTCATACCACTTTTTTGGTGGTGATGGAGACTCTTTTCGTTGATTTAAAAGGCATTTGGTACTTTGCATATATGGCAGGCTAGACGTGGTAATTTTATTATTGTTGAAAAAAGCTCTGGTTTTTGCAGAAAACGAAAAAATCATAATAATTTCCTATCGCTGAGGGCTTTTCAATAATGCCTTAAGTACAGTATACTGACAGGCAATATACTACTGACGATTGGACAAAACTAAGCAAATGCTTACGAAGCGAGTTTTATTGCGAAGTGATGTCTACGAAGTAATGGCTTCATAAAACTTTTAGGAGGATGGCTTTGGAAATCATAACAACCTGGAACGAGTGGGAACAATGGGCTGCTGAAGACTGGAGCATGTTTCCCTTGATTATAAAATCCCCCCGGTGCACCAACGAATTACCCGCGTCCTGGGAGAAAGCCTGGGAGTTAGCTTCCCAGTATTCTGTAGTTTTAGAGAGTGGTAAGGGTGGCCGTTATACGTACTTGGGCTTAAATCCTGTTTCGATATTGAAAGGCAAGGAGGATAACGCGGAAGTATTTAGCTTCCCTACTGAATCTTTGGAATCAGCATCAGTGGACGAGGAGAGGATACCTGAGGCAACAACACTGCATGGACAACCGCTGGACCTACTGCAGCAATGGATGTCGGATTTTACGTCGCCTAAGTTAAAGGATGAAGATGTTCCTCCTTTCTCTGGTGGATGTATTGGATTCCTTGGTTATGATGTGGTTCGTTCTTTGGAACGATTGCCGTCTCTTGCCCAAGATGATCCTGGTTTTCCTGATTATCTTTTTATGAGGTTTGACGAGATATGGATTTATGATCACGAAGAGCATGTGCTGTATTGTGCTGTTCACGTTCCAGTTCCAGCAGACTGTGGGCTGGAGGATCTGCAAAATCTTTATCTTGGCAGTATAGAACAGGCTGGACAAATGGTAGAGCAGTGGCAGCTGATATCTTCAGCTGCAGGATTGGATGATGAGGCCGTGGGCAGGATTGAGGCCCTTACAGTTTCATCAGGAGAGTGGCCGGGCATGGCCTCGGCTTTCTCGCCTGAGAAGTTTCAGCAAGCAGTGCTGGACGTTCAGGAATACATCCGCCAAGGCGATGTATTCCAAGTGAATCTCTCGCTGCGCCAGGAGGCGCAGCTGAAGTCCTCGCCGGAGGATGTTTACGAGTGGCTGCGCAAGCTCAACCCGTCCCCGTACATGGGGCTCTTGCGGTCGCCCGGCTTCGCGCTGTCCAGCGCTTCACCGGAGCTGCTCGTCAAGCTGCACGGGGACAAAGTGAGCGCCCGGCCCATCGCCGGCACCCGGCGCCGGGGACTCACTCCCGCGGAGGATGCCGCCATGGAGGCGGAGCTTCGCGGGAGCGAAAAAGAGATCGCCGAGCATATCATGCTTGTCGATCTGGAACGCAACGACATCGGACGTGTCGCTGCATACGGTTCCGTCAGCGTGCCGGAGCTGATGACGGTGGAGCGCTACTCTCATGTGATGCATCTCGTTTCGCAGGTAGAGGGCCAGATTGCGCCGGATAAAGACGCTTATGCGGTTATCGCAGCTTTATTCCCGGGGGGAACCATCACAGGGGCTCCCAAGGTAAGGACAATGGAGATTATCGAAGAACTGGAGCCGGTTCGACGTGGACCCTATACAGGTTCGATGGGTTTTATTGACTATAACGGCAATATGGAATTAAATATTATTATAAGAACGCTGGCTGTAAAAGACGGGGTCGGATATATTCAGACAGGTGCCGGCATAGTGATCGATTCCGATCCCTACCGTGAATACCGTGAATGCCATAATAAAGCCAAAGCGGTAGTGAAGGCAGTACTCTGTAGTGAACTGCAGCAGGAATTGCCAGCTACCAGCGAAGCCGAAGGGGGAGTAGCACTGTGATCTTGGTCATCGATAATTATGATTCCTTTACGTATAACCTCGTACAGTATTTAGGTGAGCTTGGGGAAGAGGTTAAAGTGCACCGCAATGATGAAATTACCATCGAAGAGATTGAAAAGCTGGCACCTGACCATATTCTAATTTCACCAGGCCCATGTACACCAAATGAAGCGGGAATTAGTCTGGAATTGTTGCATCATTTCAAGGGGATCATTCCGATCTTCGGCGTATGCCTTGGACATCAAGCGATTGGACAAGCATTTGGTGGCAATGTCATCCGTGCTGAGCGTTTGATGCATGGGAAGACATCGCCTATTTACCATAACGGGACCTCAGTTTTTGAAGGTCTGGAGTCTCCTTTTACAGCTACCCGATATCATTCACTGATTGTAGAGCGGGAGAGTCTCCCAGATTGCTTGGAGATTACGGCTGAGACTGAAGAAGGGGAGATTATGGCATTGCGCCATAAAGAATACCCTATTGAAGGCGTACAGTTCCACCCGGAATCTATTATTACGGATCATGGTCATACGATGCTGCGTAATTTCTTGAAACGGAGAGCCGGAGAAACGGCATGAAATATATAGGATTTAACAATGGTGTCATTGACGCCCGAGAAGCCGTGGTTTCTGCCTTGGATCACGGCTTTTTGTACGGTATTGGCTTGTTCGAAACCTTTCGGACCTATGAGGGAGTTCCCTTTTTGCTGGAGCGTCATTTGAAGCGTATGGCAGAGGGGTGCAAGGAACTGGGCATTCCATTTGAGGCAGAAGCGGCACATCTGCTTGACTGGATTAAGCGCGTTATGGACAAAAATGAATTAAAAGAAGCTTATATACGCTATACCGTAACAGCCGGTGAGGATATTCTCGGATTACCTGCTGATGATTATCAAAAGCCCAATCATTTGTTGTACATCAAAGCGCTGCCGAAAGTACCAGATAAACTCTACAGTGAAGGCAAAGAGCTGCAGCTGTTGTCCTTGCGGCGTAATACTCCTGAGGGAACGGTGCGATTCAAGTCGCTGCATTATATGAATAACATTCTGGCTAAGCGTGAGCTTAGAGGGTATGCTTCTGCGGCAAATGGTGCTGAAGGACTAATGCTGACGGCAGAAGAATTTATTGCGGAGGGCATTGTCAGCAACATCTTTTTTATTAAAAACAACAGGCTCTATACCCCAGATCTCACCACAGGCATTCTTCCGGGAATTACCCGGGAAATGGTGCTGGAGCTGGCTCTTAGTGTAGGCCTTAGTGTTGAAGAAGGAACATATCACTGGGAGCAGTTGAAAGCTGCTGATGAAGTGTTTCTTACCAATTCCGTACAAGAAATTGTTCCTGTTACCGGGGTGTGGCACGGAGATGCAAGATTTACTATAGGTACTGGCCAGTGTGGAACAATTACTGCTGGCTTGATTTCATTATATAGAGATAGGACGGCGATTGCGAAATGAGACCAGTCCTCTTTAAGCGGACATACCGTTGTGGAAATACAGACTTGGAGTTAGGAAATCGAACATTGATTATGGGCATCCTTAATGTTACCCCTGATTCTTTTTCAGATGGAGGACTTTGGGATCATCCGGACAAAGCCGTTGAGCATGCGCTGCGTATGGCTGCAGAGGGTGCTGATATTATTGATATCGGCGGTGAATCTACTCGTCCTGGTCATCAACCGGTGGGACTTGAAGAGGAGTTAGCCCGTGTATTGCCTGTGATCGAGAGTATTCATAAGGCGGCACCTCATCTTCCGTTATCCATCGATACCTATAAAGCTGAAGTAGCCCGCCAAGCTATGGCTGCGGGTGCCCATATCATTAATGATATATGGGGTTGTAAGGCTGATCCGGAAATGGCGGCAGTGGCCGCTGCTGCTGACTGTCCTATTATTTTGATGCATAACCGGCAGGACCGTAATTATACGAATCTGAGTGCGGATATGTCGGCTGACCTTAAGGAAAGTATTGATCTTGCGTTAGCCGCAGGTGTTAAGCCGGCCAATATCATATTGGATCCAGGTATCGGCTTTGCTAAAGATTATAATGAAAACCTGCAGGCAATGATGCTTTTAGACGGGTTGACTGAGTTAGGCTATCCGTTGTTACTGGCGACGTCCCGCAAAAAATTCATCCGCACGGTACTTGATTTGCCGTCTGATGATGTTGTGGAAGGCACCGCAGCTACAGTAGCTTTTGGTATTGCTCAGGGTTGCCAGATCGTCCGTGTACATGATGTATCTCTAATTAAACGAACGGTTAAGATGTGTGATGCGATGTTGTATGCTGCACCTCCAGTGGTGCGTGAATAGCTATATTTTACGAAAAAGGGCGGATTAATCATGGATAAAATGACAATGCATCGCATGGAATATTACGGATACCACGGTGTATTTGAGGAAGAGCGTAAGCTGGGACAACGTTTTTACATTGATTTAGAGCTTGAGCTTGATTTGCAGGGTGCGGGCTTGAATGATGATTTGAATCAAACTGTGAATTATGCTGAAGTTCATGAATTAGTCAAAAATATTGTCGAAATAAAGTCTTTTAAGTTGATTGAAGCTTTGGCAGAATATATTGCATCCTCCGTACTGGACACTTATACTGTTATCAATGCAGTAACGGTTAAGGTAACTAAACCTCATCCGCCTTTCGACATTCATTTTCAGGGAGTGACTGTAGAGCTGCGCAGAACTAGAAAGTGAGAACAAGGTCCATGAATATACATTCCACCTCTGAAGAATCAGAGGCTTATATTGCTTTAGGGGCTAATTTGGGTGACCGCGAGGGCACACTGTCAGAGGCTTTGAACAGACTGGACGCTCATGATGAAATATCGGTGGTCCGCTGCTCCAAAGTTTACGAGACAGAGCCAGTTGGTTATTTAGATCAGCCGCAGTTTCTCAATATGGCAGCAGCTTTGCGAACGACACTTGCGCCCGAGTCCTTGCTGGAAGTGATGTTGGGGATTGAAACGCAGTTGGGTCGTATCCGGGATATCCGCTATGGACCGAGAACGGTAGATTTGGATTTGTTGTGGGTTGAGGGTCAGATGCTCGATACACCACATTTAACGTTACCGCATCCACGCATGTTAGAGCGTGCTTTTGTATTGTTTCCGCTCAGTGACATCGTTCCACAGAATGAACAATCTTCCGGACTTCGCAAGCTGATTACAGCAGCGCTTCAAGACATAGACGGGAAGGAAGGAATTCGGTTGTGGACAACAAGCGTTTGGGACGGAGGGTCAGGGCATTCCGTAAGCTAAAAGGGTATACTCAACAGGATCTTGCGGATCTTGCCGGAATTTCCTTGGCTGTGCTTGGTGCAGTCGAGAGGGGTAACAGACGATTAGAAGATCAAATTTTAGATAAAATTGCGAATGTTCTCGGGGTTACAACAGAAGAGCTTATGGATCCCAACTCATAATTTCCAAGAATTAAAAGGCAGGAAGTGATACGAATGCTGAAGATTGGCGATATCGAGATGAAAAATCAGGTTGTTCTGGCACCTATGGCTGGCGTGTGCAATCCGGCTTTTCGTCTGATCGCTAAGGAATTTGGTACAGGTCTGGTCTGTGCGGAAATGGTAAGCGATAAGGCCATTATTCACGGAAATACACGTACTCGCGAAATGTTGTTTGTAGATGAACGGGAGAAACCGCTTAGTTTGCAGATTTTTGGCGGGGATAGAGCATCACTGGTGCAAGCAGCTAAAGTCGTTGATAAAGAAACCAATGCTGATATTATCGATATCAATATGGGATGCCCAGTACCAAAAGTGACTAAATGTGATGCGGGAGCCCGCTGGCTTTTGAATCCCGACAAAATCTATGAAATGGTCTCTGCGGTTGTCGATGTTGTCGATAAACCGGTAACCGTGAAAATGCGGATTGGCTGGGATAGCGAGCATATTTTTGTCGAAGATAATGCGCGTGCGGTTGAACGTGCCGGGGGTAAGGCTGTCAGCGTACACGGTCGTACCCGCGAGCAGCTTTACACAGGCCATGCGGACTGGAACTACATCAAGATGGCAAAAGAAGCAGTTTCCATTCCCGTTATTGGCAACGGGGATGTTAATACACCTGAAGATGCTCGGGCTATGTTGGATCAGACTGGCTGCGATGGCGTAATGATCGGGCGTGGAGCACTAGGTAATCCTTGGATGTTGTATCGTACGATTCAATATTTGAGCACCGGCGAGCTTATGCCTGAACCTGGTTTGGATGAGAAGATTAAGGTTGCTATTCTTCATATGGATCGTCTGGTAGCTCTTAAGGGAGAAGCTGTAGCTGTCCGTGAGATGCGTAAGCATATGGCTTGGTATTTAAAAGGCTTGAAGGCTGCCGCTAGAGTGAAGGATGTCCTTATGACAGAAACAAAACGCGATGGAATGGTGAGGATATTGAATGATTTTGTCGTTCAATTAAAGCATGAAGAAGAGAGCAAGGGCATTGAAATGTCTTCTTCTGCTGTATAATCGCCTTTTTTCTGCTGATATTTGAACACATCTGACTTTATATGTGGTGTCATTGACATTTTGTAGCGGTTCCAATATAATTTCACAGTATAAAATCGCCGTTACAGTAAGAGCAATGCAGCAGGGAGGGTTCTTATCCTTCTAGATTAGCATATAGTATGGTGTTTTCAATAATTGTATACGACAGGAGAATCGGTTGAGATGAGCGATAAAGAAGTCATCCTTACGCCGGACGGGCTAAAACGTCTGGAAGATGAGCTGGAGACCCTCAAATCCGTAAAACGCCGTGAGGTTGCTGAACGGATTAAGGTAGCGATTGGCTACGGAGATATCAGTGAGAACTCGGAGTATGAAGACGCGAAGAATGAGCAAGCTTTTATCGAAGGACGCGTTCTCACTTTGGAGAAGATGCTTCGCAACGCGCGTATCATCAATAGCGACGAGATCGTTACTGACGTAGTAAGTATTGGTGTTACTGTAAGTGTCGAGGATTTGGAATATGGGGACACTATGGAGTATACGATCGTAGGTACAGCAGAGTCTGATCCACTGAATAACAAGATTTCCAACGAAAGTCCGGTAGGCAAAGCTATTATCGGAAAAAAAATAGGTACGGTAGTTGATGTTTCTACACCTGCAGGAGTTATTCAATATAAAATTCTCGATATCAGAATGAAGTAATATACAGACCTTAATGTCTGTAAATAGATGTGCTGCCATATGTATTAGTCATTTCACTGTACATAGGTAGATAAGGGAACATGTTTGGGAAAGCTTCCTTAGGGAAGCTTTTTTCAAATCATCCAGAAACGATAGGTAAAACAAACTGCTTATATTTTGAGCTGGAACGGGACTGTCCTCTAACTATGGAGACGGAGCCGTTTCTTCTTGTGTATATGATATTACTGAGTTATAAGGGGATGAATCGCATGACCGAGGAAATGAACAATGTGGACAATGCAGAGAACGAACTTAGTGAGCTTTTGCAGATCCGCCGTGCCAAACTGGACGAGCTAAGAGGACTTGGTATTGATCCTTTTGGCAAAAAATACGAGCGCACAGCTAACGCTGGCGATATCGTAGCTAAGTATGATGGACTTTCCAAAGAGGAATTGGACGAGCTTTCTGTTGAAGTGAGCATTGCTGGGCGTATTATGGGAAAACGCGTTATGGGTAAAGCCAGCTTTGCGCATATCCAGGACCTTAGCGGAAGAATTCAGCTTTATGTTCGTCAAGACAGCATTCCTGAAACTCAATACGCGGCGTTTAATGTTCTCGATCTGGGAGATATTATCGGCGTTCGTGGAACAGTATTCAAAACCAAAACAGGCGAGACCTCCATCAAAGTGCATAATCTCGAAGTCTTGTCCAAATCCCTGCTGCCACTTCCTGAAAAATATCATGGTCTTAAAGATGTAGAACTGCGTTATCGCCAGCGCTATGTTGATTTGATTATTAATCCGGAAGTTCAACAGACCTTTATTGCCCGTTCAAGAATTATTCAATCGATGCGTCGTTATTTGGATTCACTTGGTTATCTTGAAGTTGAAACACCTACACTTCATACGATCGCCGGTGGAGCAGCTGCACGTCCATTTATTACTTACCACAACACACTTGAAATGCAGCTGTATATGCGGATTGCTATCGAGCTTCACTTGAAACGCCTTATCGTTGGCGGTTTGGAAAAAGTGTACGAAATCGGCCGTGTCTACCGTAACGAGGGAATGTCGACTCGTCATAATCCAGAGTTCACTATGATTGAGTTGTACGAAGCATATGCTGACTACAAGGACATCATGAATCTTACGGAGAATATGATTGCACATATTGCCCAAGAGGTATTAGGTACACAACTGCTGGATTACCAAGGCAAAGAGGTAAATCTGTCTCCAGGATGGCGTCGTGTAACTATGGTTGATGCTGTTAAAGAAGTAACCGGTGTTGATTTCAGCGTTCACATGACAGATGACGAAGCACAAGCTTTGGCAAAAGAACATCGTGTGCCTGTTGAGAAACATATGACGTTCGGTCATATCCTTAACGCTTTCTTCGAGCAATTTGTAGAGGAAACTCTAATTCAGCCAACCTTTGTAATGGGACACCCAGTTGAGATTTCACCACTTGCGAAGAAAAACGATGAGGATCCACGCTTTACCGATCGTTTTGAGCTGTTTATTGTGGGTCGTGAGCACGCTAATGCATTTAGTGAATTGAATGATCCGATTGACCAACGTCAACGCTTTGAGGCACAGATCCAGGAGAAAGAGCAAGGTAATGACGAAGCTCATGAGATGGATGATGATTTCATCCGCGCCCTGGAATATGGTATGCCACCTACTGGCGGACTGGGAATCGGCGTAGACCGTTTGATCATGCTGCTTACCAATTCTGCATCGATTCGCGATGTATTGCTGTTTCCACATATGCGTAACCGTACTGAATAGTATCTATAGAACACAGGGCTTAAGGGAGCTGTCTAAGGGCAGTTCTCTCAGCTACTGTTGATTAGAAGCGGTGCTTTCACTTAATTGCTCCTATAGAATGTAGAGATTTAATATTAGTTTCAAAAAAACTCTTGCAATGCATCTCCATACATGATATATTCTAAGTCCGGCCAAGAAGTACACATGCCGAGCTCGAAAAAGAAGTTGAAAAAAGAGCTTGACATTAAATAGCCGAACATGATATAGTATAAGAGTTGCTGCTGAGACATTAAACGGCGCCAACGAGAACTTGATCTTTGAAAACTGAACAACGAGTGAGTAGGAAATCACGTAAGTGAAATCCAAAATTAGAGAATTAATTTTCTCGTCAGATGTTTCAAAATGAGCATATCGCTCTTTTCAATACTAATTGGAGAGTTTGATCCTGGCTCAGGACGAACGCTGGCGGCGTGCCTAATACATGCAAGTCGAGCGGAGTCATTTTGAAAGCTTGCTTTCAAAATGACTTAGCGGCGGACGGGTGAGTAACACGTAGGCAACCTGCCCTTCAGACTGGGATAACTACCGGAAACGGTAGCTAATACCGGATAATTTCTTTTTTCTCCTGAGAGAAGAATGAAAGACGGAGCAATCTGTCACTGAGGGATGGGCCTGCGGCGCATTAGCTAGTTGGTGGGGTAACGGCCCACCAAGGCGACGATGCGTAGCCGACCTGAGAGGGTGAACGGCCACACTGGGACTGAGACACGGCCCAGACTCCTACGGGAGGCAGCAGTAGGGAATCTTCCGCAATGGGCGAAAGCCTGACGGAGCAACGCCGCGTGAGTGATGAAGGTTTTCGGATCGTAAAGCTCTGTTGCCAGGGAAGAACGTCCGGTAGAGTAACTGCTACCGGAGTGACGGTACCTGAGAAGAAAGCCCCGGCTAACTACGTGCCAGCAGCCGCGGTAATACGTAGGGGGCAAGCGTTGTCCGGAATTATTGGGCGTAAAGCGCGCGCAGGCGGCTATTTAAGTCTGGTGTTTAAACCTTGGGCTCAACCTGAGGTCGCACTGGAAACTGGGTGGCTTGAGTACAGAAGAGGAAAGTGGAATTCCACGTGTAGCGGTGAAATGCGTAGATATGTGGAGGAACACCAGTGGCGAAGGCGACTTTCTGGGCTGTAACTGACGCTGAGGCGCGAAAGCGTGGGGAGCAAACAGGATTAGATACCCTGGTAGTCCACGCCGTAAACGATGAGTGCTAGGTGTTAGGGGTTTCGATACCCTTGGTGCCGAAGTTAACACAGTAAGCACTCCGCCTGGGGAGTACGGTCGCAAGACTGAAACTCAAAGGAATTGACGGGGACCCGCACAAGCAGTGGAGTATGTGGTTTAATTCGAAGCAACGCGAAGAACCTTACCAGGTCTTGACATCCCTCTGAATCTGCTAGAGATAGCAGCGGCCTTCGGGACAGAGGAGACAGGTGGTGCATGGTTGTCGTCAGCTCGTGTCGTGAGATGTTGGGTTAAGTCCCGCAACGAGCGCAACCCTTAACTTTAGTTGCCAGCAGGTAATGCTGGGCACTCTAGAGTGACTGCCGGTGACAAACCGGAGGAAGGTGGGGATGACGTCAAATCATCATGCCCCTTATGACCTGGGCTACACACGTACTACAATGGCCGGTACAACGGGAAGCGAAGCCGCGAGGTGGAGCCAATCCCATCAAAGCCGGTCTCAGTTCGGATTGCAGGCTGCAACTCGCCTGCATGAAGTCGGAATTGCTAGTAATCGCGGATCAGCATGCCGCGGTGAATACGTTCCCGGGTCTTGTACACACCGCCCGTCACACCACGAGAGTTTACAACACCCGAAGTCGGTGGGGTAACCCGCAAGGGAGCCAGCCGCCGAAGGTGGGGTAGATGATTGGGGTGAAGTCGTAACAAGGTAGCCGTATCGGAAGGTGCGGCTGGATCACCTCCTTTCTATGGAGAATCGTTCTCTGCAATGAGGACATTCAAATCGGAAGCTAAGCTTCCAAACTCAGGTTTAGGCCTGTTACTCACTCGTTGCTCAGTTTTGAGAGTTTAAGCTCTCAAGTAAGACTTGATCCTTGAAAACTGGATACCGAAACGAATTTGCGTTTTAGAACATCTTTTAGCAACTTGTGCAAACAAGTAAATGTTATTAGTGAGATTTTTCTTCGGAAGAATCAAGGTTAAGCTAATAAGAGCACACGGAGGATGCCTAGGCGCCAGGAGCCGACGAAGGACGTGGCGAACAACGAAACTGCCTCGGGGAGCTGTAAGCAAGCTTTGATCCGGGGGTGTCCGAATGGGGAAACCCAGCTGTGGTAATTCGCAGTTACTCATTTCTGAATACATAGGAAATGTAGAGGCAGACCAGGGGAACTGAAACATCTAAGTACCCTGAGGAAGAGAAAACAATAGTGATTCCGTCAGTAGCGGCGAGCGAACGCGGAACAGCCTAAACCTAAGAGCTTGCTCTTAGGGGTTGTGGGACGTCTCACATGGAGTTACAAAGGAATATGGTAGGTGAAGAGGTCTGGAAAGGCCCGCGATAGAGGTAAAAGCCCTGTAACCTAAACTGTGTTCTCTCCGAGACGGATCCCGAGTAGTGCGGGGCACGTGAAACCCCGTATGAATCCAGCAGGACCATCTGCTAAGGCTAAATACTACCTGGCGACCGATAGTGAAACAGTACCGTGAGGGAAAGGTGAAAAGCACCCCGGAAGGGGAGTGAAATAGAACCTGAAACCGTGTGCTTACAAAAAGTCAGAGCCCTATTAATGGGTGATGGCGTGCCTTTTGTAGAATGAACCGGCGAGTTACGTTTAACATGCAAGGTTAAGCCGAGAAGGTGGAGCCGCAGCGAAAGCGAGTCTGAATAGGGCGAATTAGTATGTGGACGTAGACCCGAAACCGTGTGATCTACCCCTGTCCAGGGTGAAGGTGCGGTAACACGCACTGGAGGCCCGAACCCACGTACGTTGAAAAGTGCGGGGATGAGGTGGGGGTAGCGGAGAAATTCCAATCGAACTCGGAGATAGCTGGTTCTCCCCGAAATAGCTTTAGGGCTAGCCTCGGTATAAGAGTAGTGGAGGTAGAGCACTGATTGGGTGCGGGGTCCGCAAGGATTACCAAGCTCAGTCAAACTCCGAATGCCATATACTTATTGCCGGGAGTCAGACAGTGAGTGCTAAGATCCATTGTCAAAAGGGAAACAGCCCAGACCATCAGCTAAGGTCCCCAAGTGTGTGTTAAGTGGGAAAGGATGTGGAGTTGCACAGACAACCAGGATGTTGGCTTAGAAGCAGCCACCATTGAAAGAGTGCGTAATAGCTCACTGGTCGAGTGACTCTGCGCCGAAAATGTAACGGGGCTAAACACACCACCGAAGCTATGGCTAGATACTATGTATCTGGGGTAGGGGAGCGTTGTGTAGGGGTTGAAGGTGTACTGAAAAGAGCGCTGGACACTACACAAGTGAGAATGCCGGTATGAGTAACGAAAAGATCAGTGAGAATCTGATCCGCCGAAAGCCCAAGGTTTCCTGAGGAAGGCTCGTCCGCTCAGGGTAAGTCGGGACCTAAGGCGAGGCCGAAAGGCGTAGTCGAAGGACAACAGTTTGAAATTACTGTACCACCGTAATCCGCTATGAGCGATGGGGTGACGCAGGAGGGTAGTGACGCGGACTGATGGATGTCCGTCTAAGCAGTGAGGCTGATGTGTAGGCAAATCCGCACATCATTAAGGCTGGGCTGTGATGGGGAGCGAAAATTATAGTAGCGAAGGTCATGATCTCACACTGCCAAGAAAAGCCTCTAGCCAGGAGAAGGTGCCCGTACCGCAAACCGACACAGGTAGGCGAGAAGAGAATTCTAAGGCGCGCGGAAGAACTCTCGTTAAGGAACTCGGCAAAATGACCCCGTAACTTCGGGAGAAGGGGTGCCCCGGTAGTGTGAATAGCACGAGGGGGCCGCAGTGAAAAGGCCCAAGCGACTGTTTAGCAAAAACACAGGTCTGTGCGAAGCCGCAAGGCGAAGTATACGGGCTGACGCCTGCCCGGTGCTGGAAGGTTAAGGGGAGTGGTTAGGGGTAACCCGAAGCTATGAACCGAAGCCCCAGTAAACGGCGGCCGTAACTATAACGGTCCTAAGGTAGCGAAATTCCTTGTCAGGTAAATTCTGACCCGCACGAATGGCGTAACGACTTGGGCGCTGTCTCAACGAGAGATCCGGTGAAATTTTAATACCTGTGAAGATGCAGGTTACCCGCGACAAGACGGAAAGACCCCATGGAGCTTTACTGCAGCTTGATATTGAATTTGGGTACGATCTGTACAGGATAGGTGGGAGCCGTAGAAATCGGAGCGCAAGCTTCGGTGGAGGCGCCGTTGGGATACCACCCTGATCGTATCTAGGTTCTAACCTAGTACCCTTACCGGGTACGGGGACCGTGTCAGGCGGGCAGTTTGACTGGGGCGGTCGCCTCCTAAAGAGTAACGGAGGCGTTCCAAGGTTCCCTCAGAATGGTTGGAAATCATTCGCAGAGTGCAAAGGCATAAGGGAGCTTGACTGCGAGACCTACAAGTCGAGCAGGGACGAAAGTCGGACTTAGTGATCCGGTGGTACCGCATGGAAGGGCCATCGCTCAACGGATAAAAGCTACCCTGGGGATAACAGGCTTATCTCCCCCAAGAGTCCACATCGACGGGGAGGTTTGGCACCTCGATGTCGGCTCATCGCATCCTGGGGCTGAAGTAGGTCCCAAGGGTTGGGCTGTTCGCCCATTAAAGCGGTACGCGAGCTGGGTTCAGAACGTCGTGAGACAGTTCGGTCCCTATCTGTCGTGGGCGCAGGAAATTTGAGAGGAGCTGTCCTTAGTACGAGAGGACCGGGATGGACGTACCGCTGGTGCACCAGTTGTTCCGCCAGGAGCATGGCTGGGTAGCTACGTACGGACGGGATAAGCGCTGAAAGCATCTAAGCGTGAAGCCCCCCTCAAGATGAGATTTCCCAATTAGTAAGACCCCTTGAAGACGACGAGGTAGATAGGTTGGAGGTGGAAGTGCAGCAATGCATGGAGCTGACCAATACTAATCGGTCGAGGGCTTATCCTATACGTAGAATGCAGATTCGTTTCGGATTCAGTTTTCAGGCATCAAGCCTGTAACACGCTTAGAAATTCATTGTCACTTCTGGTGATGAACCGAATTTCACGCGGCAGCGTCTGTTTCACAGACGCATGTTTGGTGGCGATAGCGGAGGGGTTCCACGCGTACCCATCCCGAACACGACCGTTAAGCCCTCCAGCGCCGATGGTACTTGGACCGAAGGGTCCTGGGAGAGTAGGACGTTGCCAAGCACGCAAGACCACTGTTGAGTAATCGACAGTGGTCTTTTTGTTATGTAAATAAAGAATTCATTAGGCTATATTTTGAGATACTAAGATGGAGATAAGCGTGGCTTAAAAGGTGAACAGAGATGCAATGTGAATTTTTTACACACTAAATTGTCCGCCCAGCACGGACTAACGTCCAATAATTCGCTTACTCGGCGGCCGTTTTTTGAATACCTACTCTGATGATGTAATGTTCTTGACAGTCCAAATGCCCTTTGCTAAGATGGCAATAATATATTTTTGGATAAGCATCTCAAACCTTAATTGAAGATCTACACTTGTTCAGCCCCCAGATGTACAGAATTGTCTGTCGTGAATGGACTGGAGTCAAAGGTTCTTCTTTCATAAAGTTTGTAGGCGGGTATAATTTAAAACAACCGAGGAGGAATGACCCAGGTGTGGAAAGATAAGTTTGGTAAAGAAGGTCTAACTTTTGATGATGTGCTGCTGGTTCCGCGTAAATCTGAGGTACTGCCTAAAGAAGTGGATTTGACCACAGTTCTAAGTAAGAATGTGAAGTTGAATATTCCACTTATGAGTGCAGGTATGGACACAGTCACAGAAGCAGCCATGGCCATTGCAATTGCTCGTGAGGGTGGCATCGGGATTATACACAAGAATATGCCTGTAGAGCAGCAAGCGGAAGAAGTAGATCGTGTGAAGCGTTCCGAGAGCGGAGTTATTACGAATCCATTCTCACTTACGGCAGAACATATGGTATCTGATGCAGAGCTTTTAATGGGTAAATATCGCATTTCCGGAGTGCCGATTGTAGACAGTGACAATAAACTTGTCGGTATTCTGACTAATAGAGACTTACGCTTTATTCATGATTTCAATATTCAAATTAAAGAAGTTATGACACATGAGAATCTTGTAACAGCTGCTGTGGGTACAACCCTTCAGGAAGCAGAAGGTATCCTGCAACGTCATAAGATCGAGAAGCTTCCCCTTGTGGACGAGAATAATATTCTTAAGGGCCTCATCACCATTAAGGATATTGAAAAAGCTATTCAATTCCCTAACGGAGCCAAAGATGCACATGGCCGTCTACTTGTTGGAGCAGCTGTTGGTATCTCTAAAGACACCTTCGAACGTACTGCAGCATTAGTAAAAGCTGGTGTGGACTTGATCGTCGTCGATTCTGCACATGGTCACCACATTAATATAATTGAAGCGGTTCGCCAAATTCGTGAGCTGTATCCTGATCTTACGATTGTTGCTGGTAACGTAGCTACAGGCGAAGCAACCCGTGAACTTATTGAAGCTGGTGCATCTGTAGTTAAAGTAGGTATTGGACCAGGATCGATCTGTACTACACGCGTTATCGCTGGTATCGGCGTACCACAGGTTACAGCCATTTATGATTGTGCGACAGTTGCTCGCGAGTACGGAATTCCTATTATCGCTGATGGCGGTATTAAGTATTCTGGGGAGATCACTAAGGCTATCGCAGCTGGTGCTCATGCTGTAATGATGGGAAGTATGTTTGCGGGTACAGAAGAAAGCCCAGGGGAATCTGAGCTTTATCAAGGCCGTAAATTTAAAGTATATCGTGGTATGGGCAGCATGAGTGCCATGAAACAAGGCAGTAAAGACCGTTATTTCCAAGATGATGATAAAAAGCTCGTTCCTGAAGGAATTGAGGGACGTATTGCTTTTAAAGGGCCTCTTTCTGACACTGTTCATCAATTGATCGGCGGATTGCGCTCAGGTATGGGCTATTGCGGTACGAAGTCATTGGAAGAACTGCGTAACGATACTTCTTTCATTCGCATCACAAGTGCTGGACTTCGTGAAAGCCACCCGCATGATGTGCAAATTACAAAAGAAGCACCAAACTATTCCGTATAATGGACTAACCGTATTATTTTTTGGACAGACAGGACTATTTCGTCCTGTCTGTCTTTTTTTGCGGGTACCCCTGTGTTAGAATAGAACAAGCTATTGATATGAGATTTAAAGGAGAGTCGTAATCATTGAAGCACAAACGAAAATTTAATGGTAAGCAAATTGTAATTAAGACAGCGACTGTAGGTCTGCTTTTAAATATGTTAATGAACCCTGTAATTCCAGCATTGGCTGAAGCGGGCAAAACTCCGGTTACAACCGAAGGTGCCGCAACTGCTACTGAAACTGCACCCAAGACCAACGCAGTTAAGATCCCTTCTGTGGAATCTCTTAACTTGGAATTGAGTTCTGCTATTCTAATAGAACCAACTACAGGCCAAGTACTTATGGCTCTAAATCCAGATACACCACTCCCACCTGCGAGTATGACCAAGATGATGACTGAATATCTTGTATCTGATGCCGTGAAAAAAGGAGACATCTCTTGGGATCAGAAAGTTATCATTCAAGAGAATGCTTCCAAACAGGTCGGATCACGAATTTTTCTGGCAGCTGGAGATGAACATACGGTTAAAGAGCTATACATAGCGATGGCCGTTGGATCGGCGAATGATGCCACAGTTGCTTTGGCAGAATTGGTATCGGGTTCAGAAGAACAATTTGTAGAACTAATGAATCAGACTGCACAGAAGATGGGCATGAAAAATACCTATTTTATTAACTCAACTGGACTTGATCGGGCAGACATGCCGAAGAAATTCCGTCCTGATCTTGATAAAGAGACTGTAATGTCAGCTAGAGATGCAGCTACTCTTGCTAAATTTATAGTTACTGACCACCCGGACTTCACTGAATTTACAACGATTCAGTCTTATAAATTCCGTGATCGGGATACAGCGCCGATCATTAACTACAACTGGATGCTGGAAGCTAACAAAAGTATTCCCAACTTTAAGGCATATGCTTATCCAGGTCTAGATGGACTGAAGACTGGCCATACCACAAATGCAGGTAACTGCTTTACCGGTACTGCTGTGCGTGATGGAATGCGTCTAATCAGTGTTGTTATGGGTGCTAATTCAGAGGCACATCGATTCACAGAAACTAAAAAAGTGCTCGACTACGGATTTAACAACTTTGAAATCAAACAGGTTGTAGCTCCGAAGGCTGTTATTGCTGGCACGGAAACAGTTCCGGTACTGAAAGGCAAGAATAAAGATGTTTCTATAGTTACTGATGAAGGAGTTTCTTTCATTGTTCCTAAGGGAACGGTTTCTCCTGAAGTTACTACAACTGTTGTAACAAATGACCCTGCAACTTTGGTTGCTCCTATAGCTCAGTCCTCTAAAGTAGGTAAAGTTACCTATTCCTACAAGGCTGAAGGCATGCAAGCAGCACAGGAGAAAACAGTTAATCTGATCACTGTAGAGGAAGCTGAGAAAGCTGGCTGGTTCAAGTTGTTCCTTAGAGCGATTGGCGATTTCTTCGGTGATTTATTTTCAGGGATCAAGAACTTGTTCTAATGCAGTTTGGTGTCGAAATCAGCAGTAAATCCGAGTAAATGGGTTGTAGATTTCCCTTCATTGGGGTAAAATTACAAGTTAGATTAAGATAGATCATTCGGGGGGTTAGGACATGGAAACAGGTACATCGCGAGTTAAAAGAGGCATGGCAGAAATGCAAAAAGGCGGCGTCATTATGGACGTCATGAATGCAGAGCAAGCAAAAATTGCTGAGGCTGCTGGTGCAGTTGCTGTTATGGCTCTGGAACGCGTACCTTCTGACATTCGTGCAGCTGGCGGTGTAGCACGGATGGCCGATCCTACAATTGTAGAAGAGGTTCTCAAGGTGGTAAGTATCCCTGTTATGGCTAAGGCTCGTATCGGCCATTATGTAGAAGCGAAAGTTCTAGAATCTTTGGGTGTTGATTACTTGGATGAGAGTGAAGTTCTTACTCCTGCTGATGAAGTATTCCATATTGATAAACATGAGTTCACCGTTCCTTTTGTATGTGGAGCGAAGGATCTGGGAGAAGCACTGAGACGTATTAACGAAGGTGCCTCCATGATCCGTACAAAAGGTGAACCAGGAACAGGCAACATTGTTGAGGCCGTGCGTCACATGCGCTTTATCAACAGTCAAATCCGTAAAGTAACGAATTTGTCCAAGGACGAGCTATATAATGAGGCAAAGAACCTGGGAGTTTCCTACGAGCTGTTGCTCGAAGTACATGAGCTTGGCAAACTGCCGGTTGTTAACTTTGCCGCTGGGGGTGTAGCTACTCCTGCAGATGCTGCTCTTATGATGCATTTGGGTGCTGATGGTGTATTCGTAGGCTCGGGTATTTTTAAATCGGACAATCCTGAGAAATTTGCGCGTGCGATTGTTGAAGCCACTACACACTATACTGATTACAAACTGATTGCTGAAGTATCCAAGAACCTTGGTGCACCAATGAAGGGGATTGATATTGCAACTCTCACCCCGGCTGAACGTATGTCGGAGCGTGGCCGTTAATAGAGAGAAGGTTGTAGGATGAAGATAGGAGTATTGGCGCTGCAAGGCGCTGTTACGGAGCATATTGTTAGTATAGAGAAGACCGGTGCAGAAGGCGTGCCTATCAAGCGTGTGGAGCAGCTAGAAGAAGTTGAAGGCCTGATTATCCCCGGCGGAGAAAGTACAACGATTGGAAAGCTAATGCGGAAATATGGCTTCATAGAAGCCATCCGTGATTTTTCTGATCAGGGAAAGCCTATTTTTGGCACATGTGCGGGTATGATCGTGCTGGCCAAAAAAATTGCCGGTGGTGAACCGGGGCATTTGGAGCTGATGGATATTACCGTAGCCCGGAATGCATTCGGCCGCCAACGGGAAAGCTTTGAATGTGATCTGGAGGTTAAAGGCATTGATGAGCCGGTTCGTGCTGTATTTATACGTGCACCGCTTATCAACGAGGTAGGACCGGGAGTTGATGTGCTTACAGTCTATAATGATGAGATTGTAACCGCGCGCGAAGGGAACTTGCTGGTGTCTTCTTTTCATCCAGAACTGACCGATGATTTCAGACTGCACCAATATTTTGCCGATATGGTAGAGGCGAATAGGGAAGTCCAACAACAAAATCGCATATAAAGAACATCCTGACTCTTTCAAAGCTGTAATCAGCATTTTGAAAGAGTTTAGGCTGTTTTCAGGAGGGAAACTTTGTGTTAGATGTAAAAATACTACGTAGTGATTACGCAAGAGTGGAAGAGGCTTTAGAAAAACGGGGCAAATCGCTGGACTTAATTGCTGATTTTCCACAACTTGATTTGCGTCGACGAGAATTACTGCAAGAAACCGAAGGTCTTAAGAACCGTCGTAATACAGTTTCAGGTGAAGTGGCGAAAAAGAAAAAGAACGGCGAACCAGCAGATGATTTAATTACAGAAATGCGTACAGTGTCTGACCGAATTAAAGAGCTTGATGATGAAGTACGTGAACTGGAAGCTCAGATTGCTGATCTTACTATGAATATCCCTAATATTCCTCATGATTCAGTTCCAGTAGGGAAGTCTGAGGATGATAACGTTGAATTACGCCGCTGGTCGGAGCCCAAAGAGTTCGGATTCACTCCGAAATCACATTGGGAGCTTGCGCAGCAGCTTGATATTATTGATTTTGAAGCTGCAGCAAAGGTTACAGGATCCCGGTTTGTTTTCTATAAAGGACTTGGAGCACGTCTAGAACGGGCGCTGATTAACTTTATGATGGATCTTCACAGTGGTGAGCATAACTATGAGGAAATGCTGCCGCCTTACATTGTAAACAAAGACAGCTTGTATGGTACAGGACAACTGCCTAAATTCGAAGAGGATCTGTTCAAGCTGCGGGATACCGAATACTATTTGATTCCTACAGCTGAAGTACCGGTAACGAACTACTATCGCGAAGAGATTTTGACGGCAGCTGACCTGCCTAAATACCATGTAGCTTACAGCTCTTGTTTCCGTTCTGAGGCGGGCTCGGCGGGCCGTGATACTCGCGGTTTGATTCGCCAGCATCAATTCAACAAGGTAGAGTTGGTGAAGCTCACCACCCCTGAATCCTCTTATGAGGAATTAGAAAAAATGACAGCAGATGCTGAAAGTGTGCTGCAGCTGTTGGGACTGCCTTATCGTGTACTTGGGTTATGTACGGCTGATATGGGCTTTACATCGGCTAAGACGTATGATTTGGAAGTGTGGTTGCCTGAGAGTGGGATGTACCGTGAGATCTCCTCTTGCTCAAATACAGAAGACTTCCAAGCACGCCGGGCAAATATTCGTTTCCGTAAGGATCCAAAATCGAAGCCTGAATTTGTTCATACGCTGAACGGCTCTGCTTTGGCTGTTGGACGTACGGTTGCTGCAATTCTTGAGAATTATCAGCAAGAGGATGGCAGTGTTCTGATTCCAGAATGCCTACAACCTTATATGCGCAATGTAAAATCGATACAACCAAAAACTATTTAAAGATATAGTTGCTTTTTCTTTGCATTGTATGGTACAATCCTAATGCATGTGAAATTTAAATGCATTTGGAGAGGTACCGAAGCGGTCATAACGGGGCGGTCTTGAAAACCGTTAGGGTGCAAGCCCACATGGGTTCGAATCCCATCCTCTCCGCCATTCCTTTATGAACTTAAAGAATAATTAGATAGAAACCGTTCCCTCTGGGGGACGGTTTTTTGTTTTGTTTGGTAGACCCAGTTCTATTGAGAATAAAAAGCTTCATTTCTCCGCAATGTATTAGAGAAGGAGGATGATCATAATCATGGATAGATCATTAGAAGTTGATCAGCATAAGCTTGTCTCAGCCTGGCAGGAGCGCTTGCCGGCGTTGATGGATGATGGGGATAGTTTCAGTGTGCTGGCGGATAATGGGGATCCGAATAGCTTGCTGATTCATTTTAATGCGGCAGGTCATCAAGGCTATTCGCTGGATTTTCGCTGCAAGTATGTAGATAGCAGAGAAGTGGCAGTGGATCTGCTGGATGTGGAACAGAGCGGTCTCCATATTGATGAGCGTAGTGATGCCGTACAGCAGCTGGCACAGCAATACTCACGGCAAATTCATGAATGTGCTCAGGCTCTTCAGAACTTGACCAATCCTTAGGAGGAATGAAAATGTCGAAACCAAAAAGTATCCCTGTTCCTGGGGCAGAGCCAACAAGTGGTGAGCGGAGAAAAGACCATGCTCCTTCAGGTCCAGAACCGCTTTCAGGTTCTAAAAAGGTGAAACAAGCGAACCATGTTGACCACCATAATCCACAAGGTTAACAAATAAAAACGTTAAGAATTTTAAAGAAGTGTTTCTTGATTTTTACAAATGGTTTATCATAGGAGGGGGAGAGATTTCTTTTACAATGGGAGAGGAGAACAATAATGAACAAAAAGTGGGGTTTGTCGGCCGCTGCATTGCTGCTTACAGCAGCAGTAATTCTGCCGGGATGTGCAAGTAAACAGGAGGCGCCAAAAGAGGCCTTAAAATCAGCCGCTACTAAAGCGACTACAATGTCATCTTATGAGATGAAGAGTAAATTCACGATCAACGATCTTACGATCGAGACCTCTGACGCTGAATCTGCTGCAATGACTACACAGGTACTTAGTATGCTTAAGAATGCTGATATTACCATTGATGGGGTATATCAAGCAGAGCCAATGCAGACAGAACTAACTATGGTTCTGAATCTGAAAGGCGATATGAGCATGAGCTTTAATGTTCCTATGGTAATGACTGCCGAGAAGTTGTATGTTAAGATTCCATCTATTCCTTTCGTACCGATTCCTGAGACAATCCTCAATAAGTTTGTAGAGGTTGATCTGAAGGCGTTGGCAGAGCAGGAGGGTGCAGAATTTAACCCAAGTACGATGGATACTCAAAAAATGCAGAAGCTGTCTAATGAAGTGGTGGACACTGTCCTAGCTGAATATGACGAAGAAAAATATTTTAACGAGATTGATCCCAAAGATGCTAATTTACCAGAAGGTGTGGAAGCTAAACAAGTCGTTCAGTTCCAAGTGACTAACGATAATGTTAAAGAAGCAATCACTATCTTGGTGAATAATGCCCTGCCAAAAATCATTGATATCGTAAGCAAGGAAGAATACAAGGATATGCTGCAGATTAAAGATGCAGATCTAGCTAAGGCTAAAGAAGAACTGACATCAGGTGAAGCTAGAACTGAATTGGATAAGGGCTTAGCTGATCTTGATAAGTACCTTACCATCAACCAGTTCCACTATAATACTGCGATCAATAAGGACGGATACGCTGTGTATCAGGATTTATTGATGGATGTTAAAGTAAATGATCCGGAAGATGGCACAAAAGTGGCCTTCTCAGTAAATGGAACGGGCCAATACAGCAAGATCAACGAAAAGCCGGTATTCAAGATTGGTATCCCTCAAGGTGATGATGTAATTACAATGGATCAACTTGGAGAAGAATTCGGTGGTTTGGGAACTTATTAATCCCAGTTCGCAAGATAAAGACCCGCATGAGGCGTATATTATACGCCCATGCGGGTCTTTTTTAGGAAAAAAAGTAGACTGATTCCTGCGACAATGCAGAATCCTATTTCTGTTCCTCTGTCAGCACATCTTCAGTTAAGATTGCGTAGGTTTGGTGATCCTGCCACTGTCCATTTATTTTAAGATACTGACGGGCAACCCCTTCAGGTTTAAACCCACTCTTCTCCAGGACTCTTCGGGAAGCTTCATTATGCAATAAAATAGCTGCCTGAACTCTATGTAGACCTAAGGCTCGGAAAGCATAGCCAAGGACTAATCCGACCGCTGCTGTCATATAACCTTGTCCTTGCATCCGATGATCCATTAAATATCCTAAATCAGCATATTGTGCTACACCTCGTGAGACGTTGGACAATGTGATCTGACCGATTAGCTGTCCATCCAGCAGATAAATGCCGAACATATAAGCTCTGTCCTGTAGGGCGTCCTCAATACGCTGATTGATGATCTGTTGCTGACTCTCCAGGGTAAAGAAGTGCTCATCACGTTTTGGCTCAAACGGTTCGTGGGTTACCCGGTTATTTAAACGAAGCTCTAGCAGGCTCTGTGCATCCTTAAGCTCAAGTGGAGAAATATAGATCCCTTGAGAGGTATGATATAGAGTAAGGGTCATTTAGGAGTCCTCCTTTTGTTTAATTGGCTTTTTACGTAAACGGCGAAAGAAGGAGGTGAGTAGATCTGCACATTCTTCTTGTAAAACATCCTGTATTACCTCAGTTCTATGATTAAATCGCGGCTCTTCAAGCAAGTTCATGAGGGTCCCGGCACATCCAGCTTTAGGGTCAGGCGTTCCATATACCGTGAGAGGCACTCTGGACTGCACTATTGCTCCTGCACACATCGGACAAGGTTCTAGGGTGACGTACAGCTGGCAATCCAGCAGACGCCAAGAATTCATGACATTGCTGGCCTCGCGAATGGCTACCATCTCTGCATGGGCTGTCGAATCCATTGTCGTTTCTCGTAAATTGTATCCACGTCCTATAATTTCACCATGTCGAACAATGACAGCGCCAATAGGAACCTCACCTAATGCCTCAGCTTTACGTGCTTCTGCGATCGCCTGCCTCATCCAATATTCATGAACCGCTTGTATATCTTCTGGCGATTCATTGGCTTTAATATTCAAGATCATCTTCCCTTCTTCTGTAACCATTGTACAACGAACAAATATTCGTTCTTAACAAAATGTGTATAACTCTGTGGATAACAGCCTACTTATACACATTTTTGTACACATCGGACTTTAATAATTTGTTTATATGTGCATAAGATGTGGATGGTTTCTTATATATTGTAGAGAAACACCTTTTGAATTTCAATATTTCGTGAATTAATAGGCTTGTTTTAAATGTCCTTTTCAAATGAGGGGGCAAAAGGTATGATGTTTATTATAGGCTCCGCAAGGATTTACCAGTGGATAAGAGGTGAATAACAGTTTGTCCATAAAGACAAAACTATCTGCTATTATTTTTGGAGCGGTACTGCTAATTTTAGCATTAAACCTGACATTTAACCTTTATGCCGCTCAGAATAATCTAAGAAATGAAAACGCAAATAATATGCAGATCACCGCTATGCAAATGGCTGTTTCTGTAGAACAAAGTAACTATAGCTCTAACTATGTAGAATATCAAATTGCGCATAACTTAAGAATGGCTGCCATCTTTGCCTCTAAGGAATTGGGTCCGGATTATAAGAATATAACCAATGCTCAACTTAAGGCCCTAACTTCCAAGTTGGGCGTGTCTAATATTTCAATTCTGGTAAAGACTGATAATGATATCGTGGTGACAAAGGCATCAAATCCTATTGATATTGGAATGTCCACTCAAGGTTGGGGGTACTGGTACCTTGCCCTTTTGGAGTTATTTGATAATCAGGAAGTCACTGTGGGGCAAGGTCAGGCATTGGATCATTTTTGGTCAGGCCCATTTGAATATTCAACCTACAATCCCGATTTCATTGAGAAGTGGGGTTATTATCATGATGAAGCAAGCAACTACATCATTAATCCTGTTATTCTCAATACTGCGGCTAGTGAATATGTCAAAATCACCAATCCCGATCAAATTGTAGAGCGAACCAAAGAAGTTAATCCTGGGATTTTAGAGCTTACAGGATTTAATCCAACAACATTTGGTTTAGCGAGTATGGCGGGCGATGGAAGCGATGCATTTAAAAAGAAACTTGGCAACCGCCCAATTAAGTTCGGTACCTATACTTATGGTAATGTGGAGCAAGATAAAGCGGCCATTCTATTAGCTCAGCAGAAGCAGAAGCCAGTTACACTGGAGACGAGAGTACATGGAAAAAGAGTACTCAAAAGCTTCATTCCTATCCAGACTGCTAAAATGGAACCTTATGTAATCGGTGTAGTTTTGGATTACTCTGTGATTTCATCCGTAGTTCATGAACAATTAACTAATTATTTGACTACGTCTCTGTTGTTGCTGGCATTATTTTTGCTATGTAGTTACATACTTTCGGGTTTTGTTACCCGTCCAATTCAGGCTATACTTGCCAAAGTCAATGATGTAGCGCGAGGTAAGTTCGAACCTCCATTAAGCGTAACCTCTCGTGATGAGCTAGGTCAATTAGCCTTGCGGATTAACGCTATGACTTCTCATCTTATGCAACGCACCAATCGTCTTAAGCAGACGCTGGAAGAGAACCGGGCGGTTAAGGAGCATTTGGAATCCGTAATTAACGGTACGTCGGATGCGATTCATACGTTGGATATGGAGGGACGAATCACTAGCACTAACAGAGCCTTTGAGGAGCTGTACGGATGGAGTGCAACAGAAGTGATAGGCAATATGCCATATCTTGTACCTGCGACAGCGCTTAAGCAAGAGGAAGAGCGGCTTGACGCGTTAAGAAATGGTGCAGTTCTGCCGCCGATCGAGACAGTGAGACTTAAACGGGACGGATCATTAGTTGAAGTTAGCGTTAGTACCTCGATAATTCGAGATGAAGAGGGTTATCCCCATTCCTTTATTCACGTTTCTCGTGATATGACGGAACGCAATCGAATGGAGGAGCTGCTTAGACGCTCTGAGAAACTAACTACAGTCGGCCAATTGGCCGCAGGAGTAGCTCATGAGATTCGTAACCCTCTTACCACGTTAAAAGGATTTCTACAGCTTCAACAGGAGAAGGAGCTCTTGGTTCCGCTTCATGTAGAGCTGATGTTATCCGAGCTGGAGCGGATTAATCTTATCGTCAGTGAATTTTTAATCCTGGCTAAGCCGCAAGCCGTTCATTTTCAGGAGAAAGATCTTCGCTACATATTAGGTGATGTAGTTTCTCTATTGGATAGTCAGGCTCATCTACATGATATTCAATTTAGTACGAAATTCTCTGAACAACCTGCTACTGTACATTGTGAAGAGAACCAGCTGAAGCAGGTATTTATTAATATTGTTAAAAATGCAATTGAGGCTATGCCTGAGGGTGGCGTCATTTCAATGGAACTGTGGAACTCTGTGGATTGCGTCTTTATTGTAATCAAAGATCAGGGTGAAGGGATTCCAGAGGACGTGCTGCCTAAGCTGGGTGAACCGTTCTTCACGAATAAGGAATCGGGGACTGGTCTTGGGTTAATGATTAGCCAGCGTATTATTCAGGCTCATAAGGGTCATTTGGAAATACAAAGTGAAGTTGGCCGGGGGACAACCGTTATGATTAAGCTGCCTGCAGCTGGAGGGGTTACACCTTGGCTTAACATTAAGGATGAACGGAGTGAAGAACAACGTGAGAATTAATAAATTCATCAGTGAGACAGGATACTGTTCACGCCGAGAAGCAGACAAGCTTGTGGATGCCGGCAGAGTTACGATCAACGGAGAGCCTGCTGTGCTGGGCAGTCAGGCTGTTCCGGGCGATGATGTGCGAATAGATGGTATAGCGCTTGAAACCTCGAGCCAGACGGTCTACATTGCTCTAAACAAGCCGGTTGGGATTACATCAACCACAGAACAGCATATCAAGGGGAATATTGTCGATTTTGTAGGTCATCATGAGCGTATATTCCCGATTGGTCGTCTCGATAAGGATTCGGAAGGATTAATCTTGCTTACTAATGATGGTGATATCGTTAATAAAATTTTGCGGGCGGAAGGCCGGCATGAAAAAGAATATGTGGTTACCGTGGACAGACCCATTACGCCTTCATTTATTACTGGCATGTCGAGCGGTGTGAAAATATTAGGTGAGAAGACGCTGCCCTGTGAGGTCACGCGTATTACGGAGCGTGTCTTCCGTATTATTTTGACAGAGGGCAAAAATCGCCAGATTCGTCGTATGTGCAGCGCTTTTGGCTATGAGGTTCGAAAGCTGCAACGCATTCGGATTATGAATATTCGCCTGGGGGCATTGCAAACGGGAGAATGGCGGGAGCTGTCTGCTGATGAGAAGAAAGAGCTTGGAGCTACGCTGAACTACGAGTTACTGTAGGAATGTTATTACAATGTTACAGGTCCATATAGAATGTAGTACTCGCAACAAAAAAGAGCTGTCCGGGGTCTAAGACCTTTGGACAGCTCTTTTTATTACCTTACGACATCACTTATTCAGCAGAGGGAACAATCCCTGTAAACTCTTTGGATTCCTGATATTTGCGAATAATGGAAACCTCTACCCGGCGATTCTTGCTTCGACCGGTAGCTGTGTCATTATCCGAAATAGGATGATACTCGCCGTATCCAATCGCACTAAATTTGCGCGGATTTAGATTCGTGTTCTGCAGCAAAATCTTCATAAACTGAAGTGCCCGATCCGCACTCAGATCCCAGTTGGATGAATAGTTGCTATTAGAAATTGGAATATCGTCGGTGTGCCCTTGCACTACTACATCATAATCCGGGAATTGCTGCAGCATCGTTGAGATGGATTTAGCTAATTGCCGCGAATCATCCTTAACAATGGCTTGGCCAGAGGCGAACAATGCGTTATCACTGATCGTAATCATTAGCTGAGATTGATTAAGCTTCGTACTGAGCAGATCAGTTAGACCGTTGCTCTTAATATATTGATCGAATTGTTTCTTAAGCTTCTCTAAATCCTCTTGTTCCTTTTGTCGTAGCTTTGCCATTTCTGCTTCTTCAGCTTTCTTGGAGGTAGAGCTACCCATCTTATCATTTTTCCCCAGATCTTCTTGAGTTTTACTAGGCATTGCTGCCCGCTCTTCAAGAATACCTGTACCGCCATTAAGTGCGGAACTGAAGGCTTGACTCATCTCTTCAAATTTCTTGGCATCCGTTGCGCTCATAGAATACATAACGATGAACAGAGCCACCAGAAGAGTCATGAGGTCGGAATAAGGTAACAGCCACGATTCATCGGCATGTTCTTCATGCTCTTCGTGTCTAGTCTTTTTGCTCACCTGATCCACCGTCCTTCTCATTTAACTTAACGCGTTGCGAAGGTGTTAGGAATACAGCAAGCTTCTGATTGATGGCAATAGTAGATACACCGGACTGTATGGACAAAAGACCTTCGACCATCATCATTCGAACTTCGATTTCTTGTTTGGAGAGACGTTTCAGTTTATTAGCAATA
The DNA here is from genome assembly GCF_037992965.1 of Paenibacillus sp. FSL E2-0190. NCBI lineage: Bacteria > Bacillati > Bacillota > Bacilli > Caryophanales > Paenibacillaceae > Paenibacillus > Paenibacillus sp. FSL E2-0190. Next base: position 110,399 of record NZ_CP150306.1, read on the forward strand.
GGATGCCATAATACGTAACCTGTAAAGATACCAAGCAAAGTGGCGATGAAGGCAGCCCCGATTGCCGCAGCCAATTTGTTCATATCACTCATATCAGCCAGAGCGGCGATGAGGCCGATAACCGCCCCGAGCACCCCAAGGGTAGGAGCATACATACCTGCCTGTGAGAAAATGAGCGCTCCTGCTTTATGTCTATCCTCTGTGGCGTGGATATCCTCCATGAGGACATCGCGGACAAAATCCTGATCATTTCCATCAATGATCATCCGCATGCCATTCCTGAGGAAGTTATCTTCTATTTCATCGACCTTTGATTCTAGAGCCAACAGACCTTCACGCCGTGTGATAGAAGCCCATTCCATAAACATAGTGATTAATTCGGGTTTACTGATTAATTTCTTTTTGATAAAGATCATTTTGAACAGACTTGGAATCTTTTTGACCTCGTTGAAAGGAAAGGCCATGAAAATAGACGCTGCCGTACCCACCAAGATAATAACGTAAGCAGCAGGTGTGGCCAAAGCATGAAGTGGAGCGTGCTTGAGGATCATGCCCCAGATTACAGCAACCAAACCAAAGATTAAACCAATTATTGTTGAAATTTCCATTTTGCACCTCGTCCGTGAGATTTAAGATGTGTTCCGACAATGCCGCGTATATCATCCTTGAAACAGCGGCAGGGCACTCTGTGCGAAACCGAATTAACGTATATTCTTATTTATCGACATCATTCGGTTTTTTGTGAAGTCATTTTTTCGGCTATAATGGATAAGGTAAGTAATTATTCATCTGTGAAGAAAACGGAGTGATATACGTGGGTGTAAAGCATGGTAGAGATTACGGTGAAATTCTAACAGATTTGACCGAAGCCGTCGGACGAATTTCCGATGGATATTTATTTTTTGAGATGGATCCGGACGAGTGGCAGGAACTACCCCAAGAATCAAAGCTGGAGGTATGGGAAGCATTGGCTGAGGATCTTTTCTTCGCGCTGGGTAATGAACCTATGATTGAGGTGGGGAGCGGCGTAATTATTTACGATAAGGACACGCACCGCATTAATATTTTAGTTGGCGAAGAGGATTTGGCTTCAGTGGTTTTGATTTAGGCGGAGGAGAAGTCTGTACGTAATTTGCCCGTAGTCAGTAGCCCGTGTTAAAATTGATAAAGCCGAGTTATAATCGCTGGGATTTGTGAATACATTAAATCGAAAATATCGCCTTTATCCTGGCACATCCCTTGGACCTCAGAAGCTAAGGGATGTTTTGTTTAAAGCCTAAGACAAGTAAAGGGAACTGCGCACTTTACTGCAATTTTTTGTAAGGGAGGAAACGAATTGTTATTTACGGAAGAGGAACTGCGTGAGGAGATCACCAAGCTAGAGGGCTGGAAGCTGGAAGATAACGTTATGGTACGAAAATATATGTTCAGCCAATATATGAAGGGCATTGCGTTTGTTGATGAAGTAGCCACGATTTCAGAAGCCTTCGATCATCATCCACATATTACGATTGATTATAAAACAGTTACACTGCGACTGGAATCTAATGAAGAAGATGGGATTACGGCTCTAGATCTTCGAGAGGCGCATCAATTTAATGAAGCCTTTGAAAAAAATCACTAGTTTAGCCGAAATCATAAAATAAACGCCCGTGCAGAGATAGTCACCTATCTCATACACGGGCGTTTTTAGTTGCTTGGGTGGGTTACTTTTTCTCTGAGAGCCAGAGTGCGACGTTGGCGATCTCTTCAGGCGCTAGTTTCTCCTTAAAGGAAGGCATTTGGCCACGTCCTTTAGTGACGATGCTATAGATTTCCTCAGCGTCATGCTGGCCACCTTCATTCTGAAGACTTGGTCCAACTCCACCTTGAAGCTGATCGCCGTGACAGGTGATACAGCTGGCTTTCACGGTTGCTTCTGCCTTTGCCGCGTCCAGTTGAACTACCGGCATCGTGGGCTTGTTTTCTTCAGCTACCTCTTCTTTACCCGGAAGTGTAAACATGAGTACTACCGCAAAGGCACAGGCGGCAAAAAACAAACCGCTCATGATCCATTTCTGCATCCCAATTCGTCCCTTCTATGTAAGCTGCTCCCTACATTATAGCTTATGGTGAAGCGTTATCATAGGGTTTGTGACAAAAAAATGAACGAGAATACAATCATTCTTATGAAATATATGGTATTTAATATCATTTGTCATAGACCATGCAATAAAAAGGTTTGTCTCCTGTAGGTGTGCGGCGTTCATACGTATCTGTAATCGTAAATCCACATTTTTGATAAGTTCGGATGGCGCGTTGGTTCCAGGTCAGGACTTCCAGATCTATCTCACGATCAGGATAACGATTCAAGGCTGTCTGGACGATTGCATCTACGAATAGTTTGCCTAAACCATGGCCGCATAGATCGGGGCGCATCCCAACTCCTAAACGAACGACTCCTTCCATCGGGAACAACTGTGCGAATCCGCACAAAACCTCTTGTTCATTTAATATGGAGATATATTGTTCCTCCCGGAGCTGCGGATCACCAAACTCGATGCCAAGAGCCTGCATCTGCTCCCACGGCATCCAGCCATAAATATTATATGGAGGCGTATAGCTCCACTTACAAATAGCTTCTCCGTGAATTGCCTCCATAGGAACTACATGAAAAGTTACCGAGGGATTTATCATAAAGTCAACGATCTCCTTTCACGAGGACATTGCTATATTACTAATTATATACAAAATGGGGGAGGTTCGACTCAGAAACTTTATATGAGAGGAATGTTTTACAAATTATGAGAGGGGTAAATAAGTAATAAGACAAAAAAACAAGCTCTCCTCCAAGAGTTACCTTGGAAAAGAGCCTATGTACGTTACTTATTGAACATCATCATTGTCTTCCGATTCAGCAGCAACCGATTGGTAAGCGTCTGTGCTCATAATGCGCTTAGCACCAACGTAGCGTTTCACGTAGTAGCTATCACTCAGAGAGCTAATCGTAACACCGCGTGAGGTAGAAGCGTGTGCGAACTTACCTTCACCGACATAAATGCCGACATGGGAGACACCTTTGCCACTTGTATTGAAGAATACAAGATCTCCGGCTCTTATATCATCACGGGAGATTGCTGTGCCCATTTGATATTGGGAACCTGATTGGTGTGGAAGGTTAATGCCAATCTTATCAAACACATACATTGTAAATCCGGAGCAATCAAATCCGTTAGTGGATATACCGCCGGATACGTATTTAGTACCGATGGCCTTGTCAATCACTTTATCCATTTTGGAATCTGCGAAAGCGCTTCCTGCTCCGATGGTGAGGATGATGGAAAAGCTTAGTACTGCTGCTGCTAACTTCTTCTTCAAAAGTGTATACCCCTTCCAAATGCCTACGAGGTTAGCTTAAGGGTTCGGTTGAAGGTCCCCTATGACCCCTCTATATAATGGAGGTCAATTCACCCAAAGTTGGTTCCCCCGTTTTCCTAATAGTTAGGAAACTCGGCTCATACTGTTGATTAGGATTAGCTTGTAATCAATACATGACAAAACCTTTGTAAATAACAACTTAATGATTACAAAAATGTTACTAAAATCTCACTGCGCTAATTGTAACAAACAGAAAGCCGCTTGGCAATCGTTTTTAACATATTAATGCAGAAAAATTGGCATTTTTACGGTAGAAAGGCATATGTAAGCGTTAATAATGACCTAATTTTTAATATAATTGCAATTTTTATCAAATAAACGTGTTTCAATTGGGCTCTATTAGTGTAAAAATATATTATGGAAAAAAGAAAAACCCGAATTTGATTACGGGAATAATCAGATTCAGGTTCATATAGTTGTAATTATGAGGTTATAGTTGTGAGGAAGGTTTCAATCGAAGGCTACAGCTTGATAAGCTGAAGTACTCATTACTCTTTTAGCGCCAACATAACGATTGGCCCAGTAGGCCTGACTGAGTGAAGTGATGGTCACTCCACGCGAAGAGGACGATTGTGCGAATTTTCCGTTTCCAACATAAATGCCGACATGGGATACTCCATTGCCAAGTGTGTTAAAGAACACTAGATCACCAGAACGCAGATTGCTTTTGGATACAGCAGTTCCAACGCTATATTGAGCTTTTGATGTACGAGGTAAAGTAAGACCCACATTCTTGAATACATATTTTGTAAATCCAGAGCAATCAAATCCGGCAGTGCTTGTACCTCCGGTTTTATAGGCAACTCCAATAGTCTTTGAGATTACAGTGTCCATCTTAGAGTCGGCAAAGGCGCTTCCTCCACCAATAGATAATGCCATTACAAGTCCTAGCGCCGCAGCGACGCATTTTTTTCTTAAATTATGTCTTTTCAAAAGATGTACTCCTTCCAAGGCCTGCGAGGTTAGCTTAAGGGTTCGGTAGAAGATTCCCTATGATCCCTGTAAAGCGAGATCAATTCACCCAAAATATGGTTCCCCCACTTCCCGGTGCAAAGGAATTAGGCGTGTTAAGCACCAAGAGAATGACGTTTCGACAGTTACACTTACGATAAATACATTTAGTTATGTAGGAATCGTTTCAATTGATTACAAAATTGTTACTAATAGCACAGGACTTATTGTAACAGAGCTTTTACGATTTTGCAAATACTCTTAAGTTATCCGTAATGAGAAAAAGTCCCAGCTCCTGAATACAGGAATTGGGACCTTTTTATTATGTCAAATAAGGTTAATTTATTGTGGAAATGCTTTGCTACACCATAGATGATATTGTGCAGAGATTCCCCACATTTTTAAGAGCGTAGAAGGTAGTGGTGAGATTTGCCGTATTATAAGTGCCGGCAGGCCGGGACAGAACAGACCCGTCAGTCCGCACACTAGCAGTAAGAGCAAGCCTCCCGCACCAAGTACAATGGAAACACCTATAGCAGGAATCAGTGACCGCAAGCAGATGAACAGTGAGGAGAACATTCCTGTACCGCCGGTGTAACCAAACTGCATATATAGAAGAAACAGGCGCACGATAAAAATATATATAAGCCATGCCAATACGTATGGTACTAAATGAAGTAACAAAGTGTAGTTAAACAAAGAGGATAAGAACAGCCCGTACATTTTTGGAGCAAGCCAGTAAAGCGGCAGCAGGGTCAGCACCCATTCGATTAGGCTAAAGACTAAGACAGGTAGTCCATAGATCTTCATGCCAGGGAAAAAGAACAGCCCGCGCTCGCCCTTTCGCTCCTGGTGCAGCTCATGCAGCAATCCTGCCCTTATGAAAGGAGAAAGCAGAAGTCGCAAGACAACAAGTCCTAGAAGCATCCATAACCAAGTGCGTATCGCAGGGTCAGTATTCAAGCTGAACTGTCCCTCGATATAATACAACAGTCTGCCCATACCGCTGCCGCCGGCGTCTTTATCTGGATAGCGCAGTAGAATTGGAATAATAGCAGATCGGATGAAACCATACATAAAGTAGCCCCAGAGCAGTCGGTAGATGAAGAGCAGAATTAAAATATAAAATTGCTCCTTCATGCTTTGCCAGCCGCGGGTTATCGATGTTCTCACAATCATTCACCTCACCAGACAAGAGTTCCGAGCACGGTTTCAAGTAGTTTAGTTACACTTAACGTCCAGCGAGAGAGCGTCTTGGGCTCTATTTCCGCCAGCCTAAAGTTGTTTAAATGTTTGCTCTCCAATAAGATGGAATGCTCAGGGTCAATCTCAGCAGAGAGAAGAGGCTTATCGCTTAACAATTGAAACGTAGTCTCTGCTCCATCACCGTTCCAGACCCGCTGCACCGAAGAGCTGTCGGCGAATGTGAATTTCACGGGAACATCAACGTAATGGCTCCCTTTGTTTGAAATCTTCACTAATGATTCGTAGCTTTGAGCATCGCCGCTGTTATTTTTTTTAAAAGTAATCGTATCTACTGAGAAGTCAGGCGCACCATCACCATAAATATAGTCATCGAAATAGGCCTGCCATGATTTTTTGGTTACCTTCTCAACGACTTTCTGAAAATCTGACGTAGCGGGATGCTGGAAACGGAACTTACGAGCGTAGGAGGACATGATGCTGTTCATTGCTTTGGTACCTACCTGGCGTTCGATATCTTTAAGTACAAGCTTGCCGCGGATATAAACATTTCGGCTATAGGAATCCGCCCCTGCATATTTCCACGTTTCCAGATTTAACGGCTCAGGTATAGTTACCAGGCTGGCCTGTAAAGGCAAATTAGACTTGATACCGTATTCTTGTTCCATAAGTCTGTCTTCGGCATAGGAAGTAAAGCTTTCATCCAGCCAGGCCTCCTCGAATTCATTGCTGGCTACCATACCGTAGAAGTATTGATGGCCGATCTCATGAATGACGGTTCTTTCAAGTGAGGTATCTGGAGAAGAATCCGCGGCCCCAAAGGCTGTAATAAGGGTAGGATATTCCATTCCTCCCGCGCCGTTTCCCTCCTTAGGTGGGACGATAATAGACAGCGTAGAGTAGGGATAAGGGCCATACCATTTGCTGAAGTAGGTCAGGGCAGCCTTGGCAGCTTGAAGGTAACGCTCTTGTAAGTCTTTGTGCAGTGGGTCGAGATACACCTTAATTCGTACTCCAGGCACTTCCGGCGTAGAGAAAGCTTCCTCTGCTACTGTAAAATCAGGGGATGCAGCCCAAGCGAAGTCGTGGACATCATCGGCGTAGAACTGATATATTTTTTGATCTTGTTTGAGCTTGGCATTTTTTACAGGAAATCCGGTCGCAGCCACCGTATAGTTGGAAGGAACGGCAATCGTTACATTAAAGATGCCAAAATCACTGTAAAACTCAGAGGTCCCGTGATACTGATGCAGGTCCCAGCCTTCTTCTTTAACTCCGCGTGTGCCCTTAGGCTCGTATACACTAAGCTTAGGGAACCATTGCCCAGCCATAACGAAGTTACCTGAAGCACCCATGCGAGCAAAGATTTTGGGCAGCTGGACTTCATACTGAAGCTTAAGTGTTACACTTTCCCCACCATTAACAGGCTGAGGGAGATGTACCTTTAGAAGCGTCTTATCGTTGATATTGCCGTCATCAGGTTGAACATATTGCACTCTTTGCATTAGCGAAGTTCCCTCTGTCGTGCGCAGATCGGTCAGCGTCATATTTCCGAAGCCGTTCTCAGGCATGCTGTCGCCTCTGAGCGTCCCCCCGGATTCCTTCATAAAGGTGGTATCTGATGAGGCAAATGCATTTGGATACATGTGAAAATATAAATCACTTACTGGCTTTACTCCGGGGTGTGTCCAGGTTACTGTCTCAGAAGCTTTTAAGGTTTCTGTGTCAGGAACAAGCTGGACATCAATGTGATACTCGACTACCCGCTGGCTTAAAGCCTCCTCTGCCGGGACGGGTGCGCTCTCAGGCAATACCTGCTGTGGTACGGCTGCAGGCGCTGTGCCGCTGGAGGACTTGGCCTCTTTTGAAGCAAAGCTAGTAACAGAAGCTGTTGAGCTATCCCCTGAAAAGGCCCATATTCCTCCTCCCAGCAGCGCGAGGATGGCCAGGGTCGCAAAGATGATGTACTTTAATGACAGTGACTTCATAGTGTGATTCCTCCCGTGACAAGCATCTACGGGATGTATATGTTTGCAATCGCCGCATTATTAGCTAAAATTAAATTATTCGTAAGAGGAAGGGTGTGCACTCGTGGACAACATACAACCGGAGGGCAAGAAACAGATTGCCTTAAATATTGTGAACGCTAAAAGTAAACATAAAGGCTTTGGAGCAGGCTCTATAGATCTCAACAACGTTTCACCTGTCATTATTGATGGTGATGTGGCGGTTATTGATATCGGTGCCATGCATGCCAAGAGCAAGGTGGAAAAAGGAATTAAATTTTCCATGAATCGTGAAGATGTACCGAATGGAAGACAGGTTTGGGTGGTATGGGTAGCGGTAGACCGTACATTGGAAGCTCAATTTTATGGTGGAATCACAGCCTGTGAAATGTGGATTGATACAGAAGCGCGCCGCGGATGGAAAATTCTTGCCGAGCATGTCAATAAGCTGGATGCAGCTCTTAAACGCAAGATCGATGTGGCAGGGCTTGGAGCCATTGAGAAGTCGGCGCTCAAATCCCTTCTGATCTCTCATAATGAAGCATGGTGGAATGCATCCTCAGATGAGCTTAAAGCTGCACTGACTGAATAGTATAGGAGCCTCCAGAAGGGTTATCCGATATAGAAAAAGCTTCGACCTCCGGAAATAGGAGCGTCGAAGCTTTTTTAATTTATGATTTGCTTGTGCTGCTAAGCTTGCGTTTGAGCTGACTCACTCTGGCTTGGCTAATCCCGAGGATTTCTGCAAGTTCTTTTTGGTTGGCATAGGGATGATCTTCAATAGCTTGTTCCAGACGTTGGCACATTTCCTCTGTCTTCGACTTTCGGATGCTGGTGTTGTGCTCAGGTGCCTCAACAACAAAATCCTCACGTGACTCTGGCAATTGAGACATGCGTTCAGGATCGACAATTTCTTTTAGACAGCTGCTACAAATAAACTGCTCTTTATAGTAGGTGACATGGTCGTGGCTTCTGCAAAATGTACACTCTGTCGAGGTGTACTTCCTAAGGACGATGATTTTTTCGTCTAAAACAAAAAATTCGATAGGATCACCAATGTCGATATTACGCGTCATACGGATTTCTGCGGGAACCACAATTCTCCCAAGACTGTCTAAACTCCGGATCATGCCTGTATCCTTCATCCCATGTCCCTCATTTACATCATTATATTTTGGTTTCTAATAACTATTATAGCAGTAATTGAGAGTTAAGAGAATGGGGTAAGCATAATAAATAAAACGGTTACATCCCTTATGTGATAAGTGATATTTGAATTTGGAAATCCTGTTGTTACTACAATATATAACTTATAAAAAAAGAAAAACCCCTTCAATATAAATGAAGGAGCTAATTCAACCACCAGCGTTTAATGTTCTTCCATAGGGAACGATTCTCTTCAGCAGGATCTACCTTGCTTTGTGTGTCATCGACAGCAGGAGCGGCGCCAGTTCCATGCAATTCGCAGTATTCGGTGGGCTCAGTTCCACTAATAAAGGTTTCCAGTTCTTTGTCGGGACATGCTGCTGTAGCAAGTTTACCGGATTGCGGATTGACGTATACGCTGACCACTCCATCTGGAATGGGGAAAATTTTTGGAGGGACATTTTCCAGCGCTTTTTCAGTAAATTGGGCGAAAATGGGAGCTGCACGCCGTCCGTCGGTAGTTGCGATGTCGCGCCCCTTGTCGTATCCAACCCAGACTGCCGTTGATAGCTCCGGGGTGAATCCTACCATCCAGCCATCTGTATCCGTAGTGCCGGTCTTGCCGGCTACCGGACGTTTGATTATGGAAGCCACACGATTGCCCGTCCCCCCAGTCTCGAATACCCCCTCCATTAATCGAGTCAGGACATAGGCAGCTGAAGGTTCTACGACGGTTACTCCTTTGGGTTGAGGTGCTTCATACAGGACCATGCCATTTGAATCGGTTATTTTTAGAATGGCTGTGGTCGGCATTTTCTGACCGCTGTTTCCAATTACAGCAAAAGCCGCAGCCATTTCAAGCGGACTGATCGGTGAAGTGCCTAGTGCCAGCGAAGGTACGCTTTGAAGTGGACTGTCAATGCCCATCTTCGCAGCCATTTCGCTCACTTTATCCGCGCCGATCTTCATAATTGTATTAACAGCATAGATATTGTCCGATGCTGCGATAGCTTGCCGCATATTAATTTCACCCAGATACTTATCCCCAAAGTTTCGGGGCTGATACGTTTTGCGGTTGTTATCATAATGAAACATCGTTGGCTGACTATTGAAGACCGAAAGTCCTGTCATCTCTTTGGAAGAGAGTGCGGCCAAATACATAATCGGCTTAAAGGAAGAACCCGGCTGGCGTGTGGTGGCCAAAGCATGATTGTACTGGTTGGTACGATAATTTTTTCCGCCGACCATTGCTTTGATGTAACCGGTGCGAGGATCGATGGATACAAGCGCAGTCTCCAGATCACTAGTTTGATCCATCTCTGTGTCAACGGCATTTTCTGCGGCATGCTGCATGTCAGGGTCAAGGGTGGTATAGACATTTAGTCCGCCTTGCTCCAGCTCATCATTACTGATGTGGAGCGATTCTATAGCCAAATTGCGGATATAATCCCGGAAATAAGGCGCAGCTACAAGCGTATCCTTTTGCCCTTGCGGCTTGAAGTTTAAGTTCTCTTGGACAGCTTGTCCGGCTTCTTCCTGAGTGATATTACCTAAATTCGCCATGACGGTCAGGATGATTCTCTGGCGCTTTTTAGCATTGTCCATGTGGTTGTATGGTGAATAATAGGTAGGTCCCTTTGGAATTCCAGCCAGCATGGTACTCTCTGCCAGGTCTAAATCAGCTGCAGATTTACCAAAATACATCCGTGAGGCTGCTTCAATGCCGTAAGCACCGTGGCCATAATAGATATTATTTAAATACATGTTCAGGATTTCATCTTTGCTGTATTTCATCTCCAGCTGCATCGTATAGACAGCTTCTTTAGCCTTGCGCGTCCACGTTTTTTCATGGGATAGGTAGAGGTTACGTGCGAGCTGTTGAGTTAGCGTACTAGCACCCTGCGACCGGTTCCCCTCTTCCAGATTGACAAGAACAGCTCGTGCCATCCCTTTCAGATCAAATCCGGAATGCTCATAAAATTTACGATCCTCGACTGCTAGTGTAGCTTCAATGAGCAGGGGAGAAATTTGACTTAATTTGACGGGTTCACGGCTGCGGCCGTCTGAGGTAAAGGTGGCAAGAACATTGCCCCGGGAGTCAAACAGCTTGGAGCGCACATCATCGCTAATCGGTGGAAGATCTTTTTGATATAGATAACCGAGCAGAGCTCCGGTGGTTAATACAAATAATATGATCAAGGCTGCCAGCAGCCGAAATAAACGCCGGAAGCGGCTTTTTCGTTTCGGTGGATTCGTTGATTCGCGTGTCATGGCACCAGACTCCTTTCTTTCATATTATGGGGAAGGATCTGGAAGGATATTCATTAGGGATATGGAGGGTAACAAATTGTTTCTATTTTGTGATTGTTTAAGGTAGATAGGGTATCCTCTCTGGCGGTATAACAGAGTAGGGATTGTGAGTAAGGGTATATACATATTAGGAGGTGTCATCATGAAATGGACGAAAAGGATTCATAAGACGACAATAACCGCCCTCTCGGCGACGCTTATTATGGTTTCAGGCTGGAGTGCACCTGTAACTTCTGTACATGCTGCACCAGCACCAGCACCAGCGACTTGCGGCACGGGAGATCACGGCTTGCTACAGGCCCTGCAAAACAAGCATTCAGGCGATGTATCCACACCGCTTAGCTTTTCTGATGTTCAGTTTTTGAATGGGAATATTGGACGGGCAGCAGGTAATGGATTTATGATTGGTACCTCTGACGGAGGTTGCCATTTTCAAGAGATCTATCAAGGCCAATGGAGCTTCAAACAATTCGATTTTCCCGATAATGTACATGGCTTTGCTCTTGCTTCTGTAGAGGAGGGGCAGGCTCAATATTTAATTGGTACCTCTAACGGTGGCTCGGAGTGGAAGAGACTTTCGAACAATGCCGTCAGCTTTGAAAGAATAAATTTTATCGATAGTAAGAAAGGTTTTGCTTATGAGAGAGCCGCCACGTTTTACACCAAAGACGGGGGGCTGAGCTGGAGTAAAATTTCCACCCCACCCAATACACGAGGCGCTTATTTTAGTGACCGGAATACCGGCTGGGCGGTTGTAATCGTGCCGGGAAGCGGATATCGGGTAATGAAGACCACAGATGGAGGGGGAACTTGGAGCCTTTCACTGAAGGCGGCTTTTGCCGAGCCCGAGTTTGGACAAATCTCCGCTAAGGGAGATCAGGTCGCTGTAGTGCTCTATGGCGGTACGGGGATGAGTCAGACCTCCTACTCGCTATATGAAAGTGCGAACAGGGGGAAAAGTTGGAATCGTGTGATCGCTCAGGAAACTGCGGGCGGCGGACCTGCGCCAGGCAGTGGCAAGGCTGAATTCAATAAAGGGCCAGCCGCTGGCAAACCCGGGAACCTGCAGCTTGTGGGAAACAGCACATCTTTTTTAGTGGGATTTTCTCCAGCAGCAGAGAAAGTGGCAGTTGGACGCTCTTATAACGGCGGTAAGCAATGGACTAATCTTCCGGAGCTCGCTGGTTATGACGGGGTAATCTCCTTCACTAGTAATAAAGAGGGCTGGCTCGCCATCCGTGAGCTTGATTACTCTTCCTTGTATGTGACCAAAGACGGCGGAGCTTCATGGGAACGCAGGTTTTCTTTAAAAGTGATGACCCAATAATTCTCTTCAATAAAAAATATAAGGGTCCGAAGTATTGTAAACATCGCAAATAAACAGCAGAGCAGCGATTCTCCGGATACTTGGAGAATCGCTGCTCTGTATTTTTTATCCTTGGTTGCTTGCTTGAATAGTACCCTTATCAGTAGCCTTATCAGATCCCTCATCCTCGGAGGGTTACGGACCCAGATGACGTAATTTGCAAATTTTCGGCCTTTGGGATAGGGTTTCGGACTCCAGTAACACTATTCCCTAGAAAGAGGTTCAAATGGGTTGTTTTTTATGCCAATAGCGACTAAGGGGTCCGTTATCACACCGAATATGGAATCATCCTGCGTTTAGGGTCATCTATGTCCGATAGGTGCTTGGTAGGTGCAAATATTATCGAAGTAAATGATATACATAGAGAATGGACGTTCAAAGTGTGCTTTTAATCATCAATATGGTAATATTTTATGTGCTTATGAAGATATGCTTGATTCTGTATTGAAATGCTTCTTTGAACTGGATTATAGTGTACAATGGGAAAGCGAAATAGGCCTTTGATTAATATAAAAATGTTTAAGCTTTGCCATTAGACGTTTTTCTTATGCAGAATGCAGAGGCTTGCAGAATGGAGGAACGTGTGATGCCTGAAATACAGTCTGACAAATATGATGTCTCTATTACGCTCGTGAGCCTTCAAGATGGTCAGCGAAATGTTATGGAAGCGAATGGAGAAGTAACATCCAAGGGACCGCATCTATATATTCAATATGAAGAATTAGAGCAGGGTCCTCGCGGAGAGGAAGTTTCTGTTCGTACAACGATAAAGATTGCAGGCAATCAACTGAAGCTAATTCGCCATGGCGGGATTCAGTCGGAGCAGAGCTTTGAAGCTGGACGGCGTCTGCCAGGATTCTACCGCTCGCCATATACGCAGTTCAATCTTTCTACGGAAACGAACAAGCTGGAAGTTGTGCGCGAAGGGCGTTCTTTAACGGTTGCCTGGGAATATGATTTGTACGTTTACGAGGAATTGACAGGAAAGTTCGCTATTAGTTTGCATATACAGGAGGAACCGAAATTATGACACATAGTAAGAATCCGTTAGAGCTTGTAAATGAACGGGTAAAAGAAGCCATCGCCGATGCGATTGTGAATGCTGGGCTGGTTGCACCGGAAGAGGTTCCGGATATTGTACTTGAAGTACCAAGAGATAAGGCGCATGGTGATTTGGCTACGAACGCTGCTATGCAGCTGACCAAAATTGCTAAACGTAATCCACGCCAGATTGCTGAAGCTATTATTGAGCATTTGGATACGAGCCGAGCTTCTATTGAGAAAGCGGAGATTGCAGGACCAGGCTTTATTAACTTTACCCTGTCTAAGAATTACTTGTACCCAATCATCAGCCTTGTTGCTGAGCAGGGGGATGACTATGGCCGTATTAATCTGGGTCAAGGTCAGAAGGTTGAAATGGAGTTCGTCAGTGCCAATCCAACGGGTAGCCTACATTTAGGGCATGCCCGTGGTGCTGCTGTCGGTGATGCGCTGTGTAATGTGCTTGATTATGCAGGTTATGAAGTGACCCGGGAATATTATATTAATGATGCCGGTAACCAAGTGGCTAATCTGTGTAAATCCATTGAAACCAGATACCTTCAGGAGCTGGGACAAGAGGCAGAAATGCCGGAAGATGGTTACCATGGTGAGGATATTAAGGGTTTTGCGAAGGAGCTTGTGGCAGAAAAGGGCGATACCTTGCTCGAGATGAGCCCTAGTGAGCGCGCTGCTTTTTTCCGGACCTATGGACTTAATAAAGAGTTGGATAAAATTAAACGTGATCTAGGTCTTTTCCGTGTAAACTTCGATATCTGGTTCAGTGAAACCTCGCTGTATGAGAACGGAGAAGTACTGCGCTCGCTGGACGAGCTCCGTGATCGTGGAGAAGTGTATGAGCAAGATGGGGCAACCTGGCTGCAAACGACAAAATACGGCGATGATAAAGACCGTGTCTTGATCAAAAATGATGGCACATATACCTACCTTACCCCGGATATTGCTTATCACAGCGATAAGTATGGCCGCGGTTACGATAAAATGATTAACATTTGGGGCGCTGATCACCATGGTTATATTCCGCGGATGAAGGCGGCAATGTCAGCCCTTGGCAATGATCCTGAGAAGCTAGTGGTTCTGATTGCTCAGATGGTCAGCCTGTTCCAGAATGGTGAAAAGGTCAAAATGTCCAAACGTACCGGCAAAGCGGTTACGATGGAAGATTTGATGGAGGAAGTAGGGATCGATGCGATTCGTTATTTCTTCACCATGCGCAGCATGGATTCTCATCTTGATTTCGATATGGATTTGGCGATCTCTACTTCTAATGAAAATCCTGTATTCTATGTTCAATATGCGCATGCGCGTATTTGCAGTATTTTCCGTCAGGCAGAGGAGCAAGGGATTTCTATCACTGATTACGCTGAAATTGACTTCTCCAAGCTGACAGCAGTGCATGAATATGACCTGCTGCGCAAAATTGGTGAGCTCCCGGCAGAAATCGCTGTTGCGGCTGAAGGTTATGCTCCACATCGCCTCATTCGTTATGTATATGAGCTGGCTGCGATGTTCCACAGTTATTACAAAGCTGAACGTGTAATTACTGAGGATGCTGCTCAAACCGTGGCGCGTCTTGCTCTGCTTGGCGCAACACGTACTACTATTGCCAATGTACTGCGTCTTGTCGGAGTTTCTGCACCGGATCGCATGTAAATCAACAGCAAACGACAAAAAATCCGCCTTCCGGTTTCCTGGGGGGCGGATTTTTCTTTGCTGCCGATCTTCGCACCGGCATCAGCTGCGCTAACGTCAGAGTGACCCACCCGGTGCCCGGGCGGGGTCTACACGTTCGCGGAGACCGAACGCTTCGCCCTTACTCCTGCTCTCAGCAGGCGTAGGGCATCGGCAGAGCCGCCGCCTAGGGATGCGCGGCGCTGCCCCTTACGCAGCCGCACCGGGGACGCGGTGCGGCGCAAGAGCAGCTTCAGCTCCCTTGGCGTGAGGCCCGGTCGCAGTGCGAGCAGCAGTGCGGCGGCTCCCGTGACATGCGAGGTCGCCATGGAGGTGCCGCTCATTTCTTTGTAGCCCTCCTTCAGCCAGCAGGAGGGCACGCCTTCGCCGGGCGCGTATACATCGATATATGAACCGCGATTGCTGAAGCCGGCAACCCGGTGTCTTTTATCGATGGCGCCCACGGCTATCGTCTCGGGATAACGTGCGGGATAGTCCCCGCCACGTTTGCCGTCATTCCCAGAGGAGGCAATGACGGCGATTCCGGCCCGATACGCTTTTATAACCACATTGTGGAGCGCCTTGCTTCTAGTCTTCATTCCAAAGCTCATATTAATGACGTCGATTCGGTTCTGGACACACCAATCAATACCTAGCACAATATCGGATACATAGGCTGATCCACTATGATCAAAAGCCTTGACTGGATATAGCAGCGCTCGCGGCGCCACTCCCATCATTCCGCGATTCCCCCCTGCTGCCGCTAAGGTTCCGGCGATATGAGTTCCGTGCCCATTATCATCCAGCGGCAGCATTCCGCGGTGTAGTAGGTTGACTCCAGTGGCTAATGAATGCTTCAGATCGGGATGACGGTAATCCGCGCCGGTGTCAATGACGCCGATTTTGACGTGAACTCCGGTTGATTTAGACCATGCCTGAGGAGCATGAATCGCTTTCACCCCCCATGGGAGCGCTGCGATTCCGCTTTTTTCGTTAGCTATGGAATGGATTTGGATTTGCAGATCGTCTTCGACATTTAGAAGGTCTGCAAATCGGTTCATCAGCTTTCCGGCGGCAGCGGGCACGAAGAAGGCCCGAATCAGCGGAGATACCTGTACTTGCCGCAGCTCGGGCTGCTTTGCTTTTAGAGCCTTCCATTGGGAGAAAGCTCCGGCATACTGGCGGGGATCGTTGAAGGTAAGAATACGCCGCTCACCATTTTTGGGGGCAACCGATATTTCTTCAAGAAGCATGTTCCAAAATTTGTAATAGTCCATAGGTTTCGCTGTCCCTCCTCGGTGCCCTGCTGCCATATTGTATGAGCGGAGGGAGGGGTCCGAATGGGAACTTGCCCTTTTTTAAGGAAATGGGCTGCCCAGCGTGTCAAAAGACGGCGCTTTACATAAAATAAACAGAAGAGATTAAAACTCTCTTTGTAACATCCCGTAAGGAGCCGATCCTTGGCGTGGATACAGTCATGCGCGGAGGTCTTCCTCCGCCTTATTAAATCCCATTTCTAAAAACTTTGGGTGCGGCGAACCTTGCTACAATTACATATCAACTCTTCTTGATGAAGACAGGTTTCCTGTATGGATAATAAGCAGGAGGCTTTTTCTGTTGGACGGTTCTTGCATTTGACTTGCATTTTGTTGTTAAATAGGTTTTACTTAGTTTTGTTAATGGATATTATTGAAATAAACCGTAATGTGAACAATGCGTGAGAGGAAGTGTCCTTTAGTGAGTACGCCACTCAATTTAAAGCTAGACCCTGAGAAAGTTAAAGAAATGCCAATGGTGGATCTTGCCTTTCTGGTGCTTAAAGCAGCCAATACACCGTATTATTACCGTGATCTGATGGTCGAGGTAGCCAAGTTACGCGGCATGACCGATCAAGAAAGCCAAGATACTATTGCCCAGTTATATACCGAGATTAACATTGACGGGCGTTTTGCCTGTGTCGGAACCAACCTTTGGGGACTGAAACGCTGGTATCCTCTTGAGCGCTCCGATGATCCGGTTGGTAACACTAAACGGGTGCGCATCATCAACGATGAAGACGATGATTTGGAAGATGACGATTTTGCTGATGAAGAAGAAAACTACACAGCTGAAGAAGAGGATTTCGACGCTATCGATGAAGATCGCGACGACCTCTATTCTGACGACGACAGCGAAGAAGAAGTCGACGAAGATGTCGTGATCGATGAAGATGACATAGACGAAGACGATACGGACGAAGACGATGCAGAAGATGGCGACGATGAAGATTCCGAGGATGACAAGTAAGATCAATAATCTGAAGAGTCTTGTCTGTGGCATAATTCCTCCCTTGACAGTGGGGGATCGTCAGAGTAAACTATTGCATGGGCTTATCATGTAAGTTAATAAACGTGTTTTCTAAAATAAAAAGTGCCCCGGTTCTACGGGTGTCACTTTTTTGTTTTTTTAGATGCAAAGTAGCTGTAGATTAATGGAATTTGAGGGATGACCGTTTATGTTTTCCCCGGTGAATTAAACTTTTGATTTCCCCTGTTTTGATCATAGTAAAACGGGTTACGATAAACACCATGTGCCGCTTTTATGTTTGGACTTTATTTAGGAGGGTTTTACAGTGACAAAGTATATTTTTGTAACGGGTGGCGTTGTGTCTTCCCTGGGTAAAGGCATTACCGCCGCTTCGCTGGGCAGGCTGCTCAAGAACAGAGGTCTAAAGGTAACGATTCAGAAATTTGATCCGTATCTTAACGTAGACCCTGGAACAATGAGCCCTTACCAGCACGGAGAAGTCTTCGTAACGGATGACGGTGCAGAGACTGACCTTGACCTTGGGCACTATGAACGGTTTATTGATATCAATCTGTCGAAGAACAGCAATGTGACGACAGGTAAGATCTATTCATCCGTAATCAGCAAGGAACGTCGTGGAGAGTACTTGGGTGGAACTGTACAAGTTATCCCGCATATTACGAATGAGATCAAAGAACGCGTGTTCCGCGCGGGCCGCGAGACCAACTCTGATGTTGTTATCACAGAGATCGGTGGTACTGTAGGGGATATTGAAAGTCTTCCGTTCCTGGAAGCGATTCGTCAAATCAAGAGTGATATTGGCCGGGAAAATGTGATGTATATCCACGTAACCTTGATTCCTTATATCAAGGCTGCTGGAGAAGTGAAGACGAAGCCGACACAGCATAGCGTTAAAGAGCTGCGCAGTATCGGTATTCAACCGAATGTCATCGTGTGCCGTACGGAATATGAGCTTTCCGCAGATATGAAAGCCAAAATCGCACTCTTTTGCGATATTGATGCTAATGCTGTTGTGGAATGCCGCGATGCTTCGACGTTATATGAAGTTCCATTGAACCTTCGTGATGAAGGATTGGACGAGATTGTTGTTAATCATTTGAAGCTTACAACACCTGCGCCAGATATGCGCGAATGGGAAAGTATGCTTAGCCGGATTCAGAAATTAGAGAAGACAGTAGAAATCGCAATTGTAGGTAAGTACGTAGCACTGCATGACGCTTATTTGAGCGTTGTTGAATCACTTTCACACGCAGGTTTTGCTGCGAATGCAGAGGTTAAGATCCGCTGGGTGAATGCAGAGGAAATTACGGATGAGAACGTGGACGAAATGCTGCGTGGTATTGGCGGTATTCTTGTTCCTGGTGGTTTCGGTGATCGGGGAATCGAAGGTAAAATCTCCGCTATTCGTTATGCCCGTGAGCAATTGATACCTTTCTTTGGCATTTGCCTTGGAATGCAGGTTTCTGTAATTGAATATGGCCGTTCTGTTCTTGGACTACAAGGTGCAAACAGCTCCGAAATCGATCCAAATACACAATATCCATTGATTGATTTGCTTCCTGAGCAAAAAGATATTGAAGATATGGGCGGCACTATGCGTCTTGGGTTGTATCCTTGTAAGATTATTCCGGACTCTCTGGCAATGTCTTGCTATGATGATGAACTGGTATATGAGCGTCACCGTCACCGGTATGAGTTCAACAATGCTTACCGTGACGAAATTGAAAAAGCAGGACTGGTTATCTCCGGAACTTCTCCGGATGGCCGTCTAGTAGAGATCGTAGAGCTTCCAGAGCATCCGTGGTTCCTCTCGGTTCAATTCCACCCGGAATTCACTTCACGTCCGAACCGCCCGCAACCGCTATTCCGTGAATTTGTCAAAGCCTCTTTGACCCATTCCGAGCAGCAATAATTTATACACAGACAGAAAGAACCCTCGGTTCTTAAATAATCGAAGAGAGCCTTCATCCGAAGGCTCTCTTTTTGTATTACCCTTTAATAGAAATATTGTAACTGACATTTATTTCATTTTAGACTCTTTATTTACCCATTTTATCCAATTAGCAGGATTTGGACAGTAAAGCACGAATAATAGGTTTCGTATGGAGTAGTTTCTAAAGGGGCCGGTCGCTGTGGAGAGCGCGGTATAGTCAATCTGCCTTAATTTCTGGGAGGGTATCGTATGGAAAAGAAGAAAGTATTAATTGTCGATGATCAGAATGGGATCCGGATTCTTCTTATGGAAGTGTTCAATAGTGAGGGATATACAACATTTCAAGCGGCTAACGGAAAATTGGCATTAGACATTGTTCGCAGCGAGTCACCCGATTTGGTCTTACTCGATATGAAAATACCGGGAATGGATGGACTCGAGATTCTGAAGCATCTAAAGGAGATCAATCCGTCCATTAAGGTCATTATGATGACGGCATATGGTGAACTGGACATGATTAAGGAGGCGACCAAGCTAGGGGCGTTAATGCATTTTACAAAGCCGTTCGACATAGACGAAATGCGCGTAGCGGTAAACATGCATCTTCATAACAAGTCTGTGGATCAATGCAGTTAGAACGGTGATTTCTGTATCGGTCCTATTTCGCGTGGTGACTCCGAAGAGGATGAGTGTAATTGTTATATGGGCTGGATAAAAATCGTCCCACCGGGACATTTTTTTGTTTACCCTATTTAGTATTTGACACAGGATGTGCTATAATAAGCCTGTATGTGATGTCGGTTTAAAAACATAGCCAACCAACATTCTTAGGAGGATGAAACCATGCCATTAGTATCTATGACAGACATGTTGAACAAAGCACTTGAAGGAAAATATGCAGTAGGTCAGTACAACATTAACAACTTGGAGTGGACTCAAGCTATTCTTGGTGCCGCTGAACAAGAAAAATCACCAGTAATCCTTGGTGTATCTGAAGGCGCAGCACGCCACATGGGCGGCTTCACTACTGTTGTTAAAATGGTTGAAGGTCTAATTATTGACATGAATATCACTGTTCCTGTAGCTATCCACCTTGACCATGGATCTAGCTTTGATAAATGTAAAGCAGCAATTGATGCTGGATTTACATCCGTAATGATCGACGGTTCCCATCACCCAATCGATGAGAACATCGATATGACTAAAAAAGTCGTTGAATATGCTCACGCTAAAGGCGTTTCTGTAGAAGCTGAAGTAGGTACTGTTGGTGGACAAGAAGACGACGTTATCGGCGGCATCATGTATGCTAAGCTTGATGAGTGCGTACGTATTGTGAAAGAAACAGGTATCGACACCCTGGCTCCTGCACTTGGTTCCGTTCATGGACCTTACCATGGCGAGCCTAACCTCGGATTCAAAGAAATGGAAGAAATCCGTGACGCTACTAACATCCCAATGGTTCTTCATGGTGGTACAGGTATTCCTGAACATGACATCAAGAAAGCCATCTCCCTGGGTACGTCCAAAATCAACGTGAACACTGAGAATCAAATCGTGTTCGCAAAAGTGGTTCGCGAAGTTCTAGCTGCTAAACCTGATGCTTACGATCCACGTACATTCATCGCACCAGGCCGTGATGCAATCAAAGAAACCGTTATTGGTAAAATTCGCGAATTTGGATCCAACAACAAAGCCTAATCATTGTAGCTTCCGCCTCAGGTGGACAAGCAATTTGTTAAAGGATAGGGCTATTACTCTGTCCAGTTGAATAGTTTGA
This sequence comes from Paenibacillus sp. FSL E2-0190, assembly GCF_037992965.1. Lineage (NCBI taxonomy): Bacteria > Bacillati > Bacillota > Bacilli > Caryophanales > Paenibacillaceae > Paenibacillus > Paenibacillus sp. FSL E2-0190. Next base: position 131,545 of record NZ_CP150306.1, read on the forward strand.
TGAGGAAAGCACACCGCTTAGCCGGTGTCTTTCCATTTTCATCACTAAAAGTCCACAGCACGTATTGCCCACCCAGCTGCAATACACGTAGGGGGAAATTGATAAATCTATGGAAAAATTAATGATTGGCGGTGGACGTCCGCTAGAGGGCGTTGTAACCATCAGTGGAGCAAAGAATAGTGCCATCGCGCTTATTCCTGCGGCAATTTTGGCCGAATCTGAAGTTGTTCTGGATAATTTACCGTCCCTTAGTGATGTAGCCGTTTACTCCGAAATCTTGCAAGAGCTTGGCGCTAATGTATCCTGGTCAGGCAATCAGATGAGAATTGACCCTTCACGTATTGTATCTATTCCAATGCCCAATGGGCCGGTTAAGAAACTTAGAGCTTCGTATTATATGATGGGAGCTCTGCTTGGAAGATTCAAAGAAGCGACAATAGGTCTTCCTGGTGGCTGTAATTTTGAACCTCGTCCAATTGATCAACATATCAAGGGATTCGAGGCTTTGGGAGCAACAGTTACCAACGAACATGGTTCTATCCACTTATATGCAAAAGAGCTACGCGGTGCGAAGATTTATCTGGACGTATCAAGCGTAGGTGCCACTATAAACATCATGCTGGCGGCTTCACGAGCCAAAGGCTCTACAATTATTGAAAATGCGGCTAAAGAGCCTGAGATTATAGATGTAGCTACCCTATTGAACTCTATGGGCGCTGTTATTAAAGGCGCTGGTACAGAAACCATCCGGATCGAAGGGGTCTCGGAAATGCACGGTTGCCGTCATTCCATTATTCCCGATCGGATTCAAGCAGGAACTTATATGATTGCCGCTGCGGCTACGCGCGGTAATGTGTTGATAGATAACGTTATTCCTAAGCACTTGGAAGCCTTAACAGCCAAGCTTTTAGAGATGGGCGTGGATATTGAAGAGCTTGATGAAAGTATCCGAGTTATAGGTAGAGCTAATTATGAACATGCAGATGTTAAAGCACTGACCTATCCTGGATTTCCTACAGATTTACAATCTCCTATGACAAGTATGCTGACACAGGCAGAAGGGGTTAGTGTGCTTAGCGATTTCGTCTACAGCAACCGCTTCAAGCATGTGCCAGAGTTGGTAAGAATGGGCGCAAAGATTCGTGTTGAAGGCCGATCTGCAATTATTGAGGGCAGTAAACTTAATGCTGCTAAAGTAAAGGCAGCTGATCTGCGTGCGGGTGCAGCCCTTGTCATTGCCGGGTTAACAGTAGAAGATGGTATTACTGAAGTGACCGGCGTAGAGTATATTGATCGTGGTTATGATAATTTAGTGAGCAACCTTCGGCAACTTGGTGCTCATGTTTGGCGTGAGAATGAATAATATTAGGATATCCCGCTTGGAAGGAGTATTAATTTGCGGCCAAACCGCATATTTCCTTCCATTTGGGGTAATACTAACCTAATGAGCATTTTAATAGAATCATATTTTTGCCTAGTAGATAGACTAGGAAGAACTCATTTAAAAATTGAATAGGTGGTTATTACATGGATCTTCAAATTTCCGATCTGGAAGAAATGAAGCTGACCGAGTTATATAAGCTGGCCAAGAAATACCAGATTCCTTATTACGGACAGCTGAAGAAACGGGAACTGATCTTTGCGATCCTTCGGGCACAGGCAGAGCAGAGCGGTCTCATGTTTATGGAAGGCGTATTAGAAATTTTGCCTGAGGGCTATGGATTTCTTAGGCCGATTAACTATTTGCCCAGTGCTGAAGATATTTACATCTCAGCTTCACAAATTCGTAAGTTTGATCTCAGAAGCGGAGATCTTGTGTCTGGTAAATGTCGGACACCAAAAGAAAATGAACGATATTTTGGCCTGCTTCAAGTCAATGCAGTTAATGGCGAGAACCCTGCTAGTGCAGCGGAGCGTCTTCATTTTCCAGCATTAACACCACTTTATCCGCAAGACAAGCTACCGCTTGAAACATCCCCTACTCATTTGTCTACCCGAATAATGGATTTGCTCGCTCCTGTAGGTTTGGGGCAGCGGGGTTTGATTGTAGCACCTCCAAAAGCAGGAAAAACGCTCCTCTTAAAAGAAATTGCCAATAGTATTTCCACTAATAATCCTGAGATTGAGCTCTTTGTATTGCTGATTGATGAACGTCCTGAAGAAGTAACCGATATGCAGCGTTCTGTAAAAGGCGAAGTGGTTGCATCGACGTTTGATGAGCTTCCAGAGAATCATATTAAAGTGGCTGAGCTTGTGTTGCAAAGGGCACTTCGTTTAGTTGAGCACAAGAAGGATGTAGTTATTCTTTTGGATAGCATTACGCGTCTGGCGCGTGCTTATAATCTGGTGGTTCCACCATCTGGACGTACACTTAGCGGGGGGATTGACCCGGCGGCTTTTCACCGGCCGAAGCGGTTTTTTGGTTCTGCACGGAATGTGGAAGAAGGCGGCTCATTAACTATTTTGGCAACAGCATTAATAGATACTGGCTCACGTATGGATGATATTATATATGAAGAATTTAAGGGTACCGGTAATATGGAGCTTCATTTGGACCGCAAATTGGCGGAACGCCGGATATTCCCAGCTATCGATATTCGTCGTTCAGGTACACGTCGCGAAGAAGTGCTCTTGAGCAAAGAAGAACTGGATACGATTTGGGCGATTCGCAAAAATATGAACGAGTCCTACGATTTTGTGGAGGGATTCATCAAAAAGCTGCGTGATACGAAGACTAATGCTGAGTTCTTGGCCTCCTTTGACGTTGCTGGGGCAAAAACAACACCAAACGGGACTGCAAGTAACGGAGGCACCTCCAACAGCGGTACAGCTGCTCGTCGTACCACACGGGCGAAGACACCTTCAGTACCTACAACTTGAGAATTGATAATAAGAGGAGACTAACATGTATTTGGTATATGCCGACGGGCAAGGAAACGTATATGATCATCCTGAACTGTACGGGCTAGCCCGTAGTGGGGATATGATTGTTGAAATGCTGGAGGAAGAATTAATTCCATTACCAGAAGGTGCTACGCTCGTGGGCTTGCCTAGTACACGTGCTGTGGGTATGAACCCTGAGACGGGTGAAATGATGTCTTTGCCGGAAGGCTCGCAGGCTGTCGGAGCGCTGCTGCCGCAAGGCTACACTCGTCTATGTCTTCCTGGTTATGTGAAGACAGATAAGTCTTATAAGCTTCCTCTGTTTGGGTATTCGGCTGTAGTGTGGAAGGATGGCGGGTTCTATGTTGCGGCAGACCCTACCGATAATCCAGAGAAATGGAATCCACTTAATTGTGACAAAGAAGATCTTGAAGTCAGTGTTGGTGAGATGACAGCCAAATATCCTGATAACCGCCTCTATGAGCATCTTTCTAACTGTGCGCTTGGCTATGAATGCCTGACTTCCTCCAATACCTTTTTAGGGCGTTGGGAGGGCGGTGTACCCGTCTCTTATTCATGTAATGCTGGATGTTTTGGCTGTATTTCTGAGCAACCTGATGATAGCGGCTTTGTATCTCCGCAGACTCGGATGAATTTCCGGCCTACGGTCAACGAAATTTCACAAGTTATGTTGGAGCATTTAAAGACGCCTGAATCGATTATCAGCTTTGGACAAGGCTGTGAAGGGGAACCTTCCACGCAGGCAAAACTTATTATAGAAGCTATTCGTGAAGTGCGCTCGATTACTGATATGGGCTATATCAATATCAACACCAATGCGGGATTAAGCGATCATATGCGAGGAATCGTTGATGCTGGGCTCGATTTGATGCGTGTCAGCACAATCAGTGCCCTTGATGACCATTATAATGCTTATTACAAACCACGCGGTTATACATTGGCCAATGTAGAAAAATCTTTGAAATACGCTGCTTCGCAGGGGGTTTACACATCGATCAATTATCTGATCTTCCCTGGAGTGACTGATCGCGAAGAAGAGATTGAAGCGATGCTGGAGTTTGTAAGACGTACTGATCTTAAGCTTATTCAGATGCGCAATCTAAACATTGACCCGGAGAGTTATTTAGAGTTGATTCCTCCTGCCCAGGGTGAAATACTTGGGATGAAGACGATGCTTGATATTTTCCGCGATGAACTGCCGGATGTAGTTATAGGCTCTTATACACATGTGCCACCAGCAGATATGGCGCGGGCTAAGCGGCGGGGAATCAATATTTAAGCAGCTAAAATGTAAAAATGAAACATATTGCCCAATTTGATATTTCGTGCTAAAATACCACAGTGTAATCATATAACTCTGGGTCCGCATGAGGCTTAGGGCATGAGAGGTGAAATTCAAAATGCAAGAAGCAATTCAACCAAAGTATAATGTAACTAAGGTAACCTGCGCATGTGGCAACACTTTCGAAGCTGGCTCTGTTAAACAAGAGCTTCGTGTCGAAATTTGCTCCAACTGCCATCCGTTCTTCACTGGCAAGCAGAAGTTCTTGGATGCCGGCGGTCGCGTTGATAAATTTAAGAAGAAATATGGTATCTAATTTGAACAGTCGCTTTGCGGCTTAACGGTTAGATTGAGCCCCCAGCTGTATAGCTGAGGGGCTCATTTTATGTCTTGGAGTTGATTTTTGTCCGAGCGTGAGCTATACTTATCTTCGCCGTGCTAGACGGGGAGGTAGCGGTGCCCTGTAACTCGCAATCCGCTGTAGCGAGGTTGAATTCCTGTTAGAGGTGCTATCGATGTGAGGCCTTGGTTCCTACGGGCTGTGTTGACAGTTGGGTCCTCCGCAATGAGTGCTTATGAACCTGGTCAGGTCCGGAAGGAAGCAGCCATAAGTAAGATTACTCTTGTGCCGGAGGGTGGCCTAACTCGAGCAGTCATGTAGGGTTGCCGCTTGGATCGTAGCCATCAATAACAGGTGCACGGTTTATAATTCTGTTTATCATAGCATCTTTGCCACAAGCAAAGATGCTTTTTGTTTTTGGTCAATAGCCGATGAATATAGTATAATAAATTTGCGACAAATGCCGGGAAAGCGGCAGCTTAAGAGAGGGTAATGCATAGTGGAACATATCGCGCTGTACCGTGCTTGGCGGCCGCAGTCGTTTCAAGACATGGTTGGACAACAGCACATTATCCAAACGCTGCAGAACGCAATTCGTGAACAGCGGGTTTCGCATGCCTATCTGTTCAGCGGTCCGCGGGGAACTGGTAAGACAAGTGCTGCTAAAGTCTTAGCTAAAGCGGTTAACTGTGAACGTGGGCCAGGTCCGGAACCTTGTAACGAATGTCCATCCTGCCTGCGAATCGCTGCGGGTAATGTAATGGATGTGCAGGAAATAGATGCGGCATCAAACCGGGGCGTAGAGGAGATCCGTGATCTGCGTGAGAAGGTGAAGTATGCACCTACCGAGGTGCGCCGTAAAGTGTATATCATTGATGAAGTGCATATGCTGACGACAGAAGCTTTTAATGCTCTATTAAAGACTTTGGAGGAACCGCCGTCACATGCGATGTTTATTCTTGCGACAACGGAACCTCACAAATTGCCGGCGACAATAATTTCCCGTTGTCAGCGTTTTGACTTCCGTAGAGTGGCGTTAGAAGAACAGACCGCCCATCTGACTGCTATTTGTGAGAAGGAAGGGATTACAGCGGATAACAACGCATTGCAGTATATTGCCCGTCTATCTGATGGTGGTATGCGTGATGCATTGAGCTTGCTGGATCAGATTTCATCCTTTACAGATGGTAATGTTACGTACGAGCAAGTGTTAGGAATGACAGGGGGAATTCCCTCCGAGCAATTTGCACGTCTTGCCACTGCCATATTAGAAGGTGATATGGGTCTTCTTCTGGAGCTCGTTGAGCAGCTTATGCATGAAGGTAAAAGTGCAGATAAATGCCTAGAGAATCTCATGTATTATTTCCGTGATTTATTGATGATTAAGATGGTACCCGAGGCCGATCAATTAACAGAGCGGGTGCTGAATCCTGCTGAATTTAAAGATATGGCCACCGCATTTTCTCGGGAGCGTCTATTTCAGATTGTAGATACAATCAATAAATACCTAGGTGAAATGAAATACGCAACACATCCTCAGACACTGTTTGAAGTGGCGCTGATGAAGCTTTGCAGCTTGCAGCAAGAGGTAAGTCAGAGCGCCGCATTTGCTCCGTTAGGTGAAAAAAATGCCGGAGTAAGCGCGAATCATTCGAGCGTTGACTCTGGTGAACTGGATCTTCTCAAAAGACAGATCGCAGCACTGGAGAAGAAGCTGGAACAGGCAATGCAATCCGGTGGTATTTCCGGAGGAGGGCGTGATGGTGCTCCTGCACCGAAATCGCACGCGGTTCCAACACCGCGGGTTTCTTCAGCCTCCAAAATGCCTCCTAACGTAGATAAGTTTATTGCTGGTAAGGATAGTCCCGATTTTGCAGCTATCTATAAACAGTGGAGCCTTGTTCTGCAGGGAGTAAAAGAGGAAAAGGTAACGGTTCATGCATGGTTTGTAGACGGTGAGCCAGTATCGATTATGGAGGATGCGGTGCTTGTTGCATTCAAGAACACGATTCACCGCGATACTACTGAGAAGCCGGCAAACAGACAGGTTATTGAGAGTGTGCTTGCAGCGCGTCTAGGCAAACCTTATAGACTTGTAACCATGATGCTTCGTGACTGGAATGAAGCTGCCCAGAAGTCTGTGGGACAGACTGGCAAAGAAGAACTGCAATTGGAGCATGAACACGATACTGCAGAAGCTAAACCTGAACCTTGGATTGATGAGGCTATCCAGCTTTTTGGAGAAGACCTTGTTGTCATAAAAGAGTAATATAAACATACTAGCGCTAATTGCGCATTCCAAAGGAGAGACGATGTATGAATAATATGAACCAAATGATGAAGCAAGTTAAGAAAATGCAGGAGCAAATGCTTAAAGCTCAAGAGGAACTCGGAGGCAAGGTTATTGAGGGTTCATCAGGTGGCGGCGTAGTTACTGTTCAAGTAAACGGCCACAAAAAATTGCTGTCTATTCAAATTAAACCGGAAGCCGTTGATCCGGAAGATGTTGAAATGCTGCAAGATCTTGTAATCACTGCTGTAAATGATGCATTGACTCAAGCTGAAGAGCTTGCTAACAATGACATGGGTAAATTCACTGGTGGAATGAAGATCCCAGGCTTGTTCTAATAGCCCACTCCACTTCAGTCTAAAGGAGAATTATTAATTTGTATTATCCCGAACCGCTAGCTAAGCTGATCGATGCTTTTACGCGTTTGCCCGGGATTGGACCGAAGACAGCCGCCCGGTTAGCTTTTCATGTGCTTAACATGAAAGAGGATGAAGTCATTGATTTTGCAAAAGCGCTAGTAAGCGTCAAACGCAATCTTCACTATTGCTCGGTCTGCTGTAATATTACGGATACGGACCCATGTAAGATATGTCAGGACAAAACTAGAGATCCTTCAGTGATATGTGTGATTCAAGACTCTAAGGATTTGGTGGCTATAGAACGAACCAAGGAGTTTAATGGATATTACCATGTTCTTCAGGGCGCTATTTCACCTATGGAGGGTATCGGCCCTGATGATATTCGCTTGAAAGAATTATTAACCCGTCTGAGTGATGAGAGAGTAAGCGAGCTTATTATGGCGACTAACCCCAATATTGAGGGTGAAGCAACGGCGATGTACATTTCTCGTCTTGTTCGGCCGTTTGAGATTAAAATCACCAGGATAGCTCATGGCTTGCCTGTAGGTGGCGATCTTGAATACGCTGATGAAGTTACTTTGTCCAAAGCGTTGGAAGGCCGTCGCGAGCTATTCTAGCAGCTCTATAGTGGTATTTTTCAAAAAGGAAGCCCTCGGGTTTCCTTTTTTTTGTTCTAAGTTTGTCCCTATCCCGATATGAATGAGAATAACGAGATGTGTATTTTGCATCAAAATTATTCTGAGGAGGAATTGAAATGGGATGGTGGAGAGAGCTGTGGTGGGGAGTGGATAAGGAACAAGGCGAAAAGGAAAGTGAGGGATGGGAAACCCTCTTAGAGGTCCGTAAGGCGCATTCAGAGTGGAAGAGGGCGTACTTGATGTTCGACGAGGCGTTGGGACAGGATCAGATAGATTACGCGATATATATTTTGGAGGCTGCAGAACGTAAATATCAGATACATCTCAAACATGCAAAAAGCTTGGGGTTGAACAGCAGTCAAATATAAGGGCTTATAAATAAATGTATAAGGGGGATCTACATGCTTAGAATGATAGCTATGGGCGTATTGATATTATCCGTTATCTTATTAGGTTTAGTTGTATTTAGAAAAAAGCTGGGTTTTGGGTGGCTAAGTTTATTTGGGGTTCATTTGGTATTGGCTGCACTCGGGATATATGTAGTGAACTTCTCAGGTTTGCTCACGCAGGTGTATATCCCTTTGAACCCTGCAACTATAGGCGCAGTAACGGTTCTTGGGCTTCCTGGCGTGGTTATGTTACTCGGATTAAGAATAATTTTATTTTAATGCTTGACGTGGCTTTGAAAAATATGATACATTAAGTCTCGCCCGTTTGGACAAGCTGTTGATTAACAACTTGCTGAAATGGTCAAGCAAAAAAAGAAATTAAAAAAATGCTTGACGAAAACAAAGGCGCTGTGATATATTATAAAGGTCGCTGCTGACAAGCAACGACGACGAAAGATGAGACATTGATCTTTGAAAACTGAACAACGAGTGAGTGGGAAATCACGTAAGTGAAATCCAAATTAGAGAATTAATTTTCTCGCCAGATGTTTCAAAATGAGCATATCGCTCTTTTCAATACTAATTGGAGAGTTTGATCCTGGCTCAGGACGAACGCTGGCGGCGTGCCTAATACATGCAAGTCGAGCGGAGTTACTTTGAAAGCTTGCTTTCAAAGTAACTTAGCGGCGGACGGGTGAGTAACACGTAGGCAACCTGCCCTTCAGACTGGGATAACTACCGGAAACGGTAGCTAATACCGGATAATTTCTTTTTTCTCCTGAGAGAAGAATGAAAGACGGAGCAATCTGTCACTGAGGGATGGGCCTGCGGCGCATTAGCTAGTTGGTGGGGTAACGGCCCACCAAGGCGACGATGCGTAGCCGACCTGAGAGGGTGAACGGCCACACTGGGACTGAGACACGGCCCAGACTCCTACGGGAGGCAGCAGTAGGGAATCTTCCGCAATGGGCGAAAGCCTGACGGAGCAACGCCGCGTGAGTGATGAAGGTTTTCGGATCGTAAAGCTCTGTTGCCAGGGAAGAACGTCCGGTAGAGTAACTGCTACCGGAGTGACGGTACCTGAGAAGAAAGCCCCGGCTAACTACGTGCCAGCAGCCGCGGTAATACGTAGGGGGCAAGCGTTGTCCGGAATTATTGGGCGTAAAGCGCGCGCAGGCGGCTATTTAAGTCTGGTGTTTAAACCTTGGGCTCAACCTGAGGTCGCACTGGAAACTGGGTGGCTTGAGTACAGAAGAGGAAAGTGGAATTCCACGTGTAGCGGTGAAATGCGTAGATATGTGGAGGAACACCAGTGGCGAAGGCGACTTTCTGGGCTGTAACTGACGCTGAGGCGCGAAAGCGTGGGGAGCAAACAGGATTAGATACCCTGGTAGTCCACGCCGTAAACGATGAGTGCTAGGTGTTAGGGGTTTCGATACCCTTGGTGCCGAAGTTAACACAGTAAGCACTCCGCCTGGGGAGTACGGTCGCAAGACTGAAACTCAAAGGAATTGACGGGGACCCGCACAAGCAGTGGAGTATGTGGTTTAATTCGAAGCAACGCGAAGAACCTTACCAGGTCTTGACATCCCTCTGAATCTGCTAGAGATAGCAGCGGCCTTCGGGACAGAGGAGACAGGTGGTGCATGGTTGTCGTCAGCTCGTGTCGTGAGATGTTGGGTTAAGTCCCGCAACGAGCGCAACCCTTAACTTTAGTTGCCAGCAGGTAATGCTGGGCACTCTAGAGTGACTGCCGGTGACAAACCGGAGGAAGGTGGGGATGACGTCAAATCATCATGCCCCTTATGACCTGGGCTACACACGTACTACAATGGCCGGTACAACGGGAAGCGAAGCCGCGAGGTGGAGCCAATCCCATCAAAGCCGGTCTCAGTTCGGATTGCAGGCTGCAACTCGCCTGCATGAAGTCGGAATTGCTAGTAATCGCGGATCAGCATGCCGCGGTGAATACGTTCCCGGGTCTTGTACACACCGCCCGTCACACCACGAGAGTTTACAACACCCGAAGTCGGTGGGGTAACCCGCAAGGGAGCCAGCCGCCGAAGGTGGGGTAGATGATTGGGGTGAAGTCGTAACAAGGTAGCCGTATCGGAAGGTGCGGCTGGATCACCTCCTTTCTATGGAGAATCGTTCTCTGCAATGAGAACATTCAAATCGGAAGTTTAACTTCCACAATAGAACCTTCGGGTTCGAACACTCACTCGTGTTCAGTTTTGAAAGAGCAAGTCTCTTTCGTATGCGTTTGGTGGCGATAGCGGAGGGGTTCCACACGTACCCATCCCGAACACGACCGTTAAGCCCTCCAGCGCCGATGGTACTTGGACCGAAGGGTCCTGGGAGAGTAGGACGTTGCCAAGCGGACAACCAATTCATTGGTTGATTCACAATGTTATATATGTTATATGGGCTTTTAGCTCAGTTGGTTAGAGCGCACCTCTGATAAGGGTGAGGTCGGTGGTTCGAGTCCACCAAGGCCCACCATATAACATTATAGAGTAATTTTATGGGGCCATAGCTCAGCTGGGAGAGCGCCTGCCTTGCAAGCAGGAGGTCAGCGGTTCGATCCCGCTTGGCTCCACCATAAATTTTTAAATGAATAACTTTTTCAACTTGATCCTTGAAAACTGGATACCGAAACGAATTTGCGTTTTAGAACATCTTTTAGCAACTTGTGCAAACAAGTAAATGTTATTAGTGAGATGATTCCAAAGAGAATGTCATCGTATGATATTTTCCTGCGGAAAAATCAAGGTTAAGCTAATAAGAGCACACGGAGGATGCCTAGGCGCCAGGAGCCGACGAAGGACGTGGCGAACAACGAAACTGCCTCGGGGAGCTGTAAGCAAGCTTTGATCCGGGGGTGTCCGAATGGGGAAACCCAGCTGTGGTAATTCGCAGTTACTCATTTCTGAATACATAGGAAATGTAGAGGCAGACCAGGGGAACTGAAACATCTAAGTACCCTGAGGAAGAGAAAACAATAGTGATTCCGTCAGTAGCGGCGAGCGAACGCGGAACAGCCTAAACCTAAGAGCTTGCTCTTAGGGGTTGTGGGACGTCTCACATGGAGTTACAAAGGAATATGGTAGGTGAAGAGGTCTGGAAAGGCCCGCGATAGAGGTAAAAGCCCTGTAACCTAAACTGTGTTCTCTCCGAGACGGATCCCGAGTAGTGCGGGGCACGTGAAACCCCGTATGAATCCAGCAGGACCATCTGCTAAGGCTAAATACTACCTGGCGACCGATAGTGAAACAGTACCGTGAGGGAAAGGTGAAAAGCACCCCGGAAGGGGAGTGAAATAGAACCTGAAACCGTGTGCTTACAAAAAGTCAGAGCCCGATCTATGGGTGATGGCGTGCCTTTTGTAGAATGAACCGGCGAGTTACGTTTAACATGCAAGGTTAAGCCGAGAAGGTGGAGCCGCAGCGAAAGCGAGTCTGAATAGGGCGAATTAGTATGTGGACGTAGACCCGAAACCGTGTGATCTACCCCTGTCCAGGGTGAAGGTGCGGTAACACGCACTGGAGGCCCGAACCCACGTACGTTGAAAAGTGCGGGGATGAGGTGGGGGTAGCGGAGAAATTCCAATCGAACTCGGAGATAGCTGGTTCTCCCCGAAATAGCTTTAGGGCTAGCCTCGGTATAAGAGTAGTGGAGGTAGAGCACTGATTGGGTGCGGGGTCCGCAAGGATTACCAAGCTCAGTCAAACTCCGAATGCCATATACTTATTGCCGGGAGTCAGACAGTGAGTGCTAAGATCCATTGTCAAAAGGGAAACAGCCCAGACCATCAGCTAAGGTCCCCAAGTGTGTGTTAAGTGGGAAAGGATGTGGAGTTGCACAGACAACCAGGATGTTGGCTTAGAAGCAGCCACCATTGAAAGAGTGCGTAATAGCTCACTGGTCGAGTGACTCTGCGCCGAAAATGTAACGGGGCTAAACACACCACCGAAGCTATGGCTAGATACTATGTATCTGGGGTAGGGGAGCGTTGTGTAGGGGTTGAAGGTGTACTGAAAAGAGCGCTGGACACTACACAAGTGAGAATGCCGGTATGAGTAACGAAAAGATCAGTGAGAATCTGATCCGCCGAAAGCCCAAGGTTTCCTGAGGAAGGCTCGTCCGCTCAGGGTAAGTCGGGACCTAAGGCGAGGCCGAAAGGCGTAGTCGAAGGACAACAGTTTGAAATTACTGTACCACCGTAATCCGCTATGAGCGATGGGGTGACGCAGGAGGGTAGTGACGCGGACTGATGGATGTCCGTCTAAGCAGTGAGGCTGATGTGTAGGCAAATCCGCACATCATTAAGGCTGGGCTGTGATGGGGAGCGAAAATTATAGTAGCGAAGGTCATGATCTCACACTGCCAAGAAAAGCCTCTAGCCAGGAGAAGGTGCCCGTACCGCAAACCGACACAGGTAGGCGAGAAGAGAATTCTAAGGCGCGCGGAAGAACTCTCGTTAAGGAACTCGGCAAAATGACCCCGTAACTTCGGGAGAAGGGGTGCCCCGGTAGTGTGAATAGCACGAGGGGGCCGCAGTGAAAAGGCCCAAGCGACTGTTTAGCAAAAACACAGGTCTGTGCGAAGCCGCAAGGCGAAGTATACGGGCTGACGCCTGCCCGGTGCTGGAAGGTTAAGGGGAGTGGTTAGGGGTAACCCGAAGCTATGAACCGAAGCCCCAGTAAACGGCGGCCGTAACTATAACGGTCCTAAGGTAGCGAAATTCCTTGTCAGGTAAATTCTGACCCGCACGAATGGCGTAACGACTTGGGCGCTGTCTCAACGAGAGATCCGGTGAAATTTTAATACCTGTGAAGATGCAGGTTACCCGCGACAAGACGGAAAGACCCCATGGAGCTTTACTGCAGCTTGATATTGAATTTGGGTACGATCTGTACAGGATAGGTGGGAGCCGTAGAAATCGGAGCGCAAGCTTCGGTGGAGGCGCCGTTGGGATACCACCCTGATCGTATCTAGGTTCTAACCTAGTACCCTTACCGGGTACGGGGACCGTGTCAGGCGGGCAGTTTGACTGGGGCGGTCGCCTCCTAAAGAGTAACGGAGGCGTTCCAAGGTTCCCTCAGAATGGTTGGAAATCATTCGCAGAGTGCAAAGGCATAAGGGAGCTTGACTGCGAGACCTACAAGTCGAGCAGGGACGAAAGTCGGACTTAGTGATCCGGTGGTACCGCATGGAAGGGCCATCGCTCAACGGATAAAAGCTACCCTGGGGATAACAGGCTTATCTCCCCCAAGAGTCCACATCGACGGGGAGGTTTGGCACCTCGATGTCGGCTCATCGCATCCTGGGGCTGAAGTAGGTCCCAAGGGTTGGGCTGTTCGCCCATTAAAGCGGTACGCGAGCTGGGTTCAGAACGTCGTGAGACAGTTCGGTCCCTATCTGTCGTGGGCGCAGGAAATTTGAGAGGAGCTGTCCTTAGTACGAGAGGACCGGGATGGACGTACCGCTGGTGCACCAGTTGTTCCGCCAGGAGCATGGCTGGGTAGCTACGTACGGACGGGATAAGCGCTGAAAGCATCTAAGCGTGAAGCCCCCCTCAAGATGAGATTTCCCAATTAGTAAGACCCCTTGAAGACGACGAGGTAGATAGGTTGGAGGTGGAAGTGCAGCAATGCATGGAGCTGACCAATACTAATCGGTCGAGGGCTTATCCTATACGTAGGATGCAAATTCGTTTCGGATTCAGTTTTCAGGGAGTCAAATTCCTGTTTGGATTGCTGTGGTACTGATATCGTTTGGAGAGATACCCAAGTGGCTATAAGGGGACCCTCTGCTAAGGGGTTAGACTGCGTAAGCGGTGCGTGGGTTCGAATCCCACTCTCTCCGCCATTTTCAATCCATAGCAATACTAATTATTGTGGCGGTGTAGCTCAGCTGGCTAGAGCGTACGGTTCATACCCGTGAGGTCGGGGGTTCGATCCCCTTCGCCGCTACCATAATACCTGGAGGCTTAGCTCAGCTGGGAGAGCATCTGCCTTACAAGCAGAGGGTCGGGGGTTCGATCCCCTCAGCCTCCACCATTTTCATCTTTTTAGAATTGCTTTTACACCGTGCCGGTGTAGCTCAACTGGTAGAGCAACTGACTTGTAATCAGTAGGTTGGGGGTTCAAGTCCTCTCGCCGGCACCATTTTTAATTAATGCGGAACCGTGGTGTAGTTGGCCTAACATGCCTGCCTGTCACGCAGGAGACCGCGGGTTCGAATCCCGTCGGTTCCGCCATTTTTTCCACAAAATGAGTGGGAAGTGTAAGACTTTTCCGCTTAATTGTCATGTAATCTTATGGCTCGGTAGCTCAGTCGGTAGAGCAGAGGACTGAAAATCCTCGTGTCGGCGGTTCGATTCCGTCCCGAGCCACCTTTTTTGGGGGATTAGCGAAGTGGCCAAACGCATCAGACTGTAAATCTGCTCACGTACGTGTTCGGTGGTTCGAATCCATCATCCCCCACCATTTATGAGCCATTAGCTCAGTTGGTAGAGCACCTGACTTTTAATCAGGGTGTCGAAGGTTCGAGTCCTTCATGGCTCATCCCAAACAGAAAGTCATCACCTTAGGGTGGTGGCTTTTTTTGTGTTTTTATGTCGTATTATAGTAGCGCGCTGCTGCAGTGATTAACATAATATTAGAGAATATGCTAAAATAGGCGAAAAGAGCAAAAGTGGTGGAGTATGGTGACTATGGATAGCGAAACATTGCGAAAAAAGTTAGAGCAGCTCACCGGAAAGAAAACCGGAATCAAGCAGTTAGGGAGGCAACATTCAGCTTCTCTTTTTAGCCTGGGATTGGAAGCACAAGAACAGCCGGTAATCCATGAAGGTCATCTTTGGGCACCATTATATGAGACTGATGGACGTGTAACCGCTGTCTGGGTGGAATTGGATGGACTTAACTCTTTGGAAATACAATTAGTGAATTATGCAGTTCGAAACTTTGCAATTGCACTAAAAGCTACTGGGGTTAGAGAAGAAGGGGAAGCGGAGGCTCGGCAGCTGGGTACCTGGTTGAACACCGAACTGGAGCAAGAGAAAAATGACTCTGAGATACCCGATGAGATGGCTCTAAAGGGACGTTTATTCGGAGATATGGTTCCATTCCTACTTAGCAGTGAGAATGCACATAGCCCGCAGATCACTTATCGTTCCTTAATGAAGCTGCTGCGCAGCTATTTTGAGAATGAAATTCTGCTTATACCTCTTCAAGAAAAAGAATGGTTAATATTGGCCCGGAAGGAACTACTCACGGGCGGAGATGATAAGGATGAGGAAGAAGAGAGTGTAGATGAAATTCTGGCTCAGACCAGTATGGGTTTACACGAACTGATAGCCAGCGAATGGGTAGGTGTATTCCATTTGGCTGTAGCTCCGGCTATAGTCCCTGTTAAGGGATTGACGGGATCCGTGGCCTTGCTGAGGGAGACCATTGTACTCGGACGTATTTTCCAAGTGGGTGAATATATTCATTTACCTTGGGAGCTGCATTTGGAACGTTTGGTTAACAGCATTCCTGATGCACGGCGTAAACAGTTACTTGGACAGATTGGCGACTATTCTACCGTATTATCGGATAAAGAGATGCTGATGACCCTGGAGACGTTTTTTGAGATGGATTGTAATGTAAGTGAAACAGCCAAGAAGTTATATATTCATCGCAACACGCTTTTATACCGTCTGGACAAGATAAAACAGGAGACGGGTGCCGATGTGCGTAGCTTTGGGGACGCTGCTATTGTGAAGCTTACTATGCTTTTGTATAAAGTGACGAAAAGGAAATAGGTTTTTTGTGAACGTTACAAATAGCCACCGTGTCCCGTCTAGGGTAATATAAATGTACAAGGAAAAAAGAATTTTTCAATTAATCAATAATTAACTCGAGGGGGAAATACAATGGCAGGCGTACGTTTAGAGCATATTTTCAAAAAATACCCGGGTTCAGATAAAGCAACAGTAATGGATATCAATCTTGATATTAAAGATAAGGAATTTCTAGTATTGGTTGGACCATCCGGTTGCGGTAAATCCACAACTTTGCGTATGATCGCTGGTCTGGAAGAAATCTCCGAAGGTAAAATGTACATTGGCGATCGTGTAGTCAACGACGTTGCACCTAAAGACCGCGATATCGCGATGGTATTCCAATCCTACGCCCTGTATCCGCATATGAGCGTATACCAAAACATGGCTTTCGGTTTGAAACTTCGTAAAGTGAAAAAAGATGAAATCGACAAGAAAGTACGTGAAGCTGCTAGAATTCTCGATATCGAGCATTTGCTAGATCGTAAACCAAAAGCACTTTCCGGTGGTCAACGCCAACGTGTCGCTTTGGGACGCGCTATCGTACGTGATCCACAAGTCTTCTTGATGGATGAGCCTCTTTCCAACTTGGATGCTAAACTTCGTGGTCAAATGCGCGCTGAAATCACTAAACTGGTTAAACGCCTTGAAACCACTTGTATCTACGTAACGCATGACCAAACAGAAGCTATGACAATGGGTGACCGTATCGTAGTTATGTATGATGGTATCATTCAACAAGCTGCTTCCCCTGAAGAGTTGTACAATGAACCAACTAACCTGTTCGTAGCTGGATTTATCGGATCCCCTACAATGAACTTTATCAATGGTACTTTGTCCGAAGCAAACGGTTCTATCCGTTTCCGCGCTGAGAACCTTGATGTTGAAGTACCAGGCGGAAAAGCTCAAATCATCCGCAGCAAAGGCTACATTGGCAAAGAAGTAATTATGGGCGTTCGTCCAGAAGATATCCATGAAGAGCCAGTATTCTTGGAAGCTTCCCCGAACACAATCTTTACTTCATTGGTTGATGTAACTGAAAACCTTGGTCACGAAATGCTCCTTTACTTGAGCGGCCTTGGTAAATCTACTGTAATCGCTCGTGTAGATGGACGTTCCACTACTCGCGAAGGCAGCAAGCCAAAATTGGCTATCGATATGAACAAAGTTCACTTCTTCGATAAAGAATCCGAAGTTAACATTCTGTTGGGATAAGATCGCAGGATCTTTTCTCTCTTGATAAAGCCACCCGAAAGGGTGGCTTTATTGTTTAATTAGGGTCGTAATGGATAGGCGTTAAGATTGCATTCACAAGCGTTATCAATTAAGATAGCAGGAGAATTACCTCCGGAATTGTAATGAGATCGCTGTCAACCGGACGCAGTAAGCGGACATATACCGCAGGTGACGAAAGGACGAATTTACATGGCTAAGAAAGTAAAAGTATCTGAATTGGTACAACATTTTCAATTAGAGGTTATTTCCGGCCAGGAAGGTCTAAAACGACCTATTACGGTCGATGACCTGAATCGCCCTGGACTAGAGATTGCTGGTTATTTCGAATATTATCCGGAAGAACGTGTTCAATTATTAGGTAAGACAGAACTCGCATTCTTCTCCATGCTGCCTGAAGCTGAACGTAAAAGTAGGCTTCGTGGAATCTGTAATGACAATACCCCTTGTATCGTAATTACCCGTAGTTTGGATGTGCCACAGGAGTTAATTGATATAAGTAATGAAAAGGGACTTCCTGTGCTTCGTAGCTCGATGGCTACGACTATTTTCTCCAGCCGTTTGACGAGCTTCTTAGAAGGGAGATTAGCCCCTACAGCAACGATTCATGGTGTACTCTGTGATGTATATGGTGTAGGTATGCTGATTACTGGTAGTAGTGGTATTGGTAAGAGTGAGACAGCCCTTGAACTTGTAAAACGTGGACATAGACTGATCGCTGATGATGCCGTGGAAATCCGCCAGACTTCAGATAACCAGCTGCATGGTACAGCCCCTGAGTTGATCCGTCACTTGTTGGAAATTCGCGGAGTAGGTATCATTAACGTAATGACACTTTTTGGTGCGGGTGCTATCCGTAATCATAAACGGATTACACTTGTCGTTAGATTAGAGGCTTGGCAGCAAGACAAGCAGTATGACCGGCTTGGACTTGATGAGGAAACAACGCGGATTATTGATACCGATGTTCCACTTGTAACCATTCCTGTACGTCCAGGACGTAACCTTGCCGTTATTATTGAGGTTGCTGCGATGAACTATCGCCTGAAGCAAATGGGCTTTAATGCAGCCCTGCAGTTTACGAATAAGTTAACTGCGACCATATCTGAGGATATGGACGATCTCGATTAGGAGTGTGAGACAATGTTCCCATTAGCAATAGATCCTATTGTATTCTCAATTGGATCACTGCCTGTACACTGGTACGGGTTAATACTAGGGGTCGGTGCACTCGCGGGATTATTTCTTGCGATCCGCGAGGGCAAACGGTTCGGAATCCCGCAAGAATTCTTTATGGATATGCTGCTACTGGGTGTACCCTCGGCAATTATAGGGGCACGGATTTATTTTGTAGCTTTTAAATGGGACGATTATAAGCATAATCTGATAGACGTCTTTAAGATCTGGAATGGCGGCATCGCCATTTACGGCGCATTAATAGGAGCGATTATTTGCGGAATTATTTATTTCCGTTATAAGGGTTACCCTTTCTGGCGTATTGTTGATATTTGTGCACCTGGACTACTGGCGGGTCAAATGATTGGCCGCTGGGGAAACTTTGTCAACCAAGAGGCATACGGCAGCGTAGTTGAGGAATCTTTTTTACGGGATAAACTGCATTTACCTGACTTCATCGTTAATCAAATGTACATAGGAGATGCTTTTCATCATCCGACCTTCCTGTATGAATCTCTTTGGAGCTTACTAGGGATTGCGTTATTGATGGTTCTCCGTCGTCAGAAGTTTGTACGTGCTGGAGAAATCTTCATGTCTTACTTTATATGGTATTCCATCGGTCGGTTCTTCATCGAGGCTGTGCGTACTGACAGTTTAGCTTTTAACGGAAGTGCAGGACTGGCTTCGTTTATAAACGGCTTATGGAGTCCGATGGAATGGTTAGGTTTTGAACAAGGATATCTGGATCCTGCCTATGGTAATATTCGTATTTCTCAGCTGCTTTCTCTACTGATTATTGTGGCAGCTATATTGCTGATCGTTATTCGCAGAGTAACCGGAGAGCCTAAAGCACATTATTCTGACCCTATCGTATGTACTAAACCGATCCAAGCAGATACTGTAGTGCCAGAAAGCGCAGTAAATACACCGCAGAAAACTCGTCAAGGAACACAACCTGAGCAAGGACAGCCAGCGGATGGAGATAAGAAGGAGCAGTAAAACTTATGATAGAATGCGTTCTTTTTGATCTGGATGGAACGATTGTCGATACGAATGAGCTAATCATTAGTTCATTTATGTACGCGCTGAAGGACAATGGTCTGGCTCCACTGACCAGAGAAGAGATAATTCCGCATATGGGAACAACCCTTCAGCAACAGATGAGAGTATTCTCTGGACTAGAGGATGTAAATGGTACGTTAGAAAAGTCCTATCGTTCTTATAATAATGAGCATCATGATGAGTTAGTGCGTTCTTTCCCGCTTGTAAAGGAGACTATTGAGGAGCTCTCGCGTCGTGGGATCAAACTTGGGATTGTAACTACTAAGATCCGTCCAACAACGATCAAGACCCTGGAAAGGTTCGATTTGCTTAAGTACATGGATACGATTGTGACTGTGAACGATGTTACTGAACCAAAGCCACATCCGGAGCCCGTTCTGACAGCGGTCCACAACCTTGGTGTTGATCCTCGCAAAACCTTAATGATAGGTGACAGTGCAGTTGATATTCAATCAGCCAAAGCTGCCGGTGTATACGCTGCTGGAGTATCTTGGTCTTTGAAGGGCGAGGATACGCTCCGCAAGTATGATCCGGACTTTATCATCCATAACATGAAGGATATTATAGAAATTATGGAGCGAGGAACGAATGAATCGTGAGAAACGTAACCCGTTATCCAGTAGAAGGTCATAACTCACTTTGGTATATTTACCGTACGGTCAGCCCTTGGAAGGGTGTCCGCAACTTTATTTTTATTCAGATTGCCCGCTATTGTCCGATTCTACCGTTAAAGAATTGGATCTATCGACGGATGCTGGGGATGAAGGTTGGTAAACACACGGCTTTTGGTCTTATGGCAATGGTGGATGTGTTTTTTCCGGAGAAAATAACGGTAGGTGAGAATTCTATTATTGGTTATAACACGACGATTCTGGCGCATGAGTATCTGATCAAGGAATATCGTCTGGGCGAAGTGGTGATCGGTGAAAATGTATTGATCGGCGCAAATACAACGATTCTTCCCGGTGTAACCATTGGAGATTGGGCAGTTATAGCTGCTGGCTCCGTGGTGCACAAAAATGTGGCGGCTGGCTCTTTTGTCGGAGGCAATCCTCTGCGAGAGCTGCGCCCCTCTTCAACGGAAGAACATTCGGAACAAGTGTAAACGATGCTTTTTTAACCCTGCAGTTACATATTGCGTTTTTTAGCGCAGGTTCTGCAGGGTTTCTTGCGTCTTAGAGAAGATTATTAAGGAAACTTTAAGTTCTTCTTAAGTTTTTAGAACAGATACATTCGATATAATTAGCGTTAGTGATAAGGCGAATCCCACGCTAGGCATTCAGCTTCAAATATCAGAATGTAAAATCAGCAGGTGCAGGCTTCCTGGTATTTTCAGTTTCCACATTCCGCTTAGCGTCTCTATGAACAACCATCATAGTAGAGAAGAGGAATATAATATGAACACTGCGAGACAGGAAAGGCTGCCCCAGCTGGATATTTTCAGAGCATTAGCGATCTTAGGCGTATTGCATGTGCATTCCTCATCTTTTGCCGCTGGAGAGCAGGCACTGCATTCCCCTTATTATTACTGGCTGAACTGGATCAACATTTTCTTTAAATTCGGTACGCCCTCATTTATTTTTCTGAGCAGCTTTGTATTGTTTTATAATTATTATGGGCGTCCTGTGACACGCAGCTTGATTATTAATTTCTACCGTCGTCGATTAAAGTATATTTTATTACCTTATCTGCTAGCCTCTATGGGCTATTACGCACTAACCTTATATGTGAACGGACGATTGACCCAGAACCTCGGTGGCAACCTGTACAGCTTTATTAGAGCGTTATTCTCAGGTTCCGCATATGCGCATTTGTATTTTGTATTTATCAGCATTCAGTTTTATTTGCTTTTTCCAGTACTGCTTAAGCTACTCCAGAGTTCCCGCTTTTTAATTAAATGGGCGGTTCCGCTCGGATTGGCACTTCAGTGGGGGTTTATTTTCTGGAATAAATACGAACTGCACATTGTTGAAAAAGGGAGCCTCGCGATCTCTTATCTGGCTTATTATATGATGGGTGCTTATATCGCAATTCACTTTGAGAAGGTGAAGACTTGGCTGATGAAGCCATGGAGGGAGCTAACTGCCAGGCAAAAAGGATGGACTGCCCTGTTAGTGAGCGGGTGGTTAATTGCAGCCTTTATCCATGTGCAGCTATGGTATGTGGCCCGCCATTTTGGGGTGTGGACGGATTCGCTGTGGTACGAGCTATTATGGAATGTCCATACGATGTTATCAGCATTGGTTCTGTTGTATGCTACATTCCTGATCTATCGTAAGGCCTCTCGCGGGATTGTTGCTTTTTTAACACGTTTGGGTGAACTCTCATTTGCGATATATTTGATTCATCCGCTATTGCTGGCGGTATATCGCAGGTTCCGATATCAGATTCCCCTAGAGTCGCTAACATATGTTTTGTTCATCTACGGAGGGTTTGTGGTCGCACTGGGAGGGAGCTGGCTTATTGTGCAGTTTGCTTTCCGGCGAGTCCCGGGTTCATGGATTATTTTTGGAAGCGTGCCTCGCTCTTTGGAATCCAGTCCGCAGGAAAAGTCAGGTTATATCCCTGAGGAACGGGCAAAGGGGTTCGTGCAGCAGGAGAAATAGCGTTAGAAGAAGGTCTGATACACGCACACGCTTAAACGTGGGGAAGTAGCCTTCATAATATTTGATTAAAAAGGCATCATTTCGATGCGGAGCTTAACAGGAGGAAAGATTATGAGACAAAAAGAAAGAATTCCGCAGCTGGATATTTTTCGGGCGATTGCTATTTTTGCAGTGCTGGCTATTCATGCTACTTCACGAACGTTGGCGGAGACACTAGGTACAAACATGTTTCATCCGTTCTTATTTATTAATAAATTCAGCCAGTTCGCCGTACCTTCATTCATATTTTTGAGTGGGTTCGTGCTCTTCTATAACTATATTGACCGTCCGCTGGGTGGCAAAACGCTAGGAAAGTTCTACACTAGAAGGCTGCTTTATATTATTGTGCCTTATGTAGTATTTTCACTGCTGTATTTTGCGTTAAAAATGAATGCCGGGAATACTTGGGGCTTACCTCCGGGGGAGATGGCTTCTAAGCTATGGAAGTATTTATGGACAGGAACGGCATATACGCATCTGTATTATATTATTATCATTATTCAGTTTTACGTGTTATTTCCGCTCATTTTGTGGTGTTTGCAAAAGGTTCGTCATCTGGCGGCTTGGGCGCCGCTGATCGGGTTATTACTACAGTGGGGTTTTGTGCTGCTGAATAAATACATGACCAATCACGGGTATTGGCAGTTATCCAAGGGGAGTCTGGCGATCACTTATTTCTCGTATTTCCTGCTGGGTGCTGGGATTGCAGTGTATTACTCTTCTTTGAAAAAATGGTTAGTGCCTTCACGTGAAGGCTGGCGCGCCGGTAAAGGTCCGGTTTGGATTACGTTGTGGTTGTTATGGATTGTAGCAGGGGTTGTTCATGTTGAGCTATGGTTTAATAATTACACGAAAAAAACTGTCATCAACAGCTTATGGTATGAGGGTTTCTCTAATCTACATGCGCTGCTCTCTTGTGTGGTGCTGTTGCAAATCTCCTTCTTGCTCTATGGAGCGGGTCGTAGCTTGCTGACAAGACTTTTGGTATCCGTAGGAGCATGCTCCTTCGGAATTTATCTATTGCACCCTATGCTGCTGTATTTCTATAGAAAATTACCGTTTCACGGGGGTTCTCTTGCGTACATCGCAGCGATTGTAGGAGGATGGCTTGTTGCGCTGCTGGTTTCATGGCTGGCAGTGGCTCTCGTCTTCCGGTATGTGCCTGCGTCTTGGATTATTTTCGGGTCAGGCGCACAAAAGAAAGCAAAAACAGGCTCCATAAGCGCATAGTCTACTGCTAGGTAATATAAAAGCGCCGGTCTCCCGTATATGCGGGTTGACCGGCGCTTTTATTTTTTGTCTATTCTCCAGCTTGTTCCCGCTGAAACTCCGCAATAGCTTGATACTGGCTTTCCAGACTACGGTAGACGGAAATATAAATCGGCAGCAGCTGCTTGTACACTTTGGTATGTTCATCAATCGGATCATGCTGGTAAGTTGAACCGATCATGTCGAATACAACATCGAAGGAGTCCACGCGGCCCGTTGCGTAAAGACCAAGCACTACTGCTCCGAGGCAGGAGCTTTCAATACTCTCCGGAATGATGACCTCTTGATCAAAAATATCAGACATCATCTGCCGCCAGACTGAGGAACGGGCGAAGCCGCCTGTAGCCAGAATTTTGCTAGGACGCCCGATTTGCTCTTCCATAGCCAGCAGAACCATATACATATTGAAGATTACGCCTTCTAGTACCGAGCGAATCATATGCTCCTTATGGTGATTCATAGAAAGGCCGAAGAAGGAGCCACGAGCATCAGGATTCCACAGCGGTGCCCGTTCACCAGTTAAGTAAGGATGGAATAGAAGACCACCGCTACCTGCCGGAACTTGTTCCGCGATGCGCGTTAGAACCTCGTAAGGGTCAATGCCAAGACGTTTGGCGGTTTCGACTTCAGAAGCAGCGAACTCATCCCGTACCCAGCGGAACAGCATACCGCCGTTATTAACGGGCCCTCCGATCACCCAATGTTTTGGGGTTAAGTTATAACAGAAGGTCCGTCCTTTAGGGTCGGTAAGCGGGTGATCCACTACGGTGCGAATCGCTCCGCTTGTTCCAATCGTTGCGGCCACTACACCGGGTTTAATCGCGCCTACGCCAAGGTTGGACAAGATGCCATCACTGGCTCCTACGACAAAAGGTGTCGTGGGGAGCAGTAACAGCTCCTCTGCTAGACCGGGAAGCAGGCCTTGCATGATCTCTGTGGTGGGAACAAGCCGTGAGAGTTGATCTGGTGAAATATGGGCTATCTCCAGGGCCTCTTTATCCCACTCCAAAAGTTCAAGGTTGAGCATGCCTGTAGAAGAGGCAATGGAATGATCGATGATGTATTCGCCGAACAGCCGAGCGAATATGTATTCTTTTATAGAAATGAATTTATAGGCTTGTTGGAACAACTCAGGCTGCTCATCCCGAAGCCACATTAGCTTGGTAATCGGTGACATAGGATGAATAGGCGTTCCTGTGCGCAAGTACAACTCATGTCCGTTAAACTCGTTCTTCAGGCGAAGTGCAGACCCGGCACTACGGTTGTCAGCCCAAGTGATGCAGGCAGTAAGTGGTTTACCCAGCTGATCAATTGCAATGACACTGTGCATGGCTGAACTGAAAGAGACGAATAGGATCTTATCTGGAGATACGGCGCTTTGCCGCATGACATTAGAGAGGGTATGAAAGACTGCACGTAGGATTTGCTCTGGGTCCTGCTCCGCTATAGAAGGGGAGGGTTGATGCAAGGGATAACCCATATTCGCTTGTGCAACTATGGCTCCATTCTCCTCGAAGAGAACTGCCTTTGTACTTGTAGTACCAATATCAACGCCAATCATATAGGATTTAGTCAAGCGTTAGCCCTTCTTTCTAGGTGAAAGTATATTTTTAGAACACCAATTACAAAATTATGAAGTACAATCGTATTAGCTCATTATAGTATTCGATAAGCGGGGAGGCAAAAATAAAGAAAATGCCAAACGCTCAACTAAGGGTTTGATTGACGAAAAAGCAGTGAACATGATACGATATTGAAAATACTTTAATTTGCTACCACTTTACCATAGTAAAGTAAACATAAACAGTATCTAATGATAACTGACGAGGTGAACAATGAAGATGTCCAAACCAAAGGGATTTGAGAAGCCGTCTGGCGTTCGGGACTATCTGCCCCGGGCCGTAACGAAATTGCGCAAAATTGAGAACGATGTACTGCATTGCATGAGTCGCTGGGGATATCAGCAAATGATGACTCCAACGTTGGAATATTACGATACAGTTGGCGTGGCTAGCTCTACGTCCGACCAGAAGCTCTATAAATTACTTAACAATCGTGGTCAGGCTTTGGTGCTTCGATCAGAAATGACTGCCCCGGTTGCCCGTGTTGTTGCCTCTCTATTAAAGGATGAGCCACTGCCATTGCGTCTGTCATATCACGCGAATGTATTCCGTGCCATTGAGGAAGAAGCGGGGCGGGAAGCGGAGTTCTTCCAGACAGGTGTAGAGCTGGTAGGTGATGATTCACCTGAAGCTGATGCGGAGGTAGTTGCGCTTGCTATTTCTTCGCTGCAAGCCGCGGGTGTGAAGTCTTTTAAGATCGCTATGGGGCATGTAGGCTTTCTAAATGGGTTATTTCAAGAGGCACTTCCTGAACTGCCTGAGGCTCAAGAGGAGCTGAAAAGTCATTTGCTGGGCCGTGACTATGTTTCTTTCCGGGAGACTTTACGGCGGCTGGATCTTACAGAAGCGCAGAAGAACGAACTGGATGGGCTGCTGCGTCTGCGCGGAGGCAAGGAGATTTGTGGACAGGCGCTAGAGCTGAGCAATCATCCGCTCGCGCGTCATTCGATTGATCATTTGTGCAAGGTGTGGGAGGTGCTGGTCTCTTACGGCGTATCACAGCATGTACTGATTGATCTGACGATGATCGGGGACTTTTCCTATTATACTGGCATGACTTTTGAAGGTTATGCAGCGGAATTAGGATTTCCGGTATGCAGTGGTGGTAGATACGACAATCTGCTGCAACAGTTTGGGCGTCCGATCCCATCCACAGGATTTTCCTTAAAAACGAATCGCATCCTGGATGGTGTAACTGGAGTGGTCGAAGAGGAAGAGCTGCCTATTTTGATCCAATATGATGCGATTCGCAGAAAAGAAGGCTTGGAAGAGGCAACACGCCTGCGGTCAGAGGGTCATGCAGTCGTTACTAGACTTGCTGCAGGTCCAGAAGAGCTTGAAACGGTGAAGCGTTTGGATACGGACACGGTTGAAGCAGAGGGTGTACGGTACGGTGAGATCTATACATTCGTATCTTTTGTAAGTGAGCATGGCTGAGGATATCGCTAGTACAAAAAGCGATTAACATAAATTTTGCATGGAGATGGAAAAGGAGGCAACTTAACAATGGCACAGATATTGAAGGTGGCTATGCCAAAAGGCCGGATTTACGAAAAGGCTGCTGAGCTGTTCCGCCAGGCAGGTCTTCCGATTCCACCGGACGGTGAGGCATCACGCAAGCTTGTTATTCCGCTGCCTGAGGCAGGGATGGAGTTTATATTGGCGAAACCAGTAGATGTACCTACATATGTAGAATATGGCGTGGCGGATATTGGTATCGTGGGCAAGGATGTTTTGCTGGAGGAAGATCGTGATGTATACGAGCTGCTTGATCTTGGCATTGCCCGCTGCCGGATGTCGATCATCGGATTGCCGAACTGGCAGCCGGGAATTCAGCAGCGTGTAGCGACGAAATATCCGAATGTAGCTTCAAGGTATTTTAGGGAGCAGGGCCAACAGGTCGAGGTAGTGAAGCTGAATGGATCCATCGAGCTTGCACCACTGATTGGTCTGGCCGATCGTATTGTGGATATGGTAGAGACCGGGCAAACGCTGCGGGACAACGGATTAATCGAAATGAAGAGTATATTCGAAATTACAAGCCGCCTGGTGGCAAATCGTGTGAGCTATCGGATGAAAAATGAAGAGATACAGCAACTGTGTGACCGACTACAGGCAGTTATAGGGCAACCTAATTTGCGGTAGGCGGCAACAGATGTTAGGGGTAAAGGGAGGAACCAGCGATGAAGGTTGTGTCGAGCAAGGACTTTAAGCTAGAGCGGGAAGTGGAGTATGGTACGCCAGAGCAAAATCAGGCGGTAAAGGAAATTGTGGCCGCCATTAAAAAAGAAGGAGACACAGCGCTTCTTCGCTATACGGAGCAATTTGACCGGGTTGCACTTACGCCGAATCAACTGCGGGTAACGCCGGAAGAGCTTCAGGCAGCGTATGGCCGAGTAGAGCAATCTTTCGTATCTGCCATTCAAGCAGCTGCAGCCAATATCCGGGCGTTCCATGCCAGACAGAAACGGAATTCATGGATGGATTTGCAGCCGGATGGCACGATTCTGGGGCAGATTATTCGTCCGCTGAAGCGGGTAGGGGTATATGTACCTGGTGGCAAAGCAGCTTATCCCTCCTCGGTGCTGATGAACGTGATCCCAGCACAGATCGCGGGTGTGCCGGAGATCGTCATGGTGACTCCGCCATCCACCGGCGGTAAAGAAGGGATTGATCCTTACATCCTGGTTGCTGCTGCAGAAGCAGGTGTGAATGAAATCTACCGTGTGGGCGGAGCGCAGGCGGTAGCTGCTTTGGCTTTTGGGACGGAGAGCATAGCGCCGGTAGATAAAATATGTGGGCCCGGCAACATATACGTTGCGCTGGCTAAACGCGAGGTATATGGCGCCGTGGATATCGACAGTATCGCGGGTCCAAGCGAAATTGTCGTGCTGGCAGATGAGACCGCTGAGCCGGCTTATGTCGCAGCGGATCTGCTCTCGCAGGCCGAGCATGACGAGATGGCCTCGGCGATTCTGGTCACGCCATCGCAGAGCCTGGCGGATAGCGTGGCGGCTGAAGTGGAGCGTCAGCTGCAAGAGCTGCCGCGTCAGGCGATCGCCCGTTCTTCGGTAGAGAATTACGGCGCGATCATTGTTGTGGAATCTATGGAGGAAGGGATCTCCGTAGTGAATAGACTGGCACCAGAGCATCTGGAGATTGTTGTCGAAGATCCTATGGGCCTCGTAGGCAGCATTGAGAATGCTGGAGCCATCTTCCTGGGAGCGTATAGCTCCGAGCCCGTGGGTGATTATTTTGCCGGGCCAAATCATATTATCCCAACCAATGGGACCGCACGTTTCTCGTCACCAGTGGATGTGGATGATTTTATTAAAAAATCAAGTCTGATCTATTACAGTAAGGAAGCACTCTTGCGTGATGGGAAGACCATTATAGAGCTGGCACGTCGCGAAGGCTTAGAAGGCCACGCACGAGCCATTGAGATTCGACTCAAGAACGAAGGAAAAGGTGGAGACGGATATGGAGAACAATAACGAACAGGCCCTGCGCCAAGCTGGATTAAGCCGTAAAACAAACGAGACGGATATAAAGTTGTCTCTTAACGTAGATGGAAGTGGAGTTTCAGAGCTGGAGACGGATGTTCCTTTTCTGAATCATATGTTGGATCTGTTCACGAAGCACGGACAATTTGACCTGTCTGTACAGGCGCGTGGAGACATCGAGATTGATGACCACCACACGGTTGAAGACATTGGGATCTGCCTAGGGCAGGCACTGCACGAAGCACTGGGTGATAAAAAAGGAATCAAACGTTATGCGAGTGTTTTTGTACCGATGGATGAGGCGTTGGCGCAGGTTGTGATCGATATCAGCAATCGCCCGCACTTTGAATATCGTGCAACCTATCCTTCACAGCAGGTGGGCAGCTTTTCGACGGAGCTTGTTCAGGAGTTCCTGTGGAAGTTCGCGCTCGAAGCACGGATTACGTTACATGTTATCGTACACTACGGTTCTAACACACACCACATGATTGAGGCTGTATTCAAAGCGCTTGGACGGGCGCTGGATGAGGCAACATTGATTGATCCCCGTGTGAAGGGTGTGCCTTCTACGAAGGGAGTGCTGTAGGATGACTGTTGCAATCGTCGATTATGGCATGGGCAACCTGCACAGTGTGAGTAAGGCGGTAGAACGTCTCGGTTATGAGTGTGTAGTGACGGGTGATGCCGAGCAAATTCTCGCTGCTGATAGTGTCATTCTGCCAGGTGTCGGTGCATTTGGCGATGCGATGGGGCATCTGCGGGAGAATGGTTTGGATCTTGTCGTCAAACAGGTAGCCGCTGGAGAGCAGCCTCTGCTTGGGATCTGTCTTGGTATGCAGCTGTTGTTTAGCACCGGTGAAGAGCATGGCAGCCATGAGGGGTTAGATATTCTCTCGGGTTCAGTGGTGCGGTTCGCTCCTAGAGATGGCTATAAGGTGCCGCATATGGGGTGGAACAAGCTTAGCTTTAGACAGCCGGAGAATCCGCTTTTTGTTGGCCTTGAGGAGGGGCATGTGTATTTTGTCCACTCTTATCACGCGCTTGTAGCAAAAGAGAGTGATCTGCTGGCCGTCACAGATTATGGTTACCCAGTTACAGCTATTGTCGGGCAAGATAATGTGTTCGGTATGCAGTTCCATCCGGAAAAAAGCGGAGAGCTGGGAATCAAGCTGTTGGGTAATTTTTTGAAGATTAAGAGAGAGCGGGCGTAAGTCACGCTATAAATATAATGGAACGAAAGTGGGGAGCGCCAAATGTCTTCTTTTATTGTATATCCGGCGATTGATATCCGGGATGGAAAATGCGTCAGGCTGCAGCAGGGGGATTACAATCAGGAAACGATATACAATGATAGTCCACTAAAGGTGGCAAAATCATGGGAAGAGCAAGGTGGAAAGTTCATTCATTTGGTGGACTTAGATGGTGCGAAAGCGGGTCATCCTGTGAACGATGCGATTATCGGTGCTATTGCTGCTAATGCTAACGTTCCTGTGCAGGTGGGTGGCGGTCTTCGCAATCTTGCGGACGTAGAGAAATTGCTCGGACTTGGCGTTAGCCGCGTTATTATCGGTACTGCTGCGATTAATGATCATGCTTTTACCGAAGAGGTATTGGCAAAATACGGCGATAAAGTCGCGATCGGCATTGATGCGCGCAACGGTTATGTTGCGACACACGGCTGGCTGAACACCTCTGAAGTACGTGCTGAAGCTCTTGCCAAGGAATTGGCGGCAAAAGGAGCCGAGACATTCATTTACACCGACATCTCCCGCGACGGGATGATGCAGGGACCGAACGTGGACGGTATCCTGTCCATGGCGCAGGCCAGCGGTAAAACTGTGATCGCGTCCGGCGGAGTCACCAGTCTTGATGATCTGTTGCGTCTGAACGTGCACAGCGGCAGCGGTGTAGGCGGAGCTATTGTTGGCAAGGCGTTATATACGGGCAATATTGATCTTTCTGGAGCTTTGCGAGCGCTTGGGCAGAAATAGCGTTGGGCGAGCGCGCTAATTGATGAGCGGATGAACAAAAAGACGACATGAGCTAGCCAAGGAATAGTGGATTAATGAAACAGAAAGAACCAACAGTGGGTTAAAGAAATAGACTTAACAGTAACGTAGTGAACACAAATCACTAAATCACCAAACTAATTAATAAACGAGCGAATGAACAAAAAGACAATAGATGAACTAGTAAATGAGCAGTGGGTTAAAGAAATAGACGTAACAGTAAATGAGTAACTAATGATAATTAAATGAACGCCCAGAGAAGCAAACTAGCAAAAGTTAAACGAACAAAACAGCAAACCAGCAAACCAGCAAACCAGCAAAAGGGCTTAATAACAAAGCAACAAACCCACAAAAGAGCTAAAACAAACCAGCTGGCCAATAAAGCAACAAACCCAACTAGCTAATGTGTTTTCACTTTGCAAAAATCTCATCTCATTACGAATGGCATAACGACTTGGGCGCTGTTTCAGGGAGGGATCCGGTGAAATTTTAATACCTGTGAAGATGGAGGTTACCCGCTAGCTAAAACCCGCTTCACAATCTGCTACAATAGGCGTAATGAGGCGGCGGGAAGGGTATTTTTCCTCGGATGATGATTAAGTGTACTTTATACCGCTATTTTTCACATTTAGAGCTGATTAGCTAATTTAGTTGTATTTCGTGCAGCTATAACTCAGAGATGAGTTGATTTATAAGCTCATCCCCAGATTTAGTTGTACGAAATGCAGTTAAAAGAGTAGCTTGCAAAAAGGTTGATAAAATAACTGTACGTTGTGCAACTAAATACTCGTGGGCTTGCAGGTGGCGTGAGCCCTTCCGACCACATAAGGGCCAAAACCGCGGAACATGAAAGTGTCATGGATCTAGGAAGCGGCCACGAAGGGGTTAGCGATCATAGCACATGTTCAGTAGTGTGGGCTATGGTTCAGCCGGATGGGCTATGATCCGCCATGCCAACAATCGAGGTTTCCAAAGGGCAGGGGCCCGTGGGCCCCCCTGGGCTAAGAGGGCTTTAGGGGGACGGATACACTTTAGGTGCTTGAAACGCTTTTTAAAGAAGGGGGGATTTCATAATGTTAGCAAAACGTATCATCCCCTGTCTTGACGTTAAGGATGGACGGGTAGTCAAAGGTGTTAACTTTGTGAATCTGCGTGATGCTGGAGATCCGGTAGAGCTAGCGGCGCTGTATGACCGCGAGGGCGCAGACGAGCTTGTGTTTCTCGATATATCGGCTTCCGTAGAAGGTAGAGCAACGATGATCGAGGTTGTGCGGCAGACCGCTGGTGAGATTGCCATTCCTTTTACAGTGGGTGGAGGGATCTCTACAACTGATGATATGAAAAGAATTCTTCGTGCAGGCGCAGACAAAATCGGCATTAATACGGCAGCCATCACTAATCCTCAGTTAATTTTGGACGGTGCTCGCCGATTTGGCTCCCAGTGTATTGTAGTAGCGATAGATGCTAAATATAATGAGGCTTTTGGTGAATGGGAAGTGTACACTCATGGCGGGCGTAAGCCCACCGGCATCCGTGCTCTGGCTTGGGCTAAAGAAGCTGAGAAGCTGGGCGCAGGTGAGATTTTGCTCACTAGCATGGATGCAGATGGCACAAAAGACGGCTTCGACCTGAAGCTAACCTCGGCAGTATGCGATTTGCTCAGTATTCCTGTGATTGCTTCTGGCGGCGCTGGGAAGAAGGAGCATTTTTACGATGTATTTACGGAAGGGAAAGCCGATGCGGGACTTGCGGCGACCATTTTTCACTATAAAGAGATTGCAATTAATGATTTAAAGGCAGATTTGAAGCAAAAAGGGGTAGAAATCCGATGAGCGAAACACAAAACAATACCACATTAAGCCAAAAAGAAGCTCTGGCAGGCATTCGCTGGAATGAAGCGGGTCTGGTGCCTGCCGTTGTTCAGGATGCTAGCAGTTTAGAGGTACTGATGGTTGCTTATATGAACTCCGAATCGTTACAGCTCTCACTGGAGAGTGGCCAGACTTGGTTTTGGAGCCGCTCGCGCAGCGAACTTTGGCATAAAGGCGGAACCTCAGGCAACACACAAGCTATTACCTCCATATCCTATGATTGTGATAGCGACACACTACTCGTGAAGGTTGTGCCTGAAGGACCAGCTTGCCATACTGGAGCTACGTCATGCTTTTTCCGTGAGATTCCTTTGAATAACCCAATAACAGATGCTTCGAAACCAGTGTCTAGTTTGACAGATGGTGAGCGTTTTGCTGTTCTTGGTGAGCTGGAGCGTGTGATTGCTGAGCGGGAAGTGGAACGCCCGGAAGGCGCGTATACCACTTATCTGTTTGATAAAGGCGTGGATAAGATCCTCAAAAAGGTAGGCGAGGAAGCTTCCGAGACCATAATTGCCGCCAAAAATAAAGATAACGCCGAGCTGCGTCTTGAGGTCAGTGATCTGATCTATCATCTGTTGGTATTGCTGCAAGAGCGCAAGCTTCCACTGGATGAGATTATGGAAGAGTTGAGTACCCGTCACGAACGCCCACGCCGGGATCAGTACTAAGGGAGGACTGAGTGATGCACATTGATTACCACACGCATCATGAACGCTGTGGCCATGCCGTGGGTAAGCTTGAGGAGTATGTACAGCGCGGGATAGAGCTTGGACTTCAGCAGCTGGGATTATCCGACCACTTGCCGCTCATCCACGTAGATCCCGCCAGCTATTATCCTGAAATGGCTATGCCAATGGCTGAACTGCCTCGTTATGTGGAGGAATGTCTAACCCTAAAGGAGCGTTACCGTGGAGTCATAGATCTGCGGGTGGGGCTGGAAGCCGATTATATCGAAGGCTATGAAGAGCAAATTCGCGAGATTTTGTCGCCGTATCCATGGGATTATCTTATAGGTTCTGTGCATTTTCTTGGGGAGTGGGATATTACGGATCACCGCCAGGTTCATGGTTGGGAAGGCAAAGATGCGCTACAGGTATATCGTCTTTATTACGATGCGGTAAAGAAGTCGGCGTTATCGGGATTATATGATATTATAGGACATATGGATGTTATTAAACGGTTCGGTTATGGCCCACAAACACCGGAGGGCACGGCTGAGGTAAGGGCGCTGGAGCTAGAGACCTTAAAGGTTATAGCGGATAGAGGAATCGCCATGGAGCTGAATGCATCCGGACTTACGAAGCCTTGCGCTGAGATGTTCCCGGCCGAGCATCTGCTACAGGAGGCCCTAAAGCTCGGCATACCGCTGACATTAGGCTCCGATGCACATGATCCTGCCAAGCTGGGGGACGGGCTGCAAGAGGCGCGTAGTATGCTTTGGCAGACTGGTTTTCGTGAGCTGGCTGTATTTGAGGGACGCCGCCGTACCACTGTTCAGTTCAAACTATAATATATAATCCGCAGGAGGGTATTATGCATCATCAACAATTACGTATTTTTTCCGGTTCGTCGAATCCAAAGTTAGCGGCTGATATTGCGGAGCGACTTGGTGTTGAATTGGGGCAGATAAAGCTGACCCGCTTCATGAGCGGCGAGATTTACGTGCATTACGAAGAAAGCATCCGGAACTGCGACGTATTTTTGGTGCAATCCCTTTCGCATCCCATTAATGAGATGTTCGTGGAGCTGCTGGTGATGATAGATGCTGCCAAACGGGCTTCAGCTCGTACAGTGAACATTATTGTGCCGTATTATGGGTACGCTCGGCAGGAGCGGAAGTCCGCACCTCGTGAGCCGATCTCGGCTAAGATGGTGGCTGATGTGCTGACGACCGCTGGAGCAACCCGCGTAATCACCATCGATTTGCACGCAGCGGCGATTCAAGGCTTTTTCAACATTCCGGTCGATCATCTGACTGCACTCGATTTGATCAGCAGCCATTTGAAAGCCAAGGCAATGTCTGATCTGGTCATTGTTTCCCCGGATGCAGGGCGTGCGTCTATGGCTGAGAAGCTGGCGAATAAGCTGGATTCACCTTTTGCCATTATGATCAAGAAGCGCCCAGCCCATAATGAATCGGTAATCACTCATGTCATTGGTGATGTCGAGGGACGGACACCTATCATTATTGAGGATCTGATCGATACTGGGACGACCATTGTGAATGTGGTAGAAGGCCTGAAGGAGAGAGGTGCGAAGGACAGTATTGTCTGCGCGACGCACGGATTATTCTCAGGGCCCGCGCTACAGCGGCTTGACCATCCTTCTATTCAGGAAGTGGTTACGACAGATTCTATTGCACTGCCTGATGACCATTCAAGTCGGTTTACGGTATTATCTGTTGCACCGATGCTTGCCCAGGCTACGCACATCATCCTTGAGGGTGGTTCAATCGATAAGCTATTTAGAGACGCGGGAATTTAATTCCCCGTCTTTTTTATTTTTTGTCAAAAAAGATGTTGTAAGCAGAGTGGTAGAGTCTTTCTCAACTTGAGATTCTCGCTGTCACATGTGGTATACTGTGTGGAGATACCCGCGCCCAATAAGGGAACGGAATAGCGATTAAGGATGGAGCTCCGGCATACCCCATAGGGCGCCGCCCTCCTATTTTTCGTTAGTATAAGGAAGCTTCTTATAAGGGAGGTGCCTTGCTTCCATGATTGAGAGAACTTCAGAGTATGAACTGGGGAATGATAATGTGATTCCTGTAACTCTGAATGCCAATTTTTTCTTTGAAAGAGCCGTTCGGTCCTTGGATCGCTTTCAATATGATAAGGCATTAAAGAATTTTCGCAAAGCTGTAGAGTACGAGCCGGAGAATCCGGTCAATCATTGCAACGTGGCTGGCGTATTATCAGAAATGGGTAATTATGAAGCGTCCAACGACATTTTAACCCATGTACTGGAGAATATTGATCCGGCAATGACGGAATGTTATTTCTATATGGCTAACAACTTCGCCAATATGGAAAGCTATGAGGAGGCAGAACGCTCACTCGTCACTTATCTCGAAGAAGATGTGAACGGTGAATTTCTGGCCGAATCGGAAGAATTGATGGAGCTGCTGCAATATGAGCTGGACCGTCCTGCTCCACTTATCCGGATTAGAAGCCGGGAAGGTGTAATAGAGCATGAGCGAGCCCGAGCACTGTTGGAGGAGGGCAAGTTTACACAAGCCGTCACTTTGCTTGAAGAGATTGTGAGCAATACGCCTGACTTCCTGGCGGCACATAACAACCTAGCCCTAGCGTATTTTTACATGGGTCGTTTTACCAAAGCTAAGGAATGTATTATGCGGGTGCTGGAGCAGGACTCCGGGAATTTGCATGCACTCTGTAACTTAGCGATCTTCCTTCAGTATGAAGGTGACCGCGGGCAACTGGATGGATTGTTACGCCTTCTGGAGACCACCATTCCGTTTCATCAGGAGCATCTGTTCAAAATGGCCACCACCATGGGGATTCTGGGACGCCATAGAACCGCCTATGGCCATTTTAGACGTCTGTTGAAGGATGAAGAGGTCGGTGGCGACGCCAGTCTCTATCATTACTGTGCGGCAGCTGCCAGCAATAGTGGCCTGTATACAGAAGCACAACGCTGCTGGCAGAAGGCGGCTAAGCTCGATCCGGAATCGGCTGTGCCGAGATTTTTTCTGGCTCAGCTGCAGCAGGCGCAGGGGGAAGGTAAAACGCTGTCGCTGGTCAGCTACAACTATCAGCTTCCTTTTCAGGAGCAGCTGAAGCTGTGGAAGGACAACAAGGGCAGCTTTACCGAAGAGGTACGGAACAATCCGCTGCTTCGCTCTTCCTTCTTCTGGGCGCTCCGCTACGGGGATGCCAATACGAAGCTTCAGGTTACAGAAGCTCTGCGGTGGATCGAAGATGAAGAGATGTCCGAAATTCTGCAAGGACTTCTGAAGCAGCAGCCCTTGCAGGAAGAAAAGCTGCAAGAAGCGGCACTTCTTAGTCTGCAGCGGCTGATTGGAAGTGTTCCTGAAGAGAATGTGCTTCAGGAAGTCAAAGAAACCTCTTCCCCGCGTCTGAAGGGACTGCCGGAATGGAGAGAGGATTGGCAGAAAGTTATCGACCAGACCCTTAGTATGATGGATCGAAGATATGATGCAATCCACAAAAAAGATGCTGAATTACTGTGGAAGCAATTTCTGAGCAGCCTTTATCCGGATGTTCCGTTTATCCGTCATGCGAATGGCTGGTGTGCTGCCTTAGAATATCTAATTGCTAAAACGCATAACCTGCCGGTCACCTACCGTGAAGTAGCTCAGCGTTACAATGTTTCCGTATCTATGGTCAGTCGTTATGCTCGGCGCATAGATACGGAATGTAGTTTCGAGGGAAGTGTGAGCGACAGCCTTCCGCCATTTACCGAGAATATCTAAATCGATCATGTAGTATTTCGTAGAAACGGAGCCCTTTTTATATGTCTTGCGTAACGCTAATGTTCCTTATAGGGACACCGAAGGCGTCTATGCTCGCCAAAAAAGGGCCCGTTTCTTCTAAATAAACCCTATTGTGAGGAGGCCACTGTTATGTACAAAACGATTGTAATCGGAACAGGCCCAGCCGGGCTTACTGCTGCAATTTATTTGGCACGTGCCAACCTAAACCCACTTGTGATTGAAGGTATGCAACCAGGTGGACAACTGACAACGACAACAGAAGTCGAGAACTTCCCAGGCTTTCCTGAAGGAATTCTAGGCCCGGATTTAATGGACAACATGCGCAAGCAGGCTGAACGTTTTGGGGCTGAATTTAAGAATGGTTGGGTGGATTCAGTTGATTTTTCACAGCGTCCATTTAAAGTGACTGTAGATGGATTGGGAGTATTAGAGGCGGAGTCAGTGATCATCTCAACCGGTGCATCTGCCAGATATTTAGGAATCCCCGGGGAGCAGGAGAATGTGGGCCGTGGGGTCAGCACTTGTGCTACTTGTGACGGATTCTTTTTCCGTGGCAAAAAGATTATTGTCGTCGGTGGTGGAGATTCAGCGATGGAGGAAGCCAGCTTTTTAACCCGGTTCGCTTCTAATGTAACATTGGTTCACCGTCGTGATGAGCTTAGGGCTTCGAAGATTATGCAGGCTCGCGCACGGGATAACAGTAAGGTATCGTGGGCTCTTAACCGTACACCGCTTGAGGTTACAACCGACGAGTCTGGCGTTAAGGGGCTGACGGTTCGCAACAATGAGACGGGAATTGATGAACTCATCGAAGCGGACGGAGTGTTTGTCGCGATCGGGCACACGCCGAACACCGGATTTTTAGGGGGGCAAATTACGACCGATACCAACGGCTACATTGTGGTCAACCCTGGAACGACAGAAACGAACATCCCGGGCGTATTCGCTTGTGGCGACGTGCAGGATACCCGTTATCGTCAGGCAATTTCCGCAGCGGGATCTGGCTGTATGGCAGCAATGGATGCTGAGAAGTACCTAGAGGGCACGATGGTGCATGACTGGAGCGAAACACTGGATAGTTAATTTTGCGAGAAATCGTAGTCGATGACATATAAGCAGGTTATCCTTTTTCTAAAGGGTTGCCTGCTTTTTTCAATATTGGCGGGGCCGTGTCCAGATATTAAATATGTTGTTTATTTATTACCACTCGGAAGTTAAAATAACTGTAACAATGTCTTTATAAAAAGACTTGCGCATTTTAAAAATACGTTTACAATGAAGATATAATGTTAACGTGAACAATTTACACAAACCCTATTATAAGCAATAATTTTAAGTTTAAAATATTTATTAAGAAATCGACCGATTGAATAAATGTTCACGTTAAACTTTGTGTAACTCCCATTCGAACTTAAAGGAGAGCAGCAAACCTCATGAGTAAAAAATTCATGGATGAGAACTTCCTATTGTCGAGCGAGACCGCAATTAAGCTGTTTCATAATCATGCGAAAGACATGCCCATTATCGATTATCATTGCCACCTCAGTCCAAAAGAAATTTATGAGAACAAAACGTTCAACAATATCACCGAAGCTTGGCTGTATGGCGACCATTATAAATGGAGAGTGATGCGCGCTAACGGTATAGAAGAGAAATTCATTACTGGCGATGCCAGTGATTATGATAAATTTTTAGCCTGGGCTAGAACGGTTCCGATGATTATCGGGAATCCGCTATACCATTGGACGCATCTGGAGCTGCAACGTTTCTTCGGTGTATATGAGTTGCTGAATGAAGCTAACGCACCAAAAATTTGGGATGAAGTGAATAGACAGTTACAGGGTGAAGGATACGGAGCAAGAGATTTGATCATTAAATCGAAGGTGACTACGGTTTGTACTACCGATGATCCTGTAGATAATCTGGAATATCATGAGAAAATCAGTAATCTGAGTGGGTTCAATGCTAGCGTTGTGCCGGGATTCAGACCAGACAAAGCGCTTGAAATCAACCGTCCTACCTTCCAGCCTTGGGTAGCTCAGCTAAGCGAAGTTTCGGGAATGGCTGTTAAGAATTACGGACAGTTTCTTGCAGCATTGGAGAGCAGAGTGAGATTCTTCCACGCCAGAGCCGGCCGTGTATCTGACCATGCTTTGGATGCGGTAATGTTTGAGCCTACTACCTTGGAGGAAGCTACAGCTATATTCGCTAAAGCACTTTATGAAGGCACTGTAAGTGAGAGTGAAGAAAAGAAATATAAAGGATTCACGCTAGTATTCCTCGGCAAATTGTATAACGAGCTGGATTGGGCGATGCAATTCCATATTCATGCGCTACGGAATAACAACAGCGTAATGTTCGGAAGTCTCGGACCTGACACGGGTTATGATTCTATCAATGACGGCGTGATTGCTAAGCCTTTGGCGGGTCTGCTCGATGCGCTAGATCGTGAGAATGCGTTGCCTAAGACCATTTTGTACTCATTGAACCCTAATGATAATCATGTTATTGCCAGTCTAATGGGTAGCTTCCAGGGCGGCGGTATTCCAGGGAAGATTCAATTCGGAACCGCATGGTGGTACAACGATAATAAAGACGGCATGCTGGAACAGATGAAGACACTTGCTAATCTAGGCGTACTTAGCCAATTTGTTGGGATGTTAACAGACTCCAGAAGCTTTTTATCGTATACCAGACATGAGTACTTTAGAAGAATCTTGTGTGATCTAGTAGGCTCTTGGGTAGAAGCTGGAGAAGCCCCGGATGATATGGAGTTACTGGGCAGTATGATTGAGAACATCTGTTACAATAACGCTGATCATTATTTTAATTTCTCGAAACAGGCATTGGTGACTAGGTAATCGTTATGATATCCTTACATGGAAGAGCCAAACCCGTTTAATAAGGAAGGTTGACCCATGGCACCTACAATCAAGGATATCGCCAAATTGGCGAATGTATCGCATACAACTGTATCGAGAGCACTTAACAATAGTCCACTAATTAAAGAGGTCACACGTAAAAAAATTGCCGAGATCGCTGCGCAAGTGGGTTACGTCCCTAATTACAATGCCAAAAGCCTTGTGATGCAGCGATCCTATACCATTGGTCTGTTCTTCACGAGTATTGCCAACGGCACAACTTCTGGTTTCTTCTCTGATACGATTCGTGGTGTAAATAGGGTCATAGATGTAGAGTACAATCTGTTCATCCGTGGGATCGACGATTATGCGGATTACTCCTCTATTCATCGCAAACGTTTTGATGGAATTATTCTAATGAGCCAGAGTGAAGCCGATAATAAATTCATTTACCATGTTGTCCAGCAAGGCATTCCAATCGTTGTGCTGAACCGGCAAATTGATGACCGTTCCATTATCAACATCATCTCGAACGACCGGGAAGGTGCTTATAATGCAGGCAAATACCTGATCGAAAACGGGCATCAAGACATTGCAATTATTGAAGGTGTCGAGGGCTTTAAATCCACACAGGAACGCAGAGATGGCTTTATAAAAGCTTTGATTGACCATAATATCCCTGTTCGTAATGACTACATGATAAGCGGTAGTTATGATATGCAAAGTGGATATGAGGCGATGGGCAAGCTGCTGGATCTCGAGAAGCCACCGACTGCTGTATTTTGCTCCAATGATGATATGGCGATCGGGGCTATGAAAGGCGTGTTTGAGCGAGGGCTGCAGGTGCCAAATGATATCTCTGTTGTTGGTTTTGACGACATTGGGTTTTCACTTTTTGCCAATCCTTCACTCACCACGGTCAAACGTCCTATTGAGAAGATTAGTGAGCAAGGCGCTCGCCAGCTGTTAAGCTTGGTCAAGGAACCCTCAGAAAAAGACGGGCGGATCTCGATCGAGACAGAGCTTATTGCCAGAGAATCAGTCAGGAAATTGCAGAAGTAGAGGCTGCGCATAGCAGCCTAATCCTTTACCTTCGTAAAGGATTGCTATCTAAAATTTTCACGTGTGCATATATTTAATTTATTAGTAATATAAATATGATTTTATATAGTTTATTTAATAAGTTTATCGTGTGCATTTACTATTAGGAGGCGTTAATATGAAAAGATTAAATAGTGATAATTGGACAGCTTACAAGCAGTATCCTGAGAAGGTTCTACAATTTGGCGAAGGCAATTTCATGCGCGCCTTTGTAGATTGGCAGATTCATACCATGAATCAAAAAACGGATTTCAATGGTGGAGTGGTTGTTGTACAGCCATTGGCTAACGGACTGGCAGAAATGCTGAATGATCAGGATGGGCTGTATACCCTTTATCTGCAAGGCATTAAAGACGGAGCGGCTGTAAAAGAACACGAGGTAATTAATTGTATTACGCGGACGCTTAATCCCTATTCACAGCATGAGGAGTATATGAAGCTGGCTGAGAACCCAGAGCTGCGCTTTATCGTGTCTAATACTACTGAAGCGGGAATTGCTTTTGAAGCTGGCGACAAGTTAACCGATACGCCGCAGAGTAGTTTCCCAGGCAAGCTGACGGCCTTATTGTACAAACGTTATCAAACTTTTAATGGGGAGGCTTCTAAAGGTTTTATCATCATTCCATGCGAGCTGATTGACCGGAATGGTGATGAACTCAAAAAGGTTATTTTGAAATATGCTGAGCTGTGGAATCTTGGAGAAGGTTTTGTGAACTGGTTGAATGAAGCTAATACCTTCTGCTGCAGTCTGGTGGACCGCATTGTTCCCGGTTATCCAAGAGACAGCATTGCCGAGATTACAGAAGAGCTGGGTTATGAGGATAAGCTGGTCGTTGTCGGCGAGCAATTCCATCTTTGGGTGATTGAAGGGCCACAGTGGATTAAAAAGGAGTTCCCGGCTGAACTAGCAGGTCTTAATGTGCTGGTGGTGGATGACATGGCCCCTTATCGCACTCGTAAAGTGAGAATTTTAAACGGAGCTCATACAGCTATGACACCAGTAGCGTATTTGTACGGTATTGATACGGTTGCTGAAGCCATTGAGCACGAAGAGGTTGGGGCGTACGTGAAGTCCTTAATCTATGATGAGATTATTCCAACGCTGGATCTGCCGGCAGAGGAATTGAATTCTTTTGCAGACGCGGTATTAG
This sequence comes from Paenibacillus sp. FSL E2-0190, assembly GCF_037992965.1. Lineage (NCBI taxonomy): Bacteria > Bacillati > Bacillota > Bacilli > Caryophanales > Paenibacillaceae > Paenibacillus > Paenibacillus sp. FSL E2-0190. Next base: position 173,561 of record NZ_CP150306.1, read on the forward strand.
AAAGATTCCTGAACCCTTATGTGCAGCATTACTTGATGAGCATTTCCCTTAATTCTATATCGAAGTTTAAGACAAGAGATCTGCCTTCTTTACTGCAATATGTAGAGGCCAAAGGACAATTGCCTGAAAAGCTTGTCTTCTCATTGAGCGCATTAATTGCCTTCTATAGAGGACGCAGAGGGGAAGAAAACATTCAACTGGCTGATGATGCGGATATTTTGGAATGGTTCGCCTCCTTATGGGGAGGATGGGATGGCACAGACACCGGGCTGCGCGCACTGGCCGTCGAAGTACTTGCCGCAACCAATCGCTGGGGCTGTGACCTGAATGAAGTGTCTGGACTTACTGACAAGGTGACAGAAGGACTGATTGCGATTGAGAAAAATGGCATGAAGCAAGCCTTAAAAGCGTTCGTGAAGAGACCGGCACACAACTAATACCCTGGAGGTGACAATGATATGATCAAGACGATGAAAGAAGTATTGCAGATTAATGAGGCTGATAATGTCGCTGTTGCACTAAAAGACTATAAAGCAGGCGACACCATTGTGATTGGTTCAAAAGAGATTAAAATTACTGAAGATATCGCTAGAGGCCATAAAATTGCACTATCCAGCATTAGCGAAGGTGAAAATGTATTGAAATATGGTTACCCCATTGGTCATGCTATAGCGTCTATCGCGCCGGGGCAGTGGGTGCATACCCATAACACTAAGACAAACCTAACAGGGGTAGAGGAATATACCTTTGAGCAGAAGCTGACGCCGAATCCTTTTGCAGCGGAGAATTTGACCTTTAAGGGCTATCGCCGCTTTGATGGATCTGTAGGTATCCGCAATGAGCTGTGGATCGTCCCTACTGTTGGTTGTGTGAATGGAGTGGCGGAGCAGATCATCAATATTTTCAAAGCAGAGGTTGGAGATATCGCACCTTTCGATAACGTGCTCGTGCTTAAGCATAACTACGGTTGCTCCCAGCTGGGCGATGATCATGACAATACACGTACGATTCTGGCTAACGCGGTTAAACACCCGAATGCGGGCGGCGTGCTTGTGCTCGGATTGGGCTGTGAGAATAACAATTTGCATATTTTTAAAGACATGCTGGGCAGCTATGATGAGGATCGTGTGCGTTTCCTTGTCTCCCAGGAGGTTGGGAATGAGATTGAAGAAGGCGTGAAGCTGCTGAAGGAAATCTACAATAATGTACAAGGTGATCAACGGGAAGAGGTATCACTCTCCGAGCTGAAGATCGGTCTGAAATGTGGAGGCTCCGACGGGTTATCCGGTATTACTGCGAATCCGCTCCTTGGACGTCTGTCTGATTATATGGCTGCTCAAGGCGGGACCACTGTACTGACAGAAGTGCCTGAAATGTTTGGTGCCGAAAAAATTCTAATGGAACGTGCTGCGGACGAAACTATTTTCAACAAAATTGTCGATCTCATTAATGACTTTAAGCAGTATTTTATGGACTATAAACAGCCGGTATATGAAAATCCTTCTCCAGGGAATAAAGCCGGAGGAATTACTACGCTTGAGGATAAATCATTGGGTTGTACTCAAAAATCCGGGAACGCTACAGTTATGGATGTCCTCAAGTACGGGGAGCTTATCACTAATAAAGGCTTAAATCTCCTTAACGCACCTGGCAATGATCTTGTGGCTTCCTCTGCACTGGCTGCTGCTGGCTGCCAATTGGTGATCTTTACGACCGGGCGGGGAACACCATTTGGTACATTCGTGCCTACGATGAAAGTATCTACCAATACCCCATTGTATGAAGGCAAACGTCATTGGATCGATTTTAATGCAGGTGTGTTGGTGGAAGATGGTTCTCCAGATGAGGTCCTGCGCAGCTTCATAAACTATATTATTGCGGTGGCCAGCGGTGAATGGGTTAATAATGAAAAGAATAATTTCCGTGAGATCTCCATATTCAAAACAGGAGTAACGCTATAATAAATCATTAATTAATGACAAATCAGGCTGTCTCTTATGCTTTTTAAGCGTAGGGGGCAGTTTTTTTAGGTTCACAGCATACATAATCCGTCTTAAAAAGAACGATAATTGCTTTCTTTTGAATTAGTGATTGCAATCACAATGGTCCTGTACGGCCTGTGCTAATCTTTTATTGAGAATAGTTCTCACATAAAGGAGAAGAGTCAGATGGAAAAAGTGCTGAGTTTGGATGAATCTATATTCGAGATGGTATCACGGCATCCGGAGGTCATCGAGATTATGGTAGAGCTGGGCTTTAAGGATATTGCCAAGCCTGGCATGCTGCAGACTGCTGGCCGTTTCATGACCTTATCCAAAGGAATTAAGCTGAAAAAAATGGATCTCGAGCACGTGAAGCAAACTTTTGAACGTCATGGTTTCGGGATTATTTAATAAAGGAGTGTTAATATGAGCGAACTGATTAACAACCGTGAAGTTGATGTGCCGGAACAGACTCGTCGCCAGGCTATGCTTAAGGAGATTATTAAAGAGCTGCATGCAGGCAAAAGTGTAGAAGAGGTTAAGGCGCGGTTCGCCGAAGCTGTGGGTGATGTTACCGTAGCGGAGATTTCCGCGATGGAGCATTCATTAATGACCGAAGAAGGAATTCCGGTATCCGAGGTCCAACGTCTTTGTTCGGTGCATACAGCCATTTTTAAAGGCTCTATTGAGCAAATTCACCGCTCGTCCCAGCCCGAGGAGCAGCCAGGCCATCCAGTACACACCTTCAAATTGGAGAATCGTGAGATCGAAAAACTTGTTAACTTCCGCATGGATCTGCACGCAACAAAGTTTCAAAAGAATGATAGTGAGGAACTGATCTTCAAATTGTTGGAGGATCTTAGCTTGCTGCTGGATCTTGATAAACACTATAGCCGAAAAGAAAATCTGCTGTTCCCATACCTCGAAAAATACGGCATTTATGGCCCAACCAAGGTAATGTGGGGAGTGGATGATAATATCCGCCGTATGATTAAAGAGGCAAAAGCTGCGCTCAGCACTTATAGCGGAAACGCAGCAGAAATAGGCATTCAGCTTGAGGAGATCATCAAGGAAGTTAATGAAATGATCTTTAAGGAAGAAAATATTCTATTGCCCATGGCCCTGGACAAACTGACGGAAGATGAATGGGTCAAAATCGCCCGGGAGAGTGATGAGATCGGGTTCTGCCTAACCGCACCGGAGCAGGAGTGGATCCCTGAGCGGGCCGCTGAGCCGGACGGCACAGTGCTGGAAGAAACAGAAGGAGCTACGCCGCAAGGCGGGTTCATCCGTTTTGAGACAGGGTTGTTGTCACTGCATCAGCTGGAGACCGTACTCAACCATCTTCCTCTAGATCTAACCTTCATTGATGAGAATGATGTTGTCCGATATTTTTCACACGGGAAGGAACGTATCTTTGCCCGAACTAAAGCGGTTATCGGCCGTACAGTACAGAACTGTCATCCCCCGCAAAGTGTTCATGTGGTAGAGAAGCTTTTGGAAGACTTTAAGGCAGGCCGTAAGGATGCTGAAGACTTCTGGATCAATATCAAGGATAAGTTTATCTACATCCGTTACTTCGCTGTACGAGACGAGTCAGGCCAATATATGGGCACGCTAGAGTTCACACAGAATATCGCTCCAATCCGAGCATTAGAGGGCCAAAAGCGCATTTTATCAGAATAAATCGGTGCGTTGGGTTATTTTCCAGATAATAATATAGGTACAAGACTCTCTTACTTAGGCGTAAGGGGGTCTTTTTAGAATATAATAGAGTATACTCTTAAAATAAGGAATTCCCGGGTGTGTTGTCTTTCCTTGACCACAGAGAGGGCTTCTATTATAGTTGGTACTTAGGATTAACTATTTTAGTATAAAAAAAGGTGGCTTGTTACATGTCTGAGAATATCTACGTTGGCGTGGATTTGGGTGGAACTGCAATTAAGGTTGGAATCTGTAATGCTGAAGGTACCCTGCTACATACTTATGAGGGACCTACAGGAACTGCAGAGGGTGTCGATACTGTTATCGATAATATCGAGAAGTATGTACGCCAAATTGTGGAGGATTCCCCGTACTCTTGGGATCAGCTTGCAGGTGTAGGAGCGGGTGTAGCCGGGTTCACAAATATTCGTGAAGGAATCATCATCCTTGCGCCTAACATAGGATTTAGAGATGTGCCGATCCGTTCCATTTTGGAAGATCGTTGGAACAAGCCTGTCAAAATAGACAATGATGCGAATGTGGCTGCACTGGGCGAAGCTTGGAGCGGTGCGGGACGTGGCGTTGATAACTGTGTCTGCTATACGCTTGGAACAGGTGTCGGTGGCGGAATCATTATTAATGGAAAGATTTATCAAGGCTTTGCGGGATTAGCTGGTGAGCTTGGTCATATCACAGTAGTGCCGGATCTGGAAGCTATTCAATGCGGCTGTGGCAACATGGGCTGTCTGGAAACCGTTTCCTCCGCTACAGGTATTATCCGCATGGCTAATGATGCAGTAGCTCGTGGCGATCGTACTTCCCTCTCTATGGTAGAGAAGATTGCTGCGAAAGAAGTCTTTGATGCGGCTAAGGCTGGCGATGAAGTAGCTATCCGTATAGTGAATCGTGCAGCATACTATCTGGGTAAATCCATGGCTTCTGTTGCGGCTGTGCTTAACCCTGAAGTATTTATCGTTGGCGGCGGTGTGTCTAAGGCTGGAGATATTCTATTTGATGAGGTTCGTCGTGTGTTTGCGAAATTGACACCGGCTCCGCTTCAAACTGGTGTTTCGATTATTCCAGCTGAGCTTGGCAATGACGCAGGTATTGTTGGGGCTGCCGGCCTTTTGCTGCGTTCTTAAAAGACGGGAAGTATTCATATACTAAATCTAGGGAGGGGACGCTTTTATGACCGAATTGGACAATACCCCAACGGCTGGAGCCACCCTGATTATTATTACGGGAATGTCAGGTGCGGGGAAGACAATTGCTGTACAGAGTCTGGAAGACCTAGGGTTCTTCTGTGTCGATAATTTACCACCGGTGCTGATTCCCAAGTTCGCAGAGCTAATTGAACAATCAAAGGGTAAGATTGCCAAGGTAGCCCTTGTAATTGACCTGCGTGGTCGAGAATTCTTCACTGCTTTGTCTGAGTCTCTTGCCTATATCAAGGATGAGTCAACCATTGGCTGTGAGATCTTGTTTTTGGATGCTACAGATTCAGTACTTGTTCAGCGTTACAAGGAAAGTCGACGTCATCATCCATTAGCACCTAAGGGGCTGCCGCTTGATGGTATCAAGCTAGAACGTAAAATGCTTGAAGAATTAAAAAATTCAGCTACGTTATGTTTAGATACCAGCAGTATGAAGCCCGTGCAGCTTAAGGAGAAGATCGTTTCACGGTTTTCGCATCTAGGAAAAAGTACGCTTTCCGTCAATATTACATCCTTCGGATTTAAGTACGGTATCCCTATTGATGCAGATCTTGTCTTTGATGTCCGCTTCTTGCCTAACCCACATTATGTGGACCATCTGCGGCCTAAAACCGGCCAGGACAGTGAAGTCTACGATTATGTAATGAAGTGGCCTGAAACACAGGTGTTCCTGACCAAACTGCTCGATATGCTTCATTTTCTAATTCCGCAATATCGTAAGGAAGGTAAGTCCCAGATTATCATTGGCATTGGCTGTACGGGAGGTAAACACCGTTCCGTAGCCATATCCGAGTATTTGGGTAAAATGCTGGGCGTTAGCGAGACGGAATCCGTAACCGTTAGTCATCGGGATTCCGAGCGTGATCGGCACTAGAGAGAAGGGGTCATAGTGGCTGAAGAACAAAGACAGCGTCCACGTATCGTCGTTATGGGCGGTGGCACGGGGTTATCTGTTATGCTTCGTGGTTTAAAAGAGAAGCCATTAGATATTACTGCTATTGTTACCGTTGCCGATGATGGGGGAAGCTCAGGTATTTTGCGCAGTGAACTGCAAATGCCTCCTCCTGGGGACATCCGCAACGTATTGACAGCTATGGCTGATGTTGAGCCGCTCATGGCAGAGATTATGAGATACCGTTTCAACACGGGTGAGGGACTAGCTGGTCATAGTCTCGGCAACTTGATTCTTGCTGCGCTCACGGATATATCCGGCGATTTCGTTACAGCTGTACGGGAGCTCAGTCGATTATTCGCTGTTCGCGGCCGGGTATTGCCTGCGGCCGGTGAGGCTGTAATCCTGCATGCAGAAATGTCGGACGGCACGATTATCACGGGGGAGTCCAAAATCCCTGAAGCTGGCGGGATCATCAGACGAGTGTCCTTGGAGCCGCCAGATGTAGAACCGTTGCCCGAAGCGCTTGAGGCGATTCGGAATGCAGATGCGATCCTGCTGGGTCCTGGCAGTCTGTATACGAGCATTCTTCCCAACCTGCTTGTTCCGAAACTGGCAGAAGCGGTTGTATCTTCGAATGCTATCAAAATTTTCGTCTGCAACGTAATGACTCAGCCGGGTGAAACGGATAACTATACCGTCAGCGATCATCTTCAAGCTGTATATGATCATATCGGGATCGATTTATTCGATTATGTTATTGTTAATGACGGTGAGATTCCGGAACAGGTCCAGACGAAGTACGCCGAGAAGGGTGCGCGCCCGGTGCAGCTTGATAAAGAAGCGCTGGATGGCAATGGATACAAGGTTATAGCCGATAAACTGGTTTTATTCCGAACTTATTTGAGACATGATACCGATAAGCTTAGTCATCACATTTATCAGCTTGTGCAGGATTGGATAAACAGAAACCCTAGGGTATAACTTATAGATGAGAACGAAGTACTTATCAAGAAAGAGGTGAGACCCTTGTCTTTTGCGGCCCTTACCAAAAAAGAGCTGACGATGGTGGAGAGTGAACCCTGCTGCGAGAAGGCGGAAATGTCAGCGCTTATCCGTATGAATGGATCTGTGCAGCTTTCAAGCAAAAAGGTTATTCTCGACATTTCGACGGAGAACGCCGCGATTGCAAGGCGGGTATATTCTTTACTTAAGAAATATTACCAGGTCCATATTGAGCTACTCGTGCGTAAAAAAATGCGTTTGAAGAAAAATAACGTCTATATCGTCAGAATCCCAAACCGTGTACAAGAGATCTTAAAGGATCTTAGAATTGTGTCGGAAGGATTTATTTTTACCGATGGTATTGATGATGAGATTGTTGGGAATAACTGCTGCAAGCGTGCTTATTTGCGCGGTGCCTTTCTGGCTGGCGGATCGGTTAATAATCCGGAAGGCTCCTCCTACCATTTGGAGATTTCCTCGATGTATGAGGAACATTGTAAAGCATTAGTGGATCTGGCTGGGGAATTCCACCTAAACGCACGCTGTATTGAACGTAAAAAAGGGTTCATTCTTTACATTAAAGAAGGCGAGAAGATTATTGAATTCTTAAGTTTGATTGGAGCGCATCAGGCGCTGTTCAAATTTGAGGATGTAAGAATTATGCGCGATATGCGTAATTCCGTGAATCGGATCGTGAACTGCGAGACCGCAAATCTCAACAAAACAATAAGTGCTGCGGTGCGGCAGATTGAAAATATCAAGCTGTTGCAGCGAGAAATGGGACTGGAGAATTTGCCGGATAAACTGCGTGAAGTAGCAGAAATTCGAATGGCGCATCCAGATATCAACCTCAAAGAGGTTGGTGAAATGCTCAAAGGTACAGTCAGTAAGTCGGGAGTAAATCATCGGCTTCGTAAGATTGATGAGCTGGCGGACAAGGTTCGAGGCGGCTAATTACTTTTTTTCTAGTGTGGTTTACGTTATAATGATATAATAATATAAAATTAATGTGAAACTTTTGGGGAGAACTCAATTAGGGGGTAAGCGTTTCATGACAAAGCACCCGGTAGTTGTTCGGTTGAAGACAGGGCTTCATGCCCGACCGGCAGCATTGTTTGTGCAAGAAGCTAACAAGTTTTCGTCGGAGATTTTCGTGGAAAAAGATGATAAAAAAGTAAATGCTAAAAGTATTATGGGGATTATGAGCCTCGCTATCAGTTCCGGCACGGAGATTTACATTAGCGCGGACGGTGCGGATGCCGATCAAGCTGTAAACGCTTTGACAAGTCTGGTCAGCAAAGAAGAGCTTGAGAACCAATAATAGGAAGACAACATCGTTTCTGCTAGGAAGACTTTATTTATCGCATGACCAAAAGCCCTTCGGGGCTTTTTTTAATACCAAAAAATAGATGGAGAACGTGCAACATTTACCAAAAAGACTCGTCTAGAGGATAATAACAAATCACAAGAAATGAAAGGGGCTGGCAAATATGAAAGGTTTATTGAAGAAAATTGGTTCAGTGATGATCGTAGGGAGTTTGTTAATTGGAGGGATCAGCATGAGTGGTGTTTTCCAAGGTCCTGCAAAGGCTTACGCAGATGAAGTGCAGAAAAATGTCGTTAGTGTAGTAGGTAAAGGCGAATTGTCCCTCAAGCCGGATATCGTATACTTGTCCATCGGTGTGGATACTACGGCCACAACTGCGCAAGAAGCGCAGAAGACCAATGCCGCTAAAATTCAGAAGATTATGACTTTACTGAAGAATACTTGGAAAATTGCAGATAAAGATATTCAAAGCACGCAGTTTTATGTGCAACCCAATTATAGTTACAGCGAAAAAGAAGGACAGCAAGTGAAGGGGTACAACGCCAATCATACGCTGTTAGTGTCTTATAGAGATCTGACCAAGGTTGGTGAATTGCTGGACGCTGCATCTGCGGCAGGGGCGAATAATATCGGAAATGCACGTTTTTCTGTGGAAGATACTTCTGCATTTGAAGCTCAGGTGATTGAAAAAGCGATGGCGAATGCAGATGTTAAAGCAGGGGCTATTGCTAAGGCAGCTAAACGCAGCTTGGGTCAAGTGATCACGGTCAGCCAAAATGATGGCGATATCACTCCGGTTTATTTTGAACAGAATCTAAAAATGAATATGGCTGCAGCAGATGCTGGTGCAAGCACATCCGTGCAACCCGGAGTAGTTAAAGTTACAACTCAGCTGAGCGTAATGTATGAATTGAAATAGTATCAGAACAAGGTGAATGCAGAGAGGAGAGGTGATCTTCCACTAGTAATAGTGGGGGGCGCCTCTTTTTTTGTGTAAGTTCTCTACGATTCTGTTTAATAAATTGGAAAGGAGAGGAAAAATAAGATGATGAATATTATTTCAAAAGAATCAGCGCGCAAATGGGGCATAGGTCTGATGTCAGCAGGTTTATTGTTTGTTGGAGGCCTGCTGCCCAGCGAAACGGGTTATGCAGCAGCTAGTAAAACGGAGAATAAAGCTATTGATTCGCGTATCGTTTTAAAGGCAAACGGGATAAATTCGTTGCAGGAAGGTATTTTGAAGGAAGGACTGGCCTGGATTCCCCTAACTTTTATGCGAGATGTGTTGGGATTACCGCTTGTGTATGATAAGAAGGAAAATGCGTACATGATTGGAAAAGGATCGGCCAAGGCTAAGTTGATGTTATCCAGCTACGGTACTTCTGTTTGGGTGAACAACTATTTCATTCGAGAGTATGAAGGGAAGTTAATTAATAATCGCCTCTATGTTCCATCAGGATTGTTAAATGATTATATGGGTTATAAGGTAGATTGGAGTCGGGCCGCCAGTAGGCTGAATGTGGTGAACAGACCGCAGAACGCGCTGACGGTAACCACGGAAACTTATGCTAAAGATCGGGCAGAAGCTTATATTCAGCTTGATTATCCGAAGATCAGTGGATTGGGCAACTCCAGTGCGCAACAAGCTATTAATAATACTTTGAAGGAAAGTGTTATGAAATTCGCGGCGGGTGCAGAACAGGATATCTCCGATCGAGATGGAGCAGAGCCCAAATACACCTATGATTCAGGTTATGTAGTGACCTACAATCAGAATGGTGTGATCAGCATAGTGATGCATCAGTATAGTGATACGGGCGGCGCCCATGGAATGACTAACCGTGAAGCCTTCACCTTCTCGCTTAAGGATGGTAAACGTCTACTGTTGGGCGACCTGTTTGGAGCTAATCCAAACTACAAAAAACAGCTGAATGCAAAGCTGAGCAAGCTGCTGAAGGCAGAGGATAGTTATTTGGGAGGATTCAACGGATTGAATACGGAGAAATATTTCTATCTGAAGGACGACAAGGTTGTTCTGTTCTTCCAATTATATGAGTACACAGCGTATGCTGCAGGCTTCCCTGAGTATACTTTTAGTTTCAAAGAGCTTTTGCCGGATGGCAGTAGCCCGTTTGCTGGCATAAAATAAATGGAAATGCTTCGTCTCCGCTAATGTCGGCACAAGACATCTTCCCCTTACCAGAGTTGTCTCTTGTTCATATGCTAAAGGGAGTAACTAGTTTATGAACGGGGGAGAGCTATGGGCTACCAATATACTGCAATTGGCGATTCCTTGACGACTGGATTTGGTGCTCTGCCAGGTAACGGTTTTGTTCCGGTTTACCGTAGAATGGCAGAAGGGAGACTGCGGACTACTGTAGCCTCTACGAATTTAGGCGTGAACGGAATGACTACTTCAGAGCTGGAGCAGCGGCTGCGCGGAAATTCCATGATGCGTGAAGCCGTTCGAGAAGCCGATATCATCACTGTGTCTATCGGTGGTAATGATTTGATTCACGCGGCCAAATCAGCAGCAAGACAGCAAGGCAACTTATCCGCAGAACTGCGCAGATCGCTTCAGGAATGCAAACAAAATTTCTCTGCAATTATGAATATCCTTATACAATTGAAGGCAAGGACGCGTAGACCTTTTATCATTAGAATTGTGGGATTATATAACCCCTATCCTCAGGTGGTTGGTGCGACAGAGTGGGTCAGGCAGTTTAATCAATACGCAGCACAGTACAGCAGCCGAGTATGTGGATTTGCTTCGATTTACAGTGAGTTCGCAGGAAATGAGAGAGGGCTGTTATCCATCGATCATTTGCATCCGAATGGCCGGGGTTATCGCGTAATTGCCGAGAAGCTGGATGCGCTAGGTTATGGCGGGCTGGCTTAATTGGATTTAGGTCTTCTATAAAATATAAAGAGGCTGTGCTCTAACCATAACGGATAGAGCACAGCCTCTTTATATTTTTACTTTATAGCTTACACACCGCTAGGCAATGTCTTCTCGATTACTTTATCTACGATACCGTATTCAGCCGCGTCTGCAGCAGTCATGAAGTAGTCGCGATCTGTATCCTTCTCAATACGTTCTAGAGGTTGACCCGTACGTTCTGCTAGAATACGGTTCAGCTTATCGCGCAATTTGAGGATGCGGCGGGCACGGATTTCAATGTCCGTTGCTTGACCTTGAGCACCACCCAGAGGCTGGTGGATCATGATCTCGCTGTTAGGCAGTGCGAAGCGTTTGCCTTTGGCGCCAGCGTTTAGCAGGAAAGCTCCCATGGAAGCTGCCATCCCCACACAGATGGTGGAAACGTCTGGTTTAATGTACTGCATTGTATCAAAAATAGCCATACCTGCAGTAATGGAACCGCCTGGGCTATTCACGTAAAGGTGAATGTCCTTGTCAGGATCTTCGGCAGCCAAGAACAGCATTTGTGCGATGATAGAATTGGCTACCACGTCATTAACCTCCGTTCCAAGGAAAATGATGCGGTCCTTCAGCAGGCGGGAATAGATGTCATAAGCGCGCTCGCCGCGGTTGCTCTGTTCTACTACCATAGGAATATAACTCACGTGGAAAACCTCCTTGATATTGGTTCTTCAAATGTATTCATTTTTACTCTTGCCGTATTACCCACATGATAAACAAATTCAAACAAAAAGTCAAAGAAAGTCAAACTTATATTCAAAAAAAAGAGCCGACAAGCGGCTCTTTGGTTAAGTAGTAGTATAGGCACTACTAAATTATGTGCAAAAATGAAATTAATGGCGCGCCCGCCAAGAATCGAACTTGGATCTCAGGCTTCGGAGGCCTACGTCATATCCATTGGACCACGGGCGCAACAAAAATGATTATAATACAATTTTTACACAATTGCAATGTAATATTAATACTGGACAAGCGCTCTAGGGACAGGCATCGGGCGCTATATCTTTTTCTGACCTTATTAATGTATAAGAAGACAAGCGCTTGAGAATTCTACTCTCGGAAGACTTGCGCTTCGAGCAATATTTGGTTAGAATATGGGTGGGACTTAAAAAGTTTACCCGGGACGTTTTGAGACCATGAACAAGGGAATAGAGGAAGACGAAGTTGCAGGAGTGAAAGTATGCGTAATTTATTAGATATCCAAAAGCAGCTTCTGCCTGATCTCATGGAAACCCTTAAGAGACGGTACACGATTCTTCATCAGATCATGCTGTCCGATATTATTGGGCGCAGAACGCTAGCCGCTTCGCTAGATATGACTGAGCGGGTACTGCGTGCCGAGACGGATCTTCTGAAATCGCAAGGGCTTATTGAGATCGAGAGTGTTGGCATGCGCATTAGCGCTGCTGGACGTAGACTGCTTGATTTGCTAGAGCCGGTTGTTAAGAGCCTATTTGGTCTGGATGAGCTGGAAGAGAAAATTCGAGCAACGTATGGTCTGGATAAAGTTATTGTAGTACCGGGTGATTGTGAGTCATCGCCGTTCACCAAACGAGAGCTTGGCCGAGCGGGTGCGAAAGCGCTGCTGAGTATACTTCGCGCAGATGATACAGTTGCCGTCACAGGTGGATCGACGCTTGCCGATATGGCTGATCAACTGGCACCGCCGTTGTCCCTTTCCTATAAGAACGCTTGGTTTGTTCCGGCGCGTGGAGGATTAGGAGAGAGTATGGAGATTCAAGCCAACACGATTGCCTCAACCATGGCAAAGCGGGTTGGAGCCAACTACCGGTTGTTGCATGTCCCTGATTTGCTTAGCGGGGATGCATACCAATCGCTGGCACTTGACTCTAATATTGGAGAGATTGTACAAACCATCCGTAGTTCGCGTATTATTGTACATGGGATTGGGGATGCCATTGAAATGACCCGCCGCCGCAAACTGGACGAGGCTACAGTCTCGGAAATCCAGGGTGAAGGGGCAGTGGCCGAATCTTTTGGCTATTATTTCAATGAAGAGGGTCAGGTTGTCCATACCATGCTTACGATGGGTCTACGTCTAGAAGATATTATTCGGACAGAGAAAGTCATCGGTATTGCAGGAGGCAAACCCAAGGCCAAAGCCATTCATGCCATGCTGCGTTTCGGGCAGGAGAATATTCTCGTCACGGACGAGGCTGCTGCAGTAGAAATAGGCAAGGAAATTGACAATCAACTACAGCTATCTTCGTAGTTTTTAGATTGCAGGCAATAACATACTTCTTGCATCATACTTAACATTGTTGTCATGACAGACCTCACCGTCTGTTTTGAATAAATAAAACGAATTCTAGGAGGAACTATTCAATGAGTGTAAAAGTTGGAATTAACGGTTTTGGACGTATTGGACGCCTTGCTTTCCGCCGTATTCAAAATGTAGAAGGTATCGAAGTGGTAGCAATCAACGACTTGACTGACGCTAAGATGCTTGCTCATTTGCTTAAATATGATACAACTCAAGGTAAATTCCAAGGTGATGTTGAAGTGCATGATGGCTTCTTCAAAGTCAATGGTAAAGAAGTTAAGGTTCTTGCTAACCGTAACCCTGAAGAATTGCCATGGGGCGACCTAGGCGTTGATATCGTACTTGAGTGCACAGGTTTCTTCACAACTAAAGAAGCAGCTGAAAAACACTTGAAAGGTGGAGCTAAGAAAGTAGTTATCTCCGCTCCAGCTACTGGCGACATGAAAACTGTCGTTTACAACGTTAACGATGACATTCTTGATGGTACTGAGACTGTTATTTCCGGCGCATCTTGCACAACTAACTGCCTAGCTCCAATGGCAAAAGTACTGAACGACAAGTTCGGTATCGTTGAAGGCTTGATGACTACAATTCATGCTTACACTGGCGACCAAAACACTTTGGATGCTCCACATGCTAAAGGTGACTTCAGACGCGCTCGTGCAGCAGCTGAGAACATCATTCCTAACACTACTGGTGCTGCTAAAGCAATCGGTCTGGTTATTCCAGAACTTAAAGGTAAATTGGATGGTGCAGCTCAACGTGTTCCAGTTGCAACTGGTTCCCTGACTGAACTTGTAACTGTTCTTGATAAGAGCGTTACTGTTGAAGAAATCAACGCAGCAATGAAAGCAGCTTCCGATCCAGACACTTATGGTTACACTGAAGATGAAATCGTATCTTCCGACATCAAAGGTATGACTTTCGGATCCCTGTTCGATGCTACACAAACTAAAGTATTGACTGTTGGCGACAAACAACTGGTTAAAACTGTTGCTTGGTATGACAATGAAATGTCCTACACTGCACAATTGGTTCGTACTTTGGAGAAATTCGCTAAAATCGCTAAGTAATTGACTTGATATAAGCAACATCTATAGAGCGGAAACAGAAATTCCTTGTTTCCGCTCTTTCTAAATGTATTTCTTGTTTCCTGCTAGAAACAATTTTGGGTGTGGAGGAATTAATCATGAACAAAAAAAGCGTCCGTGATGTAGAAGTAAAGGGTAAGCGCGTATTTGTACGCGTGGATTTCAACGTACCTGTAGAAGACGGTAAAATTACTGATGATACTCGTATTCGCGAAACACTTCCAACCATTAAATATTTGATCGAGAACGGTGCAAAGATCATTCTTGCGAGTCATATGGGTCGTCCTAAAGGCGAATTCGTAGATTCCATGCGTTTGACTACTGCTGCTGAACGTCTGTCCGAGCTCCTTGGCAAACCAGTAGCTAAAGCTGACGAAGCAATTGGCGAAGCTGTAAAAGCAAAAATCGCTGAGCTAGGCGAAGGCGACGTACTTGTACTTGAGAATGTTCGCTTCTACCCAGGTGAAGAGAAAAACGATCCTGAACTGGCTAAACAATTCGCTGAATTGGCTGATTTGTTTGTTAATGATGCGTTTGGTGCGGCTCACCGTGCACATGCATCGACAGAAGGTATCGCTCATTTCTTACCAGCTGTATCCGGTCTTTTGATGGAGAAAGAATTGTCCGTTCTTGGTAAAGCTCTTTCTAACCCAGAACGTCCTTTCACTGCGATCATCGGTGGTTCGAAAGTTAAAGACAAGATTGATGTTATTGATAACTTGTTGTCTTTGGCTGATAACGTCCTGATCGGCGGTGGATTGTCTTATACATTCACTAAAGCACAAGGCTTTGAAATCGGTAAATCACTAGTAGACAACGACAAACTTGACGTTGCTCTTGGATTCATCGAAAAAGCAAAAGCACTTGGTAAAAACTTCATGCTTCCTGTTGATGTTGTTGTTGCTGATAAATTTGGTGCTGACGCTAACACTAAGATCGTTGATTACAATGAAATCCCAGAAGGTTGGGAAGGACTTGATATCGGACCTAAGACTCGTGAACTTTATGCCGATATTATCAAGAACTCCAAGCTGGTTGTCTGGAATGGACCTATGGGCGTATTCGAAATCGATAAATTCGCTGAAGGTACACTTGCAGTAGCAAAAGCTTGTGCAACTACTGAAGGTTACACTGTTATTGGTGGCGGAGATTCCGCAGCAGCAGCAGAGAAATTCCACCTGGCTGATCAAATGGATCATATCTCCACTGGTGGCGGTGCATCCCTTGAGTTCATGGAAGGCAAGGCGCTTCCTGGCGTAGAAGCACTGAACGATAAGTAAGACCTAAGAAGGAGGCAACATAAGTCATGAGAACACCTATTATTGCAGGTAACTGGAAAATGTTCAAAACAGTTCCTGAAGCAGAAAGCTTTATTGCTGAAATTAAAGGCAAAGCAGAAGTAGAAGGCGTTGAGACTGTAATCTGCGCTCCATTTACTAACCTGCCTGCACTCGTAGCAGCTGCAAAAGGTACTGACATCAAGATTGGTGCACAAAACCTACACTTTGAAGATAACGGTGCTTACACAGGCGAGATCAGTGGTGTAATGCTAAGTGATCTTGGTGTGGACTATGTTATCATTGGCCACTCTGAGCGTCGTGCTTATTTTGGCGAAACGGATGAAATCGTGAATAAGAAAATGCATGCTGCATTCCGTCACGGAATTACTCCTATCGTATGTGTTGGCGAAAAGCTCGAAGAGCGTGAAGCTGATCAAACTAAAGCAGTATGTAAAGTACAAACTGAAGCTGCATTCCAAGGTCTTAGTGCCGAGCAAGCAGCAAAAGTTGTTATTGCATACGAACCTATCTGGGCTATTGGCACAGGTAAATCTTCCACTTCCCAAGATGCTAACGAAGTTATTGCTTACATCCGCAGTCTTGTAAAAGATCTGTATGATGCAGCAACAGCTGAAGCTGTTCGTATTCAATACGGCGGCAGCGTGAAGCCTGAGAATGTAACTGAGTACATGGGCCAAAGCGACATCGATGGTGCGCTTGTTGGCGGTGCCAGCTTACAACCGGATTCCTTCGTTCAATTGGTTGAGGGGGCGAAGTAAGATGTCAGCTCCAAAACCCGTAGCTTTGATCATCATGGATGGTTTTGGTTTGCGTGGAACGACAGAAGGTAATGCCGTTGCTCAAGCCAACAAACCTAACTATGACCGTTACCTGAAACAATATCCTAACACTACACTCACTGCTTGCGGTGAAGCTGTAGGCCTTCCGGAAGGGCAAATGGGCAACTCCGAAGTAGGGCATTTGAATATTGGTGCAGGCCGGATCGTTTATCAGGATTTGACTCGTATCGATAAATCGATTCGCGAGGGTGAGTTCTTCGATAACGAAACCCTGGTTAGCGCAGTTAGAAATGCTAAGAACACTGGCAAAAAGCTTCACCTTTATGCGCTTGTATCCGACGGAGGGGTACATAGCCATATTAACCACCTGTTTGCTATGCTTGACCTGGCTAAAAAAGAAGATATGCATGAAGTGTATATCCATGCTTTTATGGACGGTCGTGACGTAGCTCCTGATAGTGGGAAGAAGTTTGTCCAAGATCTAGTAGCTAAAATCGAAGAGGTTGGCGTGGGTACAATTGCAACGGTGTCCGGACGTTATTACGCAATGGATCGTGATAAACGTTGGGAACGTGTAGAGAAAGCCTACCGTGCTATGGTTTATGGTGAAGGCCCTAAATACACGGATGCTGTGCAAGCCATCACTTCATCTTATGAAAACTCGGTATTTGATGAATTCGTTGAACCTAGTGTAATTGTAAACAGTGAAGGCAAACCTGTAACGGCAGTAGAGAGCGGCGATTCCGTCGTATTCCTCAACTTCCGTCCTGACCGTGCTATTCAATTGTCACAAGTGTTCACGAATCAAGATTTCCGCGGTTTCGATCGTGGTCCTTTGTTCCCGAAAAACCTGCACTTCGTATGCCTAACTACTTTCAGCGAAACGGTACAAGGTTATGTAGCCTATTCACCGAAGAACCTGGATAACACATTGGGTGAAGTGCTTGTTCAACAAAACAAGAAGCAACTGCGCATCGCGGAAACTGAGAAATATCCGCATGTAACCTTCTTCTTTAGCGGTGGACGTGACGAGGAGCTTCCTGGTGAAACTCGGATCTTAATCAACTCTCCTAAAGTGGCAACCTATGATCTTCAACCTGAGATGAGCGCATACGAAGTGGCTGCAGCCTGCGTAGCGGAAATCGAAGCGGAAAGACAGGATGCTATCATTCTTAACTTTGCCAATCCTGATATGGTTGGACACTCCGGCATGCTGGAACCAACAATCAAGGCTGTAGAAGTGACGGATGAGTGTGTAGGTAAAGTAGTGGATGCGGTTGTTGCCAAAGGTGGCGTTGCCATTATTATCGCTGACCATGGTAATGCAGATATGGTATTTGACGAGAACGGTCGCCCGTTCACAGCTCATACAACCAATCCTGTTCCGTTCATCGTGACTACTGAGAATGTTGTATTGCGTGAATCCGGTATTCTTGCAGACGTAGCACCAACAATCCTAGATTTGATGGGACTTCCGCAACCTGCGGAAATGACCGGACAATCCATGATTGCTAGCCGTAAGTAAGGTAAGGTATAACGCCTTTGATTTTAAGCTATACAAGTAAGACCAAAACAATGTTAAAAGGAGATTAACTTACATGACTATTATTTCTGATGTATATGCTCGCGAAGTCCTTGACTCCCGTGGTAACCCTACTGTAGAGGTTGACGTTTATCTGGAATCCGGTGCTAAAGGCCGCGCTATCGTTCCTTCCGGCGCTTCCACTGGTGCTCACGAAGCTGTAGAACTTCGTGATGGCGACAAATCCCGTTACATGGGTAAAGGCGTTCTGAAAGCTGTTGAGAACGTAAATGAAATCATCGCTCCAGAAGTTATCGGTATGGACGCTCTTGACCAAGTGGGCATCGACAAATTGATGATTACTTTGGACGGAACTCCTAACAAAGGTAAATTGGGCGCTAACGCAATCCTAGCTGTATCCATGGCAGTAGCTCGTGCAGCTGCAGCAGCTTTGGATATTCCTTTGTACGTATACCTGGGCGGATTCAACGCTAAAACTCTTCCAGTACCAATGATGAACATCATCAATGGTGGTGAGCATGCGGACAACAACATCGACGTTCAAGAGTTCATGGTTCTTCCTGTAGGAGCTCCAAGCTTCAAAGAAGCTCTTCGCACAGGTGCTGAAATCTTCCACAACTTGAAATCCGTACTTCAATCCAAAGGCCTGAACACAGCTGTAGGTGACGAAGGTGGTTTCGCACCGAACCTTGGTTCGAATGAAGAAGCAATCACTACAATCATCGAAGCTATTGAAAAAGCTGGTTACAAACCAGGTGTTGACGTATTCTTGGGTATGGACGTTGCTTCCACTGAGTTCTACAAAGACGGTAAATACACCCTTGCTGGCGAAGGTAAATCTTACACTTCCGCTGAGTATGTTGACCTTCTTGCTTCATGGGTTGAAAAATATCCTATCATCACAATCGAAGACGGTATGTCCGAAGACGACTGGGATGGCTGGAAATTGCTTACTGAAAAATTGGGCGACAAAGTCCAATTGGTTGGTGACGACTTGTTCGTAACTAACACTGAGCGTCTTGCAACAGGTATCGAAAAAGGTATCGGTAACTCCATCTTGGTTAAGGTTAACCAAATTGGTACATTGACTGAAACTTTTGATGCTATCGAAATGGCTAAACGTGCTGGTTACACAGCAGTTATCTCCCACCGTTCCGGTGAATCCGAAGATAGCACAATCGCTGATATCGCTGTTGCGACTAATGCTGGTCAAATCAAAACAGGTGCTCCTTCCCGTACAGACCGTGTTGCTAAATACAACCAATTGCTTCGCATCGAAGATGAGTTGGGTGAATTGGCTCAATACAACGGCCTGAAATCCTTCTACAACCTTAAAAGATAATCTGCCTTTATAGCAGACTTCGAAGACCCGCCGTTATGGCGGGTCTTTTTTATGATTTGAAGAAGATAGACTTTAATAGGTTTGTCCTTATCTTGCAAGAAAAGCTACGACTTAACAGTCTAAGCTGTTGTATTACCGACAGCGCTATGATAAAATAAGAATACTGTTTATGTATCGTGATAACCTAAATTACCATAGATAGTGATGCTTAGGCGTAGGAGGTGGAAGTGAATGGATATCTTTTTGAAAGTTGTGCTCCTGATTTTTTCCGTCGGTCTTATTGCGGTCGTTCTTCTGCAAAAGGGGAAAAGCGCGGGTCTTTCCGGTGCCATCTCTGGCGGTGCTGAGCATCTCTTTGGTAAAACAAAAGCTCGTGGTATGGAGCTTGTACTACAACGTGTAACTGTTGGACTTGCTGCTGGTTTCTTCATCATGGCGATTCTAGCTGCTATTCTAATCGACTAAAAGATCTACCGTAAGCCCTCGCTCTGTTCTAAATGGAATAGAGCGGAGGCTTTTTTGTTATATTAAAAGGAGTTAAAAAGCACCTAAGGGTGCTTTTCTTTTCATATTCGCAAAGAAAAAGGCTGGATCGATAGGAAGTAAATCTGAAATTGGCATGGATGTATTTCAGCAGTTAAAGGAAATTTTGTACTGTGTTAACCTTTGGATGACAGTAACAGGGATGCGCAGGATTGATTTCGTGTATACTAGGGTATGAAGTAGTAAAGGTAAAATTTACTTGGCATTACTGCAGGGCAGGACAAGATATACATATTTGCCAGCGGCTTGAAGCCGCGGAGGGCTGGGGTGACGAACATGATAACACAAGAAATATTACTCGATTTCATGCGGGAAACTGCATATAAACCAATGACTTATGAAGAGCTGGTGAGTCATTTTGCTCTAGAGGATAGTGAAGGGTTTAAAAAGTTCGAGGAGCTGCTGATTGAATTAGAGCAGGATGGAAGAATTGTATTGACCCGTACTGCACGTTATGGCGTGCCAGAACGGATGGATTTACTGCGTGGACGTTTACAAGCACATGCGAAGGGTTTTGCTTTTTTAATCCCGGATGATCGTGATCATCCTGACGTATATATCCATGCAAATGATCTTAAGGGAGCTATGAATGGCGATATCGTTCTGATTCGTATTACCTCTAAAAGTCCGTCCGGCGGACGTATGGAAGGCGAAGTAGTACGTATTGTAAAACGTGGCGTGTTGCAGACGGTAGGTGTTTTTCAGAACCTGGAGACCTATGGTTTTGTGCTGCCTGATGATAAGCGGATTAATCGTGATATTTTTATTCCGAAGCAATCCTTTAAAGGTGCTGTAGATGGTCAAAAGGTCGTTGTGCGTATTGTGAGTTATCCGGAAGGCCGAGCAGCGGCAGAGGGTGAAATTATTGAAATTCTCGGACATAAGGATGATCCGGGTGTTGATATTCTTTCCATTATCCGCAAACATCAATTGCCTGAAGCATTTCCAGCTGAAGTGATGGATGAAGCCGATAGTGCTCCTGATTCAATTACAGAAGAGGAGATTGCGGAGCAAGGAAGACGCGACCTGCGCGGACTGAACATTGTTACGATTGATGGCGAAGATGCTAAGGATTTGGATGATGCGGTAAACGTACAGCGCTTGGAGAATGGACATTACAAGCTGGGCGTCCATATAGCAGACGTAGGTTATTATGTGCGTGAAGGCTCTGAGCTGGATAAAGAAGCCTATGACCGCGGTTGTAGTGTGTATTTGGTAGACCGGGTTATTCCGATGCTGCCGCACCGTCTATCGAACGGGATTTGCAGCTTGAATCCACAGGTAGACCGGTTAACAATGTCCTGTGAAATGGAATTTAACGAGCAAATGAAGGTTGTGAAGCACGATGTCTTTACGAGCGTGATTCGCACCAAAGAGAGAATGACTTACTCCAATGTTCGTAAAATTCTCGAAGACGAAGATCCAGAGCTGCTGGAACGTTATAGTCCACTAATTGACGATTTCCGCCTCATGAAGGAATTGGCGATGAAGCTGCGCGATGCGCGGATGCGCCGGGGTGCGGTTGATTTTGATTTTGAAGAGAGCAAAATCATCGTGGATGAGAACGGCAAGGCTGTAGATATCGTGAAGCGTGAACGTTCTGTCGCGGAACAGATTATCGAGGAGTTCATGCTGGCAGCGAATGAAACAGTTGCTGAGCATTTTCACTGGTTGAAGGTTCCGTTCCTTTACCGGATTCACGAAGATCCAGACCCAGAGAAGCTGCAGAATTTCATGGCTTTTGCGGCCAATTTCGGATATCACGTCAAGGGTCGTGGCAATTCGGTTCATCCACGTGCTTTGCAGGATTTGTTGGAGCAAATCCAAGGCACAAAGGAGCAGACGGTCATCAGTACGATGATGTTGCGTTCTATGAAGCAGGCAAAGTATGATGCGGAGAGCACGGGCCATTTCGGACTGGCTGCGGAATACTATTCTCACTTCACTTCTCCGATTCGCCGGTACCCCGATCTGGTCATTCACCGCGTAATGCGTGAAGTGATTGAGAATGGAGGGGCACTGACCCAGAAACGGCATGATTATTTGTCTAGCCGGATGCCTGACATTGCTCAGCAGTCTTCGGAACGCGAGCGTGTGGCGGTAGAAGCTGAGCGCGATACGGAGCAACTGAAGAAAGCAGAATACATGCAGGATAAAGTAGGCGAGGAATTCGAGGCTATGGTCAGCAGTGTGACCAGCTTCGGAATGTTCATCGAGCTGGATAATACCGTCGAAGGTCTTATTCGTCTCAGTGCAATGAGCGACGATTATTATCACTTCGACGAAGGTCATATGGCGCTCATTGGCGAGCGCACATCGCGTGTGTTCCGCATTGGTGACGAGGTGAAGATCCGAGTCGCCAAAGTAAATATGGATGACCACACGATCGATTTCGAGTTGGTCGACATGAAGCCACGCGCGCCAGGCGAGCACCGCGGCGGTGGTTTTGCAGGCGGCCGCGGAGGCAAGGGCGGCCGTTCGGGCGGCGGCTTCATTAAGCCGGCCGGGGCCAAAGGCGCCGCGGGCAAGGGACGCGGCGGTAAAGGCAAGCCCGGCGGCGCTGCTGCAGGCGCGGGCAAGGGCAAGCCGGGCGCAGCTGTGCGCGCCGGTGAAGGGACGCGCGAAGCGGCCGGTGTTGGCGCAGCGGGCGGCCGCGGTAAGCGGAAGCGCGGGCGCGAGGCCGGCGAGGATGCGAGCCGGGTAGTTGCTGCGCCGGGCGCAGAGCGCGGAGGCGAAGCCGGCGGCAACGCAGGCGCGCCGCGTGAGAGCAGCGGCGGGCGAGGCCGCGGAGGAGACACCGGCGGTGCCGGTGGTGGACGCGGCATCAGCTTCGGCTTTGGCTCAGGCAAAGGCGGATACGGCGCTCCTGCGTCCGACTCCTCCGGCGGCGAAGCGCGGGGCGTGGACGGCAGCACGAAGTTCCGCAGCCGCGAGGATCGCGGGGGGAACTTTGGCGGTGGAGAAGGCCGTAACGGCGCTCCTACAGGCAAAGGCCGCCGCAAAAAGAAAACCAAAGGCGGCGTGTTCATCGGCCAGTCCGTTACACCAGGCAACGTAGAGACTTCTGAGCAAGTCACTTCTAAACGAAGTGACAATAATGGCGGCGCTCCAGAAGGAGCACCACGTAAGCGTAAAAAGAAATAAATGACGGTTATGCGTTGCGTAACTCTATAACGATACTAAGCACCGTCCCTCTTGGGGCGGTGCTTTTTAACTAATCATCAACTTGGTTAATTGCACTATGTGCAGTTAAATTTGGGTTATGTAGTAAAAGTGGCAGTTAGTTGCATTTTGTACATCTAAATCTGATGAGTTACCTCTAATTGGTTTGATTTCGCTTTTTTAGCTGCAGAAAGTGCAACTAATTAGTTTTTTGGCGGTGATAAGGCTTAAATAGTTGCACGAAATACATTTATATAGAAAAACGTAGGTGATAGCAAAGTGGATAGGTAGAGGATAGGTGCAGTATAGGATAGGCACAGTATAGGTAAAAGCGGCACTATTTGAATAGGCGTCGAATAGATGTATATCCAAGTAGGGGGAAGCGGATAATTGAGAACAATAGGTAATAAGTAAATAGGGTAAATGGATATAGATATGTAAGAGATTAGTGGATAACTATCTGTTAATTAAGGCGCACAAGCAAAAGGCTAACCTCGCTATTTTCTAAAAACTCCAGATCAACTCAGCTTAATGTTTTTTTGTAACAAATGCTAGATATTGGGTAATGTTACTGACAACTATATGACAAATTAGGTGAGGTATATTTGGTTGAAGGTTCCTTGCGCTCACTTGATTCCATTTGTTACAATATAGATCAGACGTTCGATGGCTGTGTCGTTTAAGATTAGACAGACATGGTTATTTTAACTTATGAATATGATTCAAGGAGTGATTCTCATGGGTAAAAAAGCAGACGGGAAAGTACTCGCCCAGAACAAGAAAGCTTCCCATGATTATTTTATCGAGGATACTTATGAAGCTGGCTTGGTGCTGACGGGTACAGAGATCAAGTCGCTGCGTAATGGCCGCGCTAATATTGGAGATGCTTTTGCTACGATTCGCAATGGTGAGATTCAGATTCACAACATGCATATCAGCCCTTTTGAACAAGGTAACCGTGCCAATCCTACTGATCCCACACGCACACGTAAATTGTTAATGCATAAGGAGCAAATTCATAAACTGCTGGGCTTGTCCAAGCGAGATGGATTTACGATTGTGCCACTTAAGATTTATGTGCGGAATGGCTATGCGAAGCTGCTGATTGGTCTTGGTAAAGGTAAAAAAGAGTATGACAAACGTGACTCGGCTGCCAAGCGAGATGCTCAACGTGATATCCAGCGTGTACTGCGTGATAAGCAAAAGATCGCCAGATAATCTGGGAGAACTAGACGATTCAAAGGAGTTCCAGTTTCAACCTTCAATTCCTTTAACCCACGTGTTAAAGTGTTGATAAATGTGCTATACTGAGTAAGTAAGTTAGTTATTGCTTCGTTACAGTTTTCTTGAATAAGAAGCTGTAGATTGGATCTCTCTTGCTTGGAAGATCCGCTTGATCCGAAGCGCCCTTTTTAATGAGGGGCCGTTCTTGGATTCGACGGGGGTAGTTCGAGCATGAGTAGCGAGTAGTGGGGACGCGTCCGCTTCATCAACGCTAAAGCCTATTAAACGGCAAACAACAAAACAACTACGCTTTCGCAGCCTAAGAAACTGTGTGCGTGCTTCTACTCTGCATCGCCCATGTGACAGGGATAGGGGCTAACAAATAGTGGGATACGCTGTCTCATCTCCGCCTGCGGTGAGCTGAAGAAGACAATCAGGCTGACCCAACGTATAGCCGGTTACGGGGCGATACTCGGGTGACATCAAAACTGTGACTACACTCGTAGAAGCTTATGTGCCGTTATCTTCGGACAGGGGTTCGACTCCCCTCGGCTCCATATGGAGTATTAGAAAAAGCGACCTTAGGGGTCGCTTTTTTGTATCCTCATAATTAAAGTTAGGCAATGTTTTTTAATGATTTCAGCCAATTCCTCAAATGTGTACTTGTGGTTTATCATGTCTACTATGAGGTCTTCGGAATGTTTGGTATGCATTTTATAAACTAGAAAAGATTTCTCTACCACCACGAATACCGTCCGCATGAGGATGGTTCCCATACTATTGTTAACGATACCCTTTTGCAAAGTTTCTTTGTTATAATTATTATAATAATCTCTTCATTGGCTGGTGATTATGAATGAGTGAAAAATTTTGGTTAGTAGTACAGTATCCTCTAAAAAGTGAAAAAGGAAGCCAACGTGATAACTGGTTAAGAGATAAAGTAATAGAATACCTGGACATATCTCTAATAGATGCTAACTTAGGTTGTGTTGATGGCTTTGATATGGGCAAATGCATTTCCGACCCAAAAAAATATGCTCTTAATATATTTTGTATCATTACGGAAGAAGAACGTAGTATAGCCTTGATAAAGAGAGTGTTAAAAGATAGCAGGTTTGATTATACTCGTATTAAAATTGCTACAATGCCCTATGGAAAAGAAGAAACATATAGTCTTAAATTTTCCTATAAAAAGGGTGTTACCGATTTTTCGCTATAGCACAGTTTTGACTTTAGAATTACAACTACACCGTAAACAATTTTCTGGTGGGAGTCATGAATTTTGTGACATCAAAACTGTAATTACACTCATAGAAGCTTATGTACCGTTATCTTCGGTCAGGGTTCGACTCCCCTCAGTCCCATAAGAAAACCCGCTGAAATAGCGGTTTTTTTGCTGTTTAGTGATTGAATTGTAGACGAATGCAGACAAGGAATTATGGGGAACTAAAAGTATTTATTTTTGTAGACATGTTGTCTACACCTAAAATTAGATCATTCACTTTGAAGTTAATATTTAGTGGCACATTTTCCGAAACTACATCTATAAGAGCTCGAACTGATATAAGATTAGATTATGGCATTAAGCACTTAAAAGCAAAAATATTCGGGGGAATTACTATTATGAGTTTCACTATTGATTATGTTAAAAATAAAAACAGAATTATTGTAACATCGGACGGTATGGAAGTTGAGGATGCCTTTGCGTACGCAGAACAATTTCCGAAGATACTGAAGAAAACTAAGCGAGGGTTTACAGGTATGACTGTAATCACTGGTGGTCTGGTATTTAAGCAAGAGGTGATGGCAATTCTTGCTCCAACTGGTGAAGATGCTGTGAAAGCTGGAATGTCCACAAAACACAAATGGGTGTATGTTGCGCCTACGGCGTTCTACAAAACGCAAATGAATCGTATGTTTAAAGATATTGCAAACTTGTACGAATCGATAGAAGAAGCTGAAGCGTATCTTGATTCCGCAGGGAATTAGCAACTTCTAAAAATTAAAAGGATCCAGCCATCATCTGTAGCGCCAAAGGTACTTTCTGCGTATTGAAGAAGCACTGTGAAAAACCGATATATTCAGGATTAACTTATATAAATGGATCACTATACTAAGGAGTTATTCCTATGACCAGTCTCCTTAATCAGAATGACTTATCAAATATTGGTTAGAATGCTTCTAGGATGACATCAAAACTGTAAGTAGACTCGTAGAAGCTTATGTGTCATTATCTTCGAACAGGGGTTCGACTCCCCTCGGCTCCATTTGAAAGACCCGCTGATTGATATTATCCCCTTCAAGTAGACACTCAAAAAAACCTTCATGTTATCATGTAGGCTTGAGTGCCACTTGGAGGGGATATTTTTTATGGCTAAAAAAGGTCAAACATTTCAGAAGTATACAGAGGAATTCAAATTAAAGGCGGTCAGAGCGTATTAAGAGGGTTCATCGAGCTATAAGGAGGTAGCTGAACGAGAAGGGATACGTAACTGTTCTCAACTGATTGAACACACATGAGGCCAGTTTTTTCGTTCTCTAAAGTATACCTAAATAGGATGAATAATAACTGGTTAAATTTACAAATTTGTCATGTGACAATAGTGATGACAGCAGTAACTATTCTCTCAAATGCTGGAATTATATAATGGATAGATTACATAGACAAGATAGGCTTCGTAAGGCTATTGTCTATAAATTTTTATTTTGTATTATTTATTTATAATGTAATTATATTACATAAAGTATTATATTGATATTTATATGAAATGGGGAGAAACATTGAGAGAAAGAATTCTAACTCTATTCATGACGATTGCTATTCTATTCACGACAATCACACCCGGGTTGGTACCGAGTGCTGAAGCAGCAGGAGGCACAGTTACAAAGACCTATACAGCAACTGCTGATACGATGCAATTAAATGGTCAAGCGGAATATAACGGAATCTATGATAATGACGGAGATGGTTATCTATATGTCGGCATGAGCAATAATGACGGCTTCGTCAATGTGCGCAATAGAATGGCCGCATCTTTCAATTTAGGTGCTCCAGAAGGGACCATTGTATCAGCAGAGCTGGTTGTGACGGTTGCTACTGTATTAAGAGTCCCGAATCACACGCTGTACATGGAGGCAAGGGGCTCTGCTGCGAATAGTTTGGACCATAGTTTTAATGGTACCTTCCCCTTCGTAGATGTGAATAGCCCTTTTTCAGATAAATTTACGGCGAAAAGCACTGCGGAAGTGCCGATGGGCACTTATCTTCAGGATCAATCGATTACTTTCAATGTTAAGAGTGCTGTCGATGCCTTTACGGGTGGTTCTGATCGCACAGTAACTTTTACACTTAACGGCAATGAAGCAGATGCAGACAGCGGGAGATTTTTATTGTATTCCTTAGAAGCTTCGAATGCTGCATTTCGCCCGAAGCTAGTCGTTACTTATGAGACCGGACCGACGAATACCCCGCCTACGGGCTCTTTCAAAATTGCGGAGGGAACAGCGACAAGCGCCAGCACAGTCAATCTATCCGTAACAGGTTCAGATCCTGATGCAGGTGATAGTGTTACCCATATGAGATTTGCGAATAGCGTTGCTAATTTATCGGCGGCATCTTGGTTGCCTTTCAGCAATACAGCAACATTCAGTCTAAGTGGAGGGGATGGGGCGAAGAACATCTATATGCAGGTGAGAGATTCCAACAATGCGATATCTGCCAGTTCTTCTCAGATCATTCTATTGGATCAGACAGCACCAACAGGTGCACTGATTATTAATGATGGTGCTGCATGGACGAAATCAGAGATGGTCACTTTAAAAGGAACCTATACGGATGGAAGCGGCTCAGGAGTTGAGCAGGTGCGTCTCTCCAATGTTAATGGGACTTGGCAGACCAGCTGGTTCAGTATCGCTGATCTGAACGGGAGGTCATGGGTCCTTCCGGCTGGACAGGGAGTCAAAAACGTATATGTACAATATAAAGATAGAGTTGGTAATTCGAGCAACTCAACTATTAGTAGTACAATTACAGTAGATACAATAGCTCCTGTTATTACAAATGTAGTGAATAACATAGTATATAATAGCAAAGTTAATCCTCTATTTTATGAAGGCAGCGGATTGCTTAATGGGAGTCCCTATACCAGTGGTACAGACATCACCCAGGATGGAACGTATACACTGATCGTCACCGATCAAGCAGGCAATAGTGCGACGGTGGTTTTCAAGGTTGATACGATAGCACCTACCGTAACGGGAATAGCGAATGGTGTAATATACAACACAATCAAAACGATTACCTTTAACAAAGGAACCGCGACTTTAAACGGAGCTGCTTTTGTTAGTGGTGCACAGGTTTCACAAGATGGTGTGTATACCCTGATTGTAACGGATACAGCAGGCAATGTAACAACGATTAACTTTGAGATAGACACAACAGCACCTAAAATTAAAGGGGTAAGCGAGGGCGGGGTTTATAAGTCGGTAACTCCCAGTTTTAATGAAGGAACAGCGCAGCTGAATGGAACTGCTTATATGAGCGGTACAAGGATTGATCAGGATGGTGTGTATACGCTGGTTGTAACCGATACAGTAGGTAATGTAACAACGGTTAACTTTGAGATCGAAAATGTGGCGCCAATTGTTACGGGAGTAATGGAGGGCGGAATTTATATATCGGTAGTTCCTAGTTTTAATGAAGGGACAGCGCAATTGAATGGAACTACTTATACAAGCGGTACAAAGATTGATCAGGATGGTGTGTATACGCTGGTTGTAACCGATGCAGCAGGCAACGTCACGATGGTGAAATTCATCATTGACAGAACCGCTCCAACCGTCACCGGCGTTGTTTACGGGGTGAGCTACAACACCGACAGAACGATCACTTTTAACGAAGGTACGGCAACGTTGAACGGAGATCCATTCGCAAGTGGCGAGACCGTTTCCGCTGAAGGCGACTATACACTCATTGTGACCGATGCGGTGGGCAACGTTACGACAGTCAGCTTTACGATCCACAAAACCGGCCCAACCGTTACTGGGGTTGTTTACGGATCGAGTTATAATACCGACAGAATGATCACGTTTAACACGGGAATCGCAACGTTGAACGGCGATTCCTTTGCTAGCGGATCTGAAGTCAGTGCCGAGGGCGACTACACACTCATCGTAACGGACGCGATGGGCAACGTCACAACCATTGCATTCACGATCGATAAAACAGTCCCGATCATTAGCGGTGTGACCGACGGCTCTATCTATAACACGAATCAATCGATTACGTTCAATGAAGGTACGGCGACCTTGAACGGAGATCCATTTGCAAGTGGCGCAACCATTTTCGCCGAAGGTGACTATACGCTTGTGGTGACGGATGAGGCGGGTAACGTTACGACGGCCAACTTCATCATTGACAGAACCGCTCCAACCGTCACCGGCGTTGTTTACGGGGTGAGCTACAACACCGACAGAACGATCACTTTTAACGAAGGTACGGCAACGTTGAACGGAGATCCATTCGCAAGTGGCGAGACCGTTTCCACTGAAGGCAACTATACACTCATTGTGACCGATGCGGTGGGCAACGTTACGACAGTCAGCTTTACGATCCACAAAACCGGCCCAACCGTTAATGGGGTTGTTTACGGATCGAGTTATAATACCGA
Source organism: Paenibacillus sp. FSL E2-0190 (assembly GCF_037992965.1). Lineage (NCBI taxonomy): Bacteria > Bacillati > Bacillota > Bacilli > Caryophanales > Paenibacillaceae > Paenibacillus > Paenibacillus sp. FSL E2-0190. The sequence goes on from NZ_CP150306.1 coordinate 203,564, forward strand.
CAGAATGATCACGTTTAACACGGGAATCGCAACATTGAACGGAGATCCCTTTGCTAGCGGATCTGAAGTCAGTGCCGAGGGCGACTACACACTCATCGTAACGGACGCGATGGGCAACGTTACAACCATTGCATTCACGATCGATAAAACGGTCCCGATCATTAGCGGTGTGACCGACGGCTCTATCTATAACACGAATCAATCGATTACGTTCAATGAAGGTACGGCGACCTTGAACGGAGATCCATTTGCAAGTGGCGCAACCATTTTCGCCGAAGGTGACTATACGCTTGTGGTGACGGATGAGGCGGGTAACGTTACGACGGCCAACTTCACCATTGACAGAACCGCTCCAACCGTCACCGGCGTTGTTTACGGGGTGAGCTACAACACCGACAGAACGATCACTTTTAACGAAGGTACGGCAACGTTGAACGGAGATCCATTCGCAAGTGGCGAGACCGTTTCCGCCGAAGGCGACTATACACTCATTGTGACCGATGCGGTGGGCAACGTTACGACAGTCAGCTTTACGATCCACAAAACCGGCCCAACCGTTACTGGGGTTGTTTACGGATCGAGTTATAATACCGACAGAATGATCACGTTTAACACGGGAATCGCAACCTTGAACGGAGATCCCTTTGCTAGCGGATCTGAAGTCAGTGCCGAGGGCGACTACACACTCATCGTAACGGACGCGATGGGCAACGTTACAACCATTGCATTCACGATCGATAAAACGGTCCCGATCATTAGCGGTGTGACCGACGGCTCTATCTATAACACGAATCAATCGATTACGTTCAATGAAGGTACGGCGACCTTGAACGGAGATCCATTCGCAAGTGGCGCAACGGTTTTTGCCGAAGGTGACTATACGCTTGTGGTGACGGATGAGGCGGGTAACGTCACAATGATTTCTTTCACAATTGATCGAACAAACCCGATTATAACCGGTCTAACTGTAGGAATAAGCAACTACACCAGTCCGTTGACGATTGGATTTAATGAAGGTACCGCTACATTAAACGGTCAGCCCTTCACAACCGGAACGAGAGTTATATCTTCTGGCAACTACACGCTAGTCGTCATCGATGAAGCAGGAAATCAGACGATTGCCACGTTTACGCTGAACATCTCGACTCCTGAATCCGGTTCAGGTTCAAGCTCAGACCCAAGTACAAGCTCAAGTACAAGCCCAATTCCAAGCTTAGGGCTAGAGATCGAGATCAATGGAGTTAAACAGAAGGATTTAGCCAAAGAAACAACTGCTGTTATGAACGGAAAGAAAGTGACAACGGTAACCATCGACGAGAAGAAATTATCGCGTTACCTCGATTCCTTACCCGATAAGCCAGTCATTAACATACCGGTCCATAATGATTCAGATCGTGTTCTTCTGCTCTTAAACGGTCAGCTTATCACAACACTGAATGACCGAAACGCAGTTATTCTAATTCAAACGGAGCTTGGTTCCTATCTTCTAGCTGCCAACCGGATCGATTGGAGTCTTGTCACGAAGCGTTTCGGTTCGGAGGATGCACTGCGAAACATGGTGATTCAAGTCGAGATTACCAATGTACCAGAAAGCGATATCGTGCAACTTGCTAATAGTATAGGGAAGGCAAGACTCTTGTCGCCGCCGATTGATTTCAACATCACAGCAGCACATGGCGGTAAGACGATTGAGCTCAACAAGTTTCTTAGCTATGTCGAGCGGACGATTGTCATTCCCAATTCAGCAGATGATCACAATAAAAATATAACGGGGATTACGATGACGAAGGATGGAAACATCGTGCCGGTACCTACCCGAATGATGAGGGAGAACGGCAAGACCTTTGCTGTCATTTATAGCCTGACAAATAGCGTCTATGCCGTTATAGAGAATGACAAAACCTTTGCGGATATTCAGAATCATTGGGCGAAGTATGATATCGAACAAGTAGCGTCCAAGCTGATCGTCCAAGGTGTCACTGAATCGAGCTTTCAACCGAACAAGCAAATTACCCGAGCTGAGTTCACGGCGATGTTGGTCCGGGCTCTCGGATTACACACGGTTGATCAGCCTACCAGCTTTACTGACGTCAACAGCGGGCAATGGTATTACGAAACGGTCTCCATTGCGGAAGGCTACGGGTTAGTTACGGCAAGTAACAACAGCCAGTACACTCCCAACGAGAAGCTAAGCCGAGAAGAAGCAATGGTGTTGCTGGGGAAAGCCATGAAGCTTGCTGGGATGGATACAGCGATTTCCGATAGCGAAGCCGCTCAACAGCTTAGCACATTCAAAGACCATCATTTGCTCGACTTGTCTGCAAGAGCGGCAGCTGCACTTAACGTTAAATACGGAATTATCATAGGCAATCAAGGACAGCTTACGCCGAACAATGTCATTACACGTGCCGAAGCTACCGTCATTTTACAACGCTTGCTCGAAGCGGCCAAACTGAGTTCGTAACAGCAAGAACCTTCAACCACAAGCTAAGTGGTTGAAGGTTCTTTTTTGTGTATATTTAGAGGAACTCGTCATGCATTACCTCGTGATCACCCATTACAAACTCCTGCTCAGCCGTTATTTGCCCCTTCTAGATTTGATCGTACTTGCGAAGTTTGTAATTAACCGCTTCGAACGCTTCGTCTAGGTCTTGTTGTCGTTGCAACTCTTTTTTATGCTACTCAAGGATCGCCTTTCTTTATAGGAGAGTTTGTTTTCCTTGAATGGCTAAATCAGTGTAATAAAGATGCTTCCAAAGGCAAAGTTACGGATATGTCTACCGCAAGCTCTTATGCAGTGAATCTAATTAAAGATGAAGCAGAAGCTAGTATTATCAATGGGAAGAAGAATGGCGTATTTGATCCGCTGGGCAATGCCACACGCGCATCGATACGCTGACCAAGGAATGATCTTAAACTATGCTACCTCGCCGAACATCCGAATCATCACACGGCGGCGAATTGTGGATTTGTACAGCCATGGCTCGGCTCCATATGGAGTACTATTGAAGACACCATGAAAGGTGTCTTTTTTCATATTTTCAGAATATGATCTGGACTATGCGTGGCGGTTCAAAAAAATGAGTATCTTGCTAGATCCAGTATCTTTCGTATGTGGAATTAAAGATTGCAGTGAAGAAGGTGTGAAGAAAAATTTAAGGTTCTATATAGGGATAAAAAAGGCAAACCTAGGATAGGAAGAGTTAATAGGGAGATATAAATGAAAACCAGTATACTTATGCTATAATTTAATAAAGTGACTCTGTGTTTTAGAAAAATTGGATAAAGGATGCATTGACCAACCATGTATGAGAATCAGACTTCTATGCACCACAAGCTGTTTATTATCGGCGCAGGTGCTGCCGGACTAATGGCCGCCGTTACTGCGCGGGATATGGGTATCGATACTGCCATTCTGGAGGGTAACGACCGGATTGGAAAGAAGATATTAATGACAGGTGATGGCCGCTGTAACATTACGAATGAATCCACTGCGACGGGTACGGATGAAGCAATTGCTTTATCGCACAAGTATCACAGTAATCAGGCCGGATTTCCACTTGCGGTATTGCAGCAATTTGGCATCCGTCAGACTATAGATTTTTTCTCCTTTCTCGGGCTTCCACTTACAAGATTGAAGGAGGGCTTGATGTATCCAATGTCGCTGCAGGCAGCAGCGGTGCTGGATATTTTCCAGCTTGCGCTGGAGGATCGGAATGTTCCGGTATACCTCAATAACAAAGTGTTGGATGTTACTGTTTCGAAGAATCATCCGCGCTTCAAGATAAAATGCCAAACGGAGACAGAGGAGGAGGTTGTTTATACTAGCGACTATCTACTTCTATCTGCGGGTGGCCTTGCCGGTCCAAATGCGGGAAAAGAACCTCCTGGGTATACACTTGCCGAACGTCTGGGGCACACCCTGATTGAGCCTTTGCCGGCCATTGTGCAATTGAAGCTGCAATATCCGAATATGAGGGCACTGTCCACTATCAAATCTCAGGGACAAGCCCATATCATTGTGAACGGTAAAGTCATCTGCAGTGAACAGGGTGAAATTGCCTTCACGGATTATGGTATTACCGGCCCGCCAATTCTTCAGCTAAGCAGGAAGGCTGCGTATCATCTTGCAAGAGGAGAACAGGTAACATTGTCGGTTGATCTGATGCCGGGCCGCACGGAGGAAGAGTTAGTTGAGTTTTTAGAAAGGCTCTGGGAGACCTTTGGACACCGGACGGTTGCGGATTCTCTCGTTGGCATCTTTAACAAGAAGCTTGTTACGGTCCTACTCAAGGAGACCGGCTTAGATCAGCAACCACAGCTGCTTTGCCAGGCTCTGTCGTTGAAAACTAAGGGGAAATTTTATCAAATCTTGAAGCGTTGGGAATTTAAAGTGACGGATACCAATGGCTTTACGAATGCGCAAGTGACAGCCGGCGGCATTGATACGTCGGAACTCATCGAAGGAACGCTGGAATCCAAGCTGGTGCCTGGGCTGTATTTGGCTGGCGAAGTGATGGATGTCGACGGAGATTTCGGCGGCTATAACCTGCAATGGGCCTGGAGTTCCGGATATGTGGCCGCCATGGCGCTAGCTAAGTCAATTCAATAAATTTATTAGGAAAAGGGATGCATCAATTAACATGTATAAGGATCAGACTTCTAAGCACCACGAGCTGTTCATTATCGGTGGGGGTGCTGCAGGTCTAATGGCTGCAGTTACAGCGAGGGATCAAGGTATTGATACAGCAATTATTGAAAGCAATGACCGGCTTGGGAAGAAAATAATAACGACGGGTAACGGGCGTTGCAACATTACGAACCAATCCACCGCCACCGGTACGGATGAAGCGGCCGCTTTATCACGCAAGTATCACAGTAATCAGGAAGGATTCCCAATACATGTATTGCGGCAATTCGGTGTCCGCCAAACGATCGAATTTTTCTCCTCACTCGGGCTTCCTTTTGTAAGCTTGGAGAATGGCCGGATGTATCCGATGTCGCTGCAGGCGGCTTCGGTGCCGGGTGTATTTAAGCTGGCGCTGGAGGATCGGAATGTTCCCGTATATTATAAACATAAAGTGTTGGATGTTACCGTTTCGGCGGGACATCCGCGGTTCGCGATAACCTGCCAGACGGAGACAGAGGAACAGGTTGTGTATACCAGCGACTATCTTTTTCTATGTGCAGGCGGCCTTACCGCTCCCAAAACGGGAACGGACGGATCCGGTTATACGCTTGTCCAACGCCTGGGGCACACCCTGATCAACCCGGTGCCAGGCATTGTACAATTGAAGCTGGATTATCCGTATTTGAAGGAACTATCGGGCATCAAATTTGAGGGAGAGGCCCATGTTATCGTAAACAATGAAGTCATCCGCACTGAGTCTGGTGAGATTCTTTTTACGGACTATGGTATCTCGGGCCCGCCCATACTTCAGCTCAGCAGAAAGGCTGCGTATAATCTCGGAATAGGAGAATCGGTGACATTGTCGGTTGATTTAATGCCGGAGCGGACGGAGGAAGAGTTAATTGATTTTCTGGAGATCCACTGGGGGATCTTCGGACACCGGACGGTTGCCGATTCTTTTGTGGGCATCGTCAGCAAGAAACTGATTCCAGTTCTGCTGAAGGAGGCTGGAATTGATCAACAGCCGCACTTGCTTTGTATGGATTTATCATGGAAAACCAAGAAAATATTTTATCGAATCTTGAAGCATTGGGAATTTAAAGTGACCGATACCAATAGCTTCACGAATGCACAAACAACAGCCGGTGGCATCGATACGACGGAGCTAATCGAAGGAACGTTAGAATCTAAGTTAGTCCCTGGGCTGTATTTGGCAGGTGAAGTGATGGATGTGGATGGAGATTGCGGCGGCTATAACCTGCAATGGGCTTGGAGCTCCGGCTACGCCGCTGCTATGGCGCTTGCTAATCGACGTGCCAGCACCACGTAAGGGGGCAGAGGGTTGCTGACTCTTAAACGATCACCTATTACTATGGCAGAGGTTTGCTGTAACAAGTCTGGTTTTAGTAATGTGAAAGCGATGAGGATTGTTTCTCATCGCTTTTTTGTGATTTTTTAAAGTTTTGTGCTCATTTTATTCGTTGCTTAACTCTGATGTCTTCATTTTACCTCAACTTTATTGTCGTCCCTTTATTAATCCTTAAGTTTATCAATTAGAGCTAGTATTCGTCTATTTTTTGTATCTTCCTTTTTAGCAAGCTCAATATAATTAATCTGCTCTCGTTTAATGTAATCAGGCTGGTTTAGAAATGTATTCAGCATGTGGTACTCTTCAAGGTTTGTAGTAATGTAATCAGGTACAATCAGTTTACGATTTTCCTCACATTTCTTAAGTATTATATGTAATGTATCACCGAGCTCTTTTTGTACTGCTCTTCGAATAAATTCGTTATAAACAAAATAATGCCCATTCTTTGACGGCAATAAAGTATGGTCAAATTCGTGCCCGTCAACAGAGATTTGAATAGGTACTTTACCATTAGTATTGAATATCTCCCTTACTGAATAGGGGAAATAGACTACTTTCCATTTCATTTTACCTTCCAGCAGCCTTATCTCACTATCAAATTCATAAACCATACTAAATAACACTCCTCGTGGTAAAGAAGCTGATTTCGGTCACTAATTTTATCATAGCCACTTTGCTGTTTGTAGGTGATTCGAATTCAATATGCTGTTGCAATAACCTATATGATGTTGAACATGCCTTATCTGCATGAGGATAACATCAGTTTTAGTTATTTCTTCGTATAGTACACATGGTTCCAATAATCTGCCGTCAGTAAGTTCAGCAAAAAAATTACGAGCCACACTCAATATCTCCTCTAGGTACGTCGTCATTTCCTCCTTAGTAGGGTAGTCAGAGCACTCCTTATCTAAGTCTTCTGTTATATCTTTACCGAAGTCAGGTATTTTGAATTCTTCATCCTTCTGCTGCCTAAACCAAAATTTCATGCTGGTTGTAGCGTGGAATATATGCTTCCAGTATTTATGCTTGGCATTCTTCCAAAAATGATCAGGACATACTTCGATAAGATTCTTCAACATTTCTACGGTTGGATCAAACTGTCTTCTTAAAACAGCCACCATCTTATCACTCATGTTCATCAACTCACTTCTTGAATTTTAGAATCTTAACTTTATTCTTGTTCTCAGCAACCAAAACCTTCCATTTTACGATGGTGCATTTGGAAAATTTGTGAAACATACTCAATCACAAACCCAACTGTTACGGGATTTTCCGTTCTTTGAACATCTTGATGATGAATAATTAGCTGAAATTGCTAAGGTATGTGGCGAGCGTACTTATATAAAAGGAGAGTCCATCTTTTTTGAGGGTGAAGAGGGAGAGGAGCACTATCTGGTTCTATCTGGAGTTGCTCACGTGTTGTTGCGTCTAACAGAACAGCACGGAGTGCCCTCTGATAAAGGTGTTCTAATCGATTTGAAATTAACGCATCAACACCTGGCGGATATGACAGGAACGGCGCGTGAGACCGTGACAAAATCATTGCTTGGATTACAGGATGAGCAGTTGATACGTATTGATCAGAGGAAAATACATTATGATGCGGCTCCATAGGTAGTAAAAGAAAAGACACCTTGAAGGGTGTCTTTTTACGTTATTGCAGCTTGAAAAGAAGATGCCAACATTATCCCCGACTTTAATGAAAGTTCCCGGTTTCATTTTCCGTGAATTTTCCGTCGCTGTCATGCTGAGATTGCTTGCGGCGATCATTACGGGCTTGTTGTTGCTGTTGGGCTTCCAGGCTGTTTACGGGCGTGGCTTCCAAATCTTTTACGGTGTTGATCAGATTCTTGTCTGGTTTATTTGCGCTCAATTGAAAATTCCTCCTTGATTACCTAATGGTTGTGAATTTTATTATGTGCTGGCTACTGTGTGGCTATTCGTGTTGTATGATCACAATCCATTCGCTGTCCTATAATCATTAGCTCAGAACACGGTTAGATATGGGAGATATGAGTAAATGATTGTTTCGGAACCTTTTTTAGTTTTGATATGTTGAACGTGTTCTGGTTCCAGAATTTGTATTATTTTCGAAGGGGGACAGGGGCTAGATGCAGGATCTCTTTCTAAATATTTAGGAGGTGAAAAGAGAAACTTCATTTTTTGCAAGCGGTTACAATGATATCTGCAACAAATTAAAATCGGGAGGAAATAAAATGAAAAAAAGAGTTGCAAAGGTAACCAGTATTGTTGTGTTGTTTTCTCTTGCTCTTTCTTTAATAGTAGGTGGATGGACAAATACGGTGGTGCATGCTGCTGGTCTTGCGGTAACAGGCAGTGGAGGCTGGAATGAAACGGCATATGTGGAATGGTCACCTGTAAGCAATGCGACAGGGTATAACGTTTATGTTAAATTGGCAAGTGCAGCGGATTCTGGGTATCAACAAATTAATAATGAGTTAATCCGCAAATATCCTTCCTACTGGAGAGCCGATGCTGTAGGGCTTGCAGCCGGAAATTATGTGATGAAAGTTGAAGCTACCTTGTCAGGGGGGGGGACGGTAAGTGCGGTTTCAAATCCACTATCCGTAACGTCATATGACCGCTCAGGATTTGCTTTTTCGACTAGCTCGCAATATGGTACGGGATCAGGGGCTTATAATGAGAATGGAACCCTCAAGAATGGTGCTCAAGTGCTGTATATAACATCTCAGACTGCGCAAACCGTAACCCTTGGTGTGAAAATCAACAGCTCCGGCGCTGTACAAACAGGGGTTGGCCTGGGCGGTATTCTGGCACTGAGACAAAAAGGCTATGATACAACTCCACTTGCGATTCGAATTATCGGAAAAGTTACAGCTGCTGATCTGAGTGGACAGCTTAACAGCAGTGGGTATCTTGAAGTCAAAGGTAAAAACAATTATTCGGAAATGAATATTACTATTGAAGGTATCGGAAATGATGCTTACGCATACGGTTGGGGAATGCTTCTAAGATATGTAGGTAATGTGGAAGTAAGAAACCTGGGTGTAATGTTATTCCCCGACGATGGCATTTCAATGGATTCTGGCAATATGAATGTCTGGGTGCATAATAATGATATTTTTTATGGAGCTGCTGGAGGCGATGCAGACCAAGCCAAGGGCGACGGTTCCACAGACCTTAAAAATGGATCCAACTATATTACAATCTCTTACAACCATTACTGGGATTCCGGAAAATCTTCGCTAGTTGGTTTGAGTGAGCCGGCTGAATTTTTTGTTACCTTCCACCACAACTGGTTTGACCATTCGGACTCCCGTCATCCGCGGATTAGAGTGGCATCCGTCCATATCTATAACAACTTTTTCGATGGTATCTCCAAATACGGTGTGGGTGTTACTACAGGTGCTTCAGCTTTTGTAGAATCTAATTATTTTAGACATGCTAAGTTTCCAATGATGATCTCCTTACAAGGTACAGATGCTTTAGGGGAGGGCACATTCTCAGGCGAAAATGGAGGTGTGATTAAAGCCTATAACAATCTTATTGTAGAGGCTTCAAGTCTCATCTATGCGAATTCAAACACAGGGACAGCTCCTGCTAATGTTACCTCATTTGATGCTTACTTAGCTTCGTCAAGAAATGAAACCGTCCCAAGCTCATACAAAGCATTAAAAGGCGGAACAGCCTATAACAACTTCGACACGAGCGTAAATACAGGAGTGAACGTATCTAATATTGATAACGTAAACAATGTTGAACAGATTGTTATGGCAAAAGCCGGACGTCTGAATGGCGGAGACTTCACATGGGAATTTAATGATTCAGTGGATGACGTTTCGTATGCGCTTAATACAGCGCTGATGTCTGCAATCAGAAGCTACACAACGGGACTTGTCTCTGTAGGGGGGAATTCAAACCCAACGAACCCGACTCCGACTCCATCAGTAACACCTACGCCATCAGTAACACCTACGCCAACAGTAACTCCTGTGCCAACAGCGACCCCAGCTCCAACAGCAACTCCTGTACCAACAGCGACTCCAGCACCGACGACAACGCCAGTGCCGACAGCGGGAGCAACCGTTCACAACTTTACTACGGATGGAACAACAAGCAGCTTCTTCAATATTCAAGGCAATCTCTCAACAAGTAAGGGAACTGTGGCCTATCAGGGTTTAACCCTAACCCAATGTCTAAAAATCGAGAGTGTTACCAGCATTCAATTCACTGCTGCTAAAGCTTCAACGCTAACCCTAGTGTTCAACACAGAGGGAACGAAAATCAAAGTGGATGGAACAAGTTATCCTATAACCAATGGCATTGCCACTGTCTCTCTAGCCGCAGGTGCACATACCATTACAAAAGATAGTACGGCGAATCTATACTATATGAAGCTGGAATAGGGGAATGGCTGCCTCTACTTTAATATGGAGATCAGAAAAGCAGAAAAGCGACCTGTAGGGGTCGCTTTTCTTTGCTTTTTCTTATGATCTTATTACTTGAGTTATTGTCGATTCAAAAACTATTAATTTTGTGTTGATTTGATTAATCTTTATCATCAACCAAATCAATAATCTCACGAATATCCTCAATATTTAAAGCTTCTGCAATTTTGCCTATATGACTAAAGTTAATATTCTCCCTTTTTCCATTAGCTAACTCACTTAATGCGGCATGTCGGACATCGGATATTCTGGATAATTCTCGTAGGGAAATCTTATGTTTTTTGGTCAATTCTGAAATTTTCACTATAACTCTCTTTCCCACTTCTAATCCCCTCACTAACTCTGAGTTTTTATCTTGACTATACGCATAAGACGGATTTTCTTTTCATGAGAATAAACCTCTCAGTTTTTAAGAAAGCTGCTGTAAGTAAGTAAAAGACACCTTAACCGTGTCCTTTACTTTACTATATAAGCACGTTTCAGCACTTCAGGATAGTTGACCAGCTTATACTAATTCTCGGTTATTCCCCATACCGGTCAATCGCCATAGCTGCGGATTTCAGCATGCGCCGCTTAAGATGCTCACCCTCGACGATTTTTACGCGGAGGCCAAGAAAACGGATTTTGGACAATAGGAATTCGCTATCGTCTCTCATGTAGATGACTTTGATTCGATAGATACCCGAATTTTCATCAAAGGACACGGATTTATCAAAACAGGAAAAGGCGTACAGAATTCGTGATAGCTCAGCATTAAAGGTGGGGATGACTTGAATACATGCACATTCCTTCTGATCCTCTAATAATCGTATTATCCTTGCTTTTAAATCATTAATCCGTTTGGCAGGGAAGGGAGCTACTTCAACAGAAATAATGTTTTTTAGTTTAGTGGACATAAGAGAACGTTGCCGGGTGCTGTACCATTGCAGATACCACTCCCGCTTATACATGTTGTATTCCAGCTTATGAGGGAACCCGGTTTGGTCAGTTCGTTGGCCTCCATGCTTAATATGGAAAGTAATAAGGATCGCTTGATTCTGCATGATTATACGGCGGAGTGTACGAAGCATTGGATGATAGACCTGCCGCTCTTTGCTTTTAGCTTTCTCCATAATAATTCCCTGCACTTCTGTGGACGCTTCTGCCTCCAATATGGCGTTCAATTTACTTAAGGTATCCAGTGTAAAAGCTGCTTCTGAGGCCGGGTGCATTAACATGGTTTTCAGCCAGGAACGTTCCTGGGAGGTCAGCGCTAATGAACCCACTTCGTCGAGGCGTGAAATGATTTGGAAGTTAAATATTTTCTCAAATGGATTCATAATAGCTGTGAATCTCCTTCCACTCCGCGATAAACTGCTTACGCAGCCAAGGGGGTTCTAATACCTCGCAGCTCGAACCAAAGCTTCGTAACCACGGCTTAATTTCATAAATACCATTCACTGTGATCTCATAAAGGAATGTAGAATCGGACTCTTCCGTAATTTCTCCCCACTGTCCCTGCGCTTCAACCCGCTCCCGAATAAAATTAACACCCGAGCGATTGGGGTTATAAAATCTTGCCACCACTTTAATCGCACGGGTGGTATCTATAACCCAGCTGTTTGTCATCTGTTCTTCCAGATTGCTGAGTTTCAGAGCAAACTCTGCTTCTTCCACAGTGTCGCCCTCCTCAATTTGAGTAAGGCCCTCCATTCGGAATTTCATGATGCCCATACGTGAATTATGTCCGATTAAATACCAGCGCCCATATTGATGGTCATAGATGACGCGGAGCGGAAGAACAGTTTCTGTGACGCCCCTTGTTTCCCGCTCAAAGAGAGGATTGGTATTCTGAGAGGCGTAGTTTTTGCCCTTTTTAGGGGATAGATATAGAAACTTGATTTTTTTTCGCTGCTGAATCGCTGCAAATATCGTATATAGGTGTGCCTCATCAAGAATACGTGAATGATAATTATATTTGTATCTATGGGTTTCCGTAGCTTCGAGGGTATAACCCCGCTTCCGCAGGACCTTTTTTAAGGTGTCGCGCAGCAGATAACCTTGCACAGACGGAGTCTGCGTGTTGGCGATGACATCAACATAGTCGTAAAGATCCAAGAGCTGATCGCCGGATAATTGATCAATCAGATCGTTAGCAGCCTTGTATCGATAAGGGCGACCTTCGTTTACACGAAGAATAACGCCAACTTCCTCAAGGTATTTCAGATCTCCACGGATGGTTTTCTCATCGGGCATTGGATAATCGGTTGGCATTTGCTCACTGCACACATCCTGTAGATCTTTAGCCGTTAGCTCCTGAGTCTGGAGCGCAGTTAATAGTAGTGTAAGCCGGATGCTCTCCGTTTCCTTAAGCGACTTCGCCCGGAACAAGAACAGGAGCAGCGGGTCGGCAGATTCATAGTAGTTATAGCGGAGCCACTCAGAGAGTTCTGTTCCTTGTTCTGTAGGCAGATCCTGTTGTAAGACGGTTACCATGCCCTTCAGGTTGCGCAGCGTTTTGTCATAGGTATGTACAGAAATGCCGAGACGATCGGCGAATTGTTGTCTGCTGTAAGCTCCCCCCGCTAAAGAGAGCATGCGAAGAAATTGAATCTCCTTGTCAAAACTTTCCCGGGCCATTTGTATCCCTCCACCCTGTAGCGAATCCATAAGAAATAGTAGTACTCATTATATTAAGCACCAGAGTTGAATAAAATGGAAGTGTTTTTGGCCGCCGCCATACTTCCGCCCTGTTCGTTACAGGGAAGATGAGCGAAGATAGATCCATGAAGCCAAAGCAATTCTGATGAGGCGTTCGAATAGTAACAAGGGTAGAGAATAGGGAAGTAACCGATCTGGAGGGATGAAGATGGATCCTATAAACAAGCTTATCCGTGAGCAGCTGGAACAGATTGAACAGGAGGAGCAAGTTACAATATTGTATGCCTGCGAATCAGGCAGCCGGGCGTGGGGATTCCCATCGCAGGACAGCGATTATGATGTGAGATTTATTTATCTGCATAAACCGGAATGGTATCTATCTATTTTTGATAAGCGGGATGTGATCGAGCGTCCTATTAACAATATGCTTGATATCAATGGCTGGGATTTGCGGAAAGCACTGAATTTATTTCGGAAGTCTAATCCACCGCTGCTGGAGTGGCTGCAATCACCCATTCAATATGCAGAAAAGTACAGTACAGCAGAGAAGCTTAGAAGCATCTCCCCGTACACATTTTCGCCGAAGTCTTGTATGTACCATTACTTAAACATGGCAAGAGGGAACTACCGTGATTATTTGCAAGGCGAACAGGTCAAGATCAAAAAGTACTTTTATGTACTTCGTCCCGTTCTAGCCTGTGAATGGACTCACCGATATGGAGAGATGCCGCCGATGGAGTTCGATGTACTGGTAGAGCGGCTTATTCCGCAGGATGAAGAGCTGTGGCAGGTGATTCAGCAATTGCTGGCACGAAAAAAATCCGGTGAGGAACTAGACTACGAGCCGCAGCTAACCGCGATTAACGATTATTTAGAAGAACAGTTCCAAGTGTTGGATAAGGTGGCGGCGTCCTTGAATGCTAAGGAGAACAACAGAGATCATCAGCTGGATGCTCTATTTCGAGAAGCTTTACAGGAAGTATGGGGACGGGCCCTATAGAAAGATTGATAGGAGGAAGATGGTAGTGGCTATTGTACAACTGAAATCTACGAATCCAAAATTCACTTTTTTAATTAAAAAAAATCCAGTGACAGGTATGCAGCTTCGTCTGGTTCGTCAGGGATTGGCTTATGGATGGTATTCTGATGAGGCAACTTATAACGTTTATTTTAAGGACGCAGATAACGATATATCCTACAAGCAGAACGGAAGCGAGAGCTTTGAGTATCTAAATGTCTCCCGGTTTAATACACCTCTATTTCCGCTTAATGCGGTCAATGAGTTTTTCTCTACACCCTTTAAATCCCAGGATGAACGGGATGCGGAAGGATATGAGCATTCTTTTTTCATCAATATGGTTCAGGTTGAGCGGATACACTATATTGAATTTTTCCAAAAGCATTTAAAGGGCTATACCTTCTCCTTGCAGCATCAGGCACATAAGAGCTATTCGCTGACGATTACCACACATAAAAGCTTGTATCACCTCTTACATGTTGTTGGTGTGCTGTCCTTGTTCTTATCCATATTTGGGGATGAGTACATAGATATTTCGGATGCTATTTTGGATAAATATATCCGCAGCCTTAACGTCATTGATGCACCTTTTTATATAAGAAGTCTATTTGCAAGGAATTTCCTTACCTCTAAGGAACGGTTCAAGCGATATAAAGCCTCCATCGAACAAACAGACCAGTATTCTATTGGGCTGGAGTATGGCGGTACTGCGATGCAGCGGCGTACTTTTATTTCGAGTGTGCTTCCATTCAATAAGCCGATTCTGGACATCGGCTGCGGAGAAGGTTTCTATGCAATTCCGTTTGCCGGAAAAATAGAGAGCACCTATTATGCGGTAGATATAGCCGAGGCGTTGCTGGAGGTTGTGAATCGGAAAGCGAAAGCTAAGGACATTGATAACATTGCAACCTTTGGCTCACTGGACCATTTTCTGGAGTCGTACAATGGGGAGCAGGTTGATGTGATTCTAACAGAAGTTGTAGAGCACATGAGTGAGGGTGAAGCGGCAGAGCTTATTCAGCAAATAATCGGTAATGTGAATTTTCAACAGCTTATTGTGACGACACCGAATGCTGATTTCAATCGTTACTATGAGCTGGAAGGATTCCGGCATGAAGATCACAAGTGGGAAATGGGACAGGAAGCGTTCGGGCAATGGGTTTTGGATACGGTTCAAGGTTTAGCAGTCGAGGTTGAATATTTGATGGTTGGTGACCGGGTTGGCGAGATCCGTACGACGCAATGCGCTATTGTGCGAAGAAAGGAGGAATAGGCAATGGAAATTCAAACACGTGTACACACCATATTTCTGCTTGTAGGAGCAACGGAATGCGGGAAGTCAACTTTTGCTAAAGAAGTTCTGATCCCGCAGTTAAAACTAGAGGATGCTTCTAAAGGGTTACGTACGAATGTGCAGTACTTATCCTCGGATAGTATCCGCCAGGAGATATTGGGCTACGACTATGATAAGTATGATCAGGTTATGCTGGAGGCCAGTTCGCATACCTTTCAATTATTGTTTGAGAGATTGAAGCTAGTCACTTCTTTTCCAATTAATGCGGAGTTTGTGGTGATGGATACCATTGGGCTATCCGAAGATTACCGTAGTAAAGTCCGTGAGATCGCCGGGCAAAATAATTACAATCTGGAGGTTATTCTGTTTGATTACCGTAAACGGGAGGATTACTACGTCTCGGAGCGCTCGAAGAAGCTGATCTCCAATCATTTAAACCGGCTGAGAAAAGAAGTCCTGCCTGTTCTGTCACGGGAAGGTTACAACAAGATTCATAAAGTGCGTGCTAAAGATTTTATTCTCGAGGGTGAAGGGATACCTAACCCGGACTACCGGGTGATTATACAGGATTGGGATACTTACGCATCTACGGTACTTCTACAAGCACAAGAGTATATTGTGGTTGGGGATGTTCATGAGTGCGTCGAAGAGCTTCAGGGACTATTACGTAATTACGGCTACAGGGTGCACGAAGGTAAGTTAAGTGCAACAGATAAGCTCAGTAACACACGAGTCATTCTTGCTGGTGACTGGATTGATAAGGGCAAAAAGACACGGGAGACGATTGAGTTCTTATTTGATAACCGCGAGCATTTCCTATTTGTTATGGGCAATCACGAGAACTTTGTATACAAGTACGTAAAGGGTGAGATTCAAGGAACCGATCCGGAACTGCTAAGAACGTACTTTGATTCCACCCAAGTGCTTAAGGAGGATACCGCGCTTTTTAGTAAATTTTCGGCTTTAGTGGAGCAATCTCAGCCCTTTTACCGCTATATAGGTATGCAAGGTCCTTCTTTTTATGTTACTCATGCTCCTTGCCGTAATAAGTACATTGGTAAGCTGGATACGAATTCACTACGCCATCAGCGTAACTTTCGGCTGGATCGTGAGGTTTCCTTTGAGGAACAGCTTGATTTCCTAAAGCAAGAGGCTGTGAGTAATCACCCCTTTCATCTCTTCGGACATATTGCAGCCAAGCAGACTTTTCGGATCAAAAACAAACTCCACCTCGACACAGGGAGTGCGCAGGGTAATGAACTAACTTCTGTTCGCATGTCGTTTAAACCTTTCTATAAAAGTCAAAAATCGCATGTGACTACGGTGCACGAAGAGCTACCTATCCTGTTCCGGGAACAGCAAACCGTATCCTTGTTAGAGCTTGATTACGAGTCTGTGCGCAGATTGCAGTATTCCTCGCAGAACCGGGTCAACTTCATCTCCGGGACGATGTCACCTGCGGATAAGGATATGGCTGCCGGTGAGCTTGAGTCTCTGCGAAAAGGGTTGGATTATTTTGCCGAGCGTCGTATATCTGAAGTCGTCCTGCAGCCTAAATATATGGGATCACGCTGTAGTGTGTACCTTTACCGGGATATAGAGCAGTGTTACGCAATTAGCCGAAACGGCTACAAGGTTAAGGCGGTCGATCTGACGCCTATCTACGAACAACTGCTGCATAGATTCGGAACCTATATGGCTGAGCAGGGGATCCGTGTGCTTTTACTGGATGGCGAGCTGCTGCCTTGGAAAGCGCTGGGGGATGGGTTAATTGAGCGTCAGTTCCGGCCGATTAGCAAGGCGCTGGAGACAGAGCTGGATTTCTTAAGACAATATGGATTTGAGGAGTCACTGGGTAAACTGATACAGGATTTTGAAGCAAGCGGGTTTGAACAAGACCAGCACCATATGTCGAAAGAGGCGCTTAACAACAACTATGGGTCTCATGTTTATCAGACTTTTAAGTATGTCCGTGACATAAGAGAATCGTATGTAGATCTTGACCAGCGTGAGGAAGCTTACAGAGTATACAAGCAGCAACTGGAGTTGTATGCGGGTGATGCAGAATTAGCGTACAAACCTTTTGCAATCCTGAAGGAAGTACTGGAGAATGGTGCTGAACGGGTACCTGACGGTAAAACCTCCGAATTATACAGGTTCTTAAATGATGATGAATCTCTGGTTTTGGACTTGAAAGAGCCTGATGCCTACATCAGAGCAGAGGAGTATTTCGCAAAGATAACGGTAGAGAAACATATGGAGGGAATTGTAATCAAACCGGAGCAAGAACAGCAGGGGGTAGTCCCATACATGAAGGTCCGCAATCCGGGCTACCTGTCGATCATCTACGGGTACGACTACAAGTTTCCACATAAGTATGCCAAGCTGATGAAACAGAAGAATATCGCTCCTAAGCTTCGGACGTCCTTAATCGAACACCGGCTGGGCAGACGAATGCTAGAAGTGAAGCTGGATGAGATCTCGTCTGACAACGAGGACTACAAGCAAATTGCAGCAAACCTGTTATTCGAGGTAACGAAAGAGAAAGAGATCGACCCGAGGTTGTAGAGGATTGTTACAGGCGAAGAAACTTGGTTTGCCAATTATGAGAATGAGTTCAGGCTGTCGGGAAGGTCCCGGCAGTCTTTTTTTCGTCAATTGTATCCAGCTCAATCGCGGTCATAGAGCCGGAAGGCAAGTGTACAAGCCTCGTTCTAATTGTAAAAACAGGAGGACGCACCTTATCGGGTCCGTCCTCCTATCTATTCCTCATAAATACGCCTTAACCCATAATAACGAGCACGTTGTTTTCTGGCGCCATTTTGGCCACTGGGATCAGGTTGCCTTGAATTTCTTCACCGTTAATAACGATATGGGTAACCCCTTTTTGTACACCCTTCTTGTTCTCCACCTGGATGTTCAGCTTCTTCCCACGGAATTCCCGGACCATGGAAAAGTCTGTCCAGTCGGAAGGAACACACGGGTTGAGGCGAAGGCCATCAAATTGCGGTTGAACCCCCATAATGCCTTCCACCAAGGAGACCATCACGGTTGAAGCGGTGCCGGTCAGCCAGTGGACATGCGCCCGGCCTTGATATGGGCTGTCCTTGGACTCGACAAACTGGCCATGTACATAAGGCTCGAGTTTACGGATTTCAGCCTTATCGTTCATGCTGGCCGGACTGCAATTCAGGAAGTATTCGAACGCGCGCCCACCGTTGCCGATCATGGTTTCCGCCAGAATGAGCCATCCCTGCGGCTGGCTGAAGATGCCGCCGTTTTCCTTAGTTGAGGCGTTGAAAAGAGCCATCAACGCTACTGGCAAACCGTATTCACGGAACGGAGGGTAGAATAACATAGTGCCGTAATCGGTCCGCAGATTCTCATACACTTTGTCCATGGCGAGCTTCGCCTGATCCGGGCGGGCTGCACCGCTTAATACGGCCCAGCTTTGCGGATTGAGCCAGATCTTGGCTTCATCATTTTCCCAGGAGCCGATGGTATAGTTGTCTTCGGTAAATCCGCGGACGAATTGATCGTTCTCCCAAGCGTGTTTTTGAATGTTATCGTCCAGCTCATCAAGCAGGCCCTGCGCCCATTGAATATCTTCAGGCTTGTTCTTATTTTGTGCGATTTCCATGAATACCTTGAATGCCATATACAGCTGGAATGCGACGAACAACGACTCACCCTTGGCTCCAAGCCGTAGGCAATCGTTCCAGTCGGCATGAAGCCCAACCGGCATGCCGTGTGCGCCCATACGATCCAGACTGAACTGAAGTGCCTGGCGCAAATGCTCGTACACTGTGCCCTCGCCTTTATCCGAATAAGGGATTATTTCATCTGTGAAATCCCAGTTGCCACTTTCATTCAAGTATTTAATGACGGTTGGGAACAGCCATAAAGCGTCATCGGCCCGATAATGGGGGTGACCGGTTTCCCGCACGTATTCTGGATCATCCGGTGTGCCCTCATGCCCAGGATTGTGATCAAATTTCACCAACGGAAGTCCACCACCGTTGGAAACCTGGGCGGATATCATCAGTCTTAGACGTTCAAGGGCCATCTCATGATCCAGATGAATGATGCCTTGAATATCCTGCACGGTATCCCGATATCCGAGTCCATTACGAAGACCGGAGTATTGGAAGGAGGCTGCACGTGACCAGATGAAAGTGATAAAGCATTGATATGCATTCCAAGTGTTGATCATGTTGTTCAGGTTATCGCTTGGTGTCTGGACTTGGAAGCGGTTAAGTTTGCTGTGCCAGAATGCTTTTAACTCTTCGAGTTCTTTATCTACCACGGACAAGTCCTTATAATGGCTGAGAATTTCGGAAGCGCCTTTCTCATCATACTGTCCCAGTAGAAATACGATTTCTTTCTCTTCTCCCGGCTGTAAATCTACGTTAATCTGCAGGGCCCCGCAGGAGTTAGTATTGTAGTTTAATGAATTGGAGCATTGGCCGTTCTCAACAGAGGCCGGATTGCCATAACTGCGGTAATCGCCTAGGAACGTATCCCGGTCACCGTCATAAGCGGTAACTTCTGCACCTGCAGCGCCGAAGAATCTCCAGGTTTGTTCTTCGGGGGTGTTTTCATTGATGACTTGAAGGATCATATTATTTTTATAGTAGGTCCGTGAAATAAACAGAGTGTACTGAAGGTTGACGGTATCCTGCTCATAGTTGTTATTGTTGGTTAATTCAACAAATCCGAAGAGAGCCAGCTTGCGTGCTTTGGAGCCATCATTGCGCACCTTCATGCGCCACACCTCATAGGTTTTGTTCAGTGGTACATAATATAATGATTCTGTATGGATGTTATCGTAGTCCGAGACAATGTTCGTGTATCCGGTTCCATGATGGCATACCGACTTATATTGCTCCAGATCTTTACCCACTGGCTGCCAAGAGCCGGACCAATAATCCCCGTTCTCCAAATCTCTCACGTAAATATAGCGTCCGGGCTCGTCCTTAGAGTTGAAGTGGTAGCGGATATGCCGCCCATTTGCGCCAGACTTTACAAAGCTATAGCCGCCTGCGTTACCTGAGATGATCGCACCGTATTCCGGCGAGCCGAGGTAATTCGCCCAAGGGGCAGGCGTATTCGGCTTGGTAATGAGGTATTCCTTGTTTTTTCCATCAAAATAACCATATTGCATGACCATTCCTCCTATTAAGTGGTTAATGGGCCGATCTATAAACGCGCGTTCACAAAGAGGTGAAATATCCATGTGTAATTTTATTATAAGATACTTTTAGTAAATCGATAACCCTATATTTTAGCGAAAAAACGAACAAAAATGCTAACTTTTTTAGTAGGGTGTAAAGCGAAAGACACCTTAAAAGGTGTCTTTATTTATTTTAGCGGCAATGTCTACTCCACTAGAACACCATTAACAAACGTCATAGTTTTATCTTTGAATTCAAGAATAAACTTGTTTGGAAAATCTAGATCGGTATGAATCTCCGTCCCCAACATAACTTTTTTGCCTACATCATCAAAGGGATTATGAAGTAAACCTCTAGGCGTATACCTAGTTTCAGAACCGATTACATTATTATTCTCATCGCTGATAAATTTGGTTTTTCCTGAGAACACGAGGTCCTTGCCATTTTCCAAAGTTAGATGAACTTCCAAACGATCCTTTGTCTTCTGATAATCTATAACTACATCTTTAGAGGATACAGGGAAACCGATAACAAAAAGTCCAATAAGGGCTGTAGCCAGTATGAGTACCGATAAGACGGAAAAAATGAGAGTTTTTATATTCTTTTTTTTCACTTTTTTAAAATAATTGAGTTTGTTAACTTCCTCTTTATCAATAATAGGCACACTTAGATTTGCTGTGGCGGTCATTTCATTATAGGATTGAAGGCAGCTTTCACAGGATTGCAGGTGTTTTTCGATTTCTTCGTTACTATGTACAGAGGTTAGCTTTTCAATATAGGAAGGTAATAAATCCTGAATGATCTCGCATTTCATGAAGATCTTCCTTTCATTAATTTTTGTTTTCCACGGTAAAAGGTAACTCTTGCCCAGGTCTCATCTCTGCCAAGAATTTCGCCAATTTCCCGAAAACTGAATTCTCCGGTCAAACGCAGATATAATACTTCTTTGGTATTTGGATCAAGTAAATGAAGTTGTTTAAATAAATCCATTTTGTCCTGAGCAAAAATGAACTGGGATTCTGTTGAATTTGCGTTAGCCAAAGGAGCGTCTTCTAATTCCTCAGACTTCCGCTTGCGCTGCTTGTCCAGCTCCTGATACCACACATGTTTAGCAATTTGACAAAGCCAAACGTATACTTTGCAGGTCCCATCGTATTTATCTATCGATTTTATAGCTCTATAAAAAGTTTCTTGGGTGATTTCTTCTGCCAGCAAGTGATTATGACAAAAGCTAAATACGAATTTATATACTTGGGTTGAATATTCCCTGTATAATTGCTCGTTGTCCTCCATCCATTCACCTCCTCAAGTTATATATCCGTAAAAAGCTATAAACGTTACAAGTTTTTTTAAAAAAATTTGATTTATACAATTATCGCCTTTCAACCCCGGTATGTGAGGGAATTAAGGAGGTTCAGCGTTAAGGCTGGTTTCACAGTTGGTTTACCCTTTATAATTACATGAGATCTTATTGTACAAGTTACAAGGGGGTTCATATATGATAACAAAGGTAAACCGGCAGTTAAATGAGGGTCCTAAAATTCAAAAAGAACAAGAGCTTGTTACCAAAATGATTCGTATATATTGTAAGAAAAAACACCATCATAAAGGCTTTTGTGAGGAATGTCAGGAATTAAATGAGTATGCGCTGAAGAGGTTAGCCTATTGTAAGTTTGGTGAAGAGAAAACAGCTTGTGCCAAATGTCCTGTTCATTGTTACAAACCGGATTATCGCCAAAGAATTAAAGGGGTTATGCGTTTTTCTGGTCCGTGGATGCTGCTCTATCATCCCATTGAGTCGATTAGGCATATTCCGCTACCCAATAAATTGAGAAAATAAGTGAAAACCGGACATCATTTGATGCCCGGTTTAATGTATTTTTAGATATCATTCTCCCAGCTTTTCAGCCTTCACCAAAATCTCTCGCAAAACACGGGCAACCCGGCTTTTTCTTCTCTTTACTTTTACACTTATCCGTCTTAACGACTCTTGGTATACGGCGGTATCAATGGGTTCATAGAGCTGTTTGGCGGCAATCCGTAACGTCCTTCTCATTAATATTGCTGATGAACGTGTTGACTTCGTTCGGTATCCTCTGCGCAAGACCCGTATAGTATGTTTGTATTTCTCCAGGTCTTCGTTTGGAGGAACAAGGGCGAACAGATTTAGGGAAGAGTCATTGAACCCGTAGCTTTTGAACATGATTTTTAGATTCTCAATATTTATGAGATTTCCTCTGAAGTGGGTTGGATGTTCTTGGTGAACGCCGACAACTTCTTTGATGCTGTGAAAAGGGATTTTTAATCGATGCAGTCGATACCCAAGATCCCAATCTTCGAGTCCATAGAGGATAAACTGTTCATTAAAACCTCCAGCACGAGTTAATTGGCTGCGTCTTATGGACACACAACGCGTGACGAGTAACATCCAAGGGGCTACATCTGTGCTGGCAAATTGCTTTTTAGTATTTGGAGGAACTCTTGAGGCAAAGGTGACTTTTGATAACGTCTCCGTCTGCTGAAGGATATCATTGGGTGTGATTATTGGGGTGATTTCAGTCGCTGATTCGAAGTCAGGATTCCATAAGTTAGAAGGCGAAAGTATATTGCGGCAATGTTCTTTTTCTTCAGGAGAAAAGTCTGGGTAGTAGTGGGTATAAGCGTCATCCCATGAGTGTGGAATACCTGAAATTATCGACTTAGGATATTTACGGTGATACTGGTTTACGATCCTAATGAATTCAGGGAATACCAGAAAATCAGCATCGCAGAAGATGACGTATTTCCCTTTTGCCTGACTCAGCCCCAGATTTCTTACGGCAGAACGGCCGCGTTGTTCCTGCTGAGCGACATAAATAAGCGGATAAGAAGTTTGAAAGCTTTCGACCATTTCCTTAGTACCATCTGTAGAACCGTCATCTGCGACGATCACCTCGAACCGATCCTTCGGATAGGTCTGTGTCTCGAATGAAGTGAGTGTAAGTAGCAGCTGCTGAAGTCGGTTATAGGTTGGAATTATGATGCTGTAACGAATAGCCAGAATGATCACCCCCACCATTTAATAAAAGCCCTTGAATAGGATAAATAATAACAATATATTCAGGGACTTTAGCCTGGTCTAGTCAAACGCCTTTAAGGGTGGAAATAGGCAGGGGACAGGGTTTAGCACGAATCAAAGATTTTATATTTTTGTGAACTTACCTAGCTCCGTCTCATCTCTATTGTAAAGAACCCGCTATATTAGCGGGTTCTTTACTGTCTGTGCGCTTAATTGTAGTAGACAGAATGCTCGGTATATGTGAAGTGCTATTAGTGA
Organism: Paenibacillus sp. FSL E2-0190; assembly: GCF_037992965.1. Classification (NCBI taxonomy): domain Bacteria; kingdom Bacillati; phylum Bacillota; class Bacilli; order Caryophanales; family Paenibacillaceae; genus Paenibacillus; species Paenibacillus sp. FSL E2-0190. The sequence continues at coordinate 227,435 of NZ_CP150306.1, forward strand.
GATATAAGAACCCCATATTGTTTAAAAAAGTTGGTGATTTCAGAGATGTCCATCCGTTCATCAGGTAGATCTTCTGGATAATAAATGCCTGGGACCAATGGTTCTTCCTTTGATATCCGCAATAGCTTTTCTGCTTGGACAGCAGCTCCCAAAGCGGTAAGATGAGTCTGACCAAGCGGGTCAGAAATCGCTATTGTCCGTTCAACCCAGTGCCCATTATGATCCAGACCCTTTAGATGAATAAGGATATGATGTGCACTGCCAGTACCAGGATTGTAGAGCAGTCTTCGTCTAAGCGAACGGAATCGGTCTCCGCTGATCATCTTCCATATTCCGCTGTTAACTAGTCCGACAAGGATGGAGGTGGAGGCTTTGCTGTCGAAGGAGATGCGGAAGCTGGCGGAGTCGATATGCTCAGCTGTTGGCAAGGTGACATGATCTGGGGTGTCAAGCCGATAGCATTTTGCTGTATATCCATCTGGAAATTGGACTTTGATGGGGTCAGTCATTGGAAATACAAGACGTTTTCCCCCCCGTTCTGTAATATGGAATGGAATGGTCATACGATCCATGTACGCCGCGGAGTCGGGTCCTGCTTTGTCACGTAGAGAGTACAACGCGTGAATATCAACGGCGACGTTTTGAAGTGTGGCCGAGTGCAGCATGGCGAACAGCGAAGCAGTTCCCGCCATCCATCCCGAAGAAAGCACGATAGGAGCATAGAGGTCTGCTTTTTCTAACTTTGTGATTGATTGTTGGAATATCTCTGTCCAGCGAGTAAGATCGATCAGTGGGATTTTTCTTCTAACTGCAGACATAAGTAGCCGATCCTGCAGATCGTTGACGGAATTGATGATTAGCGATACATTATCGCCTGCATAAAGCAGTGGATCATCCGCATTATTATCAACTACGACTGTTTGTACCCGTGTGGACTCAAAAGGTGCTGCTTTTTGCGGTGACCTTCCTCCCAATATAATCTCGAGATCGGGATGTCGATCGTGTAATATTTGAGCAAATTGTCTGCCGACGGCACCGTATCCTCCTACAATAAGTACCTTTTTCCTATGCATATCTGCAACCTCCGTTTAAATGTTTATATGTTTAAGTTATTTAACATATCGCTTAAAAAAATAGGAATGACAAGTGCTAGTCAGGTTAATGGCATTAGCACTGGCATTCCTCTTCAACGAAATGGACAAGTTGTTTCATAAGCGCTATCGCTTCGTCAAACTCAAGTCTGTAGAACATTTCCGTGCCCTTCTTCTGAACCTTAAGCAGCCCTGCTTGCCGTAATATTTTCAGATGATGAGAGACTGTAGGCCGGGACATGGGGATATGCTCTGCAATTTGGCTCACATTCATACTCTCTTTGTCGATCAGCAATGCAATGATTTGCTGACGTATAGGATCTCCCAATCCTTGGAAATAGGGGCTTAAATTCTCAAAAATGTGAATCGCCTTCTGATTACTATTAGATTCGTTCATAACTCCCTCCGTTATAATGTTTAATTGTTTAAACGTATCATAATATATTTCAGGGAATAATTCAATGCGTTGATAATCTCCGTTATTTTGGAGGAATCCTAGTTTATTAAATATAATCAAGGGACATATGGATATTTGTATTAAAATTGTGAGGTCATATGGTAAGGCGGTTTTATGGATGAACTCAAGTAAAAAATAATCATGTCCTTAAACAAAAGACCCCTCGATGGGTGTCTTTTGTTTAAGGAATTCCAGAAGGTAGCATACAAAGCTCGGCTTATTCGCGGGGATAAAAAAGGATCAATAAGAGGCTGCTCCTTTTTATGTTCTATTTTCCACTAGGTAATAATTTATTCAATAATATTGCTGCCAATGAAGCAGCTAGGATAGGTGAGCCTAATAAATACTGTACGAATGTAGGCAAAGAGTTCAAGTAGTCACCAGGAATGAGTACCAAAGCCAAGGTGATAATCATTGGTAAGGCAATAATGTACATTTCTTTTTCGCCGATGGTTACATTTTTCATTACTTGCACACCATTAATTGCGATGATGCCGCAGATGATGGCGAAGACGCCGCCGATTACAGCGGATGGAATGGAAGAGATCAAAGCGGCGAGTTTACCAGAACAACCAAAGAGGACAAACCATCCTCCTACAGCGAGAAAAACCCGGCGGCTGGCAACACCTGTAATGGAGATGATCCCTGCATTAGTTGAATAACCTGTAACAGGAGTCGAACCGAGCACAGACGCAATAAGACAGCCAATTCCTTCTCCAATTACGCCGCGGTTAATATTTTTGTCTGTCAAAGGTTTATTGATTACATTGCTGACCGCAAACCAGGTGCCTGTTGTTTCAGCCAGCAGCACGATATAAATAATAACCATGGTGATAATAGCTGAAAAGTTGAAGGAAAAGCCGAAATCAACAAAAGCGATCCGCGGCATGCTAAACCACTTGGCACTACTTATCGCTGAGAAATCTAAAACGCCCATAATATTAGCGGAAATACATCCGACTACTAACGCCATCATTACGGAAAGAATTCGGAAGACAGATCCTTTATTACGGAACAAAGTACCGAGAACCACAAAAATAAGCAGTGTAGCACCTGAAATAAGGGCTAATAATACATTTTGATTAATTGAAGCCCCGGAGGCTCCGTAGATATTATCTCTGATCGCAACAGGCAATAAAGATAGACCTACAATGAAAATGATTGTGCCACCTACGATAGGCGGGATAAAGTTTTTAACGATTTTATTAAAAATCCCCGCATAACCCAAAATAATAACCAGGCTGGCCCCGATTAAGCTGGCACCTAACACGGAGCTCCAACCGAGCTCTCCGCCACCACTAGCTGCATAAATACTGACGATCGCACCCAGCGGAACATAAGAAGGACCTTGAGCGATAGGCAGCTTCATACAGAAATAGGTTTGCACAATCGTTGCAAGTCCTGCGGCAATAAAGGTGGATTGGATTAACGCGCTGGACTGATTGGGCTGTAAGCCGATTAACATCGCAATAAGGAATGGCACTACATAGACATCCATAGCCAATACATGTTGAAAGCCGAGAATGACGGATTTACTAAATGAAACTTTTTCATCGGGTAGGACAGTTAGTAGCTGTGATTCCAAATGTGCTTGCTCTTGTACGTTTACTTGTGTTTTCACTCCGATGCCCACCTTAAGTTTTCTAGTTTAATTAATCTTTAACGCGAATGAACTTTTTCACCCTGTACCCAGACTTCACGGATATTTTCAGGTCTAGCCAGGTACATTATCTTTTGAAAAATATCTTGCAAATCTTCACTCTCATCAAAGACGGGCAATTTCGCCGAGGGTACTTTCGTATCGATTATTTGAACATCCCATGCATAACCTTCTAGTAACCGGCCGATAGGTAAGCTTAAGCTTTCTCCGCCGCCAGCGGTAGCAAGATAAAAGGATTCATGGATCGTAATTCGTGATCCCGGTACTCCGCGGTTTTGTGCAGAAAGTGAGGGATTCACACCATCCTCCAGCATTCTTGAAGACATTACGGCTTGTCTAATGTTGTCGAAGAGACTAGGTGAAAAACCTCCGGAAATATCAGAGCCTAAACCAATCTCAACGCCTTTGGCATGGAAGTCAGCGATCGGAATGACACTATTGGCAAAATACGCGTTGGATATCGGACAATGCGCAATAGCTGTTCCTGTCTCTGCAAACAAATTCACATCATCTTCATCTAAAAAATTACAATGTGCCATGACAGATTTATCACTGAGCAGACCAAAATCATGCAAGGCAAAAGCATCGTTCTTCTGGAACCGTTCTTGCACATAACCATGTGCCCAATCACTTTCACTACAGTGCGATTGAACATACGTATCATATTTAGCGGCTAGTTCTCCCAAGCCTTGTAAAGCCTCATTAGTGCAGCTTGGAATGAACCTTGGTGTCACTACTGGATAAACGCCTTGTTTAGTAGATTTAGCGAGTTCTTGTACAGCTAGTATAAATTCTTCCGTATCCACTAGTGCGGTGTGGGTGTCGGAGTCACGGTAATTCTCAGGATTTCCCTGTGGATCGTCCATAACCACTTTTCCAACGAGTCCACGTTGCCCTTTTTCCGCACATATTTTAGCCAATAATAGACTGGCCTCTTTATGCACCGTTGCAAAATAAAGTGCTGTAGTGGTTCCGTTTGCGAGCAAAGTGCCAACCACGTCATCGTAGACTTTTTTTGCAAAAGCCAGGTCCGAGAATTTAGACTCCAGTGGGAAGGTATAAGTATTTAGCCAATCATAGAGCGGGATATCTAATGCAGTTCCAGATTGAGCCCATTGTGGCGCGTGGACATGCAGATCGATAAAGCCGGGCAAAAAATACTGGCCTTCGGCTAATACATGAAAATTGTCCTGACCTTGATAAGCATCAAGCAAGGGTTGATAGTCGGGGTGATCCGGTGCAACGATCATTTCTATCATCCCATCCGAATTGATACAGAAGAGATGATCCTTTAAAATTTGTATTTCTTTTGGGGATAGGCTAGAAAATGAAGTGCCTAGGAATATTTGCATATAATTTCTCATGATTTCCGCCTTAATGTTCGTCTTTTGGTGTGCATTCGTTATTATAATCCGTGAAAAAGGATAAGTCCAGACCAAAAGTCGAATAAAGGCGTAATTGACGGATAGGAGGAGCTGAAGAATTGAAAGCGAATATGACACATAGACGTCACGTTCGCTAGGCTAGAATACAGAAAAAGATAGAGTGAAGTAAAAAATGCTGATCGGCTTCGATTTCTTTACGGTTATAGGAAATGAATGCGGTTACTATCTTGTGATATAATAGATGAAATCGATCAATAGTTTGAGAAAATTGGATTAGGAGTGTTGCCTGGATGAGAAGATACAACATTTGGCGCCCGTTGATGTTAATTATTGTTGCTGTACTTACAAAAAGCTTGGTCACTAACCTATGTATTTTGTTTGGTATGCAGGCTGAATCAGCAAGTAGTATGGGGACGCTGGGCATGGTCATTGCCGGTTTAGTGATGTACAATCGCATGACAAATCGCCGACGTAAATAAGCTGGCCGGATAGATTATAAACGTCTGGTTATTATGTTATAGTAAAGATTGAAATAAAACTTGTATCGACCTGAAAAGGAGTACTTCATGACACAGTTTGTCTACAAACAAATTATTGATGACTTAAAAATGAAAATTTTTGCTGGGCAGTTTCCCGATATGAAATTACCGGATGAACGAACGCTTAGTGAAACTTATCAAGTGAGTCGTAGTTCTATTAAAAGTGCTCTGACTAAAATGGCAAATGCCGGCATTATTTTTAAAAAGCGTGGCTCAGGGACATTTATAAATCCTTTATACATAAAAAATGAATCTATTTTTAACTACGAAGGCTCTAATTTAGGTGTCACCGACAATTTTCAAATGAATGGGAAGAAGCCAAAGATTAAAGTTTTGAAATTCGAGGTCATTCCACCAACGGAAGATCTGCAACGGGATCTGTTTTTAGGCCCACATGATTTTGTATACAAAATCGTTCGCTTGCGTCTTTTTGATGATGAACCCTTTATGATTGAAACAGGTTATATCCCAATCAAAATTGTACAGAATTTAAATCAGACCATTATTGAAGGATCTATCTTTAATTATTTGGAGGATTCACGAAATCTGGCGGTAACCAAATCCTTTTTATCGATATCCGCAGAACCCTCTGAGGCTACGGATCAAGAGCTGCTGCATTTGCAGGCGAATGAGCCAGTAAGCATTATGGAAGGGATTTTCTTTTTAGATAATGGCACGCCATTTGAATTCTCCCATATGCGCTTCCACTATAAATACTTAAAATTTAATACCTTTGTGTCCGTTCATTAAAAGTAAGACTGGGGAATTTTTCTCGGTCTTATTTTTTTTATTTTGCGCAAAATAGATGAAGGGCAAGTAGTAAATATCCCCCGCAAACTCCAGCCCATATTTTTACATATATATTAATATTGACTTATTTTTACTGACAATTTACACCGTTTTTCATACTATGTTCATATTTTCACAAAATTGGACCGTATCATTTGTTGAAAAGGTTGAATTAATTTTTCGCGGCGGTATGATGTACTTGTGGAAGAAATTACGGCAATGTAGACACAGAAAAAATTTTGGGGAGTGGAAGAAATGGTATTATCCATGGATGTTGATTACTCATCAAAAACTTATTTAGAGAAGCTTGATGCATACTGGCGCGCAACTAATTACATCTCTGTAGGTCAACTGTATTTGAAAGATAATCCGTTGTTAAGAGAACCGCTGAAAGAAGCAGACGTAAAGATTAAGCCCATTGGACACTGGGGAACTATTCCTGGCCAGAACTTTATTTATGCCCATTTGAATCGGGTCATTACTAAATATGATTTGAATATGTTCTATATCGAGGGTCCCGGTCATGGCGGTCAGGTCATGGTTTCGAACTCCTATCTCGATGGTAGCTATACTGAAATTTATCCGGAAATCACACAAGATATCCCAGGTCTGAAGAAATTGTTCAAACAATTCTCTTTCCCAGGTGGAGTTGCTTCCCATGCTGCCCCTGAAACACCTGGATCGATCCACGAAGGTGGCGAATTAGGTTATTCTCTATCCCATGGTGTAGGTGCAATTCTGGATAATCCAGATTTGATCTCCGCTGTTGTTATTGGTGATGGAGAGGCTGAAACTGGCCCATTAGCGGCTTCATGGTTCTCCAACCGGTTCATCAATCCAGTTACTGATGGTGCAGTTCTGCCGATCTTGCACTTAAATGGTTTCAAAATCAGTAACCCAACGATTCTGTCTCGTCAATCCAAAGAAGAAATTACTGCATACTTTAAAGGTATGGGTTGGGAACCGTTCTTCGTTGAAGGCGAAAATCCTGATCTAATGCATCCGGAAATGGCTAAGGTGCTTGATACCATCGTTGAAAGAATTGAAGCGATTCAAAAGAATGCACGTGACAACAATGACCTTACGCGTCCGGTTTGGCCAATGTTGGTCTTCCGTTCTCCTAAGGGCTGGACGGGTCCAAAGCAATGGGATGGTGTTCCGAATGAGAACTCTTTCCGTGCCCATCAGGTGCCGATTCCAGTGGATCAAAAAAATATGAAGCATGCTCCGGCGTTATTGGAGTGGATGAACAGCTATAGACCAGAAGAATTATTTGATGACAATGGTCGTCTGAACGCTGAACTTGCTGAGATTCTGCCAACTGGCGACAGACGTATGGGAATGAACCCAGTTACTAATGCTGGCAACCAAATTAAAGATCTAAACTTACCGAATTTCCGTAAGTTCGCACTTGATAATTCCAAACCAGGTGAAGTAATAGCACAAGATATGGCCGTTCTGGGTAAATACATGAAAGATGTTATCTCTCTGAACGAAGAGAACCGCAATTTCAGAATTTTCGGACCGGATGAAACAATGTCCAACCGTCTGGGACCTGTCTTTGAAGTAACGAAACGTCAATGGTTGGATCAAGTGATTGAGCCGAATGATGAATTCCTAGCTTCTTATGGCCGTGTTATCGATTCCCAATTGTCTGAACATCAGGCAGAAGGTTTGCTTGAAGGTTACGTATTGACAGGTCGCCATGGTTTCTTTGCAAGCTATGAAGCTTTCTTGCGTGTCGTGGATTCGATGATTACTCAACATTTCAAATGGCTGCGTAAAGCAACAGATCAAAGCTGGCGTGCGGATATTCCATCATTGAATGTGGTAGCAACTTCAACTGTATTCCAACAAGACCACAATGGTTACACTCACCAAGATCCAGGTTTGCTAGGTCACTTGGCTGATAAAAAACCAGAATTTATCCGTGAGTATTTGCCGGCTGATGCCAACTCCTTGCTGGCTGTCTTTGACACCGTCTTAAATGACCGTCAAAAAATTAACTTGATTGTTTCTTCCAAACATCCTCGTCCACAATGGTTCAGTGCGGATGAAGCACAAGAGCTGGTGGATAAAGGACTGAAGATTATTGACTGGGCAAGCACCGATCAAGGTGGAGAGCCTGATGTTGTCTTTGCTTCTGCAGGTACAGAACCAACTATCGAAAGCTTGGCTGCCATCTCTATCCTGCATGAAAAACTGCCGAACCTTAAGATTAGATATATCAATGTGGTAGACTTGTTGAAACTGAGAAGTCAAAAATTAGATCCGCGTGGCTTATCTGACGAAGAGTTTGATCAATTTTTCACAAAAGATAAACCAGTTATCTTTGCTTTCCACGGATATGAAGGTCTGATTAAAGACTTGTTCTTTGATCGCCATAACCATAACCTGCACGTACACGGATACCGCGAGAATGGCGATATCACAACACCATTCGATATGCGCGTATTGAATCAAATGGACCGCTTTGACTTGGCGAAGGAAGCTGTTCTGAGCTTGCCTAATGCTAACGACTATAAAGTGATCGCAGATGAAATGGATGCTATCGTTAAGAAACATCACCAATTCATTCGTGAAGAGGGTATTGATTTGCCAGAAGTAGAGAACTGGGAATGGAAAGCTTTGAAATAAGCGTATAGCCAGTACCATAGGAAGTAATACAAAAAGACACCTTTAGAGGTGTCTTTTTATTTGTTTAAATAACCATACAAAACAATTATAATCATTTTTTCATCTTTACCACTGTAAATATATGTGAGTAAATAGGTGGGTAAAGAAAGGGGAGAAATGTATGACATCTATTGATAAACTTCCCAAGTCTATAGAAATACAGCTTACAGAACAACCTTTATTTCACTCTGTATCTGATTTAATGAAAGATGGGCAATTCGGTGAGCAGTGGCTTGTATTGACTGAGAAGGAGATTTCCGTTTGGGGAACGGACGGGAAACTGGTCTCAAAGCTTCTAGTCTCGAATATTACTGATGCCCGGGTAGTAGGCGGGGTAGGCGGCGGATCGTTGCTTGTGGATACCCAAGAGGGGCCTATTATAATTATACGTTATACAGCATCACTTACCTCTATATTTGGTTTTGCTTCTAAATTAATTGGCGCTGTAGCTAAAGGCGAGGAACGGCCAACCGCTTCTGAAAAAGAGTTTCCAAGGAATTGTCCAAAATGCCGCAATCCGCTGCCGGAAGATTCGCAAGCTTGTCCGGTGTGCAAGAGTAACGGCAAGGTTCTATTTCGGATGCTGAGCTATGCCAAGCCTTATAAGATCCAAATGATCGCTGCGGCGATTATGCTGATTTTTACTACATTGGTAGAGCTTGTTCCACCTTTTTTGACGAAGATGATCGTTGATAATGTGTTGACAGAAAAGGATAAGGGCTCAACGCTTCTATGGATTGTGATCGGGCTAGCAGCCACGTCCTTAGTAATTACTTTAATGCAGACTGTACGTGGACTTATAGGGGTATGGATTGGTTCCAAAATCATGGGTGATCTTCGTCATGATGTGTATCATTCCTTGATGAAATTATCTTTATCTTTTTTCGACCGAAGACAATCTTCGCAATTTATTGGACGGGTGAATAATGATTCAGAGGCGATGCGGCAATTTATGACTGACGGTGTAATCTGGGTCTCGGGTGAATCGCTGCGGGTAATCGCTATTTTCACTATTATGTTCAGTATGGATTGGAAGCTAACGCTGCTTGCTATGCTGCCTATGCCGCTTATGGTGGTGCTGTCGACCGTGTTATGGCCGATGATTGGCAGACGTTGGTACCAGCAGTGGAGATCTATTTTTAGATTAAACGCTTTGGTTGGCGATTCTTTGCAGGGGATTCGTGTAGTCAAAGCATTCGGTCAGGAAACAACAGAGATGTCACGTTATACAGTCGCCAATAAGGAGCTGGTTCGGCATAATATTCGGATCGAAGGCTTATGGCAGGGGATGTTTCCTGCTTTTGCGTTGGTTGCTGGTGTGGGTACGTTATTAATTTGGTTTTATGGCGGGAAAACGGTGCTACAGGGCCAATTATCCATCGGTACGCTAATCGCTTTGGTGACCTACCTTGGGATGCTTCTCGGACCTTTGCAGTGGGTGAGCCAAATGATCAACTGGGCCAGCCATGCGATTTCAGCAGCAGATCGGGTCTTTGAAATTATGGATACACCGTCAGATGTGCCTGATACTGTGAATCCAGCAGCCATCGGCCGCGTAAACGGTGAGGTTGAGTTTAAGCGGGTTACTTATGGATACGAAAAACATCATCCTGTGCTCAAGAACGTGGATTTAAAAGTGGGTGCGGGCGAGATGATTGGTCTGGTCGGACATTCAGGTGCCGGTAAGTCGACGTTCATTAATATGATCTGTCGCTTCTATGACACAGATGAGGGAACCATTACCATCGATGGTGTGGACATCCGAAATATCAGCCAGTCAGATCTGCGTAGTCAGATCGGTGTAGTGCTGCAGGAGACGTTTCTATTCGACGGAACGATTGCTGAGAATATTGCCTATTCTAAACCGGACGCTACGGAATTAGAAATCATGCGTGCTGCAAAAATCGCCAATGCCCATGATTTTATCGTTCAATTGCCGGATGGCTATGATACAAGAGTTGGGGAACGTGGGCATAAATTGTCCGGTGGAGAGAAGCAGCGAGTGTCTATTGCCCGAGCAATAATTCACGATCCGCGAATTCTAATCCTAGATGAAGCAACAGCTTCTGTAGATACAGTGACCGAGCGGCAAATTCAAGAAGCGATCTCGCGACTGGTAAAAGGCAGAACGACATTCGCGATTGCCCATCGATTATCCACGCTAAGAAATGCGAACCGTCTTGTAGTGCTTGAACGCGGGAAGATCATTGAAGTGGGTACACATGAGGAATTGCTTGCTGCAGAAGGTGCTTACTTCAAGCTAGTTGAGGCACAGAAGGAAATGTCGCAGATTAAGGGGGTTGAGATGCATGAGTGATCCGAATCTTGTTAACGGGGAATTGAATCCTAAAGATCCCTATGAGATTAACATTCTTGAACCGGGTGCAATCTCTTTTAGCCGCAGTCAAGGTGGCGTGTTTCAAGGAGTGGTGGAGGGTCAGGTATATGAGGAATTAATTCTTTTTCGAATATTTCCTTTTCAATACACCACGGAGTATATTTCCGTCCGTAACTCCAAGAGCGAGGAAATCGGGATCATTCGTGACATTAATCAGCTCGATGAAGAAAGTCGGGTGGAAGTGGATACAGAGCTCCGGCTGCGGTATTTTCTCCCGGTTGTAACCCGCATTGATTCTATTAAGCAAAAAGCGGATATGTGGATTTGGGAGCTGCAAACGAATCTGGGCCAGACCCGGATCGTTATGCGGAACCTGCACGAGCATATGCAGTATCCAAGTCATAAACGAATCATTCTTACGGATATCAATGGAAAAAGATGCGAAATCCGTGATTATCTAGCCCTGGATGTTCAGAGCCGAAGCAAGCTGAAGGATGTTTTATAGTCTAGTTATGAAAAAGCTCCGCAGCCATTTGTTGATGGCCTGCGGGGCCTCTTTTTTTATCCGTAGTTTCTGCTAAGGAAAAATTTGATGGCGTTCTCTCTTCGGTATGGTAATATATTACAACCGGATCTTTACCATAGGGGAGGTATGTGAGTGAAGCATAAATGGATCAATTCGCCGTACACCTTTGCTTTAGGGATGTTTGCGATGATGGTTCCCAGTCAGGCATTTAGTTCATTTTACAGTTACTTTTATGTTGAAAAATTAGGATTGGGCATTGGACTTGCTACATTAGCCAGAACCATCTTTCTGATCTGGGATGCGGTAAACAATCCGTTATTCGGCTATTGGTCAGATCGCACAGATACTCGTTTGGGTCGACGCAGACCATGGGTGTTTGGCTCAATTCCGTTATTCATGCTGGCATTTGTACTGGTTTTCTCCCCTCCCGGCGGATTATCTGAAAATGGATTGTTCACTTGGTTTCTAGTCACACTTATTTTCTATGAGGCTGTTGCCACTGTGTTATGGGTGAATTATGGAGCGTTACTCCCGGAGCTCTTCCGTGGAGACCGTATTCGGGCAAAAGCCTCCGCGATTCAGCAAGGCTATCAAGTTGTAGCTTTGTTAATCGGTACTGCCTTAACTCCAATTATTTTTGCAGCTATTGGTTTCTCTAATATGGCTATAGTGTATGCCTGTCTCTTTGGAGTGTTTATGTTTTTATGTATGATGAATGTCCAAGAAAAGAAGGAGCTCACAGAGCAGGAACCCTTGAAGTTGATTCCGGCTTTTCGGGAGACCATTCGGAATAAAAAGTTTTGGGTGTTTAATATTTCGAACTCTTTTGCCCAAACGGTGAATGGACTTGTAAGCTCGATGATCCCTTTTTATGCAAAATATGTACTTCATATCTCCGAGGCTCAGGTATCGATTTTACTCGCAGCTGTTTTTGTTTCGGTCATTCCATTAGTATTCGTGTGGTACTGGATGATTCGTAAGATGGACGGGGTCAAGGCGTGGCGGTTATCACTGATCTTATATGCGTTATCGGTAATTCCGTTATGGTTTGGTTATGACCTCTTAAGTGGCGTGGCTGCTGGCGTAGTTGTCGGTTTCGGATTAGCCGGATTTCTAGTAACCCCAGCAATAGTAGGTGGCAAGATTATTGATGAGGATGCGGAAAAAACAGGTCTGAGAAGAGAAGGAATCTACACGGCTGTAAGCGGATTCATTACTCGTTCAAGCGGGTTAATCTCTGCGTTAGCTTTTTTCATTGTAGGTATGATCTTTGGCTATCAAGGCGGCGATGACCCAGGGTCCAATCCTGAAGCGACATTTAGGTATTTAATAAGTGTGGTGCCATTATGTCTGTTGGCCATAGCTGTTGTCATATCCTTCACAATGAAATTTACATTTATGGACTCTTTGAGAGGTGAGGCTGACTATGAACAAAAAATTAATCATCAATTGTGATGATTTTGGGCAAAGTCCCCCCATGAATCAGGCGATTAAACATCTGCTGGAAGAGGAAAAGGTATCCTCAGCAACGATTATGGCGGTGGCCCCTGGGTTTGAGGAGGCAGCTGCATGGTGTATTCGCAGGCAACAACGGAATGTGGGACTTCACTTGACGATGACTAGTGAATTTGAGGCTTTGCGCTGGGCGAGCCTGACGGGAGAGACTTCTCTTCATGACGAGAGCGGACATCAATATAGGACGGTAAAAGAGTTCGAACAGGGGGCGCAGACAAAAGCCGTACTAAAGGAGATAGATGCGCAGTACGAGCGAGTAAAACAGTCGGGAATAGTGATTAGCCATGTAGACAACCACATGGGTAGTTTATACGGAATGGAAACAGGACGCAGCTTGCTACCGCAGACGTTGTGGAAAATTTCGCGCTGGGGATTGCCCTCACGATTCTTCAGATACATCCATGCTGAGGATCCGCTTTTGGCATCGCTGAAAAATATTGAACGACCAGTTGCCCTTGGAGCAGGGCTGGCGGATACGTTTGGGGTGCCGATTCCCGACTACTTGCTATCGCATCCTTTTGGTGTAGAGGAAGGCGAGACGTATGAAAGTTTTAAAAGATCTATTATTGCTAAGCTGTATTCGTTGCCAGATGGCGTTAGTGAGACCTATATTCATCCCGGGATAGACGATCCATGGATGCAAGAAAATATTCCGCACTGGAGTAAGCGAGTTTGGGAGTATAAGTTGCCCTTTGATGATGATTTTACCTATGCCCTCAGTGATGCTAAGGTTGAATTGACGAATTATCGTTATGTACAGGAGCATCTAAAACGTCCACGGTTAAGATCTGCAGGCAGATTGTTAAAGAACCTGATAAGATTATGAGCAAAAATAAAAGACACCTTGAGGGGTGTCTTTTGATTATCCCATTAATCCTTTTAGCCCGTTAAGGAAGGGGGAAATAGATTTAATCATATTGTAGCCCATCTTCATAACCGGCATAGTTTTTTGTACCATTCCAATAAAGTTGCCGATTCCCCCGAACCCGCCAAATCCGCCAAAACCACCGCCTCCAGAACTGGCAGCCCCTGCTCCTGCGGAGCCTAGAGCGCCTCCACCCATTCCGAAAAGTGAGCCGAATAAGGGCATTAATCCTGATACGTTTGCTTTCCGAGAGCGGGAAGAAGAGTGTTTTTTTGATTTTCTGTGTTTGTTTTTACGTGGTTTGGAAAGGGTCAGTCCATTCTTATCGAGGCCGGTTATCCATCCTATATACGTACGTCCATCATGTAACGTAATGCACACGGGTCTACCTTTCAGCTGTTCAGCACGTTTGCGAATCTTCGTTGTATTTGCCATTTGTGGATCACCTCATTGGTCTATTTACTTCTATATTACTCAGATATTTTTGTGTTGCTTGTGCTAGTTCATCATAAAAAAATATTTGGGTGAAAGAGCTGCCACTTGAATTGATGCCCATAATAATTCATTACACTCATATAATTTAATGTGCGATAAATAAATTATGGAGGGGTGAAAACTTGATATCAGCATGGATTGGGAGTATTACTTTTTTGGGAGCAGTGATTCTTTATATACTGCTGTCTCTGGGATTGCCTTATGGGGAATTTGCAATGGGAGGAAGGCATAGAATTATGCCTCCACAAATGAGAGTCGCGTGTGGAGTTTCAGTAGTGATACAGCTAATTGCCATCCTGTACTTATTGCAGGCAGGGAATGTGATCTCTATTGGATTACCTTTTGATAGAAGGGTATGTTATTTTTTTGCCGTCTATTTAATGCTTAATACTATAATGAACTTATTGTCGAGGAGCATGAAAGAAAAACTTGTAATGACACCCTTATCTCTAATAACTGCAATTTGTTTTGGGATTACTGCTATGAATGGGTAAAAAGTAGTGCCAGATATAGATTCGACTTTTCTAGACTTTATATAGGATTGTTTTTAGGACACATCTGGTGAAGATGTGTTCTTTTTGCATCTATTGACTCTTGACCTATAAAAACGGATTCATAAGTCTAGGTCTTTCTTCTTATGTTATTATATTTAACATTGTTTTATATTATTTTTACAATTATATGATAATTGGTTATGTTTGTGTGATATAATATCACAGAAATTATGTGAAAATGATAGGGAGGACTAATATTATTATGGGATGGAAGACACGATGGAATAAGCCGATTGCTTCTGTATTAGCAACTGCAGTGCTTTCTTTGCAGGTGTTTGGAGGTATTGGTTTGGGTGCAGCTTGGGGTACAGATAAAGCTGAAGCAGCATCCGCAGCCACAGCCAAACTCCGGCTGATGAGCACGACGGACGTGCACACCAATGTCTACGGCTGGGACTATTTTAAGAATGCGGCTTCAGTAACTGTCGGTCTTGACCGCACAGCAAGCTTGGTGAAACAAGCCAAAAGTGAAGAACCCAACACCCTCCTGCTCGACAATGGGGACTTGATTCAAGGAACTCCGCTAGGTACTTATGTGGCGAAGGAATCGGATCTGAAGGATCCTACTAATGTTACTGATATCCATCCGATGATTGCAGCCATGAACGCTATGGGATATGATGCTGCGACTTTTGGTAATCATGAATTCAATTATGGATTACAATTTTTAGATCGTACGATAAACGGTAGCGCTGGTAATGAGATGACTACTGGAGCCAATTTTGATTATGTGAATGCCAATATATATAAAATGGATGGCGTTACAAATGCTTATCAACCTTATGTTATTATTCCTAAGAAAGTAACGGATAGTAACGGCGATGAGCAGACGATTCAAGTTGGTCTAATCGGCCTAGTTACTCCTCAAATCATGGAGTGGGACAAGGTTAATCTGGAAGGCAAAGTTGTCGTTGAAGATATTGCTAAAACGGCAGAAAAATTTGTTCCTGAAATGAAAGCTAAGGGAGCAGATATTATTGTTGCTATGGCCCATACGGGGTTTGATGTTAACGCCGTTGTTGGAGACGGTTCTGAGAATGATATTAACGCTTTGAGTAAGGTTCCTGATATTGATGCGATTACGTTCTCTCATACGCATAAGGTATTCCCAACAGGGAATAACGATACGTTGGACGCGTCGTTCAAAGATCCTGTTACTAAACAACCGTATGCAAACGAAAAGGCTGTGATCGATAATGTGAATGGCCACATTAACGGTACGCCTGCTGTACAAGCTGGTTACGGCGGAGCTTATTTGGGTCTAATCGATCTGAACATTGTATACGATGGTAGTGACTGGACGGTAGACAAGCAAAGTTCAAAAGCTTCTGCTCGTTCTATTTATAAGACAGAGAATAAAGTGAATATACCACTGGTTGAGCCTGATGCGGCTGTAGATGCAGCTGTTGCAGCAGCACATGAGGCTACTATTGCTTATACTGGACAAAAGCTTGGTGTTACAACAGCTCCGATGAACAGCTATTTCGCAATGGTTCAGGATGATCCTACGGTTCAACTTGTTACGTATGCACAAAAGTGGTACGTTCAGAATTATATTGATATCAATGTTCCTCAATATAAGGACCTTGCCATTCTTAGTGTTGGTGCTCCTTTTAAAGCAGGACGCAACGGACCTGATGAGTACACCAGTATTGATAAGGGTGACTTGACTATTCGTAGCGCAAGTGACCTGTATTTATACGATAATACCCTTAAAGCAATCAAAGTTAAGGGTACTGTTGTAAAAGAATGGCTGGAAATGAGTGCGGGCGCATTTAACCGCATCAAACCAGGGATCTCGACTCCGCAGTCTCTGTTGAATACGAAATTTTCAGTTTTTAACTTCGATGTAATCGATGGGGTTCAATATAAAATTGATGTGACGAAAAACGCGAAGTACAATCCGGATGGTACGATTAATGATGCTTCTTCGAGTCGTGTAACGGATGTCACTTACAATGATCAACCTTTAGATCTAGATCAGGATTTCATTGTTGTTACTAATAATTACCGCGCAAGTGGTGGCGGGAACTTCCCGGGTGTTAAAGGTGCAGAGCTGGTTGTAGACTCTCAAGATGAGAATCGTCAGGTTCTGATGGACTACATCAGTGAAGCTGGTACGATTGATCCAACTGCTGATGGTAACTGGTCCTTGGCACCCATCAAAGGCAATGTGAATGTTACATTTACAACAACACCTAAAGCGGCAAATGTACTCCCAGCGAACATTTCCGATACTGGACAGCAAGATAATAAGGGCTTTGGAATTTTCAAGCTAGATCTAAGTGTGAAGACACCTGCACCGACGGAAGATGTGGAGGTTCACCTTCTTGGAATTAATGACTTCCACGGTCAACTCGACACTGTTTCTACAGTGAACAATAAGTCTGTAGGCACAGCAGCCTATCTCGCGACTTATTTGAAAGCAACTCGTGCAAAATATGAGAACTCATTACTCTTCCATAATGGTGACTCCGTTGGAGCATCCGCTCCAGTATCATCCCTTGAGCGCGATGAGCCGACTCATGCTTGGATGAACATGATGAAATTTGATGTGGGTTCTCTTGGTAATCACGAATTTGACCAAGGTGTTGATGCACTGATGACACAGCTTTATGGTGGTATCGACCCTAAGGATAATAAAGTTAACCATGCTGGATCTGATTTTGATTATGTTAATGCGAATGCAGTGGATGCCAAAACTGGCGAGCCAATTATTAATCCTTATGTAATCAAAGAAGTAGGCGGTGTGAAGATCGGCTTTATTGGTCTTGTAACGAAATCCACACCAAGTAAGGTGGCACCTTCCGGTACGGCTGGCGTGCATTTCCTCACGCCTGAAGAGGAAGTGGCGGCTGTTGAGAAATACGCTAAGGAGCTTCAATCTAAAGGTGTTGAGACCATTATCGTGCTTGCACATGATCCTGCAACAACCAAAGATGGTGTGACTACAGGTGAAGCGGCTGATCTAGCCAATGCGCTTCCTGCGGAATCCCCTGTTGATGTTATCGTTGCTGGTGATAACCATGCACTTGCAAATGGAACAGTAAACGGCAAGCTGATTGTACAAGCTTATTCTTACGGTACAGCATTTGAGGATATCAAGTTGATCATTGATCCTAAAACAGGTGACGTGAAGGACAAGTCTGCTGTGGTAACTTCCACCTTCCATGATGGGGTAACACCAGATCCGGAAAGTGTGGCACTGGTTAATGCTTACCTTGAGAAGCATCCTGAGCTCACTCAACCAGTGGGTACAACGGACGGAACTATCACTCGTACCGATGCTTACAATAATGAGGCTGCACTTGGTAATCTGATTGCTGATTCTATGCGTAATGCTGACTTCGGCGATGGTGCAAAAGCTGCCGATTTCGCCTTTATGAATCCAGGCGGTATCCGTGCGGACCTTCCGAAAGGTCCTGTTACCTTCGGCGATCTGGCTAAAATTCAGCCATTCGGCAACACGCTTGTGAAGCTGACACTAACCGGAGCGCAAATCAAAACATTGCTGCAACAGCAATGGAATGTAAAAGCTGATGGAACACCAGATATCAAAACGCTGCAAATTTCCGGACTGAAATATACAGCGAATATGTATCTGCCAGTAGCCGATCGTATTGCGATCCTCACACTAACTGATGGAACACCAATTAATCCTACGCAGAAATATACAGCAGTAGTAAATAACTTTATGGCTGCGGGTGGAGATAACTACAAGGTTCTGACTCAAGCTAGTGATTCATTGGCTGGACCTATTGATTTGGACGTGTTCTACGACTACATTGTAAAAACGTTTAATGGCAAAGAGATTAAAGCAGCCATTGAAGGTCGTATTATTAATAAATTAAAGGCTGATTCGGGATCAGGCAGTGGCAGTGGAGGCGGTTCTACCGGTGTAACTCCAACGCCTACTCCAACCGCGAAACCAACAGCAACACCAGCACCATCAACAGCACCAACGGCAACACCTGCACCAACTACTGCGCCAGCAGCAAACTTCAAGGATCTGGGCAAGGTAGCTTGGGCGCAAGAAGCTATTGAAGCATTGGCTGCTAAGGGCATTCTGAAAGGTCTGGATGCAAATACTTTTGCGCCAACCAAAACAGTGACTAGAGCAGAGTTCGTTACGATGCTGGTACGCGCACTGAATCTTACGGGTTCAGCAACAACTAGTTCGTTCAATGATGTTAAACAAGGAGTTTGGTACACGGATTCTATCGCCCTTGCGGTGAAGGCTGGACTTGTACAAGGCTCTGGAAATGGCAAATTTGAACCGGGTCGTGAAGTGACTCGTGAAGAGATGGCCATTATGGTTGCTAACGCACTGAAAGACAAACTACAGCCGATTGATAAAAATGCAGCATTGGGTAAGTTTGCAGACAAATCCAGTATTGCTCCTTATGCACAAGAGGCTATCGCACAGCTAACTCAATTGGGAATCGTCAACGGTGTTGATGGTGGGAAATTTGCACCTAAGGGTATAGCTAATCGCGCTCAAGCAGCGGTTATCATCTATCGCATGCTTGGACAAGCATCATAATTCTATTGTTCTAACTAAAAGTGTATCGATGATCCTCTTGAGGGCACCGATACACTTTTTTTAAATATAAGAAAGTATAAGTGACACCAATACTCTTATAGTCTTCCCTTAAACGCTTACTGCCCTTACAAGGGCACCGAAGACGCTTTTACTTGTTAAATTTGTTGTTGCTCTTTCTGTGAAATCATGTTAACTTATATTCTGCACTGTATTTTTTTATATCTTGTGCGGTCGTGGCGGAATTGGCAGACGCGCACGGTTCAGGTCCGTGTGGGCTAACCCCCGTGGAGGTTCGAGTCCTCTCGACCGCATACCTAAGTGCATATAAACAGGCAATACTTTTGAATCGCTCTTCAACCTGAAGAGCCTTTTTCTATTTATACGCATAATTCAATTTGACAAACTCTATGTAAAAGAAGTGAAGCAAAGATGGAGCCTAATGTAGGTGTAAATACGAAGCAAAGTGTGCGGTTTCTAGAAAAGTATTTCTCTGGTGAATCGATAGATTATCGTCAGATGATTGCTTTATTCATCCCTATCCTAGTGGATCAGGCCTTTGTGGTGGGTCTTAATCTAGTGAATACAGCTATGATAAGCTCGTCTGGTGTGGCAGCTATCAGTGCGGTCAATATGATAGATTCTCTTAATATTTTTCTCATTAGTGTGTTTATTGCCGTCTCAACAGGTGGGACGGTTGTTGTTGCGCAGTATAAAGGGAGCGGCAATGACCTCATGGTGTCAAAAGCTACGGCAGGTGCTACGTCATCTGTTTCGCTGATGGCATTTGCTATTGGGATGTTCGGAATTCTTTTTCACAATCCGCTGTTGAATTTACTATTTGGAGCGGCCTCACCGGAGGTTATGGAGAACGCCCGAATATATTTAATCGGGAGCTGTATCTCTTATCTTGGTATAGCTGTTGTGGAAGCGGTATGTGGTGCTCTTCGTGGAATTGGTAGAACGAGGGCCTCGCTTGTACTTTCGCTAATTATGAATTTAACTTATGTCTTATTGAATCTCGTCTTTATTAACCTGTTGCATATGGGTGTTCTGGGGATGACCATTTCTATAAATATAGCTAGATACCTGGGGGCGTTCTGCGCACTTTATTATCTATTCCGATTGGACAACGATCTGCATATCCGTATTCGCGATCTTGTAGCGGTTAAGCTGTCTATGCTGAAAAAAATAATGTTCATCGGGATGCCGTTTGCGGCAGAGCAGATGTTCTTTAATGGTGGTAAAATTCTGACTCAGATCTTCATCGTTAGTCTGGGTACGTATGCACTTGCGACTAATGCGATTGCCTCCTCCTTTGCAGGGATTATGCAAATCCCGGGGAATGCGTTGTCCTTGACGATTATTACAGTGGTGGGACAATGTATGGGAAGCAATAATGTTAAGGATGCTCGAAAATTTATTAAATCATTCCTTGTCGCCTCTTCTCTTTCCCTGGTGGTGATGGGGTTGCTGATTATGCCTTTTTTCAATCCATTAGTGTCTATGTTCCATCCTCCTGCTGAGATTGTGGGTGATATCTTCCTGATTGTGCTCATCAATACGATTGCGCAAATTCCGTTATGGTCTATAAGCTTTATTACGCCTTCGGCGCTTAGAGCGGCAGGGGATTCCAAATTCACCTCCATGGTTTCGATGCTTACGATGTGGCTGTTCCGTGTAGTGCTCGGATACATCTTAGGTATTGTTCTGAACTTTGGTATACTCGGCGTTTGGCTGGCGATGAATTGTGAGTGGGGGATCAGAGGTTTGATTTTCCTGCGGCGATTTATGGGCAAGAAATGGGTTCAGCATCGTGTTATATAATAGATATAAAAAAATCAAAGGACGCCCTGAGGGGTGTCTTTTTTTGCATGCTCTGATGAGTGCCTTTGGAGAATGCAGCTTGAGTATTTCTTGGGTAGCGGGGTAATAATATGTAGGAATTGCGTCTTTATGCTTACTAAAACACACAACAAGGAGTCTTGCACAATGTCACATTTCGTTAGATCCGTTACTTCACCAAAGAAATTTATCTCCGGCCATAACTTACTGTCAGATCTGAATGAGTATATTAAGGCGTTTGGCGATCATGCCTATGTGATCTGTGATGAGTTCATTTTGGAACGTGCTAAGAAAGAGGCGGGGAGTTCCATCGAAGGTGCGGGGAATAAGGCTACTTTTGAAAAATTCAATTATGAATGTACTCAGGAAGAGATTAATCGTAATCGGGAACTTGCCCGTAAAGCTGGGGCGAATATCATCGTCGGTATCGGGGGAGGTAAAACACTGGACACTGCCAAAGCTACTGCGTATTATGAGAAGCTGCCTGTAGTTATTTTTCCGACGATTGCATCTACTGATGCACCATGTACAGCGCTGGCTGTCATTTATAATAAAGATGGTTCATTTGATCAATACTTATTCCTCCCAAGTAATCCGGATGTGGTCTTGGCGGATACAGCGATTTTAGCTTCAGCGCCTTCCCGTTTTTTCGCAGCTGGAATTGGCGACGCACTGGCTACTTATTTTGAAGCCCGTGCTTGTTATGCCTCTAATGGCGACAATCTCGTACTTATGAAACCTTCTACAACGGGTCTAGGTATATCAAGACTTTGTTATGAAGCTCTACTTAAGAATGCGGTAAAAGCAAAACGTGCGGTTGATCAGAAGCTCTATACACGCGCGGTGGAGGAGACCATTGAAGCGACAATTTATCTAAGTGGTGTGGGTGCTGAATCTGGTGGTCTGGCTGCCGCGCATGCTATTCATAATGGGATGACAGCCGTTCCTTCACTACACAAAGCTCAGCATGGTGAAAAGGTTACGTTTGGTCTTTTAGCCCAGCTAGTACTGGAAAATGCCTCAAATGAGGAGCTGGAAACTGTCATTAAGCTTATCAAGGATGTAGATCTTCCGCTAACCCTCGCCGATCTGGGGTGCACGGAATTTATCGAATCCGAATGGCGCCAAGTTGCTGAAGCTGCTTGTGCAGAAGGAGACACAATGGGCAATATGCCGTTCCCGGTTACTCCGGAAGATGTGTACAATGCGATAGTGGTGGCGAACTCGCTGGCAGAGTCTTATAAATAACTAGCACAACTAATATGTAGTGATAATGAAGGCGCCCTTGGGGGTGCCTTTTGTTTTTATATAGGTTAAGCTGTTGAAGTAGAGTAGGGGTAAAATTATGCTTATAGGTATCGGCTTCGGCATACTTAATCACGGGATAGGGTGCCTACGGAAACGAGATTATTGCTAATCGCCCCGTTGCTGTGCCAATATCACTCTATGTAATAAGGAGGAAAGATGAGAAAAAAACATTTAGGTTATCTAGTCCTTATTATCATAATTATTGGAGCGGTAATAATAGCAGTAATTCACGGGAATTCGGAGCGTCAGAACAAGCAGGCAGCAGGAAGCCTTGGAATGGATTATGTGCGCAAAGAGTACACGGAAAGTGCGTCGCTGAGAGTTGCAACGATTTGCAAACCCTTATTTGGAGGGTCGGGTTATCAGGTAGTGCTCGAGGATTCAAGTGGGCAATCGTATTATGTCATTATCGTTCTCGGAACTACACGTAATCTTGTCACTATGGACGATCTGACGAAAGAGGTGCGGGAAGGTACAACTGTGTTTCCGTGCCACCAATAAAACATGATAAATGAATCGGATCTCATCTATATGATTATTGGGAGGCACTCCTGCGGGGTGTCTGTTTTTGTTATATTAAATTGAATTTTGTTATTTATTTTCGGAATTACTAACATTAATACTAACGTAAACAATAAAATAATTATAACAAAAGGGAATATTTAGATTGTTTTATGCCAATGTAACCGCTATAATCTTGCATATACCGAAATATCTAACGAAATTAAAATATTTTGTTAGTGTTTGTTATTAATAACGAAGCTGAGTATGTGGAGGTGAATAGTTAGCGAGTAGGTCTGTAATTGTCTTCTATAAGGACAGATAGTTATTGGGTTCATAACAGCTGGTTGGCTATTCTTATTATCAAATCCATTCATTTTCGAAGGAGAATTAGGAATGAAAAAAGCGAAAAAGTGGCTGGGGAGTATACTTGCCTGTGCAATGATAATGTCTCCTTTCCCCTCTGTAATTTCTGCAGCAGCAGCGCCATCGACTGTGGGATTCGGTGATACACAGGGTCACTGGGCACAACAAAATATTGCGAAGTGGGTAGAAAATGGCGTATTAAACGGGTATCAGGATGGTTCTTTTCATCCCAATGAAGGAATTACAAGAGCTGAGTTTGCTACGATCTTGAATAAGGTATTTGGTTTCTATATGAAGTCAGATCAATCTTTTTCCGATGTAAAAGCGACCGATTGGTATGCAGATCAGCTTTCGTTGGCACGATATGCTGGGTATTATGAAGGATACTCAGAGAATAAAGCACAAGCTACTGATTATATAACGCGTCAGGATGCGGTGACGATGTTGGCTCGGATATTTACTCTTCAAGACATTGAAAGCGCTTCATCGATGAGCGGATTTAGTGATTCCGCTCAGATTCAGGCTTATGCTAAGGATGCAGTTCATGCGCTCTCAGGTTTGATTACAGGGTATGAGGATGGAACCTTTAAGCCGCTTGGAAGGATCACCCGTGCCGAAGTTATAACGTTAATTAATAAAATAGTGAAGAGTTATTACTCGCAATCTGGAAGCTTTGAAGGAGGAATAGTTTTTGGGAATGTAGTCGTTAATCAGGATGGTGTTGTGTTAAAAAATGCAACGATAAACGGAAACCTGTATCTAACTGCTGGGATCGGTAACGGCGAAGTGACCCTTGAGGGTATTAAGGTTACGGGCACCACATTTATTGCAGGTGGCGGGATAAACTCCATTCTTATTAAGAATAGCTCATTAGGCAAAGTAAATATAAATCGTAAAGAGGGTGAGGTTCGTGTCCTCACGAGTGGTACAACCCAAATTTCTCAGCTAACGGTAGATAGTCTAGCAAGACTGGAGTTTGGAACTGGGACGATGATCACCACGGGAATTCTAAATAGCACTGTGGGGCTGATCCTAGGTGAAGGCGCATCGATTGCTAATCTAAACGTAGCTGTCAAAGCGACTGGAACCACTCTTTCCGGTCAGGGCGACATTGCAAAAGCGGACGTTAAAGCAACAGGAGTAACGTTGAACGGTAAGCCCATTGCTCCTGGCACAATTGTCATTATCAAAGGCAATCAAGGTCCTGTAGCAACGACTACCCCAGCGCCTACCTCGGCATCAGGCTCATCAACAACGCCGGTAGGTCCGACTAATCCAACCGCGGCACCTACAGCGACACCAATACCAACGGAAACACCGACACCAACAGCGACACCGACAGCAACAGCAACACCGACACCGACAGACCCGACGGGTCCTGTGGGACGTATCGAGAATTTAGCGGATGTTGGTGCAAGTAGTGAGACTAAATCGCTATTCGCCTATTTACAGGATATCCGCGGCAGTGAGATCTTGTTTGGACATCAGCATGCTACTACAGAAGGACTTTCTATTACTGAAAAGGACGGAACGCAGTCTGAGGTCGAGAATGCAGTAGGCGACCTTCCGGGGCTGTTCGGCTGGGATACGCTTAGTCTTGAAGGTTTTGAGAAACCAGGCGATCTAGGCGCAACCCAGCTGGAGAATCGTGATAAATTAATCGGCGTGATGAAATCTGCTTATGAAAAAGGCGGCGTGCTTACATTAAGCTCGCATATGCCGAACTTCGTCACAGGAAAGGACTTTTATGACACCAAAGGGAATGTGCTTACGCATATATTACCCGGCGGTGACAAACATGCGGAATTTAATGCATTCCTGGATATGATTGCGGACTTTGCAAATAACTTAAAAGATGATGATGGTAAAGCTATTCCAGTCATTTTCCGTCCATTCCACGAGCAAAATGGTGGCTGGTTCTGGTGGGGTGCGCCTTACCGTACGAAGGAGCAGTATGCTGAAATTTATCGTTATACCGTTGAATACTTAAGGGACAAAAAAGATGTGCATAACTTCTTATATGCGTTCTCACCGGGAAGTCCATTTAACGGCACAGATGCGACATTCCTTGAGACGTATCCGGGAGATGACTATGTCGATATCCTTGGCTTCGATAATTATTATGACGGAACCACTGAGGGTTGGTTTGATTCAGTCGTGAAGGATGCTAAGCTGATCTCGAAGCTGGCGGATGATAAGGGGAAAATCGCAGCATTTACTGAGTTCGGTTATTCGGGTGTGAAGCCAACTGGAACGAAGGACCTGAAATTCTTTACCAAGCTAATCGCTGCACTGCAGTCTGATCCGGATGCTAAACGGATGGCGTACATGCAGACTTGGGCGAATTTCAATACAGATTCTATCTTTGTCCCTTATAGAAATGCTCCAAACGGGCTAGGGGATCATGAACTGCTCCCTGATTTTGTAGACTATTATAATGATCCGTATACAAGCTTCAGCCATGAAGTGGCTATTGCGGATGCGTATTCGAAACAGGTAACTACAGAAACCGAGCAACCTTTTTTACACATTGCCTCACCAACGGCAAACCAAACAGTGCCCACGACAAAAGCATCGACCCTTCGTGTTCGTGTGTTGAATCAGGATGTGGATAAAGTAACCTACCTGATTGGGGATGACACAACAGAGTACAGCATGGCAGCTGACGCAGAAGGTTTCTATTACTTGGCAGATTGGACACCAGGTGTAGCCTTCGACGAAACTGGCGTGATGCTTACTGTTAAGTCCTATGCAAAGGATGGTTCTGTACTTTCACAAACGATCCAAATCTTTGTAAGTGACGTAGAGGGCAATGGGGACCCATTGATTGTAGATACTTTTGAGAATTACAAAGGGAATGATGAATTACTTCGTGCGGCATTAAGTCCTGCGGGTGATCTAAATACGATCTCACTTGATGCGGACCATAAAAATGATGGCAAGTATGGCCTGAGATTCGATTATAATGTGGATGGCCAGGGTTATACAGGTCGTACCAAAAACATGAATAATGCCGACTGGTCGGACGCCAACAAATTGAAGCTCTGGATTGCACCTGATGGCAGCGACCACAAGCTTGTTATTCAGGTCAATGCAAGCGGCATTTCTTTTGAAGCTTATCCTTCACTGGCAGGTACGACACCTGGCTTGGTGGAAATTCCATTCAGCCAGTTCGCTCCAGCGCCATGGGATACAGGAAATGCCGGTAAAGTAATCACTAAAGAGAACCTTAAGGACATTCGGGCAGTGTCTATCTACGTAAATAAAAAGGACATAGTAGCAAGTACGTCTGGTACGCTGTACTTCGACGATATTGCAGCGTTTAATGATGGAACGGGTGGCGTTCCTAATGGGGGCGAAGGCCCTGGCAGCACGCCAGAACAGGCGAAGCTGTTGTATGGTTTCGAAAAAGATACTCAGGACTGGACAGTAGAGCAAAATAATGCGAGTGCAAGCGCGGCGGTAATCTCGACTGATGAGGCTGCTGAGGGAACTCATTCGTTAAGCACCTTGTTCTCACTTGATTCAGATGGAGCTTTTGAGCTCAGCAAAAATGGCAGTCTGGATCTGAGCGCGGTTGATAAATTAAGCGCACAAATTAAACTGTCGAACGGAACAGCGGATGCACGTTTGTATATTAAGACGGGATCAACCTGGTCTTGGGCTGACAGTGGAGCTGTGAAAGTAGATTCGAGCGGATTTACTACGGTTTCGCTCAACTTGGCAGGTATTGCAGATCTTAATAGTGTAAAAGCCATAGGTATCAAGCTCGAGGGATTCAGTGGTACGGGAGCTTCTACGCTGTATCTGGATGATGTTCGGACCCTGAAGAATGGTACCGCACCTGAAGCTGTCGTCTATGGCTTCGAGGACAATACACTGCAAGGCTTCAGCATCAATGTGGATGAAAATAATAAATATAATACAGCGCTGGCTCAGAATCTATCGGTGAGCAATGCTGTGTATGCTGAGGGAACTCATTCGATGCAAGCGGACTTAACATTGAATGGAGGGCAATTCCAGCTGCGTCGTATGGTGGTTACCAACTTAGCGAATGCATCAACAATTACGCTTAAAATCAAGGTTGTACCTATTGATGCAAGCGATGTTAGCGGTGTAATGGCTCAGCTGTTTACCCAAAGTGGCTCAAGCTGGGGAACATGGACTGCTTCTAGGGCTACACCAGTAGATGCCAATGGATTTACTACAATAACACTGGATATCAGCAAGGTAGCGGATCGTAATTTGACCCAAGCGATTGGCGTTCAAGTCATGACCACAGCAACTGATCCAGTAGGTAGTGCTACCGTATATGTGGACGAAATCACGATTAAATAGAAAGTAGTAAAGCCGGAAGCGAACATTTTACGATGTTCACTTCCGGCTTATTTATTTAGCATCAAATTTATTCATTTTAAGTCGAGTATCTGCTTGAAATTAACGAAGCTTAATAGACCCGCCATCTACCATGATAGTCTGGCCCGTAATATAATCGGAATCTTCACTCGCTAGGAATACCGCAACACGACCAATATCACTTTCCAGTTCACCCAATCTTCTCAAAGGTATTTTTGAAATCATGTTTTGGTAATACTCAGGGTTTGCTTCTGCCCATTCAATCATGCCAGGGGAATTAGCAATTGGAGCAATGATGTTTACGTTGATACCAAATGGACCAAATTCATTAGCGGCTACCCGGGTAATTCCACGGATGGCTTCTTTTGCAGCAGCATATGTTCCTTGATTGGTATCCCCGTTGAGGCCAGCGCCCGATGCAAAATTAATAATTTTACCTTGTGTTTCTTTTAAATACGGTAGTGCTGCTTGCATAAAATAGAAGGTTGGATAGAAGCCTGTATCAAAAGATAAATCGAAATCAGCCTGTGTAGTTTCTTCGATAGATTTCATTCTGGATGCGTGGGCATTGTTTACTAAAATATCTATTTTTCCGAATTTATCAGCTACTTGTTTAACAAGGTGAGCTATTTTATCGTGTTCCTTGAGGTTCGCTTGAATAAAGATAGATTCAGGTTGATATTCTTGTAATTCTTTAATTGTTTCTTTGCCGGTTTCTTCATTGAGGTCAATAATAGCTACCTTAGCGCCTTCTTTTACAAAAGCCAAGGCCATCCCTTTACCAATACCGCCTGCTCCACCAGTAATAATAGCTACTTTTCCTGTAAGTCTGCTCATGTTGGTATCTCCTTTTTGTGAAAAAATGTAGTATCTAACTCTTATCAGAGGTAAGGTGTAATTGTTACTTCGACTATATATTACCCAAAATAGTAGCTATATTTACCATGAAGTAGAAACGGCATCATTTACCAAGATAAATATAGAGGGTGATGATGAATAATACAGCATCTGATGAGGCCTATTCCAGCTCTTATGTACTTGTTGAGCGATTGAATTAAGCGGCGCACCAAGTGATGAGCATTGATGATTCATGTGACGCACCAAGTGATGCTGCAAGTGATGCAATAAGTGAAGTATTTTTAGAGTAATTAGGGAAAACTTACCTGATTTTCGGCCGATTTAGTAACTAATTAAGAAATCCCCCTAATTATTAGGGAGGAATTCCCTGATTTCGTGCATTTAGAGTGAATATCGGTTATTTTCAGGGAGTTTTTCCCTAATTAGTTTAAACCCTACCGCAAGCCGTATGAAAATCACACCTAGCAAGTCGCCCACCGCCCACTGCCTACACCTACCGCCCACCGCCCAACCGCCCACCGTCCAACCCAATATCAGAGAACACTACGCGTGGTATATAGTCATATGGCACAGTAAAATCCATTACTTTTCTATTCCATAAAAAAGAAGCTGCCCCCAAGTAGAATTCACTACTTTTGAGACAGCCTCTTATGGATATTTATAAAGGAAACCCCATCGAGATTACCGCACCGCCATTTCTTCGGTTGCCTGCGCTGATCTGACCTCCACAACGCTCGATGATTGCGCGGGAAATAGCCAGTCCAAGTCCGGATTCTCCGTCTTTTCCTTTTACAAAACGATGGAAGAGATAGGGAAGCAGATCGTCCGAAATTCCAGGGCCATCGTCACTTACGGATAACAGAGCCCGGCCCTCCTTGACCGAAACATGGATATAGATATGTTGATTAGCATAACGTGCTGCATTGGAAACTACATTAAGAAGCGCCTGTAGCAGCTTATCCCTATCCGCACGGATCGTAAGAGAATCTTGATGATCGTGGGAGATATGGAGGGTTAATTCTTTTTTCATTAATAGAGGGTTCATTCGTTCGATGGTTTCTGTCAGTAGATCTTTTAAACAAATAACCGTAGGCTTGAATATATCTTCCTCGCTGTCCAGCTTCGCAAGTAAAGTCATTTCGGACACGAGCTTCTTCAAGCGGCTGCTTTCGCTCATGATAATGTCTAGCCCTTTTACTACATTCTCACCCTCAAAAATACCATCCTTAATCCCTTCAGCGTAGCCGGAAATGGACATTAAGGGAGTTTTTAATTCATGAGACGCATTCTGGAAAAATTGTTTCTGCACATGGTTGAAACGATTTAATTCATCTGCCATGTCATATACCGATTGAGCGACAGATCCAAGCTCTCCACCAGCTTTAATTAATTTAACATCTGAGAAGTGCCGTTCTTTGACTTTGCGGAGTTCTTGTTGCAGCCTCATTAGAGGTTGAATCAGCTTCTTGGTGATAAAAAGGCCAAATAGGAACATAAATGCTCCCGCTGCGCTGAAAACGATCAGCAGTCTTTTGAGCAAAGCTTGTTCAATAGCAGTGACTGCGCTCATAGGGGTTAGTAGAGTTAGCGTGCCTATAGGTGTAGCCTTCACTTCAGTAATATACCGTGTATCTGTTCCATTCCAAATGTTCTGGAGCTCAGTGGCTTGGCCTGTGACACTCTTGGCATCATAGTTTATTGCAATTGAACTCATCTCTGATGATGTGGACAAGACTTTTCCTGTCTCATCGCTAAGAATGGCTTCGACGCCTGCAGTGCTTAGAGAAGGTAAGGTCACCGGCAGAGCTTCCAGCTGAGTGCCAATCTCCCCGATGTATTTACTTTCTTCAGTCAATGTAACTGACATCGCCGCACCAATGGTTCTTAAATCCTCTTTTTGTGTTCCGACAAAATGGTTGAGTAGTACAAAATGGATCACGACTGCAGTAATAGATAGTAGCAATACCAATGCAATACTAAAGGCTAAATTAATCTGATGTGCTAGTTTCATTCGTATGCTCACCCCCATCTGTTCTCATGCGGTATCCGTGTCCCCATACTGCCTCAATGGGCAAATACTCCAGTTTTTTGCGCATCCGTTTAATTAGATGATCCACGGCGCGATCACTTCCAAAATAGTCGTCCCCCCACACATAGCTCAGCAGCTCATCTCTTGTAAATGCCCGGTTAGGGGCATCGGCGAATACTTTTAGCATGGTGAATTCCTTGCTGGTCAAGTCCACCTCTTCACCACACCAGAATACACGTCTTTCTTCCGGCAATAGTAGAAGCTGGTCGATTTCAAGACGGGTGGAAGTGGTCTGACTGTTCAACTTTTCGGCCTGATTACTCATTTTGTACCAGCGTTGAAGCTGCCGTTTGATCCGGGCGACTAATTCACGAGGGCTGAACGGCTTGACTAGATAATCGTCACTGCCAAGCTCCAATCCTAATATTTTATCCACTTCATTATCTCTTGCGGAGATCATAATGATCGGTACTTCGGCTTCGTTACGAATCCTTTTACAGAACTCATAACCATCCATACCGGGGAGCATAACGTCGAGTACCCACATATCCGGGGGGCTAGTCTGCCACAAGGTCCATGCTTCCTCAGCGCTGCCAAGGCCGATGGTGTGGTAGTTTTCTTTTTGTAAATAAGCTTCAACAAGATTGCGTATATGTTCATCATCGTCGACTACGGCAATGAGGTATGGATTATTCATTTAGGGTTACCTCCAGATTATTCTCCTACAAGTATATCAATCCAGAGGTGGGTAGGGGCGGCTGCCATCGTTTTTCCACAAATTAACCAATGTTCTGCCACACCCATTTTGTAAGCTTGGTCTTGTAAGATCATTCGAATCGACGAGGAGTGTTGTATTTATGAATCAACAGATGTTATTTAAAAAGTTAGCGCTGTCCGCCCTGCTAGTGTCCGCCGTTGCTGCACCGTCTGCAACGAACGCAGCAAGTGGAGCGCAAGACGGAAACACGAAAACAACGGCTGCAGCCGTGGTTACTGCTGCCTCTAAAGGAACAATTGCCACTAAAGTAACCACTATTGATTGGGTAAATCCCCTAGAGTTGGCTAAGACCTACGCACCTAATACCCAAGAAGATTGGAAGAACACCTTGGATCAGTATTATAAGGTTGCTGGATTTAGTATAACCGCACTTGCCGAGCTTGTGCCTGCGGAACTGGTGGAGGGAGTTCAATTATCTAAAGAAATACTATCCACCGAAGCTCTACCTGCAGGATATATTGAAGCTGGTCGTAACCTTGAAGTAATACCTGTAGTCGATGATATGCAGGTAGATAGCAATATCACTACTTCAATTAAAGCTGTAGACGCGACTTCAATTGCTATTTCCATTCCAGATCTTAGCGACGCGGATAAAGCTTTTTTCAAAGCCCAAGATGATCTGAATAGTGCCGCTAAATCCAAAGATGCGACTGTGATCAAGGAAGCTTTAGCTAATCTGCTGGATCAATATAAAGAGAAAATCAAGGAGCTTGAAACAGCCAAATAACAGCGATTAGCGAGGCTTGCTACAGAATAGAGATACTGAAAAGGGTAAAGATAAAAGACACCTCGCGGGGTGTCTTTTTTGTATGCATATCAATCTTCACGCTTTGCCTGTGGCCCTTACTTGCTTCCGCCAGTTCACACCGATCACCCCGGCGATGATCATCACTGTACCGGTCCAATGGTACCATTCCAGTTGCTCATTCAGCAGAAGTACACCACCGAGAATAGAGACAACTGTTGAAAGACTGCCGAAAATGCTCACGCGTGAAGCTTCCATCCGTGATAAAGCATAGTTGGAGAGGAAGGAGGTTACGAGGGAAGAGAGTACGCCGAGATAGAGCATGGAGAATATAAATTTTGGCTCTTGAAAAGGTGTGAAATACTGACTCAAGGTTCCTGCCGAACCATGCTTAATGATCGACAGTCCATTAAAAAATATAAATCCGAACAAAGTAATCATATAGGTAAGTTCTTTGGGACTCCAGGTACGTGTCAGCTTTCGAGCTGCAACATTATAACCGGCAAGGGATAAAGCTGAGATTAGGATAAGTAAGACGCCCCAAAGACTAGAAGAAGAGATACTCAAACCTGGAATGGCAAAGATAAGAATAATGCCTGCAACTGAGATTAATGTAGAGATCTTTTGGAAGCTGCTCGTGGTTTCCTTCAAGAACATCGCCGCCAAAAGGATGGTGAAGATGGGCATTGTCGCCTGAATAATACCCGCTACAGCGGAAGTTGTATACAAAAGTCCATACGCCTGAAGGGTGAAATATAACGCTGGATACATTAAAGCCAGTGGGATTATCACTGCGGCCTTGGATATTCCAAACTTCACCCGCCCCCACCCTGGAAAAGTAAATAAAGAAGCGGCAAGGAAAGATAACGTGAAGCGATGAGCTAGCGTATCAAAAGGATCCGAGACGGTTAGGGCCATTTTTACAAATATAAAGGAAAACCCGACGATAATAGCATTCATGACAGCTGCTGCTATCGCTTTTTGAGTAGAAGATGTATTCATTAGTAAAGACCTCCAAAGTGTTGCGCGCATTTAGGTACCGGTCCTGTTCTGCTCTTTATTCTAAGGCTAGAGTAGCTGTGCTACAATGTAATTATTATTCATCTGTACCGGTACAGAATAAGCTTGGAGGAAGGTGAAAGGGATGTATAAGTATTCGGAGTTAATCAACGAGCTGGAAGCGCAAATTGCCGAGGATACGTATCGTGAGGGAGATAAATTACCGTCTATCCGGGAGTTGTCCTTAGGTTATGGATGTAGTAAAAGTACAGTAATTCGCGCTTTACAGGATCTTCAGGACAAACATTTAATCTATGCCGCCTCAAAAAGTGGTTATTATGTCATGAAACGAAGCGGACAGCGAAAAGACGAAGGTACACATTGGATCGATTTTACGGTGTCTGCACCCGACCCGGATATTTTTCCGTATCTGGATTTCCAACATTGTATTAATAAAGCGATTGATATGTACCGCAATGACTTGTTCATCTATGGAACGCCGCAGGGGCTTCCTTCTCTTATTCGTGAAATGCAGCGGCATCTGGCTTCTTATCAGGTATTTGCCAATCCGGATCAGATTTTTATTACCTCAGGTGTGCAGCAGGCGCTTGGCGTATTGACCCGAATTCCTTTTCCGAATGGCAGGCAGCGAGTGCTGATTGAGCAGCCGAGTTACCCGTTGTTTATGGAATATCTGAAGACGTATGGCATTGAGACAGAGGGGATAAAGCGTTCGGATGCTGGGGTGGACTTGAATGAATTAGAGCGGTTATTTAAGACAGGCCAGTTCAAGTTCTTTTATACCGTCCCGCGATTTCATAATCCGCTTGGCGTCTCCTATACCCGTACCCAGAAGAAGGCGATTGCTCAGCTAGCAGCTAAATACGATGTATACATCGTTGAAGATGACTACATGGCGGACTTGGAGCAGGATGCAAAAGAGGATCCGATCTACGCTTATGACGATGCTTCCCATGTGATCTATTTAAAAAGCTTTTCCAAAATTATATTTCCGGGTCTACGTGTCGGTGTCGCGGTCCTGCCAGCGGTCCTGTGTGACTCTTTTAACCGATTCAAAAGACTGATGGATATAGATAGCTCTATGCTGTCTCAGGCTGCCCTGGAGTTGTATCTGAAAAGCGGAATGTTCGAGCGCCACCGAAAAAAGATGCGTTCCTGCTACGAAAAAAGATCCACGCTGCTCCATGAATCGATTATGAGAGAGTTAGATACAGCGACAGCACAGCATTATTCCTACCATCCAACCGGCCAGCTTGGTGTGCATACGTATCTGAAGCTTAGTGACAGCATAAAGACAGAACAGATGATCAAACGTCTGCAAAAAAAGTTCATTCGCATCGAAATGGCGGACAGCGGGTATCTGCCCTCTTTTAATAAAGAGAAGATTCTAAAGCTCAATGTATCCAGTGTAAAAGAGCCGGATATTCGCTCTGGCATTGAACAGGTAATGCAAGAAATACGCTGAGAGCGCAGTAATAAATGAGTGGATGATAATGGTGGAAATGCTGGGAGTCCATTGGAGTAGAAATAAAAAAGCGTTCCTCCAGTAACAGGGATCGTTTTTTGGCGTTGTGGGTCGTTGGCAAATCTGGCAGCAGTGAACTGATGGACAGCAGATCTCATTATCGGTACAACTCGCAGTAATCTCTGGTTCTTCTATAAATATCCGAACACATTTTCTGTGCAATCTTCGGCCGAGTCATGCGGACCCAGATAACGTTATTTGCTAGTTTTTAGCCTTTGGAGCAGGTTTTCGGACACCAGCGCCGCTATACAATTAGAAAGGGGTTACATTGGGTGGTTTTCATGCTAATAACGGCTATGGGGTCCGCTAGCACTCTAAAAATGTGAAAAAGCCGCTTTTAAGGTCAGCTGTGTCCGATAGCGAATTCGCTAAGTGCAAATTACCAAGATGCTTTATTCATTTTTGCTTCGGTAGCGAGTATCAGCAACAAGCGCAAAAAAAGAGACCGGGTTCGGTCTCTTTTAGTTATTTCTCGATAGGAGGTATGAATTAATTCGCAAAAAAGTTCGGCAGGAACTCTTTATTAGCTTCCAGCATTTCGTCCAGCATCCGAATCGCTACGTCCACGGACGGAACAAGCGGGTGATGTGCGAGCGCCTGAAGGGCAAGGGCGCGGTCTCCGGTTACAGCGGCGTCAATCGCCAGCTGTTCATAGGTTTTGACAGCATGAATGAGTCCTTTAGCCATGGTTGGAATTTTGGTCAGTGGCAGTGGTAGCGGGCCGTTTTTAGTGACCACGCAGTTCACTTCAATGCTGGCGTCATCTGGCAGGAAGTCCAATATGCCATGGTTTGCGACATTTAGGGTCTGAATGTCGTTTGATCCGTTATGGAGCGATCTCATGAGATTAACAGCTGCTTCTGAGTAAAAAGCACCGCCGCGCTGTTCCAGCTGCTTCGGCTTCTCGCTTAGCTCTAGATTGCCATAAAGCTCGAAGAGCTCTTCTTCTACACGTTTAACGACTTCAGCACGGTTAATGCCTTGTTTATGGGATTCTATCTGCTCTTCGAGCATGGCATCGGTCATATAGAAATATTTTAAATAGTATGAGGGCAGTGCATGAAGGGATTGCAGGAATTCCGGGTTCCATTCTCTTGCTGGTACGTTCTTAGCGCTGTAGCTGGTTGTATCTGCAAGCATGTCGTCCAGCTTGTCTTCACCTTCAACATCGATACGAGTAATCCAGTGCAAGTGGTTGAGGCCCACAAATTCGGCATATACACGGTCTGCTGCTACATTATATTTGGCAGAGACTTGCTTGATCAGGCCGATAGGTGCGTTGCACAGGCCAATACTTTTTACCTTAGAATATTTCAGAACG
The DNA here is from genome assembly GCF_037992965.1 of Paenibacillus sp. FSL E2-0190. Taxonomy (NCBI): domain Bacteria; kingdom Bacillati; phylum Bacillota; class Bacilli; order Caryophanales; family Paenibacillaceae; genus Paenibacillus; species Paenibacillus sp. FSL E2-0190. Next base: position 263,517 of record NZ_CP150306.1, read on the forward strand.
GCTTCGGTGACCATCCCAGCAGGGTTAGTGAAATTGAGCAGCCATGCGTTGGGAGCCAGTTCCTCGATATCACGGCATACATCCAGAATAACAGGGATGGTGCGCAGTGCTTTCATCATTCCCCCAGGACCTGTTGTTTCTTGGCCAATAACGCCATATTTGAGCGGAATCGACTCATCACGAGCACGGGCATCAAGCATGCCGACACGCATCTGAGTGCTGACGAAGTCGGCGCCTTCGATCGCTTTACGGCGGTCTGTTGTCAGATGAACCTCAATCGGAAGGCCGGATTTCTCCACCATACGTTTTGCCAAGTTACCTACAATATTCAGCTTGCGAAGACCAGGCTCAATATCTACAAGCCATAATTCGCGCACGGGAAGTTGTTTATAGTGAAGAATGAATCCCTCTACTAATTCTGGGGTATACGAAGAACCTCCACCGATAACTGCAATCTTTAATCCTTGGTTAGCTGCCAAGATTAATCACTCCTGTCTTGTAGTTTGTTTGATCGATTCATAATCCTGAAATTTCCGCATTTTCTCATATACTTCACTACTAATGGTCAACCCATCTTGATCCATAGCTGACCATACTGCACCGACTACAGGCTCTGTGGCAAGGGTAACCACGGTTGCCTGAGGGGCTGCAGCGTGTACAGCTTTCTCGATAGGCTGGCGAATCCAACCGCGATCCCCTCGGGTTAGCAGACTTCCTGCCAGCACCACATCGAAGGCCTCCTGCTCCATGCCTAGCTTGTGAATGATAGCTGCCGCAGACTTACCTAGTTCAACCCCTTGCCGATGTAAAATCTCCAGCGCTACGGCATCTCCTTCAGCTGCTGCTTCAAAGAGCAGGCGAGCAACATTTACGGGGACTTTTTTCCAATGATCAAGGAAATCGTGAAACATATGCCCAACTTCCTCATAACCTAACATTTTTAGCAGTAAGCCTGTTAATAGGGTGGGCTGTTCCCGGCCGTCCCAAGCTCGGATAACGGAACGAAACACCTCAATATTGAGTGCGCCACCCCCGCCAAAATCACCGTACATATAGTCAAAGCCGCCGCATTGATAATGCTCTCCCTGCAGGTTTCTGCCTGCTGAATTGGTGCCGGTGCCGCAGATGAGCGCGACACCATATGGGCGATTCGTTCCGGCGCGTAGACCGATCATAGTGTCACAGTTAATGGTGTATTTGGTGAATCCTATCTGGCGTATCATCGGATGGAGAATAGCATAGTCGGCCTCGCGATCAGCACCGGCAAGTCCGAGATAGGTATGCTGGATGTCTTCCAACCGGAGTCCGGCTTCAGCCAGCGCCCCGAATGTGGCCTCTTGAATACTGTTGGCGGCCTCAAGGGCGCCTGTCTGGTGGTTGCCGTTACCACTCTTGCCTTTGCCAAGAACATTGCCATGTTCATCGCTTAGCAGAGCATAGGTTTTCGTGCCTCCCCCATCGATCCCCAAGTAGTAAGTCAATGGTCGTCACTCCTAGTGTATAAATTTAATCTACTCAGCTTCGGTAGATTCACGTACGATAAGTTCAGGATCAATCCGCATCCCGGCTCCACGTTTCATCTTTCCGGAGATGCGTTTGAGCAGCATATCCGCGGCTGCCAGCCCGATTTTGTCTGCAGGCTGACGTATTGTTGTCAGATGTGGATGAAGCTGTGAAGCAATATAATGATCGTCATAGCCGACCACTGCCACCTCTTCGGGTACCTGAATGCCCGCTTCCATCAGGGCATTGATGACTCCAAGCGCGATATTGTCATCCCCGGCAAATACGGCGGTGGGCAGCTTTCCTTCCTTCAGCCAACGTTTGCAGGTATCGTATCCCATCCCAATATCGAAATCACCAGGCACGATCTCAAAGGGGGCCAGTCCTTGTTCCTGAAGCGCCTGTAGAAATCCACTGCGCCGCTCCCGCGTACTCCGGAACATTTCCTGACCGCAGAGATGAGCGATTGAAGTGTGTCCCAGCTCCAGCAGATGACGCGTAGCTGCGTATCCCCCCTTGAAGTTGTCGATCGTGATGGAGTAGGTATCATTTTCGGGCTTCTGATTATCTATCAGCACATAAGGAATACCCCGCCGTTTTAACTCCACAATATAATTGTCCTCTTCCATCGGAGAGAGCAGAATTAAACCGTCTACACGATCCTCCTGAATTAAATAATGGCTATCATCCGATTCGATGCCTGTTGAGATGGATATGGCTAAAAAATAACCATGCATCGCTAATATTTCATTCAGCTCTTTGACCACTGCGTCAAAAAAGGAATCTTGCAGGGTAGTGACAATAATGCCGATAATTCCCGTCTTACCGCTTGCCAGACTGCGTGCCGCAGCATTAGGGCGGTAATCCAGCTCTTTAATTGCCTCCAGCACCTTTTGGCGATTATTCTCGCGTACCGATTCGGCCCCATTTAACACCCGGGATACGGTTACAACGGATAATCCGGATTTTTTGGCTACATCAAAAATACTAACTTTCATCTTTAATTCTCCTCACGGCAGATTTTCCGATCCTGTTTTCTACTTTAAGTATACAGGGTTGGCAGACTGTCCGCTAAACGTATGATTTCACGCAGGTATACCGTCCCTAAAGGGGGCGGTATACCTGCCAAACAGTTATCGCTGAATGATCTCTGTAACCTTCTTCTGAATCGTCGCCATCACCTCTTCAACCGTCTTATGTCCAGTTTCTACTGGCTGCAATTCATTAATGAACATGTCATTAATTTGCGAGTAGTTGGTGATTAAGTGGTTATAGGATTCGAAGCCGTAGTTAACAGCACCCTCGTAGACATTTTTGATATCCTGTGGATCGATACCTTCAAAATGTTTATAGTAAGCTTCTGCAGCTTCGGTGTTGACTGGTGGGTTACCGCCACTAAGCTCAATGGATTTCTCTTGCACTTCGCTTGTGATCAGGTATTTGATCCATTCAAAAGCTTCCTTCGGATGTTTGGAGTCCTTCAAGATCAGCAGCGGATCGACATAAAGGGTGCTGCGTACCTTTTCGTTTCCTCCCCATGGTACAGCGGCTACGCCAATTTTGAAGGGGAAGTCATTTGCACCTGCAAGGTTCCATGAGCCTCCGATAGACATGCCGATTTTACCAGCAACAAAGGGATCGCCGTTCTGTCCAGCTACACTTTTGCTCCATTCGGAAGAAGGAGAGACTTTATCCTTAAAGACAAGATCAAAAAGCTTGTTGTAGGCAGCGATCACTTCAGGGGAGTCAAAATAAGTCTCGGAAGGCACGCCGCCATTAGTCCATGTATCTTCTGAGTAAGGCTCCGCTCCAAAATATAACGGCCGCATATCGCGTTCGGACCAAGTGAAGTCTACGCCATATTGAGTTTTGGCGATATCATCGGATACAAGCGTCATTTGTTTAGCTTCGTCGACCATTTTTTCAAACGTCCAGCTCTTATCTTCATAATCGCTTGTTGGATAAGTCAGTTTGGCAGCATCAAACATGTCTTTGTTATAGAGCATTAAGGTGACATACATATTGACCGGGATGCCGTAAGTGTGATCTTTAACCTTGTAGATACCCATTAGATTCTCTGGGATACTATAATCCTCTGCCTTGAAACCATCCTCTTTCATAAGGTCGGTCATATCGAACAACATACCCTTATTGTAGTATTCTGCGAAACCTCCATACCCCCAGTGACTTGTCACGTCGGGCGATTTGCCGCCGGCAATTAGCGTTTGCAGCTTGCTGTCGAACTGCTCATATGGCGCTTTTTCCACTTTCACTTTAATATTCGGATGCTGCTTCTCGAAATCAGGGATTAATTTTTCGACAAATGTGCGGTCTTCTGAATCTATTGTGTAATGGGTAATCGTTACCGTTTCTGCTTTGCCTCCAGAATTAGTAGAGCCACCGTTTCCTTCAGATAGGGCGTTACCCGCCGATTTGCCGCCGCTACAGCCTGATAAGGCTAGAACAACGAGCATGGTTGCTGCAAGTAAAAGCGCAATACTTTTCCTGTTCTTGTTCATTAGCTAAACCCTCCATGATTTCAAGTATATTTGGCCGCCGGATGGCGGATTATTACTTAATCCCTGTAAGTACAATCCCTTCGACGAACTGTTTCTGGGCTACAGCAAACAGCGTAACGATTGGGACCATAGCTAGAACCGAAGCAACCATTAGCAGATGCCAAGGTGGAATGCGGAACCTCGATGAGGTAAGAGAAGCCATCCCGACGGGTAGCGTGAACTTATCTGATGAGCTTAAGTAAAGCACTGGCGTAAGCAGATCATTCCAGTTGTAGATAAAAGCAAAGATAGCTACGGTTGCAAGTGCAGGTTTGGAGAGTGGGATTGCTATGGTAGCCCACATCCGTATTTCACCACAGCCATCAATGCGTCCGGCATCAAACAGCTCTTCAGGCAATGTGGAGAAGAATTGGCGCAGCAGAAAAATATTATAGGCTGAGCCGAAGAAAGCAGGCACGATCAGGGGTAAAAAGGTATCTATCCAGTTCATTTGCGAAAAGAGTACAAATTGCGGAATCATAATGGCCGGATAGGGTAACATCATGGTGCTCAGCAGCAGGATGAACCACACCTGATTACCTGTACCTCTGAATCTGGCGAATCCATAGGCAACCAGCGCCGAAGAAATCAAGGTTCCCACAACACTAAAGCCGGCGATAATCAGACTGTTTTTATAAAGTGTACCGAACTGCAGGGTATCAAATATTTCTGTGTAATTGCTCCACTGCCAGCTCTCCGGAAGAAAGGTGGGTGGGAACTTCAGCATCTCGCGTTTGGACTTAAGTGAAGTGGAGACCATGAAGAACAAAGGAAGCAGCATCAGAAATGTTGTAACTACTAGAGTAATAAAGCTGAAAATCTTAACAGGCTCCGCTTTCCGGCGGCGTTTGGTTCCTTTAGTCCGGGGGCTTAGCGCTCTGACTGTACTCATTTGCGTCCGCCTCCTTCATAGTGAACATAACGGTTAGACAATTTCATAATTAGTGCGGTGCAGAGCATAACTACGATAAGGAGCACCCATGCCAAGGCTGAGGAATAACCGGCACGATATTCTTTGAAAGCGCTGGTGTAGAGATTATAGACATAGAACCAGGTAGAGTAATTCGGCCCCCCTTGAGTCATGACAAAAGCTTGGGTAAAGACTTGGAAGGAATCAATCAGTCCCATAATCAGTTGGAAGAGCAGCACGGGAGAGATCATCGGTAAGGTAATGTTCAGGAAGATTCTGAAGCGCCCGGCACCGTCAAGGTTAGCGGCTTCGATCAAGCTAGCCGGTACGCCTTGCAGACCTGCGAGGAATAAAATCATTCCTGAGCCTGCTGTCCAGAAAGTCATGATGATCAAGGCATATAGTGCAGTGTCTGGGTTCATCAGCCAAGCCGGTCCATGAATGCCGAACCAGGAAAGGATGTAATTGAAGAGCCCGATCTGCGGGTTGAAGATCCAGTACCACAGCAGGGACATGGCCACGCCGGATACCATGCTTGGAAAATACATTGCTGTTCTGAAAAAGCCGCGCAGAGGAATGGTCTGGTGAAGCAATAGTGCAAAGCCAAGACCGAGCGCAAGCTGGATAGGTACACCGATGAAGGTATATCTCAGCGTGACAACCACCGATTTCCAGAACAGGTCATTGTGAAACATCTCTGTGTAGTTAGCGAGCCCGATAAATTTAGGTGGGTGTATGATGTCATAATCAGTAAAGCTGAAGTAAAGCGATGATAAGATAGGATAAAGGGCGAATACTAGGAAGCCGATAATCCAAGGAGAAATGAACAGATACATGTAGAACGTCTGCCGCCTGTTCTCGCGATTGATCATGACACACCAACCTCTCGTTTTAAAAGTATAAGCGCTTTAACTTTAGATCATACTAACACTATTAATTAGCAATAATACTAGGTACCTAGAGATTAAAGTTTAACCGCTTTAACTTTTTGATTCGCTTTAATAAGCTTATCATAGAGGATGATCACTAAATAATCAACACTTATTTTAACTATAAAAGCGCTGTCAGTCATTAAACGTAACATATAGTCTGTCATTTTTGTGAAAAAGGGATCTGAAATAAGATTAGGGAGATTGTTATGTTAACTATTATAACGTAATATTATTATTTTTTATTAATATTTCTCATGCTATGATTAGGTTTGGTCATATTTTGTTAGAAATGAGGAAACTGAATGACGACTAGACCTTACTTAAAAATGATCCAGCATTCTGTTACAGCCTCAGGGATTAGCTTTGAGGAAATTACACCGAATTTCGTATATAGAGCGACAGATGGAGTGAAATCATTTGTGATGGTAGACGCTGAGATCGGACTAAACAACAGTGCTTCTACGATCATTGCCATGAGTAAATCTCTAACTTATGATGTTTTGCATAAGGCGAATATCCCAGCCGTAGAACATATTTATTTGCCGCATCCAGACTCCAAATTTAGCAATTTGAATCCTTATCCATTGGCTGAGCGTTATTTCCAAGCGTGCAATGGGGAGGTAGTTATGAAGCAGGATAACGGGGCGCAGGGAAATCATGTGTACAAAATCAATGAGATAGCCGATCTGCATGAAAAGCTGGATTTATTATTTTCTTTACAGCTTAATGGGGCAATAGGTCCTTATTATGAAGCGGAGATTGAGTATAGAATTGTAACTTTTAATCATCAGGCGCGTGTATTCCTTGGCAAAAAAAGAGTTCGTTCGTGGAAGCATAATTTGATTAACGGAGCTGTTACGATTGAGGTGAAAGATCAGGCCAAACAAGAGGCGCTGGCGGAGCTTGCCTTCTGGACCTCTAAAGCGCTGGGCCTTGATTTCTGCTCAGTAGATATCTTAGAGACAAATCAAGGCTTGATGGTGATTGAGGTCAACCATAAGGTGATGTTAGATGAATATTGTAAGCAAAATCCAAGTGAAGTACCTGGCCTCTCAGACCTTTACAGGGAAGTTATTCTTCAGCGTATGAATCAGTTATAAGCCGATATTCAGCAGCGATTGCCCGAATAATCTTTTGGCATTTCCGATTAGAGTTTGCGTACCCACGATTACAATAATCTCCGAAGGTGATTGTTCTTTAACATACGTAAGAGCATCCTCTAAACAAGGGAATTCGAAACTTTTTTTGAGAAAACTTTTAGCGATAAGCAGGGCATCCGTTGGGAAAATTAGATGGCTTATATCGGGTTTGGTTACGATTAGTTGATCCGAGACTGTACTCATGACTTCGATGACCCCTGTGTAATCTTTATCCTTAGGGACACCGATGATGGATGTGACGGTACGGCTGCGCTCAGGATTCACTAATTGAATAAGTTCAGCCAGATAGCTTGCAGAATCTCTATGAATAGCTCCGTCAATAATCGTCAGTGGGTCATGATAGATAACTTCACAACGCCCCGGCCATTGTAATTGTTCAAAACAGTGATGTACGATCTCCTGATCAAGGGGTCCCCCTGTAATCTCTTCACAAAGTGCGACTGCGCTGGCAGCATTGACCGCTTGAAACTGTCCCAAGAGCGGAAGGGTCAAGGCTGGATAAACGGCTGGCTTCGTCCGGACATCAAAAGTAGTTCCGACAGAAGTGGTTGTGATAGATTCAGCTAAAAACTGTTCTTCATAATATTGCACAGGGTTGGAGGAGAGGTTGTCCTTCATGATCGCAAGAACGTCGGATTTCTGTTTGCTAACATAGACGTTTGTTGTGTTGTTTTTGACAATCCCCAGCTTGTGCAGTGTAATGCTGTTCAGATCAGGTCCCAAATGGGCTACATGCTCTTCCATAATCGGGGTAATGACAGCCCAGTCATTGCTCAGGACATTGGTGTCATCAAACCTTCCTCCTCTACCGCATTCAATCACATTGATATCTGTACCCTTCTCCTTAAAGTACAAAGCCGCAATAGCCAAAGCAACCCCAACCGGACCTTGATATTCGTCAGCAGCAAGCTGCTCTTCGATCTCGTAGAAGCCCCCGCGAATTACATTACCAAATCGTACAAAATCTTCTGTGGCTATTGCCTGCCCATTGATCCGGATTCTTTCGTTGAAATCTACCAGGTGAGGGGAGGTGAATAACCCCACTTTATATCCCAAGTGACTTAACAGAGAGGAAATAAATCTAGAGGTGGAGCCCTTACCTTTACTGCCTGTGACCAGTATGTAGTTTTGATTGCGATCCGGACTTCCAACTGCATCCAGTAATGCTCTGGTTAACTCCGGTTTTCTAACTTCTTCATCCAAAGTTTCTGTAATGTTGTTAATGGCCCTTAGGTAAGAGCTGTAGATCATATCTTCTACTTGGGATTGTGAAGTGAATTCCACGGAAATCCCTCCATTTAATTAATTTTGGCGCGTTCCTCAGATAGTGTTGTGTAGATGATAATCGGAAGTAACACAAGAGAAATGATGACGGTCAGAGCGATGCTCCAGTTCAAATCCTTATATAGCTGTACTATGGTGAACAACAAAGCGATAACAGGTAAGACCAGTTTGTTTAAGTGCTTTAGGAATAAGGAGTACATACTTCTTTTTACGGTAACTGATGTGCCGATGCTTGGGATTTCTAACTCGTTACGCGATAAGGCGGTGATCCCGATAAATAAGTGGCCGTCGATAAATTTAAGCTGCTCATTATCCGCATGAATCTTGACTGACTGGGCAATATGCTCCGTATCGATGTCTAAGATGGGGATGGTGATTTGTTTGGAATTATAGGAGATCACGATCTGATCTGTTTCTTCCATGCCTAGCAGTTTTCTAACATTCGGATGAATTCTGCATAAATTCTGGTGCTCATCAAAAGGGTAAGGATGACCCACTCTGAGGGTGAGCTCTCTTTTGCCAATAAAAAAGTTCCCTAATGCACTTAAGGGCCGTTGGATCAGTTGATTTATAAGTTTATGTATGCCTGGCTTGGGTTGAGAACGCGTCCTAGCGCGAGTAATGATTAATGGGTCATGCCCCTCGGAATGGGTTTCAAGCAATAACATGATGTATCTGTTGAAGTAAAGGGTATTCGGTTTGGCTGTGCTATCTTCTCGTAAAGTTAGGTTTACCCGGAAGCCGTTTGTGGGATTGATAAGTTCCACTTGATTCGTATATTTACGGACGAGTGCTGGACAGGCTTTTACATAGGGTTTGGCAATCTCGTCCACTTTAGGAATTCCCCGAAGAACTGTGTCGTATTCTGGCTTCGTTATTGTTAATCCTGTAGTCAGGCAGTCCCCGAGCTTGTCCTTTGCCCGCTTGGATAATTGGATTGTACCTCTTGGCACCTCATCTGCCGATAAAATTAAACAGCTGACTTTCACACCATTCTCTGCTGTAAGGTCAACGAAGATATGCTGGACTAAACCTAATTCCTTTAACTCTTCGGAGTTCATTGTGATTTCTTCACGAGGTTGAAGGCTTTGTTTGTCTAGAATAGTAAAGGTTTGCTCGATAATAATGTCAGACACCGCCCAATAGTTTAATGATTTGTTCAAGGGAATGAATGGTTTTTTGGAATAAATCAAACGCATTCGGGTTACGATAATTTCGATTAATTTCAATTTGAATACTTTGAACTAACAATTCCTTAGCGCAATATGAAGTAATCGTTCCAGGATGGGATGCAGAAAATGTATGATTTTGTCGAACTTTGGTAATACCATTATTGTTAAAGATGCCTATGACGTCATTTAAATTATTCTCTCGTATAGAGGTTCCGTACAGTGTCCCTAGGTCAATATCAAACTCTCGAAGTTTGGAAGCTCCGTGCAGATCGATCACAAACTGAATGCGATGTTCTTTGACAAGCGCTCGTAGCGCAGCCTTATATTCTCCACCTAAGATGTAATTTGGGTCTTCTTTGGAAAAGCTATTTGAATAAATACAGTAGCAATTAGTGAGCTTTTGTAACAAGAGGGCAAGGGAGCCTGTATACATGTCAGCTGGTTTTACAGCATGTTCTCGAAAATGGTTAATGGCATGTGGAGCTGAGACAAGTACAGGAAGGGAGCCTTCTACAATCGAGTAGGGGGGATCTACCCCGATATCGCCAAAATAATTATTATTGGAGAATTGTAGCTCATACTGTTCGATCAGAGATAAAATATGCAATCACCTATTCATAGTTATTTAATGGGTCTTTAACCATTAGTATGTCCTAAGCATTCACCATTCATGAATAAGGATGAATCTATTATAACGCTTGCAAGGTTTGCCGTGGGCAGTTTTCCATAAAATGATTCTAAAAGATTGGCTATTGAAAAGTTCAAAATGGTGTGCTAATATTTCAATTGAAAACGTTACCGATAAGGATACCGAGAAGGATACCAAAAAAGAAGCTGGGGATTACTTAAGCAAATGAAAACGCTGACATAATTTTCGCTAACAGCATCGGAACGTCTTCATACGAAGTAATCTAATAAAAAGTACGAGGGGGAAGAAGAATGAAGAATATCAAAAAATATTTAGGGCTCATGTTAGTAATGTCTATGGTTGTTGTCTTAGCGGCAGGATGTGGGAATAAAGAAAATAATTCTGCAACCAATGATGGAAACGCTACATCTGGTAAAAAAGGGTCAGTTTATTTCTTGAACTTCAAACCTGAGATTGCAGAAATATATGAAAAGATCGCTAAGGATTACGAAGCAGAAACAGGAGTTAAGGTAAAAGTCGTAACGGCTGCTGCGGGTACTTACGAAACTAAATTGAAATCCGAAATCTCCAAGTCTGAAGCGCCAACTATTTTCCAAATTAACGGACCTGTTGGTTTTCAATCCTGGAAAGATTACACCTTGGATTTGAAAGATACTAAGCTTTACAGCTATCTGTCTGACAAAAGCTTGGCTGTAACTGAAGGTGAAGGCGTGTATGGTATCCCTTACGTAGTTGAAGGATACGGCATCATCTACAACGACGCAATTATGAAAAAATACTTCGCTTTGGCTGATAAAGCGGTATCGATCTCCTCCACAACTGAGATCAATAACTTCGACACTTTGAAAGCAGTAGTAGAAGATATGACGGCTAAAAAAGACCAACTGGGCATTAAAGGTGTATTCGCCTCCACTTCCCTCGCTGCTGGTGAGCAATGGAGATGGCAGACTCACCTTGCAAACTTGCCGCTGTATTATGAATTCAAAGACAATACTGAGTTTGACAACACCGTTCTTGCGGGTCTAGCTTCTAAAGAAGTTGAATTCAAATACAACGATAAATTTAAAAACATCTTCGATCTGTACATCAAGAACTCTGTAACTAAAGAATCCTTGCTGGGTAGTAAATCCGTAGCTGACTCCATGGCTGAATTTGCACTTGGTAACGCAGCTATGGTTCAAAATGGTAACTGGGCTTGGTCACAAATCAACGATGTTGACGGTAACGTAGTTAAAGCTGAAGAAATTAAATTCTTGCCTATTTACACAGGTATGGAAGGCGAAGAAAAACAAGGTCTGGCTGTAGGTACAGAAAACTATTTCGCAATCAACAGCAAAGTATCTGCTGAGAACCAACAAGCTTCTATCGCTTTCTTGGAATGGTTGTTCTCCAGTGAAAAAGGTAAAGCTTATGTGACTAACGATCTAGGTTTCATCGCTCCATTCAACACCTTTGAAGACAGCGAAAAACCAGCAGATCCACTTGCTAAAGAAGTATCTGCTTGGATGGAAAAAGATCTTACTTCTGTAGCTTGGACATTCGCAGCATTCCCAAGTGAAGAATTCAAAAACGTCTTTGGTGATGCCCTCTTGCAATACGCTCAAGGAAACAAAACTTGGGATGAAGTTGTAACCATCTTCAAGGACACTTGGAAGGCTGAAAAAGCAAAATAATAAATGCATGGAAAGATGCTTGAATAACTCTCAGTTGTCATACAGATAAAAGCTTAGTGCCACTGGGCTCCCTCGGGATTCAGTGGCACTAAGCAACAATTGGAGTGGATCTTGCTACATCTGTTTCATCATTTTCCATACTGAGATAGGAGAAGACTCCATGGAAAAATCGATAAAAAAATATTTTGCTCTTTTTGCATTACCGACCATAATAGCCTTTGGAATTGCCTTTGTGATCCCTTTTCTTTTGGGTATATATTTGTCTTTTACAGAGTTTACTACAGTCAATGATGCAACATGGATAGGGTTTGGCAATTACGCTAAAGCTTTTTCGAATCAAGAGTTTCTAAATGCATTAGGTTTCACCGTTAAATTCACAGTTTTATCTGTTCTTACTATTAATGTGTTCGCCTTCATCTTGGCGATGTTATTAACTAGAAAGCTAAAAGGTACCAACGTATTTAGAACGATCTTCTTTATGCCTAACTTGATAGGCGGTATCGTATTAGGATACATCTGGCAGTTGATTTTTAATGGGATTTTGTACAAATTTGGTGTCACTTTGACCTCTGATGCAACGTATGGATTTTGGGGACTAATCGTTCTTATGAATTGGCAATTGATAGGGTACATGATGATTATCTATGTTGCAGGTATTCAGAATGTTCCTAAAGATATAGTAGAAGCCGCAAGAATTGATGGAGCTTCACGTTCTAAGATTTTGCGTAATGTGACTATTCCACTCGTAATGCCGTCCATTACTATTTGTTTATTCTTAACCTTATCCAATTCATTTAAATTGTTTGACCAGAACTTAGCGTTAACCGCTGGTGCTCCGTCTAAGCAGACCTCCATGTTAGCACTGGACATCTACAATACATTCTACGGAAAATCAGGATGGGAAGGTGTCGGTCAAGCGAAAGCCGTCGTATTCTTTGCTTTAGTAGCCTTAATCGCCTTAATACAACTTGTCATTACTAGAAGAAAGGAGGTTGAGAACTAATGCAAAAGACTAGAGCAAAAGACTACTCTATATTCACCATTTTGTTGGTCTTGGCCATTGCGTTCTTATCTCCTATTTTTATTGTTCTGATGAACTCCTTCAAGGGTAAGTTCTACATTAGTGATACGCCGTTCTTATTCCCTAATGAGACTACATTTGTTGGTTTAAAGAACTATACTAGTGGTGTAACAAAGATTGATTTCTTCAGTGCCTTCGGAATGTCCTTGTTTATCACGGTATGCTCAGTGGCTGTGATCGTGTTATTTACTTCCATGACTGCATGGTACATTACCCGGGTGAAGTCCAAATTTACAGGCATGATGTATTATGCGTTTGTATTCTCGATGATCGTGCCTTTCCAAATGGTTATGTTCACAATGACTAAGACCGCAAACGTGCTGCATCTCGACAATCCGATAGGGATTATCTTAATCTATTTAGGGTTTGGATCAGGGCTGTCTGTGTTTATGTTTAGCGGATTTGTGAAGTCTATCCCGCTTGAAGTTGAAGAAGCGGTAATGATTGATGGCTGTAATCCACCTCAGGCCTTCTTTAAAGTGGTATTGCCTATCCTGAAGCCTATTGCTGTAACTGTAGCTATCCTTAATGTAATGTGGGTATGGAACGACTTCCTATTGCCAGACCTGCTGATTGGTACAGAATATAAAACGATTCCTATTGCGATCCAGTACCTAAAAGGTGGATACGGATCGATTGACATGGGAGCTATGATGGCGATGCTGGTCTTAGCTATTGTGCCAATCATCATTTTCTACCTGACTTGTCAAAAGTACATCATCGAAGGTGTCGTTGCGGGTGCGGTTAAGGGTTAAGCTTGATCTACCTCGTTAAATAAATTAATATTCATGTAAGAAGCGAGTAGGGTGTTTTTCTTGATGGGTGACCATCAGGAATCCCCTGCTTTCTTATTTTGACTATGAAGTTGAATAAGGATTAAGGAGTTTGATAGATACTAACAAGTAAAGGATAGATAGAAATGGAGAGACTGACTATTATAGACATCGCCAAATTATGCGGTGTTGGCGTGACTACTGTATCAAGGGCTATTAACAATCATCCGGATATTAATGAAGAAACAAAAGCTATGGTTATGAGGGTTATCAAGGAAAATCATTATGTCCCGAACAACAGTGCAAGAAATTTAAAACGTTCTGATTCGAAAACGATTGCAGTATTGATTAAAGGGATATCCAATCCATTTTTTAGCCCGATGATCAAAGTGTTCGAAAAAGAGATCCAACGCAAGAAATACTCCTTCATCCTACAACGAGTTGATGAGAATCAAGATGAGATCGAAGTGGCGATTGAGCTGGAGAAAGAAAAACGGTTGAAGGGAATTGTCTTTTTAGGAGGGCTATTCTCACACTCTCAAGAAAAATTACAGCAATTAACGGTTCCATTTGTCCTTAGTACGATTGGGATGACGGAAGAGTTTGATTTGAGCGACTATTCTTCTGTATCTGTCGATGACTTTAATGAGAGCTATAAAATTGTCGACTATTTATGTAATCAGGGGCATGAGAAAATTGCGGTCATTACTGCTCCAGAAGAAGATGTAAGTATAGGTAAGTTGAGATACGAGGGTTATAAAAAGGCTTTAGCTGATCATGGCATAGCTTATAATGAACAACTGGTACGGCGAATGAAAGAGGATATTGATAGCTACAGCATGGAGAATGGGTATGCGGTTACAAAAGAATTGCTAGAATTAGGAGAAGAGTTCACCGCTATTTTCACCTTATCAGATAGTATGGCTATCGGCGCCTGTAAGGCAATATTTGAAGCGGGCAAGCGAGTCCCGGAAGATTACTCTGTGGCTGGTTATGACGGACTGGATATTTCCTTCTATTATAATCCTTCTATTACTACCATCAAACAGCCGGTAGTGGAGATTGCGGAAGCAACGATTAAGATTCTTTTTGATCTCATCAATAAAAAGGTTAATCATGCGCATCAGATTTTTCCGGCAGAATTAATTGTTAGAGAGTCTACGAGGTCTTTATTGTAGTTTCAACAAGTGAGTATGTTTAAGTTTATTTACGAATCGGGGTGGGGAGATAGAACCGCAAGAGATTAAACCTAACGATATCAACAGCATCACACGGTTTCTCACCGCATTTGGTGATCCTACTCGGATTCGGATTGTTACGTTATTAGGGAATAAAGGTCGGCTGAATGTTGGGGAAATTGCAGGTGAATTCGAAATAAGCAGGCCAGCGATTTCACATCATCTCAAAATCCTACGGGATGCCCGCATTGTTGATCATAAAAAGAGAGGCCAGGAAGTCTATTACTGGCTGGCGCGTGAACGGCTAGCAACAAACTTTAGGGCGCTTGCTGATTTGGCAACGTCGTTTAATCATGGGGACTAAGCCATCTCAAGGGAATGGTTCAGTCCCATTTTAGGATAACCAGGCATTTACCATATCGGAGACGGGTTTATAGATAAATATCATCCATCCCAATGGGTTAGAGACCGAAATATGTAACGCATTAATAAGACTGAAGAAGGTTCCCAGCAACAGAAGAAATGAGAAAACCCACATCTCCTTGATTAATTTTTTCCTCCACATCAGGGGAACTTCAATGGCTGCTATAACGGCTACAACTATGAGAATCACTACTATACCCAATATTCACAACCTCCCAAACCATCTAGTTTCGAGCTATTAAGTCTTTGCTCAGTGCTCTTCTGAACATTACTACAATTTCGCTGTAATAAGTGTAATTTGGTTAACACTCGATACTCTTTCAATTTTAATAGTTGGGCACCTTGCGATGTTATACATGGTTTTGTGACTCCAATTCATCACTTCGTCTCTTCTAGGAAAGAGTTAGTCACTTTCCCTAACAGGCGAATCTTAATATCCATCTTTACGCTTATTGGAAGGTTAACAAAGGTCTCATCCCAATTGTTTCGCAGTTTCTTCCACGCCTGCGGGTTAGAACGATGGATGATTTCACCGAATCCAAAAATATCGCTTTTGTATTCATTCTGTACCTTTTTAATAGTAGTTTTGAATAAATTCTGGACTTTTTTATTGGCGATTTGTTCTAATTCGGTGATAGTTTTTGTGTCTGTCAGTTCAAGATTTCTACACTGAACCTCCCCTATATCTGATTCTATATGTTGCTCAATACTGATTTCTGGTTTGTCATTATGGATGCTGCCTTTCATTTTGGAACGGGCTTCAAATACATCAAGCGAAACCTTTTTACCTTCGGGACATTGGATATAGAAAACAGTACTCTCTACTTTATTGGTTAAATAGTTATACACTTTTGATTCCTCAGGATTTAGCCAACCAATCAATTTGTCTTCCTTGAATACGGCCAATCCGGAGTATTTCAATTCTGTTGGAGAGTCTACCGTTTCAACATTATTCGGAGTTTCTCCTACATCTACACTCCCCTCGATGACAACACCTGTTAAGACTGGATTCTTACCCTTACTGACAAGTTCTGTAATTAGGGTTCCTAATGTCACAGTAGATGTAGGTGCCCAATTTTTCTCCGAGCTTTCCAGACTGGAAAACAATCGCACGGCAGGAATCTTTTCAAGACTGGTTAATATTTTCAACGCATCTTCTGCCTTTGCATCCTTTGCCACCACTATAAAATAATCATTTCGCGTATCAGTGTCTCTTGACATGAAATCAAGAACATCGTTGATTCCCTCTTTAGCCAAATCCTCGCCAAGGACTAGGATTCGTAAATGAGAGATATAAATTTTACGTGGGCTAACGGTTGTGATTTTTCTAAGGGCTTCATATACAGTATTTCCTGTCGCTTTATAAAGGTTGACGGGTGCTTGAGGAGAGCCTCCCTTGGAGCCAGCGATTTGACTGGGTAAGACCACTTGTGCAGAAACTTGATATTGATCTCCAATTTTATCGATCCCTATTCCTACAGCAATCGCAAGATCATTTAATTCTCGGCGGCTCCAGCAACCTGTTACAAATATTTGCATGAGAATAAGAACACAAATCAGAAGCGATCTTCGTTTCATGGTTTAATCCTCCGTTAGATCTTTCGGTATTCATGTCTCCCAGCCCATCTTTAGCTTCGAGATTTTAAGCCTTTGTCCAGTGCCCTTCGAAACATTCCCACACCTAACAACACCAAAGGTAGAAATAACCCGAAGGTTATAACATAGTACACCCAATAATTATCGAATACTTTGTTGTAATAGGTGTAATTTGGCGCAATAAGAGGTGCTAGTGTAACCAAAATTAATCCTGTGGGTAGAGTTAGCACCCGGTACTCTTTTAGTTTGAATAATTGAGACAACCCCAGAACGAAAGCATAGAAGTATAAGGTAACTTCTATAAACAAGGTTAACATCCAAAGTAGTGCTATCATGGCTTCCACCCGCTCGAAGAAACCACCAACGGATATGCGCCTTGCAATGTTATAACTGGGATAGATATCCCTGGTTGTCAGATCTGGACCTAGCACTAATATGGAAATAGTAACCGTCAGGAAGATAATAATACCGCCTAAGAAACAGCCTTGTAGTAAGCCTTTGGTTATCTTTTGTTGTTGGTTTACATAAGGGAGAAACATTAGAAAAACAACCGGTTCTATAAAGGTGTAAGCCGTAATGGAAATAGACCCTCTCAACACTGGTTTTATGCCATCCTCCAATATGGGCAGTAATCTGACAATCTCCATCTGAGGAATAATTGCGACCGTTAGAATCAGAAATAGGATAATAATCATAGGTGTAAAGATCTCTCCAGCTCGTCCTATGACTTCAATACCTAGTCGTGTAGCCATAATCACGATCACCATGAATAAGATTAAAACAGCCGGAATAGGGGTTCTCGGTAATATTTCGGATGTAACGAACTCACTGAGTTCTCGCATACTTCCAACGGTGACGATAAGAAAATACATTAAGGTCAAGAGTGATAGAATAGTCCCAATCCATTTTCCAAAAGCCTTTTGAATCGCCTCAATAAGCGTTAGTTTGGGGTACAACTTTACGAACTTGCTGTACATATAGATGGCTAATAAACCTACGATCATACCAATTAATGCGGAAATCCAGGCATTTTGTCTGGCGTAGTGTGAAGTGGAGGGAGGGATTACGAGAATGGAATCCCCGATCGTAAGGAACATAACCAGTATGGTAAGCTGGCGAGTACTTATTTTACCTTTTTCGAGCATGGCTTTCTTCACTCCAATTTATCACTTCATAGGTCAAGGTTTCAGGGGCTATTCCTCCGTGAGATCTCCCGGTTTCTCCGGTGGTGTACTCTTTTCCCGAACGATATTTTTTTTATTGATAAGTCTAGGGCGGGTAAACATAGCCCAATGCGGCATTCGGAAAAAGGTGTCCTTTTGATCGGCGAGATTATAGGGAGCAAACGGGCTCAAATAAGGAATTCCAAAGGAACGTAAGCTGCACATGTGAAGAACTATCGCAATAACGCCGATAATGATCCCAAACAATCCAAAGGATGCAGCAAGGAACATCATTGGGAAACGGAGCATTCTGATGGTCAGGGCAAGATCGAAGGATGGCAGCACAAAGCTGGAGATAGCAGTAATAGCGACGACAATAAGCATGGCAGCAGAAACAATGCCGGCATCAACTGCCGCAGTCCCAATCACTAGGGTGCCTACAATGGATACAGATTGGGCTATGGTTTGAGGCATTCGTACACTCGCTTCTCGTATAATCTCAAAGGCAAGCTCCATTAAGAGTGCTTCAATAAATGCTGGAAGCGGCACGCCCTCCCGTTGTGCGGCTAGACTGATCAGCAGGGTTGTGGGCAGCATCTCCTGATGAAAGGTAGTAATAGCTACATACAAAGATGGGGCAAGTAGTGAAATGAAAATACTGAAGTATCGAAGCATTCGTACTAAGGTGCTAACATCGGCACGTTGATAATAATCTTCCGCCGTCTGCATGAAGGAAACAAATAAGGTAGGCACCGTCATTACTATAGGTGTCCCATCTACTAATATGGCTACTTTTCCTTCCATAAGAGCAGCTGCTATAACGTCAGGGCGTTCCGTATGATGGATCGTTGGAAATGGGGTATAGGTTTCATCCTCGATTAATTCTTCGATATAGCCACTTTCCAGGATCCCGTCAATGTCGATCCGATCTAAACGTGAGTGGACTTCTTGCAGAATCTCATCACTAACAATGCCATTGATATACATGAGGGCTACGTCTGTCTGTGTTACACGTCCAATTTGCTGTGTTTCTAACCAAAGATT
Organism: Paenibacillus sp. FSL E2-0190; assembly: GCF_037992965.1. Classification (NCBI taxonomy): domain Bacteria; kingdom Bacillati; phylum Bacillota; class Bacilli; order Caryophanales; family Paenibacillaceae; genus Paenibacillus; species Paenibacillus sp. FSL E2-0190. Next base: position 282,616 of record NZ_CP150306.1, read on the forward strand.
GGGGTCTTTTATTTTCCGCCGGATTAATGCGGTATTCGTGCGTAAGCTTTCTGTGAAGGCTTCCTTAGGTCCACGAATCACCGTTTCAGTGGCACTTTCCGTTACGCCACGGTCTTTCCAGTCACGCATGCCTATGGTGAACCCTTTGGTATATCCATTGAGTAAGAGGATCACATCTCCGGATAATAGAGAGGTGAATAAAGAATTGAACTCCGTCGCATCTTTAATATCCCCTACAGTGAGCATGTGATCTTTTAATAATTGATAGTTGGCTGTTTGTGTATCAAGACTTGGATCTGGAAGTTCTAAGATTAGTGATTCCAGAATGAAATCCTGAATAGCTTTACTATCCGCCAATCCATCTGTATAGAAAATAGCTGCTTTAATCTGGTGTTTGGAACCAATAAAGAATTCTCTAATCACGAGATCTGTACTATTGCCGAGTGTTGTTTTTATATATTGAATATTATCTTGAAGTTTTTCTTTAATGGGTTCCTTGGGTAATTCTTTAGTGGGGTTAGGGTGCCCTAATGAAGGGTTCTTAAAAACTTTTGTTATTGTTCTGTTCAGAAATCCCATAGTTGTTATCCCTCTTCCGCTGGTGCTGTAAATATAGCTATTACCAGAATGAGGTGGGATTATTCTGAACCATGGATGGGTCAACGCATATCAAAAAAGCCGCAGAGAGATTCTCTGCAGCTAGCTAGAAGCGCTTAATTAAGACTTTAAGACGTCCAATCGTTATATAGATGCTTCTCCGTTAGGATGGACAACAACTGAATACCAACCTCATTATGGCCACCTTCAGGGATGATCAGGTCAGCGTATTTTTTGGATGGTTCGATAAAAGCTTCATGCATGGGTTTAACTGTACTCAAATATTGATGATGGATCGACTGGATGCTCCGTCCACGTTCTTCAATATCTCTAAGGACCCGGCGGAGAATGCGTACATCAGGATCGGCATCCACGAATACCTTGATGTCGAGCATTTCACGGAGATTCTCGTCAGAAAGGATGTGGAGTCCCTCGATGATTACAATATTGTTTGGCTTCAGTTCTACCGTCTCTGTAGTGGAGCGGGCATGGACTGTAAAGTCATACACGGGAGCGAATGCGGTCTGTTCTTCGCGCAGAGATTTAAGATGCTCAATGAGCAGCTCGTTATCGAAAGCGAAAGGATGATCGTAATTAATGGATTCACGTTCAGCAAAGCTGAGATGTGAGTGATCCTTATAGTAGTTATCTTGAGATATGAAAGTTACCTTTCCCGTTCCAAGACGGTCAATGACGGAGCGGGCTACGGTTGTTTTTCCCGAGCCGGTGCCGCCGGCGATACCAATAATGAGCATGTGATTCAATAACCCTCCCTAAGATTGCCGTTGCAATTCCAATATTGTAGCACAGCGCTCATGTTTTTTCACCTTAGATCGGGTAAAATTAAGATGGGATTTTTGGAAATTCGTCTATATTAGGGACAAGGCAAATCCGGAAGGGGTTATCCAACGAATGAACGGAAAAAAAACCGTACAAGAGGCTTTTAATGAAACGGCCTATCGAATCGCAGGGAATGGGAATAGAGATGTGCAAGTGTTGAAGGAAGCCTTGGCAGCCGTAGAGAACAGTACGGCATCTGATATTTATGGAACGGGCGAAGTGATTGAAGATTTCCAGACGAAAATGGCGAATATCCTGGGCAAAGAAACCGCGGTTTTCTTTCCGAGCGGAACGATGGCGCAGCAAATCGCTTTAAGAATTTGGTGCGATGAAAAAGAGGTGAAAAAGGTAGCCTATCATCCCTTATGTCACTTGGAGATCCATGAGCAGGATGGCCTGAAGGAATTACATCATATTGAGCCTATCTTGCTTGCGGACAAGAACCGATTAATCACTTTGGAGGATGTGGCGAACCTAAAGGAGGATATCGCCTGTTTGTTGCTGGAATTACCCCAGCGCGAGATTGGTGGTCAGCTGCCAGAGTACACGGAGCTTGAAGCTATTTCTGCTCATTGCCGTGCACGCGGCATTAAATTGCATTTGGATGGGGCAAGATTATTTGAGATCCTCCCGTATTACGGGAAGTCAGCAGCTGAAATCTCTGCACTCTTTGATAGTGTGTATATATCCTTTTATAAAGGAATTGGAGGAATCGCTGGGGCAATTCTTGCAGGCAGTGAAGATTTTACGAAGCAATCAAAGATATGGAAACGGCGGCATGGTGGAGACTTAATCAGCTTATATCCGTACATCATTTCTTCTGATTATTATTACCAGCAAAGAGAAGGCAACATGCAGCAGTATTATGAAGGTGCAAAGGAGCTTGCTGCCTGGGTTAATCAATGTCACGACGTAACCACTCTGCCCGCTCAACCTGTCTCCAATATGTTTCACATGCATTTTCAAATGTCTAAGGAACAAATTGAACCGATTCTGTCAGCGGTGTATGAGGCGACAGGAATCGGTTTAAGCGCGGGTATAAGAGCTACCGGGGAACATGCTTCTTATTGTGAGATCAGCATTGGAGATAAGTATGCCGACATCCCAAAAGAAAAACTTAAAGAGTTTTTTCTGCTGCTCGATAAGCTAATGAGCGAATCATCTGCCGAGTAGCGTGCGGAGTAAGGAGATTCGTAATAGTTGTTTTTTAATAAGCTTCATGCGAAACTCATTTTTTAATTGATTGTAGATCAGCGGGCAATGGTTAAGCGCCCAATGGTACATGAATTTAAAGTCTGTAGCGTCCTTTGCAGAATTTATTAAATAGTATGAGATCGTATCGTAAGCATTGTGGTTGAACCATTCCGTCATTTCCTGTGCGTTATATCCATATTTCTGCACGGCCATATTCTTAATGAGTTTCTTTTCTTCCAGATTCTCAATTAAGAATCCTTGGCTCAGATTAAAGGTGATATTGTTCCCGTGTATTCTGTACACGCCGGCAATCACATCAATGAAGCCCGCATCACCTACCAGCAGGGAACGCAAATAGATGGAAGCATCGTTGACCATATTCATATCTAGGATATCCATAGCCATTAAGGCCTCTCGTTTAAAGACAGTAGTTAAAGTAGAGGCGGGTTTTGGATATCCTTTTTTCTCGAAATTCATGAAATAATCGCGTTTCTTAATAATGCTGCTAAGCTGCAGATTGGAGATTTTTAGTTGTTTGGCTTTGGAATACTCCAGAAACACATTCGCAGCTACAAATGAAATTTCGGGATGAAGGAGATGGAAGCGGACTGCTTTACTGAAATAATTCATGTCGATCAGATAATCATCATCATCGAGAAAAAGAACATATTCCCCATCACCATGTGCAGCAAAAGCTTTTCGGCGATTATTTCCAGGTCCGCTATTGGTAGCATTGCGCATGTAAATGACCCGTGGCTCCGCCCCAAAGTGTTGCTGCATTAACTCTTCCGTGCCATCTGTAGAACAATCATCAATCACTGTAATCTCTTTATTGGGATAGTCCTGCATTAAGATACTTTGGATCGCTTGGTATAGGAATGCTTTTCTATTATAGGTGGTGATAATGACACTGATCTTGGGAGAATCGGATAAGGATTGGATTGTTGGGTAGGAAATTTCCGTATCCGAAATGCGGCTTTCCATTTTAACCAACCCCTGAATTAAACCTGCGATATCACTGGCAACAATGTTGAATTGTTCAGACAGATAGAATTTCAAAGTATCCTCTGAAGCCCTCCCCGTCAGAAAGGCATGAATAACCTCAGATAAGGTTTCCAGATAAGGTTTGATTTGTACATTTTGTTCTTGATCTATGATCTGGCGGCATCTTTGCAATAGTTCTGTATCCTCTATTTGGATGGTGGGTGAATGGTTTATTTCATCATTTAGGTCGTTTAGAAAGACGTAACAGGCTTGCTGCAAAACCTCGCTATGATCCATTTCCAGTCCTCCTGTTGTGTTATTTGGATAAACCACTTACCTCAGGCTGAGCGTTAATTTTATTTTTGAGTTTGTATCGATACTTTTTGAGATGTTCCCATGTATAGAGGAAGACTTCCCGTTCCATTAAAGAGCCGATTACAAAATATACAGGCAAGATCACTAGTCCTAGAAGTACACCCCAGATCATAAGCCCCAGATAGGAATGGATCGGGATGTCGATGGCAGTTGTGATGAGAATAATGCCTACAAAAACTACTGCATTCGTAAGCCATCTTCTAAAAGTGACCCATGGACTGCGGTCCAGCAAATGTTTGCTGGCATAGATCACAATATCTATGGAGCGGTATAGGAGGGCAACTATCGTTCCCATCAGTACACCGTAAATTCCCATGAAGATTACGAAGACAACAGAAGCCACCAGATTAATGGCGGATTCCAGAATGGAACGGTTTTGTGTTTTTTTGAAATGTCCAGCGATGGTAATCACATTATTGGAAGACGTTCTGGCATTGGTTAATAATTTGATGACTACGAACAAGACCGGCAGCCACATATCAATGTAATTCACGTCGTTTACCCCAGCGGTATACAATTTCATAAAGGGTAAAATCAAAATGTAAGCCACCGTTAAAATCGAGAAGATAAGCCCCATAAAATACACTTCGTAAGCATCATAAAATTTAATAAATGCTTCTTTACTCTCATGGTAGCTTTGCCCGAGGGCAGCCTTCACACTTCCGTTTATGGTCTGGACGATATTATCCACGATCGTAAAAATCATATTGTACATAACATAGATACTGACGATTTTTAGATTCGTAAAGATGGTTAATATAAGTACGTCCGTATTTCTAAACACCAAATAGGAGATTTCATGGACTAATACGGAATTCTTTTGACCAATGGCTTCATAGTCTGGTTTGAGATTCAGGTTGATCCACTTGTAATTCTTATTCATATAAATATAGAAAGCGATGATTTGAAGTAAAGTTAAGATAAAATAGGAAGCTTGAACCGCAATAATGTCCACACCTTGCAGTAATAACAGAATCCGGATCAGGCTGTTCATAATATTAGCCACAGTGACAATAGAAGTCTCTACATAGCTTTTTCCCTCCGCAGCGAGCAGGACCTTGAATTTCCCCTGAAAATAATAATTGATTGCTCCGCCCATCCCCGTAAGCAAAATAATGACCATAATCGATAATTTATCGATCTCAGACGAGATCACTAGCGGGTACACGATGGCGAGTAGCAGTACGGCGAAGAAATAGTAAATACCTGTTTTTTTATAATAGCTGGAGGTGGCAGCCAGAATAGAGTTGATATTGTTTTTATTATCCGAAGCTACCGGCTTGTAAAGTGCTTGGATCGAGGCCGCCCCAACACCTGCTTCCAGCAGCGCCAAATAACTAATAATCTGCACAATCGAAGCGATCAACCCATTGGCCTCAGAGCCATAGTTGACCATTATCAGTCTGGGTATAAAAAAACCGAGGATAATCGTGATGAGTTGACTTCCCAGTCCAAAGGATAAGTTAAGAATGCTCCGCTTGGCTTTCATAACGAATCCCCCTTTCGTAAAGCGGTAAATACGTATCTAGATGCTCGAAATGTCTTTCGGCTTGTTTTGCTTGCAGTGTGACATCCATAGAGCAGGTGATCATACTTTCAAAAATCTGTGCAGGCTGGACCTGTTCCAGCGTGTTGAAATCGGCATACAGACCTGTGAATCCAACATCTTCCATTACATTGACCATTTTTTTGCTGTAGGCTACAGGGAATACCGGTTTATTAAATACCCAGCCCAGAATCATTGCATGGAATCTTGAAGCCACAATAGAACTGGCATTAGCTAACACGGACAACACTTCTTCCATGTTCGTTTTATATAAATGCACTTGAATAGCATCCTTGTAGGAGGGACCGATAAGGCGCTGAATCTCTTCAATCGCCAGTTGATCGCCTTCGTGTTCGCAAAATGACATGAAATGAACTGCGTAACCTTTTTCAATGAAATAAATTGCGAGTTCTTTCATTTTTTCATAATAGAGGTTGTCAAAACCGTTCAGACCTTTCGCAGAAGGTTTAATAACGGATAAGACGATGTAATCCTCCGGTTCGTTTGGAATATCTGGCGGGTCTAGCTGAAAAATAATATCTGGGGCTAAGCGGACATTATCCAGATCCTTAAATAAATCATAAGAGTACTGTTCTCTGAAACATATATCTGTATAATCCTTGAAAATCCGCTTGTGCTCATCATAGTATTCTTGATTTGTAAAAGGGCCAAAATTAGATCCTAACAGATAGTAAGGCTTATTTTGATTACGAATGACTTCTGCATTCTTGAAATGCTCTGCCCAGTGGTCTGCTTCCATGAAAATTGAGCCGCCGATATGAACGACGCCATCTGAGTGATCTGCCAGATATTTGTGAGCCACATTATGTATCTTTAGCTTCCTGCAAATATAGCCAATGCCTCTTAGAAGAAGGGAATCGGAAGGATACACTTTGAGGTTAGGGAGCTCTTTGAAACATTGTTTATAGAGGCGTGGTGCGCAAATTCTGAATTTGGTATCCGGATATCTTTCGCACAGCACCTTAATGAATAGATCATCGCCCAGATTAAATTCGGTATAGGCGTATATCAGCATCTTTTTCATATTCTAGATTCCTTTCGGGTTCCGTTCCCTTTAAGTAGGTTGCGCTTGAACCGGGATAAGCCTCTCTCCACAGAGATGAATCTGTGATATAGAAGCGGGGAGATTAAAAATGTTCTGATATAAAGGGTTAATCTGCGATTATCTCCTCTATAACGTCTTATGAGTTCATCCATTTCTTGATTGAGCTTGGGATAGGTATGGTTGATGTCACGAAGTAATTCCTGAATGCTTACCCCTTCCGTACCATTTAGACAGGTTTTGAGGTTGAAAAAGTAGTTCTCAATCAGCTCACGGTTCATTAACAAAGGGGAGATCGTGTCTAGTTCAGCAAAGGGATAGGTTTTGAAATATTCATCCACCCTTTTGAAAGCATCCACTACATCGAATTTATTCACGTTATAGCTGTTGGAGATGGAGGAGTTTCTCTGTAAATAAAATGATAGTATATCCGGGATTGAGATGACTCTGGCCGCTCTGGACAAGGCTTTGTAGATGAACTCTTGATCCTCTCCATTCACACAGCGTTCTGTATAACCTAACCCGTGGAGAAGTAAGAATTCTCGCTTATAAGCGATACTCCCTGTCCATATTCGCAAGCTTTTGTTCACGAAAATCCGCGCCAGTGCTTCACTTCCCGTCACGTCGCTGAAATCAGAGGTACAGCTTAATAGAGTTTCTCTGCCTTCTGAGACATGATTATAACCCCAGCAAATAATCTCGGGTTGTTCATCTTGAGTATAAGAATGAATGGTTGAGACCAAGTCTGCGGAGACATAATCATCTCCATCGACAAAAAGAACATAATTACCTGTGGCTTCAGCTAAACCCCTATTTCTAGCCGCGCTTACTCCATGATTCTCCGTTCGAATGACTTTACAGAAAAGGGCGGGATTACGCGAAAGAATCTTTTCTATAACGTTGTAAGTGTTATCCGTAGAACCATCATCTACGATGATGACTTCGAAATGCGGATCGCTTTGGTCAAGCAGTGAATTAAACATAGGGGTTATATACTGCTCTATATTGTATACCGGGATCACAAGGCTTAGATTCATGGGTTCGCTCCTTTCCTGTGGAAAACTGGATGATAAGCTATCTTAAGCTTACCCCTCGTATGAAAAGATTGTATATACTACTTTAGTTTACTTATTGCTGGCTCTACTCGTTGTAGCATCATGTGAATAATAGTTATTACAATATGTAAAATGAAAATATTATGGTTTGGTTTAACATAGATAGAAAGCCAACAAAATGCTCGAAGCGGAGGGATCTGGGATGCAGCTGCAAAAAATATTCGTGAACGGTGAGAGACTGAAGAATACAATCGAGGCATTTGCCGATTATGGGCGTACAGATAAAAATGGCGTGACCCGATTATCGCTGACGGAAGAGGATCTTAAAGTTCGGGATTATTTTCGTGCCTGTTGTGAAGAGCTCGGAATGTCTGTGAAGATGGATGATATGGGGACGATGTATGCCACACTGGCAGGCGAAACTTCCGGGCCTCCGATTGTGATTGGCTCGCATATGGATACTGTGAAAAAAGGGGGCAGATTCGATGGCGTCCTAGGGGTTATCGCGGGTCTAGAGGTGGTGCGGACGCTTGTAGATTACGGAATTAAGCCGAAGTTTCCGGTGACGATTATGAATTTTACGAATGAAGAGGGGGCACGTTTTGAGCCATCGATGATGGCCTCTGGTGTGTTGTCCGGAAAGTTTGATAAAAGTGTCATGTTGAACAAAAAAGATCCAGCAGGCATCACCTTTGGTGAAGCGCTGGAGAAGAGTGGATATAAGGGAGAAATGAGCAATCGTATCACCGAAGCCACCGCTTATTTGGAGCTTCATATTGAGCAAGGGCCTGTTCTTGAAAAAGAGAAGCTGACGATTGGGCTGGTTGACTGTGTAGTTGGTATGGCCTGTTACGAGATTGAGGTGACGGGAGAATCCGATCATGCGGGCACAACCCCAATGGCGATGCGCAAAGATGCTTTGTTTGCTGCCACAGATCTGATTATTGAGCTGCGGAGCAAGCTGGGGGCGCTCGATTCCGAGCTTGTGTATACCATGGGCAGAATGAATGTGCTTCCTAATATCCATACCGTCATTCCCAATAAAGTGATTTTCACCATTGAAGCCAGAAATAAAGAGATGGAGATTGTGCGTGAAGTGGAAGCCATTATTAACGGTTTGCCAGAGCAACTGCTGGATTGTGAAGTAAGCAAGACTAAGCTTTGGGGCCGAGATACGGTGTGGTTTGATCAGAATGTGTGTGATTTGGTGGAGCAAGCGGCTCAAACCTTGGGTTATTCCAGTAGAAAGATCGCAAGTGGTGCAGGGCATGACGCACAATTCGTAGCCAGCTTTCTGCCATCCGCAATGGTGTTCGTGCCTAGCGTGAAGGGTAAAAGCCATTGTGAAGAGGAACTAACCTCCTATGAAGACTGCGAAAAAGGGGTAAATGTGGTGTTAGAAACAGTGATGTTGTTATTATCAAGATAGTTAATGTCATTTAATATAACATCATGCGATATGGTAGTCGCTTTAATTTCATACAAAATCGTCAAAAAGGCACTCTATAGGGTGTCTTTTTTTATGAGATAATATAGATGGTTGTGTTGAGTACCAAAATGGTTAAAGATTAATGGGCAGTTAAGTCTGATCCTTTGTGTAAAAACACAATCATGGTAGATAATATTTTAATTTTTTAACAAAATGGGAATGCTAATCATATGTTATCATTCTTTACATAAGGGATCTACATTAGATGGGAGAGATGAATGATGATTATCGGAGTACCTAAAGAAATTAAAAACAATGAAAATCGTGTTGCCATAACCCCTGCGGGTGTAGTTAGTTTAATTACTGAAGGTCATCAAGTGCTCGTAGAAGCTGGAGCCGGTGTGGGCAGCGGATTTCCTAACGAAGAGTATGTCTCTGCCGGAGCACAATTGATTGAGGATGTAGCAAAGATCTGGAGCTCTGCTGAAATGGTGATGAAGGTAAAAGAACCATTAGCAACTGAGTACCCCTATTTCCGTTCAGGCCTTATTCTATTTACGTATCTTCATCTTGCTCCAGAGCCTGCCTTGGCTGCTGCGCTAAAAGACAAAGGCGTCTTTGCGATCGGATATGAGACGGTTGTTCATGGACGCACCTTGCCGCTGTTAACACCGATGAGCGAAGTAGCTGGCCGGATGTCCGTCCAATTGGGCGCGCAGTTCCTGCAAAAGAACTACGGCGGACAAGGTATTCTTCTTTCCGGAGTTCCTGGCGTTAGCCGAGGTAAAGTGAGTATCATTGGCGGTGGTGTAGTAGGTACTAATGCAGCTAAGATGGCTATTGGTTTAGGCGCAGATGTTACGATAGTTGACCTCAGTGCGGAGAGACTACGTCAATTAGATGATATTTTTGGAGCACAGATTAATACGTTGATCTCTAACCCTTATAATATTGCCAAAGCAGTGGCTGAAGCGGATCTGCTGGTAGGTGCCGTGTTAATTCCGGGTGCTAAAGCACCGAAGCTGGTTACTGAAGAAATGGTCAAGACCATGAAGCCGGGATCAGTGATCGTTGACGTGGCCATTGACCAAGGTGGTATTGTAGAAACCATCGACAGAGTGACGACACATGATAATCCCGTGTTTGTGAAACACGGCGTGCTGCATTATTCCGTGGCTAATATGCCAGGTGCTGTTCCTAAGACCTCAACTATTGCCTTAACAAATGTTACAGTTCCATATGCCCTGCAAATTGCCAATAAAGGTGTGATCAAGGCGATTCAGGATAATGACGGCTTAAGAAGCGGCGTGAATGTAGCCAATGGCAGAATCACCTGCCAAGCTGTTGCCGAAGCGTTGGGTGAGACACCTTATTCGGTTGAGCAAGCCATGGAGCAGACATTCACATTGATCTAAAATAGACACGTTCCATAATGGAATGAGCCAAACAGCAAGCTCTCTGCGGGGAGCTTGCTGTTTGGCGTTTCTTGCGGTGGAGACCGGGTGGAAGTTGGTCAGTACGGCGTTAAAGTAAATAGATTGCGTTTCAGTGTAATTAGATGCAGTAGATGTTTGCTCGTGCGGTGCTATGGTGGATAGATTACGTAGTGAAGTTGGATGGATCGGGTGAAAGCTTTGATGAGAGATGTTTTAGGGAAATTCTCCCTAAAAAAACGCGAAAATAGCTTAAAAATGCTGTTATTAGGGAATTCCTCCCTAAAAAACGAGGAATACGCCTGTTTATACGCAAAACAGAAGAAAATCAGGGAGTATATCCCCAATTATGATCGTGTGATGCTTAAAGTGCAGAATATTAGGGAGAATTCCCCTAATTATGATCATGTGATGATTAAAACACAGAATTTCCGGGGGTTATTCCCTAAAAACCACTTATAACATTTGGTAATCACCAACAACTATTAAACCTTCCCAAATACCCCGACAAAACTCTCAACAAAACCCCCGCCAAACATCCCCGTCCCAAACACCTTCCTCAACAAGCCGATCTCGCCCCTCACCTAAACCAGCTATTTATCTTATAGTCAGCTAGGGGGATGCATACTATAATGAAATCACTCTAGAGTACAGGATTTGGTTATTCTTCAGGTGGGAGTGAAGCTAGTGACAGATAAGGATCCATTATTTGATCGTTTCTTCGACAGTATGGAATCATTGGCAGATGCGATAAGTGAATCGCTCCAGTCTCAAGTTACCATTGAGGACAGCAATCATCATGTGATTGGCTACAGCTCGCATGAATTTGAGAGTGACTCCGCGCGGATTTCAACGATTATCGGGAAGCGTGTACCTAACACTGTGATTATTGGCTTGCGCAAAAAAGGGATTATGCAGCAGCTGGAGAGCGCGGCACATCCCATTCGAATTCCTGCAGTGCTGGAGGTGGGACTTGGTCCCCGGCTGGCCATTTGTATCAAACATCAGAAGGAAATTCTCGGGTACATTTGGGTAGTAGATACAGGCAACCTGGTAGAAGGGCATGCCGAAAATATCGTTGAGAAGGCGGCAGGTATCGTAGGCCGTTATTTACTTAAGCAGCGAGGCTGGAAAACGAAGCAGGACAAAACGCATGAGGACTTTTTCTGGAAGCTGATTACCTCCCACTACGACAACGAAGCAAATATTAAAAAGGATGCGGAATTTTGGTCCATTCTTTTGCCGGAAAAATATTATATTAGCGTGTTTGAAAGTGACAAGGTAATCGATGATCATTTAATACTCCGGTTTCGGCAGGTTATGGCATCTTATTCCGGACTGCAATTACTATTTCTGACGGCTGAGCATAATCGGCTGATTATTTTGTTTTCCTTCAGCTTTGTGATCGAGGGGGCGGGTGGATTATCTTCATTCCTGCATAAAACAATGGAGGATATGTATAAGAGTGAAGGCTGCACACTGGCTGCTGGCTGTAGTCTCGATTACACTGAATATATGTCCGCGGCTATTGCCTATTGGGAAGCGGTGTCCATTGTGGAGATCAAAAAGCTGCTGCCTTTTCATGGGCGGGAGCTGCTATTGTACGAGGAAATTGGATTTTGGGCATATATACCGGTTATTATGGAGCAAAAGCGCAGTCGAATTCGTAAAAGCCCGTTGCTATATCCGCTAAAAGAACATGATCGCGAGCATAAAAGTGATTTTCTCAAAACCATCGCTGTCTATTTATCATTAAGCGGCAATTTAAAGGAATCCGCGGCTTTTTTACATATACACACTAATACATTGCTTTATAGATTAAACCGAATTGCAGAGATTACGGGCAAAAGCTTGAAGGATACGGGTTATCGCACTTCTATTTTCCTGGATATTTTGACGGAAGAGACACGGCAGCTTAACCAGTGGTTCGTGGATGCCAGGGAATCATGAGAATTAAGCACCAACCCGGTGACGAACACGTACAATAACCTATATTTAGAACCTATAACATTGGAGGGACTAAGCATGGTGAAGGAAGTTCGTTCACCCGATGCCCTTGACTTTGAGCGCAAAATGAGAGAAAGCATCGTGGAATCGGCTGAAGCTTTAAATGAAAGTGGAGTGGATTTTGCAACATTTGATGATTCCCGCTGCAATCCGCAGTTTTGGACACGTACAGAGATTGGTGGGCTTCAGCTGAACGCTGGCGTGGAACCCACAGTGGGGATTAAAGATATTTTTCGGAATGGTCATTTATATGCCTTTGAATGCGCGACAGCCATGGTCATTGTTATGTATCGGGCGACGATTGAAGCTATAGGTGAAGAAGCGTTTAATAAGTATTTCAAGGATTTGTTCTTATGGGACTGGAATTATGACGAGAATTTACGCTTAATCACAAACTACAACAAGGAACTAACGCAGCGGGGAGACGTTGTATATTTCAAGAATCCCGATCATGCTCCGAGCAAGCCAGAATGGCAGGGCGAGAATGCAATTAAACTCGAAAATGATCTGTTCTACGGCCATGGCATAGGGATTACTACTGGAGAGATTATCATAGACTCTCTGAATCAGGAAAGAGTATATGGGAGTGATATCTCGGCCTATTTAACGGATGAATCGGTGCATCCAGACTTTAATTACTTACAGCGGTTATCTGCAGGAACGGTTTTACCGGCAGCCAACAATAGAAGCTTCCGATACACTGTATGTTCAAGAATAGGGTCTAAAAACTATATTTATAAGATCTAGCGTCTGCCTATTTTATATTTACTGAGCAATGCAAAGAGAGGGCTCTTTTGTATTGTTCATTTTTTTATTCACAAAAGAAAGGGATAGAGCTTCAGATAACTCTGAAAACTCTATCCCTCTTTTTTAATTAAGGATTACCACGTCGTTTCTAATTTGTTATAGCTCAATAAAATCGTTGCGGAATTTCTCAAAATCAGATTTTCTACATTCCAGCTCAAGGCGTGTGCCTGTTTCTTCATAGCTAGTAGATTGAACATGGGCGTGTTCATTGAAATAAGAGACTACATTACCCCGATCAAATGGAACCAGAATCTCACACTGGACATAGTCCGTAAAAACATGGCTGCGGATCAGAGCGGTAAGTTCAGCCATTCCGCTATTTTTCTTGGCGGAAAGGTAGACATTGTCACCTTCAATTTGCGGGTAAGGCAAATCAGTCAGATCAGCTTTATTATAGGCATAGATCGTTGGAATCTGGTCAGCGCCGAGTGCTTTGAGCGTCTCATCTGTAACCGCCATATGCTGTTGATGCTGCGGATCGGAAATATCGACTACGTGAATCAATAAGTCCGCTTCGGTAACCTCTTCAAGAGTGGAGCGGAACGCTTTGACCAGATGATGGGGAAGCTGGCTGACGAATCCGACAGTATCTGTTAATAAAAAGGTTTTGTGATCAGGCAGCTCAATGCTGCGAACCGATGTCTCTAGTGTAGCGAACAACATATCCTTGGCGAATACTTGTTTATGGGAACCTGGATGGTAAGTCTCTACCATGACATTCATTAAGCTGGATTTTCCGGTGTTCGTATAGCCTACAAGGCAGACGACGGGAACTTCATTTTTATGCCGTTGTTTCCGCTGGATTTGGCGTCTTGCTACTTGTTGTTGCAGTTCAACCTGTAAAGCAGTGATCCGCTCTTCAATTCTTCTGCGGTCCAGCTCTAGCTTGGTTTCACCAGCACCTCTGTTTTTAAGTCCAGCTCCGCCACCTTGTCTGCCCAGCGACTCACGAAGACCTGTGAGGCGCGGCAGCATATATTGCAGCTTGGCTACTTCAACTTGCAGCTGGGCTTCCTTGGTCTTCGCTCTTTCCGCAAAAATATTCAAGATCAGAATGGTCCGGTCAATGACCTGACGGTCCAGTGCGGACTCCAAATTGCGGATCTGTGAAGGTGACAGTTCGTCGTTAAAAATAACAATAGGAGCATCGTGTGCTTCTAAAAGTGCCGATAATTCCTCGATTTTACCTGTCCCGATATAATGGGAGGGGTTAATTCGACTTGCCTTTTGACTAAGCTCTCCTACGACTTCAAGGTCACAGGCAGCTGCCAGATTGCTCAGCTCTTCTATCGAATAGGCGAAATTCGTTTCGTTCTGAAGCTGGACACCGACTATAATTGCTTTTTCTCGTATTTGTTCCATATATTTATTCATCCTCCAATAGTAAATAATAAACGCAAAAAAACACAGGCAATCTGCCTGTGCTTACGGTTCGTTAGAGGACGTCAGAGTTAGGGCCTTCCATAGGTAGAATGAATTAAACAACAGTCCAGTCGCAGGGAAGAGTCACTTTGATCCCTTGCGAGCAGCAGTTGGCTAATCGGCTTCTATGGATGTTCAATTCTTAAAGGAATGGAGGTGAAGAGAATCCTCCCTACACGCTGTTGTTAAATTATCGGGTTACCTTTAAAAATGGGTAGACCAATCCTGAGTCCTCTGCACATGGGCAGAGCTTTAGCGCTATTCAATTAGCCGCGCAAAGTTCTAACTCGGATAAAGTCTATCACACGTAACCCTCCGTTCATAAAAAGTTAAGTCGAGTTTACCACATTCGTTATTTAGTGGCAAATCTCTATTTATGCTCTGGAACATCTCTTGTATTTTAATTACACCCAATAATTCTAAACAATGTTTACATATCATATATGAATTGATATATAGGAGGTGTGATGACATTGCCTGTTCTGTCCACAAACACCATTATTAATTTACCAGTCGACGGTACTCGGCCAATAGATCAAGTAGTGATCAAAGTTGTCAACAATGGATCGGCTGGCGCGTTTTGTTATATTACGGGCTTATCCAATAGTGTCAGTCCCCAGGCCATTTTTGTTGAAGAGTTATTTGAGCTGCAATATCAGGAGACCTTAAGCAAGACCTATGTCATGGTAGAGGATTTATTCCAATTTAATTTTGTATATTCACAGGAGCAGATGAAGATTCAGGTTTTCCTTGTTGATGCGGACGGTGTATGGACGGCCGTTGATCTTGAAGTGTTTCAAGTGAGCCGAATAACTTCGGAAATACGTGATAACGTGACCGTTACATCGACTGACTTTGCAGCAATCAGCTTCATGAGGCGTCCTGGCTTTGCTATTCCACAAGGTCTTGCGGCTGAGATTCGACCGGCAGCTTTAGATGTTATGTCCAAAAGACCTGTGCGATATATGGTCGTTGCAGGCGGGACCCTTGATGGGGCCTTCGAGAATTATCCTACACCGACTACAAATATTCCTGTCACGGACACGGCGCTGCTAGTGAACTATACCTGCACTACGGTCACGGGTGGAAAAGTTATTATGCAAGGTACAGGATCAGGGATTTCTGGGGCGTATGCGAATCTGGCGGTCAATTTACTTAATGAGCGACTCTCATACGAGTTCCATGATGAACCTGTCACATTGGTGGTAAACTCCCTCTCGGGCGGGGACGATCTCGCAGTTACCTTTAAAATGTCCGAGCAATGGTAATTATTCTTGTGAAAAAGGAACATTCGCATTTACGCGAATGTTCCTTTTTGCTAGTCATTTAAGTCACGACGCAAGGTGAAGAGATCTTTCAGAGCCTCTGTGGACAGCTCGGTAATCCAGCCTTCCGAGCTGGAGATCACATTATCGCTGAGCTGCTGTTTATTCTCCAGCATCTCATCAATCCGTTCTTCGAGTGTGCCCAGGGCGATGAATTTATGCACCTGCACATCACGAGTCTGGCCCATGCGGTAAGCGCGGTCAGTTGCTTGATTCTCCACCGCTGGATTCCACCAGCGGTCGAAGTGGAATACGTGATTGGCTGCAGTTAAGTTCAGGCCAACTCCCCCAGCCTTGAGTGAAAGGATGAATACATTCGGCTGATCAGACGGCGGTGTGTCTGGGCGTGTAGACCCATCTTCTGCCGAAGGGGCGGGTGTCTGAAACCGCTCGATCATGCGGTCGCGCGCCTGTTTGGAGGTGCTTCCGTTCAAATAAAGGACGGGTTCGCCCAGCTCCTGCTGGAGAACCGCCTGAAGCATTTTTCCCATACCCACATATTGAGTGAAAATCAGGCAGCGCTCGTCTTCCGCGCGCAGCTCCTTAACCATGTCCAGCAGTCTTTCGAGTTTGGAGGAACGGTTAATAAGAAAGCTGGTATCCAGTTTATTGTCCGTATCAAGCTCAGGGATAGCTTCTTTTGTCACAAGCATCGGGTGATCGCATAGCTGCTTAAGCCCGGTCAGAGCCCCGAGAATTGCCCCTTTGCGCTCAATGCCTTCCAGCTTCTTCATCCGTTCCAACAGTCCGTTTACGGTTTGATCGTAAAGCGCCGCTTGTTCGGCTGTCAGATGAACATAGGTTTTCATTTCATTTTTATCAGGTAGATCGAGCTGTATATTAGGGTCTTTTTTCTTGCGGCGCAGCATGAAGGGTTTCACTAGATTTTGTAGGTCCGCTGTACGTTTCGCGTCGCGTTCCTTCTCAATAGCATTCGTGAATCGGTCATTAAAAGACTTGGCGCTGCCCAGATAACCTGGGGTTATAAAATCATAAATGGACCACAGCTCGGATAATCTGTTCTCTATCGGCGTCCCTGTTAAGGCGACCCGGTGTAGAGCTGGAAAACTACGTACAGCTGCGGATTGTTTGGTTTGGGCATTTTTGATATTTTGAGCTTCATCCAGGCAGATAGTCGCCCAAGTGAATTCCTTCAGCAGCTCTTGGTCAAGCGCAGCAGTTGCATAAGAGGTCAGTACCACATCGGCTTGCGAAGCTGCGCCATAGAAGAATCCCGCGTCCAGACGGCGGCTTCCGTAATGAAGCATAACATTCAACGAAGGCGCGAAGCGTTGCAGCTCCTTTTGCCAATTGCCTAACACAGAGGTCGGGCAGATGATCAATGAAGGCCAGCCTGGTGGGTCGGTCTGCCGCCGGGCTGAGCTTGCATCCGTGTTCTCTTGGATGTGTAGCAGATAGGCGATGAGCTGTACTGTTTTGCCTAGTCCCATATCATCGGCTAGACAGGCCCCCAGCCCAAAGCGGCGCAGAAAGGTCAGCCAGGCGAATCCTTCATGCTGATAGGTGCGCAGCTCCGCTTTAAGGCCTGCGGGTACGGGCGGCTTAGGCCATTCTGAGCGCTGGCCCAGCTGACCGATAAGGCTGATCAAATGCTCGTTCAGCTCTACCTCCAGACGCAGACGCGCGGCATCTTCTTGCAGCTGCTCTTCCGTAGCTTCAGCGTCTGCCTCTTCACCAGCTCCTAGTAAGTGGAGCTGAAGCACGTCTTGGAAGGACAAGCCTTGCGACTTGTCCATTCCCGCCATGGCTCTTTGGATTTGCGCCAGCAGAGCCGGATCGAGTGAGACCCATTTGCCCTTGAAGCGGACGAGCCGTTCCCCTCTTGCGACCAGCTCGGCAAATTCGGCTTCAGTGAGATCCGCATCGCCGATGGAGATTCGCCAATCGAAATCGATGATCGAATCGAGACCAAACAGCGACTCGCCGCCGCTGCGTTTGTCTTCGCCGGAGCTGATCTTCGCTCGCAGGCGCGGCTTTTTCCGGCTGGCGGCTTCCCACCACGCCGGCAGCAGCACTTGCCAGCCTGCTTCCAGCAGCCGCTGGCTCTCGGCCGTCAAGAACCGCCAGGCGATGGCATCGCTCAGCGGTTCGGCCAGCACATCGCCGCCCGCCGCGAAGCGCTCGGGCGGCAGACTGCCGCGGAGGCGCTCCAGCCATCCCGCGGCCCGTTCATGCACGTGAGCCGACCACGCGGCCGGCCACAAGCCGTACGGCTCGCCGTTATCGGCGAGCCTGATGGGAACAAGCGCGGATTCATCGCGCTTGTCCTGAAGGATCAGCTGCAGCCGCCAATAGGATTCATCCTCATCGGGCTCCAGCAGCTGTAGAGCGGGCCGGAAAGGCGCGGTGTCCGCCTTCCAGCCAATGGCGATAAGCCACGCAGCGGTATCCATGCCCGCTGCAAGTGCTCCGCTTCTATCGAAGAGAAGCGGGAATTCGCTGCGGAGGTCGCCGGCTTCGGCCTCCGTGCTGTAATAGCGCTGCGATACGGCGGCAGAGAACGCCGCACGTAATCCACGGCTAAATTCGCTGCCGCCATTTAGCGCCTCAAGGGCTCCCTTAGCAGTGTCACTGTCCACTGCCACCTGCGCAAGAGCCCCCTCGTCCCAAGTCCATTGCAGCCTCCCGGCGCGGTAGGCGGAGATGTCGGGAATATACTGTTTGTGCTCCAGACATATAGCCAGAAGTGGTGCCAGTTCTGTGAGGTGGGCGGCATCGCCCTCCCAGCTCCATTCGATATGCGCCAAAAGCTTCTGCTCGGCAAAGAAGGGGATGACCTGCTCAGCAGGAAGAATCACTAGCTCTACGCCTTCGCCAGCGGGCTGCACGGTTAACTCCGTACCATAAAAAGACGCCTCATGCCAGGCGAAAAGCCGCTGCTTAAGCTGCAAGCCCGGCACGAGATCTTCGCGCTCATTCATTCCAAATATTAAAGCATCGCCATACTGGCTTAATGCAAGCCGGATGGTTAGCGTGCGTAAATGCATGTTCATGGTATTAGCTTTCCTTTCCGAAGCTCCTCTTGCAGCGCACGGAGCCTGCTATGCCTAATGGCGAAGGCAGTGAGGAACTCTTCCCAGCGTTCTTCTTGTTTCAGCTTTTTATACAGCTTGGATAATCGTTTCAATAATTTCACAGCCGCTTTGTAGCTATGTCTGTTCTTATCCAGCACGAATCTTTCGGCGGCCTGATGGTAAAAGGGCAGCAGAACCTCAGGTGCATTCTTTTCCACCGGTTGGAGGTCTTTGACACGAAATTCGGAGGGCTGTTTACCGATGGACAGCTGATAATCCATCCAGGTCTGCCATTTCTCATAGGTGATTAGCTTCTCTTCATAGACTTCGCCAGAGATAGGTAACATGGTGGCTAGTGTATCCCACATTTGTGGCTCAGCTTCAGGCAGGTGGCGAACAGCTTCTTCCCAACTGGTTGAATAGCTATTGAGATTATAGAGTCTGCTGCTCAGCAGTGGACCGATCTGAACAAGCCAATCCACCAACCGGGACCAGTCCCCTGCATCCAGCAGCGGAGAGGTGAAGCTCATGAGCTCATCGGGATGGAGACCCGGGCGCTCGGCAGCCTTATTCAGTAAGTCCCAAGCCTTCTGGTCATCCATCAGATAGTAATACATGCGGCTCTGAGCTAACAGCCACGCATGTTGTGACAGGGAAGCGCCTAATTCACCTTCTGCTTGCTGCAGCTGTTCGATTTCATTCAGGTAAAGCTTAGTTCCACCTGTATTCGGATAAATCCAATTTCTCCACAGCAGATCATAGCTAAGAGAAAAAGAGGGTTGATCCCGTGAGCGATCCCGCGACTCCGTCAACATCTCGCGCCGTAGATAAGATAAAGTATCGATGACGTATGGCCATAGATCCTGCTCTTGCTCGGGGGACAGCGGAAGTGTCTTTTTTAAAAGACCTGTGATTACTTCCTGTAGCTCTGAGACTGCTACCTGTGTGTAATAACCAAGAGAAGGGGCGTAAGCGGCCTGACCGACGGATTGCGTGGAAGGCTTAGCGAGCTTTTCCAACAGATAAAGATGAGCATGCAGAGTGAACAGCTTCTCCGTTTCCGGAAGCATTTTTGGTTTGAATTTATTAATTGCAGACAAGGCCCGACTCACATATTCAGGATTTCGGGTGGTATGGGCTAGAGGGGAGACACAGAATTCAAAATACTCCCGCCACTCCGTTATTTTCCCGCTAGCGATGTGGTTAGCCATCTCTTTCATTTGCTGCTGACGAGTTGCATCGGCTCCAATAGAAGTACTTGTTGCTGTACTTGATATTTTGGGCAAAAAGGAAGCAGCTTTAGCGTTAGCTAGAACTTGTACAGATCTATTCTGCTGTTCGGCATAATTCAGCAGCACAGCAGCCATATGCTTGCAATGACCTGATACTGGACAATTACAATGACAATTGGTGAAGCCGTCGAGATCAATGGTGACGCGGTAATCCTCTCTACCTTCAACTAGAGCGTTAATCTTACGAGGCTCCGTCATGGTAAACGGCTGCACTCGATTTTGTTTATAATATTGGAACCCCCGCTTGAGGGTAAGATCATCGAAATAATAGGCGACATTTTGGATGAGCTTACTCCACTGCGTATCATCCATGGGATAGGTTGGTTGCATACAATTGGTCTCCTGTAACGAAAATGGTCTTTAGTTGTCTTTCATTATATCACTTCTGCTGGCTTCATCTTTAAATCGTTAAATTTTGATAGATCGTAAGGAAACTCCGTTTAAAAGCTGGCGTGGAGATGATTAGAAGCTAATGGCTTGTATCGAACAGAAGGTCGGAACATATAATAATCGTACTGCAAGTTGGATCATGATTATATAGGTGTCATTTACGAAAGATCAAACAAAGGTCAAAATTGGTCAAATAAATAAAAAGAACTAATTTTGTTGTGGAAAATCAGCTAATTCGCCTGAATTTGAGCGATAATCGGCTTAAATCGGTTTTGTTATTCCTCGGGTAGGGGACTATAATAAGGTCATAGGTCAAATAAAGTCAAAGTCAATGAGAGGAGAATGGATAATGTTTGATATGGTTCCTTTTGGTAAACGTAGAGATGATGCTTTTGGTGTGCTGGCTAAGTCCTTGAATGATGTTTTTAATGATGATTTTTTTGCACCGATTAAGAGCTCCACGATGTCCTTCAGAACAGATATTCGTGAGAGTGAGCAGGCTTACCTGATTGAAGCTGAACTTCCTGGTTTGAAAAAAGAAGAAATCGACATTGATTATGCCAGTCCTTATTTGACGATTAAAGCTGTACGTAAGGAAGAAAATGCCGAGGAGAACAAGGAACATCAGATTGTACGCAGAGAACGCCGATATGGTGAATATGTGCGCAGATTCTATGTTCAAGATATTGCCGAGGAAGAAATTCGCGCGTCTTTGAAAGATGGAGTGCTGAAGCTGGAAGTTCCCAAACGGCAAAAAATGCAAGGTAAACGCATCGAGATTCAAGACGGAGATTCTAATTCTACGGGTTCGCAGTCTGAATAAGCATAAATTAAGCGGAATGAACTTCTGCTCAGTCTTTTAGAGATGGCAGCGGGCTTTTAATATAGTGTTATGAATAGAAGGCGCATTGTAGTGGAGGATTCCGGCTATGGTGCGTCTTTTCTCGGAGTGCAATGGTGGTCAACATGAGAATAGGGATGGAAAGGAGGAAGCGCGAGTGGCTAGTAAAAGCTATTATGATGCTTTGGGCGTGAGCAAAAAAGCTACTAAACAAGAAATTAAAAAGGCTTATCAGAAGCTTGCCAAGAAGTGGCATCCCGATGTTAACAAAGCCCCTGAGGCAGAGGCGAAATTCAAAGAAGCAGCTGAAGCCTATGAAGTGCTTGGTAATGAGGATAAACGGAAACTCTATGATGAAGAGCTGCTTTATGGAGCTCAACGTGGCAGAGCTAGTGGAGGGGCGGCGAGTGGAGCCTCCTCTTGGGATTCAAACTTTGGTGGAAGTGGAAGCTGGAACGGTGGAACTTATTCAACAGGAGGTTCTGGTATTTCGGAGGAAGATTTATTCGGGATGTTTTTTGGGAATCGGGGCTCGGCGGATCGGGCTGGCTTTGATTTTTTCTCGGGAAGTGGAACGGGGCGTGCGAATGGCAATCCGTGGGGCGAGGCCCGTAGTACCATGCAGGCGCAGCTGGATATTACCTTGGAGCAGGCTTATAAGGGCGCCACTGTAAGAGTACAGGTCAGCGACAAAACGGTGGATGTTAACATTCCGCCTAGATCCTATGAGGGTACAATTATTAAAACCGCGGGAAACACTCCGGGTGGCGACGTGCTGCTGGCACTTCATATTCTTCCTCATGATATTTATGAGATTCGCGATGGCGACTTATATGGCATGGTTGAAATCGCTCCTTGGCAAGCGGTATTGGGTGGAGAAGTGAAGGTTCCATTACCGGGGGGCGGCGCCGTGAAATTGAAGATTCCAGCAGGAATTCAGAGCGGCAAAACGCTACGTATCCCCGGCAAGGGCTTAAAACGTGAGAATGGTGCGAACGGCGATATTTTATTTGGAATTGAGATTGTTATCCCTGAACCTATCAGCGAAGCGGAGAAAAATCTCTACCGAAAGCTGGCAGACTCCAGCCCTTTCGAAGCCAGAGCTAAACGTCAAAGCACTGGCACCCAGCGGCAGAAGGCGAAAGTGGGTAATTAATAGATAGGTAGAAGAGGTAGAGGTGAGGTGATTACACTCGTTTGTGATCAACTCTGGTTGGTGAATAAGGTGATTTGAATGCTAGTTGCAGAACAGTAACTTATTTAGCCACTAACTATAAATGAACGTTTCGCTCAAACGGTGAAAGTCGGCACTATGGTGGGAAAAAAGTGCCAAAAGTGCTTTCGAAAGTGCCTTCGAAAGTGCCAAACTGGGATCGATGGTCGAAAAGAAAGGCAAAAGTGCCTTAGAAAGCGCTGAATGGGGCTCGTTGGGCGAAAAGAAAGGCAAAAATACCTTAGAAAGCGCTGAATGAGGCTCGATGTGCGAAAAGAAAGGCAAAAGTGCCCTAGAAAGCGCCGAATGGGGCTCGTTGTTCGAAAAGAACGGTAAAAATCCCGCAGAATGAGTGCAAACCAGCTAGTTACTCGAAAAGAGCGGCAAAAATCCCGTAGAATGAGCGCAAACCAACTAGTTACTCGAAAAGAACAGTATAAATCCCGCAGAATGAGTGCAAACCAACTAGTTACTCGAAAAGAACGGTAAAAATCCCGTAGAATGAGCGCAAACCAGTTAGTTACTCGAAAAGAACGGTAAAAATCCCGCAGAATGAGTGCAAACCAGCTAGTTACTCGAAATAAGCGGGATAAATCCCGCTAAATTAACCTATCCCCGGCCAAAAAGGCCGATTTAATATAATCACTCTTAAATAGAAAGGTGAGAGAGCTATGGATTTCAATAAATTAACTCAAAAGCTGCAGGAAGCAGTAGCTGCGGCGCAGTCGCTGGCATCAGACAGCGGTCATCAGGAGATCGATAATCTCCATCTGTTAAAAGCGTTGCTCCAGCAGCAAGAAGGTTTGCTGCCAAGATTGCTGCAAAAGATGAATATCCCTGTGGCTGAGCTGATGCGCAGCACAGATGAACTGCTTCAACGCAAGCCGAGCATCAGCGGGTCAGGAGCAAGCACGGTAAGGCGTTACGCCTCGCAATCGCTGATTCATCTGCTGGAGCAGGCGGAGAAGGAAGCGGCGAAGATGCAGGATGAGTTTGTTTCTGTGGAGCATGCGGTGCTGGCAATGGTGTCGGATTCGAGCGGGGAGAATCGTGAGCTAAGGGATCTTTTTGTCCGCCGTGGGCTGACCCGTGAGAAGCTGATGTCGGTGCTTGCTGAGATTCGTGGACATCAGCGGGTAACCAGCCGGGAGCCAGAAGCTACTTATGAGGTGCTGGAGAAATACGGCCGTGATCTTGTAGCAGAGGTTCGCGCGGGCAAGATTGATCCAGTCATTGGTCGTGATGGCGAGATCCGCCGGGTAATCCGGATTTTGTCCCGTAAAACGAAAAATAACCCTGTGCTGATCGGTGAACCAGGTGTAGGGAAAACAGCCATTGTGGAAGGCTTGGCCCACCGGATCGTGCGCAAAGACGTGCCAGAGGGGCTGAAGGATAAGACGATTTTTTCACTGGATATGAGTTCACTTGTGGCAGGCGCCAAGTTCCGTGGTGAATTCGAAGAACGCCTGCAGGCGGTATTGAGGGAGGTTCGCGAAAGTAACGGCCGCATTATTCTTTTTATTGATGAGCTGCATACGATTGTGGGCGCAGGTAAAACCGAAGGCTCGATGGATGCGGGCAATATGCTGAAGCCGATGTTGGCCCGGGGTGAGCTGCATTGTATCGGTGCCACAACGCTCGATGAATATCGCAAATATATAGAGAAGGACCCTGCGCTGGAGCGCCGTTTCCAACAGGTGCTCGTGAGCGAACCCGATGTAGAGGATACAATCTCCATTTTGCGTGGTCTGAAGGAGCGGTTTGAAGTCCACCACGGGGTCAAAATCCATGACAGCGCCCTAGTTGCCGCAGGGGTATTGTCCAATCGTTATATTACGGATCGATTTTTACCGGATAAGGCGATTGACCTAGTGGACGAGGCTTGCGCCATGATCCGCACAGAGATAGACTCCATGCCGGGTGAGATGGATGAAGTGACCCGCCGCCTGATGCAGATGGAGATTGAAGAAGCAGCGCTTAAAAAAGAAACCGATGACGCCAGCAAACGCCGTCTCGAAATATTGCAGCGCGAGCTCGCTGACCTGAAGGAGAAGCAGCTAGGAATGACGGCGCGCTGGGAGAAAGAGAAGTCGGCCATCCAAGGGATTCGCGACCTCAAAAAACGGCTGGAGCAAGCGCGCAAGGATCTGATCGATGCACAGGAGGAATATGATCTTAATAAGTCAGCCGAACTGAGCTACGGCATTATTCCTGATTTGGAGCGTCAGCTGAAAGCAGCGGAAGAAGCGGCACAGCAGGATCAGGATACAAGATTGCTACGTGAGGCTGTTACTGAAGAGGAAATCGCAGATATTGTCTCCCGCTGGACGGGTGTTCCAGTTAGCCGACTGGTAGAAGGCGAGCGGGATAAGCTGCTGCGTCTGGAGGATACGCTGCATGAACGGGTAGTGGGCCAAGACGAAGCAGTCAGCTTGGTGGCCGATGCAGTGCTTCGGGCAAGAGCGGGAATCAAAGATCCGAATCGCCCGATTGGTTCATTCCTGTTCCTTGGCCCGACGGGGGTAGGGAAGACTGAGCTCGCTAAGTCGCTTGCGGTATCTCTTTTTGACCGCGAAGATGGCATGATCCGTATAGATATGTCGGAGTATATGGAAAAGCATAGTGTCTCCCGTCTCGTCGGCGCACCTCCAGGATATGTTGGATATGAGGAAGGCGGGCAGCTCACGGAAGCTGTGCGGCGTCAGCCTTATACTGTAGTGTTGCTCGATGAAGTGGAGAAGGCGCATCCCGATGTGTTTAACATTCTGTTGCAGCTGCTTGATGATGGACGGCTGACTGATTCACAAGGCCGAATGGTTGACTTCAAGAATACAATCATCATTATGACTTCCAATATCGGTTCACCTCATCTGATTCAAGGCACCGATGAAAAAGGTCAGCTCACGGAAGCTGCCAAGGATAGAGTGATGAAGGAACTGAGTGGTCATTTCCGTCCAGAGTTCCTGAACCGGGTGGATGACATTGTAATGTTCAAGCCGCTGACACTGGGTGAGATCGAGAAAATTGTGGACAAACTGGTGGATGGATTGCGTCTACGTCTGGCAGAACGGGAAATCGGGCTGGCATTAACTGAATCGGCGGTGCGTTTTATCGCTAAGGAAGGTTTTGATCCTGTGTATGGAGCAAGACCGTTGAAAAGATTCATCCAGCGCAGCTTGGAGACACGTGTGGCGCGTGCGATTATTGCTGGTGAAGCCGCAGAGGGATCAGTTATTCAGGTGGATGAATCCGGCAACGGGCTGACGGTAACCATTCTGAAGCCAGAAGTCGATGGGCCACAGAGTTCTGAATTGAGTTCTGAATAAAAAAAGGCGTCCACAAAACCGTAACGGCTTTGTGGACGTCTTTTTTATTGTAAGCCTCACTCCACCCAAGGGATTAGATGAGGCTGTTCATCCAAAATCGACATATACTGCTCTTTCCAGCCGTATTTTCCGTCGGGGTCGAGGAGCATATAACGCAGATATTTTTCCAGCCGGAACTCGGCTTTGGACCAACCGAGATGCTTGAGCCGCAGGTTGCTTAGCTGATGAGACAGCTCAAAGATATTTTCCGGGAACCGCCCACAGTGCTGTGGAGATTCATTCCATACATAGTTGAAGTCTTCTTTATAGCGAAGCAAAAAAGGGCGGTAGTTCAGATGAGAGCGCCAGTAGGTATCCTCCCTGTAATGGTTCGCGTTCCATAAATCGTAAAGACGGAAGCAGAACAGATCGACCCCATCTGCATACAGCAAGGAATCTATATTTTCTGCAAAGCTGGCTTCAAAGATCTCATCCGCGTCCAGACTCAGAATCCACTCGGGATTTGTCTTTAGGACTTCCTCCCACTGCTGTTTTCGCAGCTCAATTTCATTGCTGAACTTGGATTCGGTATTATGCACGAGATGAACGGGAATGCCTTTAAGTGCTTCCAGACAGACAGCTGCTGTATTGTCGGTGCTGCCGTCATCAATAATGACAGCCTCATCGATATATTTGCGGTGTTCCTCCAGAACCTGTCGCAGGAAGCGCCCGCTTTCATTTTTTACAACCATGGTAAGGGTTAGCTTGGGACGCTTTTTGGTTATAGGAGCAGCTGCAACCTCATTGGAATTTTCCTCGATGGGTGTGGGTGCCGATTCAGCTTTTACCCCTGTTGTTTCTCTGATAAAATCTTCAACCTTGTTCAAATCACTATCTCTGTACAAATGAAGGGCAGGATAATGGGTGTCAACAAATAGCGGAATGCCAAGGGCCGCGGCACGAATACAGAAATGGCGATCCTCGCCCCAGTATGATATGTTCCGGATCTGATTGTAGCTCACCCCGGCTTTTATCGCATGCTGGCTAATCAATGTACAAGCGCCGAGACCCCCCACTTCATAGATTCCAGGATTGCGGAGTTTGGCTATGAATTCATGAAATCTGCGGTTGATTTCCTCGGGTTGCAGTTTTTCGCCGGGAAGTATCTCCCACTGATTATATTCGTCATGCATCCAGACCTGCGGCTGAAACATGGTATCGGGCTGCCACTGTGTCCAAAATACCTCTGAAATAATATCTTTGTTCGTCCCTATTAGATGTCTTAGCGTAGCGGGGTGGAGGATGAGGTCTGAGTCGATCAGGAACAGGTAGTCGTAGTTCAGGGTTTGCGCTCGGTTAATCATGAGGTTTTTGAAGTTGGCGACTTTCCAGACTAAATCAGAATTCCAATAGTGAGTCGTATCATTGCGAATGTACGCATCGTTAAAGCCGGAGCTTTGAATAAAAATATGCTCGCCCTTGCTTTTGAATTCCTGGAGCAGCCGGCTGGATTCCTCATCATCATTGTCATCAATCAGATGGAAATCCAGTTCGATTTGCTCGATATTCAAGCGCAGCAGGGAATTCAGAAATTCCCGTAATACATTGGGCTTTTGATGGATCGGGCTGCCGATTAATACGCGTGTCTTATTCATTGCGGCCTCCTTGGGGGACTCTCCCTTTCTTCCGAGAGGTATAGGTATGTTCTCAATATATTTACAGTGAGAGAGTAATAATCCTTATTTCGCAAAGTTCTTATAGTAAATGAGAAATGAGAGTTGGATAAATTGAACTTTTTAGATATATTAATTTTGATGAATCTGCTGTACAATTACCGGATAATTAGATAAGAACGCAGCCAGATGAGTACAGGAATGAGACTATGGATAAATCACCACTAAAAGTTCAGTAGTTAATCAATCTGTTACTGGCCATGAATCCTCGTGCGGATGTGTTCTGGGATGATGGAAAGGGTGAATACCGACCTCTGCTGAATGAGGATGCTGAGGAAATTGATTGCACCGGAAGAGACAGCGAAGACTGAAGCTCATATTGGTGGCTGAACAGAGTTTGATTATTGCGACCCTTGGCATACTGTATTCGGAAGAGTCATTTCAGGTATGGACCCTGTGGATACTTTAAGGCGTGGGGATGTCATGAAAAAGGTCGAAATTATCAGTTCCCTCAATATTACATTAATGTGAAATGCTATCCATTGTAATTCCTAGTATCCCGATATACAATATAAAAAACAAACAAAGACAATATAGACACGGGGGAGAAACTTATGCGTAGAGGATTATCTGGAGTTATTACTTTGGTTTTGTTAACATTTTTGATTAGCGCGTGCTCCGGGGGAAATAACGCCGCTTCCACAAATACAAATCAGACGCCTACGGCTACTGAAGGATCGACAGCAAGCACTGAACCAAAAGATGGCGGCAACTTAATTATTGGGGTCGCTGCAGATCCTGTCATTCTAAATCCGAACTATGCAGGTGATCGTGTCAGTCTGACGATTGACCAAGCGCTCTACGCGCCATTGTTCCAAGTGAATAACGGAGAGAAGACCTTCTACTTGGCAGACAGCCTGACACTTTCCGAAGATAACCTGACCTATACATTGAAACTGAAAAGTGGACTAACTTGGCATGACGGAGAAAAGCTTACAGCTGACGATGTCGTGTTCACGATTGATAGCATCCTCGATGAGAAGCAAAACAGCATGCTGAGAGCGAACTTATTCATCGGTGATAAACCCGTTAAGGCAGTTAAGGTGGATGATCT
Organism: Paenibacillus sp. FSL E2-0190; assembly: GCF_037992965.1. Taxonomy (NCBI): domain Bacteria; kingdom Bacillati; phylum Bacillota; class Bacilli; order Caryophanales; family Paenibacillaceae; genus Paenibacillus; species Paenibacillus sp. FSL E2-0190. Next base: position 311,556 of record NZ_CP150306.1, read on the forward strand.
GACTGTAGAGTTCAAGCTTCCGCAGGTCAGCCCAGCTTTTGAAGCTACACTAGTGCAAGTATTTCCGATTCCAAAGCATATTTTTGAGAATGAGACGGATCTAGAGAAAAGCACCAAGAATGCTGCTCCGGTTGGATCTGGCCCATTTAAATTTAAAGAATACAAAGCAGGCGAATATGTTACACTCGAGAGATTTGATAACTACTTTGGCGGCAAACCACATCTTGATTCTATAACGTACCGGATTGCTAAAGATACGAATGCTGCGAATCTCGCACTTCAGAATGGTGAGATCAACATTAAGTATCTAGATCCACAGGATGTTGGAACGATTGAGGCTTCGAACAATTTCGAAATCCTGCCTTATAGTGAAGGCCGATTGTCCTACCTGTTGTTCAATGCAAACAGTGATAGAGGTGCTCTTGCTAAAAAAGAAGTTCGTCAAGCCTTGTCTTTAGCCCTAAATCGTGATGAAATCATTCAGGCTGCTTATACTTCTAACGAGTATGCAGACCCGGCGAAGTCCTTTTTGACTCCGGATGCATTGTTCTATACTAATGACGTACCTTCTTTTGATAATGATGTAGAAAAAGCCAAAGAGCTTCTGCAATCGGCAGGGGTTAGCGATCTGAAATTGAGATTGATTGTATCGAGCGGTAATAAAGCTCAGGAAGCCATTTCACTATACGTGCAGCAAAAGCTAAAGGCCATTGGCGCTGAAGTTGAACTGCAAAATATGGATGCCTCGGCATATGGCCAGAAATTCAGTGATATGAATTCAACAGATTTTGAACTTGCGATTGCAGGTTATATTATGGGTTACGATCCTGATGCTTACAGAATTTTGTATACTTCTACTGCAGACTCTAACTACTCGCATTATAATAATGCTGAAGTCGATAAGTTGTTCAATGATGGTGCAGGAGAAGCAGATGTAACTAAACGTGGTGAGATCTATAAGAAGATCCAAGAGATCATTGCTGACGATGCACCGATTTATCCAATTGCTAATACTAAGACTATTGTAGCTGTCTCCAAGAACTACGGCGGTCTAGAAGAAGCAGTCTTGAAGCCTGTCGTTATTTTTGAAGATTTATCGAAAATCTACCTTAAATAAGAACGGGAAAAAATAAGCTGGTCAATCCAGCTTATTTTTTTACCGATATAGAACTGGGAGAATATACGTATGAGACAACTTATCGTCCGAAGATTACTGCAAACCCTGCCGATGCTGTTTTTTGTCTCGGTTGTGTGCTTTGCGATGATTAAGCTGGCTCCGGGGGATCCGGTACTATCCTTCGTTACGCCGAATATGCACGCGGATGATATTGAGCGCATCCGGCATAACCTTGGGCTGGATAAGCCAGCCTACATTCAATATTTTATATGGATCAAAGAAGTACTGCAGGGCAATTTCGGTTATTCCCTTGTGAATCATCAGCCTGTATTGGAGCAAATTCTAGAACGTTTACCTGCAACAGCAGGTTTGATGGGCAGTGCAATCGGCTTAGCCGTTCTGTTGGCGATCCCGATGGGTCTGCTTGCTGGAGCTAACCGGAACCGCTGGGTGGATAAAGTAATTAATTTTTTATCCTATATCGGAATTTCAGTGCCTTTATTTTGGCTGGCCATCTTACTTATGTACTTATTCGCAATTAAGCTGCACCTGCTGCCTATTATGGGGATGCGAACCATTGGTGTGGAATCAGCGGTTGATGTATTGAAGCATGGTATTTTGCCTTGCGCCGTATTGGCGTTTGGATTTCTGGCCGGTTACGTACGATACATCCGCTCTAGTACGATTGGACAGCTAAAAGAAGAATATGTGCAGATTCAATATGCTTTTGGATCCAGCAAGACAACGATTCTGTTCCGTCACGTGCTTAAGCATGTACTGTTGCCAGTAATTACATTGCTCGGGATGTCGATGGGTGATCTGGTGGCGGGTGCAATTGTAACGGAGACGGTATTTTCATGGCCGGGTATTGGCTCTTTAGGGATGACTGCGGTTAAAGGGATGGATTATCCCGTAATTATGGGAATAACTTTGTTCTCTTCTTTAATGCTGATCATCGGCAATCTGGTCGCGGATATTCTATATAGCTTCGTGGACCCACGAATTAAATTAACGAGGTGACCTCATGAATCGCAGTAAATGGAAAAGTGTTGGAGATGAGCTATTTACGAATAAATTGGGTGTCGCAGCCCTCATTACTTTAATCGTCTTCACACTAGGCTCTATATTTGCTTTTTTATCCGGACATGATCCGAATGCAATGGATGTTTTGGCACGTTTGAAAGCACCCGGGGCGGATCATTGGTTTGGTACGGATGATTACGGCCGGGATTATTTTGCCCGAGCTTTGTATGGTGGCCGGGTATCTTTGCTAGTTGGTTTTGCTTCAATGATCATTGCCACGGGTATAGGTGTGACGGTGGGTGTGATCAGTGGATATTTTGGCGGATGGATTGATAATCTATTGATGCGGATGCTTGATGTAGTGATGTCCATTCCATCTTTCCTCGTGCTGCTGCTGCTCAGCGTATTTCTGAAGCCGAGTGTAGGAAACATCATTTTAATTATTGCTCTATTAATGTGGATGAACATTGCCCGTGTGATTCGTGCGGAGACGATGACGATTAAAGAACGGGAATATGTACTATATGCAAAAGCTTCCGGCCAGAGCAACTTCGGAATTATTTGGCGTCATATTCTTCCGGGGCTAGTACCTGTTGTGATTGTAGGTGCGACGAATAATATCGCTTCCGCGATTATGATGGAGTCGTCCCTAAGCTTCCTTGGGTTCGGGGTACAACCTCCGAATGCCACTTGGGGCAGTATGCTTAACAATGCGCAGGGATATATCGCTCAGGCACCTTATTTGGCATTGTTCCCGGGGTTATTGATACTATTAACGGTTCTGAGCTTTAATGTTCTGGGCGATATTTTGCGGGTTGGCTTTGAACCGAAGCTGATCCGAAGATAGGAGTGTGAAGACATCATGACGGAACGGTTATTGTCTGTTGAGAATTTGAAGGTTTCCTTCCAAACTCGGGATGGAGAGAATCAGGCAGTTCGTGGCGTTAGCTTTCATATAGATGCTGGAGAAACGGTAGGGATTGTTGGTGAATCCGGAAGCGGGAAGAGTGTAACTGCGAAGGCGATTATGTCGTTGATTACACCTCCGGGTAAAATTATCGCTGGAAATATTAATTTTCGTGGTGACAATTTATCTAACCTTTCGGAAAAAGAGTGGAGAAAACTGCGCGGTAACCGCATAGCGATGGTGTTTCAGGACCCCATGACTTCTCTTAATCCTGTGAAAAAAATCGGCCAGCAGCTTACGGAGGTCATCCGGCGGCATCGCGGCTTAAATAAGGAAGCAGCGTTTAAAGAGGCAGCAAGTATCCTGCGGCAGGTGGGCATTAATAATCCTGAGCAGCGGCTGCAGCAGTATCCGCATGAATTCAGCGGCGGGATGCGGCAGCGGGTCATGATCGCTATGGCTCTTTCCTGCCAGCCAGAGCTATTGATTGCGGATGAGCCGACAACTGCGCTTGATGTAACAATACAGGCCCAAATTCTTGATCTTTTTAAAGAGCTAAAAAATAATACCAGTACAGCTATAGCGCTGATCACTCATGATTTGGGTGTGGTGGCTCAGGTATGTACACGGGTTATCGTAATGTATGGTGGACTAGTGATGGAGGAAGGTACGGTGGAGGATATTTTTTATCGCCCACAGCATCCTTACACGAAAGGTCTGCTTCGCTCCATTCCGAAACGTGACGGCAAATCGCGTGAACGTCTAATTCCAATCGAAGGCACACCTCCGGATTTGTTGAATCCTCCTTCTGGCTGTCCCTTTATGGAACGTTGCCCTAATGCTTTTGCCCGTTGCAGCGAACGTCCTCCGGTAATCGAATTATCGCCCGGTCACCGTTCGATGTGCTGGTTAGCAGATGGTGTGCAGGAGACTCCAGCCGTAGCTGGCGTTGAAGGGAGCGGTTCGGTTGAGTGACAATAAGATTCTAGTGGACGTAAATAATCTCAAAAAACATTTCTCCAAAGGCAAGGATATGTGGGGACGCGATACATCGGTGCTTAAGGCAGTAGATGGCGTAAGCTTTCAGATACGACAGGGAGAGACCTTTGGGCTGGTTGGAGAGTCGGGAAGCGGCAAGTCCACGGTTGGACGCTGCTTGCTGCGCTTATATGACTACACAGACGGTGAAGTGTCTTTTGACGGGCAGCCGCTGAGCAAGCTTGGAGAGAAGCAGCTAAAACCTTTTCGCAGACGCATTCAGTCGATCTTCCAAGATCCCTATTCATCACTTAATCCAAGCTTAAGTGTGCTTGATCTGATCAGTGAGCCGATGAAAATCCACGGTATCCACGAAGGTGAAGAACGCAAAGAAGCTGTTGCGGCATTGCTGGAAAAGGTAGGTTTAAAAAGAGAACATCTCTACCGCTTCCCGCATGAATTCAGCGGTGGCCAACGCCAGCGGATTTCGATTGCCAGAGCATTGTCCGTAAGACCTGAATTTGTTGTGTGTGATGAACCGATCTCAGCGCTGGACGTGTCTGTCCAGGCTCAGGTAGTGAACATGCTGGAGGATTTGCAGTCCGAATTCGGCTTGACCTATCTCTTTGTCGCACATGATCTGTCGATGGTACGGCATATTTCTGACCGGATCGGCGTGATGTATGGCGGTCGTCTAGTGGAGGTAGCCGAAAGTGATGAGCTGTACGAGAATCCTATTCATCCTTATACAAAGGCGCTGCTGTCTTCCATCTTGGAGACGGATCCCCGGCGGGCCAATCAGAGAATTATTTTAGACGGATATTCGCAAGAGTACGGCAGAGCTGAGACTTCCACACTACAGGAAGTAAGTCCGGGCCATTATGTTGCTTATGATTTTACGGTATGATTAGACTCTATATATAGATTGGGAGGGATCAGAATGTCAGAGAACTTAAACCGGGTAAAGTTATCCCAGTGGGATGCGTTATTGGTGGAATCACTCCGCTCCTTGGGGTGGTCTGATGAGGATATTCTTCGTAAAGTGGCAGAGGGCGATTTGCCCGTTGACGAGAGCGAATACCAATTTGATTATAAGCAGCTGACTACGTTGCAGTCAGAGCAGCCGGAGTTGTTCGGGCAAGCGGTGAAGACAGGCTATCAGATTAAATACAACACGATTCGTGGGATTCGCAGCTGGATATGGGTAGCTCTGGGCAAAGAAGCGGCTCTGGAGCTTGAGGAAGGTAAGGAAGCCGCTGAGGTGGCTTTAACCTTGGCCGAGAAGGAACGTTTGGCTTCTGTGTTATCCTTCGGTTGGCAGATCGAGAGCGATACGAAGGCAGTGGTTGGAGATACAGCTGTCTACCGGATTGCACCGATTGGACGTTAAGCTGAATAGCTACAGTAAAAAACGATTGTTGCGGGGAAGGACTCCCTGTGCACAATCGTTTTTTTGTTATATTTCTCGCTTAAATGCTTATCTTTAATATACGCTTACCGCTGGGTAAAATACCTCATAGTGTGCAGCCTCAATCCAGCTTCCTGTCTTAAAATCTCTGCCCCGGACAAGCACTTTATCGCTATACACTTCTACATAGAAGCCTTGGCTGCCCTCTTTATGTTTATCTTCATTAGTCCAAAGATAGGCGACAGAAGCAGCATTAAACATCGTTGCGATCTCTCCATCGCCAGGGAACATAGTGTTGTCTACCTCCAGCTCCCAATGGGTATGTCCAGTGAATAACAAGGTCTGAGGGTATCTCGACAGGATTTCTTTTAATTCCGTATCTTGTGTGACACCATACCAATCTTGCGATTCCAGCGATCCGGCTACGGTGTCTTTAAGCGGTTGATGCAGGAAGAGAAAGATAGGCTGATCTGGTGAAGCTTGTTCTCCAAGCTTATGCTCCAGCCAATCAAGCTGTTCAGAAGAAAGATCACAGAATTTGGGCAATCCTTGTTCTGTCCCTAGCATAATAAAATGATAGCCATTGACCCAGTGATCATGATAGGGTCCGGACATTCCGGTCTGTGACGTATACATTCCTAAACGTGATTCCCAATTTCCGAGGCCCACATCATGATTGCCTAAGGTAAAGGTAATCCCGGGCAGTTCGGTTTTGTATTGTTTGAGGATACGAAGCATTTCTTCGTATTCAGCAGGGAAGCCGTGGTCTGTGACATCACCGATATGCATAATCCCGCTGCTGCCTTCCCCATGCGCTGCTATATCACGGAGAGCCAGCTCGAAGTTAAGATTGTACTCATGATTGCGGTCAGCAGTGACATGGGTATCCGTAATGATCTGAAAGGTGATAACTGGTTTATCTTCAGGTGATGTGTTCGTACTCATGTTTGGGCATCCTCCTTCATCTATGAACCTATCCAATACTGTTGCTGTTCGCTAATGCGTCTTGCCGCTAATATTCAGTCCTATGATCCCGACAATGATGACGGCTATCCAAAGTAGTGAGGATAGGGTTAGCTTTTCTTCAAAGAACAGGGTTCCTATGAAGGAAATCAGGATGATTCCCGCTCCTGACCATATCGCATAAGCTACGCCTACCTTAATAGAGGTGAGAGCATAATTCAGGGAGGTGAAGCTGGCTCCATAGAACAGGAACATAAGCACGGAAGGCCAGAGCTGGGTGAACCCTTGAGATATTTTCATTGAGAGGGTCCCTGAGAGTTCGAACACAATAGCCAGCGCCAGAAACATCCATGCCCATATTCCTTCTATTCTCACAGGGAAGTAACCTCAATTCTGAGCTCAGCGTAAGATTGTACAATGAGATCTGCATCCGGGAGAATATGTGTTGAAGCACTAGTACCGTCGCTTTCTGCTAGGCCGATAGCTACCTGTACACCCGCTGCTTTAGCCATTCGCATATCCCCGTTAGTATCACCGATAACTGCTGTGTGCGCGGGTTCAACGGCCAACCTTTCGCAGGCAAGCTGCACCATGTCGGGGAAAGGTTTACCCTGATCCACAAGATCTGTTCCAATTACCTCGGAGAAATAATGCCGTATGCCCAGCCATTGGAGATGTTTGTCTGCGGCCTCTGTTTCATCTGCGGTCACCACGGCGAGAGGAATGCCTGCACTCACACACTCATCAAGAAAACGATGAAGTCCCGGAAGGGAGTGAACGGGGCGTTTCTCTTCTAACCTAACATCCGCTTCGAGACGGCATTGATGGACAAGCTCCATGGACTCCGCCCAAGATAAACCTTGCAGATAACCCTGCCATGACAGAATGGCATAAAGATCACTCATAGTCCCCATAGCCAGCGGTCCGTTGCGATCATAATCGGTAATGCTCCCCTGGGCATTGTGTACAGTTCCCATTAATGCAGGGAGCTGCTCTTCTGCAATCTGTAGTCCTTTTTCCTTCATATACTTCGTGAATCTCTCTAAAAAACATTCGCCCCAGCTGCCCCAGAGGGATACGAACTGGAGCAGCGTACCATCCTTATCGAATAGAATAGCTGCTACAGCATATCTGCCTTGTGGAGTGATGAGCTCAGACATGAAGTCCACCGCCCTTTATTTTAATTTATCAAGCGCAGCTTGCGCCGTTTCTTGTGCTTCCTTAAGTGCTTGTGCTGCTGGGATATTCTCAATCTGCACCTTATCTGCGGCGATTGTCATCGCATCGTTAATTTTGCCGCCAGTTGGGTCTTGGAAAGGTGCAGAACCATGAGAAGCTTGCATCAATGGAACCTTAATCTGTGGATTGCTTTCGCTGAATGACACAAACGCAGGGTCTTGCAATGCGGATTGGCGCACCGAAATATATCCCGTATTAATGGACCAGGACGCAGTATTCTCAGCATTCGTGAAGTAGGTTAGCCATTTCATAGCTGCTTCCTTTTCACTGTCGCTGGCTTTGGATAGAATGCCGGCCATAAGGGCTTGGGCTACGGGTTTGCCCTCACCGATCCCAGCCCAGCCTGGCTGCTCCATAGCCGAAACAATGCTGAAGTCCAAGTCGCCCTGATCGCCGCTGGAGCCAGTGTAGCCTGCGGCTTGACCCTTCATTACATCGTCAATCGTCTTGTACCAATACTCCCAGCCTTGACCGCCGGAATGAATCCGCATGATCTTATCCTCGTGAATCCACTTGCGGAACAAATCCCAGGTTTCAATCCACTCTTTAGAGTCGACCATAACTTGTTTTCCATCCTCACTAAGGATAGTGCTTCCTTTGCTGAGTACGGCATCAATCATGTTCCCTGAACCCCACATAGGCTCCCAACCATAAAGTGTGGTTTTGCCGCCGTCCTTCACTGTCATTTTCGCAGCTGCGGCAGCCAGATCTTCCCAAGTCTTTAATGTGCTCGCATCAATTCCATTCTTCTCAAAAACATCTTTGCGGTAGTACATGACCTGCGTTGTTCCATACATCGGCAGGAAGTATTGCTTACCATCAACCTGGCCCTGATTTAGAAAGGTTTGGACAAAATCCTCTTTATTAAAATCTGGCTGCAGTGCCATAAGCTCGTCTATCGGAGCGAAATATCCTTTACGGGCCCAATCTACATTGGAGGAGAGAGCAGCCGCAGGTACTTTTCCTGTAGCGATAGCTGCTTGCAGCTTCTGTTCGGTTTCCGTGTAGTCTGCCTGCGCGATACCTTTGACGATGACCTCTTGCTGAGAGGTATTAAATTTCTGAATCAGGGCCTCCATATTCTCACCAAGCTTGCCGCCGAGACCATACCAGAATTCAATTGTTACCGGTGCATTTTGTGTGGGCGCAGCCTCTGTGGAGGGGGAGGAAGAAGCTCCATTCGCCGCTGTAACATTGCCTGTATTCGCATTTCCTCCGCAAGCTGTTAACATTGTAAATCCGGCAACCAAAGACAGGGTGGACAGTCTCTTCAATACGTTCATCATCATTCTCCTCTTATTAAAATAGAATTGTTAGCTTATCCTTTGCTGGAACCAGCGGTCATATTGACACTTTGCATGATCGTTTTCTGAGCTAGTAGAAATACTAGCAGCAACGGGGCGATGGTGAATGCGCTAGCGGCCATGATCAGCGGCCATTTTAATCCGTAGGCACCTCCTTGAGTAAAGAAACTACGCAGACCCGCCGAGACTAGCTGGAGATTAGGGTCTTTGGTTATCAGCATCGGCCAGAAATAGTTATTGTACTGATCAATGAAGGTGATCAGGGCTAGCACAGCAAAGGAAGAACGTGTAATGGGGACAAGAATGGTCCACAGAATCCGCATATGTGAGGAACCGTCCACTTCTCCAGCCTCCACCAGCTCATGGGGAACCTGAAGGAAGGCTTGGCGAATTAGAAAGATGGAGAAGACACTTACACAGTTGGATAGAATTAATCCGGCATATGAATCCAGTAGATGGAGCTGGGACAATACCAAATATCCGGGAAGATAAACAGCGGTGGCGGGAACCATATAGCCGAAAAGAATAACGCCTGAGAACAGCCCTCTGAAGCGGAATTTCATATGCGTAAGCGCATAGGCCATCATCCCGGAATTTATGACCTGCAGAATAACAATCGACACAGCGACAAATATGCTATTGCCCATATATCTGAAGAAAGGGGCTTCGTGCCAGGCGGCTGAAAAATTACTCCACAGCGCATCCTTAGGCCAGATTGTGGGCGGAGACTGCCAGATTTCATCATTGGTTTTTAAGGCGCTGGTGACCATCCAATAGAAGGGGAAGGCCATGATCAGTGCAATAGCTGTAAAAAATAGATGGCGGGTCAGCTTGCCCACGCGTACGATCGTTGCATTCATCAGTCGTTCTCCTTTACAGCAGTTGTTATTGATAATGGGTTGTCCGTTTACTAACCTCTAGCGAGACTACGGATAGCAGCATACATATAAATACCAGAACCATTGCGACACTAGAGGCTTCTCCAATCTGAAAGGCTTCAAAGGCAGACTGATAATACATATAGAGCAAGGTGCGTGTTGATCCCGACGGTCCACCTTGTGTAAGTACGTTAATCTGGTCGTAAGCCTGTAAAGCCCCGATGATCTGTACGATGAACAGAAACAGTGTCGTTGGCGAGATTAGCGGTAAAGTAATACGGCTGAATTTTTGAACAGCATTTGCTCCATCCAGTTGAGCTGCCTCCAGCAGATCCGTAGGGACATTGCGTAGTGCCACCAAGTAAAAAATCATCGCCCAGCCTACCGATTTCCATATTGTCACGAGCAGAACGCCGAGCAGCGCCCATTTAGGGTCTTGAAGCCAACCGATTTTTTCTAGACCTAAGAGGTCAAGTACAGTATTGGCAAGGCCGATTTCGGGTTCATAGATCCAGGACCAGACAATGGATACAGCCACGGTCGGCGTGACCCAAGGGGAGAACAGCAATACCTGGTAGAGGGTGGAGCCTTTCAGCTTCCCGTTCATCAGGAGTGCTAGTCCAAGTCCGATCAGAATAACGGGCAGCACACTTCCGGCACAGAATAACAGAGTCACTCTAAGTGCTTTATAGAAGGCAGGATTGCTGAACAGATCCAGATAGTTGGTTAGTCCGACAAAGGTTTTCTCAGGGCTCATGAAGTCCCATTCGGTAAAGCTGAGATAAAATACATAAAGTAATGGCGCTAGCCAAAATACAACGAATGGAATCATTGCCGGCAAGGTGAAGAGCACCGGTTTCAACTCCCCTATAAATCTCGAACGTTTCATTATTCTGTCGATACCCCATTCCATCTTCTGTTTTTTGCGGTATAATTCTGAGGAAAGCTCTTCCGTTCAAAAAAAATTGTACACTCATCGAGCGGCTGCGTGGTCAAGTGGACGTAAAGATCGATGCGAGATTATGTAAAAAATTAAGAGATTAGCGCAGGTAGTTGCTATTTTGTGTAAAATAGAAGGGTAGATTCTAAGTGGAATGAAGGTGCAGCTATGAAACAGGTAGCCTTTGGTGAAGAGAATAAAGACTTATCTCCACGCGAGCAGCTGCTGCGTCCGATGATCGATGCGATTGCTCAGACGATGGACCTATATGGTGCGAATTATTCATTCGGGCAGCTGTATGGAATTATGTTCTTTGAAGACCGTCCGATGACGCTTGAAGAGATGAAGAATGTGATGAATATGAGCAAGAGTAATATGAGCTATGGAGTCCGTTCTTTGATGGCCTCCAAGATGGTCACTAAGCTGGAGGAGAAGCGGGACCGAAAGGATCTGTATGCAGTGGAAACAGATTTCTTTCAGACCTTTAAGAACTTTTTTGGGATGAAGCTACAGCGGGAGATTGATGTCATGAAGCACGCTTTAGACGTTGTCATTCCTGAGCTGGAGGGATTGGTTCAAGCCGTAGATACATCTGAGGAGGAGCGGCAATTCTGCCTGAAGGATCTGGAGAAGCTGGAGCATGCCGTCCAATATTATCATTGGCTGCAGCAGTTCGTGGACGAGCTTGGGGAAGAGAATTACTTCGCAGATAAGAGAAGGTCCTAGACCGTCTACAATCACATATAGATGTACATAATTGTATATAGATCTCCATTTTGCGGGGTGTTCCTTAAGCCGGTTCAGGCTTGAGGTTCGCCCTCTTTTTTATGATAAAGAAACAAAAATAAGAAGAAAATGTAACCAATAGCAGGTGGAACTTCCATAAAATATATAGTTACATAGGGACAAGAAATGTTGTTAAGGAGATTCTGAGATTGAAAACAAAAAAATATATGCTGCTTGTTGTCATAGTTCTACTGCTGAGCCTTGCTGCTATTTTGAATACACAACATGAACCTTCAACAATTACTATTAACGTAAATGGTCAAATGATAAAGACGATAGCTGCCAACCCAGCCTCGCCTGATGATCTTATGATCCCGAAGGCGGTAGCTGAACAGGCACTAAATACACAAATCGGCTGGCAGAAATCTGGACCTCTTCCAAAAGGTATTTACTACAGAGATCAGGTGGCTGTGCTGATGTATCATCATCTTTCTGAGAAGCCCATGCCACAGTTTCCTTGGGTGTTATCGGTTGATCGGTTTGATGATCAAATGAATCTGCTGAAGCAGGAAGGTTTTCATGTGATCAACTTGGCGGAATACCGTGAATTTATGCTGAATAACGGCGCAGTTCCGGACAATGCAGTGCTGCTGACCTTTGATGATGGATATGAGAGTTTCTATAAATTGGCGTTCCCCGTTTTGCAAAAATACGGATATACAGCCGTTAATTTTGTTATCGTATCTACAATAGATCACCCAGATCCGAATAGCGTACCGAAGCTCACTTGGGAGCAAATGCGGGAAATGAAGCATGCTGGGATGGGATTTTATAGTCATACCTATGATTTGCACCATTATGGGATTGTCGATGCCGAGGGCGGGCAGCGGCCAGCTGCAAGTGCCTTGTTATATGTTGATGATGAGAACAGGAATGAGATGAATGTCGAATACTACAGCAGAGTTACACGTGATCTGGCTAAGGCGGAGCAAAGGCTGAAGGAAGAATTGGGCAATACGGATTCGGCGATTGCTTTTCCTTATGGGTCCTACAATGACAGATTGCTGGCTGTTTGTGATTCGCTGGGGATTTCACTGACCTTCAAAATTGAGGATGGGATTAACACCAGAGCGGATCGGAATGCCGCACGAATTAACGGGGGAAGTGAGACACTTACCGCTGCGTTGACGCTTGATCAGATGAAGCATATCGATTTGCCTATGGAATTGACCTTGAACAACCAAAAGGTGAATATGGTAAGAAATTCTCCTGAAATGAGGAAGGGAACCTTGATGGTTCCATTTCATCAATTATGCAAAGATCTGCATATAGATATGAAATATGATCCGAAACGCCGAATCGTTGAATTGACTCATATGGATGCAGGAGCATGAAAAGTGTCACTTTTATTGATGATGAGATTACAAAAAGTGAGTAAATTCGTCATTTTAGGCGAATCACTAGTTGCTATAAGTGAATTCCTTACTGTAGACTATAAACAGAGTACTAATTGGTAAGCGAATGGAGAGAACTGATGGAATTGTTTAAGCGTTATTACGCAAATTTAACGGTCCGGCGTTTTTTGATTTTAGGATTGGTTGCTCTACTGCTATTCAGTATTAGAGATATGCTTAATTTGGTACTGTTGACGTTTTTGATTGCGTATGTAATGAATAGCTTTCAAGTGCTGCTCACGAAGCGCATTAACAAATATGTAGCAGTTAACAGCAAAGTGATTATTGTTATTCTATACCTTGCCTTAATCGCTGTAATTGTCATAACCCTCGTTAATTATCTGCCTAAGGTTTTCATTCAGATTAAACAGTTAACGAATTTTTTGACCAATTTGACCCCTGAGAACATCCCGCAGAATGATATTGTGCAGTATATATTCGCCCAGCTTAAGGATTTGAACTATCAGTCGTATATGAAAGACGGTATTGAATATGTCTTGAAAATAAGCAATTGGGGCACCAGCTTTGTTTTATCAACCATTTTGAGCTTTGTATTTATACTTGAGAAGAACAGGATCGTTAGTTTCACTTCCCGCCTTAAAGAGAGCAAAATCTCTTGGTTCTATGTAGAGCTTGAGTATTTTGGCAGAAAATTTATCTCCTCTTTCGGAAAAGTGATCGAAGCACAAATTCTGATCGCGTTGTTTAATACATGCTTTACGGTGATCGGACTCTGGATTTTAGGTTTTCCTTACCTTTTCGCATTATCCATTATGATCTTCTTGCTTAGTTTAATTCCGGTTGTAGGTTTTGTTATCTCGCTAATCCCACTTTGTATTATTGGTTACAATATTGGTGGCCTAGTCATGACTATCTATGTACTGGCAATGATTGCCGTGCTTCATTTTGTAGAAGGCTACTTCCTAAATCCTAAACTGATGTCATCCAAAATGAATTTGCCTATGTTCTATACGTTTATCGTGTTGTTATTCTCTGAGCATTATCTCGGGGTTTGGGGTCTGATTCTGGGGATTCCGATCTTTGTATTCTTCCTTGATATTCTGGAGATTAACAGAGAGAACAAGATAGGGACTTAGGGATTCTGTTATAAAATAAGTATTAAATATACAAAACCCGGCTAAATGGAAGATCCATTTAGCCGGGTTTTTTGTGTATGTTACAGCGTCGCTGTATGTATTCCCTTAACCGAAGGAAGTATGGACACTATCTGAAACGATGTCCCTCAGCTCCGCTTTATATGCCGCATACTGCTCGGTTGTTATGCTTCCAGCGGCTAACCGTGAATCCAATTGATCCGTTAGCTGGGCAACCTGTAGATCGATTACAGCTTCAATATCTTGGCCTTGTTCTGATGCAATATCTTGAAGTGACTTACCGTCATATATGGCCTCGTATAGATCCTCGTCCGTTGGCTGGTTAAGTACCTCCAATAATTCGTCTTGATCCGCGACCTCTGCGGTGGACCATTTTACAGGCGAACTTGCATTAGCGGTAAGACTAGTCCAAGCATTTCCGAAAGACATCACTACAACTACCGTTCCGACTATGATCACTCTTTTTATATCCATTAGAGTCCTCTTTTCTTGTTCTGCAATAACTTATCTTGCTTAAGCATCCGTCTAAAGTATCGTTTAAAATGGGTTCTAACTAGTTATATTGTAACCCGCGAAGCTGAACTGAAGCTTAAGCAATATTAAAAATAACCTAAAGATTTAACACGGCTATGATATAGCGATAATACACCGCAGGTATACTTTCCAGATGAGCTTCATTGCATATTTATGCATTGAATCACAATCAAACAAATGGGGAGTGTTCGGAGTTTTGAGAATAACAGCAAAAGCTAAACGTTTATTTTCCAGCATAATTGCCAGCAGTTTGATGTTGGGAATCATGGCTCCAGCAGGATATGCCGAAGAGCAGCAGCTGGAGACGGAGCAGACATCTTCCGAATTAGAGGCGCATTTTGATGAACAGGTTGAGCTCGACACGCTTTTAAGTCAACCGACTGTAATGGCAGAGGTGTACGCGGTACCTCATAATCCAGGAGCGCTACTGATTACAGAAGTTGTTCCGGATACTAAAAATGTAAAAGGGACAGATGGAACCTCTGTAGATGGTTACGAGTTTGTTGAAGTCTACAATAATACGGACAAGCCGGTTAATTTTAAGGATTATTATTTCTTTTATAATGACAAAGATACATGGGCGCCTAATGGTGATGCTGTAATACCGGCGCATGGAAATATTGTTTTCTGGATTATGAACGGCAATAATCTGAATGTTCCTACGGAGGATTTCATCAAAAACTTTAATCCTTCTGCAGCTTTGCAGGAAGGAGTGAATCTGTTCCGGATCAACGGTGGCGGGGGGATGGCTAACACTTCTGCGCGTAATTTACAAATTAAAAGCAAAGCAGGAGATACGCTAATTGTTTCTGCTTCCTATGGAAAAGAACAGGTGAAGGAGAATAACGGGATCTTCTATCAATATTTGCAAGCGGATAGCTCCGTTATGAACCTCATGGCGAATTCGGGAACGGTTGTGGCTACGCCTGGAACCGTAGAGGCAGAACAAGTGCCTGAGCTAGTTCCTGGGAACAAGCAGCCAGTGATTGAACATATTGCACAGAGTAGTGTCGATCCAGCCGATCTCCCTATCAGTGCGAAGATTACTAATCTGGAAAGCGGGGCAGATGGATCACTACCTGTAGTGAAGCTACAGTATGGCTCTCCTTCTCAGGCGAAAGATACGGTAATCACCATGACTTCAAAAGGTGGGGATGAATATGCGGCAATGATTCCTGCAGCTGCGCTGGAAGAGCCGGAGCTGCATTACAGCATCCGCGTTAATAATGTGACAGAGAGTTATTCTGTTCATGTGAACCTGCCGGCGTTCGATTCGAATAATGTGCCGCCGTTGTTAATCACAGAGCTGCTGCCGAATTCGACGAATGTAAAAGGAACGAGCAGCGACGCTTTTGAATTCATTGAGATCTATAACAATACTGATGCACCAGTTAATTTCAAGGACTACAAGGTCTATTATCGTTATCCTGATAAAGGTAACGCTTCCGATGTGAAGTGGCCTTCGACGCCAGAGAACTTTCTGATTCCTGCACAGCAGTCCGTGGTGTTCTGGGTTATTAATAGTGCCAATAGTACTTACACTGCTAATGATTTCAATACAGAATTCAACACAAACTTAATTGAAGGCACCAATCTCTTTTTGATCAAAAGCGATGGTATGGCGAACTCTGGCCGCCGGGCAGTCGTAATCAAGAGCAATACGGAGAAGGAGATTTCCTCTGCGTATTATGATGCTGACCTCACCTACGATGGTGGAGCTAAAGGTGATGACACCAAAGAGAATAAAACCCTTCTATATAAGTATCCTGTGAATGGGCTGAGCAAAATGCTCAAGATCAGTACGGGGTCAGCCGTTCCGTCACCAGGCCAGACGGATGTAACACAACTTCCAAACACACCGATCCATGTGGAGCCGGATACAGAGAAACCAACAGTAGAAGATCTGACCGGCGTAACGGAGATTGATCAGTCGCTGGGTCTCGATTTGAAGGCTTTTGCTGATGACAATAAAGCTGTTACTTCTGTGGAAGTTAGAGTGTCTTCGGACAAGCAGCCGGAGGCTGTTAGCCACAATCTATCCCAAGACTTCAACGACAGCTTGTATCACTTTAAATTGACCTCTGCGGATTTGATTGGCAGAAATGAAATCCAGTATTACTTTGTTGTTTCTGATGGAACGAATGAAACACAATCTCCAGTAATAAAAGTAAAAGTTACAGGAGGACAGGATCAATCACCCCTTCGTTTGAATGTGAAGGAAGGGCAGTTGATCAATGGCTCCGTGACCGTAAAGGGAACCTCTGCCACCGCTAAGGCTGATGTCTTAGGCTTGAGCATTGACAGTAAGTTACTGGGCAATAACGAGGCATATAATGCACTGGAGAATGATGCCTACTTTGTATTTGAAGCTAAAAATGTGGACTATTATTTTAAAAATGCGATCACGATGGGACCGGAAGAACTAGGAGATGCCAGTATTCTGTATACCTTTATGGACCCGATTACTACGTATACTACATTGACTTTTCCTATTTCTTCTGCCGCTTTAAAAAAGGGTACGGATAATGTGATTTACATTCGGGCGGGCTCTAAATCATCTCCATTTGATCCTCGTCCTGAGGAGAATAAGGATGATTTTGAAGTGAAAAATGTTCGTCTCCTGCTGGCAGATGGTACCGAAATTTGGGATCCGGCTTATGCAGAACGTGATAAGGAAATCAAGATGGGGGACAGCGCAGGTAAGCATGAATCCCTCGGCTTCCAGTTTGATCTAAAAGCGGATTTGTTCCGTTCAAAGGCGTACAACTGGAATACTAAGGAAGCAACTGACGGAGAACATAAAGTAACGCTTACCGAAGGTGGAACGAAAGTATCATCAAACGTAATTGTCGACAACACGCCACCATCCATCAAAGCATCCATAGAAGAAGGACAAACTTACCGTGGCAATTTTGAAATTGCTGCTGAAGTTAAGGATACTTATGCGGGTGTAGATAAGGTCAGCGTGAAGCTGGATGGTAATGTTATTGAACTGCCCTATGCTACTTCATCCGGGAAGTTGTCGGCTGGGGATCATACGCTTTCTATCACAGCCTTAGATAGGATTGGCAATCAGGCAGAAAAGGTCATTACATTCCATGTACCGAATGAGAATCCATTTGCGCCACTGCTTATTTCTCCTACAAACTGGGAGACCGCTGTAGGTACTAATCCGACTTTAAAGGTTAAGGTTGAAGATCCTAATCAGGATAAGATAAACGTTACCTTCTTTAGAGGATTTAAGTACGATGCTAACCATCCGGAGCAAGGCTTTGCTGGATTTATAAACGCATCCGATACAGAGCCGCCGAAACAATCCGTACCTGCGGGCGAACAAGCGCTTAGCAGTGACGACTACAGTAAAATAAGTGCGGTGGACGGACAATATTTAATTAATGATGCTGTCGATCAATTCCCTTATCAGCGTTATGAAATTAAGCTGGATGAGTCGGTTAAGGCGTCAGATCGTGTAGATATTGAATGGAAAGGGAATTCGTTGCCGGGACGTAAAGTAAGTCTCTACGCATGGAGTCCAACTCAACAAAAATGGGTACAGCTGGATCATTTAATCGCTGGAACAGAGGATTTTGAGCTGAAATCCACGGTTACAGCTGGAGAATATGCTAATGGAAATAGCATTGCAGTAATGGTTCAGGACGAAATTGCTTCGGTGGCTAAGACAGCACCAACAGTAACACAAGATACGTATGACTTTTCTTTTGTATGGATGTCAGATACACAATATTATTCACAGAGCTACCCTTACATTTACCGTAAAAATGTAGAATGGATAGCTGACAACAAAGAGAGCTTGAACCTGAAGTATGTTATTCATACAGGAGATATCGTGGATAAATCCTATCAGGAGTATGAGTGGAAGGAAGCTGACCGGGACATGAAGGTTCTGGAGGAAGCTAACATTCCTTATGGTGTTCTTGCGGGTAATCATGACGTAGGTCATCAAACCGGGGATTACACGAAATTCTGGGAGTATTTTGGAGAGTGGAGATTCAAGAATATGCCGACCTTCGGTGGCTCTTATGACAACAACAGGGGCCATTACGATTTAGTGTCTGCGAACGGAAATGATTTTGTTATTGTATACATGGGCTGGGGATTGGCTGAGGAAGAAATCGAATGGATGAATGAGATCGTTGCCCGTTATCCAGAGCGTAAAGCGATTCTTTGTCTCCATGAATACTTGCTGGTTTCTAATAACCGTGCACCTATTGCAGATAAGATTTTTGAGATGGTTGTGAAACCTAACAAAAACGTAATCGCAGCACTGTCCGGCCATTATCATGATGCTGAGCTTAAGGTAGACGAGCTGGATGATAACGGTGACGGTATTCCAGACCGCAGTGTCTATCAAATGCTGGCAGATTACCAAGGCGCTGAAGAAGGGGGACTTGGCTATATCCGTCTGCTTCAGTTCGATGTTGCTAATAACAAACTTCGCGTGAAGACTTATTCGCCTTATTTGGATGATTATAACTACTATGATGAAGACGAATATCCAGGCAAAGATGAGTTCGTTCTGGATCTGGATTTACAGCCTGTGACTAAACGTGTGGCTACCGACTATATCGGAGTCAAGGTTTACAGCGACCAGGAAATTGCGGCCAATCCACAAGTAGAGAGTGGCGCGGAGACTCAGGTCACTTGGAGTAAGCTGAATCCGGATAGCTACTACCAATGGTATACAAAGGTTGAGGATGATCACTCCGGTAGTGTGCTTTCAGATATCTGGGGCTTTTACACTGGAAAAGAGGATGTGATGCCGACACCAGAGGTGACACCAACACCAACACCGACACCAGAGGTAACGCCGACACCAGAGGTATCGCCATCGCCAGAAGTGACGCCGACACCAGCACCAGAGGTGACAACGGCACCTCCGGTAGTTTTACCAGTGCCAACAGTGACTCCGACGCCTACAGCCACACCTGGAGCGGGAAAAGGAAACATTGAACTGGCATTAGGAAGTAATGGGACGTATACAGCTGATCCGTCAGCCTTGAAGAAACTGATAGAGGAAGCTGCTACAGGGGGAAGCCTAAAGATTAGCGCAGGCGGAGCAACCCCGGCTCAAGATCAGATTAGAATTGCTCTTGATGCAGCCGCTGTTCAACAGGCTGTCGATAAGAAGTTGAATTTGAATATTGTTTCATCTAACGTTACCTTGAGCGTACCAACAAGCTCCTTACCAGCCATTCCGGCAGGCAGTGATATGCTGCTACTAAGCATTGATACGAGTATGATATCTGTACAGGCCAATGACGCTGGAATGAGTCCATTCAGAGCTAACGTTACGCTGAACCTCAGTACATCTGCAGGAGGCAAAGAAACGGCTATCCACCAGCTTAAAGGTGTTGTTACGATTACCTTGACGCTGACTAAGGAACAGCTTGCTAAGCTTGATACAGATTTTGCGGGTGTCTATTATGTAAATGGCAGCACGTTGGAATATTTGGGTGGAGTGTTTAAGGATAATACCGTTACCTTCACAACAAATCACTTTTCCTCCTTTGCGGTACTGGAATACCATAAGCAATTTAGGGATACTGCTGGTCACTGGGCAGAGTCGTATATTTCCAAGCTGACGGCTAAGCATGTGATTAAAGGGATCGACGATACGCATTATGGACCACAGGCGAATGTAACCCGTGCAGATTTTGTTACACTGGCCGTTCGTTCTCTCGGATTGGATGAAGCAAATGGGGCTATCGTACAGAGTGCTTTTGCAGATGTATCTAAAGATGCTTATTATGCACAGTCGATAGACAAAGCTGTCCAGCTTGGATTGATCCAAGGCAGTGATGGCAAGTTCCGACCTAAAGATGCGATTACTCGTGAGGAGGCGGCAGTTGTCCTGCAGAAACTGATGCAGTATAAAGCAGGATTGCAAGCTTCCGTTGCTGCTGCTGCAAGCTTTAAGGATATGAATAGTGTATCTGAGTGGGCGAAGCAAGCGGTAATTGATTTGCAAGCAAAGGGAATCCTTGACGGCAAGGGCGACAATAACTTTGACCCTCGTGGCAAAGTGACCCGTGCTGAAATCGCAAAACTGTTATATGGAATAATCAAATTATAAGATAGGTTGGCAAAGGCAGGCAGAGGTGACTCTGGCCTGCTTTTTGTCTTTTTTTGCGTGTAGTCTCCTTTTTCTTCTATGTAAAAAGGAAATTTCCACTATTCATATGATTTTTCATATATAATATTTTTGAATTAATTTTTAATTTTCAGAATCTTTCAAAATAAAAGGTAGATTGCAAGGAGTGCAAGTGAAATTAAATATCTCCAATCTGCCAATTCAGGAGTCGGGTAAAATATATTTACCAGTTAGAGCGTTATTTACCGGCCGTATCATCTTTTATGCAGGTATACGATGAGGACAGTCACGCAATTGTGCTGGAAAGTGGTCTATAAGCTTCCGAGTTGGAGGACACCTTTGAAGGTGTTCTTTTTTTGAATATATAAAATACTTACTTGACAGGTAGGAATAAAGGGGTATATGATATCACCAATACTTAAACAGTAATTAAATGAACAGTGAAATAATTCAACTGAGCTGATTGGACCACCAAAGGCTCCCGTACTTTTCCCTTGTCAGGGGTAGGTGCTGGGAGTCTTTTTTTATGGGCTGATTGGGAGAAAGCAGAGGTTAGTAAGCCATGAATGAACAATATTGGAGACAGCTGGAGGAGACAGATTGGGCATTTCGCAAGGCGGTTCGCAGATTCGTGAAAGAGCGGGATAAAGTCGCCGTAGCAGGTATCTCCTTACCAGGCATGCTGATTCTGCACAAAATCATTCGCGATGGTGAACAAAGGCTAGGAGATTTAGCGGATGAACTAGACTTCACCTCAGGTGCGATTACCGCATTGAGCGATAAGCTTGAGGCGGGTGGATATACCGTGCGCAGACGTAAAGAAGGCGATCGTAGAACGGTAATGCTGGATATTACGGGTAAAGGCCGCAAGATGGCGGAGCAGAACAGCAACATCGGAGAACGATGTATTTCGCTTTTGTTTGAGGGGTTTACGGAGGAGGAATTGGCGCAGCAAAATGACTTTTATCAGCGGATCATTAGCAATTTGGAAGGATTCTCGGATATCCTGCTGAAGCTCGCCAAGGAGAATGCAGAGACCTCTCCAGCCCTTGAACAGAAGCCACGAACAACCACCAAAAAGAGTAATTATCTTAGCTACTAAAAAAATTGAACGTAGGAGAGATGAACGATGGGACATTCAACCATTTATCCAACTGGAGCAACCGTATATAACCCTAACAAAGCCTGGAGTGGCTATACCGTATTTCAAGCTGGTGAAGAAGGTGTTGTACTGATTGATATGAACGGTAAAGAGGTGCATTTGTGGAAGGGGCTGCTTGGATTTCCGGCTAAAATCTTCCCGGGTGGTTATGTGCTGGGCAGCACAGGAAGAAGAGATCCTAAATTCGGAATACAGGATAATGTAGATCTGGTACAGGTGGACTGGGATGGGAACATCGTGTGGAAATATAACAGCTATGAACATATAGAAGATCCGGGTTATGAACCCCTCTGGTATGCCCGCCAGCATCATGACTATCAGCGCGAAGGCAATCCGGTCGGATATTTTGCACCGGGGCTTGAACCCAAGGTAGACAGTGGAAAAACGCTAATTCTTGCTCATAAAAACATCTACAATCCTCAAATCTCCGACAAACAATTGCTTGATGACACGATCCTTGAGGTGGACTGGGAGGGGAATATCGTCTGGGAGTGGGCTCCAAATGAACATTTTGATGAGCTAGGCTTTGATGAAGCGGCCAAAAATGTACTATTTCGTGATCCTAACTCACGCTCTTTCGGAAATCTAGGTGGTGGTGTTGGAGACTGGCTGCATATCAATTCGGCTTCTTATGTAGGACCCAATAAGTTTTACGATGCAGGGGATGAGCGTTTCCATCCGGATAACGTGATCTGGGATGCGCGTGAAGCAAATATTATTGCGATCACGGATAAGCGTACCGGAGCCATCGTTTGGAGAATCGGTCCGGATTACTCGCTGCCAGAAGTGAAGCATATCGACTGGATCATTGGCCAGCATCATGCGCACATCATTCCGAAAGGTTTGCCGGGAGAAGGCAACTTACTTGTATTCGATAACGGGGGCTGGGGCGGTTATGGTCTTCCAAATCCATCTTCTCCTTTTGGGCAAAAAAATGCACTCCGCGACCACTCGCGAATTCTGGAGATTAATCCCGTGACTTTTGAGATAGAGTGGCAATATACAGCGGCAGAAGCAGGTTTCTCTGTCCCAACCGATTCTTATAAATTCTACAGTCCATATATCAGCTCCGCTCAACGGCTTCCGAATGGCAACACCTTAATTACAGAAGGTTCTAACGGCAGACTCTTTGAAGTTACGCCAGAACATGAACTGGTATGGGAATATATTTCGCCATTTACGGACTCCAGAAATACCAATATGGTCTATCGTTCCTACCGTGTGCCTTATGCATGGGTACCACAGCTGGAAACGCCAGTTGAACAAGCGATTGAGCCAATAGACGTAACGCAGTTCAGAGTCCCGGGGTCTGCACCTAAAGGATCGGATTCTGTGGTAAGTGTGGCGACAACCCTGCCATTTGTTGAAGGAGCTGCTTGTGTAGCGACGACGGATGAAGGCAGCAGCCGCAAGGTAAATTAACAAATTTGAGGAGATGGGTCGGTTGAAAAAATCATGGATCAGCTCAAGCTTTCTGCTCTTATCTTTATCAGTGGTTATCCTTTTATCGGGCTGCAGCTCCAAGGGCGACGCGGCTGCCTCTAATGCCGCTAAAGAGGGAGCGGCGAATAGCAAAGCAGAGACATTAAAGATAAAAATTGCTGACATCAATACGAATCCCACTTTTCGGGTGGCACTAGATAAAGGCATCTTTGCCAAACACGGGATTGACGCTGAACTGGTCAACTTTGGCTCCCCTGCGGAAGGTGTAAATGCCCTTTTTATTAAACAGGTGGATGTGGCTTTCGGGGCAGACTTCCCCTTGCTGAACGCAGTGGCGAAGGGCGATTATGCTATTATCGCCTCGGCGGGATTAGCGACTGATGAAGCGTCCACTGAATGGAAATTGTTCGTACAGGATGATATTCAGAAGGCTGAAGATTTGAAAGGGAAAAAGCTGAGTTTCATACGCGGCACCTTCATTCCGTACCTTTGGGATGAATATTTGAAAGAGCATAATGCTGCTCTCGGTGATGTGGAGTTAATAGGACAGGGTGCCTTTGATGAAGCTTATATCGCTTTGAAGCAAGGTGCTGTGGATGGAGCATGGTTTTATGGTTCGGTTCTGAATGATAAGCTCTATGCACTTAAAGGTGTTCATGAACTGACGGATATGTCTAAAACCACGGTTCGATTGGGGATGGGGATTGTAACGGGAAATGATTTTGCGACTAAGAATCCGCAAGGTATAGCGAATTTCCTAGCAGCGGTGGATGAAGCCGGAGCCTATGCTCAGGCTCACCCAGATGAGGTTGCTGATCTGATGTATAAGGAAGTGAAGCAGCCTAAGGAATCAACGATAAAAGATCTGCCGAATAATCCGTGGGCACTAGGATTTACTCAAGCAGCGTATGACAGTTTGACCAAGCAGAAGAAATATATGGTCGACAACGGAATCATTGAGAAGGATTTCGATCTGGATAGTAAACTGAATCTCGAGCCGCTGGCGAAGGCATTGCCAGAAGAGGTTACGTACAAGAAATAGGGGGGTTCAGCATGTCATTACCTGCTAAGCAGCATACCATTCATATTGAGCAGCTCCGTAAAAGCTACAGCGAACCGACTGCTGGGGACGTTCACTACATTATAAAAGATGTAGATCTCGTAATTAAAGGTGGGCAATTCTTCGTTCTGCTCGGGCCGAGTGGTTGCGGGAAATCAACACTGCTGAATATGATCGCCGGGTTTGTCTCCAAATCCGGTGGGCATCTACGGGTGGATAATGTAGAGGTGAATAAGCCTGGCAGAGATCGGGCGGTTGTGTTCCAGCAGGCGGATTCCTCCTTATTCCCTTGGTTAACCGTTCGTCAGAATGTGGAGTTCGGATTGCGGATGAAGAAAATCGCAAAGGCGGAACGGCACACAATATCGGATAGGTTCATCGGGCTTGTTGGGCTGAACGGGCATGAGGAGAAGTTCCCGAAGGAGCTGTCTGGGGGGATGAAGCAGCGTGTTCAGCTGGCTCGGGTGCTGGCGAATGATCCAGCGATTCTGCTGATGGATGAGCCATTTGGTGCGCTGGATGCGATGACGCGCCGAACGATGCAGAAGGAATTGGTCAACATTTGGCGCCAGACACATAAGACGGTGATTTTTGTAACTCATGATATTCAGGAGGCGTTATTGCTGGGGGAACGAATTGGCATTATGTCCGTAGGACCGTCTTCTAATATTACGGATATTTATGATAATACACTGCCGTATCCGCGGGACGTAACCTCACCGGAATTCTACTCGTTATACAATCAAATTCAAGGTCATTTCGAAGAATAGGATAGGGTGAGACAGATGAGAAAATGGGTGGAGAAGAAGTGGGTTTCCGTAACCCTTCTATGGATTACCGCGTTCTGCGTCTGGCAGCTTGGAGCTGTAATCTATGGCCCCGATGTGATCCCCGGACCATGGAGTACACTTAAGGGCGGACGGGAGCTGCTGGAAGACGGAACCTTGCTGCAATATATCGGGATTAGCTTTTACCGGGTGCTCATTGGTTGGGTACTCGGCAGTTTACTGGCCATTCCCGTAGGGCTAATCATTGGGAAGGTGAACTTGATCCGTATTTTTGCGGAGCCTTTCCTGAACTTTATCCGTTTTATCCCGCCGATTGCATTCATTACATTGTTCTTAGTATGGTTTGGTATTGGGGAGCAGTCGAAGATTGCGTTAATTATGTACGCTACCTTTTTTATCGTGGTGCTGAATACTTTAACCGGTGTGATGTCCGTGGAAGAAGACAAAATCCGCTCAGCCCGCAGTATGGGCGCCAGTGAGTGGCAAATTCTGATTCATGTGGTCGTTCCGGCGACGATCCCTTATATTTTTACGGGTATCCGGTTAGCGATGGGCACCTCATATATGGCGATTATCGGCGCGGAAATGATTGCTTCGAACGAAGGTGTAGGTTATCTGATCTGGAATTCCCGGTTGTTTTTCCGTACGGATTGGATCTTTGTCGGGTTATTCTGCCTTGGCTTTATGGGCTTCTTTACGGATCGGCTTTTTGGCTGGTTCGGTAAGAAGGTGCTTTACAGATACGGTGTTGTCAGTGTGGCAGCGCGTAGACGGTAGTTATATTCATACATGTAAAACTGCCTGGAAATGTCGGGCAGTTTTTTACTTGGATTGAAGTTTATACGAATATTTTTTGTTATTGTAAGTAAATTGGATGGAATCCAGTGATGAGGGATTAAGAGAATAATCATTTATTTTTTCTTTGTTGCCAGTCAGAAGATTATAAATATAAACTTCGTAACTATAGCTACCATCTGCATTTCCAGGAAGTATGGAAACCGATAGATAAAGTTTTTCTTTTTCATCAACTACATAACTATAAAATTTACCTCCAGATGAATGGAATTGAGCAATTTCTTTATTAGATGTTGGATCGTCTACTTTCATCACCCAAGCTTGTTCTCGTATCGGCTGAGCGCCATCAGTGAAAATGGAAAAGGTATGATAGAGGATATAATCATCTAATCCAAAAACGCCGCTAACCACCAGAACAGCATCGCCATCATTTAAAGGTAACGTCAATAGCTTCTTGGACTTTTCTACAGTTAGTGATTTTTCATTAGGAGAACTTAAATAGAAAGTGAATGGCTCTGTTGGAAAATAAAATGGATTTGCTTCTGTTCCAGGGGCAATGTTCATTTTTGGGGCTGGCAACCATACGATACCGGCAGAGGTATTGACAGCGTAGTTGTATTGTTCTGTATTCTGATCACGTAATGGGAGGGTGTAAAGATCACTGTTTATTTGAATGATTTTATTACTTGTATCTGGCGTGTTATTTTTAGGAGGAGTAGCTGCATTGTTGCAAGCTGAGATAAGCAAAGTACATAGAAATAAACCTGTTACCATCTGAATTTTTGTAAACGGCATTTTTCAAGCTCCTCTGAGGGTCATTTCTTATTATGAATAAATACTACTATACATCAGTAAAGTTCTATTTTAGTGTAATTAATGTAATTATTTTCATAAAAACATTTCTAAGGGAAACGGCGGTCATCTAAAAAGACGACAGGTCGTTTCTTTTTATTTACAAATATTCCTATTCTCCTTAATGCCGCGAAAATAGTACACGCCTATACTGCAATTGGGTGCCTAACAGTTGGACATAAAGAAGCCCGCAAATAAGAAATAGGAGTGAAGGGGAAATCATGAAAAAAGGGATCAAAAATCAATTATCGATGGGTCTAATGTTATCCTTGCTCGTCCTGTTGCTTGCTGCTTGTGGAAATTCAGCCAAGGCTGAAGAAACAACGAATGGAAAGGCTGGCACCAAAGAATTAAGTCTGACTGAGATCGAGAGTAAAGCTAAAGAAGAGGGCAGTATCGTCAGTGTGGGGATGCCGGATTCCTGGGCGAACTGGAAAGATACATGGAGTGATATGAACAGTAAGTATGGTCTTACACATTCGGATACCGATATGTCGAGCGCGGAGGAAATTGCCAAGTTTGATGCGGAAAAAGACAAACCAACGGCCGACATCGGAGATGTGGGGATTGCGTTTGGCTCGGTTGCCGTGGATAAAGGGGTAACCCAGCCTTATAAAACATCCTACTGGGATGAAATCCCCGATTGGGCTAAGGATAAGGACGGGAATTGGATCGTCGGCTATCAAGGCACCATTTCTTTTCTGACTAACACTAAGCTCGTGGCGAATCCACCGAAGAGCTGGGAAGATCTGAAGAACGGTAACTACAAAATCATCGTTGGTGATGTAACCAAGGCTGCTCAAGCACAGATGGCTGTATTGGCCGCAGCGATTGCCTTTGGTGGCGACGAGTCGAACATTGAACCGGGGATTGCTTTTTTCGAGGATTTAGCTAAAAACGGACGTCTCTCCAATGCAGAAGCTTCCCTTGCCAACATTGAAAAAGGGGAAGTAGAAGTTACCCTGCTGTGGGATTTCAACGCTTTGAACTATAGAGATCAGATCAACAAAGATGGCTTCGCAGTAGCCATTCCCCAGGAAGGCAGTGTCGTGAGCGGGTATGCCACGATCATCAACAAATATGCGCCGCATCCTAACGCGGCGAAGCTTACACGTCAATACATCCTTAGCGATGAAGGACAGATTAATCTTGCCAAAGGTTATGCTCGTCCGATCCGTGACAGTGTAACGTTGCCGGATGATGTTGCAGCTAAGCTGTTGCCAAAAGAAGAATACGTCAACGCTAAGCCTGTTGGTGATTACAAGGTATGGGAAGAGACGGCAAAAACCATTCCTCAATTGTGGCAGGAACGTGTGCTTGTGCATTTGAATTAGTATTCATTTCTCCCCAAAAAAGAAGCAGGGCGCCTTCGTCACGATGCCGTAAGGCGCCTTTGTTCTATTCCTGCGACAAGGAGCGAGTAAGATGAAACAAAGAAGCCGCGGTGTGATCCTGGCACTTATTCCATTTGCACTAATGGTGTTAGCCTTTCAACTGGTACCTATACTATCCATGCTGACGGGAAGCTTACGCACAGCGGACGGAACGGGATTTACGTTAGGCAATTATCTGCATGCGTTGCAAAGTGCCTATTACATACAGGCGATTAAGAACAGTCTGCTAATCTCCATAGCCTCAAGTCTGATAGGGATCATTGTCGGGCTTTTTTGTGCTTATTGCATTACCCGGTTTACCCCGAGAGTACGCGATAGACTTCTGATGCTGTCGAATATGACCTCTAACTTCGCAGGTGTTCCGCTGGCTTTTGCTTATATCATTTTGCTCGGAAATAATGGGGTGTTTACACTCTTATTTAAACAGTGGGGCTGGAGTGTTTTTGCCGATTTTGATCTATATAGCTGGTCAGGTCTAATACTGGTGTATGTATACTTTCAGGTTCCGTTAGCCTTACTGCTTTTGTACCCGTCCTTTTACGGAATTCGTGAGCAGTGGAGAGAGGCAGCATCCTTACTGGGGGCTGGGCCTTGGCAGTTCTGGAAGACGATAGGCCTGCCTATTCTAACTCCGGCGATCTTCGGCACACTTGGAATTCTTTTTGCTAATGCAATGGGGGCTTATGCCACGGCTTACGCATTGGTTGGCGGAAATTACAATCTGTTGGCGGTACGTATCGGTTCACTGATTGCCGGAGATGTGGTTACACAGCCACAAATGGGGAGTACGCTTGCTGTTCTGCTTGGTCTGACTACGATTTTGGCGGTTTATCTGAACCATTTAATGGTGCGGCGTGCGGAGAGGTTCGGAACGAAAGCACTCAGTAAACCGGATGTGAAAATCAAAGCTTCCCGGCGTTTATGGACAGCTCGTGAGGAGGCAGGGCAATGAATATACGTAAAGCAGGCTTTGCTCCACGCACCTTCATGCTGCTGCTCATGGTGTATTTGCTGCTTCCTCTTTTGGCAACGGGCATTTATGCTTTTGCACAAGATTGGCAGAATACCTTGCTGCCCCGAGCTTGGACGCTGAATTGGTTTGGGGAAATGTTTGAGGATATTCGCTTTCTGGAGGCGCTTTGGACCTCGCTTTATTTATGCCTGATCAGCGTGTTGCTGAGTCTGGCCGTGATGCTGCCAGCTGTTTTTGTCATCACCCTCTATTTTCCGCGTTGGGAGAGCTTTATGAAAGGTATTGTTGTTTTGCCTTATGCGGTGCCTGGTGTTGTGGCTGCGGTAGGTCTTATTCGTACCTATTCCTCTGGACCCTTTGATATCGCTGGAACAGCGTATTTATTAGTGGGGGCATATTTTGTGGTCATCCTTCCCTATATGTATCAGGGCATTCGCAATAGTCTGTTAACGGTTAATGCCGTTGAACTGCTGCATGCTGCGGAGCTGCTTGGTGCCCGCCGAAGAACGGCCTTCGTGAATGTGATTTTGCCTAATATATGGCCTGGGGTTATCGTCTCTACACTGTTATCATTTTCAGTTCTATTCGGCGAATTTGTCCTTACGAACATGTTAGTTGGCGGACATATTCAGACGATTCAGGTATATCTATATCAAAGGGTTGGTGAAAGTGGACATTTAGCCAGCGCGATTGCGATCTCTTATTTTCTGTTTATTCTAATTCTTTCGATGGTACTCATGAAGCTCGGTAAAAAGATGGGAGGGGGCGTTAAGGGATGAATGATTATCTAAAGCTGCAGGGTGTACGCAAAATGTTTGGGAATACCTGTGTGTTAGACGATGTTGATTTGGAGATCCGTGAAGGTGAACTTGTGACACTGCTAGGCCCCTCCGGTTGTGGAAAAAGCACATTGCTACGCTGCATAGCCGGTCTTTCAGAGCTGGATGGCGGCAGAATTCTTTTGGAAAATAAAGATCTGGGAAGTTTGCCGCCCCGTAAGCGCGAGGTAGGAATGGTGTTTCAGTCTTATGCCTTGTTCCCCAATCTGACGGTGAGCCAAAATATCGAGTATGGAATGAAAATGCGGGGATTATCGAAATCAGCCCGCCATCATCGCTGCGCGGAATTGCTGGCATTGGTCGATCTGGAGGATAAACGGGATGTATATCCGCAGTCCCTCTCCGGTGGACAGCAGCAGCGGGTAGCGCTGGCTCGTTCTCTAGCGGTGCAGCCCAAAGTATTGCTGCTGGATGAACCCTTAAGCGCACTAGATGCTAAGATACGCAAGAATTTACGTGCAGAAATTCGTGATATCCAAAAAAGGTTTAACATGACGACACTATTCGTGACACATGATCAGGAGGAAGCGCTGATTCTTTCTGACCGCATCTGTATTATGAACGGTGGCCGGATTGTGCAGGATGGCACACCTGAGGGGTTGTACTCCGCACCACGAACAGAGTTCGTTGCCCGGTTTATGGGCAGTTACAATGTATTGACCCGATCAGAAGTGATGACGTTGTTCCGGGGGATAGATAGCACGCAGGACCGCTTTGCTATTCGGCCTGAGGCGGTTACGCTGCTGCATGAGGGCGCGGGACTTCATGAGGTTGCTGCCGGAGTGCAACTGGTGGATGGCATCATTAAATCTGTCTCCGTGTTGGGCAATATTATTAGGTGTACGGTAGAGGTGGAAGACATTTGCTTAACGGTTGATCTTTTAAATGACGGACGCTGGCTGAGGCTGGTGGAAGGGGCTAACGTCACCTTGGCTCTGAACCCTTCTGAGCTGCTGCATCTGGAACGAGAGGGAGCGTAATAAGATGACTGAAATGAACAATAAACTTATTGTGGTAGTGTTGGACGGACTTAGATATGAGGCCGCACGTGAATATATGGGGTATATGGAGCATTTGGTGGAGCAGGGGAAAATATCATGTCACCGAGTGAAGTCGGAATTGCCTAGTCTGTCACGCCCGCTTTATGAAGTGCTTTTGACGGGGACACCTGTGACCAAAAATGGAATTACGGCTAACCATATTGTGAGACCAAGCCATGAAGAGAGCGTATTCCATCTGGCAGTGGCCGCTAATTTGCGCACAGCTGCTGTCGCCTATCATTGGGTCAGTGAGCTTTATAATTCGGCCCCTTTTGATCCACTGGCTGATCGCCATCAGCACAATGTGATGAAGCCCATTCAGCATGGCAGCTTTTATTTCGAGGATCACTATCCCGACAGTCATGTGTTTGCCGACGCGGTGTATTTACGGAGTGCCTATGATCCGCATTTCCTATACATTCACTCCATGAATATAGATGACGCCGGGCATCGTTATGGCGGCGAGAGTAAAGAATATGAGCTTTCAGTGCGTAATGCCGACGGTCTGCTGGCCACTGTTTTGCCTATTTGGATGGAACAGGGCTATAAGATTATGATTACGGCAGATCACGGAATGAACGCAAATGGGTACCACGGCGGGATAACCCCTTCCGAGCGAGATGTGCCATTATATACGTTTGGGGTAGATGTATTATCTTCAGAAAAAGAGGAAGAAATGCTGCCACAGCTGCGAATGGCTCCTTTAATGTGCCACTGTTTGGGACTGGACCCTTCGGCAGCAATGAGCAAGGAGGGCTTGCCTCCACTTGTGCAGAAGCAATCTCATGACAAAGTGGAAGAACCTTTGCCGTTGGTATGAAATAAAATAATTAGCACTAGAAAAATCATATATTTTACCCAATTAGGAGGTTGTCTATTGAGCGCTTCTAAAGCTATGAAATGGATTACGGGTTCCTGTGAAATTATTTTGGCAATTCCAATTCTGGGTGCTGCTATTGTTATTGGCACGGGGTATTCCGTTCTGGGGTTGATGTTTATTCTACATGTGATTACATTGATTTTATCTTCAAGAGACCGTGAGTCTATCTACGGTTCAGTGCTAGGAATTATAACTTCTTTATTGGCATGGATTCCTTTTGTGGGCTGGTTCTTGCACTTAATTACTGGGATTCTGTTGATGGTGAGTGGAGGACAGAAGTCCCGTTATCCGTCGAACCATATCTATCCACAATGATGTAAAATGACTTCAATACAGCCCAATTCGGACGTTTGTCCGGTTGGGCTGTATTCATGTTATAATGAGGGCACATTTTAGCAGTAAGCACAGAGAGGAGGCGCATCCATATGGAAATAACCGCACAAGAAGTAGCAGAATGGATGGTGAAGGAGATTCGTTTTACGGGTACCTTGCATCAGACGGCGGCGATTGAATATGTGAAAGAGAATTTTGGAGAACAATTTGTATTTGTGAATGAGAACGGCAATGCCTCACTCTCCAAAGAAGTGAAGAAAGCTTTCCGGAAACTCCATGGCGGGAGAATTGCTTGGGATCGAGACGGGTTCTTGTGGGCTTGGACCTAGGTTTGGCGTTTAAAAAACATTTATAAACTGTTCAACTTATATAATGAGATGAAAAACGGACCATGCATGTACTGCAATGGCCCGTCTTTTTGCATTCTTTTTAGTTAGATATATTCTGTCATTCCCTGTTCCTTTAGAAGCTCCACGATATCTTTGACTGACTGCGCTTTATCCTTGGGACAGATTAATAGTGCATCCCCAGTATCCGCAATGATGAACCCGTCTACACCAATGGTCGTGATCAGTCTGCCATTTCCATAGATGATTGAATTATGGGTATCTATCCCCACATGATTTGCTTTTATAATGTTGCCTGCATCATCCGGAGGGAAGATTGAACCCAGTGCATCCCAGCTGCCGATATCATTCCAGCCAAATTGCCCGGAAAGCACGACAACTTCATCAGAGCGCTCTAAAATGCCGTAATCAATCGAAATATTCTGAAGCGTTGGATAGATGGCATTAATAACTTCCTCTTCCTGATCTGTACCCAAATAATCACTGATGGGCAGCATGGTTTTGTAGAGTCGAGGTAGATAACGTTTGAAATTATCAATAATGACAGAGGTCTGCCAAATAAAAATCCCACTATTCCATAGATAATTACCGGATGCCAGATAACTCTGTGCATTCTGAAAGTTTGGTTTCTCTACAAATTCATCTACATCATATACAGCCACTGGGCTTGTCGCAATCGGCGTCTTATCAAAGGCAATATAGCCGTAGCCAGTAGATGGGAAAGTAGGCTTGATTCCGATGGTTACTATTTTGTCTGACTCCATGGCAACAGTACAGGCTTCGTCTAGTGTAAGACGGAATTGTTCCTCATCCGTTATATAGTGATCGGAAGGCAGGACGACCATTAAGGAATTGCCATGAGATTTCTCTATAGATAATGCTGCAAAAAGAATGCTAGCGGCTGTATTTCGCGCCACAGGTTCAATTAGAATATTAGCTTTGAGAACGCTGCTGTGCATAATACTCTCCAACAATACTGCTTGGGTACGATTAGTAACGATAACTGTATTCTCCTGAGGAATAATCCCTTTGAAGCGTTCAATCGTATCGTTTAGCATAATGTCGTTGCCACTAATATTCAGCAGCTGCTTTGGGATTTCTTGTCTGGACAGGGGCCAAAACCGTGTTCCGCCCCCGCCGGCTAGGATCGTAGCATATTTATTCATGATGCATCACCAACCGGGCAATTGTGAAGGATATAATGCTCTCCGAGCCTTGGTTCAGGTTGAGCCCCGCGGCATGGATGCCGTCATAACAAGCACCAGTCTGCGGATCGATCAGAGGGATTCCCAAGGAATTATGCCCTAGATACCAGTTGTAGCATAATTCTGCTTGCGTAAGATAGGCGGGGTCCTCAAGAACAACAGCTGCTTCCCGGCAGGCCAGCAGCATCTCGCAGGCTTCAATGGGCTGTTCATCATAGGGTGCAGCCAGCCCATCACGCAGCAGCCAGCCATGGCTGCCGATCGGTTTATAGTAACCTTTGCTGGAGAAGGTGGTGGAAGCTAGGAAATCCAGGCTTTCCTTGGCGGTCTCCCGCAGGTCTTTATTCCCGGAGATCAGGAAGGCCCGAAGCAGAGCCCAGGGCAGCATGGAATTGCCATAAGTGATGCTGTCCTCGAACCAATTCCAGCCGTGCCCCTTATAGCGGGTATATTGATTATGCAGCCGAACCGCAATATTTTCGATCAGACCCTCAATGGTTGCCCTTGGCAGAAAGGCGGCTTCTTCGGTCGTGTTTTCAGTATGCGGGTATGGAAAAGCATAACCTAATGAGCCCGGTGCTTCGGTAAGATAACTTAGGCCGATGATGGCATAGGCTCCAGCCCGAGGTGAGCCCAAGGCTTCCAGATGCGGCAGTGCCTGATTGATCAAATACCGGCAGGTATTCATCAGGTTATCGGGCAGGGAAGCAGCATGCGACAAGGCGAACCCGAGTGCCCACAAGGTACGTCCCTGGCAATCTTCAGAACCTTTATCCTCTATAAAGGAGCGGTTATAATCCATGAAATTGCGAAAATTGCCGTCCGCTGTCTGGGAATGATAGATAAAAGAGATATACGTATGAATGAGATCGAGTGCCACGGCATCCCGGGAATTCTCGTACATTAAGACCGCAGCAATCAGGGCGCGGGCGTTATCATCGGTAGTGTAGCCCTTGGAACGGTCCGGAACCCCAAACTTGGTATGCTGAAAGATTCCTGTATCGTCCGTGATTCTGCGCAGATAGCCTGGTTTAGCCTGTACTGTGGTGGAGGTTTCCATTAAATCACGCTCCGATCAGCTGACGCCGAGCTCTGGATATGGCTGTGGAACAAGGCGGCATAGATTTTGGCGATTTCGTTCCAGCGCATAGTGAGCCCGAGCTTCAACGTACGGTCTTCCATCGTTTGCACCAGGGCGGGGCTATTCAGCAAGCGCAAAATGCAGGCTTCCAAGGAAGCAGAATCATGAAAATCAGCCAGTAGACCGCGGCCTTCTGCCAACATTTCCTGGGCGTAGCGGTAAGGGGTCGACACGATGACCCGGCCATAACCGACTCCGTAGGCCAGGGTGCCGCTGACGGCCTGATCCTTACCCAGATAAGGAGTCACATAGATATCTGACATGACCAAGGACTCTATTACTTCTTCTTGGGTCAGCAACTTATCGACGAATTGGACATTGTTCTGCAGGTCAAACATTTCTACGAGGTCCGTCAGTTTCTGGCGGTAAACTTCGCCGGATTCCAGCTTGACGACCGGATGGGTCTTGCCCCAGACAATGTAAAGTGCTTCGGGATGTCGCTTGACCACGCCGCGCATAGCTTCGATACTGTATTCAATCCCTTTGCCGGGACTGAGGAAGCCGAAGGTGGAGAGGATTTTGCGGTCTGGATAACCGTATTGTGCTTTGAGGCTGGAGCGTGAAGCTGTGCTCACTTGAGGGACACCGTGATGGATGAATGTAATTTTGGAAACTGGGATCTCATAAATAGTAGATAAATCAGTAAGGGTTGATTCCGCCATCGTCACGACCTGCACGCTACGCTCGGCCAGACATCGGATGATCTGATGCTGCTTAGGGGAGGGCTTGGTCAACACTGTGTGAAAAACAACAACGTACGGAATGTTCAAACGTTCGACAAAGGGCAGCAGGTATTCACCGCTTTCTCCGCCGTAGATGCCAAATTCATGTTGGATGACCAACAAATCGGTATCAGAATTGTTGAGGAAATCGGCCGTATCTATATAATCTGCGTAATTATGCTGGTCGATCTGCCGTATTACCTGCTGATCGTAAGCGTAGGTTTCATTGTTGTTTATGGCAATAATCCGGGGCGGGTTGAAGCCGGGAAGGTGGATAAGTTCATCTAGCAGATCCTGTGTGAACGTGGCGATACCGCACTCTCGCGGCAGACTGGTTCCCAGGAACACGATGTTGTGATTACGGACTGTATTTTTCATTCAAAGAGCCTCCCTAATGGTCTTGCGATTGGTCTGGATACAAAAAAAGAAAATAAAGAAGACTTTATTTTCTGAATAGGGAAAGGTATTTGTTTTTTCTGAAATTAGAAATGTTGCAAATTATTTCCTAATCCCACTGTAACATGACCATTTAATCTTGTCAATTTAATTGACTCCTTGGGTGAGTGCGGATATATTATGGGAGGAGGTGGATGAATGCCAGTCATACGCAGTAAACTGAGCGAGGTCATGCTGAGGCATGATCCGAAATTATCGATCCGTAAGCTTGCCAAAGAGATCAATTACCACTTTGATTCAGTACGCCGAATGTACAAGAATGAGATGGTGCAGTATCCAAGGGATCTGCTGCTAAAATTATGTGTATACTTTAATGTCCAGCCCGGCGAGCTGATCGCCATGGATGCGGAAGACAACGATTGGGTAATCGATCGTTCAAATGATTATGAGGAGGACGATGATGACAAGGAACCCGGCACGGACAGCCACCTGTAAGCAGCTTCTGGATACATATCATGCCGGACGCGGTACAACCATAGTAAATAAACTGACGTTCACCGGTGTCGGGCACCGGGATGTCTATAATATAACCGCCCCGTTTATGTATAACGGGGAGGAAGTACTAATGGGAAGAGTTGAGGAACGGGACAGTGAGTTCTCTCAAGTCTTCTTTTTTACATGCCATGATGGAGTCTGGAGGCCTCGTGCGCATACGCATACGTACAATTTACAGGACCCGTGCTGGACCCGGATCAGGGGGGAACTTATTGTGGGCGGGGTGGAAGTGATTACGGCAGCGGATGATCCGCACCGGATTACCTCCTGGGTGACCCAATTCTACCGGGGGTATCACATCGATTCTTTAACCCACTTTTCTTCAGGTCCCGGCACGATGAAGGATATCCGGCTTATCGAGCTTGATAATGGCAGTGTAGGCGTATTTACCCGGCCACAGGGCGAACGGGGTGGGCGAGGACAGATTGGGTTCACAGTGATTCCTTCGCTGGACGAACTGAATGAGCAGACCTTTATTAATGCCGAGGTGCTTCAGGATCAATTCGTGCCCGAAGAGTGGGGGGGAGCCAATGAAGCTCATCTGCTGCGGGGTGGAATGGTGGGCGTATTGGGCCACATTGCTTGCTTCGATAGCGCCGGAAACAAACACTATTATGCCATGGCTTTTTCGCTGAATCCTGAGACTTATAAAGCAACTCCGGTCAAAATAATTGCAGTCCGCAGTGATTTTCCGGCGGGCCCGGGCAAGCGCAAAGAACTGGAGGATGTTATCTTTAGCGGTGGCTTGAAACGTCTTGGAGGAGGCCGGGCGGTATTATCTGTAGGGGTGAGTGATGCTGAAGCATATGAGATTGAGATCGCGGACCCTTTTGACGAATACGAATCCTAGCATTCTTCCAGTTGGTTTGACTAGATTATATGGTCATGTTACACTTAGTGTGACAAGAATTTATGGTCAAAGAGAGCGGGAAACCCAATGAATAAGTTTATTCAATTCAACACACGTAAGACTGACACCAAGTCCAACATCAATCAGGCGCGTAAGCAAGGACGTATTCCGGCTGTATTATATGGTATTGGTAAAGAGACTCTGACGTTGGAAGTGAATGAAAAAGAACTTCTGGACATTCTCAAAAAGAATCCGCGCGCAATTCTGCAAGGTAAGGTATCGGAAGAGCTAGAGGTTCCGGTCGTGGTTCAGAACATTCAGAAGGATACCCTGTCCGGCAAAATTCTGCATATTGATTTTCAACATGTAAATATGAAAAAGAGCATGGACAGCAAGGTGACTATTCATTTTGCAGGTGAAGCCGTAGGGATTAAAGCAGGCGGTACGCTTCAGGTTGAAATTTATGAAGTGGAAGTTCGCTGTATGCCTGAAGATCTTCCTACCTCCATGGAAGTGGATATCAGCGGATTGGATATTGGCGACCAATTGCTTGTCTCTGACCTGATCTTTAAGGACGGGATTGAAGTGTTGACCGAACCGTCAACCGTAATGATCCAGATCAAGACTGTGCATGAAGAAGAGGAAGAAGAAGCGGTAGTAACTCCAGCTTAAACCTATATTTTTATAAAAAAGGCAAGTTTCCAGGGAAGAGGAAACTTGCTTTTTTTTGCGTTGAATCATACAGGAACTTCTCGTTGGTCCTTTGCCATAGGGGAACTACATAACGGGCAGGGCTTTGAGGTTAAATGATCCTCAGCTCCGCCCGCTTTCATGCGCGTCCAGCCAGGACAGGTATTGCTGGTACAATTCCATACTGGAACGACATGGGTTCTTGTCGCAGTTGTCCGGCTGGTAGGTAAGGATCTTGTTGTCACTGTTCTGCTCACCGTAGTCGTTGCTGTGGAAGAAACGGCAGAGCGGAAGGCTGATAACATGAAGCGGGAGACCTCTGCTTTTTTGCCCCGATGCCTCGCAGGTGAACTGATAAATAGCTCTTCCCGGGCTCTAGTAACAGCTACGTAAGCCAGTCTTCGCTCCTCTTCCAGGGCAGCCAAGCTTGAACTTCCACTATTTGCAGCGGCCAGCTTGCGGTCCTTGAGCCGGTCGCCCTCCAGGGCGGAGCTATGCGGGAGAATTCCTTCAGAGGCTCCAATCAAAAAGACCACAGGAAACTCTAATCCCTTGGATTTGTGAATGGTCATAAGCGCGATCCGATTCCCTTGTTCTTTGGTGCCCGGCTGACGATTATGTTCATTACGTTCCGTAACATTATCTATGAAATCCAAAAAGGCAGGAATACTATCAAATCGCTCTGCAGACGATTCTAGTTCATCTAGCATTTCTTTTAACGTTTCGCGATGCAAGGTTGCTTGATGCCGCTCATTCGCTTCGATGAAATAATCATAGAATTGCGTGCGGACCTGGCGAATCGCTTGGACTGGGGTTAACTCGCGCATATTGCGAATTAGATCCAGCCGCTCTCTAAGCTTAGTGCCCTTGAAATCCTCCATGCCGGGCATGGACAACAGATGGATTAGTGGGCCTTGCTTTGGTTGTCTAGCTTCCATCTGCCGGATGTGATTCATACCTTTTTCACGGTTCATATAAAGAGTAGGCAGGATGTTCTCCATAGCCGCAAAATTCCGCCGATTCACGGAGAGACGCATATGATCCACGACCGGGGAAATTAGCCAGTGTTCGTACAGTAATTGCCCTTCTCCATAATCAATATAGGGAATATCGCGTAAAAGAAGTAATTCCAGAACGGCCCGGTTGCTGCTGGACGCTCTATATAACATGGCGAAGTCGCTATATTCTCTTTTGCCGCTCGAAACCTCGTTTAAAATATGCTCAACCATCTGCTCGGCTTCCTCGTCTGCTGTCTGGGGACGCATATACCGGGGCTGACTCCCGCTGCCTTTGGCAGCTTGCAGGGTTTTGGAACGCCGGCGCGTATTGTGCCGGATAATACCGTTGCCGAGTCCGACTATAGCTGGACCAGAACGGTAATTAATATCAAGTGTAATAACCCTTGCTCCCGGGTACAGCTTCTCGAATTCCAGAATGAATTCACTGCGTGCCCCGTTGAAGGAATAAATCGTCTGGTCATCGTCGCCAACGACCATCAGATTATGCTGTGGGTGAGCAATCATTTTGACTAATTCGTATTGCAGGGCATTGGTATCCTGAAACTCATCCACCATCACGTATAGATATCTCATCTGCAATTCCTGTAAAAGCGTATGACGCTCCTTTAGCATCCGATAGGCGATTAAGAGGACATCGTCGAAGTCGATTTTGAAATTGTCTAGTTTCCATTGTTCGTAGATTTCCAGAATGGATTTCATTTCTTTTTCAGCGGTGGTTCCTTCAGGCAAGCCTTCTACGGTACCCATGTTCATCTTGCAGGAAGAGAGCAGGGAGAGTAGCGTTTCCGGTGGATAGGCATCTTTAGGTAGCCCTAGCTCACGCATGATTTGTTTCAACAGGATGTGCTGGCGCCGCGTCTCACTGAAAATCTCTTGCTGCAATCCTTGTCTGCGCAAGAAAAATAAGAAAAAGGAATGAAACGTGCGGGCCTGCAGCCGCGCGACGTCCGCTGGGCCTACTCCCGGTAATAGGGCGATCCGTTCGCGCATTTCCGCCGCAGCTTTACTCGAAAAAGTCAGCAATAGCAGCTGACTTGGCGAGACACCGCGCACGGACAACAAATAACCGGTTCGGCAGATCAGAACCGAGGTTTTGCCGGAACCTGCGCCGGCCAGTGTTAGAAGCGGCCCTTTATGATGCCGTACCGCAGAAATCTGCGGACGATTGAGTAAGATGCCGCCTTCTTCCAGCCTGCGAAAAAAAGCGGAGTCCTCATCCTCCCGCTTCACCAGCTCTTGGCTTGTCTGCGCTGAGGCCACAGCCGCTTGCGGGATCCGCTCACCAGTAGCTCCCAGCGGGATATTATGAAATAAAAGCTTATTCAATAGATTCACCTTCATTATTTCTGTATAGAGTGATCTCAACAAATCTAGTTCTATGATGTTTGAGTTCATCTTAAAATGTGCTGAAAATTTAGCCAATCTACAATATACCATCCCAGGCTTTTTACTGCACAGGAAAAGTGTTGGATATTGAGCCAGTAAAAATATGGGGATTGGTGTGGGAGTGGGACACAACGATGGTATAAATCTCGTAGATAGGATGGAATGTGGCTGCGTGGGCGGAATGTACGGTATAAATCCCGTAGATAGGCTGGAATGTGACTGCGTGGGCGGAATGTACGGTATAAATCCCGTAGATTGGGTGGAATGTGGCTGCGTGGGCGGAATGTACGGTATAAATCCCGTAGATTGGATGGAAAGTGGCTACGTGGACGGAATGTACGGTATAAATCCCGTAGATTGGATGGAAAGTGGCTGCGTGGGCGGGATGTACGGTATAAATCCCGTAGATAAGCTGGGATGTGGCTGCGTGGGCGAAATGTGAGGCAAAAATGCCCTAAATAAGGGCGAATCCGCCTCCATAAGCAAAAAGAGAGGCATATATGCCCTAGAAATGAGCAGAAGAGGAGCAGCGACGTGGAAGACAGGCAAAAATGCCCTAAATAAGGGCAAATCCGCCACCGTAAGCGAAAAGAGAGGCATATATGCCCTAGAAAGAAGCAGAAGAGGAGCTGGGACATGGAAGAGAGGCAAAAATGCCCTAAATAAGGGCAAATCCGCCTCCATAAGCAAAAAGAGAGGCATATATGCCCTAGAAATGAGCAGAAGAGGAGCAGCGACGTGGAAGAGAGGCAAAAATGCCCTAGAAAAGGGCAAAGCCGCCACCGTAAGCGAAAAGAGAGGCATATATGCCCTAGAAATGAGCAGAAGAGGAGCAGCGACGTAGAAGAGGGGCAAACCCACCTCCATAAGCGAAAAAGGGGGCATATTTGCCCCAGTAAAGGGCGCCGGGTGCAGGTCTGCTTCTATTTTTATAATATAAAAATTTCTGCCCCGCGCATCGCAGGCTTGTCCAGCGCACATTTGCCACTCTCCTGAACAATTCTGTGATGCCCATTCCCTTTTCCTATCATGCTCATATCCTAAAGCAAAAACATGATATGGAGATGACCCTATGCCCTCGCCCAGTAAAGCCCGCATCAGACATGCCGTTACTATAGATGTACTGATTCCCGCGATTGAAAAAGATTTACAGACCCTTCCCCATGTGATTGACGCTGTTAGAAAGCAGGTTAAGCATCCCATCGGCCGGATATTAATTGTTGCTCCCAAAAAGAAACGGATGATTGAGTTCTGCCGCACAAAAGGCTGTACCTTTATTGATGAGAATACGGTGCTGCCGATTACGAAAAAAGACATTCATTACCGCTCACGCACCTGGGAACGTTCCGGCTGGCTATTCCAACAGCTGCTGAAGCTGAATGGTGACAAGCTCTGCACAGCGGATTATTTTTTGGTCATTGATGCTGATACCGTTCTGATCACCCCCCACCATTTTCGGGCGAATGGCAAGACACTCTTTTACAGCCGGAACTGGAGCCAACCACAGTATTTTGTAACCTATAGGAAACTCATGGGCCGCAAGGTGACCGCAAAATCGTCATTTGTGACCCATTACATGCTGTTTGAACGCAGTCAATTGGCTCAAATGAAAAGAGAGATAGAAGCAAAACACCAAATGCCCTGGTATCGAGCTATTTTACACAGTATGAACCGCTCCAAGCAATTTGCCTTTTCCGAATTCGAAACCTATGCCAATTACCTGTATTCGAAGAATCGCGAGGGAATGAAGATTCAAAAAGCGCGTAATAAAGGTCTCCATATGAATGCAGGACAGCTATCCAAGCAGAAAGTGAATCAGCTGGCTGAGAAGTATAGATCATTGTCTTTTCATAAACGAAAGGGGTATGTGAGAATACCGGGGGCTAAATCCAGCGCAGGGGGGCGATAGGGTTGCAGATCGTACTCCTTTCAGGGGGATCGGGGAAGCGGTTGTGGCCGCTATCAAATGAGATCAGGTCAAAAGCTTTTTTAAGGCTGCTTCCAACAGAAGCTGGCGGTGTGGAGTCGATGATCGAACGGGTATGCAGAGGGCTGGAAGAAGTAGGTTTGTTGGATTCAAGCTGCATTGTGACTCATCGCAGTCAGGTGGAGATTACTTGCAAATCCGTTGGTGCTCAAGTCCCTTTATTAGCAGAGCCGCAGAAACGGGGGACTTTTACTGCAGTAGCTCTGGCGGCGAGTTATCTGCATTCTGTGAAGGGTATGGACTCAAAAGAGATCGTAGTGGTCATTCCGGTGGATTCGTATGTGGAGGCTTCTTTTTTTAAGCAGCTTCATCAATTTCCGAGTGTGCTTGCCGAATCACAAGCGGACATTGCTTTGATTGGTGTTTTACCTGAATTTCCTTCTACACAGTTCGGTTATATTCTGCCGGGTGAAGGGTCTGGGGTAGGGGGGACGTCTTTTTTAAATGTTAAGCAGTTTGCAGAGAAACCGAACGAATCGACAGCCGCCGAGTTCATTTCTCAGGGAGGACTGTGGAATTGCGGCGTGTTTTCCTGCTCATTAGGGTACTTGCTCTCAAGTATGGTCGAACGGGATCTTCCAGTAGATTACTTGGAGTTTATGGAGCATTATGATCAATTGCCAGAACGAAGCTTTGACTATGAGGTGCTAGAACACACGCGGCGAGCGGTAGTCATCCCCTATATTGGGGTGTGGGCGGATATTGGCAGCTGGGATGCACTTGTTCCCCATTTGCAAGGAAGAGTAATTGGCAGTGGGAGTATTTCTGAGGATTCAAAAGGTACCCATTTGATCAACGAACTCTCTTGTCCTGTGCATATCATCGGCGCTCCTGGTTTAATCGTGGCGTCGGGGCCAGATGGCATTTTGGTTGCTGGGATAGAGCAGGCAAAACGAATTAAGCAGAAGCTGGAGGGCCATGCGGCGAAGCCGATGATTGAAGAAAAACGCTGGGGTACCTCACGCATTTTGGACTTCTCTCGCACGGCGGCAGGTATTGAGGTTACGACCTCTAAAATAACCATTTTGGCAGGCGAGCACACCAGCTACCATTTTCATCGGCATACTAAAGAAGTTTGGTCTTTTCTTTCTGGAAATGGAGAATACCGGATGAATGGCCATCTTCATGCGGTTGCCGCCGGGGACACGGTCACGATTCCTGCTGGTACGAAGCATGGACTGCGGGCCATTACAGCGCTCGAATTGATTATTATTGAACTGTTGGAATTTCCTGAGGTGGATGACTACGTACGAGTGTCTGCCGAATGGGAGGGGGAGGACAGCTTCCTTGATGATTTGGGATGAATGGAAAGGTAGTTCGCTTTAACCCGGAGGCAGTTGTAGACATGGGGAGATTGACCGGCTGAAGTGAAATAGATGTATTCAGTGCAACTATTTCGTGGAGTAGCGAATCCCTTGCGATTTAGATGTAGTTTGTACAGTTAAAAATCGCGAATTTTTGCGTTTTGAATAGATTTGCTGAATATAAGTGTACAGAGTGCAATTAAATCCGAATTATCGCCTAAAAGAGGGCATTTAACTGTACGAAGTACAACTAATTCTTGAGAGGGACGGGGGATGCAATAGGCAAGCCACAGTAAGCTACAGGAAAGCGATAAGTAAGCAATAGGTAAGCCACAGTAAGCTACAGGAAAGCGATAAGTAAGCTATAGGTAAGCCACAAGCTAAACCACAAGCTAAATCTAAACCTAAAGTGTGATGGAAGCCCCCTACCTAGCAAAAATAAACCCACAAATAGCACCGTGAGCAGAACGCCCACGGTGCTATTTGTGCATTCACTGCTTTATATAGAAATTATTCTTTAGATTTTCTATTCAAAAGATGCTCAATTCCTGCCGCGACTCCGTCTTCCTCATTACTGGTGGTAATGAATTCCGCCATTTCCTTAAGAATTGGCGCTGCGTTAGCCATAGCAATCCGGTAGCCGGCCTTCTCGAACATCGGCTGATCGTTATAACTGTCGCCCATGACAGCTACATCCGCTAGCGAGATACCATAATGGTCAGCAAGCATGGTTACACCGGAGCCCTTGTTGGCCTCTTCATGGTTAATCTCGATATTATTTACATGGGAGGCGGTAATAATTAAGCCCGGAATAGCTGCGAAGCGGGTGGAAGCTTCCTTGAGCAGCTCTCGGTTTAGAGAAAAAGCCAATGTTTTATAAATAACATTTTCC
The DNA here is from genome assembly GCF_037992965.1 of Paenibacillus sp. FSL E2-0190. Taxonomy (NCBI): domain Bacteria; kingdom Bacillati; phylum Bacillota; class Bacilli; order Caryophanales; family Paenibacillaceae; genus Paenibacillus; species Paenibacillus sp. FSL E2-0190. Next base: position 356,307 of record NZ_CP150306.1, read on the forward strand.
TCCTTGCTCCACACCTCTTCCATACTCTCCACATAGGTTACCGCTGCTTGTTGAAACTGTTGATCGATCATTGCTTTCAGCAGCCAGCTGACTTCTTCAGGAACTTCTTCATCGCTTAGTGCAGATAATTTCTCTAACCGTACACGTTTGTTCAGCTCTACATAAACGTTATCCTCAGTGTATACCTCGTAATACAAGTCCGGAATTTCGTTCATCCAGCGCAGAGCGGGAATGATGTCTGCTTTATTCAGCGGCGTGCTTGCCGCGAGGGTGCGATCAGATAATGTGACGACTGCGCCATTTAGACTGACTACAGGACATTCCAGATCCGCTAGCCGAAGCTGACGTTCTGCATCCATAAAAGAGCGGCCTGTGGCAATGATAACAATGTGACCTAGTTTCTGAGCTTTTATAATAGCTTCGCGGTTTTTTGGACTGATGTTTCCTTCTTCGTTCAGTAATGTTCCATCCATATCTAAAGCAATCAGCATATTGTATGAGCTCCTTTTCCAGGTAAAGTGGTACTTTTTAAGGGGTATTGAAACGTTACTTGTATCTTATCATTAATATTCTGAAAACCAAAAACCATTTTCATGCAACTGTACAATAATGAACGTCCAACAAGAGATAAGAGGTTTTTACAGTATATTTTTAGATAATAGTTCAGTCGTGGTACAATAGTTATCAAACTAACCGACTAGCCGAATCTATCGTCAGCTTATGTTCGTGGAACGTGACCCGACGGTATTTTTCCTGTGTAAGGACATCGGCAGCTGCTTATGTAAAGGGGACTATTTATGAGATCCAAAAACTTAGCCACCATGTCACTCGCCTTTATGGCATGTGGGTTTCTGATTACACTGTTTCTACCTGAAAACCTAGCCGTGATTCTACTGAGAGGTGGTTTCGAGGCCGGTTTGGTAGGGGGGATTGCCGACTGGTTCGCGGTAACGGCGCTGTTCCGCCATCCGATGGGGCTACGTATTCCACACACCTCACTACTGCTCAAGAATCGCGATAAGATCATCCAATCACTAATCACCGCGATGGAGACTGAGCTTCTTAACAAGGAAAGCATTGAGAACAAGCTGCGTAAGTTTGGCTTTATATCAATGGGCTCCAAGCTACTAACAAAGTTCTTTAGTAAAAAGAAGGCAAGAGTACAAATATTGGAGCAGCTTGGCGAATTCGTGTCTCGTCTTCCGGTAGAGAAGGCCGTACCGTTTCTGCAAAAGGCAGCCTCCGAATATGTTCGTGAAGCTGAGCTTGGCGTTGCGGCTGATAAAATAGTTACTAAGTTAATGAATGACGGTAAAGATGTAGCTGCTCTGGACTATGCGCTGGAAGGGGTATCTACTTGGAGCGGACGTCCTGAAACGAAGGCTATGCTGGGCAAGATTGCCAGCGAGAAATTAGCTGAAGTGAAGCTAGGCGGACTTAAAGGTATGGCTTTTCAGGCTTTTGTCGGGTTTATAGATGCAGATATGCTTGGTGAAATGCTGCAAGGTATGTTGCAGTCCGGTATCCGCGATTTTCGGGAAGAGGATAGCCCATACCGTGAAGAGATTATCCGCGAGATTCGAGTGGCCCTGTTCCAGATTGTTAATGACGAGGCTAGACTGGCTTCATTAAAAGAATGGGCAATAAATGAGCTTGAAGGCGAAGCAGCAACCGCATTTCTGCATACGCAATTGGAGAACATTCGCAGCAAAGCAATTTCCCTATTGGAGGAAGATCGGGCGGCTGGCGGACGCAAGCTGTTCACGCTCTATACCCTGCTTGTACGTCGTATTGGCAAGGAACAAGAATGGATCAGCAGCTGGGAAGAGCGGATTCGCGCTTCGCTAATTGCCTTTGTAGAGGCTAACCACTACAGAATAGGTCTTTTGGTAAAAGAGAATCTGGACAGCATGGATGACGCTAGTCTAGTGAATATGCTGGAAGATAAAGTGGGTAAAGATCTGCAATGGATTCGTGTGAACGGAGCTTTATGCGGGTTTGTCGTAGGGCTTGTGCTTACAGTTATTCAATTGATTTGAATGAAACTTACTATTTATTGTAAAATAAGGAAAAAAGAAAAGCAGCGATTCTCCCGTGAGGGAGGATCGCTGCTTTTTGTTGTGGCTCATGGCCTGTCTGCATCGTGGAGTAATAATCCTCCTCTGAGGCTTATGGACCGATATGACGTTATTTGTTAGTTCTTGGCTCTTGGAACATGCTTGCGGACTCCACTGGCGTTATTCCTATGGATGACGTTCATATGGGGCATTTTTCATGCCAATAGGGGTTATAGGGTCCTTAGCATTGCAAATGAGGGATAAAGCTGCGTTTGGGGTCAGCTGTGTCCGATAGCTACCTTGTATGCGCATATGTTACCTAATTCATTCGGAGATTGGTGTTTAGCTCAAGCAAGCTCCAAAAAGAAAGGGACCCAGCAGCCAGTTGATGGCTTAGGAGGCCCCTACTTTGGGTGAGTCTACAATTGCATTCCATCTGCAAGAGTTCTGTACCCTTGCTGTGGTGTTGCAGAAGCTTGATACAGCTGTTCTAAATGGTTTGCGGTTCGCTGCCAATTGAAGGCTTCAAGCGCATCTGCTCTCCCTTGTGATCCGATGGTAACTGCCAATTGTGGATGGCGGGCTATCCGCAGCAAATGCCGGGCAAAGGGTAAAGCCTCGCGATATCGTTCTACCAGATAACCGTTATGGCCAGAGGCGACAATCTCTCGGATGCCCCCATTATTAGAAGCGATAACAGGTAGACCGGAGGCCATAGCTTCTACATTAACAAGGCCGAAGGATTCATGATTCTGGGAAGGGCATACAAAGCAGTCTGCCGCCTGATAAAGGGTGTGTATATTCTCATGAGCCACATTTCCTAGAAAAGTAACAGACACTCTCAGCCGCCGTGCAAGGAGCTTCAACTGCCGTATGTACGACGGTTTGCCTTTGCCGGCGATGACCAGATGAGCGGGGAGGTGTTTGTTTAAATGCGACATAGCACGTATTAATATAGGCACCCCTTTGCGGGGGATAACCCGACCAACGAACAAAACGGTAAAGGTCTGCGGGAGTCTGTAGAAACTACGAAGCTGTTGTTTTTCAGATATCTGCACAGGGGTAAACCGGTCAAGATCAGCTCCCAATAAGACAATATGAATCCCTGTGGTCAGTTTCGGGAAGCGGCGATCCAATCTTCGCTGTAAGGAGTGGCTGTTGGCAATGATCAGATCCGCTTTTGCCAAGGCATTGGCCACTTTATCTGTACCCGGTGTGAAGGTAAGCGAGTGCAGGAACAGAAATACCGGGATATGAGGAAGCTGCTTCTTTACAGCAGACATAAGATGGGGGCGATTATCAACCTGAATGATGTCAAAGGATTCTTTCTGAATGTATTCTAATACCGAAGTAAGATAATGGGCTGGGGTGCTTGCAGGCAATCGGATAATTCTGACCTGCTCCAATATAGTGGCAGCAGGTAGTCCAGGTACCTTCCGACTTACAATGGTTACCTTATGTCTCTCCGCCAGTCTTCTGGCAATGGCCCAAATGCAGATTTCTACAGAACCGTCTCCCGGAACTGGGAACTGCTCCGGTGCAATGATACAAATGTGCATGGTTCACGCCTCCTTTTATCCGCTAATGGATATCCTCTTCCACCATATGCAACACAGTAAACAGTAGATACATCCGAAAGCGGAGAGGGCGTTTCACTCATGCCATTTGTACAGTTGCAGCATAAAATACTAAGGCTTACTAAGGCCGTGATTATTTTTTGAGGGACAGGGGAGAGGACAGTTGGGAAAGAAGTTAAAGTCTGCATTGACCAGCAAATGGATTAAAACCAAGGTGCTCATGCGAAGCGCTGAAATTTCACCGTTGATTCCCGAAACGATAAAATTCAGTAAAGTCAATCTGAAAGCTATGCTGCTGAAATATGGAATGGTTTATGTTAAACCGGAATACGGTACCTATGGCAATGGTGTGATGAAGGTTGAGCAGAGTAGAGAGGCTCATGGAACAGAATATAAGTACCAAAGTGGAACAAGACTCAAAACCTTTAGAACCTTCGACGCCTTCCATTTATCTTTAAAGAAAGCAACGCGTGGACGTAGTTACCTGATCCAGAGAGGAATAGTTTTGCTAAAGCACGGGAAACACCGCTTTGATATCCGTGTGATGGTCCAGCTCAGCCCGCAGGGCAAATGGGAAACTACCGGTCTGATCGGTCGGGTAGCTGAGAAAGGTAAGATTGTTACCAACTATCATAGCGGCGGCAAACTAACTGCTATGGAAAAGCTGCTGTCTCCTTATCTGAACGAAGCTCAGCAAGCGCAAATGCTTAAGATACTGAGAAAGCTAGGAGAAGATACCGGACGTTTCTACCATAAGAAATATCCTGGGTTTAGACAGATTGGTGTCGATGTAGGATTGGATAGATCCATGACGCCTTGGATTATTGAAGTGAATACTAGTCCGGACCCGTATATTTTTAAACATCTTTCTGATAAAAGCATGTACCGCAAAGTAATGGCTTACCGCAGAGCGAATGAGAAGAAAAAGTCCGTTAAATGATCTGTTTCCTCGTATTTGCAATGACAGCAGAAATCTTTTGTTCTAATTCTATGATTTTTTGCTTGTGTGTTGCGATTTGGCGGTAACCGGAGACGAGTGAGGACAGAGACTGAGTGGTTAATGTAAGGTTTTGCTTGCGAATCGCTGCTTTGAAGTCACTCCAATCTGCGGAAATCCGTTTATTCAATGAGGTGACTACGCTTTTGTTTGATTTAATTGAGACCTGTGGACTATCAATGCCAGACAAGGTTTTGCGGGCATAGGTTATCTTTCGGGTACGTGTCTGTTTCGCTGCATTCAACTGATTCTGTCTGTCGCTAATTTCTTTGCGTGCCAACTGAACCAGGATCTTCATAGCATCACCTTGGGCTTGTAATACGGTATTCAACGTCTTGTTTTTAAGACCCTTGGCGATCTTGATACGCTTATTAAGCGCATTGTACTGGTCGAATAAGGGCTGATAGTGCTGTTTGCAGCTCTTAACGGTAGCCTCCAGTTGAGCTACGGTTTCTAAATCAATCTCTTTAATTTGCTTACGTACTGCAATCAGTGTTTGCTCATTATTATAGTGAAGGGTTCGGATCTGCTCCTCACGATTATTGTATTGCATCTTTAAAGTAGATAAATCATTGTACAGATTAGTCATCTTTATCCTTGTAGGACCGTCGGCAGTCGCAGCTGTTAGATCAAAAGCCGCTTGAATAGAGGGTGTTAATTCAGTCGTTGCTGCAGCAAAAGCTTCCGTTGATGTGCTTAACGATAGCAGGATCACCAGTAGTAGTAAGGGGAATGACTTTAGTGCGTTCATTAATTCGCTCCTCCTTTTGTCCGTATCCCTGAAGACAACAAAAAAGCACCCGTAGCAAAGGCAAAAGCCTTTATTACGGGTGCTTCCATCGTAATAGGTCACGAACGATATATTTATTCTTAAATATAAGTTGTTTATTTGCTAGCGTCAATAATTTAAATTTAAATATTTCCAATTTAAAATAATGCGCTAGACATTTCTTTCCCCAGTTCTCTTATCGTATACTGACATAAGAAGGTATGAGAGCTTTAGCACTAGCAACAAAGGAGGTCTGGCTTAAATGGGCAGCTCGGTAGAATTTAACGCAATTCTGGATCATGCATTTATGAGGTCTCCAGAAGGAATGGCCGTACTGTTTTCGAATAACGGCGATTTCAACTGGATAAAAGTCAATCCGGCTTTTTGCAATCTACTTGGCTTTACGGAGGCCGAGTTTCTTGCCGGGGCTCTTTTTACAGAATCGGAAAATAGAGAGGCACATTCAAAAGAGCTCTCCTATAGATTAGTAATGGACGAGCTTCAGAAATCGCCAGCGGGCAGCTGGAAGAAGGAACATTGTTTTTTAAACAAAGAAGGTCAACCCGTTTGCCTGTCTCTCATGTTCTCTGGATTAGGAGCAGAAGAAGGACAAGCCCCTTCGTATATTATAGTATACGCCGAGGATATTACGGAACTAAAGATCGCAGCTCAGGAAACGGTGGATCATCGGGATCAGCAGCAGCAAATGGAAGAACAAATTCGTCAAAGTGAACGCAATTATAGATTGATGTCTGAGAATTCGCTGGATTTAATCTCGCGTCATGCGGTCAAAGACAGTGTTTTCTTATATTGTTCTTCGGCTAGCCGTACCCTGCTTGGTTATGAACCTGAAGAGATGGTTGGGACAAGCGCCTATAATTATCTTCACCCCGATGATCTAGTTATGATGCAAGGTTTAATGGAGCAGAGCCGCAGCTCTGGCGTTATTCCGGCTGTAGCTTACCGCTACCGCCATAAGAATGGCACCTATGTCTGGTTCGAGTCGAGCAGTCGTTATACCTATGATGATGAGGGAAATGTCTTGGAGATTATAGCGATTGGGCGGGAAATTACGGAGCGCAAGCAGTTCGAGTTCAAGCTTAAGGAGAGCGAGCAACGGTATAAATCATTGTTTGAATACAATCCATCTGCTGTGTACTCTATGAATTTGCATGGAGACTATTTGACTGCCAATGCGAATTTGGAGAAGTTGACCGGGTATTCGCTGGAGGAACTGATCGGAATGTACTTTGGCCCCATTGTGCATGAGAAGGACATAGAGAAGACGTTGTATCATTTTAACTTAGCCGCCCAGGGTTATCCTCAAAGCTATGATCTAACGCTTATTCATAAAGACGGACACTTTGTAGAAATTAATACTACCAATATTCCGATCATTGTAGATGACCAAGTAGTGGGTGTGTATGGGATTTCCCGTGATATTACAGAGCGCATCCGTTATACAGAACAAATTGAGAAGCTTAGCAATGAGTATACCCTTATTTTAAATGCGGTTTCAGAAGGCATCTTTGGACTCGATATGGAGGAGAAGGTGACGTTCATTAACCCTGCAGGTTTGCAAATGCTGGACTATGAACATGATGAAATTATGGGCCATCCTTATTTGGATCATATTCAGCAAATAGCGCTTGATGGGAGCCATTATCGGCCGCAGGAATCTCCACTGATGAAGGCTATTAAGTCAGGTGTATCTTATCAGAGTAAAGATGCGGTCTTGTGGCGTAAGGACGGTTCTAGCTTTCTTGCGGAATACCAGGTAACCCCTCTGTTTGATAAAGGGGAGCCGAAGGGTGTTGTTGTAGTGTTTCGGGACATCACGGATGAGAAGGAAATCATTCGGGCGAAGGAATCCGCAGAAAAAGCAGACCAGGCTAAGTCTGAGTTCTTAGCTATTATGAGCCATGAAATCCGTACGCCGATGAACGGAATTGTAGGGATGACGGATCTCCTGGCGGAGACGGAGCTTGATGAAGAACAGCTTGGATATACTGACATTATTAAGGAGAGCAGCAGCTCGCTCCTATCTATTTTGAATGAAATACTGGATTACAGCAAAATTGAAGCCGGAAAAATGATGATTGTAAATGAGCCCGTGCAGCTTCAAGCCGTATTGGACAGCGTAATCGATCTATTTACAGCTAAGGCTTTGGAGAAAAATATTCAGTTATCATGCAGCATGGCATCTGGAGTCCCGCCACTGATTATGGGCGATGCCGGGCGGTTGCGTCAGATATTGGTCAATCTGGTCAGCAATGCAATCAAGTTTACAGATCGGGGCAGTATCAGTATTTACGTAGAGCAGAAGCTGTCCGCAGATCAAAAGAAATTAACTTTGAAATTTAATGTTAGGGATACGGGGATTGGCATTCCTCTAGAGAAGCAGCATCGGCTGTTTCAGTCCTTTTATCAGCTGCATTCCTCGTTTAATCGCAAATATGGCGGGACAGGATTGGGGCTGGCGATTTGTAAAAAGCTCGTTGAGCTGATGGGCGGAGCTATCGCTGTAGAGAGCAGTGAAGGAGAGGGCTCTAATTTCTATTTCACGCTGCAGATTAATCCTGATAGTAAAGCTGAGATAAATGTGGAAGATACAGTGCAGACAGAAGAACGGGAGACAACAATGGAAGGGGCAGCAGCTGCAGAAGGAGAATTGGATGCCGGTGCAAATGTAATTCTACTTCCGGAGGCAACTCCACATTGTACTCCTAAGTCTAGCCCTTTAAGAGGGGATCTATCCGAATGAAGCATGGACAGCCTCGGATTAGCAAGAAACTGCCTGCGGAGCCATATACACAGTGGGAGGTTGGGGTCGAATCCCCGTCCTCTGCATGTGGCCCAGCTACGATGGCAGCGTTAGCGGAGTATTGGAACACCCATTTAGGAGCGGACTTTATTCGGGGCAAAGGTCATTTTCCTTCCAAAGCCGCTCATATTAATTACATATACAGCCATCACGGTGGAAGACCTTGGGGGATGAGTGTGCGCCGTTTTACCAAAGGACTGAAGAACTATATCCATTCAGTGATTTTACCTAAGGATCAGCAAAAGTTACTTATTACTACGTTTAATGATTTTGAAGTATATAAAACAGAAATTGATGCCGGCCGGCCTGTGGCTGTTAAATTAGATAAGTGGTTTCGTCTGCGGTGGAGAGGTGAGTTTACTTACGATTACCATTGGGTACTAGGTATAGGATATGAGGGATTTGAGGACGGAGAGCGTGCTACCCTGATTGTCCACGATAATGGTGTGCGGTACAAGGACGGTAGAGTCACTCTAGGGAAAGAACGGCGTATTCCGTATTTTGCGAATAAAGACATTATTACGATGGTCGGGCTAGATATTGCAGCTGCATCGAGGTAGAGGGATTGTCCTGACAAAATAGCTTGAAAAATTTGAGTCCAAACGTTTGCACTACTTAGACGATCATACTATAATCCAGTTAATAACTGGAAAAGGGGATAGGTGCTTTGTCCGTACAAAGGGAAATGAAGGAACCCATTTATTATGGGGATCCTGCGGCTACTAGAGGGATTTCCGTGTTTGCTCAGGAGTTTGATCAGTTATTCAGCTATGATGGGGACGATCTTGGCCTAACGTACTCACCGGGGAGTTCAGCTTTTTGTTTATGGGCGCCCACCGCTCAAGAAGCGGAGCTGGTACTCTATAATTCATGGCAGGGAGCAGCAGAGTGTAAGTATTCTATGATCCGTGATGTCCGGGGAACGTGGAGAATTACAGTTGACGGTGATTTAGATGGCAAGTTCTATACCTACCGAGTACGTCTTGGAGAACAGTGGAATGAGGCGGTTGATCCTTATGCACGTGCTGTAGGAGTGAACGGTGATAGGGGAGCTATTTTAGATTTACGCAAAACAGATCCGGAACGGTGGACGGGAGATAAGCCACCCTTGGATGATCCTGTGGATGCCATCATTTATGAGCTTCATTTGCGAGACTTATCCATTCATCCAGCAAGCGGTATGACCCATAAAGGACAATATCTTGCTTTGGCGGAAGAAGGAACCCGCGGACCGGAGGGTATTCTCACTGGACTCGATCATATCGCGAACCTCGGTGTAACCCATGTGCAGCTATTGCCTGTCTATGATTATTCTACAGAGAGTGTAGATGAGACGAGGCTGGATGAACCGCATTATAACTGGGGTTATGATCCGAAGAATTATAATGTGCCAGAAGGCTCCTATGCTACAGATCCATATGTGCCTGGACTGCGTATCCGGGAACTAAAAACAATGATTCAAGCACTTCATGATCGCGGTCTCCGCGTCATTATGGATGTGGTTTACAACCATGTGTACGATGGCTATCGTGTGAATTTCACCAAGCTGGTTCCCGGCTATTATTTGCGTTACAAGCAAGACGGAAGCCTGTCGGATGGCTCTGGCTGCGGGAATGACGTGGCTTCAGAACGCTTGATGATGTCCAGCTTCATCGTGGAATCCGTAGTTTATTGGGCCAAAGAATACCATATCGATGGTTTTCGTTTTGACCTGATGGGCTTGATTGACCTCAACACGATGGATGAAATCCGGCGTCGTCTGGATGGGATTGACCCGTCCATCATGACGATTGGTGAAGGTTGGATGATGGGGACGGAGTTGCCGATGGAGCGGCTCGCTCATCAGAAGAATGCTGCACTTCTGCCGGGAATCGGACATTTTAATGATGATTTCCGGGATGCCATTAAAGGGAATATTTTTCTGCATGATCAACCGGGCTTCATCAGCGGAATGATGGGATTGGAGCTTGCGATAAAGGCAGGGGTCGCGGGAGGCATTGCTTATGCCCCAGGCATTGGACAATTTGCCGTGGAGCCTCAGCAAACCGTCAATTATGTGGAATGTCATGATAATCATACGTTATGGGATAAAATATTACTGTCCACACAAGGGCAGACGGACAAACAGCGCCAATCTATGCATAGGTTAGCTTCTGCGATAGTGTTCATGAGTCAGGGAATCCCCTTTGTCCATGCGGGTCAGGAATTTATGCGCACGAAAAACGGGGTAGAGAACAGCTATAAATCCTCGGTGAAGATCAACCAATTGGATTGGGAACTGTGCGCTGCTCATCAAGATGATGTGGTTTATCTGAAGCAGCTAATTGCCTTGCGTAAAGCACATCCGGCTTTCCGTATGCGAACGGCAGATGACATTCGGAATCATCTAGTATTTGAAAAAGCACCGGTAAGTTCGGTAGCGTATACATTGCGTGGCCATGCTGGAGGCGATGCGGCGAAGCATATCTATGTGCTTTTTAATGCTAATGTAGAACAGACGGCTTTGGTTCTGCCACAGCTTGGTGCATGGAAAACAATTTTTGGAGCCGATCTTGTGCAGAATCTGACGGGTAATAAGCTAACTGTAAGCGGGATTGGAATGGTAGTGCTGACGGTGGACTAGATGTTTTTTTACAGATAATTCTTCAAAAGCATGCGGAGTATTGTGCTCAATGAGTACAGTGCGCTGTGTGCTTTTTTTGCGTGGAACTTTCTTTTGAATGGATGCTCTTATTTTACATAAAAAGGTGACATTACTCATTTTCGTTAAAGATATGGGGTGCTAATATTAAGGCATTTACTTTGGCGCTTTAGAGTGGCATAACAGCAGAAAGTGACAGAGAGTACTTTTCTTTGGTAGAGAGGATGAAAGAGATGGGGAAAGCAACCGGATTTTTAGAGTTTGAACGACAGACACCCTCCGAGTGTGAGGCATTGGAGCGAATTAAGAATTGGAATGAATTCTCGATACCTATGGATGAAGAAAAGCTGCGCGAGCAAGGGGCGCGTTGTATGGATTGCGGTACGCCATTTTGTCATGTAGGACGCCTGTTGTCTGGTATGGCTTCCGGCTGCCCTTTGCACAACTTGATTCCTGAATGGAACGATATGGTCTATCGTGGAAATTGGGAGATAGCGCTGAAACGTCTGCATAAGACTAACAACTTTCCTGAATTTACAGGCCGTGTCTGTCCCGCTCCTTGCGAAGGCTCTTGTACGGTAGGGATGAATGGCAAACCTGTCACCATTAAATCTATTGAGAAGTCGATTGTAGATAGAGGTTTTGCAGAAGGCTGGATTGTGCCTGAGCCGCCGCTTCATCGCACGGGTAAAAAGGTAGCTGTAGTGGGTTCAGGTCCGGCGGGGCTTGCCTGTGCGGCACAGCTTAATAAGGCAGGACATACGGTGACTGTGTATGAACGGGCGGACCGGATTGGCGGTCTGCTTACCTATGGTATTCCCAACATGAAGCTGGATAAAAAGACTGTACAGCGCCGGGTGGATCTGCTTGCAGCTGAGGGCATTACCTTCGTAACTCGAACAGAGATCGGCCGAGATCTCCCAGCATCACAGCTCAAGGCAGAGCATGATGCTGTAGTACTGTGTGGTGGATCTACACAGGCACGTGATCTGCTGATAGAAGGACGCGATTTGCGTGGGATTCATCAAGCTATGGAGTTTTTAACGCTGAATACAAAGAGCCTACTGGATTCAGGGCTTGCCGATGGGGAATATTTATCAGCAGCAGGTAAGGATGTAGTTGTAATCGGCGGTGGGGATACTGGAACAGACTGTGTAGCCACTTCGATCCGTCACGGCTGCCGCAGTGTGACTCAGCTTGAGATTATGCCACAGGCGCCGCTGACACGTCAGTCTAACAATCCTTGGCCGGAATGGCCAAAGGTGCTTAAAGTGGACTATGGTCAGCAGGAGGCCGCTTCACTGTATCAAGAAGATCCGCGCCGTTATCTGGTTTCGACGAAACGGTTTGTCGGCGATGAGGGTGGGCAAGTGCAGGAGCTGCGTACAGTGCGCATTGAATGGACTCATAATGAACAGGGACGAATGGTACCGGTCGAAGTGCCGGGCAGTGAGGAGACCCTGCAAGCACAGCTGGTATTACTGGCTTTGGGATTCACAGGACCCGAAGAAACTATACTGGGCGAGCTTGGGGTGGAACGCGATGAGCGGGGGAACGCCAAAGCAGAGTTCGGAGCACAAGTAACCAATGTAGAAGGTGTGTTCACAGCAGGCGATATGCGGCGCGGGCAAAGCCTTGTAGTCTGGGCTATTGACGAAGGGCGTCAGACTGCGCGCGAAGTAGACCGCTTTTTGATGGGATCCTCGAATTTACCGTGAGTGTTAAGATATAGCGAACAGGGCGTTCCTTTGGGGACGTCCGCTTTGCGTTGTGGTATGTTCAAGGTTAAGATTATTGTCTAAGCGCATATTTAATTAAGTTAAGTTGAAAAGGAGAATACATGATGAAGTTAATGTTTATTTCCGACATTCACGGATCTTTATTTTGGCTGGAACGGGCTTTGGAAAAGGTGGAAGAAGAGCAGCCGGACAGTCTTATTATTCTAGGAGACTTTTTATATCATGGTCCAAGAAATCCGCTGCCAAAGGACTATAACCCACAAGAGGTTGCTAATAAGCTTAATGCATATAACAAAAACAAGCCGATAACCGCAGTACGTGGAAACTGTGACGCCGAGGTAGACCAAATGCTGCTGGAATTCCCGATGATGGGCGATTATGTTATGCTTTTGCACGAAGGCAGACGGATTTACGCTACACATGGTCATGGCTTTAGCATTGAGCATTTGCCGGCGCTTTCCGAGAAGGATATTTTTATTCAGGGACATACCCATATACCAGTTGCCGATGTAAAAGAGGGAGTGTATGTGGTGAATCCCGGCTCCATATCGCTGCCTAAAGAGAATAATCCGAATTCCTATGCTATTCTAGAGGGCGGGGAATTTATCGTTAAGGATTTTGAAGGCAATGTGGTAAAAAAGATTACCGTATAGTGAGAGATATCGTTTAAAGGAACTCCTGAAGATTGAGAGATTGAATAAGGGAGACAACGCCGAAAGACAACATTACCAATCCGGACAGTTTGTTGAACATGAGCTGTTTCGAACGTCCTGACATTATGTTGTTTCTGAACAAAGCGGTGCTCCCTGTCAAACCCATCCACCATAATGCGGAACCCAGAAAGACGCCGCTAACTAGAAACGGCATATTGGAGCTGCTATGAGACAGAAGGACGCCAGATGCGCTGAATATGCCAAGGAAAAAAATAATCGTCATGGGATTGGACAGCGTCAGCAACAGCGTTACTATGTATGAATTCAGTGAGCTTTTTGGGGAATTGGGTGCTGTGCTGTCTGTGTCTGGGGGTTCTAACAGCGACTTCATGCCAAGATAACAAATAAACAACCCGCCCAAGGCTTGCAGTACCGTTTTATAATCAACCCAAAAAGCGGTGAGGGCGGATAAGCCGAATCCGGCGATACTACCATAAACTGCGTCAGCTGTGGCCGCTCCCAAGCCGCAGCATAGGCCAGTTTTGAAACCTGAGCTTAAGGTTTTCTTGATGCATAAGATGCTGATAGGACCTAAAGGAGCCGCAATAGAAAGCCCCAGCAGCATTCCTTTTGCCATCCACTCCCAAGGCATAAGGCTTCACTCCTTTTATCTATTCTTCTTTTAACGTGGACAAAATAAATACGGTATTTGATCTTACAATGTCATGATTGGCCTTGAGTGTATGCGTTATAAAACCCTCCAATTCGGATAAATCCGGTAGACCCACCTTCAAGAGATAGTCGTATTCCCCCGAGATATGATGACATTCCAGTACTAGCGGCGATTGAATAATGGTTGTGCGGAAGTGTTGGGTTTCAACTGAGCCGTGCAGCTGCACGAAAATATATACCAATAGGGTTTGTCCTATTGCCTTACGGTTTAACTTGACCGTGAATTGATCAATCACTCCGTTATTCTCCAGTTTACGAATTCTTTCAGTGATGGAAGGCACGGATAAATGAACGATTTTACTGATTTCGGAACTGGTCATGCGGCCGTTGCTTTTCAGTAATTCCAAGATTTGAAGATCGATGTCATCCATTGCAACCCACTCCTTTAAGCTAATTATATAAAATCCATTAGAAATGAAAATGGAATCACTAAAATAAGTAAAATTATTAAATGATATCCTGATTTATATTAAAATAATTAAATTTAGCTTCGTTGTTACGGATGAAAACTTAAATTTTTTAACTGTAAAATGGGGGCTGCGAACAAAAAAATTCCTTCCAAGATTATTAATGTCCCAGGGAATTGAGCACTAGAACATATTATTGTATGATGAGGAAGGAGTTTTAAGGGTAGGACTGGCTCCAAATATATTAGTAAAGGTAGTTAACACATGAATCCTAAAGATTTGAACTATACAATGCCACCGGAATGGGGCAAGCATGAACGTACTTTTATCTCCTGGCCGGTGCAGGAATCTATGTGTTTCCAGGATAACCACGAGTCAGTGTGCCAAGGTTATGCTGACATTATCACAGCCATCGCCGAGTTTGAACCAATCACGGTCATTGTGAACCCGGAGGATGTGGAGCGGGTAGAGCATTTGGTCGGCGGACCGAATGTAACGCTGCTGCCTATTGCGCATAGCGATGCTTGGCTGCGTGATAACGGACCTACCTTTATTGTTAATAAAGAAGGACAAATGGCAGGTGTGAACTGGAAGTTTAATGCTTGGGGCGGTAAATATTCACCTTGGGATCTGGATGACGAAGTGGCTCCGAAGATTCTGGAGCATGCGCAGATCACCCGTTTTGATGCACCGCTTGTGATGGAGGGTGGCTCGATTCATACGGATGGAGAAGGCACTTTGCTTACTACAGAAGAGTGTCTGCTTAACCTAAACCGCAACCCGGAGCTGAAGCGCGAAGAGATCGAAGAGTACGTGCGGAACTATACAGGTACAGAAGCTATTATCTGGCTGAGACGTGGCCTTAGTGGCGATGAAACCGATGGTCATGTCGATAATATTGCTTGTTTTGCTGCACCAGGCAAAGTTATTATCCAGGTCTGTGAGGACCCGCAGGATGAGAACTATGAGATTACGCAAGAGAATCTGCGTATTCTGGAGAACGCTACAGATGCCAAAGGGCGTAAGCTGGAGATTATCAAGATTCAGCAGCCACCACGGGTCGATCATGACGGCAGTCGTCTGACGCTCAGTTATTTGAACTTTTATTTCGTGAACGGCGGAATTATCTTGCCTGTGTTTGGGGGCACCGCGACAGAAACGGATACACTTGCTGAGAAAGTACTGGCTGGTTTGTTCCCGGATCGCAAGATTCGTACAGTTAACGGAATGGCCGTTATCACCGAAGGCGGAAATGTCCACTGCACTACGCAGCAAATGCCTGCACAGCTATAATTGAAGGAAACTAGACGTCCAAAGGGACATTTATATACAAGGAGGACAGATACTTGAGAAATGTAAAAGTAGCTGCGACACAAATGAGTTGTTCCAGCAATATTGAGGAGAATATCAGCAAAGCCGAGACATTGGTCAGAGAAGCGGCAGCACAGGGTGCGCAAATTATTTTGCTCCAGGAGCTGTTTGAGACCCCGTATTTCTGTCAAAAAGAGAAAGCTGATTATTACGCATACGCAACAGAGCTTGAGCATAACAAGGCGATTAATCATTTCAAAGCAGTAGCCAAGGAGCTGCAAGTGGTACTGCCGATTAGTTTTTATGAGAAAAAGAATTACGCGCGTTACAACTCACTTGCTGTAATTGATGCTGATGGAACGGTGCTGGGCAAATACCGCAAGAGTCATATTCCAGATGGCCCAGGTTATGAAGAGAAGTTCTACTTTAATCCGGGAGATACTGGCTTTAAGGTATGGAACACTCGTTATGCCAAGATTGGTGTAGGTATCTGCTGGGATCAATGGTATCCAGAAGCGGCTAGAGTAATGAGCCTGATGGGAGCAGAAATTCTGTTCTATCCAACGGCTATTGGGTCTGAACCGCAGGATGGATCGATCGATTCCAAGGATCATTGGCAGACCTGTATGCTTGGACATGCAGCTGCGAATCTTATTCCAGTCGTGGCTTCCAACCGTATTGGTGAGGAAATTGATGAGGATTCGAGCATTAATTTCTACGGTTCATCGTTCATTGCAGGTCCTCAGGGCAATAAAATCGTTGAGGCTGGACGTGAGGAGCAAACCGTGCTGGTAAGCGAATTCGATCTGGATGCTTTGGAAGTTGGCCGGATCGAGTGGGGAATCTTCCGTGACCGCCGGCCGGATCTGTATAAATTGATCGGTTCTTATGATGGAGATATCACACTTTAATAGGTTTAAAGTTAAATATGCTAAAGGCATTGCTAGAGAGAATAGAATCTCTGGCAGTGCCTTTTTCTGTTTGATGGTATTTTTTTTGAGAGTGATGTACGCATAAAACGTATAAAATAATAATATTGTGTTATATAACCTTACATTATTTAGAAAAGTTAATTGTCATGAATCCTTTAATCTGTTAAAATCTCTTTAAGTTATTTCAGAAAATAGGGGGAATGGGGATATGAAAATAAAAAGTCGTTTTTTAATGTCAGTTTTTATATCATTTGTGGTGGTTGCATTGGTAGGTTGTGGAGCAAATAACAGTAAAGCTGGTAACGAATCCTCAGCGGAGAAAATTAAGTTTGCCAGTGATGCCAGCTACGCTCCTATGGAGTATATGGACACGGATAAAATCAAAGGATTCGACATCGATTTCATTAAGGCAGTTATGGAAGAAGCGGGAATAGACTATGACGTAACGAACACAGGCTGGGAAACGATGCTGCAAAGTGTGAAGCAGGGAACGGAGTATCAAGCAGGGCTATCTTCAGTATCGATTACGGATGAACGTAAAGAAACCTATGACTATTCCATCCCTTATTTCGAATCTACCAATATGATTATGGTTAAAGAAGGCAGCGACATCAAAAACGCACTTGATCTTAAAGATAAAGTAGTTGCAATACAAGGGGCCACAACTGCAGATGACCTGATGAGCGGAATAATGGGTGTCGACAACCCTAACTTGAAACGTTTTGACAGCAATGCGGTGGCATTGATGGAACTGAATGGCGGCGGAGCCGATGCGGTTGTAGCGGATATTGCCATTGTACGTGAGTACATGAAAAACAATCCTAAGCAGAAGCTGGTGGGGATTGTAGACACGGAGAACTTCGGAGCGGAATATTACGGCATTCTTTACCCTAAGGGCAGTGAGTTAAAAGCGAAACTGGATCCGGCTATTAAGAAGGTATTGGAAAACGGAAAGTACACGGAAATCTACAAAACTTGGTTCGGCGAAGAACCTAACCTGGATAGCTTATTGAACGCAAAATAAGGAAAAAACCTAATAAGCATGCGTAATGATAGCTATTGCGCATGCTTATTTTTTTAAAGAGAGATGACATAAAGAAGAGAAGGGGAGAGTCCTATGGATTTTAGAATGGACATTATCATTCATTATTTGCCCGTCCTTTTAAAAGGGACACTGCTGACTATCGGTATTTCTGTAGTTTCTATTTTATTTGGCTCTATTTTGGGACTGGGGATCGGATTTGGCAAAATGGCCCCAAAATGGTATTTGCGCTGGCCTTTTCATTCATATATCAATTTTTTTCGAGGAACACCATTGTATGTGCAGATTCTGATTGTTCACTTTGGAGTGATTCCCCCGCTTTACGGCAAAACTAATGCTCTAATTACTGCGTTTGTTGCTCTGTCGCTTAATTCGGCTGCTTATTCGGCTGAGATTTTTCGGGCAGGCATTCAGTCGGTTGATCGTGGGCAACGGGAAGCGGCTATTTCACTGGGGATGACTAGTCGGCAAGCGATGAGATTTATTATTTTACCGCAAGCGATCAAACGGATGGTTCCGGCTTTTGGTAACGAGTTTATTGTGCTTGTGAAAGACTCCTCTCTTCTGGCTTTGGTGGCTGCACCGGAAATAATGTATTGGACCAACACGATGAAAGGGCAATATTTGCGGATATGGGAGCCTTATTTGACAGCGGCACTTATTTATTTCATTCTTACCTATTCTCTTAGCAAGCTGCTGAATTACGTTGAACGGAGGCTGAAATAGGATGGAGCCTATGATTTCAGTACGGAACTTACATAAATCATTTGGAACAAATACGGTGCTGGCCGACATAAGTATCGATATTTTCAGTCAGGAGGTAGTGGTGGTTATTGGACCGTCCGGATCGGGTAAATCCACCTTTTTGCGTTGCCTTAATTTACTGGAGCAGCCGCAGGGGGGCGAGATTGTAATTGAAGGCACTTCTTTGATGGCGGCGAGTACGAAGATTAACGATATCCGTACAGAGCTTGGGATGGTATTTCAGCAGTTTAATCTATTTCCTCATATGAAGGTTATAGAAAACATTATGCTGGCGCCGGTTCAGGTGCGTAAATGGTCTCCGGATAAAGCGCGGCAAAAAGCGCTTGAGCTGCTGCAAAAAGTAGGTCTAAGTGAAAAAGCAGAGATGTATCCAGCCTCATTGTCTGGGGGGCAGGCTCAGCGGGTAGCAATTGCAAGGGCACTGGCTATGGAGCCCCAAATTATGCTCTTTGACGAACCAACCTCAGCGCTTGACCCGGAGATGGTGGGGGAAGTGCTGGCGGTGATGAAGGAACTGGCCCGTGAGGGGATGACGATGGTCGTGGTGACACATGAAATGGGCTTTGCGCGTGAGGTGGGGGATCGGGTGCTGTTCATGGAACAAGGTGAGATTGTGGAAGAAGGAAGTCCGGAGCAGCTGTTCGGAAATCCTAAGCAAGAACGGACACGATCCTTTCTATCAAAGGTGCTGTAATTTTGTGGAAAGTAGAATCTTGTTATTTTATCAGGTATATTAGAAGAGTAACGGTTATTTCAGGGATTTATATGCAAAATCTGTCGGAACGTGGAGAGGAGGCTCTTGGGATATCTTTTGTTATCATAATCTAGCAGTGATAGAGGGAGAATACGATGAGCACATTTAAAAACTGGTTGAATACAGCCAAAAGCGGACTTACAGATCAAGTGAAGAAATTCAAAAATAAAGATTTCATGAATGCGGTAGTTGCAGGCTGCGCTTTGGTCGCTGCGGCGGACGGTAAAATAGAAGAAGCAGAGAAAAACAAAATGGCCGGCTATATGAATATGAGTAATGAATTGAAGGTATTTGACATGAGAGATGTCATTGCTCAATTCAACTATTACGTAAGTAACTTCGAATTTTCACCAGAAATAGGAAAACAAGAAGCTTTGAAAGCGATCGCTAAGTTTAGCGGCAAACCAGAAGCGGGCCGTCTGATCGTGGGTGTATGCTCGGCAATTGGATCAGCTGATGGTGATTTTGATGATTACGAAAAAGCAGTTGTGCGGAATATTTGTGGCGTCTTAGGATTAAACCCTAGCGAATTCAGTTTATAAATTAGGTGAAGTCATAGATAAAAGTTCGTTGAAACGTAATTTATTCTTTATCGTATCACTGATATAACACCTAAAAGCTAGACTAACAGATAATGATTTTTATCGGAAACGGAGGTACGTTGATTTGGCTGGAATTAATCTGGTAAAAGGTCAAAAGATTGATTTGACTAAAGGTAATGCGGGCTTGTCCAATGTAATTGTGGGCTTAGGCTGGGATCCAATTGAAGCCTCGCGGGGATTCTTTGGAGTCAAGAAACAGGCGAATGTCGACTGTGATGCCTCAGCACTGCTGTTAAATGAGGATGGTAAGCTAACTAAGAAGGGTAACCTGATCTGCTTCCACAACAAGCAAAGTCCTTGCAACTCGGTCATTCATTCCGGAGATAATCTGACGGGTGAAGGCGACGGAGATGACGAGCAAATCATGGTTAATTTGAAAGCCATTCCTGCCGATGTTCACAAGGTTCTGGTTGTCGTTAACATTTACGATGCGGTGAATCGCAAACAGGATTTTGGAATGATCAAATCAGCGTATATTCGGGTAATAAATGCTGCCGGGAATAGTGAGTTGATTAAATTCAACTTGTCAGACAACTACACAGGTTTTACGGCACTTATTTGTGGAGAGCTTTACCGCCAAGGTGGAGAATGGAAGTTCGCTGCAATTGGTGAAGGCAGCCACGCCGCTCATATCAATCAACTTGCAGAACGCTACGTATAATCCAAATATAAGAAAAGAGGTATGTAATCATGGCAATTAATCTATCCAAAGGTCAAAAAATCGATTTAACGAAAACAAACCCAGGTCTATCCAAAATCACAGTAGGTCTTGGTTGGGACACTAATAAATATGACGGCGGAAAAGATTTCGATTTGGACGTATCCGTCTTTTTGACCAATGCTAGTGGTAAAGTTGATAAAGAAACCAACTTCATTTTCTTCAATAACAAGCAAAATGAGAATGCTTCTGTTGTTCATACCGGAGATAACCGTACAGGTGAAGGCGATGGTGATGATGAGCAGGTTCAAGTGGATCTTCAGAACATCCCTGCTGATGTAGACAAAGTAGCTTTTACTATTACAATTTATGATGCTGAAGCAAGAAGCCAAAACTTTGGACAAGTCTCCCGTTCCTACGTACGTATCGTAAACGATCTGAACAATGAAGAATTGATTCGTTTCGACCTCGGTGAGGATTTCTCTATTGAAACTGGTGTTGTTGTAGGCGAATTGTATCGTAACGGTGCAGAATGGAAGTTCAATGCTATCGGCAGTGGCTACAAAGACGGCTTGAGCGGTTTGACTCGCGACTACGGCCTGCAATAAATTTCATTCTGCATGCTAAAGATGAATTGAATTCATAAATGAAAGAAGGTTTTGTCAGTGACGATCAGTCTCTCTAAAGGACAACGGATTGATCTTACCAAGACTAATCCGGGTTTGACGAAGGTAGTAGTAGGGTTGGGCTGGGATACTAATAAGTATAGCGGCGGCCAAGATTTTGACCTTGATGCCTCAGCCTTTTTACTGCATGAAGATGGTAAGGCCAAGGGCTCCGATGATTTTGTATTCTACAACAATCCTTCGGGTGGCGCAGGTTCCTTGACTCATACGGGGGATAACCGTACAGGTGAGGGTGACGGAGATGACGAGCAGATTGTTGTTGATTTCAGCAAAATCCCTGCTCATATTCAGCGCATCGGAATAACGGTAACGATCTATGATTATGAAACTCGGGCACAAAACTTTGGACAGGTTTCCAATGCTTTTGTACGTGTAGTAGATGCTTCTAATGATCGTGAAGTGCTTCGCTTCGATTTAGGTGAAGACTTTTCAACTGAAACAGCTGTTGTATTCTGTGAGTTCTACCGCAATGGTGCGGATTGGAAGTTCCAGGCGATTGGAAGTGGCTTTGCCGGCGGTCTAAGCGCTTTATGCAGAAACTATGGACTGGACGCGCAATAACATCCAAGTGGGCGGGGTCATTACCGATCCTGCCCTTTTTATAAATATTTAGAGCAGTACAGACTCCACTTTGTGGGGTTCTTTTTTACAAAATTATTAGTTGGTTTACTCCATTTATAAAGGTGGCGTAAGAATGAGTGTTAACGTAGTCAAAGGGCAAAAAGCTGATCTGACCAAAGGCAATGCTGGACTTCATTCTATAATCGTAGAGATCGGCTGGCATGCTCCGGCTGCTCTGGAGATTGATAGCTCTGCTTTCCTGCTTGGATCAGAGGGTAAAGTAAGTAAAGACGAGGATTTAATATTTTATAATAATCCAGCCACATCTTATATTAGGTATAAGGATGTGCCAGGATTCAATGACCGCAAGCAATTCGAAGTTCAATTGGATAAGATTCCTTCCGATGTGATGAAGATTGCCTTTACGCTTACCATTTATGATGGGGAGAAAAGGGGTCAAAGTTTTGGGCAAGTTAGTCAGGCCTATTTTCGGATTCTCAATCAAGTGACAGGTGCGGAACTGCTCCGATGTGATCTCGACAATCTTTTCTCCGTGGAAACGGCCATTGTGGTAGGGGAATTATATAGATATAACAGTGAATGGAAGTTCAGTGCCATTGCAGCGGGGTTTGCCGGAGGTTTGAAAGAGATATGCAGCAACTTCGGTATTGAAGCGAATGAGGAGCCTGCTCCTGCTGCTCCACAGCCGGAGGTTAAGCCGCAGATTCCACCACAAATCTTCGCAACGCCGCCTGCGCAGCCAGTGAAACGTGAAGAGAGCTCTCCAGCCACACCCCCGCCTTCGCCAATGAATCTCAACTTGAAGAAAATCGAGCTGAAGAAAAAAGGCGATTCCATCAATTTGAAAAAATCAGCCAGTGGTGATTTAGGGGAAGTGTTGATTAATCTCAACTGGAACCAGAAGCAGGGCGGACTCTTTAGTCGTAAAAATGGCGTAGATCTAGATCTTGCTTGTCTGTATGAACTGAAGAATGGCAGTAAAGGAGTGGTACAAGCGTTGGGCAATGCCTTTGGCTCATTGAATCAACCTCCTTATGTCATGCTTGATGGGGATGATCGGACAGGCTCCGTAACTACTGGTGAGAATTTGCGTATAAATGGTATCAAAATTTCCGAGATTGAACGCATTCTAGTGTTTTCCTTTATTTATAAAGGGGTAACCAACTGGTCGGAGGCCGATGGGGTTGTCACCATCAAACAAGGCGGAGGACCTGATATCATTGTAAATTTGGACGAGCATAACAACCGAAAAGGGATGTGTGCCATTGCGTTATTCCGGAATGTAAGCAATGAAACATTTAGTGTTGAACGGCTGGTGCAATATTACAGTGGTCATCGTGAGATGGATGAAGCCTATGGCTGGGGGCTGCGCTGGGTTGCGGGCAGCAAATAATCGATTTTACCGGAGGCGCAAAGTGTAATGGATTGGTTCGCAGATTTTTTTAGAAATATTAGTGAGAATTATGGGCATTTTTTCTCATGGAGTGATGTAGTAGGTACACTCTCTGATCCTGTGAGCTGGGGGATTATCGGGAGCTTAATTCTACTAGAAGGTTTGCTCTCTGCAGATAATGCACTTGTGCTTGCCGTTATGGTTAAGCATCTACCTAAGGAGCAGCAGAAAAAGGCGCTTTTCTACGGTATCTTAGGGGCTTATTTGTTCAGATTCCTGGCCATTGGACTAGGGACATTTCTTATTAAGTTTACTTTGGTTAAGGTTCTTGGTGCACTGTATCTCTTTTATATCGCATATAAAGGTTTGTTTAAGGGCAGTGGCGAAGAGCATACGGAGAATAAAGGCACTTCTTTTTGGAAGACGGTTCTCCTTGTTGAATTAATGGATATTGCTTTCAGTATTGACAGTGTTATTGCGGCATTTGGACTTAGCGATCAGGTTTGGGTTCTCTTTATGGGTGGTATCTTAGGGGTTCTGATGATGCGCGGAGTGGCGCAGGTATTCTTGAAGCTTATTGATAAATTCCCTGAATTGGAACAGGCAGCGTTCCTGCTTATCGCCATTATTGCGGGTAAGATGCTAGCGGGTGCTTTTGGTTTTGAATTGCCGCATGTCGTATTCTTTACAATCCTTATAGCGGTATTCGTGGGTACGATCCTCTATAGTGCTAGACGTAAGAAAAAAGATGCCCATAAAAGTGCATGATTAAAAAAGTAATTGCACCATAGAGAAGTCGGAGCCGATCATGCAAGAATAGAAACGCCTGCTTCTTTCAGGTAATCGTATATGTTATAGCGTAGGCCTTCACTTATATTTGAGAGAGCCAAGATGCCATCCCCAAGGGAGAGTATTGCCGGTTCTGACACTCTCTATGAGGAGAGGTCTACGCTTGTTTTGCTTGGCTTCGCAAAACTATAAGGGGGAACCGATTTGAGATACTTCGATTACCTGACGAAAGAACAAGAAATCTCTTTGTTTTACACTCCGCCTATCTCATTTGATCATACCACGAACAAGGAACTGCTAGCCTACGCTGTCGGCGCTGCCCTCTATATGCCGGCTACCCGTGCAAGTGTTGCAGAAGACATCATTAAGCTCAAGAATGCAGGTCTAGTGACGGTTATTATAGATCTGGAGGACGCAATCGGAGATGACCAGGTTGACAATGCAGAGGAGTCTATTATCCAGCATCTTATTTACCTAGCTGCTTACGCAGAAAATGAGCTGGATTCATCGAACAGCCTCCCGCTTCTTTTTATACGAGTACGTAACCCGGACCAACTCCGGCAAATGATTTTCCGCTTGGGATCCTTGGTAACGATGTTAACAGGGTTTGTATTTCCTAAGTTCTCTGTGGACAATGGAATTCAATATTTTGAAACGTTAGCTGAGTACAACAATACGCGTGGTTATAATGATCCTGTGCTTTACGGGATGCCAATCTTGGAAACTGCACCTATTATTTATCGGGAAAGTCGAGTGGACAGTCTGCTATCTATCCGTGATTTACTCCGTAATTACCGTGAACTTGTCCTAAACGTCAGAATTGGGGCAACGGATTTCTCCAGCCTGTTCGGACTGCGTCGCAGTCCTGATGTTAGTATTTATGATCTTACTCCTATCCGTGACTGTATCTCGGACATTATCAATGTGTTTGGGCGGGTTGAAGAGGGATATGTGATCTCAGGACCTGTCTGGGAGTATTTTGCGAATAAAGGTCATCGAGTTCTCCGGCCGCAGCTACGGCAGACGCCATTTGAGGATACTTACGGCAAAAACGGCCGTGATATGCGGAATAGCTATATCTCGAGCAGTGTGGACGGGCTAATTCGTGAGGTTATTTTGGATAAAGAGAATGGAATTGTGGGTAAGACGATTATCCATCCTTCTCATCTCAGACCTGTTCAGGCGATGTATACGGTGATGCATGAGGAATACGTCGACGCTTTAAGCATTGTAGAAAGTAATGATGGCAGTCTGGGCGTGTTTAAGAGTCAATATTTTAATAAAATGAACGAAATTAAGCCCCATCTGAACTGGGCAAGACGAATTTTACTACGATCTCAAATATACGGGGTGTTACATGAACAACAGCATTTTGTCGGATTATTACCCGAAAACGAATTTACGCACGTATAACATAGTCGAGAACCTGCAAGTGAATGTAACCGAAACCTTTAACCCCTTTCATATGCCTCTGGATTCTTTATTTTCTATGGCGGCGCGAATTAATAAAAAACGAACTTTTCTGTTTGTCAGTAAGGTGCTTGGCAAGCATATCCCCGTCGATCCGTATACTTCACTTCTAAGCGGAGCAGCGTTGGCGCTGCTGTTATATCAGGAGATGAACGGTGATTCCGTGGATAGTGATCGTATGACAAAGTTATTGGATATGGCGGTTCATGGGCTGATTCATCCTGAATTTGCTAAGGAAGCCTATCAACATTTACTAGCGGCCCGGCTGGTTTTGCCCAAGCCTGTGGTTTTTATTGGATTCGCAGAAACGGCAACTGCACTGGGTCACAGTGTGTACAACATCTTTGCTGAGCAGGCATCCTATATTCATACTACGCGTGAGCATATTCCTGATTTGGAGTCTGTTGTAAGTTTTGTAGAAGAGCATTCCCATGCAGTTGATCATCTATGTTATGCCTTGGATACCGAACTCTTATCTGGGACAGAGCCCATTATATTGGTAGATGACGAGATTACGACCGGGAAAACCGCGATCAATACAATTCGAGATATTCAGTCAAAATTCCCGCGGGAGGAATATGTGGTAGTCTCTCTTCTGGATTGGAGAAGCGGCAGCAATCTTCAACACTATAGTGAGCTTGAGCAGGAGCTGGGGATTCGCATTAAGTCGTTATGTCTGCTGCAAGGGAATATTGAAGTGATAGGTTCACCAGTGTTTAATAAGGATACTGAGCAGCTGGATAGAGAGGCCATTTCTGAGTGTGAGGTTGTAACTACTTATGCTCAAGATGGAATGGAACGACTGGAGGTATCCTCTATCGATTCCTATGGTGAGATCAACACAGCGCCTTATATGAAATATAGTGGACGGTTCGGAATGGAGTCACAGGATAATCTGGAGCTTGATCAGGGTGTGAAACGAATAGCTGAGCAGCTGCGGCAATTGCGTAGAGGACCGAAAGCCTTGGTAATGGGTGTAGGAGAATTTATGTATCTTCCGATGAGAGTGGCGGCGGAAATGGGGGAAGGGATTGCTTACCAGTCTTCCACTAGAAGTCCAATTCACCCTGAGCGTCGGCCGGATTATGGGGTACATAGTGCTGCTGCGTATCCTTCAGCTGGTGACCCGGAAATCACAAACTTTATTTATAATATAGCTCCTGGTCAATACGATGATATATTTGTGCTGATTGAGCGTGATGTACCGCATGAGCGTATGAAACCTATGCTTGATATACTGAAGAAACTGGCCCGCCATAAAGTGCATCTTATTGTACTGACCTCGGAAAGAAGAAGTGGAGGCCCTACCTATGAAGGGAACAGTAACTGAAGAAATTCTAAACAGAAGTATAGCCGAACCGGTTCCGCTAGGCAGCTATTCTCCGTCAGATGTTATATTTTTGCTTAAGGATCTGAGCGATGTTTCACTGGAGCGGGCGACTGACGAAAGAGAGGCCGCCATTCAATCAGGCGTACACTACTCTGAGATGCTGCCCGTGGAATATCAGCCTACTGAGCAGTATATTGAGTTATTTCACGAGACGCTGGAGCAATCTGCGGAGAAGGTCGCTCTAGCAGTAGCGGTAGTCTCTGAGATGATTGTCGCTCAAAGGGGACTTGATACGGTGTTAGTCTCTTTGGCAAGAGCGGGAACACCAATTGGTGTACTGATTAAGCGTTATATCCAAGAGCGATATGGTGCTGATCTGCCGCATTATAGTATCTCTATCATTCGGGGCAAGGGGATTGATGAGAACGCAATCCTTTATATTCTGCAAAAGCACGGGCTTGACGCTGATTTGCAGTTTGTCGACGGATGGACGGGGAAAGGGGCTATTCGCCAGGTATTGATTGAAGCGTGCAACAGCCTATATGAGAAATATGGCATTCGGCTAAATGATGACCTGGCCGTATTGGCTGATCCCGGGAACTGTTCAGGCACGTTCGGGACTAGAGAGGATTATCTTATTCCTAGTGCATGCCTCAATTCTACGGTGTCAGGACTGATGAGCCGGACAGTGCTGCGCGATGATTTAATCGGTCCGGAAGAATTCCATGGAGCTAAATTCTACAAGGAATGGCTCGATACGGATGTATCTAATGTATTCATTGCGGCGATCTGCCCGTATTTCTCCTCCGTTGCGGAAGAAGCACAAGCGATTGCTGAACAGATGCAGCAATCGCCGCCAGAAATTACATGGCAGGGCCTGCGTGATATTCAGAGTATTCAAGAAGTGTTCGGCATAGATAACATCAATTTGGTCAAGCCCGGAGTCGGAGAAACTACCCGAGTGCTGCTGCGCAGAGTACCGTGGAAGATTCTTGTCGATACTATGGATAATCCAAATCTTCGTCATATTATTCTCTTAGCAGAGGATAGAGGGGTTCCAGTAGAAGTATTCCCTGGACTCACCTACTCCTGTTGCGGGATTATTAAGCCGCTGAGAGGTGAGACGGAATGATCTATGCCAGTGATTTGGACCGAACGTTAATCTATTCCTTAAATGCAATCGGTGTCCCTGAGAATACTCCGGGCCTGGTTCCTGCGGAGGTTGTGGATGGTAAGACGGTTTCATACATTTCGCAAAAAGCATTGGCTGATCTGATGGAGCTTACTTCCCGTATTATCTTTATGCCCGTTACAACACGTACAATAGCGCAGTATAAGCGTATTAATCTGTTTCAAGACACGATTATTCCAGACTACGCGATTACTAGTAATGGCGGGAATATTCTGATTGGTGGCGAAGTAGATAAAAGCTGGAGAGCTTCTGTGGGCAGGCTTGTTCAAAATGAATCGGCTGCGGCAGAAGAAGTTAGAATGCACGTTAGGTCTGTAGTGCACGAGGAATGGATCATTAGTGAGCGGTATTGTGATGATTTATTTTATACTTTTGTAGTAGTTCGTGATTTATTACCTATGGATGAGATCACGAATCTGGCAGAGCGATTATATGATTTGGGCTGGCGGGTATCCTTACAAGGGCGCAAGCTATATGTCGTTCCTGCCGCTGTGAATAAAAGTGATGCGATTGTTCATGTGCGCCGGACGGTTCGTTCAGAACCGATGGTAGCATCGGGAGATTCCTTGTTGGATAAGAGTTTACTAGAAAGTGCGGACTATGCGATTGCTCCTTGTCATGGAGAAATATTTGCAGAGCAGCAGAGTGGTCTTGTAAAATCAAGGTATCCCTTTACGAAGCAAGCGGGTGTTTTTGCTGGTGATGAAATTCTACAGTATGTAAACATGATCTATAATAACTTAACCGTATTGGGAGTTGGGCCACTATGAAAAAGGTAAACATTTATTTCAATCGCTGGTTTTCCGTCGCTTACCATTATATGAATCTCATCCGCAATAATGAGGATGGCGTTCCTGTACAAATCTTCGCCACGCATCCTGATATTCACCATATGTCCCTTCAAGGTGCTGATGTTGCTGGGACTGAACCAGCACTGACTGGAATAGAATATGTTCAATTCTGCGTGGATTTCTGTCGCCGCAATGAGATCGATATCTTCATTCCACGGTTACATATGCTGGATATAGCTTTGCATGCTGCTATGTTTGATGCGATTGGCACCAAGGTTCTAGTCTGTAGAGATTTGGACTTATTGGAGACCATCATGGATAAGGGGAAGTTCTACGAAAGTGTTAAGGAAACAGGGATTATGACAATTCCTGATTATCATGTGGTGAGTACAGCAGAGCAGTTCAAAGAGGCTTATCATGATCTTGTAGCCAAAGGACACCACGTATGCTTTAAACCCACGGAGACAGAGGGAGGCCTCGGCTTCCGTATCATTGATAACACACGTAGTCCTTTACAGGAGCTGTTTGGTCATGTAACTCCGCTGATATCCTTCGATGAGGCCTATCGTATTCTGGGAAGTGAACCTACATTCCCTGAACTTATGGTGATGGAATTGCTGGAAGGTTATGAATACAGTATAGATTGCTTGTCAGATGAGAATGGCAGGCTGTTAGCGGCTGTACCCCGTCGTAAAGCTGGCGGTCGTCTGCGGCTGATGGAGCATATTCCGGAGCTGGAGGAGATCGCTTCCCGGGTAGCAGAGGTATATAAAATACCTTTCAATTTCAATATTCAAATGAAGTATAGTGGTGGAATTCCTAAACTGCTGGAGATTAACCCCCGGATGTCTGGAGGTCTTCATATTTCTTGTCTGTCTGGAATTAACTTTCCATACCTGGCTGTCAAAAGTGCACTCGGCGGAGAGGTCCAGCCTGCGGAGTTCGGCGATAATGTGCTTGCCAGCCATGTAGAGCAGCCGCTAATTATGAAAATAAACGGCGAATCCGTAATTCCGGATCCCGTGAATTGAGCGTTCGCAATCTCGCTCACAAGAGGTGAGAAAAATTAAATTTAAATCGAAAATATTGCTGTATGCCGGTATTGGCTATGTTGTCGCTGTATTAACGAGTTCTTTTTTGCCTGAGTTACTCTCCTTGCTGTTGCCTGTAGCGGGTGCAGCGGTAGGGGTTCTTGCAACGAGAAGTCCAAGAACCAACCTTCCGGCTGAGGTGCTGCCAGCAGGTCCAGAGACGGTGCCTGTTGCTCCAGCTCCCTCTGCAAATTCTCCGCAATTACCTAGTGTGGCAAATAATGCTGCACCAGGTAATCCGGGCAATAGTGGTAGAACTGAGGCCGAACCAACGAAGATTGGACCGGAATTTGCTCCAGTAGTTGAGTACCTTAGCATTCTGGAAGATATGATTATCTCCGAGGGGCAGAAGGATACACTGGACAATGAAATTGTCGAGAAATCACTGGCGCTTTTTGCGAGACTTCAACGTGTAATTCCGCTGCTGCAGGAGCTCAATAATGGTGATATTAATCATACGGTCCGCAGATTGATTCTGAAGGATTTAAATGGTGTGATTAACCCATTTTTGCGCCTAAGTGGTGAAGCGAAGACGAAGAATCGGAGAACGCTGCTGAACGGTCTAAGAGATGTTGATTCCAAAATATCGGATATTGCTTCGACGATCGAACATAAAGACCTGATGGAACTTCAGACGAAGGCGGAACTGATTCATCAGCGGTATAGCAGTTCCGAATTATAGGAGGGAAACCCATGTCCACGCAGTTGATCCAATTAAAAAAAGAAGATGAACAAAAGGTAGTCGAAGAAGCCGCACAATTGATCGAGAAGGTATCTCAGACAGATACAGTCACGTTGGATTCTTTAATGGATGATATTGGGAAGCTTGGGGTGAAGACGCAGGAAAAAGCAGGCCAAACGCTCAAGCTGCTGGATCGTCCGGTAAATGACCTGATGTCCGGTAAGCGTGTTGAAGTGCCTAACATGATTATGAAGCTGCGGAATGAGTGTGAAAATCTGCAACAGAGTAAGAATGTTAGCTTTTTCGGCAAAATGCTGCGGAAGAGTCCGATGAAGAACTATGTGTACAAATATCAGTCTGTCCGCACGAATATTGATGCGATTGTTACTGGTCTACGCGACGGCAGAGATACCCTCGAAGAGAGTATTGTAAATATGCGCCAGCTGAAACGTACCTCTATGGAGGAGATCTATAACCTTCAAACCAAAATTGCCTTCGGCAATAAGCTAAAAGAGCTGTTCGAGGTGGAGATTGCAAAGCCTGAGAATGAGTTCCGTAAAGCTTATCTGGAGCGTGGTCTGCGTAAAGTGATGGTTCGTATTCAGTCCATGACAGAGATGATTCTGCTCTACAATCAAGCGATTGCTGCTACAGATATCATCAATGACAATAATGATAAACTGATCGATTCCGTAAATAATGCGATTGATAAAACTTCTAATCTGATTACAGTGTCGGCAATGATTGCGATGTCGCTGGCCGATCAGGAGAATGTTATCAACGCTGTAGAAGCAACAAATAAGACGATTGAAGATCAGTTTAAAGAAAATGCACGCTTGCTGCGTACGACTACAGAAAAAACCACCGAGCTTCTATCCAAACCTTCCATGTCTATGGAAGCCGTGAATCAAGCGATCGGCGATCTGCTTAGCGCATTGGATACTTCGGAACAGTCAAACCGTCGTATTATCGAAAGCTGCCAGGATTATACATCCAAAATGACGACGATCAATACCCAACTGGGCAATCGTCTAGGACTCAATGAAGCGGACAAGCCTGAGGCGCTGAAACAAGGTGAAGCAGAGAGCCAACTGAGCAGCTTCTTGAACTAATTGTTTTAAAAAAAGTCCGTAAAAATATAGCAGAGCAGTGAGCCTTCATTTCTGGGGGTTCGCTGCTCTGCTTTTTTTTGGATATGAAGTAGCTTGCTTCAACTACTGCATAGGCGTAAACGTGATCTAATCAAATGAAGTTTGCTGTAGCCAAACATAAAGCCCTATCCACATACATAAGTTGTCACAAGACTACATGTGGAGGAAGTGGGGATAGGCTATGGTTTTAGGCTGTTTGATACTCGTGCTTATCATCGTCGCCAGCAGTGAAAAAGCAGAAGCCATTGCTAAAATGAATGAAGACAATTAGCAAGAGGTAGCTTCGCTTCCCCGTAAGTATTCAGGGATTTTTTGCCGCGAGTTGGTTCAAGTAATTTCCAGCGGGTTATTGGGTATAATAACGCAAGGCTGTCGATTAGCCCATAATCAGCTGGAAATACCAAAATCCCTAAGGAGGTCACATGGAGAACGAGGCACTGCTTCAGGTTGAACAATTAGCACTTAAGAAACAGAAGATATTCCGGCAAAGCGTAATGCGCTATATTGCCAGAGCCATGCTGGCCAGTATGTTTATCGGATTCGGTGTAATTGTAGCATTTAAGACAGGCAACTATTTCTTTATGGAGCAATCCCCCTTTGCATATCCAATGGCTGCGATTACTTTCGGAGCGGCTATTATTCTAATTTCTTTTGGTGGTGGGGATTTATTCACCGGAGATACTTTTTATTACACATACACGGCACTAAGACGGAAAATGAAATGGTCTGAGGTTGTCCGCATGTGGATCATGAGTTATATCGGTAATATTCTTGGGGCTGCCGTTTTTGCCTTGCTGATTTTTTTGACAGGACTGTTCTATAGCTCAGATGTAAACGGTTTTTTGCTATATGTAGTGGAGCATAAGATGGAAGCCCCGGCAGGTCAGCTTTTCTTTCGGGCCATTCTTTGTAACTGGCTCGTTTGTATGGCTTTTTTTATACCGATGAATATGAAAGGCGATGGGGCCAAAATGTTCGCCATGGTCTTATTCGTATTCTGTTTTTTCATCTCCGGTTATGAACATAGTATTGCCAATATGTGTACCTTTGCGATTGCGCTTGTACTTGATCATCCCGGAACGGTATCGTGGTATGGCGTGGTGCATAACCTTGTCCCCGTTACGATCGGCAATTTAATTGGCGGTGGCGTACTGATGGGGGTAATGTATTATTATGTGAATAAACCTTTTTTGGATGACACTAAGCATTAACAGAAAAATAGAAAATAGTAATCCTCCAAAACTTCGCTCTTTTATAGGGGTGGAGTTTTTTTGTGCAGAAAGTTATTTTTTAACATTGGGATTATTTGATTTTTAAGGATTGAAAAGGATTAGAGGAAGAGAGGTAGAATACATAATTATGCAATGCAAAATTGAAGATTCATACAGAATGGGGTAAGGGCTTTGGATGAGACAACAGGGATACTGACGGATGAGACCATTATTAAGGCTTCCAATCAGCATTGTATTGACCAAGGAATTGATCCTGAGCAACCGCCTGTCTTTGCAAAGGGATATTCTACTGATGAATTGGGGGCACAGCTTAGCGCATATAGTGAAGTGATTGAGGTTATCGAATTTTTTGTCAAAAAATTTCTTTCCTCAGTCAAAGGGAACCCGATCCTAGTTACGATTTCGGATGATGCAGGTTATCTATTGGCGTTCCAAGGAGATGCGACGATTATAGATCTCGTAGGACAGGTAGGCATCAAAGAAGGCGTGCAGATGAATAAAGAGGTGGGTACCAATTCAATCGCTTTAGCCCTTGAATATCAGAGGCCATTCCAGCTGACAGGACGAGACCATTTCCATCATATTTTGCATCATTTAGTATGCTGTACAGCTCCATTTTATAAAGAAAATGGGCAAGAAATTTTAGGTACAATTTCATTTATGGCAGATATAGATGTAGCCCATCCCCATTTGCTGCCTCTGCTCTGTACGATGGCTGACTCGATTGAACGTGAGATTTTGTTGCGGAGAGGGAATTCTCAGCTGCAATTATTAAATCGGATTTTGCTAGAGACCAATTACTTAGGGGTAATCATAACAGATCAATTCGGAACAGTCGTGAATATAAATGAGAACGGTTTAGCTATGCTTCATTTGGGTGGTGAGCATCAAGAGTCTGTTGTTGGAACTAGTGTCTTTGAAATTAGGAATGTGGGTGCATACTTTCAACATGTCATCATACATCATGTCGCATGTGCCGGGTTAGAAGTGATTCAGGAGAAAAACGGGTTGTTCGAGCATTATATGTTAGATGTACTACCCGTTTACGATGGGAATGGTTACTTAGCGCGTGTGATTGGAAGTTTGCGCAACATCACGGAGATGAAAAGAACGGAAGAAGTGCTGCGCAATACAGAAAAGCTAGTGGTCGCAGGACAACTGGCTATGAGCATTGCACATGAGATCCGCAATCCTCTGACTACTGTGAAAGGGATGCTTCAACTGGCTAATAAAGATTCACGTCTGTTGCATTATGATCTCATTATGTCAGAAGTGGAAAGAATGAATCTTATTGTGAGCGAGTTTCTTATTCTGGGTAAACCGCAGGCTGCGCATTATATGACTGAACAATGTAGTACGATCCTGCTGGAAGTATTGAATATCTTCGCGATTCAGGTGGAGATGAATAATATAGCGTTAAATACAAAGATCCATTATGATGCTGAGATCGAATGTGACCGCAATCAGATTAAGCAGATTTTCCTCAATATCCTAAGAAATTCAATGGAAGCTTTGCCTTTTGGTGGGAGCATTACAGTGACTCTTGATGTGAAGGATGAATTTCAGGTGATTACCTTCACCGATAATGGAGAGGGGATGAACAAGGAAGTTCTGGAGAAATTAGGAGAGCCTTTTCACACGACTAGAGGCGATGGGAATGGACTTGGCTTCATGATTGTCAAAAAAATCGTGACTGCCCACAGAGGATATGTGGCAATAGCTAGTGAAGAGGGAGTGGGCACGGCCGTTACAATTTATCTTCCGATGGCACATTCATACCACAAATGAAACAGCAATAATAATTCATAATTAAAAAGACTCTTTCGCCCATATAAGCGAAAGAGTCTTTTTGTATATCCATTTGCATCTAATGGTGAGGAATTACCACTTAGAGCCACCCGATGAATTTCCACCGGATTTGCCGCCGCCACCGCCCCAGGAAGAACCACCGGAGGATTTGCCGCCACTGCCGCCACCACCCCAGGAAGAGCCGCCGGAGGAACGTCCCCCACCGAATCCGCCTGAAGAAGGAGGACCAGAGGACATCCGTTTACGGGCTTGCGCACGCCGCTGTTGCTCTCTCATCATGGCTAGCTGGGCAAGCCGTTCTTCCTCTTCTTTTTGGCGAACGATTCGGTTCGCTTCATTCACAAAGGAAGTGATCTGAGCGTCATAAGCGCGGCCAATCGATTCCAGTTCCTCTAGATTGTAAGGCCGGGATGACAGCCGTTGCTCCAACTGGCTATATTCCGGCAGTAGGGATAACTCAAAGCGGATTCTGGAAGACAAGCCTCTGCTGTGCAGCATTCGCTGGGTCGTCTCTACCCGGCTTTGTCCTTCGGAGAAGAGACGTTGTACTTTATCCAGTCTTTCATTTAATGCATTTAGACTTTCAGAGACGCCGTCATATTGCCGGCCAGCTTCATCCTGCAAGGACAGCAAGCGCTCCAGCGCATCGTGGGCCTTGTCATATTCGCCCCGTTCATCACTGGTCCAGTTCTCAATTTGTGCCACTTCACCTGCACCTTCCCGAAGACGTGTGCTCCACTCCGTCAGAATGTTCTCTACGCTAACTATATGCTGTTCTTCGAAATGTACACGTGCTTCTGTAATTCGGGCCTGCAGCTCGTCTCGCCGCTGCTTCAAGTGGCTCCATGTGGTGCGGAATGTCTCTAGATCTCTGCGGTTATTCTGCCGCAGCAGTGCTTGCTGCTCTGTCATAGCAACAGCTTCATCCAGAAGCAGATCTAGACTGGCGCCGATTCTGCGCACCTCATCCATATCTCCTATACGCAGCGGCGCTTCAAGTGTCAACGATTCTACGCGGGCCTGCTCTAGGTGGTCATATGGCTTAACCTTCATATTATGCAGTGAATTCTGTTCAATGATCCCGGTGATTTTGGCACGTGCCGCAGCTAATACCGTAGGAAATTTGTTTAGCTTATCATCATAGAGATCAACATCCTTCAGATCCTGTTCGATTTTTTCCTGACGTTCCTGTGCATCCTCGGTAACCTCTTGTGCAGCAATGGGATCAAAAAGCTCCAATTGGTCTGCCTTAGCAGTTTCCTCCGCAAGCTCTTTAAGTTCCTCTACAATTTCTTGAAGCTCATACCCGGTTTCTTTAACTGCACCTTGCAGCTGTTCTTCAAGCTCTGGCGTATCCTCTTTCAGCTCTGTAATACGCTGTTTGACATTGCGGTCAGCTTCGCTAATGACAGCAATGTGTTTCTCTTCCTCTTCAAGCGCTGTGCGGAAGGCAGCTTCGGTCTGCTGCAATTGTTTCACGGCTGTCTTGAGGGCAGCCAAACGATAAAATGCTGGCTGAACGCCTTGACCTTCACTTTGTAGTGCGGAGATTTCAACGAGCTTGGCGGACAGTCGCTTGGAAATACCTTCGACTAGCTCTCCCGTCTTCCCTTGAACGATCCCTTGAAAAGGGTTTAGCGATTCCAGTGCCCGATTTGCCTGGACCATTAAATTAGATAACTGTTTCTGTTGCTCGCTAAGCTGCTTGCGTCGACGCAGACCTGTAACCATTACAAAGAGTAGAAGGAGGGTTAGAAGGGCTCCGATAAGAATCGCTGCAATCATAAACATGGAGCTGCTGGAGCGGTTTACATCATTCCCGACCCCGGCTGCGCTCCCGCTTCCTGCGGTTCCTCCAGTATTGCCGGCACGATCTCCGATGGAATGGATGGCATTAATCAAAGCCTTTGTCCCGCCAGCGAAGTCCCCTTTTTTGGCATAAGGAATGAAATAGGTGTCGAGCAGTTTTTGGATGGCTGAACTTCCCGAGGACCCTCCCTGATTCTTAGACCAAGTATTTAACGAGCTTTGAAAGCCTGGATTTAAGAAATTTAGCTCAATGGACTGGTCACCAGCGGAGATCAGCAGTAGAAGATCCCGCGTGGACAGTTTCCACGAGTCGTAAACCTTGTCTGCATACTTATCAGCTGGAGTACCGTCTGTGGAATCTACAGTGAGTACATGGATGGTCATGAGTTCTCCAGTAGCGGTAGCAGAAATAGACGCGGCTTCTGCGGAACTGAACATTTCAGCGTTATCGGTAACAAATCCCTGCTGTGCAGGAATTCCAGCGGCGTATGCACCAGGTACCCATAACAGGCTGAGCATTAAGAATAAAGCTATATACTTTTTCAAGCTGACACGCTCCGATCTGAAGGACTTTTTATTCAATATATTATGCTGATAATTATACTATATCATTAACCATCAGGTGACCTGGAGATACTCCAATTATTATATAGTTATGTCTGCATACCAACAAAAAAAGCCATGCCCCCAAATAAGGGAACACGGCGTATACTCGGAAGCATTATCTTGTCGGCAGACAGAGGATGTATTGCAATCTGGATTTAATTTCTTTTTGCCATTTCAAATCTCCAACTTTAACGGCAAGATTGAGCAGATCCAGATAATCGTCAACCTGTAATGTTGTTCGGGTAGAGGTAACGTTCATGGGTGATCAGTCTCCTTTTAACTTAAATATAGTAAATTGAAATTATTAACGCTTATAATAATGATAATCATTATCATCGTTTATCGTTATTGCTATTATCCACATTTTCTATGTAAAAAGCAATATAAAAATCAAGACTTCGTAACTTTTATCATTTACAAATAAAAGAGTCCATCGAAAGATGGGGATTTGCGTATAATGTGTGGTTTTAGGAAAGAATTAGCAGGAATCTTACCATATTTTGTCGAACACTTTTTAGAATAATGCTTTAAATTCTAAATTTTAGCAAAAAG
Organism: Paenibacillus sp. FSL E2-0190; assembly: GCF_037992965.1. NCBI lineage: Bacteria > Bacillati > Bacillota > Bacilli > Caryophanales > Paenibacillaceae > Paenibacillus > Paenibacillus sp. FSL E2-0190. Next base: position 393,932 of record NZ_CP150306.1, read on the forward strand.
GGGAATTGGGCAATGAAGCGGTGCACAATGTTGCTTCTGATTATTTTTCTGCTTTTGCTCGTACCTCCTACAGCCGCTCACGCCGAAAGAGAGGATATAAGGTACCAAGTAGAACTGGAATATCCACCTTATAAATATGTAGAAAATGGGTATTTGACCGGGTTTGATATTAATTTGAGCACGATGATTTTTGAGAAGCAGGATTACCTTATTCACTACAGTACTGGGCAATGGGATGAAGTATACAGTCGGCTGATTCAAGGAGATATTGAGATAGCAGGTCTTATGGCAATTACGGAGTCGCGTAACCAAGAGGTGTTATTTTCAGATCCAGTTATTAAGAATTATATTTCCATCTATGCAAGGCGAGAGCTTGAGGATGAGATCGATTTAAAGACGTTGGGAAGTTATAAGATTGGGTTAGGGAATGGGCAGTATTCTGCAACCGTGCTGAACAGCAAGGTGGGGATTACAAATTACATAGAATATGCAACGACTCCTGAAGCTTTGAAGGCTTTAGAAAATGGGGAAATCGACCTTCTATTTGAGAATCAGGAAGTGATTGATTATCTGATTGCAGAGCAGAAATTGAAGGGGAGTATTATCAAAAAAATGAGCAATCTCTACCCTAGGGATGTCGCTTTTGCAATAAGTAAATCCTCTCCGGAGCTAGTGACTTATGTTAACGAGAGATTGGATCGCCTGCATCGTTCAGGTGCTTTTGAAGAGCTGTATCAGCACTATTTCTTCGTTCATTCGGATTATTATAAAGTTATGATGCGCAATAGATTTATTGTGGGAGCCATTATTCTGCTCGGCCTTCTGATCATTAGTGCGGTTTTGCTAAAAATGTATATTAATCACTTACGGCGGGCGGTTTATTCGGAACAGCAATTTTTTGAGGATGTAATAGAGCATAGCGGTATGGTAGTTTGGGCTGTGCAGGCGGATAAAAAGGTAGTTCGGTTTAACAATTACGCTGAGCGAATGACGGGCCTATGCGAGAATGAAGTAGTGGGCAAAAACATTGAGGATATAGAGGGGCTGACAGGCAGTACGGCGGCTATTCGGAATCTGCTGGAAAGGGCCGTACAGCTTGACTATGTTGATAATATCGAGCATAAACTTCCGGACAATTCGCCAGCAGCGCGGTATTTTTCATTTCGGACCACCTTGTTGAAAGGATTGGATAAGCAGGCAGCTGATATTTTTGTGCTTGTAGGAGTGGATATCGATGAGCGCAAACAAAATGAGCTAAGGCTTCAGCAAAGTTATGAGGAACTGGAAGCTACTTACGAAGAGCTGTCAGCGACAGAGGTCGAGCTACAGGAGCAATTTGCTAAGCTGCAAGTAGGTGAACGACGGTTCAGTCTCGCGACAGAGGGTTCTGGTGCATACATGTGGGAGCTTGATTGGGAGACAGGACTGTATAATCTATCGGATCGCTGGTACAAGCTCATGGGCTATACGGAGGATGAAATCAATTCTTTCGAAAATGGGGTGCTTAGTATTATTCATCCCGATGACCAGCCATCATCCCAAAAGGCAAGACATGATCATCTGGCAGGTTTAACACCTATCTACGAGACGGAATACCGCATGCGGACCAAAGATAATCAGTTCGTCTGGTTTGAGGTAAGTGGTAAAGCTATCGTTGATCCAAAGAATGAAGTTGTGTTATTTATCGGTTCGCTGATTGATATTAGTAAGCGGAAGCAGGTAGAGCTAAAGCTGAGCAACAGTTATCAGGAGCTTGAGGCAACCTATGAACAGCTTACAGCCACACAGCAGGAGCTTGTAGAGCAATACGATATGCTGGTGGAGAATCAAAAACACATGCATCGTCTAGCTTATGTGGATGAGCTTAGTAATCTACCCAACCGTGTATGTCTACTGGAATCTATGGAGAAATATCTGCAATGTTCAGGAGGCAAGGCGGCGCTGTTGTTCGTAGATACCGATAATTTTAAATACATCAATGATACCTTAGGGCATAAATCCGGTGATGTTCTTATTCAGAAGGCTAGCAAAAGGCTGCAGTCGGTGGTGCGGGAAGGAGATATGCTCTCTCGGCTCGGCGGGGATGAATTCGTGATTTTTATTAAGGATATAGAAAACCACGAGGATGTGCTAGACCTGGCGGAGCGTATCATGAGAGCGTTCAGGCAGTCCTTTTTAATCGGAGAGAGTTATTTGTACGTTTCCGTAAGCATTGGAATTTCCTTTTATCCGGAAGATGGGGAGACCACCGAGCAAATCTTGAAAAATGCGGATGTCGCTATGTACCGGGCAAAAGAGGATGGCAAGGGGACTTATGTGGTATATGACAAATCCATGCATACTGCGTTTAATGAACGGATGAATATAGAGAAACATTTGCGCAGTGCCATGAATAATAATGAGTTTGAGTTATATTATCAACCGCAGGTGGATATCCAGTCTGGATTAATCTCTGGTTTTGAGGCTTTAATTCGCTGGAATAGTCCAACGCTGGGCTTTGTATCTCCACTTTCCTTTATCAAAATCGCCGAGGATTCCAGGCTGATTATTTATATTGGAGAATGGGTGCTTAGGGAATCGTGCATCTTTATGAAGGGCATTCAAGATCGTATGGGCATTCCTTACAAGATATCAGTTAACATTTCCATTATTCAACTATTGCAGGATGATTTCGTCGAGATGGTGCAGGAAAGTCTCGCTGAAAGTGGGCTAAAGCCTAGTTGTCTTGAACTGGAAATCACCGAGTCTATTTTTATGGAATCGTTTGAGAGTATCGTGAATAAGCTTCAATTCCTCAAATCCCAAGGCATTCGTATTGCGCTGGATGATTTCGGAACGGGATACTCATCTCTTAGTTATTTGCAGCAATTGCCGATTTCTACGCTTAAAATGGATAAAACCTTTATCGATTCGCTTTCGGAAAAAGCTTACAGCCAGTCTTTTGTGCAGACCATTATACAGCTGGGCCACAATATGGGGCTGGAGGTCGTTGCGGAGGGAGTGGAAGAGATCAGCCAGCTGGATTTCCTCAGAAAATCGGGCTGCGATAAGGTACAGGGATATCTGGTTAGCAGACCTGTTCCGAAGCAGGAAGTGGTGGAGCTTTTGGAACCGCAGAAGCGTTACGGAATATAGCAGTGGATACACAGCCCTCATCTCAAGGTGGGGGTTTTTGGTATGAAATGCTTCTGAAATTAAGGCTTTGCAAAAAAAACAAGCTCCGACAGATAAACAGTGTCTGTGGAGCTTGTCACTAGCTGATGACAATTTTGTTCTTCCCGGTGTTTTTAGCTTCGTAAAGTGCATCATCAGCCTGCTGAAAAGTAGAATTTTTGGAGTCTGCACCTGTGTAATCATGCATCCCGATACTGACGGTTATGCTTTTCCCTTCCATTTCGGCAAAAGGGGTATCGGCGACTTTGGCTAGAATCTGTTGCATGATTTCATAGGATTGCTCAAAGGTTTTGGTTGTCAGAATGACAATGAATTCCTCGCCCCCGTACCGCGCGGCGAAATCATCAGGACCGATATACTCGAGCAGGATCGCTGCGACTTTTTGTAATACGATATCTCCAACGGAGTGTCCATAGCAATCATTTACTTTTTTGAAATTATCGATATCCATAACGGCAAGCTGCATGGAGAATGGATTACTCTGCTGATGCTCGATTAGCCAACCCAAATATTCGTGAAAAGTCTTGTGATTATACAGATCAGTCAGGGGATCTATCTTAGATAGACGATCCATGATTATATTCTGAATGCGTAATTCCTGTTCTGACTTGACGGAGTTCTGCAGGGATTGCATCAAATCACGTCCACGAACGATTACTGCAAAACCTGCCAAAGCAGTGCCTGCAAAAATAAGAGCGATAATGATTGTTTGGGTGATCGGGAAGTACTCGTGAATGGATGTCTTGGTGAATAAAATGATCGTGTACAGTAGAGAAATAGCAGAAGTGGCTATCATATAACTGCTCTTCAGATAGATCATCGAGACTAGTAGCGGGAACAGCATAATTAATGATTTAACATGCAACTCATCGCTGAGATTGACGATAATCAAAACCGCAAATAGATGGCTTGCAACCGTAATGGCGAGTTGGGCCCACAGAGGCCTCCATCTATAGATTACTTCTAGAATAATGATCAAACTCACTATGATGGAATCAGAAATCAACGAGTGCTCAATATAATCGTTCCTGGTTGGGGTTTCCGGACGCTGGCTCCATAAGGATAGAGAAACAATGAACTGAATACTTAAATACACAATCAGGATGATCCAGAATGAATTGAGAAGCACACGATTCCAATAGGTCTGACGAGGAGTTTGAGGTGTGGCGCGCATAATGTGATCCTCTTTTCCAGTGGCAATATGCTTATATATTCGACAATAAGCTCAGGTTTCCTCTTGATGGCTTTCTTGGAAGCGGGAGATCAACAAGCATCTTTATAAGGGGAGATTGCCTGGCCCGGGGAATGATTGATCGAAAAGGAATACTATAGAAAGTATTTCCTTTAATTAACTCTGCTGATATAATGTTAGAATACATAACATCAATCGAGTGGAGTGGAAGTAAAGATGCAGATCCGTCGAAACCAGATTTTCGTAGTCGTCCTGTTGCTTCTTGTCAGTGTGTACAGCTTATTGATTGATATGCTCTGGATGCATAAGCTGGTGATTATTCTGCTTATGGGTTCTCTAGGATGGTTCTCGCTGAATACATCCCGCTACGGTTATCGCAAAGAAGCGCTGCTGAAGGAGTCACAGAACAAAGTGGAGCTTCTTGGCAATGAGATTGTAGTTACCTCGGATCGGCTGCATGGTGCGCTTGAAGAAATCAGCCGCCATACAGAGCAGCTGCAGCAGACAGCAGATTATTCACACGCGTATGAAACGGATTTAAGGATTCGCAGCAATGAAGCTAAAGCCAATATTGAAGGGGCCTATCAGACGATGGGCGGTGTAGCCTCAGTTACAGCACATATCGAAGAATTGACGGAAAAACTAGGCTCGAATATGCAATATGCTCGGCAAGGAATGACAGCAATGGTAGATTCCCTGAGCATTGCAGATGTGGTGATGAAGGATCTGCAAACACAGAGTGGGGACATGTTAGCTAAGTTTACTACCCTGAGTAATCATATTGCGATGGTAGAGGAGATCAATACATTGATTAACTCCATTGTGAATGAGACCTCGTTGCTCGCGCTGAATGCTTCTATTGAAGCGGCCCGGGCCGGTGAACAGGGCCGCGGATTTGCAGTAGTGGCCAGCCGGATTCGGCAGCTGGCTGATCAAAGCAAGAGCTCGGTAGACCGCTCCTCAGGCATCTTGCTTGACATTAATAATGGAGTACAGCAGGTGCTGGAATCCGTTACGAAAGAGCAAGTCTCAGTGGAGCGTGGGGTGAACGAGGTCGGCACGGTTAAGCTTCGACTCGATGATATCGCGTCGAGAGTAGATGAAGTAGGCAGCGCCGTGACGGAAACAATCGATGCTGCCGCGAAGCAGGGCAAGCTGATTGTAGAAGTGACAACGGAGCTGAGCGGTGCGGTGGCTATCGTGAATGAGACGATTGCCAATGTAGACCTTACGCTGGAGCAGGTGACACGGCAGCGGAACCAAATTGGGCAGCTGAACGAAGTCAGCGCCAATCTGTTAGCGGAGTCGCAATCCTTGCAGCAATCGGTTACTAGCATTGCGGGCAGAGCGGAAATTGAGATGAGCCAATATGCAGCCCGGCTTCAGGAAATGCAGAGTCTCTTGGAGACGATTTCCGCCAAGGAAGAACTTTACGCTCCAGATACTGAAGTTCATCAAGGTATTTTGAACGCTTACATTAAGAAAATTCCAGATGTACAAGCCATTTGGTCCAATCGGACGGATGGAACCTTTATCTACTCCGAGCCAGCGGCTGGCCTGTTGAATGCTAAGCGGCGTGATTGGTGGAATGGGGCCGTGAATGAGGGTGAATATGTCTCTAAACCTTATGTATCCGCGATTACGAAACGTTCTTGTATTACATTATCTAGAGCAATCCGGAATCGTCAGGGAGATGTAGTAGGCGTGGTTGGTATTGATTTAGCGGTGTAATAAAACAACAGCAGCAAGCCCTTCTGTAGCAGAGGCTTGCTGTCTTTTTTATTCCGATGCTAACACAACTTAGCTTTAGGTAGCGCTGACCTGCAATTGCTTCCACGTTGCCTGCCAGTTTTTTTGTGCAATTCGTTTTTCATAAATAGGGAGTAAGTTCGGATTATTGTTGAAATGAGGGGTAGCCCGTAACACTACATTAATAACATCTGCAATCCCATGCGGAGCGGTTAGGATAACCTTACCGTATTCATCTAAGGAAAGCCCAAGCGCTGTAGCTGTTTCCGGAAACTTGGAGATGGCATCTACAGATGACGTATAGGGCGCAAGGTTGTTAATGGTATGCATTCTTGCTTCATTCTTAACGGACCATGGCACATGGGGATTTAAATTTCTTAGTTTTGCCTCCCATTGCTTTTCCACTTCCTCATGAAGATTGCTGCCGTCATAATAAATAACATCAATATCTGGCAAAGGGGTCCGCTCTTCAAAGCCATGTAAGGTATCCCAGATTTTTGAACGTACAAACCCAGCACAAACCCACCAGTCAGGTAACTGTAGCGATCTGGCATTTTCTAAAATATCCATCATCCAGGGGTCATTATGTACAAGCTGAATGATATCTGCCTCGTGTTCTATCTTGTGCAAACTGCCACCTCCGAATATTCATGCTTCCAATCTGTTAATATCATACAACAAGAGTTTCAATAGAGGTATAAAGGGACAGGCTGAATGGACAGAGGCATGAACTATCTTTATAATGAATCGACATCGAGACCTTTGGAGGCGGTGACCGTGCAATATACGTTTACTATATTACTGCAATTGTTGGAAAGAGCTGCGTTATTGCTGATGTGTCTGTTTGTATTGACTCGTCTGCCGCGGTTTAAAGAGGTTTTTCAAAAAGGGAGTTACGCTCCGCAAGAGCTTGCTATTGCGACGATGATCTTCAGCTTATTTGCCATTTTCGGCACTTATAGCGGGATTAATGTGGAAGGTTCGCTTGTGAATGTGCGAATTATCGCCATCGTATCTGGCGGGATTTTGTTCGGGCCATGGGTTGGACTTATAACAGGCATCATCTCAGGGGTTCACCGTTTTCTGATTGATATCGGAGGGGTAACCTCTCTTCCTTGTCTGATTACGAGTATCACCGCAGGCATAGTGTCTGGGATAATCTATCGCCGCACCTCTGGTGAACGTCGCTGGATAGCAGGGATTTTGGCGGGAATGGCCTGTGAGGCACTGACGATGCTGCTCATTCTAGCGATGGCTCAGCCGATGTCGCTGGGTGTGGATATCGTGTCCAAGATCGCTTTTCCGATGATTATGAGCCAGATTAGTGTCGGCCTGATTGTTGTGCTAGTGCAGAGCGTGGAAGGTGAGAAGGAACGGATCGCGGCTAAGCAGTCCAAGCTGGCGCTTGATATTGCCAATAAGACCTTGCCGTATTTTCGCAATATTAATCAGGAGTCGCTGCACACCATCTGCCAGATCATCAAAGAGGATATCGGTGCAGACGCTGTAGCGATTACGGATACTCGGTTTATTCGTGCCTATGTTGGCGTGGGTGAGGAGGATTATGAGACAACTAACGATATTATCAGTGAGGAAACTAAAGTAACGTTGTCCAGTGGTGAAATTACCATCCGTAACGATGATAGTGATTACGTGAATCCGCAGATCAAGTCGCTGATCATTATTCCTTTGAAGGAAAAGGGTGAGGTGACGGGAGCGCTCAAAATCTATTACACCAAAGCCCACAAGATTACCTATTCGCTTCAAGCTATGGCCGTGGGTCTGTCACAAATGATCTCTACCTTGATGGAAGTGTCGCGGGTGGAAGGCATTAAGGAAATGGCGAACAAAGCGGAGCTGAAGGCACTGCAGACCAGCATTAACCCGCATTTTTTGTTCAATGCACTGAATGCGATTGCGTCCTCGATTCGAATTAATCCGGATAAGGCACGCGAGCTGATTGTGAATCTGTCCGGTTATATGAGATACAATCTGGAGCTTACCGATGAATTCATTGATATCAAACGAGAGCTACAGCAGGTCCAGCAATACGTAGAGATCGAAAAGGCGCGTTTTGGAAGCCGGCTTAACGTGCTTTATGATATTGATGAGGTTCAGGTTCGAATTCCGAGTCTGATCATTCAGCCGCTTGTAGAAAATGCGATTATACATGGCATACTGAAGGTAAGAGGGACAGGAACAGTAACGATTTCTGTAAAAGACCACGGGGATACCGTACGGGTGGGCATTCGCGATACCGGAGCTGGCATCAGCGAGGAAACGATAGAGAAGGTCTATACTGGCGATATGCCGGAGAATAAAATCGGACTGTTTAATGTACACCAACGGGTAAAGCTGATCTATGGGACTGGACTTACCATTCAGAGATTGGATAAAGGGACGAACATCTTTTTTGATGTTAAAAAGGAGGAACAATGAGAGCGATCATTGTAGAGGATGAAGAGCTGGCAAGACAGGAGCTGGCTTATTTAATAGAGACGCACAGCGGGATTGATATAACGGCACAGTTTGAAGATGGGCTGGACGCGCTTAAATTTTTGCAGAGTGATACGATAGATGTGATTTTTCTGGATATTAATATTCCCTCCATCGACGGAGTGCTGTTGGCACAAAATATCAGTAGATTCTCGGTAAAACCCTACATAGTGTTCATCACTGCGTATAAGGAGCATGCCGCTGAGGCGTTTGAGATTGAAGCTTTTGACTATATTCTTAAGCCTTATAGCGAGGTACGCATCAAAGCCATGCTGCACAAGCTGGAGAATGCGTTTGCCAGCCGTGGACGACAGGGGGAAGAAGAGCGTAATCCGGTCAGTGACAAGGTTAATCTGTGGAAAAATGAAAAGATTATCGTAGTGAATGCCGACGATATTTATTACGCCTCCGCGCAGGAAAAAAGTACAAGTGTGATGACTAAAGGTGAGGAATACAGCATGGCACTTAGTATTAGCGATTTCTTTCAGCGGCTGCCGCAGGATCGTTTTTTTCGCTGCCATCGTTCCTATATTGTTAACCTGTCCAAGATTAAGGAAATCATCCCGTGGTTCAACAATACGTATTTGCTGCGCCTGCATGATTTAGGTTTTGAAGTGCCGGTAAGTCGTAGTAAGGTAAAGGAATTCAGGCAGATTATGCGCTTATAAATGCAATTCATTCTTCATTTCCGTCATCTCATGCCGGATTTCTCTCAACATCGGCTGGTTTAGCTACAATAAAGAGGCGATAGAAGCTCTTGTAGCAGACAACGAGAGAGAAAGAAGGAAAAGACCATGACTACGACAATGGACAGCAAAAGCACCAAACGGTGGCTAATCGTATTAGGTACAGTAATTATGCAAATGGGCCTAGGTACCATCTATACATGGAGTTTATTTAATGCGCATCTGGTAACAAAATTTGGCTGGGAGCTTAACTCTGTTTCGATTACTTTTTCTATAACGAGCTTTGCACTCGCTTTCGCGACCTTGTTCGCAGGGAAGTTGCAGGATCGTTTCGGGCTTCGCCGTTTGACTGCTACTGCTGGGATTGTGCTCGGACTAGGATTGATTCTTAGCTCCCAAGCCAATTCACTCTTCATGTTCTATTTATTGGTTGGGGTGATCGTTGGTTTTGCGGATGGGACAGCTTATATCACTTCATTATCTAATTTAATTAAATGGTTTCCGAATAATAAAGGTTTAATCTCCGGCGTGTCCGTTGGTGCTTATGGAACGGGGAGTTTGATCTTTAAATATATTAACGGCGGGTTGATTGACTCAGTGGGTGTGTCTAATACATTTATGTATTGGGGTTTGATTGTTATGGGCATGATTGTAATCGGTTCCTTGCTCGTAAGAGAAGCTCCGGTTCAAGCGGCCCCAGCACCAGCGGGTTCAACGACAGCTACAGTAATGAGTTCACCGAAAGACTATACGGTCAAAGAAATGCTGCGGACAAAAGAAGCTTATCTGCTATTTATCATCTTTTTCACCGCTTGTATGTGTGGTCTGTATTTGATCGGTATTGTAAAAGATATCGGCGTGCAGCTGGCTGGACTTGATGTACAGACAGCAGCTAGTGCGGTGGCTATGATTGCGATCTTTAATACAGCGGGACGTTTAATTCTGGGTGCTTTATCTGACAAAATGAGTCGCTTGAAGCTGGTAGGCGCATCGCTTGCTGTAACTGCGGCGGCTATGCTGACCCTCAGCTACGCGACCCTGAATTTCGGACTTTTCTTCACTTGTGTAGCAGCCATTGCGTTCTGCTTTGGCGGGAATATCACGGTGTTCCCCGCCATTGTCAGCGACTTCTTCGGACTGAAAAATCACAGTAAGAACTACGGAATCGTTTACCAAGGTTTTGGTATTGGTGCCCTTTCCGGTTCGTTTATCGCCGTCTTCCTAGGCGGATTTAAACCAACCTTTGTTATCTTTGGCCTCTTGTGCCTGCTGGCCTGCATCATCGCGGTTTCCCTGAAACCGCCAGTGGCGAAGTCGAAAGAGAAAAAAGCGCTGCGTCTCAAAGCAACGGAACGTACGGCTTAAGATGTAATTGAAGCTAGAACCAGGCAGTGATTCTCCCGTTAGTGGAGAATCGCTGCCTGGTTTTTTTGATTTGTGGTGGCTTGCTGAGCTGTGACTTGTTTGGGCGGATTATCTTCAATTGGGAGAAGGAGTTTTGCTGGGATCTGAGAAGTAACTGCATTCTGTGCAACTATTCCGTATGAAATAGTGAATCTTCGGATTTTAGTTGTATTCTGTACAACTAAAAACTCGAGATGTAGCTTATAGGCGAAAAAACCAAGGAAATAGTTGCACCAAATACAGCTATATCTAATGGTGTCGTGATGCGTGAAAAAATAGTTGTATGAAATACAGTTAAATGTGATTACCCTTGCACCAGCACCAGCACCAGCACCAGCACCAGCACCAGCACCAGCACCAGCACCAGCACCAGCACCAGCACCAGCACCAGCACCAGCACCAGCACCAGCACCAGCACCAGCACCTACATCACTACGAGCACCTACACCAGTACCTGCATCTATCCCAACATGTGTGTGATTGCACCATCGCTTTTGCTATCCCTTTCCCTTCGTCTCTCTTTTGCGTCTAAACATTGCCTCTGTTACTGCTCAATATAGTTACTTAGAGGGTAGATAGATTTGTCGGACGCACAGCGGATTTTTTGTAACTAGGTAAGCAAGTACATCAATAGGAAAATGTGGTTGAAGCAGTGTTGGATATGACCTGGTTCTTGCGGAACTCGGATGGGGACATCCCGCTAAGTTTATTGAATATGCGGTTGAACTGGGAGAAGCTGTTGAATCCGCATTGCCCGGCGATCTCGGAAATCTTCAGGCGGGTGTAGATCAGCAATTGCTGGGCATTACGGACCCGGGTCATCTGAATATATTCTGTCAGCGTGGAGCCGGTAATTAACTTAAATTGGTGTGATAAGTAATAGGAGCTGATAAAGAACTCTTTAGCGAGGAAATCAAGGGACAACTCGCTGTTGTAATGGCTATGGATGTATGCGGTGATCGAGTAGATTTTTTGCATAATGGCATTTCCAATCTCCTCTGGGACATAGCTGTTCTGGTCTCTACGCTGGTATAAAGCACAGAGGAACTGTTGGAAAAGGCTGTGAATCAGTACTGGATTTAACGGTGAAGTGCTGTGTGATAAGGTGAAGATAGCGTTAAGAGGATCAAATACGGCTTTGCGCAACTCTTTTGGCAAACGGTAGATCGGTATTTCTTCCCAAAATGAGAGAAACATACTTTTGTAAGCGTTCTCTAAACCGGGTATATCCTTGGGCATGGCGAAGTTTATGATCAGCCGCTTAAACGGCGGCCCTTCCGGATATTGTGTCTTATGCAACCGATAAGGACGCAGAAGCACGATGTCATACTGCTGGAGGGCGCAGACATTCCCATCGATAATATGAGTGGCTCGGGAATCCATTAAGATATGAATCTCGTAAAAATCATGAAAATGCTGAAACTCCATATTGATATCGTGAGAACGCTGGTCATAATCAAAATAATAAAAAAGGGGATCAACGGGCGTGTTGATACGTACGCTATACCCTTGTTCGTACAGTAAGTCGTTTTCAAGCAAATGCTCTCACCGCCTTATTCTGTAATATGCACTTATTATAGGTTCAGAAAAGCAAGATTTGCAATATATGAGGGTTATTACAGCAAATATAAAGTAGTTTTTGTATGGAATGGTTTGATATATTACGGGGGAATGGAACTACCCAACATGAGGGAAGACCCAAAATGGCAGGTGAAGGGGCGGAAAACAGATGAACAACAGCCGGATTAGTAAAGTTGAGATCATTGAAAAGCTGAACCGCGTGACGGATAAGCTGCTGAAGCTGGAGCGGCCGGAAAACGAAGCCGAACTGCAAAATTTAGGGGAGGATGCGGGACGACGGGGGTATTTTGCCCGTGATTTTGGCATGGAGGAATGGGATTGGCCGCAGGGAGTGGGGCTTTACGGACTTCAAAAGCTTGAGCAGCATTTCAAGGATGAGCGTTATCAAGAATATGCCAAGCTTTGGATGAGCAAGCAACTGGGCAAGGGACTGCCGAGCCGGAATATCAATACAACAGCACCGTTGCTGTCATTAATGGAACTGAAGGAAGCGGAGGAATTAAGCCTGGAATGGGTGCAGTGGTTGATGCATGGCCTGCCGCGGACGGAGGAGTCTGGTTATCAGCATGTCACAACAGGAGCGAGCAAGGATGAGGTTACGCTCAATGATAATGAAATCTGGATTGATACGTTATTTATGGCTATTTTGTTCACGGCAAAAATGGGTGTGAAATACGATAATTCCGCATGGCGGCAAGCGTCGCTTTACCAACTGCTGCTGCATATCAAATACCTTTATGATAAAAAGACGGGGCTTTTTTTTCATGGCTGGCATTTTGGCGGCCGGCATAATTTCAGTGAAGCCTTCTGGTGCCGGGGCAATAGCTGGTTTACACTCGGTCTGCCTGAATACCTGGAGTTGATGGGGCCGTATCTGGACAGTGGAGTGTTTGAATATCTTCAACAGATCCTGAACGCACAGGCAACAGCTTTATTAGCCTGCCAGAGCGGAGGCGGATTATGGCATACGCTGCTGGACGACTCTAGCAGTTATACTGAAACGTCAGGCTCAGCAGCTATCGCAGCGGGTATTTTGCATAGCGTACGCAGGGGGTTGTTGCCGGAATCGTATGCAGATCATGCCCTGAAAGCGATCCGGGCGGTGCTGGACAGAATTGACGATGAAGGCACGGTGCTTGGTGTATCCGGCGGCACTCCGATTGGTGCTGCAAAAGAAGATTATAAGGAAATCATTATTGCCCCTATGGCCTACGGGCAGGCCATAGTTTTAGTCGCACTAGGTGAAGCGTTACATTACTGTTGAGGAGGAGTAGATAGCTAAGGAGAGAGTTAAAAAAGCTGGAGAAATATTTGCTTGTAACTTCACTTGTGCTTGGAGTATACTATTTTCGGGATGGTTAAGCGCTTACCTTGAAGGAGGATAAGCAAACATGGTAAATCCGATCGTAGTTGGCATTATTGGGGCAGGCAGAATTGGCCGGCTTCATGCAGATAATCTGCGTGTGATGCCGTCGTTTAAGTTGAAATCCATTGCGGAGGCTGTGGTAAGTGAGGAATTGCTGGTCTGGGCAGAGAGCCGGAATCTTGGCTCTGCATTTGTGAATGGGCAAGACATTCTGAATGACCCTGAGATCGAGGCTGTGTTTATCTGCACATCTACGGATACCCACGCCTCTTGGATTGAGCTAGCGGCCCGGGCTGGAAAACATATTTTCTGTGAAAAGCCGATCAGCCTGTCGTCAGAGTTTACCCACCAGGCACTGAAGATAGTGGAGGATGAGGGTGTATTGCTACAGGTCGGATTCAACCGGCGAATGGACCCTAGCTTCCGCAAACTTAAGCAACTGGTTCAATCAGGAGAACTAGGCAGTCCACATATTGTGAAGATCACATCACGTGATCCGCAGCCTCCGGGTGAGGCTTATGTGCGGTCTTCCGGCGGGATGTTTATGGATATGACGATTCACGATTTTGATATGGCCCGTTATCTGATGGGTGAGGAAGTAACAGAAGTTTATACCCGAGGTGCCAATCTCGTTGATCCGATGTTTGGGCGCTGCGATGATGTGGATACAGCTGTCATCACGCTGACCTTTGCCAGTGGCGCAATCTGCGTCATTGATAACAGCCGTAAGGCTGTATATGGTTATGATCAACGCGTGGAGGTGTTCGGTTCCTGCGGCTCAGCCACCGCCGATAACTGCCGTCCAACAACTGTAGAAGTTTCAACCGCTGCTTCGGTCACACGCGATCAACCGCTTCATTTCTTTCTCGAGCGGTATAACCAGGCTTTCGTGGAAGAGGTTGCCGCATTTGCCCGGGCAATCCGCCTGCAGGAGCCTATCATTTGCAGCGGGCTTGACGGGCAACAGGCGGAACGGATTGCCGAAGCCGCTAAGGAATCCTATCTTACCGGGCTTCCGGTCAAGTTGTCTTCTTGTGCCGGAGAGGGAATATCGGCAACACAAGCTTTGTAAGCGGATGCAGATGCTGAAGGAAGATGGGGGAGGTCTGTGAAGATGTCCAATCTAATCATAAAAGCCGGAGCACCCGGCAAAGATGGACTTGTAGCGGCAGTTAGCAAGGAGAGCGCTGGATGGGAGTATGTAGGTTTTGAAGTGTACCAGCTGCAGGTTGGGGATACGCTGAGCCGCAGCGCGGAAGGGAATGAAATCTGTCTGGTGCTGCTGGCGGGCAAGGCGGATGTGAGAGCAGGCGCCCAGTTGTTCGCCGGGATCGGTGAACGTATGTCTGTATTTGAGGATTTGCCGCCGTATGCGGTGTATATTCCGGCGGGAGGGCATTATGAAGTTACGGCCTTGACGGAGCTGGAACTTGCGGTTTGCCTTGCACCAGGAACGGGCAAATATGCGCCGCGTTTGATCGCTCCGTGCGATACTGTGGCCGAAGCCCGCGGTTCTGGCAGTATGTCACGGCGAGTGGTCAACATTTTGCCTGAGCAGAGTGAAGCCGAGAGCCTGCTGGTCGTGGAAGTACGTACGGGTGGCGGCAATTGGTCCAGCTATCCTCCGCACAAGCATGACTGTGACAATCTACCTGCTGAGTCTTACCTGGAAGAGACATACTACCACCGGGTTAACCCGGCTCATGGTTTTGTAGTGCAGCGGGTGTATAATGACGATCGCAGCCTTGATGAGACGATGGCCGTGTCTGACCGCAGTATTGTATTGGTTCCGGAGGGCTATCATCCTGTATCGGCTCCGCCGGGTTATGATTCTTATTATCTCAATGTGATGGCAGGTCCGGTCCGCACATGGGTTTTTCATAATGATCCGGAACATGAATGGCTGTTCGAGATGCAGCAACACCAGAAGGATAAGAAGAAATAGTGTAGCAGCACGCACGAAAAGGGGGCTTCCGCAAGGCGGAGGCTCCTTCTTTGTGTCGATGTATTGACCAAATGATCGCCACAGTAACAGAGTCTCTTGCACCGCTGAATAGACACTGTCAGAAGAGTTCCTTATAATCTAGGTATAGGATTGTACGAACGTAAAGGCGGGCTCACTAACGATGAAACCTACGATATATGATGTGGCACGGGAAGCGGGAGTCTCCATCGCTACGGTGTCCAAGGTGTTGAACAAGAACGGGAGAATTAGCGATAAGACACGGGAGAAGGTTCATCGGATTATGGAGGAGCTGAATTACCAGCCGAGTCTGGTGGCCTCTGCGCTGACGAGTCGCCGAACGGGAACGATCGGGCTGATGATTCCCGATATTTCCAACCCTTTTTTTGCTGAGGCGGCCCGAGGTATTGAGGATTATGCCCAGGAGCAGGGAAGCGACTTGATTGTATGCAGTACAGACCGGGATGATGAGAAGGCGGCCCGGTATATCTCACTGCTCCTGCGCAAACGGGTGGACGGTATAATCATTGCTTCTCATACAGGGAATCCGGATATGGTCCGCCGCCTGCTGGCTGATCACGTACCGCTTGTGTTATTTTCGGCTGATATCCGGATGATGGAGAGCAACAGCGTCACGGTGGATGACTATAAGGGAGGCTATCAGGCGACAGAATATCTGTTGTCGTTGGGCCATCGCAGGCTCGGCATTATCTCTGACAATTTACCGGGGAGTAAGCTGCGCGTGGAAGGCTTTATGGATGCGCTCAAGGCAGCGGGTGTTGGCTTTGACAATCCGGCTAATCTCACGCATACTTCAGCCACGCTGGAGAACGGCCGCAAAGCGGCTGCCGCGATGCTGGCTCAGGCGCAGGAAGACCGGCCGACCGCCATATTCGCCTGCAACGATCTGCTCGCGATTGGGATATTGAAGGAGGCGCGCAGCGCAGGCTTGTCAATACCCCGTGATCTGTCCGTGGTGGGTTTTGACAATACAATGCTGGCTGAAATTTGCCATCCCACCTTGACCAGCATTGCTCAGCCTCTGCGTGAGATGACGGAACAGGCGATGATTCTGCTGAACGAATCTATCGACAATCCCGATAGTCCTAAGCGCAAGATCATGCTGATGCCGGAACTGATAGTCCGCCATTCCACCGGACCGGCACCGCATTAGGAAGACACAAACTCTACAAACGGAGTAAGAACGCCGACTCCTATCTGAAGACCTGTACCTCGCTTAGCGGCGAGGGACAGGTCTTTTCTTTGTTTTTTTCTGGTACATGGGTTCAGTTCCCAACTTCGTTTAAGTTCAGGATTGCCAAACTCCAATTTCTAAACTATACTAATGGAAATTAGGTTAAGCGCTTAACCCATCCCCCGATGATTGTTGTATCTCATTAATCCATTTTACTGAAGTTTTCTCAAGGAGGCGTCATAATGAACGGTTTACAGTTCGATCCTGCACGACCGCTGGATTTAATCGCTGTCGGTCGGCTCTGTATTGACTTGAACGCTAATGAAACCGGAAGACCAATGGAAGAGACACTGACGTTTACCAAATATGTCGGCGGTTCTCCCGCCAATATCGTAATTGGGGCAGCGCGGCTAGGGATGCGCACTGGCTTTATCGGTAAGATTTCCGATGATCAGATGGGCCGTTTTATCCGAACTTATCTGCAAAGGAATGGCATTGACGATAGCCAGGTGAGTGTTGACCAGACTGGTGCAGTGACTGGGCTTGCTTTTACTGAAATAAAGAGTCCTCAGGAGTGCAGCATTCTGATGTACCGGGATCATGTGGCTGATTTGCTGCTGAGTACGGAGGAGATCTCGGAAGAGTATATTCGGAAGTCCAAGGCACTGCTGATCTCAGGTACTGCACTGGCACAAAGTCCGTCCCGTGAGGCTGTGTTTGTCGCTTTGGAGTTCGCCCGCAAGCACAATGTCACTGTATTTTTTGATCTGGATTATCGCCCCTATACTTGGAAGTCAGCCGCAGAAACAGCGGTCTATTATAATCTGGCAGCTGAGAAATGCGATTGTATCATTGGTACCCGTGAGGAATTTAATATGATGGAGAGCCTGTACAATGTGACAGATGCAGATGACGAAGCAACAGTTAACCGCTGGTTCTCGCACCAAGCAAAGCTGGTCGTTATCAAGCGTGGCGGGAGTGGTTCAATCTCCTACACGGCGGATGGGCAGAAGCATCGGAGTGGTATTTTTCCCGCTAAAGTATTGAAGACATTTGGAGCCGGAGATTCTTACGCCTCAGCCTTCATTCACAGTCTAATGCGGGGAGAAAGCGTCGGTGAGGCCATGCGCCGCGGCAGCGCGTCGGCATCCATTGTCATCTCCCGCCACAGCTGTTCGGATGCCATGCCAACCTTGGATGAATTGGAAGCGTTTTTATTGTCTAACGAGGAAATCACTTCAGGTGCAGAGTAAGTAGGCAGAGGTTGGAGAGGACACAACTCAAACAACCCCAGATCGAATAGCTATGCAAGATTAGATTAGATTAGATTAGATTCGCGGGATCGCATTAATAGAGATGAAGGAGTGAGTAGAATGGCACAGCAAACCGTGCAAGTGCTGAACAACTATATTGACGGGCAGTGGGTTGAGGCGGCTGCGGAGAAGACAGAAACGGTATACAATCCAGCGTCTGGTGAGGAGATGGCAAGGGTTCCGCTGTCCAGCAGAGTCGATGTTGATCGGGCAGTGGCGGCGGCAAAGGCGGCTTTTGCAGGCTGGTCCAAGACACCGGTGCCGCGCAGAGCGCGGATCTTGTTCAAATATCAGCAGCTGCTGGTGGACCATTGGGATGAACTGGCGAAGACGATCACGCTGGAGAATGGAAAAAGCTTCAAAGAGGCCTACGGAGAGGTGCAGCGCGGCATTGAGTGTGTGGAATTTGCGGCAGGTGCGCCGACGCTGATGATGGGCCGGCAGTTGCCCGACATCGCGACAGGCATCGAGTCTGGGATGTATCGCTATCCCATCGGTGTAGTCGGCGGGATCACACCGTTTAATTTTCCAATGATGGTGCCTTGCTGGATGTTCCCGTTGGCCATCGCCTGTGGGAATACCTTTGTGCTGAAGCCCTCCGAACGCACACCGCTGCTGGCAGCACGTTTGGTCGAATTGTTAGAGGAAGCCGGGCTTCCGAAAGGTGTGCTCAATCTGGTTAACGGTGCGCATGAGGTGGTAAACGGCCTGCTGGAGCATCCTGATGTGAAGGCGATTTCCTTCGTTGGCTCACAGCCGGTGGCCGAATATGTCTACAAGAAGGGAACGGCGTGTTTGAAGCGGGTTCAGGCATTGGCAGGGGCGAAAAATCATTCTATTGTGTTGGCAGACGCGAACCTTGAGGCTTCAGCAACACAGATTGTCAACGCAGCCTTCGGCTCGGCGGGAGAGCGCTGTATGGCTTGCTCCGTGGTAACGGTGCAGGAAGAGGTTGCTGATGAGCTGATCTCCATCCTCCTGCGTGAATGTGAGCAGATGAACATCGGCGATGGTTTGGACGACGACACGTTTCTTGGGCCGGTTATCCGCCAAAGTCATAAAGACAAAACGGTCGCTTATATTGAACAAGGCATGGCCGAGGGCGCTAAGTTGCTAAGAGACGGCCGGGCGGATGCTGCGGTGCAGGGACAGGGTTATTTTATCGGCCCAACGTTGTTTGATGGAGTGACCCGGGAAATGAAAATATGGCAGGAGGAAATTTTCGCGCCTGTCCTGGCAGTGATCCGTGTCAAGGATGTAGAAGAGGCGATTGAAATTGCCAATACCTCTCGTTTTGCCAACGGGGCTTGTATTTTTACGAATGACGGCGGGAAAGTGCGCTATTTCCGGGAAAATATCGAGTCAGGCATGTTGGGTGTCAATGTCGGAGTGCCAGCCCCGATGGCCTTTTTCCCTTTCTCCGGCTGGAAGGATTCCTTCTATGGCGATCTGCATGCGAATGGAAGCGACGGGGTTGAATTTTATACACGCAAAAAAGTCGTCACTGCCCGCTGGCAGTAACAAAAACGGCGAAAGGGAGGTTTCACGTGGATACGATTAGATTAACGACGGCGCAGGCGCTGGTGAAATTTCTGAACCAGCAATATGTGAACTTTGGCAATAGACCGGAGCGTTTTGTACACGGTATATTCACCGTTTTCGGCCATGGCAATGTACTTGGACTGGGGCAGGCACTTCAGGAAGCGCCGGGTGAGATGACGGTCTATCAGGGGAGGAATGAGCAAGGAATGGTGCATGCGGCGACTGCCTTTGCCAAGCAGAGCCGCAGACGGCGAATCATGGCCTGCACCGCTTCGGTAGGACCGGGTTCAGCTAATATGCTGACAGCCGCTGCCACTGCGACGGCGAATCAGATTCCCGTGCTGCTGCTCCCCGGCGATACCTTTGCCACCCGTCAACCGGATCCGGTACTTCAGCAAATGGAGCATACCTACAATCTGTCGATAACGGTCAACGATGCCTTCAAAGCGGTGAGCAAATATTGGGACCGGATTTATCGGCCAGAGCAGCTGATGACAGCATTGCTGAACGCGATGCGTGTGCTGACTGATCAGGCAGATACCGGGGCAGTCACGATTGCGCTGCCGCAGGATGTGCAAGGGGAGGCCTGGGACTATCCACTTGAGTTCTTCCGCAAGCGCATCCATCGGATCGTTTCCCGTACTCCGCATCCGGATGAGCTTGCTGCAGCAGCTGATCTTATTGCCAGCAAACAGCGACCTCTGCTGGTCTGTGGGGGTGGAGTCCGGTATGCGGATGCAGGAATGGAATTACGTGCGTTTGCGGAGAAGTTCGCCATCCCATTCGGTGAGACACAAGCCGGAAAAAGTGCCGTGGCAAGCGACTGTGCCTACAATCTCGGTGGCATAGGAGTTACCGGGAATGGCTGTGCTAATACGTTGGCCGCAGAAGCGGATCTGGTGATCGGTGTGGGTACCCGGTTTACGGACTTCACGACAGGTTCGAAGAGTTTGTTCGCCCATCCCGAGGTGGAGTTCCTGACAATTAACGCTTCCCTTTACCATGCCTCCAAGCTGGATGCACTGGCTGTGGTCTGTGATGCTGCCGAAGGTCTTAGAGCGCTGTCTGCTACGTTGGAGGAGCGCGGTTACCGCACCGCTTATACAGATGAAATTGTAGTGGCAAAAAAGGCATGGGAAGTGGAAAGAAAGCGTCTATCTGACGTGGAGTATACGGTGAATCAGGAGGCAGATCGTCCAGATCTTTCTTCAGTTTCCTTCATGCCGGAAGTTGCCGGACATCTTGACGAGAAGCTATCTGAATATGCGGCGAAGTTGAACACTTCGCTGGCGCAAACACAGGTACTCGGGATCCTCAATGAATATCTTCCGAAAGACGCCATTGTGATAGGAGCCGCAGGCAGCTTACCGGGCGACATGCAGCGGATGTGGAATTCCACTGTGCCGGATACTTACCATATGGAATATGGCTTTTCGTGTATGGGGTATGAAATCTCCGGTGCACTCGGTGTGAAATTGGCGGAGCCGGACCGGGAGGTATATGCATTGGTGGGCGATGGCAGCTATCAAATGCTGCATTCGGAACTAGTGACGAGCCTTCAGGAGAACAAGAAGATCAACGTCATTCTGTTGGATAACATGGGGTTCGGCTGTATCAACAACCTGCAGATGGAGCAAGGACTGGATAGCATGGCGACTGAATTCCGCTACCGGGGCCCGGAAGGTCAGCTGAGCGGCGAACTGATAAGCATAGATTATGCAGCAAGTGCCGCGGGATATGGAGTGAAGACCTTCCGTGCGTCAACGGCTGAGCAGCTGCGTGACGCTTTGAGGGAGGCTCTGCTGCAGGATCGTTCCACCCTAATTGACATTAAGGTGCTGCCCAAGACAATGACACATGGTTACGGAGCCTGGTGGAATGTTGGTGTTCCAGAAGTGTCCGGCAGTGAAGCCGTTCGGGCTGCCTACGAGCAGAAGCTTGAACAGCTTGGAAAGGCCCGCAGTTATTAGTATTAGTAATACTGTGAAACGGAAGGGGTAGAATCGAGGATGTTCAAAGAACATGCGGTCAAGCTGGCGATTGCTCCTATCGCTTGGACTAATGATGATATGCCTGAACTGGGAAAAGACAATACCTTTGAACAGTGCATTAGCGAAATGGCGCTTGCCGGGTTTCAGGGAAGCGAGGTGGGCAACAAATATCCACGCTCTCCGGAACGGCTGCGCCGGGCACTTGAGCTTCGTGGACTTGAGATTGCCAGCGCTTGGTTCAGCGCGTATCTGACTATGCGGCCATATGAGGAGACAGTGGAGGCTTTTTGCGCGCATCGTGATTTTTTATATGAGATGGGTGCGAAGGTGATTGTCGTCTCAGAGCAAGGACGGAGTATTCAGGGACAAATGGATACGCCGCTGTTTGCTAATAAACCTGTATTCACAGAAGCGGAGTGGGCCGCACTTGCCGATGGACTGGGTGGGCTTGGCCGGCTGGCTGCTGAAAAAGGTATGGAGCTTGTATACCATCATCATATGGGGACAGGGGTGCAGACTGGGGCCGAAATTGCTAAGCTAATGGAGCTCACGGAACCGGAAGAGGTGTCTCTGCTGTTCGATACCGGTCATCTAGCTTTTGCCGGTGAGAATCCCTTAGAGGTGTTGCGCATCCACTTACCTCGGATTAAACATGTCCATTTAAAGGATATACGTCCGGAGGTTGTTCAGCGTGTGCTGCGTGATCAGCTCAGTTTTCTCCAGGCTGTAAAAGCGGGCGCATTCACCGTACCTGGCGATGGATGTATATCCTTTGCGGAGATTTTCAGCGAATTGGCAAGTTACTCTTATACGGGATGGTTTGTAGTGGAAGCGGAGCAGGATCCGGCACTTGCCGATCCGCTGGAATATGCGATCAAGGCGCGCCGTTATATCAGAGATCTGAGTGGTTTATAGGCCGAGGAGGGCTACAACTTGGTGCTTGGCGGCTGCTCGGACAGATTTATATGCGGGGGTTCACGGCTATGGCTGTGCGCACCTCGCCTTTTTAGTGAGCAGGTGTAAAATACGAATGGCTTCGTTGGTCGGGCTCATGTTGTATGTGTTATAATGGCAGCAAATTAGGCGGAAGAGTTTCCATTTCCATGATGGTGCAGCCAAATATCTATGAACTACTCGTGCATTAACGGCTGAACCGTGGCCGGGTATCCTAACGGTTGTACAGAGGGGGTTATCTATTGTTCCGTTCCTGGTATCGCCGATTGCTGCTGTCCTATTTTCCTATTTTTTTGCTTACTGTGACGATACTGATTTTTGCCTCTTTTGTATTTATTAATGATATTTCACGAATGGAAACCAAAAAAGCGGACCGTATCACCGCCAGCTATCTTATGGATAATGTGGACCGAACGATCAAGGAAGCTGAACTGTCAGTGCTGGAGGCTGCTGAACGCAGCGATGCTTATAAACGTTATTTTAACAATCAAGGCCAGATTGATATGGCGACTGTCTACGCTGTTGCCCAGAATCTACGCAACCTGACGCGTGAATCGCCCTATATTCAGTCCATCTATCTTTATGACAAGAGAAATGAAAGCGTTTTAACAGAAACTGGATTAAAGGATCTTTCAGGATTTGTAGACGAGGATTGGATTGGCCGCATCACCTCCGGCTCTTTATCGGAAGGCTGGCAGCCTGTTAGGGAATACAAAGATGAATTTCAGCGTACGTCTATACGTGTGCTTACCATAAATAAAGGTATGCCGCTGCCCTTCGGCTCGGAGGGAGTGCTCGTAATTAATCTCAAAATGAGCGGAATGGAACAGATCGTTGACGGTATGGTCAATGAACAGTTGTCCTTTCTGACCATATTTGGCGCAGATGGACAGGTGGTCTATCAGGCGCATTCGGACAGTGAAGGTGCCAAGAATGGGAAGCAGTTGAACACTTTATATATGGAAAGGCTTGGCTGGACGTTTACCAGCGGGATCAAAACGGGCAGTCTATTCAGCTGGGTGTCAGTGATTTCTTACCTTTGGGTAGCTATTGCCTTAGGTACGGTTGTGTGCGCGATTTTTTACCTGATCTATGTTACGCGGCGGAACTATAAGCCAATTCAGGTGATTATGAACCGGATTGAAGGTCATCAAATTCGCAAGCTGGACCAATCCAGCGACAGACCGGACGAAATGATGCTCATTGACGGAGTGCTGGAAGATCTAATCAACCATATGACGGATTATGATAAGAAAAGCAGAGAGAATTTGCTGTTACAGCGCAGCAAGCTTTTCAACGATCTCTTGCAAAGCGAGCGGTTGGACAATGTCGTTCAGCGGATGGAAGAGCTGTCGCCGCTCTCCGGAGCTCATTCCACAACCCGCTTTATGGTTGTGCTAAGCGAAATCAACCGCTACGACAAGGTTTTTCAAGATCGGTATACAAGGGGAGATCAGAACACGCTTAAATTTGCCCTGATGAATGTCTTTCAAGAATTGGCGCGGAGTGCGGAATTGCAAGCTTGGGCGGAGTGGATAGGGACTGACCGGGCGGCAATTCTCTTCCTGACCACAGGAAGTGATGAAGAGATGGCAGAGAAAATCCGTGTGTTCGCTGAGGACTGCCGCACCTGGGTGGAGCAGAACTTGCGCCTCTCCTTAAGCTTCGCTATCGGGCCAGTGGCGGCTGGGCCAGGGGAGATCCGGGATTCCTATGCGGCAGCGGAGAATGTGATGCAGCACAAGCTTTTAATGCACGAAGACATCGCTTTAACGGAATTTGGAGAAACGCGCCAGCCGCTTCTTGAGACATTCAAGTATCTACAAATGATTGCCGAGTTTGTTAAGCAGTTCCGGATGTCGAGCGGCCAATGGCGGGAACTGCTGGAAGGTGTTTTTGATGGTTTTAAACAGGATTATTTACAAGATGATGATATTCGCTCTCTAATTCAGGCCATGCTACAGATGCTGAGCCGGGAAGTGGCTGTCATGTCTGAGCAGCTGCAGGATGAGCTGTCAGCAGAAAATGCGGAGAAGCAGCTGAAGCGGCTGGAAGAGGCAGAATCCATAGATGAAATGAAGGGGATTTTGTTTGAGTATTTGACTGATTTATTCCGCACTTATGTTTCTGTCAGTGAAACTAAAAGCTACCGGGCGATGGTAACCGAGATGAAGAATTATATTGAAGAGAATTTTACAAATCCCGATCTTTCCCTAAAGCATTTGAGCGACCGGTTTCAGGTATCCGGCAAATATGCCAGCTATCTATTTAAAACAGAATTTAAAATGAAATTTGTTGATTTTCTTACAGAGCTACGCATGAAGGAAGCCGAAAAGCTTTTAGTGGAAACGGAATGTTCGCTGCAGGATATCGCACTTCAGGTGGGGTATGCGAATGCAATTACATTCGGCAGGGTATTCAAACGAGTATTAGGAATCACGCCGGGTGACTACCGTTCTTTAAAGCGCGGGCGCGGGACCTCCAGACTATAGGCTGCCGACTTTATTAATCTAATAGCATGTGAACAATAGTTTTTATAACCGCATCTGTGCACGCTAACCTCTATGATGAGGGCGCGAACACCGATGCGGTCTTTATTTTCACACTTTTGAAAGCGGTTTATTCTACGAAAATGGTTGTATGGATAAACCGGAAGTCCAATTTTGCTGGGATATGAGCATCCGAAAGAGGTTTATTGTCAGACTGCCGGAATTCATGAAATACTGTGGGCATCCAGAACAACAAGCGACCCAGTAGCACGGCAGTAAAAAGCATCACGTGATATGGATTCCGCTGGGGATGGATAGAGTTAAGGCTAGGGGATCATAAATACACCATTAAAGCCTGCAAGGGCGAAGGGGATGGAAAAATGACAGTGAACGTACATCAAGGAGTTCTGAAGAAAGCAATCGGGATCGGATTAACCGCAATAATGGGCGTTTCTCTGCTAGCAGGCTGTTCCAATGATTCTAAAAACAACACAGCATCCGAGGGTGCCCCAGCCGGCGAAAGTGCCAAGCGCGTTACATTAAAGGTGGAAGTGTTTGACCGCGGCAACAGCCCAGCCCCTCATACCATTACCAATAACTACTTAACTAAACTAGTGCAGGAAAAGTTCGGAGATCCGAATAACATTGATGTAGAATTTGTACCTATCCAGCGTTCTGAGGAAGTTACCAAGCTGAATGTTTTGATGGCGAGCAATACGGATGTGCCCGATATCGTATTTACGTATGATTCCAGTGTGTTTTATCGGTATGCCCAGCAAGGTGGCTTGACTGATGTCGGAGAAATTCTCGATGAATATGGCCCGAATCTGAAAAAGTTTATTGGCGAGGATACGCTGGCGTTCGGCCAGCTTGAAGGCCAGCAGTATGCGATCCCTGGTAAACGGGCGATCACAGGCCGTTATAGCTCCTACATCCGTCAGGATTGGTTAGATAAATTAGGACTGCCTGTGCCAACGACGACCGATGAGCTGTACACTACTTTGAAAGCGTTTAAAGAAAAGGATCCGGGCAATCTCGGCAGCAAAAACATCCCGATGGGCATGGCACTGGCACCAGCCCAATTCGAGACGTTGATTTTCTCTTTCATGAAGCCGATCAGCGGCGATCTGACCTACAGCCAACGTTATGAGCTGCCGCTGCATGAGGGCTTTAAGGATGCCCTGCAATTTCTTAATAAGCTCTACAATGAAGGGATGATCAGTAAGGACTTCAGTCTGGACGAGGATAAAACACAGTTGGCCAAGGATATCCAGAACGGCAATGTAGGCTACTGGTCGGAGGATGTGGATGTCTTGTTCTATGCCGATGGTACCCTGGATAATCTCTACAAAAATGTAGAGGGAAGCAAGGTGCTGCCGGTAGACGTCTTAACCAACGCCAACGTTGATAACAAGCACATTAAATCCCGGTATGCCTCCAACGGCATGTACATCATGATTCCGAAGAGTAGTAAACGCGCCGTGGAAGCCGTTAAGTATCTCGATTGGATGGCTTCGGATAATAATCTAATTGCTATCCAAAATGGCGTTGAAGGTGAAAACTACGACCTGGTAGACGGTATTCCAGTGGCCAAAACAGATGTTTCCCAGGAGTTCGCCGATCGTCTATTTAATGCTGGCGACATGGCCATTATCTCCAACGGCAAAAACATCGGTGATCAGGCCACTAATGAAAAAGCATGGGCGCTGGGCTTTCCGGAACGTAACCGGGAGATGCTGACTCAATCTATCGCTATCGCCAACGCTGACACGGTGGGGCCGCTCGTCTTCGGCAAGCCGATAGAAGCGGAATCGCAATATGGCACAACGCTCAAAGATAAGCTCAACGTAATTATTGTAAAGACGGCAATGGCCAAACCAGAGCAGTTTGAAGCGGTTTACGAGCAGGAAATGAAAGATTACATGACTTTGGGCGGAACCAAGCTGAAAGAGGAACTGGAGAAGTCGTTTAAGGAACTTTCGGCTCAATAAACAAATATATAGTGAAAACCGGGGGGAGATGGTGCTGCGCTCCACCCGGTTTTTCTCCTTAGGAGGAAAACGACTTGAGCAAAGCGACATACTTTAGACGGTATTGGCAATTGTACGCGCTGCTTTCGCTGCCTATTATTTATTTCCTGATCTTCCGCTATGGTCCGATGTATGGTGTGCAGATTGCTTTTAAGGATTTCAATTTGTTTCAGGGGATTGGAGGCAGCGAATGGATTGGCTTTGATGCGTTCCGCGAGGTTTTTGGAATGAGAGAGTTCTACACCACCTTGCGCAATACCTTTATGCTGAATTTTCTGGATTTACTTGTCTCTTTTCCGGCTCCGATTATCCTGGCGATTATGCTGTTCGAAATTCGTTCGGTGTGGTTCAAGAAAATATCGCAGACGATTTTGTATATCCCCCACTTTATTTCCTGGGTGATCATCGGGGGGATCGTATATCAATTGTTCGGCAACCAGTCCGGTATGGTGAACGGTGTGCTGGAGAGCTTAGGCCTTACTCCCATCCCGTTTCTGACTGAAAAAAATCCGTGGCTGATCACTTATTTATTCACAGGCGTCTGGCAAAGTGCCGGTTGGGGGACTATCCTTTATCTGGCGGCGTTAACCGGTGTCAACCGAGAGCTGTTTGAAGCTGCTGAAGTGGATGGAGCGACAAGGCTGAAGAAAATCCGCTACATTACGCTTCCTAGCATAAAACCAACCATCGTGACGCTGCTTATCCTCAATCTGGGAAAGATGGTCAGCATCGGCTTTGACCGCCCTTACATTATCGGTAACACTGCTGTGCGTGAGTATTCTGATGTGCTCAGTACCTTTGTGTACCGGGTGGGTCTAGAATCCGGACAATATACGTTGGCTACTGTAGTCGGATTGTTCCAGGCCGTGGTGGGACTGGTGTTTATTTTTGGCTCCAACTATATTTCGAAAAAAGTGACCGGAGACGGTATTTTATGATAAAGAAAGAAGGAGGCGGAGTGCTATGAGTGAACGTACCTCAAACCGGATATTCGATATCGTCAATATAATGTTTGTTGCCTTGTTCGTTTTGTTCTGCTTGGCTCCGTTTTTGCATGTGATTGCCGTGTCGCTTAGTTCCAACCGGGCAATTACTTCTGGAGAAGTAACGATTTTCCCCATTGAATTGAACTGGAATGCATACGTTAATGTTTTTTCCAATAATGCGATGATCCGCTCTCTTGTCTTTACGGTTATTCTGACGTTTGCCACAACGGTGCTGTGTATGCTTTTCACTGTCGCAGCAGCTTATCCGCTGACCAAAAGAAAATTGAAGGGCCGTAAATTTTTTATGTATCTGATCGTTATCACTATGTTTTTCAGCGGCGGTATTATTCCTGAATATTTGTTGATCCGTGATTTGCATTTGATTAATTCGGTCTGGTCGCTTATCCTGCCAGGTCTGGTCAGCCCCTTTAACCTGATTATCCTGATCTCCTTTTTCAATAACATCCCTGCCAGCCTGGAGGAATCGGCCGAAATCGATGGCAGTTCCCATCTTCGTACCCTGATGAGTATTATATTGCCGCTATCCATGCCGGTTATGGCCACATTGGCGCTTTTCTACGCAGTGGGAAGGTGGAACGGCTTTCAGGATTCTTTGATGTATATCAATAATCCGGATTTGTATCCGCTCCAGCTCAAGCTGTTCCAGATGGTACAGAACAACATGGTATCCGAACTGACACAAATGGAAGGTGCCAACCGGACCCCACTGACACCAGAGAGCCTAAAAGCGGCCACCGTTATCTTTGCAACAGTACCGATCCTTGCCGTATATCCATGGCTGCAGAAATATTTTGTCAGCGGTGTAATGCTTGGTGCCGTAAAAGGTTGAACCGTAAGCTGTAACAAGGGAGGAGAACATAATTATGGAGGACAAAGGCATATTTTCGTTCTCAACTTGCTGGAACATTAAGCGCCACACTGCCGGTGACGCCATGTTGCGGGAAATCCGCGATCTGGGCTTTCAGCGAGTGGAGCTGAACTATAATGTGACTAAGGAAATGCTGGAAACGATCGAGCCGATGCTTGAGCGGGGGGAGATGGGGATCTCCAGTGTCCACAACACCTTCCCGCATGTGCAGGACTCCGATTATGGCACAGATTCCGTGCTGCTAGGTTTTGAGGATGAGGAGAAGCGGCAGCGGGCGATTGAGCTGCTGATTGGCTCGGCTAAGTACGCTCAGCGTTACGGAGGAGAAGCTGTTGTTGTGCATCCCGGTGAGGTACCCTTTCCAAATGATATCAGCAAAGAGCTGGAGCAGATTTATAACGGAGAGGGTAGAGATTCTAACGCTTATCGCAGCAAATGGGCGGAACTGATGGAGCGGCGGGAAGCCTATAGCGCCGGCTATGAGCAGAAAATTATTGAAAGCCTAGATGAAGTATGTAACCGGGCAGTTTCTGAGGGGCTAAACGTACGCTTTGGTATCGAAACACGTTCCAAACCGCAGCAGATTCCGACGCTTGCGGAAGCCAAAACGATTATTAAGGCGCTAAAAGGAGCGCCTGTGGGCATATGGTATGACACCGGGCATGCCATTATGATGGACCGTTTGGGTTTGTACGACAGTGTGGGGGAAATGGAAGGTCTGATGGATGATATTGTAGGTGTTCACATTCATGAGACCATCGGTCTGTCTGATCACTGGTGCCCTTATGTAAACAGCGGGAATATGGAATTCTATGATGCTTATCTGCCGATGATTGAACGGGCGCGGGTCAAGGTGTATGAGCTGAAGGCAGCTTGCCAGCCGGAAGAAATTGCTGAAAGTCATCGGCTGCTTATGGCCAAGTTGGCGCGTAGAGGGCAGGTCTGATGTTGAACGATGAAGACCGTAGGTTAGCTATGAAGTATGCTCCGCGCTTATTATTCGATCAGAACGAGCCATTTTTTCCGGTACGTCTCGGTATAACGGTGTTGCGGCAGGAGGAGGAGTCTCCTTCCTTCCGGCGCCGTCTAGCTGTGAACCATCCGGATGTGTTGACCGTTGTAGAATACGCGATTTATTACGATTATGATATTCAGCATTTATATGATCTGGAGCATGTGTGGGTTTATATCGGTAGAGACGGGGAAGTGGTGGATGCCGAAGCGAGCTTTCACGGGAAATTCCTTAAAGCGCTGCTGCGCGGGGGCAGCAATCTAAGCGGGACACGGGTAGATCTATATGTCCAACCCGGCAAGCATGCTCTTGCCCCGTTCCCTGAAGTCTTTGAGCTGTTACCGGGATTCGCATCCAGTACACAGGATGGAGCAGGTGCGGAGGGTCTGATTTATGGCGACTTTTTTCACGGCATTCTGGCGTCCGATGGAGAAACTGACTGTCTTGTCCACCGTTATCTGCAAACCTGCCGGTTCACGCCTTCCCTGTCCTATTCGTGCTGGGAATATGCGGACCGGGAGGAATTGTTCGTTTCTTGGAATCAACTGTTCACGGAAATTCCTGACCGTATCCGACAAGAGCTGGCGCGGCTTCAGCTCCTGTTACCACCCAGACATTGAGCAGATTGTTAACATGGAGGGAAGTATAATGTACAAGCAACTGGTAGCCAGTAATGATAGAGCGGCAGTGGAGGGATTATCCCGGCAGGTGCTTGATCCGACGAGCCGCTATTATGGAGGGACAATAGATCCGGGTACTGGCGTTGCCTGGGTTAATCATACGACCGGCACACCAACCGATATGTGTTATTGGGGAGCGGCTCTGGTTAACCCGGATTCCGCATTCTACCGTGATGAGCTGCTGCTGGCCCGCCTGCTGCTGGCGACGGAGTTCGTGCTGCGTGCACAACATGAGGATGGCTCGATCTCTCCGGGCTGGACGAACTATCATTCTCCCCCGGATACAGCCTTTGTCATCGTCGGCTATGCTCAGCTATACCAACTGTTGGCGTCGCAGGATTGGGCGCCACTGCAACAGGTGCTTGATAATATGCTCTTGTTTCTTAAGCGAACTATTCCCGTCATGCTTACAGGGGGCTGTCACACGCCGAATCACCGTTGGGTATTGTGTGCAGCACTGGGGTTTCTGCATGAACTGTTCGGACTGGAGGAGGCTGTCCAACGGGCGGATCAGTGGTTGGCGGAAGGGATGGATATTACACCTGATGGAGAATGGACGGAGCGCAGCAACGGTATTTATAGTGCGGTCAGCGACATCATGCTGATTCATGCCGCTCGTCTGCTGGATCGGCCGCAGTTGCTGGAGCCAGTTCGTCTGAATTTACACATGATGGTCTATTTGGTGCATCCTAAGGGCGAAGTTGTGACCGATTATTCTGGGCGCCAGGATCTGGGGAGCTTTCACGACCTGTCTCCATATTATTTACCGTACGCTATTCTGGCCCGTTCCGATAAGGAGCCATTGTTTGCGGGGATGGCCGAATGGGCAGGCAGAGCACTGGAAAATCCGGGGGTCTGCTCTGTCAACGTACTTGTACGTATGCTGCTGGAGCCGGAGCTTCAGCAACCTTTTGAAGATTCGGCAGCTCTGCCTGTAAAATATGAGAAAATACTGAACGGCGATTTTCCGCGACACGGCTATCTGCAGGATATGGAGAAGTCCGGCCATCAAGGGCGAATTTACCACAGCCGGCTGCATACTGATTTCGGAGCACCGGTTGCGCGTTACAGGGACGGGAACACTAGCGTGACCTTAATCACGGAGACGCCGTCTTTTTTTGCACTCCGTCACGGTGCCGTCAGGCTGCTTGCAGTGCAACTGGCTTCTTACTTTAATCCGGGATATGTCCCGATGCAGAAAATGATCAAACTACCTGACGGATACCACCTGTCAGGAGAACAAAAGAAGGGTTATTACGGTCCTGTAGAAGGTGAACTGCTTCCGCAAACATCTGGGGAGCCAGTAAGCCCTTGGTATCTGCTACCGCATCAGAGCCGCGCACTTACGCATGAACAGACATTCCGCGTGGAGACGGAGGTTCAACGCACGGACAGAGGGTGGACCCTCCGGTTGCATGCTGAGGAACCTACAGAGGTTATGACACAGCTGTCTTTTATTTTTGGACGGGAAGGATGTTTCACATCGGGTGAATTGCAGGCTGTCGGAGAGGACCATTATCTCTGGAACGGCGGTAACCTCCGCTATAGTTGTGAAGAGGACTGGATTGAACTGACAGGGGGCGAGCTTGGCCATCTGGCGGCTACGGTGCGTGAGGCGAAGCTACAGGATAACTGCAAGGCGGTGTTGGTCAATTTTATGACCCCGTTCGATAAGACGATTACGATCACTCTATCTCCTTCCATGATAAGAGAGTAACCTTTGCAACAATTTACAATTTAGCAGACGTTGACGTTACACCTCAGTCTTAGAGTAATAAGCCTTATTAAAAAACCTTCCATTAGAAGCAAACCTGGAGTTATCAGGTCTAATGGGAGGTTTTGTTATGCATCTGCTAAGCATAGACTCACCAGATTTTAACCGTGCATAATGGTATAAGTAAGAAATCCGGGGGCACCAGCCGTCAGAAATTCAAACATTCTCCGAAGCCGTGACTGTCAGCTTTTATAAAATTTCCTTTAGTTTGGTTTACATAGGCACTTTTTTCGGTGGTCAAGTGTTATAGAGATATAAAGGTTAAGGAGGTGCTTACATCGCCACAGGATTCGCTAGACTCGACAGAGTTGGAAGAGCTAATCGTTAGGATTCAAAAGGGAGATTCCGAGCAGTATGCTTTAATTGTCAGGTCATTCCAAAAGCCGATCTATCGATATTGCTATCGTTTGTTAGAAAACAAGCAGGATGCGGAGGACGCGGTTCAGGATATTTTGGTAAAGGGTTATCAATCTATCCGGCAATACAAATCGCAAATGCATTTCTCGGCATGGCTCTATCGTATCGCATATCATCATTGCTTAAATCTGCTGCGCAGGCGTCGTCTGCATAAGCAAGTCATGCGTATTTTTCGTCCGGAAGTACTGTCTGCAAGTCCTGAACAGGAGCTGGATGCTCGGTTGTACAGTCCTTCATTGTCTGCAGCTTTAGCGCGATTGTCGCTTGAGGAGAGAAACATACTTATTCTGCGGGTGTTTGAGGAACAAACTTATGCTGAGATAAGTGAGATTCTAGGGGTCAGTCCCAATGCGCTAACTAAAAGAATGAATCGGATCAAGCTAAAGGTTCAGGAAGCTATGAAGTCAGAGGAGGAGATCATATGGAAAGAAACAAAATCAGCAATGAATACCAAGATATAATTTATGCCTCGGCGGGCAATGAACTTTTGGATGAGGTAGATGTAGAAGATAAGGTCATGGGGCGTATTACTGGCATAACAGGTCGAAAGCGATCGTTCTCGCTGAGGGTGATGAATAAAACAACGGCAGTGGCCAGTATGTTAACGCTGTTTCTGCTGATTTCTGTGACTGCGTATGCTGCGTCTGAATATATCCAAATCCGCAATAGTGAAGGAGTAGTGAAGGTCCAACATGTTGCGCCGACTGAATCTGCAGAAAGGGCTTCTTATGATAAATATGCGCAGCAAGCAGAAGAGTTCGCTAAACCGGGTGAATTGATCGCCTATCTTGTGAAAAATAAAGCAGGTGCAGCAGGCTTGGCGACAGAATTGCAGTTTAAGTATAAAGAGCAGCGGATAGATGCGTATTCTGATTTTTTAAAAGAAATCAAAAGAACAGGGGCGCCAATGCTTCCCGAAACGGCAGCGGGGTACGCTTTTAAATATGGTGTAATCCATCCTAATTCTCCGACTACGGATACAGCTAAGGGAAGTTCTCTGTATAAGGAAACATTAAATGATCTTACTGCTCAGGCAAATAAGGATAAGGGGACCCGCAATTTGTTTATGAAGGCTATACCGTGGTCCGAGCCAGGGGGGCTAAGTGTAACTTATTCGAAGAACAATGCTTTTATAGGGATCTCAGCAACGCTCATGCATGGGGGCAAGGTTTTCGTGGAACAAACGCCTGAGAATCAAGCTAATAAGCTCACAGTTGCAGGGACAGAAGTTATCTATAACAAGGTAGTAAGGGAAGAAGTCAGCTATGATTATCTGAACTGGTATAACGAGAAGCAGGATGCGTATTATACACTCACCAGCTATGGAGATAAGATTTTGACCCAGGAGCAATTTTTACAGCTGGCTGAGGAGCTATTGAAGTAGAGTTTTGAAGTTTGAGGTTTGAGGTTTGAGTTTTGAAGTTTGAGGTTTGAAGTTTGAAGTTTGAAGTTTGAAGTTTGAAGTTTGAAGTTTGAGGTTTGAGGTTTGAAGTTTGAGGTTTGAGGTTTGAAGTTAGTAGTTAGTAGTTAGTAGTTAGTAGTTAGTAGTGCGTAGTGCGTAGTGTGTAGTATGTAGTTTGAAGGTGCATGCGCTAAGTTAGTTGTATTATGTGCAATTAAAGTTCACCAATAGCTGTATATAGGCCCTTTAGTTGTACTTGATGCAGCTATTACTGGTTAGATTAGTGGAAATAGACGTTTTTACGGATTTTAGTTGTAGAGAATGCAATTAGAGAAGAGGCTATGAGCGGATCAGAAATAAATAAGTGTATAAAATACAGTTAAATCGTATGCAGGGAAGGCAGCAATTGGATTCAGATATAAAAGAAGGTATCCCCAAAGCGAGAGCTGTAGGGATACCTTCTTAATATTCTTATATCTTCGAAAATTCGAAGAGCGTTAGCCTTCTAGCAGTAGTGCTTCCGGATCTTCCAGCAATTCCTTCACTTTGACAAGAAAGCTTACCGCTTCAGAGCCGTCAACGATCCGGTGATCATAGGAAAGGGCGATGTACATCATTGGACGGTTTACGGTTCTTTCTTCGTCCAGCGCGATCGGACGCAATTGGATCTTATGCATCCCTAGAATACCCACCTGTGGTGTATTCAGAATCGGTGTCGATAACAAGGAGCCGAATACGCCACCGTTGGTGATGGTGAATGTTCCGCCTTGCAGCTCGGAGAGGCTGAGCGTATTGGCACGTGCTTTGGAAGCGAGCTCGCCAATCTGGCGCTCGATTTCCGGGAAGCTGAGCCGATCCGCATCACGGACTACGGGAACTACAAGTCCTTCTTTCGCTGCAACAGCAATACCGATGTCGTAGAATTTCTTAACGACCAGATCTTCACCGTCGATTTCGGCGTTCAGCAGTGGATAGGTTTTAAGCGCACCGATCACGGCTTTGGTGAAGAAGGACATGAAGCCTAGTCCAACTTCATGTTTCTCTTTAAATGCATCCTTGCGACGCTTGCGGATGTCGAGGATCGCTGTCATGTCCACCTCGTTGAAGGTGGTAAGCATGGCCGCGGTCTGCTGCGCTTCGACCAAGCGGCTGGCAATCGTGAGCCGTCTGCGCGACATGCGCTTGCGCTCCACGTTTTTGCCCTCGTCCGGCGTGGCTTTGCTCGCTGCCGGCTTCGCTGGCTCCGGCTTGCCTTGCGGCGCCGGAGCTACCGGTGCAGCGGCCTGCGGCGCTGCTGCACCATGACCGGACACATCGGCCTGACCAATCCGGCCGATAGGATCACGGGCGCTAACCTCGCCGAGGTCGATGCCGCGCTCCCGTGCCAGCTTGCGTGCGCCCGGCGATGCCAATGCAGCATGGCTGTCGCCACCTGCTGCAGGCACTTCGGGCGCAGCTACAGGCGCGGCGGCTGCTACTGCGTTGCCGCCTGCCGGAGCCGCTTTAGGCGCTTCGGCTTCGCTTGCAGCGGCCCGCGGCGTACTGCCGCTTGCGGCTCCAATGATGCCGATGGCTTCGCCAACGGCTACGTTCTCGCCCGCTTGACGCAGGATGGTGGAGATGACACCCTCCACCTCTGCACTAATTTCCAGATTGACTTTATCCGTTTCCAGCTCAGCGAGCACATCGCCTTGACCTACCGTGTCGCCTTCTTTAACCAGCCATTTGTAGATGGTTCCTTCGGATATGGATTCTCCCAGATCGGGTACTAAGATTTCTGACACAGGCCGTTTCCTCCCCAAACATAATGGTTTACGCTATTGTGATACCGTCCTCTTAAGAGGACGGTACAGCCGCTTGTACGTTCGAATTTGATTTTAGGGCTTCTGTTACAATTCTACGTTGTTCGAAGCTATGCACATCTGCATAACCACTGGCCGGGCTGGAACGTTCCGGACGGCCGATATATCTTACGCCGGCATTTTTCGGTGCGATGGCGCGCAACCGAGGCTCACTATAGCTCCAGCCGCCCATATTTTTCGGCTCTTCTTGCACCCAGACAATTTCCTGAAGGGAGCTGAAGGAGTTTAAATGTTCGCTTAGCTCCTGTTCCGGGAACGGATAAAGCTGCTCTAGGCGAAGAACATGCAGCCATGACCAATCCTTATCCGGTGCTGCTTCCAGTTCTGTTTGGATGTCGATAGCGACTTTACCGCTGCAGACTACGAGCCGTTTAACTTCACTTGGTTTCTGGCCAAGCAAAGATTCAGCTAATACAGGCTTGAATTGTCCTGAAGCCAGCTCGGTTCCGGCAGAAGTGCTGCGCGTATTCCGAATGAGACTTTTCGGCGTCATAATGACTAGCGGTCTAGCATCTTCCTGCCCGCATAACGCTGCTTGGCGCCGCAGCAGATGGAAATATTGCGAAGCGGTAGTCAGGTTAGCGACCGTCCAGTTCTCCTCAGCGGATAGCTGCAAGAACCGTTCCAGCCTACCGCTGGAGTGCTCAGGTCCCTGTCCTTCGTAGCCATGCGGCAGCATGATGACGAGATTGCTGCGCTGTGTCCATTTGGCGCGTCCAGCGGCAATGAACTGGTCAAAAATAACCTGACCCGCATTGGCGAAATCACCATACTGTGCTTCCCAGATTACGAAGGTTTCCGGTGCAAACACATTATAACCATATTCAAAGCCTAATACTGATGCCTCTGACAATGGACTGTTGTATACGCCAAAGGAGGCACGGGAATCGCTTAGCTGATGCAGCGGAGAGAATAAATCTCCTGTTTTACTGTCGTGCAGCACCAGATGGCGATGTGCGAAGGTTCCGCGCTGGGCATCTTGACCGCTCAGTCGGATGGGCGTTCCATTTTTCAGAATGGTAGCGAAGGCTAATGTTTCAGCTAGTGCCCAGTCGACCTTTTCACCCTCATTCAGTGCATCTTTACGACGTTGTAAAATGCGCTCCAGCTTCGGATAAACCTGGAATCCAGCAGGAACCGTCAACAGTTCACGATTGATCTCCTGCAGGCTGGAGATGGATACCGCTGTAGTGTTTGCCGCTGCGCGGTCCGTTTGTAGAGGAATGAAGGCTTTGGGTTCTTTTTTCTTATGATTGCCTTCCTTCATAGTATCGTACGCACGCTGCAATACGCTTTCTGCCTCAGCATTCATCTTTTGTACGTCTTCGGCGGTAAGAACCTTTTCGTTTTTCAGTCTCTCTGCATAAACCTTGTAGACGGTTGGATGATTGCGAACCTTGCCGTAGACAATAGGTTGTGTGGTTTCAGGATCATCCATTTCGTTGTGACCATGACGGCGGTAGCCGATGAGATCAATTACGAAATCTTTTTTGAATTGATGGCGGTATGCGCTAGCTAAACGTACAGCTGCTACGCAGGCCTCTGGGTCATCAGCGTTGACATGGACTATTGGGATTTCATACCCTTTGGCGATGTCACTCGCATAATGCGTAGAACGGGAATCTTCACTTTCAGTCGTAAAACCAATTCGGTTATTAACAATGATATGGATCGTCCCACCATTTTGATAACCTTGAAGTTTGCCGATATTAAGCGTTTCTGCAACAATGCCTTCACCTGGAAAAGCAGCATCGCCATGCATCAGCACCGCCATAGCTTTACTGGTATCAATCTTCGGCAGTCCTGCAGTGCTCCGATCTTCTTGTGCGGCACGAGTGAAACCTTCCACGACAGGATTGACGAATTCCAAGTGACTTGGGTTATTCGCTAGTGTTATTCTTGTGCGTACCGTTTCTCCTTCACGGACAGCACGGTCTGCACCGAGATGGTATTTCACATCACCTGTCCAACCATAGTTAATGCCTGTGGAGCCTTCGGAAGGGAAAAGCTCCTTGTTCGGAGAATGATGAAACTCTGAAAATATGATATCATAAGGTTTGCCCAAAATATGTGCAAGAACGTTGAGGCGGCCGCGATGCGCCATGCCCATCAAAATATGCTCCGCACCGTCATGTGCAGCAGCACGTACGATTTCATCTAACATCGGCACAAGAGCATCATTGCCTTCAAGACTGAAACGCTTCTGACCTACAAAAGTCTTGTGGAGGAAGGTTTCAAATTGCTCTACCTGAATCAGGCGGTTCAGGAGCTCTTTGCGTTCTGTATTATTTAGGGGTGCTGGTGAGCTGGTGGATTCTGCCTGTCTATTTAGCCATTGCAGTTCTTTTTCTTCATGCACATGCCCGAATTCATAGGCGATAGTCTTGGTGTATGCCTGACGCATACGTTGCACGGCATCCCATCCGGTATGCACATCATTCGGCGCATTTTCCCATATAAGCGTGGCAGGCAGTGCGATCAGGTCTTCGCGGGTCAGCCCATAGGTTTCAAGCTCAAGATATTTTGCCATGGGATTCTGATCGCGTACCAGCGGATCAATTTCAGCGGCCATATGGCCATATATACGAATATTGGCGATTAGCTTGGAAGCTCTTACTGCTTTTCTAAGCCATTCGGTGTCTCCCGAGATGCGCGGCTGAGGAGCCGGTTCGCTATCCGGAGTTAGGGGAGGAGGTCCCGAATTTGTAAAAAGCTCGCGATAATTATTTTCTACGGTGGAGGGATCTTTCACAAACTGTTCATATCTTTCTTGAATGTAGCCTAAATTGGGTCCGTAATACTTACTCCAAATGGATTCGTTATAGGGCTCTTTGGCTGCCATGAATACATCCTCCTTAACGGATGAACTCCATACGTGACATTTTGTGTCAACGCTTACTGGAGCTGTGATGATTGCGGTTTCATTTCTCATCTTATTGTGCTACTTTCGGCCACTGTAATCAATTCATTCTTTCGTCCAATACGTTCGCAAAATGGTATGGGTTAGCTTGTTCTAATGAAAAGAAGGGTGTTTCTTCTCATTACCCATTCTAAAGGCCTATTAAAATGATTCTATTATCCTTATTTTTAACTATTAGGTCAGTAAATATTTATTTTGCTAGTACAATTTATTTTATGTAACGGACGAGTATCGTGATAATCGGACAAGATCTTTGAAAAAAAATCTTTTATTTTTCGTTTTTAAAATAGAAAGTAACCAGGAATCGACACACTTTTCCGCTTTCTTTTTGTATAATGTTATTGCAGATAGTAATTTTATAGTTTTTTAAGCAGATCCTTTCGTGAAAAGGGTCCAGTAAAAGGTAAACTTGCCGAAAGGCAGGGGCACAAAGTCGCGGGTCTAAGGTAGAGATACTATGACAGCCGGATTGCCTGGGGACGTAAAATCTTAGGGGGAGATTTTTTGGAAAAGTCCAACCAGGGTAGCAACAGAGAACAGCAGTTTATTGATCTGGATCAAGAGTGGGTACATTTATTATTAGCAGCTAAGAAGGCTGGCATTAAGGCAGATGAAATCCGCCAGTTCTTTCATGAGAAAACTGTGCAGATCGTGCAGTAATACATTAGAGGGGTTACATATCGAAAAAGGGCACAGCGGTTCTTCGCTGTGTCCTTTTTCGATATGATTTAGTAGAAGAGAGGATCGTACCAGATTAGTAGGAAGTATTAATCCTTTTGATCGAGCTTCCATTTCTGATAGTCCAGAAATTCTTTGAATTCGCGTTTGCTAATGCCTGAGTCCATAGCTTCCTGCACCAATCGGAACCATTCCGAATCTAAATGTGATTCCTCTGCATCATTGGGTTCTCCATAGAGTAGGGCATGAATGGATACCTGAAGCGCGTCAGCGATTTTTTCGATAAACTGGATGGATGGATTGGATTGGATGTTTCTCTCCACGTTGCTAAGATACGACTTAGCCACATCTGCTCTGTCCGCAAGCTCAGATAGGGAGAAACCCTTGTCTAGGCGGAGCTGCTGGATACGTTGGCCCATATTCTGTGGCACTATGCTGACGCCCCTCCGTAATTTTTGTTATTAGTATAGCAAATATCAATAAATCGGACAAAGTTTATTGTAAAGAGAAGAGCAGCAATCTGCTTATCCGTGGCCGGATTCAGGATCTGCTGCTCTTCGAGTATTTTATTAAATTACTTTATTGATCTTAGTAGTCTTTTTTCGCACCTTGTTTAGCTACGAAATCCCAAGTCAGTGTTAAGCTATCGCCTTGGAAAATATTTTGATCTTGGTTATTTTCCACAAATTCGAATTGGACGGAGAAGCTGTCGTTGGTACCGGCTTTAATACCGGATGCTTCGGTAAAGAGTTGATCCCAACCTGTATTTTTTACGAGATCCGGATGC
Source organism: Paenibacillus sp. FSL E2-0190 (assembly GCF_037992965.1). Classification (NCBI taxonomy): domain Bacteria; kingdom Bacillati; phylum Bacillota; class Bacilli; order Caryophanales; family Paenibacillaceae; genus Paenibacillus; species Paenibacillus sp. FSL E2-0190. The sequence continues at coordinate 434,464 of NZ_CP150306.1, forward strand.
TGACTTTTTAAAGCAGCAAGTGTAGTCTCATAAACTACATTTTCAGGAGAGACGATAGGTACTCCTTTATCATTATTTCTAAGGAATTTAACTTTAATGAACTCGGCTAAATCCAGGTAGTTATCTCCTTTAGCATCCGTGATTTGAGTCGATGTATTCAGAATAATAGATCCGATATCGAGCGAACCATCGTTTTTCAATTTGAAGGATTTAGTTACCGTATCACCTGGTTTCAGGTTAGGAATATTAACGATGACAGAAGGGTCGGAGTTCAGATCGAGCGTGCCCGCTGCGAATGTAGCTGTGCTTTGCGCAGTGTCGCTAAAGTATGCGAAGGTTCCTCCGCCGATTAATGATAAACCCAGTGCTGCAGATGCTACGCCAAGACCCAATGTTTTCTTGATACCCATAATAAAATTCCTCCTCAAATTTGTGTTTGAATTTTTTATAAAATTTATATATTGTATCTTCCGGTTCGTAAGCGGAAGTGGACAATCAACTTAGGGCTGTGTTTCTGTTGGGGGCGGTGAGGCTGGCAGTAGGGCAGCATTTTTCTTTTCTAATGCAGCTACAGCCTTCCAAGAGGTATACAGAGCATAGAGCAGAAGCATCAAGCCAGGCACGATCATGAGGACTACACTTCCAGCTTTGGAAACCGCGAAATTCATAGCGTAACCGACATAGGGTACAGTGACCCCGGTATACTGAGCTACAACATTCACAGAACTGGTAGGGTTCATGTCGGGCGCGTCGTTGTTATCGCCTTTAGTGCGATAAACAGCTTCACCAGTAGCGTTATTGACGGTCGCTTCTACAATCCGGTGAGTAATGAGCAGATTATCTTCATTCCTAAAGGTGATGACATCGCCTGGTTTGAAACGATTCATATCCCCTCCGGGTTTTAATGCGACAATTGAGCCTGTCTGAATTCCTGGTTCCATCGATCCTGAGAGTACGGTTTTGATCTCATATCCGAAGAAAGCAGGTTCACCGCCGGAGGCCTTGGATAACACTACGGCTGCCACCAGCAGAATAAAGATCACAAGCATTAAGCTCGATAGGGTATTATTGATAATTTTTTTAATTCGCATCTTATTCTCCACCTTTCTCAGGTTGAGGGTCCGAAGGAGCTTGGGTTGCTACCGGCGGGGTAGTCGTACTGTCTTCCGCCTTTGGCGTCTCTTGTGGAGCCTCTTGCTGAGGGACATCTTTTGGAATTGTGAGCTCTTCGTCAATTTCCGGCTTTACCGGATCAGTGGCTGGGGCTTCAGGTTGTTCTTTATTTGGGGCTTCCGGAGCAGTTTCGCCTGATGTTGGAGGGGTTGCCTCAGCTTTTGCTTTATCCTCGGCTTCTTGTTGCTTTTTCTCCTCAGCCAAACGTTCTTCTTCTTTTTTCGCTTCTTCTTCTTTCTTTGCTTGCTCTTCTTCTAGCCGAGCTTTTTCAAGCTCTTCTTCTAGCCGAGCTTTTTCAAGCTCTTCTAGTTTTTGCTCGCGAGTCTGACTGATCAATTGGAGTTTATCTTGAAGGGTAGTGATACCTGAGGTTGCCGATTCTTTATGGTTAGTCAATTCGGTATTTAGAGCTTCATAAGATGAGGTGAGGTCGCTAGAGATCACGCCGTCTGGTTGAGTGAAGGTAATCAGGAATGGCAGTGGCTGTGGGAACTCTCCTTCGCGTAATTCAAGTTGTCCATAAACATCACTGGTAACTACCGAAGCGAATGGAAGACCGACATCGTGTATGGAGGTTAGGTAACTAATAACTCCATTTAAGGAAGCATTCAAGGATTCCGAGATCACACCGCTTTGATTCAGGCTGCTTTGTAAATCTCTGAAAAATTGCTCGTCCTTGATTTCTAGACAGTTGGAATCTAGAGAAGTCATATATCCTCCTATCTGGAAGAGTAAGGCTGCTGCTGCACTTAGCTCATTGTGGATTTGATTCCAAATTTGGCTGTTAGCCGCCAGTTGCTCGTTAACGCTATCTATTTGGGATTGAAGCGCCGCTATTTGCGAAGAAATCTCTTCTGCAGCGACATCAAGCTCTTCCAGCGACATCCCTTCTATTCCCGAAACGTCCGAGTAGTTAGCTGATGAGGAAAAGGGCTGTAGTGATTCTTTTAAAGTGAGCGCTCGATTAACATGCTCTTTGAACTCTGTAAGCAGTGCCTTGATCGAATTCGGAAATACTTCGCAAAAGCTAATCGTGCTAGTGGTTTGCGTAGCGGCTCCAAAGCCTCCATAGGTACCACCAACTTGCTGCGAGGTATATAGAAATAAGACGGAGACAGCCATTCCTGATTGCAGTATACGTAATCCGATTTTCCTGTTTCTTCTAGGTCTTCTCCTTGCTGATCTGGGTCTCAGAGGAATACCTCCCCTCAATGTCTGTTTCTTTGGTTCGTTATTATCGTTCTTTATTAAGAACAACTTCTGTAATGAATCATACATGGAATAAATCAAAAAGAAAACTGCCAATAACGCGCATTTGTACTCTATAAAGAACGAAAATGATAATTTATCTCTAAATAACTCCATATATCGCTCGATTACTAAATATATTCTCAATAAAGAACGATAAGTTAGGGTGATTCGCAAAAAAATACCCGGCTCGCAGTAGTAACGCGAGCCGGGCATAAGCGGAGTAATGAAGTTGAGAATATAAATGTATATGTTACGGAAGTTTTGAACCGCGTGAACTAACATACAGGTCATACCATTCTTTACGGCTCAGCTCCAGCTTGTCCGCATCGGCACAGGCAGTAATACGCTTCGGATTCACAGTTCCAATAACAGGCTGAACGGCAGCTGGATGTGTCATTAGCCAAGCCAGTACAATGGCTTCGGGTGTTGTTCCTTTTTCATCTGCGAGCTGTTGGACCATAGCTGCTGTTTGGACGATATTCTCCGGTTGATCCTCTAATGAACGCCCGCTAAATAGACCTTGGGCGAGTGGCCCCCAAGCTTGAAGCTGAATGTTCTCCATTCGACAATGTTCAAGGGTTCCCTCAGGGAAGATAATATCCTTCCAGGGTTCACGATTTACACTGATTCCAGCATCCACCCAGCTGATCTTAGCCAAGCTCATATGCAGCTGGTTTACGATAAAAGGTTCATCGCAATAAGTCTGCAGCAGCTTGATCTGAGCGGCGCTCATATTGGAAACCCCGAAATGACGAACCTTACCAGCGGCCTTCAGTTGATGTAATGCGGAGGCTACTTCCTCGGGATCCATTAAGGGATCAGGTCTATGCAGTAGAAGAATATCAATGTATTCGGTCCCAAGTCGTGACAATATTCCATCTACACTGTTCAGAATATGTTGGCCAGAGAAATCAAACGTATTAGTGCTGTCTCCAGGCTCCATTAGCTTAATTCCACATTTAGATTGAATTATGATTTCTTCACGTAGTCTTGGACGATCCTTAAAAATCTCACCGAATACTTTCTCCGCCTTCCCACGAGTATAGATATCTGCATGATCAAACATGTTGATGCCGATGGAAAGGGCGGCATCAACCGCTTCATGTCCCTGTTTAACATTCTCCGCAGTAATCGGCTCATGGTCCCAGTCACCGCCTAGCCCCATGCAGCCTAAAGCAATGCGGCTTGCGGGAATCCCGCGCTTGTTTAAAGGTAACGCTTTCAACAATGTGATTCCTCCTTGGAAATTATGATTGCGTACTTGTAGATATTGTACACTCTCAGAAGCCCGTATGGTATTTTTTGTCGCTGGAAGAGCGGTGTTTGGTCTCTTCTTTATTCTTTTCTTCTTGCTTTTCCAGCGTCAAATCTTCCATCGGAATCGGGTCTACATTCTGCTCACTTTCATGAAGATCGAATAGACTTTCTTTTTCTGTTGGATATTGTTCCGGGTGATCCCGTTTGTCACTATTCAGCTGATGTTTTTCTTGAGTCATTTTTACCGCCTCGCCTTTCTTTGAGATTTAATGGCTATTGTGCTCGTTAATAAACGTATTTTGACTCCCTTAAACAGAAAAAAGAGGCCATTAGGCCTCTAAATTCAACGGTGTCCCTATGTCTTTTAGCTTGCGCGCTACAACATCATCGTATAGGCGCTGCAGCCATTTCAGCTCAGTCAGGGTGTGCTCATATGTACCGTACATTAGATGCAGGGCAGAACGAGGCACGATGGAGATATGCTCCTCGTATACCTGATAAGCCAGATTAACCTGATGTTCTGTTTCCCGGAGGCGTTCCTCGAGCAGCTTCTCAACCTTGCTCTGATCGATATGACGGGACATAGCCAGGGCCATATACATCGGATGATAGAAGGGTTCGTTTTTCTTAATCTGTTGCAGGATAAGCTGTTCGAATAAAGCTTTACCTTGCTCCGTTATGGCATAGATTGTTTTGTCCGGCCGATCACTGCTGCGGATGACCTCTAAAGCTTCTATATAACCATCTTGTGCAAGCTTATCCACAGCATAATAGAGTGATCCCATCTGCAGCTTGGTGATCCGGTCCATGGAACGTTCCTTCATCACTAATGTGATTTCATAGGGATGCATGTTCCGCTCCAGCAGTAAACCTAAAATGGCTAATTTCATGGACATAATGGTTACCTTTTGCCCTCTGACGCCTGAACAGCTTTAGTAGGAATGGTAAGACGGTCTTTTGGCATGAGCAGTACAAAGACTAGACCGAGCACTGCAGGAATCAAAGCCCACATAAAGGTTTGTGCAATAGAGGTGGATAACGCACTTGATATTTTTTCTAATATTTCAGCAGGGATCTTTGCTCTTGCTTCAGGTGTTAACGCAGCGCGTGGATCTCCGAAAGCTGCTGACTGTTCACTACCGCCAAAAGCATCGCTTAGACTGTTAGTAAAGCTATTCCGCTGAATAATCCCGAAGATCGTAATTCCCAGCGTCATTCCAAGGGAGCGCATGAAGGTACTGGTTGATGTTGCCGACCCCCGTTGGCGCATATCGAAATTATGGATAGCTGCCATGCTCAGCACGGAGAAGGAAAAGCCTACGCCGAACCCAGTCAGAGCCATAAATACATTAAGCATGAGGCGGGAGGTATCTGGTGATAAAGTGCTTAGGCTGTAGACCCCTGCGACAAAGCAGACTGCGGATAGGATCATAATGTTGCGGAAGCTGGTTTTTGTTGTAAGCAGCCCCCCGGTCTGACTGCCAACGACCGTACCGATCATCATCGGCATAAGGATCAGCCCTGAGTTCGTAGCTGAGCCGCCAAATACACCCTGCACAAAGATAGGAATGTAAATAGTAGCTACGATAAAAGCAGAGCCATAAAATAGGCTGGTCACGCTGCTTGTTGCAAACAACCGTTTGCGGAACATAGCGAACGAGATCACAGGTTCAGCAGCTACTCTCTCAATAAGGATAAACGCCAGCAAGAGAACAGCAAAACCTACGAATAAGCCAAGGATGGCACTGGAATCCCAAGCATATTGATTACCACTAAGTTCCAGAGCGAACATTAGGCAGATAATCGCACCAACCAGAGTGAAGGCTCCGCCCCAGTCAATGCGCTGTTTAGCGTGGGAGATCGACTCCTTATAAGAAGTTGCAATCAGGAACAGTGCAATAATTCCTAGCGGCAGGTTAATGTAGAATACCCACTGCCAACCAACATAGTCGGTAATATAGGCACCGAGTAAAGGTCCAAGTACACTGGAGATTCCGAAGACGGCTCCAAAGAGACCGGTCAATTTCCCTCTTTTTTCAGGCGGGTAAATGTCGAAAACGATGGTGAAGGCGATTGGCATTAGTGCACCGCCGCCGATCCCTTGAATGGCACGGTAAATACTGAGCTGTGTGATACTGGTGGCAGTACCGCACAGAGCCGAGCCAATCAGGAATACAATCAATCCGAAAATGAAGAAACGTTTACGTCCATACATATCAGAGAGCTTGCCGAAGATAGGGGTTCCGGCCATTACCATTACCATGTAAGCGGAGGTTACCCATACGATTTTATCCAGACCGCCAAGATCTGAGACTATCGTTCCCATAGCTGAAGCTACAATGGTATTGTCCATTGCGGACATAAGAATCCCAAGCAGCAGGCCAACCACTACGAGTTTAAGATTACTTTCTTTAGTATGCATGCTTCGCAGCTCCTTTTTCTTAATAGTGATAGTGATAGTTCTGTTCGAAAAATGTTCATAATTAGAAGCAAAATTTATTATATTCAAATTTGAATAGGGAGGCAATAGTTTTTTTAAAAAAATAGAGATGTATAGCCAACCGTAGAAGAATACGGCGGTAATATAGGGACAAACTATCCGTGGAGATCATCTGTGGATGAATTAGGAATGCCTCTTGACATACCCTACGGGGGTATATTATATTATAACCAAGGAGGCTGATTCTTATGTCTACTGCCAAGAAAGAGCAAGCTGCAGAATCCTGCGACATAAATTGTCATTCTTCATCATCAGGAGAACGAAAAAGTCATCATTCGGCAGAATTCAAGAATAACTTGAATACGCGCCTCAACCGGATTGAAGGCCAGATCCGCGGGGTAAAGGGTATGATTGAGCGGGATACCTATTGTGATGATGTACTCAACCAGCTCGCAGCGGTACAGGCGGCGTTAAATGGTGTCGGTAAGATGCTGTTAGAAGGACATATGAAAAGTTGCATTGTTGAGCGAATCGAAGCTGGCGAACATGAGGTTATCGACGAGCTCCTAATTACGGTTAACAAATTAATGAAATAATAAGCTAATGCTTCTAGAGCATAGCTTCACAACATTTATTGGAGGTTATATTAATGTCAAACGCTACATTAAACGTTGAAGGAATGTCTTGTGGTCACTGTGTTAACTCCGTAGAGAAAGCCGTAGGCAATCTTGGAGCCACAGCTAAAGTTGATCTTGCTGCTAAGAAAGTTTCTGTCGAGTATGATGAGAACAAAGTAAGCCTTGGTGCGATTAAAGAAGCAATTGTAGATCAAGGGTATGACGTAGTTTAATTTGAAGCACAGTAATAAGGCTTGGAGTGATATGGGGAAGCTACCCAAAGCTCCAATGCCTTTTCTTTTAGAAATTATCATACCCTATAGGGGTATGTGGAGGCGTGGAAATCATGGATAAAACCAAAACAACAGCTTCACCAACCGAACAGCAGGCAACTGTACAGATTACAGGTATGACCTGTTCCGCTTGTGCAACCCGAATTGAGAAGGGGTTGTCCCGGATGGACGGCGTATCTCGTGCGAATGTGAATCTAGCCTTGGAACAGGCTACTGTTGGATTTGATCCGACAGTATCAGGGTTGCCACAAATTGAAGATAAAATCCGTTCTCTTGGTTATGACACTATTAAAGAATCTGCGGATTTTGATATATCGGGGATGACCTGTGCTGCTTGTTCCTCACGGATTGAAAAAGTGTTGAGCCGTACACCGGGCATAGCAGCAGTTAATGTGAATTTGGCGCTGGAAACAGCACATGTAGAATATACACCCGGTAATATCAGTCCAAGGGAGATCATGGAGAAGGTAAGCAGTATCGGCTATAAAGCTTCTCTTAAAGAAGACCGCAAGGATCATGTGGATCGTCGTGGAAAAGAAATTCAGCATAAAAAGTGGAAATGGATCATTTCTGCAATTCTTTCGTTCCCATTGTTATGGGCGATGGCGGGTCATTTCTCCTTCACCGGCTGGATTCCAACACCGGATATATTTATGAATCCTTGGTTCCAGCTTGTGCTGGCTACCCCTGTGCAATTTATCATCGGTTGGCAGTTCTACGTCGGTGCTTATAAAGCCCTTCGTAACCGGAGTGCCAATATGGATGTGTTAGTCGTATTAGGGACGTCGGCAGCTTATTTCTACAGTCTTTATCTGACTATTGATTCCTTAAGCATGAAGGGAATGAATCATACTGTAGAAATGTATTATGAGACGAGTGCTGTACTCATTACACTTATCCTTGTCGGTAAATGGTTTGAGGCGCTGGCGAAAGGCCGTTCCTCTGACGCAATCAAAAGCTTAATGGGGCTTCAGGCAAAAACCGCCCTCGTAATTCGGGATGGGCAAGAAATGAATATCCCGACAGATGAAGTCATTCCTGGCGATATTGTACTGGTGAAACCCGGAACAAAGGTACCTGTGGATGGTGAGGTAGTCGAGGGATCTTCTTCTGTGGATGAGTCTATGTTGACCGGAGAGAGTATTCCTGTGGAGAAAAAAGCAGGGGATACCGTGATCGGTGCCACTATGAATAAGAATGGTATCTTGAGAATCAAAGCCAATAAAGTGGGTCGCGACACTGCGCTGGCTCAAATTATCCGAGTAGTGGAGGAAGCTCAAGGCTCCAAAGCTCCGATTCAGCGGATTGCCGATGTAATCTCAGGAATTTTTGTGCCGATTGTTGTGGGTATTGCCGTAATAACTTTTCTGATCTGGTATTTCTGGGCAGCCCCTGGCCAGTTCGCTGATGCCCTCGAAAAAGCCATTGCAGTGCTCGTAATCGCTTGTCCATGTGCGCTAGGTCTGGCAACGCCAACCTCCATTATGGCAGGATCGGGCCGGGCAGCAGAGCTTGGAATCCTCTTCAAGGGCGGGGAGCATTTAGAGGGAGCGCAAGGGATTCAGACCGTTGTGCTAGATAAAACAGGTACAGTGACGAATGGTAAACCCGTGCTTACCGATGTTGTGACTACTACTGGAATTGCAGCTTATGGAAAAGAAAACGCGGAAAACCGTTTGTTAGCTTTAACTGCAGCTGCTGAAAAGCTATCTGAGCATCCACTTGCGGAAGCTATTGTTGCTGGCGCTGCTGATAGAGGCTTGGCTTTGCCTACTGCTGAGCAGTTTGATAATGTGCCCGGACGTGGAATTATGGCCGTTGTCTCCGATCAGCAGGTTATGGTAGGCACGCGGCGGATGATGGAAGATCATCAGCTTGATATCACAGAATGGACTCCAATTATGAAGAAGCTGGAGGAGTCGGGAAAGACAGCTATGCTAGTAGCGGTAGAGAGTGAAATCGCTGGGATTGTGGCCGTTGCTGATACGATTAAACCGACCTCAAAAGCGGCTGTAGCCGCGCTCCATGATATGGGTATTGAAGTCGTAATGATCACTGGTGACAATAAAATTACAGCTGAGGCTATTGCGAAGCAGGCAGGGATCGAAAAAGTGTTAGCAGAGGTTCTGCCAGAGGGCAAAGCCGAAGAGGTTCGCAAGCTCCAACAGAATGGGACTAAGGTTGCCATGGTTGGGGATGGGATCAACGATGCTCCGGCACTGGCTACTGCCGATACGGGTATGGCGATTGGGACAGGAACGGATATAGCTATGGAAGCAGCTGATATTACACTGATGCGCGGGGATCTGAAGAGTATTCCTGATGCGATCATGATGAGCCGCAAAACGATGAGAAATATTAAACAAAATTTGTTCTGGGCGCTTGCTTACAATACAATAGGAATACCGATTGCTGCACTTGGGTTTCTAGCCCCATGGCTGGCAGGAGCTGCGATGGCATTTAGCTCCGTGTCTGTTGTCTTGAATGCACTTCGGCTACAGCGGGTAAAGCTGTAATATCACTATCACTATTTAGGGAGTGGCCACAGTGCAAGTAAATAACGATACAATTTCTCTGTTAATGAAACATGCATCTGTCCGCAAGTTTCAGGATAAGCCAGTAAGTGAAGATCAGCTTAGCGCTATTATTGGAGCAGCTCAGATGGCTTCAACCTCAAGCAATGTTCAGGCTTATAGTGTTATTGCAGTTACTGACCCGGCACTAAAGACGGAGCTTGCGGGACTAGCGGGCAATCAGGCTTATATAGAACAATGCCCAGTGTTTTTGGTCTGGTGCGCTGATCTGTATCGGCTGCGCGAGGTGACGAAACCTCATTTGCAGGGAGAGACTTCTTATGAAGATTCTGCTGAGAACCTGATTGTAGCTACCGTTGATGTTGCGCTTGCTGCACAGAATGCTGCAGTGGCTGCGGAATCACTAGGACTTGGAATTGTATATATCGGTGGAATCCGTAACCGGATCGCGGAGGTATCGGAATTGCTGGGACTGCCTGAATTGGTCTATCCGATATTCGGGATGTGTGTAGGTTATCCTGACGGAGCTTCGGGCCTGCGTCCGCGGCTTCCACTAGAGGCTGTTCTGCATCGTAATCGATACAATGCGGAAACCACTGTGGAGCAGGTCAAAACTTACGATAAAGTCTCCTCAGACTATATGCGTGAGCGGACCCACGGCGCCAAAGACACCCCTTGGTCGGCCATTATGGCGGAGCGATTGTCACAGCCAGCACGGCTGCATATGAAGGAGTTTCTGCTGGAAAAAGGATTCCTCCGGAGGTAACTAAACTTTCTTCACCTAAAGAGGCTGCCTTATTAGTAGTTTATTCTACTGATAGGGCAGCCTCTTTTTTTTATTCGAAGCCAGGAAGGTGACAGTTGTCATCTTAAAGAAATGACAGTCCATACTAATGTCATGTCTTCTTTTTCCATATGATTGAAATAGATCAAACGCATTCGGAAGCGGAGGGATTACGTTATGGATAATATTATAGAAATGCACGGGGTCAGCAAAATATATAAGGATAAAAAGGCCGTAGATAATATCAGCTTTAACATTGCTAAAGGTTCGATTACAGCTATTCTGGGACCGAACGGAGCGGGGAAAACAACGGCATTAGGCATGCTGCTGGGGCTAATAGAGCCTACCGAGGGTACAGTGGAGTTGTTCGGTCATCATCCGAAGGATAAAGCAGTACGTGAAAAGACTGGAGCGATGCTGCAGGAGGTAAGTGTAATGGATCGGCTAAAGGTGCGGGAGATCATTGATCTGATCCGCAGCTATTATCCAAAGCCTATGGATATGGAGTTTCTAATTAAGGCTACTGGACTTGCGCCAGCCGATTTGAATAGATACGCCGAGAAGCTCTCGGGCGGTCAAAAGCGTAGTTTGGGCTTTGCGCTAGCCCTCGCGGGTAATCCGGAGCTGATCTTTTTCGATGAACCTACAGTCGGACTTGATATTACTTCCCGGCGGCGGTTCTGGGAAACGGTTCGTGGACTTGCGGAGCAAGGAAAAACGATTGTGTTCACGACCCATTATTTGCAGGAAGCAGAAGATATCGCGGATCGTATTCTATTATTCAGTAAAGGACACTTAGTTGCGGACGGAAGTCCAGATGAGATTAAATCGCGGATTGTGAAGCGTTCCGTGTCCTTCCTGCCTGTGGGTGATCGCTCGCAATTGCGCAGAAACCTGCTAGACCTAGCTGCTATAGAGGACTGTTATGAAAAAGATGGCCGCATTCACGTGACCACAGAGGATACAGATGAGGCGCTTAAAGCGATTTTTGTGGCTGGACTTCCTGTGAAAGATGTTCGAATTGATCAGGGACGTTTGGATGAGGCTTTTGAACAATTGACCATGAACCAAGAGGAGGCTGTCTAACCATGAGACTAATTACTGTACAGTGTAAAGCGGAAATGCTACGGATCATCCGTAATCCGTATTATGTGTTCTGGTCTTTGCTCATGCCCATCATGTTCTATTTCATCTTCACCCGGGTGGTCAATACAGGTAGCGATGACCTAACGTGGCGTGCTCATTATTTAATGTCTATGGCGACCTTCAGTGTAATGGGCTCAGCCATTATGACGCTTGGCATCCGGTTGGTGCAAGAACGAACACAAGGCTGGACCACCTTTATTCGGATTACACCGCTGCCGGGATCGATCTATTTTTTCGGAAAAATGTTCGGACAGACGATGATGCATCTGTTTTCGGTCATTTGTATTTTTATCGCAGGCTATTTAATCAATGGCGTCTCTTTATCCGCAGGTCAATGGGTGCTTAGCGGGCTGTGGATCCTGATCGGTTCTCTACCATTTTTAGCGATTGGTACGCTTGTAGGTGCTATGAAACGGGTGGATACAGCCAGTGGAGTCAGCAACGTGATTTATATGGCTCTTGCTGTAGCAGGGGGCATGTGGATGCCGATTGAGATTCTGCCACGATTAATGCAGCGGATTGGTCATTGGTTGCCTTCTTATAACTATGGGAATGGAGCCTGGGAGATCGTTCGTGGATCAGCTCCGACGTGGAGTAATGTCTTGATTTTGCTCGGATATTTGGTAGTTTTTATGTTACTATCGGTCTATATTCGAAAAAAACAGGAAGCGGTGTGAATGAATGGCTGAGCGTGCGAAGTTCCGGTTATTTCCACAAAAACAGGGATTTTTCCCTTTTGTATGGGCTGTTTATCTGGTTATGCCCATCCTGAATTTGCGCGGGGAGACTGGAATGAAGCTCATTCTGGGCGGGATTATGATAGTGGTATTTGCCCTCAGCTATCGCCAGCTGTATTGGGTGCGGGGTGGAGTGTTTAATGTTTGGTTAATTATTCAAATGTTGATCATCGTGGTGCTTAGTGTGTTCTATACCCCCTATAATCTGTACATGGGCTTTTTCACCGCAAATTTTATCGCATATTATACGGAGAATAAAGGTTTCAAAATTGCATTTACTTCTTTTGTGATCATGATCCTTTCGGTGCTGGTCTTAGTGGGTCGTGGGATGGAGTGGGGAAGTGTGATATTTTTAGCTCCGTTTATTATTATTATGTTGATTAGTCCGTTCGGAGTGAGGTCCATGAATCGGAATCAGAAGCTGGAGAAAGAGCTGGATCAAGCGAATGAGGTAATTAAAGAGCTGGTGAAGCGTGAGGAACGAATGCGAATCGCCCGTGACCTGCATGATACCCTTGGCCATACCTTGTCCTTGATTACGTTAAAGAGCCAACTCGTAGAGAAGCTGGTGACGAAAAATACGGAGCGAGCTCAAGAGGAAGCACGAGAAATTCAGCGCACTTCACGGGCTGCGCTCCGTCAAGTGCGTGAGCTAGTGTCGGAAATGCGAGCGATCTCAGTAGCAGAGGAACTGGCTGAAGCTGGAGAGATGCTGCGAACGGCAGAGATCGCCTTAGAAGTGGAAGGGGATATCTCTCTGGAGGGGGTATCCGACCTGACGCAAAATATCCTTAGCCTCTGTATCAAAGAAGCAGTGACTAATATCGTAAAGCATAGTAGAGCGGACAAATGCTTCATAGGAGTGGCAAAGCTGGCTGGAGAAGTGCGAATTACCGTTAAGGATAACGGCATTGGTCTACAGCATGGGGAGAGAGGGAATGGTGGGCTTAGCGATGGAAATGGCATGAAGGGAATGGCAGAGCGTCTATCCCTGATTGATGGCTCCCTGTCGCTAAGCTCAGCTGAGGGTCAGGGAGCTACGCTGATCGTTACCATCCCGCTAATCGTAAAAGATGCACAAGGGGGTGAGACTGCATGATAAGCATTGTTATAGCGGAGGACCAACGTCTGCTTCGGGGAGCGATGGCTTCTTTGCTGGATCTTGAAGACGATATCGAAGTAGTCGGAGAAGCTTGTGATGGGGCGGAGGCGTTAGCTTTAATCGACAAGCTTCAGCCGGATGTCTGTCTCATGGACATTGAAATGCCGTTCAAGAGCGGGCTGGAGGTTGCAGAAATATTGCGGAGTAAGGGTTGTCCGACCCGAATTATTATTTTGACCACCTTTGCCCGTCCAGGGTATTTTGAGCGTGGAGTAAAGGCTGGTATTCAAGGGTATTTGTTGAAGGACGAGCCTGTAGATAAGCTAGCTGAATCTATTCGTCGTGTCATGGCTGGACATCGGGAGGTATCTCCTGAGTTAGTCTTCGGCAGTCTGCGGGAGGAGAATCCATTAACAGCACGGGAGCGCGAGATTTTAAAACTGGCTGGAGAAGGGCAAACCGCGAGCGAGATAGCCTTTTCGCTGCATCTGTCTTATGGCACTGTCCGCAATTACATCTCTGAAATACTCAATAAGCTGGAAGTGAAAAGCCGGATTGAGGCGGTACGGCTGGCGGAAGAAAAAGGCTGGATTTGAGGGGAGGAGGGCATTGTTATGCAAATATTTCTGATTCGTCATGGTGATCCGGACTATTCCATAGATGATCTAACGGAATTCGGGCATCAGGAAGCAGCGGCATTGGGAAAACGCATGGCATCTATCGGACTGGATGAATTATATGCTTCACCATTGGGTAGAGCACAGACAACAGCAAGTTATGTGGCCAAAGAGACGGGACTTGTAATTCAGACAGAACCTTGGACTTGTGAATTGGATTGGACAGGGATTATGTTGGATGGACAAATGGCGCCTATATGGGATAGTCCGGGAGAACATATTAGTGAACTATCGAGTGGAAAAAGAGAATGGTCTGATCAAACAGATCATTGGTTAAAACAAGAGGAATACAGATTGCGGTTTAGCGAACTACAAGCGGCTTCAGATCAATTCTTGCTTAGCCACCACTATAAAAGAGAAGATGGCCTATATCGTATCCTCGAGCCTTCTACCAAGAAGATTGGAGTTGTGTGTCACGGTGGCTTTGGCCTTGCATGGCTAGCCCATTTATTGCAGATTCCTTTAGCCTTGGCTTGGTCCGTATTTTGGCTTGCTCCAAGCTCGGTAACGACGATCTTGTTTGAAGAGCGCAGCGAGCACTATGCAGTTCCCAGATGTATTGGATTGGGAGATGTCTCCCACCTCTATGCTGGGGGTATGAACTATCGCCCAAGGGGATTAATGGGTAATCATGTTTAAGGTGACTGATTAAGAGCGAGCAAGAACATTGTCTATGAAGTGAAAGGCCATCCCGCAGAGGATGGCCTTTTTTAATAATACAAGAAAGTATAAGTTTGGCACGAGACATTATCCTTCTATTTCTCGCATAAACGCTTACCGTCCTTTAGGGGCACCGAAGGCGCTTTTGCTTGCATATAAGAATCATGCCCCTTGCCCAGTTCCTGATTTCCACTTGCTATTGTGCTAACGGACTTAGATGCAGCTATTTGTACATTTTAAGCCTTTTGGAGGAAGTTGCGGACTCGAGTGGACCTCTGTCAAGAAAGTGGACAGTCACGCAACAGACATTCTAGTCAATTGCTCAGCAAAACGAACTGGAGAAAGATACCCCAGCGCGCCATGCATTCGCTTGCGGTTATAGTAAAACTCAATATATTGAAAAAGTGTCTGGTAGGCTTGCTCCTTAGTTTTGAATCGCGGATTACAATAAATGAGCTCCTTTTTCAAAATGCTGTGCCACGACTCGATACAGGCGTTATCATAACAGTTACCTCTGCGGCTCATGCTGGACTCCATGCCATACGCTTTCAACTGCTTCGTGTATTCATGAGAAGTATATTGAGAACCTCTATCGGAGTGATGTAATAGACCCTTTTCCGGTTGTTTAGCTTCGTAAGCATCTTGTAAAGCGCCCAAAATCAAGCTAGTTTCCATATGGTTCTCCAAGCGCCACCCCACGATTTCGCGCGTGCAAAGGTCCATCACACTTGCCAGGTACAAGCGCCCTCCCCGGCAAGGAATGTAAGTAATGTCGGTAACCCATACTGAATTGGGTTTGAGTATTTTAAATTGCTGGTTCAGCGTATTCGGGGCAATCGGATGGTCATGATTGGAGTCGGTGGTCTGTACGCGATACGTTTTGGAGACAATGGAGCGAAGCTTCATATGTCGCATGTACACACTCACCGTGCGTTCGGTAACGGTATAACCTTCTTGATGTAACAGGCGGGTGATCTTCGGACTCCCATACCGCTTTTGATGGTCTGCAAAATGATACTGAATTCGCTTCATTATCGCAGCCTTACGAAGCATATGCGTACTGGTTTTTTCTGTCCGCCACTTGTAGTACCCGCTCCGTGACACATGTAGGGTCATGCACATCTTCTCCAAGAGAAACTCGGAGCGATGTTTTTCAATAAACTGGAATCTCAGTTCCTTGGTTTGCTGAAGATGTGCACTGCTTTTTTTACGATCGCTAATTCCTCTTCCACATCGGCAATCTTGTTATCTTTTTCTTGAAGTTGACGGCTCATTTCTTTCAACTGTGCCTCGAGTTCCCGTACTCGATCCATGCTAGCCGCCGGTTCATTCTTTAGTTCTCGATACTGGCTCATCCATTGATGCAGGGTACTTTTTGGGATGTTGAGCTCTTCCGCCAAGTCGCCCACTGTCTTTGTTTGCTCTTGAATGAACTGCACTGTCTGTTTTTTAAATTCTTCGTTATACCGTTGTCGATGTTCTCCCATGTGAACACACCTCCGTGGACTCATTATCGCCAGTCTGTTAACTAGTGTCCACTTTTTATTCTAGCTTCATTATTTGCCATAAATGGAGGGGATATCGTGCTATTTTAGTGATATAAAGTCTTTGAAGTCCGTTAGCATCCCAGAACAGCGAAATAGTTACGAATAAGGGCTGTGGTGTCCGAACGCAATTCTGAATTCTGCTCGCAATAAAGCTACATTTGCAGATAGCAGCAGCTTTTTCATGAAATGGTCCACTAATTTGGGTTTTGAGCCTAAATTATCTGAAATTCCACTCTTCACCGTGGATTTAATTTCACCTGTGAACCTTTGCCGCCTGTCTGGATGCCAGTATCTTTGACTCCGACTTCCTTGAGGTCAGCTACGAGGCGTTCTAGTACCGTCTTTGCGGCAGCAGCTTCCTTCGCACCGGAAGCTTTGACAACTAATTGCACCGGCTTGCCGGAGCGTAGATGCTTCTCGGCCTGACGGAGCTTCGTATCGTAGTCATGCTCTTCAATATGAGCAGTGAAGCGGAGCTCTTTGACCTTCTCCTTGCTGCCGCCCTTTGCAGCTGAGCCCCCACTGGCCTTGCGTGCTGAGGCTGCTTCTTTCTGCGCGGCCGCTTTTGCTTTGCCCTTTGCAGTTAGGCTGCAGGGCGGTGGGCTGCTCATTAGCGAGGTGCATACCAGATCAGCTCCCGCTGATCTGGCCATGGCCAGCGCCTCTTCCCGTGAGACGATACCCAGCTTCTCACCCCTAAGTCCTGTAAGAACTACTTCGGATGCTCTGATTTGTTCATTGATTAATACTGCCACTGCTATGAATCCTCCCCTGATAACGATGATAAAGCTATCATATATGGAACTAGCTTGAGGTTCAAATGTGGAGCGTAGGATTAGCGTTACTAATCCTCTCAATTTCTTCTTTTATGATTTGTAGGATTAGTTTTTTAGATGATGTTGCTAGATATTCTCGGTTGCGCCGCTGCAATATACCCACTTGAATGAACGGCTCGCTTAGTTCAACATCTATTTTTACGATATCTGTCATTAAAGCTGTCGAATCAAGCACTACCCCTACCCCAGGGTTCTTTCTTACAAAATGAGGAATAGCAGAAATTTGGCTTATGGTGGATAAAGTGGGCTTTGATTCGAATCTCGAAAATTGCTTAGCTAACCGAAGGTGATATAAGCAAGTGCGTCCTCCAGCTATAATTGGATATTCAAGAATTTCTCGAAATGAAATCTCGTCTCGTCCGCTTAAAGGATGATTTTCATCTACTATAAAAGCGATCTTTTCGTGATAGAGCGGTTCGAAATAAAAGAAAAACAGGTCGGACGGCTCACCGCAGATGGCAAAATCCAGTTCACTTTGTAGAACAAGTTGTGAGAGGGAATCAGTGTTACCCTGAATGAAGTTACATGCCATCTTTGTTTTTTGCTCCTGAAACTTTCGCAAGGCGTTCGGTAGGACGGATTCCATCATGGATTCAATGCTTCCGATATGAAGTGTACCAATTTCGTCATGCTGTAAAGCTTTGGTGAGTTCTGTTACATAGTTCCAATGTTGAATAAGGTTATCGATTTCCCCTGCAAAAACTTGCCCAGCACTTGTCAGTTCTACTTCCCAGCCTCTGTGAAAGAGTTGTATGCCCAGTTCTTTTTCAAGTCGTTGAATTTGGTTGGTAATAGTAGACTGTGCATAATTCAACTTCTCGGCAGCGCGTGAGAAAGTGCCTTCTTGAAGAATGGTCTTAAAAGCCATCAGTTCTTTTAGATCCATCGATTGTCACCTCTATCGGTATAATTGATTAAGATTATTATCTTATTCAATTATATAAATCAAAATACTGAGAGTACAATAAAAGAATTCCAAAGAAGGAGTGAATTAAAATGCCATTCATTAGAGTCAGTTATCTGGAGCAACAATACGACATTCATCAGCTAGAAGGAATATGCAGAGCGATTATGAGCGCGTTAATTCAGCATTTCCATGTACCGGAGGATGATATGTTTCAGGTTTTTCATGCGCATAAAGCGGGGGAATTTTTTTATAGTAAAGATTATTTAAATATTGAACGAAGCGACGGACTGATATATATCCAAGTTACGCTAAAATCCGGAAGATCAACGGAACAGAAGAAAAGCTTTTACGCGAGGCTAGCCGAGGAATTATCGATGACGCTAAACATCAGAAAAGAAGATATATTCATTGTGCTCGTCGATACGGAATTCGAAGATTGGTCGTTTGGTAACGGTGTTGCTCAAATGCTACAACCTCCGGTTAGGGAGGTGTAATATGGCGCATCAGAAAATCGTCACAAATGTACGGGAATCGTTAGGGGAGTTCGCTCCGGCATTCGTCGACTACTCGGAAAATGTGTTATTTGGGGACTTATGGAGACGTGAGCAATTATCACTTCGGGATCGTAGCATGATTACGATTTCTGCCTTGGTGATGGGGGGCATGACGGAACAACTCCCCTATCATCTGCACTTGGCTTTAGAGAACGGCTTACAACTTGAAGAAATCGTGGAGGCCATCACCCACCTTTCTTTTTATGTAGGTTGGCCGCGAGCCTCTTCAGCTCTAGAGGTTGCAAAGGATGTAATAGGAAAAAATAAATAACGTCTGACTTTTCAATCCCATCCGTAACCTTTAGGAACTTCATTGGCACTTGTATATAATACGGAAGAAGGGAGCGGAGGACAGATGCTTCAGTATATCGAAGAGGCTAAACAAGGAGACCGACAAGCTTTTGAACAGATTGTTAAGCACTTTACACCGATGGCCAATGCAGTTGCGTTCGAAAAGCTGCGTGACTATCAATTAGCGGAAGATGCTGTGCAGGAAGCTTTCACAGAAGCCTTTTTGCATTTGAATAAATTACGAGCAGTAGAGGCATTCCCGGGCTGGTTTAAAGCTATTGTGGTGCGGCAATGTTATCGCATCTTGCGAAGAAAGCAACATCCTGCATTACCCTACGATGAAGCTGCGCAAGCGACAGAATCTTCATTTTCTATAGCAGATATTATTGAGAAAAAGGAAACCCAACGGCTGGTTCACGAGTCTATAGCTGCATTAACGTCCAATATGCGGATTGCCGTTCAATTATATTATTTTCAAGGCTACTCACTACAAGAGATTGCTGACTTTCTGGGGACTTCGGTTTCGGTATTGAAGAAGCGACTTTTTGATGCCCGCCGCAAGCTGAAAGGTGCATTGCCTGTGGCAGATGTTCTTTCCGTATTCAACCATTTGTACGAAGGGGGAAAAGCTGTGCTTCACATTGTAAATGGAGATGTAGTGGGAGAGAAGCTGCGGCAAGGAATCGTGAAAGGTGATGTACTAGTGTGGAGAGAGGTATATTCGCATGGGCCGGTATTTTTGGATCCTGCCGATGGAGATAACCGCGCTGTTCGAGCGCAATATTTGGAACAAACGATGGGGATTCCGCAGAGGGAATTTATCGCCAATAGTGAGAGGCAAGAGAAGATTTTAGCTGATTTCCATAAATATGAAGAAGTGGTGTTATGGTTCGAGCATGACCTTTTCGATCAGACGATGCTCAGTTATTTACTCCATTGGTTCTCGAAGCAGAAAATGTTAACCACCAAGCTAAGCTTACTATGCATTGGAGAGTATCCGGGAATAAAGTTATTTCGAGGACTTGGACAACTTTCTATAGAGCAGATGGAAACATTATCAGGCACATGGAAGCTAATCGGAGCCAAAGAATTAGAAGCAGGTCAAGCACTCTGGGAAGCCTATGTATCACCGAATCCAGAATTGCTGCAACAACGATTAACTACAGATACATCGGCGTTACCCTTTGCACATGACGCCTTCCGGGCGCATTTATCGCGCTTTCCTTCTACTACAAACGGACTTGGCATCGTAGAACAAATCACGCTGGAGATGATCCATGAGGGAATAAAATCACCCTATGAGCTGTTCAAAAATGTGGGTGATAAGCTTCATATCTTGGGAATGGGCGACTTGCAATATTGGCATATCCTAAGAAAGATGGTACAAGGCACGTACCCTTTGCTACAAACCCATGGATGCAATGAGTTCCCTGTTTATAACGATTCAGTAATGCAATTTAAAGACTGTGAGCTTGTATTAACAGAGCTAGGTAAGAGTGTAATAGCTGGAAACGAAGACTGGGTGCAGAAGAATGGCAGCGATGAGTGGTTTGGAGGTGTACATCTGCAAGGATTGACTCCGCGCTGGCGGTGGAATCCGTTGGTCGGTGCGCTTCAGGAGAGAAGTGCCGAGGCGTAATTTATTAATCTAAATGTTTGCTACACAAGGCATATTGAGCATAAAAAGACTTCCACTAACTTGGAGATACTCAAACGCTCCAGAGGGGGAAGTCTTTTTTGTTGTATCCATATATTATATGAATAGTAAATATAGTATATATCATCTATTTAAAGGGTGATTGATCTTTGTTGGAGAATATTATCTATAGAATAAATAGTGAAAGTATTCACTTGATGATGCAAAGGGAGGAATATTCGTTATACGATAGGAGGATGATGTATCAATGTCCATACAGAATAAAACAGCAATGATAAGAATTGCAAAAGCAAATTTAAAAGCGGAAAAAACCAAAAATTACTTTGTAGGCAGTGTGATAGCTTTAGCTGCGTTTTTATTAACTGTTGTAATGACCTTTGGTTATAATTCTTTTACTAACCTACAACATGAGTCGAATTTCCAGGCTTTATTCTATAATCTCAATAACAATGAAATCTCACGATTGAAAGAAATAGAGGGAATTAATAAAATCGGACTCTATAAGGAAATAGGCAGAGAGAAAAAAGAAGAACGTTTATTGTCCATTCTCTACACGGATCAAGCCATGATGGATTTATCAAATGCCAATATCGTTCTGGGGAAGTTCCCTACAAAAGAAAATGAAATTGCAATAGAAAAAGACTTTCAGTTATCCGATGATCGAAGCCTGGGGCTTGGCGATTCTATTTCTTTGCAATTTAGAAACAATGCCAGCAAAGAATTTCAAACCAGCCAATTTGTGATTTCTGGAATTCTGCAAACAACCGCATCAGGTAACGAAAATCGAATCGGCTACAATGCTCTGGTATCAAGCGCGTTCGTTGAGGCAGATCCGTTTCTTTCCAAAGAGGATTACTCCGCGGCAATTAGCATCAACAACAGCAGCAGTTATTCCAACGAGGAACTGAAGTCAAAAATCAAAGAAATAGGGCAGCGAATGGGTATCTCTGAGAGAAATATTCAGATCAATAATGTGAATGTGGACAGTAATAATCTGTCAGGAAGCACTGTGATATCCATCTTGTCTATCATGCTGATCATCGCACTGGCTTGTTGGCTAGTTATCTACAATATCTTTTATATTTCAATTACTAAGCGAATTAAACAATACGGACAACTTAGAGCAATCGGTGCAACAAAAAAGCAGATAAAACAGCTAGTTCTATATGAAGGGAAAAATCTTTCAAGAAAATATATCCCTATTGGAGTTATCTTAGGATGTTTAATGAGCTGGATTTTAAGTGGCTTTCACTGGAATGCAGTTCCAAGTTTTTCACTTGCCTTTTTAGCCGGTTTGCTCACCAAAGTAACAGTTAGAGCTTCATTAAACGCACCATCTAAATTCGCATCAAGAATCTCTCCTATAACGGCGATTAGACATGTAGATGCCGATGTTAATACAAAAAAGGAGAAAAGAAACTCGAAAAGACTCACACCATTTTCTTTAGCTGCATTGAACTTATCAAGAAGCAGGAAAAAGACGGTGTTAACTTTGCTGTCTCTTTTTTTAAGCGGAACGCTATTTGTTTCCTTGGGGACATTATTAAACTCGGTCGATCCAATCTCAAAAGCAGAGAAATATTTTCCGAATCATGGTCGGTTTGATATTCAAATTAATAATGAGTTGTATTCTGAAACAACCTCATTAAGTGATCTTCAGACGGAAGGGCAACTATCTACTTCTTTAAAAAATAAAATCCTAGCTATAAATGAAGTTGAGGACGTAATCGAACATCAGTATATTGAAGCTGCTATCGAAGGAATAAAAACGGATGACGGGGCCGCGATAGTCAGTATTGAGAATATCCCTACGTTAAACAACGAAAGATGGAGTAGTCATTTGGCTGAGGGGAAGATCCCAGATGTTGATTCGTCGGATGCATCCTACATACTCCTTAACAGCGCCAGTAGTGACTTAGATTATTACGGGGCTCATTACGCTGTCGGTGATCATATTTCATTCATAATTGCTAATGATCAGGAGAAGGCCAAACATGATTTTGAGATCATTGGAGATATTACGGATAAGAATTCAGGAACTTCATTTTATCTTCCACCCAAAGTAATGCAAACTGTAGCCCCTTTTAATAGCAATAAGAGCTACGAAGTTATTACTATGGATAAATCGAATGAAGAGTCAATAAAGAGTGAGTTAGAGGGTGTGATTCTCAATGAGGATACACTCAAATTATTGTCTTTTTCCGAAGTTGTGGAATCCAATAGAATTGCTTTTAGAACTATCACTATTTCAGTGTATAGTTTTATGGTTTTTATAGCAGTATTCAGTATGATCAATCTCTTGAACACCATAATCACCACTATTTCTGCAAGAAAAGGGGAGCTAGGCCTTATGCAAGCCATAGGAATGAGCCGAAAACAATTAATGGCTATGTTAACCTATGAAACAGGATTTTTAGTGGTTGGAAGCTTTACGATGGCTCTTTTTACGGGCAATCTAATGGGATACATGATAAGTAAGAGTGCAGGGAATATGGGGGGGCTTTCCTACATTCAATACCAATTCCCTTGGAGTGCTATTTTCCTGTATTTCTTGGTTATTTTACTTGTCCAGACTGGTATGGTTCAGTTTGTTAGACGATCAATATCGAAGCAGAGCATTATAGAGCAATTAAATTAACGATGCGGAAAGTTTAGCTATATTTAATAAATCCCTCGCCTTTATACGGGCCAAACGTGAAAATAAATAGTGAGTAGTAATTAACGTTGAAGGGTGATTTATATGCTGAAACTGCCGGTGTATCATTCCGTAATTTCTTCCCATGCCATAGTACCCGTAATTAATGATCTTTATGAAATCGGGGATGTTTTGGAGTGTAGTTTTTATGAGAACGGACTTAATGATACCTATTTACTAAAGACCTCTATTGATAAATACATTCTTAGGATCTATAAAGCTCATTGGCGAAATAAACATGAGATTGATTTTGAAGTGGAGTTATTGAATCACTTAAATAAGAAGAATATCCCGGTATCGGCTCCGGTAATCAGCAGGGATGGTGGTTACCTAATTGAGCTGGAGGCTCCTGAAGGAACACGTTACGCAGTTCTGTTTACTTTTGCAAAAGGCAATTATTCCGATGAAAAAGCTAGCTGTGAATTATACGGTGAACAAGTGGCTAAGATGCATCTGGCTATGGATGATTTCGAATGTGGGCAGCAAAGATTTACGCTTAATCTGGATCATCTGCTTCAAGAACCGCTTCAATCGATTCGCAAGCCTTTATCCCACAGGCAAGAGGATATCGATTATCTAGAATCTTTGTCGGAAGTATTGGCAAATAGCATAGCTGAAATCTCATCAGAGCTGGATTGGGGGGCATGTCATGGTGATCTTCATGGAGCGAACGTACATTTCTACGAGGATACCCTGACTCATTTCGACTTTGATTGCGGAGGTTTTGGCTGGAGGGCCTATGATGTTTCCGTGTTTCTGTGGTCAAGGGTTAGAGGGAAAGAACGAGAGCATTTTGACAATGAACAATGGACTGTTTTCCTGAACTCATACCAAAAGCATAAAGTATTATCTGAGAACGATTTAAAGGCAATCCCTATATTTGTTGCTATCCGGGAGATATGGTTGATGGGTCTGCACACAGGGAACGCACAGGTTTGGAGTTGCGGGTGGCAAAACGATCATTACTTCAATACTAATCTGCAATTCCTACGTAATTGGTGTGAAGTTCATTCTATCCAATAGACAATACCCAAACAAGAAGCCACTCCATATTTAGGGGTGGCTTTACTTCAGTCATTATTCATAAACGTCTTATGATAAGCGTTACGATATTGGGTGGGTGTCATGTTTTCGTATTTTCGGAAGAGGCGCATGAAATATTTATCGTCGGTGAACCCCGTCTCTGTCGCGATGTCCCTCACGCTTAATGCGGTTCTGGTTAGTAGCTCCTTTGCTTTAGTCACACGTACTGAATGGATATATTCTAATGGCCCCATGGAGGTATGCTGTTTAAATAGCCGAGCTAGATAGTCCTTGTTGTAATTGAATTTATCCGCGATGATGGCCACGGTAAGCGGTTCGCTTGCATGTATCCTTGTCCACTCAGCTATTTTGACGAAGGTGACATCTTGCTGTGCGCGGATCAGCTTACTGGCGAACGGCTGAAGTGCATGCTCAGACAGCTCAATTAAAAGCGAGGTCAGCAAATAATTAACGCTGGAATAGGTTAAATACCCCGAGTTGGCCACATGAAGGATTTGATTCGCCAGAATATGAATCCGGTCACTATGTTCGATTTTTATGATTTGGGGCAGATATAGATCATGTACGGACCATAAGCGCTGTGTGCGCGAAAAGATTTCTTCTGCCTCAGGCTTCATTTCCTCCTCACTCAGTAATAACCCCTCGGTTGTCAGTTCGAAATGAAACCAATAAAACTTAACCCCGGGTCGTGACTCTCTATAGCCGACATGTGTGCGATTAGGCATGAGCAGAAAAGCTTCGTCAGGACCTACTTCAAATTGTTTGTTCTCCTCACTCAAATATACCGTTTCGTTCACGCCAATGATTAGTTCGTAGTTCCCCATAACACGCTCCACATGCTTCCATGGTGTTTCTGAGATAAATTCACCTGCCGCTGTAAAATGAACAGGTACATCTGCATTTATTTTTAAGTAGGTCATGCGGTCCTCCTAGCAATCAATAAGTCGGGTTTGTCCACTATTTGTACGACTGATCTACCGACAAATCAACGTTCCGGTGTTATCTTATGGATACAAATATACACTTGTCATCTAACCCTGACAAGATTGCGAGGGAGCGATTTCATTGAAGACGCAAGCTTTTGATCTACAGAACGTACGAATTGATTCAGGTCCACTTCTCCATGCGATGGATTTAAATACTGATTATTTACTTAAGCTTGAGGCAGATCGGCTTCTGTCGCGTTTTCGCGAATATGCTGGCTTAGAGCCTAAGGCTGCTCACTACGAGGGCTGGGAATCTCAGGGTATTAGCGGCCATACGTTAGGCCATTTTATTTCTGGATGTGCGTTAATGTATGCCTCTACGGGAAATGAAGAGCTGCTACAACGCGTGAATTATGTAGTAGATGAATTAGAGCTATGTCAGGATGCGCATGGCAATGGCTTTATTTCCGGCATTCCTCGTGGCAAGGAGTTATTTGAGGAAGTGAAGGCAGGCGACATTCGCTCACAGGGCTTTGACCTCAACGGAGGTTGGGTGCCGCTTTACACGATGCATAAGCTGTTTGCAGGTCTTCGCGATGCTTATCGATTGGCCGGCAATCAGAAGGCGCTCGTTATTGAAACGAAGCTGGGGCTGTGGCTTGAGGATATTTTTGCAGGGCTGAGTAAAGATCAGATCCAAGAGGTGCTGCGTTGTGAGTTTGGCGGCATGAATGAAGCGCTGACGGATTTGGCAGAGGATTCCGGAGAAGATCGTTTCCTCGCGTTAGCGGAAAGCTTTTATCATGGGGAAGTGCTTAATGATCTGGCCGTAGAAAAAGATACCCTAGCTGGAAGACATGCTAATACACAGATTCCAAAAATCATCGGAGCTGCTAGACAATATGAGGTAACTGGGCAGGAGCATTATGCAGGTATTTCCCGCTTCTTCTGGGATCGGGTCGTGAATCATCATTCTTATGTGATCGGCGGCAACAGCTATAATGAGCATTTTGGTGAACCGGATAAGTTAAATGATCGATTGGGTGAAGGTTCCTGTGAGACATGCAACACGTACAACATGCTGAAGCTGACTAAGCATATGTTCCAATGGGATGCGTATGCAGCGTATGCGGATTACTACGAACGTGCGATGTATAATCACATCTTAGCCTCTCAGGAGCCGGTAGATGGCCGGGTATGTTACTTCGTATCTCTCGAGATGGGTGGACATAAATCGTTTAATTCGCAGTTCGAAAGCTTTACGTGTTGTGTAGGTTCGGGAATGGAAAGCCATTCTATGTATGGCTCGGCGATATACTTCCATAGTGCAGATGAGCTTTATGTCAATCAGTACGTACCTTCTACAGTGGCTTGGAAAGAGCAAGGCATTAGCTTGCAGCAAGAGACCAAGTTCCCGGCAGAGGGACAAGGTGTACTGCGGATCAGTGCAGCACAGTCAACGAAATTCACATTAAAGCTAAGATATCCTTACTGGGCTGAGCAAGGGATGAGTGTTAGCGTAAATGGTGAAGATGTTCAAGTAAATGTAGGCAAATCTAACTACTTTACTTTGGATAGAGAATGGCAGGATGGAGACGTTGTCGAATACGATATTCCGATGTCGGTGAGAATCGAGACGATGCCGGATAATCCGAACCGAGTTGCATTCCTTTACGGGCCACTTGTGCTGGCAGGTGATTTTGGGCCTATAAATGCAGAGGCCAATAGCGATCGCGCCCTTGCTTCCGTATTAATCGGAGATCGGGACACACTGACGGACAACCTCATCCAATCTAATGTGAGCAAAAATGTGTTCCGGATGAAAGGTTTAGGGTATACAGGGGATCATGAGCTTCGTCCGTTCTACCCTATGCATGATCATCATTATTCCGTGTATTGGGATTTATTCACACCGGAAGAGTGGAAGCTGGCAGAGGCTGAATATCGCGAAGCCGTGGAGAATAACTTGCTGCTTGAGCAGTTAACTGTCGATTCGGTACAACCTGCTGAAATGCAGCCTGAACGCGATCATAATTTCACAGGTGAATTTGTAGGCTTAGGTAAAATCCACAATCGCAAGTATCGGGACAGCTGGATCAATGGCTGGTTCTCCTTCACGATGGAAGTTTTGCCGGATGAGCAAGTGGATCTGGTGGTCACGTATCTGAAGTCGAACGATACTTCGCTGGCATTTGATATTTTGGCGGATGGGGAGCAACTTGGTGTAGGCACTCTTGAGTCTGAGGAGATGAATAAGCTGGAGACGATTCGCTATGAACTCCCGCAGCCGATCACGAGCGGCAAATCAGCAGTTACGATCAAGTTTGCTTCTCATGAAGGACATAAGGTTGGCCAAGTGGCCGGACTACGTATCGTTAAACGTAATTCTTGAATAAAAAGGCTTACAGAATTATAATAGGGTCAATTCTTTTAATTGAGGTGAAATGGATGTCTTTCCGTACCGTTACAAGGAACTAGTTATCGGGCTGGGTGAAACGCGTACCAGCTATCAAGGGGGGAGTCTACCCTTTTGATTACAACTAACTAGAGCTTTGAACGGTGCCATAGGCAGCTATTTTTGTAGAGCCAGGCACTTAACCTATTTAACTTAGAGAACCGTTTATTTGTGGATGGTTTTTTACAGTGGGATAGAGGCGCCTGGCTTTTTTGCATTCAATTAAAAGAGGGGATAAATGATATGTTAAAAAAGAGTCTAGCTCATCTAAAGTGGTGGGTATGTGGTTATATTTTATTGGGTTTTGCCATTCAGCTGTTAAGTAGTTTAGGGGTTGTTGTCTTTCAAAAAATATTAGATAAGGCCACGGTAATCAACAGTTTTGGTGAAATATCCACATTAATTATGGTGTATGGGTTTCTGCTAGCTGGGGTGGCGATCCTGAATTATATAGACGAATACCCGAGTGTGTTTTTATCGAACAGCATCACGGAGCGGTTAAAGATTATTGCACTGTCCAAAATATCAAAAATGGATTATCAAGCGTATCAGGATATGGGAACAGGGCAGATGATTAAGGTGATCGAGAACGGGGCAGCGGCTGGAAACAGCATTATTTTTTCTTTTTTTCTCAAAACATTACATGAGTTGTTACCTACTCTTCTATTCAGTCTAGTCTTTATCAGCTTCTATGATCTAAGGATCATGTTAGTGATTGCAGCTGGCTACGTGGTTGTCTTTCTGATAACAAATCTGTTGTTGAAATTTCTGTATGCCATGAAGGCTACCATTCTCCAAGAGCAAGAAAAGATGTCCAGATTCTCTATCCGCGGGTTTATGGAATTGGTCGTCTTTAGAACCAACAAGAGATATGAGAAAGAGATCGATAAATTAAGCCAGACTGCACGCACTATCATTCATAAAAATGCTCAGCTAAAAATGATCCATGAAGCTTTTTTTGCTATATTCGAGTTATTTGTCACGATCATTAAAGTTGTTGTCCTGATTTATGGTGTGAAAAGCATTGTCGCAGGCGAGACCTCACTAGGTATTGTGGTCGCATTGTTTATGTTCATCGATAAAATTTATACCCCAATTGCCATCTTTAATGTTTTATTTGTAGATTACAGACTGAATAAAGTGACCTACAGAAGATTCGAGGAATTTATTGCTGCCCCAGAAGATAAGAACTTGGAATCCGGAGAAGCCATCACTGAGCTCCAAGGCAATATTGAGTTTAGGGAGGTGTCCTTTACTTATGGGAATGTGCAGATTCTGAATAACCTGTCATTTTCGCTTACGCGAGGAGCTTCCGTTGCTATTGTCGGATTAAGTGGAGGCGGGAAATCTACGCTGATTAAATTGATTGTGGGGTTATTAAAAAAGGGCGAAGGTGAACTCTTACTGGACGGTAAGGATATCGATGAGATTCGTTTGAATAGCTACTATGATCATATTTCCTATCTATCCCAAGATACGCCGATTTTTGATGCTACGATAAGGGATAATATTGTATTTGATGAGGATACTCTGTCCGATGAAGAGCTATATGAGATTCTGGGAAAAGTTCATTTGCAGGAAAAAGTAAGCCATTTACCGGATCGCTTAGATACTTTGGTAGGCGAAAAAGGTCTCAAATTATCAGGAGGCGAAAGACAGCGATTAGCGTTTGCCAGAGTCATTGCCCAAAAAAGAAATATTCTAATTCTGGATGAGCCCGTGTCAGCGCTTGATAATATCACTGAGCAAAGTCTTATGGAGACGATTTTGAATGAATTTAAGGACAAAACTATCATCATTGTGGCCCACAGGCTTAATTTTATAAAAGACGTTGATAAGATATTGGTAGTCGATCAAGGGTCAATTGTTGGGGAAGGGAAGTTTGATGATTTAATAGAACAGTGCGAAGCTTTTAAAGCGTTATGGAATAGAAAAATATCGTTTACAGATTATCGATAAATTGCTAGACTCTTCTAAAAAAAGAGGTGCTATCTATGGCTTGGCCAACACATATTGTAGCGGTGGGTGGAATTGCAATAAATGAAGAGGGAGATATTCTTTTAGTAAAAACACATCATGGTGGCTGGGTATTTCCTGGAGGACAAGTGGAAGTTGGAGAAAACCTAATGGATGCACTAATTCGCGAGATTAAAGAGGAAAGTGGAATAGATGTCGTTGTTTCTCAATTGATTGGCGTGTATTCGAATACAGGTATGCATAAATGGTATGACGGTGAGACGGATGTTCCTACCAAGGTCATGTTAGACTTTATCTGCAAGCCCGTGGGTGGAGAATTAAGTACTTCGGAGGAAACATCTGAAGTGATGTGGGTAGCCAAGGAGAAGGTGCTGGATCTGATTTCTGCAGCGGCTATTCGTACCCGCTATCAAGCTTATTTGGATTTCGACGGAAATACTAGGTACATGGATTATGTAACTGGAGGTGCGTTTGAAGTTAAATTGGATCGGACGGTGTAAAAAAGAAGCTTTGAGGCTTTCCCGAAAGGGAAGGCCTCTTTTGTTGGGAATGAGCAATCATTCCGCTATATCGTATAAGGATTGTGTCGAATCATCTCAATTAAATTCACTGCGGCTGCTGATAAGGGCTCATTTTTACGTGTACAGATCGCAATGGTATTTTTCAGATGGACGCCTTCTACATATACTCGGCACAATTCTCCACGCTCTACATATTTGCGTACGACTAATGAAGAAACGAAGTTTGCACCATATCCGGCGATAACGGCTTTGATGGCTTCATGTAGTCCATTAAATTGCAAAGAGATGATAGGAGCGGGTGTGTTGTATGTGCGGCATAAAGATAATAATCGCTCCCGCGTTGAACTCCCTTCTTCACGCATAACGAAGGGTTCCTTCATCATTTCGGATAGAGAAACTTGCTGATTGGCATAACGATGATCGGGTGCGACTACAAACCATAACTCGTCCTGAAATAACTCCTCTGTCTGGATTGTATCTGGATAAGCCTCGGCGATTCCTCCATAAATAGCTATATCCACATCTACATTTAACAGCTGCTTGAGGGCATCACTTGAGTTGGTAGTGGTGATCATCATCTCCACTTGTTCATATTGCTGCTTAAACTTTGCAATCCAGGTAGGAATGAGAAAGTGAGCAGGCAAATACGTTGCGGCTAGACGGATACTTCCGTTACTGCCGTTAACATAATCTTGAGCGAATTGCTCAATTTGTTGTTCTACGGCGAATAGTCGCTTGGCGAGTAGAGTAAGCTCTTCCCCTGCATCCGTTAAAGCAATTCCTCTGCCTTGAGGTTTAAATAGGGCAAAGGACAGTTCCTTTTCGAACTTCTTAATCTGCGCAGTGATGGCAGGCTGACTTATATTTAAAATTTCTGAAGCGCGTGTCACACTGCCTGCCGATGCGATTACATGGAATAAGCGTAAGGCATGTAGGTTCATGGTTAAACTCCCATTCTTCGATTCATATATTAAATATATAAATTAAATATAAAGATATATTATATTTATGATTATAACTGATTTACAATACAGATATAAAGATGAACTTGGAAAGATGAGATTAGGGAAAGGAATAATGGAGAGGAGGTTTGGAACTGTAGGAGCGTAGCGATCGCCTTTGTCTCCGGATTTCAACCATGAACAGTGTTTAAATTGAAGAAATCTGGAGACAACAGCGACCGGAAGTCCAAACACTCCTCGTAGTTACGAACGATCCCTAAATGTGGAATTTATAAGTTCATCTAAACCAAAATCAATACTAAAGGAGAAGTGATAAATATGAATCAAACGACTACTTGGGATAAAGTCGATCAGTATATTACAGAGCGCCTGATTCCACAGGACGTTGTATTGGAAGAAGTGTTGGTCACCAATCAACAGGCAGGGTTGCCGCCCTTTGATGTTTCGCCTAGTCAGGGGAAATTCCTCAATCTACTGGTGCAAATGAAAGGTGCACGCCGGATTTTGGAGATTGGCACCTTGGGCGGGTACAGTACGATTTGGATGGCAAGAGCCCTGCCGTCTGACGGACAGATAGTTACCTTGGAGCTGGATCCTATTCATGCGCAGGTAGCTAAAGCTAATCTTTCGCTTGCCGAGGTGGATCATCTGGTAGAGCTTCGTGTAGGGGATGCATTAGAGCAACTGTCTCAGATGAAACAAGAGGGCGTTGAACCCTTCGACTTTATTTTTATAGATGCCGATAAACCGAATAATCCTAACTATTTAAAGTGGGCGCTGCAATTCTCCCAGCCAGGAACGGTGATCCTTGGAGATAATGTGATTCGTGAAGGGGAGGTCATTAATGAGAATAGCGAAGACGCTCGTGTAGTAGGCGTACGGGAATTCTATGATCTGTTGGCTGAAGAGCCTAGAATTTCGGCTACTGCCATTCAGACGGTGGGAAGCAAAGGTTATGATGGATTTGTATTGGGGATTGTGAATAGCTGAGGGATTCGACAGATCCTCTGAGCGTTACGGACCCCGTTGGCGTTATTTGCGAATTTTTAGCCTATAGAGCAGGGTTTCGGACTCCAGTGACGCTATTACTTAGAAAGAGGTTCATCTGTGTCCGATAGATGCCGGTGCCTCCTACCTGTAAATGATATCAAATCAAACAAAGGTGTCCCTAAGCCATGATGGCTTTTGGAACACCTTTGTTATTTTAAAGCGCCTCTTTAATTACCTTTTTGTAATAGAAGACGGACAATATTGCAAAGATCGAATACAAAGCAGTGTATAACAGCATCACCAGAATCATCGGTGTCCAAAGCTCTGTGCCGAATAAGAACCAGCCGGATTTAACGGCGAAGTAGCTGTGAAGCAGACCTATGACTAATGGAATACCGAAGTTGAACAATTGTTTCATCTGTATACCTCTGAGCAAATCACCTTGCGTGAACCCAAGCTTTCTCAGAATGGTGTAGTTAGGTTTTTCATTTTCACTTTCATCCATTTGTTTAAAGTATAGAATACATCCGGAGGTAATCAAGAAGGTTAACCCCAGAAAAGCAACGATAAACATAATGAGTCCCATATTTTGTTTTTGACCTTTTATCGACTCTAATTGAGAGTCTTGTTTGTTTTTCTCATCAAATTTCAAGGTCTTGAAAAGTTCATTTGCCTGTTCAACGCTGGCCCGGACTTTCATATCAATCCCGATATTAAGGGAGGATCCCCTTTGAAGGGCAGGATCTAAATCCTTCTTTAAGCGCTTAAAGATCGATTCGTCTACAACCGCAACCGGTAAGCCACCACCTGTGTAATACCCTGAAATGGGACTTTCGATATCTAATCTTTTATAATCCTGTGGAAAAACCTCATGTAACCCTTTGAGTTCAATCGCACCTTTATCTTTCATAGTAACAAAATTATCCAGTGCACTGCTTGATTTCGTAAAATAAGCTTTATCTGGAGTTAGATCAACGTCTTCAAGTGCATTTTCACTTATGACCGCCAGGGTCATAATATTTGAAAACATATTGTCTCCGTCCGGTTTTTTAACAAGAATCTCTTCAACATCTACATCGACCTGAAGGACTTGGGTCCTTCTTTCTGTAAATACTAAATCATTTGCCGTTAGGATCTTTGTAAATTGTTCAGCCTCTTGGGCATTCGTGAATACAAAATCCGTTGGGACATATTGCTTGGAAGTTTTCTCAGCAGAGTAAAAGGAAATGTAGCTAAGGGATAATAAACCCAGGGCTAGTGCCGATACCGTTGTGATGATGGTCAATAATACGGCATTGGATTTCATGCGAAACATAATGGAGGAAAGAGATAGAACCTCTCTAATGTTCAGATAGCCGTTTTTCCGCTTACGAATGATATGAAAAATAAAACTTACCGAGCCTTTATAAAATAGATAGGTCCCAATAATGACGGATCCCAAAATAGTAATCATGGATATAGCCAATTGATTCATTGAGGTTACGTCGTCGGTAAGTAATTTAGAGGAGAGCACATAGCCCAGTAGGATTAGGCCAATTCCGACAATCCCTATGATCATTTCAAAGAAGGATAACTTTTTCACTGTACCTTCTGTTGTTGAGGTTACCCGGAACAAGGATAAGATACTTTGTCTTTTAATAAATCCATAATTCATCAGCATGATCAAAAGATAAATCACACAAAATACGATCAACGTCTGAATCAAAGCTTCGATAGAGAAATGAAGGGAGGCTATAGCATCGACCCCCATTATTTTAAATAAGATCATGAGGATCAATTTTGAGATAGAAAAGCCTACTAATATCCCCAGGACCAAGGAACCGAAATACAGAATAAAGTTCTCTGCCGAAAGAATGCGGAAGATTTTATTTTTGGTCATTCCAATTAACTGAAATAAGCCAATTTCTTTGCCGCGTCGTTTGATGAAGATCGTATTAGCATATAACAGGAAAATAGAGACAATTACGACTAGTAAAACCGAGGCAGCCGTGATGGCTGCGCCCCCTTTGATAGAGCTTTCCAGCTCATCCATCGAGGGATCGTATTGCAAGGTGACAAAGGCGAAATATAAGGCCACACTAAAAACTAGCGCAAACACGTATAGGTAGTAATTTCGGATGTTTTTTCGCAGATTTCGAATCATTAATACATTAATGCTCATTCTGCACACCGCCTAATACACCCTGTGTTTTTATAATGTCGTTGAAGAAAACTTGTCTTGATTGTTCTCCTTTATTTAGTTGCGTATAGATTTTTCCATCTTTTATAAAAATAACTCTACTGCAATAACTGGCAGCCACTGGATCATGTGTAACCATAACGATGGTTGCTCTTCGTTTTTGATTGAGTTCACTTAGCTTATTTAATAAATCAGAAGCGGATTTAGAATCCAGCGCCCCGGTAGGCTCATCAGCAAAAATAATACTTGGATCATGAATGAAGGCACGAGCTGCTGAGGTACGTTGTTTTTGACCGCCAGAGATTTCATTGGGGTACTTATTTTTTAATTCCAAAATCCCCAATTCCTTTGCGAGACTTTCGAATTTCTGATTGGCGGCTTTCTTGGGTGTATTGGTAATGGATAGTGGCAGCAGGATGTTCTCCTTTACCGTCAGCGTGTCCAAGAGATTATATTCTTGAAAAATAAAACCTAAATGATTCTTGCGAAATTCAGCGAGCTGCTTCTCTTTCATATTGGAGATTTCATTGCCCTCGATGGTAATAGATCCGTTACTGATTTTGTCGATCGACGAGAGTACGTTGAGTAGGGTGGTTTTACCTGAACCGGAAGGCCCCATGATGCCAACGAATTCGCCTTCTTCTATACGAATATCGAGTCCGCTTAACACGGATTGTTTGTTTAATTTATTGCCATAGCTTTTATGAATTTTAGTAGCTTCTAGAATTGCCATAATGATTCACTCCTTCGTTTCTTCTTGTATAGCTTTATTATAAAAAAGTTTATTGTTCTTATCCTGCGATTGCCCGAACAAAATATAAAAGCATGTGACATTGTTGTCACATGCTTGAGATTTTAACGAATTCATTTTTGAGTGGGAAGGTTAGCGTAAATGTTGATCCCGCTCCGAGCTTGGATTGAACCCCGATGATGATGAGTAAGGATTGAGCTGCTTTCTGAGCTAAATATAAGCCCATGCCTGTGGCGGCATTGTCGCGATGTACAGTAGTGGAAGTAAACCCTCTGTCGAAGATGCGCGGCAGGTCCTTCGGATCTATCCCGCGCCCGCAATCCTTCACCTCAAGAACGATATGTTCAGCTTGCTGGTAGCTATTCACTGTAATATCAGAAGCCTCACTATATTTTACGGCGTTGGTTAGGAGTTGTCTGAGGATAAAAGCCAGCCATTTAGCATCACTAAGCACTTCAGCAGCTTCTAAGTTCAACTCAAAGCCGATTCCCTTCTGAATACACCAAGATTGTAATGTCTTAATCTCACTAAAAATAAGCGTTTCTATATCGATTTGCTCCATGTACAGGTCGTTTTCAATAAATGGTATCCGTCTTTGATGGAGCTGCTGATCCAGCAGCAGGTGAATACGCAGCCACTCATAGGTCAAGTGCCCCTTCATAACATCATCTTCTATACGCTCAATCATTAGATGCATTGCGGTCAGTGGAGTCTTTACTTCATGAATCCAGGATAACAGCTCATCCTTCTCTTGCTCCAAATTCATTAAATTGTCTGAAGCAGTCCGCTTTAACAATTTCACTTGGTTGGTGATGCTCTCTTCGATGATTTTCTCAAAAGGACTTTCGGCAAGAGCGATGCTTGTCAGATCGAGATCATCGTCCCGCTCATTTAAGCTTTTATAAAATCTGGTTTCCTTAGGATAGCGAATGACTAGAAAAATTACGAAAAAAATCATCGATAAAGAGACCAGATAGAGCACTGAAGACAGGGGGATGGTCGGGTCCATAAAGGTGATAAAGAGCATAAATAGATGTACAAAGAGAAAAAGCAAAATCCAACCGAGTCTTTCGAGCAGGTACTTTTTAATCATAGAGAATCCTCTTCAATGGCTACGTACCCTTGTCCAACCTTCGTCTCAATAAACGCCCCTAATTCAAGCTCGTCGAGCTTTTTGCGCAGCCGATTTACGTTGACGGTAAGGGTGTTATCGCTAATAAAGCGCTTATCGTCCCATAAGCTATTAATTAATTCCTCGCGGGTGACAATTTTATTCTTTTTCTCAATGAGCAATTTCAATATGAAAATCTCATTTTTGGTAAGCTCAATCGTTCCCGTGTCGTTGGTCACTGAATTCCGCTCATAATCGACGGTAGCTCCGCACCACGTTTTGAGTTCAATGTTATCCGTATTGTAATTGTACACACGCCGGAGAATGGCTTGCACCTTGGCAATGAGTACATCGAAATGGAAGGGCTTTTGGATATAATCATCGGCTCCCAGCTGCATGGACATCACCATATCTGTCGGATGATCCCGAGAGGATAAGAAGATAATCGGCAGATTAGAGTGAGAGCGAATCATTCTGCACCAATGAAACCCATCGAATTTGGGTAATTGGATATCAATTATCACTAAATCAGGTTTGATTTCCGTGAATTCCTGCGTAACATTGTTGAAATCTTGAATGCCATATACATCATAAGACCACTGCGTAAGCCGTTCTTTGATCTCATTAAACAGCGTTGTATCATCTTCGATTAATAAAAGCTTGAACAAATCGGTCACCACACTTTTAGTTTCGTGCCTTGCGTTTAGAATACGCTTAAATGATTGAAGCCATACTTTGATTGTGCTTAGAGCATTGCAGATAACACTGTCTGATAATGCGCAAATTCCTTCGTTTCATTAAACTGAGGGCACATTTTCAAGGAGAGCAGGGCGCTTTCGATTAAGAACTCTCTTGGTTCCTTGTTGTTCATGATCTCTTCTTGGATAAAATATAACAGCTTCAGTGCATTGGACAGGCTAGGATCATCGGCGGCGAATGATTTATCAATAATTTTTTTTAAGCTTACGGTCGCAAACGATAAATCATTATTAAAAAAATCAGTGTATTCAGCAACAGGCAATAGTTTCCCTACATGATCGGGGGAGATAAGCTGCATTCCTTTTTCACTTAAGTCCTCAACAATCGTCTGGATAAGAGTAGTGCAATAATTAATGATTTGTTGAGAGGTAATGACTTCATTCATGGCACTGTTAATTTGCAGCATATGTTGCAAGATGCCTGTGAAAATGATGGCTCCATCCAGTAGATAGGGTTTTTTATCTTCAGAAAATATATGCAGGAAACGTTCATGCACCCAGGTTAATAAGGTGAATTTAGTTTTTTTGATGAACGTAATTAAGTCCGGATCATTGGAGACCAGGGCATCTTCAACCAGCTGCAACAATTTATTTTTCTTATTGATTTTCATAACCAGTTGAACCTGTTTAGCGAATATATCAATGTCAGAGGGGTCCTGGCCAATAAGCAGGCCATTTCTGCCTTCTTCCAGCTGGTCATGAATAGAGGTGAACACAGCTTTGAAGAGATCCCCTTTGGAAGGGAAATAATTATAAAAAGATCCTTTGGAGATCCGGCTGTGATTCAGAATGTCCTGTATGGATGTGGCGTGGTAGCC
Source organism: Paenibacillus sp. FSL E2-0190 (assembly GCF_037992965.1). Classification (NCBI taxonomy): domain Bacteria; kingdom Bacillati; phylum Bacillota; class Bacilli; order Caryophanales; family Paenibacillaceae; genus Paenibacillus; species Paenibacillus sp. FSL E2-0190. The sequence goes on from NZ_CP150306.1 coordinate 472,114, forward strand.
TTTTTCAATAAATAATTCATGTGCTTTTTGAATCACTTGCTCTTTCCGTTTATTTATCATCTTAGGTGCCCCTTTAAGCTGGACTCTTTTGTGCAAAAAAACTCTTCACGTAGAATAGACTAGCTTATATTTCCACTTAATACAATTTAGTTTTTAAATGAATTCTGACTTGCCAAGCAGTAAATATAAGAGTAATATATTCTACATTGTAACATAAGTTCAAAATTGAACCGACGGTATGATTATAGAATGGAGGATTCCAAAATGAAAACGAAAGAAAGTAAAGCGTCCTATGGGATTTTGGCAATCCTTATGATTGGTGCATTTGTTGCTTTACTGAGTAATACCTTGCTCAATATAGCTTTACCATCGATTATGAAGGATTTTGATGTCAGTGCCTCAACGGTACAGTGGTTATCGACGGGTTATATGCTAGTGAACGGGATCATGATTCCTTCAACGGCCTTTTTAATTCAAAAGTATACAGCCAGACGATTATTCCTAATCGCCATTGGATTATTTGCAATAGGGACCTTCATTGGAGGCTTTGCTCCAAGTTTCCCTGTATTATTGATTGCGAGAATGGTCCAAGCCTCAGGGGCCGCGATTATGATGCCATTATTAATGAATGTATTGTTCACCACATTTCCACCTGAAAAACGTGGCTCGGCCATGGGGATGTTTGGTTTGGTTATGATTTTTGCACCAGCCATTGGTCCTACACTCTCAGGATGGATTATTCAGCATTATGAATGGCCTGTGCTGTTCTTTATGATTGCACCGATCGCCGTATTGGTGTTCATTCTTGCCTTCTTCAAACTGCATGATCCTAAAAAAGATGTGGCTATTAAAATTGATATTCTATCTGTAGTTCTATCAGCGATTGGGTTCGGGGGTCTTCTATACGGCTTCAGTTCCGCTGGGAATAAAGGATGGGATGATCCAATGGTCTACTCCACCCTTATTATCGGGGTTATTGGTTTAGTGATATTCATTATGCGCCAGATGAAGATGAAGGAGCCTATGCTTAACTTCAGAGTGTACAAATATCCGATGTTCGCTTTATCCTCAGCGATTTCGATTACACTGAATATGGCGATGTTCTCAGCCATGATGTTAATGCCGATTTATCTGCAAAATATTAGAGGTATTTCACCTCTGGATTCGGGACTCCTAATGTTGCCTGGTGCTTTGATTATGGGGGTTATGTCTCCAATCACAGGTAAATTGTTCGATAAATTCGGCGGCAAAGTCTTAGCGTTAATCGGTCTGGCTATCGTAGTGATCAGTACGTATTTCTTTAGTGATCTAACTGAGACAACGAAATATTCGACACTTATGATTTTGTATTCTGTGAGAATGTTCGGGATTTCAATGGTTATGATGCCTGTGATGACCAATGGTCTGAACTCCATCCCGGCTAAATATACACCACATGGTACAGCCATGAACAGTACGATTCAGCAAGTCTCCGGGGCGATTGGCGGGGCGCTGCTTGTAACGATTATGTCTAACAGTACTACTTCACATGTCAAAGATATGGTAGCTGAGGCTGTGAGTAAATTAACGGCTAAGCCTTCTGCAGAGCAATTGCTTGGCATTCAAAACCAAGTCATCGCAAAAGCAACGATCGAAGGAATTAATGATGCGTTCTTAGTGTCAGTAGGCGTTGCCATTATTGCCTTTATCCTAGCTTTCTTCATAAAAAGAGGGATACAGCCTAAGGATACAGAAACAGTCGAGGAAAAAGTGGCTGTTAAACAAGTTTCATCCGCTAGATCGATGTAATTTGATATGTAGAAAGACGCTCACCTATGGTGGGCGTCTTTTTGTCTTAATTAAAAATAGAACTCTGAGTGAGTCTTGGTCCATCTTGAATGACCGTTATGGAGTCGTTTCCACCTACATAAATTCTATTTGTGAGCGGGTTTAGCACAGTGCTGCCTGATACGGAGGAGAATCTTGCGAGCCGTTTAAACGTGGTGGCGTTATAAACGGACATATGATTCTTATCAAAATTACCAACAAATAAATGATTTGTATTCGGGTTGATAATCGTGTTGGAGGAGGTAGGCAACACCTTTGTGGTTATAATTTTGTTGTTGCGCCCATCTATGACAAACAGCCTGCCCTTACCCTCCACTTGTGCACTTGAGACATAAATACGATTCTTCAGCGGATTTATAACGACCTCACTTTGCAAACGTCCCAGCTGTACATTACGCAACAATTTATTGGTTCGGCCATTGATCACAGAAAGAAACCGGCTCAAGTTATTAGCGACATAAATACGATTGGTAATTTTATTAAGTGCTGGCGCTATCACGGGGTTACTTCCGACTTTTATTGTCGCAATGATCGCCTGTGTAGTTCCGTTAATGACGGTGACGCTATCATTTACTGTATTGGTCACATAGACACGGTTGGTAAGCTCATTGATAACAATTCTGGAGGGGCGTCCACCGATTTCAATCTTTTTACGGACCTGATTTGTTTTCCCGTCTATGATGAATAGGGTTCCGAATGCGCTAGTTACATAAATCAGATTGGTTCGAATATTTACTCCGATATTGTCTGGGAATCGGCCTACTTTGACAGTTTTGATTACCTGGTTTGTCCGCCCGTTTATGACAGATACGTTTTCGTCACGGAAGTTAGGTACATAAATCCGGTTGGTTTGGGGGTTGATTCCGAGCTGAGACGGCAGTCTTCCTACAGGGATCCGAGCGATAATGCGATTAGTTCTGCCCTCCAATACCCCGATAGTTCCAGCCTCGGTGTCTGGGTTTACAAAGTATACTCGATTCGTGACGACATTTACTTTTATATCTCCGATCGGTCCGGCAGAGCGGACTGTAGCAATCACTTTTGGCTGCGCCATGCTTTTACCCCTTTCCAAGTAAATAGATACTTCATTATATTTAGGCTTAGGCAAAAGGGTACTTCATTTATCCTTGCAAGATATATATTAGGAGTGTAGAATGGTACTCCATTATCCAAATATTAGGTTAGGTGTAAGCGTTTTATTTTTTGAGAAATTGAGATTGATTGGAGGTTGGGGTTGAGATGGTGAAATCAGTGTTGTCGGATATTTTATTAACACCTGATAAGACGCAGGCTCATAGCGAATTATTAGAGGAAATTGGGCAGTATATCACACAAGAAATTCTAAATCATCCGTTAATGAAAGAGGAGAGTCAGCGGGTAAGTATTCTCCTTGATGGATCGACCGCACTTGGTGTGGTGGATGAGCAGTCGGATGTGGATGTAATCATTATTTGTCAGGACGAGTATTATAGCAGCATTAATCATCGGTTCGAGCAAGCGGGGCTGATCCCGGAGCAAAGTAGTTTTTTTATGGATTTACGACTTCCCAGCGGCAAGTCCGGACATTACACACTGCATAAAATATCAGAAATCAAAGCGGCGTTAATGAGCGGAAATATGGAATGGCTGTGGAATGCTTCTATTTCTTATATCTACTATGACCGATTGGATGTAAAGTCGCTTTTTGATGCCTATGTGCCCCTCCAACCTGAAGTCCTAATGAGATTTCGTAAGAATTCATACATACAGTTAAGAAGTTATGCCAAAAGCTTAGATAATCCGGTAGTGCGTGGCGACGCCTTTCCTATTTTATTTTTAGCGGTTTCTCTTTATAAAGAAGCATTACGCTGTGCCATTACTATTGAAGGTCACCCCTACCCCTATGACAAATGGCTGGTACCTGTAGCCAAACAAACGACTGTCGGCCGAAAGATTATGGAGTGTGCGGGCGATTTTTGGAGTTTTATTAGAGATGATGAATCCTTTGCCCCTATGTACCAGGAGGATAATAACTTTGTCAAAATGGAAAAACGATTCCGGAAGATACTTGTAGAGGAATTCCGCATGCGGGGGATCGATGAATCTTGGTTAGTAGAGTGGTGGAAGTTTATGGAGGAGTGAGTGGAGCTATAGGGTGTTTGGTGAGTAGAGTAGCTGTGGTGGCGGGGTTGCTGGGGATGGCTGTAGTGGCTGGGATGGTCGGAGTGGTGGAATGGTCGGATGGTTGAAGTGGCTATAAGTATTTGGGTGAGTGGCTAGCTGGCTGTAGTGATTAAGTAACTTAAATGACTCCCCTTCCTCCTCTTGATTATGGTAAGGTATATTGAAGTGGAATTTTAGTGAGAGGTGATTATATGGACGGGACAGTTTCAATATTAGGAGTTCCCTTTTCAAAACTAACACTACATGAGACAACACTTCATCTAACAAAGCATATTCAATCTGGGGAATCGAAACTTTTCCATTTGATCACGGCTAACCCGGAAATTACGATAACAAGTCAATCGGACGAGCTGCTACGAACCATACTTCAAGAAGCGGATCTAATCACTCCTGACGGGATTGGCATTGTGATGGCATCAAAAAGAAAAGGCGATCCTATTGCTGAGAGGGTAACTGGATATGAGCTGCTTCTTGAGCTTTTGGAGCAAGGAAATAGCTTGGGATGGAGTTTTTATTTCTTGGGAACAGATGAGCTTACCAGCTGTAAAGCGGTCGAAAAGATCACGGAGTTATATCCGAATGTGAAGATTGCAGGAAGACATAATGGTTTTCTTACCAAGGAAGAGGAGCCTGCCATTGTAGCAGAAATACAGCGCGCACAGCCAGATTTCCTGATCGTTGCGATGGGTGCGCCATACTCTGACAAATGGGTATATAAGCACAAACAGGAGCTTACGCAGGTAAAAGTTGTTTTTGGCGTGGGGGGCAGCTTAGATGTAATAGCGGGAAAAGTTACTCCTGCACCAGCGCTATGGAAAAAACTCAATCTAGAGTGGTTGCATCGACTTTTGTTCGCTCCCGTTGCGAAGGGACAAAAGTCGCGATGGCGCAGACAGGCAGTGCTGCCCAAATTCGTGTTCCGAGCTATGATTAGGAAATGAAGAAAAGGCCTCGTTTATGGGGCCTTTTTTAGGTTCGATTGGTGGGAGAGGAGGAGGGGGCAGGTGTGAGAGTTGGGAGTAAGGAGTAGGGGGAAGAGTAAGAGAGATTAGTGGGAGTAAGGTGAGGAGTATGAGCAAGAGTGAGTAGTGAGATTGAGGTAAGGAGTAGGAGTAGGAGTAGGAGTAGGAGTAGGAGTAGGAGTAGGAGTAGGAGTAGGAGTAGGAGTAGGAGTAGGAGTAGAGTAAGAGTAAGAGTAAGAGTAAGAGTAAGAGTAAGAGTAAGTAGTGGGATTGAGGTAAGGAATGGGAGCAAAAGTGAGTAGTGGGAGTATGTGTAAGAGTGGTGAGTAGGATGTAAGTGCGACTATAGCTGTGACCTTTAAACAAATTAATAATAATAAACAACACCGATTCTGGTTGATGCCATAGTCTCGTATTTAATTCAAACTAAAAGCTAAAGAGGAACAATAAGGGCAAAAATGCCCCTGAGTCACTGGAATTCCGCCCGAAGAGGCAAAAGAAAGGCAAAAATGCCCTAGATCGGGCGCAATACAGCCCTAAGGGGCAAAAGAAAGGCAAAAATGCCCTAGATCGGGTGCAATTCAACCCGAAGTGGCAAAAGAAAGGCAAAAATGCCCTAGAATCGGTGCAATACAGCCCGAAGAGGCAAAAGAAAGGCAAAAATGCCCTTGAATCGTTGCATTTCAGCCCGAAGTGGCAAAACAAGGGCAAAAATGCCCTAGATCGGGTGCAATACAGCCCGACGAATCAAATCAACGGTATAAATCCCGTAGAATGAGCCAAATCCGGCCCGACGAAGTGAATCAACGGTATAAATCCCGTAGACTGAGCCGAATCCGGCCCGACGAAGCAAATCAACGGTATAAATCCCGCAGAATGAGCCGAATCCGGCCTGAAGCAGCAAATCAACGGTATAAATCCCGCAGAATGAGCCGAGTCCGGCCCGAAGCAGCAAATCAACGGTATAAATCCCGTAGACTGAGCCGAATCCGGCCCAAAGCAGCAAATCACCGGTATAAATCCCGTAGACTGAGCCGAATCCGGCCCAAAGCAGCAAATCACCGGTATAAATCCCGTAGAATGTCCCCAACCCGCCCGGTTACTATCCATTACCAACAGGGAGTCGGTTTTCGCCACACATTTAATGTGATCCCTACTATGATGAGTGAAATTTGTTTAATTGAGCAGATACATCCGCGTCAATTATAAATAGGGCAGGAGTTTATCGCTGCAAAATAAAAAACTGACACCGCTATACCAGCGATATCAGTTTACAGTTTTTAGCGATTAAGCTAGCGGCTGCCTATTTTTAGCTTGTTCCTCTCGCATCCACTGTGACAACTGGCGTTTGAGCTTAAGGAATTCGGGAGAGTCCGTAATCTCATCACGGCGTGGCCGCGGAAACGGCACATCGACTGTATGCAGAATGGAGCCGGGGCGGCCGGAAAATACATAGATACGATTAGAGAGCAACAACGCTTCTTCGATGTTGTGAGTAATGAACAGCACAGAGCGGCGATTCTCTTCCCACAGCTCAAGCAGCCAGCGCTGCATTTCACTGCGAGTTAGTGCATCGAGTGCGCTGAAAGGTTCATCCAGCAACATTAGCTCCTGGGGAGCGAGCAATGCTCTGAGAAAAGCTGCACGCTGCTGCATCCCGCCAGACAGCATATGCGGATAAGCATGTTCGAACCCGCTTAACCCAACCTTGGTAAGCCACTGGCGCGCTTCCTCGCGGGCTCCATCCCGCAGTGCACCTTTGATCTCCCCAGCAAGCAGCACATTATCCTCAATTGTACGCCAAGGAAAAAGCGCAGGCTGCTGCGGCATATAACTAATTTCACCGCGTTGACCTGTAACGACCTTACCGTTCATGCGGATCGTGCCTGCATCGGGTTTCACAAGGCCGCCAATCATATGGAATAAGGTGCTTTTTCCGCAGCCGGAAGGACCAACGATCGAAACGAACTCTTGTTGCTCTACCTTGAGAGAGACATTATTCAGAACTTTCGTCTCACGGCGACGATGGGAAAAAGATTTGGAGATGCCGCTCACTTCAAGGGCGGGTGCCACGGTATGAGCTTCAGGAGAGCTTATGACTTCTGTTGTTCTGTGTTGCATTTGCGTCGCTTGAGACATACAGGCATCTTCCTTTCTATGAGTTACGGCGCGGCTTCCAGCGAACCAGCCATTTTTCCAGCAATGCAATAATAGCAAAGAGTACAAGACTTAAAAGTACAATAATAACAATAGCAACAAACATCCGATCCGTACGATATGCGGATTTCTGCAGAAGCATATAATAGCCAATACCTTTATCCGCACCAATCCATTCAGCGACCACGGCGCCCATAACCGCATAAGTAGCAGATATTTTTACGCCGGAAAATAGTGCCGGGATAGAAGAGGGCAGCTCCAGCTTGGTGAAGATTTGCCACTTGCTTGCGCCAGCCATTTTCATATAATTCATCATGACCTGATCACTTTGGGCCAGACCGCCCATCGCAGCGACAGCTACCGGGAAGAAACATACTAGTGTAATCAGCACGATTTTGGGCAAAAGACCAAAGCCGAACCAGATAATGAGCAGGGGTCCGAGCGCGATGGAGGGAACATTTTGACTCAGAATAATAAGTGGATAAAAAGCCCGTCTAGCCCAAGGCAAAAGATGCAAAAGCAAAGCAACGATCAGGCCTACCCCCGTACCAATGGGAAAACCAATTAAAGTGAGCCGCAGCGTAGCCATCGTATGAGCCCAAAGACCAGAAGCGTTACTGGTGGATTCACGGGCAATATCAGCAGGACTCGGCAGAATCCAGGATTCAATATGAAATACAGATACAGATAGCTGCCATACGGTTAAAAAGAAGACGACCGCCACAAGGGGCGGCCATATTAGCTTCCATGTCGATCTCACGGCCGATATTTCTCCGTCAATTTATCCATGCTGATTCCGTTAGGATTATGAGCGATTTTGATCTGCGAAATTACGCTTGGACTGCCTGCTTCGATCAACGCCTCCTGCATCTGACGCACAACCTCCAGCAGCTCGCTAAGCTCACCTTCCATTGTGGTTTCCAGTGGATTCACTTGATGTTTAACACCGGATTTCTGAATGACCTCAATCGCTTTATCTACGTATGGGATGGAATCCTCATTGTTCGGAGTTTTTGGAATTACTTGAATGCTTAGTAGGGTGTTAGCCACAATAATCAATCCTCTCATTTTATAAGGTAAGTTTAAAAAGCCAACTTTGATAACGAAGTAATTCATTACAATTGTTGTTTACTCCGCCGGTAAAAAATCATTACTGAATGCACTAGCAGCATCCAGCGGTTTATCCAGCAACTTCAGATCGTACATCCAGTCGCCATAATTCTGCCAGACCTCGGTTTTTTGCTCGCCCCAGCGGGCAGCATCGTCCTTGTATTTTGGGCTAAGCCATTTTTGGCTAGCTAGGACAAGGTCGGCGTCCAGGTCAGGAACGGCCTTCGATAACATACCGGCAGCCTCTTCCGGATGATCTATGGCATATTGATAACCTTTTGATGTGGCTTTCATGAAGGCCTTCACCAGATCAGGATGATCTGCAATTTGCTTCTCACTCGTCGTCAGCACAGGCGTGTAATAATCGAGCTGCGGCGCATAATCCTTTAAGTACAGCATATCCAATGGCTCGCCACGCAACTCAGCCTCAACACCAGTCCAAGCGTAGAAAATCCAGGCGAAATCAATGTCACGTTTGACGGCGGTAAAATAATCAGCTTCACCGATACTGATCAGCTTCACCTTTTTCACATCGCCACCTTCAGGATCCATGATAGCTTTCATGGCTGCTTCTTCGGCCGGTGAGCCCCAGCCTCCGTAGGTTTTACCTTCGAAATCCTTTGGTGATTTAATATTGCGATCTACTGGAGCAGCGAATCCCGACGTATTATGCTGAATAATAGCTGCTATCGAGACAAGGGGCACGCCTTGTAGACGGGCTAGTGTTAATCCTTCTTGGGCGCTGATGCCAAATGCGGCTTCGCCAGAAGTAACCATAGTATCAGAACCCGCTGCGCCTGGCTGAACGATCTCGACGTCCAGACCTTCTTCAGCGTAGTAACCAAGATCCTTAGCTACGTATAGACCGGTATGATTCGTGTTCGGTGTCCAGTCGAGTGCGACTTTAACTTTGGTGAGCTCTTTTGGAGCATCCGTCCCAGCCGCAGCAGTTGGATCAGTAGCATTTGCTTTGTTTCCGGCTGTATTCCCATTGTTGCTGCCGCATCCGGCAATGGCAAGAATGAGTACACAGGTGAGGCACAACGTAAGTGCTTTTTTAAGGTGCATGTCTTCTTCTCTCCTTTAAGGTTACAAGAATCCCGTCTTCACAACATGAACCGTAAAGTGTAGTATGTACGTTTTTCTACATCTTTTAGTGATCTTACAAAAAAAGCGCCCCGAGTGATCGGGACGCTGGCTTGGCGCAAGGTTAGTTAAGGTCACAGGGACCAGAACCAATTGGCGATTCCTACGCTGGCATTATCCAGATCAGGTATAAGGGTCAGTATCTTGTGGGATACAATCTCAGCCGGCCAATTCCAGCACCCCTGGTTCTATGAAGTTAACGGGTATTTCTATGTGCAATATAAGTAAGCATAAGTTTTGTACCCATACTTTATATCTTATATTTCTCGCATACGGTGTATTATAGACGGCTGTACTCGGAATGTCTAGTAGTGCACTCCTGAATTTTTCCAATCAAGTAGTTTCTTTTTTGCTAGTCTAGATCTTTATATTTCTTGCGGTGACGCCGTTTAAGCTCACTAACCAGCGCCCCTAGCGTGAGGACAACGCTGATCAGAATCCCGCTCATGATCACGAAGAGGGCAAGAAATTCAAAGGGAGAATAACCAATCATTTTACTCCATTGAATCTTTCCATCCAGATCGTCAATGACCTGATTCATGCCGTAAATCCCGCTTACTACCGTAAATACAGTAAGAATCATCAGCAGATTATCCCGTCGCTTGGACTGAAACTTATCCTGATACTGAAACAGGTCATTTAAGGTTTCTTTCACTTCCTCGAACAAAGCGTCGTTTCCGTATACTTTACGCAGCTGAAGAAATATCTCCCGGCCCTGCGACTGGGAAATCAACTCCAAGAAGTAGAACTTTGCCGAGAACTTATTGATGGAGTAGATTAGATTGTCTATTTCCTCATAATCATGATTAATCCGAAGTCGGGAGTGCATATTGGCGAGCTTTAGCAGAACGATTTTGTGGAAAATATTGAGTAAAAATCCGTAATAATATTGCCCGTACATCTGGTTGGCTAGACTAACAGCAATCTCCTGTTCAGCGCGGGTCATGCAGCAAAAGGTTTGCTCATTCATCATATAATATGTGTCTGGACCCCAGCGATTATAGGAATGCTCATGACAATAGTTTGCAATATACGCTGGATCGCTGGCACTGGCATAGGGCTTTCCGTTCAGATTAATTCCATCAAGCTGTGAGGCGCGATAGCGTAGATTTACACTAATCTCATCAGAGCTTTCTTCATTCTGAAAGCCGTAAAAAGCTTGCACCTGCATTCTTTCATCTACGAAAAAAGGAAGGGTCTCGAAATAAGCCCCATTGATATCCGATTGATCCAGATATGGCTCCAGTCCATCCACCAAATTTCGGAAGACAAAATCCTCTACCATCTCATAGGTCTGTTCCCCGCAATGAATATAAGTGTAATCATCCTGTATGAAGGTATTCTCTAGCGCACGGAAACGATCCGCGAATTCTAGGGCAATACTAAAGGGAATTGAATCCCCCTCCAGCTGGACACGTATCGTCACGAATCCAAGCTGAAAAGGACATATGAATATATCCGTCGAGAGAATTTTGAAAAATATAGATTGCTGCGGAATCTCCAGAATGCAGTCGAGATTATTTACTCTGGAAAAACGGCGAAACGAGTCGGCATCCTTCCTGCGTGGAAAAAGGACATGTGCAGCAAACGGTAAATAGGTGCGCTCCATTCGTTCATGGGAAACACAGTAGCCATCTCCGTAATAGGCAGCTTCAAGCTCTTTATTATCCAGAAAAAAACGTGTGAAGCCGTCGTCCTGTAATTGCTGGATAAGCTGCTTAGAATCGCCCTTTTTTATAGAAAAGGGAAATATAAACTGCATGAGCGCAGTATGTAACAAAGGCTCAGTTGAAGACTCATTCATTCATCGTCCATCCTTGTGCTCAGAATATGCTTATAGATCACATTACCCTAAAAGGATAACGTTGATACTGTTCTAAATACGGGAACTCTTTCCTTTCAACGCTTGCATGGACTGGAACCTCCATGCGGCAATGCTTAGCAGAAACAAGAAGGCGGCAAAAGCGGCCAGTAATCCGGCTGTTTGTGCCACTTCTAAATGGTCCATAGACCAGCCCATAAACAGAGGTAGCAAAGCACCGCCAACACCTCCGGAAGCAATCATAATGCTGGGTGTTGACTCTTCGGTGCCAGGCAGCATTTTGCTGGAGTAGACTAAAGCAATGGAGAAAATACCGGACATAAACAGCCCCAGCAGCAGAATTACAATGAAAGCAGCCATTCGATTGTCAGTGAACGGAAAGAGTGTCAGCAGTAACAAGGTTAGTAAACAGCTGCTGAGAATGTACACGCGATAAGATATTTTTTCGGCAATTACACCCGCAAACAATCTTCCTGTAGACATCGCCAGCCAAAAGAAAGTGACTGTCAGTGCTGCGGCAGACTCCGTCATCCCTAGCTTGGCAATAAAGATAGCCGGCATAAAGTTGACTAAACTCATCTCTGTGCCTACATAAAGAAAAAAGAAAACGATGAAGATCCCTAACAGAATCCATTGCTTACCTTTATACGGAAATTTTTTGTTAGAACGTGAGCTTGAGGATTGCGAATTGTCTGCTCCTTGGACAGAGGCGCGTTCATCCAGCATTCGTTGTAGATTACCGAAATGCCCTCTTGTCCAGAGGATAAGAGAAATTAAGGAGAAGGCAGCGACGATTAGAAAGGCCAATCTCCACGCTCCGGCAGCAATGAGCGGACTGGCGATAAGCGGCATCACGAGTGCGCCTATCCCGAATAGCACTTCAAGCCGGCTCATTGCAATAGCAGTTCCTTCGGTTACAGCACCAATAATAATGGTGCCGATAACAGCTTCGATCATCCCGAAACCAAAACCTGCGGCAACAGCGATAACATACATCCAGCCCCAAGGCGGTAGAAAGGCGTAGGCAATTTCTGCAACTAGTAGAAGACTGGTGGCAATGAGGATGCCTCCACGTTTTCCGAAGCGGCGATTAAGCAGGGGAGAGACCAACACACCTGCTAAAAAACCAGCGAATTGACTAAAGATTAATTCACCGCCAGCACTATAATTTTGATCATAATGTTGCAGTAGAACGGGCAGAATAGATCCCAGCACAACATGTGCCAGACCGATAACGAAGTAGGAAAGACAGCCGATCCAAATCAGTTTTTTCACGAAGTAAGCTCCTTATCTTGAAGTAGTTTATGAGGTAAGGTCGGATTCAATGTGAACCTGAAGGGTACATTATAATAAGCACCATTGTTATGATAAATCCAAACGGTGAGCTTGGATATATAAACTTTTGTTTACATGCTTGAAGGGAGAGATTTACGTAATGGATAACAAACAACTGGAGCAACTCATTATTAAGGCATTGGATGACAACAAGTTCGGTTCCTTTGGTACGATCGAAGAAGGAAATAAGCCGAAAGTACGTTATATGGCCATTTTCCATGAGGGTTTGAGAATTTATTTGGCTACAAATCGCAAAACTCATAAAGTGGAGGAGTTATCCGATAATCCGAATGCTTTTGTACTGCTTGGCTATGAGGCAGGCGGAAGCAAAGATGTGCTGGAGATTGAAGCAACTGCTACCGTCTCTAAGGATGAAGGCTTGCGCTCCAAGGTATGGAATAAAGAGCTGGAGCCATGGTTTACAGGACCTGATGATCCTAATTATGTAATTTTGGAGCTTACTCCAACACGTATTGAGTATGTAGGCAGCAATAAAGAGCATGGAGTATGGCAGCCGTAAGCTATAGCTTTGAATTGATCAAACAGCCCTCCTATCCCATATGGGGTAGGAGGGCTGTTTGATGTGTTATAATGACTTCAACTTTTTAGGTATTCATATCGGGGAGGAGCTAAAGCTACATGAGCGTTACTCTGTTATATATTGAAGATGATCGTGAAATTGGCAGTGTAGTGTCTGCTGATTTAAGCGAAAGAGGATATAGTGTCCGCTGGTTACGGAGCGGCGAAGGAGCAATGGAAGAAGCCGGTGCCTGCCAACTGGCTATTCTCGATGTTATGCTACCAGGTCTGGACGGGTTTACGATCGGGCAACGTTTGAAACGTTCTTACCCTAAGCTGCCCATTTTGATGCTTTCCGCCCGGACCTCTATTGATGATAAGCTGCAAGGTTTGGAGTTCGCAGATGATTATTTGACCAAGCCTTTTCATCCGGATGAATTGGCCGCTCGAATTGAGGTGCTGCTCCGAAGGAATGGGGCATCTGTTCAGGATTCGCTCACACTTAAACATCTAGTCGTATATGAAGGGGATAACCGCGTAATGAATGCTCAGACTCAGGAAGAAATCATGCTTACAGGTAAGCAATTTCAGATTTTTTCCTATTTGCTGCGTCATCTTAACCAAATTATGACGAAGGAGCAGATCTACGAGGCCGTGTGGGGTGAGGCTTATATCGAAGGAGATAAAACTCTGATGGTACATATTCGTTATTTGCGTGAAAAGCTGGAGCTTGATCCGGGTAATCCGGAAATTATCGAAACTGTCCGTGGGATCGGCTACCGGGTAAGAGCATGAGAGGATTAGAGCGCATTCGCAAGAAACGTAATTCCTCTTTGTTATCAGGGTATTTGCTAATTATCGTATCTGCACTGCTATTTATCCCTGTGGTCCTTCCGTTGTCTTTTGTTGGCTACAATATTCTTAACGAAGTGACCAAAGGTGCCCCGCCTGTAGATACATCCCTGTATTCGAATATTGCACCGCTGGAGACTATGTGGCATAAAGAGGCACTTCACTTAGAAAATGCTTCTTCGGAAGCCATAAATCAGCGGCTGCATGAATTGAGTCGAAAATACACTGAGGCTACTATGTTTTGGGTAGACGGGCAGGGAAAAACCCAGTTGATTCTCACGCCTGAAGAAGGGGATAAGGATAAGATTTACCCTGAAGTTCCTGATCAGTGGACTGCGGCTGAGGCTATTTCATTTATGAAAGAAAGTACGAATCGTGATCCTTTAGCCATCGTTGCTTTCGTGGGGGACAAAGTGGAGGCAGACAAGGGATTTATGGTGATGCAAATTCCAAGCAAGCTGCTGAACAAAGGGGCTTATGGGGGATTAGGGGCTTGGGCTTGGTATAACTTTGTGTTATTTACCCTTTTTGGAGGGTTCGCTCTGGTTTCATGGATGTTCTTTAGAAAAATTCGCAAACGGCTGCTGCAACTGCAAACCGCGATGACGATCACAGGCCCGGATAGAATGCCTAAGTCTATAGTGACAGGAAAACTGGACGAGATCGGTCGCTTGGAGGAAGCTTTTAATACGATGGTAACTAAACTGGATGAAAGCCGACGCAGGGAAATAGAAGAGGAAGAGTTGCGTAAGCGTCTAGTCTCGAATTTATCTCACGATTTACGCACACCCCTAACCGTCATTCGCAGCCATATCCATGTTATGACCAAAGAGGATCTGACCTCAAAAGGTAAGCAGTCCTTACAGCTTATGGATGAGCGTATTGCGGATCTTAGCGTCCTGATCGAGAATCTTTTATCTTACAATCTGCTCAATAGTGGACGGGTAACCTTAAAGCTGGAACGTAAAGATGTTTTACGCTTGTTACGGGAAAGTGCGGCTGCTTGGTACCCCGTATGGGAAAAAGAGGGCTTCGATATTGATATTAACCTGGAAGCCGAACCGCTATTCTGGAGGGTGGATGAGGTCTGGTTCCGCCGTATTCTCGATAATTTGTATCAAAACATTGTACGACATGCCAGCAGCGGGCATTATGTCGGGATCTCAACGGAGCAACGTAATGAACAACGTGCCATAATTATTGCGGATCATGGTCGAGGCATTCAGAGTCCATCCGATTACAAGGGGGCAGGTTTGGGATTGTCTATCGTCGATCTTTTGATGAAGCATATGGAGCTGGAATGGGTTGTGGAGAGCACAGGCAAAGGCACTTCTATTGTAATCTTTGATCCGCGTCGTGAAATTTAAACAAAACTTAAACTTGGCACTTCCTTGTTCTTAACCTTGGGACGTTATGCTGTATACCGAGGTGAAGAACATGGAAGAAACAGTGATTAAAACTAAGGATTTATTGAAAAAATATCGTGGCCGGGCTGCGGTAGAAAATTTGAATTTAAATATCCGTAAGGGAGAGATTTATGGTTTTCTGGGCCCAAACGGAGCTGGGAAAACTACAACAATCCGTATGCTGCTTGGCCTAATTACACCGACATCTGGAAAAATTGAAGTGTTCGGCCAGGATCTTCGGAAGAATAAGCTGCAAATTTTACGGAAGGTAGGGTCGCTTGTCGAATCCCCCTCGTATTATGGGCATCTGAGTGCTGTGGACAATCTCGAAGCGATCCGCCGCATTCTGGATGTTCCGAAGTCACGAATCGCTGAGGTGCTAGATATTGTTTCTCTAACCGGGGAAGAGAGACGTCCGGTCAAAGGGTTCTCCCTCGGGATGAAGCAGAGACTCGGTATCGCAGCTGCCTTGCTAGGGAATCCAGAGCTGCTTATTCTGGACGAGCCAACGAACGGACTCGACCCGTCAGGGATTCAGGAAATTCGTGGGCTTATCAAACGTTTGCCACAGGAGCAAGGAATTACGGTTGTAGTATCCAGTCACCTGCTTAGTGAAATTGAACAAATGGCAGATACCGTGGGTATTATTCGCCAAGGGCAAATGGTATACCAAGATACAATAGCTAATC
Organism: Paenibacillus sp. FSL E2-0190; assembly: GCF_037992965.1. Classification (NCBI taxonomy): domain Bacteria; kingdom Bacillati; phylum Bacillota; class Bacilli; order Caryophanales; family Paenibacillaceae; genus Paenibacillus; species Paenibacillus sp. FSL E2-0190. Next base: position 488,102 of record NZ_CP150306.1, read on the forward strand.
TGCAACAACAGGCTGCTGGCGAGATACGCCTTGCGGTTTCGGAACCAGAGTCTGCGTTACGTCTCGCTGGAGGCCGGGGGTATGAAGGGACACTACAAGAGCAAAAACTGATTTTTTCAAGAATGAACGATGCAAGAGTAGCGCTGCTAGTCAAGGCTTTGGTAGAGAATGGGCACGCTGTCTATCGTGTAGAGGAGCGGAGACAATCGCTTGAGGACTTCTTCCTACAGGTTGTGGGAGGCGGGGAATCATGATGTGGCGGGCGTTGTCAGCGGATTGGCTTAAAATCCGCGGCAAAGGAATTTGGTTTCTAGTGTTTCTAGGACCGATTGGTCTAGTAGCCATGCAGGGCCTTAACTTTGGCCTTCGTTATGATTATCTGCGTCAGCAGTATAGCGCGGATTTATGGGGAGGACTTCTGGATAATGTGTCCGGGTTTGTGCCCACAGCTCTTTTTCTGGGAGGCACTTTAGTATGCTCGTTGATTGCAAATGTCGAACATCAGATGAGTTCATGGAAGCAGCTCTTGGCACTGCCTATCTCTCGTACCTCAGTGTTTATGGCTAAGTTAATGCTCTGTCTGCTGCTAGTGGCAGTTTCCTGCTTGTTGCTCTCAGTGGGGATAGTTGTTTTAGGGCTTATTTTGGGCTTCAAAGCGGATCTTATTCCTTATGTGGATGTAGTGCGGATTGGCTTTATGTCCTATATTGCGGCTCTGCCGGTCATCGCGCTACAGCTGTGGCTTTCTCTGGCTAATCGTAATCAGACACTGCCAGTTGCCCTGGGGATCACATTATCTTTGACGTCATTTTTCTCCATGTTCCTTTCGGAGTGGGTGCCTTTAACATGGCCATATTTGGCGTGGGACTCTTCTAATCGCCTTTTGTTCAGCGGTGCGGGTCTGCTGCTGGGAATGCTGGTGTTTTTGCCGGGTGCAGTGCATTTCGCTCGAAAGGATGTGGATTAAGATGATGTCATTTTGGAGAGTATTGTCCTCAGAGCGATTAAAAATGTCTAAATCATATGTTTGGCTTTTAGTCATAGGAAGTCCGGTTTTATCACTGGTTCCCGGATTGTTATCGGATAATCAAGGTGAGAAGATGTCTTGGGAGCTGCTGTTAAGTGTGATGTCAATGATGCATGCTTTGCTGTTTCTGCCTGTGCTTTCAGGCATTTTTGCGGCCCTGATCTGTCGTTATGAGCATCATGACGGTGGTTGGAAGCTATTGTTGTCTCTGCCTGTAACCCGGTTGTCGGTGTATCTCTCAAAATATGTGATGATCATCGGATTGCTGGCAGCTGTGCAAATAACGTTCCTCGTTATGGTGCTGGGAATGGGCTTGTTCCAAGGGGCTCCAGATCCAATCCCTTGGGCGCAACTGCTAAAATCAGTATTTGGCGGCTTTGTAGCCTGTCTACCTCTCGCCGCATTGCAGCTGGCGATCTCGCAAAGCTGGAGCAGTTTTGGCGCACCGCTGGCGCTGAATGTGAGTCTGACCATTCCCAATATACTGATCGCTAATTCTTCAACCTACGGCCCCTATTATCCTTGGGTACAGCCGTTGTTGGCCATGAGTCATTATGGTGATGACGGATTTGGTGCCTTTAATCTGCCTTTAGAGACACTGATGATGATAGTGGGAGGAAGCTTGATTGTCTTTTTTGCCGCAGGACTAATCTCCTTTTATCGTAAAGCAGTCTAATTCACAATCAGAGGCTATAAACTCCTCCTCAATGGACATCCCGTGCTGTTTTTCTTATAATTAAAGAATATAATTAGCTAAGATGGAGGAGGGCGAGAGCATGGAGCCAACGGCATTAGAGGACTGCGACAATACATGCAAGGGTTCAGAGCTTGAACCGGAATCCATTGCATTGATCCTGCCAGACCGTGGGATTACTGATAAAATGGCAGAAATGTTCAAAGCGTTGGGTGATCCAACACGAGTGCGGCTCATTTACGCTTTGTCACAGCAAGAATTATGTGTACATGATTTGTCCGTGATCCTTGATATGGGCCAATCTGCGATATCCCATCAGCTCCGTTATTTACGGAATCTACGGATCGTGAAGCGGCGTAAAGAGGGGAAAACGGTATTCTATTCGCTGAACGATGCGCATGTGGAGCAGATCTTTTTGCAGACCCACGAGCATGTCCGACACGAATAGCTAGTTGCAAAAAAAGAGGGACTCCCAGCAGCCATTGAATGGCTTTTGGGAGTCCCTCTTTTTATTATGCCGACGAGTCCCAACCATCCACTACAGCTTACGGACCCAGCTGACGTTATTTGCACAATAATCGCTTTTTGAGCAGAGTTGCGGACCTCAGTGCAGTTATTCTTTAGAAAGAGGTCTTATTTTGCTCTTTTTCATGCCAATAGCGCCTATGGGGTCCGATAATATGCTAAACCGGGGATAATACTGCTTTTAGTGTCAATTGGGTCCGTTAGCTGTGTGGTTTGCGACAAATATTGCTCTAATGAAGCTAAGTGGCATCTCAGCTTAACTAAGTAACATCTCAACTAAACTAAGTAGCATCCCAATTAAACCAGGCTGCGTCGGGGTTAACCAATGCGTTTAAATCCACTGAAGCCTTGTATTTCGAAGTAAGGATTTAGCTTATTAGCTGGCTTGATTTAGGTTCTTCGTTAGGTTTGGTTTTCTAAAGGACAACACTAGCCAGACACATTGCACAGCAAGCACTAGCAGGATAAATAGATCGATTCCCATGTATTCACTCGTATTATCGTTGCCCACAAACTGAATTAAATTATGTATAAAGTGAAAGGATATCAGCGGAAGAATATTATTATTTTTTAGCATCAACAAGGCTAGCGCAAAACCGATCAGAAGCGCATATACGAGTTGTAGAAGAATTTGTGTGATATCTGTGCTGGATAATGCATTAAGTAAGTGGGTAATAGAGAAAAGAATACTTGAAGTGATCACTGCTGTTTTAGCCCCTTTAGGAAGCAAGGTCTTAAAAATCAAACCGCGATAGATACTTTCCTCCACAAAAGCGACCAGCAGGGTGAAGAAGATAAAGAACAGTACCTCAGATGCACTGATCTCACGAAATCCCTTAAAGGATATGGTAATCAGGACCACTACTAGCGGGGCATAATAGATCCAGTTGCCCGAGGATATGGTGTTTAGAGGTCGGAAGCCAAGCGTGCTCCATTTGCGCTTAACTGTAAAGTAGATGATGAGTACAAGCGCGATTGGGATGAAGGAGATAAGTACAGGGGCGGTGTACGCAAGTTCCTTAATTGTTGCGTAAGCCCCGGCGGCAGTTACGGCTACAAGTAATAACACCTCGATAATAACTACGCTCCAAATAGGGTGTTTCTGTGAAAAAGAAGACGTTTTGGCTAGCTTTGACATGTTCTAAATTCATCCCTTCTGTGTAAATCATTTGCCCATCGAGCTTCATTGATAATGGGGTCATTCGTATGTAAGAAACTTACTTTGGGTCATACATGATTTTACATATTTTCACGTAAAGGTCAATTGATTTAATTTTTAAGATAATGTAGAAAAATGGTGTATATCGCGTATTGACCTTGAAATATAAAGGGAATATAATAGGGCTAAGATAACATATGAACAAGTGCTCATATATGGTTTTTATTTGAGGAGATGTGCCGTATGGATACAATGCAAGGAAAATTAAAACGTCAGTGGGAATTAGAAGGCTTGGATTGCGCCAATTGCGCGATGAAAATTGAAGATAAGGTGAAGAAGATTGAAGGTGTATCGTCTTGTTCCGTTAATTTTGTAACAAAAACAATGACGTTGGAAACTGCCGCAGGGTATGAGGAGTCAGCGATTGTAGAAGCGAAGAAGACGGTGAAGGCACTTGAGCCCCACGTAAATGTGAAAGAGAAGGTTGGGGGCAATCACAAGGCGCGCAATAGTGGCGCTCATGAACATACGCATGATCACGAGCATGGTCATGAGCACGGCCATCAAGCTGCTGGACATCATCATGGTCATGAGGATGCTGAAGGTCATGGTCATACTCACGAGCACGGGGAAGGTGATACACGCAAAATATTGCTGCGGTTAGGCGCTGGTGGAATTCTGGCTCTAGCTGGGATATTCCTGCCCGTGAATGGAGTAGTTGAATTGCTGATCTTTTTGGCAGCCTATCTTATCGTGGGTGGTGAAGTTGTCTGGCAGGCGGTTAAGAACATCATCCGTGGCCAGGTGTTTGATGAGAATTTTCTGATGGCTCTGGCAACTATCGGTGCATTTGCGATTGGTGAGTATCCAGAGGGCGTGGCAGTAATGCTGTTTTACCAGATTGGAGAACTGTTCCAAGGTCTGGCTGTGAATCGTTCACGCCGATCTATTACGGCACTTATGGATATTCGCCCCGAGTTTGCCTATCTCAAGCTTGGAAATGATCTGAAGAAGGTCTCACCTGAGGAAGTAGCCATCGGAGATTTGATTGTTGTTAAACCCGGTGAGAAGGTACCCCTTGACGGAACAATACTTGAAGGTAACGCCATGATGGACACATCTGCACTTACTGGAGAGTCGGTACCACGATCAGCTGGTCCAGGAAGTGCGGTGTTAAGTGGTTTTATTAACCGGAACGGCGTAATTACTGTGCAAGTTACTCAGACCTTTGGAGAATCGGCCGTATCCAAAATACTGGAGCTAGTGCAGAATGCATCAAGCAACAAAGCTAAAACCGAGAACTTTATTACTAAATTTGCACGTGCCTACACGCCTGTAGTAGTGATCACAGCAGTTCTGCTGGCCATCGTTCCTCCACTGCTGATCAGTGGTGCGACTTTTTCGGATTGGATTTACCGTGCACTTGTATTCCTCGTAATCTCTTGTCCTTGTGCGCTTGTGGTCTCGATTCCACTGGGATTCTTCGGAGGGATTGGTGCAGCTTCACGCAGCGGTATTCTGATTAAGGGAAGCAACTACCTGGAAGCCCTAAATGATGTGAAGGTAGTTGTCTTTGATAAAACAGGAACGTTGACCAAGGGACAGTTTAAGGTTACGGGGATTTATCCGTCGGGTGGCAAATCTAAGGATGAATTACTGCGGACAGCCGCTTATGCGGAGAGCCATTCCAATCACCCGATCGCTGAGTCGATTCGGACGGCTTATGGTGAACAGATTTCTAAGGAAGCTATCTCCAATTACAATGAAATCTCTGGTCATGGTATCGAAGTAACTATCGAAGGCAAGACCGTATTTGCAGGTAACGCACGTCTGATGGAGCGTGAGGGAATTGCTTATGAGGTCCCAGAGCAGAGCGGTACCGTTGTTCACATTGCAGTAGATCATCAATATGAAGGTTATCTGGTGATCGCTGATGAAGTGAAGGAGGACTCACTGCAGGCCATTCAGCGCCTCAAAAAGCTGGGTATACGCAAGACGGTGATGCTGACAGGTGATGCTTCCGCCGTAGCTGAAGATGTAGGGAAGCAGTTAGGGGTAGATGAGGTACACGCAGAGCTTTTACCACAGCATAAGGTAGAGGCCATCGAGAAGCTGGATCGTGATAAGTCTCCACGCGAGAAGATTATTTTTGTCGGAGACGGAATTAATGATACTCCTGTACTGGCTAGAGCCGATGTCGGCATCGCTATGGGAGGACTTGGTTCCGACGCTGCCATTGAAGCAGCAGATATTGTAATTATGACCGATGAGCCTTCGAAGATTGCTGTAGCTATCGGAATTGCCAAGCGTACTCGAGCCATCGTATGGCAAAATATTATTTTTGCTTTAGGTGTAAAAGCTATATTCCTTCTGCTCGGTGCATTTGGGATTGCCACGATGTGGGAGGCAGTATTCTCAGATGTAGGGGTAACCGTACTTGCCGTACTGAACAGTATCCGAGCTTTAAAAGTGCAAGACGAGGGTTAAGAATCTTTGGTGTTTAAATAAATGATTTCAACAAAAGTAAGCTTTAGGATTCCGGTTTTAGGGGTCTTAGGGCTTATTTTTTTTATTCTCCAGCAAAGAATTTGTCTATTTTTGCCGATATAGAAGATATATCCACATCAGGAGATATTATAACAAATGGAGTGAGGAGGCTATTTCATCGTGAATGAAAATGAAATGAAAGGAAACAAGATGAAAAAAATGAGAAAAAATGTAACGAAGAGAAAAGCGACGTCAATTCAACTTAAGTGGTCATCTGTTATATTAGCTATTGCAATCGTGCCGCTCATGGTGGCGACCATATTTTTACTTGATTATTTCGGCAATGTCACACGCACAGACAGTGAGCAAATGGCGCAGGACACCATTAATACGAACACATTCCGGATGGATGAGTGGCTATCCAACAAAACCTCGTCCGTAAAGGATCTGGTGTCCCAGCATCCTGAGTTCGATTTTACAAATCCGGCAAGTATCTTCCCTGTGATAGAAGTGCTGGAGGAAAGTGACAGTGAGACAGAAGGTTACAGTGTCATTAGTAAAGACGGCCAGTTAACCAATATGATGAACATGACCGCAAATGTAGCAGATGCGAGCTATTTCTTGAAAGCGAAAGAAACACATGCGCCTGTGTTGGGGGAAATGTCCTATCTGGAGCAGCTTGATAAATATATCATTCCAATCGTAGTTCCTGTCATGGATAAGGATAAGCAATTTATGGGAGGTATTGTCTTCTCAATTACTCCTGAAGTTCTTGCCCAAATGAGTAATGAAATTACTATGGCGGATACCGGATTTGGATATGTAATCTCAAATGATGGCATGTATTATACTTATCCAGACGTCAGTCGTATGGGCAAAAAAATTACCGATTACGCTAAAGAGCCGGCTCTTCAGAAGGTCGTTGACAAGATTTTGAGCAACAAAGAGGGGTCCGAAACTTATAAGGGCGAAGATGGTAAGAAAGTCATTACATACTTTAAGACAATTCCAGATACTGATCTGAAGCTTCTTGTAACAGTGCCGGAGAAAGAGGTTTTTGCTAAAGTGACCTCTGCACAAAGAACAGCAATGTTCATCTTACTGGCAGTTATACTTGTCATAATTTTTGTTTCACTGTACCTTACTCGTCTTATCGTTAGACCCATTAAAGCTATTTCCTCGACTATGAAAAAGGTGGCAGAGGGTCATCTGAATGAGAGGGTTAAAGTGCAGTCCGGAGATGAGATCGGCGAGATGAGTCAAAATATCAATGATATGATTGAGACACTCTCCGGTATTGTCAACAAGATTGATACAACAGTAGTGGAGGTTACTTATTCCTCAGAAGGAATGCTGAAATCGGCTCAACGTTCGTCCTATACTTCAGCAGAGGTTGCCACAGTTATCCAAGAAGTAGCTCAAGGAATGGAAGAGCAATTTAGAGGGTCCGAGCAATCCGCAAGAGCAACGGAAGAGATGGCCGTAGGTTTGCAACGTATTGCTGAGTCCTCTGCAGCGGTATCAGATCAGGCTGAGACAGTCAACTCAGAAGTAGAGAGTGGTTATTTGGAAATTCAATCTACACTGCAACAGATGGCTGTTATCAGTTCCACAGCTAATCAGACTGCCGAGATGATTGGGAAATTAAGTGAGCAATCGGAACAAATCGGACAAATTGTGGATGTAATTTCTGAGATATCCAATCAGACAAGCTTATTATCTTTGAATGCTTCTATTGAGGCTGCCAGAGCTGGAGAACATGGTCGTGGCTTCGGTGTAGTTGCGAATGAGGTGAAAAAGTTAGCAGAGCGGACGAACAGCTCCATCATTAGTATAGTGGAGCTAATCGGCGGCATTCAGTCTTCAACAACAAGTGCAGCGGATTCCATGAAGAAGAGTATTGAGGAAATTGGCGATGGAATGGGGAAAATGCAAAACGTCGGTGTTTCCTTTGATCATATCCGTTCTTCGATCCGTGAAGTATCGTCGCAAATACAGGATGTGTCAGCAATTAATGAAGAGATGTCAGCCGGCACGGAAGAAATAACGGCTTCTATATCCGATATGCTCGGAATAGCTAAAGAATCTGCTGAGAATGCTCAGGCGGTCTCCTTAGCTTCAGCGGAGCAGACAGAGATTATGAAGGATGTCGTGTCCTCCGCGGAATCACTTAATGAAGTGATGTCTGTGCTGAAAGAAGAAATCGAAAAGTTTAAAAAGTAGGAGATAAACTGAGATTCATCTCCTAATAATACAAAAATCGCTCTCTGGGAGCTGGCGGGTGATCTCACCCATTCCCAAAGTAGCGATTTTTTTACGAATTAAACGCTGTCTTCCAGCTGTAGGCTCTCGATGCCTGCACGTACAATGTTGCAGGAGTGGTTCAATTTCTGGGTTTCCTCTGTATTTAAATTAAGCTCCAGCAGCTCTTGAATCCCAGTGTTGCCTATGATGGCGGGCACGCCCGTGCATACACCGCTATGTCCGTACTCTCCATCCAGAATGGCCGATACGGCGATAATTTTGTGCTCATCATTCAGGATCGAACGGGTAATGTAGGCAAGTGCGCTGCCAATCCCGAAATGTGTGGAGCCTTTACGGGTGAAAATTTCCCAGCCGGCATCTTTTGTCTTGCGGGAGATATCCTCCAGATCCAAATGCGGGAACCGCTCGCGATGCTGATCTAAAATTTGCAGAATAGGCTTGCCGCCAATTGTTACATGGGACCAAGCTACAAATTGGGATTCGCCATGTTCACCTAAGGCGTAGCCATTAACACTGCGCGGGTCAATGGAGAACACATCGGAGAGCAGGGTTTTTAGGCGCGACGAGTCAATGGAGGTCCCGGTACCAATAATTCTGTGGCGAGGCAGACCTGATATTTTCCAGACCATATAAGTGACAATATCGACCGGATTAGCGGCGACTACGAATATTCCATCAAATCCCCCAGCCATGATGTTGGTAATGATTTCTCGAGTAATAACCGCAGAGGCTTCCAATACGTCAAGTCGGGTCTGCCCGGCTGTTGGATTAGCACCAGCGGTTAAGATAACGACATCCATTTTTGCACAATCGCTATAGGTTCCGGCATACACCTTTGTGCGTGTGCTTGTGAAATCCATACAGTGCGAGAGATCAAGTGCTTGTGCCATAGCCCGATCATAGGTGCGGTCGATCATCATAATTTCGTCGCAAATGGCCTGATTAACCATGGAGTAAGCACAGCTTGAACCCACCATTCCGGCCCCGACGATGGCTACTTTTCTCGATTTACTTTTCAATTGCCTTGTCCTCACTCTCTAAAAGTTATACGCAGTATAGGCTTCCAAATGATATTTATTTCAGCATTAAGGTCTTTTGGAAGCTTATCGTTAGGTATGCTTATAGTTTAACGTATCCCTTCGCAAGTTACCTGACATCGGACTTGCAAAGATTATATTTTTTCTGTTTAATGCTGAATAGGTGACATGATGAGTTAGTTATTTCAGGAGATCTATCCCTATAGTGTATGTAAAGTGCTTAAAGAGGATGTAATAAGAGGATGGCTAATTGATGTCAGAAAAGGGTGGAAAGTAGAAAAAAGCAGAGGAGAACATAAGCTTGAGTTACAAGAGGTAAGAAGTCATCTCAAGGATATCGGGTAAGAACCCTGAGATGGCTTCTTAGGATTATTATTGATAATCATGGCTGCGGCAGCAGACTTCCCGAGGAGGTCATAGCCTTATAACGCTTGAACATAAAAAATCTCCAATGAACAATCATGCCGAAGGCTAAAATAAAGAACAAACCACCGGACTGTGGAATAGACACATAACGGTTAATAAATTCATGGAGTAAAGTGCGGACTAGAAGAAGTCCGAGCAGGATAAACGCAAAGCTCTTGGAGCGTTGAGCGTAAATTTGTCCATCACGTTGTTCAAAGTGGGTGCTGCGTATAAGAGGATACGCGAAGATGAACCAGCCAATCAAAAAGGCGACTGCCGCCCACCATAATGGGAATCTGACCGCAGGTGCCACAAACATGGCAAAACCCGTCGACATACCGAGAGGTGGAATCCATATTTTTCGAATAGTAACCGGACGTGCGCTTGCTTTTAGACGAATGAAAATAACCATCAGCGCCATGAACAAAGCCCCTAATGTGGAGCCAATATGTAGAAGCGAGGGGTTTATGTTACCCATGATACACGACCTCTCTATGATTTCAGTCACTTGTATCTTCATTATAACAGAAAAACGATGGCAAAACATTGAAGTGTATTGGCTCCATCCCCGCAACAATTCCAGCAGAGGAATTTTTTCTTAAAGGAACGATACATACAAAAATCCCCGCCAGAGCATACTCTGACGAGGATTTATTGATGTGAATATTATTATCTCAGCCCAGACTTACGAACGGCTGCGTCCACTTGTCGAGCGAAGAATAAGGCTCACGATAAAGATCAGCACAACGGCACCGATCAAAGAAGGGAAGAAGTAGAAATCACTTACTTTAGGTCCCCAGCTTCCCAGAAGCACGCCACCCAGCCATGAACCGATAATACCAGCGATGATATTACCGATAACACCACCAGGAATATCTCTGCCCATAATCAGACCAGCCAACCAACCAATAACCCCACCAACGATTAACATCCATAGAAAACTCATGTTACTTCAACTCCTTCGTTTTGTTGTTTGCGATGTCTACTATTAACCTTTGTGACCATCTTTAAACCACATGGAAAAACTTACTTCTTCCGGAATGGTTAGGAAGTAGGCTCTAAATGCAGTTTCGATAATGTATTACAACTATAAACATGCTATAGTGAAAAAATATTATAAAATTATGAGTAAACCCCTATTAGTAAAGGGTAAGTAAGAAGTAATACAATACATAAAAGATAAAGGAGCCACTATTATGGAACGGGCTAATGAGGCATTGTTTTATGTAGGAACGTATAACTCTGAGAACGAGAAGGCGATTCAGTTATGTGCGCTTAGTCTTTTGTCGGGGGAAATGAGAATTCTTGAGGGTACCGAGGGAATTGAAAATCCATCGTTTTTAGCTGTGAATAAAGCAGGCAGCGTGTTGTATGCAGTTAGTGAGAAGGATCAAGGTGAGGTTTACGCATATGCAATTGATCCTGCAACTAAAGCGTTGAAATCACTTGGAAGTCGTCCTACGGAAGGTGGCGCTCCTTGTTATGTCTCCATTAGTCCTAAGGAAGATTACATATTCGTCTCCAATTACTCGGGAGGCAATGTTAATGCTTTTCCTGTAAATGAAGATGGTTCGCTTCAAGAGATGTCCGACCAAGTAAAACATGTGGGTTCAGGCATTCGTGAAGACCGTCAGGAGGCTCCGCATCCGCACTCTGTCATTCCGGACGCAAGTGGTAGACATGTGCTGGTGTGCGATTTGGGACTGGATCAAATTGTGATCTATCGCCCTGAAGAGGGCAAACTGGTAAAACATCGTGAGCTTAATCTGCCACCTGGTTCAGGTCCACGTCATCTGGCGGTGCATCCCTCTGGACAATGGATCTACCTGGCGAATGAACTGAATTGTACAGTAACGGCATTTGCTAATGATGAACAGGATGCAAATCTAAATGTTTTACAGCATCTTAGCACGCTTCCTGATAATTATACTGCCGGTAGTGACGATACAGCTTCCGATATTCATGTCTCCCCTTGTGGCAGATTCCTGTATGTCTCCAATCGGGGACAAGACAGTATCGCCCTGTTCCATATCGATGAATTAACGGGTCTGCTTGAAGCAGTGGATTGGCAGGGTACCGGCGGGCGTACTCCGCGTAACTTTGCAATTATTGGGGATAAGCTGCTTGCTGCTAATCAGAATAGTGATAATATTACCTCGTTCTCCATCGATAGTGAGAGTGGCAGATTAATCCCTACAGGAAATGAATTGGAAATGAAGTCACCTGTTTGTGTGCAAGCGTTGTAGGCTGAGACTAGGTTATTGTATGTCGTAAAAATAAGGGCTATTCCCGTATCCATTCATTTTTTCGTGAGTGGAGGTTGGGAATAGCCCTATTTTGCAAATGAAGACCTAAGGATAATAGCAAGTGATTTTTTAAAATGTATTTCGGATACCTAAATCGTAAAAACCGATGTCATCCAGCATGATCCGGTCGCCTTCTTCATCAAGATAGAAGGTGATTTCCGTCAGGTTGTCAGGATCCAGCTCTGGTTCTTCCTCTTGAAATTGTTCGAACGGCATCTCGTAGGTTTGAAATACAGCTTCGGAAAGGTCACCGTATTTGCCATCGTTTATCCGCTCTTCAAGCCATGGGAATAACGTGAACTGAGTTTGTGGAAGCGGCAGTATGTCCATTACTTCATCCAGCGTCAAGCGGGCTGAGGTATCATTATGGTCAGTTAACTCCACCTCAACCTTTGGAGGTAGTGGAACATCCATTTCTTCACTAATGTCACCATTCAGATTTGCCATAGAGAACGTAAGGCCATCTGCCCCTAAAAGAGCAGTTTCAGTACGGACACTGTCGTTAAGCTTAATGTTGTAATAAGCTTCTTCGTTTTTGCTGGCTGTGCGTTCAAGGACAACACCATAGGTGGCTTTGCTTTTTGACTCCCGGTCTTTAGCCAGCTCTTCTGACCAAGAAACACCCGATGCTTCTGCTGTTCCCAGTTCTACTGTGTTTTTGTTACGGTCATCGTCGAATGTGGCTACAGGACGATATCCCCCGCTTTGGAATTGATTGTAGTAGGCGGTATCTGGTAACCACTTCAGCCCGCTGCGATAATCCCGGAACAAGCTTTGGTATTCCTCCTTTTTATGCAAGGTGGTCTCCAAGAAAGCTGATACATAGACCTTAGCGATTTGCCGTTGTTTGTCTGCATCCATGATTTGTGCCCGATTTAAGAAGAGTCCAGCTGGCAAGGTCTGATCATACCCGCCCCAATCGCTGTTGAATTGACTGTGATTGGCGTCCGCAATATACAGCGAGCTTTTGAAAGCAGATGATCCTTGGGAATAGGAGGTACGTATATACTGCCGATCACCATAGAAATCATGTACATCTCCATCGCGGGCTCCCTGCAGGGTCAAATAATTGATGTCTTTGAGACGGGCTTGCTGGTCATCTATCGTTTTGTCCGTTGGTGCAAGCGCGATTACAGAGGTTATATTAAAGCGATTAACTGCCGCCATCACCGGATCATCCTTGAACCAACGAGTGGCATCCGCGGCCATAGCTACGGCTTGTCCTCCGCGGCTATGGCCGAGCAGGGCGGTTTTTGTGAAATCTATTTTCTGATAAAAAGGACTGCCCGGATCATCTGAAAAATCTGCTAGCTGCTCTAAATGTTTCAGTAGGATCCAAGTCCGTACTTTAAAATCATTGTCCGGAATACCGGACCAAGCAGAATAATTCAGGAAATTCTCATCGAGCGAGATCGCGATAAATCCCCGGCTTGCCAATAGTTCGCCGAGATAAGCGTACCCGCCATCAGAGTAATCTTCCATCATATGGTTGCCGTGCACCATCAGTACTACTGGATAAGGACCTTCACCTTCTGGCATCCATACGCGACCATTCAAGGGAAGTGCCTTATAATCGAAACCCCAGAATAAAGTGCGCAGCTTTGACCAATCCTTAATATAAGCAGAAGCATCGGCCGTAGAGGATATCAAGCTTGTATCCTTACCGTATTCGGCACGATGTAGATCGGTACCACTGGCATAGGTGAAGGTCTGATAAGCTAGATTACCTGGTTTTCCAGGATCGGAGGCTGTAAGTGGAACAACTTCCGTATCGTTGATGTCGACCGACTCTGAAATAGGCAGTTCTTGCACTCCGCTTGCCAGCGCAAGTGGGGAAAAAGTCACTGCCACTGTTAGCAGAAGTCCTAATGTTATTCTTTTGCTGCGGAGCAGGCCAATGGCTAATCCGCCTAGTGCTCCTAGCAGTGCAAGCACGACCGCAATGACAACCGCAGCCTCAATCTCAAAATCCGCATAATATAAGATTAGTAGAATAGCTCCAAAATCACTCAATACACAGCCTGCGAATAATCTTGGGATACGCAGTCCGGTCAACGCTAGCAGAACAGCCAAGATATTGCCAGAAATCGCCAGCAGGACAGTGCCTGCACCTGCAGCAAGAGCGATATCGGTAGGTTTACCTAATCCAGTAGGAATGCCTAACACGGCAGTACTAAAGGCTAAAAAGCATATTATCCACAGACCGGCTATTGCTGTTCTCCAAACTGCTGTATCGTAACGGTAGGTTCCCCTAATTCTTCGTCCAATTTCTTGAGCCATACGTCTGTGGAGCCGCGGTTTCAACGGCACAGGGACGTACTCTAAATCCATACCCATGACTCTCTCCCCTGACATAAAGCGGTAATTTCTCTTAACCCATAAGCTGTAGCAATAATATTACTTTATAGCATCAATAACAAGTGGATCTTACAGGAACCGACCCCATAGCTTGTATGGTGTGGTGTGTGGGAGTTTTCTTTGACATAGGCTGGAAAAAAAGGTTTGACACAGTTAAAGGGTTTCAGTATTATATCCATATAAACCAACTAAGTAGATAGGAATAATTGAAGAAGGTTCTTACCGTACGAACGGAGGAACGCCTGCATTAGGCTCGCAGACACGGTCTTAGGACCGGTTTGACCTGCCATACGTAGGCTTTCCTCCGTTCTTTTTGTGTTACCCAAGGGTTTGTCTGGTACGAAAAAACATGGGGGAGTGGAAAAGATGAAGAAAAAGATGAATAAAGGGCTTCTTGTAGGGTTTAGCTTGTTGCTGACGGCAGGGCTTACTGCTGCTTGCGGCAGCAATAACAATAACGGCAATAGTGCTAGTCCGGCAACAGACGCACCAGCAACAACCAATTCAGCGGAGGCCACAAATGCGGCTGAAGCCACCAAAACTCCATCTAAAGATCCAGTAGAACTACTGAACGTATCTTATGACCCTACTCGCGAATTGTACGAGAATTATAATAAAGCTTTTGCTGCCTATTGGGAGAAAGAAACAGGACAGAAGGTCACCATTAAACAATCCCACGGTGGATCGGGGAAACAAAGCCGTGCTGTGCTTGATGGCCTGGAAGCGGATGTTGTGACATTAGCACTTGGTTATGATATTGATGCCTTGCAGGAAAAGGGACTAATCAACGAGGGCTGGCAAAGTAAATTCGATCATAACAGCTCACCTTACACCTCGACTATCGTGTTCCTTGTACGCAAAGGGAATCCGAAAGGAATCAAGGATTGGCCAGATCTGCTCAAAGAGGGCGTAGAGGTTATTACACCAAACCCGAAAACATCAGGTGGAGCACGCTGGAACTACTTGGCGGCTTGGGGTTATGCACTAGACCAGAACAATAACGATGAGGCTAAGGCTGAGGAATTTGTAAAAGAACTGTTCAAGCATGTGCCAGTGCTGGATACCGGTGCGCGTGGATCTACGACAACGTTTGTGGAGCGTGGAATTGGTGATGTGCTGATCGCATGGGAGAATGAAGCCTATTTATCTGTGGAAGAGCTGGGACCGGACAAATTTGATATCGTGAATCCTTCGGAGAGTATTCTGGCTGAACCGCCAGTAGCTATAGTAGATAAGGTTGTGGACAAAAGAGACACGCGTGAGGTATCCGAGGCGTACCTGAAGTATCTCTATAGTGAAGAGGGACAAAAAATCGCGGCTGAGAATTACTACCGTCCTACATTAGATAGCGTGAAAGAAGAATACAAAGATAAGTTCCCGGAAATCAAGCTGTTTACATTGGCTGACAAATTCGGAACCTGGAAAGAAACGCAAGAGAAACATTTTAATGATGGCGGGATCTTTGACAAGATTTATGTGCCAGGTGCCAAATAACAGATGAATGAAATGCAGAATATGATCATTGAGATTTGTCCCGGTAGGGGCTGATCGGCTAAAAGGCCGAAGGCGAGAAAGGATGAATAGGGGATGAATGTCACCACTACGGCTGCACCAGCAGCAACGCGGCGCAAAATACTGCCCGGCTTCGGGCTGACGATGGGCTACAGTGTTTTATACCTGAGTCTAGTGGTTCTACTGCCACTTTCGGCGCTACTGTTCAATTCTACAGGTCTGAGCTGGGCGAAATTCTGGGATGTAGCTACGGACCCGCGGGTATTAGCTTCGTATCGTGTGAGCCTGTCGACAGCTGCTGCGGCTGCTTTTGTAGATGCAATTCTAGGTCTTTTGCTGGCGTGGGTACTGGTACGTTATGAATTTCCGGGCAAAAGAATATTTGATGCGCTGATCGATCTCCCGTTTGCCTTGCCGACAGCTGTAGCTGGTGTCTCCTTGACGGCGCTCTATGCAGGCAATGGCTGGATTGGGTCTTGGCTTGAGCCGCTGGGATTAAAGGTGGCATTCACTCCGCTCGGGATTACCTTGGCTTTGATGTTCATCGGCATACCGTTCGTTGTCCGGACGGTGCAGCCGGTGCTGGAGGATTTGGACAGAGATATGGAGGAGGCTTCGGCAACCCTTGGCGCAGGCCGCTGGAGAACCTTTCGCTCAGTAGTTCTGCCTGAGCTGTTTCCGCCACTGCTAACAGGTTTTGCTCTAGCTTTTGCTCGGGGCATCGGTGAATTCGGCTCCGTCGTGTTCATCTCCGGTAACATGCCGATGAGGACGGAGATTGCTCCGCTGCTTATTATGTCTAAACTGGAGCAATATGATTATGCCGGAGCTACCGCCGTTGCCCTGCTATTGCTCCTCATCTCTTTCTTAATGTTACTTGTTATTAATACACTTCAGCGCTGGGTTCGTAAGACTTCTCGTTGAGGGTAATCGCCGTGACAGCAGACGTCCGAACATGTTCAAACTTACTCGGAGACACTCGATATCTGCCGTTGATATTGAATATTCCAAGCTATCTTGTCTTCGTAAAACCCTTTAAAGGAGGAATAATTTTGGCCGGTACCGTCCCTCTCCATACCCCCCGGCTACAAAAGAATGCGTCCTCGTCCGCGACAACGGAAACCCCAATTGTAAAATGGGTGTTGATCGGAGCGGCTGGGCTAGTCCTTTTTTGGCTGATTGCTCTGCCATTAGTTGTTGTGCTAACCGAGGCGCTGAAGAAGGGCTGGGACGTATATATTGCTGCCCTGACTGATCCGGATGCCCGCTCAGCGCTGCGATTGACGCTGCTTGTTGCGGCGATAACTGTGCCTCTGAATACCTTTTTTGGTGTAATAGCGGCGTGGGCTGTAACCAAGTTCCGTTTCCGCGGCAAAGGGTTTCTGATCACCTTGATTGATCTCCCTTTTGCAGTCTCGCCAGTCATCGGCGGCCTAATCTTTGTACTCGTCTTCGGAGCAAACGGATGGTTTGGCCCTTGGCTGAGCGCCCATGATATTAAGATCGTATTTGCGCTTCCGGGTATCGTGCTAGCCACGTTGTTTGTGACGTTTCCTTTTGTAGCACGTGAGTTAATCCCGCTGATGGAGGATCAGGGTACACAGGAGGAAGAAGCGGCAATTACACTCGGCGCACATGGGTGGCAAATCTTTTTCAGAGTCACGCTGCCTAATATTAAATGGGGGTTACTATACGGCATTATTTTGTGTAATGCGCGGGCCATGGGTGAGTTTGGTGCGGTTTCTGTGGTGTCCGGGCACATCCGTGGGGAGACGAATACGCTGCCGCTGCATGTTGAGATTTTGTACAACGAATATCAATTCTCAGCATCTTTTGCAGTAGCTTCTTTGCTCCTGTTATTGGCTTTGGTAACGATGATTATTAAAAGCTGGTTGTCGCGAAAAAATGCCCATTGACATGACTTTTAGTTCCATGCTAAGTTAATTCATAGTATACTGGTTGGTAATAACGGAATTGAGGAAAAAAGGAATTTAGGCGGATATAATCCTTTGGTGAGAAAGGGAGGCTAGAGAATGGCTAAACCGCTGAAAGTGGACGATTTATGGCTTACGCGGATTGCAGGACTTCTGGATGATATGGAATTTGGCTCATTGCATATTGTGGTTCATGAAGGTCAGATTGTTCAGATGGAGCGTACGGAACGCAAACGGTTTGAGAATAGCAGTGGCAACGCAAATGGACGTTATATTGGTGAAAGCGGCAGCCGGCGGGCCGATTCTCAATCGGCGGGACGTTGATTCAATCTCTGGGCAATCATAAAGGTATATATCATCTTTTTGGATAAAAGATTATGGAGTTGTCACATAAGCCACGAAATGGCTGCTGGGGCAACTCCTTTTTCTTCGTATGCTTGATATTTGGCACGTATGACGCACCATATGACGCACCATATGACGCACCCCATCGGACTCAGTTGACACTAAACGCAGTATTATGCCACATTTGCCCCGCTAACGGACCGCATAGCCGCTATTGGCATAAAAAACACCACATATGGACCTGATTCTAAGCAATAACGTCCCTGGAGTCCGAAACCACGCTTCAAAAGCTGAAAAGGTGCAAATAACGTCATCTGGGTCCCTAGGTCGCAGGAATGATGACTGTTGAAGCAGACCGCCTACCAGTAAGAACACAGCAAGATGTCATCCGGGTTCGTAGGTCGCAGGAATGATGATTGTTGAAGCAGACCGCCTACCAGTAAGAACACAGCAAGATGTCATCCGGGTTCGTAGGTCGCCGGAAATGATGAGTGTTGAAGCAGATCGCTCATGAGTAAGAACACAGCAATATGTCATCTGGGTCCGTAGGTCGCCGGAATGATGAGTGTTGAAGCAAACCGCCCATGAGTAAGAACACGGCAATATGTCATCTGGGTCCGTAGGTCGCAGGGAATGATGACTATTGAAGCAGACTGCCTACCAATAAGAACACAGCAAGATGTCATCCGGGTTCGTAGGTCGCAGAGGATGATCTGTCTTTTTACGACTTTTACAAATGATTCGGCCCGTGGGATAGCTACATATTTTGATGACGCAGTACGTTTGTTAATAACGAGGGGCTTGGCGTGAGGCGGATACGCCCTCCATCAACAGGATGAACGCAGTAATGGCGTGCATAATCCAACCAACGATCGGAACAAAAGCTAAAATCGAGGTGATAATGCCCAGAACGTTACCCATGAATGGTTTATGTTCTCTTTGCAGCACAACAACGGCTACAGCATGAAGCAAAAAGGCAATGGCCAAAGGGACCCAACCATTAGCAATGATAAAGAGTCCGCCAATCAACGGCAGAGCCAGAAAAGCTTCATAAAGGCATGTTCCCCATTTAAACAGCTTGGCTACAGGAGACATAATGCTTCACCCACCCTTTTAAAAATATTGTTACAGATACTATTCCACACAGTCAGTAAAGGAATTCAAGAATATAATGCTTATCCCTCAGTTTCAAAAACATCCCTAGCAGTGAGCCTTGCCTGTGAACCATGCAGTCGTATATAGTGGGAACAGCAATGCTGAACGGAGGAGTGCGGATGGAAACAACTAGTAAGCTTGATATACGCCATGAACAGCCTTCAGTGGAACAGTATTTGGCGCTGAGAAAAGAAGCTGGGCTGAGTGAAATGAGTGTGGAAGGTGCAGCGATCGGTTTGCCTCGTTCTATTTTTGCGGTAACTTTGTATGAGGAGAATAACCTAATCGGGATGGGGCGGGTGATTGGCGATGGGGGATGCTTTTTTCAGGTCACAGATATTGCGGTCAAGCCTTCACATCAAGGACGAGGTTTGGGAAAGCTGATCATGCGGGAAATTAGAGAGTTCCTTAATACTGTACCTGACAAGGCTTATGTAAGTCTGATTGCAGATGGAGAAGCCTCGAAGCTCTATGCACAATATGGATTTGAATCGGTTATGCCACGTTCTCAGGGAATGTTTTTGCGTCGCTAAGCTAAGGCGAATTCATGCTGCTTTTTTAGTAGAGAGTGCCCCTTGTATTGGTTAAGGGGTTTTTGGTCTGGAAGTGGAGTAGTAGGTGCGATCTGGTTTCGATTGGATCTCAGGGGATAAATAATGTTTAAAGGCTGTAAGGGAAAAGCTATTCAGATGAGCATCAAAAAAATAATTGAGCAGAAGGCTGCACGATAATGGTCTTGCTCGTAGAATGTGAGGAACAACAAGATGGATGTTGTAATATTGGGCGCTTCAGGAACGATTGGAAAGGCAATTGTACAGGAGGCATTAAAAAGAAAACACGAAGTAACAGCTGCGGTACGCAATCCAGAGTCAGTAACTCTCGAACACGAGCGTTTACATGTCACAACGGTGGATATTCTTGATCCGGCTTCAGTAGCAGCTGCGGTCCGTGGCCATGAAGAGGTAATTAGTGCTTATGGACCAGGAGCGGGCCACGAGCTGGATCTGATTACGGCGGCAAAAGCGTTGGTGGAGGGTATGCAGACGGCAGGGTTAAATCGGCTGTTGGTTGTTGGAGGTGCAGGTAGCTTAAAGACTGAAACTGGAGAGCTGCTGATGAATACACCGGATTTTCCGGAAGAGTTTAAACCAGTTGCAGAGGCGCATGCGCAGGCTTATGAGATTTACAAAAATACAGAATTGGATTATACGTATCTCAGTCCTGCTGCGGTAGTTCATCCAGGTCGTCGTACAGGTCATTTCCGCATCGGATTGGACCGTCTTATTCTAGATGAGAATAGTGAAAGCAAGATTAGTGTGGAGGATTTCGCTGTAGCTATGGTGGACGAGCTGGAGGAAGGGAATTTTAGTCGGGCCCGATTTACTGTCGCTTACTGATATCAGACTTGCGCCGGACTTGCGCTCGGACTTGTATTTGGAATTGCCTGTGAAGCTTTGGAACGGTAGATAGCGGAAAGGGGCTAAATCATGTATCTGGTAACTGCTGAGCAAATGAGGCAGCTGGACAGCGAAACGATCCAGCAGCTGGGGATTCCAGCGATTGCGCTGATGGAGAATGCGGGAAGAGTTATCGCAGAGGAGATCATCGCGCTTTGCCGGGAGAGAGGCGGGGCAGGCTGCAGGAATGCAGCCGAAGGGAACGATGCCGGGCTAAAGGAGGCCGCGCTGGGTGACCCAGGCAAGGCATTTAAGGTCAGCGCAGATCATGCGCTGACGCTTGCCTCTGCCGCAGCAGCCGAGCGATGGTTCATCCTCGTCGGCAAAGGCAACAACGGCGGCGATGGCCTCGCCGCCGCACGGTACCTTCGCGAGACCGGCATCGCCGTCACGCTCGTCTATGCGGTGCCGCCGGAGTCGCTCTCCGGCGAGGCCGCCCTGCAGCGCGATGCCGCTGCAGCCATGGGCCTGCCTGCCGTAGTATACGGCAGGGATCGGCTGGACCTTGCCGAGTGCAGCGGCATCCTGGATGCGCTGCTCGGCACCGGCGGCGCGGGAGCCCCGCGCGGCGCCTATGCGGAGCTGATTGCCGCAGCGAACAGCAGCGGCAAGGTCATTGTGTCCGCGGACATCCCCAGTGGTCTGAACGCGGACACAGGAGAGACGCATGAGCCTTGCATTCATGCGTCAGTGACGGTATGCCTCGCGTTTCTCAAGCGAGGCCTCCTGCAATACCCCGGTGCAGGCGCAGCGGGGCATGTCAAGGTACGGGCCATCGGCATTCCGACTGCTCTGGCTCTTAACAGCGGTGTGCAGGTTCACCTGCTGACACCGGAAGTGCTGCATGCCCATCTGGGTGTCGATCTGGCCCGGCGGCGGTCACCAGAAGGCCATAAGGGAACTTATGGGCATGTACTCCTTGCTGCCGGCACCTTACGGATGAGCGGCGCCGGACTACTGGCAGCCCGTGCTGCGCTGCGCACGGGCTGCGGACTGGTGACGTGGGCGCTTCCTAAGAAGCTGTTACCTTCCGTCATCGGTGTTGTTCCTGAACTCATGCTGGCTGATGTAGGTGGCAGTGAAGAGGGAAACTGGGAGGCTGAGACCGCGTCCGAGCTACTGAAGTTAAGCGAAGAGCGAAATGTAATCGCTGTGGGACCAGGTCTTGGACGGTTCCCGGGTGATACAGATTGGCTTCGCAGTCTTTGGGAAGGCAGTGATTGCCCGCTGGTTATCGATGCGGATGCTTTAAATATTCTGGCTGACTCCGATTATAAGAGTTGGGCGCGGCGCCGTCATTCTGTAATTCTGACACCTCACCCAGGCGAAATGGCTCGCCTGGCTAACCTAACTACGGCTGAGGTCCAACGTGACCGAATCGGTCTGGCTATGGACTATGCCAAGGAGCATGGGGTTACGCTTGTGTTAAAAGGAGCACATACCGTGATAGCAACTCCTGAAGGGCAAGCTTATGTAAATACCACAGGCCATCCCGGCATGGGCACTGGTGGAGCTGGTGATGTGCTAACGGGCATGATTTCCAGCCTGCTGGCTCAGGGACTTCATGCTACGCAGGCAGCAGCTTTTGGGGTATACCTGCACGGATTAGCAGGAGAGGAAGCAGCCCGTCAGCGGAATAATCCGGCGGCTATTATTGCCGGAGATATCATTGAAGCGCTTTGAGTATCCCTAATAAAGCTTATGACAGCAGTAAGCAGAGCAGTGGCAGAAATAGGGCGAATACTGGCAGCAACAGAGGAAACCTTTCTACACCAAGCTGGGTCACTCTGAGAAGGAGTAGTCCCAGGACTCCACCCAGACCCCATAGCAGATACTCTGCACCTTGTTCCGCTGCCAGCCATAGACCTGCACCAAAACCCGTGACGACATATACAGCAAGGGGCAGGATAGGGGATTTGGAGCGCAGAATACGCAGCAGTACATCTGCTACTAACGCCGCAGGCAATCCATAAGCATAAATGGCATAAGGAATCGATAGTGGCCAGCCTTCAGGAATTCCATCGGATTGTGGAAATCCAAGCATAAGTAAGGTAATAAGGACGTAAGTTAGCCCTGCGCAGGCTAATTTGGTTAATGCGTACATGCCACTGCTTAGGCGGACAGAAGAGATATCATAATCATTTATCTTATTCATTTGATATACATTCCTCTCGTGGTGTAATGCATCAGCTGGTGACCATGTCTCCACCATTGACATGAATACATGTCCCGGTAACATACGAAGAATCCGGTCCCGCTAAATAAAGATAGGCTCCTGCTAACTCATATGGCTGTGCGGCACGTTTAAAGGGTGTATCCGTCCCAAATACACTAACCTCATCTGCAGAGTAGCTGGAGGGAATTAGTGGTGTCCATACGGGTCCGGGAGCTACGCTATTGACACGAATGCCAGAGTCTACGAGTGATAAGGCTAAAGAGCGGGTAAAGGAGACGATCGCGCCTTTAGTTGAGGAATAATCTATAAGCTCTTTATTTCCTTGATAGGCAGTAATGGAAGCAGTGTTGATGATGGCTGCGCCTTTTTTTAGATGTGGAAGTGCGGCTTGTGTCAGGTAAAAGAATGGAAATATATTCGTCTGAAACGTTTGGTAGAGCTGTGCTTCCGTGATATCCAGAATACTTTTTTGCGGGTACTGGACGCCATGATTGTTGACGAGGATGTCCAGCTTGCCAAAAGTGCGAAGGGTATGCTCCACAGCCTTGAAGCAGTTTTCCTTATGGCGTAAATCAACTTCGATCCGCAAACAACGTTGCCCTAATTCTTCAATTCGCCGCTGAGTGACCTCTGCATCTGAAGCTTCGTATAAATAAGCTATAGCGACATCTGCGCCTTCCTTTGCAAAAGCAATGGCCGCCGCTTTACCAATTCCGCTGTCGCCTCCGGTGATGAGCGCAATTTTTCCTTTTAGCTTTCCGCTGCCGGTGATCTCCGGATTTTCACTGATGGGGCGAGGATTCATTAGACTCTCTAGACCAGGCTGACGGTCTTGGTGCTGTGGGGGAAAAGCAATAGGCTGTTCCTTACATATCGTTTGTTCCCCATAATAGGGGTAGGTGGGGTTCATTTTTACATACACTCCTCCTTGCCTTCTATCTTCCGTATATTTCTATGCATGCGCCTAGAAAAGCGTGCGCTGTTATCCGGTCCTGCCTGTGTTTATAACCTAGTTCGAGGGAGCGTTTGTCAGAGATGAATGATTGGCGAAACATAGATTATCTGAATCGTGGAACTCCAGTGCAAAAAGAGGTCTATACCCTGTTAAGAAAATTAAATATTATGAGTTTGCTGGCCGACTATAACCCGGTGCTGGTTGGCACAGTGCCGCTTGGTATTCAGGTGAAGGGCAGCGATCTGGATATTATTTGTGAGGTGCATGATTCCGTAAAGTTTACGGACATTGTTAGTCGATATTTCGGAACCATGGATGAGTTTACTAGTGTATCGCGTGTGGTTGATGGGGTCCCACGAACGAAAATTAACTTTATGGCCGGTGGCTGGCCTATAGAACTGTTTGGGCAGCCGCGACCCACAGCTCTGCAGAATGGTTACTTACATATGATCATTGAAGCGGAAATTCTAGCTCAGCTGGATAATGATTTTCGCCAGCAGATCATTACAATGAAAACAAACGGGTGGAAGACCGAACCTGCCTTCGCGCAAGTGCTGGGCTTGGAAGGCGACCCTTATGAAGCGCTGCTGATGCTGGAAAAGCTTCCGCGGAGTGCTCTTTATGCTTTTTGTCATTCTATACAAGCGAGGGGATAGACATGAATTATCGAGAGATGATTGCGGATGATTATGAAGCTGCCCACCAGCTATGGGAAAATACAGAGGGAATGGGACTTAGTGAAGCGGATTCGAGACTGGAGATTACGCGTTATCTGGAGCGTAATGCTGGCTTCAGCCAGATCTGCGAGAATGAAGACGGCCGGATTGTAGGAACTGCATTGTGTGGACATGATGGGCGAAGAGGTTATATGTATCATGTTGCAGTTAGTAATGACTGCCGAGGCATGGGCATCGGGCGTGAGCTTGTAAAGCGTTGCCTCGGTAATTTACATACAGCTGGTATCGCAAAATGTCATCTGATGGTGATTGGAACCAATGAACAAGGAAGAGGATTCTGGGAAGGGATAGGCTGGCAGTATAGAGGTGGAATTATGTTATACTCCCAGGATATCTTGTGATACATAAGATGCGAAATGAAAATACTATCTAAGTAAAATATCATTAGATTAGAAGTGGATATATCACAGCAAATGTAACGGTGAACTCCGACTGCCAGTGCAGTATACTATATATGAGTTTGATAATTGCCTATTTTGCAGGCAGGAGGTCTTTTATGCGTTTTAAAGATGTGTTTTCAATTATTGGTCCGGCCATGGTCGGGCCTTCAAGCTCGCATACAGCCGGTGCGGCACGGATCGGAAGGGCTGCAAGGCAGGTGCTGGGTGAAGTTCCGCGTGTGGCAGAAGTGACGTTTTTTGGTTCTTTTGCAGCTACTTATCAGGGCCATGGCACAGACAGGGCTATTGTCGGAGGACTTTTGGATTACGCTACCGATGATCATCGGTTACCCGACTCTCTGGAGTTAGCGGCTGAAGCTGGGATGGACGTATCTTTTGAGCAAGGAACGGGATTGTTTCCTCATCCTAACACAGTTAAACTGCATCTTATCGGACAAGAGACAGGAAGTGAGCTGACTTTAACGGGGACATCCATCGGTGGTGGAAACATTGAGATCGTCGATGTGGATGGTTTTGGAGTAAAGCTTACGGGAATGTATCCGACGGTATTGATTCATCATATGGATTATTTAGGTGTTTTGGCGAGTGTTACAGAAGTGATGCGTAACGGACAATTTAATATAGGGCATATGTCTCTGGATCGGAAGAATCGCAGCGGTGCAGCCTTAACGGTGCTGGAGCTGGATGAAGCTGCTACTCCAGAGCTTATTGAAGCGCTTAAAGCGCTCACTGCGGTGAAATCGGTGAAATTGGTTAATTTAAACGAGGGTAAGCAAGATGAGAAGGGGAAGGAAAGCTTAACATGAATTTTCAAACACTTAGCCAACTGGCTGTATTATGTGAGGAACGTGGCCTCACCATTGGAGCCCTTATGCTTGAAGAGCAAAGCGCGGAATCGGGACGTTCCAGTGAACAGGAATTTGCCACTATGCGTGAATATTATGGGGTGATGAAAGAGGCTGTTCATCGTGGGATGCATGAAGATACCACTTCGCGCAGCGGTCTTACGGGAATGGATGCCCAGCGTGTAGGAGCCTATAACGCAGCAGATGAACCATGCCTAGGTGGACCCGCTGGTCAAGCAATGGCCTATGCCTTGGCTGTGTCCGAGGTTAATGCCTCAATGGGCCGCATAATTGCTACACCTACCGCAGGTTCATGCGGAATTATTCCGGGTGTATTTCTCAGCTGCCAGGAACGGTTTGGCTGGGATGATGACTATATGGTTACCGGTTTGTTCGCTGCAGGAGCGATCGGTTATGTCATTGCCAACAATTCGTTTGTATCTGGTGCAGAGGGTGGCTGTCAGGCGGAGGTCGGGTCGGCCATCGGGATGGCGGCAGGAGCTTTAACCGAACTGCGTGGAGGAACGCCTGCACAAGCAGTGCATGCTGTTGGACTGGCGCTTAAGAACACCTTAGGACTGATTTGTGATCCGGTGGGAGGACTTGTAGAGATTCCTTGTATCGTTAGAAACGGATTCGGTGCAGTGACCGCGCTCGCCGCCGCCGATATGGCACTGGCTGGCGTACGTAGCGTGATTCCTTCAGATGAAGTAATCAAGGTCATGCTTGAGGTAGGCTCAGCTATGCCAGAAAAACACCGCGAGACCGCAGGTGGCGGATTAGCACAGACACCTACCGGCCGCAAGATCATGCAGGATTTACGTAAAAAGAAGTGATTTTAGAGCATTTTGAAACGTTCCAACTGTTCCCATAATCCTTCCTTCCGAAGGATTTCTGCTTGTTTGGGTCCCAAAAGGTCAAAGTGGGGGAATGGCGAACGATTATGAATATATTTAGCCGGCAGTCCATTTTCCTCACACCAATATGTTAGTCTGGTCAGGTCACTACAGCCGACCTTGGTGACAGTAGTCATGCCGGGAAAACGCGGGTCTAGCCAGTAATGGGTTAAGAAAGCGATCTCTCCTGCGGAGACAGCCTTTTTCCAGCGGGTTAATTCTTCTCTGTTGATGCCGAAGGCCATTACGTCTCCTCCTTATGTAGTATAGTTGACAACATTATAACCCATTGAAAGGGGATTACATCATGAACGGACAGGTAAGAGCCGATATTCGTCCTGGGCTTGAAGTGGATATTGTGCTTAAGCAGGATCAGCCGACGGGTAAGCTAACACATGGAACGGTAAAGGATATTCTCACGAACTCACCTCGACATCCGCATGGCATCAAGGTGCGTTTAACCAGTGGACAGGTAGGACGAGTTAAGAATATTGTTGCTAACTAACAACAATAAACTTTACCTTTGATTTTTATAAAAAAGCGCCCCTAATCAACAGAGATTGGGGCGCTTTTCTTTTTTATCTGCTCATAAAATCCTCAACGGACTGATCGGCTTTGGTCTGATTACATAACGTACAAGCGCAAACGCAATTATCCGGAGTAGTATGGCCACCTTTAGCACGGGGGAGCAAGTGATCTATAGTGTCTCCATAGGAGCCACAGAAGTAGCAAGTATAGTTGTCTCTGGTCAATATATAAGCACGGAAATCCTTATTGCTGTAAATCCGGCGGATGGTTCGGCGATTCACTACGATAGCGGCATGTTCTCTGACTAGAGTAACTGCAAGCTCGTAGTCAATTTCCTGATGCCAGCGCCGTCCTTTATCACTGTGGCCACGCATTAGAATTTTCCCTTTGGCAGAGGGAATCAATTGCGTTGGATCTTCGGGACTCAGTTTCGCGCCTTGAGAATGAGAATGTTTCCTTCGTTGTTCCAAGCCCCGTATGCGCTGATTTGGGTTGGATTGCGGTGAAGAAGCAACCGTGGAAGAAGGCTTTCCTTGTTTGGAGCGTTCCTTGACAGCCAAAGAAGGGGATTGAATGGTATCAGGTTGTACTGGAATGGGACCTGCTGCAAGAGTGAGATCTATGTTTTGTCGTTGTTTGCGGCACTCCCGACAAGCGCCACGGCGAGACTGACCTTTGGAGCGTTTGCCGGTACGTTTACGAAATTCAGAGAGCGGCTTCTGTTGCTGGCAATAGGTACATTGTTTGGTGGATAAAAGATGGGTATCGTTCATAGATATGTTAGGTTCAGCGCAACTTAGCGCCCGTCCTGTCTCCTTGTTTTTTAGGATCCAATGTATTTTATTTATTAGATTCAGTCGGCAGGGTTAACATTTCGTTCTAATCTTAGTATAGCGTAAAATACAATCGTTCACATCGCACTCAAAAAAAGCTTAAATACGGCTTTTTGTGTGATATCTGTCTTGGTGACATTCAGGAAAAACATGTAAAATCGAAAAGAGCTGTAAGGAATGCTCTACTTTTTAAACATGGGAAGGGGTACTGAAATGAAGCCAACCAAAAGAAGGCCGTTTACGGTAACATTGCTTTATATTTTTCATATATTTTTGGGGGTTGGAGCGTTAGCAGGAGGCGGGTCAATGGTCATAGATCCTAGTGGTGATCTGATACACATACCCACATCTATGCTGGAAAGATCGCCATTTTCAGATTTTTTAATTCCGGGTATTTTGCTATTCATCGTATTTGGTATCCTGCCCATGCTCGTGTTATATGGGTTGATCAAGAGACCAGAATGGCATTGGGTGAATACTTTGAATCCCTTTAAGAAATTATATAGCTTCTGGGCATTGTCCCTATATATCGGCTTTGGTCTAATTATTTGGATTATGGTACAGACGTATATGCTCGACAGTGTGGTAATCATACATCTGGTCTATATGAGTCTAGGGCTTTTGATCCAAGCTGTTACGCTGCTTCCTTCCGTGCAAAGTTACTTTTTGCTGGACGGCGGTACCGAAAGACGTTAAAATTGCAGTGAACAGAAGGTATTTCATTAGTCTGGGCAAGGAGTGAACCGGATTGACAACTATATACGATATTGCCAAAAGAACCGGTTACTCTCCTACAACGGTATCCAAGGCGTTTAATAATTATTCCGATGTACGGGAGAAGACTCGCCAGGAAATTTTCCGGGTTGCCCAAGAAATGGGATATTTGCCGAATTCCCATGCCCGTACACTGACTACTAAGAAATCATGGACCATCGGTGTATTATTTGTAGAGAATACGGGATTTGGTATTCGCCATCCCTTTTTTAGCGCTGTGATTGAGAGCTTTAAGAAGGTTGCTGTGGATAAGGGGTATGCCCTCATGTTTATTTCCAAGGATGTTGGGGGTAAACAAAGCGGGTATTTGGAGAATTGCCGAATCCGTGGTGTAGATGGTGTTGTCGTTTTCTTGTCTGATTACGAGGACCCCTATTTCCGTGAGCTGCTAGAGAGTGATATTCCTACTGTGATTCTGGATTTTGAGACTACGCAGTCGCATACGGTATGTTCGGATAATACGGCTGGAGCTCAGCTTGCGATAGAGTATTTAGTTTCTTTGGGTCATCGCAAGATTGCTCATATTTCCGGGGGGATGAACACTTTTCCCGGTAAAACTCGGGAGTTAGGGTATAAGAACGCTATGAAGCAGCAGGGGCTTGAAGTGCCGGAGTCCTATGTTGTGAATGGAGCTTTTTATTCTCGTGAAAGTGGTTATAACGCGATGCTGGAGCTTCTTAAGCTACCTGATCGGCCAACCGCTGTTTTTGCTTCGGGTGACATGTTAGCTTTAGGGGCTATTATGGCGGCAAAAGATAGTGGACTTTCCGTACCGCGGGACCTTTCAGTTGTGGGTTACGATGATATTGATCTAGCTGAGTATGTTACACCTGCATTGACAACCATTCGTCAGGATACGGCACTTTTAGGAAGCCGGGCAGCGGACATTCTTTTAGCATCGATTGAAGGGAAACAGTTGGATAAGGAAGCGGTTTTAGTTCCGGTAGAAGTGATCGAACGGGAATCCTGTGCACCTCCGGCTAGCGGGGATTAGGGCTGTATCAAATTCCATAACTACAGAGAGCGGGCTGCTATCCACAGGATAAATCTTGACGTAGAGAAAAGAGTCCTGATAAAGTAGAGGACATCATAGCTTGAATTTTTTCTATGCGGTATTTGCTACAGCGTATTCAGAGGAATAGGGCTATAATGGGCATATTGTTATGCCGCTTTTTACCTGCTCTCGTTAGATCATTTTTTTTCGTTATAATCGAAACCGGTTTCGATTATAGGTTTCGAATTGAGATGAAATCAAAATTTACCGAGGGCTTCCTTGAATTTTCTCAAACGTTTCAGTGGCCCATCGCTCCGAACCCTAACATCGGATGGTGATCCAGTAAAGGCAGTGCTTGTTGTTAGTAACAAAACAATTAGAGGAGATGGATGAAATGGCAAAAGTTCAAACTGTAGTAACTGCAAAAGATACAGGGGAACGCTTAACTCCGAAAGAGGCAATTGTTTTTAGCACAAGAGTAGATTCTGGATCTGCCGATGTAGAGCTTAGGCCAGAGCAGGAGTTCCAAAAGATGATCGGATTTGGCGGCGCTTTCACAGAAGCTGCGGCCTATACGTTGTCACGGCTCAGTCCTGAGAACCGGGCAGAGGTTATTCACCGCTATTTTCATCCGGTAGAGGGATTAGGCTATAACATGGGTCGTGTTCATATCCATAGCTGTGACTTTGCTCTTGGAAATTATACTTATGTCGCTGATCATGATACGGAGCTGGCTACCTTTGATATCTCTCATGATCATAAGTGGGTGCTTCCGCTGATTAAGGATGCAATGCAGGTAAAAGGCGGACCGTTCACGATGTTGGCGTCTCCTTGGAGCCCTCCGGCATGGATGAAAACAAATGGTGAAATGAATAATGGAGGATCACTCAAGCCAGAATACGCTGAAGTTTGGGCACGCTATTATACCAAATTTATCGAAGCTTATGGGAAGGAAGGCGTACCTATTTGGGCGGTTTCCGTGCAAAATGAGCCGGCTGCTGTTCAAGTCTGGGATTCTTGCATTTATAGTGCGGAAGAGGAACGCGATTTTGTTAAAAATCATCTCGGTCCAGTGATGCAGCAGGCAGGCCATTCCGATGTGAACATTGTCATCTGGGATCATAACCGCGATATTATGGTCGAACGTGCTTCGGTCGTGTTGTCTGATCCTGAAGCTGCACAATATGTGTGGGGTACAGGCATCCACTGGTATGGTGGTGAGGAGTTCGACAAGGTAGAAAAGGTACATGATCTATTTCCTGACAAACATCTATTGTTCACTGAGGGCTGTCAAGAGGGCGGCGTCAAGCTTGGCGAATGGTTTACAGGTGAACGTTACGGCAGAAATATGATTGGGGATCTCAATGCATGGACAGAAGGGTACCTGGACTGGAACCTGGTACTGGATGAGACCGGCGGGCCCAATCATGTAGGGAATCTCTGTGATGCCCCAATTATTGCAGATACAACAACAGACGAATTGCACTATAACAGCTCTTATTATTATATCGGGCATTTCAGTAAATTTATCGCGCCAGGTGCGGTACGGATTGGCTTTACTTCTGAAGCGGAAGGAATCCTATCCACAGCATTCCGTAATCCGGACGGCAGCATTGCTGTCATATTGATGAATGAGAGCGAAGAAGTTCGCACAGTAACCCTGGGGCTTGGCGAAGAGATTGCCAACTGCGAGCTATCCCCTCATTCTATCGTAACGCATCTGATTTCATAAATAAGTAACAGTTTAGGAGGACATTAACGTGAGTAATTATTATTTCCAATCAGGTAACTTTGTAATGGAGCAGTTTGATACAGGAAAGCCTTTCTCTAGTTTCCTGCCAGGTCTTGCAGGTCTTAAGGGAATTCCAATGTGGACTTTTTATGTAAACCGGGGGCAAGCGATTTGCAGCTTTGGGGTACGCGACAAGAACTCGCCAATCATGGAATTCTCTCCAGCAAATATCTCTTATAAAGACGTAGGAACCACCGGATTCCGAACCTTTATTAAAATAAAAGGCGAGCAAGAGATTTATGAGCCATTTCAATCGGCACGTCCAGATCCTGCCGCCAAGCGGATCATGACCATTTTGCCTAACGGACTGACCCTTGAAGAAAGCCATGCCGGGCATGGGCTGAAGACGACTGTACACTATTTCAATCTGCCTAATGACGATTATGCCGCGTTGGTACGTCGGGTGGAAATTGAGAATATCGGTGGCAAAGAGATTGAGCTGGAGCTGATGGATGGTCTGCCTGAGATTTTGCCTTACGGAGTAGAAAACAGCGGCTACAAGGAGATTGGTAACCTGCTGCGCAGCTGGATGGACGTATACAATCTGGAGAACGGTATTCCGTTCTATAAGCTGCGTTCCAGCACCAATGATAGTGCACAGGTTAGCGAAATCACAAATGGACATTTCTATCTGTCGTTTACTGGAGATGGAGAAAAAGTCGCACCAATCGTTGATTTCGAACTTATTTTCGGCGGCAATACCTCTCTTACTTACCCAGACCGCTTTGCGGGATTAACGCTTTCAGAGCTGAGTGAGCTTCCACAATATCCAGTCAATAAGGTTCCTTGCGGCTTCAGTGGTGTGGCTAGACGTTTGGCACCCGGCAGCAGCTTGACCCTGAATACTTTGGTTGGGCATGTAAATGACATCGACAAAATCAATAAAAAGGCGGAGCAGTTATGCCGGGATGAATATATCCTGTCCAAATCCAAGGAAGCCGCAGGTCTGACAGAGGAATTAACAGAAGACATTGCCACGCACACTTCATCGGCTGTGTTTGATGCTTATTGCCGTCAGTCCTATCTCGATAACTTCCTGCGCGGAGGCTATCCTTTTATTTTTGACAATGGCGGAGATGGCTTTGTAGTTCATTTATATTCCCGCAAGCATGGCGATTTGGAGCGCGACTATAACTTCTTCTCACTTGCCCCAGAATATTATTCACAGGGGAACGGTAACTTCCGTGACATGAATCAGAACCGCCGGAACGATGTGTTTTTTAATCCGAAGGTGGGCAGCTTCAACATCAAAATGTTCTATAGCTTGATTCAAGCAGATGGCTACAATCCACTAAGTGTTCAAGGAACAACCTTTGAAGTGAAGCCAGACAGCAAAGCGAAGGCTGCGGAATGGATCGGAGAAGCGGCTGCGGATCATCAAGCTGAGCTTGTTAAGCTATGCAACAGCCGGTTCACCCCAGGCAGCCTGATCAATTACATTGCGGATCAAAACGTTACGCTGAAGGTTAGTGAGCAGGAGTTTCTGTCGGGTCTGCTGGCTCTTTCACAGCAAAACATTGAGGCTGCTTTTGGCGAAGGCTTCTGGTCTGATCACTGGACATATAATTTGGATCTCGTAGTAGGTTATTTGGACATTTTCCCTGACAAGAAGCAGGAGCTTTTATTTGGGGATAGTACTTATGCGTTCTATGACAGCCCAGCATATGTGCTGCCCCGTAGTGAGAAGTATGTAATTAGTGACGGAAAAGCCCGGCAATATGGCGCCCTCCTTGAGGATGAGGAGAAGCTGCATAAGCTGAAATGGAAAGCTGGAGATACCCATTGGCTGCGTACCAAAGGTGGGCAAGGTGCTATTTACCACACCAATCTGTTCGTGAAGATGTTGTCTCTTGCTTTGAATAAATTTGCTACGCTTGACCCTTACGGCATGGGTGTGGAGATGGAAGGCAACAAGCCGGGCTGGAACGATGCTATGAACGGTCTGCCGGGATTGTTTGGCTCCGGAATGAGTGAGACTTTTGAGCTGAAGCGTACTGTAGTCTTTTTGCTGGATGTGCTGAACGGTGCTGAGAATGTACAGGGAGCTGTAAAGCTGCCAGAAGAAATCGCGGAGCTGCTTGAAGCGGTATATCACGCGGTAACTGCTGTCCTAGCAGGAGAAGTGGAACAATTCAACTATTGGGATACAGTAGCTTCAGCCCGTGAAGCTTATAGAGCAAGTATCCGGTTTGGCATTACGGGTGCTGAAACTGAAGTAACCTTGGAACACATCCGCGAAGCCCTTTCCAAGTTCCTGGTTAAAATTGATGAGGGGATCAACAAGGCGGTAGAAATGGGCAATGGACTTACCCCAACCTATTTCCGTTTTGAAGCGGAGAAATTCCATCAGGTAACAGATGCTGAGGGTCAGCCAGTCATTAGCGGATACGGATTGCCAAAGGCTGTGGTAGAGGAGTTTAAGGCTTATGCCTTGCCTTATTTCCTTGAAGGACCTACCCGCTGGTTGAAGACGATGAAGAACCCGGTGCAGGCAAAAAAAATCTATAATCTGATTAAGCAAACAGAGCTGTATGATCAGGCAACATCTATGTATCAGACCTCTGTTAGTCTAGAAGGTGAATCGCATGAAATCGGACGGATGAGAGCCTTCACACCAGGCTGGCTAGAACGGGAGTCTAACTTCCTGCACATGTCCTATAAGTATTTGCTTGAGCTGCTGAAGGGCGGGCTGTATGAGGAATTCTACGGCGAGCTGAAGACGTCGCTGGTGCCATTCCTTGATCCTGCTGTTTATGGACGCAGTACACTAGAGAATTCATCATTTATCGCAACTGGAGGCAATCCTGATCCCAATAACCATGGTAGAGGGTTCGTAGCGAGACTTAGTGGATCGACCGCGGAATTCTTAAGCATGTGGAGAACAATGATGGCTGGAAGCCATGTTTTCAGAATGGAGGATGGAGCGCTTACGCTGTCTCTCGATCCGGTATTGCCAGGATGGCTGTTTGATGAAGAGGGCAAACTGTCTTTCACTTTCCTAGGGAATACGGAGGTAATCTATTCTAACCCAAAACGTGAAAATACCTTTGGCGAGAAGAAGGTCAGCATTCAATCTTTGATGCTTGTATACCGTAATGGAACTGTGACTAAAATATCTGGAGCGTTCGTGCGCGGTGAAGAGGCAGAGGCTCTGCGGCGTGGAGAAATTGCACAAATTCAAGCAGTATTAGCATAAAAATAGAGGGGCGAGCTGCGGCTCGCCCTTAAATTTTCACTCAATCCGAAAAATGGTACCTATAATCCGAAATTCAAAGCCTTACGGAGACAGGCAAAAGCAAATACAATGGATACATAAACATTGTAAGCGCTTTAGATTAAATACAGATATAGAGCCTGGAGGTCCAAAGGATGGAGAACAAAAAAAGCATGGAAGTAAGCTCAGCGATGAAGCCGTTAATTCCTGGCAATTTCGAAACCGGTAAAGTAAATCGGAGCCCGCTTTGGAAAAGGTTCATTGCCCAGCGTCATTTGCAGACAATGGCTCTACTCGGCATTGCGTGGATGATAATCTTTAACTACATTCCCATGTATGGAATTATCATTGCTTTTAAAGATTACAACATCGTTAAAACGATTGCAGAAGCCCCATGGGTGGGACTTACACATTTCAAAGAGTTCATGGATGATGACAATCTCTCGAATGTAATTAAAAATACGCTCGGCATCAGCTTGTTTAAGCTAATTATCGGATTTCCATTGCCAATAATATTTGCTCTATTTCTGAATGAAGTTCGTTCAATGAAATTCAAGAAGACCATACAGACGATTTCGTATTTGCCCCACTTTCTCTCATGGGTGGTACTCGGAGGGATTTTGGCTACATGGCTTGCTGATGTAGGAATTATCAATAACATTTTGCTAGCGCTTCATCTGATTGATCAGCCAATTACATACTTGGCTGAGCCTGGTTACTTCTGGACAATTATTATCTCCTCTGATATCTGGAAAGAACTTGGATGGTCAGCGATTATCTATTTAGCAGCAATTTCCGGTGTATCTCCTGAAATGTACGAGGCGGCGACAATCGACGGCGCGGGCAGATTTCAGAAGATGTGGTATGTTACCTTGCCGGCGATTAAATCGACAATCAGCATTCTCTTCATTCTCGCGGTCAGCGGAGTGCTGAACTCCAACTTTGATCAGATTCTGGTCCTGCGCAACTCACTGAATGATAGTGCAAGTAATGTAATTGATTACTATGTGTACTATACAGGGATTCTCTCAGGCCGCTTCTCTTACTCAACTGCAGTTGGATTGTTAAAATCGGTTATCGCTCTAATATTGCTGCTGATTGCCAACCAAGTATCTAAAAAAATCAACGATACATCGTTGTTCTAGGATAAGGAGGACCATATATGTTTGCACTTAAGCGTAAAACCAAGGGCGAGGCCCTGTTCGATATCATCAATAACCTCATCATGTTATGTATCTGCTTCATAACGCTTTACCCGATCTGGTACGTATTGGTTAACGCCTTCAATAACGGTAATGACGCCATGCGGGGAGGAATCTACTGGTGGCCGCGGATGTTCAGCTTTGAGAATTTCGAGGCCGTGTTTGCCAGCCCCGGCATCATGCAGGCGATGTGGGTTACTGTCGCCAAAACACTTTTGGGTACTGTACTGCATGTATTTTTCACAGCGATGGTAGCTTATGCATTCTCCAGAAAAAACCTCATTGGCGGTAAGTTCTACATGCTGATGGGTACAGTGACTCTCTTTTTTGGCGGGGGACTCATTCCTACCTTCCTGCTGATGAAGGACCTTCACCTATTGGAGAATTTCCTAGTCTATATTATTCCGGTTATGTTTAGCTTCTTTGATCTTATTATCTTCATGACCTTCTTCCGGGAGATTCCCGATGGGCTGGAAGAAGCGGCACGGATTGACGGTGCTAATGATTGGTCCATCTTTCTAAGAATCGTACTTCCAGTATCCATGCCTGTAATTGCTACCATTGCGCTGTTCCATGGCGTGTATCAGTGGAATGATTACTTCACGGGTATGATCTATATCAATAATACTGATCTGCAGCCGATTCAGACGTATTTGTTCCGGGTCGTCGCACAATCGAGCTCTAGTCAAATGATGGTCGCTGTACAAGGCAGCAGCGTTACGAGAAGCGTAACGTCACAGTCCATTAAGCTGGCGACGATGGTAGTGACCACACTGCCGATAGTATTCGTGTATCCGTTCCTGCAGCGTTATTTCGTTAAAGGGATGATGATCGGCTCCATTAAGGGCTGATGTCTAGCAGTGATAACTCCTCCGGTTGCCTACAGCTGTAGGCACTGGGGTTGAGCTTATAATTAACATTCATAGAAAAGGGGTAAACAAGCATGGGCATGAAACGTAAGCCAAAAGCAATGGGAGTTCTGCTTCTCGCAATAATGATGTCATTGTCAGCCGCAGGCTGCTCCAGCGGGAATAATGCTGGCAAGAATGCCGAAGGTAATGCTAACAGCGCTAAAGCTACTAATACGGAGGCAAGTGCTGAACCGACTGCTGCTGCATTATCAGCAGATGAACCGGGATGGAAGATTGATACTTCACCCATTACATTTGACTGGTACCTGAACTTCTCATGGTTCCCTAATAAATGGGGCGTGGACCCAACCTCCCAATATGTAACTAAGAAGACCGGAGTTGATATTAATTTCATCGTTCCGGCTGGTAACGAGAATGAGAAGCTTAACACGCTGATTGCATCCGGTAAATTGCCTGATTTCATCACTTTGGGCTTCTGGGAAGATGCGATTAAGAAAATGGTCGAAGGTGAACTTGTTCTTCCATTGAACAAACTTGCTGATGAATATGATCCGTACTTCTTTAAAGTATCCGATGCTGATAAGCTGGGCTGGTATACACAAGAAGACGGCAATGTGTATGGCTATCCTAACTCTTCTTCCTCTCCTGCCGACTATGAGAAATATGGAGAAAATTACGTATCCAACCAAGTATTCGCTGTCCGCAAGGATATGTATGAAGCTATTGGAAGTCCAGATATGCGCACACCAGAAGGTTTCTTGAATGCGCTTAAATTAGCGAAAGAGAAATTCCCTGACGTAAATGGACAGCCGCTTATTCCACTTGGTTTGCATGAATTTACCGAGAACGGTAACGATTCTTTGGAAGGTTACCTGCAGAACTTCTTGGCAATCCCAAGAGAAAAAGATGGCAAGGTATATGCTCGTGAAACCGATCCTGAATATATCCGCTGGATGAAGGCACTTCGTCAAGCGAATCAAGACGGTCTGCTGGCTAAAGATATCTTTATCGACAAACGCCCACAAATGGAAGAAAAAATTGCCCAAGGCCGTTATTTCGCAATGCTGTATCAACGTACAGACTTTGCAGCACAACTAGGAACGATTTACCAACAGGATCCAACTAAAACGTATATCGCTGTTGACGGACCTTCCAATACGAACTTGGATAAACCAACCCTTGATGGCCCTGGTATCTCCGGTTGGACGGTAACACTGATCTCCAAAGATGTTAAGGATAAAGCACGTGCTATCCGCTTCCTCAGCTACTTGAACAGTGAAGAAGGCAACAAAGACTTGTTCTTAGGCGAAAAAGGTGTCAGCTACGATACGATTGATGGAAAAGATCAATTTAAACCAGAAGTGTTTGATTTGATGAATAAAGACCGTTCGACGTTTGATAAGCAAATCGGATCTTCCTTTACATTCTGGATGCTGCAAAATACGAATATCACAGACCAATGGGCTCCTAAATCGGTAGAACCATTTAAGCAATTGGAAGATTGGACTAGAGGTAAATCCATAGGCTCCTCCGAGTTCCAACAAATCGAACCAACAGGAAACTCTCCTGAAGGCATCATCGCTTCGAAGCTGAAACAGCTGCGCGGTAAAACTATGCCGAAATTGCTCATGGCTTCCTCCGATGCGGAATTCGATAAGATTTGGAATGAGTATTTAGAGAAGAGAAAGAAGGAAGGCGAAGATGTATTTGATGCCTACCAACAAAAGAAATATGAAGAGAATAAAGTGAAGCTGTCCATAAAATAAAAAGTATGACCCAAAATGCCCGCTAACTGCGGGCTTTTGGGTTATTTTCGAATTATAATAAGGAATAGATATTAAGTATTTGAATATTCACTATTTTAGCGAGGTGGACAGGACAGAAGTGTATAAAGTGAATAGGCGAGATCGAACCAGAGCATTATGGCATTCTTTTAGTTATTGGTGGGGGCGAAGATCACTTCAGAGCCGTTTAATTGCAGCTTATGTTTTTATTGTTTTAGGCCCGTGTATGCTGGTTTCTGTCTACTCCTATAAAGCCATTAATAATACCTATCTCCGCGATGCCGTCGAGAAAAATGATTATTTGTCGCAAATGGAGAAGCTGCATATTCATAATCAGATCGAAGCGATGGAACGGGCGGCGCAAATGGCTTATTCTGATGCCGAAGTAGAAAAATTCTTAGCGAATGAAACCGAACCGCAGCTAGTAGATTTGGTTGATTTTAATACAAATGCTTATGTGAATATGACTCGTATTCAATTTAATAATCCGAATATTGAGCATTTAAGACTGTATTCGAGAAGTAATAAGGTGCATGAAATTTGGCCGATTATCTTTCGCGAAGAGCGGGTTTCTTCCACCCCATGGTTTCAGAAAGCGCTTCAATTGAAGGGGCAGGAATACTGGTCTTTTCAGAAAAATGATCCGGATTTGATGCAGAGATACTTGGGAGCACCGACGGAGAGTCTGCCAAAGGTTTCTTTGCTGCGTGAGAAGAGTCGGCCAGCAGACAATCATATCGGCATGGTGCAGGTGGATATGCTGCTTAGTCGATTTACACCCAAGACGTATACAGATGTACGGGATAATCAGACCCAGATGTTTCTTGTGGATAGTGAGCTGCAGCTTTTCACCAGGCCGGACAATTCTTTTTTGCAGGATAATCTAGAGATGGCTGATATGATTGCAGAACGGTATAAGCAGTTCCGGGAAACTAGCGAATGGGACAGTAATTACTCGGAGAATGGTAAATCGTTTTTGTTAATTAACACTCCGCTAGAACGAATTGATGCTTATTTGTTAAATGTAGTGTCAATGGAAGGAGTGATGAAGGATATCTCCCGCACGCGCAACTTAATCATTGGAGCCAATGTTGGTTTTATTACTTTACTAACGCTGATCGCTTATGTGACAAATGCCTTTATTCTAAAAAATCTGCGTAGATTGACCGAAACGATGAAAAAAGTGCGTAGAGGTGAAGCGTACACTGGAATAATGATTCGTGGTGGAGGGGAAGTCGGGGAGCTTGCCCATCATTTCTCCAAGCTGATGAACACCATCAATACGTTGGTGGCTCAGGCAGTGAGCAAGCAGGCGTTGTCTAAAGAGGCTGAGCTGCGTACGCTGCATAACCAGATTGACGCACATTTTTTGTATAATACGCTGGAAAATATAAAAATGCTGGCTGAAATTGAGAACCAGCGAACGATCTCGGACGCACTGACCTCGCTGGGTGGGATGATGCGCTATAATTTTAAATGGTCCGGAGAGTATGTGAAGCTGCGGGATGAAGTCCGCCACATTGAAAATTACATTGAAGTGATGAATATTCGTTTTGAATATCCGGTTAAGTTAGTGCTTCATATTGAACCTCGATATTTGGAGCTGGAGGTGCTGAAAATGTCACTGCAGCCTATTGTAGAGAACAGTGTTAAGCATGCTTGGTGCGACGAGAAAGAGAATTTACAGGACCCGAACATTCATATTCATATTTCGGAAACGGAAGGTGATATTTGCATAGAGCTTCGTGATAATGGCATCGGCTTAACTCCAGAGCGTTTGGTTGCTTTGAACGAGGCGATTTATGCGAAAGATGAGCGCTGTGAGAGTGCTTCAGAACAGAGGGATGTTGACCGCCGAACAGGTGGTATTGGACTGAGAAATGTACATCAGCGACTGCAAATCTTTTATGGTGATGAATATGGGCTTGTAGTACAGAGTGAAGCAGGGAGTTGGACGATGGTACGTCTGACCTTGCCGAAAGTTCTTTTGACAGGAGAAAAACAACTATGAAGAAGCTACTGATCATTGATGATGAAAAGAATATCCGTTACGGTCTCAAGACTATGATAGAAAGAGAATTTCCGTCCGTGTATACCATCACAATGGCGAGTAATGGCGCAGAGGGTTTCGAGATATTTAAGACCGAAGGTGCAGATATTATTATTACAGATATACGTATGCCAGTGATGGATGGAATTACACTGTTGGAGCAGATATCTAAGCTAACAAGTGGTGAGAAAAGCCCAGCAGTGCTGATCTTAAGCGGGTATGATGATTTCGAATATGCCAAAAGCGCGATTCGTTATCGCGTGAAGGATTACTTGCTGAAGCCGATTCGCCGAGATGAGTTGTTCGAAATTTTGAAGAATATCGATAAGGAACAGGAAGAACAGGATCTCAGCGCAAGGCAGCTGGAACAGGAAACGGAACACTTCCGCAGGGAACTGCGGTCCAGTCGTTTACGGGGACTGCTAATGCAGCAGGAGGTTCCGCTGGAGCGTGAGCAGCAAGAGTGGCTAAGTGATCTGCAAGCACCTTTTACAGTTGGTGTGTTGAATTACTATTACAATGACGGAACAAGAATGAAGTCGGGGGATGTTCAGGGACTGGCGGAACGATTGATCGGACCGCTTGAAAAGTTTTTCTCGGAAATCACAACGGATTGGGATGGCAAATTAGTCTTGATCGGGAGCAGAAAACAGGATTTTATAGAGCTGTCCAGACAAGCTGAAGCTAAGGAAATAAAGGGATTATCGATTGGGATTAGCAGCGAAGGAGAAAGTCTTGAGGACCTCCGTTCCTGTTATAAGGAAGCATGCCGGGCACTGCAATATACTTTTTTATATCCGCAAGTGAGTTTGTTGGATTATGGGGATGTTGGTCAGGGACGGTCTAACTTTCCGTTACCTAAGGAAGAGCTTCGCAAGCTGCTCAATATGCTGGGAACAGAACGCGAGAAGGAGATGAAGCATCTTCTATCTGTGATTTTTCAAACTGAGCATTTGAAGGAACTGGACCTAGCTTATCTGGAGTCCGTGGGACAGAATGTAAACGAACTGGTGTTGGATGAAGTATTTCGGGTACATGGCGAAGCCTCGGTAGAGGTATTGAAGCTGTATCGCACGGTAGGCAATATGTACAACTATCGTCATTTCCACGAATATTATCGTGCGCTGGAGAACTTACTCTTGAGTGTGAATGAATACATTGTAGGCGTAAGGTCCGCGCATACCGAGCATGCGGATATGGAAGAGGCACTGAGCTATATTGAAGCCAACTACGCCCGTCCACTGAATATGGCTATGGTCAGCAATCATGTATCCTTGAATTATTCTTATTTTAGCGAAGCCTTTAAGGCATATACCGGTGAGAATTTTGTTATTTATTTAAAAAAGGTCCGTATCCGTCACGCTAAAGAGCTATTGGCAAAAGGCTGCAGTAAGCTCGCAACAGTCTCAGAAGAGGTAGGCTTCGAGAACAGTAAACAATTTGCCCGTGTTTTTAAAGAGCTGGAGGGAATTTCTCCAGGTGATTATAGAGCGAAAATAGTATCCGAAGAGTGTTGAGGCTATTGAAGGTGCATTTAGAAGCGGCCCTCCTATATAATGGATTTGAGAAGATTCATTGGAGGAATGAAGGGTGGAAGAAATACAAGGCAATTTGATTACGGTTCAGACATTAGCAGCGGATTTTCGTCGACTGGGCGTTAAGGCGGGCATGACGATTTTATTGCATTCTTCTTTTAAATCGTTAGGCCAATGGGTAGCCGGGGGCCCGGTCGCTGTTATTTTGGCATTGGAGGAGGTCCTCGGAGAATCTGGCACGCTGGTAATGCCCACTCATTCCAGTGACCTGACTGATCCCGCAGGCTGGAGCAACCCACCGGTGCCGGAGGCGTGGTGGCAGAGTATCCGCGAGCAGATGCCGGCTTATGATCCAGACCTGACCCAGCTTAGAGGAATGGGGGTTATTCCGGACTGCTTCCGTAAACAAAAAGGAGTAAAACGCAGTGACCATCCGATTCATTCGTTTGCCGCTTGGGGCAAGCATAGAGACGAAATTATGTATGGTCATTCGCTTGAAATGGGTCTGGGGGAAGATTCTCCGCTGGCTCGGATTTACGATTTGGGCGGACATGTACTGTTGCTGGGTGTTGGCAATCTTAATAATACTTCTCTGCATCTTGCCGAATGCCGCGCATCTTATGCTGGCAAGAAGGAAACCCTTGGCGGGGCGCCCATTATGGTGGATGGAGTTAGGCAGTGGGTGGAATTTAAGGAGCTGGATTGGGATTCTGACGATTTCGTTCAGCTGGCAGATCAGTTTGGACAAGAGACGGGACTTATTACATATGGACAGGTTGCTTCCGCAACCGCTCAATTGATTCCGCAACGGGAAATCGTAGATTATGCAGTGAACTGGATGGAACAGAACAGGAAGTAAAACCTCATTGGATAGGGGAAACGGAAGGAGAAGCTGGCATGAGTACAACAACGATATTTTTAACCCGGCATGGTCAAACGGAATGGAACGTGCAGCATCGGATGCAGGGACATATGGATTCTGAACTGACGGCTCTTGGTGTGCAACAGGCAGAATGGCTGAGCCGGGGAATGCGCACTGAACAGCTGGATGTCATCTATGCAAGCCCCAGCCCAAGGGCGCTGCGCACAGCTGAAATTATTCGAGGAGAGCGGAGTACTCCGCTTAAGACCTCTGAGGCGTTCAAAGAGATTGGCATGGGGGTATGGGAAGGCCGTGATTCTACTGAGCTGGAGAGCGAGTATTCGGAGCAGCATCGCAATTTCTGGCAAGACCCTGAGCAGTTTAAAGTGGAGGGTAGTGAGACCTTTGCAGAGGTGCAGGCACGGGCGCTGGGCAAGCTTCAGGAAATTCTCATTGCCCATCAGGGTGAGACCATTCTTATCGTCACACATACAGTAGTGATTAAGCTGTTAATGGCCTAT
The DNA here is from genome assembly GCF_037992965.1 of Paenibacillus sp. FSL E2-0190. NCBI lineage: Bacteria > Bacillati > Bacillota > Bacilli > Caryophanales > Paenibacillaceae > Paenibacillus > Paenibacillus sp. FSL E2-0190. The sequence goes on from NZ_CP150306.1 coordinate 531,739, forward strand.
TTTGAGGGCAGAGCGTTGCCTAAGCTCTGGGATCTGCCTTACATTTATCCGACCTGCTTATGCAGGGTTGATTTTACGGATGGTGTGCCGGAAATCCTGCTGCATGGGGATACGAGCCATTACGAAGAGAGTGAAGCTGGGATGGAATCATAACACTTCCTACAGATCAGATTGGGTTTATAAAAAAAGGCGGTTCCTCGGGTGCATTACGCACTCGAAGAACCGCCTTTTTGACTTCAGAGCTGGAGATCAGCTTTTGCTAGTTGATAAACTGGAGAGATTTCAATGTCTTCTCCAGCATCGTAACCGCTTCGGCACGAGTTGCCAGCTTCTGTGGAGCAAAGGATCCATCTGTTGCTCCTTGGATAATTCCCTCAGCAGCGATTTCTGCTACTGCTGCTTGGGACCAAGCTGGAATGCTTGCTGCGTCACTGAATTTAGCCAGTGCTGCAGGGTCGGCATTTAAGGTTTTCCCTGTGTACTTAATAGCTTTCGCTAATACCGAGGCCATTTCCTGACGAGTGATTGGGCTACCCGGCTTAAAGCTACCATCGGTATAACCGGAAATCAATCCGGCTTCTGCTGCGGTGCGAATAGCATCAGCATACCAAGCACTTGGGTTTACATCTTTAAATGTGGTCTCACCATTAGCTATCGCAAGTCCCAGAGAACGCGTAATTATTGCCGCGAACTCAGCACGTGTGATCGACTGTGAAGGAGAGAACGTATCGTTGCTTGTTCCGCTGACGATTAGTTTGGTAGCTAAGAGATCAATGGATGATTTAGCCCAGTGTCCGTTAGTATCTGCGAACGTTTTGGAAGACTTAACAACGGTGTAGTAGCTGTTGCTGTTCCGTTTAATCGTAACGTCCGTTGTTCCATCTGCTTTAGGAACAAAGATAGCAGGCACGAAGGAGATCTTACCTGAAGCAGGATCGAAGACCACTGCCGTTGCGTTATTTGAATTTAAGACGGCAGGTACATTGATCGTGCGCTTCACGTAAGTGCTGCCGAAATTGTTCAACTGCACACTCTTAGTTCCGGCTTGTGCTGAAACGCTGAATTCGATTACTGGAGCAGCTAAAGTAGCATTACCTAGCTGTGAGGCTATAGCTTGGTTTGTGCTGCTTAGTGTTCCCGAATTCGCTACTAGAATGGATACCGTAATTGTAAAGTCGCTGGTGCCTAATTGAGCGGCAAGTGCTGCGCTGTTTACAACACGGAGTGGCAAGGAATAAGAAGCACCATCCGTAGTAAAGGTAAGAACTGTGTTAGGTTGTGCTGCTGCTTGTTTTACAAGCACACTGCCTGGAAGCACTACTTGAGCGCCGCCTGTAGTGGCTTTAACCGGAATAACCAGCTCTTGGCTACCCGTTGGCAGTTCAGCAAGTTGTTTGGTTAGATCAGCAGCATCAATTGTTGTTACTTGTGCTGAAGCAATTGGAGCCACAGTTGGAGCAACAGTTGGTGATGGTGTAGCTGTTGGTACTGTTGGAGCCGATGTTGGTACTGATGTTGGTACTGAAGTTGGTACTGAAGTTGGATCTGGTGTTGGTACTGGTGTTGGGTCTGGTGTCGGAGTTGGATTTGTCTCCGGCAGTGGTGCACCTTTTAGATCAACAATCCGGCCTTCAACGGCGGAAGTGTTCGCAGTGACCGTTCCAACCTTCTGCAGATACTTCGTAAATACATCAAAGTCCGGTAGGTACAGCAGATTCACGCGGCCTTCTTTATAGGCCTTTTCAAGTGAAGTATAGAAATCTCCACCCTTAGCTGTGAAAGCATTAGTAGCTACTTCATAAGATGCTTTTAGATCTAGAGGAACGTATTTATCCCCGTTTTTCACTTCAATACGCAATACACGTTCGTTCACAGGTTTCGTAGAGTCGTAATAGAATTTCAACCCTGCAACGTGTGGGAAACGTCCGTCTGCTGCCGGCGTTTTGGAAACCCCGTTCTCCATAGCATCCTTAATTTCTTGTCCAGTCAAAGTGATCGTAACCAGATCGTTGTTGAATGGAAGTACACCGAGTACTTCGCCTTGTGTGATCGGTCCTTCGTTGATGGATTCGCGAATACCGCCGCCGTTTTGCAAGGCGATTACGGCATTAGTGCCCGCTTTTTGAGCTGCATAAAGCATGCCATCGGCAATCAGGTTACCAAGATTAGTTTCCTTTGTGCGCACATTATCACGAACTCCGTTTAGAACAACCTCTGAATTTCCTACTACCTCATTGGTTAGTTCTTGAATACCCGGCTTATACTCGGTATCCAGGATCTTTTTAGCTTCAGGATCCTCTGCGATAACGTAGTTAGTACCGTTTTTAGCATCGATGGAGATTAATTGGTCTTTCCAATCGGTCAGTACGCCATCTTTGTTAAATTTAACTTCAAGTTGGCCAAGGAAAAGACCTTTTTCACCAGTTTGTACAATTAGCTTCGGTGCTTTTGGATCGGTGTTATCAACAACGGCTTGATTCAGTTGCGTGTGGCTGTGACCCCCAACGATAATATCAATGCCGTTAACGGCTTTGGCTAGCTTGAGATCTTCTTCATAGCCAAGGTGAGAGAGAACAATGATCTTGTTAACTTTCTCTTTTTCAAGCATAGCGACCGTTGCTTCCGCTTTAGCGAAGGCATTCTCAAAGGTCACTTTACCTGGTGAAGCAATGTTCGCCGTATCTTCTGTCGTCAGACCCATGATACCGACCTGTTGGCCGTCTACTTCTTTGATCAGCGCAGGGTAGATGGTTCCAGCATTACCTGACCGGCCGATTTCATTGGTGAACATTTTACTAAGAATATCATCCGCTGAGAAGTTCACATTGGAGGAGACAAATGGGAACTTTGCGTTGCCGATGAATTTGGACAGTACATCTGAATCTTTATCAAACTCATGATTACCGAAAGTCATAGCATCATATTTAACCAGATTCATAAAGGCCAGATCTGCTTGACCCAGATACTTATTGAAGTAAAGCGTTCCGGAGAACACATCACCTGCGTCTACAAGAATAGGATTCTCTGTAGTCGCCTTGGCATCTTTGATTGCTGTTACACGGCGCAAGATGTTGTTTGGTGAGCTGACAGTATCTAATCCTGCATGTGTATCATTGGTGTGCAGAATGGTTAGTGGGAAGTCTTCAGCAGTATTAAAATCAATCTGTGCCAAAACCGCATCATGATCGGATACCCGACCGTTCGATGGTGAGAAGTCGGCATTTAGATGAACGACATCTACTTTAGAAGAAGCCGTTAGATTTTTACTGACAAGAATATGATCTAGCACTTGAGAGTTTCCGTCATAGGTGTACGTATACTGCTCATTTAAAGGCAATGTATCGATCAAATTATCTAGTTCTGTACCTTTTAAGAGGGTTGCAGTTTTAGTAAATTGGAAATCATTCAAATCGCCAAGAGCTACGATGTTGGCTTTAGGATTTGCAGTCAGAACCTCTTTGACAAATCCGTTTACGACCGCCGCGATTTTATGGCGTTGTGTTTCACTGGACAATACAGGGGGCTGAACATTTCCGAAAGGACCGGTATCGCCGCCTTTTGAATTGAAATGGTTAGCGATCACAATTACTGTTTCGCCACCGAATACGAACTGTGCAGCAAGGGGTTTACGTGAACTTGCAAAGGCAGAGTTTGTTGGATCAATTCGTCCTGGATTGTAGGTCAATTGATCTGCCGCTGCGTTATATCCAACGGATTGTGTAGCTGTACCTTTTTGTCCGCTCACACTGTCTGCAAGCTGTACTCTTGCTGGATTGTACAGGAATCCTACGCGAATGTTTCCGCCTGGGGCACCGCCATCCATATTGTTCTCCGGAGCGATGTCTGTGTATTTATATACAGGACCGCCAGCGGTTTTAATGGCTTTAATCAGTTCGGCTGCACTTGCTTCAGTGATACCATTATTGGCTTCACCATTGCTGTCCTGCATTTCGACAACGCCGATAATGTCAGGTTTTTTCATATTGTTTGTGATGGAGTCGGCTAGTTTCTGGATTTTTGTTGCTCCGACACCCGGGTAGAAGTTTTCAATGTTGTACGATGCGATCAACAACTTACTATCATTGACTTCAAGATTAGTTGTTTCTTGCTTAAAGGTACTTGGAGTGATGGCTGGAAGCTTACCGTTTTCCGGAATCACTTTGAAGTTACCGTTGTTGTATCCGATGACGCCAGTTACATCTCCCGCGAACTTATCTCCGGTGATGACTTCTTGACCCGGATTTCCGTAAGCAATGATGAGGCGCTGAGGATTGTATTGGTTGTATTCTTTGAGAACTAATCCACCAGCTGGTGTGATGACATCAGGTGTTTCATTTTCTACTCTTGTAGGGATGTTATACAGCATGGAATTTCCGCTACCACTTGTCCAGTAAGGACTGATAATCGTAGGGGTAGGGAGCTTGACGAGCATACCTTCTAACGATTCGTAGAAATCAATTGCATCTTCATTAGGCTCAAAATTAGCCATGCCGTCATTGTCAATTATGGAAGACGGAATGGCTCTCCCGCCTTTACCAAGTACGACAGGCTCTGGCACAGTATAACTTGAAGAGGAGTCTACTTTTATTGAAGTCATAGTAATTTGAGTAGAGGTTAAATTACTTGCGTTACCTTCGTTGTATTCGGAAACAGCTCCACTAACTTGGACTAAATCTCCAATTTGAGGCTTAAGGGATGAATTAGTGCTGTATACAAAAATACCTTCCGAAGTGTTTACATTATCGTCTGGCTGAGGGTCTTGCATAAAGAAACCTCTATAAGCGCCAGTGGCGAAGGTGTACCCATATTGGGTAACGATGCCTTCTACATCGGAAACGTTCTGACCTGCATACTCAGAAGTATGAGATTCTCCTTGAATATCATGTATACGAGGGAGTTCAGATGCTTTATATGCAAAGGTATAAACCTTACTTGTCTTGCCATCTGCTACGACAATTGCATGGATGGTAAGATCTTGATTAACTGTAATCGGATCTGAATAAAGCTTACTTGCTGTTGTTGGTTCAGTTCCGTTGGTCGTGTAGTAAATCTGTGCTCCAAGAGTAGGGCTGGATAGGGTCACAGAACTTCCTTTGATGATGCGACCTGCGCCAGGGCTGGCCATAACGGAAAAAGTTTCTTCCACCAAAGCATTTTCATTAAGTGGAATGAATTGATAAGTCGTACTATATTGCTCGATAACCCCAGTGATATTGTCAAAGGTTTTACTCTTAACTAGTTTAGGCAGGGTTGAAAAAATTGTGAATTGTTGTCCACCTTGGCTAGCAGTCACCGTGCTGCCATTTACATTGTCTATGGTCACATTATTCATAGTTACCAGCTGAGCTTCGTGGCTTTCGCCGTTCGCGGCAGACAAGTCGGTTGCTGTAATCAATTTTGGTGCAGGCACCCCAACATTTTGTGCAGCTACATTGTATTGAAGTCCACTTTGGAATTTGATTTCTTGCAGGTTGCTGTAGATATCCATTGTGCCGCTTACTTCAACACGATCTCCAACGTTTGCGAACTCTGGGAAACCATAAAGTACGATCCCGCCGGATTCATCCTGAATATACATTTTTGCTGCATTAATGTGAGTTACGATACCTTCTGTTAAAATATTCTGACCTTTACTAGCAAGGCGTGCTGTTGCAACATCTGTTTTGGCCAGAATAGTGTAATCAAAAGTCGATATAGGGCTGTCTGGCATATTTGGTTCTGAAGCATACGCTTTAATCGTAGTGTCCTCAGTTAAGGTAATAGGCCCTGTGTAAGGTTGGAAATTAGTTGAACCACCTGATCCATAAACAGCTGCATAGACGGATGCTCCAACCGTTGGAGAATTCAAAGATATTTCTGTACCAGCCGGCCAGGCATTAGGGGCTGGTAAAGCTACTGCGGAACTAGCAGTTTCCGGTAATTCAGGTAACGTACCGTAGGTGCTGTTCCGTGGACTTGGTGCTTGGACAACAAAATCCGTAGAGTTGTTATCCGTATCTAGACCGCGGCTGTCTGCTGGTGCACCAGCCGCAGCTTTACGGATAGCGGCTGTCGTATTGGAGAGAGCAGCGGTCGCACTTCCCTCGACATTTGTAGCTGTTCCGTAGCCAACTAAATCAATTGTTGTACCTGATTTATCAACGAGGTCGACTTTGCCGTTTGTACCACTCATAGCAAGGATTCCCTTGCTAACATCAGGAGTAGGCAAGTCGGTAGTTCCTCCCGTTCCAGCGGCCTCCTCAATAAGGAAGTATCCATTTGCCGGGATGGTTCCATTTAAGTCTGTTCCGCTACTAAAGGTTCCGGCCGCTGAGGTATAGCGAACTTTCCATCCAGTCAAATCTACTGGATGATTTGTAGGATTGTATAATTCAATAAAATCATTTTTAAATTCCGCTCCGCCGTTTCCACCACCACCATAGACCTGCGAGATAACAATATTGCTATTATCCGGTGCTGCCTCGGCGGTCTGGACAGCTGGTAACACACTGCCGGCAACCATTAACATTGCCAGTCCAGTAGCGAACCATTTCCTTACTCTTGAAGAAATAATCATTTGGATAAGTCATTCTCCCCTCGAATCTTTTATTTACAACCTATTAAATCTTAGCATTCAAATGTAAAATGAAAGGTTGTCTTTCATGAATATAAATTAAAGTTTGCATCAATTAAATCTAAAAATTGAAATGTTGTGATTTTAGTATAAAAACAGTGCATAAATACAATATTAATTATAAATTTAGTATTTTTATGGTTAATAGATCACCGATATTTTAATTTTATGTTATATATATTGTTGAATTTATTATGGATTGCGACAAATTTATTCTAGAGTTTTGTTAATTTTTACATAGGGAAAACAATAGTGATTAGAATTATATAGAATGTATCGGAACAAAAATAATGCCCCTCCAACTTCTTATCGAGAAGTGGAAGGGCATTATTAATTTTAAATCTACTTGGACAACACATCACTGCTGGTGCGGAAGCTCAAGCCGTTCAATTCCATCCATATATTTACGCAGTGCCTGCGGAATGTAAATGGATCCATCCTCCAGTTGATGATTCTCCAGCAGCGGAATTAGGATCCTTGGTGTAGCCACTGCGGTGTTGTTTAGGGTGTGGCAGTATTGCAGCTTACCGTCGGCATCCCGGTAACGAATGCCCGAACGACGAGCTTGGAAATCGAGCAGGTTGGAAGCCGAGTGTGTCTCTCCGTATGCCTCTCTGCTTGGCATCCAAGTCTCGATGTCATACTGCTTATGTGTCTTCAGGGACATATCTCCTGTGCAGACAGACATGATCCGATAGGGAAGTTCCAAGAGCTGTAGAATATGCTCTGCATTCGCAAGAATCTCCTGCAGCATGCCCTCTGAGACGCCCTCATCATTCCGACATAAGATAACTTGTTCAATTTTTGAGAATTGATGAACACGGTACAGGCCACGCACGTCTCGTCCCGCCGATCCTACCTCACGGCGGAAGCAGGCCGACATTCCGGCGAGTCGCATTGGCGAATCCAGTTCGACAATCTCATCGCTATACAGCGAGACAAGCGACACCTCCGATGTGCCTACCAGCCAGCGATTGTCTCCGTTTAGCTCATAGGTCTGATCCATCCCGCCGGGGAAGAAGCCCGTACGTTCCAGCGCTTCCGGACGGACAATCACGGGAACATCCATCACCGTGAACCCGCGGGCAGTTAGTACATCAATGGCCAGCCGCTGTACAGCGAGATGTAACAACAACCCTGCACCCTTCAGCACATAGCTGCGTGGGCCGCCTGCTTTGACGCCACGGGGGATATCGATGATATTGTGGAGCTCGCCTAGCTCTACATGATCACGCGGTTTAAAGCCGAATTCCGGCAACGTTCCGGTTCGTCGCAGTTCTACATTATCTTTATCATCATGGCCAATCGGTGTATCCTGCGATACAGGGTTTGGTGCGAGCAGCATGAGTTCTCCACAGCGCCGGTCTGCCTCAGTTAGTTCTGCCTCATAGAGATTCAGGCGGTTGTTCAGTTCTCTTACTTGTTCTTTAACTGCTTCTCCTGCCACGCTGTCACCCTGTCGTAAAAGTCGTTCAACCTCTTTGGTCAGCCCGTTACGCTGGGCTCTCAACTGTTCCGTATCTTGGCGCAATTCGCGCCGTTTCTCATCCCATTCCAGCAGTTCATCCAGTGGGAAGTCGACTCTTTTCCAAGCCGTAATGTTTCTTACAAGTTCCTGATTGTCTTTGATCCAGTTCATATCCAGCATACCGTTTCGCTCCTTTTTGGTTAAAAAAACGCAAAAAACGCCCTCATCCATGGGACGAGGAGCGTCAGCTCGCGGTGCCACCCAGGTTGATCGAATCTCCTTAACTGCAGGAACAATCCGACCCTCTTTGGTCTTCGCGATAACGGGCGAAACCCGGTGAACTTAGGGAGTTGTTGTAGACTCCGGTCGCAGACGCCTCACGGTTGGATGCCGATCATTGGCCTGATTGTTGGATTTAATATTGTTGCTTAGTATAACGTAAGAGTAGGAGGAGCGCAAGTGGTTATGGTTTGACAAAAATATCAATTCTACGTTAGGATTAGTATTAATTTAAAGTAATTTTGTCGGGATAATAAATAAAGCAGTGTGAGCTGCTTTAGTGGGATGGAAGAGGTGGAAAAGTGGCTAAAATTGTTGTGATTAACGGAACGCCTTCCCTGGTATCGCGTATCAATGCAGCTATAGAATATGCGGAGGCCAGCTTAACCAATCAGGGCTTCGAGGTTGAGCGTATTAACGTAGCAGAACTACCAGCGGAGGATTTGATTCACACTAAGTTTGAAAGTGAGTCTATCGTCAAAGCCAATGGCCTTGTAGCGGAAGCTGATGCGGTAATTGTGGTTAGCCCGGTTTATAAAGCTTCTTATACAGGCGTGTTGAAGACCTTTTTAGATCTGGTTCCACAAAAGGGATTGGCCGGAAAAGTTGTACTCCCGCTGTTCATGGGCGGCAGTCTTGCACATCTGCTCACAATTGATTACGCATTGAAACCTGTGTTGTCTGTACTGGGCGCGCGTTACATTCTTGGCGGCGTCTATGCCGTGGATTCTCAAGTGGTTCGTAATGATCACGGAGTGGTAGAGCTTGCTGAGGAGCTGAAGCTGCGCCTGAACGATGCATTAGATGAGCTTGCAGAAGAAACTACACATCGTGTGGAACGCAAGGCATAAGACTAAGTAGCATGCCTTCTGTGCTTAGTGCTAATAACAAACGTATAAGCGTCTCTTTCATCCCTGATACCAGGGGAGAGGGCGCTTTTTGCATTATATAAGCTATAGCAAAAAGGCCATCTCACTAAGAAAGTAGAGAATGGCCTCTTTTTTATATAGGGATCGTTATATATCCGGTCTTACAAATCGTCGAATCCGTTATCGTCGCCAACCTTACCATAGTTGCGGGACTTAGCTTCGAAGAAGTCAGTTTTGGTAGCATTAAGCGCATCATCGGAGAAGGGTTTGATCCAAGGCATACAGTTAACGTCAACACCTTGATAAGCTTTTTCCATACCCATCAAAGTCAGACGCTTGTTCGCTGTATATTTGATGTAGTCGCTAAGCTCGTTAAGATCAATACCACGCACGTTAGTAAGTGTGTAATAAGCCCAGTTGGTTTCGAGCTCTACCGCGCGGTCGATGGTACGGTATACGTAATCCATGTTTTCTTTGGTGTTCAGCTCAGGGAAGTCTACAAGCAGCTGCTTAAATACTTCTGCGAAGAAGTAGCAGTGCTGATTCTCGTCACGTTGAATATAAGAGATCATTTGGCTAGTCGCCATCATCTTCTGGTCACGGGCCAGATTGTAGAAGAAGGCGAAAGTGCTGTAGAAGAAAATTCCTTCCAAGATGAGATCTGCTACCAGCGCATGGAAAAAGGTCTGTCTCGTAGGGTTATCACGGAACTCTTGATAAATATCAGAGATAAACTGATTACGTTCCAGCAGGACAGGGTCTTTTTTCCAATATTCAAAAATTTCCTTCTGCTCACTCTCCGACACGATAGAGGATAGAACATAGGAATAGGATTGGTTATGCACCACTTCTTGCTGCCCGATAATAGCGGAGATAGCTTCCAAAGAGGAATCGGTGAAATAACGCTTCACGTCGCTCACGAACATCGTCTGCATCGAATCCAGCACAGCGAGTAGGGAGATATTAATCTTAAATACGCGTTGTTCCTCGGCATCCAGCATCGGGAATTGTTGCGCATCCTTGGACATTGGAATTTCATCCGCGATCCAGTGATTAAGCAGCAGTACCTTATACAGCTTGTACATATGAGGCATGCGAATATCGTTCCAGTTCAGAATACCTGAGCATTCACCGTCGATAATGCGTGTGGATTGGTTAGGTGCTTCAGTATTAAAAATCTTTTGTAATTGCATTTCTTATCCCTCCATTTTTTGCGCGGGTAATCTTTCTTGGTGTCTTGTTCATAGAAAGAAGGTGATGGAGTAACGGAGAGGAAGTTTGGAGCTGTAGGAGCGTCAGCGTTCGCCCGAAAGCTTTCCGTAGGAAAGCTCGCATCGAAAGCATATGCTGTCATCGGATGTCATCCGCTAATAGCGGTAAAGATCTAGACCTCTGATGACAACAGCGGCCGGAAGCCCAAACATTCCTCGCAGTTACGAAATTCATCATCGTTTTTCTATTTAGGGCACTAAGATAATTAGCTAGCGCAAGATTCACACTCTTCTATAGTCAAAGCACGGCTACGCACATAATAAGTTGATTTCAAGCCGCCCTTCCAGGCATTCAGATGCAGTTCCAGGAACTCGGTAGCCTTGATGTCAGGACGGACATACAGGTTGAAGCTTTGGCCTTGATCGACGTGACGCTGGCGAGCAGAAGCCATACGGATCGACCAGTTTTGGTCAATCGTAAATGCTGTCTTATAGTACCAGATCGTTTTGTCGGACAGATCCGGTGCTGGGTTAGCAATCTTATAAGTTGTTTTTTCTTCATAGGAAAGCAGTTCATACAGTGGATCAATGCTGGCGGTGGAGCCGGCAATAATCGATGTAGATCCATTCGGCGCAATGGCGAACATCCAAGCGTTACGTACGCCGTCCTTAGCTACTTCTTCTTGCAGCTCGCGCCATTGCTCAGTCGTTACATATTTACCTTCTTGCTCACCGCTAACATAACCGCGGGAAGTGAAGTATGCGCCAGTCTCCCAATCGGATCCAGCAAATTTCGGATAACGGCCTTTTTCACGGGCAAGCTCCATGCTCGAACGAACCAACAGGTAGTTGATATGTTCATATAAATGATTGTTATATTCTACGGCTTCATCGGATTCCCAACGAATGCCCTTGAGTGCCAATAGGTGATGCAGGCCGAATGTGCCGAGACCTACTGCGCGGTACTGGCTGTTCGTGTATTGTGCCTGCAGAACTTCAATATTATTAATGTCGATTACGTTATCAAGCATACGAACTTGGATCGGAACAAGTCTTTCTAATACGCCAGCTGGAATCGCCCGTGCTAAGTGAATCGAATTCAGATTGCAGACTACGAAGTCGCCAGGGATTTTGGAAATAACGATCCGGGTCTGGCCATCTTTAGTTACTAATTCTTCTTGCTCAATAACTGTTGCAGACTGATTCTGCATAATTTCTGTACACAGGTTGGAGGAGAAAACCATACCTTGATGACGGTTTGGGTTGGTCCGGTTCACGGTATCGCGGTAGAACATGTACGGTGTACCCGTCTCTAGCTGTGATTTCATAATCCGTTTCATGATGTCGATCGCAGGAACAGTGATCCGGGATAATTCCAGGTTCGCTGTAGCCTCAGCATATTTTTCACGGAAAGTACCTTTGCCAAGCTCTTCATCGTAGAAATCTTCCAATCCTAGTGGACGGCCATTTTTATCTGTCCAGCCCATGACCTTTTTCACCTCATGAGGGCAGAAGAGGTTCCAATGGCTGCGCGATTCTACAGCTTCCATGAACAGGTCAGGCAGGGAGACGCCATGGAACACGTCATGTGCACGCATGCGCTCGTCACCGTTGTTCAGCTTAAGATCGAGGAAAGCGAGAATATCTTTATGGAATACATCAAGATAAACAGCTACAGCACCTTTACGTGTGCCCAACTGGTCTACACTGACTGCTGTATTGTTCAACTGGCGAATCCAAGGGATTACGCCGGAGCTTGTGTTCTTGTGGCCACGGATATCCGAACCACGTGCTCGTACTTTTCCAAGGTAAACGCCGATGCCGCCACCCATTTTGCTTAGACGTGCTACGTCTGTATTGGAGTCAAAGATACCCTCTAGGGAATCGTCTACAGTATCAATAAAGCAGCTGGATAGCTGTCCAGCGACCTTTTTGCCGGCATTGGACATTGTAGGTGTAGCAGCAGTCATATAGATGTTGCTCATAGCCCAATAAGCTTCTTTTACAAGCTCAAGACGTTTCTCAGCTGGCTCACGGTGCATCAGGTACATAGCAATAATCATATAACGTTCTTGTGGAAGCTCCATTACACGGCCGTCAAAATCATGCGCCAAATAACGGTCGGATAGCGTAAGCAGACCGATATAGTCAAACAAAAGGTCGCGTGTATAATCGATACACCCGCCTAGTTCGATAATTTGTTCTTTGGTGTAATGACTTAGAAGTTCTTCGCGATAGATTCCTTTTTTCACGAGATCCGTAATTAGTGGATACAATTCACCGTAAGGCTCTTCTGGATAAGCTTTGTAGCGGCGATGGACGGCAGCTTTTTTATAAAGGGTAGTCAGAAGGGCGCGGGCAGCTGCGAACTTCCAGTTAGGCTCTTCTTTTGTTACAAGCTCTAGAGCGCTCATGGTGAAGGCGTTGCTGATTTCTTCTCCGCTTACCGAGTCACGACGCAGTTTGGAATTCACTCCACGCAGCAAAGTTTCTTTATTTAGTTGATCGAGACCTTCCAGAATACGGTCAGCGTAGACGGAAAGACGGTTCTCATCAAAAGCCAGTTGGCGATTATCCGGTTTTACTACGAATTGCGGCATGGTTAGTTCATCCCTTCTTATTTCAAATTAATTTTCAATATCAAAAATTGATATATTATAGCGCAGCAGGCTGCCACAGAAAGACCTCCGAGCCGTTCATGCTGGCCGGAATGTCGATAATGCGTTGGTTGGAGCTTCCCCGGTAGAGAAGCGTAGTATCTTTCAGTTCTTCTACAAATCTTCCATCTATTAACACCTGACACTGTTTAAGTAGATTCCACTCCGGCGTACCGGGAAGGGCTGTAAGTTCTTCGTACGTATAACCACTGTAAATCCAGATTGAGAACCCTGGCAGTACAGTGCGAAGCTCATGAATGAACCCCAGCAACTCTTCTGCTGAGAAAAAAGGATCGCCGCCTGCCAGTGTCAGACCATCCAGCAAAGGGTTAGCGGCGATTTCTGCAATGATTTCATGTTGTCGTTCTAAGGTGAAGACTTCTCCATATTTAAAGTTCCATGTCTCGGGATTAAAACATCCCGGGCAACGATGGCGGCAGCCGCTGAGAAAGAGGACGGCCCGCATGCCCTCTCCCTCGTTAATCGACTCCGGATAGTAACCGCAAATATTCATAGATGCTTAACGCGATCCCGAACTTCAGCTTGTTTGGCGGCATTAAAGCGGGTCTGATAGTCGCCGGTTAAATAACCTGTAACTCTGCGCAAACGGCGGATGTGCACGTCATTCTCATTTGCGTTGCAGGAAGGACAGTTTGTCCCAATTACGCCTTCGTATCCACAGCTGGAGCAGCGGTCAATCGGATGGTTAATGCTGAAATAACTGACCTGTTGTTCGAGCGCATATTTAATGATTTTGATAAAAGCCGATGGGTTGTTGCGGGCATTGCCGTTTAATTCGACATAAGAAATAGCCCCGGCATTGCAGTATTCATGGAAAGGAGCTTCCAAGCTGATCTTCTGAGCAGCACCCAGATCGAAGTATACAGGGATGTGAAAAGAGTTCGTATAATATTCACGGTCGGTTACGCCCGGAATGGAACCCAGTACCTTGCGGTCAACTTTGGTGAATTTACCGGACAAACCTTCTGCTGGAGTTGCGAACAGGGTGATGTTAAGATCCAGTTCCTCACTTTTCCGATCGCAATAGTCCCGCATATGACGCACGATAGCCAGCGCCTTGGCATGAACTTCCATATCCTCGCCATGGTGTTTGCCGTACATAGCTTTCATACATTCCGCCATACCGATGAAGCCAAGAGACAGACTGCCATGCTTCAGCAGATCGCCTACAGTGTCATCGGGTGCAAGATGTTCGCCGCCTTCCCAAACGCCTTCTCGCATCATGAAATCGGAAGCTTTAGCTTTTTGTGCGGTTTGGATGTGGAAGCGATGGAGAAGTCCTTCCAGCGCAATATCCATATAATGATTTAGATCTTCATAGAAGCCAGCTTCATCTGCGACGGTACGTCTGCCTGTTACTGTGCCGTGTGCCAGACCTAGCCGAACCAGATTTAGTGTATTAAAGGAAAGGTTGCCCTTCCCAGAGCAATGATTACGCCCAAAACGGTCACCGAGCACTCGGGTTCGGCAGCCCATTGTAGCGAACTCCGTATCAGGATCACTTGAATCATAATACTGCAAGTTGAGCGGAGCGTCCAGATTAGCGAAGTTTGGATATAGTCTGCGCGCAGAACATTCAGCTGCTTTTAGGAACAGTTCATAGTTAGGATCGCCTTGCTGTTGATTGATTCCTTGCTTGCATTTGAAGATTTGAATCGGGAACACTGGTGTTTCTCCGCTGCCAAGTCCGTTCATAGTTGCGGTTAGCAGAGAACTGATCACAAGCTGACCTTCTGGTGAAGTACAAGTACCGTAGTTGATGCTGGTAAACGGTATTTGTCCACCGGATCGGCTGGACATGGTATTCAGATTATGTACCATACTTTCAGCCGCTTGCAGGGTTTCGATTTCGGTTTCCTTTAGTGCAAAACGGAACGCTCTTGGATATGACTCCGCCAGATCGGTCCGGCTCATCGTAATCTCGCCCAAAGATTCGTCAGCTTGTCCTTCTTCAAAATAATCCAGACCCTTGCGGAACAGCTTGGCGAAGGATTTGGTTACATAAGGTGCCAGATCGTAATCGAGTTTATTGGCGGATACACCACCATATTGAGCATTTTGCTGGGATTGGAAAATAATCGCTACCAGAGACATAGCTGTCATTATTGAGTTCGGAGGACGAACGCTGCCGTTGCCGGTATTGAAACCTTCACGGAGAAGTTTATCAAACGGGATAAAAATACAGTTCGTCGTTCCAATCGCGTATTGATCCAGATCATGCACATAGACGACATTGTCATCAATAGCCTGCACTAGCTGTGGCGGCATCGTAAAATTGCGGGCGTACCATTTTGAATATTCACTGCCGAACTTGCTCATTTTACCGGAGAAACTCTCTCCATTCAAATTGGCATTCTCGCGCAATAGGTCCATATCCCGACTGTCGATAATATCCCGGCCTAAATCAATGAGCTCTTCTAAAAGAACTTCCCGTGCATTTTCTACTCCATTAAATTGTCTCTCCAACAACGTCATTGTACAGCTCTCCTCTCAGTATAAAAGAAAAACATCTATCATCAAATCCATATATCCATAAGAAGTTGGACTGCTATAAGCAGTCGTATATTTGTTCAGATTACATAAAAAAAGCATCCCCTACCCGAGGATGGCAGAAAATGCCCGATGCGTTATGTAAATATCCACACGGATATTTGCAGAGGTCTCTACGTAGATGACCGCATGCGGACACCATCCCTGTTCCTCGCAGGCATCAATAGTTGGTGTCGTCGAAACAGGTAGGTCTCCTGGCTTCCGTGGGATCTCTCGGCGCCTTCCCAAGGGTGTTCCTAACCCTCAGTGGCATTTGCCGGGAGATGTGGATTCTCAAGCTTCCCAGAAGCTTAAGAAGGCCATCCGGTTACAGTGGCGGGACCGCAGCGGATTCTCACCGCGCTTCCCTATTAAGCTCTAAATCCGGTTAAGGATCAAAGCGCCTGTCTCCACTATATTTTGTTGTCGTTAGATAAAAATAACCCAAGATGTTGTGTTTGTAAACAGTTTTTTAGAAAACCCGCGCGGGGAGCGGGTTCTTTAAAAGTACTCCACAAATGATCCACAGGCTGTCCATAAGTAATCCACAATTGATCCACAGGGAGATGCGAAATGATTCATAAATTGTCCGAAAAGATGCCACAAAGAGTCCATAAATATAGTGCAGATGACCCTAGAATTTGCTCATGAGAAAATACCCTTAGCCCAAAGTCATATTTTGGAGTAATCAGAAGAAATAGAAGAGATAAGGGAGGATAATCTTGCTTAGTTTGTGACAGAGCGGTGGAATTGTTACAATGGAAGGAGACAGCTACTATAAAATTTCGAGGAGGTATTCTCATGCCTATTGCTGAAGTTACAGTTATTCCAATTGGAACAGGCAGTACCAGTCTTAGCAGCTATGTTGCGGATATGCAGCGGGTGCTGAAGACAGTAGAAGGGATTACTTATGAACTTACGTCCATGGGGACGATCATCGAAGGGCCTCTGCAACGCATTTTTGCCGCGGTAGAAGCTTTGCATGAGTCTCCTTTTTCCGCAGGTGCAGAACGTGTCTCTACCTCACTTAAAATAGACGACCGCCGCGATAAACCCTCTACTAGCCGTGGAAAGTTAGAGTCTGTGGAGCGTAAGCTACAGGTGGATTAGCAGTTTAGAAGGGCGGAAAACAGGGAGAATAGGCTTGCGTTTCTGGCTGAAAGTTGTATAATATTTTTTGTTTGGCAGAAAAACAGCGTTAAGCTGGTGTAGCTCAGGGGTAGAGCAACGCACTCGTAATGCGTAGGCCGGGGGTTCAATTCCCTTCACCAGCATCCTTACAAAGTCGATAGTGGCGCGTGTTCCCGGGTTTTTGGAACTGCGCCTTTTTTTGTACAAGCATCAACTTCTAACATTCTTCTAACCTTTAGTCGAGTAAAGTGGGTGTCTCGTCAATTTTCTCCACTTCTTTTCGGGTTCCTAGAATAGAATCTCCGATACATCGGGGCACAGCTTCCTGCAAGTTGGGGAGAACATGTGAATAAGTATCCAGGGTGATATTTATTGATGAATGGCCTAATCTTTCCTGAAGTCGAATATGATGGACAGCCCCTGCCGTTCCCTGTTCTTCTGGAGAAACGTATCAAGGAAGATAAGACATGGCGCGAAATCGCTAATGAAAACGGTATGACTAGTGGTCACTGTCGAGCAGATGGAAGGTGTGGCGCAAGCTGACAGCAATCAGAATGAAGAATGGTGGAGGAGGAGCAGCATAAGCTGCCTTTCTCTTGCGGGGGCAGATCGGTTAGATGGTAATTACTATAAAAATAAAAAAGACACCACAAGGTGTCTTAGTACAGATACTTTTCGCTCGAATTTCACGAGCTCGTCAGTGAACTGAGTTCATAAGCAAGACTGGCTACGGCTAACAGATGAAGAGATAAAGTAATATCAATGTTAAAATGTGCGGTAATATTAATTTTCATAGATAACCACGCTCCTAAAGTATAAATACACATAAAGAAAACTTTATAAAGCGCTTGGCCTGCCATCATCAGTGCCAGGTAGCCATCCTGTACAGACGCCTTAGCGTTTCGACAATAACATTATACTTAATATTTTGTGTTTTGCCAAAAAAAGGACCCCCAATTCTTGGTCGGGGTGGCGGTTCTGTGTGGTTTCTCAGCGCTTTGGAATCATGATGGTCATTGAGGCTCCACGCACGCGGCTGCAGAATGATCAAATGGAAGTTACGTTTCGGTGTTCATATCTGCTGCATGCTCTGAAATTGATTATCCAAATAACGGGCAGCAAGTTCAGAAGGTTAACGGATTTTTTATTGATACAGGTTGAATTTAATGTTTGATACTGTTGTTATGCTAACGGGAAAGGATAGTTTAATAAAGGAGTTACTTAAGACTGGAATAATGAGCAATGTGACAATTATGTCATTCTGAATTGAATATTGTTAGGTTAATCGATGGGGAAGTTTACTTGTCTCCCTTATACTGGAAATTAAATGATTTTATTTCCGAAAGGGGACAATGCACTGATGACTGATGTAATTAAAGCAATAATACTTGGCATAATAGAGGGCTTAACTGAATTTTTACCAGTATCATCTACTGGACATCTTATTCTAGCAGGCGATTTGCTTAGCTTTGAGGGAGATGCTGCAATAACTTTTAAAATTGTTATTCAGTTGGGTGCAGTGATGGCAGTTTTAATTCTTTATTGGAAAAGGTATTTGGAGATTGGGGTTAATATGATTAGAATGGATTTTTCCAAAAGCAAAGGATTAAATGTCATTCATATGATTTTGGCTATGTTACCAGCATTAACCCTATATCTTCTCTTCAAGGACACAATAAAAAGCCAATTATTTGGCCCAACCCCTGTTTTGATAGGTCTAGTTGTTGGTGGCGTGTTGATGATCATTGCAGCGCGGAATAGGCGGACTGAAACCGCTGATACTATCGATGGGATTAATTATAAACAGGCTTTCGGAATTGGTCTGTTTCAATGCTTGGCGTTATGGCCGGGATTTTCGAGATCAGGTTCGACGATTTCAGGTGGCCTGTTGCTTGGCACTAGCCAAAAAGCCGCTGCAGATTTTACATTCCTTATTTCTGTGCCTGTTATGTTTGGTGCAAGCTTGTTGGATTTGTACGATAGTCGTGATTTGCTGAGTTCTGACGATTTGCTTCTAATGTTAATTGGCTTTGCGACATCCTTTCTTGTGGCAATGATTGCAGTAGTGACGTTCATCAAACTGATTAAGAGACTTCGATTGGAGTGGTTTGCTCTATACCGGTTTGTTTTAGCAGCTCTCTTCTATTTAATTGTCATACAGTAATTGGATTAGTCAATATGAACATCATGGGAAAGAAGCTTTTAAAAAGGCTATACATCATATCCTGCACAGATTTAACTAGAGGTTAAAACAAGGGGAAATCACCAAACAAGACAAAGCTCAAGTAGTCTATGAACTAAGGAATGAATTTTCGGTGTAAGCACTTCTACAGCTAGCCATTATCCCTCGTTTGTTTCTTCTACCATTAATATCACAAAGTGATTATACAAGTGTTTGGGAATATGAAAATCCCCACCAGTTTAAGGTGGGGATTTTGCTTACCAAGTATTATAGTTCGACTGATACTTAACATGTTTGTTCTCATAGCTCTCATTTGGGTAATCACGTCTGACAGACTGCAAGTAGCCTGAAATTGCAAATGCTGCAATAAGCCCTCCTATAATTCCTGTGATTAAGCTGAATGTTGAAAATCCGAATGTGGCAACTACTCCAATGGAAGACAATGCTACAAGCAATAGACTGAATATTTTCATCTTTATACACACCTTCATTTTGTATATATAGTAATTTGGAAATTAAGATTGATACGTTACCTTGTTTGATCGGTTTCGATAAAAATAATAAAAATTCAGCAAATCTTTAGACGGGCTTCATACTTATTTAAGCTAAGAGGATTATAGTAATTACATAACCCCCTTATAATATAGATCTAGACCCTGCCGGAAGTTGGTGGGGTCACTTTTTTGCACAGAGTAATTTTATAAATATGGTTGCCCAATATAGAAGAGAAACAAGAAATATAAAATGTAGAGAATGGGTAGCTTTATTTTTAATTTCTTGCAGGAATTTTTGAATTTTTCTGAGGTCTTGGACAGATTCTTCATCACATATCCATAAATGAGGAATTGTCCAATAACAAAGAAAATGAGCTTAAGGGGAAAGTTGCCCATTTTTATCTCAGTGAAAATAATAGTGAATGTGACACTCACAAAGGTTAGTGATACAACTTTTAAAAACTGTTCATAACGATCTTGTGGTTCTTTGATAGGATCCTGCTGCCCCCATTTTCTCTCATCAATTTCTGTCATGGTAAACCTCCAATCTACTGAATGTTATTAGTATTTCACCAGATTGAGATGCTTTTTGAACAGGGAGAATTAATTGGGAAACCATTATGAGTATAGTTGTCTGTTGCATCTTGTTGAAGGCTTACTTGTTGTGGAGATAGTACACTTGAATTTGATTGATTTGCTGATGCGAAAGGAGCAATTGCGGTAGTCAATAAAGCGATTGATAAAACTACGATTAGTTTTTTCATACTTTGATAATCCTCACATATGAAGTGTTTACTTACATGGATAATAGTAAATTTAATGGTTAATGATGTATATGAGCTATAAGATCGATTTGAAAAATGAGATGTTTTGTAAGTTTTTATAAATAAACGTCGAATATTATAATAAGAGAGTTTTATTGGTGTAGATGACCTAGGACTAATTAATTGTGATGAATTTTAAAAATACGAAACCCGCCGATGCATGTCTCGCGGGTTTGTGCTGATCCTGTATCTTCAAGTAGATCCTTCGTGTTATTAGGTACATTGCCAACAACTGTAGGGACTTTATAAGCTCCTATAGTTGTTACATGGTAAGGTTTCAGTAATTCCAACAAAGAGTAAATTCCCAAATGCTTGGGATTATGCCCACTGGCTTCGGTAGGTGAGCTTTTTTTGTTTACAGAATGTTCCAGAATTATTATATTCAGATTATGTAAATGTTTCGTCCGGAAGAGATTATTCATAGTATATGTTCGGAAGGGTATTTCTGCTTCAGGAATTCCCGTAACAGAGATGTTGAGAGTATATAATGTTCCATATTATATACTCTGATTTCTCCTTAAATCTACACAAAGAAGCGCCATCCCTTTTGGAGACGCCGCTTCTTTATAGTAGATTCTATTCTTTTTGCTCAATTCTTGATTTTGGTGATCTTTTTGGCGGTAACTTGTGCAGGGAATGAATCATCACTTACTTCAAAAAACACTTTAATCTCATCGCCTTTTTTATATTTAGAAGGTGCAACTTTATTTACCCAAATGGCTTGAGAGTACTCATTAGATTCGAGAATTTCCTTGTATTCCTTGTTCAAGTCTTCTTCTTTTAATTCAGAAATTACTAAAATTCTTTTATTTTCTACATCTATTGTGTGTACAATTCCTTTCAAAACTTCATCATTCTTACTACAGGCGGTGACTAATAACAAAAAAACAAAAATAAGAGTCCATTTAATAGTAGTACGTGGTTTTTGAATCATGGACCTTCCCCTCCAGTGGTTACGACATTAGTTTAAAATCGGTTGCACAGGCATAGCAGTTAGTACATTACCAATATAAGAATAAACAGCAGCCTTTCCATTATGACGACCTTTATTGATTCTGGGGAGTTACAGGTGAATGTCTGTAGTATTGATATTTTCATAAGAACTTTTGTTTGTATATAATAAAAATAAATGTTCTTATTTTAGAGGCGATCAATGATGGAAATGAGTATCGACCAAACGGTTGGGATTATTTAATTTATCAGGTCAAGGTGAGCAAGATTACACAACGCGAGATCGAGATCCGTGCATCCGTGACAAACGTCCAACATAAACGAAGGGGATAAATATCATGCGGTGTATAACAATACGGCAGCCTTGGGCGACCTTAATTGCTCTTGGTGAAAAAGAGTTTGAAACTCGTTCATGGAGAACAGCCTACCGCGGCGAGTTAGGCATTCATGCCGGGATGCGGATCGACAAAAAGATTTGTGAACAGGAACCGTACAAATCAGTATTGGCGAAACATGGCTATACAGCGAATAATTTGCCGACAGGAGCTATTATTGCTACAGGTCAGCTCGCGGGATGTTATGTGGTTACTCCAGAGGTGGATTTAAGGGAATGGATCAATGGGAACGAATATGATTTTGGCGACTATAGCGAAGGACGGTTTGCCTGGAAGCTTGAAGGGGTTCATCCATTAAGTCATCCAATTCCAGCTAAAGGTCGGCTAAGCTTGTGGGAGCACTCCAATCACTTCTGAACGGCGAACAATATTTTTAATGTAATTTTTATGTGCCTATCAGCTTTTTTTCAGGTTCGAGGTATATATTAGAGACACCAAACACCCCCCAGTGTTTTGTGGTATATCTCTCTCAGGTCTTGCCAACTCCCATGGTAAGGCCTATTTTTTTGTTCACTAATTGATTGGGGGGAGAGAGCGCAGCGGCTTCTATACAGCTTTACTTAATCTGGTACTGTTCTTCGTAACTCTTAAAAGATGAAATATCCAGCCCTAGGTATCTGCGCATATGGATGGCAGCCTGAGCCGCAACAATGTCATTCAACAGCAGCATTCGTTCATGATAGCCACGACATATATACTTGGCTTCAATTCCCGTATTAAGTCTGTTTTGCTCATACACCTTGATTCCCCGTCTTCTCATTTCTGCACGGACATCCCTTAGATCTGTTGTAGCTACTGCAGCAGCTGTTCCAAGAACCTCCAGATAAGGGGCGGGTGTTCGTAAGTGTGTAGATAAAATGGCGGAGTCCCGTTCGAAAGCTGATAAAATCATCGGAAGCAATAAATAAGATTTCACCAGCATGTTGTCCCTGCTTTCTGCTCTATGCATGAATCTCATCACCTCTAATAGGAACGTATATTCGTATTCTACCCCGATATTCCAAAAATAATCAATGGTATTTCTAAACAGCTTATCCAATGTGATTAAATTCACAACTAAATAACGAAGAATAAATTATATTAAAAATTGTAATAATAAAAATTAATGTATCGGACACACATAAAGGAGAATTATGATGGAAAAAGAGGGCAGCCTCCAGCGTGGATTGTTTTTTGGTTTAATTCTGAGTGTTCCCTTATGGATATCCATATTGGGCTATATACAGTTACTTTAAAATTTAATGAAAAACCTTATGCGAAGCGCCTTTAGGCGCTTTTTTTGTGTGGTACTAATGCGGGGAATTATCGAAAGGAATTGATTGACAATTGTGGGTGTCGGGAGCTAAACTGTTATTAATTCAAAAGTATTAAAAGTCATAGACTGTTATTGGATAGAATGCTTCAGCTACCAGTTCTGGACTTGCAGTGTAATACATATATATAGTCATGATAATAGCAAACCGTCTGAAAGGGCGGGACGCAAAGTCCAGGAGTCTAAAGTGTCTTAAAGGCACAATGACCGTCCGACTGCCATGAGAAGGGAATTTCACTTCTTTTTGGCGGTCTTTTTTGTTGTTAGGTCCTTTAGAGTTTCTGGTAATTATTCTGATTAATATAAATCATAGTTTTAGGAGGTGTGCCATTTGAAAAGAAGAATAAAACCGTTACTCTCGCTTGTATTAGCTGGGATTTTGACGGTAGGTAGTGGGCTTTCCTCATTGGGAGCTGGAGTTGCTGGAGCTAGTAGTTCTTCTACATTGGGAATTGCAGCGGTCTACAACGTGTTTATTCTAGGGGATATAACAACAGTTTCGGATACGGAAGGAAGGTTTGCTGCTGGAGGTAACGTTAACTTAACCAACTATAGTGTTGGAGATAGGTTGACCGCTGCAGAGGTTTCCCTGACTGACACACTTGTTGTTGGAGGGAATCTTACTTTCAACGGAGGTACTGTTTATGGGAATATCGTGCACGGGGGAGATTTTTCAGGGAATGTAACGCTCCTCAAGGGTGGTACAAAAAGACAGGGGAGTACGATTGACTTTTCAGCCGTAGGTCAGTCTTTGAAGGACAAATCAGCAGAACTTGCAGCATTGCCGGCGAATGGAACAACAGTGTACCAATATGGCAGCCTTACCCTGACAGGTACAGATCCTGCGGTCAATGTTTTTAATGTTTCAGGAGATAACGTCTCTAATACCTACGGAATTACAATAAATGTTCCTTCAGGATCTACTGCAATTATTAATATTGATGGTTCTAACGTAAAAATGAAAAACTTCGGATTTCTACCTAATAACGTGTTGAACAGCAAGAAAATTTTGCTTAACTTTAGCCAAGCTGCGTATCTTGATATGGCAGGCATAGGTGTAATGGGAAGCATACTTGCCCCCTATGCTCATGTTGATTTTATTAATGGTCAGATTAACGGTACTTTAGTGGCGGCTTCACTCAAAGGTACTGGTGGTGGTGAATTTCACCACTATCCATACGATGGTGATGAACCCGGACCAACGCCGACACCAACGCCGACAGTGACGCCGACACCAACAGTGACACCAACGCCGACAGTGACGCCAACGCCGACAGTGACACCGACGCCAACACCAACAGTGACACCAACGCCGACAGTGACGCCAACACCGACACCAACGCCGACAGTGACGCCAACACCGACACCAACGCCGACAGTGACACCAACACCAACGCCAACACCGACACCAACACCGACGCCAACGCCGACGCCGACAGTGACACCGACGCCAACGCCAACAGTGACACCAACACCGACACCAACGCCGACAGTGACGCCAACACCGACACCAACGCCGACAGTGACACCAACACCAACGCCGACGCCGACAGTGACACCAACGCCGACGCCGACAGTGACACCAACGCCGACGCCGACAGTGACACCAACGCCGACGCCGACAGTGACACCAACGCCGACGCCGACAGTGACACCAACGCCGACAGTGACGCCAACACCGACACCAACGCCGACAGTGACGCCAACACCGACACCAACACCGACACCAACGCCGACACCAACGCCAACGCCGACGCCGACACCAACGCCGACAGTGACGCCGACACCAACAGTGACACCAACGCCGACGCCGACAGTGACACCAACGCCGACACCGACGCCAACACCATGTCCGACGCCGACAGTGACACCAACGCCGACGCCGACACCAACGCCGACAGTGACGCCAACACCGACACCAACGCCGACAGTGACGCCAACACCGACACCAACGCCGACAGTGACGCCAACACCGACACCGACACCAACACCAACACCGACGCCAACGCCGACGTCAACGCCGACAGTGACACCGACGCCAACAGTGACACCAACGCCGACAGTGACGCCAACACCGACACCAACGCCGACAGTGACGCCAACACCGACACCAACACCGACACCAACGCCGACAGTGACACCGACACCAACGCCGACGCCGACAGTGACACCAACGCCGACAGTGACGCCAACACCGACACCAACGCCAACGCCGACGCCGACGCCGACACCAACGCCGACGCCGACAGTGACACCAACGCCGACAGTGACGCCAACACCGACACCAACGCCGACAGTGACGCCAACACCGACGCCAACGCCGACGCCAACGCCGACGGTAACACCTGAGGCAACGCCGACGCCAACGCCATCGCCGACGGTAACGCCGACGCCGACACCAACGCCAACGCCGACAGTGACGCCGACACCAACGCCGACGCCTGAAGCAACACCGACACCGACGGTAACGCCAGAGGTAACACCAACACCGACGGTAACGCCAGAGGTAACACCAACACCGACGGTAACACCAGAGGTAACACCAACACCAACGGTAACACCAGAGGCAACACCGACACCGACGGTAACACCAGAGGCAACACCGACACCGACGGTAACGCCTGAAGCAACACCAACACCGACGGTAACGCCTGAGGCAACACCAACACCGACGGTAACGCCTGAGGCAACACCAACACCGACGGTAACACCAGAGGCAACACCGACACCGACGGTAACGCCTGAAGCAACACCAACACCGACGGTAACGCCAGAGGTAACACCAACGTCGACACCAGAGACTTCTGTGTTCCCGACACCAACGCCATCATCCGTAATTGGCACTATAGTTCTTGCAGAAGATCCCGTGCCGCTTGGGCCTGTAGCTTCGCCGACACCAGCGCCAGTACCAACACCGTCGAATAGCACAGAAGTACTTGTTGATGATGATGAGATCCCATTAGGTCCGGTACCGGCAGTGACACCAACGCCAACACCAACACCTGATGAAATCATCGTAGTGGACGATACGATCCCATTAGGAAAGCCACCAGTGAAGGAATTGCCAAAAACGGGTGAATCAAGTCCTGCACCTTACTATGTAGCAGGTTTAGGTTTTGCACTTATCGGATTATTAATGAGAACCAAGTTCTCCAAAAAGAATAAATAATAAAGGTTAGATCAACATAGAGTCGCTTTCGGGAGTGTTCCGATGGCGGCTCTATTTGTATGTCATGATTGCGATAGTTTGGTGCATTCTAAGTAGATGGTATACTCTTGTTGGAAAAGAAATGAAGAGGGGATGGCGAAGGCGAATTGATATGGTTTATTATTAGCGCTGTAATCATCATAGGGATTCTAATCTATGTGGGATTTTTCTTCTATGGTATTGCTATTAAACGAGCGCCAAAGGTATTTCTAAGTAATAATCCTAATCTGAAGGCTGATCCTCCGGTTGCCGGAGCTTCTTGGGGGGAGGGGAAGGATTGGGTCTCTCGCCAGAGCTTCGAGAATATTGAGATCGTATCTGCAGATGGACTTAAACTAAGAGGTTACTTACTCCAATCTAATCGTGCTGCGGGACGCACAGCCATTCTAGCCCACGGTTATTCAGGTAAAGCAAAGGATATGGGGGCGTACGCCAAAATCTACTACGAGAACTTAGGCTTTAACATCCTAATTCCCGATGCAAGAGGGCATGGAGATAGCGCAGGGGATTACATTGGTTTTGGTTGGCCGGAACGAAAAGATTATTTGCAATGGATTGAATACATGATTAAAAAGACTGGGCCTAGTGCTCAAATTGTGCTTCACGGTGTCTCTATGGGTGGTGCTACAGTGCTAATGACCTCAGGGGAAGATCTTCCGCCGCAGGTAAAAGCTATTGTTGCGGACTGCGCTTATACCTCAGTAAAAGCACAATTATCTTACCAACTACGACGAATGTATCGCTTGCCAAGTTTCCCTTTCGTTCAAAGTGCAAGTCTAATCACCCGCTTGAAGGCGGGGTATGGCTTTGGTGAAGCCTCTGCATTAAAACAAGTGCGGAAAGCGAAGGCTCCGATTCTTTTTATTCATGGGGATGCGGATAACTTTGTACCTTTTGCTATGATGAATGAATTGTATGAGGCATGCCAGAGTCCAAAAGAGAGGCTCATAGTACCGCAAGCGGGGCATGGATTGTCTTATGATACGGATAAGGAGGGTATATAGATGTAGTAACAGCTTTTGTAAGTCGATATGTAAAATAAGTCCTGAACGTAGACAGCGCCCGATATCCGCTAGGTAGCGATTATCGGGCGCCTATATTTTTCCACACATGACGTAGTCCTTGAATAAGGATCGTACCGTCATGCTTTCTCGTTATATTCATCCCCCGCCGTTCGTGAGTAACGGGTGTCTTAATTCCTTGTTATTTCCAGCAGCCGTGTGGCGAGAATAATCCTTCCAATACGACAAAAGCCCTACCTCTCTTTTGCCCTTGCGGCTCCATTGACCGCGCCAGTGTGAATCGGAATGCTATATTTCGAATTTAATCTCATAAAAAGGAAGAGTACTGCAAGAAAACATAAAGCCTCTTTGTCCAAAATGCCGATGTGTATAATAGTCGGCCTGACATCTTCTTGGTGGGGATATTCAATATATCGAAAAACAAATACCATATAAATATAACACACTATTGTTTAAAAGGCAAATATAATAATGAATTCCAAGATAAGGTTTATTTGATTCTAGAGAGGAACAAACCTCGATAAGGGGCGCTTAGATTTTGAAAGTAACTTAAATTGGGTTAATTGTGAATTATTCCGGAAAAGCTAGTAAACCAGAGGAGATGGGCGATCTCGGTGCAAATGGGCTAAAATGTAAGTTGGATATTTTTGCAAACGCTACAAACTTCAACTGAAAATGCCAGAGACGAATGGGTTGTGTCTGCTGGGGTTATTTTGCGTGCCTATTTTGTGAACAGCTCTCTAAAACTGACAATAAACTCCAACATTGATTGAAGGATTGAGGGTAGACCGTTATAATTAATAAGTCTGGATTTTAATTAAAAAATAAGGGAGATTTTTATGAAACGCGCAGATGTGTGGCTGATTTCCATCGTATTGATTGCTGCGCTCGCTTTTCTCGTACCGAGATGGTTTTCGGACAATGATGACAAAGGTGGGGCCGGTAAAAATCTCATAGCCAATGTAACGGTGGACGGTGAGTTATTTAAAACGGTAAAGCTTACAAAAGAAGAACAAACCATTGAGGTCCGCACGGAACGCGGCTATAACATTTTGAAGGTGCATGATTACGGGATTGAAATGTACGATGCCGATTGCGCTGATAAAGTTTGCCTAGGTTTTGGTTTTATTACCCTGCCCAAACAGACGATTGTCTGTCTACCGCATAGAGTATTAGTCGAAATCACCAGTGCGTCGGGGGAGGATGATATAGATGCCTATGTCCAGTAGTGAATCTGCAACAGCTTTAAAAAGAACAGTGATTATTGCGATTTTCGCCGCAGTGGCAGTAGTGTTAAGTTTAATAGAGGCACAGATTCCGTTATCCGGAATGGGACTGGTGCCGGGTGCTAAGCTCGGACTGGCCAACATTATGATTTTGACTTGTATTTACTTTTTACGTGGACGGGATGCTTTGCTGCTTGTCATCCTCAAAACACTGCTTACTGCATTTCTGCTAGGTACCTTCTCAAGCTTGCTGTTTAGTTTATTTGGTTCACTTTTTAGCTTTGTTGTTATGTTTGTGCTGATGCTGATTAGTGGCAAAGGTAAGAGTATAAGCTTGATCGGAATTAGTATAGCCGGTGGGATTGCGCATAATATCGGTCAGCTGCTGGCAGCTTCTATGGTATTTGCATCACTTAGTATTTTTTATTATCTTCCCATGCTGCTGATCACTGGGGTAGTAACAGGAATTGCCGTGGGCTATGCAGTCCGTTATTTGGTGGCGTCATTGTCAAAAATATCGCTGTTTGAAGAATTTTTGGACTGATTAGTCACATCAGCGGAAGGATGACTAACATGAATGAATCATACGAAGGTCAAGACTTAGAGGGAGAGGGACAAGCAGTCATCTCTCTGGATGGGGTATCGTTTGGCTATGATCCCGAGCATCCGATTCTTCACAATATAACGTTATCTATCTCTCAAGGACAATGGGTCAGCTTGGTTGGTCCTAATGGCTGCGGGAAGTCTACGTTGGTCAAGCTGCTCAATGCTCTGCTGCCTAAGGGGGCTGGTGAGATTGTGGTTAGTGGCATGCTGCTTAGTGAGGAAACGATCGGAAGCATTCGGCAATGTATCGGAATGGTGTTCCAAAATCCGGATAATCAGTTTATTGGAGCCACTGTAGAGGAAGATATCCTATTCGGCCTGGAAGGGCTTTGTTTGCCGTACGAAGAGATGGCTGAACGTTTGCACTCCTATACGACGAGACTAGGAATAAATCATCTGTTGTCCAAGCATCCGGGTGAGCTGTCGGGAGGTCAAAAGCAGCGTGTTGCTATCGCTTCCATTCTTGCTATGGAACCAGGCATCGTCATTTTTGACGAGGCCTCTTCTATGTTGGATGAAGGAAGCAGAAATGACCTTCTCGGTATTCTGCAGGATATGCGGGCAGAAGGGAAGTACACGATCCTCATGATTACGCATGATGCAGATGAGATTTTGGCATCGGATCGGGTGCTTGCGCTGCATGGAGGTGGTTTGGCTGCAGATGTTACACCGGCGGAGTTGTTCCGGAACGAGGAGCTTCTGGAAAAATGCCATCTGCGTGAACCTTATCCTTGGCGCCTTGCACGCGAGCTGCAGAACCAGGGTATTCATGTGGATGTTCCGACCAGTGAAAAGGAGCTTATAGACACGTTATGGCCATAGAATTACAGCAAGTAAGTTACACCTACGCTGACCGAAGCCTCTGGAAGCTGACGGCGCTCCGGGACATTAACCTCAGTGTACCCATTGGCTCGATGGTTGGTATTGCGGGGGCGACGGGCTCAGGTAAATCGACGCTGCTGCAATTGTTTAACGGGATACTGAAACCAACCGAGGGTACGGTAAAAGTGCTTGATGTAACTATTCAGGCTGGTGAGAAGTCACCTAAGCTAATGCCACTGCGCCGCCGAGTCGGATTGGTATTTCAATTTCCGGAGCAACAGATGTTCGAAGATACGGTCGAGAAGGATCTCATTTTCGGTCCCCTTAATTTCGGCATGAGTCTCGAAGAGGCAAAGTCACGTGCACGTCAGGCCATGTCAGATATGGGGCTGGATCTCGCACTGCTAGAGCGGAATCCTTTCCAATTGAGCGGTGGACAAATGCGTAAGGCGGCTATCGCTTCCGTGCTAGCTATGGACCCTGAGGTCATCGTTCTGGATGAGCCCACGGCAACGCTTGATCCCATTAGCCGTGCAGAGCTAATCAGCTTGCTGGAGAGATTATGTCGTGAGCAGGGCAGAACGATCATTATCGTCACGCATCGGATGGATGAGCTATTGCCCTATGCGGACAGCTGGGTTGTACTTAAAGAGGGCAGCACGGCGTTTCAGGGCAGTGTAAAGGTGCTTGCAGATGATCCTTCAATTCTGGAACAGTGTGGTTTGACGGTTCCACAGTCCCTTCGTTACTGGCGTGCAGTTGCTGATCATTTAGGTCTTGTGGATGAAGCCCCCCGCTTGACGGCTGAGAGTCTGGCAGAGCTTATAGCTTCGCTGCCAGCGGAATCAATAAGCACTGGTAAGCCCGATGGAAAGAGGGATGACCATGAATGAGAAACTGATCTTAGGTAGGAGTATTGAGACCGGTTCGTGGGTGCACAAACTGGATGCTCGTGCCAAAATCACTGGCATGCTATTATACGTAGCTGTTATCCTGCTCTCACGTTCGTGGATGGCCATGGCTGTGCTGGCTATTTTTTCGATAGCCGTTATGGCTTCAACGAAGATTCCGCTTAAATACTTCCTGAAAGCAGCTAAGCCTTTACGTTATTTAATGTTGTTTATCTTTATTGTGCAGGTGGTGTCTGTAAAGACAGGGGAGGTAGTGCTGACTCTTGGTTCCTGGTCTATCTATGAGGGAGGGCTAAGATTAGGGGCATTTTCGGTCATCCGCATGTTCTTTCTTATCACCTTTACAGCGCTTCTGACCTTCACAACAACGCCGGGGAAGCTGAATCAAGGGCTGGAGGGGATCTTGACACCCTTCAAAAAGCTTGGCTTATCCCCTGACCGTATCACGCTGATGATCAGCATTTCACTTCGTTTCATTCCTACGATTCTAGATGAATCGCAGATCATAATGAAAGCGCAGGCCTCAAGGGGAGCCGATCTGAAAGAGCTGCCTTTGAAGGAAAAGGGACGGATGTTAGTCTCCCTGCTGGTCCCGATTATCGCCAGTGCCTTTAGGCGTGCTCAGGATCTGGTGTATTCCATGGAAGCCCGCGGTTTTCGCATGGATGCTCCCCGCAGTCGGTATCACCGCCTAAGGTGGGGCAAATTCGATACTGTTTTTATTGGGATGTTTGTGGTCATGGGAATTGCAGTAGCTTTGTTATAATACTCATTCCCTATTAGTAGTATCAACTTGGGAGGGAACTTGAATGGCACGTTATTTTAACGGTAGAGAAGTCGAATTACTCGCACCCGCAGGAACGTTTGAGATTTTCAAGGAAGTGATCCAATCACGGTGTGATGCAGTTTATTTTGGTGGACCTGTATTGAATATGAGAATGATGCGTAAAGGTTATAATCTTACTCATGAAGAGATCGTAGAGGCACTTGATATCGCACACCGTCTAGACAAAAAAGTGTATATCACTGTGAATAATCTTTTTAGTGAGGAAGATGTGGAGGAAGCTAGAGAATACTTGCGTTTCCTTGATGGTGCTCGGCCAGATGCCTTGATTGTTCAGGATATGGCAGTGTTGGAGCTTATTCGGGAGATGGAGCTTAACCTTCCTATTCACTCTTCTGTAATGATGAATGTTCACAACCTGGAGATGATCTATGCGCTGCGTGATCTGGGTGTAACTCGTGTAGTTACCTCGCGGGAAATGGACCTGCAGACAGCTAAGCTGCTTGGTCAGCGGAGTGGTATGGAGCTGGAATATTTTATTCACGGGGATATGTGCTCTGTGCATGGTGCAAATTGTTACTTCAGTTCCCATGTTTTTGGCATGAGCAGCAACCGGGGAAAATGTATGAAGCCTTGCCGCTGGGATTATCGGGTTAAAAAAGACGGATATGTATATCCTGCTGAATATCCACTGGCTGTCAAAGATATGTTTATGTATGAGCATCTTCCGGAATTGATTGAATCAGGCATTACTTCCTTCAAAATAGAAGGCCGTATGCGTGATAAGGATTTTATGGTGATGCTGGCGAATAGCTACGGCGAAGCCATTGACCGATATATCGATGATCCGATTGGCTTTGATCGTACGGTTGATACTAAAGAGCTGTACAACAACCGCAAGCGCGACTTTTCGACAGCTTATGCTTTTGGTAAACCAGGGTTAGCTAACATTAACCGTCGTTATGAAGGTACGGGCAAATTCTATAGCACTGGAAAAGTATTTAGCACACCAACCGCAGAACGTGAGCTATCTGAAAAACGTGTAGAGGAATTGCGGGAACGTTTGGCACAAGAAAAGAAACCAAAGACAACAAAAGCTAAGTTGGCTGTACGTGTGAATAATATGGAACAGGCGCGCGTAGTATTGGAGCTGGGTGTGGATAGTTTATACTTGCCGGGGGATGTATTTGAACCGGACAGACCTTTTACAAAACGTGATATTAAGGAACTTGGTGAGCTAAAAGGCGATAGCAAAATCTATTTAGGGTTGCCACGCATGATGACCGAGCTGCATTTTGATCAATATGATCAATTGCTTGGTGGAGAACGCTTGCCGATCGACGGTCTAATCGTTACTAATTTGGGAGCGATTCGCAGATACAGTTCTACAGGTTATCCGTTAATTGGAGATGGTAGTTTAAATGTCTACAATCATCTTTCAGCCCAATTATATGCAAAATTAGGTTTAACTCAGCTTTCGGTTTCACCGGAAATGACGCTGGAGCACTTTGCTACCTTTGCCTCGCGTTGTGACACGCCTTTGGAAGTTGTTGTACATGGTACACCTGCACTAATGTATATGGAACATGATCTTTATGAGAATACTGAAGTAATGGAGCCTATTGCTGAAGAGGATAATCAATATGTGCACAATAATGTATTGGTTCTAAAAACAGACAAAGGTGAAAATCCGGTATATCGTGATCAGCACGGCCGTTGCCATCTTTTGTTCGCGAAGGAGCTCTGCTATTTGC
Organism: Paenibacillus sp. FSL E2-0190; assembly: GCF_037992965.1. Taxonomy (NCBI): domain Bacteria; kingdom Bacillati; phylum Bacillota; class Bacilli; order Caryophanales; family Paenibacillaceae; genus Paenibacillus; species Paenibacillus sp. FSL E2-0190. The sequence continues at coordinate 565,008 of NZ_CP150306.1, forward strand.
CGTTGCTTGGTGAGATGATTGATCTAGGCATATCTAGTTTCCGTATTGAAGGAGCGACATATAGCGCTAAGCAGTTGCGTGAAATTATAATTTCTTATCAACAAGCTATGAATCGTACTGAAGTGAAAGATGATATGCTAGGTGGTCTTGAGCCCATTTATGCGGGTTATACTCTAGGTTCGCTGCAATTTAACTAATTCTATTTTTTGGGGCAAAATACCGTCTGCTAGTAAGAAGAATGCACAGTACTCTATGAATAAGTTACTATTTTCACAAGAAGAGAGGGAATCAATCATGGAACAACAAGAATTCATCGGAAGAGAAGCCGTAGCGGCAAAACGTAAGCAATATTTCTATCCGTGTACACAGCATTTTTACCGCGATGCGCCTCAGCTTGTGCGAGGTTCGATGCAGTTTGTGTATGATGAACATGGCAAACAATATACAGATTTCTTCGCAGGTGTATCTGTAGTTGCCTGTGGGCACTGCAATCCAGCCATAACTGAACGTACGATTGAGCAACTGCAGCAGCTGCAGCATACGTCTACGATCTATTTAACTCAGCCAAATGTGGATTTGGCTGAACGTCTGGAAGAGGTTATGCCAGGCGGTCTACGCCGAACCTTTTTCGTGAACAGCGGCTCAGAGGCAAATGAAGGCGCACTGCTGCTTGCCCGGATGTATACAGGACGCAAAGGGTTCATTGCACTGGAAAGTGGTTTACACGGCCGTACCAATCTAACTATGAGTGTGACAGGTCTGCCGATGTGGCGTACCGATAAATACTTGGATCATGACGTTGAGTTTATTCCTCGCCCATATCATCCAGAACTATCTCTGGAGGAAGCCGCTGCACTATCCCTGGAATCTCTGGAGCGAGTGCTTGAGGAGAAGGGGAATACTATCGCCGCAATGATCGTAGAGCCAATCCAAGGCAATGGTGGTATGATTATGCCAACGCCAACCTATTTCAGTGAGGTCAAAATGTTGCTGGAGAGATACGGCGTACTTCTGATCGCTGATGAAATTCAAACTGGATTTGGTCGTACAGGCAAAATATTTGCTATGGAGCATTTTGACGTAGTGCCCGATATTATAAGTATGGCCAAGGCACTGGGGAATGGAATTCCGGTGGCAGCCTTTGCGACAACGGATGAGATTGCCCTCGCGCTGAACCGTCCGTCGGCTTCCACCTTTGGAGGAAATCCGGTATCTGCTGCAACGGCGCTGGCTGTGCTTGATTATATTCGCGATGAACGGCTTCCTGAACGCTCAGTGCTGCTCGGAGAACGATTGAAAGCAGGGCTAAAGACCCTTCAAGACCGTTATCCTTCGCTTATTGTGGATGTACGGGGAATTGGGCTTATGTTGGGAGCGGAGCTTGCTGGTGAGGATGCAGAAGGCTCTGCGGCGCTTACAGATCAAGTACTGGAAGCGATGAAAGACAGAGGATACCTGATCGGCAAAAATGGCATAGGACGCAACGTACTAGCCTTTCAACCGCCGATGATTATTACGGAAGAGGATATCGACGGGCTGCTTTACAACCTGAATGAAGTCCTTGCGGAGCTTAATGACTAATATAATGAATTTCAAGTAGCGAAGAAAGAGGAAAACGAATGGCTATTCTAAACATTTTTAAAACTGCAGGCCTAAAGCTTAAAATGTTCAGTGAACTGGTGATGTTCTCTCATACGCTTTTTTCGCTGCCGTTTGCCATTATCTCGATGGTGTGGGCTGCTGGGGGCTGGCCATCAGGGCATGTGATGATCTGGGGTCTGATTGCATTGATCGGTGCCCGTAATGGCGCTAATGCATTCAATCGGCTGGCAGACCGTACGTTTGATGAACAGAATCCTCGTACGGCACATCGGCATTTGCCACAACGGTTATTGGCAGAAAAAGAAGTGGTTGTCTTTGTTATTGTCAATTATGCCATCTTTATTGTGGCTTCAGGCATGCTGAACTTGCTCTGCCTGCTCTTATCGCCGGTAGCAATCGTGTTAATATCGACTTATTCTTATACAAAACGTTTTACCTTTCTAAGCCATTTATATTTAGGCTTTGTTATTGCTTCCGCACCGATTGGTGCATGGTTTGCCGTAACCGGAAATATCGCATTTACCCCGTTTGTGATCGGGACGGTAGTTATGCTCTGGATTGCCGGATTTGATATTATCTACGGCACTCAGGACATTGAATTTGACCGGCGGCATGGGTTATGGTCTATTCCGAGCTTCTTTGGATTAGAGAATGCGCTGCGTATCGCCAAAGGTCTACACTTCATTATGATTATGCTGCTATTATTTCTATACGTATGGCAGGATCTCGGATGGATGTATTTAGTTGGGATTGGTATCGCTACATTGCTCCTGATGACCGAGCATAAGATTATAAAACCTTCGAATCGTAAGCTGATGAAGGTGGCTTCTTATAATCTAAATCAGGTAATCAGCATAGTGATATTATTGTGTACGCTGATTGATTTTTTCTATGTTAGTTAGGGAGCTGGCTTTGGGGAGCCGGCTGGCTGAGCATTGGCGCATTGCCCTCAAACTAACAACAGAAGACAATAGCCTACCCAAAAGGGGGAGGCAAGGGGATCGGAAAGCTGGCTACGCTAGCTTTCTTTTTTTGTGTTGACTCGGTTCCCCGCTCTGCAAGGGGGAAGCTACGAGTTGAATGCAAAGATTAGGGAAAACCTCCCTAATCTTATTGAGTTTTTTATCCTTTGACTCTGTTTTAGGGAATTTCTCCCTGAAATACAGCTGGTTACTCTTAAAAGCATGCTAAAGTGGACTTTATTAGGGAGGAATTCCCTAATATCGTGGTTTTCGAACGATTATTAGCTAATTTTAGGGAGGTTTTCCCTAATTATATCCGATGGAGTAGAATGACTGAATTAGCTCATGTGCGCTACGCTGCGTTTGCGTGTTTAGCTTGTCCTGTTGAAGCGGAAAAATAGCAGTTGAATTGCGACAAGATCAATAAAATGATGTGTCTAAATCAAAAAAACGGATACCCCCAAGTGAATGGGAGGTATCCGTTTTTATTTGTATTAGATCGTACGCTTTAGCGATCACGGTCCGCAAAATATTGCAGCAACGTTTCCAGATCAGCATGCGCAGGGTAGGAGGAGAGCTGCTGCACAATAGCTGCAGCTTTATCCAGATAGTTCTGGCTGACCCGTTCAGCGCGAGCGAGGGCATCGCTATTGTTAATTAGGGTGAGCACATGTGCTACTTCAGCGTCGGAAGAATCCGGGCCGATTGCACGGATCACAGGCGAGAGCTTAGGGTCCTGCAAGGCGTACAGCACTGGCAGGGTGACCTGACCATGTCGCAGGTCGCTACCGGCAGGTTTGCCTAGGACATCGGCGGACTGTGTGAAATCTAGCAAGTCATCTTGTATCTGAAAGGACATCCCTAAGGCTTCTCCAAAATTATAAAGGAGATTGGCAACTTCTTCGGTGCTTTCAGTGGACAGTGCACCAACCCGTAAGCAGGTTGCCATAAGAAGAGCGGTTTTGTTTAAGGATTTCTCCAAATACTGATCCATTGTAATTTCATAATCAAAAGCATGTTCCATTTGCTGATATTCACCCAGACACAGCTGAGCGGTGGCTACAGAGGATAAGTCATGAACGTATCTGTTTTTATCTCCTGTATATTTGCTCAGCAGCTCGATGACCCGAGCGGACATGTAATTACCAACATGTACTGCTGACAATGTACCCGTCTTAATATGTAAGGCGGGTACGCCCCGCCGTAACTCAGAACGGTCAATGATATCATCATGAATTAATGAGGCGGCATGAATAAATTCAGCAGCAGCAGCTAATTGAAGCGCTCTGCGACCGGTATCCTTACGGCCAAACCGACTGCCAACAATGACCATGAGGGGACGAAGGCGTTTACCACCGGAATTTATAAGCTCTAGAACACTTTGCGCGAGCTGAGATTTCTTAGGTACATCTTTATCACGCGTCACAAGGTTTACGATTTCGCGGTTGATTTCATTTATGTCTATATTTAAGGCCTCATGCAGCTTCATTTATGGATCCCACCTGTCAAATGGCTTTGCTTGTGCGACTACGCTGTCTGCACTCTTGAATCAAGAACTCTTCGATTCCAGTAGCTGGATCATGTTCCGCGAAGTCTCCATTTGACCGTCTAATCTGCATTTTTTTGATCGAAGGAGCTAGATAAGCAACTAAGTCGAGCTCACGGCATTTCACCGCAAACTGCAGGTAAAAGCTATACAAATAATCTCCATCCAAAATGTTGCGTGTAAGGTCGGGATGATGTGGGATACATTCCATATGGCGCTCTGCTGCCAAAGTGAGAATAGTGTAAATACCCAGCAAATTGACTTTGCGGCTGTATTCCAGATCATGGCGTTCCAGTACCGAGATTAGCTGTTCACATGCAGCCGGAGAGGGCTGAAGCTCAATTCCGGCAATAGGTGACATTTCAGTATGCAACAACCGGAGGGTATCTTCTATGAGTTGTTTGTTCACAAGATTCTCTCCTTCTTGTCGGTTTTGCCGGAAGAAACCATACCCCGATCATCCCTACAAAACCATTCATTCAAGAAAAAACCACCATTTCCTAGGATTAGGAAGGTTATTTTCTTCTTGTAAATAAGGAGAGTAATGTGTCCTAGGGACACATTACTCTGAAGTATATCCATATTTAACCCTAATAAAATACAATTTGCACATATGTTCTATATGATAAATTACACAAATTCAGGGTTTTATTATCAGTCGGTGTATAGATACCATCGTCTGACGAGCGGAATTCTCTTCCACTGTTTCTTAAGCCAAGGAAGTACATAGTAGTCTAGACCAAGTGTGCTTCCCGATCCGCCGATGCAGGCAATACCAGCAGCAACGTACCATAACATTTCTGTCGAGGCCATTTTGGTTGACCAAATCATGACCGACATGCCTACGGTCGCTATAGAAGCAAGTGCTGTGAAGAGACCAACGATGAGCATAATACCGAAGACGATTTCTGCACATACCATACCGATTTGGAACCATTTCGCGAGGAAAGTATAACTTCCGTCGTTGTTGTAGAACATCAAATCCATGAACCAGTTTGTAATGTTGTATACGAAGTTAGGTACAGGCAACGCTTCAACTGCTTCTTTTGCAGTGGATACTGCTGAAGCTGCAGATTGTGCATCTACGGTGTCTTTAACTGCATCTACTGCAACACTGGCTGCTGATGAAGCATCCGTTGCAAAAGGAGCAGCTGGAATCAAGAAAATCTTATCTGGATCTTTCCAAATCTTTTGGATCTTCTCAATACCTTCGTATAACCACATACCCCCAAGTAGAACACGAAGTGGAACGAGCCAGAAATTAGGTGAACGTTTGGAGAAGTGACCACCCAAGAAGCTCTTGCGGTTCTCAACATGGAAGAATTCATGCATCATATATGTCCATACTTTATTGAATCCGACAACCTGAGACAGGTAGAACATATTAATAAAGTGTTTGGATAGCATTGCCATGAATCCAGTAAGCATAAAGAACTTACCTGGCAGACCAACGTTAGCTACGCCGTAGCGGCTACCAATGGAGACCATTGTACCGTGGAAACCTGGTTTGTAAGCTTTTTTAGCAGTGTTCTGAATGTCGGCGGCAATGTTGCCAGCAACAATCGGAGCGGCTTGTTCAGCGTTCTCAACCATTTGTGGTACAGGACGAGTTTCACCTTCAGGAATGTAGAAAATGTTGTCCCCTACTACGTAGACGTTCTTATGATCTACACTTTCCAGGTTCTCATTCGTAACAATCCGTTTGCGGCCTTGTTGTTGAACTTCAAGTCCACCAACGATTTCGGAGCCTTCAACACCAGCAGTCCAAACAATTGTTTGGGAATCGACGACGTTTTTCTCACCAAGGGCAACACTACCATTGCCTACTTCGGTGATTTTAGCGCCAGTAACGATTTCCACGTTCAGCTTACGAAGGCGAGCTTCAGCTTTTTGAATCAGCTTATCTGGAAGGATAGGCAGAATCTTCGGAGCCATATCAGCCACAATCAATCTTACTTCGGATGGGTCGATAAAGAACTCCTTGCATAATTCCTCGCGTTGTTCAGCCATTTCACCAACCAGCTCGACACCAGTAAAGCCGGCACCGATAATAACGAAGGTCAGCATAGCACGGCGTACAGCTGGATTTTTCTCCATAGCCGCTTTGGTATACATATCGCGGATTTGGCGTTTCAATGCTACCGCATCATCGTAAGACCAGAAGGAGAAGGTGTTTTCTTCTGCGCCTGGAATGCCGAAGAAGGTTGGTTTGCTACCTGTGCCGATTACAAGGTAATCGTAAGCGTAGGTAGCTTTATCGGACTTAAGTTTTCTGCTTTTGAAATCGATATTGCTGATCTCATCAAGAACAACATCTACTTTAAGGCCCGCAAAAATTTTCTTAAGATCGATCTTGATTGAATCCTCTGGAGCACGGTTCGCGGCAACCTCATGCAGCTCAGTCAATAGAGTGTGATATGGATTCCGGTCGATCAGTGTAATTTCAACATCTTTGTTTTTCTTAAATTTCTTTGCCAGTTTCTTAGCCGTGAGTACGCCGCCGTAGCCGCCGCCCAAAATGACTATTTTCTTCAAGAGAAATTCACCTCATTCGTCTGATTAGCTGCAGAAGGTCCTGCGAAATTATTTCGCGCCTTCGAGTGCTTTTTCTGCAAGTGTAAAATATTCACCAACATGAATACTCACGCCGGAAATTGCATCAGTTTTGCCTTCAGCATCAAGCGTTGGAGCAGTACCTTTGTTTTCAAGGAAGTATTTTTCAGCCAAAGCGATTTCTTCATGCCATTCAGCAGAAGCGCCGCCAGCTTTCATACCATATTTACCATCAACGGAGAATTGCTTCTTGTCATCGCCAGCAGCATTCAAACCACTGAATTTAACAGCTACAACATTACCGTTAGCAACAGTCAGGTCAACAGTGGATTTCCAACCGGATTCAGCGTCCATTTCGCCTTCAGCATGGTAGCCTCCGTCTTTATATTGACCAGCTTCTACTGGACCAGCAGCAAGAGCAGCTTGAGCAGCTTTTACAAAGTCAGATACGTGTACGGATACACCAGAGATGGCATCAGTTTTCCCCTCAGCATCAAAAGTTATAGCTGCTGGATCTTGTTTTTCGATCAGGAATTCTTCAGCTTTAGCTGCTTGCTCGTGCCATTCAGAAGAAGCACCGCCAGCTTTCATGCCATATTTACCATCTTCAGAAACCTTTTTCTTCAGGTCGCCTGCAGTGTTAACGTTAAAGGCATCCCAGTCAGCTTTAGTGATCTTTCCACCTTCTACAGTTAAGAGTGCAAAATATTGCCAGCCAGTTTTAGCATCAACGTCAGCAGTACCGTAGTAAACTCCGTCTTTGTACTGTCCAGCTTCAGTTCCAGCGTTACCGGAATTTGTTGCAGGAGCAGTTGTTTCAGCTGGTGCGTTAGTAGGGGCTGCGGCGTTGTCTGTGTTGTTACCACAACCTGCGAGCAATCCAAGGATAAGTGCGCTCGACAAGATAACAGAAGCTTTTTTCATTTCAAATGACCTCCAAAAATATAGTTTAAAATATATATATTAAAATGTAAAACATTTTAATATTCGAGCGAAGTGATAAAAATCACTTTATAAATGATATTTGTCACTTTAATCTCATACCTTATTACCCTTTTGTAACAGTATCATGACTTATATCGGCATAGATTAGAAAAAAATTTAATGATGTTGTTTTATCTCCGATGGCATTCTAGCATATGGAGTAGGAAAACATTTGTGAAATAAATCACTTAAAAAATTAAATATTTAATTTATATCTGGATTATATCAAATTTTAAAAGATTTGAATACATAAATTAAAAAATATATGTGACAGAATACGACTTAATTTGCTAATGCCATGAATGGCGGAAAGATTCATAGCGAATGGGGAAGGGTAAGTAAAGGTAACACGGGATAACGATCCTACCCTAATTAATTCAGCTAAGGAGATGAGCTTATAATGGACAACAATGTATTTAAAGGGAAATGGAAACAGCTCAAAGGCGAGGCCAAGAAGCAATGGGGCAAGCTTACAGATGATGATCTTGACGTAATTGATGGTGAAAAGGATAAATTAGTAGGTAAACTACAAGAACGTTATGGACACACGAAAGAAGACGCGGAAAAAGAGTACCAAACTTGGGGACGTTCCTACCGCGATTAATTCGTTACTAATGACGTCTATAATAAAATTCCAGAAGAAGAGCGCAAATCGCATCTGATTTGCGCTCTTCTTCTGCGTCCGTGGGCGGTTAGTTATCGAATAGGGCTTTAGTATGGTAGTATTATGAGATGAAAGTTGTAATTTATTTTGCCAAGGTGGGAGTGAATCTATGGGTTATCTTAAAATATTTTTTGGAAACACCGCGATGCTAATAGCTGTAGCCTATTTGGCTAATCTTATATATAAAAGCACCATTTCAAATGCAAGTGTAAGAATAAAGAAAGTAAGCTGGGTATTACTGGCCATCTTTGCCGGGTGGATTAGTACTCTTTTTGGATATAGGCTGGATGAGCATGTGATTTTTGATTTACGTTTTGTGCCACTTATTATTTCAACGCTGGCTTATCCGCATCCTTTCATTCTTGTTTTGATTGGTATAGGAACAGGTCTTACACGGTTAACTTTTGGAGTAAATGAGGCAGCAATGGCTGGTACAATTAATTTGTCCATTCTAGGATTTGTTTGTGCTGCGCTTAGCTACTGGGTCAGACGATCTAGCTTATGCATAGTGAACAAAGGTTTGATCGTGATTCTAGTCGTAAATGTAATGAATGCAATCAACATTATGGTGTTTGGTGTGATTCCCGCCCCAGAGTACATAAGAGAGATTATGCCGATTACTTTCCCTGCAGGGTTGATTCTAAGTGTTCTATTCTCCTTAATTATTCGTGACTTTCAATTAGGACTCTTACGGAATGTGCAGATTCAGCGTGCTAATGAACAACTGTCTGCCCAGACGGAGGAGCTGCATAAGAATAAGATAGCGCTTGAAGAACGTGCCGATCAGTTAATGATGGCTTCGCAATTTAAATCCGAATTTCTGGCCAATATGTCTCATGAGCTTCGAACACCACTGAATAGCATCATTAATTTATCGCAATTAATTGAAGACAATGATAATTCTCTTACGGAAGCAGAAATGAGTGAGTATGCAGCCATTATCCGCCGTTCTGGTGAAGAATTATTGATGATAATTGGCGATATATTAGATCTCTCCAAAGTGGAAGCAGGTCGATTAGATATTATAAATGAAGATTTAAGTGTTATTGAGATCCCAGAGATCCTGGCTATGCAATTCGCTGTCACGGCTAAACAAAAGGAACTGGAATTTACTATTGCTATGGAAGAAAATATCCCGCAAATGATTCATTCCGATCCACAGCGGATTCAGCAGATCCTGCGTAATTTGCTCTCTAATGCTTTTAAATTTACAAAGTCTGGCCATGTCGCACTCCGTATTCGTCAAGAGGAACGTGGGGAAAGAGCTATTGTGAAGCATTGGATTGTATTTGAGGTAGAAGATAGTGGGATAGGTATTGCACCAGAGAAGCATGCCATGATCTTTGAAGCCTTCCAACAGGCGGATAGAACAATTAGTCGAAAATATGGCGGAACAGGATTAGGACTTTCTATTAGTAATGATTTGGCCAGACTGCTCGGAGGGTTCATTACTTTAGAAAGTGAGGAGGGTAAAGGGAGTCGTTTTTCGCTTTATTTACCCCTCGAATTCATAGAAGAGTAAGCTCCAATATTATTTGTTAATTTGGCGTATTGACAGTAGATTGATGCGGAGTAGAATGAAGCAAATGCCGCATCAAAGGAGTGTTACCCCTTTCTATGAACAACATGGAAACTAAGCACACAGTTACTAGTTCAAAGCGTGTCCGTAAAACCTCAGTACATCGCAGGAATTTGCGCATTGCTACCTGGGAAGGTGTGCCATCGACCATTTTCCAGGTCCTGCTGCAAGGGCAGTTTCTAACAGGATTCCTGCTATATTTAGGAGCCACTTCAAGTCAAATTGGATTTGTGCTAGCGCTTACCACTTTGGTTAACGTGATGCAGATCGGGGTAGCTTTTTTGATTCAGAAGCTGCCAAGCCGCAAATGGGCTATGGTTACTTTTATCGGCCTGCATAGGATACTTTGGAGTTCTACGGGGCTAATTCCGTTTATTTTTCCTAAAGAGTATTGGGTCATGGCTTTTATAGCCTTATATACTACTGCTTTTATTGCCAATACGGCGGGTGGTGTGCTGTGGAGCTCTGTGATCAGCGATCTTGTTCCGGCACGTGTGCGTGGACGCTATTTTGGGATTCGTAATACGTTCCTGAATGCACTCGGTAGTCTGGTAATGTATGGTGGGGGTATCGTTTTGGATCGTTATCCCGGGAGCCATGGCTTTTTGATTCTTTATATTGTTGTGTGGATCTTCGCGATCTCTAACGTCGTTGTATTCTTTTTTTATCCCGACGTGCCTTTCGAGAAATCGGAAGAACATAAATTTTTACCGATGTTTAAGAAACCGCTTAAAGATACTTTATTTATGAAGTCTACTTTGTTTCTGGCCGCCTGGTTGCTGCTGCAGAATTTAACTGTTCCGCTATACTCGTATGTCATGTTGCAGTTACTTCATATAAATTATGAAACGTTATCACTGCTTAATGTGTCCCAGACTCTTTTTATGATGGCTAGTTTCTACGTTTGGGGTAATCTAAATGCAAAATATAGCAATAAACGTCTGTTGTTCTTTACGTTGCCGATTATTGCCTTGTCCTCGTTGATGTGGGGACTCTTGTCTGTGTTGCCGATGCTGTTGGTGTTGTTTGCCGCTCATATTGTTTTTGGTGTAGGTGTAGGCGGTTTCAACCAGCTGGCCTTTAATTTTATTATTGGAGACACGCCGAAAAAAGAACGGCCTATGTATATGGCGACCTATGCGGCGCTTACGGGTTTATCATCCTTTTTTGGTCCGCTTATTGGGGGACAGCTGTATGAAAAAATTGCCCACTGGCCGCAATGGACCCAAGTATACGGTATGCAGTTGGTAGTGGGAACGCTTATGATCGCTCTTGCCTTCCTGCTGGGCCGTCGTATTCTAAAGGACGAATAGAAGTAAAGGGGACTATTCCATGTTAAGGATTGCGTTGGTATTAGGGGCTACTGGATTAGTAGGGAAAGCGGTTACGGAGGAATTGCTGAATCGTGAAGGATGGGGTGAGGTGAGAGTGCTTGTACGGACTCCATTAGCTTTAGAACATCCTAAGCTTAAGCAAATCGTTGTGGATTGGGAGAGCCTGGCGGAGTATAGCGATTCGTTCGAAGGCGTTCATTCCATCTTCTGTTGCCTCGGGACTACGATCAAGAAGGCAGGTTCACAAGAGCAGTTCGAACGTGTCGATCTGGATTATCCGCTTGCAGCTGCTGCTATTGCGAGAGATCACGGTGTTAAACAGTTCTTGGTTGTTTCATCCATGGGGGCAGATGCCAAATCGCGCAATTTCTACAGTCGGACTAAGGGGAGAGCAGAGGAAGCGTTAAGCAAAATCGGTTTTCAAGGGCTGCATTTGTTTCGGCCATCCTTGCTGCTGGGTCATCGTGAGGAATTCAGACTGGGAGAACGCGTCGCGGCTAGATTGATGAAAGCACTGGAGTTTGTGATGGTTGGCAAAGCGGCTAAATATCGTGCCATACCTGGTGTAACTGTGGCGAGAGCTATGGTTAACATTGCCTCTGCTGACACGCATGGTTTGCATATCTACACGAATGAAGTAATACATGTGATTGGAAAACGTTAAGTTTTTCGGGCTGCTAATAAATTTGCATTACGGTGAGAACAGGACTTACAATGGACAATAAATGATCAGCGTTTAATGGAGAGGGGTAACAAGATGAGTAAAAAACAAGTAGCTACTACAAAAGCACCAGGAGCCATTGGTCCTTATAGTCAAGCCATTACCACCGGTAGTTGGGTATACACTTCAGGACAACTGGGCCTTAATCCCGAGACAGGGAATTTGGCTGAGGGCGTTCAGGAACAAGCTCGTCAAGCACTTAGCAATGTACAAGCTATTCTTGAGGAAGCTGGTGCATCACTGGATCATGTAGTGAAGACCACCGTATTCCTAAAAGATATGAATGATTTTGCAGCAGTTAACGAGGTTTACAGCACTTTCTTTAAAGAACCTTATCCTGCCCGCAGTGCCATTGAGGTTGCTCGACTTCCCAAAGACGGACTTGTTGAGATCGAAGCGGTAGCACGTAAGAAATAAATATGATTTCGCACTTCTAGATTATTCTACAAAAAAAAGGCGGGTTAAGGAGGATCACCTTCTTAGCCTGCCTTTTTATATTATCAAGAGGACAATCAGTATCTGCTGTATCTTCTGCGGCGTGGTGTGAGCAATAGCCAAATGCTGTAGAGCAGCAGAAGACCTGCCGTTACTGTGCCCGTTACAAAGACTGCATTAGCTTCTCTATGTTCCAAGGCGATCGCGATGAAAGCCCATACGAAGACCAGAGGATAGATGCTGTCTCGGTTAGGATAGCTGACTAACACCGCAAGCAGTGTCCCCACGCAGAGCATGATCACGGCCCAGGTTATCCCGCTAAGTCCAAACCCATCCCAATGATTTTTCTCCAGAACAACGCTAACATTCACGATAGTCGCCACAGAGATCCAGCCAAGGTATATACTAAAGGGTAGCTTGATCAGCCATTTCTCACCTGAAGTAGGATTTGCGATCTGGCGCGTTCGGCGATAGATAACAATGATGGAAATTAACATTAACACCATGGCAATCAAAGAAAGCTCGATATATAAATACTGCCAGAGGAAAAGCCAGCTCATATTAAAAACACAGCTCAGGATAAACCAGAACGAAATAGCTCGTACAGAATCCCTAGAACTTGTATAGGAGCGGAATTGATAAATAACGAAACCGGCTAACAAGAGGTAGATCAGCGACCAAATGGAGAATGCGTAGCCAGCAGGAGTCATGTAAGTCTTATATTTGTCAGAGATTTCTCCTGTACTGTTTCCGCCCAAAGGCAAGGTTACCGCCAGCACATTTACGATAATTACACCCACAAAGAATACGAGGTTCCACCATTTATAAGGATTATAACGTCTCAAATAATTCACTCCCTAGCTTTTTTAATAGGGTGTTGCTTATTTAGAATATACCCCTTTTTGGCCTAATTAAGACTATAAAAAGAAAAGAAGTGACTAGTGAGTCATAACATTCTTGGATAGCAGGGCAGTAGTGCGGGGTATTTTAAATGAATCAAATTACTGGGTGTTTCTATATCCTTCAACTTTATTTCATAAAAATCTACAGAAAATATGCAGAAATGTTTTTAAATCAGCGCTTTTTCGTATAAGATGAAGAGATGAAGATTCAAGAAAATATAAGTTTTGTCCTAGTTCTTTATCCTTATATTTACCGCAGGAGCGCATTCCCTCTCTAGAAGAGGAAGAAGCGGCTTCTACTTGTATAGCTTCAAAATTTATTTCTCGCGGAAAAGGTTGCAGTTACCCTTCCTGATGGTATGGGGCTGGTTCTTTTTTTGCTTGCTTAAAAGACAGGAGATCACCGATGACTAAGCATCTGTATGCAATATGGTTAGGGGACGTTTTATTTTGCTTCTCTGGCGAAACTTCGGAGCCGAAGGTTGACGCTTGGACTCGCGTAGTGAAGCGGATGGAGCTACAGGGAGGAGTGCGTCCTTTTGCAACTGCTGCTCTGCGTCTGGCAGAAGTGAAATATCCGGCTCCCCCTGTAGAGGGGAAGCCAGCCCGGCGCGGATTGCCCGGACGAACGTTCGAAGGGCTCGCCTTGGTTCCTAGCGATGCATTTCAACTGCTTCTGGCATGGGATGAGACGTTATGCCGAGATCAGGGAGTGGAGCCAGGCGGCGAACTGCGTTACTGGGCAGCAGCGGCACGTTTTGCGCTGGAGCTGATGGGTACGGGCGGGATTACGCCGGGGGCCTTGCCACCACGCCCTGTGGGCTCACGTCGCCGCGGCGGCGAACAGGCGGCGACGGTCTGCTGGTCGCCAGCTTTCCGAAAGCAGGAGGACAAAGAGATCTTTCTGCAGCTGGCAGCATCCATGCCTGTTCTTGCACTAGGAACGCATATCGCAGAGGCAGGGGATTTATCCTCTCGTGATGAGGCTGGAGCATATGTGCTTTACTCCTTTATGCAGGCTGTAATGACTGCTGAGATAAAAAAAGTAATTGCGGGCATTGAAAGTGAGTTAATCCCTTATAAAGCGAATTATCGCCGGGGTTATTCCCCTTTAACTGAACTGTGGTGGAATAGCCTTCTCACTGGAAGCCGAGATATACCCGTGCAAGGAACTCCAGCAGAGGTGACAGACCTTTTGGTCACTGTGAACGAGACCGCTGGCAGCGATGTACCACATTCAGAGCCAGAGGAAGCACGGAGCGGGCAGCTGGGTCTTGGGCTACGGCTGGAGCCGCCAGAAGACAATGAAAACAATAATGAAGTCTGGCGGTTAACCTTCTGGGCGGAGAATAAGGAAGAAGGGGAATTCTGGTTTCCCGCCAAATCGATCTGGAGTAGTAAAGAACGAGAGTTTACGTTATGGGGTAAACGCTATCGCAATATCCAGCAGCAGCTGCTTATAGCGCTGGGCCGGGCTGCGAAGATATCGCCGGATATTCAGCGCGCTCTTGCTAAGCCTGCGCCCACGGGGGCGGATTTGGAACCGGAGCGTCTTTATTTCTTTTTGAAGGAGACGGTGCAGCAGCTGCGCGATCGGGGAATAACGGTGCAGATGCCTTCGCGCTGGAGCCGTGAGGGACGCCGCCGCATTGGCATGAAGATGAAAATGCAGCCGGGCGTGAACGGGGGCGATAGCCCTGCGCCCGCAGCTCTGGGTATGGAAGAGCTGATCTCGTTCCGTATTGAGGCCTCGCTTGGAGATAGTACGATTAGTGAGGAAGAATTAAATGCATTAGTAGAGGCCGGTGTACCTTTTGTACGTTTCCGCGGGGAATGGATCGAGATAGATCCTAAAGAAATCCGCCAGGTTCTTAGATATATGAAACGCCATGAAAACGGAGAAATGACTGCCGCGGATTGGATGCGTCTAGAAGCCGAGGATGGTGAAGATCGGCTCTGGAAAGGAATGTCCGTCACTGGGATGGAGACATCCGGGCTGTTGGCATCACTTATGCGCGGAGATGTATTACGTAATCTTCCGGTGCGTCCTGTACCTGAGGGTCTGCATGGAACTTTAAGACCTTATCAGGAGCGGGGTTATCAGTGGCTGGCCGAGCTCAGTGGTCTGGGTTTTGGGGTATGCCTCGCCGATGATATGGGTCTAGGTAAAACGGTGCAGGTTATCACCTGCCTGCTGGACCGGGCGTTAAGTGCTCCCCCTGAAGAGAAGCAGGAGCCTGTACTGATTCTCTGCCCAACATCGCTTCTTGGCAACTGGCAGCGGGAGCTGCAGCGCTTTGCACCTTCGCTTAATGTACACATACATCATGGTGGACGCCGTGTTCGGGGAGATAGCTTCTTAGAACTGGCAACCAGTCATGATATCGTACTGACGACCTATCATTTGGCAGGCCGTGACAGTGAGGATTTAGCCAATGTTCAGTGGTCAACAGTGGTGCTGGATGAAGCTCAATATATTAAAAATCACCGTACGAAGCAGGCGCAGAGTGTGATGAAGTTATCAGCGCCGCATCGCATAGCTATGACAGGTACTCCGGTAGAGAACAGACTTGGCGAGTTATGGTCTATTTTCCACTTTTTAAACCCGGGCTATTTAGGAACCTATCATTCCTTCCGGCAGCGTTATGTGTCTGGTGAAGGTGGGGAACGTCTGCGGGAGCTACATCGCTTGGTATCCCCCTTCCTGTTGCGGCGTCTGAAGAGTGACCCGGATATTTCTAAGGATTTACCGGAGAAGCTGGAGCTGAAGTCTTATTGCCCGCTGACCGAGACCCAAGCTGCCCTGTATCAGGGTGTCGTGGATGAAATGCTCGGTGTGATCGGGGAGAGCAGTGGTATGGCCCGCCGTGGACTGGTGTTATCCTCTCTGACGAAGCTGAAGCAGATTTGCGATCATCCTCAGCTATTCCGGAAAGAAGAAGGACGGAGTCCACGCAATGAACATTCCGGTAAAATGGAGGTTATGTTCGAGGTGCTGGACAGTGTCGCTGAAGTTGGCGAATCTGTGTTGATCTTTACGCAATACGTAGCGATGGGTGAGCTGCTGGTGAGCAAGCTTACTAAGCGTTATGGTACATCGCCGCTGTTCCTTCATGGGGGGATTCCAAAACGGGAGCGGGACGAGATGGTGCATGATTTTCAAGAGGGCAAGGGGCCAGCCTTCTTCGTGTTATCTCTTAAAGCGGGCGGAGTAGGATTGAACCTAACCCGGGCCAATCATGTTATTCATTACGATCGCTGGTGGAATCCGGCAGTGGAGAATCAGGCGACAGACCGGGCTTTCCGAATTGGGCAGGATAAGAACGTACAAGTTCATAAGCTGATTTGCCAAGGAACGCTGGAGGAACGTATTGACGAATTAATTGAGCGGAAGAAAAGCCTTTCGGAGCAGGTTGTTGGTTCTGGTGAAACATGGTTGACCGAGATGTCTAATCATGAACTGAAGGAGCTTATTGAACTGCAGGATCAGGATTGGATGTAAAGAAAGACATGAGCAATACGGAGGGATCGAACAATGAGTGAACTGTTAGAGATGCGGCTGGAAGTTGTGCCTGGATTAGTAAAAGCAGCATGGACGGCTTCGCCCGGGAAAGTGACGGGAGGGTCGCGGGCAAAAGGTGAATGGAATGTCGGTACTTCTGCTGTTCCTCAGGGACAAAGACCGGAGCAACCCCTCTCTCTGAAGGTTCCAGTCTGGCATGCTGCCCGTAGAAAAGAAATATTGCGGCGTCTGGCGCTAAGTCCGGATGAGGTATTTGCTTTGCTGCAAGGGAGATTGACGGGTGGGCTGGCGGAACTGGAGCTTCTGCCTACAGATACAGAGCTGGAGCAAGCCCTCTTTGAGGGGGAAGGGTTAGAGAACCAGGCGGAGACTCTACAGCTTATAAAAGAACGACTTGCTGAAGAGCCGCTGCTGGCGCTTTCTCTGAGAGGATTTACTAAGGGAGAACTCCTGGATGGAATATTTGCCCTTTGGGCTGAAACTGATATAGCTGCCGATGATTCTGAGACAGAGGCAGCCCCAGCTAGTGAGCTTGCAACGGAATTAGCACGGTTAGAGCGCAAGGGCCCCGCAATTTCTTCTGGGGAATGGCTTGCAGAAGCGGCTGCTGAAGGTTCGCTTCACCAGCCGGGACCGCAGTTCCATGAGATTACGGCTAGGCCATTTCCCTCATCGCCGGTAGTAGCAGCGGTAACGGAAGACTGGGGAGCTTTGCTGCCTCAGACACCTAAGGCTCTAGAAGGCCTAACTTTGATTATGAATCGAGTAGCAGAAGCTGCTGCCCGTCGTGCAAGTAAGGCGTAGTTAAACAGCAGTGGAGTTTAGAGAAGCCGCTTCCTATCTGAGGAGGCGGCTTCTTCTTTGGTAAAGCTTCTGTAACCTTTTACTATTAAACTCTGTCTATGATTATAGAATAGAAGGAAATGGAAAAAGGAGGGTTTCATTTGAGACTATATGCCGTTTTTGCCCCGATAATCATTGCTGGGTTATTTCTGCAATCCTACATGGTAAATGATAATCTTGGTTTAGATTCGAGTATGGGGATAAATACCGCTGAGCTGAAGACGGAGATGAATTCTTTGCAGGGGTATCCTGCTAAATTTAGCATGAATGACATAAAGCATGGGTGGGGAATAGATAAGACTGGATTATGGACTACGAACGATGGAGCAAGTAGTTGGTACCATCCGGACAGCAATATTGTTCCTATTCCACAAGAAACAGGCATCTTTGCCGCAGCAAGCTTTTTCCTGAATGCCACAAATGGCTGGATTATAAGTAGTCATGGTATAGGGCAACCTGTCCTGATCTATCATACCTCTGATCAGGGCCAGACCTGGAAGGAGACAAAACTTCCCGTCACGGAGGATTGGGAGCAAGGATACAGTGGCGGTTTTATTCATTTTATCGATGTGAATAACGGGTATGTGCTGCTGGATTCAGAACCTGGTCTCGGGATGATGGAGAAATCCTTGTATCGCACAGCTGATGGCGGGAACAGCTGGAAGCGAATCGGAAATCTAACGGAGAGTATTAAAGCCTATCCAACAGGGATAACCTTTCAGGATTCCCAGAATGGCTGGATCACCTCCAGCAACCATGGGCAAGAATACATTTTAACATTCAGAACTACGGATGGCGGGAAGAGCTGGAAGCCGGAGCAATTAAAGAAGCCAGCTGCTCTGGCAGCCTTTACTTACAGTAATAGTTATCCGCCTAAATTCTCAGGCAAAGACAATATGAAAGGCATCCTGCCGCTGGAGATCGTTGACGATGGGATTCGAAGTATGGTGTTTTACACAAGTGATAACGGAGGCAGGACATGGAAGCTTGGCCCTCAATTGCTCGGTACTGAGGCAGCGAGAACAACATGGCTGAACGCTCGTGAAGGTTGGGCTTTGCAGGAGGGCGGCAAACTGGTGGCGACTGTCAACGGGGGTGTAAGCTGGAGGTTGATTGCGACATCACAGCTATTCGCGAAGGCAGAAAACATTCAGTTCGTTACGCCGAAAAACGGTTGGTTGGCGGGTCCAGGATTTCTAAAGACCACTACAGATGGCGGCGTTACATGGAAGCCTTTGGTTAGTAAGCCTTGAGGCTGAATACAGCGGAACGCCGGGTCATGATTAGCCGTTGGTTGAGGTTTAGGGACTCAGGAGGCGTTATTCACACATTTATCGCCTATCCAGTATGTTTTCGGACTCCAGTGCAGCTATTTTATATAGGAGGGCGCAGATCCGGCGTTTTTTATGCCGTTAGCGACTTTGGGGTCCGTTAGTATGCAAAATGGAGGATTATTTTGCGAATAAGATCGGCTGTGTCCGATAGCACCTTGCTTCGGCGGCGAAGGGTAACGATCAAACGGCCTAATCGATTAAAAAGAAGGGGGTGTCCCAGCAGCCATTGTCATGGCTTATGAGACATCCCCTTAATTTTTGAGAAATGTAGAAATATGAAAGCTTAAACCTGCCCGCCGGCAGGGGATTCCCCTTCTGCAAGTTCCAGAATCTCGCGGCGTAGGCGCAGCATTTTTTGATCCAGTTCATCGGCGGCGCGTGCGGCATCCTTCAATTCCTCCGCAACATGCGAAGGAAGCTGCTTATCGAATTTATAATACAGAATATGTTCCATACTTGCCCAGAAGTCCATGGCTAGGGTTCGCAGCTGTATTTCTGCTTTGACCCAGCGTGTTCCTTCCAGCAGGACGAGCGGAATTGCGACGATAAGATGCAGGCTTTGATACCCATTCGGCTTGGGATGGGCTATATAATCTTTGATCTCCAATACGCGAATGTCTTCGCGTGTGCTGAGGTGATCAACCAGGCGGTAAATATCTTTAACAAAAGCACATACAATCCGCATACCTGCAATATCGTGAATGTGCTGCTCCATATTTTCCAAGTTGAACTCGAAACCTTTGCGCTCCATCTTTTGAAGGATGCTCTTGGGTTCTTTAATTCGGCATTTAACATGCTCGATGGGACTGAAGCCGTCACGGACCTGCCATTCCGTTTTGATCACATCGATTTTATTCTCAAGATCGTTTAGTGCATGGCGATAGAGTGCTGGCAGAGACTTGAACTCATTGATAAGATTTGTGAAATCCTCGTTATCTTGCCAATGTTGCAGATCCTTAACGTGTACCTGCATCTGTTTTAGCGTAAGCTGTGTGCTGTCATGTTCTTCCACTGAAACTCTCCCAATTTCGTTATTTGTGATTAATTCTATTTTAACCGATGTAGAACCCCTGACGCAAAATAACGTCTGAAATCAGGGAAAATAAGAATTTATAGGAACATTCTCCGCTAAATCGCGTATTAAAGCACATTAATGAATCTGTTCGATACATTTGGTATGATAGAAACACGTATCGCTGGAGAGGGAGGAACTGTAATGAGTTTTATGAAACGAATCAAAGATAGTGCGAGCCGGGTTACCGAAAAAGCACAAAGCTCTGTTGAGATCGGCAAGCTGAACGGGCTTATTTCCGATATTGAACGTGAGATGGAAGTGGAATTCACGAAAATGGGCAGGCTTTTTTATGAAGGGTATCGCTCTAAGGATATGTCTGTAGCTGAAGGCAAAATGGTAGAACTGGCACGGACCTGTTCCAAGCTTCAGGAAAAAATTGAAGTCCAACGCGCAAGAATTGCTGAACTGAAAAATGAACGGTTATGTTCTTGTGGCAATGTTGTGGCGCTCGATGCAAACTTTTGTCCAAAGTGTGGAAGTAAGCTGGAGGAGCTAACCACATCAAGAAAGATTCCGTCACCGCCGGTATTCGTCAAAACTGTGGATGAGGACGAAGAGGATGAGGATCAATACTATGGTGCGGATGAGCTAACGGATGAAGAGAAGGAGATTGCAATGAAGCTCCATCCGCAAAGTGTGGTGTATTCTGAGATCCTGCCTTCAGAGGATGATGAGCTGCCATTGGAGGAATATGCGGCGAACGAACATGACATTGAACGGGATCGCAGACATGCTGATCAGCTGGAACGGGAAAGACAAAGACAGCTTGAGCTGGATCGTCGCATCCGCGATTGGAACGCGAATGAACATCAGGAGGAGTCCGCAGTCACCCAGGACAGTGGTGTTCGTGATATGATTAAGTGTCAAATCTGTCGGAATGAATTGCCCAAGGGCTCCTTATGGTGCCCGCGTTGTGGATCGGAGCAAATATAGTACAGATATCAGTCAGCTTAGGGCTTAGGGGGACAACAAGATGGAACAGCTGCTGCTGCATCTGCGCAATCTGGGCTTCACGGAGATGGAGTCCAAAATCATGGTCGAGCTTGCGACTAAAGGTCAGGCTTCTGGCTATGAGGTTGCCAAACAGCTCGGAGTTTCAAGATCAAATGTGTATGCGGCGCTTCAGCGCCTAACACAGCAGGGATATGTACGATGTGGTGAAGGAGAGCCTGCGCGGTATAGTGTTCTCAATCCGGAGGAGCTGGCGACGATGATCTCGGGAAGAGTTCAAGCTTCGCTGGCTTATATGGAAAGTGAGATGCCTCGCGGAGGGCCTGTTAGTCCTTCTTTTTATAATGTAGAGGGCGACCGCAATGTAATGGGGGCGCTGATTCGCCAGCTTAACATGGCAGAGCAGGAAATTGTAGTGGATATGTGGCGCGAGGAAGCGTCGCTTCTGCGGAGCGAACTTGAACAGGCCGAACTGCGTGGTGTTAGGCTTTTATGGGCTTTTGACGGTGGCAATGCTGCTGCTGCCTCTTACCCAGTATGGCCGTCATTCGGAAAAAATTCGCAGCGGGCGGATGGACGGAAGTTCTCATTTGTGATTGACCGGAGCTGGTGTATGCTGGGGATGCGTTATGATGATGGATCCGCGCAAGCAGTGGTAACAGAGCACCCGGTGTTAGTGGAGCTGCTGTTGAATCATTTTACACAGGAAATGGTCTTGTTCGAGCTGGAGCAGGATATGGGCGCAGAATTAGTAGAGCGTTATGGAGAACGTTACAGCAAAATTCATAGCAAATATGTTATGTATGATCAAGGCGATGATGGGGAAGAACAGGCGCAGTAGTTATTATCATAGGGAGGTGAGAAGCATGGAATGTATCGTTCATTTTGAAGTGGTGCACAATGATGGTCCTAAAAAATTGCGTGGACTGTTGTTTCTGGATAAGGGAGCATCTCCTGGAGAAGCAGAATTAGTCGAAATGTTTAAGGATATGAATTTTAACGTGAGACTGGAAGACCGCGAAAAATTGATTTTTAAACCGGTAAATCCGGGGGATTTCTTGGAGATTCGAATTACGGGTTATGATAACGGTCAGGAAAAGAGCAAGGATGATCATAATTTAAAATCGATCGTTGGAAATTTATTGCCTCAGAAGCCGACAGGTCTGTAATGTGGGGAGAATGGATTCAATGATGGGAGAAGGAGGAGCACTATGGAGCTGTTGAGACAAAAAGTGTTGAAAGAAGGTATTGTACTCGGGCAAGGAGTGCTCAAGGTGGATTCTTTTCTGAATCATCAGATGGACCCCTTCCTGATGCGTGAGGTTGGCCGTGAGTTTATCCGCCGGTTCGCTGGCGAAGAAATTACGAAGGTGCTGACTATAGAATCCTCGGGGATTGCTCCGGGGATTATGACAGCATTAGAGCTGGAGGTTCCGCTGATTTTTGCCCGTAAGCAGAAATCGCTGACGCTGACAGAAGACATTTACGTGGAGAAGGTCTACTCCTTCACGAAGAAAGAAACGAATGAAATTACCGTTTCGAAGAAATTCATTGCTCCGGGAGAACGGGTGCTGATTGTTGATGATTTCTTGGCGAATGGTGAAGCCGCCTTCGGACTTGCCCGTATTGTTGAGCAGGCGGGGGGAAGTGTGGTTGGAATTGGTATTGTGATCGAAAAAGCGTTCCAGCCAGGAAATCGGCTGCTGCAGGAAGCGGGATATCGCGTAGAGTCACTTGTGCGTATTGCTTCACTGGAGGACGGAAGAGTCACTTTCGTGGAAGACGAGGAAGAGCCTCTTGTTTGAGGATTTTGGAATGCATTCTCAAACAAAAGCTATAGGATATACAAAACAGCAAGCGAACTGGTAATGAACCAGTCGCTTGCTGTTTTTTGTGTGTATGGTATGCACGGGTCAGGTTACCCGTTGCTGCCGCATGCCGCTGCAGTGTCGGCGGGCAGCTGTACGCTGTCCGCCGCCAGCGGCGATAGCACACGCAGCGCCCCCGGCTCGCAGCGAACGGCCAGCGGCCCTTTGCCGAGGCTCTCGCCGTCGCCGATCGCAGGCCGGGCCTCGGCAAAGCCTACGGCTACGCTACGTCCGCGCAGCATAGACACGAAGGGCAACGCCACATGCTTGCCCTTCAGTACCGTGGGGAACAACCGCAGCAGCTGCCCGCGGCTGCACCCATGCACGACGCAGACGTCAAGCTGGCCGTCATCGGCCTTTGCCTGCGGGCAGATCAAAAGCCCGCCGCCGTAGCTGGGCAGGTTGCAGATCGAGACCAGCCATGCCTTCTCGAAGGCGTGCTCCGTGCCGTCGCAGACTACACTTACCCGGCAGGGCTTGAATGTCATCAGCGTATGCAATATGCCGATGATATACGCGAGCTGGCCTGCTCCAATGGCATTGCACAGCCTTTTGTATCGGCTGGCATTCACATTCTCGGCCACTTGAGCATCAAAGCCATTGGCAACAGCTGTTACGGTCAGTCCGTTTGCTCCTGAAAGCAGGTCTGCTTCGATATACCGCTCGCTAAGGGCGGCCTCCAGCGCGGCTTCTATGGAAAGTGGAATGCCAAACCCCCGGGCGGTGTCGTTGCCGGAGCCGGCAGGAATCACGCCCATGGGGATATCTTTGCCGCAAAGTGCACCCAAAATGCTATGGAGCGTGCCGTCACCGCCGATTACAATCACGGCTTTCCAATCCTCGCGATGCTTTACTGTATTTAAAACAAGGGCTTCTGCACCCTCTACGCTGTGCGTAAACAAGGACATGAAAGGCAGCGAACGCTCCTTCATGAGCGCCTCTACAGTATGCCAGGTCCGGCCGCCTGCTCCCCCGCCGGAACGCGGGTTTATGATAAATAGATACATATGATTTCCTCCAGCCTGTAGAATTCCATTGATGCCCTTTCTACATTGTAAGGAGTGGATGGGCAAAAGGGAATACTTTTCAGCGATCAGAGGGGCTGCTTTTTGGGGGATTACAGATAGCGAATCTGACTTTCTGCGATATCACCTGCCCAAGGGAGTTTATACCACCTGCCACTTAAGGCATGGTAGATCATTAACAGCCACACCCCAAAGCTGCAAAGAGAGACGAGGGCACTCATCAAGGGACCGAGGAATGGGACCAATCCGGTTAGAACGTGGAGGATCATCAGCACCCCGAAGGTAATCAGTGATTGCAGCGAATGGAACAGCACAAAGCGGCTGCGTTTCTCCAATGCGAGAAAGACGACGCCGCCGAGAAAAGGGAAAAAGTAACACAACGCGCCCGCTATATTATCGGGCAATCCGGTGGATGATTTAAAAGGGGACAATGGGCTCACTCTCCTTCTGCTTGGAGAAGAAGGGGCTTGATTGTTCGAATCCTTCTTCCTTACAAGCCTATGACTTGTCAGGAAAAAGTATGTTTAGCTCATTGAAGGGAGAACATACTTTTCAAGCAGCCTGCGAGGGTTCTTCCAGTTGTTTGTCTTGCTCTCTGCTGTAAAGACCACTACAGCATCCAGATTGGGAAAGAGCAGAATCTGCTGCCCGCCATGCCCGTGGGCGAGCTTGTAGGGCTGCCCGCTCATCGTACCGATCCAAAACTGATATCCGTAATCACCAAACGCTGGATATCCCTTAGCTTGAGCGGTAAGTGCATCCTGCAACCAATGTTCTGGGATGATTTGCTGCTCTGCAAACACTCCATTATTCAGCAGGCAGATTCCGAATTTAGCCATATCCCGAGACGTTAGGTGCAAACCGATATGACCCATGCTATGTCCTTCGGGGCTAGGTAACCAAGCGGTATTAGCCATTCGGAGTGGAGTGAATAAATGCTGTGCTGCATAGGAAAATGCATCAAGACCTGTAGATTCACTAATCATTATCGAGATTAGATGTGAGTCGATGCTTCGATATTGGAACTGGCCGATTTGTTCTGGAATAATGTTCAAGCTAAGGCCAAAGGAACCCCAGCGGCGGCTGCGATGGAGGTTCCGAACAAGCGGTTCACCAAGCTTCTTCCCTGTGATCCAGCTAAAACCGGAAGTCATGGTAAGAAGATGACGGAGTGTGATTTTTGAGAGATGTGGGGAGTGAAGGTATGGAATATGCTTGCGAAGGACCTCGGACACAGAAATATGGAGATCAGGCATCTCTCCACGGCCGATAGCGATTCCCGTAAGGGCACTGACAAAACTTTTGGTGGCAGAACGGAGATCATTTAATGCTCCAGCATGATGGTCATTATAATAACGTTCGAAGATAAGTTTTCCATGACGCACAATAAGCATGCTATGCATCTTGGGGTATTCTTTTAGGATAGCTTGATGGGCTTGTTCAAGACCCTCCCGGCGTGTATCGGTGTCTTCTGGCGTTGCGGTAGTCATTAGGGGAATTGCAGGCTGGGCCATAAAGATCTCCTTCTCATTTGTTGATAAATACAATTTCGCTTGCTGTATAGGTTATTGTATTTTAACCAGTTTGGAGACATCTGACTTACGAAGACAGCTGTAAAAAATAATATTTTCCAAATAGTACATTTTACAAGGAAAGGTGGAAGTTAATCCGGAATATGATACAATATAACGATAAGGCCCGAAAGGAGTGATTCAGTAAGTGGCTCTTCGGGTAATAAAAGTGTCAAGGAGCTATCGTTCATCAGGCGTCCTTACTCTCAGCCCAAATCACGACGAACCTGCTTCACCGGCAAGGCGGTGTTTCAAAGGCTAGATTTAGCTTTAGATTCCACGTGTTGACGGATAGTGCAAGCCACGTATGTGTAATGGATACTTCACTTGCATTCGAGGTTACGGCGTACTTTTCATCATGCATTCTCTACAACGGAGCATTCATTTTCAATGTTTTGGGAGGGAACTGATCATGGCAAGTAAAGGTCATAACGAAGTCAAGGAAAGTCTACGGGAAATGACACGCATTTTCCGGCCCAAAGATCCCAAGAAATTCGTAAAGGAGTACGTCCGAAAGTATCGGATTACAGGAGGCTATGAAGAAGAACTGACCATGGTCGTGGAACACGAGTTGGTACGGATGAATTCATCCGTCTCCTAGCTAACAGATACGTTTGTCACTTGCTTAACTTTAGACATCATTTTGAGTAATAACATCCACGAGGATTCTTATAAACCGTGCCCGAGCGACTTTTGTTGCTGGAATCGGTTTTTTTTGTATGCCCATTTACGAATAAGGAAAAGTCTTCCTCATAGAATAGTCAAATGAATTAATAGACACATTTTAAATTGAATGCGCTTTCTTTATTATTTTTTATTTGTTTGCGTTTTCATAAAATGCTATAAAATCCAGATGGGACAAGGGTTTATTGTGTCGAAAATTACAATGTGAACTAGTTGTGAACGATTGACAAAACTTTCCCTTAAACTTATATTAATAGTGATTGTTATAATTGACAGAAAAAAACAGGAATCTACGAAATCGGGAAAAGCGGGGTAGATCAATGATGAAAACGTGGCAGGCTGTAAAGCGACTCCTTCCCATGACCGCTATGTTTGGACTCTTTCTTGCCGGGTGCGGTCGTGAGGACTTGTCAGTACTCAGACCACAGGGACCTGCAGCAGACAGATCTTACGGATTAATGGAGCTGTCGATCAGCATTATGATCGTGGTGTTGCTGATTGTCTTTACGATTGCAGCTTATGTACTGATCCGCTTCCGCAGAAGACCGGGTCAGAATGAAATCCCTGAGCAGGTTGAGGGCAGTATGAAACTTGAGATTCTCTGGACAGTCATTCCGCTCATCCTTGTTGTAGTACTGGCCGTGCCAACGGTTAAAGCTGTGTTTGCCGCTGGAGATGATCATTCCAATGACAAGAATGCGATCAAGGTTAAAGTAACCGGCCACCAATACTGGTGGGAGTTTGAGTATACCGACTATAAGGTAACTACAGCGCAGGACCTGATTATTCCGGTGGGCAAAGATATCGCCTTTGAACTGGAAACTAAAGATGTGCTGCACTCCTTCTGGGTCCCTTCTCTTTCCGGTAAAATCGATACCAACCCAGCTGGAACGATTAACCGCTTTAGCTTTAGTGCGCCTAATGAAGGCGTTTACCGTGGGAAATGTGCGGAGCTATGTGGACCTTCTCATGGATTGATGGAATTTAAGGTGAAATCAGTTAGTGAACAAGAGTTTCAAAAGTGGATTGATTCGATGAAAGCACCTGTAGCTGTGCTGCCAGAGGATCCTGCTTTAGCTGAGAAGTTCAAAGCGGCATGTCTGACTTGCCACGCTGTAGGCGATCAAGGGATTAATAATGCGCCGAACTTGACCGGAATTGGTTCTCGGGAATCGATTGCTGGAATTCTGCTCAACGACGACACGAGGGAAGATGGTGCGCCGATTGAAGAGAATCTCAAAACCTGGCTGCACGACCCGCAATCCGTAAAACCAGGCAATCTGATGCCTAACCCCAAAGATCTGGGCCTGAGTGATGCTGAGATTGATGGCATTGCAGAGTATCTGGCCAACTATAAGCTGGACTAATGCCTTAGCCTAAAGGCGGGCGGAACTTTCGAAAAGGGGGGACGAACTTTGGCTCAAGCAGCGCATACCTTGAATTCATCCAAGCCTCTGGGGCACGGCCACAGTGTGAAGCGCCATACAGGACTTATGGATTGGCTAACAACCGTCGATCACAAAAAAATCGCGATTTTGTACCTATGGGCCGGAGGATTATTTTTTGGCATCGGGGGAATTGAAGCGCTTCTGATTCGTTGGCAGCTCATCAAGCCGATGAATAACTTTTTGGATGCACAAACGTTTAATGAACTCATAACCATGCATGGTACGACGATGATCTTCCTCGGCGTCATGCCAGTCATCTTCGCACTCATGAATGCCGTCATTCCGCTACAGATCGGTGCACGTGACGTAGCCTTTCCTTTTCTAAATGCACTTGGTTTCTGGACCTTCCTGTTCGGCGGGATTCTACTGAATCTTAGCTGGGTTATGGGTGGTGCTCCTGATGCCGGGTGGACCGCCTACACCCCACTATCTACGAGTACATACAGCACTACACACGGTGTAGACTTCTATACGATCGGCTTGCAAATTGCCGGATTAGGGACCCTCATCGGGGGGATTAACTTTCTAGCCACGATCATTACGATGCGTGCGCCGGGAATGACCTATATGCGGATGCCGATGTTCGCCTGGACTACATTTATTACTTCCGCCATTATTTTGTTTGCTTTTCCAGCAATAACAGTAGGTTTAGTACTACTGACATTCGACCGGATTCTAGGAGCCAATTTCTTCGAAGTCGGAGCCGGAGGAAGTCCAGTGCTATGGCAGCATATCTTCTGGATATTTGGTCACCCGGAAGTGTATATTCTCATTCTGCCTGCCTTCGGGATTATTTCCGAGGTCATCCCAACCTTTTCGCGTAAAAGACTGTTCGGATATAGCTCCATGGTGTTTGCAACCATCTTGATCGCCTTCTTAGGTTTTATGGTTTGGGCTCACCACATGTTCACAACTGGACTTGGACCTGTAGCTAACGCGTTGTTCTCCGTATCAACGATGTTAATTGCGGTTCCAACTGGGATTAAAATTTTTAACTGGTTGTTCACGATGTGGGGCGGACAAGTACGTTTCACAACCCCTAACCTGTTCGCTGTAGGATTTATTCCTACTTTCACTATGGGGGGAGTAACTGGAGTGATGCTGGCGTCCGCACCTGCTGACTTTCAGTTCCATGATACGTATTTTGTTGTAGCGCATTTCCACTATGTTATTGTAGGTGGTTTGGTGCTTGGCCTGTTCGCAGGTCTGCACTACTGGTGGCCAAAAATGTTCGGAAGGATGCTGAGTGAGACGCTGGGCAAGTGGACTTTCTGGACGTTTATCATCGGATTCCATCTGACCTTTTTTGTACAGCATTTCCTTGGGCTTATGGGGATGCAGCGCCGCGTATTTACTTATTTACCAAATCAGCAATTTGATTTGCTAAATCTAGTCAGTACCATTGGTGCAGGACTTATGGGTGTTGGTATGATTATTTTCTTGGTGAACATCTTCCTGACTTCCAGAAAACCAGCGGATGCAGGCAATGATCCGTGGGAGGATGGACGTACATTGGAATGGACCATTCCTTCACCGCCGCCAGAATATAACTTCAAGCAAACACCTCTTATTCGGGGGATTGATGCCTTCTGGAAAGAAAAAGTAGCAGGGAATAAAGGCATGACACCAGCAGAGCCGGTGGGCTCAATTCATATGCCGTCAGCAACGATTTTACCGTTTACGATGTCTGTCGGAATTTTTATCGCTGGGCTTGGCTTTATGTTTAGCCGTGATGAATTCGGCAATGCTTTTATGAGCTTCCTGTTTAATAATTATATCGTTACAGCCATCGGTCTTATTATTACATTTGGATCCATGCTGATGCGTTCACTGTATGATGATCACGGATGGCATATTGAACCTGAAGAGCTGGAAGGAAGTGAGCGGACATGACAACGGCACATGCAGAAGCTTCTAAGGATACCTTTCCGCACGAGCCGGAAAAAGCTACGCTCGAAGGACGCAACAAGGTTCTTGCCTTTTGGTTGTTTCTAGGCGGCGAAGCGGTATTGTTCGGCACGTTGTTCGCTACTTTCCTCGCACTGCGTAATCAGACGAATGAGGGGCCTTCGGCGAATGAACTGTTTCACCTGCCGCTTGTAGCCGCTGCAACATTCATCCTGCTGGTAAGCAGTCTGACGAGTGTATTCGCTATTCAAGCAATGCACAGAAATCGGCCGGCACTGCTACGGAATTGGCTTTTAGTTACTGTAGGTTTAGGTTTAGGTTTCCTGGTTTTGGAGATCTATGAGTTTACTCAATATGTAAGACACGAAGAATTCGGAATGACCACAAGTGCATTCAGCTCGGCATTCTACACACTGGTAGGATTTCATGGTGCGCACGTAGCCTTCGGGATCGCTTGGATCTCCATCTTGATCGGGCAGCTCGCCCGCAAGGGGTTAACGGTTGTTACTGCACCAAAAGTGTATGTGTCAGCCATGTACTGGCATTTTATCGATGTAGTATGGGTCTTCATCTTTACGGTTGTATACCTACTCGGAAAGGTGGGCTAGGCACTATGACGACGGATCAGCATATGCCAGATAGCGGCGGGTATAAGCAACGTCATCGGCATGAAGGACCACAGAAACATATTGTTGTCTTTATTTTCTCCATTGTCTTAACATTGATTGCTTTCGCTGCTGTTGCGGCTGGGGGCGTAAATGCAACCTTTGCGATTATTTTGCTGCTGGTAATGGCTGTTCTTCAGGTCATTGTACAGATGGGCTTCTGGATGCATCTAAAAGATAAAGGGCATCTTCTGCCGATTCTTTTCATGCTGGGCGGCTTCTTTATCGCTGGGACCTGCATTGTTATGTCGCTGTATTGGGTTTGGTGGAATTAACGGACGATAATGAAAGAGGTGGGCTGCGATGCCCCCTCTTTTTGATGTTTAGATATATGAATTCCTGCGCTAGGAGGTTGGGATTATGCTGGGATTAGAATACTTTAGTTTTGCTGAACTATGGAGTCCGCTTTTTCTAGCGGTAATGCTGCTGCTGACAGCAGGTTATTTTGTGTGGATTGGTCCGATTGCTGGGCGTTATGCCGATTCATTACCGGTGCCATTTTGGCGTAGAGCGTTATTTGTCTGTGGGATGCTTGCCCTTTACCTGGCACAAGGAGGACCCATTAGCCTTTTAGGGCATATGATGTTTTCCTTCCACATGGTCAGTATGGCCTTGTCTTATCTGGTAGCGGTGCCGCTGATTATGCTTGGAATTCCAGATTTTATCTGGCGCAGGATACTAAAGGTGAATCCGCTTCGGCCGTTATCTTTTTTAGCTCATCCGGTAGTAGCTGCACTATTGTTTAACGGACTTTTTTCCTTGTACCATATTCCTGTTATTCATGATTATGTGATGCTGCATTTTACTGTTCATCGTATTTATTACATTGTTTTGTTCCTGACCTCTGCTTTAATGTGGTGGACACTGATTAATCCGCTGCCGGAACATCGTATGGCGAGTGGGCTTGGGAAGATTGGATTTATTTTTCTGAACATGGTATTGCTGACACCGGCTTGCGGGCTGATTATATTTGCCGATCATCCGCTCTACGCCACTTACAGTGATCCAGAGACTTGGGCGCGTGCTATGGGCTATTGTATCTCGGGAGACCCCTCTGTTTTACTTCAGAATTTTGGAGGTCCTGCATTCTTTGAAGTGATGTCGCCGAAGGTAGATCAACAGGTGGGAGGTATCGCGATGAAGTTCATTCAGGAATTTATTTTTGCCTCTATGCTTGCTTATGTGTTCTATCATTGGTATAAAAAAGAGAACGGACAAGACGACGATGAATTGTCGACGCCATCCTCAACACTTCAGGAGAGCAACTTGAACCGTGCATAACTGGTAGACTGCCGAGGGGGAGAATCATGGATATTTTCACAGTGTTTCCGACTATTAGTACGTCATTCATCGTGATCAGCGCGGTGCTGGTGGCTATAGGTTGGTGGCTCATTATCAAGGGCAAACGCGAGGCGCATAAGAAAACGATGATTGCTGCCGCTATCGCTGCGCTGCTGTTTTTTATTGTTTACGTATCGAGAACGTTGTTTGTGGGGAATACCTCATGGGGCGGACCGGATGAACTGAAGACGATTTATCAAGTGTTTTTGATCTTCCATATCGTTCTGGCAACCGTAGCTGCGGTATTCGGACTTACTACGTTAACTCTTGGTTTCAAGGCGAAGTATTCCAAGCACCGTAAGTGGGGCAGAGTGACATCGATAATCTGGTTTATCACAGCGATTACAGGCGTTATGGTGTACGTGCTGTTGTATGTTTTGTATCCAGGTGGACATACCAAGCCGGTGTGGGAAGTTATTTTGGGTGCGTAAAATAAGTGCTTGAATAGAGCACAGAGTTTAGTGCGTTGAGCGAATGAACAGCACTAGAGTAGCAGAACCGTAAATAGTTATGAAATAAGCCTATATATCTGCATGTTCCTGAGTAGGGATTGCGGGTGATGGGCTTATTTTGGTTTGTGGAGCTTCGGGATCTGTCCCGAAACTGAACGAAGTTAGCTCGAAAAAGACGCAATTAGGGAAAACCTCCCTGATAATGCACGAAATTAGCTAAAAAAGGCCATAATTAGGGAAATCCTCCCTGAAAGTGAATGGATTTAGCTCAATAACGGAGTAATAGCTGAAATTTTGGGGAGGATTTCCCTAAAAACTAATAATCTAAGCTCGGTTGGGCAGATTTTAGGGAGTTTTTCTCTAATGTTAATCCGCCCGGCAGTCGCCCATATCCCATACCTGAAACTGCACTAGCAGCCGAAACGGTATCCCACACCCGAAACCTGAACCAGTCAGCAGCCGAATCAGCACCCCGCCCCCGATACCGCACCATCCGCCATACCCGCCTCCCTCAACACACATCACACCAACACGTTGCATAGAAGCAAGAGTGAGCTCTTACTACTTCATTTCCAGAATGAATTATCTAATAAACTCAATTATCCCAGCTACATTCGCCCCCGTAGCAGCATTCTGCCTCAATTCCCCCTCATTGTAGTTAATCTCAATTAATAAGCGTTACCTAACGTCTGAGAGTGTCTTCATAAGCTTGAAGTATGAGGTTGCCCAAACCTCCTATTTCTTTAGAATAATTTCCAGTTACAGGATTGACAATGAAAAACCAAGGTCATATACTGTGTATATAGATATATACAGTAAGCACAGGGATATGAACACCTGCTTCTGCTAGACGCTGAAGACATTGTAAAGCGAGGTTAGCATTAATGAGAACATTAAAAGATTCATGGTTTATGTTGCGCTCTGATTTTCGCGGAGACAAATTAAAAATATTAGGGACCCTCGTGATAACAGTTGTTTTTATGAGTTATCTTGGTGGACTGACTAGCCTGATAGCAAATGATGTACTAGGTGAGCAGGATCGGACGATGCTAGCGGATTTCTTATTTCTCTCCTTTATCCCCTTATTGGGATTAACATTCTCTCGCCGTTCCATGAAATATTGGAGTGAAGACTCATACACAAAAATGTTGGTTTACTTACGAACTTTACCGATTCCAGCTTCAGTAATATTATTGCGGAGAAAACTTCAGGGTGTGATCTCCTTTACTCTAAATGGCACGTTATTCTTCGGTATTATTTACTTGTTAGGAGAGAATTTTCGGGCAGAGCTGGCGGTTCCATCGTATATAGCTTTTGCGATTACTTGGCTCGGCTTCGGATTCATGGTCTCAGGTCTATATATTTTTATTGAATATCTTTTTAGCGGCAAAGCTTATCTATGGCTAACATTGCTTATCGTAGTTTTATCGTGGGCAACATCGTTCCTAGTTACACTGGGCGGAGGCAGTTTGTTCTTATACAGTATCTCCTATTCTAAGGAGTGGGGGCTGTTATCTCCGATCATGTGGGGGTCACTTCTGCTGGGAACAATATCTGTGCAGTTATTCTCTAAATGGACTATACATCGGCTGAAAAGTCGCAATCTCATATAAAAAATCGGAAATGGCAAGGACTGCGCTCTAGCACGCTAGAGTGGAAGGCGAGGTGTAAATAATGTGGATACCGGTACAAATCAACGAAAATAGTGCAGAGCCCCTCTATCATCAAATAGAGACTCAGCTTAGATCATTAATCATTAGCGGAGTCATTACAGAAGGTACGCTGCTGCCCTCGATTCGTGAGTTCGCAGGAGATCTGAAATGCAGTGTAATTACCGTGCGGCGGGTATATCAGGATCTGGAGAACGAAGGTTTGCTGCGAACGCGACAAGGAACGGGTACCTTTGTATCCCATGTAGGTGACGGAGCCATGGAAGAATATAAACGTGAAACGGTTGGCAAAGCACTTGAAAGTGCAGTGGATATCGCCCGATCGGTACATTGCAGCAAGGATGAACTTGAACAGATTTTTATGGAGATTGTAGAACGCAAGTATAGAGAAAAGGATTGAGAGGGGGCGCTTACTCATATGGTACAGATGGCTATAGAATTGCGGAATGTACTTAAACGGCGGCGAAACAAGACGATAGGGCCACTGACCCTGAATCTGCCTAAAGGATATATTACAGCTTTGGTAGGTCAGAATGGATCCGGCAAAAGCACGCTGCTGAATCTGCTGATGCAGCTGACTAATCCAGAGGAAGGCGAGATTTATTGGTTCGAGAACAGGTATGATAGCGGGTTGTCTCTGGAGCTTCGCCAGACCATTGCCTATGTTCCTGAAACGTCAATTACTGAGGAGAACCACTGGAATGCAGAGGAGGCAGCGCGATTTCGGAAGTATTGGTATCCAAATTGGGACGATCAGTATTTTCACGAGCTGATGGATCGCTTTGAGGTTCCGTATCATACGAGACTTTCGAAGATGTCTAAAGGGGAGCGCCGGAAATTCGAAATTGCTGCAGCACTTGCGGCACGGCCAAGTCTGCTGCTATTGGATGAACCTTCATCGGGTCTTGATCCTTTTGCCTGGAAGATTATGATCGAGACACTTCGTAAATATATGGATGAGCATAACGCAACGATTATCATCTCCACACACATTGTGGATGAGGTGCGAAGGCTGGCGGATTATATCGTCCTTATGCATCGGGGTGAACTGCTGGGCATGGCTGAAAAAGACAGTCTGTTCGGTGCTTGGACCGAGGTTTGGGTGAATGCTGCGGGTGAAGAGGAGCTTGCGGAGTTATCGGCTGAGTTGCCAGGAGGCTTGCACTTTACCATGGATACACCGGGTGTAGCTTCTTTTATCATAGAACAATTTTCAGAAAACGAGAAACGCATTCATGACTTGGGCGTAAAGGTTATCAAGAGCCGCAGTTTGGAGCTGGACGAAATATTAAGTTTATGGACACAGGGTCATCGTCCTATTCTAATTGACCACAAGAGAGGGGACTAGAGAAATGGAAGCCTTAAAGCTGGAAAGTGTAGTTAAGCAATATGGAGAAAAAACCGCAGTAAACGGAATTAACCTAACCGTAGGTAAAGGGGAAATTTACGGATTACTGGGGGCGAACGGCGCGGGGAAAACAACCACGATGCGTATGGTGCTCGGCCTAATCTACCCTGATGAGGGCAAGATTTTGTATAACGGAAAACCTTTCAACAGTGAACTGCAGCAACTTATGGGTTATCTGCCCGAAGAACGTGGACTATATCCTAAGGTGAAGATCAGCGATCAAATCGTTTACTTGGCCCGCCTGCGTGGGATGTCAGCTAGTGATGCAGATAAGAGCTTGCGCTATTGGCTGGATCGATTCGAGGTTCCGGATTATTACAATAAAAAAATAGAAGAGCTTTCCAAAGGAAATCAGCAAAAAATGGGCTTTATCGCCGCTGTCGTTCATAAGCCGCAGATTCTGATTCTAGATGAAGCTTTCAGCGGGCTGGATCCAGTAAACGTGGAGCTGCTGAAAGATACGGTCAAAGAATTACGTGATTCGGGAACAAGTATCCTCTTCTCTACGCACCGGATGGAGCATGTGGAAGAGCTATGCCGTAACATTACGATTCTCGATCGATCCAATACGGTCGTTCAAGGGGATATCCGCACGATCAAGAATGGCTACCCGCGGGAAGAAGTATTGCTGCGTACAGCTAATGAGGTAAAAGGTCTGGAGTCCATCGCAGGTGTTACAGCAGTGAAACGGCTGGAGCGTGGGTATCTGTTATCGATCAGTGAGATCGGTGCCGCACAGCGTATTTTACAGCAGGCGATAGCACAGGGTGAAGTGGAGCATTTTGAAATCAAGGAACCTACGTTAAACCAAATCTTTATCAGAGCGGTGGGTGAATCTAATGAATAAGATGGGGACAATTATCGGCTTTACCTTTAAAAATAAAGTTAGAACGAAATCATTTATGATTACTACTTTGATTCTAGTATTATTGCTCAGCATAGGGATGAATCTTCCCTATATCATCGATCAGTTTAAGGGTGATTCGGCCAAAAGTGAAGTTACTCAAATTGCTGTGATTGCTGAAGAGGGAAATCAGGTTGCAGAATTGTTGAAGGCTTATACTGCGCCAGAGGGCATGCCACAGGCTAAGATAGTACAATATGCTTCTGCGGAGGATGCCGAGTTAAAGAAAGCATTAGATGAAGAGACCGTAGAAGGTTATGTTACTTTTGCGGAACCTACTGGTGAAGGGCTTCCACCCGTTACTTATCATAGTAATGATGGGGAACTAAACGGAGATGTGCAAGTTTATCTCCAAAATGCACTTCAGCAAGCAAACACACAATTCATCGTTGGCGACAAGCTGACCTCTGAACAGATTGCTGCAATGTCAACGCCTGTGCAGATTACTACACAACAGCTTAACGCAGGCGGTGGCAGTGAAAGCTCTCAGGAGGACACTCCAGCCATTAACTACATTATCGTATATGCCATGCTTATGTTGTTCTTTATGTCCATTATGATGACAGGCAACATGATTGCCGCAGAGATAACTTCTGAGAAAAGCTCGCGGATTATGGAGATTCTGATTACAAGTGCCTCACCTTTAGCGCAAATGTTCGGTAAAGTTATCGGTGTTTTCCTAGTAGGAATATTGCAAATTGGGATCTTTGTCGCAGCGATCGTCGTCAATTTGACGCTCCCGCATAATGCGACTGTATTGGCTGATTTTGATCTCGATTTAGGCCAGCTCAATATTAACTTGCTGCTCTATGGATTTGTCTTGTACGTATTAGGTTACTTCCTCTATGCCTTGATGTATGCGGCTGTAGGTTCGATTGTCAGCCGTACGGAGGATCTCGGTCAGGCGGTAATGCCAATCATGATGTTAGGCTTCGTAGCGTTCTATGTTCCACTGTTCAGTATCTCCAATGCAGATACTCTAGTGGTTAAGATAGCGAGTTATGTGCCTTTCACCTCACCATTGACGATGCTGCTCCGAATTGGTGTCGGCGAGGTGGCGATCTGGCAAGTCATTGTATCGCTGCTGATCCTGCTTGTGACTACCTTCATCTTCGGATGGCTGGCAGCCAAGATCTATCGTACCGGCGTACTGATGTACGGCAAACGCCCAAGTATTAAAGAAATCAGAAAAGCAATGAAAGCTTACAAGATCTAAGAAGACCTCATATAACTTTTAAGGAGTGCTAATGATGTCTACAAGCGAACAATATAACATTATGCTTTTAATGAGTTCTGTATCGCTGGCTACGGTTAGTAGAATGCTTCCGGATGGCTCCACTTTTATGGATGTCGTTCAAGGCGTATTGACTGGTGTTGCTATAGTGGGGATGTTGGCAGGATTGTGGATGTACGGTAAGGCGCGTAAGAGTAAAGTGTAATAGTAGGAACTGAATTTTCGGGGGTATCCTAACAGCCATTTATGGTTGCTGGGATATCCCCGTTTTTGAGTTGGCAATCTCTTTGTATACGAGCTGATATAGCTAACGGACCCAGCAGCACTTAAATGCAGCAATCATCGAGATTTAGCAAGATATCGGACACTATAGTCGCTATTGGCATGAAAAATGGTGAATCAGTAGCTCTTTTAACCAAATAGTTGCACTGGAGTCCGATACTATGCTCAAAAGGCGATAAACGTGCAAATAACGTCATCTGGGTCCGTAAGCCTTGGTGGAAGATGATTAGGGCTTGCTTTAAGACGATCCGAGACGTTCATTGCTCGGGATTTCTACTGGAGTCCGAACGCCGGCCATATTTGAGGAAAAGCTTCAATTAAAGGCTCCTGAGTCCGTTAGATGCTTCATGCGCTTAAAGATTGTCTGAATTCTAGTCAGTGACTAAATTATAGAAAGATTTGCGCTCGTTAGTATATCCGTTTGGGTGGTCATCTGCTCCCGTACAGCTCTAAGCTGTGCTTTCAGTGCGGGAACACTTTTTTGCAGAATAATGCTTATTTGAGAAAGAGGCAGCTTTAGGCCGTACCACATGACCTTCACAAGCTGTTCCTCCCAAGGTAATGCCTTAGCCGATAGAAGGGAGCGCCGGGCAAAAGAATCAGCACACTGGTGAATACAAGTGCGGTAAGCGTGGATAGAGAATAACTGAGGATCGAAATCATCCTGACGATATATTTTATGAAGCTCTGTGAAGGTGCGGATAGTAATCTTGTCTGCCTCATTAGATTGTTCTAACAACATGGAACTAAGTACGTAGACTTCATTAGTATACTTTTGGACACACTCTGCAAATTTAGTACTGTAGGTGGACTCGGGAGGTAAGGGGTCAGGCATGGTGAACACAATCCTTTCAGATTGAGAGATTTGCTTGAATCTATAATATAGAAAAGTAAGAGATGGATTTATTGATGAGATCGGCGGTGTCTGGTTCCGGGCAACTGTGTTTCTGCTGGGAGGCAGTGGATAAAGCTTTTGAAGGCTTGTAGTAGAGCCGTTCACTTCTGGAATTGCTCCCCCCTGCTGCAACACTGTACAGACGCCCTTGCTGAATATGCCCTGCCAAGGATTTACCCTGGAGCTTGGCCTTTAAATCCTGCAAAGCACCCTGAACTAGCTCAAGCTTAACCTGCTCCCAATCTGAACCTTCGCGGCGGACCTTATCCAGCGCTTCTTCAAGACGGCAATGACAGATGGCCCGTAAAAAGGAACTCCATTTAATGAGATCAAAATTTTTGGTGTTGGCAGAGATCAGACAAGCCCCCCAACTGCAGCCTCCCTTACAGGTGAGCTTCAGAATACCATAACGGCAGCCTTCAGCCCCTTCCATTCCATAGTGAATAGGCTCGGGTTCATCCAATACAAATACTTCAATGCGGGATAGTCTGCGCTGGTCCATAGTAGGGTTCCTCCTTAGATTTCCAAAAGCTTTAAGTCTACATGATGAGTGACACTAGCCTTTTCTACACAAGCGAGCATTTCCATTTTATTCTCACAGACTGCGGTGTGCTCTAGCCATAGTCGGAACTTTTCTTTTCGTATAACAGATAGATGTAAGGGAAAGGTGCTGCGGGATCTCAAGACATACCAACCGGCGCTTACATCTTTCCAAGGCTCCTTGAAGGCTGTAAACCACGGGAGCTTTTGGTGTGATGACCAATCCTGCTGCTGCTGTTGTTCTCGAATTTTTTTATATATCTCATATACAATCTTAGAGTCTAAACAGTCTTTACAAGAAGAAGGTGTGCTGAACTGGCGAAGGGCTTGGATCTGGTTCTGGCCAAATGCATAGCCTACAATGTACCTGTGATTATGTTCTTCGAACCACAAGGCCCCGAAACAAACGTAATTTAGACTTATCGGCTCAAGCAGCCCTTGATGTATCCCTAAATAATAGTGCTTCAAAACATTCACCCCATCCAGCGTGCTATCACCTAATAAGCTCAGGTAACGCAAAAACCGCAGCAAGAGGAGGACCTCTGCTGCGGTTTTGGATTACAGGCAGATATACCTGGGCCAAAGCGTGGCGGATCAAGGGTCTCTCTCTTTACGCTTACGAGGTTAGCTGTCGGATTCGGACGGTGAGAGTCGCCCTACCTATTGAGACTTATGCAGTCTCCTTTGGATTCACCCCAAGTAGGCCAGGTGGCCTGATGGTTCCCCCGTTCCCTGCGAATGCAGGAACTCAGCGTTGATTGTTTTTCATGAATTAGATTCAACCCGAATCATACTCTTTTCAAGATTTTCTGTAAAAAACGGAAAATGTTCTTTTAGAGCAATTTTAACCATATCCTGCCGACTACGACTGAAAAACGAGGTAAATAGGTATTTATGGCGTGTTATCGCGCCTCTTTCTCGCTCAGCCTCAGCTTCTTGCGTTTCTACCTATAATGGGAATTTGCAGTATTTTCGCTCTAAAAAGGTGAAAAAAATCACATGGGTTATAGATAGCGATTAAACGCTCCAAACTCGAGTAAACAAGAGATATAGAGAGATTAGATATCAAGTAAGCGCTATCTAATGGGAAAATAGTTTTTAATTTGCATTATTTTGGCATCATTCAGGTTTTACAAGTCTTCGTGCATAAGAGTATGATTACTCCTGTTTCAACGACAATCGAATATTTGATCCGCTTAATTTCCGATAAGGAAAGCGGGGGAACCAACAATCGGCAGCCGATGTGAGAGTCGGAAGCCGGTTATGGGGTGAATCCTGTAGAGGGTGTGAGTGAGCTCGCATCTATACAGGTAGGGCGACTCTCACCGCCCGAATCCGACAGCTAACCTCGTAAGCGTATGGAGAGAGGATGAGTGCAATGTGACCGCTAGCGAGCCACAGAGGAGATCCTTTGTGGCTTTTTGCTGTGCTCTTAGAAGCAAAGCATTTATGGAGGCCTCCCCTAAGAGGTCGCTAAATTCATCATTAGCGGTATTTGTAAGGCAGCGTCTAATGACGTGACACAACCGAGCTTTAGGTTGTGCCCGAAAATGACGATAGGTCAACATCCTTTCGGAGATTTTCGTTGCCTCCTTGTTGTAAATGAGCAGGAGGAGAAAAAAAGATGACGGATCAGAATGAATATGTGCTTGTATGTGCGCCTACAAAGGCGGGAGAACATTTCATTAAACTTCTGAAGTTCAGGGGTATTAAGATGGCGGGATTAACCAACAATGTGGCTGAGAAAGCTTTACTTGAGGAGCTCGGGATTGAGCAGGTTATTCTAGTGGATACCCGCCATCAGAGCACTTGGTTTCGCCCATCGTTCCCGGTAGGCAGGGTATATCTGTTTGAGAGCAGCTTTCCGCTTTGCTGCCGCTATATTCAGATGTGCCGTACCTGGACGACACAGCCGATTTTTGTGATTACAAGTTCAATAAATCCTAGATTGGTCTATAAAAGACTTGGTGCGAGCTATGTAATCTATTCCCATAGTGGTGATGCTGATTTTCTAATCGATAGATCACCTCATCAAGGATAATGGAAGGAGTGCGGAAGATATGATGGATCTGTATATGGTGGCTTCGTTAGCTGTAATTTACGGGTTATTTTATGGCTTTATGCGCTGGTGCGCAGGTGTAGTTGAGGATACGGGGAGGGATAAGCTGTGATTCTAGTAATCGCTGTTACCCTACTGTTGTTTATATATCTGGTTTACGCGTTGATTCATCCTGAGAAATTTTAAGGAGGGGCATTCATGGGCATTTTGCAAATAGTCGTCGTAATTGTAATTCTCATCTTGCTGGTCAAGCCGATGGGAACGTATTTATATCATGTATTTTCTAACGAACCGAATCGTACGGATCGCTGGTTTGCAGGCACAGAGAAAGGTATTTATAAGCTGATCGGCCTGAAAAAACGGGACGGAATGTCCTGGAAGAAGTATGCACTCAGCTTTGTTTTAACTAATATCGTACTGGTTGCTTTCAGTTATATTTTTCTAAGATTACAGCGGGGATTGCCGCTGAACCCGAATGGAATTGCCGATATGGAACAGACGCTTTCATTCAATACGGTGATCAGCTTTATGACCAATACGAACCTGCAGCATTATAGCGGGGAGACGGGACTATCGTATTTTTCACAAATGGCAGTCATCACGATGATGATGTTCACGTCTGCAGCGAGCGGATTTTCTGTTGCGGTTGCTTTTGTCAGAGGGATTACAGGACAGAAATCAGTCGGGAACTTTTTCGAGGACTTCGTAAAAGCACATATTCGTGTATTCATTCCATTAGCTCTGCTAGTTTCATTGGTGCTGGTAGGATTGCATGTGCCACAAACGCTCAAGCCATCGCTTGAGGTCACTACACTCGAAGGGCAGACGCAACAAATCGCTATCGGTCCAGTCGCTTCTTTGGAATCAATTAAACACTTAGGTACGAATGGTGGCGGCTTCTTCGGAGCCAATTCAGCGCATCCTTTTGAGAACCCTAATCCACTTACGAACGTTCTGGAGATTCTCTCTATGTGGATGCTGCCAGCCTCTTTGCCATATATGTACGGATTGTTCGCTAAGAACAAACGTCAGGGCTGGGTGATTTTCACAGCAATGATGACCTTGTTCGTACTACTGCTGGGATTGAATTATTATGCGGAAACCAAAGGCAATCCAGCTATCAATGCGCTGGGGATCGAGTCTTCGCAAGGCAGCATGGAAGGTAAAGAGGTACGTTTTGGTATCCCGCAATCTTCGCTGTTCACTTCGGTAACAACGGCAGCTACGACAGGTAGTGTTAACAATATGCATGATACGCTGACACCGCTGGGTGGCATTACCCCTCTGGCCCTAATGATGCTCAACAACGTCTTCGGGGGAAAAGGTGTCGGACTAATCAATATGCTGATGTATGCCATCATGGGCGTCTTCTTATGTGGACTAATGGTCGGCAGAACACCAGAGTTTCTCGGGCGAAAGATAGAAGCCAAGGAGATGAAGCTGATTGCGATTGCTATCCTTGTGCATCCGTTCATTATCCTTGTACCAACAGCAGGTGCGTTCTTAACGGACTTGGGCAACGGTTCCATCACGAATCCCGGATTCCATGGACTTAGCCAAGTGTTATATGAATATGTCTCTTCTGCCGCGAACAATGGTTCAGGATTTGAAGGGCTTGCGGACAACACCACCTTTTGGAATGTTACAACCGGGATCGTAATGCTGCTTGGCCGTTATGTCTCTATAATCGCGATGCTGGCAGTAGCAGGCTCACTGATCCAGAAGAAGCCAGTTCCTGAGACGATTGGCACATTCCGCACAGACAATGGTCTGTTCACCGGAATTCTGATTGGTACCGTTGTAATTATCGGGGCTCTGACGTTTCTGCCGGTCATTGTGCTCGGCCCGATTGCAGAATATTTGACCTTACGGTAGGAAGAGGGAGAACAAGATGAGTACTGTAAAAAGAAAAAAGCTGCTGACGGGACCCATACTCCTAAGCGCTGTAAAGGATAGCTTTATTAAGCTTAACCCGGTGACGTTAATCAAAAATCCGGTCATGTTCGTAGTAGAAATCGGTACGATTATTGTATTGCTTATGGTACTGGCCCCCGGATATTTTAATGCAGAGAAATCGGTAGGCTTCAATATCACAGTGTTGTTCATTCTGCTATTCACAGTGCTGTTTGCCAACTTCGCTGAAGCGCTGGCTGAAGGCCGCGGGAAAGCCCAGGCGGATTCACTCAAGAAAACGAAACAGGATATCACAGCTAACAAACTCGTTGGAGGGTCTATGAAGACCGTTTCTTCTTCCGAGCTTCGTAAAGGAGATATTGTCATCGTCAGTCAGGGAGAACTTATCCCTGGCGATGGTGAAGTAATTGAAGGGCTGGCCTCCGTAGATGAATCTGCAATTACAGGTGAATCTGCACCTGTTATTAAGGAAGCCGGCGGAGATTTTGGCTCAGTCACAGGCGGCACCCGGGTAGTCAGTGATGAGATTAAAGTCAAAATTACCAGTGATCCCGGTGAGTCATTCCTGGATCGGATGATCTCCCTCGTTGAAGGGGCGAAACGTCAAAAGACACCCAATGAAATTGCACTAAATACACTCTTGATCAGTCTGACGTTGATTTTCCTGATTGTAGTAGTGACCTTGCGGCCAATTGCTACTTATCTGGGCGTTGATCTAGATATTCCTGTTATGATCGCCTTGCTGGTCTGTCTGATCCCGACCACAATCGGGGGCCTACTCTCCGCTATCGGGATAGCAGGGATGGACCGCGTCACACAGTTTAATGTCCTTGCTATGTCAGGGAAGGCCGTTGAAGCTGCCGGCGACATTAATACAATGATTCTAGATAAGACCGGTACGATTACTTTCGGAAACCGGATGGCGAGTGATTTTGTGCCAGTTGGAGATGAAACGGAAGCTGAGCTTACGGCTTGGGCAGCTATTAGTTCGCTAAAGGATGAGACTCCGGAAGGACGTTCTGTTATTGAGCTAGCTAAGAAGCTGGAACGTAGCTATGACAGCAAACTTGCTGAAGGCGGAGAGTTCGTAGAGTTTAAGGCTGAGACCCGGATGAGTGGTATAGATCTGCGTGATGGACGATCTATACGTAAAGGGGCAGTCGATTCCGTGAAGAAATGGGTACAGTCGAAGGGCGGAGTCATTCCCGCGAACCTCGACAGTAATTCCGATGCTATCGCTCGGATGGGGGGGACCCCGCTTGCTGTTGCGGTAGACAACCGGATTTATGGACTTATTTACTTAAAGGATACAGTTAAGCCAGGCATGAAAGAGCGGTTTGATGAGCTGCGAAAAATGGGAATCAAAACTATCATGTGTACAGGGGACAATCCGCTGACCGCAGCTACTATTGCCCGTGAAGCAGGGGTAGATGATTTTATTGCAGAGAGTACACCTGAGGATAAAATAGCGGTTATCCGCCGCGAGCAGAACGAAGGCAAGCTGGTGGCAATGACTGGTGATGGTACGAATGACGCACCTGCCCTTGCCCAAGCTGATGTGGGCTTAGCGATGAACAGCGGGACCACAGCCGCTAAGGAAGCAGCAAACATGGTTGATCTGGACTCAGATCCCTCGAAGATCATTGAGGTTGTAGCTATTGGTAAACAGCTACTGATGACGCGGGGCGCGT
The DNA here is from genome assembly GCF_037992965.1 of Paenibacillus sp. FSL E2-0190. Taxonomy (NCBI): domain Bacteria; kingdom Bacillati; phylum Bacillota; class Bacilli; order Caryophanales; family Paenibacillaceae; genus Paenibacillus; species Paenibacillus sp. FSL E2-0190. Next base: position 609,575 of record NZ_CP150306.1, read on the forward strand.
TGACAACGTTCAGTATTGCGAATGATATCGCTAAATACTTCGCAATTATTCCGGCAATGTTCATGCTCGCTATTCCTGAAATGGAAGCCCTGAATGTCATGGGATTGGGTTCACCTAGCTCGGCAATTATATCTGCATTAATATTTAATGCGATTATTATTCCGCTGCTGATCCCATTGGCTATGAAAGGTGTCTCGTATAAAGCGATGAGTTCTACGAAGCTGCTGGGACGTAATATTTTTATCTATGGTTTAGGTGGAGTAGTCGTTCCTTTTGCGGGCATCAAACTTATTGATTTGCTCGTAAGTGTATGGATATAACAACGGATTGACTAATCATTGAAAGGGTGAGAGCATCGTGAATAACAGAAAATCGATTGCGGACGCTGAAGAACAGTTGTCATCATCGAAGGGTGCTAATTTCTTTATTATATTACGGCTATGTCTAGTGTTTGTTGTTCTTTGCGGAGTGATTTATCCTCTGACTACTACAGCGATTGCTCAAGTTCTGATGCCATCGCAAGCAAACGGCAGTCAGCTGAAGAATGACGCTGGAGTAGTTGTGGGCTCAGAACTCATCGGGCAAAGCTTTACGGACCCGGCATTATTCCATGGCCGTGTATCCAGCATTGATTATAAAGCGGAAGCTTCAGGCTCCAATAACTACGGCCCATCCAACCTGGATATGCTGCAGCGGACGAAGGATTCCATTACACAGTGGCAGCTGGATAATCCGGATGTGCCTGTAAACAAGCTGCCGGTTGATTTAGTAACCAACTCAGGTTCAGGTCTTGATCCGCATATCACTCCTGCGTCAGCAATCGTGCAGATTCCCCGGATCAGTAATTTGACCGGGATTCCAGCTACGCAGCTGGAAGAGCTAGTGAATAAGCAGACCGAAGGTCGCGATCTAGGGCTGTTTGGTGAAAAGCGGATAAATGTTCTGAAGCTGAACATGGAGCTGCAGAAATTAACGAACAAATAAATATAGCTAATATCCCTGCCCGATTGTTCAAACTGGGTCAGGGATATCTTGCTTTCTGGCATAGAAGAGTGAATGGATGAACGGGTTATTAAGGAGTGGTCTTGATGGGAACATATCGGAGGAAGACGCCGGAGGAACTGCTGCTCTCTATTTATGAGCTGCATCGTGGACGCCTGAAGATCTATATAGGTCCGGTCAGTGGATCAGGCAAGACCTATCAGATGCTGCGTGAGGGTCAGGCGCTGAAAGCACAGGGCATCGATGTTGTAATCTGTGCGGTTTCAACCAACCAGAGTCCAGAAACAAGGGATCAGCTGGGTGACTTGGAACGGATTCCAAGTATTCATTGGTTTCAGAAGGAGATCGAGAAGAAGGATCTGGACGTGGAGGCCATTGTGGCACGTAATCCAGAGGTTGTACTGACCGATGGATTGGCTCATCATAATCGCGAGGGTGCGGAGAGATCAACTAGGCTGGAGGATATCAAATATTTATTGGGCTGTGGAATTAGTGTCATCACAACTGTAAACGTATACGAGCTGGAGGGCGCAGCAGATCTTGCGCGGAAGTGGACGGGGATTGAGGTGGAATATTCCTTGCCTGCGGAAGTGCTCACCCTTGCAGATGATATCGTTCTAATTGATGTGACTCCGGAAAAGATACTTCAACGTTTGTCCGAAGGACATTTGGGCAAGAAGCAGCGGACTTCGCTTTTTAACAAAGGGAATCTAAGCAAGCTGCGGGAGCTGGCGCTGAGAATGGTTGCGGAGGATGTTAATGGTTCGCTGGAGAAGCATCGGGAGGAGCAAGGATTGCTGGGGGCTTCGGGGATTGCCGAAAAAGTGTTGGTGTCCGCACAGTATTATTGGAATGGCTCGATTCATATCCGCCGTGGGCAGCAAATCGCTAAACGGTTAAACGGAGATCTGGCGGTGGTATCCTTCTGGAAGCAGGGCCTGACGCCCTCTAAGGAAGCAGCAACCTTCAAGCGATCCCTATGGAAGCTGACTGAGAAGATTGGGGCCTCGATGGAGGAGATTTCTTTTCGCTCGAAGAGGGAGATTCCGGGACTTCTAGTGAAATACGCCATCCAGCATAATATTACCCGTATCGTTATGGGTCACTCTAAGCAAACGGCGTGGCAGGAGCTGTGGAAGGGTTCGATTGCTAACTCATTGTTAAAGCAAATCCGCGGAGTAGATGTGTTTTTCGTGGCTGATCGTGCTGAGCGTGAGGGAGAACGTGTTCTTCCTACCCGGCAGAGCCGAAATGAGCGGAAAGCTGATGCCTATCACAGATTAAGCACTCAGGAAGTAAAGGATAAAATCGATGCGATTCGTGGGGGCACATTTAAAGTGTACATTGGTGCTGCTCCCGGGGTGGGCAAGACTTATAAGATGCTGCGAGAAGGAAATGATCTCTTAAAGAGAGGGATCGATGTTGTTATTGGACTACTAGAAACGCATGGACGTAAAGAAACCCTTGAACAGATCGGTGAGCTGGAGATCCTACCGCGACTGAGCATTGACTATCGGGGGACTGTCCTTGAGGAAATGGATACGGCAGCTATTATTAAGCGTAATCCGGAGGTCGTACTGGTAGATGAACTGGCACATACCAATATGCCGGGCAGCAAGCATAAGAAGCGGTATATGGATGTTATGGAGTTATTGGATGCGGGGATCTCTGTAATCTCCACTGTGAATGTTCAGCATTTAGAAAGCTTGAATGATGCAGTAGAACAAATTACCGGAGTTAGAGTTAGAGAGACTTTCCCGGACAGCATTCTGCAACGGGCCGACGAAGTTGAACTTATCGATGTATCCCCCAAAACACTGCAAGAGCGGATGAAGGATGGAAAAATATATGCGATGACCAAAGTGGATCAGGCGCTGGGTGCTTTTTTCAAAATCGGCAATCTAATCGCCCTCCGTGAACTGGCGCTGCGGGAAATTGCTGATGATGTGGATGAACGTCTGGAGGCCTGGGAACGTGTCGGGTCGCTGCGGGGACCTTGGCGGCGGCAGGAAGTGATCTATGTGTGCATCACCTTAGGAGATCATGCGGAACGTCTGATTCGGCGCGGTTTTAGGATTGCCTATCGTCTAAAAGCTTGCTGGTATGTTACGTACGTACAGGAATATAAGCAGAGCGGGCCTTCTTACGATAAACGAATTAATGATTTGAAAGAATTGACGGAACGACTGGGTGGAACGTTTAAGATGATTCCTAACGTGCTCCCGGCACGAGTGTCTTCCTTGCTGCTTGAAAGGTCTCAAGCCTTACAGAGCACACAGATTATTATCGGCCAGTCCCAACGCTCATGGGTGCGCAAATGGCTACGCGGGGATGTCACTAAACAGATTTTGCGTTCGGCCAGAAATGTAGATGTACTGGTCGTGGCAAATCTTATGCGTGAGGAACCCTAAGCTTTAGAACAATGAAAAAAAGGGATTCCTTGCCGAGTGGCTGCTGGAATCCCCTTTTTTGTAAGCATATATCAAGTGCTAAATAATTAAACGAATGAATTACTGAGCAGCTTCGAGAAGTGCTTTCAGCTCGGGAAGATTGAATCCTTTGGTGGCGTGATCCCCTGCTACAGTAACAGGAACACCCATGAAACCAAGCTTTTCGACTTCCTCTTGATAGACGGTGCTAGTCATAACATCTCTTACTTCAAAAGGGATACCTTGCTCCGTAAGATATTGTTTGACCAGATTACAGTCGCTGCAGCCTGCTGTTGAATAAACAATCACTTGCTGGCTCATTGGTTCACAGCCTCTTTGATAGCATCTCTTGTGATCTTCCAGTGGGAAGTGTTCCAGCGGACCTCATTATCCTCAAGCAGGAAGAGCTGTGGAGATTCATGCTTAATCCCGAAATCCTCGGCAATTTGATTGGAAACTGGACGATCCTCGATGACTAGAACCACTGCTGCTGCAGTATCCGCATCCTTTAGATAAGCCTGGAACTCCTCATTAGCTTTGGCGCTAATCGGGCAGGTAGTGCTGTGTTTGAACAGCAGCTTCTTGCCAGGTTTAGCCACATACTGCTCAAGATCTTCCAATGTATGAAGTTGTTGAATAGACATAGATATCACCCTCCTGGGATCGTTATTTTACTAACCATTGTGTTGTTAACAACCTGTAATCATGATTGTAACATATATTAAATTTAAAACAAAAAGGATTCTGGAGCAGCTAATCCAAGGATGACCAAACCCTCATTTTAGCGCGTTGAAAAAAAGGGGATGGCATGCTAAGGTGAAAGGAAGACAACTTGCTTCAATAATCCTTACTAGGTAGGAGTGTTGATAAGAATGAACGGAGTCGCATGTGTGACTGGAGCTGATCGGGGTCTCGGATTGTCTCTTGTGCACTCTCTTTTAGAGAAACAGTTCTCAGTATTTGCTGGACAATACATGAGAGATACAGATGAATTGAAAGCGCTTAAAGAGGAGTATCCGGAACAGCTGGAACTTATTCCACTCGATATTGGTAGTAAGGACAGTGTAAAGCAGGCAGCAAGGGCTATCGCCAGCAGAACTGGGCATGTTGATATTCTTATTAATAATGCCGGAATTATTCATTCCGCAGATGATGCTACGATGCTGGTGGATATGGATGATGAGGGCATGGCGGAGATTTATAATGTGAATACGCTAGGCGCGTTGAGAGTCAGCAATGCACTTATGGGACTTTTATTGCAAAGTAAGGATAAATTGATTGTTAATATTTCTTCGGAAGCGGGCAGCATCGGCAGAAATAAACGTATTAATATGTACGGCTACTGCATGTCTAAGGCGGCTCTCAATATGCAATCCTCCCTGATGCACAATCATCTAAAGACGCTTGGGGGTCAAGTGATGGTGTTTCACCCCGGCTGGATGAAGACTTATATGCATGGCGAAAAAAATGAGCAAGCGGATATTTCACCCGATGTGTCTGCAGACCAGATTATAAGTCAGGTTATGGAGTATAAAAAGTATCTAGGGGATGAGCCGGCCTATCTTGACGTGGATGGAAATACATGGCCTTGGTAGATGGTCTTCCCGTAATCAAAAAAGTACACGAAGAAAGGCGATGATAGGATGTCTACACTAAAAGCACTGGCACTCGGAAGTTATTCGGAGGTTAAATATCACCCATTTGCGGGAGTAGACCGGGAGATTGAGCAGATCCTTGCCAATGACCTGCAGGTATTCTCCTCGGAGGATTATGGGCTGCTTAATAAAGAAACATTATCTGACTACAAGCTGGTGATCTCTTATACCGAATTCTCCGATGATAAAATACCGGCGGAACAAAGCAGCGCATTGCTCTCCTATGTGGCTAACGGTGGCGGATTACTAGTGGTACATAACGGAATCTCCTTACAGCGTAATCAGGAGCTAGGCGCTATGCTGGGAGCGCATTTCACTCATCATCCAGAATTCACTTCGCTCCAGATGTCCATACCGGTACAGGAGCATCCCATTATGCAGGGAATCGAAGAATTTGTGATCGATGATGAGCCTTATTATTTTGAGCAGCATCCCTATTTCGAAACAACTGTGCTTATGGAATATCCTCATGATGGGGCAATGAGGCAGGCGGCTTGGTGCCATGAATTTGGTCTAGGCCGGGTTGTTTATTTAATGCCTGGTCATCATTTGCCGTCATTTTCCGTAGAGCCCTTTCGCCAGATGATTCTTAGAGGTGGACTTTGGGCGGCAGGATTATTATAGGATATAAGCGGATATACCTGTTGTAAAATAAAACACGAGTCCAACTGCGGGTTAGCCGCGGTTGGATTTTTTTTGTTGACTCTAACATTGGTGTCAGGGTTTATACTGGTGTAGAACAATTCTCATGAACCCCGGGGAGAATGCTATGAAAATAGGTGAGCTTGCTAAACTGACGGGCGTAAGCGTCCGTTCACTTCGTTACTATGAGAGTCAAGGATTAATCTCGCCGATCCGTCAGGCCAACGGATATCGGGAGTATTCTTCACTTGCTGTAGAGACGGTAGAAACGATTAAACTATATTTGAACCTGGGTCTGTCGACAGAGCAGATCGCGGGCTTTCTACATTGTGTCTTGAAGAACAAAGAAGCTTTCTGCGCAGAAGTGATGCCACTATACCGCAGTAAATTGGAAGATATTGAACGTCAGCTTGTAGAGCTGAATCAGATCAAGAGGAATTTGGAAGAACGAATGGCATCTATTCTGCAGGAGCAGGATGAGAGCAAGTTGGGAACGTGTCCACTGGAGAACTTGGAATAGTACTGCTGGTGTTGAAAAATATGAGGAGGAATGGCAAATGTCTATTATAAATGCCGATAGTGCGGATTGGGTGCGGTCAGAAATACGTGGTGGAGGAACGGTACTGGTGGATTATGGTGCGCCATGGTGCCCCCCTTGTAAGGTGCTGCTGCCTGTTCTGGAAGATCTTCACCAGGAATATGGAGACGATGTTTCTATTGTTAAGGTGAATTGTGATGAACTGCCGGATTTGGCTGGAGAAGCGGGTGTTATGGGGATGCCTACAGTCATTGTATATAAAGAGGGGCAGCCCGTGGAAAAGCTGGTCGGTCTGCGTCCGAAAGCAGCCTACCAAGGCATACTGAACAAGGTTCTTCAAGCATAAGGCGATAATTTTAAAGATGAAATTAGGGAGACTCCATATTGTGGGGTCTTTTTTGCGTGCATGATTTACCCATCTTCGGTAAAAAATACGAACACAGTTATAAAGGAGGTGATGAAGGTGTGGAATATTATTCTAGAGATAATTCCTAAATGGAGTGTGATTTTCCAAGCTATTATGATCTTTTTCGTTCCGTTTATTCTAATCCGGATGATGAGTTGGGCTAATGTAAAGGAAGATACGATAAGTACTAGAGCAAAAAAAGCTGCCGGCAGCATAGGTGGGGGGGTTCCTTACGGAGAAGCATCTCTAGGTTCTAGCAATACGAAAAAGGTTACTAAGGCGGACGATTCCGTTGGAATCAGTGAAGAATCTCCTACAGGAGCAAGCTATAGCGGTCAATTTCGGGAGGATTTGCAAAGATTTAAAGAGATGAGCACAGATATGCATGATGTGAGTTTTCGGGAGTTGCGTATCGGAGGTATAAAGCTGCAAGCGGCCCTTATATTTGTAGATGGACTGACAGATAAAGATAAAATGGATCGCAATATTCTGAAGCCTTTAATGGATGCCTATAAGGTTTTTAAAGATCCCCATACGATACCGGAAGCAAAGGATCTAAAAGATATTCTCATTCATGAGATCGTGCTTATTTCGGAAGTTGAGTTTACGGATAATGTGAAGCTCTCCCTTCAAAAGGTATTGTTCGGCTCTGTAGTGCTGTTAGTAGAAGGGATACCGGAGGCTATTGTGCTCAGCACCCCGAAGGGGAACACAAGAGGGATAGAGGAGCCTGAATCAGAAGCTGTCTTGCGGGGATCTCGAAGCGGGTTTAATGAGACGTTAAGTGATAACACGGCATTACTGCGCCGACATGGGCAGAGCACAGAGCTAGCCATGATTTCTTTTACTGTAGGAAAGAGGATGAAGAAGGATCTGGTTCTAACTTATATCAAAGATATCGCGAATGATGAACTTGTCGAAGAAGTTAAACGAAGAATTAGGACGATTGATATAGATGATGTGCAAGAATCTGGTTATGTGGAGCAATTAATCGAAGATAATAGCTTCACTCCATTCCAGCAGATTCAGAATACGGAAAGACCTGACCGCGTAATGGCAGCGTTATTGGAAGGGAGAGTAGCTATCCTGCTGGATGGCACACCCTTTGCCTTGATCATGCCCGTGTCCTTCGGGATGCTGTTGCAATCGCCAGAGGATTATTACGATCGGTGGATGGTGGGGTCGTTGGTGCGCTTACTGCGTTTTCTCGCCGCATTGATATCAATGTTTGCACCGGCACTATATATTTCCTTCCTCTCCTTTCAGCCGGGATTGATTCCGACAAAGTTGGCCATTTCAATCATCAGCTCCCGCCAAGGTGTACCTTTTTCGGTATTAATCGAAGCTTTGATTATGGAGACCTCAATCGAAATATTACGGGAGGCTGGACTCCGGCTACCTAAACCTATCGGTCCCGCGATGGGGATTGTTGGCGGTCTAATCATCGGCCAAGCCGCAGTAGAAGCGGGAATTGTGAGTCCAATTCTAGTCATCGTTGTTTCAGTTACAGCAATCTCCTCCTTCACCATCCCTATGTATAGTGCGGGAATGACGCTGCGTATGCTCCGTTTTATAGCGATGTTTTCTGCAGCAGTCTTTGGATTATATGGAGTTGTGTTATTTTTCCTTTTCCTGAGTGCCCATTTAATCAAGCTAAAAAGCTTCGGCATGCCTTATCTTGGCATGTTTATACCGTATAAGATTAAGGATTGGAAAGATTTTATATTCCGTATGCCACTGCAATTTCTAACAGGCCGCCCTACGCTGTTGAAGCCGAAGGACCCCCGACGCAAAGGGTGAGAGATCGAAGTAAAGGAGGAAGCGAATATGAGTACCGAGGTGAAGGACCGAATTACTGCTGTTCAAGCGACGATCATACTAGCCAATTATACTATTGCGGCAGGGATACTTACACTTCCTCGGACGATTGTAGAGGCTAGTGAAACTCCAGACGTGTGGATCTCCGTTTTTTTAGGGGGAGTAATTACCTTTTTAACAGGTTTAATTATAGTGAAACTTAGCCAACGGTTTCCAGGTCAAACTATTTTTCAATTTAGCGGGAAAATCATTGGCAAACCACTTGGAGTGATGCTCTCTATATTAGTGATTGTTTATTTTCTGTGTATAGCCAGTTTTGAAGCACGTTCCGTACAGGAAGTGACCTCTTTTTTTCTGTTGGAGGGAACCCCTCCTTGGGCTATTGTTGCTGTGTTTATTTGGATAGCCTTCTATTTATGCAGAGGAGGACTTAATGCTATCACTAGCATGTGTAGGTTGATTGTTCCGATTACTTGGACAGTTTTTGTTGGAGTATGCTTGCTTAGTATTGAAGTTTTCGATATCGATAATTTGCGGCCTTTCCTTGGAGATGGTTTAGGACCGGTATGGAAGGGCATCAGGCCAACCATTCTGACTTTTACTGCTGGTGAAGCGATGCTGTTCGTTGTTGCTTTTATGGATAAGCCACAAAAAGCAGTAAAGGTAATTATTGCTGGATCATGTATATCAACGTTCTTTTATCTTTTAGCTGTTGTAATGACTATTGGTGCGTTTTCTATAGATGGAGTGGTCACAAGAACTTGGCCATTTCTTGATCTAGTGAGAAGCTTTGAGGTGAATTATCTTATTTTTGAGAGGTTTGAATCGCTGCTACTGGTAATTTGGATTATGCAAATTTTCTGCACCTTCTGCATCACTATTTATGCTGCTGCTTTGGGAGTTTCTCAAATATTTCATAAACGATTTAATAGCTGCTTATTGGCTATACTTCCAGTAGCCTATGTAGTTTCCAGAATGCCACCAAATGTGAATGCTCTATTTGCATTAGGAACAGTCGTAGGTAATTGGATGATCGTTTTATTTGGATTAATTCCATTGCCGCTGTTGATCATCGCACATTTCCGGAGGGCGGCTTCATGAAAAAATGGAGAGTGTCGATTACATTTCTTATAGTATGTATTCTGTTGACCGGTTGCTGGAGCAGCACACCTGTTGAGGAGTTAAGTATGGAGATTGGTGTTGCCCTGGACAGTGCGGAGGAGACAGGGGATGAGGAGGCAACCCAGCAAGGAGGCGGGGGAAATCCTATGCCTGCCCAAATAATGAGTACCTACCAGTTTACGATTCCTCAAGGCTCAGGAGGGTCAGGTATGAAGTCTGGGGCTTCCCCATCCTCAACCAGAAATTACTATAACATGAGTGAAGTAAGTGATTCGATGTTTGAAGCATTACGGGCACTTTCACTGCGTACTAGACGTACTCCGATCGGACATCACCTTAAGGTCATTGTGATCGGTGAGAAGCTTGCACGTTCTACCAAGTTTTCTGAGTTAATTGATTTCTTTAGCAGGGATAACGATATCCGTCCCAGTGTTCTACTATATGTCAGCAAGGGAAAAGCCAAAGATGTATTGGAAAATGCGCTGCCGGGCCAAACCCCTTCATTTGTATTAGAGGGGATTTTTGTGAATAGAAGTCGGAGCACGAGGATATGGGAGCCGGTTTCAATAGCTAAAGTGGCGGGTCCTTTGCATGGTAAAAGAAGTTTCATGTTGCAGAATGTAATTTCTTTAGAAAAAGAGAAGGAGACAAAGCTGGATGGAGCAGGCGTAATTAAAGGGAAAACGGGAAAGCTCGTTGGTTTTTTAGATGCATCGGAGCTGGAAGGTATGGTCTGGCTGACTGGAAAGGGAGAGGGGGGTGCTCTCAAAGCATACGACCCGTCTAACAATAAGCTCATTACCTATGAAATCAAATCCCTGGGTAGTAAGTATAAAGCTAATGTGAAGGATGGGAAGATCTCTTTTCATGTGAAAATAGAATCTACGGGGAGATATGGTGAGGCTTTTGCCAAGAGTGCAAAGAAGTTACATGACGGCATTGTAAAGGAGGATAAAGCAGTGCTGGAGAAGCATGTCTTAGACATGCTTCAGGTCACTGTGAAAAAAATGCAGAAGGAGCTGCATACAGAGGTTGCAGGTTTCGGCAACGCTTTGCGTATTCAACATCCAGCCGTATGGCGGAGCGTAGAGGATAACTGGGATGAAACCTTTAGCGAGATTCCGATTACCTATGAAGTGAAACTGAATATTGAAGAGTATGGTGCATCAGATACAACGGCTGAATAGAAAGGACCATTTGCAATGTTGTATGGAGCTACTTCGTTTGTGTCTGGATAGGAATGACATCATTATGATGCAGTGCATCGAGCACTTCATCCTTTAATTGCGATGTGAAGGCGTTCCATGCTTTTTTACCGATGTCCAGCTCTTCACGTCCAATAGCATTCAGTGTTTCCAGCCATAGACGTTTGTCGTTAATCAGCCCAAGTTGATCTTGAATCTCCTTATAGATCTCCTCATGCGCATGAAATTTCTGATTTAACGCAAAATCGGCCGCACTCGCGGTATAACGCAGTTCCTTAGCAGCGATTCTTAGCTGGTGCAAAGCGTCGAAGGCTTCTTTAGATTCGGCATTGTCTTCATGGAAAATAGCTTTACAGGTTTTTTTTTTCTGCTCATAAGCGATCTCAAGCTCACGCATAACAACGTTAACATTCTTTTTGGCGGCTAGGGCTTCAAGCTGCTCGCTTAGGAAGGTCTTCCACTTTTCCTCGAGGTCTTCATTGATTAGTTCAGGCAGCTCCTTAGCGAGCTTCTTGCGGTAAGTTTTGCGCTTATCCTTTTGGTAAGCAATCACTGCCTTTAACAGGTCTGCAGTTTTGGAATCTCCGTTCTCCTTCGCTTGCTTGCGCTTGTTCTTGAAAGATTCTATTAGAACATCTGCATCTCTCACTTTACCTAATCTCTTTTGCGCTTTTTTGAAAATAGGGTACAGGCCTGAAGTGTGCCGCGGATCAAGAATGGATAATAGACTTAGCAGCTTACGGCAGTTCACTCTTGCCTGGTGGATATCTTCATCAGCGAATTTATTTAATGCGTCATGGCTGTAATCCCAAAAGTTGATATAAAGGTGGTTAAGGGCTTGTTCCCATTGCTTTGTTTTGGTTAGCTGTCGTTCTTTGGTCAGCTTGTCTCCTGTCATGCAGCATCACTCCTTAACGTTTGGGATAGCATGAATTTAGGGCTTCCCCTATTATGCTCTAGGGTAAGTCCATTTACTATAAGAATAGCGTTATCATAACCTCATTTCAATTCTCTACTCACAGCATGGAGACAGATCGGTTACAATATTACTATCATTATTTATACGGATAGGCTTGGATCCTTAGCTGGTAGAGAATAGCAGGTCTCGTGGCTCATATTCGGGAAAGAGGGGCTTTGGTGGATACTCGTGAGTATGATTCAATATTTAGTAAACTTCCTTCAGAAATGGGGCTCTTTCAACATCTGAGTGCAAGGGATGAGAGCAAAGGTATAGAAGTAGATAGCTTAGAGGATATGTTGGTCCCGTTCGCTTTTGAGGAAACCTTATGCCGGGATGTTGGAGCGGGTATTATACCTCCTAGCTTGCATCTGTGGAGTCATTCTGGTGGTGTAGCGCTTGGACTTCGGGACAGTAAGCTACCGTGTGCAGTTCAGGCGATGCTCACGCTTGAGGAGCAAGGGATTAGAACGGCGGTTAGGCATTCCGGCGGGGCTGCGGTGCCTCTGGATGCAGGGATCATTAATGTTTCTCTAGTTCTGCCCAAAGGACGTGGAAAGCTGGACTTTCATGATGACTTTAAGCTCTTGGCTGCTTTGATTACGGAAGCGGTTGCTATAAGTCATCCACAGGCTGCGGCGCAAATTGAGGCTGGTGAGATTGTTGGTTCTTACTGCCCTGGTGATTTCGATCTGGCCATTGGGGGGCGGAAGTTTTGTGGTATTGCTCAGCGTAGGCAGAACAATGCCTATTTTGTACATGCTTTTGTCGTAGTTTCTGGCTCGGGTCAAGAACGCGGTGAACAAATTCGTAATTTCTATGCGCAAGCCTCCGGAGGAGACTCCTCACTATCATATCCACGGGTTCGTCCAGAGACGATTGCTGGACTGGGTGAACTTGGTGGACCTGAAGTGGCGAAAGTGTTTGTGGAGGGGATTATTCAGGCTTTAATTCGTCGTGGAGTCTCTCTTAGAGCATCCCGCATTTTGCAGCAAGAGACAGGATACAGCTTGGACTATGATGATCCACGTGTGCTCGATGCAACGCGGGTGCTGCGCGAGCGGTATTCCTGAGGGCTGAGCATGGGTTGGAGTCTGTTAAAAAAGGACGTAACGGAAAGCTGGATAATGCCAGCCTACGTAACGTCTTTTTTAATATTCAACAATGACGCTCTTTTAATTATACAACTCAGGACGTCTGTCCGAAAAAATCGGAAATTGTTTCCTAATCTCACGCACCTGATGTAAATCGATCTCTCCGGTTAGAATTTCTTCCTCTTCAGAAGCCTCACACACAATATCTCCCCAAGGATCAATAATCATTGAATGCCCAGCAAAGATATTGGCAGGATCGCTGCCTGCACGGTTGCAGGCTACAACAAAACATTGGTTCTCAATGGCCCGGCTGATCAACAGCGCCCGCCAGTGGGACAATCTGGGCAGTGGCCATTCAGCGCAGACGAACAGGATTTCCGCCCCTTGTGCGGTATGGGCGCGAACCCACTCCGGAAACCGGATATCATAACAGATTAGCCCTGCACATAACGTATTGTCTAATGTAAATAGTCCTTTGGCTTCTCCCGGCTGCAGATACAAATGTTCGTCCATCAGCTGGAACAAATGCAGCTTGCTGTATTGTCCGACGAGCTTACCTGATCGATTAAATACATACATACGATTGGTTACACCAGTATCATTTCGGCTAGCGACAGAACCAGCGATGATATTAATGCTGTATTGTTTAGCCAAGCTGGAGATAAATGCCTTGGTAATTTCTCCTTCCGGATCGCCAATATCTTCTAAGCGAGTCAGATCATAACCAGTGGTCCATAGCTCAGGGAGAATCAGACAATCAGGGGCTGCGGAAGCAGCTTCACTTATTTTTTGGGCTACGGCAGCATAATTCATAGCGGGATTGCCAAATGCTATATCCAGCTGAATCAGGGATATTCTCATAGGTATCCTCCTCTTTTATTCAAGCGTATAGCACCGGATGAGGATAAGCAATGTTGATTTTTTAAAAATGATTTGATATATTAGTTGACGGGTCAATGATTATGCGTTAGTATAATTTCATACAAAACAATTGCATGCAATTAAATATAGAAAGGAGGTATATTTTGACGGAGTACTGTCCTGAGGAAGAACATATATTTGAACTGCTGCAGGCCTTAAACAAAGGAATCTCTCCAAAATTCGAACGTTGTGCAGGGATCAGTCCCACACGGCTTCGCCTCCTGCATGAACTGTTTCGGGTAGATGAAGTCAGCCAAATCAGTCTGCAAAAGGAAATGGATATTGATGCGGCAGCCGTCACACGTCATCTGAAGGGATTGGAAGAGAGTGGCATGATCGCTCGCCGCAATAACCCAGCCGATAACAGGGTCACATTGGTCTCATTAACCGATCAAGGTCGGGAAAGAATGGTTAAATATAGCGAAGAGAAAAGGCGGTTTATCGCTACTCTGCTAACAGGTTTTAACGATCAGGAGCGAGCAGTGCTCATTGATATGCTCAATCGTCTGCAATCTAATATCATTCTGTTGTAACTTACAAAACACACTCAAAGGAGAATTAATCATATGAACGCTACACAAACAAATGATTTTCAAGAAATTATTACAGGACGCCGCTCTATCCGCAAATATGATCCATCCGTTAAAATCAGCAAAGAAGAAATGACACAGATCCTTACCGAAGCTACACTTGCTCCATCTTCAGTGAACATGCAGCCTTGGCGTTTTCTGGTCATTGAAAGTGACGAAGCTAAAGCTACTTTAGCGCCTCTCGCTCGTTTTAATAACGTACAAGTAGAGACTTCTGCGGCTATGATTGCCATCTTTGGTGATTTGAACAACTTCGATTACGCTGAAGAAATTTACGGTACGGCTGTTGAACGTGGACTTATGCCTGCTGAAGTAAAAGAAAATCAATTAACCAGATTATCCGCTCATTTCGCTAACCTGCCACGGGAAATTAATAGAGACACCGTGCTTATCGATGGCGCACTTGTTGCTATGCAGCTGATGCTGGTTGCTCGTGCACATGGTTACGATACAAACCCAATTGGTGGATTTGAAAAAGACCAAATCGCTGAAGCGTTTGGTATGGAAAAAGATCGTTATGTTCCTGTAATGCTGCTCTCCATTGGTAAAGCTGTTGATGCAGGTTACCCCTCTGTTCGTCTGCCTATCGATAAAGTTGCTGAGTGGAAATAATTATTAAAGTTAGTAAGCCAACACGCTACCATAAACACTAATCTTAGGAGGAATATACAATGATCATTATTCATGCTGTACTTAAAGTTAATCCAGAGCGTCGCGAACAGTTTTTGACGGAGTCTAAAGCATTACTGGCTGCTACTCATGCTGAAGAGGGTAACCTTTCTTATGAGCTATATGAGAATGCTGGAGAAGCCAACTCATTTATTATGATTGAGCAATGGCGTGATGCTGATGCAGTATCCAGCCACAATACGAGCGCTCATTTCACTGCTTTCTCAGCTAAAGCTGGCGAATTCTTGGCTGCTCCTCTAGATGTTAAAGTATTTAGCGCAGAACAGGTAAAATAAGCTGTCTCCATTCTTAGCGAATTTTATTTAATCCTAAACAGGGATGATCCATAGCCATAAAGGCTGTGGGGCATCCCTGTTTTGCATTTCACCCCGTTTATAAAAAGGAGATCTAGGGTATCTATCCTTACCTTGATTCAAAGGCATGCAATATAAACGATGGGGGACTTTACATATGAAGACACAGAGAAATATGATTGATTTCTTGAATTATTATCTATCCGGCGGATCGCTTGCCCGTATTATGGGTGTAGCAGGAGAAGAGGTGGAGCGTAAGCTTGAGGGGATAGACCTAGAGGCTGCCAGAGCCTATCGTCAGACGCTTGGCGGAGTCATTACGACAAGTCAGCAGCTATTCCAGCTTCCTGGATTTAGCCCAAGCTTACTGGAACAACTTACTGAAGTATTGGGCAGACTAGACTCAGGCAAGCTAAAAGTTCTGGCTCCGCAGACTACGTGGAATAATCAAGTAACACCTTACGTGAATGGTCCAGAGTGTCTAGGAATGATATTAGAGGAGATCAGAAAAGCGCAGCATTATATCCACCTGTCTGTCATGCTTTTTTTTAATGATCGCTCGGGCAATCTGGTTGCAGATGAACTGTTTTATGCTCTTAAGCGTGGCGTTAAGGTAAGGGTTATGGTCAATTACACATTGACGGCTTTGGGGTACGGAAATAATCTGGAGTACGGCCAGTTCTCCAAGATTGCTGATCAGCTTGAGAATGCAGGCGCCAAGCTGCTGAATACCTTCAATTCGTATTATTCAGCTATGGAATGGCGGGTGAAACGAAAGGCGCTGGAGCAAGCGGGAGTGCCGGAAAGTATCCTGTTTCTGCAGGATAAAGTGCAAGAGGATGTTGAGGTCACAGGACTGAATGTCATCGATCATCGGAAGTTTATGGTCATAGATGGGGTAACCTCGATTATAGGCAGTGTAAATATTGGTGACCAATATACGTATGAGACCCCAGTGCAGGCATCCTCTGCAATGAGTATAGATGGACATCCACAGGGGATTCCTAGTAAAGAGGCTGAGTGGCATGATGGCTGCTTCCGGATTCGCGGCGCAGCAGCGCAGCCTTTGAATGCGATGTTCTATTCTCGCTGGCTGCTTCTAGGCGGAGATCATTTTGATGTGAATGATGTCTTTTATTATCCGGATGTGGATTATCATTTTGGTGAGGAAGAATGTACGCTGTTAGCAAGCTTTCCAGGTAACCCGGTTAACCTGATTCAACAATATTATCTGGATTTAATTACTTACGCGGCTGAAGAGACTATCATCGTGAATCCTTATTTGATTGATCAGGATTTTTGGGATCGGCTCGGGCTGCTTGGTCCGGAATGCTCGTGTAATTTGAACATTTGTAACCCGCTGGAGGTTAATGATCATCCTACAAATCGCGCGGCGGTAAGAGGCAATATGTATATGCCGTTTATTAACGGTGTTTCCTTCTATGACTACAGTGCCACCGGTCGATTTTCCCATTGGAAAATTACCTATGATTATAGATCACAAGCCGTTTTTCATGGTTCATATAATATCAACGAAAGAAGTGCCTGCCACGATTTTGAGCTGGGAATGCTGGTAAAAGGGGAGGCCTTTGCAGAGCAGATAAAGTCTATGATCGATTATGACCTGAGTGTTTCGCGGAAGATTACCAGTAAAAGTGAGTTCTTTAAGCATCCTTGGTTACACCCTAGTACTTATCTGAATAAGGCAACCCAGAATTATACTTGATAAATTGGGCTAATTCTCATGATATAATGATCGTTATAAATCATTAGGGTGGAGTATGGGCTATGCAAATCAAAATTACAAAAAGTGGGTTGAAAAAGGACGAGGTATTTTTTCTCACAGAATTTGGGGAGGGCCGGGGAGTCTGGTGTGGTGCTCCTGTGAATCCAGGGGCAGAAATGGATGTGGAATTCGAGCTTTCGGAGCTGCTTATGAGGTGGGTGGATATCCATCCTGTGCCTGCAGGTGAGTTCAACATCAGGCTCGAACAGGATAGGGTTATTTTTACGGGCGTGTTGGAGAATATTGAAGAAGATGGCACAGGATTTTTACGAATAGGTGAAGGGTTAGTGATGTTCGAGTGTCTCGGTGAACCTATGGCACTGGGTGTGTTCGTAGAATTGCAGGTCCGGGATGTGCGAATCTATCCCTTCAGTATTTGACGCTTCTTAGGGACTAAGATAACATTAGATTCAGAAAGTTAAGCATGAGGAGTAGAAAGCTATGAACACCGAAATTCAGCAATTTAAGACCGAATTCTTCAAGGCGCTGGCTCATCCGATGCGTATTCGTATTCTGGAGCTGCTTAGCGAAGGTGAGAAGAATGTGAATGAACTGCAGGCTATTCTCGGCTCGGAAGGTTCTGCTGTATCCCAGCAGCTAGCTGTTTTACGCGCCAAAAATGTAGTAACCAGTGTGAAAGAAGGCACCACAGTCATTTATGCCTTACGTGATCCTCTGATCAAGGACCTTCTGGTCGTGGCCAAACAAATATTTGATAACCATCTCGTGAATACCATTTCATTGCTGGAAGGCATGCGCGGCGAGTGAAAATGGAATAGATTAACGTTATTTTGGCGTTGACAACAGTCGCGTCCTAGAGTAATGTTCTTCTTATATTCAAATAATCAGATATTTAAAGAAAAGAAGGTTTGAACATGACAGGGCGGGGTCGTTATAAAGGCTACAACATGAACGCTTTTCGCAAGGATTTGATATCAGGGACAATCGTCGGGGTTATTGCCATTCCTTTAGGGATGGCATTTGCTATTGCTTCTGGTGTAAAGCCGGAATATGGCATTTATACGACAATCGTTGCCGGCATATGTATTTCATTGTTCGGGGGATCGAAATTTCAGATTGGTGGACCGACAGGTGCATTTATTCCTATCTTGTTCGCCATTGGGATGCAGTATGGTTATGAGAACCTGCTGTTAGCGGGGATGATGGCGGGGGTTATTTTAGTCCTCATGGGATTGTTAAGGCTGGGTGTACTGATTAAATTTATTCCGAAGCCGGTCACGATTGGTTTCACAGCAGGAATAGCGGTTATTATCTTCACCGGACAGATTGCTAACTTCCTTGGGTTAAGGGATATTGAACGGCACGAGAGCTTTGTAGATAACATGAAAGAAATTGGACTTCATCTATCGACGATCAATGGATATAGTATCCTGACCGCCGCGATTTGTCTGGCCGTTGTTATCCTAGCGATTCGCTTTGCTCCGAAGGTGCCGGGTTCATTGGTCGGTCTTCTTTGTGCAACTGTCATAGCAGCGTTATTTTTTAGCGGTAAGGTGACTACGATTGGTTTGGCCTATGGGAATATCCCTAATACATTGCCAAGCTTCCGTTTTCCGACCATTACCTGGGAGCGGATTATACTGCTGATTCGTCCGGCCTTTATCATCGCGATGTTGGGTGCTATTGAATCCTTATTGTCAGCTGTCGTAGCTGATGGGATGACGGGCAGCCGCCATAACAGCAACCGTGAACTGATTGGTCAGGGAATCGCCAATATTGCAGCTCCATTGTTTGGAGGAATTCCAGCCACGGGTGCCATTGCCAGAACCGCCACAAATATCAAAAGCGGCGCAGTTTCTCCGATCTCAGGGATCGTTCATGGGGTAGTGGTATTCCTAATTCTTCTGTTGTTTGCACCCTATGCTTCTAGTATTCCGTTGGCAGCGATGGCTCCTATCTTGATGGTAGTAGCTTGGAATATGAGTGAGCGTAAACAATTTCTTCATTTGCTTAAAATCAAAACAGGTGATTCTTTGGTGTTATTCATCACCTTCTTGTTGACGATATTTGCAGATTTAACGCTGGCTGTAGAGGTGGGATTGATTCTTGCGGTGATTTTGTTTGTGAAACGGATGGGAGAGGTTCATCTGGTATCCAAAGTATTGCCTGATCCTAATTCCGTCAAGGTAGGAGCACATATGGTAACGGAGAGTCATGATTGTCCGCAGATTGGGATTTATACCGTGGAAGGGCCGCTGTTTTTTGGCGCTGCGTATAGATTTGATGACACCATGCCGGGTTATGGCTCCGATCAGCCGAAAATTATATTAATGCGGATGGGAAAAGTGCCATTCAT
Organism: Paenibacillus sp. FSL E2-0190; assembly: GCF_037992965.1. Lineage (NCBI taxonomy): Bacteria > Bacillati > Bacillota > Bacilli > Caryophanales > Paenibacillaceae > Paenibacillus > Paenibacillus sp. FSL E2-0190. Next base: position 629,041 of record NZ_CP150306.1, read on the forward strand.
GGATACTACGGGCGAATCCAATCTGGCGGAGCTGGTGCGGCATCTCCATGCTGTTGGAGGGAAACTGATGATCTCCGGTGTTCAGCCGCAGCCGCTTGAGCTACTTAAGAGAACCGGGCTATATGACAAAATAGGAGAGGCACAGTTCTATCATCATACCGGTGAAGCGATCAATGAAGCTCTTAGCAGTATTAATCACAATAAATGTATCGGATGCAGCCATGCGGCGTTTAGGGAGTGTACGGCATTATCCTGTCAGGAGGATGCAGGTGGACTACGAGGTCTGACAGGACGCAAGAAGCCAGCATTGCCTCTGAACTAATCAGCGGTACTTGAGCTTAATAAATAAAGTCGGCCTGGGCGCTATTCTTGCGTCTGGGCTTTTGTATTAAAATTGGACTTCGGAATTCTGAATTTGTACAATTAGGTATAAGTTTAATGTAATCAATATCGATAAGGAGAATATAAGCTCATGAAGGAATTGAATTATCCGAAGGTGTTTATGCTCTTGGCGGGATTGTCTGTCGCTACATTGGCGGTATATCGTGTAGTGTCACTTCAGACGGATTCGTTTTACGGTTTTTTAATTTGGAATTTGTTCTTAGCATGGATTCCGTTTTTATTCTCCATGGCTGCTTATGAGCTAGACAAAAGGAAGATAGGCGGTCTATTACTTCTTCCTTTGGGTGTCGCGTGGCTGCTGTTCTTTCCCAACGCGCCTTATCTCATGACTGACCTGGTGCATTTAACGGTAAGAAAAAGTAGATATATCGTGGAGGGAGCCGTTCAGAATCGCTACTGGTATGACTTGGTCACTCTTTTATTGTTCACCTGGAGTGGATGGTTGACCGGTTTTTTCTCATTGTATCAGTTCCAGACGGTCATTTATCGTAAAAGCAACCTGCTGTGGTCATGGGTATTCGTGCTTGCGGCATGTATGCTCGGGGGATATGGTGTACTGCTTGGCCGAGTCTACAGACTCAATAGCTGGGACGTCCTGACGGACAGGCATCAGTTGTATCAACTTGTTCTGGATAGCCTGAATCTCCAGTCCGTATTTTTCAGCTTGTTCATTGCCTTTGTCCTGCTGGTCATTTACGCGACGATGTATTGTCTACTCAATGCTCTTGGCACAGGAGAAAGACGAAGAGTTACCAGAGGGTACTAATCGGCACACTCCGGCTCAAACTGGAATTGCTTCAGATCTACCACACCTTTTTCATTAAAACTAACTCCCTCTCCCTGTAGATAGAGCCTCTGGAGGGAGTTAGACTCATCCTCAGTTAGTGCGATCATTCCCTTAGCATTAATGACCCGATGCCAGGGCAGCTTATATTTTTTGCTCATGGAATGAAGGATGCGAACGACCTGCCTCGCTCCTCTTGGGCTGCCTGCCGCGCGGGCAACTCCTCCGTAAGTCATCACTTTACCTTCTGGTATAGACTGTATGATATGAATAACTCTCTCAGTAAATGGTGTCATAGTAAGCTCAAGCTCCTATATCTTATTTTTATCCAATGAACAACAGATAAATCAATTCTAAACGAAACGGGGGACGAACAGGAGGATTTTTTGAGAATAGCAAAAAAGGGGTTGCAAAGCAATAAATACGCGTGGTATATTTTAACTGTAAAAATAATCTAAACGTTTAACAACGTGATTAAAAGAGTTCCCATAATAAGATAGGAGAAGGTGTAATGAGGAAAACCAGCATTAAAGACATAGCCGCAAAGGCTAATGTTTCGATTGCTACAGTCTCCTATGTGCTTAATGGTACCCGCAATGTACGTTCCGATACAAGGGAACGAGTTGTTGCAGCCATTGAGGAGTTGAATTATAAGCCGAATGCTATTGCGAAGAGTCTCAAACTCAACCGTACGAATACAATAGGTGTTATTGCAGAAGATGTGACGGTATTTAACACCCCCGATATTATCGATGGAATTAATGATTTTGGAGATCGTAATGATTTGCATATTTTACTGGTGAATCTTCGTTTGGACAAGCGTATCGGCCGTAACTTCTCGAATACGGAAGACTATCGAAAGTATGCCGCTAATGCGGTTGCCGAACTGCTCAGTAATCAAGTGGATGGGATTATTTATATCGGTGTTCATCCCCGTGATTTAACGGGTTTAATCGATACGGAAGGTAAGCCTATTGTGTATACCTACTCTTACACACAGGACGATATCTCTATCCAGTATAATGATGAGCAAGCTGCTTACCAAGCCATGTCCTACTTGGTTAACCAAGGACATAGCAGAATTGCTGTAATCAGTGGTTTGATGGATTCAATCCCTTCCAGATTAAGACTGAACGGTTATTACAAGGCCGTTACTGAATATCAATTACCGTTCGATCCACTGTTAATTAAGATGGGAGACTGGGAGAGGGAATCAGGGTATCGTCTTACCTCCGAGTTGCTCGCTTTGCCGGAGCCTCCAACCGCGATTCTTTCCATGAATGATGTAATGGTTGTAGGTATTTTGCAGGCGGCAGAGGAAAAAGGGTTTAAAATACCGGATGATCTGTCGGTTGTCGGTTTTGATAATCGTGAATTCAGTGATTACTTACGCCCGCGTATAACAACAATGGGACTTCCGCTACATGAGATGGGCTATCAAGCTATTGAGGTGTTGTTCAATTTAATCAAGGGGACGAAGATGGATTCACTGACCATGCCGGAGTGCCGGTTGATCGAACGTGATTCTGTGGCTACGTTAAAAAATGCTGTGAGACAAAAATAAGTTTCACAGCTCCTTTTTTCTCATAAATCTAAACGTTTAACTTAAAATATTGAAGAGGTGCTAGGCAATGACGATTCTAGGCAACGAAAATTTCAGGATGGAGCTAAGCGACCGCGGAGCACTTCAGTCTCTGATATTACAGGGCGACCCTAGTGAAATGAATTGGGTAGTTGATCCGTCTTATTTGAAAGAGGCAGGTTATGCGGATACAGATAAGCTATTCGGAGAATGGACAATAGAGCTAGACGGGAATATCATAAAAAGCACTGATCTGTTGCCCAAAATCACGCCAGAAGGAAAAAATCGTGTAATTGTGGATTTTGAAGGTGCGCCGATTGCAATCAGACTTACATATTCTTTGGAAGATGAGCGACTAAGATGGACTATTGAAGCTATGAACCGCTCAACACAGTCTGTAAGAATTAATGGACTTCATGTGTGGTTTTCGCTCGCTTATGTCATGTACAGAGATGAAAATGTGCAGCGCAATATGAGTCAGTCCTGTGCAGTATTCCCCCATCTTGGTGGAGATTTCGCTAAAATTGCTGCCATTCGACGGAGCAACGAAGCACCACATCTGGGTGTTTATGGTGTTCAGGGCAGAACAGTAACCGTAGGTACTTATTGTAGTTATAAGAATCGTTTTCTTGAGCAGGTTTCCCCTTCTTTGGATGGTCTGCTGTATCATCGGCTATCGTTGGTGGAGGACGGATCATCTATGACCGAATCTGCAGCTGCCGACTGGATATATGGTGGCGCTTACAGTCCGCTGGATCTTGACGCTGGAGAGACCTCCAGCTGGGAATACATATTCCATCCCTGTCAGAATCGAGATGATTTCTATAGGCAGGGTATGGCCTATGGACATCCGCGCTGGAGCTATACGCCTGTATTAACCCGGGGAGGAAGGTTCGAAGCTGTTGTTGATCTGCCGCAGGGCCAGGCTCTACGTGAGCTGCGTTTGTATAGCACTTCAACGGCAACGGAGCTGATCCGCCAGGAGAATATTACGAACGAAGCTGTACGGTTGGAGTCAGGCAGCAGCTACACTATATCTTTACAGCGTTTGGAGCCGGGAGAACATAAGCTGGAGCTGGGGCTAGAAGATGGACGGACCGATATCCTGGTCTGGAATGTACTGGAGTCGATTGACCTGATTCTGGAAAAGAGAGCCGAGTGGTTGGTAAATAACAACTTTGGAGGGACAGGTGAGGCTGAGAGGCCATATGCCTTCCGTCCGCTATCGAATCAGGGAGAATCGCTGGGTAAGGTTGCTTTTCTTCTGATGAAGAATAGCATGGCCAAGGCTGTCCCCGAACAAGTAGCTAAGGCCGAGATTGCCGCAGTATTGGATGTGAAGGAGCATTGGTTTGAAGGCGGAGATTTCAATCATCCGCGTCCCTTGTATGGAGAATTCTACCGCATTTATGATCTGGATTATATTGGGCATGTCTTTTATCTATTGTCACGAATGGATGGTTCATTACTTAAAATTCATTCTCCTAGAGAATATCTACAATGGACTGCCGAAATCATGTGCCTTCGCCTAGACCCTGATCGGCATAGTGGGCAGCGTGAACAGGATGAGAGCCGTCTAAATGGTATATTTGTGCTCTATATTCTTGATTTATTAGAGGCACTGAAGCAGAGCGGTCTTTCAGAAGAGTATAAACGTCTACTTACCTTATGGGAGCAATTTGGCAGAAATCTGGAGACAGGGATACAGCAGTATGAGGGAGCTATAACGGAGCATTTTTACGATAATGCAGGATTTGGTCCTACCTGTGAAACATTGTGTCACCTTGGAAATAAAGAGGAGGCTCAGCGTTATGGGCAACTAATTCTGGCAAATATCGGATTCAGCAATGATTACAGAGTGCAGAATCCGGATCGTTGGTGGGAAGCTTTGTCGTATATGATTCATTCCCTTTGGGGTGGATTGGTAGCAGGTGCATCCCGGGTTGCCTATGAATTCCTTGAAGACCCTGAATATTTGGAAGCCGCTTACCGTTCTACGATGGCAGTATTCAATTGTTACGATTGGAATGTACGCTCTACTCCACGCCGTTTGTTGCCTGGAGAGGCAGCCTCTACATATAGTGTGGCAGCTCCTAACCTGAACATGCCAGAATTGTCGCGAAACCGTTTTGGGCAATCCGTATTTGTGGGGGCAAGTGATTCCTTGTTTGCTTCGCTGTTCTCGGGTGTGACAGGAGATGATTGGGATATGGGGGAGGAGCTAGTGGCCTATCTAATGGGCTTCGGGACAACCACATATTTGTACAGGGATCCACGCGGAAAGATGCGCTGTATTAACGGTTATATTGAAGAAGACTCGGAGGGCTGGATCGTAACAAGTTACGCTGCATATCCGTCAAGATATGTGCTGCTTGAGGATAAGCTCGAATATCGCACAACTGAGGGGATACTAGAGCCTCGCGTAAGACTGGCAGGCGGAGGAATATTCAGCCCTTGTCTGTAATCGCTAAGAATGACAAACCATGATGATTTTAGGCTAAAGCTTTAAATGCTTGGCTTGAAATAAATAGATATGAAAAAAAGGGAGGCAACAAACATGAAGTTTGGAAAACGTACTCTAGTTCTATCTTTAGCATCAATGATGGTTTTTTCCGCACTGGCAGGCTGTTCGGGCAATTCCAACAACGCGGCTCCAAAGGCATCTGAAGGGTCTGGAGCAGCCAACAAGGAAACTACGCCTGATAAAGATGTAACCTTGGAATTATTGTATTGGGGTGATGATGTACAGAAAAAGCTGGTAGAAGCGGCAGCAGAAAAATATACAGCCGACACCGGAGTGAAAATCAATGCACAAGTACTTCCAGCAGATGGCTCCTTTGATACATTTATTCAGACCCGGCTCGAATCCGGTGAACTTCCAGATATCAGTTATATGGGTGAAGGCGATATCCAAAAGTACAATGAAATGGGAATTATCGAAGATATCAGCGATTTATTAGCGGACGGAAGCATTCCTGAAAAACTATCAGCGATTACAATCCATTCACCTGAGCAAAAAGTGATTGGAGTCGGCCTATCCAACCAGTTGGAGCTGCTTTACTATAGCAAGTCCAAATTTGATGCAGCAGGTCTTGAATATCCACCCTCCAAAGTTGAAAATGCGTGGGATTGGGATACATTCGTGACAAACGCGAAAAAGCTAACGACAGATACTAAAGGAAAAACAGCGGCAGATGAAGGCTTTGATGCTGCTCTGACCGAGAACTACGGGCTTGGTATGACAGCGGGACGGGAGTTCCACCACTTCTGGGCAGCTTATGCCAACGGTGGCGGGATTGTTTCCCCGGATGGAAAGGAGTTTCAATGGGATTCTCCCAAAACGGTTGATGCCATCCAGAAGCTAGCTGATCTCGTTAACAAAGACAAGGTTGCATCCGCTTTCAATTACACTTGGAATTCTGGAATTGGTTCTGCGGTAGACGCTTTGAGTGGTGGTTATGCCATGGCAATCAGCGGATCTTGGGATCTAGCTAATATCAAAGGTAATGAAGATATCGGCGTTGGCGTTCTGCCTAAGATGGAAAAGGCAGTAACGATGAACTGTGGTGCTCCGCTTGTTGTGTACAATACATCGAAGCACATTGAGGAAGCCAAGAAATTCTATGCTTACATGGTCAACCCTGAGAACAGTCTGGAGCTGCTGAAGAGTGGTGCGTGGTTGCCGAACCAGGCAGATTGGTATACCGATCCTACCTTGGTTGAAAAGTGGACCTCCGATCTTCCTGAAAGCGCAAAAGAAACTATCCTTAGTTATTCCACAACGAAAGACTCTATCGCACAATGGCCTGCATATTACGTTCCTGCCTACCTCAAGATGAATACTGAATATGAGAAATCTATTGATCAGGCGTTGGCAGGTAAGAAAAGTGTTAAAGAAGTCTATGACGCGATCATGCCAGCGATCAAGCAGTTGTTCGAGAGCGGCAAGGTTTCCTAATTAGAGCTTATATTTGAAAAGAGGGCTATTGCTTATGAACCCAGAGAGCAAAACCGAAACGGCTGCGGTCTATGTTAAAAAGCATGCCAGAGGTGTCACCAAAGAGGCGGTGGCTGGATATTTGTTTGCAGCACCGGCCATTATTGGATTTTTGGTATTGACGCTTTATCCGATGTTGGCCAGTTTGTTTTACAGCTTTCATAAAATAACGATTATGAGCGGAAGCCAAGTTATGGAGTGGATTGGACTGGATAATTTCCGGTACATATTCACCAATACCAGCTCCGAATTCAAGAAATCCATAACGGTAACCTTGATTTATGCCTTCATTAACGTGGCGCTTGTAATCACCTTTTGTCTGATTGTTGCACTCTTATTGAACCGTAAATTTATCGGCAGAAACTTGATGCGGGCTATATTCTTTCTGCCGTCTGTAGTTCCGATGCTGGCGACAACAATTGTGTGGCAGATGCTTCTACAGAACCAAGCCAAGGGTGGATTGCTTAACTGGATTTTATTGCAGATAGGAATTGCCCCTGTTGATTTCCTGACAGATCCCATCCGTATTTTTGAGACATTGTTTATCATGAGCTTGTGGACCTGTGGTGGGACGATTGTTGTGTTCATCGCTACGCTGCAGGATGTTCCGGGAGAATTGCTGGAAGCTATCGAGATGGACGGGGGAAATGCTTGGCACAAGTTCCTCAAAGTAACCTATCCGACGATCAAGCCTGTCCTCTTTTTCCAATTGATTATGTGCATGATGACCTCTATCCAGATTTATACGCAAAGTGTGGTGTTGTCCAGAAATGGTGCACCCGATCGGATGACTTATTTTATCAACGTTATGATCTATGACCATTCATTTGTTCAGGTAGGGATGCGCGGTTTGGCGTCTGCTGAGGCATGGGTCGTCTTCCTAATCACTATGGCCATTACTGGTGTGCTGTTCTACTTCCAGGGCGCATTTAAAAGGGACGATTCGATGGGCAAAAGAAAGAAGGCGAGATAATGGCGGCTACCGCAATTATGAATTATACAAGTATCCAGAAAAAAAAGAAAAGAGCTAAAGCCATCAATACCGGGCTGATTCTGCTCTCCTGTATACTCGCAGTGGTGTTTGCTTTTCCGCTTTATTGGCTGCTGCGAGGTGCCTTCGTGAGCCATACAGAAATACTGGCGCGGCCGCCTGTGTTTTTCCCCGAGTCACTAAATGTCGATAATTTTCGGCTTGGATTGGAACGTATTCAGTTCCTGCGGCAGCTCTGGAATTCAGTTTCGATTGTAGTTCCTTATGTGATCGGGACGGTGCTGACGACAAGCTTTGCTGGGTATGCCTTTGCTAAGCTGAACTTTCCGCTGCGCGGGATGTGGTTCGTGCTGGTCATCAGTACGATGATGCTGCCTAGTGCCGTAACCCTGCTGCCACAATATTCTCTGTACACTTCTTTGGGACTAGCTGGCAAACCTGCTCTTATTATTCCGGCCTTTTTCTGTGCAGGCGGCAACGCGTATTTTGTCTTTTTGCTCCGGCAATTTTTCATGACGATTCCACTAGAACTCAGTGAAGCTGCCAAGATTGACGGTGCGGGTTATTTCCGTATCTACTCCCGCATCATGCTGCCGCTTATACGTCCCGCAATGATTGTTGTGGCGTTGTTCAGCTTTATCAACTGTTGGAATGAATTTTTCTACACCATGATTTATTTAAAGACTGAAGCAGATTATACGCTGCCTATGGGCTTGTATATTGTGAACGGGATGCGCATTCCGAACTATGAACAGGTCATGGCACTGGCGCTCGTCGTTACAGCTCCTTGTCTAGTATTTTTCTTGATCGGCAACAAATATTTTGTTGAGGGCATTACATTAACAGGAATCAAGGGATAAAAAGGAGGAATTCATCCAAATGTCAAGTCATAAATGGCCCAGAAGAGCTTCTGTAGCGGCATTATGCGCGGCTGTGGTATTAAATGCAGGGATTGTTCCCGTATCGGCTAACTACACGACTGATTTCTATCATGAAGGTGTAGGCAACGATTACGGGCAGGCGAAGTGGAAGGATAATTCTATTGTTAAGGAAGGCGTTAATTTCAGCGATGTCACCGTCGGAGAAATGATGCAGGCAATTGAAGCTTTTGATTTTGAGGCTTTTGCAAAAGATAATTCCGATTTGCCTTGGCTTGACGCCTTGCTAGTTAACGAAGGTGTCATTCCGGATGATGTCAACGACGAAGTTAGCGCCAATACTCTATTCAGCCGGGGAAGCGCTTTGTACATGAAGACTCAGGATAATACCAAGCTGGGTTTTGTGGGAACAGTGCATTACGCGGATACTTTGAACAAGGACACGATGTATAACATCACCCTTTCTACAGGAGACTTGGCAGAACAGAAAAATGTGCGGAAGAACTACCCGAGTCATGAGAATCAGACCTACACAAGCGGAGGCCTGGAGATTAACCAGCGGAAATTTATTTCCAGCTATAACAGTGCTGTAACGCTGCTTCAATTGAAGAATCCTACAGCCAGCGATATAACGTTGACGATGAAGGTTAAATCACCTTTCGTCTCAGCGGCTGAGGGTGATGAGCTGGTGGGTTACAGAGTGGCTGCTCCGCTAATGATAGGCAAAGCCGGGCAAAAGGTAGTTGAAGCAATGTCCTACGTGGATGTTCACCTGAGCGGAAACGGCATGAGTCCTTCCGGAAATGAACTGGTTAAAGAGATTACAGTGCCCGCCGGTGGCTCCGTTGACCAAAAGGTAGTCATGGGTTGGCTCGCGGATGAAATACCAGGCTCAAAGCTGCATTATGAGAGCTTTAAGGCTGCTGACAGCAATGATACAGCCTTCTCCGCACAGGTGCGGGAGTACAACGAGTGGTGGGCAGAGAACATTCCATATATCGATGTTCCCGATGAGAATGTGAAGAAGGTACTTTATTATCGTTGGTGGTGTAACCGCTTTAATTTGCTGGATGCCAACATTCCGGGCAATGACTGGCAGTTCCCGATGAACATGGAGGGCGTTCTCGGCTACAACAACGGGATTACGGTCAGTGTACCTTGGGCGATGCAGGATCTGAAATGGCTGCGTGATCCTTCCTACTTGTATGGAACCTGGCTGGCTCAAGGGGAATATTCCGAGAATAAGAACTATAAAAATAATCCCGGACGTCCTAACATCTGGACTTGGGATATGATGCAGAACACGTCGCAAGTAGGCTGGGATGCTTACAAGATTTACGGTGGTGGTCAGGAAATACTGAAGAAGTTCGCTGATTTTTCCGCCACTGATGTTACCGGCACACTTGAACATTTTAAAGGCACTAATCCAAATCTTGTTTATTATAACCATGGTCCGATTACAGGTAATGACGGAGATACCGTATCCATGCACTGGAATGGCAGTGGTAACTATGCCCGGCTGGATGGTTCTTCTACTACCTACGCCAATGCAGTGGCAACAGCGAAGATGTACGAGCAGCTTGGGGATACTGCGGGTGCAGCTAAAATGAACACTGTGGCGCAGAATATTAAGAATTCAATTCTGAATGAGATGTGGTACGACAAGGCTGACTTTGATGGTGACGGTGTGGCAGATACGAATGGTACAGGCAGCTTTTTGCACAAAAAAGTTGTAGGCGGTACCGATGTTTTCAACCCTTGGCGGGATAATAACATGTTTGTCTTTAACTTTGGTGTAGTACCAACTGAAGGTGAAGAAGGATATGAGGCGAAATATTTATCCCAGTTGTCTGATTACGCAGATCCGAATTATTATCCGATCTTTCCCTTCTTTACAGCGGATCAGAACAGCATTATGAAGCGGGTGGAAGATTTCAAGAATGGCAAGACGGATGCCTTCGGTACAGACCAGTTCGCATGGTGTAACTTCGGCAACTATATTAATACCGTTCGTGCCTCTCTGCGCTATTATCCTATAGATAACATCAACAGTGACGTTTACAAAACACTGTTTGATTGGGGCGCTTGGTTGCATACAGTGGAGCCGGGCAATACGGACCACCTGGACTCTAATGAATTTTTCTGGCTGGAGGATTACTTCTTCGGCACGCCATGGACAAAAGACAATCCTCCTAACCCTAGTGGAGATATGGTACGGGCATGGATTCACCACGATACGCTTGGCATGATGAATTACACTGTGGTTGAAGATATGGCGGGTATTCAGCCACGGACAGATGACAAGATCGAGCTATGGCCGATTAATGTCGATTATGACTATTTTGCTGTAGATAACGTGCGTTATCATGATGCTAACTTATCTATCGTATGGCAGGATCCTGCTAAATACAGTGACAATCCTCATTATCAAGGTATTCCAGCAGGTTATTCGCTCTTCATTAATGATGAACTCGTAATGACAACTAACGAAATGTCCCATCTGATTTATGATACAGCTACTGGTAAGGTGGAAAAACCTTCAGGTGATGTAACTGGGGCTGTTGGCGACAACTCGAAGACACAGGTGTTATATGAAAAAGGCAGTGCTACGACACTTGCTGCGGCAGATCAAACATCCCTAGCTAGCAATGAGAAGACTGTCGATATGTTTAATAAAGCAGGCGTAGATATTGTTAATGACGGTATGAATCTGGCTGTTGCTTCAGGCACTACTGTTGAATCGACTTATATCAAGAGCGGTTCGAACATCCGCAACCTGGCGGACAATTCAACAATCGCATCGATTAATCATACGTCAAACACAGCTTTATTCGGAGGTTCGCCGAATTCCGTCGATACGGTTACGTTCAAATTTGATGGAGTCCAGGCTGTGGACAATGTAAAAGTCTATTTCTATAATGACCGGCTTCTGAACGGTTATGGTACACCACAGACATTCGGTGTCGAATATCAGGATGCTGATGGAAGCTGGAAACCAGTGGAGGGGCAATTCCGCTATCCGGAGTATATTGCTTCCAACTATAACAATGTAGAGTTCCAAAAGGTTAACACTGCAGCGATTCGCATTCATGTGACGCATTCGCTGGAACTTGCGACCGCCATAAAGGAGATTCAGATCTACAACAATAATCTGGAGGTTAAGGCGGCTGCCAATCAGGCACCAAAGGTTTATCTAGAAACACCATTGAAGGTTGAGCAAAATGTGCCTCTGACGATTATGCCACAAATCGTTGATGATGGATTGCCAAGTGGCAAGCTGACTTATACCTGGGAGAAGATTTCAGGTGAAGGAGAAGTAGAGGAGACAGGGCTTGATAAGGCCATGCTGCAAGCAACCTTTAAGGCGACTGGTGAATATGAATACCGCCTGACTGTCAGCGATGGGGAACTTGAAACTGTCGTGAAGGTTCCAGTCACCGTATTTGTAGCTACTGCAGAACTGACAGAGATGATCGCTAAGTTTGCGGATCGGGATTCCGGCAGACTTGTCCGGAACAAGGATGATTTTACTGCGGCAACATGGCAAGAGCTGCAAGCTACACTGACTGCTGCCAAGGCATTGCTGGCTCAGGGAGAATATACACTGGAAGAGATCAAAGTGGCAACGGATCAAATGCGGATGGCGGTGGAGAACCTTAGATACAGAAATGCTGCCCTTTTGGCTAACCCTAGTGCCTCTTACACTTCGGCATGGGAGTCTGTATATGGCATTAATGATGGTTATATCCCTTATACTTCAGCAAGTATTTACAATAGCGAAGCAGAAACTCAGTATGGGAACTGGGGCGGTCCCGGTGAAAGCCACTGGCTACAACTGACCTGGAAAGAGCCCGTGACTTTGTCAGGCAGCTCCGTGTACTTCTATGATGATGAAGGCGGTGTACAGGTACCGGGAGATTACAGCTTCGAATATTGGGATAAGGATGCCGGAAAATACTTACCGGTAACGGGCCTGAGCGAGAAAGGCAAAGCAAGAAATGCATTTAACGAGGTAACCTTTGACGAGGTGAAGACGGATAAACTCCGTTTGATTCTTAATAAGCAGTCCACTAGTATTTGGACAGGCGTTAAGGAATGGCGGGCAATTTCGTCTAAGCCAGAAGGAGAAGTTCCTGCTCCCGGCGACCATGGTGCGATTGTAAGCATTGAACAGATTGCGGTGAGTACGACAGTTAACGTCGTGCCTACTCTTCCAGCTAAGGTTACGGTAACTTACGCCGATAAAACGACAGGCTTGGCAAGTGTGGTATGGGAGGAAATTCCCCTTAACAAACTCACCATTGCTACAGACTTCACTATATTTGGTAAAGTGGCGGGCACCGATATTGCTGCCAGTTGCCGCATCAGTGTGAGGTACGATAAATCTAAACTTAAAGCAGCCATTGATACAGCGGAAGATCCTTCGGTAAATGAAGAGAATTATACCGGAACGCCTGAGCAATGGGATGCACTACGCATTGCACTAGAGGCTGCTAAAGCCACTTATGCAAATGACGGTGCTACCGATGGTGATATTAATGTGGCATATTCCAATTTGAAAAATGCCTTTGAAGCCTTACAGCCTGTCGAAGCTCATGATGCAACGATCAGCGGAATCACAATTCCGGGCGGATCTATTGATCAGGTAGCCAAAGAAATTATTTTACCGGATACGACTACACTTGATGAGCTGAAGGAAGGACTTACTGTTCCGGTAGGGGTTACCTTCGCTGTGTATGAACCCGATAGCATTACTATTGCGGGAGAAATTCAAACGGGTTACAAGGTCATTGTGACGGCACTGGATAAAACAACGACCAGAACGTATACCTTAACATTAGTTTCTGTAAATCCACCTCTCATAACGGCAGCCTTGGAGGAGAAGCTTAGAGCAATAGAGGCTCTGGATAAGAGCCTTTATGTAGAGGAGAGCTGGAATACTCTTAAGAAAGAGGTAGCACGTGCAGTGATGTTGCTGGAGAGTGGAACTGCCACTCAGGCAGACATTGATGAGGCATTAAGTCAGCTTACTGCGGCGGTTGCGGGCCTGAAGTTGCTTTCAGAAGCTACGCCAACACCTACGCCAACATCAACACCTGCACCGACAACGACACCAACGCCAACGGCAACGCCGAAACCAACAGATGCACCGGGTACTTATGTGCCGGTAGCCACGGCAAAACCGTCGCCTAGCGCGTCTGCGACAGCTGCCCCTGCTGTAAGCAATGGTAAAATCGTTGTCCAGACGGTCATCGGAGCAGATGGAAATGCATTGGCTGAACTGGCTGCCGCAGATGTTGAAAAGGCAGCAAAGGATGCAAAGGATGGTATTCTGTCCATTGTCGTGAATCCTACCGGAAACGCGAAACAAATTGTAGTTGAGCTGCCACTGCAGTCACTGGCAGCAGCGGGGAATGTTAAATCCCTCAAGATTGATATAGGAACAGCAAGCATAATGCTGCCGGAAAATTTCCTGAAGACTTACAAAGATGCTAAGAACGGCAAACTTAAGCTTATTGTGGGCACTGGAGATATATCCGGATTGCCACTTTCGGTAAGCAGTCAGTTGAATGCAGGTACAATTAAAGACATCAGTCTTAGCGTAGATGGTGTGATTATTCCAGGCGATGTACTGAAGACATCGGGGATCAAGCTGGCACTTCCTTATACGCTGAAGTCTGGTGAGAAAGCACATAAAGTAGTGGTTTATTACTTGAACAGTAATCAGCAACTAGAGATCGTTAAGAACGGAAGATTTAATACAGGGACACAGATGCTTGAGTTAAATTTGCAACTGCTTGGCAGTTATGTAGTGGTTCACTCGAATGTTTCATTCAAAGATACCGCTACAGCTAATTGGGCGGTAAACAGTATTGAAGCACTCGCAGCACGAGGCGCAATCCAAGGGATGGATGCTGAACACTTTAATCCAAGTGGAAATGTGACCCGTGCAGAGTTCATCAAAATATTGATGAACGCTTTTGATTTACTAGATGAGACGGCTGTAAGCACATTTACAGACGTTAAGGATGGGGCATGGTATGCCAGTCCGATTGCGAGCGCTCAAAAGCTCGGTATTGTTAAAGGCAAAGCGGATGGCAACTTTGGTGCAAGCGAGGAGATTACTCGTCAGGAAATGGCGGTCATGATTTATCGTTTGGCTCAGACGATTAATATCCCATTGACCGACGGAACAAAGGCTTCTGGTGAAGCATTCTCTGATGTGAACCAGTTGTCTGCGGATGCAGCCAAAGCTGTAGAAGCGATGCGTATTAGTGGAATTATTAACGGTATGACATCCAACCAATTTGGACCAAACGGCAAGGCTACAAGAGCGCAAGCAGCGACCGTGATCTTCCGCCTGTTTGAGCAGCTTCAATAATCATGCAGCAATACAAGATATAAAAAAGACGCAGGTGTCCCGTAGTCATGATCATGACTGCTGGGGCACCTGTGTCTTTTTGCTGCTGACCGTATGCCCCGAACGCCAGCTTTATTAATTCAAAGCTGCTAGCTTAAAGGTGCCAGTGCCAAACTACTAGAACAAGATGCCAACCCAGAAGGGTAGATAGAGTTGCTATCTCGGAGCTGCCAGTGCCAAGCACCTAGATCAAAGTTGCTATCTCGGAGCTGCCAGTGCCAAGCACCTAGATCAAGTTGCTATCTCGGAGCTGCCAACCCCAAACCTAATCTCATGCTCGTATCCACCACGCTCTTAAAACAAACGTTGCTTCATGGTATGTAATTTGCACGCAAGAGATCGCTAACGGACCCAGTAGCCCCTAAACGCAGCATTTATCGACTTTTGGCGTGCTATCGGACCCCATAGTCACTATTGGCATGAAAAACGCCCGGTTTGAGCCGCTTTTGATGAGATAGCTGCACTGGAGTCCGAAACTGTGCCCAAAAGGCGATAAATGAGAAAATAACGCCTCCTGAGTCCGTATGCGCCTGATGATGTGTTGGGTGTTATTGTGCGAGGTCAGTAAGCCCCAAAGGATGAGTGTGATTCGGCGGCAACGGACCCAGTAGCCCCTAAACGTTGCATTTATCGACTTTTGGCGTGCTATCGGACCCCATAGTCGCTATTGGTATAAAAAACGCCCGGTTTGAGCCGCTTTTGATGAGATAGCTGCACTGGAGTCCGAAACTGTGCGCAAAAGGCGATAAATGAGAAAATAACGCCTCCTGAGTCCGTATGCGCCTGATGATGTGTTGGGTGTTATCATGGCCGAGTCCGTAAGCGCCTGAGGATGCACTGGGTGTTATCGTGGCTGAGCCGAAAGTGCCTGAGGATGTATTCGATGTTATCGTGCCTAGGTGCGTAAGCCCCAAGGGATGAGTGTGATTCGGCGGTAACGGACCCAGTAGCCCCTAAACGTTGCATTTATCGACTTTTGGCGTGCTATCGGACCCCATAGTCGCTTTTGGTATAAAAAACGCCCGATTTGAGCTACTTTTGATGAAATAGCTGCACTGGAGTCCGAAACTGTGCCCAAAAGGCGATAAATGAGAAAATAACGCCTCCTGAGTCCGTATGCGCCTGATGATGTGTTGGGTGTTGTTGTGCGAGGTCAGTAAGCCCCAAAGGATGAGTGTGATTCGGCGGCAACGGACCCAGTAGCCCCTAAACGTTGCATTTATCGACTTTTGGCGTGCTATCGGACCCTATAGTCACTATTGGCATGAAAACCGCCCAATTTGAACCACTTTTGATGAAATAGCTGCGCTGGAGTCCGAAACTGTGCCCAAAAGGCGATAAATATGCCAATAACGTCTCCTGAGTCCGCAAGCGCCTGAGGATGCATTCGGTGTTATCGTCCTAGATCGCAAGCGCCTGAGGATGCATTCGGTGTTATCGTCCTAGATCCGCAAGCGCTTGAGGATGCATTCGGTGTTATCGTCCTAGATCCGCAAGCGCTTGAGGATGCATTCGGTGTTATCGCGGCCGAGTCCGAAAGCGCCTGATGTGTGTTGGGTGTTATTGTGTTAGGTCCGTAAGTCCCCAGAGATGAGTGGGATGCGGCGGTAAAGGACCCAGTAGCCCCTAAACGTTGCATTTATCGACTTTTGGCGTGCTATCGGACCCCATAGTCGCTATTGGCATGAAAAGCGCCCAATTTGGGCCACTTTGGATGAAATATGGACCTCTGTCAAGAAAGTGGACAGTCACGCAACAGACATTCTAGTCAATTGCTCAGCAAAACGAACTGGAGAAAGATACCCCAGCGCGCCATGCATTCGCTTGCGGTTATAGTAAAACTCAATATATTGAAAAAGTGTCTGGTAGGCTTGCTCCTTAGTTTTGAATCGCGGATTACAATAAATGAGCTCCTTTTTCAAAATGCTGTGCCACGACTCGATACAGGCGTTATCATAACAGTTACCTCTGCGGCTCATGCTGGACTCCATGCCATACGCTTTCAACTGCTTCGTGTATTCATGAGAAGTATATTGAGAACCTCTATCGGAGTGATGTAATAGACCCTTTTCCGGTTGTTTAGCTTCGTAAGCATCTTGTAAAGCGCCCGAAATCAAGCTAGTTTCCATATGGTTCTCCAAGCGCCACCCCACGATTTCGCGCGTGCAAAGGTCCATCACACTTGCCAGGTACAAGCGCCCTCCCCGGCAAGGAATGTACGTAATGTCGGTAACCCATACTGAATTGGGTTTGAGTATTTTAAATTGCTGGTTCAGCGTATTCGGGGCAATCGGATGGTCATGATTGGAGTCGGTGGTCTGTACGCGATACGTTTTGGAGACAATGGAGCGAAGCTTCATATGTCGCATGTACACACTCACCGTGCGTTCGGTAACGGTATAACCTTCTTGATGTAACAGGCGGGTGATCTTCGGACTCCCATACCGCTTTTGATGGTCTGCAAAATGATACTGAATTCGCTTCATTATCGCAGCCTTACGAAGCATATGCGTACTGGTTTTTTCTGTCCGCCACTTGTAGTACCCGCTCCGTGACACATGTAGGGTCATGCACATCTTCTCCAAGAGAAACTCGGAGCGATGTTTTTCAATAAACTGGAATCTCAGTTCCTTGGTTTGCTGAAGATGTGCACTGCTTTTTTTACGATCGCTAATTCCTCTTCCACATCGGCAATCTTGTTATCTTTTTCTTGAAGTTGACGGCTCATTTCTTTCAACTGTGCCTCGAGTTCCCGTACTCGATCCATGCTAGCCGCCGGTTCATTCTTTAGTTCTCGATACTGGCTCATCCATTGATGCAGGGTACTTTTTGGGATGTTGAGCTCTTCCGCCAAGTCGCCCACTGTCTTTGTTTGCTCTTGAATGAACTGCACTGTCTGTTTTTTAAATTCTTCGTTATACCGTTGTCGATGTTCTCCCATGTGAACACACCTCCGTGGACTCATTATCGCCAGTCTGTTAACTACTGTCCACTTTTTATTCTAGCTTCAATAGCTGCACTGGAGTCCGAAACTGTGCCCAAAAGGCGATAATTGAGCAAATAACGCCTTCTGAGTCCTTAAGCGCCAGTGGATGTACTCGTTGTTATCGCCCTAGATCCGTAAACGCCTGAGGATGTATAAGGTGTTATCGTGGCTGAATCCGTAAACACCTGAGGATGTATGCGGTTTATCGTGCTAGGTCAGCAAGCCCCAAAGGATGAGTGTGATTCAATGCTAACGGACTCAAGAGTCGTTATTCGCATGAGCTCAAGGGATGATTAGGTTTCGGAGACCGAAAAGAATCCAGTATATGGAGTATACCTGCTTCTTTCTTGTTGATCCCTTTTTAGCATAATTTTGGAGGATAAAAGGGGGAGATGCAGGGGATAATTTCTAGGAAACCTATTGTGACAGGAGTGACTACTGTGGAGAAACAATCAGCACAGGAGATCAGTAACAACTCTCAAAATAACGATAAGTCTGAGCAGACTCTAAGTACGTTACTGGATGATATGTTGAGTCTGTTTCGGCAAATCTTTAATAATGATGGAACGCTTAGGATAAGAGTGCTAAATAATATTCATAGTGACGGCATCCGCTGCGGATTAGTTTATGTTGACGGGATGGTTGACAGGGAAATGATTCAGTATGGGGTGATCAAGCCCCTAATGAAATTTGATTTTACGGAAATGGATAGTGGGAATAGAGCTGAACTGATGGAGAAAATCCGGACGATGGTTATTAATATTAGCGATGTAGTCTGCTCTACGAGTTTGGATGAGATGGTTAGCGCGGTCGTAGCTGGAAAAACATTATTTCTGATGGATGGTTTTGCGGGTGCGCTAAACATTAGTGCACAGGGGTGGGAAACTAAGGCTATCGCAGAGCCTGTGACGGAAAAAAGCGTCAAGGGTCCACGAGAAGGTTTTACAGAGTCACTGCTTGTAAACTTGACTCTCATTCGCCGAAGAGTGCAAAGTCCGGACTTAAAGTTGATTTATGGCCAGATCGGGGTCCGCTCCAAAACAGAAACTTGTATTTGTTATATTGAAGGTTTGGCCTCACCGGATGTTGTTAAAGAGCTGCAGAACCGAATTCAGCAGGTGGACATAGATGTTGTTTTGGATACATCTATTCTTTCGGAGCTTATTCGAGATGAACCTTTTTCACCCTTTGAAATGACGGGAAGCACAGAACGTCCTGATTCTGTAGTAAGCAAAATTATGGAGGGGAGAGTTGCCTTATTAATGGAAGGCAGCCCTTATGCAATGACAGTGCCCTATTTGTTTGTGGAGAATTTTCAGGCCAGTGCTGATTATTATATTAACTATTACTTTGGTTCGTTTAACCGAATGATAAGGGTGCTTGGAGCTTTTTTGTCTATTAGTATTCCTGCTTTGTACGTAGCTTTAGTTACCTATAGTCAGGAAATGATTCCTACCATGTTGTTACTTAGTATTTCAACGTCGAGAGTAGCCGTTCCTTTTCCGACTGTGGTCGAGGTTTTGTTCATGCTAACGATTTTTGAAATTCTGCGAGAGGCAGGAGAACGAATACCGACCTACATTGGTCAGGCGATTAGCATCGTAGGTGCGCTTGTGTTGGGTCAGGCGGCTGTGGAAGCAAGAATAGTTAGCGCACCTATGATTATTGTAGTGGGTTTAACAGGAATTATGGCTTTGCTTAACCCTACACTGACGGGTCCTCTAATCGTGGTAAGATCGCTTTTACTATTGGCTACCTTCTTTCTGGGGTTATACGGGTATTTCTTAGGTGTGATCGGTTTAGTTATTCATTTGATGAGTTTACGTTCCTTTGGAGTTCAATACATGCTTGGAGTAGGTTCTATTCGCCCGCAGGATATTAAGGATACAGCTATAAGGGCGCCGTGGTGGCACATGTATTTACGTCCGGCGATGATTGGAGCACGTAACCGAAAGAGAAAAGCGGCAAATAAAGTAAGGAATCGGTCATGAATAAAATTAAAAAAGGGTTGCTAGCTTGTATATCGCTATTACTTCTGGTTAGTATCTTGGGCTGTTGGGATTACGCCGAAATTGAAGATAGGGCGGTTGTAGCAGGCATTGGCATCGATAAAGATTCTGACGGAAAGCTGTTAGCAACGGTTGAAATCGTGGATACGAAAGAGGGGATGAAATCCAGTCAAGCGGGTTATAAGATGGTCAGTCTTTCAGGTAAAACGTTATTTGAAATTGTGCGAGGTATGATTTCAATTACGGGAAAAAAATTATTTTGGAGCCATTCCAAGGCGATCATTATTAGTGAGGAAGTAGCCAAGGAAGGGGTTGTAAAAGTGATTGATTGGTATAACAGAGATACAGAAACTCGATCAGATGTATACGTGTTTGTTTCTAAAGATAAGACGGCTCAGGAAGTAATTAATTTAAATAGCTCAACAGAAACTATTATGTCTTATGGTCTTGCTCAGCAGATGGCAATTGAACAAAATGTAAGTACGGCCCCGGTTGTGGAGATTTGGGACTTCATTGAAAAGCTGGAGACGCCCGGGGATTGTGCTATAGCTCCGCTTATTTATATTCACGAGAAAAATGGCCAGAAAAATCCGCGCGTCAGCGGTACAGCTATCTTCAGAATGGATAAAATGATAGGCAAGCTGAGTGGTGAAGAGACCAAATTCATGTTGTTTATTAAAGATAAGATAAAGGGTGGGGTGTTAACCGTGAATAACGAAAAGGGAGCCCCCGACTTCACACTTGAGATCTTTTCTAATAAAACAAAAGTAAAGCCTGTTTGGATAAACGGTAAACTCCAATTACAGGTAAATATGGTCACGCATACCGGGCTTGATGAGGTAATGACTACTGAAGGATTCACTAGTCTGAATAGTAAAAATGTTATAGAGAAGCGTGCCGCTAAGGAATTACAGGAGAATACTCTCTCTGTAATTAAAAAGGTGCAGCAGGAATATCATTCCGATATTTTTGGATTCGGAGAGATTATCTTTGAGAATATGCCTAAGACCTGGACCAAGCTCGATAAAGATTGGGAACGAGAATTCTCTAGTCTAGATGTGGTTGTAAATTCAACAGTTATTATTGAGAGCAGTGCTCAGAACTCAAGGTCTATACAGATCCATCAAGAATAGGTGATTAAATTGGCTGTTATCGTTGTGATGATATACTTTTTTGTTGTATTGATAGATCCTTACGGACTGTTAAAGCAAGGGATGAAACGGGATTTTTATGTGTGTACTACACTATGTCTGCTTTCTTTCTGTATAGCTTTTGCATTGGCCATGAAATGGCAGCTTCCTAGTCCTTCACCTTTAATTGTGAGTTGGATCAGCAAGTTATTCTAGTTACAAGCCCAAGAGGAGATTTAAGCATGAAAAAAGAGATCATACCCACAGGGCATTCTATAAGTATTGTTGTTCTATTTATTATTGGAACTTCACTATTCATGGGACTGCCGGGAAAATCGGGCAACAGTAGCTGGATTGCTCTACTTTTAGCCATATCATTAACGGTTCCCCTGCTGTTTATGTACGCCAGATTTCATGTGCTTTTTCCGGGTAAGAATCTATTTGATATATTGATCATCGTATTTGGATCTATCTTTGGGAGAGTAGTGTCCTGTCTATATATATGGTATGCACTGCATATGGGGGCACTTGTTCTACGGAATTTTGGGGAGTTTAGTAAAACGGTTGCCTTGACAGAGACGCCTATGATTGCACCTATGTTATGCGTGGGTCTGTTATGTATTTGGGTGGTTAAGGCAGGGATTGAGGTGATTGGGAGATGTGCTAAGCTATTTCTATTGCTTCTTTTAGCGGAGATTCTGTTTATTGAAATCTTAGCCATTCCCAAGCTTAAGTATCACTATTTGAAGCCTTTTCTTGACAGTGGATGGTCACCGATATTTGCAGATACAATTGGATCATTTACTTTTCCTTTTGCTGAAATTGTTCTTTTTATGGGCGTATTTAGTCATTTGCCGGCAAAAGACTCAGCCAAAAAGATTCTGCTAAGCGGATTGCTGATTTCTGGTGTGGTGATTTTGCTCGTTTCTCTGCGGAATTTGCTGATTCTCAATCCTGATATTGTTCAAAGCTTATACTTCCCCTCGTATGTTGCGGTTAGTCGGATTAATATAGGGGATTTTTTGACCCGAATGGAGGCATCATCAGCACTTGGATTTGTAATCACGATATTCATAAAGGCCAGCTTATGTTTATATGTGGCTAGTGTTGGAGTCGCTAAGTTGTTCAAACTGAAGAGCTACCGATCCGTTGTGCTTCAGCTGGGATTGATTATGGTTTATTTCTCACAATTTATCTTTAAGGATATTATGGAGATGCAGCATTTTGCCTATACTATTTATCCAATATATGCGCTTCCTTTCCAGGTGATTATTCCGTTGATATTATGGATTTGCGCTGAAATTGTTGTGAGCCGAGGTAAAAATAAACAGATAGCGCCGCAGTCGCAGCAATAGCTCTAAATAGGAGGATACAGGTGTCTCGTGAGCCATAAAAGGTGGCTGTTGGGGTGCTTGTGTCCTTTTTGTTATGAGTAATTAGGTAAAATCCCACATTCGGAATCTTAGCGGAGCGCATAGTTGTTATTGATTAGCGTCCTCTGAGTCCGTAAGTTTCAGGAGAGGGCGATGATGCTATAATGATAGATACATAGAATAGAGATTACTTTTTTTGAGAACAGGGGAGCTGATCTATCATTGAATACATATATTCTTATATATGATAGCTTTGTGCAGTTTGAGGTTACATTGGCAGCTTATTTTATGAAAACAAAGGGTGAGGTTTATACCTTAGGTTTGGAAGATAAGGCGTTAATCTCCTGCGAGGGTTTTTCTGTGAATCCATCCGTATTGGTTGAAAATGTGGACGTTAGCACCATAGATTTATTGATTATCCCTGGTGGGGAAACAGATAATTTAATAGGGCAGGAGGCTCTATTAGATTTAATCAGAAGCCTGAATGGAGCAGGCAAAGTCATCGCGGGCATTTGCGGTGGGGTATCCATTCTTAAGGCAGCCGGAGTACTGGATGGTAAGGTTTATGTGGACAATGAATCCGGCGTATCTAACGTCGTTGTCGATGGAACAATCATTACCGCTAAGCCGAATGGATATGTAGATTTTGCGCTTGAAATTGGGCGAGTAATGAGTATCTATAAAGATGAGGCAGATTTGCAAGAAACGATAGATTTCTTTAAACATTTTAAATCCGTTTAAGGAGTAGAAGAGGGGAAACATGTATGAACGTTAGCAATATCATTATGTCCTCTTATTGGGGTAGAGAGGTTAAACATAAATATATCACCCAAGGGTCCAAAGCGCTGGCTGTTATTTTTCCGGGTAAAAATTATTCAGTTGATCGCTCTCTGCTGGATTATGCGGCTAAAGCTGCCCGGGAGCATAATTGTGATGTTCTGCTTTTAGAATATGGTTACCAGAGTGCTAGGGTGGATTTCAAGCGTGAAGAAATGAGTATTATCATTGAGGAATGTAAAGCCGTGATTGCTTCTCTGCCGGATTATAAGAGGTTTCTTTTTATAAGTAAAAGCATGGGAGCTGTTATTGCAGGTAGAATAGCTGAAGAGCTAGAAATACAGAAGAAGACGTCTCATCTATATATCACCCCGTTGCCTGAGGCGGTGCCGCTGATTCAGCGGAGTCGGGGGACTGTAATTTATGGTGGCAGTGACCCCTTATTTGGTGAAGAGCATTCGGGTGAAATTAGTGGGCTGAATCATTTGAAGGTGTATAGAATCGATGATGCCAATCATTCGCTGGAGGTAGGCAGTGTCAACGAGTCACTAGCAATACTGCTGGTCATCATTAATTTCTATCATGAATTTTTCCGGGATGCTTTAAATTAATAACTTTAGGAGATGATGAGTGTGATTTTGGAAGCTGCGATGCTGCAAGTGAAGCCTGGTTTGACTACTGAATTTGAGCAAAGCTTCAAGGAGGCATCAAGCTTAATCTCCTCGATAGAAGGTTATATGGGCCATGAATTACAACATTGCTTGGAGGATGATCATAAGTATCTGTTGCTGGTGAAGTGGAGAACGCTTGAAGACCACACTGTTGGATTTAGAGAATCCAGCCAATATCAGGAATGGAAAGCACTCCTTCACCATTACTACGACCCATTTCCGGTAGTTGAGCATTTTACCCGCATTAATCTGGACTAAATGGAGGATACCGAATGAAGGCCAAGCTTGTTGGGGAAGGCAGAACAGCGGAGATCTGGCAGCATGACGATCAGAGGATTCTTAAATTGTACCGGGAGGATATAGCAGAGCAACACGTCAGCCGGGAATATAAAATCAGCCAGTTTGTACATGCGCGGGGTGTTCGGACCCCCCAGCCTTTTGAGCTTATTTCTGAACAGAATCGACAAGGTATCGTTTTTCAACAAATTCAGGGTCCCTCTTTACTAAAGGTGATGGGTGAGAAGCCTTGGAAAGTTACCCAATATGCCAGGCTGATGGCGGGGCTTCATTGTGATTTACATAAGCTTGAAACTACAGAGGAAATCGGCCAGCAAAAGGATATGCTGAAAAGTCAGATCATGGTTGCCCCTATGCTGAGCGAAGAGGAAAAATCCGTCATTTTGAAGTATCTGGAGAAGCTGCCGGAAGGCACTCGTTTATGTCATGGGGATTTTCATCCCGACAATGTGCTTATGGATGAACAGCTCTGGGTGATCGACTGGATGACGGGTGTAGTGGGAGAACCTGCTGGAGATGCTGCGCGTTCCGTAGTGATGTTCAGTTTGGGAGCTATGCCTCCGGGAGCTTCGGCCTTCTCCAAATTAATGTTAGGTTTTATAAGAAAAAGATTAACTAAGGGATACATTCAAGAGTATCTCAGATTATCAGGACACACTTATGAGGACGTAGACCGCTGGATTTTGCCGATCGCTGCCGCACGTCTGGTGGAGGGGCTTTCGCCTCCAGAGAAGGAGCTGCTGGTAAAAGAAGTTCGTAAACGTCTACACACCTTAGCCGCAGAGGTAAGCTGATCATGGCACAAAAACGGAGGCGTATTCTATGACTACCTATATAGCGCTGCTGCGTGGAATTAACGTCGGCGGGAACAAAATTATTAAAATGTTGGACCTGAAGGCGATGTTTCAGTCTCTTGGATTTGCAAATGTACGAACGTATATTCAGAGTGGAAATGTCGTTTTTGAGAGTGATGAAGGTTCGGTAAGCCTGCTTAGAGGAGTCATTGAACGTCAGATTCATGAGGTTTTTGGATTCGAGGTCTCTGTTATTATCCGTACTTTAGCAGAAATGGAGAATGTGATCGCTAACGATCCCTTTCAGCTGTCCGAGCCAGAGGAATTCAAAAGATGGTATGTTACTTTTTTACCAGCCGAGCCTTCAGGGGAAGCATTGGATAAACTGTGCACTTATGAGAATGGACCGGATAAAGTGCGTTTTGTCGGCAGAGAGATGTATATATTATATGAGGTCAGTGTGAGCCAATCATCGCTTTTTAAAGTCCCTTTTGACAAAATACTCGGGATGCCCATTACCGCACGCAACTGGAACACGGTGAATAAGCTTGTTGCCATAGGCAAGATGGAATAACAAGTTTGGATTGAACAGGGTACCGAAAGGCTCCACATTGTGGGGTCTTTTTTGCGTGCCGGCAGCCTCATTTATTCAGCAAACATTCAGCTTGCACTCATTGAGAGTTAAGGTATGGATGAAATAATACACCTACGGAAAGCTTGGGCCGGAGTTACAGAACTGCCGGCATATAGAATGATCAAGGGATAGGAGTGAAATGGAGATGAGTTTTGCTAGAAAAATAAGCTCGGATCTTATACTGTGGCTCATTTTAATACTCGCTGCTTTTTTGTACGGTTATGGAGTTTGGAATGACCACTATGTGAATACATACTACACCACTGCCGTGGGAAGTATGCTGCAAAACTTTCATAATTTCTTCTTCGCTTCACTCGACTCTGCAGGTTCAGTCACGGTGGATAAACCACCGGTCACCTTTTGGATTCAGACTCTTAGCGCACTCATTTTCGGGCTGCATGGCTGGAGTGTAATTTTACCTCAGGCGCTTGGGGGCGTGGGCTCCGTGTTGCTCGTATACCTTCTGGTAAAACCTACCTTTGGTAAAGCAGCAGCTCGTTTAGCAGCGCTGGCCATGGCAACAACTCCAGTAGCGGCGGCTGTTAGCCGGACGAATAACATTGATGCTTTGTTAGTATTCACGTTACTGTTGGCGGTTTGGTTTTTATTTAAAGGAACGAAGAGTAATAAGCTGGGCAGTCTCCTTGCCGCATTCGCTTTAATCGGTGTTGGGTTTAATGAGAAGATGTTGCAGGCTTATATGGTATTGCCGGCTTTTTATCTCTTTTATGTCTTGGCTGCGAAAGTGAACTGGAAGCGAAAAACTGGAGTATTAGCGGCCTCGACAGCTATATTACTCGTGGTCTCGTTATCCTGGGCAGTGATAGTGGATTCAATTCCCGCTAGTAAACGACCTTATATCGGCAGCAGCGGAACTAACTCCGTGCTCAATCTTGCCTTTGGTTATAATGGTGTCGCCCGATTGACGGGTGATCGGGGGACAGGTGGTGGCGGAGGTGGAATGCCTTCAATGAATGGTGGTGAGATGCCGAACATGAATGGCGAGATGCCAGCTATGAACGGTGAAAGACCCGCTATGAACGGGGCAGATGCTGAAAATGGTACGGATAGCGGACGTGGAGCATTTTCGGGTCGGCAAGGTATAAATTCAACCTCAGACAGTCAAAATGGCGCCGATGATGGAGGTTCTCCAGGGCAACCACCCGGCGGTGGAACAGATAATCAAAACCGGCAATTTGGTGGTGAAGGTGGGGGCCAAGGACAACGCGGCGGCATGAATGGCGGCGGTGGAGGAATGTTCAATACTGGAACCGCAGGTCCACTGCGCCTGTTCCAATCAGAGCTGTCAGGTCAGGCAAGCTGGCTGCTGCCTTTTGTATTGTTTGGTTGTATTGGATTATTCGCTAATCTGCGGAGAAGGAACTTTACGCAAGGGCATAAAGAAGCTCTATTCTGGTTAGCATGGCTGGTGCCGGTGATGGGATTCTTCAGTATTGCGGGATTCTTCCATCAATATTATCTGGTGATGATGGCTCCGCCGATAGCCGCGCTGGTCGGTGCAGGCTGGTCAAAGCTCTGGAGTCTGTATCGCGAGCACTCTGGTTGGCTGTCATGGCTATTGCCAGTTGCAACGCTGGTTACAGCAGCTTTTCAGTGGTACATTATTCATCCTTATGACGATACGATTGGCAGTGGCTGGTCGATTGGTATTCTGGCTGCCGGTATAGTTGTTTCTCTGGTGCTGGTCGTTCTTAAAGGCAAGCAGAAGCCATTTGTTTTCTCGGCAAGTATTGTTGCTGTACTAGTATTGTTAATTGGCCCGCTCTACTGGGCAGCTACCCCAATTACTTATGGCCTGAACAGTCAAACCCCTGAAGCAGGACCAGGCAGCAGAGAGGGCAGAGGAGGAATGGGCGGCAATTCTAGCAACTTTGGACGTAATAGCGCCACAAGTGCGAATGAGAGTCTGTTGTCCTATCTGGAGGAAAATAATACTGGGGAGCCTTATCTGTTTGCCGTATTGGATTATGGCACAGCAGCTCCTTATATCGTCGATAAGGGGGCATCGGTTGTTATTCTGAACGGGTTTTCCAATTCGGACACAGTATATACCACAGATACCCTAGAGGCGTTAGTAGAGAGTGGAAAGGTGAAATACTTCCTGCTGAGCAGCGGCGGTATGGGGGGTGGACGTGGAGGGAACTCTACGCTATCTACCTGGATTACCGACAATGGTACAGAGGTTCCAGCAGCGGATTGGGCAGGAAACGATGCTGGTAACAGCGGAACGTTATACAAAGTTACAGTTAACTAGTTCAGTGTTTTAGAGTACGAAGCGTGCTAATACATTTGCAGGCACGCTTCAGCATTCAAATTAAAGGAGGAGCTGCTCATGAGCATCAACGTGCGCTATTCCATTATTATACCGATGTTTAATGAAGAGGCAGTCATTCAGGAAACGTATCGCCGTATTAAAAAAGTGATGGCAATGACGGAGGAAGTGTATGAGCTGATCTTCGTGAATGACGGCAGCACCGACAACTGTGCCCAGATGATCGAGGAATATAGCTACTGGGATGAGAGTGTGAAGCTGATCGATTTGTCACGTAACTTCGGACATCAGATCGCTATTACTGCCGGAATGGACTATGCCCTTGGGGATGCAGTTGTCATTATTGATGCTGATTTGCAAGACCCGCCTGAGCTGATCTTGGACATGATTGCGGAATGGAAGAAGGGGTATGAAGTTGTATATGCTAAACGGGTGAAGCGTAATGGTGAATCCTTATTCAAAAAGTGGACGGCCAGCCTCTTTTATAGAATTCTGCGTTATTCAACCGATATTTCTATCCCTGTTGATACGGGTGATTTTCGGCTTATAGATCGTAGGGTCTGCGAAGAGCTCAAACGTCTACCGGAGAAAAACCGTTTCGTGCGCGGACTGGTCAGCTGGGTTGGTTTCCGTCAGAAGGCGATTGAATATGAACGGGATGAACGTCTGGCGGGGGAAACTAAATATCCACTAAAACGTATGATCAAGCTCTCTTTGGACGGAATCACCTCCTTTTCCTATAAGCCGCTGAAGCTGGCAGGATATTTGGGCGCACTGCTGTCGGCTTCTGGTTTTCTGTACCTTATGTATGTTTTGTACCTGGTGATTTTTACAGACTCAGTTGTTAAGGGCTGGGCTTCGATGATTGGAATTACGCTGACCTTCAACGGATTTGTACTCATTATGCTAGGAATACTAGGTGAATATGTCGGCCGGATTTATGACGAAACTAAGGGACGTCCGCTTTATATTGTCCAAGAGTTCTATGAAGGTAAGGGGCAGCAAAAGAACATTCGTGAGCACCCTGTGACCCATCTCCGTAAATAAACTGCAAGGGAGGGATTCATGATGAAGATTAGAAAAGCTGTCATTCCCGCCGCGGGCTTAGGCACTCGTTTCCTGCCTGCCACTAAGGCTCAGCCAAAAGAAATGCTGCCCATTGTGGATAAACCAGCGATTCAATATATCGTAGAAGAAGCCGTCCGCTCTGGTATTGAAAGTATTATCATCGTGACCGGCCGCAATAAGAAGTCGATTGAAGATCATTTTGATAAATCGGTGGAGCTGGAGCAGACGCTTTTGGAAAAAGGGAAAGAGGATCTACTTCGTGAAGTCCAGCTAATCAGTGAGCTAGCGAGCATCCATTACATTAGGCAAAAAGAGCCGCTGGGACTAGGCCATGCCATCCTTTGTGCGGAACAATTTATCGGTGATGAACCTTTTGCTGTTTTGCTTGGTGACGATATTATGGTTTCGGAGGACCCGGCGCTGCTGCAGATGATGAGATTGTATGAGCAAGAGGAGCAGACTATCGTCGGTGTGCAGCAGGTGCCACGGCAGGAGGTTAACAAATATGGGATTATAGCCTCCAGCGGCTCACTAAATGGAGTTCATGAAGTAAAAGGACTGGTAGAGAAGCCCTCGCCTGAAACAGCTCCTTCAGAATACGCCATTATGGGGCGATACATTTTGGAGCCTACGATATTCTCAGTACTGGCTAACCTCGAACGTGGAGCGGGCGGGGAATATCAACTGACGGATGCTTTGCACGAGGTATGCCGGCAAGAAGGATTGCTGGCGCTGGATTTAATCGGCAAACGTTATGATATTGGTGATAAATTTGGTTACATTAAAGCCACGCTGGAGGTAGGTTTGATGCGGGAGGATTTGCTCCCATTATTGGTTCCGTATTTGCAGGAGCTGGCTGCTAGTCTTAAGGGAAGAGAAGAAGAAGTGGATTCCTTGCATTGGAGTATACACAGTTGAGGGAAAGGAACTGTTTCAAACGATCATAACATCGGCTTTGGCGGTGGGATGAGGTTTTGAAGCAGTTTTTTTGCGTGTGGTGTTCAAAGGACGGTGAGGGACGAGCAAATAAGTGTACTTTATACAATTAAAAGTATGGGGGGACAGCTGCAAATCGATTTAGTTGCACTTGATACATCTATATCTTCACATTTTAACTAGAATGCTCATTTAGTTTGTTTTTAGTTGCATAAAATACACTTAAAACAGCCGTGTGGGTGTTATTGCATGAAATAGCTGCATCAAGTGCAGTTATTTTTAAATTTCGTAACTTGGTTCTCCTGGGTGACGAAAAAATCCGAAAGACCGATTCCTAAGAATCATCCTCCGGATTTATGTTTTGAGTATAGATTAAGCTTTCAGCACATCATGATCAACGTAACGCGTACCATTTAACTCGCTAATTACATTAATAGCTACCTTCGCACCATCGCCTGCGGTAATAATGGCATGTACACTTACTCCAGCAACAGTACCAGCAGCCCAAATACCTGCGATATTCGTTTTGCCTTCAGCATCAACGGCTACTACAGTTTTGATTCTTGGCTCTGTACCATCCTTAGTCTCCACACCAGCTTTGGCAGCTAGATCTGTAAGGGCGCCTGTGGCAAGAATGACATGTTTTGCTTCATAGATAATTCCATCTTCAGTTTCAATGACAAAACCATTGCCGCTGGAGGTGAGGTTGATAGCCTGTTCGGAAACCAGCTCAGCGCCAAATTTAACGGCTTGCTTATGCCCGGTTTCGACCAGCTCAGGACCACCTACTTCGGAAATTCCATAAAAGTTCTCAAACCAACCTCTGCGGGTCATGCCCTTATCGTTGTCGATCAGCAGCGTTTTTTTGCCCGCCTTGGCGGCGAACAGGGCTGCGCTTGCACCGGCAGGACCGGCGCCAATTACGGCGATTTCGTACATGTATTTACCTCCTAAAAGTTTTGTGGAGCGATGCTCCTTAGAATGGACTACATAGCAAAACTGGCAACGAAAGCATACGCTTAAGTTTTGTGGAGCGATGCTCCAGTTCCTCTTAATTATAACGGTTGTTACTCTTCCTTGGCTAATCCTTCCTCGCAAGGCAGGCTAACCGTAAACGTTGTCCCCTCGCCAACGGTGCTATTTACACTAATCTTGCCGTGATGTGCCTCGACAATAGATTTTGTGATGGAGAGACCCAACCCTGATCCGCCGTATTTACGTGTGCGAGAGGAGTCACTGCGGTAGAATCGATCAAAGATATGTGGGATGTGCTCTCCGGGAATTCCGTAGCCATTATCCCGCACGCTTAATAGAGCTTGATTTCCTTCCGCTTGCAAAGAGAGATGAATGCTCCCTGTCGTGGCATTGGTATGCTGAACTGCATTGTGGAACAGATTCAGAATCACCTGCTTGAGCTTATAGGGATCATATTTACCACGGATGCCATAGGAGATATCAAATGTAACTTTACGTTGATCCGCGAGCAAAAGCAGATGCGGCTTCATTTCGTGAATTACCTCGCTGAGAATCAGATCAGTCATCTGCAGCTGTGGAGCTCCATCCATTCGAGCGAGCAGTAGCAGATCCTCGACCAGCTTGTTGATCCGTTTCGATTCACCATGCATGCTTCGCAACGAGTTATATAACTGTTCTTTATTATCGGCGGCGCCCCGCAGCAAGACCTCAAGAAAACCGTGTATTGAGGTAAGCGGAGTTCTAAGCTCGTGGGAAGCATCGGCAGCGAACCTGCGCATCTGCTCTTTGGCCTCCCGTTCATTATGAAAGGATATTTCGAGACGTTCGAGCATACCATTGAATGAATGAGCAAGCTTGTCGATCTCGGCTTGTCCTTGGTCAACTGGAAACCGAATGTCCAAATTACCGGCATTAATGATCTCAGCCGATTCTCCCATATTAGATAGAGGAACTAACGTCTTTCGCAGGGCCGGTAAGTATAGGAATAATCCAGTCAATAAAGCAATCACTGACAAACCTGCGTAGATCAGCAGCTGCTGCATTATCACATCCGTCAATGGCCCCGTGCTCACACTCATTTGCAGCAGCAATCTAGTATTTCCAGGCCTATAAAGATTCATGAATATGGCTAGATGTTCAGTGCCGTCTTCAGCTTGGATGAGCTTGTAATTTCCTGTCGCCCTATCCGTGGTGTGAATCAGCAGCGCATCGTATTGCTCATTGGTCAGCCTGGGTGCTGCTATATCTGAGAGGGTTAATTGCTGTAAATCCCTGAAGGTGCCATCCGAGCTGTACATGGCGAGAGTTGTATGGGCATCAAGCAGAAGCGGGCGCCGGTTCTCGCCAGTTCGCAGCCCACTTGGCATTTTATTCATGTCTTCTCTTTCCAACGGGAAATTGCTGTTAAACTCGTTGTTCGTGTCATTTATGCCTGTGCTATCCTCGTCATAGGAATTAAAAAAGTTAAAAAACATCTCACGGGGGACAGAACGTATTTGCGCTTCCATAGACTCGGCTCTATTGCTGTATATAAAATCTCGCATAAGGATATATTGTAAGACTCCAATTAGCAGCAGCAATCCTGATAGAATAAGCAGCGATGTGGCAAGCAGCTGTTTACGCAAGGAACGTGGTGCAGGCAGTCTGCGAAGCCATCTGAAGATGGGAGTGCTCATAGATCCACCCGGTAGCCTGCGCCCCGCAGGGTACGGATAATACGGTGCTCCTTATCTCCGAGCTTCT
This sequence comes from Paenibacillus sp. FSL E2-0190, assembly GCF_037992965.1. Classification (NCBI taxonomy): domain Bacteria; kingdom Bacillati; phylum Bacillota; class Bacilli; order Caryophanales; family Paenibacillaceae; genus Paenibacillus; species Paenibacillus sp. FSL E2-0190. The sequence continues at coordinate 661,782 of NZ_CP150306.1, forward strand.
CACGAAGCGAACGGATATAGACCTCAACAATATTTTCCTCACCGCCAAAATCATAGCCCCACACTTTATCAAGAATCATAGGCTTGCTGAGTACAAGGCCGTGATTGATAACGAGATACTGTAATAACTCGTATTCCGTAGGGGAGAGTTCAAGTACTTCCTCCCTGAAGCGAATTTCCTTTCGCCGACTGTCAATTCGGAAAGGACCGCAGCGGACCTCACCTAGCAGCCCCGGAAACTGATTCCGCAGCCGCGCTTGGATCCGCGCTAGTAATTCATCAAAGCTGAAGGGCTTGACCATATAGTCGTCAGCACCAATAGATAGTCCTTTTACGCGATCATCCACTTCGTCTTTTGCAGTAAGCATGATGACAGCTACCTCTGTCTCTTCTGAGCGCAGATAGTGACATACCTCGAATCCATCCATACCCGGCATCATCACATCCAGGATAGCTACATGGGGCTTGAATTCAGCTGCAATCGAAATGGCGCTTAGCCCGTCCGACGCGGTTCGTACTTCAAAACCTTCGTTAAGGAGACCCAGCTCCAGGAACTGTAATATATGAGGCTCATCATCTACGAGCAGAAGTCGAACTCCTTGTACTGCTTTCATCATAGGTTCCTCCAAATCGGTGATAGATAGCTTCATTATGCCATATCCGGTTGAATGTTTGCTGAAGACCGAATGATTCTTTTTCTAGAATAAATGAGTGAATTTCTTTCACATGGCTTTAAATTGGTTAATCTAGTTATAAGGAATATTAACGTGTTTAATGACAAACAGGGTTAAAAATTCCGGATTTTCGGAATTGCGATAAAGGGTTTTGACGAAGAATATAGAACACTTTACAATAAGGATAATCTCCTGATTCAGGCTCCTGATTTTGGAGAATGCTCTCCCTATTTTAGGTTAGATCATCCGAACGTGTAAAATTTCCTTCCTCGTTTTTTCAACTTTGTCATCTTCCTATCAAGGCTCATTTCTTTCTGGTGTATTTCTTTTCTAATTCACTTCTTTTTGGAATTCTGTTCATTCATCCTAGGTTTGCTGAACTTTATATTACCCATAAGTCAAGGGAGGCTTTTCCATGAAGAAAAAAGAAATGGTAGCCATGCTATTGGCTGGAGGCCAAGGCAAAAGATTGAAAGGTTTAACCAAATCGCTTGCCAAGCCCGCTGTCTATTTTGGGGGCACTTATCGGATCATCGACTTTCCTTTAAGTAACTGCTCCAACTCGGGTATTGATACTGTCGGTGTATTGACACAGTATGAGCCACTTATACTACATTCTTACATCGGAGTAGGCAGTGATTGGGATTTGAACCGTAAGAATGGTGGAGTATTCGTATTGCCACCGCATGAACGTGAGAATGGAAGCAGCTGGTATCGGGGAACAGCCGATGCGATTTATCGAAATCTTAAATTTGTAGATCAGTTCGACCCCGAGCATGTTCTTATTCTATCCGGTGATCACATTTATAAAATGGATTATCATGCTATGCTGCAATACCACAAGGAGAGAAACGCAGATTGCACGATTTCTGTGATTGACGTTCCGCTGGAGGAAGCAAGTCGATTTGGAATCTTAAATACGGAGGACGATCTGAAAATTTACGAATTTGAAGAGAAGCCTGCACAGCCAAAAAGCACGCTAGCTTCTATGGGTGTGTACATCTTTAAATGGGAAATTCTCCGCAAGCATTTACTGGAGGACGGAGAGAATATAGGGTCATCTCACGATTTTGGTAAGGATATCATTCCTTTGATGCTGGAAGACGGGAACTCTTTATTTGCGTACCCTTTTGAAGGGTATTGGAGAGACGTTGGTACGGTAGCAAGCCTGTGGGAAGCGAATATGGATTTACTGAGCGATAATCCACCGCTTAATCTAAATGATCCCAGCTGGCGCATATTTACACGCAATCCGAATCAACCTGCTCAATATGTCGCACCTGGGGCGAAAGTGTCAGGATGCATTATTAATGAAGGCTGCATTGTGCATGGTGAAGTGAAGCACTCGGTTCTTTTTTATGGCGTAGAAGTAGGTGAAGGCAGTGTGATTACGGACTCCGTAATTATGCCTAAGGTTAAGATTGGTAAGAACGTACGCATTCATAAAGCGATTATTAGTGAAAATACGGTAATCGACGATTATATGGAAATAGGCATCGAGCGGGAGAACGAGAACGAAATTCTGCTGATCGACAATAAAAGCAAAAAACGTAAATCAGCTGTGGCCAAAACCATATAATCAAGCTAAAACGCCTTCGGCGTCCTTCTAGGGACGGTAAGCGTTTATGCGAGATTTATAAGGATAAAGTATATAGTGAAACTTATACTTTCTTATAAATTATAAGAGGACGGTGGATTCCGATGAAGCAACTCATGGGTGTAATTAATCTGGATCATGAACTCGATAAATTAAATGAACTCACTTATTTCCGCTGTGGTGCAGCCGTACCTTTTGCCAGTCGTTATCGGTTGATAGATTTCGTGCTTTCCAATATGATGCGTGCGGATCTGGAGAGCGTGGGCCTGTTTGTTCGCCGTAAATACCGTTCTTTAATGGACCATTTGGGTGACGGGAAATCTTGGGATATGAATCGCAAGCATGGGGGACTATTTATTTTGCCTCCGGACTGGAATGATCCCACCGATACTTCTCTTGGCGACCTTCAGCATTATCATAATAATCTGGATCTTTTTAAACGGGGATCTGCTAAATATATTGTGTTTTCCGGCAGCCAGCATATTAATACTATCGATCTCCAGGACTTGTACAGCTACCATTTGGAGAAGGGTGCCGATGTTACAGTAGTATACAAAAAAATAGAGCAATTACAGCCAGAGCATGAGTTATGCCAGCGTATTGAAGTGGACGAAGAGAATAATGTGACCAATATCCATCATGAGAAGGATCATCCCAATTTATATCTCGATATCTTCATTATGGAGAAAAAACTGTTCCTGGAGCAGGTGGAACATTGCATTGCACATGGGGAGAGTTACTTTTTCCGTGATGTGATCCAGAAAAACCGCCATAAATTCAAAATCGCTGCTTATGAGTATCATGGCTATCATGCCGTAATTAATTCATTGGAAAGCTATTATAAGAATAGTCTGGAGCTGCTTCAGCAGGAGAATTACTTTAGTCTGTTCAAAGAAAGTCCAGTGCAGACGAAGATTAAATATGAGGCTCCTACCCGATATTTAGAGAGCGCAAATGTCAGCAATTCACTGGTGGCTAACGGCTGCATTATAGCTGGAACGGTGGAGAACAGCGTGATCTTTCGTGGGGTTCAGGTACGTAAAGGAGCGAAGATCATCAACTCTGTAATTATGCAGAAGTGCATTATAGAGGAAGATGCTGTTATTGAGAATGTGATCATGGATAAGGACGTACATTTAAGTAAGAATCGAATTCTCGTCGGGGATAGTAAACGTCCATTTGTGATCGCCAAGAGCAGCAAAATATAAACCAACTGGATTAGATGAAACGAAACAGTATAACCTATCTGATCTACAGGCATAGTCTAATGCATCCCTAAAAAAAGCTTTTGTCAGGAGGAACCTGCTGTTGTTTAACGATAAAGAAACTTTCAAACAGGTGTTTCGCGAGACGCTCATCAGTAAATTGGGCAAACCTTTGGAGGAAGCCTCGAATGCTGATGTCTATAAAATATTAGGCAACATGATTCGCGAGAATGCCGGGAAAAATTGGGCGGATACCAATCAAAAGTATAAGACGGATAAGGATAAGCAGGTATACTATTTTTCTATGGAGTTTCTGATCGGAAGACTTCTGGGGAACAATCTGCTGAATATGGGCGTGCTGGAGGTCGTGCGTGAGGGATTGGCCGATCTTGGTTTCTCGCTGCAGGATATAGAGGAGGTAGAAGCCGACGCTGGGCTTGGCAATGGAGGACTTGGACGTCTAGCTGCTTGTTTCTTGGATTCACTGGCCTCCCTGCAATATGCGGGGCATGGTTGCGGCATACGTTATAAATACGGCCTGTTCGAGCAGAAAATCGTTGACGGGTATCAGGTGGAACTGCCCGATTACTGGCTGCAAAATGATAATGTATGGGAAGTGCGTCGTGAAGACAAGCAGGTAGAAGTAAGGTTCTGGGGCGTGATTGAGACTCGCGAGGAGAACGGGCGTCTTGTCTTTGAGCATAGTCAATATGAGGCCGTTCGTGCAGTTCCGTATGATGTGCCTATCATTGGTGCAGATCGGCGGCATGTGAATACACTGCGCAACTGGAGCGCGGAGTCCATCACCCAGCCTACCAGAACCTTTGGCTCTTTTGCCGGATCAGACTATCATAAATTTCTGGAATATAAGCGTTCCGTAGAATCCATCTCGGAGTTCCTGTATCCGGATGACTCTCAATACGAAGGCAAGCTGTTGCGGTTGAAGCAGCAATACTTCCTCTGCAGCGCTGGCCTGCAAAGTATTCTGCGAACCTTTGGAAAGCTTGGACTCCCTATACAATCGCTGCCCGACAAGGTTGCACTTCATATCAATGATACACATCCGACGCTTGTAATTCCTGAATTGCTGCGGATTCTGATGGATGTACATGGATTAGGATGGGATGAAGCGTGGAGTATTACAACTCGTATGGTGTCCTATACAAATCATACGATCTTGAGCGAAGCCCTGGAGAAATGGCCTATTCAAATGGTCAGGGACTTGCTTCCACGTATTTTTCTTATTATTGAAGAGATCAATGCCCGCTTCTGCGGCGAGCTGATGAGTCGTTATCCCGGTGATCAGGACCGGATTTCACAGATGGCAATTATTCATGACGATCAGGTTCGCATGGCTCATCTGGCGATTGTGGCGAGCCATAGTGTCAATGGGGTAGCAGCGCTGCATACAGAAATATTGATGAAACGCGAAATGCGGCTCTTTAATGAAATGTACCCGCACCGCTTCAATAATAAGACGAATGGGATTACTCACCGGCGTTGGCTGATGCATGCCAATCCGGATCTGGCTAACCTTATCAATCAATCGATAGGAACCCGCTGGATGAGCCATCCGCAAGAGATGATTGGCTTGATTAAATATTGTGAGGATGCTTCCTTTCAGGAACAAGTAGCCAGCATTAAACGGCGGAATAAGCTCAAGTTGGCTGAATACATTTACAGCAAGCATTCAGTACATGTAGACCCCGACTCTATCTTTGATGTTCAGGTGAAGCGCCTGCATGCTTATAAGCGGCAGCTGCTAAATATTTTGCATATTCTGCATATGTACAACCAAATCAAAGATAATCCTTCGATGGATATGGTACCGCGCACGTTTATATTCGGAGCAAAGGCGGCACCAAGCTATCATTTGGCGAAGCGAATTATCAAGCTGATCAATACTGTGGCGGAGGCTGTCAACAAAGATCCGGATGTTAAAGGCAAGATTCGTATCTTTTTCCTTGAGAATTATTCGGTATCTTTGGCCGAGAAGATCATTCCTGCTGCGGATATTAGTGAACAGATTTCTACAGCGAGTAAAGAGGCTTCCGGTACGGGGAATATGAAGTTTATGATGAACGGTGCATTAACCGTAGGTACGATGGACGGCGCTAACGTGGAAATGCATGAGATGGTAGGGGACAACAATATGTTCCTGTTCGGTCTTCGTGCTGAGCAGGTAATGGATTATTATCAGCATGGCGGCTATCACGCACGTGATATCTACAATGGGGATAGCCGTGTGAAGGAAGTATTGGATCAGTTGGTTAATCCGGGACCTATATGCTGTCATGGTGCGGAGTTTGAGACCATTTTCCATTCTCTTTTGGATAATAACGATGAATTCTTTGTGCTTAAGGATTTCGCAAGTTATGTCGAGACTCATGTCGAGATTGACCGGGCATACCGCAACCGTCAGGAGTGGCTGAAAAAGTCTATTATAAATATTGGTCATTCCGGTAAATTCTCAAGTGATAACACGATTAGCCGCTACGCGGCGGAGATTTGGAATATCAGTCCGGTACGGCTATAGGCTCAACAAGAATAGGCTGTCTTATAAGTAGGAGATTCCTACAAATGAGACAGCCTATTTCTTATGCTCTATAGAGCTGCTTTAGATAACTTCCGATACCAGGGCTGCGAACCGCTCCAGGAACCGGCGTTCCTCATCATCAAAACGATCTTTCAGCGGACTGTCGATGTCGAGTACGCCAAGCAAACGATCATCCTTGATCAGCGGGACGACAATTTCGCTGTTTGAAGCGGCGTCACAGGCGATATGTCCCGGGAATGCATGCACATCTCCTACTACTAACGTGCGTCGTTCCGCAGCAGCCGTTCCGCAGACTCCACGAGACAACGGGATGCGGATGCAGGCAGGAAGACCTTGGAAAGGCCCGAGCACAAGCTCCTTGCCATCAAATAAATAAAAACCGGCCCAATTCGTATCCGGCATAGCGTGTTTAAGCAGTGCCGAAGCATTGGCCAGGTTGGCCGTTGCACTTGGTTCGTCCTTTACTAATGCTTCTAGTTGGATTAGAACCGCTTCAAACTGCTCGTTGCGTGTTCCATCGTAAGGCATAGCTTGAAACATGAAGCATCACCTTCCTGTACTTTAAATTCAAATATGAACTCCTAACTGTAATTATCAACATAGTACAGCTAGACATAATACGTCAAGCGACAATACCAATCTGTAACAATATGGAATCTTCCATGAAGTCCATGAAATGCGGAACAGCCACAATAATGTTTCCGGGGATCGGTCAGAGGGTAATGCTAGTATAAATACCGAAGGCTATATAGCCGGAAGAGGTGGAATATGCGCGCTGATGTACAGAACTTGTTCATAGGAATTCATATGCTTTATTGTGCACGGGATAAAGATGTGACGATCTCAGAGATGCTGCTCGGACTTGAAGATCTGGGGTATCGTGTAGGAGAACGCGAAGTGAAACAGGAATTGGAAAAGCTGACACTGGACAACTTTCTGACTGCCCATACCGAAGGGTACAGTATTACGGGGACTGGAATTGAAGAGTTCAAGGATATTCGAGCCAAACTTCAGGTGTTATGCAGTGAAGTTATTCATGAAGCGGAATGAAATCATTGTAGTTAAGTTTAATAAAAAGACGTCTGCATTTAGGGAGTGTTTGCTCCCTGCTGCAGACGTCTTTTTACGTTAACGCGTAGAATTTGTTCTTTTCAATGTTAAAGAATTTAGAACTTTTATCTTAAGGATATACTCTTGAATGATGTATAATTGATAAGTTGAAGGGGGGCAGAGACTTGTATATCTGCAATGGAGTGATACCCACACTGGTCGGCAGTAGAGTGAAGCTGTGTGCTATGACTACTGAACATGCTTCAGCATTGTATCAGATCTGGTCTCATCCAGAGGTCACCCGCTGGCTGGGGGCTCCAGCATTATCCTCTATCGAAGAGACTAAGCAACTGATTGCATTTTTATCACAGATGGCTCAGGAAGAGGACAGCTTACGCTGGAGTATTGTAGGACCCGGAGGTGAAGTTATAGGGAGCTGCGGGTATAACTATTGGCAGTTACAGGGAGCTTACCGCGGGGAAATTGGCTGCGATCTGGCGCCTGCCTTTTGGGGGCTTGGATATATGAAAGAAGCGCTTGGTTTAGTGCTCAACTTCGGCTTCAATAGGATGGGGCTGAATCGGATAGAAGCGCTGTGTCATCCTGATAATAATCGTGCGGAGAGGCTGGTTCAAACGCTCGGATTTCAGAAGGAAGGTATACTGCGTCAATATCGTCAGACCCCTTCCGGCTTTCAGGATGTGACTCTGCATGCGCTTCTGCGTGGGGAATGGCAATGATTTGATTACATAAAGAGAGGGTTTGGAACATTGAAGTCAACAGGGGATTTAGAACGTAAATTAATACTGATAGGGGTGCTGCTAGCTACCTTTTTGGCTGCGATTGAAGGAACGGTAACAGGACCAGCGGGTCCAGCTATCGTAGGTGAATTTCAGGGAATGCAGTGGCTTAGCTGGATATTCACTTCTTATTTGCTGGCAATGGCTATTACTACTCCTATTTTCGGCAAAATCAGTGACCTCTTTGGACGCAAGCCGGTGTTCATGTGGGGGGCAGCTGTTTTTTTATTAGGCTCATTATTATGCGGTATTTCGCAAAGTATGGAGCAGCTGATCCTGTTCCGGGCAATACAGGGGATTGGCGCGGGTGCGCTCATTCCAATGACCTTTACCATTATCGGGGATATTTACAGTATTGAAGAGAGAGCGAAGACACAAGGATTACTTAGCTCTGTATGGGGGATTTCCTCTTTGGTAGGCCCTCTTCTTGGAGGATATGTTGTAGATTACCTAAGCTGGCGCTGGGTATTTGTCTTTAATCTGCCATTTGGTTTACTAGCAATGGTATTTATTGCCCGTTATTTGAAGGAAGAAAAGGTACGCCGGAAAGCACAAATTGATGTGGCAGGGGTGCTGCTGTTCGCTGCTGGTATGGGCGCATTACTCTTCGGTCTCTCCACAGGAGGACAGAATCTGGAGTGGACATCCCCACTGCTAATTGCAACTCTAAGTGTGGCTGTTATCCTGCTAGTCTTATTTTTCTTTGTGGAGCGTCGTGCTCCTGAACCTATGTTGCCGCTGGGTCTATTCTCGAACCGCAATATCGCAGTATCTACAGGCGCTAACCTGCTGGTAAGCACATTAATTATTGGGCTTTCTACGTATGTGCCATTATGGGTGCAGGGTGTATCCGGAAAAAGCGCCGCCATCTCAGGTTTGCTACTGGCGCCGATGTCGGTAGGCTGGATGTTTGGTTCGATCGCCGGAGGGCGGATGATTCTAAAAGCGGGTTCGCGTCGAACCGCAATGCTTGGATTGATTATGATCGCTGCCGGGGCTATTGGTCTGGCTTTCTTAACAGGGGAGTCTTCACAGCTGCTGCTCTTATGCTTGATGCTGGTCTGTGGAGTTGGCTTTGGGTATTCTTCTACAGTCTTTACGATTATCGCGCAGTCCTCTGTTGCGTATGAGCAACGGGGAGCATCTACAGCGCTTAATGCGTTCACGCGTTCTTTAGGACAGACTGTTGGGGTGGCTATTTTTGGTTCCTGGCTGAACTTGAATATTGATAAGCTGTTAAGAAAACAACCAGATTCGAACATCTCAGGAGATGATATTAATAAGCTGCTTGGATCACATGCAGGAACCAACCTGTCTGGGGAAGTATCAAACAGTCTGCGTGATGCCCTTGAAGGTGGTCTTCATTCATTATTTATCGTAATGGCAGTTTTCGCTGTTTTGTCGCTGATAATTTCCTGGGGTTTGCGCAAGGGTGTGCCTTCAGTAGAGGATGCTTCATCGTCCTTGAAAAAGGCATAACTTATTAGGTAGATAGCGTGTTAAAGTGGTTGAACCATACGAATTAACTCCCTGGAGTGGAGTACGGAGTGACGCATGGAATGACCGACGGTGTGGCATATGGAATGACGCATGGAGTGACGTACGGAAAGACACATGGAATGACACACGGAAAGACGCATGGAATCACGCACGGAAAGACGCATGGACTAACGGAGAGTAGCACATGGAATGACGTATGGAGTGACACATGGAATGACACATGGAATAACGGATGGGTGGCACGCCAGATTGATGCAACCTCTAGAGTAGAGCGTCGATGGAAGCAGTGGAAGCAATCGTTAGGCAAATTTAGTTGTATTTTGTACAACTATAATCCTGCCGTTAACTCTTCAATGGATATAGCTGTATTTAGTACATCTATTTTCTTGATTTACTCGCCTAGGGGTACTTTTTCTGGTTTTTAATTGTACAGAATACACTTAAAGTTAGAATAATCCGATTTGCATACGAAATAGCTGTATAGAATGCAGTTATTCCTTTAGTTACTGCTCAGGTTCCCATCAAGATCGGGCGGCGAAAATATAGCGGGTTATATCAAAAGTGGATTTTACTGAGAGTTATAGTTACGGTTAGCTAGAAGGGACGTCCAATCGGAAGCGTGCACGCCAAGTCCAATCGGAGGTGTGCTACGCCAAATCCAGTCGGAAGTGTGCTCGCTAGTCCTGCCGAATAAGGATGACTATGATCCGAGGTTTGCCAAAAGCGGATCTCAAGGTCCGTCTTCGGCATCGACTTACTGCCCTAACTGATCAGTTCTCAACTAATGTTCGGCTAACGGAGGCTGTAAAAAGGCACTCAAATTTTGCTCAGAGGGGTCATAAGGACTTATATCATCTGCTCAAGTAAGCTGCCGCAGAACAAAGAAAACCAATGGGCGATTCTCAAATAAATCGGAGAATCGCCTATTGGTTTTCTTTTTACTATTAACAGAAATCAATAACAGCTTGTCTAAAACACATAAATAAGCGACTCTTACTTACGAGGAAGAGGGGATAGCTTCTCAGCTTGTAGACCCATCTTTTTGAGCAGAACAATCATTTGTTCCTTCTCATCATCATTCAGACCGCTGAAAGCAAGATGCAGGCGTTCTGAATATTTCGGATACATCTCATTCATGAGACGTTCACCTTCCGTAGTCAGCTCCGCAAAAATCACACGGCGGTCGCTCGGACAAGGCTTACGCTGCAAATAGCCGCGTTCCTCAAGCTTATCGATTACGTAAGTAACGTTGCCGCTTTGCAGCAGCAGCTTGGCGCCAATTTGTTGAATGGGTTGTGGTCCCTTATAGTACAACACTTCCATAACGGCAAAGGCAGTCGGATTAAAACCTTCAATTTTGCTGCCGGTAACAGCATGTTCATTAATGCTCTTAAAAGACTTGGCAAATACCCGGTACAAATGTAGTGTTAATTGCGTATCACGTTCGTAAGATTGTATCATGCTTCTCCACCCTCTATCGTTAATCATGTGTGAACTCATCGCACAGTTTGCAATCAATAGTCATTAGTGCACGGGTTACCTGTGCAACGAACCTTGAGATAACCTTAGAATACGTGAAAGAGCGAATGAAGAACATGTGATTTGTCACAATGAGCACACTTTTAATTATTAAAAATCAAACAATTTTTTAAATACGATAAAAACGAAGGTTTTTTTGATTTCAGTCTTTGAAAGGATAAGAATTTCAGCCTTAGGTTCAAGCGCTATTTACGCCTCCAGACGGATGATTGATGTTCTCCAATATTTTACTATTACTTCATCGAGAAATAGTAACGGGGAGTGAAGTAAGATGGAGGAACGGCTGGCTCATGATTCAAAAGAAGGAAAGCTAACGGCGAATAAGCCCTTTATGCTGCTTATTGCCGCACAGCTTGTATCGAATGTGGGAGACTGGTTGCATATCCTAGCGCTACTGACAATGGTAGGTTTTAAATGGAATGCGACACCGTGGGAAATTACGGCTATATCTTTATGTATGGCTGTGCCGTTGCTCTTAGGAGGACCGTTCGCAGGTTATTTAAGTGATCGTTTTAACCGCAAGGCGCTGATGATTGGTTCGGATCTAGCTCGTGCCGGAATCGTTGTTTGTTTGGTATTTGCAGGTTCTCTCTGGCAGGTATATGTCCTGCTGGTGGCTAAAGGGATCATGGATGTACTCTTTTCACCAGCCAAAAGCGGAAAGCTCAAGGAGCTTGTCCCTGCGGCCCAGATGGATAAAGCCATGGCGCTTAGCTCATCTATTGAACAAATAACCAAAATTGTAGGTCCTGCTCTAGGTGGACTGCTGGTTGCCGCATTTGGTATTGCCGCTTGTTATGTGATTGACTCGGCTACCTTCATTTTATCGGCGGTCATCTTAATAGGACTGCCGCGTGCGGCTGCACTGAAGAAAGATGCAGCAGAGGATAGCACAGGGGAGAATGGTGCTCAGAAGTCTTTTCGCCAAGAAATGTCGGCGGGTCTGCAGGTGATCGCGGGAATGCCTGTAGTACTTTGCGGGATTGCTATGCTGGTGCTAGTGCTGCTAATGCTGCAAATTGGTGATTCGCAGATTGTAACGTTATTCCGGGAAATTCCGGGTGTGAACGGTGATCTGCTGGGTTGGTGTGTGGCAGCCAGTGGTCTTGGCACCTTACTGTCAGCCCTGCTTGTAAGCCGTATAGGCAGTGGTAAACATACGCTCGTCTTTATGGGATTGGGAGCTGTAATTATGGGGGTTGTTTTCTCAAGTGCAGGAATTGTAACTGCCCACGGTCAGGCTGGATTATGGATGAACATCGCTTTATTTGGTTCTTTTATGTTTGCTGGTGTGGGAGCAGGCCTTGCATTCATTCCCTTCAATTCTATGCTGCAACAGCGGACCCCTGCGGAATACACGGGCCGTGTATTTGGAACTATAGGCAGTCTAACAAGTGCGGCTGTTATCTTGGGACCTGTGGCCGGTGGGGCTTTAGTTACAGCGTCAGGACCTGTCCCGGCTTTCATTCTCTCTGGTTTGCTTACAGCCCTGCTCGGAGTGTTACTGTTAATGCTGCGTGGTAAAATCGAGCGTAGAGATGAAGCGGCAATTAAACGTGAAGAAGAAATTTCAGCAACAAATAACCTAGAGCTTCTCGGACAGACCTCTCTTTAATGGGAGGTTTCTTTTTTAAATAGGAGAGTAGTTCTCTGAGCTGTGAAAAAATCAGTTTGCTTCCTTGGAAAAAGTATATATAGTACGATTAGAGAAGCTATCTTTCTGGATTGGAATTTCGATAATAATATTCATTAGAAATATTTAGGAGTTGGCGAATATGGAGAATGTAGAAATAACAGGGGATACCGAGAGCGACGAAGAGATTGTACTCGATGTTGAGATCGATGAAGCAGGCTATGAAGCAGGTGCCCCATGCATATTCGATATTTCATTTCAGGTGCGGCGTGGACAGCTGCTCGGACTGATCGGACCAAACGGTGCGGGAAAAAGTACTACAATCAAAACACTGCTCGGTTTGCTTAAGAATACCAAAGCTAAGGTCTCCTTTAATGGAGTTAATAAATCCTATGCTTATGTACCGGAGCAGCCGGTGTTTTATGAGGACCTGACCTTATGGGAGCACTTAGATTTGGCTGCTGCTGCTTATGGACTAAAATATGAGCAGTTTCAAGAAACGGCGGAGAGGTTACTGAAGCAGTTCGGCATGAATCATGTCCGTGATGATCTTCCAGCTGGCTTCTCTAAGGGTATGAAACAGAAAATGATGCTGATGCTTGGCTTTTTGGTGCAGCCGGATGTTTATATTGTGGACGAGCCTTTTATCGGCTTGGATCCTCGGGCCACTAAAGATTTCCTGCGACTGCTGGAAGCGGAGCGGCAGCGCGGAGCTGGTGTATTAATGTCTACGCATGTATTGGATACTGCTGAGAAAATTTGCGATGATTTTGTGCTGATCTCGGGTGGCAGGGTTGCCGCTGCTGGAACGCTCGAAGATATACGTGATTATGCTGGGTTGCCGGAGGCGTCGTTGTTTGATTGCTTCGACGAACTGACATGAGTAAGCAGAAGCAGCGAGGGTTTGCTTTTCCTACCTCCAAAAAGCTATTCTGGCGGCGATTATTTTCTCATTGGCGTGAGCAATCTGCTATTATCCGTACGGCTGCCGATTGGACTGTGCTGTTATATATACTGATTCCCGGGGGATTTCTGGGAGGACGGTTATATTACGGGTTCTGGAACGAGGCATTGCCAGCTTGGAGTGGAGATTTGCCGTTTATGCTCATTCCTTCATTATTAGTGCTCCTGCTCTGTAGAGGGGGACTGGTGCTATTATTGCAGGAAGGCGATCTATTATTTCTAAGACAACGGCAGCGATGGATAAATACGATTATGTTTCGCGGGTTGCTGTACAGCCTGATCGTAACATCGTTGAAGTTCTGTGCAGCTTTTGTGCTGTTATTACCTTTTCTGGTTCGGGGATATGGAATGCTGTCATCGGAGGTATGGGCGCTGTTCGCTCTGACTTTGGCATGTAGCTGGTGCGTTAAATTACTTGGGCATATTGTAAAAGTACAAAAGCAAGGCTGGCGGCGCTGGCTGTGGCTGATTCTGGCCATCTCCGTTCCTTGTGGGATTTATTTCCGTGCAGCTACGTTTTGGAACAACAGTCCAGTTTTTATGCTGCTGATCGCAGCACTCTTTGCAGTCGTAGCGGTAATCGCTCTTCAGCGGCGTATAGTGATGCGTGGGACATTCATGAACGATGTGCGTGAAGATTATAAGCAGCGGATGAAAATAGCGGCCCTATTACTCCGCGGTGTACTGGATAAGCCACGTCCGACCCGCCATAAGCCGTGGATTTTCCGGAAATCACAGCCTTTGCTAAAATCAAAAACTGCCGAGAATCGTTTCTCTGCGGCAGCGATTAAGGCACTTGTACGGAATCCGGCTCATTTAAAGCTCTACTTATCGTTTACTGCTGTGTCCCTTCTAGCGATATTTATCATTCCATCAGGGTTCAAATGGCTGGGCTTTATAGTTTTAGTTTCTCTCATGACCAATTGGCTGTTGTCGTTCTGGTCGTTATTCGTGGGAGATGATTACATCGGAATTCTGCCGTTTTCAAAGGAACAAAAAGCCGAAGCGGGGCTGCGTGCGGTCCCTATCTTACTGCTTCCTTTTTCAATCATTTGTTCTGCGCTGATCTGTATTTCCTTATATGGATGGTTTGGGATTATCCTGTTCATCCCGCTAGGTTATATCGTTGCACTGTTTAGCTCAAGAATATTTGGAACTTTTCGCTTAGCGAAATAAAGATATAAATAGAACGGAAGAGTGCCCCATAAGCCGTGAAAAGGCTGCTGGGGCACTCTTCTTTTTTTGTCTTGATTCGATCTATTGCAGCACGCACGTACGTATGAGGTACCTAGCTAGCCTATCGGATACAGCTGCCCCTAAACATACTATTTTTCCACTTTTGGGATGCTAACGGACTCCATAGTTGCTATTGCCATCAAAAACACCATATATGAGCCTCGCTATAATGAATAGCGTCGTTGGAGTCCGAAACACTGCCCATAAGGTGATAAATTCGCAAATAACGTCATCTGGGTCCGAAGCCGCAGTAGCTGATTAGGACAGACGCTCCACATAGCAGCTGAGGAACCCAAAACAGAGGAGCGATTCTCCAATTAATGAGAGAATCGCGCAGACCGCCATTTTCAAAGTAGTAAGCTGCTTGGAGGATATTCACGTTGCATTAGAGATTATCCCAGTCGAATGTCAGCAGCGTGTTTGCCTGCTGTATATCCTGTTGAGAAGGCCGCTGTTATATTGTAGCCTCCTGTATAGCCATGGATATCGAGTACCTCGCCGCAGAAGAATAACCCCGGCATAAGCTTCGATTCCATTCTTTTGGGATCGATCTCCTTCAGGTTTACCCCGCCCCCGGTAACAAAGGCCTCGGATAGGGAACGGGTGCCATGCACATAAACCGGCATGCGTTTCAAAATCCCAGCTAATAGAAGCAACCCATTCTTGGAGACATGATAGCCAGTTGTATCCCCATCTAAGTCAGCTTTAGTCAGCAAGAGGGGGATGAGACGTTCTGGCAACAGTCCTTTCAGCGAATTGCGGATCGCTTTCTTAGGTTCCTGATCCAGCTTATCCTGCAACATTGATTCTACTTCCTGTGTGTTCAGATCAGGGAAGAGATCAATGGACATCTCCACCGTATCTGTGCCGGATTTACGTTGGACCTGTCTCAGAAATTGGCTGCACCGCAGTGCAATGGGCCCTGATAATCCAAAATGGGTGAATATCATATCTCCTCGATGAGAGATGACCTTCTTTCCTTTAGGATTCCACACAGTGAGGGCTACATCACGTAGCGACAGGCCTTGCAGCTCGCCGGACTTAATCCATTCTTCCCGTGAAAGAATCGGCACCTCTGTCGGAAACAGCTCGGTGATCGTGTGCCCTGCGGCTTCTGCCCAAGGGTAGCCATCTCCAGTGGAGCCGGTCTGTGGTACAGACTTGCCTCCGGTGGCGATGATAACAGCAGTGCAGGCGATCGTCTTGCCCGAGCTCAGCTGGACTCCCTTAACAGCCCCTTCGTTATAGATTATTCTTGAGACGGGACTGTCGGTCATAATCTGCACGCCTAGACTCCGTACTTTGCTAATTAAGGCAGATACGACACTAGAGGCCTTATCGGAAACGGGAAACATCCGCCCGTTATCTTCTTCTTTTAATGCAATGCCTAAACCTTCAAAAAAGGCGATGATATCCTGGTTATTAAAATGGTCGAAGGCACTATACAAAAAACGCCCGTTTCCTGGAATATGGGCGATTAGCTCGTCTCTTTCCTTGACGTTGGTAACATTGCAGCGTCCGCCACCGGATATTCCGAGCTTTCGGCCTAGTTTTGCTCCCTTGTCGATTAGCAGAACGGATGCCCCGTGTTCTGCAGCGGCCACGCTTGCCATTAGACCCGAAGGGCCGCCCCCAATGACGATCACATCGTAATTGCTCATGAAATTTTACTCCTTTACATGTTAAGACACGGAAGCGATTTCCGCGGGTATTCCTAACGGAATCATACCATTCTGATTCACATGTAACCAGTCTTGTCCAATCATTAGGTGATTATCGTTGTCAGGAGAGTAATCCTGTGCTTTAATCTAAGCATGTAGGGTAATTTGTCCATTTTGGGGTGTGATTGTAATTATTGGTGCGGTTAAGGATATCTTATTGCAAATATCGGCAGCATGCTCCTTTCTTTTTCTTTTTCAATGGTGGGTGGACCGTAGATTTGTGACTCGGAAAAAGGGGAAGCTCCCAAATGATCAGACCTTTTTAATTTTGGCGTGTACGTTTAGTCTTATCCTGTGCTCTCTTCTTTCGACAACTCTGTTTGGTGTAGCCTATTTGAATTTAGGATTAATCCCTGCGTATATTGGTATTTTATATGGAACTACCCGTTCGGGCATTTTGCTGTCCATTTTCTTGCTTATCTGCAATGTAATCATTGCGGAGCCTACAGGAATCAGTAACGTGATATTGAATTCAGGGGTTTTATTATATCCGCTACTGTTTGGACTGGCCAAACCTTTTAAGAAAGGTACAGTAGTTGAGAAGATCGGTATGTTATGGATGATTCTTTGTCCAAGCATGCTATTTATTGCGTTAGTCCCGATTATAGGCGGGGAAAATATATATGAATCAAATTCCGTGCAAGCATTTCTGATTACGGTATATCTGTTTTTCACCATCGCTTTAGGTGGTATTTTTGTATATTATGTTGAGATGGTTAGAAGTAGATTGCAGGATAAAGTACAGATGGAGAATATCAGTGAAAGTTTCCAGTGGGAGTCCGAGAAGCTGCAGCAGATTACCAATGTAGTTCCTCTAAGTATTATGTCTCTGGATGAACACGGAGTTGTAACTGATCTTAATGATTGTATGTTAGGAATGATGCGGGCTCATTATCCCAATTTGCGAAAAGAGGATATTATTGACGAACCGGTAAAAAAGTTTTTTCACAGCTCAGTGGATACACAGGCATATATGCGGGTAAGTGATAATATCCGCTCTAAACGGCGTTCCAGTGAAAAAATGATTCATGAGTCGCGCATCTATCAGATTTATTCAGCGCCGTTAATGCATAAGAGCTCAGGGGTAACAAGTGGTGCTGTAATTATTGTGCAGGATATGACCAATGAGGAAAAACTACGTGTAGAGCTGGATCATGTGGAACGTTTGAGCTTGGTCGGGCAGATGGCTGCTGGAATTACCCATGAGATTCGTAATCCTATGGCGGTAGTTCGGGGTTTTTTGCAGCTGATGAGAGAAAAGAGTGCTCAAGAATTGGATTCTTATTATCAGATTGTGATGGAAGAGCTGGACCGCGCTAATAGTATTATTAATGATTTTTTATCCTTGGCACAGAGCCGGGTTTCTGATAAAGAGAAGGTGCTGCTGCACCATATTATAGAAGAAGTTAGTCCATTGCTGTGGGCTGATGCTAATCTTCGCGGTCAAAGTGTGGAACTGAAGCTGAGCCCATCACTGCATGAATTGGAGCTAAATGTCCGGGAAATCAAGCAGCTTATTCTCAATTTAGGACGTAATGGTATGGAGGCTATGGGACCCAAGGGGGTGCTGACGCTGGAGACACGCAGTACTCATGATAAAGTGGAGTTGATTGTCACCGATAGCGGTGTTGGTATGTCAGAAAGTCAACGCGAGAAGCTGTTTTTACCCTTTTTTACGACGAAAATTCAGGGAACAGGTCTAGGCTTATCCTTGTGTCTTAGTATTGTGGAGCGGCATAACGGTAAAATAAATGTAGAGTCTGTAGAAGGAGAGGGCACGGTTTTTACGATCTCCTTCCCATTGGATAAGGAGGAACCCAGCGGGGTTCGCTCGTAGATTGAATCACCCTCTACAGCATCTCTTGCTTTCACAGAGTATGAATGTATAATAAAGTTAGTAAGTACTGCTGTAATATTATCTGACAAACAGTTGAAATGTGAAGGAGAGTGCAGAGAAATGTCCATGTCTTTTAATCAATATATGAGAGATTCAATTCAGCCTATGCGTGATGACCTGACAAGTATCGGGTTTCAGGAGCTTATGACTCCAGAAGAGGTGGAAGCAACTCTTCCAACCGCAAAAGGAACATCGCTTGTAGTCGTAAATTCGGTCTGTGGTTGTGCTGCTGGACAATGTCGTCCAGGTGTAGCTCAGGCTTTGCAAAATGAAATCACTCCGGATCACTTGTTCACAGTGTTTGCAGGTCAAGAGAAAGAAGCTACTGCTAAAGCACGTGAATATTTTGCTCCTTATCCGCCATCCTCACCTTCCATCGCACTGATGAAGGATGGAGAACTCGTTCACTTTATTGAACGTCATGGCGTAGAAGATCGTTCGGCTGCTGAAATTGCTGCTGAATTGAAAGAAGTCTTCAATCGTTTGTGCCAGTAAAAACAGTTATTCCATATAATCTCGCATCAGCCGGCAAATCGGCTGCATGCGGGATTTTTCAAAATATAAGAGCAATAATGGGATAGAATATGCTTAGAAGCATGAGCTTCGTTTGGGTGGATATTTTGATGGATATGGAACCATTTCTGATGGAACGAGGTGTGTTTGGTGAGTTTACAGAAAGAAATTATTGCGGATCTTGGCGTGAAGCCAACGATTGATGTAGAGGTTGAGGCACGAAAACGGGTTGATTTCTTAAAGTCGTACGTGCTGAACGCAGGGGCTAAAGGATTATTGATCGCCATTAGTGGTGGAGTGGACAGTGCGGTAGCCGCGGGTCTTTGTAAACAGGCTACGGACGAGCTGTCGGCAGAAAAAGGCACAGAGTATATGACACTTGGAGTATTCCAGCCTTATGGGGTTCAGGAAGATATTCAGCACAGCTATGATGTTGCCAAAGCTTTTAATCTGACTCATACTGTGGAGACCAACATTGAGGAAGCGGTAAATGAAATTGCCCTTGAAGTTGAGCATGGTCTGAAATCAATAGGCCAACACCGCCATATGACGCATCAAGGCAAAGGAAATGTTAAAGCCAGAACACGTATGGTTATGCAATATGCACTCGCTTTTGAGAACAATCTGATTGTAGTAGGAACGGATCATGCTTCTGAAGCGATTACCGGCTTCTACACGAAGTGGGGCGATGGCGCTGTAGATATTACACCACTATCCACACTTAATAAACGTCAGGTACGTCAATTGGCTGCACATATCGGTGTGCCTGCGGATATTGTCACAAAAGCACCTACGGCGGGCTTATGGCCGGGTCAGACGGATGAAACCGAGCTGGGCATTACTTATGACGATAACAGCGACTATCTGGAAGGTAAACAGGTTAACCCTGAAGTAGCTGAGAAGCTTGAGAACTATTACCGGAGAACGGCACATAAGCGTAATGTTATTCCGGGGATTTAGAATAGGTTGAACTAGAAATCGCCACGGGTCTGCGTAGCAGCAGAGCTCGTGGCGGTTTTTGTGAGTTGGATAGCTGGATAGACTAAGAAGAATAATTATTCTGTAAGCGTAAGTGTCTGATCGATAAAATTAGTTGTCGCAGCAATCGCGAACTCTAATTGCGGAGTCGTGCCAGCAAAAGGATGCACAGTGTTGAACGTATGATTACCCTCAGGAACCTGCACCCAGCTAATATCTGGCCGAAGTTTGATGAGATGCTCAGATCCTTGGCGGAGATGTACTCCATCTTGACTGCCTTGAATAAGGACAACTGGGAAGGACGCTTTCTGTATGCGTTCAAGGATGTTATAACGTTCTTTGTTGTTCTCCATGTCTTCTAAAATTACAGCATCCAGCGGCATTTGTTGGCCAGTACGTCCATTAAGGACATAGGTTCTTCCTGTTTCCTTCATCTGCTGCTTTTGTTCTTCCGTCAGCAAATCGAGTTTCGTAACCCCGTTCCAGGAGATTACTCCGCTGATCTCATTGGGATGATCAAGCGTGTAGACCAAACAAATTCCCCCTCCGAGACTGTGGCCGAGAAGGAATAACGGCAGGCTGCCGAATTTCGGGTGTTGACTAAGATAGGACAACAGGATTTCCATGTCCTTCAAGCTGCGGCGATAGGTGTTGCGGGCGAACTTCTCAAGTTCAGTGAAATGCAGCAGATCTTCCCCGATGCCAGCATGAGAGAAGTTAAAAGTAATTACTTCATGCTCTTGGCTGAGAGTTGTGGCTATGTAAGGAAACATTCCCCAATCTTTAAAACCTTTGTAGCCATGGGCTATAACTATAACGCTTTTGGCTTTGCCTTGGGCTGGGAAGTGTGAGCAGCGGAGAACAGCTCCGTCTCCGGCAGGTATTTCAAAATTACGATGATTCATAGGGTAATCCCCTCTCCATATATAAAAATGAAGTAAATCAGCTAGTCTATCGTGAAGTCGCTAAATAGTCTTATTAGACTTAGAGCGCATTTTCTTTTAAGATAGCAGAAAGAATCTTGCAGGACTATTACTTTTAATAATACTTCATATGATTGATCATACCATTATTGAAGCAAAATGGGATACACGTCCATAAGGAGCGTGAAGTGTTGATTTACGGAATCGGACATGATGTGTTAGAAATTGAACGAATCTCAGAGGTAATAAATAGAGGACTGGGTAAGAAATTTAACCAGCGGGTCTTAACAGAGCAAGAATATCAACTTGCTGAAGAGCGAAGCGGGAGGTTGGCTGAGTTCGTAGCCGGACGTTTTGCTGCCAAGGAAGCAGTTGTGAAGGCTTTAGGCTGTGGCATCGGCAATGTAGTTGGGTTTCAGGATATTGAGATATTGCCTGATGCTAAAGGAAAACCAGAGGTAACTTTATCGTGTGAGGCTTGGAGCAGACTAGATCTGCCAAATGGACAGAGGTACACCATTCATCTTACGATAACACATGGCCGTGATTTGGCTTCGGCTTTTGCTGTCGTGGAAGGGCCAGGTTCATAAATTGAACCCTGATTATAGAAGGGCAAGGAGCGTTATAATGACACAACAAGATCTACAAGTTCAAGACGAACAGGAGCTGCGGGAGGCTAAGCAATATTTCAGCTATCATTTGCTGGAGTGGTATCAAGGGCAGAAACGGGATTTGCCTTGGCGTCGGCACCGCAATCCTTATTATATTTGGATTTCTGAAATAATGCTGCAGCAGACAAGGGTGGATACGGTAATCCCGTATTTCAATCGGTTTATCGAAAGGTTTCCTACCGTGGAGTCGCTCGCCGATGCACCAGAAGAGGACGTACTTAAGTGCTGGGAAGGCTTAGGTTATTATTCTCGTGCTCGCAATATACAGCATGCGGCCAAACAGGTCAAAGAGCTGTATGGCGGGCAGGTGCCGAATGATCGCGAGGCTGTCTTCAGTTTAAAGGGAGTGGGACCTTATACGGCAGGGGCTATCCTTAGCATTGCGTTCAATCGGCCGGAGCCAGCGGTCGACGGCAATGTGATGCGGGTGTTGTCCCGATACTTCCTGATAGAGGATGATATCGCCAAGGGACCCACCCGCGTAAAGATGGAGCGCCTGGCAGCTGAACTGATCCCGGAGGGGGAAGCGGCATCTTTTAATCAGGCGCTGATGGAGCTCGGGGCGCTCGTATGCACTCCTAAATCACCGCGCTGTTTAACCTGCCCGGTGATGGAGCATTGCGCCGCGCGCCTGGCGGGCTGCGAGACCTCGCTGCCCGTCAAGACCAAGGCCAAGCCGCCGCGCCCTGAGGAACGGCTGGCGGCTTTGATTGAGGGCCGCGGTGCCCACGCGGGCCAAGTGCTCATCCGGCAGCGGCCACAAAGCGGGCTGTTAGCCCGCATGTGGGAGCTGCCGCACTGGCCGGCGCCGCCTGTGGAAGGCGGCGCCAAAGGCGCGCGGCTGCCGGAAGCGGCGGCGCTGGACCGGCTGCGCCGGTCACTGCGGGAGGCCGGGATCTCTGCCCGGCCTGAGAAGCACTGGATGGCTGCTGAGCATATCTTCAGCCATATCGTGTGGACGCTGCAGGTGTACCGCTGCAGCGAAGAGGACGCCCTTCCGCTGCCGATAGCGGCAGAAGGACGGGCAGTGTACAACGCGGAAGCGGACTTGTTCTCAGGAATCGACAGCAGCATGCCTATCGAGAGGTTTGAGGACGGGACCGCTAGTCCAGAGGACGGCGGAGCTGTGCGCTGGATCAGCCGCGAAGACATGGCTAACTATGCGTTCCCTAACGTTTTTTTGAAGCTACTGAACCTTTATTTTGATGAGCAGGAAGAGCGGGCGAAGCTAGAGAAGTAGGAGATTCGCCGTGTTGCGTTGCTAAAGTGCTAAATGTACAAAACCTGAGTTTGATGTATGCACCTAAGTAGGGTCGTATGCACCTAGGTATGGTCGTATGCGCCTAAGTAGGGTCGTATGCACCTAGGTATGGTCGTATGCACCTAAGTAGGGTCGTATGCACCTAAGTATGGTCATATGCGCCTAAGTAGAGTAGTATGCACCTAAGTATGGTCATATGCACCTAAGTAGGGTCGTATGCTTCAGTCTGTTCGTAGCAAATATTTGTTTATTTGGTTCAGATTAGTTCAGTCTTGTTCCAACTAAATTCTTCTGGTGTTCTATGGCTACGAGAGTGGTAAAGATTTAATTGGGGAATTCTTCCCTAAAAATAGGTCGATTTGGCTTGTAATTGATCATTTTAGGGAAAACCTCCCTAATAATTGGGAAAATATCGGTTTTATGCCCAAAACGGATAATTTTTAGGGAGTATTTCCCTAATTACTCGTGTTTATGGAGTATATCGCAGAATTTTAGGGAGTTATTCCCTAATCTATTGCTCAGCGACTCCAAACGCAGATTCTCGTAAGCCGAGTATAGATTTATTGCGATTTATTCTCATCTATACCGATCTATTCTGATCTATACCGATCCAGCGCATCCATTTAAGCGACGCAAGCGGCGTGAAATGCGGTGTCTGGGAGGATCTCAATCAATCAGTCAGTCAATCAGTCAGTCAATCTCTGTCTTTATCTTTATCCCTCTATATCTCCAACCTAAACAAAGAAGGTATCCCTTAGCCTATTCGGCTCTGAGATACCTTCTTTTTTAGTTAAATGGCATAAGCCAAATGGAATTTCTTATTTTGCGCTTTCGTAACGTTTGCCAACTTCTTCCCAGTTTACTACGTTCCAGAACGCTTTGATGTAATCAGGGCGTTTGTTTTGGTAGTTCAGGTAGTAAGCGTGCTCCCATACATCCAGTCCGAGGATTGGAGTAGCGCCTTCGCTGATTGGGTTGTCTTGGTTAGGTGTGCTTGTTACTGCCAGTTTGCCATCTTTAACAACTAGCCAAGCCCAGCCGCTGCCGAAACGAGTAGTTGCTGCTGCTGCGAAATCTTCTTTGAATTTTTCGAATCCGCCCAGTTCTTTATCGATAGCTTCAGCCAATGCGCCAGTTGGTGCGCCGCCGCCGTTTGGTCCGATAACTTCCCAGAACAAAGTGTGGTTAGCGTGTCCGCCACCATTGTTGCGAACAGCAGTACGGATAGCTTCAGGTACAGCGTTCAGATCTGTAAGAAGCTCTTCAATGCTTTTGCTTTGCAATTCAGGTGCTTTTTCCAAAGCTGCATTCAGATTAGTTACATATGTGTTATGGTGTCTGTCATGGTGAATTTCCATCGTCAATGCGTCGATGTGTGGTTCGAGTGCGTTGTTCGGATAAGGAAGTGCCGGTAATTGAAATGCCATGGAAAAATCCCTCCTGAGTTATATTAGAATTTTGTTATAGATAAAGAATTC
Organism: Paenibacillus sp. FSL E2-0190; assembly: GCF_037992965.1. NCBI lineage: Bacteria > Bacillati > Bacillota > Bacilli > Caryophanales > Paenibacillaceae > Paenibacillus > Paenibacillus sp. FSL E2-0190. The sequence goes on from NZ_CP150306.1 coordinate 685,977, forward strand.
TGGCGAACTAACGTCAAAATCCTTTATTGTAAATATGTACTATAGGGTTTCGCCAATAGGATACTTTAATTAAACCGTATCTAGACCAATAATGCAACACTAAACAAACATAAATGTTTATAAAGTATAATTGGAGAGGGAAAGGGTTTTACAATTGTATTTAGAATGTTAAAATAAATAGTCCCTAACCTATAGACATATATCCTTATTAATACCCTTTTAATGAAGAAATGAACCCCATCCGAAATGTAAACGCTTGATATTAAGCGCTTTCAAAAGAAAAATGATGATATCACGAGAAAAGTGTGCTTTAATAGATTTAAAAGCAGGTATTCCTCGATATTTGATGCTTTTTTTTATTTTCTCTATGTTAAGGGAACCCCTTCTTTTTGTTAAATTCATAAGCCATAGACAAGGGAGATTTTAAAGAATGCACGTTCGTTCCTTTCAATTAAGCGACGTTAGCCCTGTGACTGATTTGCTGCAAACCGCATTATCGGAAGAGTGTTTCGAGAACACTATCGAGCCTTTCTCCAGGCAGCTTTCTTGGGATTCAGATCTCATTGTAGTTGCGGAAGATGAAGAAGAAATTGTTGGAGCACTGATTGGTACAATTGAGAAAAACCACGGTTGTTATTTCCGGATTGCTGTACATCCTGATTATCGCCGCAGAGGAGTCGGTAGAAGTCTGGTATCAGCTATGGAATCCAGGTTTCAAGCTCGTAAAGTCAGTGGTATCTATGTAGCCGTCGATGAGCATAATTCTTTTGCTTTGCCATTGTATGAAGCTATGGGATATAGCGAGAATCAAATCTTCAAATCTGTCCGGAAGCTGAGCATTGTTGGGTAATTTTGATCACTCAGCTGCGAAAGCGGAAACATTTTCTAGAAAAAAGAACTATAGCTGACGATATAGTCTGTTTCATTCATACTCGAGCGTATTTTCCAGAAGTCCATTGCTAATGGCTGGGAGATATGCTTTTTTATTGTTATAATATCTGCAAGTATAGACTTCAATTATTGAGAACAGAGGTGACATATTGAATCAGGAGCCCCAAGTAGATTACACGAGAAATAGGAAACAAAGACATAGATCCTCCAGATCCAAGACTACCCTGGGCGGTCGTTTGGTCTCGGAAATGAAGGATTGGCTGCTTACAGCTGTGATTGTTTTTGCTGTGATGTCTGTTCTTAATGTTTTTGTGTTCAATATATCAACGGTTAAAGGTCAGTCTATGCAGCCAACGCTCTGGGAGGGTGAGAGGCTCTTCATTAATAAAATTTCATTGCTCTTCGTAAATCCAAAACATGGTGATGTTGTCATTCTTCATGATCCAAGTACTGGACCTAGTCATAAGGAGTATTTAGTGAAGCGAGTGATTGGCATACCTGGAGATATCATAGAGGTACGGAATCATCAGTTATACGTGAATGGAAAAATAGTGAATGAGCCCTATATCGATACTGAGATTGAAGATCCGGATTTTGCAGCGTTAACCGTGGAAAGTGGCAATTATTTTGTAATGGGCGATAACCGTCATGCTTCAGCCAGCAAGGACAGCCGTTACTTCGGCTCTATTTCACAGGATATGATTGTCGGCAGGGCTGATTATATATGGTGGCCTCTGTCAAAACTGAATAGATTATAAGAAAGTCAGCGAAGATATGAAAGGAGAAGGCGGAAATGACCAATACATTTCAGTCATCGTATGCTCCCCCGCCTTCCAAGTGGGCACAGCTTAAAGCAGAGATTCAGGAGGCTGCGACATCACTCGGTATTGATGATATCGGGTTTACAACAGCAGAACCTTTTTTATATTTAAAAAATATACTGCAAGACCACCGGGACAAAGGATATGAATCTGGCTTCGAGGAACCCGATCTGGATAAAAGGACAGTTCCAGCATTGTCTTCTGGAGACAAACCGTTATCTATTATTTCGATTGCAGTGGCTTACCCTTCTAAAATGGAGAACCCTCCTAAATCTGAGCCGGGTGCACGTAGAGGCATCCTCGCCCGGGCATCTTGGGGCAGGGATTATCACCATGTGCTGAGGGAAGCCTTAAGTAAGCTAGAGGAATTTATTCACGAGCGTGTACCAGAGGCTGTGCTGGAAAGTATGGTGGACACTGGTGTTCTAGTAGATAGAGCGGTAGCGGAAAGAGCGGGAATAGGCTTCAGCGGCAAAAACTGTTCTATCATCTCGCCCAAATGGGGATCTTGGATTTATCTTGGGGAAATGGTTACGAACATTCCTTTTGCTCCGGATGAACCTGTTGAAGAAGGCTGCGGGGACTGTACCAAGTGTATTGATGCTTGTCCGACCGGAGCGCTGGTGGGTCCGGGTCAGCTTAACGCACAGGCTTGTATTTCTTTTTTGACGCAGACTAAAGGGTTCCTCAGCGAGGAGTATATGACCAAGATCGGCAATCGTCTATACGGCTGTGATACTTGCCAGATTGTATGTCCCAAGAATAGAGGTAAGAACTGGAATCATCGCCCTCAGATGCAACCTGATCCTGAAATTGTGAAGCCGCTGCTGCTGCCGATCCTTGATCTTAGCAATCGTGAGTTCAAAGAGAAATTCGGCAATAGCTCAGCAGCCTGGAGAGGCAAAAAGCCGATGCAGCGAAATGCGATCATTGCCCTAGGCAATTTTAAGGAAGCCGGGGCTGTGCCAAAGCTATCAGAGATTGTTCTGAAAGAGCCGCGGCCAGAGATGCGGGGCACTGCTGCTTGGGCGCTTGGACGTATTGGCGGTGATGAGGCTCTAGCGGCTGTAGAAGCGGGTTTAGAGCGCGAGGAGGATAGCACGGTGAGGGAAATGCTAAGCCGGGCGCAGGATGTGCTCCTTACTGGGAAGAAGGCACGGGAGGACAGCGATATTAATGGAGGAAAAAGTTCATAGACAGGTTGCATATTGCCAATTGCTGTCCAGTTCCCGAAATGCTATGATAGATTCGCGTGCCATATGGCGATGCAGACAATAGAGTGTAGAGGTGGGCTTTAGATGAGTATCGCATTACCTATTATTACATTGGTCGTAGGTCTCATCGGTGGTTTTTTCATCGGTGTATATTATCTGCGCAAACAAATGACAAACATGCAGAATGATCCTGAAATGCTGCAAAAGGTTGCAAAGCAAATGGGTTATAACCTGAACGGGAAGCAAATGCAGCGTGCCCAGCAAATGATGAAGACTCAGGGACAGCCAGGTGCGCGCCCAGGAGCAGCTAAAGGGAATAAACGTAGAAGTAAGTAACCGGGTCCGGATAACATGTATACGGGTGCGGAAGGGGGAGACATCATGGGGAACATCAAGGAATATGTGAACGGTAAAGTTGCAGAGAACCGTGAGCAAATCGAGTATCACGTTGAGAAAATATTAGAATTAATCGGTGAAGATACCGGCCGCGAGGGACTGCTGGAAACACCGGCACGTGTTACGCGGATGTACGAGGAGATATTCGGCGGTTATTCGATAGATCCCCGCGAGGCGCTCGGCGTTACTTTTGATGAGTCTCATGAAGAGCTAGTGATTGTTAAGGATATCGTCTATTACAGCCAATGTGAACACCACATGGCTCCTTTCTTTGGTAAAGTGCATATAGGATACATTCCGAGCGGACGTATTGCTGGACTCAGCAAATTAGCTCGGCTTGTTGAAGCAGTAAGCCGGCGTCTACAGGTTCAAGAACGCATTACGGCGCAAATTGCTGATATTATGACGGAGGTGCTAGGCCCCCACGGTGTTATGGTTGTTGTGGAGGGAGAACATCTGTGTATGTGTGCACGCGGAGTGAAGAAGCCAGGCAGCAAAACGGTAACTATGGCTACTAGAGGGGTCTTCCGTGAGGATGCCGCCGCTCGTGCGGAGTTTCTAAGCTTGATTAAGGAATAAATATCGGGGTGCATACCTCGAAATTGGAAGGACCCATCGTTCACGTAATGTGAATGATGGGTCCTTTTTGGTCAGGGTGTGGGAATAAGAGTGATGTTCACTGTGAATTGAAATAATATCAAAAAGGCTTCCAGGCCAGTTTACTGGCAGCAGCATAACGTTCTGAGACGTAAGGCCAGTTAACGACCTTCCACCAATCCTCAATATAATCGGCCCGATTATTCTGATGTTTAAGGTAATAGGCATGCTCCCATACATCCAGAGCCAGTAACGGAACCACGTCCCATTGTGACAGGTTCTGATGTTTCTCCGCAGTCAAAATCTCCAGTCTATGACTGCGTGGACTCCAGACGAGAATAGCCCAGCCGCCACCTTCAACCTTATTCGCAGCTTCTGTGAACTGTTTCTTGAAGCTGTCATAGCTGCCAAAGCTTTGTTCAATGGCTTCCAGTAAGGCTCCAGTTGGACGCCCGCCACCTTGTGGAGACATTACGTTCCAGAAGATTGTATGGAGATAGTGGCCTGCCCCATTAAAGGCTAGCTCCCGCTCCCAATGCTTAACGAGATCGAAATCTCCTTTCTTGCGAGCCTCAGCTAGCTTGTTCTCCGCTTTATTTAGTCCATCTACATAACTTTGATGGTGTTTATCGTGATGAATCCGCATGGTTTTCTCATCGATGTATGGTTCCAGCGCATTATAAGCATAAGGCAATGGAGGCAGCGTATGTCCGCCAATTGGCACAGCACTCATTTCACGAATATCAAGGATAGTATCTGTAGAAGGAATAAGTCCCTCATTCCGAGTGACATTGTCCTCTTCTGTTCTTACGACATAGTCGGCTGCTGTATAATCTCTCATAATTTGCGTGAGCTGTCCGGGTGAGCTCAGAGTGTGCAGTACGGCAAGGAAATACTCTGATTCGCGAATAATATGCAGGATCACAGTGGTAGCAAGGGGGACGGCTTTGACGGCTGCGCTACTTTCCATAATGGCAAAAAGCTGCCGAACAAATTCTTGGGATTGGGTACAGGAGATATGCAGCAGCTTTTCTGTTTCCGCAGTGAGTTCAGCCTGACTTGGTGGAGAAGCAGAGAGGGCAGAATTCAATAACTGCTGAGCGGCCATCTCTGTGGCACCGAAGACCACTGCCCATTCATCCAGCAGTTTAACATAGGGTTCCTCCAGGTTAGGTACGATTGCTTTGATAACCTCGGTATGCTCTTTCTCTTGTGTTTTCCAGAATACGATTTCTTCTAAAATACGTACTGGCAGCATCGGCCCGTATACATATAACATTCCAAGAAAACCTCCCGTGATATGTCTTCATCAGTCCATTATATGTGTGCTCATGATAGCTTATGAAGAGCATAAGAACGCGATAATAATATCGTTGACAACCGTTTGATATGGTGAAATAATACAGGAAAATAAAGGCAATGATACCGAAAGGTACAACCTCGCGAAATGGAGGGTGTACCTTTTTTTGTCGTGTGGCCGATTAATGAAATCCTATGGGGTAGTAGAAAAACTTTGAGAAATGAGATGAGGGTATGAACAAGCTTGAGAAGAAGCAATTTTATAATCAGCTGTTAAAATTAGCGGTACCGATATCCCTCCAAAGTCTAGTCATGGCGGTGCTGTATTTAGTAGATCAATTGATGGTAGGGCAGCTTGGGGGTGTAGCAATCGCTTCGGTTGGGATGGCTAGTAAAATCTATAGCGTGATTTCAGTGGTACTGGCGGGTCTTGCTACGGGTCTTGCTATATACGCGGCTCAATATTGGGGGAGTAAAGACCGAAAGAGCATCACACCACTACTGGGATTAAGTCTTGGAATTGGCCTGATCTTGTCGGGTTCATTTACGATATTTGTTTTTTTCAACCCTCGGCTATGTCTGTCTATTTTTACAACGGATAAAGAAGTGTTGGAGAATGGGTACATTTTTCTGAAAATCGTTGCCCTCAGTTATATTCCAACGATGTTGACGATGCTCTATTCGGCGGTTCTACGAAGTTCAGGACATGTAAAGTATCCAATGATTGTTAGCATAGCTGCTGTAGGAATGAATATTATTTTAAACTATGCGCTTATTTTTGGGCATTGGGGATTTCCAGAGCTTGGACTTGCAGGTGCGGCATATGCAACGTTAATCTCACGTATAGTCGAAAGTGCTTTGATTGTCGGAGCCGTATATCGTGGAAAGCTGCCGGGTGCCGGAGGTATTAAGGAACTCAGTTCGTTTTCGAAAGCGCTGTGCATACCTTTTTTAAGAACGATAGCACCTATTGTTTTAACGGAATTGGTTTGGGTCTTAGGGGAGGCTTGTTATTCCGTAATATATAGCCGTATGGGCACAGCAGAGATGACCGCTATGACAGTGACCTTTCCGCTGCAGGGGTTGACGATTGGGCTTCTGGCAGGGCTTTCTGGTGCAGCTGGCATTATGGTCGGACATAAGCTGGGAGAGAATAATAATGCAGGTGCTTTTCAGTATGCTCGTTTTTTTGTTCGAATAGGAGTAGGGATTTCATTGCTGCTTGGTGTTCTTATTGCTGTTCTTGCCCCGCTCTACGTCTCAGCCTTTAACTTAACAGTGGAAGAGCGCCGAATGGCCACTTCCGTTATCTGCTTTTTTGCTCTTTTTTTATGGATAAAGGTGGGCAATATGATGATTGCGGGAGGGATCCTGCAGAGTGGTGGCGATAGTAAATTCGTCTTTATTATGGAAGGCTCGACAACTTGGTTGCTTGGGGTGCCTCTAGGGCTACTGTTGTCATGGGGATGGAAACAGCCTCTTCCCTGGGTATACTTCTTTCTGTCCCTGGAAGAGGCTGTTCGATTGGTTATAGGTTACGTGCGTTTTCGCCGTGGTAAATGGTTGAAGCAGCTGACCCATCAGGGGACAGAGGCGGATTGTAGTGCTTAACTAGTTACTTGCCATCGCCGGCTGGTTGCCATTGTAGGTTTTGGCTAGTTGAACATTTCCTAAGAAAGCAGAGACTCGCCGCAAATACTCACGCGGGTGCTCACGGAATAGCAATTCATGATGGCTGCCCTCTACGACCCAGGAATCTGAGAACGGATTGCTTTGGTTCGCGGCCAGCTTTTCGGCAATAGGATAAGGAGCTTTATCATCTTCGGTTCCATGCATGAGTAGAATAGGGAAAGGATAATCTTCGGATTTGACCTTCGCATAAGGAATTTGATTCAGCCCCGTACCGTTTAGAACTGGGAACAGCATTTCCATAATCGCCAGGGAAGGCTGGCGGGGCAGATCAATATTTTGCTTAATATTATGATACAGCGTATCTGGCTCTAACAAAAAGGTGCTGTCCAGAATCATCGCGTCAATGTCCTCTGATACTAATCCTGTTTGCAGTGCTGTGCCTGCTCCCATGGAGAAGCCCCATACCACTAACTCCTCAGCTCCACGTTCCTTAGCAAAATCAATAGCGCCTAGAAGCTGCTGGGATTCTTTTTTACCTCCGGTTGCAATATCCTTGTTGCCTTGGGCAGCAAAGCCGTAATCAAACATCACGACATTGAAATTCAGACTGTGTGCATAGTGAGCGAGATCGTACATAGGTACCCAAGATTCTTCCCGGTTGGCGCCATAGCCATGGCTGAACACGATAGTTTTGGTAGCCCCTTCGGAGGGAATATACCAGCCGCTCATCATCCGACTTCCATCTTTAGCTGGAAACGTCACATCCTCGTATGCGAGACCTTTGGCCTGCATGGGATTGGAATACAGAGGTGCGACCGTTGGATTAGATAATACCCAGGCGATATAGCCATGAAGTGAGACAAAGCAGAAGGCTAAGAAGAAAAAAATAGATAATAGCAGTGCAACGATAATATGCTTCACACGAATCATCCGCAGCGATAGCCGGGATGAACTGCCTTGTTTAGGTAGTTTAGGTCGACGGGAGACGATTGTGCCGGTTTGGCGAGTTGCCAGATCCATATGGTCCCCTCCTAAGAATGATGTGAGTACTAGTGCCTAGAAGAATTTGTAAAAATGATTCTAAAGCATCAGTAGATAATTTAATATGTTAATCGTATGAAAAAGCCCTTACAAAGTCAATGAATTAGATGCTTTTGTAATGTAACTGTAAAGTGCGGCCCAACCTTTTCCGGCACATTTTTGGCACAACTCCGGCGGAGTGAATATACTGGACTTTCCATAGAGTTTTGCACTAAGATAGAGTTAGTTATAATGTAACCGAGTTTCATTTGATGAAACACGAGGGGGAGATTGTCATGGAGGACCGAAAGCTTACAGTGCGTGCGGTAGAACGTGCGCTTGATATATTGCTTTGTTTTACGCAGGACAGAGATTTAGGGTTGACGGAGATCGCTTCAAAGATTGATTTACATAAAAGTACCGTCCATCGGCTGCTGGCAACCTTGGAGGAAAAGGGCTTCCTCATTCGTAATCCGGCCACTGAGAAATACAGTTTGGGTATACGAATTTGGGAATTGTCTACGCATTTGCCTGCTTTTGATGAGTCGGCCGCGGTATTATTGCCGTCAATGGAACGGCTGCGGGATCGGCTAGGGGAGACTGTTAGTTTATATTTACGCGACGGCATAGAACGTGTGCGGATTCAGGCGGTTCAGAGCCAGCAGGCCATCCGGCGAGTGGCGCAGATCGGTGCGAGATTGCCTTTATCTGTGGGGGCATCAAGCAAAGTGCTGGCAGCCTATGCTCCTCCAGAGGTGCTGAAAGAATTGCTGGAGAGTTCGGGATGGCCGGACTACGTTGAGAAGGATGTCTATCAAGAGCAGCTTAATGATATTATCCGGCTCGGATATGCCACCAGTTTCGAGGAACGCGAGCCCGGCGCGGCCGCGGTGGCGGTGCCTGTTACGGGCCGCAGTGGAAATGTGATCGCGGCGTTATCACTGTCCGGCCCAGTTAGTCGCTTATCCCGAGATACGCTAGTGGAATATGCCGCAGTACTGAAGGAAGCGGCTAGTGAAATGGGCATGATGATTCCTTAATTCGCTGGCTGAGACATACCTTGTTAAACAGCGAAGCAGCGATCTCTCCGTTACTGGAGGATCGCTGCTTTGCTTTTTTGGGGAGGGACTTAGCTGATTGTGGGTAAGTGGCAGGAAACGATGGGTAACTGATGGATAATTGCTGGTTGACTGATGAGTGACTGATGGGTGACTGATGAGTGAGTGATGACTGACTGACGAGTGGCTGATGAGTGACTGATGAGTGACTGATGAGTGACTGATGAGTGACTGACGAGTGGCTGATGAGTGACTGATGGGTAACTGACGGCTGACTGATTGGTAATTAACGGCTGACTGACGGATAGCTAATGGCTAACGGCTCCCCTACCTTGCGTTGGTTTGGTGAGCTTCAGTGAATATACGTTTCTTTGGAAGCCTCAGTAACTCGTAATGCTGAGGCTCGAGCGTTTGAACCCCGGGTCTAGATAGGCGGAAAGGCAGAGCCACAGAGAGGGGAGGCTAGAATCCACGAATGCACGAACCCAGGAACCTAGGAACGCAGAAACCCACGAACTCATGAACCCAGGAACGCAGAAACCCACGAACTCACCGAACCCAGGAACACAGAAACCCACGAACTCACGAGCCCAGGAACCCGGGTTCCCGCGAACGTGCAAACCCGGGAACCCAGGAACGCAGAAACCCACGAACCCACGAACCCACGAACCCACGAGCCAATGAACTCACAAATCCATGAACCCGCGAACTCACGTATCTCATAACTCGTACACAAGTAATCTCGGGTTGTTATTTAGATATTCCCTGAGGCTTCCGGACTCAGAAGGCGCTATTTGCCCATTTAAAGCCTTTTTGGCAGAGTTTCGGATCCCAGTGCAGCTATTCGGCAAAAATGGGCTCCTGTAGCGTGTTTTTCATGCCAATAGCGACTATGGAGTCCGATCGCACGCCATAAGTTGGATAATCGAGCGAATAGAGTCATCTGTGTCCGATCGTGCGGAATCCTAGGCGTCCCCTGAGGCTTCCGGACTCAGAAGACGCTATTTGCCCATTTAAAGCCTTTTGGGCAGAGTTTCGGACCCCAGTGCAGCTATTAAGCAAAAATGGGCTCATTCAGCGTATTTTTCATGCCAATAGCGACTATGGAGTCCGATCACACGCCAAAAGTCGGATAATCGAGCGAATAGAGTCATCTGAGTCCGATAGCATGGAATCCTAGGCGTCCCCTGAGGCGCGCGGAATCCTAAATGTCCCCTGAGCCTCACGCAGCAATGGTGAAGATCCCAAAGACAACAGACAGTGGCACCCCACCCGCCACAAATTGGCTGCTGGAACGACTCCATAAAAAAGGGACTGCTCACAGCCACTCATGGCCGTGAAACAGTCCCTTTTTAAGTTACTTTAAATCTATTCTACCGACACCGTGGAAGAGTCTGTAGCATCTGCCAGCATCTGGCGAAGAACAGTCTGCAGGATACCGCCGTTGCGATAGTAATCAATATCGACTGTACTGTCGAGTCGTGCAATGACAGGGAAATCGAATTGTGTGCCGTCTTCACGGGTAGCCGTGACAGTTAGCTCTTGACTTGGTGCCACGTTGTTATCGAGACCAGTAATGTTGAAGGTCTCGCGTCCGGTCAGTCCCAAGCTGCTCCAGCCGTGGCCTTCTTGGAATTGAAGAGGGAGTACACCCATACCGACCAGATTGCTGCGGTGAATCCGCTCAAAACTCTCAGCGATAACTGCTTTAACGCCAAGTAGAAGCGTACCCTTAGCCGCCCAGTCACGTGAGCTTCCTGTACCGTACTCCTTACCAGCGATGACGATCAGATTTTGTCCAGCATCCTGATAGAGCATGGAAGCATCATAGATGGACATAACCTCGTCGCTTGGCAAGAAGGTAGTAACGCCGCCTTCTGTACCAGGAGCTACTGCGTTACGAATCCGAATGTTAGCGAACGTACCGCGCATCATGACTTCGTGGTTTCCGCGGCGTGAGCCGTAGGAGTTGAAGTCTGCACGTTCTACACCATGATCGCGCAAATATTCGCCAGCAGGACCAGAGGTAGAGATATTACCCGCTGGTGAGATATGGTCGGTTGTCACGGAATCAGCAAGCAGCGCTAGAACGCGTGCATCTTTGATATCCTTAATGTCTCCTAGACCGTCTGCCAGATGTTCGAAGAATGGCGGATTCTGGATGTACGTGGAATTATCATCCCACTCATACAGCTCGCCTTGCGGAACAGGAATCGAATTCCAACGTTCGTTAGCGGTGAATACATTTTCGTATTTGCTACGGAACATCTCCGGACTAAGGGAGAGACCAATGGCTTCACGAATTTCAGCAGTGGTTGGCCAGATATCTTTCAGGAATACTGGCTCACCTTGCGGATCAAATCCAAGTGGCTCAGTTTGCAAATCGATATTTACTGTACCAGCCAGTGCGTAAGCAACTACGAGCGGCGGTGAAGCCAAGTAGTTTGCTTTTACCTGAGCATGTACGCGGCCTTCAAAGTTCCGGTTACCGGAGATGACTGCGGCTACGGTCATGTCATTGTCAGTAATGGCTTGACTAACTTCTTCAGGCAATGGACCGGAGTTACCGATACAAGTGGCACAGCCATAACCAGCCAAGTAGAAGCCCAGTGCTTCAAGTGGTTTCAGCAAGTCTGCTTTTTGCAGGTATTCAGTAACCACCAAGGATCCTGGAGTCAAGCTGCTCTTAACGTAAGCTGGTTTGGTCAGAACACGTTCCACAGCTTTTTTCGCCAAAAGACCTGCTCCAAGCATAACGCTTGGGTTGGAAGTATTCGTACAGCTAGTAATAGCTGCGATTACGACTGCACCTGTGCTGAGCTTGCTGGTAGTATCGTTTTTGTGCTGTACTTCTACGACTTGAGCGATTTTCTCATCGCTGAGACCATAACCGCCTTTGTCTACAGGTGTACGGATAATACCTTCGAAATTTTCCTTCATATGCGTAAGTTCGATCCGGTCTTGTGGACGTTTTGGTCCAGCCAAGCTAGGAACGACAGAAGCTAAGTCAAGCTCAATCACATCGCTGAACTCAGGGTCTGGCGTATCCGAGGTACGGAACATCCCTTGTGCTTTGTAATAAGATTCAACCAACGCCACCAGATCATCCGGACGGCCCGTGCTGCGAAGATAAGCGAGTGTCTCGTCATCTACAGGGAAGAAACCGATAGTTGCTCCGTATTCTGGCGCCATGTTGGCAACAGTTGCCCGGTCAGCCAGACTGATGTTAGCAAGGCCAGGTCCGTAGAATTCGACGAATTTGCCGACTACACCCTTTTTACGCAACATTTCAGTTACTGTCAGTGCCAAATCCGTTGCTGTAGCTCCTTCGATAAGGCTGCCTGTAAGCTTGAAGCCCACTACATCAGGTGTAACAAAATAGAGCGGTTGTCCAAGCATTCCTGCTTCAGCCTCAATACCGCCTACACCCCAGCCCACAACACCCAGACCATTGATCATCGTGGTATGGGAATCCGTTCCTACAAGGGAATCTGGATAAACGACAGTTTCACCATCGATAGTTTTAGTAGTGGCAACGGAAGCTAAATACTCTAGATTTACCTGGTGCACGATACCTGTTGCTGGTGGAACTGCACGGAAGTTGTTAAAAGCTGTCTGTGCCCAACGAAGGAAACGGTAACGCTCCTCGTTGCGTTCGAACTCAACGTTCATATTGTATTCCAAGGCGTCTGCTGTACCGAAAGCATCAACCATGACAGAGTGGTCAATTACAAGGTCAACCGGGACAAGCGGATTGATCTGTTTAGGATCTCCTCCGGCTTTTTTTACAGTATCACGCATAGCTGCGAGATCCACGACTACCGGAACTCCGGTGAAATCCTGAAGCACGATACGAGCAGGGATAAATGGAATTTCTTTATTACGGTCAATGTCACCTGACCAATCGGCCAGTTGTTTCACATGTTCTTCAGTAATTGCACGTCCGTCAAACTGACGTACAGCAGCCTCTAGTAGGACTTTGATCGAAAAAGGCAGGGAAGAAATAGAGCCCAATCCTTGTTCCTCAAGGGACTTCAGATCGTAATAGCGATAAGATTTGCCGCCTGATTCCAGGGTCCGAGCCAATGAAAAATGATCCTTGCTTGGCATATATGCGCCTCCTTGTTTCGTCTAATGAAACCCAATTTCAAATTGCTTCTAGCTTAATTATAACGGTTACAAAGTGGGGAGTAAAGTTTTTTTTCCTACATCTAAAGCCCGAATTATGCCTGAGAAAATGCCCAAGCTACCCTTCCATTGTTATATTGTATCGTTTCGGGATATTCTTTTTACCTCAAAAAGAGCCATTTAAAGGAGATAATTCGAAAGAATTCACCGGAATCCTTGGTTTTACTTAATTATTAGGCGAAATACACACTGAATTTCTCTTCCTCAGTCATTAGGTGATAGGGTCCTCGTTGTCCATGTTGGATTGAGATGTCGGACTTGGGGTTAGAGTTTTTGCCTGAAACATCCTTAACTATTCAACCGATCTGTATAGCGGCCTGTTTCCTTTCATATACATAGAACAGCAGTTAAAAGGGAAAGAAGGGGCGCGAGTATAATGGAACAACAGTGGAAGCAAAGTCTTTATGTATATGTTGATCAAGTGAATAAGGCCAGGGTGGAGCCTAAGTCATCATCGCATACCGTTTCCGTATCCGTTAAAGATCCGCGTTTTCTGGTAGAACAAGGGGAGCGTTCAAGACGTCTTGCGGAGTGGTATAAAGAACGTGGGATAACTCCTTTGCGCGGAGAGACAGGGGTTAAGACTTTGCGGACCGTCCGGCAGACTCCGACCGAGGTAGTAGCAGAGGTTACACTGCATAGTGCGCTTTATTATGAAAAAGGCGGCGTTAACCACCGCGAGGATATTATCGAGCTGGAGCGGCTAACCTTTCTACGGGACGGTGGGGGCTGGGAGATTGCTGGTGTGGAACGAAGTGTCCCTGAAAGAAATACGGTTCATCGGGCAGAGGTAGAGCTATCGGGCAGACTATCCAAATGGGGAGAGGCTTTGCCGGCACCGCTGCCATCACAGCCCCTGCTTAACCGGAATGTTCTCGGAGAAATTGCGGGTTCAAGAGAGGTTCGTTATAACCGTGAAGAAGCTGTGGCGTATGCCGACCGCTGGTGGAAAGACGGCAATCCGGAGTTCGAAACTTTCGAGGTGGATTGCACAAATTATGTCTCCCAATGTCTCTTTGCAGGGGGAGCACCTATCAACTATACTGGTAAAAGAGAAACGGGCTGGTGGTACAAAGGTTACCAAGGCAAACAAGAATGGTGGAGCTATAGCTGGGCTGTATCAGACAGTCTGCAACGCTATTTGAGCGGAAGTCGGAGCAGTGGCTTGCGTGCGGAAGTCATGGAGCGGCCGGAGCAATTGATGCTGGGCGATATCATTCAATATGACTGGGATGGCAACGGGCAGTATCAGCACAGCACAATCGTCACAGCCTTTGATGCAGGAGGCATGCCGCTTGTGAATGCACGTACCGTTAGCAGCCGTCATCGGTATTGGGATTATCGTGATTCCTACGCATGGACTGATCAAACAAAATACCGTTTTTTTCATATTAACGACTACTTATAGTACAGAAAGAGGTTAAGGGAATGGGGAACGCAAAACTAACCGTAGGGCTGGTGTACGGGGGCAAATCAGGAGAACATGAGGTATCGCTACAGACGGCTTTTGCCGTGATGAACTCATTTGATTATGATAAATATGAGATTATACCTTTTTACATTTCAAAACAGGGATTGTGGAAGGTTGGAGAGAAGTTATCAGCTCCTTACAGCCAAGTGGAGCAGCTCAAGCTTGCAGAAGCGACCGAAGATATGGGCACAGCCCTGAACGTGGTATTTAGTGGATTATCCGGTGCTGACCAAACAGTGGACGTAATGTTCCCGCTGCTGCACGGCACGTATGGTGAGGACGGAACGATTCAAGGGTTGTTCGAAATGGCGAATATTCCTTACATCGGTGCTGGTGTTCTTGCCTCTTCGGCAGGTATGGATAAGGTGGTCATGAAGAAGCTGTTCGCTGATGCCGGCCTGGATCAATGCGAGTTTTGTTATTTCAATATCAGCGCTTGGAAAAGAAAACGTCATGAGTTGATTGTTGGTGTAGAGGATAAACTGGGGTATCCGGTATTCGTGAAGCCTGCCAATCTAGGCTCAAGTGTAGGTATTTCTAAGGCTGCCGATAAGGATAGTCTTGTAAAAGCCATTGATTTTGCTTTCCGCTATGATACCAAAGTTATTATTGAGGAGTTTGTGGATGCGCGTGAGGTAGAGGTTGGCGTGCTTGGAAATGATGAACCAGAAGCCTCTGTTCCGGGTGAAATCGTTTCTTCTGGTGAATATTATGATTACGCAGCCAAATATACGGACGGCAAATCGCAAATGATGATTCCTGCACCAGTGGATTCTGAAGTGGCCGATCGTTTGCGGGAGTCCGCGATAGTTGCTTTTCGAGCGATTGAGGGCAGTGGAATTACCCGGGCAGACTTCTTCTTGCGAAAATCGGATGGTAAAATTCTAATTAACGAAGTGAACACGATGCCTGGTTTCACTCCTTACAGCATGTATCCGCTATTGTGGCGTGAGACGGGTGTATCTTATAGAGCTCTGTTAGACCGAATGATTGAGTTAGCCTTGGAGCGCTATAATTTTAAACAAGGTCTTAAGTACGACAACGAGTAATAGAAGCTATAGCGGGAATATCCCGACTGGAAGGAGAGAAGAAACATGGGTTTTCAAACAGAATTCAACTCCGTCTGCAAATTCAAGAGTGAACAAGAGCTGTACGAGCTGCTGGAATATGGGCGCACCAAAATGGTGAAGCAAGGCTTTCGTGTGTATCCGACGGGTCAAAAGGTTATTGCTTACACCCCTGAGAATGTAGCTGTAGCCATTGTCAAAATTTCAGCCTCGATTGCAGAGATTAATTTTCAAGGGCATGAGGTTACCGCGGTCGAGATGGAGCTTGTGCGTAAGCTGAATGAAGAAGAGTCCAGAGTGCAGACAGCTTTGGCTGAGGAAATGTTTTTTGGAGCACAGGGATGATTGTCCGCTTCGGATATGTAGCGATGTCCACCGTTATCAAAGACTGCTCCCCATCTAAGACAATGACGATGGCCTCTTTTAAGAAGCTTGATGACCGTGAAGCGGCACTTCGGCGTTTGGAGAACATCGCTAGAATGAATCTGCATAATACGCTGCGGTTGATGAAGCATAATGTGGCTTCGGACATCATGGTGTACCGTCTCACTTCCAAAATCATTCCTCTGGCGACGCATCCGGATTTGCAGGACTGGAATCCGTTTGCGGTGCTCGCCGAGGAATTTGCGGAAGTGGGCCAATATGTGAAAAAGCACGGGCTGCGCGTTTCTTTTCATCCAGATCACTTTACAGTACTTAGTACACCCCGTCCGGAGGTGCTGATAAACTCCGTACGGGATTTGCAGTACCATGTGGACATGCTGGTTGCTATGGGGCTTCCTGCCATGGCGAAGAACAATATCCATATTGGCGGAGCTTATGGGGATAAGCCTGTAGCGGCGAAGCGATTCGAGGAGCATTTCCGCGCGCTGCCGGCAGCGCTGCAGGAGCGTATAACGCTGGAGAATGACGATAAGACATTTACAGCTCCGGAGACACTGGCAGTCAGTCAGAGCGTAGGGTTACCGATGGTGCTGGATATTCACCACCAATGGGTGAATAATGAAGGAGAGCTCCCTTGGGAGCTGTGGCCTGACATTTTGCAGACATGGCAAAGTGAGCTAGCACAGAAGGACGTTCCTTCGGGAGAGCTTTTGCCGCCTAAGATTCATGTATCCAGTCCGCGCAGCCCGTCTGATCCGCGCAGCCATGCGGATGGCGTGGAACCTGCGCCTTTGCTGGCTTTTCTGAAACGTATTGCCGCAGATACGCCTGCTGTCGATGTTATGATTGAGGCGAAACTAAAAGATGGCGCGTTATTTGGATTGATGGAGGCTATGAAGGAGCTGGCTGAGGCCGGTAACGGAATTTCCTTATTAAATGGGGCAAGCGTGAATATTGAACCTTAAACAATGAAAATAAGGAGATAGGTCCCGAATACGGGTCCTATCATGACTTGATATGTAACTTGAAATAGGGTACGTTGAATGAAACTTTAATCGCTTATCGTCTTTATATGGACCTGGGGCATTTATGCTCGCAGGTGAGAATTGGGTCCTCTTTTGGCGGAACTTTGGGAACTTGGGGAACGTTTTGACGTATTGCACGGTATTGTGAATAGGATTGCTTTAGAATTAAAGCCATTGGCGATTATGTTCAAGAAAGTGGAGTGAAGATATGAGTCCTTTAAATCCAGAGGGTAAGAATGAACGTGAACCCTATGTAGTAACAAGCAAGGGACATACGGCGGTGGCCATTAATGCGGCTGCCAAAGCAGGAGAATGGATAAAGAGCAGACAGGGTCTCGTGAAGGAGCTGAAAACAAAAACTTCAGCACAAGATCTGGTTACGGAAGTTGATAAAGGCGTTGAGCAAATGATCCGCAGGCTGATCCTGACACATTTTCCCGACCATGCCATTCTCGGGGAAGAAGGGGTTTCCCCGGGAGCAGCAGCGGCTACCGCTGCATTGGAAGAAGCTCGTGAGCATGAATATTTGTGGATTGTAGATCCTGTAGATGGTACGACTAATTTCGTACACGGATTTCCTTTTTACTGTGTCTCCATAGCATTGGTGATTCGCGGTGAACTAACTGTAGGCGTTATTTATGATCCGACTCGTGATGAAATGTTCGTCGCTGAAAAAGGAAAGGGAGCTTACATGCACGGTGTTCCTACCTCGGTCTCTACGGAGACTGATTTTGGGGACAGCCTGATTGCTATGGGCTTTCCGCCGGATCGTGAGTTTGCACAACCTGTGAATATGGCAGGACTGCAAAGTATTCTTCCGCAGATTCGTGGTATTCGTGCCGGAGGCGCGGCTGCTCTACATTTAGCTTATGTGGCGGCAGGCCGTGTAGATGGCTATTGGGAAGTGGGCTTAAGCCCTTGGGACTGTGCAGCAGGAGTACTGCTTGTACTTGAATCAGGAGGCAAGATTACGGATACCCTAGGACGTTCATATGATATTGGTACACGCCATGTAGTAGCAAGTAATGGCCACATTCACGAATATTTGGTTTCGTCACTGAAGAATGCTGAAGCAACAGGATATAAGCTTTAGGGAGGACGATACAGCATGAGTGAGAAGGGTGATTTGGAACGCAAGCTGAGCGAAATGTTGGTAGATGGTGAGATGGAACAAGGCGATCGTACGGCTAAGGAAATTCGGGAAATCTCACCTAAATATGAAATTCGTATTCAGACTACGCTCGATCCTATTGTGGAAGAAACATTACGTTATCGTAAGATTGGATATGAGCTGGATGACCGTTATGATAAATATCTGGAGCGTGCAGGGCAGAAGTTAGAGTCAGATGAAGATTCAGACAATAATAGCCGGTGATTTGCGAGGGCGGTTTCCTGAATATAGGAGGCCGCTCTTTTGCGTTGCTATCCTGGGATGGTAGAATGGAATTAGAACAATTTGGGAGGGATACGATGCTAGGCAATTGGAAAAAAATTTGGGCAGCTGGCATAAGCAGCCTGCTTTTGTTATCTGCGCTGATTAGCGTAGGAGCAGGCACGGCAAATGCGGCTGACACGACTGCAATACAAGACTCTGGGCAAGATGTCTTTCGCATCGTAGCTCTAGGTGATTCCATTACTGCTGGCTACGAGCCAGGAATGACGGACGTGAATACTAAGCCATACGGCTATGCGGAGAGATTGCTTGAGCAGGGCTGGTATCATGGCAGAAGTGCACTTACTAATTATGGTATTCTAGGGCTGACTACGGCCGGATTACGTAATTACACAGGAGCGATCAAGGATGGTTCAGTGATTACTGCTGAAGGAGTTCAGGCAGGTCTCCCAGATCCACGAATAGAGCAGTTCGTGAAGCTAACTCCGCAGATCGCAGCAGAGCTTAAGGAAGCTGATCTGATTACCATTACGATTGGTGGGAATGATGTAAGCAGTCTGTTCTTGCAGTTCAAGGAGCTGACGGATGCGGATTTCCAAACACAGCTGGACCAGCGGCTAGCGGATTATCAAACAAATGTGAAGGCAGTGCTGGAGAATATTCGTGCGGTAAGTCCGCAAACGACGATTATACTGGCTGATCAATATCAGCCTGCCCCTAAGGTTGCGCTTGGTCAAATGTACAACAGATTAATGACGGCAGCGGGCAAATTTACGGAAGCAGCGGATAGTGTAGCTGCAAGCGTGAACCAAGAGGGAGCGAAGGTGCTTGTAGCTCATGTTGCGGCTAAGTTTGCCGGGGTAGAAGGCTCGCTGACTCATATTATTGGAGCAGGGCAAACTGATTTTCACCCGACGCAGCTTGGATACGAGACTATTGCTAAGGTCTTTGCGGAGTTACAATGGGGAGAGTATCGCGTTCCTACTGTAGCTACAATGGCTACTGCATCGGTACCGATGTCGATTGTAGTGAAGGGCGTGGAGTTGAATACACCCAATAAGCCTATCCTTAAAAATGGCCAGAACTTTTTGGCGCTAAAAGATATTCTAAATGCCGTGGGCGCAAGCGGGAAGTGGGATAACAAAACCTCCAGCGCTACCATCGTGTATGGTGGAAGAACCGTTGTGATCACCATTGGCTCGAAATTTATTAAGGTGAATGGAGAGAACGTGGCTATTGATACTCCAGCTTTTCTGCAAAAGGTAGGCAAGGAGGACAAAACCTACTTACCCCTTGCCGCTTTGGCGACAGGACTTGGATTCGATGTTAATTACAGCAGCCAACTGCGAACTGCTTTCATAAATCCATAAAGCTGCATACTATACATCATAAGAAATTAAATTAAGCCCGTAAGGAAAAGGTGGATGGAATATTGTCTAGTTCAAAATATAATGCTGAATATATCATCACCATGGATGATATAGTGCGGGAGGGTCATCCCGTACTTCGTACCGTAGCACAACCAGTGGAGCTTCCATTACAGGCGGAAGATCGTGAGGCTTTGCAATGTATGCTTCAATTTCTGAAGAACAGTCAGGACCCGGAGATTTCCGAAGAATATAAGCTGCGCTCTGGCGTAGGTCTGTCGGCGAATCAAATCGGACTGGAGAAGCGTATGTTCGCGATGTATCTTACAGACGAGAGAGGGCGGGCTGTAGAGCATGCTTGGGTTAACCCTAAGATCATAAGCCACTCCTTGTCTATGGTGTACTTACCAGAAAGCGAGGGCTGTCTGTCCGTTGATCGTCCCGTGCATGGCTTTGTACCTCGGTATGAAACCGTGAAGGTGAAGGGTTATGATCTGGAGGGCAAGGAGGTTGTCCTTAAATTTAAGGGCTACCAAGCTATCATCATCCAGCATGAAATAGACCATCTCGATGGGATTATGTTCTATGACCGAATTAACAAGGAGAACCCGTTTAAGCTGCCTCAGGGCGTGGAGATCCGGAACTTATATGAGTAGGAGAGTAACTCTGAATTAAAAAGCGGGCGACCTTACAGCGTAAAGCTAATGGTCGCTTTTTTTTACCTATCGGCAAGATTATGATATTTCAAATATTTTACAAATCAATCGAAAGGATGTACCCTTACAATTAATGGATTTAAATTAGTAATAAGAGGAGGCGTTAAATGAACTGGAGCAGAATGCCAATTAGAGGATTCGCCAACGAATACAATGATGAGGTTAAAAAGATTGATGAGCAGATTTTGAGTCTGATTCAGGAACGTAAAGCTATAACAGGCAAGAAACGATTATCCCCTGATAGTAAGCTACTTGAGGAATGGGTAACTAGATTTGAGATGAACACTACTCAGATTGTGCAGCATTTGCATCTTATGAATGAAACTGTACCCAGAAGACAATATTGGGAGGAGCCTGGTTTATTGCTGGGAGTGCTTCCGATTGTGAAGCGGACGGTCGTTGAAGAATGTGAATATATACTTACGCATGCTATGCAGTATGAAGCCTTCAGCATAGTTACTGTGGAAATCAAATATTTAAAAGAAGCTGTAGGACATATCCATCTTCGAACGGCTTTAACGCTTGAAGTGGTGGGTGAGAATGAATATGAAGTGCAGCCGCATGGTGGTCATGGAGGTGGAGCGCATACACAAATGCAATTCTTGGTCGCCCCAACGCTGCCGGAGCATCTGGAGGGTGTAGAGTTTTCACTAGTACCTGGGAGCGAGCAAATGTTAAGACCGTTAATGACTGAGATTACGTTGGACAAGCAGGTGGATTTTACATGAGAGCAGTAGAATATTTGGACTTCCAAACGCTGTTAGCGGATGAAATCCGTAGATAAAGGTGGTCACTATCAACCTATATTCTCTGTAAATGAACAGAATTAGGGATTTTCTCCCTAAAAAAAAGGGTAAGTTCCTTGTTTTCCACTAAATTAGCTAAATTATAGGGAGGGTTTCCCTAATTATCTATTCAAGCTCCCTAACCCTTGTACTAAACTCCGGGAAGGTCTGGCGATACCTGTTACGCAGCATATAGAAATTGACGCTTGAGATCGGCTGGCTTAAGCTTGCCACAAGCTACAGATGCAGGCCGTGGATGAGTAAAAATGCAGAGCAGCGATCCTCCAATATAGGAGAATCGCTGCTCTTTTAACATTTGCGGTTTATGGGACTGGGACAGCTCCTTAATCTATTCAGCTTTTTTTAGCTTATGAAGCACTGCCGTTTCAAAACAATCTTATTTCTCAGCCGCCATAGCGCGGAAGGATTCTTCAGCTGCGACAAGTGTAGCATCAATATCTGCATCAGTATGTGCTGTGGTCAGGAACCAAGCTTCGTATTTCGAAGGGGCAAGGTTAATGCCACGGTTCAGCATATGCCGGAAGAAGCTGGCGAACAATTCGCCGTCTGTATCCTGAGCCTCGTCATAATTCGTAACCGGATGATTACAGAAATGAGTGGAAAACGAACCACGGATGCGGTTGATTGTCAGTGGAATGCCATGACGGTCTGCAGATGCTTGAAGTCCATCGGCGAGGCGGATTGCAAGCCGATCCATTTCTTCGTATACACCCTCTGCACTCAGAACCTCTAAACAAGCAATCCCTGCAGAGATAGACGCAGGATTGCCCGCCATTGTGCCGGCTTGATATGCCGGTCCAAGTGGAGCTACCTGTTCCATAACATGCTTGCGGCCGCCGTAAGCGCCAATAGGCAGGCCGCCACCGATGATTTTACCAAGTGCAGTAAGGTCAGGAGTAATGTCCTCATGATTATCCAGCCCCGCATAGGTTTGTGTAGAACCATAATGGAAGCGGAAGGCAGTAATGACTTCGTCATAAATAACAAGGGAGCCATTATCGTGAGCCAGCTTGCAAAGTCCTTCGAGGAAACCAGGCTTAGGCATCACCATGCCGAAATTCCCCACAATCGGTTCAACCATAACAGCTGCGACATCTTTGCCCCATTTCTCCAGCGCCTCTTTCAGGCTGTCCAGATCATTAAAGGGAACGGTGATTACCTCCTGGGCGATACTGCTTGGAACACCGGCACTATCTGGAATGCCAAGTGTAGAAGGTCCGGATCCTGCTGCTACAAGCACCAGATCAGAGTGGCCGTGGTAACAGCCAGCGAATTTTACGATTTTGCTGCGTTTTGTATAGGCACGGGCTACACGGATCGTTGTCATAACCGCTTCGGTTCCAGAATTGACGAAACGTACTTTATCCATAGATGGAATGGCTTCTTTTAGCATTTTAGCAAGTTTAATTTCGAGCTGGGTTGGGGTTCCGTAAAGAACACCATTTTCTGCTGCTGTCGTAATTGCTTTGGTAATATGAGGGTGGGCATGGCCGGTAATGATCGGTCCATAGGCTTGGAGATAATCGATATATTCATTGCCGTCTTCATCCCAGAAGTGAGATCCACTGGCACGTTTCATAAATACAGGTGCTCCGCCGCCAACGGCTTTGAAGGAGCGGGAAGGGCTATTTACACCCCCAACGATATGCTGGAGGGCTTCGTGATAAAGTTGTTCAGATGTGGAGCGATTCATAATGTGATCATCCTTTCGATTGTTGGTGCTCAAGGGAACGGGCGAACAACGGTGTTTTCCGTTGTTCGCCCGTATTATACCAAGTCACTGCTTTGTGTACATGTGAACTTTGCTTGTCAGGCCCTTAATTGGTCCCGCCAGAACTGCTATTGGAGGTGTTCTCCGGTGTAGGGGTTGGTGTTGGCTCAGGACCATTTATGGTATCCTGTATAAATTCTTTTAGCTTCTTTTCGCTACGAATTCCGATAACCTGTGATCCGTCACTTGTAGTCTCCTCAGTGAGCAGATCCATTGGCGGAATTTGCTCACTGCCACCCATACTGCTATTATACCCTACGCTTGCCAGCTTCCACATATCATTAACTGACATATTGGTTTCAATATAAGGCGTAACCTGCGACAGGATATTTGGCAGCTTGACAATGGAGGTGGTGCTGATCAGCTTATCAGCCACAGCCTTGAGAAAACCGCGTTGGCGCTCGGTTCGAGTGAAATCGGAGGTAGCGTCATGCCGAAAGCGAACATATTGTAGCGCCATGTTGCCGTCAAGATGCTGATATCCTTTTTTTAGATCAATATCATATTCCGGACCGTCTGCAACGGTTTTGTAGACCATATCTTTTTCGACTTCATAATCCACACCCCCAACGGCATCAACCAGCTTGATGAATCCTTGGAAGTCCGTGTAGACATAATATTGAATTGGGATACCGAGCAGATCGCTGACGGTCTGCATCGCAGTATTAGGTCCATAAATAATCGCTGTATTAATACGTTTCTCGCCATGATCTGGAATCGGAACGTACGTATCTCTCAGTATTGAAAATACACTGATTTTCTTCTTCACAGGGTCAAGAGAAGCGACGAGCATTGTATCTGAACGGGGGATTTCCCCTTTCTTCACACCTCGGGCATCTACACCCATTAATAGGATATTAACAGGCTCTGTACCCTCCCACTTAGGAGGCTCAGGGGTATCGACATCAACGGTCTCTGCATTTTGAAAAGGTGAATCTTCAGTATTCGACATGCTACCAAGCTCATTGTAAATGGTTGTAATGTAGAAAATGGCCCCACCGATAATAAGGAGGAGTATAATGGCCAGCGTCCAAAGCAGCGGTTTCTTTTTTGACTTACCAGTCTTTGCGTGCCTTTTCTTTCTAGGTGGCATTTCTCGTTCTTCCTTTCGCATTCACGTTGACTACATTATAATTTCTTTTGGGGATACGTGCAATTTAGGAATAATTCCCCAATCTTAAGAAGGAGTGGATATATCTTGATCGAAGTAGCTATTGGACAAAAAGTACCCAATTTCACCCTTCCCTCTTCCAATGGGCATGAGGTTAGTTTGAGTGATTTCTTGGGCCGAAAGGTCATCTTATATTTTTACCCTAAAAATATGACACCAGCCTGCACGCAGGAGGCCTGCGAATTTCGTGACGCTTTTGATCAAATCACGGCGGTAGGTGCGGTTGTTCTGGGCATTAGTCCGGACTCTTTGGCATCACACGCTAAATTTACAGAGAAGCATAGTCTGCCCTTTCCACTGCTGTCTGATGAGGATCATAAGGTAAGTGAAATGTTCGGCGTATGGCAGCTCAAGAAACTTTACGGCAAAGAATTTATGGGAATTGTGCGATCTACTTTTCTGATTGATGAGCAGGGGATATTAGTGGAAGAATGGCGGAAGGTACGGGTAAAAGGGCATGTCGCAAACACGATAGCAGGAATAAGCGAATCATAAATTTTACTAATTACTTTTTATTGATGTCTATTACATTTTTAACAGCTTATATAAGGTGTTGTCATGATATAGTTTCCTCATAATTGCTTCAAATTTAGAGCAAGAAGAGGTGGTGGAGTGATAATGCTGCATATTGGGCTTGATATCGGATCAACTACTGCTAAATTAGTTGTCATAGAGCGGGACATCATTGTTTATCAAGACTATGTAAGACATTATAGCGATATTAAAAAAGCGGCCCTCTCTCTTCTGTCTGATGTACGCGACAGATTCCCAGAGAGGGGAGCTAGGCTTACTGTAAGCGGTTCCTCGGGGTTGTCTTTATCCAAATTAGGTGGAGTTCCCTTTATTCAGGAGGTGATTGCCTGTACGAAGGCGATCAGTGCGCTGATCCCGGAATGTGACACGGCGATTGAACTGGGTGGAGAGGACGCTAAGATAATATATCTTCGGGGCGGCATTGAGCAGCGTATGAATACAGCCTGCGCGGGCGGAACGGGAGCGTTCATCGATCAGATGGCAGCGCTGCTGCAGACCGATCCGGCAGGCTTAAATGTTTTGGCGGAGAAGCATGAGCGAATCTATCCCATAGCTTCACGCTGTGGTGTATTTGCCAAAAGCGATGTACAGCCGCTGCTTAATGAAGGAGCACGCCGGGAGGATGTGGCGGCTTCGATCTTTCAGAGTATCGTTAATCAGACGATTAGCGGTCTTGCTTGTGGACGTCCGATTCGAGGACGGGTGGCTTTTCTTGGCGGCCCGCTGACCTTCCTGCCTGCCTTGCGGCAGCGTTTTGCGGAAACGCTGGAGCTGGCGGAGGAGGATATCCTGTTCCCGGAACGCTCACAGTATTTCGTGGCGATTGGAGCTGCGCTCTCCGAAGCTGATCCAGTCGTATTGCCACTTTCAAGCTGGATCACGCGAATTGCGGCGGTTGATTTTACTGCGGATCGAGCTGCGGATGCTGAATTGCCTCCGCTTTTTGAGAATGCCGCTGAGCTTGCAGAATTTCGGCTTCGTCACGGCAAAGCCTCTGCAGCGAGATCAGATTTAGCCTTATATCGTGGACCTTGTTATCTAGGAATTGATGCCGGCTCAACCACAACTAAACTCGTGTTAACCGGTTCGGCTGACGAAATTCTCTATACCTTTTATGGCAGCAACAAAGGCAACCCGCTGCATTCGGTCAGCGATGCACTGAAGGAGATCTACCGGGTTCTGCCTGAAGGCTGCCATATCGCAGGATCATATGTGACAGGGTACGGTGAGGGGTTAATCAAGGCCGCTCTGCGGACAGATGGCGGAGAAGTAGAGACTGTTGCACACTACAAGGCAGCTTCCAAGTTCATGCCAGAAGTAGATTTCATACTGGATATCGGTGGTCAGGACATGAAGTGCATCAAAATCCGTGGCGGTGCTATCGACAGCCTTATGCTCAATGAAGCTTGTTCAGCCGGTTGTGGCTCTTTTCTGGAGAGCTTTGCCTCTGCCCTCGGACTTGGGATCGAGGAATTTGCCAAAACTGCACTCGAAGCGACTCAGCCTGTTAATTTGGGCTCGCGCTGCACGGTGTTCATGAACTCTAAGGTCAAGCAGGTTCAGAAGGAGGGCGCATCATTAGCGGATTTATCGGCGGGTCTTGCCTACTCTGTGATCAAGAATGCTCTGCAAAAGGTAATTAAAATCCGCAATCCGGAGGACTTAGGGCGAAATATCATCGTTCAGGGCGGTACCTTCTATAATGAAGCTGTATTGCGCGCCTTTGAGTCCTTGACGGGGCGGACGGTGGTTAGACCGGATATAGCTGGCGTTATGGGAGCTTACGGCTGTGCACTGATTGCGCGTGAGCAAGCAGGGGTTAACGGATCCAGTACGCTGCTTGGAGCAGAGGAGCTTGCCAGCTTTAAATATGAGGTCTCCTCAGGCCGCTGTGGCCGCTGTGGGAATAACTGTGCGCTGACGATCAGTCGTTTTCCGGATAAGAGCTTTTATGTGACCGGCAATCGCTGCGAACGCGGAGCAGGAGTCAAAAAAGAGAAAAATGTCCTGCCGAATCTGATGCAGTATAAATATGAACGGTTTTTTGAGTACGAGAGTTTACCGGAAACAGGGGCATGGCGGGGGACCGTCGGGATTCCGCGTACCATGAATATGTTTGAGAATTACCCGTTCTGGCACACTTTTTTCACCAAACTGGGCTATCGGGTGATTCTCTCCCCTAAATCAAGCAAGAAGCTCTTCGAAAGCGGCATGGATACGATTCCTTCAGAATCGATATGTTATCCTGCGAAAATGGCCCATGGACATGTGCAAAGCCTGATCGGTAAAGGTGTCGATTTTATTTTTTATCCAGCGGTGGTGTATGAGAAAAAAGAAGATGAAGCTGCGGATAACCACTTCAATTGTCCAGTAGTCGCCTCTTATCCCGAAGTCATTCGCAACAATATGGATGGGTTAAAGGACAATGGAATCAAGCTTGTCAGTCCATTCCTGACCTTCGATGATATTTCTGCGCTGACCAAAGGGCTGGTGAAGACATTTACCAGCATTCCGCGAGAAGAGATTGCGTCCGCGGTGCAAGCGGGACTTACAGAGGCTGATAACGCCAAAGGTGATGTGCGTACCAAAGGGGAAGAGACCCTTGTGTACCTAGCTGATACTGGAACCAAAGGAATCCTGCTCTGTGGGCACCCTTATCATGCCGATCCTGAGATTAATCACGGGATAGCGGATATGATAACCGGGATGGGACTCGCCGTGCTGACAGAAGATTCTGTCTGCCATCTGGACCACAGCGAAGGGGATGTGGCTGTTGTTAATCAGTGGACCTACCATGCCCGGATGTACCGTGCAGCCCGCCTTGCTGCAGTCCGCTCGGATCTGGAGCTTGTTCAATTGACTTCCTTCGGCTGTGGGATCGATGCGATCACTTGTGATGCCGTACAGGATATTATGGAAAGACATAACAAGGTATATACATTGATCAAAATCGATGAGATCAGCAATCTTGGTGCAGCGCGCATTCGGCTTCGTTCATTGCTGGCGGCAATGCGTGAGCGTGAAAAAGGTAAGGTAGTGCCGCAAAAGCCGCCAAAAGTGCAGGCTAATGTGTTATTTACGAAGGAAATGAAAGAGACCTATACCATTCTTGCACCACAGATGTCGCCTATTCATTTTGAATTGTTTGAGCAGGTGTTTCGCGATGCCGGATACCGTCTGAAGATACTTGAGACGACCGGACCCGAAGAGACAGAAGAAGGTCTGAGATACGTTAATAATGATGCGTGTTATCCGGCAATTGTGACGATTGGCCAGATTCTGTCGGCGCTGAAAAGTGGGGAATACGATCCGGATCGTACTGCTGTGATTATGTCACAGACGGGTGGCGGCTGCCGGGCTACGAATTATATTTCTTTGCTGCGCAAAGCCTTAAAGGATTCAGACCTAGAACAAATTCCGGTGATTTCACTCAACGCTTCAGGGATGGAGAATCAGCCGGGTTTCCGTATCAGTCTTAAGCTGGCGAATCGGTTGATAGCTGCCGCTTGTTATGGTGATCTTATGATGCGGATGTTAAATCACTTTAGGCCGCATGAGGTTGTTTCAGGAAGTGCGGAAGTTCTATTCCGCAAAGGGATGGAGCGTTGCAAGGCAAGCTTATCCAACTTTTCATTCCGAGAATACAAACGCCTGATTCGTGAGATTGTTGCAGAGTTCTGCAAGCTGCCCGTTACAGGTATTACTAAACCAAGAGTAGGCATTGTCGGTGAGATCCTGATCAAATTCCATCCGGATGCCAATAACCGCATTATAGAGATGATCGAGGCAGAGGGCGGGGAAGCGGTAATGCCGGACTTCCTGGATTTCATTTTCTATTGTGTATATAATCCGATCTACAAAGCTGAGCAATTCGGCAAAAGCAAACGGCTCGGCTATATCAATCCCATGCTGATCTCTTATCTGGAAATTTACCGTAAGCCGATTAAGGTTGCCCTTGAGGATGCGGGGCTGGCTAAAGGACGGGAGAATATTTATGGTCTTGCCGAGAAGGCCAGCCGACTGGTGTCCGTAGGGAATCAGATGGGTGAGGGCTGGTTTTTAACCGCAGAAATGATGGATTTGATGGATAATGGTGTGAACAACATCGCCTGTATTCAACCGTTCGCGTGCCTGCCCAACCATATCACCGGGCGTGGGATGATTAAAGGTCTTAAGGAATTATATCCGGGTGCAAATATCGTGGCGATTGACTATGATGCTGGAGTCAGCGTAGTCAACCAAGCGAATCGGATCAAGCTGATGATGTCAATTGCCAGCAGCCAGGAAGAGACTAAGCCATCTAATTTAAAACTGCAGGATAAGCCTCAGCAGCAGACTTTACCTGAAAGTTCATACAGCTTAACCTGAGCATTGTTCAGACGAAAAAGCGGGCCAAGGATCCACCTTGGTTCGCTTTTTTTATGCTTTGTGCACTTATGTATGATTTTCATGTTTTTCCTGCAATATAAAATTATCTTTCAGAAAGTTACAGCAAATTATTGACCGAAATTTAGTTAAGGTGTAAAATAGTACGCATGCGAACTATTAGATGATCTAACTAATTAAATCTTTGGAGGTGAAGATTTGGAAGATAAGGAGCAGCAATTAGATGATATTTTCTCCTCTTTTCGCCGGATTAGCCATGCATTCCAGCAGCTGCTGTGGAAGGATGCCGAAGAGCTGGACATCACACCAACACAGTTGATGGTTCTCCGCAAAATATCTGCAAATCCCGATATTGGCATTACAGATCTTGCCGAGCTATTACATTTGGGGAACAGTGCAGCGAGCGGCGTAGTGGACCGGATGGTGAAAGCCGATTTGATCACAAGACAGCGCTCTGAGGTAGATCGGCGTATATACAACTTGGCGATTACTGAAAAGGGCAGAGAAATCAGGGAAAGAAGTAAGCAATCGCTCAGAAGACACTTACTTCCACTATCCAATATACCTGCCGAGGATGCAGGCGAATTACTTAGGATTCATACCGAAATCATTCAGATCTTAGAGCAGGGGAGAGACAAACAGAATTTATGAGTACAATTACAGGTAACGCTGCAGCGGCAACTAAGGGAATACGTAGAGGACCGATTATTGCAGCGCTCTTAATAGGTGCATTTGTCGCACTTTTGAACCAAACACTTCTTAATGTGGCATTGCCGAGCATAATGGACGATCTAAAAATCGCAACGAATACGGCACAGTGGCTAACAACGGGATTTATGCTCGTGAACGGTGTGCTGATACCGATTAGTGCGTTTCTGGTGGAAAAGTTTACGACCCGCCAGCTATTCATCACCGCGATGTCACTTTTTTCGTTAGGTACACTTGTCTGCGGAATCGGAACAGGCTTTGAAATGATCATGGTCGGCAGAGTCATTCAGGCGGTTGGCGCAGGGATTTTGATGCCGTTAATGAATATTGTGTTTCTTCGCATCTTCCCAATTGAAGAGCGGGGGAAAGCGATGGGGCTAATGGCGGTAGCCATGATTTTTGCTCCAGCTGTAGGTCCAACGTTGTCAGGGTGGGTAGTTCAGAACTATTCTTGGCGTGTATTGTTCTTTATCGTTCTTCCGCTGGCTATTCTTTCTACCTTGCTAGGTATGAAAACAATGCAAAATGTAGGGCAAACAACCTCTCCGAAGCTGGATAAAACGGGTGTTATCCTGTCTACCATTGGTTTTGGGGGATTGTTGTACGGCTTCAGTGATGCTGGAACCGATGGTTGGGGAAGTGCAACAGTCATTACCTGCCTCATTGTGGGTGTGATTGCACTGGCTTTATTCGTATGGAGAGAGCTTAAGGCTGAGACACCACTGCTTGAGTTCCGGATTTTCAGATACAATATGTATTCACTCACGACATTAATCAATATCATCATTACGATGGCTTTATATTCGGGTATGATTTTGCTGCCGATTTATTTGCAGACGATCCGTGGCTTTACGCCAATGGAGTCCGGTCTTATGCTGTTGCCGGGAGCCATTCTAATGGGAATTATGTCTCCAATCACGGGGATTATATTTGATAAAATCGGGGCAAGATGGCTGTCTGTGGTAGGCCTGATTATTACAGTAATTACGACCTGGCAATTCAGCCAGCTTACAGACAGTACGACGTATACGCATATGATTATTACTTACACGGTTCGGATGTTAGGCATGTCGATGTTATCGATGCCGATTGTAACGGCTGGACTTAACCAGCTTCCACAGCGTTTAAGCTCGCATGGTACAGCAATGTCGAATACGTTGCGGACGGTCGGAGGCGCGCTGGGAATGGCGTTGTTCGTCAGTCTAATGACCAATAAGACGAAGAGCACAATCACTGATACGCTTATGAGCGGAACGGTTTCGTTAAACGATAAAGCAGCGATGCTTAAGCTTACGCAAGAGGCTACAATTAGCGGGGTTACGCATGCCTTTAACATTGCTACCTGGATCACTGTAGTTGCTTTGGTATTGGCTTTCTTTATTAAAAAGACTTCACCGCAGCCAGACTTCCTGAAGACGGAAGAAGTGCAGCCACAGCAGGACAATCAATAAAAAACTGGGTTAACAAAGAATGGAAAAAGGAGCGTCCTACGAACTGTTATGGTTCCGTAGGGCGCTTCTTTTGTTGTGATGCTATTAGTTAGCTGGAGACACAGCTGCAGGATCGCTCCAACGTTTCAGATGTGGCAGCTGCTCCGCGAGAAGTTTACGGGCAACATTCTCATCCATTCCTTCTTCGACCATATAGCCTGTACAAATGTCAGCCATTTCTTGCAACGTGATGTTAGGCTGTTTGAATGCGCCATTCTCATAGCAGTACACGCAGTAATCTTCGATCTTGTTGCCATTCTGGTCCGTTCCAAGCAATTCCGCCGTAGGCATTGGCATCCCACAGCTTTGACAAATTTTAAGATCTCCTTGCTCTACATGTTCATGTCCCATATTTAACACTCCTTTAAAGGTATGCAAGCTCTCGAGCGCCCGCTTTAAGTTCAGTATAGAACAATAAACCTGACGGCATTCCGTCAGGTTTATTGTTAGGTTGTATATTTTGCTGCTATGCCTGCTGCAAGCTGCCCCAGCTTTTGCCGAATATGCGGTGGCTCTAAGATTTCTACATGCATCCCGAAGCTTAGCAGGAAACCATACAGCCATCCATCCTCAGGATAGTTGATGGTTACCTTGTAACCTCCATTACCGTCGGGCAGTAGCTCGGTAGAATCAAACCGCTCTTCCGCTAGATGTTTGCTTTCAGCCTTAAACTGCAAAACGATGGGTGTTGCTGTTGTTACGGTTGATCTCTGATACTCGTTGCTCCAAGGCAGCTCGCTTGCACCCACATCTTTTGCAATAAAAACTTGGGTATTCTTAACGAGCTCTTTCATGCGCAACAGCTTAAAT
Source organism: Paenibacillus sp. FSL E2-0190 (assembly GCF_037992965.1). Taxonomy (NCBI): domain Bacteria; kingdom Bacillati; phylum Bacillota; class Bacilli; order Caryophanales; family Paenibacillaceae; genus Paenibacillus; species Paenibacillus sp. FSL E2-0190. The sequence goes on from NZ_CP150306.1 coordinate 718,192, forward strand.
AGACGGAAATCCTGACGATTGAGACAAAATCCATATAAGTACCATGCTTGCCCCTTTAGCACTAAAGTATAGGGCTCTACCGAACGCTGGCTTGTCTGACCCGCAGCATCCACATAATCAAAGTTTACGGTCACGCTTTCCTCAAGTGCTTCTTTTAGAGTGGCAAGCTTTTCTTCCAGAATACGTTGAAGACCCCATGGGGAGAAGTCGATGATGAGCTGAGTCGTTTTGCTGCGGAAGGCGGCGGATTGGGAGGGCGGGATTACGCTGCTGATTTTTTCCATGAGCAGAGTATGTTCATTTCCTCCATAAGACGAGACGCTCTGCAGAGCCGTGAAAATATCCGCCAGCTCACGATCCGTCAAAACATTGCGGTCCAGCCGGTATCCTTCCATAAGCCCGATCCCACCGTTCGCTCCCTGATAGGTGACGATAGGAATTCCGGCTCCATTAATGCTTTCAATATCACGATAAATCGTGCGCACAGATACCTCGAACATATCGGCTAGCTCCTTCGCCTGAATTAGGCGGCGGTTCATTAGCAGGATAACGATAGAGAGCAATCGATCTATTTTCAAAAGACAATTCCTTCTTTCCCGGAGATTTCCGTGAAGTAATGCTGTATTTCATCTTAGCAAATCCTTGAAAATAAAGCATTGTCATAAATTAATGATTCGATTAATATCTAATTAGATATGTGTATAAATAGATGAAATGAGGTTTATTTTATGAATAATCACTCAGCTGTTGCGATGTTTAGGAGTCATAAGGGATATTCACGATTGTTCACAGCCGGCTTGATCAATGGAATTGGTGATCGTTTTACTAGCGTTGCAGTACTGGCGCTGGTTCTGCAGTTGACGGGATCAGGCATGGCGGTAGGGATTTCGTTAGGTGTGAGACTGTTTCCTTATTTATTTCTGGCCCCGCTTGGAGGCATACTTAGCAGCAAAATTCCACGCAAATATATCATGATAGCTACAGATATGCTGAGGGTCCCAGTAGCCTTAGCCTTTTTATGGGTGGATGGGGAGGAGAAGCTGTGGTTGTTATATATGGCAAGTTTTTTGCTGGCAGCGGGTGAAGCCATTTACAGCCCTGTTCGTAGGTCCACTATCCCCTTGCTCGTCACCAAAGATTCTCTGCTGACCGTCAACGGACTAGAGCAGTTAATGAGCGGCTGCGTGCTGATCCTTGGAGCGTTCAGTGGAGGGGTGGTGTCGATGTGGTTTGGTCAGGAGGCAGCGTTCATTATGAATGCAGTGTCTTTTTTAATCGCAGCGATGTTAATTTACGGTATCGATTTTCCACAACATACGGAAATGGTGACGGTGGCTAAGAAGGCTACATATTCTCCTGAGGGGGACTTAGAAAAATCCGATAAAGAAGCACAATACGGTCGGCTGCGTGCTCTGGGAATGGTAATTGGCGGAAGCTTAACGTTGCAGGTCATTTTCGGTTATGAGCTGTTGGTGCCGTTGCTAAATGGTCTGGATAATGTACTGATCAGTGTCTATGCGATACAGGTATTTCACGCGGGGGATATTGGAGTGGGGGCATTTTATGCGGCGCTTGGCATCGGTCTTAGCCTTAGTTTTTTTACCTCACGTTATTTAAAAAAGGGGCTGCTGATTGTAGCCATCGGAGGGCTTTTACTAGAAGGAGTATTATTGATGGGCATCAGTGTCAGCAATCATTTTGCAGCAGCATTTATGTTATACATCCTGCTGTCATTTGCCGGGGGGACGGGGAATGCCTGTCTGGATACGCTCGTTATGCAGGAAACCCCATCTGCTATGCAGCCCTTTGTGTTTGGACTCCTGTCTGCAGTAGGAAATACGCTGCTGGGATTATCTATGCTGTTCGCCGGGTGGCTATTAGAAGGGGTAGAACCAAGAATGGTAGGGTTTGCTGGGGGAGCGGGATTTGCCATAGTTGCGCTTTTACTCGCAGGATACGCGGGGGTACGCAGCAAGAAAAAACGTACTTAAAAAGGGCGGTGGCTTCACCGTCCCTTGGAAGTTTTTTTAACCTGAGTCTGTAGCTTAATGGCAGCTTTGCGCGGGAACAGGCGGATGCTTATCTTTTTGCGGTAGCGATACAGGATTACAAGGGCAGCTATAGCTACACCGCCAGAGATAATCCATAGTGCATATAACTCGAATAAATGGAAAATACCCATCCACTGCGGACCAAATACCCGTCCTATGCCAAGAAACAGCACTACCCAGAATAATGCTCCACTATAAGCGTAGAGGGCGAATTTACGGAAGGGCAGCGCAACTATACCAGCAAAATAGCCGGTAAAGTGACGAACGCCTGGAATAAAATATCCGATGGAAATAAGGATACTGCCGTATTTCTCGAACCATTTTTGCGTTTTATCCAGCTTGGCAGGGGAGAACAGCAACCACTTTCCGTATCGCTGGATGAAGGGCATTCCGGCTTTTAAGCCGACAAAATAGGTGAGGGTCATCCCGGCTGTGGTCCCAGCAAACGCCACTAGAATCAACGTTATGAAATCAAGTCTTCCCGTATAGGAAAGAAAACCTGCAAAAGCCATGGTAGTTTCTCCGGGAAACGGCAAGGCAACGAATTCGAGCAGCAATCCAAAAAACAATACGCTATATCCATATTTGCTGAATAATTCTTGTATAAAGTTCAGCATTTCCATAAGATTCTCACTCTCCAAGGGGCAGTTGCCTTATTCTATTTTGAAGCTTGTCTTCATACAATCTACCAAATGGCTTTTGAGCCAATAGAATGCTGGAGGTAGAGAAGATGAAAGGTAACAAAAACACTCACGGCCGCCGAAACTTGATAAGCGGATTGCTTGTTATGGTTGTAATCGTCATCGTAATGCTGGGATGGAACGCAGGGGAGAGTGTAGATTCTTGGATGAATCGTTCATTACATTCCGCAAGCGCGGAGTCTGTCTCTGTTAAGAATAATCTCCCGTTAGTGGCGATGCAAGAATTGCTTCCTAAAGCAGAGTCCATTGTGACTGCTTCTCCAGAAGTTAAATTGAATTCCAGTACGGCACAAGTATCCAAGGTGTCGACAACATATTCAGCAATTACGGCCGCAAAGAAAGCTTCAAAAACGGTCTATATTACATTTGACGACGGACCGAGTGACAATACCTTCAACGTTCTAAAAATTTTACAGCAGCAAGGTGTGAAGGCGACCTTTTTTGTCCTTGGTAATCAAGCGAAAAGCCATCCAGAGCTAATTAATGCCATATGGGAACAAGGACATGCTATTGGCAATCATACCTATAATCATAATTACCATGATTTATATAGTGGATTCACTGAATTTTGGAGCCAGATTAAAAAGACCGAAGAAATTGTTCGGGGCATTACAGGGGTTCGCCCACAACTTATCCGCGCCCCGGGCGGAACCTTTGATCACTTTGATAATACCTACTTCAATTTGTTGAAGCAAGCCGGTTATATCGTTACGGATTGGACGGTGGACAGCGGGGATTCTAAACGCAAAGGGGTACCGGCGTCAGAAATCTTAAAAGAGTCAACTGCAGATCTGAAGTCCTCTCGGGTTATTCTGCTGCTGCATGATGGCGGCGGCCATCAGGAGAGTGTTAAAGCACTGCCTGATATTATTGCGCGTTATAAGGCTGCTGGGTACAGCTTTGGCCTTTTAGATGAGACGGTGGAGCCTGTACAATTCAGAGTCTCCTCAAAAGCAAATAGCTTGGGCAGAGTGAAACCTTCGGAAGCTTGGATCACCTCGAATATCATACCGAATGCAGAGCTGTTTGCGCCCGGCAAACCTTTAGTGCTGGAGGTTGGAAAGCTGGAGACGAAGCTGGCGCCAGGTGAATATGCTCTGCAAAAAGGGAAATATATGGTGCCACTTCGCGCTGTGATCGAACGGCTGGGAGGGCAGATTAGTTGGGATGCGGGCAGTCGCAGTGGGAAGATTGCCTGGAACGGCAAAGATATCATCGCGGATGTGGCGAACAAGGAACTCCTGTTAAATCTTCCTGATCATGTTCAAAAGATAAACGGTGCCAGTGTGGAGATGATTGGCGGTTCTATCTGGGTATCGCTGCGTGAGCTGCTGGAGACAGCCGATCATCCTCCTTTAAATATAAGCGTGACGGAAGGTGAGCGCCGGGTAATAGCCTTCTGAGATTTAGCGCTCAGGCAGTTTTTTTAAAAGAAAAAAACAATGTCTGGGCACCCTTTTTCATGGGAAGAATAGATAGTAATAAGTTCCTCAGCTGGGAACAAGTCTAGACCCAAAGGAAGGGTGTTCGTTCCATTGTCCTCTTCAAAAAAAGTAGAACACAAATTAAATAACAAGACTGAAAGAGTTAGAAGCTATCCGCGTAGCCGTAGTGCGTTGGCTGAATGGCTGCGGATGCTGACTGTGGCTGGAATTATAGGTGTTTTATATGCATGGCGCGGAGGCGCATCACTCTTATTTCTGCTGATCGCTGTAGGCGTTATCATGGTTGGCGGACTGATTGTTCAACTTTCAGGTCCACGGGCGATAAAGATTGAACGGACAATCACTCCAGTAAGACCGATAGCTGGAAGTACACTGCTTGTGAAGGTGCGGGTGAATTTCTCTGCCCGGCTTCCACTGCCATGGCTGACTATCGCTGATTTTTGGGGGGACAGAGGACATCACAAGCTACTGTTTCCGGGATTCAGACGCTCTTTTGAATACACCTACCTTCTTGAGAACATGCCGCGGGGACATCATCATTTGCAGGGCTGTAGAGTAACTTGGGGAGATTTGCCCGGCTGGTTCACAGGCCGATCTGAGCCTGCTGAAGAGCATAGCGTTAAAGTGCTGCCTGCCCCCCTATATTATGGCGGAGCAGTCCCGGACAGCGGCTTTATTAGCGGTAATTCGCTCTATTCCAGAAGGGGAAGAAGCAGCAATGATGAGACCATGGAATCGCGGGAATATGAGCCCGGTGATCCGCTTAGCCGAATTCATTGGAAGAACAGCGCCCGGCTAGGAAATCTGCAGAGCAAAGTTCCAGAGCGTGAAAAGGCAAGAATGAGCTGTATCGTGTTGGCTAATGATCCCAAAAGCTATGAGATTCCAGCCAATGCACTTACACCTCGTGGCAGTCGGGAGGAGCAGCCTCCGGTATTTGAGAAGGCGGTGTCAACGGCGATGGGGCTGATGCTCTTTGCTGAGCAGTCAGGTGCTTATGTCCAGTTATTTAGCGGAGGCTGGCCGGAAGGAATGGCTAGGCATGAAGGACTGGGTAAAATCCCAGGGAGAGTGCTGGATATTCTAACTGATATTTCTCCGAATGGAACAAGAACCCTGTCCGAGCTGTTGGAGGATGCTTCTAGAGGCTGGATTCCGGGAATGACCGTTGCTATAGTGACCGGAAGATTAGAGGAACAATCCGCTAAGGTTATCGCTAAATTCTTAGTGCAAGGTGTAAAAGTTGAGCTCTATTATGCTTGGGATCAGCCAGCTCCGCTGCCTGCTGAGGTAATGCTGCAGGAGATCCGCCAGCCTGTGCGGGGAACGGTCGGGGATAGTCTGGGTCGTCTGGGAGCACGGATGTTTTGTCTGGATGATGCATTGCCAGCTTACAGGCTCAGGGAGGTAGAGTACCATGAATCATCCGGAAAACCAACGCTACGGTAAGCGGATACCGGGTGACACAAGCTTCTCTATGAATGAGCACAGTGGGAAGGAACCAAAGCAGCTCCATTTGGAAAAACTGGAGAACAGTCATGCCGGTAAACAGAGAAAGATACCTCTGTATTATCGCATGCTGTTCTCTTTGGCTATTTTGGGGCTGTTTTTAGAATGGCTGCTCCCTTTATATAGAACGACTTCATTGGAAGATACTGCTAGATTGCTGCAGATTCTGATGATTTCTGCTGCCGTGCTGTTGATGTGGGGAATCCTTCAGATTCCCGGGTGGCTATTGCTAAGTATCCAATGTTTGATGATCGGAACAGCTTGGCTATATCTATGCAGCGAGAGCGTAGGGACAGGATGGCTGGGCATTTATGCAGTAGAAATTCCAAATGATCTGATTTTGCTCTTTTCCGGGCATGTTTCTCAGCTAAGCGAGATCAGCAGACTTTTGATTTTGATTGTTGGCTGGGGGCTGCTGGTATCTTCGGTGCAGCAGCTTGCACTTTTCAGAGGTAGTACGCTGCTGTTTACAGCGGTGACCCTCATTTATCTATTAGTTCTGGATATTGGCTTTGGCGTTAATACGACAACGGATGTTGTAATATCAGTCGGGCTTATTGTATGGATGCAAGCAATGAGTGGTTTGCTCCGTCTGCGGGAACGGGTGGGCAGCATTCACCTGCCGTATGCCCGATGGGGAGTTTTGGCATTAGCGGCTGCTATATTCGTCATGATGACAGCATGGTTTGGTGGGCAGGTATATGAAGTACGACCGCCTAACCAAACTACACTCCAGTCAACCTTTGAAAAGCTGCAGGAATGGGCTTCGGGCCATATGCCCGAAGATAATGAGGCTATACCTGCAGGAACAACAGGGTATAGTACCAATGATGGAGAACTGGGTGCTCCATTATCACGCAATACCGAGCCAGTCTTCACAGCGTTGACCAGTCAGCGTACCTATTGGCGCGGGGAGAGCATTGCCTACTATGACGGTCGCCGTTGGATCAGAGGTGGTGAGGAGTTTACTCCGCTTAACTTGTCCAGCCTGCCTCAGATTCCGGCGACGGTAACCACCACTAATGGGGGGCGGACTTTGCAACAGCGGATACAATTTGCTATTCCCTCTTCCGGTGGAATTCCTGTATTCAATGCGGGTACCCTAACAGATGTTGAGACAGTTCAACTATCCAATGGCAGCCAGCTTGGTTATGTTCTGGCGAATAAGGACAGGGATACCTTTCGTCTGCCAGATTCGGTGGGGTCAACTCGGATCACTGAGTATATAGTTGATTCTATACTTCCCGAGAGTAATCCAGTACTGCTGCGCGGGTTGGGTGATGCTGATCCTCAAGAGATAAAGAACAAATATTTACAGCTGCCTGATTTATTACCTGAGCGAGTGAAAGCTCTGGCAGAGAAGCTCACAGCTTCCTCGGGCAACCGATATGACTCCGCAACCGCCATTCGGGATTATTTGCAAAACGGGTATTCTTACACGCTGGATACCATGGTTCCGCCAGCTGGGGCTGATTTTGTGGATCATTTCCTGTTTGAGACCAAACAAGGTTACTGTGTGCATTTTGCCACAGCGATGACCGTATTGCTGCGAAGCACAGGTATTCCAGCGCGGTATGTTCAAGGCTACGGACCTGGAACCCAGCAGGAGGAAGCCATGCCGGCGAAGTATTTAGTCACCCAAGGGGATGCGCATGCTTGGGTAGAGGTTTATTTTGCCGGCGCAGGTTGGGTTCCTTTCGATCCGACGCCGGGTCCTGCGCTTGCGGCTGGCTTCCCTGCGCCGGCACGGCCTGCGGCCGCAGCAGTCGCACCGCAAGCAACGCGCAGCGCGGAACTGCCCGCCCTGCCGCTGGCGGGCGGGCCCTTTTCAGCGCCGCTCGCTGCCGCGGCGCTGCTTCCCGCCGCCGCTTGGCGCTGGCGGCGCAGCCTGGCTCTGCTGCTGGCCGCGCGTCGCGGCAGCAGCTTGAGCCGTGAGAGGCAGCTGCGCGCGGCCTCTCTGGCTTGGCACGGGCTGGCGGAGCGGTTTGGACCGCCGCCGCCCGGCGTTACTGGCAGGGAGTATGTGGACTCCCTGCGGATTTACGATGCCGGACTAGATGTAGCCGTCCGGCAGTTTGTCCGCCAGTGGGAGACCCTGGCGTACGCGCCAGCTTCGGCCTCCACAGCCGTGATCTCTGCCCGCGACAATCCCGTAGACTCCGCTCCCGCCCTTGGCGGCGAACCTGCGGCTTCTGATGCGGCCGCGTTTATTCGCGAATGTCTGCTCATTACCTTCCGTTTAACATAAACGGCTAAGAACGCTTAGATCCGCTATCTAATTTATGCCATAGCAAGGAAGGTTCTGCATGAAGTTTTATCACTCTCTGATTATGAGAGGCGTGTCCTCCTTTCCTTGACGATGAGAATTAACCATGAGTATAATGAATCCAATAATCAAGGGAGGCACGTAATGAACAAGCCAAATGAAATTATCGTCGTTCTCGATTTTGGGGGACAATACAACCAACTTATCGCGCGCAGAATTCGGGACCTGGGAGTATACAGCGAACTTTTGCCGTACAATACGCCAGTTGACAAGATTAAAGCACTTTCGCCTAAAGGAATTGTCTTCTCCGGCGGACCTAGCAGTGTATACGCTGAAGATGCACCACACGTAGATCCGGCTATTTATGATCTAGGAGTGCCGATCTTCGGTATTTGTTATGGGATGCAGCTGATGGCTCATCAGCTTGATGGTAAAGTAGAACGTTCGGCTAAACGGGAATATGGTAAAGCTGATGTTGACTTTGCAGAAGGAACTGCTTTAGTTGCAGGATTGGAGAACCGCCAGACTGTATGGATGAGCCACGGTGACCATGTAGTTGAGCTTCCAACAGGCTTCAAGCTGGATGCAGGTACAGAAAGTGCTCCAATTGCAGCAATGAGCAACGCGGAGCGCAAACTGTTCGCTGTGCAATTCCACCCAGAAGTACGTCACTCCGTTCAAGGTAACGAGATGATCTCGAACTTCTTATACCAAGTTTGTGGTTGCGACGGCAAATGGACAATGGAATCGTTTATCGATGAAGCCGTTCAAGATATTCGCAATCAAGTCGGAGATAAAAAAGTACTCTGCGCTCTTAGTGGCGGAGTGGATTCTTCCGTTGTGGCTATGCTTATCCACCGTGCAATCGGAGATCAATTGACCTGTATGTTTATTGACCACGGCCTTCTGCGTAAAGGTGAAGCAGAAAGCGTTATGGAGACTTTCGTAGGCAAATTCGATATTCATGTAGTGAAAATCGATGCACGCGATCGCTTCATGAGCAAACTTGCAGGTGTTGAAGACCCTGAGCAAAAACGTAAAATCATTGGTAACGAGTTTATCTACTGCTTCGACGAAGAGTCAGCTAAGCTCGGAGATTTTTCATTCCTTGCACAAGGTACGCTTTATACGGATATCGTTGAGAGTGGAACAGCTACAGCGCAAACCATTAAATCCCACCACAATGTGGGCGGCCTGCCAGAAGATATGAAATTCAGCTTGATCGAGCCGCTAAACACCTTGTTTAAGGACGAAGTTCGTAAACTCGGTGAAGAGCTTGGCATGCCACGTGCGATCGTATGGCGTCAGCCTTTCCCAGGTCCAGGTCTTGCTATTCGTGTCTTGGGTGAAGTAACAGAGGACAAGCTTACCATCGTTCGTGATTCTGACTACATTCTGCAAGAAGAAATTGCTAAAGCGGGATTAGACCGTGAAATTTGGCAATACTTCACTGCCCTGCCTAACATGAAGAGTGTCGGAGTTATGGGTGATGCTCGTACGTATTCCTACACAGTAGGTGTTCGTGCAGTAACTTCCATCGATGGCATGACCGCTGACTGGGCACGTATCCCATGGGATGTTCTTGAAAAAATCTCTGTACGTATTGTCAACGAAGTTGAGAATGTAAACCGCGTAGTGTATGACATTACTTCGAAACCACCTGCAACGATTGAGTGGGAATAGCATATAACAATAAGAAACCTGCAGTTCCTTATTTATTAAGGGACTGCAGGTTTTTTTATTAACCGTGAAGCTTGTGACGGACCCTATATAGCAACTTTAGAGAATGTGATAAACTGGGAAAAATAAACTTACAGGAGCCATTAGAATGGGATTCTCACTTATTGGAACACTAATAGCTATGGTTATTCTTGCCCCAAGTTTACTGATGATTAAGTTTCCGCCCGATCATGTTCCCAGCGGTTTAAAAGATGCCGGCATCGTCTACACTCTTTTGGAGAGAGTAGGGCAGTTGGGATGTATAGCCATTCTTGCGATTTCAAAGGATAACTTTGAAAATGTAGAATTCGGGATCTGGGCTGCACTTATCTTTGTGTTTATCACGATTTATTACGGTTTATGGATTCGTTATATGGTTAAGGGACAGCAATTCAGATTATTATGGGCTCCATTATTGTTTCTTCCGATTCCCATGGCAGTTCTCCCTGTTTGTGCATTTGGATTTGCGGCTATATGGGGCAGATCTTTCTGGTTGGGTATTGCAGTGATTTGTTTAGCTATAGGGCATTTTGCTAATTCTTGGCATAGCTATCAGTATTCCAAAGGGCAATAAGCCAGGGAACATCGAAATTGTTTTATAGGGAAAAATACCCATTTGATAAGGCTTTTGATAGTTAATAAGCTGCATGATTTAAAGGATTTTGGGGTTGAAGTTAAAGATAAAAATGTATGAATTACGAACAATAGAAAAAATAAAGTCGAAAATGTTCGCTTTTTTCATTGACAACTTATGTGATGTCCCCCTAAAATGATAAAGCACAACAACATAATTCTTTCGTATATTTCTGGGAATAGGCCTGGAAGTTTCTACGAGGTCACCGTAATGACCTGGCTACGATTAAGAAGAGCTGAGCAACCCGTATTGTCCTGAATCTAGGGCTATAGTCATGGGTGCTACTCTTTTTTTCGAGCCGGTGTCGATCAGATACCGGCTTTTTGTTGCTGTCAGCCACAACATACCTTAGGGGGAGAACAATTTGAATCGGTTTTTCAAGTTGAAAGAGAACGGCACTACAGTACGTACAGAGATAATGGCCGGCTTGACTACGTTCATGGCTATGGCTTACATCCTGTCGGTTAATCCGAGCACATTAACAGCATTTGGCCGCATCGATATGGGCTGGTACTCTGTATTTCTAGCGACTGCGCTGGCAGCAGGTATTTTCACCATTGCAATGGGCGTGTTTATAAACTTTCCAGTAGCATTGGCACCAGGTATGGGACTTAATGCATACTTTGCTTCCGTAATTTTGTCTTCTGCAACCTCAGAACATCCATTCACTTGGCAAATGGGTCTGACCGCAGTATTTATTTCCGGTTTGATCTTCATCCTGCTTACGGTTACCCGAGTGCGGCAGATCTTACTGACAGCCATTCCTGACAGCTTGAAGCATGCCATTACCGTAGGTATCGGGATGTTCATTACAATCCTTGGGCTTAAGAACAGTGGTTTGATGACGATTGGTGTCGAAGCTGGTAAAGATATTTCCGCCAATACATTCACAGATGTCCTATCCTTTGAAACAATTATTCATATGGGTAGCCTAGAGAACACTGATGTACAATTGGTAATTATCGGATTGCTTCTTATTTCCATCCTGATGGTACTGCAAGTTAAAGGTGCGATTTTATTCGGTATCTTGGGTACAACCCTCGCGGGTATACTGATGGGTGTAGTTGATTTTGGCTCTTTGTCCAGTCCGACAACCCCTTGGGTGCCTGACCTGACGCAATTGAACTTTTTCGAATTTGACTGGGATGGTATCCTGCACACCGGTATTGTTTCAGCAATCGCAACATTCACTTTTGTAGAATTGTTCGATACATTTGGTACACTTGTAGGTACTGCTCAACGCGCTGGTATTATGGACAACCCTGAAGAAGGTAACAAACGTGTAGGTAATGCAATGTTTGTCGATGCCATCGCTGTAGCTGGTGGTGCGGCATTGGGTACTTCCACTACTACTGCTTTTGTAGAAAGCGCGGCAGGTGTTGCTGAAGGTGGACGTACAGGTCTTACAGCTGTAACAACGGGTGTGTGCTTCTTGCTTGCGTTATTCCTTGCACCAATAGTGGCTCTGATCCCTGGATCTGCTACAGCCGCAGCATTGATTGTCGTAGGTGTGCTCATGGCACAATCGATTCGCGAAATTGATTTTCAAGATATGGTTGTTGCGATTCCAGCGTTCCTTACTCTAGTAATCATGCCTTTCACTTATAATATTGCTAATGGTATTTCCTTTGGTATCGTAACTTATGTAATCCTTGCTTGTGTAGCTAACCTTGCTGGCAAGAAAAAATACGATATTCACTGGATGATGTGGGTACTTGCTATTCTGATTATTCTCCGTTATGTATTTCTTGGTAGTGCGGGCTAACTCATATATAGCATACAGATGTGCATTCAACGGCTCCTTCATAACTGAGGGGGCCCTTTTTTTATATTTTTGTTGGCACTTAACCATTCAGGCTAGTCTATGTTTCTAGCTTTTCATCATCTATGATTTAGATTATATTGTTGAAGAGGTGATGTTCAGGACGAGGCAGCCTTGGCGTTAGAGTCCAATTTGTTCCCTCCTTGATCCTGATCTCTGTTGATTTTGTACTGAAAATACTTCAAACCCCTAGATGGTCCTATGGTCTTACCATTTTGTTAGTTCTCTCGCTTTATGCTGATAGAATGGCCTGTTTTTTTGCTCCGGTATTTGCTTTAGCCACTGCGATTCTTCTATTCTATATAAGAGTCTATATAAGAGCCTTGAAGCTTAGGGCGATCCTATGGAATGGAATATTGTGGATGGAAGGGTCTGCGATCCAGATAAGGTTAACATACCCTATATTTATATGCTCTTTTATGAGAAAATCAATCCAAATGATTTCTTAGCAACGGTGAAATACACTAATTCGGGAGTTGTTTTTCAGAAGGGATATGCTTTTGGCTGGACTAAGATGAATATAGGACGAGGTGAGGTTGGGACGATGATCAAGAGTACACGTGCGGCCGTAATGACTGTATTGATGCTGTTATTGTTTGTGCTTCCTGTAACAAGCATTTATGCAGAGGGGAATCTATTGCAGAACCCTGGCTTTGAGGAGGGGGGAGATGATGCGCCTTCTAACTGGACTAAGGATATGTGGATTTCAGGAGACAACTCAGCTCTACTTTCAATCCAATCGGAGGAAGTTCATTCCGGCAGCAAGGCGGCAGTCATTGAGAATATCGAGCCCAATCATTCGAAATGGGTGCAGACGATTGAGGCTACGCCGAATAGTTATTATAAAATCTCTGGATGGATCAAAGTAGTAAGTACAGCAGGGGAGGGAATGGGCGCCAACATTCTTGCCGTTGGAGTAGGCGGGGGGTATCCCAGCGTAACTGATACGGCAGGTGAATGGCACTATCTTGAATATATCGGCCAGACAGGACCGGAGCAGAAGTCATTTGGTATAGGCGCAAGTTTGGGCGGCTACTCTAGCTTGATTCAAGGTAAGGCTTATTTTGATGATTTTGCTGTAGAAAAATTAGACGCAGCTCCCGAAGGGGCTAACGTTATTTCGCTGGATAGTTCAGCGGTTAGTCCAGATGCCGGCGACAAAAAGGCAGACACTCCACATAAAGTATCTCCAACTAAGATGTTGCTGATTTCAGCGCTGTTTAGCGTGTTTTTTGCAGTGCTTTATACTAAGGCATTCCGTAGTGAGAAGCTTATGAAGCAGCCTGAGAATATTTATTCCAAATGGCTGAGCATTGCCATCGGAATTGCTTTTATCCTGAGGGTGTGGATTGGTCTTACCGCGCAAGGTTATCAGAATGATATGAATACCTTTATTTCTTGGGGACAGCGTATGGTGGATTTAGGTCCTTGCAAATTTTATGAAGAAGGTTATTTTGCCGATTATCCTCCTGGCTATTTGTACATATTGTACGTGCTTAGCGCCATTCGTGGCGTTTTAGGATTCACTCAGGGCTCAGGTGGAGAGAATTTGCTCTTCAAGCTCCCTGCGATCCTTTCTGATTTGGTGCTCGGCTACTTCATTTATCAAATGTCACGCAAAAAACTCGGCACAGGAATAGCTTTCGGCTTAATGTTGTTGTTTCTGTTTAACCCAGCGGTACTTATTAATTCAGCGGCTTGGGGACAAGCAGATTCATTCTTTTTGATCTTCCTGCTGCTCAGTATCCATGGCGCTGCGAACAAAAAGTTTGTCCGCTCCGCAATTTTGTTTGCCTTAGCGACGCTAATTAAACCGCAAGCGTTGATATTCACGCCGGTATTGTTGTTTGCTTTTTATCATCACCGCGCTTGGAAGCAGCTTGGATTCGGAGCTTTGTATGGATTAGGGATCTTCGGATTGCTTGCGGCACCGTTTTTCTGGAATAACGGAGGATTGGTAGGGGTTATTGATCTTTACAAGAGTACGTTATCTTCCTATCCGTATTCTTCAGTGAATGCATTTAATCTGTATGCACTGACTGATCCGATGTGGTCATCCCTTGATCTAACCTGGCTTGGCATTCCATACCGTGTATGGGGCTTCATATTTATTTTAGTGGCTGTAGCTGTTGCGGCATTTTATTCCTTTAAAAAGGATCGCTTGGACCTGACCAAATCCTATTTTATCGGGATGGTGCTTATAGTAGTGGTCTTTGTGCTTGGCACCAAAATGCATGAACGTTATATGTTCCCTGCTCTTATTCTTTGTTTGTTTACTTATATAGAAAGTCGGGACCGCCGCTTTTTATCGCTATTTCTCGGATTCAGCTTAACGCAATACATCAATGTGGCGTACACCTTATCCCACCTGAATGCAGATGTTAGCCCGGGTGCAGACGGAATCGTATTAGTGACTGCTATAGCTAATTTAGCATTGCTGCTTTATATGCTGAATATCGGATACGATGTGTATGTCCGCAAGGGAATAAAACCTCTTCCAGCGCCAATTACACCGGAAGAACAGTATGAAGAAGATTTGAGAGTTGTCGGGCAAATTAAACCGCATCAGAAGGGAGGGCGATTTAACGATGAAGTTTAAGCGTATAGATTGGATATGCATAATAGCTATTACGGCCGTTTACGCAGCGCTTGCTTTATATAATCTTGGCTCTACTAAATCTCCAGAGACCTTATGGGAGCCTGCTGCCAGTGGTGAAAGCTTCTATGTAGATTTGGGGCAGAGTAAACCATTGGAACGGGTCAATATCTTTGGTGGCGTGGGCACGGGTAAGTTCAAGCTGGAATTCAGCGACAATCCTGAGGTCTGGAGCAGTCCGATGGATGTCAGTGAGGATGTCGGGAATGTCTTCATCTGGAAAAGCCAACCCCTGAACGTTACTGCGAGATATGTGAAGTTTACAGTTACCTCTCCAGGGTTCACTTTGAACGAAATGGCCTTTTATGAGCAGGGGGGAGAAAGAATCCCCCTTCCTATTGCCGGTGTGACACCGGATGCTAACGCTGTACCTAAAAGAGGAGCAGCGGCCAATCTTTTTGACGAGCAGGCGCTCATTCCGGAATATTCTAACTTTATGAATAGTACTTATTTTGACGAGATCTATCATGCGCGAACAGCTTATGAATATACACACGGGATTGTGCCTTACGAGAATACGCATCCACCGCTTGGCAAGCTGTTGATTGCCATAGGTATGGAGCTGTTCGGAGTCAATCCATTCGGCTGGCGTATTATCGGAACATTGTTCGGAGTTGCCATGTTACCTCTTATATATGTAATGGCGCTGCGTTTGTTTAAGAAAAGCAAATACGCCGCCCTCGCGGCAGGATTGTTTGCGCTGGATTTCATGCATTTCACACAGACAAGAATCTCCACGATTGACGTATACGGAGTATTCTTCATTATGTTGATGTTCTATTTTATGCAGCGGTATTACACAATGAATTTCTACAAGCAGCCTTTAAGAAAAACATTAATTCCGTTATTCTGGTCTGGCTTATTCTTCGGAATCGGCGTAGCTTCGAAATGGATTGTGCTCTATGGAGGAGCAGGGCTGGCCATTATGCTGGCTATCTCCCTTTTTGAACGCTACAGAGAATACCAAGCCTCCGGACGCCTGCTGGCAGAGGGGAAGATTAAAGATAAGGAATTGCTGGGCACCTGTCGTGAAGCAGTAGATTCTTTTTGGAAAAAGACTATTATTACGTTGGCTAGTTGTATCGGGTTCTTTGTAATTATTCCAGTAATTATTTATAGCTTATCTTTTGTGCCGGGGTTATCTGCATCAGCAGAGGGCTTCACTATAAAAGGTTTGATTGATTCCCAAAAGAATATGTACAACTACCACAGCCAGCTTGTAGCTACACATCCTTTTGCTTCCTCATGGTGGCAATGGCCGTTTATGAAGAGACCGGTCTGGTTCTTTAGCGGCGGTGAAGGTTTGCCGGAAGGTCAGGTCAGCAGTATAGTGACTATGGGGAATCCTCTTATCTGGTGGACGGGTATTTTTGCGATGCTGGCAACGCTGTGGATTACGCTGAAACGTAAAGATAAGAACCTCTACATGATCTGGATCGCCTTCTTCTCGCAATATGTTCCGTGGATGCTTGTCCCAAGAGAAACATTTATTTACCATTATTTTGCTATGGTACCATTTATGATTCTTGGTATTGTATATATAATGAAGTTGCTGGATAGTAAATTCCCTGAGGCCCGTTACGTACAGTATGTCTATGTAGCCGTTGCTTTGCTGCTCTTTATCGCTTTCTACCCGGTACTGTCAGGGATGCAGGTCAGTGGAGATTACGTGAAAGATATGCTGCGTTGGTTCCCAACTTGGGTTTTCTAGGATTTAATAAAAATCTATAAAATAAGTTTATGAATGCAGCGTTATTATGAAGTGTAGATGGATGTAACGCTCCAAAAAGCTTGTAGGAGGAATAAAGGTGAAAGCCAGATATAGTGTGATTGTACCCATGTTCAATGAGGAGCAAGTAATTAGCCATACTTATGAACGTTTGAAAAAAGTAATGGACGAGTGCGGCGATACTTATGAGCTGGTCTTCGTCAATGACGGCAGTCGTGATCGTTCCGCCCAGATGATTCGGGAGATCTGTGAACGAGACGAGCATGTCAAGCTGATTGACTTCTCGCGTAATTTCGGACATCAGGTAGCGATTACAGCTGGCATGGACTATGCCGAAGGTCAAGCGGTTGTTGTTATTGACGCTGATCTTCAGGATCCTCCGGAGGTCATTTTGCAAATGATCGAGAAGTGGAAAGAGGGCTACGACGTTGTATATGCGAAACGCCTGAAGCGCCACGGAGAAACGATGTTCAAAAAGGTCACCGCGAAGCTTTTTTACCGCCTGCTCAGCAGTATGACAAGTGTGGATATTCCTACGGATACAGGCGATTTCCGTCTTATTGACCGTAAGGTATGTGATGTCCTGCGGGGACTTAAAGAAAAGAACCGCTATGTCAGAGGTTTGGTGAGCTGGGTTGGCTTCAAGCAGACTATGGTGGAATATGAACGGGAAGAACGTTTTGCCGGAGAAACCAAATATCCGCTGAAGAAAATGATTCGTTTTGCGTTAGATGGCATCACCTCTTTTTCACATAAGCCGCTTAAGATTGCTACGTATATTGGATTCTTCCTTTCATTCTCTAGCTTTCTCTATTTATTTTTCGTCTTGTTTCAAAAGATATTTTTTACCTCCTGGACGGTTCCGGGCTGGGCTTCCATTGTAGGCGTTAATCTGCTCTTTAACGGTATCGTTCTGATGCTGTTGGGTGTGATTGGGGAGTATATCGGACGGATTTATGACGAGTCTAAAGATAGACCGCTATATATTGTTAGTGAGACTAAAGGCTACCAGAACGAAGAACAACTGGACCGCCGGAAGGACCACAATGATGTTAGATAAGAACTTGCGCGCTGCATTCATACAGTTCCTCAAATTTAATGCCGTAGGTTTGCTCAATACGCTTATTGATTTTGTGATTTTTACATTGTTGAATTCACTAGGGATGGTATACGCATTGGCGCAGGTGATCTCCTATAGTGCAGGCACGGCGAATAGCTTTATTTTGAATAAAAAAGTAACCTTTCGTGATCGCAACCGGGGGAATAAAGAAGGCTTCGACCGCGTGCAGCTGGTCAAGTTTATCGTGCTGAATCTGGTAGTGCTCGGAATATCACTGCTGCTAATGCATCTGTTGACAGACAAACTAGGCATTCAAGTCTTGATCTCCAAGGTGCTGGTTACCTTTATCACGGTGATCATCAATTTCTTTGGAAGTCGTAAATGGGTATTTTAAACATTAATTTCAGGCAGAAGGAGTTGCTATGCTTAAAGGCAAGTAGCTGTTTCTGCTTGATTTGTATATAACCATAGAAACAATATACGGAGGTGAATAACATTGCGTAAATTCTCCTATCTACTCATACTGGCTGGGATACTTATCATGTTATATCCGACAGCTAACGAGTGGTACAACGACAGGCAGCAGGAGAAGTTATTAGAAACGGCTGAACTAAGCACTGCCGATAGTACTCCCCAGCCAGATCTGAAGAGCAGGTATGCTGAAGTTACTCAGCTGTTAGCAGAGGAATCGGTTCTGGATGCCCAGGCACAGCCCCAACCCCAAGAGACAGAAAAGCCTGAACCGGAGATTGCAGTCGGTGGCAAAGTAATCGCACTAATTGAAATCGATAAGATTGATTTGAAGCTGCCTGTATTAGAAGGGGCTACAAAAGCTAATATGAAACATGCTGCAGCCCATATGAAAGAAACGGCACCCCTTGGAGAGATCGGGAATGCTGCAATCGCGGCGCATCGGGCTCGAACTACGGGTCGTTTGTTTAACAGATTGAATGAGGTTGTTGTGGGGGATGTTATCACGGTAAAGACTAGTGATCAGGTGTTTAACTATGAGGTGTATGATATTTCTGTTGTAGATCCGAGTGATGTCTCCGTTCTTGACGGGAATGACAAGGATAAGATTCTTACTCTGATTACATGTGATCCGCTAGTGAATCCAACGCATCGGCTGATTGTTCATGCCAAATTAACAAAAGGAGAATAGTGAATGACAAGAAAACACAAATACCGGGAGATATTTATAAAATAATGGGTAATCTAGTAAATTAGGTCTTGTTCACACCTATAAATATGATAGTATTATACTATGAAAGCTAAACACGATAACGGCAAACCTTCCGAAAGGTAGGGACGCAAAGCTAAAGGGCCTTTTCCCAAAAGGATGGCAGCCAGCTACCGAATGAAGAGGCTTTTTTTGTTTGTTTCAAATGGATTCTATCAATTATATCTAGTAAAGCTAGAACAGATAGAGCTTATACGATAACGGCAAACCTATCGAAAGGTAGGGACGCAAAGCTAAAGGGCCTTCCCGAAAGGATGGCAGCCAGCTACCGAAAGGAGTTTTATCCGTGAAAAAGGTTTATTTTATGCTGGTGGCGTTGTTCGTCCTAATGACTTCAGTTCCGGTAAGTACAGCTCAAGCTGCAAGTGCAGATGCCAGCTGGTTGATTACATCCAAAGTGGCCCAAGGTGTTATTGGTATTAACTATGATATTCCGAAAGATAAAAGAATCAAACTCATGATCACCAAAGATAACAGCAGCTATACATATAACTTGTATGCTTCTGGACAAGCTGAGGACTTCCCTTTGCAACAAGGAAATGGGACTTATAAGGTTTCTGTTCTGGAGAACACAACCGGCAATAAATACAAAGCATTATATTCCGAAGTAGTAGACGTAACCATGAGTGACTCGAATTCCGTATATTTGGGCTCCGTACAGAATGTGAAATGGAGTTCTTCTGATAAAGCGATTGTCAAAGCTAAACAATTAGTACAAGGCAAAACAACAGACGAAGAGAAAGTTAAAGCGATCTATAACTATGTAGTTGCGAATGTACAATATGATTACTCTCTTGCTAATAGTGTAACTACTGATTATATTCCAAGCATCGATAAGACATTGACTACTAAAAAAGGGATTTGCTATGATTACGCTTCTCTTTTTGCCGCAATGCTGCGGAGTGTAGATGTTCCTGCTAAGTTGGTAATGGGGAATACAAGCTACGTTACGCAATATCATGCATGGAACGAAGTGTTGCTTAATGGGAAGTGGGTTACCATTGATACTACAGTGGATGCAGGACTTGCAAAGAGTGATAAGAAAACCGATTTAATTAAAGCCTCAACCAAATATACTGCGGCAAAATACTATTAAGTTCGTCGCTAGAAACATAACTCTATTAAATAAACAACTGGCTTAATTATTAAGCCAGTTGTTTATTTTTATATTAGGGGTTGCTTTTCTATTAATAGTTGGGGTATTATAGGTAAGCGTTGTTAGACAGCGTACAGGCGATATAGACGAGGCTGATAAAAAGCTTCGAAAAATAAAGCTTGCATTTCTGAAAACAACATGATATATTATAAGAGTTGCTGCTGAGACATTAAACGGCGCCAACGAGAACTTGATCTTTGAAAACTGAACAACGAGTGAGTAGGAAATCACGCAAGTGAAATCCAAAATTAGAGAATTAATTTTCTCGTCAGATGTTTCAAAATGAGCATATCGCTCTTTTCAATACTAATTGGAGAGTTTGATCCTGGCTCAGGACGAACGCTGGCGGCGTGCCTAATACATGCAAGTCGAGCGGAGTCACTTTGAAAGCTTGCTTTCAAAGTGACTTAGCGGCGGACGGGTGAGTAACACGTAGGCAACCTGCCCTTCAGACTGGGATAACTACCGGAAACGGTAGCTAATACCGGATAATTTCTTTTTTCTCCTGAGAGAAGAATGAAAGACGGAGCAATCTGTCACTGAGGGATGGGCCTGCGGCGCATTAGCTAGTTGGTGGGGTAACGGCCCACCAAGGCGACGATGCGTAGCCGACCTGAGAGGGTGAACGGCCACACTGGGACTGAGACACGGCCCAGACTCCTACGGGAGGCAGCAGTAGGGAATCTTCCGCAATGGGCGAAAGCCTGACGGAGCAACGCCGCGTGAGTGATGAAGGTTTTCGGATCGTAAAGCTCTGTTGCCAGGGAAGAACGTCCGGTAGAGTAACTGCTACCGGAGTGACGGTACCTGAGAAGAAAGCCCCGGCTAACTACGTGCCAGCAGCCGCGGTAATACGTAGGGGGCAAGCGTTGTCCGGAATTATTGGGCGTAAAGCGCGCGCAGGCGGCTATTTAAGTCTGGTGTTTAAACCTTGGGCTCAACCTGAGGTCGCACTGGAAACTGGGTGGCTTGAGTACAGAAGAGGAAAGTGGAATTCCACGTGTAGCGGTGAAATGCGTAGATATGTGGAGGAACACCAGTGGCGAAGGCGACTTTCTGGGCTGTAACTGACGCTGAGGCGCGAAAGCGTGGGGAGCAAACAGGATTAGATACCCTGGTAGTCCACGCCGTAAACGATGAGTGCTAGGTGTTAGGGGTTTCGATACCCTTGGTGCCGAAGTTAACACAGTAAGCACTCCGCCTGGGGAGTACGGTCGCAAGACTGAAACTCAAAGGAATTGACGGGGACCCGCACAAGCAGTGGAGTATGTGGTTTAATTCGAAGCAACGCGAAGAACCTTACCAGGTCTTGACATCCCTCTGAATCTGCTAGAGATAGCAGCGGCCTTCGGGACAGAGGAGACAGGTGGTGCATGGTTGTCGTCAGCTCGTGTCGTGAGATGTTGGGTTAAGTCCCGCAACGAGCGCAACCCTTAACTTTAGTTGCCAGCAGGTAATGCTGGGCACTCTAGAGTGACTGCCGGTGACAAACCGGAGGAAGGTGGGGATGACGTCAAATCATCATGCCCCTTATGACCTGGGCTACACACGTACTACAATGGCCGGTACAACGGGAAGCGAAGCCGCGAGGTGGAGCCAATCCCATCAAAGCCGGTCTCAGTTCGGATTGCAGGCTGCAACTCGCCTGCATGAAGTCGGAATTGCTAGTAATCGCGGATCAGCATGCCGCGGTGAATACGTTCCCGGGTCTTGTACACACCGCCCGTCACACCACGAGAGTTTACAACACCCGAAGTCGGTGGGGTAACCCGCAAGGGAGCCAGCCGCCGAAGGTGGGGTAGATGATTGGGGTGAAGTCGTAACAAGGTAGCCGTATCGGAAGGTGCGGCTGGATCACCTCCTTTCTATGGAGAATCGTTCTCTGCAATGAGAACATTCAAATCGGAAGCTCAGCTTCCAAAACTCAGGTTTAGGCCTGTTACTCACTCGTTGCTCAGTTTTGAGAGTTTAAGCTCTCAAGTAAGACTTGATCCTTGAAAACTGGATACCGAAACGAATTTGCGTTTTAGAACATCTTTTAGCAACTTGTGCAAACAAGTAAATGTTATTAGTGAGATGATTCCAAAGAGAATGTCATCGTATGATATTTTCCTACGGAAGAATCAAGGTTAAGCTAATAAGAGCACACGGAGGATGCCTAGGCGCCAGGAGCCGACGAAGGACGTGGCGAACAACGAAACTGCCTCGGGGAGCTGTAAGCAAGCTTTGATCCGGGGGTGTCCGAATGGGGAAACCCAGCTGTGGTAATTCGCAGTTACTCATTTCTGAATACATAGGAAATGTAGAGGCAGACCAGGGGAACTGAAACATCTAAGTACCCTGAGGAAGAGAAAACAATAGTGATTCCGTCAGTAGCGGCGAGCGAACGCGGAACAGCCTAAACCTAAGAGCTTGCTCTTAGGGGTTGTGGGACGTCTCACATGGAGTTACAAAGGAATATGGTAGGTGAAGAGGTCTGGAAAGGCCCGCGATAGAGGTAAAAGCCCTGTAACCTAAACTGTGTTCTCTCCGAGACGGATCCCGAGTAGTGCGGGGCACGTGAAACCCCGTATGAATCCAGCAGGACCATCTGCTAAGGCTAAATACTACCTGGCGACCGATAGTGAAACAGTACCGTGAGGGAAAGGTGAAAAGCACCCCGGAAGGGGAGTGAAATAGAACCTGAAACCGTGTGCTTACAAAAAGTCAGAGCCCTATTAATGGGTGATGGCGTGCCTTTTGTAGAATGAACCGGCGAGTTACGTTTAACATGCAAGGTTAAGCCGAGAAGGTGGAGCCGCAGCGAAAGCGAGTCTGAATAGGGCGAATTAGTATGTGGACGTAGACCCGAAACCGTGTGATCTACCCCTGTCCAGGGTGAAGGTGCGGTAACACGCACTGGAGGCCCGAACCCACGTACGTTGAAAAGTGCGGGGATGAGGTGGGGGTAGCGGAGAAATTCCAATCGAACTCGGAGATAGCTGGTTCTCCCCGAAATAGCTTTAGGGCTAGCCTCGGTATAAGAGTAGTGGAGGTAGAGCACTGATTGGGTGCGGGGTCCGCAAGGATTACCAAGCTCAGTCAAACTCCGAATGCCATATACTTATTGCCGGGAGTCAGACAGTGAGTGCTAAGATCCATTGTCAAAAGGGAAACAGCCCAGACCATCAGCTAAGGTCCCCAAGTGTGTGTTAAGTGGGAAAGGATGTGGAGTTGCACAGACAACCAGGATGTTGGCTTAGAAGCAGCCACCATTGAAAGAGTGCGTAATAGCTCACTGGTCGAGTGACTCTGCGCCGAAAATGTAACGGGGCTAAACACACCACCGAAGCTATGGCTAGATACTATGTATCTGGGGTAGGGGAGCGTTGTGTAGGGGTTGAAGGTGTACTGAAAAGAGCGCTGGACACTACACAAGTGAGAATGCCGGTATGAGTAACGAAAAGATCAGTGAGAATCTGATCCGCCGAAAGCCCAAGGTTTCCTGAGGAAGGCTCGTCCGCTCAGGGTAAGTCGGGACCTAAGGCGAGGCCGAAAGGCGTAGTCGAAGGACAACAGTTTGAAATTACTGTACCACCGTAATCCGCTATGAGCGATGGGGTGACGCAGGAGGGTAGTGACGCGGACTGATGGATGTCCGTCTAAGCAGTGAGGCTGATGTGTAGGCAAATCCGCACATCGATAAGGCTGGGCTGTGATGGGGAGCGAAAATTATAGTAGCGAAGGTCATGATCTCACACTGCCAAGAAAAGCCTCTAGCCAGGAGAAGGTGCCCGTACCGCAAACCGACACAGGTAGGCGAGAAGAGAATTCTAAGGCGCGCGGAAGAACTCTCGTTAAGGAACTCGGCAAAATGACCCCGTAACTTCGGGAGAAGGGGTGCCCCGGTAGTGTGAATAGCACGAGGGGGCCGCAGTGAAAAGGCCCAAGCGACTGTTTAGCAAAAACACAGGTCTGTGCGAAGCCGCAAGGCGAAGTATACGGGCTGACGCCTGCCCGGTGCTGGAAGGTTAAGGGGAGTGGTTAGGGGTAACCCGAAGCTATGAACCGAAGCCCCAGTAAACGGCGGCCGTAACTATAACGGTCCTAAGGTAGCGAAATTCCTTGTCAGGTAAATTCTGACCCGCACGAATGGCGTAACGACTTGGGCGCTGTCTCAACGAGAGATCCGGTGAAATTTTAATACCTGTGAAGATGCAGGTTACCCGCGACAAGACGGAAAGACCCCATGGAGCTTTACTGCAGCTTGATATTGAATTTGGGTACGATCTGTACAGGATAGGTGGGAGCCGTAGAAATCGGAGCGCAAGCTTCGGTGGAGGCGCCGTTGGGATACCACCCTGATCGTATCTAGGTTCTAACCTAGTGCCCTTATCGGGTACGGGGACCGTGTCAGGCGGGCAGTTTGACTGGGGCGGTCGCCTCCTAAAGAGTAACGGAGGCGTTCCAAGGTTCCCTCAGAATGGTTGGAAATCATTCGCAGAGTGCAAAGGCATAAGGGAGCTTGACTGCGAGACCTACAAGTCGAGCAGGGACGAAAGTCGGACTTAGTGATCCGGTGGTACCGCATGGAAGGGCCATCGCTCAACGGATAAAAGCTACCCTGGGGATAACAGGCTTATCTCCCCCAAGAGTCCACATCGACGGGGAGGTTTGGCACCTCGATGTCGGCTCATCGCATCCTGGGGCTGAAGTAGGTCCCAAGGGTTGGGCTGTTCGCCCATTAAAGCGGTACGCGAGCTGGGTTCAGAACGTCGTGAGACAGTTCGGTCCCTATCTGTCGTGGGCGCAGGAAATTTGAGAGGAGCTGTCCTTAGTACGAGAGGACCGGGATGGACGTACCGCTGGTGCACCAGTTGTTCCGCCAGGAGCATGGCTGGGTAGCTACGTACGGACGGGATAAGCGCTGAAAGCATCTAAGCGTGAAGCCCCCCTCAAGATGAGATTTCCCAATTAGTAAGACCCCTTGAAGACGACGAGGTAGATAGGTTGGAGGTGGAAGTGCAGCAATGCATGGAGCTGACCAATACTAATCGGTCGAGGGCTTATCCTATACGTAGAATGCAGATTTGTTTCGGATTCAGTTTTCAGGCATCAAGCCTGTAACACGCTTAGAAATTCATTCTCACTTCTGGTGATGAACCGAATTTCACGCGGCAGCGTCTGTTTCACAGACGCATGTTTGGTGGCGATAGCGGAGGGGTTCCACGCGTACCCATCCCGAACACGACCGTTAAGCCCTCCAGCGCCGATGGTACTTGGACCGAAGGGTCCTGGGAGAGTAGGACGTTGCCAAGCACACGAAGCCATTGTTGATTTATCAACAATGGCTTTTTTGTTCCCTTTACCGCTTAATTTTAAAAAATGTGGATAAGTTATAGGGAATTAACGAAATTATAAAAGTTACTAACATGTGGATGAAATAATAAAATATATTCAAAAATGAAAGTAGTCCCCAATTTATGTGGATAGAGCAGTGGTATATGTGGATACTTCAAGTAAATGCAAGGATATTTTGCATGGCAGGAGGATAAACAATGGACAACAGTAGCAATCTTGTGTGGATAGAAGATTTTTCTGTACATGCGAGCGACACGGATTATCGTTCGCAGGGTAAGTTATCCTTTATTCTGGATATCATGCAATGTGCGGCAGACTTCGCAGTGGGTAATTTGGGGATAAGTGTGGAAGAAATTCTGAATGCAGGAATGGGCTGGATGATGATCACGTTAGATCTTGATTTTAAGCGTATTCCCCGCCCGAATGATGTGCTTAGCGTACATACCTGGAGTAAAGGCACTAAAGGGGCTCTGTGGCAACGGGATTATCGTATTTTCGATGCAGATCATATAGAAATCGCCACAGCACGATCCATATGGGCTTTAGTAGATATTGAGAAGAGAAGGATACTTAGACCGAATGCCCTTCCAGTTCAGGTTAAGCACTATAATGGCGATTCAGTAGGCGATATGCCTGTTAAGGTAACGATCCCTTCTGATATTACTATGGAAGAAGCTTATCGGTATCAGGTAAGATATAGTGGGCTTGACAGCAACGGACATTTGAATAATGCCCGATACGGGGATTTATGTTGTGATGCGCTCACTTTAGCGGAATGGGATAATGCAGAGTTCACACGCTTCCGGATTACTTATCTACAAGAAGCTAAGTTTGGGGATGAACTGACTATTTTACGTTCAGCTGTAACGGATGATGGTATATATGTACGCGGTCAGAATAGTGATACTGTATATTTTGAAGCATGTATAGCGTTAAAAAGTGTCAAATAGTACGAATAAGTAAGTAATTTATAAATATGGAATATTATTATAAAAGCGATTTCTCCGAAAATCAATCGGGGCAGTCGCTTTTTTTATTAAAACGGATGATGTTTCTAACATATTTGGAAAATTTTTTTGAGCCTGTCACAATTAAAGGGATCACATTCGTTATATAGTTGTAGTCAATAACAAGGAGGTGATTCTTTGGAACGTCGCAGCCCCGGGGTCCAAGTGAATCAAACAATAATTGAAGAGGCTATCGATCAGGTTCTTGCGGGTAACCGCGAAGCCTATAGAACTATAATACAAGCCTATGAAAGAAAGATTTATACGTATTGCTATTATATTTTGAGAAGTCATGAAGAAGCAGAGGATGCTGTGCAAGATATATTTGTAAAAGTGTATCAGGAACTCAAACGTTATGAGAAACGAGTCTCTTTTAGTGCATGGCTGTATAAAGTGGCCTATCATCATTGTCTGGATCAGGTTCGCAAACGCAAGCGAAGAAACCGTCTGTTGTCGCTATATAAAGAGCAGCAGCCCAAAGCCTATTATAATCCTAACGATGAGGAGCCATTGCAGAAGTTATTTATGGATGACCTGACAGCCGAAGAGAGCAATCTCCTGATTCTTAAGGTGGTTGAGCAGTACAGCTTTGAAGAAATGGGTCAGATTATGGATTGTAATTCAGCTACTTTACGCAAGAAATTTGAACGTCTACGCAAAAAGTTAGTCCGGCAAAGAATGAATGAAGGAGGCAGCCCTCATGGAGAAATGGCAAGATCGAACTGAAAGTCAGAAGATGGAGCACATTCGTCAAACATTCCAAAATCATGAAATGCCGGTAGACAGTTTCAGCGATTCAATTATGAAGCGAATAGGAGACGAGGGAATGGAAAAACGAGCGTCAAGAAAGAATGGAAATAAGTTTCTGAAAAAATCATTGGTGGCTGCCTCGGCAGCAGCAGTGTTGGGTGCGGGGATAATCGGTAGCGGATTTGTATCCCCGGTCATGGCTGAAACATTGAAGCAGATTCCTGTTGTAGGAAGTATTTTTAAGGGGATTGACGATAAAGGTCTAAATGCTGCTGAGGAAAAAGGATTATCTACTGCCCCTAACCAAAGCGTTACCCATGATGGAGTGACCTTAAAGGTTACCGATGCCTATTATGACGGCTCGCGGTTGGCTTTTGCGATTGAACGGGAAGGCATTGATAATGATAAGATGATGGCTGAGATGATTATTGAACCGATTGAGTTCGATCCATCGCTAACAGAACAACATGCGAAAGTGACAATGAACCAGTCCGAAAAAGGGTTGTTGGGTTCAGCAGAAGTGAAATTGCCGAATGGGAAAAAACTGGAGAGCCAAATGTCATCTTTTGGTGATGTTGAGGGAAAAAAGAATGCTATTTTATACGATTACAGAAATCTAAATAATATAGAGGCTTTGGGGGATGAATTTGAATTAAGCATCAGTGTGCCGGTTACACAAATTGCAGAGCCTTTTGTAATCAAGGTGCCGGTGAAAAAAGTAACGGAAGGAATTATCAAGCTTGATCTGAACCAAACAAAAGAGGCAGAAGAATTCAGTTATACGATTACCAAGCTGGAATTAACTCCAGCCACAAGCAGATTACAGCTCAGCGAAGAAGGTAAAGCGCCAACTGTGAAAGAAAAGGATGGATACACAACCTCTGAAATGTTCTATGAAATCGTTGATGAACTAGGTAATGCGTTCTCATCGGGTGGTTCATTTAACTTGCCAGCTATAGTCTATCCTTTGGTAGACAAAGATTTCATACCGTTCGCGCAAACACCAAAGACAATTACAGTTAAGCCGTTTACTTACTCCATTGATGAAAATCATAAAGCATTAAGGGATGAAGAAGGAAAACAAGTTAAACATTATTATCCGGAGCTTGAACAAACGATTCAGGTGGAGCAAAAGTAACTATTAATCCCATAAGCAAAAAAAGCCCGTGTCTGCATAGCAGATACGGGCTTTTTGTTAAAAAATGAGAATTTATAAGCTGCAAAACTATAATATCTTTATATTTCTAAGAGTAACGGTTGTCATCTATAAAAGACGACAACGTAGTCTCTTCTTGTAAAAATTCTAATGGAATGTAGATTTCACTCACCGAGTTTTCGTTATCTGGTCCAAGGTACAATTCACCATAATATTCCAATTCAAATGGAATGGACATCCTGTATTCTGTTTTCGGCAGCCAGATTCCGTAGATATATTTATAGGTAGAAGGGATATCACAAGAGCGGCCTTTATGGATGAATTTCAGATAACGTATGGGTGGTAAGATCTGAAGGGGGAAAGTCTGATTGTGGTCTGCTTTTATAGGACTAAGCTCGCAGGCACACATGATCGAAAACCCATTACTCTCATAGTCATCTGGCCAGAAGCCAAGCTGATAATATTTTTCAGGCTGTATTCTATCCGATATAGTGGCTACCTTATTGAAAAGCAAAGGCCAAGTATCAGAAATGACGGAGAAGTCTAGGTCTACTTTAACTACGGGTCCTTGAAGTATAATTTCTCCGAAATCAACGAGCTGAAGGGAGAGATCACTATCAGAAAGGACTTGAAGTAGATCCTGTTCATATAGTCTAGGGAGCAAAGGGAGTTTCGTTTCAGTAAGTCTTTTTCGAACAAGAGAGGGAGTCGTGTGCAGCATTCTTTTGAAGGCACGCGTAAAGGTCTCATAGTTACTAAAGTTATAGTCTAAGGAGATGTCTTGGAGTGAACGTTCTGGCATTCGATGAATGTCTAAGGCTGCTTCAGTGATTTTGCGTCTGGCTATATAGTCGCCGGGTGCTATCCCAGTGACTGCTTGAAATAGACGGGTGAAATGATAAAGGGAGTATCCCATTTCTTTGGAGAGGACAGCTACAGGAAGAAACGTGGTTAAGCGATCCTCAATGAGATCTAAGGCTTGAATGATTAGTTGGCGATTGTTCAAGAGATGTCCTCCCATAACAGTTAATAGAAATGGTGTCTAGCACGATTACTTCAATGATTTGCTGTCCAGTCGCCCCAAGCAGCAGCCCAATCGGGAACAGTCACTTCCATTACGCGATCTGCACTAGGAAAATAGGCTTTGATGTCGAGAACCGGTGTGCCCGGATAGGCATCAAGCCCGGCCACCTCTACTATTCCAGAGTCTACATCGACAGACAGGATTGCTGCTACACTTAGCCCAATCGGATTAGGGCGAATAGGGGAACGGGAAGCGAATACTCCAGTTAAGGTCGCATCATAAGGAGGCTGAATCTGTGTAGTCTGCCGGAAATGATCCTCTGCAAACTCATGCAGCCACCAAAGTACTTGGCAATGACTAAACTGAGATAAACCTTTAAGCGCTGGTCTGAATTCCGGGTTGATTTCAAGCCGCAAATTATGTGCTGTACCTCTAACCGATCCTATAGATAATATATTATAGCTTTCTTGTTCATTCATTGACTATGACTCCTTTCGGGTATCAGATATGATCTAGTGTATAACAGAGGCATACGGTAAAGCCTGACGATATTTGCTAACATTCATTTAATGCTATAATGAAATTTGATGTGGAAAGGGGAGCATTATGAAGACACTAGTATTGGCGGAGAAGCCGTCTGTTGCACGCGAGATTGCACGGGTCATGGGATGCAATAATAAACAGAAGAGTTATATTGAAGGTCCAAAATATGTGGTTACCTGGGCGCTGGGTCATTTGGTCGGCCTGGCAGAGCCAGAGGATTATAATAAAAAGTTTGCAACTTGGGCCTTGGAGGATCTGCCGATTTTGCCGGAGAAGACCAAGCTGAAGGTGCTGCGGGAGACCAACCAGCAATATAAAGCTGTCCAGCACCTAATGAAGCGTCAGGACATTGAGGAGCTTATTGTTGCTACAGATGCTGCCCGTGAAGGGGAGCTGCTGGCTCGTTGGATTATGAATATGGCAGGGTGGAAAAAGCCATTCCGGCGGTTATGGATATCCTCGCAGACTGATAAGGCAATTAAAGAGGGATTTGCAAAACTCCGTCCGGGCCGGGAATTTGATCGGTTGTATGAATCTGCACGTTGCCGCGCAGAGGCGGATTGGATGATTGGACTGAATGTCACAAGAGCTTTGACCTGTAAGTTCGGTTCGCCGCTCTCAGCAGGACGGGTACAAACGCCGACATTAGGGATGATCATGGATCGTGAACAGGAGATTACGGGTTTCCGTTCCGTCGATTTTGAGACGCTGACTGCTGATTTTGGGGATTTCCAAGCGGCATGGCGGGCCAGTAACGGTGATGGTCGAATATTCGAAAAGGATAAGACAGCCAGCTTAAAGGATAAGCTTACAGGACGCAGCGGCCGTATTATTAAGGTACAGAAGAGTGAGAAAAGTGAACCTCATCCACTGGCTTATGATCTGACTGAACTGCAGCGTGATGCGAACCGGAAGTTCGGCTTCTCCGCGAAGCAGACCTCCAGTGTGCTGCAGCGGTTATATGAGCAGCATAAACTTGTCACATACCCGCGTACGGACAGTCGTTACTTAACTTCAGATATGACGGGCACACTCAAGGAAAGACTGGATAGTGTTGCGGTCGGTCCATATGCAGCGTTAGCACGTCCATTGCTGCGCAAGCAGCTGCCGATTACGAAGCGAATCGTGGATGACAGTAAAGTCAGTGATCACCACGCTATTATTCCTACAGAACAGACCGTATTGTTAAATGGTCTGAGTACTGAAGAACGTAAGTTGTATGATCTGATTGTGCGGCGTTTTATAAGCTTGTTCTATCCGCCAGCTCGTTATGATGCGGTAGCTGTAACCGTCAATGTGGAAGGCGAAAGCTTCCATGTCAAAGGGACGACAGTAAAAGATGCCGGCTGGCGCGAAGTATACGGCGGAGATATGAGTAGTGATGACGAGGAGGAATCTGCGGACGAGCTGGCAGCGGGCAGTGTAAAGCTGCCTGAGCTGCGCGAAGGGGCTACTGTCACGATTGGCCGCTGTATGGTGCGTGCTGGCCGAACACAGCCACCGAAGCGTTATAATGAAGCTTCGCTGTTGACGCAAATGGAGAAGCACGGCCTCGGAACCCCGGCTACACGCGCGGATATTATTGAGAAGCTGGTAAGCTCCGATACGATTGAGCGGCAAGGTAATCTCCTGCATCCGACAGGAAAAGGTAAGCAGTTAATCGAGCTGGTATCCACTCAGCTACGAACCCCGGATCTAACCGCACGTTGGGAAGCTGAGCTGGAGAAAATAGCGCGTGGTCAAGGCAAACCGGAGCTCTTTTTACAAGGTATCCGCAGTATGGCACAGGAATTGGTAACAGGTGTGAAAACTAGCGGAGCAGAATATAAGCCGCATAATGTCTCTAACAGTCATTGTCCGGAATGCGGTACAAGACTGCTCGAGAAGAAGAGCAAACGAGGGAAGCTGCTGGTGTGTCCTGCAGATAACTGTGGTTACACCCGTGCAGGTGAGAAAAGACTATCGAATCGCCGCTGCCCACAGTGCCATAAGAAAATGGAGCTTAAAGAGGGTAAAGCAGGCATGTTCGTACAATGTCTAGGCTGTGGAATCACAGAGACCTTAGATAAGGATCACAAGCATGTTAATAAACGTGAACAGCAAAAGCTGGTGCAGCAATACAGCAAGCAGGAAAGCATTGGTTCTAACCTTGGGGAACTGCTGAAAGCAGCGCTTGAAGGACAAAAGAAGGATAAGTAGTAGGAATCATCGGATGGTTAGCTTCAATTAAAATGAATGATTAGAATAATGAAGGCTGCTGAGTGTGCTCAGTAGTCTTTTTTCTATCCTAGTAAGTTTATGTGGTCTACGGATAGGCTTTGAATTAGAATGGAAAGCAAATGAGTGGAGCAGGTGATTAGGTGGCAGCTGAGCAGCAGGCGAATCCGTTGAAAGCGGCAGATCGCCCACAGGGGCAAGGAAGCAGCAGGTTTTTCTTTTTGGTTATTGTATTTATGTTTTGGTTCTCTTCTTATATTTATGTGCCGGTGCTTTCACCATATGTTGAGCATTTGGGATCATCGTATTTTATGGTGGGCATGGTGCTTGGGATATATGGGTTAATGCAGATCCTATTCCGTATACCCATTGGCATCGGTTCAGATTATTTAAATAGGCGGCG
The DNA here is from genome assembly GCF_037992965.1 of Paenibacillus sp. FSL E2-0190. Lineage (NCBI taxonomy): Bacteria > Bacillati > Bacillota > Bacilli > Caryophanales > Paenibacillaceae > Paenibacillus > Paenibacillus sp. FSL E2-0190. The sequence goes on from NZ_CP150306.1 coordinate 750,620, forward strand.
GCCGTTTATCTATCTGGGATTGATTGCGAGTGGAGTCAGCTGTTTTCTTTTTATGTGGGGAGCACAGCCGGGGTGGGCGTTGGCAGCACGTGCGGTATCCGGGATAGCAGCATCGGCATGGGTTGTGTACTCTGTGATGTTCGCAGGATATTTTCCAAAAGAGGAAGCTGGAAAAGCGATGGGCATGCTGCAATTCACTACAGTAATCGCCCAATTGACCAGCATGATGATCAGCGGCTATATGGTAGAGCATTGGGGCTGGAATGCCCCCTTCCTGATTGGTGGAATTGTAGCTATTGCGGCACTAATACTTGCGCTTCGGTTACCGGAACAAAAGCAGGAAAAACGGCAAAATGCCATACAGATCAAGGAGCTGGCTGGTGTCGTAAAGGAACCTTTGCTGGTAAAAGTATCACTGTTGTCTGTGCTGGCACACTGTGTGCTATTTATAACAATGTTCGGATATACTCCGAACCAGGCGCTGAATATCGGAGCAAGCAAAGAAAGCTTGGGCTGGCTAACACTCGCTTTTATGATTCCGCATGCCATCGCAACGCTCTACGGCTCACGTCTGTTTGGAGGGCTGCTGGGTGATAGAGGGAAGCTTATGCTAGGCTTTGCGGGAAGCGCACTGTTTACGCTGCTCATTCCTTCTATGCCGACGTTAGCGGCGCTTTGTCTGACTCAGGTGGGGAATGGTTTTATGCAGGGACTTATTTTTCCGCTGCTGTTGAGTAAATCCGTATCAGAAATAGATCCCTTTAAACGGGCTACAGCTATGGGTTTCTATCAGGCCGTTTATGCGATAGGGATGTCAGCAGGGCCATTCGTAGCAGGTTGGATGAGCTCTGTATATGGCTTGACCGGAGGATTCTGGTTAGGTGGGATTGCGGCGGCGTTGGCTACAATTTTATCCTGGGTATGGATGAAGGATACGAAGCAGAAGCAGCTAAAAGAAACTTAATAGACTTGGCAGAGCGTGTAAGGATGATTGGTTTTTTGTGCAAAAGGGGAATATAATAGAGATAGGAAGCAAGGAGGAGGAGCCCGGGAGAATGGTCAAGGTTGTAATGTTGTGGTTTGTGGTAATTAATATAATCGGGTATGTAGTGATGTCCGAGGACAAGAACAAAGCCCGCAAAAGGCGAGAACGTGTACCTGAGAAAACACTTTTTCTGCTGGCAGCCATGGGCGGCGCACTAGGTGTGCTGATTGCCATGTACCGTAAGCGCCACAAGACGCGTCATACATCCTTCAGGATCGGAATTCCGCTTCTGCTGCTGCTGAATATCTTTTTGTACAGCTATTTTTTAAGATAATAGTCTTTAGGATTACAAACTAGAAAAAGAGGTGGCGTACATGTTATTCTCTAAAATTTTGCTAGCCTATGACGGTTCAAAGGCTTCTAATCAAGCATTGGAGCGCGCAATTGAACTCGCTAAAGTCACACCAGGTTCTATATTGCATGTCGTACACGCATTTGAATTCCCAAGATTTTTTATCGGAGAAGCTCTTGCACCACTACCAGCTTCAGTAAATAAAGAATATTATGATTTGGCAGTGCAGACTACAGAAGAAGTGAAGGGACGTCTTGAGGCTGAAGGCCTGAATGCTGAGGTTGAGCTTTTACAAGGATCTCCTGCGGAAGTGATTTTGAAATATGCTAAGGAAAATGCTATAGACATCATAGTTATCGGCAGCCGCGGGCTTGGCGGTATACGTGAATTTGTTCTGGGCAGTGTCAGCCATAATGTAGTACAAAGCGCTCGTATTCCAGTGCTGGTTGTAAAATAATATAGAGTTCAAAGGGACGCTGATAGCGTTCCTTTTTTTCAATTTAAGGCTGTACAGGTCTTAATCTGGAGCTTAAACACCATAGAGCGCTAGAGGTAGGAGCGTACGGAAAGAAGTACTTCTTCACAAAATATAAGGTTATTGAGAATTTAAATTCGCCCAAAAGCGAACATTTATTATGGTGATTTTACCAATGTTCGTGTTTGAGTTGACATCATGTGTAGGGGATTGTTAAACTGATGTCATGAAGAGCTCGTATAAAACCGGGAATATGGCCCGGAAGTTTCTACCCGGGAACCGTAAATTACCGGACTACGAGGAAATAGGATGCTAGAATGCGATAATGCAGTCCAGATAATGGAGTGATGCATTGTGCAGCTTTCCGCGCTTAATGCCAGTTTGGTGAGAGGCAAGCGGGAGTGTTTTTTCCTAATTCCTTTACTAGTCCGATCCTCCCGCAGCAAAATGCGTCTGGACATCGGGCTTTTTTAATATAAGGAATAAGTTACACGTGATACATCAACCTTATATTTTTAAGGAAAACGATAGTCATCCCTGAAGGACGAGAATGTAGTCTCTGCTTGTTCGGATTTACAAGATAAAGATATCTCATACTAGTGATTGGAAGGTAGGTCGAATCATGTCTGTGCAGGTAGCTGTCATCATGGGTAGTAAGTCGGATTGGGATACGATGGAGCACGCTTGTGGGGTGCTGGAAGAGCTGGGTTTGTCTTATGAGAAGAAGGTAGTATCCGCGCACCGTACACCGGACTTGATGTTCCGCTATGCGGAGGAAGCCGCTGGCCGCGGTATTCGTGTGATTATTGCAGGAGCAGGCGGCGCCGCACATTTGCCGGGTATGGTGGCTGCAAAGACGATCCTGCCAGTGATTGGAGTGCCCGTGCAGTCGAAAGCACTTAATGGGCTGGATTCGCTGCTCTCTATCGTGCAGATGCCTGGAGGCATACCGGTAGCAACGGTAGCTATTGGTAAGGCAGGCGCTGTAAATGCAGGCCTGCTGGCCGCACAGATCATCGGAGCGTTCGACCCCGAAGTGCAGCAGCGTGTGCAGCTGCGTCGGGATGCGATCCGCGATGAAGTATTGGAAAGCAGCGACAGCTTATGAGGCCGGAGGAGCTGAAGCTGCAGGAGGCTGGCGGCGCAGCTTCGCCAGCTGCACAAGCGTCCGGTGCGGACACCGTCCGGACGCTGCTGCCCGGCTCGACCGTCGGCGTGCTCGGCGGCGGGCAGCTCGGGCGCATGATGGCGCTGGCCGGCAGCGCCATGGGGTACCGCTTCGTGGCGCTGGATCCTGCGCCGGATGCGCCTAGCGGTCAAGTTACGCCGCAGATTACGGCGGCGTATAACGACCGGGACGCGGCGCGGGAGCTGGCCCGCCGCGCGGACGTCATCACGTACGAGTTCGAGAACGTCGATGCGGGCGTAGCCGCGCTGCTGGCGGAGGAATCGTACGTGCCGCAGGGCAGCGCGCTGCTGTATACCACGCAGCATCGGCTGCGCGAAAAAGCCGCCATCGAGGCGGCGGGCGTTCCGGTCGCCCCGTACCGGAAGGTAGACAGCCTTGCGGAGCTAAAAGAGGCGGCGGCTGAACTTGGACTACCTTGCGTGCTCAAGACAGCCACAGGCGGTTATGACGGCAAGGGTCAAGCTGTGATTCGTCAGGAAGATGAGCTGGAAGAAGCCTTCCGGCAGGTTGCACCCGGTGAGGTGATTCCGGAGCTGGTGCTTGAGAAGTTTGTAGCTTTTCAATGCGAAATATCCGTTGTTGCTGCACGTAGTGCATCTGGGGAGGTCAAAAGCTTCCCGCCTTCTGAGAACATTCATGTAAACAATATTTTGCATCTGTCCATTGTGCCTGCAAGAGTGTCAGCGGACATTCAGCGCAGAGCTTGCGAGCTGGCTGAGACTTTAATCGCAGGCCTGAATGCGGTTGGACTGCTTGCCGTGGAAATGTTCGTCACAGCGGACGGTGAATTGTTCGTCAATGAGCTGGCACCAAGACCGCATAATTCCGGCCATTACACCATGGATGCTTGCGTGACCTCACAGTTCGAGCAGCATGTCCGGGCGATTTGTAATCTGCCGCTGGGCGATACAACGCTTTTGACACCTGTAGTTATGGTAAATGTATTAGGTCAGCATTTGGATGGTGCGATTAAAGCGACCTGTACACATGAGGAAAAAGATAATAAGCTGGGTATTGTACCTAAGCTTCATATATATGGCAAGACTGAGAGTAAGACTGGTCGTAAGATGGGTCATATCAATCTGCTGTGCAAGGATACCGGAGACGGCCTATCCTGGGTGGAGCAATCTAAACTTTGGAGGAACTAAAGAATATGATCGAACGTTACAGCAGACCCGAGATGCGGGCCATTTGGACTGAGGAGAATAAATTCAAAGCGTGGCTGGAAGTGGAAATATGCGCTTGTGAAGCATGGGCGGAGCTGGGAGTCATCCCACATGAAGACGCTGCTAAGCTGCGTAAGGATGCTAAATTCGACATCGCACGTATTGATGAAATCGAACAGGAAACACGTCATGACGTAATCGCCTTTACTCGTGCGGTTTCCGAAAGCCTTGGCGCAGAACGCAAATGGGTACACTACGGCCTTACTTCCACAGATGTGGTGGATACAGCACTGGGTTACTTGCTGCGTCAAGCGAATGAGATTCTAGAGAAGGATATTATTAACTTTATTGAGATCCTTAAAGATAAAGCTATTGCTTATAAAGATACACCGATGATGGGCCGTACACATGGGGTTCATGCTGAGCCAACTACTTTTGGTCTGAAAATGGCATTGTGGTACGAAGAAATGAAACGTAACCTGGAGCGTTTCCGCCATGCAGCGAACGGTGTGCAATTTGGCAAAATCTCCGGAGCCGTGGGTACGTATGCCAACATCGATCCATTCGTAGAAGAATTTGTCTGCCGTAAGCTGGGTACAAGCCCTGCACCGATCTCGACACAAACTCTACAGCGCGACCGTCACGCTGAATATATGGCAGCTCTTGCTCTGGTAGCAACCTCGCTAGACAAATTCGCTACCGAAATCCGCGCTCTGCAAAAGAGTGAGATTCGCGAAGTAGAAGAAGCTTTTGCCAAAGGTCAAAAGGGTTCATCTGCTATGCCGCATAAACGGAATCCTATTGGCTGCGAGAATATTTCCGGTCTGTCCCGCGTGATTCGCGGACATATGGTTACAGCTTACGAGAACGTGCCGCTCTGGCATGAACGCGATATCTCGCACTCTTCAGTGGAGCGTATCATCCTTCCGGATGCAACAATGCTATTGAACTACATGCTGAACCGTTTCGGAAACATCGTGAAGAACCTGACTGTATTCCCAGAGAATATGAAGCGTAACATGAACCGTACCTTCGGCGTTCCTTTCTCTGGCCGGATCTTAACCAAGCTGATTGATAAAGGCTTCAGCCGCGAGCAAGCATACGACACTGTTCAACCACGTGCGATGCAAGCTTGGGAAGAGCAAAAGCAGTTCCGTGATATCGTGGAAGCTACACCTGAAATCACTAATGTCCTCACCCCAGAAGAGATTGAAGATGCATTTAACCCTTCTTGGCACCTTAAGCATGTGGATACCATCTTCCGCAAGCTAGAACTTATCTAAGAAAGATAAGTTAGTGGTGAACTAAGGAGCTAGGAATAGTACGAGCGGTTAAGGTTGTGCAGAATTGAAATGCAACTGGTCGATAAGGAACGGAGAGAAATTTTGGAACTGTAGAAGCGTTAGCGTTCGCCTTTATTCTCGGATTTCTACCACTGGCAGTGGTTCAATCAGGAAATCTGAGGATAACAGCGATCGGAAGTCCAAACATTTCTTGTAGTTACGCCTTTGAGACTCTAAAAAAGATAAGTTAGTGGTGAACTAAGGAACTAGGAATAAAAGAAATCGGTCGAAGGAGTAATGGAGAGGAAGTTTGGAACTGTAGAAGCGTTAGCGTTCGCCTTTATCCTCGGATTTCTACCGCAGCAGCGGTTCAATCAGGAAATCTGAGGATAACAGCGATCGGAAGTCCAAACATTTCTTGTAGTTACGCCTTTGAGACTCTAAAAAAGATAAGTTAGTGGTGAACTAAGGAACTAGGAATAAAAGAAATCGGTCGAAGGAGTAATGGAGAGGAAGTTTGGAACTGTAGAAGCGTTAGCGTTCGCCTTTATCCTCGGATTTCTACCGCAGCAGCGGTTCAATCAGGAAATCTGAGGATAACAGCGATCGGAAGTCCAAACATTCCTCGGAGTTACGCCTTTGAGACCAATTAGTTATTAGGAAGATCATTAGTTCAAGGGAGGAAAGGTCATGACATCATCGGCCGTATCCACAGCCGTGGAACTCATCAATGCGCCGCTGCTCTACAAAGGGAAGGTTCGTGAGCTATACGATTTAGGGGAAAATGTACTGATCGTAGTTACGGATCGGATATCTGCTTTTGACTATGTGCTGGACCCGGCGGTCCCTGAAAAGGGCAATGTGCTTAACCGTCTGAGCGCGTTCTGGTTCGGACAGACTAAAGAGCTGATGGAGAATCATGTCGTTCATATCGATGTGGATCTGCTCGGCGACGTAGTTAAGGACAAAGAGGCTCTCAGAAACCGTGTCATGGTGGTACGCAAAGCGGAGCGTATTGATATCGAATGCGTAGTGCGTGGATGCATCACTGGCGGCGGCTGGAGACAGTATCAAGAAACCGGCAAGGTAAATGGTATTGAACTTCCTGCTAACCTCCGGAAAAACGCGCTGCTGGCAGAACCGATTTTTACTCCTGCGGCTAAAAATGATGTAGGTCACGATGAGGATATTCCGTTTGAGAAAATGCAGGAATTAATCGGAGCTGATCTGGCGCTTGAGCTGCAGGAAAAGAGCTTAAAGCTGTTCGCTTTTGCTAGAGAGTATTGTGCTGAGCGTGGGATCATTCTTGCGGACTGCAAATTCGAATTCGGCTTGTTGGACGGTAAGGTGATTCTGATCGATGAGATTTTTACACCGGATGCTTCCCGCTTCTGGGCTAAGGATAAATACGCGCTTGATATTGAAATTGATAGTATGGATAAAGAGCCTGTTCGTACGTATCTATCTGCATCTTCCTGGGACAAGAATAGTAAACCTGATCCGCTCCCACTGGAAGTAGTAGAAGAAACTACACGGCGTTATCTGGACATTTATCATCGTCTTACTGGCAAGTCTTTATAGTTCAACATAGTGTGTGCACTCATGGGAATAAATTCAGTATATATTTTTGAAGCTAAATGTACTCATTGTAGAATTTCAGTTTCAGAGGGTATGCTCATTAAAATTTAGGAGGAACTACAAGCATATGTTAAAAGCGACGGTATATGTCACCATAAAGAAAAGCGTTCTTGATCCACAAGGGGTAGCAGTACAAGGAGCACTTCATTCGGTAGGCTTCCAAGAAGTTGAAAGCTTGCGTATCGGGAAATATATGGAGCTGACTTTGGATACGGATAACCGTGCTGAAGCGGAAGTGCGTCTCAAGGAAATGTGCGAAAAGCTACTTGCCAACACGGTGATCGAGGATTACCGCTACGAATTGGAGGACTAAACGACATGAAATTTGCTGTACTTGTCTTCCCAGGCTCCAACTGTGATATTGATTGCTACAAGGCGGTAGAGGACAGTCTCGGCGAACCAGTCGATTATGTGTGGCATACAGCGACGGATTTGTCGGCGTATGATTGCATTTTGGTTCCAGGCGGATTCTCATATGGTGATTACCTGCGCTGTGGCGCGATTTCGAGATTTGCTCCTGTTATGGCGGAAGTTGCTAAAGCAGCAGAGCAAGGGAAATACGTGCTAGGCATTTGCAATGGGTTCCAAATTCTTACTGAGGCTGGTTTGCTGCCAGGTGCGCTTCGCCGCAACATGTCGATGAAGTTCCGCTGTCACGATACAGTGCTTAAGGTTGTTAATAATGAAACCCCATTTACTATTGACTATGCTAAAGATGAAGAAATCATTATCCCAATCGCACACGGTGAAGGCAACTACTACTGTGATGACGAGACTTTAGCAGAGCTGAAAGCTAACAATCAGATCGTGTTTACCTATAGCGATAACCCTAACGGCTCCGTAGCCGATATTGCGGGTGTTAGTAACGTACAAGGGAATGTGGTTGGCATGATGCCTCACCCTGAGCGCGCGGCTAATAGTTTACTTGGTTCAGAAGATGGCAAAAGAATGTTTACATCCATACTGAAGACTTGGAGGGATCGTCATGACGCAGCAAGTATCCGTTAAGGAACCGACCGCAGAACAGATTGCGGAGCAGAAAATTTACAGCCAGTTCGGTGTGTCGGACAGCGAATATGAGCTGATCAAGTCTTTTATGGGACGTTTGCCGAACTATACTGAAATCGGCGTATTCAGCGTAATGTGGTCGGAGCACTGTGCCTATAAGAACTCCAAACCCCTCCTGAAACGTTTCCCAATTTCCGGACCACGTGTCCTGATGGGACCTGGCGAGGGCGCAGGGATTGTAGATATCGGTGACAACCAAGCGGTTGTTTTCAAAATCGAAAGTCATAACCACCCTTCAGCGGTAGAACCTTTCCAAGGTGCGGCAACGGGTGTGGGCGGGATCATTCGTGATATTTTCTCCATGGGCTCCAGACCTATCGCAATCCTCAATTCACTACGTTTCGGGAAGCTGGAAAGTGATCGAGTGAAGTATTTGTTCGAGCATGTTGTGTCTGGTATTGCCGGTTATGGTAACTGTATCGGGATTCCAACGGTTGGCGGCGAAATCATGTTCGATGATAGCTATGACGGTAACCCGCTTGTTAACGCAATGTGTGTCGGTCTAATTGATCATGACAAAATCCAACGTGGTGTAGCTAAGGGTGTAGGCAACCCTGTCTTCTATGTAGGCCCTCCTACAGGACGTGATGGAATTCATGGTGCTACTTTTGCATCGGTAGAGCTTAGTGAGGAATCAGAAGCTAAACGTACCGCTGTACAAGTCGGCGATCCATTTATGGAAAAGCTCGTTATGGAATCTTGTCTAGAACTGATCGACAGCGGCATCGTTATCGGGATTCAGGATATGGGTGCAGCGGGTCTTACATGCTCTAGTGCGGAGATGGCAAGTAAAGCAGGCAACGGTCTGGAGCTGTATCTTGATCATGTGCCACAACGTGAAGAGGGCATGACGCCTTACGAAATGATGCTTTCAGAATCACAAGAACGGATGTTGTTCGTCGTTGAGCCGAAGGATGAGGCCCAGGCACAAGAGATTTTTGACCGCTGGGGTGTTATCTGCTGTAAAGTCGGTAAAGTTACGGATGATGGTCGCTTGAAATTGTATCATCACGGCGAGGTTGTTGGTGACATGCCAGTAACGGCGCTCGTGGATGAGTGTCCAGTATATAACAAACCTTCTGAGGTTCCTGCTTATTATATTGCGAATGAAAAGGTAGATACCCTTCGTTATGAGGAAGTTACGGATCTGGGCGGTGCATTGCGTACAGTACTTGGATCACCAACCGTAGCAAGTAAAGCATGGGTATACAATCAATACGATTACATGGTGCGGACGAGCACAGCTGTACGTCCTGGATCTGACGCGGCTGTAGTTACCATTCATGGTACTCGTAAAGGACTTGCGATGACTACAGACTGTAATGGCCGTTATGTTCATCTTGATCCTGAAGTGGGTGGACGTATTGCAGTCAGCGAAGCGGCACGTAACATCGTTTGTTCCGGTGCTGAACCGCTGGCTATTACGGATAATCTGAACTTTGGAAATCCTGAGAAGCCTGATGTGTTCTGGCAAATGGAGCGTGCGGTTGATGGTATGGCTGAAGCATGTCGTGTGCTGGATACTCCGGTTATCGGTGGTAATGTCAGTCTTTATAACGAAAATACTACGGGTTCCATCTATCCAACGCCGGTTGTCGGCATGGTTGGTTTAGTAGCGGACACGGATCATATTACGACTCAAGGGTTCAAGCAAGAAGGCGATTCCATCCTTCTGCTGGGAGTGACCAAGGCTGAGCTGGGCGGCAGTGAATTCCAATATGCTGTTCATGGTGTGACCGAAGGTCGTCCCCCGGCTTTGGATTTGGCTACTGAGAAAAAACTGCTGAACGTAGTCCTTACCTCAATTCGTGGCGGTCTGGTGCGTTCCGCGCATGACTTGTCCGAAGGTGGACTTGCTGTAGCGCTTGCAGAGAGCTGTATCAGCGGTGGAATCGGAGCGAACGTTGAGCTTTCAGCTAACGGTCTTAGATCTGATGTAGCATTGTTTAGCGAAAGCCAATCACGCATTGTGCTGACAGCCGCTCCTGAACGTGCGGAAGAGCTGAAAGCAGCGATTGCAGCCAGCGGTGTTCCCGTGGAGATCATCGGAACTGTAGGTGGAGACAGACTGCGCGTAAATCTGGACGGTGTGTCCGCACTAGATGAAGCTGTAGCAGAATTGAAATTCGTTTGGGAGGATGCTATTCCATGTCTTATGAAATAAAGACCGGGAAAGAGCAGGAGACTCCTATCCTGTGGACTGGTGACTTTTACAATGAAGGAACGGGCTCGGGAGATATTTTTGACACATTAAAAGAAGAATGCGGCGTTTTCGGGGTCTTCGGACACCCGGAAGCGGCGTCCATGTCTTATTACGGCTTACACGCCTTACAACACCGTGGAGAAGAAAGTGCGGGAATCTGCGTAGCAGACGGTCGCGATTTCAACTATCACCGCGGGATGGGGTTAGTAAAAGAAGTATTCGACAAGGACAAAATTGCCTCATTGGTTGGAGACATGTCCATTGGGCATGTACGTTATTCCACTAGTGGAGACAGTCGCTTAACCAATGCGCAGCCACTGGTATTTAAATATCGTGACGGCGATTTGGCGATTGCTACGAACGGCAACATAGTAAATGAACCGTTGATCCGCAAACAGCTGGAGCAAAGCGGATCGATCTTTCAAACTACGAGTGATACAGAAGTGCTGGCGCATCTGATTGCCCGTTCGCCAAAGGATTTTGTTGAGGCGGCAAAAGATGCGCTGCAGCAGCTCGTTGGCGGGTTTGCTTTTCTGCTTATGACAAATGATAAGTTAATTGTCGCTTCAGATTCCCATGGCTTGCGTCCGCTAGTGATGGGACGGATTGGTGAAGCGTATATTTTTGCTTCCGAGTCCTGCGCATTAGAGGTCATTGGGGCACAGCTGGTTCGTGATATTGAGCCGGGCGAACTGCTAGTCCTCGACAAAAACGGTCTCTTGGAGGACCGTTTTACCGAACCCAAACGTAAAGCGCTGTGCGCGATGGAGTATATTTACTTCTCACGCCCAGACAGTGATATGAACGGCTCTAACCTGCACTCCGCCCGTAAGCGGATGGGTAGCCGCATGGCACTGGAAGCTTTTGTCGATGCTGATCTCGTAACCGGGGTGCCGGATTCCAGTATTTCAGCAGCCATCGGGTATGCCGAGCAAACGGGAATTCCTTATGAGCTTGGGCTCATTAAGAATAAGTACACTGGACGGACCTTCATCCAGCCGAGTCAAGAACTGCGTGAGCAAGGTGTGAAGATGAAGCTGAGCGCCGTGCGCAGCGTAGTTGATGGCAAACGTGTCGTTATGATCGATGATTCTATCGTTCGTGGCACGACCTCACGCCGAATCGTCAATCTGCTTCGGGAAGCGGGAGCTGTTGAAGTGCATGTGCGGATTACTTCGCCGCCGTTCAAGAATCCTTGCTTCTACGGCATTGATACACCAGACCGCCGCGACCTCATCGCGTCCTACAAGACCATTGAGGAAATGTGCGAAGAGATCAACGCCGATTCCTTGGCATTTTTGTCGCCGGAAGGCTTAATCTCTTCCATTGGTGGACACAACAAAGATGACTATAAAGGCGGACTTTGCCTTTCTTGCTTTGATAATGATTACCCGACGCAGGTGGATTTTGGCGGGGCAGAGAAAGATGGCTGCTCGTGTTGACATCCCCCTAAGTCCCCCTTTCAAAGGGGGATTCCGAAGGGCTCTGCCCTCCGGCCACCCGAAAGCTCGGCGGTAGGAGTTAGGTTATAACTTGCTAAGAAGACTTGGGTACGAGTGCTCGCTTTGTCCCTGTGTGCTGCGCACGGACGGGACACGCTTTACGGCGCTCCGCCCCCCGGCTGCATCCGCCGCCGGGACTGGCTCGCCAAGCTTCCCTCTGTTTGCTTCGCAAATACGAGGGCCGCTTGTCTCACTTAAGGAGGTGCATGGCGCAGCTCATGCACCGAGGTCTTGAGGTCCGTGTGCAAGGCGCGCACTGCGGCTTGCAGTAGGGACAAACCGGTGGTTGGAGGGAGTTATGGAGAGGAAGTTTGGAACTGTAGAAGCGTAGCGTTCGCCTTTATGGTTGGATTTCTACCGCGAAGAGCGGTTCGAATCAGGAAATCCAACCATAACAGCGATCGGAAGTCCAAACATTCCTCGCAATAACTCCCCTGCAACCACCCAAAAGCCGAATGCGCCCAAACGCGCTCTAAACTATTAAAAGATGAGGTGTCCAATAGTGTCGGAAGCTTATAAAAACGCCGGAGTGGATATTGCGGCTGGTAATGAAGCGGTAGAACGCATGAAAAAGCACGTAAAACGTACTTACCGTCCAGAAGTAATGACGGATCTTGGTGGGTTCGGAGCGCTGTTTGGCCTCAATAAAGATAAATATGAAGAGCCAGTGCTTGTATCGGGAACCGATGGTGTAGGCACAAAGCTCAAAATCGCGTTCGCGGCGGATCGCCATGACACGATTGGCATCGACGCTGTAGCTATGTGCGTGAACGACATTGTAGTGCAAGGTGCAGAGCCACTCTTTTTCCTCGACTATCTGGCTTGCGACAAAGTGGTGCCGGAGAAAATCGAAGCTATCGTAGCTGGAATCGCTGAAGGCTGTCACCAAGCGGGTTGTGCACTGATTGGCGGCGAAACGGCTGAGATGCCGGGTATGTATTCAGCAGGTGAATATGATATCGCTGGATTCACAGTGGGCGTAGCTGACAAAGCGAAGCTGGTAACAGGCGCTAACATCGCTGCTGGCGACACAGTGATTGGTCTGGCTTCCAGTGGTGTGCACAGCAATGGCTTCTCGCTGGTGCGTAAGCTTTTGCTTGAGCAAGAGGGTTATGGTCTGAATGACGTGCTTCCTGAGCTTGGCGCTCCGCTCGCGGATGTGCTCCTTGCACCAACTAAGATTTATGTGAAGCCCTTGCTGGCACTGCTGGAGCAGCTTCCGGTAAAAGGTATGGCTCATATTACGGGTGGCGGATTTATCGAGAATATCCCACGCGTATTGCCTGATAATGTAGACGTGGAGATCAATTACGGATCGTGGCCGATTCTGCCAATCTTCGGATTGATGCAAGACAAAGGAAACGTAAGCAACCGTGATATGTTCACTACTTTTAATATGGGAATTGGTCTTGTTCTGGTAGTTAGCGCTGCTGATGGAGAACGCGCTCTTGAACTGCTTAAAGCTAGCGGAGAAGAGGCGTATATCATTGGTAAAGTAACAGAAGGGGAACGCAAAGTAACCTTTACTGGAGCTGAAGTGTGATGCAATCAAGTCGAATCGCTGTTTTTGCTTCGGGGCAGGGCAGCAATTTTGCAGCACTGATCGAGGCACAGAAAGCAGGTTTGCTTGGAGACGGCAGGATTGAATTGCTTGTCTCGGACAAGCCGGAAGCGCCTGTAGCACAACGTGCGGAGGATGCGGGAATTCCCGCCCTCCTGCTGCGGCCAAAAGACTTCGCCAGCCGTGAGCTCTACGAAGCAGAGATTGTAGCAGAGCTTCAGCGGCGGGAAATCGGGCTGGTTGTGCTGGCAGGGTATATGCGCCTCATTACACCAGTGCTTTTAACGCCGTATGCGGGTCGGATTATTAACATTCACCCATCGCTGCTGCCTGCTTTTGCCGGAAAGGATGCGATCGGCCAAGCGCTGGATTATGGCGTGAAGCTGACGGGAGTCACTGTGCATTTTGTCGATGGAGGTATGGATACCGGGCCAGTTATTGCTCAGCGTAGCGTAGTTGTGTTGGATAACGACACGGCGGATTCATTGGCGGAACGGATTCATAAGGTTGAATATGAGTTGTATCCTGAAGTGGTGGGCGCTTTTGCCAGCGGGAAAGTGGAACTAAGTGGAAGAAAGACGATTATCCGCGAAAAGTAAGCCACACTGTAGCCATTCGAAGTTTTGGATCGACATTTGGTGACAGGCGGAGAGATTTTAGGGTATTTCTCGGGAAATATTGCATAAGCGGCATTATGTGTCGTGTAGTAGGTAATAGAGTCAGATTCTTTCTTATAGTAATTTCCCAAGCTTTTAGATGTCATCACATTAAATCGCACGTACAACCCGAAGGAGGACTATTCAAAGTGAGTATCAAAAGAGCGCTAGTTAGCGTATCGGATAAACAAGGTATCGTGGATTTTTGCCGCGAGTTGTCTGCATTAGGCGTAGAGATTATTTCCACAGGTGGAACAAGCACGCTTTTGGCTAAGGAAGGTGTTCCAGTCATCGGTATTTCCGATGTTACAGGATTCCCGGAAATCATGGATGGACGTGTCAAAACCTTGCACCCGGCTGTACACAGCGGATTGCTAGCGGTTCGTGACAATGAGGAACACACGCGTCAAATGAAAGAGCTTGGTCTGGACTACATTGATCTGGTAGTAGTAAATCTGTATCCGTTCGCGGAAACCATTGCTAAACCGGATGTATCGTATGAAGAAGCCATCGAGAATATCGATATCGGCGGACCGACGATGCTGCGTTCTGCGGCGAAGAACCATGCTTTTGTAAGTGTAGTGGTAGATGCTAACGACTATGCTACAGTGCTTGAAGAGGTTCGCGCAGGTGGAGATACAACGCTGGAAACACGCAAACGTCTTGCGGCAAAAGTGTTCCGTCATACGGCGGCTTACGATGCCTTAATTTCCGATTATTTGGCTAATGTTACTGGCGAACCGCTTCCTGAGCGCTACACCGTGACTTATGAGAAAATTCAGGATCTGCGCTATGGCGAGAATCCGCATCAAAAAGCGGCTTTCTATCGCAAGCCTTTGGCTGCGGGGGATACTCTTACAGCAGCTGAGCAATTGCATGGCAAAGAATTATCCTACAACAATATCAACGATGCTAACGCAGCGCTGCAAATCGTGAAAGAATTTGAAGAACCTGCTGTCGTAGCCATTAAACATATGAATCCTTGTGGTGTAGGTGTCGGTGAAAGTGTATACGAAGCTTATCAAAAAGCTTACAACGCAGACCCAACCTCTATCTTTGGCGGAATTGTAGCCGCTAACCGGATTATCGATGCAGACACTGCTAATCTGCTGAAAGAGATTTTCCTCGAAATCGTATTGGCGCCAGGGTTTACGGATGAAGCACTGGAAATCCTTACGAAGAAAAAGAACCTGCGTTTGCTCAAAATCGGCAATCTTAGCACGGCTAGCGCGCGTAAGAGCAGCTTCGTAGTTACCTCTATTGATGGAGGAATGGTTGTACAGGAGAGCGATGTGCATTCTGTGAACCCGGATGATCTGCAAGTTGTTACGGACCGTAAGCCAACCGAAGAAGAATTGAAACAGCTGTTGTTCGGCTGGAAGGTAGTTAAGCATGTGAAATCTAATGCGATTGTATTAGCGGCGGATGATATGACAGTTGGCGTAGGTGCAGGGCAAATGAACCGCGTTGGCGCGGCAAAAATTGCGATTGAACAAGCTGGCGAGAAGTCCAAAGGATCAGTCCTTGCCTCTGACGCCTTCTTCCCAATGGGAGATACACTTGAAATGGCAGCTAAAGCAGGCATTACCGCAGTTATTCAGCCAGGCGGCT
The DNA here is from genome assembly GCF_037992965.1 of Paenibacillus sp. FSL E2-0190. Lineage (NCBI taxonomy): Bacteria > Bacillati > Bacillota > Bacilli > Caryophanales > Paenibacillaceae > Paenibacillus > Paenibacillus sp. FSL E2-0190. Next base: position 766,309 of record NZ_CP150306.1, read on the forward strand.
CCATTAAAGACGAAGAATCGATCAAGGTCGCGAATGAGTATGGAATTGCTATGGTCTTCACAGGCGTCCGTCATTTCAAACACTAGAACGCTGGGAGGATTTTATTCTAATGGATATTTTAGTGGTTGGCGGCGGCGGCCGGGAGCATGCGATTATTTGGAGCCTGTCCCAAAGCCCAAAGGTTGGTAAAATCTATTGCGCACCCGGCAACGCCGGGATCGCGCAGCTAGCAGAATGTGTGCCTATCGGTGTGTTTGAGTTCGACCGTCTGACGGCTTTTGCCAAAGAGAAGGAAGTAGGTCTTGTTGTAATCGGACCGGATGATCCGTTAGCAGGGGGCATTGTGGATGCTTTTGAAGCACAGGCTATTCCTGTGTTTGGTCCGCGCAAGAATGCAGCTGAGATCGAAGGCAGCAAAACCTTTATGAAGGATCTTTTGCACAAATATAATATTCCGACAGCAGCCTATGAAAAATTTGATGGCTATGAAGCTGCACTGGCTTACTTACGCGAGCAACCGCTGCCGATCGTAATCAAGGCAGATGGGCTTGCCGCAGGAAAAGGCGTGACCGTTGCCTATTCACGGGAAGAGGCAGAGCAGGCACTAGCTGATATTATGGTAACCAAAGTGTTTGGTGAAGCTGGCGCTCAGGTTGTCATTGAAGAGTTCCTAGCGGGTCAGGAAATGTCGATTTTGGCTTTTGTTGATGGAGAGACAGTTCGTCCGATGGCTGCCGCTCAGGATCATAAGCCCGCTTACGATGGAGATAAAGGCCCTAATACCGGTGGAATGGGTACCTATTCGCCTCTGCCGCATATCGACGAGGCGATTATCCAAGAAGCGATTGAGACCATCATTAAGCCAACAGCCAAGGCTATGGTAGCTGAAGGCCGTTCTTTCAGCGGCGTTTTGTTCGCAGGGCTGATGATTTCTCCAGAAGGTAAACCAAAGACCATCGAATTTAATGCCCGGTTTGGGGATCCGGAGACACAGGTCGTGCTGCCTAGATTGAAGAGCGACTTGTTAGAAATCTTTTTGGCAGTAACCGAGGGTAGACTTGCGGATATCGACATTGAATGGAGCGACGAAGCAGCGGTGTGCGTGGTTCTCGCTTCTGGAGGATATCCAGGCTCTTATCCTAAGGGAGTGCCGATCGAAGGGCTTGAGGACAGCCAAGGAGGGCTGATCTTCCATGCCGGTACAGCACGGGGGGCAGATGGCAGCTGGGTAACGAACGGCGGACGGGTCTTAGGCGTGGTAGGCCTGGGTGCTACGATTGCCGAAGCTCGTTCAGCAGCCTATGCTAGGGCTGAAGGAATCTCTTTTTCCGGGAAACAGAATCGCAGCGACATCGCTATGAAGGCTCTGGTATAAGGATAAAGCACTGTATCTAGCAATTTTTTGCGCTTTAAGTCCTAAAAAAGGACTGACAAGTGATAGAAGAAGTGCTATAATACTACACGTACGGGGGAAAATGTGCGGATATATACAGATAAGGGCCTTTCCGATCATGGGAAGGCCCTTTTAAATCGGAGTCCTTCAGACTTTGTGCAGTAACCTTATAAAGGATGCCTCGTGCCTGAAAATGTTGATACTTATAGTGCATACTAGCGATACGCTTATGGCGAATGGCTACTCACAGATTTAAGGGGGAATTCGTTTTGAGTAAGATTGGAAGAAATGATATGTGTCCTTGCGGAAGCGGGAAAAAATATAAGAAATGCTGCCTAGGGAAAGAAACTTCTGCAGTGGAATCCATCATGCGACTGGTAACAACGGAAGAATCCGCTGCTACTGTGGCTGTGGCCGAGAAACCAGAAGCGGCAGCAATTCCTGAAGCTAAGCTTACCCTAACTACTCTCAAAAAAAAGGTGTCACGTGATCTGAAATGGGAGCATCCGGCGCATGAACAATTGGCTCTGCATCTTATTGAGACCATGAGAGACAGCTATGACCGGGAGCTAATCTGGGAAGGTCTGGTTCTATGGAATGGTTATTCCCGTCACATCAAGCCTGCAGTGAAGAAAATGGGCTCCTTCTGCGCGGCTATCGAATTTATCTTGTCTGAGGAATATGGTTTCCTTCAAACTCAAGCTGATCTAGCGATCAAACATGAGGTTACTGCACCTACCATCTCCAGAAAAGTTAAAGAGATGCTTAATTATATCGAACAGTACGGCATGGGCGGGGCAGAGGAAGAATTACTTTTGCTCAACGTTTCAGGTACTCCGAAGGATCAGGAACAGGCTTTGCTGCAAAAAGCAATGGAAACTAAAGCATCCAATCGCCGGATACAGCTAGCAGAAGCGGCATTGGAAGTTTATCCGGACAGTCCGGACGCCTATCTCATTTTGGCTGAGGAAGCCGAGAATGAAGCAGATGCCCGTGCTTATCTGAAAGCAGGGATGGAAGCGGGTGCGCGTGAGCTTGGAGAAGCCTTTTTCACTGAGAACAAAGGACATTTCTGGGGTCTTTACGAGACACGTTCGTACATTCGAATCTGCAAAAGCTACGCTGACTCCTGCTGGTTTAGCGGAAATGCAGAAGAAGCACAAAAGACGCTGGAGCACATTCTAGAATTGAACCCAGAAGATAACACAGGTGCACGTTACCTTCTAACGGCAACGTACCTTTACACTAATAAGCTTAAGAAGACCGAGAAGGTACTGGAGAAGTTCGGCAAGGATGCAGCAGCAACAGTAGCATATGACCGTATGGTTTTAGAATATAAGAAGAACGGGATTACTTCCCAGCTCAAAATGCTCTACCGCGTGGCAAAGAATGTGAACAAGCATGTGCCAGATTATCTGTTAGGTATCAAAAGATTGCCGCATAACCTGCCTGATTTTGTAGGCGTGGGTGACGCTAACGAGGCTATCGAATATGTTATTGTACATTCACGTTTGTGGACAAGCTTACCAGACCTGGTGAAGTGGATGCTGAAGCAACAGGACTAGTAGGTTTCATAGCGTAGGGATAGCAAATACTAGTAAGAGACTATAGGGTTCCTTTAGTCTCTTTTTCTTTATCACTGATTAGGATGCTTGAAAAAATGTCCTCGGGAGAGTATGTTACAAGAAGTAGAATAACAGATAGATAGTGAGGCGAGAGGGTTATGAGAGAAGAGGAAGACCGAATCGTAGGAATGGAAGATATTGTGCGGGCTCATCACGTACTGCGTGAAGTCATAATCCGGACACCCCTACAACGTGATGCTGTGCTGTCAGCCAAGTATGATTGTGATGTGTATTTGAAGCGCGAGGATTTGCAGATTGTACGTTCTTTCAAAATCCGCGGAGCTTATAATATGATTCGTAGTTTGTCAGCAGAAGATAGAGCAAAAGGGATTGTCTGTGCGAGTGCGGGCAACCATGCACAAGGCGTAGCCTATTCCTGTAAAGCGCTTGGAATTAAAGGCAAGGTCTATATGCCAAGCACTACGCCTAACCAGAAGGTTAAGCAGGTTCGGCGGTTCGGCGGTGAGTTTGTTGAGGTCATTCTGAAGGGAGATACCTTTGATGACGCTTATGATGAAGCACTGCAAGCTTGTATAGATCATGGGATGACGTTGATCCATCCCTTTGATGAGCCACGAATCATTGCGGGCAACGGCACCATTGCAATGGAAGTGATGGAGAGTCTGGACAACCCTGCAGACTTTATGTTCATAACCATTGGTGGAGGCGGTCTGGCAGCGGGTATAGCCACCTATGTGAAGACAGTTAGTCCTTCTACCAAGTTGATTGGTGTGGAGCCACTCGGAGCAGCTTCTATGACGGAAGCGATTAAGCTTGGAGAAGTGGTGACTCTAAAGGAAATTAATAAGTTCGTGGACGGAGCGGCTGTAAAACGTGTTGGCGGATTGACGTACGATATTTGTTCCCGTCATCTGGATGACATCGTGATGGTGCCTGAAGGTAAAGCTTGTACCACGATTCTAGAACTATATAACGAGAATGCCATAGTGGTTGAGCCAGCAGGTTCGCTGCCTATCGCAGCGCTTGATCAATATCGTGATCAAATCCGCGGCAAAACAGTTGTCTGTATCATAAGCGGCGGCAACAACGATATTGACCGGATGCAGGAGATCAAAGAGCGTTCATTGATTTACGAAGGCTTAAAACACTATTTCATGGTGAACTTCCCGCAACGTGCAGGTGCGCTGCGTGAGTTCTTGGGCGAAATCCTTGGACCTCACGATGATATTACCCGTTTCGAGTATATCAAGAAGCATGATAAAGAAAATGGTCCCGCGCTTGTGGGCATTGAATTATTGTCAACGGATGCCTACGAACCTCTCATCGAACGGATGCAGCAGAAGGGCGTCGATTATGTAGAGATCAATAAGGATTCTAATCTCTTTAACATCCTTATTTAAGGCTCGCATCCACTTCATAATCACGTTAATGAACATAAACAAGCCCGTCCCTATTCATTTCAGGGACGGGCTTTTGTGGTTTCTTTATTAGAGAGGTAACGAAGTCTTACGATATTGCTCGACCTCATCGGTCAATTTATAGCTATTATCTTTCATTAATTTCATGAAGCTATCCAGCTTTTGTAGAAATGGGCTGCTGTCATTATTTTTGGTCAGAATACTGGAGTAAGCCTTTTGCGCCTCCAAATCCATTTCCAGATTGTCATAATGGAAGAGAGGAGTGTTATTCTGGCCGTAAAACGTATTATTCACATACATAGTGTACAAGGCTTTTACAGCAGAAATTCGGTTTGATTTTGGATGATTTTGAATGAATTGCTCTTGAGATAAAGCTCTGGCTGCTACCTCAGTCCAGGCGATAACTAGCCCGTTGTCCTTGGAAGAGGGCAGATCCGATTCGGTGGCCATAATGGTAATATAAGCGCTGATATCATTGGTGACGTATAGCTTGTACTTGCGGTAAGCCCCATAATCGATCACCGGGAAAAAAGTACCCTCAGCTGTCTCCAGCTTATATCCGCTTTCGCTGGCACTTTTCAGCAGTGTACGCAGCTGGAGATCATCAGTAATAGCAGCAAGAGAAGACATGCTGGCGCCTGCTTTATAAATGGCGGTGAGCTTCCGCTGGACAGCATTGGTACTGAATTTACTTTCCCAGGCTTGCAGCGCAGCTTTATGCAGATTCTCAAGCTTCAGGGTCAGCATTGTTGCACGATACGACCCTACCGCATACATATTGGAGTTCAAATATTTTATGGCTTCGGGTAACTTGTCAGAGGTAGATAACAGCGGTAATGCAGCTTTATAGACAGCCTCTGCATGATTATTGCTAGCTGCTTGAGGAATTGCCTTAGCGCCTTCCCCAGGAGGGCTGGTAGCACCTTCGGCGTGAATAGCACTGGGCACTATGCCTAGCCCTAAGGCTATAGCTAGAACGGAGTAGAGAATATGATGCTTCTTAATCATGGAAGTTTCCCCCTATCTATCGGATGGAATAATGTTTTCAGCCTAGGTATTTATTTTTTGAAAAATATAAATTTCAGTCCCAACCCCCCAATGATGCACAGAATTAAACTTACCCACGGGGATATTGTAATGACCGGAAATAACCTATCGAGGAACATACCGATAAATACAGCAGCTACTGCGATGCCAATATAGATGCCAAGGCTTTTTATATCAAAAGGTTTGGCACTGGGTGCATCGCTTTCCGACAAGGAAGACATCCATTTCATAATGAGTTCAATTAAGATAATGGAGCCTACTCCCACAGCGAGCAGGGTGAAAAGGCTGATCTGTCCGAACATTCCAGGTGAATCGTCAGTCCATTGGAAGAAGAGTCCACCGATTGCCAATATCCCAAAAAGACAGGTCAGAGCTGCGCAGGGAATCATCAAGTAATAGTTCCATTTACTGCGCACCGGGCGCCCGGGAACACTGTCTATGATTTCTTTAAAATAATCGTGCGGATTCTCGCCGAATACTTGCTTGGCATTTTTCCCTTTACGTTGTTCCTTCAACAGCAGCTTGGCCGCATCCAGCAAAAGTTCCTCTCCGCGCAGAGGGTCAATTCGACTGGCTCGCACCGCAAGGATCATATCTTCTAAATAGGAGCGATTGAAGGGCGTCAACTGCTCACGCAGGGCGTTATTTTCCTTAATCATATCTTTCACTTTCATAATTTGGATGTAAACCTCCAGTGTTGTTAATCGGTATAGTCTTTAACCTAGAGTATACGTTTGCATGACAGGTCTACGCAAGGACAACCATTTCTATGGCGATATGCATAATCCTTTTAGAAGAGTGAACACTGATAATGTTGTTGCTTGATCAATATAGCATTGGGAAAGGTTGGGAGCTTTATGGAACATGAGAACAAGAAAGAACAGGGAAGATCCATGGGCAACGGTTTCGAGCCTACGCCCAATAATTCAATGGGGGATTGGGGCGGCTCCGATGGATTCAGCATGTGGGATTCCGCAGAAGATGCTCCCGAGGGCTTGCTTAAGGATTGGGAAGGCAGCCATGAAACCCATGAGATGTTTAACGACAGCTACGATTGATTAACAACCCTGGTCATTCATCTCGAAAAAACAACAGAGCAGCGATCCACCGATACTGGGGATCGCTGCTCTTTGTTTTTTGGTGGGGTTCTGAAACCCCGGAACCCCGGAACCCCGGAACCCCGGGACCCCGGAACCCCGGAACCCCGGGACCCCGGAACCCCGGAACCCCGGAACCCCGGAACCCCGGAACCCCGGAACCCCGGAACCCCGGAACCCCGGAACCCCGGAACCCCGGAACCCCGGAACCCCGGAACCCCGGAACCCCGGAACCCCGGAACCCCGGAACCCCAGAACCCCGGAACCCCGGAACCCCAGAACCCCGGGAACTCCAGAGCTCCCAGACCCCCGGTTGTCGTAGCATCCACCATCTTTCGGACTCAGATGACGTTATTAGCCAAATTATCGCCTTTTCAGCACAGTTTCGGACCCCAGTGATGCTATTGCTCGAAAAGTAGCTCTTATTTGCTGTTTTACAGGGTGATAGCGACTATGGGGTCCGATAGAATTCAAAAAGTGTGCTAAATCTGCGAATAGGGTCTTCTGAGTCCTATAGAGCCTGCTGAATCCGATGGATTCAGCAGCGGGATTTCCGCGGAAGATCCCCCCGAGGGCCTGCTTAAGAATTGGCAAGGCAGCCATGAAACCCATGAAACCCATGAGATGTTTAACGACAGCTACGATTGATTAACAACCCTGGTCATTCATCTCGAAAAAACAATAGAGCAGCGATCCTCCGATACTGGGGATCGCTGCTGTGTGTTTTTTGGTGGGGTTCTCAAACCCGAACCCGAACCCAAACCCAAACCCAAACCCAAACCCAAACCCAAACCCAAACCCAAACCCAAACCCAAACCCAAACCCAAACCCAAACCCAAACCCAAACCTCAAGCACCCCCAGACCCCCGGTTGTCGTAGCATCCATCTTTCGGACTCAGATGACGTTATTAGCCAAATTATCGCCTTTTCAGCACAGTTTCGGACCCCAGTGACGCTATTGCTCGAAAAGTAGCTCTTATTTGCTGTTTTACAGGGTGATAGCGACTATGGGGTCCGATAGAATTCAAAAAGTGTGCTAAATCTGCGAATAGGGTCTTCTGAGTCCGCTGAAGCTACTGAGTCCGCTGGAGCTACTGAGTCCGAAGGAGCTGCTGAGTCCGCTGGAGCTACTGAGTCCGAAGGAGCTACTGAGTCCGCTGGAGCTACTGAGTCCGCTGGAGCTACTGAGTCCGCTGGAGCTACTGAGTCCGCTGGAGCTACTGAGTCCGCTGGAGCTACTGAGTCCGCAGAAGCTACTGAGTCCGCTGGAGCTACTGAGTCCGCTGGAGCTACTGAGTCCGCTGGAGCTACTGAGTCCGATAGAGCAGCCGAGTCTGCTGGAGCTACTGAATCCGATAGAGCTGCTGAATCCCGGATTGGCGGTTCCAATCCACTCGACGTGGGTGCCCCAGAGCATCCTCATGACTTACAGGACACCCTGTTTGTCGCGCAGACTCTAATGCCCAAATACTCCGTGCGTTTATTAAGAATTGTCCCCTTGCTGTTGACAATATGAACGAAATCTTTATAATTAGATTATAATTCATACTAAGTTAATCGGAATTCTAATAAATTAAAATAAATTAAATTATAAATATAAATATAAATATAATTATAGGAGGATGCGGCAATGGAACGGAATATTGTAATCCGGCATAACGGAGAAGAATTGACGGCGAGCATACATTACCCGAACAAAGAGAAGGGAACCTCTTCGCGTTGCAAGGATAGACTGCCATTAGCCGTGATCTGCCACGGATTTGTGGGGAATCGGATTGGCGTAGACCGGATTTTTGTGAAGGCGGCTCGTGAGCTGGCACAAGAGGGATATATGGTTATTCGTTTTGATTATGTGGGCTGCGGCGAGAGCAGCGGGAATTATGGCGGCGAAGATATGGAATCGATGATCGCTCAGACTAGAGCGGTGCTTGATTACGGAATTAGCTCTGCTGATGTGGACCCACAGCGCGTGACGCTGATTGGCCATAGCCTGGGTGGCGCGGTGGCGCTGCTGACAAGTATTCGCGATCGCCGCGTGAAGAATCTCGTGTTATGGGCCTCTGTTGGTTATCCTTTCAATGATATTGTGAAAATTGTAGGGCGGGAGGCGTATGATCGTGCTGTGAAGAATGGATCAGCCGATTATGTGGGCTACTCGTTTACGCCGGTATATTTTAATTCTTTGGCGGCTTTTCAGCCCTTCCAAGAAGCGAGCAAATTTAGCGGCGATGTACTGGTCATTCATGGCACCTCTGATGATGTCATTCCGGTGGATTACGCTTTTCTTTATCAGAAGCTGTTCTGGACACGTCCCGAAGGACGTTGCGATAAAGAGATCATTTTTCAAGGGGATCACACCTTTTCTTCTGGACCGGCGCAGCAGCAGCTGCTTAAGCGGACTATAGAATGGATGAACGAACAAGAGCATCTGCAGACAGAGTGGCAGAATTGGATGATTTAGGAGAAGGTTTTTATTCGCATTAACTTGCAATAAGCGGTAAAATAAAGATGCACACCATATACTGGGTTATGGAGGTTGGCATCCTATGAAATTACCGTCATTTTTTATTGCGCACGGTTCTCCGCTCCTCGCACTGGAGGATAACGAGTATACCCGTTTTCTGGAGCGGCTTGGTCAAGAACTTGAAGCGCCACGCGGTATAGTAGTTTTCTCAGCGCATTGGGATAGCCCTGAACAGCTACTTACCGTTGATGAACTGCACGAGACACAGCATGACTTCTACGGATTCCCTGAAGAAGTTTACACGCTGACCTATCCGGCCCCGGGCGATCCGGCCCTAACAAGACGGATTTCTGAGCTCTTCAAGGATAACAATCTATCACATCAGCCCGTTCTGGGGCGAGGACTCGATCATGGAGTCTGGGTGATACTGAAAAAAATGTTCCCGAACGCCGACATTCCGGTAGTTGCTTTATCCGTCGATTCCCTGCGCTCTCCCAAGGAGCAGTACAATATCGGGCGGATGTTAGCACCGCTTCGTGACGAAGGCATACTGCTGATTGGAAGCGGTGGACTTGTTCACAACTTGCGGATGCTAAGTGAAAGTGAGCAGCCTGAGGATTGGGCACTTGAATTCGATGCCTGGATTGCCAAGGGACTAGAAGCCTGGGATTTGCCTTCACTTTTTGCGTATGAGAAAAAAGCTCCACATGTACGCGATGCGGTTCCTTCTTATGGAAGAGAGCATTTTGCACCTCTCTTTTACGCGATGGGAACAGCGGATGGCAGCAGGAAGGCAGAGCGGATTTTTCAGGCTTATCAGTATGGGACATTAAGTCTTAATTGCTGGAAGCTAGACTAACTGAATGAATAAGAGACCCGCAGGGTGCAGCCCCAATGGCTGTACCCTTTTTTTAATATGAGAATTTATCTATTCCATGCTATAAAATTTCCTTATGCTCGCTATGAAAAAAGGGAGAAGGTGATCAAGACAAATGGGACTGACTGTGATTAAATGGAAGGAATCAGTGAGTTTCATAAAACGTTTAGGAGGAACTACAAGCTTATGAAAGTAAATTGCTCTTCTTCCCGTCTGTTATCTGCCATTGTATTGACCACCCTATTGCTCTCCGCTTGCGGAACACAGAGTGCAAATAATGAGATCACCCCGACACAGCAGCCTACCGCAGAGCCCACGCCTATCGAAACGATTCAACCCTCACCTACTATTGATCCCGCTGCTGAGCTCGTATCCGGATTAACAGGTCTTCCAGTTTCTGAAGACAGTCTTCCACGTCCCTTGGCCGTAATGATAAATAATGCTCCTGCCGCCCGGCCGCAATCGGGGGTTAGTGAAGCAGATATTTTGTATGAGATTCTTGCCGAAGGTGGCATTACGCGTTTGATTGGTATTTTTCAGAGCCATACAGGTGTGGTGAAAATCGGACCGATTCGCAGCATCCGCCCCTATCTGCTGGATATTGGCGAGAGCTACGGTGGTGTGACGGTGCATGCAGGAGGAAGTCCGGCAGCTTACGCCATTTTGCAAAAAGAGAAAAAAGAAGATATGGACGAGATCGGCCGTGCCGGAGCTTATTTTTGGCGGGATAAAGCGCGAAAAGCACCTCATAACCTGTACAGCAACGCAGCCAAACTGCGGGAAGGTGCCGAGAAGCTTGGGTTTGCGCAAAGTGTGAAGGTACCCGGGTATCTTTTTAACAATCCAGATTACATACCGGCGGACGGAGAGAAAGCCGCTGAATTTAGCATAAACTATCTGCTCAAAAGTTATAAAGTTGACTATAAATATGATCCTAAACGTCAGACCTATCAGCGTTATGTGAATGACAAACCTCATTTGGATCTAAATAACGATAATCCGGTGGAAGCGGCCAATGTGATGGTTATTGGAGCCGATCATAAAGTGCTTGATGATGTCGGAAGACTTCAGATTGATGTGGAGCTTGGCGGGGAAGCGTTGCTTTTTCAGCGGGGACAGGTCACCAAAGGCAGATGGTCGCGTGAACCAGGGGATGTGATCCGCTTTGTGAGGGATGGAAAAGAAGAGCTGATGTATCCAGGAATTACCCATATTTTGGTGGTCCCTAATGCACCTTCATTTAGCAGTCATGTGGTATATGGCGGGGCGGATGGTACAACATAAGAAAGTCGGAATATCCAGTGTTATACAGATTTGTGTTCGGAATAATGGGTATGTGTTAATAGAGTGTAAAAAAGTTCATTTCTATAGCTTCTATACCTTGTACGGATATGATAAGATAACAAGGGTTGTCATTCATTTTCATGCTTTTTACATATGAATGGCTCTGTATTCACGGTAATTTTATGTAAAGGGGTTTAAAACAATGAAGTTGAGAAAAAAGGACATATTCTTTGAGACGCTGGAAAATATGGCCGATACTATTGTCCAAGCTGCAGATTATTTTGCTCAGAATATCACTGATCTCCGGAATAATGTCGATAATTTCGCTGCAGAGATGAAAAAGTACGAATCCCAATGTGATACTTACACGCACACCGTCATCAAAGAATTGAACAAGACGTTTATTACGCCGCTTGAACGTGACGACATTATGGACTTGATCACAAGCATGGATGATGTCATCGATGGTCTGGAGGCATCCGCCTCACGTTTCTATATGTACAACCTTCTTGACCCGGATGAATACATTGTGCAATTCGCCGAAATTCTTCGCCAGTGTGCTTATGAAATCCAAAAAGCGGTTCATTTGCTCTCCCAGAAGAAATTGTTGGCGATCCGTGAATATACAATCCGTCTGAATGACCTTGAGAATCAAGGGGACGAAGTGCTGCGTATTTGTACTAAGGTCCTGTTCGAAACTGTAAAAGACCCGATTGAGCTGATTAAACGCAAGGAACTGTATGAGCGGCTCGAGACCACTACAGACAAATGTGAAGATGTAGCCAACATGTTGGAATCGATCATCATGCGCAACTCATAAGGGGTACTAGAATATGGAAACATCTATATGGATTCTTGGAATTGTTATATTTCTCGCGCTTGCGTTTGACTTTATCAATGGATTCCATGATACGGCCAACGCAATTGCTACCTCTGTCTCAACACGTGCCTTAAAACCGCGAACAGCAATTATTATGGCAGCACTGATGAACTTTGTTGGGGCCTTGATGTTTACAGGTGTGGCCAAAAAAATTGGCGGAAGTATCACCGACCCGACCTTGCTTGAAAATGGGTTGGATATCATAATAGCCACGCTGATTGCTTCGATTATTTGGAATTTGATTACTTGGTGGCTCGGAATTCCATCCTCATCGTCTCATGCACTGATCGGCGCTTTAGCGGGTGCAGTATACGTGGGGGCAGGCTCAGCACACATCAATTGGGGCGGGTTTGTGGAAATTGTCGAAGGACTGATTTTCTCCCCAATCATTGCGTTTGTTATTGGTTATATTATCATGACCATCCTGAAATGGATCTTTGCTAAGCGTAGTCCACATACGGTCAACAAGGGCTTCCGCTCTATGCAGGTCCTTACGGCAGCGTTACAGTCGTTCACACATGGTACGAATGATGCGCAAAAAGCGATGGGGATCATTACTTTTGCACTCGTTACCTCAGGACGTCAAGAAACTATGGATGTTATCCCTTTGTGGGTTAAGATAGCTGCAGCTACGGCTATGGCGCTCGGTACCTCCATTGGCGGTTGGAAGATTATTAAGACTATGGGTACGAAGATCTTTAAAATCGAACCTATTAACGGTTTCGCGGCTGATATTTCCGCGGCATCTGTTATTTTCTCAGCAACGCTGCTGCATTTGCCAGTAAGCTCAACGCATGCGATCACATCAGCGATCCTTGGGGTAGGCTCTGCCAAACGTTTCTCTGCAGTGAAATGGGGAGTAGCCGGACGTATTGTGGTCACTTGGTTCATCACGATTCCAATCAGTGCGGTATTAGCAGGTCTGATTTTCAAAATCATTTTTTAAACACCCTTTAATAAAGATGTCAGTTAGCCATTGGGCTGCGGACATCTTTTTTTGTTGTGTGGACATGAGGATGGGTGAAGAATGTACGGTATAAATCCCGTAGAAATGACGAAGTTTGGCGCTAGAGGGGGAATGTACGGTATAAATCCCGTAGAAATGATGGAGTTTGGCGATGGAGGGAAAATGTACGGTATAAATCCCGTAGAAATGACGAAGTTTGGCGCTAGAGGGGGAATGTACGGTATAAATCCCGTAGAAATGGCGGAGTTTGGTGATGGAGGGAAAATGTACGGTATAAATCCCGTAGAAATGACGAAGTTTGGTGCTGGAGGGGGAATGTACGGTATAAATCCCGCTGAATTTACCAAATTCGGGGTGGTGACAAAAAGAAGAGCATAAATGCCCTAGAATTAGGGACACTTCGTCGAAGAAGCAGAAATAAAGGCATAAATGCCTTAGAATGGGTGAACTAGCGTCGAAGAAGCAGAAAGAAAGGCATAAATGCCTTAGAATTAGTGGAATAGCGTCGAAGAAGCAAAAAGAAAGGCATAAATGCCTTAGAATGGCGGAACCTGACTTGTATGAGGTTGGACCAGCCCAACTTAACACATTTCAAGGGAACCCAGCGCACCTAAATCCAGTCCATCGTAACGTAACCTAGCCCAAATTAAATCAGCACTGTCCAACTTGTCTCATTTCAGCAGAATCCAGCGCACCGAAGTCCAGCCCTGCACAAAGTAACCTAGCCCAATTTACCATATTTTAATGGAATCCAGTGCACCCTTAATCCAGTCCATCGTAACGTAACCTAGCCCAAATTAACTCAGCATAGTCCAACTTACCTCATTTCAGCAGAATCGAGCACATCGAAGTCCAGCCCTGCACAAAGTAACCTAACACAAATTAACTCAACAGCCTAACGTAATACATTTTAACGGAAACCAGCGCACCCAACCCAACCCAACCCTATTCTCTTTCCCCCTGCTTTTCTGCCGTCCATGAGCATCACTATATTCACAATTCCCACTTGCACTCAACTTTACAGTCAAGAATTGCATCCCTATCCCACGGTCACTACCAGCCCAAAGTAAACCATATGTTACTTACGTTAAATGAACGCGAGGCGATGAACTTAATCTTTTGCGAAATCAAGGTCAGTCTGCTTACGATCGAAGGGTTGTTTACCATTCCTAATGAGCACTTTTTCACCAACTAATTAGTAAAAATAGCGATAGTAATTCACAGCTATGAATTCATCTCACTCATAAACCCGATACCGATAGCAGAGAATAAGGACAGCTCGCCCCCAGCGCAACCAACCTTACACAAATGAATCGAGCATTAACGAACGACGAAGCACCAAATGTTTCTTAGTCTAGCTAGAGCGGTGCTGCTGGCTATGTTTTTTGCTTTTTGGAAGACTTGTCTTCTTGCTGTACAATAGAGGCGTGGAAGAAGATGAAGCGGAGGAACATTTATGATACGTACACTTGTTGTCACACATAAAGGTGAGGTGCTGACAGAGATCCCTCTGCAAAATATCCGGCTGGAGGATTATGCTTGGATATGGGCAGATTTTGCTACGCCTACGCCAGAAGAAACGCTTTTGCTGGATCAATATTTTCATTTTCACCCCTTGGCGATAGAGGACTGTATGCATGTATTGCAGCGGCCGAAGCTGGATCATTATGAGAATGTGCAGTTTTTTGTGCTGCATGCGCTGAATGAGCGGACGTTGGATGCTGAGGAGGTTGACCTATTTTTAAGCGCGAACTTTCTTGTCTCCTATCACCATCAGGAAAAAGCAGAGATGAATGAAGCGTGGGAACAGGTGAAGAGCGAAATACATAGTCGAAAAGGCTGGTCGGGTGGGCCGATGGCAGCTGCATATACGGTGATGGACAAGCTGGTGGACAAGTATTTTCCATGTCTCTACAGTTTAGAGGACGAGCTTGCGGATCTGGAGAGCAGCGGCAGCAGTGAGTCAGTTGAGGAATTGATGAGCCAGGTGTTTGGCGTGCGCGGAAGGCTGCTCAAAATGCGGCGGACGATTGTGCCGATGCGCGACTTGATGTACCGGATCGTGAATTCACAGCATGTCCAGAGCAATGGCGAGGAACGGATTTATTTTGGCGATATTTATGACCATCTGCTAAAACTCTCCGATATGATTGAGGCTGATCGGGAAATGACAGCGGATTTGCGTGACAGCTACATTTCACTCAATTCCAACCGGATGAATTCGATTATGAAAACACTAACGGTAATCACCACCGTATTCATGCCGCTGACGCTTATCGCCGGGATCTACGGGATGAACTTTGTGAAGATGCCTGAACTAGAGTGGAAGTATGGTTATTTTGGTGTGCTGCTGTTTATGCTGGTAGTTGGTTTTGGGATGTTCCGGTGGTTTCGACGGAGTGGCTGGTTTAAGTAAAAATAGAGCAGAAGCGCTAACAGCAAATCTCTTTCCTGCGAGAATTGCTGTTTTTCTGATACATAGCTAGAAAACGTCACCGCTATTTGCGGCGACGTTTTCCGGTGGAAGAAGTAGAGCGCCGGCGAGTAGTTGTAGTAGATTTGCGACGGGGTGAGGTGGAGCGCTTTTTTTTGCGGCGATTAGGACTGTACAGGGCAGCATCCTCTTCGGCGGCTAGTGCGCCTGCTGCGCCTTTGTTTTTACCGAAGCTACCCATGAACAGCTTAACCATTGGAGCCATCTGCTGGAAGCCGGACATCACCTTTTGTACTTTACCCATAGAGTTTACGATCCCGTCAATGCCGCCCATACGATCGATGATGCCTTTGATTTGCTCCATATTCCCACCAATTCCGCCACCGCCGCCTAAGCCGCTGAGCAGTCCGGCAAGCCCGCCGCTTGCCTTTGTTGCAGCTTCAGCTGCAGGGAGCGCTAGCGCAGTTTCGGTGGCAGCTTCTGCTCCTAAAGCAGGAAGGATTCCGGTCTCACCTGGGAGAGCTGAGGGCGCATATGAACTGAGGCCGGGGTAGGCAGAGGCATTATACGAATCGCTCAGTGAACGCTGATTCCGGCGGGAATGATTATAGTAATGATCAGGCATAATATCACATTCCTTTGTTAGTGGTCTGCTATACTGTATGTCATGGGCGAACATACGGTATAGACGAATGCCCGGGTAATAGGGATAGGAGCGGAAAAGGGCGTATGCCTATAAACAGGTTAAAGTAGTGAAGAAACCGTGTACGAGCTTGATTTTCGGCGCTTTTGTAGTACTATAGTGTAGGCGATAATTCTTATGTAGAGAAAAATACTTGTATTGGGGTACATAAATGGTGTGCGCGTGGGGTGGACGTTTGTCCATCATTTTCGTTCTTTACAGCGTGAAATCGTTAATGCTTGAAAAATGCGCTCCAGTGCAATATAGTAAAGGCAGGATAGTGACATTAGGTTGATGTTTCCGGAGCTAGTTTTGTACGGAGCTTAATCAGAGAAACTAATGCTGATAGAACTTTTAGGGGATGAAAAATTGATGCAACTTAAGAAGTTAAATGATAAAAGTATAGACCAATTATTTGAAGCCATTTTAACATTAAAGAATATGGAAGAATGTTATGTTTTCTTTGATGATTTGTGCACCGTGAACGAGATTCAATCGCTGTCGCAACGACTGGAAGTAGCACGTATGCTCGGCAAAGGCTCGACCTACAATCAGATCGAAGCAGAGACAGGAGCAAGTACAGCTACTATTTCCCGTGTAAAACGTTGCCTGAACTACGGAAATGATGGTTATAAATTAACGCTGGAACGTTTGGGACGCTAATTTATGGTACCGGGCGTACTTATTATCAGTCACGGCTCCCGCGACGAGGTTTGGGTGTCGATTGTGGAAGAGGCCGTAAGCGAATTATCGCTAGATGAAGAGATGCCAGTGGTGGTCTCTTTTTTAGAGCTGGTAGAGGGCCGTCTGATTCAAGATGGAATAAATGAACTGGAACATGCAGGGGTCACAGATATAATTGTGATCCCATTGTTCGTTTCCTCGGGAAGCACACATGTCGATGAAATAGAATATGCACTAGGGGCTAAACCTGAGCCTGAACGTGAGACCGACTTAGAGCCGTTCCACGTGAAGGCTAAGGTTCACTATGGTTATCCTGTCGACGATGACCCGGACATCGCTGTGATGATCTGGGACAAGCTCCGTAAGCTGTCTACGGAACCTGAACGTGAGACGATTCTGTTGGTAGGTCACGGCAGCATTTATGATGGCTTCCGCCAGCGTTGGCAGCAGGGCATCTCTTCACTGGCAGGACGTGTACGTGAGGTGAGCGGCGTAGCGGCGGCCGATTATGGTCTGCTGAATCCGGACAGTGTAAGAAGCAAAGTGGAGTATTGGCAGGAGCAGGGTCACGAGGTATTGGTGGCGCCGCTTTTTTTGAGTGAAGGTTATTTCACTAAACATGTGGTTCCGAACAGACTTAAAGGGTTAACCTATAAGTATTCTGGCCAGACGCTTTTGCCGCACCCGCTACTTGCGCATTGGATTGAGAGACAGGTAGAGACACTCCTCGAACAGATTCGAAAAAAGAGTTAAAAAGTTTCCTTTTTAGCCCACTTAATCATGAAAAATAGTGCCCATTTCCGTGGATAATACGGGATTTGCTGCATAGACATATATATAGTTATTTTTGCCTAATAAGGTGTCGTGAATTGTTGTATAATGGAATATTTACGATAAATGTCCTCTGACATTGATTGTAGTGGTCCGAATTAGGTATAATCAATTAGGTTATTCTATTATAAAAAACAGGTGGCGTTCCGGTAATGAAAACTGCGAGATTGATTTATAATCCCACTTCTGGACGGGAAGAAATGAAGAAGCGGCTCGCCGACATTTTGGACCGGCTGGATACGGGTGGCATTGAAGCCTCCTGCCATGCAACGACCGGAGAAGGCGATGCTATGTTAGCTGCTGCGGATGCAGTAGAGCGCGGTTATGATCTAATCATAGCAGCCGGTGGGGATGGCACTTTAAATGAGGTTATCAATGGTATGGCGGAGAAACCTAATCTCCCCCCGCTTGGCGTGTTGCCACTTGGGACTACCAATGATTTTGCACGTGCGATGGGGATCCCGAAGAATTGGGAAGATTCCGTTGATTTGATCCTTCGTCAAGAGTCGCGTCCGATTGATATCGGTAAAGCCAATGATCGTTATTTCATTAATATAGCAGGCGGTGGCAGTCTAACCGAACTGACCTATGAAGTTCCAAGTAAGCTGAAGACCATGATAGGGCAGCTTGCGTACTATTTAAAAGGTATTGAAAAAATGGTCAGCCTATCTCCTCAGGAACTAATCATTCGTGCCAATGGGCAGGAGGTTATTCATGATGAGTTTATGCTGTTCCTGATTGCAAATACGAATTCTGTTGGCGGCTTTGAAAAGCTTGCTCCCGGCGCTCGAATCGATGACGGTCTGTTAGATGTTATTGCGGTTAAAAAATGCAACTTGGCAGAGTTTGTCCGTTTGGTTAGATTGGCCCTTCGTGGCGAGCATTTGCAGGATAAAAAGGTTGTGTATTTCCGTACGGATGCAATGGATGTAATCTCTCCAGGGCATGTCCAATTGAACTTGGATGGAGAACTTGGCGGAGAGCTGCCGGGTCGTTTTCGGATTTTGCCGCAGCATCTGCGGATTTTTGCTCAGAATAATTAGGTTGATTGAAAGCAAGAGTGTGGGATTATACAGCGATGATAATGAAAGAAGTGAACTATAAATAATGAGTAAACACCGCAGTGGACGCAGCACCAGCCGCCCAGCCGGCAAGGCGCCTGTCGCCGGACTGCCTGTGAATAAAAATGATGAGGTTATGCTCGATATTATCGGCATGACCCATGAAGGTGAAGGGGTAGGCCGCGTAGAAGGCTTTACCCTTTTTGTGCAGGGAGCCCTTCCCGGAGAGAAAGTCCGGGCAAGGGTGCTCAAGACCAAAAAGCAGTATGGCTACGCCAAGCTGCTTAATATAGTAGAAGCGAGCAGCGCCCGCATCGCAGCGCCTTGCGAGATCTATGACCAATGCGGCGGCTGCCAGCTGCAGCATATGGACTACACCGCACAACTGGCGTGGAAACGGCAGCTGGTGGTGGACAACCTGGAGCGGATTGGGAAGCTCCGGGTGGATGGTGGCGGGAACAGCGGAAAGGGCAAAGAGAGTAATGCTGGTGGAAGTCAGACGGACAGTGCCAACGATGGTGGCATCGTGGATGGTGCGACTGATGGCGCTGGAGTAGCTCATACAGATGGCATTCTTGTTCGCCCTACACTCGGCATGGACGAGCCTTGGCGTTACCGCAACAAGGCTCAGGTACCAATTGGCGTAACCGAAGGTGGCCTTGTAGGCGGTTTTTACGCACGGGGAAGTCACCGTATCATCGATATGGAGACGTGCTTAATCCAGCATGAGGATAATGATGACGTTGTGCGCAAGGTGAAAGACATCGGCAGAGAACTTGGCATCTCTGCTTATAGTGAAGAAACCGGTCGTGGCCTGCTGCGCCATGTCGTCGTGAAGAAAGCTTTCCGCACCGGTGAAATGATGGTCGTCCTCGTAACCAACGGCCGCGACATCCCACACCTGGACGCCTGGCTCGGCAGCATCCGCGAACAGCTGCGGGATGTAGTCAGCATCTGCCAGAACGTCAACACTCAGCGTACGAATGTCATCTTCGGTGGCGAAACCCGCGTCCTGTGGGGCAGAGACGTCATCTATGACTACATCGGCGATGTACAGTTCGCTATCTCAGCGCGTTCGTTCTATCAAGTGAACCCGGCACAGACTGAGGTGTTGTACGGTAAAACCGTTGAATATGCCGGACTGACTGGCAATGAAACGGTTATCGATGCCTATTGCGGCATCGGTACGATCTCCCTTTTCCTGGCGCAGCATGCGGCTAAGGTATACGGTGTCGAAATTGTACCGGAAGCTATTGAGGATGCCCGGGCGAATGCGAAGTTAAATGAGATGAAGAATGTAGTGTTCGAGGTTGGTGCCTCTGAGGATGTCATTCCGAATTGGAAAGAGCAAGGGATTACGGCGGATGTTATCGTTGTCGATCCACCGCGTAAGGGTTGCGATCCGCGGTTGTTAGAGACGATTCTGGCTATGAAGCCGGAGCGTGTGGTGTATGTGTCGTGTAATCCATCGACACTGGCAAGAGACTTGCGGGTGCTCGAAGATGGCGGATACAAGACAGTGGAGGTAACTCCGGTGGACATGTTCCCGCATACGGTGCATGTGGAGTGTACAGTAAGACTTGAAAGAAAAGACACAGCCGATTAAACTGTATCTTAGTTCTGTGGAAGAGGGTTAGAGAGATTATAGTGAATTTTAATCTTTTCGCCCTCGAATACTTCAATTTTCTGTATTAACCTTTTTAGAACGTGTTTCACGACCTGTACATCGCTAATGTCGAGGGTCGAGAACCGTTCTATTTCTTTTTTGAAAACTTGTAATTGTTCGGTGAGGTCTTGCCTTGCTTCAAACAATACAATTAGTTCAGCTTTTCTATTCGATAATTCTTGTTGTTGCTTTACTATTCGTTCGTTTTGTTGCTTGAATTGCTCTGACGTAATCTTATCATCAACGTGTAGACTTAACAGCTTGTCAAAGCGTTTATCCATTTCGGCTAATTCTTTGTCAATACGCGCCAATTCCTTTTTGGTATTAGTGTGTACCGAATTAGCTTTTTCCTCGGCAATACCGTATAGCCTATCCATACTTACGTTATCCCTAACCAACGCCGCTAGGTCGTCCTTAACTGCTTGTAGTAATTCTTTTTCTGCGATAATATGCGACGAGCAGTAACTAGATGTATATTTAACGTATCCGCCGCAAACATACGCCCCTTTACGTCTATCGGGCTTGAAGTGCATTCCGCTACCACAAGCAGGACAAACAACGATATAGGAAAACAGGCTTTCTTTACCGTTGCTTTTATGCGTACCCTTCTTACGCATGAGTACTTGAATCGCTTCGAAATCTTCGTCAGACACTAATGCAGGATGAGTGTTTACGGTAATAATTTGCTTATCCGCTTCGACTTTTCTGCGAATTTTATATAGTTCCGATTCTGCAAGCGTTCCTGTCGTTTCTTCACGCCGATAAACAAGATTACCTAGATATACGGGATTGGATAAAATGCCCTTAATCGTGCTCTGTTGCCATTTGGTGCCTGCATTTGAAACACCCGCGCTAGCCCTTGGTGTCGGAATACTCCTACGCATTAGGACATTGCTTATCGTGAACATTCTCCGACCTTTGTGTAAGTATAACTCGAATATTTCTCGCACGATTGGGGCGGTATTCTCGTCAATTTCAAGGGCGTTTGTCGTCTCGTTGAACGTGTATCCGTATGGCGGAATTGAAACTCGACGTGTACCCTGTCTTGCACTAGATTGTAGTCCCAACTTTATACGTTCGGATAACTTAGCGTTCTCCTATAGATGTTCACGTTAAGCTAACTGGCAGGATTGTTGAATAAAGTTGGTAGCTTCTTCATATTACTTCCACAAACTTACAACTTTATAAGCGTATATATAGTCTAAAGCAATAATAACAAATACAGGAGGTATTTATGAGAAACAAAGCTATTAGCTCATGCCTTTTAATTTTTATGCTGATCTGTTCGGCTTGTTCTAATATCGAAGCTCTGCAGCGGGAAGGAATATCAACCTCAACCAACCAAGCAAAACAAAATAATGGAGAGTCTTCTAACGAGATTGTAAACAATCAAGATAGTTTAACATTGTTAAATATTGTGTTACCTAAAGATTGGAAGCTCGATAAAAGTGAAACTGTTGTATATAATTTTTTAGATGAAAACGACGAGAATAGAGGAACAGTTAGTGCAATTAACTACATGGATAACTTTAATTTTCTAACACAAATGCCTAATCATAGTAGTGTAACTAATGATGAATATATTGATCTACCTTTGGGTAAATCTAGATTAATTACATTAGATTCCGATAATGGTTCTGCTGCCTCGGGTATTACAGGAACACATGATATTTATTATGCATCACTACCTATAAAAGGAAAGGCTATTTATATGTTAAACTTCACAAAAAATGATAAGAAGCCTGAAACTAAAAGTCAATTTATAGAGATATTAAATAAGTTAAGTTTAAAGTAATTAGGCAAAAGAATTTATAGCTCAATCACAAATTAAAAAGAACTATTACGCTAATGGGACACGATAGTTCAAAATTGACCGCCTAATTATGAACTGCACCCCAATTGTTAGACATAACTAACATTTGGAGGTGCAGTTTTTTTATGACCAGGTACAGTACAGACGAAAAAATCCAAGCTATTATGCGTTATAAAAAGGGATCCGAGAGCTTAAAAACCATTGCAAAATCAATCGGGATTCACAATTCTGTCTTTTCAAACTGGATTAGTCAATATGAGCATCATGGTGAAGAAGCTTTTAAAAAGGGCTATACATCATATCCTGCACAGATTAAACTAGACGTACTTAATTATATGAACGAATTCGGGACGTCTGTTAGAGAAACGGCTGCGATATTTAATATTGCGAGTCATAGTACCATTTTAAGCTGGCATAGAAGCTTAGAGTTACATGGATGGACGCCCTACAACCAAAGAAGAAGGGGCGTCCATCCATGAAAAAAGAACCTAATAAACGAAAGATTCAAACGTAAAAAGAAGGGTCTGTTGAGGCATTACAAGCAGAGGTAGAGCGTTTGAGAATGGAAAATGCATATTTAAAAAAGTTGAATGCCTTAATTCAAAACAAGGAAAAATCACCAAACAAGACAAAGCACGAGTAGTCTATGAACTAAGGAACGAATTTTCGGTGAAAGCCCTCCTGCAGCTAGCAGATATCCCTCGTAGTACGTATTATTTCGTGGTAAAAACGTTTGGTATGCCCGATAGAGATAAGGAGCTAAAAGACGTTATTCAAGCGATTTACGAGGAGCATGAGGGTCGTTATGGTTATCGTCGTATTCGTGACGAGTTAGTGAATCGAGGACACCATGTGAATCATAAAAAGGTACAACGCTTGATGAAGGTATTGGGTTTAAAGTGTGTGGTACGTATGAAGAAATATCGTTCCTATAAAGGGACGATTGGCAAACTCGCACCGAACATATTAGAACGTAACTTCCACGCTGAGAATCCAAATGAGAAGTGGGTTACGGATATTACAGAGTTTAAATTATTTGGAGAAAAGCTGTACTTATCTCCAATTCTAGATCTATATAATGGTGAGATTATTACGTATACAATCGGTTCAAGGCCTGTCTACTCGCTTGTTTCAACGATGTTAGATCAAGCATTCCGTCGATTAACCGATGAAGATAACCTCCTTATTCATTCTGACCAAGGCTGGCACTATCAGATGAAGCAGTATCGTCATGCCCTTGAAGAACGAGATATCAAGCAAAGTATGTCCCGTAAAGGTAATTGCTACGACAACGCCGTCATTGAGAACTTCTTTGGTATCATGAAATCTGAATTTCTATATTTAAAGGAATTCGAAAGTATCACACATTTCAAACAAGAGCTATCAAAATACATCGATTATTACAACAACAAGCGAATTAAGGCAAAACTAAAAGGCCTGAGTCCGGTACAGTACCGAACTCAGGCCCAACAAGTCGCTTAATTATATACCTGTCTAACTTTAAGGGGTCACTTCATTCGCAATGTTGCGAACAGGGCGGTTTGCTATGTCATAGAGGGCAGCTTGAAAGTTAGCAGTCAACCGGCACTCTACAAGTTATCTTGCACGTTTTTAAGGCTAACTTATTAATAGAGCAGTTACACAAAAAATAAGATTACTCTGCTACAACTTGTTTGCCTGCAATCCGGCCGAATGTGAAGATATCAGCGATGGCATTACCGCCAAGACGGTTTGTACCATGAATGACCCCTGTTACTTCACCTGCAGCGAACAACCCAGGGATGACTTCGCCTTTTTCATTCAAAACGCGAGTCTTCTCGTCGATCACCAAGCCGCCCATTGTATGGTGAACGGAGGGTACAGCTTTTTCGATGTAGTAAGGGCCTTTTTCAAGAGATTTCAATCCACCGCGATGTTTGAAATCAAGGTCTTTACCTGTTTTCGCATAATCATTTACTTTATTAATCGTTTCTTTCAAAGTGTTCACGTCAATTTTAAAGAAATCAGCCGCCTCTTCAATCGTATCGGCTTTAAAGAGCAAGCCTTGTTTAACGAGTTGATCGTATTCGTCTTGATGAACTTCGATCGTTTTACCAATATCCTCAATGCCTTGATTCCATAATTGATACGTATATCCACCCGTTTGGGCAAGAATTGCTTTAGAAATAACGTCACGACGTTCTAATTCCTCAACGAAGCGCTTGCCTTCTTGGTTAATCAGGATCGCACCATCGAAGCGGGAGTCTGCAACCAGGGAAATAACACCTGTCTCAGGATTACAGATTGGATACGTTTGAATACTCTCCATGTTTGTCAGTTTGGCGCCAATCGTTTCTGCCATAACGATACCGTCACCTGTAGATCCTGGTGTATCGGTAGTCATATATTTTTCATCCATTGTAGGGTTATACTTCTTACGCATCTCTACATTGGATCCAAAACCACCGGTAGCGATGATGACGCCTTTGTTCGCATGGAATGTGATCTTGTCGCCAGTACCCGAAGTCGCAGTTACACCTGTTACTTTGCCGCTTTCGTCCTTCAGCAAGGTTTCGGCTTTCATATTCGTTTTGATCGTGATTTGATCAGCGTCTGTTTTGGCTTTTAACTTAGTAATCAATTCAACACCTGTATGACCTACAGGAATCAACGCACGTTTTCTGGAATGGCCACCAAATTGGAACAGATGATCAGGTAAGAACTCTACCTTGATATCATCGCGCAGCCATTCGGCAGATGCTAGAGCATTGTCGGCAAGAATACGAACCATCTTTGGATCCCCGAGGTTGTCTCCGCCTTTCATCGTATCATTATAGAACAAGTCAGCCGTGTCATCTGTGATGCCAAGAGCACGTTCAACCCAGTTGTCAGGCGCATTCATCTCACCACCGGAAATCAATGTGTTGCCGCCAACAGCTGGCATTTTCTCGAGCAGAACTACATTAGCTCCAGCGCTCTTCGCTTCGATAGCCGCACTAAAGCCAGCACCCCCGGCACCGATGACGACAACATCATAGGTTTGCTCGACTTCTTCTTTGTCTTTGCTTCCACTGACTGCAGCGCCAGCGACAAGGGTAAGTCCAGACTTCGTAATTGCATCTTGAATGGCTTCGAGATATCCTTTGCTTGTAACTGTAGATCCGCTAATGGCATCAACTTTTGCGCTGTTAGTTGCCATGGCCTCTTGCTTGAGCTGCGTATAAACAGGTTCTGCAAGTACTTCATTTTCCTTATGCTCTGTCACTTTAATGTCAGTGATCTTGTTATCTAATAAGGAGACTTGTACTTTAATATCGCCATGTTTACCTTGCCCAACTCCTTCAAAGACTTGAACTCCGTTTGCATCTGCAGCGGGTTCTGCATCTTTACTGCCGCAAGCAGCAAGCGTGAACATAAGACTGAGGACTAGTAGAATAGATAACAGCTTTTTCGTGTGAGTTCGCATAATATCTCCTTCATTCTGTTGTGAATTGGTTACATACACTAGGGAGAGGAAGATTTGCTAGGCAAATCCTTTATCTCTAGCCTAGACATGAATGTTATTTCATGTGAAAATATGCACAAGACCTATTATAGATTTAGTACAGCATTATGTATTTGCACAGATTAGTGTTTTTTTGTCTTTTTCGGGCATGTAAGAAACGGATATTGTGAAGGGCTATGATTACAATGAAATCAATTCACTTAAAAATTACGTTAATCGCAGGAGGCTGCTTCTTGCTGCTGTTCGTTGCATTGCTTGTAACAATATATTTGGAGATGAACCATACGGTTGTCCCTTTGAATAAGAACTTAACGCAGCAAGTGGTTACTGCACGCAGCGACCAGATTGATTATTGGTTTAATCAGCGCATTGGAGAGATAGACATGCTTGCTTCTCTAGCTTCGGACCATCAGTGGACACGAGATGAATTGCTGCAAGAGTTCGATAAGTTCGAGGCGAAGAAGAAAGTAGAGTACGAATCCATACGCGTGGTGGATATTCACGGAAATTCCTGGTCAGCAAGGGACAAGCCTTTTTCGATACTAAACCGACCCTACTATCGAAAACTGCTGAATTCAGATTCCAATTATGTGGTAAGCAATCCGATCGTATCCAAAGCGAATGCAGCCGAAATCGTCGTCATTCTTTATCGCGTGAATCCATCGGTGAATGATGAGGTAGCTTATATTGCCGCAGCCGTCTCCGTCAAGAAGATGAGGGAGATTGCTCAAGATGTAATGCTATATGACCAGTCAGGCCAGCTTATCGTCGATTGCAGAGAGCTGGGTGAAGAAGATGGAGCGGAGGATACAGCAGATAAGAAGAACATGAGTGTATTTGAGGCTCCAATTCAAAATGTGGAAGGCTGGAAGTTAGTACTCAAAGTACCGAATTCAAGTCTATCGTTAGCGGTGATCAAAACCCAGCGGACTGCATTGCTGGTAGGCGTTCTTATCGGTAGTGCGTTTATCGTCTTTCTGGTGCTGCTTGCTTCTTCCATTATTCGTCCAATTCAGTCGCTTCGCCAGGTAATGGAAAATGTGCAGAACGGCAACCAAACCATACGAGCAGATGTTACGCGCTCGGATGAGATCGGCGATCTTGGACGAAGCTTCAATGACATGCTTGTTCAATTATACGCTGTGGAGCAGGACCGAAAGGAGATGGAACTCAGACTGATTCATGAGCAGATCAAGCCGCACTTTTTATACAACACATTGGATACGATCCAGTGGATGGCAACGGAACATGGAGCAGACAATGTGGTGGAGATGGTGGAAGCGCTTAGCGCGTATTTCCGATTAGGGCTTGGCACAGGCAGTCCATACATTCTGCTTGATCAGGAGTTGTACCATGTCGAGAGTTATCTTCATATTCAAGGTGTGCGATATGAGGAGATTCTGGACTACGAGCTTCGATATGATGAAAAGCTTGATCAGTGCCAAGTCGTTCGCTTCATGCTGCAGCCTTTGGTGGAAAATGCGATTTATCACGGGATTAAGCCACTTGGGGATCAAAAGTGCAAAATTTCGATTACAGCATATAAACAGGCCGATTATTTGGTCATTAAGGTTGAAAATAATGGGGTTATGATTCCGGAAGAGAAGCTTGAGCAGATAAATCAAGCCCTTCTTGATGATACATATGATCGTTCTGCCACAGGCTTTGGGCTATACAGTGTAAACCATCGCATTCGACTAGCTTACGGAGTGCCATATGGCCTTGCAGTGAAGAGCGAAGATGGCATTACCGTTATGGTCATTCGAATACCTTTGGACGGGGAGTGGAATGAAGATGTGGAAGATTGTCATCGTCGATGATGAAACGATCATTCGCAAAGGCTTGCGACAATACATTGAGGAGAGTCCGTATCTTTTTGAGGTTGCAGGAGAAGCGAAAAGTGCAAACGAAGCATTGAATATGGTGGAGGAAGCCCCACCACATGTATGTCTTGTGGACATCAACATGCCGAATATGAATGGGCTCGATCTGATGAACATATTGCGCGAACGCTGCCCGTCGGTTCTGGTTGTCATCATCAGCGGGTACGATAACTTTGAATATGCGCGTCAAGCCGTGCAACTGCAAGCATTCGATTATGTATTGAAACCTGTGCCGAAGAGTGATCTGAACAAGCTGCTTCATCGGATCGATGAGCATCTTCAGGTAAAATATCCTTTGAATTCACATGAAGGCAGGGTGGATAAGGAGCGGGAGCTTCCCGGGTATACAGGGGATGGGACAGTGCTTATTCAAAAAGTAACCGAGTATATTGACAGTCATTATCAGGATCCGGAGCTGTCTATTACTCGAGTAGCAGCACTATTTCATATCAATCAAACCTATCTTAGTAAGCGTATGAAGCAAGAAATCGGTGCTTCATTCCTTGACTATGTCACCGAGCTTCGGATATCGAAGGCGAAGGAGATTCTGGATGACGTAATGCCGAATATCAAAATCGGGGATCTGGCCGTGAAGGTAGGGTATAAGAGCCAGTACTATTTTAGTCGTGTGTTCAAAAATAGAGTCGGCTTAAGCCCCTTAGAGTACAAAAAGCATCCGTTCGGTTATGGATAGGAGGGCCATTCTCGTCCCTCTGCAGCACGCCATAGATGTTATGCTCGGTTCAGATCTTCAAATTCCTATCAACCATGAAGAAATTGAAGCGGTTAGAAAAGATAGTAAGGGGATCATCCCGGAGGATCGGCTAATAGTCATTGCAAGAAGCAGAAAAATATCAGAACTTGCAAAGGAACTTTTGTCAGCTCAGGCATTATTAAGTAAATCGAACTTTATTGTTATAGCTACTAAGTATTTATCTATTTCCATAGAGGAGAGCTTAGAAAGCGACGATATCTTATTGAATATTCTAGCCTTATTGGACCGACGAGTTGGGAAAAAGCGGATTTTAAACATGAGCGAGAAGATGAGTTAAAGCATCCAATTGTGCAATATTTTTATGAACTAAGGCGTCAAGAGCAGATAAACTGTCTGGAAGTGTCTTAGGGCTCCTCATATAAGTTTGTTCACATTGTCCACCCACGCATGTGGAGAGTGTCGCTCTACTGGTAAGGAAGGATACAGTGCTATGAAATCCTTATATTTATTGGACTTTACGGACAAGTATGAGAAAAAATGTTGTTAAAGAGATGGCATCATTGCCGTCTCTTTTTTGTTTCACTTTTTTAGTATTGCGCTGACTCTGGTTCCCGCTACCGCATCTTACGATCACAAGCATGAAAGACTGCACGAAAATTAGTGTTGATGCTTATGTTTAACCCCTCTCTGCTCTGCTAGGTGACAGGCATCATAGACGTACCTGCGTGATGTTGCTACGATGTTCCATGGAAATTAAGCGAAAGTGATCACAAGAAATTACAGAAGGAGTTATTTATCGTGAAAAGAATCGTAACCCTAAGCACCCGCAAACTGATGGATACCGCAAAACACGGCGGATGCGGCGCATGCCAGACCTCTTGCCAGTCCGCTTGTAAAACTTCCTGCGGCGTTGCAAACCAGAAGTGTGAAAATGCAATGAACAGATAAGATTCGGAATTTTACCGCCCATTGCTCTGCTGATGGGCGGCTATTTTTAAGAAATGGACGCTTCCGCTACAGGATGGCAAAGCCGTTTCTACTTGTGTGCAAAAGGAGCTTGATTAGTAAGTATGATTCATCAATATAAACTAAATGGATACAATATCGTGCTCGACACTTACAGTGGCTCAGTACATGTTGTTGATGACCTAGCATATGAAATTATAGCGCTTTATGAGAAAACTTCTGTCGACCAAATCGTGACAATGATGTTAGAGAAATATAAGCATGATTCCAGCATTTCTGAGAGTGACATTCGAGAAACCATCGTGGATATCGAGGAGCTTATAAATGATGGTCAGCTTTTTACAAAAGATGAGTATGAGAACCTCTCGCTTGATTTAAAAAAACGGAAAACTTATGTTAAGGCACTCTGCCTCAATGTTGCGCATACCTGTAATCTATCATGCGACTATTGCTTCGCCAGCCAAGGGAAATACAACGGAGATCGAGCAATCATGAGCTATGAGGTTGGACAAAAAGCTATCGATTACCTGCTTGAAAATTCGGGTCATCATCGAAACCTGGACATCGACTTTTTTGGCGGGGAACCGCTCTTGGCTTGGAAAGTGGTTAAACAGATCGTAGCTTATGCAAGAAGCAAAGAACAAGAATACAAAAAGAAGTTCCGCTTCACCTTCACGACGAACGGGATGCTGCTGAACGATGAGGTCACCGAGTTTTTAAATCAGGAAATGTACAATGTCGTATTAAGCCTAGATGGAAGAAAAGAGGTTCATGACCGACTTCGCCAAACGGTTAACGGAAAAGGCAGCTACGATCATATTGTTCCGAAGTTCAAGGAATTCGTTCGTAAGCGCGGGGACCAAGAGTACTATGTTCGAGGAACTTACACTCGTAACAATGTCGATTTCACCAACGATATATTTCATATCGCAGACCTTGGTTTTGACAAGATCTCGATGGAACCAGTCATCTGTGATCCAAAGGAACCTTATGCACTTACCGAGGAGGACCTGCCGGAGATCTACAACCAGTACGAAATTCTCGCCAAGGAAATGATTGGACGTGATGAGCAGGGCAAGGGGTTTACCTTTTATCACTACATGCTTGACCTCTCGGAAGGACCTTGCATCCAGAAGAGAATTACTGGCTGTGGTTCAGGAACCGAATATCTTGCTGTCACCCCCTGGGGAGAGCTTTTTCCTTGTCACCAGTTCGTCGGGGATGAAGAATACAGCATGGGAAACCTCTGGGATGGCATCACAAAACCTGAGCTGCAATGTCAATTCCAAGAGAGCAACTGCTACTCGAAGCCGGAATGCAAGGACTGCTGGGCTAAACTCTACTGCAGCGGTGGTTGTCCTGCCAATGCACTGCACGCGACGGGTTCCCTCGTCGGAACCTATGACTTCAGCTGTGACGTCTTCCGCAAAAGAGTCGAATGTTCTATGATGGTGAAGGTGGATGAATCCATTAGAGCGATGGAAGGGCAATCTAACTAATTAAAATAACGGGTGGGTAACGGTAACCGAGAAATCGACACTTTTAAATGAAGTGCTCTTTCTCGGTTTTTTGTATGAATTCGGAGAAGAAGGACTGTAAGACAAGAAAGACGATCAGTTTCTGCAAAGTGCAGATCAATGATCGTCTTTTAATCTGAATCTATGGAATAAATTCTGTGCGTTGCTCGATAAATTTGGAAGCAAGGAGCAGGGCGGGGCTAAAGAAGTGAAGAGATTGAGGATCGGATGTATGGAGAAGGGGCAAACACGGAGCCAACAAGCCTGTCCTCTGTTTTGTTATTGAAGGCGGAATTACATGTTCTAGAGCAAATTGCAGCAACAACTGGAGGGCTTTCTCAGTCCAACGCTAGAGGAATTGGATAAAATGTGAAAATATATACCCATTTGTAATACTTTCGCCATGTTCATTACTCCCAAAATAAGCAAATATAGATAGAGAAGCTGATACGATAATGCAGCCGTTTAAAAAATCATCGAGCTGTTCTGATTGTTATTGAAGGAATTATAGGAAGAGGTGTTGTGAACGATGGTTATTTTCTTCGATAGAGCTAAACGGCCGCTTTGGGAGGGCAGGCCCTCCATTTACTCCCATATTCAGGTACAAGGAGAATCCGTGGACGGATCGCTGCCGGATGACGAAGAATTCTGGTCCGGTGATAAAATCAGATGGGTAGCGGGCGGTTTGGATGGAGCTTTTGGACATCATGCCGGACCTGCTAAGATGACGGATGAGGCAAGAGAGTTGGTTCGCCTGCTGGCGAAGCAATCCAGAAAGCCTAAGAATTCAACAAGAAAGGCCCTATATGCTAAGCTTGTGAAGACAGATATAGGGGGAATGATGGATGTTGTTCTGGATGAGGTACGCAAGCAGCCCGGGATACAGCCGGACTCCGTATTCCATGAAGCGAAATGGTTAGCGGAGAATGCGGCGCACCGAAATGTCGTCAAATTCGGGATTGCCTTACTGGGCCTTTTTCAAAACGAGCAAGTTAAGGATTTGCTTCTAACGTTGGGGAGACATGAGGAATTTACGCTTTATGCTGTGGTTGCGATTCATAATGGAATGGAAGACAGCAATCAAGTTCTATTTGAATTGGCTCAACAGGTTCATGGATGGGGGAAAATACATATCGTCGAGAGACTTGACCCTGCTAGTCAGGAGATAAAAGATTGGCTGCTGCGGCAAGGATGCCACAACAACGTCATGAACGAATATTTAGCCTGTATTTGTGCTAGAAATGGTGGCTTGAGGGAGGCACTTTCTG
Source organism: Paenibacillus sp. FSL E2-0190 (assembly GCF_037992965.1). Taxonomy (NCBI): domain Bacteria; kingdom Bacillati; phylum Bacillota; class Bacilli; order Caryophanales; family Paenibacillaceae; genus Paenibacillus; species Paenibacillus sp. FSL E2-0190. The sequence continues at coordinate 798,326 of NZ_CP150306.1, forward strand.
CTGACCAGGTAGATAGTGCATTATTGGATGGGGCAGTCGATATCATTGAAGCGCTATTGAATGGCGGGCCTGCTGAGGACATGGATGATTATGAGCATGCTCCACAGGTGTTATTTGATTACGTGAGGCTCACTGGGAAGATAGGAGGAACTGCAAAGCATCTGTCAGCTATATTTAGCATTTACGATTTCCTGGCTGAGGATGAGGAGAAATGGACCGAACGGATGTCTGCGGGCTGGAGCGAGCAGTTAAGAAGCGATATCAGCGATGCTTGCCAATCGATTATGGCTAACATCAAGTGGATGAGTATCGTTATGGATGCTGTTAACAGCGGTGATTCGCCGGACCGTTACTATGGCGTAGCTTGTGCTGAAAAGCTTGGCATTGATATTTGGGACACTCTCTACAATCAGCTTGCAGCCAACCCGCTACAGGATTTCTATTACTATCAGCTCATGAAATCGAATGATCCAAACCGAATTCATAGGTTCGTTCAATTCGCCATCGAACACCTTCCTTTGCAACAAATCGCAACTGGACCAGGGAATGAGATGGGATTCGGCGAAGAATATGCAGCACATAGGAAATTGGGAGCTATCTTGCAGAGCCTGGACCGGTTCGAGGGGATAGGGGCAGAGTTGATCCTCACTGGCCTGAATAGTCCAGTGACCTCCAACCGGAACATAGCGATTAAGACATTGGAGAGCTGGGACGTTTCATCATGGGGGGAGAAGCTGGTTGACGCAGTCTCTAATTTATCAGTAGTCGAGCCTAACGACTCGGTAAAAGAACGGCTAGACCAACTCCGTGAGGCAAAGGGGTTGTAAGTATGAGGAATATTCATGATGGAGGAGCTGATGGTTGTATTATATAAAAAGAACGTGCTATTGTATTGAATATTCTGGCTTTGGTGGACAGAAGAGTTGGTGAGAGGCGGATTTTGAGCATGGCTGAGAAGATAGTGTTGAAGCATCCGATGTGCGGTATTTTTATAAACTGCGGCGGGGGGCGTTGTAGGGTTCAAATCCATAATTAGCTGGATGATTTAATAAGGACTTCTGATTAACAGGAGTCTTTTTTTGTTTGATTTGTAGAAATTTCATAGATTTACATTGGGGATTGGGCTATCATTGTTTTGTGCAGAGCAAGTGTTAAAGATTGAATTTGAACAACATGACGGGGGTACAAATGGACGAACTAATCGAGAAAATTATCCAATTCCGCGACGAAAGGGACTGGAAGAAATTCCACGATCCCAAAGATCTGGCTCTTTCTATCTCGTTGGAGTCGAGCGAACTGCTGGAACTCTTCCAATGGAAGAACAGCCAGCAAGCCATAGAGCAAAATTATTCCGACATGCAGGACGAAATCGCTGATATTCTCATCTACACGCTAACGCTCGTTCATGATTTAAATATCGACGTAAAGGATGCCATCCTTCAAAAAATAAACAAAAATGCGGAGAAATATCCGATATCCAGTTTCAAGGGAAGTTCGCAAAAAAGTATGCGGCAGTGAACGAATAGGGGAGAGCTCCATGATTATTTATGAATCGACCAAGCAACAATTTATGAATGATGTGACCGAAGACAGCATTGCGGTAAAGATTCATAACCAGTTCGTGCAAAAAGCCGGTAGGGTTTCCATGGGCGAAATCAATGCATGGAATAATTCGATGAACTACCTATATAAAGTATTAAACACATCTACTATTCCAGATGACGCAGGAATCGCGATTGAGTATAAAATTCCAGCGTCTTCCAGAAGAGTCGACTTCATGATTACAGGCTTGAACGAAAAGGATCAATATTCCGTCGTTATCATTGAGCTTAAGCAATGGACAGAAGTTGAAACGGTTGAGGATGCGGATGGCCTTGTTAAAACCTACTTTAACCGAACGAAGACGAGAACGCCGCATCCTTCTTTTCAGGCATGGTCTTATGCTCAACTGATTAGTGAATATAACGAGACTGTGCAGAACGAAGCGGTCCAACTCTATCCTTGTGCTTATTTACATAACTATGTACAGACCGATAACGACCCTCTATTGCATCCTGTCTACAATCAATACATTGAGGAAGCTCCTATCTTCTCGAAGGGAGATGCTCTAAAGTTAAGAGGGTTTATTTCGACCTTCATTAAAAAAACCGATAGAAGCAAATCGCTTTACCTCATTGAACATGGCAAAATTAAACCCTCTAAATCGCTGCAGGATTCACTCGTCAGCATGCTGCAGGGGAATCAAGAATTCATCATGATTGACGATCAGAAGGTAGTATATGAGGAAGCGTTAAGATTGGCGCAGCAAGCCCAGTCGGGAAAGAAGCAGGTCTTGATTGTCGAAGGCGGACCAGGGACAGGTAAGTCGGTTCTCGGAATTAATCTTTTGGTAGATCTTACGGCACGAGAACTAGTCTGCCAATATGTAACCAAGAATAGCGCGCCTCGTGCCGTATACATGAAAAAGCTGCAGCAAAACGTGAAGAGATCAGTCATTGATAACTTGTTTAAGGGATCAGGCGTTTACTATGAAGCATTGCCCGATGAATTCGGTTGCTTGATTGTTGACGAGGCGCATCGCTTAAATGAAAAGTCGGGTTTGTTCAAAAACAAAGGAATTAATCAAACCATGGAGATTATCCGCGCTGCCCGGTTTTCTATATTTTTTATCGATGAATATCAGAAGATCGCGATGCACGACGTTGGCAGCAAAGAGCAGATTAGACGGTATGCTGAACAAATGGATGCTGATATCACGGAGTTGACATTGGCTTCTCAATTCAGGTGCAATGGATCCGATGGATATCTGGCATGGCTCGACGATGTACTCGATATCCGTGAAACGGCAAACGCAGATGGTTTCGATTTCGATTATGAAATTCGACTTTATGATGATCCGAATGAATTACGCGATGAAATCTTCAGCAAAAATCAGATAAATAATAAGGCAAGAATGCTTGCCGGATACTGCTGGGATTGGAAGACGGATGGAAAGAACAATCCTGGCGTTCATGACATTCAATTAGATCGCTATCAATTTTTCATGAGCTGGAACCTTAACAATACGACGACCTGGGCGATCGACCCTGAATCCATCGAACAAGTGGGCTGCATACATACCTCACAGGGACTTGAATTTGAATATGTCGGAATTATCATTGGCGAAGATATGCGTTTTGAAAATAACCGTATCATTACCGACCCGTTCAAACGTGCGAAAACCGATAAGTCTCTTTCAGGCTTCAAGACCTTGTATAAGAAAGATAAGGACGAAGCGCTCCGAATAGCCGATCAAATTATACGAAACACCTACAGGACATTAATGACCCGGGGAACGAAAGGATGCTATATCTACTGTGTGGATCCTCATCTGAAGGCGTACTTGCAAAGGCGATTGGCTATCCAAAGTTCGGTCGTGATTTCGGGATAAGGCCAATTGAGGGCGATGAAGAGTTATATCATTGATTTGAAAAGACAGAGGATCGGATGAATGGAAAGGGGGTAAACCCGGAGCCAATCAGCCTTTCCTCTGTTTTGTTATGGAGGGGGATTACATGTGTCTATCTAATGCAGAAGGTAAGCAAAGCGTATCATCCCTAATGCGAAAAGTTACCGCCCAAAGACTAGGGCTTGATGCAAACTGTACAACTCGTAGGAAATTGTTCGAGGCTGTACCCAATGAATGCTCCACATAGGTGGAGAGTGTGACGGTGCTGATAAGAAAAGATTAATAATAAGATGTATCGATGTTTAGACCCTTCCTATGACTGGAAGACTTTTTCATTTTTAAGTGGGATTTTTATGTAGAGTAAACAATAGAGGGGCTTTATGGAAAACAAATTACAGGTATTTATGAATAACTATAACTGCTTAGAAAAATTCTTTATACCTAAATTAATTGTGGAATCCGGTTGTAATCTCTTATTAATACTATAAAGTGTTAAAGGAACTTCTGGAAATATAAATAAAATACTAAAAGAGGCGATAATATGATAGGAAAAAATTTCGTATTTCAGCAAATGAAACAAGGTATAAATATGCATGAAGTCATCCCACAAAATAGAGTGGTAGATCAATTGAGGAAGAAAAAAATTTTTTCAGAGAAAAACAAGCCAGAATGTAATGAGGATCCGAAATCATTTTTTACTGATAGAACAAGAGATGATAAAAACTTTTGAGTATGTTGAACCTAATAGTGATAATCTTAAACTAATTCAATAAGATTTGCCTCGATAATAAGAGAATCATGCAATTTACTCGAAGTTGTATCTAAGGAAGTGTATTTAACTTATTTGAGGTACCTGATGAGGAGCAATTAAATATTTTCAACTACTTATCATTAGATAAAATAATGAATTTTAGTATTGTATGTTTATCATCTCCATACATACCAGCAATGAATAATCATAAGCATAAAATCATACCCTTTAAGAGTTAAATAAATGGGATAAATCTTCGCCGTTAGATTCGAAATTTCTTCCAAGATGGTGGAGCATATACAACAAAATTAAACATAATAATGATGGAATTGATAATACAATATTATCTGTAGGGGGAGTTTACGTAATAATAAATGGCATATATGGTGATGGAGTTCTGGTTGGAAATTTAAGAGAGTATGTCGAATTAAATATGATCAATTCAAAATTTATTGATTATAGAATAGAAGGATCAAAGTTATTCACTTATGGGACTATGGGAAGCGAAAGTTTAATTCCTGTCTATGGATAATCTAGATTACAGATGATCTAGCTTTTAGTACTTATTTCACTTTTTAATAAACTTTGAAGTTTAATCGTTTAATCGGTCACTGAGGAGCATCAACATAAAGACACGATGAAGTAATTTTCAAATAGATGATACATTGGAGCGAAATGCTGTATTAGGAATGTTTTATTATATTGCAAATAAATATTGTAGTAATCCTTATTGTCTATATATGAAGCTCAAGGTTTTTGTGACTTGAGCTTTTTGCATTAAATGTAGTCCTTAAAAGGTCTAATAGACAATATGAAAGAAAAATCTTAGAGGCATGTCTATAAAGGGGCGCACGTACATAAGATATTATATTAATGAATACAAAAGTAACTTATTCATAGTTCTAAATACCTGCTGCTGATATAATTAGATCGGTTATTATATACTTTATTTTAAATGCTTTCACTTCAAGGAAGGAATATCCATTAGTGCTAGAGAATGAGTAAGCAAATAACAATTAAAAATTTGTCGTTTTTTAGCTTGGATTCCTAAGGGGAAAATCGAATAATTTGGAAGCTTACTACTGAGGTGATTAAAACAAAATGGACAACTTAGTCGAGAAACTTAACAGTTATGAAAATGACTATTGGGATTTTACTGAATATAGAGATAAGAAAGCGCTTATTAAGTATCCTGGTATGATGGTAGCGCCCATGCAAGAACAGCTTCTAAAGGATATCATAGAATACGATCAAGGGATTACAAGTATCCTTGATCCTTTTGTTGGGTCGGGGACAGTATTAACAGCAGGAGCTGCCCTAAATTTAAATACCTATGGTATTGATATTAATCCACTTGCAGTATTGATTTCTCGAGTAAAACTAGAAGGAGTGCCATTAGTTAAAATTCGTGAGAGTATTGCCGAGATAAGAACTAATATTACACTTTTGCTGGGAAACACAGAGCCATTCGAGTTCATAAACATAAATAAATGGTTTAGAGAAGATGTAATAATTGATTTGAGTACTATAAGAAAAGCAATAGAACGGGAAGGAAATATAAGAATACGTCGGTTTTTTTGGGTGTGCTTTGCAGATACTATTAGAAAGTTTAGTAATACACGTTCAACTACGTTTAAGCTCCATATAAAGGAAGAAGAGAAAATTAAGTCGATGGACAACCATTGCATACAGTATTTCATTACAAAAATATCGTCTTTGTATATGAATTATGTGAAAGATAGTAATTCTTCTAAAGCCAATCTGTTTACAGGTAATTCAATTAATATATTAGAAAAATTTCCTGATGAAAGTATTGATTTAATATGTACATCGCCACCTTACGGTGATAATCATACTACTATTACATACGGACAATATTCAATACTCCCTTTACTTTGGATTGACTTAAATGACTTAGATCAGTTTGAAGTAAGTCTACTGAATAATCTAACTGCTATCGATAGAGTGAGCTTAGGTGGACACAACAATATGGAAGAGTTTGAAGTGAAAATAGAGTACGAAGACTTAATTCAAAATATTAGCAGTGAAAAAGCAAAAAAGGTTAGATACTTTATTAATGATTATTACAAAGTCTTTTTTGAATTAACAAGAATATTAAAAAAAGAAAAAAGATTAGTTCTGACATTGGGAAACCGTAGAGTAGATAATCAAGAGTTTCCTTTTGATGTTTTTAATGATAGGCTTGCCGCAAAATTTGGTTTAAAAGAAGAGGCTGTTCTAACTAGAAATATACAAGGAAAGAGAATGCCTGCAAAAGTATCTAAGATCGCCAATTTAGGTTCAGTTAAGTCAATGAGTAAAGAGTATATAAAAATATATAGGAAATATTAAATAAGGGGATTACTACAATGCAGGAAAATTTACATCTTGATTCTTCATCGATTGCAAATATTTTGGGGACAGTGGGGAGCCCTTTAATTGTTGTTTCAGAATTAATTAAAAATGCTATTGATGCATCAGCAGATAAAATAGATATTCTGTATGATAGGGGAAACCAAACAATCACTGTTATTGATGATGGACTTGGATTCTCTTTAGACGATATTCGACAGCTTTCGCAACCGGGGTTCTCAGGGAAAAAGAGTCGAGGGAATTTAACAAATGCCAAAGGAGCCTTTTATACAGGAAGTAAAGGATTGGGACTTTTATCAGTTTTTTCTTTGTGTAATCATTTGACTATTCAAACAAAAGGTGGTAACGGTGAATATTTAATTAACTGGTCTAAAGATACAGGTAGTTATTATTATGAACAAGTTCAGGAGTCTACAATTCAAAAGGGTTCAGTAATTACTTTAAACAATATTTCTTCTGCAAAAATGACTTTGCTGACGTCTGATTCTGAAATAAAGAAGTTACGTCATCTTTCTACATATCTATATAAACATGCTAGCTTATCGTTCCCTGAAGTCACTCTCTCGATTGACCATAATCAATCTAACTCTTTACTATTCGAAATGGATCTTAAAGGGATGCTCTTTGATGTGAACTTTAGTTACGATAACAAAACAGAAACCTTAATGTTTCAATGTTTTTCAGATAATCCTGAGATAAACAGCTCGAAGATTTTAATTGATTCATTTGAAACATCTGAAATTGAGCATTTACTGGGAAAATATTATGGAATAAGTCAAATTATAAAAACACGTACCAATGACAATATTAAATTCAAGGAACTTGAGGGTGTTCAAGGAGTTCCGGCTTTTGAAGGAAGGTTTGTGGTTTATGAAAAACAAACAGCTGGTAGTATGCTCAAAGATTTTGGAGCAGGTGTAAATATATATACTAATGACTTGGCTATATATAATTATTTATCTGAAGAACTTGATTGGTTGGGTTTTGCTGATTTTTCACAAAGGAAAAAAGCAACACGTCTTAAACCCCACAATGTTTTTGGATTTGTCAATATGCCATATTTTGATGAAACGATAGAAGAGTTGAAAATATCTAATGAAAGAGCTGATTTCATTCAAGATAGTATATTCGTGAAACTAATGTACCTTCTTAAAGGTGTCATTTCATTTATGATTATAAATATTGATGTTACATACTCTAAAAACAAAAGAATTAATTCAAAAACCAAATTTCATGATAATAACCTCAACAACAATAATGAATCGAGCACTGTTGATAACGAAGATAAAGAGGGGGGAGCGCTGGAAACTGCTTCGAATGGAAGTGAAAGTCCTAAGAAAGAAGAAATTAAAGAAGAAAATGTAAATAAAGATTTAGATGAAATTGTAGATGATATAAAAGGTGAAGGTGATGATAAATCAGGAAATTTTAGCTCCGAAAATAAAGATATAGAGGATACCAAAAAGACTGGAGATGAAAATGAAGCGGATTATGAGCCGGAGACTATGTTTAAACCACAACATAAAAAGAGAAATAATTTAGTATTTACCTCAGTTGAAGGAGAATTATTTGAAACTTTAAAAAGTTCAAATGATCTGGGGAATAAGATTTATCAAACGGTCTTTGAGTTAAGCAAATTAAATGTACTAATGTATCCATATGCAACAGTGTGTCTCTATAGAACGCTAATTGAATCCGCAACTCAATATGCATCCAAAAAAAGTGGGGCCGAATATCAGGAGACTGCATTGCCTGCTTCAATTAAAAATGTTCTAAACACATGGAGTAATTCAACAAAAACTTCAAAAGAGTTTAAATCAAATATTGGTTTATGGAGAGATTTAGTTAATAAGAGGGATCTACTTGATAAATTAAACTTGTATATTCATAATGTGACACCGGTAGATGTCGATTTAATTCTTGATACTTGGCAGTCAATGAAAGGATATATTAGAGAATGTGTGAAGAGTTAAAATCTATATTAGAGCAATAACTGATAAAGGGAGTTATTATCACCAACCCCTGTCAAGTACGGCTTAACCAGAATAGATAACGCATGGGTTATGAGCACTTTACAATAAACTACATAATCTTATTTACTATAGGAGTGGGATACGCGGGGCAAAACCCTGGGTTACTTTTTCTTTTGTATTATTTTAATTTTTTTCAGTCATCAAGCTCATATTTAGTTAATGTTAAAAAGTTGAGAGACATAGCAACGCATTTACTTCAGCCCCATGAATCATTGTAGCTGGTAGATAGGAATGGAGTTAATGGTAGAATGCATTATTTTAATATGAGTAAGCCAGTTTCAAGAAATTGGCTGCAAAAGGCAATGTGCAGCATATGTCATGGATATACAGTAATGTCAGAGTAAGAGCTAAGTGGGACTCTATATATCAGCATATCTTTAGTCAGGCAATCAAGAGTTCTCTGCAATATTTCAATGCTGCTCTTAAGAAAGGGATTTATTTTAAATGTCGAGTTACCTGATCTCTAGCCTATTGAGATGTATGTTCGTATTCCTGAAGGGAAAGCCTTTGATTATATTCTGGTAAAAGAGATTGCCGGGTTCAGTAGATTTACGCATCGCAAGTGAAAATGATGTTTTGGCATCCATCAAAAAGTAGATTGAAATTAAGAACGAGAGTAGACATGTACATGTACGTTTAACCCCAAAGCCCGAGAAGGATGAGTACATATTGAATGATAATAGCAAGAATACCAAAGAGGATATTAACCAAGGTGTGTTAGATGCCAGTCCACTTATATGCGCTTCTCTAACCCTCCAGTTGTAACGACTAGAAAGCAAAATATTAAACGTTCGAATACAGGAAGAGACACCTATAGTTAGAATAGGAAGAGGAAAACTCAGACCTAAAATTCAACTGTTGGTGGTGATACGCCTCCTATCGATTTTCACACATAAAACGATACCTGTTACTGGGGCTTTTAATCTGGAATCGTTATTCAAAATGAAATAATTTCTGCAGCATTAAGAATTCCCCATGGAGAACGGTTATCAACGAGCTCCCAATGGACACGCCGTACATGTTCTAATTTGTTCGGGTTGTAAATGTACCCGCTACAGTATGTTATTGAGGGGACGAGACCGGATAACTGGTAGAACTCTATTCTGGTTTTCAAGCCTAATCAGAAATTATAACTTATTAAAATCCAGCAGAACATTAGGCTACTCCTTTAAGGTCTTGTTGAAAATGGGGATCAATATGTTCTTGTTTTTTGCAGTTGGATTTAAATTGAGAAAGTTAAGCATTATCGTAGGATATCATTTAGATTGGGTTTACAGATTAGGAGGAAAGATAAATATCCAAACTAATTAATAGTATGATGAAATACAACGATGTATTTAAGTTTATTTCCAAAACGTGTAATTATAGTATAATAGTCATGGGTGAGCAACATGATATTTTTGGAAAATACAAGTAAGTATTTCGTTAACTTCAGGGAGGTGTGGTGCCTTGACTAGAGAGTATGGGGACATGAGCCTAAAGGAACTGCTTAAGATGAAAGCTTTAAGTGAAAGCGACATTCAATATAATTTGGTATTAGGAAATAAATATCTAGAATTGGGTAACTGGTCTGAAGCAAGTGAGTATGCTGCAAAGGCTTTGAAAATTAATTCCAATTCTGTGGATGCATTGTTAATGTTATCTAAGTTACAAGAACTGAAAAATGACTACAATGGCGCTATAACGATTCTAGAAAAAATTCTAAGTCTAGAATTATCACCTGAAATATTTTTAAGGATAGCTAATCTTTTTATAATTGATCAAAATTTAGAAGCAGCTCTTAATGAGGTGGAAAAGGGTCTAAAGCATTTCTCTTCAAACCTTCAATTATTAATATTGAAGTGTAGAATATTAGAGAGAAATGAAAATGTAGAGGAATGTAGAAAAACATTTGAGAGGATTATTAATATTGAATCTAATAATCCAATCCATCAATATGATTATGCAGTATTCCTAAGGAACAATGGAAAACATAATGAAGCTTTAGAGATTTTCAAAATACTTAAAGAAAAAAGAGAGTACTTATCTAATGAGTTAAATCTATTAATAGATAGATTCTTATTGGAAAGTCCTCCTACAAAGCAACATTTCAAAGTGGGGGCTAGGCTCTTAATTCAACTTGGAGAGCAGATGATAGAAAATGAAACAGTAGCCCTTTCTGAGTTAATAAAGAATTCTTATGATGCTAGGTCCCCCTCAGTAGATATCATTGTTGATACTAACTACGAAGAAAGAGGAGTGAAAATCGGGAAAATCGAAATTAAAGATAAAGGGATAGGTATGACGGTGGATGTAATTAAGAATCACTGGTTATTGATATCCACTAGTATGAAGTTGAAGCAAAAAAAGAATAAATCTACTGAAAATGTTCCATTAGGAGAAAAAGGTGTTGGAAGACTATCAGCACATAGATTAGGTCATAAGTTGGTGGTTGAGACTAGTATTTTAAACGAGGCCAAAAAAACTTATTTGGAAGTAGATTGGGAAAAGTTTGAATATGATCCGGATATGCCTATTGATTCTGTGGATGTTCTGTTATCAGAAGCAACTGAAAATATAGAAAAGCAATACACTACGCTAACAATAACGAAACTAAGAAATTCTGATTTTTGGTGTAATCTTATTAAAGATTCAAAATCAACAAAAGATTCTAAATCTAAAACGGAGCTGCAAAAAGCTTTGTTTTCGATGATATCTCCCTACAAAGACATTCAGAAAGCTTTCGCACTTAATATAGAAGTCAATGGGATACCTCTAAAACTTGATAATGTTGATGAGGATTTTTTAAAAACAATAGGCACAACAAAGTTAGAGCTTGATTTTACTCAAAATTCGAATGGTGAATGGGAAGCAGAAATTAAAACCATACTATACCCGGACTTTTACGCTTTAAAAAGCAAACCCTTGGAGAATAATTTGAGCGAGTTTGAATCAAAATGGCTCAAAGAATATCTTGAAAGAGCGAATTTACCTAAATCAGAGAGAGTGTTTCCTGATTTATGGAATCAAGATAAATTACTTAATAATTTTAAGGATCTGTGGGAAACACAACTTTTCGGATTACAAAGTCCTGGGAGATTCAAAATGGTTCTTTATGGATTTTCACGTGATAAAAGCATGAAAGATAGAGTTAATGAAGGTCTTGCCAAACTTTTTAAAGATAACGTAGCAAAAACAATGACAGCAAAAGATTACTTCGATTCTATTAAAGGTGTAAAGATTTATAGAGATGGGTTTAGAATTTTCCCATACGGAGAAGAGAAAAATGACTGGTTAGGCTTGGATCAGTCTGCTACATCATCTGGTTCTTATGATGATCTTAAAAGTTCAAACACAACGGGATTTGTTGCTCTTACAGGAAAGGATAATCAAAATCTAAGAGAAAAAACGAATAGAGAGGGATTTATTAGTGACTCTTATAGTACAGTTTTTTTCAAGATTTGCAATCAAGCTGTAAAGTTAGCGAATACTCATATTAAAAGAGAAGCGGATTTCTTAAGAAATATTAGTAAGGATATTAATATTAAAATAAAGGAAGAATTGGAAAGTGAAGAAAGAAAGAATAAAATTGAACTCGAAAATATGAGGAAAACACTTCTTGAGGCTGCAACTAATCCTAATGACGTTTCATCATATGAAAGTAATAAATCCATAGCTTCTACTGCGCTTAATTTTACTGATCAAGTCAATACTTTTATTAATGCCTCTGCTCAGCAAAATAAAGTATTAAAGACTACTATCGATGATTTGCTAATTGATATGGATAAGTTAACTGAATTAGCTAGTTTAGGCATGTTAGTGGAAGCATTTACTCATGAATTTGAATTGCAAAGTTCTAAGCTTAAAGGACTTGTAAAGAATCTTTCTACAGAGTATTCCATAGACAACAAATTAAAACGATCATTCCAATCCATGCAATCAATTTTAAAATTAATGGATGGCTACATTAATTATCTTGCACCCTCTTTTCAGAAAGAAAGGCAACGTAGGTCAAGATTGGAGATAGGGCTTCTTTTAAAAACAATCTTTGGCGAAGACTCAAGAGGTTTTATTAATTCAAGGGCATTAAGAAATGATATAAATATTTTTATTGAAGGAGATGAGCAATTCGTCATTTTAGGAAATCAAGGTTTGCTTACACAAACTTTTGATAACTTGTATCTCAATTCAGAATATTGGTTGAATGATGCTGCTAATAAAGGTCTGATAAATAAAAAAGAGATACATATATTAGTTGACTCTGAAGATAAAAAAGTGACTTATTGGGATAACGGAAGAGGTATTGATACAAGCATTGAAGCTGTTTTATTTGATGCATTCGAGTCAGGAAAACCTAATAATGAAGGACGAGGGCTAGGTCTTTATATTTCAAGAACGGTATTAGAAATGATGAATATAAAGATATATTTAGATAGCGAACGTAACTTCTATAATAGAAGATATAAATTTGTTATGGATTTTAGTCATAATGGAGGTTGAAGAATGAGTTGGTTTTCTAATATATCTAAAGTATACATTGTTGAGGACAATTTACACACTAATCATGAATCAGCATTAGTTTTTCCGGATTCTTTAGTAGAGGAGGAGGCACTTGATTTAAAAAGTGCTTTTTTAGATACCAAATTAACTTATCAAAATTTGTGGGATAAAATCGAATCAGAAGTAACTGAACAAGATGCGAGGGCTGAATTGGAAGACTTCATTGAAGGCCATTATACAGATTCTTTGGTGAAGTTAAATGAGTGGTACATAGATGGTGGTCGTAACAAATGGGAAGTGACTTGGAGAAATGAGCATTATCAAGATGAGTATGCGTTCTTAGAGCAACTACCGACTAAGCCTATTAAATTTACAAGTTATCAGCAAGCCATAGAACATATAAAACAAGAAACGCAAATTCCAGAAACTGATTCGTTAAAGCTCTGGTTTCTTGATAGAGAACTTGGAGAAGAAAACTATAGAGATAAAGATATACTATCACTTCTGAATATTTTATCCATAAAAAATGATTCCATTGGGATTATATATTCAGGAAAGACAGAGGCTCTAAAAACTAAATCAGATATCTATAAATATGTTAAAGACATAGTGGAAGGCAGTAAGCCAGGGAATGTAAATACACATCTTAAGAATTTTTTCACTTCAATAAAAAATGAAAATGAAAGCAGTCCTTTTTTAGAGGATGATAGTTTAATTAATGAAATGTCTACTTTATTTATGCAATTGTATGAATCAAAAACTGATCTTAATAATTTAGTATGGGTCATGGGAAAAGAAAACTTTCTTGACTACACTAAAATTGAAAACATGATCCAAAAGGCAAAACATGGTTTTGAATTGTATAAACTATTGAAAATTCACACAGTTGAGAGAAAAGCCGCCTTGAAGAATGGCTTGCTTTATACTACTCAACTTGAATTAGAAGATATTGAGCATTTAAAGCAAAAATCTATAAATGACGGTACTAATATAAGTAATACTTTAATTAGAATTAATGAAATTTATTCTAATCAGGCTTTTAACGATCAATTGTCAAGACGAGAGGATTATTTTCAGTTAATTAGAAGTATAGAATCATGGCAAGAAGTGCAACCCTCAAAAGATGCTGATCTTGATTTTAAAGAGTTGCTTACTATGGAAAAATTTGATTACAACATAAACACGTTGTTTAAACCTGTCATGACTGGTGATATCTTTGAGTCATATTCGTCTGAAACAGGACAAGGGAAAAATTCTAAAAAGTATCATATGCTTGTAACGCAAGAATGTGATTGTGTTATACGAAGAAATGGAAGTAAAATCAACAGAAGCGTTGGGGTTGCCTCTCTAGTCGAAATGAAGCTTACAAAAGATAATATTGGTAGCGACTTAGAGGGGAAAATAACGGAGTTATTAGGTAAAATTGAAGGTGAGAGCGCCGTTGATGATAAACGTTTGGTACTTGAGGAAGTCTTCTCTGAGGCTAATAAACAAGCCGCCGCTGCAAATAATGAAAAAAGACTAACTTTAGCACCTTTTAAAATGGGTACTGAGTACAGTAATGCAATGCTTATGTTAAGAAAAACTCTACATATTGACTTTAGGATATTGGATATTTGTATGCTTAATAATCTTGGAGAAGGCAAAGTTAATTTAGATGATATTGATAATATAAGAGAGAAAATAGTCACCATTTATCCGAAATTTTATCAAAAATATTTAAATAGTCTTTTAGATGCAACTCTTCATGCTCAAGAAAGAAATGAAGGATTTAAAAATAAAATTGAAGAAAGAACAATAAATAATTTCACAAAAAACGGAAATGTAGTAGACTATCGAATTCGCAGGATTGGGCGATTGAATATGCCTCATCAAGCGTTTGTACAAGCTTATTATGGTCTTACCCAAAGCAATGTTGGACTACCTATGGATTTTTAAAGGTCTTTGTAATGTAGTAAAGAAATGGAATTTGTTTTTGGTCAAAGCATTGCTCTTTTTTTTAGTTTAGTTGTATAATTGAGATTATTAATTTTTTTCTTTTTGTGTTTCTTTTGATTCTCATCACGTATTATATTTATTCTAATTGAGCCGTACATCTCAAGATGTACGGCTCAATCCTGGATGCACTAGGAGGTGTCGATTAATGGTAGCCATTGTGGACAATGAATGGTGGAAAGATTTGGATCTTAACTATGTGGGGGAAAATAACTTTGCATCGTTCTTTTCATCTGAGGGCAATATTCATACTTATCCAGCGAAGGCTGTTCCTGATATGATACTCTCATTACTCAAAAAATTGAAAGAACAATATGGGATAAATAAAGTCTTAGATCCATTTATGGGAAGTGGAACTGTGGCGCTAGAAGCTAGATATTTAGGTCTAGATTTTTACGGTTCAGATCTTAATCCGCTTTCAATTTTATTATCGAGAACCAAAGCCTTAACTGTTAATAACGCTGCTGATGTAGAAAAGGCATTAATTAATTTTGCTGAGAAATTAATCATAACTTATACAGATCATAAATTAGTTGATTTAGTTTTTTTTGAAAAAATTAACTTTTGGTTTAAATCGAAAAATATTCAAGAACTTTCATTTATTAAAGCACAATCTCATAAATTTCTGGCTAGTTGCTCCAAGAAAAACAGGGAAACTTATGCTTTGATTCTGTTAACTGCCTTTAGCTCTACAATTAGAGAAAGCTCTTTAACGAGAAATAGTGAATTTAAGCTATATCGTATGTCACCTAATGATGTAGAGAAATTTGAAATCGACTCTTTATTAGTTTTTAAAGAGAAGGTATCGAATTTAATGAGTATGTTAGCTGAAGCTAACAAAGATTCGTATAATAAGGCATTAACAGAAATAAAGATGCAAAATGCTAAAGATCTTTCAGTTTTCTATAATAAGAAAATTGACTTAATACTTACTTCCCCCCCTTATGGCGATTCTCAAAGCACTGTCGCATATGGAGAATTCTCTAAACTATCACTTCAATGGTCAAAAGATCTCTTAGCTAAGTATTTAGATATCCGAACAGAGGCAGAAAATGTAGACGAGCATCTTTTGGGTGGAAAAAAATCATTAAGTAGTATTTCATTAAGGATGATTTTACGTAGATCAAATACCTTTAAAGAATTATTTAAAACAATGAGGGAAGTTTGTAAGATAGATATTAAAGATTTAGTTAATGCTAAAATCAGTTTAAACATTCTGCAAGATAATATCAAAAAGGGATTATTTGAATATCAATATTTCGAGGAAAATAACATAGTTTTCGAATTGCTGAAAGAAAGAACCCGTTTGGAGTATTTTAGAAAGCTTAATGCAGAAACCACCTTGAAAAATAGAGATGTAAAAAAGTCAGCAATAAGCAGGAGAGACGAATTTTTTGAACAGCTCAGACAAGAACCCCAGAATGAAATGCTACTGGATGAAATTTTGAACAGAATACCATCTGTTCGAGAAACAATAAATAGAAGAATTAAAGCAATACCTCGCCGTATTAAATCAGTTCTTCATTTCTTTAGAGAACTGTATTTAGTTGTAGAGCAAACAGACAAAGTTTTAGATGATCAAGGTATACAAGCTTGGATTGTTGGTCATAGAACTATTTTAGGTTCAATAACAGTCGATATGGCGGGTATACTAAATGATTGGTTTGTATATTTAGGTTATGATAAAATTACTACCCTTCATCGGCAATATTCGTTTAAACGATTGCCACATCATATTAATTCTACTATCACTCGAAAGAATGAAATTAAAACAATGATGCAAGAACATATAATTGTTGTTAGAAAAAATGCTTCAAAAGATAATGCTATTATTAAGGCTGAACGAAGTGAGGAAGATTTATGTTAACAAAATATGACCTCAGTAATTTTATTATTGAGTGTAGTAAACAGAATAATGGAAGAGCGACTGTTTTAGAAGTAAGTAAATATATTTGGATTAATTATGAAAAAGAACTCAGACAATCTGGGGACCTGTTTTATACTTGGCAATATGTTTACAGATGGCAGGCGACAGAACTAAGAAAAAAAGGTATTCTTAAAAAACATGAAAATAACGGATATTGGGAGTTGAGTGACGAAGTATCTTCCAAATGACTTTTTTACACTGACATTGAGCCTGATACTTTATTTTTGGACAATAGCAAAAACAGACCCAGATATATCTTTACTAGTAATTCTAAAAAATAAAATAAAAATACTGTTCTTGATCCGTTTGTAGGTAGTGGGAACATTTGGACTAGAATCTAGAGTTTTAGATTAGGATTTTTATGGTTTGGATCCTCTTGTTATAAAGCTATCTAAGGACGAAAATTACAAGCTATAACTTGAAATTGTATTTAAGCTATTTTTTCTAAGACTGCACTTATTTGGAATACCCTTTCTTAATTGAGAGGGTATTTTTTTATCTTTCACAAGGAAGCGAAAATTAAGATTCATAGGATACAATGGGGAAAATAGCTATAAGGGTGCCCTTGTTATAAATATCGGTCAACACACATTTTCTCAAAAATCGGACGTAAGAATTTAAAAGTTTCGTTGTTTTTTCAGCCAAAGAAGTTCTATTCAAAATGCTCTACCTGACAAGATGGTTGTCCCCTGTAAGCGACCGAAACACAAAGTAAGAACCAGAAGTTGCTCCAGTTCTCCATCTTTTGGGACGTTATAGATACGTACTTACGCTTGATTGCCAAATCTCTTTCAGCAGAATATTTATCCTAAAGTCTCCCTTTACCCACCCTCCCCCAGCAACTCCCCAACAGAAACATCCAGCGCTTTCGCAATGGCAACCACCTCATAATCCTGCACAAGTCTATATTGACCTTCCAATCGCGATAAACTGGTTGGGCTGATATCTAAGCCGAAGGTTTGCAACCTGGCGAGGAAATCCTTTTGCTTCATACGCTTAGATTTTCGAATGGCTACAACTTGGGTTCCAATGATATTTTTGTCACCCGGGGGCTCTTTGCGATGCCTCATTTTGGTCTCACCTCACAATTTAACCAAATTGTATGCGAGGTAAGTATTGTTTTAATGCGGATATCGAATTAAAATGAAATAAACCGATAAACGCATTAAAATTTCTATACATCGTCTACAGACATAGCTTTTCCAGGAAGGTGGGGATGCAATGCAACATCTGATGTGCAAATATGAGGAGGAAAAGCGTAAGCTGAATGAAATCGGACAGAAATCACTGGAGCAGGGAATTCCGTTAAGCAGCAATGAAGCGGTTCAGGCCCAGAGTCGTAAGGTTGACGAACTCATTAATCGGATGTATCAAGAAAAAGGAGGACATACAGCGTCATTTCGCTTGAACTTTTATCTTGGAGGGGATGTGGTGGGCTTTCCGGCATGGTTTTTACAGATGATTCAAGGTCGATTGGATGAGGTGACCGCACAGATTGAACATCAATCTGAGCCTAGACATGTTTTTGAAGAAGAGCGCAAAGCTTTTCAAGCGTTGTTTGACTCCGTGGACATTGCACGTATGCCAGAGTTTGAGTACTGGGAGGACAAGCTTCAATTGAAGCAAGCCGTTCTTTATGAACGTCTATATCTACAAGGACTAAAGGATGGCATGCAGCTTGCAAATGGCTTTAATGCCCCTTCAGTTCTCATGGACTAAGACTTGCCCTGTTGCTGACGGAAAAGCACATAGGGATCGGAATCAAAGGGGATAAACACATACTTTATTTTCGGACTGTTCATGCGACAGTCTTTTTTGTATATATGTTTGGAATTGTTGTTGTTTTTCAATGCTGTTCATCCAAAAAGTGAGTAGGCTTCCATTCATAATCCGAATAAAAGTAAACCTTCCCATTTTGTCGAATAACCATACATATTGTAAATCTATATCAGACGAGGTTTTGCTATGTTTAGAGCGCTAAAGTCCTTCTTTAGAAAATCCGACACTAAGCCACCACAGGCAGTGCGCAAGACACAAACTCCCAAGTCGAAACCGAAGGTTGCTTCCACACGAATTGGAGAGTTAGGTGAGCATAAAATCAATATTCAACTCGACCAGTTACCTAAGGAGTGTAAATCATTAAGCGATCTAATGCTCCCTAATCCCAAGTCTCGAACAGGTTACACCCAGATTGATCATATCGTTATTTCCCCGTATTGCTTATTTGTCATTGAGACGAAAAACTACAATGGAGAAATTAAAGGTGGGCGAACGGATCAACAATGGTCAGTGAGCAATCGTTACAAGATGTATAATCCGCTGAAGCAAAACTATGGACATATTAAGGCCATCGAAAGTCTGATTCAAGGTATAGCTGCAGTGAAGTTCATTTCTATGGTTTCATTCACGATGAGATGTCGGTTCAGTATTGATCCGGATCTTCGGAAAATCCACTCGGACGAACTGGTTGTCTATGATGTGGAACTAAGTGAGTTTATCTCTAGGAAGCTGATCAGTTTAAAAACAGGAACTCCTGAACCTTCTATCTCTCCGGCGCAAATACAAACGATTTATGAGCATTTGCTTCAGGCCAATATAACCGATGCGGAGATTCGCAAGCTTCACGTACAGAGAATAAAGCAAAAAAACTAGAAGTATCTGTAAGTTACCTATCATTGGACTAAGGGAGTTAACATAAATGATCAAACAACTACGAAGCTGGTGGAAGGATACAGAGATTACTAACCTAATTGGTCGGAAAAAGGTGGACTTTTCCATTTTTCGTGATGGCACTCATATTCCAGTTGAGTTTCATCCAGATTTTTTGGAAGCTAACCAAGGTCAACAGCCTAGTTTAGGTGAAGGGCGAAAAGTTAAGCTGATCCATGAAGATCGGAACTATGAAGCCACATTATTTAAAATTGATCAAGTATCTGCTGGTCGGGAAGCTCTTCAACTCCGTTATAACGGAAATCAAACGTTGAAGAATTTGTTAATTGAAGCCTTCTCGCATTCATATTCCTACATTAAGCAAGAGAGAACGAACCAACAGGCAGATGATGCGAAGAGACCTCAGGTTGTTGTTCCTGAAGATCAAGCTGAATACATAGATTTCTTTGCCACAGGAGTTCCTTTCGAATACCGTTTAGAGTTTATAACGTTTAAGTCGAAGCCTAACGTGTGGTGGGTGAATCAGGGAGCTACAATTCAGGCGGAGAAGGAAGAGGGCATTCTTTGGGCTCCACTACTGAATTCGCAAGGGCGAAAGCTATATCATTGGGAGACGATGAAGGAAGTCAAACAAGGAGATATTATCCTTCATTATTCGAATAAAGCTATTCGTTATGTAAGCCAGGTAACAGATGCAGCGGTGGAGGCTCCTAAACCAGGATCTATGGCGAATACGAACTGGCAAGAGGAAGGTAGATTGGTTAGAACGGAGTATGTGGAACTTATTCCGCCCATTATGCTACAACAGTTTAATCAGCAAATTATGCAAGTGAACTTAACCCAAGGTCCGCTTCATTCTGGAGGCGGAGTTAATCAAGGATATTTGTTTCGCTTTTCAAGACAAGGACTTCAAGTGCTTCAATCGCTAACTCCAGAGGTCACTTGGCCTGATTTTACCATTCTAGATCAAGATGAGGCTGCCTCCAATACGGAGAGCCCGCATGAGGTGATTCCTATTCTACCGCCATCAGATTCTAGTATTACAACATTGCTCCACCAAATCCAATCCCACATCCGCCGTAAAGGTTTCTTCTTCCCTGAGCACCTTATTGAGAACTTTTACCTCTCGCTAAAGACTAAGCCTTTTGTCATTCTGGCGGGGATATCGGGCACGGGGAAGACTCGGTTGGTAAAGCTGTTTGCAGAAGCTCTTGGTGCAACGGGGATTAACGGTCAGTTTACCTTGATCCCAGTGCGGCCAGATTGGAGTGATCCTGCGGATCTGTTGGGGTACAAGGATCTTTCGGGCAGGTTCAAACCGGGTCCGCTCACGGAAGTATTAGTAGAGGCGCGGAAACCGGAGAATCAGTATAAACCTTATTTTATCTGCATGGATGAGATGAATCTGGCGCGGGTAGAGCATTATTTCAGTGACCTGCTAAGTGTGCTGGAAACACAGGACTGGCAGGAGGGAAAGATCCAGACACAGGATCTCATATCTTCTACCATGCTGGATACGTCTGAGGATCAAGTGAAGTTTGGTAGCCTGGGTATCCCGGAGAATGTGTTCTTAATCGGGACTGTGAACATGGACGAAACGACACATCCTTTTAGCAAAAAGGTACTGGATCGAGCCAATACACTAGAATTCAATTATATTAATCTTCAGCAGTATCCGGATTTGGGTGAGCAGGTAGAGACCAGTGATAGCTCTGACGTTGCCGAACTGAATCATCTTTTTCTGCGCTCTGATTATTTGCAGCTAGTGGATGCCTATGATACCAACAAAGAGCTTGTTGTGCGGACGACAGAGAGATTGGTTAAGATCAATGCTTTGCTTGAGGATATCCACGCTCATGTAGGTTTTCGGGTACGAGATGCGATTTGCTTCTATATGATCTATAACGAACGGTACAAGCTGATGAGTGAGGAAGAAGCTTTTGACTGGCAACTGCTGCAAAAGATACTGCCGCGTTTTCAAGGGAGCCATTCTTCGGTTCGCCGGGTATTGTTGAACTTGATGAAAGGGGCTCTTGGTACCGGATCTGGTGTTACAGTAGACTTCCAAGCTTTTATGGATGATGCTTCTCCACT
Organism: Paenibacillus sp. FSL E2-0190; assembly: GCF_037992965.1. NCBI lineage: Bacteria > Bacillati > Bacillota > Bacilli > Caryophanales > Paenibacillaceae > Paenibacillus > Paenibacillus sp. FSL E2-0190. The sequence continues at coordinate 820,096 of NZ_CP150306.1, forward strand.
CTACCTGAAATGGGCTGCTGGCCAAACTCCACCTACGGCCAAACATCCACAAAGTGCTCGAAAATTGGCTTTTATGCTTAGGAGGCTAGAGGAAGATGGATTCACCTCATACTGGCTCTCTTAATCAGACGGTAGAATTGCTCCGTGTAGAAACGGAGCTTTTTACGCTTTTTCTTCAAGGACGGCCTTATCATCCTACGGTGGAGACCTTGCAGCTTCATCGTTCTTCAGGTCAGGAATGGGTGAGTGCGCAGCTAGGGATTTTTTGCTCCGAACGGCTTGGTAATGTTCAGATTAAAGTCTTTTCCCCTGAAGCCCATGGGATGGTGGACTGGCAGCAGAGGGAGTCTGTGTTTCCTTGTTTTTATGAGACACAGTCGTATGAGCTGGTGATTCAGAAGAAGACCGCTGCTAACAACCTATCTTTTTATCATGAAAATGTGCTGCTTCGGCAGGCAATTAAGCCTCTAGGTGAGACTATTCTTGCGGGTGTTCTGAACTTTGGGAATGAGGTAGGTTTGACGGAGTGGGAGATCCGTAGTTCAGGACAGGCTTTGCTGCGGGTAGAGATGGAGATCTTTCCCTCTAAAATGGATTACAAGCTGGATTACCAGAATATTTTAAATGAAGTGAATGAGCAGATTTATAATTTGGCCTTTGATTTTTTGCGAAAAACCTACCAATTAACAGGCCTGCGGGAAACGCAGCATCAGAGCTTGACGGAGTTTTTCACTATACTTCAGCATGTATTTAGACAGCTTCTGGATGCGGTTGAGCGGATTAACAAGAATCCTAATTATGCTCTGCTCCAGGATCGCCGACTAGTGGACGCCAATCGGGTCAAAAAGGCCGGAAGAGAGAACATCCGCGAGCTCGCGAAGCATCCTGAACGATTAAGAGAAGACATGAACCATGGATTCTTGACCATCGGCAGTCGGAATTACACAGCCACACATTTAATTGAGACACGAAGACGCCTCGCCTATGATACTAATGAGAACCGGTTCATCCGCTGGATGCTGGAACGCATTCATGGAAAGTTGAAAGAGCTCAAGGGTCGCTGGAAGATTAAAAACCGAACCCCAGATCCATTACTAATAAAAAGGATAGACACCATGCTCACTCAGCTAGAGCGGGTGCTCAAGATGGATTTTTTGCGTGAGGCTGGAGTGCTGAAGCAGATGTCCGTTACGCTGGTGCTGCAGATGGCCCCTGGGTACCGCGAGGTCTACCGCTGTTATCTCATGCTGCTCAAAGGCTTGTCGATCCAAGGCGATCTGCTGCGCCTATCCATGAAGGATGTTGCTCAGCTCTATGAGTATTGGTGTTTCTTGAAGCTGAACCAACTCCTGGGTCAGAAGTATAAGCTGGTGAAGCAGGATATCATTAAGGTGAATCGGAACGGCATTTTTGTTACGCTTGACCGCTCGCAGAGCGCTAATATGGTGTACGAGAATCCAGTTAACGGGGAGCAGTTCATCCTGTATTATAATACGATTCCTGGCTCGGATAAGACACCGACGCTCAATCAGCGTCCGGATAATGTGCTGACACTGAAGAAGAAGGATGCTGGCAAAATCAAAGAGTATAAGTATGTCTTTGATGCGAAATACCGTTTAAATCCGGCTTATGAAGGCACTTCCTATCACGGGACTTATAGACAGCCTGGACCTGAAGAGGATGATATCAACACGATGCACCGCTATCGGGACGCCATTGTGTATCAGGAGAAGGGATCGGAAGAATATGAGCGAAGCATGTTTGGCGCCTATGTTTTATTCCCCTACCCGGATGAGGAGCGGTATAAGACCCACCGATTCTACAAAAGCATCGAGCTATTGAATATTGGCGCTTTGCCATTCCTACCGAATTCTACAAGCCTAGTGGAGCGATTCTTGGATGAGATTATTCAGGATAGTCCGGAAAAAGCTTATGAACGCTCGACTCGTCCACGCGGCACGAAAGAATACTATACCAACCAGCTCGCGGGCAAAAATGTGCTTGTTGGTTCTGTCCGGGGACCCGAACAAGTGGAGGTGGCGCTGCGGAAAGCTTTTTATCATATGCCGTTAAGGAATCTTGCAAACCAGAAGATCCTAACGCAAATTGAATACGTAGCGATGTGCCAATCCCGTAAAAAGTTCATTGATCCTGCAAAAACGGGGATTCACTGGGTAGGGAAAGTAGCGGATTGGAAGGTGTTGCGGCGTAATGAGATTAAGGAGGTTCCTTGTCGGCCGGGTACAGAAGAGGACCTTTATGTACGATTTACGGTTGAGGAATGGGAAGGAATTATGTCTCCTATCATGCTAGGTGGTCAAGGAATACAAACGGTGCTCTATACGAGTAAATATATTATGGATCGTGCCTTAGAGATTGCGGAGCTTCGCCTGGAAACGGAGAGTGACCTTCGTGAATGGCGTGAGAAGCGCCGAAAGGGCAGAGTGAAGGTGAAGTTGGATCATGAGCAGTATGTGGACTTAGGGAAGGTTGTTGAAGTTCGGAATATTTAAAGTTAGTGAAAATGAAGTAAGGTTTGTTTAATGAATTCCATAATTATGAATTTATTGTTGACAACCCCAGTGGATTAAAATATAGTAATCCCATCAGATTAATACAAATTATTGATGTTTAAATTTTAGTGATCGTGAGTACGAAACGGAATATGCTGACTGGTTCAACCAGAGGCTCAGGGGACAAACGCTAGTCGTTGTCATCTGAGTCTTTTTGGCGAACAATCACTTTCCCGTAATAATAACTAACAGAGGTGAAGTCAATGGCTGCTGCTGAAAAAATCAGATTTGAGAGTGTCACCAAAACGTTCAGTGTCCGAGATTCTAAGCAAAAGGAGGGAACGCAGCAATTCACGGCGGTAAAAGAGTTGGACTTTTCCGTAAGAAAAGGTGAATTCATAACGATAGTGGGGCCAAGCGGGTGCGGTAAGTCAACTTTGCTTGATTTGATTAGTGGTTTATCATCCCCAACACAGGGTCGCATTTTAATAGATGGTCACCCAATAACAGGTCCAGGCCTTGATCGAGGTATTGTGTTTCAGCAGTATGCTTTATTTCCGTGGAAGACCGCGCGTGGCAATATTGAATTTGGGTTGGAAGCAAAGGGGATCCCGAAGCATGAACGTAGCGAACAGGTTGGACATTTTCTTTCGTTAGTTGGGCTTAGTGATTTCGGAGACCGTTATCCACATGAGCTTTCCGGAGGGATGAAGCAGCGTGTAGCCATTGCCAGAAGTCTTGCCTTTAACCCGGACGTCTTGTTAATGGATGAGCCTTTTGCCGCACTGGACGCCCAAACACGTGAATCCCTGCAAAGTGAGCTTTTACGGATTTGGCAGAAGACCCAAAAAACCATCATATTTATTACGCATGGCATTGATGAGGCCGTTTATCTTGGGGAGCGGGTAGTCGTCCTGACACCAGGGCCCGGGACGGTGAGGAAGATTGTAGATATTCCGCTTCAATCACGATTGGAAGATGCGGATATTCGCTCACATCCTGATTTTGTGAAGGCTCGACATGAGGTATGGGGTTATTTGCATGAACCTGAATACAAAGGTGCATATATTTAATCTATAAAGGGGGGGATTCCCATCGAATCCGTTAAGTCTGTTCATTCAACGTTACAGTTAAAGAAACGAAATCCTATTTCTTTTTCCGGCGTGCTTAAGGTGTTCAAACAGTCCATTGTCTTAGTCTTATTGTTCTTACTATGGGAAGTCGCACCACGGACGGGCTTAGTTGACGCAGCATTTTTCCCGCCTATTTCTGAGGTAATCACCGCCTTATGGAATTTGATAGCTTCAGGTGAGCTATTCACTCATTTCTTAGCGAGTATCATTCGCTCGTTCAGTGGATTTGCATTAGCGTTAGTGATTGCGATCCCGTTAGGTTTATTAATTGGCTGGTATCCCTTAGCTAGGGAGCTATTAAATCCAGTGTTGGAATTGTTCCGAAATACGGCTGCGCTCGCTTTACTTCCGGTATTTATGCTGCTGTTAGGGATTGGTGAAACCTCTAAGATTACAATCGTCTTATTTGCTTGCACATGGCCTATTCTTCTAAACACGATTGCTGCTGTAGGTAACGTCGATCCCTTACTTATTAAAGCGGCTAAATCCATGAATATTAAGTCGTTCAAATTATTTCTGAAGGTCATTTTGCCGGCATCCGTGCCAACTATTTTTACAGGGATTCGAATGGCAGGAACAGGGGCGATATTAGTATTGATTGCGGCAGAAATGGTAGGTGCAAAAGAAGGCTTAGGCTATTTAATCACTTATTCTCAATATAACTTTCAGATCCCTCAAATGTACGCCGGTATATTAACCATTGCTTTGTTGGGTTTGCTAATCAACCAAGGCTTGACCATGCTCGAGCGTAAATTTTCTAAATGGAAGCAACCGGTGAATGAATAGAATGGGGATTATGAAGTGATATTTTTTATGAATAATACCAACTAAACAAGTTGAATTAATTGTACTTAAAACAATCTAAAAAGGAAGAGTGGCGGAGGGAAGTTTGGAACTGTAGCTCAGAAAAATACAATTCATTTGGAAAAGGAGAAGCGAGATGAACAAAACAGTAGCACTGCTTATACTTGTAGGCTTGGTTAGTGGTATTTTATCTGGCTGCTCAGAGGGGAAGTCCTCCGCCAAAAGTGGAGAAGATCAGATCCTGCAATATCAGTCTGCACCTGGAAGTGTGTCTTTCCCAGAGCTGGCCGCCGATTTAGGTTACCTAGGAGATTTGAAGCTAGAGTCTATAGGTGACAGCGTGGGTGGTCCGGAAAGTATTCAATTAACCGCGACGAAACAAATTGACTTTGGTGCAGCATTCAATGGAGCCATTATTAAATCCTACGCCAAGAATGTAAAAATAAAGTCCGTCATTGGCTCCTACGGCAGTGATAAAAATACGTATGTAGGTGCATATGCCCTCGAGGGGGGAGCTATAAAGTCGGCTAAAGATTTTATTGGTAAAAAAGTAGGGGTGAATATTCTCGGTGCCCATTCGGAATTCGTCATTAAAGATTATTTACGCCAAGGCAACTTGACCGAAAAGGAAATTGAACAAGTAACCTTAGTGACAGTTCCAAGTTCTAGTGCAGAACAGATTCTGCGAAATCATCAGATCGATGTGGTTATGTTAAGCGGGATTGCCCGGGATCGGGCTTTAACAACAGGTGGGGTCGCAGAAATTTTTAAGGATATTGATGTGTTTGGCACAGAGTTTACTGCGGGTGATTATTTCTTTACAGATCAGTATATCAAGGAGAATCCGAATACCGTCAGGCAATTTGTAGATGGAGTTGCAAAAGCCATTGAATGGGCCCGAACGACACCTAGGGAGGAAGTAATTAAACGATTCGAGGAAATTATTAATAAGCGTGAACGAAAGGAAACCACAGATAATCTTAAGTTTTGGAAGAGTACGGGCATCTCTGAAAAAGGCGGCGTGATTACACCTTCGGAATACGATGTCTGGATTGATTGGCTTGTGGCAAATGGGGAGCTAAAGGAAGGCCAAGTGAAGCCGGAAGAGTTATATACGAACGAATTTAATCCTTTTGCTAAATAATTTTTTATATGAGTTGAATCTACAACAATCTAAAAAGGGAGAGTGGCAGAGGGGAAGTTTGGAACTGTAGGAGCGTGAGCATCCGCCTTTGTGTACGGATTTCCTTAATAGAAAATCAAACAATAGGAGTGGTTAACATGACAAAAAAACAAATGAAATTAGGGGCATTCATTAATCTACCCGGTCATCATGTAGCAAGCTGGCGTCATCCTTCTTCAGGGGCAAGTCGGGCATTTGATTTGGAGTATTTAACGGAGATTGCACAAACGGCTGAGCGTGGCAAGTTCGATATGATATTTTTTGCAGATGTATTAGGTCAAAAGCTGTCCGGAAATGCACAATCATCATTAAAGCTAGATCCCGTTATTATTATCTCCGCACTTGCAGCAGTGACTAAGAATATCGGGCTAACGGCCACGTTGACTACTACCTATAACGATCCATACCATGTTGCGCGTAAATTCGCAGCGATTGATCATTTGTCCAAGGGGCGTGCCGCCTGGAATGTAGTAACATCAGCCAATGAGGGTGAAGCTCTCCTGTTTGGTAAAGATAAACATTTGCAGCATGCGTCCCGCTATGAACGTGCTGAGGAATTTGTGGAGGTTGTCAAACAGCTCTGGTTGTCTATTGAGTCTGAGGCGCTTGTTATCGACAAGGAGCAAGGTCGGTATTTAGATGTAGAAAAGGTACATCCTGTTGATCATCAGGGAGCTTGGTTTAAGGTACAGGGTTCACTGGATTCATCAACCACACCACAAGGGCATCCCGTGATTGTTCAGGCCGGATCGTCTGAATCTGGAAAAGAGTTAGCCGCGAAGACCGCAGAGGTTATTTTTACAGCATGGCAGACGCTTGAAGAAGCGCAAACCTTTTATCGTGATGTGAAAGGGCGGTTGGCTAAATATGGACGTAAACCGGAGGACTTGAAGATTATGCCGGGTGTGTTTATTACTGTAGCGAAAACAGAGGAAGAAGCTTTGCTGAAGCAGCAGCAATTAAACAGCTATATTTTACCTGAAGTAGGACTATCGTATTTGTCGTCTTTCACTAACATTGATCTGTCAGGGTATGATGTCGAAGAACCACTTCCGGAATTCAGTTCAATTGAAGATGACACCAATCCGCGGATCCGCTACAACATTATTCGTGATATCGCCAAACGTGAGAATCTGCAATCTATTCGTGCAATCTATGAGCGTATCGCTGGAGCACGCGGACACCGGGAAATCGTTGGAACCCCTGAACAAATCGTAGATCAATTAGAAGAATGGTTCTTAAACGATGGTGCAGATGGATTTAATGTGATGCCTCCCCATTTCCCGGAGGGCTTTAACGATATTGTTGAATTAGTGATTCCTGAATTACAGCGTAGAGGCTTATTCCGTACTGAATATGAGAGTTATACGCTTCGAGGAAATTTAGGGCTATCTGTACCTGTTGTAACAACACTTGAAAAAGCACTAACAAGTGCGAGTACAGGAGGGAATGTGTAATGAGCAAAGCAGTCATTATTAATGGAGGAAATACTAGAAAATCTCGATTAACAGCTATTCATCAGCAGGTTGAAAGATTTCTAACGCAAGAGGGGATTTGGCATAATTCGATCTATGTACATGAGTTACCAGCGGACGATTTGCTTACGGCCAATTTCGCCAGTGAGGCGATTCTGCGGGCCAATGCGCTAGTGGAAGAAGCGGATATTGTCGCCGTATTAACGCCTATCTATAAAGCCTCCTATACGGGAATCTTGAAGACCTATTTAGATCTCCTTCCGCAAAAAGCGCTGGTTGGTAAGCGAATTGTACCTATTGCTATTGGGGGTTCGTTAGGCCATCTTCTAGCGATTGAATATGCATTAAAACCCGTCTTATCTGTACTGGGTGCTACTGAGATTTTAAATACGGTTTATTTCTTGGATCGGCAAATTGAACGTTTAGAAGCTGATGGGTATCGTATTGATGAGGAAGCGGAGCAGCGGCTAACCGTGGAATTACTAAAGCTTGCACCTGCAAAAATAACTAATTAGACTAGGGAGAACAGGAAGTTAGGGGTTAACGTTAACGCAGCCTTTCGGGGTTGCGTTTTTTGTGTTGTGATTGTTAATCTCATGAACCAACGTTGAAAAAGGTCCCTAGTCTCCATTTGGTGAACTATAAGTTGTATGATGGTTTCTTGCCATCCCACGATTACATCAAAACATTTGTTAATGGTTTGGGCGTTTCTCCGTATTAACATATGTAAGTTTCTTCACAACAAATTGCGCAATTTGTTTAGCTTTTCGATGAAGGTGAGGTGGAAGGAGGGTGGAGATGGAGGTTATCCAGGGTAAAGTGGAGCGTTACATGAATAACGAAAGATCACGTGAAGCTATCATGTCCAAAGAGGAATTTATCCGGATGTATGATACGTACTACCAACGTGTTTACAAATATATCTGTTATCGGATTAATAACCACCATGCAGCAGAGGACATATGCAGTCAGGTGTTTGAGACTGTGATGTGTAAGTATTATAGTTTTTCACAAGAAAAATCGAATTTTGAGGTGTGGCTGTTTGCCATTGTAAGAAATGCTGTGACGGATTACTTTCGGGCGCAGAAGAAAAGAAGCTATACCTCACTGGATTCGTTGCTGGAGCTTATATTTCCCAAGCCGTCTCCTGAGGAGCTGGCGATCCGTGAGGATAATAATCAAGCACTGTTCAAGGCGCTCTCCAAGCTGCGTGAGAAGGAACGAAATATCATTGCAATGAAATATGGGGCTGGGCTGAAAAATTCCGAAATTGCACAGATCATAGGAGTTAGTGAGTCCAATATCGGTGTCGTAGTATATAGAAGCTTGAAAAAACTGCATATTTCCTTAAAGGCAGGAGGGTTCAAAAATGAATAAGAAAGATGATCTCACCAAATTCAGCAAAACCATAGAACTGCTTGAGAATGCCGAACAGGGCAGCACTACCGCCAAAGAAAGAATCTATAACCGCTTGATATACAAATTGGACCATGGGGCACTTAACCCCCAATCAGAGATAAAGGACGGGATAACGATGAAAAAAAGCAGCTGGAGAAATGCAATAGTGATTGGCAGTGCAGTAATTTGTCTGGGTGGAGCATTCTCTGCAACCTCCTATGCACAGGATATGTTCCAGTCGATCATGGCAAAGTTTGAAGTGGGAAATCTCGAAATCACACAATACGATAAGGAAATCCCATCGGCTGCACAGTCAATGACTCCATCTGAAGATGCCCAAGGTGGGGAGAATGCGGTCATTGAATTGCCGGTTGCAGCTAAGTTGAGCCTAGATGAAGCACGTGCAGCACTTGGCATGAACTTCCCGGCACCCGACTGGATGGGAGATTATGAGTTTGTGAATTGTGTTCTTCAGGGGACCAGCATGGTTGAAGTGCAGTATAATTCCGGAGAGAATGCTGTGAATTTTCTAATCTCCAAGGGCGGGGACAATGGGATCAGCACTACGGAAGAAGTGAAGACAGAAGTAATTAACGGGACTAAGGTTTATTATGCAAATGGAATTGTGATTTGGGAAGAGGATGGCTATACAGTAGAGTTGTATTCCCAAGTAGATTTTGACCAAGCTACACTAGGGAAAATCATTGAAAGTTTTAACATTGGTGCGCCTGTTCAGCCTTTAGAGCAAGGTCAAGTGAAGGAGAACTTGCAAAAGAATGGCGCAGCAGTTGCAGCTCCGGCTCCGGCTGTAGATTCGGAATAAAAGACTTACTCTGGGCAGCAGCAGCCTATAGTTACACACAGAAGACGCGAGGGGATTAGTCCCCTGAGCGTCTTCTTTTTTGAGCACACTTTTATAGAACGTTCCCCAACCATTGCCACCCCCCAAAAACAAAAGTATAATTGATAATGATTATCAATTAATGAATGAATAAAGAGTTAAGTGCATTTATATAAGCAGTAAAGAGGTGACAGCATGCAAAAACAATCGCAGAAGACAGATTTAACTGAGGTTAGAAGATATATAGAAAAGAATTTCACGAAGCACCTGTCTTTAGCACATTTAGCTAATCTTTCTGGTCTTAGCTCCAGTTATTTTTCCTCGGCGTTTAAACAGGAATATATACAAAGTCCAATGGAGTATGTTACCCAGCTGCGGATTCAAAAGGCTAAACAATTATTGCAAAAGGAAGACGTTCGCTTGAAGTTTATAGCAGAAGCGGTTGGATATAGTGATGAGTTTTATTTTAGCCGAGTGTTCAAAAAGGTTGAAGGGATCTCGCCAACGATGTATTCCAGCCAGCAAAAATCAAATATCGGTGTTGTAACTGGGAACATGATGGGGTATCTACACGCGGCAGGGATCATCCCGTTTGCTGCACCTTTAAGTGCAAAGTGGACACCGTACTACTATAATTTGTGGGCGCAAGAAATCGAGCATAAGGTAACCTTGACGCAAAACAAAAATTATTGCAGCCCCAATGAGCTATTGCATTTGCCAATTGATCTTCTTATTTCTCCCAAAGATTTGTCGTCAGAGCTGGTAAAACGGATAGAGGATCATTTTCCAATCTATTGGCTGGATGATAAGCAAGATTGTTTAGTAGCCTTAACTGAACTTGCTGCCCGACTAAATAAACAAGAAGAAGCGAAACAGTGGATCACACAGTATAGGGCAAGATTGGAAGACGTTCGGCGCAGGTTAGACTGGACCTCTACACCACCTAAAGTTCTAGTTATACGTATCTATCAGCAGCAAATCTTTGCTTATTGTAATACAGGCATTCAGCATCTTTTATTTCAGGATTTGGGAGCGGAATCTAGTTATGAGCAGCCCGGTCTATATAATACTGAGATTACTTTTGATGAATTAGGTAAATTGAAGGTAGATAAGCTGTTTACGATTATCTGCCCCGATGATGAGTCACGAGCAACATGGCATCATTTGCAGAGAGAGGTTGGGTTCAGACAGTTAGAGGCTATTAAGCAGCAACAAATCTATGTTATTCACTCCGATCCTTGGTTTGAATATTCGCCTGTAGCTTTAAAGCGGATGCTAGAGGAAGTTGCAGTAATGATGATACCTTGAAAATGTACATGTCTAATCATAAGATGTTACATGGTCAATGCGTCCTATCTCTTATACACTCAATACTGAGAATGATTATTATTGAGAATATAGGAAAGAGGGAAGGTCTATCATGAAGGGGTTTAATACAAAAACAATAAGTTATGTTGTAATGGTTGGTTTATTATCCATTCTACTAACAGCTTGCGGCGGCAATAATACAGCTAATCAGCAAGCAACAGATACTCCAGTAACAACCAGTGAAGCGAGTGCAACTGCAACCGATGAACCCGCTGTACAAGAAACGGAAGTAGCGGCTAGAGATGCGTTTGTAGTAACAGACCAAGTAGGCAATACAGTAAACATTCCGGGGACTGTACAAAAGGTGTATGCCCCTGGTCTAGAGGATTACTTAGTTACCCTTGGTGTAACCCCAGTAGCCCAATGGTCCACGGGTGAAAGACCGCAGCAGTATCTACAGGATACGTTAAGTGGTGTAAAAGAAATCAGCTTCGCTAATGGTGTTCCCTCTCCAGAATCTGTAGTAGATTTGGAGCCGGAATTAATTATATTCCCCACTGCTTTTTATGCACAAAATGGTGTTTATGAAAACTACTCGCAAATTGCTCCAACTTACGTGTTTAAGAATGCACTCGGCAATGTAGTGGAGGCCACAGAAACGATTGCGAAATTGCTAGGTTTAGAGGATAAAGCAACAGAAGCTATTGCTGCTTACGATACAAAGCTAGAAGCAACTAAAGCACAGTTAGCCAGCGTTTCTGCCGGTAAAAAAGCAATTTATATTAATGCGAATGCCCGTGCAATCTTTTTAGTGGGTAACTTCCATTACGGGGGTTATGTGCTGAGTGAGCTAGGCTTTGCTCAAAGTGCTCTTGTAGAAGGAGAAATGTCCGCTGATATTTCGCTGGAAATGTTGTCTGATTTAGACGCTGATTATATCTTTATTAACGATAATGATGGTCTGGGAGATGCTTTCCTGGCAGACATTAAAGCTAGTCCTTTATGGAAGGCGCTGCCTGCAGTTCAAGCAGGTAAAGTGTTCGAGGTGGATGGCGATCACTGGAGATCCAGTGGATTAATTGCTTATCAAAAAACGATGGACGATATTGTAGCGTTCCTGCTGCCATGATTATCAAACCGTACGTAAAACCAAACTATGAAACGATGTTGATCACGAGTAAAGCTAATCATAAGGACTATGAAATCTTTATTGCAAAACCGTTGGATGAGTCTGCAAAAGATGGCTACGGCGTCATTTATGTTCTTGACGGCAATGGGCTTTTTGAAACCGCTGCTGAAATCACCCGATTGCTGACGCGTAAGCCTAAAGGCTATCCACCCGCGATTGTTGTTGGCATTGGTTATCCTGGAGGTGAGGCGTTTGATACCGTGCGTCGAACCTATGATTTAACCATGCCAGCCGAGCTCGCGAATTTACCGAAACGTCCCAACGGGGAGCCTTGGCCTGAATTTGGCGGGGCAGATGAGCTGCTAGCTTTTTTTGAAAAAGAGTTAATGCCAGCCATTGCCCAGCGGTTCGTTATCAATAAGCAGAAGCAAGCATTGTTTGGTCATTCCTTTGGCGGATTATTTGTTCTGCATGCGTTGTTTACACAACCCACCTTGTTCTCACATTATATTGCAAGCAGTGCTTCCATCTGGTGGAATGATTACGCACTTTTAAAGGAGTATGAGAATTTTAAAGCTGATTTACACAGCAATACGCTAAGTCAGTTACCTAAAACGCTTATGATTGCCGGTGGAGAAGAGCTGGATTATATGGTCAAGGATAGCTTGGATTTATGTAACAGCATGATGGCCTTACACCTTCCAAGCTTTGAAGTAAGCTGGGCATTGCTTGAGCAAGAGGAGCATGTGAGCGTAATCTCGGGTGCGATTAGTCGGGCCGTCAAATTTTTGCTTACCACATCCTCTGACTTAAGTTAGATAGAAATCATATTCGTTTGCATCTGAGCTGGCCCTTGGCTGGCTCTTTTTGTAAAGTGAAGGGAAAGGGTTGGAAACATTGGCCGCAAATGTTCAGAAATCATCACTAGCAGGAGAAAAAAAGTTCTCCTTTTTATTATTGCTAATCCTCATGCTCCTCCTATTAATAGGCGTATTAGTGCTTGCTATGGTCCTTGGCGCAAAAAAAATACCCTTCGCAGATGTATTCATGTCGATCATCGCTTTTGATGATAAGGCGTCTACTCATCAGGTGATCCAGTCGATTCGTTTACCCCGGGTACTTGCCGCTATGGCAACAGGCGCTGGATTTGCAGTAAGTGGAGCGATTATTCAAGGGATTAGTCGCAATCCTTTAGCCGATTCGGGGATTCTTGGATTAAATGCTGGGGCAGGGGTCACGTTAGTTATTGCTATGGTTTTCCTGCCGACGATTTCATTCACAGGTACACTTTGGCTCTGTATTCTAGGTGCGGGATTGGGAGCGGGTTTAGTCTTTAGTGTTGGTTTATTAAGTAAACGAGGCATGACGCCTATTCGGCTTGTATTGGCGGGTGCTGCCATCTCTGCTATGCTAACTGCCCTAAGTGAAGGAATAAGTATCTTTTTTTCAGTGGCTCAGCAGGTGGCTTTTTGGTATGGAGGAGGTTTAAGTGGCATTAGCATGGCCCATCTACAGCAAATGTTGCCTTGGATGCTTCTTGCGCTATTCCTTGCCATCGTAATTTCAAAGTCGATTACTATACTTTCTGTAGGGGATGAGACAGCGGAAGGGTTAGGCGTTAATATAAAACTTATCAAAAATCTTTCGCTTTTAGCTGCATTTATGTTAGCTGGGATTTCATGTGCTTTAGCCGGATCTATAAGCTTTGTGGGCTTAATTGCTCCGCATTTGGTACGTTACATAGTGGGTGTGGATTATCGTTATATTATTCCATTATCCGCAATTCTGGGAGCCACCCTTGTTGTGCTTGCTGATTTAGTGGCACGAATCGTAAATGCCCCTTATGAAATCCCTGTAGGTGCTGTAATTGCGGTTATTGGTGTTCCGTTCTTTCTATATTTGGCTCGTAAAGAAAGGCGGGAGCTATAGTGAAGCTAAGATGGAAGTTTATAATTATAGCAATCATTTTACTGCTAGGCTTTATATATAGTGTATCTACTGGTCAAAGCAGCTTAAGCTTACAAGAGTTATGGCAAACCGTATTGGGAAATGGAACACCGAGGCAGGAGCTTGTACTTTTTCAGTTCCGTATTCCACGTATGATCTTGGGTTTTCTAGTAGGTGGCGCGTTGGCAATAGCAGGAATGCTGCTGCAAGCCATAAGCCGAAATGCTTTAGCAGACCCGGGCATATTGGGGATAAATGCTGGTGCCGGATTATCCATGATGTTATTTTTGCTGTTACAAAATAGCTCAACCGGCTTACATACTTATGTTCAGCCACTGTATGCTTTATTGGGCGGATTTATCGTTGTTGCTCTATTATTTATGCTTTCTTATGATCGCAATCAAGGCATTATTCCCATTCGATTAATTTATACTGGTATTGCTGTTGCGGCTGCGATTAGTGCATTTATGATTGTGTTAACCTTCGTACTAGATCCTTCGCAATATCAGATGATTAAGGTGTGGCTGGCAGGGAACATAGGGAATAGTAATTGGAGTCACGTGTATGCTATGCTGCCTTGGTTACTTCTTATTGTGCCTTTATTAATTCGGAATCATCTTATATTGGATGTACTAAGGCTTAACGATCCTGTAGTCATTAGTTTAGGGGTATCTCTAAATAAGTATCGTGTTTGGTTTTTAGTGTGTAGTGTATTATTGGCGGCACCAGCGGTTGCTGTCAGTGGGAGCATTGGATTTGTAGGACTAGTAGTTCCACATTTAGTTAGACGACTCTTTCGTGGCCATAAAATAATGATTCCCGCATGTTTATTAATCGGTGGCGGATTAGTTGTTATTGCAGATGCGCTTGGTAAAATGGTAGTAGCCAATACTGAAATACCAGCAGGAGTAATCGTGGCTTTAATCGGAGCTCCATACTTTTTATATTTATTGATTAAAAGTGAATAACTGAAAAAAGCTATTGTGTGATTGGTGCTGGAAATAAAAAAAGAATGCCTTGATTATGCTATAATCCAAGGCATTCTTTTTTATATCGTTTTCGTTTTCAGCTTTTCTAAAAGAACTTTCCACCAGTGTATAGATTGCTCAAGTTGAGAAGCGTAGTAGCTTTCCATGAAATCTACACTTTCACGAGTGGAGCTATCTACATCTATTTGCTGGTAGATTTGATTTAATTGATCTTTTTTTATAAGTGACTGTTCAATTTTCTTCTCGATAATCGGGATCACTTTATCAGTCTCTACAAAACGAAGATTCACAAGAGCGACAATCATATCTGAAATAGATTCTGCCTCTTCTATTACCTTATAAATTTTGAGCGGGAGCTGCTTGCGCCCTTTATCGGTAATGGAAAACACCTGTTTGTCTGGACGATGTTCTTCTTTGATGATCTCTACCTGTTCAACTAAGCCCTGTTTCGTAAGAGATTCAAAGTGATAATACAGTTTGCTTTCAGATAGATTGAGCAATTTATCAAAAGGAATAGGGGTGGATAGTTCTTTTTTTAATTTATAAGGATAATTATTTTCATCCATTAACTTACTTAAGATATAAATTTGAATTGACATCACAGAACCCACTCCTAATTGTTGGCTAAACTCTATCTTACCAAACCTAGGCGGTTATTTCAGCTGTATTTTTAACTTCAACGGGCAGTATAGTTTCTTTAGTCACAGGTACAGGTTTATGAACAAACCGGACGATTACAATGTTAATCATCATAGCCCCGGCAAATACGCCTGCTAATCCCCATAAGAAGGGTGCTGGACTAATGGAACCAAACATTTGTGCCAAATAAGCTTGCACAGAATAATACATCGGGGTGATGCGGCCGAACCAATCGTATGGTGTATACATCATATCACGAGGCATGGTAGCACCATTGGCGATGGTTTGCATGAGCAGGATTGGAATATTTAAGACCATACCGCCTTCGCCAACTAGGAAGACCATAATCGCACACACGTTGAATGCAGCCATATACATTAGAATTTGTTGAGCAGCAACTGGTAACAGTAAGGATAGGTCTACATCTGCAACAGAGAAGGCAATGGTTAAAGCAACGACTGTTGATAATACAGCGATTAATAAAGCTGTGAATTGAACGAACATAAACAGTTTTGTCTTGCTTGCTTTCCCGCGGTTTGCTTTAAAAGAAGCAACTAATTGCATGGAGGCAATCATTGCCCCAACATAACCAGCCATAGTTAAGAACATAGGTAACATGTTGTTGTGCATGCCGTCCGGAACATCATTGATGACAACATAATTCCCGACATAGCTATTTTCAATTTGTGTAGCCATTGCGGTGGCTTGTTCTTCTGGTACGTTAAAGTTCATTAACACACCTTTTGCGGTTTGCTCTGAGAAGTTCGCGCTTAATTGTTTGTTAATTTCTCCTACAACGGAAGACATGGCTGAAGATACCATGGTGGCAGAAGCTTCGTTGACTGTGAAATCAATACTTGCGGATACCTTACCGCTTTGAACGTTGGCTGAAAATTCTTCTGGAATATGGACAACTAGAGCTAACTTATTATGTTCTAATTCATCCATCGCTTTTTTATTCGATACATCGGTTTTTATCGTTTTGAATGGTAAGCTCTCCGAGAACTGACTCGAAATCTGAGCCCCATATTGACCTGCATCATCATTGACAATAGCAATTTTTAAATCATCCATGTTTCCTGGAAGTGCTGTATACCCTGGTAAGAAAATTCCAAGCATCGCAATGGCATAGAACACACCCATAAAAATAGAACCAATGGCCCCTTTGGACTTCAAAAACTGTGAAAACTTCAACTGTATTCCTTCTTTCTTCTGAATAGCGCTTTTATTTTAGTACTTCAATTAAAGTACTTTTAACTGAGTGAAATTTATAGTACGATAATTCATTAGAAATGTCAAATTTAAGATACAATGGGTAAGTAGTGAATGATTAAAAAAATGAATAACTGAAGGGACTTCGAATATGAACAAGGTTATTGTAATTGGTGCAGGCATATTAGGGGCTTCAGCAGCTTATCAGCTAAGTAAGTTAGGTGCTGAGGTCATCATTATAGATCGTAAGGATGTTGGACAAGCAACGGATGCAGCAGCAGGGATTATTTGTCCATGGTTGTCTCAACGCAGAAACAAAGCATGGTATCGTCTTGCTAAAGCGGGAGCAAGCTTTTATCCGGCACTTATTCAAGAGTTGGAAGAGGCTGGAGAAACCGAGACTGGATACGCAAAAGTTGGAGCGATATGTATCCATGAGGATTTGAAAAAGTTACTCGCGATGAAAGAAAGAGCGGAGCTGCGCAGAGAGGACGCCCCTGAAATAGGGGAACTTACGATGCTGACGGATCTTGAAGCGCAAGAGAAGTTTCCATTATTGTCGGAAGGTTACCATGCGCTGCATGTATCGGGTGCAGCAAGAGTGAACGGACGTGAATTACGTGATGCTTTGCTAAGGGCTGCTCAGCGTAATGGTGCGCAAATGATTGAGGGCGATGCTATTTTAGAACATGATGAACATGAAATTAAAGGGGTTAGTGTAGGAGAACAGACATTCACAGCGGATGAAGTGATTGTGTGCGCAGGGGCTTGGTCTAACGCTTTGCTTCATCCGCTTGGGATCATGCTTCAGGTGCGTTATCAAAAAGCTCAAATTATGCATTTGAAGCTTGCTCAACAAGCGAGTACAGAGCAATGGCCTGTGGTAATGCCGCCTACAGATCAATATATACTCGCATTTGCGGATCAAAATATCGTGGTAGGTGCTACTCACGAAAATGATGTCGTAGGTTATGATACTGCTGTAACCGCAGGAGGAATGCAAGAAATTCTAAATAAAGGTCTGCAAACGGCTTCCGGTCTTGCGGATTGTAGCCTAAATGAGATAAGAGTAGGGTTCCGTCCATTTACAGCAGATTTTCTTCCCGTGTTGGGCAGGGTTCAAGGATGGAATAAACTAATTGTTGCTAATGGACTAGGGTCATCCGGATTAACGATGGGACCCTTTCTTGGTGAGCAGCTAGCCAAGCTGGCCATGAATCAACAGGTAGATATTCAGCTTGAAGACTATGCATTAGAGCATGCGATAAATGAGTAGTAAAAAAGGAGGTCAGCGATTCGATCCGCTAAAGTGCCACCATACGTATTCCTTAAAACGACAGAGATGTCGTTTTTTTTAACTAAACATTTATTCCTGCTTATTGTAAGACGCTCTTAATAAAGCTACTTCTCTGTAAACTCGTTGTCCTTCTGCTTGGCATTAGTCAACTTTAGATGCCTCTTCGAGAGAATGAATGAGAAATCTATGATCTATCGGTGAAGACATAACAATCAGGATCGTATAGGTTCCATACTTATCACATTGATTGCCAAACTCTTCAAGAGCATGTGTAGATTCGGTCACTACTTTTAATAAATAGCTGTGTTCTCCACTTATACGGTGGCACTCGGCAACTTGGGGAGAGGCATGGACAAAGTCAAGAAATGCCAGGCAGTCTCTAGTCCGAAACAACATATAGGCTGCCGTATTTTTCCCGATTTTTTCAGGGGAGATGATGGTGCGATATTCCTCAATGATTCCTTTCTCTTCCATTCTTCTAACTCGTTCCGTAACCGCAGGTTGAGACAGACCTACGGATTTCCCCAGTTCTGTCATTGAAATCCTCGCTTGATTTTGAAGATAGAAGAGAATTTGTTTGTCTACATGATCCACTTTGGATAGCCTCCTTTATATTTAAGGTAATTCATTAAAACTCCTTTAATTACTTTGTTAAATCATCATAATTGATTGATTATAATATGTAAAATGAATAATTTACATTATATAATATGACTCTCACCAAAATGATGATCTACACTTGGAAAGTTAGAGAGGATGGCTACCATTGAGAAAATTTGATTTAAATAAAGTAGGTACAGAAGATTTACAGGCACGTATTGATGAGTCTGGAGGAAACTCCCAATGAGACTCTCCCACTCCCGCAAAAATATAATCACATTAGCTGCTATATGTTTGTCCGCATTGATGTTTGGCCTCGAAATTTCCAGTGTGCCTGTGATACTGCCTACCCTGGAAAAGGTACTGCACGGTAGCCTCAAGGATATGCAATGGATTATGAACGCCTACACCATTGCCTGTGCGACAGTTCTGATGGCTGTTGGAACGCTGGCTGACCGGTATGGAAGGAGGCGTATTTTTATTATCAGCCTTATCTTGTTCGGTATTACATCTTTGATTTGTGGCTTGGCGCAAAGCACATCGGTTCTGATCGCCAGCCGGTTCCTTCAAGGCGTGGGTGCTGGCGCGATGCAGATTTGCCAGATAGCCATTCTTTCACATCGGTTTCAGAAAGGAGAAGAACGCAGCAAAGCCTTTAGCACATGGGGGATCGTGTTTGGTATCGGTCTCGGTTTTGGACCTATCATTGGCGGTATGATCGTGGCTGTATTGAACTGGCATTGGGTTTTTCTGGTCCATGTCCCGCTGACCCTTTTTACTTTGATCCTTGTCTTCAGCGGCGTGGAGGAGTCCAGCGATCCACAGGCAAAAAAGCTGGACATTATCGGCATCGTCACGCTTTCGTTGACGGTTTTTGGCCTGGTCTATTTTATCACACAAGGGTCGGAACTTGGTTTTAGAGGTACAGCATCCCTCAGCATCCTTGTTGCAGTGGCAATAAGTTTCATAGTATTTCTATTTGCGGAGAAGCACAGTGCTCATCCAATGTTCGACTTTTCCGTATTCAAGATACGTAATTTTTCTGGTGCTCTCCTTGGCTCCGTCGGGATGAATTTCAGTTTTTGGCCATTCATGATCTATCTTCCAATTTATTTCCAGAGCGGGCTTGATTACGACATCGTAAGTGCCGGGTTGTCTGTTCTGGCTTATGCACTGCCCACCCTGGTAATTCCGCCTCTGGCAGAGCGATTTTCGCTCCGCTACCAACCGCGCATAGTTATCCCATTGGGTCTATTCGTTATCGGCTTGGGCTTCATTTTGATGAAGTATGGCAGCAGCGGTGATCACGCCAGCTGGTTGACTATGCTCCCCGGCTCTCTGTTGGCTGGTATTGGGCTGGGATTAACCAACACGCCTGTCACCAACACGACTACCGGCTCGGTACCTAGTACTCGTGCAGGTATGGCTTCCGGCATAGACATGAGTGCCAGATTAATCAGTCTAGCCATCAACATTGCCGTAATGGGCTTCATTTTACAGGAAGGCATCTTTTCTTATTTGAAGAAAGCTTTTCCTGAGACTGTCGATGTTTTACAATTGCGATCTTTGGCCGAAAAAACAGCTGCCGGAAACACTTCGTCTCTCAATCAGGGTTTTCCAGAACTATCTTCACTGGATGCATCTGGAGCTATCGTCCATGCCTCGCTTGTACACGGCTTTGGTTTGGTGATGCTCTATGGCGGTATTGGTGTCTGGGTGTTGGCCGCGATCAGTTTTATAATTTTTGGACCCAAGAGAGCATTGTTGCAAAAGTAGAGAGTGAAGACTATCGCGCCCACAAGCGATTCGTGAGTCTCAACTGATTAAGCCGCCTAGTATTATCACGTAAAGTCGTTGTATTATTGCTTTGGAACAAAACTGAAATGAAGTAACGTTAAAAACCCCTTCTAGCGAAGCTTTTTTTTATCCTTTATACTGAAAAGACCAATTAATCTTCCTAGGAGTTGTCTAACGAATCATGATAAAGAAAGAAGTCGCGCATATACGCAAGCAATTTAAGCTGGATCACGATTTAATGAGTATTTACGATATTCTCAACGTGTATATTATGAAGGAAAGCAACGAGATCTATCATTGGGAGCGCCAGCCATTTGGAATGGTGGACAGAGAGAAGCAGGAGCTGTATATGGGCAATTTCAAAAAACTCCTGACCGGTGAACTGGATCAGAAATTGTTCGAGTTGAAGTTTCAAGCGGAAGCGGAGGAGCCAGCGCAGGTGATGCTTCATCAAGCTTTGGTGACAGGGGATCCAGATGAATGGCAGGACCTGATGCTACTGTTGGTGGACAGAATGATGGCGGATACTCATTATGAACGGGATACGGTGATCACTTTCGTTCGAGGACAGTATTTCCGCCCGACTAAAGATAGAAACGATGAAGCCGAGGAAAGTGAGAAAAACGAATTATTCGCGCATCCTTTTATCCTATGCAGCGTGAATTCCACGGAGAAACAACGGAAGGCTCTCTTGTTTGATTACGTGGAGCGGGAGTTCAAGTACAATGTCATTGTAGATCCGATCGTCAAGTTAAGCACACCGGAGCAAGGTTTCTTTTACCCAAGTGTGACGGACAATTATTCCGATGTGAACCGCATTCTGTATTGTACGGGGAAATCGAACTTTCCAGATCCGCATTTTGTCGGAGAGGTCTTGAATGCCGAAAGATCCATGACAGCACTGGAAGAGAGAGCTATATTCGAAGACATCGTGAAGGAAGTGGCGGGCGAACAGCTTGATGCAACCACTCTCGCACAGGTGTACGAGGAGATCCATCAGGTCATCGAAACCAACGACGATAAGGAAGAACCTCCAAAGCTCGATTATAGAGACCTGGAACGTGTACTAACGGTAAGTGGCGTAGAGAACGTGACAATGGAAAAAGTGGAACGGGCGTTTGAAACGATCGTTGACGATAAGCATTATGAGATGAAGGCGAGCAGCGTAATGCCGAAATTCACTACCAAATCGATTAAGATCGATACAAAGGTAGCTACGATTTCGGTCAGCCCGCAGGATTTAAAATATGTGAAGCAAGTGAATTATCATGGGAGACGCTGCATTTTGATTGAGGTTGACGAAGATGCCGTGATCGAAGGCTTCACACTTACTACAGAGAATCTTTAGACCGCTTCAACAATGCTATGGGCTATCCTTAAAGTCTTTGAACAAGACTAAGGATAGCCCAATTTGTTTTGTGTCAAATACGGTGATTAAAGATATATTCGATATATTCTTTTGCGCTAGTATTAATTTCTTCATCGCTGGCTTGGAATGAAGCTCCAAAAACAGCAAAGTACGGTAGGGCTTCTGCGCCTACATGTTTGGCACTGGCTTTAAAGGGTGCGATCACTTCGTCTACGGTAAAAGAAACAGAGCCCGCTGGCTGATAATTTTCTTTTTTATCACCGATGGATAGGGCCAACCCTAACTTTTTCCCGTTAAGCTTGTTCCCGTTTGATCCATAAGCCCATCCGTAAGCCAACACATCATCAAACCATTTTTTTAATAGCGGCGGATAACTGTACCAATACAACGGGAATTGAAAGATCACATGGTCATAAGCTTCCATTTGATTCTGCTCTCTAGAAACATCAATATTCCAGTCAGGATACTCTTTATAAATCTCATGAAGGGTAATATCGTTGGGATATAACAGCAGTTCTTCTTTCCAGCGCTGGTTGACCCTCGAATTCTCAAGGTTCGGATGCGCCAAAATCACTAGTGTTTTCATGATGAATCTCCATTCTCAGGCCTATATTATTTATGAATATTATTATTATCTTGCAGGTTGTAAAAAAAGAAAATACACACAATAAAGTAAGATGGTTACTTCGAGGTGTGTACTGGACTCCGAAAAAAATATATGCAACAATGAAGTTTTGAGTAAGCTTAATTTGATCAGCATGAACGAGGTGTTATTCTATGAAACAATATCATTTAGGGATAGAGGCAACACTAGAAATCATCGGCGGAAAGTGGAAAGCTTTGATCATTTGCTTTTTGATGTCCGGTACCAAAAGAACAAGTGAATTACAGCGTAATATTCAAGGCATCTCACAAAAGGTTCTGATCCAGCAGCTTCGTGAACTTGAGAGGGATGGGCTTGTCAAAAGATTCGTGTACCAGCAGATGCCGCCAAAAGTTGAATACAGCCTCACGGAATATGGCGTTACAGCCAATAAGATCGTGGATGTTATGTGTTCTTGGGGGAAAGAAAATATAAAAATAAGACAAGGACGAGGAGAAGAGATCGTCTTGTTGGAGGATACATGTCCTGGAGCAAATTAAAGCAACAACTGGAGAGTTTTCTATGTCCCGCGTTATCCGGCAAGGTTGAATATCGCGCAAGCAGCTACCGTTATTTACCTGATAAATCAGGGAGCTGTTATATTTCGGTAGATAAAAAGAACGTACTCAATATGAATGATAGAACTAGCTCAATCAGATGGTATCAGACGGAGCAGGAGATTAAGAATGATTCAGAACTCCAAATTCCAATCCACCCTGAAGACATCGAAGCGGTTAGAAAAGATAGTAAAGGGATCATCCCGGAGGATCGTCTAATAGTCATTGCAAGAAGCAGAAAGATATCAGAAGTTGCAAAGGAGCTTTTATCAGCACAGACCTCATTAAGTAAATCGAATTTTATCGTTATAGCTAATAAGTTTCTATCTACTTCTATAGAGGAAAGCATAGAGAGCGATGATATCTTATTGAATATTCTGGCTTTAGTGGACAGACGGGTTGGGAAAAAGCGGATTTTAAACATGAGCGAGAAGATGCAGTTAAAGCATCCGATTGTGCAATATTTTTATGAACTACGGCGTAGTACATTGTGAATATAACTAAACTCTCCCTTGCCCAATGGGACCTGCTTCATCCATTATAAATAGGTAATCATCTCCTCCATAGAGCGTAACTTTAGCCTGTATCCATAAAGGAGAGAAAATAGGATGGAACTCAAAAAAATAAATGACTCTATTTATTATTTAGAAAACGTCAGAGAAACAGACAGACCTGTTTTGGGATATGTTGTAGGTGACAGCTTTTCAATTATGATTGATTGTGGTAATTCAAAATCGCATTTAGATGCCTTTATAAAGTGTTTAGATGATAACAATCTGCCACGTCCCAAATATGCTTTGATCACGCACTGGCATTGGGATCATACCTTTGGTATGCATGCTTTTGACGGGGGAACTATAGTCTCTTCAGCAACGAATGAGGCACTACAGCGCCTGAAAGAATGGGAATGGGATGAAGAAGCTGTTGTAAAACGCTTAGAGACCAAAGAAGAAATAGAATTCGCCTATAACTGTATGAAAAAAGAATATGATACGTTTGATAAGATTAAGGTTAGCACAGGAAATATTATGTTCGAGGATGCTTTAACGCTGGATTTAGGGGGCACCACTTGCCAGATTATAAAGGTAGGAGGGCCACATGAAGACGATTCTTGTGTTGTATATATAAAAGAAGCGGGAGTATTATTCGCAGGCGATGCACATAGCGGGGATTATTATCATGGAGAAGGTAAAATTGATCCGATAAAAATGAAAGAATATATTGTGTTTTTATCCACTCTTTCATTTACTACGTATATCCCGGGGCACGACGCCCCTATGAGCAAGGAACAAATCATTCCCTTGTTAAATAGATTTTGTGAGGTCAAGTAAAGGCTAGCCTTATCACATAACAGCTTATTTTATTAGGCGACTTGTTAGGTATGAATTCGGTAGTGTACCGGACGCATGCCTTTTTGTTGTGCCTGATGGGGCAGTTCATAGAGGGGGCTTATTTGCGTTTATTGGGAAGCAGCGTTACGATTAACCATAAGCAGCCTTGCTTCAGACCCCTTCCGAGCTATTAGAAATCTTAGACGAATTATACATCGATGGCTGGGGACTTGTACAGAAAGGGAAACAGAAATGGATAAGAAAATAAGCGTAGAGAATCTAAAACTGACACCACAAAATGATACTTACTATATTGCTTGGAGTATCGGAGTCGATAAGAAGTATAAAAAGCATATGAAAAAAGAAATAAAGAGCCAACTCACAGACGTTCTAGGATCCATGACTCAAAATAATGCTGTGGAGGATATTTCAGTTTACAGTCATAACAAAACAGCCGAAAAACATGGGGAATTCATTATATGGGATTATCTTATCCTAATGCAGATCAAGGAAAAAGAAGATGCCGAATTCATTTTACCTAACTTAAAAAATGTGAATATACCTTTCGTGCTCGAAACAATCCGTATGGAGTTACTTGTAACCACACCAAACAGCACGTACCCTACACCAGGGGAAGGCGCGCGAAAACGGCATGTAAAGCCATTTTATGCAATTGAATATGTCGATGTTCAGCCTAATCATTTAGATGAATTCCGAGACATAATGATTAACAATAATGGACCGGCAATGAAGTACATAATGGAGGAAGCGAGATGGTGTCATAATTTTTATGCATTAGAAACGCTGACTGTCTTCTATCATCATTCAAGTTATCCTACTTGGAATCAGATTCATGTCATAGGTTTGTATTTGGAATCAATTTTTCTATATAAAAAAGATTTCTCAAAAGGGCTGGCACTGACCCACAGCATTTCATTTGAAGAAAACTTTGCGCAGTTAAAGAAGATAAGAACCATGTTATATAAAACGATCGGGAGAAAGATGATCTAGAATAGACCAATGGATAAATGGATCATACCCACCCCGTAAATTCCAATATAGACGCTTTAGCGGATTGTGCTTCGGATTGTGCGCCTTTACGCCATTGTTTAGGTGACTCACCCATAAGCTTGGAGAAACATCGGTTGAAGCTGGATATGGACTGAAAACCGACTTGCTCAGAGATGGAGAGAATGGAATCATCCGTACTTTTTAACTGCTTGCAGGCCTCTTCAATACGGGTACTGTTTAGGAAGTCGAGAGGTGCGGACCCCATAATCTCATGGAATTTCCTGCGGAAATGAGTGGTACTTAGGTGGCACAGATCAGCTAAAAAATCGATGGTAATCGGCATCATGTAGTTTTTAGTGATGTATTCCAGAACGGGTGAGATGACAAAATCGCCCTTCAGGCTATGCTCTGTGTCTTGATTAACCAAGGGTTCATTCCGGGAATGAATTCTAAGAAGCTCTATATAAAGCGATAATAATAAGCCGTAAGCACTTTCTTGATAGTAAGGATTTTTTTGTTTCAATTCCTCCACGACCGATGTCGCAAGGGTATAAACCTTGGGATGTTCCTCTTTGTTCAAAATACAGTTCATTCCCTTTATTGCCCACAGATTCGGCTCAAAGTTGCTGTAAGCGCTCTTGAAGGATTGCTGAAAAAGATCCTCAGGCGAAAAAAAGATATAAGACCACAGACTGGCTTCATTCGGCGAACTATAAGTTGTATGAGGGAGATACCTAGGGATGAAGGTCACATCTCCGGCTTTAA
Source organism: Paenibacillus sp. FSL E2-0190 (assembly GCF_037992965.1). NCBI lineage: Bacteria > Bacillati > Bacillota > Bacilli > Caryophanales > Paenibacillaceae > Paenibacillus > Paenibacillus sp. FSL E2-0190. The sequence goes on from NZ_CP150306.1 coordinate 846,037, forward strand.
AAGGCACAGATTCTCCTTTGATCTCCATGATGCCGCTATCCGAATGGCAAATGCCAATCTCCAAATGATTATGGAAATGCAGATGTTCACTTTTAATATCAGAAATCTTCCAACGTTCACCGCTTAACAGCAAGATAGGAAAGTTTATCGGTAAGCTGTAGTGGCGGTATTCAATGATGGGCTTCTTTTTTCTGGGCATATTCTCAATACTCCCATTCTTATTACGTAGGTTGAGTAGATTATAGGTTAACGTTATATCAAATTCAACTATATAAAGAGATCTTGATATTATACAATTTGAGGAAAAGTGGCGGAGGAGAATCTTGGAACTTTAGGGGCGTAGCGTCCGCCTTTGTCTCCGGATTTCAACCGCTAATAGCGTTACAAATCAAGAAATTCTTACGACAACAGCGGCCGGAAGTCCAAATATTCTCTGTAGTCGCGGCTAATTCCAAGATATAGCGAACAAAAGTTAATGGTTGAAATTGCACAGTTTATTTATGAATATGCTTAGAATCAGACCATTTTACTACTTACAATAGAGTTAGTAAAGCGTTTACAATATGGACGGACAGCTCTCAAGCGCCTTTGGGGGCGTGTGCGAAAGAGAGGAGAAACAAGATGCTTCAATTAACTTATGACAGAGAAGAGATTTTAAGGGTCATCGACAAAGTGGTCAGAAAAACAATGGCGATGGATTTAACATGGGACTGGCCTTGTGGTGTGGCTTATTATGGGGTAACCAGAGCTTATGAAACTACAGGAAATAAAGAGTATTTGGATATGCTTGTCCAGTGGGCAGATGAATATATCGAGCTGGGTCTGCCGGATTGGACGGTAAATACCTGTGCCATGGGCCATATGCTGATCACTTTGTATGAGGAAACAGGCAATCAGAAATATTGGGATATTGTGATGAGCAAAGTAGATTATCTGCAGAACAATGCGCTTAGATTCGGAGATCATGTGTTGCAGCATACCGTCTCTATTTCTAATGATTTTCCAGAACAGGCATGGGCGGATACCTTGTTTATGGCGGCATTTTTCCTGCTCCGTGTAGGAAGCAAATTAAAGGATCAGGAAATGATTCAAGATGCCTTGAACCAATATTATTGGCATATCAAATACCTGCAAGATCCTAGCAGCGGGTTTTGGTACCACGGCTATAATAATGTGAAGCAGGATCACATGTCTGGACTATTCTGGGGCAGAGCGAATGCTTGGGGCGCATACACCATGTCGCAAGTTAAAAAGCTTTTGAAAGAATGGTATCTGTATCCGCAGTGTATGGACGTGGAGTGTTCGCTGCGCGATCAGCTGGCCGCACTCAAGCTGGTGCAAACGGAGAACGGCCTGTGGCGGACAGTACTCGATGACGAGGAGTCTTATGAAGAAGTATCCGCGTCTTGCGGCATTGCGGCTGCTATGATCAATAACGGCAATCCGCTGCATACCAAATATGTGCAAAAAGCCCTGAAAGGTATTTTGAACAATATCAGTGAAGATGGACGGGTACTGGGTGTCTCTGGCGGAACAGCGGTTATGAAGGATCGGGAAGGATACCGCAATATTCCAAAAGACTGGATTCAAGGCTGGGGGCAAGGCTTAGCATTAGCTTTTCTATCCGATATGCTTAAATAGGAGGGATCCAAGTTGTCCAAACAAACAACGGGGGCCTTTACACTGCCGGGAGAATCCGGTTATGAGGCATTGACCCTGGAATTAGCTGAACGTTGGGGTGCCGATGTCATCCGTGACAGTGACGGCACACAGTTGTCCGATGAGATTATCAACGCAGGATACGGCATTTATTCTACAATCTGCATCATCAGAGATCATAACGAATGGGCGTCCCAGAATTCAGATAAACTGCAGCAGAGTTTTTTAATAACTAATCCGAAGGTAGCGGTACAGGATTATTTATCCATCTATCTGATGGAGGATTTTTTTGCTGAACAATTCCGAGTGAATGATTCCAAAGAGGCGTTTAAGTACTGGCAGGTTTTTGACCGAACGACGGGCGAAGAGGTTCCAAGAGAACTGTGGAATTATGAGCGGGAATCGGGAAATGTAGTCATTACCGGAATAACGCCTTGGCATAAATACACAGTCAGCTTCATGGTCTACCGGATTTGGGAAGAGATCTCCATGTACAATCACACCACGAATCACTGGGAAAAAGAGCATCTGATGCAGATTGATCCCATCTATGTAGAAACGCAAAAATATTTACTCCATTGGATAGAAGATTGGTGTCATAAGCATAAGGAAACAACAGTGGTTCGGTTCACCTCCCTCTTTTATAATTTCGCCTGGATCTGGGGCAGTGATGAGCGCAATCGCCATTTGTTCTCGGACTGGGGTTCATATGATTTTACGGTAAGCTCAAGGGCGCTTGATCTGTTTGCCAAGAAATATGGGTATTCGCTCACGGCCGAGGATTTTGTGAATGGTGGGAAATATCGGGTCAGTCATATCCCGGCGCAGCAGCGGAAGCTGGACTATATGGCATTTATCAATGATTTTGTCATCGAATTTGGTAAGCAATTAATTGATATTGTGCATAAGCACGATAAGCTGGCGTATGTCTTCTATGATGATAGTTGGGTTGGCATGGAGCCTTACAATGACCGTTTTGAGGAGTTTGGTTTTGACGGGATGATTAAATGTGTGTTCTCAGGGTATGAGGCAAGGCTTTGCTCTGGTGTAAAAGTAGCTACCCATGAGATTCGGCTGCATCCCTATTTATTTCCGGTTGGATTGGGAGGGCTTCCTACGTTTATGGAGGGAGGTAACCCTACGCTCGATGCCAAAAAGTATTGGATTAATATCCGGCGCGCCTTGCTCAGAGAGCCTATAGATCGGATTGGACTGGGCGGATATTTGCATCTTGTAGAGCCTTATCCGGATTTTTGTGATTATATCGAAAAGATCGCGGATGAATTCAGAGAAATTAAAGAGCTGCATCATAAAGGCAAACCGTATCACATTAAGACGAAGGTAGCCATTTTGCACGCTTGGGGCAAATTGAGATCGTGGACCTTGTCCGGACATTTCCATGAAACGTATATGCATGATTTGATTCATATCAATGAGGCTTTGTCCGGGTTGCCGGTTGAGGTGCAGTTCATTGATTTTGAAGATATCCGTAAGGGAGTATTACAAGAGTGTGATGTAGTGATCAATGCCGGCTCGGCAGGTTCAGCATGGAGTGGTGGAGAATATTGGAGTGACCATAAGTGCGTGGACTTACTGACAGAATGGGTTTATGAGGGCGGTACTTTTATAGGTATCAATCAGCCTTCGGCGCTTGATGGTTATGACAGCTTTTTCAGAATGGCACATGTGCTTGGTCTGGATGAGGATACAGGCTCCAAGGTAGCTCATGGAAGATGGACATTTGAGGCTAGAGATGAGCAAGGTTTAGTGCCTGAAGGAGCCAGCATAACACCTAAAAATAACATTTATCTTACGGATGGCTCAGCAGCGGTATTGTGTGAAAAGAGTGGGATGATAACATTGTCCACCCATGCCTTTGGTAAAGGAAAGGGGATCTACCTGCCTTCTTTCACCTTAAGCTTTGAGAATACAAGATTGCTGTTAAATGTGATTCGTTATGCCGGGAATGAGTTAAAGGACACAAAGTATATTACGGATAATTTATATACAGAGTGTGCGTATTATCCAGAAAGTAAAATACTCGTCGTGATTAACAATAGCGACCAGCTTCAAAAAACTACGATTGATACGGAATATGGACAACAAACCCTGGAATTAGATCCGTTTGATACTATTATCCGAACTATTGGCGATTAATCCCATTAAAAAAGCTCAAGCCAGCGGCTAACTTGCCGATGCTTGAGCTTTTTGCTGTGAGGCCTATAGTATCTGTTATCTACTTATTTTGCTTTTATGAATTCAGCAGATTTGATCCCAGCTTGACGACCAAAAATAATGATTTCTGCAACAGAGTTGCCGCCAATCCGGTTTTGTCCGTGTAAGCCGCCTGTAACTTCGCCTGCCGCAAACAGACCAGGGATAGCTTCACCATCTTTATTTAGAACCTCTGTGTTCGTATTGATCTTCACGCCACCCATGGTGTAGTGAATCCCAGGAGCAATTTTAATAGCGTAGAAAGGACCAGTGGACAGGTCATTGTCCATTCCTGTAGTTCTGCCAAATTCGGCATCCTTTTTATTCTTAACGGCGCTGTTCCAAGTATCAAGCGTTGTTGCCAGCTTATCCTCTGGAACACCGATTTCTTTGGCCAAAGCTTCGATGGAATCCGCCTGAATCACGAAGCCCATTTTGTCATATTGTTCAACAGCCTTCACACGGGATTTAACACCGGAATCAAAGACCAGCGTAGCTGCTTTTTCAGGTAGTGTATTGATGGAAGCTGTTACTTTATCACGGGTATCCAATTCATTGGTGAACCGTGTACCTTCACTGGAAACAAGGATAGCGCCTTCCCCACGAACAGCTTCGCCGATGAGGTAGGATTTTTCTTGCTGCACAGTCGGGTGAACTTGGATTTGATCCATATCGACGGTTGTGCCGCCGAGTTTCTCAATCATCTTGATGCCGTCTCCGGTACTGCCGATTTGGTTAGTAGTAACGTAGCCTTCCAAGTCAGGTCTTACTTCGGAGATCAAATCCATATTGGCACCGAATCCGCCAGTGGTTACAACGACAGCATCTGCCTTAATTGTTTTTTCCTCTGTTTGGTTAAAGAGGACCTTGACGCCATTTACTTTGCCATCTTTTTCAGTGATTTCTTTGACATCAGCATTCACGAAAAGTGGGATTTCTTTCTCTTGTACGTTTTTCACTAAACCTTTGACAAGGTATTGACCCACAGCAGAGCCATCTTCAGGACGGTGTGTACGTTTTTCGTTCATGCCGCCTGTAATGGTGATATTGTTCAAGCGGATTCCTATGGAATCCAGCCAATCGATCGCACTCGCGGAATTATCAACGAAGAAACGAAGCATTTCTTTGTCGTTAGTGTCATGGCCACCTTTTAATGACTCTTCATAAAATAAATCATTGCTGTCTTCAATGTTTTGTTCTTTTTGGAATTTCGTTTCAGAAGCGTTCATTCCCGAAGAGGATTTGGTTGTGTTCCCGCCGGCAACCGGCATTTTTTCCAAAATAACAGGGTTCATGCCTTTCTCTTTGGCCTCAAGCGCCGCGGACATTCCCGCACCACCCGCACCGACAATGATGATATCATATTTATCTTTTAATTGATCGAATGGTGTGTAGCTTGCTTCAGATGCCCCGGAGACGGCTTCAACTTCTTTTTTCTCGTTGTTATTACTCTTGCTCTCGTTCACCTTGTCGTTTCCATTACCGCAACCTGCGGTAACGAGCATGACAGAGAGGACGAGACTCAGAGCACCAGCTGCTTTCTTTTTCATTGTTAACCCTCCACTTTTATATTTCTCTATTAAGATGTACCAAAAGAACCCGACAAAAAAGAAAGGAAGTATCAGAGGGAGTTGGAAGTGGAGAAGCGCGCGCGTCGCTGTTGTTCTCCAAACTTCAAATCTTCTACGGTTACGTCCACAGTTTCCATCGTTATTCTCTTTAGTTCATCTTCTTATTAAGTATACCATCAATCATGACTATTAGTGAAAGTTTTCACAAATTATACAAGTCGTCTATTCTAACATAGGTTAACGAAATATTGAGCAGATTAGCTGAAAAATGGACCATAAACCTTGCAATTAGAAGATTTTGACGTAAGATTTTCTCACTGTAGAAGTGGTAACTGTCACGGATTAGTAAAGCGGTTTTTGTTCTTCTGGATTTTTAAATGGTAAAATGAGAGTATTGCCTACTAGTCAATCCGGAAAGACTAACATGAGACATAGAAACAAATTCTAATTAATAGGTGAGAATATGGAATTTAATAATGTAATAAAAGAAAAAGTAAAAGAAGATAACTATAAAGTGTTTGCTTTACTAAGCCGCTATTTGAATAATACCCCCGACTTTATTAACAAAGAAGAAATTGAAGAAATCGTAAACTGTGGTGTATCTTATGAATACGCTTTTGGTTTAATGCTGGCTGCTGCTTTTGGGATGGATACGGTTGATAATGTTGATGATAAGGAATTGTTCAACCAATATTTTAGCAATATGCTTCATAAGCTTGATGCAAATGAATATTATGACAATCCATATTATAAAAATATCAAGATACCAACTATAAAGATTAATAATAGTGAATTAAAATATGAAAAATATAAACCCTTTGAAGGTTTTGTTTGCAATGATATCATCCGGACAGAAGAGGGAAGACAAATTCCTCAGGTTGGTTTTTTTCAAACTGAATTCATGTTCCCGGCTGTCTTGGAGAATGAAAGAATCTGGATGACGATCACACCAAATGAAATAGAAACAATGAAAGAAGCTGTTGATAAAGCGTTTGGGAATGTTCTTACATTTGGGCTTGGACTTGGCTATTATGCTTATATGGTTTCTGAAAAAGTTAATGTTGAAAGCATAACGGTTGTTGAAAAAAATCAAGATGTCATTGATTTATTTAATAAATATGTACTGCCACAATTCAGTAATGCTCACAAGATCAGGCTTATCCAAGCAGATGCTTTCGAATATGCAGAACAACATATGTCTAAGGAAAAATATGATTTTGTATTTACGGATTTATGGCATGATGTTTCTGATGGAATGGATATGTATTTAAAAATGAAAAAGTTTGAAAAGGAAAGCCCGGATACTGTATTTATGTACTGGATAGAACAATCTATTTTATGTTATTTGTAAAAATACTTTTGCCCAGTAACTAAGCTCTGTAGAGTTTCTACAGGGCTTTTTATTATTTTATAGTTCATTTCATAATTTTAAAGCCTATGTTACTATTTCTATAACCGTAAAAGGAATATTTTAGAATAGTAGGTGTATTTTATGGAAATCGGCGCGATCACTTTTTTTGTGAAAGACATGGAAAAGATGGTTACCTTTTATCGTGACGTCATGAAAATAGCTATAGAATGGGAGGGTGGCGTATTTACCGGGGTTCAACTGAAGAGTGGTGTATTCTTTAATTTGTGTCAGCGGGATGCACTGAATATGTCACAGCTAACCTATCCCAGAGGGATAAATGGGACTATGGAAATTTCATTTGGCGTTCCCTCACCTGAGGACGTTGACAAGGAATTTGAGCGTCTGGTAAAGGCAGGAGCGACTCCTGTAAAAGAACCTATTTCGCAGCCCTATGGGTTGCGTGAATCTGTTGTAGCTGACCCAGAAGGAAATTTGCTTGAGATCGTAGCGGGCATTCCAGAAGAATCATAGAGTCTATACAATCATCCGAAAGGAAGACCCATTTTTGAAAACTCCTATATCTATCATAAATTGGCTAGAGCACAACGAAATCATGAACGACTTATTAAATCAGGAAGACAGCTTAACTGCGCATACAATGGATCAAGGATTTGAAGCTGAGGTCATGAGGATTAATTCTGATCAAGAGAGCTATGTACTGAAAACATGGAATAAGGAATCCAGACCGGATGTCCAGTTTCAATATCGTTTATTGGATGTTCTATCCGAACGAGGAGTAGCCGTCTCTAAACCAGTGGGCTGGGGAATCAATCCGGAGGGACATAAGGTGTTGTTAACAAGTTTTGACGGAACCCCTATTCATAAAATGAATACCAGGAAAATGAAGGAACTCGCAAGCCTATTAGCAAAAATACATAAGATTCGCGTTGAAGAGATTGGAAATATACAACTGCCAAAATACGATTTCATCGGCTATTTTTTCCCTGAAGCCAAAGAACAATCTGATATTTATAATGTGTTGACTGCTCTTGTTGAGCAAACTCCAATGAAGCAAGACTGTATCATTCATGGGGATTTTCATATCGGAAATATAGTGGAGGATAAAGAGCGATATACCATAATCGATTGGACGAACGGCCAGTTGGGAGACTCTAGATATGATTTTGCCTGGTCACTTATTCTGCTGAAAATATATATCTCTGAGCGTTATGCTGATGTGTTCCGAACTGCTTATCTATTGGAAAATGATATGGATCAGGAAGAACTTGAGATCTTTGAAGCTTGGGTATGTCTACGGTGGATTTTGCTGAATAGAAGAGGTAGCACACCGAAAGGGCCTAATACAACGAAGAGAGTGATAGGCTTAATCGCTAATAATCGGTTTTTAAAAAAGATGGATAGTAAATTGTTCTGATGTACGCAAGGATGGATGGATTTTCTGGGAGATTGGAAATGTAATGTAACACCGTACATTATTACGTTATTAAATTATTTGTGGTATATTAAAGGTAGAAAAGACGTAAAATGCAAAGAGAGCCGTGCTGTAACACGACTCCCAAGGCAATAGCCGCTTTTAAGGGCGGTAGGCTTCAGCAAATAGGACACGACAGATAGACCGCATGCCTTTGTGAGTGGGCGGTCTATTTGCGTTTATTGGACAGCAGCGCTACGATAAGCGAACCAAAGGTTAGCATAAGCATCATTGCTTCAAACACTGTCACAAGGCGTCCCTCCCTTCGGTGAGAGGTAGCCGACCGACCCTTTAAGCCTATTCTATTTGCTCCACCAGTATAGCATAATCGTTTGAAAGAGAATTAAGACTCTTGTCATAATACTCCCTAGGATTGGAGTAGTTTTCCATTTCCTCTCTTTGTCTCCGCAACTCTCTCCATTTTGAAACTTCCGTATCACATTTGCGATTTTTTGATTCCCAATTGTAGGACGTACCTCTCTTTCTAAATCTCTTCTTTGCGAATTCCCAAACATCCGATTTTCATTGGATTTTCAGTTTGGGTGTTTATAATGCTTTTTATGAATCGGGGCAGCGGATTGTAAAGGGCTTTCGATTGCGCAAAGGAGGTTTTCCATGATAAGAGGAATTCAAAAAACATTGTATCTCATACTTGCATTCTTTATCGGTCTTTTTATCGCATCCTCCTTTTTTATTAGGGCGAAATATAATTATTTCGTATATGGGGACACGCCAATTTTGGAGAGACAACAGCTGGGTCTTTTTATTCTAGTGATCGCAGTGGTGCTGGCATTAAGCGTTATTTTGTATAAAATGTGCCTGAAGCTTAATAAGTACAGTTGGAAAATAGTCATTCCAGCCACACTGCTGTTTTCTTTTGCAATCCAGATGGTGATTATCTTTCTGTTTCCACGCTTGCCGACGGATGATTCGCAGACAGTCCTTTCATTGGCACTCGACATGCTGTACAGGAATGATTATTCGTCGTTTGACACGAACGGCTATCTGCATATGTTTCCGTTTAATTTTTCGATCGTTTTATATTTAAAGACGTTGTTGTTGATCTTTCCGGATAATTATCTGGTAATCAAAATATTTAATATTCTGTTTACACTCTTAACCTCATTAATGATTTACATGCTGTATAAAGAGCTCAATTATAAGTCCAAGGATAAGGATTATGGCGTCCTCGTGTTTGCTGCAACCTATATCCCTTCATTGTTTATGAGTAATTTTATCTATAACGATGTGATCGCTACCGCCTTTCTGACAAGTGCTTTATATTTTGCCATAAGATTTATCAAAAGAAGGTCCATTAAGGATATTCTCTTCGCAGCTCTCTTACTGGCAATAGGCAACTATTTCCGCAGTATCGGTGTTATTTTTCTGATTACCGTGGTGGCGGGTCTTTTATTTAACATACGTTCTATCGGGGTGAAAAAGGTTTTTAGCGCTTTGGTTATCACGGCCATATTGTTTAATGTTCCCGGCTGGACGCAAAATGCTGTGCTGCAGGCGACGAATGTTGCAGATGAACCGATGAACGAAAATTCCGCACCTGTCTACATGTGGCTGAATATGGGGATCAATCTGGAGACGTTTGGGTTCTGGGACAACCGGGAGAGCTACGCTATCTATCAGCAGGATGCAAATTATAATAAGGCAGAAAGTACGGAGTTATTTAAAGAAGAAATCAGTAATAAACTCTCCGAGGCGGGCCTAAGTGACTTAGTGAAGATGTATTATAAAAAAATCGTTTGGACATGGACGGAAGGAACCTACCAGATGGAACGATATGGGCTCGGAAATGACGGATCATCCAGTAACGGGGGGAGAATGGGCTTTGTCATGGACCGTTATAGCTACACTAATGCTGCTACGGATTTGTTTAAGGCAGACTCCAATTATAGAAGTGGAATGTTGTGGCTGCTGTATGTTCTGAATTTTCTGATGTATGTATTTATACTCGTTCGCTTAATAGGTGGAATAAGAGCCAAAAGATTTGAAGAGACCTCTTTGATTCTTGTGGTGCTGGGCTTTATCGGATTCTATCTTTTATGGGAGATCAAGTCCCGGTATATTTACCCGGTGTATCCGCTGCTGATCGTATTATCCTACATGGGTTTTAAGGACGTATACGATTATATGTTAAAAAGATGTTTTCCACGTTAACTATGTTCGCTCGGAAAGAGGGGATTCAAAGATGCGGACCAAGCGGTATTTCGCTTTGCTCATAGCAGTGCTAAGTTGTTCCATGGTGCTCGTCTCCTGCGATGCTATTACCGCACAGAAGATAACGAGTACTGACTCCGGGTCAAGAGCGAACGGGGGACAGGGCTTCACCGGCGGGCGGGGGAAAGATGGGGGCGGATCTCCCAACATGAATGGTGGGACAAGGAGAAACGGCAACCCAGGTACAGATGGCGGTGGCGCACAAGGTGGGCGGCAGTGAACAAATTTCATGAACTTGCCCCAAGCCTACGAAGATTAAGTGTGATAGGATAAGGTTACATTTAAATTCCCCGCGGGGGTAAGAAAAGGGAGCACCATGAGAATCATTATATCGCCTGCCAAGAAGATGAAGATGGATACGGATTTCTTGGATTGCCGCCAGATGCCGCAATTCATAAGCGAGTCGCAGACTCTTCTGGCCTTATTACAAAAGTTGAATTATGAAGAAGCCAAATCGTTATGGAAATGCAATGATGCCATCGCCACGCTGAATGTGGAGCGGATTCGGGATATGGATGTAACACGGAATCTTACACCGGCTATTTTTTCTTATGAGGGTATCCAGTACCAGTACATGGCACCCGGGGTACTTCAAATGGAGGAGCTGGAATATCTTCAGCAGCATTTACGGATATTGTCCGGATTCTATGGAATCGTCCGGCCATTTGACGGCGTTGTGCCGTACAGGCTGGAGATGCAGGCAAAGCTTAGCGGACCTGGTTTCAAGTCTATCTACGAGTTCTGGAACAGGAAGCTGGCAGATCAGCTATTTTCGGAGACTGACATCATTCTGAATCTGGCCTCTAAGGAGTACAGCAAGTGCATCTCCCCTTACATTGGCGGGAATGTTCGCATGGTTAGTTGTGTATTCGGGCAGGAGATCGGCGGTAAGGTAGTAGAGAGAGCGACCCTGGTCAAGATGGCCAGAGGTGAAATGGTACGCTTCATGGCTGAGCGGCAAATCAGCTGTGTGGAGGATATCAAAGGCTTCGACGGATTTGATTTCAGCTTTGCTGATGAGCTGTCGGATGAGAGTACGTATGTGTTTATTCAGAAAAAGAATGACTAGAGCAAGCAGTACATGATGGGTAATTCTGAAGGGGGTTGAATAACCAGCTTCAGGGTTACCTTTATTTTTTGATCAACGAAACCAGATGCTGAATTCTAGTTTTTTTAAAGGGGATAGATTAGGGTATAGAGAATAAAGTTCGGGTGGAATAAGAACAGGTTAACGAGGAGGACTTATGATTTTCAAAAGAGATCCATTGGATAAACAGAGCTTACTTAAAGAATTGGATTCGCTAGGTTATTCCGACAGAATCAAGAAAGTAGCAATCCTAGGCCGTGATCATCTCGGATCTGTCCAGTACTCCCAATTACTAGCCTCTTTGCTGGAGGATGGTGTTTATGAAGCACGACTTGCCTTAATCGGCGCCATTGCAACACAAGATGATGCTATTATTCTATCAGCACTGCGGCATCCCAAGGCAAGTATCAGAAATACGGCTGCGGGTCTTTTGGCAAAGGTGGCTTCGGATGCTGATATTGAACGTGAGCTCCCCCATTTATCCCATGATTGCCGCCGCAAGCTGCTGCACAGTATTTCACAGATTAACCGTCAGGAATTAGCGGAACGCTTATTGCCTGTAGTGTATGCCCGATGGGGAGCGGAGGAAGCCGCGATTATATTGCAGGCCTGTTATTCGGCTACGGTAAGTAAATGGCTTGCTGATATCGGGTATGCCATAAAAGACTGGAAGAAATTATCCAGCCGGCATCTTAACGTAGTAGCAGAATACTTTGCAACAACACTGGAAAGCACACCACTCAGGGAAAAAGGCTATGTCTGGTGGAGATTCTCATCAGCTCTGGAGATCCTATGCAATCTGAAGGCAGATTTGGTGCTGGAGTGTGCACTGAATCATGGACCCATGGGCATCATACATCCTGCGTTAAAAGAACAGCTTGGCACGCTTATACGCCAAAATCCTAATAAGGTGTATCAGCTGTTAACACGAACGGAGTCGCGGAGCGATCTGATTTCTTATGGTGTTCCTGAAGCTGTTCTTAAAAGGAAAAAATATTTATCCATGGATCAATGGATGGAGATAGCGAAACTACTCGCAGATCACCCTATGCACATAGCAAAGCTGCTTCAGAATATTGCACCCTCTAACCGCAAGGTCATTTTCGATGCTGTGTATGAAGAAGATAAACGCAATGAACGCATTTTTCCGGAAAGATTACTATATGTATTACCACATGTCTTGCGTGACAAGGAAGCCACCCGGATGCTTGGCCTTCGTGAAATCAATGATGACCGGGAGAGAACAGTCAGATTTACTGCTTGCCGTTCTATTCTTCATTCAAGAGCGGGACTTGAACAAGCAACACAGGTATCCAGTGCAGACGAACGTGCCACGGCGCTTATGCAGCTGATCAGAAGTACCGTACTGTCGAGACAGGGCATGAATGAAACTTTGGTGTACCTGGGCCGGATTAAAAATGATCAGGATCCTGTCCGGGGCGCTGTGTTTAAAGAGCTATCGGAAAGTCCTGCGTCTGTGTTCACAGATGCCCATGTACAAGAGCTTACTTTGCTTGTTGATAGTGTTATAGAGGCCAGAGATACTTCATATGGCACAAAATTTTCCGTTCAACAACTGGCGTTTGCTATTCTCCGGCATAACGCATTACTTCCTCATGGTGAGCTGTTTAAGTTTTCTTTAAAAACGATTCAGAAATTGGCCAAGCAGAATGGGCAGCTTTCCCTTCCATCCTTGGAGAAGAATTTACCCCGGGGAGTAGAAGAGATTATCTTCGACGAAATTTATACATTAGCTGTACAGGCCAACAAAAGAGAAGATTACAATCTGGTGTTAAGCCTAGCTAGCTCATTCGGTAAAAGAGGTTATGGCATCATAAAACTTCAGAATCTGTTAAAGGAAGCAACGAGGGCAAAGGCGGATTCTACAGCCATACAAGCGGCCAGATACTGGCTTGCGCCTCGTACAACGCGTGATGCCAGAGTTAAGGAATTATTAGCTATAGATAAATCGTATATTACGATCCATGAAGTGTTCCAGCATCTGCATCTGAAGCGTCAGGAATGGCTCGATCCTTTTATTTCAGGAGCTATCATTAAGGGCAAGTTCCTATCAGGCAAAACTATCTATCTTGTGCCGGCCGCGGATGGATTCTACAGATGGCTGCCACGTCAGCAACAAGCTTTAAGTGCCTTATTAGAAAAAATTGCATACGATGCCAAACGTAATCTTTGGGAGCGTGCAAGCGTTATTAAGATCATGGCAAGCATGCCTGATCTCGGTTCGGATAGGTTACTTGGGCTTATGCAGGATAAGGAAGTAACTGTAGTAGAAGCTGCACTTCATGCCTTTTCGCTTATGGAAGAACCGGAGAAGGCACTTCCCGTTCTGCTAGAGAATCTGGATGGGGACCGGGCCCGTGTAGCCATGTACTCGATACCCAGATGCATCCGCAGGGTGAATCCGGTGTTACTGGTTACCATGCTGAAAGAGCTTCTGAATCGGGATAAGCTGAAGATCACTGTCAGAAAAGAAGCCATCCGCTTACTGGGCGCTTATAGAAGCGATGACAGCCTTCCACTATTGATGAATGAGTTCGAGAAACCCAATGCACACAAGGATGTAATCATAGCCATAGGGCATGCTGCGAAACAGCTTTTAGATGATGAACGCGCTTGGGATATGTTAAGTACAATGGCTTCTTCATCAGAAAGTGACATTGCAGGAAGTTTATTATCTCAACAGCCTAATGCTCTTCCGCTAGACTTTAGACCACGTTATCTAGGATTAATCCTAGAAATCGCAAGGCACCAAGATGCGTATATTGGCAGATATGCTTTCATTTCTATGATGCGGTGGACAAATGGAAATGAAGGGATTGTTGCAGCTGCCACCGCTCAGTCTATTACGGATTTGGAAGACAGCATTAGATGGGAAACTGCTATGAACACGCTGGTAGAAACCTGTCGCGATGGTAAGATCAATGAGGTTGTAGTTGGTGTATGTCAGAGACTGGTTAGTGCAGCGATAAGGGATGAATGGAACGCCACTGCCAAAAGAGATTTGCCTCATCGGCAACGTCTACTGAAATTAGTCAACCAGCTGATAGCGTTGCCAAAAATCACCCGGATGCACCTTATCCCTTTGTATACGGATCTGATTGACTGTCTGGCATCTGATGAGACCTTACAGCAAGCTGTGATGAAATTATATATAGCAGCAATAGATTGGAATAATGTGAAGGAATCCGTCAATTATCTCAATCGGATGGTTACCACTATTTCAAATCAACCCCAGCTATTAAGCGATGTTTATAAGCAGGTCGCGTATAATTTAGAAGAGAGCACGGGATACTGGAGTCCGGAAACTTTATTGGAAATTGTAGATGTTCTAGGGTCTGAGAGTCGTTACGAATCTCAGTATATTGGACTTTCGTTGCTTGAAGTTGCCGGAAGTGCTCTATTGTGGAGTCCAGAGCCTGCAGAGCGTCTGCGGTTGTACAGAGATCACACGAACCTTGCGGTTCGCTCACTTGCGCTAAATATTTGGACGGCGATAGATTAGTTTTTGATATTTTTTGAAAATATAAAGCATCAAAAAGGCTCAGGCTGCAAATCGGCCTGAGCTCTTTTGGTGTTTATTCAATTAAGCTTCCATCTTCTGTGCTGTGTAGAGGCGGTAATAAAGGCCCCGTTGTGCGATAAGCTCATCATGTGAGCCGCTTTCCGCGATGCCTTTGTTAGATACGTACATAATACGATCGCAGTTTTTTACGGTGGAGAGGCGATGCGCGATAATGAACGAGGTGCGTCCCTTAAGCAGTTCATTCAGCCCTTTTTGCAATAAGCGCTCAGTCTTCGCATCAATGGAAGAAGTGGCTTCATCCAAGATGAGAATGCGCGGATCTGCTAAAAGTGTTCTTGCGAACGAAATGAGCTGCCGCTGTCCTTGAGACAGCTTGGAGCCACGTTCATTGACCTCTGTCATGTAGCCTTGATCGAATTCACGGATGAATTCGTCGGCGCAAACGGCCTTTGCAGCGGCGATTACTTCTTCTTCGGTCGCATCCAGTCGGCCGTACCGAATATTGTCCAGAATGGTACCGGAGAAGATGAAGCTATCCTGTAACATAATCCCCATCTGACTGCGAAGAGATTTTAACGTCACCTGCGAGATATCCTGGCCGTCGATCAGAATCTGACCACTGGAAATGTTATAAAAGCGTGAGATCAGATTGACGACGGTTGTTTTGCCCGCACCTGTGGGTCCTACCAGCGCGATGCTTTCTCCCGCTTTGACCTTGAAGGAGATATTCTCCAGAATATTAAGCCCCGGGTCATAGGCGAAAGTTACATCGTCGAAGGTGACATGGCCCTGTACAGATGGCAGTGTTTTTGCATCCGGGATATCACTGACGGTAACCGGTTCATCCAGCGTTTCGAAGATACGCTCAAGATAGGCAACGGCGTTGATGAAGTTATTGTACAGGTTCGAAAGATTCAGAATCGGCTGCCAGAAGCGGGCAGCGTAGCTGCTCATCGCCAGAATGACACCGAGGGTCATGTCTTGAGGACTCAGTGTTAGTAGGCCTACAAGGAAAATTAATGATGTAACGATCGTAGACAAGTTGTCTACAGAGAACGGAATAAGTAAGTTGTAACGTTGAGCCTTCATCCATTCTTTACGGAAATTACCCGCGAGACGTGTGAAGATTCCTTCGTTACGTTGTTCCCGGGAGAACATTTGTGTCACACCAATACCGCTAATGCTCTCTTGCAGATAGGCGTTCAGGTTGGAGCTTTTGTTGGACACTGCTTGCCATGCCCGGCGTTGCCGGGTTTTGATCAGCAGCATGATGCCAAGGAAGACTGGCAGTCCGGCAAGGATGACAAATGAGAGTCGTACATCGACAGCGAACATGAAGGCTGCGATAAAGAGCAAATTCACGATTTCTAGAATAAAGTTGATAATCCCGTTGGACAACACATCTGAAACGGCGTTGACGTAGTTTACGACCCGGATAAGGATCTTGCCCTGTGGACGGTCGTCATAATATTTGAAAGGCAATTCTTGCAGATGCTTAAACAAATCCGTTCGGATGTCAAAAATAATATCCTGCCCAACACTCGTCATGATGCGCGAGCGTATCGTAGCCAGATAAACGCTGACCACGATGGTCACAAGCATCAGTGCAGCCCAACCCAGCAGTGCAAGCTTCTCTTTTGCCGGAATGGTCACGTCGATGACATGTTGCATGATCAGCGGAGCCGACAGTGAAATGGCTGCTGAAAGTGCACTGAGCACGAACGCAACAATCATTGGGGTTTTCTTTCGTTTGATATATACCATCGCACGCCGGAAGTGTTTTATATTAAACGGCGATTCAAGATTTTCATCGACGTCAAATTTATTCCTTGCCACTTGCGGTCACCTGCCTTCCAATACCCTCGTTCTGCAGTTTAAACACTTCGTAATAGTAACCACGTTTCGCTAGCAGTTCAGTGTGTGTCCCTTCCTCAACTAGCTTCCCGCCATCCAGAATGAGAATACGGTCGGCTTGCGAGGTAGTAGATACACGCTGCGCAATAATAATTTTCGTACAAGGATAGTCCAGTTCACGTAGACTTTTTTGGATATGCTCCTCCGTCTCAAGGTCGACCGCAGAGGTCGTATCATCGAGAATCAGAATAGGACGGTGTACCGCCAAAGCACGCGCTAAGGCGATACGCTGCTTTTGTCCCCCCGATAGTCCGACTCCGCGTTCCCCGACAACGGTATCATAACCTTCAGGCATTTTGGTAATGAAGTCGTGTGCGGCTGCGAGCTCTGCATAACCCATTGCATCTTCTTCCGGAAGATCAGGATCGCCATAGGCGATGTTTCCATCAATGGTATCAGAGAACAAGAGTACATCTTGGGTCGCCATGCCGATATTTCCACGAAGTTCATCAAGCTCCAGCTGCCGAACATCAACACCGTCTACGAGTACGCGCCCTTCTGCTACATCGTAGAAGCGAGGGATGAGGTTGATGATTGTTGTTTTGCCTGATCCTGTCGCGCCCATGATTGCTACAGTTTCACCGGGTTCAACGGTAAAGCTAATATCGTCCAGTACGATAGCGCTATCATATTTGAAGCGGACATGATCGAATTCAATACGGCCTTCATAACGGCGTTTGTCAGTGACAGTATGCTCATTAACAATATTTGGCCGGGCATAATAGATATCTACGATTTTGGACAAGCTCGCAAAAAAGCGCTGAATGTCGTTGATAATGATACCGATGTTGCGCATAGGGTTCGATATAGCCCAAATAAGCGAAGAGAAGGCCATAAACTCACCGAAGGTGATCCGGCCGTTCATAAGGAACAAACCACCAACCAACATAAGGATTACGTTGAAGCCCTGAGCGAAGGATTCCAGATAAGGAAAATAATCAAGCCATACAAGGGCGGCCTTTTTGTTCGCTGTAGAATAGTTGACATTCTTCTCTGTGAATTTTTCGACCTCGAATTCCTCACGGGCAAAAGCCTTGACCACACGGTTGCCTGAGATATTCTCCTGTGTAGTCGTGTTAAGCTGGGACAGCCGTTCACGCAGGTCAATATACATAGGACGGACGCGTTTAGCGAATATGTAAGCCACGATAAAAATGGGCGGTGACAGGATAAGCATCCACAGCGTCAGTTCCGCATCTATGGTGAAAAAATAGATAACGGCGGCAAGGAAGATCGTTAGCGATTCAATGATCGTCTTAAAAATCCAGGCCATAGAGTGACGGACCATGTCCAGATCGCCTGTCATCTTGGTCATGAGATCGCCGGTACGATTATGATCGTAGTATTTTCTGTCCTGTCCCTGAATTTTGTTGTACAAATAAATGCGGACATTGTACATCATATTTTGCGAGGATATCTCGTACTGCATGGTCGTGAAATATGCGAGACCTGTGCGCAGTAGAGAAAATCCGATCATGCCCAGACAGAGCATAATCAATAATTGCCGTTCTTGTGTAAGATTCTGCAGGGCGTTGTCACCGGCTATAAACGTATCGACAATGCGCTGACTGATGTACGGATTCACGATTGTAAGACTTGAGCCCACCACCGAAAGGCAGAGTGCCAGAATATATCGCGTCCGGTTTCCCTCTAGGTTCTGCCATAGCCATTTCAGTTCGAACATCTGATCACCTGTTTCTGATTGTTCTTGTTCTTTCACTCTTGCCTGAAAAGAGTAAATAAAACAAAGTGATTATAACATTATCAAATGACTAAGTATCGTTTACGGTAAAATTTCCTTGTTACATTATTGTTACAAAAAAATGAACTTATTAATGATGTGAATTTCACCTTGTGTAATGAGGGTTTGCCATTCGGGCTTGGGCGTTCTAATTATGATAAACTGAGACAATGTAGAGTAATTAGACTTAGTTCGGATAGGGACAGGAGGAAGAGGAATGAGTTTTGTTGCTGTAAAAGGGGAGTACAAGCGTTACAAGATGGGCGAGAATGTAATTGTCGCGAATGACGGGATTGATTTTGAGATAAAAAAAGGTGAATTTGCCGTGATCGTCGGCCCAAGTGGTGCGGGTAAATCTACGGTGCTTAATATTCTGGGTGGAATGGATTCCGCCGATGAAGGTCAGGTCATTGTGGATGGCATTGATATCGCCAAGTTTAGTGCCAAGGAGCTGACAGGCTACCGCCGAAATGACGTAGGTTTTGTATTTCAGTTCTATAATCTAGTACCTAATCTGACCACACTGGAAAATGTTGAGCTTGCTTCGCAGATTTCCCCGCGTGCACTAGATGCACGTAAGGTGCTGGAGGATGTGGGTCTGGGCGCGCGGTTAGATAATTTCCCTGCTCAGTTGTCCGGTGGTGAGCAACAACGTGTCGCTATCGCCAGAGCGTTGGCTAAACAGCCGAAGCTGCTGCTCTGCGACGAGCCGACAGGGGCGCTTGATTATAACACCGGCAAGCAGGTGCTGAAGCTGCTGCAGGATACTTGTCGTAACACCGGGACAACGGTCATCGTAATTACACATAATCTGGCGATCGCTCCGATGGCTGACAGGGTTATAGAGATTAACAACGCTAAGGTACGGAAGATGGTGATCAATCCTTCGCCGGTATCCGTTGACGATATTGAATGGTAAGGAGAAGGCATCTATGAAAAAGCGAGCATTGTGGAAAGATATTTTTCGTGAAATTGGGCATACCAAAGCCCGGTTTATTTCGATTTTTGCAATTATTATGTTAGGCGTCAGCTTTTTTGCCGGAATCAAGGCTACTGGGCCAGATATGCTGAATACAGCTGGAACCTTTTACAAAGAGCAGCGCTTGATGGATCTGAAGGTGCAGACTAACTACGGCCTGACCGAAGACAACATTGGATTACTCAGAAATGTACAGGGGATCGATGAGATTCAACCGAGCTATAGTGCAGATGTATTCATAGGTGATAATGCCTTAATACTTAAAGTCAATTCTTACAACACGAATAAACCACTTAATCAATACCGTATAATTGAAGGCCATCTACCGGAGCGTTCCGGTGAAATCGTGCTGGACGATAAGCTAGCGGAAGAATATGCGTTGGGTGACAAGGTATCTTTTAGTGGAAACGGTACGGATGCGGAGCTGTCGAACAGCTTCGAGACACTGGAGTATACCGTAGTTGGTTTTGTTAGAAGTGCACAGTTTATTGAGCAAAGTACCCGGGGCACCAGTGGGATCGGCAAAGGTACGGCGGATGCGTTCGCCGCGATCCCGGAGTCAGATTTCAAGCTTCCGGTGTATACGGAGGCCTATCTGTCCTTTAAGGATACAGCCGGGGTGAAGGCTTATTCGCCGGAATATGAAGATCTGATCGAACAGCATACCCATGCTGTAGAGCAGGCGATGTCCGGCGTGCCGGAAGCACGGCTTGCTGAGCTGCGGGAGGAAGGCGAGAAAGAGCTTTCTGGTGGCCGCGCAAAGGTGGCCGCCGCCGAGCAGCAGCTTGCGGATTTGCAGCGCCAGCCGGAGGAAGTGCAGCAGGAACAGGCTGCAAGTATGAAGGCAATTGCTGCCGGACTTGCTTCTGCCAAGGAGGAATTGGCGTCAGGGGAGCAAAAGCTTGCAGAGCTGGAGCAGCTTAAGGTCTACGTTACTGACCGAAGCGCTAATCCGGGATATGCCGAATATAAAGATAACGCTGATCGGTTGTCGGCGATTGCCAGTGCGTTTCCTGTGTTCTTTTTCTTGATTGCTGCGTTGGTCAGCTTGACGACCATGACACGGATGGTTGAGGAGCATCGCTTACAGATCGGGACACTGAAAGCACTTGGTTATGGCAACCGCGACATTATGGCCAAATTCCTGGTCTACGGTACACTTGCCAGTCTGGCGGCTTCAATTGCGGGTCTTGCGGTTGGTTTTACCCTGTTTCCGGGTATTATCTACGATGCGTATAGTGCAATCTATAATTTACCGGATATCACGAAGAACTTCTATCTTTCGTATTCGATCATATCCGTTATCGTAGCGTTAATATGTACTACGTTGACGGCGTGGATTGCCTCACGGGTAGAACTGCGCAGCAATGCTTCCGTATTGATGCGTCCGAAGGCACCAAAGAGTGGCCAGCGTATTTTACTGGAGCGGATCACTTTTATATGGAAGCGATTGAGCTTTGTCCAAAAGGTTACCGCACGAAACTTATTCCGCTATAAGCAGCGGATGTTCATGACTGTATTCGGTGTGGCTGGCTGTACAGCGCTGATCCTGACGGGATTTGGTCTCAAGGATTCAATTGGCAGCATCGCCGGGTCGCAATTCGGCACGATTATGAAATATGATGCACTGGTGGCGCTGCATGAAGATGCATCTGCCGATGTGCTAAAAGCCTACGACCAACTAATCACTGGTGAATCTGCAGTAACTGGGAAGCTGAGTGTGGCGCAAGAACAGATGACCGCACATGCTAGTGGTGTAAATGATCAAGAGGTTCATCTGTTCGTTCCTACCTCCGTTGACTCTCTATCCGATTTCGTGGAGTTGCGGGATCGAAAAAGTGGAGAAGGGCGGATGCTTACGGATGATGGGGCTATTATCTCAGAGAAGCTGGCTAAGCTGTATGGGCTGGAGTCTGGCGATAAATTGACCGTGGTGGACAAAGATTATGAGACGTTCGAGATTGAGGTCGCGGCGATTACAGAGAATTATGTAATGCACTATGTTTATATGACACCGGCGTATTATGCTTCTGTGTTCGGAGAAAAACCAGTATTCAACACAGAACTTCTGAACTACACCGCACATGATAAAACATGGGAAGACAAATTTGGTGAGAAGCTGACGGCTAATGAGGGCGTCGCTGCCATCAGCTTTTCCAGCAGTGTAGGTTCCGCCTTCGATGAGACTATGAAGAGTATGGACGTTGTAACTTTGGTGCTCATTGTTTCAGCGGCGGCGTTGGCTTTTGTCGTCCTCTACAATTTGACCAATATCAATGTGTCCGAGCGGATCCGGGAGCTGTCAACCATTAAGGTACTGGGCTTCTACGACAAGGAAGTAACCATGTATATTTACCGCGAAAATATGCTGCTTAGCCTACTCGGTATTGTGGCTGGATCGGGTCTCGGCATAGTGCTGCATAGCTTCGTCCTGAAGACGGCCGAGCTGGATGCGACGATGTTCGCTCCGATCATCAAGTGGCCAAGTTATATTTATGCGGCGCTCCTAACCCTCTTGTTCTCCGGTATAGTCATGGCGTTCATGCATATTAAGCTCAAACGAATCCATATGATAGAGGCTTTGAAGTCGGTGGAATAGCATCTAAAAACGCCATAGCTGCGGCTCTTTCTATGAAATAGCTTCACTGGAGTCCGAAACTATGCCTCAAAGGCGATAAATGAGCAAATAGCGTCCTCTGAGTCCGCAAGGAACAGGGGATGGTTAGGACCCGACGCTATCTGACGCTATCGTTCGCAATCGTTCGCTATCGATGCCATCCGATGATTTCTGACGATATTAGATGCTATCGGAAACTATGCCTGACGCTATCGGACGCTATCGGACCCAGATGACCTTAAACGCCGGATTATCCGCCATTTGGAATGTTATAGGACTCCATAGCAGCTATTGGCATAAAAAACGCCAGAAATGAGGCTCTTTCTATAGAATAGCGACACTGGAGGCCGAAACTATGCCTCAAAGGCGGTAAATGAGCAAATAGCGTCCTCTGGGTCCGGAAGCAAGTTGGGATGGTTAGGAACTGACGCTATCGGACGCTAACGGACCCAGATGACCTTAAACGCCGGATTATCCGCCATTTGAGATGTTATCGGACTCCATAGCAGCTATTGGCATAAAAAACGCCAGAAATGATGCTCTTTCTATAGAATAGCGACACTGGAGTCCGAAACTATGCCTCAAAGGTGATAAATGAGCAAATAGCGCCCCCTGGGTCCGGAAGTAACTGGGGATGGTTAGGAACTGACGCTAGCGGATTCCATCGGACCCAGATGACCTTAAACGCCGGATTATCCGCCATTTGCCATGGTATCGGACTCCATAGCAGCTATTGGCATAAAAAACGCCAGAAATGATGCTCTTTCTATAGAATAGCGACACTGGAGTCCGAAACTATGCCTCAAAGGTGATAAATGAGCAAATAGCGTCATCTGAGTCCGTAAGCAATAGGGAGCTATGATTCGGCGATGTGCATGAGGGTTTATGCGTAGATTTAGAAGTAGTTGCAGAAGCAGAAGTAGAAGTAGAAGTAGAAGTAGAAGTAGAAGTAGAAGTAGAAGTAGAAGTAGAAGTAGAAGTAGAAGTAGAAGTAGAAGTAGAAGTAGAAGTAGAAGTAGAAGTAGAAGTAGAAGTAGAAGTAGAAGCAGAAGCAGAAGCAGAAGCAGCAGTAGCAGTAGCAGCAGTAGCAGTAGCAGTAGCAGCAGCAGAAGCAGTAGAAGTAGAAGTAGCTGTAGCAGTAGAAGTAAATGCAGAAGTAGAAGTAGAAGCAGAAGCAGAAGCAGAAGTAGAAGTAGGGGTAGAATTAGATGAAGATACAGCTGAACCGAATACTCGGAGCCGTTTCGCCTAGCTCCTCCTATCTACGCCTAGCTCCTCCTATCCGCTCCTAGCTTCGCCAACCTAAACTGCAGACAACTAAACAACAGAGCAGCGTTCTCAAACGAGAGAATCGCTGCTCTGTTGTCTTTTTACAATATTAAAATGCATCGAACTGTCTCCTGCATAGGAAAAGGCTACTTAAGCGACATGTGCAGGATAGGAAAAGGATTACCTTGTTCGTCGAGTGCTGAACGCTCAAAAACCTGAAATCCCATATGCTCATAGAAACCTAAAGCTTGGGGATTTTGCTCATTTACATCCACGAGGTGTACGGCGAGTTCCTGTATGACATAAGCTACGAGTGCTTTTCCAACGCCTTTTCCCATTGCAGCAGGTTCTACGAACAGCATTTCAATCTTTTTATTCTGAACCCCTATGAAGCCAAGCAACTGTTCCTCATCATCTGTAAAAGCAAACAAATCGCTTATGCCCTCAAGCGCCTGCGTGACCAGCGGCCGCAAAGCATCAATATCCTGCTCGGATAGAAAAAGATGAGTATGCCGCACGGATGATTCCCAAATGTTCAGTAGACGGTTTAACAATTCTTCATTTCTAGTTGTGAAGATTTTTATTGAGTCCATATCTTTCCCTCACGATTCAATCTAATTCGAAGAAGAAGCTGCAGCCGCAGCTGATGCAGCCGCTGCCCCGGCAAGAGCAGCCTGTTGCGCAATTACAATATTGGTAATGTTGGTAGAAAGCATCGTAGTTAATACGCCGTTTTGCACATCCTCCACAGATCTGAAGGCTACCAGTGCAGAAGACAAGAGCAGTAATTCCTGCTTGCCAATAGACCAGTTCCCGAAGCCCTTTTTTGTACGCAAAAATTCGTAAGTCTCCGAGACATCAGTAACGATGTCCTCCTTGTTGCAAGGGAGCAGGGATAACACGCCCAGTGAGGAGAGGGTATATTCCTTGTCTAGCCGGATACCCTGTGCACGAAATGCATCTCTTAATGCCAATACACGGTCCGCTGCTTGAGGGGCTTCTTCCCCAAGAACCAATACCTGGGTCAGGGCTTGCACACTGTTGCCTGACATAAACTCGGGCTTAAGCGTTACATAGAGCTGCTCCATGCGGTCCACGCCACTCTCAACATCGATATCCGAAAGACCAAGCATCGCGGAGAAGATATAATCGTCCTGTCCGGTAAGGAAACGATGTTTTGCCTTCATACTATCGTAAAATAGCTTTGCCCGTTCTACCGTACGCTGATATTGATCCGATGTTTCATTAGCAGCGATTTGATAGGCAGCAACGACGAGATAATCAGAGGCTCTGAATTTGGCTTCCTTCATTAAATCATACACGGCAAGTGTGTTTGCAAGCAGAGTTTCCTTCTCGTCAGAAAGAGAGAGCAGGGCAGCAATGCTGATCACCGAAGTCCCTCTAAATTGAGAGAAAATCCCGGTACTCTCCTTAATTAGCTCATAGCTGGCACGGATGGCTTCGTCATCTGCAACTTTGTCTTCTACAGCATACAATAGTGCCGCTAACCGATTAACCATTGCATTTTGCCATGGAAAAGATTTTTTGATCCTCTGAGCGTTGTCTGCGAACAATTCAAGCCTAGCTGGATATTGCTCCTTCATTGGATACACCTCTTATCTCTACTTTTAATTCATAACATTACGAAAATCCTGTGTTGTAGATTCATTTTACTATAAAAAATAAATCGGATGCCCACGAAAGCGGCTTACTAATAGGCTAGAGGTTGTTCAGGTGACCCCATGATTGAGTTTACTATGAGGATGTTATAATAATTATAAGATGGATCGACAGAGGTTTAAATGACAACAAAGGAGAAGAGCGACGATGACTGAGAGAATACCTGAAATCGTATTGAACGATGGAGTGAAGGTGCCTGCGATTGGTTTTGGTACCTACGCGTTAAACGGAACTGAGGGAGCACAAAACATCACTAAGGCGATTGATGTTGGCTATCGTCTGATCGACACTGCGTTTAATTATGAGAACGAGGGTGCTGTAGGCCAGGCTGTTCGGCAAAGTTCTGTGCCTAGGGAAGAGCTACTCATTACTTCCAAACTGCCAGGACGCCATCACTCTTATAAAGAAGCGTTGTCTACTATACAGGAGTCTTTATTCAGAGCCGGATTGGATTACTATGATTTCTATCTCATCCACTGGCCTAACCCTAGAGTGAATTTATATGTTGAGGCCTGGCAGGCGATGATCGAGGCACGTAAGCAAGGTTTGATTCGCTCCATCGGTGTATGTAACTTTTTGCCGGAGCATATTGAACGTTTGATACAAGAAACGGGTATAGCGCCGAGTATGAATCAGATTGAGCTGCATCCTCATTTTAATCAGGAAGAGCAACGTGCATGGAACAAAGAGCATGGGGTAGTGATTGAATCGTGGAGTCCATTGGGACGGGCTAGCAGTATACTGGAAAATGAGAAAATAGCGGAAATAGGCAAGGTTCATAATAAATCGATATCGCAAGTTATCTTACGTTGGCATATACAGCTTGGGGCTATTCCTATTCCAAAGGCTTCCTCTCTAGAGCATCAGCGTGATAATCTGAATATTTTTGATTTTGAATTATCGGAAGCTGAGATGACCGTTATTTCCGCATTAACCTCGCCAACAGGTCGCATAGCTGATCAAGATCCCGCATCGTATGAAGAATTTTAATAAATTTAACTACAACACGCCATTTATTGGCGTGTTTTTTTATATTAGGCTCTTACTAGCGCTTTGGCATACTGTTTGCCAGACGAGAGTAGGTTGTCACTTAGTTCAGGATCTTTAACCGTCCGTGCAAGAACAAGGGAGCCAACCATAGTACTGAACAGTGCGCTACCTTTGGACGCGTCAATTCCCGCCAGATCAGAGATAAAAGCAATCATCCGCTCCAGTTCCTGCGTGAATACCTGCCGAACTTCTTCTGAGGAACGGGATATTTCGCTAGAAAGGGCAGGGATAATGCAGCCCATCTCCATTTTGTCGCGGTGATACGGACTTAAATAATAATCAATGACAGCATCGATTTTGGGGTTCTGCTCTTCCTGGTCAGCGACCTTCTGCAGAAGTGCGATGGTATCGCTGATGGCATACCGGCAGGCTTCCGCTACAAGCTGTTCTTTGTTGTCAAAATGGGAATAAAACCCGCCATGAGTTAATCCGGCCCCCTTCATAATGAACGGAACGCTTACATCGTGAATACCGTTGGTGCGAAAAGCCTGAGCAGCACTTTCAACGATTTTATTTCGAACTTTTATTTTATGACCTTTGGGATACGGCATTGTAATCACTCCACAGCTTCATAGTTCTACTTTTAAAATATTATAGGCGTCATAATAAAGCCTGTCAATTTAGCGATTCTGAGAAAGTTAGCTCGTGAAAGGCGAGGCAAGGTTATTGACTGTTTTAAAATATGATGGTAATAATATATTACGTTCATCATATTTTAAAACAGTTCAACAGGAGGTATCAGGAGATGAGTAAGCTTGAAGCCGTAGAAACATTGGTCATTGGATCAGGTCCGGGAGGTTATGTGGCGGCGCTGCGATCTGCACAGCTTGGGATGAAAACAGCGATTGTTGAACGCAACCAGCTTGGCGGAGTCTGCACGCATGTTGGATGTATCCCATCCAAAGCATTAATTGCTGAATCACATCGCTATGATTTGCTCAGTCCTTTTAATTTTGTAGATGCGTCAGCATCTTTTAAAAATGCTCAGGATTTTAAACAAGGAGTTGTGAATAAGCAGGCAGGTGGAGTCAGTTATTTATTAAAGACTGCTGGGGTGAGCATTTTCGAAGGAGAGGCTAGCTTGGTGGATGAACATACAGCTATCATCAGTCAGTCTGGACAGGAGCAAACCTTATCCTTTAAAAACGCTATCCTGGCTACAGGATCTCGTCCGATTGAGCTGCCAGCCTTTCCTGTTGGCGGACGTATTTTGTCTTCCACAGAAGCGCTGTCGCTCCCTGAGATTCCAACTAGCCTAGTAGTTATAGGTGGGGGCTATATTGGTGTCGAGCTGGGGCAGATGTATGCCAAATTCGGAACAAAGGTAACGATTCTGGAAGGGGGAGAACAAGTGCTGCCTGGATTTGAGGCGGAGCTTGTGAGCCCTGTTGGAAAGCAGCTGAAAGCCAATGGCATGAAGATTATTACCGGAGCGACAGCTGTGAACGTAGTAGAGAGTGCAGATACCATTACACTGCATTATTTAAAAAATCAGGAACAGCAGCATGTTACAGCGGAATATGTGTTAGTTACTGTGGGCAGAAAACCAAATACAGACGGCAATTTAGGACTAGATCGCATAGGCTTGCCAGTGACGAGTAGGGGATTGATTGCGACGGACGAACAGTGCAGAACAGCTATCCCACATATTTTTGCAATTGGAGATATTACGGCAGGCCCGACTCTCGCTCACAAGGCATCCTACGAAGCCAAGATTGCGGCAGAGGCCATTGCAGGTCTCTCCTCCGAAGTTGATTATCGAGCCATCCCGCTCGTTGTTTTTTCGCACCCAGAGCTGGCCAGTGTCGGCTTAAGTGAAACAGAAGCAAAGACAAAAGGCATTTCGCTGGTTATTGGCAAATCCTCCTTTGGGATTAACGGGAGAGCCTTGGCCTTGAGGGAGACGGAAGGTTTCGTCAAGCTTGTAGCGGACCTGAATTCAGGAGTCGTAGTGGGTGCACAAATCGTTGGAGTAGAGGCATCCACACTCGTGTCGGAGCTTGCTCTTGCTATTGAGATGGGAGCCACTGTGGAGGACTTGGCGATGACCATTCACCCTCATCCCACATTGGGAGAAGTAATTATGGAGGCTGCTGAAAATGCAGTTAAAAAAATGGTGATGAAAGAGAGTGGAAAATGAAGATAAAAGCAGGGCTATATATAGGAATTGCGATTGTGCTGATTGTTGGAGGGGCGCTTCTTGCTGTAAAAGGAAAGGATGCAGTCAGTCAGGCTGAGAGCAGGAAACAAGGGATTCTGGATGCGGAGCAGAAGACAATATTTTATCAGAATAGTCCAGGGTCAATTGTCGAGGTCGGTGTGGCTGCAGGTGATTCTATAAAACAGGGAGAGGTGCTGTTTAAGGTTAAATCTGCTGAAGGAGAAACGGATGTAGTTGCGCCGGAGGACGGATCAGTCAACAAGATTATTGTAAAGCCGGGGGATCTAGTCCAGCTAGGAATGCCAATGGCGGTTTTGCAAAAAAACAGCTTTTATACAGATCTCTACATACAAGAAAGTGAAATCCAAAAGCTAGAGGTGAATCAAAGTATTGGCGTTCATTTTCCATATTTGGAGCACCCAACGGAGGTGACAGGTGTAATTACATCTATCGCAGCCGCGCCTCAATTTGCGAGCTTACGTATGTCACGTGAAAAAGGGCAAGCCGATTTAAGCATGTTTCTTGTCCGTGTAACTATGGATGGGAATGCTGATTTGCTTCCGGGGATGACAGCGGAGGTGAAGCTCGATGAAGTCACTGATTGACGAATGGAAGTACGTGGCGGGCAGTAAGTATTTACGCCTGATTTTTATAGGTCCGCTTATTGCGGCCCTATTTTTTGGCTTAATGTTCTCGAAGAACCAAATCAGCGAATCGCATGTTGTTGTCATTGATGAGGATCACAGTTCGTATTCACGACAGCTGATCTCAAAGATAAATGCCTCTCCATATATGAACGTAACAAATGTGTACTCCAGCCGCCTGAACCCAGAGACGTTACTAGCAAATGAGCAGGCTGTAGCGGTCATCATGCTTCCCAAAGAGTTGGGGCAACATCAGCAGCAGGGGATATCAACGAATATTGGCATCTTAATGGATAATACAATGCCATCAGGGTTAACCAGCATCCGGACTGCGATTCAGGAAGTCATCCAGACGGAAAATGTGACTCTTTCTATGACCCGGTTCCTCCAAAAGGGGATGGATGCCGAAACCTCTAAAGGGCTTGCTTCTCCGTTATCTCTCCAGCAGCGGATGTTGTTTAACCCGACCACAAGTTATGTGGGTTTTATGGTCATTGGATTTGTGAATATTGTGGTGCTGATGATTACAACAAGCGCAGCGGGTTCAATTGTCCCTCGGTTGCGGCAGGAGGGGAAACTCTTTGCAAACGGGAAGTCTCCTTGGCAGATTTGGGTTCGCAGTGTACCTTACGCTGTTTTGACCACTATTTCGCTGCTCCTAAATTATGGCTTATTAAAGCAGGTGGGGGGAATGCGCTTTGAAGCAGCGCTTTATCTGTTTATTATTCCACTGTTTGTATATGCCTTTGCCTTGTCGCTTATGGGTCTGTTGATTGGTTATACTGCCAAAGATGTATCCAAAGTTAATTTACGAACCAATTTCGTGTTGTATCCGTCGTTTCTTGCTACTGGAATCCAGCTGAGTCCACTTGCCTTTCCAGAGTTTTTTCAAATTTCCGCATGGGTATTACCTATGAACTGGCTTAATCGCCTCATACGTGGAATGGCTTTTCGGGATGGGGCGCTAACAGCCTACAGTCAGGAGCTGGGGGCGCTGTTGATGATTATCGGCGTTGTATCCTTATTCATTGGATTGCTGGTGCTTAGGGAGATGAAGAAACCAGAGATTCAGTTCTCAGAATCAGTCAGCGCTTGAGTAATTTGATCTAGTCTAGTTTAGTCCAGTCGTGCAAACCGTTGTTCTGTTTTATCAAGATGCTTCACCCGCTCTTCTAAGCTGCGATCTGACATCCCGGCATAATTATACCAACGGAGGTTCTTCCGTATTCCCATTTTGCGGAAGGTGCCTCTAAATAGAATTTTGGTGATGGGGTTGCCAAAAATCCAACGATAAAAGAAGTCGGGCGTGTTCATTACGGTCAGCAGGGATACTCCTTTAATATTCGGGAGTAAGCATTTGAAGGGCCGCCCAGGTTTAGTTTCTTCGTAGACAATGCCTTTTGCGAATACCTTATCAAGGAAACCTTTGGTAAGAGCGGGCATGGCTTCCCACCATATAGGGAAAATGAAGACAATATGATCCGCTGCTATAAGACGCTGCTGATAATTGGCGACTAGCGGGTCGGGGGTTCTCTTTTGCCGCCAAGCAGTGAGTTCTTCGTGCGACATGACGGGATCAAATCCATCGGCATGCAGATCGATAAGATCAATCGTATGGCCTTTGGTGGTGAGACCTCGCATTACGGAGGCTAATAAGGCTGCGGAATAGCTTCGCTGATGGGGGACATTCTCGGACGCTGTTGCTCCGTATGGATGATCAAAAATAATTAAGACATTCATATAAATACCTTCTTTTCGTATTATTGTTTCCCAGAAATAAAATATTAACTATGGAAACAATAATACGTTTTAAGTTTCCTTGTTGTCAATATTATTTCTAGGAAACTTTATTTATGATCTGTGTCTTGTTAAAATGTGCATAAGATGAATTTACGAGGAGACTTAACAGTGACGCATTCTTTCGAGAACTTACCTAATAAGGATATTTTGATAAAAAAAATGATAGAGATGATTCCCCAACTACAAAAGCGATTTCAATCGGAGGATGATGAAGAGAAGGAATGGTTGATTCAGAACTGCAGTAACCCCCTTATCATTGATTTCCTCCAAGACTCCACAGTCATGATGCTGCATGTAATAGATGCGATTGGACAGCTTGAGCCGGTGAATGGCACTACCATTTCGAAGCAATTCGGAATTCCGAAAGGCAGCGTGTCCAAAATCACTAGAAAATTAGTGCAGCAGCAAATTATTCGCACGGAGTATCTTCCCGATAATAAAAAAGAAGTGCTGTTTCTTACAACACCTCTGGGTAAAGAAATATTCGTTTTGCACCAAGCTCTACATCATCAGATGAATAAAGGGATAAACCGGTTTCTACAGAGATATAACACAGATGAATTGTTATTTCTGATCCAAGCGTTCAGGGATACTTTAGAAGCATCATGGGTTCATTCGGAATCGGTTGCTGAAGAAGAACTATTAAACACTGGAGAATCTCTTGAGGCAATGAAAAACGATGAAATGAGTCAAATCGTAGACATGCTTAACCAACTGGATACGCGTAACCTCAAAAAGGCTAAGGCAGTTCTCCAAGCTATGTTTTTCACCCCTTTTGATTAGCTTTATATTTTTTGATAATGGCTTATTTTCTTTTCACCCTTCCACAATTGCTCTAAAAGCATGGCCAGTATAGTGCCGACAAGCAGACCATTACTGCAAATATATCGAAGTGTGGAAGGAAGACTCTGAAATACCGCTGGAGGCAAAAACATAAGTCCGATGCTCACCAACAACGTTATTCCTAGTATCGTTAATCGGCGATGATCAAGCTGTTCCCGCAACAAGGATTGGAATGCAATCCCTACGATTTGTACAAAAGTAGCTAGAAGTGCTGCACTGGCTACTGGCGCTGGAAGTAACGCTAGCACATTGACAACGGACGGCATAAGCGCGATAACGGTTAGTAACAGACAGGCCATAAGAAATGGCCGAATTCGCTTTTGCCCCGTTAATTTCATAAAGCCCGCCGAGGCTGGCAATGGAACAACGCCTATCGTTGAGAATAGGGCGGCTAGTATATGAGAGATCCCTCCCGTCCAAATCCCTCGACTTAATGCTGTTTTTTCATCTTTCGGTACAACCAGAACTACTTGTTTTACAGCGGAAATAGAAGAAATTGTATTGGATACTAACAAAAACGTAAACAACAGTGAGGTAATCACGATCCCTAGATCGAATTGAGGTACTCCCCAAGCAAAAATTTGAGGGAACTTCAAGACGGGAGTTGAAGCTGTAAATGTTAGCCTCACTTTCCCCAATGCTGCAAATAGTCCCGAACCCAAGCCGATTCCAATCAGTACGGCGTAACTACTAATCCATCCTCTTCCTTTAATAGAGAGAAAAATAACAAGTCCAAAAATAAAAAAGGATATGAGTGCTGCCATAACATCTGGTTCGGCGCTTGTTCCCTGTAATCCAAGCATGCCCTTGACTAATACACCGCTTAATTGCAAGGAGAGAATGAACAAAAATGAACCTGAAACTAAGGGTGTAAATAAAAATTGAAGCCTATAAACTAGCCCTGTAGTTCCTAATACGAAGAGAAGAAGACCGGCTACGATTAATCCTCCTTCTAGAATTTGTAATGTATGCATCTGATCTTGCCCTTGAATGAAGGCTAAGTTGCCTAATATGACAAAGATACTTACCCATGATCCCGCAGGTCCATCTGCAATAGGGTATTTATGTCCGAAGCACCCCTGAATAAACGAACTGATTCCTACAACGAAAAACGTCCGCTGCATTAAGGTTGAAATTTGTTCAAACGACAATTGAAAAATACCTCCAATGACAATGGGCAGAGCCACTGCATTGGCTAGCAAAAAAATAAACCATTGTACAGTACTGAGACTATTAGTAACGCGTTTATTCTCCATATCAACTCACCTTTACTATTGTTAACTTTACAATCTATACGGAAAATGAAAGCCACCTTTCGATTTGAAATCGTTAAAAGGTGGCTTGCTTATTAATCTATTACCATTTGCGATATGGCAAAAACTTTCCGTTCATCGTCAGAATGATGCGGTCACCGTTCGGATCTTCTTGCTTTTGTACGTCGAATTGGAAATCGATTGCGCTCATGATACCTTCGCCAAGCTTCTCTAAAACAAGTTCTCTAATCGTTGGACCGTATACAAGCAGCATTTCGTATAGGCGATACAATCCTGGATCTGTAGGCGGCATATCGATGACATCACCACGGTGTGGGATTTGTGCGAGCGCTTGAACCACTTGTTCGTCGAGTTCAAGCAATTCCCCCATTTTATCTGCTTCATTACGTGTCATTGTTGCTTGACCCAACAGTGCAGTTACAACCCAGCTCTCTGAATGCTCGCTTACCTTTGCGATTTCGCCCCAAGTTAATCCTTTTGCAAATTTAGCGTCCAATATCTGTTGTGTCGCTTCTTTTCTATTCATATTTCATTGCTCCCTTTAGTTTAGTATAATGAGTATCGCTTAGTGCTTGTCGTGGCCTGTTACTTGTTCATATCCATTTACAATCAGATCGAGTTTACCAGTGTCTGGTGCAATCACCAGACCATGAACAGCTACCTCTTTCGGAATGAGCGGATGATTACGCACCAGATCTATGTTTCCTCTAATCGAATCTACGACATTCGTAAAGCCGAACAACCATTTATGAAGATCGATACCTGCATATTCAAGTGAAGAAAGAATTTCTGGTGTCGCGACTCCGCGATCCATTATTTTTTGAAGTGTTCCTTCAGGGTTGCTTTGACTCATGCCACAATTGTGGTGACCGATGATATAAATTTCTTCCGCATTCAGTTCGTAGACAGCCGTTACGATACTGCGCATGATGCTTCCAAATGCATGGGTAATCGTTCCACCTGCTGTTTTGATGACTTTGGCATCCCCATTGTGTATGTTTAGGGCTTTAGGCAGCAGCTCAATCAGTCGAGCATCCATGCATGTTACGACAATCATGCGTTTTTTAGGGAATTTCGTTCCCTCATAAGGTAGATACTCCTTGTCTTCTACGAACTGATCGTTATACTCCAAAATTTCTTGTAATAGCATTCTTGGGCCTCCTTTGAAGTGTTTTAGTTATCACTGTTTCAATGGCTACTAACTAGTGAATCAGGATATAACTAAGTATAGATATTCATGCTTAAATGCTGAATAAGTTGGCGAAACGCTATATGTCCATTTGCTTTCATGACGAAAGGATTGATTTTTATTTTTGATCATATCGATTTTGCGATACTAGCATTACTAAGAGAAAACTCCAGAATTCAGTGGAAGGACATTGGCCAAAAGATACATATGACCGGCCAAGCGGTCGGAAATCGCATTAGGCGTTTAGAAGATTTGGGGGTTATCGAGCAATATACGATCGTTACTAATAAAGCAAAGCTAGGTCTGTCTATCACAGCCTTTATTACATTTTTTGTGGAATCAGCCAATCATCCTTTATTTCAGAAGTTCGTGATGGCAGAGGATGCTATTACCGAAGTGCATCGAATTAGCGGAGAAGGATGTTATGTATTAACCGGACATTTTGCTTCTAATGAGGAGCTTGAGGCATTTCTGGCTCAACTTTTGAATCATGGGAATTATCGAGTGAGTCTATCCATCGGAAAAATAAAATCTTAATCCATACAAAAAAGAGGGGCGTAGACCCCTCTTTTTTTTCCAATTTATAATTTTTGATAATGATGTAAGAGATTCTCTATTCTATTCTGAATCATTTGTTTTAAGGCTTCAGGTTTCACGGATGTAACAGCATGACCATATCGCATAAAATAATTAGCCAAGAAATCCTCTTCACCTGGATTATAGAATCCCTTAATGACTGTTTTCGGACCCACCTCTATTTCCATAGAAGGATAATGTTCTTTATAAAAAATATCCTTTGCTTGTTCCGCAATCCCAACTTCAAAGTCAATACTTTTCGCAGACTGATAGATTTCTAATGAACGACTAAGAAGTTCTTCTATAGAATAACGAGTTTTGTTTTCCTTTTCTTCAATGAAGGTTATTCGATCACATCTAAAAACTCTATATGTATTCGTCGTAAGCTCTATTCCAGTGGCATACCATTGACCAAACTTAGCGGAAATCCTAAAGAATTGAACAGGGTAGCGTTTTGTTTGGTTTTCTTTTGTATATTCAATGTTACAGGCACTCTCATTTAGAATACTTGCTAGGATTTTATCTAAAAAACGGCTGACATGCTTATGCTGATACATTTCGAATTGCAGGACCTTTTTCATTTTGTGAATCTGGTTGATTTGTGTACTCGATAGACAGTGCTCAAACTTTTCGTTTAGCTTGTTAACACTTAAATGAAAGGGTGTAGATTGATAAGATTCTAATGTCAGCATGGCAAAATACAGCGCATAGACTTCATCTATCGTGAAAATAATAGGGGATAACAATCTGTTTTTTAAAAGTCCATAACGTCCGTGTCTTCCATGTTCCGCGAAAATAGGCATACCTAATTGTTCTAATGAACTAATATCGCGTAGAGCTGTACTTTTTGAAATAGCGTATTTATCCATGAGATCACTTAAATTAAAGAATTCTCGATTGTTTAAGTACCTCATCATGTCATTTAACCGTTCTGATTTTTTCATATATAAAACTCCTTATAAAGGTGTCATGTTTTGATGCCTTTATATAGGATAATAAGTTTAAGGCCAGATATCAAATATATAAAAAGGAGAGATTTATACTATGAGTACAACCCTAGAAGTAGCTATTTTTTTATCGATGAATGGAAGAGCTAAGGAAGCTATAGAATTTTACAAGAAGCATTTTGATGCAGATGAATTGTTACGTGTTACCTATCAACAACTAGCAGAGCGTGACAGCTCCATACAGCTTACGGATGAAAATAAGGATTATATTACTCACTCTGTCCTGTTAATCGGAAAAACAAAAATAATGATAGCAGAAGATACAATGAATACGAATGAGAAATATACAGTGGGCAATAACACTTCATTATGTATTCAAAGTGCTGACTTAGAGGGGATTGAAGGTTTTTATAAAAGCTTAATCACAGACGAGCGCGTGAAAATTATTGCTCCGTTATCTAGCAATGTGTTTAGTAAAGCCTACGGTATCATTGAAGATCCCTTTGGTATTCAAATCCAACTCATGTTTGATGAAAGATTACATTAAAAAAGCTTCCTGCTTCTAAAACAAACTAAGTTTAATATTCAGCCGACTAAATTTCAGGTGTATTGTCCTGAGTTTGGCCGGCTTTTTTCTTGAGAGACGGGTTGTCCCAACCAAACGATAGAACGCAGATCGCGAGACTGTGCAGATTGTGCTTTTTACGTTCATTTCAAAATTAAGGCGGCACAGCAAATTACCGATAAATATAATAGCTAATGATTATATCTAATGGAGGAAAGACGGATGAAGAGGATTTTTAGTATATTGCTGATGTTATTACTGGTTACACCAGCACTCGGCACTACAACCTTTGCGAGCAATACGGTGAAGGCTAAGGTAACCGAGAGCAGTACATATTTTGATGGAGAACAGCGGAACCTGAATGGGTTCAATATATCGAATAACAATTATTTCAGACTACGCGATTTGGCAGAGTATTTCTCGGGAACGAGCAGCCAGTTTGATATCACTTGGAATAAAGCGAACAATGCGATTGAGATCATAACTGGACAAGCTTATACGCCCGAAAAGAAAACAACAAGTAACTATTATAGCCGCAATAGAAATTATGCAGCTACGCTTTCAAATTCTAAGGTGCTGGTCAATGGACAGTTGCAGTCTATTACGGCGTACAATATTGATGATAACAATTATTTCCAGTTGAGAGATTTGGCGGGTAAAATTCCGTTCGATATTGAATTTGACGTTCAGTCTGATCGCATATCGTTATTCTCCAAAATCCCAGATCATGCTTACCGGGTAAAGACGGCGGCTGTAGCTGAGAGTAATGCGGAATCTTCTTATTTTCCTAGATGGAAAAGTACGGCCTCTTCTTATCTTGTGAATAATAAGGATGGGACTGTAAGTGTTATTGAGGCGAACAAAGAGTTTACGATTGAAACGTACAATGAGAAGTACGAACTAACAGGCAATAAGAGCATTCCTTTTGAGCTTCCGGTGTTTGGTGGATTCTTTAGTGGGGAGAAGTATAACTATATTGCTTTTGGCCAAGAGAACCGCGAAGAGAATGATAGCAAGGAAGTCATTCGTATTGTCCGTTATGATAAAAGCTTCAATAGAGTAGACAGTGTCTCCATAAAGGGTGGGGAGAGCTATACCGTTAGCCCTTTTGATTCAGGCTCCGGCAGGATGGCTGAAGCTGGAGATACGCTTGTATTTCACACTTCACGTACACGATACACGACAGAAGATAAATTAAATCATCAATCCCAGCTTACCATTATTGTAAATACTAAAACCATGACCGTGACCAATGATTTGGGAAGATTCCAGAAGAATCATGTCAGTCACTCTTTTGACCAATATGTATTGTTTGATGGTACTGCGCATGTTCTAGTCGATCATGGCGACGCTTATCCCCGTTCGATTGTTCTGAATAAAGGAGACGGAGCCAGTTATAACGAAGTGGATTTATTTAATATTCCCGGCAAAATCGGAGCGAACGCGACGGGTGTTTCTATAGGCGGATTTGAGATGTCCCCGGCGAACTATATAGTCGCTATGAATTCGGTAGATCATTCCCTAGTCAAAGAGTATACATCTTTTGAGATGGTGGGTTTAGAAACGGACCAAAGGGATGTCATACTTAGTGTGTTGCCCAAGTCCAACCTGAGCAGTACTTCGGTGAATCACATTACCTTGGCTAAATATGTAGGCACGAACCTGATCGCATCCATCCCTAAACTAGTAAAAATCACAGACGATAAAATGATGGTGCTGTGGCAGGAGTTTGATAAAGAGAATCATCCGGGTGATCTGAAATATGTTCTTATAGATGGAGCGGGAAAAGCTACTAGCGACATCCAAACGATCAAGCATTTTGCCTTATCAGAGTGCAGTCCTATTATTAGTGGGGACAAAATCATTTGGTATACGAACAATAAGGGATCCAGAGTGTTCTATTCGATCCCGTTAAATTAACGGATTCAATTAATAACAAAGTGGGTAAATTAGACTATAAGCTATAAATAGGACCTTCTAAATAGAAGGTCTATTTTTTCACGCAAAAATCACATCATCCATGGAGGTCGCTATGCATCGCGTAAATCTAAACCAGGAACAATTCAACCAACAGGTGATTAATCACGCCTCCTTTGGGATCGCCCTTTTATCGCCAAATGGTTTGATTCTGACCGTAAACCCGGCCTTTGAGCAGACTTTTGGTTATTCCACTGAAGAGTTTGAGGGTATGCGGTTAGAAGACCTTTCTCACCCCGAGGATTTCGGCAACCTTCATGATTTAAAAGCAGTTTTGGGTGAGGAAACAGAAGTGCAGATGGAAAAGCAGTTTATCACAAAAAATGGAGATTATATTTGGGGACAGCTCACGCTCCACCTATTCAGCGACGAGTCGAACCAGCCAGCATACTTCATTTGCCAAATCGTTAACATTACAAAGCAAAAGGAATCCGAGCAACGCCTTCAGGAGTCTGTTGAACGGTATACGTCGCTTAAAAAATATAACCATGACGCCGTCATTTCTTTTGACCTTGACGGTCGAATCATTAACACCAATAGTATGGCGGAAAAGATAACGGGCTATGCCATCGAGTCCGAGTTGATCGGGATGAAGCTTGCGAGTCTGATTGGAGAAGAGAATGTCCAGCGCATTCTGGAAAGAGCCCTTTACGATAATACAGTTGAGCAGTATATCAATAAGCTTGTCACTAAGGACAGCGAAGTCGTTGAAGTGCTCACCAGCATTGCACCCATTTATGTGAACAATCATAATATCGGATTTTACCTTATATGCAAGGACATTTCCGAGCAAAGGCAATTGTCGCTAGCTAAGGAAGCCGCAGAATCCACGAATAGAGCTAAAAGTGAGTTCCTGGCTATGATGAGTCATGAAATTCGCACTCCCATGAACGGGGTGATCGGCATGACTGATATTCTGCTTGAAACAGAGCTTAATGAAGAACAACGTGAATATGTAGAAATCATTCGCAAAAGCGGAGGAATCCTGCTCAATATAATCAATGATATTCTTGATCTTTCAAAAATTGAGGCAGGCCGCAGCGAGCTACAAGAGGATACATTCGATCTGCGAACTTGCCTCAAGGACAGCTTTTCTGTTATTGCAATAAAAGCTGAACAAAAACATCTGGAGCTCACCAGCATCATAAATCATGACGTTCCTGACTTTATTTACGGTGACGAGGAACGCTTGAAGCAGGTGTTCTTGAACCTGCTAGGGAATGCTGTGAAATTCACACCCGCGGGCAGCATATCGGTAAAAGTGAGGCTTGTAAAGGATGATCCCTTCCTGCTGGCCTTTACGGTAACCGATACTGGCATTGGAATTGATCCTGATCGACTTACTGATATTTTTGAACCGTTTGAGCAGGTGGATAGCTTTATGATGCGGAGACATGAAGGCACGGGTCTTGGCCTTGCCATCAGCCGCAGAATTGTCGAAATGATGGGTGGTGAGATCTATGCGGAGAGTGACGGCAAGAGCGGTACGTCGGTTACCTTCACAATCAGGCCCAAGAAATCAGTGGTAATTCCTAGCCAAGAGGCTAACATTAACAAGCTTCATACCGCACGTGAGGCAAGAATTTTACTTGCTGAAGACAACTCTATCAATGCGCTAGTGCTGACCAAAATACTCGAAAAAATGGGTCACAGTGTTATCGCCGTCACAAACGGCATAGATGCGGTTGAAGCAGCACGGAAAGAACCCTTTGATCTTATTTTATTGGATCTTCACATGCCCATTATGAACGGTATAGAGGCTATGAAGATGTTAAGAGATGAGCATCAAGAGAAATGTCCGCCCATCATCGCGGTCACGGCTAATGCTTTGAAGGGTGACCGTGAAAATTGTCTAGCTGCCGGAATGGACGAGTATATCAGCAAGCCTGTAAAGCGTGAAGTCATCATAAAGATGTTAGATCAGTTTGTGATCTAATATAAACAGCATAACCTCTCAGTGATATTATCCCCTTCAGGTGAACAGTAAAAAGCCAGTCCATTACTGTTCACTTGGAGGGGATCGCTCTATCCATTGAATTACATAGCATTGCACGTTATACTTTGAAAAGAAATACGGACCCGCTTATCATATAACAGATCCGTCCTTCTATAAGGTATGGATCTTATTTTTTGTATGTATATATTCAGTCAGAGACGGAGGCGCAACATTGCAGCTAATCAATCAATCAGAAGTACAAGATAGGATCGACCTGCTTAAAGATCAGGATCTGTATATCCATCTTGAGATGACAACGGGAGCCTACGCTGCCCATTTAGATAGTTCGAAGCATCCAGCCGCTACTTTTATTACCAATGCTGTTATTCGATATTCCCATGGTTCGATTTCCGGCAACGGTCCTTATCGGGTCGGCTTAAAAATGTCGCAGGGCTGGGTTTACTCGGAAGGGCTAACTCACTATGAAGAGAGTGAGACAGGCAGATTGATTATGGCTGGACATGATGCTCAAGGCAAACTGATCGTATCGTTACAATTAAGCCGAGAGCCGTTCTAATGGAAGAGGAGATGAAGAGTTCTGTGGAAAAACATATTCTTGTTATTTTGCCACATCCGGATGATGAGGCCTTCGGTATATCAGGTACCCTTGCCAAACATATACAAAATGGGACCCAAGTTACCTACGCATGCCTAACGCTTGGAGAAATGGGCCGAAATATGGGCATCCCGCCCTTTGCGAATCGGGTAACCCTCCCGGAAATACGTAAGAAGGAGCTGGAGGAATCCTGCGAGGCTATTGGCATACAGGATTTAAGAATGCTTGGTTTTCACGACAAGACGATAGAATTCGAAGATCAAGTCTTGCTCGATGGGCAGATTGATGCGCTCTTGAAAGAGCTTAAACCTTCGCTGATCATCACTTTCTATCCTGGGTACAGCGTTCATCCTGATCACGATGCTACTGGAGCCGCAGTGATCCGAACCGTTGCAAGACTTCCGAAGGAAGAAAGACCTCCTGTTCACTGTATAGCTTTTGCTAATAATATTGTAGAGATTGGGGAGCCAAAGGTTATCAATGATGTGAGAGATTTCCTCAAGCACAAGATGGCGTCCATTCAGGCGCATCGTTCCCAATTCCAAGCTGCTGAGCTGTTGGGCAGCAAACCTTTAAATGATAAAGAGATCCAAGCTCGTTTTGGAACAGAACATTTCTGGATTTATCCGTTTGAATGATAATGATCTAGTCAGAATTTTAGCGGTGATCTGTTGTCGGTGCTTAACCGGTGATAGATCGCCGTTTTTGTATGTGAATATTCAACTTTTCAGCGGGGGACGGTGGGAATTTAAGGCGAGGCCTTAAGACACGGGTAATTTGACCTAAAAAATTACTAAGGACTATCCGATATAGAAGATACTAACAATTGAAAGGTGATTAAATGCGAATCGGTCACAACATCACGTCTTTAAATAGTTTGAACAGATTAAATAAAAATAATAAATCTATTACAAGTTCACTAGAGAGGTTATCTTCTGGACTTCGGATAAATATAGCGGCAGATGATGCTGCAGGATTAGCAATTTCTGAGAAAATGAGAGCACAGATTCGTGGATTGTCTCAGGCAGCAAGGAATACACAGGATGGTATTTCACTAATTCAGACTGCTGAGAGTGGACTTGGAACTATACAAGATCCTAATCTGCTAAGATTACGGGAGCTTGCAATACAGGCTTCAAATGATACCTTAACAAATTTTGATCGAACATTGATTCAAAAAGAAGTTGAGCAGATAAAGCTTGGGATAAATGATATTGCTAATAACACTCAATTTAATGGAATTCATTTATTGAATAATGACCTCGAAGTAAACACGAATATTACCCCAGTACAGGGCAATATAAGTACGAACTGGACCGCTAACATACCTGCCAGAGATTTATCTAAGACTTCAGATGGAGGTTACGTCGGAATAAGAATTCCCGGTAATAATCCCTTCAAATTAGATAGTATGGGTAATCTGGTTTGGTCACAAGCAATTCCTAATATGGATGTGTATAGTATTAAGGAATCTAGTGATGGTGGTTATATTTTATTAGGAAATGATTTCTCAGCAGGGGCAATTTCCGATCAAAGGATAAATATAATTAAATGGGATGCGAATTTGAATGAGCAGTGGAGTACAGGGGTATCTGGTGTCTACTCCATTATGGGGAATGAAGTAATTGAGACTAGTGACGGTTCCTTTATTGTGGCAGGGACGGGTTCCGGTATTCAAAATTGGGATGGCCTTATGGCTAAATTTAATAGTAGTGGTGTGCAACAATCCACCTCGATAGTGGGTTCTTCACAATCCAATCCTGTTGGCTATGGAAGCGAAGAATTTAATTCTATTATTGAAACTGCTGACGGCGGTTATTTGGCTATTGGTTCATCAAGTCTCCAACTAAACGGTTCTTATACCGATAAGTCAAGCTGGGTTGTGAAATATGATAGTAACTTAAATCCGTTATGGGACACACGAGTCGGTGCTGCTGGGGATGATGAAGGTTACCGGGCCATCGCAACCAGTGATGGAGGGGCCATAATTGTTGGTTCTTATAACGACTCTACTAAAACTAGTGGATTAATCTATAAACTAGACAGTAGTGGAAACGTATTGTGGGAGAAGAATATCTCAAATGAAACTTCCAACTCCAGTCAACTTACAAGCATTACAGAAATGAAAGATGGGAATTACATCGTTGGAGGAATAGTAGATAATAATTATCGTCTTTCCATCTTTGATCCACAGGGTAATGAATTGGCTAATGTTAATCTAAATGGTGGGGGCTCTACGGATAGACTAAATAACATTATTAGTAATGATGACGGAAGTTACACTTTTTCAACTACAACTGGGATAACCAATTTCAATGTATCTTACGGATCAAACCCTGGTACCACATATGATTACAAAACAGTAAATCTTCAGGTGGGAGCAAACTCTGGGAATAACTTCGCTGTTAAATTAACAGATGCTAGAACTACTGCTCTGGGAATTGCGGATATAGATCTTTCAACTAGACAAGGTGCCGAATTAGCGATTTCGAAAATAGACAAAGCTATAAATACCGTTTCATCCAGGCGTTCAATGTACGGCGCGTATCAAAATGCATTAGAACATATCCATAATAACCTAACCAATTACGAAGTAAACTTAACAGCAGCTGAATCACGAATAAGAGATGCGGATATGGCAAAGGAAATGATGAAGCTTACCAAATACAAT
Source organism: Paenibacillus sp. FSL E2-0190 (assembly GCF_037992965.1). Taxonomy (NCBI): domain Bacteria; kingdom Bacillati; phylum Bacillota; class Bacilli; order Caryophanales; family Paenibacillaceae; genus Paenibacillus; species Paenibacillus sp. FSL E2-0190. The sequence continues at coordinate 889,636 of NZ_CP150306.1, forward strand.
GTCTTATCTCAAGCATCGCAAGCGATGTTGGCTCAAGCTAATCAACAGCCTCAAGGCGTGTTAGAGTTGTTAAAATAGGGCTATACATACAGTCTATGCATTTCAGTGCATAGGCTTTTTTTAGAATCTATGATGATCTAAGAAATGATTTACAAAAAAATTTCCAGAGACTATTATATTTCTATGCGTAATATTTTCCTTTTTTAACTAGATTATTGTAAGAATTTATCTTTGGAGGTTCAAATGAAAAAGCACGACAAAATCATTTCCTTCATCTTCATGTTCATTATGATGGTGACGGCTATTTTCTGGGTAAACTCGACCACTAGTTGGTCTATGATGGGTACCCTTGCTTCCGTGGCCTGTTTCGTACTTTTTGTATTAATGGGACTCCGCACTATACCTGTTTTGACAGATTTTGTTCTGACAAATCCAGCACCTGAAGTAACTCTGGAAAATAAAATACGGGACAGAAAGCAGGCTTGGCTATATATTATCGGCTGGGTAGTGGCTAGTCGAATTTTGCTTATGATTATCGGTTATATATTTTTGATCATACAGAATGGCTATTCCGGTGGTTTGTTTAACAAAATAGCTGAGACCTGGCATATATCAGGAATCGACGCTTCACATTATTTGGGCATCGCGGAGAATTGGTATGTGACGGAGGGAGATCCGAAATACCATATTGTATTTTTTCCTTTTTTTCCAAATCTAATTAAAGTAGTTCAGGTATTCGTAGGGAATTATCTCGTCGCTGGATTCATCGTTTCTAATATTTGCTCGCTTGTTGCTGCCTTGGTCGCCTATGAGCTTGCCGCACTAGACATGCATCGAAAGAGTGCTATGCGATTAGTAAAGTATATTTTTATATTTCCGGCTGCGTTCTTTTTCTTTATTCCTATGACCGAATCTCTATTTCTGGCCTTATCGCTGTTGTGTTTATATTTTGTGAGAAAAAAAGAATGGCTCATCGGATGTTTATGCGGTGCACTTGCAGCGTATACGCGTTCTCCAGGGGTGCTGTTGATTGTACCGGTTGCGATTGAATTTGCACGGGAACTTATCGGGAATTATAAATTACTAGATAAAAAAGCGTTTATACATAAACTGACCACCGCCATTGGCTGTCTTGCTATCATATCGATGGGTTTACTGGCTTATCTTTACATCAACTACTATGTTACGGGAAATGCTTTTCAGTTCAGTATTTACCAGAGGGAGCATTGGTCACAGAAGTTCTATCTCTTTTTCGATACCGTAAGATATCAGATGGAATATGCGGTGGGCACCTTTAAAAGTGGAGATAGCCGTTCTTTTCTCGGCATGTGGCTGCCTAATTTAATCGCTATATTCTCAGCACTAATTATCATGTTTATGGGAGCAAGAAAACTACGGCCATCCTACACTGCTTATTTTATCGTGTATTTTGCTTTCGTAGTGGGAGCTACCTGGCTGCTGTCAGCCCCGCGTTATTTGCTTGTTGCATTTCCGCTAGCTTTTGCTGCCGTTGCGCTCACTAATGAAAAGCCGAAGGATGTTGCACTCACTGTTATATCTGTTGTGGGTAGTATACTGTACTTGGCAATGTTTGTAGCGGGATATCCGGTGTATTGAGGAATCGTGTTAAAATAGGAGAACGCCTAGGTGCGTTCTTCTTTTTTATTGCGAATAATCTTATAGAAACGATGGTGGGTATGAAGATTGATTACGACAATCAGGTGATCGAGTTTAATGTTCAATATGGAAACGGGAAAAAAATCTCCATTCATATAGATTCGTCAGGGCGCATAACACTCAAGGTACCTAAGAAAACATCTGAAGAGACGATTAAAAGTGTGGTTGAGCGTAATGGAAAAATGATTGTGGAGAAGCTGCAAAGTCTCGAAGCGGCTCGTGAAACGCCAAAGATGATCAGAGCGTACGAAGATGAAGGAAAGTTCCTGTATCTAGGCAAATATTATTCTCTGCATGAGCTTATAGAGACAGCGGAGCTAAGTGAAGAACAACTTCAGTTAAAGCTGAAAAAGTTCTATTTCTCTAGCTGCAAGAAGCTTATAGGAGAGCGGATCACTAGGTACCAGACGCAGCTTAGAGTAAAACCTAAGAGTATCGAGATTGTAGAGTCCAGGACCAAATGGGGAAGCTGCAGCTCCGATAAAAAGCTAACCTTTAACTATCGTCTGGCCATGGCTCCCGTGGAGGTTATCGATTATGTGATCATCCATGAGTTATGTCATTTGCTGCATATGAACCATGATCGCTCCTTTTGGCGACGGGTTGGAAGCCTAATGCCGGATTATAAGGAGAAGGAAGAATATTTAGCAAGATATGGACGGGCTATGACGTTATGAAAAAAGGGTATTCCAGTGCAACTAGAGTAATGGTTGCCGGGAATACCCTTCGTTATTTTAACCCCTTTGCAGCAATCGATAGAGGTTAAGTGCCAGTTGAATCTCGAATAGCTCATCTGAGTTTTTCAGATCTATATTTAGCAAATCTTTGATTTTATCAATCCGGTAAATAAAGGTGTTGCGGTGAATAAACATCGCTTTGGCGGCTTCGGTTACATTCTGATTGTACATAAAATAATACTCCAAGGTAGACATGAATCTCGTGTTCATCGTCTGGTCATGTTCATGGATGCCTCCCAGAACTTTGTTAAAGAATGTCTCCATTTCCGTAGGCTTAATATTGGAATCCAAAAAATGATAGACAGAATAATCCTCGAAGTGAGCAATGCTCCGGCTGTCTTTATTAAACCGCTGCATGAGCCGCATAGCTTCTTGGGCCTCGAAGAAGCTTCGATGGAGCGAAGCAAGTGTCTTATACTGACTGCCAATGCCGATGAGAAAATGATTTTTAGTCATTTCCTGAGCCAGCAACTGCAGCACCTCTTGAGCAAAGGCTTTCGTATCGCTTACGGAAATTGGCGGTTTATTTTCATTTTTTCCGATCAAGATGATGATTTGCTGATTGCGATAGTAACAGATTAGCTCTCCACCTGCATTACTGGACAAGCCATAGATCAAATTGACACATTTTTTGACCATATGCTCCATTTCGTATTTTCTATAAACCATGTCCGTGTAGTTTTCCAGCTGTGTAGCTTCAATATGGATAACTGTACAGTAATACGCATAGTTAACTTTAAGCCCATGCATAGCAGATAGGGAATGCAGTGTTTCTGTTGAAGTAATATTGCCAGCTAATAAGTCGTCGAAGAAGTCCTGCCTAATTTTATGCTTTACCTCTTCGATTTCCTTGGCTTTGATCCGGTCCAGTGCAAGCATCGTGGATACATGCTCTAATGCGGTGTAGTCAAATTCAACCAGCTTGCGTACCGTTTGCAGAACGACGATATACGCGTAAGCGTTACTGGATACAGAAACCGGCATAATGCAGCACTTGTACGGCTGTCCCTGAGAATAGTAGGTGCGTTTGATGGATTTTTTGATTTCAGTAATATACTTTGGAAAAGCTACCGTGAACTCTGGTGGAAAAACTGGCCTGTTCTTCACCAGTGGCAGGAATTCCTGAAGTGGAGATGGGTTATCCTTATGATCTGTATAGCAGAGTAGGTTCCAGTCTCTATCTAATATAAGAACAGGGTTATGGATCGTGTCGGACAATTCCGCCGATATTTGCTCAATACCGCCTCCTTCGAGTGCGATTTTGAACAGCGCATTATGAAGGTCGAGCGAGCGTCGGTTCACAGCATCGTAATCCGCGTTGGTCTTTTCGTTAATGATCGCAATGACTCTGGACAAGGTGTATTCAAAAGGGAGCTCCAGTAGCGGGAGTCCATGCTTATCAGCAAGCTCGATCATATTCTGCGGGATAGCATCGAAATATCGCTTCATTTTGATGCAGAGTCCTGCACAGTTATTCTCCACCAGCTCATGAATGAATTTGTTCTGCAGCTCCGTGCTGTCTTTGAAGATATATCCGGTGGATAAAAGCAGCTCGTTCGAGGTCAGCCAGTCAAATACGTCCGGATTCTCGATGATATTAACTACGGAGATTTGATTGTTTAGGCCAGAATGCCCCGCAACGATCTTTATGCCTTCGATGGATTTGATTTGTAAGATATCTTTTATCGTTAGCATCAATTCACACCTCTCATCTTCGCCCATTGTGCAATGTGCATAGTGATTACTTGTTGTTTTTAGTGTTCTTGTATGATGACCCCCAGTGTACGGAGGACTACAATAAGGGTGTCAGGTAACGTTTATCCGTTAAACTGTGATATATTTCACAAAAATATCCTTTTTCACACAGAAAGCAGCTCAATCTTCATCATTCTTGGAATTTTATGAACTGAGTGTAACATCTTCTATCATTCATCATCAACCGTTACGGTTTTTTTATGAGAACGCTTTCTATATAGGATAACCTGACAGTAAGTGACCAAACCATTATCTACTTCCTTCTCAAGGGGGCGATCAAACGGAGCATTCTCAGAGCAAGTGTACCTCTTATTTAAAAGCTGGGATATCCAGTGATAGCGCGTTCTTTCATCGGATTCGAGAATCAAGATTTTTCGGAAATGTACACAGCATATTTGAGCGGACGATAAATGTAAGGTGCAAGGCAACTGATGAATTATATACCATTGCGAGCAGTAGGATAGATAATGCGCCTAATACTTTGATCACAGAGGTTAGTAGTTTTTCGGATCTTGGACTGGTTGTGGGAGATGAAGTTTTTGCGGAGAATGATCAATTATATATTGGCACTAAGCTTTCAATATCGATCAAGGAACTGACAGTTTGGCAGAGCTCTTTATCTATTTTTCCAATAGAAGTAAAGACGCTAAGAGATAATTTGGCTGCGGCAAGGGCTTTTATCAATAGCTATGGAAAAGCAGGCGGTATGAAGCAGTTTGCGGGTTCTAGCAGCTTTGAGAGAGAAACGATGCGGCTGCTGGAAGAGCGATCTTCAGGTCTTCTCAATGCCTTGGCGAATGACAGCATGGAAGAGGCTACTCATTATGCAATTCGACTAATGGGGTTAGGCTCAGGGCTGACTCCGTCGGGAGATGATTTTTTAGTTGGATTGTTTGCTGCGATCCATCTGCCTCAGAGTCCTATTAGTAAATATCAGCCGTGGTGCAGGGAAGTCGTGAACGATGCAGCTGAATTAACGAATGAAATAAGCTATATGGCTCTGAAAAAAGCGGCTTGGGGTCAGGTGAGAGAGTCAATGGGTCAGATGCTGCATTCGCTCATGTATGAGAGTAAGGAAAATATGCTTCTTGGCTTATCGGCAGTGCTGGATATAGGTTCTTCTTCCGGAACAGATATTGCCTTGGGGATCATTAGCGGTTTGAATCTTAATCTAGAACAACGTTGGAGGTAAGATATGTCGACTAAAATAGTAATTAAAAGAAACACATACTTTGATTCCGTCTCGCTCATGTCGTTGTCGACCAAAGCGAATCAAATAGAGGGTGTCGAACAAGCTTTTATCGCAATGGCTACTCAAATGAATAAAGAGGTATTAGCGAATGTAGGGCTGATAACCCCTGAGCTAGAGGAAGCTAAGAATAGTGACCTGATGATCGTAATCAAAGCAGCATCCCCTGAGCTGGCTGAAGTTGCCTTTGAAGCAATCGAAGAGCTGTTTATTAAAAAAGATAGTGCAGTTGGCGGTACAGAGCTTAAATATCCAACAATTGAGTCGGCAGTGAAGAATATGACAGCAGCTAATCTTGCAGTGATTTCAGTCAACGGAGCGTTTGCAGCCAGAGAAGCAAGAAAAGCGCTGGAGAATAATCTACATGTCATGATGTTCAGTGACAACGTAAGCGTAGAAGACGAAATTGAATTAAAAAAAATAGCACATGAGCGTGGATTGCTGATGATGGGGCCGGATTGCGGAACCGCGATCATTGGAAATATGGCCTTATGTTTTGCCAATAAGGTTCGTAAAGGCAATATCGGCATCGTGGGTGCATCCGGCACAGGAAGTCAGGAAATCAGCGTGCGGATTCACGATTTTGGCGGAGGCATCTCACAGTTGATTGGCACAGGCGGCAGAGACCTAAGTGAACGTGTCGGCGGAGTAATGATGCTTGATGCGATGAAAGCGCTTAACGAAGACGAAGCCACTAAGGTCATTGTGTTGATTTCCAAGCCACCCGCCAAAAGTGTGGAACAAAAAGTGCTGAATGAAATCAAAAATATGCATAAGCCTGTCGTGGTCTGCTTTATCGGAGGAACGGAGGAAGCTGTTCTGGAAGCAGGTGGACATTTTGCCAAAACAACCAAAGAGGCCGCGCTAAAGGCGGTAATTCTATCCGGCATTGATGAGAGTCAAATTGACAAGCATCCGCTAAACCTTCCGCTGATTGAGGAGATTAAGGTCAAGCTGAAGCCAGAACAGAAGTATATTCGTGGGTTATTCTGCGGCGGTACTTTATGTGATGAAGCAATGTATCTAGCGATGGAGAAATACGACGATGTCTATAGCAATATTCCAAAAGATCCGGAATATCAGCTGGGTGATATCCATATCAGCCAAGCGCATACGTTTATTGACTTTGGGGATGATGGGTTCACTAACGGCAAACCACATCCGATGATTGATCCTTCTTCACGGATTGCCAGATTCAAGCAGGAAGCAAAGGACCCGGCGGTGGGCGTGATCATTATGGATTTTGTATTAGGCTATGGATCGCATGAGGATCCAGTAGGTGTTATGGTGCCTGCAATTATTGAGGCTAAGCAAGCAGCGGAACAAGAAGGCAGACATTTGGAGATTGTCGGCTATGTACTTGGAACCGATCTGGATACACCTTTCGTCCAAGAACAGCTTGATAAGCTGGTATCCGCGGGCGTTACCTATGCAAGCAGTAATACGAATGCAGGACTTCTTGCCAGAGGTTTTGTAGAGAAGGGAGTATAACATGAGCAGAATCAATGAGTTATTTAAGAGTGAACTTCACGTTATCAATGTCGGCCTAGAAATGTTCAAGGATGATATCCTGAAGCAAAAAGGCAACGTAACCCATCTGGAATGGAAGCCACCTGGTGGAGGTAAGCCCGAATTAATTGCCGCACTGGATGCGTTAGAGCAAGAGGGGATTGCTGCAAAGATTGAGGCTGCCAACAAGCTGGCTGTAGAGCGAATCGTGAATTCACAACCGGTATTGGTTGGTTTTGATCAAGCGATCAATGTCGTACCAGGGATGACTAAGACTACGATATTACATGCAGGGCCTCCGATTACCTGGGATAAGATGAGTGGTCCCATGAAAGGTGCAGTTACCGGCGCTTTGGTCTTTGAGGGCTTGGCGAAGGATCTGAATGAAGCTGCCGAACTAGCGGCATCAGGTGAGATTACGTTCTCCCCTTGTCACGAGCATAATTGTGTGGGGTCCATGGCAGGGGTAACCTCAGCCTCTATGTTCATGCACATTGTAGAGAATAAAACGTATGGCAACATCGCTTATACGAACCTTAGTGAGCAACTGTCGAAAATCTTGCGGATGGGTGCAAACGATGAAACGGTCGTTGCCCGTTTGATCTGGATGAGAGATGTGCTTGGACCGATGCTGCGTGAGGCGATGAAGTTCTCTGAGAACGGCATTGATCTGCGGCTCATGTTATCACAGGCGCTCCATATGGGAGATGAATGCCATAACCGCAACAACGCTGGAACGACTCTTTTGATTCAGGCATTAACGCCGCTTATCCTGAGAACGGATTTTACTAATGAGCAGAAAATCGAAGTGTTCGATTTTGTGGCAATGAGTGATTATTTCTCCGGACCAACCTGGATGGCTCTTTGTAAATGTGCGCTTGATGCTGCCCATGGCATCGAGCATAGCACCATCGTAACAACGATGGCTCGCAATGGCGTGGAATTCGGTATTCGTGTCAGTGGAATGCCAGGCAATACCTGGTTTACCGGCCCTGCGCAAAAGGTTGTCGGACCGATGTTTGCAGGGTATAAGCCGGAAGATTCGGGACTCGATATCGGTGACAGTGCGATTACCGAAACGTATGGTATAGGTGGCTTCGCCATGGCAACCGCGCCGGCGATTGTAGCATTAGTTGGGGGAACCGTAGATGATGCCATGAACTATTCTGTGAAAATGAAGGAAATTACTACGACGGAGAATCCAAATGTGACGATTCCTTTGTTGAACTTCCGCGGAATTCCTACTGGAATCGATATTCGTAAAGTGGGTCAAACCAGCATTATGCCAGTGATCAACACGGCTATTGCCCATAAGGATCCAGGCATCGGAATGATTGGAGCCGGAATCACTCATCCTCCAATCGAGTGTTTCGAGCAAGCCATTCTCGCTTTTAGCCAGAGCATGCATTCATAGAACCACCCGCCCTTCAGGCCTATTCAAGGGCCTGAGGGCTTCATAAGCCATTGGTATGTAAGCGCTAACGATCTAGGGGGAGATTTATTATGGATCAAGTATTTATGAAGATGTTCTGGAAAAAGGGAGATTGGGCCGCGTTTTTCGGGCTGCTTGCTAACAATTTAACCAATCTGCTTACGATGATTTCATTGTTAATTTTTGTAGTAGGATTTCCGGAAGGTATGGTTTACGGCAGAGTCGTTCCTGCGTTTGGACTCGCGATTTTTATCGCAAGTATTGCTTATGGCTGGTTTGGATATCAGCTAGCCAAAAAAACAGGCCGAACGGATATAACCGCATTACCTTCAGGACCTAGTGCTCCATCGATTTTTACGGTAACTTTTCTAGTGTTAATTCCCGTATTTAGAGAAACCAATGATGCATCATTTGCGCTGCAAATTGGTCTCGTATGGTGCCTGTTCGAAGCTTTGATCCTTATTGTCGGCTCATTTCTGGGAGATGTGCTGCGTAAGGTTATTCCAAGAACCGTACTTTTATCTTGTTTATCTGGACTTGGATTGTTATTGCTGGCCATGAACCCGATGCTGCAATCCTTCGAAACACCAGTGGTTGCTTTTGTTGTACTTGTGATCATCTTTATTAACTGGTTTGGCAAATCGCCGATATTCAAAAAAATTCCTACAGGATTCCTGCTGCTGATTGCAGGAACCGCGCTGGCTTGGATATTCGGCTTGCAGAATCCAGAAGCGATCACAACGGCTCTTTCAACACTGGGGTTTAATCCACCTGAGGTGCATATTACCAGCTTAATTCAAGGGATTCCGCATGCCTTGCCATACCTGGCTTCTGCAATTCCATTGGGACTGGCGAATTATATTTTTGACCTTGAAAATATTGAGAGCGCACATGCTGCGGGAGATCCTTATAACACTCGTAACGTCATGCTAACGAACGGGGTTGCTTCAAGTATTGGTGCTTTTACAGGTAATCCGTTCCCGGTAACTGTGTACATTGGTCATGCAGGCTGGAAATCTATTGGGGCTGGACTTGGTTATACCATAGCTTCTGGTTTCTCCATGTTAATTATTTGTCTCTTTGGTATAGGGGCACTGCTGTTGTCTATCATACCTGTTGTGGCGATTGTTCCGATTCTGGTCTATGTCGGGGTCGTTACGGCGAATCAGGTGGTTCGAGAGACACCTAAAAATGAAGTTCCCGTTATCTTTATCACCTTGTTCCCATGGATTGCTAACTGGGCTTTAACGCTTGCGAACAACATTTTTAATGCGGCTGAAACTTCGGCTTCTAAGGTGGGGATTGATCTCTTATTAAGTAAAGGGGTTTATTACAACGGCCTGATGCATTTAGGAAATGGTGCACCGCTTAGCAGCTTGATTTGGGGCTCCATCACTATTTTCTCTATCCTGAATAAACCACTGCGGGCTGCTGTCTTTGCTGTAATCGCGTCTGGCCTATCTTTATTTGGGATCATTCACGCGCCGACTGTTGGATTTGCTCAAGCTTCACTTATGCCGTTCGTATACGCCTATTTGATGGTTGCAGGATTATTTGTTTATAAGCATTTTTCAGACCTTCGTGACCCAGCGAACAAGCTGCAATCCGAATAAATAATTGATAAAAAGAAATAGGAGAGCTAGAGCCATGACTAATCAAACTCTGTCAGAAGATTTAATTCAAGCAGCGGATCGCGGGGATTTAGCTGCCGTAGAACAGCTTTTAGCTCGTGGTGTCGATGTTCATCATAAGGATGCCAGTGGTCGTACTGCGCTGATGGCGGCAACGCAAAAAAATCATATTCCTCTCGCTCAAAAGCTGATTGAAGCAGGCAGTGACGTGAATGCAAGAGATATCACTATGTTATCACCCTACCTGTGTGCCGGTGCCAATGGATTCCATGAGATTCTGTCTTTAACTCTTGCCGCAGGTGCGGATACAACCAGTGTAAATCGTTTTGGGGGAACTACACTGCTTCCTTCCAGCGAGAAGGGGTATCTAAGAACTGTTCAGAAATGCTTGGAAGCAGGCGTTGCAGTTAACCATATGAACAATCTGGGATGGTCTGCCTTGTTGGAGGCAGTAATTCTCGGGAATGGTGGCCGTTTATACTCTGATATTATTCAGTTGTTGGTGGATGCTGGAGCGGATGTTCAATTGCCGGATCGTGACGGCAAATCATCGTTGCAGCATGCAGAAGAGCTGGGACAGGAGAGGGTCATCCGTATTCTCAATCAAGAAAAGCTAACGATTCATCCAAGTATTCAAAGCGCTCAAGAGCTAGCTCGGGCAGAGGATTTCCTGAAAGCAAGTTTGGTTATGGAACATGCAATGCAAGAGGACAGTAATAATTCAGACTTCTATTACTATAAAGGATACTTCTTAGGGGAACTCGGGAGATATGAGGAAGCTTTGGCAGCCTATCAACAGGCACTTACTATCGAACCGGATGACCTTGATTTCTATTTCTATACCGCAAATGCCTACCGAATGATGAAGCGATCCGAGCAAGCGTTAGCAGAGTATGACAAAGCGATAGAACGCGATCCTGGCGAAAGCTTCTTCCGCTATCATAAATCCAATTATTTAAGAGAGTTGGGCAGGCATGAGGAAGCGGTTAAAGTTATGGATCAGCTTCTGGAACAGCAGCCTGAACGGTATGATTTCTCGTTTCATAAGGCGAACAGCTTGAGATCACTTGGCCGGCATCAAGAGGCAGTTGAGGCGATTGAGAACGCAATTGCTAACGATCCGAGCAATCCTTTATATCATCATCATAAGGCACAGTCACTTGGTTTACTTGGTGATCATGAAATGGCCATTCAAGAAATAGATATTGCTATCAGCTATAATCCTGCCAATCCGGATTTTCACTCCGCGAAGGAACAATTTCAGCTGGCCCTTAAACGCTAATAAATGAGGATCAACTGATCCGTCAGGAGGAATGGAATGAGTAAATTTATAGTTGTAGCCATTGGCGGTAATTCATTGGTGAAAGACAATGGCCGCGATTCTATAGAGGATCAGTCTGAGGCAGTACGTGAAATTGCTGTGAATATCGCTGATCTGGTGCAAGCAGGCAACGATGTGGTGGTTACTCACGGCAACGGTCCACAGGTTGGATTCGAGCTGAGACGAAGCGAGGTGGCTTCGGAAGTCACTGGAATGGATGTTACTCCGCTGGTCAATTGCGTGGCGGGCACGCAAGGGGGCATAGGCTATTTAATTCAGCAGGCCTTAACAAATGAATTCATTCATCGCAGATTAGACAAAAAGGTTGCCACAGTCATTACTCAGGTCGAGGTTAGCAAAAATGATCCGAATTTTCAGTCTCCCTCGAAACCAGTGGGCTCCTTCTTCACGCTTGAGCAAGCAGAGGAGATGAAGCGTGCCAAGCCAGATTGGGTCATCATTGAGGATTCAGGACGAGGTTACCGCCGTGTTGTTCCATCGCCTAAGCCGATTGATATCGTTGAAAAAGACGTCATTAAATCACTCATTGAGACGGGTTATGTGGTAATCGCTGTTGGCGGAGGCGGGATTCCTGTGATCAAAACCGAAAATAATACCTACGAAGGTATCGATGCAGTCATTGACAAAGACTTTGCTACAAGTCTGCTGGCCGAACAGATCGATGCAGAATCTCTTATCATTACAACAGGAGTTCCTCAGGTATGTGTGAATTTCGGTACGCCTGAGCAGAAGGCTCTTGAAGAAGTTACAGCGGCAGAAATGTTGGTATATGCGGAGCAGGGTCATTTTCCTGCTGGCAGTATGCAGCCTAAAATTGAAGCAAGTCTTGGCTTTTTGAAAAAAGAGGGACGCAGAGTTATCATTACCAATCCGGAAAATATGAAAGCTGCGATGAGCCAACAGGCTGGCACACATATTGTAAATTAATAGGATCTAATTTATCTCATCATTTCATGGAGACCGCCACTGATCTAAATCAGGGCGGTTTTTTGACATATTCATGAATTGTTATCTAACTGTTGCTTTCAGATGGCCATATTCTGGTGAATAAAAGGAAGATAAGAGGTAAAACTATGTCCACTATAGAGAAAAAAATACATTAAAATGCGGGGGTAAAAGATGATATCGAATAAAGGAACAACACAACGTTTTACCAGGGCTACAATTCTTTGTTGTATTTGTGCATGTACGGTATTGCTAAGTGGTTGCACTAAAGCAGCGGATGAGACTCAAGTGCCTACTCCAACAGCTCAAGTAGAAACCGCAGCACCTTCTGCAGAAGCAACTACACCTGTACCTACGAATAACGCAACAGAACAACCCCTAACATCTGCGTCACCCGGCTCAAATACTGGGAAACTTCCAGAGGGGGTTAGCATTCAGAGAGTTATCAAGGAGGTTTCGTTAAAAGATAACTATCATAAAAAGGTTGAGCTGCTAACTGACGGAGGCAAGCGGGTCACCATCACAGATCCGAATCAAAAGATTGTTTTGCAGCAGATTGAATATGACGGAAGGATCACTGCGGTTAAGGGTAAACAGGTTACTGTTCAAGTGGAGGGCGGTAAAGAGCAAACCTTAACGATTCCTGATCATATAGTCATTGAAGATGAAGACAAGCTCGGATTGAACAATGGCGTTGAAATCGAGTGGACGGTAAATGCAGACGGACAAATCGAAAGTGTGGAACTGGACGATTAAAAAATTACCGAGGTGAGCTGGATGAAATTTCTAATCGTACTTGGTAGTATTCTTGTTCCCATTGTTATGCTGATGTTACAGGGGAAATCGATAAAGTGGCGTATGGTTTTTAATGTTGTTTCGATCTTAAGTACGATTATCTTTGGAAATATTTCTGCCTTGGCAATTTACGAAATATTAAGAGATCATGCTGTATTTATGACCTCGATCCATGCGATATTTTTAAATCCAATGTTTCTTATTACCGGAGCCTATCTTGGCGTTTATTTAATTTATCGGTTGATGATAATTTCGTATGACGAGGTTTATATGTGATCGGTGCAATACAAATAGGGATGTTCCTGCGAAGGACACCCCTATTTGTGTTGTTAACAGGACGGGGGGTTAAGAGGACTTTCCTACAACGTTTGTTCCGCTCTTCGTGATCTTGTAGGTGATGATATCACCATTCCAGAAGTGGAACTTCAGGATTACCTCGCCGTCTTTAACATCTTTAAAGAACGCGGGAAGCAGCTTGATTTCTTTAGTGTTATAAGAAGGTGAGAAGGTATTGCCGAATTCCTTAAATGGAGTCCAGTCCTGCGGACCTGCATTGCCACCAGCGGTATATACAGCTTCCATTGTGGCAAGCTGGTTACCATTAAAGGTGGTCGGAATGGCAAAGGATTCAGTCGTGCCTTTTGCATCGCTTAATTTAGCTGTGTCATACACAATCACCTTAAGTCTCCACGCAACACCCTTGTTGAATTTCAGAGTCAGCACGGCATTTTCACCGTATTTTTGGGAAGCTGTGAGCTTTTTAAGTTGGCTGGCTTTGAGGATGAGCTCCTCACCATTTAAGGTGTAATCTTTACCTTTGGTCAGATACTTTCCGTTGGCACTAATGGTGGTTAGCTTATTTCCGTTCAGGTTCAGCTTAACCTTGGTATCTTTGATTTGTGCACCTTTTTTTAGGTAGACCAAATCGCTTTCGGTGCTGGAGGAACGCTCCTTCAGACCAGACATTAATACATTGTGGAGTTCAGGATCAGACCACTTATAAGTTTTACGGTTGAAATGCTGCCCGTTATCCCAGAGCATGGAAGTCATTTTCTTTTCTTTCAAATAATAAGTCAGATACTCAAAGAATTTAAGCTTCTCGCCCTGTTCAATCACACCCGTGTCTTTATCGAAACCTAATAAACCAAATTCGCCGACGATGACAGGGATGCCTTTAGCTACAAATGTATTGTAAACGTTATCAAAAGTTTGAGTGATATCGTTTTTTGTATCTTTTTCAAACGTGGTGTAGCCGGCAATGTTCACACTAAAAGGCCAGAAGCCATAGAAGTGAACGGTCGCAATAATATTTGGATCGTTCAGAGCCGTAATCGTCTTATAGAGATGATCCATTCTTGTTTGCGTAGGTGAAGACTCTAATGAAGGTAATACAAGTGGGCGGAGGTCGTTTTTCCCACCGGATTTCCGCACGATTTGATAGAAAGAGTTATTAAGTTCAGTAAGCATTTGCTCCATTTTTGCTTCGTCTGTGCTTCCACCATCGGTGAACCGAGGCTCATTTATGCTCTCGAACATCAGCTTATCGGATTTGTCCTTGAAGCGATCGGCAATTTGAGTCCAGGCTGCATCATAACGCGCCAGCGTTTCATCGTGTTTTTCTTCCATATGGCTTACCCATAGCCAGGAATCATGATGGACATTAATCATGACATAAAGCTTGGCGTCCAGTGCCCAGCCGACAACTTCTTCCACACGGTCGAGGTAGGCCTTTTCTAGGGTATAGTCTGGTGCCGCACCCATGTGAGTATCCCAGGTCACAGGAATCCGAATGCTTTTATAGCCTTGAGCGGCGATCTTTTTAATAAGATCTTGGGTCACACGTGGATTGCCCCAGGAGGTTTCATCCTCACCTGTAGCATCTAAAGTATTGCCAAGGTTCCATCCGGGCTGCATTTCGTCTACATAGGATTGGATCTTACTCTTTGGCGCTGCCTTAGCTTGTTGCTCGTCCTTAGTTGCAGCTGCGGCCATGGATGAGAACAGAGAGAGCAGAAGAGCGGTGACAAGTGTCAATGATAAGAAGGATTTCTGGATTCGCGTAGTCATTGAATTCTCCTTTGTGAGATAAATTTAGGATGCTTGGACCTGGCTTTGACGCTGTACTCGGTGGTTAGATGAACACAAACACCTCCAGTTTTATTTTGTAAACGCTTTCTGAATATACCCTAACATAGAATACACTTAGCGAGTACCTTACTAATTTGTGGTAAATTCATATAAGAATTAGTGATTTAAATTAATTTACCCCACAGTTGGATAAAGAAATTATTTGAATAACCCTACTCGTAGAAATTGGTTATTCAATAGGATTATCTCTAGCTGCCCGTTATACAAAAAAGAAATATAACATGACAAAAGCATATATATTAGATATGATGAAGCATGAAAATTTAAAATTAGAAATAGGTGCCAACTATGAATGTTGCGGAAGTACAATCATAGATTGGTTAAATGGAAAGCGGGTGTGAATCCCGCGCGGTCCCGCCGCTGTGAAAGAGGAGTCCTTGCAAAATGCCACTGGGAAACTGGGAAGGCAGCAAGGGTGATGATACTTGAGCCAGAATATCTGCCTTTTTCTGTTACACCATCAAACTCTACGATCGATAGAGAGGTGCTTGAATAGTGTTTGCCAGCTATTATTGTGGTTCACTATCTTAACCTCTTGACGTTTATGTTGAGTGGTTTTTTTGTGGTTATGAGAAAGTTTATTCTGTTTTTTATCATAGGTATGAAGGGAAGGGTTATGGAAAAATGAAGAAAAATAAGTTTTTAGCGTGGTTACTTATTGTAGCTGTATTTATTACGACATTCTCTACAAGTGTAATCCCGGCTCAAGCAGATGGAGCAAGCTCTACCCTTAAAGGGTATGTATCTGTATCCGTGGAGAAATTCACCTTAGGCCAAGGGTATATTAAGGAACCTATTAAAGTTCCGATTTATGAAGGCGATAATGGCGCATCTTTAATAACACGTGCGCTAGGTGATGGGAATTATAGATATTTAGGAAATATAGATAGTGGTTTTTATTTATCAGAAGTTAAAGATAGTGGCAGAAGCGAAGTCAATATTCCACAATATATTTTAGATATGATTTCAGCCGATGGGAATACAGTCGGCACTAAAGCAGACTCAGAGTGGTTAAGTCAGTTTGACTACACCTCCATGTCGGGTTGGATGTATGCAGTAAATAATGTGTTTCCTCCGTTTGGGATGACCGATTATAAGCCTCAAGACGGTGACATCATTCGAACTCAGTTCACCACTTATGGCTATGGTTCTGATCTTGGCGGCTGGGGGGAAATCCCAGTTCAACTTGCCAATAAGGATGCTTTAACTGCGGAAATCGCCGAGATTAACAGTGCCCCTAATAAAGAAACTATTTTGGACAGACCAGTAGTGCAATCGGCAGTTTATGAAGCCTATTCCGTGCTCGAAAACATGGCAAGCTCTCAAATAAGTGTAGATCATGCGCTTGTCGGTCTTAATAATGCATTAGACATAGAACCCCCTGTTATTACAGTAAGTGGCATACAAGATAAACAGGAAGTATCCAATAAAGAAATAAGCTTCAAAGTAGCTGTCACAGACAATGTATATAGTGACATTACTCCAGAAGTGAAGCTGAATGGAGTTACTTTATCACCTGCAAATGGGGAGTACAAAGCTACTCTGAATTCAGGCAGTAATGCAATTACTGTAACGGCTCTTGACGGAGCTGGAAACAAAACAAATGTAACTTATCAGGTTACTTACAAACTGGAAACTACAGTTGCCGTCAAACAACAGTTAGATAAAAACCTTGCTTATATTTTAAATACTGTAAAGAATCCAACGTTTGGAACAGGCAGCGGAGAATGGTCGATCCTTTCTCTGGCCCGGGCGAACTATACAGTACCTAACGGTTATTACGATCTTTATTACAACAATGTAGCTACGAAAATAGCATCAACCATTAAAGAGGATGGAAAACTCGACGCCAATAAAAGCACAGAGAATTCCAGAGCAATATTAGGACTTACCTCTATCGGAAAAGATATCACAAATGTTGCGGGATATGATCTGAGAAAAGCACTCGCTGATTATCAATATATCCAAAAGCAAGGCAATAATGGTCCGATTTTTGCTCTGATCGCGTTAGATAGCCATAACTATGAGATTCCTGTAGTTGATGGAGTTACAGAACAGACCACAAGAGAAAAACTAGTTCAGTATATTTTAGATAAAGAGGTTAAAAAAGGTACAGCAGAAGCTGGTGGCTGGGCATTAGGCGTAACTAAAGCCGATGTCGATATGACTGCGATGGCGATGCAAGCTCTTGCACCTTATTATGCATCCCGTGATGATGTAAAAGCCGCCGTGGATCGGGCCATCCAATGGCTGTCCGATAACCAAAACAATCAAGGCGGATTTACAAGCTGGGGAAGCACTAGCAGCGAAAGTATCTCGCAGGTAATTGTAGCCTTAACTGGTGTAGGCGTAGATCCGCACACTGACGCTAGATTTGTTAAAAGTGGAAATTCGCTTATTGATGCATTACTTAGCTTTGCTGCACCTGAGGGTGGATTTAAGCATATCCTCACAGGCAAAGTAGACAATATGGCAACGGACCAAGGTACGTATGCACTTGTGTCCTATGATCGTCTGATCAATCATAGCAACCGTCTCTTTGATATGAATGATGTGCAACTGGAACAACCAGAAGAACCGGGGCCTGGGCAACCAGAGGGTCCGAAAGAACTTCCGTTACCTTCTGGGGAGAACCCGAAAGTTGAAATCCCAAATGACGCTAATGATTATATCGTTCCGATCAGCGCTGGAGATAGCAACAAAGAAATCACAGTAGCTATTTCGGAAGAAAATCAATCGAAGGTTAGTGTCAATTTACCAAGTAACAGCGACCTTCCTCAGATAGAGGCCATAAAAGGTAACGTATCTGTAGTCATTCCTAAGGGTGCAAAAGTTACAAGTGGGGATGCCTCTGCGATTGAACTGATTTCAGCTTTAACCGGTGCAGAATCTGCACTAAAAGATAGTGTGAATCAGATTATTCCTGGGGACAAGAAGCTTGATAACATTCTTCAAGCATTTTCCATGGGTAGTAGTGCAAGAGTAGAATTCAGTCAATTTATTACGTTAACCTTTAAGGACCTTAAAGGAAAAGAAGCTGCTTATATTCAAAATGGCACCCCTCATGCCATTCAAAAATTTGCAAGTGATGACTTAGGTTTTGCAAGCGGTAAGTCTGAGTATGCCTATGATAGTGGAAATGACTTAATTGTAAAAACCAATCACTTCACTGACTACATTGCGTATGCTTCCAGTGCAGTACAAACACCTGGCGGCGACGGGGGTAACGGTAATGGTAGCGGAAATGGTGAAGGAAATGGCGGCAGCAATGGTGGCGGAACCACTCCATCGAAACCATATGTAACCCTGTCCGTGGATAAGCTTACAATTAATAAGGGATATGTTGTTCCATCTGTACAGGTAGAGCTACAATCTGGTGACACGGTGTGGTCTGTACTAAAAAGAACATTAGATAGCCGCGGTATCGAATATCGAGATTCTTGGAGCGGTAAATATGGAAGTGTGTATGTAGAATCGATCGCAGGCGACGGTGAATTTGACCATGGCAGCGGCAGTGGATGGATGTATAATGTGAATGGAGTCTATCCTGATTATGGTGCATCTTCATATAAACTAAGTGCCGGGGAAAGAATTCAGTGGCGTTATACTACGAATTTGGGTGTGGATCTAAATGCACCGATACCAACTACAAGCCCTACTCCAACCCCAACGCCTAAGCCTGGTGCTACTCCTGCTCCTGGTGGGGGAGCTAATCCGGAAGCCGGCGTTGATCCAAATGTGAGTCCATCTCCAACAGTGACTCCTAAGGATCCTAACCAGACAAATGATATTAAACAACTGTATACAGATGCTGATAAGATCTCTTCCTGGGCTTATTCAGCGATTGAAACAGCTACAGTAAAAGGATATATCCAAGGTAGTAATGGTCAGGTGAATCCGAAAGCTTATATCACAAGAGCGGAGTTCACTAAGATTCTCGTTTCTGCATTAGAACTTGATATTAAGAGTGATAAAGGTATTACCTATAAGGATGTCGCTCTAGGTGATTGGTTCTATCCATATGTGAATGCTGCGCATAAGGCAGGTCTAATCACAGGCTTTAATAATGAATTTAAGCCAAATGACAAGATTACTCGTGAGCAGATGGCAGCAATTATCGTCAGAGCATTGGCCATCCCGGCGACGAAGCCAGGAACAGCGATTAAAGATATCAACACCGTATCGGCATGGGCCAAAGCAGATGTAGAGACCGTTGTTGCGACTGGTTTGATGTTAGGTGATGATAATCAATTTAAACCTAAAGAGCTTGTAACTAGAGAAATGGCGGCTGTTGTAGCTACTAGAACCCATGATTATAAGAGTGGGAACAAAGTGGTTAGTCCAACTATTCAGAATACAGCAGTTAGTTCTTACATTCAGAACACAGCTGCCTTTTTGCAAAAAACAGTAACAAACCCGGTTATCTCCTCGGTTGGCGGGGACTGGACAGTGTTCGGGCTGGCACGTTCAGGCGTGAAGGTTCCAGATAGTTATTACACTAAGTACTACGCGAATGTAGAAGCAACTCTTAAAGAAAAAGCTGGGAAGCTGCATAGCGTAAAATATACGGAATATGATAGAGTTATTTTGGCATTAACTTCAATCAACAAAAATATTGATAAAGTGGCGGGTTATAACCTACTGGAACCGCTCGCGGATTTTGATACTGTAATTAAGCAAGGTATTAATGGACCTGTGTTTGCTCTCATTGCACTGGACAGTAATCATTACGACATTCCAGTGGTTAAGGATGTAAAGACGCAGACGACTAGAGAGCTGCTCATTGATTATATTTTGGGCAGAGAGATCAGCGGCGGTGGATGGGCACTAGGCAGTAATGCTACAGCGGCTGATCCAGATATCACGGGGATGGTCATTCAAGGCTTAACGCCTTATTACAAAACCAACGCCAAAGTAACAGCTGCTGTGGACCGGGGGATTGCTTGGTTATCCAAAACACAGACTGCAGACGGTGGTTTTGCAAGCTGGGAATCTACAAATTCCGAAAGCATCGCTCAGGTGATTGTAGCTTTAACTGGCCTTGGTATTGACCCGCATAAGGATTCCAGATTTATTAAAAATGGACATTCCGCAGTAGACGCATTGCTTAGTTTTGCTGCACCTGAAGGTGGCTTTTATCACGTGAAGCAGGGTGGAGTAGGCAATGGAGGCGCGCAACCAGGAGAAGTAGATCTTATGGCTACGGATCAGGCGATGTATGCACTGGTTTCCTATGATCGGCTCGTTAATGGCCAGACACGTCTTTATGATATGACTGACGTCAAATAGAATTTTATTTAGAGAGATAAGCAAGGGTAGCGTGTATACCCTTGCTTATTATTTAAGGTGGGACTAGAGAAATGAACAAGAAGAAATGGTTAACCGCGATACTAATCATAGGTGTATTGGCTATCGCCTTCTTTTGGGGCGGGGATTACCAGAAGAGCCCAAACAAGGTCGCAAATAGTAGCGTTGAGACACAGGTTATAGAGCCAGAGAACACTGCTTCCGCAACAAATGATGATGTTGAACCCACTGAGGCAATCGCTACCGAGACAACAGAGATAACACCGTCAGCTACGCCAAGTGAAACAGCTAAGCCCATTGAAACCCTAAAACCAAATGAATCGGCAACACCAACGGAAGCTGTAACACCAACAGGAACTGCAGCACAAACAGAAGTTGTAACACCGGTCGCAACAACAAAACCTGCTGCAACGAAGCAACCGACCGCAACGCCGAAAGCGGCTAAAACGTCCGTGCCGGAAACGAAAGCGACGGCAAAACCCGTAACAAAACCTGATTCAAAAGTAGCGACAACAGAAACCAAGCAGGAACCGAAAAAGGATAAATTTCTTACCGATCCAGTGCCAAGCGGGAAACCTAAACCAGTGGAATGGCAAGATGCAACGGTAGATAAGAAGAAGCAATTAACGGCTACCTTGTCCGTCTCAGCGGCAACAATTTTAGATAACATGGATATTTTTAATCAGGATAAGCTTGAAGTATTGCCGGCAGATGGTATCATTTATAAAGCGCAGAAGGTAACTTTTTATGAAGGTGAGTCTGTGTTTGATGTTTTACTAAGAGAAATGAAAAAGAATAAAATCCATATGGAATTCAGTATGACGCCGATCTATAACAGTAATTATATTGAAGGTATAAATAATCTGTATGAATTCGATGCTGGAGAGCTCAGTGGATGGATGTACAAAGTAAATGGCTGGTTCCCTAACTACGGCAGTAGCCGCTATGTTCTCAAAGATGGCGATGTCATTGATTGGGTATACACTTGTGATCTAGGTCGAGATGTGGGTGGTTATGTAGCCACAGGAGGAGCTCAGAAATAATGAAGGATAGCTTTTCTACCTTTCATCCGTTTGTGAATTTTCTATATTTTGTTGTTGTATTACTGTTTAGCATGGTGTTCATGCATCCTATATTTCAAGTGATTGCCCTTATTAGTGCTGTAGCCTACTCAATTATGTTAAAAGGAAAAAAGGGCATCCGATTTAATCTGCTTTACATGATTCCTTTTTTGCTATTTATGGCAGTGATGAATCCTGTTTTTAATCACCAAGGGGTAACGATCTTGTTCTATTTAAACAACGGGAACCCTATTACGAAGGAATCGATTCTTTATGGCGTGGCAGCGGCGTCTATGTTTGTGACGGTAATTATTTGGTTCTCCTGTTATAACGTCGTGATGACCTCGGATAAGTTTATTTATATATTCGGAAAAATACTGCCGGCACTGTCGTTGATTTTTTCGATGGTGCTTCGTTTTGTTCCTAGATATTTAGCGCAAATCAAGGTGATTTCTAATGCTCAAAAATGTATAGGCCGGGATGTCTCACAGGGAAATCTCCTCGCGCGTGCGCGGAATGGCATTACGATCCTCTCCATTATGACCACCTGGGCTTTGGAAAATGCGATTGAGACAGCGGATTCCATGAGATCGAGAGGGTATGGATTGCCGGGCCGTACAAGCTTTTCTATCTTTCGGTTAGATGCCCGAGACAAAGTAGCCCTCTTGATCATGACAGGCTTAATTGCGCTGGTAGCCGTAGGGGCAGTGATGGGTGAGAACACCATGAGATTCTATCCGTCGATTAAAGCGAGCGCAATTACGCCTTTTAGTATTCTTATATATATCGCTTATTTTGCGTTATGTATGATCCCAGTGCTCATCAATATGGTGGAGGCAATGAAATGGAAATCTATCGAATCGAAGAACTAAGCTTTACTTTTCCTGAACAAGAGCAAGTGGCTCTTTCGAATATTAATCTAACGATTGAAAGTGGAGACTTCATTACTATTTGTGGAAAGTCAGGCTGTGGCAAAAGCACTCTGCTTAGACAACTGAAAACAATTCTAACCCCACATGGCAATCGCCAAGGGGCAATTTATTATAAGGGTCAACCTGTAGAGGAGATCGATCAAAGAACGCAGGCAGCGGAAATTGGTTATGTACTCCAAAGTCCGGACAATCAAATAGTGACAGATAAAGTATGGCATGAGCTTGCCTTTGGGCTGGAGAGTTTGGGGTATGATCATTCTACTATTCGTCTGCGTGTGGCGGAAATGGCCAGTTTTTTTGGGATCCAGACCTGGTTTCATAAAAGTGTGACTGAGTTATCAGGCGGCCAGAAGCAGCTGCTTAACTTAGCCTCCATAATGGCTATGCATCCCTCGGTTCTAATCCTCGATGAGCCTACCTCCCAGCTAGATCCTATTGCGGCTTCCGATTTTCTGGAGACGGTCAAAAAAATAAATCGTGAGCTGGGAACAACCGTGATCATGACCGAGCATCGTCTAGAGGATGTTCTTCCGCTTACAGATCGGTTGATTGTGCTGAATGAGGGAGTTGTGATCGCCGATGATACCCCGCAAAAGGTGGGCGAGGCTTTAAGTAAGCTGAACCATCCGATGTTTCTGTCCATGCCCTCACCGATGCAGATTGTTGCAGGAGTAGATCATGACTTAGCGTGGCCTGTGACTGTGAAGGAAGGGCGCCAATGGTTGGATGCTTTTCTAAAGGGTAAGACTCCTGCAACGATGGCAGAAACTCAGCCTAGCACGAAAGAGGCCGGCCCTGTAGTCATAAAGTTTAAGGACGTATGGTTTAAATATGATAAAAATGGCCCGGATATCATTAAAGATTTGTCGTTTGAAGTGAAGCAAGGGCAATTTTATTGTATTGTTGGCGGGAATGGGACGGGGAAGACATCAACGCTGTCGCTGATGAGCGGGATCCTTCAGCCTTACAGAGGGAAAGTTCTAATCGGTGGGAACAACCCTGCGAAGATGAATGCCAAAGCGTTGTTTACTAACAATCTGGGCATCCTCCCGCAAAATCCGCAAACCTTATTTGTGAAAAAAACAGTCGAGCTAGATTTATATGAAATGTTATCCCAGCTCTCTTTGACGAAGGAAGAAAAAACCGCCAGAGTTGAAGCTGTGGTAAAGTTCGCAGAACTGGAACATCTCCTCTCCATGCATCCGTATGATCTCAGTGGGGGAGAACAACAGCGTGCAGCGTTGGCGAAGGTGCTTTTGTTAAAACCAAAGATTCTGCTGTTGGATGAACCGACCAAAGGACTGGATGGACCCTTCAAAGAGAAGCTAGCCGTATTCCTGCAAAAGCTCAATGCCGAAGGCGTTACTATTGTAATGGTCTCGCATGATGTTGAATTTTGTGCCAAATACGCTGAGGTCTGCGCCATGTTTTTTGATGGAAGTATCATCACTACGAATGAAGCACAGAAGTTTTTTGCGGGAAACAGCTTCTATACAACGGCCGCCAACCGTATGGCGCGTCATGTATGGAATGAGGGAGTAACGATAGAGGGTGTGATTGATTTATGTCAAAGAAGCAGATAACGGATCGTCGTTTGAGTCGTCGAACTTTATTAGCGGCACTACTAATCCTCATAGTCATTCCAGCTACGATTTTATTAGGCATCTTTGTGCTAAATGATCGGAAGTATTATTTTATCAGTCTATTAATTGTTATCTATACGATGATTCCTTTTGCGATGGTATTCGAGAACCGGAAGCCGCAGGCGAGGGAGCTGATCGTTATAGCGGTGTTAGCAGCCATTGCCGTGGCGGGACGCGCAGCCTTTTTTATGTTGCCGCAGTTTAAGCCAGTGGTTGCTATTGTCATCATCGCAGGGGTAAGCTTGGGTGCGGAGGCAGGGTTTCTGGTTGGCGCTGTTGCAGGCTTTGTCTCGAATTTCTTCTTTGGGCAGGGGCCTTGGACGCCTTGGCAAATGTTTTGTTTTGGCATCATTGGCTTCCTGGCGGGCATTTTCTTCAAGAAGGGTCTGCTTAAAAAGAATAAGCTGTCGCTGTGTATATTCGGAGGCTTAGCGACGTTTTTCGTATACGGAGGCATTATCAATATAGGCTCGCTGATGATGTTCACTTCAGAGTTCTCATGGCCGGCTTTAATGACCACTTATATTTCAGGTTTTTGGTTTGATATGGTGCATGCGATCTCGACGGTGGTGTTTTTGTTTTTTATTGCTAATCCTATGATTGAGAAGTTGGATCGGATAAAAACGAAATATGGGTTGATTGAGCCTTAGGTTCTTGGTGTTAGCTTTTGGACGTTGTGCGCTGTGGGCTTTTTACGCTGGCGGACGCTCCGCTTTTCCACAATCAGTCCGTTCTCTCCGCTGCTATCAGCGCGAATTCCAAAACACCAACACACAAACACAAACTAAAGGCTCAACGCCTCCCGCTTCGGTTTTTACCGGAAGGGGGAGGGGAACTAGTGGCTACGAATCAGGCCACTGTGACAAGCCACTGAAAAGAGAATATACCTAGTAGCGATGCTCCTAGGTGAAAACTTATAAAAACAGGCGATGTTCCGGTATCCGGTATCGCCTGTTTTTTTGATTCACTTAACGTTCAGCAACAACTTTGTGCGGGGGAACCCCGGCATCGGGCTGCTTATGAGTGGCTTCAAGTGTGGAGAGGTCACCGTCCAGTGTTTTGAGTCCGGGGAGCAGCAAGGCTGCGCTGGCGCAGAGCATTGGAAGCAAGCCGGCGATGACAAAAAGCGCAGGCACACCATAGAGTTCAGCAATCGCGGCGCCGGCAAAAGCACCAAAAGGCTGTAAACCGCCACCGATTAAAAAACGGATGGAGTTGACTCTTCCTTGCAGATTGCTCGGAACCAGACGTCCATGGAGTGAAGAGCTTAAGGAGCCGAAGAAGGGACCTATCGTTCCGGTGGCGAATACGGCGGCGAGAGCAAAAGAAAAACTAGGAAATAACCCCCATAATGTTGTAACTAAACCGATGGTCCCCAGACTTCCGAGCATGACAAACCGCCTCTTTTTAATTTCCCCTATCATGGAAATGACGCTTAGCCCGACTAAGGTTCCAAGTGCGAAAACTGTACTAAGTGTGCCCATCGTCGCCGCATCACGGTGGAGCACTTCGCGTACAAAAGGAACCATCATGGTCCAAACGGCAATTGAGCTTAGATTACTAATAGAGGCCATCATCATTATCGTAAGCATGGCGGGGAATTGTTTATAGAAGGTAAAACCCTCAGCTATTTCGCGAACGTAGATGGCAATGGAGAAACGGCCTGGAGCTGGAGAGGGCTTGGGTAGCTTCTGCAGGCACAGCAAGGTAGTGATGGCCGCAACGTAACATAACATGTTGATGCTAAGGGCTGGCAGCGCGCCACTGGCAGCGGTCAACGCCCCAGCCAGGGCGGGGCCCAGCAAGACTGCTGCACTTTTGCTGCCATCGATGATAGCAAAAGCCCGCACCAGCTTCCGGCTATCGGCAACGCCGGGAATAACAGCCATGGCTGTTGGCATGAACAGGGCGGCGCAGGCCCCGCTGAGACCAGCGGCGACAAACAGATGCCACAGCTGCAGTTGGCCAGCCAGACCCATGCCAAGCGGTAATGCTATAGCCAGCAGGCGAATGGCTGCCAAGCAGGCCATAAAGCGTACCCGGTGGAGTCGGTCGGACAGCGGCGAGCCCAGCAAGCGCAGCAGCAGCTCAGGTATGCCGGAGCTGAGCGCGAGTGCTCCCATCGCTAGTTTGGAACCCGTCAGCTCATAGACGAGCCATTCCATAGCCAACAAGCCAAAAGCATCCCCAAAAGCACTTAAAGTTATGGTTGAGAGTAAACCATAATAGCTGCGTTTTATCATAGCCTGTTTGCTCCTTTCTTATATTTCTCGCATATACACTTACCGTCCTTATAAGGATGCTTAAGGCGTTTATGCTTGACTCTCTAGATATGACCCAATCTGCTGCGGTAGCCCATTTAAGGCTTCCAATCGCAGGCTGTACGATGTGCTTTTAACGTTGGTATGGACAATGACCAGCCCTGCTGCGCGCAGCGCGATCAGATGGTAGTGGATTGTACTTTTAGAAAGTCCGACTTCCCGCACGATTTCCGTGAAATTCAACTGCTTGCCTGTAAGCAAACGAAGGATATACAGCCGCGTTTCATCCGAGAGTGCCCGGGTAAGGCGAAGTAGTGCTGGAGCAGGCCGGCCAGCTTCCGGAGGGAGAACATCACAAGAGTAGCTAGTGAACACGAATTCATCAAACATAGAGGTGGTGACCAGTGGGCGGGCATGATATTGCGGAATGATAATGACCTGCTTCAGACGTTCGGTTGGATAGAGGCGCATTCCGTCGGTTGCTGCTTCAAAGACTTCCATATCATTGTTCCCATTCAGTGTCGTTCGTCTTGACTCGGCTTCCTGTTCAAGCCCCTTGAGGATATTAGGGTCGATTCCATTGAAGTAACCCGCGTTCCATTCGCGCAGGATGTCAGAGGCAGTGTCCCTTAGCTCGGAAAGATTAGAGGGGACCGATTGGCCGAAACGTCCAGATATTTCATACAGTTCACCCGAAGTTAACCCATCAAACCAATCCAGAAAGCTGCTAACCGAACGTTCTACTGGACAGCACCAAATGTAGGGAGCCAAACTGAAATCATCAAGTTTCTTAACGACCTCTTGCATTTTACGAAGCAACATCGGGGCAAATCTTGCTTGGACTTCACGCACCCAGAGCTTACCGGAATCCATAGCAGTATGGTTCTGCTTGCTTAGAAAAGCAGTCATACTGTTCACACATTCATACATGGGGGCAAAATCGACTTCTACTTTATATTCCATGAGCTTCTCCATCCTTTGATTAAGTTACTGAAACATTAATTAGTTCTATAATTATAGAACTTTTTATTGGTTTTATTGTAAACGAACAATATTCCATTTTCAATAGCTTTTCGACTGAAAAACAAAAGAAATTTTAATTACGAAAAAAGACAGTTCCGTTGGGCACATTTTGTGCATTAGGAACTGTCTTTTGATGTCTACACAATTTATATACTTTTTAGGAGTTCTGAGTAGATTGCTCAAATATAATCAATTGATTATATAAGTGTTTGGTTATATAATAAATCTGAAACTCAGATGAAGAAGGTGTTTTTAGATTTGAAGGAATTGCAGGGCACGAATGATTTGACTCAGGGTCCTATTATGCCTACCTTAATGAAATTAACGCTTCCCATTATTGCGACGAATTTCATCTCCACAACCTATGGCCTCGTCGATATGATTTGGGTTGGAAGATTGGGAAGTGGTCCTGTTGCCGCGATTGGCACGGCGAGTTTTTTCATTAATCTAGCGATTGCATTGTCGACTATGATTACGATCGGTACAGGGATTAAGGTTGCGTTTTGTATGGGATCTGGCCAGATAGAGAAGGCTAAATCTTATATGAAAAACGGGTTTACGATGTCTATTTTATTAGGACTTCTCTATATGAGTTTAGTTCTGTTGACCAACAATCAGTTGATTGGTTTTTTTGATCTTGGAAGTGATGAAGTTGAACGGATGGCACGACAATTTTTAATGATTTCGATCTTCGGGACGGTATTTTCCATCGTAAATACTTTGTTTGCCACACTCTTAAACTCGATGGGAAATAGTAAACAACCGTTTCAGATCTTCTCTGTTGGTCTTATGGTTAATATCGTCCTTGATCCATTTTTAATTTTTGGCTGGGGCAGTTTTGAAGGTTGGGGAGTAGCGGGGGCAGCCACGGCAACATTGACAGCGAACATCTTAGTTACGGCTCTTTTTATCATAAAGACAAGAAAGTCAGAAATCATTTCGAACACATCAGCATGGGACATTCGTCAAATGAAAGAAGTAATTCGTATGGGACTTCCGATCACAATCCAACGGGTCACCTTTACGCTCATATCGATCGTCATTGCTAAGATCATTGTACGTTTTGGGGCGGATGCGATTGCGGTGCAAAAAGTAGGGATTCAAATTGAATCTATTTCTTATATGACTATTGGAGGACTACAGGGAGCTATTGCTGCCTTTTTTGGTCAAAATTATGGAGCACGCCGATTGGACCGTATAGGGCAGGGATATCGTAAGGCTTTGATCTTAACCTCCATCTTTGGCGTGATCATATCGCTTATATTTATTGCGTTCCCGCAGCAGCTATTTTCCTTGTTTTTATCAGATCAGACAAGCCTGGAATTAGGCACTGATTATATGCGCATCATTGGCTTCTCACAATTATTTATGTGTATGGAATTGATGACAGTAGGTGCTTTTAACGGCATTGGCCAAACTCATATCCCGCCAATCTTCAGTATTATATTTACTGCACTGCGAATTCCACTAGCCTTGATTTTATCCGAACCTTTTGGCCTGAATGGGGTGTGGATGTCGATTGCTCTAAGCAGTGTTTTTAAAGGGGTTATTCTTGTGTTCTGGTTTAGAAGATCTTTATTCAAAATGAACAAACAGCAGATAAACTACTAAGCAAAGGATGATCGTTGAAATGGCTTTATTAAATCGTAAACTCATAGAGCTTCTAAGGGATAACCATTTGAATAAGGAGCTTTTTCACGGCGAATTTGGATTGGAAAAAGAAAATGTCAGAGTGGATCCAGAGGGAAGACTTGCGCTGACAACACATCCTAAAGCTTTTGGAAATAAAATGGAGAACCCGTATATTCAAACCGACTTCTCAGAGAGTCAAATTGAAATGGTCACCCCCTCTTTTGATTCTATTGATGAGACTTATAACTTTCTGGAGGCGCTGCAGGATATTGTGTCGCTTGAGCTCAAGGAAGAATATCTGTGGCCAAGTAGTAATCCTCCAAGGCTACCGAATGATCAGGACATCCCCATTGCCAAGATGGGTAATCCGATTGAGGATGAATACAGACATCAGCTAGCAGACAAATACGGTCGCAAAAGACAATTGCTGAGCGGAATCCATTACAATTTCTCTTTTGATGAACAATTTCTGAGACAGCTTCATGACATAGCAGATCCACAGGTGAGCTTTAAAGAATTCAAAGACGCTACCTACTTAAAAATAGCCCGTAACCTATTGCGGTACCGTTGGCTTCTTATCTATTTAACAGGCGCCAGCCCTGTTTTTGATAAGACTTATATGGAACAATGTGTTGCTCGCGGGGAATCAGATGACGACAAAAGCTTTTATTATCAGAATATGAATTCACTGCGGAATAGCGAATGTGGGTATCGAAATGAAAAACCTCTTTATGTATCTTTTGCTTCGTTAAGGGATTATGTTCATGATTTACAAGCTTTGATCGAATCGGAAGAATTATTAAGTGTAAAAGAGTTTTATAGTCCGGTTAGAGTGAAGACAGCAAGAGGCAAACATCCTTTAGAGGAACTGATGCAAGATGGGATAGCTTATTTGGAGCTTCGGTTTATTGATCTGAATCCACTCTACAAAATAGGAATCGGCAAAGAAACGATGATTTTCATTCATCTTTTTATCCTGTATATGCTGCTGAAGGAGGACGAACCGTTCGGAGTAGAGGATCAGAAGATGGCGAATCTTAATCATGATCAACTAATCATGGAAGGAATAAAGGGATGTTTGCATGATTACGGGGATTCATGTACAACGATGGAGCAGCAGGCATTAACTTGTATTCATGAGATGCAGAATATGATCCAACTGTTGAACCCGGAGAATGAAGTTTTTTTGAACGTATTGCATGGAGCTAAGAATAAAATTGTAGAGCCAGACCGGAGTTTTGCAGCTATTGTGAAGTCGGAAGTTCAACAATCCTCTTTTGTACAATACCATCTGAATAAAGCTAAACAATATGCTAAGGAAAGTCTTGCGAATGGATACCGTTTTGTGGGATATGAGGATCTGGAGCTATCTACACAGCTTCTTTTGAAGGCAGCGGTTAAACGTGGCATTAAGTTTCAATTGATCGATCGGGAAGAGAACTTTGTAGTTCTTACGCAAGGTGATCATAAAGAATATATTAAGCAAGCTACGAAGACCTCCCTTGATTCTTATAGTACGGTATTAATCATGGAGAATAAGATCGTTACGAAAGAAGTTCTTAAACAGCAAGGCATTCGTGTTCCCGCAGGAGAAGCTTTTCGAAATCTGGAAGAGGCAATGAATGCGCATGGCACTTACCGTAACAAGGCTATTGTGATTAAGCCCAAATCAACCAATTTTGGACTCGGCATTACTATTTTTACAGACGACTTCTCTAAAGAAGATTATCAAAAAGCCTTCGAAATCGCCTTCGAGTTTGATCGAACAGTGCTACTAGAGGAATTCATGACGGGTAAAGAATATCGTTTTCTTGTCATGGGTGATGAAGTAGTCGGAGTATTGCACCGGGTTCCTGCAAATGTGATTGGAGATGGTGTACATACGATTGAACAACTAGTGCACGAGAAAAATAAGGATCCGTTAAGAGGCCGTGGGTATAAGACACCACTTGAGAAAATTCAGATCGGTGAAGCAGAAGCGATGTTCTTGAACAACCACGCTCAGGCTTGGAGTGATATTCCTCCATTAAACGAAGTCATCTATCTTCGGGAGAACTCTAATATTAGCACGGGTGGTGACAGCCTGGATTTTACGGATGAGATCCCAGATAGTTATAAGGCTCGGGCGATTCAAGCGGCTAAAGCTGCGGGCGCCACTTTTTGTGGAGTGGATATGATGATTGATGACATCAAGGAAGAAGCCAATGATACGAACTATAGCGTTATTGAGATTAACTTTAATCCAGCGATTCATATTCATTGTTATCCTTATAAAGGGAAGAACCGAAAGGCGGATGAACGGATTCTGAATCTATTATTTGGGGAATAAACAGAAGCTCAACCAGTACCTTTGGTTGAGCTTCTGTTTTTAAAGGGGCAATTCGCTCCCTCACCCACTACATGTTCATGTTAGGAGTTACCCGCAGCTGCAACGCCACTAAAGTTTCTGGCTTGGACATTATTAAAGGGATCTGTTGCAGCTGCATTTGTGAAGATCTCTGCTGTGTACTGAATTTGCCCTGTTGCGACAGCCGCTGGTGGTGGAATATCTACTGCTGTAAAACCGAAAGCTTCATTTTCTCTGCTGATCGCAACCCCAAATGTCGTGGTGAAAATGATCGTTCCGTTTCTGCGAACATTAACGGTATTGGTATTGAAAAGAGGATTGTTTTCTACTTTTAGAAATCCGGTCAAAAGTACGCGGACATTGCCTTGATTCTCAGCCGACACGCCTGCGGTCTGAATACCAATATCCCCAAAAACAAGGGGAGTCGCCGCTAGTGGAATAACTGCTGGTGTAGCATCCGAAGCAGCTTGGTTGGATAGTCTTAAATCTACAAACTGAATGGTCATCTTATATTCACCTCCTAGAAATAGAATATGATAGAAGAAGAGTTAACTCTTGGATTTGCTATATAATTCATCAGCTACCTACTTGCATGGCTTGATGATCAAGTGTTAAATGAAAGAAGGGTTATAAGTTTAAGGAAAGGCGGAGCTATTATCAAATATAGGAATAAGTCTAAAAGGATATTATTGATTTCATTGATGCTGTTGGCAGTAGTTATCATTGGTGCGGTGGTGCTTGGGGAACGCGGAGGAATAATGAGTAAATCCGAGAGCTCTTTCAAAAGTCCTGCTGAACCGTCGCCCCTTATCATTACACATGAGAATAGTACAGATGCTATAGAGAATTATGTCATTCTAAAGACGAGCTGGAATGGAGCGGACTATGATCGGGCTTCCTTTTACTATACGGCTTGGCATAGTGAACCTACGCTTCTAACGGGGCTGCATCGTTTGAAACCAGGGGAGAAACTGCAGGTCGACTTTGGAGATTACGCACCGAGTGAAGTCACAGTAAAGATGGCCTATCTAACTGAGAGCTTTGATGAATCGCAGCTTCCAATTGTAGAAGTTCCTGTAACACTCGTCGAAGGGAAATATGAATTTGTGAACCCTCCAGCATCCACCAGTGATATTCCCACTTCGGGTCGCGTCTTTAGTGTTATAGCTAGATGGGGTGAGAACATCTGCGAATATGTCTTCGCATCAGATGGCAAGTTTGATAACTATGAATATGATTTGTGAGGTTAGTCGAAGATAAGAGATGTTCTAAAGCCGGTCCGGTTTTAGAATATCTCTTTTTTGTCTCGATTTTAGACAAATCTAACGATATGTCTATTTTTTAGACAATGTACCGTTATTGTCTAGTTGGGGAGGACTGTTAACCTGATTAACCATTTAGGGCTAAGTTTAATTAGATCCAGAGACGGATGAGAGAATACCCGTTTTTAATATTATGAAAACAACTTTAAGACGAGGGAGGAGTGAGCGTCATAGGTACAGAAACGGAAGAACTGAATTATGATGACATTCAAGGAATCGTCTTACAAGAACGGCCTACCCCCTACGTAGGAACCTATGTATTGCTGTCTATCGATCATCAACAGGACGGGAAAGTGATGCTGAAGCGGCTTCTCGACGAAGTGACGTCGGCCGGACAGTGGAATAATCCTCACGAAGGTGCTTGGGTCAACGTTGGTTTTACCTATCAAGGACTCCAGAAGCTGGGGATTCCCAAGGAGTCACTCAACAGCTTCGACCTGGAGTTCCGGGAGGGCATGGCTGCCCGGGCAGCTAAGCTAGGGGATGTAAACGAAAGCAGCCCGGAGCACTGGGAAGACCCGCTGGGTACTGACAAAGTCGATGTGGCGCTTGCTCTGTTCGCGCCCACCAAAGAAGCGCTGCTACAAGCAGGAGAAGCAGCCCGTCGAATCCACTGCGAACTGAATGGTGTATCCGTCGTTTACCAGCTGGATGTCGGAATGAATCCTGACGGACGTACTCATCTGGGATTCATGGATGGAATCAGCAATCCGAGAATCGAAGGAAACCATATACCCAATGCGGTGGGACAGGAAGCGGAGATTAAAGCCGGTGAATTCCTGTTCGGGCATTTAAATGAATCCGGCACTATAACACAGGGACCACAGCCGGCAGAACTTGGCCACAATGGCAGTTACCTCAGTTTCCGCAAATTGCATATGAGGGTCGCGACTTTCCGTCGTTATTTGCGGGAGCATGCGGATAATCGGGAAGAGGAAGAACTTTTGGCCGCTAAAATGGTAGGAAGATGGCCGAGCGGAGCCCCTTTAAGTCTGGCTCCTGAAGCAGATGATCCGGCACTGGGCGAAGATGTCAGCCGACGGAACGCATTTACGTATGGGGATGATCATAAAGGGTTGAAATGTCCGGTAAGCTCGCATATCCGTCGTGCATTTCCCCGAGACAGCTTGCAGGATTCGGTTGTTAATGTGAACATTCACCGGTTGCTCCGGCGGTCAACGATGTATGGCCCTATACTGCCAAAAGGTGTAATGGAGGATGATGGTCAGGATAGAGGCCTTATTTTTGCAGGTATATGCAGCTCATTGTCCCGCCAATTCGAGTTTATCAAGAGCGATTGGTTAAATGGAGGCAATTTCGCGGGCATGTCAACCGAGAAAGACCCTATTACCGGTAAGAATGAGGGGGAAGGGATGTTTACCATTCCGGACAAACCTATTCGCCACCGGATGAAAGAAATTCCAAGTTTTTCAATCACCAAAGGCGGGGAGTATTTCTTTGTTCCCAGCATGACTGCATTGCGGTGGATGGCAGAGTTGGATCAACATACATCTAAGGAGGAATAAACATGTTAGAAGGACAAGATCAGACTAATCCAATTACAAGCGCTGGACGTGCCGGCCTGCGGGAAGGTGAAATATCTGAGCTTACCATCATTGCGCCGCTTAAAGAAGGTGGGGCGAATCGTCTCCGTGAGAAGCTGAAAAAAAGTGCATCGAGACAAGCCGAAACGATGGCGAAGATCGCGACCGTTCACGACATGCGCTTCGTAATCTTTGATAACGACACGCGGCTGTTGTTCGCGACGGCTTATGATGGAGATTGGGATAGTTATATCGATGATTTTGGAACTGAAATTCCAGAGTTGTTGAATAACATGTTTAATGAAGTGAAGGATTTTCCGGGAATTGAATCTTCGGAAGCGAAAGACTTCATCGCCAACCATCAGATCACTGCATCCGGCTGGTACAGTGCTTATCCCGATGCCACGGTCAGAGATATTTGGCGCGGACAGCGAATTACGAAGGCCTGGAATGACCTGCTCGACGCATCACAAAGCTAAAAAACTAGAAAAGGGGGCCTTGTCCCCTTTTCCTTCCTGATAAATTACAAAGAGGTGAACGAAAATGAACAATAATAAATCAGTGTCGTCTGAACTCGCAGAAGAAGCGGTAAACTCCATTGAGGAGGTAGCAGGCAAATATCCGGGTTATCGACGCGCGCACGCCAAAGGTGTTGTCTACCAGGCGGTGTTCACCCCTAACGGCCAAGCGGGTCCTTTGACAACAGCGCCACATTTGCAAAATCATGAGGTGCAAGCTCTTGTACGCTTCTCCAATAGCTCGACTAATCCGTCCATCCCTGATGTTTTTTCGCCTGCAAAAGGAATGGCGGTTCAGTTTGTATTGCCTGATGGGGGCGTGACAAGTTTGGTGACAATTACATTGCCGATCTTTTTTGCCAAAACACCGCAATCCTTTATTAATATCTTACGTACAATTAAAGAAAATTCGTTTGAGGGAGCGACCATTGCAGACAAATTCAAAGCCGTCATGGAGAAGTATTCGGAAAGCCGGGCTGGGCTTCAAGCCGTGAAAATGCTGCAACCGCCACTCAGTTTTGCAACCAACCTTTATCATTCCATTCATGCCTATTACTTCACCAATGCTGCTGGCGAGCGGCGGGCTATTAAATATGAGTGGGAACCGGAAGCGGGTCTGCACTTTCTGGCCCAGGAAGAGGTGGAGAATCGATCTCCCGATTATTTGGAGGATGAACTAATCGAGAGACTGTCCAAAGGTCCTGTGGCGTTTCAATTGACAGTAATCCTCGGACAGGAGGGAGATCCTACGGATGACCCGACGTCTGCTTGGCCTGAAGACCGGGAACGGATTGTTGTCGGCCATTTGTCGATCACCGGCGTGGCAGACGAGAAGGCTCAAGAGTACGTCTTTGATCCGACAGTTGTACCTGCCGGCATTGAATGCTCTGAAGATCCTATTCTGAACTTTCGACATGATGCCTATGCGGAGTCACATTCCCGTCGAAGTACTAATCAGTAAGCATTTATTTTATATTCTATGAATATGATCGGGCTGTCCTAGAATGTCTGCCGACATCCTTAGGGCAGTCTTTTTAGGTATGTCTTGTGACACTCTTGTAACAGAGATTGGCTACGATAGGTTACGAGGTGAGAGAATGAAGAAGTTTAAAGGATTTATCGTATTGATTTTGTTGGCAGTCGTAGGATGCAGTGCAGCAACACTACAAGCAAATCTTGAACCGGAGAAGGAGGTAAAGAAAGAGGTCAATGAGAGGATCGCTTTCTGGGATCAACAGCGTAAAGGAACAAATTTCATGAATTCCAAATCTATACCCGAAAATTATGATGCAGCGAAAGAAAATAATATAGAGTTCATTAGACTTGCGCCAGATAAATGGGCAAAAGATAGTGATTTCCTGTTTAACGATCAACCGGATGCTAATCCAGATAAAGACTTTTTAATAGGGAATGCAGATAAATACGAGGGGCTTGTTGAGGATGATTTTACAGCGTTAAAAGCAGACTTGGATGCAGCCGAGGCGCGGGGTTCAAAAGTAGTGCTGACAGTCCTTAGTTTGCCCGGCGATCGGTGGCGGCAGTTTAATAATTATACAAATGATGATCGAATCTGGAAGGATTTCAGTTATCATGAACAAGCGGCAACATTTTGGAAGGATCTTGCGGAAAGATTAAAAGATCATCCTGCGGTGGTCGGCTATAATCTTATTAATGAGCCACATCCTGAACAAGCTACTGGATTTAATGATTTCTGGACAGAGGATTACAACGAATGGTATAGCTCAGTGGAGAATACTCCGGCGGATTTGAATCTTTTATATGAGACTATTGTGACAGCGATTCGAACCGTAGATACGGAAACCCCTATTATCGTCAATTCTGGTCTGTATGCTACACCATGGGCCTTTAAATATTTGAAACCCATCGATGATGCGAATGTATTATATGCTTTTCATATGTACGAACCCTACGAACTCACCAGCCAAAATAAGAAAAAAGGCTTAACCTATGAATATCCTGGAACAGTTAAAGTAGGTGAGGAGAAGACGGAAAAAGCATTCAATAAGAAAGCCTTAAAGGATTTTCTAGAACCTATCGCACAGTGGGCAGAAAAAAATAACATCCCTGCTAATCGTATTGTCGCTGAAGAATTTGGCACGAACCGGCTTGTAAAAGGTGCAGATCAATACTTGGCTGATTTAATCTCGATTTTTGATGATTACGGCTGGCACTGGGCGTTTTATGCGTTCCGGGAGGATACTTGGGATGGCATGGATTATGAACTTGGCACTGAGCCTCCAACCTGGGAGTATTGGGAAGCGATAGAGAAGGGTGAACAGCCTGATCGAAAGACAGTCGATAACCCGATATGGAACGTACTGACGAAGGGGCTAGAGAAGTTGCAATAACGTAGCATGAAAATATATGAAAAGGTGAAACCTGTAAAGGATTTCGCCTTTTTCTTCTGATAATTATAGGAAGGAGAATCTACTTTGAATATTTTAATTGCGGATGATGAGAAACACATGACCACTATATTGAAGACTTATTTTGAAAAAGAAGGCTATAACGTTTGGACAGCAGCGGATGGTGAGGAAGCGCTAGAGCTCTTTTTTTCCAATAGGATTGATCTTGTGGTGCTGGATTGGATGATGCCTAAGCGAAGCGGGCTTGAGGTTTGTAATGAAATCAAGAAGGTTAGTTTGGCTAAAGTTGTAATGCTGACCGCAAGGTCTTCCCATGATGATGAATTCAGTGCCTTGGATATAGGAGCAGATGAATATATAAGAAAACCATTCGACCCAAGGATTTTGATGCTTAGAATTAAAAAAATGCTAGGCACCGAAAAAGTGGCTGCGATCAGGGATTTAGAAATCGATTTTGAGCGGAAGAAAGTGTACAAGAATGGGGCCGAACTGGCGTTATATAAAAAAGAATTTGAATTGCTAACCTTCCTGTATGAGCATAAAGGACGTATTTTATCCAGAGATGCCTTATTGTCTGCGGTTTGGGGAATGGATTATCTGGGCGAAGAAAGAACGGTAGATACGCATATTAAGAGGCTGCGCGATAAAATTGGGGCTGACCACGTGATCACGCATAGGGGAATGGGGTACAGCTTCCATGATAAAAATTCATAAAATAAGTACGAAGTTATTGATCATGGTGAGCATTATTTTGCTGATTGTTTTTGGTACGTCTTATTTCCTGCACAACTATTTCTCAGCAGATTATTACCTATACAAAATGAAAACCAAGATCAACACCATTTATGACGAAGTAAAGGATCTCCGTTTGGATCAACTCATGGAAAATGAAAGCAGGATCGAGAACAATAATAACGTAACGATTGTTAGGGTTGAAAACAGTGGAAGTACAGCAGAAATTAACGAAAATATTCAATTTGCGTTGTTTAAAGATAAGGTGGCACTTAATAAATTTTGGATCACAGATGAGGTATTACAAAAAGTAAAACAAGGCAACACGGTTAATCTTTTATTTAATCAGGGCAAATTGAAATCGAGTCTGTTAACGAAAATATACGAGCAGGATAGCAGTCTAATCCTCATAGGAACTGTGGTTGTGCACAATACAGATGCCTTGACCCTCGTAAATCAATTCAGCTTTTACTCCATTCTACTGGGGATTATTATCAGTTTGCTGTTAGTGGCTTATTTTTCAAAAAAGATCATTACACCGTTAGAACAATTACAGGATGTCGCGAAGGATATATCCAATCTCGATTTTAAACAAGTGACGATTCAAACGGGGGATGAAATCGAAGAGCTCTCGAAAAGCATCAATCAGATGAGTCAGCGTCTAAAGAGCACCCATGCCAAATTAGAGGAGAAAAATCAAAGTTTAAATACCCTTATCTCAAGCATTTCGCATGAAGTGAAAACACCATTATCCTTAATCCAAGCCTATACGATTGGCATTCAGGACGGTCTGGATGATGGCACGTATACGGATATCATTTTGGAGCAAGTGAAGTATACGTCGGATATGGTGGATTATTTAATTAAATTGTCCAAGATCCAGAAGTCAGAAGTGCATAAAGAGCCTTTTGATCTTAAAGAGCTTCTGCTAAAAGTGATCTCACAATATAATATTACGTTAAAAAATAAAAACATAACCTTAATGAGCGACTTTCATTCGCTTGAATCCTCAATCGTTGAAGAAGATATCAGCCAAATCGAGATAGTATTCAACAACTTAATTAGTAATGCCATTAAATATGGTGAAGAGGATTTTTTTGAAATAAAACTAGGGAGTGACACTACTCGTACATTAAAATTTACGATCTCCAATAAAACCACTCGCCTGAAAACGGAGCATTTAGCGTATATCTGGGACCCATTCTATGTAATTGAAGAGTCTCGAAATAAAGAAATCTCCGGTACTGGACTTGGTCTGTCCATCGTCGCGGAGATTCTTGGCAAAAATGATCTGAAATACGAGTCCAAATTAGAGGACTCATATATTAGTTTTAGTATTTGGTTTGAAGTAACGGAGGGAATTTTGGAACTTTAGGAGCGTTAGCGTTCGCCTGAAAGCTTTCCTAAGGAAAGCTCGCATCGGAAGCATAAGCTGTCTCCGGATGTTATCCGCTGATAGCGGTAAAATCAAAAACATCTGGAGACAACAGCGACCGAAAGTCCAACATTCCCGCAGTTACGCACAACACCTATTAAAGATCTTTTCACCGCATCCATCGCAATATCATTAATTTAACTTCAATAGCGCCGCATTATCAATAAAAGTAGCCGTATTAAAAAGCAGCAAGACATCCTTGATATCATTTTGAGCCATATAATCACTGATGTTTCCATTATAATAACGGATATCGATCACATGGATTTCAGGCACATGCTGAGTTAGGAAAGGAATAACGCTATGTGCATAAGAGTCCTTGATGACGAGCAGCTTTTTCTGTTTGACCGTTGTTGGATCAAGCTGGCTGGTGATTTTCATGAGCGCATGTACGCCCCCTAGGAAATAAGAGTACTTATCCTTTTTCACCAGATAACTTAGGTCATACATACTTGTTAAAGTCTCACCGGTATCTTGAATGTACATTTGGGTGGATACCTCATGATTAGGTTTGTACATTTGAATGGAATCAGGTGTGACCCCGATAAATTGCCCCCGGGTATGATAGCTTCCGAGAAATGAATTACTCACAGTCTGAATCTGGTATTCGCTCTGGGACAGAGGCTGCCAGCCCATGCTTTGAGCATAGGCTACATAAGCTAAGTAGGCACCGTAGGTTGTCCAGTGATGGTCGGTCCGATAGTAAATGGGCTCTGCGGCATGTGGGCTAAGAACATCAAATCCATTTATAAAAGTAAGGCTATCTCCTACATCCTTAGCTATTGTTTGATTCACCTCAGCTTGCGAGTAGACAGGAGCTAACCAGGGTAGACGTTCCTTGTACAAGCCAACCGATGTCGGTGCGAGTAAGAAAGTGGTGTTTGCATCAGGATTGTTATCGGCAAAGCGTTTCACAGCTGCTGCATATTGCTGAACTTTAGTGTAATCAGGTGCTGCGAATTTTTCGAAAAGATAGCCGTCTTTTCCTTTATAGATTCCGTTATTCTCTTGCTGTAGCCTCATCTGTTCCACCGCCGATTTCACCCATACCCATTTGGCCCGAAATGGAAAATGATCAGTTACAAAGCTTTCGGCCTCTTCCGCATAGGTGTGGGATAATAAATTGTCCCATGTCAGATGGGGGGCCTTTTGCAAATACCGGTTCTCAAGCTCAGAGAAACGCTGAACAGGCAGTAAGAAAAAGAGGATAGCGACCAGAAATAACGTTGCAACAAATCCCCCAGCCAGGATTCGATCCGTCTTCTGCTTCATAAACAATCACCCCCTAATGGTTAGAACCGGAAATATAAAAATGGATTAAAGGTTGCATCTACTAAGTAGGCAACAGATAGGAAAAATAACACACCATACCAAACAAGAGCAGGAACCGATCTAGAATCCATCCGCTTGGAGAGCTTCACAGGTGTAGAGGCAAAGGTTAACACCACGAGTAGAATCGCGTTCGTGTAAGTGAAGTATAAAGTGGTGTTATTCCATAACGGCTGTCCATTAAAGCCAAGCATCGCTTGTAAGTAGCCAATGACCAGAGGAAGTTCTTCAAAAGCGAATAAGACCCATCCGATGAGTATAAGTACTACAGCATATAAATGTCTTGTCCAACGGGGGAGGCGGCTTAATAGCTTTAATCCCCACCATTTTTCAAAGATAAGAATGACCCCGAAGTATAATCCCCAGAGCAGAAAATTCCAGCTTGCCCCGTGCCAGATTCCCGTGAGCAGCCACACGATGAGAATGTTGCGCACTTGAACGCTTAACCCCCGGCGGTTGCCTCCAAGCGGGATGTAGACATAGTCACGAAACCAACTGCTAAGGGAAAT
Organism: Paenibacillus sp. FSL E2-0190; assembly: GCF_037992965.1. Taxonomy (NCBI): domain Bacteria; kingdom Bacillati; phylum Bacillota; class Bacilli; order Caryophanales; family Paenibacillaceae; genus Paenibacillus; species Paenibacillus sp. FSL E2-0190. The sequence continues at coordinate 930,838 of NZ_CP150306.1, forward strand.
ATGCCATCTCCGCCAAAAGTCAGTAATACTCTGAGAGATATAAGGTTTGTTGAAGTTCTCGTTAAAGCGGAAGCCGAACATGAGACCGAGACCAATAGCCATATCCGAATACCCGCTGAAGTCAAAATAGATCTGAAAAGCAAACGCAATAATCCCAAGCCAAGCGGTAAAAGCAGGCAGGGAATCTAGATTGGAGCTGGATATGGTGTGCCAGAGCATACCGATGTTGTTGGCGAGCAGTACTTTTTTGGCTAATCCGATTATGAATCTCCGTACACCTTCTGCGAACATGGGGATATCGACCGAACGTTCACGTAGTTGCCCGGCAATGGTGTTATATTGAACAATCGGACCTGCTACTAACTGTGGAAACAGGGCTACAAATGTACCGAAATCAATCCAATTGCGTTGTGCTTTCGTAGTTCCTCTATAGACGTCAATAATGTAGGACATGGATTGAAAAGTATAAAATGAAATCCCAATAGGTAAAGGTAAATCCGTTAAAGGAATATGTGTACCGAGGAGTCCATTTATATTTTGGATGAGAAAATCTGCGTATTTAAAATACGACAATAAGCCTAGATTAATAATGACGGAACTAACCACAATCCACTTGCGCTGCACCGCAGTCAGCTTTGGTCTGCTGAGCAGTAGACCAAAGCTGTAATCTGTAATGGTGGACAGCAACATGATTACAATGTAGACAGGTTCGCCCCAAGCATAAAAAACCAGGCTGCTTAAAAACAATATGAGGTTTTTGATTCGCCAGGGCGAAACATAATAGAGCGCTAGGACAGCCGGCAGGAATAGGAACAGGAAAAGTAGGCTGCTGAATACCATGGTTATTTATTTTTCTGTGAAGTAAGTATCGAAGTCTGCTACGAGTTTATCTTGATCCGCAGGATCAGCAATAACGAACAGGAAATAGTTACCCTTTTTAATAAGTTTATAGTTCTTGGCATTTTCGTATTGATCAGGCAGATAGGTTTCGAATTGTTTTTGAACATCTGTTGCACGCGCTTTGATGGCATCCTCAACAGTAGTCATATCTTTTACATCTTTAACTTTCAGAACGGCGATTTCGTTAGTTTTCACATTCATCATAGGCATTCTAATGCTATAATCTTCAAGCAATTCTGGGTTGAGATGATATAGCTGTTCGACTGTAGCCGCATCAAGCTCCATTAATGATGGCTGCTCTACTTTGCTCAGCATTTGATCGACCATTTCTTTTGCAGTTAGATTCGTTTCAATGGCAGCCCCATTGTTACTGTTGTTGCTGGAACAGGCGCCAAGCACCACACTTAGTACAATGGTTAACGCTAGCATGAAGGTATGCTTTTTCAACTTAGGTCACTCTCCTTGATGTATTGTCTGAATTTCTCTAGTTACTAACGTATATAGTCGATAGAATGTTGCGCTGGGTACTTACTCCGGATACTTTACCCATATTTTTGCGGAAATATGATATTCACATGAATTCATGCAAAGATCTTCCTCTCTTAGCTTGCGCAATGGTTGGTTATACTGTTACTGTAAGATAGATAGTTTTTAATAGAAGGGGATTGAACGGAATGATCGAAGAACTGAACAATGAACTACCGGAGAATTATGAGGAATTAAAGAAAGCTGCCAACCGCTCTGCGGATTGGAGAGCGCGTCTAGAAGCAGTTGAAGAGCTGGGACAGACCAACCACAAACAAATTATCGATATCCTGACGCGTTTAATGGAGAGCGATCCTGTATATACAGTTCAAGAAGCTGCTTACCTTAAGCTGAAGGCTTTTGGTGAAGACGTTAAGGTGCCATCGAAGAACAAGCCTGAACTAGTTAAAGGCGTATCCAAGATCCTGCTGAGAATTAAAAAGAGCCTGCCAAGAGATCATTCTTACGAGGACTTCAAAGAGAAGCTGAAGAAGATGAGAGTTGACGTGTACGACGCTTATGAAGGTGAAAAAGGCGCTGACTTCGATACGTGGCTGATGAAGATGTGGACTTCCGCAAATAAGTAAAGGATGACAATATGCACACCAATAAATTGACAGAACAATTTCAAGAATACCTTAAGCTGTCCGCAGAATTACGCCCTGATTATATTGCCAGCTTGGGCAAGGGTGGTAACGAAGCAAAGATTACGGCTGTTTTGCCGGAGACTCCTGAACTGCTGAAAGCTATTTATAGCACTGTCTCAGGGACAAGCAGTGAGGAAGAGGAACCAAGCCTTATCGAATTTATTCCAGGGTACCGCCTGATTCATATGGATGAATATGAAGAGGAGATGAAGGTATTAGCTGGGATATTGGAGGAAAAAGGTCAACATCCTGATGGAATTATCTTGCCTATCTTAACGAACTATGGCAGTGATTTCATTTGTTATTATAAGTCTGCTGAGGGTGTGGAACAGGTATGTGACCTGCTCCATGATTTCGGCGATTTAATTGTGATGTATGATTCGCCTGATAAATTCCTGGAGACCTTATGCGAGTTCTACAAGCAGGAGGTTTATTTCCTGGATGAAGAGGGCTACCTCGATTGCGATTTAGTATTAGAAGGCGAAGTTGGTGCGGCACTGAACCCGGATGCGAAATATTGGTCCGAGTAACGACCTGATGCCAAATAAACAAGAGCAGCAGTCCATTTATGGACTAGCTGCTCTTTATTTTTAAATAAGGTGATCTTTATAACAATGTTATTCCTGCGCAGCTTGGTTCTCTTGCTCACGAAGCTCTACTCGCCGTATTTTACCGGAGGTCGTCTTCGGAAGATCCTGAATAAACTCGATTTTGCGCGGATATTTATAAGGGGCTGTCCACTCTTTAACATGGGATTGCAGCTCTTTTACAAGCTCTGGTGAACCAACAATCTCATCCTTAAGCACGATAAATGCTTTAACAATGTGCCCACGGATTTCGTCTGGACTGGCAACGACCGCACATTCCTTAACGGAGGCATGCTTCATCAATGCTTCTTCTACCTCGAAAGGACCGATAGTATAACCTGAGCTAATGATGATGTCATCCCCACGACCCTCGAACCAGAAATAACCATCTTCATCCTTCTTTGCCCGGTCGCCGGTTATGAAGAATTCGCCGTGTGTGGAGCTTTCTTTTCTACCGGGATCTTTGTAATAAGTGTGGAACAGGGCTGGCATACTCAAATGTACGGCAATATCACCAACCACTCCAGCAGGCAGTGGCTTGCCGTCTTCGTCCACAACCTCGACTAAGCCGGGAGCGATTGATTTACCCATAGAACCAATGCGTATTGGAGTATCTTTGAGTGTTCCGATAATTAGGGTGCTTTCCGTCTGGCCGTAACCATCACGGATTGTGATATCGAACTCACGCTGAAAGGTGTTAATGACCTCTTGATTTAATGGCTCTCCGGCAGATACTGCACAGCGCAGGGTAGACAAGTCGTAACGACCTAAGTCTTCTGTTTTAGCCATTAGACGATATTCCGTTGGGGTGCAGCATAATACTTGAATTTTGTGATCCTGCAATAGCTGCAAATATTTTTTGGGATGAAAGGATCCACTATATACAAAACCTGTAGCTCCGTTGCCAAGAACGGTTAAGAAGGGACTCCAGATCCACTTTTGCCAGCCGGGAGCTGCTGTTGCCCAGACGGTGTCAGATCCTTGAATATCCAGCCATTGAGGTGAGGTGATCCGCAAGTGAGCATAACCCCAGCCGTGACTATGAACGACCGCTTTAGGGTTCCCAGTGGTACCTGAGGTGTAGGCGAGAATAGCCATATCATCCCGGCGGCTTGCGACTGCTGTGAAGGTCTCTGGTTGTCCAACCATCAGACTTTCTAGATCCAGCCAGCCTTCACCGAGTTCGTCTGAGCTGCCAGATACGGAAAGACGGTAATCGAGAGCAGGAAGATCCTCTGAGATTTTATTCACTTCCCCGGTTACTTCGGACCAAGCAATAACGGCTCTGGCTTCAGAATGGCGCAGGCGGTAGGATAAATCTTTGGCACGCAGCATTTCTGAGGATGGAATGATGGCAAGTCCTTGTTTCAGACAAGCTAAATAGATGACATAAGCGATGATGCGGCGTGGAACCATAACAAGAATACGATCCCCTTGTTGCAGCCCAAGCTTCGCAAGTCCTCCGGCCAGCCGGTTAGCTTGTTTGCGTAATTCACCGTAAGTAATTTCCTCATAATCTCCTTGCTCATTTAACCACTTAAGCGCAATCTTCTCAGGAGCATGACTTTCCATTTCCGAAGTGAGATTGTAGAACTCAGGTGCGATCCATTGCTGATTATCCAATATGAACCTCTCCTATATCAAACAAGATGTGTATAACTGTTCTATTTAGTATATCACGTTATCCTAGTACCAGGTACTAGTACCTTGAGTTCTTAATGAATTTCGGGTTAAGATAATATGTGTAAGGTAAACTTATAATAGACCACAAATCCAGAAAGTGAGAACTTATGTTATGAATCACACAACTTTTGATGAAATATTCGCTATTATGGAAGCCTCATTTCCTACTTCTGAGATCAGAACCTTTGAGGGACAACAGGAGTTATTGGACGTTCCAGATTATCGTCTCATTACCGAGATGAATTCTGAGGGCAAAATTGTTGCTTTTATGGCCTGCTGGGAGTTCCCCGGCTTTCGTTTTGTAGAACATATAGCAGTCGACCCGAGCATCAGAGGTGGAGGAATTGGCAAAAAGCTGATGACTGAATACATCAGTCTATCTAACAAGCCTGTCCTTTTGGAAGTTGAGCGGCCACTGGGTGAAATGGAGCAGCGGAGAATCGGCTTTTATGAGCGGCTGGGCTTTCATTTGAACCCTTACGATTATGTGCAGCCTCCTTTGCGTGAAGGAAATGAAGATTTACCACTCTTAATTATGACTTACCCTAACCCTGTTGATGAAGAAGAATTCCAACTTTATAGAGAAATTTTATATTCAGAAGTGTATAAGGTTACAACTCCGTATCAAGGTTAAAGCCCTCAGCAATCCGTTAAATCCTTATGGGATAAGCGGGTTGCTCTTTTTTTTATACAAACCAGAGCTCCAGATGAATAGTTTCTTTACAAATTGGGTACAAGTTAAATACAACTTAGAGACATATTCCTTTAAAACTTGAGCTAAAGTAAAAACCGAGATTGATCTTCTAAGGAGGCATAACATATGAAAAGTAAAAAGTTCATTATAGCAACGATGGTATTTGGGATGGCAATTACAGGTTCGGCTGGTGTGTACGCAGGAACTAAGCTGCAAAAAATCACCGCATACCTCAATCACAGCATTGGATTTAAAGTGAATGGTGCAGCTTATACGCCTGTTGATAATAAAGGTAACACATTAGCTCCGATTACTTATAACAATACAACCTATCTTCCTGTACGTGCCTTGGCTGATGTGTTGAAGGTGCCAGTGACTTTTGATGCGGCAGCGAATCAGGTCATTCTGGGTACTGGAACTGTGGTGCCGGATAAAGATACATTAACACCAGTACAGTACAGCAACGCTCAAAAAGAACAAATTTCTAAAGCTTTTGCAAATTTCGATGGGTTTAAAACGGTTTATGCACCAGCACAAATGGTGAGTGGTGACGCTTTTCAAAAAGCAGCTAGCTCTGAAGATGGAGTGTACTTTTTGTTCGACCATATGAGGGTGAACGTTTCTCCACGTGACTACTCCTATGATTACAAAGGCGATACCGTAAAGCTTTCCAATGGTACAGAAGCTAAGTGGTACAGCCCTACCAGCGATTCATTGTTTTTGACCTATAAACTGGATGATCGTTTTGTGACGATTAGTTCTCCAGACAAGGCTTTGAGCAAGGCGCAATTAGAGAAGGTAGCCGTGAATGTGGTGAAATGGAGTAAATAACTCCTTTAAAAGCAAAGCTCAATTTACAAAAAGTAAAGCAGCAAGTCACTCCGATCCGGGAGGGCTTGCTGCTTTTTTTGTTTTCGTGTCTGCGTGTTCTATTTACTGTGCTGTTTATTAGGCAGCTTTTGGCTTGGTGTTCCTTTACCGTGATTCTGTTTGTTCTTTTCTGCTTTCTTCTGGGTGTCGTGTACTTTGTCTACAAAAGCCTGAGTATCGTCCATGTTTGTCCTCCTTGATCATAACCTTGCCGTTACTGTAACCACTTTTGCCTGATTAAATACACAAGCCGTTTTTACAAACTAGTGGATCAATCCGTACATTGTGAAAATATTTAGTAGTTACTATGAATGGATGCAAGCATTTCATAATAACAGTAAGGGAGACTGATTATGAACAGGTTATTAAAACAAGCAGTATCCATGACACTAGCCTTTGTTATGGTACTGGGACTTACATTTACAGGAATGCCAGCTTTTGCAGAAGACAGCAATGAGGATGCTGGATTACTGCAATTACAAACGCTAGAGCCAATTACACTACTGGCGGGCAATTCTACATGGAAATATCTAGATAACGGAACGGATCAAGGTTCGGTATGGCGGTCTGTTTACGATGATTCTACATGGGCATCAGGCCAAGCGCCGCTTGGTTATAAAGATTCTGGGGCCGGAGTCAGCAGCAAGCAATTTGGTGCTCTGAATACAAACATAAGCTACGGCACGGATAAAAAGAAGAAATATCGTACTTCCTATTTCCGGACAAATGTAACTGTGAATAAGGAAGAAATTACGAAATCGGATAAAGTATTAGGTAATTTTGCATTTGATGACGGAGTAGTGCTGTATCTGAATGGTGCAGAAATCTACCGCGAGGCTATGCCAGCTGGTGAAATCGACTATCAGACACTTAGTACAACTAATGGCAGTGATCCAAATGAGTATACAAAGGTTGACCTAACGGAAATCGTAAAAGCCAATCTGAAGGATGGAAGTAATGAGCTTTCAGCTGAAGTTCACCAGACGGGCGACACTAGCTCTGACCTTTATTGGGATATGAGCCTGATTGCTTATCCTGTAGTGGAGACAGTAGAACCTGGAGTTGGGAAGCCTGATTCTATCGCAATTACTTTTAATGGCAACCCGCAGACTAGTATGGGATTCAACTGGTATGCACCTGAAAGTGTGACTGGCACCAAACTGGAAGTAGTAGAAGCTTCTAAATTGGAGAATGGCCAGTTTCCTGCGGCAGGCGCTCAATCTTATGAAGGGACATCCGTTACAACTAGTGTGTATATGACAAAAGCGGATAAATCAGCTAAAAAACCAGTTGTGCTAACCAGCCATAAGGTAATAGCGGATCATCTGCAGCCGGGAACGGAATATGCTTACCGTGCTGGGGATGGACAAGCTGATAACTGGAGCGACGTAGGAACTTTTAAGACAGAAGGCTCCAGTAATCAGGCTTATAAATTCTTATATACAACGGATTCCCAAGGAACAACTGAAGAAGATTTTGATATCTGGAATCATACCCTTCAAGAAGGATTAGCTAAATTCCCGGAAAGTGAGTTTATCCTGAATTCTGGTGATTTGGTGGATAACGGTGATATTGAGGAGCAATGGGGATGGTTTTTCAATAAGCCTAAGGATATTTTAGCGAATATTCCGTTGGTTCCTTTGGTAGGCAACCATGAAAGTAAAAATTATAGCAATTATAGCTCTCATTTTAATTTGCCGAACGTATCGAATACAGGTGCGAAACCTGATGGTTCTGTATATTCTTTTGACTACGGTTCAGCACACTTTATGGTAATTAATACAGAATATTATGGTGCAAGCTCAAATCTTGAGAATAACGAAATTTACAATAAACAAGTGGAGTGGCTTCGTAGCGAAGCGGCAAAAAGCAATCAGAAATGGAAGGTTGTGCTTCTGCATAAATCTCCTTATTCCGTTGCCAATCACACCAATGATACAGATGTACTCTTTTACAGAGCGCAATTAACGAAGGTATTTGATGAGCTTGGCATTGACATGGTAATTGGCGGGCATGACCACACCTTTGCTAGAAGCTATCAAATGTACAACAACAAGCCATTGACGGATATTGTTCCGGACTCAAACGGAGTAGTAACTGATCCTAAAGGTACTTTATATCTGATTACAAATGCAGCGGGCAATAAGAAATACAACGTAGCTTCAGGAACATTCCCTTTTGCAGCTAAATACGGACAGCCTGGTAAGGAAATGTTCACGGGGATGACGGTAACGAATGATGAGCTTTCTTACGAAGCCTACACCACAACAACTGGTGGTTCTACAGACTTGTATGATAACTACAGCATTCATAAATCGGAAGTAGCAGTTAAACCTGTGCAAAATGCAAAGGCTACTGCAGCAGATGGTGGTAAAATAACGTTGACTTGGGATGCGCCAGCTTCCGGTGCACCAGTGTCTGGATATCGTATTTATGAGCAAAATGATCTGGTATCGGCAAATTGGACGGTCAGTGTTCCTAATGAAGAAGGTAAAGCCTCTTATACTTACACTGTAGAAAATACTAATCCAAACCAAACCTATCAATTTGTTATCAAAGCTGTAAGTGACAGAACAAATTCAGAAGCTGCTATCGCTTCAACGGATTCGATTAAAAAAGTTACAGTTACCTTTAATGGCGACCCAGTGAGTGCAAAAGGATTCACTTGGTACACAGCGTTGAAGTCTACTGGAAACGATCTGCAGGTTGTAGAAAATACGGGCGTTACTCCAGACTTTGCTAAGGCTGCTGAGTTTACAGGACGTTCGGCGGTTTCCAGAAATTCAAAGGATGAATTAGTTCATAAAGCGGAAGCTTCTGGCCTGAAAGCTGATACAAAATACTACTTCCGTGTAGGGGATAAAGCACTAGGCCTGTGGAGTACAGTGGGAACTTTTGAAACTGCCGCTAAGACAGGAGCATTTACTTTCATCGATTTGGCTGATACACAGGCTAAGACCGAAGATGAAGCGATTCTTTCCGGTGAAACGATGGCAAAAGCACTTACGACGTTCCCGAATGCTGAGTTTGTGGCGATTAACGGAGATATCGTGGATACCGGAACTAATGAATCCCAATGGAATTGGTTGCTTGGTCATTCGCAAGACACCCTACTTAACACGACAATCGTGCCAGTGGCAGGGAATCATGAGGATAAGGCAAATGCCTTCTATGAGCACTACAATATTAAGGAAGCACCGGGCTCTGCAACAGAAACGGGAGCTTATTATTCCTATGATTACAGTAATGCTCACTTTGTAGTCCTGAATACAAATGAGAATTCCGATGAATTTGCTAACTTCAGCCAAGCACAGTTGGATTGGATGAAGGCTGACGTAAAAGCAGCGAAAGCTGCTGGTGCGAAATGGATTATCGTAGCTATGCATAAAGGTCCATACACAACCTCTAACCATGCTACTGACAAAGACATTATGGGTACAAATGGAGAAAGAGCGAAGGTTGCTCCAATGATGGCTGAACTGGGCATTGACTTAGTTCTTCAAGGCCACGACCATATTTATGCCCGGACCAAGCCAATTAAAGCTGATGGAACTGCGGCAGACACAGTGAAGATCAAGGAAAGCTTCAATGGTCAAACTGTAGAGTACACAGTAAATCCAGATGGAACGATCTATCTGATCCCAGCTACAGCGGGAGCGAAGGTTTACTACAAGAACATGAAACCAGAATTGGGAGATGCGTATTATAATCTCTTCGAAGTAGCAAATGAGAATACAGCAGCTAAATACGGACCGGACCCAAGTGATGCTACGCGTCCCAAACGCGGTCAAGTTCAGACCTTTGTAGGTATTACTGTAGATGCTGGCAAATTAACAGCTGTATCTTATGAGATCGATCAGAATATTAATGATGCTAAACCATACGTTCTGGAAGAGTTCGGTATTATTAAGGAAGCAGATCCTGAAGTAAACCCAACACCAGAACCGACAACAACGCCGACAACGGAACCAACAACAGCGCCGACAACGGAACCAACAACAGCGCCGACAACGGAACCAACAACAGCGCCGACAACGGAACCGACAACGGCGCCAACGACAGCACCAACAACAGGATCATCAACAGGACCAGTGGCAACAACAAAACCGACAGCAACGCCAACGCCAACGCCAACAGTAGCACCAACAGCTACACCAGCACCAACAACGGTGCCTACACCAACTGCAACACCAGTAGTCAAACCATCATTGACGGATACTGGCAGCCATTGGGCAGCAGCGGCTATTGAGAAAGCAGTAGCAGGGGGCTTCGTTAGCGGTTATCCGGATAATACTTTCCGTCCTAATCAGAAAGTAAATCGGGTTGAATTTATCACTATGCTGGCTCGTGCCCTGCAATTGCCGGACAGTGGTAGCACTTCAAGCTTTAAAGATTCAGCGAAGATTCCGGCATGGGCTAAGTCTTTTGTAGCTCAGGCAGTAGCTTTGCAAATTATCAGCGGCTATGATGATGGTACCTTCCGTCCTACGCAGGAGCTTACTCGCACTGAATTAGCAGTTATGGTTGTTAGGGCTCTGGGTATTACAGTAGATCCAAAAGCGACCTTAACCTTCAATGATGCTAAGGATGTACCCGCATGGGCAGTGCCATATATTGCAGCAGCAGCAGAAGCGGGCATTGTGAATGGGATAGGACAAAATCGTTTCGCACCTAACCAGGTAGCGTCCCGGGCCGAAGCAGTAACAATCATTCTGAACCTGCTGGAGAAGCAAGGAAAGTAACTAAATCGGATGGTTTGAAAAAAGATTGCCTCAAGGTCATCGTTGATGACGGAGAGGCAATCTTTTTTTCGTAGCTGGGTAGTGTGAGGGAGGAAGCGATACGGTGGTGTGGCGGAAAAGAGAGGCAAAAGTGCCTCAGAAATGAGCGAATGCAGCGGATTGGCGTGAAAGAGAGGCAAAAGTGCCTCTGAAATGAGCGATTGCGGCGGATTAGCGTGAAAGAGAGGCAAAAGTGCCTCAGAAATGAGCGAATACGGCGGATGGGCGTGAAAGAGAGGCAAAAATGCCTTTGATTGGAGTGAATGAGGCGGAGTGGCGTAAAAGAGAGGCAAAAGTGCCTTTGATTTGAGCGAATACGGCGGAGTTGCAGTAAAGAGAGGCAAAAGTGCCTCAGAAATGAGCGAATGCGGTGGATTGGCATGAAAGAGAGGCAAAAGTGCCTCTGAAATGAGCGATTGCGGCGGATTAGCGTGAAAGAGAGGCAAAAGTGCCTTTGAAATGAGTGAATTCGGAGGAGTGTTGCGAAAGAGAGGCAAAAGTGCCTCAGAAATGAGCGAATGCGGTGGATGGGCGTGAAAGAGAGGCAAAAGTGCCTTTGAAATGAGTGAATGCGGCGGAGTGGCGGAGATAAGAGGCAAAAGAGACCACGCTCCTTCATCCTCTTTATATTTTCAACCAACATATGTTTAACGACCCACTCATTGCCAGGATATCGAGCCCTGATAGCACGATAATCTTTAATTTATCCAGCATATCTTTAATTTTGCGGCTATTTGTAAGGAAAGATCTGGGTTAGATTAGGGTGGACTAATCAAAGTAAGGCAGGAGGGTTGCCGACAAAATTGAATGCGCTTGCACGATCGGGGTTGAATACAGAATGTGCTTGCACGAATGTGGTTGGATACAGAATCTGTAGGCAGAAGAGAGTAGAAGTAGAAGAAGAAGAAGAAGAAGTAGAAGTAGAAGTAGAAGAGGGTAGGAGCAGCAGAGGGACGGGACAACAGAAGTAATCTACTTGCTGTTCGGCGACATAGTGAGACACATTACGCTTCATGGATGAGAGTAACCGAAACAACTACAGGACGAGGAGAGTGGAAAATGAACCTTCACACCGGTAAAAAGGCGCGTCGTAAGCTGACATCAGCTGTTCTGGCGGCAGCTTTGCTAGTTTCAGGACTTCCCCTAACGGCTTACGCCGGCGATACGTGGCCTTTTACAGGAGACAGTGCGCCGGGTGCCAATCAGCCTAATGTACATGGATATACGAGCAGCCATATTGCGAACTGGAGTCCGGCAACCAATCCGGATGCAGAGCTGTTGAGATCGCGGGTGCCGCTGCAGAAGCGGAATGCCCCATTTGCTGCAACCCAAGCTAACCCAGCACTTAGCGCAGATACACAGATGATCAACGTTGCTGGCGACTACGGGAATGCTTTTATTGAGAACGCGCCGTATACGAACAAGTTTGCGCAGTATCACTTTAACTTTTGGCAATATATCGATTACTACTCCTATTGGCACGGTACAGCGACTGCGTACACCCCGCCGGAATATTATGATGAATTGGCCCAGAAGGACTGGCAGCAAAAATGGTTCGAATTCGGCATGCTAAACATCCCGAACCCTACCTACACCGATGCAGCGCATAAGAACGGCGTGTTGTCATTGGCGGGAATCTTTTTTTCCAATAATGACCGTGGACAGCAGACGTACAAACAAATGATAGTTAAAGACGAGAATGGTAATTTTCCTGTGGCGGATAAACTGATCGAGATGGCCGGGTATTTCGGGTTTGACGGTTATTTTGTAAATCAGGAAGAGATGAATCCGAATGTAGCGACCCAGGATATCCCCGATTACATCGCTTTTATGAAGGTGCTGCAAGAGGGCGGCCTGTATGTACAGTGGTACGACTCGCTGAACACCAATACCGGTGCTAATACGTTCGCCCGGACGATTAATGATACCAATATCTCCTTTTTAGTGGATAAAAGCACCAAGGAACCCGTCTCCAATTCGTTTTTCTTCGACTACGGGGCTGGCAATACACAGATTACCAACGCGGCTAATTACTTAAGCAATCTGAATGCCAGTCTGGGAACAAGCTACAACTTGTTTGAGGTTGGCTTTGCAGGGCTGGAAGCAGGCCGCGACCGGTTCAAGTCCGTTAACGGAACAGCGTTGATGAACAAGCTGGACAGCAATGGCTTGCCACGGCTCAGCTTGGCTACACTCGGTGCGGACTTTGTTCATGCCGGTCTGGATGAGGACATGAACCTGTCTTACCCGGTCTCGCACAGATCCGAAAATGACTACCATTGGATGACAAAACTGCGTGAGCAGCTATGGTGGTCAGGCCCGAACGTGGACCCTAAGAATACGGTCAAATCGGCAACCAATACCGTGTCCGATGTTTATGCCGACAACCGTTACTGGCCGGGAATCTCCTCCGTCATTGCGGAGCGTTCGGTAATTAAGGACAAGAACTTTTACACCAATTTTAACACTGGACAAGGCTTGTCCTATTCCGTGAACGGTGAAGTATCGAACCCGGATGAGTGGTCTAATATGAGCTTGCAGGATATCCCAGTGACTTGGCAGTGGTGGCAGGATACTGCTGGCAATAAGCTTACTGTAGATTTTGATTATGGACCGGAGTACAACCTTGCGAGTACAAACCGTTACAACTATGATCAGATCGGTGCGTATAACGGTGGCAGTTCACTGGTGGTGAACGGCAATCTGAATGCGAAGAACTTCTTGCGTCTGTACAAAACAGAGCTGGAGGTCAATGGCAACTCCAAGCTGTCGATCAGCTTCAACAAGCCATCTGCCACAGATGCTTCGGCGATGGCAGTAGGACTCATCCTGGCTGATGATCCGAATACCGTCGTAGAGGTCGCTGTTCCAAACAGTGGTCAGCACTCGGACGGTTGGTTGACAAAGGAGCTGGACCTGAGTGCATACGCAGGTCATAATATTGCAGCCCTTGGACTGGTCTTCGATCCCGGGCAAGGAACAGCGTCCACCTACCAGATGAACGTCGGACAGCTGCGCGTTTATGACGGGTCTGCCGTAAAGCCCGCAGCTCCTGCGGAATTAGCAGTTGCGGAAGCTTTTACAGATACAGGTGAGATGGTTGTGAAGTGGAAGCTAGATCCCGATTACACTAAGATCAAGCAATATAATGTGTACGTGAATGATGTATTTATGGGCGGCAAATACGATGAGGTGTTCTACCTGAAGCATCTCCCGGTGAAATCCGGAACACTTAAAGTGGTTGCAGTGGGTGCGGATGGAGTGGAGGGTGAAGCGGCAACGCTGGCTTTTGATCTGGATGCGGCGGTTTCCGGAGTGAAGGTGGATTCAAGCGCGGACGGGGAGTTGACTGTGAACTGGACGAACTCCGCCCAAGCTTCCGGTGACATTACCGTTCGAGTGCAGTCTTTGAATTGGATTACGACATCCGAACCGGTGTCACAGCAAGTGGTTGTCCCGGCAGGTGCAAGCACTGCGCTGTTCACGGGGATGCCGGTAAACGGCGATGATTACATTGTCACCGTTACCGCAGGCAACACCGATCCAGTCTCGGTCAGCGGCCAGTTCATCGACACGGTTGCGGAACCTTACGCGGAAGAATGGTCCTGGACGGACGGTAAGCTGAATCTGCCGATGCCGAATACTAGAGACTGGCGGTATATGTATGTGTATGAGGATGGGAATGCAAAATCTTTTGCCACAACGTATAGCTCTGGCAATAAGCCGATGATTATCCGTGGACGGACAACTAAGGCGAGCTTAAGCTTCACCTCGTCGGCAAAAGTTGTGCATGTGGTGATGGAGGATTATGCAGGCAACCGCTCCAAACCTGTCTATCTGAAAGGAAGCTATCCCGTTCTCTTTGATGCTAATGGGGGTGAGCCAGCAAATACTGTGGCCGAGGCTGTGTATGGCACTTTGCTGATGGAGCCTACAGGCATTGCCAGAGAGGGTTATGACCTGGAAGGCTGGTATGTTGGAGAAGGAGAAGGTGCGCGAAGATGGAATTTTACCGAAGATCTAATAACCGGTGAACTGAACTTGCAGGCGAAGTGGGCCTTGCAAGCTCCAAAGGTGCAGATCGTAGGGGAAGGCTCCTTCCGTGAAAATACGTCCGCGACACTAACGGCAGTTGCCACTGGCGCAGGGCAGCTGACTTATGCCTGGTATGCGGACACAGGCAGCGGTTATGGAGATGCGTTGGGAGTGTCCGCCTCCTATACTATCCCTGCTTTGACTACCGGGATGGATGGCAATAAGTACAAGGTCATCGTCACCAATGAATCTGGTGACAGCAGTGAAGCAGAGTACACAATTAACTTAACTCCGGCTGAAGCACCATGGGAAGCGCCTGATTTCATAACCGATCTTCCGTCTGCACTTGATGTCATTACTGGTGAAGAAGTGAAGCTGTTCGTACAGATCCGCGGGGATGTGGAATCGGTTCGCTGGGAGACGAAGGCAGCAACCGCAGAGGAATGGACTGTGGCGGAGAGCGTGACTTCGGCGGTATACGCATTTACTGCTTCTGAAACAGACAGCGGTACGCAGTTCCGTGTGGTTCTGACTGGAAAAGAGGGAACGGAGCCTTCAACAAGAACCGGTAATGAACTTACGGTGACAGTACATCCGGCACCCGATGCGCCAATTATCACCTCTAATAGTGTAGATAAGAATCCGGCAGTTGTAGGTGATAAGGTGTCTTTTGCCGTAGTAGCTTCTGCAGTTTATGGCGAGTTAAGCTACCAATGGTTGAAAGACGGGCAGGCCATTGAAGGTGCTGTGGAGCGTAATTATACGATTCCTTCTGCAAAAGAAACAGACAGCGGCGAGTACACGGCCGTAGTCACCAACACCAAAATACTGAATGGTCACCCTTATACGGCTGTTCAAAAGAGCGGAATTATTAATTTCAAGGTCCACAATACTCCTGTATCTACACCGCAGCCGACATCGGCTCCAGGGACAGGTACGGGAACTGGTGGGACGACTCCGGCAGCGACAGCAACGCCGCTTCCAAGTCCTACTAGCACAACTTTGACAGTTCCAGCAAGTGCACTCAGTACATCTACTGAGAACGGCAAAGTGACGGTAAATGTGCCGGCAGGCGTTACAGCTATCGAGCTGCCTGTGAATGCAGGTGAATTGCTCGGGATCCATCAACTTGAATTGGCTGCCTCGGGAACCACACTTGGTATTGCGCCGGAATTGCTGGTGCAATTGAAGGCTCTGCTTAATGAAGCCCAAGCTTCAGGCGGCAAGATTCTGGTGAAGCTCAGCCCGGAGACTTTGAACATGAGCACACTGAAAGTAGAGCGTGGGGTGGTCTTGCGGGGTACAGGTATGACGTTTGATCTGAGCATCATCGCGGGGAATGGCACATCTAGCCGTCTTCCAAGCTTCAGCAAACCAGTAACCTTACAATGGAATGCAACAAATACGGATTATAATACTAATTTGCTTGGTTTATATGCTATTGCTGAAGGAGGTTCGCTTACCTATCTCGGCGGAGTGTACGCGAATGGCTTCCTGCAAGGGGAGTTTAGCGGAACAGGCAGGCTGGCTGTGCTGGAGTACAATAAATCCTTCGCTGATGTTCCGTCTACTCACTGGGCTGCGGACACTATCCGCCAGCTGGCGGCTAAACATCTGGTACAAGGCACTTCCGAAAATGGATTTGAACCCGCCCGCAGGATTACAAGAGCGGAATTTGTGAAGCTGCTGGCTGGCGTGCTGGGACTGCAAGATCAGGCGGAATTGAAATTTAGTGATGTGCCTTCTGGTGTCTGGTATGAGCAGGACCTGGCGCGTCTGGTCCGGGCAGGTATTGTAGGTGGACGCACTGCTGAGCACTTCGATCCGAGTGCGAACATCAGCCGCCAGGAGATTGTCACTATGCTAATGCGTGCCTATGTACTGGAGCATGGATCGCTTCAGTCATCAGCCCCGGCAACATTCACCGATTCCGGTGAGGTAGCAGCCTGGGCGGCAGACAGCGTGAATGCTGCGTCATCAATGGGTCTGGTGAATGGCCGCACGGACGGGAATTTTGTTCCCGGTGGCTTGGCGACCCGTGCCGAGGCTGCGCAGTTCATCTTGAATTACATCCGGTAGATTATATAGCCCCACCACGGTCTGCCCAAGGAGCCCTTTGCTCCATGGGCAGACTGTCTTTGCTTGGCGGAGGATTGCAAGCTTTTACCAGCCACAGGCAGGAAGCACCTCATGCTATACTTTATTCATAATGACAAGCAGCGAAGCTTAGTCTTCCCCCTGCTGTAGGAGGTTGCTGATGTTTCCGGGGAAATTGTACAGAAAGTATCTGAAGAATAATCTGTTTATGAAAATCATCCTGCTCTTCTCAGTCATTGCCGTGGTCACCATTATCACCTTCTCCTACCTGATGTTCTTGCTCATGTCTCAGGCTGTAGTGCAGCGGCAGATGGAGATTCAGAAACGTACCGTGGAGAGCATCAACAGCTATATTGAGCAGAAATATGACTCTGTACAGTCTATGATGCGGGACGTGTACCGGGACACGGAGCTGACTGCTAATACGTCGTATTTGCTGGAGCATCCGTATGAAGATTACGTGAGGTACCGGCTGGACCGCTATTTCAACGAAAGTAATGCTACGACGGATACCGTGCAGTTTTTTCGCAATCAAGTTGAAGATGATCCTGATATCCGCAGTTTAATGCTCTACAGTGCAGCTGAGCAGCAGTTGTATGTCTATAACGACCAAGGCAAATTTCAGATTATTTCCACTAATGCAGCCCACTCTTTTGTACCGGATGCGCTGTATCTGGAGGAGGAAGGCAGTGTCACCGCTCCAAACACTTGGGTCAGTCAGGCGATCTCATCTCCGGAGGGGCCGATGTTTACGGTTCGTACCCCGGTCAATAACAAGATATCACTGCGCAACATTGGTCAGCTTCTAGTCTATTTTGATGCCAGCGAGGTCTGGGGGAGTATGGGCAATTATAAGGATGACTTCAAGGGAAAGATTCTGGTGCTGGCAGCGGATGGGGATGTGTTATTTGATACCTCGGGCACCTATTATGGAAAGCGCTATCCTTATCCCGAGCAGATGAATTCTGCTTATACAGATGGTGAAGAAGTCGGCGGGATGATCATTACTAAGCAGACTCACACCCAAGGCGGATTTACTGTGTTGAGTGCTGTACCTAAGCAGGAATTAGCCGCCACTTATAGGGGATTGCGGAACATGATCTTCATTATCTGCTTGATCTGCCTGTTGTTTGCGATTATTACGCCCACTTTATTTATCAATAATTTTGCCAGAAGGACTCATAAAATTATCAAGTTCACCCGCAAAGTGAAAAACGGTGACCTGGATGCCCGGATTACCGATGTCAGAGAAGACGAGCTGGGGCAGATCTCCAAGAGCTTCAACGATATGCTGGATGAGCTGAATCTTCATATAGACCGTGTGTTCAAGGCTGAAATCAAGCAAAAACATACCGAAATTGCCGCGCTTGAAGCCAGGGTAAACCCACATTTTCTCTACAATACCTTGGAGGTGATCCGGATGAGGGCAATCTCTCAAGGAGCTTCAGATGTCGGGGAGATGATCTACAGCTTGTCGGTGTTGTTCAAAAGCTATGTTCACCAGAAACCCAAGCATACGATGAAGGATGAACTAGAGGCCTGCCGTTTATATCTGGAGCTGTTCCGCATCCGTTATAAGGATAAATTCTCTTATACAATGGAATGCGGGAAAGAGCTTACCGGAAGAGTTGTACTCAAAATGTCGCTGCAGCCCATCATTGAAAACTACATTCTACATGGGATGCGCGTGGACAAGAATGATAATCACATCAGTGTGGCTGTGGCCAAGGACGGCAAATATTTGCGTGCGGTAGTTACAGACAATGGGCGGGGGATTGCTCCGGACAGATTGGTCCAGCTCAAAGAAGGTCTTTTGCAGCCAGATGAACAATCGGAATCATTTGGTCTGCGCAGTATTCATGAGCGTTTGAAGCTGCTTTATGGCAGTGAGTATGGCATTGAATTACAAAGCGAAGCGGGTACCGGCACAACCGTGACTGTGTATTTTCCCGATCTGGGAGAGGATGATCCAAACCATGTATAAAATTTTCATTGTGGACGACGAGCCTTTTATTATCGAAGGATTATATGACATTGTGGATTGGGCAGCACTGGGGATGGAGATTGTCGGCCACGCCGAGAACGGCCAGGAAGCGCTGGAGTCGTTGCGGTTTGTCCCAGCAGATATTCTGATTACGGATATTTCCATGCCGCTGATGAACGGGCTGGATTTGATCCGGGCTGTGCGGGAGATCCAGCCGGAGATCAAAGTTGTTATCCTCAGCGGCTTTGATGAGTTCGGTTATCTTAAGGAAGGAATGGCGCTCGGCATTGAAAATTATCTGCTCAAGCCTATTAATTTGCAAGAGTTCCGGGCAACATTAGTGACTGCCGCCGAGAAGCTGGGTGTCTCCCGTCAAGAGAGTCAATTCAATGCGCATAGTATTTCCATTCTGCGCGATAATGTGATGTACCGTTGGCTGCGGTGCCAGATTGGTCCGAAGGAATTCAGCGAACGGACTGATTTTCTGGGACTTAGACTAGATAAGCCGCTGGTGCAGGTAGCCCTGCTTCGCCCTGAACAGGACGCTGCCGAGCTATTTCAGGCGGTGGAAGAGGTTGTAGGCAGTAACCCGTCTTTGATTGCATTCCGGGATATGGATGGAGATACCGTGCTGCTGCATCTGCTTAGTGAGTATCAGCAGGGTAAAGAAGCGGTGGAAAGGCTTCATGCGCAGCTGCTGTTATCCCTAACTGGCGGTCCGCCAATGCGTCTGTCCGTAGGAACGGTGGAGGAGATGGAGGAGGCGGCGGCTCAGAGTTACGCCCATGCAAAGATGACTCAGGAATATTTCATGCTGTTTCCAGAGCGGAATTTGCTGCATTATGAGGAAGTTCAGGACAGGCATGAGGTTGCCGTCCAAGGTATGCCGCTGAATTGGGAAGATGATCTCAAGCTGATTATGGCGAAGGATAAGGAAGCGCTGCTGGTGCGGATCCAGGATCATTTTGAGCAGCTGCGGCGGATGGAGGGGATTACACCTGTGCTGCTGCAAGGCATTGCCATGGAATGGTTGATCCGCTTCAAGATGCAGCTGCAGGAGATTCGTCATGTGGAAGAACCGGAGCTTTTCGCAGACGGTTTTGGCCTCATTCGCTCTACAGTTTCCATAAATGAACTGACTCAGATTATTCAGGAAGCCGCTACCATTACGGTAGACGCCTTAGTTCGGGACGTAAAGAGTCCAGTCGTGCAGCAGGTGCTGAATTATATCCATGAGTCCTACAATGAAGATGTGTCACTGAAGACCCTCGGTGCCCAATACCATATTCACCCGGTGTATTTGGGACAGCTGTTCCATAAAGAGGTGAATGAGTCGTTCACCGAATATATCAATAAATACCGGATTGAGAAGGCAAAGGAGCTGCTGCGGAATACCTCACTTAAAGTTCATGAAATCGCTCTCAAAGTAGGCTATTGGGAGACCGGCTATTTTTACAAACAATTTAAGAAGCATGTCGGGATATCTCCTACGGAGTACAAAGGGCTTGTCTAGCGGACCCCCGCTGCAAGCTTTTTCTTTATTTTCTACATGATTTATTTAGTTTAGCTTCTGTTTGAAAATGCTTTCATAAATTACAGTAAAGATAGTCCTTGAAGGAGAAAGCTGCTGGTTTAATTCCGGATTAGGCCAGCGATCTTGAGGTAAACAAAGGGGAGGTTATACAGGAATGGGCAACAACAAAAGAAAAAGGTTTTCCCTGTTACTGACATCACTTATGGCATTCTCGCTTGCGCTCAGCGCATGTGGCGGCGATTCAAACAACGCCGCAACTAACAGTTCAGGAGCGGGCGGCGACGGTGCATCATCCGAGAAACCGGTCGAACTGATCTGGTACACGATCGGCGGACCGCAGAAGGATCTGGACCGTGTCGTGGAAGAAGTCAATAAGTACACTAAAGAGAAGATAAATGTCACCCTGAAGATGAATATGATTGATTTTGGCGATTATACACAAAAAATGCAGGTCAAAGTAGCCGCTGGCGAACCCATGGACATTCTCTTTACGTGTTCCTGGGCGTTCGATTATGTGCAAAATGCCCGCAAAGGCGCTTTTATGGAATTGGACAGCCTGCTTAATGAATATGGAAAAGGCATCGTAGACACCATTGATCCGGCGTTCCTGGAAGGCTCCAAGGTAGATGGACATAATTATGCCGTACCTGCCAACAAAGAGCTTCCGGCGCAAGAAGTTTGGCGCTTTAATAAAGAGCTGCTCGACAAATATAACCTCGACATTTCCGGGGTGAACACAATGGAAAGCATTGAACCACTGCTGAAGACGATCAAAGAGAATGAACCGGGCATCACGCCTTACGCTATGGTGAAGGATTTCATGCCAGTACTGCCGTTCGATTACATCATTGAAAAGATGCCAATGGCTGTTTATATGGACACAAAGGATTACAAGATCGTGAACATTCTGGAAACACCTGAACTCAAAAGTACTCTTGAAACCGTTCGCAAATATTACAAGGCAGGTTATATCTCGCCGGAAGTAGCAACTACAACTTCGGTGGATGATCTCTATAAATCTTCGAACTGGTTCATGGATCGTGCGGCTACCCAGCCGATGGCGGATAATCTGTGGTCGGCAAGCTACGGCTATCCTGTAGTTTCCACGCCAGCTGGCAAACCTTACATTTACAACTGGTCCGTTATGGGTTCGATGCAAGCCATCTCGGCTAACTCCGCATATCCGGAGAAAGCGATGGAGTTCCTGAACCTGCTCAACACCGATCCGGTGCTGCGCAACATGATTGACTCCGGAATCGAAGGCGTGCACTACGAGAAGACTGGTGAGAATTCCATGAAGAACCTGGACGAATCCAAGAACTATGACATGCCAACCTTCTCGCTGGGCAATATCATGATCAACTATTTGAACGAGGGTGACCCTGAGAACAAATGGGAAGAGTTCAAAAAGTTTAATGAATCCGGTGTGAATGCACCGCTGCTTGGTTTTAACTTCGACACTTCCAAGGTGACCACTGAAATCGCTGCGGTTCAGAACGTAAAAGAAGAATACTGGTCACCACTGATGACTGGAACCGTTGATCCTGACGAGTATCTACCGAAAGCTATTGAGAAATTCAAGGCAGCTGGTTTGGACAAAATTATCGCTGAAGCGCAATCGCAAATTGATGCCTGGAAAGCGTCCAACAACAAGTAAAACATCAACGTAAGAGAAGATCGGGGCAGGGGCGTGGCCTCTGGACCCGGTCTTTTTTTGAAATATAAGGACATACAGGAGGGATCTAAGTGTGAAGACAATCAGCGGATTTATAAAAAATATTATGAATAACAAGATTATGCTGCTCATGGTTTTACCAGGTGCGCTTTGGTTTCTCTTTTTCTCTTACCTGCCGATGATAGGGACGATTATTGCATTCAAGGAATACCGCTTTAGCCGCGACGGCTTCTGGGCGAGTATTATCAACAGCAAATGGGTGGGGCTAGACAACTTCAAGTTTTTGTTCACCACCAATGACGCGTACATTATTACCCGCAACACCTTGCTCTACAATGGAGCATTTATCCTGCTTGGCTTGATCTTGTCGGTTCTGATGGCGATTGTGCTGTCCGAAATTGTGAACAAGAAGCTGGCCAAAGTGTATCAGACCGGCATGTTCCTGCCCTACTTCCTGTCATGGGTCGTTGTCGGCTATTTTGCATTTAGTTTCCTGAGCTCCGAACGCGGGATGCTGAACCAGATCATGGGCTTTTTTGGCGCAGAGTCAATTCAGTGGTACTCGGAAAAAGCCTACTGGCCGTTCATCCTGATCCTAGTCTATCTGTGGAAAGCAGTTGGTTACAACAGCGTAGTTTATCTCGCAGCTATTATGGGGATCGACAAGTCGCTGTATGAAGCGGCGATGATCGACGGAGCTAGTAAGTTCCAACAGATTCGCAATATTACACTGCCGTTGCTGAGTCCAATTATCACGATCATGACCCTGCTGGCCATCGGTAAAATCTTCTACGCCGACTTCGGTCTCTTTTACCAGGTGCCTCGTAATTCCGGTACGCTCTACAGTGTCACGAATGTTATTGATACCTATGTCTATCAAGGCCTCAAAACAACGGGTGAGATTGGTATGAGCACTGCCGCAGGTCTGTATCAATCGGTTGTCGGCTTTACGCTAGTCATGACCTCCAACTATATTGTCCGCAAATACAATAAGGATAGCGCTTTGTTCTAGAACCTCATGAAAGGAGTGGGCCATATGTCTTCCATTACTAAGACTAAAAAAGAACGTGATTTCCACCATCTCTCAACGCCCTGGAATATCACTTTTAATCTGATAGCCGGCATCTTTGCGTTTCTGTGCGTGTTTCCGTTTCTGTTCGTCGTGATCATCTCCTTCACCGATGAGGTGGCGCTGGCGCGGGATGGCTATAAGCTGATTCCGGCAAAATGGAGTCTCGGCGCATACCGTTATGTGTTTGAATCCGGAGATATGCTGCTGCGTTCTTATGGTGTGACGATTTTTGTAACGGTGATAGGGACGATTATCAGCCTTTTGTTTATCGCTTTTTATGCGTATGCCATTTCCCGGAAAAGCTTCCGTTACCGCAATTTTTTCTCGTTCTTCGCGTTTTTTACCATGCTGTTCAACGGTGGACTTGTGCCGACTTATATTATCGTTACGCAGTTTCTAAGCCTGAAGGATACGATCTGGGCGCTGATTTTGCCGCTGGCGGTGAATGCTTTTTACATTATGATTCTGCGCACCTTCTACAGCACGAGTGTGCCTGATGCCATTATCGAATCCGGCAAAATCGACGGGGCGGGCGAGTTCCGTATCTTCCTGAAATTGGTGTTGCCTTTATCACTGCCCGGTCTGGCTACGATTGCTTTGTTCAGCACCCTCGGCTATTGGAATGACTGGTTCAATGCGCTGCTGTACATCGACAACCCGAATTTAGTCCCGCTGCAATCGATGCTGATGCGGATCGAGACCAGTATGCAGTTTATTTTGCAGAACTCCCAGAACAGTTCGCTCAGTCTGGAAGCTCTTCGCTCCATGCCGCAGGATACATCGCGGATGGCGATGGTCGTGCTGGCGACAGGACCGATTATTTTTGCCTATCCGTTCTTCCAGCGTTATTTCATTCAAGGTCTTACCGTAGGGGCTGTTAAGGAATGAGTTATACAAACCCGAATTTACCTGCTGAAGAACGGGCGGAGCATCTGCTCGGACTGATGACTTTGGAAGAGAAGGCCGGTCAGCTGATTCAGCCTTTTGGCTGGCAGGCCTATGAACATAGAGACGGTAAGATGACCTTGACAGAAAGCTTCAAGGAGAAGGTTGCCGGGGGCGGCGTTGGTTCGCTTTACGGGATGTTGCGCGCTGACCCGTGGACCGGTGTGACGCTGGCTACTGGCCTGTCTCCGCGTGAAGGTGCGGAAGCGGTGAATACGCTCCAGCGGTATGTGCTGGAGCATTCGCGGCTGGGCATTCCGGTATTGATCGGCGAGGAATGCTCGCATGGCCACATGGCGATCGGGGCCACCGTATTCCCGGTGCCCCTGTCGCTCGGCAGCTCCTGGAATGTAGAGCTGTATCGTGAGGTCTGCCGCGCCGTAGCGCTGGAGACACGCAGTCAGGGCGGCGCGGTTACGTATTCGCCGGTGCTGGATGTGGTGCGCGATCCCCGCTGGGGCCGCACCGAGGAGTGCTTCGGCGAGGACGCTTACCTGATCAGCGAGATGGCGGTTGCGGCTGTTGAAGGTCTGCAGGGGGAATCCTTGCAGAGCGGCGGCAGCGTGGGGGCTACGCTGAAGCATTTTGTGGGATACGGCAGCTCAGAAGGCGGCCGGAATGCCGGGCCTGTGCACATGGGCTGGCGTGAACTGCTGGAAGTGGATCTGCTGCCCTTCAAAAAAGCGGTCGAAGCGGGTGCAGTCTCCATTATGCCTGCTTATAACGAAATAGACGGCGTGCCTTGCACGACAAATACAGAGCTACTAGAGGATATACTCCGCGAAGCTTGGGGATTTGAGGGTCTAATCATTACCGACTGCGGAGCTATAGAGATGCTGGCCTCTGGCCATGATGTGGCTGAAGATGGCATGGATGCAGCAGTGCAGTCACTGGAAGCCGGCATCGACATGGAGATGTCCGGAGAGATGTACGGCAAATACCTGGTGGATGCCGTTCGTGAAGGCAAGCTGGACCCGGCACTGCTGGATCGTGCGGTCCGCCGTGTGCTGACGCTCAAGTTCAGGCTGGGCCTGTTCGAGCAGCCATTCGCTGATCCCGATGCGGCTGAACGCGTCATCGGCAGCAAAGCGCATCAAGAGCTGGCCCGGCAAGTGGCGGGCGAGAGCATCATCCTGCTGAAAAATGAAGCAGGTGTGCTGCCATTGTCCAAGACCGCCGGCACGATCGCCGTCATTGGCCCTAACGCCGATGCCGGGTATAACCAGCTCGGCGATTATACCTCACCGCAGCCTCCGGCTAAGGTAGCGACCGTGCTCAGCGGCATCCGCAGCAAGCTGGCTGCAGAGCCGGAGCGGGTGCTCTATGCACCGGGCTGCCGGATCAAAGGCGATTCGCGCGAAGGTTTTGAAGCCGCGCTCGCTTGTGCAGAGCAGGCCGATACCGTTGTTATGGTCGTCGGCGGCTCCAGTGCACGCGATTTCGGGGAAGGCAGTATTGATCTTAAGACAGGCGCGTCCAAGGTGACGGAGAATGCCTGGAATGATATGGACTGCGGCGAAGGCATTGACCGGGTGTCATTGACCCTGTCGGGAGTGCAGCTGGAACTGATCCAGCAGGTTCATCAGCTCGGCAAACCTGTGATCGTTGTTTATATTAACGGCCGTCCGGTGAGTGAGCCTTGGATTGACGAGCATGTACATGCCATTCTGGAAGCCTGGTATCCAGGCCAAGAAGGCGGGCACGCTGTTGCGGATATCCTGTTCGGCGATGTGAACCCGTCCGGGAAGCTGACTGTATCCGTGCCGAAGCATGTGGGCCAGCTCCCGGTCTATTACAACGGTAAACGTTCCCGTGGCAAAAGATATCTGGAGGCCGATTCCCAGCCTCAATATCCGTTCGGCTTCGGGCTTAGCTACACTGAATTTACGTACTCCGGGTTGAAGGTGGAGCCGGAAGTAATTGCGGCTGGGGAGGGGGCTATAGTTTCCGTGGACGTTCAGAATACAGGAGACCGTGAGGGCGCAGAGGTGGTGCAACTGTACATTTCCGATGTCGCCAGTAAGGTCACCCGTCCCGCCAGGGAATTGAAGGCTTTTGACAAAATCAAGTTGGCTCCGGGTGAGAAGCAAACCGTGTTGTTCACGGTAGGGCCGGAGCAATTGCAATATATCGGACCGGATTTAAGACCTGTTGTAGAGCCAGGAGCGTTTAAAGTGCTGGTGGGTAAGCATGTAAATGATACACTGAGCACCGATTTGACGGTGAGGGGGTAAAGACATGGAACGCATTAAACGCTTCATCCGCGAGCTCTCCGAGCAGCAATGGCTAGAGGTGCAGGAATTGCGCGATTGGGAGATTCTGTCCTCGGTGTATCAATTGCCGGGACAGTATGACAAGCTGCAGCCTTATAAGGACGGCAGCAATTATGATCTGTTCCCGAGTGTGCAAGGAACGACCTATTTCTTCCGCCGTACTTTGGAGATTCCGGCTAACTGGCTGCCGGGCCACATCGGGTTGATTTTTGCTTCAGGTGGGGAAGGGCTGCTGCGGGTGAACGGTGAATCGCGGCAAGGACTCGACCGCAATCATACCTTTGTAACTCTGGCAGGTGATCCATCGGGCCGTCCGTTGGACCTGGAAATCGAACTCTTCGATCCGGTCCCCGAGCCGGTGGACCCATTAAATCAACAGGCGGTGATCCAGCCGCCGATTCGGATGATCCACAGCCAGCTGGTGCTAGTGAATAGACCTGTGCAGAGTCTAATGTACACGGCAGTAGTGATTCGCGATTCGGCAATTCTGCTGCCTGAGCAGGACCAGCGCCGTAACCGGATGCTGGAAGCTTTGTATGTAGCAATGGATGAATTCGTTGGCCTTACCACGCAGGAGATCCGCGAGGGTGGTGAGATTACGCGAATCGAGCAGAAGCTGCGGGGCAGAGTCGGGGAGATCGGCGGTCATGCCGAAGGAACAATCCACATGGTGGGCCAGTCCCATATCGATATTGCCTGGCTGTGGCCTGCGCGCGAGACCGTGCGCAAGACGAGCCGGACATTCTCGACGGTGAATGCCCTGATGGACGAATATCCTGACTATCAATATGCGCAGAGCCAGCCGCTGCTGTTCGAATATTTGAAAGACAATGACCCGGTACTCTATGAGAAGGTCAAGGCACGCATCCGTGAAGGACGCTGGGAACTGGTCGGTGGGATGTGGATCGAACCGGATCTGAACATTCCGAGCGGAGAATCTTTGATGCGGCAAATGCTATATGGTCAACGCTTTTATCTCGAAGAGTTCGGGCGCACCTCGCAGATTGAGTGGCTGCCGGATACCTTCGGCTACTGCGCTTCTCTGCCGCAGATTCTGCAGCATGGTGGCATCAAATATTTTATGACCACCAAGCTGGGCTGGAATGACACCAATGTCTTCCCTTACGATCTGTTCCGTTGGGTCGGCATTGACGGCACGCCGATGTTGTCTTACCTGAATCATGGGGTCAATGAGAATACGCTGCCCAAAGATGTGCATGAACACTATCAGTCCTTCCGCGAAAAAGATAAACATAATGAGCAGATGCTGCTCTATGGGCATGGTGACGGCGGCGGCGGGGTCACCCGCGAGATGCTGGAATATATCCAGCGTGCCGAGCTAATGGTCGGCCAGCCGGAGAGTAAATACAGTAATGCCGCGGATTTCTTCGCAGGCATTACACGCTGTCAGCCGCAGCTGCCGCAGTGGCGGGGCGATCTGTATCTGGAGCTGCACCGCGGCACCTACACTACGCACGGCCGCAACAAGCGGAACAACCGCAAGGCGGAAGTGTTGTACCGTGAAGCGGAGCTGTGGCAGACATTAGCTTCGCCGCAGCTGGACACGGAGCAACATGCCGTAGTTGCCGGGCAGCTGCATCAGGGCTGGAAGCTGATTTTGTTGAACCAGTTCCATGATATTATTCCGGGCTCGGCGATTACCGAAGCATACGAGACCTCGGAGAAGGAATACGCAGAGGTGTTTGAGCTTGGCCGTGTTGCGCTTCAGCCAGGGCTTGCGGCATTGGCCGGGAACATTAACACGTCAGGCGAGGGTACACCTTACATTGTTTTTAATGGTTTGGGTTGGACGCGGGATGCCGTGGTCGAACTTGCTCTCAGCGAAGAAGTAGCCGCCAGCGGAAACTTTGCGGTGTATGGCGAGGATAACGTACTGCTGGAAGCAGATGTCCTGACGGAGGAGGCAGCAGTTTCTGGTGTCGCGGTTCTCGTTCCGGAGATTCCGGCCTTTGGCTACAAAACAATCTGGATTCGTGATCTGTCTCAGAAAACATCCGATGAAAGTAATGTAGAATCTGCCGCTGCTGAACATAATCAAACTGCTGTAGGAGCTATTCCCTTCGGCGACCGTTGGGAGACGGACTATTATCGTATTACCTTTAACGAGCGAGGAGAAATCACCAGTCTTTTTGATAAAAAAGGAAACCGGGAGATCGTAAAATCCGGTGAGCCGGCGAACCGCTTCCACTTTTTCCATGACCGTCCGACGCTTTGGGATGCCTGGGACATTGACAACCGTTATGAAGCCCAACCCGCCGGGGAGGCTGAGCTTATAGAAAAGGCAGTGGTTCGCACTGGTGCGGTGCAGGATATTTTGCGCTTCCGCTGGAAGCTGGGCCAATCCGAGATTACTCAGGATATGATTCTACATCACCATAATCCCCGGATTGATTTCCAGACGCATGTGAGCTGGAACGAAGCCCATAAGCTGCTTAAGGTAGGGTTTCCGATTGATGTTGTGACGGATAAGGCGACTTACGAGATTCCATTTGGTGCGCTGGAACGTCCGACCCACCGCAACACCAGCTGGGAGCAGGCGCAGTATGAGGTTTGCGGGCATCGTTTTGCGGATGTATCGGAACGTGGATATGGCGTCAGTCTGCTGAATGATTGCAAATACGGCTATGACATCCAAGGCAGTACCATTCGTTTGTCGCTCCTGCGCGCGCCGAAATGGCCGGATGCTACTGCGGATCTCGGCGAGCACGACTTCACCTATTCGCTATATCCGCACCGTGGGGATTGGCGGGAGGCTCATACTGTTCGCCGTGCAGCAGAGCTAAATCATGAGCTGTATACTTTTGCCCCTTCATCAACACAGGGGCAGCTGCTGCCAACAGGCTCATTTATCGGATTCTCCGGTGAGCACGTGGTGCTGGATACGATTAAGCCATCCGAGGACGGGCAGGGGACTGTTCTCCGTTTCTACGAATCCTCGGGAGGCCGCGAGCGGGTTCAGCTCAAATGGCAGTATCCAGTTCAGAGCGTCTACCTGTCCAATGCTCTGGAAGAGCAGCTGGAACTGATCGAACATACGGCTGGCGGTGAATTGGAACTTCACTTTGCCCCTTACGAGATCAAAACAATCTACATCAGAAATTAAATAATCACATCACAGATGCAAAGGAGCATATCTCACTTGGAACAATTCCGATTACCCAAAATAGCAATGCCCCAGCTGCCGCTGCCGCAGGCTGTACAAGAAGTACTTGCCGAAGCAGAGGAGAAGCTGGCACATCGCCCGAAGCTGTTGCAGCTGTTCAAGAACTGTTTTCCGAATACGCTGGAGACGACGACTAAACTGCTGGATGACGGAACCACCTTTGTGATTACCGGCGATATTCCGGCCTCCTGGCTGCGTGATTCAGTGGAGCAGGTAATTCAATACGTGCCTCTGGCCAAAAACGATCCCGATCTCCAGCGCATTATCGGCGGTCTTATCAAACGCCATATTCAGTATATTCATATCGATCCTTACGCCAATGCATTTAATGAGTCGGCCAATGACTGGCACTGGAACACTACGGATGTGACCGAGATGTCGCCATGGGTGTGGGAGCGTAAATTTGAGATTGATTCGTTATGTTTTGTTGTGCGCCTCGCTTATACCTACTGGAAAGAGACGGGCCTGACTAATTTCTTCGACGCTGGGTTCAAGTCGGCCATGCGCCAGATTTTCGATTTGTTCAAAAGAGAGCAGCGGCATTTCGAGCAGTCTCCGTACCGGTTCAGCCGCAATAACGGCATTCCGGAAGATTCTCTGCGCAATAGCGGTCTCGGTATGCCGGTGAACTATACCGGAATGATCTGGTCGGGCTTCCGGTCGAGCGATGATGCCTGTGATTTCCACTACAACATTCCTGGCAATATGTTCGCTGTTGTCGCGCTGCGCCAGATGCAGGAATTCGCGGAGTGGGTC
The DNA here is from genome assembly GCF_037992965.1 of Paenibacillus sp. FSL E2-0190. Taxonomy (NCBI): domain Bacteria; kingdom Bacillati; phylum Bacillota; class Bacilli; order Caryophanales; family Paenibacillaceae; genus Paenibacillus; species Paenibacillus sp. FSL E2-0190. Next base: position 961,080 of record NZ_CP150306.1, read on the forward strand.
TTCCGCGATCTAGACTTCCTGGCTGAACTTAAAGAGCTGGAATTTGAAGTGGATCATGGCATCAAGCTCTATGGCATTTATCGCCATCCGGAGTTTGGTCCGATTTATGCTTATGAGACCGACGGCTTCGGCAATTACTGCCTAATGGACGATGCGGGAACGCCCGGACTGATCTCCATTCCGTATCTGGGTTACGCTTCGGCGGATGATCCCATCTACCAGAACACCAGACGTTTCGCATTGAGCAAAGAAAATCCGTTCTATTATGAAGGCACAGCTGCCAAAGGGATCGGCAGCCCGCACACTCCGGAGAACTATATCTGGCATATGGCGTTGTCTATGCAGGGCATTACGGCTCAGACTGCCGAAGAGAAGCTGGAACTGATAGCGATGCTGGAAAGTACGGATGCCGGAACCGGATATATGCATGAAGGCTTCCATGTGGATGATCCTAGTGTATTTACCCGCAGCTGGTTTGCATGGTCGAACAGTTTGTTCTCGCAGCTTGTCTATCGGGCGATGAAGGAAGGTATTCTGTGAGCGGGGGCCGTATCATCCTGTTCGCGGACCCGTCTTTTCCCGGGTATACCGCAGCGGGCGGACTGACAGCGGAACAGGCACAGTCTATAGGAATACATCATACTGACCCTCCTGTTCATGCAGCACAGCTGGCCGAAACGCTGGACAGCGCCAAGGCCGGGGACTGCTTCGTTAGCTTCCATGCTCCGTACTTCCCGAAGGAGGCTTGGCCTTCCATCGTCGCCTATTTGAGCAGAGGCGGCAGCTTGATCAGCATTGGCGGTGCCCCGTTTAAGCATCCAGTCCGCCTAGTCGCTGAAGAGTGGCGGATCGAAGCTGAGCAGACTGCCTATCACCGCCAGCTGCATATCCATGAAGCGCTGCAGGTGAGCAGCGCAGATCGCATACAGCAGCATGTCGCGCTTAGAGACATTCCGCTCTTCGTAGGCGATGAGCAGCTGCTGGCCCTGTCGGATACCTGGAACCTGGTACCGCATGTCACTAAAAGCAGTGACCTGCCGGAGCAGATGGGTTCCAGTGGACCCATGGACACGCGGATCTACCCGCTGCTTAAGGGCATTACCGCCGCCGGGCGGGAAGTTTCAGCTCCAGCTGTGCTGTGGGAGCATATCGGCGGGCCTTTTGCCGGTGGCCGCTGGATCTTTATCGGCCAACCGCTTACGCCTGATTTCTGGAATCAAGGCGGAACGGAAGCATTAACCCGCTGGGCAACCTTTGCCGCTCGGGGAGTAACAGAGCTGTGGCTGAAGCCTAACTATGCTTCTTATGAAAAAGGCGAGCGGCCGCTGCTGTTTTTGCAGGGTCAGCGGCTAAGCCGTAGCCAATCGTCACCGACAGCAGCGCAGTGGACCCTGAACATCACTCTGAGCAAAGACGGGGAGTCTATCCCATGTTTCACTCACGAGTGCAAGCTTGAGGTCAGTCGCGAGCTGAACTTCCTACGTGTACCGCTTGCTATAGAAATTCAACCTGGCCTGTATCATCTTTCTTGCCATGCTGTATCGGAAGAAGGCGAAGTGCGGATGTTGCGTCAAGGCTTTTGGGGATATGACGTGGGCCTGTTATCGCAGGGGGAACCGATTAAGGCTGGAAGAGATTATTTTATCAAAGACGGTCAGCCTTTACCTGTTGTCGGCATGACTTATATGACCTCTGACGTAGCGCGGAAGTTTCTATTCCTGCCAAATGCTGATGTCTGGGATCGGGATATGGCACAGATGCGGAAGGCAGGCATCAACTGGATTCGTACCGGTATCTGGACAGCCTACCGCAATATTATGCAGGTAGACGGTCATGCCTCGGAAGAAGTGCTGCGGGCGATTGATGCTTTTCTACTGACTGCGAAGCGGCATGAGCTGCAGGTTACCTTTACGTTCTTCTCCTTTACGCCCGAGACTTGGGAAGGGACGAATCCTTATCTCGATCCGCGCAGTGTAGAAGCGCAAAAACGGTTCATCCGCTCGATCGTTGCACGGCATCGCACGACAACCCATGTCGATTGGGATTTGATCAATGAACCGTCAATGTTCGATCCGCCGCGGATTTTCTCGGACGGACCGAGCTCGGCGCGTGATAAATATGAACGCGCTGCTTTCTCTGCTTGGCTGGAAGAACGCCATGGTGATATAACTTCGCTGCAAGAGCGCTGGAATATGACGCCGCTGGAATTGCCGGATTTTGCGGCTGCACAACCTCCTGAGCAAGAAGAGATTAACTTTAGTGTGCAGGATATTCATTCCGGAAAGCGCGGCACACGTTGGCTCGACTACTGCCTGTTCTCCATGGACATGCACAACGTATGGGCAAGGGAGCTTAGCGGGACTATCAAGGAACTCTGCCCAGATCATTTAGTGACCGTAGGGCAGGATGAGGCTTTGGGTGCCCAACGACCGTCGCCGTTCTTTTATGAGCGCGATGTCGATTACACCACTGTTCACAGCTGGTGGTTGAATGACAATCTGCTCTGGGATGGAATTTTTGCCAAAACCTATCACAAACCGAACCTCATTCAGGAGACCGGCATCATGTACGTAGAGACGCCAGACGGACGGGCTAAACGCAGTGAGGAAGAATTGCGGGCCATGCTGGAGCGCAAATATGCCTATGCGTTTGCTTCTGGAGGTGCCGGGGCTGTGCAATGGATATGGAACACGAACTTTTATATGGATAATGCCAATGAATCGCAGATCGGTGCGCTGCGGGCCGATGGGACTGAGAAGCCGGAAGCGGATGTGTCTTATGATTTTGGGCGGTTCATCGGCGAAGCCGGGGGATTATTTGACGGGCGGAAGCTGGAAGAGATTGCCGTGGTTTTCCCTTACTCTAATGACTTCTCTAACCGGAAGCTCGCCTATGATGCGACTACCCGCCTGACAAGGATCTTATCTTATCAGCTTCATTTGCCTTTCCGCGCCGTATCGGAATACGAGCTGGCTCCGCTGGAGGCAGAGCCGGCTAAGTTGATTCTCCTGCCGAGTGTGCACAATCTGGATAATGACGCCCTTCAGCAATTGCTGGACATAGTGGAGCGTACAGGTGCCGTTCTGCTCATTACTGGAGCATTGGGGGTTGATGCGTATTGGCAGCCTTCGGATCGTATGGACGCAATAGTAGGAGCCCGTAAACTTGGTAACATGCGCCGTGAGGAGCAGCTTCTATTGAACGGACGCAAGTTTGCGGTGTCCTATGGACAGAAGCGAATCGCGGAGCTAGTCAAAGAAACGCCAGCAAATGCAGATGTTGATTCGTCTAGCTCAGGTGGTGTGGGTGATCACCTCATCGAACGCCAGCTTGGCACAGGTCGCCTGATCTGGTGCCCGCTACCTTTAGAACTGAATGACCGCGACGAGCCGATCGCCGCGCTCTACCAATATGCTGCACAAGCCGCAGGTATCGAAACCGGGCTGGAATGGATCAGCGGTGGAGACCTGCCAGGTGTGTACGGGCGAAAGCTTGCTTTTGCAGAAGGTTCATTGTATATCTTCGTATCTGAATACGCCTGGGATGCCGAACTTGAAATAAAAGATCCTGCAACTGGAGCTCATTACTCATTTTTACTGGAGAAAGAACGTTCGGTGTTGTTTGCAGCTGATTCAGCGGGCAAGCTGGTAGCTGTCTACAGACCTGAAGAGGTTAACATTACGCTTAATAAATGCTGAAGAACTGAGGTGTACACACAGATGACCCACACAACAACCAAAACAGCCCATATCGTGTCCCATACTCACTGGGACCGTGAATGGTATTTGCCCTATGAGAAACACCACGTCCGTCTGGTTCAGCTGGTGGATGCACTGCTTGCGAAGCTGGACGGAGATTCCGCCTTCCGCAGTTTTTACCTCGATGGGCAAACCATTATTCTGGAGGATTATCTTCAGGTTCGGCCAGAGAACAAAGAGAAGCTGGAGAAGTATATCCGGGATGGGCGAATCTTGATTGGACCTTGGTACATTTTGCAGGATGCGTTCCTGACGAGCGGCGAGGCAAATGTGCGGAATATGCAGATCGGCCATCAGGATGCCGAGAAATACGGCGAGCCTTCCAAAATCGGCTATTTTCCTGATACGTTTGGATTGGTCGGACAGACTCCGCAGCTGATGTTGCAGTCAGGGATTACGAATGCTTTTTTTGGACGCGGGGTGAAGCCTACGGGATTTAACAACACTGTATCGGATGCAGGTTATGAGTCCTCTTTCTCCGAGCTGATCTGGGAAGGGCCGGATGGATCCAAAATTCTCGGTATCCTATTTGCCAACTGGTATTCTAACGGCAATGAAGTTCCTGTTGAGGAAGGTGCGGCTCGGGAATTCTGGGACCGTAAGCTTGCGGATGCAGAGAAGTATGCTTCAACGGGGGAGTTATTGTTCATGAACGGGTGCGACCACCAGCCTCTGCAATTGGATTTGCCGGAAGCTATCCGCACCGCCGAAAAGCTATACCCTGAAGTGAAGTTCGTGCATTCAAACTTCCCGGACTATCTGCAAGCCTTGGATCAGCAATTATCCTCGGGTCAGCGGGAGCTCTCCACCGTTACAGGGGAACTGCGCAGCCAGCGTACTGACGGATGGGGCACCTTAGTGAACACAGCCTCAGCCCGGGTTTATTTGAAGCAGATGAACCAGCTGGGCCAGACTCTTTTGGAAAAAGTAGCCGAGCCGCTGGCCTCCATCGCCCGCCTGTCCGGACAGGACTACCCGCACCATCTATTCACCTATGCCTGGAAGACGCTGATGCAGAACCATCCGCATGACAGTATCTGTGGTTGTAGTGTGGATGAAGTGCATCGTGAGATGGTAACTCGTTTTGATAAAAGCCGGCATGTTGCTGAGAGCATCATAGATGACAGTGCTAAGTTTATCGCAGATCAAGTGGAGACTTCTGGCTTTTCCGCATACGGGGAAGATGCAGTTCCTTTTATAGTGATGAATACCACGGGGTGGAAGCGTACGGGAACGGTAACTATAGAGCTGGATGCTGAACGGTTATATCTGCGCGAGGGTTATCCTTTGGACGAGACCGCCCGCAGAATGCTGGCTGTTGATTTGTCCGGCCGGATTCTCGTCGATCACACAGGGGAGGAATTAGCGTCTACAGTGGAAGACCTGGGTTTAAGCTTTGGTTACGATCTGCCTGATGACCAATTCCGCCAGCCGTATATGTGCCGCAAAGTGAGACTTACTTTTGAAGCACGCAATGTGCCTGCGCTTGGGCTCTGTACTTACGCTTGGGTACAATCAACTACGGAATCCGCTCAGGGAAGCTCTTTAATAGAAGGAGAGCGCAGCTTGGAGAATGCAACTCTCAAGGTAGTTGTTGCTGAGGATGGTTCATTTACGTTATTGGATAAGCATAGCGGTACCACTTATCGTGAGTTGGGGATTTACGAGAATACCGGAGACGTAGGCAATGAATACATGTACAAGCAGCCAGAAGGTGAACAAGCGCTGACGACCAAAGGCCAGCCTGCAGTCATTAAGGTGATTGAAGACTCTCCCTTCCGTGCGGCCATTGAGATCCGAATAGACTGGGAGATTCCGGCTTCGGCGGATGACACCTTGGAGGCGGAACAGCGTGCACTTGTGTATTATCCTGAGCGTAAAGCGCAGCGGAGTGTAAATACGGTGGTTTTGAAGCTTCGTACCGTCGTATCGCTGGAGCGGGAAGGCAAAGGTGTGCATATTGAATCCACAATTAATAACCAAGCCAAGGATCACCGGATACGAATGCTGTTCCCGACCGATCTGTCTACCGATGTGCATCGTGTGGATTCTATGTTTGAAGTGGCTACACGGGACAATAATCCGGCACCAGAATGGGCAAATCCGAGCAACACTCAACATCAGCAATCCTTTGTCGATGTCAGCAATGGTAATGTAGGACTTACGATAGCCAACCAGGGATTGAACGAATATGAGGTTCTGCGGGATGGACGCAATACTATTGCCGTCACCTTGCTACGCAGCGTAGGGGAATTGGGGGATTGGGGCTGGTTCCCAACTCCGGAAGCTCAGTGCCTGGGCGAATACACAGCACTACTGGAGCTGATTCCTCATTCTGGTGAGGGAAGTGAACAACGGACATTTACAGAGGCCTATCAATTCCAGACTCCTTGGACGGTATGTCAGACCGGCCTGCATAGCGGGAAGTTGAACTCTGGATATACCCCATTGGTTTGGGAGGGAGATAACATGGCCTTCTCATCCATGAAAATGAACGGAGCTTCCGGCGACTTGTTTTTGCGTTGGTACAATATGACCGCTCAGCAGACACAATTGCAACTGAAAGTGAACAGTCCTCAAGAGTATTTATTTAAAAGTAATATCTTAGAGCAGCCTAACCCTGCTTTACAAGGAGCAACGTCTTCGGTTCACCACTTAGAGGTCGGACCATCTGAGATTGTAACTGTAGGTGCGAAATTAAGCTTCTAGGTAAAAAGATGCCCCGGCGCTTCCCTGCCAGGGCATCTTTTGATTTACTTTCTTCTATAAGACTTGTGCCAATCTTGAATGGCCTCTTGGCGGGAGGGGAATCTCAACTGGATCCAATTGTTTGTTTCCCATTCATGAATCGCTTGCTGTTTAGTTTGGTAAAAGCTATAGTCGCAATTGTTCCAGCTGTTATACAGTTTCTGATTAATGGAATTGATACCTATGTATGAAGGGGGCTCTGATGTTAATAGATAGACGCGGAAAAGGGGAATGCGGTTGCGATACAATTGCGGAGAAGTATGTGTTTAGTTTTTTAAAAATAAAGCTTGCAATGCATCTCCATACATGATATATTCTAAGTCCGGCCAAGAAGTACACATGCCGAGCTCGAAAAAGAAGTTGAAAAAAGAGCTTGACATTAAATAGCCGAACATGATATAGTATAAGAGTTGCTGCTGAGACATTAAACGGCGCCAACGAGAACTTGATCTTTGAAAACTGAACAACGAGTGAGTAGGAAATCACGTAAGTGAAATCCAAAATTAGAGAATTAATTTTCTCGTCAGATGTTTCAAAATGAGCATATCGCTCTTTTCAATACTAATTGGAGAGTTTGATCCTGGCTCAGGACGAACGCTGGCGGCGTGCCTAATACATGCAAGTCGAGCGGAGTTACTTTGAAAGCTTGCTTTCAAAGTAACTTAGCGGCGGACGGGTGAGTAACACGTAGGCAACCTGCCCTTCAGACTGGGATAACTACCGGAAACGGTAGCTAATACCGGATAATTTCTTTTTTCTCCTGAGAGAAGAATGAAAGACGGAGCAATCTGTCACTGAGGGATGGGCCTGCGGCGCATTAGCTAGTTGGTGGGGTAACGGCCCACCAAGGCGACGATGCGTAGCCGACCTGAGAGGGTGAACGGCCACACTGGGACTGAGACACGGCCCAGACTCCTACGGGAGGCAGCAGTAGGGAATCTTCCGCAATGGGCGAAAGCCTGACGGAGCAACGCCGCGTGAGTGATGAAGGTTTTCGGATCGTAAAGCTCTGTTGCCAGGGAAGAACGTCCGGTAGAGTAACTGCTACCGGAGTGACGGTACCTGAGAAGAAAGCCCCGGCTAACTACGTGCCAGCAGCCGCGGTAATACGTAGGGGGCAAGCGTTGTCCGGAATTATTGGGCGTAAAGCGCGCGCAGGCGGCTATTTAAGTCTGGTGTTTAAACCTTGGGCTCAACCTGAGGTCGCACTGGAAACTGGGTGGCTTGAGTACAGAAGAGGAAAGTGGAATTCCACGTGTAGCGGTGAAATGCGTAGATATGTGGAGGAACACCAGTGGCGAAGGCGACTTTCTGGGCTGTAACTGACGCTGAGGCGCGAAAGCGTGGGGAGCAAACAGGATTAGATACCCTGGTAGTCCACGCCGTAAACGATGAGTGCTAGGTGTTAGGGGTTTCGATACCCTTGGTGCCGAAGTTAACACAGTAAGCACTCCGCCTGGGGAGTACGGTCGCAAGACTGAAACTCAAAGGAATTGACGGGGACCCGCACAAGCAGTGGAGTATGTGGTTTAATTCGAAGCAACGCGAAGAACCTTACCAGGTCTTGACATCCCTCTGAATCTGCTAGAGATAGCAGCGGCCTTCGGGACAGAGGAGACAGGTGGTGCATGGTTGTCGTCAGCTCGTGTCGTGAGATGTTGGGTTAAGTCCCGCAACGAGCGCAACCCTTAACTTTAGTTGCCAGCAGGTAATGCTGGGCACTCTAGAGTGACTGCCGGTGACAAACCGGAGGAAGGTGGGGATGACGTCAAATCATCATGCCCCTTATGACCTGGGCTACACACGTACTACAATGGCCGGTACAACGGGAAGCGAAGCCGCGAGGTGGAGCCAATCCCATCAAAGCCGGTCTCAGTTCGGATTGCAGGCTGCAACTCGCCTGCATGAAGTCGGAATTGCTAGTAATCGCGGATCAGCATGCCGCGGTGAATACGTTCCCGGGTCTTGTACACACCGCCCGTCACACCACGAGAGTTTACAACACCCGAAGTCGGTGGGGTAACCCGCAAGGGAGCCAGCCGCCGAAGGTGGGGTAGATGATTGGGGTGAAGTCGTAACAAGGTAGCCGTATCGGAAGGTGCGGCTGGATCACCTCCTTTCTATGGAGAATCGTTCTCTGCAATGAGAACATTCAAATCGGAAGCTCAGCTTCCAAAACTCAGGTTTAGGCCTGTTACTCACTCGTTGCTCAGTTTTGAGAGTTTAAGCTCTCAAGTAAGACTTGATCCTTGAAAACTGGATACCGAAACGAATTTGCGTTTTAGAACATCTTTTAGCAACTTGTGCAAACAAGTAAATGTTATTAGTGAGATGATTCCAAAGAGAATGTCATCGTATGATATTTTCCTGCGGAAAAATCAAGGTTAAGCTAATAAGAGCACACGGAGGATGCCTAGGCGCCAGGAGCCGACGAAGGACGTGGCGAACAACGAAACTGCCTCGGGGAGCTGTAAGCAAGCTTTGATCCGGGGGTGTCCGAATGGGGAAACCCAGCTGTGGTAATTCGCAGTTACTCATTTCTGAATACATAGGAAATGTAGAGGCAGACCAGGGGAACTGAAACATCTAAGTACCCTGAGGAAGAGAAAACAATAGTGATTCCGTCAGTAGCGGCGAGCGAACGCGGAACAGCCTAAACCTAAGAGCTTGCTCTTAGGGGTTGTGGGACGTCTCACATGGAGTTACAAAGGAATATGGTAGGTGAAGAGGTCTGGAAAGGCCCGCGATAGAGGTAAAAGCCCTGTAACCTAAACTGTGTTCTCTCCGAGACGGATCCCGAGTAGTGCGGGGCACGTGAAACCCCGTATGAATCCAGCAGGACCATCTGCTAAGGCTAAATACTACCTGGCGACCGATAGTGAAACAGTACCGTGAGGGAAAGGTGAAAAGCACCCCGGAAGGGGAGTGAAATAGAACCTGAAACCGTGTGCTTACAAAAAGTCAGAGCCCTATTAATGGGTGATGGCGTGCCTTTTGTAGAATGAACCGGCGAGTTACGTTTAACATGCAAGGTTAAGCCGAGAAGGTGGAGCCGCAGCGAAAGCGAGTCTGAATAGGGCGAATTAGTATGTGGACGTAGACCCGAAACCGTGTGATCTACCCCTGTCCAGGGTGAAGGTGCGGTAACACGCACTGGAGGCCCGAACCCACGTACGTTGAAAAGTGCGGGGATGAGGTGGGGGTAGCGGAGAAATTCCAATCGAACTCGGAGATAGCTGGTTCTCCCCGAAATAGCTTTAGGGCTAGCCTCGGTATAAGAGTAGTGGAGGTAGAGCACTGATTGGGTGCGGGGTCCGCAAGGATTACCAAGCTCAGTCAAACTCCGAATGCCATATACTTATTGCCGGGAGTCAGACAGTGAGTGCTAAGATCCATTGTCAAAAGGGAAACAGCCCAGACCATCAGCTAAGGTCCCCAAGTGTGTGTTAAGTGGGAAAGGATGTGGAGTTGCACAGACAACCAGGATGTTGGCTTAGAAGCAGCCACCATTGAAAGAGTGCGTAATAGCTCACTGGTCGAGTGACTCTGCGCCGAAAATGTAACGGGGCTAAACACACCACCGAAGCTATGGCTAGATACGTATGTATCTGGGGTAGGGGAGCGTTGTGTAGGGGTTGAAGGTGTACTGAAAAGAGCGCTGGACACTACACAAGTGAGAATGCCGGTATGAGTAACGAAAAGATCAGTGAGAATCTGATCCGCCGAAAGCCCAAGGTTTCCTGAGGAAGGCTCGTCCGCTCAGGGTAAGTCGGGACCTAAGGCGAGGCCGAAAGGCGTAGTCGAAGGACAACAGTTTGAAATTACTGTACCACCGTAATCCGCTATGAGCGATGGGGTGACGCAGGAGGGTAGTGACGCGGACTGATGGATGTCCGTCTAAGCAGTGAGGCTGATGTGTAGGCAAATCCGCACATCGATAAGGCTGGGCTGTGATGGGGAGCGAAAATTATAGTAGCGAAGGTCATGATCTCACACTGCCAAGAAAAGCCTCTAGCCAGGAGAAGGTGCCCGTACCGCAAACCGACACAGGTAGGCGAGAAGAGAATTCTAAGGCGCGCGGAAGAACTCTCGTTAAGGAACTCGGCAAAATGACCCCGTAACTTCGGGAGAAGGGGTGCCCCGGTAGTGTGAATAGCACGAGGGGGCCGCAGTGAAAAGGCCCAAGCGACTGTTTAGCAAAAACACAGGTCTGTGCGAAGCCGCAAGGCGAAGTATACGGGCTGACGCCTGCCCGGTGCTGGAAGGTTAAGGGGAGTGGTTAGGGGTAACCCGAAGCTATGAACCGAAGCCCCAGTAAACGGCGGCCGTAACTATAACGGTCCTAAGGTAGCGAAATTCCTTGTCAGGTAAATTCTGACCCGCACGAATGGCGTAACGACTTGGGCGCTGTCTCAACGAGAGATCCGGTGAAATTTTAATACCTGTGAAGATGCAGGTTACCCGCGACAAGACGGAAAGACCCCATGGAGCTTTACTGCAGCTTGATATTGAATTTGGGTACGATCTGTACAGGATAGGTGGGAGCCGTAGAAATCGGAGCGCAAGCTTCGGTGGAGGCGCCGTTGGGATACCACCCTGATCGTATCTAGGTTCTAACCTAGTACCCTTATCGGGTACGGGGACCGTGTCAGGCGGGCAGTTTGACTGGGGCGGTCGCCTCCTAAAGAGTAACGGAGGCGTTCCAAGGTTCCCTCAGAATGGTTGGAAATCATTCGCAGAGTGCAAAGGCATAAGGGAGCTTGACTGCGAGACCTACAAGTCGAGCAGGGACGAAAGTCGGACTTAGTGATCCGGTGGTACCGCATGGAAGGGCCATCGCTCAACGGATAAAAGCTACCCTGGGGATAACAGGCTTATCTCCCCCAAGAGTCCACATCGACGGGGAGGTTTGGCACCTCGATGTCGGCTCATCGCATCCTGGGGCTGAAGTAGGTCCCAAGGGTTGGGCTGTTCGCCCATTAAAGCGGTACGCGAGCTGGGTTCAGAACGTCGTGAGACAGTTCGGTCCCTATCTGTCGTGGGCGCAGGAAATTTGAGAGGAGCTGTCCTTAGTACGAGAGGACCGGGATGGACGTACCGCTGGTGCACCAGTTGTTCCGCCAGGAGCATGGCTGGGTAGCTACGTACGGACGGGATAAGCGCTGAAAGCATCTAAGCGTGAAGCCCCCCTCAAGATGAGATTTCCCAATTAGTAAGACCCCTTGAAGACGACGAGGTAGATAGGTTGGAGGTGGAAGTGCAGTAATGCATGGAGCTGACCAATACTAATCGGTCGAGGGCTTATCCTAAAAATACCCCAAAAAGTGAAGAAGAAGCTGCGAAGCTAATTCCGAATACTTTCCGGGGGCCCCGTAAGAAGGGCAAACGCAAATTCGTTTCGGATTCAGTTTTCAGGCGATTAAGCCTGAGCATTTACGCTGTAAATGCCCGTTTGGTGGCGATAGCGGAGGGGTTCCACACGTACCCATCCCGAACACGACCGTTAAGCCCTCCAGCGCCGATGGTACTTGGACCGAAGGGTCCTGGGAGAGTAGGACGCCGCCAAGCGGACAACCACATTACCCGTGGTATTTTTTTTGCCCTTAATATTAATATGTCTTAGAAGGGCCTTTAGCTCAGCTGGTTAGAGCGCACCCCTGATAAGGGTGAGGTCGGTGGTTCGAGTCCACTAAGGCCCACCATATTCCCTGATAGCTCAGTTGGTAGAGCACTCGACTGTTAATCGAGTTGTCACAGGTTCGAGTCCTGTTCGGGGAGCCATTTATGGAGAGGTGTCCGAGTTTGGCCGAAGGAGCACGATTGGAAATCGTGTAGGCGCCACAAGCGTCTCGAGGGTTCGAATCCCTCTCTCTCCGCCATAAAAATTATTAGCATGGCCCGTTGGTCAAGGGGTTAAGACACCTCCCTTTCACGGAGGTAACATGGGTTCGAATCCCATACGGGTCATATCATGGAGGCTTAGCTCAGCTGGGAGAGCATCTGCCTTACAAGCAGAGGGTCGGGGGTTCGATCCCCTCAGCCTCCACCATATTATTTTCACTGACGCGGGGTGGAGCAGCCCGGTAGCTCGTCGGGCTCATAACCCGAAGGTCGCAGGTTCAAGTCCTGCCCCCGCAACCAATTTACTCTTATACATTATGTTTAGGGATAAGCTGGTATGGTGAAAATGAATAGTATATACTAATTAATGACGCGGGGTGGAGCAGCCCGGTAGCTCGTCGGGCTCATAACCCGAAGGCCGCAGGTTCAAATCCTGCCCCCGCAACCAATTTACACTTATGCATTATGTCTATGGAACCGTGGTGTAGTTGGCCTAACATGCCTGCCTGTCACGCAGGAGATCGCGGGTTCGAATCCCGTCGGTTCCGCCATTTAGTTAATTATTATTGGGGATTAGCCAAGCGGTAAGGCAACGGACTTTGACTCCGTCATGCATAGGTTCAAATCCTATATCCCCAGCCATTTATGAGAGCCATTAGCTCAGTTGGTAGAGCACCTGACTTTTAATCAGGGTGTCGAAGGTTCGAGTCCTTCATGGCTCACCATTTTCTTTAAAGTGTGCGCGTGTGGCGGAATTGGCAGACGCACCAGACTTAGGATCTGGCGTTTCACGACGTGGGGGTTCGAGTCCCTTCACGCGCACCATGTTTTTGCGGACGTGGCTCAGCGGTAGAGCATCGCCTTGCCAAGGCGAGGGTCGCGGGTTCGATTCCCGTCGTCCGCTCCATATAGATTTTGCGCCCTTAGCTCAGCTGGATAGAGCGTTTGACTACGAATCAAAAGGCCGGGAGTTCGAATCTCTCAGGGCGCGCCATTTTTATTACTAAGCAGTTATAGTATTGTTAACGGGATGTAGCTCAGCTTGGTAGAGCACCTGGTTTGGGACCAGGGGGTCGCATGTTCAAATCGTGTCATCCCGATTTTATACCTTTGCGGGTGTAGTTCAATGGTAGAACTTCAGCCTTCCAAGCTGATAGCGTGGGTTCGATTCCCATCACCCGCTTATAAAGAGAAACACTTGCCGGTATTAGGCGGGTGTTTTTTTGTATAGTTAAGCACGTATGGATACAATAGGAACTAGAGATTTTATTTGAGGAGGGGCCAATGTTTGAATTTGAAGCAAGGTTAGTCAGACCAGATACGAATGGGAGTTGGACATATCTTACGGTTCCTTTTGACGCTGAACAAATATATGAAACTAAATCAAGGATACAAGTTAAAGGAAGCCTGAATGACATTCCCTATAGAGGAACACTCATGCCGCATGGTAATGGGAAACATTTTATGGTCGTGAAAAAAGAACTGCGAGACTTAGCCCATGCTCAACCTGGAGATATAGTTCGGGTGACAATGGAACAAGATCATCAATTGCGAGAGATAGAAGCTCCAGAAGATTTTCTGGACGCACTAAGCAGCAATGAGCAGGCAGAGGTGTATTATAACAGCTTGGCTTATTCCTATCGGAAGGAATATGTGAGCTGGATCGAAGGGGCGAAAAGACCGGAAACCAGAGCAGCAAGGATCCAGAAGTCAGTTAATAAGCTGGAAGAAGGTTTGAGGCTTAAATAATAGAACAGCGTCCTCCTCCTTAATATCTGGAAAGGGACGCTGCTGTAGTGGGTATATAAGGGATCGTCCTTATATAAGAACGCCTACTTCACCATTATTCACGAACTTAATGCTTTCGATCTTCACCTCTAGTTGACCTGAAGGAATCGCTAGCTGACAAGTACTGCCGAGCTCAGCCAGCAGCAGTTGCATGCCTATAGGTGACAACATAGAAATCTTGTTATCGTTAGGTTCTGCTTGGTTAGGAAATACGATGGTATAGATATCTGTAGTATTATCGTCCAAGTAACGAAGCTGCAGCTGACTTCCGATAAAGACCTGTGAATTTAAATCTTCACCATTGAACTCAGTTAGTAATTGTTCCAGCTCGGAGCAATAACGGGATAACAGAATTTCAGCGTTGCTTCTATCCTTGCTCCGTACCGGAAAGTACTGATTTAGAAATGCGATTTTTTCCTCATCAAAATAGATAAGCTGCTGAAGCAGCTGTGTCCGTGAGCCTTCATAGATAAGACTATGGTTCATAGTAGATTTCACCCCCTCTAAGTAGCACATTCCTTGTAAACCTGTTATGGTGTGTTGCCATCTTAAAATCCCTCCTATACAAATAGAGGTCCCCTAATGGAGACCTTCTGATCAGTATACCAGCTTCTATTTGTAAATCCAATCCATTTTAAAAGGGGAATTAAAACCTTCTAAATATTGTAATGAAAACCTTTGACTATTACATACTTGGGTGCTATGATAGGCTGATGCATAGGCATTTCGTAGAAAACTGCGAAATGCCTATACTGTATTTTGAAGATATTTTTACATTAATTGTTACCTGGGGAGTGATACGCCATGTACATTTCGTTGAGTTCACATATAGATTCCAGAACTATAAAATAACTACTTAATTTATTAAAGGAGGAGATCAGGATGATTCAAGTTAAAGAGTTTGTAGATGCTGATAATTCTTATGCAGAGAATAAAGCTAATGAGTTCCTGGCAGGACTACGGGAGGAACAGATTGTGAATATCTGTTACGGTTCGGTAGTTAAATCATCACGTGATGGGGCAGAGCACCAAAGAACCACTATACTGGTCGTGTATAAGACAAATGAAAGGCAATAACTGGAACACGTTTTTTTCATGTCTATCCATTGTCTCCACGCTGGGCGTTGTGATTGTCATCATTTATTATGTTTTCAGCTAATTAGCAAAAAGAGGACCTTTCCCATCTACGGGCAAAGGTCCTCTTTAGTTTATAAGTGCATTTACAATCTTACATTCCGTCTGGTACAGATAAACCCAAACCGGATGCGATACGCTGTCCCAAGTCTGGATCAGCTTTAAAGAAATGCTCAATCTGGAGACGTTTGATATCGTTACTTTCAACAGGAGTCATAGCGCCAACGATATTTTGAACTAGACGGGTACGTTCTTCTTCAGACATTAGACGGTACAAGTCACCTGGTTGTGTATAGTGATCGTCACTATTGTAGGAGACACTATCCGCATAACCAGAGACTTCGAACGGCGATGTTTTATGCTGCGGTGATTCTTTAGGTCCTCCTAAGCTGTTAGGCTCGTAATAGGCACCGGAACCGCCATTGTTGCCCAAGGCCATACCACCATCACGTTGATAGTTCTTCACTTCTACTTTTGGACGGTTGATAGGTAAACTGTTATGGTTAGGGCCAACCCGGTGGCGGTGTGCATCACCATAAGCGAACAGACGGCCTTGTAGCAATTTATCCGGCGAAGCTTCAATACCAGGAACGAAAGAGCCGGGGGAGAATGTAACTTGTTCTACTTCAGCGAAGTAGTTCTCCGGATTGCGATCCAATACCATACGGCCAACCTCGATTAACGGATAATCTTTTTGCGACCAGACCTTTGTTACATCAAATGGATCAAAACGGTAAGTCTTCGCATCCTCGATTGGCATAATTTGCACGTAGAGCTTCCAAGCAGGGAAATCTCCTTTATCAATAGCATTAAACAAGTCCTCTGTATGATAATCCGGGTTTTCCCCAGCGATTTTGGCAGCAAGGTCTGTATCTAGATTCTTAATGCCTTGTTCTGTTTTGAAATGGTATTTCACCCAGACTGCATTGCCCTCGGCATTTACCCACTTGAAGGTGTGGCTACCGAACCCATGCATATGTCTCAGCGTAGCTGGAATTCCGCGATCCGACATCAAAATCGTTACCTGATGCAGAGATTCAGGCGATAAAGACCAGAAGTCCCATACAGCATTCGGGTTCTTCAGATGTGTCTGTGGATCACGTTTCTGTGTATGAATAAAGTCCGGGAATTTAATCGCATCACGAACGAAGAATACAGGCGTATTGTTACCTACGAGATCATAGTTTCCTTCTTCAGTATAGAACTTCACGGCAAATCCACGAGGGTCGCGTACGGTATCAGCAGAACCTAATTCACCAGCTACAGTAGAAAAACGAATGAACAACGGTGTACGTTTGCCTACTTCAGACAAAAAGTTAGCTTTTGTGTATTGGGTTAGATCTTTTGTAACTTCAAAATACCCGTGAGCGCCAGCACCTTTAGCATGAACGACACGTTCAGGAACACGTTCTCTGTTAAAGTGGGCTAATTTCTCAAGCAAATGGACATCTTGCAGTAAAGTGGGACCGCGGTCACCGGCTGTCATTGAATTCTGATTGTCGCCTACTGGAGCACCCCAGCTGGTTGTAAGATTATTATTATTGGAGCTCATTAATAGAATCACCTCATGAGATTTGATTTTAGATTTAGTATAAGTTCTATATTAATGTTTTTTAGAGAAATTGCAACACTTTTTAAATAATTGACTCATTACAATATGTGGTAATCGTCAATACAGCGTTGGCACATTCAGATATATATGATAGACAAAGTGATTAATTGCTTAGCAGAATTAAAAAAGAAACAGCGCATCCCTACCATCACTGAAGGGGTGCGCTGCATTTTTTGATATAGAAGATATTCGGTTCTTGTACTTAGGCTTTAATGTACATTCTGTTGTAATATTCATCTAACATTCTTTTGGTGGCAAACTCCGTACGGGTGGTTTCGATACTCTTTTTCATCATTTGTACCCACTGTTCACGATTCTCGTAAAAGGTTGGGAGCACACGTTTCAATAAGGTGTTGTACAGTGCATCACTATCATGCTTATCCAGAACCTCAAAGTCTGTAGTTTCGAAGCCGTCTCCAATCTGCCAGCCATTCTCGCCATCGATGCAGGCTTCCGGCCACCAGCCATCCAGAATAGAACAGTTCAATACACCGTTCATAGCTGCTTTCATCCCGGAGGTGCCGCTGGCTTCCAATGGTCTGCGTGGATTGTTGAGCCAAATATCAGCACCGCGCGTCAGCTGGGCACCAATCGTCATATCGTAATTCTCGAGGAACACAACACTCTTTGGATACTTTTTCATCATCGCTACTAGGTTACTGACGATTTTTTTACCGTTATCATCGAGTGGGTGCGCTTTGCCGGAGAATACAATTTGTATCTTTCCAGACTCCAGATAAGGTTCGATAATTTCTGGCTGCGAGAAGATCAGGTCGCTTCGTTTATATGGAGCTGCTCTGCGTGAGAAGCCGATGAGTAAATTGTCAGCATTTAAGCTAATGCCGGAACGTTCTTTGATGAACTGGATCAGTTCGCCCTTGATCTCTTTATGCACTGCCCATAAGTCTCCATCCTGTTCGTAGGCTTGCGTCATTCTATCATCTACCCAGGTAGGAGTATGGATGGCATTAGTAATGCCTATAATTTCCGATCTTCCGGCTACTTCCTTCCACATTTTATTAGCCGTATCGGCGTGTAGCTGGGCTACTGCGTTGGAAATACGTGATAGTCTTAGACCTGCAACCGTCATATTAAATGGCTCGCCGCCGATCCGCTCCATCTGGTCACGGGTTAAGCCGTTGAACGCACTCATATACTCAAGTCGGTCGAGAGGATGGGTTTCGTTGCCTTCTTTGATTGGTGTGTGGGTAGTGAATACGACTTCTTCGCGAGTAGCTTTCCACGCTTCTTCGAAGGTATGGCCTCCGGACATTTTTTCACGGATTAGCTCGATAGCCGCTAGAGCCGCATGACCCTCATTGAAGTGATAGACATCAATAGGGATTTGCAGTGCACGCATAGCTTTGACTCCACCAATCCCAAGTACGATCTCTTGTGCGATCCGTTCTTCGCCGAACCAGCCGTACAATTGGCCTGTGATCCAGGCATCATTATTCTCGGGAATATCCGTATCCAGTAAATACAATGTGCTGTTGCCAAAATAATCAGTTTTCCATACTTTGCATACCACATCGGTTTTTCGGACTTTAACAGTTACCTTAACCCCTGTATCTTCAAGAAACTCATAAACATAATTGTGATAGGAGTCGTACGGATTGCCATTGGCATCAATCTTTTGGTCCGTGTAACCTTGTTTCCACTTCAGCCCAATAGGGATGATAGGGGCGTTGATATCTTTTGCACCCTTGATGTAGTCTCCGGCAAGAATGCCCAGACCTCCGGCATACATTTTGAAATCGGAATGCAGCCCGTACTCCATACTAAAATAAGCGACTGACGGTAATTTTTGTTCGTTCACTTGATAAGCCTCCTAATCACGGATTAGATTAAATTGCAGTGAAGCTGCGGGCATTATCTTAGGTGCAAACGTTTGCTCAAAATAGTACAGGCAATCATTGTGGAAGCGATTGCACCACTATTCTAGCACACTCGATGAATAAAAGCATAACGTCAATTTGGTGAAAACAACCATTTTGAATCCAATTGAGCGGAATTGATTGATAAAGTGGACAGAAGCCCCTAAGATAAAGAGATTGAAGAAATAATTAATGGTGGTGTCTAAGTTGGATATAGTTGTGATTGGAAGCTTGAATATGGATATGGTGGTACGTACAAACCGGTCACCAAATGCAGGAGAAACCCTGATTGGACAAGCCTTTGCTCTATCTCCTGGCGGAAAAGGGGCAAATCAGGCCGTTGCCGCAGCACGTCTGGGTGCAGAGGTTAGTATGATCGGAAGAGTTGGAAAAGATACCTTTGGTAGCGAAATGCTGGAGATTATCAGGAATGAAGGCATTCATATAGAGCATATTTCTGTAAGTGAACATGAGGCAACAGGAGTCGCCTCAATCGTTATTGAAGAAGATGGAGAAAATCGGATTATCGTGGTACCTGGAGCGAATATTGAGCTTACGGTAGAGGATATTCAGGCATTGGAGGCTGTGATTAGCCAGGCTAAGATCATTGTGCTGCAGCTTGAAATGGATCTGGCGATGAGTGAGCAGGCGATTGCGATTGCCCATCGTAAGGGGATTCCGGTCATCCTTAATCCTGCACCAGCTAGAGTGCTAAAGGATGAGATGCTGGCTCAGGTATCTTACCTGACACCTAATGAGACGGAAGCCGGGATTTTGTCCGGAATGACTGTGGATAGCGCAGAGACTGCTGAGCAGGCAGCCCGTATTTTGCTGCAAAAAGGAGTACAGAACGTAATTGTAACCTTGGGTTCAAAAGGTGCCCTGATTGTGAATGCTGAAGGTGCCAAGGCTGTTCCAGGCTTCCCGGTAAAGGCGGTAGATACAGTTGCTGCCGGTGACTCATTTAATGGCGCATTAGCCCAGCAGCTGGTCATAGGGAAGACCTTGGAGGAAGCCGTGAGCTTCGCTAATGCTGTAGGTGCATTGGCTGTAGGGAAAGAAGGGGCGATCCCTTCATTGCCGCAGTTGTCCGAGGTCGAGCAATTTCTAAAACTTAAATCGCTGTAGAATAGACAGTACAGGATATTCAAGATCTATACTAGATGAGATAGGATAAGGAGCTTAAATAATGAGCAGAACAGTAACCGTTAAAAATGTGATCATCGGCGAAGGAATCCCTAAGATATGTGTTCCGCTAATTGGAGCGACCTTGTCTGAGCTGAAGCAGGAAGCGGAAGCGCTGAAAGTACTGCAACCTGATTTGGTGGAGTGGCGGACGGATTTTTTTGCTGAAGTGGAAGACGTTGCAGCTGTAAAGAACGCACTAAGCGAAATCTGTTCTGTGATTCCAGATCTGCCGCTGATTTTTACTTTTCGGAGTGCAAAAGAAGGCGGAGAGAAGCAAGTCAGCACGGAATATTACACAGCACTGAATAAAGCTGCTGCCGAGAGCGGTCTAGTAGATATAATAGATGTTGAACTATTTAATGATGAGCAGGATGTAAAGCTACTGGTCGAAGCTGCTCATGCTCATAACGTGTCTGTCATTATTTCAAATCATGATTTTCAGGGTACACCTCCTAAAGAGGAGATCATCTCACGGTTATGCAAGGCGCAGGAGCTTGGCGGGGATTTGCCCAAAATTGCCGTTATGCCCCAAGATGCAGGCGATGTGCTAACTTTGCTGGAAGCTACACACATCATGAAGGAAAAATATGCAGACCGTCCGATTATAACGATGTCTATGGCGGGAGCCGGGGTGATCAGCCGTTTGGCAGGTGAAGTTTTTGGTTCAGCGCTTACCTTCGGAGCTGCACATAAACCTTCTGCACCTGGCCAGGTAGCTGTCGCTGAGCTTCGAAATACATTGTCGCTGCTGCACCGCAGTCTGTGATTTCTGCTGATTGCTATTG
Source organism: Paenibacillus sp. FSL E2-0190 (assembly GCF_037992965.1). NCBI lineage: Bacteria > Bacillati > Bacillota > Bacilli > Caryophanales > Paenibacillaceae > Paenibacillus > Paenibacillus sp. FSL E2-0190. The sequence goes on from NZ_CP150306.1 coordinate 981,811, forward strand.
CCTCAAAAAAAAGGCATCCGGAGTATCCGGATGCCTTTTTCTATTTTAAAATATTGTTCGTGCGCTTACGCATTTTTTCCCGTATATACATGTACGGCATCTCTTAGAAACGCAGCGAGTCCAGGGCGGCGTTTGTCATAGTATTCGGTAAAACGTTCATCATCAACATACAATTGTGCAACACCAGCATGAGCTTCTTTGGAATAGGAATTCCAGTAGAAGGAGAGCCACTCACGGTGTAGGTCTGCACTTTTTTGTGCTAATACACTGGCAGGATCTCCATGCTCCATTGCTTGCAAGAGTGTTTCGAACATCTCTTCCTCAAGCTGTTGTATAGCGGCATATTGATCTTCTGTCATTCCTTTAAGCTTTTGGTTGGATTGATTAATGGTGTCATCTCCGTATTTCTCCCTTATTTCTTGGCCATATTTCTTTTCGTTGTCATCTACCAGCTTTTGTTTAAAGCCTTCGAATTTTTCAGTATCACTCATGGTAATTCTCCCTTCTTTTTGAGCCAGCGTCTTTTCGACGTTAGCGATTAATAGATCTAATTGCTGTCTTTTTTCCAGTAGCTTGTCATGATGCTCCCGCAGCGCTTTGGCTCCGTCGAATGAGGGCTCTGTCATAATAGCCTTGATACGTTCCAGACTTAAGCCAAGCTCCCGATAAAATAAAATTTGCTGTAGTAGATCTACTTCGGTACGGCCATATATACGATACCCCGAAGAGTTGATTCTCGCCGGCTTAAGAATGCCAAACTCATCGTAGTAGCGCAGGGTCCGTGTGCTGATTCCAGCTAACTCTGCGAGCTTCTGCACTGTGTATTCCGTAGTATCACCTCCTACAAATCAAATGTACACCTTTACGTAACGTGAAGGTCAAATGGTTTTTTTAGCATATCCAAAACAGCGACAGCTACCCTCTGAATGATCATGGGGAAGTCTGCCGCTGCTATGAATAAGTCTATAATGTTGAGCTTTGCTGCTTGAATTTATTTATGGCCCATCTGTGCTGTGAAATAATTGTGCAATTCCTCCAGCTTACGAGGGTCCGCAAGGGTTGCTTTGTCTGAGAAGTAGTGTTCAACGACAAGGTCCCAGGTAGGTACAATTTTTTGTGAGGTCATAGCCTTAATGGCTACCTTAACTGTTTTGCGTTCTTTGGCATTGGAGAAGGTATCTACGTAATGCTGTGAACGCTCAAAATCCAGATCCTTAAACACGGCGCGGAAGATCTCTGACGTCATCCGTGCATCATCCAGCGCCCGGTGTGCAGATCCAGTAGGCTCAAGCTCAAACAATGCCATCGCGCTTTCCACGCTGACATCATTGCTAAGACCACGCGCACGAAGAACTCCTTTGAGCAAATCGAAATACGTAGCGGACATCCAGTAGGATTCGTCCATCTTGTGCATGCGCACATCCTGAATGATTCGCTTCATGTCTTCGCCACCCCAGGTAAGCAGCAGAACTCCGTCTGTACTTAGATCAAGCCACTCTCTAAAAGCAGTGATGACTTTGGGGAAGCGGGCGGCAATGTCGATTTCCTCTTGAGGGATACCCGTTTTTTTCTTAATAAAGGAATTCAGGGTGGAGAAATATATAGGTTTGATCAAGGAAGAAAATTCATCCTTATACTGCAGTGAAGAGTCTAACCGGACGGCTCCAATCTCAATGACCTCCATAGGGTGCTCGCTGGCAAACTTACGGCCGTTGAATTCGATGTCCAGAATAATATAATCCACAGGTACTTGCCTCCGTTTCCATGACTGACGCTGTAGTGCTTAATACGTCGACTTCTCTATTTTAACAAAAAAAGTGATGTAATGGGGAATATGGAGACAAGCTAATATTTGCACAAAAAAATGAACCAGCGTAACATCTGCGCACTGGTTCATTTAATCACTATTAAAATTTAATCCTATAAAAGATTAATGTCCTGAATCGGCAGCAGGTTCAGGCATATGAATCGGCTGTTCATTTATAACGGATCCGTCATCAAGACGAAGCCAGGTATTGAAGTCTTGAGTGCCTTTGACCAGTTCGATGACGCGTGCTCCCCGCATAAAGCCTTCTTTTCCATAAGTATTGTAGCCGGTAGCACGGCCATAAGAAAGACGTATGCCATACAGGTTGCCGCTAAAATCGTTGATATGGTCATGTCCGCAGAAGGTGCCAAGCACATCACCCATTTCCAGCAAAGCTGAGAATAAGCCCGAGTTCACCTCAGGTGAGCATACACGCTCAAACTTATGCCCATGACAGACTTGTGTAGACCAGACATCCCGATATTCGGGAATTGGAATATGGAAGAAAGCCAAGGCAGGCAGCCTGTTCTCAGCAGTCTTCGGATTCAGCCGCGCAGATTCAGCCGTCAGCCAGTTGATCTGATTCCGCCCAATCCAATTGTAGCCCGGGATATCCTCATACTCGGAGTAGCCGCCAGAGTCCAGAAAATACAAAATAGCAGCCGAGTGGTCTTCCTGATCTTTAATTTCAAGAGTGTAATTGCCCGAGCCTTCCAGCTCTTCTGGACCGGCTTCGGTCAGGCAGTGGGGATGTTCCAGGGCAATTTGCATCAGTTCACTCTTTGAAATCAGAGTTTCTGTGTCATGGTTGCCAAATACAAAGGTCCAAGGGATGCCGGATCTCTCCACGGCAGCGATAGCCTCACGAAAAGCTTGTGCGGGGTGCTCGCATGCCTTGTTTCCCGGTGATACAGGACCCGTGTAAATAAGATCTCCCGTGAAAACCACAAGATCAGGTTGTTCCGCATCCAGAATGCGTTCCATCAGTGCCTCGGTAAGCTGATCCTCAGCTCTTCCATCCATCCAGTGCAGATCGGTAAATTGTACGATTTTAAAAGTGCCATCTTGCTGAAATGATAAACTGTGTCTCATTAGAATAATCTCCCTTACTATCGAATATTGAATAGCAAGCTGTGGAGGCGCCAACCCCTCATTGCGCCAAGAGGGCAATAAGGGCTGACGTCGTTAGAAGCATAGCTATACGCAGGTCAGCCGATCCAGATCCGCTGAGTGCAATGATCTCCAGAGTTTCTACCGATCATAATATCATATTCCCCAGGCTCGAAGACCAACTGATCGTCTTTTCCGTAGAACATTAACATTTCTCTGGTGATTTCGAAGGAAACCACCTGTTTCTCATGCGGTGCGAGTGTAATCTGCTGGAAGCCTTTCAGTTCCTTGACCGGGCGCACGACACTTGCGCTGACGTCGTGGATGTAGAGCTGAACGGTTTCCTTGCCGGCGATGTCCGAAGTATTCTCTACTTCAATGGAGGCAACCACCCGATCCGCAGCTTCAACATTGAAGCTGTTGTAAGCAAACTTGGAATAGCTCAGGCCATAACCAAAACAGAACAGCGGGTCATTCGGGCAGTCCAGATAACGGGTCACGTAACGCACATTAGGATACATAGGATCATAAGGACGTCCCGTTTGATAAGCATTGTAATAGACAGGAATTTGCCCAACCGAGTAGGGGAAGCTCATCGATAAACGTCCGGAAGGATTATAATCTCCGAACAGCACATCGGCCAGCGAATTTCCTGACTCTGTACCCAGAAACCAAGCCTGCAGCAGAGCGTCGCTGGCATCAAGAACGGGTTTCAGCTCCAGTGGTCTGCCGCTGAATACAATGGTGACGACCTTTTTTCCGGTATCCTTCAGACGCCAGATCAGCTTCTCCTGATTGGCTGATAGGCGGAGATTGGATTTGCTTCCGCCTTCCCCGGTATCCTGCTGGTTCTCACCGACAGCGGCGAGAATTACATCACAATCCTTCAGCGCCTGGTAGGCGTCTTCAATTTCATCCTCCACATCAAAAACACCCTCAAGCATGCTTCCCAGCTCACCAGTCATGGCCGTAAAAATATTTTCGGCAGATGTTTTTTGCGAAAGGCCGGTGTAGAGTGATACAGCCGGATCTTTTTCTGTCCCGGCCCAACCGCCCAGCACATGAATGGAGGTGGCGAAAGGACCAGCCAGACCAATCTTCATGCCACGTTTAAGGGGCAAAGCATCATTGTCGTTTTTGAGCAGTACAACTGAGCTAGCTCCAAGCTCCCGTGCGGCCTGCAGATGCTCCGCGCTAGGTTTCGGAGCCTCATCCACCAGCGGATCTGCATCCTTGAATGGATTATCGAACAAGCCAAGCGCGTCCTTGAGCTCAAGCACCCGGATGACGGCTTCATCGATCAAGGCGATATCAAGCTTTCCTTCCTCGACCAGAGCAGCGCCGTGGTTTAGATAGTGAGTGGACATCATCTCAATATCCAGCCCAGCAGCCAGACTTTTCTCGGCTGCCTCACGGCCATCTATCGCGGCGCCATGGGGAATCAGCTCATTAACGGAATTGAAATCGGCGATGGTAACGCCGTTGAAGCCCCATTCTTCCCGTAAAATCCCGCGAAGAAGTTCGGAATTACCACTTGCCGGGATACGGTCAATGGTATTAAATGCGGCCATCACCATGGCCACACCAGCATCTACGGCAGCCTTATAGGCTGGCAAGTAGAACTCACGCAATACGCCGGAAGACATATCCACCGTGTTGTATTCCCGTCCGCCTTCGGGAGCACCGTAACCAGCGAAGTGCTTCACACAGGCAGCGATGCGTCCTTTTTCTTTTAGGTCCTTGCCCTGATAACCCCGCACCATACTTTCGGTGACACGGGCATTCAGATAGGGATCCTCACCAGATGTCTCCATGACGCGTCCCCAGCGCGGGTCGCGTACGAGATCAGTCATGGGCGAGAAGGTGACGTGAATGCCGGCAGCCGCACTCTCCTTGGCGGCGATTTCAGCAAACCTTTCACAGGCTTCAAGGTCAAAGCTGCTGCCCATGGCCAGCGGAATCGGGAGGATGGTCCGGTAGCCGTGAATGACATCCGCCATGAAGAGCAGAGGAATCTTTTGTCGGCTGGTTTGCAAATGTCGGGTCTGTTGCTCGATTACATTCCGGGCTCCAATACCGTTCAGAACACTTCCGATGCTCTCCATTACCTGCGGCTTAATATTCAGTTCCTTAAATGGTCCGGTTAAATCCACGGTATCGTCCAAACCCCAATAGTGAGGACCTAGCTGGGTTAATTGGGCCAGCTTTTCGTCCAGGGTCATATCGTTCACAAGATCTTGGATAAACGTTTTAGTCATGGTTAACTCCTTCCTCGTGAGCGCATTGAAAGTTAGTTTGTTAAATAGATGTGTAGTTCCCCGCCGGGCAGCGTAAGCATGATTTTATTAGCAAAACTTACGTTAGATAGGCGATAAGGATGGGAGTGAACCGTTAACTCTCCTGGCACACAGCTCCGAGATGCGGAATGGGCCTGAGCTATAATCAGGTTCATTTTTTGTGAAAATCATAGCATTTCTCTCTTCGGATACAGGGATGAGGCATAAATTAAATCAGAAGAGGATTGCATCATTAAGATGTTACATATGGAGACTGACATGTCTATGAAAGAAAAGTATAAAAACGTTTCCACAAACGATACACCTCGATATTAGTCTGAACACCAAAAAAAGTCAATCGCCTTTGGAAAAACAGCTAATTTATATTTTTTTACGTGAAATATGTAACTTTAGTACTTGTAATTCAAAAATAAAATGAATTGACAGCGCATACATTTTGGGAGTATGCTTCTCACACAGAGAGCTTTACAGAAACACTGGAAACGTTTCTACAACACTCGATACACTTTTTTATGAAGGTTGGGCAAACTGTTTTTATTCTGGCTGCTGGACAAGAAAGGAAGGTAATTTATGCATGTGACTGAATGCATCTTTCAAATTGGAGGTGGGCACTTTGGCGAGACTGAAGCTTGTGGGTGGAAACATTGTTCGGGAAGTCATTAAGAACAAAGTTCTTTTTCTAATGTTGCTGCCTGTAATCGTATATTTCGTTATCTTTCACTATGCTGTAATGCCTGGAGCTTACGTCGCATTTGTAGATTACAAGCTCAATAAGGGGATTTTTGGAAGTAACTTTATCGGCCTTAAGAACTTTGAGTTTCTGGTTCAAAATGGGGATCTATGGAATATTACCAAGAATACGCTGCTCTATAATATCGTCTTTCTGGCTTTAGGTAATATCATTCAAATAGTATTTGCCATTATGTTGTCTGAGATCTCAGGCAAGTGGTTCAAAAAAATATCACAATCCGTTATCCTGTTACCGAATTTCATCTCCATGGTTATCGTCGGTGTGTTTGCCTACAATATATTCAATTTCAATTCCGGGTTTATCAATACGATGTTAACTGGAATGGGGCTAGACCGTTACGAGTTCTATTCCGATCCGGGCATCTGGAAATATATTATTGTGGCTTTCAAGATCTGGGCGGGTACCGGATATGGAATGATTGTTTATCTGGCAACGATCACAGGGATTAATCATGATCTGTACGAGGCAGCTTATATGGATGGAGCGACTACCTGGCAGCGAATCCGTTATATGACCTTGCCGATTCTGAAGCCAACCTTTATTCTGCTTCTACTGTTCGGTATGGGTGGAATTCTCAAGGGATCCTTTGACCTTTTCTATAATCTGATCGGTACCAACTCTGTACTGTATCCGCAGACAGATATCATCGATACCTATGTCTTCCGTTCACTGGTGGGACAATTCAACTTCTCTATGGGTGCCGCAGTGGGCTTCTACCAATCCTTATTCGGTCTGATCCTGGTGCTTGTAGTTAACTTTATTGTACGCAAGGTAGAACCGGACAGCGCTTTGTTCTAAGACTAGACACGAAACAGGGGTGATAAATATGGAAAAGAGTACAATCAAACAGGATTCCGGAAGCATTCTCATAAAAGCAGTCAGTTATATCTGTATCGCTATCTTTGCGCTTTTCTGTTTATTTCCCTTCGCGTTGATGATCTCCTCATCGTTCATGAACGAGCAGGAAATTGTTCGTGAAGGTTACAAGCTGCTGCCGAAGGCATTTTCCTTTAAGGCTTACGAGATGCTATTCAACAACTCTACTCAGCTGGTGAATGCTTATCAGGTAACTATCTTCATCACCGTAGTGGGTACGGTACTCGGACTGTTTATGATGTCGATGGCCGGATTCGTGCTCAACCGTAAGGATTTCAAGTACCGCAACTTCTTTTCCTTCTTGATTTACTTTACAACACTATTCAGTGGCGGCTTGATTCCGACATACATCCTGATGGTTAAGCACCTGCATATGAAGGACAGCTTATTCGCCATGATTCTTCCGGGTGTAGTTGGTGCATGGTCCATCTTCCTGATGCGTAATTTCATGAAGGCGATTCCGGATTCTTTATATGAATCCGCTACCATTGACGGTGCTGGTGACTTTCGCATCTATTGGCGGATATTTATTCCGCTGGCGGTTCCATCCTTGGCTACTATTGGACTTTTCTCAGCACTAGGCTTTTGGAATGAGTGGTATAACGGGATGTTGTATATTGACAGTCCGACGAAATATCCGCTCCAATACTTTTTGCAGCGAATGGTCAATCAGACGAACTTAGGAGCGCTAATCAACTCGGGAGCGGTCATCAATACTGCTGATCTTCCGACGCAATCCATCAAGATGGCTACAGCTGTGCTGGCCACTGGACCGATTATTCTCCTGTATCCATTTGTACAGCGTTATTTCGTAACAGGCCTCACCATCGGGGCTGTAAAGGGTTAATGGACGCAATCTTCTTTTCGAAGAGCGTTTATTATAAATGAAAGTTTCATAAATAGAAGAGAAAAGGGAGGCTTACCTAAATGAAAGGTAAAAAGATCGCGTCTTCTTTAATTGCTGTCCTCATGCTTACTGGAGCACTGACAGCCTGCACATCCAAGAACAACAATGAGCCGAGTAATGATCCGGCAGCCACGAAAGCTCCAGAGGCTTCAGCCAATGCAGGCGGAGTGGATACTTCCAAGGAAGCTAAGCTGGTGTACTACCTCTGGGGCAGCGAAGGAGTTAAAAATAAAGAAATCCTCGCTGAGATTAACAAGAAGCTCAAAGCTGATCTAAACGCTACGATTGAAGTGAAGTATATTGACTGGCCGGATATCGCTACTAAGTACCCGCTGCTATTTGCTTCAGGCGAAGAATTTGATATGTCGCATGCATCTCCCGGAGCTCCGGTGTCTTATTTCACATTGGCTAGTGAAGGCGCTCTAGTGGACCTTACAGATATGCTGGATAAAGTTGCTCCTAAGCTAAAAGCGGAAATCCCGGAAAGTGTGTGGGAGAATACAAAATACAAAGGCAAAATTTATGGTGTACCAAGTCTTTATAGCGAATACACACCTGCCGGTTATGCCTATCGTTCTGACTTGCTGAAGAAATATGGAATGGACAAAATCACTTCCATTGATGATATGGTTAAATACATGGATAATGTGGTTGCTAATGAGTCCTTCCCACCAATTAACGGCAAGGCAGAAGATGCAGCCAATATGTTCAGAATGCTCGTAGATACTACAGGGATGTGGCTTAACGCTCCTGGTATATCTTTGAATGAGCTGAATCTTGTGACCAAAAGTCCAGAGGACTACAAGACCGTCTTCCATCCAGCCTTCACTCAGGAATTTGAAGATTGGGCTGTGAAGATGCGTGAATGGGCGGATAAGGGTTACTGGAGTAAAGATGTGCTGTCTGCGACCCTAGGCAGCAAGGATAACTTCAGAGCAGCTAACTCCGCAGGTTATTTGACTCATGCTCAGGACTGGATCGGCCAATACGGTGCGGATTTGAAGGCGCAACCGGAATCAGATCCTTACTTCTTTACTTTTGCGGAAGCTAATAAGAAGATCAAACGTAAGATGGGCGTTGACAACTCGACTGTAATCAGCACGAACTCAGCTAATCCAGAGCGCGCTCTGATGGTGATCGAGAAGTTCATGACCGATGAAAGCTACTACAACCTCATCCAAAACGGTATTGAAGGCAAACAATATGTGATGGAAAATGGTGTTAAAAAGCAGCCTGCAGGCTTCAACGATAAAACGGACGGCGGAGGTTTCGCTGCTTGGTCACTTCGTAATGACAAATTCGTAGTTCCTACGGATACAGAAAACCCAATCCGTAACTCCTTATTCGCAGAATGGGATAAAGTGGCTATCGATGATCCTTACAATGGCTTCAGCTTTGATCCAACCAATGTTACAACTGAAATTGCTTCGATTTCCAACGTGAATTCACAGCTCGGTATTCAATTGATGCTTGGTAAAACAAGCAAAGATCCAAAAGCAGCTGTTGCGGAGTACCGTGATCAGTTGAAAAAAGCAGGAGTTGACAAGGTCATTGCCGAAGTAGAGAAGCAATTGGCTGCGTTTGTTCCTGTCAACTAAAGAAAGTTAAGGGGTGTAAGGGAGCTATAATTCGATATAGCTCCTTTACCCATAAATGGGGGAGTAAAGTGGATGTAAATATCAAGGATATCGCGCGGATTTCCGGTGTGGGCATCTCGACGGTCTCCAGGGTAATCAATAACAAGGGACCGGTGAGCAAGTCTACACGTGAGAAAGTGATGAGTGTGGTTAAGGAATACAATTATATTCCCAATTCCAACGCGCGGAATTTGAAAACTACACAATCTAAGAACATTGCACTTATGGTCAAGGGGATTACCAATCCTTTTTTCTCTAATATGATCAGAGAAATTGAACGGCAGGTCAATCTGCGGGGCTACCCGTTTCTTATCCAGCAAGTAGAGGATGGGACCGATGAAATCAATGCTGCAATTCAACTGGTGAAGGAGAAAAATCTGTGCGGGATTATCTTCATGGGTGGAACCTATGATCATTCTGAAGAGAAGTTCAAACAGCTGACGGTTCCGTTTGTGCTGACAACGATCACCTCAACGCAGGAGGTGAACCCGCTTATTTTTTCCAGCGTTATTATCAATGAAACGAAGGAAGCTTATAAGGCTACCAATTATTTGATCTCATTAGGTCATACGAATATCGGCTTTTTAGCCAAGTCTCCATTATTGGATGAAACCACGGGCAACCGGCGGTATTTAGGCTACAAAAAAGCACTCGAAGAGCAGGGTCTGCCCTATGATTCAGGGTTGGTTGAGGATTGTGAATACAGTCCCAGCTCGGGATTTAATGCTGCGCGGAGACTGCTCAACAAGAACAAGGGAATTACAGCTATATTTGCCGCTTCCGACACGATTGCCATCGGTGCTGCCAAAGCGGTGCTTACCGCGGGGTTATCTATCCCTGATGATATTTCGATCATTGGCTTTGACGGGATCGAGATGGCTGAATATTATCATCCTTCTCTTGATACAATCAGCCAGCCGGGTACGGAAATGGCCTTATCCAGTGTAGGTGTTCTGTTTGATCTCATTTCCGGACGTTCAAACCATCAGCATATTGTCTATGATGCGGTATTGCTCAAGCGTGGTTCCTGCAAGATGATTAAACCTCGTTAAGATCACACTATAAACCTTTATTGGAGTGGAACCGAAATGCAAGATACACTGAGAATAGGTACGATTGTACGTGGTGGAGAAGCCGTTAAGGTCATTCCACAAATTGTGGGGCATGGATTTGAATCATTTAATCTGAACTTTTGGCAGACCACCGGCGAAACCGATTTGATAGAAACGGCTGCACGACTGAGGGAGTTAGCTGCTGAACATGATTTTGTCATCTCTTCTGTGGGCATCTATGGCAATCCGCTGAATGGCAGCGGCGACAATGCCGACACATTGGCCAGCTGGGAGCGGCTGATTGATCATGCACATTTGTTTGGCACAGATATTATAGGCGGGTTCACCGGTCGATTGCCAGGTTTGTCCATTGATGAGTCCATCCCGAAGTTTACAGAGGTGTTCGGAGAATTGGCGAAGAGAGCGGCAGATCGTGGCCTGCGGATTGCTTTTGAGAATTGCGCTATGGGCGGAAATTGGCAGAGCGGAGAGTGGAACATCGCTCACAATCCTTCGGCCTGGGAGAAGATGTTCAATGCCGTTCCGGCGGATAATCTGGGATTGGAATGGGAGCCTTGCCACCAGATGATCGCATTGATTGATCCGCTTCCGCAGCTGCGCAAATGGATGGATAAAGTATTCCATGTGCATGGCAAGGATGCGACCATCGCTTGGGACATCGTTAAGGAATACGGTATTCATGGCCCCAAACCTTATGTATGGGACCGGACCCCTGGCTTCGGGGATACCAATTGGGTAGATGTAATCACCATCCTGCGCCAAGCGGGTTATAAAGGTACGATTGATATCGAAGGCTGGCATGATCCAGTGTATCGTGATGAGCTGGAAATGACCGGCCAGGTGCATGCATTGAATTACTTGAAATATTGCCGTGGTGGCAGCTTTGTGCCTAATCCGGTTTAAATGGTGCCGTATGAAAACAACCCAAAAATGACCTCGAAATCCACAGTGAAGTGGAGGATGAGGTCATTTTTTATAGTTAATCCTGATTTAATCCTGAATCAGATATCCTTGTCCCAGCTGTATTTCTTTGAAGCCAGCCAAATGGCGGGCTTGAAAGCGGATAGGGGTGCTGCCGCCAACCATAATGATATTTTGGATATCGGCAGCCCCTTCTGAAGGCAGGGAAAAGGCTCTGATATAGGCGTACTCTTCGGCTAGCGTCGTATAAATCGCGTTGATCAGCGGGTCATGTTCACCTTTTCCCATTAGATTCATGAGAATATATCCGCTTGTGGTCAACTTCGAACGGGTAATACTGAAAAATTCACGGGAGATCAAATGCCTTGGTGTACCAGCGGCAGTAAAGGCATCCAAAATGATGTAATCATATACCTGCGGGGCTTCGCCTTCAAGGATCTGACGTCCGTCACCGATCACTACGTTATCTTGACTATATCCAAAGCAGCGGCGGCTTAATTCGACTACTTGTTTGTCTAGCTCGGCTACTTTAAATCTTTTGTCCGGAAAATGTCCGGCAATTGTTCCAATTCCATGCCCAATAAGAAAAACATCCTCAAAAGAGGGGAGGTTGAACTCCATGAAGTGAATGATGGCCCGCGGATATTCAAAGAGAATTCGTTGCGGGTCATTAAGATCCATCGCACCTTGAGTGGCATGATTCGAGAACTGCATAACACGGAAGGAGCCTTTTTCACCATATAGTTCTGTTGTGTCGTAGACGGTTATTTCATGATTTTCGCTATTTCTTTGAAGCTCTGAATGCAAGTGATCGATCTCCTTATACAATACTAATTCGTTTATATTCATTGGGTGTAACCCCGACAACACGTTTAAAAAGCTTGTTGAAGTAGGCAGGATCGCCATATCCAACCTCTGCCCCAATCTCGTGAACCTTCAGGTCGGGAGCATTCTTGAGCAGATGTTTGGCTTTGCGCAGCCGAATTTCCGTGATGTAGTCCGTCAGTGTAAGTCCGGTCTCTTGCTTGAACAGCTTGCTTAAATAGCTTGGAGTCAAAAAAACCATATTTGCCAAAGTGTTCAGATCCGCATGCTGATTATAGTTAGCGGATATCCAGCGTTTTATGGTTTCTATGGCTGTGCCGGACATCTCCAGACGATGGGTTCTGATTTCGGTCAGAATGTTTGTGAAATGAGCGGTAAACATCTCCTCAATGTCGCAAAAGCTCATGCTGGACGCAATTCTGTCATCCAACCTGAGGTCGGGAGCACTTTTATTGCGGGCCTCGAATTCTTGCAGTTCCTTTTGTGCAGTTTCTTCAACCCATCGACAGACCCGGAGAATTTGGTCAGGACCGGCTTGTTGTGCTTTCAGCACTGAGAACAGGTCATGAATCCATTCTAAGACGCCTGTCACATTCAGAATCTGCAGGTTATGGATCAGCGGTTCTCTAATTGTATTAAAGTGATCCAGGAGGTTCATCTCCGGCTGTTGAATATTCTGAATATTCGCGTAATGTACAGGCTCCGGATTATATATGCCTATGTTGCAGGCTTGTTTAGCATCTAGGTATGCCTGTCTAAGCTTGGATACCTCATTATAACAACCGCTGGTACCTACATGTAGGATCTTTCCGTGTGCAGATATCCGCATAATGTCACCGATATCTTTTAAATCGTTGTCTGACAGCGGCTCAGCAGAATATACAATCCAGACGTAGAGTCCTTTTTGAATCTCCAAGCTGTCGAAGCTCAACGCCTTCTCTTGCCGCAGACTGTCTGCGCAGGAGCAGACGGTTTCTCTGGCGCTCCCTTTGAGGACAAAGACCGAGAAATAAGGCTGGGGCAAGGTAAGGCTGGATAATAGGAGAGGGGAAGAGGGCTCTTCGATATGTAAGACTGTCAATAAAAGCCCGGAACGGTGGCGTTCTTCCTTGTCGCGCGCGAGCTGCCGTTCTTTGTCTAGCCGATAAAGCAGCTCGAACAGCTGCTCTTTATTAATTGGTTTTAATAAATAGTCTACAGCTGAGCTGCGGATGGCTTCTCGGGCATAATTAAATTCAACAAATCCACTCATTAGAATAGAGTAGATCTGCGGATGGGTGGCTTTTAACTGTTTAATCAGCTCCAAGCCATTGATTTGCGGCATACGAATATCTGTAATCACAACATCAAGTTGAAGTGTGCTTAACTTATCTAATAGATGTTTTCCGTCGGAGTAGGTGCCGATGACCAGAAATTCGGCGCTTTCTTTACTGATCATTCGGGCCAGTCCTTCGCGGATTAAGATCTCATCATCCACAATCGCAATACGCAGCAATCTGAGCAGCCCCTCTCCTAAATAAATTCATCTTCACTGAATTTAGCGTTAATATCCGCAATGCGCAGGGTAACACGAGTGCCGATTCCAAGCTCACTCTCAACAAGCAGACCAAACGAACTGCCGTAATGCAGGCGAATTCTTTCATTTACATTTCGTAGTCCAATCCCGAACCTTTCATTGTCCGTTCCAGTCTGCAGACTATTGTTTAAGGAACGAAGGGTGGCTTCATCCATACCGATCCCATCATCTTCTACACAGAATACGGCATCTCCATGCTCGCTCCATGCGGTGATGCTCAAGGTGCCCGGTCCTACCTTTTGATCCAGACCGTGAAAGACAGCATTCTCTACGATCGGTTGAAAGACAAGCTTAATAACAGGAAGATGAAGGAATTCGTCCGGCACGTCGATGTTAAGTCTGAACTTGTCTGGGAATCGGATTTCCAGCAGCTGATAATAATTTCTCACATGATCCAGCTCTTGTCTAATTGTAACAGCCTCTTCGTTTCGGACAATGCTGTAACGCATTTGAAGCCCAAGTAAATAGGTTAGCTTCGCCACACGTGGATCATCATTGCTCTCTGCGAGCATGCGGATGGATTCCAGCGTATTGTAAATAAAATGGGGATTAATCTGGTTTTGAAGCGCCCGCATATCAGCCTTTTGCTTCCGTTTCTCCGTGATAGACACTTCTTGTAACAGATCTTTGATCCTTATGATCATCCGATTAAAATGACTGCCCAGCATCCCAATCTCATCATTATATTTGGAATGCTGCCAGACATCCAGATTACCATGCTGCACCCGTTTCATTAAGCGGACCAAGGATTTAAGGGGTTTGGTCAGGGCATGGGAAATTATAGTCGCAACAAAAAGTGCAAAAGCAATGATAATCAGTGTGGTCAAGATAAGCGTATTACGATTCTTTTGTACAGGGGACAGGATACGTGTTAAAGGAATCGTAACCATAGTGGTCCACCCGGTCTGTTTCGAGACGGTATACACTGCAAGATAAGACTGGCCATTCAAGTCTATTTGAAAATGATCCTGCTGCTGATTTACTTGCTGCAGCAACAGCTTTGTATTCAGAGTTTGTGTATCGGCAGCCAGATTCGGAACCGCGGAATCTTCACTGGCATAAATCAGATCTCCATTGTTATCTACAATGAACGTGTTTCCTTGCGTAACTGCATTTACGGGATCGATAATGCCCTTAAACAGATTGATGTCTACATCGAAAACGAGAATTCCTATATTCTGCAATGTGCTTACAGAGTTAATCGTACGCAGAACACTAAAGACCTCTTTATGGACATTCGAGTTGGTGCGGATCGTATGTCTGCCCTGAATGACAGGCGCTGCTCCGGCATCTTCACTCATGGTTCTCCATTTGGCTAATCGTTCCTCTGGATACAGTTCATTAATTCCAGCGTCTTTATCATAAAAGACAGAACCGTACTGATCCACCAAATACACGGCAATGATCTCTTCCTTAGTATGATTCAAATAGCTAAGGAACATCGCCATGCCCGTATTTTTTTCCCAGTCGGTATTTTGCTGTGTCAGGTAGACTTGCACATCGGTGTTATACAGCGGCAGGGCTGTATATCTTTTGAGGTCGGCAATATATCGGTCGATGGTATCTGAAGCATTCGATGTCATTTGACCCGCACCGTCAGTCGCATTCACAAGAACCGAGTTGAACATGGAGCGGGACGATAGATAACTTACATAAGTGATCGGCAGAGAGATCAGAAAGACAAAGATAACGATCAGCTTGCGCTCCATCGGTAGATTGGCAAGGAACAACCACATTTTGCGTAAAGTTAACCGGATGTATGATAGCATTTGCGTTGTTCCTTTCCTGTAATAAGCTACCTACCTTATTTGACCGCTCCACTGGTTACGCCTTCAAAGATGTAACGCTGCAGGAAGAAATATAGAATTACTGTTGGCAGCAGGATAAGCAGAATAGCCGCACAGATTAAATTCCATTCCCCCGAATTGACCCCTTGAAAACGCATTAGGATCGTCGTAACTACACCAAGGCTTTGTTTCGGCATGTAGAGGTAAGGGATGTACATGTCATTGTAAATGCTAATGGTTTTCAGAATAATCAAAGTAGCCGTAGCTGGCGTAAGTAAAGGGAAAATAATCGACCGATAGATTCTGAACAGAGAGGCACCTTCTACCATCGCACTTTCATCGAGATCCACGGGAATATTACGGATAAATTGCAGATATAAAATAATTTGAATTACATCCGCTCCAATATAAAGCACGATCGGGGCGCCAAGTGTATTGTAAAGCCCCATGCTTTTGATGATACCAAAAGTCGCCACTTGTGTCGTGATACTAGGAATAATGGTGGCTACTAGATATGCACCGAAGACAACGGGTTTCAATTTGAAAGAGAAGCGTCCCAATACAAATGCTACCATAGTGCCGAACAGAATGTTCAGAATTAAAGTAATAGCTATAATGATTAACACATTACCAAATCCGTTAAGTAGACCCCCACGCTGGAAAACGGCAGTGAAATTATCGAAATTCAAAAAGCTTTTTGGCAGTGCCATGGAGCTGCTGCTGTTAAATTCGTCAGTGGATTTAAAGGCATTGACGATGACCACATACGGAGGAAAGAGTACAACAAATACGCCGATAAGCAGCGAGAAGTATTTAATAACATCTGTGAAGCGAAATTTGGAGTATGTCATATCTATTTGTCCCCTCCCCGGCTTAGAACTAGTTGCTGTACTAACAGTACGATGACGACAAAGAAAAGCAAGATAATACTCATGGCAGAAGCGAGGCCGTAATTATTGTAAGCAAATGCAGTATCTACAACTTTTTGTACGTATGTTTCGCTGGCGCCTGCGGGGCCGCCCTTGGTCAACACGAAGGGGAGATCGAATACTTCCAGTGCCCCTGTGACGGTAAGAAATAAGTTAAGCTGGATGACTGGCTTCATATTCGGTAAAGTAATTCTCCAAAGTGTTTGAAAAGGTCCGGCACCATCGATCTTTGAGGCCTCATAGATATCGTTTGGAATGGCCTGCAAGGAGGCGATGTAGATTACCATGTTATAACCCATGAAACGCCAAAATCCTGTGGACGCCAGAGAATAGTTAACCAGTCCTTCTGTTCCAAGCCAACTGGTCTGTCCTAGTCCGGTAAGACCGATGCTATTCAGGAACATATTCAGAGAGCCATTGGTGGTGTCAAAGACATAACCAAACATAAAGGCGACGGCGACACCGTTCATAATGTAAGGGAGGAACAGTAAGATTCGAAATGCATTTTTTCCTTTCAACTTACTATTGAGCACAATCGCAAAATAAATAGCGACGATATTCTGGAGAATTCCCATCGCGAAATAAGCAAAGTTATGGGTAAATACCTTGAAAATATCGGGGTTGGAGAAGACTTCGCGGTAATTATCGAGACCGACCCAAGGCTTCTCAGGGCTATAGCCATCCCAATTCGTAAAGCTGTAATAAATCAGCTTGAGTGCCGGATAATACGTGAATGTTGCGAGCAGCAACAAAGGAATCGTGAGGAAGGATACAATGATAATCGTCTTCTGTTTGTTATAGGAAAGTGTTCCGAACATCGCTAGCCCTTCTTTCATAAAAACGTGGTATGGAAAGGCAAAATGGATTATCCGTAAAAGCAATAATCCATTTTGCTCCGTAGTGTACTTCGAATCAAAAGCTCAAATTAATAACCGAGGTCCTTCTTGGCTTTAGCCCAAGCTTTATTCCACTTGTCTAATACGGTTTGTGGATCTTTGGCAAGTACAAATTCCTGTACAACAGCAGGGAGATCCAGTTGTGCCTTGTTGCCGATTTCTGTAACCTTTGCATCGTCAACAGTTCCTTCTACCAGTTCTACTCCGGTAGCTTGGAATTCTTTCAGCTGAGTCAGATTGGATTCCTTGCCTTTTAATGGAGAGATAAAGCCGGCGAAATCCTCATAACCTGAATCCTCAATCATCCATTTTACGAAGGCTTTAGCTGCCTCTAAATTTTTGCTGTTTTTGGCAACGGCATAGAAGAAGTCAGGGCTAAGGGTAGCAGATGGTTTACCCGAATTGTCATAAGGGAATGGGAAGAAGCCCACATTGTCTGAAGAAGCGCCTGCTCCGATAACTTGGTTAATAACCCAGTTGCCAAGATAGTACATGGCGAATTTGCCGGAAGCGATGTCCTTTTTCGATTGCTCCCAGTTGGTGGAGTTGATGTCTTTTTCCAGATAGCCTTTTTCATTGAGCTCTCTAAGTAGGCTGAAAGCTTTGCCATAACCGTTGTCTATAGTGAACGGTGTTTCAGAGCTCAGCTTAGCATTTGGAAAATCAGGATTGCCTTCAATTAAGCGTGGTGTGTCATAAGCCCAAGTACCAAGTGGCCATTTGTCTTTAAAGTTAGAGGACATTGGAATAACACCTTTTGCTTTCAGCTTCTCGCAGGCAGCCAGGAATTCATCCCAAGTCTTAGGCGTTTCGGTGATGCCGGCATCAGTGAATGCTGTTTTGTTATAAACAATACCGGAAGTAGAGTTCCCTGTAGTAATTCCGTAAAGCTTACCATCAAAGGATTTGAAGTCTTTAAAGGTGATCTGATCGTTCAAGCCGAGATCATCCAGTGAAGCAAAATATTTCGGCAGGTCGGAGTTAGGGATGGAAGGAATAAACATAACGTCTGGAAGCTCGCCGCTGGCCATTCTGACTTTAGCCTGTTGGTTATAGTCGGTTTGGGAAGCTTCGAATTCGACTTTAATGTTCGGGTATTTTTCATTAAAGCGCTTTAAATATTCGTCATATTCTTTGCCGATCATGTCTGTTCTGTTAGTTAGGAAGGTGATTTTGCCGCTGATATCAGCTCCTGCTGCAGGTTCGGCAGTTGCATTTGTGTCACCGCCGGTATTCTCTGCGTTAGTTGCTGCGGGCTTTTCAGTTGCGGCAGCACCGTTATTCGTGGTGTTGTCATTATTCGAACCACAACCAGCAAGTGTTGAAGATAAGACCATAATCATAACAAAGGATAACGAAAATAACTTATTTCTCATAGCTTAATCCCCTTTTCGTTTTTATTGTTAGCGTTTACATGAACATTATAGCTTTATCGAAGCCGTTAATAAATGTATTGTATTATTATTTATTGTCTTTATTTGTTTTGTTTCTGCGTTTATAATTAGCATGTACCTAACAATCAGATAACAAAATACAAAGAATATCAAAAGGGTTCAATGAATTAATTGAAGTCTTATGCTATTTTTGAGAAGTCTATGCTTACAAAACTTTAGGCATCTGCTTCCGAAGCGAGTTTTGCGCGAAGTCATTCAGAGAAGTCTATGCTTACAAAACTTTTAGGAGGTATTATGAAACATTTGCATATGGATCTTGCGAAGTGGGAATTTAGAGGCTGTGGTGATGAGGAGTGGCTTCCGGCGACTGTGCCAGGTACAGTCCATACGGATTTACTAAAGAACGGGAAGATTTCAGACCCCTTTTATGGAACAAATGAACATGATCTACAGTGGATCGATAAGAAGGACTGGGAATATCAAACCTCGTTGCAGTTGGGGGAAGAGTGGCAGGAGCTTGCTTGTACGGAGCTAGTTTTTGAGGGACTGGATACTTATGCAGATGTGTACGTGAATAATGTACATGTGCTCGCTGCTGATAATATGTTTCTGGCATGGAAAGTGGATGTCAAAGATCAGTTAAAGACTGGAGAAAATAATATACGGGTGAAGTTCCGCTCTGTGGTTAAGGAAGATTTACCGAAATTAGCGAAGCTGGGTTACGCGCTGCCTGCCTCGAATGATCAATCCGAGCTTGGGGGATTAGATGAACAACGGATTAGTATTTTTGCGCGCAAAGCACCTTATCATTACGGCTGGGATTGGGGCCCGCGTTTCTTGACCAGTGGAATATGGCGTGCGGCAGCTCTGGTGGGACGTGACACCGTTCAAATTACAGACCTCTATATCCGTCAAAATGTGATTGCTAAGGAAGAAGCTCGCCTGACCGCAATTGTAGAAGTGGATGCTCCTGCTGCTTGGCGGGGAATGCTGCGAATAAGTACCGATGGTTTGGAGTGGATGCAAGCGGTTACTTTAGAAGAAGGCATGCAGCAATTAGAGATGAATATTGTTATATCCGAGCCACAGCTCTGGTGGTGCAGAGGGCTCGGAGAGCCTCATTTATATACATTCCAGGCAGAATTGGTACAAAATGCGGAAGTAGAGGTTAGCAAAAGTGTAAAAACCGGACTCCGCAGTATTGAATTGATTCGGGAGCGTGATGCCAAAGGAGCTTCGTTTTCTTTTGCGCTGAATGGAGTTTCCGTCTTCGCCAAAGGCGCCAATCATATTCCAAATGACAGCTTCACCACAGAAGTAACCGAGGAGCGGTATCGGCATGAAATTGCCACGGCAGTAGAATCGAATATGAATATGCTGCGCGTTTGGGGCGGTGGTATATATGAAGAAGATATTTTTTATCAGCTCTGTGATGAATACGGACTGCTGGTCTGGCAGGACTTTATGTTCGCTTGCAGTATGTATCCCGGAGACGAGGCGTTCCTTGAAAATGTGAAAAAAGAAGCCGAATACAACGTCAAAAGATTGCGCAATCATCCCTGCATCGCCTTATGGTGTGGCAACAACGAGATTGATTCGGCCTGGTCACAGTTCGAGGAAAATATGGGCTGGGGCTGGAAAGAAAAACTCGGCGCTGAGCAAAGAGCGACAATGTGGGCCGATTATATTAAAATCTTCCACCGTATTCTGCCGGAGGCTGTAGCCGCGTTCCATCCAGGTGTGGACTACTGGCCGTCTTCGCCGTTGCGGGAGCTGACTGGCGATATTAATCAGCATGCGACGCGGATTGTGGGCGAAGGGGATGTGCATTACTGGGGCGTGTGGCACGGAATCGAGCCTTTTGAGAACTATAATACAAAGGTTGGCCGCTTCATGAGTGAATATGGCTTCCAGTCGTTCCCGGAACTAAAAACGGTAATGAGCTATGCGGAAGAGCAGGATTTGGAGCTTACCTCAGAGGTGATGCTGGCGCATCAGAAGAATGGTCGCGGTAATCTGCTGATCAAAGAATATATGGATATGTATCTGCCGCAGCCAAAGGACTTCAAAGCCTTTTTATATATGAGTCAAATCCTGCAAGCCGAAGCGATCCGAATCGCGATTGAAAGCCACAGAAGAAATAAACCTTATTGTATGGGCACTTTATACTGGCAGATGAATGATTGCTGGCCGGTGGCTTCTTGGGCGGGCATGGATTATAACGGGCGCTGGAAAGCCCTGCAATATACCGTGCGTTCAAGCTTCAAAGATGTTCTGTTGTCTATCGACGGTACAGACCGTGAGAAGGTAGACATTCATGTCGTATCTGATTTAAGAACAGCAGTGAGCGCTGAGTTGGTGCTTACTTTGTATCAGTTTAACGGTTCGGTGCTGCGAGAGTGGGCACATCCCGTTGAGCTGGGAGCTGATTCTGCTGCTATCGTATTCTCGTCTCCTGTGGCAGACCTGCTAGAAGGTCAAGGGGGGGGTGATGTATTGCTTGGAATTTGCTTGCAGGCGGATGGCCAGGTGATAGATCACAAGCTGCATTATTTTACTCCGGAAAAAGAAATTCCGTTGCAGCGCTCAGTAATTACCGTGCTGGAAACTCCAGAGAGCGGTGGATTAAGCTTCACCGTGACCAGTGATGTATTGGCTAGAGGTGTATACCTGACTTCGGAAGAGGAAGGAATATTCTCTGACAATTATTTTGACCTTCTCCCAGGTCAGACCAAGACGATAGAGTTCTCACAACGCGGGAACGATGGAAGAGACTGGATTCCTGCCGCACCTAAAGGGCTAAAGGTTCAATCGATGGTTGATTTTGTGAGCGAAGATTTGCTGTAAATCCTAAGGAGAGAAGGACTGGCACATGGGGATTTTAGTTCAGGAAGATAAGGGATTATTCCATTTACAGAGCGCAGGGATGAGTTATATTCTTCAGCTTGTTAATGATTATCCGGCACATGTGTATTGGGGCAAGAAGCTGCGTAGTGGCAGCAATTTGGAAGGGCTGTTGAATCTGGGAGGAAATACGGGTCTCGACC
Organism: Paenibacillus sp. FSL E2-0190; assembly: GCF_037992965.1. Taxonomy (NCBI): domain Bacteria; kingdom Bacillati; phylum Bacillota; class Bacilli; order Caryophanales; family Paenibacillaceae; genus Paenibacillus; species Paenibacillus sp. FSL E2-0190. The sequence continues at coordinate 1,003,644 of NZ_CP150306.1, forward strand.
GGCTCCCGCAGGAATATCCCCAATACGGCACGGGAGATTTCAGAACACCTGCTTATCAAGTTCGGCTCGAAGACGGCACTCGTATTACAGAGCTGAAATACAGCGGGTACCGGGTAGTTGAGGGTAAACCCTCACTGCCGGGTCTGCCATCTGTATATGTTGAGTCTGCGCAAGAAGCACAGACGTTGGAGCTTACACTTAAGGATGATTACGCCAAGCTGAGTGTTATTTTGCGCTATACGGTTTTTGAACATACCAACGTAATCACCCGCTCTGTGGAGTTCACCAATGCGGGGGAAACACAGCTGCGATTGCAGCGTGCACTGAGTGCTAGTGTCGATTTCTCGTCTGGCGATATGGATATGATCTATTTGGCAGGAGCTTGGTCAAGGGAAGGTAATCTGACCCGTAGACGTCTGGTGCAAGGGGGTACGACCATTGGGAGCCGCAGAGGGATGAGCAGCCACCAGTTAAATCCATTTGCAGCGCTGGTGAAACCTGAAACGGATGAAAATCATGGAGAGGCCTACGGCTTCAGTCTTGTATATAGTGGAGGCTTTGAAGCTGAGGCAGAGGTCGACTCCTTCGGGATGACCCGGTTTACGATGGGGCTGAATTCTTTTGATTTCTCCTGGCTGCTGGAGCCGGGCGAACAATTTCAGACCCCAGAGGTAGTGATGGTGTATTCTTCCAAGGGGATCGGGGAAATGTCGAGAACCTATCATCGCCTGTACCGGACCCGTTTATGCAGAGGGTTATATAGAGATAAGGAACGGCCCATTCTGGTCAACAATTGGGAAGCCACCTATTTCAACTTCGATGCGGATAAATTGGAGTCGATTGCGGCGGAAGGAGCGAAACTCGGAATAGAGCTATTCGTGCTGGACGACGGCTGGTTTGGCAAAAGAGACGCAGATAACTCCTCTCTCGGAGACTGGGTAGAGGATCTGCGCAAGCTTCCAGGCGGATTGTCTGATGTGGCGCAGCGTGTGAACAATCTAGGCTTACAGTTTGGCCTCTGGTTCGAGCCGGAGATGATCTCGCCAGACAGCGAGCTCTATCGTAAGCATCCCGACTGGTGTCTGCATGTGCCGGGACGCCGCCGTAGCGAAGCCCGCTGGCAATTGGTGCTGGACTATACTCGGGAGGATGTACGTCAGTACATTTATGAGTCACTGTCCCGGATTTTCTCGACCGTGCCCATTAGTTATGTGAAATGGGATATGAACCGTTGTTTAACGGAGATTGGCTCTGCAGAGTTACCTTCTGAACGCCAAGGGGAAACCGCTCATCGTTATGTGCTTGGTCTGTATGAGCTATTGGAGCGAATAACTTCAGAGTTTCCGCATATCCTGTGCGAGAGCTGCTGTAGTGGTGGTGGCCGCTTCGACCCAGGCATGCTGCATTACATGCCGCAGACCTGGACCAGTGACGATACCGATGCTGTGGAACGACTGAAGATTCAGTATGGAACAAGTCTGGTGTATCCGGTTAGTTCGATAGGCGCGCATGTGTCTGCCGTGCCGAATCATCAGGTAGGACGGATCACCCCGCTGTCTTTTCGTGGAGATGTAGCTATGTCCGGTAATTTCGGTTATGAGCTGGATCTTACGAAGTTTACAGACGAAGAGAAGGAACTTGTGAAGGAACAGGTTGCGAACTATAAACAAATCCGCAGTCTTGTGCAGCAAGGGAATCTGTACCGGCTGCAAAGCCCGTTTGAGGGCAATGAGACAGCATGGATGTTCGTGTCCGATGATCAGCGTGAGGCATTAGTTTATTACTTCCGGGTAATGGCTGTGCCGCACCCGCCCCGCCGTAGCCTGAAGCTGAATGGTTTAAATCCGGAGCTGGATTACATTCTGGAGGCCAGTGGTGAGGTTTACGGTGGTGATCGGCTAATGCAGGCTGGGCTGGCTCTGCCGGATATCCAGCAGGATTTTGTTAGCGGATGTTATAAATTGAAGGTGCAGGAATAGAGTTTATTGCAAGTCATCAGCAAGCCATGAGCCTAGCTCGTGGTTTGCTTTTTTTGTTCAAAGATGAATTTGAATCAGCTGAAGCTGCGGATGGCAAGGCAGCCTTGATCGTATCCACCTCCACACATATATTCCTCCTGTTTTGGCATCCTGTGCAGCTACCCTTGTGCATGACGCTATAGCTTTTTTGCATGTTCATATTCCGTTCATATTGAGGTCATAGAGAGTACATCTTCATTGGTTAATCTTAGCTTAGCAGTTAGTTATGGTAGTCCAAAACACAGCTGATGACAGGAGAAGATACGAGTGGAAATAAAAGAAAAAATGAAAATGAAGGCGGGCACGAGAACAAGTAAAATACTAAACATACTACTTAAAGTAGTAGGAGCAATAATCATCGCAATCGTGCTTTTTCTCGCTATTGTCTATACAGTTAATTTGATCAGCAATAAATCGGAACAAAATAAAATAGAACCCTATGGTCAGTTAGTACCCGTAGATGGGAAAAACATGAATGTTTATATTCAAGGAAAAGGTGAAGAAACAGTCGTGCTACTACCGGGTTATGGCACAGCAGCGCCAGCTCTTGATTTTAAAGCATTAATAGATGAACTGTCGCCGTTTTACAAAGTTGTCATGATTGAGCCTTTTGGGTATGGATTAAGTGATCTGACCAAAAAGGAGCGCAGCACAGAGAATATTGTAAGTGAAATTCATGAAGCTTTACAGGCTCTTAATATTGACCGTTATATTCTAATGGGCCACTCTATTTCAGGCATATATGGACTAGATTATGTTAACAAGTATGAAAATGAAGTGAGTGCATTTGTCGGGCTTGATAGTAGTGTTCCATCGATAAGCGAGAGGAAGATCGAAGCTTCGGAATTAAGAGCTATAAATCTGCTCAAAAAATCAGGTTTAATCAGATTGCAAATGAAATTTAATGCTGACCCAATTGCTGAACTACCATTTGATGATAAAACAAAAGAACAAATGAGACTGATCAATCGCAAAAACATATTTAACCCCACCCAATTAAATGAAGCTGGAATGATGTATTCTAATTTTAAATCAGCTGAAAGCTTAACATTTCCTAAAAATCTTCCTCTTATTTTCTTTATACAAGCGAATCAACCAGCAACGGATAGATGGATACCAGAGCATGAAAAGCAAATCAAGGACTCTGTGCATGGAAAAATAGTGAAGTTTGAAGAGGGACATTATTTATATCGCACTAAAGCAAAAGAAATCGTAAAAGACTTTCAGGCATTTATGAAAGAAATAAAATAAGTGCTGCCGTCGAGCCGACCGGATTTCAGGATTTCCTCTGATTTTCGTTCGGTTTTTTATTAGTCCGTAAGATATGAGGGAGTGCCACCAGTAACGATGGTCTAATCTTTAGGGTCTGGTCTGGGATAAGAATGAGAAGGCGCCTTCTACATATGATGGAGAGTTCCCTTGGTTGCTGCTAGGTTCCTAGGTATACCCTGCTTCGGATAGGACTCAGGAGTCCTTATTTGCTAGAAAAGAGGCAATTGGGACTACTTTCGGACCCCAGCGACGTTATTGGCTAATTATCGCGAACGTATGGGGTGTTTTGGAGTAAATAGCTGCACCTGAGTCCGATACCATCTCAAATATGCGGTTTTTTCGCAAATAGTGGCTATACGGTCCGTAAGTGAATGGGGAGTAGGGGTGGTATGAGAAAGTATGAGAAAGTATAAGGGGATTTGAGGAAGTATGAAGGAGTATGAGGAAGTATGAGGGAGTGCCACCAGTTAACGATGCTCCAATCATTATGGTCTGGTCTGGGATAAGAATGAGAAGGCGCCGACTACATATGATGGAGAGTTCCCTTGGTTGCTTCTAGGTTCCTAGGTACCCTGCTTCGGATCGGACTCAGTAGTCCTTATTTGCTAAAAAAGAGGCAATTGGGACTACTTTCGGACCCCAGCGACGTTATTGGCTAATTATCGCGACCATATGGGGTGTTTTGGAGTAAATAGCTGCACCTGGGTCCGATACCATCTCAAATATGCGTTTTTTTCGCAAATAGTGGCTATACGGTCCGTAAGTAAATGGGTGAGTACGACCAGTGGAGCGTGACCAACTAATCGAATGGGTGAGTACGACCAGTGGAGCGTGACCAACTCATCGAATGGGTGAGTACGACCAGTGGAGCGTGACCAACTAATCAAATGGGTGAGTACGACCAGTGGAGCGTGACCAACTAAGTAAATAGGTGAGTACGACCAGTGGAGCGGAACCAACTAATCGAATGGGGGAGCCTCACCAGTGGCACACGGAGCAACTCATCGAATGGTGCTTTCCAATGATCGCCGGCTGACTCGCTAATTATCCGTAGTTTCCAGTAATCTATGGTGAGCCCTATCTTTCCACAACCTCCATAAATCCCACAATGAACACCACGGTAGCCTTTTTTAAGCTAGAGCATGTCCTATTTCCCTATAATCCACATTGACTTGGGTTTGTCACACCCCTATGATGATTATTAATATAAAAATATATGACACGAAGAGGAGCGAAACATCATGGCTTTGGAGATCGAACGCAAGTTTCTGCTGCCGGAATTTCCGGAGCAGCTGATTCAAAAGGGAGAATTGAAGATTGTTACCCGTCATAATATCGATCAGACATATCTGGCAATAGATGGTGGTCAAGAGCTTCGTGTGCGTAAAATTACGGATCTGGACTCAGGTGAGGTAACCTACACGCATACGTTTAAGGATGGCAAAGGGATCAAACGCGAAGAGATCGAATATTTTATCTCAGAGGGTTTATATAATCAGATGATCGAAGCGGTAAATGCGGTAGCTTTGGTCAAAGAGCGAATTACAGCGGTGTGGAATGGCACAACGGTTGAGATCGACGTATATTCCCAGCTGAAATTGTCCGTATTGGAGGTTGAATTTGAATCTCTGGAGGAAGCGGAAAGCTTTAAAGAGCCGGAATGGTTCGGTAAGGATGTTAGTACAGAACGGCAGTACAGCAACAAAACGGTCTGGAGAGAGCTGCAAAATAAGACAAAGAATTAACGGACTTTAGCGCGTAAACGTGGTAGTATATAGGGAAAACAAGCAGAAATAGCTTAATCATCCCTAACTAGCTTAAGGATAACGTTTAGGGTGAAACTTATAGTTAATTATAAGAATTTATAAGTGGTGCAACTATAACAGCCTTATATTTCTGCGAGAAACAGTTGTCTTCTATATAGGACGACAACGTTGTTTCTTCTTATCATATATTCTTGTCATATATTAACGAGGGGTTCAGGAGGATGAGCATGAAGTTTATAAGCACAAGAGGTAATGTGGAACCTAAAGGTTTTATTGATACGGTGTTGATGGGACTTGCGGACGACGGTGGGCTGATGGTTCCATCCGAGATTCCAGTGGTTTCAGCAGCAACGTTGGAAGAGTGGAGAAGTCTCAGCTATCAGGAGTTGTTCCTGAAGATTGTTGCCTATTACACCAATGATGAGATTCCTTACCAGGATTTGCAGGAAATGGTCAACACCAGTTATGCTAATTTCCGCACACCTGAAGTAACACCTATACACCAAGTGGATGATTCTTTATATGTCCTTGAATTGTTCCATGGGCCTACTTTTGCTTTCAAGGATGTAGCGCTGCAGTTTATGGGTGAGCTGTATTCGTATATTTCCAAAAAACAAAACAAAATCATCCACATCCTCGGTGCAACCTCTGGGGACACTGGAGCGGCGGCCATTCAAGGTGTACGCGGCAAAGAAGGCATCAAGATCTGTATTCTCCATCCACACGGCAAGGTAAGTAAAGTGCAAGAGCTGCAGATGACTACGGTGGACGACAGCAATGTACTGAATCTGTCTGTTCATGGTAACTTTGATGATTGCCAGAAGGTGATTAAGGATCTGTTCGCAGATCTGGACTTTAAAGGTCGGTATCATCTGCGTGCAATCAATTCCATTAACTTTGTGCGGATTCTGGCGCAGACTGTTTATTATTTCTATGCATATCTGCATGTCGATGGCAGCAACGAGAAGAAGATTAATATCAGCGTGCCTTCCGGTAACTTCGGTAATATTTTCTCGGGTTATTTGGCTAAGCAAATGGGGCTTCCTATTAACAAGCTAATCATTGCTACGAATGAAAATAATATTTTGGAGCGTTTCGTGAATACTGGCGAATACAAACCAGGTAATTTCACAAGCACTTACAGCCCTTCGATGGACATCCAAGTGGCAAGTAATTTCGAACGGTATCTGTATTATCTGGTAGGCGAGGATTCTGAGAAGTTATCCGCGTATATGTCCAAGCTGCAAACCGAAGGCAAGATTACGGTTGGAGGCGAGGCGCTTCAGCAGGTGCAGAAGGATTTTGCAGCGCTGGGTGTGAAGAATGATCAATGCTTGAATACGATCGCTAAGTATCAAAAAGAATACGGCTACCTGCTTGATCCACATACAGCATGTGGAATCGCGGCTTACGAAGCCTTTAATGGCCCAGATGAGATTGGCATTACCTTTGCGACTGCACATCCAGCTAAGTTCGATGAGGCAATTACTTTGATCGATATTAAGCAGGAATTCCCGGCACAGATTAAAGCATTGTTCGAGATGCCACAACATCAAACCGTAGTGGATCATGACAAGGATGAAATCGTGCGTCAGCTGCAAGCTTTTTACGGATTGTAATATCATATACTGTTCTACTTCACAGCACAGCCCCCGTTCTTGGGATAAGAACGGGGGCTGTTTGTGTGTTTATAGTAGCTTCTAACATTAACGTTGCGGCGTACGGGTCTGCTCCCTAGCTTTTTCACAAAAAGCAGCGACCTTGTAAGAGACATAGTACGACAGCATTTTTTCAGAATCGGTAAAGTCGGTGTCCAGCAGTCTGCTGATAAGATCGAGCTTATATCTGAGTGTATTCCGGTGAATGTACAGCTCGTCTGAGGTAATCTGCATGTTCCGGTTATTTTTGAGATAAACGTAAAAGGTATGATATAGATTGGACTGGTGCACAGTATCGTATTCTTGAAGCTTGAGCAGCTCTGGATGGTAGTAGTTATTATCCTCGTTAAACACAACATCAGCAGAGAGCATCTCATAGAGCTGGATATCTGAATAGTAAGTCAGCTGCTGCTGCGGGCTGAGAATGGTACCGATCCGAATAGCGTTTCGGGAGTGAAGATAGTGTCTCCTACATTGCGTAAGATTAGTGAACATATTGCTGATGCCAAGCGAGATGCCGGTTTGGGCTAGAAATTCCTGCAGCTGCTTATTTACAAGCTCTTTGGAGAGATTTCCATCATGGATCATTACAATCTGCCCGTCATAATAGGTGGAAGGACTGCCCGGAAAAAGCTGTTGCAAACGTTCTCTTAAATAATCATCATAACGGCCTGAACCTTCATACCAGGTAAGATCGAACAGCAGCACAAGCAGCTGATTCCCGAACTTTAGTCCTGCACTCCGCATCCTGTCCTGAATAATCCGGTTGTCCTGAAGCTGTTCCTCTAGCAATGCGCAGATAAAATCTTCAACTTTTATATTTTTGGCGTTGCGATAGTAGCTATTTTTGCCCATCTCTTCGGCAAGTATGGTAGCGGTGATGGACAGTAGCTCGTTATCTCTGGCGCGAAAAGGATTTGTGCATCCTAGAAGCAATACATTGCCGATTTGTTTGCCGGCTACTTTTATTTTGGAGATCAGTTTGGAGTTTGACGTTTCCTCGCAGGTTACCTCATAAGATTCATCGCTTTGTTTCCCACGCTGGACACTGTTCATTTTGCTCACAGCCGCAATGAAGTCGTAAGAGCAATAACCTTTGCGGATATTATCACTCCATATGTAATCGTCGATATCGGAAAGGTCAGAGTGAGCTACAATTTTGAAGCTGCAATCAAATACAATGACGGGATTCTGCAGTAGCTCGGCAGCTGTCTGTACGATAGCTGAAAGGCCTGCACCTGAAATGTATGCAGTAAACAAAGATGCGGTATAATGCTCCATTTCGATTTTACCTGATACTTGCTCATTTAAGGAAACATCCATTCATATCGCCCCCTGGTTCAATAATAGTGCAATATGCACTATAAAGAAGTGATTTTTGGTGCTTGTAAATATATTCACAAAGTATTGGACGCCTTAAACTAAAGGTGGAGGTGCTAAGCAGATGAAATATGAAAAACTGTTTGCAGCAGGTAAAATTGGACGCCTTGAACTTAAGAATAGAATTGTATTGCCGGCTATGGGAACGTCACTGGCTGCGGCCAGTGGTGAAGCATCGGATGAAATGATTGCTTTTTATGAGGAACGTGCCGCAGGTGGCTGTGGTCTAATCATTACGGAAATTACGCGTGTGGATAATGAGACCGGAGTAGGTACACCGAACCAGCTGAATGCAAGTGACTTGCTGTTTGTGCCACGTCTGGAGAAACTGGCAAGAGCTGTGCATCGTCATGACAGCAAAATATTCCTTCAGCTCCAGCATCCGGGCCGGCAAAATCACGGACGGCTTATTGGAGGCAAACAAATTGTTGCTCCTAGCGCAGTGATGTCTTCAGCGATTGGGGAAATGCCCCGGGAGCTGTCTACTGAAGAGGTAGAAGAGTTAGTTCGTAAATTTGTGTTCGGAGCTTATATAGCTAAAACAGCAGGTATTGATGGTGTGGAGATCCATGGTGCCCACGGCTATCTCGTAGGACAGTTTCTGAGCCCACTTACCAATCTGAGAACTGATAAATATGGCGGTTCACTGGAAGGTAGAATGTCATTCCTGAACGAAATTGTGCTTGGCATCAAAAAGACCTGTGGCGCAGGATTCCCTGTATCGGTGCGAATCGACGGTGATGAATTTGTCTCAGGCGGGATTACACTGGATGAGGCTATCCAGACTGCGAAACATCTGGAAAGCATCGGAGTGGATTGCATAAATGTAAGCTCCGGCACTTATGAATCATCCAATACGATCATTGAGCCGATATCCTACCCGCAAGGCTGGAAAAAACATCTCTCCGCAGCCATTAAGCAAGCGGTGCAAATTCCAGTGATTGCTTGTGATGTGATCCGTAAGCCTGAATTTGCTGAGAGTCTGCTACAGGAAGGAAACACGGATTTTGTAGCCCTTGGAAGAGCCCAACTGGCCGATCCGGAGTGGGGTAACAAAGCGGCAGCAGGCAAAGAAGCAGAGATCAGAACCTGTATCTCTTGCCTGTACTGTATTCAGGAAGTAATGGAGTGCAAGGTAATCAAGTGTGCTGTCAATGCCAGAGTGGGCCGTGAGCTTGAATTTGCAGAACCAACCAAAGATGGCGCTGGCAAAGTAGTAGCTGTGATCGGCGGGGGTCCAGCAGGTATGGAAGCAGCACGGATTCTGGCGCTCAGAGATTTTAAACCTGTATTGTTCGAAGCCAGAGATGTGCTAGGCGGCAGCGTGGAGCTGGGAAGCCGGCCACCATTGAAGGAGAAGCTGAACTGGTTTATTGATAATATGCAGCATCAGTTAGAGGATCTGGATGTTGATGTCCGTCTCTCTACGAAACCTACGCTGGAACAACTGAAGCAACTGAACCCTTATGCGGTATTTGTTGCTGCTGGGGCACAGCCTATAGTGCCTGTTATTCCGGGAGTAAAGAAGGCAGCGGTCTGCACCGTTGTTGACGTACTTAGTGGGTCAGTTGTGATTAAGAACAAGCAGGCTGTGGTCATCGGCTCCGGCATGACAGGGCTGGAAACGGCTGAATATTTAGCCGATATGGGAAATCAGGTCACGGTGGTGGAAATGCAGCCGCGGGTTGGTCCAGATGCCTATCTGCCAAATCTGATCGACATTGTGACTAGACTGAAAAAGAACGGCGTGGAGCTCTTAGCATCAACCAAGCTGGTAGAAGTGCAGGATGGCGCGATTGTGCTTGAGAATACGTCCACGGGGGAAACTTCGCTGAAAAAGACGGATGCTGTTGTATTATCCATTGGTGTTACACCCGATCGCTCATTTGTTGATGAGTTGAAGCAGGTACTGCCTAATGTGAAGGTGATCGGCGATGCAGGCAAGCCAGGCCGAATCGGACAGGCCATTCAATCTGGATTCGAAACGGCTTTTGTGCTGAACTAAAGTGTTACTAATCTAAGGAGGGTTCATTCATGGTGAGTTTTGTGAAAAGTTTCGCAGATATGCAGAAATACGGAGGCAAGCCAACCACCTTTTATGATGCAGAGATGCTGACGGTGTATTGGGAGACCAAACCAGAGATTATCGAGCGTTTGTTGCCGAAGCCACTGAAGCCAACAAGCCGGCCGCTGGTAAATGCTTTTATCGCCAATTACCCAGCTACGAACTTTTGTCCACCTTATCGTGAAGCTGGATTGTTCGTTCTAGCGGACTATAACGGACAATTAGGCAACTACTGCCTGTCGATGCCTATTACAAGCGATATCGGGATGGCTATGGGCCGGGAAGTATGTGGGCTGCCTAAGAAAATGGCCGATGTGCGTATGAACACCTCAGAAGATGGCATTGATGGGGCAATCGGCCGGCATGGCATTGACTTTTTCAACGTAAAAGCCACTATGGATGGACACTTCAATGACAATGGAGCCGAGAAGATTCTGGAGGAATATTACGGCAAAGATATCCCTTTGTATAACATCAAATATGCCAATGCAATTGACGGAAACGGCTTCGATCTGATGCCATCCTTGGTCACACAGCGTTTAGTAAGTGAGGTTAAAGTCTATAAAGCGGCTGAAGCCTCTATCACCTTCCAAGACTCCCCGCATGATCCTTGGAGTGAGCTTGAAGTTGTGAATATGCTGGGCGCGGTTTACACCGTCAGTACAAATGTGCTTGAAAAAGGTAAAATTCTGGAGCCTCTGAATCCAATGGAGTATCTTCCATACTGCTATCTCCGCTGGGACTGGTGGGAGAACAATTTGCAACCTGTTTCCTCAGTATAAGCCTACGTGTTTGAAGTGAGTTTGTACGAAATGAAACCGAAGAAGGATCGGCTAACCAAACATTAGGAGGAATTAGAATGACTAACCTTTTTGATTTGACGGGTAAGACAGCTATTATCGCAGGAGCATCCAGTGGGATCGGGGTACAATTCGCAGAGATGCTTGCTGAGCAAGGAGCAGACATTGCTATTTTGGCCAGAAGATATGACAAGCTTGTAGCAGTAGCCGAGGATATCCGGGCTAAATACCCTGAACGCAGAATAATTCCTATCGAGTGTGATGTAAGAAAAGAGGACCAGATTATTGTGGCTGTTCAAAAGGTTATGGAAGCCTTTGGCAAAATTGATATTCTGCTGAATAATGCTGGTGTGGTGGATGCGGTTCCGATTGAGGCGCTGGAAGAAGAAGCTTGGGATCGGGTACTGGATACGGATTTAAAAGGTGTTTTCCTGATGTCGAAACATGTGATCCGGCATATGAAGGAACGGAATTACGGCAAAATCGTCAATACAGCCTCAATGCTAGGCCTTACAGCTTCTGCTTCGGTTCCTACGCATTCTTACAATGCTGCTAAAGGTGGAGTGATCCATCTGACAAGAGGGGTGGCGGCAACTTACGCTAAGCATGGTATCACTGTTAATGCGATTGGACCAAGCTTGTTCAAAACTGAAATGACTGAGAATACGTTATTTGCAGAAAAAGCGCTAAAAATGTACAACGCAGTGTGTCCGATGGGGCGCCCTGGTAATCCGGGAGAATTAAACGGCGCCGTGCTCTACTTTGCTTCAGATGCTTCCAGCTACACTACAGGTCAGACCTTGTTTGTAGATGGCGGCTGGACAATTATATAGAGTTCATCTGGTTCTGTAAGCTCGGGGAATGATTGTAACTCCAAAAAAAGGGTATCTCAAAAGCCATGAAAGGGTGGCTGGGATACGCCTTTTTTTGCGTTGTACGATGAGCGGTGCTCCGCCAGTAACAAGAGAATTGCTGAATTTATCAGAAATTGTCGTTAATTTGCCTTAAAAAGTAGACATGACTACCTATGAGTGAGAAAATAGCATGTAGAGTTAGTAATAACTAAAAAGGACGGGATAACATCATGACAATTCGTTTCGGGGTCATTGGAACAAACTTTATTACAGACCGCTTCGTGCAAGCCGGCTTGGAGAATGAGGAGTTTATCCTGACAGCCGTGTACTCTCGCACAATGGAGAAAGGTCAGGCCTTTGCTGCTAAATATGCGGGAGCTACAATTTATACGAATTTGGAAGATATGGTGAAAAGCAAAGATGTAGATGCTATATATATTGCCAGCCCAAATTCTATGCATGCAGAACAAGCGATTATGTGCTTAAATCACGGCAAGCATGTGCTCTGCGAGAAACCGGCTGCATCCAACAGTACGGAGCTTAAAGCTATGATTGAAGCTGCGCGCACAAATGATGTGCTGCTGGTAGAGGCGATGAAATCGACCTTTATGCCGAACTTTGGAGTGATTCGTGATAATTTGTATAAACTCGGCCAAGTTCGCCGTTATTTTGCAAGTTACTGTAAGTACTCCTCCAGATATGATGCCTACCGGCAGGGGACTGTGTTAAATGCGTTTAATCCCGCTTTTTCCAATGGCTCGTTAATGGATCTTGGAGTGTACTGTTTGTATCCAATGGTAGTGCTCTTTGGCAAGCCTCAATCAGTACAGGCAGTGGGTGTCATGCTCTCGTCAGGTGTGGATGGTGAAGGAAGTCTCATTATGAAGTATGACGATATGGATGCGGTAGTTATGCACTCCAAGATTTCCGACTCCTATCTGCCAGCTGAGATTCATGGAGAGAACGGTACGATGGTGATCGACAAGATCAATGAGCCTTATCAGGTGAAAATTTACTATCGTGATGGTACAGTTGAGGAGCTTACGTTGCCTCAGGTGTTTGAACCTATGTATTATGAGGTTGAAGAATTCATCAACTTGATTAAGAATGGTGAACGGGAGAGCAGAATTAATACTCATGAGAACTCCATGGCCGCAGCAGAGATTATGGAGGAAGCCAGAGCACAGATCGGTCTCCGCTATGCCTCAGATTTATAATAAATAGAATGGGGAGCAGGACTTGAAGACTTTTAAAAAGGTTTATATTGAGATAACAAGCGTCTGCAACCTCGCCTGCAGCTTTTGTCCACAAACCGCCCGGACGAAAAATTTCATGAAGCTTGATACGTTTAATACGATATTGGATGAAATTAAACCACACAGCAATCATATTTATCTTCACGTCAAAGGGGAACCGTTGCTGCATCCCAAGATCGGTGAACTGTTGGATGCTGCTCATGCCAAAGGGTTCAAGGTTAATATTACAACCAATGGCACGTTAATTCATAAAGCCGGACCTAAAATTCTTGGTAAACCCGCACTGCGTCAGATGAACTTTTCTCTGCACAGCTTTGATGGGCATGAAGGGTCAGAGAACCGTGAAGGCTATCTTTCAGAGATAATTTCTTTTGTACGGGAAGCCTCAGCGCAAGGGGTTATTATTTCTTTCCGCTTGTGGAATTTGACGGAGGATAATCTGACGAATCTGGAGAGAAACCGTAACCGTGAAACCCTTGCCCTGCTGGAGGAAGCCTTCAACTTGGATTTCAAGATTGAAGAAAAGGTTGTGCCTGGCAGTGGTGTCAAGATTGCCCCACGCGTCTACCTTAATCAGGATCATGAGTTCCGTTGGCCAGCGCTGAATGAGCCGGAAGATGACGGAAAAGGGTTCTGTCATGCCCTGCGGAGCCAAGCGGCAATCCTTGTGGATGGCACTGTTGTGCCATGCTGTCTGGATGGTGAAGGAGTAATTAATCTAGGCAACATCCATGAAACTCCGTTCTCAGAGATTGTAGAGGGGGAGCGGGCGAACAATTTATTCTATGGCTTCTCACGTAGAGAAGCGGTGGAGGAGCTGTGCCGCAAATGTGGGTATCGGCAGCGGTTCGGAACCTAATGATTGGAATGCAAACAGAACCGGGACATGGCTATTTCATGAGTCCTGGTTCTGTTTTTTAATTAACGGGATTGTATATATAATAATAATAGGTCTTTATAGTCTCCACTTTGGAGCGAAGGAGGAGCATATGCTGAAATCACTGGAAGCCATCGCCTTATACCGTGAAGGTGTGCAAGATCATTTGGAGGATCACCTCTGGCTGAAGCTTATTGTCCAAGCGGAGGAGCAGATTGTAAATTTGGAACGTGTGGAATCTCTGGAGGAGCTGGATCGCAGGAATCCCGTACTGGACTATGTGGAACGTAGCTTGCAGATTCTGGACCAACTTCCCCGTTCTATTTGGATAAAAGAGCTGGTGGAAGAAACGTTAATTTGGTCAGAAACGGCTAAGGGAGGTACAGCAAAGGAGCGGCTGGTTTGGCAGAAGGAAGGGATCAATTGTTTTGTACATAATTTAGGTTCCGCACAGTTATATGAGAGATATTTAGGGAGGGCTGTCTCCGAGAAAGGTGCGATGATTCAGCGGCTTATTGAGACTCATGGACTTATAGGACAGCAAATTCGCGGAGAAGTGCCGCCGGAAGTCAATAAGCCACTCCATGATATAGTGGAAGATCAGCTGCTGACCGCGGAGGAACTGGAACGCCTGCTGACCGTGCTCAATCATTGCATCATCGGAGCTGTGTCTCCCGAGTTATGGCAGAATGTGCAGCATGAAGTGAAGCAGCTTATTGAGCTGATTTCTTCAGGCAATCTTGCTAGTCCTATGCCGATGAAGGAACGACTGCGCAGAATGCGGCTGGGTCCGATCTCTAGAGGAGAGGATTTCACTACGGAATGGGCTAAGCTGACGCAGGAAGGTTTTCATGCTGAACGCTTGGAGTCATTAAGTAAGATTACCTTCTGGTATGTAGAATCTGCATTACAGACCTTTTCGCTGGAGCAATTTCTGAAGGTGATGGTGCTTGCTGCCCAGAGGGCGCAGAATCAATCCTTAAGCCATATCAGCTTCGAGCATGTCATGAACAGCATTTACTACGATTACAAGGGTGTTAAGAAGACCAATGTTTATAAGAAGCGGATTATCGAAAAATCTTTAGCGGAGCTTAAATGGAAGGATATCGAGCAAGGGACTTTGCCTGCTGAGAACCCTCACCTACTCTTGCGGCAATATTCTAAGGAACATCTGCCAGACACGGTATTTTTTCAATTCCAATTCTCGGCAGCGGCAGAGAAGCTGATCGAATTCTGTATGGAAGCTGAAAAATCACCCTTGTATGAACGTGCTGTATTGCTGTTATTCGATCTATTCGAGCTGCGCAGGGATGCTTTTGACCGTTTTCATAATGAAGATACCTACTTAAGCCAAATGAATAATACAGCAGATTATAAAGCTGTAATTCTAGATCATGTCACTGGACAAAAAGTGCTGGATATCGGTCCGGGCGGCGGTGTGCTGCTGGATTTACTGGAAGAGCGTATGCCCGAGGTTACTCCAATCGGCATTGATATATCAAGCAATGTAGTGGAAGCCTTGCGGCAACGCAAGCAGCGGGAAGGTCGCCACTGGGAGGTGCTGCAGGGAGATGCGTTGAACCTTAAAGATTTCGTGGAGGCCGGAACGGTGGACACGGTAATTTTCTCTTCGATTTTGCATGAGCTATATTCTTATGTGCCGCTAAATGGTAATAAGTTCAATCACGACACCGTCTCCGCAGCTCTGCGAAGTGCCTTTGCTGTATTGTCAGCTGGCGGGGTTATCATTATCCGCGATGGGATCATGACTGAACCTGCATCATTGCTGCGGAGAGTTCGCTTTCTGGAAGAGGACGGTCTGGTGTGGCTGGAGCGTTATACGAAGGATTTTGCTGGACGTCAGATTCAGTTTCAGAGATTAGGGGAACAAGAAGTGCTCATGCCCGTTAATGATGCCATGGAATTTTTATATACTTATACCTGGGGCGAAGAGGCTTATATTCACGAAGTCCAAGAACAGTTTGGTTATTTCACCCCTACGGAGTTTGCCTCATTTATTGAACAGATTTTAGGAGAGCAGGCAAAGATTGAGGTCTTCCGGCATTACTTGCAAGAAGGTTATACCGAAGCTTTGCGTGATAGAGTAAGGTTCATGGATGAGAGCGGACAGGAAGTGGCGCTGCCGGACAGCACCTGCTTTATTGTGATTCGGAAGGAATAGCCGAAAAGTAACATCAGCTGCATCTAAAAAAGCAATCGGCAGACCCTCTGATGCGGAGGAGATCCGATTGCTTTTTTATATAGGGAATCTTGCCCTTGTTAGAGTAGTATTTCTAGCTGCGACTTATCAGATTCTTCGGCTAAACGTTGAATTTCTTGATAGGTAGCTAATTGTTCTGTCCGCTCATTGGTGTTCTCTTCAGAAGGTTTAATTTCTGTTGAACCTGCTTTATCGATCTGATCTTTAATTTTATCTCCCGTGTCTTTCATGGCATCGCCTAACGATTCGTTTATTTCCGATAGTTTAGTTTCGATTTTGGATAACTGCTCCCGTTTGGCTGTTGCGGAATGAGTAGAACGAGCCTCGTCCAGCTCTATTTCCTTGGTCAGAACTTTTGCCTCGCCACGCATCTTAGTGTGGGTAGAAGAAACTACCTCCATTTGGCTAACATCTTGGCTTACAGAAACAATCGTATTCAATCTTTCGTTCTGTATCTCTTGCTCGGTTTTAGGTTCATCCTTTGGATTAGCTTTTTGAGCATCTTCTAAGTTCTTTTGTTGCTCTTCGAAGCTGTATTTTGCAATTTGTTGGTCAATCGTTTGGAGCTGCTTGTCGAACTCCTTAAGTTGATCTTGAATAGATTCGAGATTATGTGAACTTTTGGTAGTTCTTTCAATCAGACTGTTCTTACTGTCGATGATATTTTGTTTTTGTTTAAGCAGGGAGTTAACCATTCCGTCCATTTTGGATTGATTTTGAAAAGCAGCCTTTGCAGATTTACTTATTGATAATTTATCTCCATTACCATTACCACTAGTATTGCTGTTTGATTTCATAGTTTTATCATGAGTTTGGTGACTAACAGATACATTAAACCTCGTTCCCATAGATGAGGTCATATTCGTTATGTGCATGGTTCATTATCCTCCTACAACGATAAGATCTATCTATAATATATCGGTAAATCAGCAGCAATACTTAATAAGGAGAGCTGTTAGCTGCAGCGTTGTTTGATGGACGCTTAACAGCTTTTTTTGTCCAAACTATCCCGGAAGAGGAAGATATTTTCGATTCCAGGCTTTGTTATGTCTATTTGCCGGTGAATTTTTGTCGAAAGTTAGAGGGAGAAATGCCTTCTTTCTTGGAGAAGCAGGAAGAGTAGTAAGTAATATGATGGAAGCCAACCTCTTCAGCGATGCGGGCAATGGACCAGGAAGTTTGAATTAACAGCCGTTTGGATTGTTCTAGACGATAGGACAGGAGATAGGCCATAGGGGTCACACCGTATATTTTTAGCATGTTTTTGGCGAGATAGTTGGGATGATAGTTAAGTTCTTTTTGAAGTAAGGAGTTAGAGACATCACGAGTATAATTTTGCCGAATGAACAATTCAATCTTCTCGGCAAGATGAATGGCGGTTGCATCGGATGCCTCGGCCAGATCGCGGTCCAAGAATTGCAGGAACTGTTGAAAGGAGGCTTGGCGCTTCCAGTTGCGCATCGACTGGGGTTCTTGTTCCAGATGGAAAAAGAACTCTAATACCTCCATTGCCTTCTCTGATATTTCCGTATACTTCGGAATAAAGATCGAGCATACATCGCAGTGATTTAAATAAGCTTTTTGTTTATGGCTTTCGATGAGCTCGCTCTGATTCTCCAGACATTCGTTCATATCCTGACACTCGATCCAGCTGCCGAAGGTCTGGAAATGAATCCAGATGATTTCTGTTTCGATAGGACAAGGGGCAAAGCCATAGTGATGGGCATCTGGACGAAGGATGAGGAATTCTCCTTCCTTTAGCTCCCAGTGCACCTCGTTCTCGGCGATGGGCAACATCCCCTTTTTAACAATGATTAGATCAAATACGCCGATGCAATTACGACTGATATGATAGTCTCCAGCATTGTAGTGAGCACGGCCACAGTCTATGAAATAAGGAATAGGCGGTGTGATAAAGCTAAGAATCGGTGAGTTCATCGCGAGCCTCCAAAAGGTTGTATTTCCTAAAAATCAGGTTGGAATCCATCGTTTTTTTATGATGTAGATGAAACTAGCCTGCACCTTTCCTGAACTCCGAAGGCGAGCATTTCATCGCTTTGCGGAAAACCTTTATGAAATAGCTTACATTATCAAATCCGACCTCGAATGCGATGTCGGATATTTTTCTTTCACTTTGTTGCAGCAGATCGGCAGCCTGGCGAATCCGGTATGAGTTGATGTAATCGACCGGCGTTTTACGAGTCATCATTTTGAAGAAGCGGCAGAATTGCCCCTCGCTCATGGGAATAAGCTCTGATAGATCACGGGTACGGATCGGTTCCTGATAGTTATCTTGGATATAAAGGATCACCTTTTTAAGGCGGTTAATTTTGGTGGTATCAGCATCATCCGATTGGCTGCGGTTCTCAAATCGGCCCTCTGCGGTAATCTTGGAAAGCATGATTAGCAAAGTTCCTTTCATAAAGGTCTCAAATCCGGGCATTTTATTAGCGTATGCCTCCATCATTTGCTCCAGATGATGAAGCAACTCCTGCTGCCAAGGGACATCTGGTGTAATATGTCTCGGAAAGCTCTGGCGTTTCTCTTGCAGTGGCAAAATCGCGTTTTGCTGGATCGTATCGTACTGGGCGCTAGCCAAAAGATCAGGCAGAAATACAAGCGCACAGAATTTGCAGGGGGTGTCTTCGTTCAGCACATAGGCGGCGTGTATATCGCCAGATTCGATAAATACCGCTTCGCCCGCGCGGAGTGGAAAATATTCTGTGTCTACTTGGAACAGAATTTCTCCTTCTAGCAGCATAAAGAACTCCGCTTCTTCATGCCAATGTGTATCGAGTACATGCGTTCCGGATGGAAGATCTATCCAATAAGCAGCGAGTGGAAACATACTATCTCCATGAACTCTGTTTTCTTTTAGCAAACTCTGAGTTGTACGGTCCATATAAAGGCCTCTTTTCTTAAAAAACATCAAAATAGTGTTATAAATGAGCTATATAGTATTAGTTTTGTTCATTTTTTATCGGTATAATGCAACTATAAACACCAAATTGAAAGGTGGCAAGTACACAATGAAATTTACTGATGGTCTCTGGCTGGTTCGTGAAGGTATCACGATTAACGGCGCAGTTCAAAATTATGTTGTAGAAAAGACTCCAGAAGGATTAACAGCAATTACACAAACGACTCCAATCACAGGGCGCGCAGCAACGCTGAATTCAACCCTGCTTACTGTAAAATTCCATTCCCCGCTTCCAGGCGTGGTAGGTATTAAAATTATTCATCATGATGGTGTACAGGAACGTGGTCCGGTTTTCGAACTGACTAAAGGTACTGGCGATCACGTGAAGATTGAAGAAACGGATCTCGAAACCGTGCTGATCAGCGGCGGACTTCGTGTAGTGATTCGCAAAGGCGAACAATGGGCGGTGGATTTCTATCGCGGCGAAGAACGTATTACAGGCAGTGGCTTTAAATCCATGGCTTACATCACCGACCAAGACGGTAACACGTACATGCGTGATGAGCTGGATCTCGGCGTAGGCGAATTCGTATATGGTCTGGGCGAACGTTTTACCGCTTTCGTGAAAAATGGACAAACCGTTGATATCTGGAACAAAGACGGCGGCACTAGCTCTGAGCAAGCTTACAAAAACATTCCTTTCTACGTATCAAGCAAAGGTTATGGCGTATTCGTGAATCATCCGGAATTGGTTTCCTATGAAATCGCTTCAGAAAAAGTGAAAAAAGCCCAATTCAGCGTAGCTGGAGAAAGCTTGGAATACTTTGTGATTGATGGACCTACCATTAAAGACGTTATTAGCAACTATACTGCTCTTACAGGTAAACCAGCGCTTCCACCAGCATGGACTTTTGGGTTGTGGCTGACAACTTCGTTCACTACCAACTATGATGAAGAGACTGTAAATTCCTTCGTAGAAGGTATGGCAGAACGTGATCTGCCGCTGCATGTATTCCACTTTGACTGCTTCTGGATGCGTGAGTATCAATGGACTGATTTTGAATGGGATAAACGTGTATTCCCGGATCCAGAGGGCATGCTGAAACGCCTGAAGGAAAAAGGCCTGAAGATCTGCGTATGGACCAACTCTTATATTGGTCAACGTTCACGCTTGTTTGAAGAAGGCAAGAAAAACGGCTACCTGATCAAAAAGCCTAACGGCGATGTTTATCAATGTGACCTGTGGCAAGCGGGTATGGGACTGGTGGATTTCACTAACCCTGCGGCTTGTGAATGGTATGCCGGCTACCTGCGTGATTTGGTAGATATGGGCGTAGACAGCTTCAAGACAGACTTCGGTGAGCGGATTCCTACAGATGTAGTTTATTTCGACGGATCTGATCCGATGAAAATGCACAACTACTACACTCAACTGTACAACAAAGTTGTATTTGAAGTATTGGAAGAGAAGCTTGGCAAGAATGAGGCAGCATTGTTCGCACGTTCTGCAACTGCTGGCGGCCAACAGTTCCCAGTTCACTGGGGCGGAGATTGCTACGCAGATTATGAATCCATGGCAGAAAGCCTTCGCGGCGGTTTGTCCCTGGGCTTGTCCGGTTTCGGTTTCTGGAGTCACGATATCGGTGGTTTCGAGAACACTGCTCCGGCACATGTATTTAAACGCTGGTTAGCTTTTGGACTGTTGTCCAGCCACAGCCGTCTGCACGGCAGCACTTCTTACCGTGTGCCTTGGGCGTACGATGATGAAGCTTGTGATGTTACCCGCTTCTTCACGAAGCTTAAATGCAGCTTGATGCCTTACCTGTATGATGTGGCTGGGCAGGCTGCAGAGCATGGCTGGGCTTCTATGCGGGCGATGGTTATGGAATTCCCGGAAGATCCAACATGTGAAGTGCTCGATCGCCAATACATGCTGGGTGATTCCTTGCTCGTAGCGCCTATTTTCCAAGAAAACGGCGAAGTGAAATACTATCTGCCAGCAGGTCGCTGGACTCACCTGTTATCTGGTGAAACTGTACAAGGCGGATCATGGCGCAAAGAGAAATATGATTTCTTCAGCCTGCCACTGTTCGTTCGTCAGAACTCCTTGCTGGCAATCGGCAGCATCGATAACAAACCGGATTACGACTTTGCGGATGGCGTGAAATTTGGCCTGTATTCACTTGAAGAAGGTACTACTACTTCTGCAACCGTACGTGATCTTAAAGGTGCTCCAGAATTGACTGTGAAGGCTGCCCGCAAAGGCAACAGCGTAACAGTTACTGCAGAAGGCAGCGGTAAAGAATTCTCGCTTTCCCTTAAAGATCTGGGAGCTATCGCTTCCGTAGAAGGTGCAGAGCAAGTAGATGAGACTACAGTGAAAGTAAACGCAGGTGCAAAATCCGCATCGTTTACCATTACATTGAAATAAGATGATTTCTTAAAGCATATTGATATAGCCATAACCTCTCTTGTAGATTGGGTGAATGATCCGTTCCCTGGTTTATAGGAGAGGTTTTAGTGTTACAATCTTAACTAATAACGGGGGAAACGTTATGAATACTAATTTAATTAAGGGAAGTGGAGTTTTGAATCAGACGGACTATACCTCTGCTACGGTTCTTTCAACCGCCGCTAATTTTATTATGAATAGGCAAGAACCTTTTACACATACCTTCCGGACTTATATTCGTTTACGGGAAAACGGCCCGTTGCAGCTGAAATTTTGGCATAGCAATGCGGTGGATTCCACCTGGGACCAAGGGCTTGAAGCTTCGGGCAGTGAGCCTGGGGGCAGTTGGGTAATCGAATCGGCTTTTATCGCGGATGGAGGGACTGAGCCAAACGGAGCTATTATTGAGCATACACAACATGCTGTCACCTTTGAAGGCAATGTCTCCAAGTCAGTAGCGGCCGGTGAATGCTTCTGGAGTGATGAGACAAGTATCAATCTTCCCGATGGCCATTACTTAGCATTTACATGGACAATTAAGACAACTACTGAGGGCAAATCCATTCCTTTCAACGTAGAAGGGATGCTGGCAACCGCTTATGATGCGCCCGGAAATCTGGCTACACAGGAATCAGCCGATGGGTTTACAGAATCTGACAAGCTTTTGGTACTGCCAAGCTATATCGGGTATAAGAAAGCTGTGCATAAGAAGCTAGTATTTTTGGGAGATTCGATTACTCAAGGTGTGCGGACATTAAAGGACGGATACGAATATTGGGCAGCGAGAATTGCGGATGGTCTTGGTGCAGAGATTGGCGTATGGAATCTGGGCTCAGGCTGGGCTAGAGCGTATGATGTGGCTGCGGATGGCCCTTGGCTTCACAAAGCTAAACAGAGTGATGAACTGATGATTGTCCTCGGCGTAAATGATATTGATATTGGCTGCCGCTCTGCAGATGAGTTACTTGGTGATCTGACAACTATTATTGCTAAGATCAAAACAGCAAATGCTGATGCTAGTATTATTCTAAGTACGGTGCCGCCGTTTAATTTTCAGGAGGCAAGAGAAGAAACTTGGCGTAGAGTGAATCATGAAATCCTGACTAACCCACCCGCTGGAGTAGACCGTGTGTTTGATATAGCAAGCCTATTATCGTTGCCTGCACCAGACGATCACCGGATCAGACCGGAATATATGAGTGGACAAGACGACCCGCATCCGAACGGCATAGCCGGTAAGACGGTTGCGGACGCCTTTTTAAACTGGTATTGATCAACTCTTAAATGTGTCCCGGTAGTCCTTAGGTGAAGATCCAACCTGCTTCTTAAACACTTTGCTGAAATATTTAACATCATGAAAACCGACCATTTCGGAGATTTGGGCCAGCTTCAGACGAGGATTCTGCAATAGTAGTTTAGCTTTATCTATTCGAATATTAACAATAAAGTCGGAGAAGTTAATCCCGTATTCCTGTTTGAATCGGCGGGAAATATATTCACGGCTAACAAAAAACTTCCCGGCCACTTCCTGTAAGGACAGGTCGGAAGCATAATTAAGCTCGATATATTTGACGATATCATGCATCGGATTACGTTCTTTAGCTTGTTTCAGGGCGATTACTTCAGCCAGCTCCTGCATTAGGGTATACGACCAGTCACGCCAAGCGAATAAAGAGAACGAGTAACCGTTCGTATAAGGAGCTGGGTGAAGCTGGTCGGCCTGTTCAAGCTCGGCCAGTGCGCCTTCAGCTTCAGGGCCTAACATTTCCCGTACCAGCTGGGAACGAAATAGTAGAGCATCATTTTTCCATGAGTTTAGGATTTCTGGTGTCACAACCCCGCCTCGGCTAAGCTCATCTACCCAGTGCTGCGCAGCTGTTGATAATATCTCTGGACTTCCGCTGATGACTGCCATTTTCCAATCTTCCTTGACGTCAGCAAAGTTCGTTGTTGATACATTACCGCGAACCTCTGCTTTGGCGATCTCTTTACGATCTCTGAACTCTTCGGAGGAAGAGGAGAAATGGCAGTAATCCTCATGAATTAATAAGTTTCGGCGTTGTAAGGCCTCTGCCACCTCTGCACGCTGATAAGGTAACTGCTTAGGTAAGTTGCCGATGCTGCTGATTCCAAAATGCATTCGGACCTGCAAGGTAGAGTAGATGCCATGATTGATTCTGCCTATTAGCTCGACCACAGAGGTTTGAATATCCCACAGAATAATCGCAATCTCCGGAGGACCTCCCCAATAACGAAAAGCAACACCCTTAAGCGGACTGTGCAAAAATTCATTACAAATATTGACGATAGCGTAGTTCATTAGCTCGGTGTCTCCGCCAAAACGTTTAATCAACGGATTGTTACCCGCATCTGTCTGCACCAATATTAACCGAGCGGAATGGATGTTTTCCGGAATGATACCATCACTGCATAACCTCCGCAAAGATAAATCAGAATTGATCGGATCATCAATTAGTGCAGATAATAGCTTTTCCCCATAAATGGGCTTGAACTCATTAAGCTGAATACTCTGTTTCTGCCGTTCGCTTCGGTCGTCTTCTTCTGAGCGCCAGGCTGCAACTGCTTTAGCTACCGCTACATTGATTGCCTCGGCTTCGATAGGTTTCAGGATATAATCAATACCCCCATGCCGCACAGTCTGCCGTACGAACTCAAAATCATTATGTCCGCTGACCACAATAAACTTAGTGTTGCCGGCGAATTCGTTCACCCAGGTCATTAACTCTATCCCATTACCTGATTCCATCATCATATCCATAATGACTAATGCTGGTTTAGCCTGCCGGATGATCTCGATGGCTTCATTTCCATTTCCGGCTTCCAGAATTTCATCTATTTGATGGGCGTCCCAGTCGACAAGCAGTCTGACTGCCTTTCTAACTCTTGCCTCGTCATCAACAATCAACGCCTTCATATCTTTTCACGCTCCGCTATAATTTCAATTTCCAATTTCACTACTACTCCGCCTGCTCTAAGGTTATCCACAGTTAAAGTGGCACTATCTCCGCACACAAACTTGAGTCGAGCCAGAACGTTCGGCAGACCAATACCTGATCCTGTAGCTTCCTTGGTTTGCTCTGTATTTCTTAATAAATCTATATCTGTTCTAGTAGGATGCTGTAGCTTCTGCTTTAAAAGATCTAACTTCGCTGAAGGGATCGCATTTCCGTTATTTTGGATACAGATTTCCATCCGGTTGTCATCCACTCTTGCTGCGGTGATTTCAATGAATCCGTCACTGCGGGAAAGATTAAAGCCGTGTTTGAAATAATTTTCTACAATAGGCTGTAAAATCATTTTCGGCATAAACGTCTCTAAAAGTGATTCCTCCATATCGTAGCGGAAACTGAACTTATTTTCAAAACGTTCCTTTTGCAGTTCAATGTAGGCTTTGACATGATCCAGCTCATCCTTAACAGTTACGATCTTCTCCTCATTGTACATGCTGTAGCGCATCATTTTGGCTAGAGCTGAAAGAAGTGAGTAAATTTGGGGCACTTTAAGCTCTAAGGCCAGCGTGCCAATGATCTGTAACGTGTTATTCAGAAAATGCGGGTTGATTTGTGCCTGCAGTGCCCGCAGTTCATTGGTCTTATTGGACAATTCCAGCTTGTACTCTCTTAAAATCAGGTTGTTGATCGTGTCCATCATACTGCGGAATCGCTCGGTAACCACGCCAATCTCATCTTTGCCCATAGGTTGAATTTCAACATCAAGATTACCGGTCTGCACCTGATTCATGTAACGAGTCAACTGCTTGATAGGAGCCGTGATTCGAAAAGAGATCAGGGTTGTTAACGTGGCAATTGTAATCAAAAGTAGAACAAGGAGGAATATATTGATCGCTGCCGCCTCGTTAGCTTCCCGGAAAAGATAGGACGTAGGAATCTGCTTCACGAGGGTCCAATTTAAACCTTGGGTTTCGATTCTTTGGTAAATAAACACAGCATCTTCCTCTTCAAAATACCCTTGCGAGCTTTGATTCGTGGCGATTTGCTTGTTGTACCAAGAAGCGTGTAGGCGCTTGCCGTATTCCTCACTGTTGCTTCCGTATACAATCCTGCCATCGCCATCCAGCAGCCAAATGTTCTCCTGCTTCTGATCATATAACTGGCTGACGATGTCGGTAAGAGCCGTTAGCTTAACATCGATCGACAGGAAGCCGAGTGGGGTGGTAGTGGGAATCCTTTCAATTCGTCTATGCAATGTGAACACAGGCTCCGGTATGAGTTGCGGGATAGGTGAAGTTAGGCCATAGCTGTGACTTATATGTGTACTTTGTATAAACACAGGAGAACTGCTAGTGATCTCTGAGTCGGCATAAGGGGGGATACCCTGCCAACGTTTGGGTGTATTTTGGGTGAGCAAAGTGGCTTTTCTATCCTTTACACCGTAAAGATACACCTGGGATATATCTGGCATGGATGAAGAAATGTAATTTAGAGAAGAATAAATTCGTGTATTTGCTGCCATATCCTCGTATCCCGCTTCGAGCAGTCTGTAGAAATCTGAATCTGAATAGACGATAAGGGAGAGACGATTGATCTCCTGAATCAGACTTTCGATGTTTCTATTGCCTTGAAAGAGGAGGTTCGTATTCTCATCTACTGCCCTTGTTCTTAGGGATTGAGTGCTATAGTGATAGCTAATAAACATGGTGGCCATAATACAGATTAACGTTGGCAGTAGGATAAAAACGATCAATTTTGTGCGAATCGTGTTCCATTTCATCGAAATTTGTCACATCCGATCAATATTTTACACCTGAAAGATCACTTTAGTAGGTGTGAGGTACCCTGAAAAAAACAGATAATATGTGTATAAAGCATAAACAAGTAAGTGAGCAAAAGAAAGGGGGGGGCAATAAATGCGCGGCACTAAGTTGTCCCAGTTAGGTCAACAGCTTTTTTTCGTTGGTCCGGCAGTTTTGTTTTTTACCTTAATAACGATTATCCCAT
This sequence comes from Paenibacillus sp. FSL E2-0190, assembly GCF_037992965.1. Classification (NCBI taxonomy): domain Bacteria; kingdom Bacillati; phylum Bacillota; class Bacilli; order Caryophanales; family Paenibacillaceae; genus Paenibacillus; species Paenibacillus sp. FSL E2-0190. The sequence goes on from NZ_CP150306.1 coordinate 1,030,162, forward strand.
TTTTGATGGGGATGTATTACTCTTTCACAGATTGGAACGGTGTATCCGGTAATGTAAGTTGGGTCGGATTTCAAAACTTTTCCACTATTTTCTCAAATGACCCTGACTTCTGGTCTTCCTTTTGGTTCACGGTAAGATTTACGGTGTTAGGTGTGATTTTGACTAACGTGGTAGGCTTCTTCTTAGCTTATCTGTTAACTAAACCTTTAAAGACACGTAACATGCTTCGGACTATTTTCTTTATGCCGAACGTTATCGGGGGATTGTTGCTTGGTTTCATCTGGCAATTTATCTTCATCAAAGGGTTCGCCACTATGGGCGACCTGACAGGATGGTCCTTCTTTAATCTTCCTTGGCTCGGTGATGCCACAACAGGATTCTGGGCGATTGTAATGGTCTTTGTTTGGCAGTCTTCCGGTTATCTAATGGTTATCTACATTGCCTCGTTGAGTAACGTATCTAAAGAAGTACTAGAAGCGGCTGATATTGATGGTGCTTCCCGTTGGCAGGTGCTACGCAATATCGTAGTTCCGCTAATTATGCCTGCTGTAACTATCGGATTATTCTTGGCCATTTCCTGGTCATTCAAAATGTTTGACCTTAACTTGTCCTTGACGAAGGGCGGACCGTTCAAATCGACGGAATCCGTTGCTATGAATATTTACAATGAAGCCTTCCTGAACAATCGTTACGGGCTGGGTACTGCAAAAGCGCTGCTGTTCTTTGTAATTGTAGCCATCATTACTCTGATTCAGGTCCGTATCACGAAGAGCAAGGAGGTTGAAGCGTAATGAAACCTACGGAAAAAAAGAGATGGAATATTGGTACGGAAGTGATAATGATCCTTCTGGCGCTGCTCTTTCTCTCTCCATTCTATTTCTTGCTCGCAAACTCGGTGAAATCCTTCGGTGAAATTCTGAGTGATGCGGCAAGCTGGCCAAAAGTATTTATGTGGTCGAACTATTCAACCGCCTGGAAATTAGCCCGTTTCGGTGAAGCATTCCGAAACTCGGTTATTATCACAGTGATCAGTGTTATTCTAATCTCTCTGTTCAGTGCGATGGCATCCTATCGTATGGTTCGGGCGAATACGAAATTCAATCAGTTCTTGCTGCTTATCTTTGTAGCAGCAATGGTAGTTCCGTTCCAAACGATTATGATTCCTATTCTGAAGGTCGTAAATGTTATTGGAGTAAACAACTCTTTCCTTGGTTTGATTATCACGAATCTAGGAATCAGTGTTCCGATGGCGATCTTCCTGTTCCACGGCTTTATCAAGTCCGTTCCTCTTGAAATTGAAGAGGCGGCTACAGTAGATGGATGTAATCCTATTACCGTGTTCTTCCGTATTGTGCTTCCTTTGCTGAAGCCAATGGTGATGACAACTATCGTGCTAAACGCACTTGGAATATGGAATGACTATCTGTTGCCATCCTTGATTCTTCAGGCACCAGAGCTTCGGACCATTCCACTAGCGACTTTCTCCTTCTTTGGTCAATACACCAAACAATGGGATATGGCACTTCCGGCTCTCGTAATCGGGGTCGCACCAATTATCATTTTCTACCTGTTTATGCAACGTTACATTGTTGAGGGAATAGCGGCTGGCTCGGTGAAAGGTTAACACCGAGCCCTCCGTTCCAAATATTTTTTAAGCAGTCCACTATTTTAAGGGGGAATATATAATGAAGAAGAAACACTCCGCAGTTGCTCTATCAGCAGTAATGGCAATGAGTTTAGCTCTAACGGCATGTGGTGGTAATAATAACGCTTCTAGTAACTCACAAAATGGAAGCGCTGGCACAAATTCAGGTGAAGTGAAGACCGTTAAGATCTTCCAATTCAAAACTGAAATCGTAGAAGGCCTCAATGAGCTTAAGGTAGAATTCGAAAAAGAATACCCTAACATCAAGCTGGATATCCAAACAGTTGGTGGTGGTGCGGATTACGCAGCAGCATTGAAAACTAAATTCGCTTCCGGCGATGCGCCTGATATTTTTTCCAATGGTGGATATGCAGAAATGGAACTTTGGGGAGACAAGATGGAAGATCTGTCCGACCAACCTTGGGTAAAAGATCTGATTCCTATGGCTGCAGAGCCTATGACTAAAGATGGCAAAGTATACGGTATGGCAATGAACCTTGAGGGTATCGGTATTGTGTATAACAAGGACTTGTTCGCTAAAGCGGGAATCACTGAAACTCCAAAAACATTGTCACAGCTTGAAGAAGCGGCTAAAAAGCTGCAAGCTATCGACGTAACTCCTTTTGGTAATGCATATCAGGAATGGTGGCTGCTAGGTAACCAAGGGATCAGCGTAGCCTTTGCACAACAAGATAATGTAGATGAATTCATCAAAGGTTTGAATGAAGGAACTGGTACAATTGTAGGAAATAAAACGTTTGAAGAGTGGAGCAAGTATCTCAAACTGACTTTACAATACGGACAAAAGAATCCTTTGACCACAGATGCTAACACTCACCTGGCAATGTTCGCAAAAGGCGAAACTGCAATGATGCAAGAAGGTAACTGGGCACAAACTCTTGTTGATAACATCACTCCTGATATGAACATTGGCATGTTCCCTATGCCAATCAATGAAGATGCTGAGAAGAATGACAAAATGACTGTTGGTATCCCTGCGAACCTTGTAGTCAACAAAGAATCCGGTTCTAAAGAAGAAGCAAAAACGTTCTTGAACTGGTTGGTAACTTCCGATATGGGTAAAGAGTACATCGTTAAAAAATGGAAATTCATCCCTGCTTTGTCCACAATCGAAGCAACACCTGAAGACATCGGTATGCTTGGAGCAGACGTATGGAACTATGTAAAAGAAAACAAAGTTTATGGCCTGCAATCCTCTAAATTCCCTGATGGTGTAACGCAAGAATTTGCCAGCGTGATTCAACAGTTCATTGCTGACAAGGTTGACGTTAACGGTTGGATGACTGGTATGCAAGCTGCATGGGACAAGCTTAAAAAATAAGTAAAGCACATTATAGAGAAGATTTAATGGATATTAGTGGTTAACAGAAGCGCTCTCCGTATACCTCATCAATTTGAGACGGGGAGTGCTTTTTTTGGGAAACAGGGCTGATTATCAAGGGATGGGGAGAAGCGCCAATGAAACGATATGATCATGTTCAGATGGGTGTGGACTATTACCCGGAGCATTGGGATGAATCCATGTGGGAACCAGATATCAAGTTGATGAAAGAAACAGGTGTTAAAGTAGTCCGGGTTGCTGAGTTCGCATGGAGCCGACTGGAGCCAACTGAGGGGAATTACCAGTTTGAGTGGCTGGACCGTGCGCTGGACCTTTTTCATCAATATGATCTGCAGGTTGTGATGGGTACGCCAACAGCTACACCGCCAAGATGGTTAACGACGAAATTTCCGGATGTGCTTCCGGTGTTTGCTAATGGAGAGATTTTTCACCCGGGGGTACGTGGACACCGCTGCTATAACAGCACATCGCTGCGTGAGTATGGCAGCCGTATTATTCTGCGTCTTGCCGAACGTTACAGTGAACACCCGGCCGTCATAGGCTGGCAGACTGATAATGAATTTGGCATGTTGGATTGTCATTGTGACGCTTGTAATACTGCTTTTCGAGCATGGGTACAAGCTAAATACGGAACACTGGCTGAGGTCAATGCAGAATGGGGAACCGTTGTTTGGAGCGGGGAGTACAGCGATTGGAATGAGCTTACCGTGCCGTTGGGCGGATCACCTCATCAGAATCCATCTTTTCTGCTTGACTTTCAGCGGTTTCAGTGGGATTCGGTGGTAGCGTTTCAGACAGCGCAGATCAATATTTTGCGTATGATTTGTCCAGAGCATTTCATAACCCATAACTTTCACAGCTATCCGCAGCGCCTCGATATGTACGCGGTCGGTGCAGATCTGGACGTGGCTGCGTTTGATTATTATCCGAATACTTCGCCAACCAAACAAGAGACAACGCCTTATAGCGGAGCACTTTCATTGGACGTAACCCGTGGCATCAAACGCCAAAACTTCTGGATCATGGAGCAGCTGAGTGGATCTCCGGGTTGTTGGATGCCGATGTGGCGAACCCCTTATCCGGGACTGATTCGTGCCTATGCATGGCAGGCGATTGCTAGAGGTGCGGATACTGTTGTTCATTTTCGCTGGAGAAGTGCAACTTCAGGAGCAGAACAATTCTGGCACGGGCTGATTGATCACAGCAATGTTCCCGGACGCAGATTAGCGGAGTTCACGCAGCTATGTCATGAGGTTAATGGGCTGAGCGGCAAGCTCCAAGGAACGATGCTGAAAAACGAAGTGGCTATCCTCCATTCTCATGAAGAGAAGGCTGCGCTGGATATTCAGCCGCAGGCAGAGGGCTTTGATTATTATGAGAACATTAAGCAGATTCACCGGGCGGTGACCAAGCTTGGCATGGGCTGCGATGTTATCGACCTCAGACAACCGCTTGATGGATACAAAGTAGTAATCGCTCCAAATTTATATTTGCTGGATGAGGAGATCGTACGTAATCTGGAGGATTTTGCCCTCGCTGGCGGGACCTTACTGATCACCAACCGTAGTGGCGTCAAAAATATAAACAACATCGCAGTCATGCAACCGCTGCCTGGGCAGCTGAGCTATTGTACCGGCGTTGAAGTGCTGGAGTATGATCCGATTGGCGTTGAAACACATGTCATCGTGGATGCGGAGGGTAACCCATATGAATGTACGCAGTGGTGCGACATCCTCCGACCTGTAGTGGCCCAGCCAATTGCCTGGTATGGTGATGATTTCTATCGCGGCACACCCGCTGTTACTGTTAATTCCTTCGGCAAAGGTCAGGTTTATTACTTCGGAACCCATGCGGAAGAGCAATACTGGTCAGTTCTATTGGAGAACCTGGCTAAGGAAAAAGGGTTGTTATGCTTTGAAGGATTGCCAAACGGAGTACAAGCCTCCGTGCGGACTGGAGATCAGGGAAGCTTCTTGTTCCTGCTTAATCTGAGCCGCGAGTCGGTGATCGTTCCGTTGCCACGAGAATACAGCAGCCTGCTGGATAATAAGATTCGATCTGGAGAGCTCCAGCTCGAGCCGTATGGCGTAGAGGTGCTGGAGATTTGAGTGGTTTTGAGTAAAGAGATTTTGGAGTGGGTTTGGGAGTGTGGCAGGAGAGGGGAAAGTGGAGAGGGGAATGTGTGGAGTAGGGTGAAGTGAAGGTTGGTGAATATGGAGTGGGGAATGTGTGGAGTAGGGTAAAGTGAGGGTTGGTGAAGATGGAGTGGGGGATGTGTGGAGTAGGGTGAAGTGAAGGTTGGTGAAGATGGAGTGAGGGATGTGTGGAGTAGGGTGAAGTGAGGTTGGTGAAGATGGAGTGAGGGATGTGTGGAGTAGGGGAAGAGCGGTGTAGGGGAATGTGTGGGGTAGGAATAGTGAAGTAAGTGGAAGTGTGGAGTAAAAAATGAGTGGAGTAGGGCATGTAGAAACTTCAACAGAAGCACAACAGAAAATAGTTGCACTTCGTACACTTATTTGAAGTGTTGGAGTATTTAATTGGTTTTAGTTGCACTTTGTACAGCTAAAAATTGGCTAATCTCGCTGCAAGGCCATATTCCGAGAATATAGTTGCACAGAATACACTTATATGGATAATTTCTGCCGTGCAGGCTATTTTAAGTGTACAAAGTGCAATTATTTCGTCTGACTTACTCATACTGAACTGAAGAGAGCTGTACAATGGAGTCCCCATCATGAGCAAATTTCCACATGGAGTCCCTAACATGGGCAGATTTCCATAAGGAGTCCCAACATGGGCAGATTTCCATAAGGAGTCCCAACATGGGCAGATTTCCACATGGAATCCACCATGAGCAAATTTCCACATGGAGTCCACCATGAGCAGATTTCCACATGGAGTCCCACCATGTGCAGATCTGCACGATCCATCTCAGAGGTGCCGTACACTCGCAGCCAAATGCACCCAGCCACCGTACCGCCCATTTCTACAAATAGTAGCGCATACCATACTCTTACTACGTTCTAGCCGCATATTCCCAGCGAGCAATTTTTCCACAGTAGGCGGGGCATGTTTAATGCAGACGTCTAAATTGCTCCGGCGTAGTCCCGGATTGCTTGCGAAATGTGGCTACATAATGGCTGACATCGCGGAAGCCGACTAGCTGGGAGATAGCTTTTACCGTAAGATCGGGTTGGCTTACGAGCATTTCTTTGCTTTTCCGGATGCGTAAACGTACGAAATAGGCATAAGGCGAGAGTCCGAAAGTTTGGACGAATAGGTTGTTAAGATAGCGCCCAGATACGCCTAGTTCATCGGCTAGATCGTTCAGTCCAAGATCAGGATCGCCATAATGGCTGTCCATCCATTTTAGCAGTGGCTGCAGCTTATCTACATTGCGGGAAATCGCCGTATTATTTTGAAGCTGGCCATATTTACTCAAAGTAAGCAAAAAACGATAAGCATCTGTTGAGGCGCCGAGACCAAACATATCCTGATAGGCATCATGACGATCCAGCATTTCCTTCAGCAAATTGGGGAGAGGCGCTTCATTTTCCCAACGGTAAAAAGAATTACTATTCATCCCAAGGGTCTCCAAAATAGAGTGTGCCGAATCGCCACCAAACGTTAGATAATAGGTACCCCAGTTTTTAGTGGAAGCCTCATAACGATGGGGTGTATAAGGAAGTAGTAATACGCCGCTGCCTTCGGGCAGGGAAAAGGTTTTATTGTCAAAATGGATGATCCCTTCACCTTCTGAGGTTTGAAGCCAATGATACGTGTCATAGCCATCGGGGCGGGATACTTTTTCCTGATCATGATTGTGCCCCATACTGTCTAAAGTGATTGGCAAGTGCTGTCCACCTTCATGGACGAATACGATCCTGCGATGCATGATTTCGGACAATGTTATCCTCTCCTGTTAGTTCTATATTCTTATATGTATGAGATATTATTTTATATTTAAAGGGAAACCTTAACCATTTACAATAGATATATAATTATACTATAAAGGGTGTGCGAAGTGTGATTAACGATAAATTACCTAAAATTTGGTACGGTGGAGATTACAATCCGGAGCAATGGGATGCGCCAGTATGGGCTGAGGATGAACGGATGTTCAAGCTGGCGGGAATTGATGTTGCCACAATTAATGTGTTTTCCTGGGCTTTAATCCAACCTTCCGAAGATACTTATGATTTCTCCTCATTGGATGAATTAATGGATAGACTATATAAAAATGGAACTTATGTATGTCTAGCTACAGGAACAGGAGCACATCCAGCTTGGATGGCTCATCGTTATCCTGAAGTGACCCGTGTCGATGTGCAGGGCAGAAAACGTAAGTTCGGCGGACGTCATAACTCCAATCCGAACAGTTCAGTTTACCGCAAGTATGCAGCGAAGCTGGCTGGTAAGCTGGCAGAACGCTACAAGGATCATCCGGCACTGGTAGCTTGGCATATTTCTAATGAATATGGTGGCTATGATTATTCCGAACAGTCCGCTGCTGCCTTCCGTGTCTGGTTGAAGGAGCGTTATGGTTCGCTGGATGCTTTGAACAAGGCTTGGAATACACGCTTTTGGGGACATACGTTTTATGATTGGGAAGAAATTGTGGTGCCAAATGAGCTGAGTGAAGAATGGAACGGTAACCGTACTAACTTCCAAGGAATCTCGTTGGACTATCGCCGTTTTATGTCTTATAGCTTGCTCGAATGTTACAAAATCGAATACGAAGCGATCAAAGAACACAGCACTAACGTACCTGTTACAACGAACCTGATGGGCTTTTATCCGGAGCTGGATTATTTTGAGTGGGCCAAGCATATGGATGTAATTTCTTGGGACAACTATCCTTCACTGGACACACCGGTCAGCTTTACAGCAATGACACATGATCTTATGCGTGGATTAAAAAATGGCCAACCGTTCATGCTGATGGAGCAAACACCGAGCCAGCAGAACTGGCAACCGTACAACTCTTTGAAACGTCCAGGCGTTATGCGTCTATGGAGTTACCAGGCTGTGGCGCGTGGTGCAGATACTGTGTTGTTCTTCCAACTGCGTCGTTCGATAGGGGCTTGTGAAAAGTATCATGGAGCGGTAATTGAGCATGTGGGTCATGAACACACACGGGTATTCCGTGAATGTGCTGAGCTGGGTAAAGAGCTGGAGCAGCTTGGAGATCAACTACTGGATGCGCGCAGTGCAGCTAAAGTAGGGATCATCTACGATTGGGAAAATCGTTGGGCGCTTGATCTCTCAAGCGGACCGTCGGTTGCCTTGGATTACGTGAATGAAGTCCACAAATATTATGATGCGCTGTATCAGCAAAATATCGAAGCCGACATGATCGGGGTCGAAGAGAACCTGTCCAAGTATGAAATTGTTATCGCACCCGTAATGTACATGGTCAAGCCAGGTTTTGCAGAGAAGGTTGAAGCCTTTGTAAAAGCGGGCGGCACATTCATTACGACTTATTTCAGCGGTATTGTTAATGAGAACGACCTCGTGACGGTTGGAGGTTATCCAGGCGAGTTGCGTAAAGTGCTTGGAATTTGGGCAGAGGAAATCGATGCATTACTGCCAGGTATGAGCAATGAGCTCGTGCTGGATAAAACGTGGGGTAGCTTGAGTGGTTCTTATAAATGTGATCTGCTCTGCGATCTGATCCATGCCGAAGGGGCAGAAGTTTTGGCAGAGTACGGTTCTGATTTCTATAAAGGAATGCCTGCGTTGACTGTGAATAAATTTGGCGAAGGTAAAGCTTATTATGTGGCGACAAGTCCAGAAGCAGGATTCCTACAAGGATTCCTAGCGAATCTATGTGCCGAAAAGAACATTCAGCCGTTGGTAACTGCACCGGAAGGTATCGAATCTGTTCAACGTGTGAAGGATGACGTATCTTACTTGTTCTTACTGAACCACACTGCCGGGGATTTAAGCGCGGATATTGGGGCAGCTGAGCGTACTGATCTACTGACAGGTAATGTAATCAGTGGTTCAGCAGTTGTACCGGGTCGTGGAGTATTGATTTTGTCGGATAAAAAATAGTTTATAGTATACGATTTTTAAAAAACTTTCCGGGCATAGCTTGTCCCCGGAAAGTTTTTTTGTTGTGAAGAAACTGATTAGCTGCTGCTGCCTGTGCTACCGTCTGGAGCGGATCCGCCGGGGTTTCCGCTGCTTAAGGTAATGCTCTCCGCCACAGTGGAATCTGATTTAAGCGTATATTGGATAATGTCATCAGCTTTCAGGTCAGCTAAGCTGATCGTGTTCTCCTGACGCGTGCCATTGTCAAAGGTCACCGTTACAATTTTGGTATCAGCATCAATTGTAATATCTGTGGTTTCCTCGGAGAAGGTTTGCTGCATCCCGCCGCCCTGTGGTCCACCACCTTGTCCACCGCCGTCAGGGGCTCCGCCTTCCGGTATTCCCCCCTCTGGAGGTGTACCGTTTTCTGAGCCTTGATCACCTTCGGGTCTTTCCGGTGGAGTACCAGCCTGGCCGTTCTGCATATCGGCTCCAGCCGTATCTCCAGTGCCTTGTGCGGGCGGGGAAGGCATTTCTGACGTATAGATTGTAATTGTGTTGTCGCTAATACTCTTAATCTTGCCGAAGTTCATGGACATGCCGGGTCTGCCGTTTTGTTGATTGCCGTTTCCTTGAGATTGCTGTGCCTCAGTGTTATCTGCGGGTGTTGTGCTCGCTTGGTTATTAGTAACAGCTGTTCCTTCGGACTCCGAATTGGTGCTGCAGCCAGCCAATAGTAGAGAAGTGAGTAGACTTCCTGAGATCATAATCGGTATTAATTTCTTCATTTATTTTCTCTCCTTAATAGTTTTAGATTGATTAGGAGAAATATATCAGACGGTTCTGAAAGGTTGCTTAAGATCAGCTGAAAGTTTGCCTAAAGAAATAGATCATGTAAATGCTATATAATAATCATATAAGTGGGATAAAACTCTACAGAGGTAAGTCATGGTAAGAGATAACCAACGTTCAGGAAAGAGGCAGTACATGAAGAATTTACTCGTAACAGGCTACCGTGCGCATGAGCTCGGTATTTTTGACAATAAGCATCCGGGAATTCCTTATATCAAAAAGGCGCTGTCTAACAGATTAAAGCCGCTAATTGAAGAAGGCGTCGAATGGATTATTACCCCCGGCCAGTATGGTGTCGATCTTTGGGCTTGTGAGGTGGTATGTGAACTCAAGACTCAATATCCTGAATTGAAATTGGGGATCATTACGGCGCATACTGGACAGGAAGAGAAGTGGAAGGAAGAGAAGCAGGAGGAATACCGACGTATTATTGCGGGTGCGGACTTTTGCAGGGCGGTCAGTAATGCCCCTTATGACGGCAGCTGGCAGTTCAGGGCCAGAGATGACTTGTTGTTCCGCAAAAGTGACGGGATATTGCTCTTTTATGATGAGGATGCGGCGGAAGGCAGCCCGAAGTTTTTTAAAGAACGAGCGCTGAAGCTGCATGCAGAGGGGGACTACGAGCTGTTTCTTATTCATTCTGATGAGATTCAAAATATTGCCGATGAAGAAAATCAGCGAGATTATGAATAAAGCTGCGAACGAAGACATCGCGAAATAAAAAAGCCCGAATCGGCATTGGGAAATCACCGTTACGGGCTTTAATTTCTATTTGAACGAGAGGCGGAGAATAGGATGAGTGAGGTCAATCAAGCAGATATTTGTTATGTTATTTTGCTTAGCCCGACGAATCAAGACCGTAGAGACATGGAGATTATTCGTGGTCATGTTAAGCATTTACAAGAGCTGGACCGTAAAGGACAATTAGTGCTGTGTGGTCCCTTTAGTGATTGTCCTGGCGGTATGGTTATTGTAAGAGCGAACTCACGCGAAGAAGCCGTTCTCCTTGCCGAAAAAGATCCTTACGTGCTGTCTGGTATTCGTAGCTATGAAGTGCGTACATGGAGTCTGTCCCATGAGGGAAACAGGCATTTAGGTATTGTTCCGCTCCAGGAATAGGTTTAATCAATGAAGCTTTTTAGCGAAGGTGCTTTTCGCACTTTGTAATGCTGCTCATAGGCATAGGCTAGCTTGATAAGCGTAGGCTCCTGATAAGCTTTTGCTGAGAAGGTTACACCAAAGGGAGCGCCGGCCGAAGTGTATCCAGAAGGAACGACGATGGACGGATATCCTGCTCTGGAAGTAATTCTGGCGCCAAAATCGGCAGGGAACAGCAGGGCATCCAGATTGTATTCTTTCATAGTGGCATCAATCCCTTCTTCCTTGCACAGCTTCAGGTCAGTCGCACGATGGCGTAAATATTGAGCTTCGCTTTGTGTGCCGGAGGAGGTATATTCCGCATCTATTAATGTAGCTTGACCAAATCTCAAAGTCTCCACAGGGTGTGCATGATTAAAATCAATAATATCCTTCAAGGTTCGCATAGGTGCTCCGGGGCCCAAATGAGATAAATAAGCATTCAGTGCTGTTTTGAATTCGTTTAATACCACCGAAGAGTAACTAATTTCGCGGGCGGTCTTAATATCCGCAGGATCAATGATGATCGCTCCAAGCTCTCTCATTCTGTCGACGGAAGCGTTGAACAAAGCAAGCTGCTCATCTGTGAGCTCCTCAAAATAATAATCACGTGGTATCCCAATTCGAGCGCCCTGCAAACCATTCGGATCAAGGAATACAGTATAATCCTCGTGGATTCTACCTGTATTTGTTCCCATAGCTGCATCGCGTTGATCCTTGCCCAGCATGGCGTTTAGCAGTAACACGGCATCATGAACGGTTCTAGCCATAGGGCCTGCGGTGTCTTGTGTATTGGAGAGCGGCAGGATTCCTGAACGGCTGAGCAGCCCCACGGTTGGCTTAATGCCGATGATGGAGCCCAAATTACCGGGATTAAGAATCGATCCCGAAGTTTCTGTGCCAACAGAGACCGTACAGAAATTACAAGCGACAGCTACTGCTGAACCCGCACTAGAGCCGCCGGTTGGCGTAGAAATATTGTAGGGGTTAAGGACTTGCCCGCCGCGGGAGCTGTAACCGGAGGGCATGCCGTTCGTCATAAAATTGGCGAATTCGGTCATATTGGCTTTACCCATAATAATGGCGCCGGCTTCACGCAGCTTGGTAACTATAAACGCATCTTCCCCGGCAAAAGAATTCGCCAAAGCCAGCGAACCCGCACTTGTATGCATTTTGTCCCCAGTATTGATATTATCTTTCAATAACACAGGTATCCCGTGTAGGGGGCCGCGTGGGCCATTAATTGCCCGTTCCACATCCAGAGATTCTGCGATAAACAACGCATCAGGATTAATCTCCAGTACAGAGTTAATCGTCAGGCCGTTTTTGTCGTGATCAGCAATGCGTTCATAATACATGAGAACTAGTTGTTTTGACGTAATTTCTCCGGCTTCTAATGCGGCTTGGATGTCCGGTATGGTGGTCTCTACGATTTCAAAACTCATATGCGTTCACGCTTCTTTCCCTCTAGGATATGGCTTCTCCTTCATCTAACCATAATTTGGGTGTCGTTGGTAGTTTTCTTTTTAGACTTACATTTTGATTGGCCATTTGATATATTCAGGTCTGCATTGTAATTTTTTTATTTTTCTAGATTAGGAGCTAAATTAAGAACATGAAAAACCACAACTTTGCTTCAAAAATTATCACTTTTTTTGTGGTGATGATAAGTTTTGCTGTTTTATCTTCAAGTCAAGCCTTTGCGGAAGACAGTGATCTCAAATGTTATTTGGACGGTAAGCAATTACATTTTAATGTAAGTCCTATACTGAAAGATGGAGTTACATACGTACCTATGCGGGCGATCTTTGAAGCTTTAGGCGCAACTATTAAATGGGATAATCATGCGAAGTCGGTCTCAGCGGTTAAAGGGGATATTAACATTTTTTATCTGGTCAAGGAAGGAAGAGTAATTGTAAACGCCAAAGAGCATGAGCAAGTCTTAAAAGGTATCAATTTTCAAAATAATACACTCGTCCCTTTAAGATTTATTAGCGAAGTGTTGGGTAGTAGTGTCACTTGGGATGAAGGTACAAAATCTATTTACATAACCTCACCAGTTGCCGAGGAGAAGATTATTGCCCCGGTCAACAGAACAATTTCAGTAGGAAGCCAAGAGCAATCAAAATCGTTATCAGATGAGAGAAACAGGTTTGTTATAATCGTAAAGCACTACGGAATTAAAAATAATCAGTTGTATAGCTTGCTCGAATTTTCTAACATGGATAATAAAGACATCTCAATAAATTTTAAGTCCGGTGATCAAAAAATCATAAAGACATTCTCAAAGGAAAAGGACCCCATGCCGACTCTGAAAATTGAAAATTGTACGGAAGTAACCCATAAAGTAGTTATCGATAATATTGGCGGGAATATATATAAAATCCCGGAATTTTCAGTTAATCAGGCGTGTGTCAGTTCCAACCAATCCCAACAAGATGCGCTTGATGTATGGCGGAACAACAATTCCGGCCTCTCGGAATTAGGCAGTAACCTCGTGTCTGTCCGTAAATATATTCAAGATCAGACGGGTGGGCTGCAAAACTTTGTGATCCCAGCCAATAAAGCTGAACAGCTGATCTTGGTCGCCCCAGTTGGAGGGAAGGATAGGTTGGTTGTGGAGGGCAGTTATTTTGTAGGAGGTCTATCAAATAAGACTATAGAATTCCAACTAGATTATGAAGTGGTTTCTGAGCTCGATTTGGGTATTTATAGTTACATATATACGGAACCTGTATATTAAGGATCGTTTTATTAGAAAAGAGGTGTCCGAACGGCCAAAATAAATGGCTGCTCAGACACCTCTTTTGTTGTGAGTGTGTAGATTAAAGTCTGACAATTACTCCTGCGCTGCTGTAAATCCCTCTTCCGCTAAATATTCTTTAGCTTCCTCAAGCGTTTCAAACGCCATCTCCAGATTGAGGTCGGCATAGACATACCATAAATCATCCTCAAGCTTTAGGGTTAGGGTTTGGCCCTCATCATTAGTCCAGAGTGTATCGGCAGTTGCCGCAGCCTTTTTCTTTCTTTTGCTGGCTACAGGAGCATCAGGAATGTAAATAGACAGTGAGGTGATGGAGGCATCCAGCAAACTGCGCAGCTCGGATTCCGAGTAGTCGCGAATATTCACGAAGCCCTTATCGTCTGTCTCGTAGCCCCGCAGTAAGCCTGCGAACACATAGCCATTACCATTTGGATGCAGGTGAAAAGCCACGGTTTTCTTATCATGCTGGCTTTCCTCGTAGTGATAGTTCACGCGCCCAAGGGATACATTTTTGCGTTCCAGCTGGGGGTAAGAGTCGAGAATCGCTAATTTTTGTTCAAAAGTAAGCATATACAGCCTCCGGTTTTCGGTGTGATTGTGCACATGATTATACCATGTCGATGGATCGTAGACTATTTTTTAATCATCAAGCGGCAGAGACAGCACGAAGGTGCAGCCTTTGTCTGAGTGCTCCTCAAGCACGAGGCTTCCGTTCATAGATTCGGCCAACAGACGGCTGAAGGTTAGGCCGAGTCCTAGACCACGCAGTGTGCTCTGCTTATCGCTGCCCCGGAAGAAGGCTTCGAAGACATGCTCACTATGATTGGATGAGATGCCAAGCCCATTATCTTGAACACGGATTTCGGCAAAGCCATGACCTTGCTGCTCCAGCAGGTCTATCGTAAGCTGCACCTTTCGATCCGGAGCTTTGGCTTGTACGCTGTTATTAAGTAGATTGACGATAATCTGCTGGATACGAAGGGAGTCCCCACGCAAAAATAAGGGATTGATCGGCATATGGAGCACGGGTTCAGCAACATCTTCCGCCTGTGTCAGTTTCCATTGATATACGATTTCTGATAGTAGTGGTACGGCATCGAGTCGGTCGTGACGAACGGAAACCATTCCTGCAGTCAGGGCATTGTAATCCAGAAGGTCGGCTACCATTCGCTGCAACCGCCCAGCCTCCAGCAGGGCAATATCCAGAAATTCCACAGCTTCATCACCTTCAACGACCCCTTCGCGGACGGCATGCACCAGGCCTTTAATAGAGGTTACGGGTGTTTTCAACTCATGGGAGACTCCGGCCAGCATTACGGCTCGAGACTGCTCAAATTGCTGTAACTTGCCTGCCATCTCTTCAAAAGACATCATCAGCTCATGAATTTCCCGCTCTTTAGCATCCTTATCTAGAACGATATCATAACGGCCATGGCTGATTTGAGCCGCTGCCTCGACTACCTTCTGAATGGGTTTTGCCAGTTTACGAGATAAGAGGTAAATGGTTAGCCAACTTAAGATGATTAGAAACAGCAGCAGTATGGAGAAAAATATGATCTCCTCCTGTGGAATATGCCGCAGTGATTTTTTGGATTGCAGGACAATAACCTGTCCCAGTGTTTTGTCATCCGAATTTATGGGAGCCACAGCAGCTTTGAACTCCGGACTGCGGGAGTCGTTCAAGCTATCATTTAGCTTATATCTCATTTCCTTGTCAGTTAGAGGTGGCAGGGAGAATAGCATTTGACCTTGTTGATCAGTAATGATCACGCACATCTCTATGGTTAACTTGAAAAACCGCTTCCGGTCTTCGATCAGTTTTTCGAGATTTTGGCTGATTTCAATGGAGCCTTCCATATTTAAGCTGCGATCTGCAATCTCCTGTGCCAAAAGCCCCGCAGTCTGCAGACGATTGCTCATAGCCTCCTGACGGATCCACCATAATGTAGCTAAAGCTGTGAGGAGCAGGCCTACACTAATAATGAGCAAATAACGTATCGTCCAGTAAGAAAGGATAGAGGTACGTTTGGCGTTGTTTCTCTTTAAGTTGTCCATAATTGATATCCCGTCCCCCTTAGGGTACGGATTTCCCCCTCACTAGTTGGCCAGTGCGACAACGCTTGGCGTAGTCTTTTGATCGACAAATCTACCGCCCGGTCGCTTCCTTCATAATCCATTTCCCATACAAATTCTATTAATTGCTCACGCGTACAAATCTGATTAGGTCTTTCAGCGAGAAATAACAGCACTGACATATCCCGAGGACTAAGACTCAGCTCAGCCCCATTTAAAAAGACAGCACGTGCTGTGAAGTCGATAAACAAACTGCCATAATGCCGTTTACGGCTGCCATCAGACCACTGCGAGGGACGGCGTAAGACAGCGTTCACGCGTGCTACCACCTCCTCGGGAATAAAAGGTTTAGACATATAATCATCCGCACCACCGTCGAGGCCGGCTAGCCGGTCATTGATCCCATCTCTTGCCGTCAGCATGATCACAGGGCAGCTGCTTTTTTCACGGATGAGCTTAAGCAGTTCAAAGCCGTCCATGTTTGGCAGCATGATGTCTAGTAATACTAATGAAGGAGGAGATATAGCAAAAGACTCCAGCGCAGCGCGTCCATCAGCTACACGGGTGACTTGAAAGCCTGCTTTTTTCAGATAAGCACTGAGGACCCTAGAGATGGCTTCTTCATCTTCTACAACAAGAATGGATTTCGTCAAATTGGAGTACCTCCAGTCCATAAAATTTACGACAAGTTTAACACATCATAGCCCGTTCTGCTCTGACTTCTTCCCGACATATTGCTTTGTTAGAATGAGGGACGAGCTTGAAAGCATACAGAAATTATGAATATTGGAGGGAACAGGATGAAGAGAAAAAGAATAGCCTTGATCGCTGCAGGAGTTATTATCGTAGGAGTAGTCACAGGTTATACATTACTGGATAAATCGCTGGGCAATAATGTAGAGATCGAGTCCGTGATTCCAAATCAAGCAACCACAGCAGATGCTGGAGAGACAACAAATAACACTGGAGCATCAGCAGGGGTGGCGGTCACAGCCGAACAATTAAACGGGGATTGGACCCTTGCGGAAACCTCTAAAGTCTATTGGTCAGTGACGACCTCTAAAGAAACAGTAAACTTCGTAGACAACAAAGTTCAGGGTACCTGGAAGGTAAATATAGAGGATTCTACTTCGATGGCCGGGGAAGGGACAGTGGATATGAGCGCTCTGGATTCTGGCAATAGCCAACGGGACGAGCATGTAAAAGGAGAGGATTTTCTATCCGTAACGGAATTTCCACAATCCACGTTTGTAGTGAAGTCATTTTCGGAGCTGCCGGCAGAATGGACTGAAGGAGCAACTGTGCCTGTTGAAATGCAGGGGACGCTTACCGTAAAAGGAGTAGAAAAGGACGTCACCTTTCAGTCGCAAGCGGCGTATAGCGGGGGACAGTTGATGCTGTCGGGAACGACAACAGTGGCCTTTTCTGACTTTGGTCTAAGCAATCCCCACACCGTTGTACTGGATACAGAAAATAATCTTGAGGTTCGTTTGGAGCTTGTGCTGACAAAATAGTAGCTCTTTCGTAAGGATAACGCTGCTGTGAAATTTATAGAGAGACTGTACTGAAGAGATTTTCCCAGGCCGTGTTGGCTTTTGGGAGAGTCTCTTTGGTTTGGAATGAATTGTATGTTTTAATAGTAGTATCTGTCGAATAACTAGCAATATTGGAGGTGTCTTTGTGATCAAGGTGGCGGCAGCAATTATACATAATGAAGAAGGGCAGATTCTTATTGCCCGGCGGCGGCAAGGTAAATCGCAGGCAGGTCTGTGGGAATTTCCTGGTGGCAAAATAGAGCAGGATGAGAGCATCGCAGAGTGTCTGCAAAGAGAGCTTCAGGAAGAGATGGGGATCACAATCCTTCCCTATGAGAGCTTTGGCATGAACGAGCATAACTATGGAGAGATAAAGATCCAATTGATTGCTTGGAAAGCGCGGTATCAGGGAGGTGTAATTGATCTGGTCGATCACGACGAACATAGGTGGGTGCTTCCGGCTGAACTGGATCAGTTCATGTTTGCTCCGGCAGATCTTCCTTTTGTAGAACGTCTAGTGATGGAATCAAAGCCGGATTGAAGGGAGATATAATATAATATAGAAGAAAGGAAGAGCTTAAATGCCTGTATATGAAAAGCTAGTGCGTGACGGCATCCCCGATTTGATAGCTTCTCAAGGTAAAGATTTTAACACAAGGATATTAGAGTCCAAAGAATACATAACTGAACTACGCAAAAAATTGCAAGAAGAGTCGAAGGAATATTTACAGGCAGCAAGTGATGAAGAAGCTCTGGAGGAGCTTGCCGATATGCTGGAAGTAATTCAGGCTCTGGCGGAGACACACGGGAGCAATAGCGTGGAGCTGGAGAAGCAACGTGCAGAGAAAGCTAAACGTCGCGGTGGATTTAAGAAGGGGATATATCTGATTGAAGTGGAAGGAGAATAACGGGGAGATTTTTTTTCCGCACAAGGAGGGTAAAACGTTGTTCAAAACCAAACTGACGATGATCTTAAGCAGTGTGGTGGCCTTGATTCCTGTAGCTATTTATTTATTCCTTTATTCCAAAATGCCGGATACCGTGCCGATTCATTATGATGGGAACATGGCTGATCGATTTGTAAGTAAAGCTAGTCTGGAGGTTATTTTGCAAAGCGGGCTGGGTTGTTTAGGATTCGTAATCATGAAGCTTTTACAATTCCTTTTGCAAAAAGCGTTTATTCAAAGCTCTAACGAGCACTCAGCGGCCTTGAGCAAGATCTGGAATATTGCTATTTTGGTGGTGACGGTGGTGTTTGCTGGCATCAGTTCCTATACATTCATTAGAATGGTCTGATAGAATTAAAGAGACTTAGCAGAAGGATTAGGAGGAACATGCAAATGAAAATGGACAACGCTTACAAGGTGAGATGGGGAATTATTAGCACAGGCTGGATTGCTCATCAATTTGTTACTGATTTGGCGCATGCCAGTAATGGTGTGGCTTATGCCGTTGGGTCAAGATCTCAGGAAAGTGCCGATGAATTTGCTGAAAATCATGGGATTCCGCATGCCTATGCAACCTATGAGGAATTGCTGAATGACCCAAATGTAGACGCGGTATATATTGGAACGCCGCATCCTTTTCACAAAGAAAATGCTTTAATGGCGCTGCGTGCAGGCAAAGCTGTCCTGTGTGAGAAACCTTTTACCGTAAACAGCGGTGAATTGGAAGAAGTTGTGGCCTATGCTAAAACGCATAAGCTATTCCTGATGGAGGCAATGTGGAGTCGCTACATCCCGGCGATTGTGAAGGTTAGAGAATGGATTGCTGAGGGTAGAATCGGTGATGTTCGTTTGGTGAAGGCAGACCTAGGGTTTCGTACCGACTGGAATCCGGAAGGCAGATTGCTGAATCCGCAGCTGGGCGGGGGTGCGTTGCTGGATGTGGGGATTTATCCGGTTTCTTTTGCCTCCATGGTGTTTGGACCTCATCCTGAGTCTATTTCCAGCACAGTGCACATAGGTGAGACTGGAGTGGACGAGCATTTCTCGATGCTGTTGTCATATGGTAACGGGAAAACCGCTTCGTTGAACGGTGGTATTCGTCTTAACATGTTGGAGGAAGCGCATGTGTTTGGCACAGAAGGCCGTATTATTGTAGAGGGTACATTAGTGAACCCGAAATCGGCTGCGCTTTATATAGGAGATGAGAAGGTAGAGAGCTTTGTGGACGACCGTGCTTCTATTGGATATTGTTTTGAAGCGGAGGAAGTAGGACGTTGTCTTCAGGCAGGGCTTACAGAGAGTCCGGTGATGACATTGGATGAATCGTTAGCGATTCTGAAACTGCTGGATCAAGTGCGTGCACAGTGGGGGCTTAAATACCCTGGAGAGTAATTAAAATATAAATTAAACACCCCTCGGCGCAGTGCTACACAAGTAGCTCCGAGGGGTGTTGTTATATTAACTAAGCTGAGCTAGTTCTGATTATTGGCGTTTTTGCCTGCCTGGACCCAGCCGGCCACTTCAACGGTACGCTTCGCTTGATGAAAAACAGCGTCACGGATCCGATCCTGATCTTCGATCATTTTACCGTCTCCATCTACACTGACACTTGTTCCGTAAGGGTTGCCTCCCGCACCAAATGTGACTGGATCGGTATAACCGGGTGCTGCAACAATGGCTCCCCAGTGATACATCGACGTATAGAGTGCCAAAATCGTAGCTTCTTGTCCACCATGCGGGTTCTGTGCTGAGCTCATGGCGCTGACGACTTTGTTTACTGTTAGTCCTTTGCCCCAAATGCCACCGGTTGTATCAATGAACTGCTTCATCTGGGAAGCAATGTTACCGTAACGGGTTGGGGAACTGAAAATAATCGCATCCGCTTCGACTATATCGTCGGGTGTGGCGACTGGGATATCTTTTGTTTTTTCAGCTAGGGCTTTCATGGCTGGATTTGCTTGAATTTTGTCCTCGGGGACCAGTTCCTGCACCTTCAGCAGTTTTACCTCAGCTCCTGCTTTTTCTGCGCTTTCCGCGGCCCATTGTGCTAGCTGGTAGTTAGTTCCTGTGGCACTGTAGTAGATGACAGCTAATTTGATTTTTGACATGCTGTAGTCATTCCCTTCGAGTGTAGTTCCATACTATTAATTACCCTAAAGGGGTCTTTATAACCCAGAATGAAATCAATCTATTCGAACTGGACAGACAGATGTCCACTTTGCCTGTGTATACTAAGTTCAATCACAGGAAATGAGGGAGAATGGATGAATACTTATTTTGTAGAGAAAGCAAAAATGACCTTGGCGGGGGTTAGCATACGCACAACTAATGAAGCAGAAATGGGACCTGATGGAGGTTTGTCGCAGCTGTGGGAAACTTATTTTCAGAGTAATATTGCGGGGCAGATAGCTACGGTAAATCCTGAGTATATCTATGCTTTGTATACGGATTATGAGAGTGATGCGAGCGGAGCGTATACCGTTGTGATCGGGCATGAAGTAGCTGAGGAGAGACATATAGAGGGAAGGCAGCTAGAGGAAAGCGAACTAGTGGAAAACCAGTTCACCTATGCGGCTGTACCGGAGAGCAAATACATGGTTTTTAAGACGAAAAAAGGTCCGGTATTTGAAGTAGTCGCGCAAGCGTGGGGGGAGATTTGGGCGTACTTTAAGGAGTCTGGGGAGGTAAGAACTTACACGGGGGATTTTGAGATTTATGATTCACGGAATTTCGACCCTGCTGACACGCAGGTTGAGATTTATATTGCGATTGAATAGATAGGGGAAGGATGGTTTTGTGTGCTTAGTGGGTTAAGTGCTTAAGCGGGAGATTTTTTAGGGAAAAGTGTTATAGGAAGTGTTATAGAAAAGTGTTTAAAGGGATGTGTTTTAAAGGGAAAAAGGGATTTAAGGGAGTTGCTTCTGATAGTAGTATCAAGCAGCTTGCGAGAGAAAGGGGGGCTGCCGAGAGGCAGTCCCTATTTTTGCTGACGGCCAGGTACCGGGGAGAAGGGTTACTTGACGGTGGAAGAGAATATAAACAGCTTAAAATTCTCGGGATGTGTTGTTAATCTTTGCTGAGGCTTGCATTTAGGCAGACGGGGGGAGACATAAGAAAAGCCCTAGAGTATATATACTTAACTAATGTGTCTGCGGAAAAATATACGGTAAAAATCCCGTAGATTTGCTGGATTGGGTAGAAGTGGCGGGGATGTACGGTAAAAATCCCGTAGATTTGCTGGATTGGGCAGAAGTGGCGGGGATGTACGGTAAAAATCCCGTAGATTTGCTGGGTTGGGCCAAAGTGGCGGAAATGTACGGTAAAAATACTCTACATCAGCTGCATAACGTCGAATTAGTCAGAAATAAGAGCAAAAGTGCCCTACATTAGCGGTATCGAGCCAAAGTAGCAAGAAAGAGAGGCAAAAGTGCTCTACCTTAGCCGTCCCAAGCCAAAGTAGCAAGAAACAAAGGCAAAAATGCCTTACATTTGCTCCACCGAGCCAAAGTAGCAAGAAAGAGAGGCAAAAGTGCTCTACATTAGCCGCACCAAGCCAAAGTAGCAAGAAAGAGAGGCAAAAGTGCTCTACATTAGCCGCCCCGAGCTAAAGTAGCAAGAAAGAGAGGCGAAAGTGCTCTACATTAGCCGCCCCGAGCCAAAGTAGCAATAAAGAGAGACAAAAATGCCCTACATTAGCGGCAAACGCCGCTTGGACCTAGTCAAAGTTAGTTTGATGGAGGAGCTATTGGAGTGGGTATTGTTAATGGAGTTAATGCACTTTTGGAACTGATCCAGTTGGTGAAACTAACGGAGTTGATAGAGCTAATGTAACTATAGAAGTTAATGTAGTCGGCAAAGCTAGTTAGTTAAGCAAATGTGGTTGATGGAACTGAGATGATTGGTGAAGCTGTTGTAGTTCATGTAGTTCATGTAGTTCATGTAGTTCATGTAGTTCATGTAGTTCATGGAACTCATTGAGTCGGCGGATCCGATAGAGTTGAGTAGAGATGACCAATTAGCCAACACACAAATATACAGAAATGGAGAATGCCAAATGGGAAAACAATTTACCGCTATACTACCTGTACATGAAGAGTTTATTCTTCGGCAGCATCTTTTTTTCGTAGGGTCGGCGCCGCTTTCAGAAGATGGGCATGTTAACCTTTCGCCGAAGGGACATGATTGTTTTCGGATATTGTCTCCTAATCAGGTGGCTTATCTAGACATGACTGGCAGCGGTAATGAGACGAGCGCGCATCTGCTGGAAAATGGAAGAGTGACGGTTATGTTTTGTGCGTTTGAGGGGCCGCCTAATATTTTAAGACTGTATGGAACAGGGGCTGTGTTTTTGCCTGAATCAGCAGAATGGGAAACACTGTCCCCATTGTTTACATCTCTGCCTGGAGCTAGACAGATCATTTTGATAGATGTTCATAAAGTACAGACTTCCTGCGGATTTTCGGTCCCATTCATGAGTTATGAGGGTGAGCGGGATACGTTGCAGCGTTGGTCTATCCAAAAGGGTGAGGCAGGGCTGAGAGAATATAGACAAGAGAAAAACACAAAGAGTATAGACGGGCTACCCACACCTCTTGGACAAAAAAACTGACCAGACAGGAGTTCCCATTCTCATGGTCAGCAGAAGGAGCGTACTATCCGTAGGGATTGTTTACCCAAGTCGTTCAAAGTTGTCTGCTTCGTATATGTACACCCAAGTCGCTATAGTTGCTTGACTACTCATTATAAATGTTCACTAGGTGGATACAGTGTATGCTATAAACCATTACATTCGATCTCATTAGGCAAAGTAATAAGCTAATTGAACGCAACAAGTAATCCCGTAATCGAAAAAATGAAGGACATAAGGGTGACGATTCATTTGGCATCCCATTGGAGGGTTTTTTAGAGTGTCTTTCCCTATTTAATAGTCTATTAAACTTATTGCTTTTACTGTTATTTCTATCATCGCATGCTCGTTTATTTAAACTTATAATGAAGGCGATGGGATGGGCTGCTTTCCATCAATCATCGTTTACATTCTCATGTAGAAGTTATTTTACGTAGATTAATAAACGGACAAAGGAGATACAGCATGCTGCCATCACTCGCATTTCTTAAACGTCAATTAGAGGGGATTTTACGCAATAAATTTGCACAGGGGCATCTAACCTCGGGTTATTTAGCCAAGCTGGAACAGCTTCCCGCAAGCTACGATGCCTATCTGGAATTCGCTCATAGCTTGGCTGACATTCCAATGAGGGACAATTGGCCTTACTATGAACCAAACGATTTAGAAGAGATATGGCAGGAATGCGATCCGGCTCGACCTTTAGGCCAAGTCGGAATCTTGAATCTTAAGGATAGCTCCAAACGTGTAGAGGCGGGATTCCTCGCTTCAGTCTGTGGTTCAATGCTAGGCAAACCGATTGAGGTAAACCCCAGCTTGTCGGAATTGCGTAAAGCTTTAACTTCTGTAGGGGAATGGCCACTGAATGATTACATTTCTGATGAAGTTCTCCATGCTTTGGATCGTCGACATTGGTCTTGGTTTGAGACGACGCGGGGGCGAATTCGTTATGTGGCACCTGATGATGATATCAATTACACATTAATGGGAATGATGGCGTTAGAACAATTTGGCGATGGTTTTACGAAAAGAAATTTAAGAGATTTATGGATAAATCATCTTCCGATAAGTACTACTTGGGGGCCGGAGAGGACCATCTTGCTTCGATCGGGGATTAGCTATTTGGAGCATGATAGAGAACTATTCAATCATTCTGAAATAGAGGCTTGGCCCGACTTCATGGTGCAAGATACAGAACTATGCGGAGCAGCGATTCGCGCAGATGCTTACGGTTATGCCTGCCCCGGTCAACCCGCTCTTGCCGCTGAGCTAGCTTGGCGTGATGCAAGTTTTACACATCGCCGGACGGGGATCTACGCCACGATGTTCATCGCCGCTGCGATTGCAGTTGCGCAAGTACTGCGCGATCCTATTAAAATAATAAGTACTGCACTGCAATTCGTACCTAGAAGGAGCCGATTCTATGAGATTACTCAGGATTGCCTGCAGAGGGTAGCGAATGCAGATAACTGGCTGGAAGCTTATCAGAGCATTAACCATAAGTATGCAAATTATGGTCACTGTCAGGTTTATCAGGAAATAGGTACCTTAATTAATACATTTCGATTTGCAGACAATGTCGGTGACGGGATATGCAAGCAGGTGATGCAAGGCAACGATACGGATAGTTTTGGAGCAACAGCAGGCTCTCTGCTCGGGGTTTATTTTGGTTCTGACAGCCTGGAAACAAGATGGCTTGAGCCTTTCCAAGACCGGATTCATACGGGATTATCTAATTTTCATGAGCAAAAGCTATCCCGTTTGGCTGAGCGGATGGGGCGTTTGCCAGAGCTGTTGCATACTCACCAACATCGAATTGAACCCAGCGAGCTCTATGTAAACGAGAACACCGATTTAAACCTTTGAATTTGATTTCATCAAAAAATGGTTAAGTGAAACCTATATAGAAGTGCTTCAGAAATTAAAAGTGCCAATTGAGTAGCTGAGTAAAAGTCACCGTGCTTAATGCAATACGACATTATCCCGTAACAGGTTACTTTTTGATTTTTTTCATCTATCCATAGACTGCTAGTACATGGAAAAAAAGACACCAACCCCCGGTTAGTGTCTTTTTGTCTAGCAACAGGTACTGCTAACAATGGCAAATTTGCTTGAAGATGTTACATCAAACGTAGATCACATAAGGGATGATGCGTAACCAATGGTGTGAAAGCGTCTAGAGCAGATTACTTGAAAGTTCAATGGTTTGTTAAAAACATCCACAATAGGTAAATTAATGAGACTTAGACTACAGGATAATTACGAATGATTAACGAGCTATGTGATCTTCATGGCATTACGTACCTATTAACCATCGAAGCGCTGTCCAACGCTAGTTGCTATAAGTGGTGGAGCTTACAGGATCGTCGAGCCGACACAAAGACAAGGTTATCCCGTATGCCGTATGCCGTATCCTGTATCCCAAATTCCTACCGCCCAAAGCTCATGCTACCTACGGATTCCACTATAAACACAGGCACATATTGCTCGCCTATGTCTGTTCCAACGAGCTCATATCCATTCTGATATTGGCCACTAATTAACGCATTACCTGTAACGGAACCCACTTCTCCTTGGAGCAAAATATAAATCCCATCCGAGTAAGCAAGACTATTGCCGAAGTTATCTACGATGATCTCACAATGAAAAGAGACCTTTTCAAAAGGATGAGTGGTAAGATCCGCAGCTGAGATTACAGCATACTCCTGAACAATCTCCGCGAATTGATAGCTGCCGTCTACTTTACGGTAAAGTGCCGTTTGCCCGTCAACACCGTCTCCAAGATCCGCATTTGGCACGAGAATAGAGTCATCCGGCTGCAATTCATAACTATCGCCAGCTAAAGAAAATAACTGTGAAATACCATTTGATTTCATCTCATACGCTGTGAAAAGGGTGCGTCCACCTTCAACCTCAGATTGGGCTAAAACCACAGGTACACCTGAAGAGGTTGCCAACTGTTCATTAAAAGTAAGACTGCGCAGACTCTCGAAGCGTGGCAAGCTGTTTCCTGTTAATGTGACCACATTGTCGTCGTTATTCATCGCGGCATAATAGAGCACGCCATTGTTATCCGTCCCGGCGACGATCACTTTTGTACCTAATAGTCCTTTGTGGGAGATGACGTTGTCGTATTTACCTTGCTCTTCACCGCCAGGAAGGAGGCGAACAGGCTCTGCAATATTCCAGGCCAGCCTAGCAGCGGCAATGTTTGTCGAAGTATCTTCTAGCGGAGCAAGCTCTCCGTATAATTGTATCGCTTCAGCATATTGACCTTTAGTTGTCAGACGTTTGGCGTTTTTTAGTAGCTTAGCCTTACTAGTATCGATCAAAGTCAGCACCTTGGATGACGTGATGCCTGCCGATCCTGCAAAATTACGATAAGCTACAGCATGCCCAGCAAAAGCTGTGATATTGTCACCTTCAAGATCTTTGTTCAGGATGATCTTCCCGCTGCTTTCTGCTTGTTGAAGTACCCAAGGAGCTTCGTAATTATGCTGGCTATAAGCACTCATCAGGGACAGGGTGCTTTCCAGCATGCCGGTAAAGTTTCCTGCTCCTGCTAAGGATTTTAATATAGCTGTATCATGGCTTTTAAACTTTGAGGCTAGTAAATCCTCTTTGGAAGCTGCACTTCCATAATAAGCATCAGGAATCTGCAAAAGATTCCATTTAAAGTTCTCTTCATTACTCACCCCTCCGCTCTGGTTCTGGGCAAGCTCGGCAAGGAACTGCTCCTTAAACTGACGGAAATAAGAGGTGAACTGGTCTGAAATGCCTGAGGCCGACGATAACTGGCGATAATAGGATTCATAGGGACCGTCTGGCTTCATATATGTAGCTTTTAAACTGAGCAGAGCTTGATAGCTCTTCATAAATCCGGCAAAATCCTTAGTCGCTGCTTCCTCCTTAGTAGAGGCTACCAAAACATTCAGAACTTTGCGGATATCTGTGATTGGAGCTAATTCATCCAGACGTTTTGCGACTCTTTCTTCCTGATAATCAATGGAATAGTTGGCCGCTGCTTGACGGTACTGATCCTCTGCATTAATCAGATCCCCGGCAGCGTAGAGACGGTCGGCTTCTTTGGTGAATTGTATTTTATCTGCGATGAGAAAAACCTTCTGTCCAAGCAGCACAAGCATGCATATACACAAAATGATCATAAAGTTTCGCAGGGTTATTAATTGTTTGAACGTCATATAGAGTAGCCTCTTTTTTCAAAATATAAGAAAGCCTAAGAAAGTATAAGTTTTACGGTATACATCATCCTTATATTTCTTTGAGAAACGGTTGGTTGTCATCAATAAGGATGTTTGCTTTATATTGGTTCATCTTAGCTTTCAGGTCTATTGGACCTCCGGGTCCCAGCGATATTTGGCTTCACGAATGTCAGCTACCCTGAGGTCTAAGCCGTTCCAAGGTTCATGGGGATTCGCAGCAATGAGTTTGGACAACCGCAAGAAACGGTCCTTGGGCAGATCTTGCACGTATCGGCCAATCATATTGGAGTAGAGCAGGGCATAACGCTTCATTCTTACCGCCGCTCCTGCAACGCTCGTAAGGATGGTTAAGCCGTTAGCCATCTGGCGAATCTCCACTTCATAGTTCTTCACGTAGCGTAGTGTACGATCCTTAATGAGATCGGGACGGACTTTAGCGATCTCGCCGATATATTCGGCTAGCAGTGGTTCGAAGTCTTTTAGAAGAAGCTGCTCCAGTTCTAGATCCATATCCTTGCGGAGTAAAAATCCATGCAGCAAAGCCACTCGCTGCCGCGCGATCCGGTCGCCGCGAAGCAGGATGGAGAGCTCCCGCAGCTTCTCATAGGCAAGAACATCATCCTCACGGAGTACGGAGACAGCTTCCTGACGGTTGACCTCCAGCCCTTCCTTGATGATGCCGATCCCACGACCAAGCAGCTCATTGAGAGAACGAAGATTCTCGTTCTGCCTTACTTTTCGTTGCGTATAGTACAATAGTCCAGCAAGCACAAGACCCCCGGCACCACACAATATCATTTGTTGGATGCTATTTCCAAAATAGACAGAGGCTAGTGTGAGCAGTAAGATGAATAGTAGGCGGGTATGCATCTTCCGTCTGGCTAGTGATGCTGCGTGCTGCTCTACAGCAATAAGTGAGGCTCTGCCACATTTGCCACAGCGGTCTTCGCCAAGAGCGGTATACCGCCCGCAGTGGCGACAGATGCGCAGCTTGTCATAAGCGTAACGCGGGGCCTTGAAAGGCCGGAAGGTAACGGGTCTTTTCTTATTCACGGCCTTTATCGCCTCCGTTCAAAGCGGCTAGCAGTCGATCGTTAATATCATCACGTGTCAGTGGTTTGCGCTGATGTGCGGCATAAATGGAAATCTGAATTACGGCAATTAGGAACGTAATCCCAAGAATGACGTATGAAATCATGGAACAATCCTTTCTCATGGACGCTCTGCAGTCCAGATGGCTTTTAGAATGATAATCTTCTATGCATCAATGCACTGGGTCCGGCGGTCCTAAAGTTGAAGTTTACAAGGTTTAATTATATCATAATGGCATGCTATTTACAGATTTTAGCGATAGTGCTGAACCTGTCATATGTGCCTAATATAACACAAGAGGAGCCCTATTTATGCTTCGTAAATATCAAAGTATTAGAACAACCAAGACTCTCTTTCTACGTATCTTTCCGGCATTGCTCCTGGCTCTTTGTCTAGCTGCCTCGCCTTTTGCAGCTGTTAAGGCCTATGCGGCAACGTCGGCGCAATCTCACATTGACGCTGTGCTTCTTATTGATGTCAGCAACTCCATGAAGACTAGTGACAAGAACAAAATCGCCAACGAAGCGATGAAAATGTTCATAGATATGTTATCCACCCAAGGTGATAAAGTAGGTATTGTTGCCTATACCGACAAGGTGCAACGGGAAAAGGCCCTGCTGCAAATTAGCTCGGAGAGCGATAAGCAGGATTTGAAGGATTTTATTGATGGTTTGGACCGAGGAGCTTACACCGATATCGCTATTGGCGTAGAGGAAGCTGTAAAGGTTCTGCAGAATGGAAGTGACCCTTCCCATGAGCCTATCATTGTAATGCTCGCTGACGGCAATAACGATTTCAACAAAGCGACAGGCCGGACGCAAAGTGAATCAGATAAAGAGCTGAAGGCGGCCGTAGAGGTTGCCAAAAAAAATGGCTATCCCATCTATACCATTGGACTTAATGCAGATGGCAAGCTGAATAAACAAAGCCTCGCCGACCTGTCCAACGAGACGGGTGGTAAAGCATTTTCGACGGACTCAGCAGACGATCTGCCGCAAATCCTGAGTGAGATTTTTGCCAGCCATTTGAAGCTGAAGGTAGTGCCTGTGCAGTCGATTACTGCAAATGGCGATTATCAGGACGTGACCGTCAACGTGCCTAACGGCAGTGTTTTGGAAGCCAATATCTCAATTATGTCTTCACAGCCTGTGACAGCGAAATTAACGGACCCGTCAGGGAAAGAAGTTGCGATCCCCTCAAACAATGTCCTGCTGTCCAAGTCTTCTACTTATAGCTTGATTAAGCTACTGTCACCGCAGGAAGGAGATTGGAAACTTCAGGTTAAAGGTGTGCCAAAGGATAAGATTGATATTAATCTAGTCTTTAACTATGACCTGGAGCTTAAGATCGATGCGCTGCCATCAGCAACCTATAAAAAGGGTGATAAAATCGACATCACCTCGCATCTGTTCAGCAACGGTACTCAGGTAACACTCAGTAATTTGTATCAAGATATGAAGGCGGTACTGCTTGCTACAGATATTGATACAGGTGATGTGCAAGAAATCGAACTGGATAACTCCGGAGCTGTCTTCAAGGGTACCTTTGAGGTAAAAGAAAGCCATAACTACGAGTTGAAGGTACGGGCAGAGGAAAGCAGCTTTTATCGGGAAAGTGCACCTGTCCAGATCAGCGCGAAGACAGGCGGAGCAGCAACAACAGCACCTTCTACAGGGACTGGCAACGAAGAACCCCTGAAGGAAGCCTCATCCAAAACCCTGTATTACATTATAGGGGGCATTCTTTTAGTGCTGGCAGCGGGTGCAGCATGGTATGTGCTGAATAAGAAATCGGCACGTGGTTTTGTTGGACAGCTGGTAGTAGAGGTTAAAGACAGCAATACGGGTGAGAAGACCTACCCACAATATAAGAAGCTTGCAGGCTTCAAGGGCAAGTTCACCCTTCATCAGCTGCTGCAATTGGCGCCTGAACTGAAGGAGAGCGAAACTGTTATTTTCACACCGGCTAAGAATGACCGATTGCTGTTACGCAGCGGAGAAGGTGTTACTGTGGAGAGATCCGGACGTGCTGCGGATGCTTCGCGTGGTCTTGAACTGAAGAGTGGGGACCGCGTTTCAGTATCTCTACAGACGGTAGATAAGACGATTTATCTGGAATATTTAGTATAGTAGGCAATGGCAATGTATGCCGCAGAAACAGTTTTGCTGCAAGATATCTGAAGTACAGCTTCCGCAAAACTTTTAGGAGGATAAGCATATGAAACCAGTAGTAAGAGAGCATATACAGCAATTGGATGTATCACTAGGCGGCGGGATTGTCAGCGATAAAATCAGGGTGGATACGATTGATAATCCGATCCTGATCATTGGACTAGGCGGCACGGGCATTGATGCCCTGCTGCGTCTTAAATATCAGATTAACCGCCGCTTTAAGCTGCCGGAGGATCCGATATCCAAGAAGAAACGGGACAAGCCGGATAATGTGGAATTTCTAGCTTTTGAGACGAATGAACAGGATCGTGGAAAAAAATACAAAGGCATTGGGCTGGACCCGCAAAATGAATTTGTACTGTTGGCGAATGCCGAAATCGGCGGATTGTTGCAGAACCGCAGTATCCTCGATTCCTATATTACGGATTGGCTGTCACCTGAGCTGAGTATTACAGATGGTATGAATGGTGCTGCTGGTGTGCGGCAGGCTGGACGTCTGCTTTTGTTCACCAAGATTAATCAGGTTGTAGGCGCGATTGATAAGAAGATCAAGACGTTATCCGTAGGCACTAACAAAAAGCTGATGGTCTTTCTCCTGACAGGTCTGTCGGGCGGTACAGGCAGTGGGGCTTTCTTGGATATTGCCTATATCGTGCGCGGTATTATTGAACGTGACTATGGATCAGCCGGTATTGACCGTGTGAACACACTGGGTTATCTCTTTACACCTGACGTGAACCTGTCTAATAAAAGTCTAAGCGAGCACACGCGTGAATATATTCGCAAGAACGGTTATGCAGCGCTAAAAGAGCTGGATTACTGGATGAATGTGGACAGTCGTGGTGAGCGGTTCCAGCAGCAATACGGTAATATTTTGACGGTAAATTCACCGCTGCCTCCATTTAATCTATGTCATTTGATCTCTGCAACGAATACCGAGGGTAAGCTGCTGGAGAATGCGTATGATTACTGTATGAACGTAACGGCTGAGAACATCACGAACTTTATGGCAAGTGAAGAAAAACAGTCTGGTGAAGAATTCGCCATCCATGATTATATCAGTAATATCCGCACCAATATTGCGCAGATGAATAAGACTTATCCAGCTAACTATGAGTACAACATTATCGGTGCTTCGTCTGCCGTGCTTCCGATTGAGGAAATGACGACTTATCTGGCCTTCCGCTTGTTTGATAAAATGGAAAAAATGTTCCAGCAGGCGCCAGGTCAAGAGGATGTAGAGAAATTCGCACGTAAGCTTGGGATTGATCTCGACAGTATGATTAAGACGTTTGAATCCCGTGTGCCTGAGCCGTTGCCAGGCTACGAGAACAGCGAACGCTTGAGCCATGCCAATGTTGTTAAGAATCAAGTGGTAAGTATGGATACAGAGCTGGAGCAGAACTTCCTGGCTCGTGCCCGTGAAGAATATATCAAATCGAAAAAGCAGCTGCCTGGCGAAATTGTGGGACGTTTCAGTGAAGAGCTGGAGCGCATCTTCCTGCACCCAGAGCAAGGACCGTTCTACGTTTCCCGCCTGCTGTATACCGAGAAGGGCTTCTGTATTTTGAAGCTGATTCAGTCTTATATTGAGGCTTTACGTGAAAGCTTGTTGCGTTTGCCACGTGATATTGAGACGGCGCAGGACAGTGCGGATGAGAAGCTGAGCGATGCCCGCAGTGCTTTTGTCTCCAAAGAGAAGAAGAAAAATGCCTATATTGAGGCTAAAATCAATGAGTATTGGCTGCACGCCGATGTAGAACGCACTGAACAAATGATTCAATTTTACGAGGACTTATATGAGCTATTAAACGATGAGAACAGCCGGATTTACGGTGTGTTTACAGAGATTCTTAGTGCGCTTAGCTCGATTTTTGCCAAGAACGGGGACATCCTTATCAATGGCGAAGAGCAGGCAGACTATAAAGGAAACAAAACTTATTATTGGAACATTGTGAACGTGCCGGATATTTCGGCGACCATCTCCAAGATTATGGATCAGAAGGACGGCGACGACCTGATTCGTGACTTCACCCGTGAAATGCTGAAGCATTCCGGACGTTGGGTTAAAGAGCAGGAGATTGATATCGTTCGCTCAATTTCGGAATTCCTTAGCGATAAGTTTGGGGATCTGATTACCCGTTCGATGGAGGATTTCCTTGTGATGAAATTCGGCCATGAAGAGCCGCTGGATAAATTCGTTGAGCGGATTATTGCCGGTAAATTGGACGAAGAGGCTGTGCCTACCTTCCACCTTAGCAATAGCTCAGGCAGCTTACATTTCCCATCATGGGGTTTCGTTTCCGTGCCTGTAAAAGCGCCGGGTATCCTAAAAGGGATTCGTAATTATCAGAATAATGCGCTTGGCAAATCGCAATTTACGATCAAGGAAAGCCAAGTGAAAAACCGTATTTTCTGGCTTAATACACGTAACGGTGTGCCACTTTTCGTATACACGCCGCTGCGGGTGTTTGAAGAAAACTATGAGCGGACCATTCTCGACAAGGAAGGGATCGGCCGCCATCTCGTGATGACGGATAAGAACAACTGGACGTACCTGCCTTCTCCGATTCCGGAAAAATCATGGGGTGACACTTACGTCAATTCTCGTGTACGTGATTATAACGCTAGAGTGCGTGCAGACTTTGCAAAAGCGCTGGCAAGTGGAGTCATTATTGAAAAGGGTGTAGATGAGAACACAAGTAACAGATATTCTGTTGTGTTCACTAAACCTTTTGATCTGGACGCCATTTTGAACGGTTTCGATATGCAGCTGCAATCCACACGCCCAAATCTCGGTGAAGTGAAGAAGGCGGTTGATGAGCTGAAGAGCCTGCGTGAGAAGGGCTTGGAGCGGGAAGGCATTAAAGATATCTTTGGCAGCATCAACAAGGACATGGCGCAGGAGAATCTCATTCGTTCACCGCAGCTGATTTCACGTGTTCGTGTGGAGCTGGCTAAATATGCTGAACTGACTGCCAAAGCCGCTGAGCTTGAAGGTGTGCTTCATCAATATCTGGACGAAGATAAGTGGATGGATCAGTTCATTGAAGCTCTGTATACAGACAGCATTATCAAAAAAGGTGCACTCTATGTTTATGACCGTGATGAAGAAGAGGACGCTTGGGAGCCGTTTGCTAATTTGATGAAAGAGCGCAGCTACGTAGAGTATGCCGTGTATCGGCACTTCCGGGAGCTGGATGAGAAGAGCCGCAGCGTACTGCTGCGTAAGGCAGCACGTCGTGCAGGTGAAATGACTGCCGCTGAAGACGTTACCCCGCTGCTCTATAAGCTGGAAGGACTGTATGTATCATTCCTGGAAGCACGCGACAGCTTGGAGTACGAACGGGTAGAGTATGAGAGCGGCGATGAGATGTACGGATTTTACAAGAGCATGACTAGCAAGCTCGGCAGTATCCGCAGAAAGTTGAAATAGGCCTATGATCAAAACACAGGCATTATCTTATGGTGAACAATATGCGGTACAGGAAGAGGCACAGCGCAGCAAAGGGGATGGACGCAGCAGCATCCATTACCCTGCCCTGTTTCTGTTCGTAGGTGACAAGGTTGCTCCGGCCATCGGTCCGGTGCTGGATAGCTGCGAACGAAAATGGGATAACGCCGGCGGTGTTATGGCATTACATGCTGTGTCAGGTGCGGCAAAAGAGGGAATAGACGGAAGTATAAGTGGATCTGTTGCGGGAGGAAAAGACCGGGTGCTGGCCATGGCCTTGCCGGAAACGGCAGGGTCAGATTCACGCACTGTGCGTCATGAACTTTACCGCAAGTTTCATGAGGATACACGTTATCTTGCTGAAATGAATAAAGTTATCCGGCGGCTGAGCAACAGTATAGCGGATTATGGACGTCTATATTCATCTTTTGACGTCATCCATCTCTCTATCATTACGCGGGTTGATGATCCGCTTAATGTATTGCTGCCGGAAATTACACTGCTGGCTCGTGCTGTACTCGGCCAGTCCTTTAAGTCCGTACAGACAGATCTCTACGCTCTGATCAATGAGCGGGAGCAAGGGGATAATTTTGGATATTCCAGCTCAGTAGGGCTGGCTTTTCTGCGTGAATTGGACAGAATGCAAGCTACGGACTATAAGTTTAATGCGCCGTTACTTGTGACGGAAGACGGTCTGTCGATTCCAGTTGCCCATGGTCCTTCCGCATTATTTGACCTTGTGTATCTGCTCTCCGATAAGAATGAGCGCGGTATGATGTCTGCACACGGTATGGATGACAACTACGAGATTATTTCTCATATTAGTCTGCTCAAAAATCGGGTCCGCCCGGCTTCTGATCAGGCTACTGGTCATGGCGGATATAACAATATGACCTTCAAAAGCGGCATCAGGGGCAGCACTGGAAGACAAGGCTACGCCTCTGCTGGCTTTTCCGGGGTAAGAAGACCTAATGTTCAAATTGCTTTGGCGGTGCTGTATCATGCGTTCCGGCGGCTTGTCTCCGATATGCGTGAGGGCAGTTCGTGGACTATACGTGAACGGCAGGCTTTGTTAGGGCTGGACCCTGACAGCTTGCGGGAACACGCGGTACAGCTACTTCCGGAGAAAGACGGCCTGAATGAAATGACGGGGTTAATGAGTCACGGACGCCCTTCCTATAATGAACTGAAGCAGCTGTCACTTCGTGAAGCTGAACGGCAGTTGTTCGGTGACGGGGGCGAAGCTTATTTCCGCAATAACTTTGTGGCAGAGTCAAACCGGAGAGTAGAGGGAATGAATCCATTACGCCAATGGCGCACTATGCTGGCGGCACAGGAAACATCTACGCCAGCGGTAAGCTTTTATCAGCTTGCGGAGTGGACGGCAGATCGTGATGAAGCCGGAAGTGTGCTCCATCTTTTACGTCAGCATATGGCAGGCTTACGTTCCGCGATTCTCTCCATGCAGGAGGAGCTTGAGGACCTTTACGCAGAAAGCGTGGAGCGCCAGCCGTTCCAGCGTGTGCCGCTTTTTGACAAAAGAACAGTACGTAACTTCATTCATTACTTATTCTCAGCCGTATATGGCAAAAAATATGAACTATTGGGCCTAGAAAGTGAGCTTGCCCTATGCAGTCGTTTGGAATCTGCACTTGAGCAGCTTCATATGGAAAGTATGGCTCGTGTGAAAGCTATGGAGACTTTGGAGGAAGAATTGCGTATTACTGTTATGGACAGCATCGGGCGAACAAACGAAACAACGGGCCAGAACGTAATGGAATACTACCGCGTAGTCACAGAAGAAGTGATGAAGGATATCGAAACCCGGCGTGGACCTGGAATATTCTTCAGTGAGAAGTACATGGGCAGTATCTCCAAGCTCTTAGAACAAGGGAAAGAAGCTGTGATTGAGCGTTTGATTGATATTTGCCGCCGGGAGCTGCTGACAGCAGAACCTTTCAATTTATCTTTTGAGGAAGAGCTTCTGCGGCGTGCAAATGTTGCGGCAGCCTATGAGAATCGTCAGGTTCTATCGAGGGAAGAGCTGTTCAAGCGCTTGTATCATAATTTAGAAGAGGGCGCGGCCATTAATGTTCGGTTATTCGAATATACGCAAGAGCATCGTCATGAGGAGAAATATTTCTTTGGAGACAGTTCATCAGAGTTTCTACGCTACGCCTTTGGAGTAGATGAGACAACCCGGATTTACCGGTTAGGATTCGTGCATGAGCAGCGGAGGAGCGGAGTGGAGAAGCTAAACCTGATGGGCGGCTTTCATTTAGAGGACCTGCTCTATTATCGCAACGGTAAGGTCTATTATGAGACTTATGCTCAGAATGGCTATCAGCTCCATGGGCTGAGTGAAGATCAGCTTCCTGAGATGCGCTGATGGCGTAATAGATAGGTCCCCTCACTTTGAGTCCCTTTATTGCCTTTGTGCAATAGAGTCATCGGATATAACGCTTAATTAGAGTTCCGGGATAGGGACATTTCTCCTTATTTCCACTGCACACTATGCAATAGAATAGAAATAGATGTTTCTCCTATTCCATTCTATTGCACAAAGTGCAATCTGGGGGATGATAACACATCCGGGTAGCCCGTTTATCAGGCAGCATAACCCCCGGAATGTTTAAAGGATAAGAGTACAATTCAGATTTTACCCGGAAAGGAAGTATAACGATGCAGAGAAAAATCAATCTGCTGCTGCTCTTCTTCAGTCTGATCGGCGGCGGGGTCGCCTTTCTTTTTGGCGAATGGCTGCTAAGCTGGTATAACGATCTGCCTTCCATCCTGCTTGTGGGTATTTATTTTGCCATTGTGGCGATGGGAGTCGGTGTAGGCTGCCTGCTTGCAGAGATGATCTCGCCACGACTGAACGGAGCTTCATGGAAGCAGCGCTATCTGGGGTTATCGTGGAAGCTGCTGCCTCTGATGATTGTTCTTGCACTTGGTGTTGGAGCCTTAACGGAGTTTGTTTATGAGCTGAATTTTGGCGGAGCCAGACCAGTTAAGAATGTAGTAATGGCTATCGATGACTCAGGCAGTATGACACAGAGTGATCCCGATAATAGCCGGTATTCCGCAGCAAAAGCGTTAATTACAAAAATGGACACTGACAATAAGGTAGCCGTGGTGACCTTTAACAACGAAGCTGTAGTTGTCCAACCTTTAACGCCACTTTCAAATTCGGAGAATCGTGAGAAGGTGCTGACTGCAATCGATAATCTGCAGCCAACCGAAGGCGGCACGAATATTAGCGGTGCGGTCTCGGAGGCACTCAAGGAGATTGACAGTGACGGCAAAAAAGACCAAGGAGCCATGGTCATCTTGTTGTCTGACGGAGTGAGTAATTTCGATACCACAAGAGAGTTGCAGGCTTATGTAGAGCGCGGTATTGCCGTGAATACCATTGGTCTGGGCTTGAATGATCCAGCAGGCACTCAGCTGTTGCAGGATATTGCGAGAGTGACAGGCGGACACTATTATGATGTCAAGGATTCAGCCCTACTGGGCGATGTGTTCCAGCAGATCTATGACCGTCTGGGAGATCGGACGCTGCTAACTGAGCGCAGTGATTCAACGGCAGACAGTCCTTATTATGCTGCGGTTCGTATTTTGTCACTGATGTTGATGGGAGCTGCGCTTGGATTAGGTCTGGGAATTATGTTTGATAACCGTCATTTGGCTAAAAGCTTTGGGATTGGCGGCGTAATATCAGGCTTGTTCGCAGGACTGATTCTGGAATTTGGACTTAGCGGTGACTCCTTTACAGATAGTCTTATTCGTCTTCTGGCTGTTCTTATATTAGCTGCTATTATTGCATTATTTACAGGCGTCATTCCGGTAGGAGAAGGACGTATTTATCGCAATAGAAGAAACAATAACGCAGCGCCTGCACCAGCATCGGATAACTTTCCGGGTCGGCGCAGAAGCCGGAACAGCAAAGGATTCTAGTGTAGCGGAAAGGGGTTTACAGTAATGAGGTACGCCGAGGTTAATGCTTCCGCTCCGGGAATAACGGATGTGACATCCCAAGTGGATGACCGATTCTGTACGCTGAGATGGCGCTGGCCGGACGGCGTGCAGGCGGTGTACATCCACAAAACCTCCGCAGAAGCGGCTGACATGGGAACCGGAGATGATCCGCCGATCGGGATGAAGCTCTACACTCGTGAGGAATACAAATCTAACAATGGTTATCGTGATCGATTGGATGAGATCGGCCTGATATCCTATACGATATTTGCTCGCCTTGCTGAGAACGGTGAGACTGCCCTGGTGAGGCAAAATGATGGTGTGAACCGGGTGATGGTCAGTGCAGGCAAAGCCCGGATCTATTATTCCATTCAACAAAAAAAAGCCTTATTCGGAAAACAAAAGACCGTACATATGGCGATTACGGCAGAAGTGCCCGTGGCACGGGATGTCCTCTGTTATGTCAAGAAACGTGGAGGGCATCCGGCAGGGAAAGAGGATGGTATTCTCTTTCCCTTCGTTCAGGATTTCGCTCCTGGACGCAATGTACTTCCGCCGATTGAAATCGGTAAGGATGATTTTGTACGCATCTTTTTCACCGATGGCAAGAAATATGGGCTTTATTACGAATTGGTACCGGAGTGAGACTCGGTCTACACGTACAAGCGGGTAATGAGCAGTGGCGTTCATAGCAAGTACGTAGATACAACTTTTGGGAGGATGAGTAGATGTCTTTTTTTAGCCGTTTTATGAAAAAGAATCAGCCGGAGCCGCGGCCGCTTTTTTACGATATAGTGTGTCCGTATTGCTTCACCAAGTTCTCTCCGGAGGATGTCGTCTTTCGGGCTATGCACAGCCGGGAGGACGATGAAAATTACGCATTGGGTGAGGATGACGCCTTGAACAAATACCGTGAGCGCTTTGGGCTTGATACGGTAGATGACATAGAAGCGATTATCAACCCGGCGGATATTCCGGAAGAATATCATCATTACACGGATCATGTGTTAACTGGGCTTACGGATCGTTACGGTGTGCTTACGCGCAGACGGCTTTGCCCGTCCTGCCATAATGAGCTGCCGGTGACTGCCGGGAAGGTGCCAAGTAACATCATCTCGATTATCGGGGCATCCCAAGTCGGGAAATCGGTGTATATGACCTCGCTGATCCACACATTGCAACATACTACAGCAGGTCATTTTGATGCCGCTTGTATGCCGCTTAATGCAGAGATTAGCCGTAAGTTCCGTACATTGTATGAAGAACCGCTTTTTGAGCGTGGAGATCTGCTGGCTTCTACACAGAAGGAAAAAATGCAGGAGCCTTTTATCTTTCAATTTGTCTTTAAGGATGAAAATAAACCGCCACTGACACTTGTATTCTTTGATGTAGCAGGTGAGGGTATGGTGGATCAGGATTATCTTGGACTTCATGGTCAGCATATCAAGAACTCTGCGGGTATTTTGTTTATGGTCGATCCGCTGCAAATCCGTTCTATCCGTGAAAAGATTCATATTAACATCGGTGACCGCCCGGGAGAATGGGTCTCACAATATGACGAGCCGCGCGATGTGGTGCTGACGATGTTCGGTGATTTTATTGCCTATCAGGAAAAGAGTAAGACAGACATTCCAACAGCGGTTGTGCTTGCCAAAAGTGATATGCTGCATTCGCTGAAGGATGAGGATGGCGATTACATCAAGTCCAACAGCAATGTGTTCAATAACTATGTTCACCGCAAAACATTAAACATGGACGAGTTCCATAATATCGACGGGGAAATTCGCAGATTTATTGGTAAGGTGGACAGACCCTTTAAAGATACGATGGATGTTTATTTCGCGAATACGGGTTATTTTGCAGTATCTGCGTTGGGCAGTAATCCTGTGAATCAAAAGATTGAGGGTGTAGTAAGCCCGATTCGTGTAGACGAGCCTTTTATTTGGCTGCTGCATAAGCTGAAGTATATTGAGGGGAGCGACGGCCCGTGAATGTTTTCTCAGGGTCAACAATCGCCCAACAGATGTACACCCGCGAACGTCGCGGAGTGTTTCGTTCCACAGAAGGCTTCGATACGGTAGCGAAATCAGATAGTCTAGACAATAATTTTGTGAAAAAAATCCTTCATCCCTTCTGCCTCTACGATGCTCCTGCGGAGTTAACCGCACGTGGAGAGAAGGATGAGGCTGCATATCCTGGTGCGCTGCACCTATTTCATGCTGAGAACGGGGATACAGTTATTGGGCTTAGTCGTTATCAAGCGGCCGATTTCACAGGCCAACGAAGCGCTTTTTTTGCACATAACTATGTAGTTCCTGCTTCACGTTCCGAAGAAATTGTGCAGAGCTATGGAGACTGGCTGCATGCTGATTTTGCAGAGCGTTATACGGGAGAGCTTGGTGGAACCTTGCCGGAGCTGCCCTCTATTCCAGTTGTTCGCACAGACCGCAGCCCTGATCCAATCGCAGGCTTACGCTTGTTAGGGATTGATGAAGGGATATTCAAGGCGTTATTGCAAGCCGTAATGCTCTCTGTAGCAGGTAAGAAAAAAATCTATGTGGCTCTAAACGTACCTATCACCGAGTTGTCCGCGCGGGCGGTGGAGCTTACAGAAATTCTGTATAGCGTGCTGCCGTATGAATTCCGCCGTAGATTAGGCGTGATTACGTATGCGAATGAACCGCAAAGCCGTAAATATATACATCTTAGCTTTGTGGAAAAAGGTTCACTTCGTCCCGGTGACCGCAGTATTGAGAAGGATTATACCTTTGATTTGGCTTCCGGACGGATGGGGAATGTCGATTTTGGCGAGACCCGCCAGCTTTATGCTGATTTGGTGTGGAAGCTATTACTGCTGAATCCAGGAGATATTAACGACTTCGTAAGCTTCGCCGATCAGATTCTCCGTGGAGAGAGTCCTGAGCACAAGCTATCCCTTTCTTTCTATAATGAGCTGGCTATATTTTATGAGATTGAGCAAGGGAACGAGCATTTATATACGGAAAACAAGAGTGCGGTGCTAAGTGGTTTGCTTTCTTACCTTAAACCAGACGGTGCAATTCATTCTAGAATCCGCTTGAATGATATTTTCTTAGAACGGTTTGACCGGGAATTTGATCTGATTCGGCAAAGAAATGTGCCAGATCCGGCGATTATGGAATGCTTTAAAGAGTATTTTGTACTTAAGGATCACAATTACAGGGTCAGAATCGTGGATTATTTCATCAATGGGATGCTTCATAGTGTGGAAGCGGGCCGCAAGGATATTTTGAGTGCTGCTTACGGGATCATTGAGAGTAATGATGAGTTAAGTGCAGCTTACTTCCAGCGCGTGATGTCTGAAACTTATTTCCGTAAGCAGCTACTTGAGCCTTATATGGAATCAAGACTAGCTGCGGCGTCCAGATCTGCGGATATTCTGAGCTTTGTGCTCCATTGGGGGCGGTTCCTGCCAGTGGCGTTAGAGCAGTCTTTTGCTCAAAATGCTGTGAAGGATTATTTGCTAGAAAAGCTCCAGCTGGAGCATGATCCGGTGGCTTCTGTGGCGGAAATTCATGAAATTGTAGATAAGGCAGAAAAAGATCGCCGCAAAGGAACAGGAGTTGCTCCTAAGGCACTCTCCCTAATGCAGGATCTTGCTGCTTCAGCAGATAGATTCTTACTGAACCGCTTATCGCTTTCTGATATGACGCAGGAGGAGCTTCTGGAGGTAGTTTTTTTACGGTATGGTAATGTTGTCGATTGGCAGCCGCCACTGGATAGGATTAGCAAGCAGAAAGAGAATGCGCTGCGTGCCGCTTACCGCTGGTTTGGTGAAGAGAAGCCGAATGAGGAGATTTTTACAGGATTGTCTCCGCAGGAACTAGACGATGTGCAGCTACTGGGTCGTCGTTTGCTAAAAGAGGCGCGTGTTCTGGAACCCTTTGAACGGCTTCCGCTAGCCTTTTACTACACAACTCAGCGTGAAGGGGGTCCGCTGGATTACGATGCGCTTCTGGAGCTGTTAAAGCGTAAAGCCGGTTCCGACAAAGAAATCATCTATCGGTTTTTTGCTTGGTCGCAAGGCAATCCTTTATTTACGGTTTCGAATAAAAAGCTGCAACCGGGTTACCGTAAGGCGATTCTGAAGTATTTCCTGAGCAGTGATCGTGAAGCGTTCAAGAATCGGGAATTCCGAAAGAACTATGTCGCGGCAGCTCGGCCTGCTCTGCAAAATGTGTACAATGAAGCCCGTTCCCAACTGGCTTCCCCGCTGGCGCGCTGGATCAGCCGCAGCCGATTTCGACTCTTAATCTCCGGCTCCATTACGGGTATTCTGGTGATTATTGCAATTATCGTATTCAGTATGCTGCGTCCGGATGATACGAAGACGGCTCTGCCGGGGACAAGCCCTGAGCCGACCCCTGTTCAGAGTGCAGGCAATATGCTGCCTCCAGCTTCAGTATACTTGAAGGATCAGAGCGTCGAAGGAGATAAGGGGAGCAGCATATTGGTGTTCACCTTCGCAAGTGCAGATGACTGTGTGCAGTTTCAACCGACTGAGATTAGTTTAATGTCTTCGTCTACAGAGATAGATAAAAGCTTTAAGGTCGCTGCTACAAATGGGACTTGTCCAGTGCCGTCAACGGATGGGACGGATGAGGGAAACGCTGCTGACGAGTCAGATGCCGCTGGCACTACTGGAGGAACAGCAGAAGGTGCAGATGCTACTAATGCTGTAGCTGATGCATCTCCGTCTCCTACGCCTTCCTCTAATACTGAGGACAGCACTGGGTTGCCTTCCGCAACAGCTGTGACTGAAGGTGAACAACCTTCCTATCAGGTTGAGGTTACATTGGAGCCTGGAGCGACAATTCTAGAGAAAAGTATGATCAAAGCCGGAAGATTTACATTGATCGTAGATCCCGACCCTAATATTCCACCAGCTTCTGATTCAAGTGCTGAACCCTCCCCGACTGCAAGTCCGGATGGAACAGTCGAATAACAAGCTTTCTGAACAGCAATAACTACCGGAAGGTGGCGTATTGCTGTTCATTTTTTTGCTGCCCATACTAAGCTTTTCTATAGACATGCTATGTATTAATAGATATGATTATGGATGTCAAAATAAGATACTACATACTGGAAAAGGTGCAGACTCTATCAATCTAGTCGTCTGCTTAAAAG
This sequence comes from Paenibacillus sp. FSL E2-0190, assembly GCF_037992965.1. Classification (NCBI taxonomy): domain Bacteria; kingdom Bacillati; phylum Bacillota; class Bacilli; order Caryophanales; family Paenibacillaceae; genus Paenibacillus; species Paenibacillus sp. FSL E2-0190. The sequence continues at coordinate 1,073,225 of NZ_CP150306.1, forward strand.
GGAAGTCCGGTGCAAGAGTCCGGCGCGGTCCCGCCACTGTATGTGCGGAGCGTTTCTTCTATAAACCACTGCCCCGAAGGTAGGGTGGGAAGGTGAAGAACAGCGATGAAGCATTAGCCAGGAGACCTGCCTTTTTCGTGAGCGTTTCTATTCTTCGTGGGGTAAGAATGTGGAACATATACAGATGGACTGTTGGCAGGAAGCAAGCGCCGCAGCCTCGATTTGTAATCTTCCCTGACCGCCCTCCAAAGGGGCGGTCTTTATGTTATGCATCTTATTCCCGGCAGTACCCATTCTTATACAGAAAGAGGTTAAACAATGAAGAAAATCATGTCTTCCAAGTTTGTAGCACTTGGGCTGGCCTTATTCATGGTCATTTCAATTCTAGGAACATCTCTTGCTCCGGCAGGACAAATATTTGCAGAAGCGAGCGCTGGCGCCGGTCTGGAGGCAACTGCTGCGGAGCGGATTAATGTTGCGGATGCGACTTATGCGGCTGCAGAATATCTCTTGAAAGGTGGCGTGCAATCGGATTGGCAAGCCATTGGATTAGCGCAAGGAGGGTACAAGCTGCCGGCTAGTTACCTTTCAGAGCTTGAGAAAAAAGTAAAGGATGCAGCTGGCGATTTCACCAATGTAACCGATTATGCTCGAATCGTGCTCGCAGTGAGAGCGATTGGTGCAGATCCTACTAGCTTTGCTGGTAACGGAACGACTCCTGGCTATAATCTGATTGAGAAAATTTATAATAATAGCAAGCTCAGTGAACAGACGCTTAATAATCCGGTATATGCTTTACTTGCGCTGGATTCTGGTAAATATAATATCCCAAGTGACGCGAAATGGACGGCGGATAAGCTCCTTACGGAGATTCTCTCCAAACAGAATCCGGATGGGGGCTTTGCACTAACCTCAGGCGCAAGTGAGCCTGATATGACAGCGATAACCTTGACGGCTCTGGCGGCACATAAAAATAATCCCGAAGCCTACTTAGCAGGGCTACAAGCCGTAGCTTGGTTATCTGCAGCTCAAGATAGCCATGGGGGTTACGGTGACAGTGCTGAAAGTAGCGCACAAGCAATCCTTGGACTCACATCCTTCGGAGTTGATCCTAGTGGATTAGAATACACCAAAAACAAAGTGGATCTAATGGAGAACCTGCTCAGCTATCGTCTAGCTGATGGTAGCTTCACCCATAGCCGTGGTGGAAGCAGTAATACTCTGGCGACAGAGCAAGGGCTTCAGGCGCTGGTTGCCTATAATTTGCTGTATAAAGGAAGCAACAGTAAGCTATACGATTTTTCCAAATCCTCCATTCAGAGCTCACTCATCTACGCTCCAGTAACGATTGAGGGACCACAGGCCACGTTGGCACAAGGGTACGCCTATGCTGGCAACGCACTTGGAGCGTTAGAGAAGCTGGCGCTTCAAACGAACTTGCCGATCACGAATCCTTCGGGCAGTTATGTGACTGGCATCGGAAATATTGCTGCTGGAAGCTTTGGTGGTTATGACGGATGGATGTATGTTGTATCGCGTGACGGAAAATGGATTAATCCCGATGTAGGCATGAGTGATTTTGTACTTAAAGATTCAGATCAGGTACTGGTTTATTATGCCGGAGACGACACTAAGCTTGTGGATTCCGTTACGCTTTCCAAAGCAAATCTTAAAGAGGGCGATTCTTTTACCGTCACTGTAACTAGTAAGACGTGGAAATGGGACGCTGCTACGAATACTTCCTCTCCTGTAACTGCAAAAGCTGCGGGTGTTCAGGTCCAAATTGGAGCTCACAAGGTAACGACGAATGCTAAAGGTGAGGCCGTATTCTCAGGAAATCTGCCCGCAGGTGACTATACACTGACTGTAACTGGCTACCGTGAAGGCAAAGCCCCAACGATTGCTAAATATACAAAAGCTCTAAAGGTGATTTCTAAGAATGTAACAGCTTCGCTTACCGTTGAAGGCCCGGAAGGGTTGATTAGTGAGGGGACTTTAAAAGCCTCCAATGCCCTTGAAGCATTGCAACAACTAGGGTCTACCGATGATTTTAAAGTAGATATCACCAAATCGTCTTATGGCAACTTTGTATCAGGTATCCATGGAGTTTCGCAAGGTACTTACGACGGATGGTGGAGCTTCGTGGTATCACGCGGCGGGGAGTGGATATATCCAAGTGTGGGTATGGATGCGTTCGAACTACAGGAATCCGATCGTGTGCTTGTCTATTATGCAGGAGAAAATACACAGGTTGTAGATGCTGTGGTGCTTACCCCATCACAGCCAAAAGCTAATGAAGCTTTTACTGTAAAGGTTTCACAGAAAAAGTGGGTGTGGAATCAGGACAGCTTCACTTCTGATCCGGTTACCTCACCAGCTGCAGGTGTGCAGGTTTCGATTGGTGATAAGAAGGTAATCACGAATGAACAAGGTGTAGCTGTTGTTGATGGGGGTCTCCCGGCAAATAGCTATACACTGACTGTTACCGGTTATGCTAAAGACAGCGTACCGAGCGTAGCGCGTTATACTCAGTCTCTGACTGTCGGATCGTCTGTTATTGCTCCAGCAAAAGCTACCGCTACCCTCTCAGTGATTGGAGATAGCCGGAAAGGAACCATCCTAGCCAGTACAACAGTAGCTCTAAAAGAGGGCGAAACGGCTTATAGCTTACTAGTCAGTCAATTAGGGACTAAGGTAGTATCATCCGGCAACGCTGGAAGCATCTACGTGAAATCTATTGACGGGTTGGCTGAATTTGATGGAGGCCCAAGCAGCGGATGGAAGTATAAAACGAACCGGGATGCGGATCCAAGCATCAGTGCAGACAGTTATATTTTGCAGAACGGTGATACTTTGTACTGGTACTATACCTCTGGAGAATAAGGAAGAGGAAGTTTGAGTAGGCGGGCACAGGGATTCGGAGTAATAGCGGATCGGGTGCCCGTCCTTTTTATATTTGAGGAAAGTCGTTTTATGACAATATATACTTTTATTCGACACAATATTTAAAAAATCATCAAACTCTTAGCCCTTCCGACCGATAAAAATAGATAGATCATAAGATAATGTGAAGGCGGAGTGTAGATGAAAAATTTGAAAGTGAAATACAAAATAGGGTTGCTTTTGGTATTCGCTGTAATCATGGTTAATGTTGTAGGTGGCATAGGCATCATTACGATGACCCAAATGGCCGAAAAAACAAATGAGACATATAATGAAAATTTATTGCCTGTTTCTTACGTAGGGCAGATGCGTACGAATAATCGGGCTATTGAATCCTATCTTTTGGAGCGTTTGATTAGCGTAAATGCCAGCAAAAACAAAGAACTTTCTGAGAGTATCCAAGTGAAGGTTCAGGATAATAATGAACTTATGAACAAGGTGAAAGCGATTCAGTATAATGATCCTGCTATTGTAAGTAAAATCAAAGAGTATGAGTCCTTTTTGCCAGATTATCGTGCACAGCGGGATAACATTATAAAGATTGCTGATAGTAATCATAATCAAGAGGCCTATAAAGTATTTTCAGGCGAATTTAACGAATCCCGTGAAAAAATGATCAACCTACTTAAAGGAATTAGTGATTCTTTGCTTAAAGATGCTGATGAACACAATTCAGATTCCATGGCAACCGCTAAAAGCATGCGGGTAAACAATACTATAATGATTACGTTCGCCTGGGTGATTTGTTTCGTAATTAGTATTGCAATTATTCGACTGATAACAAAACCCCTTAAAGAACTGCAAGGACTAATGAAGCGGGCAGAAGATGGAGATTTGACCGTGGTAGCAACGTACACCGCTAAGGATGAGATCGGCCAAATTAACAGTTCATTTAACAATATGCTGCAGGGCTTGCGGAAGATGATGCAAGGGATTGCAGAGAGTGCAGAACTGCTGTCAGCTTCATCGGAAGAGATGAGCGCTAGTGCTGAGCAGACCTCATTGGCTTCACAAATGATCGCTGTATCTTCTGGAGAGATTGCTGCGGGATTTGATGAACAGACAGAGAGCATTAACAGTACAACACGTTCCATAAAAGCAATGACCAATGATATTGCAGCCGTAGAGGGCAGCAGCTATGAAATGTCGGATCTAATGGGAGTAGTTTCCGGTTCATCGGATCGTGGAGTAGAGGCTGTAGACCAAATCATTGTGCAGATGAAGGAAATTGACCTCAGTGTAACTCAGAGTCAGGAGATTGTTTCTAATCTAGGGACATTGTCACAAGAGATTAATACAATTATTACAACGATTAACGGTATTGCTACACAGACGAATCTGCTTGCGCTCAACGCTTCTATAGAAGCAGCACGGGCCGGTGAGCATGGACGGGGATTTGCTGTAGTTGCTGGAGAAATTCGTAATCTGGCGGAAGCAACTAGAAATAGTTCTTTACGGGTTACAGATATTATTACACATATTCAAAAGCAAACCGAAAGCGCAGTAGAATCCATGGCTTTGGGTACTGAGCTAGTCACCAATGGCGTAGTTCAAAGTCATCTGGTATCTCAAGCTTTTCATGAGATTCAGACTTCCATTAAAGAAGCTACCTTACAGACAGCGGAGATTAGAGAAGCGGTTGCTCATGTGGCCATGGAATCACAAGGTGTTGCAGCAGCTATGGAACAGGTCAACGTTATATCTAGTAAAGGTGCAGAAGGTGTTCAGGACACAAGTGCAGCGAGTCAGGAGCAACTATCCGCAATGGAGGAAATGTCGGCTTCAGCTCAGTATTTAGCGGTGCTCGCAGAAGATCTGCAAAAGACATTGTCCAGCTTCAAACTATAGGCTTCATAATATTGTTAAAACCAGCAGAGCAGCGGTTCTCCAGTAACGGAGATCGCTGCTCTGCTGTTTGTGGTTATAGTAGATTGGGAGCAAGTGCGAGCCAGCTGATCTCAGTTGGTCAAGGGGGAGGGATGTAAATTGGTCTCAGTAGGTCAGGAGCGTATAGACGTAGGCTGGTTTCAGCAGGTCAGGACCGTATAGACGTAAGCTGGTCTCAGCAGCAGGAGCGTATAGACGTAAGCTGGTCCCAGCAAGTTGCGGGCAAACATATGCTATGTGATCTCCAGCGACACTAGTGGAAAGACGGAGGCGTGGAAACAATAAAAACCTTGGAGATGATCGGTATGCTCGTACCCTGTACCTCGTAACCCGTAACCCGTAACCCGTAACCCTAGTGTTCCCGGCTGATCTCAAGTTTTTCAAACACACTGTCTACTTGATATTCCCCAGTTTAAGGTCATTAGAGTCCGATGCGTGGACTCATACTCATCCCCATATGCTATCGGACTCAGTAGCCGCTATTTGCACATTTATCGCCTTTATAGCGAAGTTTCGGACACCAGTGCAGCTGTTGGTGTGGAAAACGCTGATAACTGGTGTTTTTTGCACCAATAGCGGCTATGAGGTCCGATAGTATCCGAAATATAGCTAAATCCAGCAATTAAGGTCATCTGAGTCCGATAGCGTGGGCTCATACTCATCCCCATATGCTATCGGACTCAGTAGCCGCTATTTGCCCATTTATCGCCTTTGTAGCAAAGTTTCGGACTCCAGTGCAACTATTGGTGTGGAAAACACTGGTAACTGGTGGTTATTGCACCAATAGCGGCTATGAGGTCCGATAGCATCCGAAATATAGCTAAATCCAGCAATTAAGGTCATCTGGGTCCGATAGCGTGAGTTCATACTCATCCCAACTGGTTTGGCGGACACAGCAGACGCCATTCGCTCATTTAGTGGCTTGGGAGTGGAGTTTAGGACTCAGTAGCCGCTATTTGCCCATTTATCGCCATAGGAGCAAAGTTTCGGACACCAGTGCAGCTGTTGGTGTGGAAAACACTGATAACTGGTGTTTTTTGCACCAATAGCGGCTATGAGGTCCGATAGCATCTGAAATATAGCTAAATCCAGCAATTAAGGTCATCTGCGTCCGATAGCGTGGGCCCATACTCATCCCCATAGGCTATCGGACACAGCAGACGCCATTCGCTCATTTAGTGGCTTGGGAGTGGAGTTTAGGACTCAGTAGCCGCTATTTGCCCATTTATCGCCATAGGAGCAAAGTTTCGGACTCCAATGCAGCTATTGGTGTGGAAAACACTAATAACTGGTGTTTTTTGCACCAATAGCGGCTATGAGGTCCGATAGCATCCTGAAAATAGGGAAATCCAGCAATTAAGGTCATCTGGGTCCGATAGAAAAACTCGGGAGCATGAATGTGGTTGGATTAAACAAAAATTAGTGTTTAGATCAAGACCTGAAAAAAGAGGGAATCCCAACAGCTAGTTCACAGCTGTTGGGATTCCCTCTTGATTTTTTTGAAAAACTCAGCGTGTATCCTTCCAGAAATTCAGAGGTTTCAGATCTGAGCTAATGACGTGGAATGTATAGCCTTCTTTTTTCAATGACTCTAAGATACGCGGAAGTACTTTAAGTGTAGCTTTTTGATCATGCATCAGAATCACTGGATTGGTCTGCGATTTCTGCAGCTTATGAACCTGATTCATTACCGAATTATAGATCGTCGTACTAGCATCCTTGTATTTCCAATCCTCTGAGTCCACGTTCCAATCCCACAGATGATAACCTTGAGCCAAGACTTTATCTCTAAAGGCCTTTGTGAAATAAGGCTTGCTTCCATAAGGAGGACGAATCAGTGTAGTGCTTTGACCTGTAATCTTTTTCAAAATGGCATTATCGTTATCCATCTCTCCCAGCGCAGCCGCAGGTGAAGCATAAAACTTCTCTTTCCGGTGCGTCATTCCATGCAATGCGAGACCATGTCCTTCATTCGCAATCCGTTTCACTTGCGCAGTATGCTGGTTCATATTCGGTCCGATCATGAAAAAAGTTGCCTTCGCATCATATTTTGCCAAAATATCAAGCAATGTAGAAGTTGTAGCCGTTGGCCCATCATCAAAGGTGAGGTATACGCTCTTACCTTGCTTCCCAACAGTTGGCGTAGAAGTTCCAGGAGTTGCGCTTGGCTTCAATTCCTTTTTAAACTTACTTACAAATGTTGCATCATCTAATGTAGCCGAGCCATCTTTTACACGCAATAAATATTGATCTGCTTTAAAAGAAATTCCAAAACCAAGATAAGAGGTCAATTTCAGTGGAACCATTGTTTTTCCGTTTTTCAAAAATGTACTCATGGATATGGTCTTTCCATCGCCTAGAGTAGCTGTTGCATGATCATTCAGCAGTTTGATTGATCTGTTCTGACCTGTAACTTTTATCCCATCGCTCACTCCAGTTAGCGTTAACTTAAGTTCCTGTGATAGATCACGTAGAGGAACGTAATAGGTATCTTTTACCGAAACTGCTTCAATAGTTGTTAACTTATCGTTCACACCTAACCTAAGGGAGCCTGCACCTGCTGCATTCACTGAATCTATCGCTCGTATTGATCCGGAACCAATGAATAATACGATTAATAATAGCCATACTTTCTTTAAAGACATCGTCAAAAATCTCCTATCTATGTATATTTGTCTATTACCTTATCATACATTGATAGAATGAAATTTGAGAGATTGTAACCCCCAGCAGAATAATTTGTTACCTTTTAGAAGTTAACTGTGATTTCAACCACAATCATAAAAAGCACGCGACTCCGGCTAAATACTGGCGCATCAACAAAAAATGGTTAAAATCACCCCGTTTTGCGCAGAATAGATGTGTCTAAATTAGCAACTTTAGTAAACTATTGAACAAAGTTTGAACGGAATTTTTCAACCTATAAACAGCGCCGTTACAGTGATCTTTATCATACTATTAGAAACTTGTAACAAATTGATCACACATATTTAACTTGTTCGCCATTATTAAGGTCTTTTTTAGGATAAATGGAAAAATAAGTCTTTTGCTTTCTTCTCCATAAATTCTTACTATATATAAAGGTTAATGTTGAGGGTTAATAAAAGAAGTATTGAAGGAAGGAGCTTAAGCATGAACAAAAAGGGACCGTTATACGCTTTATTTCTCAGCCTAATTTTACTCTTGCCAGGATGCAGTTCAATCGCTGTTCTGAATCCGAAGGGGCCGGCTGCAAGAACTTTATCTGACACGATCATTCTCTCCATTGTTATGATGCTCGGCGTTCTGGCAGTTGTCTACATCTTATATGTCTTTGTGCTTTTGAAATACCGTGCTAAAAAAAGCAACGAAGATTATATTCCTCCTCACGAGGAAGGAAACAAATGGCTGGAGGCTATCTGGATTACCATTCCGATTATTATCGTGGCATTCCTCTCCGTAGTCACCGTCAAAACAACAGTAGATGTAGAAAATGTTGCAGCGGATTATAAAGATCAGAAACCGCTTGTAATTTATGCTTCCTCCTCTAACTGGAAATGGCATTTCAGCTACCCAGAAGAAGGTATCGAAACAGTAAACTACGTTAACATTCCAGTTCACCGCGCTGTAGAGTTCAGATTGTATTCTTTCGGTACGATCTCAAGTCTTTGGATCCCACAATTGGGAGGACAAAAATACGCGATGAGCGACATGATCACAACCTTGCATCTTTCAGCTGATACTGTAGGTTCTTATGTCGGAAGAAATGCGAACTTTAATGGTAAGGGTTTTGCCCACATGGAGTTTGAAACACTTGCGATGACAGATAAGGACTATCAGGAATGGGTGAAAGACGTTAAAGAAACGGCGGGTCCACTGACGGAAGATGAATTTAAAGGTCTTTTGGAAATGGAACATGTCGGACGTAAAACGTATACGAATACTCACTTATCCTTTAGCCCGCCTCCGGGAAGCCATGGTGACCATATGAGTAATGGTGGCACTGAAATGGATACGGATAACGGAAGTATGGAGCATCAGGATAATAAAGAAATTCACCCGACTCCAGCACCATCCAGCGAGACGGAATTCAACACCGAGCCTAATCCAGAACTGGATGAGCCGACACCTAGTTCTCCATTAGAAGAGAGCACAACACATGACGGACACTAGTCAATGTTAATTGAACAACTTGAAAGGAGCGATTCCTAATGGATTGGGATAAATTTAAGGTCCACGGCGAACCCCTGATATACGGAGCTATGGCAAGTATTGTTCTGGCTACAATCGGGATTATCGTCGGCCTGACCTATTTTAAAAAATGGGGATATTTATGGCGCGAATGGTTGACTACTGTTGACCACAAACGTATTGGGATTATGTATATCCTCGCTGCATTGCTTATGCTTTTCCGCGGCGGCGTTGACGCTATTATGATGAAGCTGCAAACAGCAGCCCCGGACATGAAATTTCTTGACGCACAGCATTACAACGAGGTATTTACAACACACGGCTTGATTATGATCCTTTTTATGGCCATGCCGTTTATTATCGGTCTGATGAATGTTATCGTTCCGCTGCAAATCGGTGCTAGAGACGTTGCCTTCCCGCGTCTGAATGCTGTCAGCTTCTGGCTCTTCTTCTTTGGAGCTATGCTGCTTAACATTTCGTTTGTTATCGGGGGATCGCCAGATGCTGGTTGGTCCGCATATTTCCCGCTAGCAAGTCTAGAGTTCAGTCCAACGGTGGGTAATAACTATTACTCGCTCGCACTACAAATTTCAGGTATTGGTACGCTCCTCACAGGCGTTAACTTTATTGTAACGATTCTGAAAATGCGTGCACCAGGCATGAAGTTGATGAAAATGCCGATGTTTACTTGGTCCGTATTGATCACCAACGTAATTATCGTATTCGCATTCCCTGTGCTTACGGTTGCACTCGCGTTGATGATGTTCGACCGGTTGTTCGGCTCTCAATTCTTCACGATGGCCAATGGCGGTATGGATATGTTATGGGCCAACCTGTTCTGGGTATGGGGTCACCCTGAAGTATATATCGTTGTCTTACCGGCATTCGGTATTTATAGTGAAATTATCGCCACCTTCTCTAAAAAGAACCTGTATGGATATACATCCATGGTATTCAGTATGTTGATCATTTCCCTCTTGTCCTTCCTAGTATGGGCTCACCATTTCTATACAATGGGTCAAGGTGCTATGGTTAACAGCTTCTTCTCGATTACAACCATGGCCATTGCCGTACCAACAGGTGTGAAAATATTTAACTGGCTATTTACCTTACGAAAAGGGCGAATAACCTTTACGACACCTATGCTATACACCCTGGCCTTTATTCCGATCTTTACGATTGGTGGGGTAACAGGTGTCATGTTGGCTATGGCCAGTGCCGATTACCAGTACCATAATACGATGTTCCTGGTTGCCCATTTCCACTACGTTCTTATTCCGGGTGCGGTCTTCGCCGTTATCGCAGGGTTCCATTACTGGTTCCCTAAAGTATTCGGTTTCCGTCTGAATGAACGTCTTGGCAAGCATGCCTTCTGGTGGATTATCATTTCCTTTAACGTATCGTTCTTCCCGCTGTTTATTCTCGGACTTAAGGGTATGACCCGCCGACAATACACCTATTCTGCGGATACCGGATTTGGCCCGCTGAGTATGGTCTCATTCGTAGGTGCGATCGGTCTCGCTATTGGATTTGTAATCCTGGTTTATAACATTTACTGGAGTACTCGTTACGAACCAAGAGATACTGATGGAGATCCGTGGGATGCACGTACTTTGGAATGGGCAACGAAAAGCCCGATTCCAGCTTACAACTTCGCAGTGGTTCCAAATGTAAAAACACGCGATGCTTACTGGTCTGCTAAACAAGATAAAGTACCGCTTTTTGAAGATAAGATTACTAAGATTCATATGCCTAGCAACACAGGAAAACCATTTGTTCTGGGTGTTATCTTCTTCATTGCAGGGTTCTCTCTGGTCTTCAGTCTTTGGATTCCAGCGATCCTCTCTGGAGTAGGTATCCTCATTGTTCTAGCTGCTATGTCCTTTGATCGGGATCACGGATTCTACATCCCAGCAGAAGAAGTTATTGCTACTGAAAAGAAATTGCGGGGTGAGACAGTATGAAAATAGATGCGTCTAAGCCGCTTGAATACTCAACAGAAGAGAATAGTAATAAAATCTTTGGCTTCTGGGTTTTTCTAGGAGCGGAGATTGCACTGTTCGCTACGTTGTTCACTGTTTATTTTGTAATGGTAGACCGTTTTGCCAGCGGCCCTAGCGGGCCGGATCTTTTCGAAATTGGTCCAGTAATGATCGAAACATTGCTGCTGCTGACAAGTTCGTTCACGATTGGTCTTGCAGTTCATGCCATGCGGCATGGTTACCAAAAAGCCATGATGGTCTTTTTCGGACTAACCCTTCTAATGGGTCTCGGCTTCCTTGGTATTGAAATCACGGAGTTTGTCACTTATGTTCACGAAGGGGCTACACTTCAAACCAGTGGTTTCCTATCCAGTCTCTTTGTACTGCTGGGAACACACGGAGCTCACGTATCGTTCGGTTTCCTGTGGGGTGCGGCTATTCTAATCCAGTTGAAGCGTCAAGGTATTAATCCGGCTACGGCCAATAAATCCTTTATCTTCTCGCTGTACTGGCATTTCTTGGACGTTGTCTGGATCTTTATTTTCAGCTTCGTCTATCTGAAAGGACTGATGTAGCATGATGAAGCAATTGTTTCCAATTCGCCATGTGATGGGTTTCTTAGCCTCTCTTGTCCTTTCTGTGGCTGCACTTGCTGTAATCTACCTTGATCTATCCAACACTGCGAACATGGCTATCCTGCTTGTTACAGCCCTCATTCAGGCTTCCTTGCAGCTCTTCCTGTTCATGCATATTGGTGAATCAGCAGATACCAAGAAAGAACTTTACATCAATATCGCCTATGCCTTATTCGTTGGTCTAGTTACGATATTCGGTACGCTCTTCATCTTCGTATGGGGCTGGTATGCTTAATTACAGACACTAATACTCAAAGGGACGTCTCTAAAGCCAAAATGGCTTAGGGACGTCTCTTTTTTTGCGTTTATTTAGGAGGTTTATTGTAGCGGATGCCCGGAAATGTGCGTCTTTTTAGGCAATAGCTGCACTGGAGTCCGGAACTTCGCTCAATAGGCGAAAAATGTGCGAATAGTGGTATCTGGGTCCGAAAGCTACGGGGGATGAGGTTGGCTCGGTGCGACGGACTCAGGTGACCTTAAAAGCTGGAATCAACGGTATCTGGAATTCTAAGGGACCCCATAGCCACTATTGGTGTGAAAAATGCCCAAAATGAGCATCTTTCTAGGCAATAGCTGCACTGGAGTCCGGAACTTCGCTCAATAGGCGAAAAATGTGCGAATAGCGTCATCTGGGTCCGAAAGCCCCGGGAGACAAGGGTGGCTTGGCGCGATCGGACTCAGATGACCTTAAAAGCGGGAAACAGCGGCTTTTGGAGTTGTAACGGACCCCAAAGCCGCTATTGGTGTAAAAAGCGCCCGAAATGAGCGTCTTTTTGGGCAATAGCTGCAGTGGAGTCCGAAACTTCGCTCAAAAGGCGGAAAATGTGCGAATAGCGTCATTTGAGTCCGAAAGCTACGGGGGATGAGGTTGGCTCGGTGCGATCGGACTCAGAGGAGCTTAAAAGCGGGAAACAGCGTCATCAGGGTCCTAAAACTACTGTGGACGAGATTGGCTCGGCGCGATCGGACTCAGATGAGCTTAAAAGCATGAATTAGCGGCATTTGGAGTGGTAACGGACCCCAAAGTCGCTATTGGTGTGAAAAACGCCCGAAATGAGCGTCTTTCTAGACAATAGCTGCAGTGGAGTCCGAAACTTCGCTCAAAAGGCGGAAAATGTGCGAATAGCGTCATCTGGGTCCGAAAGCCCCGGGAGACAAGGCTAGCTTGGCGCAATCGGACTCAGATGACCTTATAAGCAGAAATTAGCGTCATCAGGGTCCTAAAACTACTGTGGACGAGATTGGCTCGGCGCGATCGGACGTAATTTTGATTAATAGCAAGGAATAGATAAATCCCGAAGGAAAATCTTGGGGATTTTTTTGTTGACATATAAATAAAACTGTATTAATAATAGTAGTACAGTTAGTACACATCATAATGGATTTAATGCAAGATAGTGGAAGGAGGAAGGTTATGTTCGAACTGGACGTTCGTAGTCGGAAGCCGATTTATGAGCAGCTGACCGATAAGGTCAAGGAGATGATTCTGCATGGTATTTTGCAGACGGATGAACAGCTACCTTCTGTAAGGACGTTATCCCAGCAGCTAACCGTGAATCCCAATACGATTCAGAAGGCTTACCGTGAATTGGAACGTGAGGGATATATCTATTCATTACAGGGGAAAGGAAGTTTTGTAGCCCCAGTGAAAAAAGAACAAAATGCGATCAAAAAAGCGGAAGTCCGGAACGAGTTGCTGAGGCTGATGGCGGAGGCGGTATACCTTGGGTTCACCGCAGCTGAGATTAGTTCTTTGTACCAACAAGTGGAGAAGCAAAGAGAAGGAGGGAAGAGTGATGATTGAGATTCGGGGAGTCAGCAAGTTATTTCAAGGCGAGAAGGCAGTCGACGATATCTCTTTAACGGTACATAAAGGAACAATTTATGGGCTGCTCGGCTCTAATGGCGCGGGCAAAACAACGCTGCTCAAAACATTGGCGGGCATCTACTCTCCAGATAAGGGGACCGTGCGGGTGGATGGTGAAGCGGTTTTCGAACACCCGACGACTAAGCAACGGGTTATTTTTATGCCAGATGCTCCTTACTTTTTCCCACAATCCACCATGCTGCAAATGGCAGCCTTCTATCGCTCGATTTATCCGAGCTGGAATCAGAAGCGTTTTGAAGATTTGGGAACCGTATTTCAGCTCGATAAAAAACGCAAACTCAGTCGTTTCTCCAAAGGGATGCAGCGGCAAGCGTCATTTTGGTTATGTTTAAGCTGTATGCCGGATGTGCTGATTATGGATGAACCGATTGACGGATTAGATCCGGTGATGCGGCGTCAGATCAAAAACCTGCTATTTCAGGAGGTTGCTGAACGCGAGTTGACGGTAATCATTTCTTCCCATAACCTTCGTGAGATTGAAGATCTGTGCGATCATGTCGGGATTATGCATGGTGGGAAGATGTTGATTGAGAAGGATCTGGATGATCTTAAGGCGGATACACATAAGATTCAAGTGGCGTTCCGAGATGAACGGCATGAGATTCCGTTAGCTGCCAAGTTACAAGTTCTGCATCAAGAGCGCCGGGGAAGTGTGAACCTATATATTGTAAAAGGGGATCGTGAACGGATCAAAGCGGCTTTTCAGGTGTACGAGCCATACGTATTCGATTTGCTTCCATTAACGTTAGAAGAGATCTTTATTTATGAAATGGGGGATGTCGGATATGATGCGCAGCCATTACTACTTTAATAGCAGTATTTTTCGCCAGAACTTCCGCCAGCATGGCTGGATAGGGATTATATATGCACTCGGCTTATTATTTGCACTTCCATTACAGCTCTTCATGAGCAGCAATCCGGATGCAAAACCGCAGGAAGTTGATCATTTATTTCGCATAGCTGGTAGTGTGCAAGCCTTGTTTATCATTACGATCCCAGTTGCCGCAGGACTATTCTTATTCCGATACCTTCAGGCAAAATCACCCGCAGATCTTTGGCATAGCCTGCCTTTACGCAGAGAGCATATATTTACAGCTCATCTGACGAGTGGACTTACCTTACTATTGCTGCCTGTTTGGTTAACTGCTGGGGTGGTTGCCGTTGTTAAGCCGTGGAGTGGTAATTTTTATATTTTTCAAGGCGCAGATATTTGGCAATGGTGTATTACAGTTAGTATTCTGACTTTGTTCCTCTTTTGCTTTAGTGTTTTTGTGGGAATATGTACGGGCCAATCTATTCTTCAGGGAATTATCATTTATATTTTGCTTATTCTTCCTGCTGTACTGATCTCATTAATCCACAGCCATTTAGCTATGTATCTTTATGGATATGCAAATGCAAACTCTAACTTGCGTGATTCTATTTCGCAGATATGGTCTCCTTTTGTTCATATCGTGTATTATTTTACCGGCAAACCCTTCACCAATACAGAATTATGGATTTATGGGGTATTGGCACTTCTATTTATCGGGTTGTCGTACCTGTTATACCGTAAACGTAATACGGAAAAAGCGGGTCAGGCTATTGCCTTTGGATATTTCAACCCACTGTTTAAAGCAGGGGTTATGTTATGTGCCATGCTTATTGTCGGTAATTATTTTGCGCAAATGAAGCAACAGCAAATGGGCTGGGTGATTGGTGGATATGCCATCGGAGCCATTATTGGTTATGTCGCCGCAGAAATGATTGTTCGGAAAACATGGCAGATTATGACGCGTAAAATGGTAGCTGAGTTTGCAGTTTATGCGGTAATGATAGGGTTATTTCTGTATATCCCAGTATCAAGTGTTACGGGGTATGAAGCTAGAGTGCCTTCCGGTGATAAGATTAGCGGTGTATATATGGGAGCTAACTACCGGTTGTATGCCCCAACGGATGATTTGTACACTACACCCTACATGGGGCAGAACCCTTTTTCCGATGATAAAGATTATATAGAAGCTGTCCGTAAACTCCATCAAGCGGTAGTTGCGGTACGTCCAGAACTTACCTCACAACAATACGTTTATGAATATTTTACTCTGGCTTATCAATTGGAGAATGGTCACAAGCTAGTGAGGGAATACTGGATCCCTAATAAGGGGTTTGAATCAGAGCTCAAGGCGGTTAAGGATACCGAAGCTTACAAGTATGAAAAGTATAATTTAGCTCTCTTAGACAAAGACCTGGATTATATGTGGGTTACTAACAGGAATAAAAAAGTAGCGATCTCTGATCCTGGGGAAATTTTAGAGCTAAAGGAGATTATCAAACGCGAAATTTTGAATATGTCCTACGAAGTACAGATAGATAAGGATGGAATACCTGATGTGGCTAATATCCAAACAGAGGTAAAGGCAAAAGAGGACAGCAATCAAGTTTCTTCAAGTTATGGTTATAATTATCCATGGAAATCTTCTTTCCATGAGCTTGAAAAGTGGATGAACGAAAAAGGTTATGCCGATAAAATACGAATAACAGCTGAAGATATCCAATCGGCAGAGATTATAAAAGATGATTATATGGACGAGCAAACACCTAAGAACCCTACTAGTCCTGAACAAAGAGTAGCGCTTGCACGCGAAAAGAATCGTACGGCTGTTACGAAGGATAAGACATTATTAACAGATATTTTGGACCATCATTTCCATTATGGTGTTGAGAATGGCAACTACATTGTGAAGTTGATGTACAAAGAGGGTTATAGCGATTTCGTAATGTTAAAAGAATCGGATATGACGCCTGAATTGAAAGCATTGCTGAAATAAGTTAAGAATAAGTTAAGAATAAGTTTAGAATAAGGTAAGTAAAAGATT
The DNA here is from genome assembly GCF_037992965.1 of Paenibacillus sp. FSL E2-0190. Classification (NCBI taxonomy): domain Bacteria; kingdom Bacillati; phylum Bacillota; class Bacilli; order Caryophanales; family Paenibacillaceae; genus Paenibacillus; species Paenibacillus sp. FSL E2-0190. The sequence goes on from NZ_CP150306.1 coordinate 1,089,585, forward strand.
ACAGATAAAAGACTACTGGTTGACATAAACTGGATAGTGGATTATGCTTTTGGAGATAGGAGAAGGATGAAATGGAACTTTTAGATCAGCCTCTGAACCAGTATATTCGTTCCGGTAAAATAACATCGCTGTATTAACTGGTAAGGAGTTTTGTATTTAGGTGAAGCCCGACCATGGACGATAGAGTCCATGGTCTTTTTTGCATAGTAAGAGGTAATACATGGATGTGTGATTGCTGTAATGCCTCTGGAATCTGCTTCGAAGAGATCCTTTACTGTAGAATAATATAAATAGGAAAAATTGAGGTGAAAATATAATGTTAAGCAATACAGCGGAAGTGTCGTTAAGTAAATTTATGACTAAGCTGCTTCGGCATACCCCGGAGCAATATGGTCTTATTTTGGATCCAGAGGATGGTTCCTGTAGGTTGGATGATTTACTGTCTGTTATTGTAAGCACTCCTAGATGGTCAGAGGTGACTGTGGGAGATATTCGGCAAGTGGTCGCAGATTGTGACAAGCAACGATTGGAAATCATTGACGACCGGATCAAAGCCCGGTACGGGCATAGCCATACAAAAATCACTTATGGGCCGGGGACTCCGCCTGCTATACTTTTTCACGGAACTCATTCTGGTGTGCTTTCTGTGATTTTGGAGGAGGGGCTCCAATCGATGGGACGGCAGTATGTTCATTTGTCTGAAGGGACTCATTTTGCCAGTTTAGCCGGAAGTCGCAGAGGGAAATTGATATTGTTAACCGTTGATACGATTAGAGCGGGTCAAATGGGTGTAACCTTTTATAAGGCGGGTAATAAGGTATGGTTGGCAGGTCATATACCGCCGTCCTGTCTTAAGGTGTATACCCCGTAAGTTGAACTAGATCGACGTTTGGTTAGGAGGCATAATAACATGGATGAAATTCCAGATCACTTAGATCACGGATTACAGATTGTATTTATTGGGTTCAATCCTAGTATCCGTTCTGGCGAGGTAGGACATCATTACGCGAATCCGCGGAATAATTTCTGGAGAATATTACATCAGTCTGGACTTACTCCCCGGTTGTATGATGCGTCTGAGGATGGGGACTTGCTTAAGCTGGGCTATGGGTTTACAAATATTGTTGCCCGTCCCACACGGGGAATCGACGATATTACTCGTGAAGAATACCAGGAGGGTCGGGAAATGCTTCGCTCCAAGCTGGAGAAATATCGGCCTCAAGTCGCCTGTTTTGTAGGTAAGGGTGTGTATACAGAGTTTAGCCGCAGAACAAAAGCTAACTGGGGATTTCAAGGGGACGTGCCTCCAAAGGTAGATGGTGTCCGTGAATTTGTTGCACCCTCTTCTAGCGGATTAGTTAGAATGCCGATGGAAGAGATAGTTGGGATTTATCGCAGATTAGCCGAGTTTACGCAAGAGAACGATGGGTGATTGATGTATTCGGAGGTAGGGTGCTAAAGGACACAGGAGTCGTTAAAAGTAACAAATCACTCTAATTTGCGTGCTATCGGACTCCAATGCAGCTATTGGGTGGAAATTGACTGAAAATGCGTCCGATTTGGTGTGATAGTGTCTTTGGAGTCCGAAAACACCACTAAATGGCCGAAAATCTACAAATAACGGCGCCTGAGTCCGTAAGGATAAAGGCTGGAGAGTTCGCTGTGAATCACTGTGGATCGCTGTGGATCCCGTAGATCCCGCAGATCCTGCAGATCCCGCAGATCCCGCAGATCCCGCAAGCTCTGGCAAACTCTCGCATTTAGCTATCTCTCGCTACCCTCAAATATAAAAGGAGCAAGATTCCATATCGGAATCTTGCTCCTTTTATAACTTCAAAGGGCAGTCTCAGTATATGAGACATGCCCTTAGTCCCTAATACATTAGGTCTCAATCAGCAGCAGAATGATAGAGGATAAGGATAGGCAAACACTAATCAGGCAAAGCACGGCAACGACCTGCTTCTGGTTCAGGCCTGCCCGAAGCAGGCGGTAATGAGCCTGGGTGGCATCGGCTTGATAAATGGACTTGCCTTGGATGAAACGTTTGACTACGACAAAAATGTTGTCGAAGATCGGTACGCCCAGCGCCAGAATCGGAATGAACAGCGACAGGACGGTGGCTTGCTTGAACGCTCCGTCGAGTGCAATTACCGCTAGGATGAAGCCGAGAAAGGTTGCCCCGGCGTCGCCCATAAAGATTTTGGCGGGCGGCTTATTGTAGCGCAGATAAGCAAGCGTAACGCCAATCAGTGAAATTGCCATAATGGCAGATGAGGATTGCCCTTTTGCCAGTGCGACAACAAATAACGTAATCGCCGAAATGGCCGTCAAGGCACCAGCCAGACCGTCCATGCCATCCGAGAAATTAATAACTGTGGTTACACCGAAGATCCAGATAATCGTCAGCAGAAACGATAGAATGACAGGCAAAACGATATAATCGCCTGAGAATGGATTGTAGAATCCGGTAAAGGCGTTGCCAGAAACATAAACCAGGATCGCTGCGCTAACTTGTACAATTAACTTGGGCAGAGCTGGGAAATCTTTGCCTTTCGTTTTGTACCAATCATCCACCGTGCCTATGGTCAGCAATAGTACGCCACCTACAAATAATGCGACAGTCTCCATGGAGAAATCACGCGCGAACACCAGATAAGTGATAAAAAATCCGATGAATATGGCGTAGCTGGCCGTTAGCGGAATGGGCTCTCTATGAATTTTACGCTCAACGTCCTGCCGAGGCTTGTCCACAAAATCAAGCCGAAAAGCAAGCTTGCCGAGCGGCGGAATTAGAAAGTAGACGATAAGAAATGACATTAGAAATGATAAAACGTATAAAATGACGCTCACCACCGTTTTCTTTTTAAAATACCACAGATCGATTAAATCTACCTTAAAAAAGTAAAATTTTGTCGTGAGGGGTGTGAAGTTGACTTGCCAGCAACGCTGTAGTACCTTGTTGAGAAAAGCCTTTGGGGGATATTTATGAAATACGATGTTATTTTATTTGATGCCGACGATACGTTGTTTGATTATGGAATGGCAGAAAGTCACGCGTTGTCTAATGCCTTTCTACACTTTGGGATGCCCACAGGTGCAGCAGATTATGCTGCCAGTTATCAAGAGATTAACCACGCATTGTGGAGGGATCTAGAACAAGGAAGGATTTCATCTGCGGCGTTGCGGGTAGAGCGGTTTAATCAGTTGTTTGCTGCACATGCGCTTGAGCTTGATCCTGAAACATTCAGTGAGGCCTATCTACGTTTCTTAGGCGAAGGAACCTTTCTGATGCAGGGAGCAATCGAGCTATGCGGAGAGCTTGCAGATTGCCGCCTGGCGATTATCACGAATGGAATCAAGGATGTGCAAACTTCCAGAATCCAAGGCTCGCTGCTGAGTGATACATTTGAGCAGATCATTATCTCAGAGGAGGCAGGATGTCAGAAGCCAGAGACGGGGATTTTTGATTATGCTTTTGCCAAATTGGGGATTGAGGATAAGGAAAAAGTATTGATTGTGGGTGACTCCTTAACCTCTGATATTCAAGGCGGAATTAATTATGGGATTGATACCTGCTGGTTTAACCCGCTAGGGAAGATTAATGAGTCCGGCGTTCAGCCAAAATACGAAATCCGAAACCTGTCGGAGCTACTAGATATTGTAGGGAAAGCTACTAACCTTCAATAAAAAAATAAGGTGTGAGCGCATAAGCGGCTCACACCTTTTATTTAGTAACCTGAAGAGGTTTATTGCCGAGTATCCAGCGGCTTCAGATAAGCCTCGATTTGCTGGCGTTTCGATTCCAGAAATGGCGGCAGCGCAAGGGATTCACCTAAACTTTCCATAGGCTCATCTGTAGCAAAGCCTGGTCCGTCTGTAGCCAACTCAAAAAGGATGCCGTTAGGCTCGCGGAAATAGAGGGAACGGAAGTAGAAGCGGTCGACGAAACCGGAATTAGGAAGCTGTGCCTGGCGGATGTGTTCGATCCATTGCTTCAATTCGTCTTCATTATCTACGCGGAATGCGACGTGATGTACCCCGCCACGTCCCAAATGCTCTTGCTCCAGATCATTGCGTTCCTCCAGATGAACCTCAGCACCTGATCCGCCTTCACCAGTCTCGAATACGAGCACATCTGGCTGACCGGCAACTGTTGAAGGGTAGGTTCCTATACGGCGGAAGCCGAGCAACTGCTCCAGCACTACCGCTGTATGTTCTGCACTTTCTACTGTGAGATGTGCGGGTCCTAAGCCTACAATGCCATATTGGGCAGGTACTGGGCTTTTAGCCCAAGGAGTACCGCCGGCAACACCGTTATCATTTTCGTCGGATACGAGAATGAAACGTTGGCTCTCGTGATCGCGGAAGGATAAAGTCTGGCGTCCACCAAGTTCCTGTATCGTCCCATGCTCCACGTTAAGCTCGGTGAAGCGTTGCTCCCAGTAGGTAAGTGCGGCATCGCTTGGCACTCGAAGGGAGAGCGCGGAGATGCTGTTATTGCCCTCACGGTTGCGGCCTGCCATCGGAAGCTCGAAAAAGGTTAATTCGGTTCCGGGATTACCCTTCTCATCTCCATAGAATAAATGGTACACTGAAATATCATCCTGATTTACTGTTTTTTTAATGAGACGCAGTCCGAGTACCTCTGTATAGAACTTAAAGTTCTCCTGTGCTTTGCCTGTAATAGCTGAGACATGGTGAAGTCCTTTTAACGTTAAACTCATGGTAGTTACCTCCTTGTAAATGCTTTGGGTTTGTGGATTATTTTAATTTATTTTTAATATATCGATAGAATCTTTGGTGAATATTATTAAGTTACTATAATTTTAATAGTAATAAGAAACTTTTGCAAGTGGATATTAATGTTTCATGAAATTTAATTCATACATAAGGAGAGAGTATAGTGCACACAACAACAAGCTTGATGAAACAATTACAGGAGTTAGGGATTGATCCACGGGGGACCATTCTAGTTCATTCCTCGTTAAAAAGTGTTGGCGAAGTAGAAGGAGGCGCGAACACGGTGCTGGATGCACTCAGTGAATATATGAAGGATGGGTTGCTTGTTTTGCCAACGCATACATGGGCTTATATTAATGCGGATAATCCGCGCTTCTTTGTTCAAGATTCCCCATCTTGTGTAGGGATATTACCGGAGCTGTTCAGAAAACGTCCAAGTGTTGTCCGCTCTTGGCATCCGACTCACTCTGTAGCGGCTTTGGGTGTTGATGCTGAGGCGTTTACTGCAGGGGATGAACGTTGGGATACGCCATGCGCCCGTGGTTCAGTGTGGGGCAAGCTGCTTGATCGGAAGGCGGAAATAGTACTGCTGGGCGTCGATCTGCGGCGGAATACGTTCATTCACGGTATTGAAGAGTGGGTGGATATTCCGGGCAGAATGACGGATAGTCATGAGGAATTATATACGGTGACGCCGGGTGGCGATGAAATCATGGTGCCTTCTCGCAGACATTGTGGTCTCTCTTGGTCGGAGCATTTTTGGAAAGTGGAACGCGAGCTTGAGGAAGGCGGTGCCATGCGTAAGGGGAACTTCGGGGATGCACTAGTTAGAGTGTGTGGAACAGTAGAAACGACGGATATTTTAAGCCTGATGCTAAAAGAGAATCCCGATCTTTTCTCCGATAATGAACCGCTGCATGGTGAGTCCAAACCAGATCCGCTTCCAAAGAACAGACGTGAACAACCGTAGGTGGGAGAGGCTAAAGCATTTTTTCAGCACGCACAATCTGGAAGCCGCTATCAATGTATGGTATATTAATCTCACTAAAACATAGTAAGGAGATTGGAAATGGAAAAAACATTGGTCTTTGGACACAAAAATCCGGACACGGATACTATTTGTTCGGCAATTGCTTATGCAGCACTCAAAAAAGAATTAGGCTGGGATGCTGAGCCAGTTCGCCTGGGAGACGTTAGTGGTGAAACGCAATTTGCGCTTGATCATTTCGGAGTAGAGGCTCCTCGTCTGGTAGAGAACGTAGCTGGAGAAGCTAATCAGGTTATTCTTGTTGACCATAATGAACGCCAGCAAAGTGCGAATGACATTGATCGAGTGCGTGTAATTGAAGTTATCGACCATCACCGGATCGCTAATTTTGAGACTGCACATCCGTTATACTACCGTGCTGAGCCAGTAGGCTGTACTGCTACTATTCTTAATAAAATGTATAAAGAAAACGGTGTAGCTATCCCTAAAGACATCGCCGGATTGATGTTGTCTGCAATCATTTCTGATTCCTTACTGTTTAAATCTCCAACCTGCACCGCTGAAGATGTAGCTGCAGCACGCGAATTGGCTGAAATCGCTGGTGTAAATGCAGAAAGCTACGGCCTTGATATGCTGAAGGCTGGTGCTGATCTTAGCGACAAGAGTATCGCTCAACTGATCTCCTTGGATGCTAAGGAATTCAAAATGGGTGAATACAAAGTAGAAATCGCCCAAGTGAACGCGGTCGACGTTAATGATGTACTCTCCAAGCAGGCTGAACTGGAAACTGCACTGACTTCCATTATTGCTGAAAAAGAATTGGATCTGTTCCTGTTCGTAGTTACTGATATCCTCAACAACGATTCGGTGGGTCTGGCTCTGGGCCGTGTTGCAGGTGCAGTAGAACAGGCGTACAACGTGAAGCTTGATGACAATAAAGCACTTCTTAAGGGTGTAGTATCCCGTAAATCGCAAATCGTACCGGTACTTACAGAGACAATTGCTAAACTGTAAAGCATTTTGACAGTTGCGTTGTATTTTGTACAATAGAAATCCTGTCTATGAGAGTAGATTGGATAAAAAGAGCTCATGCCCCATCAGTAGTTAAGATGGTGACATGAGTTCTTTTTGTTTTACGGCGTATTCTGCTACAATATTTTGGGAGGGGATCCAACTGATCCTCTTCCAATTGCATGAACTTTGAACCAGCATGAGGAATATGACAAAGGGATAGGGGATATTGGAAATGGAATTGTTTGCAGCATTGGAACGGGACGACTACGAGGAATTATTATTTTGTCAGGATAAGGCATCGGGATTAAAGGCGATCATCGCGATTCATGACACGACACTAGGACCAGCACTGGGTGGAACACGGATGTGGACCTATGCTACGGAAGAGGAAGCTATTGTTGATGCGCTTCGATTAGCAAAAGGGATGACCTATAAAAATGCAGTATCCGGCCTGAATTTGGGTGGTGGGAAAACAGTAATCATTGGAGATCCCAAGAAGGATAAAAATGAAGCCATGTTCCGTGCTTTCGGAAGATACATACAAGGTTTAAATGGACGGTACATAACTGCTGAAGATGTAGGGACTACGGAAGAGGACATGAACATTATTTATCAAGAGACAGATTATGTTACTGGCACCTCACCTACGTACGGTTCTTCGGGCAATCCGTCACCAGCAACGGCTTACGGTGTTTACCAAGGAATGAAGGCAGCCGCTAAAGCCGCCTTTGGCAGTGATTCGCTTGAAGGGAAGACAGTAGCTGTTCAAGGCGTGGGGAACGTGGCCTTTACACTGTGCAAACATCTTCATGAAGAAGGAGCACAGCTTATCGTAACGGACATCCATAAACCAGCCGTTCAACGTGCAGTAGAGGCCTATGGCGCCAAGGCTGTAGATCCAGGCGATATCATCAGTGTAGATTGTGATATTTATGCTCCTTGCGCTCTTGGAGCGACAATTAACAATGAATCCTTACGGGTAATCAAGGCGAAAGTGATTGCAGGAGCTGCTAATAATCAGCTGAAGGATTCCTCGCATGGTGATGCACTTCATGAGATGGGGATTGTATATGCTCCAGATTACGTGATTAATGCAGGTGGCGTCATTAATATTGCGGACGAGCTGAACGGCTATAATAAGGAACGTGCCTTTAAGCAGGTGGCGAAGATTTACGACAATATTACCCGCGTAATGGAAATTTCCCGTTTGAACGGAATACCTACTTATGCCGCTGCGAACCAGCTTGCAGAGGACCGGATAGCGCTATTAAGAAATAGCCGCAGCACCTTCCTGCGTAATGGTCAACATGCACTTAGCAGAAGATCGCTGCGGGGATAAGCTGTAAAAAAACTCGGCAAGCTCCATCCGATTACAACTTCGGAGGGACTGCCGAGTTTTTTATGCTCTTTTATTTCTACAAGAAACGTTTATTCTCTTTCGAGGACGGTAACGTGGTTTCTGCTTATTCCTAATTACTGAACCTTTTGCGGTTCTGGGTAAGTGACGCCGAAGGTGTCGACCGTCACCTTTTTCATGACTGGTGGTTCATCTGGACGATCAGAACCGTCACGAGGCAGGCTCACAATTCTTTTTACAGCTTCGATACCTTCAGTTACTTTACCAAAAGCGGCGTAGCTTCCATCTAGACTAGGGTAAGCTGCATCCATAATAAAGAACTGGGAACCGGCAGAGTCAGGAGCCTGTGATCTTGCCATGGATAGAACACCTTCTGTATGCAGAAGGTTATTGGTGAACCCGTTGCCAGAGAACTCTCCGGCGATACTGTAACCCGGGCCTCCCATACCTGTGCCATCAGGGTCGCCGCCTTGAATCATGAAGTCAGGAATTACTCTATGGAATATAGTGTTATCATAAAATCCTTTTTGAATAAGTGAGATGAAATTGTTTACGGTGTTAGGGGCAACCTCAGGGTATAGCTCAGCTTGGATGATATCCCCGTCTTCCATTTCAATGGTTACTAAGGGATGACTTGCCGTAGCTGAAGGAACGCCTTCAGTTGGGGCTGCACCTTCCCCAGGTGCTGATCCGCTGCTTCCATTATTACTGCTTGCATTGTTATTGTTTGGTTTGTTACCGCAACCTGCCGCAATAACCATGACCAGGCATAACATGATCAGAAGAATAGCGGATTTTGTTGATGTAGACTTCACTAAATAATCTCTCCTTTTTATTGAATAATCTCGTAGGTACTTCCCATAATACCTCCTTTGTCCTATTACATGCAAAGGTCAGTTATGACTTCTGGGATTGGCACATCTTAAAAAGAAGTTTACAATGGTAGGATGTTTCCAAAGAGAACATCGAGAAAGGATGTGCATAGGATGCTCTTTTCGTGGAAGCGGAATTTGATCGTGCTTTGGGTAGGGGTTTTCTTTTGTAGTACAGCTTATTCGATCTCGATTCCCTTCCTTTCCATTTTTTTGAGCGACGAACTTGGGGTTTCAAATCATTTGGAGATTTGGTCAGGGGTTAGTTTTGGAATAACCTTTCTTGCCAGCGCTTTAATCTCTCCCTATTGGGGTTCGCTAGCCGACAAGTATGGTCGGAAACCGATGCTTATTCGCTCGGGTTTTAGTCTGGCAGCTTTATACCTTATTAATTATTTTGTACATGATCCTTATGTTTTTTTGATTGTGCGTGTGCTGCAAGGACTGCTTGCCGGTTTTGTTCCAGCAGCTATTGCAATGGTAGCCACCAATACACCTGAGCATAAGACGGGGTACGCTTTAAGTATTATGTCTACAGCCGGAGCGACAGGTAGTATTATTGGGCCATTAATTGGCGGTGTAGTGAGCTATTATACCAGCAACCGGATTGCTTTTTTATTCTCAGCGGGTATTGTACTTATCTCAGCGCTCATTGCTACTTTTTTTGCAAAAGAGGAGAACTTCGACCGTTCGGCTCCAAGGTCACATGTAAGTGATGATATCAGGGAAGCGAGAAGTAACCGAGCTTTTATTACTTTGCTCTCGCTGGCGGGAATCAGTACCTTCTCCGTTATGATTCTGGAACCGTTAATCCCAATTTATCTACTGGACATGGGGATCTCCAAAAATAGTGCCTCGCTAAGCTCGGGAATCGTATTCTCCGCTGTGGGGATTGCTACGGTGCTGATGGCTCCGCAGTGGGGCAGACTCGGCAGCCGAAAAGGTTTTGGGATGATCTTATTTATTGGACTGATCGGGGGCGGCATCGGTAATATTCTGCAGTTTTTTGTTTCGGGCTATGTAGAGTTCGCTATCCTTCGCTTTGCTTACGGCTTGTTCTATGCAGGTGTGCTGCCATCAGTGAATGCTATGATTGTACAAGTAATTGAGCCGGGATTCCGTGGACGGGCCTTTGGCCTGAATCAGGCGGCATCTCAGCTTGCGACGATGGCTGGACCGATTATCGGCGGCTTATTGGGCGCGTTTATTCCAATTCGCTGGGTGTTTGTAATCAATGGAGTGATGCTGCTGGTAGCAGCGATATTGGTTAAGACCCGCAAGCTGGAAGCACAAATCGCCGCTGCTCGTCCCGCAGAACAGCCAACAACGATGCAGAGCTAACTGCTACCTCATTGAGCATGTCGTTATTTAGAAGAAACAACATAAAGCCGCCGGGCTCACAGCCCGGCGGCTTTATTCATATTAAGCTGCTATTCTCCCTGCGAACCGTTCAAAACGTCTGTTCCCGGCATAACATCCACTGGCGGGGAGGCAGGGTCAATAATGGAATTTGGATATACATCGTCTGCATCTGGAACATCCTCCAGCGGCTGATCTTCTTCTTCCATCTCCAAGAGTTCCTCATCCTTAGTATAATCCGTATCATCTAGGGTTAATCCTGCGGTTTCAGCGGCTAGATATGCATCGGATTCCACCAACTCATCTCTTTCGATTACATCCTTAGGTGAGTTTAAACCAATATCTGCTGCCAAGTATTTATCGCCAACCAAGACAGGATCTGCGTCATCATCAACAATATCCTCTTCATCCATATCAGCTTGTATATAACGTTCATATTCAAAGTCAGCTTCAGTTTTATTTGGTGAACTATCCATAGCCGTTCACTCCTTTTTTATGATAAAATTTGAACTTCCTATGTTTATCTTTACCCGTTTGACCATGATCGAATCGCTGATCCAATAAATGGGTATGTCTATATTGGATTAGTAAAAAATGGGTGAAAGCAAAAGCCGATGAAAAACGTTCTTTTTCGAGAAAATTTACAAGAATAGGCAGGGATAGTGCGAAGCTTGTCGAAATTAAGAAGCATATATGAACGTTTAAACAACTAATGAATTACTGAGGTGCTACGATGAAGTTGCCAAAGCTCAATATAGCGGCTGCTTTTTTATTAATTCTACTGCTGACCGCTATGGTTCCTTTTGGTACGGCGATAGTGAGTGCTGAATCATCAGACTCTACGCTGCCCAATTGGGAGATTAAATTTGAACGTATAGAAATAGATCATATTGAAGAAGCTGTGGCAGCTCTTGATGAAGAATGGACTCGTGTTATGCCTCATGGGAAAAGCCCAGAGACTCCAAGTGGAGCAACCTCAGCCTGGCTGCGGTTTACTTTACCACAAATTAGTGATAAATCTGCGTTATTCATAGATAAAGTATATGGAAATAATGTTAAGGCTTATTTAAATAACGAATTAATATATGATTCCGGAAAAGATTTTAATTTCAATGGCAGTAAGGTTTTCATTCCTCTGTCCAAAAGTGTTGGAGGACAACAGCTATATTTATGGACCCATGGTGGCAGCAAAGACTTAGGGATCCACGGCGAAATAAGAGTAGGCCAATACGATGAGCTGTTATCTGTTTATGTAAAGCAGGGCTTAATGGATCTGATCATTGGAACGACGCTTATTTTTATTGCGATTGTACTGCTGATCTGCTCGCTATTCATGAGAAAAGGCTATTTTTCAGGCGGATATCTATTGGTGCTGATTATTTTATCCATTGGCGTCTTAGTGGTAACGTATTCATCGTTCCTGCCGACAATCCTCGGCGATTATGGAGAGATCGTACTTGTTTTCTTTGATGTAGCTTTATATACGCTTTTGCCATCCTTTACATTTTATTTTGAGAAAATATTTGGTCCAGGGAAAAAGAGAATCGTTACACGTTTCCGTAAGTTTCAAATTGTCTATTCTGTATTTTGTTTTTCCCTAATGGTTATTAATATTCTTTTGTCCTACCAGGTGGATGACTTTTATCGATTGATGACTACGAGTGTGCTAGGTATCCTTATGATTGTACAAATTATACTTTTGATCAGCTTAGCGTTTATACACGCGAATCGTGGCAATGTAGATGCTGTTATTTTTACTTCAGGGTTCTCAATATTTGCTTTCATGTCTCTTAGTGAACTGGTCATGTTCTATGCATCGGGGCAATCCTATCAATTATATTGGTGGAAATGGGGAATGGTGATTTTCGTAATTGCCTTAATCGTCATTCTGGGAAGAAGGTTTACTCGAAACCATGAACAGCTTATTGAATATTCCCATCAGCTTGAGAAGTTCAATAATGATTTGCAGCGCTCGGAGAAGATGGAGATTATTAGTGAGCTGGCAGCTTCGGTTGCCCATGAAGTACGGAATCCATTGCAGGTTACCCGGGGGTTTCTGCAGATTCTTGGGGAGCGTTCAGATCAAAAGGAGCGGGAATATCTGCAAATGGCAGTGACAGAACTGGATCGAGCTACGCTCATTATTACAGACTTCCTAACCTTCGCTAAACCAGGACTTGAAACCGTAGAGCAGCTTGATGTGTCCGAAGAGTTGAGGCATGTGACGGGTATTCTTTCTCCGTTAGCGAATCTGCAAGGGGGCGTCATTGAACTTAATCTGCAGCCAGGACTTTACGTTACTGGATCATCTGCCAAGTTCAAGCAAGCGTTTATCAACATTCTCAAAAATAGCATCGAAGCTTTAAAGGACAATGGGCTGATTAAAGTCACAGCCTGGAAGGCTGGAAAACATATAATAATCAGTGTTCATGATAATGGGGAAGGGATGAACCGGAATGAGCTGGCTCGGTTAGGGGAACCATATTACTCCAATAAGACCAAAGGAACGGGGCTTGGACTGATGGTAACCTTTCGGATTATTGAGGCGATGGAGGGATGCACTGAGTTTCGCAGTGAGAAAGGGGAAGGGACTGAAATTATAGTAAAAATACCAGAACTTAGAAGAATTTAGAAGTAATTTATGATAATTCCGTTTTTTAGAAGGAAAGAGTGAGGGGCTGAGCGAAGTAGTACAGACAGAATATTGTTTCTGATACTTACTTCTGAGGTGCATATATGCGCTTGATGATTAAAGTCCTACATATAGCAATAGCTCTTACTCTCCTTCTGATAGGATATAGTTCAATTGTTGTATCAGCAGCGACCCCATATCCATCCCAAGAAATTACCAGTTGGCAGATGAGATGGGGCGATGGAACCGAAAACAGCGGCATAGAGGTTCCACAGAATAATGACCAGCAGTATTGGATAAATGTGAATGCTACGAAGGAAATCCCACATCTGCCATCAGGCGTATCCACTTCTTGGACTCGTATTTCCATACCTAACTTTAGTTATATCTCCCCTTCAATCTACATTGATACTTTATATGCTCTTCATGTGAAGGTGTATGTGAACGACCGTTTGATCTTCGAGGAAGATCGTAATTATATTAAGGATAACTATTCTTTGTTGTTGCCTTTGAGTCAAAGCGATAGTGGGAAAACATTATACATTTGGACTGAAACGCTGCAGGATAGAATCGGAATTAAAAATGAAGTAGTGATCGGTGAACACAACCTGTTAATCAATGATTATATTAAAAATGGACTCAGCGATGTGATTTTGGGCTGTGCTTTTTTTCTTGTGGCTATCGTTCTATTTATAAGCTCTCTATACATTAATAGGGACTATTTTTCCAGTGTGGCTTCACTAGCCGTTGTAATAGGTTCAACCGGAATTCTCTCGATAACCTATTCTCCTTTTATTTATACCTTTTACAGCGATTTAGGCGCGATTAGTAATGTATTTCTTGATTTGGCTTTATTCTCACTTTTACCGGCGCTTACTCTTTTATTTGAAAAAATATTTGGCAGTGGAAAATATGCGATCGTCCGTCGTTTTCGTCAATTTCAAGTCATTTACTCCTCATTTTGTTTGCTATGTCTTTTGATCAATTTTCTATCGAATAATAGCTATATTGAGTTTTATTATTTTGTATCCACCACTATTATCGGGTTCATCCTCATCCTTCAGTTCATCTTGCTGATCGTATGTGTGATTATATTTTCGCTTAAAGGGAATAGGGACGCTATCATTTTTGCCATTGGCTTTGGAACGGCTGCATTTACTGTAGTGTCAGAGTTACTGTGGTATTACATTCATAAGGGGAACTATGATTTATTCTTGTGGAAGTGGGGCATTGTTGCCTTCATAATCTCCTTGATCGTAATTCTGGAGCGAAGACTAGCCTATAGCCATCAACAGGTTGTTAACTATTCTAAAGAATTAGAGCGTTTTAACAACGAATTGCAGCGTTCAGAAAAAATGGAAATTATTAGCGAGCTTGCTGCATCTGTTGCTCATGAAGTGCGGAATCCACTCCAGGTAACTAGGGGTTTCCTTCAGCTGCTTAGCGAGAAATCCGTTGGTGAAGAGGAAATATTTATGTCGATGGCCCTTAGTGAGCTGGATCGTGCTTCCGGGATCATTACGGATTTCTTAACCTTCGCAAAACCGGAATTTGAGACGATTTCCAGTCTGAATTTGTATAATGAATTTAAGCATATTGAGAGTATTATGCAGCCGCTTTGTCATTTAAATGGAGGGAAAATGATTCTCGATGTATCGGGCGAATTATGGGTGAAGGGGAATTCCTCAAAGTTTAAGCAAGCCTTCATCAACATTATCAAAAATAGCATTGAATCTTTCCGTGACGAAGGGTTTATCTATATGTCGGTGTATGCGGAAGAGGAGAACGTAATCATTCATATCAAAGACAACGGGGAAGGGATGGACGCGGATGTCCTGCACCGATTGGGAGAGCCTTATTTCACTAAAAAGAATAAAGGGACTGGTCTTGGATTAATGGTCACTTTCCGCATCATCGAAGCTATGCAAGGTAAAGTGAAATTCACAAGCAAAAAAGGAGTGGGAACCGAATCCATCACCATACTGCCATTGGCAGAAGCTCCGGATGATTCTCACTCCTTAGGGGGTTAATCTTGTTGTCTTACCACGAACCGCGTGGTGCTGCGGTTGCCTTCAATACATCGGAAGTAGGACTTGGTGGAATTACAAGATAGAATTCGTTGGAGCCTTCTTCAACGGCTTTCAAGGTAACGCTGTCGGGAATGATTACGCCTAGTGCTTCTTGGAGAGCCGCTTTTGGGTCTGAGAGTAGTCTTTTCTTGAAACTTGGATCTTCCCATGCCTTTTGAATGACTTGATTTCTAAGAATTGCTTCTGACATAATAATCACCCTTCCCAAATTGTATATATTTACCTTTAATAATATAACATAGCAAAACTACTAATACTATTCTTTTTATTACAAAATAATAGAATTAATGGACATTTTTTGACAACCAATGATATAATCCTCCGTTTAGCAAGAGCTGCTTGTCCGCTTCGATGGAATCAGAGATCTGCTGTAAGTTACTTACTAGCATGGAATGGAACGCGATAAGATGAGGGGCATCAAGGTCGGAAGCTGTAACTTTGTTATGTGTGTCGTGTGCTAATTGCGTATAGGTATGTAGACCATTTGCAGTGAATAGATAAAATTCGACCTCTTGCGAAGTGAGTTTAGCTGCACTGCTGTTTGGCAGATGTTTGCGAGTTAGGGAGAGAAGACAATTATAGTTGCCTGCGGATAAATCTTCTTTCCAGTCCTCATAGTCATCCAGCATTTGCAGTGTAAGCAAAACCGAATGGATAAGCTCTTCAGCTTGCGGCACTAAATCACTCTTTCCAGACATCAGAAGGGCAGCAGTGCTGGATAGCTTGAGCGGACTGGCTTTATAGGCAATTTTGACCCGATCATTAAGAAAATAGTCACTGGTATTTTCGTTGCTAACACTATCTGCCCACTCCATGATATAACGATTAAATAAGATCCAGAAAGCGGATGGCTCCGGAAATAGTATCCGGTAGATATTTAAAAATTCGACATAAAGCAAATTTGCCAAGGGCAATTTTTCGTATGCGGAGGATTCTTGGCTGTCCATCAGGTCATCCTGTATGAAGAAATACAACATAAAAAAGACGTTGCCCATCGACATCTGGCGAGTAACCTCTGCAGAGATTCCGCATCCCTTCTGCAGCCAAAAGGGTAAAAGATAACATATGTAGTTTTTGTGGCTTTCAGCGTTAAATACGTTAAAATGCTCAAGATAGGACATACCTTGTTGATTTAGAGGCTCTGGAAATTTGGAAATAATCCGTCTGCTTTCTTGGAATACCAAGCGTAGTTCATCTTCGTAGTCATTTAGCCAATCCATAACAACCCTCCTATAAAATTTTTACGAAAATGGTTCTTTTGCCCTGATTATAGCTTTCTCTTTATTCCATTACAACTAAAATTTAGGAGGTATTAGCAAATATGGAATGGTATACTTTCGGCCAAATGCTTATGGCGATTCGAATGGGTCAAAAGGCGGAAACACCGGATGGCCGCATGGTTATGCGTACCTCCACAGGACTTTTTTGGATAAACGGAATCCTGCAGGGAAAAGTGGTAGAAATCAAAGACTATCTGTTCTCTGACCTATGGCGAATCTATGAGGATGAGGAAAGCCAGCAGGAGGGAATTGGCAGGGAACAACACGAGCAACGTGAGCGGGAGATGCTTGAGAATCAATATGAAGAGCTGCGCTGGGCGAACCGAAAACGTTAGTTCAACGTTCGATTACCCAACAGCAGCTATATAGAGAATCTTAATAAGAGGGATTAGGAACTTACGGATGCGGAGAGCTCTGATTTTAATGCTTCATATTGACTACGCAGGCGTTGAAGTTTCGAGATACTTTGCTCCAAGCCGCCGAGCCGGTTGCGTTCCGTCCACAAGAGACGATATTGGTGAAGGAGTACATCAAGATCATTGATTTGCTTCGTAATCAGCGCAGGATCAAGCGAATCTGGTGCTGATGTCAACTGTAGCTTGATTCTGCCAAGCTGCACAGCATGCTTCACGAAATGGATGCCATTACTCAATTCTTTCAGCACAAGAGCAGCATCCTCGCATTGAAGATCTAGCCCCGATAGCCGCGCCTCAATGGAGAGCAGATATTCTTCGAGATGATTGAAGTGTTCCTCAGTAAGCTTCTCTATGATTAGGAAATTGTCCAGATGGGTACGCAGCAGCAGGGACATTTCTGCATCATTCGAACGGTTGATACTGGATTCAAGCTGATAGTAATTGCCGAGATCCAGGAGCAGCTGGCCAATTCCCTCAGAACGATCTGCAAAAATAAATCTATTTAAATACTGTGCAGTATCTGCTTCCAGATTATGATCTACACTCCAGGATAGGGCTGCGCCGTAGGCGAAGCCGGCATAGCTGACCGGCAGATGCTGCCAGTGTCCAAAATCTCCCCAATCGGTAATGAGATAACCGATAGCGCCGTTGTTTTTGCCATGAATAGCTGCACTGCGCAGATTGGCTAACATATTGTCCGTGCGTCCTGTAATGGAGTTCCATGAGCTGGTGCCTGGGCAGACATAAAAAGGAATACCTGCTTCACGGAATTTGAGCGTATCGGACTCGAAGGGATGCTCCGCGCTATAACCCCATTCCATAGCAATAATATCCTTAGGAAGCTGAGGAATCAGTTCGGGATGCTGGATAATGATATCGCCCCAGAATTGCATCGTTTTGCCACGTTTTGTAACCAATTCATAAATTTTTTGCAGGAATGATAAATAGAGTTGACCTTTGCCTTGTGTTTCAGCCAGAACTTTGTTTTTACCAAGGCCGAGTTCATAGGTCTCATCGCAGCCTACATTAAACTGATTGGAGCTAAAGTAGGGCAGCAGATCGTCAAACATTTTGTCTAGCAGAGGTAGTACAGCAGGATCTTCGGTATCAAAAGTACCAGGGTGCATAAATAAGCCTTCTGGATAAACGTCCTGCGCATACAAATTCTTCGGAAGCATAAAGCCTTCGGGAATTTCAGCTAAAGCGTTGAATTCTGGACGAGAAAGCCAGCCCTCCATATGCCCAAAGCTATTCTGATTGGGAACAAGCTCTATATAACGTGCTTTGCAATAGGCATCCAGAAGCAGGATTTCCTCTCCGGTAATTGGGGTTTCAAGCTCCCAGACTTGAGGGAAGGATTCATAAGCGAACGGAGCACCTTCTATATATAGCTGAAGTTCATTCATCTTCAAATCAGCCATAAGGTCAATGATCCGGTACAAGGTTTCTTGCTTCGGGATTTTATTGCGGCTGATATCTATGAGCAGGCCTCTGGCTCCAAAATCAGGTTCATCGCGAATATGCAACTGAGGTATAGATTTTCCACTTTGTTCTATGATTTGTTTCAGGGTTGCTGCTGCGTAGAAAGCGCCTACAGGAGAGCTATAGGAGACAACGATACCCTTCTGTTCGACAACAATCTCATAGGCCTGTGCAGACAATAATGGCACATAGTTAAAGTTACAGACAGATACAACGGTTGGACGTAAGCCAATGGATAAAGTCAGCTGCAGATTCAATGTTTGTGCAATTACTTCCTGTAGTTTTCGTGCAGCTGGCATGGCAGATTGTTCTTCCATATTAGGAAGCACGATGCTTCCGCTTGTTGGGAAATGGAAGGAGCCTTGTGACAATGTGATTTCACGCGGATTAGGGAAAAGCAGTAGTGTAGAATGATTAAGCATAGCGTGGACACCTCTTATTCATGTAGAATATGATCATCTTCACAATAACCTTATCACTACTAAACAAGGGGAGGAATGCCTATAATGTCCAAGCACATGGATTATATGATCAGTCCATATCCAATAAGAATTATTGATCCCAAGGTTGAATCCTCCAAGCTGAAGCTCAAGAATATAAGGGTGGGACAGGCAGGACATCTGCCAGGAAGAACGTTATTCCGTTCAGGTGTAGTTTTTGAGCACTGGGCCATTGTTTACATAGTGTCAGGTAGTGGCTCCTACATGGAGATTGGGGGAAAAGAGCAGCAGGTGCGTGAAGGCAGCTTATACTTTTTCCGCCCAGGTTACAGTTATAACTTTGGTCCACCACCGGGAGGCAGCTGGGATGAGTATTATATTAACTTTAATGGCACGCGTGTATCGGAATGGCTGGAATCGGGCCTCATAGCCGGGGGAAATGTTTTTCAAGCCCAATCTATAGTAGGTCTTACTACCTTATTTGAAGAAGTGCTGGAACGGATGGAGAGCGGAGAACCTGTAGATGCGGATCGGGCAGCATTATTGCTCGAAAGAATGCTGCTGGAGTGTTCTTTTATAATAGAAGAAAAAAGTTGGAATTCTCACGCTGATTATATGCGTCAGATTCGGGAAGACCTGAACTTATGCATTTATGGTGAAATGGACCTAGAACAAATAGCGGCAAAACATCATGTTTCGATGTCTACACTTCGTCGTCTTGTTCGGCGCAGCAGTGGATACCCGCTTCATGAATATATTCACCGTCTAAAAATGGCAGAAGCCAAAAAGTTGCTTTTCAACACCTCATTACAAATTAAGGAAATTTCTAGTATGCTTCATTATAATGATCCGTTCTATTTTTCTCGTTTATTTAAAAAATATATGGGGATCGCACCCCAGCTTTGCCGGAATAACATTTAAATCGACATCATCCTACTAGAGTCCCAACAGCAATTGTTATAATTTGTATAATTGTTGTCGTTTTATAAGATATGTTGAAAATTATGGATTAATATTACATAAATACGTTAGTTCTTATTAACTATAGTGGATAAAATTCCAAATTTTAGTAATAAAACCTACTAAAAAAATAATAAATTTTTTGTAACTATTTTTCAAATGGAAGCGCAAACATGGGAAATGTCAACTTGTTATTGTGATTTTTCTCATGTATGATGCTTTTATCGAGCACAGTACAATCTTGCATTTTCCAAAAAACTGGAGAATAGGGTGGTGGGATGAAAATCAAACCAACTGCAGAAGACAAACTGATTGCGTATTACAGGTATTTTTCATTGTCCCTCACATCACTCATGTATCTTCTAGATCAGACGGGACCTTCCATAATTTATAAATCACTTATTATTGCTATACTTGTTATGTTTGCACAAACGTTCTCATTTTGTTATCGAAGGCTACGCAGCAGGCCGAAGACTCTCGTCCTGGCTGTTAGTATAGAGATGGTGGGAATTATCGCATTGACCTTGTTTACGGGTGGGTACGAAAGCTCTTTTAGGCTTTATGTGCTAAATCCTGTATTGATTGCTGCAGGCTCATTGTCCATTTATTTTGGATGGTCGTTGCTCTTAAGCTACATCAGTATTTTTGCGGTGCTCTGTTATTTTTTTATCAATTCTGCGAACAGAAATTTTCTAGAAATTGTATTTATAAATGGAAATCTGTTTCTAACACTGGTACTTACGGTTATAATAATGCAGATCGTTAATCGGATGAAGCGGCAACGTGAAGAATCGAATGCTCGCACGAAAGAGACGATGGAGCATATCAAATCCCTGTACCATATCGTGGAAACCTCAAGCCAACATGATTTCATGAATATCGGTCAAGTGATCACCGATTATGTTGTTAAGCTAACGAAGCTGGATAAGGCTTTGTTTTGGTTCGCCAAGAAAAGCGGAGAACCAGCTCCGCAGAGCAGGCAGACCGGCTGGCAGCAGGAAGAGGAACAGTTCCTATTCTCAGAACTGGGAAAACATGAGCATGAATGGAGATTGCAGCGAGAGCCTATTTTTAGAAATCTGCCGGGATTAGGAGATTTCCTGCTGATGCCTGTACGGATGAGCACCCGTTTTGTAGGGATGATTGGACTCAAGCTGGAGTCTACAGAGGGGCTGGAAGGCCGCAGATGGTATATTCAACAATTGATATTCTTATCTGAGCTAAGTGCGAATATTCTTGAAAGACATGAGCTTGGTGTGATCGAGAACCGGTTGATCATCACGAACGAACAGAACCGGATTGCGGATGAAATGCACGACAGTGTATCGCAGAGCCTTTTTGGTATTGTGTATGCGACGCATTCGCTGAAGGAATCGTGGAAGAGAATGTCAGATCATGAGCTAGAAGAACAAATTGAGCTTATTCATGACTCTGCTACAAAGGTTGCTAAAGAACTGCGGATCACGATCTACAGTCTTAGCTCCAAGAAGAGTGGCGGTCCTACTTGGTTGGGCATGGTAAGATCACATTTGAAGAGCTTATCCAGGTTAAATGATGTTGATATTGATTTAAAAATAACGGGCGATGATTTCAGTCTCCCTTATCCTTACCACAAAGCGCTTTTTCGGATTATCTCCGAAGCCACTGGTAATGCCATCAGGCATGGCGCTGCCAGTCGAGTGGAGGTAGAACTGTCTCTGAAGCCGACTTGGATTCGATTATTGATTTGTGATAATGGTGTTGGTTTTGATACTGATTTGTTATGGATTGAATCTGAAGATAGTGTAAGCGGACTTGGCATGAAGAATATGCAATATTTGACCCAGTCGCTCGGCGGCGACTTTCAGTTGTCCAGTAATGAGAGCACAGGAACAAGAATTATGATTTCGATTCCTGTCGGTGTAGCTGAATTAAAGAATGCATAAACTTTAGGCGGGAGGTCGTTTCTGTGAAAATCGTCATTGTAGATGATCATCCTTTAGTTAGAAGAGGACTGGCATCTGTCATTTCAATGCAGCCGAATGTGCAGTTTGCAGGTGAGGCAACGAATGGCCAAGAAGCGCTTCTTGTGATTGAGGAGACGCAGCCTGATCTCGTATTGATTGATCTTAAGCTAGCAGATGAATCGGGATTGGATGTCATTAAGACAGCACGTGCTCGTGGTATCGTTAGTAAGTTCATTTTGTTGACGTCATCTGCGAGCAGAGAGGATTTCCTGAAGGCTGAAGAAGTACTGGTAGATGGATATGTACTGAAAGAGGCGTTGCCTGAGGAGTTACTGTTTGCTATCCAATTGGTGCACAAGGGAAGAAAGTATTACGATCCTGGTCTGATGGAAGATAAAATGCGCATGAGTGGAAGCAGCCCAACGGATGAATTGACACCCAAAGAAAAGGAAGTCCTGATCGAGCTGGGACAGGGCGCATGCAACAGAGAAATTGCTTCACGTCTTTTCATTAGCGAATTTACGGTGAAAAAGCATGTCAGTCAGATTTTAGCAAAATTACAGGTGGCTGATCGTACACAGGCAGCGCTTTATGCAAATGCTGTCGGATTAACCAAATATGAAATGTCATACGAGTGAAAATTGAAATAATTCGTAAGCATTGTACATGAACACGGACAGGTTGTCCGTGTTTTTTTGTGCGTTAAAACTTAAATCAGCCCTATATATGGCACTAAAGTATACCTAATCCCCCTCTTAAGAGGTATAACGTCTTACTCCAAAGTGAAGAGGAAAGTGATGGTATGAGCCATGTGGCGAATGGTGTGGATTGATAGAATTAAAGCAACAACTGAAACTTTCATGAATGCTTTCAGAATGTAATTTTAGCGGAAGGAGGGTTACTGTGGAAAAGACGATTCTGGATTACATTAACCTGATTAAAAAAAGGTTTTGGCTCATCATGGTGTTCGTTTTGATCTCCTGTGCTACGACTTACTATGTTAGCAAAAACTTCGTTGAACCCGTCTATTCCGCTTCCGGACAGCTGCTTGTCAACAACATTGCCAAAGCTCCCGAGAGCAACAATCTTAACGATTTGAGCTTTAGCCTGAATTTAATTGAGAGTTACAAGGAAATTATGAAATCACCAACCATCATGAAAAGCGTAATAGAAAATCACCCGGAGTTTGGTCTCACGGCCGATGAACTAAGTCAGAAGCTTGAGATTAAAACTTCAGAGAAGAGTCAGGTGATCAACCTCAATGTTCAGGATGAAAGCTACACCAAAGCTGCCGGGATCGTAAATGCGGTATCGCAGACATTCATTCGTGAATTGCCGTCGCTGATGAGGGTAGACAATGTTACCTTGCTGACACCGGCCGATCCGACTGATGTTCCAGGGCCCTCGAACGGCGGGTTTGCGATGAATCTCATCATTAGCTTTGTTGTATCCCTTATGGCTGCCTTAGGAATTATTTTGCTGATGGAAACACTTAACGGCACATTAAGGTCTGAAAAGGAAGCGGAATATGACCTTGGTCTACCGGTAATTGCTTCGATCGCAACCATTCGCAAACGTGATTTGGGTAAGGCGGCAGGCGACACCAGAGTGAAGGAGGGTGCTTATGTTGCGGCTAAATAAGAGTCTGGTTACAGACGTTAATCCATCCTCGCATATCTCCGAATCGTTCCGATCACTGCGCACATATATACGTCAGCTTGAACTAGCGCAGGGCGGCGGAGGAAAAGTGCTGCTCTTTACATCAGCAGAAGCTGGGGCAGGCAAGACGACAATCTTGTCGAATCTCGCGGTTTCTTTCGTCCAGGACGGCAAGAAGGTAGCGGTGGTTGACTGCAATCTGAGACATCCCGGTCTTCATACCGTGTTTGAAGTAGAGGGGAGTGACGGGCTTGCGGCTTATTTAAGTGGGCAAGAGGAAGCAGATAACATCGCAGTCCTCGGAAACTTAGCCAATCTTTCAGTCATCCCGGCAGGAAAAACTCATGTTAGTCCGCCGGATTTGCTGGGGAACCCCAAAATGACCGCTTTGCTTGAGGAACTAAAAGAAAACTACGATCTGATCCTGCTGGATTCTCCTTCGGCAGTCGATTTCAGTGATGCTCGTATATTGGCACCTCAAGCGGACGGCGTGATTCTGGTGGCCAGATACGGAAAGTCCAAACGGGAATCGATTCGCAAAGCGAAGACGCTGCTTGAACAGACCGGCTCTAATCTAATCGGAATTGCCATGAACCAGGCGAAGTAAATGTTTATACTTTCGAAGGAAGTTTTGCTCGAAGTCAAATCATTGAAGCTAATGCTCACAAAACTTTTAGGAGGTAAAGTGCGATGAAAAAGGTAAAAAAAGTAATCATACCCGCGGCAGGACTAGGTACGCGCTTTCTTCCTGCAACGAAAGCCATGCCTAAAGAAATGCTTCCGATTATCAATAAACCAACCATTCAATACATTGTTGAGGAAGCTATTGCTTCCGGTATTGAAGATATCATCATTGTTACTGGTAAAGGTAAAAGAGCCATTGAGGATCATTTTGACAATGCGTTTGAGCTGGAGTCTAGGCTTCTGGAAGATGGAAAGCTGGATCTGCTTAAAGAGGTTCAACGTTCAGCTAAGGTAGAAATTCACTATATCCGCCAGAAAGAACCGAAGGGTCTGGGGCATGCCGTATGGTGTGCAAGACGGTTTATCGGAGATGAGCCATTCGGTGTCATGTTAGGCGATGATATCGTCACAGGAGCCGTACCTTGCCTTAAGCAGCTGATCGATCAATATGAAGAAACACAAAACTCGGTTATCGGAGTTCAAGAGATTCCTGATGAATTCACGAATCGTTACGGTATTATTGAACCGGATTTGCAGGACGGTAAATTGTATCGGGTTAACAATTTTGTAGAGAAGCCGCCACTAGGTACGGCACCTTCCAATCTTGCGATCATGGGCCGGTATGTGTTTACGCCGAAGATCTTTAAGTATCTCGATTTGATGGAAGAAGGCGCTGGCGGAGAGATCCAGTTGACAGATGCCATTCAGAAGTTGAATCAGAGCGAACGGGTATATGCCTATAATTTTGACGGAACAAGATATGATGTCGGCGAGCGGCTTGGATATATTTTGACAACACTTGAATTTGCACTGCAAAGCGAAGATTTGCGCTATCCGGTGATGGATGCAATGGCGGAATGGCTGAATAAAATGGGACAAACCAGCTTGAGTAGTTAAGTTGAGTTCGCAAAATTTTAGATGAGGAGGATGAGCATGCAAAAACTGCCGGAAGACTACGAGGCGGTCCTGCCGAAACTTTACATGCTGCATACCGATGAGAGAAGGAAAGAAGCAGAGTCCTATTTGATAATGAAACGGATGATCGATATCTTTTTTTCCGCTCTTGGTCTTCTCGTGTTAATGCCATTATTTGTTGTCGTGGCGATTCTGATCAAGCTGGAGGATCCGAAAGGAAAGGTGTTCTTTCGGCAAAACCGGGTTGGGAAGAATGAAAAGCAATTCCCGATGTATAAGTTCAGATCCATGGTCAGTAACGCTGAGGAGTTAAAAGAAAACCTGATGGCCTATAACGAAGTGAGCGGTGCCATGTTCAAGATTAAGAACGATCCGCGGATCACACAAATAGGGAGATTCCTGCGCAAGACGAGCATCGATGAGCTACCTCAGCTGTGGAATGTGCTGATAGGTCAAATGAGTCTGGTCGGTCCTCGTCCTCCGCTGCCAGAAGAGGTGGCTCAGTATACGGATTATGACAAACAGCGTTTGACGGTTACTCCAGGTTGTACCGGATATTGGCAAGTAAATGCCCGAAACAGTGTCGGCTTCGACGAAATGGTACAGCTGGACTTAACCTACATCCATATTCGGAGCACCATGCTGGATCTAAAAATCATTGCTAAAACCGGACTGATGTTACTCGGTTCAAAAGATGCTTATTAATAATGTGGAAATTAGGTGAATGCCGATGCGTGAATACGGAGACGTTCCTAAGCTTTCCATTATCATCTGTACCTACAACAGAGCACCTTTATTGATCAAGACGCTTCAGTCACTTTTAAAGCTGGATCACTTAGAGCAGGCGGAGATCATTGTTGTGGATAATTGTTCCAAGGATGATACTGAAGCTTGCGTCAAAAAGTTTATAGGAAAGCATGGAGCTGATGTGGATATCCGCTACATGATGGAGCCGATGCAGGGGCTTTCAGCGGCTAGAAATACAGGAATTCTGGCTTCTAAATCGCCGCTGATTGCCTTTCTCGATGATGATGCGATACCTTGCCAGCGTTGGATAACAACGATTGTCAGTACTTTCGAGAGTAAACCGGAGGTCATGGCTATGGGAGGCAAAATCGCTCCGATATTTGAAAGTAAACGTCCGGACTGGTTGATTAAACCCTTTGAGCTTCCGTACACGATTGTTGATTTAGGTAGCCGGATTAAGGAATATCCCAAGCAACTTCATCCTTGTGGGGCCAATATGGCGATGCGGAAGCTCGTATTCGACATCAGTCTTTTTCCCCTAGATCTCGGAAGAAAGGGTGATTCTCTGCTCTCTGGTGAAGAGACCTGGTTATTCGGACAGATTCAAAAAGAAGGGCATTCCATCCTCTACCATCCGGAAATGGCGGTTGACCATTTCGTGCCGGCGGCCCGTTTGACGGAAGACTGGATTATGAGGCGCTATTATAGCCAAGGCATCTCTAACGCTATGAAAAGCGAAGGACTAAAAGGCAAGCTGCTTCTAGTGGGAAAGACAGCCGCTAAGCTCGTGTATATCCTGGCTGATTCTATCCTCTCAAGAAGTAAAGGAAGAAGGCTTTTGAATAAATGCAGGCTGGAGAGTATTCGTGGAACGCTTCATATGATTCTCAATCGGGAGAGGCATTCCGCAGCGGGGTGAGGGATTAACATGACAAATTTTGAGTGGGGCTCCAAATTAAATGTTTTGCCATACGGGATGCTCTATCTCATGTCGGCCCTGTTCTTTGGAACGGCGGTCATCTACCAGCCGATGATTGCGATAGCTGCCGTGCTTCTGATTATTTTGCTGGGAATCTCGATTTCACGGCCTGAACTGATCAGTTATTTCGTTCTAATCACGACGGCAATATCGATTAACTTTTTATATGATGGCAGCATGTTCGGAATGGAGATACTGTCCCTTTATAAATTGGTTATCGTGATGCTGCTTGTTCCTTGTATTCTGGTCAATGGCTTGCGGTTTCGTCTGAGTCACCCCTTGTGGGCAATGGTAGCGCTGCTGGTGATTACCTTTGGGTCTTCGATCTGGCTGCCGGAAATGACCTCATCCATTGCAGTTAAAGCTTTTATCGGTCTATCCATTCCATTCGTATTTTTATTAATCAACTGGAAAAAGAATGTAGCCGAGCTGCAAATCAAAATTATCTGTATGCTTCCCCTTGTTAGTGTAGTGGTTGGTTTGTTGCTGCAGCTTGCGCATGTTCATAATTTTCTCAACATCGAGTATACAGGCGCTGTACGGATTCAGGGGGCTAATATTCCTGCGCATTTAGCGATGCTGGCCTTTATGGGAGTAGCGATTCCATTTATAGAGGTGAAGCGGAATCCGCAGCAAGCACGCTTTTTCTATATCATGTTAGTTCTAAATTTCTTTATCTTGATTGGAACAGGAACAAGAGGGCCTATATTGGCACTTGGACTTACCGTTCTCTATTACTTCTATGATATTCTCCGCCAATATTTGAAGGGCAGAACCTATCTGCTAATTCCGTTGATGGGTGCATTTTTCCTGATTATGGTCGCCGTTTTCTGGCAGCTCGATAATTTTGAGAAACGTTCCTTTGAGAGACAGACAGATACGGCTGTTGATTTATCAGGAAGGTCAGAGGCATGGGAGTATTTCTTAAACAAGGCTGCGGACTCTCCTTGGTCTGGTAGAGGGCTTGGAGCAGTGACGGTAGCAAATGATGGAACATTGTATAAGGGTTTTGTAGTTCCGCACAACGAGTATATCCGCTTTTACTTCGATGGGGGATATATTGGCGCTATTCTGTTGATGTTCTCTTTATTGGCTGTATTTATTCTGGTGTACAGAGCATTGGCTCCGCCGATCAAACCTTATTATCTGTTATTTATTGCAGCGTTTTTAATCTACTCATTCTCCGATAACACGCTGTCGACGGTCCAATTTATTATTCCGTTCTGTTGGTACCTGAACTGCCTGTATCGATCTTCACAGCCAACCGATTCCCCACAAAAAGAAGTGATACGATGAGTCAAGTGAATATGTTCGATGTCAATTTTGATAACTATGATTTCATGGATTTGCTTGATTACATTGATAAAACCATTCAGGAGAGGAATCAGTCTTATATCCTCACTTGCAATGTAGATCATGTGATCAAGCTTCGTAAGGATAAAGAATTTCAAACGGTATATTCGAAGGCAGGCGCAGTTGTTGCTGACGGAATGCCACTGATCTGGGCATCCAAAATGCTAGGCAAGCCGCTTAAGCAGAAGGTATCCGGCGCGGATCTATTTAATCGATTGGGCAACGCCTTTGAGCAAAGGAAGTACCGGCTGTTCTTCTTAGGCTCAGCTGAAGGCGTGGCGGAACGGGCAGCGATGAATTTGAAAACAGCACATCCCGGAATAAATGTGGTTGGCTGTTATTCTCCATCCTATGGATTCGAGCACAATGAGGAGGAGAATGAACGCATTATAGAAATGCTGACAGAGTGCCAGCCAGATATCGTGTTTGTTGGTGTAGGAGCACCTAAGCAGGAAAAGTGGATTTACCGCCACTATACCTCTTATCAAGCTCCGATATCGATCGGAGTGGGAGCGACCTTTGATTTTCTGTCAGGCTCAGTGAAACGAGCGCCTAGCTTCATGCAAAAAACAGGGTTCGAATGGTTCTGGCGGCTTAGCCAGGAGCCGGGCCGGCTCTGGAAAAGATATCTTGTGGACGATGCACAATTTCTACTTTTATTACTTAAGGAACTGCGTAAGCGGGATAAGGTGAAGGAAGGAGGCTTGGAATGAGTGTATTTACGCCCCCATCACTTAGGTTCATCAAGACAGTTGGATTAATAGGGGGGACTGCTGCTGTAGGTGTCTCTCTTCCGCTGATCATCGGCTTCTCCAGTGCGATGCTGAGTTCATCGAACAGTCTGCAGGGAGCCATTCTCTCAGCCATCCTATTCCCAGCTTTCTTGTTAGCCATACTTAGACCGAAAATGCTGGTTGCTTATACCTTGCTAATCTGGGCCGTAGCTCCAGAGCTGCGCCGCATTGCTGACTGGTCAGAAGGAGTGTATCACTCTGTATCCTTGCTGAGCTTAGCTCCCTTGTTAACCGGTGTAACCTTGATCATTCCGCTGCTGAAGGAGATTCATAATATTCAAAAAGCCTCCACGCGGATCATGTTAATGTTCGCAGTTGCGCTGGGTTATGGTGCTTTAATCGGTTTGGCTAAGAATGGCATGGGCTCAGTTTATGACTTAGCGAATTATATTGTGCCACTGCTGTTATTGCCGTACTTTGCCGTCACGAAGTTCAAGCCGAAGGATATCGATCGACTGCTTACCGCTTTTGCCAATATTGCAGTCCTAATTGCCATTTACGGGATTGTTCAGTATTTGACGGTGCCACCTTGGGATGTGTTCTGGATGAAACATGCGGATATGATGTCCATCGGAAATCCATATCCATTGGAAATCCGAGTGTTCTCTACGCTGAATTCGCCCGGACCGGCTGCAACCTTCTTAGCGTTTGCTTTAGTTCCGATGATACTGGAGAAAAAATGGCGGGGAACATTGCGCTGGATCGGCGTTCTGCTAGTTGTAATCTGCCTGCTGACTACTTTGGTACGTGCGGCATGGCTGATACTCCTGGTGATGCTGCTCATGTATATTGGAACCTCTCCTTCTAAGGGAAAGTGGAAAACCTTGATCCAATTAGTTTTTGTGGCTGCTGCGTTGTTCTGGGTTGTGCCGAAATTGCCTGGTGCCGAAGGACTGGTTGCTCGGGTAGAGACACTTTCTTCTGTTCAAGAAGATCACTCTTATAATGAACGGCTAAGCTTATGGCAAAACATGCTGCCGATGGTTGCCGCCAATCCAGTAGGTCAGGGAATTGGTAGTGTAGGCCAAGGGACTAAGCTTGGTAATGACGGCGAGCTTGGAGAGTACGGAATTATGGATAACGGAGTTATCGCTTTACTGCTTACCTTTGGTGTTCTGGGTGCTGTTTTCTTCTTCGGAGCTTTAGGCGCAGTTGTCAAACAGATATTCGCTAGAGTAATCAGCAGGGACCAATTGCAGCCCTACGCCCGACTTGCGTTAGCTACTTGGACCGGTGCGATTGTCAGTCTAGTTTCAGATAATGGGTTTCCCGGACTCAAGGGATACTTAATCTGGATGCTGATCGGTCTTGGCCTCAGCGCAAGGGAGATTACTCAAAGTAGAAGGAAGGGAACACCGTATGCAGCAGTTGAATGCAAAATCTCTCCCCGCTAGAACAATCTGGTCATCTTTTAGACTGTTCGCCAAGAGCAAGGACAACAGCTCGGCAGCCGTAAAAACTATGTTTGTCAGTGTCATGATCCTATTGATTAACATGTTAACTGGTGTACTGACCGCACGTTATCTTGGACCGACAGGTCGTGGGGAACAGACGGCAATGATTAACTGGTCACAGTTTCTGGCGTTTAGCATGAGCTTTGGCATTCCTTCAGCTCTCATCTATAACGCTAAGAAAAATCCGGAGGATGCCGGAGTGCTTTATCGTATGGCATTGCTGCTCGGTACCATTTTTGGGGTCATAGCGATGATTATAGGTATCGTGGTCTTGCCTTATTGGCTGAAATCCTTCAGTCCGGAGGTCGTGACCTTTGCTCAGTGGTCTATGATTCTGTGTCCGATTATAGTGATCTCTCAAATTAACAATGCAGCTTTTCAATTCAGAGGCGAATACAAGAGGTTTAATTGGATTCGCTATCTAGTGCCGTTGCTTACACTGACGATGATCGGGATATTGATCGCGCTGGATCAGATGAATCCATTTACAACTGCAGTTGCCTATCTTCTTCCGGGAGCTCCGCTGTTTATTGGAATGACGATTTCCTTGCTTCGTACCTATAAGGTGAAGATGAGAGGGGCCTATCAGAATTTAAAAAGATTGTTTACTTACGGGCTTGGTTCCTACGGCAATGACTTGCTTGGCAATTTCTCTACCTATATCGATCAGATCGTAATTGCCGGTTTGTTAAGACCTGCTGATTTGGGGCTGTATGTAGTGGCTGTGAGTCTATCACGAATGGTTAATTTTTTCTCAAGCTCAATTACGATCGTGTTGTTTCCTAAGGCTTCTGAGCTGTCCAAAGAACAGGCAGTTGAGTTAACATTCAAAGCCTTCCGAATAAGTACGACCTTCACCATGCTTGGCGGAGTATTCCTGATGCTCTTAGCCCCTTTAGTAATTCCGTTGATGTACGGCAAAGACTTCAATGCGGCATTAACCGTGTTTCGCTTATTGCTCCTTGAAGTGACCATTAGCGGAGGGACGATCATTTTGGCGCAGGCATTTATGGCGTTAGGCAAGCCAAAAGTGGTTTCGATGCTTCAAGGTTTCGGCTTACTTTTGGTTATCCCAATGTTGTTCCTGCTCATCCCTAAATTTGGCTTACTCGGAGCAGGGATAGCGATGTTGTCATCAGCAATCCTGCGATTTTTCTTCATTGTTCTCAATATAAAGTACACCTTAAAAGTTAAACTTCCGCGGCTGCTCATTACCCGGGAGGACATTCAGTGGATGAAGACGACGATGAATTCTTACATTCGCAAGAAACCTATGGATATGAATGGATAATGCGAAAGATAAAGGAGGAAACCTTCATGGATTCAGTAAAAAGCGTGGTAGGCGGCCAAGGCAATTATCCAATATCGGCTGTCATCATCGCTCAGGATGACGAAGTTCGAATATCTAAGGCCATACAATCCTGCAGGTTATTCGCCGACGAGGTGGTTGTGATTGACGGAGGCAGCAAAGACGGGACAGTACAGCTTTCTGAAAGCTTGAATTGTCGTGTATACGTCAACCCTTGGCCCGGATATGCGAAACAGAGGGAGTTCGGAGTAGAACGCGCGGTTCATGATTGGGTCTTCCTTATTGATACTGACGAAGTGGTCAGCGACGAGTTGGCCGCGAGTATTCTTGAACTGAAACCGGGGCTTATGGATCAATCGGTTGCCTATTCTATCTACCGGATCGGTGATTTTATGGGCAGATGGCTGGATCGTGGCGAATATCTAGTGCGCCTCTACAACCGCAAAGCGTATGGCATTCGAAATAGCTTGGTGCACGAGATGCCCGAGGTCTCTGAAGAGCGAACCATACGTTTGACAGGAACCCTCTGGCATTATGGTTACCGCAGTATTAACGATCATGTGGCACGTTTCAATAAGTACACTGACTTGGAAGCTGAAAGTGCGTATGCCAAGGGCAAACGATTTCGGGTCAGTCATCTGCTGTTAAGACCACCAGCCCGTTTCCTGCAAAAGTATTTCTTACACGGGTTGTTCAAGAAGGGAATGTCAGGTTTCGGAGTATCCGTATTCTGGGTCATGTATGAATTCATGGTCGGCTTCAAGCATTACGAATTAATTAGATCGGGAAAGCTGACTCAGCACAATGCGAAGACGAGTCAGACCGAGAAGGAGAATAAAGGAGAGAGAAGCTATGCCGTACAGTGACGGATTGAACATTATGAC
The DNA here is from genome assembly GCF_037992965.1 of Paenibacillus sp. FSL E2-0190. Taxonomy (NCBI): domain Bacteria; kingdom Bacillati; phylum Bacillota; class Bacilli; order Caryophanales; family Paenibacillaceae; genus Paenibacillus; species Paenibacillus sp. FSL E2-0190. The sequence goes on from NZ_CP150306.1 coordinate 1,121,939, forward strand.
GACAGGCCTTAGCTGGCCGTCGCTACAGCCGGGTGGGCTTAACACGTATTTCAAATCCGTTTGCGAGCAACTCTCCTCACGTAATCGGGTGCATGCGCTGATTTGCAGTCAAGAGACGCCTGCTACCCCTGAGGAATTGATTATTCACAATGCCGGAGATCCAAAAGATGGGATCTGGAAACGTAAGGATGCTTTCCAGCGTAAGGCGGCCGATCTGATGGGAGAGGGCAGTGGCCGTATAGATATTTTATACACTCACTTTGCTCCTTATGGTATTGGTCCAGCCCTGGAAGCAAAGAAACGTGGGATTCCTGTAGTGATGACTTTTCATGGCCCATGGAATGAAGAAATGAAAATCGAAGGCCAAGGCATTAAGCACCGGGTCAAAACAACCATCGCCAAATCCATTGAACATAGAGCCTATAAGCTAGCGGATAAGTTCATCGTGCTTAGTGAGACGTTCCGCGATATTCTCCATAAGCTGCACGGAGTGCCACTACACAAAATTATTGTGATTCCAGGCGCAGCTAATGTGGAACGTTTTATCCCCGCTACGAATCGATTGGCGATTCGCCGAACCTTGAATTTACCTGAGGGAGCAACAACCGTGCTGACTGTCCGGCGGTTGGTCAATCGGATGGGACTACTCCAGCTGCTTGAAGCCTGGAAGCAAGTTGCGGAGCGATTCCCAAATGCAATTCTGCTGATTGGTGGTAAAGGGCCGTTGCGGGGGGAACTGGAAGAAAAGATCGCCGACTATGGCTTAAGCAACAAGGTAAGGCTGCTAGGCTACATTCCTGATCATGAACTGGCCTCTTATTATCAGGCAGCGGACATGTTCGTGGTTCCCTCACAGGCATTGGAGGGCTTTGGTTTGATTACCGTTGAAGCCTTATCTTCAGGATTGCCAGTGATGGCTACACCGATTGGCGGCAATAAGGAAATTTTGCAAGGCTTCCGGCCGGAGTTGCTATTTAAGAGTTCAAGTAGCGACCACATGGCTGAAGGCATGATCCATATGCTTAGCAATCGAAAACTGCTTCCGAGCCGGGATGAATGTAGGGAGCATGTACTGGAGAGATATACCTGGGAGCATGTTACGGATCAAGTAGAATCCGTGTTCCTACAAGCTTTAGGAGAGGAGGTGACCACGTAATGCTTAGAGTGGCCTATATAGATCACACTGCTAAATGGAGTGGTGGAGAAGTTGCCCTGTTTAACATCCTTACCCATATTGGAGAACAGATCGATCCCCTGGTAATCCTGGCTGAGGATGGTGCCCTGGCTGAACGGCTACGTGAAAAAGGAATGGATGTCCGTATTATTCCGCTGGATGAGAGCATCAGAAGTCGTGGTAGAAATGCAGTCAACTTGGGAGCACCTGCTGCAGCCTTCAAGCTGTTGGCTTATGGTCGCAAGCTTGCGCCGCTTTTAAAAGCGGAGAAGGTAGATTGCGTGCACACCAATTCCCTAAAATCTGCATTATACGGAGCCATCGCTGCAAAAATAGCGGGCGTTCCATTGATCTGGCACATCCGGGATCATATTGGAGCTCCTTATTTAAAGCCAATCGTTGCCAAAGGCATTCGTTTGCTGTCGCGTCTGCTCCCCAATGGAGTCATCGCAAATTCACATTCTACGCTGAATGCTTTGGAGTTGCCGCGTTCCAAAAAAACGCTGGTCGTATACTCCGCTTTCGCTAAAGCGATTGGTAATGGGATCGGTATGCGGGACCAGAAGGATTTTAACGTACTGCTAGTTGGTCGATTGGCGCATTGGAAAGGTCAGCATATTGTGCTGGAAGCCGCAAAAAGCTTTAAGAATGAACCTCGTGTGAAATTCTGGCTGGCCGGAGACGCTCTGTTTGGAGAAGAGGCCTATAAGCAGGAATTGCTGCAAAAGATAAAAAACGACGAGCTTACTAATGTAAGCATGCTAGGGCATGTGGATGATATCCAAGGCCTTATGAATACTGCTGATTTACTGATTCACACTTCGGTAACTCCTGAGCCTTTTGGCCAAGTTATCGTTGAAGGAATGGCAGCGGGATTGCCGGTGATCGCCTCCAATGAAGGCGGGCCGGTAGAAATTGTAGTTCAAGGTGAGACAGGGCTACTGATAGAGCCTGGTGACGCGGCGATACTGGCAGACTCCATTAAATGGATGCTGGATCACCCAGAGGAAAGACGGCGGATGGCGGACAATGGGATGAAACGAGTGAAAGAGCATTTTGTTATCGAGAATACGGTCAAGGACATCGTTGACTACTATAAAGGTTTGTTGGCGGGCACCTGACAGATGAGATGACGCGGTAATTCTGAAGATGATGCTCCATAAAACTTTGAGGATGATTCACATGAAAATTGCGATAGCGCACGATTACTTAATCCAAATGGGCGGCGCGGAAAGAGTGGTGGAAGTCTTTCATCACATGTATCCCGAGGCTCCAATCTACACAACGGTTTTTAACGGAAGCCGCCTTACTGACAATCTCAAAGATGCGGATATCCGTGCCTCCTGGCTGCAAAAGATTCCGGGGGTAAAGACCAATTTTAAAGGGGTGCTGCCACTTTATCCAATGGCCATCCGTGATTTGGACTTTCGCGGTTTCGATATCGTCCTGAGTTCCAGCAGTGCTTTTATGAAAAGTATTCAAGTTCCTAAACATACGTTTCATCTTTGTTACTGCCATACGCCTATGCGCTTCGCATGGGATTATGACACCTACATGGAACGTCAGTCGAATTCCGGGCTGTTCAAAAAAATGCTTAAGGTATACATGCAGCAGCTCAAAACGTGGGACCAACGGACTTCCAAAAATGTGAATCAGTTCGTAGCCAATTCTTCAGTAGTGAAGACGAGAATTCAGAATTATTATCACCGGGATGCAGATGTCATATTTCCACCGATTAATACAGCCCGGTTTACAAGCTCTTCTACCATTGGTGACTACTATTTAATTGTCTCCCGGCTTGTTTCCTACAAGCGGATTGATCTGGCAGTAGAGGCTTTCAATCGTAACGGTCTTAAGCTTTATATCGTAGGGGATGGACCGGATCGCAAGCGTCTCGAAGGCATGGCTAAGGATAATGTATCGTTTCTGGGCCGGCTAGAAGATGAACAAGTAACTGGAATGATGGCACAGTGCAGAGCATTTATTTTTCCAGGAGAAGAGGACTTTGGAATTACACCGCTGGAAGCGAACGCTGCAGGAAGACCGGTAATTGCTTATCAAGCAGGTGGGGCACTAGATACTATTATTCCTTATGTAAATGGTGTGTTCTTTCAGCATCAAGAAGTGGAGGATCTACTTAAGGCTATTTATGAGGTAGAGTCCTACGCTTGGGATATCGATCAAATTATGGAGCATGCACGTAAATTCGATGAGCAGGCGTTTATGGTTAAGTTCAAGCAGTATGTTGAGCAGGCGTACGTCAATTTTCTAAAAGGAGGATGATTATATGAAGCTGACAGTAATCGGTACTGGGTATGTGGGTCTTGTATCTGGCGTGTGCTTTGCACTGGGCGGACATCATGTCATCTGTGTGGATAAGGACGAGGAAAAGATTAAGAAGCTGAAACAGATGGAATCGCCCATCTATGAGCCGGGAATCGAGGAACTGATTGAACTGAATCTTCGTGAGGAACGGTTATCTTTTTCTGCAGATCTCCAAGCGTCGGTGCGCCGTTCAGATATTATCATTCTTGCTGTAGGTACGCCATCATTGCCTAACGGTGAAGCAGACTTAACCTACATTGAGGGTGCAGCCGCTGAAATCGCCAAAGCGATGGAAGGGCACAAAATTATAATGACTAAATCTACAGTTCCAGTAGGAACAAATGAAAAAATCTCTCAAATGATCTCTAAGTATACCCAACATTCTTTTGATATCGTGTCTGCACCTGAGTTTTTACGTGAAGGGTCAGCGATTCGCGATACCCTCCATCCTGATAGAATTATCATTGGCCTTGATAATCCAGAGCTGGAACCAACAATGCGCGAGCTTCATAAGGGTTTCACAGAAAATGTATTTGTAACAGATATACGCAGTGCTGAAATGATCAAATATGCTTCGAATGCATTTTTGGCCACGAAGATTTCCTTTATTAATGAGATCGCCAATATTTGTGAAAAAGTGGGAGCTGATGTAACCGAGGTAGCACAAGGAATGGGTATGGACCAAAGAATCGGGTCATCCTTCCTGCAGGCTGGTATCGGTTATGGAGGCTCCTGTTTCCCGAAAGACACTAATGCGCTCATTCAAATTGCGGGCAACGTCGATTACGAATTCAAATTATTGAAATCTGTAGTCGAAGTGAACAAGGGACAACGGTTTATGATCATCTCCAAGCTGCATGAATCACTTGGCAGCCTGCGCGGTTCGACGATTGGGATATGGGGGCTTGCCTTTAAGCCTAATACTGATGATGTCCGCGAAGCTCCCGCCAGAGAGATTGTTGAGGCACTGGTGGCTGAAGGGGCAACAGTCAAACTATATGATCCAATCGCAGCTACAAATTTCAGGCAGCAATATGATCATCCGCAGCTTCGCTGGTGCAATCTGCCTGAGGAAGCGGCTGAGGGCAGCGATGCCGTATGCCTCTTGACCGATTGGAGCCTACTCAAGGATATTGATCTGCATCAGCTGGCGAAAAGCATGCGCAATGGGGTGCTGATCGATGGACGCAATGTGTATTCCAAGGAGCAAATTGAGGGTACCGGCCTCGTTTATCATTCTGTCGGCCGCCCGCAGATGGGTGGATTGAGCGGTTATTCTGCTAGTGTGGCTGGAGCGGTTTAATCTAAGTTATATTGATTGAACTTGTGTTTTTTCTATTTAGGGATGAGCCGTGACTCCAGAGAATGTTTGGACTTCCAGCCGCTGTTGTCTGCAGATTTCCTGATTTTACCGCTGATAGCGGTAGAAATCCGCAGACAAAGGCGGACGCTATCGCTCTTACAGTTCCAAAATCCCCCTCCGTCACTCCATTCCCTTATCTTAAGTTTCTAAGCAATTTATAAAGTTAGGTACTCTGATTATATACCGCAGTAGCAGTAGCATTTGTAGTTGTCATTGTCTCTGTGGTGGCAACTAGTCTTGCTCTTGTAGTTGCAGTTGTTCTTACAGTTGTTGCAGTTGCAGCTGCCTCCCCCGGAGCAGAAACAAATCTTTAGAAAAACGTGCTTGCTTCCGGCTGGTACAGCCCGGTACGCACGGATCAAGTATTAAGAAGAAGTTGGTTAGGTTAAGAACGGAAAGGGAATTTGGAACTGTAGAAACGGAGTGTTCGCCCGAAAGATTTCCGTAGGAAAGCTAGCTTCGAAAGCATATGCTATCCTCGGATTTCTACCGCGAGAAGCGGTTCAATCAGGAAATCTGAGGATAACAGCGATCGGAAGTCCAAAATCCCTTGGAGTGGTTTCTACCTAACAAATTTTTTTAGTGCATCCGCTCGAAATAAGGCTAAGTGGAAGCTGACGTTTTGATAACAATTCAAATATGCTCGATTTCCATAATTCAAGGAGGGTTCATTCTATGAAAATGGTACTTCTATCAGGCGGTTCAGGTAAACGGTTATGGCCGTTGTCCAACGACTCACGTTCAAAGCAATTTCTAAAGGTACTTGAAAGCCCTCAAGGTGAACCAGAATCCATGGTACAACGTGTCTGGAGACAGCTGGAGGAAGCAGGGATGGCAGAATCATCTTATCTGGCCACCGGCCGTGGCCAAGTAGAAATGATACAAAGCCAACTGGGAAGTCATGTGCCGATTATCGTTGAACCGGAGCGTCGGGATACTTTTCCGGCTATCGCCTTAACAGCTACCTATCTTTATTCAGTGGCAGGTGTTTCTCCAGCGGAGACGGTAGCAATATTGCCTGTTGACCCTTATGTAGAAGCATCTTTTTTCGATACCATAGCTATGCTTGAGGGGACCATGCTGGAAAGTGGAGCAAATCTGGCTCTAATGGGTGTTGTTCCTGAACATGCCTCAGAGAAATACGGATATATTATTCCTACCACCGAAGAGGCGGGGGAAAATGGTTTTATGAAGGTGAGTCACTTTCAAGAGAAACCTGACCGCATACAAGCAGAACAGCTCATCGAGCAAAATGCCTTGTGGAATTGCGGAGTGTTTGCCTTCCGCTTAGGGTACTTGTTAGATATTTTGCAGCGTAAAGGGTTGCCTTTAGGATATGAAGAATTGCAGAAGCAGTATAAGCTATTGTCTTCCATCAGTTTTGATTATGAAGTGGTGGAGAAAGAAGAACATATTGTGGTGCAGCCGTATGATGGATTCTGGAAGGATCTTGGAACGTGGAATACGCTGACAGAGGAAATGAGCAGCAAGCATGTAGGAAAAGGTTTTGTGACGGCGGATTCTGAGGGGACTTGCTTGATTAATGAGCTGGACATTCCGATTACGGTAATTGGTGCGAAGGATCTGATCATTGCGGCTAGCCCGGATGGGATTCTAGTTACCCATAAAGCTGAGAGCCCACGGATTAAAGAAGTGCTGAAGACCTTTGAACAAAGACCGATGTACGAGGAACGCCGTTGGGGTCATTACAAAGTTATTGATTATGTGAAATATGATGAAGGCAATGAAGTGCTGACCAAACGGATTTTTATATCCGAGGGGAATAATATCAGCTATCAATTACATCGCAAGCGTAGTGAAATTTGGACAATCGTCAGCGGCGAAGCAAGTATTGTGCTGAATGAGAAAAAACATAATGTGAAGGCTGGGGACGTGGTACGTATACCGGAAGGAACGAAGCACGCGATCCTTGCTTTGACGGATGTTGAGTTTATAGAGGTACAGACGGGGTCTGAATTAGTAGAAGAAGATAACATACGTATTACTTTAGACTGGAATGATATAGAACTACAACAATTCATTTCATAGGTCTAACCTATCTATTTAACCAATTCAAAATTTCTTGAAACAGGTAAATTGACTCAATTATCAAAAAAAGTCATAAAAACACTAAATATATCATTAATTGTCGTCGATACTTACGGTAAGAGAGATTATTTCTCTTAAATTGAAAAGGCAAACCTATCGAAAGGTAGGGACGCAAAGCTATAGGGCCTTCGAAAGAGTGGCAGCCTGGCTACCGAAAGGGAGATTATTTTGAAAGCTTACCGTACGTATCGATTGTTTGGTGCATTTCTGTCACTCGTCCTGTTTCTGACTGCACTTCCGCTTGCTGTTGGAATTTCGCCGTCTGTTGTCATAGCTGCTTCAAATTCTGGAACGCCAGTTACCCCAGGTGCCTCACCTGAAGCCGTAAAGCTGCTTAACTATTTTTACTCGATCTCAGGAAAAGGTATTATTGCCGGTCAACATGACTATTTAGAAAGTCCAGATGAAATTAACAATATGCTGAAGGGAACCAGCGGACAATATGCGGCTCTTCACGGTTATGAAATGGGTGCGATCAGTGGCCAGTCCGAAGCAACGATGGCTTGGCAACGTCAAAATGTGGTGAACAGCGCCATCAACTGGAATAAAGCGGGCGGGATCGTAGCTATGACTTTTCATGCTAACCTGCCGGGCACCTCTTATGACTGGGATAATGTGAAAAAAACACTTAGCCAGAGTGAGTTCGATAGTTACGTTACACCGGGTACCAAGCAATATAACAATCTGATCGCTGAGCTTGATAAGGTGGCCGTCTCTTTAAAAAGCTTGCGCGATGCCAACGTTCCGGTGCTTTGGAGACCCTATCATGAAATGAACGGGAACTGGTTCTGGTGGGGGAAGAAAAATAACTTTTCTAAACTATGGAATATTATGTATGACCGTTTTGTTAACGTTCATAAATTAAATAATTTGTTATGGGTATGGAGTCCGAATGCTCCCAATGTTTGGTCAGATCCTTATGCGCTAACTTATCCAGGTGCTGATAAAGTAGATATTCTGGCAGCAGATATATACGAAAATGATTACCAGCAAAAATACTATGACAGCTTATTGAGTCTAGCCGCAGGCAAACCGATTGCGATCGGGGAAAATGGTGAAATGCCTAATCTGGAGAAGCTTCAGCAATCGCAAAGTAAATGGACGTATATGATGAGCTGGGGAAAAATGCTCTACGAGAATAACAGTGCAGACACAATCAAAACATTTATGAATAGCAACTATACCCTGACCAGAGATAAATTAAATACTGGTCTGGCACCGACACCTAGCGCCGCACCAGCGCCGGCACCTTCTGAAGAAGAGGGGGAGGCAGCAATTCCTCTCGCGAAGGGGCTTGCAGGAGAGTATTACAACAACATGCAATTGTCGGGAGCAGCAACTCTTAACAGAACTGATGCAATAATCGATTTCAATTGGCGGCAAGGCTCCCCGGATGCCGCCCTCGGGATTGATCGGTTCTCCATACGTTGGAGCGGTAAAATTAAGCCATTATATAATGAGCAATATACATTTTACACTACCTCAGATGATGGTATCCGTGTCTGGGTGAATGGGGAATCCGTGATTGATAGTTGGACTAAGCAAAGTGGTACTGAGCGTAAGGGCACTATAACGCTGAAGGCTGGCCAGCTATATGATATCAAGGTGGAGTATTACGAGAATGAAGGCGATGCGAGAGTCCGCTTGATGTGGGAAAGTGCTAGTCAAGCTAAAGAGACAGTTCCAGCAAGTGCACTTTTTCTTCCGGATGTCTCCTGATTGATGAAAATTAAAGGTCGATCCTTAGTGGCTCTGCGTTATTGCAGAGCTACTAAGCTATAGTCCTCATTAGGTCAGAAGACGATTGTCCGATAACAGGTATGTTTTTAACACCTGTGGAGGCAGTACAGCTACCGAAAGGAGGATTTATTTGCGTAAATATTATAAGAAAAACAGATTGTTGTTTACTATGTTACCGGTCTTTATTATTTTTTCCTTGCTGCCTTGGGGAGAGGTTAAAAGTCTTCCGAAGGCTATGAGTGTTTCTTCCTCCCTACCTCCGGCTATACCAAGTAATCCTTCGGCTTCTGAAGAAGCCAAGCAACTGCTAAGTAATTTGGTAAATCTACGTGGCAAAGGGCTCTTGTCCGGCCAGCATGATTATCTAGAAAGTCCAGATGAACTGGTTCATAAGCTGAAGAATACTTCGGGACAAAATGCTGTTCTACATGGTTATGAATTAGGGGCGATTAATAATCAATCCGAAGAGACGATCGCAGAACAGCGGCAAGCTGTTATAGACAGTGCAATTGAATGGCATCAAGAGGGTGGCATTGTAGCGATGACCTTCCATCAGAGCTTACCGGGAACCTCTCCAGAGTGGTCCAATGTAAACAGAAGTCTCAGTCAAGAGAAATTTAATGCTTATGTTACACCTGGGACAGCTCAGTATAAGAGGCTAATCTCAGATCTAGACGAGGTTGCTGGATATTTGGGTCAGCTGCGTGATGCCGGAGTTCCGGTCTTATGGCGACCTTACCATGAAATGAATGGTGGTTGGTTTTGGTGGGGGAAAAAGGACAATTTTTCAGAGCTGTGGAGTATTGTCTATGATCGTTTTGTAAACACACACAAGCTAAATAATCTACTGTGGGTGTGGAATCCGAATGCGCCGAATGAATGGTCAGATCCATATGCTGCATATTATCCCGGTGGGGATAAACTCGATGTTCTGGCTGCGGATATCTACAATAACGATTATAAACAGTCCTACTATGAGGATCTGCTCGCATTGGCCGAGGGTAAACCTATCGGAATCGGGGAGAGTGGGCAACTGCCGAACCCGGATGTATTAACTGAGAAACAAAATAAATGGGTCTATATGATGACCTGGGGAAAATTACTGACAGAAAATAATACACTACAGTCAATTAAAAGCTTTATGAAAGACTCGTTTATAGTATCAAGAGAGGACTATGTTCTCACAACAGGAGATCCTTCGATAGCACCCGTAACTCCGGTAACCCTAACGGGTTTAACTGGAGAATACTATAACAATACTGATTTAGAGGGAGAAGCGGTACTTATCCGCAATGACCGTAAGATTGATTTTAATTGGCATGGTGGGTCTCCTGCCTCAGAGATAAATGAAGATCACTTTTCTGTACGCTGGAAAGGGAAACTCAAACCCAAATTCAGTGAAAAATATACGATTTCGGCATCCTCTGATGATGGAGTCCGTGTCTGGATTGACGGAAAGCTGATCATCGACAATTGGAAAAATCAAAGTGCAACCCTTCATAAAGGAAGTATCCCACTCACAGCCGGAACGCTTTATGATATCCAAATTGAATATTATGAGAATGAAGGAGATGCCAATCTTCGTTTGCTATGGGAGAGTTCCAGCCAGAAGCTGCAGGTAATTCCACAAGGGGCATTGTTCCTTCCTTAATCTAATGAAATGATAGGGTAAGACATTCCGGAAGAAAGAGAGGACCTATGGATGGGAATAACGAGGAGAATATCTAATAGAAAAAATAAGATATCTGCAAACAAACCATTACTGTTATTACTAAAATTCGCCGCATTAACCGTCTTGTTTCTGTTGTCTGTCTCTGTCTTCGGAACGAATAGGACAAACGATTATAAGGTAGGTGCCAATATACCGAGACTATCTGCAGGAACTGATGCTGCAGCAGAAATACCGGATGGTACTGTGATCTGGAATCTGGGACAACATGATGGCTCAGCAGCTGAATTCGCTGCGAGTGGCACTTCTGGCAGCAAGAAGGAATTTAATGTTACTTCTTCGGTGCTCAAATCATCGGCTCTTCAGAGCTTGCCTGCAGGCTTGAATGGAAAGACCCAGCCGGAATTAACGATCACCTATCAGCTAAATAAGATCCCGGAGAATGGGGTCTTATTTAGCGTAGGTATTCTGGATGCTTATAAATCCGTGCCGCAAATGAGTGTGTTCTCCAATCATCAATTGTCGGGGATCATTCAAATTGCGGGCGTTGCTGGCACAGAAAGCGAATATAACTTTCAAAAGACCTATGAATTATATATTCCCAAGGAGCAATTGAAGATAGGAACGAATGAATTGAAGCTGCAAACGGTTCGCTGTTTATATTGCAGTGACAAAGAAGACGAATATTCCTGGTGGACTTGGGATAATCTCCGTTTAGAATCTCTTAACGCTCCAATTTCTGAGCCTATCCATGGCAGCTATACACTGACGGGAACAGTAGTGAATAATAAACAATTTTATTTCGATGAAGGTGCAGTTACGCACTTGCCTTATGTTATCAAATGGCTAGGGATGGCTTATAGCGGGAATGTGATGCGTACTAGCTGTGCCAGTGATGTCGGGAGATCCTGCTCGGATATGATGGAATATTACAAGGTATTGCAGGATTACAACATGCAGGCGGTTGCTTTGTATTTGCATACTGGTGATATTAAGCTTAAGGCAGATGGATCGTTGCCTGCTGACGCGGAGAAAAAGCTGACAGATTATTTTGAGCAATATAGCCCCTATTTTCAATATTATGAGGTAGATAATGAGCCGGGATTATTCAATCGTTCTAAGGCAGTGAACCTGGCAATTGCGGACTGGCTGAATAAAAAGGGCAAGCAAATCGCGCCCCATTTACAAACTGTTGCTCCGGGCTGGGCATATTGGCCGAGCTACAGTGAGGATTCCTGTGGTAATCAGAAGGGAGCTGGGAAGGAATGTGGAGATCCGGATGGCTGGGAACGTGATCCAGAGCAACGTATGGAGCTGGAGAAGGTTACGGATTTGACCAATGGACATTCCTACGGTGACTCTTATATTTTTAGTAATGGAGGAAGCTTTACTGAGAATTTGAAGACCTTCACTGGCGCAGACAATGGACTCGGCAAAAAAATGCTGACCACTGAATTTGGTACCTCGGACAGTCATGTGGATGCCTATCAATACGGGGCAACGGAGCGGACAGCGGCTGTATTCGACCGGATCATGCGTGCACATATTGGTTATGCGGATATGTTTGTGCAGCATGCTGCTTTTTTTAAGGATTTCAGTTTATTCAAATACGGGTTTAATTTAGAAGAGCATGATCCGGCGACCACAGAGATTTATTATACAAAAGAAAATGAGGATTCACGTGTCAGCATCATGAGAAGGCTCAGTCTTGCCTATGCTACACATGGAGCTCCGCTAACTTATCAAATTGCCAACAAAGATGTGTTAGCCGACAAGCTGGTATATGTTCGGGCCGTGGATACTTCTACATTGAAGCCTCTTGCGGGAAGCGGAGCGACCTCAAATAAGGTGCTGGTTAATTTCGTTAACTTTGAGTCAACTCCACAAACTGTGAGTGTAAATGTGACTATGCCGAAAAACGGGGTGTATGAAGGGGAACGTTTTGGAAACGGGGATACGTATGAAAAAGCAAGAAGTTATGTAACAGGTAAAAAGGCTACTCCTACGTTAACCTTTACGGAGACCCTTGCTCCAGGAGAGGCTGTGCAGTATATTTTGCAGCCTTCCTCTGAAGTAAAGCCGTCGGCACCTAAAGGATTCAAAGCCGCAGCAACAAAAGGTTTAGCTGTAAAATTAAATTGGTTGGAGGCCCTAGGAGCAAGCTATGAGCTGCTTCGCGCTGAAGGTAGCGGCGGGGAAATGAAGGTGGTGGCCACCGATGTGAAGCTTACAGAATATACGGATCATAATTTACGTGAAGGGACGTTATATACCTACGCGGTAAGGGTATCCGGCTCTAATTTACTGTCCGATAAAGTTCAGATTACAGCCACCGGACTGGTTCCTCTGGATCGTACTAAATGGAAGGTATCCTCAAATGTGAATACGGCAGCATCAGCTCCTAGTCTGGCTATCGATGGGGATCGGCGCACGCGCTGGGATACGGGAAAACATCAGGTATCCGGAGAGTATTTTCAGATTGATCTGGGTGAAGCACATGAAATTGAAAGAATAGATTTGGATAGCACGTTATCACCGTTTGATTATCCAAGAGACTATGTAGTCTATATTTCTGACGATGCTCAAAACTGGAAAAAACTCACGTCTGGAAAAGGTACGAAAGAGCTTACTAAGATATCCTTTTCTAAAGTGAAGACGAGGTATGTCAAAATTGTACAGAACGGAGCCGGCGGGAATTATTGGTCTATTCAAGAGCTACAGGTGTACTCCAGAGAATAAGCAATTATTTGAATTTATATAACTGTTAATAGAGCATACTAAATAACCTCAGCGGGATCGTTCTCCCGCTGAGGTTATTTTTGTGCTTTAAATAAAATGGAGGCCTGACATATAAGGTAAAGGGATTGCCTCTGATTCCCCCAAGGAATCAGAGGTGCGAAGCGGGCTCGCTGGATCAAACAGCAGCGAGATCAGCTCCTTGTCGTCCACAGACGACAAGTCGAGGCTACGCTTGCGGCATACTTCCGTCTGCCGCAAAAGCGCTTCCCGGTCTGCGATGCAGACCGTCCCGCTGTTCGCGCCGGCGCTTAAGGAGGCGCCGGCGTCCCGCAGAAGCGCGAGCAGGCTGCGCTCCTGCCACGGCACAGGCACTTGCAGCGTGCCAACGCCGCCGCACAGAGCCGCCTTGGCCAGCAACGCCGCTACCGCTTGCGGCTGGCCGGCCCATTCCACCGCCGTCGCTGGGCTCGGCGCCGGCACATCCGCCGCGGGCACAGCCATCGCGGCGAACCCCTCGATGCTGCCGTTCCGCACGGCTACGAGTGTGCGCTGGGACAAGCCCAGCACACCCGCGTAAGCCTCGGCACCCAGCAGCAGCGCCAGCTCACCCGGACTGTACACCTGTCCGGCTTCGCGTTCATTCAGCAGCCGGTTGACGGCGAAGAAGTCGCCCGGCTGCATGGGCCGCAGCGTCCATTCTTCCCCTGCTGCGGCAGCAAGTGCGTCAGCCGAGCTTGCGTTCAGCTCGGCAAATTGCGTACCGCCGAACGGTACGCATCCCGCTCGGGTATACAGCGAGCGGTCACCCGAGACAAAGATAAGCGATGCGCCGGCATTCGCAGCATGGGTCTGGCATAGCTGTAGAAGCTGACCGGCTAGTCCTTGGCCGCGATAAGCAGGATCTGTGCAAACCGCGCCGATGGAGAACACGTTCAGGAGAGCTTCTCCAGTGCGGATCGTGGAGGGCACCAATCCCATAAAAGCAGCGATGTTACCGTCCTCGGCAACGGCTGCATAAGAGTGAGTGTAACCAGGGCTAAAAATCAGCGGAAACAGCTCTTTCATAGAAGTGTCGCCAGCTTTACGAAAGATGGAATGGGCTAGAAGAGCGGCTTGCTCCAGCTCCGCAGGTTTAATTAATCTCAATTGCATATACAGTCAGCCTCCTTATATGTAAATACGAGTAGGGTAGAAAGGAATTATTTTAAGTATAAGCCCCAGCGGATGAAATCTTCAATCCTGCTTATATTATTCAATGTCTCAAAAGGAGGTGGATAAGGGTAATAACGTACATAAATAAGGAAGCTTATATTTTAAGCTAGAAGCGAAAGGGAAGTGAATAAACGGTGACCCAACTTGCAGATAATATCATATTATTGCTGGCAGCTCTCTTACTTGTAGGTGTGTTTTCCACCAAATTCTCCACTAAATTTGGAATGCCAGCTCTAGTGCTTTTCCTTGCTGCGGGGATGGTACTGAGTCAATTTATCTTTTTTAACAATGCTTCCTTAACACAAATGGCCGGGATTTTTGCGCTGGTTGTTATCTTGTTCGAAGGTGGGATGCAGACCAGTATTAAGGATATCAAGCCTATTATTCGGCCGGCATTATCCTTATCCACGGTAGGCGTATTGTTAACGACAGCTATCGTTGGGGTGTTCGCTAAGCTGATTCTTGAGGTGTCATGGGCAGAAAGTTTTCTGTTCGGAGCTATCGTGGGTTCGACTGATGCGGCTGCGGTCTTTTCGGTATTAGGCGGTAAGAATATTGACAAACGACTGACCTCGACACTCGAAGCGGAATCAGGCAGCAACGATCCTATGGCGGTATTTTTGACAGTATCGCTGATCGAATGGATTCAGCATCCGGATATGGCGATATGGGGACTTGTGCTGTCCTTTATATGGGAGATGGCAGTTGGTTTGGTGATAGGGATTGTACTTGGTAAAGTCGCAGTATATCTTATCAATCGAATTAACCTGGATTCTACGGGACTTTACCCGGTATTGGCAATTGGATTTGCTGTCCTAACCTACGGCTTATCTGCACTCGTTCATAGCAGCGGCTTGCTGGCTGTCTATGTAATGGGTCTTACCCTTGGCAATTCCGAGCTGATGTATCATCGAACCATTATGAATTTTAGTCATGGCTTTGCTTGGATGATGCAAATATTTATGTTTATATTGCTGGGTCTACTGGTATTTCCACAGGAGCTGGCAGAGGTGGCTTGGCAAGGTATATTGCTGTCCGTCATTCTGATGGTTGTGGCAAGGCCAATAGGAGTGTTTATAAGCTTGCTCTTTTCCAGATTCTCTATTCGTGAAAAAACACTAATTTCTTGGGCCGGCCTGCGCGGAGCCGTTCCAATTGTGCTGGCAACCTATCCGCTGCTAGCTAATCTTCCCCACGGCCGACTGTTCTTCAATGTGGTATTCTTCGTCGTGCTGACCTCAGCAGTGATTCAAGGAACAAGCATTTCACCGCTGGCTTCCCGGTTGAAGCTGGTGGGGCAAGAGGATTCAGCACAGCCATCCCTGATGGAGCTGGTCGCCCTTGGCAAGACGGATTCCGAGTTCAACCACATAGGAATTGAACCTTACATGCCCATTGCCGGGCAGAAAATCTCCGATATCGGACTGCCAGATGATATCTTATTTACTGCTATTATCCGGAATAAAAGCATTGTCACCCCCCATGGCAGTACCGTCATTGAGCCAGGGGATACTGTATATGTCTTAAGTCCAAAGAGCAAACGCGATGAGATGAGGGCTTTTTTCCGGAGTCAGAAAGGGAAGACGGCGGAGGAAAATATATCTTTGATTTAAGTCTAGAAAGAGGACGTTATCCAGAGTGTGACAGAGATAATAGGCGTTATAACAAAAGTTATGCTAGAATCGGCAACATGCAAATCTTCAGAGTTGGTTGCAAAAAGCAAAAGGATGTGTTAAATTGTATATAGATTTAGAACGAGTCTAAATACAATATAATAAATTAACCATAGGAGGTTTTATTAATGACTACACAACTAAAGAGCCAAACTGAACTGCACGCTGCTTTGAACCGCCAGACCGCGAACTGGTTCCTGCTTGGGGTAAAGCTTCATCATTATCACTGGTATGTTAGCGGATCCCAATTCTTCACGCTGCATGAGAAGTTTGAAGAACTCTACAATGAAGCTGCTGGTTATGCAGATGATTTGGCTGAGCGCCTGCTTGCTATTGGTGGACAACCTGCCTCCTCTATGAAACAATATCTGGAGCTTTCCGATTTACAGGAAGCTCGTGGCGGCGAAGATGCCAAGGGTATGGTAATGGAGCTGGTTAGAGACTTTACAACTGTTTCTAAAGAACTGCAGGCTGCGATTGCTACTGCAGAAGAACTGGCTGATCAACCCACTGCGGATCTGCTGATTGGTATTAGAAGCAGCATTGAGAAACATGCTTGGATGTTGAATGCTTTTATCGCCTAAGACAACATTCTTATAAAGGATAGAACCACAAAGAGCACCTGCGTATAGGATACGCATGGCGCTCTTTGTTTTGTTGTTTTACTGCTGAACACAACTATTTAATAAACACACCCCCGAAGGGAACTACCTCGCGTAGAAATCGTTTAACAATTCCATCATCGTTGTTATCTCTTTCGAATCGGCGGTTCTGACGTCCTGCCTGAAACAGCACAGGCCCGTGACCTGTCATCTTCCAGTGATAGCTCATATGCTGGCTAGCCAAATGGTTGCCGTAAACGGTGAGCTCCAGCTTGGCATTCTCAGGGTAGGCAATAATGCTGCCTGCATCGACATAAAGGGGGTTGGTCGGGTGCAGTACAGCTTCACAGACCGTACCCTCCGTCAGTATGCCAATCATGCCATTGCCCGAGAATTTCACTTTTACAATGTCCCGTGTAACGAGCACATTCTTCATGCTTAGCACCCGGGTCTCCAGTGTAATACCTATACTGTAGAAGAAGAGATGCTTAAAGTCGTACAGCAGATCGCTTTTGCCATCGAGCTGCAGGATTTTTATGCGATAGCCTGGTGGAAGGGCGGCGACGAAATGGCAAGGACCTGCCATATCGGAACGAATCAACTTTCGCTTGCGGTATATGCCCTTCACATCCATAAATCTGTCCGCTCGTCCTGAGGAAGGACCTTGATAAGCGATAATTTGTTGTGGATGGAGTACATGAACCTCTTCCTTCTCCTCAAGGGAGAAGGCTACGGCTTGTCCGCTTCCACTGTCGCTTTCATCTTGGATATCGATGTTCATAGTTCATCTCCCTCATGCTGTGACTGTGATCTTCAATGAATACATAAGACTAACGCAGACGGTCGCCTTTTCGCGAACGGTAAAGCATGCTGAAACGAATAAAACGGATCAGTATAAAATAACCTAGGATTAGTCCAATCCCTGTAAAAATAGTCACTTTGATTTTGTGATAATATTCTTCGCGTGCCGTCCTGTCATTTTTTAATTCATCAACCATCTGCGTTAGTTGGCGATTCTGCTCTTGTAGGCTTTCGTTCTGTATCCGGTAAGCTTCTATCTCCTGCGTGGTATTTGCGAGCTTATCCTTTGCCTGCTGAAGCTCTTCAGCGGTTTGCTGAAAACCTTCCTTTAATTCATTCACTTCGTTTGGCAGCTCGGAGAAATTTTTAACTCCATTATAGATATCACTGAATATATTAGCTTTTGCTACAGGAGCTGGCAGGCATACAGTAAGCGTCAGCAAGAACAGGAGCGAATATAACAGCTGTAGATATGCTCGGGATTTATGTTGTTTCATCTATATAATCACCACCCAATTTAGGCTTGTAGTTCTTTTATTTTAACACAGCTTGACAGCTTCTGACAGCGTACGCCATGGGACTGGTAATGCTTATAATGAAAGTAATTTTTACCTCCTTAAGGTTTTCGTTTACTCATTATTAAACACGATCAGTCCGTGATTATCTCGATTGAGAAGAGGTACTATTTATCGTATACTTTGGACGAAAGGGGCTGCTGTCGATTGAACAAATGGCTTAAAACAATATTGCTTCTGATCGGATCTGCTTTTTTGACTAGATTGATCCCATTTTCATCTTTGTTTCGGAATTTAGACACGATGATTCATGAATTTGGTCATGCTCTGATGACCTTACTACTGTCGGGTAGTGTGCTGAGGATTGAATTATACGCAGATCATAGCGGTGTAACCTATTCAGCTATTCAAGAAGGGGGCAAGGCAATATTAGTTTCCCTCTCGGGTTATTTGCTAGCCTCCTTATTTGCACTTCTGCTCTTCTATTTATACAGTAAGGGACGCCATGATTGGGGCCTTATCTTAGCTACGGGTGTGGCGTTGATTATGCTCCTGCTATACGTGCGAGGAAGCTTTGGCATGATGTGGTTGGGCGGATTTATTGCGCTAAATATTCTAATGCTGGTGGTTTGGAAGAAGGCCAGCAAATATTATTATTTGTTATTGGCCTTTTTAACCTTGGAGGAGTCTGTAATGGGAAGTTTGTTTTTGGTATACGCGGCTGCTGTATCACCGTCCCGTGCAGGAGATGCCAGCAATCTGGCAAGAATGACTCCCATACCCGCTATATTTTGGGCCACACTGTTTTTTATATTTTCTCTGTTGTGTGCCAAATGGGCACTGGGACTATTTTTCAAGCGAGAGCGAATGCAGACTAAATTAGGGAGTCGATGAGAAAAAAACATAAAATTTTCGTCATAAATAGACAAAAGGAGTTGTTTTTACAAGAGTCAGTCTACTAAGCATGTAGAATGACTCTTTTTTTGTCGATAATATAGAACCGAACATACATTCCATGACATGGAGTTGTCCGCCATTATTGGTACATTAATAGAAGACCCAAAAAAAGAAAGAGGTGGAAATAATGATAGAAAGTATTCATCCCGTATTCACATGGAGTCAAAATCGTATTTTTGCAGGCGGCAATCGTAAGGTTATTTTGCTTGTCGAATGGAAAGGGAGTATACCTGCAGAGCACAGCCGACCCAGCAGTTATAAAGTGGTTGCGCGTGAAATTGAGCTGCGGGTTTGGCTTGAACCCCATGTAACTTTTAAGCGTTCGTATGGGTGTGAGTTTGAAGTCGGTGAGGGCAGATCGCTACTTCTTAAGCTTGGCAAAATAAAAACGGGGCAACGAAAGTTTATTGCTTTGGAATTCAATATCTCTACTACTATTGCAGGTAGATATGAAGCTCTTTCCTTACAGTGGAAATATAAAAAGCCAACCGTAGAGCGTGTTCAAGAGCTTCCAGTAAAGGTTCTTGAGCTAGAATACACGCATCATACTCAGGTTCTGAGTGAAACCTGCTGCTTTCACGTAGAGAAACATCTGGAATTGTTAAAAACAGCTGAAACGATTGAGGAGGCAACCACGTTGCAAAATGAAGGACAACATAGTCAAGCTCATGAAATGCTTTGCCGTCACGCAGATAAATTACTATTACTAGCCGTGCGTTCTGGAGATCCTTTACTACTTAAAGAGGCCGAAATGTTGTATAAACAGATTGGATTCGAGTATCAGAAGCGGGGGAAAACTGCTACTGGAAATTGATATAGGACATACAACTAGAAGATGCATATTGACGAAAAAAGACCTATACATAAATTTGTTTTGTCAGCGGGTTCGGCGGAAAATAATCAGAAGAATTGTAATATAAAATGTGGTAACATAGTAAAAAAGTTCTATCACACTATTACTTTTTTTCATAAAATAATGGGTCTATTTAACCATAAATCAAGGGGAACTGAATATGACAGACCGATTAATCCGACTGATGCGCATTATTACACTTGTTCAAGCCAAGCCAGGGATATTAGCCCGTGAATTGGCGGAACGCTGCGGCAACAGCGAGAGAACGATATACCGGGATATGGACGCGCTTAGCGCCATGCATATTCCTATAACCCACCTTGGACATGGAAAAGGCTATGCTTTTATTGGCAATTTTGCACTTTATCCTTTGGATTGGTCGGAAGAAGAGGCGTCTGCGTTTTCGCAACTACGCTATATTATGGAAGATATTAAACCCGTTCTGCCTATCGATTTTGAAGGCGCTTATGAAAAAGTAGTTGCAGCTGAATACAAGCGAAAGGCGGAGCGGGAAGAAACGATAGAACGTGCAAGAAGAGAAGCAGGTACAAGCTGGTTGGAAAGAAGCGGTGCACAGATGGAGCATCAATCTTTTTTAACACCTATATTGGAGGCTTTATTAAAGCAGAGGAGTATTCAAGCGAATTATTGTGAGAATGCAGTGGAGGAGAAAGAAATAACCATCGATCCTTATTGTTTAGTCCCACTGGAAAATCGTTATCATCTCATTGGATTTTGCCATCATCAGGGTGTTATTCGTACATATCATATCAACGATTTTTCAAACGTGAAGCCACTAAACCGCTGCTTCTCAAAGGAATCATTTGATTTGCAAGCTTTTATGAAGCAAAAATGGTCACTTGACCGCGACAGTTTGCAGGTAGAGTTTAAAGTGAAATTTTCGGAGCGAATCATGGAAGGGCTTAAGAGAGAGGATCTGCCCTATAAGCCGAATAAAGTAGACCGTCAAGCTCGGTGTTGTTATTTTAAAGTCGCGTTGGAACAAGATATTGCGTTTGTCCGCTGGATTAAGAGATTCGAAGAGGATGCTGAAATCATAGAGCCGTTATATTATCGTGAAGTGCTCAGGCAGCAGTTGGAGAAATGGATATCACAATATAAATAAGATGGATTCTCACCTTCAAATGAAATATTCGTTTACATATATTGTTACAAATCAAAAATTATAGAATATTTCTCTTGTTTGGTGAGTCTTTTTATAATATCATCATACATTAAATAACATAATTATAATTTACAGGGTTATTTTTATCCTCGAATTTGACCTTTGTTCAATTTTATATAGAAGAAAAGTATTCTCAAGATTCATTTGATTCTTAAAAATGAATATATTAATCCGGGTGAGGTTTCTGGGGGAGTGGATTATCCATTATGTTGAATGTACTGGGCTTTAACGTGAAGAATTAATATCATTCGTGTTAGGTGTCTTTGCAGCCCTATTTAGGGGTGTCAGAGGCATCTTTTTTGTGTGCAAAAAGCCAAAATCATCGTTGTATATTGTCTAATTATAACAATATATAACTAAACATATACAAACACAACTGTACTTATAGAAAAACGAAAAACTGTATGCTAGAATAGCATCTAAATATATACATACGAAATTGGGAGGAATGGAAATGTTTAAGAAATGGGCACTCTCCGTGATGGGGATATTGGCAATCCTTCTGGTTGTGAATTTATCTGCAGGTTCAGGTGTAGAGGTGCAAGCAGCCACCAAGAAGACCGAAATTATTGTTTCCGCAGCGGCTAGTTTGCAAGACAGCCTGGATAAGATTGCTCTCCTTTATGAAAAGAAACATCCCGATATTGATTTGGTTTTTAATTATGCAGCATCCGGCACTCTGCAAAAGCAGATTGAGCAAGGGGCCCCGGCGGACCTGTTCTTCTCTGCAGGTGATAAACAGATGAATGCACTGGTGGAAGGTGGACTTATCTCCGATCATAAGGTTCTGCTTAAGAATCAATTGGTTGTAGTTGTACCCTCAGATTCAAAGGTCAAATTAACTACGATTACTCAGCTTACGGATAAAGCTTTTAAGAAGGTGGCAGTGGGGCAGCCTGAATCTGTGCCGGCGGGTCAATATGCTCAGCAATCGCTGGCAGCGAAAAAGGTATGGGATCCGCTGCAAAGCAAACTCGTATTCGCCAAGGATGTGCGTCAGGTTCTCTCTTATGTAGAAACAGGAAATGCCGATGCCGGTTTTGTCTATAAGACAGATGCGCTTACTTCAAAGAAAACTAAAATCGCTTTGACGGTCGGTCCCCATGTACACAAAGCCATTAATTATCCGGCAGGCATCGTGAAGAGCTCGAAGAATCAAAAGGCAGCTAAGGAGTTGTATAGTTACCTTCAGAGCAAGGAAGCTAATGATATCTTTGTAAGTTATGGCTTCCTGCTTCCTTAAATAGAAATTACGAGTAGAAGCGGGTGGAATAAGGTTGGAAATAAACTGGACTGATTTCTTCGCCCCGGTATGGCTTTCCGTAAAAATATCTGTGATTACCAGCATTATTGTATTCATTTTGGCAACAGCTGCTGCGAAGGCCATGGCAGGCCGGAAGTTTCCCGGCCACAGCCTGGTAGAGACTATAATGCTGCTTCCGCTCGTTTTGCCGCCGACGGTCGTAGGATTTGTACTTTTAGTTATTTTAGGCCGACGAAGCTGGATCGGCAGATGGTATGAACAGATGACGGAGCAGACGATCCTGTTCACATGGGGGGCGGCTGTTATCGCCGCTGTAGTCGTAGCTTTTCCACTCGTATACCGCACAGTGAAGGCGGGTTTCGAAGGGATAGAAGCAGATCTTGAAGATGCAGCGCGGGCACAAGGGGCAAGTGAACTGCAGGTACTGCGCTATGTCACGATGCCGCTTGCGGGCCGGTCGCTGGCAGCCGGTTATGTTCTTGGCTTTGCCCGCGGTCTTGGGGAGTTTGGCGCTACCATCATGGTAGCTGGCAATATTCCGGGCCGTACGCAAACCTTACCCACAGCGATCTATGTTGCGGTAGATGGAGGCAATATGACGCTCGCGTGGATGTGGGTATGCTCAATTATTGTTATTTCAGCCGCTATGCTGATGTTTGTGAATCGGCGTTCTTAAAAAAACACCAGACAGCGATTCTCCGGTTATGGGAGAGTTGCTGTCTGGTGTTTTGGGTTTGAAGCGGGCGGTGGAGCAGATGCTGAGCAAGTGGAAACCCGGCGACTTTGATGTCAGCTTTTAGCGCCGCCAAATTTTGATGGAGTCTGTGAGGTTAACTGCATTCTATACAGTTATTCGGTCTGCATAAGGGAACGTTCTAACTTTAATTGTATTCTATACAACTAAAACGCGAAAAATCACCTATGAGGTAGTAAATCAAAAGAAATAGGTGTACCAAATACAGTTATATCTAATTTGCGAGTTGTTCAAAGAAATATAGTTGTACGAAATGCAGTTAAACGCTTCTGCAGATTGCTTCCTTCTTCTGTCTGCGACCATTAAGTCTCATAAATAATCGTCCCAGTTTCCGTGAGATCATATCCGTGAATGGATCTAAGCTCATTCTGGAAGGCTGGTGAACGCAAAATCTCAATCACGGCAGCGATCCATTGCTCATGCTCCGGTTTTTTAATCATCACCAGGTCGTAGCACTCCTGAATCATAGGAATAAAATCAACGCCGTCGACAATCTTGGCGGCTTTCTCAGTGCCGATAGCTACATCAGCTTCTCCCCGGGCCACTTTACCGGCAACTGCCAAATGGCTGTTCTCCTCGTTCTTATAGCCTGATAGGCTGGCTGCTGGAATGCCATGCAATCGAAGCTGTTCATCCAATAATACGCGTGCACCTGAGCCTCGTTCTCTATTGATCAGCGTGAGTCCATCCTGCTCTAAGTGAGACCATTCCTGAATACCTCTGGGATTCCCTTTTTGTACGTATAAACCAGCACTTCGGGTTAGCAGGCGAACTACAACATAAGAACATCCGACGAGTATTTTACGGATATAGGGTAGGTTGTATTCTCCAGTATCCCCGTCGAGTAAATGTGTGCTGACAATGTCCGATTCCCCTTTATACATGGCAATCAGGCTGTCTAGACTCCCGGCATAAGAACGAAGAGGACGTTCAGTAGGCAGAGCCCGTTCTAAATAGGTAGCTAGAATATCCAGTGACATATCCTGACCTGTAATCACCAAGCTGTGTCCTACAGCTTTAAGGTGAGGAGATTGTGCTGGCATTTGAGCTGGATTTGTACCGGAAAAGGCCAAGGGTATTGCTGGTGGAGTCTGGCCCATTATAGTAGTAGGGTTAGCGGTAGACACCCCACTCCGTGTATTTTGTTTGTAGGCCTCCAAATCGGATTGATCCACGCGCATTTGTTTTCCTACACGGTAGGAGGGGAGCTCCCCTTTTTTAATTAGATCATATACTTTTAATTTTGATATTTTTAATAAGCGGGCAATTTCCTCTGTCGTATAGGATGTATTATCGGACATCACAAAAGCCTCCAGAACTTCATATTAGGACAAGACTACCCTATTTTGAAGTCCTGTGCAATTAGGCTATTGTTGTTTCCCAGCCTGCTGTGTACTGGATAATTTGATCAACTCAGAGACAGTGACAAATCGAAAGCCTTTCTTTTCTAATTCGGGCAAAATAATTTTAAGCGCTTCTCTAGTTTGTGACTGCCCGTGCACATGATCATGAAACAGAACGATGTCTCCATTTCGTGCATTTCGAATGACCTTGTTCGAAATACTGTATACCCCTGGGCGATTCCAGTCACGTGTATCTTGATGCCAGGACCATAATATTGGCTTCAAGCCCATATTGTTAGACAGATCTACTAAGGTCTCGTCATACATGCCGCCTGGTGGTCTGAACAGTGAACTATGTTTACCGGAGACTTTTATAATCTCTTCTTCGGTCAATTTTAGCTCCTGCTCAAATTGGGCTTCATTAATAGGTCTTTTAAAATAAACGTGATTGTAGGTATGGTTAGCTAATTCATGCCCCTCAGCAATCACTCGTTTCGCTACCTCTGGATAGGCTGCAATTCTTTTTCCTATCGCAAAAAAGGTGCATTTCGCATGGTATTGATTCAATACCTTTAAGATTTGATCGGTTTCAGTAGGGTCAGGACCGTCATCGAACGTCAATGCAATCACTTTTTGGTTAGTATGTACTTCCCAAATCATGTCTCCTCTTTTTTCGTAGTAGTCGCGGTTTTTGCTTGGACTGCCTAGAGCAGAGTTCGTGAAGCATAAAAAGAGTGTAAGGGTGATCATCATAATTTTGCTGCGAGTTTTCATCATTTCACCTGTTTTTTTTATTTTAGAGTGCTCCTTTTGGGGGTCGGTATATTCATAGTTTAAGTTTTGTATAGACAACCAGTCTTTTTTGGTGCTCTTTCTTCTTTCTACTATCCTTCATGTACAGGTTATGAGATTCATTTTGGCTTCTGATGATTACATAGTTATCGACATGCCCGTTTATAATTAAATTAGCTTTGTATTTTGATGTGAAAATAGTTATGAAAATGCCTTATAATGAAGTACTATATACAGACATTTGGTTAGGGGTGGGAATATGACACTTATTGAAAAAAGAGAACACCGGCAATATCCGGAGATTACCCGCCTTGAAACGTCGAGAGCTGCTTATGAGCGTGATTATTCACGCCTGATTCATTCGCCTACTTTCCGTAGGCTACAAGGTAAATCACAAGTATTCGGAGCAGGGACGGGTGATTATTACCGTACGCGTCTGACTCACTCACTTGAAGTTGCGCAGATTGCCCGTGAGGCGGCGAAAAGTCTGCTGCGATCGTATCCAGAAGTGGAAACCACTAAGGCGGAGAATCCGGGTCTTGTTATCGATCCAGAGGTAGTGGAATGCGCAGCTATCGCTCATGATTTTGGCCATCCTCCCTTTGGACATAAAGGGGAAGAAGTGCTGGATAATATTTTGGAACAGCTTATTGAAAAGAAAACTAACGAAGCTGCGCTGCAATCAGGCGCAACGGGTGTGGATCGGCTGCTGATCCATGAGCAGATGAAGCAACGTTATGAGCATTTCGAAGGCAATGCCCACAATTATCGGCTGATTATGTTTCTGGAGAAGCGTGAAAATATTGATGGCCTAAATCTGTCGGATGCTGTGCTGCTAGGCATAAATAAGTATCCTTTTCCCGGCACCTCGCTGAAGAAGGGGATGTACCTGCACGAATGGGGATATATTTCGGAGATCCGCAAAGAGTGGGGAATACCAGCAGGTAAGAAAACGTTGGAGGCTCAGCTTATGGACCTTTGTGACGATATCGCTTATTCTGCACATGATCTGGAGGATGGGATTAAAGCCGGAAAAATTGAAGTGCATGAACACTTTATGCATGATTCTTATATCCAACGGTTAATCGTGGAGAAAATCACCACGCTCGAGGATTTCTTCTGGAAGGGCTGGGAAGAGGAAGGCATTCGCGCGAAGGTCGAGGAAGTGCTCAGTTCATTTCTTCGGGTTTGGAAGGAAAAAATGCCAACCTGTGAAAACGACTATTCCCGCACTCGACGTGAAGTTAAGGCTTATTGGGTAAGTACCTTTGTCGCAAGCTTGGGAGTGATCCAAGATGGAGACTGGAAGAAGGTCACCTTTATAAAGGAAGGAAAAGAAGATGAAGATATGCTGCGGACCGTCAGTGTGTTGAAAAGCTTCGCATGGGTCACTATGATCCGTGATTTGCGTGTGCAGCGGCTGCAGAAACGTAGTGAGTGGATTTTGCGCCGACTATGGGGAGCATTTCTGGATCCACAGACATCTAAAGCCATTATTCCATCGGATTGGCTGCAGCGCTTTGAGAAAGATCAGAAGCAGGCAAAGCCGATTTGGACTTGGGAGCATATGGTGATTGATTATATCGCAGGGATGACTGATGCTTTTGCAGAGAAAATATATAATGAGCTGTACGGACTGAAAGTCGGCTCGATTTATGATTTGGATTAGAGGCTCTTAGACAAGTAGTCCCTGCTGTTCATTTAGATCATCTAAATGAACAGCAGGGGCTATTTTTATAAGGATTATTGATTTAAATACCACTCATATGCAGTTTTTTCAAGATTAACCACAAATTCTTCTTTCCCGTCTATATAAGCTCCAATATCCTCTGGGAATTGTTTGGCAAGAGTATCTTTTAAATCTCCGTACTGTTTAACCGCCTCCGGATGTGATCGAAGGTAGTCTCTTACAGCCAGATGACGACCGATATCTATCTTATTATCCATTTGGAAGACATGAACATGATGGGTTCTGCTATTTCCGCCTTTTCTGAAATATCTTCTGCCACTGATACCGAACTCACCCATACATTCATAACCAAGTGCTGTCATTTGCTGGTTGAACTCATCTACAGCTTCGATATTTCGTACTACTGGCATTATATCTATGATTGGTTTCGCTTTGAGTCCGGGAACAGAAGTGCTGCCGATATGGTGAATATCAACGAGGGCATCAGCAAAGATATCTTTAATCTTCTGAGCTTCTTCGTTGAACATTAGACTCCATTGTTCGTTAAATTCTGTGACCGTGACCTTCATTGCACTAACCCTCTCTTTATGGATAACTTTGGATTTTCTTATTATAGAACAGATGTTCCTGTTTTGTAAAGCTTATTATTAATATTGCCGGTCATAATCAACAAGGTTTAGAGAAGGCGTGCCTGATGATAAGTAAGACTTCACATTTTCGGTAAAAATATTAACGATCCGGTCAGCATATTGATCTGTAATTCCAGCGGAGTGTGGAGTGATGATAACCTGCTCCATAGACCAAAGCGGATGATCCTGCGGAAGGGGTTCGGTCTCAAAAACATCCAACCCAGCGCCACGGAGTTGTCCGCGATTCAATGCGTCGATCAGCGCCTCTGTATCGGTAGTTGCGCCCCGGCCAATGTTAATGTAATAGGAGCCTTCTTTAAACGCGGAGAAGCTGGTGGCATTAAATAAATGCTTGGTCTCATCGGTAATAGGAAGGGTATTGATGATGAAATCGCCTTGACTTACAGCTTCGGATAAACGATCTGTTGTATAGATTTGATCAAAGTCTGCGACTGGCTTACCGGAACGGCTGACACCGATAGTCTTCATCCGGAAGGCTTTAGCAATTCTGGCGGTTTCACTGCCGATCGCTCCAGTTCCAGCTATTACGGCTGTTTTACCGAACAGCTCGCTTTCACTGCCATCAGATTTCCAAATCCGGTTCTGCTGATTGCGTACAGCTGTATGCAAATTACGGGTGAAGAGAAGTATGAACCCGAAGATTACCGCAGAAATAGGTTCGGCATGAACTCCGCTCCCACTGGTGAGCAGGATTCCTTGTTGCTTAAGACGATCGAGTGGAAGCTTCTCAATACCAGCAGACCAGGACTGAACCCAGCGAAGGGAGGACTCGGGGCGAAGGAGTGTATCCGAAATACCTTTTGCCCAGCCAATTACAATTTCTGCTTCTGCAAGCAGCTGCAAATCCGGATTTTTTGCGTCTCCTTGTGTAAATGTATAGCCTGGGGCAGCCGCTTTGATCCTTTCCTGCTGCTGAGATGTAAGTGGTTGTAGACATACTATAGACTTAGTCATGATGAGTTCCTCCTACTTTGTGGTTTAATGGATATGGATCATGTTATAGGTTAAGAATACCAAATCTATTGGAGAAGGTGAAATTGACCATGGATGCTAAAGCATCAGAGAACGAATTAGAACGGCTTTTTTTAGCTGTGAAATTACCTTCTGAGCTGCAAGAAATAGTGGCGCAGGCATGTTCAAAGCTATCTGAAAATTTTGATTTTGCTAAATGGACAAATCCGCAAGATTATCATATTACCCTGCAATTTTTAGGAGATACCCCAAAGGCCAAAATTCCAGATTTAGTGAAATCCTTGAGGCAGACTGCGGGGCAAGGCAGACCCTTCAATCTCTCTTTGGACAAATGGGACACATTTGGTCTTCCAGCTTCCCCAAGAGTCCTGTGGATAGGGGTTTCCGGCGAAATAGAGGCATTAAATCAATTAGCTGCCAGAGTGCATTCAGCGAAGTTTCCACTAGGTTTTTCAGGCGAATCCAGGGCCTATAAACCGCATCTTACCGTGGCTCGAAAGTACCGGGGAAAAAATTCATATGATGATAAATTGCTGGAAAATTTACTGAAATTGGATGATGATTGGAACCTAAAAAACTATCAGAGAGACTGGACGATTGATAGTTTTGTGTTGTATGCTACCAGAATGTATGCCATTCCTATGTATGAAATTATTGAAAAGTTTACAGTTTAAAATCGATAATAAAGTTTTCAAAGCTTCCGTTTTCGGTTACATACAATAGGAATGTGCCGTGAAATAGGAGGAATATCATGTTAATTTTTAAACAAAACCGCTATATTGCGTTGCTCGTTGGCGTTATACTAGTGTGTTTCTCTGCCATAAGCTTATTGCAACCCGAACAAGTTGCGGAAGGGAAGGTGGACAGGGTGCAGATGGATAAGTTGCAATCCACTAGCCGTGCATCCGTACTTTCTCTTTTGCAAGATGAATCGAAGTCTAGTATAACGAGTAGCATTACGAGGGGCATTACTGAAGTTACACAAGCCAATAAGCTTAATAACACATTCAGTCTTTTAAGTTCCGCTTGGAAACCGGCGAAGGGTGTGGAATGGCTTAGTGTAAAAAAATTAAAACAAAAAAACACAAAAAACACATCGAACGTTTCCATTATTCGGGTGAAGGCTGATGTAGTACAATCCAAGTCAGCTGCGCAAAAAGCGTCGCAATTGGCGGAAACAGCAACAAAGAGTAGTCAGGCGACAGCGAAGACAGTCTCGGCTTCTCAGAAACATCCCCTCACAACATTGTACTTCTCTCGGACAGAGCTATTAAGCCAGGAGCAGCAAAGTAAAGCAACCCGGCGCTACGCTGTATCCGAAGAAGAACTGCTTCTGCTACAAAAAATTGTAATGGCAGAGGCGGAAGGTGAACCGTACAAGGGCAAGGT
Organism: Paenibacillus sp. FSL E2-0190; assembly: GCF_037992965.1. Classification (NCBI taxonomy): domain Bacteria; kingdom Bacillati; phylum Bacillota; class Bacilli; order Caryophanales; family Paenibacillaceae; genus Paenibacillus; species Paenibacillus sp. FSL E2-0190. The sequence continues at coordinate 1,151,711 of NZ_CP150306.1, forward strand.
GGCAGTTGCCAACGTTGTTCTGAATAGGCTGCGGTCAGCCAATTTCCCCGACACGATATATAAGGTTATTTATCAGAAGAGCCAGTTCAGCCCTGTAGCTAACGGGCGTCTTAACCGTGTGAAGCCTAACGATGATAGTATAAAAGCGGTGAATGCTGCACTCTCCGGAGTAAAGGAAGTTCCCGATAATACTTACTTTTTCTTGTCGCTAAAACTTGCACAGGATCTGACCGTACATCATACACAGACTTATGTTAAAACCATTGGCAATCATACTTTTTATAAATAAATTTGGTGGATCTATGAACCTCAGCGCTATATAGGGTAAACTAAACTATATGAATCTGGAGGTGGAAGATAACCATGAAAATCACTTATTATGGACATTCAGCTCTGCTGGTAGAGACGGGGAACGTGAAGGTTATTATTGACCCTTTTTTGTCAGGCAATCCGAACTCCGGTATTTCACCTGCCGATATTTCCGTTGATGCCGTTCTGCTTACTCACGGCCACTCTGACCATTTTGGAGATGCTGTCGAAATTGCCAAGCAGAATGATTGTCCGATCTTTGCGGTGTTTGAGCTTGCCGAATATTGCCGGGTGAAGGGTGCACAGGTAAAGCACATGAATATAGGTGGTAGTCATACCTATGCCGGGATGACTGTGAAATTTACGCAGGCATTTCATTCCTCATCCATTCAGGAGGGCGACTCTTGGATTTATGCTGGACAACCCGCGGGGATTTTATTGACGATTGAGGGCAAGACGATTTTCCATGCGGGGGATACCGCGCTATTCAGTGATCTGCGCCTCATTGGAGAAAGGAATGCGATTGCCCTGGCAGCTCTGCCTATAGGCGATATGCTTACCATGGGACCGGATGACGCCTTGCTGGCCGCACGCTGGCTGCGGGCGGATAAGGTGATCCCGCTACATTACAATACATTTCCGGATATTGCTCAGGATGGTGCTGATTTCTGCGATCGCCTGCACCAAGAGGGAGTGGAAGGTTTCCCACTTAAAGCTGGTGAGAGTGTAGAAATTTAAACCAATCCGATTTATATTAAAAAAAGCAGGTAGCCGGGGGAAATTCCCTGACTACCTGCTTATTCTTTAAGGTGTAATACATACAGGTTCTTCATTACGTGCTTGCGCTCTAGAGCCTCTGATTTCAGTTGCTTCGCTTACGGGGTTACCTAACATCTTCAGAACAGTAGTCGCACAGCTTTGCGGTTGATGTTTATCTGGAGCGAGACGTCGTCTGCGTTGCTCTTCCAGAACTGAATATTCACGAAGCATCATAGTGAACCATTTGTTCACTACTTCCGAGTCGAGCACCTCTGCCAGCCCAAGCTCTACGAAATATTGGCAGTTTTTCTCTTCCTGACCTGGAATAGCTTTATAGAAAAGCATCGGAATTCCTTTGGCCTGACCTTCTGTGCAGGTCATCCCTCCAGGCTTCGTGATCAGCAGGTCTGAGGCATCCATCAATTTATTGATTTCACTGCTATATCCCAGAATTTTAACATTGGGATGATTGAGCAGTGGATTGGACTTCATTTTGGCGATTAGCTTCTCATTACTGCCCATACAGAAGACGAGCTGAATATCATCCATTCTGGCGGTGAGGGAATGCATAATCTCTTTGCCGAACATTAACCCCCAACCTCCACCCATAATGAGTACGGTTGGGATATCAGCCAATCCCAGTTCCTTGCGCAGCAGCGTCTTGTTGGAGCGTTCCCAGAACTTTGGATGCACTGGGATGCCAGTCACGGTTACTAGCTCTGGAGCGATCCCACGGCCTGTCAGAATGGATTTGACACGTGGGGTAGATACGAGATAACGATTGACCTCGGAATTTACCCAGCTCCCATGTGCATCATAATCTGTAATTAATGTATACAGAGGCACATTTAATCCACGACGCTTTAGTCTGGAAATGACCGCAGCCGGAATGGGATGAGTGCAGATAATCAAATCAGGCTTTAGCTGTTCGATCACCTGTGAAGCATGTGTATAAAAAATCCGGTGAAGCGCCATTTTAGTCAACGGGTTCAATGATTTATGATATTGTGTCTTATACATCATGCCGACCAGCTTAGGCTGGCTGCTAACTGTTTTGCGGTAAGCGGAAAGAATCCAAGGGGCGACCGTCGGGTTAAGAAATTTCCCCAGCTCGATGACTCGGCACTGGACATCCGGATTCAGCAGCTTTATTCCTTCGGCCAGAGCATAGGCTGCTCCTGTGTGGCCCGTACCGAAGCCTTCCGAAAACAGCAGTACTCTTTTCTTTCGCATAAGTTCACCTGCTACTTTCCTTTTCTATAGAGATGCTTTCCTTCTTCTAATTATACTAGGAAATCTATACTATACTCACATTATACAAGTAAGACGTAAATAGAAAGTTAAAACCCTGCAATAAATAAAAAAATAAAAGGTTCGCCCAAAGTATTGCAAACTAGAAAACAACATGATAAAGTAGTGAATGACCAATTGACCGGATTAGTAAAATGGTCAGAAGTCAGCGGGAACGATATTTTCTGGAGAAAGGAAGTGTGCACAGGTGGCAGTGGTGGATCGAAGACAGCAGGTGCTTCAGGCCGCAGCGAAATCTTTTTCATTATTTGGCTATAAGGCAACTACAATGGATCAGGTTGCTAAGATTGCAAATGTCGGTAAGGGAACCATCTACACCTTTTTTACAAACAAAGAGCAATTGTTTGACGAGATCCTGCGCGATATGATGATGGAAATGAAGACGATAGCTGAACGGGAGATCAGGCGAGACAGACCTTTCTTTGATAACTTGCATCGTGTGCTGGATGCTCTGCTTGAGTTTCGAAGTGAGCAGGAGCTATTCATAAAACTTTCCCAGGAGAATCGCGAATTCGGTACGCCGCAGGCTGGAGAAGGACTCGAGAAGATCGAGAACGTAGTTTTAGAATATTTAGAACGGGAGGTGCAACAAGCGCTCCAACAGGGAGAAATCAAACCTTGCGATCCCAAAATCGTCTCGGTAGTCATGTTCAGATTATATATTGTATTGACTGCTGAACTGAATAAAACACATACTCCCTTGGACAAGGAACAGATCAAGATGTATTTTCATTTGTTTCTCGCCGAAGGATTGGCACAGTAAGGGTTGATTCAGGATAGGGATGGCGTTCTCAGCATCACTCGATTCGCTTTCCCTTAACAATTCTCAAGATGATTAGGCATTGAAGAAGAGCCGCAAGGCATTTTTTTATACCCTGAATTGACCGAATGGGGAAAACAGTCACTTAGTGTTACGTAATATTTCGCAAACAAAGCATTTTAAAGAGAGCATAAGCTCATAAGGAGAGAACCAGAATGAAATCATTATCCGTATTTACCAAGGATCTTGGCGCAGCCCTTAGAAATCCGAAGGTGCTGATTCCAATGATTGCTATCCTATTTATTCCGGTGATGTACAGCGGATTCTTCCTGAAGGCATTCTGGGATCCGTATGGCAAGATGAATGAACTTCCGGTTGCTGTGGTCAACCAGGATGTCGGCGCTAATTATGAAGGCAAGCAACTACAAGCCGGTAATGATCTTATAGAAGAGTTGAAGGTAACCGACGGCTTCCAGTGGAACTTCGTTTCCCTTGAAGAAGCGGAAGCAGGAATGAAGGACAATACTTATTATATGTCGATCATTGTTCCGGAAGACTTTTCTGCCAAAGCTACTACTCTTATGGATGATGAACCACAGCCGGCAAAAATTATTTATGAGCCAAATGAAGGTTATAACTTCTTGGCTGGTCAGATCGGTGGTACGGCTGTAGCAGAAATTAAAAATAAAGTATCTGCTAAAGTAACAGAAGCTTATGTGGAGTCTGTATTCAATCAGATTACAGAAGTATCTGATGGATTGGGCGAAGCCGGAGATGGTGCTTCCAAGATCGCTGATGGCGCTGGTAAGCTAGATGACGGAGCCTTGAAGCTGAAAGATAATCTACTTGTACTGACAGATGGTACAGGTAAACTTCAAAATGGTGTAGAACCCCTTACACAAGGCGTGACTGATTTGAATGCAGGTGCTACGGCGCTTAAAACAGGATCAACCACGTTGGCAAGCGGATTGCAACAATTGTCTACTGCACATACGCAACTTCAAGACGGTGTTGCACAAAGTTCTGCCGGCAGTAAGCAACTTAGTGACGGCTTGAAACAAGCTGTAACAGGTGCTACACAGCTTCAGGCGGGAACACAGTCTGCTGTGGATGGTACTTCTAAACTACAAGCAGGAACACAATCTTTAGTTGATGGCAGCGCGAAGCTGGAGGCGGGCTTAACTTCTTCCGTAGATGGCAGCGCGAAACTGGAAGCGGGTTTGCAAGCTTCCGCCGCAGGCAGCACGAAGGTAACTGAGGGCGCTAAAGCGGTAGCTCAAGGATTGGAGCAATTGGCACAGGCTAGTCCTGAGCTGGCACAAAATCCAGCGGTACAGAAGCTGCTGGCAGCTAGTGCAGCCGTGGCACAAGGCAGTGAGCAACTGCAACAAAGCCAAGAGCAGCTGGCACAGGGTGCTACTGCACTCCACAGTGGGCAAGAGCAACTGGCACAAGGTGCAACTCAACTGCACTCGGGTTCACAGCAGGTAGCTGCTGGTGTAACTCAGTTGCATGATGGAGCTAAGCAATTAAATGCTGGTAGCACACAACTGTTGACAGGACAACAAAAACTGGCACAAGGCGCATCTGCACTTGTAGCTGGTGGCGATAAGCTGAATGCAGGAATGCAACAATTTGGTGCGAAGCTTAAAGAAGCTGCAGCTGGAGGCAGCAAGCTGGCTGAAGGCGGTAAAGCACTTGGTGATGGTACCTCAAAACTGCTTAGCGGTGTAGGCGAACTAGGTTCCGGTATCAGTGCGGTAGCAGATGGTTCGAAAAAACTGGCTGATGGCGCAGGCGAGCTGAAAGATGGTATGGATGATCTGAAATCTGGATCAACAGAACTGGCAACTAAGCTTGGCGATGCTGCTGAAAAAACAGGCAGTGTGAACAAAACAGATGCAATGATGGAAATGTTCGCACAACCAGTTGTGGTTGAGGATAAAGTTGTGAATCATGTTCCGAACTATGGTACAGGTTTTGCTCCTTACTTCCTATCCCTTGGATTGTTTGTAGGTGCTTTGATTTCAACAATTGTTATTCCAATGCGTGATTCGGCTGTCCTTGGTGCTAGCCGTATGAACCGTTTCATCAGCCGTACGCTTACCTTCACAATCATGAGCTTCATCCAGTCTATGCTGGCTGCTGTGGTTGTATTGTACGGACTTGGACTGGAAGTACAAAGTAAACCGCTATTCTTCGTATTTACATTCTTAACAAGCTTAGTTTACACATGGGTAGTTCAAGCGATTGTTACTTGGATGGATCAACCGGGACGTTTCGTTGTTATCGTTATTCTGATTTTCCAATTAACAACTAGTGCCGGAACATTCCCACTTGAATTGATCCCTGACTGGATGAAATTCTTTAATCCACTGCTTCCAATGACTTACACAGTTAGTGGTCTCAAAGCAGTAATTTCTACAGGTGATTTCAGTGCAATGTGGGGAGATGTAGGTATCCTGGCAATCTTTGGTCTTGGATTCCTTGCTCTTACCTTCGCTTACTTCATGACACGTAGCCGTGAGAATGAAGTTGGAGTGAATAGTGAACAAGTTTTGACTGTATAAACTGATAAATTTTTTGAAAAAAAAGTATAAAAAAGCGTCTCCTCTGGGAGACGCTTTTTTTGATTTAAAATCATAAAAACCCTTTTTCTTGCAAACATATTAGAAGGAGTGAAAAATCTTGTAACGCTTTCATTGCATATGCACTTATGCGTTATTTATGTATAATTATGCAACATGAAGTTTTTTTAAACTTTTACTCGCTAAAGCTGTGATGCAAAAACAATTGTTAATCAGCATCATAAAAAAGTTTAAATTGCGCTGATGATACCTCGGTGATAAAATAATAGCACTAATCTGGATTGAATAATTATTAAGATTTTCATGTGAAAAATTTTCCTAACACATTGCATACTTTATAATAGAAAGGTTGCGTTCGATGAAACACACTGAACTGCCCGTAAAACAGGGCCTGTATGATCCCCAGTTCGAAAAAGATGCTTGCGGCATGGGATTTGTAGCTCATATTAAAGGCACACCGTCTCACAATATCGTAAGTAATGCTTTGACAATGCTCTTTAATATGGAGCATCGGGGAGGCCAAGGTAGCGAACCCAACTCTGGTGACGGAGCAGGTATCATGCTTCAAATTCCGCACCGTTTCTTTGCAAGCGAAGCTCAGAAGCTAGGCTTTGCTTTGCCGGAACAAGGCCATTATGGCGTGGGCATGATCTTTTTATCTCATAACGAAGAAGTTCGGGCGCAGCATGAAGCTCTCTTAAGCAATATTATTGCTGAAGAAGGTCAAATAGTACTCGGCTATCGTGATGTGCCTACCTATGATGAAATGCTTGGCAAGACAGCGAAAGCTGCTAAGCCTTTTGTGCGTCAAGTATTTATCGGCCGCTCGGCTTCGGTCACGAATGAGTTGTCTTTTGAACGTAAGCTTTATGTAATCCGCAAACGTGCAGAGCTTGCCATTCGTTACGGTGGTGCAGAAGAGGATGAATCCTTCTATATTCCAAGCTTGTCGTGCCGTAAGATTGTATACAAAGGCATGCTGACTACAGAACAAGTCGGACAATTCTACCTGGATTTGCAGAACGAAGAGCTGGAATCAGCGATCGCGTTAGTTCACTCCCGTTTCAGCACGAACACCTTCCCAAGCTGGGAACGTGCGCATCCCTACCGCTTTATGATCCACAACGGTGAGATCAACACCTTGCGTGGTAATGTGAACTGGATGCATGCGCGCCAGTCATTGTTTAAGAGCGAAGTGTTTGGTGAAGATCTGAACAAGATCAAGCCTGTTATTAACCCGGATGGATCGGACACTGCAATGTTCGATAACACCTTTGAGTTTCTCTATTTGAGCGGACGCTCCCTGCCACAGGTAGCCATGATGATGGTTCCTGAACCATGGAGCAATCATGATAGTATGGATGCTGATAAAAAAGCATTTTATGAATACCACAGTACTCTAATGGAGCCATGGGACGGGCCTGCTGCAATGGGCTTTACCGATGGGATACAAATCGGCGCTATTCTGGACCGTAACGGCCTGCGTCCTGCTCGTTATTATGTAACGAAAGACGATATGATTATTTTATCCTCAGAAGCCGGTGTACTGGACATTCCAGCAGAGGACATCTTATATAAAGACCGCCTGAAACCTGGCCGCATGCTGCTTGTGGATACGAAGGAAGGCCGCATTATCTCTGATGAGGAAGTTAAATCGGCTATCGCCTCTGAGAAGCCTTATCGCCAGTGGCTGGATGAGCATTTGATCAGTCTTGATGAGCTTCCGGATGCACCTGAACTGCCAAATCCTAAGCATGACAATGTACAACAGCTACAGCAGGCTTTCGGCTATACTTTTGAAGACTTGCGCAAGGTGCTTGAGCCAATGGCATCTACTGGTGCTGAAGCTGTCGGTTCCATGGGTTATGATGCTCCACTCGCCGTATTTTCGGACCGCCCGCAACGTCTCTATAACTATTTCAAACAAATGTTTGCTCAGGTAACGAATCCACCCATCGATGCCATTCGTGAAGAGCTGGTTACATCCACAACGACTACGATTGGACCAGAGCGTAATTTGCTTAAACCGGAACCGGAAAGCTGCCGCCAGATCTCGCTGCAAACGCCAATTCTTTCGAACGAAGATTTTGCTAAGATTCGCCATGTTCGCCGTGCAGGCTTCAAATCGATGTCTATTCCAATTCTTTTCCCGGCTGAGCTTGGGGCAGAAGGATTACGCATCGCGCTTGAGCGCATGAACGAGGCTGCTGACCGTGTTATGGCTAAAGGGCATAACATTCTGATTCTGACTGACCGCGGTGTGGACAGTGAGAATGCTGCGATTCCAGCTCTGCTTGCGGTATCGAGTCTGCATCACCATTTGATCCGCCAAGGAACACGGACGAAGGTTAGTATTTTGCTGGAATCCGGTGAACCACGTGAAGTCCATCATTATGCGTTGCTGCTCGGTTATGGTGTGAGTGCAGTAAATCCTTATCTGGCTTTTGAAAGCTTGGATGACATGATCGGCCAAGGCTTATTGCGGGGAATCTCGCATGAAAAAGCAGTGAAGAACTATATTAAAGCTGCGACTAAGAGCGTAGTTAAGATTCTTTCCAAAATGGGAATTTCGACGATTCAATCTTACCGCGGTGCGCAGATTTTTGAAGCTGTGGGTCTGAACTCTGAGTTCGTGGATCGTTACTTTACTTGGACACCTTCCCGGATTGGGGGGATTGGCCTGGAGGAAGTGGCAACTGAGGCGCTTATCCATCATAACCGTGCTTTTACAGAAAAAGACGGAAATGATAAGGTGCTTGACTCCGGTGGCGATTATCAATGGCGTAATGATGGGGAAGAGCATCTATTCAATCCACAGACGATTCATCTGCTTCAGCACTCTGTGCGTAGCGGGAATTATGATATGTACAAGAAATATGCTGCCCTTGTTCAAGGAGAAAGCGAGAAACAATTGACGCTTCGTTCCTTGTTGCAATTCAAGTCAGCCTATGAACCGATTCCACTGGAAGAAGTAGAATCTGCATCGTCCATTATGAAACGGTTTAAGACGGGTGCAATGTCCTTTGGTTCCATTAGTAAGGAAGCACATGAGACACTGGCCATTGCGATGAACCGTATCGGTGGTAAGAGTAATACAGGTGAAGGTGGCGAAGATCCAGCCCGCTATATTCCGGATAGCAATGGTGATTCACGTCGCAGTGCGATTAAACAAGTAGCTTCTGGACGTTTTGGTGTTACCTCGAACTACCTAGTTAACGCTGATGAGATCCAGATTAAAATGGCTCAGGGTGCTAAACCAGGGGAAGGTGGACAGCTTCCGGGACGTAAAGTTTATCCTTGGGTCGCTGAAGTACGTGGCTCAACAGCAGGTGTCGGTCTGATCTCACCTCCACCGCATCATGATATTTACTCTATCGAGGATTTGGCAGAGCTGATCTATGATCTGAAAAATGCAAATCCACGTGCAAACATTAATGTTAAGCTCGTATCGGAAGTTGGAGTGGGTACGATTGCTGCGGGTGTAGCCAAAGGGCGCGCTGATATTATCTTGGTTAGTGGCTATGATGGAGGTACAGGGGCATCGCCGATGAACTCCATTCGTCATGCGGGTCTTCCGTGGGAGCTTGGCTTGGCTGAAACCCATCAGACATTGATGCTCAACAATCTGCGTGACCGTGTAGTTCTGGAAACAGATGGTAAAATGCTAAGCGGCCGCGATTTGGCTGTAGCTGTATTGCTTGGGGCCGAAGAGTATGGTTTTGCCACTGCTCCGCTAGTATCTGTTGGCTGTATAATGATGCGTGTCTGCCAAATGGATACTTGTCCGGTTGGTGTAGCTACACAGAATCCGGATCTTCGTAAGAATTTTACCGGTGATCCGCAGCATGTAGTTAACTTTATGACCTTCGTGGCACAGGATCTACGTGAAATTATGGCAAGTCTCGGCTTCCGTACAATTGAAGAGATGGTAGGCCGTACCGATTGTCTAGACGCAACTCAGGCGTCGAAGCATTGGAAGAAGAAAGGCATAGATTTGAGCAGCCTGCTGCATACACCGGAATTACCGGAAGGAAGCACACGCTTCCGCAGTAAATACCAGAATCATGGTCTGGAAGAGACACTGGATGTTTCGCAGCTGCTCGACCTGGCAGCACCTGCACTGGAATCAGGTACGGCTGTTGAGGCATCACTGCCAATCACGAACGTTAATCGTGCCGTCGGAACTATCCTTGGCAGCGAGCTGACCCGCAAGTATGGGGCCGCAGGTTTGCCGGATGATACGATTCGGCTTCATTTCACCGGTTCTGCTGGTCAAAGCTTGGGTGCATTCGTGCCTAAGGGAATCACGCTTACGGTGGAAGGAGATTCCAATGACTATGTAGGTAAAGGATTGTCGGGTGGTAAGATTATTATCAAGCCATCTCCGAAAGCTACCTTTGCTGCTGAGGACAATATCATTATCGGAAATACTGCATTCTACGGTGCAACAGGTGGAGAAGCTTATATTAACGGTATCGCTGGTGAACGTTTTGCCGTCCGTAACTCCGGAGCGAAGGTTGTTGTAGAAGGCGTGGGTGACCATGGCTGTGAATACATGACTGGAGGCCGAGTGGTTGTCCTTGGTGAAACTGGCCGTAACTTTGCGGCAGGGATGTCAGGCGGTATCGCTTATGTCTACGACCCAGATAGAACCTTCATCGGCCGCTGCAATCTCGAAATGGTACTGCTCGAGAGAGTGGAAGAGTCTGAGGAGATCGAAGAGCTGCGTGAGCTGATTATCCGCCATACCGAGCTTACAGGTAGTGCGGCTGGCGCACGAGTACTGAATCAGTGGGCAGATAGCTTGCCGAACTTCGTTCGTGTCATTCCGAAGGATTACAAACGGATGATGGAGCAAATTCGCAAGGTAGAACAAACCGGATTGACCGGAGAAGCTGCGTTGATGGCTGCATTTGAAGCAAATATGCGCGAGCTTGCCCGTGTTGGCGGTTAAACTGTTGTTCTTGAATGAAATAGGAACTAAATGAATAAGGGGACCTGACTCTTCCTAATACCGGAGAAGTCAGGTTCCTTTTTTAACTGGCAGACTCTTATCCTCTAGTGATTTTCGGAAAAAAGGGTATATGTGGTAAACTAGGTTATAGATGAAAGGAAGTGAGACTATGTCGAATACAGAAATATTGATGGAGCCTGTTGCCCGCCTGCAGGGAGTCACCAAAAAAATCGGCTCGAAAACGCTGGTGAGCGATTTAACGCTGGACATCCCGCCTGGACAAATCTTCGGTTTTTTGGGACCCAACGGAGCAGGTAAGACTACTACAATACGGATGATGGTAGGATTGATTTCCATTAGTCGTGGAGACATCTTGATCTGTGGCCGTAGTATTAAAAACCATTTTGAAGAGGCTATCGCAAATATAGGGGCCATTGTAGAAAATCCAGAGATGTACAAGTTCCTCACCGGTTATCAGAATCTGCGCCAATATGCACGGATGGTGCCAGGGGTAACAAAGCAACGGATAGATGAGGTTGTCGAGCTAGTCGGACTAGGTCAAAGAATTCATGACAAAGTTAAGACCTATTCGCTAGGTATGCGTCAGAGGCTGGGAGTGGCTCAAGCACTGCTGCACAGACCCAAGCTGCTGATTCTAGATGAGCCAACCAACGGGCTGGACCCACAAGGGATACGCGAGCTCCGAGACTATTTACGCCGTTTATGTCAGGAAGAAGGAACAACTGTATTCGTCTCCAGTCATTTACTTTCCGAGATGGAGCTCATGTGTGACAGCGTTGCGATTATCCAAAATGGACGACTGGTGGATGTGAAGCAGCTGAAAGGGGTAGGCAATACTGTAATGCCTCTGGGAGAAACCTTGTTCGAGGTTGATAATGCTGAGGCTGCGTTAGCCCTCATTGGACGTGGAGTATTTAAGAGTGGGGGACTTGTGCTTGAGGCAGAGCGTGAGGAGATTGCAGAATTAAATGCCAAGCTAGTGGCAGGTGGGATTAAGGTGTATAACATCAGAACCCTTGCCCGTACGCTGGAGGATCAATTCTTAGAGGTTACAGGAGGTGAAGGAATTGGGTGAGTTTACAGCTCTCATACATAATGAGAATATCAAAATATACAGCCGTGTCCGCACATGGATTATGCTGCTTATTCTTGCAGTGATGAGCGTGCTGCTTCCTGCGCTTATTTATTTCACAAGCGAAGGCGATTCATCGCTTATGGGGCTTTGGGACAACTTTCAGATGACGGTGAGTATTGCGTTCTTCTTGAATACAATCTTTACCGTTGTAGTGGCTTCTGACTCCGTAGCGGGCGAATTTACCTGGGGAACCATTAAGCTGCTGCTGATTCGCCCGTGGAGTCGCTCCAAGATCCTGCTCTCGAAATATATTTCCATGCTGTTATTCAGTTTGCTTAGCACCGCAGTATTGATTGCTTTTGGGTTTGGTGCTTCGTTAATCTTCTCCTCATCTTCGGGAGATACGATGTCATCCATTACGGCTTGGAGTCCAGCGGAATATTCCTTCCTAGATCTCCTATGTCGTTACATTGAGCTTTTCCTGACTGCTGCTCTGGCTTTCATGGTATCTAGCGTATTCCGCGCAAGTGGGCTGGCTATTGGATTATCCTTATTTATTATGTTTGCCAAGAGTATTTTTACGGTTATTTTTAGTCCAGAACGGTTTGAATGGGCCCAATACTTAATCTTCACACATATGGATCTAAGAGGTTACCTATTGTCGGATACGGGTCCGGGGGGCTCAACACTTGGCTTCTCCATAGCTGTATTAGCGGTGTACTATATCCTATTCCTGGCCATTTCCTGGATTGTCTTCCGTAAAAGGGACGTTGCTTCATAGAAATAAGTCTAGCCGGCTTCAAGTGTTCCTTGAGCTTTGGAGGAGCGCTTGGCTGCCTTGTCCTTTTTCATATTACTTTTGGGCTCACCTGCTTTTTCAGAGGTGGGCTGTTCTTGCATGGCAATGGAGCCATTCAGGAGGCTGCCTTCCATAATGCTAAGTGCTCCTGCTGAAATATTGCCATGCAATTCTCCGGTTCCGGTCATAATGAGTCTGCGATCAGCCGTAACATCACCGTATACTTTGCCGGCAATCACGATTTCTTCCGCTTTAATACTGGAGCGCACTGTTCCTTCTTCTCCTACAGTCACGACACCACTGCAAATAATCTCACCGCTAAAGGTACCCTCAATCCGCAGGTTTGTATCACATTGCACCTTACCCTCCAGTGTTCCTCCATGCCCAATTAGGGAATCGGTAGATTTAAAGGGGACACGCTGCTGCCGTTTGTTCCACATTTATAAATTCCTCCTATTTTGAAATTAAATGCAACCCTTTAGGGTTTGACATACGCCAAAGGGTTGACTGTTTTATTCTGCTTCACAACCTGAAAATGAAGATGAGGACCTGTGCTTCGGCCAGTGCTTCCAAGCAAGCCGATTTTCTGCCCTTTGCTAACCTTGTCTCCCGCAGATACGATCATTCCGTTCAAATGCATGTACCAGGTTTCCAATCCATTTGAATGCTTAATCACGATGTATTTTCCGCGTGCGCCCATTTGTTCCGCAGTAATAACCTCGCCATCTAAGGCAGCATATACAGGATCACCGATGTTCCCAGCAATATCGACACCGGAATGGAACGCAGACAAACCTTTGAATGGATCTGAGCGGTAGCCGAAGCTTGAAGAAATGACTTTGGACTCGGTAGGCCAGAGCGGTACAGCGTTAAGTTTAGCCTTTTCTGCACGGGCCTTTTGAGCTTGCAGATTTGCCTGTACGTTATTCTCATGCTCTGCCTGTGTGATCGTCTGTGTGATACTTTCCACCATTTCATCAAGCATCCCGTGAATCTCCTCAAAGTCATCCTTAGTTTCTTCCACCAAGCTCGTAGCGTCGTTCTGATACACCGCGATGTATTCTCCACCAACCTGCGGGGTGAGTGTTTTTGGAAGGGCTGCGGTGATGGCCCCAAAGCGGAAACTTATGGCGGATAGAGAAGTGGAAGATGAGTTCTCTTCAGTACTCTGCTTAAAGGAAGTCTCTTTAGGAACAGGAGAAGAAAGACGGTTCGATAAACCTAATGTTGAATTTGAAGTGGCCGATCCAGCTTTTGATTTTTCTGTTGCGGGTTTCTCCGGTTGGGATTCATTCGTGTCTGTAGCGGCAGCAGCACCTTTGCTTTTGTTAATCAATGCTTGCAGCTCCTGTTCCAGTGCATTTACACTCTTCAGCTTGTCTTTAATGTTATCTGCCTCTTCCGAAAGTTCGCTGACCTGGCTACGAAGCTGTGTTAAATCTTTATCCTTGTCGGCGACCTTCATTTCCATGCGGAGATTGGTTAGCGATAGTGCGGCTGCCTCGGCTTCTAGCTGTGAGATGGACTGAGAGGCATGGAAATGCATAGAGGTGACCAGACTGGAGATAGACAGGGCTGCTGCTGCCGGTAAGGCGAACGCTAGCGGTTTGGAGATGTGGAGCTGTTTGACTGGACGTCCGGCATCCCTTACGACAAGCAGCGTAATCCGTTTATGATCTGGCTGACTCTTCATGGCTTCTCCTTTCTGCGGCTTATGGCAGCCGCTTGCGATACCTGAGGCTAACGATTTTTCTTCCATTAGGCTCATCCGAATTGTCCTACTACTCTATGTATTCCATATCTTTCAGGAACATGACAACGGTTTGTTTGAATAAAGAAGGAGAGTTACGGCAAAACCTGTACTAGAGTCATCGCAGAGAGTCTATTGCATCTGTTTTTATTAATTGAGGGGGTAGAGAATTGAAGATTTTCGCGATAATTCTAATTCTTTTTATCATACAGATTGCATTGATTGTATTTCTGGAGTACCGACGCCCGCAAAGGGCTATAGCATGGTTGTTTATTTCCTTCTGTTGTCCACCGCTCGGTCTGGCATTCTATTATTTTCTAGGTCGTGACTACAGACAGAATAGAAAATTGAACAAAAGATGTACTTCACTCTTCCGGGAAATCCGTTCGTATGTCACTGGTAAGATTAAGGTAGTAAAACAAGCGTCGGATACTGGAAACGCTCAGTTTGAGAATAACGAGGGTTTATTGGTTTTGCTTGCAAAGCTCTCGGAAGGGCCTATTACAGGCCATAACAAAAGCAGAGTGCTGTCAACTGCAAGAGAAGCTTACGACGCTATGCTGGAAGCCATGGAAGAGGCAAAAGAACATATCCACATGCAATTTTATATTTATCGTGATGATGAGATCGGAGAACAGTTTCAGGACGTTATGATTCGAAAGGCGCGGCAGGGAGTAAAGGTGCGTTTGCTTTGTGATGGACTGGGCAGTCATCGATTAAGCCGTAGGTTTATTCGAACCCTGAGAAATGCCGGGGTGGAGTTCCACTTTTTTTTACCTCCGATTAGTTCTTTACTGGATCGTCGGTTTAATTTCCGCAATCATCGGAAGATCCTAGTGGTGGACGGATTGATTGGTTTTACGGGGGGAATGAATATCGGTGATGATTACTTAGGAAAGGACGCCAAGATGGGTTACTGGCGCGATACCCATCTGCGTTTAGAAGGAGATTCTGTTTATTATATTCAGTATGTCTTCCTGAAGGATTGGAGACTGGCCTCTGGTGAAGGTATGAGTCATCCTCGTTTGTTCCCTGAGCACTCTTGCAAGGAGCAAGAGGCCGTGCAGATTGTAGGAAGTGGACCGGATGCTGCGATTGATGCTTCTCAGGAGATGTATTTTGCCGCTTTTTGCTCTGCTAGGGAACGGATCTGGATTACTTCACCGTATTTTATTCCGGATCCTGCGATTTGTCGTGCTTTGAAGAGTGCAGTCCTTCGTGGAGTGGATGTTAGAATCATCATTCCGGCGAAGCCTGATAATAAGCTTGTTTATCATGCTTCTTTGTCTTATCTGGAGAATTTACAAGATGCAGGCGTGAAGTTCTATCGCTACACCAAAGGATTTATGCATGCCAAAGTCATGATTGTGGATGATCTGCTGGGTACGGTGGGAAGTGCGAATCTGGATATGCGCAGCTTCTATTCTAATTTCGAAATGACAGCGGTTTTGCTGCATCCTGAGACGATAGCAGAGCTAGTCGCGGGGTTTGAAAAGGATCAAAAGAACAGTGAATTCATTGATCCTGTAAAATTTAAGGAGAGAGGGAGAATTGTCAAACTCGGTGAAGGGCTATGTCAGTTGTTATCACCGCTGTTATGACCGGAAAGAGGACTAAATCTGAATTTTTCGAAGGATAGTACGTGTTCCATTCATTATTAGAGCATATTTTGTGATATAATAATTGTATAAGAAGAAATGTAAGAAAGTATAGATTGTAGTTATACTTCCGAATGTTTCAAAACTATACTGTTAAATTGTAGGGGGAGTTCTATGAATGTGAGTCCACAAATGTTTACCAAAGAGGAGCAGAACAAACTGCAGAAGACCGGTGCCCATAAAATGGCTAAGTTCGCGCAGCGTATGATCATGTTATCCGTAGGGGCCGCCATGATGGCTGTTGCACTTGAGATATTCCTAGTACCTAATCAAATGATTGATGGCGGGATTACCGGTATCTCCATTATTTTATCACATTTATTTGACATTCCTCTGGGTATATTATTGACACTGCTCAACCTTCCGTTCCTGTTAATCGGTTATAAGCAAATCGGTAAGACATTTGCCTTATCTACCTTATATGCGATTTTACTTATGTCTATCGGCACTTCAATGCTGCATCATGTAGAGGCCTTTACAGTTGAACCGATGCTTGCTGCCGTGTTTGGCGGTATCATTCTAGGTGTAGGTGTTGGATTGGTTGTACGTTTCGGGGGATCTCTAGACGGTACAGAAATTGTTGCGATTTTGGTAGCCAAGAAGCTTCCCTTCTCTGTAGGTGAAGTAGTTATGTTCTTCAACCTGTTCATCTTGTCCGGAGCTGGATTTGTGTTCGGTTGGAATAACGCGATGTTCTCCCTGATTGCTTATTATATTGCATTTAAGGTTATTGACATCACCCTTGAGGGTCTGGATCAATCGAAATCAGTATGGATTATCAGTGATAAATTCCGCGATATCGGGGAAGCTCTGACAGAGCGTCTTGGACGTGGTGTTACTTATTTAGATGGAGAAGGCGGATTTTCCGGTGAGAACAAGAAAGTGATCTTTGTAGTTATCACCCGTCTGGAAGAAGCTAAGCTTAAAACCATTGTTGAAGATTGGGATTCTGATGCATTCATCGCAATAGGTAACATCCATGATGTTAAAGGTGGCCGCTTCAAGAAGAAATCCATCCACTAGCGTAGCTCTTAAGTATCATTAACTGAAAGAAGGTATTTTTACGGATAAAAAAGCAATAAATACGGTGAACAAAGCTCGGCCTGCCGTATTCTTATATAGTATACCTTCTGTCCTTGAGTGGGACGCCAAATAAGCTCGTAGCATGTAGTTGATGCTGCGGGCTTATTGCTGTTTTTAGGGTCTTTTTTCTATGGGATTGCTCCTTTATGGGAGCTTAGCAATGAGCTGTTCAACGGGCTGTGGGGGCACTTTCTCTAAAAGATCTCCCATACGCTGAAGGCGTTCCTCGATATTAAGCAGATGAAAATTAGAGGGAGATACATTTTGCTGAACCTCCTCCCATAGCAAGGGTGTAGAAACTGTAGCAAGTGGTCTTGCACGTGGTGTGTAAGGTGCAGCTAATGTTTTGCCGCTATAATGCTGGAGGTAGTCAAAATAAATTTTATCTCCGCGATTCTTTTTTAGACGTTCCAGGGTGAACAGGTTGGGATGCTTTTCGGTGACATAACGACCCACAAAATGCCCGATTTTCCGCAATCCATCAAAAGTAACGCCAGTCTCGATAGGGACGATGATTTGCACCCCGGTAGCACCGGAGGTTTTGGGTACAGAGGAGAGGCCAAGAGAGGTTAAGACCGCCCCAACGATCGCAGTTGCTTCCATGATACGAGGTTCGATCTCAAGTGACGGATCAAGATCAATCATCCACTCACAGGGCAGCTCGCTGCCTACATAATGCAGGGAAGGGTGGAATTCCAAAGCAGCCAGATTCCCCAGCCAGATCAGCTCAGGTAAACCTTGCAGCTTGATATAGTTAATATTCTCGTGTACAGCGGTTTGGACAAAGGCCGGAAGCGGATCAGGCGCATTTTTCTGATAAAAGGACATTCCAGTGATGCCGTGCGGATAACGAATGACGGTAAGCAACCGGTCTCGGCAATAACGCAGCAGATAGGGAGAGAGTGCAGCGAGCTTTTGCAGATAAATCCGTTTGGTAATGCCACATTCAGGCCATAGCAGCTTCTCTGGGTTAGTGATGATGATTTCTTCTCCGTCTATGGTAATTGTACCTTTGATCGCTGCCGGCATCGGGGAAACTCCCTTCTGTGATAGGAATGAAGGTATTATGTGTCAGTCTGCTCCTTTTCATGAAAAAAATATTCCCAAAGTGTCCCTTTTGGATGATCATAAGACTTATAAGGATATACGTTAATGAGAAAGGGGAGTTTGCTGATTTTGGACGGGATCGAGCACACTGTTGTTCGGGTAAAGTCAGGCGAGGTAGATTCCTATGTCTTGATCGTCGAGGCTTTTCAAAAGCCGATTTACCGCTATTGCTGTCGGCTGCTTGGGAGCCGTACTGAAGCGGAGGATGCAGTACAGGAAATTCTGGTAAAGGCATATCAGCATATAGGCACATACCGCCCTATCGCGAGCTTCTCTTCATGGCTATATAAAATTGCCTACCATCATTGCCTCAGTCTGATCCGCAAACGTCAAAGCCAAATAAAGTTTATGGCGCTTTTTCAACCAGATCCGCCTGCAGAAAGCCCGGAACAGTTGATGGACCGTTACATATTTAACGAACATCTGACTTTTGCCCTCGAGAAGCTGAAGACAGAGGAGCGAAACCTGTTAGTACTTAGAATCTTTGAGGAACAGAGCTTCCCGGAGATTGCGGAGATTCTGGATAAGAATACTGATGCTGTGAAGAAAAAATACAGGCGAACGATTACGAAGCTTGGCAAAATGCTGAATGCTCAGAAAGGGGGAACGGAATGGTGCGGCAACGAGGCTTTGTTGAAGAGAAAATGATCAAGAAAATGGATGCGGTAGGGAGCTGCGAAGAGCTGGATGTAAAAGCAGCTGTTATGAAGCGGGTAAGAGCAATTCATGAACAACAGAATAGGATTGACGGTGAAAGGACGAACATCGTTATCGAGCTGAAGCCGTTCCCAGAACCGGAAGATCCTATTATGCAGAAGCAAAAGGAGATGCCCCAACACCCGTCTAGGTTTAGAAAAAGAGTGCTCACAGGAGTCTCCGCGGCTGTATTGCTAGGGATTATCGGGTTGGGTGCTTTTCAGCTATCTGCTGATGGAGATTTATCGGAACAAGGTAGCCAGGTTACAATTGATATCTCAAAACCCCAAGGTGGTATTATTACACTAGTGAACAGCGGAGGGAAGGCTGTTGTGAAGACGGTGCATAATAATACGCCTGATCCGACAACCTCGCCTGCGATAGAGAAGTATCAGAGCTTATCTATGACTTATAAAGAGCAAGTGCTTGCTCGTTTAAACACTGGGGAAATGGCTGCTTATTATGTGAAGGATGCTGAATTAAATAAGCTGGAGTTAGGGTTAGGCTATGGAAATCAATTGCAGTTTGCTTTTATTTCGCCGGTGTATTCGAAATATCAAGACTTCGTAAAAGAATTAAAAACGGTTGGCGATTTCTGGCCAGGGTTGCCTTCCTCGTTAGCTGATGGTTATGAATTCGAGCAAGGAACTTTTAATGCAGCTCCCCTATACAAGTCGCTAGACACAGAATATGAAGAAATCCTTGAACAATTTCAAAAAAAGGCTACAACCGATAAAACTGGACAAAACTTGTTTATGGAGAAGATAGCTGCAAATTCCATAGATAATGCTGAGGTTACCTACCACAACGGAGATCAAAGAATTACACTATCCTTAAGGCAGAGTGTTTTTAAGGGTTATACCATGCAAGTGTCTATCTTGGAAGGCCAGACTGCTGAAAAATGGTCTGTGACAGGTACAGGTAAAGAGGCAATATTTATCGCGGCGGGTACTGGAAAAGGGAAGAATGCTTGGTCTTCTCAGAATCGATTGTATTGGTATGATGAAGCCACCCAGATGGTTCTTTCTCTGAGCGACAAGCAGGAGAATAAACTGACTCGTGAGCAATGGCAAAAGATTGCCACCAGTTTTATTCACTAGCTACTGTTCTAACTGTACATTAGGAGAAGCTGTCTCAAAAGTAGTGAATTCTACTTGGGAGGCAGCTTTTTATGGAATAGGGAAATAATGGATTTTACTGTGCCATGTGACGATATACCACGCGTAGTGTTCTATGTTAATGGTTGGGGCGGTGGGCGATGTGCTATGTGCTATGTATGATTTTCGTGCGGCTTGCAGTAGATGATTTGTGGAATTAGTGGTATATGTGACGGTGGACTATGGGCGATACGTTCTGTGTTTGTGCAATGTATAGAATGCTTTAAACTAATTAGGGAAAAACTCCCTGAAAATAGCCGCTATTTGCTCTAAATGAACGAAATCAGGGAATTCCTCCCTAATAATCAGGAGAATTGCTTTATTCGTTGCCGAATTGGCTGAATTTCAGGGAAGTTTTCCCTAATTATAGGTCCGATGAACAGAAATCTCTGAAGTTTAGGGAGAAATTCCCCAATTGTTCTATAAGTGCTTCACTTATTGCATCATTAGGAGCATCACTTGATGCGGCACTTGTAATGTTAAGAACAAAAAAGAGGCTGTCCCAAGCAACTATTTCATGGCTTTTGGGACAGCCTCTTTTTTGTGAGAAAATGTCCCTTTTTCTAATGTTGGATTGTTATAGAAGTGTAGTTAAAAACAGGGGTGAAAATACTTTTACCTTATTGAAGGAGAGGATGTTAGAAATTGAAGCTCCATTATGATTTCAAAAAAACAGTTATCGCGTTCTCTGCAGCAATCTTGCTAGGAACAGGAGTGGCCGGGGGTGTGGATGTACCCGGCTTGTCTCTTACAATTGCGGCGGCATCAGGAGCGCAGGTTGCATCACAAACCGATCAGAAGACCCAAAAGGAATTGCAGGCACTCGTAGCTGGAGTGAAGGAAGGTACGCTTTTGGCCTACTACGTACGGGATAAAGTCTCCAATCCACAGGATGCGATCAGCTTCTCTGGCAAAGGGTTTGTTTTTAAAGACTATAAATCCTTTGCTGCGAAGTTTAAAGCGCTAAAGGGTCCGTCTATTCCGCAGCCCGGAAATCTTCCTAAAGGCTTCACTCTGGCGAGAGCCATCATCTATCCACCGGCTGTAGCTAATGATTCAGAGCTGTATTTGCAACTAGAGCAGGAATTGAAGGCAGCAGCGGTTGCTGGTAATTCTAATAAACAGTTGTTTAGTAAAATCATCAGCTGGAACCAGACGAATTTGTCTATGCAACTGTATGCGAAAGGAAAAGCCAATTTTAGCATTGTAACTGGGTCGCCGCCATCCAAACTTCCGGAAGGAGCGGTACCTTTTGTAAGAGCTTCGGAATCTAAGAAAGAATTAACGGTCAACGGCAGAAAAGTAGTACTTACAACTGATTCCGCTAAAGACGCAAGCTTTAACACAAAGCTAGTATGGCTGGATAACTCAGGCACGATACAATATACCCTTTCAGACAATCGGGCCAGTACGCTGACGACAAATGAAATGCTGGCGGTAGCTAAAACCATGATCAAATAACCAAGGGGCTAAAGGAGGATATTATAATGATGATTAAGAAAAGCGCGGCGATTACAGCCTTAAGCTTATTAGTATTGATAAGTGCGGTGAGTGGAACAGCAGGCGCAGTGCCTGCGGGGAGTAATAATAAAAGTAAAGCTACCGCACCCGTTGAGCAGAATACGCCCATATCTTCAACGATTGAAGCTTTGATTGCCAAAGAAAATACAGTTCCCTTACAAGCAGGCGAACTTAAGATCCTGTATGTAAATGATAAGAAATCTAATCCACATGAAACCTTGAGTATAAGCTATATGCCATATAGATTCAGTTCTATAAACGAAGCGGCGCAGAAGTTACTTTCATTAAGCGGGAAGTCACTCCTGATACCTACTTCTCTACCAGAGGATTATAAGTTACAGGATGTCGTTTTAAATCCAGTGATTCCAATGTTTTTTAGCTCAGAGTATAAAACCCTTAGGGATCAGTTAAAAGCTAAAGCCCAAGCTGGTGGTAAAAAGGTGATTTCGCAAAGCTTGAAGTGGAGCAATACAGAAACCTCTATCACCTATCTACGAAATGGAGAGAGGTTGAATTTAAGATCTGCACCTGCATACACGCTACCGGAAGGGGTGACTTTGGCCCAGCTGCCTGGGGATCAGGATGAGAGCTTGACCCTCAACGGGGTTGAGGCGATTTACACAGTTTTTGGGCCTCATCACGGTGATCTTAAAGTCCAGCTGGTATGGTCCAGTGCTGATGGAAGTGTCGATTATACACTTACGAGTACAAAAAATACTGCGCAGACAAAGGCAGAGCTTGAGGCCCTTGTAACAAGTTTTACAGCACAATAAGAAACGTCCTCCCATTTCAGATTGGGAGGACGTTCTTTTATCCTTTTTGCTCCATTGTGCATGCCTCCGGGGGAAGATTCACTTTAGCTTGAGTAACAGGCTGACGCAGAGTGCCCGAGGTGTTCCATTCCAGAAAATGAACTTTGAAGACGAGCTCCGGCTTTATCCAAAAAGCACCCTTACCTCGTTGTGGAACATCTGCAAAGGGCATCCGATCCAGCTTAAGGCGGTGTGCCTCCGCAGTTAAGTCGCGTTTATCCTGCACAGTCAATTTTCCCGGACCGGCATGTCCGATATAATGCAAATTTCCTTTATCATCATAAAGACCAAGAAGTAGTGCGTTGACGATACCGTCACGGAACGTCACACCCCCGGCTACAGCTGTAATATCAGAACTGATTTTGCGTTTCTGCCAACGTTTATCTTTTCCGCCCGGAGCATAAGTACTGTTGATGTCCTTACAGACGATTCCTTCCAAGCCCTGGTTCTGAGTGGCGGCGAAGAGTTCTGTAGGATCGGTATAACTTGGCACAGCTTGAACATGGGGATGCGGCAGCAGAATGTCACTTAACAGCTGCTGCCGCAAGAATAATGGTTGATCCATCGTCGATTGGCCATTATAAAACAGAATATCAAATATCATATAAATGACAGGAACCTGATGCCTAACGACGGAAATCGTGGAACCATTTTTCAAACTGTCCCTCCGCATCACCTCATGAAATGAGGGTTTGCCGTCCTTGAGTGCGATAATCTCACCATCAAGAATCACGGAGTCAGCCTTGCAGTAAGCAGATACATCAGTAAGTTCTGGATATTGCGTGGTACGGTAATTGCCACGTCTGTTAATAAGCTGAGTAGTGCTTCCATCGTAATAGGACAACATCCGTACGCCGTCCCATTTAATTTGTGCGATCCACTGGTCACCTGCTGGAAGCTGCCCAGCCAGTATAGGTTCAAAAGGAATAATGGGCTGAAGCTTCATCCGCAGAGCCTCCTAAGATACGGTTGTTTTGCTTTTCGTGCTGCGGCGTTTCGGTTTTGGCGTGATGACTGGAGTCGGCCCGGAGACCTCGTTTTGCTGCTCCGCAGGTTCCGCGGCGGTTGTTTTGGTCTTGGCTGTTTTTCTTTTGGCAGCAGGAGCCGCTTTAGTTTTGGTTTTTGTGTTGCCTGTTAATGAAGGACCAGGGTCTGAAGGAATATGCTGCACAGCTTGAATACTAGCCTGCAAGGCGGCCATTAGATCAATCACATTGCTTTCCTGTTTAGCAGGAGCGATATGAAATTCCTCGCCTGCAATTTTATGTGAGATCAGATCAAGCATACGCTGGCGATAATCATCGGTATATTTTGCCGGATCAAAAGGAGTGGATAGCTGTGAGATCAGCAGCTTAGCCATTTCCAGCTCTTTATCGTTCACTGTCCCTGCTTCGGGCAGACCAGGCACTTGTGAGATCGGCCGCACCTCATCGGGATAAAAAATGGTCTCAATCGCAAGGCAATCCTCAAGCACACGGATCGCTGCCAGACTGCTTTTTGAGCGGATTGAAATTTTGGCGATGCCAATTTTACCTGTCTGCTTCATGGCCTCCATAAGAAGTCGATAAGCATTTGATCCTGCCTGATCCGGGGATAAATAATAGGTTTTTTGAAAATAAATCGGATCGATCTCCGTCAGGTCTACAAAGTCGAGAATGGAGATGCTTTTACTGGTCTCGTCGGATAGTTGATCCAATTCCTCTTTGTCGAAGAGCACAAACTTCCCTTTTTCATACTCATATCCTTTACCGATCTCTTCCCAAGCTACCTCTTTGTCACACACCGGGCATTTGCGTACATACGACAGCGGGCTGCCACACTCCTTATGGATATAACGCAGAGAAATGTCCTTGTCTTCCGTAGCGGAGAACATTTTAACCGGAACATGCACAAGCCCGAAGCTGATGGCTCCTTTCCAAACGGTATGCATGAGAAACACCTCCTGATCTAAGTTGATTTGCTTTGGGTTAGTATGAGGCAGGAAAGGCTTTTCTAGCCGGGTGCATTTTTTGAGAAGCTTGGGAAAAAATAAACTCGGACCTGTGAAGTTGAGGAGGAGAATCTAAGGTATGGAACCAAGAGATAACGAATGGAGCGATGCGCTGAGCGAGCAGGATATTCCGGCCACAGTTGTGGATTGGGAGAGCATTATTGCGTCCACGGAGGCCAGTCAGGTTTCCGATTCGGAAAAGCTAGATGCGGAACGAACCCTCGAAGATACGTCACCCTTAGAATCGTAAACTTTAGGAAAGATAAAGGAGGAGAACAGTTGTGGACGTCAAACGGGCACAGGATATCTATGCTTCTAAAGAAACTGTAAGTGTACATTTGGATGGGGAGCCTGTATGGATTGAACATGTGGATGAAGAGAACGGAATGGCTACGGTACAAGTTGGCTCTCGACCAACCAATACGCACACTGTGGGTGTTGAACGACTCGAAGAGCAAGAGCACTAACAAAGGTCTACTTAGAGCGTACGTTAAAGCTGAATTATAGTTTTTTAAAAAAGAGACTTTTTATGCTTAAGTTTGCGTAAAGGTCTCTTTTTGATTTGAAGCATAACTGACATCAATGTTGACGGTGTAAGATTTAAACCAATATATTGGATCAGGCAGGACAGTCCATTATTGTTGCGCTGTGTTCAGGAGTAATTGCGACAGTATTATTCTTTCAGGCTACAGATATGGTAAGGAGCAGCATGAGCGGATTAGCGGCAGTCGAAGCCACCCAATCCCTAGAGGTATTATTCGCATTATTAGGTGAAATGCTGATCCTGTCTTCGCCTTCACCTTCTTTATTGTCATGGGGAGGAATCTTAGTCATTATCCTTGGAATGATTCTACATAGCCTTTTACGCAGCGTTCGGTATCGAAATTCAGCTTAAACACGCAAGTGAAGAAGAGGGCCGTACTTCCTTAGGCTTAAACAATGGGCAGGGACAGTTGTTGCGGTGGATGGACCATACCGATATAATTGAATGTAATGGTTTTCGACAGGTATATTTTAAAAGGTGGTAGTTGTAGTTGGACAAAACAGTCGAAACGGTGTTCACTTACCGTTCTTATAATCTGCAGGATACGGAGCAACTGGCAAGTGCAATAGCTGCTGCTTCAACGGCAGGCATGGTTATCGGTTTGGACGGTGATCTAGGCGCAGGAAAAACGGCCTTCTCGCAAGGTTATGCTCGCCATCTTGGAGTGAAAGGGATCGTAAACAGTCCTACTTTTACTATTATTAAAGAGTACGAAGGTCGTCTGCCGTTATATCACATGGATGTATATCGGATTTCACTTCAGGAAGCAGATGAGCTTGGATTGGATGAGTATTTCTATGGTCAGGGTGTTTGTTTGGTAGAATGGAGCAGTATTATTACGGAGTTAATGCCGCCGCGGCATATGCATATATACATGGAAACAGTTGGACCGGAGGAAAGAATCATTACGGTGACCGCAATCGGGGAGCCTTATGGTGAGCTTTGCCGGGAGCTGATCAAGAAGTGGGGTTAATAAAAATGACGAACGAGAATACAGAGCCGCGCAAGCGGCTTTTAGCGCTGGATACATCAACTGCCGTATTGGGGGTTGCAGTGACCGAGAATGGAGAATTATTGCATGAAATTAATGCTTCCGGTGAACGGAATCATTCGGTGCATTTGCTGCCGATTATAGAGCAGGCGCTGCAAGCTTCGGGAACAACCGCTGCTAATCTGGGCGGGATTGCGGTTGGTGTGGGCCCGGGATCTTATACGGGAACACGGATCGCGGTTACCGCTGCCAAAACACTGGCTTGGGCATGGAATGTCCCGGTAGTTGGTATTTCGAGCCTGCATGCTGTGGCATGGGGTGGGTATGAAACAGCCCTTAAGAATAAGACGACAGCAGAGTCAGGACAAGCCACTGCGAACAGTGGCTACGGTCCAGACTGGATCATTCCACTGATGGATGCGCGTCGGGGACAGGTCTACACAGGATTATTCGCAGCGGATGGGAATAGTTCTCTTAGCCGCCTTGAACCAGATGCCATCCGGTTGATGGCCGACTGGGTGGAGTACTTGGCAGAACGTTTACAACAGGCTTCAGCTGAAGGAACTAAACCAGCTATTCTATGGTTTGTTGGAGAAACCGCTGTACATGGCAGCGAAGAATCACTACATCCGCTGGCGGAACTCGGCACTTCTGTAGCTATTCCATATGAGCTGGAGGGCCGCTGGACAGGCTTCCTTGGTGAAGCCCGGCTGCAAGTAGAGAATGATGATATTCATAGCTTGATCCCTAACTATACTCAGATTTCGGAAGCGGAGGCCAATCTGCGGTTAAGTAGTAAAGGAGGCTTAAAACGATGACGGAAGTGGAATCATTGAGAGCACAAGAGGCTGACCTTGTTTTTCGTCTGATGAAGCTGGAGGATATTCCGGACATTCTTATTATTGAGCGCGAAGCCTTTACCATGCCGTGGACGGAGGAAGCTTTCCGGAATGAGCTGACGCATAATCATTTTGCTAAATACATGGTTATGGAGCTGGCAGGTCATATAATTGGCTATGCTGGAATGTGGGCTATCGTGGATGAGGCGCATGTGACGAATATTGCCTTACTCGAAGCTTATCGTGGACGTAAATGGGGGGAGCGCCTGTTGGAGGAGTTAATGAATACTGCCTCTTACGTAGGCATGAAATCCATTACGCTTGAGGTGCGGGTATCCAATGAGGTAGCTCAGAATTTATATCGTAAAAAAGGCTTTCGTTCTGCCGGTACGCGCAAAGGATATTATTCCGATAATCGCGAGGATGCACTCATTATGTGGGCGGATCTACCGGAGTATAAGGAGCATGGCTATTTGGAAGGAAGCGTGGACTTGAAATGAAGACAGAAACGGGCGCAGCTCAACCTGTACTAATACTTGCTATAGAGACCAGTTGTGATGAAACCTCGGTGGCCGTGGTCAAAAACGGATCAGAAGTGTTATCCAACATCATCTCGAGTCAAATAGAGACACATCGTGCTTTTGGGGGCGTGGTGCCAGAAGTGGCTTCCCGTAAACATGTGGAGGTAATTACGCTCGTAATCGAGGAAGCGCTCGCCAAGGCAGGCGTTACACCCGAACAATTGACTGCGGTAGCGGTGACTCAAGGCCCGGGTTTGGTGGGAGCTTTACTGGTCGGGGTAGTAGCAGCTAAAAGCCTTGCTCTTGCATGGGGCAAGCCGTTAATTGGCACGCATCATATTGCAGGCCACATCTATGCTAACCGTCTGGTTGCAGAGCTGCAGTATCCATGTATGACACTAGTGGTGTCAGGTGGACATACTGAACTGGTTCATATGGAGCGTGAGGGTGAGTTTCGAATTATCGGCCGCACGCGTGATGATGCTGTAGGTGAAGCATATGATAAAGTGGCTCGAGCGCTAGGGTTCCCTTATCCCGGCGGACCCCATGTAGATCGCCTGGCACGCGAAGCGACGGAAGTTGTTGCATTGCCGCGGGTATGGCTGGAGCCGAACTCTTATGATTTCAGCTTCAGCGGTCTAAAATCGGCGGTGCTGAATGTGGTGAATCAGAGCAAAATGAAAGGTCTTGAACCCAATGTCGCAGGCATCGCCCGGGGGTTCCAAGAATCCGTAGTTGAAGTGCTGGTGGAAAAGGCGGTACGCGCCGTTAAAGCCACTAACTCCAGACAGTTATTGCTCTGTGGGGGGGTCGCTGCTAATGGTGGACTCCGCTCGGCATTAATTTCGCGCTGTGAAACGGAGGGCATTGAACTTATTATTCCTCCACCGGTGTATTGCACGGATAATGCGGCGATGATTGGAGCGGCTGCATACGTGAAGTGGCAGCATGACGGTGGAATACCGCTGGATATGGTAGCTGACCCTGGATTCTCACTGGAACAATGGTCTGTATCTGCCTATTGACATCATTTGGAGCTAACGAGTATAATCAGTTCAATTAAACAAGGCAAACGCGATGAGCGGAAGTAGTAAGGATACTCTGGGATAAGAGAACTGCGGGTGGGTGCAACGCAGTCGAAGGAGTCCTGAACTCGTCTGGGAGCGGAGCGGTGGAAGCATTACTGGCAATTGTCGCCGGAACGTTTGTACACCGTTTACGGGTAACCTCCGTGATAGGGTGGTCTAGTACCTAACATACTGGACCGTAGAGTGGATGTTTAATTGGAATCGGCAGGAACTTAGCCGATACAGAGCATCAACAAGAGTGGTACCGCGAAGGTTAACAGCCTGTCGTCTCTTGAATGAGATGGCAGGCTTTTTTGTATGGATTTAGAGTGGTGAGTAATTTATATAATACACGCTAAGAACGGGAGTAGTAGAGTTTGACGGTGAACAGAGAGCTGCGGGTTGGTGCGACGCAGTCACCGGATTTCTTGAAGCTCGCCCGGGAGCGGAGCGGCGGAACAAGAGTACGCTGCCTACGGCTGTCCTCGTTATCGGACCTTTCCGGATTTAAGCTGGCATGCCAGCTTGAACCGGGAAGAAGAGCTGGACGCAGCTTTGAGGCTTGTTATTAGTGACAGCTGATGCGTCAAAAAGAGTGGTACCGCGGAGGGGTAACCCGCCGTCTCTTTATTAGAGACGGCGGGTTTTTGCGTTCTTGTAGAAGAAGTCCGGGGAATGGACTCAACGCTACATAAGACGCCAAAAGTGAACACTCTGCACATTGTGCAGAGATTCATTTGTTTCAGCTGCCGGCAGCAGTGGGTGGGAAATGAGCAGAACCGCAAGTCGACGTGTGGTTCTGCGCTGAAGCATAGGATAGAGATAAGGCATCCAATTACATGAAAACAAAACTAGGAGGAATTCAGATGATTATTCCAGTTAAGAAACGTATTCAAATTTTCGATACGACCCTGCGTGACGGTGAGCAGGCCCCTGGGGCTAGTCTGACTCCTGAGCAAAAAATATTGCTGGCTTATAAGCTAGCTGATCTGGGTGTTGATGTAATGGAGCCGGGGTTCCCGGTATCGAGTCCTGGAGATTTTGCAGCGGTGCAGACGATTTCACGCAAGGTGCGCAACGTGGAGATTTGTGGTTTCGCGCGGGCCGTAAAAGGAGACATCGATGCTGCAGTCCGGGCCACTCAAGATGCTGAACGTCGGCGGATTCACTTGTTTATCTCCTCTTCTGATATTCATTTGCAGCATCAACTGCGTATGAGCAGAGCTGAAGTCGTAGCTAAAGCGCGTGAGATGACGGCTTATGCGCGACAATTCTGTGATGTAGTTGAATTCACGGCCATGGACGCTGCGCGGACAGGGATTGATGATCTGATTGAAATGGTTGAGGCAGTTATAGAGGAAGGGGCCTCCATTATTAACCTGCCGGATACAGTAGGATACGCATTGCCACATGAATATGGCGAGATGTTCCGGAGAGTGCGGCAGGGAGCAAGAGGCGGCGGCAAGGTCAGCTATAGTGCCCACTGTCATAATGACTTGGGGCTGGCTGTAGCTAACAGTCTGGCAGCGATTGATGGAGGGGCGACTCAGATAGAAGTCACCGTGAACGGTGTAGGCGAGCGCACAGGGAACTGCGCACTGGAAGAGCTTGTTATGGCGCTTGAAACCCGCGGCGATGCAATCGGTGCAGAAACAGGTATCATGCTGGATAAACTGTATGATACTTCCCGGCTGATTAGTGGAGCGATGCATTTCCCAATCGCCTATAACAAGCCGGTCGTCGGAAGAAATGCCTTCCAGCATGAGTCCGGGATTCATCAGGATGGCCTGCTCAAGGATCGTAGTACCTATGAGATTATGGATCCCGAACGGCTGGGCATCCCCCGCAGCATGATCATTCTGGGCAAACATTCTGGCAGACATGCGCTGAAGGATCGGGCTGCGAAGTATGGAATAACGCTGGAGCCTGCGGAGCTGGATGCACTTTATGAGTCCTTTAAAGAGACCGCTGACCGTCAAAAGGTCGTCAGTGATGACCAGCTGCTGCAAATGGTAAGCAGTACAACTGGACAACAAGCTCAGGTCTATGAGCTGGGTGAGGTTCAGGTATTGGCGGGCAGTGCCCAGCGCCGTGTAGCTGCAGTTACGGTACGCCATCTGCAGACTGGCCGGGAAACGTCACATACCAGCACTGGTGAAGGTCCGCTTGAAGCGATTATCGCTGCTATTGGGCAAGGGATTGCTGAGGAGATAGACTTTGCAGGACTCGAGCTTCATTCGCTTGGAAGCGGAGAGAATGCGCAAGCAGAAGCAGCGGTGATGGTGGAGTGGGAGGGCCTTAAATTCAGAGGCACGGCCACTCACCAAGATATAATTATGGCGGCAGGCATCGCTTATATCGCAGCCTGTAATGCTGCCCTGCTCTCTACACAGATTGTCTAAAATACGACGTGCCCGCTGTCAGTTTAGGAGATAGCGGGTTCTTTTTTAGCATAAAATCAGTCTTGTAAAATGGGGTTACGTCTTTTGTCAAGTTGTGGACAACGTTATCCACATATTCTGCCTGAGTTGTGTAAAAAGTGCGTAAAATCAGCAATAACGGCTTTTTTCAAAATGCTCTAATAAACAATTTTGTTGGCAATGAAACACTGTGAGAATTGTGGATAATGTGGATAGATCCGTGGATAATAATTCCTTTTCTTTGAAAATACCGATTTAACGCATAAAAAAGACCCCGAAGGGTCTTTTGAAGTAGGGAGTTATACACGAAACCTGTGTATAGAGCTGTGGATAACTATTTATGAACAAATCTAGAACGATGAAAAAATATTTATAAGGAGGATTTACATTATTCGTCAGCAAGGATTTCCCATTCGCTAAAGAAATCTGTCAGCTGAGATTTTTTGTTCTTCAGGTCCTCTTCATAACCTTGAAGTGCTAAATAATCCTGATAAACTTCAGGTTTAGTCATTTCATACTCTATAAATACGATTGATTCTTCAAGTGAGGCGATGTTCTCCTCAAGCTCTGCGATACGCCGTTTGCGGTTACGCTCTTCACGCTTAGCCTGCTTGTCTGCTTCAAAAGAGGTTACAGCGCTTTTTTCAGGTACAGCAGCGTCCTTATTGACGTTTTTAGTAGCTAGTTCAGCGGCATCTTTTGCAATCTCTTCTAATTCTCGTTTCTTCTCGACATAGTCATCGTAGTTGCCGAGGTATTGGTCGATCCCTTCGGGATGCAGCTCCAGTACCCTTTCCGCCATTTTGTTCAAAAAATAACGGTCATGGGAGATGAACAGCAGGGTGCCTTCGAAATCAATTAAAGCAGATTCCAGAACCTCACGGCTGACCAGATCCAAATGGTTGGTAGGTTCATCGAGAATTAGCATATTTGCACCGCGGAGCATTAGTTTAGATAACGAAACCCGAGCTTTTTCGCCGCCGCTGAGTGCGGAAATCTTCTTAAGAACATCCTCTCCGCTAAAAAGGAAATTACCAAGGATCGTACGAATTCTGGCTTCCTCGATCATTGGATATTCACTCCACAGTTCTTCCATAACCGTATTTTGTGGATTAAGGCGGGTCTGTTCCTGATCATAATAAGCAATTTTTACTTTAGTGCCCCAATTCACCGTTCCAGCAGAAGGCTCACGGGTTCCGGTCATACACTGCAGCAATGTGGATTTACCGATACCATTGGGACCGATCAGGGCAGCAGTCTCCCCACGACGAAGCTCAAAAGAAGCGTCCTTGAATAAAGGTGAACCTTCATTAAAGGCAACCGCAACATTGCGCACTTGAAGCACCTCTTTTCCAGACATGAAGTCTGGCTCAAAGGAGAAGCTAGCCTTCTTCAGATCGCCCATTGGACGATCTAGACGATCCATCTTCTCAAGCGCTTTGCGTCTGCTCTGCGCACGTTTTGTGGTGGAAGCCCGGACAATATTTTTCTGAACGAAATCCTCCATTCGAGAAATTTCATCCTGTTGCTTCTCATATTGCTTCATCCGTGCTTCATATTCGGCAGCCTTCAAATCTACATAACGACTGTAGTTACCCGTATAACGCCGGGACTGGTGCCGCTCGATCTCTACAATAGTGGTCACGAGACGGTCTAGGAAATAACGGTCATGGGATACAACCAGAATCCCGCCAGCATAGCTGCGGAGGTAATCCTCCAGCCACGTTAACGTTTCGATATCCAGATGGTTAGTAGGCTCATCCAGCATCAGAAGATCTGGAGCCTGAAGCAAAATACGGGCCAGCGCGAGCCGGGTCTTTTGGCCTCCACTAAGGGTAGAAATGGGTGTATCTGGTGGGAAATCACTGAAGCCCATGCCGTGTAGGACACTGCGAATCCGTGTATTCATTTCATAGCCGCCGTGGTCCTTGAACCAATCCGAGCGCCGCGCATATCGTTCAAGCAGTTCTTCGTACCGCTTGGGGTCTTCCGCGAGCTTAGGATCAGCAATACTTACTTCTAACTCTCTCAGCTCAGTTTCGGCTTCGATCAGCGGAGCGAAGACCGCCATCATTTCTTCATGAATGGTTTTGTCAGATTGCAGTCCGCTATTCTGAGCTAAATATCCGATTGTTGTTTCTTTTGATTTATGAATTTGACCGCTGTCATAAGACATCTCACCGGCCAGAATTTGTAGAAAAGTTGATTTGCCGGCACCATTCACACCCACTAGCCCGACACGTTCCTTTTCATTTACCTGTAGGCTTATGCCATCCAGTACGTTCTGTATACCGTATGATTTAGTAATTCCTGTCGCTTGAAGAAGCATAACGATGAAACCTCCACCCTTGCATATTTCGCTTTGGTATTTATCCCTCAGCCGTATGAACAACTTATTCTATAGTTTACATGAAAAGCGTTTCCCAAGCGAGGGTTCGATCTAATGTAAGGAGGGAATAACGACCTAGTCCGATAACACAGTTCTATCCACCTTGGCGAACCGGGGAGAAGAGTGGTAAACTGGATTTACAAACAAGGATAAGCTAGGGATGAATAAGAGGGGGAGGCCGACAATGTCCAGCAAGGAGTCGGAGATCTCCAAAGTAAAGCAACAATTACGAACGGAGAAGACCATCGCCCGAAACGAGCTGTCTTCGGACCAGAGAAGTAAACTATCATCTGAAGTCTGCCACTATGCATTGGAGTGGCTGGAGACGAAGGGTATAACTTCACTAATGGCCTATGTGTCTTTTCGTTCAGAGCTTGATACCCGCCCACTTATCACACAGGCGTGGAAAGATCAGCGTAAGGTGCTGTTGCCGCGTGTAATTCCAGCAAGCGGTGAAATGAGTGTCCACGCGGTGAATGCATGGAGCGATTTAGAGCCGGGGGCTTATGGTATCCATGAACCTGTTGTCTCCAGCAGAGATTTATTAGAGATTGAAGAGATTAAGCTACCTGCTGTTGTGTTCGTACCAGGGCTAGCATTTGATCTTCAAGGCGGCAGGCTTGGCTACGGTCGAGGATACTATGACCGGCTACGTGCGTCTTGGGAGAAGGCCGGGTACGTTAGCGCACAGCCCCCGATATGGATCGGATTAGCTTACGGCATGCAGTTGGTTCCAAGGGTGCCGATGGATGAGCATGACGCTTTAATGGACATGCTGATTACTGAAAATGGTATAGTGCACTGCCGAAAAGGAGAGTGAGCCATGGAATTGACCCATTTCAACGAGCAGGGAAGAGCTCGTATGGTGGATGTGAGTGAGAAGGAGATTACGAAGCGGACAGCTGTCGCGCGGAGTATGATCAAGATGGCTGCTGGAACGCTGAGCGCCATTAAGAGTGGCAAGATCAGCAAAGGTGATGTCCTTGCTGTTGCACAGATCGCCGGGATTATGGCGGCTAAGAAAACGTCAGACTGGATTCCGATGTGCCACCCGCTGCCACTTACCGGTATTGATATCAGCTTCTCCGATAACAGCGAAGATGAACTTTATATAGAAGCAACAGTCCGTACTACAGGAAAAACCGGAGTAGAGATGGAAGCCTTAACCGCTGTTTCTGCCTCAGCACTAACGGTGTACGACATGTGTAAGGCTATTCAGAAGGATATGATTATCGGACCGACGCTTCTGGTATCTAAGAGCGGGGGCAAGAACGGAGATTATGCGCTCGAATAAGTATCAGCTGCTTTTGTTCGAAGCGCTGAGGCGAGCAGGCTGAACTGTACAGCCAACTATACATATAGAGAGGAAGGACAAACCTATGGCGTGGAAGACAGCAATCCTAACGGCCAGTGATAAAGGGGCCAGGGGCGAACGGGAAGACACGAGCGCCCAGGTTATTCGGGAGCTGGTGGAAGAGGAACTAGGTGGCGAGATCATTGAATATCGAATCGTTCCCGATGAACAAGATGAGATTATCGCAGCCTTGATTGAACTGACGGACTATTTTCAGGCAGATTTGGTACTGACCACCGGAGGCACAGATCTGGCGATTCGTGATGTGACCCCGGATGCTACTCGGCGAGTGGTAGAACGGGAAGTGCCTGGGCTCTCAGAAGCTATGCGAAGCACAGTGATGCAAAAAAACCGTGCAGCTATGCTTTTTCGTGGGATATGCGGCATTCGCGGTCGCACGTTGATTGTCAATTTACCTGGAACGCCGAAGGGTGTTCATGAGAATCTGGCAGCTATTATGGATCAATTACCGGAAGCACTGCTCATGGTAACTGGCCAATACCGCCAATAACCCTTTGTCATCTTCTTGTCACGTCACAATGATAATCTATTTATAGAAGAAAGTGGATGTAACTGTGACATAAGTTATGGTATTATTAAATTAAAGTAAACGATACCATGAACGGACAGGTGGACAAGGAGGAATAATAATGTTTAGTGGAATTGGTACTCCTGGTATTATTTTGTTGGTCATACTGGCACTTCTGCTCTTTGGCCCAAATAAACTGCCAGAGCTAGGCCGTGCAGTTGGACGAACCTTCCGTGAATTTAAGGAAGGCGCGCGTGAAATCATCGGGGATAATGAACCGGTGAAGAAGAGCGAAGCTCCTGTGCCGACGGCCCCGCAAACGGTCGCTGCAGATATTCCTCAGGACAAACGCCTGCCGGAATAATAGAAGATCTTTCAATGGGGCAATCTCAGGAGTCTACTAGACTTGAGGAGACGCCCCTTTTTCTTTGCTTTCCGCAGCAACGGACACTGCTTTGAAGAAAGTTAGTGTTATCTTTTTTACTCTTGTCATGGGATGGTGTCTGGATGTCTCTGAAATCGGAAGAAATGTCGGTGGTGGATCATCTCACCGAGCTGCGCAAACGGATTATTTATGTGTTAATCGTATTTGTCCTTGGATTAATAGGCGGATTATTTTGTGCAAAGCCTATTTACGATTATTTGATTAGCACGGACCTGGCGCAAGGTTTTGTTCTGCATGCATTCTCATTCTGGGATGGCATTGGGATGTACATGAAGATCGCGATGGCCGTTTCGCTAGTGATTTCTGTCCCGTTTATTGCCTACCAGCTGTGGGCATTTATCAGTCCGGGCCTGCGGTCAGAGGAGCGAAATGCGACACTTCGTTATGTTCCCTATGTGTTTGTTCTTTTCCTTATCGGTCTTTCTTTTGCTTATTATATTGTTTTTCCAATGGCACTCTCGTTCACGATCTCAATTACCAGAAGCATGGGACTGGAAGAGACCTACGGGATTGCACAGTATTTTAACTTCATGTTCAGCCTGGTATTGCCGCTGGCATTGCTGTTTGAACTTCCATTGCTGGTGATGTTTCTGACCAAACTAAGAGTTCTCAACCCGCTACGCTTGCGTAAAATGCGTCGGTACGCCTATTTCACGCTTGTTTTTATTGCTGTAGTTATCACGCCCCCGGATTTTATCTCAGACTTTCTGGTGACGATTCCACTGCTCATTTTGTATGAGTTCAGTGTATTTTTATCTGCATTTGTCTATCGCAAGCAACTTGCTGCGGACGCGGCACGGGATGAACGGTATGTTCAGAAGCAGGAGTGAGGAGAGAGGCTGCCGCTAAGTAGATTTTCTACGAATCGGCAGCTTTTTTGCTATAAGTTGATTTCATTAGTTGGATTGAATAAACTTAGTAAGTAATTGTTATCGATCAGGATCATTAGATGCAAAGGTCTAACCATTCTAGCAACCTTCATATCTATAAGGGGTGAGAGGAAAGCGCTGGAATCCTACGCATATTTTCAAAACC
Organism: Paenibacillus sp. FSL E2-0190; assembly: GCF_037992965.1. Lineage (NCBI taxonomy): Bacteria > Bacillati > Bacillota > Bacilli > Caryophanales > Paenibacillaceae > Paenibacillus > Paenibacillus sp. FSL E2-0190. Next base: position 1,188,195 of record NZ_CP150306.1, read on the forward strand.
CGTGGATACAATGTAATAGAGTGTGTGCTTGGACAAGCATTGAAACGTATTTTTTTGCGAAAACTAATACGAATTTGTGTAAAAAGACTTGAAATCCGGGCTCAAGTTGAGTATCATAAAAATTGTTGTTAGCACTGCACGCTGTTGAGTGCTAACGCTCTTGAAAAATAGGAGATGGGCTGGAGATTAGCAGGGTTCCATTGATATTTTTCAAGAACATCACAGCATTCTAAGTTTGACCGGTAAGTTCTAAACTATGTTTTGAAGCAAAATAACATAATTTTAAAGGAGGCTATTTTTTCATGATCAAACCATTAGGTGAACGCGTATTGGTGCTACCGAGCGAGCAGGAGGAAACAACTTCATTCGGGATTGTGCTTCCGGACTCCTCGAAAGAAAAGCCACAAGAAGGAACTATTATTGCAGTAGGCAGCGGAGCTTTGAAAGATGGAGTACGTGTAGCACTTGAAGTTAAAGAAGGCGACCGTGTTCTTTTCTCAAAATATGCAGGTACAGAAATCAAATATGAAGGTAAAGAATATTTGATTATGAAAGAAAGCGACATTCACGCGATTCTTGACTAAGCAAGAGTCGATCATAAGCTAAATCTAAACTACTTAAAGTAATATGATATACAAAAAATTCTAGGAGGTAATTACACAATGGCTAAAGAAATTAAATTCAGTGAAGAAGCTCGCCGTTCTATGCTTCGTGGTGTAGATGCTCTGGCAAACGCGGTAAAAGTTACACTTGGACCAAAAGGCCGCAACGTGGTGCTTGAGAAGAAATTTGGTAGCCCACTCATCACTAACGATGGTGTAACGATCGCTAAAGAAATCGAACTTGAAGATGCATTCGAGAACATGGGTGCTCAACTGGTTAAAGAAGTTGCTACTAAGACTAATGATGTAGCCGGTGACGGTACTACAACTGCAACGGTTCTGGCTCAAGCTATGATCCGCGAAGGTCTGAAGAACGTAACTGCTGGTGCTAACCCAATGGTTATCCGTAAAGGTATCGACAAAGCGGTTCGTGCAGCTGTTGAAGAATTGCAAAAAATCGCTAAGCCTATCGAAGATTCCCAAGCTATCGCTCAAGTAGCTGCTATCTCTGCTGCTGACGATGAAGTAGGTCAATTGATCGCTGAAGCTATGGAAAAAGTAGGTAAAGACGGTGTTATCACTGTTGAAGAATCCCGTGGATTCGCTACTGAGCTTGAAGTAGTAGAAGGTATGCAATTCGACCGTGGTTACATTTCCCCATACATGATTACTGATACAGACAAAATGGAAGCTGTTTTGGAGAATCCATACATCTTGATCACTGATAAAAAAATCAGCAGCACTCAAGAAATTCTTCCATTGCTTGAAAAAATCGTTCAACAAGCTAGACCGCTTGTTATTATCGCTGAAGATATCGAAGGCGAAGCACAAGCTATGCTGATCGTGAACAAACTGCGTGGAACATTCAACGCTGTTGCTGTTAAAGCTCCTGGCTTTGGCGACCGTCGTGAAGCTATGCTGCAAGATATCGCTGCCCTGACTGGTGGCCAAGTGATCACTGAAAAGCTCGGTCTTGATCTGAAGAGCACTTCCATTGAACAACTGGGTAACGCACGTCAAGTACGCGTAACTAAAGAAAACACAACAATCGTAGACGGAAGCGGCGACAAAGCGGACATCAATGCACGCGTAAGCCAAATCCGTGCTCAACTGGAAGAAACAACTTCCGAGTTCGACAAAGAGAAATTGCAAGAGCGTCTGGCTAAATTGGCTGGCGGCGTAGCCGTTGTCAAAGTTGGCGCTGCAACTGAAACTGAACTTAAAGAGCGCAAACTTCGCATCGAAGATGCCCTGAACGCAACTCGCGCAGCGGTTGAAGAAGGTATCGTATCCGGTGGGGGTACAGCTCTTGTGAACGTATATAACGCTGTTGCTGCTGTAGACGTAACTGGCGACGAGAAAACTGGCGTTAACATCGTGCTTCGCGCGTTGGAAGAGCCAATTCGCACCATCGCAGCTAACGCTGGTCAAGAAGGTTCCGTAATTGTGGACCGCTTGAAAAAAGAAGAAGTAGGTATCGGCTACAACGCTGCTACTGGTGAATGGGTGAACATGTTCGAAGCGGGTATCGTTGACCCTGCTAAAGTAACTCGTTCCGCGCTTCAAAATGCTGCATCCGTAGCTGCTATGTTCTTGACTACTGAAGCAGTTATCGCTGACAAGCCTGAGCCTGAAAAAGGCGGCGGCATGCCAGATATGGGCGGCATGGGTGGAATGGGCGGCATGATGTAAGGAAATCATTATCGAAGCAATTCGATGATGAGTTTCCTTGAGAGGAAACACCATTTGACCACATAGTACAAAAATGAGAGACCTTTCATAAGTTCATTGAACTTTTGAGAGGTCTCTCATTTTTTTTTGTGGGTATAATTTAATCTAATTCTTGCTCTAAAACAGTTTTTACTAAACGACGTACTTCATCAGTTGATCTTGTATCCATTAATTGATTTCTTAGTTCGCCTGCGCCTCTAAATCCACGAACATAGATTTTGAAAAAGCGAAGAAGTGGTTTAAATAAACGTGGCTCGAGTTCATTTGAATATTTATCGTGAAGATCCAACTGTAAAAGAAGTAAATTGAGAAAATCCTTCGCGCTGTGTTCTTTAGGTTCTTTTTCAAAGGCAAATGGATTGGTGAAAATGCCGCGGCCAATCATGACTCCATCAACGCCGTATTGTTCTACTAATTTTAATCCTGTTGCGCGGTCAGGAATATCTCCATTAATAGTTAACAACGTATTTGGAGCAATTTCATCGCGTAATTTTTTTATTTCAGGGATTAGTTCCCAGTGTGCCTCTACTTTACTCATCTCTTTTTTTGTACGAAGGTGAATGGAAAGGTTCGCAATATCTTGTTTCAATATATGTCCTAGCCAATCGCGCCACTCGTCAATATCAGAGTATCCTAATCTTGTTTTAACACTAACTGGCAATCCACCTGCTTTTGCTGCTTGAATAATTTCTGCTGCAACTTCAGGATGTTTTATTAATCCAGCACCTTTTCCATTCGATGCGACGTTTTGTGCTGGGCACCCCATGTTTAAATCGATACCACGAAAACCAAGTTTTTTCATATCAATGCTCATCTGTTCAAAAAATACGGGTTTATCACCCCAAATATGAGCGACAATCGGTTGCTCATCTTCTGTGAACGTTAATCGACCACGTACACTGTCTTTTCCTACAGGGTGACAATAGCTTTCTGTATTTGTGAATTCTGTGAAAAATACGTCGGGTTTCGCAGCTTCACTAACGACGTGCCGAAATACAACATCTGTGACATCTTCCATGGGCGCTAATATAAAAAACGGCTTCGGTAAATCAAGCCAAAAGTTTTGTTCGTTACTCATATTATCTCCTCTTGTTGTAATATATAAAAACGATATAAGGATAGCAAAGTCCTATACCCATCATACATAGTATCATTTTTTTTCGTTTGATGCACAGAATCAATGATATGAGAATGTTCATCCACGGCTATTTGTTTATAATCTGTTTATTGATACTTGTTATAATCCTGTAGATGAAAAGTTTGTAATATAAAGTCGAATCGTGTTAACGAATCGATTATAGACAAACGACATAACGCATCCAAAGAACAGGGGGATAAGCAAGTGAACAAAAAGCAATGGATAAGCTCTATATTGGCTGCTGCTGTATTATCAAGCCCTATCATTATGCCGACCAAAGGATCGGCAGCGGCTTCCTTTATTGATATTGATGGCTCATATGCAAAAAAAGCGATTGTTGAGCTATTCGATCAGGGGATAGTGACTGGTGTCGGAGAGAGTAAGTTCTATCCTACGTCGAATATTACAAGGCAGGATTTTGCAATTATTTTAGCAAAGACATTAAAGCTGGATGTTTCAAACCCTCCTGCACTGCCAACCTTTCTGGACGTTCCCACAAGCAACTATGCATACAGCTATGTAGAGGCAGCTGTCAAAGCCGGATTGATTAAGGGTACAGGCAGTAATCTTTTCGGTACGGGGCAAAATTTATCACGTCAGGATATGGTCGTCATGTTCGTGAGAGCATTGGGAGTCAATCCTACGGGTAAAGCTGGAACTTTGCAATTTGCTGATAGTAGCCAAATTGCTGATTATTCTAGGGATTTTATAGCTGCCGCTGTGGAATATGGATTGATTACCGGATATAATAATTTTTTTAATCCTGATGCCAAAGTAGATCGTCAGGCCGTAGCTCTAGTAGCTTCTAAGTTTCTGAAGTTTAAGGAGAACGGAAACACTGAGCAGCCCGCCTCCACCCCAACTGCTCAACCGAGTAAAGAGCCGGTAACAGTGCCTACTCCTGTTGTTGGAGGATCTTCCTCTTCGCAAAGTGAGCATAGCAGCAATTCAGATACAAATGCACCTATGGTTGAAAGTACCAAGTTCGAGGCGGTCGACAACTACAACGGGACACAAGATCAGCTTCGCGGGTTAGCGGGAGCCATCGGGGAGCAAGGAGCAGCGGTACAAGCCTACCTGTGGACGGATGCGAATGAGAACGGTGAAGTAGATGCCGACGAATTAGGAACAGCCATCGCTTTAGGCACTAGCGAAGCAGACGGATCTGTGAATGCGGCCAATATTGGGGATCTGAACGCAGGAACGTATCGTTTCGTGATTACCGCTAAGGATTCATCCAATAATGAATCAGCGAAGAACGCTGCCCATGCGGTTACGGTGACCTTAAGCAAAAACGAAGTTCCGGATACGAGTGCACCAGTAGTGGACGCAACTAAGTTCGAAGCGATCGACAACTACAACGGGACACAAGATCAGCTTCGCGGGTTAGCGGGAGCCATCGGCGAGCAAGGAGCAGCGGTACAAGCCTACCTGTGGACGGATGCGAATGAGAACGGTGAAGTAGATGCCGACGAATTAGGAACAGCCCTCGCATTAGGCACTAGTGCAGCAGATGGATCTGTGAGTGCGGCCAATATTGGGGATCTGAACGCAGGAACGTATCGTTTCGTGATTACCGCTAAGGATTCATCCAATAATGAATCAGCGAAGAACGCTGCCCATGCGGTTACGGTGACCTTAAGCAAAAACGAAGTTCCGGATACGAGTGCACCAGTAGTGGACGCAACTAAGTTCGAAGCGATCGACAACTACAACGGGACACAAGATCAGCTTCGCGGGTTAGCGGGAGCCATCGGCGAGCAAGGAGCAGCGGTACAAGCCTACCTGTGGACGGATGCGAATGAGAACGGTGAAGTAGATGCCGACGAATTAGGAACAGCCCTCGCATTAGGCACTAGTGCAGCAGATGGATCTGTGAGTGCGGCCAATATTGGGGATCTGAACGCAGGAACGTATCGTTTCGTGATTACCGCTAAGGATTCATCCAATAATGAATCGGCGAAGAATGCTGCCCATGCCGTTACGGTGACCTTAAGCAAAAACGAAGTTCCGGATACGAGTGCACCAGTAGTGGACGCAACTAAGTTCGAAGCGATCGACAACTACAACGGGACACAAGATCAGCTTCGCGGGTTAGCGGGAGCCATCGGCGAGCAAGGAGCAGCGGTACAAGCCTACCTGTGGACGGATGCGAATGAGAACGGTGAAGTAGATGCCGACGAATTAGGAACAGCCCTCGCATTAGGCACTAGTGCAGCAGATGGATCTGTGAGTGCGGCCAATATTGGGGATCTGAACGCAGGAACGTATCGTTTCGTGATTACCGCTAAGGATTCATCCAATAATGAATCGGCGAAGGACGCTGCGCATGCGGTTACGATTGAGCTTGTTAATGGTATTCTGACCACACCTACGGTTACTAGCTCTATATATGGCTTTGACGGAGGTGGCGGTTCAAAAACAAAACAACTGATAACGGGTTCTACACAATCGCGCATTCGCTTCGACTTTTTCTCCGGAGAAAGCTTTACGAATGCTGAAATTCAGGTAACGCTGGAAGGCATTACCTTTACCACAAACGACTATTATACCATTAGTGGATGGACACATCCGACGAGTGATCAAATTAGCAATAATGGGCATACGTTAACTTTCACAGGAAGTAACATAGGTGTTTCGGATATCGCTTTTGAACTTCATAATAAAGTGATGCCGGCACCCGGGACCTATCTCATTAAGTTCAAAGCAGATGCGGATGGACCTGGAACAGCCAGATCTTATTCCGAGGAACAAGTCATTACCTTAATTATTTTGCCACCGGCTTAAACTAGAAGCTTCTCATGAGTTCTTTGAACTTGTGGGAAGCTTCTTTTTTATGAAAAATAGGATTGCTCAATATAGTCTAAATGAGTATTATGAGTAAGGTATGTTCATATAAAAATAGAGATAAACAGGATGGAGAGCACCATGAAAACAACACGTCAGAACGCATTGATTTTCTCGTTTACTTTTATGGCTTTTATTCTGGGTACGACGGAGTATATTATTGTTGGTTTACTCTCTGAAATATCCTCAAGCCTCGGAGTTACGCTTGCGACAGCCGGGGGATTGGTATCTGGCTTCGCGATTTCTTATGCCATTGGCACACCAATTATGATGTCCTTGTGCAGCCGTGTTCCGAAACGGATTACGATTCTTGTATCACTTGTATTGATTTTACTGCTAAATTTGTGGAGTGCTGTAACTGGAACTTACAGTATGCTGCTGGTGACTAGAATAGTTACTGCCATACTATGTGGCTTTGTTCTTTCTGTAGCCATTACGGTAGCGAATGAAGCGGTTGATCAGGAGAAGAGAGGCAAAGCGATTGCTACAATTTTGAGTGGTTTTGCTATTGCGAATGTTTTTGGTGTGCCGATCGGTACTTTCGTCGGGCAGTTTTTTAATTGGCCAGCAGCGTTTGTTCTGAATGGGATATTAGCTGGAGTTGCCATAGTCCTAAATTATATCTATATTCCACGCCAATTACCGAAACCTGTGCCTAGCTCACTCAAGGATCAGATCGGACTGCTCACAAACGGCCGCATTATTCTTGCATTTCTCATTCCGGTTACGGCAGTGGGAGCCGTATTTGTGATGTACACTTACATTACGCCTATTCTGGAGCAAGTCATGAACGTTCCTAAAAGCTCGGTTAGCGGTGTGCTGTTTGTATACGGAATTGCCACGATTGTCAGCAACTGGATTGGTGGCAAGGTTGCGACCGGTAATGCGGTTAGTAAGCTGAGATTCGTGTTCCTTATCCAAGCTGTGGTCTATGTTATCTTTAGTATGACCGCATCTGTTTCCATTCTAGGAATGATTGTGCTAATGGCTCTAGCCATGATGTCGAGTATTGTGAGCGCCCCTGCGCAGCTCTATTTGATTGACTTAGCTAAGCAGTTCTCACCAAAAACGAAGGATCTTGCTGCCTCATTGAATCCAGTAGCCTCAAACCTGGGAATTGCAGGCGGGTCCGCGATCGGTGGAGTGGTTGCCGGGCATGGAGGATTAATCTCTCTTCCTGTAGCTGCTGCCATCCTGGCGATATTGGCCTGTGTGATTACGTTGATATGTTATAAGATGGATCATCAAAGCCAAGCAGCGGTCATCACTCAGCATCATAACTTAACCTAATGAGATGATATAAAATATCCCGGCTTCATACGAGTTCATTGAACTTGTGTGGAGCCTTTTTTATATGGAAAGCTTCAAAGCGTTGACTTCCTACAGATTCAGTGCTAAACTTATCTTAAGTTAAAGATATTTAAAGTGAAGATAAAAACTCGATGCTATCCACCAAAGAGCTTGTACAGTAGAAAAAGATCTTTTTTTTAAGTAATATCTTAACATTAAGATAATTAAACTAAACCTTTTTGTTCTTGGGAATTATATTACGAGTCAAAATCAACTAAACATTAGGAGTGTATAACAATGAGAAACTTAAAAGGGATTCACCACGTTACAGCCATCACAAGCAGCGCAGAGAAAAATTACGAGTTTTTTACTTACGTGTTAGGTATGCGTCTAGTGAAGAAAACAGTTAATCAAGATGATATTCAGACGTATCATTTGTTTTTTGCAGATGATAAGGGCAGCGCCGGAACAGATATGACCTTCTTTGATTTTCCTAACATCCCTAAAGGGGTTCATGGAACTAACGAGATTGCGAAAACATCCTTCCGGGTACCAACAGATGCTTCATTAGACTACTGGGTTAAGCGTTTTGATCGGCTTGCAGTGAAGCATACCGGCATTAAAGAGCAATTCGGCAAAAAGACATTATCCTTCGTAGATTTCGATGATCAACAGTATCAACTTATTTCAGATGAATTGAATAAAGGTGTCGTATCAGGTACACCGTGGCAAAAAGGGCCTATCCCTTTGGAGTATGCAATAACTGGCTTGGGACCGATCTTTGTACGAATTGCTGATTTCAACTACTTCAAAGAAGTATTGGAGAAAGTGATGTTGTTTAAAGAAATTGCTCAGGAAGAGACGTATCATTTATTTGAAGTTGGCGAAGGCGGAAACGGTGCACAAATTATTGTAGAGCATAATGAGTTCTTACCGAATTCACGCCAAGGTTTTGGGACTGTTCACCATGCTGCTTTCCGTGTAGAGGATCGTGCGATGCTGGACGAGTGGACAGAGCGTTTTGAAGGCTTTGGATTCCAAACTTCAGGATATGTAGATCGTCACTTCTTCGAGTCGTTGTATACACGTGTTGCACCACAAATATTGTTTGAGCTTGCCACTGACGGGCCAGGATTTATGGGAGATGAGGAATATGAGACCGTTGGCGAGAAGCTTTCTTTGCCACCTTTCTTGGAACCTAAACGTGAGCAAATTGAGAAGTTAGTCCGTCCTATTGATACCGTTAGAAGTACGATCGACTTTGTGAAAGAGTGAAGAAGGGGCTGAGGAAATTGATTTCAATGGATCCAAAGCACAACAGTGAACGGGAAAATTACAAATTATTAATTGGCACTATTATTCCTAGGCCAATAGCCTTTGTCACAACACAATCAGAAGAGGGTCTCTTAAATGGTGCACCTTTTAGCTATTTTAATATCGTTTCGTCCAATCCTCCAATGGTTTCATTGGCTATTCAAAGACCGGCAGGTCGTTTAAAAGATACAGCCCGTAATATTTACGATAATCAACAGTTTGTTGTGCATATTGTAGATGAGGAGAATGTTGCGAAGATCAATCAGACTGCAGCCACATTACCTGCTTCTGAAAGTGAAATTGAATTGGCGAATCTTACACCGATTCAAAGTACAAGTGTAGCTGTGCCTGGCGTTTTGGAAGCGAAGGTGCGGATGGAGTGCAAGCTTGTTCAAGCAATTCCTCTAGGGGGCGAAGAACCTGGGAGTGACTTGTTTATTGGCGAAATTGTTCAATTCCATATCGATGAATCGATCTATCAGGAAGGGCATATTGACCCGAGAGTTCTAAACGCTGTGAGCCGTTTGGCGGGAAATAATTACGCAACCCTTGGAGAGATTTTTACAATAGATAGGCCGGAATAAGCAACTATAGAATAGACCTGCTAGTAAGCAATGAAGCCTACTTAGCAGGTCTTTTTGTGTACCGAAGCTACAGCTCGTCCGCAACCCCCAACAAAGCAATCCCTAGAATCACAACGATAATAACGGCATATTGTGCCTTGCTTAGTTTTTCTTTGAGGAAGATTCGCGATAATATTACGGAAAAAATGCTGTATGAAGCAATAAGTGGTGCCGCGATAATCGCGTTGCTGGACATAGCAAATACGTAGAAGAATTGTCCGGTCGTTTCCAGAATGGCTGCGAAGCCCTTATCCCGTTCTTTAAATAGGTTGAACTTTACCTTTTTAAAAAATTTCAGGTATGTAAAAGACAAGATAGCACATATAAAGAAGGTGTATTCATACGCGAGCAGAGCTGCTTTTTCGCTAATCAGGCTGAGTTCATCCAAATAAATAGCATCGGCAAAGGTGCCAAGTCCATCGATTAGGCAGTATAGGATTGGAAAAATGATGGCGATCACGCCAATCTGATATTTTTTATCAATCTGTGTGGTGCTCTTTTGAAGCGCTTGGTGTTCTGCTTTCTTTTCCAAGATGGCGATCCCGATAATGCCCAAGGTGATAACGGCAACACCAACGATTTCAAGCGCCCCTAGCTCATGGGTGAAAAAGATAAATAATAATATCGTCGTTACAGCGCCAGATGAATTTTGTACGGGGGAGGCAATGGATAACTCAATATATCTGAGTCCAATATAACCAACTGCCATCGACAGGATATAGAGTGCAGACACAGGGAAATATCGGATTAAGTCCATAGGATCAAAGGTTAATCCTTGAATGAGCATATAAGCTGTTGCGTGAATACCCATGACTATCCCCACGATAATGACAATCTTAATATGGCTATACCGATCCTGACTATCGGTCCCCTTTTTATAAAATAAGTCAGCCCCTCCCCAAGCGAAGGCTGTTAATAATGCAAACATAAACCACATAATCATTGCTCCTTGCTGTAGATTGAAATCCCCGCCGATTATACCAGATTAGATTCTACACAGGGTGCTCATTTCGTCACACATAAAAAATACACCCTCTAGAATCGACCGGACAAACCAAAGGTTTATCAAATGTCTATTCTAAAGGGTGTACTTCATAACATAACAGAGGGGTAAGGCGTTATCTTAACGTAGAGTTTTCAATGCGCCACTCCAAGCCAAGACTTGATCCAGCATCCCATTAAGATTGGTAAGATGCAGATCCGCTGGTTTAAACACAGTTCCGTTCTCGAAATCAGTGAACAGTGACAATGCAGGGTGTACACGAACGTCTGCTACAGATAGTTCTCCCAAGATTCCGCGTAGATGTTCAGCTGCACGAGCGCCCCCTACGGAACCATAACTTACGATACCTGCTGCTTTATTATTCCAAGCTTCACGGGCATAATCGAGCGCATTTTTCAGTGATGCAGAAATACTGTGGTTATATTCTTGTACGATAAATACGAAACCGTCTAGTGTAGCAAGTTTAGTGTTCCATGCTGTTGCTTGTTCAGTTGCATCAGCCTCACCCAATAGTGGAAGCTTGAAATCTGCAATATCTATGATCTCATAATTAGCATCCCCGCGTGCATCCGCAATCTTTTTAACCCATTCTCCTACTTGCGGGCTTAAACGACCTTGACGAGTACTTCCGAGAATAATACCGATGTTTAATTTTGACATTGTTTGTTCCTCCTCAATTTTTGTTCTACCAAATAGTTTGTCTAGAAATCCCATGAAGTACACAACCTTTAAAAATTATTTATCTCAAGAGTAGTAAACTCTGGTTGTCTTTAAGTTAAGTATCTTTAAGATGAGATAATAATACCGCACATAGTGTGCTTTGTCAAGCAACTTTATAATAGTTAGTTTATAGCTTTGCTTCACCTTTACAAAATTAGTTGTTAGGAATATAATTGTTTAAGCAACTATTAAAACAGTGTTAATTGAGAAGGGATACGATCATGACGACAAAGCATAACCAATCCGAGCTTACGTTAGGATTTATGATGGGCACGACTTATCGTAAATTAAGCATGTTATTTCAAAGTGGGCTGAAAGAACATGATATAACACCGGAGCAATGGTCAGTCCTTTTTCATATTGACAGAACGGAAGGTTTGATTCAGAAGGACATTGCTAAGCGCTCTGGTAAGGATAAGCCAACTACAACGCGAATTCTGGATCATTTGGAAGGAAAGGGACTGATCTATAAAAGAACCGGTGAGAACGATCGGCGTTCTTTTAAAGTCTATATTACGGAAAAAGGAAGGTCTCTGGTGAAGGAAACCGTTCCTATTGAAGATAAGGTGACAGAAGAGATTATGAACTGTATTTCTAGTAAGGAATATGAGTTGCTCATGGAATTGCTGCTAAGAATAAACAATCATGTAGATCAAATAACAGATGGAGAGTAGGAAGGCAAGTTATGTTAGAACAACAAGAACTACGTACGAAATTATGGACCAAATCTTTTATTGCTTTAACGATTAGTGCTTTATTTTTATTTATGAATTTACAGATGTTGTTATCTTCGTTTCCGTCTTACGTAAAAAGCGAATTTCAGGCCGGAGATATTATGGTCAGCCTCGTTACCAGCGTCTTTGCATTAACTGCGATCGCTTCACGTTTTATGACCGCTTTTCTGATGCGGAAGGTTAGCCGCAATGTATTATTATATATTGGCTTAGCAATTGCCGCCGCTATTACCGGCCTTTATGTTGTAGCAGATTCTATCGGATCACTGCTGCTGATGCGTGTGGGCTATGGGATTGGATTCGGGATTGCCAGCACGATTATCCCAACGATTGTTTCACAGATTATTCCAAGCAAAAGAATGGGTGAAGGGATAGGTTATTTCGGTTTATCCACCAGCCTGGCGATGTCGATCGGTCCAATGATTGGCTTGAATGTGATGAAACAATCGGGTTTTGGAACACTGGCTATGATCGGTATGGTAACTTTACTTCTTGCTTTTCCAGTACTTTTATTTTCTCGTTCACTTCCAGCGCAACCGAAAAAAAAGCCTACCCCAACTCAAAGCGAATCCACCAAACCTCTCAAGGTTCCGTTTAATACAAAGTTAGTATTGCCTGCCATTCTAAATGTCATGTTGGCAATTACCTACGGGGGATTGCTAAGCTTTATCGCTTTATTCGGCGAATCAGTTCATCTGGAGCAAGTGGGTTTGTTCTTTTTATTTAATGCGGTTACGATCATCATTATAAGACCTATCTCCGGCAGATTATTTGATAAAAGAGGACCAGCTTCTGTCCTAATTCCGGCGGCGGTTTGCGTCGTTGCAAGCTTAACTGTGCTTTCTTATACGACCTCTATGCCAATGCTCATCGTTTCTGCACTGCTGTATGGACTTGGTTTCGGTGCTATTCAGCCAACGATCCAGGCTTGGATGCTTCGCACCTCAACACCTGCACAATATGGTATGGCCAACAGTATGTTCTATAACTCAACGGATTTGGGTGTAGCCAGCGGAGCCATTATTCTGGGGGCAATCTCGGCAGCAACTGATTATGGGATAATGTATCGTTATTCGGCTGGGTTTATGGTGTTGTTCCTTATCGTGTATGTGGGGATTCAGATTAACAAGGCTAGAGTGAATCCTTCAACCTTAAGTCAATAGGGTTCGGAGATTAAGCCAATCTTTATCTGCTATTCATATTATTTTAAGCTAAGAGGGTTATAGTAATCACATAACCCCCTTATAATATAGACTTTGACCCTGCCGGACGTTGGCAGGGTCCTTTTTTTGTGTATGAAGAGAAGAAGTAAATTATGTCGATGCACTTTTCTGGTGGTATGGATTATGCTTAGAAGAATAGGAATCGAAGGGGGAGAGATTTGCGGATGAATATGACATGGAACTTAGATAGTTTATATCCTTCCTTTGAATCGGAGCAGTTAAAAAGGGATCGCAAGCTACTGGCCCAGCATATACAAGATTTAAAGCGGTGGGCTGAGCACCATTTGAATGTAAAAGACGTTACAGCCATGCCTGTGGAGGGCTTTTTAAGAATTTATAATGATTATAAAAGCATATATGTATGCTTGTTAGCTTATGCAGAGTTAACACTCAGCGCAGATCGTGGCTCCGAGGAAGGCATGAATCTTGCTGATGATATTGAGGAGGCCAATTCAGAAATCATCGGGGTAGTTGTGGCTTTTAAGCGCTGGTTTAGCACTTGTGATCATATGGATGAGCTTATCGTTAGCTCACCTTATCTAATGGAGCATCAATTTTATTTGCGAGAACTCCTGTTACAATCCCGCTATGAGTTAAGCGAAGAACTTGAAATGGCCATAGCCAAAATGCAGAGTACAGGATCCAAAGCATGGAGCAGACTGTATATGGAGAGGACTTCAAGTGCACTTGCAGATCTAGTGGTAGATGGGGAAACTAGACAAGTGACACTTGCGGAGCTAAGAAGTATGGCTTATGAGAATAATGCCAGCTTAAGAAAAGCTGCTTATGAAGCGGAGGCAGAAGCCTGTAGTCGTATTGCTGAGGTCTGCGCAGCCAGCTTAAATGGCATTAGTGGTGAGGCGCTGACGATTTATGGCATGCGGGGTTATCAATCTTCTTTGGAAAAAGTGTTAATCGCTTCGAGAATGGACAGTGAGACTTTAGCCGCTATGCTCACTGCTCTTCGGGAGAGCCTGCCAGCCTTTCATACCTATTATCAAAAGAAAGCCGAGCTGCTGGGACATCCGGCAAAGCTGCCTTTTTACGATATTTTTGCACCAGTCGGTGTAGAAAACGGGAAAATTACATACGCTAACGCCAAAGATACAATCTTCTCGAGCTTCGCAACCTTTAGTGAGGAACTGTCTTGTTTTGCTCAGAAGGCTTTTGATCAGCAATGGATTGATGCAGAACCTAGATCAGGCAAAGGGGGGTATGGACTTTGCATTGATATTTTCCCGATTGGCGAGAGCAGAATTATGACCCAGTTCACCGGAAATGCCATAGATATTAGTATCCTTGCCCATGAGCTCGGCCATGCCTATCATAGCTCCTGTCTGGCTAATGAAACGATGCTGAATACGGATTACCCGATTCCGATTGCTGAAACGGCTTCGATTTTTTGTGAGACGATAGTGAACCATGCCATAATTACAAATTCAACGGAGAAGGAAGCTCTGCTTATTCTGGAGAGAAGTATTTCTGATGCCGGTTATTATCTTGTAGACTTTTATGCCCGTTATTTATTTGAGATCAAATTATATGAGAGAAGAGCATTAGGCCCGCTGTCTGTTCAAGAGCTAAATGAATTGATGATTGCCTGTATGGTGGAAGCCTATGGTGAGGGCATTGACCCGGGTACAATCCATCCGTACATGTGGATGAACAAAGCTGGATATTTTATGGCTAGTAATGAATTTTTGAATTTTCCGTATTCCTTTGGTTTGTTATTCTCTAAAGGGCTGTACGCGGAATATTTAAAGAGGGGCGAAGAGTTCGCCCCTAAGTATCGCCAGTTCCTTAGGGATACCAGCAAACATAATATTGTTGATGTAGCAAAAACAATGGATCTAGATGTTCACTCCGTCGACTTCTGGAGAAGTGCGTTGAAGCTGATAGAGAGCGATATTGGGGTGTTCATCGCTAAAGCCTAAACAACTCTCCAATTATGGTCACAGGTAGCTTCAATTTGGCCATGCTTTTCAATGTAGTCCGTGACAATTTCAGATATGTCGATCATAATTTCTTGAACAATCGCTTTACCCTTATACATCTCATAATCTCCGCCACCGCTGGCTCTATAATTGTTCATAACAACCTCATATTCTTTAGAGTCCTCTATAGGCTGTCCTTGGTACAGCAGATGGAGGACTCTTTCGCCTGCAGGTCTAGCGGTATCAAGCTCGTATTGTATTCCTTCCCACATATCATAATTGTAATGCTGCGGTTTAGGCTCGATGTAGGCGGGGTTAACGATTATTATTCCGTTCTCGTCTTGTTGGAAATAGTTAGCGGTTTGTTCTAAGGCCTCTCTAATATCTTGTCCTGTCAGTCTTAGGACGGTTAAGGTGTTGGGATAAATGAAGTTCGATAAAATGTCTCTGCGTGTGATGGTTTCGCTGAAACCCTTGCAATCGTTACTGAGTAAGGCTGCTGTAGAAATATCTATGCCAGTAGCCTCCATTTGTACCTTATTCATAAATTCTATAAAAGGGTGGTCAGCTAAGCGGCATTCATCAGCACTGGAAATAGACAGGTCCCCGATAACCGTTCCTATTCTCTCATCCAGCCAAGTTTGTGTTTCTGATTCAAGAGTACTGCTCAGCTCTAGGATTATTTCATCTGCAGCTGTTGTCTCATTAACGTTAAGGAGCTCGGCATGTTTACGCTGAATCTTCCAGTGTGTATTTTCTTTTTGGAAAATAACCGAGATTTTACCGAGGGAAAGTCCATTACAACCAGGTTGTATGATTGTAACACCGTTTAACTCTCCAGCTATGGAGCGGTGCTGATGTCCGGTAATTAGCACATCTATGCCCTCTACCTCTGTACACATGGCGTAGGCTTGATTCTCCCCCGTTAGTCTTTCTACAGGTTCTCCACTGCTTAGATCGCGTTCGAATCCGCCGTGGTAAGCTACAACGAGCAGATCAGGCTGCTCTTCTGCCCGTATAATGGCACACCAATGCTTTACAGTCTCTAGCGAATCCTCAAATTGAAGCCCTTCAATATGGCTAGGGTTCTCCCAGTGGGGGATGTAATGCGTCGTAACCCCTAGAACGGCTACTTTGATTTTATCTACCCATTTGATGATATAGGGTTTACCAAAGGCGGGTTGATTTGTCGTGTTATCTATAATTCCAGCTGATAACCAAGGAAAGCAGGAATCCTGAACGGCTTTATTCAGCAGAGTTTTGCCAAAATTGAATTCATGGTTGCCAATAATTGCAGCGTCATATTTCAATTCATTTAGTGCAGCTATGCCCGGATTCAGCTCATTACTATAATGTGTAGCTGCATAATAAGTTAACGGTGTGCCTTGAATAAGATCACCGTTATCTATAAGGATCAGCTCAGGAGTATGGGATCTTTCTTGTTTAATGAGGGTAGCAATTGTTGCTAAGCCTGCTGGTCGTTTCTCCCCCGTGCGGTAATCGACGGGCCCAAAATGTCCATGTAGATCACTTGTTACGAGGATTTCACAGGTTATTGAATTCTCTTTATTCATAGGTAGCCCCTCCTGATAATAAGTTCAGACCTCATTCTAGCAGATAATTTGGTAACTTTAAGAGATTGGAATAAATTTTACATATATTTGATGCTTGGTTGCTATTGATTTAATAAAACACATCTATAGTTTAGAAGTACTCAAAAATAAAAATAGAAAACAGTGGAGGTCTTTCGTTTGAGAAAAATCAGTAAATTCGTATTGCCGCTAATGATGTCTATTACATTGCTTAGTGGTTGTGGCGCTAACAACACTACAAATAATGCAAACCAAGGATCGACGGACGGGGCAAATGCACCGAAGGAAACGGCAGCTCCTGTAGCAGAGGGTTATGTTCCAGAGAAGCTTACTGTACAATTTGTTCCTTCTCAAAATGCAGATACGCTCGAAGCTAAAGCGAAACCTCTTGAAAAATTACTGGGTGACAAGCTCGGTATTCCTGTAGAAGTAAGTGTCTCTACTGATTACAACACCGTTATCGAAGCTATGGCCTCTAAAAAAGTGGATGTAGGTTTCCTTCCTCCAACTGCTTACGTGTTAGCTAAAGAAAAAGGAGCAGCTGAGGTTATTCTTCAGGCTCAACGTTTTGGTGTAAATGATGAAACCGGTGGTCCAACAGATGAATTAGCGGATTTCTATAAATCTATGATTATCGTCAAGAAGGATTCTGCGATCAAATCGGTTGCCGATTTGAAAGGTAAAAAAATTGCCTATCAAAACGTTACATCCTCAGCAGGTTTTGTATGGCCGGCTGCAACACTAATGGATGCAGGACTTGATCCGTTGAAGGATGTACAAGCCATTACGGTTAAAGGTCATGATCAAGGCGTGCTTGCTGTGCTGAATGGTGACGTAGATGCAGCAGCTATTTTCCAAGATGCCCGGAACACGGTCGTTAAGGATTATCCAAAAGTATTTGAAGATACTCAAGTTCTCGCCTTTACTGATAAAATTCCTAACGATACGATTTCGGTCCGTTCAGATATGAATAAAGAATGGATAGAAAAAATCCAGCAGGCATTCATTGATATCGCAGCTGACACAGAAGGCCATGAGATTATCAAAGACATTTACTCTCATGAAGGTTATGTGAAATCACAAGACAGCAACTTTGACATTGTTCGCGAATACAACAGTAAAGTAAAAACAGAGTAGAACAGGCCGTTCAAGGATACAACGATGTTGGTGTATAACAGGCATTAAGGATAGCCAGCTCCGGATTCCCCCCCGGATCTGGCTATCTCTTTTATAAGAATATACGAAAACACATAAAGGGATGATTTCATGATAGAGCTTCGTAATGTATCCAAAACGTATCTAAACGGAACCAAAGGATTAAACAACATTAACCTGACCATTCCAGCCGGAGAATTTGTAGCTATTGTTGGTCTTTCGGGAGCAGGGAAGTCGACCTTGCTGCGTTCCATTAACCGGCTTCATGATATTTCCGAAGGTAATATTCTTATTAACGGGCAGTCCATCACGAATGCAAAAGGAAGCCGGCTACGAATGATCCGTAGGAATATCGGAATGATCTTTCAAAGCTTCAACTTAGTGAAACGTACGACGGTGCTTCGTAATGTTTTGGCAGGACGGGTGGGCTATCATTCCACACTGCGGACGATACTTGGCAGATTCCCACAAAAGGATATCGATTTAGCCTTCGAATCCCTTGATCGGGTAAATATCGCCGAGAAGGCCTATACACGTGCAGATCAGCTATCTGGAGGTCAGCAGCAACGTGTAGCTATTGCCCGTGTTCTTGCGCAGGAGGCACAGATTATCCTCGCAGATGAACCTGTAGCTTCACTAGATCCGCTCACAACCAAGCAGGTTATGGATGATCTAAAGAAGATCAATATGGAACTCGGGATTACAACCATTGTGAATTTGCATTTTATTGATCTGGCTAGAGAATACGCTACCCGGATTATCGGGCTCCGGGCAGGAGAGGTTGTCTTCGATGGTCCTGTATCAGAGGCAACCGATGAGAGGTTTGCTGAGATTTACGGCAGACCGATTCATCAGGATGAGTTGTTAGGTGAGCCTGTACTCGGAGGCGTGTGAGATGAGTGTGAATGCAGAGAAGCTACATCCCAAACCGCCAAGGAAGATAAAACATTATTTCACAGCCATTATATTAGTAGTATTACTGTGGAGAAGTGCTGTCTTAACCGATTCATCCTTCGGGGAGCTGATCTCCGGTCTGCCGAATATGCTTGATTTGCTTAAGGAAATGTTTCCCCCGAACTGGGGGTATTTTGACAACATTATAGATGCGATGCTGGAGACGATCCGGATGGCGCTGGTTGGCACAACGTTTGGTGCCATTCTTGCGGTTCCGGTTGCGCTGTTGTGTGCAAGCAATATTACGCAAAGCCGTTGGCTTCATTATCCGGTTCGTATGCTGCTGAACCTGATCCGTACGATTCCCGATCTGCTGTTGGCTTCTATCTTTGTGGCTATTTTCGGCCTCGGTGCGCTTCCTGGGATATTTGCATTGACGATATTTTCGTTGGGGCTGATCGCTAAGCTTACCTATGAAACGATGGAGACGATTGATCAAGGACCTTTGGAAGCAATGACTTCAGTGGGGGCTAATAAGATTCAACGCATTATGTTCGGAGTCATTCCACAGGTACAGGCTCATTTTATGTCTTATGTCCTATATGCCTTCGAGATTAATGTTCGTGCTGCGGCGGTTTTAGGTCTGGTAGGAGCGGGTGGGATCGGCCACTATTATGAAGTTACCCTAGGCTTTTTGGAATACGATAAGACTTGCACCATCATCTTGTTCACATTAGCAGTAGTACTGATTATTGATTATGTAAGCACTAAGCTGCGGGAGAAATTAATATGAGTAAATCATGGAATACCCTTGTCCCTAAACCCCGTAAAAATCGTTTTCGTTGGCTGATTTATGTAGCCCTAGCCGCGTTATATATTTGGGCTTTTTCGGGAGTGCCGTTTAATGGATTCAAAGAAACCGCCGGGATCATTACTAAAGCAATTTTTGCCGGGATATTCTCACCTGACTGGGCCTTCGTTTATTTACCAGATGGGGAGGATCTCCTGCGGGGATTGCTCGAGACGTTAGCTATTTCAATCCTAGGCACTTTTATCTCGACCTTTTTATGTATTCCTTTTGCATTTTGGGCTGCAGTTAACATGAGCAAGGGAAAGGTAATTTCAGGTTCCGGCAAGCTGATGTTGAGCTTTATACGAACCTTCCCTGAGATTATTATGGCTTTGTTATTTATCAAGGCTGTTGGACCGGGTTCTTTTGCAGGTGTGCTGGCTCTGGGACTACATTCGGTGGGCATGCTCGGCAAATTGTTCGCGGATGAGATTGAGAATATCGACAACGGTCCACTCGAAGCTTTAATTTCTTCTGGTGCCAGCCGCATGCAGGTATTGTGGTTTGCGGTGTTGCCGCAGGTGCTGCCGGGATTCTTATCCTATACCTTATATAGATTCGAAATTAACGTTCGTTCGGCTACGATTCTAGGTGTGATTGGAGCAGGGGGGATCGGCACACCGTTAATCTTCGCGCTCAGTTCACGGAATTGGGACCGCGTGGGGATTATACTGCTAGGTATCATTGCGATGATCACAATTATTGATTTGATTTCCGGCAAGATCCGGAAGAAGCTGGTGTAACCGAGTTGCATAATGATATGTAAGACAAAGACCTCCTTAGGGTATGAACCGAACCTAGGGGAGGTCTTTTATGATATGATCCATACTATATTGGACCATTCGAAAATGTATGAAAAAGTAATAATTATTTTTTCTGAAACATATGTTGGTCTATCCGACTTGTACCAAAGGAGTTGAAGGTTTGGAATCTGCGCTTATTGGCAGCTTTGTATCGGCAATGGCTACCGTTCTTGGAGCATTTCCGATCCTGTTCGTGAAGAGGTTATCCGAGAAGTGGAAAGATATCCTCGTAGCCTTCACTGCGGGGATTATGGTGTCCGCCTCCACGTTTGGACTCATGCCGCAATCGATCAAAGAATCGGGGATTATCGCTTTAACCTTGGGCTTGATTACCGGAGTGCTGCTGCTTGATTTAATTGAAAATAACATCCCACATATCGATGTGGAGAATAAGCCCGGTTATACCAATATGGATTCAAAAGCGCTGCTTGTTATGATTGCGCTGTTCATCCACAACATACCAGAAGGCCTCAGTACAGGTTTCAGTTATGCCAGCGAACAGGCCAGTTTAGGTCCTACCGTGGCGATTGCCATTGGCGCACAGAATATGCCGGAAGGGTTGATTCTTGCGGTCTTTCTGATGAATTCGCGAACTAGCAAGCTAAAAGCCTTAGGAATCGTTACACTTACCGGCTTGATGGAGATGGTATCTGCGGTGATCGGGTATTTTACTGCTAGTTACCTGCATAATGTTGTGGGTTATGGTCTAGCTTTTGCAGCCGGGGCTATGCTCTTTATCGTTTACAAGGAGCTGATTCCGGAGAGTCATGGCCATGGTTATGAGCGGCCTTCGACGTATTCGTTTATTTTTGGATTA
The DNA here is from genome assembly GCF_037992965.1 of Paenibacillus sp. FSL E2-0190. NCBI lineage: Bacteria > Bacillati > Bacillota > Bacilli > Caryophanales > Paenibacillaceae > Paenibacillus > Paenibacillus sp. FSL E2-0190. The sequence goes on from NZ_CP150306.1 coordinate 1,209,465, forward strand.
TTGATCATGGTGTACATCACGCAGATATTTGGGTGAGCAAATAGAACTCTAATCTATAAAAAAGAAGACCAATGAAATGCCAGAGCAGCTTTAAGCTGCCTGACCTCATTGGTCTTTGTCTTGTTATAACTAAGCTTTATCCCCGCAGAATTGCCTCAATTTGCTCTAGTTCTTCAGCGCTAAGCTCTGGGGCATTTAAGGAAGCGACGGCATCTTCAATCTGGCTTACCTTACTTGCGCCGATCAATGCAGAAGTTACTTTGTCTCCACGGAGTACCCAAGATAACGCTAGCTGAGACATTTTTTGTCCACGTGCAGCAGCAATCTCGTTCAGTTTGCGAACCTTGCCGATCGCCTCTTCGGTAATGGCATTCTCAGACAGGAATACACTTGGACCAGCGGCACGGGAATCAGGAGCGATTCCGTTTAGATAGCGATCGGTCAGTATGCCACCTTGTAGCGGGGAGAACACAATGGAGCCGATGCCTTCTTCAGACAATACATCCTGCAAGCCATCTTCAATCCAGCGGGACATCATGGAATAGTTTGGCTGATGAATCAGGCATGGCGTGCCAAGTCGACGCAGAATTTGTGCCGCTTCGCGTGTTTGTTCAGGTCCGTAATTCGAAATCCCGACATACAACGCTTTACCTTGGCGTACCACGAGGTCCAGCGCAGCCATGGTTTCTTCCAGTGGTGTATTTGGATCTGGGCGGTGGTGATAAAAAATATCAACATAATCCAGTCCCATACGTTTTAAGCTTTGATCTAGGCTGGAGACGAGATATTTTTTGGAGCCCCATTCACCATAAGGACCAGCCCACATATAATAACCAGCTTTAGTAGAGATAACCATCTCATCACGATAAGGGGTCAGATCCTTTTTAAGAATTTGGCCAAAACTTTCTTCGGCGGAGCCTGCGGGTGGACCGTAATTATTGGCAAGGTCAAAATGAGTGATTCCAAGATCAAAAGCTCTTCTTACCATGGCGCGGCCATTCTCAAATAAGTCGTTGCCGCCAAAGTTATGCCATAGACCAAGCGAGATCGCTGGCAGGAGTAGACCGCTCTTTCCGGTGCGATTATATTTCATATTGTCATATCTGGTAGCGCTTGCGTTATACATGATTTATTCCTCCTATAAACACTTATTACTTAGTACGTTACGTCCTTATTGTAGCGAAAGATCGCGGACAAACGTATGTCAGCAAGGAAGAAGTTTATAGTACAATGTCATTTTCGAGATGACGGCTACGGTATTCTTTTGGCGAACAACCTTTCACCTTCTTGAACATCCGTGAAAAGAGTAAGGGGTCCTGATAGCCCACAGAACGTGAGATTTCACCAATCGTGCATAAGGTCTCTGTCAGCAGCTCGCATGCCTTAGCGATGCGGAAATTTAATAAATACTGCTGGGGTGGCATACCTATTGTCCGTTTGAACAAGGAGGATAAATATTTGCGATCCAGCTTGAGCGAAGAGGACATCATCTCAACCGAAATATTTTCACAATAATGTGTATGCAAAAAGTGCAGGCATTGCTCGACGTAAATACTCTTTTGACGTGGTAAAGGAAGTACATCTGGAACTGCTGGCACCGCTCGAAGTAACAGAGAAAAGAACTCATACATAATTGCTTTTAGAGGTAGATCCAGACTGTCCGAAGCTTCAGCTGCTTGTGTCAGGAGCTCGTATAATTTCGGCATAAGCTGTTCATCCATTGGAAAGATCGGGTGCTCAGGTGACAAGGCGGTTTTGGCCAAAATATAATCAACCTGCTCCCCGGTAAAAGCTACCCAAGAATAGGTCCATGGATTTGCAGTGTCTGCTGTGTAGGCAGTTACGATATGCGGATAGGTGAGAAAAGCTTGTCCTGGCCTAAGATAATGGGTCTGTTCACCCACAGTAACTTCACCTGTTCCTGCATGGATAAAATGTATTTTATATACGTCACGGACCCCAGGTCCAAAAAAATGTCCGGGAAGACACTGCTCCCGCCCCCAGTAATGGAGATGCAGGTCGGGATTGCCTCGGAAGGGACGCTCAGAATTATAGTTAAATATCGCCATGGATGATTCCTTCTCTTTCTTCTATAGAGTTAATCAAGGTAGTTGTACCCGCTTACTTTTATTATACAGCATATTTTAGAAGGAATATTAACTCGGAATTGCAGACAATTCAAAGATCGTAGTTTATCCCTGTCCAGTTTGGTTAAGTAAGCTATGAAGCTGAACGTATGAGCTAACTACATCAATAGGAGGTAATGGAGATGAATAAGAGAATAGTGGGTGTCTTTGCTGCCGAATACGAAGCTTCGCGAGCTATTGAGGAGTTGAAGCGTCAGGGCTGTAGGACAGAGGATATTTCGATTATCGCGAGAAATAAAGCGGATGAGGAAACTCTTAGAGACGAGTCAGGAACCGTGGCCCCGGAAGGTATGGCTACAGGTGCAGCTACTGGTGGCCTGCTGGGTGGAGTAACGGGGCTGCTGATGGGAATTGGCGCTTTGGCTATTCCTGGTATTGGACCTATTATTGCAGCCGGCCCTCTTGCGGCAACACTAGCCGGAGCGGCGATAGGCGCAGGCAGTGGCGGGTTAGTCGGCGGACTTATTGGCCTTGGCATCCCTGAAGAGGAAGCAGAGAGCTACGATAATTACGTGGATGAAGGTCATATTCTAGTAATGGCGGATGTGGAAGGCGAGCAGAAGGAGCAAGAAGTGAAACAAATCTTCGCAAAGTATAACAGCCTGAACGCAGAACGCTTTGAGAAAGTTGCTAATATAGATCCATTAGCGAGTGAACGTATTGGAAATAAATAAGAAGCAATTAGCATTCAGTGTAAAAAAACAAAACAGGCTATCTCACTAGCAAAGGATACTGCTAGTGAGATAGCCTGTTTTTTGTGGTTTTATAGAGAGACAGCATTTTGCCTAACGGTTAGCGCAGCCGGTATTTCTTTTCCTGGCAGGAAATGAATGCTGCGGATATAGCGGATCGTCCCGCTCTGTGCCCGCATAATTACCGAATGTGTCTCCGCGCGTTCTTTACCGATGAAACGGACGCCGTTCAGGAACTCACCTGACGTTACACCCGTGGCGGCAAAGAGGACGTCGCCCGTGCCAACCATGTCTTCCATGTATAGCACTCGCGTTGGATTGGCAATTCCCATGCGTACACAGCGCTGTAGCTCTACTGGTCCATCCGGGAGCAATCTGCCCTGCATTTCACCACCAAGGCATTTCAGTGCAGCGGCAGCAAGAACACCTTCGGGTGCTCCGCCGGAACCCATATATAAATCGACATCGCTGTCTGGCAGTGCAGCCGCAATAGCGCCAGCGACATCTCCGTGACCAAGCAGCTTAATTCGTACCCCGGCTTCACGCAGGCTATTAATCAGCTGCTCATGCCGTTTGCGATCCAGCACCATTACGGTTAACTCGGAGAGGGATTTGCCAGTGTAATGGCAGGCTTTTTGCAGAGTGATCTCTACAGGGTCCTCGAGTCTAAGCTTACCGGCAAGTTCAGGCCCGCAGGCTAACTTTTCCATATAAATGTCCGGGGCATGCAGCAGGCTGCCTTTATCTGCTATAGCAATAACAGATTGCGCATTATGCAGGCCGCAGGCAACAACCTCAGTTCCTTCGAGAGGATCGACGGCTACATCGACAGAGGGACCTTTTTGGTTCCCGACTTTCTCACCAATATAGAGCATTGGAGCATCATCCATCTCTCCTTCACCTATCACAACAGTTCCGTCGATGGACACAGAATCGAACATGGAACGGATCGCAGTCGTGGCTGCATCATCTGCCGCATTTTTATCACCCCGTCCAATCCAACGAGCCGAGGATAAAGCACCTAGTTCAGTTACCCGTACAATCTCAAGGGCCAGTTCGCGCTCCATTCTAATTCCCTCCAGTGCATTCTATATATTTTGTAAACTGAAATTTAGATATAACCCATAATAATACCAGCGGTTTCTTCTATAGCCTTGTCAGTAATATCAATTACAGGACAGCCCAGCTTGTTGAACAATGAAGCGGCGTATTCCATCTCTTCGGTGATCCGCTCCAGACTTGCATATTGGGAGCCTGTCGGTAATCCGAGAACCTTAAGCCGCTCAGAGCGGACCTTCAGCATGTACTCGGGTTTCATGGTTAATCCGATAAGCCGGTTCGGCGGCAAGCTTAATAGTTCTTGCGGAGGACCAATCTCCGGGATAATCGGATAGTTAACGACTTTTTTTCCTCTATGGGCCAAAAAGATGCTAAGCGGTGTCTTTGAAGTACGGGACATGCCCAGCAGAACGATATCGGCTTTGAGCATGGCACCCAGATCACGGCCGTCATCACAGGCGACGGTGAATTCTATAGCTTCTATGCGGCGGAAATAATTCTCGTCGAGCTGGTGGAGAAGACCTGGCCGTTGCTGAGGAGCATCGTCGAAGGTATCAATGAAGGCCTGCATCATAGGGCCCATGATATCAACGATCCGTAAATCAAGACGTACCGCTTCCTCGCGGATCATTTCTCTTAATTCTGGCTGCACTAATGTATAGGCGACAAAACCTTTATGCTGAGCTGCTTCTTCCATAAGCTTGCGTAGCTCGTCTTCATGCCTAATATTGCCGTATCTTTTAATGGTGACCTGCTGATTCTGAAATTGGTGAATAACGGCCTGCACGACAGCCTCTGCCGTATCTCCTATAGAATCCGAGCATATCGTTATTAAGTTGGAAGATTGCTCGATGCTCATGGGTTCCTCCTGTTATCCTTTGGCTTCAAGTTCGAGGAGAAGTTTGATGATGGAGGTTTTTGTTAAACGTCCTACCACATCCAGTTTTGTACCGCCGTCTTCAGCGGCACTGGGAACAACCACCGGCAAACTGTCTACCTCGTGAAAAATCATCTTATGTGCAGCTTCAAGCACCGGCTCATCCGGTGAAGTTGTGACCACTTTGGGCTGGCGCGTCATAACCATGCTTACGGGCATGGAGACTGCACCGGGGTTGCCCAAGGTTACCTTTAGGAAATCCTTACGTGAAGCAACGCCCGTGAGTTTACCCTCTTCGTCACAAATAATAAGAGTGCCTACATCCTGTAGAAAAAGCGTAACTACGGCATCTTGAATAGTTGTGGTCTCACGGATAACTATAGGTACACTTTGAATTTCTTTGACCATTGTTTCCTGCAGCAGATAACCGCTTCCCTGACGACTGGATGATTTCAATCCTGGGAAGTACCCGACCTTCGGCTTGGCGTCGATATATTTGAGCATAACCAAAACAGACAGATCCGAGCGAATTGTTGGCCGGGTAAGATTCAAACTTTCGGCAATCTGTTCGCCGGTAATCGGAGCTCTTTTGTTAACGATATCGATAATCTCTATTTGACGTGATGTCAGTTCGATCACAATTCCCTCCACTTCCGATAAAAAAGGCATTCCTCTTTAGAAAAGAAGCGCCGTTAAGCGAATCCTCCTTTCATATATGAGTCATATTTAGCTGTGTTTAATTTAACTTGTTTATATAATACGCAATAGTGGTCATAAATGCAATATATAGTACGTCATATATTTGATTTTTTTAACGCAACAGTGTTGATCTTCTTTTTTTGCAGTAATTGCTTTAAAGCATCAGCATTCACTAGGATCGTTCCGGCAATGATGGTGAACACTCCAAGAATTGTAATCCAAGATACGGACTCCTTGTAAAAGAAAAAGCCTACACCCACCGCAATCGGTGGAGAAATATAAAGCCAGGTAGAAGGAAACACTGGGTTGGTCTTAGCTACGAGCCAGTAGAACAAGGTATGGCCGACCATGGAGCCGATAACTGTGAGATAGAGCAGTGAACCTGCTGTTTCGAATGAGAAGAGAAATGCAGGATGTACTTTTTCCGTGGCAAAAGAAAGAATGAATAATAACGCACCGCCATACATCATTTGAGCCGCATTCAGCGCAATCGGTGAGACCTCAGGCATACTGTTAATTACTTTTTTGGAGTAAATCGCACCTACAGCATAGCAACACTCTCCAATTAGGACTACGGCGCAACCGATGAGCCACAGTGGTGAAATATCAACGGCGAGATTGGGGAGAACCAGCAGCAGTACGCCAGTGAAGCCGATGATGCAGCCATATAGGGAGATGGCGGGTGCTTTTTGCCGAAGAATAGAGGTTTGGAGCAGCAGGATCATGATCGGACCAGTGGCAGAGAGTACAGCTGCAAGCCCTGAAGAAACATATTGTTCAGCCCAGTAGAGACCCGCGAAGGTGCCAAAGGTTAGAGCAGACCCGGTGAACAACATTTCTTTGCGCAACAGCAAGGAGAAGCTGGCTTTACGTTTCCAGACCATCCATAGGAATAGAACAGCGCCTGCGACAAAAAATCTTAAGCCCGCTGAAAAGAAAGGAGGCGCACCGGCATCTACGCCGATTTTGATAGCTAGAAAGGTCGTGCCGAAGATCAGACATACAAGTGCATAAGCAAATAAGATCATTTTGAAAGTCCCCTTTTGTGTGCTTTATAAAATATAAGAATTTATAAGCTGGCATTTTGTTAATCATATAGGGGAGAGGACAGAACAGATTGCCTTGTGTAGAACAGATTAATTCGGAAATCGTGTACAATATGATTACAAGGTTGTTCGGAGAGGAGTTGTAGCCAGATGAAAAAGGTTGTGGGAGCGGAGCATAATCATCCTTTGTTTCGGCAGGTCTATGAATTTTTATTAAATCGCATGGAGCGAGGGGAGTGGGTCGCACATGATAAGCTTCCTTCTATACGGCTGCTGGCGGAGGAGCTTAAGGTACATCGACTGACCGTATTCAAAGCGTACAGACGGTTGACGGAGGATGGAAAGGTTTATGTAAAAGATAAATCAGGATATTACGTGGCACCCATAATCTCGCTTCCTGCTATTGAAGTAGGAGCCGCAGTATCGGCTTATGCGCTCACTAATCCGCTGTCTGATATTCAGAGAGTGCCAGTTAAGTATCAGTTCTCGCAGGCGCTGATTGATCCGGGGCTGCTGCCGAATCTTTTTCTATCTGACTATGTTAAAAAAGTGTTCGATCTATATCCCAAGGTAATGGGAACGTATGCCTCGGTCCAGGGGGATAACGAGCTGCGTGAGACGTTAAGCCACCACTTTCGGAAGCAACATCGGCTGCAGTTAACTTCGGAAGAGCTGCTTATTACCTCGGGTGCGCAGCAGGCGATCAATCTGATTGCCCGGATTGTGCTTGGTCCTCTGGATACGGTGCTTGTGGAGCGGCCTACTTATAGTGTTGCTATGGATATTTTTCGCCGGGAGGGGGCACGGTTGGTCCCGGTAGAGATCACTCCGGAGGGATATGATCTGGAGGAAGTAGAAGCTTTGATGAAAAAGCATAAGCCGCGTATGTTCTACATTAATCCAACGCATCACAATCCAACTGGATACACGGTGCCTGTGCAACAGCGTAAGCTGTTGGTAGAACTGGCCGAACGTTATCGCTGTTTACTGGTGGAGGATGACCCGTTCCGCGATATGTATTTTGATGAGGAGCCGCCGCCGCCCTTTTTTGCTTATGATACGGAGGGGTGGGTGATCTATATCAGCAGCTTCAGTAAATATGTAGCCCCTGGCTTACGAATCTGTGCGGTGGCTTGCCGATATCCATTTATGGAACGTCTAATCACGGCCAAATCACTCGCGGACAATGGCACTCCGCTGCTGAATCAAAAAATATTTCTACATTACTACACCTCCCCACGCTTGCAACAGCATCTCGGTAAGCTGCGCATTGCACTTCAAGTGCATAAGGAAATTGTAGAAGAGGAGCTGGCGGGGACTGGCTGGGAATGGACGACTCCGCAAGGCGGACTAAATCTATGGGTGAAACTACCGGAGCATCTTACGATGGATCGCCTGTTTGCTTCAAGTATGGCGCAGTCGATCGCTTTTGTTCCTGGGGAGTTATTTGATCCACTGGGGGAAATGAAGTCAAGGCTTCGCCTAAGTTATTCCTTTGCAAGCGAAGGGGTGCTGCGCGAAGGAATACAGCGTTTGATTGGGATCGCGCACAGTCTGTGAGTGGTACAGCAGGTATGGGGGATTAAAGAAGAGGATATGAGGAATTGCTACCGGATAGACTTGTATCACTTGTTTGGCAATTCCTGTAACACTTTCCACGTTTGCTCCGTCTGTAAGGTAAAGAAGGGGGTTATCAAAGTGCGAAAGATCAATTTCCGAAAGTTCAATTTCCGAAGTCCAATGATGATATTTCTAGGTGTCCTATTAATATTTACGGCTTTGCTGACGGTACGGCCCTCGGTCACTTACGCTTGTTCTTGTGTTATGCCTGCGGAGCCACTGGAAGCTCTTGAGAAAAGTACAGCTGTTTTTGTCGGGAAAGTAGTGGACATGAAGGAGCCGTCACAGGGGAACATAATTTCTTCTGCTGATCCAGTAAAGGTAACCTTTGAGGTGGATTCCAGCTGGAAAGGGGTCGAGGGAAACCAAGTTACATTGACTACGGCTTTATCTTCTGCAAGCTGCGGCTTTGAGTTTGTGGAAGGGGAAAGTTACATTGTCTATGCTTATGCTAGAGACGGTGGAGACTCTGGTAATCTGGAGGCTAGTTTATGCAGTCGAACTAAGCGGCTAACCGCTGACTCAGTGGATCTAAAAGAGCTGGGACCGGGTATTTCGCCTACAACGCCTACCGCTTCTCCGGAGGTAACCCCGAATAATTCACCGGAGTCAGAAGCTGGGAGTAATGAGCCTGATCAAACGGGGAACCCGGCTGGGGACAGTGATTCCTTTCCACTTGTTAATGTGGGGATTAGTGGAATAATTATCGTTCTAGCAGCTATAGCTGGGGCTGTTCTATACCGTCGTAGAAATGATGGAACGCGCAAAAAATGACTCTAACTGTAGAGTCACGTCATGTAATGTAATGTAATGTAATGTAATGGTGGGATCAAGTTAGGACGTAAGAATATATAAGGGGTTGTGATAAAATAAGCGGTCGCTCGGGATAAACATCCGAGCGACCGCTTATTTGTTTGAGATGACCTTGAGTAACTGGTGTTGGGCTGTGTTGGTGGACCAGTGGTGGAGTATGTTGGTGGGCGAAAAGGTACTGATGCTAATGCTGGTGTGTGCTGAAGGGCGGCGTAGGTCTAGAGTTGGTATGTGTGGAAGGGCGATGCAGGTCTAGTGCTGGTGCTGGTGCTCAAGTGTAGCTCGGAACCATCTAGAATCAATAATTAGGGAAATCCTCCCTGATTTTATCGTGTTTTACTCATTATTAGCGATAATTGGGGAATTCCTCTCTAAAATTCTGCGGAAATTGCCCTTTTTTCCTATAATCGGCTAATTATTAGGGAGAAATTCCGCAAAAAGTTCAATATGTGCTTATAAAGATCGATTATCAGGGAGAAATTCCGCAAAAAGTTTAACGCGCGCCTATAAAGTTCGAATTTGAGGGAGAATCTCCTTAAATATCAGTTCAAGGAGGGCAGAATTTTGTGAAGCAAGTTGCACTTTAGATTGTAAGGTAAAGTAAGGTGAATTCCGTGTAGCAAGGTTAATTTGGGTGATGTGATTAAGGTGAATTTAGTGAGTTAATGATGAATTTTTGCGATGTAAGTTGAAATCTGTTGAAGTCAGTTGTGATGTCACTTGAGTTTAGATCGCAAGCCTACCTCACCCTCGTCACACCCACCCAAATAACCGGGCAAGCTGAGCGACAGCAAAGGTTACTCCGATGGCGATACCCAGCGGAATGACTGCTGAGAGAACGGCCCACTTCATGCTTTTTGTTTCCTTGTAAATGTTCACGAGTGTCGTACCACAAGGATAGTGGAGCAGGGAGAACAGCATCATGTTGAGTGCGGTCAGCCAGGTCCAGCCATGTGAGAGAAAGACATCTTTGATACTGCCTAAGCTGTCGATATCAACCATAGCGCCTGAGGACATATAGCCCATAAGCAGGATAGGCAATACGATTTCATTCGCAGGAAGTCCAAGAATAAAGGCCATGATGATAAAGCCATCCATGCCAAGCAAATGTGCGAACGGATCAAAGAATGCAGCCATATGATTCAGTACAGAATCGCCGCCAATAAACAGATTGCCTAGAATCCAAGTGATAATCCCGGCAGGGGCAGCAACGACGATAGCCCGAGTAAGTACGTTAAGGGACTTATCTTTGGAGGAAATAAGTATGGTCTTCCAGATTTGTGGACGGCGGTAGGGAGGAAGCTCCAATGTGTAATGTGTGGGAACCCCACGCAGCGCAGTTTTGGACATGACCCAGGAAACGGTTAAGGTAACAATGATGCCGATTAGAACCATTCCCATTAGGACGGAGGCAGTGGTGAATGTACGAAGCGCGCCTGTCGTAGCGGCTCCTGCCATAAATAAGGAAGACAATAAAATCAGCGTGGGCCAGCGGCCGTTGCAAGGGACAAAATTGTTGGTCAGTATAGCCAGCATTCGTTCACGCGGCGATTCGATGATTCGTGTGGAGAGGATAGCGGCCGCGTTACAGCCGAAGCCCATGGACATGGTTAAAGCTTGCTTGCCATGACCACCTGATTTTTTGAACAGTCGGTCCATGTTAAACGCAACGCGTGGCAGATACCCGAAATTCTCAAGCAGAGCGAATACGGGGAAAAAGATCATCATCGGTGGCAGCATGACACTGATTACCCATGAGGTGCCTCGATACAAGCCAAGCACAAACACGCCGTGCAGCCAAGCTGGGGCATGGAGAGCCTCAAATCCCGCTGTCAGATATCCTTCGATGAAGCCAAAGAAGGAAGCGAGCCAGCTAGAAGGGTAGTTAGCCCCGGCAATCGTAATCCAGAATACGACACCGAGAATGGCGAGCATGATGGGAAAACCCCAAATTTTGGAGGTCACGATATTATCCAGCTTATAAGTGCTGTTCAGTTTCTTCTTATCCCGATAAGTAACTGCATCTCCGCAGATGCCTGCGGATACGCCATATATACCACTGACAATCTCATCCCGAATGGCTCCGCCGTCAGCGAGCTTTTTTGCGGTGGACAATAGGGAATCTAGAGCGTCAGATCCCTTAGTGATAGGCAGTGACTCCATGGCCGATGACCTCCTTTGCTTCGGGTAAATCCTTGCTTTTCATATGCTCTTTAAGTGAAGTAAGCAGGCTGTCATCACCGTCCAATAAGCGCAGTGCAATCCAGCGAGCGGGATATTTGGTACCGATGGTTTGCTCTACCAATGGTGTAAGCTCGGCAATTCCCCGTTCGATCTCTTCGTTGTAACTAATCCGCAGCGGCTGCGCTGTGAATGAGCCTGTAGCCACTCGCTCCACTTGATCCAATAAGGCATCGATCCCTATTTTATTGCGTGCCGATATCGCAACGACGGGTACGCCGAGACGTTTGGAGATACTCTTCAGGTTGATGTCGATGCCCAGCTTACGTGCTTCATCAATGAGGTTGATGCAGACAACCGCCCGTCCGGTAATCTCCAGCACTTGCAAGGCAAGATTGAGATTACGTTCCAGCGAAGTAGCGTCAAGCACTACAAGTGTCACGTCTGGCTGTTCAAAAATAATATAATCTCTAGCCGCTTCTTCATCCGCGGAATTTGAGTATAGGGAGTACGTTCCTGGTAAATCCACCGCGAGGTATGAATGGTTATTGTGTTTGAATTCGCCTTCGGCAGTAATGACGGTTTTACCTGCCCAGTTTCCAGTATGCTGTCGCATGCCGGTTAGCAGATTGAATAGTGTGCTTTTTCCGGTGTTAGGATTGCCTGCAAAAGCGACGGTGAACTGACTCATGCTTCTACACCTCCAATTAATTCTCCGAATATTAAAGAACTTTCTTCTCTACGCAGTGCAATGGTCGTATTGCTTACCCGAAAAGCTATAGGATCTCCTAATGGACTACGCCGCAACACCTCTACGATATTCCCGACTACGAACCCGAGGTCCAGTAATCTTCTTCTAAGCACACCTTGAACTTCAATGTCGCTGATGCGCAGCGTGCTACCCTTTGCAGCCTCTGATAAAGGAATAGTTGTTCCAGTCATGAGATCCCTTCTTTCATTTATATTTTTACCGCCTACGGTTTTTATTTTGTGTATTAGAACATTTCTTGTAGTCTGGCACAACATTAGTATATGGCAACAACTTTGTCCCTGCAACAAGAATGTTTCCCTTAGGCAAAATAAAATTAAGCAAAAAAAGCCCCTGACGAAAGAGGGCTTGTACGCTCTTTTCCGCAGGGTTGAGCTTAATTCCTAATTAACATAAAAATTACGACCAGCTGCCAAAATCAAGTGTACGTCCGGTCTCGACCAAGGTTTTAATATTACTCAGAACCTGCCACCAGGCGTTGATACTGCCAGCATATGAAGGATCATCAGGATGCCATTCATCGTGGATAAGCGTAAGCTTAGTAGTTCCACCCACCGGTTCAAGCAGCCAAGATATACGCGATTCATATCTTTCTGTACCCTTATGATAGGAGGGGCCGACCTTATGCGTGAAACGAAACGCTTTTTGTGGAGTGAACTCCAGCAGAGTCCCATATACATGTATCGTTTCATCGCCATCTGCACCGGGACCAACATATTCAAGCAATTCACCTTCTTTAAAAGTGGATTGGATTACGCTCCCGTAGTAAATCTGTTTAGTACCTTCGGGAGAGATCAAAGTCTCCCATACCTGCTCAGGTGTTCCGCCAATATAAAATTCATAGTGAAGTTCTTTCATTCCTTATTCCTCCTTGGTTTGTACAATCATTTATTCCCTTAGACTTATTTACACTATACAAAAGGATCACTGACAACTACGGTCAGTGATCCTAAAATAATCATTTTAAGTTTTATAATAAGCTGCCAGATCGGTAGCTATAGCGGACAGCTTTTGTTTCAGAGCTAAAGGCTCTAGGATTCGTAGTGTTGATCCATAAGGCAACAAGAAGTAAGGCGCATAAGTCAGTAAGGAGGTCTCATCGACTTGTAAACGGGCTTGTCCGTCAATGCGCTGCACCAGCGCATGTCCAAACAGCCAATGACTGCATAGATCGTTCAGGATTCCTTCATCGGCGGCGATGACTACTGCTATGAGTTTCTCTGGAGTATTTGGTGTGGGCAGCAAGCTTTTTAACAAAAAATCACGTGCAGAGAAGTCAGCAGGACGGGCAAACAGAGCTTCTGTGCGGTGCAGTTCAGTTATTCTATCGACTCGGAAAGACCGAATTTCTTGCCTCTGATGGCAATAAGCAACGGTGTACCATTGCCCTTTCCACAGGACAAGTCCATAAGGATCAATAGCGCGGGAAGAAATCGTCTCCCCGTTTCCCTTCCGATATTCCATCTGGAGGGTATGTCCGTTCGCCGTCGCTAATTCAAGCTCTTGCAGTAGGTGGGGAAGCGGCGCAGCAGGGGAGTGGATGGTTTCTATCCCGCTCTCATGACGCTCCATCTGTTCTAATTGCTGCGCATTGCTGTACCGTTTCAGTTTGGCGATTGCTTGATCTAGAGCTTCTACATAAGGATATCCAGTTCCCCGCGCAAAGGAGGCGGCTTGCATGAGGGAACGTTGTTCGTCGGAGTCAAAGAATAACGGGACCTCGGAAAAATGCTCCGGAAGGCTATAGCCACCACCAGGTCCACTATCCGCGATAATGGGTACGCCACTGATGCATAACGCGTCGATGTAACGATAGACAGAGCGGACACTGATCTCTAGCGCTTCTGCTAGTTCCCCGGCGGTTCTTCCCCGTTGCCTGAGCATCCAGAGAATGGATAACATGTGATCAGCCTTGGACATAAATCAGGAACCTCCTTGCCTCATTAATTAGTAATAGTTTACTAACTATAGCAAATTGCCTATTGATCAGCTAGAGAACCTTTTGGTGCTGCCATAAGTTCCAAGCCGCGAAGTACATCCAGGGTTACGATTCTTTTCAACATGGTGTTACACCATTATTTTCTTGAGACTATGAATGTACCGTGATCTCGCAATAAGGAAATAGATAGTTTGCACAACCAGAAATACAGCAGATGTAGTAAGCACGGGCACAGTTACATTTGTGATATTAATCTGTTTCAGTATCGGGCGTATCACGACAAGGGTCTGAATGGTGGCAATAATAATCGGAATATAGAAAAGCACAGAAATCTGTTTGGTAGCAGAAGCTGACATTTCTTTAGTACTTAAACCGATCTTGGACAAAGCATTATACATTTGCTTATCTGTGTTGAGCTCAGTATGAAGCTTAAAAAAGAGAAAGCTGGCCGATGATAGCGAGAAGATCAGTGCGATAAAAATTCCTATAAAGCTAAGCATGGCGGCTCCCTGTTTGGTCGATAGATAGCTGTCTGCTCGCGATCCCAGTATAGAGCTGTATTGATGGTTAGCCTTGTTAGCGGCTTTATTCCATTGGATAAGGTCTCTGGTGACAACAGCTTCAGCTGAGCTGTCATTAGGTGTAGGACCGTCCCATGCAGGGATTTTGTATAGATATTTCACATAAGGTCTCGTGTACTTCTCTGTTGAATTAGAAATCTTATGATATAAGTTGTCATCTACGATTAGAAGTGAGGTGGCCATTGGATCTACTGGATGCACCTTTGATGTTCGTAATTCTTTTAACATCAGTTCCTCATCTTTTTGAACCTTCAAATGAATCGCTCGATTAGCAGCATAATTCTGTGAATCCATATGTGGGTTCAGCAGCAATACAGCTTCTTTTTCAGACAAGGGTCCAACCTCGGACACATCCATCTGTAAGCCCAGTTGATTGAACTGTGAGCGGGAGATCAGATCAATTCCAAGTATTATTTCCTTATCGATTCCTTGAATGGAAGCAGAGATTAGATCTACTTTATTCTCTGTATACTCGACTTTAGCATTCTTTAATTTAGTGTGAATGGGCTCTAAATCTGGTGCTTCATCCTTCGGATCATAAATCGTATAACTCACAGCGAATGGGGATTTTTTATAGAGGTCTGAGTTCGCTTGATTAATCGATAAAAGAATTCCCGAAGCCATGCAGGCAAGCGAGGTAACCACAGTTACAAGGAACAGCATTCTTGCATTGTCTTTAATCTTATAACTCATTTCGGAAATCCACAGCAGATTGGTTCCGCGCCACAACTGTTTGCGTCTTAGTTTTAGTAGGCGAATGCCCAATACAGATAACTGAGAGTAGAAAAAGTAGGTTCCAGCGATACCTGTGACAGCGGCGACTAACAGTGAGGACGGGGACAATTGCTTCCGAATCGCGAGAGCGCCGACGGTCAACAGTAGAAGCCCAAAGAGCGAGAACAACAAGGAGACACGGGGTTCTTTTTTAGGTTTAACATTTCCCTTAAGCAGTTCAAGAACTTGATGTTTACGAATGAACAATAATGTGAAGATCGAAATGACTAGAAATAATGAAATGAAAGAGATAGAAGTAATCATTAACGCCTTCATTGGCCAATAAAAGGGTAGTGGCTCCATGCCCATAATTGTCGTGCTTAGCAGCAAGAATAACTTGGATAAAAGCATGCCGAAAGACACACCTGTTACTATAGAGAGCAGTCCGATCAGCATGTTTTCTATAAGAATCAGCTTGTTGATCTGGCCAGGGCGTGCGCCTAAAATCATCAGTATGCCGAACTCCAGATTACGCATTTTCAGAAACGCACTAATCGAATATAGTACGAAAAAGAACGCAAAGATAAACACAATGTAAGAAGCAATTTGCATGCCGGAGGCTGAATTCGCACCCAGCGCGATGTTCGTAATACTAGGGTGATAAATAAAGACTGAATAAGAGAAAAAGATCATGACCATAAAAGCACTGCTTAAGAAAAAAGCAAAATAAGCGCGCGAATTACGGCGTACATTATTAAACGCGAATTGAGGAAAGTTCATGACTATTCCCTCCCCAGAACGAAAGTGTGTCGATAATCTTTTGGAAGAAGGCCTGACGGTTATCTCCCCGGTGAATTTCGGCTGCTAGTTTGCCGTCTTTTATAAAAACAATTCGGTTGCAGTAGCTCGCTGCCAGTGGATCATGTGTTACGAGCATTAGCGTGGTGCCTTCTTTGTGGTTAATATCCTCCAGCGATTCCATCACCATCCGCGAAGAATTGGAGTCAAGCGCACCCGTAGGTTCATCGGCCAAAATAATCGAAGGAGAGGTGATGATCGCCCGGGCAATTGCGGTCCGCTGACGTTGTCCCCCTGAAATTTCATAAGTGCGTTTGCTCAGAATATCGGTAATGTTTAAGCGTTCAGCGACTCTTTGAAGCAAGATTTCCATCTGTGAGAGCTTACGGTTATCCAAAGTCAGGGGCAGCACAATATTTTCGGCGACGGTTAACGTCTCAAGCAGGTTGAAGTCCTGAAACACAAAGCCTAGCTGTTTTCGGCGAAAGTGGGCGAGCTCTTTTTTATTCAAAAGATAAGGGTTGCTGCCATTGATATTCACTTCGCCAGAGGACGGCTGGTCGATTGTGGATACCATATTGAGCAGTGTTGTTTTACCGCTACCAGACGGTCCCATAATTCCGACAAATTCACCTTTTTCAATATTAAGATGAATATCGGTGAGGGCTTGGGTCACTATTTTGCCGGGGTATACCTTATGAAGTCCTTTGACTTCCAATACGTTCATATCATTCATTCCTCCAATACAAAAATGATTTCATCCGCCTTATTCGGGGAACGGGTTATGTATATAATTTATAAGATCGAGAGATTAGCTGCTATGGATTTACCTTAAGGTTTCCTTACAGAGACGTTAAGGTTATGTTCGCCTTTCTTCTTGTGGAGAATGGGTTGAGAGATAGTAGCCTATAAAGAAGAAGGAGGCTTCAAAGCCATGAATAATGACGACGAAGTCCCCTCAATATTATTTCTGTAGATGATCACTGTTGCTAAAAATAAGCCGCACACGGGTCCCTTCCCCGAGCCGGGACTGAATATCCACCTTGTGTTCGAGCCTGTTGCAAATCTCCCGGACGAGATACAGCCCCATCCCTGTCGATTCATGATAATGTCGTCCGCGGTCACCCGTAAAGTAGGGATTAAAGACCCGCTTCAGATCCTCAGGAGAAATGCCGATCCCTTGATCGGTAATATCCAGAATCGTGTCGGTGCCTACACGCTGAGCTGAGAGGGTAACGGTCTTGCCAGTACCGGAGGTATAGTTTACGGCATTGGTTAAGATTTGGGCCAGCATAAACATTAACCATTTAGCATCGCTATATACCGCGAGATTGGCATCCACCTGTACATCTACTTTTATACCCCGGCGTATGAATAGTCTGCGATTTTCGGCTACCGCCTCACTAACGGTTTTGCGCAGAAGTAACGGTTCAACTTGAAAATCATTTTCAAATCGGTCAAGTCTTGAAGTGTAGATAACCATTTCCAGCCCTCCGCGCAGACGTTCCAGTTCCTCCTGAATACTTGCGGCAGCCTCCTCTTCAAGATCCTTTAGCGTAAGCTGAATTACAGAGAGCGGGGTCTTCATTTGATGAACCCAGCGATTCATGAATACGATATGCTGATCCATCTGGCGCGCATGCGCATTCACTTGCTCCTGATACTGGCGGTCAATCAGCTGCAATAACTCATGGATAGCTTCTGAAAGAGGAGTGTCTCCTAAGGAAACAAGATGTTTTTGGAGCATGTCCATAGGTTCGCTTAATGCTGCATACAATCTCCGGTGCTGAACGTATCGGTAGCCTAGATATAGCAATAGAACTACGGTACTCAAGGCGATTCCATAAAGCATGATAGAGATCGGTCTGTTCTCACCAGACAGCCAATACAGCAAAGGGATAAGCAGCATCTGAAGCAGATAGAATAGGATCAGTGAGATCTGGTCTCTCCAAAAAAGCCTCATGGCGTATCCTTAGAGACATTAAGCCGATAGCCAGCGCCTCTTACGGTTTCCACAATGTCGCCAAGACCGAGATCCTTGAGCTTTTTGCGGACACGGGTTATGTAGACATTTAATGTATTGTCATCTATGAAATGCTGATCCTTCCACATGAGATCGAGCAGACGCTCCCGGTTAACCACTCGTCCTTCCTTAAGCAGTAAAGCTTCCAGTAGAACCGCTTCCTTTTGGGTTAGCTCACTCGTGTACCCGTCGTATTGGATCATATATCGTTCAGGATAGAGGATTAAACCTCCAGATTGGAGTTTATGCTCTTCTTGAGTCTGTGAGTATGAACCGTATGCTCTACGTATGTGGCTGCGGATTTTGGCAAGTACAACCTCATAGTGAAAAGGCTTAGTGATATAATCGTCCCCGCCATTCTCAAGCGCCATCACCTGATCCATTCCACTATCCCGTGCAGAAATGAACAGAATCGGGCAGAGTGAGAGGGAACGAATCTGGCGGCACCAGTAGAACCCATCGTATTTAGGCAGATTGACGTCCAGTAAGATAAGGTCAGCCGAGCTTTCATTAAAAGTCTCCAGCACCCTGTTGAAATCCTCTACAATAATTGTACGGAACCCATATTTCGATAGGTACGTGCTCAGCAAGCTTGCCAGCTTGGCATCGTCCTCTATGATTAGAATCGTCTCCATATTTTCACTCCTTTGTTCAGTTATACAGTAACATGGACAAGGAAAATTATGCAAAAAGAGTACTCTTATTCGTGGTCAACGTAAGAATCTAGCTAGACTTACCGAAGGGGAATTTGGCTGATCTAAGCCTAGCTGATCTAGCTCTAGCTGACCTAGTCTAGCTGGTCTAGCCTAGCTGGCCTAGCTCTAGCTGATCTAGCTCTAGCTGAACTAGCTCTAGCTGAACTAGCTCTAGCTGATCTAGCTTTAGCTGATCTAGCTCTAAGCAATCCAGATTTCGCTCAAGCGGATTATCCAGACTTAATTGCACTTTGTACACTTATTTCTGCGTAGATAGTCCCTAGAAGCCGTTTAGTTGCACTTCGTGCAGCTAAAAAGGGTGAATTCGGTGCAATTAAAGGAAAACCGGAAATTTAACTGCACGAAATACAACTAAACTAACTTTTGAAGGAGCATTCTGAGGAATAGTTGCACTAAATGCAGTTAACGGATGCGTGGAGCTCATAATTATCGCTTGGAAATAGTTGATCAGTGACTATTTCCTCCCGAAGAAGAACGCCCACTCCAAAACTTACTCTAATTGCACTTTGTACACTTATTTCTCCGTAAATAGTCCCTAGAATCCATTTAATTGCACTCTGTGCAACTAAAAAGGGTGAATCTAGTGCAATTAAAGGAAAACCGGAAATTTAACTGCACGAAATACAACTAAACTAACTTTTGAAGGAGCATTCTGAGGAATAGTTGCACTAAATGCAGTTAACGGATGTGAGGAGCTCATAATTATCGCTTGAGAAAGCTTGATCAGTGACTATTTCCTCTGAAAGAAGATCGCCCACTCCAAAACTTTCTCTAATTGCACTTTGTACACTTATTTCTCCGTAGATAGTCCCTAGAAGCTATTTAATTGCACTTCGTGCAACTATAAAGGGTGAATCTAGTGGAATTTAAGGAAAACCAGAAATTTAACTGCACGAAATACAACTAACTATTTTTTTAAGTAACATTCTGAGGAAATAGTTGCACTAAATGCAGTTAACGGATGTGAGGAGCTCATAATTATCGCTTGAGAAAGCTTGATCAGTGACTATTTCCTCCGGAAGAAGATCGCCCACTCCAAAACTTACTCTAATTGCACTTTGTACACTTATTTCTGCGTAGTTGGTCATTATAAGCCATTTAATTGCACTTCGTGCAACTAAAAAGGGTGAATCTAGTGCAATTAAAGGAAAATCAGAAATTTAACTGCACGAAATACAACTAACTATCTTTTGAAGGAGCATTCTGAGGAAATAGTTGCACTAAATGCAGTTAACGGATGCGTGGAGCTCATAATTTCCACTCGAGAAATGTTTGTTTTGTGAACGTACGAATCATATTAGGTAGTATAAAATAATAATAACTAATTATGATATATGCTTCATTTTGCATCCCCCTTAATATGAAATTAAAGAGAGGGGCGTGGAAAATGAACATTAATTTTAGAAGCTACCGTTCTGAAGATCTGCTAAAGGTACGTCATTTTCTTATAAAAAGTTATAGTAAGCTAAAGACTCCAAATACCTGGCTTATAGACCGCTGGGAATTTGTTATTTTTTTTCAGGAGACGAGAAGTGGAATGCTGGAGCAGTGGGAACAAAAAGTGGGCTTATGGGAGTATGAGAATGGAGAGCTTGCAGCTGTTGTGTGCAGGGACGATGGGTTCTATTTTCAGTGTGCTGAGATGAATCCTCCGGAAAAATTACTTGAAGAAATGTTCGCTTTTGCTGAACAAAAAGCTGAGGAAGAGAACGGTGGTTACGTAGAGCTGTATGTGCCAATACCGGAGAATATGACTTCTGCGGCAGAGGTTGCTCGTAAGAGGGGGTATCATCAAACGGGTGGTAAGGAAAGCGTAAACTCCTTGCGATTGGATAAGGAATTTCCTGTGGAGCTCCCCTCTGGCTTTAGAATATGCAGCGGAGATGAGATCGAGGTTACTGCAAAAGCGCTCGGACATATCATGGCCTTCGACTATGCAGAAACGGCGGAGGCAGAGCTCACGCTGCTACATTATGGGAATATGAGTAACGCTCCAAGCTATAATCCGCAGCTCGATCTTAGCGTTGTGAATGACGCGGGCGAAGTGGTTTCCTTTTGTAATATTTTTTGGGACAGCAGCAATAGAATTGGTGCTCTGGAGCCTGTAGGCACATCCATTAATTATCGAAAGCTGGGACTGGGACGGGCGGTTCTACACGAAGGATTTAACCGTTTAAAACAACTCGGAGCTAGTAAAGTTTACGTAGGTTCGATGCAGCCTTTCTACGAGAAATTGGGCTTTACTACAGAAGTTTGGTTGCAGGTGTGGGAATATTCAGGTCACACGGATTAAGTTGCACCGGCTGCCCCTAACATTGGATCTGTCAGCAGTATCTAAACTGGCAACGTTTTATGAAAAATCCCCTTGATGGGTAAGTCATCAAGGGGATTTTTGGGTTTGAGCTCGGCAATTATATGCTGCAAAGTAATCTCATACGTCGCACAGCAATCATACCGCCAGAGCAATTATGCGCTGCAAACTGCCTCTGATTGCACTTTGTACAATAGAATCATATATTCTTAGTAGCCGAAGCCGAAGCCGAAGCCGAAGCCGAAGCCGAAGCCGAAGCCGTAGCGTGGCTGAGCCAAGCCAAATCACGAAGCTCAGCACTCGCAACTAGCCGTCTGGCCAAGAGATTTTATTGATATTTGACTACAATCGCATTGCTGATCTGACGCCCAGGGGACGTAAGATATTTGCCGTTGTAGTAGAGCCCGCTGGATGCACCACCATCCAGATTCATGGCTTGATACGCTCCAGCTTGCTTCATCATTTCTGCCAGCTGTGGGATGGTGGCTCCACCAGTGGTCAGTAGAATGAGCTTATGGTCGCGTGTTAATCCGAGCGCGCTGCGGGCTCCGCCGCCGGTTAAGATTTTCGGATCCTTGAAGCCTTCTGCCGCGACATTTAGGGATACCTTGCCGTTCACAAGAAGACGCGGACCGGCTTGAAGAGCTCCTTCCATGGAGCCGGAAGCGAAGCGGCTTGTGAATTCCAGCCCAGGAATCAGTGACGCCAGATGGTTGCTGTCATAGGTAAAAATCGTCCGGCGATCCCCGGAGCTATTTTTAAGCATTTTTCCGCCGCTGACAATGTACCCGTATGGAGCTTTGTATGCTCCTTTTGTATAGGCATCAAAAAATGTTCCGTTAATCGCAACTACGGCATTATTACGTTTAGCCAGACTGCTTAGGTCCTCTACTTTTCCGACCGTATTTCCAGCCAGTACGACATCAAGTTTCACCTTAGGATGCAGCAGGGACACTGTAACCGTCTGGGCTTTGAAGGATCTGCCGCCAACTTTGAAGGTTTTACTAGCGCTGACAACTGGTGAAGAATCCGCTTTGATTAGTGCGCCGGACTGTACAGGAACAGTGGTTGCAATATCATTACTCTTAAGGGTTAATGAAGAGGCTTCCTTATCCCAGGTTAATTGAATGCCAAGCGTTGTGCTGATAAAAGACAACGGGATATATACCGTGCCATTATCACTGAAAGCAAGATCAGTTAGCGTAACCGACTTTTCATTGACGAGCGCAGCGGTTTGACCTAATGTAAGCGTTATGGTGGTGTCTGCATTCGTAATGCTTATACGTTTTTCGTTAGGATTCCATACAGACTGTATACCAGTGAAGCTATTTAAGAGACGCAGTGGTATGTATGAATGGTTATTCTTGTCCACATAGACGGTGTTTTTAGGAACTGGTGTTGCACCAACAGTGGATGGGCAAGTGGCGACAAGTGGAACGAGCAGTAAGAAGGTAAGAAACAGAGTGGACCCTAGCTTTTTCATCATAAACAATTACTCCTTATCTTGTAGCTGTTGTAAAAAACGACAAGGTTTATTATACCTCATGTTCAAAAACTTGGATAACCTTTATTTTTAAATGTTCATAGGGTGAATCTGATAGAATATAGATTATATTATTTATATTAGCACTGAAATTGCACTGAGATTAGCACTATAACTAGCACTATAACTAGCACTATAACTAGCACCATAACCAGCACAATAACCAGCATCACAATTGCCACTAGACTCAATAGCTAAAAGGAGATTTTTATGACTACGATAGGTTTAATTCGCCATGGAAGTACCGCGTGGAATAAAGAAGGCAGAGTGCAAGGGCATACGGATAATTCATTGGATGCTGAAGGCCTGCAACAGGCACAACTACTGGCTGAACGTCTTAGCACAGAACAATGGGATTACATATATTCAAGTGATTTACTCAGAGCGCGGCAAACGGCAGAGGTTATTGCAGAAAGATTAGGCCTTGAGATCACGGGTTTAGCGCCGGGCATTCGAGAGATGTATGCGGGACTTATTGAAGGAACTACGCAGCAAGAGCGGATTGAACGATGGGGAACCGATTGGAAGACGTTAGATTTGGGTTTGGAAACTCCAGAAGCCAGCGAGCTCAGAGGCAGCGAAGTGATTGAAGAAATTGCGGCGAGACATTCAGGCAGTCATATTCTGATCGTTAGCCATGGTGCAATTTTACGCAGCAGCCTTAGAAGACTACTTCCAGAACTGGACGGCACAGTATTATTGAACAATACGTCAATTACGCGAATAACAAAATCCGAATCGGATGGCTCCTGGAACTGCGAGTTATATAATTGTGCGCGGCATTTGGAGAAAGAGTAAGTGTTCAGATAATGTTCAGAGCTTTTTTATATATTGGTAGCGCAGTACAGTAAGCTAATTATTTGTAGTTCAGAAGGATGTGCGAATTAAAGGTGGTAGAGGTTCAGATTTATTTACAAACGTTAATGTCCATTATCATCGCAGGGGTTGTAGGTTATTTAGTATTGAGATTTTACCGGGATGTTGCTAGTAAGGAACCAAAACAAAGAGCAGTTTACACGGGCCTTTCCATTATAACTATTGTCGTTGGATTGTGGGCAATGCATCAGCTAGGCAAAAAAACCTTAGAAGAAACTATAGAGGTCAATGGGGGGATTTTCACTCCGTTATTGATATACGCGCTTACGATAGCTGTTTTAATGTTTTTGCTTACACGGCTGAACCTTGTTTTGGCGGAAAGAGAGCAGCTTAAGGAACTTGCCTATAAGGATGGCTTAACGGGGCTCTTAAACAAGAATGGAATGGATCACTTTTGGGATCGCTGCAAAGTAAATGAGCAACTAGCCGTATTGTTTATGGATTTGAACCGGTTCAAATCAATCAATGACAGCTTAGGACATCATGTGGGCGATTTACTGCTGCAAGAGGTGGGAGGAAGGTTAAGTCAATTCTCCAGCAAAAGAAAACGCCATATTTTCCGCATAGGCGGCGATGAATTTGTGATTGTAGCTAAAGGCTGCAATCAGAAGGAAGCGGAGCAGTTAGCGGTGCAGATTCTGGAGAAGACGACCAGACATTATCAGCTGGGAGAGCACAACCTCTTTGTATCTGCGAGCATAGGCATCAGCATTAGTCATGGCAAGGTGGATCATTTCAGGCTGCTGCACGAAGCAGATACAGCGATGTACACCGCCAAACAGCTGGGTACAGGTCGTTATTCAGTTTATAAAAATTAGTTTGTTAAGTGTAAAATATAAGCGTCAGCCCTGGACATAAATAGATGTCTAAGGCTGACGCTTTTTTTTAGGCTCCCGGTGTGTGAAACTTGTGGGGGACTTGCTTGCGTCCCTTCATCAAGAAGAGGCAGAGCAGGGCAACCGCCATACTAATCGCTGCTACATAGAACAGGATGGAGTAATCAAAAATATCAATCATTAGCCCCAGCAAAGGTGGCGAGCTGATCGCTGCCAGTGAAGAGACCAAATAATACATCCCTGTTCGAGTACCGATACTCTCCTCAGTTCCCGTTGCAACAACATAAGGATAAGAGTTGATGTTGATACAAGCCCAGAAGATTCCTCCTGTCAGGAGTAACGCTCGAAGCACCAGCAGGTCCTGTGCAAACCCAACAAGCGCAAAGACCGTCATCAGGCCACATACGCCGATGATAATGATCTTCTTTTTCCCGAATCGCCCACCCAGCCAACCGCTCGGAATAGCGAACAGCACAAAGGCAAGGGAGAAGAAGGTAAGGGAGAAGGAGGCTGCTTGTTCACTGAGGCCCAGATGGTTTTTGCCATACAATGTAAACAAGGTTTCGACCCCTTGATAAGCTACAAACCAGAAGAAAATCGCTGCCAGTAGAAAGACTGTAGTACGATCCAGCTGGCCGCGAAAGGAGACTCTGGAAGGCTTAACTATCGTCGCAGAAGGGCTCCCCGCTGTATCGGATAGAAGCGTAGGGCTTATATTCACACCATCCCGTTTTTCTTTGATGAAGCGCGATACGATAAATAGACATAACAGGGTAATCAGTCCAGCAACGAGAAATGGCAGCGCAGGATTTGATTTATAGAGGATCGAACCCACGCCAAAAGCCAGAATTGATCCGAATCCACCCATGAAATTAATTAATCCGTTAGCCTTTGTACGCTGCTCTTCAGGTGTTATGTCGGGCATGAGAGCGACGGTAGGGGAACGGTATAAACTCATGGCTAGATTCATCAGCATCATAAATAAAAGCAGTGTAAATAGTCCGGTATGAAACGGAATCAGCATAGTCAGCACGGCAGCGAAGGGCATACCGATCATAAGATAAGGCATTCTGCGTCCAAAACGCGAGGTCGTGCGGTCACTCCGATTACCGATCCAAGGCTGCAAGAATAAGGCGAAGTAATTATCAATCGTCATCATGAAGCTGATTAGGGCTACACTATGTACATATTTTTCGAGGAAAAAAGGTACAAATGCGTTATACAGACTCCATGTAATGCTGATGCTGAAAAAGCCGAATCCGAGCAGCCAGACTTTTTTCACACCATCACACTCCCTTGTCAGCCAGAAGTCCAGCGAGTACGTCTGGATGATCGGTAATAATGCCTGATACACCAGCTTCAATTAAATATTTCATCCGCTCGGGATCGTTAACGGTCCAAGGATGGTAGACAACGCCATGCTTCGCCGCTTCTTCGACGAATTCAGGCAGTACCGCAAAATGATACGCATGCAACGCAGTCGCTCCAAGTGTAGCTGCATAATCCCAAGGACGATACAGGCCTTCCCCGTACAGAATTCCTGTTCTGATCTCCGGTGCCAGCGACTGACAGTAAGCTAGTGAATAATGGTTGAAGCTCGAAAAAATGACGCGATCGCTCATCTTGAAATCCCGTACGGCCGCGATCACTTTTTCCTCCATGCCCGGATATAAAAAAGTGCCATTTTTAAGCTCGATATTTAGTATGGTATCTCTACCTTGCAGCAGATCTAATAAATCTTCCAGCAATGGAAGGCGCTCATCTTTGAATTCAGGTCCGAACCATGAGCCTGCGTCCACTTCCAGCAGTTCTGCGAGTGTATGATCCTTCACATAGCCGGTTCCGCTTGTCGTGCGGTTTAGAGTTTCATCATGAATGAGGACTAGGCCGCCATCCTTGGTCATTTGTACATCAGTTTCTATTCCGGTTGCACCCAGCTCAAGACCTTTGCGAAATGCTGCCATAGTATTTTCTGGACACACTGCCGACGCTCCACGATGCGCAAAATTAATGATGTTGTTCATAAGTTATTGTCCCTCCAACTTTAGTGTTTGCTATGCCCCTATAGATGGGGGCTACTTGTCATATTCCACAGAGAGTAAAGAAACCCTGTCTGGAATTCTAATTCAGTTGTTCATAGCGCCATAAGGGATTCGTTCCAAAAGTCCAGCTTCATAGATGCTCCGCAGCTTCAGCTCGGGCATATGAATATAACCGATATAACAATCGCATACCTTCATTCGGCAGCTTCTAACCGCAGAGAGACCCTCTAGCCCATCACGGTAAAGATTGCCTATGACACCTCTGTCCTTATAGCAGCGTTTCACAAGCCCAGCGCCCTGTACGTAAAAAACATCTTTTCCTGCATTGCAGGCTTGGCCAAGGCTTTCATAATCCATAGCATTCACAGAAAAATGTGGATCAATCTCGCTAAGGAAGACAAAATCCTCAGCTGTATAATAATCAGGTTTATCTTTGTAAGCATTGACCCATAAGTACACGTTCTCTGGTAACGCAGAACGAAGTGAAGCTATCGCTGAAAAAGCGCTGCGTATTCCAACGCTTCCCACACTAAATGGAACGTCGTTCTCATATAAAGTCAAACATTGCGCCAGAAATTTATCCTCCCGCACTTGTCCGGGGTGGTAGGTGGCCCAAAAGGCCACTTTTTTACGATTCAGCTGGGAGATGAAACCCAGGTTGGCAGATAGGTTGGTCTGAATCGCTACCTTCTCTACATGGTCCATATTGGAGAGGGCAATCATTGCTTCTTTGTACCAGCGATGAATTAGCCCTTCGCCATAGGGATTAAAAAATATAGAAAGCCGATGACCTGCCGCACCTTGCTCAGAGGCCCACGCTACAAAGGCTTCCAGCCCCTGGCGGTCCTTGGCGAGCGTAGCTGCGCTGTCTCTTGTTTTGCCAAAAGGACAATAGGGGCAATCATAGTTGCAGGACGTGAGGGAACCGCGGTAGTAGAGGACCGCATTCATGGCAATACGAACCTTTCCATCTGCTCTCGGATCTCCCCAGAAATAAACCAATCCCCAATCGAATCAGAGTAACCCATCCCTTCGGTGGTAAGGCGCAGGATGCCATCTTCCTCCTGCCCAAGACCGGAATGAAGCAGGTTGGACAGCTCAGGATAATCGCTCCAGAGCGATTGACCGAAACGCTGGCTGTAATCTTCAAGCTTCAGCCCTTCGCTATGTAGAATCGCCTTCAGAATAAAGCGGCGTTTCTGTTCTTCAAGACTCAGCACAATCCCGTAATCCGCAGTATCGTAACGATCCGTCGCAACGTAATCAGCAATAATGCTCTCGGTTGCTTTACGGCTTACCCCATAACGGGAAGCGTAATGCACATGGCGGGTGTAGGATCTGGCTCCGCAGCCCAATCCGACCATTCCTTCTTCTTGGCAGCTATAATCGAGAATGGGTTTAGCTGTTCCTGCGTCTTCCTTGGCGAAACGACGCATGGAGTATTGGCGATATCCTCTCGCTCTAAGCAGCTGCCCAGCGGCTTTGTAGCAATCTAGGCGAATATCGTCCTGACGCTGGATATCACCAGGCTTCACAATCGTATGCTCACGGGTGTAGAGCGGATAGATGAAAATTTCCTCTGGCTCAAAGCTGATCGCTTGATTGAGCGAATATAGCCAAGAGTCGACCGTCTGCCCCGGAAGCCCGTAGATCAGATCTAAATTCAGTATGGGAAAATCATATTTCCCCAGCAGCTCTAGTGCCCGATATACCTCATCCGGATTTTGTGGGCGATAGATGGCCGCCGATTCAGCAGCGACAAAACTTTGGATGCCCATGCTGACCCGATCCACCGTATACTCTTTTAGAATATTCAGCTTCTCTTCGGTAATCGTCTCCGGTGAAGTTTCCACTGAGATGGAGGCTGTATTTGTGTCCAGTCCCATCGTATCAACGGCAATGTGGAACAAGCGGCGGAGCTGATCTGCTGCCAGCAGGGTGGGAGTTCCACCGCCGATCGCAAAACGCGCATAAGGTTTATGTCTGGTGAATTCCGCCCATTGCTTTGCTTGTCGTTCCAGGGCATCCAAGTATGTGGCATGAACATTTGCGCGTTTATCAGGCAGGGTAAATAGGTTGCAGAATCCGCAGCGTGCGCCACAAAACGGAATATGCATATATAGAAAGAAAGATTCCGCAGGCTCATCACGCCAGAGTGTTTCTAGCGGCATCGGAGGCTGCAAATCCCTGTAAGCCGTTTTGTGTGGATAGGAATACAGATAAGAACGGTAAGGGTGAGCAGTAATGCTGTCTTTCCACTTGTGAAGCTCTTCTAAAGAGAAGGACGATAACGTCATATCAGTTCTCCATCCTTTCCTTGTTATAAATATTATAAAATAAACTCCCGATAAGGGACGTTCCATACCGTCTCGTGGGCAAGGCGATGCCCCTGATAGCCATCTTCCCCATAAGCGGTTCCATGATCTGAAAAAGCCAGGCAGAAGACAGGATTGCCGCGTTCCCGGAACGCATCGAACAACCGGCCCAGTTCACCGTCCACATAACGAAGAGCGGCGCGCTGGCTGTCTACGGAGTCTTTTTTAGCACCAGGTACAAAATAATGATTTGGTCCGTGAATGGCAGAGACGTTGAGGAACATAAACAATCTTTGCTCGCTAGGAGTATCCTTTAGCAGCTTCAAGGCATGGTTCACCTGATGCTCTGTGGAACGCGGATTGGTCACACCGAAGGTCATCCGCCAGTAGCTTTGCTGGAAATAACTTGGCAACACACGAGCGAGTGGATTTTTTTTGGTGAAAAAAATAACACCTCCAATACAAACCGTGCGATAGCCCTCGGCAGCAAGTCCTGACACGATATCCGGTGTATCGAACAGCCATGTATGAGGATGCGTCTTCATTCCGGTATTTCGGGAATGGAACATACGGATATGCTCAGTCTTATCCGTTGTAGCTGGAGTAGGCAAGAAGCCGCCGAAAAAAGCGTGATGGGCCGCATAAGTAAAGCTGCCGGGAGTATGTCTTTTCTCCCAGGATCCCGTTCCGCACAGGTTCGGGCAGTTCGCTTCCTCCATAGTAGCTGCATCGTATCGAAGGGTATCAAGCGTGATCATTAGAATGTCATGGGTGCCAACGATAGTGTTCATATCCATTATGAGGATCCTTCCTTTATAAGCGGTGTTGAGGGATGAGTAATATAGTCTCTGGCGGTCAATACCTTCATTTCCCATTCGTAGGTGCTGCAGCCACGGTATTTTACATCGTACAGCAAATCGCCAAATGGATTAACGTCGGCGACAAAACACTGTTGCGATCCTCCAGATATCAGCACGTCTATCCCGGCAACTCCAGAACGGGGAAATGCCGCCAGCGCTTGCAACGCGGTATTTCGTACCTGCTCCTGTATGAATTCTGATAAACCGGCTTCTGAAGGAGACATCCGCTGGCTGCGTAAATGCAGATTCGTAATTGGGGTGGAACTTACACGAGCAATTGCATGACAGGCCTCGCGGAGAACCACGAGCTGGCGGATATCGAAGGCTTTGCCGTTATGGCCGATCTTAGGGATCCATTGCTCGGCATAACCACCATGCCGATAAATCCAGTTAATAATGCCGGAGATCGTGGCGGTATCTGTGTATCGCCGCAGTTTACCGGAATTATAGTAAATGGGCGGTCGGGTGATGTAATTCTCGACCCCCACTGTAGTTAAGGCAACTTCGGCACCTGTAACGGGATGGAGCTGATAGGCGATCACCCCGGAAGCGGCAGAGCCGAAGGCTAGCTTAATGAATACCCGGTGCATTCGCCGGGAGATCATCATCTCACGGAGAGAGGCATAGTCGGTAGGCTGCTGTTCCTCGCCTAATGGACGAGGAATAGTGATGCCTGCCCCACTCAGAATCTGTTGTGCCCGCCGTTTATCGGTCATGGTCGCAATATCAGCGGGGTCATTTAACCATAGCGAGCCTGGACAAACCTCTTTGGCTTCGCGCTGTAGTCTAGCCAGCATGCGGCAATAACCGCGGAACCATTGCGAAGGATGATGCAGGACACCCTGCATCTCCTTCAATTGATGGGCTACCTTCACACGGAGTGGGCGCGGATCAGGTCTTTCAGCGTAGGGATGCAGCGAATCGTCAACATCAACGGCATCAGGTGCGCCAAGAGCGATTAAGGCACGCTCTACTTCAAAGCTGCTGCCAGGCGATTCCAATCTCAGCAGCGGGGGAGCCGCACTGAGATCTATTCCGTTATAAACAGCCGGCTGGCTGGATAACTGCTGCTTCTGTACTTCCAGCAGATCACCTAACGATTGGCCTTGCAGAAATTCAGCGTACGATAAAATGATGGCAGGTGGCATTCCGAGATCGGAACGTGCTTGCTGAATGCCGCTAGTCCGTTTATCCCCAGGAATACCGATAACGATCATCGGCCGCATAGGGGGCTCACTCTGTGATGGAAGGATAACGCCAGTCTTCCTCATCATCGCTTTCCTGTTTGTCGCTGACATCGACAGGTAATCCACTCTGCTGCCACCGGCTGATCATCTCGTCGGACATAAAATGATGGCTTAGATTCAATGCTTTTAGTCCCTTGATTCTCTCGCTGGCAAGAAGCAATTCAGCACCTTCGTCGCTGAGGGTACCCAGAGATAGATCTAGCGTATCCAGCTGATCTAAGATAGGCGCATTTGCTACTGCACCGGCGATTTCATCTTGTATTTCGCTATTTTTTAATCCCAGATAGGTAAGTTTAGGGAACTTTCCTACTTCTATAAGAGGTAGAATATCTGCGAGGCTTCCGTCAAAGCCGTAGTTATCTACGCCAAGATATAGTTCCAGCTTACGTAAATTCGGCAATTGGCTGGCTGCAATATTTTCAAGTACGGCTTTACTTAAGCCGCCACTAATAATTATCAGTTCCTCCAGCTTGTCATGCTTTAGCTCTGAGAGGCTCAGCTCATTCCCGCCTTGAATCGTGAGTGATTGTAATTCTGGAAAAGCAGGGAGCAGCGGTGATAGATCGCTTTGGGTAATCCATGAAATCTCGCATTCCTCATAGCCCATCTCACCAATAAAAAGCTTGCGTAAAGCAGGGAAGCTGGCGCTATGCGTAACCAGTGCCTCTACAACCTCTTCCGAGCTATTCTCGTAGGCTTGCCCCCAATCACCGATAATTAGGCTGGTCAGCGACGCACCTTCAGGGCTGCTGCTTAACTTCTCAATTGCTTCGCCAATTCTTTGACCTTCTTCGAATTCGTCGTATCCAATACTAAGCTTTACTTCCGTCATGGGTGTTCCCTCCCGGAAAAATTTAACTTCGAAAATACCCTATCATCTGTAGCCGAGGGAGTCAAATAGCTGAATATAACTATAGTTAAACTCTCCATATTATTGAGGTGAAATTTTGTGGTAGGTTTATACTAGAGGCAATTTTATTTTTTTGGAAGGAGTTATTCGTATGAAGAATAAACTTCAGGAATGGATTATTGAGACGGATATAATTAAAATGCAAGAGGCTCTGGAAGCAGGTTTAATTACCTCAGAGGATATAGTTCAAGTATATTTGGAGCGGATCCATAAATACGATATAGACATAAACTCTATTTTAGAAATAAATCCAGAGGTTATACAAATCGCGCGAGCACTCGATAAAGAACGAGCAGAAAAAGGGAGCCGCGGGAGCCTGCACGGTATTCCTATTTTATTGAAGGATAATATAGACACCGCGGATAAGATGCATACGAGTGCCGGTTCTGTAGCTTTAGCTGGATCAATTGCGGCAAAAGATTCATTTGTAGCGGCCAAGCTTCGATTGGCGGGGGCTATTTTACTTGGGAAGGCGAATATGTCGGAGTGGTCTAATTTTATGTCTAGTACAATGCCTGCGGGATATAGCTCGCGGGGCGGGCTTGTACTGAATCCGTATGGACCTGGGACGGTATTTGTCAGTGGTTCCAGCTCTGGGCCTGCGGCAGCCGTAGCAGC
This sequence comes from Paenibacillus sp. FSL E2-0190, assembly GCF_037992965.1. NCBI lineage: Bacteria > Bacillati > Bacillota > Bacilli > Caryophanales > Paenibacillaceae > Paenibacillus > Paenibacillus sp. FSL E2-0190. The sequence continues at coordinate 1,241,697 of NZ_CP150306.1, forward strand.
GAATCTGGCAGCAGCAGCGATCGGAACGGAAACCGCAGGATCTATTGTCGGTCCAGCCAGCCAACATGCTCTTGTCGGAATCAAACCTACGGTGGGATTAGTGAGCCGTTCTGGAGTCATTCCTATTTCAGTAAGCCAGGATACCCCTGGGCCTATAGCTAGAACGGTTACAGATGCGGCAATTATTTTAGGGGCGTTAACCGGAGTGGACGACAACGATTCAGCAACATTTTCAAGCGAAAAATACGCTTATACAGACTATACTTCAAGTTTAGATAAAAGCTTTATACGACAAGCAAGAATAGGTATTCCACGGCATTATTATAAGCATTTAGACGCTGAGAGGCTTGCAATTATGGAAGCAGCTATCTTGACCTTGAAGAATGAAGGGGCTACCATAATAGATCCTGTCACAGTACATGTTGAACAACAGAATTGGAATAATGATGTGATTTGTTATGAATTTAAAAAAGGGCTCAACCAGTATTTAGCACAAGTAGATGATTCCGTTCCGATTCACTCTTTGCAAGAATTGATAGCCTATAATGAAAGACATGCTGAGATTGCCTTGCAATATGGGCAAGACACCCTGACAAGATCAGAAGAAGTAACATTAACTGAAGAGGCCTATCAAGAGAAGAGACAAGAATACAAGGAATTAGCGCTTGAGCAAGGAATAGATTATGTGTTGGAACAATATAGTTTAGACGCGTTATTGCTGCCTGGTGATGTAGATGGCATGTATATTGCGGCACGCTTAGGTTATCCATTAGTTACTGTTCCGGCGGGATATGTAACTCAAGGCATTATTGATGCGGATGGGGATTCGACCAAGGGACCTTTTGGTGTTGTTTTTTCCGGAAAAGTTTATAGCGAGCCTACGCTCATAGCCTTAGCATACGGGTTTGAACAAGCTACGTATCACCGGATTCCACCTCAATTGGAGTAGAATTAGGCTAACTTAGAATAGAAGGAAGCGATCAGTTTGAAGTATTGCCTGGAATGTGGGACAGAGTTAGTAATGAAAGAAAATGAAGGGGAAGGGCAGGTACCTTATTGTAATGCGTGTGAAATGTTCCGATTCCCTATTTTCAGCACGGCGATTAGTACAGCAGTATTAAACAGGGAGAAAAACAAGATTTTATTAATTCAGCAATATAATCGGCCAGACTACATATTACTCGCAGGATACGTGAACAAAGGTGAAGATGCGGAAACGACTCTCGTACGTGAGGTAAAAGAAGAGGTAGGACTTGATATTGTCGCTTATGAATATATGCGCAGCTTGTACTTCGCACCATCCAATACGCTAATGCTGAATTTTATAGGTGTTGCAGATTCGGAGGACTTGAGCCAGGTGAGTACTGAGGTTGATCATGCTGAATGGTTTACTTTGGAAGAAGCCGCCAGAGCGATTAAAAAGAACAGCCTAGCCGAAACCTTCTTACTGGCGATTATTGAGAAATTGAACGCGGGACAGGTACAGGTCAATCCGGTAGCTGTTGGAGGAAAGTAAAAAGGAGCCGTGAGGCTCCTTTTTATTGTTTCCATGTAGGGGGTCTAGTTTATTTAAGCTTATACACACGAGCTTCATAAGGACGAAGCTGAATTGTGTTTAGTTCTTCTTCTGGATTTACTTCGTAATTGGCAATAAGCAATGCCTTCGCTTGGAACTTCACAGTAGAAGGAAGTTCGAAGGTCGCAGGCTCTCCGAAGAAATTCAATACAACCAGTAGCTGTTCTTCACCAAGAGTACGCAGATAAGCATATACCTGTTCATTCTCCTCAGCCAGAATTGTATAATTTCCGTATACGATAATTTCATGCTGCTTGCGCAGCTCAATAAGTCTCTTATAATAGTAAAAAATAGAATCAGGATCAGCCAGCGCCTGCTCCACATTAATTTCCTTGTAATTAGGATTTACGGCTAGCCAAGGAGAGCCCGTCGTGAAGCCTGCCTGCGGCTCGGCGTTCCATTGCATCGGCGTACGGCCATTGTCCCGGCCTTTAATGTAAATGGAGTTCATGATAGCTTCTTCCGAATGTCCGGCAGCCAAGTATTCTTTATACATATTCAAGATTTCAATGTCTTTGTAATCGTTGATGGAATCAAACTGTACATTCGTCATGCCGATTTCTTCGCCTTGATAGATGTAAGGTGTGCCTTGGAGCGTGTGCAGCAGTGTTGCCAGCATCTTGGCAGACTCTTTCGGATATAACTTATCATCTCCGAAGCGGGATAACATACGCGGCTGATCGTGGTTGTTCATATACAGACTGTTCCAACCTTTACCGTCCAGCGCGATTTGCCATTTGGAAATGATGGACTTGATGTCCGCCAGCTTCCAAGGCTGCACATTCCATTTGCCTCCAGGTCCGGAATCGACGTCCATGAGCTCGAAATGGAATACCATGTTCAGCTCGTTGCGATCCTCGGAAACGTACAACGAAGCCTCCTCGGGAGTGACATTAACGGTTTCGCCCACTGTCATGATATCGTACTTGGACAGGACCTCACGGTTCATTTCCTGCATATACTCATGTACGCGTGGTCCGTTAACGAAATAGTCTCCTCCGAAGTGGTACGTAGGCTGTTCTCCGTTATTTTCTGGGGCAACGCTAGGTAATTCCGGTACTTTGGAGATCAAGTTGATTACATCCATACGGAATCCGTCAATGCCCTTGTCCAGCCACCAGGTCATCATATCGTAGACTTCCTGGCGCAGCTTAGGATTATCCCAATTCAGGTCGGGTTGTTTTCTCGAGAAGAGATGGAGGTAATATTCCTCCGACTTCTCATCGAATTCCCAAGCCGAGCCGCTGAAGAAGGAACCCCAGTCGTTAGGCTTCTGTCCGTCCTGGCCCGGCCGCCAGATATAATAATCACGATAAGGATTATCCTGCGATTTGCGGGACTCCACGAACCAAGCGTGCTCATCAGAGGAGTGGTTGACCACGAGATCCATAATCAGCTTCATGCCGCGGCTGTGAAGTCCAGCTAGCAGTTCCTCCCAATCAGAGAGTGTTCCGAAATCATCCATAATACTTTGATAGTTACTGATATCATAGCCGTTATCGTCGTTTGGCGACTCGTATACCGGGCATAACCAGACTACGTCGACGCCAAGCTGATTTAAATAATCGAGTTTCGAGATAATGCCCTGCAGATCACCGATGCCGTCCCCGTTACTGTCTTTGAAGCTGCGGGGGTAGATTTGATAAACTACGCTTTCTTTCCACCATTTCTTATCCATGTATAGCTCTCCTATCTCTCTATATAAATCTTAGTTATTTAATGGACCCTGATGTTAGTCCACTGATAATCCATTTTTGCGCGAACAAATAGACCACGAGCATCGGGGATAAAGCAAGCAGATACGAAGCAAAGGCTAAGTTGAAATCTGTGCTGAATTGACCTTGGAAGACATACTGTACAAGCGGAAGTGTGTATGAATCCTGATCACCGAGCAGAATCAGCGGCAGCATAAAGTCGTTCCAGGTCGAAAGACAAGAGAGAATACCAATTGTTGCACTGACCGGAGCAAGAAGTGGGAAAATAATCTTCCAGAACGTTCCGAATGTCGTCGCACCATCTACTGTGGCAGCTTCCTCTAGCTCATAAGGAATAGAGCGGATATAGCCAGTGTATACAAACACGTTAAAAGCCAAGCCATAAACAATGTATAGAATAATAAGACCCAGAATGTTGTTCATATGCAGATCCGTTGTCACTTTGACCACAGGCAGCATAATAATCTGGAAAGGAATAAACATTGCGCTGATAAAATAAAAGTAGAGCGCTTTGAAGAATTTTCGGTTCATATTGCGGGCAATCGCGTAGGCTACCATGGAGTTGGTAAGCAAGATGAACACTACTGATGTTATTGTGATCGTGGCGCTATTTCCTAAGGCGTTGAAGAAATTGGTTGCCTTAATGGCATTGGCGAAGTTCTCAAAATGCAGGCCAGTCGGCAGTGAAAAGATGGATTGAGCCATTTCCTCGGGATTTTTTAGCGCGATAGCAATAGTCATGTACAGCGGAAAAAGGATCAGTAGTGAGCCTAGCGCGATAAGAATCGTTGCAGGCCAGTTGCTTGATTTTTTGATCATAAGTCCATCTCCCGTTTCTGCAGAAATTTAAGCTGAAGGGCGGAGATCACAACGATCACGATAAAATAAATCACGGCGTTCGCCGATTGATAGGCAAATTCTCCGCCTTGGAAGCCGCCTGTATAGATTAAGTGGGCAATGGATTGTGTTGAACGTCCAGGTCCCCCACCTGTCAAGGCTACGATTTGGTCGAATACCATTAAGCCGCCCTTCATCGCCAGCACCATGTTGATCGTGAAGAAGGAAGCAAGCATTGGAAAAGTAATACTCCAGAATTCTCTCCAGCGGCTAGCGCCGTCCAGATTGGAGGCTTCGTAAAGATCTTGCGGAATCGTCTGTAGACCTGCCAGATAGAGAATCGTGTTATAAGCAATTCCCTGCCAAACGGCTACAATGACGATACCGATCCAGGCCCAATCGGAGTTGCCGAGAATGTTCTGCGAAAGGAATTCGCTGCCAAGCTTCTCGCCCCAGATAGGGAATACATTTGCGAACAAATAGTTGAAAATAAAGCCGACAATCAGCACGCTGAGGATATTTGGCAGGAAATATACACCGCGGAAAAAGTTTTTGGCTTTAATCTTGGCGTTAAGCCCAAGCGCAATCAACAAACTGATGATGTTGATGAGAATAGTTGTTAAGATGGCATATTTAAAAGTGAACACATATGAATTCAGCACATTTTCATCTTGAAAAATGTTAATGAAGTTCTTAAATCCTACGTAATCAAAGCTGTCACTGAAGCCGTCCCAGTTAGTGAACGAATAATAAATACCCTGCAGTGCAGGAAAGGTGTGAAAGGCAAAGAAAAGAAGCAATGCCGGTATAGTCATTAGATAAAAGGCGACTCGGCGTTTGGCCATCATGTAATCCTCCTTGGAAAAGAGAAAGAGAAGGGGGAGTCCCGTTCTCTTTCTCGGCTCTTATTTGTCAGGTCTCGTTATTTCCGGTCAGCTACCTTATCCCATTCTTTATCAAGCTGTTTCAGGTACGCATCAACATCTTTCTTTTGTAGGAAGGCTTGATTGATGGTATCCACTTTCATTGCACTTGGGATGTAGTGGTCCGCAAAGTCGGCCAAGTTACCTGAGGTAAATGCTGCTTTGAAGCCGTCCATTGTTGGATCATCTTGAGTTACACCTTGCACAGCTGGGAATGCTTTTTGCTCGTTAATGTAGAGGCTGACATTCTCAGGCTGGAGCAGGAATTCAACGAATTTTTTAGCTTCTTCTTTATGTTTAGTGCTCTTAGAGATAGTCAACAATGTGTCTACGCCAGAAATGACCTTATTGTTAGCAGCATCATTTGTCGCTGGGAAAGGGAATACACCAAGCTCAATGGATGGATTAGCCTTCACGATTTCTGGAATCGCCCATACCCCTTGCAGATACATTGCAGATTCACCTTTAGCGAAAGCTGTGTTGCCGTCATTGTAGCCTTTTCCAAAAATATCTTTTTGACCGAACTCCGTCAGCTTAAGCAGCTTTTCAGCAATTTCGGTGAAGCTGTCTGCGAAAGTCACAGTACCTTCAGCACGTTGCTTGAAGAAATCATTGCCTTTAATGATTGTAGAGAGGGAGTTGAACGGCGTAAGGGTTGTCCAGGAATCCTTAAGGGTCAGGTAAAAAGCATTTTTACCGCTGTCCTTGAACTTTTGAGCGACGGCAATGAACTCATCCCAAGTGGTTGGCACGGCAACGCCGGCTTCAGTGAACATCGCTTTATTGTAAATGACACCACTTGCGTTCGAAGAGAATGGAAGACCATTCAGCTCGCTCGAACCCGTCAGGTCTTTCAGCATTTGAACATAAGCAGGCTGGATATTTTCAGCAAGTGGATCACTTGAGAAGTCTTCAAACAGACCACTTCCGGATAATGTTTTGTAGGTGTCAGTGGCACCGATACCGACCACGTCAGGGATGTCTTTTTTAGCTGCACGAGTCTTCAGCACTGTTTCGGCATCCGGTGGGTTCACTTGAGTGACTACGATGTTCGGATTGGCTTCATTAAATTTCGCAACCAGCTTGTCGAAGGTGGCTTTGGCTTCGGTCTTATTTTGGAAAAACTCGATTTTCACCTTGTCACCGGAGGAGTTCCCGCCGCTAGATGTGTTGTCAGCCGCATTGTTACCACTATTGCTACCGCAGGCGCTAAGCACGGACATAGCCAGTAGACTAACCATTACGGGTTTAATTGTTTTTTTCATGATAAATCCTCCTAATAATGTGTTGGTATTATGGTGAATTTGATAAGAGTAAACGTTTACGTTGACGGCAAACTTAAATGATGTTCGTGTTCTTCTAAGCGACGGGTATGCAATAAAGTGAACAGTAAACGTTTACGTAATATTGATAAAAAGACTTAGGTAAGCGATCTTACCGTTTGTCTTTCCACAATTGTGTGATCGACAATCTGGCTGTTGACAGACTCGCCTGTTTCAATCATCTGAATGAGCTTCTCCACGGCGATCTTTCCAATATCGTACAGCGGTTGGCGTACTGTTGTTAGAGGCGGAATAACCATTTTGGCTAATCCAAGATCGTCATATCCCATAATGGAGATATCCTCGGGCACGCTTAGACCATTTTTGATAACGGTGGAGAGGGCACCAATCGCCATTTCATCACTAGCAGCAAAAACGGCAGTCACATCAGGCGCTTGCTCCAAAAGAGTCTCCATAGCTATACTTCCGCTCTCATACAAAAAATCTCCGTAAGCAAGATAGCGGCTGTCAAAAGGAATACCATTTGCTTCAAGCGCATGCTTATAACCTTCTGCTCTTGGCGCACCAGCGATAAGATCGCTAGGGTTTCCACTAATCATGGCTATTTTGCGGTGACCTTTTGAAATTAAGTAGAGGATAGCGTCAAAAGCTGCTCGATAATCATCTACTTTCACATAAGGGACCTTGGCAAATTCTGTTTGGGAAGAGACCAATACAACGGGGATCCTCATGGTTTCGAGCACATCGTAATATTCTTTCTTAAGGACTTCACTAGAAAAAATAATGCCATCAACCTGTTTCTCTCTCAGGAGCTGTAAGTACTTCAACGTTCTTTTACCGTCCTGATCGGTATTGCATACCATCACACTGTAGTTCCGGTCATTGGCCAATTCTTCAATACCTTTGAGCAGATCGGAAGAGAAAGCACCAGAAACACTAGGGAACATAACACCAATGGTTTGTGTACGCTTATTGATTAGACCCCGGGCAATCGCATTGGGTTGATAACCAATTTCTTTGATCGCCTCATTTACCTTTTGTTTCGTTTTGTCCGAATACCCACTTAAATTGTTTAGCACGCGAGAGACTGTGGCAATGGAAACGTTCGCTTTCTGTGCAACATCTTTAATCGTTGGGTTCATTCCTATGAGCTCCTTAAACTACGGTTATCCTTGAATTAAACGCTTACGCTGATGAGAGTAAGTTATGAAAGAAGAGAACGTAAACGCTTACTCCGAATATAAATGCTGGTAGGCGCTTTTGTCAACTGTACTTAAAAAATAAAAAAATGATCAAAACTACGCAAGAGCAGTAATCTTTTTAATAGGAATGAAACCAATGAATATACCAAAAATTTACTTAGAAATATCGGAATTGACAAAAGAATATTGGAGGTCTAACATTTAGAGAGTAAACGCTTACGTAAAATTTTTAAATATGGCATGCAAGCCTTGGTTATAATGATTTACTCGGATAAGGAGTTGCATTTATGAATATTTATCTCGAGATTCCGGATGTGGATAAGCACTTTCCTTACCGCAGTTTACTCTGCAATGGTGATACGTTGTGTTATCCGCATTGGCATAAAGAAATTGAAATTATCTATGTTACCAAAGGAAGCCTGAATCTGGGAATTAACGATACCCCTATTCACATGGAGCAGGGTGAAGTTCAGTTTATCAATGGTGGGGATGTGCATTATTTTCTCTCTTCACCTGAGAGCGAACGGGTAGTGATTCAATTTGACCTGAATTTGTTTCAAGAAGTAGCCGCTTTGAACGGTAATGACTACTCACTTCGTGAGGTCTTTACGCTTATGGAGTATTCCAGTTCTAGATGGCCCGTGGCAACTGCCGCGAAGGTCAAAGGGCTGATTGAGAGTATTTACGAGGAAGATGTACAGCGAAGAGAAGGGTATGTTTTTCTAATCAAGGCTAGATTATTTGAACTGCTGACCGTTATTTTACGTGAGGTACCGAAAAGTCCGATCAATAAACAGCCTAAGTTCTCAGAAGATACACTGAATCAATCCAGAGAAACACTGGAGAGACTAGAGCGGATTTTTATTTATGTGGAGCAGCATTATCAGGAGGCTATTTCGCTGAATGAGGTAGCTAATTATATGGGTTTTAGTCCTTATTATTTTACCAAATTGTTCAAGAAAAACACGGGCATGACCTTTATCGCGTTCTTAAACGAATACCGGCTTAACAAAGCCAAATGGATCTTGATCAATGAAGATCTGCCGATGTCTGCCGTGGCGGAAGCAGCCGGGTTTGGCAGCGTGAAGACCTTCCATCATTTTTTCAAGGAAGCAACGGGGATATCCCCGCTGAAATACCACAAGACAATATTCGGGAATAATACAGCAAGATTACAGGAAGAAAGCCCTTCCTCAGATTTGTATGATAGAGATATCAAAACAGGAATAAGTGGAGGTTAGACCAGAATGACTTTAACAGTAGGAATTATCGGCTGCGGAGGTATTGCGAACGGCAAGCACATGCCAGCGTTAAAAAAAGTAGAAGGTGCGCGAATGGTTGCTTTTTGTGATATCGTCGCTGAACGTGCCGAGAAGGCAAAAGCGGAGTTTGGAGATGAGCAGTCCGTAGTTTACACAGATTATAAAGAGCTTCTTAACGATGCAAGTATAGATGTGATTCATGTATGTACGCCGAACATTTCCCATGCGGAGATTTCCATTGCGGCTATGGAAGCAGGCAAACACGTAATGTGTGAGAAGCCGATGGCTAAAACCACGGCAGAAGCACAAGCGATGATCGAGGCCTCAGAGCGAACTGGGAAAAAGCTGACCATCGGTTATCAGAACCGTTTCAGACCAGATTCAGCTTATCTGCATGCGGTATGTGAGAATAATGAGCTTGGTGAGATCTATTACGCCAGAGCTAAGGCTATCCGTCGTCGCGCGGTCCCAACTTGGGGTGTGTTTTTGGATGAAGAAGCGCAAGGCGGCGGTCCGTTGATTGATATCGGCACCCATGCGCTCGATTTGACCCTGTGGATGATGGATAATTACAAACCTAAATATGTCGTGGGCAACGCTTATCATAAGCTGTCCGGTCGTAAAAATGCTGCAAATGCTTGGGGCCCGTGGGATCCTGAGAAGTTTACAGTGGAGGATTCCGCCATTGGATTCATCACTATGGAGAATGGGGCTACCATCGTCTTAGAAGCAAGCTGGGCACTGAATACACTCGATGTCGGTGAGGCCAAAACGGTACTTTGTGGGACTGAAGGCGGAGCAGATATGGAGAAGGGTCTGCGCATTAACGGAGAAGCCTACGGTAAAACCTTTGAAAAGCATATCGGTCTGGATGCCGGTGGCGTCGACTTTTATGATGGTGCAGGAGATGATCCTGCGGTGATAGAGGCAGCTCAGTGGATTGACAGCATTGTAAATGACACCGAGCCTGTAGTGAAGCCGGAGCAGGCGTTGGTTGTGACTCGCATCTTGGAGGCTATTTATAAATCCTCTGAAACTGGAATGCCTGTGTTTTTTGAATAATCAAGCAAATTCGATGGTCATAGATAAATATGAACTAGGAGCGTGTCTCAAGTGACAAGAGTAACCGTATGGAATGAATTCCGTCATGAACGTCAGGAAGAAAGAATTCTTAAGGTCTATCCGCAAGGTATTCATGGACAACTGGCAAGTTTTCTTCAAGAGGCAGGACTGGACACTCAGACAGCTACGCTGGATGAACCAGAGCACGGACTGACGCAAGAGGTATTGGATAACACGGATGTACTGATCTGGTGGGGACATATCGCCCATCATGAAGTAAGTGATGAGATTGTAAATCGTGTACATGCGCGAGTGCTGCAAGGTATGGGACTTGTAGTGCTTCATTCGGGCCATATGTCCAAAATCTTTATTAAATTAATGGGCACCAGCTGCGATCTGAAATGGCGTGAAGCTGAGGAGAAGGAGCGTCTGTGGGTCATGGATCCAAGTCACCCGATTGCTGAGGGCATTGGTGAATACATCGACTTGGAGCAAGAGGAAATGTACGGTGCGCATTTTGATGTGCCAGCACCAGAGAGTCTTGTATTTGTCGGCTGGTTCGAAGGCGGCAACGTCTTCCCAAGCGGATCGACCTACCGTAGAGGCAGCGGGAAGATCTTTTATTTCCAGCCTGGTCATGAATCTTATCCAACCTATTACAACAAGGATATTCAAAAAGTTATCATCAATGGCGTGAACTGGTGTGCACCAACGAAACGTGACTATCCGGTTTACGGACATTCTGAAGCCTTAGAGCCTATCAAAGAAAAGGTGGTCGTATAAATGAAATTAGGCGTATTTGATCCTGTATTTGGAAGCTTGAGTCTTGACGAGATGCTAGATAAAATCGCCGCCGCAGGTTTGAATGCGGTAGAGATCGGCTCGGGCGGTAATCCCGGTAATGCTCACTGTCCGACAGATGAGCTGCTTGCGAGCGAGTCAGCACGTCAAGAATATTTGGAAAAGTTCACGAAGCGTGGCATTATGATCAGTGCCTTCAGTTGCCATAATAACCCGATTTCACCAGATAAAGAAGAAGCCCGCGCCGGGGATGAAATTCTCCGTAAATCGATCAAGCTGGCTTCACTCATGGGTGTTAAGGTCGTGAACACTTTTTCGGGAACGGCTGGGGACAGCGATGAGGCAAAAGCACCGAACTGGCCAGTCACACCTTGGCCTACCGTGTACAGCGACATCAAAACCTGGCAGTGGGAGCATAAGCTGATCCCTTACTGGAAGGAAATCGGCAAGCTGGCCGAGGAGCATGGCGTTAAGATCGGCATCGAGCTGCATGGCGGCTTCCTGTGCCATACTCCTTATACGATTTTGAAGCTTAGAGAAGCAACCTGCGATGCTATCGGAGCTAATCTGGATCCGAGCCATCTGTGGTGGCAAGGTATTGATCCTGTAGGTGCCATTAAGATTCTCGGTAAAGCTGGTGCGATTCACCATTTCCATGCCAAGGATACTTACTTGGATCAGGACAACATCAATATGTATGGTCTGACCGATATGCAACCTTATGGCGATGTGCAGACCCGCGCATGGACCTTCCGCTCCGTTGGTTGCGGCCACAGCATATCTGAGTGGTCAGATATCATGAGCGCGCTGCGCACTTACGGTTATGATTACGTGGTGAGCATCGAGCATGAAGACCCTCTTATGACGGTTGACGAAGGCTTCCAACGTGCAGTAACCAATTTGCAATCCATTCTTATTCATGACCAGCCTCAGGGTATGTGGTGGGTGTAAGGTCGAATTAGAAAGCCTTGATTCTCTATTTAGAGAATCAAGGCTTTTTTTTGCATGTAATGGGGATGTAGGGAGAGCGGGAGAGCGGGAGAACGGGAGAACGGGAGAGCGGGAGAACGGGAGAACGGGAGAACGGGAGAACGGGAGAACGGGAGAACGGGAGAACGGGAGAACGGGAGGGGAGAACGGAAGAGCGGAAGGAAGAACGGAAGGGAGTAGAAACGAGCTGACAAAGAGATAGGGAGGAGGTAGGGACGAGTAGTAGCTAATAAGAAACGAACTAGAAACTAACCAGAAATGTACTGGAAACAAACTAGAAACAAACTAGAAACCAACCTGAAACTAACTGGTTTGCCAAAGGACTTAGATGCAGCTATTCGCGTGTTTTAGGGTTTTTGGAGCGAGTTTCGGACCCGAGAGACCTTATTGGTCCCGAAGAGCAAGGAATTCGAGGGTTTTTGAGCAAATAACTGCGCTGGAGTCCGATAGCATCCCAAAACGGCGAAAATATTACAAATAGGGTCTCTGGAGTCCGCGACTTATGCGCTGATGCGCTAGCTATTTTTCAACGGTAAATCGTAGTTAGTTTGGGGGCTGGTGCGTTGAGCTTCGGGAGAATGGGATACGGGCAAATGTGCAGCGCAGTTAGATTAGGGCTGGAGCGTCAGGAGCGTGGTGGAGATGTGGTGGAGTTGTAGTGGAGATTTGGTAGGTAACTGTGCTAAGGACTCAGATGCAGCTATTCGCGAGTTTTAGGCCTTTTGGAGCGAGTTTCGGACCCGAGAGACGTTATTGGTCGTGAAGAGCAAGGAATTCGAGGTGTTTTGAGCAAATAGCTGCGCTGGAGTCCGATAACATCCCAAAACAGCGCAATAGTTGCAAATAGGGGCCCTGGAGTCCGCAACTTATGTGTTTATGCGCATGCTGATCTTTGCGTATCTAAAGATCGGCTTTTTGTCATGCATTCACTGGTTACAGTATTGCAATCTCTGCGTCAAGCGGGAGTGGACGAGTTGAAAAGAATAGGTACAGGCTGGTACGCAACATATTTGAAATGATTTCGTCTTTATATAACGGAGGTGGAGCAAGATGAATTTATGCTTTTCGGGAGGCCGGTTTCAAACTTTTTTACAGCGGAACATTAAACTGATGCTTGTATTTGGACTTTTGTTCGCTGCTTGCTTTACAGGAGTTGGAAGGGTGGAAGCTGCTGGCTCAGATCTGATCATCGTGAACAAAAAAACAAACAAACTCGCGTATTTCAGTGACGGCAAGCTGGTGAAGACTTTTCCGGTTGCCACAGGAAAGTCGAAGGAACTGACGCCAGAAGGTAGCTTCAAAATGGTGATTAAGGTAAAAAACAGACCCTACTACAAAGAGAAAATACCCGGTGGGGATCCGGCCAATCCGCTTGGCGACCGCTGGCTGGGGCTGGAAGTGAACGGGACCTATGGCACGACGTATGCGATTCACGGCAATAATAATGAGTCATCGATAGGGAAGTATGTTAGCGCTGGTTGTATTCGAATGCATAATGATGATATTCATTGGCTGTATCCAAAAGTAGCCAAGAATACTCGAGTTATCATTACAACGAGCACACTGGCTATGGAGAATATTGCAACTAAAAACGGGTACTCTGTGGGAAGTAATAAGTTTGCGGGGACTTTTGAGATCAATGGGACGACAACAAAGCTGAAGGATCCTTTTATATTGGAAAATTCCCGTGTGTTTGTTCCGCTGAGAGAATCCGTGGCCTTACTGGGTGGTACTTTGCAGAGTGAAGCGGGGACAGGAGCACTGATAATTACGATCGGCAATCGTACGGTGACACATAAGCCATTATCCAATAAGGCTATTGTGAATGGGAAATCCATTACGATTTTACCGTCACGCAACGAAAATAACCGATTACTAATTCCGCTGAGTATCTTACCTGATTTATTCGCTGTTCAGGTGCAGTGGAATGCGCAGACTCAGGTGGTAAAGATTAAGTTATAATTGTTCTTGGCCTTTTATTTCTGATTTAAATTGTTATATACTGTACTTATTCTAAAATACGGACAATTACGGAGGGCCACCGACTGATGAATAACTAACACGTTTCCTGAAACAGACCATAAAGTTTGTGAAGTGCATATGCACAAGTCACGGAGCACCCGCGCAGGGTGATAACGGTCAGGGATACGTGCGTCGGTCGGGGGTCTTACGATGCTTTTATATGGATAGTTCTATCTATTGTGTTGGTTTACTCTGCATCCAGCAGGTGAACACGGCCGTAGTCTATCCATGTCTGGGCACATTCCCCCTTCATACGCTATTCGACCGCAGACCGCTGGCTGCGGTTTTTTATTTGCAATGAAATCGGAGGAATGAAAGATGACTATAATTAAAGTGAAGAATTTACGTAAGGAATGGAATGGGATCCCTTTATTTAAGGAGGTATCCTTTGAGATAGCAGAGGGAGAGCGCGTGCTTTTATTCGGACGAAACGGGATTGGCAAAACCACACTGCTTAAGGGGCTGATCGGTCGGCTTACTTTTGAAGAGGGAAGTATCTATCATGGTTTGCCATCTGAAGAATGGGGTGTGCTCGATCAACAGCTTGAGGTACCGGGGGAAGTAACCGCATTGGACTACGTTCTTTCAGGGTCAGCACAGCTGCCTGAATTAAAACGCCAGCTGGAAGCCCTCAGTCAGAGACTGCAGGAGCAGAAAGCTGATAACGAAGCTGAATTGGCTGAATATGCAGAGGTGTACGATCGTTACTTGCAGCTTGATGGATATGGCTGGGAGGTCAAAGCGGAAAAAAGTCTAAAGCAGCTCAAGCTTGAACATGCAGTCTGGGATTTGCCATACGCCTCACTTAGTGGAGGGCAAAAGACACGGGTGCAATTAGCAGCATTATTAGCCCGGCAGCCCAAGCTATTGATTCTGGATGAACCGACCAATCACATAGATGGAGAAACGATGGAGTGGTTGGAGCATTGGGTGTGCACCTACCCTGGAACCGTGTTTTATGTATCACATGATCGTACATTTATTGATCGAACTGCGACGTCTGTGCTGGAGCTTAGTCCGGAGGGATGCCGGCGTTATTCGGGTGGATATACACAATACCGGGAGCAGAAGACTATAGAGCTGAGAACATTGGAGGGACAGTATAAAAAGCAGGAGCAAGAAAAGGAGAAGCTGCTGGAGAGCATTAGGCGGTATGCAGAATGGTTCCAGCAAGCGCATCGTGCTGCCGGACAAAATGATTTTCTGCGTTCGAAATCCAAGAAAAATGTGTCTCGTTTCCATGCCAAGGAAGCTGCACTGGAACGGTTAAATAAGAACCGTGTAGAATTGCCCCGTGAGACTGGCAAGCTGAAGATGAAGCTGGAAAGCGAAGAGTTTCTAGCAGATTCTTTACTGACACTCCGTGAGATAGAGTTTGCCTATGAGGGGAGTGCGCCTTTTCTTAGGGATTTCAGTTTGTCGCTAAACCGGGGAGACCGACTGTCTATTCTGGGTCCTAATGGTGTTGGAAAGTCTACGCTGTTGAAATTGATTGCAGGGATCAATAAGCCTACAAAAGGTGAAGTGCGGCTGCATCCACGGACGACAATCGGTTATTTTGCACAAGAGCTAGATAACTTAGAAATGAACTCTACGATTCTGGATAGCTTGCTTGAACTGCCGGGAATGACCCAGACGGAGGCGCGGACGATTCTGGGTTGCTTTTTATTTACGCGGGACGATGTATTTAAACGGATTGGGGATTTGAGTCTGGGGGAGAAATGCCGTGTAGCTTTCCTCAAGTTGTATTTTGGAAAAGCAAATCTATTGGTCTTAGATGAACCCACTAATTATCTGGACATTGACACTAGGGAACGAGTAGAAGAGGCACTTATGGTGTATCCCGGCGGGTTAGTAATGGTCTCGCATGACCGTTATCTTCACTCTAAAGTGGCTAATCGCTTGGTGATTTTAGAGCCGTCTCAGGCACCAAAGTTTTTTCAAGGAACGTATGCTGAATACTTCGCAAAAGACAGAACCCGTCTGCTTACTGGTATAGAACAGGCTCGGGAGGATGACCTTGCCCTCCTGCAGCTGCGTCTGAATCAGCTGATTCAGAGTAGCAGTGTGGATTCTGAGGCGAAGAATGCAGCGCTAGTGGCGGAAATCGTTAATTTGCAGCGACAAATACAGGAACTAAGGGGCGAGGGGAAACCCGCATCCTCCTAAGCTGATAAAAAACACAACCTTGCTCAGGATAAATTTATCTTGGGCAGGTTGTGTTTTTAGGTAGGAGTCGTAAGGTGTAAGGTGTATAATTTGGAGGAATGTGGATTTTTTGGCGATAAAGAAACCTTGAGAGGATGGTTGCAGAATTGCTGAAATTGGGCTCTTTTATATTGGAATTACTTCGATTATGTATATTGCTTGTGCTGACTTTGTTAGTTTTGGGTTGGGCAGAAAGATTGATCTATCAATTGATATTTGGTCAGCCCGTGTATAACTGGAGTATGGGACTCGGGAATTTATTTGTATTTTTTATGCTGTACCGGAATCATTTTCAGTTTAAGGGCTGGTATAAATCAGAGAAAAATAAAAAGCTAACGCTCCTCACCACAAGAATAATCACCGTAATTTCTATAGGACTAATAATCCTGCCGATAGGGCTAGGCTGAGCTTATGAAGATTAGAATCATTGGAGCTTGCGGCAGCGGCAAATCCTATATCGCCCGGGAGTTATCTAGAAAATACGGTGTAGAGTATTACGAGACTGACAACTTGGTATGGGACAGAAGTGCCGAGAATTTGCGCTTTTCAGTTGAAGCAAGGGATGCTCAGTTGGAGGAAATCCTTGATAAACCCTCATGGATTCTGGAAGGCGCACATTACAAATGGGGACAAGAGAGTTTTAAAGCTGCTGACTTAATCGTTATTTTGAATCCTAATAAAGTGATCAGGGATTTGAGAGTGTTTACAAGGTTTATAAAAACAAGACTGGGTTTAGAGCAAGCAAATTACAAGCAGTCATTTAAGAATCTCTATGTGATGATTTTTGAATGGAACCGTGGATATGATCATGAGGCCGCACATAGGATTATAGAGTTAACGGATACTCTGTCTGATAAACGGGTAATTGTGAAAAATAACAAAGAGCTGGAGTCCATTATCCAAGAGCATCTGAGGAAGGGATTGTTAAATAGGGATTGAGCGACAAAGTAAATGATAGAGAGAGGAGTGCTTGCATGGATAACATTCTACCCGAGCATTTGGATCAGGAGAATTTTATAGGCTTTTGGAAAAGAGTGCTGGCTTCCATTCTTGATTTCTTGGTCATTGGAATACCTGGGGTTATCGTATACTGGATACTCAATTCATTAGCTGTTTCATTACACTCGGAGATACCTATTATCCTGGAGTACATTTTGTTTATCGCATTTGATATCTTTATGATCGTTAGATTTGGCGGAACTCCAGGGAAGCTGATTTTAAAAATAAAAATTGTCAATGAGCAAGGGAATTACCCTACAGTGAAGGAAGCTCTGATTCGAAATGTTTTCCGAATGATTAGTATGATTCTTTCAATGGTAATTGCGGTCAGCAGCTATGACTTTACCGTTATTTCCGCCAAATTATCCTTATGGTCGGATTTGGCTTTTGACCTCACTCAAATCCTGGGTCCAATCATGCTGGTGGATTACTTGTTGGTTGGATTACATCGCCGTAAACGTGCGATTCACGATTTGCTGGCTGGCACTTATGTTGTTGAGAAATCCGCAATTTGAAGAATGCTTTTCACCAAGCATTC
This sequence comes from Paenibacillus sp. FSL E2-0190, assembly GCF_037992965.1. Lineage (NCBI taxonomy): Bacteria > Bacillati > Bacillota > Bacilli > Caryophanales > Paenibacillaceae > Paenibacillus > Paenibacillus sp. FSL E2-0190. The sequence continues at coordinate 1,259,115 of NZ_CP150306.1, forward strand.
TTTTTTTTAATATTAGATATTTTACTATTAAATATTTTAGTGTTAAAATACTTCTATAAGCAGCCGATCATCATGAATGCCAAAGGAGAACCTCTTGGAAAATCCAGATATTTTTAAGCTAATACATGCAGTTGAATTATTTACGAATGAAGTTATTGTCCGATGGATGAACGCATTTGATCACAATATTGGGATATCTCCAGTTCTAGTCTTGGGCGAATTGAATAAAAAAGGCCCCTTGAAGCAGACTATTTTGGCTAAGAGACTAGGATATACGCCGGGAGCAATGACTAACATTGCTAATCGACTAATTAAGCAGGAGATGGCCGAGCGAAAATATAACGAAGATGATCGACGGAATGTACTTCTATCTATCACGGACAAAGGAAAAGACGTTTTGAAGGAAGCACAGCTTAAGGGACAGGAGCTAAGAGCTGAAATGTTCCAAAAGCTCAATGAGGAGGAACTGCAGCAATTCTTGAAAATCTATGAGAAGTTGTTAACGAGCTTTGATAGCTCTGAAACATAAACCAAGTCATCTTAGAAGCACAATAACATTATAAAGGGGTATGAACATGGGAAGAGTTCAAGGTAAAGTTGCATTAGTAACTGGAGGCGCTTCAGGTATTGGCTTATCAGCTGCCACTCTATTAGCTAGAGAAGGAGCAAAGGTTGTTATTGCCGATTTTAATGTGGAAGCAGCCAAAGAAGCAGCATCTAAGATTAAAAATGAAGGCGGAGAAGCTGAAGGTCTTTTCTTAGATGCCTCCCAAGCGGATTCGATCAAGGAAGCTGTTGACTTCACAGTTGCTCAGTATGGCACCATCACAATATTGTTTAATAATGTAGGTCTAACTAATCTGCAAAAAGACCTTGATGTGGTCAATATAGATTTGGAAGAGTGGGATCGCCTGATGAACGTAAATACCAAAAGTGTTCTGTTAGGCAGCCGGTTTGCTATTCCTCATATGATTAAAGCGGGCGGAGGCTCGATCATTAACACAGCTTCGATGTCAGCATTCGCAGGGGATTCATTGCGTACTGCTTATGGCTCCTCTAAGGCAGCTGTTGTGAACCTTACTCGTTACATCGCTACACAATATGGTAAAGACAAAATCCGTTGTAACGGGGTGGCACCAGGGCTGATCCTAACACCTGCCGCTGCAAGAAATATGCCGCCAGCGGTATTGGATATTTTCCAAAAATTCAACGCGCTTCCTTATCACGGTGAAGCTGATGATATCGGCAATACGGTTTTGTTCCTGGCATCGGATGAATCCAAATTCATCACAGGCCAAACGATTGAAGTAGAGGGTGGCCACTATATGTCTAACCCAAGTATCACGGATTTCCAGAATTATATGATGGAAGCTAAATCTAAATAAAAGACTACGCGTAATTAAAAATCCGGTCCATGCTCGAATTTGTCGAGCGGGACCGGATTTTTGTTTATTTTAATGAATTAGCGTACCTCTAAAACCTCCTGCATAAAGGTCTTCAGAGCAGAGGGTTTGGCACTTGCAATCCATTGCTTCAGCACATCCGTCTGACCGTTCACGTACCATTCAAGCTTCTCTTTTAACTCTTGGTCAAAGACTTTAGGTTGATTCTTTTGTTCCGCTAACAGTTGTTTAATCATTCGTGGCCAGCGATACCCACTATGACCAAAGCTGAGTTCAGGATAACGCTCAGCAAGTGTCATTACCGAAGAGAGTGATTCACCAGCGTATAATTCTGCCGCCAAAAAGCTGCCAATAAAACGATGGCTATCATCATACTTTAGGGCGATCGCGAATTGTTTACGAGCTTCTTCCAGCTTCCCTTGTTGCATGAGTGCTGTGGCGTTAATAGAAAGTACATAACCGTTAGTATTGGATCGGTTTAGTTCGTTGTAGTAGGAATAATATTCGTTATACGACTTCCAGTCCGCATGGTCAAAATAGTACTGCGATAATGTGAAGGCGTAATTAGTAGAAGGCTGTAGTTGTATTAGCTTTTCGAGTAAAGGAATCGCCTTATCTTCTAATGTTGTATCCTTTGTGAGGGATGATTTTGCCAGCATCAACTTTACTAGCATGTGCAGGGCATGAACATCCTGTGGGTCATCGGCAATATTTTTTTGGTACATTTCTAGTGCCTGATCCGTTTTTTTATCCAGTAGTAGTTGGTCAGCCGTAGTAAGCTCTCTTTCCTTGAGATAAAAGAACGGCATATTGCCGACGGTGTCTTCGTTCAATCTGTAGCCATTACTGCGGGTAATCAGGCGTCCATCTGCATCTAAGGCTTCAATATTCCAAGAAAAGCGCACTTCGGGATTCATAAATCCGAGAAGGGAGAGGGGATCAATAGATTCCCAGCCATCTCCACTGCTGCCATAGGAAAAACCGCCGCCATCGTAAAGTTCTTCTACAGGAATGGAGATATGGTTATCTACAATACGATCCCGAATTTGTACGCCCAACACGGCCCCCTCCCCGCCACCGCTTAAACGATAGTAAGCTGCACCTTCAACAGCTTTCCAGCGGAAATCTATGGTCTTGCCTGTTAGGGTTTCCTGATTAATGGGAGACTGCAGCTCAAGCAGAGGTTGTAGAACTATGCTCTCATTCAACCTGTCATCTGGTTTAACTTCAATCCAATCGTCATATTGTACTGGCCAAGTCCAGCCGTCGATCTGATCATAGCCAAGTCCAAGCTGTAACTGATAAAAGCCCGGAATCACACCGTGAAATTCGAAACGTCCTTCAGTATCTGTGACGATTCGGTAGGGTTCAGCAGAAGTGATGCTATGGTTAACTTCGCTTTCAGCGCGGAGAAAAATACCAGCCCGCGGAACTGGGGTGCCATCGCTTCTTGTAAGGGTACCAGAGACGACAGCAGTTGAAGTATTTCCCATATCTATAGCAGACTGAATTGCGGTTCGAAGCGATTCCAGCTGTCTTTCAGTATCCGAAGTCCCAGCTTCTGGTGCTGCTGCTGATCCTGTATTGTCTCTGGAGCCTTCGTTCGAACTGCTGGTGGCAGCGTTCATTTGTTTATGAATATCCTGCCAGAATTTTTTGTAGCTCTCCAAGCCATCGTTTACTACGGCAAGTGCTTCCTGCGCTTCGCCTTTTGTAAAGAGTAAACGCCCGGTAAGCCATGCCTTTTGTGCGTTTAGCTCTTCCTGAGACTCGGATGGAAAGGGGGTTTGTTCAAGAATTGTTTCAGCGGTTGTTATATCGCCACTATTTAGGGCCCGCTCCGCTCGAAGGAGCTCCAGCTGTTTAGCTACAGAGGAGCTGCTGTTTAACGGTTTCGCTGCGGTGATTAGCGCTTGATCTCCATCTTCCTTTCGGCCAAGAGCATCATATTCATAAGCTAACTGCTTAGCCGCAAATATACGTGTATTATCCGAAGGCCCCTCAAGGATATATTCCTCAAGTAAAGGTACTATGTCCTCCGGTAACAAACCGGAACGCTGGGTTTCATCATTACTCCACTGGCTCATCGAAGGGCTAACATTAACGTCATATCTGTAGGGATCATAGCTGTGATCCTTATCAAGGATGTTTGTGCGGATTAGCTCCATACGTTTACTCCCGGTTGTGGATGCCAGCTTTTGCAGAAGATCAGTTCTAGCTATGTTAGATTGAATAGCTGTGCTCTGATCTATCTGCCTCTGTGAAGGTAAGAAGTTAAACAGAAGAATAAGCAGGGAGGCAGGGAGCAACACGAATAACACCAGATGTTTGATTTTTATCTTAATTCTCATGTTTTTTCACCGCCTGCTCGTAGATATCCTTCCAATACGTATTTCCTCCAGCTTCGATTAGTTCTCGGTTCGCACGCTGCGGGGTGTTTTGTTGTGGCTGTTGTTTAATCTCTGGCTGATGCAGGGTCAGCGAAACGATTAGAATAATGGCACCGATCGCACCTATAGGTTTGACAGGGATCTCAATTTCCTTATTCCACAGCGCCAATAAACGGGCTCCAAAGGTTGGAGGGTGAGTCTGCTTAATGACCCGGTCGTGTCCAGTGAACTGGAGGTTTTTTAATTCTTCATCAAGCTGCTTTTTGACCACATCGCGTTCTGTATTCATAAGAAATGTCCCTCCTTCACCAAAATCTTTTTTAAGAGCGTCCGGCCTCTGGCGAGTCTGGATTTGATCGTATTTTCAGATGTATTTAATTGCTCGGAAATTTCCCGGATGCTCATCTCATGAAAGTAATATAAAGTTAGACATTCCCGGTATAGATAATCGAGATTTTTCAGGGACTCGGTGAGCCTGACATTATGCCATTCCACCATAAAAAGCTCTTCTGCTCCGGCTGTGAAGTCAGCATCCCCGTTGGTTTGCAGCTCTGACCCTCCCGCCGGGAAAATATTACGCCAGCTCCAAGTCCGTTGCCTCATGCGGCAGCGATTGACCACTATCCGTATCAGCCATGCCTTCAGCCGGTCCGGCTCCTGTAACTGACTCATTTTGGTATAAGCTTGAATAAAAGTATCTTGTACCGCTTCTTCGGCACTTTGTCTATCTTTAAGCAGTAAAGAAGCGGTTCGCAGCAGCATATCTCCATATTCGTCCATTAACAGGCGGAGAGCTGACTCATCTTTTGCCACAATTCTCTCTATAATATTCAGATGCAGCTCCCCTCCCTTTACTAATAAGATGCGGCTTGGAGGATTAAGGTTGCGTTTGAATGGAAAATTCTTCAACAAATGTCGCATTACAGTTCGTGTACTCAGAAGGACGCAGGAACGCCGGATATGGGTTTACTGTTGGAATCTATTGCACAGAATGCAATGGATTGCTTTTTAAGCAGGATGATCTCCTTTCTATTGTACGTTCTGCAATGAAACCTTCGAGGCAGGGAATGACGTCTAAGGTCATATGGTTCATGAGTTTATGAGCTTATGAGTTCACGAGTTTATAGTTAAATGGAGTTATGTGGAGATTTTAAAAGAGAAACTTACTTGAGTTAGGTGTCGGAAAAAAGGGTTTTATGTAGAAAAATAGAGTGTGTATGAATTTATATTTGTAGATATGGGTAAAAGAGGGTTGGCCAGAAAAATTGCCGCTATCCTGCAACTATTTGATTTTCACCTCGTCTGTATGTTCAGTTTCATTTTTTGCAAGTCGACTTTAAGGTAATCCACTAAGGAGATGACATCATGTCAGTACAGATAAAATTAATAGCAGGCTCTATCCTGCTCACAGGAATGATTGGGCTTGCTGGATGCAGTTCGAATAATGAGGCGGGGAATTCAGAATCCCAGGCAACGGCGCCAACAGAAACGGCTGTAACAGCAACCTCTGAGCCGGAAGTTAGTCCAGCAAGCACCCCAGCAGCAACTGCACCAGAAACTGCACCAGAAACTGCACCAGCAGCGACTTCCTCCCCTACGGAGACTGATAAAGATTCAACCAGCTCAAATTCACAAAATAGCGACAAACAGCTTAAAGAGTTATTCGAGCTTGCCAAAAAAGGGAAGGTGCCTGGTGTAAAATATGCCGCTCATACCGGACTCATTGATGAGGTCGAAGCGGATTGGGGCAAACCTGATCAACAAGAGTCAGCGGGAAAAGGTATTTATGCTACCTACACTGACAGACATGTCGTGTTTGGATTTAATAAAGGAAGTTTAATCTTCGATGTTCGTTCAAGTGATTCCGCGCTGCAAAAGCTGACGCTGAAGCAAATTGAGGCAACACTCGGTAAGCCTGACGATACCAAAGTGAACGGAGAGGATAAGATTTACACCTATCAAGCCAATGACCAATACCAGCTGAAATTTATTATTCCAAGCTCGACCGGTACAGTAGATCACATATCCGTATTTAGTGAACAGGATTCTTTTAACAATATGGCTGGGTAAGTGGCATGGGTTAGAAGAGGAGAGAGCAATCATGCAGAGGAATCTGTGGGTTGCTCTTTTTGTATGTTCTTTTTTGAGGTGGAGTAGGCCTTGGACGGACTGTTATAATGAAACCAATGAGCGGGTTCGGGGAAAGTGAGGTTCTGTCATGCAGCTGGAAATAAATGAAAGTGAATATAAAGTGACCGCAGAAGGGATAACGATAGAATTATTCCCAAAAGAATTTACGCTTTTTCAGTTCTTGTACAAAAATAGAGGGCGTACATTCAGTCGAGAACAACTATTGGATAAAGTATGGCCGCTTGAATATCCGGTAGAGCGAACGGTAGATGATCATATTTATCGGCTTCGTAAAAAGCTAGGCAAGCTTCAAGACTTAGATATTAAGACTGTTCGGGGATTTGGTTATAGTCTGACTATGCAGGAGCCCTCAGCTGCTATGGCCAATCCGACTACATATGACTTAGAGATGCAAAAGACGATGCGGGAAGTATTCAAGAAATATCACCTATATGGCCAAGGTCGCTCGATGTTAATCCTCGCACGCCAACAGGATGTTTTGGGGTATGCGATGGATCCGTTTTATTCGATCTATATTCATTTTGTACAGGGAGATTTGGATTGGCTGCTGAACACAACCGAGGTGGGGATAGAGGAACGGTTTTATTCCTTATTAATCTGTTATGTTCTATTGGGTGATCCTAAGAAAAAACTAGAGTTCTGCGAGTTAGTCCTTGAGAAAAAGATTCTTTTGCCGCCTCAGCATCGAGAAGTGGAGATCCTTAATATTCTGGATTTGTACATACTGGCTGGGCAACCGGAAAAAGCATTGGAACGACTAAAGCTAACATATGAAGTGATTAAAGAGCCGGGGTATGAGAGTTTCATTCCTATTACGGCGACCTCAGAAATGCTTGCACACTTGTGGATGGGAACAGAAGATCACGTAATAGAACGGATGGCAACAGACATTGAAGCGCTTTTGCTGGAGAAACCTTATTTGCGTGAGATCGGCAGTTATAAAGTTGCAAGGGGCTTGTGGTTTCTGCGGCGCCAGTCTTGGCGTGAAGCCGAGCAACTGTTGGATGAGGCACTTCAGGTGCTTGAGATGTCAGGGTTCGTGCCGATGCGGATATATGCATTATACCGAATTGTTCACTATTGTAACCAATTTCCACCCAAGCCAGCTTTGTATCGCAAATATGTGAATTTATTTGAACGAGAGAAGGAAGAGCGGGGGTTCCATCGGTTAGAACAATCCTTGGATACCGTGCTTACGAACCTTGTGACCGCCCCCTGATAATTCTCTGACAATTCTCCATTACATTAAGGTCATGCTAATAAGTTCTTAATTGTAATTTGGAGGAATGTTTAATGAATGCTTCAACACAAGCAGGCACGAGCCTGCTTAAGAACAAGGTGTATATGCGTGTGTACAGCGCATTTGCGACAGCGACCTTTGGGGATTGGTTTGACGCCTTGGCGATTCAGGTACTCGTAGGGTACCGCTGGCAGGCCAGCCCGCTAATGCTGGCTTTGATTCCGGTCTCCATAGTTTTGCCGGGGATTTTGCTGGGTTCGTTCGCAGGGGTAGTGGCTGACCGACTGAACAAGCTGAAGCTGATGCGGATGTGTGATCTGCTTACGGCACTGTTAACCGTATTCGTATTATTTGCACCCAGTATGGTGTGGTTGCTCCCATTACTGATGTTGCGTGCTGCCATTTCTACGTTAAACGTGCCTGCTCAGCAGTCGATGACCCGTAGTATGGTTAGAGAAGACCAACTGCTCCAAGCTACCTCGCTTAATGGGCTTGTAAATCAAGGCTCAAAAATCGCAGGACCTTTACTGGGCGGTTTCGCGTTGTCTGTTCTTACGCCTCAGTGGTGTATATTGATCAATGCTTGTCTCAGAGGCTGCTCTTATTTGCTCTTACTTACCGTTAAAAACAGTGAGGCAGGACAAGTCAGCTCAGAAGGTAAAGGTGATCAAGAGGAGCGTGTTGCTCTCCGCACGATGTGGAAGGAAGGCTGGAGCTTTATGCTGCGCAGCAGACTGCTTCTAAACAGCATGCTGTTTGGTTTAGTTGGTGCGTTGGCCATTCAGATGATCGATTTCCAGTTCACTAGTCTATTCAGAATTATTGCACCTTCTGAGGAATCTATGCTGGGCTGGCTTGTTGCGGCAACAGGCGTGGGGGCTGTATTCATGATCATGGTCCTGAACAAATTGAACAGGGGAACAGGCTACGGCTGGAAGCTGGGTACGGGTTACGCGCTTATTGGTATATCGGTCGGAGGGCTGGGCCTGCTTCAGCCGGGAGTCTCCATCCTTACTGTATTGCTGCTAGGATTTTTATTGGGTCTCGGGAATGGAATGTTTATGATCACCTTCAATTATTGTCTGCAAAAAGAAACACCCCCGCACATGACAGGGCGTGTGTTCGGTATTCAGAGTACCATTCTTAGCGGTGTTATGATCGGCGCGCCACTCCTTGGCGGAGTGATGGTGCAGGTTGCTGGGCCTAGCCGTATCTTTTTGAATTTTGGCATCGTAATCGCTCTGATTGGTGTGCTGGGCATCGCATTCGGGCGCGTGCTGTGGCCTACGCAGAAAGAGAAGAGCGATAGCTCTGCGGAGCAGGCTAGGACGGTTGAGGTGATGGAGGGGGGCTAGGAGGTAGCACGCTAGTCTAGCTAGCTGGACTAGAAAGCTTGAGTGGGAGAGAGAATCTAGCCGATCTTTAGCGAGACTAGGAAGTTTGAGTGGCAGAGTCAATCTAGCGTGACTCCCTAGCCGATCCCTGGCGGGACTAGAAAGCTTGAGTGGCAAATACAACCTAGCGTGACTCCCTAGCATTTAGTTGCAGAATGTGCAGTTAAATTCCCTTTCAGCGATCGAACTGGGATTTAGTTGTACTTTGTGCAGTTATTATTTGATTTTCTCCCTTTTAGTCTAGGAATGATGATTTTTAGTTGCACAGAATACACTTATTTGCTCAGGAGTTCTCTTTTTACGCTTAATAGTTGTATATAGTGCAATTAAGAGTCTCCTTAGTCATAGTTGCCTTAATATGTGACTTCTCAGTGAGCGATTTCTCAATAAGTGACTTCTCAATAAGTATCTCCTTAATAAGTGACCTCTCAATAAGTTATTACTTTGTGATCTAAAGCAACTGCTGCACGAAACGTTATAAGTTACAATATTACCTAGCCCGATAGGACAGTTTCTCGTCCGTAAGGGCTTTTTTAGTGTGTAGAGGAGATTGGCTAGAACATTAGAATTTGTAGAGGTAAAGGAGGTAAAGGAGGGAAAGGATGGCTACTTTTATTTATATGGTGAGGCACGGTGAGTCGCCCAAACTGCCCGGAGGAACTGAAAGGACTCGCGGACTAACCGCGAAAGGGGAGGCAGATGCCCGCAAGATAACGGAAAAATTACGTCTGGAAGGAATTCAAGTCTTCTATTCAAGTCCATACCTTCGGGCTATACATACGATTTCCGGATTGGCGCAGGAGTTAGGAGCAGAGATTCAAAGTGTTGAAGATCTGAGGGAAATCCATTTCTCGGACGGAAATAAGATTATGTCTGATCAGGAGCTGTATCCATTACTTGCAAAAATGTTTGAAGAGCCGGATTTTGTCCCAGTTGGTGGGGAATCCATTCATGCGTGTCAGATGCGTTCAGTTAGTGTACTGGCAGAAATTCTTAGTAATCACAGCGGTCAAAAGGTTGCTATTGGAACTCACGGTGCAGTCATGACGCTTATGATGAACTATTTTGATGCCAAATATGATCTGAATTTTTTACTTCAAACCACAAAGCCGGATATTTATAAAATGGAGTTCACAGGCGGAACGTTAGTGGGTGTGGAGCGGTTATGATTATTGGGGGCTGCCTACAGGCACCTCGAGCATCATCAACCTGAGACTTACGGACCCAGATGACATTATTCGCAGATTATTAGCCTTTGGAGCAAGGTTTCGGACTCCAGCGTCGTTATACCTTAAAAATAACACCTTATTGGGTATTTTTTATACCAATAGCGACTCTGGGGTCCGTTCTCATCCCAAAAGTGGGGAATTGCTGCATATAAGGTCAGCTGTGTCCGATAGCAGCTTCACACGCGTAAATACGTACGTGAAATACATACATGTAAATGGGTACGTGTAACTACGTATAGGTAAATAAGCGCGTAAACTACGTACACGTAAATACGTACAGATAAATAAGTACGCGTAAACTACGTACACGTAACTATGTATAGGTATAAGTACGTGTAAATACGTGCAGGTATAAGTACGTGTAAATACGTTTGTGGAAATACGTGCAGGTATAAGTACGTGTAAATACGTTTGTGTAAATGCGTACAGGTATAAGTACGTGTAAATACGTTTGTGGAAATACGTGCATGTATAAGTACACGTAACTACATACGCGTAACTACATACGCGTAACTACGTACACGTAAATACATACGCAAAAATATGTACGCGAAAATATTACCGAATCAAACGAAAATGGGTAAGGGGATCTGGATTAAGTAAGGTCGACTTGTGACCAGTACTTCCACTATGAAAAATACGGATTCACAAGCTAAGTTGTGTTTATTCATAATGTTGGTCTGGCGTTAGGCTAGGCTAGCTAAGGCCCTGACTTTCATCTACTCCTAGAATAGATCTATCTATAAGCTATATATCTATCTATGAAGCTATAGATCTATCTATAATCTATAGTTCTATCTATAATCTATAGACCTATCAACAAGCATAAAGCATTTACAAGTTATAGAAATGCTTAGTATTCTCAGTCAGTAACTCTTCCGCTTCACCGGGAGTGTAACCATGGAGCGCTCCCCAAGCAGCGGCGACTTCCCGAATCATAGACGGATGGGTGATTTTCCCTGCAAAAGGTCCTTCGAACGGCCAAGGACCATCGGTTTCAGCCATGACTAGCTCTGGGGGATAAAGGCGGGCAAGCGCCTGTATCTCCGGCTCATACAGGATATCCGGGGTGAAGGAGATATAGTAGCCGTTCTTCATCATGCGGGCAATGGCTTCTTCCGGACCTTTGAACCAGTGGAAGTGGGCATGCTGTATGTTATGTTTCTCCAGGAGATCACAAGCAATAAGCGCATCTTCATAGACAGCATGCAGCACCACAGGTTTATTGAGATGGGAAGCTAACCCAAGCAACTGATCCAGCAGCTCAATATAGGGCTCCATATCAAAGGTTTCGCCCCGTTCTAAGGCTTCAGCACGCGAATAGTAAGGTAGCCCGATTTCCCCCACAGCAATATAATCCTCACTAGATTGACTTTCGATCCATTTCAGTAGAGCAGCCAGCTCAGCATCCTGCGGCAAGGGTTGCTCTGGATGAAAGCCATAAGCTGGACGGACCACGCCGGGATTTATGGCTGCAAGTCTTTGGGTGCGTATACAAGAGTTCAAGTTCATAGAGACAGCGATAAGGGCTTTAATTCCCATGTCAGGCAGTTCACTCAGTATTTGTTCGGCAACTTCAGGTTCATATTGCTCTAAATGTATATGGGCATCAATCATAACTGTTCGCCCTCCACGTAAGAAGCTAATTCCTCATGAACCTCAAAGCGAATAGAGTCGGGTTCCATTCCATCTTTTCCCGGTTTGTAGGCAAAAGTTAGTGTGCCAATACTCTCGAGAAATCCAATATAAACATTTGTTTCCGCCTTCAGCTTGCCCTCTTCCACTATGTAGTGAGTAACAGCACCAATGCCGGCTTGTTCGCCTAGATTGCCATCCTCAGCACGATCTGGATATCGCAAAGTCACCATGGATGGAGTTGAACCTTTAACTTGAATTTGAATCAGGGCGTCCCCTTTTTCATTAGAAATTTTTGACGTAACCAATACGGAGGCAGCTTTATCTGCAGAAGGGACAGTGACTTCTTCCCACTGGTTAGGCTTAATCACGTGAAGCTCTTGCATGGACATGCCCGTACCTGTTCCGAGCCACAGAATGACAATGACTTCTTCCTGCCCATCCTGATCGACGTCGGCATAATGAATCTCAGGAGGGTAACTTAGGAGTCTGGGTGCTTCCCAATCAAATGTATGCTTGTTACCGTTCACCTCTACAACAAATCCCTCATAGGTACCGCCATCTTTAAGGGCAGCATACAGCTTCACTTGGTCATTTTCTGTAGCAATAGCAAGAGGTTCGCTGGGTGTTCTGACGGTATTACTAACATCCCCTGATGTTATTAATACTTCAGTTCCAGCTGCATTCAGCTGCGCAGTGGCACCAGACAGAGAGTTTAAGGAATCGGCTGGAATATATAAAATACCGTTTCGTAAAATAGCTGGTCCTTCAAGTGAGGTTTGATAACCGTCAGCTTGCATATACTCATTGTCCGGCGTCAGAACATAACTGCTGCTTCCGTCAGAGATGGTTAAGGTCTTTAAGTTATTATCCCATTTTTGTTCTGAGGTGTAGTATTCCATTAATACTTTTGCAGGTACATAGACCTTATCATCTAGGAAAAAAGGGGAGAGGGTAGGAAGAACGGCTTCACCGTCGACGATTAGTTTCAGTGGTGCTGAAGTAGCTTGTGTTTGGTTAATAGCCATTGTTGTATCCATATCTATGGTTGCCGATGCTCCGCATCCGGCCAAAAAGAGCGTGATAGCTCCGATAGCGATGATTTTATTCATAATTACCTCCAGGATAAAGTCCAGTCCCCTTAAGTATAGAATAAAACAGCGCGTTGTAGGTCACTTTCTATTAACAAAGAGAATACAAGCTTGTTACAGTTCGCTAGTTTTTAATAAAATGCAGGCATCCACGCAATAAACGACGAGTGTAATAGAAAGAAATGAACAAAAGTAAGGAGAGGCAGAGACCGATTGGAAGGCTGAGAATGTTCGGTAAATCATAATCTGGAAAGGCATTTAGTCCTATTCCTTGGATGCCAACAATACCTAGTACACCACCGATAGGTGCAATGATTGCACAGACAACACTCCCCACGGCCCAGACACTAAGGATTGGTACACAGAATAAGATGATGGCTCCTTTGGCGATGTTTTTGAGCACAGTGGCTCCTGACAAATGAGTGCTTTTTTCCATGTAAACTCTCCTTTATGGGTTTAAAAATACAGTTCGGTCAACTTGCGACTTAAGATCCACCGTCAGACTTTTGCTATAGCGGATTTCCCCAATGGTACAACCCGGTCCGACGATGATTTCTTCACCGCACACAAGGTCAGCTGTCGTCCGGTATAACGTTATGTTAGTTCCTTCAATTGTTGTGCAGGTAAGTTTTCGAAAAGGGTGCATCAGCGCATTAATCAACTTGGAAGAGGGTTTAACGATAATGTTACCGTCAGCTCTCATAACCTCGACAGTGCTTCTATTGCCTAAACGGATCTCAATCGATGAATCTGCAGTTAGTCTGTTTATCTTCACAGCACCTTCAGCATAAAAAGTCCCCGCTGCAGCATTTTCTGCTACGGACATGTATCCAGAAGAGCGGAGATTATCTGCTTGGATATTTTGAACGCGCAGACTCCCTAGATTGTTTACCTGATTGGCCTTACAATTGCCCCCAATTGTACAGTCACCAGATACTTTGAGTTTAGAAGTCGAGACGCTCCCTTTGGTACTTAAGTGGCCAAACACATCAACCGTGACCGCATTAATATTCTCTCGAACAAACTGCGAACCTCTTACCTTCAAGGGTGGATCGATCATGTCAGTACGTTCATAAGTATTGTTATTATTGGACATTTACAGTACCGTCCTTCGAAGTATATTTTAATGATTAAAATATATATTCATTATAATATATAGTCAATATAATAATTTGGGAGTTAAAGCTAAAAAAACACTGCCGTCAGTTTCCTGACAGACAGTGTTTATAGAAAAGAGTATAGCTGATAAGGAGCAAAATGAAGGCTGTTAGTGCATCATTTGTTCCATCAATTTATTTATTTGTTCTAAAGTTCCGGAGATTTTATTCAGATCAGGGGTAGGAAATGCTTCAAATATTGTATGGATACGCTGATCACCTTGTTCTGTAAGGACAATATTGACAACTCTGCGGTCTTCTTTAGTCCGCACCCGTTCAATAAGTCCAGCTTCCTCAAGCTTATCGCACATGGAAGAAGCAGCTCCGGGTGTAACCACGAAGCGTTCAGAGATGTCAGTAATGTTCAAGCTTCCGGTAAGCCGGAGTTGAAACAGCAGCATGATCTGATTGTGAGTCAGGGTTTCCTTTTTAGTGATCATATCAATGAAAAACTGGGATTTCTGCTGCACATTTGCCATAGATTCCATGACCTTATGGATAGCATTTTGTTTCTCTTCCTTTGTGCTCATAACATTGCCTCGCTCCAATTTACTTTAGTTACTAAAATATATAGAAGCTATAATAAGCTTGTCAAGTTGCCGGGTTACTGTAGCTTGGTTAGAAAGACTGAAATTAGCGCTGGAACTCTTCTTTTTTTATATCTTGTAATGAAATTGGAAATGTATCGTATTAACTGATGAATTTACTTAGCTAAGTGAAAATGTGGTGGGAAAGGAGAGTTCGATTGATGCATGAGCGCGCATTGCTTCATCCTTTTGTAAAAGAGAATATACAGGAAAATGCTGACATAGATGTTTTGTTCACAACGATTTTTGAAACCTACTATAAAAGAATATTTAACTACATCGCTTACCGGGTTAGTTCTCTCTATACGGCTGAGGATCTGACAAGCCTCGTTTTTGAGAAAACGTTGGCGAAACTATCGACCTATTCTCAGGAAAAAGCTCCTTTAGAGGTATGGTTATTCGCCATTGCCAGAAACGTGGTCAATGATCATTACCGGAGTTTTAAAAGGAAAATTTTCTTTTCGCTGGATGCCGTCAAGGAACTGGTTTCTAGCAGGAAAGATCCGGAAAACTTGATCCTCCAGGGAGAACGTAGTGGAAGGCTTAACGAAGCCTTGAATACATTGAGCTCAAAGGAGCGGAATATTGTGGCTCTAAAATTTGGTGCTAATCTGAGAAATAGAGAGATTGCCCAGGTTACGGGAATTTCGGAGAGCAATATCGGTGTGATACTCTACCGGACTATGAAAAAGCTGAAGACTGAAATAGGGAGCGTGGAGCAGCTATGAACAGTAAAGACATACAGCAGAAGTTCTCAGCAGATTTAGATGAAAGTATATATGGAGCGGCAAATGATTTAAAGGGTGCTGGGGAGTACAAGGAGCTGCTGGAGCTAGGCAGGGTTCTGGCCCATAAAGATCTCAGCGAGGGCTCTGACAAAACAGCCATTCTGAATAAGGCACGGAGAAAGTATGCCGGCCAAAAGGAGGAGAAAGGATTGCATACAAAACATAGATTAAGACGTCCTGCTGTTATGCTGGCAACTTTGCTAGTGGTTAGCGTATTAAGTGTAACTTTTGTGCAGCCGTCATTTGCGCAGGAGCTGTTAATGAAAGTATTGCAAACGATAAACTTAGGCCATATTGTAGCCCATGAAGTAGAATTTTCTGCGGATTCCAACGTGATTCCGGATGACTTTAAGGGGAAGATTTTTGATAGCAAAGGAAATGCGCTTGTGACCCTCGACGCTGCTCAAAAGGCAGGTGATATCTACAATGCTGATGGGGAAAAAATCGTCGGAGTGGAAGACGGCAGACTGGTTACGCAATCTGAGAGGGATCAAGAGAAAGCGGAATTGCTGATCGAGAGGGATTCTAGCAAGCTAAACGAATATACGATTTTTGATGTGGGCTTACCGGCGTATTTACCAGAGGGTTATACCTTTGATCGTGCAGAGTTTTATAAGGATAGTAATGGTGATGTGATCCATAGCAAATATATTAATTTATATTTTGTTAATGAAGCTACCGATGAGATCATCTCGATGCAGCAGCGGCACGCGGATTCCGAAACGGCTTATGAGATGTCGACGGATGGCACCATCGAAAAAGTGAAGATTAACGGAGTTGATGCTGTATTGGTTAATGGAAAAGGGTTGGACTGGGAAGCCAATGAAGTGTTATACGGTGTAACATCAGCTAGCTTGGACAAGAATGATTTGATCAAAGTTGCTGAGTCTATCCGCTGACTGATTTTTTAGAAAAGATAGGCGGTTACTATTCCAGTATATACGGGTAAGGGGATGATCCATATGGATCTCCCCTTTTTCGTTTTATTGAGGGCACATGCAAACAACGATTGGGAGGATATAGCTGTACTTCGTACAACTATATTTCTGCGAAACAACGCTTCGATGGATATAATTGTATTTCGTACACTTATTTTCACGATTTACACCACTATAGGAAGTTTCTCTGCTTTTTAATTGTATAGAATACACTTAAAATCAGAGTAACCCCTTTTACATACGGAATAAGTGTACAGAATGCAGTTATCCCATAGATTTCGGCAGGGTCCGGCCAAAGCGGGTGTGAAAAGTTGAAGATCAGCTTCCACCGCCCATAATCTGTTCAAGCAAAGCCGGCGGTCATCCGCCGACTTCATCTACTCCAATAAGCCGCTGCAGAGTAAGAACACCAGGCAGCGATTCTCCAATAACCGGAAAATCGCTGCCTGGTTGTTTTTTTAAAATAAATCGAACGATTTATTCTCTATTTACCAATACATAGTGTAAGACCGAAGGAGGGATTGAGAGGGATGAAACATCCAAATGAATATTCTCAGCTCATTGCGCTTACGCTAGCCGGCAGCCGTGAAGCGTACAGTGAACTATATGAAGCAACGATTCGGGATGTGTATCAGACCGTTCATTTTCTCGTTCGCGAAACCTCCGATATGGATGATGTTGTTCAGGAGATTTATATTCAGATGCACCGGTCGCTTGAGCAATTTGACGTCAATCGTCCTTTTAGGCCTTGGCTTATGGGGCTGGTTATGCGGCAAATTCATGCCTATCGAAGAAAGAGATGGACGCATCTCCGAATGGTCAAAAAAGTAGAGCAGACTGATCTAAGGATGGAACCTGATTTCACTAGTGATGTTGTGGACAGGTTAGCTAACCGCCGTCTACTAGCAAGTGTTGATCGTCTTCCATTTAAGCTGAAGCAGGTGATTATTCTGCACTATTTAAATGAATATTCACAGGAAGAAAGTGCCGCGATACTGGGTATCCCTCTGGGTACGGTGAAATCCCGTATTCATGCTGCACTGCATAAGCTTCGTCAGAAGCCAGAAAATCATACTCTTTTTAAGGGAAAGGTGGAGGACCTGCATGAATTTCAATGAAGAGTTACGGACAGTTCTGCAGGAAGAGGCGAGAAATCTAAGTGCCCCACCGGAACTGAAGGAGCAAATACTAAATCAGACCGAGACTAGGTTAGGGGGAAGAAGAATGAAAAAATGGCTTGTAGCAAGCATTTTGGCGGCTGCATTATTAATTCCTACTGGAGCATATGCCGGATATAATTATTTGGCGGATACCCTGTATGGCTCACAAGCAACTGCTGCTACGATTGGAGTAACCCAGCAACAATATGACAGGCTTGAAGCCAAACTGCAGAGCGCAAAGCAAAGTTTTAACGAAGAGGAATTCACAAAATTGATGTCATTACTAGAGGAATTGGGAGCTTACAATCTGCAAATGGCCGATGCTGAAGGAGTCTTTCATCTGGAACAGTTAAGTGCGAAGGATCAAAAGGCATATAACGATTTACAGGTTGAGCTTAAACCTTATTTTGAGAAAATGAATGAAACGGAAATCCCTAAGGCAAAGTCGGCTGTCGTTGATCGTGATACTTTCTGGGATGGCTTGCTGGAAAAAGCAGAACAGAGGCTTACTAAAGAAGAGTTTGCGGAGATCGAACAATTAATAAATGAGTTGCAAAGCTATGATGCCAAGGTATTTGATGCAGATGGAAGTGTTCATATGGATCGGCTTTCGAAAGAGGAGATACAAAACCAAGAGAAGTTAATTGAAGCGCTCGGCCCTTATATAAATAAGCTGGACATGATGATTAAACCTAGTTCTTAGTTGAATTTAAATGCATGTATTGAATAACGATGGATAGAAGTAACATTAGAAAAGCCACCAGAAAAGGTCTAATACACCTTGTGTTCTGGTGGTTTTTTACATTCGGCTAATTTGTATTTTATACATCACTAATTGAATAAATGTATAATCAATTGAGTCAAAAAAAGTATTTGACCACTGGAATAATTAGACATATTATTATTTAAATACTATTGATCTATATATGAATCATGATGGCGAAAGGTGGCTTTGATCATGAAGCAGATGACCATTCGTGCAGAACTGGCGGACTACCTCAAGAAGAATGGAATAACAATTAATCAATTCGCAGAGGTATCTAAAGTAAATTCAGGCACGATTAGCAACATTATGAATGGGAATCGTCCTATAGCCATGCAGCAATTAGATCGGATTACAAAAGGTATGGGATTAGAGGAAGGCTGCTTTTACGATATGTATGTGGAGGAGTGTTTTATACATTCCAATCCCAATTGGAGACGTCTTCGACCTTTTCTATATCGCTGTGCTGAACTAGATAAGCTGGAATGTATAAGCCGGGTGATTGGAATCATGATGGACAGCCTATCTTATACACACCCGTTGTTTGATACAGCAGAAGATTTCTTTGCACAAGGGAAATATGAAGCTGCAGCGTTGTTATACCGGAGTGTGGCGGAGAGTGAGAAGTATCAGCATTCAGAGCGGCTGGCTTTTTGCCAATACAGATTGTTTACGATTGCTCTAGGGGGCGATCAGGATGTGAATTTGCGGGCAGCGGTGCAGTTTGAGGGCTTTGTAAATCGGCTTGATGAAGTTGATCAGCTTGACGCACTGAAGGTTCTGGCGAATACATATAGCGCTTTGAGGCATTGGGATAAGGTAATGGTAATGACTAAGGAATTGGGCAAAAAAGCATCCATTCAATATAATTATAATAATGAGCGAGCCAGAAAAAACGGGGTACAAAAGGAACCTGCAATGCCCTTATTTTCATATATTTTATATTCTTATGTGTTACGTTCAGTAGTTTACAGAGAGCTTGGAGATTATGATAGAGCATTGTATTATATCAACCTTTACATGGACATGAGCTGGATTCGTGAGGATACGGAGGAAGCTTTGCAACTTATGAATCAATGTATGGGTTGGGCGCAGGCTAATATTTTTTTGCTGAAAATTTTAAAAGGTGATGCAGCAATGCTTCCGGAATATGTGACCTATATTGAAGATAGAAAAGAAGAATCTCTTCCAGGCCTGTTCAAAATCCTTCAGGCAGCCAATCACTATGATTTTAATGTGGATGATATTCTTCAGCGGTTTGAGCCAGAAATATCAGATTTTAGAGATCAGCAGAGAAATCTTAAATGTTATAATCGACAAATTATCGAAGACAGATACACTTTTTTTATGGCTGAAATAGCATTGTATTATATAAGAAGAGGAAAATATGAGCTTAGTATAAAATATATAATGGATAGTTTAGAGAATTCTGTAAGGATTAATAACGAATCATGTATAATTAAGTGTGTCGGAATGTTTGAGCAGCTTCGGCATATTGCATCTTTAGAAACGCAGAAAGAGTACCAGAATCTGCTTAGAATCAATGAAAAGAAAAATTGCTTTGTTATTGACAGTGCTTAGTAGTGATAGTTTCATAGAAGATATCAATCAAGAGAGTTCCCTGATTAAATCTGGAATCGCTTTTTTTGAATTCTAGTAATGCACTTCAATGTAAAATTAAGAATTTGACATATACCTCTAGAATATTTCATTAGGGAGGTAGTGTTAATGAATGATCAGGAAATTATCCAAAAGAGAATAGAGGGTGCTAGAAACAAACTTTATTTGATGGAGAGGCAACATGGAGGGCTTTCGCATCCAAATGTGATCAGACAGTCCATGAGATTAGATGAATTAATTAATCAGTACAATAAAGCAGTACATAGTGATAACGAGAATTGAAGAGAATGGTTAAAACACCCTACATAATGATATTGCAACTTCTGATGAAGTATAGAGCCAGCGCTGTGCGCGGGCTTTTTGGCTTGAACTACAGGCGGCGACTAAATTAAGTTCTAAATTTGATTCTAAGTCGGTTGAAGGCTTCTTATTGATTTTTTTTGTACGAATAATTAATATTGCAAAACTTATTCAGTCATATTTTATTTTATTACAGGCTGCTACAATAATAAGTAACTTGTTTTTTAGGAGATGAGATATGGATTTTTTTATAAAAAACACTGCGTTATTATCTGCTTCTATAGCTGCTGGGGTAGGGCTACTGACACTTATTACAAATCTATTATTGACCTTGTCTAGAAGTAAATATGAAGAGACTAATAATTATCATAAAACTGTGACTGATAAGTTAGAAAAAGTATATAATCCTTTGATAAAAAAAACTAGAAGTAAAGAACTTCAGCGTTATTTAATAGATAGTGAAACTGAAACAATAATAGAGAAGTATGGTTATTTATTATCCTCTTCTTTATTTGAGGATTTTATGATATTACTAGAAATTGAACAATATCACAGAAGTTCAGAGAATATTTTTGATATAAGGAAGGAAGTTATAAATAAATTATCGATAGTTTCTACTCTAGAAAATTCCCGAAATATAGATTTAACTAATGAGCAGATTAATTTAAGACAGAAAATAATTAGGGATTTAGATCAAGAATTTAGAGAACTCAAGTCATACAATGAATCAAGCTTCAAGAAATATAAAAATAAAATGAGTAAGACATTGATCCAAGATATAAAAGAAAAAAGTATTATCACATTTATTTTTCTTAGTGTACCTACTTGGTTACGAGCTGCAATTTTTTTTTATTTAGAATGGATTCAGAGAAATTATAAAATTTCAGGAAATCCTTATAAAGATGGTATTTATTTTATTTATATTATTATTGTAATGTTGACAAGTATATTTGGATTGTCGTGGATCATTTTGAAAGTATTAGAGAAAATTAATAATAAACTAGGAAGGATAACGAATAAGTATACCTCACTAGACTATGTTCCAGAAACCGGGTTTTATTTTTGTAGAATCACTAAAGAGAATTTATTAAAAGAAAAGTACACACAATTCGGATATCCTCAATTATTAACTTTTACACAACGAGTACGTTTTTTATTTCATTCAAACTTTTGCTGGGAAAAATCAAAGGGAGAGACCAAAACTCCTGATACCGAAATAATACAAGAGAATTTTAATCCTATGTGAAAAGTTGAAGGGAAAGATACGACTTTAAACGATTAGAATTTTTATTTTTTTAAAAAGAATTCGCATCCGATGCGGATTCTTTTTCTATTAAGCAACTATTCCATACTCCAAGACCCACGCTTGTCATGCCCGTCTGCATATTGCGGCCAAGTCCCTCATAGACATGTACTAATCAATGCATTCAAAACAGGTTAAGGGGATGATGTCATGCGCCGGATAACATGGGTACTCGCGATCATTATGAGCGTGGCCCTGGTGATGACGGGGTGCGGGAAGAAGGATGCCGCTTCCGTAGTCAAGGATTTGAACAATGTAGCTGATAAGTTGGAAAGTAAGCAGGGAACGTACCAAGGTTCTGGCACAATGACCCTGTATACCGGGGAACAGCCGCAGGAGTATAAGGTAGAGGTATGGTACAAGAATCCTTCCTACTACCGGATCAGCTTGGCAAATGTTCAGAAGGATATTACGCAGATCGTACTTCGTAATGATGAGGGAGTATTCGTACTCACACCAAGTATGAATAAGAGCTTCCGCTTCCAAAGCGATTGGCCGGATGATCAAGGGCAGGTCTATCTGTATCAGACGTTGGTTCGTGGCATAGTTTCGGATAATAATCGCCAATTTGTGGAAGATGGGGATAACTATGTGTTCGAGGTAGCCGCGAATTATCAAAGCAATGCCCTTGTACGGCAAAAGATTTGGCTTGATAAAAAGACTTATGAACCTAAACAGGTTCAAGTCTCGGATTCTGAAGCGAAGGTAGTTGTAAACGTGAAGTTTGACACCTTCAAATTCGATACGGATTTCACCAAGGATTCTTTTGATATGGAAAAGAACATGGCCTCGGGTAAGTCCGCAGAGAGCACAGTAGCTGAGGTTGATGAGAATGGTAATCCAATTACAGCTCCTGAAGGCCAAGAACCGGCTGAGCAACCAGTGGCTGCAGAGCTTGGAGACTTTGGGATCATTGAACCTGATTATATTCCAGCTGGTGTAGAGTTTAAGGACTCGCATAAATTGGAGGGGAACAAAGACCATGCTGTTCTCATCCGATATGATGGGATTTATCAGTACACTATTATGGAATCCCGTCCACTGGACCGTGCGGTAGCACTGGCGCCTGGAACCCTGAAAGACCTTGGTTTTACATGGGGAGTTCTGAGTGGGGATGAGCAGCAGACATTGACTTGGATGTCTGAGGGAGTAGAGTACCGAATTACAAGTGCCAATCTTCCTGCTAATGAAATGATGCAAATTGCCGCTTCTATGGAGGCACAATCGGGTAAATAATAAAAAGTAGGCGGATACTGCGTTTTGTGGGATTCTTTCCTCTACAACGTAGTATCCGCTTTTCTTTATTTGCCGGGGCTCCAGCACACATTGACAGCCACCTTCTGTAGCATTACCATTGGTACTAAGACAATGATTAATGCAATGCAGCAATGACGTTTTACTACAACGTAAGAAGGTGACTTGAAGTGCAAGCAAGCTATCGACCGACAGTAGCCGAAATTAATCTGGATGATTTGCGTGCCAATTACGAAGCCTTTCGCCGCTACTTGCCGGCAGAGACAAAGTTTATGGGATGCGTCAAAGGAAATGCGTACGGCCATGGAGCAGTGGAAGTGACACGGGAGCTGGAAAGACTCGGAGCAGATTATGTTAGTGTGGCTTTTTTGGATGAAGCATTGGAGCTGCGTCAGGCGGGAATACTGATTCCTATACTGGTGCTTGGCTACACTTCCCCAGAAGGAATAGCCGTTGCCTGGGAGAACCATGTAACTGTAACACTGTTCACACCGGAGGTACTGGAAGCTATAAGACAGCTTCCTATAGATCCGGAACATCGGCTGAAGGTGCATATCAAGATTGATAGCGGGATGGGACGACTGGGTCTTTTACCAGCTGACGCACCTGCATTTATCTCTGAAGTGCAGTCTGTTGCGCAGGCGGAGCTGGAGGGTATGTTTACCCATTTTGCCAAGGCAGACGAACAAGACAAAAGCTATACACTGGAACAGCATCGACGGTTCATGAGCGTGGCGGAAACGCTGCGGGAGCAGAACATTCAGATCCCGATCATACATACGGGCAATAGCGCTACGGCCATTGATTCACCTTATTTATCCAGCAACATGGTGCGTGTAGGCATCAGCTTGTACGGATTTTATCCCTCCACAGAGGTGAACCGTCAACTGGTAGAACTACGTCCGGTATTGACGCTGAAGACGCAGGTTGTATATGTCAAAAGCCTGCCTGCCGATTGGGGCGTCAGTTACGGCACTAGGTACATCACAGAGAGTGAGGAGATTATTGCAACGCTACCTGTGGGGTACGCAGATGGATATTCCCGCATGCTAACTGGCAAAGCGGAGGTGCTAATACGTGGAAGCCGCGTTCCTGTCGTCGGAACAATCTGCATGGATCAGTGTATGGTATCACTCAAATCTTTCGCTGCAGAAGCGGAACAAATTAAAGCAGGCGAAGAAGTTGTTCTCATCGGCCGTCAAGCTGACGTGATGATCACGGCAGACGAGTTGGCTCTCCAGCTTGGAACAATTCACTACGAGGTTATCTGCATGTTGGCTCATCGGGTGCCCCGCGTTTATATAAGTGAAGGCACACTTCCTAAATTAGTAAATGCTCTGCTCACAAACTGAAAGTTCTTGACAGTGATGTTATACAAGGGAGAAAATAGAAGGAATTGTATCGTATTAGGAGATGTGACTAAAAGCCTATACGAACCACCATTTCTAGTTTATAATGGGATGCAGCATACTTGATATACTGGCGGCATATATTCCTTGTATAAAATTCCTTGTATATTGTAACACTGGAACACAAGGGCAGAAGGTTTGTGGGGGTGGAAGAGAAGGTGGCTAATTTGCAGAACACCAAAAGAATCATGATCAGCTTGCCCGATCATCTCTTGCAGGAAGTGGACGGAATTGTTCAATTGGAGAATTCCAACCGGAGTGAATTGATTAGGCAGGCCATGAAGCTGTACTTGAGCGAACGGAGGAAACGTTCCATCCGGGAGTCCATGCAGCGCGGCTACATGGAAATGGCTAAGATCAACTTGACCATGGCATGCGAGGCTTTCCTCGCGGAGGAAGATGCAGACAGCACTCTTGGCCGCTTAGTAAGCGGGGTGTAGACATTGATCGTTAAACGTGGCGATGTTTTTTTTGCTGATCTTTCGCCGGTTGTAGGTTCTGAACAAGGCGGAGTAAGGCCAGTTCTGGTCATCCAGAACGATATTGGCAATCGCTTTAGCCCGACGGTAATTGTGGCTGCAATCACAGCCCAAATCCAGAAGGCTAAGTTACCTACACATGTGGAAATTGACGCAGCTGCTCATGGCTTTGACAGAGATTCTGTTATTTTGCTGGAACAGGTTAGGACGATTGACAAACAACGCTTAACTGACAAGATCACCCACCTTGATGATGAAACGATGAAAAAGGTGGATGAATCGCTGCAAATCAGCCTTGGTCTGATTGATTTTTAATCACCCTAGGTTATAGATAACTCATGAGATTGGCGCTCGGGTACGAATCCGGGCGTCTTTTAATATGCGTTTTTGCGTATAGTAAATAAAGAATCGTTAGGTCTTCACTTTTTGAAAATGATCTGATATTATTAGACCGTACGGTCGGTTTAGGAGGTGCTTAGAATCAAAGGACGCTCAGACGGAGAAGAAACTAAAAAAAGAATTGTGCGCAAGGCCACGCAGCTGTTTGTACAGAAGGGTTATGCTGCCGTAACTATGAATGAAGTTTGTGTAGCCTCGAATGTCAGTAAAGGCAGTCTGTATCACCATTTTCCGAGCAAGGATGAGCTTTTTCTATTTGTAGTGGAAGTGGATACGTTAGAATGGCTGCAAGCGTGGGATGATAAGAAACAGGAAATTGTAGGGATCGAAGAACGATTTTATGCGTTAGCCGAACACTACGCAAATGATTTTCAGAATCCATTGATTCATGCGCTCGAGGAATTCTCCAGAAGCAGATGCCACCCGGAAGAGATTAGCAAGCGGCTTTCACTTCTTTATGAAGCAGCCTCACATGCTTGTCGTGATCTTTTGAAGGAAGGTATTGAAACGGGATATTTGGTAAAGGGCGACTTAGAGAACTATGTAATCATCGTGAGTGGCATGCTTGAAGGGATTGGAAGAGTTTCTGAATTCTCGATTCATGAGAAGACCCAGGAGGATATAAAAAAATATTACCGGGAAGCAGTAAATTTATTATTACAAGGGATCCGTACGGGGTAAGATAACGAGGGGCATGAAAAGAAGCTTTACATTCAGGAACATGAAGGCTGAAGCTTCTCAAAGGCACCGGAATAGGAAGGGTTATTTTTTTAATATTATTTAGACCGGATGGTCGGTCTTAACATGCATAATATTCGAAGTTTTGGCTTTAAACACACGGAGGGTTAATACAATGTCATTGTTACTTAGAAACAGAGGCGCTATGCTGCTTGTTATGCTTAATATTTTTCTGGCTTTTACTGGAATTGGGCTAGTAGTCCCAATAATGCCAACCTACATGAATGAGCTTGGGATCAGCGGAAGTACTGTCGGGCTCTTGGTCGCCTCCTTCTCGCTTGCCCAATTATTAATATCGCCATTTGCCGGCAGATTATCCGACAGAATCGGTAGAAAAAAGGTGATTGTAGCAGGTTTGATCGTGTTTGCGATATCGGAGCTGATTTTTGGTCTGGCCAATGTACCCTGGCTCTTGTTCGTTTCGAGATTGCTTGGTGGTGCAGGAGCTGCTTTAATTATGCCGGCAGTTATGGCTTATGTAGCGGACACGACTTCTTTTGAAGAGAGAGCTAAAGGAATGGGGCTAATTAATGCAGCCATTACCACCGGCTTTATTATTGGTCCTGGGATTGGAGGTTATCTTGCTGAGCTTGGAATGCGGGTACCCTTTTTCTGTGCAGCGGGTGCAGCTGGAGTTGCAGCTCTAATTACAGTTTTAATTTTGCCTGAGTCTCTATCTGAAGAGAAACGTAAGGAAGCGACGTTATCAAAAAATAATCAGGAAAGCTTCTTGACGCAGCTGATGCGTTCTTATCGCGAACCGTATTTTTTCGGCTTAATTATTGTATTTGTTATGGCTTTTGGGCTGGCTAATTATGAAACGGTGTTCGGATTGTTCGTGGACCATAAATTTGGCTTTACACCTAAGGATATCGCTTTTGTAATTACCTTTGGTTCTATTGCAGGTGCGGTGGTGCAGGTGTCCGCGTTTGGCTGGATCTTGAATAAATTCGGGGAGAACAAGGTGATCTCCACTTGTCTTATAGTCTCATCATTGTTTATTCTGCTGACCTTGTTTGTAAGCGGCTTTTGGGCGATTATTACGGTTACCTTTATTGTGTTCTTTGCAATGGATATTCTGCGTCCAGCAGTAGGCACACAGCTTTCCAAGATGGCCGGAGAATCGCAGCAAGGTTTCGTAGCGGGAATGAACTCAGCTTATACAAGTCTCGGAAATATTGCTGGGCCTATCGTCGCAGGGTATTTGTTTGATCTTAGTATTAACTTCCCATATGGGGCAGCCGCGCTCGTTCTGGCTTTGTGTTTTGTATTGTCACTGAGTTCCGGAAAACGGGGAATGGGACAGCGGGCGTAATCGCCGAATCCGGGCTCTGACCACTCTACCATGCCTCGCTTTATCGCACAGCGGTTCAGTACAAAGCGCGCTATTCGGGCTGGTCTTTGGTGCAGAGCCGAATCTGTGATACTATTTTAATTATGAGATCAAGATATGTATAAGCAGATTGTGTACGGGAAGAGGGATACTAATGGCGGTAGATAACAGCAATACGGAAGTCATTACGGATGAGGCAAACGCACAGCGGGAGCAGGAATTGATAACCGTAGCGATTGCCAAGGAATTGAACATTAGTCTGAAACAGGTACGCACTACGGTAGGACTGCTGGATGAGGGAAATACCATTCCGTTCATCGCCAGATATCGGAAGGAAATGACGGGTGAGCTGGACGAGAATGCGCTTCGTGATATTGAAGAACGGCTGGGTTATCTTCGCAATCTAGGCGAACGTAAAAAAGACGTTATACGCAATATTGAAGAGCAGGGTAAGCTGACCAAAGAGCTTCATGAGCAAATTATCAATGCGGTCAAGCTTCAGGAAGTAGAGGACTTGTATCGTCCCTTCAAGCAAAAGCGTAAGACGCGGGCTAGTGTTGCGAAGGAAAAAGGACTTGAGCCGCTTGCTAACTGGATCTTGGAGCAGCAAAGACAAGGGGATCCACAGACTGAAGCATCGAAATATATTGATGTGGAAAAGGGAGTAGAGAGCGCAGACCAAGCGCTGCAAGGCGCACTGGATATCATTGCCGAGAACATAGCAGATGATCCTGCGATCCGCTCTTGGGTTCGCCAGTATACAGCAAGTCAAGGTATTCTTGTGTCTGAAGCAAAGGATGCAGAACAAGAATCTGTATACGAAAATTACTATAGTTACCGTGAACCTGTACACAAAATGCCACCTCACCGCATCCTAGCAATTAACCGTGGTGAGCGTGAAAATATATTAAAGGTAGGCATTGAGGTCGTCACTGATAAAATTCATGCCTATATCGCACGGAAGATCATTAAAGGGCCATCCCCGGTGAAGGAACTGCTGGAAGCAGTGACTGAGGATGCCTACAAACGTTTGATTGCTCCTTCTGTAGAGCGTGAAGTTCGTGGAGAGATGACCGAACGTGGGGAGAACCAGGCGATTTCGATCTTCTCTGGCAATCTACGTAGCCTTCTGCTGCAACCGCCAGTGAAGGGACGTTGTGTGCTGGGTGTTGACCCTGCATACCGTACTGGCTGTAAGCTGGCTGTTGTAGACGATACAGGTAAGCTGCTAGAGGTAGCTGTGACCTATCCGACGCCGCCGAACAACAAGAAGCTCGAAGCTGCTGCTAAGTTCAAAGAGTTGATTGCTAAGTACGGCATTCAGCTCATCGTAATCGGCAATGGTACAGGCTCGCGTGAAACGGAGCAGTTTACAGCAGAAGTGATTGCCGAGATTGGCAATCCAGAGCTGGCGTACCTGATCGTTAATGAAGCGGGAGCGAGTGTCTATTCGGCTTCCAAGCTGGCGCAGGAGGAATTCCCGGATCTGGATGTAGCGGAGCGCAGCGCGGCTTCTATCGCCCGTCGTGTGCAAGACCCGCTGGCGGAGCTGGTGAAAATCGATCCGAAAGCTATTGGTGTGGGACAGTACCAGCATGACGTCTCCCAAAAGCATCTGGAGGAGAGTCTTAAAGCCGTCGTGGAATCAGCGGTAAACCATGTTGGCGTGGATGTGAACACGGCATCTCCTGCCTTGCTTTCTTATGTGGCAGGAGTTAATGGAACAATTGCTAAGAATATCGTTAAATTCCGGGAAGAGAACGGCAAGTTCACGACTCGGAAGCAGCTGCAAAAGGTACCTCGTCTAGGTGCCAAGTCCTATGAGCAATGTATCGGCTTCCTGCGGATTCCAGGTGGAGGCAACACCTTGGACCGCACGCCTATTCACCCCGAGTCCTATCCGGTGGTGGATCGTTTGTTCCGTGAGCTAAGCCTCGATGTGAATAAGCTTGGCAGCAAAGAAGTAGCCTCACAGCTTGAGGTGCAAAATGCCGAGGAGCTGGCTGTGAAGCTGGATGTCGGCGTGCCTACGCTGCGCGACATCCTGGAGAGCTTGCAGCGTCCGGGCCGCGATCCGCGCGAGGAGCTGCCGCTGCCGATCTTCCGCACCGATGTGCTGAAGATCGAGGACCTGGTTCCTGGCATGGAAATGCAGGGAACCGTCCGCAACGTTATCGATTTCGGCGCATTCGTCGATATCGGCATCAAAAACGATGGGCTGGTGCATATTTCCCAGCTCAGCGGCAGCTTTGTGAAGCACCCGATGGACGTTGTCTCCGTAGGAGACAATGTCACCGTCTGGGTGATGGGGGTTGACCTGAAGAAGGGCCGGGTCAGCTTGACGATGCGTCCGCCGCGTGTTGAGGCGGGAAGCGTAAAGTAGACAGATCGCAGTGATCCTCAAAGAACGACAACAAGAAGCCAGTCTCCATTATTGGGGACTGGCTTCTTGTTGATTATTTTCAGCTGGAACCCTTTTTGTCATTATAGAAGTGAAGGACGTGCACTCTTTGGGTAAGTTTAGAGTAACAGTTGAACTAATGGCTTATTACTAGGAGGAGATAGATGTGGGAAATCCATTGAAAGAATTAAAAAATAGTGTGAATGGCCTGAAGCAATCCCTTGACGGAGTTAAGCAATCAGTAGAGGGGTTGAAAGAACCTATAGATGAGATGAAGGGAAACATTCAGATCACGTTGGAGCAGGCGAAGGACAGATCTGAGGGATTCAAATCGGAGATCAATCGTATGAAGGAATGTGTGGAGGAAACTAAGCTGGTTGTTAATGAGGCGAAGGAAACGGTAATGGAGGCGGGTGAGGTGCTTTACACTCAAAAACGCTATAAAAGATTGTTGAAGAAGCAAAACCGAAAAATGCAGCCTGCAAAGGCAGGCCGCCGTTTAATATAATCAGCCGGAAGTCCAAACATTCACCGCAGTTACAACCCGTACCTTTTAATTATAGGAATGAGAGGGAAGCGCATTTAAAAAAATCTGCAACAGCTCATTTACCGAAGTCTCCATATTGGAACGTTGCTCAGCTGCAAGCCAATCCTCTTGAATGATGATGTAGCTGCAGGAGCTGCTTTTTAAATAGCTGTATATTATTTGTGCTTCGTCAATTTCATGGCGGCCGATCGCTGCCGGGGTCTGATTGGGTTCACTGTGAAAAGAGGTCATAATCGCTGACTTTATTGCCGCTTGCAGGTGGGTGATATCCGGTTGATCATATTGTAGCTTGGTATGGGACAGGATACGGTTGCCCTTGAGCAGAATGAGTTTAAGCGTCTGTTCATTCATGGCCTCAAGAACTGCAATATTCTGATTCTCTTGAGCGAATTCGATGACCTTCTCTTTGTGAATCAGGAAGCTGACAGCTCCAATATAATCCCTGTATTTGGCGGCGGTTTCGAAGTCATAGTGCTCCGCGGCCACTGCCATCCGCTGCTCCATTTCCTCGAGGATGCTGGAATCTGAGCCGTTTAGTAAGTCAATGACCCGATCAATAATTTTATTATATTGAACAGCGGCATCTCCGCCTGTACACATCCCTATGCATAGGCCAAGCGAATGGTTTAGGCATAGGGAATTTTTAAAGCTAGGGTTGCTGCAAAGGATTTTTGAGCTTTCTTTAATGCCTTGTACTGCCCGTTCAACCGTGCTTCTGCTTGTATAGGGACCCAAAACCTGAGTGCCTTCTTTGACCGCAGGATCATACGTAATCTCTAACGAACGTATTTTTTCATTCGCTCCTATTACGATATAGGTATAAGCCTGCGGATTTTTCATTTTTTTATTGTACATGGGTTTGATCTCTTTAATTAATTTGCATTCCAGCATAAAGGCTTCGAATTCGGTATCCGTAAGGATGATTTCCAGATCTTTAATATTTCTTACAAGCTGCTTAACCTTTGGGGAATGAGATTTTGAGTTTTGAAAATAGGATTGGACTCTCCGTTTTAACTGTTTTGCCTTGCCAACATATATAATATGACCGAGATTATCCTTCATGAGATAAACGCCGGGAGTTAGGGGAAGGCTTTTAAGTTTTTCTGTTAAATGAATGGTAACCCCGCCCTCTCATAAGAGTTGTATGATTGATAGTTTTAGTATAAGCTTGCAACCTTCATTTGTTCAAATCAGTCTAAAGAGTGAAGGATCGAAGCTAAGGAGGGATCTTATGTACTTCGCAAAAAAAATCGGTGGGCTGGCGCTGATAGCAGCAATGTTATGGCTTACAGCATGTAGCGGAACGCCAGAAGCAGGGACGGAGCCGAAGCAGACGCCAGAGCATTCACAAGAGCAGACGCCAGTGCAGACGCAAAAGCCGATACCCGAGCAGGCACCAGAGCAGACGGAAAAGCAGACGCCAGAGCAGACATCAACTGCACAGTCAGCGGCTACTACGGAATCACCACAGGAGACTGAGACATCAAGTACGGGGCAGCCGCAGGATCTAGAGGGATTACCGCCATCAGTTGAGGAAGCAGCGACGACGGTTATAAGGTCAATTAAAAACAAGGATATGAAGCAATTAGCGGCATGGGTACATCGGGATAAAGGGCTACGTTTCTCTCCATATGCATACGTGGATACAAAAAATGATCTTGTATTCACCCGGGAGGAAGTAGAAGGATTAATGAATGACTCTACCAAAAGAGTCTGGCGAACATTTGCTGGCTCCGGTGATTTAATCGAGCTGACATTCGCAGATTACTACAAGCGGTTTGTTTATGATGCGGACTTCATTCAGAAGGCCGAAATTGCTGTGAACAAGGGGCTTGGGCAAGGGACGACGATCAATAACTTAAACGAAGTGTATCCTAAGGAGCAATATGATTTCGTTGAATATCATATTGCTGGTATCGATCCTTCTGTCGAGGGTATGGATTGGCGCAGCCTGCG
Organism: Paenibacillus sp. FSL E2-0190; assembly: GCF_037992965.1. Lineage (NCBI taxonomy): Bacteria > Bacillati > Bacillota > Bacilli > Caryophanales > Paenibacillaceae > Paenibacillus > Paenibacillus sp. FSL E2-0190. The sequence continues at coordinate 1,290,780 of NZ_CP150306.1, forward strand.
CCTAGTCTTCGAAAAGATCGGAGAAGACCATGCATTAGTCGGCATTATTCATGATCAATGGACGCCTTAGCTTACGGACCCAGATGACGCTATTATGGACGCCTTAGCTTACGGACCCAGATGATGCTATTATGGACGCCTTAGCTTACGGACTCAGATGGCGCTATTATGGACGCTGTTTGCCTGCTTCAACTTATTATTCACGTCCGTTGGTATACGCTGATCCTTACGGACCCAAATGACGCTATTCGCGTGTTTTTAGCGATTAGAGCACAGTTTCGGACTCCAGTGCAGCTATTCATTACAAAAAGGCACATTTATGGTGCTTTTTGTGCCGATAGCGACGATGGAGTCCTTTAGTAGTCCAAATGTGCGATTATACTGCGAATAAGTTCATCTGGGTCCGATAGCTACTGCAACCCCATCCGCTGCAAATCCATCTGTTGCACACCTAGTTGCTGCACACCTAACTGCTGCACACCTAGTTGCTGCACACCTAACTGCTGAACACCTAGTTACTGCATACCTAACTGCTACACACCCATCTGCTACGTTCGCATACCGCAAACATTGGAGCATCGCTGACTTGTATTTTGTTTTTGGCTACCTGCTTCAGCGGATTTTCATATCCATTGATATACGCTGAGTATTACGGACCCAGATGACGCTATTCGCGTGTTTTTAGCGATAAGAGCACAGTTTCGGACTCAAGTGCAGCTATTCATTACAAAAAGGCACATTTATGGTGCTTTTTGTGCCGATAGCGACGATGGAGTCCTTTAGTAGTCCAAATGTGCGATTATACTGCGAATAAGGTCATCTGGGTCCGATAGCTACTGCAATCCCATCCGCTGCAAATCCATCTGTTGCACACCTAGTTACTGAACACCTAGTTACTGCATACCTAACTGCTACACACCCATCTGCTACGTTCGCATACCGCAAACATTGGAGCATCGCTGACTTGTATTTTGTTTTTGGCTACCTGCTTCAGTGGATTTTCATATCCGTTGATACACGCTGATCCTTACGGACCCAGATGACGCTATTCGCGTGTTTTTAGCGATTAGGGCATAGTTTCGGACTCCAGTGCAGCTATTCATTAGAAAAAGGCATATCTATGGTGCTTTTTGTGTCGATAGCGACGATGGAGTCCTTTAGTAGTCCAAATGTGCGATTATACTGCGAATAAGTTCATCTGGGTCCGATAGCTACTGCAACCCCATCCGCTGCAAATCCATCTGTTGCACACCTAGTTACTGCACACCTAACTGCTACACACCTAACTGTTGCACACCTAACTGTTGCACACCTAACTGTTGCACACCTAACTGTTGCACACCTAACTGTTGCACCTAGCGGTTGCACACCATCTGCTACGTTCGCATACCGCAAACATTGGAGCATCGCTGACTTGTATTTTGTTTTTGGCTACCTGCTTCAGCGGATTTTCATATCCATTGATATACGCTGAGTATTACGGACCCAGATGACGCTATTCGCGTGTTTTTAGCGATTAGGGCATAGTTTCGGACTCCAGTGCAGCTATTTATTAGAAAAAGGCATATCTATGGTGCTTTTTGTGCCAATAGCGACGGTGGAGTCCGATAGTATCGTGAAATTGGCATTTTTCTGCGAATAAGGTCATCTGGGTCCGATAGAAGCTACGTCCGTGCAAATATGATCTAATCGCTCGAAGTTTGATGTTCATCCCCGTCAAGTAGCTTTGCACACGAATATGACTTAATCGCTCGAAGTCTGATGTTCATCACTGCCAAGTAATCAGCATTTCTGCCTGAGTTAGTTTGCGAACCCAGCGACGTTATTTGCAAATTTATTGCCATCGGAGTACAGTTCGGGCCCAGTGCAGCTATTCGTTAGAAATAGGCCCATATTGGATGTTTTTTTAATACAATAGCAATTATGTAGTTCGATAGCGGCTGCATCCGTTACCTTATCATTCGGAGTTTGGAGTTTGGAGTTGGGATAAAGGGCGAAGGAACAACAAACAAGGGATGCTTCAGCAGCCATATGATGGCTTTTGAGGCATCCCTTATTAGCTTATAAAAATGAACTTAGATACCTGAGGAAAGGAAGAGAGGCGAAGGGGAACTCTAGAACTGTAAGAGTGATAATGCCCTCCCTATAGCTTTCCACAGGAAAGCCATCTTCGTAAGCATAAGCTTCTCCGTATCTCAGCCGTCATAAACGGCAGCTGAAGTCCAAATATTCACCGCATCTGCGACTGACCCTTAACTCTAAAACCCTCAAGTTCGATTTATATTATTGTGCCGCGCTAGACGAATAAGAGGCGGAGCCAGTTACAGGTTGAGCGATAGCTTTGTATCCATCTGGCAGATAAGTGGCAACAGATGCTTTTGTGATCACCTGCGCGTACATTTTCCCTGGTTCAGGAGCAGTCACGTTAAAGTAAATCACAGCTGTATTGTCTTTACCAAATTCGATTCGCTCAATCACCAGCCCATACCCGGGGTTAGGTAGATTATTAACGGTAAGGGTGGCTTTATTTACGCCTTCACCCGCTTTGGTCAACGTAACCTCTGTTTCGTAGGTTGGAGTAGTGGGACTGCCATTAGATACAATTACACGTTTAGCAAAAGCGGCTGCATCATAGATCAGAGCGGCTGCTTCAGAGCGGGTAATAGCATCATTCGGCCGGAAACTACCGTTCTTATCGAGTGTGGCAATATGTGTATTCAGCAGGATCTGGAGACTATTTATAACCTCCGTAGAGAGTTTATCGCCATCCTTAATGTCTACATACATCAGCGTAACAGGGAAGTTACCTTTACTTTGCAACGCTTGCGTCAATAAGTGCGCGAACTGAGCACGGGTGATAGTTCCATTAGGATCCACTGTCCGGTCGAGTGAAAGGCCATTTTGCTTGGCAGTCAGGAAAGCCGAAGCATACCAGGCCTTGTCGTTCACTTTATCAAAATAATCACTGGCTTTGGAAGAACTACTACCTGCCGCTGGTTGCGGAGTCAGATTCAGACCCCCAACGATGAATTGTATCCCTTGCGCAAAGCTTACTTTAGATTTAGGAGCAAACTTATCTTTGTCTACTCCGTTTATAATCCCCTCTTTATGCAAAGAGTTGATTTTTGCTTCCGCAGGATCACCTTTCAAATCTGAAAAAGCAAAAGCGGATGCCCCAAAAGACACACTCGCTGCCAAAATGCCGCAGGCTATAGTCATTTTTTTAGCGTTATTTATGAATAATGGTTTTTTCATTTGCGTCACCTCCATACTCTTAGATGGTAGATTAGACCAAAATGTTGCATAGAATTTAAAATATTATAACGGTTCAAGTAAAATATTATCCACGCAGTAGCGATTCGGCACCATCTACATAAATTTCAGTTCCCGTCACATGAAAAGATTCATCCGATGCGAGAAATAATACCAGATTGGCAACCTGCTCAGGCTTACCCGGTGCATTTTCCAGCGGATGATTACCTTCCGGAAATTCCACAGGAATCTTCACTTCTTGAAGATCATCGCTTTTATACGTATTATCTCCAATTTGTGTATCGATTGATCCAGGACAGATGGCATTTACACGGATGCCGTATTGCGCCAGCTCTAGGGCAGCCATTTTCATAAAAGCAACTTGTCCTGCCTTGGAAGATGAGTAAGCGGAAGCGCCAATGTTCGAGAATACTCGGTTGCCGTTAATGGAGCTGGTGATAATGATGCTGCCGCCATTTTCTTTCATGTGGGGGATGGCGTATTTTACTGTGGCAAAGGTGCTGCGTAGGTTGGTATTCAGTGTCTGGTCCCAATCTTCGATTTCTAGTGTTTCGATGGGAGACCATGTACCATTAATGCCAGCATTGGCAAAAATAATATCAATCTTCTGGGCCGCCTCCCCAACCTTACGAATACTTTCTTCGACCAGACCTGGATTGGAGACATCGCATTCAATTACTGTTGCTGTACCGCCAATAGATTCAATCTCACGTTTAGTTTCATAGGAATCCTCGGGAGTGCGGTCAAGCATATATACCTTAGCTCCCTGTTGGGCAAACCGTATCGCTGTAGCTTTTCCAATACCGGAACCAGCACCTGTAACCACTGCAACTTTATCCTGTAAACGTTTATCTGTCATGATGAATTTCCTCCTCGGCGTTAAATTTCTTATATTAGTAATTACATACCCGGCATAGCTGAATCTAACCATTTGAACTGGAGGGTGGAACAACGTGGATGGATATATTACTATGGAACATAAGGATGTAAATAATATAAATTCAGATAAATTTAGATAAATCTAGCTCATGATAGGGGAACTATAGATGATTCAGCAGCAGGGAGCAGAACGGATTAATGTGGGGATATTTGCCCATGTGGACGCCGGGAAGACAACAACAACGGAGCATATTTTGTATGAAAGCGGTCGCATTCGAGCGCTTGGCAGCGTAGATACGGGGACGGCATTGACGGATTCTATGGATGTGGAGCGGCAGCGGGGGATCTCCGTACGGGCGGCATTGGCTTCTTTTGCTTGGAAAGGTGTGCAGATTAATCTGGTCGATACCCCGGGGCACGTCGATTTTCTGTCCGAAGTTGAGCGGTCTTTGCGGGTGATGGATTGTGCGGTGCTTGTTCTTTCAGCCGTGGAGGGTGTGCAGGCCCAAAGCGAGATGATCTGGAACGCGCTGCGCAAGCTGGGAATCCCCACACTTATTTTTGTGAACAAAATGGATCGTGTAGGTGCTGACCCTGAAGCTGTGCTGGCAGAGGCGCGAAATTATTTGTCTAGTGATATTATTCCAGTTCAGCAACCCATCGGCAAAGAGAAGGAGTACATAGGAGCAAGAGATTTATGGGAGAATGAAGCTGATGCTAACAAGCGAACAGAATTATTAGAGGCTTTAGCTGAACGGGACGAAGAGCTGTTGGAGAAGTATATGTCTGGTAGTCCGATTGATTTGGCTGAATGGAAAAAATATATGAAAACAGCCTCCTCATCAGGTCGCTTTTTTCCGATGGTTTATGGCGTCGCCGCCAAGGGGCTTGGGATTACTGCCTTGCTGGATGCGATGGTTGAGTATTATCCGCGCGCTGGTGGGAATGTGGAGGGTCCGGTGTCAGGCATCGTATACAATATTCAACGTGATAAAAGTATGGGACGGATGGCGTTTGTCCGCCTTTATGAAGGGACGATCCGTAACCGCGATACGCTGTTGAATTATACGCAGGATATTCAGGGGAAAGTGACCCAGATCCGCAAGGTCGAAGGTGGTCGGACCGAGGATGTTGGAGCGCTTGAAGCGGGAGATATTGCTGTTATCTATGGTCTTTCCGGGGTGCGCATCGGAGATGTGCTCGGCCATCCGGGGGCCATTCCGGAGGAGGCGAAGCTGGCTGTACCGCTGCTAACGGTGCGTGTATTCTGGGAGCCAGATATGGATGACCATAAGGTTATCGGGGCGCTGCAGGAGCTGGCGGATGAAGATCCGCTTTTGGATGCACAGTGGCTGCAGGATGAGCGGGAGCTGCATATCAAAGTAATGGGACCGATTCAGCTGGAGATTCTGAACAGTGTTCTGGAGGAGCGATATGCGCTGAAGGTGACCTTCGGTCAGCCTTCTGTCATTTATAAAGAAACGCCAGCCCGTGCCGGCGAAGGTTTTATCGCTTACACGATGCCGAAACCGTGCTGGGCGATTCTACGCTTTCAGATTGAGCCTGGACCTCCGGGCAGTGGTTTAGTCTATGATTCGATAGTGCGGAGTTCCGATCTGCTGCCGCAATACCAGAGCGAAACCGCACGCCGTGTACCGGAAGCCTTGCAGCAGGGTTTGTATGGCTGGGAGGTTACCGACCTTAAAGTGACCTTGACCGAGGGACAGCATCATGTATGGCATACCCATCCGCTGGATTTTGCTGTGGCGACTCCGATGGGAATTATGGACGGACTCGCTCGGGTAGGCACTAAGCTTCTGGAGCCGATTCTGCAGGTTCGCATCGTGGTCCCTGAGGAGAATGGCGGCCGGGTGATGAACGACCTCGTGCAGATGCGCGGCACGTTCGAGCCTCCCGTGCTGCAAGGCGAACGGATGATAATCGAAGGACGTCTGCCGCTGGCAACGTCACTCGATTATCCTGTCAGCTTAAGCTCCTACACGAAGGGGCGCAGCACGTTTACTTCTTTTTTTGCCGGCTATGAAGAATGTCCACCAGACGTATCTGCTGAGCGCACCCGCCGGGGCGTGAACCCACTTGATCAGGCGAAATATATATTAAGCGTGCGAAAGGCACTGCAAGGGTAAATTGAGGTAGAAGGACTATTGAGACTAATAGGCAGGGTGAAGACAAAGGAGCGTGTCAGCGATGTTAGTACTAAGATATACTCAGAAATTATTAAAAGATATGAAAGTAGCTCCAGTAGAAGTAGAAGACATCTCCTCCTTTTTTAGTTGGCATGTGAATATTATGCAACTCAGAAAAAAACATATTTTATTTGTACATGATGCAAGCCGGTTATGTATATTATTGGATGGAATAAGAAGTGGTCAAGCTGATAAATTGGTTGAAAAGTTCAGAATAGAACTTAAGGAGTATTTATTGCAGGAGGGTTTTAAGAAGCAGCTCATAAATCAGTATTTACTAGAGGCCGGAGAAATCACTATATCCCGTACAAATAATAAAAGTGTACTTGGAACAATGAATGAAATAACACTATACAATTCGGTAGCTCAAAGTGATTTCAGCTTGCTTGAGAGGAATAAGTGGTTGAACACTATTATATATAAACCTATTGATTATAAAGAGCCCATTAATGTCTTTAGAGAATCCTTAAATAGTTACTATTCATAAGCAAGTACTGTCAATCTTGGACTAGCTGAAGCTTTTATCGGAAATCTGAGGGGGAAATAAATTGAAGATTAGAGAAGCAACAGCTAGTGAAATAGACGGGATCGCTTTTGTCCACGCTGCGAGTTGGAAAACCACGTACAGAGGGCTAATTTCGGACGAGTTTCTCGATAAAATCACCGTGGAAGCAAGAAGAAAGCTCTGGATTCGGAATTTTGAAAACCCCAATAAAGACGAGGTTATGTATGTGGCTGAAGATGGGGCTGGGACGATTATTGGTTTTGCAAATGGAGGAGCGCGAAGAGGGTCAGATCTCTCTGATCTCTATGATGCGGAGCTATATGCACTCTATTTGCTTAAGGAACAGCAAGGAAGGGGTCTTGGAAGGCAACTCATAAGAAGCGTAGCACAGAATTTATTGGAGAAAAATTATAGCTCGTTCATGACTTGGGTGGTAACAGGAAATCCCGCGATTCATTTCTACCACAAAGTGGGTGGGCAATCTGTTGCGACAAAAGAAGTGAAGATTGGGAATGAGATTGCTGAAGAGATCATGATCGGGTGGAGGGATATTGGGGTTGTTGGGGATTAAGAGCCAAGGAGAGCGATGTGCAGAAGCTTTTAACTGTATTTTGTACAACTATAATCCTGCAAATAACCCGCCAAAGGATATAACTGTATTTCGTACATCTATTTTTGTGATTTATTACTCTATGGGCACATTTTATAGTTTTTAAGTGTACAGAATACAATTAAAGTCCTGATGATCCCCTTTGGATGCGGAATAAGTGTATGAAATGCAGTTATTTTACGAGTTCATAAAGCTCCGTGCACAAAACTATCTAGAGAAGGCCAGGTTTTTTTCGCTAAAAAATAGGATGAGTTAAAGGTTGTGAGAAAGTGAGTGATAAACAAGCACGGCTATTACGTATGGAGCAACTGAAAAAAAGAGTGAAAATAGAAAACCCACTAGGTTCTCTTTACAGTGAGTGTATCGAAGCTTTAGGTCCCAACACAAGAATATATAGTTTAGAAAAGTCGTCCGAGATTGTATCTATGATGGAGAGTATAGTTAATTTCACACAGTGGGCGCGGATTGACTGGGAATCTATTGATCAAAAGAAATCCTTTAAGACGCCGGAAGAATTGAAAGACATAGAATCTATTTTATTGCGTGATAACTATTTTATTGTGTGGAATGAGATCAATCTTCCGGTAGTGGAAACTAATTTAAATAATATTATAAACAACTTCAATGATGTTATTGCTGTTGGATTTGATACATGGATTATAAATATGGATAAAGGAATTATCATTGAAAGCTATCACGAGGGGGATCTGACAGTGGGTTGGATCACGCCTCCCTCACTACCAGCTTAACCATAGGCTCTAATGGATTCATAGAGAGTGAAAAATGTACGTAATTCACACTGCGCTAATAACCTCAAGTTTATTCTTCCTACACGGAACAAGCTTACATTAAGTATAAGAGTTTTAATATAAACTATTAGCCTATAGACTCTATTCCCCCTCAGACTCAGCCTTCTTCCGCGCCCGGAAGCGCCGCACCTTCATAAGGTTGCCACAAGCTTTGTCATCGCAGTATCGCTTGGAACGGTTGCGTGTATCATCGTAATAGACCCAGAGGCAATCGGGATTCTCGCAGATGCGGAATCTGGTGGGTTCTTTTTCAAGCAATGCCTCGGCAAAAGACGCCGCAATCTCCGCCATCACCTGTTCCCAACCGCTATGGAGTGGCAACAGCTTTATTTCCGCTTGCTCCTCGCTTTTCCATACAATTCGCCGTGTAACAGGACCCTTGTCCAAATAGATATTGAGCTGTTCAAGCATTTCTCCATACACCGAGTTTCCTTGCACAATAGCCTGTACCCAGTTCCATAGTAGTGAGCGAAGCTTTTTAAGCTGCGCCATTTCTATCGTGTTCGGCATCTGTGTTTCTAAAAGAGAATACTCCTTCAGCCATTTAAAAACCCATTCTTCTTCATCGAGCCTGTCCCGATCTTTATTCTTATCTCCTGTTCGCCAATCCCGCCAGTAGCTGTTAATGAAATCCTCCCACAACACGGTCTGTTCATCCTTTCCGATTCAACGCTCATTACAAATCATTGTAACAGTTAAAAATAAGTTTAGCTAGTTACTTGAATACAATCTGGAAATATGCTACATTTCTTTTGTAACCACTATATTATGGTTTAAGTAGTTACATATTAGTTCGCTTTGAAGTAGTTCTTTTTGAAGCTACACCATGAAGTTTATGCTTACACAAATTTTTAGGAGGTTGAACATGCAAAATAAAATCAGTGAGGTCTTGCTCCAAAATTGGGATTATTGCATGGATATCGAGGATTGGGCTCCGCCGCTTAGCGATGCGCTGGAAGGTGTGGATAGCAAACAGGCTCTCTGGAAGCCAGAGGGTGGGGCGGCCAATTCTATCTGGGAAACGGTTAACCATCTAACTTATTATAAGGTGCGTTTGCTGCGAAAGCTAAAGGGGTTGCCCAAACAACCCGATGCTGAAAGCAACGATGATACCTTTACTGTAACAGCTGAAGGAGAAGAAGCATGGGCGAAAGCCGTTGCAGACCTGAAGGACGTGCATGCTGCTCTTAGAGAAATCATTGAAGCGTTGGAAGAAGGCGCGTATGATTGGGGCGGTTCGGGTCATGCGCCAGGGGAAGAAGTAATGAGCCTTATCCTACACGATTCTTACCATACTGGACAAATTATTATGCTGCGTAAATTGCAGGGTTCTTGGGTGTCCAACCGTAGTTTTAATTAGAACCTCCACATTTAAAAATACAAGCCGTACACTGCTATTCCGGTATACCCGGGTCAGCGGAGGTACGGTTTTTTTTTGTGCAACTCTGGTAGGCACGAGTATATATTCTATATTGTTTTTTTTGGTTGATTTGGATAAATTAAAACGCGATATGGATATGGGCTCAGAAACTAATCACTGATATCATATAATCCAAAGGCTGAATTAACAAATAACTAGAGCTGCAGATGATTCCTGAAGATTTAAGGGTCATCTTTTTTGATGAGGAATCAAGTTTATCAGGCGGAAGGGAGTGTAAAGATTGACGAGGTTTGGACAGTTAAACACATTGCGTAATCAAATTTTCCTGGGTTTTATGTTTGTCATGGTGATCGTACTAGCCACGGTTGGTTTTTTTATGTACGGGCAAGTTTCGGTTCTATTACGCAATAGTGCGGAGAAGCACATTGAACAGACTGCAGTTCAGGCAACGGGCAAATTGGATGTACTGATCCGGCAGATTAATACGTTGACGGCGCAAGTGGCAACCAACGCCTCCATTCAGCGATTGCTCGCTCAAGAGGCTGAAGGAAAGCCGATCAGCTTCGCCGAACGTCAAACCATCCAGCAGGAAGTACGTAAATATGAGGCGTATGCGACAGGGATTCGTTCCATTGAGCTGTATGCAGGTGATTATCAGAAATTACTTTCGGTTGATGACGCCAGCCTGAACAATCGAGTATCCGAAGAATGGATCAGCCGGGTGGACGAGGGCAAAGGACGTCTCGTATGGTTTGGACTTGACCCGCGGAATTCGGATATCGTCATTGCGATTCGTAATATTAGGCTGATTGATCATTCATTCACGAAAGCTGGCTATATTATGGTTCAAATTGAGAAAAGTTACTTCCAGCTTACGGATGAGGTGGACAGCTCACAGGCGGAAACGCGTGAATTAATGAGATTATTTGATGAAGCGGGACGGCAAATTTCTTCCGATTTTTCCGTAAATGTCAATGCAAATAAGATACTGGATCATGGAGGAGAAAAGGTTGAGGTTGGCGGAGAAGACTACATTGTAATTCAGAAGCAGTCCAAGGCAACAGGTTGGAGGCTAGTAATCCTTACTCCAGTTGACTATACGACAGAGGGGATATCTGTCCTTCGTACAGCGATCATCGTATCCGGTGTTGTTGGCAGTTTATTGTTTCTCATCTTTACTTTTATTTTATCCACGATGATTACACGGCCCATACTGAATTTGATAAAAGTGATGCGCGGTTCACGATTTGGAACCTTGAAACCGATTTCAGTCACTTCTACCACTATGGAGATCAATGAGCTCAATAATACTTACAACCAGATGGTTCACTCTCTGAATGAACTAATTGAAGTCGTCTATCAGAAGGAGATCGTCCAGAGTCGCACAGAATTAAAGGCACTTCAGGCTCAAATCAATCCGCACTTTCTATTTAACACATTAGAAGCATTCTACTGGGCCCTCGATGAAAAAGGTGAGGAGGAATTAGCTCAAATTGTGGTTGATATGTCGGGGCTTTTTCGTTATGTCATCAATCGAACTGATGATGATGAATGGGTGACTATCGGCGATGAGCTCGACCATGCCGAAAGATATTTGAAGATTATGGAGATGCGTATGCTCGACAGGTTATCCTGGCGGATTGAGTCAGATGAAGCTTGCCGAAGTGTCCCGCTACCGAAGCTGTTAATCCAGCCTCTGGTCGAAAATGCGATTCTTCATGGCGTAGAGCAAAGGGTTGGACCGGGGACAGTCATGCTAATTGTCAGACCTTCAAGTCGTCCGGGATATACATTGGTTACGGTAACTGACGATGGTCCAGGGATGGATGCAGCAAAGATATCGTCTATCTATCACACCATGGAGAAGGGGAGCATGAGGTCTTCCAAAGGGACTGGGATTGGTATTGCTAATATAGAGCGGAGACTGAAACTCAGTTACGTAGACAATACGGACGGGCTTGAAATACGAAGTGAAGAAGGTTATGGAACTAGCATCTCTTTTGAAATACCGAATGAACCTGGAGAGGGGAAAAACACGTGAAAACTATACTCATCGTAGATGATGAACCGAGAACAAGAGAAGGGGTTCGTAAAACATTAGAAGCCTGGTCATCCGGTCAATATCGCATCGAAACCGCAGCAAGCGGTGTTGAGGCACTGGCATGGCTGCAAAATAACGAAGTTAATCTGCTTATTACCGATGTGCGCATGCCTGAGATTGGAGGGCTAGAATTAGTTGAAAAGCTGAACGAAATGCCTCATCCTCCAGTGGTTATTGTGATCTCCGGCCATCCTGAATTTGACTATGCACAGAAAGCCTTGCAGTTTGGTGTAGTTGAATATTTACTGAAGCCACTCGACAAAACGAAGCTGGTCCGAGCAGTGGAACTGGCATTGAAACGCAAGGATGATATTTATCGAATCGAACGAATGGAGAAGCTGATCGATCCCAAGCTTATGGAAACGGTACAGCAGGAGAAAGTGTATAGCACTCAAGTGCGTGAGGCACTCCAATACTTAGACGAACATCTTCACGAATCGATATCCATGCGTGATATAGCGGATCAATTACACATGAATGCCAGCTATTTCAGCGTCCTTTTCAAAGAGCAGACGGGACTGACTTACAGTGAATATGTAACGAGAAGGAGAGTACAACGAGCCAAAGAACTACTGGTGAGCACACGGTTGTCTATTGCTGAAATCGCGGAACAAGTAGGCTATCAAACAGCCAAATATTTTGTGAAGGTATTTCGTGCACTCGAAAATGTTAGTCCAGGGCAATACCGGCAGAACGTCATGACCACGGAGGAAAGAATCCAATAATAGTGGTATTAGTCCCAATCCTTATGACCTTACGACATCATGGGATCCAAGCTACAATCTAGTTAAGCGGTTACAAGGCCGCTAGACAACAATAGAAAAGGGGTTGTAAGCGTGCGCAATAAAAAATGGACAAAATTGTTCTTAACGATGTGCCTCGTTCTTGTCACAGCTGGTTGTGGTCAAAAAGATAACAATGCAGGTGAATCTAAAGGTAGTGCAAATGGGGGAAGCGACAAAGTCACCGTTAACTTCATGCATTTATGGCCAGAAGGTGTTTCTGCCGGACAAAATAAAATTGTTAATCAAATCATTAAAGAATATCAAACAGAGCATCCCAATGTTGTAATCAAGCAAGAGGTTCTGGACAACGAGCAATACAAAAATAAGTTGAAGGTATTATCTGCTTCTAACGAATTGCCAGACGTTGGGGTAACTTGGGCCGCTGGCTTTTTGCAGCCTTACGTTGAAGGAAATCTGTTCGCACCTGTAGATGACTTGTTGAATGGTGAATTAAAAGACAAGTTCGTCGCAGGAACTACAGAGGCTTATGCTATTAACGATAAAACGTATGCGCTTCCACTTGAGTTTAACATCGCACCTATCTACTACAATAAAGCTATTTTTGAAAAGTATAATCTTGAGGTTCCACAAACCTACGATCAGTTTAAGCAAGTTGTAAAAACACTATCTGATGGGGGCATTGCACCGATTGCTCTCGGCAATAAGGATCGCTGGACAGGATCGCTTTGGTATATGTATCTGGCTGATCGGATCGCAGGCCAACAGGCACTTGCAGGTGCGATCAGTGGATCAGGCTCATTTATGGATGAAGGATTAGTAAAGGCGGCATCAGAGGTCCAATCACTTGTAGACAGCAATGCATTTGTTAAGGGATTCAACGGTTTATCAAATGAAGAGGCAAAATCAGAGTTCGTAAATGGCAAGGCGGCAATGTACATGATGGGATCATGGGATCTGCCAAACTTCACAACGAATGAAGAAATTCCACTGGAATTCCGTAATAGTGTTGGTTTCTTCAAATTCCCGACAGTGGAAGGCGGGAAGGGAGACATTAACAGCTGGGTAGGTGGACCAGGTGTAGGATTATTTGTTGCTGAGAATTCTGAGGTAAAAGAAGAAGCAAAATTATTCGTCGAGTATTTCGTATCCAAATGGGGAGAGCAATCCGTAACTGGAGCAGGCGTTATTCCAGCTACGAAGGTGGACACCGCCACACTGGATCTACCACAGCTCTACATCGATTTGTTTAACGAAATGAACAAAGCTAGCAGCATCACTTTATTCGCAGATGTTCAAATGCGTGCCAATGCAGCAGAAACGCATCTGAATATGATCCAGGCTCTTTTTGGCAAAGCGGTGACGCCAGAGAAGTATTCCGAGGAGCATGACGCGGCCATCTCCAAAGGCAACTAAAGCTTCGACAACTAGGCGAAGGGGACAATTAGCTTATCCGGCAGCGTGATGCCGGATAAGCCTTTCCTCAAACGGTTTATGAAGGAAAGGAGTCGGACACTTTGGATAAAGTGATGTCTAACAAAAAAATAATCGCGTTATATGTATTTCCCGCCTTGCTTCTAATTCTGGCTATTGTATATATTCCGATTGTTCTAACGGGTTATTATGGACTGAATAAATGGAATGGCATAGGTGCTCTGACTTTTATCGGATTTGATAACTATAAAGCTTTGCTAACAGACCAAACCTTCTGGAATAGTGCTTGGCATTCTCTGCAGTTAGCGTTGTTTTCTACCCTAAGTCTCATTATTTATTTGGCAATTGCTATGGTATTAGCCGCCCGGATCAAGGGAGCTAACTTGTTTCGCAAAATATATCTGATTCCGATGCTGCTATCGTCCGTTGCGATTGCGCAGCTTTGGCTAAGAATTTATCATCCGACGAACGGAATTGTGAACAGCTTATTAGTATCCATTGGTTTTGCTAATCCTCCTGCATGGCTTGCAGAGCCTACATTAGTTTTGTTTGCTTTATTTATTCCCATTCTGTGGCAATATGCTGGTTTCTATATTCTGATCTATTACGCAGCACTCAAGAATATCCCGACCTCTCTGGAAGAGGCAGCAAAGATTGACGGAGCCTCTGCCTTACAAATCGCTTGGAAAATAAAGCTTCCACTCGCAATGGAAGTCATTAAAGTTACGATTGTTCTGGCCGTTGTAGGTTCTCTGAAGTATTTTGACTTAATCTTTGTTATGACGGATGGAGGTCCTAATGGCTCTAGTGAAGTGATGGCGTCTTATATGTATCATCAGGCTTTTCGGGCTTATGATTTTGGCTACGGGAGCGCAATTGGTTTCTTCCTGCTCGTCATCTGTCTCGTCATTACTTGGGTCATTCGCAAATTAACTGCTACGAAAGATTCGATCCAATACTCATAAGGAGGGGCGCTTCATGATGTCTGGAACTGCAGGAAGGCTAGAAATCGGGCCAAAGCCAGGCGGCGCAGGTGCGGAGATCACACGTAAATTAGGCTACTCATTGCTATATATCGTGTTGATTGCCGTTGCTGTTCTGCAATTGTTTCCGCTTGTATGGCTGCTGTTTTTCTCATTAAAAAATAATCAGGAAGTGTTCAACCTTCCTGCTCTATCGTTGCCGATGAATCCTCATTGGGAGAATTACGCGAAGGTCTGGAATGTAGGGAACATCAACGTGTATTTCTTCAATAGCGTATGGATTACCATCGTGGCTACGGTGTTAACGGTTATCTTCGGGAGCTTGGTTACGTATGCAGTTACCAGGATGAAATGGAAGGGAAGCTCGTTCGTACTGGGATTGTTTATGGTAGCGATGATGATTCCTGTTCACTCCACGCTTATTCCGTTATTTAGTATATTCAATAAGATTGGCTTAACGGATCACCCTTTGTCACTTATTTTGTCTTATGTCGCTTTTAACATGCCGATAACGATTATGATTTTGCTGGGTTTCTATTACGCACTGCCACGCGAAGTGGAAGAGGCTGCAGTAATTGATGGTTGTTCCGTGAACAGAATGTTTTTTAGAATTATACTTCCTATGACAAGCTCGGTGATCGCGACTACAGCCATTATTAATATGATCTATAACTGGAACGAATTTATTTTTGTAAACACATTTATTAGTTCTGATTCTTACAAGACGCTGACCGTGGGGGTGCAAAACTTCATTGGTCAATATACGACGGATTGGGGTGCGATCGGGGCAACGCTTATGATCAGTATTTTGCCTATCCTGATTACATTCCTGTTCCTCAGTAACCGTATCGTTGAGGGAATTGCGGCGGGTTCGGTTAAAGGGTAAGTAGAAAGAAGACCTGAATTTCTCAGCTCGAAAAGCTGAAGAGAATTCCGGTCTTTTTTTTAATCCAATCTAGAATTTTGATTCAATCTTGAAAGCCTCGGGTTAATGGAGGCTATCAAAGATGAACATTCGAAAGGAGAGATTGCTGATGGAACCGGGCTATAAGGATAGAAGTGTTGAAGTGGAGCATAGGGAGGTACAACGGAAATCGGATTCCAGCGTTGTCGCATCTACCTTTATTAAATATGCTGCTTACATTATTATATTTTTTGGTTTTCTGTTCTTTTTGGTTAAATATGTATTTCCTAAGTTTTAATAAGGATTGATTCTTAAGGCGGAGTCTTATTGTTTCTCTGCGATGATCTTTTTTATTACTGCTATAGTTTCTGGTGCAGCATTCTCCAGCATAAACTCAATTGCAGCGAACTGCCGCATAACGTATCTGTGCTCAAGCTTTTCTAAAGGGTTGAAAAAGCCTTCTGGATAATCGATAATCTTCAGATCCCGCTCCGTGACCTGTCCTATGTATTCAAAGGCGTATTCGAATGTACCTTCCGAAATATATAAATCGACGATTTCTTCAATTCGCTTGCGATCAATATGATCCACGACAGTTAGATAATTAGGTGCACTCCAGTAGGCCCCATTTAGACAAGCACCACTTTGGATGTAGTCTTGTCGGATCGCTTCGATGTTCTTGAAGGTGTAGAAATCCGATGCCCAGCGGGAGCGGTCAGGGAATGTGACTATGACATAGAGATTATAATTATCCTCTTCCTCAGTCTCACTTTCCGGAGACAGCTGTATATGTCTTGTTCTACTGATCATGATTATAAGTCCCCTTTCTTAACAAAAGCGGATACCGTCTTTTTAAAAGACGATATCCGCTGCTTTAAATATGACCTAGATCTTAATCATCCGAGGCTATAACTTCATCTCATTACTCGATTCCGCAGAATTACGATAAAAGAACCAGCACTCATTCAGCAGCTTGATCTGACGGCGGTCTTTTTTGTAATAAGCTTTCATTAGCTGATGGCAGAGCCACTGTGGCAAGCGAATCCCTCCTCTAACAACTTACGTAAGTTAGAATATGGAGAAATAAGCCTAAAGGTGCGGATTACAGTAGGCTTTCTGCTTCCTCTTCGTACCACTGCTCCAATTGAGCCTGTAGTGCTCGTATCTCAGTAAGCAGGGAGATCAGTGGGTAGTTCTTCTGCTCTTGAACAGAGGCGAAGGCTTGTTCCAATCTATTGATATAATCCAGACCGGACTCCAGGGAGTAATCCTCACGTAACAGATCCAGCGAATCGCACTCGGCGATGGCTAAGGGCAGATCCGGAACATTATCGGCTGTCAGCTTGTCGATTTCTTTGTTCAGGCGTAAATTGAGCGCACTTAGTTGGTACGCATATTCCTCAGGCATTTCCACGAATTGTAATTCTTGATTTTGCTGCAAAATTACATACCGCATTTTCGGCATTGTTCATTCTCCCTCCGTACTTGTCTTCCTTCTTGACAGTTTAGCCTATGCACAAGTTACAATTCAAGTAGAGATCTTATTTCCCGTGGAAAGGACTTGTGATAGAACGCTATGGAAACTATGAGCAACGAAGAGCTACAGCTGTGGATTGAGCAGGTATCACGGGACAGCTTTGGCGTGCCGTTTAGGCATAAGGCCAGCTTTAACAGCCGGTTGTCCTCAACGGGTGGCCGATATTTTACCAAAAGCCATAATATAGAGATTAATCCCCATCAGCTTGCCATGTTTGGCAGAGAAGAGACGGAGCGGATTATAAAGCATGAGCTCTGCCATTATCATTTGCATTTGGCTAAGCGAGGGTATATGCATCGTGACGCTGATTTCAAAAGCCTGCTGGCGCAAGTCGGCGGAAGCCGCTACTGTCAGACACTGCCGGGTGCAAAAGCTCGGAAGCCGCTGCCCTATCGATATAAGCTTGTATGCAGTGCCTGTGCCATGGAGTATCCGCGTAAGCGAAAAGTAGACCCTAAGCGTTATCGCTGCGGTAAATGTTCGGGCAAGTTGAAGTTATTTATTTTATAACCAAACCTAATAATCCGACAAAAGAAACAGCTTGCTGAGGCGAAATGATGCATCCTTCTAAATCTTTGATATCCACGATCAAGCCACTGAACTCGCAGTCACTAAGGTCGATCCCATTAAGCTTTGATCCTGACAATGTGGCTTGATCCATATTACACTCGCTGAAGCTGATTTTTTGGAAATTTGACTGATAGTAGTCGGAACTCATTAATGAGCTGTTCTCAAAAGAAACCTGCTTCAGATTAGCGAATCGAAACGTAGCAAAATCCCCGATACAATCTACTACACGAACATTCTGGAATCTGCCTCTTGTAAAGTCTGTGCCAATGAGCTTGCAGTTTCTAAATTCAGTTCGATGAATAATGCCATTCGTAAAATCCACATTAGATAGATCACAGCGATCAAATATCACGTCCATAAGCTCGATCCCAGTTAGGGAGCACTCCGTAATCGTTACATTTTTAAAAATCACGCGATCAAAGCTGACCTTATTAGCCTCTTGATTATCAATAACCGTATCGCTGATGCTGCAACAGCTGAATTCGTCCTTGGTTTGCAGCGAATATATTTGCTCAGGAAGAAGAGAGTCTGGATCTGCTATTTTTGGCGAATCAATTTTGAAATTCATATGTACCTCCGTTTGTTTACTCCTTGCGGGTAGCTAAAACTAACTATCATCGCGTTAAACCGATTTGTCAATCTTCATGAAGGTTGTAGGGATTGGATATCCGTACAAATACACCTTTTTCTGGATAAAATCGCACATCGTTTTGTAAACGTTCCCAAACTAATATGAAAAGGAAGTCCATATTAATTAGAGGGGGCACATGTATGAAACGAATCAGGTCCGCAATGGCGGGTCTGCTCGCGCTGCTGCTGATTTTTTCAAGCTTGCCTGTAATGGGAACCGGTAGTGGTTCCGTGGGAGCAGAAGGGGTTGGAGGAACAGGCGCTGAGCAAATTCCATCAGGTACGGTACTCATCAAGAATAAGTGGAAAAACAACTTTTTATATGAGACATCCGCAGGAATCGTGCGTTATGGCATGACCAATCCAGCCGATGCTTCAGCGCATTGGACGGTTGAGACGGTGAACGGGCTGTCACGAATCAAGAATGTGAAGACAGGCCATTACATTACAATGGCTGGTAACAACGGCAAAGAGGATTCACTTAAGGCGGCAGAACGCCAAGGTTCAGGAAGTGTTGCGGATCAGTGGCTAATCGATACTTCCAATCGCAATGGATACATGATCATCCGAAGTGCGACTGTGCCAGAGGGGAAATTGGTTATCCACGAGGAGAATCAGCTTGGTTATGCGCAAGTAAGCTCGGATATCAATGTTACGTTTGAGAGTCCGCAGTGGGCTTTTATAGATCCAAATGCAGCACCTGTACGGCTAGAGAGTCGTCTCCGCCCCGGTCAGGTAATGTATGAAAGTGAAGGGAATGTTCTTTACGGTAAACAGCCTGTCAGCAATGAAGCGGCCCAGTGGTATCTTGAATCAGGGACGGATGACGGAACAGTAATGATTCGCAACCGTGCGACAGGTCATTATATTAAGCAAAATGAAGTGACCTGGGCTGGGGTTTTTTCGCAGGAAGTCGATATGGATCATGTGAAGCTAAGTGAATGGGTCCAAGAGCATGCACCAGGCCCTGATGGGACGGGCTTCATTACCCTTCGTAACAGTGCTTTAACTGAAGAGGGGAGTCCATTATGGCTAAATCCACAATTCAGCGATGACAATAATGTGCGATCTAACAGCTGGCCGGGCTCAGCCTCTAATCCAAGCGCGCAGTGGAGAATCGTGCCTATTTCCGAATTACAGCCTGTACGTCTGGCAACTTATACGGATGCACAAGTGGCTACAGATTTCTTATATGAATCCGCAAACGGCGAGCTTAAGCATGGAATTATTACACCAGATGCCGCTAACACCTCTGACTATCTATGGTATATAGAAGATTATGACGGCAATAAGCGTATTCGTAATGGGGCAACCGATCATTATGTTTCTTATAGTGAAGGTACTGCAAAGGCCTTGCAGATTAGCGGAAGTCAGCCGTCGGATCAATGGATTTTTAATGATTCCGATGATTATGATGATTACCAGACGCTTCAGAATCTCGAAAGCACAGGCATTTATTTGTCTACATTGGGTGGAGAACATGCGGGTGCGATTGGGGATGCGACTTCTTTGAGCGCTCAGTGGCAGCTTTTAGATCCTAACACACCGACTGACGGCACAGTGCCCTATTACCGGATTCAGAATGGCTGGAAGTCATTTTATTGGTATGAGAGTGTTGATGGTCTTTTAAAATATGGAAATATGCAGAAGGACGGCTCCGATCAGTGGCTCGTGGAGAAATATAACGGCCGCAAGCTGTTCAAAAACAAGAAAACAGGCCATTACATGAACACGATGAATATGCCAAATGGCCATCTTCAGGTCACAGAGCTTCCAGACAGAAATCATGTGGAACGAGAATACATCTGGACAGGCAAAAATGTTGGGAACAACACCTACGTAATCAGTAGCGTTCTCGACAAGGAACCTAATAAAATCCCAGAGAAGTATATTTCACTTCAAAACCTCACTAAATATGCTGAGTACGGAGTGATCAATCCAGGTTGGGGCAGTCCGCAGTGGAGATTTGTTCCGGTCACCGAGAAAAAACAAGATTTGTTCCGTTTTCAGCTAGATGCTGTAAATGGAGAAGATCAATATCTTAAGGATGGTCCTTTGCTGACTTCTTCAGCCGCACTAGAGGAATTGCCAGAATCCAAGACGGTTACTGAAGCTGTCTATGCTGACCTGGAATCTGCACACTCTAACGAAAATCTTGCACCTCTAGCTGCTGAGAACGAGGATGTAACAGTAGGCCAGGCTACTTATGGTCCACTTGATTTGAATGACGATTCCTTTGTCTGGCAGCTGCAAGAAATAACCGGCAGCAATGGATCGGTGAAGATAAAAAATAAAGGCACTGGACGCTATCTCTCCCTTGAGCATATAGGTGGGGCTGTAGATGAGATTGATCCTAAAGTTAGCGTTCAGACTTTGCAAACAGTGTACGATGTATGGGCCAGCATTAAGTGGAAGGTTGATATGCAGGCGTCCGGTGTGACTACCATTATGAGCTCATGGGCTGGTCACTATATCTATGGTGCGCCGGATGATAACGGCAACCCAATTCTCCGAATCAGTAAAGCTGCAGATACAGCGGAAAAAAGCAGTGCACATTTTACTGCTGAAGCGGTTGAAGCGATTGCTCCGCCATTGCCTGATTACCCTGTAAGATTCAAGAATGCAAGCAGTGGAGAGTATTTATACGAAAATGAGCATGGGGTTGTTCTGTACGGGCAGCCGTCAGCAGACAATGGATTTTCGCACTGGAATGTATCTGTGCAGGAGGGTAAACAGACGATCACCAACCGGGCAACAGGTCATTTTTTAACGCTGAATGGTGATTATTCATATTTGGAGAGCAGTAGTACAGATCCTGCTGTAGACGGAGCATCCGCCTGGGAAGTAAGCTTGGCTTCCGATTATACACATTACACCATTCGTAGTCTCTTTGGAGAATACGACGATGAATTAATAAACATTGCCAATAAGACAGGATATGCTGAACGTGCGCTTTTGCTAGAAAGTGAGGGTACGGCACTATGGACACTTGAGGCGGCTCCACAGGAGTTTACTACTCCATCTGGAGAACTGCGCAATAACAATACAACAACTCCAGTTCAAAATGATACCAACATCATAACCATTGTACCGAAAGGCATGGCTGGTAAAGTATTGGCCGAAAAAGAGGGGGCTGTCCTATATGCAGATGCTTCCGATGTGGCGGCTCAATCCCAGTGGCTGGTGCAGGAGATAAACGGACGCAAACGAATTATGAATGTTCAGACACAACATTATCTTTCACTCAATGAATCGGGCCAAGTGGTCTTGTTAGCTGCTGGAGATACAGAAAGATCCCAATGGAAGCTGGAAGAGAAGTTAGGTTATGCTGTTCTGCTAAGTGCGAATGGAACAGGTCTTCTTTCTCACAGCGCATCGGCTGTTCAGCTTGGTTCTGCTGCAAATGGAACTGATAGTGAGCTCTGGAGCTTCTTACCTATCCCTGCTGATGCAATTTATGCAGGAGGAGAAGCATTCAAAGGGGAACGTGTTATACGGTTTGCAGTCAACGCCCAGCAGGCTGGGGAATACGATGCTGTTATTCGATACAAAAATACCGCTGCTGCCGCAACGGATCTGGCACTAGAGGTGAATGGATTAAACGAAGGGGGCAAGGTTAGTCTTGGCAAGTCTGCCTCTTGGAAGACTGTAGCGGTAAAACTGCAGCTTCGTGCAGGCATCAACACGGTTTCTCTAAGCAGTGACAACGTGGATTGGAGTAAAGTAACCCTTGATAGCCTGACCGTAAAAAACAGCGTAAACAAAACATACCGTGGAGCAACGGTTCCATATATCAGCTATGAAGCTGAGGATGCGGCAACAAACGGAACGTTGATTGGTTCGTCGCGGAAATATCTCAGCATGGCTTCCGAGGCTTCTGGACGACAAGCGGTGGCCTTAAAGAATACGGGAGATTATCTAGAGTTCAAGCTTGCAGAATCAGCTAACTCCATCGTTCTTCGATATTCTATTCCTGATAGTCCAGATGGGGCTGGTGCGGAAGAAACCTTGACTCTATATGTGGATGGAGTTAAGAAGCAGCTTAAGCTGACATCCAAATATGCTTGGGAATATGGCAGCTACCCATGGTCAAATGACCCTCGCCAAGGCAGTGGACACCGCTTCTTTGACGAAATCCATGCTCTGATCGGCGATGCTCCTGCCGGAGCAACTATTCGCTTAGAGAAGGGAACAGGAGACAACGCAGCTTCTTACGTCATTGACCTGGTGGATATGGAGCAGGTTGCCCCTGAGTTGGCTCGCCCGGACGGATTTATTTCCGTAACGGATTTTGGAGCGGGAGCGAATGATGAGGGAGATGATACCGCAGCCTTCAAGGCAGCCCTTGCCGAAGCGAATGCGACAGGTAAAGGTGTGTGGTTCCCGGCGGGTACCTTTAATGTCGGTGAGGGTCTGCTGGATCTGGATACCGCTGAAATACGTGGTGCCGGCATGTGGTATACGGTTCTGAATGGAGCTAAGTTTTATGGTCACGGCGGTAAGGTTGGTGTTTACGATCTGATGATTGAAGGCGGCATTAACGAACGGGATGATGAAGCGATCACCAACGCTTTTCATGGTGCTTTTGGCCAAGGTTCGATTATACAGAACGTTTGGATAGAACATACCAAAGCAGGCTTGTGGTTAACTCAGCCGATGGGTGAAAAGGCGCGTACGAAGGGTCTGTACATGGCAGGTCTGCGGATCCGCAATCTTATGGCAGACGGAATTAACTTTGCCGTAGGGACTGGCAACAGCATGATGGAACAAAGTGACATCCGCTATCCAGGGGATGATGGAATCGCAATGTGGTCGTTTACTGACGGCAAGTTGACGGATGTGAATGGTACGGAACGTACACCGAGCTATAACAACACGGCACGTTTTAATACGGTATCCTTGCCTTGGTTAGCGGATAACATTGTAGTCTTTGGGGGGAAAGATAACAAAGTCCAGGACAACGTGGTAAAAGACACTGTGACTAATGGAGCCGGGATTGCAGTGTCCACCCGTTTCACCGCCGAGCCATTCCAAGGAACAACGATTGTGGAGCGAAATACCTTGCTTAGAACTGGCAGTTACGATTCCGGTTACGGCGTGAATCTGGGTGCGTTATGGCTTTATGCTGGTGAGAGTGATCTGAAAGGAAAAGTACTCATTCGCAACAATACAGCACTGGACAGCACTTATTCGGGGCTGATTGCTCAAGGTGATCTAGAGGGAGATACTCTCACTTCCATTGATGGAGTTGTGCTGACGAATAATGTATTTGATGGTGCAGGTACAAGCGGTATAGAAGTTACGAAAAATCTGAAAGGGAGTCTGCTGGTCGACAACATGATTATTCGTGGCGAACGGATGAACCTACTGACCAATGCCTCTCCTGACTTAAGCATTAAAGAACAAAATCAAGGAATAGCCTCAGCTATTAAACCGTTCTCTATCAAACTAGCAGATGGACAGAGCGGGCCTGTGGTATTAGAGCAGGGTAAGTCAGCTACG
Source organism: Paenibacillus sp. FSL E2-0190 (assembly GCF_037992965.1). Classification (NCBI taxonomy): domain Bacteria; kingdom Bacillati; phylum Bacillota; class Bacilli; order Caryophanales; family Paenibacillaceae; genus Paenibacillus; species Paenibacillus sp. FSL E2-0190. Next base: position 1,314,848 of record NZ_CP150306.1, read on the forward strand.
CTTAAGGTACTAGATAAAGAAGGCAGAGATATTACCGCACAAGCTACTCTAAATATTATGAGCAATGAGATTGCTACATTTACCAACGACAGTCTTAATGGAATTAAAGCGGGTATCACAGACTTCACGGTAACTGTGGGCAGCGATAAGAGGGGATATACAATTGAGGTGCTATCACCTGGCGGGACAGATCCTGTAGACCCGATCGATCCTGTGGATCCAACAAGTACTCCCGGTCCGACGAGTACTCCTAGTCCAACGAATACTCCAGAACCAACAAGTACTCCTGGTCCAACAGACCCTACAGGGTCAGTGAACCCTATTCAAACCGGCACACCGACCGCTACACCAGCACCTACGCCAGCAGCTAATCATGATGCGCTGCTAAAAGCTAAGGCGACTGCTGGGCAAGCTGTTATCGAGATATCAGCTAACGGTGACGGCACAGCCCGGTTTAGTGCAGATGCTTTACGTAAGGCGGCGGCACTTAGCCCGAAAGCTGTGCTTGTTATTGAAAGTGAAGGGATGAGCTACCTCTTCCCGTTAGAGCTTGTGGAGAGTGTGCTCAAAGCCGCACAAATGTCGACAGGCACACTGGAGTTCAATGTAAATTCGCTAAGCGGAAAAGGATTGGAACAACTGTTTGCCAAAGCTAAGCAGCAAGGCTTTACTGTGCAAGGAATACCAGCTAATTTCACTCTAAAGGTAACGGATGGAAAAACCTCTGTAGCAGCAAGCGGGTTCGGCACCACTTATGTAGATCGTACATTTATGCTTAAGGAGGCACTGGATGCGAAGACAGGTGTAGTCCTTATTTACGATGAACAGACGGGTTCCTTCCGTTATGTACCTGCATTGTTTGAGCCCGTTAATGGGATGACCAAGGTTACTGTTAAGAGCAGTATTGCGAGCGGTGTATTTGTTGCTGCGCTGCACCCTGTGACTTTTGGGGATATTGCTACACATTGGGCGAGAAACGAGATTGAGGGACTTGCCAGCCGACTGATCTTGACCGGACAATCCACAGATTCCTTTGCACCTCAGAAATCTGTCAGTCGTGCCGAGTTCGCAGCTATGCTGATTCGATCGTTAGGTCTTGTAGCTGCGAACACGACGAAGACCTTCAGTGATGTGTCCGATTTATCTTGGTATGCAGCGGACGCCAGAGCTGCTGCAGCCTTAGGACTGGTTCAAGGCTATGAGGATGGAACCTTCCGTCCGAACGCCCCTATTACACGGGAGCAAATGGCTGTTATGGCAGCCAGAGCAATGAAGCTGCTGAATCTAAAAGCTGAAGGATCTAGAGCAATCGTTGCTACAGATGTTTTCACAGACGCTTCAACTATTTCCTCATGGGCTAAAGAAGCAGTGTCTGACCTGGTTGCAAAAGGCATTATGAAAGGTCAACCATCAGGCAGCTTTGCACCTAGCAGTGATACTAGCCGTGCAGAAGCCGCCGTAATTCTTGTACGGTTGCTTAGAGCAGCTGAATTATTGAATTAGCTACCGCGGTAGAAGCTACAATATGGCATAAGTAAAAAGACAGCAGAGCAGCGATCCTCCGGTTATTGGAGAATCGCTGCTCTGCGTTTTTGACGATGGCTGGCCTGCTATAAAAGCTTATGGGCAAGCGAAAGCTCATTGACTTTGAGTAACCCAATCACTTGCATAAACACCAACACCAACATCGCCGAGCTATCATTGGCTGAGGCTTGCGGACCCCAATGACGCTATTGGCAAGTTTTTAGCCTTTTGGGCAGGGTTTCGGACTCAAGTGATGCTATTCGTTCGAAAGAGGCTCATATTTGGTGTTTTTCGTGCCAATAGAGGCAATGGGGTCCGATAGTATGCCAAATATGCGATTATGCTGAGTATAAGGTCAACTGGGTCCGATAGTAGCTTCATATCCGATTCCGATACAGACTTATTTCAGTTTTCCCATCGATAGATTGACTCTGTAATTTCCGAACTTCAGCAGTTCGTCGAGAAAGCTATTCAACTCCTTTTGGCTTCCGGTACGAACACGTATCCAGTAGCAGCCTTCTCCGCTGACCCTATGTATTTCTTTTACACTATCATGCTGCTTTGCGAATGTCTGAAAGGCTGGGTGAACCGTATTCGAACCCAAAAAAACAGTAATAAAGGCATGAATAGTCTCCCCAACCTTATCCGGATTCCAGCGGAGCGTGTAGCCTTCAATCACTCCGGTGTCCTGCATTTTGCGAATTCGTGCGCCCACAGCCTGACCGGTCATATGCACTTGCTGCCCAATATCTTTGTGACTGATCGTGGAATCTTCAATTAGAAGCTGCAGGATGCGAAAATCCACATCATCTATAAAATAAGAACTCATTATTATCTAAAATCCTTTCTGCGTGAAAGTAGAACAGGCCAATCTTTTTCCAATCTCAATGTATTCTGTTTTAAGGTCCAACTATAATTAATTGTAGCAGAAGATAACTGAAAGAAAGAAGGGCTTCCGATGAAAATACAGCATATCCGCAACGCGACCCTATGGCTAGAGTATGGTGGCAGTACATTTTTAATTGATCCTATGTTGAGTGAACAGGGTGCTAATCCGCCTATTTTTAATACTGAAAATGATCGCCGCAATCCGCTCGTTCCTTTGCCGGGAGCCGTAGAACAATGGCTGAGTCCTAATGCAATTCTTGTCACACATCTTCATCAGGATCATTGGGATGCTGCTGCCATTTCTTTGTTGCCGCATGATCTACCACTATTATGTCAGGAAGGAGATGGAGATAAATTAGCGAAGCAGGGGTTTGAGCATACCACGGAAATTAGCGGTTCACTGACGTTTAATGGAATAACTATAACACGTACTGATGGACGGCATGGCACTGGAGTGACTGGTAAACTTATGGGTAAGGTATCCGGGTTTGTGTTTCAGGCGGAAGGCGAACCTGTTCTATATGTGGCTGGGGATACGATTTGGTGTGATAAGGTGAGAATGGCATTGGAGGTTTTTAAACCTGAGGTGACCGTTGTGAATGCTGGTGGTGCGCAGTTTTTAAGCGGATGCCATATTACAATGAATGAGCAGGATGTCGTAGACCTATGTGAATATGCTCCTTCTACTAAAGTGATTGCTGTGCACATGGACGCCATTAACCATTGTTTGGTTACCCGAGATAAGCTAAAAGCTCATTTAGAGAAGGAATCGTTGGGGGATCGGGTACAGCTTCCGCAGGATGGAGAATGGTGTAATCTATAGACGGAGAGGGATGGAAATCTCTTTAAAAAATCTAGCAAGCGGCCGAATAATAGCATAAATTTGAAAACGATCACAAAAATTATTTTGCCCGCTTGACTAGACCTTGAAATCATGATAAATTAATTCATGTTCACTTGTAATGTTCCCTGATAGCTCAGTTGGTAGAGCACTCGACTGTTAATCGAGTTGTCACAGGTTCGAGTCCTGTTCGGGGAGCCATTTTCATGGAGAGATACCCAAGTGGCTATAAGGGGACCCTCTGCTAAGGGGTTAGACTGCGTAAGCGGTGCGTGGGTTCGAATCCCACTCTCTCCGTTCTGAATTACATAAGAAGAGCTTCCATTCTGGGAGCTCTTTTTTGTTGTGTGTGAATTTATTTTTCGGTTGCTATATGCGATTCTGAGAAACGGTGTATTCAATATTTTGGAAGGGGAATGGTGTGGAGGGATCGAATGTTTAATTGATAAGTGTGAAGAGTTTAAAGGAGGGAGCATGAAAACAATAAATCAAATACAAACAAAACCGTCAAGCCGATATGATAGTTTTGATCCGGATCAAGAGGGGAATAAAAATACTATTTTTGCCGACGTAATAATTGATGGTAGATCTCTTTACCAAATGTTAAAAAAATATGATAGGGTTCCTTCCCTCGGGTGGGGTAGTGAAGAGCATCAAAGGAAAATGATTAATTATTTTTTGTTAAACGAAATGCATGAATATTTGTACTACAGGTACCCAATATTAGTCTGTCCCTGGTGTGGCGATGAAGAGTGTGGCTTTATATCCGTATTTATTGAGAAAGAAGAGGATCTTATCATATGGAGAGATTTCAAATTAGAATCCGGTAATAAGACTATTGATATAGGCCCTTTTTGCTTTAAATGGGATGAATACGAAAAAGTTATTAAAGAGACATTTGGAACTGCGGGGATTCAATAAAGTAAACCTGAAAACCCATGGAAGAGATGTGCTCAAATAATTTATATGGGAAAGATCTATGAGTGAATCCAATAACTACACATGATCAAAGGAGTGGAATCAACATGGAACTGTTTAAGCAGATCCCCTTGTACAGATTTTTGGCATTATGCAATGAAAGTGGTATGGAAAAAAACATATTAGACTGCGGAGCGGGAGGGGATTCACCTCCACTAAGTTTGTTTGCAAACTATGGATACAGTACATACGGTATTGAGATGAATGACGAACAAATTAAAAGAGCTAGTCAGTTCGCAACTGAAAGAGGACAGAATCTAAATATACAACAAGGCGACATGAGACAGTTGGTACTAAGTGATGAGTCGATGAGTTTTGTGTATTCATATAACTCTATTTTTCATATGAGAAAACAAGATGTGGAAAAAGCGATAAATGAAATGAAACGCGTTCTAAAACCTAATGGATTATTATTTGTGAATTTTTTAACCCTAAAGGATTTTAGAGTCGGCGATGGAGTTGATTTGGGGGATAATCAGTTTGAACAAATGGAAGACGATGAATTCGTAATACACTCATATTATGATTATCATGAGGCGGATTCTATGTTTGATGATTTGCAGTTATTATACAAAGAAGATCGAGTACTGGAAAGAAAGTTTGAAGGCGAAAGGATACGACAAGGATTTATCGATTACATATATAAAAAATAGCTGGATGCTGAAGAACATATTAGTAGCTCCGAAAAAACTAGATATCTGCGAACAATACGTTCACGCTGTGGACCACGAGGTGTTGGTTCGATAGAAGGTAAAGATTTGAAGAAGAGTTAGCCAGGTGGACAACCCCACGAGTCTAGTGCAAACGACTGTTTCCTAGGGTGATTTAAGCCGCTTGAATGTCAATCAGCACTTGATGCTTGTTCGCAACCATTGTACTTCGGGGGGGATTTCAGATGGATGTAATTATAAATAACTCAATGATTCAGTTGATTCAAGGAGATATAACTAAATTAGATGTTGATGCTATCGTCAATGCAGCAAACACAAGCTTGATGGGTGGAGGCGGAGTAGATGGGGCTATCCATAGAGCTGGTGGAAAAGTGATATTAGAGGATTGCATGAAAATTCGTAATCAAAGGGGAGGTTGTGAGGTTGGAGAAGCGGTAATAACAACAGGAGGAAATCTGAAATGTAAATTTGTTATTCATACCGTTGGTCCTGTTTGGAATAGTGGAAAGAATAACGAAGAAGAGAAGTTAAGGAATTGCTATAAAAATTTATTAATATTAGCTGAATCTAATGAAGTAACAAGTATTGCGATACCTAATATAAGTACAGGAATATATAATTTTCCGAAAGATCTTGCTTGTAGCATAGCTATAGATGAAGTTTCAAAATATATTATAAATAATAAGTCGGAAATAAATAAGATTGTTTTTATATGTTTCGATGAAGCGAACTATGAACTATATAGGAATGAATTAAAGAGACTTTGTTAGAATTTTGATGTTTACCAAAAAAGGAGATGTGCCAATGAATAACAGATCAGATTTGCTAAATCAGTTTAAGGAATGGAATGGATTTGTTCTAGAAATTATTGATTTAGATTGGAAAACACCCATCGCTGAAGGAAAATGGACCATTCATGATGTTGTTAGTCATATTTTGTTATGGGATAAATACTTCTATGAATCGATGATCGAACCGATAGCATACGATAAAGCGATAACACTTCAACTTATTGATTTCGATCAATTCAATAATGATGCTGTTACATATGGTAAAACAAAAACCAAAGACGAATTAATAGAATTGACTGTGAAGTATCGTAACTTAATATTAGATTGTATAAGTAGTCTTGAGGAGGGAAAATACTCAGGCAAATATGTGGACGGAAGGTTTTCCTTTGAGTTCTATTTAAAGGATTTTATATCGCATGACCTACATCATATGATGCAGATTAAAGAATTAAAAAAGAAAATGATGAGTAATTGACTCGTGACGGAAGTGCAAAGAATGGAACTGACCACCCTAATTAGCTTTCTCTCACTCGATTATTGTGTGGGACAGAGCTTTTTTTTGCGCAAAAATAGAGATACAACTTGACCAGTAACTCATAATAAACTCGAAAAACACATATCCAAAGAGACAAATGTTATATTATTTATCATTAAATGCAATCTGTAGGTAAAATCAAAGACTCCCCCTCTGAAAATCAAACTTTAAAAATCTCCATAATTCTCCTGTTTTCTTCTCTTTACCCACTTTCTATCTATATACATCCCAAAGGATTAACTCAAAATGTTATGTAATATAACATAAAATATTGAATATTATAGTAAAAACCACAAATTTTACTGACGAATGTATAGTGCTGTGTTAATATAAGTGACATAAAACGATGAAAATGAATTTAAGCTAAAGAAAGGTGTTTTTAAAAATAAATATGGGGATTGGGGGACGGCGATGGAGTATTTCATTCAACAGTTAATTAACGGGATTTCTGTAGGGAGCATCTATGCTCTGATCGCACTTGGGTACACCATGGTTTACGGGATTATTAAATTGATCAATTTCGCCCATGGGGATGTGTTTATGGTTGGGTCGTTTATTGGATTGTTCAGTGCCAGGTACTTGGCTTCAGCAGGGCTTCCTCCGATACTGGTCTTACTTATCTCATTGGTGATTTCTATGACAATCAGTGCGTTGCTGGGGATGTCAATCGAACGGCTAGCATACAAACCTCTACGAAAAGCTTCGCGAATCGCTGTGTTGATTACTGCAATTGGCGTTTCTTTTTTGCTGGAATACAGCGGTGTGTTTGTGCTTGGTCCTCAGGCTAAAGGATTTCCGGAGATTCTTAATAAGCAGCAATACAACTTGTTTGGTTCCTCGATTCAGGTGGACTCCAATCAAATCATGATCTTGGGGACGACGGTTATTTTGATGATCATCCTTCAGTATATTGTGCACCGAACAAAGATTGGTAAAGCGATGCGGGCCGTTTCTTTTGATATGGAAGCAGCACGGTTGATGGGGATTAATGTAGATCGGACCATTTCAGCCACCTTCGCGATAGGATCTGCACTTGCGGCAGCAGCAGGCGTTATTTTCGGAATGACTTATAATTCAGTGGATCCGATGATGGGGGTGCTTCCGGGGCTTAAAGCTTTTGTGGCTGCGGTTCTAGGTGGCATTGGCAGTATTCCTGGTGCTCTGGTAGGGGGACTTCTGCTGGGCACAGTCGAGACAGAGGTTTCTTCTCTGGGATACTCTTCTTGGCGTGATGGTGTGGCATTTGCTGTACTCATCCTAATCCTTATCTTTAAACCATCCGGGCTATTTGGTAAAAATGTCCGCGAGAAAGTGTAGGGAGATGCCTATGAAGAAGATAAACAAGTCATTTTGGATAGGCATTGTCTTTTCTATCATGCTATATATCGTCATTCAAGTTCTTCTAACAACGGGAATATTTGATGATGTCATGGAGTCTACGCTAATTCTAATTTGTATAAATGTCATGCTGGCGGTGTCTTTGAATCTGATTAATGGGATAACGGGGCAATTCTCAATCGGGCATGCTGGATTTATGTCTATTGGTGCTTATGTTTCTTCCATTTTAACTTTGAACTTTGAGATGCCATTCGTGCTGGCGCTAGTGATCTCTGGACTGGTTGCTGCATTTTTCGGTGTACTTATCGGGATTCCGACCTTGCGGCTGAATGGAGACTATCTGGCGATTGCTACGCTGGGATTTGGTGAGATTATCCGGATTGTCCTGCTCAATACAGAATATGTGGGCGGAGCTTCAGGTCTTAGCGGCATCCCCAATCAAACGACTTGGACGATTATGTTTCTGTTCACACTGGTCACGATTGTTGTGATCAATAACTTTATACGTTCCACTCACGGCCGGGCTTGTATAGCGATTCGGGAGAATGAAATTGCTGCTGAAGCGATGGGGATTAATACAACTTTGTACAAAGTCATTGCTTTTTCACTTGGAGCATTATTTGCGGGAATAGCTGGTGGTCTCTCTGCTCATAAGTTCTACGTCATCAATCCTGGCAGCTTTAATTTTCTGAAATCATTCGAAATTCTAGTCATGGTAGTGTTAGGTGGGCTAGGAAGTACAAGCGGGGCCATCGTGGGTGCGATTGTACTGACGGTGCTCTTCACGGTGCTTCAGGAATATCCGGAGCTGCGGATGATTATTTACTCGGCGATTCTAATTCTGATGATGATTTTTCGGCCTAAAGGGCTGCTTGGCAGCACGGGTTTTTCTTTCTTGAAATGGTCTAAAAAGGAGGTCAAGCCAAGTGACAGCATCAACAGTGGAAGTGCTTCTTGATGTTCAACAAGCAAGTCGTGCATTTGGCGGGCTTAAGGCGCTTAACGAGGTATCTCTCCATATTAATAAAGGCGAGTTGATTGGGCTCATCGGACCTAATGGCGCGGGAAAAACAACCCTTTTTAACTTGCTGACAGGTGTATACCCGCCTTCCAGTGGCGATATTATCCTCAGCAATCAGGCAGTAGGCGGGATGAAGCCTTATCGGATTAACCGAAAAGGGGCAGCGCGGACATTTCAGAATATCCGTCTATTTACTTCTATGACGGTGCTGGATAACGTTAAGATCGCATTTCACCAGCATGCCAGACATTCGATGTTCACTTCCATGCTTCGTCTGCCTAAGCATTTTGCAGAAGAAAACGAAATTACGCAAAAGGCTATGGATATTCTCAAAATATTTAATCTTGCCGATCAATGTGATGAATGTGCCGGGAATCTTAGCTATGGAAATCAAAGGCGTTTGGAAATTGCGCGCGCGCTTGCAGCAGGACCTAAGCTTTTGCTATTGGATGAACCAGCCGCAGGGATGAACCCGAATGAAACTCGGGATCTAATGAATCTTATTGCCTGGATCCGTGAAGAGTTTGAGCTGACGATCCTGCTTATCGAGCACGATATGTCCCTGGTTATGGGGGTGTGTGACCGGATTTATGTGCTGGATCGCGGAATGTTGATTGCTGAAGGTACGCCCGTTGAAATACGGAATCATCCCAAAGTCATAGAAGCCTATTTGGGACAGGAGGCGTAGTGGACCATGCTTAGCGTACAGGGGATCAATGTATATTATGGGGCTATTCATGCCTTGAAGGATTTAAGTATGAATGTAAAAGAAGGCGAGATTGTAACTCTAATCGGCGCAAATGGAGCAGGCAAGTCCACGTTGCTTAAGACGCTTTCGGGACTGCTGAAACCCAAAACAGGCAGTATAGATTTCATGGATAAATCTATTACGAATCAGAGTGTTCAGTCCATCGTAAAACAGGGGCTTATTCATTGTCCGGAAGGCAGGCGTGTATTTGCTAATATGTCTGTGGAAGAAAATCTGGAGCTAGGAGCTTTTTTACAGGATTCAGGCAGCTTAGCTGCTGATTTTGCCAAGGTTTACTCCACCTTCCCGCGTCTTTTAGAAAGAAAAAAACAGCTTGCCGGCACATTATCCGGCGGGGAGCAGCAGATGCTTGCTATGGGGCGCGCGATGATGGGGCATCCCAAGCTTTTATTATTAGATGAACCCTCGATGGGGCTTGCTCCATTGCTCGTTCAGGATATTTTTCGGATCATCCAGGAAGTAAATGCCTCTGGAACAACAGTGCTTCTTGTAGAACAAAATGCCCATCAGGCGCTTAAAATTGCTCATCGGGCTTACGTTCTTGAGACGGGCAGAGTGGTGCTTGAGGGAGATGCCAAGGAATTGGCAGATTCGGAAGAGATCAGAATGGCTTATCTGGGACATTAATTCATCGGCTAGTTCACAACAGTATCACAGAAAGAACCTATAAAATATTTATTTTGGGAGGCTGGAAGAGGATGAAGAAAATCGGGGCCATATTGCTGACTGCATTGCTGGCTGGTGGATTGCTGGCAGGCTGTGGGAACAAGACAGACAACACTTCTGCTGAAGGTGGGAATGCTGGTGGAGGGACCATCAAGATTGGAGCAGACCTTGAGCTTACAGGCGGCCAGGCTTCCTTCGGTGATTCTGCACTCAAAGGGGCAAAGCTGGCGGTAAAAGAAATTAATGACGCAGGTGGAATACTCGGCAAAAAACTTGAACTGATTGAAGCGGATAATGCCTCCAAGTCGGAAGAGGCGACACGCGCAGCGCAAAAGCTGATTACTACCAATAAAGTTGTAGCTATTATAGGTGCAACTACATCTACGAATACACTCGGGATTGTTCCCGTTGCTCAAGAAAAAGGCATCCCGCTGGTTAGCTCCTCAGCCACCAATCCCAAAGTAACAGTTGATGAACGTACTGGAGATTTGAACGAATGGGTATTCCGGGCCTCATTTATTGATCCTTTCCAAGGCGAAGTAATGGCTAACTTTGCTAAGGATACACTTAAAGCGAAGACGGCTGTTATTTATACGGATGCTTCAAGCGATTATTCCAAAGGGCTGCAGACCTTCTTTAAAGCAACGTTTACTAAGAACGGTGGCTCAATCTTAAGCGAAGAATCCTATCAACAAAAAGATTCTGATTTTAAAGCCGTATTAACTCGTATTAAAGAAGCTAATCCCGATGTTATTTATCTTCCAGGCTATTATGAGGAGGTCGGCAAAATCGTAAAGCAAGCTCGCGAAATGGGGATCACCGTTCCGTTTATGGGCGGGGATGGCTGGGATTCACCTCAGCTGGCTGAGATTGCCGGAGCGGATGCCCTAAACAATACGTTTATGTCCAATCACTATTCACCTGAAGATAGCTCGCCAGAAGTAAAATCGTTCGTAGATGCCTTCAAGGCAGCTAACGGTGATCTTGTTCCAGATGGGATGGCTGCGCTTGGATATGATGCTGTGAAACTAGTGGCAGACGCGATTACACGTGCGGATTCCACAGAACCTGAGAAGCTGAAGGATGCACTGGCGGGGACAAAGGATTTACAACTGGCCACGGGTAAAATCACAATGAATGAAACGCATGACCCGGTAAAAGCAGCTGTGGTGCTAAAGTTTGTAGATGGGGTACAAACCTTTGAGGCAAAAGTAAATCCATAAGTGTTGTGATTAGACGCGCGTACCTTTATTGGTGCGCGTTTCTTTTAGTTTAAACTTTTTTTAAAAAAAGGCTTGTCAAAATTCTTATGGTTTGATATACTCATTTTTGTTGTGACAAGAAAATAACTTGTAAAGCATGGCCCGTTGGTCAAGGGGTTAAGACACCTCCCTTTCACGGAGGTAACATGGGTTCGAATCCCATACGGGTCATATTATGCGGTAGTGGTGGAATGGCAGACACGCTATCTTGAGGGGGTAGTGGGTGTATACCCGTGGAGGTTCGAGTCCTCTCTACCGCATACAAATAAAAAGTAAGAAACCCTTTGTTCGCAGAGGATTTCTTACTTTTTTTTATAAGATTAGAAGTGAAATTCAGTGACGTCAGGTCATCTCTTAAAAGCCCCAGCATACTGGGGATAGAGCTGTCTTATGCAGTCTGGGCAGATATCATGAGTGAATTGCAAAGAAAGCTGATGCTTTAAGAAATGTTCAATGGTGATCCATTCATCCTTGGGATTACGAATACATTTACAGGAAGCACAGATTGGGATTAGCTCAAAAGATGATGGTAAGGTTGAACGGAGGTTTATGATCTCCGGATGAAGAGGTTCTTCTTTATAGGGGCCCACATCATATAGTGAAATTATAAAAGTGGCTTCTGGGTGCGGATCTGAGAGAAATGGGTAGATCTCCAAACGGAAGATTCGTTTCCCTTTATTAGCGGTTTGTATGGAGAATTCGGAAGTATAAACCTGATGCTCTCTGCGGAGTATATATTTCACTGATTCATAAAGCTTGGCCCATTGATCGGGATCGACAATCACATCTTGCATGAGCTCTGAGTAATACGCGCCAATCCATTTCTTATTAGTAGAAAGACCATATTCATGACTAAAGGTCTTCCACCTACTGTTGGTGAACTGGATAATCCCATGACTGTTGATTACCACCGCATTGTGCGGTAAAGCTTCAAGTGAATGGATAATGGAAGATGATAAGCATTTTGACAAAAGTCACCGCTCCCTCCTAGAGATCATTCAGGATGATAAGTTAACAAAGGGGGCCAGACGGTATTCTACAGATACTTGTCACCTGAGTCGCCTCTTATCGTCACTCCAGCCATATGATATAATCGGATAATACATAACAATACTAATTATATACTTTTTTACGTTATTTTGCAATAGGTAATTACGTAAATAAGTAATTTATTTTTAGATGGAGGGCGATTCACCGATGCAGACCATATACGAACGTATAGAATACCTGATTAAGCAGAAAGGTTTGACCAAAAAATCATTCTGTGAGCAGTTAAATATCAGCACAGGTAATATGGGAGATTGGAAGCGGGGGAAGACTACTCCAGGAACACATAAGCTGATTGAGATCGGTGATTTTTTTCATGTTAGTCTGGACTGGCTCATTCTCGGCAAAGATACACCGGATACTGTACGAGAGAGCGGCGTAGACTATGATTTGAGTGATGTTCAGCTATCGGAAAGCCGAGTAGATGAATTACTTCCAGCAGAAAAGAATTTTATCAAGGAATATATAGCTTTTGCTGAATATCGTAAACAGAAAATGGTCGACGAAGAATCTTAAAATCTGCATCTTTACTTTTGAGAAAAGTACATTTATAATAATGAATGTTGACCTCAAACAAATTTATGTTCTATGTTTAACACACCGCGCGGTAGTGGTGGAATGGCAGACACGCTATCTTGAGGGGGTAGTGGGTGTATACCCGTGGAGGTTCGAGTCCTCTCTACCGCATACAGAATGAAGAAAGAGGCCTTGCGATGCAAGGCTTCTTTTTTTGTTCAATCCTCAATCACACAACCTACTTCTTTACAAGCGGCACGCATAGATTGGCTTCGAATCCTTCATCATCTGGACCGGACTTTTCCGTGTATTGGATGTAAAAGACTCCATCAGGGTTGAACTTATAACCGGAATCCGGCAGCCATTCATTATATATATAATTCCAGGTATGTTGAAAAGCCAACTGAGGGAATCCGTTAGCAGTAAATATAGCATAGGTAGACGCAGGAAGTTTCTTATGAACAAGGCCTTCAGGGATACAATCTAACTGCTCGACTTCAACACAAAGGAAAAAATCAATATCCCATGCGGTATGCTCCCACAGTCTAGGCACGGATGTACGGTTCTGAAATAGACCGAGATAACAACCGCTGCTTTGAACTTTTGTGGGTATAGTATCAAATTTTGTATCAATATCCAGCTCGCCAAAAACATATTCCCAAAGATTCGCGTATGGCTCCCCGGATGAGTTTACATTTGCCCAGCCAATAACATTTAGTTCGGGTATATCAAGCAGTTGAACAGTCACCGATTGTCCCTCCCAGCAAAAATATTTCAACAATATTATAAAATATTCCAAGAGATTAAAGGGTGCTGATATATAGCGATATTATGACGTTCTTTCTAGTTAAAAAGGATACTTTACCGCATAACAACAGGGGGCTGTGTGATGTGGTGAGTATCCTTTTTCTAATGAATTATTTTAAAAGCTTGGAGATATCGGATTCGATCTGCTGTGGAGTGGTTTTAGGAGCAAACCGTTTTAGAACACGGCCATCTTGGTCAACCAGAAACTTCGTAAAGTTCCATTTCACACTTTTTGAGCCTAAGACACCAGGGGCTTCCTTGGATAAGTATTTGAATAATGGATGTGCTTCATCGCCTTTTACGTCAATCTTCTCGAACATAGGGAAGGTTACCCCATAATTAATCTCGCAGTATTCCGCAATTTCATCACTTTCGCCAGGCTCTTGTCCAGCAAATTGATTGCTTGGAAATCCTAAAACTTCAAACCCGCGGTCCTTGAATTTCTCGTACACTTCCTGAAGACCTTTATACTGGGGAGTAAATCCACATTTGCTGGCAGTATTCACAACCAGGAGTACTTTACCCTTGTACTTTGACAATGATTCCTCTTCACCCTTAAGAGTGTTGACCTCAAAATCATAAATACTCATGGATGACACCTCCATAGCTAATTTAAGTTTTTAACAATTTAATTGTACACTATTTATGGTCTGGAGCCAAATAAGAAAGTATTATGAATCATTCCTCATCATCGTTTCAAATCATACCTGTTGTTTAAAGTATAAAGTATGAGCATGACCAATACAGCTTGATGAAGGAGAAGATGACTCATGAAAGCATTATACACAGCAACTACAACAGTCCATGGCGGTCGTGAAGGCTCCATTGAATCCTCGGATGGCGTGTTAAAGCATAATCTAAGCATGCCTAAAGAGCTTGGAGGGCCGGGAGGTTCCGGTACCAATCCAGAGCAACTATTCTCGGCTGGTTATGGAGCGTGTTACGAGAGTGCACTAGCGAATATCGCCCGTAAAGAGGGCGTGAAACTCCATGACGTGGAGGTAACTTGTAATGTGTCCATTGGGAAGGATGACAGCGATGGAGGCTTTAGACTTGCTGTGAGAATGGATGTGAAGCTGCCAGGGATTGAACACGACAAAGCAGAGGAACTGGCGAAGAAGGCTCACGAATTCTGTCCTTACTCCAAAGCAACCAGAGGTAATATCGAGGTTGAATTAAAGATTGTCGATTAAATGTATCTGTATATATTTTATGGAAATAATGGCTAAATAGAGACGTAAATCATAAAAGAGTAATAAATAGCTGCCGTGTTAGGCGTCTTTGGTTGACATCACCCTTAAAATTCTTTAATATGTCTAAGTATCTGAGAATGTGCCTGCGTGTGCAATTTACAACCAAAAATTTAAATAATGGGTGATGAAGATGTCTTACAGACCGAATATTACGAATGTGACCAAAGCCAGCAGCAACGATAAGGAAGGATTGTACGAGTTCATTATCAAGCTTGCTGATGGAACGGAGTGCCGCGCGTTTTATCATCGGTTTCCGGAATGGAAAATGACGAACATCAGCCGCCTGCTTAAAACTCCATGTCCAATTTGCCGCAAAGATTTCATCTGCAAATGCATGGAGGCATTCACTGCTGATTTCGAAGGGCAAATGATCGGGGATCAATGGATTGAGAAAGCAATCGCAGAATAATTAAAGAACGGCACTTGATGGCGCGGGAGGTTATCCCGCGTTTTTGTTTACCCAAAAAAGCAGAAATTTACGCCTTTAAGACGGAGGGGGAGCCATGAACGAGGAACTGAACCTTATGAAAGATAAGTCTATCGTGTTGATAGACGGAGTGTGTCATCTTTGCCAGGGGGTAGTTCGTTTCATTATCCCGCGTGACCCCGACGCTAAATTTCTATTCGCACCATTACAGAATGAGATTGCGGCAAAGCTAATGAAAGAGTCCGGACTTCAGCCTGGACAATTAAACACAGTGATTTTACTGGAGAACGGAGTGTATTATACAGAGTCGGCCGCTGTGCTAAGAATTGCCCGTAAATTGAGATTTCCTTGGCCTGCCGCATACGTGTTCATCTTAGTACCACGCCCATTGCGCAATGCCCTTTATCGGTATGTAGCCAAGAACCGCTATCGTTGGTTCGGACGTGATGAGCAGTGTATGCTCCCTACCCCAGAGATCAAACGGAGATTTTTGTAATCCATAATTTGGGAGAATGTTATAATGAAACTATAAATGGGTATAGTTTTTTCATATTATGACTAGGGGTGAACGAATAGTGAAACGGAAAGGGCTTCTGTTTTTTATAGTCATGTTGTTATCTTTAAGTATGATCGGTACGGTCTCAGCTGCCCCCAAGCTTCGCATTATGGTGAACAATTCAAGTGTGGATGTTGGTGTGCAAATCGTGTCGGGGAAGACGCTGGTTCCGCTGAAGGCTTTTGAAAGATTCAAGAATACTTCTATTCAATGGGATGCCAATACCAAGCAAGCTACGATTGCTAGAGATTCTATGAAGATTAAGCTTGCGGTTGGCTCACGGACGGCTTGGAAGAACTCGGATGCTGTACAACTGGATGTATCGGCCAAAATAGTGGATGGAAGAGTAGCGGTACCCCTGCGGTTTATCGCGGAGGCTCTTGGAGCGAGAGTAACAGTAGATGCTGCTACGAATACAGTCTGGGTTCAGGAACGGGCCAATGCTAAACTTGTGCAGAATTATAATAGTAATGACTTAGTTGTTTCCCGCATAGCTGCTCTGCAATTCCCGGTTGAAGAAAGAGAACCCTCCAAATTGACGGGTGATAATGAAGCATTGTCTATGACGTATTATTTTCCTGAAGGCAGATCTGATGGTTATTTTATATTGTATGGACATTTCGTAAAGTATTATGAGATCAAGGATAATATTGTAAAAGTAGTTTGGGAAGCTGATCTGGATATGTCCAAGGAGGCTACAAATAAAGATTTTACCGCGATATTCGGTTACCCAGTTGCGAAGGAATATGGTAAAGCACCTGTTCTAGCTCCATCCTATGCCTCTTTTTATACGAGTGTTTGGGGAAGTCAGATTATTTATGGAATGGTTAATGCGGATGGAACTACTAAAGTTTCAGGACAGTCTCTGTACTGGGGGAATAATGAACCTTTTGTCGTAGCTATTCCCGGAGAGACTAAGCTTTAAGCAATATACAAGTCATATAAATATGGAGATGAATTATGAACAAGGGGAAGCCTAAAGGTTTTATGCGTTTTGATTGGCCTTATCATTTTGTAACTATGCCGCTAGCGCTGATTATATTTGTGTGGTCGGGAATTTATGTCGTTCAGGTGTTACGTGATGATGGTGCTTTAACAGTGCCCTTGCTATTATTTGGTTTATCTCTATGCCTGTTATTTGCGATTACTCGAATTCGAATTTATGCCACAAAAAATCAGGATCGAGTAGTGAGGGTAGAGGAGCAGTTCCGGTATTTCCGATTGACAGGTGAAGTATTAAATTCAGAGCTTGAATTAGCTCAGATTATTGCGCTTCGGTATGCAGGAGATGAAGAGTTTCCGGCACTATGTCAGCGGGCGGTGAAGGAAAAGCTTAGTCCTGCCGATATCCGGTCTGCCATCAAGAATTGGCGTGAAGATACGATGAGAGTCTAAAAACCACTTGATGTGCGAAAAAACTTATTGCTGCCTTCTTATATATATGCTACTATAGCTGTAAATTAAAGGGATAGTAACGGAAGCACCGTTCAATGTACCGTATCCACGGTTATTGTCGGTGCTTTTTTGCTGTCTTTTTTTTGACAATATTTATAAATTTCTTGCGAAAGGAGAGAGGTTTTATGGCGGCAAGGATTGTACTCGCAGTGCGTGAAAGCCAATATATCGAACCATTGCTACACTATCTTCATCATAGTGAGTATGGAGAAATGCTGCGAATCACGGCTTTTAGTCGGCTGGATGCTTTTATCGATTTTATGAGGGGAGAGGATATGCCGGATGCTGTTGTAGGTGACGTTACTTTTATCGAGGCTTGGCTTGTGGAGGGAAGAACTAAGGTGCCTTGGGCAGTTTTGAGTGAGGAGGGAGCTTATCTTAGCAGGAGTTCTAAAAGCCTGGCTGGAGGCATCATGATTGCGAAATATCAGGCACTGCCTTCTCTGCTGGGAGCATTTATTCAACTATGTGAAGTGAAACGAGCTAGAGGTTCCTCTGTATTAGATGAAACGCTGCTGCTCGGTATCGTCTCCTCAAGCGGGAACACGGGCAAAACCACAGTAGCTATGAATATGGCTAAGCAGCTAGGTGAATTGGGGCTTTCGGTCTTTTATTTGAATCTTGAAAGTGTGGACAGCAGTGGATTATTTTTACGGCCCCCTGCAGGAAATACGCCTGGACTAGAGCGGCTCCTTTATGAAATCAAAGCCAGCCGGGATAAGGGCGGAGCCGATACGATTGATTTGGGGCAATACGTGATTAGGTATGATCACCTTCGAAGTGCTGCTTTTAGGCCAATTATTAATGTAAAAGAAATGCTGCAGATGACTACGCAGGATACGCTAGATTTGTTGGCGCTGTTGGTTGCGGAAAGAAATTTTGACGTAGTTATAATAGATACCGGCAGTATTGAAGAAGAACGTGCCAAAGCTGTGTTACATAAATGCGGAATTCTATTGTGGGTAGTTAGAAATGACGAGGTAAGCATTCATAAGACCATGAGATGGCTATCCCATTGCAATGCTCCTAATTCTGGTATGCCCAGCCAAGTGATGGACAAAAGTAGATTTGCCGTGAATTTTGCCGCAGAGGGTTTAGAGGTGTGGACACCTCCGGAAGGAATTACCGTTGAAGGTGTACTTCCGTATATCCCATCTTGGACGCTGCAGCACCGTGAGGAGCTTTTTCTGAACTCACCACAATTCCAAAAGGAGATCTTACAGCTGTGCAAGCAGATTATAGAACCGTCGCTTCCGCAAGTATTCACTGGTAAGGGTTTACATGAATGAGGAAATGTTTAAGGCACTTCGCAGTGACATCCGGGCAGGATTAGATGTTACTTCTGCAGTTGGAAATCGTGAACTCACCCAATATATTGAAAGGACAATTTTGGACAGCGAAAATCTGCGTTATTTAACAGCACAGGAGAAACATGAGCTCGTGAAGAGATTGTTCGATTCTTTTCGAGGATTGGATGTACTCCAGCCCTTAGTGGATAATCCGGCGATCACTGAGATTATGATTAACAGCCATACTGAGATTTTTGTAGAAGAGGAGGGGCAGATTCGTCGTCTCCATTTGGAATTTGAGTCCAGTAGCAGGTTGGAGGATATTATCCAAACGGTTGTATCCGGTGTGAACCGGGTTGTAAATGATTCTTCTCCTATCGTTGACGCTCGGCTAAAAGACGGATCGCGTGTAAATATCGTGCTTCCGCCAGTAGCTCTGAAAGGCCCGGCGATGACCATTCGGAAATTTCCTGAAACACCGATGACGATGCAGGATTTAGTCCGTCGTGAAGCTTTAAGCTTGGAAGCCGCAGAGTTGCTGCAAATTTTAGTGGCTGCTAAATACAATATTTTTATTAGTGGCGGGACAGGCTCTGGAAAGACTACTTTTCTTAATGCATTATCTCAGTATATCCCCCCACAGGAGAGGGTCATTACGATAGAGGATTCCGCTGAACTGCAGATTGTAACCGTGCCGAACCTTGTTTCACTGGAGACTAGGAATGCTAACACGGAAGGTAGAGGGGAGATTTCCATCCGAGATTTGATTCGTTCTTCTCTGCGAATGCGCCCTAACCGGATTGTTGTGGGGGAGGTACGGGGAGCGGAATGTCTCGATATGCTGCAGGCTATGAACACCGGACACGATGGAAGCTTGTCTTCCGGCCATAGTAACAGCGCACACGATATGGTCAGTCGACTGGAGACGATGGTGCTAAGTGCTGCGGAGCTTCCGGTAGCTATTGTTCGCCAGCAAATTTCATCGGCAATTGATATCTTCGTACACTTATCACGTCTCCGTGATCGTTCCAGGCGGGTGATGGAGATCAGTGAGGTTGCGGGGTTGAAAGACGGGGAAGTGATCTTGAATCCCTTATATGAATTTCAAGAAGCTGGTGAACGAGAGGGAAGGGTGCAAGGGGGGCTGCTTCCCTGTGGTAACCCATTGTTGCATACAACGAAACTTAGGATGGCTGGTGTAAACTCCTATCCATTGGCTCAATAGAGATTCAAAATTCCAGAAGGGGGGGAGGACATGCTTAAGTTTAAATTTGTTGCTGCAAAGCCTGTAGAAGCGGATCCTGACGGTCCTTCGTTATTACCAGATTATAAGGTATACGAATTGACCTTGCTGCAGAGGATTCTGACCCTTACTGCAGGTGGACTGCTGATGTATGGAATTGGATATCTTTTTTATCATCATTGGCTGCTGTCGTTGCTGCTTATGCCTGGCGGAGCTTATGCCCCGCATATGCTGCGTAACTATCTACTGAAAAGACGTCGAAATGCACTGAATTTACAATTTAAGCAGACGTTATTTTCGCTGTCTTCCTCCCTTTCAGCTGGGCGTTCGGTGGAGAATGCATTCCGAGAGGCGGTTCAGGATTTACGTATGCTCGACCCGGAGGGAAGCAGTGATATGATCTCCGAGTTAAACATTATCTGTGCACGCATGGAATATGGACAGCCTGTGGAAGAAGCGCTGCGGAACTTTAGTGAAAGAGCGGGAATGGAGGACATCGAGCGATTCGCGGATGTGTTCTCGGTCTGTAAACGTACTGGTGGTGATCTTGTAGAAGTGGTGCGCCGTACATCAACGATTATCGGTGAGAAGCTGGATATTCAGCAGGATATTGCTGTAAGTATTGCTCAGAAGAAATTTGAGGCTAAGGCACTGCTGATATCTCCGCTGATCATGGTGATGTTTATGAGTTTGACGGCTGGAGAATATATGGAGCCAATGTATACAGGAGCGGGTATAGCCATATCGACATTAGCGCTTGTTGCTTTATTCCTATGTTATCTCTGGACTACTAAAATAATGGACATTCCACTGTGAAGGGGGTGAACCATGCGCTGGCTATGTGCGGTGGTTACTGTTATTTTGCTGATAGTCTGGGTTCTACTGCGAATTCAATGCGGCAACAGATATGTCGCGTTACGCATTCTTCCTATGGAAGGATTACGGCTTCGGAAGTTAGGCGAACCGTTATTACTGCTTATTGAGAAGAGTGGTATCGCCAGTCGGTTTCCCTCACTGTTGTTCAGAATTCAGCGTTCTCTACAGCGCAGTTATGGGATGCGTTATAGCGCAGAGCGGACCCTGCTGTTCATGGGTGAGATGCTAAGTTACAGCTGGCTGTTGCTTGTAGGTGGAAGCTTGATTACAGCATTTAGTGGCGAACAGGCAGGTATGATATTGGGTGTGTTTTTGGCAATTGCTCTACCAACCGCTATGGTCAGTGATCTGCACAAAAAGGTGAGAGTTAGGGAGCAGAATATTATGCTCGAATTGCCAGAGCTGCTGAACAGTATTGTGTTGTTGGTTGGCGCAGGAGAGACCGTGCAACGAGCTATTATTCGCTGTGTGGAAAGCCACCGGGGGGATACGAATCATCCTCTGTATAAGGAGCTAATGACTATGACTAGTGAATGGGAGGGCGGATATTCTTTCCAGCAGGCTTTTGAAAATTTTAGCAAGAGATGCGCTGTACAGGAGGTATCGGTATTCACAACGACAGTTTTGCTGAATTATCGCAGAGGTGGAGCGGATTTTGTGCTATCGCTACGTGATCTGTCGCGGATGTTGTGGGATAAACGAAAGGCACTTAGCCGGACGCGCGGAGAGCAAGCATCCTCTAAATTAGTTTTTCCAATGGTAGTTATCTTTTTAATAGTAATTGTACTGGTGGGAACGCCAGCATTTTTGATGTTAAAAATGTAGGAGGCTGAAGCTGATGGTATCAACAATGTTGGACAGTATGAAGAACTTTTGGGAAGACGAGGAAGGTTTAGGAACTTTGGAGATGATTTTGATTATTGCTGTCTTGATTGCAGTTGTTCTTTTGTTTAAGGACAAAATTCAAGAAGTAGTAGAAGCCTTAATTAAAACGGCGGGTGAAAAGAGTCAGGAAGTATTCGATTGAACAAGCTTAAGGGTGATCAAGGCAGTTTTACTATTGAAGCGTCACTTCTGTTGCCGATCGTCATGTTTATTACGATGCTTCTTTTGTTTTTTTGCTTGTATAGCTATCAGAAGTCCATGCTGTTGCAAGTGGCCTCAGGAGCTACTGAGCGGGCGGCTTACAACTGGGACAACAGTCACAAGGAGGTCTCTGGTTCTTACATGGCTGGTAAGTATGACTCCCTTTATTGGAGAATTGGGGATGATGCCTTGTTAGCCTCATTATTTGGTGGAGAAGCTGGCAGTGCTGGCGTGACAATAGAGTTGCCCGGTGAATTATCAGAGAAGAATGAATTGCCAGTGCTTAAACTGGGCCAATCGTCTACTATGATTCCGGACAATATGCCAGGAACTATGCGTTATGCTCACAGCCTTACAGGACGGAGAGTAAAGGCCGAGTTAAATCGTCTACTGAGCTTGCCTGTGCTTGATAGCGTTCTATCGGATGAGGCTAACCCAACTGTTGAAGCCCAGTCTATCATTGTCGAGCCTGTTGAGTTTATTCGTACGGTCGACCTGATGCGTTATTTTGGAGCTAAATTTAAAGGGGGCTCTGAGGGTAGTGGATCTGCAGTTTACATGGATAAGAAGGATGCTTCTGCTATGCTGACCAAGCTTCAGGATAAGTAAAATCTCTGTTCAAGGGAGGGGGTTTTAATGAAAAGTATAATTACGGGTTGTCCTGCTAAGGGCAAAACAGAAGGCTCAGTTACAATTTTTCTAATCATGGTGCTGGCTTTCGTCTTTCTATTTACTGCTGTGCTGATTGATTATGCGCGAATCGCTGCGTTCAACGTTCAGGAGGAACGATTGGCGAGAGCCAGTATCCGCTCTGTTATGTCTTCATATCATGTTGAATTGCGTGAGAGATACGGTTTATTTGCATTCGGTGATAGTGATGGTGATATGCTACTGTCCAAAGTGCTCAATGAAAATTTGCATAAAAGTGGGCGGGGGGATACGTTCAATCTCTTACCCTTTGCACTGGAATCCTCCTCTTTGGAATGGAGCCGACCGCTGGGAAGTTATGATGTTTTTCGTCATCAAATACTGGAAGAGATGAAATATAAGGCTCCGGTTGATTTCGCCTTGGAGCTGGCAGGTAAATTCAAGCCGCTGTCGGGCGTAATGGCAGAGGCCTCAAGAGCTACTGAATTACTTAGTAAGCTGCAACCTTTATATGATGAACGTGAAGAGAATTTGGATCTAATGTTAGAGCGGAGAAGCCAAGCGGCGGAGAGTGGAAGAAGAGTACTGCTATGGATTATGAATCCGCCCGGAGATTCTATCTCGGCCCATTCGCTCGGAAGCATGCAAGCAGCCGCGGATATACCAGCACAGTATAGTGACTATCTTGGCAAATATTACGAAGATCTATATCGTGATAGTAAAAAGCCTGCAAAGTACACTTATCAGTTGGCACTTTATCAGAGCCGAACTTCAGAGATGTTGTCGCGGCTCCCATCCTTATTAACAACCTTTCATGAAGAACATGGACAATCAATGGAGGAAGCGAAGGATGCGTTAGACAAAGCGCAGCAATTGAATGACCGGATGAGAGATGTTTTGGCAGCTTCCCGAATAAGTGGCGTAAATCTGGCAGACGATCCTGCTAAGGACTGGGATATTCCGGGAAACTCGGGGGAAATAAGCGCTGAGCCACTTAAAAAGCTGCATGAACAGGAAGATGCCTTGATCCTCTCTTCGGCTGACATTAGTAGTATGGAGAATGGTTTATTTATGCAGCAAGGTGCGTACGAGTCCATTGAACCGACGGTAACAGGATTATCAGGAGTGTTGCATGAAGCTTTGGGAGTCAACGGCGATTCCTACCAAATGATTTCCTCTGTTCTAGGGGCTTCGCATGTAGTGGACAACTATTATAAAAAATACGGTAAGAAGGGAAGTGTTATCGCTAGTGATTTGGCTTTTCTTGAAGAGCATCGCAGCTCGGATAAAGCACGTAAGCAAGTAGAGTGGGAAGCCAAATCCAAGCTGGGCGAGGTTAGAGCACTGCTGGACAAAATTAGAATGCTAGGTAGCGGAGCGGCAGCTTCGATGGAACGTTATCAAATCCTTCATCAATTTTATGAGGACAATGTTTCATTTAACAACGGATTGGAGTCTCAATCCTCTGATAAATCTGAAGTGTCCTCAGATCCCTATGCTGCTGGAAGCTCGGCGATGAAGGATATTGACGGGATTTATGCAGCAATGAGTGGCATTATGGGGGGCGCTAGAGACAGGCTTTTTCAAACGGAGTATTCCGCGCTTTATTTTCAGCATTTTGATGTTTCAAAGTTAGCTAGTCTGGCACTGAATTCTCTGGAAGACACTAGTGAGCTCACAGATCAGCTTGATCCTCGCGCTCAGGAGCTGGAATACATTTTATACGGATTTCATAATCCCGCAGGGAATGTGGCCGCAGCCTATGCCGAAATATTCGCGATGAGGTTGTCCATTCGCACAATGGAAGGATTTATAGAAAAGGCAACCTTGGGAAATCCACTGGCTGTTCTAGCGGCGGCACTGTTGTATGGAATCCAGCATGCCATTCAGGATATGTTGCAGCTTTGTGAGAAGGATGCGATTCCTTTATCCAAATATATGCCGGCGCAGCTGACTTACCGTGATCATCTGCGACTGTTCATGATAATGCATGGAGGCGGGGAAGTGCAGCTATCGCGGATGCTGGCTCTAATTCAACTGAACACAGGAATAAATCCTGAGGAAAGAAACACCTATGTATCATCGGACATTAAGCTCCAAATGCAGTTATGGTTTCTGCCAGGTGTAGTTAAAATGTTGAATTACACTGCTGGTTTTCCGGGAGAGGTACAAGGGAATAAGTATCTGAGGGCAGTAAAAGCTGATTATTCTTATTAGCGGGAGGTTGGTAAGGAGATGGGGGATGGGTATGGAATCAGAGGGGAGGACAAGGAAGAAGGTAGCATGGTAGTAGAAGCGGCGATGGTTCTTCCGTTCTTCCTGCTATTCGTCCTGTTCCTGATTTCTATCGTACAGATGACCTTGTATTCGACAGCTTTGCAAAGTACAGCATCAGACACTGTAAAGTCTATTTCAACTCATATGTATCCTGCGGCTTTGGCGGTGCAGAAATGGGGAATATCCAGCGAAGTAAGTGATGATTCGGGAGGGGATGACAGTGATCATTCTGCTGGCCTGAATTGGACTATTCCTCGCTTGTCACTTACTGATTGGGGCGATAGTTATGCTGAGTCTTTACCCAAGCCGTTAAATGAGTGGGTTATGTCGGCTTTAGAAAGTGGTGAGGGACCGTTGCAGAAGCTTCAGGCAGAGACTAGTGAAAGTGTACTTGATCTTGCGATCAAACCTTTATTGAAACCATACCTGACATCAGATTTACTGGATTATGAGCGAATTCATGTATCTAATGTTATGGTGCCGGAGCTAAAAGAGGGTACTCGTCCCTACCTTGGGCTAGTGGTTAGTTATAAGTTGCCGATGAAGGTCCCCTTTCTAAACCAAAGTATTGTTTTAGAAGCAAGTGCTGTTGAACGCCTCTGGATCGGGGATACGGGAGAAGGCGCAGCCAAGGAGGGGAACGGTACTGGCCAACCAGATGAATTCATTGAAATCTTAGAAAAGCCGAACCCGGCTGTAGCGAATAAGCAAGGCAAGGTTCGTGCCAGAATACCGCCGAATGCTTCTGCCAGCTTGTCAGTCTTTTATAAGAGCGGGGGCAGTACTGCCAAATATTTAGGCTGGAAACAAGCGGATGAAGATGGATATATCGAGTGGGAATGGAAAATTGGTGTAAATACCACACCGGGCTCGTGGCCGTTTGTTATACAACTGGATGATGGTAGATCTGTTGAGGTTATGTTCACAGTAGTGAAGTGAAAGGGTGGAAAAAGGAGTGTAATAAATGGCAGAGTGGACATTTTGGGGATGTCTACCGTTTTTAGCAGCGGCACTGATTACAGATTTGAAGTCGATGAGAATACCAAACTGGATCACCTTGTCAGGCTTGCTCACCGGTCTGCTTGCACAAGGGGTGATCAATAGCTGGCATGGACTGCTGAGGGCTTTCGGGGGAGCTGCTG
Source organism: Paenibacillus sp. FSL E2-0190 (assembly GCF_037992965.1). Taxonomy (NCBI): domain Bacteria; kingdom Bacillati; phylum Bacillota; class Bacilli; order Caryophanales; family Paenibacillaceae; genus Paenibacillus; species Paenibacillus sp. FSL E2-0190. The sequence continues at coordinate 1,340,754 of NZ_CP150306.1, forward strand.
TAGGATTTACAGTCCTTCTGATCATGCATTTAATAGGGGCGGTTGGCGCGGGGGATGTTAAGCTTTTTGCTGGAATCGGAGCGTGGACAGGGATGTTGTTTACGCTGCAAGTCGTCATGTACTCCGTACTATTTGGTGCTTTAATAGGCTGGTTAATTGTTTTAAAGAGACGGGAGGCGGTCAGTCGTTCGCGTAAGATCATCAGCAGAATTTCTGGATTTATTTTATGGAAGAGCCCGTTTCTATTAAAAAATAACGATAGTGAACTGTTGAAATTCCCTTTCATGCTGGCTGTTATCCCTGGTTCCATATGCGCTTATCTATACTTTTAGTTCGGGAGGTGATGTTTTGTTGTTCGGATTAACTCGTGATTTTATACAACAGGATGGTATATATATGATCCTTGGTGAACCCGAAGGAATACCTGCGGAGAAGCTTAATTTGATTCAGGCGCGCATGCTGATGAACACCGACATTCCTCATCATTTGAGGCTATTACTTAGAGAAATAGATATGAAGGTTACTATGGAATACGCTGTTTTACGCAAAAAAATGCTTAGTCATCTACTCAAAGGAGAGAAGCTAAGTATGAGCTCATTTTTCGGGTTATTGCTGCAAATTGCCCAAGGCATGGAAGATGGCAGGTTATATATGCTGCGGGCGGAACAGTATGCTTTGCATGCAGATTACATTTTTATTGAAGGGTCGTTACAGAGCGGTAAAGTATACCTGACCTACATACCCATTCAGGAGAATAAGTCTGGTTCAAAGCTTGGAGAGTCACTCAAGTCACTAATCATGGTGTTAATGGCATCTATCACAGAGCTTACTGGCAGTGGTGTGCAAAGACTATTGCAATATTGCAGTGAAGAGGGATTTACTCCAGCTGGCTTAAAGATTCTTTTATCAGAGTTGCTGACAGAAAGAGAGCCCGTTACACCTGAAAGACAGCTTCATGAAGGCGTAAAAGAATATCTAGTGAAAGAGGCAGCAGCTCCACCATTAAGAAAAATATATGAGCATCGCGAAGATAAGGGATTGGAGCAGCCGACTGCTACTCCTTGGATCAGCAGCTATCCTAATCTTAAGATAAAAGAGGAGGAGAGCCTGTCTCTAAGCTTGGAGGATGAACAGGTAACGAATCCGCAAGCCTCAAGCTCAAGAACCTATATAGTGCTAGGGTGTCTATTAGGCGATGCACTCCTGTGGAAGTTTCTATATTTGGATAGACCAAAGCCGTTATGGCTTGCCGTCTGTGGAGTTGTGACGATTGTATTGGCTGTTTTAAGCTGGATGGTTTGGAGCGGAAGGCTAAAGGTTGGTAAAGAAGATGAGGATTGTCTGAGTGAGGATTCTGAAGATACTAACTGTAATCCGAGTCGGAAAGAATTGGAGTGGAATTTTGGCAGGAACCCTGTGGCTTCTACACGTCCTCCAGCAACAATCCCAAAGGTAACTCCGCAATTCTCAGATTCAGCAGCTAACGTTCCGGTAACCCGTCATGAATCACTAACAGAGGAACATTGTTCTATTAAAGCACCAGAAGCCATAGCACCAACAACTTTATTATCACAGGAGAAACCGCCTAAGCAAGGACGACAAATCGAAAAGCTGGATCGGAGTATTCCTTATCTCCAAAGAAGCGGTGAGGAGGGTGAAGAGGTGGAAATGATCGAGTTAAATCGAACTAGCTTCATTATCGGCCGATCGGCAGAGGTGGCTCAATATGTGGAAAGATCAGAAGGAGCCTCTAGAGTACACGCTGAAATATCTAGAAGCACCAGCGGATATATTCTGAAGGATCTTGACTCCAGAAATGGAACGCTTTTTCAAGGTGAAGCCATGGTTCCGTATAAAGAGTATCCACTTACAGAGGGAACCACATTTAAAATTATAAAAGGAAGCTACACATTTCATACAGCATGAAGGTGAGTTCCAACGATGAATGTGGCTCTACAATTTTTGTTTTTTCAAATTTTCTAAAGAGACTTGAAGTGTAGGGAAGGTAAAGTCAAAGCCATGATTTAATGCCGCTGCGGGCAGGACGCGCTGACCTTTGAGTAAGATTTCGGATAATTCCCCGACTGCTGTTTTTAACAGGAAGGCTGGCAAAGGGAACCAGTGCGGCCGTTTGTAGACTTTGCCAATCGTTCTGCCGAACTCTTCGTTCGTTACCGGATGTGGAGCAGTCGCATTAACAGGTCCGTTAATCGTTGGATTTTGCGTACAGAAATCAATTAGACGCACAATATCCGTCAGATGGATCCAAGAGAGCCACTGCTTTCCAGAGCCAATGTTGCCGCCAAAACCTAATAAATAAGGCAGCTTCATTTTGGGGAATGCTCCGCTCTCATTGCCGAGCACAACTCCGGTACGCAGCTTGACCACGCGGATATCATGGTAGGTTTCATCTGAAGCCTCTTCCCATGTCTTAACTACTTCTGAAGGGAAATCCATGACCTGGGCTGGTGAGGATTCACTAAAAGTATCCTCTAAAGAGGTACCGTAAATCGCTACGGCGGAAGCCTGAATGATTACGGAAGGCTTTTGCTTCATTTGATCTACTAACTTAGCTGCTGCGGAAACGGTTGCAAGTCGGGACTGCATAATCGCTTTTTTGCCACTTGGACTCCAGCGCTGGCTAAGGGAAGCTCCGGCGAGATTAATTAGGGCAGCTGCATTTTCCACTGGATCGGGATTAGAACTTAGACTGTCCCAGGTGTGGTAACTCAGTTTAGGATGAATTGTTGTTGCGTCTTTTGGTAAATTCCGACCTACAATAGCAACTTCATTACCTGCTTGCAGCCAGTATTTTGCTAGTTCGCTACCTATAAAACCGGTGCCGCCACATATCACATATTTCAAAGGAGGGCCTCCGTTCTAAATCGTACAATTCATTAAAAATTACTTAAACAAATGCTGGTAAGCAGAGTAATCGATTTTATTCTTCTCGAGAAAATTGATAAGAAAACGGTTATCGCGCCGCGGTGTGGCAACTATGTAACCTTTAATGCAGTGATCGCGAGTAACTTCTTTTGCATTGCTCTCGACGGCGATCTTTCCGATCTCGGCAGCAATAGAATGCTTCGCAATATCACGAAATGGCCCAGGTACAGGTTGAACAAGCTGGTCCAAAAAGGCTTTTGTTTCGTCACTCCAGAGCGGGCGGCTACGTTCCACCCAGTAATTTTGCCAGTCTAGCTTTGACTTTCCATCAGCTTTGGGCAGGACCTTTAGGAATTTGCGGAACATAAAAAAACCGCCGATACACATGGAACCAAGCAGCATAAATGTCCAGAAAGCGATAGAGTTCATAAACCAATTGCTCGGTGTGGATAATAAACCAAGTCCTGATTGGATAAACATGCATACACCACCTTTTGGCAATGAGGATTCTCACACGAATTATTCTCATATTAAAGTATAGCTTATTTCCAAAGTTTTGCGAAGCAGAACCCGGCATATTGGCCTCGTCTAGATTTATTTTTCCGATCACGGTAGAATAGGGGTTAATTCGTGAAGGAAAGAGGGAAGAAGTATGCTGAAAATAGGTTCACATGTGTCTTGCTCGGACAAGGGTCTTTTGACCGCAGCAAATGAAGCAAATGAGTATGGTTCCAGCTCGTTTATGATATATACAGGAGCGCCGCAGAATACGCGCCGCAAGCCGATTGATGCCATGTATCCCAACGAAGGGAAGCAAGTTATGAAAGAGAATGGTGTAGAGGAGATTGTTGTCCATGCACCTTACATTATTAATCTCGCTTCCTATAAAGAGAATACGTACCAACTGGCTGTTGATTTCCTGCAAGAGGAAATACGCCGTACCCATGCACTTGAGGTCAAGCATATTGTATTACATCCTGGTGCGTTCACTGATAAAGATGCTGAATATGGTATTCAGCGGATTGCAGATGGCCTGAATGAGGTGCTTGGAGGCACGAATGAAACGGAAGTGCATATCGCTCTAGAAACTATGGCTGGCAAAGGAACAGAGATCGGCCGCAGTTTTGAAGAAATCGCTTCTATCATTGCTAAGGTCGAACATAACGAACGTCTATCGGTCTGTCTTGATACTTGCCACATTCATGATGCTGGTTATGATATCGTTAATGATTTGGACGGTGTTCTCAACAAATTTGATGAGACTATCGGGTTGAATCGTCTTGGTGTAATCCACATTAATGACAGTAAAAATCCATGTGGCGCTCGCAAAGACCGTCACACGCCAATTGGCTCGGGTTGGATTGGGTTTGATACGATTAACAAAATCGTACACCATGAAAAGCTGGAAGGTCTGCCTTTCATTCTGGAGACCCCATGGATTGGTAAAGATGCTAAGACACAACGTCCGATGTATGAGGTGGAGATCGCTTTGCTGCGTGGTAACGTAGCTGAACGCTTTGGACCGGAATTCGTGCAGGATGTTGAAACATTACGTGAATTTTTTGCCAAGCAGGAGATTGATTCCCGTCAATATGTACTTAATGTCTGGGAGCTGCTGAAGAACGATGCCAAAGCTAAAAAAGCTGATCCACGTGAACCACTGGAGCGTTTATACGATGAAGTTGTCGCTGCCCAGCTGTTCCCGCAACTAAGCGAGGAAGCTATTAATCATCGTTTAATTGCTTGGTTAGCAGGCAATTAAGTGCTCGTGAACGCTTAAGCTATACTTCAGATTGCGTATGTAGATGAGAGGATGGGAAGAGGGTCATGGAATTACACGTAAAAAGAAACAATTCGTCGGGTGTCGAGCATTATTCCAACCGGGCACGTATGCTTATTTCCTGCCCTGACGGACCGGGAATTGTGGCGGCTGTATCACACTTTCTGTATCAGCATGGCGCAAATATTGTGCAGTCGGATCAGTATACGATGGATCCAGATGGTGGAATGTTCTTTATGAGAGTCGAGTTTGACCTACCTGAATTAGGCGATCGTCTGGAAGAGATTCGCTCTCAATTTGGCGGAGTGGCGGAGCGTTTTAAGATGGACTGGAAGATCTTTAATGTTCGTCATAAGAAGAAACTTGCCATATTCGTCTCTAAAGAAGACCATTGTCTTGTTGAACTGCTCTGGCAGTGGCAAGCGGGCGATCTCGATGCCGATATTGCCCTCGTCGTTAGTAACCATTTGGATATGAAATCTTATGTCGAGTCGTTTGGCATTCCATTTCATTATATTCCAGTCACAGCGGATACTAAGGCTGAAGCAGAAAAACGCCAGTTAGAGGTCATCGGAGACGATATCGATGTGATTATATTGGCACGGTATATGCAGATTATCTCGCCGTCCTTTATTGAGCATTATCGCCATCAGATTATTAATATTCACCACTCTTTCCTGCCTGCCTTTATTGGCGGCAATCCATACGCCCAAGCGTACCAACGTGGGGTGAAAATTATCGGGGCAACCGCTCACTATGTTACTGAAGAACTAGATGGTGGACCGATTATTGAACAGGATGTGCAGCGGGTAAGCCACAGTGATGATGTTATTGAGCTGAAACGGATTGGGCGTACCATTGAACGTGTTGTTCTGGCTCGTGCGGTGAAATGGCATATCGAGGACCGGATTCTCGTCCATCAGAACAAAACTGTAGTATTTAAATAAAGGTATTCTCCGGTGAAAGCAACGGTTATGCCCGAGGGCTTTCACCGGAACCCTTTAATTTAATAGTTCACTAAATCTCTATCAGGTAAAAAAGCATTTTACCAGCAGCTTGGCTATTTATGCCAAGGTGCTTTTTGTCGTTCTCAAAAATCATGTAGTTAAGGAGGTGGAAGGTTTGGCGTTACAGCGGGGACGTTTGTTAAAACGTAATTATTTTTTCGCAAGTCTCATTTTGATTACTGGATTCGGGGGTTTGCTAGGTTATGATCTCTATTTCAAGCCCTACGTGCTTTCCCAAACCGTGGTCAAAGTTAAGGTGGGAGCTGGGGAATCTCTACCTAAAAATTATGAGCTGAAAGCAAGTGATTTGTATCTGGATTCTGTTCAGACCAAGGATATACCTTCTGGTGTAATTACGGAAATCGCACAAGTGGAGTACAAAATTACGAATGTGAATCTGACTAACGGTAGTATTTTGACAGCATCACTGGTGGATGTTAGTGATTTAGAGCCTTTGCAGGATGAAGGTATATTTCCTATTCCGAAGGAGGCTATTTATGCCATCAATGGTTCGTTGCGAAGCCGGGATAAGGTAGACATTTATCTTGTAGAAGGTGAGCGAGAGAAGCAGCGAGAGGCGCTTGGTTCAAATACAGTTAAAAAAGAAAACGAGGAACAGGTGAAAAAACAAAGCTTGCTTAGCGATCCTGCTAAAGAGATCTTTTTATCTGGAGTTACCGTGAACTATGTGCGAACAGAAGACAATAATGATGTGCAGGATTCTGAGAAAGGCAACAACAATAACCGATTCACTTCTACTGGCAAGGTGGCGACACCAGAATTGAAGCTGAAGAAAAGTGAGGGTCAACGGCTAGGGCAATTTTTGGAGCAGGGCAAAAAACTGTGGATCGTACGGGTAGAGTAGGGGGAGATTGCCTTGAAAATATTTAGTCTGGGCATAGATCAGTTAACGATTAATGATATCAAAAACGCGGGATTTAATGTAGTTACACAAAACGTGTATCCCGATCCGGCGCATACCGAAGGTCATATGTTAATGGTTACTAGTGACCAGGTATCTGTTCAAGCGCTTAGCGAGCTGCGATACAAATATCCAAGCTCTATGATCCTGTATTTATATCTGCAAAAGGGAATTCGCGGCTATCAAGCTGTGCATATGTTATGTGAAAGCTTAGGTCTATATTTTATTCCTCCTCGTTCTACCTCGTCAGCAGTGATAGAGAAGATTCGTTTTATCCTGGAAGAGGATGGCGAGGAACGGAGCAATTTGGTTGGCTTTTTTGGCTCAGGTCCAGGCATTGGCTGCACGAGTGTGGCGAAGCTGTTCGCAAGACGAATTGCTGCGGCAGGTCTACGTGTTCTTGTACTTGGTTTGGATTTATATGACCCCGGGTATGACCGCAAAGCGACGATAAGTCTAGACAAATTGCACCCCAAGCTTACAGGGAAGATGATTCATGATGAAGATTTCGAGCAATTGATTAGGCAGGATGGCTATTTGTATCTACCGGGGAATTACGACTACTTGAGTGTCCAGGATTATCTGGAGGAAGAGATCGAATATTTCTTGGCTAGAGCTGGAGCAAATGCGGATGTGGTTATTGCTGATTTCGGTTCAATTCCCGAGAGTGCTGCGTGGTATGTCGGTATGCAAAAGTCGTCGTTACGCATGATTGTCACTCATCCTAAACATGAACATAGATTAGAACCTCTATTCGAGCTTGCGGGGCATATAGATCTGCGTCCGCATGATTTCCAGCTGATCATTAACCGCAGTAATGTGGAGGAAATATCTTCGTCCAAAAATATGGCCCTTAGATTTGGCACTGAAATCTTGCTGGAGCTACCGTATTACCAGCCCTTGCAGGAAAGCTTGCCTCTAGGCAAAAAAGAGCTACAGCATGTGGATGATAAGGTACATTCTCTATTGGTGTCGATGGGATTAGCGCCAGAGGCCAAAAAGAAAGGGATATTTCTATGATTGAAACTCTCGCGAGTCGTCCACTCTTTTCTCTAAAACAAAGCGTGTTGCGCACTAGCAAACCGGGCAAGGAAGATTTTTATGCTTTTTTACAAAAAATGAAAACCGAGATGAACGAAGGGCTAGAACGTGAGGATGACGCTTACTTCGAGCTAAATGCAAAGGCATTAATTGGCGATCCGCAGGCAGTTAGCTTTTTTATGAATGAGATTGAGAAGTACTTACGAAAAACACCTTTTACTGGAAAGGTTCCAGAAGCGTACCGAACGGCGGCAGAGGCCCTGTATCACGAGTGGAAGGGTTTTGGACCAGCGTATCGTTGGTTTACTGATCGTGCATACAGCGAGTCAACCGGATTACAAATGATTGGGAAGCAAATTTTTTATAACCATAAAGGTGAGTTTATAGCTTACCCGTATGAGATGCCTTCACTGGATCGGGTGGAGCAGCTGAAGCGTTCCTTGCTAAAAAGTGATCCCAATAAAAAGCTGAACAAGGATAATCCTTCGGTGGAGTTCAAAATGGATGATCCGCTTTGGCCAGGTAGATTTATTCGGCTTGCGATTTGGGTATCACCTAGGGTCTGGGAGGGTTTTACTACGATATCACTGCGGCGACAGGTTGTGGAATTTCTGGATTTGGAGGATCAAGCGGGTACGGAATGTATTCCTGCCGAGGCGGTTGAGTTCATTCGGGCGTTATCGTCCACGTTTCGCAATACCATTATTGCGGGTGCTGTAGGGTCAGGAAAAACAACCTTTGCCAATACGATCGTTGGTGAGCAACTGCTTGGCTCTTCCTCCTGCATGGGAGTAGTGATGATAGAGAAACATCCGGAATCCATTTTACCGTATCAAATTAAAGGGCATCGGATTATTCCAATTCAAGCTGCGAATGAGGAACTGATGGAGGTGGGAGTAGAGTCGCTGCGGCATGACCCAAATATTTTGTATATGACGGAGATGCGTTATAACGAGTGGGAATTTTATTTGTGGAGTGGGGAAAAAGGATACGACGGGATCACCGGAACCTTCCACACCGTGGATTCGGAGGACATTCCTTATCAAGGTGCGTTTGCTGTGTCGACAAGAATTGGCGGGAGTCTAAAGGGGCATTTGATTTCTGCGCTGAAATCATGCGAGCTGGTGTTTATTTTGGAGAGTGTCCCGAACGGGAAGAAGCGGCTGGCGCGAATATCAGAAATCTTTTACGAAGAGGATAGAAATTCAGTGTTTGCTAATGATCTTATGCGCTGGGAGCCGGAGGAAATGTGTTGGTCTTATAATGACAAGCTGACGAAAAATCTGATGCTGAAAATGACTAAGAAAAATGCGGAGGCTACACAGATTGTCCAGAAAGAGCTGGGGCGACTTGCATCAACAAAGCCGATGGATCAGCCGCTTAAAGAAAGCTTGAAATCTAAGATAGTACTTAATGAGTGAAGGAGGTACAGCTATGGATTTACTATTTTATATTTTTCGTTTTGTCCTTCATTTATGGATTGTGTGGGGACTGTGGTTACTCACCAAACTGCTCATCGAAAGGCATTTACGGCAGGTAGTCCAGAAATTCGATTTTCGAATTAAACATAAGATGAGTATTTTTGGCAAAAGAGTTAGCTCGGTTAAAAAAAGGCTGTGGCTCTACCGCCATCTGGACAAGCTTCTGTATTTCGTACACCGGAAGTATGAACCGGGTATTAGCGTTATGCGTTTTGTTATGCGTACAGCCATTTTGTTTATTGCGGTTTTCTTATCAGGACTACTGACACTTAGTGAGCTCCCTGGAAGGTTGAGTTTTAACAATCCTTTTTTGGAGGGGATTACTTTTAATGAAGGACAGCCGATTCAGGGGGCGTGGAGATTTCCGCTTTTTATAGCTGTAATATCTGCGACGATTCCTTATTTTCGTATGAGATACATCTATGCACAGCGGAAGGTACATGGAAGCTACGATCTCCTCGATGTAGTCAAAATATCCACTAAATTCACACATTTGTCGGTAGATTCGATCCTTGATCGGACAGCGGATTTTCTTACAGATAAAAATGTACTAAAAAGCCCTCTGAAGCTGCTAGGTGCCGCATTTTCTAATTACAGTAATGAGAAGGAGCTTGTTGAGGAGGCAGGGAGATTCTCCAGCGCGATTGGCACCACCTTCGCTTTAGAGTTTATATCAGATCTGCTCTATGCCGAGAAGGAGGGAACCCGTTATTTAAAAAGCTCGCTAATGCTGTTGAATCGTTCTATGGAGCAGCAGAGAGAGACGATTTTAACTGTAAAAGCAGGAAGCAGAGATGCGATCAGCCTTGGCTTATATGGGAATCTTCTGGTGCTGGTATCTACGGTTGGAACCTTTATGTATATGCTGAAGCCCGATGTCTATTTTCAACTGCAGTTCGAAACTACGGTAGGCCTTTCCTTTTTGATGGTGATCGTCTCCGGTCTTTTTATCTCTTTTGTGATCAGTACTATTCTTGCCAGGCCCAAACTGGACTACCACTAAGGTGATGAACTATGGATAGATTATTGCTACTAATTACAGTGATCGGAATCGTGTATGTCGCATTACTTGTGTTTGTGAGCAGCAGCAGTAAGCAGGAACGATATCTTGTCCGACTGGGCATCCGGTGGAATTCGCTGGGTGAACACGTGCAGAGTGATAGATTTCAGCAATTGTTGAATGAATGCAATTTATCAATTTCGGCTCGAAAAGTTACGCTATTTCGTTATTCAGCGGCAATCATCTATTTATTTAGCCAAGTCGTCAGCGATTTCATCCGATCTGTTCCTTTTTCATTCTATGACCCTCTAATTGCTCTACTTATTCTCGTAATCAGCAGTCCGATGCGTTATCTTCCGCTTGGTTGGGTGTTGGCGTGGCTTCACCAAAAGACGAATATTCAAAAAGATGGCGAGTTGATCTCCTTCATTCGTCTCTATGAGAATAATCGCCTACGTAAGCGCGGATATGTGCAGTTTGGTGCTTTTTGTGGGAGTACAGCGGGACATTTTCAATATATACGTCAGGATTTGTATGAGCTGTCAGAACGGGCAGTAGATGAGGGTGTGGAGGGGGCGATTGAATGGTTTTGTGCCAAATTTCCGGATAACCATCACTTTATTAATGACATCCGGTCCATTTTACTGGCGACAGAAGGCATGGATGATGACACGGAAGCTGCAAACTATTTGCGTGAACAAGGCAAGATTATCTCCAAAATCTCCAGCGATCAGTATTTGAAAAAATGGTCTTTCATCGGTGATCTATCGACGATTATTAATGTTATTCCATCGATTGCTACTTTTTTGATGATCGTTGCCATGGCGATGCAGTACATTTTGCTAATCAAAGGAAATTTTAATGGAGTCGGCATGTTCCAGTGAAAAATTGTATATTCAACCTTATTTTTAAAACCTAAAATAAAAAGGGAGAAATTAACAATGAAAAAAGACGCTATTTCTACAGGTTTGTTTATCGCTATCGGTTTTTTGTGTGTGGCCATCGTAATTGCCATTTTGATTCCTCTGGTGCGTGACGTGATTAATGCTGCCGATGATAATAGACCGACGATCCCGGGGGTATCTCTAACTCAACCGCTGGATTCCAGCCAGACTGCACTAACTATGTCCATGACTCACGTTTTGGTATAAGTCAGATGAAAAAAGACTCTATTTCCGTCGCTATGTTTTTGGCCATTGGCTTTGTAATTGCGGGGATGTTTGTCACGGTAGCTACGCATATGATCGGCAGCAGTCAGGACGATATCATCTCACATACTAAGCAAGTGGAACAGTATTAGAAGGAGGCGTGTCTAATGAAGGAGACCGTCCTCCGGGCATTGTTCATGTGGCTAGTCCTGTTTATTATCCTGCAGCCTATCTTTACCTACATAGATTATCTGCTAGATTTACAGGTCAAAGCTAATACGTCCTATATCACACAAAAAGCAGCAACAGAGGGGATGGTTACAGCTTCTATGCGGAATGAAGTAATTTCAAATCTGAAAGCGATTGGATTTTCTGAAGCTTCGATAGAAATTACTAGCAGTACAGACACCGTTCAAGAGCGAAAGCAACGAATTGATGTGTATGTAACCGCGCCGCGGATAAATCTGTTTCCTTATAATTTTTCTACGGTTTCGCAGCCGACTCGATATTATGGGCATGGATCAATTATGAGTGAGTATCTCGATTGACTAAGGGATGAGCGTAATTTATGGATTACATTATTAAGCTGGCATTTGTCCTACTGATCTTTATCTACTCCTGGTTCTTTCAGATCCAGAATCAGGAGTGGGACCAGCTGCGCAGCATGTTAAAAGACGCAAATAATATCGCTGTTCACGATGCCGCACAGGAATTAGATGAGACCGAATTGACTCGTGGTCGTCTGATTATAGATCCCGAAGATGCGTACGATACTTTTCAGCAAACCCTACAGAACAATCTAGGCCTTGATAGCGGCCTTTCCCCCCAAGGGGGCAGTCGTTTTAAGACACAAGTAAAGATTGTGAAGTTCGATATTATTGACGATTCCGATGGCGTGAATTTTCCACTTTTATACGAGGATAGCGAATATGGCATAACCAAATACATCGCAGGTCCTTCGGTTATTGCCGTCATAGAGACGGAACACCCGGTTCTGATCTTCAGATCCAAAACACAACAGCCCATCAGGGTGCCAGCAGTTCAGGAGTATAAGTTCAATAAGTAAGAAAAGCCAATTAAAGAAAAGGGAGAGATTCAGTGATGAAGAAGAACATTTTAAGAGCAGCTTTGACTACAACAATGTTACTTAGCATGGTATCGGGGCAAAACGTGATTACTAACGCAGCAGCGGTTACACCAATAGCCGCAGCTACACCATCAGTTACAGCAAAACCTGCTGCTACACCAGCACCCATTATGAGGGATAACTTAAGTAAATATGGTTTGAAAAAGGATTTAGAGTTGCCGGTTACGGTTACGGCGGGTGGGCTTAGTTATACGCTGGAGAAGTTTATGATTTATGATTTCAAGTCAAAAGATGCACAAAATTTAGTGAGACAATTTAAATATGACTCATTTGGAGTAATGGTTAGCAAACCTAAACATTTCATATGGACTAAGATTACGATTAAGAATAACAGCAATAAAATTGTTAAAAGATCCTTAAATGATCAAAAAGAAAAATGGGTTTTATCACTAAAATATGGGGGGGAATTAGACCCAATTTGGCCGAAGGTAAATGAAGAGAAAATCAACAATAAAAGTGCATTCTATTACTACACGCTCAAGCCAGGGGAACAACTATCCACTTATCAAGCATTTTTATATGAAAAAGATTTTGACTATTTTGCAATTCGTATGTATCATGCTGGTGGATTTGATGAAAAATTAATAGTCAACTATTAAAAGGACAATCAATATGAAAAAAGATATTTTAATATGTCTGTGCTTTTTGTTACTTGTTCCTTTTGCATTCTCCACATCTGTGCAAGCTGCTGAAACAAAATTAACTTCAATTTCTGTTCCTATTACGACTGGTTTGCTTGGATCTAACAATTCAGCTAAAGATTTTTATTTGGAGCTACCTAATGGTATAACTGGCTCTTCTATCAAAACAGACACTTTAAAATATACTGGATCTAATGGAAAAATAAGCATCTCGTTGGAAAATGGGAAAATCAAAGTTGCACTTAAAGGAGTGCCTAATCAAAAATATATTAGTAATGTAGTAGGATATAAAGCTTCTTGGAAAGCAATGTATAGAACAGACATATACAACTCGATTTGGTTGTATTCAGACGGAAGAAGATGGCAAATAAATCAATACGATGAAAGAAATGATCGGATGGTGACAGATGATAAAATTGCCACTGATGGGTATCCCTCAAAAAATCCACCTAGAACAAAGGTAACGGCAGGACCTTATCAAGATAAAGAATATCTAAAATGGTATAACGGATCGGTAAATGATGTTATTAATGATCAAGATATCATTCAATCTACTATAAAAGTTGTGCCTTTTGAAAAATCATCATATGCAGACGATCCTAAATTTAAAAATGGGAGAATTATATTGAATTATATGATCCCTGACGGTGTTCCTTGGGATAAAGAAAGTAATGACGGATTATCTGGTAAAGCGGAAGGACGAAAGTATAAAGCATTCGCATCCTATTATTACACTGCAGACGCTAAAGTCACCACCTACAGCTACGGGGGAACAGTCAGCTTTGAATATGGTCTCCCAGATGAAGCTACACTCACAGGTTCTGCAATTCTAGAACAACCTAATCCAAACCCAATTAAGTTTGATAATAAGAATGTGCCAGTTAAAATCGCTTTGAAGGGTGAACTGCTATCCTATAAAGATATTTCGAATATTTCAGAATGGATTTTTTATGCCAAAGAGAAAGGTAATGAAGGCTCACTCCAGACAAAAAAAGTGTATACCAAAACTCTAACGGCAAACGAAACTTTCAAGTTTGAAATTCCGAAGGAGAAAGTGGCAGGTAAAAGTAACTACAGTCAAGAGTACGAACTAAGTATAGTAGTGAGATTTAAGAATGAAGTCGTGACCAAAAGAAGTAAGTTCGACTCGTTAAAAGAATCTTTTACAGTCAAAGCAGGAGTGTATACAACCTCAGATCCTCCGGGAGGAGGGTTTCCAGGTCCTACATCACCGTCAGAACTACCGAGAGAGTTAAAACCTCCAGTAGCTCTTATAAATGCACCGAAAACTGTAAAAGCAGGACAAGAGTTTGTAGCCAGTGCAGCAGGGTCGTATGACCCCGATGGTTATATTACGGATTACTTTTGGGATACGCCTAATGCTAAGGGAGAATTGAGCACTTTGCCAAGGGGAACGCTTTGGTATGATAAAGACCATTTGGGGGAACAAACACTTGCTTTGACTGTAATGGACGACGACAAAATGACTGGAAGTACTAGTACTGAGGTTAATGTCATTGAGCCAAAACCAGATGCATCTATCAGGGTAGATGGTACATTAAAGCAAAATCGAAAGGTTATCATACAAAGTTACGTTAGTAGCCCGACCCACTACCCATTAGTAGATGCTAAGACTAAATTCACGATCACAGCCGTATCAGGTGGAACGAATTCTGATATTAAATATAGCGGATCGCTGAACGGAGTATATAGCAAAGATGTGCTATTCAAGAAGCCAGGGAAATATAAAGCAACCATTTATGTGGAGAATACATTAGGGCTAACTGCCAGAAACGAAACAACTTTTGATATAGCACCAGACCAGAAGCCTTTTGCATACTTTACGATGGCTGGAACAGTGTATCGCAATCCTTCAGATGGTAAACAAGCGATCCTATCAATAGATGATATGTCTTACTCTCCAGATCAAGATATGGTGGCTCGTAGGCTTTGGGAATACCGTTACGATTCAGATAACAACGGTAGTTTTGCAGGTGAGCAATGGGTTATTTTTAGCAATGAGAATTTAGATCGTTTGAATCTTAAGGTAAGGGAAGTTGGAAAATACGAAGTGCGACTGACTGTATTCGAAGAGTTTGGCCAGCCGACCATCGAGGAGTTTGTGACGCAGGCTGATCGGCAATCCATAGATTCAGAAGCTACACAAAATGTGATCGAACGGATCTTCACGGTTAAAAATCAGGCACCTGATGTCGACTGGTCATGGTAGAGAGGAATAGAGATGCAGAAATTAAAAAAAACAATTTCAACGTTTATGGCCCTTGTATTACTACTTCTTTCATTCCCTGAATTTTATTCGGGGAGTGTCAAGGTAGAGGCAGCAGGTGACCCAAATATCGTCAATTTTATGGATGTTCGTCTTGAAGGGTTTAACAAAACATCTTCTTGGGACCCAACTATGGGGAATATAGGATCTTTGAATTTGAATATGCCTGCTATGACCCTAACCAATATTACTTTTAATCTAACAACAAGAATATTACGCTACGATTATGTACCTGATGCGCCTGTAGTTTTAACATCAGGGGACATTAATTGGTACTATGATACGCAGCGTACTAGATTTCTTAATATTTACAGTTATATGTACAGGACAGATGGAAGTGGTAATACTGATTATGCTACTGATGCCTCATGGAGAATTGAAGAAATGCCACCTGTGAAAAGTTCGGATAGTCTTCAGTTTAACCTTGACAGAAATACAACCGCTTTTTATGAAAGTTATGCCTATCCAGCGAAGTATGGCATTCCAAAAGCCCTTAAAGTCGCACTAAGAGCAAGTGATGCGCAACACCAACCTAACGAATGGATGAATGGTTGGCATAACAACGTATATTATGATTGGGTTAACATACCTCTAGTAATAAATTCAGCACCTACGCTCACAGTGACTACACCAAGCGAGCAGCAGCTACTGAATGAGCCAGGATTCAGTGGTATGAATATCGAAGGATATGTTCGAGATGTGGACAATAATGATCTAGTCGTTAGTGCTGAAATTCCTAATGTGTTCTATAAACAAGTCAATGTCCAACAGGCACTAAATAATAAATGGTTTTCCATCCCAATAGATGTTTTGGCAGACGGAATTCCTCCCGGACGACACAATATCATTATCAAGGTTGTGGATCCCTATAATTATAAGGATGAGAAATCGTTGGTCGTTAATGTATCCTATAGGCTTAGGAATAAATCCTTTATATTGATTAACACTCCTATAGACGTATCAACCACATACAAGGACTATGAAGGAGATTCTAAATATCAAGAACGCTATAGATACGATCATAACCCGTATTTCTTCGATAATTCGATGGGTATCATTTCGGATAGTGGGTTATGGCGTTCAGAAAGGTATACCTCCTTTCCATATAGCGGACTCTATAACGCAACCTTTCAAGCACGAGATAATCCTAAAAACGATGACAGATTCGATGTCTATCGTTTATGGAGCCGAGATAATTTATCTTCAATGACCTATCATGTTCATCGGAAGCCAATTGCATTGTTTGCTGCCAAACTGGCGTGGGGATCTCTTCTGCTAACAGATTGTTCCTACGATTTGGACCACATCACGGCTGTTAATAAGGGACTTATAGCTTGGCAATGGCAGTATAAAAAAACTGATTCTGAAATATGGACAGATGGTCAACCGCCAGCTCAATTGCCTAGTTCTGGACAATATGACATACGCCTTAGAGTACGTGATGTCGATGGCGAAAATGGGTTGGGGGTCTGGAGCGACTGGTGTGTAAGGACGGTGGGGACTGCAGGTAATCTACCTCCGGTAGCGTTATTTAGTGTTGATCCTAATATTGTTTCCTATCGTAAAGCTACTACCATAACAGACAAATCGTTTGATCCGGATAATGATCCATTAGATGTGTATTACTGGACGGTTATCAAAGACGGTTGGAACAAAGTTTGGGAGCATTGGGGTGGAGCTACAACGCCACCTAATATCGCAGCTTTTGGAATTGGTAATTATCAAATTAGTTTACAAGTACATGACAACCGAGGATTATGGTCAGATTGGTATCGTCAAAATGTTCAGGTGATTAATCACCCACCCGCAGCAGCATTTAACATGCCAGCTGAAGTATATCGAGACACTGTAATTACAATGGATAATCTAACACCAGATCCTGATGAAGATGGAGATTCGCTTGCTTATTTATGGTACGCCAAACTCAACAATAGTCCTTATTATTATGCTGGCAGTAACCGCAACCAATCTTTGACGATACGAGATCTTATTGCTGGAAACGGAATTTCACCGCAGCAGGCTATATCAGAAGGATGGGAAATGCGCCTTAAGGCAACAGATGTACCTAATCCCTCAAGTATTGGAGCTTTAAGTTCCAATGCAACACGTGTATTTACTGTTAAAAATCATGTTCCAACAGCTGCTATTAATGGTCCATCGGCAGTATTCCAATATGATACCCGACAATATACATCTTTTGATGAGGATGGAGATCCCTCCGACGTCGCTAGTCTGCAATACTTCTGGAAAGTAACAGATAGTGATGGCCTTACGCAATGGTTTCGAACTCCTAGTATTGATGTTAATTTTCCTGAGTCCGGTATCTATACATTGGAACACTGGGTTATCGATCAGATCGGTGATAAGTCTAATATAGCTACGTTGAAGGTGAGTGTTACTAAAAATCTAGCGCCCTCAATGACGTTGATAACCCCGGCGGGAACCGTAACCAATCCATCCGTTATAGATGCCGAAATACAAGGAGATCCATTAATTAAATGGAATTATACAGACCCAGAGAGTGATCCGCAGGAGAAGTACCGTTTAGAATTTTTTTCAAAAGACGGACTCTTAGTTAAGACAGTTGAAAACCTTGACACCACAGGACAGCTGCGGCAGTATCAACTCCCTAACCATACATTTAATCGATTTGAATACTTCACCGTATATGGGCGGGCTTATTCCAAATTAAGCTGGTCAGAAATATCTAACGAAAAAACGTTTATCATCGACAATCCGCCGCAGCCCGGATTCACACTTATCACGGATACAGGCAGAGATGCTGCCAAAGAGCCGATTTATCGCACGGATCTTCTAAATATCAAGAGCAAAGCGACGGATCCAGACCTTCCAAAAGGAGATACAATCAGCCATAAGTATGATTTGAAATCATCTAACGGGACGGAAGGATTGGCTAGTACTCAAGCTGAATTTACGAAGAAATTCACCTCAAATGGCGTCTTTACCTTGAAACAAACCGTTATGGATTCTCTAGGACTGTATCGAGAGCTATCTCTGAGTATCACCGTAGCCAACCGTAAACCTACCGTAACGATAACGTACCCAACAAGTACTGACTCAAGTAAGCCTATGATCGCAAGTACGCTTACACCAATCATCAAGTGGGATTATCAAGATGAGGATGGAGATGAACAACAGCGGTATAAGGTACAAATTATCAACTTGGCGACAGGGATGGTTAAGGTTCAATCTGGCGAACAAAATTCAAGTGCCAAACAGTGGCAAGTGCCCGCGGGAATATTGGTTGAGAACGAAAAATATGCCGTGGAAGTGGAAGCTTTTGATGGTTATAACTGGAGTAATATCTCAGCGCGTAAATATTTCATGGTTAATCTACTGAGTATTAAAGGTGGGGTCCAGCACACAGAGGAATGGAATAACAACCGTAAAGGCTACAATTTGAACAAGAGCGGTAATGAGGAGAGTCCAAGAGGCTATAATGTGTTTTGGGCAGGTGAGCGATTTATTTTGCAAGGGATAGCAACCGGTCTACCTGATACTGTTGAGGTAACGATGACGGGAGGTTATTCTACGCAACTAAATCCAACGAACAGTGACAAAACCTTGTGGACAGGCGAATTATATGATCCAGCATTTGTGAAACTTCCCGATGGTCCAGTGAAATTTACCTTCACAGCTAAGAATGAGTACAATACCAAAATAGATACAGTTACTGTTGTGATCGCTGGCGATTGGTCCGAATATTTTCGGAACCATCGTGTGAAGTAATGATACATCTACGACTTTATCCTTTTTCCATCTAAAAAGGGCTACGCGGAAATACGACCCGCATAGCCCTTTTTTACGAGCAACAACTTATATAACTCCTTCAGTCCGTTCTTCATTCATTCTCATCATTCTTGTCGCAACGGAAGGGGTATGTAAAGGTATATTCGTCGAACGTGCAGAGGCTCTTTGAGCTCTACGCACATAATAGGATAACTTGCCGCTGAATATTTTATGGGAACAGAGTGAAAGAGCGAAATCCTCCGGGGTAACAAAGCATGAAGGCTTATTCACAGGCTGAACTGCGGTATTTTCAAATAAGGAAGCAACAAAATGAGAGCAGAAATAAGCGTTCTCTCGATCTATTTTAACATTTAGAAGTACGCCGATCAGGCCTAAAAGATGGTATTTATAACGTTCCTGATTTTTCATCATCCCTTGGACATGATTGTACATGGCATCGTATTCCGTGGCACTGACACGTAACTGATAAATAGAGCAATTTGCGCTGCTATAGAAAGGGTGAATGAAATTTTCTTGAATCAGACCCGCGACGAATGGATTGTGCATTTTTTTTCTTCCGAAGCTGTACACCTCACGTAGTTCACTATCAAAGGCGATCGAAGCATGGTTCAGATCAGCTTTTGTAAACCACTTAATGAAACCACTGAAGGCTGTACCTGTACCGGTAAGCACAATATAAACATCCTTTTTCGAAGTCATGTTCAGAATTCCTTTCCACTTGGAGATATTGGATAATGAATGAAAATTTTACTTGTGTAACTCCATCTTACTTTATATTCGAGCATTGTAAAACAAACTTTAGTCGCAATAGAAAACTAGACCATAGGCTAAGTAAAAACCCGTCTCATGACATAGTTACTTTTGCGTATATAAATGCGTAGATATTGCAAAACATAAGCTGTCAAACAAAGAGTTTTTAAAAACAATTGGAATTGCTTCCACACTAGTGATACAATAAGAGTCAAAATGACATTCTTGAGATTTCAGAGGAGGAACTATTAAATGAGTGAACAAGAACAAGCGATCCAGAAGGAAGAAAACTCAACAGTAGATAACCTGTCGATCACAACAATTCGTACTTTGGCTATTGATGCTATCGAAAAAGCGAATTCCGGCCATCCAGGTATGCCAATGGGTTCTGCACCAATGGGCTACCAACTGTTTGCAAAAACAATGAATCATAACCCTGATCATCCAACATGGGTAAACCGCGATCGTTTTGTATTGTCCGCTGGACATGGTTCCATGCTTCTGTACAGCTTGCTGCACCTTAGCGGCTATGATCTTCCTATGGAAGAATTGAAACAATTCCGTCAATGGGGTAGCTTGACTCCTGGTCACCCGGAAGTTGGTCACACAGCTGGTGTTGATGCAACTACAGGTCCGCTTGGACAAGGTATTGGTATGGCCGTTGGTATGGCTATGGCCGAAGCTCAATTGGGCGCAACCTACAACAAAGAAGGACATAACATAGTTGACCACTATACTTATGCTATTTGTGGTGATGGTGACCTTATGGAAGGGATCTCTTCTGAGTCCGCTTCTCTTGCTGGTCATTTGAAACTCGGAAAATTGGTTGTATTGTATGATTCAAATGATATTTCCCTTGATGGTAAATTGAATCTTTCTTTCTCCGAAAATGTAGCTCAACGTTTTGATGCTTATGGTTGGCAAGTTCTGCGCGTAGAAGACGGAAATGACCTTCCGGCTATTGAAAAAGCTATTGCTGAGGCGCAAGCTGAGACTAGCAAACCGACTTTGATCGAAGTAAAAACAGTTATTGGTTATGGTAGCCCTAACAAACAAGGTAAAGGCGGCCATGGCGGTACTCACGGCTCCCCACTTGGAGCAGAAGAAGCTAAGCTGACCAAAGATTTCTACAAATGGGTATACGAAGAAGATTTCTATGTACCTGATGAAGTTCGTGCACATTTTGCAGAAGTGAAGAAAAACGGAATCGCAGCTAACAAAGCTTGGGACGACAAATTTGCGGCTTACAAAAAAGCATATCCAGAGCTGGCTGCACAATTCGAAACTGTAATCAATGGCGATCTTCCAGAAGGCTGGGATGCTAACCTTCCAACTTACACTACTGAAGATAAAGCAGTATCGACTCGTGTCGCTTCCGGTAGTGCGCTTAACGGTCTGACTGCTGGCGTTCCTCAGCTAGTGGGTGGTTCCGCTGACTTGGAAAGCTCTACTATGACACATTTGAATGGTTTGACATCTTTCACACCAGAATCTTATGATGGCCGCAACATTTATTTCGGCGTACGTGAGTTTGGTATGGCTGCTGCAATGAACGGTATTGCTCTACACACTGGTCTTAAAGTATTCGGAGGAACATTCTTCGTATTCACAGACTACCTGCGTCCAGCAATTCGTTTGGCTTCGATCATGAAATTGCCAGTAACCTATGTATTGACACATGACAGTATTGCAGTTGGTGAAGATGGTCCTACGCATGAACCAATCGAACAATTGGCTTCCCTGCGTATCATCCCAGGTCTGACTGTTATTCGTCCGGCTGATGCTAACGAAACTTCTGCAGCATGGGCTTATGCTATGGAAAACAAAGAGAATCCGGTTGCTTTGGTTCTGACTCGTCAAAACTTGCCAATTCTTGCTGGAACCGTAGATGGCGTTCGTGAAAACATCAAACGTGGTGGTTATGTTGTCTCTGATTCCAAAAATGGCACTCCACAAGCACAACTTATCGCAACTGGTTCTGAAGTACAGTTGGCAGTTAAAGCGCAAGCTGCTTTGGCAGAAGAAGGCATCGATGTTCGTGTAATCAGCTTGCCAAGCTGGGATCTGTTCGAAAAACAAGACAAAGAATATCGTGATTCCGTAATTCTTCCAGGAGTCAAAGCCCGTCTTGCTATCGAAATGGCACAAACCTTCGGATGGGAACGTTACACTGGTGACCAAGGCGATATCCTAGGCATCACTACTTTCGGAGCTTCCGCGCCTGGCGATAGAGTTATGAAAGAATACGGCTTTACTGTAGAGAATGTAGTTAGCCGTGTGAAAGCACTTCTGTAATTAACTGAATAATCATTAGGGGGAGAACAAGTAATGAGTCAGTTTAACAACGCAACGATCGAAAAAGCAGCCAATGTATATTATGGCGGACAAGTAACCAGCCGTACGGTAATTTTGCAAGATGGATCTAAGGTGACACTGGGCATCATGTTGCCGGGTGTGTATGAATTTGGTACAGATGGTCCTGAAATTATGGAGATTCTGTCCGGCGATCTTAAAGTGCTGCTTCCCGGCACTGAGGTATGGCAGGAGATTAAGGGAGCATCAACGTTCAAAGTTCCTGGCAACTCTAAATTTGCGTTGGAAGTATTTGAAGTAACTGATTATTGCTGTTCTTACCCGGTTCTATAGAAAACAGACTTTTCTAAGGGCTGTCCTATAAGTAGCTTTTTTCTATGAGTGAGACGACCCGGATTCAATTTAAAAATCGTAAAAGTCAGCATGGCAGCGGTTCTCCTGTTATTGGAGGATCGCTGCTTTTTGTGTTGTTGGTTGGTGATATTGCTTGATGTTCAATTATGTATTCATCATTCTATTTTGAGGCTTAAGGACTCAAATGACGTTAGGGCTGAATCGGATCATCACCAAATTAGCACTGAGTCATAAAGGACCCAGATGACGCTATTAGCAAATTTATAGCCTTTTGAGCAGGTTTTCGGACACCAGTGCAGCTATTCCATAGAAATAGCCTCATAATTGGCGCTTTTTATGCCAATAGCGACTATGGAGTCCGATAGCATGCGAAATATGAGATTATGCTGCAAATAAGGTCAGCTGAGTCCGATGGCGCTGTGTCATCACCAACTTGGGCACCTGGTTAGCGCCAACCCACTGCGTACGGACCCAGATGGCGTTAACACTAGATCAACACCAATGTAGTACCGGGTCAACACCAATCCTACCGCTAAGGACCCGGTCAACACCAATCCTACCGCTTAAGGACCCAGATGACGCTATTAGCAAATTTATAGTCTTTTGAGCAGGTTTTCGGACACCAGTGCAACTATTCCATGGAAATAGCCTCATAATTGGCGCTTTTTATGCCAATAGCGACTATGGAGTCCGATAGCATGCGAAATATGAGATTATGCTGCAAATAAGGTCAGCTGAGTCCGATGGCGCTGTGTCATCACCAACTTTGGCACACGGTTAGCGCCAACCCACTGCGTACGGACCCAGATGGCGTTAACACTAGATCAACACCAATGTAGTACCCGGTCACCACCAATCCTACCGCTAAGGAGCCAGATGACGCTATTAGCAAATTTATAGTCTTTTGAGCAAGTTTTCGGACACCAGTGCAACTATTCCATGGAAATAGCCTCATAATTGGCGTTTTTCATGCCAATAGTGACTATGGAGTCCGATAGCATGCCAAATGTGAGATTATACTGCGAATAAGGTCAGCTGAGTCCGATAGAGATAGCTGTGTACCGCAGAGGTTACTTAGTTAAAGGAGCTTGAGGTTTGGAGCGAGGGAGAGGTTCCAGAAAATACGGGATATACCGTAGTCATCAAGCAATCAACTTGGTACCAATTTGCTACTAAACAGCAGCTCACCCAGTGACTCCTCCAGTAACTAAACAGCAACTAAACAGCAGCTCACCCAGTGACTATCCAACAATTTCTCCAGTATCTATCCAACAATTCAGCGCTCCTTCAGTAACTTTTCTGAAATTATCTAACAACTCATCCAGTAACTTCTCCAGCACTTACCCAACAATTCAGCACTCCCTCAGTAACTTTTAAGCGACTATTTAGCAACTCATCAGTAACTCCACCAGCACCAATCCACCGTTTCATCAATAATACAGTAACTTTTGCGACAAACCAGTACTTCGCGACCTTCTTAGTAACTATCCCACCAACACCACCACAACGTTCTGAGTAACTCCATAGCAACCAATATTTTCTTGCACTACAACTGTTAATTTGGTATTATAAATACACAAACAAACGTTCGTATAATTGGTTTGACAATGGGATTGTCCATAAAGAAAAGACCGCATCGCAATATCATGTGCGAGGCGGTCGTAAATGTTCTTATGAAGTAGGTTTTGAGCTCTTGGATTTATTTATTGGATACATTTGCACCCATCTTTTGGCCGATCCACTCTTCGTAACATTTCACTACGGCAGAGAGATCTTCTTCACCATAACCTTGGGTGAATCCAGCTTGGAACATGCTTTTAGCCAAGCCCAGCATAGGAGAAGGAACGCCTGTGGAATCGCTATGGGCAGAGGCAAGCTTCAAATCCTTAAGCATTAGAGCGAGGGAGAATTGATTGCTGAAATCATCTTCTATGATTTTACGGCCTTTAAGCTCAGCTTGTTTGCTGCCCGCAGAACCAAGTTGTACCAGTTCCAGGAACTTGTCTGCTGGTACGCCTGATTTAACAGCAATGGCGAATCCTTCGGCTAGGGCAACATTATGAATACCAACCATAGCATTGTGAGCCAGCTTGGCCACAGCGCCGCTGCCGTTCTCACCCATATGTAGCAGCTTCTTACCCAAAGTATCAAAGATATCACGATGTTGTTCTATGACCTCAGCACTACCGCCGACCATGAACACTAAGGTTCCTTCAATCGCTGCCGGTTTGCTTCCAGTTACTGGCGCGTCTAGGAAATGTCCACCGCGCGCTTCTACAGCAGCGGCAATCTCACGAACTAGTCCTGGTGAAATTGTGCTGGAATCAATAATTAGTCCACCAGGCTTCACAGCATCAAGTATACCATCTTGACCATAAAACACTTCACGAACCGAATCATCATTGCTGATCATGGTAATAATAACATCCTTACCCTCAGCCGCTTCGCGGGGCGTGAGAGCAGTCTGGGCACCTTCTGCTTCAAGAGGTTTACACTTGGCTGCCGTACGGTTGTATACCGTAACCTGAAAGCCGCCACGTAGTAAATTGGAGACCATAGGCGCACCCATTGTTCCGAGTCCGATAAAACCGATTTGTTTCATTTATATAGCCACCTTCCGTTTTCTTTATTCTATCACGGCACTTAGTCCAGCACCACAGCACACCTATGTCTTTTGATACAGGAAACGCTTCCAAGGAACTTTGGAAAACTTGGTTCTAATGCCCTCTATGTGCCCTAAGACCTTGCCAGTCAAGGCAAATTAAAGTATCCTAATTATAAAGTTGTAACAAACGGTTTTAAATTTAAAGAGATAAAACAGGAGGTTACCATTACCGATGTCTAAGAAGATTAATTTTGACTACACAAAAGCTCTTTCGTTTTTTAACCAACAAGAAATCGACAACCTTGCCGCCCCAGTTAAGCTAGCACACGAACAGTTGCATAACAAAACTGGTGTAGGCTCTGACTACCTTGGATGGATCGATCTGCCGACAGCTTATGATAAGGAAGAATTTGCTCGCATTCAACAAGCTGCTAAGAAGATCCAAAGCGATTCCGAGGTACTGATTGTAATTGGTATCGGAGGTTCTTATCTGGGAGCACGCGCAGCTATTGAGGCGCTATCGCATTCTTTCTACAATAACCTTTCTAAAGATAAACGCAAAACTCCAGAAGTTTATTTCGCTGGTAATAACATTAGCTCTACATACATCACGCATCTGCTTGATCTAGTAGAAGGTAAAGACTTCTCCGTGAACGTAATCTCCAAATCTGGAACTACTACTGAGCCAGCGATTGCTTTCCGCATTTTCCGCGCTGCTCTGGAGAAGAAATACGGCAAGGAAGAAGCTCGTAAACGCATTTACGCTACTACAGACAAGGAAAAAGGTGCCCTTAAGAAATTGGCAACTGAAGAAGGTTATGAATCCTTCATCATTCCAGACGATGTTGGCGGACGTTACTCCGTATTGACACCTGTAGGCTTGCTGCCAATTGCTGTAGCTGGCATTAACATTGAAGAAATGATGCAAGGTGCTGCTGCCGCTGCGGATGAGTTCAACAATCCAGATGTAGCTACTAACCAAGCTTATCAATATGCTGCAGTTCGTAACGCTCTATACCGTAAAGGTAAAACAACTGAAATCCTCGTCAACTATGAGCCTTCCTTACACTTTGTATCTGAGTGGTGGAAACAATTGTTTGGCGAAAGTGAAGGTAAGGACTTCAAAGGAATTTATCCTTCTTCCGTTGATTTCTCCACAGATCTACACTCCATGGGTCAATTTATCCAAGAAGGTAACCGCAACATTTTTGAAACGGTTATCCAAGTAGATCAAGTAGCTCATCATGTTACGATTGAGAATGATCCGGATGATCTGGACGGCTTGAACTTCTTAACAGGAAAGACTATGGATTTCGTGAATAAGAAAGCTTTCCAAGGTACAATGCTTGCACATACAGATGGTCAAGTACCTAACCTTATCGTTACTATTCCTGATCAAACACCATACACCTTTGGATATTTGGTGTACTTCTTTGAAAAAGCCTGCGGTATCAGCGGATACTTGCTCGGTGTTAACCCATTTGACCAACCAGGCGTAGAAGCATACAAGAAAAACATGTTCGCATTACTTGGCAAACCAGGTTACGAAAAAGAAAAAGCAGAGCTGGAAGCAAGACTTACTGAATAGTATTGCAGTAGGTTTTACAATAGCTATTAATCACAGAACATTCATACTAATGTAAGTCACCAGGAGCAGTCCATAGGTAATCCAATACCGGGACTGCTCCTGACATTATATGAAGACATCATATGTAAATAAGGACTGGAATAATTATGTTAGAACAATATCAAACGGTCCGCTCTTCCGGCTCAAAGGAAGTTGTGATCCGTAAATCCCGTTTCATTGGTCATGTTATGCCAGTGGAGAATGAAGAAGAAGCTTTGTTGTTTATCGAGGACATCAAGAAGAAACATTGGAACGCAACGCATAACTGTTCTGCTTATGTGATTGGGGAGAGAGACGAAATCCAGAGGCAATCGGACGACGGGGAGCCGAGTGGTACAGCCGGCAAACCGATTTTGGAAGTAATCCGCAATCAGGGAGTTAAAAATGTCGCAATCGTAGTGACCCGTTATTTCGGAGGCATTATGCTGGGTGCCGGTGGGCTGATTAGAGCTTATACGGATGGAGCAGTGCTTGCGCTTGAAGCAGGAGAAGTAATCACCCGTGTACTGAGACGAGAGGTATTCGTAGAGATCGAGTACACTTGGCTGGGCAAGGTTGAGAACGAACTTCGAGGAAGAGGGATTCAGACTGGCGAGACTTTGTTCACCGACAAAGTAACGTTGTTATGTTTGCCGCGAAATGATGAGGGTGACACTTTTATGGCATGGATAACAGATCTAACCCAAGGGCAAGCCCTGATAACAGAAGGGCGGCGGATTTACTACAGCGAAGGGGATTAGTATATGGCAAGGAGAGCAGTGGAGCAGGAGTTGTCGAGGGAAAGGATTTTAGAGGCCGCTAGGCATCTGTTTATAACCAAAGGGTATCGAGCAATTTCAATGCGAAGTATTGGTCAGCATTTGGGATATAGCCACGGCTCTCTCTATTATCATTTCAAGGAAAAGGCGGAGTTGTTCTACGCTATTGTTGTAGAGGATTTTAATCATGTGGCTGCTTTACTCAGTCAAGTGATGAATAAACCGCCTGAAGAAGGAATGACAAGGGTAGAACAGCTGATTATGGAATTTATTAGATTTGGAATAGATCATCCCTATCAATATGAAATTATGTTCATGATTCGCGATGAGGAATTGCTAGCTTATTGTAGAGCAGAACAGGGACGATGTTTTGATTTATTCTCAAGTATTGTGCGCCGTCATATGAAGGAAGAGGGATATGTGTCTGAGGACTGGCAGAATGTGCCGTTAACAATGTTCTTGTCTGCACACGGATTTATTTCTTATTATATCCAGGATAAAGTATCATTTGACGATGTGAAAGAGGCAGCGTTAGCTCATATAAAGGTTTTATGTCGCAGCCTTTAACATGCTGTTTTTTTTATAGATCTTCACTTTAAAGCTGTGCATTGGTATAACACTGCTTCTCTGCTTGATGAAAGTATTACTAGACTCTAGTTATTGTCTAAATGGCCGCTCCGCAGCGATAATGGAAGCGGCCATTTGTATGTTTATTATCCCTCTACTATTTTTAAGAAACATTGACGGCGTCTAGGTCCATCGAACTCACAGAAATAAATACCTTGCCAACGACCGAGAATTAATTCACCTTCGTGGATGATCAGGGTCTGGGAAGGCCCGGTAGTAATAGATTTAAGATGAGAGGCAGTATTGCCTTCCTCATGCCGATACTTCGGATGCTCCCAAGGGTAGACCTCATCCAAACGCATCAGAACATCATGCTTCACATCAGGATCCGCATTTTCATTAATAGCAATACCAGCAGTGGTATGAGGACAATAAACTACAATCAATCCGTCTTGAACTCCACTTTTTTTCACATAAGAAATGACTTCCCGAGTAATATCACGTAATTCATCCCGCTTTGTAGTAGTGATCTCCAGAGTATGCAACATAATCAATCCCCTTCCTGTGAGGTGCCATTTTTTAGTGTACCTTTGATACATATATTTTAACCCAAATTCACTTGAAAGTAATTGACGGCGGTGAGAAGGATTTGGTAAAGTAGTAATAATATAAAACCAAGTATATAAATAGGAATAATTAATGAGGATTTTGGTTAGTATACCGACCGGTTATCCGGAGGTGGGAGGGCAAAAATCATTGAATTCGCTGCTTAAACACAAAGGCTGGACTTGGGGTTTCCGAACTACAATTTTGCTCTATTTTGTAGTATTGATCGTGTTGCCCATACTCGGGGTCTATTACAACTCTTTTTCTCTTGGTTTTGGCAATTTTGTGGAAAGCGTCAGCGATCCAATTGCTTGGAAGTCGGTGCTGTTAACCTTAAAGCTGGCGATTATCGCTACTTTAATTAATGTCTTGTTAGGAACTATGATTGCTTGGGTCCTTATTCGTTATCAATTTGCTGGTAAAGCGCTGCTAAACAGTCTGGTCGATTTACCTTTTGCACTGCCAACAGCTGTCGGAGGTTTGATGATTCTACTGCTGCTTGGACCAGGGAGCCTTATCGGCAAAGCAGCTGAGGCACTTGGATTTGAAATTGTTTTTCATCAACCGGCTATCGTAATTGCTATGGTGTTCGTGACGTTTCCATTCGTGATTCGAGCGGTTCAGCCCTTGCTGGAGGAGTTGGATCCATCCGAAGAGGAAGCAGCATATACAATGGGTGCCAAGGGGGCAAGGGTATTCTGGCAAGTTATTCTTCCATCAATGGCGCCTGGGATGATCAGTGGTGGGATGCTCGCATTTTCAAGAGCACTTGCGGAATTTGGTGCAGTGGTACTCGTCGCAGGTAATATTCCGGGCCGTACGCTTGTATCTTCTGTTTTTATTTTTGGTGAAGTTGAAAGTGATAATCCGGTCTCCGCCGCTGCGGTTTCTGTTATTCTCTTGACCTTATCCTTTCTCATTCTTTGGCTGATTAATATGCTGCAGATGCGGGGGAGACGCTCATGAGGAAATTATGGATTGCTCTTACTTATTTAGTGTTTTTTCTGCTCATTGCTGCTCCATTAGGAAAAATGGCTATCGGTGCTTTTAGTGAAGGATTTGGTGGTTTCTGGAATGCTCTGACTAGGCCCGAAGCGCTGCATGCGCTCATGATGACTGGGCTTGTTGTGATAGTAGTTACGTTATTAAATACATTGTTCGGTATTATGATGGCTCTGTATCTTGTTCGGGCGAACTGGATCGGCAAGCGTCTAAAAGGATTATTGAACAGTATTGTGGATTTGCCTTACGCGGTATCCCCTGTAATCGGAGGATTGATGATTGTCCTGTTGCTGGGTCCCGATAGTACCTTGGGAGCGATTTTTGAGGGGATTGGACTAAAGATCGTTTATGCGATTCCCGGGATGATCATTGCCACTTTATTTGTTACCTTTCCTTTAATGGTGCGTGAGGTTATGCCGGTGCTTCAGGAGATTGGTTCACAGCAGGAGGAAGCGGCTTCGACATTGGGCGCTCGTAGCTGGACTATTTTTTGGAAGGTAACCTGGCCTTCGATTCGTTGGGCGGTTGTGTATGGTGTCATTCTTACGGTGGCACGTTCACTTGGAGAGTTCGGCGCGGTGCTCGTGGTTTCGGGGAATATTATGAACAAAACCCAGACGGCGACAACTTTAGTCTATCAGGATGTTGAGAATTTTAATGTGACGGCTGCTGGAGGAATAGCGCTAGTTCTGGCTGCATTTTCCGCAGGTCTGCTGCTGTTGATGGAATGGACCAAGAGAAGAAAGGAAGTGCAGTAATATGCATGTAGAAGTGCGGGGGTTAAACAAGCATTTTGGAGATTTTCATGCGGTCAAGGACGTCAATTTCACCATTACAAAAGGTCACCTGATTGGATTGCTCGGCCCAAGTGGAGGCGGGAAAACCTCAATTCTACGTATGCTGGCGGGACTGGAGTCACCGGATACCGGAGAGATTATTTTTCATGGTCAGACGGTGAACAATCTTCCTCCTCAAGAACGTGGGATCGGCTTCGTTTTCCAGAACTATGCACTCTTCAAACATATGACTGTATTTGATAATATCGCTTTTGGCTTAAAGGTTAAAAAGGCTAACAAAACAGCTATCCGCGATCGTGTTATGGAACTTGTAGAGCTTACAGGGTTAAAAGGGTTCGAGAAACGTTATCCGCATCAGCTATCAGGGGGACAACGTCAGCGTGTGGCTTTTGCACGTGCGCTTGCGCCTGAACCACAGCTGCTGCTTTTAGATGAACCTTTTGCCGCTATTGATGCGAAGATCCGCCAGGAGCTGCGCGCTTGGCTGCGTGAACTGATTGAGCGTGTAGGTATCACCTCTATTTTCGTAACCCATGATCAAGATGAAGCGATTGAAGTAGCGGATGAAATTATGATCATTAATCAAGGACGTTTGGAACAAAAGGGTACCCCGTGGGATATTTACAAGGAACCCAAAACACCGTTCGTGGCAACATTTATCGGCGAATCTACGCTGATTGAGAACGCTTCTGAGGTTAAGGGCTTTACAGGTGCGGGGGACGGCAAGCCTACCAAAGCGCTGATTCGTCCTGAATATATTGAAGTGGGTAACCTGCATGAGTTCAAGATGGCTTCTGCCACGGAAAAAGGTGTTGTGAAACATCTGCATTTCCGCGGCAGCGAATGGCTCGTTGAGGTTGAAGTAAATGGCCACAAGCTGGTCACCTACCGTTCGTTGGAGAAAGAAACCTTGCAGCCGGGTCAGGAAATCTCAGTACTGGTACATCGGGCTTATCTGTTTAATGATGAGCGCAGCTGGATCCAGGAGAACAACCTGAAAGAAGATCCAATGCCGATTTTTATTTAAAAATAAATAAAATTATTTTCAATTTCTTTTGATAGTAGCGAATGTGATTCGCTAGGATTAGAGGAACTGATGTGAAGGCCAGAAGTAATGAAGTGGAAGTTTGGAACTGTAGGAGCGGAGCGACCGCCTTTGTTTCCGGATTTAATCCGCTGAGGATATAAAATTAATAAATCTGGGAACAACAGCGGCCGAAAGTCCAAACATTCCGCGTAATTACGGCAAATACCGAACGTTGGATACTTGAATTTTAAGTTTCAGCCATAGAGCTACTTTCAAGGAAATATTAAAAATCATTACCTCGAAGGATGTGGGCCGCAATGAATGTCAAAAGGAGCAGACAACTGCACGGATGTTTTGCTGCCCTAATGCTGGCCATTCTCACGCTGACAGCAGTCGGTTGCGGGAATGAGAAGGCAGCTACGACGATGGCAGAGCCTTCGAAGCAAGGGGATGTTACGCTGGTAATTGGCGCATAC
Source organism: Paenibacillus sp. FSL E2-0190 (assembly GCF_037992965.1). Lineage (NCBI taxonomy): Bacteria > Bacillati > Bacillota > Bacilli > Caryophanales > Paenibacillaceae > Paenibacillus > Paenibacillus sp. FSL E2-0190. The sequence goes on from NZ_CP150306.1 coordinate 1,372,747, forward strand.
AGTGTGGCTAAGGATGCGATGCAGGATATTTTGCCGTTATTTGCTGCCAAGTGGAAGGCAGATACGGGTCAGGATATTAATTTTCAGGAGTCTTATGAGGCTTCAGGGACACAGGCGAGAGCGATTGTAGGTGGATTTGAAGCGGATGTGACGCTGCTAGCCATGGAAGGTGATGTCGAGAAGCTAGTTAAGGCTGGACTCGTAGCGCCAACATGGAAAGAGCAGGGTGAACAAGGCATGGTAACACGTTCAGTAGTAGCTCTTGGTACCCGCGAAGGAAATCCCAAAGGCATTCGCGATTTTGCGGACTTAGCCAAGCCAGGGATTAAAGTGTTATATCCAAACCCGAAGACCTCTGGTGGTGCGCAATGGGATATCAACGCGATCTATGGGGCTGGTCTGAAGCTGTCAGAGGAGCAGGAGGGGGCAAAGGATCCAGCAGCAGCCAAAGCTTTTTTAGAAAGCATCCATGCCAATGTAGAGTCTCTGGATAAGAGTGGCCGCGCTTCTATGGCAGCCTTCGAGTATGGAGTGGGGGATGTAATTGTCACCTATGAGAATGAACTGCTGGCTCGGATTGCTCAGGGAGTCAAATACGAAGTCATTATTCCTAAAAATACAATTCTGATTGAGAATCCGGCGGCTGTTGTAGAGAAATATGCGGATGAGCATGGGACACGCATAGCATCAGAAGCACTGGTTGATTTTTTGATAACTCCACAGGCACAAGAGATCTTTGCAAAATATGGCTTTCGTCCCGTGGATAAACAAGTCTATGCTGAGCACAAAAGCGATTACCCTGATCCGGCGGGCCTCTTTGATATTAACTATTTAGGAGGCTGGGATGAGGTGCGAAGCTCACTTTATTCCAAGCGTGGAATTTGGTATCAGGTACTTGCCGGAATATAAGGTAGAGGTATAACAAAAGAGTCATCCCAGCAGTTCATCTGTGGTGGGGATGGCTTTTTTTGGTGGGTCTCTTTAAGATAGAGAGAGGGTAATTTAGATTTATTACTTCGTTGAAGAGAACCTGAAGGAGAGATAGCAGATGGATACGTTGGTGTTTTTGGGTACAGGGGATGCCATGGGGGTTCCTCGGGTATATTGCAGTTGTGAGACCTGTACAGAGGCAAGGGAACAGGGTGAAAATATTCGCCTGCGCTCTTCTGTACTTATAGATAATGGCAGTGACTTTTTAGTGATCGATTGTGGGCCTGACTGGCGGCGTCAGATGGAGGCGCAGGGAGTACGGAATATGCGCAGACTGCTGGTGACACACGCTCATTTTGATCATATTGGTGGGCTGCCGGAATGGGCGGATTCTTGCCGCTGGATGGGATATAAGGGCCAGCTCTATGCCCCAGCAGAAGTGATCCCGATAATAGAGCGGCAATATCCATGGCTGCGCAATCAGATCGAGATGATTCCTTGTGATGAAGGCATAGAGCTAGACGGCTGGACAATTGATACCTGGAAAGTGAACCATGGCAAGAATGGATACTCGTATGCTTTTCGTCTGGAGAAGGAGGGCTATGTATGGGTGTATTGTCCAGATTCCATTTCTCTTGGAGCTGAAGAGACACGCCTGATGCATGGAGCTGACTTGCTGGTATTAGGTACAAGCTTCTATTACGAAGCAGCGGAGTTATCGAGTCGTTCTGTATACGATATGACGGAAGCAGCGGAGCTGCTGCAAACTGTGAAGCCTCAAAAGGCAATCTATACCCATATGTCGCATGATGTGGATATGAGAAAATCATATATTTTACCGGAAAATGTTACGCTGGCCGAGACGGGGATGAGAATACCCTTAGGATCTTCGGAGATCAGCTGAAATTTAGATAAAAAGAAAACTCCCTTTTGCTGGAAGGGAGTTTTCTTGATCCTATTTAACCTGTTATATTCCGCCTTGTTGAATCCGTTTAATGAACTCTTCAAGCCAATAAATGGAGTGGTCCGCTTTAGTTGAGATATTCACTAAATCAAAAAGGGACATCATTCGGGCAACTTCAGCCTGTTGATGTTCCTTTTGTGATTTCTATTGCATTCAGTATTCAGATCCCGATATATACTATATAATCAAAAAGCATATCGTATTATTTTTACATATTTAGAATAATTATCATCTCCAAAGGAGGAGTACGAAGTGGCTGACTCCAAGGATCCAATCCTGCTTGATTTTCCCGAGAGTTTTGAAACAGAGAGGCTGCTCATTCGTGCCCCTTTATGGGGAGATGGAGTTAGCATGAATGAGGCTATCCGTGAAAGTATAGATGAATTGAGACCTTGGATCGCTTTTGCTCAAGTAATACCCACATTAGAAGAATCAGAGAAAGTTACTAGAGAAGGCAGACTGGAGTTTCTAAAAAGGGATAAGCTACATATGCGTATTTTTAGAAGGGATACGGAGGGTTTTATCGGCTGCATTAGCCTGCATCATCTAAACTGGGAACTCCGCAATTTTGAGATTGGTTATTGGATCCGGAGCGCCTGTGCAGGCAAAGGATATATGACAGAAGCCGTAAATGGAATCACCAATTTTGCCATACGGGAACTAGAGGCGAATCGTCTCGAAATCTTTTGTAGTGCACGAAATACCAAAAGTGCCGCGGTAGCCGAACGTGCGGGTTTTACACTGGAAGGGATCCTGCGCAGTGCGAGTCTTGGGTATGACGGGGAACGGCATGACAGTAAGGTGTTCGCTAAGGTTAGAGGTATAGAATTTTAAGTGAGAGGGCTGGTTCTTTGAAGCAGAAAGGCGTATTTTCAAGATTAAGTACATATATGTTAAGGCACAAGCTCTTATATACGATTTTATTATTTACGACTTTATTTGGGATTGTTCTGGATTTAACGATTGCTTGGCTGCTCTCAGTAATTACGGATGCTGCGGTTAGACTCGATGTGAAAGCTTTTAAAGGGCTGGTTATTTTTGGATTAATCTACTTATTAGTGAGTGCAATTAACGGTTTCATCGATCGATATTTCAAAAATAAAATCTCTGTCAAGATCAGAAATGAGCTGCGGTTGGATATGATGCGGCATGCCTTAGCTCTTCCTCAGTCTTATTTTGACCGTAATCATTCCGGGGATTTATTGTCCCGCTTTACTAATGATAATCAATCTGTTGGTAATGCTGCAGGCGAGGTAATGATTGATCTAATCCGTAACCCTTTACTAGCCCTCGCGGCTTTTGGTTATTTGCTCTATATTAACTGGTTACTGGCATTGATCTGTTTTGCAATGGGGCCTTTGATGTTCCTTACGGGAAAAATCTTCGGTTCAGCGATGCGTGAGAACAGTGTGAAGATTCAGACTAATATGAGTAAGATTACTTCCTTTTTACATGACATTCTAGGCAGTAGTATGGTGTTTAAATCCTTTAGCATTGAACGCAGACTAATGAAGCAGTATCAGGAGCATAGTGAGAATATTACTTCTGAAGAATTAAAGCGGGGAAGAATTGAGGGAGCTACTGGCTCATTCTCTTCTTTTCTGGGAAACTTTACGTTTCTTCTGGCGCTGGTCGTGGCTGGTTATTTTGTGGCAAAAGGATCACTTGAGGTCGGTGCGATGATTGCTTTCATCCAGCTCATGAATTATTTAGTGATGCCGTTCTCGTCATTGCCGGGACTGATCAATTCGATGCAGCAATCACTTGGGGCGGCGGGACGGATCTTTGAGGTGTTGGATAGCCCGGTGGAGGTTGAGACCCTTCCAGAAGTGGAGACAAAGCAACCAGAATTTGAGAGTATGGTAATGTCGTCGATCTCTTTCTCGTATCCGGGAGCAGAGAGACAAAGTATAAACAAGATCAGCTTAGAGCTTCAAAAAGGAACACAGATGGCGGTTGTGGGACCGAGTGGTGGAGGTAAATCTACGCTTTTCAAACTATTGCTGGGATTGTATGAACCCGATGAAGGCGAAGTAATAATCAATGGGCATCGGATCAACGAGATGAGTCTGGCTAAGCTTAGAAGTTATTTTTCCTATGTGCCGCAAGAGGCAGGTCTTTATACGGGAAGCATTCGTGATAATATCCGGAATGGAAATCCAGAGGCGGATGAGCAAGAAATTCTGGAAGCTTTGCGAAAAGCGAATGCCTATGATTTTGTAATGGAATTGCCTGAGGGACTGGATACTGATATTGGTGAGGAAGGCTCACGACTGTCCGGGGGACAACGTCAGCGGCTTTCCATTGCAAGAGCAATTCTGAGAAACGCTCCTATTCTGCTGTTGGATGAAGCTACTGCTGCACTTGACAATGAATCAGAAAAACTGGTGCAGCAGGCCATTCGTAAACTAATGGGAGACAAAACTACACTCGTTATCGCGCACCGTTTATCTACGATTCAGAACGCTGATATCATTCTCGTGATGGAGAATGGTGAAATTGTGGAGAGTGGAACGCATGATGTACTGCTTGCTGCTGAAGGAAGATATAATGATCTGTACTATTCTCAGCTAGAGCAGGAAGAAGAGAGTGGAATGGGACCCGAGAAAGTGGAATTAGCTTCTACAGGTGTTTGAGTGTTGGAATAAAAAAGGGTGCAGCAACGTCATGAAATATGGCGTTGCTGCACCCTTTTGCTTAAGGAAGTTTAGTTCACTTTATTAAGAATGAATTTATCAATCGCATATTTCACGCCATCGTCATTGTTGCTTAAGGTCACAAAATCAGCAATTTCTTTCAGAGCAGGAATAGCATTCTCCATAGCGACGCCAAGTCCGGCAGCTTCCAGCATCTCATGGTCGTTCCAAGAATCACCTACAGCGATAGTCTCGGAAAGCTCACAGCCGTAATGTTTGGCTAGGAATTCAAGTGCAATGCCCTTGGTTCCTTCATGATGCATGATTTCCAGGAAGTGTGGTTTGGATTTGGTAATATGCACGGAATCACCAAGCAATTCATGCAGGATTGGAGCCAGTTCATCCAAGAAATCAGGATCATCGATAATTAGCATTTTTGGTGTTTTTTGCGGGACAAGCTTTTCCCAGTCAGGCTCAATAAAATATTGCGTTTTATTCAAGTCCGTATAGTCTTTGATCTTTTGGTTGTCTTCACGGGCATATAGCTTGTCGTCAATGTAAGTTTGCAGATGCAGATTATGCTCCACGCAGTAAGTGAACAGCTTGCGGACTGCATCTTGCGGGACGTAACGCTCATACAGTACTTTTTCATCGAGCAAGTTCTTAACGAGTGCACCCTGGTAAGTAATGATAGGTACGTTTAGTCCAGTTTGACGGGCAATGGCTTGAGCGGAAGCGTAAGCACGGCCTGTAGCAAGGGTTACAACAACACCTGCGGCAACAGCCTCTTCAAGCGCAGTTTGGGTAGCAGGTGTTACTTCCTTGTCATCATTAATCAGAGTGTCATCAATATCAATCGCGATCAATTTGTACATTTGTCTCTCTCCTTATCTCTTTCTAAATAGATGTAATTTGGAAAAATAACTCTTCTTATGTTGATTCTGACCCGGTTCCGGGCTCAGCTCTGCCATAAGCATAGCCCCCAGAATACAACCACAACCGAGCAGAGCGGACAACCCGAGTGTTTCCCCGCCAAAGGCTAAACCCGTCAGAACGGCAAATACCGGTTCTGTGGCATAAATAATGGCTACCCGTGATGGGGTAGTATATTTCTGACAGGCGGTTTGAATCCAGAAGGCAAAAGCGCTGGTTGGCCCGATGGAGATCAGCAGAGCCCAAAGCACATCTGGGTCCTTAATCAGCTCCCCGCTGTGGGCGAGCGGTGTTGCCCCTTCAAAAATAAGCGAGGCAGCAATACTGAACAGCCCAACAAAAGCAAGCTGCAGAGTAGCTAGCGGCAACGCCGGATAATGAGGTGCATAAACGCCAGTATAGGCTACCTGTAACGCAAAAGCTATGGCACACAGAAGAATCAAGGCATCGCCTTTATTCAAGGATAATGCAGAGCCCGTGAAGGTCAACAGATAAAGCCCGATTGCGGCGAGTGCCGCACTGAACCAAGTGTATCGTGAAATCGCATGCTTCAATAGGGCAAGAGACAGAAAGGGAACTAGGACAACCGATAGCCCGGTAATAAAGCCGGTATTAGAGGTTGTTGTATATAGAAGTCCCATCGTCTGAAAGCCATAGCCCATAAACAAAAAAAGGCCAAGCAGCAGAGAATCGCGTACCATGCGGAAACTTAGCTGTTTCCAATCCTTGCGGTAAAAAATAACTGTGATTAGAGCCAGCAACAGGGCAGCGCCCATAAAGCGGATACTATTAAACGCGAGCGGTGGCAGCACCTTGACAGCATTTTGTACAATCAGAAAGGTACATCCCCACATCATCGCCACCAATAGCAGGCTGGAATCGGCTATACGGGAACGCTTCACTACTTAGGTCATCCTTTCTTCAGCAGCTGCCGTCTCTATGTAGACGACAAGGACAAGTTGTCCAAATTGTATCGTATATTCATGGGGAGGACAAGATAGAAATCGCGCAAAGGCTTATATACTAAGCGATTTCAGCGTTTTATGTAGACAAAAAAACCGGGTCTTGATATACTTCGATAACCGCACATTTGTTCTTGTTTTTGCATCTTAGAAAGGAGCGGTTTCACTATGATGGGCAGATCCCATTTAATTATCAGCACCGGGGTTACCCTATCTGTTATGAGTTTGATGGCCCATGAGATTACAATCCCGGTTATTGCCGTCGCCGCATTAAGCTCGCTCCTGCCAGACATTGATGAACCGAATTCGTTACTGGTACGCAAGGCGATTCCTGACTTTCTGCTCAGGGTACTACAGGTTGCTTTGATAGGAGCAGCGATTTATCTTTATTTTGCAGGAATCGTTGAAAGCCCTTGGAATATTGTACTGGCCCTACTTGTGGGGAGTGTGACTTTCCTGCCGGGAAGAAAGCTGCGGCATCTGGTGATGGTACTAATCGCTACTGCGGTATTTGCATACGGAGGGGCATATGATCCTTGGAACTACATAGTAGCTTGTATACTCGTAGTTACATCACTTGTCCCGCATCGTGGATTGACTCATACCTTATATGCTGTTGCAGGCTGGAGCACTTTATTGTATTTTGCTTCATCGGGTATACAGGATGGTGGCAGTCTATGGATAGCAGGCGGCATGTCTTATGCGCTTCATCTATTGGCCGACTCTCTCACCCAAAGGGGAATTACGCCCCTGCCGCCCATTCCATTTAAGCTGCGTCTAAAGCTAATGAGTACAGGCACGAAAAAAGGTGGAGCTGTAGAGAATGTTTTTATCCTGCTGACACTAGCCCTAGTTGTATATGTATTTATACTTTCTCCTTGAGATTTACGGATATGAAGCACATAATGAATTACCGCTAGAACACACAGGAGGCGGCTGTTATGCGGGGGGATTCCTTAGTGAAGTGGTTTGGAAGATTGCAGATTCGTAATAAAATTATCCTTATTTTTATACCGTTGATCATTTTTCCATTGCTTGCTTTAGGCTTGCTCTCAGGACAGATGTTCAGCCGTTCGATGATCGAAAAGGCTAAGTACAATTTTAAAGATGAATCCAAGCTCATCATGCAGCAAATAGATACGATTGTAAAAAATACGGAGAGTAGTGCTAACATTATAACTACCGACATCCATCGGATGTATGCTGAACGTCCGTTGTTATCCTCGACAGTGGAGCAGACGCGGTTTCGCAATTTAATGCAGAGCCAGCTTTCTATCGATCTGATTATTTTTCCGGATGTCGACTCTGCTGTATTTGTGGATACGGAAGGGCAGATATATTCCTCTTACGCCTACGGTAATCCTAACGAACAGAAGGTATTCACCAGCGATATGCTGGAGAAGGCTAAAGAAAAAGGCAGCTACGGGGTTAACCGTTGGCTTCCCATGGAACAGAGAGATTATCTGGTTAGTGATCCGGCAGTTCCGGTGCTCACACTAAGTAAAGTCGTGTACAATCTTAAAACGGGCAACCTAATAGGTACATTATTTGTGAACGTAAAAGAAGATGCTCTCTCTGCTTTTCTGGAAACCGCTAGAGAAACCTCTTCGGACAAGAAATATTTTGTAGTAGACGGAACGCAAAGGACCGTGTCTACACCTGATAAATCAAAGCTCTTACTGAAGCCTGAGGACAGACTGAACGATAGTCTTAGGAAGACGGGAAGCTCTGTCTCGGAAATTATCGGCAGGGGGAGCGGGCGAGAGCTGGTCACTGTGACGTATTATGATAAGCTGAATTGGAAGCTTGTGAATACCATTTCGCTGCAAAAGTTAACCGCTGATATTCACCGTAATATAACGTTAACTATATTCGTGGGAATTGGATGCCTGTTACTGTCTCTGCTGCTTGCAGGAAAGCTGTCACAGATTATCGTAAATCCGCTTCTTCAGGTGACGAAGGCGATGCGTAAAGTAAGGGAAGGCGATCTGAATGTCACCTCACCAGTGACTACAGAGGATGAGACGGGGTTGATCTCCACCGTATTCAATTCCATGGTTGGTCGTATCCAGGAGCTGATGCGGACGATTACGAACGAACAAGTCCGGAAACGTGAATATGAACTAGCTCTGATTCATGCCCAGATTAAACCACATTTTCTGTACAACACACTGGATACGATTTATGTACTCAACGATTTGGAGCTTAATGAAGCAGCTCGGGATACGACCAAGGCACTGGCAGACTTCTATCGGGTTGTTCTTAGCAAAGGAAACGAGGTTATTCCACTGTCCGAGGAAGTATCAAATGCAGCTGATTATTTGGCTATTATGCAGGTTCGCAACCCCGACGTATTACGTTACGAGATTAATATCCCGAAATCTCTCGAAGAAGTTAAGGTACCCAAATTGTCCCTACAGCCACTCATAGAGAATGCAATCTACCATGGATTAAAAACAAAGGGTAGTCAGGGGCTTATCTCAATAGAGGCTTATACACACGGAAGAGAAGTTATCATTACCGTGGAGGATAACGGTGTTGGCATGTCCGAGGAGCAGGTGTCCCGGATTGTAGAATACCGCTCACGAGAAGGAAAACCGGCATCCATTGGCATTTACAGCGTTCATGAACGGATTAAGCTGTATTTTGGAGAACCATATGGCCTATCGGTGGAAAGTAGACTGGGAAAGGGTACTGTTATGAAAATGGCGATTCCCGGAACGGAAGTGCAGGGGGGCAGCATAGATGTATAAAGTGATGGTTGTAGATGACGAGCCGCTGTTTCGTTATTATATGCGGACCAAGCTGGATTGGAGTAAATATGATTTCAGTGTCTGTGGTGAAGCGTCAAATGGCAGAGAAGCGCTGGAAGAAGCGGAACGGACGAAACCTGATTTGGCTTTAGTGGACATTAGCATGCCCTATATGGACGGTATGGAGCTGGTTACCCGGTTACAGGCCAATGCTCCTGATATGCTGATTGTTTTTGTAACAGGGCACAATGAATTTGATTATGCGCAAAAAGCGATTCGCTTAGGTGTACAAGATTATTTATTGAAACCGTTTAACCAGCAAGAGTTTAACGAGATGATGATCAAGGTGAAGCAGCGCCTTCAGTCACATAAAATAGGTGCACGCAAAGCTGGTAAGCCGGAAATAATTGCAGAAGGGACGGCTTCTAGTAAGCTCTTTCCACTCCAAATGGACGAGCAGAATTCCTCTGAAGGGATAGAGGAGTTCTCCTTTCCATCCAAAGAAATCACTCATCTTGGAATTCAGGATGCCATGCTGATGGCGTTAAAGATGGGGGATTTCGATGCAGCGGCGAAGGACATAAGCAAATTAATTGAGATTCTACGACGCCAGAGAGGGGGAGGCAGCTATTCCTTTACTCTTTTAATGAGTATAGTATCCCTTTGCCTTGCCTATGCTGGAGAAAGAGGGATCAATCCGGAAAGTTTCTGGAAACCAGCAGGTTCATCAGAGCAGCGGCTACGGGAGATGGATAACTGGGATGAGACTGAAAGCTGGATAAAAGACTTGTACAGTAAAGTCATTGATCAAGGTCGTGAGCACCGTCCCTCTAAGTCGTACAATTTATTCATTGCCGCCAAAGAGTACATCCGGGAGCATTATTCCGATTGTGAGCTGACAGTTGACCAGGTGGCGAATGGCGTGTATGTAGATACCAGCTATTTACGGAAGGTTTTTCGAAAAGAAGGTGGAATCTCTGTACTTGATTTCATTACCTATACTCGTATGAAGCAGGCCAAGGAACTGCTTGCTGGAGGAAATGTGAGACTGTCTGAAATCGCCGGTAAAGTGGGCTATAATGATCCGAATTATTTCAGTAAATGCTTTAAAAAACACTATGGCATGCCGCCGTCTGAATTTGAGCAGCTGGCTGCCCGTTCCCGCCATATTGGCGTTAATAATGAAATTTAATAAACAAATTTGGTGGCGGCTCTCTGGTGAGGCCGCTTTCATTTTGTCCTGTTTATTACCGATTGTGCCCGATATGGCTCTTTTTGGGTCTTCAAGGCTCAAATATAATAGAAACAGGACGATGAAAACGCTAACAAATAGCGGTTTCAACTAGCTCCACTAAATAGAGCATCAGAAAGGGGATTCATTATGAGCAACAAGCTATTCAGAACACTGGGGGTTGCAACCGTTTTATCCTTAGCTTTCTCACTTACAGCCTGTGGTGGTAACAATGCCGGAAACGGTGGTTCAACCTCTGAAGATTCCAATACGACCGCTGGGAACACCGATAAGAAAATTCAAATAAAAATTTATGCACAGCATTTTGACGAAGATACTTCAAAGCCATTTGATTATGCCGTAGAAGAATTGAAAAAGGAAATGCCGGAGGTGGAGATTGTACTGGATGAGGCTGTTCAAGATGGCTACCAGAAGCTGAAAACATATGCCGCGACTGGGAACATGCCGGATATTTATGAAACAGACTGGCCTACACTGCAAACCTTCGCCAAATCTAAAAATGTCGAGCTGCTTGATGAATACCAAGCCACCAAAGATTTCAAAGCGAATCTAAACACAGGGAATGAGTCCCGTCTGATTGCCCCAGACGGTCATGTATACGCATTCCCATATACGGGAATCGAATTCCAAATGTTGTTTTACAACAAGGATATCTTTAAAGAGGTAGGCATCGAGATGCCGATCAAGACGATCGATCAGCTGGCTGAAGCGGCTAAGAAGCTTTCTACAGCAGGGTATACACCGCTCTCAATTTTCGCGAAGGAGAAATGGATCACTACTTCTTTTTATAGCGGACTTGTGACTCGTGAGGAGACGAAAGGGTTTGGCCCACTCGAAACGAAGGGAACGACAACATTGCCTTCGCCTTATGTAACAGCAGCAGAACAAATGAAGAAGCTGGAAGAAGCAGGCTTGTTCGACGTCAATGCTACGAATACCAATTATGATCAAGCTTCATCTTTGTTCTACCAAGGAAAAGCTGGCATGTTCGTCAACGGTCAGTGGGAAATCTACAGCAGTGCTGAGAAGCTTGGGGATAAAGTGGATTGGATGTACTGGCCAGCTAAGGACGAAGCGACTTATGAGAACAACAAAATGTACATTAACGGTGCAGGAGGTCCTGGTGGCTTTGCCGTTTCTCCTAGCAGCAAGAATGTTGAGACCGCAGTGAAAGTAGCTAGTTTTATCGCACAAAAATATAGCGAATACAAATATACACAGCTGGGTAGCCCGATCGTAGCGACTAAAGTGGATAAAGAAATGACCGGTGAAGTGCCTGCCATGATGAAAAGAATCGCTGAAGAAGTGCTGCCAAACGTGAAGGGTTACGCCAATGCGGTAAGCAGTGTTCAAATTAAAAATGCACTGGACGACAATACACAAAATATGTTGATCGAAGGATTCTCGGCTAAGCAGTTCACGGATAACATGAACCGAGTGCTGAACAAAGAAAATAAATAATTAGAGAAATAAAATAAATAAAAATTGGTCCATGCCCTGCAGCTCACCCGGATCGAGCCCTTATATCGGGTGAGCAGCTTGGTAAGGAAGGAGTGGAATCTTACCGCATGCATAAATACTTAGGTAATAAGAAAGCCATAATGCTGTTTCTGCTTCCCGCTCTGTTGATTTATAGCGTAGTGATTATCTATCCGGTGCTTCAATCCTTTTATCGTAGCTTTTTCGAGTGGGACGGGCTCAGTACGGCTACTTTTAACGGATTGTCCAACTATGTAGAGATGTTTGATGATCCATTGCTTTTGACATCCCTTCGTAACGGCCTTATTTTTGCACTGGTGCTCGCTGTATTTCAGATCGGATTGGGAACCATTCTTGCGCTTGCCTGTGCCGATCCGCGAATCAAAGGGCGTAAGTTGTTGAAAACAGCTTATTTTATCCCCGTAGTTCTGTCGGTTACGGTTGTTTGTCAGCTATGGATTGCCATCTACGACCCGAATAACGGATTGATCAATAGACTTTTTGAAATTTTGCATATTCCTTATCAACAAAACTGGCTCACTTCTCCAACCACATCCATAATTGCGATTGCCTTTGTTAATGCCTGGCAGTTCATGGGTTACCAGTTCAGTCTTTTATATGCGGGGGTTAAATCTGTCCCTGAGCAGTACATGGAAGCTGCCACGATTGACGGTTGCTCCAAATGGATGGCGCATCGTAAGGTGACGATTCCAATGATGAAGGAGACGTTCAAATTCTGTCTGATCATTGCCATTACTTCAGGAATCGGTGCTTTTGTACAAATGTTGATTATGACTAACGGCGGACCGGGAACGAGCAATTATACGCTTACCTTTATGATTTATCGTTATGCTTTCTTGGAAAGCAACTACGGCTATGCCTGTGCGGTATCGGTTGTGCTTGTCCTTCTGTCGCTTCTGGCCACCATTATTATCAACAAGACATTTGACCGAAATGAAGCATAAGGCAGTACGCCGGAAAGGAAAAGGAACGTTATGAAAAAAGTGAGAGCATTGCTCATACAGCTTCCCTTATGGATTTATTTTATCATTTCCATCTATCCGCTATTATGGATGATTTCTTATTCTCTGAAAAATAACGATGAGATTTTTGTCACCAACCCTTTCGGATTTCCGACTAATTTCCGGATTGAAAACTATGTGGCCGCTTGGTCACAGTTCAATATACCGCGATATTTTACGAATAGCTTGGTAGTCTCTACGATTTCAACGCTACTTATTATCATATTATCGCTGATGTTCTCATTCGCAATTTCCCGGCTGCGGTGGAGATTCCGTGAAGGGGTCAGATTGTATATGACGATCGGAATGTTCATGCCGCTGCAGGTAATTATGATTCCACTTGCTATACTCGTGCGGGACTTACATCTGACTAATACCTACGGTGGGCTGATTGTTCCTTATGTCGCCATTGGATTGCCGTTCTCTTGTCTGGTATTCTACGGCTTTATGAAGGGTATTCCTGGGGAGCTGGAGGAATCCGCTTGTATGGACGGCGCGAATGTATACCGGATGTTTCTGCAGATTATTGTGCCGGTTGTAACGCCAGCTGTCGCAACAGTAGCCATTTTTCAATTCCTGAACAACTGGAATGAATTTTTGCTGGCTTATATTCTGATCTCTGATGAGGGGATGAAAACACTGCCGCTGGGTCTATTGTTCTTCCAAGGCCAATACAGCACTGACTGGGGTGGCATGGGGGCGGTTATGACGATGGCGAGTCTGCCAATGGTTATTGTCTATTTGTTCTTTAGTGAGCAGGTAGAAAGAGCAATGACAGTTGGATCTGCTGTAAAAGGATAAAGCGAAGAGTATTAATTCATGCAAAAGAGGACTTCTGGCGAATGCGCAGGAGTCCTCTTTTTGATTCAAATCATGACCAGTGAATTCATCCTATTCCTCTAGGAAGACCAATCCGATAAAATCCTCCGGCTCAATACGACCGAAATAATGCTTCAAATCGAGATCAGCTAATGCTTCTCTAACCTCAGCCTCGTCATAACGTTTGCCACGAAGTGCATTTTCAACATCTACTACGTCACCGACTCCGAAGAAGTCACCATAGATTTTGATGTCTTTAATGAGGGAATCTTCAATATCCATCCGAATATCAATAATTCCGGCAGGGAATTTGCGCGTGTGCTTAACGTTGCTTTTTGGTGACAGACCGTAGTTCCAGTCCCAGTTCTGGTAGTGCTCCTTGGAGATCTCATTAATTTTGTCCCAGTCGGCTTGTTGCAGCTTGTACTGAGGAACCTCAGAAGGATCCATACCAAAGATCGAACGCAGCAGGCCGGCGCGGAACTCCTCGATCGTCATATCTGTACCCAGCAGCTCTTTGATATTCGCTACACGACTGCGTACGGATTTGGTGCTCTTTGATTTAAACTTCTCTGGATTCACTTTTAGAGAGGCTTGTACATCATCTAAATTAAGATTGAACATCAAGGTACCATGGCTGAACATACGTCCGCGTGTGGAGAACTGAGCGTTACCGGAAATCTTTTGCTCACCAACTTGCAGGTCATTCCGTCCGCTTAGCTCGGCGTTAACACCCATGCTTTGCAGGTAATCGATGACCGGTTGGGTAAATTTCAAAAAGTTATGAAAGGATTGGCCGTCATCCTTGGTAATAAAGCTGAAGTTCAAATTTCCAAGATCGTGATAAACAGCTCCACCGCCGGATAGACGACGTACGACCTGAATATTATTATCTTTTACATACTCTTGGTTAATTTCTTCGATAGTATTCTGATGTTTCCCTATGATGATGGATGGGCTGTTGATATAAAAAAGCAGGTAACTCTCGTCCATCGGCAAGTGCTTCAGCGCATATTCCTCAATCGCCAAATTGATGGATGCGTCAGTAATCCCTGTGTTATCAATAAAAAGCATAGTGAATTCCTCCGTCGCAGCAAAATTGATTACAACCTTCATTTTAAACCAAAAGCGGTTTTTTAACAAAAGAGATCACATTGTTGAGATTCATGTCGGTTTGAGGGAAGCGGGGGATTTAGCTGATTCCTTCTGCGAAAGCATTGACGTTCTTCCGGCAAAGAGGCAATAATGGTGGCAATGACATACATATCGTGCTAGAGAAAGTAGATAGAGGGAGTGTAATTATGCTTGAAAAATATGGGCATGGCGGTGATTTGCTGACGGCAGCGGAGCTCTATGGAGAAGCTGGGGGCACATTTCTCGACTATAGTGCCAACATCAATCCGCTCGGTCCCCCACCGCAAGTTTTGGAGCTGCTCAGAACAGCACTGTCAACGGTGGTGGCATATCCGGACCCTGGACACCGATGCTTTAAACGCCTACTGGCGGAAAATCTTGGCGTAGATAATAGCTGGTTAACCGTGGGCAACGGAGCAGCGGAATCTATGGCTTTGCTGCTGCTGGCGATAGCTCCGCAAAAGGTTGGCATCGTGGAGCCTTGTTTCTCTGAGTATCGGCAGCTTTCCATACAATTTGGCGCTGAAGTATTATCGGTTCAGGGGACAAAGGAACAGCATTTCCGCGCTGGAGTGGAGGAGATTGCCGGGCTGCTGGAACAGGTGGAACTGTTATTTCTCGGACAGCCGAATAATCCCAATGGCGTTCAGTATGCTGTGGAGGAACTGCGCTTGTTAGCGCAGAAGGCTGAAAGCTGCGGGACTTATTTAGCTGTGGATGAAGCTTTTATTGACTTTATCCCGGAGTCAGAGCGAAATACACTCCTGCCGGAGCTGGAGCGGTTTCCGCATACGGTTCTGGTGCGGTCGATGACGAAGTTTTATGCGATTCCCGGCTTGCGTCTCGGGTTTGCGATTTCACATCCGAAGCTGGCGAAGGCGATGAGCGGAAAGCAGGTCACCTGGAGTGTGAACGGCTTGGCGCTGCTCGCAGGGGAAGCCTGCCTTACAAGTGGACGTGACTATGAACAGCGTACGCGTGAGCTTATTGCAGCAGAACGCGAAAAACTGCGGCAGGGTCTTATGCAGCTGGGCTGCGATGTCCCACCGGGAGAAGCCAACTTTCTGCTCTGTGGCTTGCCATCACCGTGGAGCGCGGCTGAGTTTCAGACTAGGCTTGGCCGCGTAGGTATACTAGTGCGCAGCTGCGCTATGTATGCAGGGTTAGGTGCTGAGCATATTCGAGTTGCCGTTAAGGGACATGAGGATAATGCCCGCCTTTTGCTGCAGATGGCGGAGATTCTAGCGACTAAGTGACAGGTGCATGTAGTCTTTAATGACTCTATGTGCGGAGCGATCTGACAGTGCGATTGGCGGGGCATCCTTTCGCGGATGGTTGTAAGTATTC
Organism: Paenibacillus sp. FSL E2-0190; assembly: GCF_037992965.1. Lineage (NCBI taxonomy): Bacteria > Bacillati > Bacillota > Bacilli > Caryophanales > Paenibacillaceae > Paenibacillus > Paenibacillus sp. FSL E2-0190. Next base: position 1,388,978 of record NZ_CP150306.1, read on the forward strand.
AATGAAAGAAATGAGCGGTGAAAGGAGCGGGATCGGTTATGGTGGAAGTGAAGATTCCATTTAATCTTACAGGGGGAATCAGGGAGTATCGTCCGGCCGTCTGGCCAGGGCTTGCTCTGCAATGGAAGGATAAGCATCTTCTGCTGGAGCTGCCAGCAGAAGCCGATGGTTTATCGAGCGTGTTCTACGGCGGAGGAATGAATCGGCTGCAGCGAGCCGTCAATTTATATGTAGATCGCAATTACGAATGTAGTGATCCTGTCCAGGATATGGAGAATAAGCTGCACGATTGGGGTTATCCTTTATCCGGCTGTGCTGGTCTGATGACGGCTGTGCCGCTAGAGCATGCAGCGGTAGCTGAAGAGGACACGGGTTCAGCGGGGATTTTTGTTTGCGTTACAGCCGCCGCAGGAAATGCTGCGCGCGCAGGTGTGGAACGCAATGTGCTGGCTGTGTATCGGCCGGGTACGATTAACATCATGCTCTGCATTGATGGCCGCCTGACACCGGCGGCCATGGTCAATGCTGTGCAGACAGCTGTCGAAGCCAAAGCTGCCGCGCTGGCAGATCTCGGGATTACCGATCCCGAGAATGGCCTGATCGCAACCGGCACGACTACGGATGCTATTGTACTCGCTGTGAGCCAAAGCGGGCGATACAGCGCCGAGCATGTATATGCCGGCACAGCAACCGATCTTGGAGGCGCTATCGGCCGGCTTGTATATAGCGCTGTGACGGGCAGCCTGCTGTCGGTGCAGGCAAGGAAGGATAGCTAATGAGAATGGATAGCTGGAGAAGTAGAAGCTTGTTCAGAGGTGATTGCTTGTGACAATCGCTTTGGTGTTGCTTGCAGCTTTTGTGATTGACCGGATCGTAGGTGATCCGCGTAACCTGCCTCATCCCGTAATTGGTATGGGCAAAGCAATCACGGCTCTGGAGCGGGCGATCCGTCGTTTATGGTCCCGCCCGCAAAGCCTGCGCAGAGCAGGGGTGTTACTTCCGCTATGTGTTGCGGGCGGTGCTTGGGCACTGACAGCCATCCTGCTATGGCTGCTGTCATATATCTCACCGTGGCTCGTCTGGATAGCCGAGGTTTGGTTGATTTCAACCACGATTGCCTCCAAGGGACTAAAGGATGCAGGAATGGCGGTGTACGTGGAATTGCAGAAGGGCGATATCCCTGCTGCCCGCAAGGCGTTGGGGATGATCGTGGGACGTGATACGACTTCGCTAGACGCCCCGGAAATTGTCCGTGGAACGGTGGAGACCGTAGCAGAAAACATCGTCGATGCGATTATTTCTCCACTTTTCTACGCGCTGATTGGCGGTGCACCGCTTGCTATGGCTTATCGGGCGGTCAATACACTCGATTCAATGGTTGGTTATAAGAACGATAAATACCGTGATCTCGGCTGGGCATCTGCCCGGCTCGATGATGTTGCTAACTTTATCCCGGCACGAATTACGGCATTGCTTTTGGCTCTATGTGCAGGGATGCTTCGTCTGGATTGGCGCAGATGCCTGCAAATGGTGAAGCGGGATGCACATCTACATCCAAGCCCTAACAGCGGTTATCCAGAATCAGCTGTGGCTGGCGCACTCGGCATCCGACTCGGAGGCGAAAATATGTATCATGGCGTCGCTTCTTTTCGGGCTTATATGGGTGATCCGGTACGTACGATGGAACCGGATGATATCATCCAGACCTCGCGGATGATGATGCTCTGCTCTTCAATATTTGTAGGTCTTTGCGCGGTTGTGGCATGGATATGGATTGGAGGCTGAGCGTCGGTATGGCAATTCCCTCTATAGAGCTTGAGCTAGTGCTTATCCGACACGGGCAGACGAAATGGAATGTTGAGCATCGTTACCTGGGACATACGGATCTTCCATTGCTTCCTGAAGCAAGTGAGCGGCTATCCCAACCTCAGCAGCAGATCTGCCTGCAGACTGAGTTATCAGGTGGTTTTTGGCGTGTGTTCTGTAGCGATTTGCTAAGATGTCGGGAGACCTTGGCTTTCGTAGCCCCTTCACTAGAGCAGGACGCTGTTTACGATCAGCGGCTTCGTGAAATGAACTTCGGAGCTTGGGAAGGCTGCACTTATGAGCAGCTGAAAGATAACTCTCTATATAGACGTTGGATTGATGATCCTTCAAAGGTTACACCGCCAGAAGGAGAATCGTGGACAGCATTCGATGCTCGGTTGCGTAGTTTCCTGTTGGACCTAGGTCAAGCTGCTGTGGCTGCATTTGGATGTTGTGCTATCAAGGAGAAAAAAAGTGAGGTTACATCGAATAGAGTATTGGTAGTGACGCATGGGGGTGTTATCAGGAATTTACTTGCACAGTTAGTTCCTGGTCTCACATTCTACAGTGCAGTGGCTCCTTCTCCAGGGAATGTAATGGTACTAAAAATACTCTGGCAGCATGGACAATGGTCAGCTGATAAAGCTCATATTTTGGAAAAAGGATGATTACATGAAAAAAGGTTTCCACGTCATTAGGAAAACCTAATAGGTGGAACCCTTTATGTTTGAACTATCGTTTGCTGTCAGCAGAATAACATGGTTAATTAGATATTAGGTAATAGGTAACCATTCCTTATAGGTATCTGCACGTGATTGTAATTCATTATACAGCATGCTGGCATGGTAACCGTCGCACACGGCATGGTGGAATTGCCCCGAGATGGGTAATAGTATTTTTTTGTCTTGCTGAAAATATTTCCCTATCGTAAAGATGGGAAGTAGGTAGGTTCCTTCGTTATACACGTTCAGGTTAAAGCTTGTGAAGCTGACCCACGGAATGCTGGAAATAGGGAAGGTGTTCGGCGGTTCGTTTGCTTTAGCGATAAATTGTTTCACGCTTCCGTACATTTTCATATCATCGAGATAACGGTTATAGAAATCATTAAACTGTTCACCGTACGAAGTCCAGATGCTTGAGAAAGTCTTATCATCATCATGGAAAATTGTAAAACTAGGGGACAAGCTATCCCAATAACCTAATCCACCTTCAGAATCAAAACATGTGCGGAATTCACTATGACGGTTCACCACCGTAGTTATCATGTGGATTAGTGCTGGGTACAGCTTAATCCCCTTTAGCTTGAGCTCTGACAGTAGAAGGGTGATATCAATATTTACGGTCATGCTGTAGGTGCATCTGACATTGTTTAAATAATGTTCAAAATAGGGTTTTCTACTCCAGTTATCAATGACAATCGGGTTAAAAATCATTTATTATGACCTCCTAAAATTATTTCGTTTTTCATTTTAGGAGGTCTGCTGGACTGATTTCACCATATCCTTATCACAATCCCTTGAGAAAGTATTTTGTAACGATGAGTATACCATCAATTGGAAGGGAGATGCATTTATAATGCTGACCGAAAAGTTGGTTATTGAAAAATTGCTTCAGCAAAAGAGTACGAGTGTTGCTTCCAGCGTAGTGATGATGTGCGGTGTAGCGGGGTCGGGTAAAACAACCTTTGCTAAAAAGCTGGAGAAAGAGGGATTCGCCAGACTTTCGATAGATGAAGATATTTGGGCCACGCACGGCCGTTTCGGGGTGGATTATCCAGAGGACAATTATGAGTCTTATAAAGAAGAGTCGGAGATAAAGCTGCGGGGGGAGCTGGTGCATCTGCTTCAGGCAAAACATCATGTTGTTATCGATTTCAGCTTCTGGCAACGTCAGAGACGGAACGATTACAAGCAGCTCATTGAGAGTTATGGTGGCGTGTGGGAACTGATTCACTTAAAGGTTCAGCCGGATGAATTGCGTCAGAGACTGCTTATCCGGAGTGAACGTTTTGACGCCAATGCCGCATTTCCGATTACTGAGGACATATTAACCCGGTTTTTAAATGGTTTTGAGATCCCTTCTGGAGAAGGGGAGCTTGTGATTGAGCATAGATCTGTAACTTGATTTTTTTGGCATTTGTCCTCCTATAGAACCACAGCCGGATTAAAATCCCATGGCTGTGGTTCTTTTTTTAAGCGAGTGATTGTGCCATGATAGTCATGGGGGCGATTGAGAGATGTTTAAGGATTTTAAGCTCATAGCCGGACGGCCGGTGTATATACAAATTAAAGACTATATGAAGCACTTAATCATAAAAGGCGGTCTGCAAGGCAATCAAAAGCTGCCCTCCACACGAGAGCTCAGCACATTGCTTAAGGTTAGCCGCAACTCCGTAATCTCTGCTTATGCAGGGCTTGAGGATGATGGCTTTGCTTATGCTGTGCAAGGGCAAGGAAGTTATGTTGCTGCTACGCCGCCTGGCAGTGAAACGATCTCTTCCTGGACGATGGACTGGAAGTCACGTCTCAATGATCACGCGGTGCTGGCAGAGGAACTGGATATCATGAAGCGCGGGATTCGAGCGGAGAAGGGGACGATCTCCTTCACCAGCATAGCGCCTGATGAGAGTCTTTTTGATCTGGATAATGTGAAGCGGTCCTTTATGGATCGGATGTCGGTAGAAGGCAACGTTCTGCTAAATTACGGCTATGCCAAAGGGTATAAGCCTTTAATAGACTATTTGAAGCAGTATATGGAGCACAAGGGCGTTGAAATGAAAGGCAAGGATATATTGATCACCAATGGCTTTACTGAGGGGTTCGATATTGTATTGTCTGCTCTGAGTAAAAAAAATGGTTCGGTCATTTGTGAGAATCCGACGCATCATACAGCGATCAAAAATTTGAAGCTGAACGGTTTTGAGATCACCGGGATTTCGATGGAGCGTGATGGGATTGATTTGGCGGAGCTGGAGAAAGCATTGCAACAGCAAGCTTTTGACTGTGCATACTTCGTCCCTTCTTATCATAATCCGACCGGAATTGTAATGTCTCCAGAGAAAAGACAGCGGCTAATGAAGCTGATGAATCGCTACCAAGTCCCGGTGATTGAGGATGGTTTTAACGAGGAATTACGATATTCGGGCTCACATGTGGCTCCACTTATCGCAGCAGCAGGCAGCGGCAACAGCGTGATTTATCTCGGCAGCTTCTCCAAGGTATTATTTCCAGGACTACGTGTAGGTTGGGTGCTGGCGGATCAGGAGTTGATCAATTCCCTCGAAAGCGTCAAGCGCGCCCGTACCATTCATACCTCGACGCTGGATCAATCCATTTTGTATCAGTATTTATTGGGTGGTCATTTAGAAAAGTATTTGAAAAAAGCCAGAGCGGAATACAAACGAAAGTATGAATTAACCCTGCAATGCTGCAAGGATTGTATCCCTTATACGGCGCTGTCAGGGGACGGTGGCCTGCATCTTTTTGTAACCTTCGCGGAGGGCTTTAATACAAGGACGCTGTTGGCGGCCTGTCATGAGCAAGGGGTTATTTTTACAGCAGGAGATATATTCTTCACAGATGGTAAGGGTCAAAATACGATACGGATCGGTTTCTCCAGAGTGACGGATGAGGATATCCGCAAGGGGATCGAGATTATTGGCAGAACAGCTCGACAACTAATGGGATAAAGAGGTGCTTGAGATGAAGGTAGGCGTAATTATGGGCGGGGTATCCTCAGAGTATGAGGTATCCATGAATAGCGGTAGAGAAATATTGAAGAATCTAGACCCCAATAAATATGAAATTATTCCAATTGTGATCACCAAGCGTGAGGAGCTTATTGAGCAGGCAAAAGGGATCGATATCGCACTGCTTGCACTTCATGGAGCTTACGGCGAGGATGGTACGGTTCAGGGAACGCTGGAGACGATGGGGATTCCGTATACGGGCAGCGGGGTTTTGTCTAGCAGCATTTGCATGGATAAAGATCTCTCCAAAAAGCTTATGCGCTGCGCAGGCGTCAATACAGCAGATTGGCTATGCTGGGACAGCATGAAGGATTATTCGGCTGAAGCGGTGGAACGGCTCGGATATCCTGTTATGGTGAAGCCATGTTCAGGCGGCTCGAGTATCGGAATGGAAAAAGTGAGCAGCAGCGAGGAGCTGTTGTGCGCAGTGCAGAAGGCTTTTGCCTGTGATCAGTCGATTTTGATTGAAAGCTACATTCAAGGCCAAGAAATCACCTGTTCTATTCTAAACGGAGAGCTGCTGCCTATTCTGGGAATTACCTCAGCAAATGCCGAGTGGTTCGATTACAGTGCTAAGTATGAAGAAGGCGGAGCAGATGAACGGGTCATTGAACTGCCTACTGAGGTGCATGAGCGGGTACGCGAGGCTGCCTTGAGCTGTTACAAAGCACTAAAATGTAGCGTGTATGCACGGGTTGATATGCTGCTTAAAGAGGGTATTCCTTATGTGCTGGAGGTGAATACGTTACCAGGCATGACGAAGGCCAGTCTTTTACCCAAAAGCGCGCAAGCGGCAGGCTACACCTTCAGCGGACTGCTGGACGAAATCATCTCCCTTTCCCTAACGGAAAAGAGTGCAAAAGAAGAGGTGTACAGCCATGCATAATGAATGGATTGCTCCACGTGTGCGGGAGATTGCACCCTCGGGGATTCGGGCTTTTTTTGACCTAAGTGCGGGGAATCAGGATATTATATCGCTGGGTGTAGGGGAACCGGATTTCGTTACACCGGAGCATGTAAGAGCTGCCTGTATTCGTGCCTTGAATAATGGGGAAACGATGTATACGCCAAATTCCGGTTTACTGGAGCTTAGAGAGGAGATCGCTTCTTATCTGCACACAAGTTTCAAGCTTCGCTATGAGCCAAACGATGAGATTATGGTTACGGTGGGAAGCAGCGAGGCTGTGGATTTGGCATTACGAGCTTTCATTACACCTGGGGATGAGATTATCGTCCCTTCTCCGAGCTATATCGCATATTCGCCGATTACCCATTTGAACGGGGGGGTTACGGTGGAGGTAGAATCATCGGCCGAGCAGGGGTTTAAGCTTACTGCTGAAGCGTTACGGAAGGTGATTACTCCGCGTTCCAAGCTTCTTATGGTGAATTTTCCGACTAATCCTACAGGTGCAGTAATGACTTATGAAGATTGGCTGCCTATTGCACAGATTGTAAAAGAGAATAACCTACTGGTCATTTCAGATGAAATTTATGCCGAGCTTACGTATGACAGTCAGCATGTCAGCATCGCCTCTCTTCCCGGGATGCTGGAAAGGACGATTGTGATTAGCGGCTTCTCCAAAGCTTTTGCAATGACTGGCTGGAGAGTGGGTTATGCTTGTGGCGATCGAGAATTAATTGCTGCGATGCTAAAAATCCATCAATACACTGCGATGTGTGCCCCAGTGCTCGGTCAAATTGCTGCGATTGAATCATTGCGCAACGGAATGCAGCATAAGGAACACATGAAGCAATGCTTCGATGAGCGGAGAAAGCTGCTGGTTAGTGGATTTCGATCCATAGGACTACCTTGCCATGAACCTGCGGGTGCATTTTATGCCTTTCCTTCCATCGCTCACACCGGAATGAAATCAGAAGACTTCGCTTTGCAGCTGCTCAGGGAGGTCGGTGTCGCTGCGGTTCCGGGTCATGTGTTTGGAGCAGGCGGAGAGGGTTATATTCGCTGCTCCTATGCCGCTTCCTTACAAAAATTGACGGAGGCGCTGGAGAGAATCGAAGATTTTATGAAAGTGAAGTTGTAATTCTAGAAGTCCCCCTCTATCATAGATGGGGGCTTTTCTGCGAATATGAGATAGAATAGGTTATACGGATACATTTAATAGGAGGTCGTAATTATATGCTTTCAGATATTCAAGACGTAATTAAACAAATCATTCCGGCTGATGATCAGTCCATCCTCAAGGCGGAGCATCGGCTGAACATTCTGACCAAACCTCCGGGCAGTTTGGGACAATTGGAACCTCTGGCCGTTAAGCTCGCTGGAATTTCGGGTACGGAGCAGCCTAGTTTCACCAAACGAACAGTTGTTGTGATGGCTGCTGATCATGGGGTGTGCTGCGAAGGGGTTAGCGCATTTCCGCAGGAAGTCACGCTACAGATGGCCCATAACTTTCTCAGCGGTGGAGCGGCTGTGAATGTATTGGCACGTCAAGCTGGGGCAGAGGTACAGTTTGTTGATGTCGGCATAAACGGCGATCTTAGTCATGTCGATCTGATTGATCGTAAAGTGCGCCGGGGGACGGATAATATGGCTGTGGGACCTGCGATGAGTCGTGAGGATGCCATGAATGCTCTTCTTGTTGGGATAAGAGTCGCGCAGGAAGCGGTTAAGAACGGCACGGAGATTTTTATAACAGGCGAAATGGGCATTGGGAATACTACGGCTAGTGCTGCCATTCTATGTGCTCTCAAAGGAATAGCCCCTGAAGTAGCTGTGGGACGAGGAACGGGAATTGATGATGAACGTTTACTACATAAAATTGCAGTGGTGGAACGCGCCTTAAAGGTAAATCAGCCGAATTCAGCAGATCCGTTGGATGTATTATCTAAAGTTGGCGGACTGGAAATCGCTGGCTTGGCGGGACTGATTCTTGGTGCGGCTGCTAATCGGACACCTATCATTTTGGATGGTTTTATTTCGGGGGCGGCAGCGCTTGTGGCAAAAGCCCTTGCACCTGAATCCATCGCTTATATGATAGCGTCTCATGTATCAGGAGAACGGGGACACAAGTTAATGCTGGAGCAGCTTGGGCTTGAACCGCTGCTTAACCTCGGTCTGCGATTGGGTGAGGGAACAGGGGGAGTATTATGCCTTCATTTAATCGAGGCGATCTGCCGCATTTTGAGCGAAATGGCAACCTTTGAAAGTGCAGGCATCTCTGGAGCTGGTCAACGATGAGCATTCTTGTAACGGGAGGCGCACGTAGCGGGAAAAGTGGTTTTGCAGAAAAACTGATACAGTCACTGGCAGATCAGGCCTTCTATGTAGCAACCGGACAGGCTTTTGACGACGAAATGAAGGAACGGATTGCTCTGCATCAGCATCAACGAATGGAAAGTGGTTACGCTTGGGAGACGCTTGAGGAACCGTATGATTTACCAGATCTGCTAAAGCGATTATCGGGTGAAAAAGCGGTGCTCGTAGATTGTTTAACCTTATGGTTATCCAATGCATTATTGGCTGTGGAAGGTTTTGAAAATAGACAAGAGCTTGTTGAGAGTGAAATAACAAGGCTTGAAGACAGTGTGCGTTCTTTTCAAGGGACGCTTATTCTGGTCACTAATGAGGTTGGCGACGGGATTGTTCCGGAGTATGCGCTTGGCCGATTGTATCGTGATCTGGCGGGACGAATGAACGCCCTGATCGCTCGGCAATGCGAACAGGTCTTTCTAGTAACTGTTGGAATTCCGATTGAGCTGAAGAGCAGGGAGTATCGTTTATGAGGGAGCGTAGGGATGCGGCCGTAGCTGCCTTTCAGTTCTTATCCCGATTTCCTGTAAAAGGTGATCCGGGATTCTCTCCTGAACTGCTGCGCCGGAGTGTAATCTTCTATCCCATGGTAGGCGCAGCAATTGGGCTGTGTGTAGCTGCTGGAGCAGCCCTGACGGGATTGCTTTTACCTGCTTGGCCAGCAGCTGTGCTCACTCTGATTCTGTGGGTAGGCCTCACTGGCGGGTTGCATCTTGATGGCTGGATGGACAGCGCGGATGGTCTGCTCAGCTATCGGCCACGGGAGCGGGCCCTGGAGATTATGAAGGACAGCCGTGTGGGTGCGATGGGCGTACTCGCCTGCGTGCTGCTCCTGCTGTTTAAAGCATCTTTACTGGCAGCTCTAATCGAAGGCCTCGCCTACTACGAGCTGCCGCTGCTCTTGGTACCAGCGGTCTGGAGCCGCTGGTATATGGTACGGGCAATGGTGCGTTATCCCATTGCCCGTGGAGACGAGGGGCTGGCCGCGAACTTCGCCGGCCTAGCTTCCTCGCATGAGCGGCGCGCGCTGGAAGTCGCCGCGCTGCTCTCGCTGGCCGCCGCCGCTGCGCCACTGGCGCTCGGCGCTGGCTTAGCCGCGTGGCCGCTGCATCTGGCGGCAGCTCTGCTGCTGCCGGTCGCGGCCTTGGCCTGCGGCACCGCGGCTGCGCGGCGGATCAGCAGCCGGCTCGGCGGGCTTACCGGCGACGTGTACGGCGCGCTGAACGAGCTGCTGGAGGTTGTGCTGCTGCTAGTGTTATTGCTGCTCCAGCACAATTTAATGTAAGCTCCACGGGGGAATCTTGAGTAATTTGCTGTAAGTAGCACTACGGATGAACCTTGAGTAATTTGCTGTAAGTATCTCTAAGGGTAAACTTTGAGTAGTTTGCTGTAGGAGCTCCATGGGTGAACCTTGAGTGGTTTGTTGTAGGAGCTCTACGGGTGAACCTTGAGTACAATTTGTTGTGAGCAACCTTTGCGTTTTTATGAGATAGATAGGGAAGAGGGATGACATGTTATTTGCCATTCTGCTGTTTATAATTGCTGGGCTTGCTGAGATCGGTGGCGGATATTTAGTATGGTTATGGTTGAGAGAATCACGGCCACTTTGGTACGGTTTAGTGGGGTCTTTGATTCTGATAGCGTATGGGATTATCCCTACGTTGCAGAAATTCCCTTCCTTCGGTAGAGTGTATGCGGCTTACGGCGGGGTGTTTATCGTACTCGCGGTCTTATGGGGATGGCTTGTAGACAAGAAGACACCAGACGTATACGACTGGGTCGGAGCTGTTATTTGTGTGATCGGTGTATCGGTTATCCTCTGGGCACCGCGGCACTAGGTTGAGTGAGGTTTGCTTAGCCATAAAAGCGGAATGAAAGCTGAGTAACCTAGTTTTTACTAAGTGAGTAACTTGGCTCCGGACTCAGGAGACCTTATTTGTGATAAAAGGGTTAATTTGGAGCGTTTTCGGACACCAGAGGCGCTATTTGAGCGAAATAGGCTGAGTCTGGGTTGATTATGAGGCAATAGCGTCTCTCGAGTCCGAAAAAGCCTCCGAATGGCAGTTTTTCGAGTAATAGCGGCATCTGAGTCCGCAAGCCAGCAGCGAATGGCGTGCTGAGTCTAAGTGAGAGCTTCGCGCAAGCTAGCGCATGTAGCCGAGTCTATTGCTGTAGGTAACATCGACGGAGGAACTTTGAGTAATTTGCTGTAGGTAACTTGGCTCCGGACTCAGGAGATCTTATTTGCGATAAAAGGGTTAATTTGGAGCGTTTTCGGACACCAGAGGCGCTATTTGAGCGAAATAGGCTGAGTCTGGGTTGATTATGAGGCAATAGCGTCTCTCGAGTCCGAAAAAGCCTCCAAATGGCAGTTTTTCGAGTAATAGCGGCATCTGAGTCCGCAAGCCAGCAGCAAATGGCGCGCCGAGTCTAAGCGAGATTATCGCGCAAGCCAGCAGCAAATGACGCGCCGAGTCTAAGCGAGAGTATCGCGCAAGCCAACGGCAAATGACGCGCCGAGTCTAAACGAGATTATCGCGCAAGCCAGCGGCAAATGGCGTGCCGAGTCTAAACGAGAGTATCGCGCAAGCTAGCGCATGTAGCCAAGTCTAATCGAGGTTCCGCGCAAGCCTAGCGTATGCCCCCAAGTCTAAGCGAGCCATCGCAAACTAAAAACCCCCGTTCAACACTTTCGTGTGAACGGGGGTTTTAATTTACAAGCGTTAAATCTTAAATTGCTGCACAGCTTCTTGGAGTTTCTTGGCTTGCTCATACAGATGTTTAACAGTTTCTGCATGACCTTCCAGTTCGACGCGCTGCCGCTCTGAGTTAGCAGCGAGTGTGTCCGCACTTTCTTGCGATCTTGATGTAATTTGTGCAGTTTCTTCGACGGAAGCACTGACTTCTTCTGTACTTGCTGAGATTTGCTGTGTAGCCGCAGATACGGATTGGATGCTGTGATTGATGCTTTGGATAAGAATCAGGAGGTGATTAAAGGCATCACCTGCTTCTGCTACTTTGCCGACTCCAGAGGCAACCTCAGAATTCACGTGGTTCATCTCGGTAACGGAGCGACTCATATCTTCTTGAAGCCCAAGTAGGAAGTCACGGATCTGTTCGTTTGCGTTACGGGATTGTTCAGACAGCTTGCGTACTTCTCCCGCAACAACAGCAAAGCCGCGTCCATGCTCTCCTGCGCGTGCAGCTTCAATTGAAGCATTTAGCGACAGCATTTGGATCTGTTTCGTAATTTCAGTAATACTGTGAACGACTTCTCCGATCATTACTGAACGCTCATTCATGATTTGTAACTGATCCAGCGACTGTAGGGAAGCACGTTCAACCTGGCGCATTTGCAGCACAGCGCTTTGAGCAATTTCATTACCGCCACTTGCTTCAGTGGAAGCCTCACTGATTTGCTCCGTGACTTCATTCGCTGCTGAGGCAATACTTTGAATGCCTAAATTGATTTCTTCCATTGCTCTCGAGTTATCTGATGCACTGCTAGCGATAGTCGTACTACCTTTGCCGATTTCTACTACCGATGAGCTGGAGTGTTCCGCCATATCATTGAGAACCTCAACACGTTCTTTTAAAGAGTTGGAATCCGCAACGACAGTATTAGAGGTTACCAGTACATGTCCAATCATTTCTTTCAGGCGTTGGGTCATCGCTTGGAAGCTTACGGACAACTGTGCAACTTCGTCATTTCCTTTAACTGATAATTCTTCGGTGAAATCTCCCTCTGCGAGCCGGGCACTATAAGCTGCCAGTTTTGAGATTGGACGTGTTATACGCACACTCATGAACCATGCACCAGTTAGGCCGATGATCAACGTCAGAAGTGTGATTCCGGCACTTGTCCATAGAATACTGTCTGTTTTTTCTTGAATGAAGCTTACGTCACTGCTTACACCGATAACCATCGTACTTCCGGGAATACCGATATAAGCTGTTTTATGTATACCATGTGCGTCGCTATATGTATCGCTTAGTCCAGTTTTTCCTTTAGAGGCTTGTTGCATTGCAGAGGATACGGTGACACTTTCTGCCCGTTGCAATTTTGCATCGTGATCTGCGGATAGAATCTCAGCTTCTTTTCCCTTCAGATTGACCAGAAAAATGGTTTCCACTCCATGTTGTTTCCTCTTTTCCTGAAAATAGAACTCGAGATTGGTGGCAGACTGATCGTTCTTATTTAGGGTTTGCTGGGCGTGCATTACGTTGAGATTCTTATATACGTCCTGAGCAGCGGCAGTAAGGATTTTGTTAATCTGCGGCATAACATAGCTGTTGAAGATACTGATAGAGATAAAATAGAAGCTGGTGCTTAACAAAAGAGACGTGAGCAACAGAACAACAAATAATAAACGCGTAAATTTGCGACTGATCGAATGCTTGATACGAAACATATCGTTCTCTCCTTTTTTTATGGACGGTGAGGTCATTTCTTTTTGGTCTTCACTAGATACTCCATGCCAACTGCTGGAAATTGGCGACCCGAGATATATTCCATAGTTATGTCATATTTCTACTAAATGGATCGGGAATAAGGTGTTTGATACTATTCTATAGAATTAACCTCTGGATGAATAGTGAAAGTTTTGTCCTATAGAGCATTTTTTTCTGAAAAAAATGAATTATTGCTGACTATTTTAGATAATTGGCGAAAAAAAAGAAATGGAACTACCAATTTCATATAAGAATATTATTTTTATGGATTGTTAAGCGCTATTGTGATAGAGTATTAATGTTTTGTTCCGAAAATTTAATATTGTAAGCCGCGGTTCGTAACCATCCCGCGTAAACAAAACTAGGAGGAATTTCAGTAATATGTTTAATTTGCTGTGGGGAGTTTTATTTGTTATTGTCAATTTTGCTTTTTTTCTACTCTGTTACCGCTTGTTCGGGAAAAGTGGAATGTATGCCTGGGTAGGTATTGCTACTGTAATTGCTAACATTCAGGTAGCTAAGACGATTGCTATGCCATTTGATATTGTGATGACACTCGGAAATACGATGTATGTCACTTTATATATGACCAGCGATTTACTTAATGAGAAGTACGGAAGAGCGGAAGCACGTAAAGCGGTCTGGTTTGGTTTCTTCACCTTGCTTATGACTACTGTCATTATGCAGATGGTATTAGTATTTAAGCCGCAGGAGACCGATATCGCTCAGTCTTCTTTGGAGACGATTTTTGGGCTGATGCCTCGACTAGCTTTGGGTAGTCTTACTGCTTACTTCATTAGTCAGTTCCTAGATGTTCGGTTGTACTCTTGGATTCGTAAATATTACAGCACCTCAAGTCAGCTGTGGATTCGTTCCAACGGTAGTACGATGATTAGCTCCTTTGTGGATACACTTATTTTCTGTACCATTGCGTTTGCGGGCTTGTATGACTGGAATGTATGGCTTGAAATTTTGCTTACGACTTATCTAGCGAAGTTCTTACTAACCGCAGTAAGCACACCTATCTTATATATCGCCCGAACCTTTACTTTTGCTGAAGAGGGTTCACCATCATCCGTTCAAAAGAAGGACTAAACAACAATACAGCCAGCGCGTACCGATCATAATCGATGCGTGCTGGCTGTTTTTTCGTTGTAAGATGGACTTAATCGTTACATGAAAGATGTGTACATAAAAATAATATAAAGCTAAAATAAGCTATCGTAGCAATTCTAGCGGGTTAGTTTAACAGGAGCGCCTGCGATGGCGCTTATCACATATCCTTTAGTTTGGGCTGGACTTGCGGGGCAGTCCGATTGAAGAGAATGTATATAATCGGTAGTCACAGAAATTACGAACAGGTGTGATCAGGATGAATCTAGTAGTTCCTATACTGCGTCATGCAGCACAGCAGCCCGACAGCATTGCCTTAACCCATGACCAAGCAAGTCATACCTATGCCACATTAGTAAAAACGATGCGGAGAATCGCGAATGGCTTACAGCAAAAGGGTCTGAGGCATGACAAAATCGCGATTTTATCTACGAATCGTATTGAATTTGTTGAGGTTTTTTTGGGGGCGATTTATGCGGGCTGTGTTCCCATTCCCTTAGATCCCAAATGGAGTGCTAATGAACTGCAGGTTATTATAGAGCAGTGCCAGCCGACAATGATTTTTGCCGAGCCGGAAGCCGCAAAGAATCTGGTTTTCAAGGATCAAGTAATCCAAACATTGACCTTCTCAAATGAACGAACAGGTTCCTATGATCAGTGGTTGGCTGCCCTGAAGCCGGAGGCTGAGTTGGATGAGACGAATGAATTATTATTTATTGGCTTTACGTCAGGCACAACCGGATTGCCCAAAGGTTATATGCGTACCCATTTATCATGGTTAAAAAGCTTTGAGGTTTCGAATATTGCTTTTGAATTGGACGCTATGAAGGATGTTTTGGCACCAGGTCCATTTGTGCATTCCCTATCCTTATTCGCCGTAATGCAGAGTCTATATGGTGGAGCAACCTTTCATATCACACAAAAATTTAGTGCCACGCAGGTGTTAGAGTTGTGTCAGCAAATTCCGGGCGTGGTGCTGTTCGTCGTACCAACAATGATCGAATCCATGATGCAGCAGGCTGTACCTGGGCAGATACAGATTGATGCGATGATTAGCTCAGGTGCAAAGTGGTCGGAGTTGTCCAAGAAAAGGGGCATGGAAGTGTTTGGTGGAGCGCGGCTTTATGAATCCTACGGTTCTTCAGAAGCGAGCTATATTAGTTATTTGAATGTTCTGACCGAGCATAATCCGACCTCTGTAGGCAAACCTTATCCCGGGGTGCAAATTTCCATTCGTGATGACCAGTTCCGGGAAGTCCCTCCTGGGGAGATTGGGCAGCTATATGTGCGTAGTGATATGATATTTTTAGGCTACCATCAATTGCCGAATGAGACAGCAGCAGCTTTTAGAGAGGGATGGCTTGTTTTAGAAGACTATGTTTATCAGGATGAAGCTGGTTATTTATATATGGCGGGACGTTTGAAGAATAAAATCATATCCGGAGGGCTGAACGTTTATCCGGAAGAAATAGAGAGGGTGCTGGAGTTTCTTCCGGAAATAGATGAAGTGATGGTGCTTGGCGTGCCTGACGATTACTGGGGAGAACAGCTGATAGCTCTCGTGAAGTGGAGCGGAGAACAGCATTTATCTGTCGAAGATATTAAGAATTATTGCCGCCAGTATTTAGCGAGCTACAAAGCGCCGAAGCAGCTGCTAACCGTGGATGAATTTATCTATACAAGTAGCGGGAAAATTGCCCGGCAAGCGATGAAAGACTATGTGAAAAGAGCGATGATATGATAGAAGCAGTAATTGTCATGGCAAAACGTACACCGGTTGGCAGAATGGGTGGCTTATTAAGTACACTTGAGCCGGAGGCATTACTGGCGCCGCTTATTCAGCATATTGTAGCCGAAACGAACTTGCCTAAAGAACTGATTGATGATGTCATTATTGGGAATGTTGTGGGCCCAGGAGGTAATATTGCCCGGGTAGCTGCGCTTGAAGCGGGGCTGCCTGTTTCGGTTCCGGGTGTCACCGTGGATCGTCAGTGCGGATCTGGGCTAGAGGCAATTAATATAGCAGCAAGACTGATTCAAAGCGGCGCTGGTGAGATTTATTTAGCAGGTGGTGTCGAAAGTACGAGCCGTGCTCCATGGAAAATGGCTAAACCACAGACGTTAATGGGGGTTCCACAGCTGTATACCCGTGCACATTTTACGCCTAGCTCTTACGGCGATCCGGATATGGGAATTGCTGCAGAGAATGTAGCTAGGAAATACGGGATTTCTCGAGAAGAGCAGGATCAATATGCCTTAAAAAGCCATCAAAAGGCGGTTCATGCTCAGCAAAGTGACCGGTTTCAGCAGGAGATAGTACCTCTTCAGGTAGAGGGGCAGTGGGTGAGCACCGACGAATGTCCTCGGGCAAATACGAGTCTGGACAAGCTGCAAAAGCTGCCGCCAATTTTTGAAGAAAAGGGTACCGTCACTGCTGGAAATGCCTGTCCTATTAATGATGGCGCAGCGCTTCTATTAATGATGTCTCGTGAGAAGTGCCAGCAGCTTAAGCTTACCCCTATTTTGCGGGTCGTGGATGCGCAAGCTGCGGGTGTAGATCCGAACTATTTGGGTATGGGGCCTGTACCAGCTGTGCAAAAGGTGTTAAAACGCCAAAAGCTTACCGTTGCCGATTTAGATATCGTAGAGTTTAACGAAGCTTTTGCTTCACAAGTATTGGCATCACTGAACGAGCTTCAAATTCCACAGGAAAAGGTCAATCTTGGTGGGGGGGCATTAGCAATAGGCCATCCATACGGAGCTTCCGGGGCTATGTTAATGACTCGCTTATGTGCTGAAATGCAACATGCCCCTTACCAACGAGGGCTTGCTACTCTGGGAATCGGCGGTGGGATAGGTCTGGCAACACTCGTGGAGGTTATAGAATGAACAGTGTCCGACATCAGATCCATATGACTGCTGAATGGATTTCGGACTATGCACAGAGTATTGAAGCACCCGTGCAGACGATAAATGGAAAGCTGATCGCTCCTGCGACGATGCCTATTATTTTCTGGCAAGACTTCGATATTCCTTGGTTAATCATCGGTGAACCCTTGCTTCACGGCACTCAGAAATTTTCATATCAGGCTCCGATTACGGCGGGGATGATTTTGGATTGTGAATTAGCGTTAACGGGCGAGGTGCAAAAAGAAGGCAGACAGGGTAAACTGACTTTTTACACACATACGCTGGTTTGTAGGTGTGAGGGTAAGCTAATAGTCACCGCAGAAACGGTGTTAATTCGGGTAGGTGATGATCATGATAAAAAAGTGCATAACAGCTGAGGCTATCCGGCAATATGCAACTGCTTCCCAAGATTTGGCGCCTATACATCTAGATGCAGAGGCCGCAGCCAAGGCTGGTTTGGAGCGACCCATCGCACATGGGATGTATCTTATGGGATTAGCCCAATCTTTGTATATTGCTGAGCACCCTACACAGTGGATCACTCAATATGATATGAAATTTCATAAGCCAATAGAGGTCGATAGTGTCGTGATTTTTGATTTTGCAGCGGACGATTGCTTTGTGAAAGTGATCCTTACAACAGAAGCTGGTGATGTTATTGCTGCGGGAGCTTTTGCAGTGAAAGAGGTGTAGTGATGACTAGAGTAGCCTTAATTACTGGAGCAACAAGAGGGATCGGACGTAGTATCGCCATGCAACTTGGCAAGTCAGGTTATATAGTGGTTGTAAATGGTACGAAACAAGTCTTAATTGATGAGGTTGTGCGCGAGATCCACCAGGCAGGCGGAGAGGCACTAGGGTACGCTGCTAATGTAGCCGATTCCGCCGCAGTCACTGCCATGGTAGGTGAGGTCATTGCCCGATACGGTCGTATCGAGGTGTTGATAGCTAACGCGGGAATTGTGCAGGATCAGAAATGTCAACGTATGACGGATGAACAGTGGAAGAATGTTCTGGATGTGCATTTAAATGGCACTTATTATTGCATTCAACGAGTATTACCACATATGCGTGAAACAGGTGGGGATATCCTGTTGATGACCTCTGCTGCTGGACTAGCAGGTTCCGTAGGTCAGGTGAATTATAGTGCAGCCAAGGCTGGAATACTGGGCATGATGTGGACGCTCGCAGCAGAGCTGAAACGTGACCAGATTAGGGTCAATGCGATTTCTCCAGCGGCATTAACGGATATGACCAGACCAATAATTGACCATTTGAAGGAGAAACATGCCAGTCGTAATGAACCTTTGCCTGATTTTTGGAGAATAGGTGACGCGGAGGCTATTGCTTCCTTCGTGACTGCATTGTTGAGGGAGTCCGACGCGGATTTAACCGGTGAAATCTTTGCCGTGAATGGATCAAAAGTGACAAAATGGGAGAAGCCTGCACCTGCATTTTCCGAGAATAGCATTGAGGCATTTTTTGCTGCTTGGCACCGTCAAAAGGGGACTGAATAAATGCTTACCTTCGATCAAGTTTGTTTTTATTATAAAAAAGGACAACCTCTTCTGGAGGATATTAGCTTTACGATAGACGCAGGGGAGTTTGTGGCGATAGTCGGGGCGAATGGTTCTGGCAAATCCACTATTGCAAAGCTCATGGACGGACTGCTGCTGCCGCGAAAAGGGACTGTACAATTTAAGAGCTTGGACACAGCAAAACCAACGGATCTTGCGGAGATTCATCAGCAAATCGGTTTTGTTTTTCAGAATCCAGAGGATCAATTTATCACCACAACCGTTATGGATGAGGTGCTTTTTGGTTTGGAGAATATCCGTGTGCCGAGGGAGGAAATGCGCAGCCGATTGGATCATGCCTTACAGGCCGTTCATATGGAGGATTATCTGGAAGCTATGCCACATCAGCTATCTGGAGGCCAAAAGCAACGTGTCGCTATCGCAGCTATATTGGCGATGCGCCCGCAAGTCATTATTTTTGACGAGGCTACCTCAATGCTTGATCCCCAGGGAAGACAGCAGGTTCTTTCTATCATGCAAGAGCTGCATCGTCAAGGCCTGACCCTAATTCATATCACCCACCATATGGAGGAAGTGCTTGCAGCAGAACGCGTATTGCTCCTGCACCAAGGACGACTTGAGTTTGACGGCGATCCACTGACTTTTTTTGAATCCATGCCTGTTGCGGACTATCAATTACAACTGCCCTTCGCAGTGCGTGTACATACATTGCTCCATTCAGCAGCACCGCTAACAGCCGATTGGAAGGGGAAAATTCGATCACAATGGTCTACCAATTAAAAAATCTAAGTGTGAACTATGCCGATCATGTGGCTTTGCGCAATATAAACTGCACTATTCCTGAAGGCAAATGGATTTCTATTATCGGTCCAACAGGCGCAGGAAAGTCTACCTTTGTCAAAGTGCTGAAGGGCTTGATTCCCACCGCAAAAGGAGACTATTGGATTAACCAGCAGCCTGCCAGCAGAGATGCTAAAGGACGCTTAAAGGTTGTCCCCGAGTTGGGTTTCGTTTTTCAATATCCGGAGCATCAGCTATTCGAAACAACGGTGCATAAGGAGCTTGCTTTTGCTCTGAATCAGCAGGGTGCTTCACGTCAGCAAATTACAGAGGCGATTGAAATGATCTTGCCGCAAGTGGGTTTGCCAGAGGGGATTCTCCCCTTAAATCCATTCCAGCTAAGTGGTGGTGAAAAGCGCCGTGTAGCTATTGCCTCTGTACTGATGACAAATCCGAAGCTGCTGATATTGGATGAACCGACAGCGGGTCTCGATCCAGCTAGCCAAGTGTCTTTGCTGAGGCTACTAAAGGAATGGCAGCAACAAGACAATCGCACCATCCTCTTCGTTTCGCATCAGATGGGTGATGTTGCCGAATTCTCAGATGAGGTCATGGTTTTTCATGAAGGTCAGTTAAAAGGGCATCATGATACCAGAACATTGTTTCTGGAAAAGGAAGAATTACTGCTGGAACTTGGACTATCCTTGCCTGAACCCGTACAGCTCTTGAAGCTAGTGGAGGAATTATCTGGTCAGAAGATTGAAGTTGCCAGCTGTAAAGAGCAGGATATCTTCGAAGCGATTTTGCCGATTTGGCATTCGAGGGGGCAAGGGCATGGCTGATTCCGTATTAGTCGGTCAATATGTGGAGACACATTCGATTTTTCATCGTTTAGATCCTCGTACAAAGCTTGTAAGTATCGTGATGCTCATGCTTAGCTTTATGATGCTTGGTACGGGGCTTAGTTATGTTGTTGCAACCTTTTTTGTATTGGGAATGTTATTACTGTCTAAAGTTCCTGTGCATTTTTTTTGGCGAGGGCTACGGCCGGTATTATTTATTTTATTATTTACTTTTGTTTACAATGCCGTGTTCACCAAGGGGACGATTCTCTGGTCATGGTTTTTTATCGAGGTGACTGAAGAGGGATTGCGGATAGGATTACGTTTTGTATGGCGGATTATATTGCTCATCTTGTTGGCCTCAATTCTGACATTAACTACTAAACCGCTAGACTTAGCTTATGGTCTGGAGAAGCTGCTTGCCCCTCTATCCAAATTGGGGGTACCCGTAGAACAGTTCTCTTTAATGATAGTGATTGCGATCCGTTTTATCCCTACTATCAAGGAGGAGCTTGATCGTATCCTTCTCGCACAAAAGGCTAGAGGTTATGATCTTACAGTATTATCACTGCCTAAACGGATATATGCGTACATTCCGATCATTATCCCTCTGCTCTTCACAACGATTCAACGTGCTGAACAGCTGAGCTATGCAATTGATGCGCGTGCTTATGGGAATGGTAAAGGAAGGACTTCTTTTAAAAGACTGCAATTTCAACAAATAGATTATTTGGCAGGGGGAGCTGCCCTTTTAATTGCCGTGATTCTGCTTTGCTTAAAGATAGGAAAGGTGTAGATGAAGATGAAATGGAACACCCGTATTACGGAGTTATTGCACATAGAATATCCTATTATTCAAGGAGGACTTGCTTATTTAGGTTATGCAGACCTTGCGGCTGCGGTTTCAAATATCGGTGGACTGGGTCAGGTCACAGCAATGAGTCTTCCGGATGCGGAGGCCTTACGTGCAGAAATACGTCGGGTACGAACACTAACGAACAAACCATTTGGTGTTAATTTTGCTATCGGCATGCATGGGATTGGTTATGAAGATCGGGTGCAGGTCGCCATCGAAGAGCAGGTTCCCGTGGTGAGCCTCACTGGAGGGAATCCAGCCCCTATACTGGAAATGTTACAGCCCACCGATATTAAAACACTCGTGCTCGTCTCCTCACGCAGACAAGCCCAAAAAGCTGAACAATTAGGGGCTTCTGCGGTTATTGTTGTTGGGCATGAGGGAGGGGGCCACTTAGGGCGTGACGATGTTGGAACCATGGTGCTCGTTCCCCAAGTGGTTGATGCGGTTAATATTCCTGTGATTGCTTCCGGAGGGATCGGAGATGGCCGTGGATGGATGGCTGCTCATGCACTTGGGGCTGAAGGAATCGAAATGGGCACTCGTTTCGTTGCTACAGTGGAATGTGTTCATGCGGCCGCTTCTTATAAAAAAGCTTTAGTAGAAAGCTCAGAGTCGGATACGGTTGTAATCAAACGTTCTATTGGAGCACCCGCACGAGTGTTACGTAGTGACTACATTGATCAAATTCTTGAAATCGAGCGCGTGACACCGACCTATGAAGCATTAAAAGAGTATATCAGTGGTGCAGCCAACAAGCGCTGGATCTATGATGATATCAAAGAAGAGGGCATCGGCTGGGCAGGTCAAGTGACAGGAATGATCCAAGATATTCCTACAGTCGCGGAGCTGATCGGCAGGATGGTGAAAGAGGCTAAGTTGGTTCGCGGGATGTGGGGAACACAGGTTTGAATTTAAAAAAACACAGAGCGGCGATTCTCTCATTATTTGAGGAATCGCTGCTCTGTGTTTTTGGCTGTGGCTTGTAATTCTTTTCTATAAATGAAGAATAGTCAGTTCCTTAGGGAAGCTTGTTAAGGTCTCTGCACCTTCAGCTGTAATAATCAGATCATCTTCGATACGTACACCCGCTAGTCCAGGCACATAAATTCCTGGCTCAACGGTGAACACATTGCCGATTTCGATAATGTCGTCGTTCTGTCCGTGAAGTGATGGATATTCATGAACATCCATGCCCAGTCCGTGTCCGACACGGTGTAAGAAATATTCTCCGAATCCAGCTTCTTCAATCACATCACGTGCAGCTTTGTCGACTGAGCCGAAAGGTGCTCCAGGATTGGAGGCAGCGATCCCAGCTTCGTTGGCAGCCAGCACAGTGTTATAGATAGTGACTAGCTTGTCGTCCACGGATTCAATAGCAAAGGTACGTGTAATATCAGAAGCATAACCATCGGCATACACCCCGATATCAAACATCAGGAAGTCGCCGGGTTGAATGACCCGGTTGCCCGGAACACCGTGAGGCAGGGCAGTTTTCGGACCAGAAAGCACCATAGTGTCGAAGGAAGGGCCGGAAGCGCCAACCTTTTTCATTAGATATTCTAGCTCCGCTACTAGATCGTTTTCTGTAACGCCTGTTTTTACGTGGGTAAGAACGCGGCGCAAGGCTTCCTCAACTAGCTCAGCGGCATGTTTCATGCGCTTAACTTCATCCGGGGTCTTTTTGGAGCGCATGCTGCGCAGCAATGGACCAATATCACTAAACCTTTCAGCTGGAACAGCAGCGGTTAGGTGCTCAAAACGGGCTACTGAGAAATGTTCTTTTTCTATGCCGAGAGTACCTAGCTTACTGCTGCCGAAACAATCTTTTAGCAGGTTATAGGGATTATCAGTGTCAGTGTGAGTTAGGATTTTGGTGACCGAAGAGGCTGCTTGAGCTGCTTCTGCATCCAATGCAGGCAGAATGAGCATAGGCTCTTCTCCGCGTATCAGCAGCAGACCCAGAAAACGTTCATGCGGATCGCTGGCGAAGCCGGTTAAGTAGTAGACATGCTTAGGATCTGTTACGAGCAGGGCATCCAGACCTTCGCCTGCCATTTGCTGCTCTAGGCTTGTCAGAGCATTATTCATAGTTGGTGTTCCCCTTTCAACTTCACGATTAGAACTGCAATATTCCTATTATAGATCAAAAATAGACCAGACGCACCTGACGAACTATAACTATCGTTGGCTAATCATGACATGAAGCTTTTCTTAACCCTACTAGTTGGTGTAACATATCTTTAAATATACTTCTCCTAAGGTTAGGCTGAAGCTTATTCGGGTACGGTTGTTGAGAGAGGAGTGATTCTTGCAATGAGAGGAACAATCGCACTTGTTACCGGAGCGAATTCCGGTATGGGGCTGGCCACAACAGTTGAACTGGCTCGCAAGGGAGCTAAAGTTATTATGGTTTGCCGTAATCGCCAGCGGGGAGAAGAAGCACTTGCTGCCGCCAAACAAAAGAGCCACTCCGAGGATATCGAGCTCATGTTGTGTGATCTGGCTTCACTTGAGAGCATTCGCAGCTTTGCTGAGGAATTCACTATGAAATATCCGATGCTAGACATACTTATCAATAACGCCGGGGTAGTCACGATTAAGCGTCAGCTTACGAAGGACGGCTTTGAGATGGATCTTGGCGTAAATCATTTGGGGCATTTTCTACTTACCAATCTGTTACTTGAGTCGTTGCAGGCAGCAGAGCAAGGCCGTATCATTGTGGTTGCCTCTGGTGCTTACAAGATAGGTGCGCTCCATTATGAAGATCCAACCCTCGCTCGCCGTTTTAATCCTGCAAAAGCCTATGCCCGATCCAAGCTAGCCAATATTCTCTTCACGCGGGAGCTGGCTTCGCGTCTTCACGGAACAAGGGTGACGGTGAATTGCCTGCATCCAGGAGCAGTGGGGACGAATATAGGTGTAAACCGGGAGACTGGTTTCGGCAAGTCGGTACTTAAGTTACTCTCATACTTTTTCTTAACACCTGAACAAGGTGCCGATACAGCGATTTATTTGGCTACAGATCCCGATCTTGGAGAGGTAACCGGTCAATATTATTATCGAAGAAAGATTAAACAACTGTCTCCCAGAGCGCAGAATACAATAGAAGCCGAACGGCTGTGGCAATGGAGCCAGGAGCAGGTCGGCCTGAGTTAATTAATACATTTGGAGGAATTAAGGGATGAATTGGGAGAACAGCAGAATTGAAGATGCAACATCTGCAGACTTAGCAGCTATTGTAGATATTTATAACTCAACGATTGCTGGGAGGATGGTAACTGCAGATCTGGAACCCATTACTGTTGCAGACCGGGAGAAATGGTTTCTTGAGCATAATAGCCATCACCGTCCCTTATGGGTACTGAAGCAAGGAGATGAAATTGCTGCATGGTTCAGTTTTCAATCCTTCTATGGTCGTCCAGCGTATAATGCAACAGCAGAAATCAGTGTATACGTGAATGAAAAGTTCCGTGGTGGTGGTGCGGGCAGAATTCTTCTGACAGAGGCCATTGAGAAAGCCCCTAGTCTCGGAATTAAGAATCTAGTCGGCTTTGTATTTGGACATAATGATCCAAGCCTTGGTTTGTTGAAAAAGTTTGGTTTTGAAGAGTGGGGAATGCTGCCTGGTGTGGCTGAACTTGACGGTATAGAGCGTGATTTAGTCATTGTCGGCCTTAAAATCTAACGCCTCATATAAAACGCTTACATTTTGAGAGTTGAATTTAGATTATCGGTGTCACAATCGACCCATTCTTTGGACCAACTCTGTAAGTCTCGGATGACTGATTCCAGGGCAAGACCTTTATCCGTCAAAGAATATTGGATCCGCACGGGGGTCTCTGGGAACACTTCTCGAAGAACGATCCCTTCCTGTTCCAGCTCTTTGAGCCGTTCGGAGAGCAGTCTTCCACTGATGGGCAATGCCGCTTCAATTACATTGAAACGTTGGGGTCCTTGAAGGAGCTGGTAGATAATTAAACCAGTCCAACGCCTGCCGATAATATCCATACTTTTTTGTAGCCGGGGACATAAATCATTGGACTTCATAGGGCTCACCTCTTAGTAAACATTATAAACGAAAAGACCAATAACTTAAACAAATTCCAATTTAATTCAGTACTAGAAAGGATGATGGACAGTGGCTAAAAAAAAGAAAATGCCTACCACACCAAGAGCCGCTACGAATGATGGCCCTGCTACGTTAAAAGATCTGCTAAGCAGTGATGTTCTAGGAAAGCTGAAGGCGCAATCTGATGCGTTGAAAGCGGAGGAAAATGACCGTAAAGAAGCTGCCCGTAAGGCAGTGGAAGATCAGCGCAAGGCTGAGCAGAAGCGGTTGGATAATGATTTTGCACATCTGCTGGAGAACAGTAATCAGGATTGGAAGAAATATAAATAAATCCTATAGCTTAGCGCTAAAAATATGGCAAAGATTAAAGAGGCACCCGTTAGGGTGTCTTTTTTTAGGTAACTTAAGCAGATAAGCCTAAGTCTTAATTATTTTAAATTTAAGTATATGAAAGGGTTGACCCTCAAAGTGGGCTTAGGTATAATTTAAAACATTGCGAATGAAAATCATTATCATAAAATCGCATGTGTAAACTATTAAACAGATAAGGAACAACTCATGAAACTAAAATATTTGTCCCTACTTCTAATAGTATTTTCATTTATATCTTTGTTTATAGGCGTTAAAGATATATCCCCATTAGATCTCTTTCATCTTACGGAATCTCAAGCACAGACCTTGCTGGTAAGCCGGATTCCCCGGTTAGCCGCATTGATTATCGCTGGAGTCAGCATGAGTATTGCCGGATTAATTATGCAACAGCTGTCACGCAATAAATTCGTCTCCCCGACTACGGCAGGGACGATGGATTCCGCGAAATTTGGTATTCTCGTATCCCTCATGTTATTCACAGGCGCAACGCCAATGCAGAAATTGCTGGTTGCTTTTGTTTTTGCACTATTGGGCACCTTTATTTTTATGAGAATCTTGGATCGGATCAAGTTCAAGGATAGTATTTTTATCCCGCTGGTCGGACTCATGTTCGGCAACATTGTAGGCTCGATTACCACTTTTTTTGCGTATAAAAATGATTTGATTCAGAATATCTCGTCTTGGATGCTTGGAGATTTCTCAACGATTATCAAAGGCCAATACGAATTGATTTATATCAGCATTCCACTTGTCATCCTGGCGTATCTCTTCGCTAATAAATTTACGGTAGCCGGTATGGGCGAGGATTTCTCCGTTAATCTTGGCATGAATTACAAAGCGGTTGTCAACGTGGGATTGGTAATTGTAGCGTTAATCTCTTCTGTTGTCATTTTAACCGTAGGTACGATTCCATTTCTGGGTCTGGTAGTACCTAACATTGTAACGTTGTACATAGGAGATAACCTCAAAAAAAGTCTGGCGCATACAGCCATTCTCGGAGCGGTGTTCCTCCTGTTCTGCGATATTCTGGGCAGGCTCATTATCTATCCATATGAAATATCAATCAGTCTCACGGTAGGCGTCATCGGTAGTGGTCTGTTTATCTACTTGCTGATGAGAAGAAAGGCGAACTAGAGATGAAGACAAAACTAACTATATTATCTATAAGTGCTGTCGCCCTCATCGTCTTGTTTATGACGTATCATGCTTTGGGAAATTGGGACTACGTTCTGCCCAGCCGGGGAAGAAAGCTGGCGGCCATTCTGATTACCGGAGCTGTGATAGCTGTCTCTACCGTAGTTTTTCAGAGCATCACGAACAATCGTATTTTGACACCAAGTATTCTCGGGCTCGATTCCCTGTACATGTTAATCCAGACGTTCGGTGTATATGCCTTAGGTTCATCGAATATGACCTTTATGAATAAAAACATCAACTTCTTGTTCTCTGCGTGTCTCATGGTCCTGTTTTCAGGCGTATTGTATAAGCTAATGTTCCGTAGGGAAGGACAAAATATTTATTTCCTGCTGCTGGTAGGGCTGATCATGGGGACGATGTTCCAGAGCGCGTCTTCTTTTATGGAAGTGCTTATTGATCCGAACGAATTCCTGATTCTACAGGGGAAAATGTTCGCTAGCTTCAACAATGTCAGCAGTGACCTATTGATTCTTTCCACCATTGTTCTGACGCTAACTACGTTGTATTTCTTGCGATTTGTTAAGTATTTGGATGTTATTTCGCTTGGAAAAGATGAAGCCATTAATCTGGGGATCAATTATGACTATGTGGTCAAAAGGCTGCTAGTTATTGTATCTATCTACGTTTCGATCTCGACGGCTCTAGTGGGGCCAATCACTTTCTTAGGTTTGTTGGTAGCTAATGTGGGACACCAGCTGTTCCGTACCTATAAGCATGCCTATCTGATTCCTGGAACGATTCTGCTGAGCATTGTTGCGCTTGTCGGCGGGCAGTTCCTGGTCGAACGTGTTTTTGGATTCAATACTACGGTTAGTGTGATTATCAATTTTGCAGGCGGCGTCTACTTCGTCTATCTGCTGTTAAAGGAGAATAAGTCGTGGTAGAAGTTAGAAATTTAACCAAACGTTATGGCGGAGTAACCGTCGTTGATGATGTGTCCTTGTCCATTAAAAAGGGCGCAATCACCTCGTTTATCGGACCAAATGGTGCGGGTAAAAGTACACTGCTCTCCATGATCAGCAGACTTATCTCCAAAGACGCAGGAGAGGTGCTGATCGAAGGTAAGGAAATCGGTACCTGCAAAAGTAATGAGCTTGCTCGTAAAATATCGGTGTTAAAGCAGTCCAATCATATTAGCGTACGCCTCACTGTGAAGGAGCTCGTTTCTTTTGGGAGATTCCCGTATTCACAGGGGAAGCTGAGTCCGGAGGATCGGGCGTTCGTTGACGAAGCGATTGCTTACATGGATCTCCAAGAGATGCAGGATAAATATATTGATCAGCTCAGTGGAGGACAACGCCAGCGGGCATATATTGCCATGGTTATGGCTCAGGATACAGAGTACATTCTGCTCGATGAACCGCTCAACAACCTTGATATGAAGCATTCCGTCCAAATTATGAAGGTGCTTCGCCGCTTGGTGGACGAGAAGGGGAAGACGATTGTGCTCGTTATCCACGATATTAACTTTGCTTCTTGTTACTCTGACTACATTGTTGCGCTTAAAAATGGAAGAGTAGCTTCCTCGGGTACAGCGGATGAAATTATAGATTCTGCAGTTCTTAAAGAGGTATATGACATGGACATTCCTATTGAAACTATAGGAGGCCGAAAAATCGGTGTCTATTTCTAAAAAGGTAACTATTACTATGTGGATATTATTATGACGTAACGTAAGAAGTGAAAGGCGCCAGCTTCTTAACGCATACGCGAATAATTCAAATAGCTTCACTATAAAAATTAGGGGTGAATACATTGAAGAAGAACTTATCTTTACTGATTATGACAGTATTTCTTGCGGTAATCTTGGCGGCTTGTGGCTCCAATAATGCAGCAACTTCAAATAACAACACAGCAGCGGCAGGCAATTCGGAAGCTACTACTGCACCAACAACGGAAGCTACTACAGCACCGACAGAGCTTACTTTCAAGCATGCGCTTGGCGAAACAACTATCAAAAGCAATCCGCAAAAAGTGGTTGTTTTTGACTTCGGTACACTGGATACGCTGGATAAACTGGGTGTAGAGGTGACTGGAGTGCCTCAAAGTAATGTACCGGCTTATCTCTCTAAATATAACGATGCTAAATATGAGAATGTTGGGGGTTTGAAAGAGCCTGACTTCGAAAAAATAAACAGTCTTTCTCCGGACCTGATCATCATTTCCGGCAGACAACAGGATTCTTACGAAGAATTCAGCAAAATTGCACCTACTCTGTATGTGGCTGTAGATAATGCAAACTACATGGAATCTTTTACGAATAACGTGAAAATGCTGGGTCAAATTTTTGGAAAAGAAGCAGAAGTAGAAACTGAGCTTGCGACTATCAATGATTCCATCAAAGCTTTGAATACGAAGGCAACAGCTGATGGCAAAAAAGCACTTGTTATTCTTGCGAATGAAGGAAAAATCAGTGCTTACGGTGCAGGTTCCCGTTTTGGGATTATCCATGATGTGTTCGGATTTGCACAGGCTGATGATAAAATTGAAGTATCCACTCACGGACAAAGCGTATCCTACGAATATGTAGCGGATAAGAATCCGGATTATCTGTTTGTAGTGGACAGAGATGCGGCTGTGAAGAGTGATGGCGGCGAAGCCGGCTCAGCTAAAAAAGCAGTTGAAAACGATCTAGTGAAGAACACAAATGCCTTTAAAAACGGTAAAATCATTTACTTGGATCCTAACTACTGGTATTTGTCCGGTGGCGGTTTAATATCCGTTAGCGAAATGCTCAAAGAAGTTGAAGTTGTTCTGTAAGCAGAGTAGCTTGGTGAATTAAAAAGCCTGTTGGCAGGAGTAATACTCCTTGCCAGCAGGCTTTTTTTCGCTTTTTTCCATGGAATTACTGGTATATTCATACTAGTTGCTAAATTTATCTGTAACTTTTCAGGCTGGGATACGTGGTTAGGTTAAGGGGGGAGTGCATGAAGCGAAAGTCATTGGATGAAATATATCAGATGTATGTGATGGATATTTACCGCTATTTGCGCTCCCTTTGTGGTGATCATTATGCGGCTGAAGATTTGATGCAAGAAACCTTTTATCGCGCTTATCTACATTTGGAGGATTGTAAAGAAGAGAAGATTAAGCCATGGTTGTTCCGTGTCGCTTATAACGCCTTCGTAGATTACAAGCGAAAGGAAGGCCGCAGTACAGTTCAGAGTGAGGATTATTTCAAAAAGCTTGCTCATCCAGATACCACAGAAAGCACACTGCTTCATCAGGAACGTTGGGAAGAGATGAGGATAGCAGTAGGTGAGCTACCGGACAATCAGAGAAATGCACTGCTGCTGCATGATTTTCATGGGCTGAGTTATCGGGAAGCATCGGACATTATGGATGTGGGCTTGTCCCAATATAAGATATTGATCTTTCGGGCCAGACAGAAGCTGCGTGAGGCAGAGCGGAGGAGAAATGAACATGAGTGAAGAGTTTAAGGAGAAGTTAAGAAGGTATGGTGAAGGCACTCTTGCTGATAAGGATAGGGATGAGGTTGAACGTGAGCTAGAGAAGATGGAAGCTTACCAGGCTTATCTGGATGAACTCATGAGTGAAGAAAAGCCGGCTTCAGATGAGGAGAAGAGCATAAAATTCGGAAAGGGTAAAAGAAACAGACCCGGTAAAGAAAAAAAGATCATCCGCCGGGGCAAGTGGAAAGCACGCATATCAAATACTTTGACGGTGATTTCTGCATTTTTGATTTTTTTGATCGTCAGCAGTATCATCACAGCGGTATTTTATGGCACTGGAGAAAGAGGAGAGACTTACCGTGATGTCGTTTCTTCCGCAATTGCTGTTTCACAGCCGAATACAATCGTCCATTTGAGTAGCGATTCCGGACCGTTTTTTAGTATGAATCTGCAGGGTGAAATAATAAAACAAATTGGTGATGCGCGGATTAATGTTGGAGATTATTCGATGAAGTTTCTATTAGGCTGGCCCAGAATATATAGTTATTCATGGACATATGAACGCAGTGGGACAGGTAATTACTTTATCTATCCCACTGAGAACCAGTCTGCAGAAAATAGGATGGATGACAGCAGTGAGTGGGAAAAACTAGAAAAGCTCCCTGAAGGTACGGTAGGAGAAGCCTATTTGTCTTTTGAACAATTTTTTACGACAGATGAGCTATTGAAGAAGTTTCAGCATAAAAATCTTGAGCTTTTATGGTTCGCAGCAGATACAGGTCCAAGGACACAAGAGCCAGTAATAAATGATCCCTTAGGATTTCCAAGTACGCCCATCTGGCATGCCGATGATATGAAGGTGACACAAGAGTCAAAGAAAAAGTGGGGTTGGTTTGGAGGGGTGACTAGCCGCACGAGTGTTTCTCCATCTGTTGACTCATATGGGGATGGTGAACTTCGTAATGCGAACTTCCTTAAGACACTGCACTTAATGCAGGAGCATAAATCGATCGCCAACAAGGTAATTCCGTTTATTGATCTGGATGACTCCATTAGTTATCTGGAGAAGAACGGAGTTAGGCTGTATGGAGCTGTCGTAACCGGTCCGGTTAAAGAACTGCTCAAGTTAAAGGAAGAAAAATGGGTCAGTAATATTCATGTTGAAGAAGTAAGATTATGGAATTGGCAGGATAGAGAGAACTGAGTTGGGATGCTAAATACTGTAGAAGGTAGTAAGCATAAATGATTTCTTTGGAATTACTTTATGGCAGCCGGATATGCCCTGTGTTAGTGGGGTGTACCCGGCTTTTCTGTGTGGGAGAAGTCACAGAACTTGCTTCTCGTTTAAGCAAATCGTACAATTATTTGAATATGAGATGAGTATGATAGATTAGGAGCTGAGTTATATGAAAGTAGGCGTGGTATCAGATACACATATGACAAGAATGGCTAAGTCTCTGCCCAAAGCACTTGTTGCTGAATTCCGGAATGTAGACTTGATTCTACATCTTGGAGATTGGGTGAGTATGGGAATCTACGATTTGTTGGCTGAATTGGCTCCAGTGGAAGGGATTGCTGGGAATAACGATGGAATAGAGATCATCGAGCGTTTCGGGGAGCGTAAGCTGCTAACGCTTGAGGGAGTCCGGATCGGAATGGTCCATGGTCATACGCCACACTCCCGCAAAGGAACGGACGGGAATGCGTTGCTTGCTTTTGCGAACGATAAGGTGGATTGTATTTTATTCGGTCATTCGCATCAGCCTTTATTGCGGGAAGAGAATGGGATTCTGCTCTTTAATCCAGGATCGCCAACGGATAAACGACGTGAGAAACTGTATTCCATCGGAATTTTGGATATCGAAGAGGGTAAAGTCAGTGCCCGGCATGTGTTCTACGATTCCAAAGAATAAGAATAATTGTCCAAATGATCTGGCGTTCGCTCCATGGTGCACGGTACGGCTGAAATATACAATAACGTTAAAACGGCCCAAGCCGGAAAGTGAGCGTTGAGGATGAACAACTATCGTATTGAACGTGTGATCTATGATGATTTGGAACGGCTTATCCCATTGTTTGATGAGTATCGGGTATTTTATGGGGCAGTCTCTGATCTGGATGGTGCACGTGCTTTTTTATCAGACCGATTGAAGCTGAACGATTCGGTAATCTTTATTGCGGTGGAGGGAGAAGGCGAGGAGAAACGAGCGTGGGGCTTCACCCAGCTCTATCCCTCTTTTTCATCGGTCTCTATGGAGCGTCTCTGGATATTGAATGATCTATATGTAACTACGGAACTGCGAGGTCATGGGCTCGGCTCCAAGCTGCTGGAAAGTGCCAGAGCTCATGCGCTCGCTACGAATACGAAGGGCTTGTCCCTGACAACAATGATGGCGAATGTGGGGGCACAGCGTTTATATGAAGCGCATGGCTACATTCGGGATGATGATTTTTATACCTATAACCTTTTTTTCTAAAGCTAGAGAGAAAGACGAGTAAGGGGCGTTAAAGTGGATACAAGTAATAAGCTGGCAATCTTTTTTGACCTTGATGATACCTTATATGATCATTTGGTTCCATTTAAAGAAGCGGTGCGTCAAGTACTTAAACCGGATGAGAGCAGTCTGGACTTTGCGGAATTATTTTATAAAGTAAGACATCATAGTGATGTATTATGGCCTATGTATTTACGTGGAGAAATTCCGCTGGAGGAGACAAGGGTACGCCGATTGGAGCTTGCTTTTGCAGAGTATGGTTTACAGCTCGATCGTGATCAAGCCACGGCGGTACAAGCGGCTTACATTGGCCGTCAGTACACCATTCAAATGATAGATGGAGTCCGGGAGCAATTGGAAAGGTTCATTACTGCTGGTCATAAAGTAGGCATCATTACGAATGGACCCAAAGATCATCAAATGAAAAAGATTCGCGGATTAGGTCTGGATCAGATGATCCCCGAGGAGATGATTTTTATTTCTGACGCTGTAGGTCTGGCCAAACCAGATCCGCAACTCTTTTTGCATGTAAATCAGAAGTCTGGTACTTCACCAGACCATTCACTTTATATTGGCGATACCTGGGCTAATGATGTAGTAGGAGCGCTTGCGGCTGGCTGGAAGGTCTGCTGGTATAATCCGAGAGGCAGACAGCCGGCTACGGATCATAAGCCTAGTTATATTTTCACGAATTATAAGGAATTTAGCGAGTTGCCTTTGGTGCTGCAAAAATCTTGATCAGGAATTAATTAGGGAAAAACTCCCTGAAATTAACCGGTTAGAGCGCGAAATTGAGGTTATTGGGGATTTCCTCCCTAATAAAACCTAAATAAGCACGGTTATAGCCATATTCGGGTGATTTTCAGGGAGGTTTTCCCTAATCGAAGGTTTACCTTGAAAAAATCTAATGATTTTAGGGAGGAATTCCCTAATTATCAGGCTGCTGGGCGATGAATGGGCGATGAATATCCCTCAGCCACGCCAAAGAACCTTTATCCACAACAAAAGAGCTTGCCTCCCAAAGCCAATAATGGCTTTATGGGGGCAAGCTCTATTTCATTTAATCAGCGAAGCTGTACGTAGGGTCAGTCAGATTCATTCTTTCTTTAATGCCTGGTGTGGCGTAGATTTTGTTGTCATCGGTAATAAAGAAAGCTTCTACATCTTCAGGTAACGACTCCAGATATTTCATGCCTTCTTCGATCCCCATCAAGAATACCCCAGTGGACAAAGCGTCCGCATCTGTTGCATTAGGGCTCATAATGGTCAAGCTTTTGAGACCGTTCTGAGAAGGGTAACCTGTGCGTGGATCAAGAATATGGTGGTAACGAACATTGTCTTGCATAAAATAACGTTCGTAAACACCAGAAGCATCGATGACCTCATCTGCGATTTTAATCGTTCCTAGCTGTGTGCCGCGGCTTTGGTCAGGGTCTTGCAGACCAATATTCCAATCCGTTCCGTTTGGTTTCGTACCTAACGCAATAATACTGCTGCCGCCGAGGTTGATCATTGCACTGTTAAGGCCTTGCTCTTTTAAATAATCAGCGATACGGTCAGCAGCATACCCTTTGCCGATACCTCCAAGATCCAGTACCATATTTTCCTTCAGTAGCTTCACGGTCTTAGCAGCTTCGTCAATTTCAACGTCCCTGTAATTGGTTAGGCTCTTGGCTGCATCGATAGCTGCTGGATCAGGGACTTTATCCCCGCCACTACCGATGTTCCAGAGGTCGATCAGCGGACCAATCGTGGGATCGAATAGCCCGTCCATTTCTTTTGCATATTGCACCGATTGTTTTACAACATCTAAGGTCTCTTCCGAAACGACAACCGCTTCTTTTCCTGCTGCTTGATTGACTGCGTAAACCTCGCCGCCTTCTTTTGTACGGCTAAGCTCCATATCCATTCGCTCCAGCATTTGCTGGATATCATCCATATTTTTTTGGGCTACATTTTCTCCGAACACTTTGATATTCACGACCGTGTCATAGATATAAAAGGTCTGTGAGAGTGACTTGGCTTCGCCTTTTCCTGAAGCTGTTGCGCCACCCGGTGTTTCCGTCGCTTTGTCATCCTTATTTTTAGTAATTAGCCAAGCGCCGACAGCTATGACGACGATGAGGATAACAACGAGGATCAACGTCGTTTTTTTGTTCTTGAACATATTCCACCATCCATAAAGTTAGTTTCTAAAACACATTATCACTATCATACCCTAGATCAGAAGTTGATGGAAATTAATTTCATGGCATATTTAGGTACAACTCCGTCTGCACGAAAAAAAAGCCCCGCAATCTGATTCGGAGCAACGCTGTGGATATAGAGGTAACTATTAAGCTAATCTAGCATGTATTCACGGTATTTGTTTTTACGAGGATTCATTACGAAAAGGATTCCCTTGGCATAACCGCTAACGGCTTTGAAATTTCGTTTGAGAGTTTCTTTGCCTGTCAGACAGGTTAACGTCCAGATCAATGCGGCATAATTCATAGGGGGGGCTTTACGTAAGTTGAGCAGATAATAATGATTGATGGCAGTAGCTCTTGCAACAACGCCCGCCTTATCCCGAGAACCCGGCGACTCATGATGAATGATTTTCATAGCCGGGTTAATGACAAGCTTGCCATAACGGCTAGCCAAATGGGACAAGTAAATATCTTCGGCAATGGAGTAACTTGTCATCCAGGGATAGGGTTTCATATCTTGTAATGCTGAGCGCCGGAATGACATATTGCAGCCGTGAAAAAAATCTGTCTCAAAAACCTGCTCCTTCTCTCCCCACAGGAATAGGGAGCCTGCAAACATGCTTGGGGATAATCTGCCCGGGGATCCGGACATTTGTCCGGTCAGCATGCCAAACAGCCGGCCCGGTTTGCTGCTGCGCATGCCTTTTGCCACACCGCCTACACCGACAATTGAATCGTCCGCTGCATAAGTATCAAGTAATCGTCGAATATATAAGGAATCATCTAATTCTGCATCATCGTCTAAATGAAGCACAATTTCAGCATTTACTAATCCAAGTGACTCATAACGGGAAAGCCAGAGTCCCGGATTAGTCTTACGATGATATCGAAACTCAGCCTGTGGCAATTTGTTCAGTATGTTACGATAATAGGTTAATCTTTCTTCAGGAATCTCACCGTCATCCACAATCCAGAGCTCGATGGAGACATTCTCTAGCTGTGTCTGCTTGCTAATAGACTCTATGCACACTGTAAGGTCGTTTATACGGTTACGGGTAGGTATCACTATAGATACATCATGCATATGGGGATCTCCCTTCGGAATTTCTGGTGTTAACTTTATTCTATCTGCCCTGAAGGGGAGCGTATATACCACTTTCGTTTACTTTTTGCTTTAACATTCACGTCTATAAATGTTATTTTAATAAAAGTTAAGTTTGTAATTTTGAGTTTTTAACTATATAATAGTAAGCGACGTATATTTAGTTATTACTCTTATATAACAGCTATAAATTATCAATAATATTAGGAGGTTTTTTCGTGAGAATAGATATCTGGTCCGATTATGCATGTCCTTTTTGTTATATTGGCAAAAGACGTTTGGAGAATGCGCTCAGCCAATTCCCGAACCGTGATCAAGTGGAGGTAGTATTCCGTAGCTTTCAATTGGATCCACATGCAGAGGTAAGTACAGACAAGAGTATTCATGAGCTGTTGGCTACCAAATACGGGATGACCGTTGAAAAAGCAAAAGCAATGAACGCACAACTAACGGAGCAAGCTAAAGATGTGGGTTTGGAATTTAATTTTGATACAGTGAAGCATACCAACACTTTTGACAGTCACCGACTGAGTCATTTTGCAAGCACAAAGGGAAAAGGTGCAGAAATGTCCGAACGTCTGCTGCGTGCCTACTTTACGGATTCATTAAATCTTGGAGATCGCAGTGTACTGGCTTCACTCGCTGCTGAAGTAGGTCTGGATCAAGCGGAAGCTGCGGCAATGCTGGAAACGGATGCTTTTGCGAATGAGGTTAATGGCGATATTGAAGAAGGAAGCCGTCTTAATATTACCGGTGTACCTTTCTTTGTATTCAACAATAAATATGCTTTATCTGGTGCACAACCAGGTCCTGTATTTAAAGAGGTATTGGATACTGTGTGGGCGGAGGAACAAGCAGGGCCAACATTACAAGTGGTTGGTAAGGGGAATTCTGAAGTATCCACCGATGATGGCTGCGCAGATGGATCTTGCAATATTTAAAGTTTGGATTCGAGTAAAACAAAAGAGCTGAGGGAGCCCTCAGCTCTTTTTTGTTTCGATAAAACTGTTCTTTTGTTGCTTCCCACACTCAAAAACAAGCGCTCCCGATATCCGGAAGCGCTCGCCGCTGATTGTTGTTTTATCTGAAAGATGTAACAAAGCTTGAGAATAGTGTACGTACATCGTATTGATATTGGTTGATTGGCTCGATAGGCCGTTCGATACCAAGTAGAGTATATACCGCAATTCTCGCTGCTCTCACGGAGTATTCTTCAGTGAATACAACGTCATCTGGAATTTCACAGAATTGTCCAATAAAGGCCAGGTTCGTGGAACCCTCAGGGA
Source organism: Paenibacillus sp. FSL E2-0190 (assembly GCF_037992965.1). Lineage (NCBI taxonomy): Bacteria > Bacillati > Bacillota > Bacilli > Caryophanales > Paenibacillaceae > Paenibacillus > Paenibacillus sp. FSL E2-0190. The sequence continues at coordinate 1,426,420 of NZ_CP150306.1, forward strand.
CAACTTTTGGTCTGTCACTATTGAGTCTAGGCATGAACTGTGAAGTGATATAAGGCATCATGCAAGGAATACAGTTGGCGGTAGCCATGATCTCGTCCTTATGTTCTTCAAAGTGAAGATGACCGATCAATTCTTGCATGATTTCTTCGCCGGTACAATCACACATTCTCTTTTTCACGAAATCCCCAACTTTGTCTGGATACAGTCCGTAACCCCAGAACACTTTAACATGCTCAGGTTGATTGCGGAAATGCGGTTGGTAGGCCAGTACAACGGACATAAACCAGCTCGAATCCTTGAATGTGACCAAAGCGCCTGTGCCGGCACGGTTACGTGTGAAATTTTCCATCAGATCGAAGAATTTGGAGTCATGGAAAGTTACAGTAAAGGACTCCCATTTCGAACCGTCTACATGATCATCGAACGAAGAAGGATTGCCAAGACTTGGTTTCTTGGAAGCGATGTTTTCCCATAATTTCCACGAGCTTCCCTTGCCGTTAAGGCGTGGAGCAGAAGTCATAGAACCAAGGCTGGAGCCTTCGGTCATAGAACCGTTTGTGATAATCACGAGATCATCTTCTTTTACATCAATCACATCTTTGACACCTTCGCGCACTACATTCATTTGGGTTACGGTAATTCCGTCACCTTTTTTGAACTGCAGATCAGTCACTGTACATTTCAGTGTGAAATCGACACCAAATGGTTCAAGATATTTGTGCAAAGGCAGAATGATGGAATCATATTGGTTATAAGGAGTGCGGGTTACACCTTCCAGTGTTTGAATTCTTGGGAATTCATGGAAGAAACGGAGCATATATCTTTTAAACTCTACAGCGCTGTGCCAAGGTTGGAATGCAAAAGTAGTAGCCCACATATACCAGAAGTTTGTTGTGAAAAAGTGAGGGGCGAACCAGTCGTTGATACGCGCTTTCCCCATTTTATCTTCTGGTGTAATAATCAGCTTGCCCATAGCGAGACGATCAGCCATATCAAAACCCATGGACAATACATCTTCTACTTTGCCGTCTTTATTTACTAGTCTGGCGTTTGAGTGTGTTGGATTAGCGGTATCAAAAGCAATAATTTCATCCCGCACAGACAACCCCGGACGGTCGACAGAAGGAATCGTTGTTAATAGTTCCCAGAGATTTTCATAAGCTTCATCGTTGAGCATACGGCCGCCGCGGACAACGTAACCATGTTCAGCGTCACCTGCGCCGTCATTGCTACCACCAAGAATCTTCATCTCTTCAATAATGTGAATGTTTTGTCCCGGAAAATCACAGTCTCTGACCAGGTAAGCAGCGCCCGCTAGGGATGCAATTCCGCCACCGACAAAATAAACCTGTCTATTACCGTACTCTTTTTTCACAATGGTCGCCTCCAAGTAGTTGTTTAAATAATCACACTCTTAATGTAAACCAACTCCTATTTTGAAGGTATAATCAAACTCTTTAGAGTGTCTGGATTTTTGTCATTATGGGTGATCTGTCTAGTTTTTAGACAAAAAAAACCGCTGCAACCAAAGGTTACAACGGATGGTTCTCATATTTGTGTAAAGCTTTCAGAAAATTTCCTTCAATTAGATCACTTAGCTTCTCAATCATATGGTGCGGTTGTTCCTTCATGCCTTCTCTCATCCACTGAATGATTAGGCCTGTGAAGGCGAGCGTATAGAAATTGGCTATAAAATGCTTGTCTTCTTCGCAAACCTCCATCCCGGAGGACAGCTCGTTTATAACCCCCATGATGAGATCGTTTGTCACCTCGTACAGATATGCATCCAGGTGATTTCTGCCTAGTGAATTTAGCGTGTTACAGCAAAAGGATTTATTCCGCTCAATATAGCAGAAGATTCTATAAAAACCGTCCGTCCAAGTGCTGTAGCTGCGATACTGGGCGAGGCTTTCGACAGCCTCAGTCTTATAGATCCAACCTAGCAAATCAAATATATCCTGAAAATGATAATAAAAGGTTTGTCTGTTTAGTCCGCAATGGTCCACTAGTTGTTTAACAGTAATTTTATTGAGCGGTGTATGCTCCATTAGTTCTTTTAAAGAATGGGACAATGCATTTTTGGTTAGAAAAGAATTGGACAACAGCGTTTCACCTCTTCCATTCAAGACTTCGATGCTCGCGTATACAGCAGACGAATACCTTCCGCTAATAAACCCAGTGCAAATCCGGCACATGAAAATAGGGAAAATGCGAGGAAGCCTGCGAGATCCTCCCAACCGGACATCTCTTTGTAGGTGTAGCCCAGCATAAATGCCGCGCCTATGATTATTCCCGCCGTACTAAATACCCAGAGCAGACGTGCTCCGAGCCAGCCTAAAGTGTTGACGATGCCTGCCACTACTACGGAAAAAAGAGCAAAGCGCAGTAAGAGTGTGGTATCCATTTCTTGGGCCAGCATCACAAATCGGTGCAGAGGGAAAAGAAGCCATAGCAGAATGGCATAAACGATCATCCAGAGAAACCAACGTTTACTTTTGGCAGCAGGCAGGAATTTCATTTCATGCACACCTCTTTTCCCATAGTTCGAACGTTAAAAAGTAGGAATTATACCGTGAAGGATTCCAGTTCTTCTGCACTTTGCAGCAGGTGGCTTAGCAGGTTTGGAATGTCCTCCATTTGTTCTTCTGTAAGTTGTCTTTTGAATTGCAGCTCGATGCAGTTATTGTAAGTTTCACTTTCCTGGCCATATATGAAGCTTAAAGATTGCACAGGCTGGAAATCAGGTCCCCAGATCGCTTTTAGAATACTGTCTATCGCCTGACATTCGTTAGGAATATCTTCGACTTCCATATAAAAACGAAGTGAAAGATTACAGCCGGGATCCGTATTAGGAACCTCCATGATTTCATCGCTGAGATCTTTCGTGGTCGAAGTGAGCAGGATTTCGGCGGTTACTTTCCTGCCTGCAGTTAATTGGAAGGAGAGACTGAACTCTCTGGACATCAGCGCCATATTCAGAAGGTCGGAGCGATCCGTAACCACCAGTATTCCGTCTAAATTATCGTAGTCATAAATCTGGTTCTCAAAGGCGATCTTAATATTATCGAAAACAGTAGGATGGAACAATAAGGGCACCTTCTTTGTTTATTTATATTGTAACATGATGTGATAGGAAGTTAAAAAAAGACGCCCAGGACCAAATGGACCGGGCATCTTGTGTAGAAGTTACAGCTTCCCATAAGCGGGAAGGCTCGTCAGTCGTGGGTATACGTTCAATTCTTAGTTTGTAGGCGCAGGCGCAGTATATTTCAGGAACGTCTTCGGAATCGGGCTCTCAAAGGTCATCAGTTCTCCAGTGGTTGGATGAATAAAAGAGAGCACTCGAGCATGTAGGCCAAGTCTCCCTACCGTTTTGGTCTCTGCCCCATACTTCTTGTCACCTGCGATAGGGTGGCCGATATCTGCCATGTGCACCCGAATCTGATTTTTTCGTCCGGTTTCGAGTTTAACCTCTAGCAAGGAAAAATGGCGGTTAGCCTGAATAAGTTTATAATGTGTAATTGCATGTAGTCCATCGCCTTCATGAGGACTGGAATACATTTTAAGGGTTGAGGTTTCTTTGAGCCAAGAGCTTATCTTGCCTTCAGGTCTTTTAACCGCGCCTTCGACGAGCGCTACGTAAGAACGTTCCTTCACAGTATCTTTCCACGTAGTTTGTAATGCCTGCTGAATCCGTTCGCTTTTGGCAAACATCATTACGCCTGAAGTATCTCTGTCCAAACGGTGTACGACAAAAATCCGATTTTTTGGATTGCTAACACGGACATGCTCCATAAGCTGGCGGTAAGCCGTCAATTCATTTTCTTCCGCAGTGGCGATAGATAGCAGTCCAGCATCCTTTTGAACAATGATCAGATCTTCATCCTCATGAACGATTTTAAGTCCGATCATCTCTGCTGTTTGTACAGGCTTCTCTTGATCAATAGTAACGTTTTGACCCGGATGCAGTTGGAAATTATGCTGTGTAACTACCTTATCATTCACCGACACTTGTCCACGCGATAGGATGGATTTAATCGCATTTCGTCCGCGACCCGTGACGTGGGTGAGTAAGAAGGGCAACAGTTCAGAAGGTTCATTTACAGTAAAAGACTTGGGTGCTGCGGTTGTTTTAGTTTTATGGTTAAGCTTGCCAGTAGGCTTGCTGTGAGAACGAGTACCTCTTTTGGCTGTTTCTTTAGGATTTCTTCTTGAGTTCATGGATGCATTCTCCGTCCTTTAATATTGTACTCCTCAATATACCATGGGCTGTGAAGAAATACTATGGAGAGGGCAGGCTTGCTGGTTTGGTTTGTAAATGCTCATAGATAGAACAGCTGGGCTAATCCAAGAAGCAGGAATAAACCGAGATATACCCAGCCTAACACGCGGGCATATTTTTTTTCCCGGTGCATAGCATTGACTGCATATATTTTAGTATCCACAGTAAGCAACAGAACACTGGAGATCAGCAGCGCAACAATTACGTAGGTTAGCTGGTGATAGAGCATAGTAGAGCCTCCCATAAACGTCATTTAATTTTGTTTAAGACCTACTCTGTCGATGTGAGTTTTCAACTTAACTTCAATACTGAGATTGGAATACTGCTGCTCCCAGTCATGTTTGTCACGAATATTGGCTTTCCAGTAGGAGGGAGCATATGCACGAATATATTCACCCATGCCAAAGACATCGGAATGCGCTTGTTGAGTTTCTTCGATAAGGTGGTTGAAAATACCGATCACTCTCTTTTGAAAAATATCTTCAATCTTTTCTAAAGAACGGCTGGAATCGATAGGGATATCACTACGTAAATGCTCATCTAGAGCCGCCTCTAAAGTGAGGTTATAAGTGATGTGAGGTTTGCCCTCTTTGAAATGAACCTTCACCCTCGTGAACCGGTCGTTGACCTTGAGCATCACCGGACCGAATTCATCAGCATAAAAAAGATCGGAGTATCCCCCGGGATTAATGCCCTTCATGGACATATATGCGCCAATCTCAATCGGAATCGTCGATCCGACCATCACTCCACCACTAAAGTAAGCTAGGCCTTTAATCATGATATTGTCTTCCTGATGTAATGAGACGTAAGGCAGATAACCACTTTCGCCCCATTTGGATTCTGCTGACCAGAATACACCTATATAATCAGCGGGGAATTTTCCTGATGTTACTGCTTTTTCCATGGTGGAGAGGATGTAAAGGGTCGGCACTCGCTGGAGCGGAGGATTAATATTCATAAATTTAGCAGCCTCCCCTTCGGATACTAGCAGCCAGGTCCGGCGACGAACTTCTGGATTTCGCCGCAAATAATCATTTAAGTCATTCATGCTTTTTTTTGCGATGTCCTCACTAATAATAATTACTCGTAAATGAATTAGATAACGTGGATCAGAAATTTGCTGCTGTAAATTGTTCATGGCGTCATCTAAGGTGTACCCGTACACTTCTACGACCCATACTGGATTTTGATTCACGCCTCCGCCTTCACCCCCGCTGCCTGGTCCGAGTGGAACTCTTCCCGGAACCGCAATTTGGGCGGTCACACGGATTTTGGGAAGGTTAATATTTGCGCTTTTAAGATGAGTGGTTTGATCATCATTTATTTTGCTGTCTGGAGGGACGGAATCAATGGATAACCCTAGTACCAATGCACGGTCTTCTATTTCAAGCTGGTCCCAGCACCCTGAGAGTAAGCCAGACATGAGTGAGAGAATAAATATAAGAACTACACGCTTGTAAATTTTTTTATTCATGAGAAATGGCTCCTTTATTTCGGATTAGAGAGACTAACCATAATAAAAGAGGATAGAAGGTCAAAAAAATCAAACCGATTATCGCTGTAATGCTAGCAAATGAATAGACCTGAAATATATTTCTCGGCAAAAGTGAAAAAGTGATGATAAGTGGAAGTAAGAAGCTGGATATTAGGCGGTGATCCTTGTGCCGCAGCACTTGTTGCAGAGAGTATGCAGCTAAGTAGTAGTTCGTAAAGATGGAAGTGAATATAGAAACCACCCAAATTATTATAAAAAGAGCATCAAACCGTTCTAAAAGTCCTGCGCCGATGGATATGGAGCGAGCTGCTTCTAAGGTTGGATAGGAAAGTAATTTGGTTTCTTGAGCTCCAAACATGCCTAAAGTGACCCAAACGATCATTACATAAATGAATCCAATGATACAAAGCGCAACAGTGCCTGCTTTAAGGATCTGTTGAGGTTTTTTCATTAAAGGAACCAGCAGGATGATGACAAATGTGCCCTGATAAAGGCCAGCGGACGTAATCGTTCCTTTGGAAAAGCTTGAAAAGGTGGTGTGATTTCCGGTGAGGGGTAGCAAGTTTAGAACGTCAACATTTTTCATAGCTACCAAGGCAATTGCTATAACAGATAATAGAATAAAAGGTAAATAGAAAACATGAACATAAGTGAATTTCACAATATTTCTTCGGATTGATAAGGCAACCAGTAGGAGCATTAAGAGAATTACTGCTTCGATGGGTGTCTTTTTAAAGACAACCGCAACACATACTTCTCCGAATTGGCGCATGGTGATCCCGGCAGAGAAAGCAAAAAACAAAGAAATAAAAATGGAGAAAATATCCGCTAGCCCAGTTCCGAGAAGGCGGCGGCTGAATACGAACAACGTTTCGTTCGGGAATTTTCGGCAGACAGCTGCTGTAAACCAGCAACCCAAAAAAGCAACAGGTACACCAGAAGCAGTCACGAGCGGTGCACCACTGTCTCCGGCTTCAGCCATATAACGAGGAATACTTAAGATTCCTATTCCTATAATCGTACTGACGATTACAGCCATGACTTGGATCGTTGTTATGGGGCGGTTACTATTCATCAGCTTCACTTTTCTCCTTAAAAATCAGATCGGTATGCATTTTCGGAATATCCTTAGCAAGAAGATCAGGATCAGGTGTATTAAGAAAGCTTGGGCGGCTTCGCATCCACCATAAAGGTACCCGAACGATACTATCCTTAAGGTCCTTCCATATCGTAGGGACAAAGGGGGTCATGTAGGGAACGCCAAAAGATTCCAGGAATAATAAGTGGTTGATAATAACAATAGTGCCCAGCATTACTCCGTACAGGCCAAAGCAGCCTGCCAATATGATCAATGGAAATCTAAGCATTCTTGAAGAGATTGCGGCATTGTAAGCGGGTGTGGCAAAAGACCCTATGGTCGTTATAGCCACAACAACTACGGTAGTTGGACTCGCCAGACCTGCTGCTACGGCTGCCTGACCAATGACAAGCACACCTACAATAGAAAGAGCCCCGCCAATCATTTGCGGTAGGCGAATGGTTGCTTCGCGCAGCACCTCCATGAAGACTTCCATAATCAGAACTTCCAATACGGCTGGAAAGGGTACGCCAGCTCTTGCACCTGTTATTGCTACGGCGAACTCTGTCGGCAGTAGCTCAGGATTGAAAGAGATAATGGATACATATAAGGCAGGGAAGAAAAGGGAAAATAATAATGCGATCAAGCGGATCATTCTTAGGAGGCTTCCTACGATAAAACGTTCCGTATAGTCATCCATCGTCTGAAAGAATTGGTTGAAAAGTGCCGGGACGATGAGGCAGAAAGGTGAGCCATCTACAAGGATGATGACTCGTCCTTCTAATAAAGAGGCTATAGATTTATCCGGACGTTCGGTTGGCTGAACCTGTGGAAACGGGGAAAGGGGATGATCCTCTATAAATTGCTCGATATACCCCGCATCAAGGATGCCGTCTACATTTATTGCTGATAATCTCTTCATCACCTTTTGAACTAGCCCTGGATCGGCTATTCCTTCGATATAACAAACAGCTACTTTTGAGCGCGTCCGTACGCCAAGAGGGGCAGTTACTACACGAAAATCCGGCGTTTGTAGTCGATAGCGAAGCAAAGAGATGTTGGATTCTAAATTCTCTATAAACCCATCACGCGAACCGCGTATAACTTGTTCAGTTTGAGGTTGCTCAATGCTACGATGCTCAATTTTACGCAGATTGAAGTAAAGTGCCTGATCCATTCCATCTATGATTAGAACTACATTTCCATCCAACAAGACGGAGACTAGAGTATTTAGGTCCTTAGTGCGGTTACCTTGTGTGACTTGTACCGTCATACTCCAGATGTAATCAGGTAAATCCTTTAGATCTTTTGGAATTTCTGAGTGGTCGGAGGGAACATTCATTAATGGCTTTAAAACATAGTTCTGAATTTGATTCTGGTCCACCACAGAAGAAAAAAAGATAATAGCCGCATCATATCTACCGTATACCTTGAAGTTACGGACAATAAGGTCGCTGTCTTCTCCAAAGACTTGTCGAATGAAGCTTATATTGCTCTTCAGGCTGGAATCCAATGGCTTTACTGGACGATTGTCCTGGGCAGAGGACTCGTTACGTGCAGGCTTTTGTTTAAAGGAGGTATATTTTTGTTTCCAATTTTGCACGGTCGCTCCACCTTTCTATGAAATCACGCTTATTAAAGCTTGGCTTAAAAGAAGACCTTTTATGTAAATATTTCAAAAGAAGAACAGGGTGATGATAGTTAAGAAGTGTTGCTCATTACACCATTGACCGCTAAACTAAAGATAGAAACGCCTAAGGAGTTATGAGAGATATGAAGATGCAAGCACCTACTATTGAACAGGCGCAGGCTGAGCTGCAAAAATATTACGGTTATCCAGACTTTCGGGATGGCCAGAAAAAGATTGTTCAGAACTTGCTGGAAGGACGCGACACACTGGGAATCCTCCCTACGGGTGGCGGGAAATCGATCTGTTATCAGGTTCCTGCACTGCTCCTGCCAGGGCTGACACTGGTGATATCACCACTGATCTCGCTGATGAAAGACCAGGTGGATGCGTTAACTACTGCGGGTATTCCGGCAGCCTTTATTAATAGCACGTTAAGCGGAAAAGAAGTGAATGAGCGGATTCGGGCTGCCCGGCGGGGCGATTTGAAGCTGCTCTATGTTGCGCCCGAAAGACTTGAGCTGGACTGGTTCCGTCTGGAAATGGCTGAGCTGTCTATTTCCTGCGTGGCTGTTGATGAAGCGCACTGTGTATCCCAGTGGGGACATGATTTTCGGACAAGTTATCTGTCGGTATCTCCATTTGTAGATGAGCTGCCTGAACGTCCGATCCTGGCAGCATTTACCGCCACGGCGACGCCGGAGGTTATGGAGGATATGGTCCGGCTGCTGCGCTTGCGCGAGCCGGGTATTTTCATGACGGGGCTAGGAAGAGATAATCTGGCAATGTCCGTGCTGCGTGGAGAGAACAAGCGGGAGTTCGTTATGGATTATGCGGCTACGCATTCTCACCAGCCGGGGATTGTATATGCGGCAACCCGCAAAGAAGTAGATGATCTGTATCAGAGGCTGCAAGCTTCTGGCATAGCGGCAGGTCGCTATCATGCGGGTATGAACGACCAGGAGCGGGCAGATAGCCAGGAAGGGTTCCTCTATGACGATATCCGGGTCATGGTGGCTACGAATGCCTTTGGGATGGGGATTGATAAATCCAATGTCCGTTACGTAATTCACTACAATATGCCCAAAAATATGGAAGCTTATGTTCAGGAAGCAGGTCGTGCTGGACGTGACGGGGAGCCGAGTGAATGTATTTTGCTGTTTAGTGCGCAGGATATTATGACGCAAAAGTTCCTGATCGAGCAGAATCCACAGGATACTGACCGTAAAGCTAACGAATATCGCAAGCTTCAGCAAATGATTGATTATTGCTATACTACCCGCTGCTTGCGCAGTGCCCAGCTGGATTATTTCGGGGAAGAGCATGGGGACAAGCCATGTGGTATCTGCAGCTCATGTACGGATGAACGAGAGCTAGTGGATATGACCGTCGATGCGCAAAAGATTTTCTCCTGCATCCACCGCATGCGGGAGCGTTATGGTGTAGCGTTGGTGGCATCTGTGCTGAAAGGCTCGCGCAATCAAAAGGTGATGCAGTACGGCTTCGATAAGCTGCCCACACATGGGGCGATGTCGAGCCGGACGGAGAAGGAAATCTCAGAGAGTATCAATGTGCTCATCTCAGAAGGGTATCTTGCCTTGTCGGAAGGCCAGTACCCTGTAGTACGGCTTCAGCCACTGGCTGCCGAGGTCCTGCGCGGACAGCGTGAGGTGATGCAGCGTGTGGCACGGCCTTCGCGGACAGGTACAACATCTGGTACGAGAGTTCGTAGTCGGGGGCATGACCTGTCGCCATCAGCCGTCAATGAGACTGTCTTTGAGCAGCTGCGTCTTATCCGGCGTGAATTGGCAGGACGCGAGCATGTGCCGTCGTACATTATTTTTAATGATGCCACGCTGCGTGAGATGAGTGTGGTTTGCCCGCAGACCGAAGCGGAAATGCTGAGGGTAAAGGGTGTTGGGGAAGTGAAATACCGGAAGTACGGTAAGGCATTCTTAGAGTTTTTTCAAAATGAAATGTAGAAAAGGTCGTGTAGCATGAAAATCGTCCTGACCACGTTAAACGCCAAATATATTCATACCTCACTCGCAATCCGCTTGTTAAAAGCGTACAGTGAGCATGAATTTAAGGATATTCATTTGGCAGAGTACACCATCAAAGATCCCGTGATGAATATTGTGTCCGACTTGTTTCAGAAACGGCCAGATGTGATTGGTTTCTCCTGTTATATCTGGAACATCGAAGAGACGCTGAAGCTGATTGGTATTCTTAAGCAAGTAATGCCTGAAGTTACGATTGTTCTCGGAGGACCGGAAGTTTCGTATGAGCCGCTTCATTGGATGAAAAGAGAAGCTGGCATTGATTTTATAGTTAATGGAGATGGGGAAGAGACGTTCCACCATTTGCTACAGGAGCTAAGGGATGATCGTAAGTTTCACTTTGTGTATGGAGCCGCTTATCGCAAGGGAGAAGAGATCATTGTCAATCCACCACGTCCCAAAAGCGATCTGAATACCCTGCCTACGCCGCATCGTTTTCCTGAGGATATTCCAGATTTGAGTAAACGTATTGTTTATTTTGAGACAAGCCGCGGGTGCCCATTTAACTGCCAGTTCTGTTTATCCAGTATTGAGGTAGGCGTACGTTATTATGATATTGAACGAGTGAAATCTGATCTGCTTTATTTAATACAGAATGGCGCCAAAATCATTAAATTTCTGGATCGTACTTTTAATATCAACCGCAACTATGCGATGGAAATGTTTCAATTCCTGATCGATAATCATCAAGGCTGCGTGTTTCAGTTCGAAATTACCGCAGATATCATGCGGCCGGAAGTTCTGGATTTCCTATCTAAGAATGCGCCTCCGGGTATTTTTAGATTTGAGATTGGGGTGCAATCTACCAACGATGAGACGAATGAGCTTGTTAAACGCCGCCAGAATTTCAAAAAGCTGTCCCGTACCGTAATGAAGATTAAGGCAAGCGGCAATATCGATCAGCATCTGGATTTGATTGCCGGACTACCTATGGAGGATTACAGTACCTTCCGTAAAACTTTTAATGATGTATTCGTTATGGAGCCGGAAGAGCTACAGCTAGGATTCCTCAAAATGCTGCGGGGAACGGGGCTGCGGGCGCAGGCGTCTAAATATGAGTACACGTATATGGAACACGCACCTTATGAAATCCTTAGCAGTCATATGATGCCTTTCTCAGACATTATCCGTTTGAAGCGGCTTGAGGATGTGCTGGAGAAATACTGGAACAGCCACCGGATGGACCATACGGCCAAGTACTTGATCCGTCATGTATTTGATTCGCCATTCGATTTCTTTCAGGAGTTCGGTGACTATTGGGAGGAGAGAGGCTGGCAAAAGATTGGCCATCAGCTGGAAGATCTCTTTACCCGCTTGCAGTCCTTCCTGATAGATCGCGGGACGCCGTCTATGGATGTTATAACTGGCTTGATGAAGCTGGACTATTTTCTTGGACACAAGTACAAGCCGCGCAAAATCTGGTGGGATTTCGTGCTGGATAAGTCGGATTGGTCGAGCTATTTAAAAGATATCGCGGCTAATCCGGGTCAAATTTCTGCCCAGTTAGCAGAAGCAGGACTTAACGAAAGAGAACTGCAAAAGTATACTGTGCTGGAAGTATTGCCATTCTCGCTGGAAGCGGTGCTGGATTCCATCAGCGGCATGCGTGCCGATGAGGGCCTTGAGGATGGTGAAGCTGATATGGCTAATCCGGAGGCTTTGGCTTCAGCAGACTCGTCATTACAGGGAGCAGCGAATAGTAGTTTAGAAGAGACTGCGCAAGCAGCAAGCTCGGCTGTAGCTGTAGCGGAGCCCGCTTCCATTAGGGAAGGGCGCACGCTACTAATCGTAATGTATCAGCAGAACGAGAGCCAACGCGCTCAGTACTACACACTGCCTTTGTAATAGGCGGGTGGAAGGATAGACCGTTCCTTTATGGGACGGTCTATTTTTTGCCTTGGGCGATAGCGACAACGGAGTTCGGAAGTGGTGAGTAACCCGACGCAGGCGGACCCAGCGGACCTTATACGTGGAAATATCCTGTTTATTGGTGCTAACGGACCGCATAGTCGCTATTGGCACGAAAAATACTCAATATGAACCTGTTTCGCATGAATAGCTGCACTGGAGTCCGAAACCTAGCTCGAAAGGCTATAAATTAGAAAATAGCGTCATCTGAGTCCGGAAGCGGTGAGTCACCCGACGCAGGCGGACCCAGCGGACCTTATACGTGGAATTATCCTGTTTTTTGGATGCTAACGGACCGCATAGTCGCTATTGGCACGAAACACACCAAATATGAACCTGTTTCACATGAATAGCTGCACTGGAGTCCGATATCTAGCTCGAAAGGCTATAAATCAGCAAATAGCGTCAACTGAGTCCGAAAGTAGCGGGGGAATGGTGATGATGTGTAGCTAGCGACAACGAGTTTGTACGTGGTGTGGGAGAACGATGAGCTGAAGACAGCGTCAACTGAGTCCTTTAGCGGTGGGGGATGTTTATTTACTAAGTTCAGATGTGCGGAGGAACTGGAGATTGTTAGATTGAGAAGTCTGCTGAGACAAGCTACGCAAAACGCAAAACGCAAAACGCAAAACACAAACCGCAAACCGCAAACCGCAAACCGCAAACCGCAAACCGCAAACCGCAAACCGCAAACCGCAAACCGCAAAGAAGCGATCTCCCAAATACCGGGAGCATCGCTTCTATGTTGTCTCATTTCTCGTCTCATAAATTCACTAACAACTGCGCTTTTTTCTTAACTTATCTTAGCAACCTCTGAAGGAAGGTGGCGCTCTAACCAGTTGAGCACATCGGCTGTGACTTGATCTCGATTCACTTCATTTAGCATTTCGTGTCTGCCTTCTGGATAGAGTCGGTACTCAACGTCTGACACTCCTCGTTTCTTATACAACTCCGCAAGACGGGGAATGCCTTGACCGTTCATCCCGACAGGGTCCTTATCCCCACCAAATATATAAATGGGCTTACCTGTACATAATGTGCTAAGTGATTCCTCAGTATGGATCTCTCTTAGGAGGTGGAAGAAACCACGGAAAAAGCGTGTTGTACAAATAGCTCCGCAGAATGGATCGGAAATGTACTTATCTACTTCCGCAGTATCGCTGCTCAGCCAGTCAAATGTTGTTCTGACCGGGGAAAAGGCGCGGTTATAGCTGCCGAATACCAGACTGTTCAGCAGTACACTGCGATGATGCTCACCCTTTAGCTTAAGCTGCGCGCTAGCCAGAGATTCTCCAATACGCAGCATACTGCGTGGACCGTTTGTCCCGCTTAGGATAAACCCTGAATAGATTTCGTTGCCTTCTTCGCACATGAGTTTTTGACCCAGAAAGGAACCCATACTGTGTGCGAATAAAATGATGGGCTTTCCTTCATGCTTGGAGAGTGCTGCGGCACCTACCTGCAGAAGATTACGCCGCATCCAATAAAATCCGTCCTCCCCAACATCACCAAGCAGGTTGACTTGACCAGCGGTTCTACCATGTCCCCGGTGATCATTGGCATATACTGCATAACCAACCCCGGTTAAAGCTTCCGCAAAACGAGCGTAGCGGGCAGCAGTTTCACACATCCCGTGTGAAATTTGCACGATTCCTCTAACTGGCACATCGGACTCAGGTAACCATTCATAGACATGGATGGTTACACCTATGGGATCCGTTAGAGTAAAGCTGTTTTCCTTCATGGTCCATTCCTCCTAAAGGTTCTCGACTTATGGCAAATAAGAGCGAAGCACAGTAGAATGACCCTCGATAGTATAACGGCCTAGGTTGGAAGGAATCAGATAACATTCCCCTGCGGCATAAGGCTGGGAGCCGCCTTCCCAAGTCAGATGTCCGCTGCCTTCGCAGATAACCAGAATAGTGAAGCTGTCTTCTGAAGTGGTGAGATCCCATGAACCATTTACGATCCCTTTTTCGACAATAAAATAAGGTGAAGCGGCAAGCTGCAGCCACTCTCCAGGCACTGCATGATCGGTCTTCATCGAAGTAGCGCCAGCGCCTTCATAAGCTGTAACATTCAGAGAATCCTCAATATGAAGCTCGCGTGGTTTTCCATCTAGACCTGGACGGTCGTAGTCATAAATACGGTATGTAGTGTCGGAATTCTGTTGAATTTCCGCTACAACGACACCAGCGCATAGAGCATGTACCGTTCCTGCAGGGATGTAGAAGGAATCGCCAGCGGAGACAGATACCTCTTGAAGGCTATCCATAACCGTGCCTTTTTCCAGTGCTTCGCGTAATGTTTCACGGTCTACGCCTTCTTTAAGGCCGTAGATGATTTTTGCATCTGGCTTAGCGTCTAATACGTACCACATCTCTGTTTTACCCAGTTCACCTTTAGGCAATCCTACATAATCATCCGTAGGATGGACTTGAACGGAAAGGTTGTCGTTGCAATCCAACAATTTGATCAAGAGTGGAAATCTTCCGCCAGCTTCTGATATTCCCTTGCTTCCGAACCACTCGTGACCAAATTGCTCACGAATTTGATCCAGACCTTGTCCAGCTAATTCTCCATTAACCACCGAAGATGTTCCATTCGCATGATCGGCAATCATCCAGCCTTCACCAATATGACCTTCTGGTAGATTCAGGCCGAATTTCTCCAGCGCGCGGCCACCCCAGACACGTTC
Organism: Paenibacillus sp. FSL E2-0190; assembly: GCF_037992965.1. NCBI lineage: Bacteria > Bacillati > Bacillota > Bacilli > Caryophanales > Paenibacillaceae > Paenibacillus > Paenibacillus sp. FSL E2-0190. The sequence continues at coordinate 1,441,571 of NZ_CP150306.1, forward strand.
TTTAAACTCCGGTTGAAATTTTAAAGGATATGGTTGTGTCATTCGTAATCTTCCTTCCCAATTACAAGATTGTTTGATTGTTTACAAAGCTTAAGATGGGGAACCTTTTTTCTTCTCGAGGGCAATTACATAAGGTGCGTCCGTGCGCTGCAACTGGCGGTATACAATGCTCTGCGCTACCTTAGGGGAAACAGTCGCAGCCCAAGCTTCAACAGCGGCGGCTTCGAGATCTCCGCCTGCATGGCCAGGATACAGTACAGCCGTAATAATTCCCCCCGGACGCAGCAGCTGGAGTGAAGCTTCCAGGGCTGCAATAGAGCTATCCGGCTCAGTAATGATATTCTTATCGGCATCGCCTGAAGGCAGATAGCCAAGATTGAACATTACAGCACCAACGGTGCCTGGCCAGTTAGCCGGGACGGCTTCTGCCATTTCGGCATGGCTGCGTTCCAGTAAGGTAACGGCAGAGAGTGAGGAAGTGTCCTCCCGCGCAAGCCGGAGACGTTCTTCTGCCAGCTTCAGCGCCGCAGCTTGAATGTCAAAGCCGTAGACTTCGCCACGAGCTCCGGTTGTTTTGGCTAGAAAAAGCGTGTCAGCACCAGTACCTACAGTTGCATCAATCGCACGGTCACCTAAAGTTAGCCGCTCAGAGATTAATTTATGAGCAAAGCTTAGAACGGACATAAAGCCCATTAGCCCTTCCTCCAATACTTACCCTGCCAAGTATCACGAGCAACAAGCTCATCGTCAATGGCATTTAGCACTTCCCATTTCTTGAGACTCCACATCGGTCCAACTAAGAGATCCCGTGGGGCATCTCCAGTCAAGCGATGAACAATCATCTCAGGGGGCAGAATTTCAAGTGAATCAGCAATCAGCTTCACATACTCGTCCTGTTCCATGAATCGGAGCAATCCTGCTTCATACTGCTTCACCATTGGTGTTTTCCGCATGAGATGCAGAAGGTGAATCTTAATTCCCTGCACATCCATGCGAGCTACAGCAGATACCGTTTCAAGCATCATTTCGTGCGTCTCCTGTGGGAGACCGTGAATGATATGGGTACAGATCCGAATATTGTGACGGCGCAGCTTCTCCACAGCCTCCACATAACACTGCGTATCATGCGCCCGGTTAATAAGCTCAGAAGTGGAGTCATGTATAGTCTGAAGACCCATCTCTACCCAAAGATACGTACGCTTGTTCAGCTCTGCTAAATATTCGACCACATCATCCGGCAGACAGTCAGGGCGCGTAGCAATCGATAATCCAACGACACCAGGCTGCTGCAAAATAACTTCGAAATATTCTCTCAGCTCTTCGACCGGAGCGTACGTATTAGTATAGGCTTGGAAGTAACCGATATATTTAGCATTTGGCCATTTCAGATGCTGTCTGTCACGGACGTTATTGAATTGTGTGACTAGGTCATCTCGGCGGCTTCCGGCAAAATCACCAGAACCTCTGGCACTGCAAAATGTGCAGCCTCCCTTAGCAATGGAGCCGTCACGATTGGGACAGGTAAAGCCTGCATCAAGCATAACTTTGAATACCTTGGTGTTCATGTGTTCACGCATTTCGTAATTCCAAGTATGAAAACGTTTATCTCCCCAAAGTTGCGGAGGAGAAGTGTATTGAAGATTAGACACGAGAAGCCCCTTTCTGAAAATATAATTATGGATAAGATTCCTTATCCTTATATTTTTCTGAGACAGATGGCGTCCTTATCCCAGAGAACGCACAGCCGTTTCTTATAATCCAATACATTGTATCAAAAAACCGAGCTCGGCGTAACATTGGCTCCTCATAACGGCATGAAAAATAGGCAGGAAATAAGGCGCTTTCAGCTTGAAAATGCTTACATAGTATGTTATATTCAGAGTGTGAAAAGCTGCTGTGGCATAAAGAAATTCATCCAAGAGTTCATAATTTCGTGTCGTCCGATCCATAATAATAACCGTGAGGTGATAGCAATGAATTCTCAAACGGTATATGCTGAGGGTAAAGATTCGATTGAAGTCCACTTAACACCAGATGAAGCCCTTGCACTAACGGGCGTGGAATTTAACGGCAACCCTAAGATCAAGACAGATGCGCAGCGCAAAATTCGTAGCGCATTCGAAAAAAAGACATTTGCCACAAACACAAAGTAAATCCTGATTTGCCAGACAAGAACGAAATCTATTCCAATATACAACAACGAAGGAATTCCTCTGAACAGCTCATTTAAGAGCTGAACCAGAGAATTCCTTTTTCTTTTTTACCGCAATCCCTTTACTTTTTGGGACAATTTCGGCACAATATTGCAAGTGACAGTTATCGTATAAGAGATAATCGGAGGAATACCTATGCGTTTACGCGGAAGAAAAGGAATACGTGAAAGTTTGGAAGAACAGACGGATTTAGTCATTCTAGATCCTCGGAGTTATAAAGGTGAGTGGTCCAAGCTGTTCGGTAACGATCATCCGATCCATGTGGAGTTCGGAATGGGCAAAGGACAGTTTATCAGCCAAATGAGCTTTAAATATCCTGATATTAACTTTATCGGAGTGGATATGTATGATGAGCTGATCCGCCGTGCTGGAGATAAGGCTAGAGCAGTATGGGAGCCGGCAGGACATGAAACACCGCCTAACCTGAAATTGGCTCTTGCAAATATCGATTATGCTGAGGAAGTATTTGCTCCGGGAGAGCTTGAACGGATTTATCTTAATTTCAGCGATCCGTGGCCTAAAAGCAAGCATGCCCGGCGTCGTTTGACACATCCGCGTTTTCTTGACAAATATCGCGGTTTGCTTAGCGATCTAGGTGAAATTCATCTGAAAACAGATTCCCGCAGTCTTTTTGAGTTCTCATTAAATGCCTTTGCGGACTTTGGCTTGCAGATGAAAAATATTTCTTTGGACCTACATGCAGATGGCATCATCAACGAGGATCATATCATGACAGAATATGAGACGAAATTTGTCGGACGTGGCGTGAATATCCATCGTTGCGAGGCAATTGTAGGTGCAGAAGCACTCAAACAGTATCAGGCTACCCGATTGGATAAATATCGGCTGTAGTTACAAAGTACTGCTTCAAATGGCATGCTTCAATAAAAAAGCGGCAACTCTCCAAGTAAAGTAGTTTGGAGGCTGCCGCTTTTTTAATTAACTATTCCAATAATTCAATGATACTCTGAGCACATTGTAAAGGATGGTAGCGCGCAATTTCTTCAAGATGAAGTTTGCGCTTGTTTTGCACATCCTCATAGTTGTTTAAGAGGCGCTCCATCCACATTTCGACAACCTCTAAAGATTCGATGGGTTCTCCGAAGCCGGCTGCAGTAAAGTAGCGGCAATTCTCCTCCTCCTGCCCGGGAAGAGGGTGATGGAAGAGCATCGGAATACCTTTTGCAAGCCCTTCACTGCAGGTCATTCCTCCCGGTTTTGTAACCAGCAGATCGGACACCTCCATCAGCTTGTGGATTTCACGCGTAAAGCCGAGTAAGGAAATATTAGGATGATTATAATGCGGGTCTTCTTTCATTTCCTTTAGCAGCTGTTCGTTATTGCCGAGACAGAAAACAATCTGAATCTTCTCACGCCATTCCGCCAGACAAGCGTTTACGACTTGGTCGTTCATGATTCCCCAGCCGCCGCCCATGACAAGAACGGTTGGCATCTCCCGCAGATTGAATTGCTCTCGAATCTCCTGCTTTCCGGGATGCTTCCAAAAATTAGGGTGTATCGGTATACCTGTTACCTGAATTTTCGTGGCAGGAATATTTCGGCTGCGCAATTTGGATTTAACCTCAGGTGTTGAAACCAGGTAAAGGTCTACCTCTGGGCTAATCCAGGTTGCATGCGCATCATAATCCGTTATGACGGTGACGAGCGGCACATTTAGGGTAGGATCCAATCTCTTTAGGCGGGACACTACAGCACCTGGAATAAAATGTGTGCAGACAATTACGTCGGGTTTCAGTTGCCTCACAATATTTTTGGCATGCGTATAAAATATACGATGCAAGGCAAGCGTGGTAAGACGATTGAATGATTTCTGGTGACGGTAGACATAACCCATCAATTTTGGCTGTGTCGTTACCGTCTTTCGGTAAGCAGACAGAATAATAGGTGCCATCTTGGGGTTTAAAAAATTTCCAAGTTCTAGCACCTTCGTTTGTAAATTAGGCGATAATTGGCGCAGACTGCTCGACAACGCATAAGCTGCTTGTGTATGTCCGGCGCCAAAACCTTCCGAGAGTATTAAGATTCTTTTTTTACGCAATGTTGATTCACCTATTCTCAAGGGTTTTCCCGGTTATTAACAATAAATGCTTTACATCCATAAGGCTATAGTACCAGCTGCTACGCAGGAACCGATCACTGCGCCAGCTATAACATCTGATGGATAATGCAATCCAAGATAAATACGAGAAAATCCGACAATACAAGCTAGCGGCAGCAGAATAACGGTCAAAGCAGGAAACGCCAGCATATAAGGGACCGTAGAAGCAAAGATAGCTGTAGTATGACCAGATGGAAAAGAATGATCCTTTAATGGATTACGAAAAGTATTGGTTTCCGGTAACGCCAGATAAGGACGCATACGCGGGTACAGTTTTTTGGCGATAGCTACGGGTATATGGCTGACAGCTAGTGCTGTTAAGGCTTGTAAACCTGTAGTTCTCCAAGGCTCAGGAGCTAATACCCATACCAGTATATTGATAACAATCGTGCTTGTAGCTCCACCCAAATGAGTAAGGTAAAAGAGCCAAAAGTTCAAAAAACGATTATGCATTCGTCCGTTGATCCACTTAAAAAGATGCCGCTCCCAGAGATGTAGTTTCATGAATAAATGTCTCATATCTAATTCCCTCCGCTAGTCCGGCTACCGTTAACAGATGTTAATGCAGTAATCCGTTCTATAGCTTAGATCTGTCTTAATCATACTTTTTAAAGGTAGTTCATTTCAAGGAAAAGCTCAGGTTTACACGAAATTTGCCAGTTTTGACTTAGAGCACTATTACGCTTTACAATGATTCAAGCAGACTAAACCTGTTTAAAAGGGTAAGAGATAAATAAGGATTCAAAAAAAGGAATCCATAGAATTCTTTTAAACAGCATATATAAAAATTGTGAAGTCTGCCGAGAATAAGAATACTCTTGGTCTATTGTTAAGGGATGCAACAAAAGGGTCAGAAAGAACGTCAAGCAAGCTAGAGAGAAAAAAAGAACACCAAGAGTGAAAAAAGGGGGCATCAAAAGGTCATGACAGACGCACTGTTTGTTACGCTCCAAGTGATCTTGGCAGCAATCGCAGTCTATCAGTTTACGTTTTCATTATTCGGACTGCACAGGAAAAAGAAAAAAACGCAGTATAAGCCGGAAAAATCTTTTGCCGTACTTGTTGCCGCACATAACGAGGAAGAAGTTGTCGGCGCATTAATGGAGAATCTGAAGCAGCTTAATTATCCATCAGAACTGTACGATGTATTTGTAATTTGTGACAATTGTACAGACGGTACAGCTCGCATCGTTAGAGAACACGGCATGAACGCTTGTGTCCGCACCAATGCAAATCTGAGAGGTAAAGGCTACGCAATAGAATGGATGCTTAAAGAGCTGTGGGCTATGCCGCGGCAATATGATGCTGTTGTCATGTTCGATGCCGATAACTTGGCGCATACTGAGTTCCTGATGGAGATGAATAATGATCTTTGTTCAGGTGCACGGGTAATCCAAGGTTATATCGACACCAAGAATCCAGAGGATTCCTGGATTACAGCTGCTTATGGTATTTCGTACTGGTATATTAACCGTTTGTGGCAACTTTCACGCCATAATTTAAATATGGCTAACTTCCTTGGCGGAACGGGAATGTGTTTTGAGACCACACTTCTTAAAGAAATGGGCTGGGGAGCTACAAGTTTGGTCGAGGACTTGGAGTTTACGATGCGTAGTGCAGCACATGGTGTATATCCTAAGTTCAATTATGATGCAAAGGTATTTGATGAGAAGCCGTTAACCTTCAAGGCCTCTTCAAGACAGCGTTTGCGTTGGATGCAGGGGCACTTCACTGTGGCTCGCCGTTATTTTTTTCCATTGCTTTGGCAAAGTATTAAAGAACGCAGCTTAACGAAGTTTGACCTCGCGCTTTATGGAGCGAATGTATATATTGTATTGCTCACTTTTTTAATGACGGCGGTAATGTGGGTGGATATGGCGTTCTTTAACGGACCGAATATCGCTAACATTTACGGCAGCTTGCCGATCTGGCTCAGCTTCCTAGCTATTGGCGCCAATCTGGTGACTTTTGGTATTGCGATGGCATTGGAGAAGGTTACGTTCAAGAAAGTATATGCTTATCTTGTATTCTTCCCGATCTACTTGATCTCGTGGTATCCGATTACGTTCTATGCGTTCTTCACGCAGAACAATAAGCAATGGAGCCATACCAAGCATACTCGCGTAGTACGACTTGAAGAAGTACAAAGTAAGCAGGTATAAAATTCACGAAATTTCTGCATAAAAGGATTGACACCCCAAATAGTGTGGTGTATAGTATTCAAGTACGCAAATCATAGGGATTGCAAGAAGAAGCACCTGCTTCTCACCTGACTGGCATATTCGCCGGCTGGTTTTGATCTCAATGCTTTATGAATGTTAATGTTCATGAACGTTGATCAAACACGGGGTGTCGGGTGTTACCGGCACCCCTTTTTTATGGAGTTACGTGAGAATAGTTGTTAAAAAGATCCGGAGGTGGAGAGTTATCAGTAAGGAACATATGATCAATGATGAAATTCGGGCCAAAGAGGTACGGTTGGTTGGTGCGGAAGGTGAGCAAATCGGAATTAAACCGATCCGCGAAGCGCTGCAAATGGCGATCGATCTTAATCTGGATCTAGTCAATGTAGCACCACAGGCTAAGCCGCCGGTATGCCGCATCATGGATTACGGCAAGTTCCGTTATGAAACGCAGAAGAAAGAGAAGGAAGCGCGTAAAAACCAGAAGGTCGTTGATATCAAGGAAGTCTGGTTCCGTGCTAACATTGAGGAACATGATTATCAAACTAAGTTCCGCAATGTGATCAAGTTCTTGGGTGAGGGCGATAAAGTGAAGTGCTCCGTACGTTTCCGCGGACGTGAGATTACACACGCGAATATCGGCCAAAAAATCCTCGAACGAGTGAAGAACGAAGTGGCTGATATATCTGTTGTTGAGCGCCAGCCAAAGCTGGAAGGCCGCAGCATGATTATGATTTTGGCTCCTAAAGCTCAATAAATCTGGAGTCACTTGCTTATCTGCAATTTGGCGCCGCATAATATTCAAGGAGGAAACACCATGCCTAAGATGAAAACACACAGCAGCCTGAAAGGCCGCTTCAAAATTACCGGAACTGGTAAAGTAACACGTTACAAAGCTCACAAAAACCACTTGCTGTCCCACAAATCTAAACGCGCTAAGCGCGTTCTGAACGGAAATCCAGTAATGGCCCCTGGGGATGTAAGACGTTTGAAACAAGGATTGGCTAACTTGAAATAGTTTATTACACATTTTTGGGAGGTTTATTAATATGGCAAGAGTTAAGGGCGGATTTGTAGTTCGTCGTAAACATAAAAAAGTGTTGAAATTGGCAAAAGGTTATTTCGGTTCTAAACACCGTATTTTTAAAACAGCTAAAGAACAAGTAATGAAATCGATGGTTTACGCTTACCGCGACCGTCGTCAAACTAAACGTAACTTCCGCAGACTGTGGATCGTTCGTATTAATGCAGCAGCTCGTTTGAACGGTCTTTCTTACAGCAAGCTTGTATACGGCCTGAAATTGGCTGGTGTAGAAGTTAACCGTAAAATGCTGGCTGATCTGGCTGTGAATGATCTTAACGCATTCAACTCCTTGGCTGGTATTGCTAAAGAGAAAATCAACGCGTAAGTGTTGTAATATAACCGAAAAGCACCGCCTGCGGGTTGCCCATGCAGCGGTGCTTTTTTGTGCGGTAAGATAGGGATGAAGCAGCGTTGACATTCCCTACATAAAAGAAAAAGCTCTGCATCTGCAGAGCTATTCCCAGTACTTTATGGTGTTTAATTGAGCGGCGAGTTTTTTGCTGATATTGCGGCGAACTTTTCGTAGCTCGGAACGTTCATTAGCAGATTCGTTGATCAGCTTCTCTTCGTCTGTCTCTGGGATGATAGCTGGGACCGGAGTAGGCGTGCCATCCTCTTCGACTGCGACAAAGGTTAGGAATGAAGTAGCAGCGACAGCGCGCTCTCCAGTATATAGATTTTCTGAAATGATCTTCACAAACACCTCTATGCTTGTCCGTCCGGTCCAGGAGACGAAGGATTCAAAGCATACGGAGTCAGTAGGGCGAATGGGTCTCAAGAAGTCTACAGAGTCTGTAGAGGCTGTGACGACGTTAGTTCGACAATGGCGCATAGCTGAAATGGAGGCTACTTCATCAATGCCGCTCATAAGCTTGCCACCGAATAATGTTTTGTGATTATTGACATCATTAGGGAAAACGCGTCCGGTTTTGAAGACACGGGATTCACGGCAATATTTGAAGGCCGGTGTTGTTTGTGGATTTATTTCTTCGGTCATGATCTGATAACTTCCTTTCAGTGCAATTACTAAGGAATCATAATAATAGAAAACACTTAAGTGTGCAATAATATTTGTAATGTGTTGGAATACTATACAGAGTAAAATCAGGGTTTCTGACATTAACCAGACATAACTGTAACATGCTATGTCATGGAAAGCGGTTACTTGCTAAAAAGTGCAAATTATTATTGACCTGAGGTCATTTATGCACTGGATTTTAGATTTTATTGCAGTTATAATTTGAACTAATGGAATGTCCAAGCAGAACACAGAAGACATCCAATATTTTAAGGGGGATTACATTCAATGAAAAAAGGTTTAAAGCTATCTCTTGCAATGTTGCTGTCTCTTACAGTCGTTTTGACAGGCTGTGGAAACAACAATAACAACGCCGCTAAAGGTGAAACTAATGCAGGAACCAATGCAGGAACAAACGCACCTAAATCCGATTTCAAATTTGGTATGGTTACTGACATTGGTGGCGTAAACGATAAATCGTTTAACCAATCCGCATGGGAAGCATTGCAAGCTCTTGAAAAAGAAACAGGTAGTGGCGTTAAGTACTTGCAAAGTAAATCAAATGCTGACTATGAGCCAAACCTTAACTCCTTCGTTAAAGATGGATACAACTTGACTTGGGGTATTGGTTTTGATCTTGGCGACGCAATTAAAAAAGTAGCTACTGAGAACCCAAATGCTAACTTGGCTATCATTGATAGCGTAGTTGAAGCTCCTAACGTAGCTTCCGTTACTTTCTCCGAAAATGAAGGTTCCTTCTTGGTTGGTGTGGTTGCTGGTCTGACTACAAAAACTAACAAAGTTGCATTCATCGGTGGTCTGGAAAGCCCTGTAATCAAACGTTTTGAAGCTGGCTTTAAAGCTGGTGTAGCAGCAGTTAACCCTTCAGCTAAAGTAACACCTACTTATGCTGGTGGTTATGACAAACCAGACGTTGGTAAATCTCTTGCGGCTACATTGTATAACGACGGAAACGACATTATCTTCCCTGCTGCTGGACAAACAGGAAATGGCGTATTCAACGAAGCTAAAGCTCGTAACAAAGCAGGCGGTACTAAAGTATGGGTTATTGGTGTAGATAAAGACCAATCCATCGAGTTTGGTACTGACGTTACTTTGACTTCCATGATCAAACGTGTAGACGAAGCTGTTCTTAAAGTTTCTAAAGAAGTAATTGACGGTACGTTCAAGGGCGGTACTACAACCGTTCTTGGTCTGAAAGATAATGGTGTAGGTATTTCTGATACTAAGGACAACGTTTCTGAAGAGATCCTAGCTAAAGTTGAAGAATACAAAAAACAAATCATTGATGGAACAATCACTGTTCCTTCCGAGTAATAGTTAGTCTCCATTTATTGCATTACAATAAGGATCAAAGAATAAGGCCGGTGTTGTGCTGGCCTTATTCCTTGTTAAAGCACTGGTTATGATAAGAGGAACATAGATATACCGCCTTACAAAGGGCGGTACATCCGTGTCTATAAGGTAGTTATATATTCTGTGATGAGGGTGATTCCATGAGTGCTGCGGCTCCTGTCGTAGAGTTGAAGCAAATCACAAAACGCTTTCCCGGTATTGTTGCTAACGATTCCATTAGCTTGACGCTTAAAAAGGGTGAAATCCTTGCATTGCTTGGTGAGAATGGTGCAGGCAAGTCCACTTTAATGAACATTGTATTTGGATTGTATCAACCGGATGAAGGCAGTATTGAAATCGACGGGAAACCGGTTATTATTGATAACCCCAATAAAGCTATTGAGCTTGGTATTGGTATGGTTCATCAGCATTTCAAGCTTGTGGAGCCTTTTACGGTGACCGAGAATATTGTTCTTGGGATGGAGCCGAAAAAAGGTCTTAAAATTGACTATAAATCCGCTGCGGAACAGGTTCGGAAGCTATCGGAGCAATATGGCCTGCAAGTGAATCCAAATGCCGTTATTCATGACATTTCGGTAGGTATGCAGCAAAGGGTAGAAATTATGAAGACCCTGTACCGTGGAGCGGATATTCTCATATTTGATGAGCCGACCGCAGTACTTACGCCTCAAGAAATTACGGAACTCATGGCGATTATGAAGCGGCTTGTTGCAGAGGGAAAATCCATTATTTTGATCACGCATAAGCTTAAAGAAATCATGCAAATATCTGATCGGGTCACCATTATTAGACGTGGGAAAGTAATTGATACTGTGAATACCGCAGAGACCAATCCTAATGAGCTAGCTGAAAAAATGGTTGGGCGTGGCGTAACTTTTAAAGTGGACAAGAAAGCTCCTGAGGTTGGCCAATCTGTACTCAAACTGAAGGATGTCAGCAGTAAGAGTAAAGACGGGGTCTCCGTACTGGATGGTCTTAGCTTTGAAGTTAAAGCAGGGGAAATTCTCGGGATTGCTGGCGTAGATGGCAATGGACAAAGTGAGTTGATCCAGGCCATTACAGGTCTGCGCAAAATTGATTCGGGTTCGATAACCGTTTCTGGCAATGAAATTGCTAATTTATCACCGCGGAAGGTTTCAGAGATGAATGTCTCTCATATTCCTGAGGACCGCCACAAGCATGGATTAGTGCTTGATTTCACCATGAGTGAGAATATGGTTTTGGAAACCTATTATAAGAGTCCTTACAACAAAAATGGCTTTTTGCAAAATGATGTCATTGATAAGTACGCAGCGAAGCTTATAGAGCAATTTGATGTACGTACACCTTCAATAGAGACCAAAGCCCGTTCTTTATCCGGCGGAAATCAACAGAAAGCGATTATTGCGCGGGAAATAGATAAAAATCCGACATTGTTAATTGCCGCACAACCTACGCGCGGTTTAGATGTTGGGGCTATCGAATTTGTTCAGAAGCAACTCATAGCTCAGCGTGATCAAGGAAAGGCTGTTCTACTTATTTCCTTTGAATTGGACGAGATTATGAACGTCTCTGACAGAATCGCTGTTATCTATGAAGGGAAAATTGTCGGTGAAGTGTTCCCGCAAGATACGAATGATCAGGAACTGGGTCTTATGATGGCAGGCAGCTTGCAGCGGGGAGGTAAGGCAGTTGAATAAGTTCAAAAAAATCTTCACAACTGACAGCTACATCGTTCCTCTGGTTGCCATCGTGCTTGGTTTTCTTGTGGGAGCAATAGTTATGCTTCTGGGCGGTTATGATCCGATAACTGCTTACTCCGCACTGTTCAAACGTGTGTTTGGTAATTTGTATAACTTTGGTGAAGCTGTGCGCGAAATGACACCATTAATGCTTACCGGGCTAGCCGTAGCTTTCGCATTCCGTTCAGGGATGTTTAATATCGGGGCAGATGGCCAAGTAATGATTGGTATGACAGCGGCAACAGTGGTGGGTATTAAGATGGCAGGTCTGCCATCCTTCCTGCTTGTCCCGCTTGCTGTAATTATTGCGGGTGTCTGCGGTGGTTTATGGGCAGGGATTGCCGGTTATTTGAAAGCAAAACGTGGGATTAACGAAGTTATTACCACAATCATGTTAAACTGGATTGCTCTTTACCTGTCGAATTACATCGTTAGAAACTTTTTGTTGCTTCCAGGACAAAATCGTTCCGAGGATATTCCGGCCTCGCTTTCCATGACCTTTTTGAATTCGATATTTGATAATGCACGTCTACACTGGGGTACAGCTATTGCTCTTGCTGCAGCGGTATTCTTCTATGTGTACTTATGGAAGACCAAGCAGGGCTACGAAATGCGTGCAGTTGGTTACAATCCACATGCTGCCGAATATGCAGGGATGAATGTTGGACGTAACGTTATGAAAGCAATGTTCATAAGTGGTGTATTCGCCGGTCTGGCCGGAGCAGGAGAGGTGCTTGGTGTATTCCATTATCAAGCTATTTTCGCGGCATCGCCAGGATATGGATTTGATGGTATCGCTGTTGCTCTTCTTGGTTTAACACATCCACTTGGTGTTATTCTGGCTGCGATTCTCTACGGTACGCTGACTTATGGTTCTGCGGGTATGAGTTTTGCTGCAGATGTTCCACCAGAGCTTATTCGTATCGTTATTGGTTCAATCATATTCTTTATTGCGGCACAAGGGATTGTGCGCTGGGTGCTTAAGCCCTTTTACTTCAAGCGCAAGAAAGAGAAGGTGTTATAGATGGATCTGCAGACGTTAGGTCAACTGCTTAATACAACGCTTGTTTTTTCCACAGCGCTCATTTTTGCCTCACTTGGCGGCATCTTCTCTGAACGTTCCGGTGTCGTAAACATTGGACTTGAAGGTTTGATGATGTTTGGTGCCTTTGCGGCAGCAGTAGGCGGTTATTATGCTCAGGACGCTGGAATGGGCGAATGGGCTCCTTGGGTTGGTGTACTCTGTGCTATAGCTGTTGGTGTGCTAGGCTCACTAATTCATGCGGTTGCATCTATAACCTTTAAATCTGATCAGACGATTAGTGGTACGGTTATTAACTTTTTAGCTGCAGGAAGCACGCTCTATATGGTAAAGCTCCTGTTTGATGGATCTGCTGAAACTCCGATCATTGATGGGTTTAGCAAGGTTGCAATTCCTGGGCTCTCCAAAATCCCAGTGATTGGTGAAGGGATTTTTAATTCCTATCCTACAACTTATCTGGCCATAATACTGGTCATCGTTATTTATTTGGTTCTGTTTAAGACGCCATTTGGATTGCGTTTGCGTGCAGTAGGTGAGCATCCAAGTGCTGCAGATACACTGGGTGTAAAAGTTAATCGGATGAGATATATCGGTGTAATGTTGAGTGGATTGATGGCGGGTATTGGTGGAGCTACAATCACTTTAACAACAACCGGAACCTTTGGACATAATACAATCTCTGGTCAAGGTTTTATCGCCATTGCAGCGATGATCTTTGGGAAATGGAATCCACTTGGTGCCTTTGGTGCAGCGGTATTCTTCGGATTCTCCCAAGCGATTCGCAACTATGTTCAATTGTATGAGTGGTCACAAAATATTCCTCAAGAGTTTATCTTTATGATCCCTTATGTACTGACTATCATCGTGCTGGTAGGGGCTGTAGGCCGATCCTCTGCTCCTAAGGCATTAGGACAGCCATACGATCCTGGTAAGCGATAGAAATGTAACTTTTCAAAGCCGTATTTCCGGTCTTTTCCCGGAAATACGGCTTTTTTATTAGGATCAGCAAGGATAAACATTGAGGCAGGAGGGCAAGTGTACAGGCGAAGGTCCTTTCCATCGAATAGACTGTTTTGTAGATGATGCAAATGAGAGGCGTACAAAACATTTAGGAGGGGATCATATGACTAAGCCAGTTACGAAGAAGCAGGTTATGAGACTCGTGGGTAAGCAGATCATTGCAGTAAAAAAGGACGGTACTCAGGTGACAGGGAAACTGCTTCGTGTATCCGGAAATCGTCTGATATTACAACGCGTAAGTGGTAAAAAAGTACAAACCAAAGCAATCATTCCTTTAGTGTTGTTTGATTTGCTAGCCATTGGTACAGCACCTTATGCTTTTGGTGGTGGCTATGGCGGTGGAGCGCCTTATGGCGGAGGTCCTGGCTATGGCAATCCTTATGGAGGTTACGGGTACGGAGGCACACCCTATCCACCTTTCGGATTCTTTTAAGTTCAGTTGAAATTTGATTTAACTAGATGAACCTTTTCTCCAATTCGTAACAGAAGCTTAGGGATTGATAACGGGCTACGCTGTAGCCCAATTTTTGATAAAAGGCAAGAGCTGCTGTGTTTCCTAAATCGACGGATACCTTAGCCCGATGACATCCGCGTGATAGTGCAAATCGTTCTGCTCGATCCATGAGCATATTCCCCAAGTGTTTGCGCCGTGCTGCGGGTGCTATGGCTAACATATCGATATAAAGTAAATCACCATGCAGCAGGAAATGGACAAACCCCATTGGATCACTCTCATAGTCGGGACAGGCGACTAAGGTGATACCGTGTCCCAGACGACGGGGGATATCTTTTTTGATTTTGGCAATTTCAGTCTTTGGCAAATGAGATAATGGTACAAGCTGTCGCTCGATTAAATCAAGGATAATGACGTCATCCTGCTTGGGTCGACGATAACGGATCATAGAGCGCCCCCTTTCTACGCATTGTCGTACATCATATGTCGGGAGCATGGTGGGGGTTCCCAGCACGTAGAAGTAGGAGTTGTGACAATATTAAAAATAAGGGTATTGACTTATCCATGTTAGGAATCATATAATGTGTCTAAACATTTTATCGAACATACATGTATCGGCAATGATGAGGACGAAGTTTTAAGGGCTCTTTTGCTCAGAGAGTGTGAGGATCTGCTGCAACCTCCACCGAAATCCCTTATATACGAGCTCACCTCGGAGCTGTTTTCCTGAAAGGTCCACTGGCTAGAGTGGTGGAATTATTAGGGGAAATCGTTTAGTCCGCGTTAGGGACTTCAGGTTACAGAGATTAGGGCCCTTGCCTACATCGATGGATTTTTGTATACCTGATAAGGCGTTGCATCGCGAGATGTAATGCAAACATGGGTGGTACCACGGAAGATCAACCTTTCGTCCCTCACGCGCTAATACTGTGCGTGGGAGGCGAAAGGTTTTTTTGTTTTATAAGGAACCATTTGCTGATGTATAAAGGACGGTCCGTCATTTGCATAATGAATGTTAAATATCGGAGGAGGAATACTGATGAGCGCGCAAATACCGGAATTACGGTCTACTGAGCAGTTAAAAGAAAAATGGATGGAGCCGGAGGTCATTTCCGGTTCCGAGATATTACTCCGCAGCCTTGTATTAGAAGGTGTAGACACTGTATTCGGATATCCGGGTGGAGCTGTACTGTACATCTATGATGCATTGTACGGTTTTACGGATTTCAATCACGTGTTAACACGTCATGAGCAAGGTGCTATTCATGCAGCTGACGGTTACGCTAGAGCAAGTGGCAAACCAGGGGTATGTATAGCTACCTCAGGTCCCGGAGCAACGAATCTTGTAACAGGTATTGCTACAGCATATATGGACTCCACTCCATTGGTTGTAATCACAGGTAACGTATTCTCCAGCCTGATCGGTACAGATGCTTTCCAGGAAGCAGACATTACCGGGATAACGATGCCAATCACTAAGCATAGCTACTTTGTAAGAGATGTTGAGGATCTCCCGCGTGTTATACATGAAGCTTTTCATGTGGCGAATACCGGTCGTAAAGGTCCAGTGTTGATCGATATTCCGAAAGACGTGTCAGCAGCGAAGACGTTGTTCACACCAGTGAAAACAGTGAATCTTCGGGGCTACAATCCTTGTACAGTTCCAAACAAACTGCAGCTTGATAAATTGGTTCGTGCGATTGCGGTTGCTGAACGTCCGATCATCATTGCAGGTGGTGGAGTTATTTACTCCGGAGCACATGAAGCTATGTTCGAATTCGTGAAACGGACAGAGATTCCAATTACTACAACCTTGCTGGGTCTCGGAGCTTTTCCTAGTGCAGAAGAACTTTGGATGGGAATGCCGGGTATGCATGGTACGTATACCGCGAATAATGCGATCCAACAGTGCGATTTGCTCATTAATATCGGTGCACGTTTTGATGACCGTGTTACTGGCAGACTGGACGGCTTCGCGCCAAAAGCCAAAATCGTGCATATCGATATCGATCCTGCAGAAATCGGGAAAAATGTATCGCCTGATATTCCGATTGTAGGCGATGTGAAAACTGTATTGGAAATGCTGAATCCTGAGGTTGGCCGCGCATCTAATGCTGATGCTTGGAGAACACAGATTGCTCAGTGGAAGCTAGATCAGCCGCTTCGGTATAAGGATTCAGAAACAGAGCTTAAACCACAATGGGTGATTGAAATGATCAATGACACCACTAAAGGTGAAGCGATTGTTACAACGGATGTTGGTCAGCATCAAATGTGGGCTGCACAATACTATAAGTTCAATCATCCGCGTTCATGGATTACTTCAGGCGGTCTTGGAACGATGGGCTTCGGATTCCCGTCAGCTATCGGTGCACAGATGGCACATCCTGAACGGCTGGTAGTATCCATTAATGGTGATGGCGGCATGCAAATGTGTTCCCAAGAGCTAGCGATATGTGCGATTAACAATATACCAGTCAAAATTGTAGTAATTAACAATCAGGTGCTTGGCATGGTTCGCCAATGGCAGAATCTTATCTATGATAAACGTTACAGCTTTACAGACCTCGCAGGCAGTCCGGACTTCGTTAAGCTGGCTGAGGCCTATGGTGTAAAAGGTCTACGGGCGACGAATAAGGAAGAAGCACGTGATGCATGGCAGAAAGCACTGGAAACACCGGGTCCAGTATTGGTAGAATTCGTTGTTCCAAAAGACGAGAATGTCTACCCGATGGTAACTCAAGGTTCAACCATCGATCATATGCTGATGGGGGATGAATAACAGTGACAAGACATACGATTTCTGTACTCGTAAATGACCAGCCGGGTGTGCTTCAACGGGTGTCGGGTTTGTTCGGTCGCCGCGGATTTAATATTGAGAGTATAACGGTTGGCCAGTCTGAAGAGGTTGGATTGTCCCGGATGGTTATCGTTACTCTTGGAGACCAGCATACGCTTGAACAAATCGAGAAGCAGCTCTACAAGTTAATTGATGTAATTAAAGTCGTTGATCTTGGATCTAAGCCCATGGTTGCTCGTGAGCTGGCTCTGATTAAAGTGAATGCCGATCCAAGTGAGCGTCCGGAAATTATGGGCGTTGTAGAAACCTTCCGGGCTTCAGTTGTTGATATTGGTAGCACTACATTGTTAGTACAGGTAGTTGGAGATACAGTGAAGATTGATGCGATGATCGAGCTTTTGAAACCTTATGGAATCAGAGAACTGTCTCGCACGGGTATTACGGCTATGGTACGCGGTAACTCTTAAATATTTTATTTTGCGACTTTAACGGATTACTGCTTGATTGCATTAATCTGATATGATATGAATGAACTTCCCGCTAAAGAGCGGGAGCTTGAGGAGCAGCTAGATCTTCTATGATTCCAGTTCTCTTGAAGCACCCGCTCTTTATGATGGGTCTCAAATTAAAGGAGGATATTGACAATGGCAGTTACAACGTACTATGAACAGGATGCAGAACTTAGTGTATTAAAAGGAAAGACAATTGCGGTAATCGGGTACGGTAGCCAAGGACATGCCCAAGCACAAAACCTGCGTGACAGTGGTCTTCAAGTTGTCATCGGTCTTCGTGAAGGTAAATCTTTTGAAACTGCGAAAAATGACGGTTTTGAAGTATTGCCAGTAGCTGAAGCAGTATCCCGTGCAGATGTTGTGCAAATCCTAATGCCAGATGAAACACAGGCTTCGGTATATAAAAATGAAGTAGAACCAAACCTCAAAAAAGGCGCAGCTTTGATGTTCTCCCACGGCTTTAACGTACACTTTGGACAAATCGTTGCTCCTAAAGATGCAGACGTGCTGCTTGTAGCACCAAAATCTCCAGGTCACATGGTTCGTCGTACTTATGTTGAAGGCTTTGGCGTTCCTGGCTTGATTGCTATCGAACAAGATGCAACTGGAAAAGCTAAAGAAATCGGTCTTGCTTATGCAAAAGGTATCGGCTGTACACGCGCAGGGGTTATCGAAACTTCCTTCCGTGAAGAAACCGAAACTGACTTGTTCGGTGAACAAGCTGTACTTTGCGGTGGTGTATCCGCACTGATCAAAGCTGGCTTCGAAACATTGACTGAAGCAGGATATGCTCCTGAGATGGCTTACTTCGAATGTCTGCACGAATTGAAACTGATCGTTGACATGGTATACGAAGGCGGATTGTCCAGCATGCGCGATTCCATCAGTAACACTGCTGAGTACGGTGACTATGTAACTGGACCACGCATTGTAACTGAAGATACTAAAAAAGCTATGAAAGCTGTTCTGACAGATATTCAAGAAGGTAAATTCGCTCGTGACTTTATCCTTGAGAACCAATCCGGACGTGCTTTCCTTACCGCTACTCGCCGCAACGAAGCTGCTCACCCAGTAGAAGTTGTAGGTAGCCAATTGCGTGAAATGATGCACTGGATTAAGAAATAATCATAATCATACTTATGATTAAATAGTATTACCTTCAAATGCGGCCGTGACTTTGCGAGCCGCATTTGAGAGTTTCAGCACAATTTTTGGGAGGTGCTTAGCATGCGGAAAATTTATGTGTTCGATACGACACTGCGAGATGGAGAGCAGTCACCAGGTGTGAACCTCAACACGCGTGAGAAAGTGGAGATCGCTTACCAGTTAGAGAAGCTGGGAATTGATCGCATGGAAGCGGGTTTTCCTGCAGCTTCTCCAGGTGATCTAGCTTCTGTTAATGCGGTGGCAAGAGCTGTGAAGAACGTCACGGTAATCGGCCTTTCTCGTTCTAGAGAGACAGATATTGATGCTGTAAAAGAAGCACTACAGGGAGCGCAGGACCCTTGTATTCATATTTTTCTGGCTACATCTCCTATTCACCGCCAGCATAAGCTACGGATGGATAAGGCTCAGGTGCTGGAAACTGCACAGTCTGCTATCCGATACGCTAAAAAATATTTCCCTAAGCTCGAGTTTTCATTAGAAGACGCGGGACGTACGGAGTATGATTTCATGGCTGAAATGGTCGGCATGGCTATCCGGGAAGGCGCTAATGTTGTTAATATCCCGGATACTGTAGGTTATTTGAATCCTTCGGAGTACGGAGCTATCTTTAAATATCTAAAAGAGAATGTGCCTGATATTGAACGCGTACAGCTTAGTGCCCATTGTCATAACGATCTTGGTATGGCTACAGCAAATACGCTGGCTGCGATTCAGAATGGTGCAGATCAGATCGAAGGAACGATCAACGGTATCGGTGAACGTGCCGGGAACACAGCGATTGAGGAAGTTGCGCTAGCGCTTGAGACACGGGCTGAATTTTTTGGCGCAAAAACATCGCTTACGTTATCCGAGATCTCTCGCACAAGCCGTCTGGTCAGCAAGCTGACAGGTATGGTGGTTCCAGGGAATAAAGCGATTGTAGGAGCTAACGCATTTGCTCATGAATCGGGTATTCACCAGGACGGGATGCTGAAAGAGAAAACTACCTACGAGATCATGACACCGGAGACTATTGGACTTAAAGAGAGCAAGCTGGTACTCGGCAAACACTCTGGACGGCACGCTTTCCGCGATAAGTTGAGTGATCTTGGGTATGATTTGTCCGAAGAAGAGCTGAACACCGCTTTTTCTAGATTTAAGGATTTGGCAGATAAGAAAAAAGAAGTATCAGATGAAGACATTTTGGCTTTGATTGAAGAGAAATTAATTGATACGCCAGAAGTCTTTAAGCTGCAAACGATGTTCGTTACTTATGGTAATGAAGCTGTTCCAACCGCCAAGGTTATTATTGCGGGTCCGGAAGACCAGCCGATTGTAGCTGAGGCCGAAGGTAATGGTTCAGTAGATGCCATCTACAATGCTATTGATAAAGCCACGAATGAGGAAGTTACCCTTGGAGATTATTCGATTAAATCGGTCTCCCGTGGTAAAGATGCGCAGGGTGAGGTTCATGTGGTGCTTTCGCAGGGAGAAGTAGCTGCACAAGGCCGTGGACTTAGCACCGATATTCTAGAAGCAAGTGCCCGCGCTTATATTGATGCGCTGAACAAGCTTCTGGAGAAGCGTAAGACTTACACCAAACGTGATCACGCTAGTCTATAAGATGTACAATTTTATTTTTATTTTCCACTAAGTAGTAAATACGACAGGGATATGCGAGTTATTTCGCATATCCCTGTTTTTTTTTGCAATAAAAAGATCTCCAAGACTGCAATAGGACGCTGTTCAGATTATGTATAGATGGACTATTTACAATAGTTGTTAGGTTGCAAATTTATATCATGAGAAAGCGTCAAGGAGGTTAATGCGGGGGAGTAGAGTACGGGATTCAAAGGATAAAGCTTAGGAAAAGCACGATAAACGGAGTGACAAAGGAGGCATTTTTAATAATGTTATCAAAAAAGAAAATTAGCGCATTGCTCGTAGTATTCTTGCTTGTGACGCAATGGGCTTACAGCTTTGGCTTTGGAGTCAATTCGCAGGCATATGCGAGTGGCAACGGTACTGTAATTGGAGATGACCTCATTACTAGTGTTACGCTTGCTGTATACACCGATGATAAATACACAAATACGGTTACAGAAAGCGTATATGAACTTGATTCCTATTCGGAATTGAACTATACATGGTCACTTCCAGATGGGCATGGATATAAGGATGGGTCCACCTATACCTTTGATCTTCCAACACAGTTTGAACTTTATAACGATCTGAATGGTGATCTTATTTTTGACGATGAGCCTGTAGGGTCTTATACCGTCGACAAAAATACTAACCGCGTTGTATTTACATTTAATGCTTATATCGAAACTCACGATAAAGTGGGAGGGACTTTCTCCGTAAGGTCGCTTTTGAGCTCCAAGAAAATTACAGGCTCCACGAAGCAAACCCTGATTTTCCCGATACAAGGCGGTACTCAGACTATTGAGCTTAATTTTAAGCCGAAGGTTAGCTCTACTATAGAAAAAGACGGTTCGCCTAAGCCGCAGTATTATAACCCAACAAGCATCGCTTGGACGGTTGATGTGAATAAGGCACTGGAAAGCGTAAAAAATGCAGTTGTCACCGACACACTTCCTGTGGGATTATCACTGAATACGGTATCTATTGCTGTTTATGAGCTTGATGTGAAGGTCGATGGGACTGTGAGTCTTGGCAATCTAGTGGACAGCAGCAAGTATGATGTGACAGGATCCACTTTGGGAGAGTTAAAGCTGAAATTTGCGGATAACCCGCTTACTAAAGCTTACCGGATTGGCTTCTCTACGGATATTACTGGTACTGGTGTAGATGCGAAAACCTTTTTGAATGAGGCAGTCTTAACAGGAGATAACGGATTTTCTGAAAAGGCTAGCACTACAGTTACAGTAGGACGTGGCAAACCACTATCGAAAGAGTCCACCAATTACGATGCAGCGAATCAGGTGATTTCCTGGGCTGTTAATTTCAATTACAATGAAAAAACAATTTCAGCGGCAAATGCTATTTTGAAGGATACATTCAATAACACTCAAGATCTAATTCTCAACTCGGTTAAAGTTTATCCTGTAACGATCGACAGTAATGGCAACGGGGTTAAAGGCGCGGAAATCGCTTCAAGCGAATATACAATAACTCCAACAACTGTAACGGGATTAAATGGTTTTGATCTGAAATTTAACAATGATATAAATTCTGCCTACCGTATTGAATATCAGACAAAGGCAAACGGCAGAGTATTTGTTGATGGTCAGATTACGAACAAGATTACTTATGATGGAAAAACAGAAACGGGTTACAGTGATATCAAGCAGCAAATTCTCCATAAAAATTATAGTAACGTTAATTATGCGACTAAGACCCTCGATTGGACTATCCAAATTAACGATGACAGCAAGACTATGGAAAATCTAGTGGTGACAGATACTTTTGGCAATGCTGGATTAAAGCTTGTCCCGGGTACATTAAAGGTTCAACCAACTAAAGGTGGAACTGCTACCGTCCATAGTGTTGTTTACAATGCGCATGATCCGGTTGCAGTAAACGATGGATTTGTGATTACTTTTAATGCGCCGATAAATGAGCCTTACACAATTACTTATACAACAAGCTTTAACTATGATTGGCTGGCTCCGGGCAAAACTCAATTCACTAATACAGGTGCACTCGATTGGAAAGAAACGGTTAATGGGGTGCAGGAGTCTAAGCATAAAGAAGCGACCGTAACCTTTAATCCAAGAGATGAGGTTAAAAACAATGGGAAGAAGAGTGGTTCCTACAATGCTGTAACTAAGGAAATCACTTGGAACATTGGGGCTAATTATAATCAGAAAACGTTAATCCAAGCTCAACTGGTTGATACCATTTCAGCTGGCCAAGTTGTAAATATGGATTCTGTGAAAGTGAATAAATGGGAGTATGGAAAGGATGGAAATCCTTCTCCTCAAGCTAGTGTGAATTCCGCGGACTATAAAGTGGAGCTGGATGGCAGTGAGCTGAAGGTGACATTTAATAAAACGATTAATTATGCGTTCTACGTCACTTTCAAAACAACGTTCGCGGATCAAGCGATTGATTCAAATGAAATTAAAAATACAGCTACTTTATATGACGGTGCGAAAGTAGAGTCCGCTAAACTGCAAGCTTCTGTTAATATCCCTCAGGGCGGGGAATACGTTAACAAAGAAGGTGCGCAGGATGGCAATAAAATTCATTGGACGGTTTACATCAACCGTAACCAATCTTTTGTAAAAGAAGCGGTAATTACGGATATTCCAAGCGACAATCAAATCCTGCTGTCCAATACATTCCATGTCTACAAAACGAAAGTTGCAAGCAATGGGGATGTAACATCGACCAACCAAGAATTGGTGAGTGGTACAGATTATAAGCTGGAAATCACTACGGATAATGACGGAAAAGAAAGCTTTAAGCTTAGTTTCCTGAAGGATATTTCCGAAGCTTATATTTTGAAATATGACTCCCTGATCACAGCACAAAACAATGATAAGGTAACCAATAAGGTTAGTTTCGATGGTAAAAACATCAAGGTAGTTCCAGGTGTAAGCACCGAGGAAATTATCGTTAAGCTCTCTAGCGGCTCCGGCACAGGAAGCGGCGTAAGAGGACCGTTGACGATTACCAAAGTAGAAGACGGGAATACGAGTAAGGTGTTAAGTGGGGCCGTTTTTGATCTGTATCGGGTAGTTGATGCCGATAAGATCTGGATTAAGGAAGGCACTACGGATACAAACGGGATACTTGAATTTACCAAACTAACAGGTGGGAAATATATATTAATTGAGAAAACAGCGCCTGCTGGTTATGTTCTTGATCAAACACCACATGAAGTGACTATTTCTTCGACGGCAGGGATAAGCCTTGAGGTAAAAAACAAAGTTCCGACACCAACAGCAACGCCTATACCGACCGTAACGCCCGCACCAACGGTAACACCAACGCCAACGCCAACAGCAACACCAACGTCGACACCGACAGCAACACCAACGTCGACGCCGACAGCAACCCCAACGTCGACGCCAACAGCAACACCAACGTCGACACCGACAGCAACACCAACGTCGACACCGACAGCAACACCAACGTCGACGCCGACAGCAACACCAACGTCGACGCCAACAGCAACGCCAACGTCGACACCGACAGCAACACCAACGTCGACGCCGACAGCAACACCAACGTCTACTCCAGAGGAACCGACAGGTCCTATCTGGACACCATCACCGACTCCGGAAGTAGTCGTTACTTCTACACCAACAGCAACACCAGTTGTGGTGGCAACACCTTCGCCAACACCGATGGTAACGCCAGTGTCGACGGCAACGCCAACGGTTACGCCAACAGCTACTCCAAGCCAGCCTGTGGCAACTAGTACGCCTGTTGTTCCGCAGGTAACTCCACCTGTGCAGAAAGAGATTACCAATGAAGATGTTCCTATTGAAGGTGAAATTCCACTTGGGGGAGTGCCAAGCTTGGGAGATGAGCCGGGACATGGTAAAGTAATTATTACTAAGGATGGCAAATGGGTCTACACACCTGATCCGGGCTATATTGGTAAAGATAAGTTCACCATTATTGTTACAGATGAGAATGGAAATGAAGAAGAAATCCTCATAGAGATTGATGTGGAGGAAGTACCAAAGGGTACAGTTACTGAGCCAGGAAATAACAGCAATAAACCGACTCAGCTTCCGAAAACAGGAGAAGACAGCGCGTTTCCGATCTACTTGGCTGGTGGAAGTCTGGTGCTTTTAGGGTTTGTATTAACAAGACGATTCAAACGTAATAACTAGGAAGGTAATAATAAAGACACCCGGTTTTATCCGGGTGTCTTTATTATGTCTTGATAGGTTATTTAGCTCATCGCACTCTATGGTTAAGCTGTTCCCATTGCTCGTACCATTGCTCAACGCTGGCTGGAAGATTAATGTTAAGCTCCTGCTGGAACAAATCCTTGAGCAGCTTGTACTGCTCTTCCACAGCGGAACGTTCTCCAATGCTGTCGTAGACCTTCATTAATCCTAAATGCCCTTGTTCAAAATAAGGCTGTAGCTGCACTACTCGTTGATAGACAGTAACGGCCTCGGCAATTCTGTTGCTTTCTATATAAAATTGGGCTATGCCCATTGCATGGTGCAGCCAAATGGTACGAAGGCGTTGCCGCTCACTTTCAGCCCATAAATAATCATAATCGTCATAGTAATCTCCAGAATAAAGCTCGAATAAAACTTGATGCTCCGCACAATTAACTTCACTGATGGTTTCCAGAGCCAGGATACCCTGTTCCCACTTATCTACATCAATCAACATTGATCCGGTTTCAAGGGTATAGCCTTCCCCCCCGCTAAGGTTGCTGATATGCAGGTCGACTTCATTCTGCTTTAAGCATTGCCGGACTTGATAAATTGTTGTATAGAGATGGGTAGAGGCCTTTTTCAGATTGAAGTCTGGCCACAGCAGTTCAATCAGCATGTCTTTACTTACGAAGCGGTTGCGATTATGGAGCAAAAAGGCAAATAACTCTTGGGCCTTAGAGGTTCTCCAACGCAGATTATTCAGAGATTGTCCGCCTCGTTCAAAACGAAGCGATTGAAGACAACGAATGGTTACCTCTTCTTTTGCAATTATGAGTTTTGGTGCAAGTGACAATCTTTCTTCTAACCGCTGGACAGCTTTCAATAGTCGGTCATTTCGCACAGGCTTCAAAATATAATCGAGCGCATTAATCTCAAAAGCCTCCACAGCATAATGGTTATACGCGGTAACGAAGATAATATTTGCATTTGGACAGGCCTCTTGGAGCATCTCCGCAGCTTGAAGACCATTAATTTCAGGCATTTCAATATCAATAAAAATAACGTCAGGATGATAAGACGGAGCCTCTAGAATGGCCTGTGAGGGGTCCGTATAGGAAGCGGCTATATGTAAAGATGGTATTTTTTTTAACATAAACTCTAATTTCACAAGGGCAAGCCGTTCATCGTCAACTAATATTGCCTGAATCATTATTAATCACCACTCAGATATAGTATTTTAGCCAAAATACGTCGAATCCTTACTTGATATTTCGGTTCACAATAGTTTGTCTGTTAATCAGAAAGTTTTCGAAGCGGATTTTTTTTGTCAGAAGGAATAATAAAACTCACAGAAGTTCCTTTCCCTTCGGAGCTTTTAATCTGCAGCCCTTTTCCGTAGACCCGCAGCAGCCGTTTATGTGTATTTAAAAATCCGATTCCTCTTTCATCATTAGACGGATTGCTGAGCAACTGCTGGAGTTGTTCGTTTTTCATACCTTGGCCATTGTCTGATATCGTGATTTCAATATCGCCAGCTTGTTCCTTGATGGTTATGGACACCGTTCCTCCTTGGGAGCGACTCAAAATACCATGCCGGACAGCATTTTCAACCAGTGGCTGTATAGTCAGAGGCGGCAGCTGAAAATGCAAGCTTTCCTCATAATCCCAAAGAATGGTCATCCTATCTTCAAAGCGCTCCTTCTCTATGTAGAGGTAGGCATGAACAAGCTCAAGCTCTCGTTCAATCGGTATCATAGGCTCAGCATTCAGGAAATTGAAGCTTAAACGCAAATAAGAGCTGAAGGCATCCACAAGGTGACTCATTCTATTAATATCAAAAGAAGCCAGCGCGGATATTGAATTTAATGTGTTGAACAAGAAATGTGGTTGTATTTGCGCTTGAAGATAGGCAGCTTCCACACGAAGCCGTTCGTTTACGGACTGTTTTAGATCTGTTAAGGAGCGTACACGGGCCTTCAGCTCTATTGCATTCATAGGCTTCATTACATAGTCATTTGCACCTGAAATAAAACCGGTATAAATATCTTCCGCTTGGCCTCGTGCCGTCAGAAGCAGAATGGGAAGCTCAGCAATGGTGTAACGTTCACGAATTCTATGCGCCAGCTCATACCCGGACATTTGTGGCATCATTACATCTGTAATAATTAAATCCCACTGAACGGTATCCAGCAATAGTAAAGCATCGTTTCCGCTGGTCACCGTAACGATTTCATAGTCCTTGATGGAAAGTACGTTGGTAAGTATTTTTAGATTAACCGGATCATCATCTACAGCCAGAAGCTTGGGTCTCCTTCCATGGTCTGATGAAACGATACCCGGTGCGGTTAATTTGGATAAAGTGATCATAGATGGCGTGTCTGAGAATTCAGTTATAGAGGGCAGTTCTGAACTCAATACCCGGCTGGTTGAATCGTATAATGGCATTGTGAATGTAAAGGTAGTACCTTCTCCAAGTGTAGAGACTACACTTATTTTCCCGCCGTGAAGTTCAACTAACTGCTTGCTGGTGCTTAATCCAAGCCCGATGCCACCGCTAACTTCGTTCATGCTGGAATCGCCCTGTTCATAGGGCTGGAAAGCTCTGAGCAACGTCTCCTCGTTCATGCCAAGACCCGTATCCGTAATATGAATCTGCGCCGATTTTTTATGAATATCTGCATGGATTCTTATCGTGCCTACAGTCGTATATTTAACAGCATTTTGAAGCAGATTGAACAAGATCTGAATGAGTCTTTTTTCATCAGCCACAATAGAAGGGAATGAATCTGGTATTTCTGAGATTAAGGTTAAAGATTTCCCTTCCGTTAAGAATTTGAGCATATCAAGCACACCCACTGCGAAGGATTGGATCTTAAGTTCTCTGAGCTGCAATTGTATATTGCTTTCACGGAGCTGGGATTGATCCAGCAGATCGTCTACCAGAAGAGACATACGTCTTCCAACGGTAATGAGCAGTTTTAAATTCTCAGCATTTTGATGCGTTACAGTGTCACGCTCGCTGTCCAGGACAGTTTCGGCAATGTTAATGATACTGTACAGCGGATTTTTTAATTCATGTGAGGTGTTAGCCAAAAAAGCATCCTTTTGTGTAACACTTCTCTGCAGGCTGTGCGCCAGTTTTTCTGTCTCCTTGGTATTCCAGTGATATCGCTTAAATCCAAAAGTCGCAAAGCACAAAAAGGCGATAATTAGATCAAAAGGATAATAGGTAACGTTAACCCAGTTATAATTCTTGAACATTCCCCAAAGTGTGCTGTTAACGATGGCAAACATAGATAACAACAGGAAAATAGAGCCTTCGTAATTTTTAACAATAGATCTCAGAAAAAGAATTAGGACACCTAATGCTAAAACTAATAAATTTATGCCGAAAATCAGTGTGTGAAATTCATAATAGTGAACAACGGGTCCAAATAATATGAACAGGATGTCTACTACGGACAGGATGGTTAGGATACGAATACTTTTTATTTTTAAATCCGTGAACAAAAGATGTTTGCTTGTCTGCAGGATAAAAATAAATACAGCAATATAAGAGATGTAAAATAGTTTGAAATTCCATTGATAGTTCAAGGGAAATACGTGCAATAGAAGCCTGTCATCATCTATGAGTACGGTAGTTATAGCGGATATTACCAGTAGAAAAAAATAGATCAACATCTTTTGCCGCAGCCCAATTATATATAAAATAACAGCATATACAGCGTGCAGTATTAGAACAACACATAATAGCAACTGTAGGCTAATAGAGAGCAGTCTTTCCTGTGTTAAAGCTTTTTCGCTGCCAAATACAATCGTTTTAGAAATTCCTCCCGTTTGGGAAAAGGAATAGTTGGCTACATGGATCACAATTTCAAGTTCACTTTTATCGGTTGTAAAGGATACTGAATAAGGCAGTATGTACGGAATATAGTGTTCTTTACTCTCAGCAGGAGTGCCAGAGCTGTCCAGCCGTTCACCGTTGATATACACTTCTGAAGAGGACCGAGCTCCGGAAATTAGAAGACTATAGGATTGCTTCTTATGATTATCTGTTAGGACACGTAGCCGATAGGAGCCGTAGCCATAAGCAGATTTATCGCTATCGCTAAGGGCATCTTTCCAGTTCCCCGGGACTTGTATATATTTTGCAGGAGCAGCAGTTACAGATTGTTCGTTGAATGAAGGAAGCAGCATACCCGGATAGAACTCCCACTGCCCACTTAAAATAAGGAGTTTGTCCTGATTCCATTGTTTATCCCGTAAATCCAACACACCATTGATCAGTGGTGGTTGTGTGGTGTGCGGAGAAATCTTTACCCATAGGATACGGAATCCAGTGAGTATAATAAGAAACAATGCGATAATTAAGAAGAGTTTTCTTTTAGTCATAGTAGTTAAACATTATTCGACAACAAACTATATATTCCTCTCTTCAGCCTATTTCAAAAAATCCAAAAAAATTTATGTATAGGTTGCAGGGGAGAACGATTGGTTGGCGTCTAACGTTATGAAGGTGAAGGAGGGGAGAAAGCTGGAAGAGGCAGAATGGATTGCTGCTGTGCTGAACGGTCAACATCAAGCCTTTGGGCATTTGGTGACACGTTACCAAGGCATGGTATACAGAGTATGTGTCAAAATCACAGGAGAAGCCGAATCGGCCAAAGATATGGCCCAGGAGGTTTTTATAAAAGCATATAAAGCGCTCCCCTCTTTCAGAGGACAATCCTCCTTCTCGACATGGCTGTATCGGATTGCCTACCGAACCTGTCTGGACTGGAAACGGGCCAACGATAGGGAGTGGAAGTACCGAAGTGCAGCTGATTACACAGAAAATGATTGGGTAACGTCTCAAACTCCGGAGCATGAGGTACTTGAGCAGGAAACATCAGCTGAATTAGGAGAGAATGTGAACAGTCTGGCGGAACCGTACCGGTCGGTCGTCCAGCTGTACTATTTTCAGCGCAATTCCTATCAAGAGATTGCAGAGCAAAAGGGAGTTTCCGTGAAAACAATCGAATCGCAGCTTTATCGAGCCAGACAGATGATGCGTAAACAAAGGGAGGAATGGCGATGAATTGTGCAATAGTGAAGGAATGGATGCCACATTATATAGACGGCCTACTGTCTCCAGAGATGGAGCTGAGTATCCGATTGCACATAGAGTCATGTCCTGATTGCGCAGAGTGGCTGGAGGAAGCCAAAGCAATGTCGGAGCTGTGGTCGGAAATGGATGCTGACAGAGAACAGTTGCAGGCGCAGATGGACTTCCCGGATCTCGCAGCAGATGTTATGACACATATTGAGCAGCTCGAAACAGGGCGCAGATCACGAGCGACTAAGGCAACCAATGTAAGACGTCGTTCTGCCCCAAAAACCTCATGGATTCATTATGGAGTGGCTGCTTGCCTCAGTTTGTTATTGTTGCAGTTTGGGGTATTTGAGAATTTAGCCTATGGCATTACCGAAATAAACGGCCATATGTCGAATTCAGTAACCCAGTGGTTTGGTGGCTTTGGGAGATAGTAATAAAATAATTGATCATCAATAGATGTTTAAATTGGCTAAAGTTTTGCTACCCAAA
This sequence comes from Paenibacillus sp. FSL E2-0190, assembly GCF_037992965.1. Taxonomy (NCBI): domain Bacteria; kingdom Bacillati; phylum Bacillota; class Bacilli; order Caryophanales; family Paenibacillaceae; genus Paenibacillus; species Paenibacillus sp. FSL E2-0190. Next base: position 1,471,660 of record NZ_CP150306.1, read on the forward strand.
TTTTAGGAGGATGTATTATGATTAAGAAGAGACGTTGGCTCACTTTTATGCTGGCTATGATACCTGGAGTAGGTCATTTGTACTTAGGCTTTAAAAAGCAGGGTTTACAGTTTATGATCGGGGCCTCCTTATGTATAATGTTTATTCCGTCCGAGCCCTTGATCTTCCCGTTTGCCCTGGCGGCGCTGTGGTTTTATCAGTTGTTTGATGCCCTGCAGAAGGCGGCTTGGATGAAAATAACTGCTGCTGAACACGAACGAATGATGTTTCATCCAGACAGCTTCGGAGCCCCTTGGACCATGGGGATGTCCTCTATGCCTGGATATCCACATGAAGAGATCAATCCAGCTTGGGTGGGAATCGGCTGTGTTGTTGCTGGGTTCCTTATGTTGGTAATCACAGCTTTCCCTACCCTTTGGGATATGCTGACTGAGATCAACATCGGTACGATCTTATTATCAGTGGGTCTGATTGCGTACGGACTGAAGATGTTAAGGAACAATACGAGAGCATAAGAAACGGGGATTTAACTATGGGGAGATGGAAAATAGGAAGTTTCACAGCAGCCTTGGGCTGCATTGCCCTTGGTGTCATTATCGTGATGGCTCAGTATGATATGATCAGCTATGAGGTGCTTGGTTTTTTATGGCCGGCGTTGTTGGTCTTATTCGGACTTGAGATGTTGATTAGACTTTTTATCAAATCCGATGTCAAAAGCCGTGTAAGCGGCTGGGCCATCCTGTTAATTATTGTGCTGATCGGAGCAAGTGGTGCTCAGACAGTAATGGCCGGAGGTTCACTCAGCAATCTGATCGGTAATACACATCTAACTCCGCTTAGTGGGAATGTGGAAGTGAAAGAGAATATTACGACGCTCAAAATCGTACTTCCAAGTGGAAAAGTAAAGGTTGAGGGTGTAGCTGGAAGCTCTTTGGATTATGAGGGAAGTTTACTGCTGCCTGGAAAATCGCAAAGTGATGCTGAAAGTGCATTAGAAAAGAAATGGAAGGTTAGTACTGAAGGAGATACACTGATTATGGAGCTCGATACCGATCATAATTGGTTCTCTAACATTCAGTTTGGATTCAATACCAAAAGTCCTTATTTAAATATAAGTGCACCCAATAACCTTGCTGTTGAGGTTGAGACAAGTGATGGCTCTATAGAAGCCTGGAATCTTAAGTCAGGTATAGAGGTTGAGACAAGTAATGGTGCATTAAATATTCATGATATTGTCGGCGAAGTGGATGCGCATACCAGCAATGGGTCACTATCCGTACAGAATATCCAAGGTGAAGTTGAACTTGTGAGCTCTAATGGAGCCATAGTATTGGATAACATTGATGGGGCGTTGTCAGCCAAGAGCAGCAATGGCAAAATTACTATAAACTCAGCAGTGACCGGAAACTGGAAATGTACATCCAGTAACGGAAAGATTATAGTGGGCTTACCGGCCGTGTCGGATGCGAAGATTATTGCAGATACAAGTAATGGCTCGCTGAAGGGGAATGTACCCTGGGATCGGGACGGCGATAGCTATGGTACCGCTGTGCTTGGTAAAGCTACGTATACTGTGGATTTAAGCACGAGTAATGGAAGTGTGACCGTGGACACAGCTGAATAAGTATGAGTAAAAGGGAGCTGAGGCTTCAGCGAATGGATTCTGCTGAGGCCTCAGCTCCTTTTATGATAGAACTTACCTACCAAGCATAGGCTTTAGGGGCTTCACCGCCAGGTCCAGGGAATATTTCATCTAGTCGTTTAAGCACAGCTTCATCTAGTACAATCTCAAGACTGCGCAGCGCACTCTCGAATTGCTCCAGTGTGCGGGGGCCGATAATAGGAGCTGTTACAGCAGGATTAGCCAGTAGCCAAGCAAGAGCGACATTATCCTGTGGTTCTCCTAGCTCCATACATAAGCTGGAAAAAGCCTCAAGCTGGCTCTTGTGCTGCTCTACACGATCTGCATTTCCGCCACTTCGGCTGCCCTCTATTTTTTTGAGTGCATTTCTTCCGAGAAGACCTCCATCGAGTGGACTCCAAGGAATAATACCTAGCCCCAGATGGCGAGCGGCTGGCAAAACTTCAAGTTCAGGAAGCCGACAGGTCAGACTGTATTTATGCTGCTCTGAGACTAGTCCAAGAAAACCACGAGCCTTTGCTTCTTGTTGTGCTATGGCGATATCCCAGCCTGCAAAGTTACTGGAACCGACATAACCAATCTTGCCTTGACTCACAGCCAGCTCGAAAGCCCCCCAGAGCTCTTCCCAGGACGTACTGTGGTCTATATGATGCATCTGGTACAATTCAATATGATCGGTCTGAAGACGCTGCAGGGACCCTTCAAGATGGCGGCGAATGATATATGAGGATAATCCTTCTTCATCATTAGGACCATCAAGCTTATCATTCATGGCTCCATAAACTTTGGTGGCTAGTACAACCTTTTCCCGCCGCCCGCCGCCTTGTTTAAACCAGCGTCCGATAATGGTTTCAGTCAGGCCAGAATTTTCGCCCCAGCCGTAAATGTTAGCGGTATCAAAAAAATTAACACCTGCATCCAGTGCAGCGTCCATGATGCGGAAGGCTTCTTTTTCATCCGTCTGTGGGCCAAAATTCATCGTTCCTAGACATAGGCGACTGACCTTCATGCCGGATTTGCCAAGCTTTGTATAATGCACTTCGCATTCACTCCTTTGATAGATGACTTCATAGTAATTGTAAACATCTTCAGAACTAAGAGCAAATATGCTCAGCATTCACGGTGGTGTTCTGATTCTCACTGTTTATAGGCTATACCTATCAGTTCAATAGAATCTATATCTTTGTCCTTTACGACTGGGTATGATACAACAATATAAAGAAGAACTATGTCTGTTAGAGCAGAAAACTTGAGGAGTGACTGAGATGAGTGAAGTTAAAAAAATCGCCGTTATCGCAGGGGACGGTATTGGACCAGAAGTTGTAGCAGAAGCGGAAAAAGTATTGAAAGTAACAGAAGAAGTATTCGGTTATGCCTTTGAAACAGAGCATGCATTATTTGGCGGTATCGCTATAGACGAGAAGGGCACTCCGCTGCCGGAAGATACACTTGAAATCTGTCGTAGCGCAGATGCTGTGTTATTGGGTGCTGTTGGTGGACCGAAATGGGATAATAATCCAAAGGAACTTCGTCCTGAAACCGGACTGCTCGGAATTCGCAAAGCACTGGGGTTGTTCTCCAACCTGCGTCCAGCTGTCGTATTTGACTGTCTTAAGGATGCTTCGACTTTGAAGCCTGAAGTCCTGGAAGGCACAGATCTTATGGTAGTTCGCGAACTGACTGGCGGGATTTATTTCGGAGATAAATTGCGCCGTCAAGGAGAACATGGTGAAGAAGCTGTGGACACCTGTGTATATAACGTAATGGAAGTAGAACGAATTGTCCGCCAAGCTTTTGAAATTGCCGGCAAGCGCCGCAATAAACTGGCGAGTGTTGATAAAGCGAATGTACTTGAAACTTCACGTTTGTGGCGTGAGGTTGTGAATAAGATCGCTCCAGAATATCCGGAGGTAGAGGTAGAGCATGTACTGGTTGATAACTGCGCAATGCAGTTGCTGCGCCGTCCATCTAGCTTTGACGTTATCGTTACTGAGAACATGTTTGGTGATATCCTGAGCGACGAGGCTGCTATGCTGACAGGTTCTATCGGTATGCTTGCTTCGGCTTCGATGGGTGACGGCAACTATGGTCTCTACGAGCCCGTTCACGGCTCTGCTCCTGATATTGCCGGACAAGGGCTTGCGAACCCGATCGCAACAATCTTGTCGCTGGCCCTTATGTTCCGCTTAACCTTTGGTTATGAGGATGCTGCTGCTGCAATCGAAGCTGCAGTTGCTGCAGTATTGGATGCAGGGCACCGTACAAGTGATATCGCCGTGGATAAGAGCAAAGCGATCAGTACAACTGAAATGGGCGACCTGATTGTTGCAGCAATCCGCACAGCTTAATTATTAGTTTATAATTATTACAAATAAATAATTGATCTAATCTTGACTTTGATTTTGTGCGATGATACCATTTGTTTAGTAGACAAGATATTATCGATTTCTGCAAATTTCAATATATTTCAGTATATTGAGAGATACAAATGGTACTTTTTCTTACATAATCAGAGGGAGGATTCTAGCAATGGCGGAACGTTTAGTAGGTAGACCGGCTCCCGATTTTACTATGGAAACCGTATCAGGTGATGGTAAGGATTTTGGTAAAGTAAGCTTGTCTGATTATCGTGGCAAATGGCTTGTATTCTTCTTCTATCCGCTTGATTTCACATTTGTATGTCCAACTGAAATCACAGCTCTCAGTGACGCAGCAGCACAGTTTGAAGCACTTGATACAGCGATTCTTGGCGCAAGCATCGATTCGATCCACAGCCACAAAGCTTGGATCAATACCCCTAAGGATTCTAATGGCCTGGGTCGTTTGAATTTCCCGCTTGCAGCTGATATTACGAAACAAGTCTCTAAAGACTATGGCATTCTGATTGAAGAAGAAGGTATCGCATTGCGTGGTTTGTTCATAATCGATCCTGAAGGCGAATTGAAATATCAAGTCGTTAACCACAATGATGTAGGCCGCAGCGTGGAAGAAACACTTCGTGTTCTGCAAGCCTTGCAATCTGGTGGTTTATGCCCAATGAACTGGAAGCCGGGAGATAAGAATCTGTAAATTTTAGACCGTTATCATAGTGATCCTTGATATTCTGATTTCTACCTCCTTGCAGAAAATTTTCTGTAAGGGGGTTTTTTGCTCCAAAAGATCTTGTATATCTAAATAGATTTGAAAATAGGCGCGAAAAGTTATATTATGTCCTCGAGTGGAGGAATCTCCATTGGGGTAATGTAATACAATAATAAACAATCAAAGGGTTATTTCTAAGGAGGGCGAACAAATATGAGCTTTTGCTGTGGAGCGAGTATGGTAGGAACAAAGGGGACCCTAAAACATTATCGCACGCAAGTCCATAATGTTCCCCTGCTTTTTTGTCCGGTATGTCATCGTGTGGAGGTTCACTACAAGGTCGAGAATGAATATGAGATCTTAGCGGAATATGCACATGGAGATGGTGTTACCGACGTGGACTTTCAGGACTATGTCATGGAAGACGAAACTGCAATATTCGAGAACGTCATTAACGTCGAGAGTGAAGATCCTCTAGCCGTTGTACGCAATCAGATCGATATGGCGCTTGACCTGCTAGCTGTAGCCAAACAGATTGAGGATACCAAGTGGGAACGGGAATTGAAAAAAAGGTTAGCTGTGATGAGTCAGCGCCGTCTACGCCTGCAACAAAAGGCATAAGTTTATTACTAATTTTTTGGGCATGCCCCATTTTTCCATGTAAGCCTCCGCAATCGCGGGGGCTTTTTAGCTTTTTATAATCCTTTTTAGCTTTTCGTGATCCTTTTTAGATTGTTTTAAATCATTTAGGCGAATAAATAGCGATAAATATAATTTGATGTGATGTTTCATATGTCTTTGGAATCATTTTATGAATTTTTTTACCATTCGACAGTTTCTCCGATTGCGTTGTCTAGTTCTCTTGGATATGATTGGAATATAATTGAACCGGTTGGAAAAAGTGCAACGATTACCGAATGTTCTGGCGGCTTCGTCATACACTCAAATACATAGTAATTTGATGTCGCTTAAGCGTCTTCGTCAAATGCAGTAAAAGGGGGAACTTCGTATCGTGATTAGCCAATATCAAGAAAGTCTTCTATTACCGGGAAGAACCTATCAAACTGGACCTGTGGATACTACATACGAGGATGTTCTAGAGAATATTGACAGCGGAATCATGCTTTTTGATGAAGAGGGAGTTATAAGTTTTGTAAATAAGCAAATGTACGGGATGCTTGAGCTTACCCGTCACTCTCTTGTGGGCTGCACATTTTCCCATCTGCTGTCTAATGTTCGACTGAGCCGTTCCAAGAAAAAACAAGTACTGCAGAGCTACAGAGAGATGGTATACAAAGGAAAATTAAATTATGAGTTTCTAGACGAGTATGGCCGTTACTGGAAGGTTACTTTATGCTGCGGAGAGCAAATGAAAGGCTGTTATTTGTTCACTGTCAAGGAAATCTCGGATTATAAGTTAATCGAACAAACGGCTTACCAGAACGATAGCTTGGCTATGCTAGGCAAATTATCCGCATCTATTGCCCATGAAATCCGGAATCCGTTGACCGCGATCCGGGGATTTATTCAACTGCTTCATCCATACTTGCATCAACTGGGGAAAGAGGAATATGCCAAGATTATATTGGCCGAGATCGATCGTGCGAACGATATTATCCATGAATTTCTGTCCTCCTCTAAGCCGTCAGTTCCGCAGGTGGGGATGATACCCGTGTCCGCATTGCTCAAGGAGGTTGTTCTCCTTACAGAGAGCGAAGCTTTAATGAAGGGCTGCCAGATCAATCTTCATCCTCTTCAAGAGGACATGGTGATTTCTGGCGATGTCAAACAGATGAAGCAAGTTGTGCTTAATATGATTAGAAATGCAATGGAGGCTGTAGCGGATCGAGAAGATGATTCGATGGGGAAAATCGAGGTTGGTGCCCGCAGAGAAGGCTCTGAGGTCCGTATGTTCATATCTGACAACGGTAAAGGAATGGATATTCGTACACTGGACAGGTTATTTAATCCTTTCTTTACTACTAAAGAGAATGGTACAGGATTGGGTCTTTCCGTAAGTGACCGCATCATCAAAAATCATGGCGGATGCATTTCTGTTAGCAGCAGAGTCAACGAGGGTACTCATTTTGTGATCTCTTTGCCATTAATCCATTAGAATAAGTAATAAGAGGCTGATCCCTGCGGATAATACAGATGCGGAGATCAGCCTTTGCTTATGTTACAATGGGTGTTGGTTTGGGGAAACAAATGGAGGGAATCACAATGAATATAGAATACAACAGTGGTGTTGCCAACAATGTGCAGGGTGATGCCCTTATCCTTATTATTTCTGAGTCTGAGGTCGAAAATGGAGGCTTTTGCGAGGGCTGGGATGACAGAATTCGCCTATTGGGAAAGGCAGGTTTATTTAAAGGCAAGCTTAATCAGACTTATGTACTACCTGCTGAGAATTCATCTGGTTGTCCTGTTGTTATTTTGGTTGGCAGGGGGGACCAACTTCTCACGACTGAGGATCTAAGGCAAATGGGGGCTCAGACAGCCCGTGCAGCACTTCGTTTGAAGGCGCTCAAGCTGGTATTTGAAGTGCCGGACAAATTACAGGAGCTTACCGTAGAGAAGGATGTGACTTCTATTGCTTATGCGCTGACGGAGGGGCTAATGCTTGGTTCCTATCGTCGGGCTACCTATAAGCAGGTGCAGTCTTTTTATACAGGCCCAACAGCAGTTGTTTTCACTATAAAAGAGAAATTAGAGGGTACTGCCGGGCGGGATTGGACTCAAGGCATTCAGAAGGGGCTAGCTTTCGGTGAGGCCACGAATTTGGCGCGGAGCTTGACCAACATGCCTGGTAATCTATTGACTCCCTCAGACCTTGCTGTGGCCGCTATAGAGGTTGCTGAGCGATATGGCTTTCCTTCTGAGGTGCTGGATGAACGGGAAATTGAGCAAAAAGGAATGGGCGGATTGCTCGCCGTCGGAAAAGGAAGTGTAAACCCTCCACGAATGATCGTCATCCGTTATCAGGGGACAGGGAATTGGGATAACGTAGTGGGGCTTGTAGGGAAGGGAGTTACCTTTGACACCGGCGGGATCTCCTTAAAAAGAGCATCAGGTATGGAAGAGCTGATTAGTGATATGGGAGGGGCAGCGGCAGTACTCGGAGTAATGGAGGCACTTGGCCGCTTACGTCCACGAATTAATGTCGTTATGGTTATTCCTTCTGCGGAGAATATGCCATCGGCCAATGCTTTTAAGCCTGGAGATGTTATTACCTCCATGAGCGGACGAACGATAGAAGTGTTGAATACCGACGCTGAAGGCAGAATTGTCCTGGGAGATGCTCTGACTTATGCTAGGGAATGGGGAGCGAAACGTATTATCGATGTAGCTACGCTGACAGGCGCTGTGTTGTCCACTTTGGGAGATATAGCAACGGGTGCTGTGACTAATGATGAAGCGTTTCTGGAGCGATTTCTGGCCGCTTCAAGCTATTCAGGGGAAAAGGTCTGGCCGCTTCCGGCATACCCGGAATTTCGTGAGATGCTAAAGAGCGAGGTTGCCGATATCCGTAACACTGCTGGAAGATATGGTGGAGCTACTACAGGCGGATTATTTGTAGGTGAGTTTGCTGAGGGCTTGCCATGGATTCATCTAGACATTGCTGGCACTGCATATGTATCTAAAGAACGTGGAGTTAATCCTAAGGGAGCAACAGGTGTCATGGTTCGTTCTATCATTCAGTGGCTGCTGAGCGAAAGCGAGATCTAAACATCCGGGGAGCTGTCCGTTCTAAACAACAAGGGGTGTTCCCTAAACCAGAGTCTGGTTTAGGGAACACCCCTTTATTGAAATCCAAGAGCAGAAGCTTAAACAGTACCACTGGATTTTTTTGCCTTCGATTGGGAAGTGTAGGATTGAATGCCGTTCATAATTTTATCGCGAGTTCCCTTATTCTTCAGTAAATATACTGCTCCCAATGCGACTGTTGTAAATAATGTCTTTTTGGTATTCATAGGAATTACCTCCTTGGTATTGTCTGTAGTTGCTTATAACAAACATACCCGTTAGTTAAGGAGGCTAAACGATAAATCTCTATTTATTGCTCGTTTTACAAGCTTACTTCTTGTTGTTAACCGGTGTTGAACAACAAGAAAGAGGGGAATCCATCGATGCTGCCGAGCAGCTTTTTCCTTTATCACAGCCTGCACAAGCGCCCTGCTTCCCCTTTTGCACATGTCGATAGATGGTCCAGCCAGAATAACCGAAAATTAAGGCGACAATCACAACATTTATCATAATGGTACCCCACTTTCATCATGAGAATCTTATAATTTACAAGTCTACGACCATCCTAATAACCGTCCGCCTTGAAAAATAATTAAAGATACGATATACGCCAGAACGAGAGAATACCCCATGGAGAAGAAGGTCCATTTCCAAGATGCTGTTTCTTTTTTGATCACCCCTACAGTAGCCAAACAAGGAATATATAGCAGGATAAAGGCCATAAAGCTGATCGAACTCAATGGTGTGAAGACTTGAGAAATTTGATTTTCTAAACCAGCAGCATCTGGTGCATGATAGATGATATTCATGGTAGAGACTACGACCTCTTTTGCCAAAAAGCCCGGAACCAATGTAGAGCCAGCCTGCCATGTTCCGAAACCAAGCGGTGCCAGTAGCGGTGCGATCATACCTCCAAACTTAGCCAGGAAGCTGTGATCCATGTCCACATCAAACCCGCCAGGACCCGCATAAGACATAAACCAAATAATTGCTGAGCCTGCAAGAATAATAGTTCCAGCTTTTCGCAGGAAACCTTTGCCCTTTTCCCAAGTGCTGCGCGATAAGGTCTTGATCTGCGGCATACGATAAGGTGGAAGCTCGATCATGAAAACTGAGGATTCATTTTTGAATAAATATTTAGAGAATACCTTACAAAGAATCAGCGCAAACACAATACCCATCACATACATGGACAGAACTGCTACGGCCTCTTGCGCCGGGAAAAATACTGCTGCGAATAAAGCGTAAACAGGCAGTCTCGCAGAACAGGACATCAGTGGCATTAGCAAGGTGGTCAGCATTCGGTCTTTGGGCTGTTCGATGCTGCGCGCCGCCATTATGGCAGGTACATTGCAGCCGAAGCCAATGATGAATGGAATAAATGCTTTTCCGTTTAGTCCCATACGTTCCATCGTGCTGTCCATTAATAAGCAAACCCGAGCCATGTATCCTGAATCCTCCAAGAAGGAAATGATCAGGAAGAGAATGAAGATTTGCGGGACAAAGACGAGGACGCCCCCTACACCGCTAATTAATCCATCGACGATCAGGGCATGCGTGAAGCTGGATGCTCCAAGCGTCTGTAGCAGGGAATTGGCTCCATCACTAATCGGTCCGGAGATCAGGCCATCGAGGAGATCTGATAGAGGTCCGCCAACCCAGTCAAATGTGGTCTTAAAGAGAGCATACATAAAGAAGATAAATAAGGGCAGTCCTAGAAAACGATGCGTCAATATGGAATCTAATCTTTCTGTTAAGTTATGAGGCTTCTGCGTTGTTGTATCAAGTACAACCTCACAAATGGAGTGAATATATTCCATCCGCTGTGAGCGAATCCATTGGGGGAGCGTCAGGGCCAGCTTTTTGATCTGTAGCTCACTCTGACAGGATTCACAGATGTTTAGCAGGCGAGAGGTGTCCATACGTGTCTTTAGAAAATGAAGAATAACCGGATTCTGCTCCATAAGCTGTAGAGAAATCCAGCGGTGATTGGGTAAGTCCTTGATAGGAAGTAATTCCTTTTCTATAGAAGATATCGCATGCTCTACAATCTCACCATAGTTCAACTTGAACTTTACAGCGGGAATCGCAGAGGATTTCTCTAAAATACTGAGGACTTGTGCGCAGCCTTTTCCCGTTCTTGCAACAAGCGGGAGGACAGTTATACCCAGTCGTGATTGTAAGACTTCATGATTGATGCGAATTCCACGTGCATTGGCGACGTCAATCATATTCAGTCCGAGTAAGGTAGGTTTGCCATACTCAAGTAATTGAAGCGTGAGCAGCAGATTTCGTTCCAGCTGTGAAGCATCCACGATATTAATTAAGGCTTCAGGAGATTCTTCTATTAAATACTGGGCAGCAACTCCCTCATCACGTGAGAGTGGGTGCAAGGAATAGATGCCCGGCAAATCAATGAGCTTGCCAGCGCCGTTCTTCAGGCTGCCGATCTTCTTTTCTACCGTTACCCCTGACCAGTTACCAACATATTCGTATGAGGAGGTCAATGTATTGAAGAGAGAGGTTTTACCTGTATTGGGGTTACCTACAAGTGCTATTGAACTCAAGACACGTTCACCTCAATCAATGAAGCTTCCTTCCGGCGGATGGCGAACAGTTGTCCATTGCATTCCAAGGTAATAGGTCCTAAAAAAGGTCCTTTTCCTTTCAGGCGAATGCTCACACCCTCGGACACTCCAAGATCAGCCAGACGACGACGCAGGATGGGGTTGATTCCTTCTATTTTATGAATATATCCGGTCGAACCCGGTTGTAGTCGCAGTAATGAGCAAGAGGTAGAAGCCATTTTTATCCCTCCAAAAGAGACTGATAATCAATCTCAATGATTTTCTTGTAATGTAGCATTTTTAGGGCTTATTTACTGTGATCATTGTCGCTGACACGATGTGGTAATAGCATTAAAGAGAAGAAGATGAAATTCCTTTACATTTTATTCTTCATTAAAGTATGATTATACGATATAAATTGCATAGTAAAGCTATATTCGCGGTTATAATGATTGCAATAGTTGAAGGGAGATAATTATGAAGACTAATCAATGTAAGATTGTTGACTGCACCATCCGAGATGGGGGCCTAGTGAACAACTGGGATTTCAGTGTGGAATTTGTACAAAACTTATATGCCGGCTTGAATGAAGCTGGTGTTGATTATATGGAAATCGGTTATAAAAATTCACCAAAATTGCTCAAAGGAGCAGAGGGTGCCGGACCATGGCGTTTTCTGGACGATGATTTCCTGCGTAAAGTGATTCCGCAAAAAGGTCACACCAAGCTATCTGCTTTGGTTGATATCGGCCGCGTGGATGAGAATGATATTTTGCCTCGCAGCGAAAGTATGCTGGATTTGATTCGTGTGGCATGCTACAGCAAAGATGTAGAGAAAGCCTTGCAATTGGTACAAACTTTCCATGATCTAGGCTATGAGACAACGATCAACATTATGGCTTTGTCTAATGTTATGGAGAATGAATTGTTGGAAGCTTTTGAAATGATCCGTGAGAGCGTTGTTGATGTGGTATATATTGTAGATTCATACGGCAGCTTGGATCACAATGACATGAATTATCTGGTTGAGAAGTTCAAGACACATCTGCCAAACAAACGTCTAGGCGTACATACTCACAATAATCTTCAGTTGGCGTTCTCCAACACGTTGATTGCTGCTGAGAATGGTGTAGAGTTACTGGATGCTTCTTGTTATGGAATGGGACGAGCTGCAGGAAATTGCCCTACAGAGCTGTTAGTAACTCATTTGAAGAATACACGTTACTCCTTGCGCCCTGTGCTTGATATTATTGAACGCCTGATGATTCCTTTGCGTGAGAAAGAGGAGTGGGGCTATATCATTCCTTATATGATCACAGGTACACTTGATGAGCATCCACGTTCAGCAATGGCACTTCGTGCATCTGCAGACAAGGATAAATCCGTTGATTTTTTTGATAAGCTTACAACACCAGAAGTAACCTTTGGTGACAAATAAACTTGAGTTTCTTAGAAGCACTGAACCCTTTCGTAGGGGGAAGTGCTTTTTTGGTTGCCTGCTAGCAGAAAATGGTTTATATTTATGCAAGATTTATGAATATATAACTTATAAACGCGCCTTCCTTTTGAATGCCCATAAAAGAAATGTAACTTAAAAGTCCTATCCCGCCGATATTTATACATAGGACATAACTATACTTGAATGTTAATTAATAGATATTATTTTCAGACGCGAGGGACTTATGAGACAAGAAGAGAAAAAGACAATTCAAGCAGCTGCTGTAGGCGCCTTGCTGTACCTTTTAATTCAAATTTTCCATACATCGCTTAACCGATTGGACGATTGGGATATTATTTCTTCTCTCTATCTCATTGTCGGCTGCTGTAATGTTGCTTTTGGATTTGCAATATTTGCACAGGGCTGGTTATTCTTCTCTAGCAGATTATCTAAAGGAAGATTATATGCCGCTGCTCTTTTTGGTGGAATATGTATTCTTGATTTCTTGCATACATTGGGTTTTGTCGGCGTCCCGTTGATTTCATCATTCATAACTTTTGAAGAATCGTTGTGGCTGCGAACCCTCTCACGACTAATCAGCGGTTTAGGAATGTTGTTTATTTTTAGCAGGGAAGATAAGCCCGTGTCTGTCTCTGAAAAAAGAAAATTGTTTAGAATAGCCTTCATGTTGATTGTGCTTTCCATTGTTTTGTTTATTTTCAGCCACTCGGCATTGCCTCAGTTATTAACTAAGCCTTGGATGAATCCATTGAAGCAGATTGCTGATTTAGCAGTTCTTTTTGTTTACTTGGCAGGTGTTGCGGTTATTGTATTTCCTGAAAAAAATGAAAAGTCAGCCTCACTGCTTATTATTATTCGAGCACTTATCTTTTTCTCTTTGGGCCAAGCCTTTTTTATGAGTCCATTCAGTAGTGGCAATATAGATGATCTTTTTGGAATGGTGTGTAGCGGAGTTGCTTACTACTTGCTGCTTACTGGAGTATATCGTCTGACGATTGAAGAACCTTTTTACGAAAAGCAGTTGGCTGAGGAGCGGATCAATTATTTAGCCTATCATGATGATTTAACGGGACTTCCCAATAGACGTCGTCTGACGCAGCGTGTAGAAGAGATGATTATTGCTGGAGAGAAGAAAACGAGCGATAAATTCTCAGCGTTAGCTATTATGAATATTAATCATTTCAAGAATATTAATGACTCCCTGGGCCATTTTGCCGGAGACCATTTATTGAAGCTGGTGTCTGAGCGGCTTGTGAATGAGGCCAAATCTACTGAAGAGCTTTATAGTATGGGGGCGGATGAGTTCGCTTTTCTTATGATGGAGAGAGCAAGTCTTGGAGAATGTTTGGTACGAGCTACGGAGCTGCATCGATTGTTTGAGGTACCTATTGCCTTAGAGTCGGGGGAGTACCATATTTCGCTTAGTATGGGGTTAAGTATTTATCCCGGTGACGGTGAAACTGCGGAACATCTAATTCAGAATGCTGATACGGCTGTACATAATGCCAAGGAACAGGGAGTGGAGATTCGCCGGTATATCCCAGCTATGCAGATGAAAGCAAAGGAACGTCTAAAGCTGGAAAATGACCTCCGCAGAGCGCTTGAACGCAATGAATTCTTTCTGGTGTATCAGCCAAAGGTTTTGCTGGAGACGGAAGAGATCGTAGGAATGGAAGCTCTGCTCCGCTGGAATCATCCGAAACGTGGTCTGGTCTCTCCTGCGGAATTTATCCCGTTAGCTGAGGAGAGTGGACTCATTGTTCCGATTGGGGAATGGGTACTTAAAACAGCTTGTCTGCAGAATAAAAAATGGCAGCTGGCCGGCTATGTGCCGATTTGCGTCTCCATCAACCTATCTATGCGGCAATTCCTTCAGCCTAATCTAGCAGGGAGGATTCATACCATCTTAACCGACATTGGATTAGATCCGTGTTATGTCGACCTTGAGATTACTGAGAGTATGACCTTGGATAAAGAAACAGCCTTTGATCAGCTGAAACGTCTGAAAGAGCTTGGTGTCTTCATCAGTATTGATGATTTTGGTACAGGCTACAGCTCCCTGCATTATCTAAAGAACATGCCAATCGACAGATTGAAAATAGACAGGTCGTTCGTATCAGAGGTTATGGAGGACAGCAACAATGCTGCTATAGTCTCTACAATCACTTCTATGGCGCATCATTTGAAGCTGAAGGTTACGGCTGAGGGTGTTGAGAACAAGGAGCAGCTGCAGTTTTTGCGTGAACAGCATTGTCATGAAGCTCAAGGATTTCTGTTCAGCAAACCTATTCAACCAGCAGAGTTTGAGGCGATATTTTTAAAAAAGGCACCCCTCGGCGCTTCCCTGTAAACTAAAAAAATGTTGATTTTTACTTGTAGAGATGATACAATAACTCTTGTATTCACTTTCTAGTGCGGGTGTAGTTCAATGGTAGAACTTCAGCCTTCCAAGCTGATAGCGTGGGTTCGATTCCCATCACCCGCTCCATAATTCAAACTTCCAAATCCTTGCGATGCAAGGGTTTTTTTATATCCCATCAGCCTATTAATGGTTGGTGGGATTTTTTTGTTTATACTATTTGCCTAATGGAAAAACTTTAATATAGCGTACTTTTAAGAAAAGGTTGTGAAACTTTTGAATGGTGCAAAGATTGCGTTCCTATCTGTACTTAGCAATACATTTATCGTTTCTTTAAAGCTTATGGTCGGAGTACTTACAGGTTCAGTAGCAATTATCTCGGAAGCGATCCACTCCTCCTTAGATTTAGTTGCTTCGTTGATTGCTTTTTTCTCGGTCCGATGGTCGAGTCGCTCTGCGGATAAAGCTCATCCTTATGGTCATGGCAAAGTGGAGAATATCTCAGGGACGATTGAAACGTTGCTTATTTTTGTTGCTGGAGATATTACATGAAGGATAATAATTGTGATTAAGCACAGAGTTTCTCTGCTATTTCAATATTTTGTATTAAGTGATATGGTGATTATATCTCTTTTATATTCATTCTATATGGGGGACGGATAATGATCGCTTATTTAAGACCTTTAATAATAAGTAGCTCAGTTAAAAGCCTGATGTTTCTTTTAATAATAATGGTGATAGCAATGGTATGGTGGTTTTATAAATGGACTAAGCAATGATGCTCTTTTGTTTGGCCGCATACTAAAAAGCCAGGCTCCCAATTTAGGGAACCTGGCTTTAATTGTTTGTAGGGAGCTTATACAGTCTTTAGGAACTCAACAATGGTGAGTAATCCCTTGTCGAAGTTCTCCAGGTTGAAATGCTCATCCGGTGCATGCAGGTTCTCATCATCGAGACCAAAGCCCATCAGAACGACAGGTGCTTCCAGTACACGGGAGAAGCTCTCCATGATCGGAATGGAGCCGCCGTCTTTGGTGAAGAGGGCACGGGTTCCATATACTTTGCCATATGCGTCTGCTGCAGTTTGCAGAATAGGATTCGACGGATCGATGTTAAAGGCACGTGCCTTCTCCATTTGCTTAACATGCACTTTCGCTCCGGTCTGAATATTAGCCTTCAGATGTGCTTCAACGGCATCGAGGATATGCTGTGGATCCTGATCGCCAACTAGGCGGCAGGTAATCTTCGCATGTGCTTCTTTAGGGATAACCGTCTTACTGCCTTCCCCTTGGAAACCGCCGTATACGCCGTTAAGCTCAAGCGTAGGACGAGCGCCAATCCGTTCTACAAAGGAATAACCTTCTTCCCCGTATAACGATTCCAATCCAAGACCTTCGCGGATTTTATCTTCATTCACACCTTGCTTCACGAATTCTTCCCGCAGCATTGGGGAAAGTTCAGGAACACCATCATAGAATCCGTCTACAGATACACGTCCTTTGTCGTCATGAAGCGAGCATAGCAAAGATACTAGGGCATGCAGTGCATTCGGAACACCGCCGCCGTAAGAACCGGAGTGCAGGTCTGTCAAAGCGGTAGTTACATCAACTTCAAGGGAAGCTAGTCCACGTAGCCCAGTGCAGATGGCAGGACGACCGCGTTCCAATAGGGATGTATCGGAGACTAACACCGCATCCGCAGCGAGCTTTTCTTTATTGGCCTCAAGGAACGGAGGCAGATTCACACTGCCGATTTCTTCTTCACCTTCGATGCAAAGCTTGAGATTCACAGGAAGAGTACCTTCTTGTTTCAGGATCGCCTCAATGGCTTTGAGGTGAACGAATACTTGTCCTTTGTCATCTGTTGCTCCGCGTGCATAAAGCTTGCCATCACGAATCTCTGGTTCAAATGGAGGTGTGGTCCATAGGTTTAATGGATCTACTGGTTGTACATCGTAGTGACCATACACGAGAATGGTTGGTTTGCCTGGAGCATGAAGATAATCGGCATATATAACGGGATGTCCCGCTGTCGGATGCAACTCAATGTTCTCAAGTCCGGCTTTTTTCAGGGTGTCTGTCAGCCAATGGGCTGCCTTCAGTACATCGTCCTTATGTTCAGATAAGGCAGAAATACTTGGAATTCTGAGCCATTGTTTTAGTTCTTCGAGATGTTCATCCCGGTGGGTTGAAAAATAAGTTTCGTATGACATAGTGAGTATGTACCTCCTTAAGTTTTGCTGCGCAAAACCGGCTTTGTAAGCGCCTGGGCATAAGCTTATTGGCCATGCGTGACCGTCTTGTTTAGCATTCTATAGGAACCATTATACTGGAGAACTCACTATGGATCAAAAGCGATGGGGCAAACCTCTCACCAGATGATTGTAGCCGGTGTCACACCTTTGGGAAAAGTATCCTCAGCTTTGCTTTTGTCCATATACATCTCATACCAAACATCAGCGATGAGTCCTGGATCTGTAGCGGTGCCGGGTTTAATGAATACACCAAGTGCTAAATGACCTACATAGATTCCTTGTGGAGCCAAATCTGCATGCAGGTTAAGTGCGTAGTTTCTTAATCCGCTAAGCGCAATGCCAACATTACCCATCATCTGCATGGGATAGACGGAGGACAATCCAGTTGTGAACAGCAGTGCGCCGCTGCGTTTCTCCAGCATCTCAGGCAATACCTGTGCTACGCTGCGGATAGCGGCTACAACCAGTGCCTGAAAGGCATCCTGTGCATTTTCTTCGGTTACTTGTGAAGCAGGAGTAGGAGGGTAATTTCCACTTGTCGGGCTGAATTCGAGCACATCGATAAAGCCGTATTTTTTCTTGATATTATCGAAGGCTGTGGCTACTTGTTCTTTATTGTATACGTCGGCAGGAAAAGCAGCAGCCTCGATATTCAGTGCTTGCAGTTCCTGAACAAGGGTGTTCAGCTTCTCTTCATTTCGAGAGATTAATGCCACTTGAAATCCGTTGGCTCCGAATTTTTTGGCGATTGAGAGTCCTAGGCCGGGTCCTGCACCCATGATGGCAACGGTCTTTTTCATGATTTATTAGTTCCTTTCCGGTTGTTGATTACTAACAGTAACCATGATAAGCTGAATAGGCTTGAGGGACAAGAAGGCACTATTACATGCTTAAGTTACATGGAGGTAACCACAGTTGGAACATTCAAAGGAAGAACCCACCCGGTTCATGCCGATGCTGGAGGATTGCTCCATTACCCGCCAGATTCTGGACAGGGTGGGAGACAAATGGAGTGTGCTGATCATAGTCAATTTAGGTATTGAAGCTTTGCGGTTCAAAGAGTTGCAAAGGCGCTCTGGAGGGATATCACAACGGATGCTGACCCAGACCCTGCGCCATTTGGAACGGGATGGGTTAGTTTGGCGTAAAGCAACGCCTACAGTCCCATTGACTGTGGAATATGGTCTGACGTGCATAGGAGAATCATTGTTGGGACCTTTAACCTCGCTTGTGGACTGGGTCAACAAAAACAATGGGAAGATCGCCAAAGCGCGTATAGATTATGACCACCAGCACGACACACAGGAGTAACAAGACAGCAGAACAATTCACTGGGATAGAGGATGGATTATATTGCATACGGAAAGTGGAACAAACACATTTATTTATACTTACACCTGTTCAGAGGACGAGTTATCGCTGTGTCAGATGGAGCTGCGATGTCTTTTTGGCGAGCAGGTGCCGACTGCTATTTTTAAGAGTGAGGTTGAAGTGGATGTCAGCCGCAGTCCCTTCATTAAAGAGCGGATTGATGTAATGTATGAAGGGGATAGTCTGCCTGAGATTTATGATCAAACGGAGCAGGTGGAGCTTGGCGGCAAGACGTTTAAGGTTATTTTTGTGAAGACCAACGATCTGGGCCCTGCAGACAAAATAGAGTATGATGAGCGCAGAGTGATCGAGCGGGAAATTGGGTTGCGGATTGAAGGAGAAGCGGATGTTAACCATCCGGAGCTGGTATACGGCATTGTTACGCTGGGTGGACGCTGGTACTTCGGATCTTATCATAAAAACAAGGCAACTTGGTTCCGCCAAATGAAGAAGCCACGCAGCTATTCTATCGCGCTTAGTACACGTGTTGCCCGTGCCGCGGTTAATATGGCTATTCCGAATCCTGAAGGTATACGTGCTATAGATCCTTGCTGTGGTATTGGAACTGTAATGGTAGAAGCCTTGTCAATGGGAATCGACATGGTTGGACGTGATATTAACCCTATGATTGCTACCGGTGCGAGAACAAATATTGCCCATTTTGGATTCACCAGTGAGGTAACGCTTGGGGATATTGCGGATATCACTGATCATTACGATGTAGCCATTGTAGATATGCCATATAATCTATATTCTAGTATTACACCTGAGGAGCAGTTCGCGATTCTAGTGAATGCGCGCCGGATTGCAGATCGGGTGGTTATCGTTGCGATTGAACCGATGGACGAGATGATCACTGAAGCTGGATTTACAATCATAGACCGTTGTGAAGCTAAAAAAGGAGCCTTCTCGCGTCATTTAATGCTTTGCCAGTAATCCTAATCAAGGTACCGAAAAAGGGGTGCAGCAATGGAGCAGAAATGGTTAACGTGGGCCAAAGAAATTCAGGCCATCGCACAGACTGGATTAACTTATGCTAAGGATGTTTATGATATAGAACGGTATCAAGCTTTGCGGGAGCTCAGTGTAGATATCCTCGCTAATTATACCTTCGAAAGCAAGGAGAGAATTAGACTCTCCTTTGCGGGTGAAGGGGGTTATGCTACTCCAAAAGTTGATGTCCGTGGTGTTGTATTCCGGGAGGATGAAATTCTACTTGTTCGCGAGAAGTTGGACGGGAATTGGGCGCTTCCTGGTGGTTGGGGAGACATTGGACTGTCCCCGAGTGAGGTTGTTGTGAAAGAAATCAAAGAGGAATCGGGTTTTGAGGCAGAAGCAGTTCGCTTACTGGCTGTATTAGATAAGAAATTTCATAACCATCCACCGGAGCCTTATCACGTGTATAAGTTCTTTATTTTATGCCGCATTGTGGGCGGAGAGGCAATGGAAGGGGTAGAGACAAGCGAAGTTTCTTTTTTTGCAGAAGATAAGCTGCCTGAGCTCTCAGCAGAGCGGAATACAGAGGCACAGATTCGGACGATGTTTGAATATTTACGAAATCCGGAAAAAGTAGTAATATTGGACTAAGAATCTGCATATACTGTATGACTTCCGCAAATTTAAGTTTTTAATTATTCAAAATTTGGTTAATATCTAATATGTAAGCACTTACAACGGTTTGGCCGCTGAGCCTTTATATCTACCAAAATTCAAAATTTTAATTTTTTGGGTCGAGCGGTCTACATTTTTTCCTCTACTGTGACGATAAGATATTTTAGGAGGGGATCGCATGGAACAAGAAGAATTGAGCATTCCATTGAAACAGGAAAATGTGGTGCGTCCTGCAGAAGGCAATATTGCCACTGGGCTGGTTTGGGGTATCTTAATCAGCATTCCGTTATGGATCTCTGTTATTGGCTGGATTTTGGGATTTTGGCACTAAACCATAAATTAATGAGGATCTAATTCTGTTGAATTTATAGTATACACAAAAGGCTGTCCCTTCCTTGTGGAAGAGACAGCCTTTTGCGTTTTCTGAAGATCTTAGCCTTTTGTATATACCACTTTAAAATTCTCACAAACAACTTTCATCTTTGGATCAAAGGGTTTGTTTAAGAATTTTAAGGATTCTCGGGTGAAGAACTGCTCATGATCATGACGCCATGACTTAAGCGTCCGGTCACCCTCTCCTTCAGTATAGGCAAACTCAGCGCTAACCTCATCAAAAGGTATAATTTGTACCTCTGTAGTAATAATTATTGCCTGCGGATCACCAGAACCATCCAGCACGATACTGTGCCCGCCAACTTGCGGAAACGTCTCGTCACAAGTTTCAAATATATCATAATTTGAAGCAGTTCCTGTCTTGATCCCATGAATCACCAGATCGAGCAGTTTATCGGCCATCTGGGGACTGTCACCAAAGGCCCAGGCGTCATATTTATCCGCTTTTTGTGGATGAAGCTGGGTATATTCTTTCCATAACAACTTAATTTTCTCTTTGTTGCTCATATGCTCATCTCCTTATAGATCAATTTATAGATCAGTTGTCTCCATCCATCCTGTATAGAGCTCATCCAACTGTTCCTGTATCGCATCACGTTCTTGTTGCAGTTCAGCAAGTTCAACTGCATCGCTGCTGATCAGGGGCTCTAACATCTTGGCATCGATCACGCCAAGGCGTTTCTCTACCTCTGCAATGGCCGTTTCCCAGTCGAAGGTGGTGTTTTTCCTACGGGAACTGGAGGATTTAGCGTTGGTTTCTTTCCCTGAATTGTTAGATTGAGGCTTATCAGAGCCTGAACTTGTTCGTTCTGCAGAGAAAGGTTTAGCTTGATCCGCAAAAGAGGGAGCTAATAATGCTTTTTCAGCTTGTTTTTCCTTGTAATATTCATAGTTTCCGTTGAACACTCCAAACCGCCCGTCTTCAATGGACCATAGTTTGTGAAATAGACGATTGATGAAATAACGGTCATGAGATACCGCCAGAACTGTGCCTGGAAACTCCTCTAATGCTTCTTCGAGTGCTTCACGAGAATCTATGTCCAGATGATTGGTCGGCTCATCGAGAATCAGCAGGTTTGGCTTGCGATGCATTAGTACAGCGAAACGCAGGCGGGTCCATTCACCACCGGACAGATTCGTAATGTCTTTGAATACATCGGGACCATAGAATAGGAAACGTGCAAGCTGCCCGCGAGCTTCACCTTCTTCAAGTCCAGCTTCTTCGCGGAAGTAGCGGAGTACAGACTGTTTGTTATTTTCCGGAACAGCCTCTTGTGCGAGGTAGCCGACCACAGTTCTTGAACCGAGTGTACAGCTTCCGCTGTCCGGGGTTTCCTGCCCTAAAATAATTCTTAAAAGTGTACTTTTACCTGCCCCGTTACCGCCGATGAGTGCCGTAGTCTCTCCGTAGCGAAGCACTTCGTTTGCCTCTGTGAAAAGGCTTCGCTGACCATATGCTTTTCCGATATCCTCCAAAATGACAACCTGATTACCGGAACGGTCATTTTGCTGTAGCTGCAAATCCATTGATTTGCGCTCCAGAATGGGACGTTTAACCTTCACCATACGATCCAGTGCTTTTTGCATGGATGCTGCTCTCCGGTAAAAGGAAGGGTTAGGAGGAGTCCCGCGATTGCCAAATTCAATGAGACGTTTGATGCTTTCCTGCATTTGTTTTATTTTTTTCTGCTGCTCTTGATAATCAGCAAATTGTTGAAGAAGTCGTGTTTCCTTCTCCACTTGATAGCCGCTGTAGTTGGTGTGGAAGGTAAAAGCCTCGCCATCTTCAATCTCGATGACTTTCTTGACTACAGCGTCCAGAAAGTAGCGGTCATGGGAGATCGCCAGCACTGTTCCATCATAACTCTGTAAAAATTGCTCCAACCATTCGATGGCATTCATATCGAGATGATTGGTTGGTTCATCCAGTAGAAGGATGTCTGGACGGCGTAGCAGCAGCTCCGCAAGTCCGACTTTTGTTTTTTCTCCTCCTGAAAGAGAGGCGAACAGTCGGCTGTATTGTCCGGTTCCGATCCCGAGACCCGAGGCTACGCGCTGAATAGAGGATTCGATCTCGTAACCTCCGGCGGCCTCGAACTTATCCTGCAAGCTGCCATATTCTTTTAACAGCCGATTCCAGAGGGTTTCATCCGTTCCGCTGTTAAAGCTGGACATTTCCAGCTCAAGCTCCCGCAGGCGGTGCTGCCATTGCAAAGGTTCAGCAAAGCTGCGCTGTAGAACATCATATACGGTTTCTTTTTCGCTAACTTCTTGTATTTGAGCCAGCAGGCCTACTACGCTACCTTTGCGTATTGAAATTTGCCCTTCATCCGGACGTTCTTCCCCGTTCAGCAGGTGGAATAGTGTCGTTTTGCCACAACCGTTGCGGCCGATCAGGCCAATTTTTTCCCCTTGGCGGATATCGAAGGTAATGCTATTCAGCACGAGTTGTGCCCCGTGGTATTTTTGAACATTTTGGCATTGGATGATCATATATATTCTCCTTTAAGAATGCCCTTCGCACCGCCAGTACCCTAAATGGCTCCGAAATCCTGTAAAAAACCATAAAAAAAGACCGTAGGGAAATTTCCCCACGGCCTTATCATTCTCCGGTTAACTGATCCGTCCGGGTGATGGCAGGAAAGGCATTTCACAATTGTGTAGTGTTATTAAATTCATACAAATGGACAGACTTCTCCCGTTATCGCCATTTACATGAGCAATGCCAGCTATCGCTTTAGGTAGCCGACTCATAACACTGTTGGTCCAATTGTGATCCATTCCTTCCACACCCCTCTCTTAGTAAATTTAATGACAGTGTAATCAAAAATCAAAAAATAAGCAAGTAAAAAGATGTCAGAGAGTATTTTTACACAGCATAGAATATGAAAAATAGAATAATATGGTTCTGTAGTGGGGGGCAAGTAGCTAAATTTAACGGATGAAAAGAGGAAGAGATATGGCACTTTTTGACGGATTAATGGGCAATGCATCGCAAGTGAATCTTACGGAGGTCCAGCGGGAATACGCACAAATTCTTGCCCCTCAGGAGAAAATTGAACGCGCCTATAAGCTGATTAGAGATATGTTCATTTTTACGGACAAGCGGCTTATTTTGGTGGATAAACAAGGTCTGACGGGCAAAAAAACAGAATATCATTCGATCCCTTACAAAAGCATCTCGCATTATTCCGTGGAGACGGCAGGGCATTTTGATCTGGATGCGGAGCTATGTATCTACATTTCCAGCAGCACGCTTCCGGTGAAGAAGACCTTCAATAAATCCGTAAATATTTACGAGGTGCAGGCCGTGTTATCGCAATATATTTTAAAATAAATTGTTTATTCGGTGTTCCAAAGCACAAGCCCCCCTAAGTAAAAGTGGCTAAGTTTACTAAGGTTAGATGCAGCTAGATATATCTGAGATAGGCAGCCACAAGACATAACCGAGATAGGTAGCTATATGGCGGCAAAAGGTGACTAGACATATTCGAGATAGGTAGCGATTTGGTGGCAAAAGGTGACTATATATATTCGAGATAGGTAGCGATTTGGTGGCAAAAGGTCACGGTAGTACGCCATGGTAGTATGCGGCTCCCTGTAATTAAAATGATCTTATAATATTCGTAGGCGTGAATCTACAAGGTTAAACAAAGATGACCTCTTATTTGTGCATAGCTCACAAAAAGAAGAGGTTTATTTTGCGTTTCAGCGTAACCGATTGACAAAGGATTTTCGTGTAATGTTAAATGACACTAATTAAACCAGAAGTTATAGGGGGCTCGCAGAGGAACCTGCCGCAGAATATAGGAGATTGAATATGTTGAAGAATCCCGCCGCAAAAAATAAGGAGTTGGGACATGGCGGAAAAACCCGTAAAACATAGGGGGATGGGCATGGTGGAGGGGAGAAACCCGTAAAACGTAGAGGGATAGGCATGGCGGTGAAACCCGTAAAACATAGGGGGATGGGATATGGCGGAAAAACCCGTAATAGGCACAAAAACTATGGTAGTTAGTCCCCATTATTTAGCTTCGGCTGCTGGTGCACGTATGTTGGAAAAAGGGGGGAATGCCTTTGATGCAGCGGTGGCGATCAGTGCGACATTAGCTGTAGTATATCCGCATATGACGGGGCTAGGCGGAGATTCCTTTTGGTTGACCTATAACACGCAAGAGGCGCGTGTTCGGGCCTATAACGGAAGCGGGCGCTCCGGATATGGAGTCCGCAGAAGCAGCTACGCCGGGGAAGCTTTCATCCCACGGCGGGGGATTCGCAGCGCCATTACGGTGCCGGGGATGGCAGACAGTTGGGATGCCATACTGAGTAAGTATGGCCGTTTTACGCTGGCGGAAGTACTGGAGCCTGCCGTTGGTTACGCTTTGGAGGGGTTTCCGCTGTCTCCGGATCAGCGGAATAACACGGCTGTTGCGGGCTTTGCGCTGTCGCCGGAGGCGGCAGCGATTTACACGCCAGGCGGCGTGATTCCTTGTGCTGGATCGCGATTCCAGCAAAAACAGCTGGCGGCCACCCTGCGGACATTGGCGGCGGGTGGGCGGGATGCTTTTTATAAGGGGAAGATTGCGGAGGACATCTGTGACTTTATGCTGGCAACTGGCGGGTATCTGACTCGGGATGACTTTGCGGATCATCAGGGCGAGTGGGGCGAGCCGCTTCATACGGATTATCACGGGCATACGGTGTACCAAGTGCCGCCTAACTCTCAAGGTTTCACAGGACTAATGAGTCTTAATATGTTGGAGTATTTCAATTTTGAAGCAATCGAGCATGGATCGTATGAATACTACCACCTGCTTGTTGAAGCGTTGAAGCTAAGCTTCCGCGATCGGGATAGGGTGCTTACGGATCCGGATTTTAGTGCTATACCTTTGGAGCAGCTGCTGGATAAACGTTATGCAGGACAAGTAGCGTCGGCGATCTCGATGCAAAAAGCTGCAAAACTGACAAGTCAGCCTATCGGCAGTGATACAGCTTATGCTGCGGTTGTGGATGAAGACGGGAATGCGGTCTCTTTTATTCAGAGTCTGTATTTTGAATTTGGTTCGGGCGTGGTCGCTGGGGATACTGGGATTCTGCTGCAGAATCGAGGTTCGTTTTTTTCGCTGGACCCCGGGCACATCAATACGCTTGAGCCGCATAAGCGCAGCTTCCACACACTGATGCCAGCGATGGCCTGCCGCGAGGGCAAACCTGTGATTTTGTATGGGACGCAAGGTGGCGAAGGTCAACCACAGACTCAAACTCTGCTGCTCACAAGGATGCTGCATTATGGCATGAATCCACAAAAAGCTGTGAATGAGCCACGTTTTGTGTGGGGGAGAACGTGGGGAGAGCCTACGCAAGAACTGAAGGTGGAGAGTAGGGTAGCTGATGAGGTGCTGGCAGATTTGGCCGCAGCCGGTCATACTGTCCGGAAAGTAGATGACTACGATGGGGTTATGGGGCACGCTCATGTGATTTCGATAGATGACAATGGATACCGCAGTGGGGGAACGGACCCGCGCTGCGATGGTGCGGCGATTGGGTGGTAAGTATAGGAATGATGGAGCGGCCGGAAGGACTCTGAAGGAATCGTAGGAGAAAAGGTGACGGATCTGAAAGGCTACTAGAGGGATTGTGATAGTAATGGTGAAGGGAGGAGGAGTAATTATGGTTTTGGATAATCGGTATGGTGCGTTTATAGATCCTGAGCTTACGGTTGAGAGTTTAGGTAGCGGGATATTGGATGGACTGACCTTTGCAGTAAAAGATGTATTCGCTGTAGCTGGACACAGCTCTTCTGCAGGTAATCCTGATTGGCTGCATAGCCACCATCCGTCCACGGAGCATGCGGTGGCTGTACATCGTTTACTGTTGTCGGGTGCTACACTTCGTGGTGCTGCCCATACGGATGAGCTGATGTATAGTCTGGGCGGCGAGAACCATCATTTTGGAACGCCGATTAATCCGCGTGCTGTAGGTCGTATCCCGGGCGGATCTTCAAGTGGTTCGGCAGTAGCGGTAGCTTCTGGTAGTGTTGATTTTGCGCTCGGTACGGACACTGGTGGCTCAATTCGAGTACCTTCCTCCTATTGCGGAGTATATGGCTTTCGACCAACGCATGGAGCTGTGGATTTCCAAGGTGTTATTCCATTATCTCCGGCTTTTGATACCATTGGCTGGATGTCAGATCGTTTGGATGTGCTCCAGCAGGTAGGGGAAGTGTTGCTTGTGGCTGGGAGTACATCTGTGAAGACGGCGAAGAAAATAGAAAGTAGTATAGAGGAAACTGTAGGGAAGAGCATAGAGAAGAATGTATTGGAAAATTTAGAGAACAACTTAGAGGGAGACATGGTGAAGACTGATAAAAATAATTTAGAAAAGAGCCAGAAGGAAAGTTTAGAAACGATTTTGGAGAAACGTATTGAGAAGAGTGCTGAGAAGAGTACGGATAAAATTTTAGAGATCGGCCCGGAGAACAAGGTAAAAAAGAATATTGAAGACAAAAACACAATGGGTACTTTATTTGTTGCTACTGACTGCTGGGCTTTGGTTAATCTGGAGAATGCAGCTATTTTATCGGAGGGATTAAGGTGTTTGCGATCCGGGGCAGATCATCTCATGGAGATAGAGATTGCTTTGGAGGGGTTAAAGGTCTGGATGGATGTTTTTAGAGAATTGCAGGGGAATGAAATTTGGGAAACTCATGGCGCTTGGATTGAGAACGAGAAACCAGTCTTTGGACCTGATATTGCAGCGCGATTCTCGTGGGCTGCTAGTTTGGCGGAAGTGGATC
Organism: Paenibacillus sp. FSL E2-0190; assembly: GCF_037992965.1. Taxonomy (NCBI): domain Bacteria; kingdom Bacillati; phylum Bacillota; class Bacilli; order Caryophanales; family Paenibacillaceae; genus Paenibacillus; species Paenibacillus sp. FSL E2-0190. The sequence continues at coordinate 1,498,939 of NZ_CP150306.1, forward strand.
ATAGTGTTGCGAAATGTAAGCAAAAAGAGATTTCTAATCAGATGCGCTTGCTGCTAGGTGAGGACAATTGTCTTGTGATTCCGACAGTTCCGGGACCAGCGCCGCTGCGCGGAGGGGATTTGCGCCAATTGGAGGAGAATCGTAGCGGTGCGATGATGTTGAGTTGCATAGCAGGGTTGGCGGGTTTGCCTCAGGTAACAATACCTATGCTCTCCACAAGTGGATTGCCACTGGGATTATCCGTTATTGCCGGACATGGTCAGGATCTCCGGTTACTCTCTTGGGTGAATGAAGTGTGGCAGCTATCCTGAGAGGCTGGGTGCAGTGGTCTTGAAAAAGTGATACTAAACAGACTGAAGGTACTGAACAACATATCTTGATGATACTTTTCTAGTTACTGTTAACCGGTACTCCTCCATTACCCTCTAGGAATACACTCTAGAAATACACTCTAGGAGTACACTCTAGGAGTACACTCTTGGAATACACTCTAAGAATATACTCTTGGAGTACACTCTTGGAATACACTTTTGGAATACACTCTTGGATTACATTCTAGCAATACACTCTAACGCCACACTCACTTATTCATTCACAAATTAACGAAATGCACATGTCATTCCCTCCTGCTTTTAGTTTTATTGACACCTGGGAGCCTAGTGGAGTTGCTTTTAATACTAAGGCAGTTGGAGTTAGCTCAATAGTGGGGCAGTAGTGTGAAAAGATAAATTCAGCGCTCGATTGTGTGGTGTAAGACCAGTGGAATTAAGTGAATACGTCGCTGGAGAGAAAAGAACGGTATAAATCCCGCAGAAATCGGAGAAATGGCTAAAGAAGCTAAAAAGAACGGTATAAATCCCGTAGAAGTCGGGGAAAGTGGCTCAAGTAACTAAAAAGTACAGTATAAATCCCGTAGAATCTAGGAAAGTGGCTTAAGTAACTAAAAAGAACGGTATAAATCCCGTAGAATCTAGGAAAGTGGCTTAAGTAACTAAAAAGAACGGTATAAATCCCGTAGAAGTCGGGGAAGTGGCACAAGTAACTAAAAAGAACGGTATAAATCCCGCAGAATCTAGGGGAATGGCTAAAGAAGCTAAAAAGAACGGTATAAATCCCGCAGAAGTCTGGGAAGTGGCACAAGTAACTAAAAAGTACAGTATAAATCCCGCAGAATGTGGCGAAGACGCCTATGTAGCCAAAAAAAAGGGCAAAAGTGCCCTTCACCTCAGCAATTTCAGCTGGATAGCTGGAAAGAAGGGCAGAGGTGCCCTTCATCTCGGCAGTTTCGGCCAAACAGCCAAAAAGAAGGGCAAAAGTGCCCTTCACCTCGGCAAATCCGGCCAAACAGCCAAAAAGAAGGGCAAAAAAGCCCTCCACTTCTACCAGCAGCAGTAGATCTATAAGCGCTTGTACCTCCGCCACAGCTACAGTGGGGTGGTATTATCTCTACTCGTACGGATCTCCTACACCGCTCAATTCCCCGTCTTGCAGCGCTGGTGTGCCTGCGACTTCGATCCGATGGCCAATGCGAATGGCCCGAGAATACCCTCCCATCAACTCCCATGTTGAACCCGTAAAAACTTGTTTTTACTCGAAAGCCCTCCCTCAACTCCACCTACTATTTTCCAATCCCCTTATACAGTTCACATGAACGATATGAGCTAAAGTTCAATAATTCATCATTCATAATTCATAATTCATAATTCATAATTCATAATTCGTAATTCATCCATGTTCATTTTGTGTTAAGTTTATTTACATACAATCATGAAAATTCAACTTTCCTCTATTCAACACGGTTCATTTTAATTATAATGTTACATAAAATAACATTATAAATCAGAAATGGTTCTATTGATCCTAATAAGGAGGGGTGGCATGCATCTTACGGTTGAAGAAGCGTTGTCCATTTATCCTTTGTCCGAGGCGAAGCTTATCGCTGGATCTAAAGGGAAACATCGAATTGTGAAGTCAATTAATGTGATGGATGCCCCCGATATCTCGGATTGGATCAAAGAAGGCGAGATGCTGCTAACGACAGCCTACTTGATAAAGGACAATATGGAGGAAGCCTCTGCCTTGCTGCAGACTTTAAATCGCCGGGGATCTTCAGCCTTGGGCATTAAGCTGGGGCGGTTTTGGGATGAAGTACCAGAGCAATTGGTCGCAGAAGCGGAGAGTCTTAACTTCCCTCTAATCCAACTGCCGTTCGAGTTTACTTTTTCGGATCAGATGAATGGTCTGTTTCGCGCCGAGCTTAGCCGCAGCACTCACGTTCTGCAGAGCATTATGGAGAAGCAGAAAAAGCTGATGCAATTCGCCTTAAGATCTGTCCGCAGCCGTCCGTTGTTTGACTCGGTGTCTGAAGTGATTGGCCATTCACTTGTGGTGGTTAGCGCACGGGGGGATGTGATCTACAACAACTCTGAATACTATCCTTCAGAGCTGCTGGAGGGGTGGCCATGGCAGAAACGGAATCAGCGCTTTCGTGTGGGAGATCATGTGAGCTACCGTACGCCACTTTTGCAAGGAGAGAAGTGTTCCGGATATCTATTGTTTTGTGCCATCGACCCTTTATTGCTCCCAATGGAAGAAAGTTTGTTCGTTCAGGGAGCTGAACTTATTTCATATCATATTCATTCAGGATACGAAGATTATTTTGAACAGGCAGAACACAGGGAGTTTAGCGGATTGCTGAGACGTTGTTTGAGTGGTAATTTATCTTACACAGATTTGGCGCAGGCTGCTCTCGATTTGGAGATTGAGCTGCTTCAATCACCATTTTGTCTCTTATTGACCGATACAGCTGCGACTGGGGAAGAACGCCAAGGGGAGCTACTCAGGCTAAAAGAAGAATATCTTGAACATCCCGGGCTGCGGGAAGTAAAGGGAATTCATGTGATCATAGATCAAGGACTTTTGTCTATATATCCGGGAGATCGTCAGCGTCCTGAACAATTTCGGGATCTAATCCAGGTTTGTTTTGACAACATGAAGTTTGATAAGGGATATTACCCGCGAGCTGCGATAAGCAGTTGTAAAGCGAAGCCGGAGGGGCTGAAGGAGGCTTTTGCCGAGGTAAAGGATTGTATGGGAATGCTTCAGGGCGGGGGAGTAAAAGGGAGTGTTGTGCATTACCGGCAGCTTGAGCTTAACCTGCTACTCGGGCAAATTCCGGCAGAGGTTATGGAGAAATATTGTAATGGAAGTCTAAGAGGGTTGCTTAGCCGAGAACCGGAGTATGTCAGGGAAATGCTGCGGACGCTGGAAGTTTATCTAGAGAACGATGGTCATGTTAATGAGACGGCTAAGAAACTGTTTATTCATCGAAACACGGCTACCTACCGGATTGAGAAGCTTAGTGAGCTGCTGGACGTGGATTTTAAAAAAATAAATGATCTCATGAGGTTGAAGTTAGTATTCATGTTTCGGAGGATGCTCGGACGGGATTAAGGTCTGAGTTCTAAGGTCTAAGGTTTAAAGTCTAAGGTCTAAGTTCTAAGTTCTAAGTTCTGGGTTGAAATGCAAACACGGAGGAGGGGAACCTCGTGAATACACATGAGATCGCAATGCATATTCAAACCCATCAGGCGCCTGCGGTGCTGGCAACGCTAATAGAGGTGGAGGGACACTCGTATCGTAAAGCCGGAGCGGTGATGTTGTTTTTTGAAGGAGGTACGATTGGGAGCCTGAGTCCAGGTTGTCTGGAAAACGATCTGCAGCTGCGAACTTCTGAGATCTGGGAACGAGGGCTGCCCGAAATTGTGGAATACAACGTGCTTTCTCCGGATGATCTGTCCTGGGGTGAAGTTGTCGGCTGTGGAGGCAAAATCAAAGTAGTGCTTGAACCCGTGCAAGGTCAGCTCTACAAGCTTTTAGTGCAGGCGAGTGACAGATTGGCTAGGGGAGAGAAGCTAATTCTGTTCCGCGAAGCATTGGAGAAAGGTTTTGCCTATAAGCTGGAGCTGGATCCAGACCTTGTACTGCCGCAGAGCAAGAAACATCTGAAATTATCCCACTCGGCAAAAGAAAACCTGGCGGCAGGTCGCTTTATGGCCGCTCCAGCAGAATTGACAGCATTCCATACGTCTTTCGTGCCTAGACCGCGGCTTGTGATTTTTGGCGGGGGACGTGATGTGGTTCCAATTGCGGAACTTGCTGACAGAGTTGGCTTTCGGGTTGCGGTTGCGGATTGGCGCGAAGGAAGCTTGCACAATAAGTTTCCTCGAGCTGAACAAGTAATTTGTTCCCCTATGGAGGTTGTTCAGCGATTGGGCGTAGCTCGAGAGGATTATGTATTGATTTGCAGTCATCAACTTGGGCGGGATAGACAGTTCCTGGAGAGTGTGATTCCGCTTGCTCCTCTATATATAGGGATTATCGGTTCGAAGGCGCGAATATCTCTTTTACTGGAAGGGTTTGAGGCTCCTGCATCTTTGCATGCACCTGTAGGGTTGCCGATTGGAGGAGAAGGTCCGGAGGAGATTGCGGTCAGTATTATAGCAGAAATTATTCAAATTAGAAGGGTGGGCTCACGAGAGCTGCCCAAAGGAGCGGATAGTATTGAAGGTAGCAGGAATATATTTGGCAGCGGGGCAGAGCAGGCGGATGGGCGTGTCCAAGGTTTCACTGAAATTGTCGCAGGAGGTCTCACTCGGGAGCGTCGCGCTTAGTGAATTGGATCGTTGCAATCTAGAACCGCTAATCGTGGTAGTGCGTGCGGATGACAACTTGGAATGGCTGCCACCCGCGATTGAGCCGCAAGGCTCCAGACGTACCGAAACTTGCTTAACCGCACATCTAGGATTGTCTTTTTCACTGCGCTGCGGTCTTAATGCGGTATTACCTTTACAGCCCGATGCAGTAGTTGTGGCGCTTGCGGATCAGCCATTTATTACTACAGCATTAGTGAACCGTCTAATACAAACGTTTGAACAATCTCCGGAGATGGACTATGTCGCTAGCGTCAGCAATGGGTCGGCTATGCCCCCGGCTTTGTTCTCGAAGACGTTGTTTCCAGCACTACAGGGATTAGATGGAGATCGAGGAGCGGCGGGGATATTGCGTTCACCTGATTATAAGGGGATTGTTCTGGAATCTGAGTCTGCCCATTATTTCATGGACGCAGATACAAAAGAAGATTTTGGTGAGATTCAGGAGCAATGGATTCTGAGAAATGGAAAGTGAAGTAAAGAATAGTCTGAAAAGTAATCTGAAACAGTGTTCCTTTTCCACCTTTGGTCATATAATATGACACGTAACTCACCTTACAAAAACCAATTAGTGCATTACACACAAAAAAAGTTCTGATTCTTATATTCCTATACAAACGTATGTTATATAAATTTACGCCAAGGCCACCTCTAAGTATAGTAGAAGTACATTAATGGTTGCAGCCATGATGAGAGATGATTTGGAGGAGGAGAATTATGAAAAAAAGGGGTCAGTTCATAACATCTTGTCTTGCATTAATGGTTCTAATGACGGTGGCTTTGGTGGGGTGTGGCAGCAATAATAATACTTCTACAAATGCAACGGAGGCACCAGCGACAACTACAGCGGCAACAGAGGCAACTGCAACAACAGAACCGGCTGCAAAGAAACCGACGGTTGCTTTTGTTTATATCGGACCTCCAGGGGATGGCGGCTACACGTACCAACATGATCAAGGACGGCTGTATATGGAGAAGGAGCTGGGGATTAAAGCTGACTTTGTAGAAAATGTCCCTGAAAGTGCTGACGCCGAACGAATCATCACAGAGCTTGCGCAATCACACGACATCGTGTTTACAACGAGCTTCGGATATATGGATTTTACATTAAATGTAGCAGGCAAATTTCCCAACGTGAAGTTCCTGCATGCTTCGGGTTACAAAACCGCAGAGAACATGGGGACCTACTTCGGAAAGAACTATCAGGCCAGCTATCTGAGCGGCATAGCGGCAGGGAAAATGACCAAAAATAATCAGTTGGGTTATGTAGGGGCTTTTCCGATCAGCGAAGTGATTTATAACTTGAATGCTTTTACCCTTGGAGCACAAAGTGTCAATCCTGATGTAAAGGTGAATGTGGTATGGACGAATACATGGTATGACCCGACGACTGAACGTCAAGCGGCAATCAGCTTGCTGGATAAGGGTGCGGATGTGCTTTTGGCCTATCAGGATTCACCTGCAACCCTGCAGGCTGCTGCTGAACGAGGGGCTTTTGCCGGGGGAAATGACTCGGATATGAGTAAATACGCTCCGGACAATTATTTGACGAATCCGGTATGGAATTGGGGGCCGTATTACGTAAAAGCTGTGCAGGCAGTTATGGATGGAACCTGGAAGAGCGAGCAATATTCCGGTGATATGGCTGACGGTATGGTGGAGCTGGCTCCTTTCGGGAACAAGATCCCAGATGATGTGAAAAAGCTTGTCGAAGACGCCAAAGCCAAAATTATCAGTGGTGAGCTTGAGGTTTTCACAGGTCCGATCTCAGATAATCAAGGGAATGTGAAGGTTCAGGAGGGTCAGAAGCTGACCTTGGAGGAAGTGCTGGGCATGAACTGGCTCGTAAAAGGTGTGGAAGGAACTATCCCGCAATAATGTTTAAAAATAGGGAATAAGATGTGCACAATCTATGGGTGGGGCGGGTTCCGTTAAGCGGAAACTTCCCCACCCGTACTACAACTTGAAGGAAGGAGGGGTTCAGGCCATGCGGGGAACTTCAGTTGAAATGCGGGGGATTGTGAAAAAATTCGGCTCGGTAACCGCCAGTGATCAAGTCGACTTTTCGGCAAATGCGGGTGAGATTCATGCGTTGCTTGGGGAGAATGGGGCCGGGAAGAGCACGGTGATGAGCATGCTGTCAGGGGTGTACAGAGCAGATGAAGGAGAAATCTTCATTCATGGGAAAGGTGCTCAGATCCGTTCTCCTAAAGATGCTGCGCAGCTGGGTGTAGGTATGGTGTTTCAGAACTTTAGGCTGGTGCAAAGCCTCACAGCAGCAGAAAATATCGTGCTTGGCGAAAAGTCGTCTTTCTGGCGCGGCCGTAAGTGGATGAAGAACAAACGCGAGGAGATAGAGGCATTAGCGGAACGGTTTGGACTGAATTTCCCGGTGGATCGCCCGATCTGGCAGTTGTCCGTGGGGGAGCAGCAGCGTGTTGAAATCGTTAAGACGCTGTATCGCGGGGCTGACATTATTATTCTGGATGAACCAACCTCTGTATTGACCCCGGGAGAGGTGGAACAGCTATTTGAAACGCTGCGGGTCATGAAGCAGGCAGGGAAAACGGTCATTATGACTACTCATAAAATGAAAGAGGTTATGGCGTCCTCCGATCGGATTTCCGTCATGCGCAAAGGGAAAATGATCGCCACACTGACCACGGCAGATACAGATGAACTGGAGCTGGCTCGTCTGATGGTGGGCAAGGAAGTAACCATCACCCGTCAAGAACGGGAAGCCACTGAAGGGGATTCTTTATTAGAAGTGAAAGATGTGGACGTATATGCCGATCACGGGCGAAAAGCACTGGATCACTTCTCACTGAACGTATGTAAAGGGGAGATTGTAGGCGTAGCTGGGGTAGCTGGTAACGGGCAAAAGGAACTGGCTGAAGTGTTAACAGGTCTTAGAGGCTGGAAAAGTGGTGAAATCACGTTTGATGGAAAGACGGTGAAATCGGCTTCGGTTAGAGGGGCAATTGATTCAGGAATCTCCCACGTGCCGGAGAACCGGATGAAGAGCGGTTTAGCTGGACACCTCGGATCGGTGGATAATCTTTTGTTTAAGTCTTACCGCTCAGAGGAGCACTCCAAATTTGGTTTCTTGAAGTCCGCGAAGAACCGTTTGTGGTCACAGGAGCTGGTCCAGCGCTTTAACGTCAAGACACCTGAGCTGGAGACGCCAGTACAACAGTTGTCAGGTGGTAATCAGCAGAAGCTGCTATTTGCACGTGAAATCAGTCATCGGCCTAAGCTAATGGTCGCCGTTCATCCGACACAAGGGCTGGATGTAGGTGCCACGGCTGGTGTTCACGACCTTCTTATGGAGCTGCGTGGTTCAGGTAGTGGCGTGTTGTTAATTTCGGAGGATTTAGATGAATTGCTTCAGTTGTCCGACCGGATTCTAGTGATCTATAACGGCTCAATTATTGGTGAGAGTACACATGAGGAAGCGAATCGAGAGAGCATCGGACTACTAATGGCTGGTATTCATAATAGAGAGGAGAGCGCCGTATGAGCCCGGAGAATGGAAGAAATACCGCAGCAGCAGTACTGGAACCCCTCTCCTCCCACTCCGGAAAACGATTCTCTCTACGTTTCGAATACGATGCCAGCCGCATCCGTTCTCCTTGGTGGACACCTATTGTATCTATAGTTTTAGCGCTATTGTTGTGTGCCCTATTTATTGCGGCGAATGGTATGAATCCGGTGCTGGTCTATGAAAAAATGTTCCGTGGCGCATTTGGCACTGCGTATGGGCTCACGGAAACGATGGTTAAAGCGATCCCGCTACTTCTATGTGGGCTTGGGATTGCTGTGGCTTACCGCATTTCGGTATGGAATATTGGAGCAGAAGGCCAGTTAACCGTTGGGGCTATGGCGGCCACAGCGGTCACGATTTATTTTCCTGACTTACCTTCATTCTGGTCCCTGAGCTTAATGCTGCTGTTCGGGATTGCCGCGGGTGCGCTTTGGGGACTATTGACTGCTATTCCGCGGACGCATTTTGGAGTGAATGAGCTAATCACTTCATTAATGCTGAATTATGTTGCCCTATTGGCGCTCGATTACGTGGTATTCGGACCTTGGAAAGATCCTAAAGGTTTTAATTTCCCGGGATCACCTATGTTTACTGCGGCTCAGTCGCTGCCTGTTCTCGGAAGTACAAGATTGCATATTGGATTGTTATTTGGACTTATCGCCGTTGTGATTTATTACTTAATGATTCGTTTTACCAAGTGGGGTTACGAGCTCCGTCTGATCGGGGCCAATCCTGTTGCAGCCAGATACGCGGGGATTCCTATCAAGCGCCATATTATTATCGTCATGCTGATCAGTGGGGGGCTCGCCGGGATCGCTGGCATGGCGGAGGTCTCCGGTGTTACACACAAGCTGATGCAAGGCATTTCACCGGGTTATGGATACACCGCCATTATTGTGGCTTGGTTGGCCAAATTGAATCCACTCGGTCTAATCGTTACTTCTATTTTATTCGGTGGCTTAATTGTTGGCGGATATAGTGTTCAAACCATCGGGCTGCCCTCATCGATATCAGAAATGCTGCAGGGCTCCATCATGTTTTTCTTGATTGCTGGCGATATGATCTATCGTTTCCGCATTCGCCGTAGCCGGGTTCAGCTGAAAGGGGGGAGATAGACGATGGATTTTACAACACAGCTACTTATTGCCGCTATTTCCGCAGGGACCCCGCTGCTGCTGGCTACGCTGGGAGGCATTCTAAATGAACGAGCCGGCATTATACAGCTTGGGGCTGAAGGTCTGATGCTGATGGGGGCGGTCACCACTTGTATCGTGTATATTCGCTCCGGAAACCTGTTGCTGGCTCTGTTGGCTACCGTAGCTGTAACGGCTGTGCTTGGTTTGCTGCATTCTTTTCTCTGTGTGACCTTGCGGGCGAATCAAACGATGTCCGGTCTTGCGATGACCTTGTTCGGTAGTGGGTTGAGCGCTTATCTTGGTAAACCGATCAGCGGCATTCCTTTGCCGGGAACCTCCCCTAAGCTGCATCTGGCTTGGCTGGAAAATGTACCGTTCATCGGAAAAATATTCGGCAACATGGACTACCTAACCTGGTTCAGCCTGCTGCTAGTGCTTGCTCTGCATCTGCTAATTCACCGCACTTCATGGGGCCTGCATTTGCGGGCAGTCGGAGACAGTCCGGCTACCGCAGATGTGATGGGGATCCGTGTGCAGCTTATCCGCTACAGCTATGTGATCACCGGTGCTGCTCTCATCGGTCTGGCCGGAGCGGATATGGTATTGGCCTATGCGCCAACCTGGAATGAAGGGCTGACAGCCGGTCGAGGCTGGATTGCGGTAGGGCTAGTGATTTTTGCCAGATGGAATCCGCTGCGCGCCTTGTTCTGCGCTTACTTTTTTGGGGCATTGGATTCACTTGGCTTCCGCATTCAATTGCTGGGCAGTGGAGTTCCGCCCTATTTTCTCAAAATGATTCCGTACCTTGTGACCATTCTGGTCCTGATGTACCTGGGGTACCGCAATCGCAACAAACCATCCGGTACACCGGAGGCGCTCGGAGTTCCTTATATTCGGGAACAAAGGTTTTAAGGCAGGCTATACGAGAAGGGAAGCGGCAATCTGGTACTCAAAAAGGGAGGCGGAGTGTATGGGAGTTATACGGGAAGAGGATGGAAGACTACCTGAAGTAATTCAACCCCACAGCCTGCACGAAGCTTGGGAGAGAAAAACGGCGTTTGGAGACAGTTCCCGATATGTCGCAGGAGGAACATTGCTGAGAACAGGGTGGGAAAATGGAACGGATCATATGCCCAAACAGCTGATTGATCTTCGGCAAATCACAAATCTCGGCGACATTACCTTAACGGAATTTCACTTATCTCTGGGCGCTCTTGTTCCACTCTCCCAGTGCCGCAGTAATGAGCATTTGCAGGCCGTGGCTCCTGCGCTGCAAGAGGCTGCACGTTGCATAGCGGCTCCGTCGGTGCGTAATCTTGCCACGCTCGGGGGCAATATCGCTTCTGGCTTCGGAGATATTCTACCTGCGTTACTGGTCTATGACGCGGAGTTAATCTCCTTTGACGGCAAATTTATGACGGTACTACCTTTGATAGAGTGGCTAAACAATCACTGGAGCGGGATAAAACCTGCGGCAGATCTTGTGGCTGAGATTCGCATCTCACCTACTCGCTTAGAGAGTCCGTTAACGGATAGGCTAGAAATTTTTCGTAAGGTTGGCCGCAGGGAAGTGTTCACCCCTTCACTTGTAACGGTAGCAATCTCAGCATCAATCGATGAGGAACTCCGTTTCCGTGAGGTGCGTATCGCCGCAGGTGGGGGCTCTGGGCGGCCGCAGCGACTAAGTAGAGCTGAAGTTATGCTTGAAGGTGTGAGGTATACAGAGGAGCTGTTGGCTTCTTTATATGAAGAGGTTGAGAACAGCTTTGAGACGTATAGTGATCCCTTTGCAACAGAACTTTACAAGAAAAAGACTGCTGGGAATTTGGTTGTATCTGAGCTGTGGAAGGCTATGAATATACGGAGTTAAGAGGTGAATAACCCGACGAAAGGAGAGAGGGAAAATGCTGCTGAATAAGGAATCCAGCGGTAGCCGCTGGCGTACACGACCCGATGGAGAGGGCAAGGTATCCGGTAAGCTGCAGTATTTGACCGACATGAGGGCAGAAGGAATGTTGATCGGCCGCGTGCTCCGCAGTGAGCAGGCACATGCTCGTATTTTGTCCATACGCATTGAGAAGGCCGTTGAAGTCCCTGGTGTACACGCTGTAATTACTTATGAGGATGTGCCCGGACTTAACGGCTTTGGCATAGCTTTGCCGCATCAACCGGTATTTTGCAGTGACCGTGTGCGTTACACTGGCGATGCGATTGCGGCAGTCGCGGCAGAGACGGACGAAATTGCGGAATACGCCTTATCTCTTATCGAAGTGGATTATGAGCTTCTACCCTTACTCGAGAACCCGGAAGAGGCGATGAAAAAGGACGCAATTCTGCTGCATGCCGAGGGAAACGTGCTTCATCATACGGAATATCGGAAAGGGGAGCCGGAAGCGGTATTTACGGATTGCTGTCATGTGGTAGAGGAGACTTATTATACACCACGCCAAATGCACACTTATATGGAGACTGAAGGTGGACTGTTTATCCCAGAGGATAACGGACGGCTTACCGTATATTCAGCTACACAACATGGGTTGATGGATCGCCTGCAGCTATCCAGAATTCTGGCTATTCCTCAAGAAGATATTCGCGTCATCTCGAGTCCTATCGGCGGGTCCTTTGGAGGAAAAGACGAGCTGAATGTACAACCGTATGGAGCGCTGCTCGCCTTGCGGACACTCCGTCCGGTAAGACTGCATAATTCGAGAGCTGAATCGGTACGTGCAGGACTAAAACGCCATCCCATGAAAATCACCATGAAAACTGGCTGCGACCCCGAAGGAATCATCAGGGCACATCAGGTCAGAATTATTTCGGATACGGGAGCTTACGCAACACTGGGGGCGGAGGTGCTCAACTTTGCGACAGAACATGTGATGGGCCCCTATATCATCGATCATGTGGATGTGAAGGGTTTTGCTGTATATACCAATAACGGTGTATCTGGTGAATTTCGCGGTTTTGGCGGCAATCAGGCGATTTTCGCTTTGGAGGGACAAATCGATCGGTTGGCTGAGCGATTGCAGATCGATCCGTGGGAAATGCGCCGCCGCAATTTGCGTAAATATGGAGATCTGGGGCCGCTGGGTCAGGAAATTGCTCAGACCGATGGTGCCTTTCAGGTGTGGGAAGCGCTGGCGGGTTCGCCTCTTATGACTGAGGCCGCATCTACAGACAGTGATTCAGGTGTTGTGGAACCTTGGATCGTAACTGGAACGGGTGCTGCTATAGCTATGCATGGTGCAGGACTTGGCTATGGTATTCCCGATCCGGCGGGTGGCAGGCTCTCTTTGACGCTAGAGGGCAAGATTGAGGCGGTGTTTGGTTACGAGGAGTTTGGTCAGGGGTTAATCGCAACAATGGAACAAATGCTGATTGAACAGTTTGGCTTGGCGGCAGAGGATCTAAGCATCGTCATTGGCGATACGGATGTTGTGCCCGATAGCGGATCTAGTACGGCTTCCCGATCAACCAGCATGATGTGGATGGCCTTAAAACGGCTGCGTCCAGACTTCACCGCTCGAGTGCTGCAGGCAGCTGCGATGATAAAGCCAGAGCTGGATAACTATGAAATGAAGCTCGGCCCTGGCGGTATTTGGCTAAAAGACGGCGGTCTGCTTCTGACTTACAAGGACTTGGCACAGCGTATTTCAGAACCCATTGTCTGTAATACAAAGTTTACTTATCCAACCACACCCTTTAAAAGAGTGGGGGCACATTTCCTATACACCTATTCCGCAATCGCGGTCCGTGTGGAAGTTAATCTGCTTACAGGACGTGTTCGTGTACTGGATCAATATCATGCGGTAGCGGCGGGACCGGTGGCTAATCCGCAAGGTTATCTTGGACAGATCGAAGGTGGCAGCAGTATGGCGGTCGGTTTCACCTTGTCAGAGGATGCTGTGATGTCTGGCGGCAGCTATGTCACCAAAAATTTAGACACCTATTTGGTGCCGACCATTGCCGATATGAATGGCAGCATTCAGGTGCAGCCGATAGAGGATTTGCCGGATCATGACACGTACGGTCCTCGCGGCATTGGAGAGGTGGGTTCCGTCAATTTAGCTCCGGCAGTCGTGTCGGCCATATTTCAGGCTGTAGGGAAGCGGATAACCAAGCTTCCCATTGATCCCGAATGGCTGCAGTCTACACCGTTTATTCCACAAAAGGTGGTGAACATCCATGTCGAGCCATAATTCAGATGCGAATCTAGATGAAGATAACCTTGCCCCCTTATCGTCTGAGGAAGCCTTTGCAGAAGAGAGGTTCACCTTTAATTGCAATCTTAATGGCAAAGCGATATCCACGGAGATTCCACCCTCCCGCCGGCTTTTAAAGGTCATACGTGAAGATTTGGAGCTGACCGGCACAAAACGTTCTTGTGAGATTGGCCGCTGCGGGGCATGTATGGTGCTGGTGGATGGACGTCCAGTGAATTCATGTCTGGTCATGGCCTATCAATGCTCAGGTGCGGAAATTACAACGATTGAGGGTCTTAGTGAAGTAGGCCTGCATCCCGTTCAGCGGGCTTTTTTAGAAGAGGGGGGGTTCCAATGCGGTTATTGTACACCAGGGATGGTTATCTCGGTGGTTGCTCTGCTGGAAGAGAACCCGCATCCTACTCAGGCTGAAGTGGAAGAAGCTTTATCGGGTAACATTTGTCGCTGTACGGGGTACGGTGGCATTTTACGAGCTGTTAACAAAGCTATTGGAGGTTGAGTGGATGGTCGTTTCTGAAGGCAGGTTTACGATGGAAGAGATAAATGCCATGAGTATAACGGATTTTGTGAAGCATCTAGGCGGCATTTTTGAACATTCACCGTGGGTAGCAGAGGAGGCTTATAAGCAGATTCCGTTCCATTCTTTAGAGCATTTGCATAGCACAATGATGCAGACCGTACTGAGTGCTGACCGGAGCCGAATGGAGGGACTATTAAAAGCTCACCCGGATTTGGCGACTAGGCTTCAAGTTACGGCTTTATCTGCTTCTGAGCAGCAGGGAGCTGGACTGGATCGGTTAACAACGGAAGAGTTTAATCTATTAAATGATCTGAATCGAAAGTATACGGACAAATTTCATTTCCCTTTTATTCTAGCTGTTCGTGGCAAAAACAAAGATGACATTATCAGCGCCATTGGCGTGCGAGTTGAGCGTTCCCCTCAGGAGGAATGGGTTCAAGCCTTTTCTGAAGTCGGTACAATTACGAGATTTCGCCTAAGTGATTTAATTATTTAATTATTTAATTATTCATTCATCATAAACGGGGAGGGTGTCAGCCATGCTGGAACCAATTAACGGACGTACAATATTTTATGGAAAAAGTGATGTGCTAACTTATCGTACCTATGCTAAACCACTGGCCGTTACCCCCGTTCCCGAATCTTCCTTCACGGGCTGCGACAACATTATATTCGCACATAATATTACATTCGCGGTCACGGGCGAAGCGTTTCTTCCTTCTTTTTCAGAGGGGGATAATTCCATGGTCGTTGCTACCGATTCTATGAAAAATTTTATCCTGCGCAATACCGCGGACTACACTGGAAGCACAACGGAGGGGCTACTGCAGCTTCTAAGCAGCCGTTTTCTCGATAAATACGATCATGTCACCGCAGTTTCAGTTTCCGCAGACCGGTTACCTTTTGAACAGGTGATGGTGCTCGGGGTTGAGGGGCTTAAACAGAGTCATTTAGTACTGCGTCACTCCAATAATGAATCTTATTCGGCTTCGTTAACTATAAAACGTGGAGAGAATGGGACTGAGGTTATCGCTCATGAATGCCGATTGAAGGATTTACAGCTGATAAAAGTGAGTGGAAGCTCGTTTTATGGATTCGTCCGTGATGAGTACACAACATTGCCGGAGAGCTTTGACCGTCCGCTTTATATTTTTCTGAATATTAACTGGACCTACAGTGGTGTTCAGCATGCTCTGGATGGAGATCTCGGCCAATATGTGGCTGCGGAGCAGGTTCGCGATATCGCCCATAACGCTTTTCATGAGCTGAACAGTCCATCAATTCAATCGTTGATTTATCAAATTGGGCTGCGCGTATTGTCCCGGTTTCCTCAGCTGGCTACCGTTTCATTTGAGTCCAATAACCGGACTTGGGAAACCATTGTTGAGCCTGAAGAAACTAAAGGTGGAGTCTTCACCGAACCTCGTCCACCCTATGGCTTTCAGGGCTTTTCTGTCAGCCGTGCAGATCTGGCCGGAGAGACAGCGTAATGAGCGGGCGTCTTACCACCCATGTGCTGGATCTGTCGCGGGGGATTCCTGCTACAGGTCTGACGCTTCAGCTCTGGAAGCTTACGGATGGGATGAGCAAGCTTCTGTGTGAAGAAGTCACGAACAGTGACGGGAGGCTGGATGCTCCGCTGCTGGAGGGAAACGAAATGGAGTCTGGATGTTACGAGCTGCTGTTTATGGTTGGCGATTACTACCGTAGAGCGGATGCCAAAGCGTCAGCAGACACTCAACGTGAGATGCCTTTTTTTCTAGAACAGATACCTATTCGCTTTCATATAGAGAGCTCCATGCAACACTACCATGTACCTTTGCTAGTAGCACCTGGTGGATATAGTACGTATCGGGGAAGTTAAGAGAAAGTTGACGACCGGAGGAGGTGGCAGCTCATGAAGGAATCCTATGAACTTGTGATTAAGAACGGGAATGTAGTGCTGCCCGATCAGGTACTCAAGCTGGATATTGCAGTATCAGAGGGTAAGATTGTTGCACTTGGAGAGGAACTTTCGCTTGCGCCGCTAACCAAAGTCATCGACGCAGATGGGATCTATGTGCTCCCCGGTATGATTGATATGCATGTCCACTTTAATGAACCAACGTTTGGACATTGGGAAGGCTTTCGCAGCGGTTCTGCGGCGTTGGCAGCTGGCGGCTGCACAACCTATGCAGATATGCCGCTTAACGGCAATCCACCTACTGTGAACGAGGCTGCGCTTCGTCAAAAGGTAGATGCTGCGGCTGGAAACTCTGCCGTTGATTATGTGCTGTGGGGTGGGCTCGTTCCCGGCAATCTGGATGATTTAGAAGTTTTGGCATCCGCTGGCGTCACTGGGTTTAAAGCCTTTCTCTCCAATCCTGGAGGGGAGGGCGAAGGCAGATTCCGTGAAGTGGATGAGGATACACTCTATCAAGGGATGCAGCGAATCGCTTCTCTGGGCGGGATTCTGGCGCTGCATGCAGAAAGTGAGGCTATCACGGCGGTGTTGACCGCAGATGCAGTGCGAAATGGCAGAACCAGCGCAAGTGATTTTGCGGCTTGCCGCCCTGCTGAAGCAGAGCTGGAGGCAGTGTCCAGGGCGCTACTGTACAGTGAACGTACGGGCTGCCGGTTGCATTTTGTTCATATCAGCACGGCCGCCGCCATTGAGAAAATCTATGAAGCTAAGCTTCGAGGTCTGGACGTTTCGGCCGAAACCTGTCCACATTATCTGGTCCTCACTGAAAATGATATGAAGGCTTTAGGCCCTGTGGCGAAGTGTGCACCTCCGCTGCGAAGTGCGATGGAGCAGGAGAAGTTATGGGAGATGCTGGCCCAAGGCAAAATCGATCTGATTGCTTCGGATCATTCCCCCTGTCCAACGGAATTGAAGGTGAAGCCGGACTTATCTTTTTTTGCAGCTTGGGGTGGGATCTCGGGTGCGCAGAGCAGTCTGGAGCTTATGTTCCATGAAGGCGTGAATGTGCGGGGGTTGGATGTTACATTAATTTCCAGTCTGCTCGCAGGGCAACCCGCAAAACGTTTTGGAATAGAGCATCGTAAAGGCGCTATAGCCCTAGGTCTAGATGCCGATCTAGTTCTGCTGAATCCAAGCACAACCTATACGCTGACTGCGGAGGATTTATTGTATCGCCACAAGCACAGCCCCTACATCGGAAGAACTTTGTCCTGCAAGGTAGTTGCTACGATCTGTCGCGGGAATGTGATCTATACCTCTGAAGAAGGAGTGATCAGTGAGGGAGGTGGACAGTGGCTGCGAATTAGGAAGGAGCAGTACAGCCTATGAATGATTCCAGAGTTCAAGCGTCGACTCAGAAACTGCTGGAGCTGCTGGAGGAGCTGGCGGCATTCAGCACACCTGGGCCAGGAGTTACTAGACTGCTATATACGGAGGAATGGACCCGGGCGCAGATTTTTTTGCAGGAAAAAATGGCTGGGCTCGGCTTAGAAGTTTCCATAGACAAGGTTGGCAATGTATATGGACGATTGAGTGGATGCAATCCGCAGCAAAAGGTTATTTTAACCGGATCGCATATCGATACTGTAGTCAATGGCGGAAAATATGATGGTGCCTATGGGATCACTGCGGCTATGATTGCGCTTCAAGATTTGCAGAGGAACTTTGGCCAGCCGCAGCGGACGCTTGAGGTCGTATCTTTTTGTGAAGAAGAGGGGAGCCGATTTCCGCTTGCTTATTGGGGTTCGGGCCATGTCACGGAAAGGTATGACGGAAGCGAGGCCGAGACCTGTATGGATGCAGAGGGCGTGACGTTAAAAGCAGCAATGGCACAATCCAGCTTCTTACAGGACATAACGGAGGAGAAAGCTTCTAAGCGGACTGGAGTCAGAAATGATATTGGTGCTTTTGTAGAACTGCACATCGAGCAGGGGATTATTCTGGAGAAGACGGACACTCAGATAGGCGTAGTTCAGGGGATTGTTGGCCAGAGACGATATGTGGTCAAGGTCAGTGGTATTGCTAATCATGCGGGCACGACACCGATGTTTATGCGGCAGGATGCACTGGCTAGTGCGGTTGAAATGCTGTACGTGCTTGAAAGTTCTGCTAAAACGGCTGGTGAACCTCTTGTAGCAACCTCGGGTAAGCTTGAGGTGTATCCGAATACGCCAAATGTGATCCCGGGTGAGGTTCTTTTTACACTAGATATCCGCCATAGTGAAGAGGACGAACTGGAACGTTTCTGTCAGAAGCTTCTAGCGGAATGTAATGAAATTGCTGTTAAACGTGGGGTGATTCTTGAGGTTACATCCGTGCTCCACACAGTCCCTGCACCTATGGATACGAAGCTATCTGCAATGCTGGAAAATATCTGCCGCCAACAGGGGAAGACGTACCGCATGATGGTAAGTGGAGCGGGACATGACGCCCAGCTGTTTGCGCCGCGTTGCCCTACTGCGATGATATTTGTGCCAAGCCGAGCTGGCATCAGCCATTCTCCGGAAGAGTATACTTCCCCTGAGCAGCTCGTTGCTGGGCTTGAGGTTCTGACTGCGATGTTATATGAGTTAGCTTATTAATAAGAGTTCGCCGAACTTTTAAGGGAGGATCATCATGAAGCGTTACGAAGATTTGTCGCCGTCCCAACGCTGTATTATGACTCCGGGTCCGGTCGAGGTAGATCCGCGTGTACTGCGGGCGATGTCTTTTCCGGTGCTGGGTCAGTTTGATCCAGAGTTCACCTCTATTATGAATGAAACGATGGAAATGCTGCGGGAGCTGTTTGCTACTTCTAATTCATGGGCTTACCCAATTGATGGTACCTCCCGTGCTGGAATTGAAGCCGTGATGGTTAGTTTGATCCTGCCGGGTGAGCGTGTGCTGATTCCGATCTTTGGCCGCTTCGGACATCTATTGCATGAGATTGCTGAAAGATGTGGCGCTGAGGTGTTCGTGTTGGAAAAGCCATGGGGGAGTGTGTTTGAGCCGGATGAAGTGATAGCAGCTATGGAGACTTTTAAGCCACATGTGGTGGCAATGGTTCACGGGGAGACCTCTACAGGACGTGTGCAGCCACTCGCGGAAATTGGTAGAGCTTGCCGCCGGATGGATACTTTATTCATAGTCGATGCAGTTGCAACCATTGGGGGCATTCCTGTCGAGACAGATGCTTGGATGTTGGATGCCGTCGTTGGCGGTACACAGAAATGCCTGTCCGTCCCTTCCGGAATGGCACCGATAACGTATAATGATCGTGCTGAAGCTAAGCTCATGACCCGAAAACGAGTAGAACGCGGGATTAGAACAAGTGATGTCCAGCCAGGTGACTTATCTTTTGTCCGCAGCAATTATTTCGATCTCAGCATGCTTCAGGATTACTGGAGTCCACAACGTCTCAATCATCATACAGAGATGACCTCAATGCTTTATGCACTGCGGGAGGGCTTGCGGCTTACCCTTGAAGAAGGGCTGGATGCCCGATTCGCCAGACATATCCTCCATGAAAAAGCACTTGTAGCTGGATTAACAGCTATGGGTTTAGAACTATACGGGGATCCTTCCTGCAAGCTTACTGTTGTTACCTGTGTGCTGATCCCTGAGGGGATAGATGGGGAAGCTGTCCGTTCGCTGCTGCTGGGGCGGTTCGGAATTGAAATTGCCAGTTCTTTTGGACCGTTAAAGGGAAGGATCTGGCGCATCGGTACGATGGGTTTTAGCTGTCGTGAGAATAACGTGTTGCGGCTGCTTGGAGCGCTGGAAGCCGCATTACAGCGTCATGGATTTAAGGGGCCTTGCGGGTTTGGGGTTCAGGCAGCACTTGACGTATATGAGGCAAAAGTAAGATAATCGTTGGAATAGAGCGGATGGCGGGAGAGTAAAAACAGGGGCATGTCCGGATGGTTCGGACAATCTTTGGGAATAAGTAAACGGCTATCATCTACAGGGATGATTGAGCCGTTTTTTCTTACAAATACAGACCTGCGCAACTATATTATCCTAGGCTTAATAGTTAGGCAATCCTCTATGATACGGATCTATTCACTACATCAAGACAACACTTGGATACTAACGGGGGAGAGATGAAGATGACAACTTTTACAAGAAAGCCTTTAGCAGATTGTGTACCTGAGCTTGTGGCTACGGCAAGAGGCGATAAACCGGCAACACTGGTAATTACAGGTGGAAAGCTGGTCAACGTATGCTCTGGTGAAATTCTAGAAGGAATGTCTGTTGGTGTTCAAGGTGGACGAATTGCTTATGTTGGTAAAGATGTGACACATATGATTGGCGAAGGAACGCAAGTTATTGATGCGAATGGCAAGTATATAGCTCCGGGATTGCTCGATGGCCACTGCCATATTGAGAGCACCCAGCTAACCGTTACTGAATTTTCCCGCGCTGTTCTGCCGCTTGGCACAACAGGTGGTTTCTTTGATGCACATGAGATTGCTAATGTATTCGGGCTGAAGGGTATTCAATTGATGCTGGATGAGATGCGGGGGACGCCGTTAGCTGCTTACATGCAGGTGGCTTCTTGTGTGCCTGCGGCAGGTGCGGAATTCGAGACAACGGGTGCCTCAATTGGTCCTGAAGAAGTTGCCGAAGCTTTTACGTGGGGCAAAGATGTGATTGCTCTGGGCGAAGTGATGAATTTCCCTGGCGTTGTTTACGGCGATGAGAAAATGCTTGGAGAGATTCAAGCTACGCTGCGGGCAGGCAGATTTGTTGACGGTCATTTCACATGGCCTTCCAGCGACTGGAGACTGCCAGTGTATGCTGCGGCAGGGGTGACTGGTGATCATGAGTGTGTTACAGCAGACGATGTGATTGAGCGCGTTCGACTGGGGATGTATGCCAAAATGCGCCGGGGCTCGGCTTGGCATGATGTTGCCAAGACCATCACCGCTCATACAGAGCGTGGACTTGACCCGCGTCGCATGATGCTGGTTACTGACGACCGCAGCTCGGAATCGTTACGGGACGAAGGTCATATGGATTTCGTTGTTCGCCATGCGATTGCTCAAGGCGTGAAGCCAGTAACAGCCTTCCAAATGGCAACTATTAATACGGCAGAGCGTTTTGGGTTGTCTCAGGATATCGGATCTATTACTCCAGGTTCTTTTGCGGATATTATTCTGCTGGACGGGAATTTGGCCGATGTTCACGTGGTACTTACGATTGCCGCGGGTGTATTAGTTGCCGAAAACGGTGTGATGACGGCAGAGCTTGCTAAATTCACATATCCAGAGGAAGTTTTGGCTTCGGTTCATTTGCCGCAGCGTCCTACCGCCGAAGATTTTATTATCGCGGCTCCAATTGAAACAGGGGAACTTACTACAAGAGTTATTAAAGTAAGAGAAAATCATGTGGAGACCATTGAACGTATGGTTTCGGTACCTGTAGTAGCAGGGCAGCTGGATGTAAATGCTGTAGAGGGTCTATGTAAAATCGCTGTGCTCGAACGGCATAAAGGAACAGGAAATAAATCAGTGGCTGTTGTGGAAGGCATCGGTTTTAAAGAACCGGCTGCTATCGCAATGACTGTTGCTCATGATAGTCATAATGTACTCGTCATCGGCAATGATAATGAGCTAATGGCCAAAGCTGCGAACGCGGTGGCGGACGCTCAGGGTGGGGTCGCTGTAATTACATCTAGTGGAGAAACGTTATTCCCGTTGGCCATTGCAGGCCTAATGTCTACAGAGCCATTTGAAATTGCTGCTGAGAAATCAGCTGCGATCAGCAAAGCGTTGTATGATGCCGGCTGTACTTTGAATTACGCGTTTATGACTTTATCGCTGCTTGCTTTGGCGGTTATCCCAACGTTACGTATCACAGATAAAGGACTCGTACGGATTTCACCCGAGGGAATACAGTTAGTGCCATTGTTTGTTTAAGTAAATTAACTGAAGTATAATCCTAATGCAAAAAACTGTTCTGAGGTCGTAATGACCCTTCAGAACAGTTTTTTTTGTTTAAATATAAGAAAGCAAAAGCTTCACATGATGCGTAATCTTTATACATCTTATTGTAATGAACAATAATATTAAACAGATTTTTAGAGAATGAAACATTTTTCTGAGCGAAATCCTAAAAAAATATAAATAAAGCATAGTCAGGTGACGATAATAATGTTAAATTAGATAAAATTAAAGTGAATTAATGGAGTTAATTTTACATTAATGGCATATAAAGAATTATAGATAATGGCAGGTTTCGAATAACCCAACTAAGAGGGACGAGGTGCATGGAGAGATGATCAGACTAGAAACGCAAGATATTTTGAATATTAGCATGAAGCAAATTGCTACTATTTTTAAGATGAAGCCGCTTGAACTGAGATTTGTCACCGATTTTCAGGGTGAGAAATATCTCTTAACTAATGATAAGTTACACCTCAACAACCAGCAATATTGGGCAAAGGTTATGGAATGTGTCTTTGATGATCATGTTAGACCTGTGTTAATGTGTGAGGTATTATATTTCCTTCGTAATGAATTTCTGGAAAGTGACATTAAGTTATGTTTTTCTTATGATTACGCAGAGGATGGGAATGGCGCAGCTACAGCTACGGCTGAAGTATCCTTTAATGACTCAGCAGATTTACAGCCGAGTGAGATTGCCGAGCTGATTGATTTTGCGTTGACCTTGCAGGACAAGCAGTGGTTCCATGAACTGACTACGAAATATAAGCAGCTTACAGCATAAGTATCCTTTCGATTCTTCATGCTTAACAATTGATATAGATAACCGTCTTGTCTGCAACAGAAATGATCTGTGGACAAGACGGTTTTTTTTGATTTACCATCCTTGGGCGTTTTTTTCTACATGTTCAGCCAAAAAATCAAGCCAATCCTCATGGTCATTCAAACAGGGGATTGCCATAAATTCCTCTGCTTGTCCTCCACCAGCCTCGAATTGTTCTCGTCCTTCTATGGCTAGCTCATGCAGCGTTTCCAGACAATCGGTCACAAGACCCGGTGAAAAAATCAGAGGCTTACGTATTCCTCGTCCGGCAAGCTCTCCCAGAACATCCGCAGTAGAGGGTCCTACCCATTCTTCTCGTCCGAAACGTGATTGAAAACTAAGCTGCCAGCGTTCGGGCTCCCAATTCATAGCAGAAGCAAGAAGATGCGCGGTTTCCATGCATTGCTGCGGGTAGGGATCGCCGGTATCCGCATACCGTTTGGGAATCCCATGGAAGGTCAGTACAAAATAATCAGGTTCTTTGCCCAGAATCTCCATTTGACGCAGTAGGTGTGACTTCAAGGCTGAAATATAACCGGGCTCATTATAGTAGGCATCAATAAATCTTAGAGCCGGAATCAGACGTTTAGTTACAGGTCCAGTGGAGCTTTGGCGACCTAAGGCTGCAAAGCTGGCCTGATCGAATACGGACGCGGTAGTCGTGGACGAATATTGCGGAAACAGCGGCACAATGATAATTCGGGTAACTCCGGCGGTGTCGAATTTCGCCATCGCTTGCTCCATGCTGGGTTCGCTATAAGCCAATCCAAGCTCTACCTGATACCGTGGACCCAGCAGTTCTTGTAATCCAGATTGCTGAGCTAAAGAGTGAAAGAGCAATGGTGATCCTTCGGTTGTCCATATTTGACTGTACAGCTCAGCGGACCGGCGTGGACGTGAACGCAGAATGACACCTCGCAGCAAAGGCTGCCACAGCAGAGGAGAATAATCTATGATTCGGCGATCTGATAAAAAACGTTTCAGATAAGGCCGTACAGCTTTTGCAGTTGGTGCAGTAGGGGTGCCGATTTGGGCGAGTATAACTCCAATAGGTGGCTGTTTGCTCAAAGCACAGAACTCCTTTCCCATATAAGAGATCGTTCTAAAATAGCATAGCTAGCCTTGAATGCACAGTTATTGAGATCACTTTGCGCGTATAAATTAAATTTAATCGCAAATAGTGATGTTTCTTATAGGGTGTGTGATTTTCGATACAGAAGAACCGCAGAAAGGTCTGGTAGTATCAAACCAGAAATTGATGGAAAACGGGTGTAAGTGTTTTTATAGTAACTTATGTGAATTATTTCACCTTTTATACAGCTTTGTGTTAAAAGGAAGAAATGAAATAGATTCAAGCTATTTTTTATTGAAAATCGAGCGTGTAAAGGCATGAGAGGGGGGATGAGTTCTTATGAAGAGAGAAGTTATGCTTCATAAGAAGAGAAGGGGCATCGTACGAAAAAGGTTTGGTTAACAAAAAGCTACATATCACTGGGGTTTGGTAAAGGAGAATTTTCATTGAAAAAACTAATTTCTTTAACGGTTAGCGCGGCTATATTGTTAGCGCCGTTTGCTTACACACTTAATGTGCCTGCTGTAAACTTGAAGGTGGATGCAGTATCGGCAGCCTCCGAAGAAGCGGATGCACCGGCAGCAAAACCAACAGCAAAACCCACGGCAAAACCAGCAGCAACACCAAAAGCAACGGCAAAACCAGTAGCAACACCAAAGCCAACGGCAAAACCAACAGCAACGCCAAAGCCAACGGCAAAACCAACAGCAACACCAAAGGCAACAGCCAAACCAGCAGCAACCCCAAAAGCTACAGCAGCACCAGTAGCAACCCCAAAAGCAACCGCTGCACCAGCAGCGACAGTAGTACCAGCGGAAACTGTTAAGCCTGTGGCTACAGCAAAGCCTGTTACAGTTAATGAAAACGTATACCAAGATGGAGTTTACGTAGCTTATGGCGATGCATACTCCAAAGGCACGGAAGGTGCCAAGATCGAAATTAAAGATGGTAAAATTACTAGCATTGAGCTTTTGAGAACCAGTCCTAAGCTGATTGATAGAGATGCTCGTAACAATTATAGTGCTTTATGGCAAGCTTATGGATTGATGAAGGATAGATTGCTTGGCAAAACAAGAGATGGAGCAGCGGCAGTTGATGCTGTTTCGGGAGCTACCCGCTCCAGTAATGGCTGGAAATTGTCTGTAGATAGAGCGTTTGAAAGAGCTCTAACAGTGAAAGATACAAATGCAGTTTACTTTGATGGAGTTCATATGGGCGTAGATCCTACAGGTAAATATTCTGTATTTGCGACCTACGAATCCAACAAGCTCACAGATGTTAAAGTGTATCCTATGAACAGCGCTGGTGATTTCATTGAGGAGAAAGCTTACACAGCTGAGCAAGCGGCAGCGGTTGCAGCTATAGCTCCAGCCTTGCTGGCCAAAGGAACAGAGGCACAGCCTGTTGCAGGTCTTGAAGCCGACTTTAAAGCAGCGATTAACGCTTTCTGGGATGCTGAGCAGAATGCAATAATCAACAATACATCTGCTTATGTAGACGGATTCTATTCCTCTTATGGTACGGCAAGAAGTGTTGGCGTTGAAAGAGCTGACATCGTGATTCGCAACGGTAAGTTGGTTGATGTGAAGCTGTTTAGACTTGGCAACAACCTGATTGACAGAGGGGCAACAGCTTATGCGGAAGTAGTAAAAGCAAATGCTCCTATGACAGCTAAGCTGCTAGCGAATGGTTCATATATCGCTAACTATGATGAAAAGGTTGACGGAATTTCCGGAGCTACGGAAAGTAGTCACAGCTGGAACCAAGCTGTAGAAAGCGCATTTGAGAAAGCGCTGAAGGTTCCTGCTGAAGGTCAATATTTTGACGGCAAATTTGCCGGAGTAGATAACCAATCTAAAGTGCTGCTGCTAGTTGATGTTGATGCAGATGCGGTAACAGGCATTAAAGTAAGTCTGTTTGGAGCTGACGGCAAGCTGATTGCTGACGATAAAATGAGTGCAGAACAAAAAGGATGGGTAGCTACACTCACATCCGGGCTGTTAGAAAAAGGTGTACAAATGGCCGATATTACAGGCCAAGAAGCATTGTCGGCAGCAGCTAAAGCAGCACTGACAGATGCTTTGACCAATGCATCCAAAGTCCAAGGAACCTATAAAGACGGAACCTTTACTGCATTTGGTGATGCTTATGATAAAGGAACGAACAGAGCAGACGTTACCCTGCGTAACGGCAAAATCGTAAATGTAGCCTTGTACCGTGTAGGAATGAACCTTGTAGATAGAGGGAACGCTGCTTACCCTGAGGTGGTAAAAGCAATTCCTCAGTTGACGGCTAGCTTCCTCGCAGCAGGGACTAGAGAAGGTGTGCAGGAAGTAGATGCTGTGTCTGGTGCAACCAGCAGCAGCGTGGCTTTGAAGACTGCGGTGGATAGAGCATACGGAAAAGCTGAGGTTGTAGAAGCTAATAAAGCGGCTTATTTCGATGGAATCTTCATTGGTGTAAGTGCCGATAAGCTTGTAAATGTTATGGTGAATGTAGAGTACGGTGTTCCTGTCAAAATGCTTGTTTATTATTTGGATAAAAACGGAAGTGTAAGAACAATCAATCAGTTAACGGACGCGGAGCTGGCAGTGAAAGGTGAAATCGAGTCGACATCGACCGGATACAGCCTGCACAAATATGGTTACCGTCCAGCAGCCTTCGGAAAAAATGATGCAGAGAAAGAAATATCCGCTAAAGCGGTAGAAGCTATTAAATCAGCGCTTGAATCGGCTGGTAAATAATTATCGTTTTATAATAAAAGGAGGATATTCCAGTGCCAGAATATGGCCGGGGAGTAGCCTCCTTTTTCAAATATTCTTGGCTTGTACATAAATATGAAAATAGATCGTATAGTGATTTAAAGGGATTTTGGAGGTGAGTGTCTAAAGTTTAATATAGAGAGCAGGCCAAAAGCCTGTTATTAATAGGAGGCTCCAACATGACACAAATTAAACAGCTCGCTCCACAAGATGAATTTGTTGGCTTTTATCTTTTAAGAGAGCTGGCAATTAAACAAACGAACGGCACTCCTCCAAAAGATTATTTTGACATCGTTCTGGGGGATTCCACTGGACAATTATCTGCGAAATATTGGGATGCCAGCACAACCGATAAAGAAACTTTTTTTCCTATGGCGCTTGTGAAGGTACGCGGGATTGCTCATACTTATCGTGAGAAATTACAAATAAAAATTACTAAAATCAGGTTGGTTAACGATGAGGATGGTGTTGCACTTACGGATTTCATCCGTTCTGCCCCAATTCGTCCAGTAGACCTTATTCATACGATTAAAGGGGTTATGGCAAGTATTTCAGATCCGGAAATTGCTTCGATTGTCTCTTTTTGTGTGGGTAAAGTGGAAGAGAAATTGATGCATTATCCGGCAGCCAAAACACATCATCATGCTTATTTTGCCGGACTTGCTTATCATATGGTGCGTATGCTGGAGATTGGTGATTTTCTGTGCAAGCAGCGTCCGTTCTTGAATCCAGATCTAATGAAGGCAGGAATCATTCTGCATGATATCGCGAAGCCGGAGGAGATGGTCTCCCAGCTTGGGATTGTCTCGGAATACAGCGTTCAGGGCAAGTTGATTGGCCATATCTCGATGGCGTCTAACTGGATCACGGAAGCGGCTATCCGTTTAGATATTGATTTGAATTCGGAAAAGGTTATGGCGTTACAGCATCTCGTATTGTCACATCATAATTTGGGCGAATGGGGTAGTCCTGTTCAGCCACAGACAGCTGAGGCAGTCGCTCTGCATCATATCGATGCGATGGATGCGAAGCTGCAAATGGTGGAGGATGCTTTGGATACCACACCGGAGACCGAGGAATGGACACCGTTCATCAGAGGTCTAGAGAATAAGGCTGTGTATCGTTTGAAGATTTAAGAGATACCCTGTAAAACCAAACCCCCAATCAGCAGAAAGCAGCTGGTTGGGGGTTTTTGATGTTCTTTGGTTATTTGGACAAAGTGGCGCGGCTGCTATAAATGGAGGGTTTATGTTTAGTGCCTTGTTTCTTAGCAGGCTTTTTCGCGCGAGTGGAAAATGGGGTATACCCGCCTGCAAACATCGTTCCGCTAGTATATCCTTGACTGGCAGAGAGCAATAGAGGATCATAGTGCTCCTCCTGCTCCATAAGTTTTACTAGAATTGCAGCGGCTGCGCGTGCGTCATCTAAGGCATCATGGTGCTTTAGCGTAATGCCGAAAAACTCGGAGACTACATTAAGTTTATGGGAGGGCAGGTCGGGCAGCATTTTTTTGCCTAATAAATAGGTACATAAGTATTGAAAGCTTGGGTAGCTCAGGGACATTCCATCGAGACAATAACGCAGGACACTCATATCAAAAGCAGCATTATGCGCCACGACGATTTGTCCGTGTAGTAACGGTTCAACGGTTGGCCACAGCTCTTGAAAAGTAGGTTGCCCGATTACCATTGATGGCGTGATGCCGTGTATCGAAATGTTCATGCCATCAAACCGCTGCTGCGGGTCAATTAGCCAAGAATGCTCTGCGGTTATATTTCCAGCTTTAACTTCCACAAGTCCCAAGGCACATGCGCTGGATCGACTGGAGTTCGCGGTCTCAAAGTCAATTGCTATAAAGTCCATTCGTAAAGCTCCTTATCTATCATATATACGTTTCATATTAAAGTAGTAAAATGATAAATACAATCTAGTGAATCACAATGAGCTGTTCAGTAAAAATAAGGAGATGATAGAGTGCGGCTTATAAAGGGGCAAAAGGTGGATATTACGAAAGGGAGAAACGTGAACAAGCTTTTGCTGAAATTTGGGTGGATGACTGCTGATACTAGAATTGGCATAGACTCTGCTGCTTTTTTACTGTCAGAGCAGAACCGTTGCGAACGCGATGAGAACTTTATCTTTTATGGTAATCCGTTGTCTATAGACGAAGCTGTAACTCATTCTGTCTTACAACAAGGGGATAAAGAAGCTATCGCCATTACATTTTCTCAACTTCCTAAGGATATTACTAGAATAGCTTTAACTTTAACGATCTATGAAGGAGAAAAATTAGGACACTCTATGAAGCAAGTAACCTCTCCTTATCTACGCTTAGTGGATGCTGCTAGCGGTGAGGAATTATTCGTTTTCGAGTATGGCTCTGACCTGTCGACGGAGACAGCTATTGTGGTTGGAGAGCTATATCGCTATGGCCCAGAGTGGAAATTCAGTGCGATTGGTAGTGGCTTTGAGGGAGGATTGGCTGCGTTATGTACAAACTATGGGCTCGTTATTGAAGAAGAGGAAGGGAACCCTGAGGTAGCGGCCACAGCTGAGTTAACCCTACCTTTAGAGACGATCCGTTATGAAGAGAAGAATGTACTGTCCTCTATTGATTTACGTAAAAAAATTGTTCAGATTACCTTAGAAAAAAAGAATCTGACAGGAGTCATTGCAAGGGTAGGCGTTGTCCTGGATATTACAGGATCTATGAGAAATCTCTATAATAATGGAACCGTTCAAGAAGTAGTTGAGCGTATATTAGCCGTTGCCTGCAAATTTGATGATAACCAATCGTTAGATGTTTGGGTGTACGATACGGAGTTTAGCCGGTTGCCACCTGTGACAGAGCAGGATTTAGGAAGATATGTGTTTACACATATTTTAAATAATCGTACCATTCATAAGTTTGGCCGCAATAATGAACCGCCAGTAATGGAGGATATCATTAAAAAATATACGGAGGAAGAACCCGATTCTACACCAGTATTTATCATATTTATTAACGATGGTGGTGTAGTGAAATCCACTAAAAATGTGATTATGGCAGCTTCGGTCCAACCGATTTTCTGGCAGTTTGTCGGAATCGGTAACTCGGATTTTGAAGTATTGAAGCAACTTGATACGATGAAGGGCCGTTTGGTGGATAACGCCAATTTTATTCATCTGGACCACATTGAAAAGGTGACTGATGAAGATCTGTATGATCAGCTGCTGAATGAATTCCCCTTGTGGCTAAGCGCAGCGAAAGAAAAAAGAATCCTGCGAGCATAAAAATACATTACTGAGAATGAATAAGCCTGTGCGCTACAATAGGCCATAACCACCTATCTTAGGAGGTCTTATGGCTTTTTTTAGTTTCGCTATCTTGCTATTCTATTCAACAATCCGTACACTGCCAAATAGGTATTGTATATTAGGATTAGGGTCATCACTATCAGATACGGGAGGAAACACTTTGAGCAGCGTAGTTACTAAGTTTTTTGATTATGGGCAAGAAGACATAGATTATCTCCGAAGTGTGGATCCAGTACTTGGCGCAGCTATGGCACGGATGGGCAGAGTGGAACGTGTAATTATACCGGATCTTTTTGCTGCGCTTATCTATGCTATAGTAGGACAGCTTATTTCAGTAAAAGCGGTTCGGACCATTTGGAACAGAATGTTGGCTCAGTTCGGAGACATCACTCCGCAGCAGTTAGCCTTACATACGGCGGATGAGATTCAAAGCTGTGGGATGACGATGAAAAAGGCACTATGTATCCATGAGATTTCCAATTTGGTCGCTCAGGGTGATTTTAAGCTGGAGGAATTGCCTGGGTTATCAGATCAAGAGGTTATACAAAAACTTATGACGTTAAAGGGCATTGGCAAGTGGACGGCAGAAATGATGTTAATCCATTCTATGGAACGACGGGATGTGGTCAGCTGGGGAGATATTGCGATTCGTCGGGGGATGATGAAGCTGTATGGACTTGATAAGCTTACCAAAGATCAATTTGAACAATACCGGCTAAACTATTCTCCTTTGGGTTCTGTGGCTTCTATATATTTATGGGAAATTTCATTTGAATAATGGACGGGTAAGGAGTACTACTATGGAAAAAACAATAAGAGAACAGCTATTGAATTTGGCAGATGTGGACTACCAAAAGTTTTCTGCGGCCTTAATTCCGACGATAGATAATGTTATAGGCGTCAGGCTACCGGAACTGCGCAAGCTTGCCAAAATCATTGCAAAGGGTGATTGGAGAGCCTATTTGGAGCATGCCGAGACAGATTATTTTGAAGAAGTGATGCTGCAAGGTATGGTGCTTGGCTACGTGAAGACAGATCTTGAAGAAATCCTACGTTATATCGCTGACTTTATTCCCAGAATCGATAACTGGTCGGTTTGCGATAGCTTTTGCACAGGCCTGAAGTTTACCGTAAAGAATAAAGAACGGGTATGGGAGTTTATAATGCCGTACTTATCATCAGATAAAGAATATGAGATCCGATTTGCTGTGGTAATGCTGCTTAATTTCTTTATTGAAGAAACGTATATCAGCCGGATTTTACCATTGCTCGATAAGGTCAGTCATGAAGGCTATTATGTAAAAATGGCGGTTTCTTGGGCGCTTTCGATTTGTTATGTGAAATTGCCAGAGCCTACGATGAGTTATTTGAGAAACAACAGCTTAGATGATTTCACTTACAACAAGGCTTTGCAGAAAATCACGGAGTCTTATCGCGTGGATCCGGAAACGAAAAAATGGATTCGCGGGATGAAAAGAAGTAAAAAACAAACCCCTTATTCAGCACAATAGCTGAGTAATAAGGGGTTTGTTGTCTATTTATTTTTTCTCAGTGTTTACTTCAGTGTTAGTTTTACGGTTGCGGATTCGCTCGATTTCGATGTCAACAGCGCTACGCAGGTTAGGATCGATGGAAGGACTTATTCCTGTGCCTGTATTGAATTTATTTTTGGAGTTTTCCGCCAATGCTTCCCACTCGAAAATCTTCTCTTCCATACGTTCGAAGCCTTGTGAAGCTGATCCTACATTTAGACCTTTCGTAGAACTACGTGGAGCTGAGTGGAGTGTTTCTGTGGCTTGTTGAGCGCGAGCGATAAGCTCAGTTCTTTTCGCTTTGAGATGTTCACGCTCTTCTTTAGCTCTAGCGATATTGATCTCAAGCTCTGCCAGGGATTGCTTAGTTTGTACTTGGCTATTTATGGACTCTTCCAGCTGTTCCACGTACCGTAACTTGGCTATGAGTGCCAGGCGAGCTCTTTCTTCATTTCCTTGCTCAACTGCTTGAACGGCTTCGGCTTCACTTTGCTCTACTAACTGAGTATATTCTTGCTTGCGGCGTTCCAACACACTGGCTGTTACTTGTAAATCACGCTCATTGCGTTCCGCCTTAGCAATATCATTTTCAAGATCACGTAAATACTGACCTGTCAGCAATACCGGGTTTTCTAATTTATTTAGACCTTCGTGTAGGGCTGCTTTAGTAATTGTGGAAATTCTTTTTAATAGACTCATGTTCTATCTCTCCTTTTTTATGGCTATATTAGGGCTGGCTTGTATTAAACGACGATTAATTAATAGAAATCATGTCCATCTGAAAAGCTGTTAAAAGGTTCTTTAGGAACGATGATACTAGCGATGACGTAGAAGATAAGTACTGTTCCGAAGCTGAACAATGCTGCGGCAACAGCAACAAGACGGATTACTGTAGCATCAATACCAGACCAACGAGCAAGACCTCCGCACAAACCACTTATCTTCTGATCACTTTGGGAACGATATAATTTTTTCATTTATTGTTTTCTTCCTCTCGTATGGGTGTGATTGTTATTGAATCCTGCAACCCGTTTGCTTATGTACTCATTCTAATGTCTTTTTGCATGCGAAAAAACGGCCTGAAGGCGGTTTTGTATACCAGACCTGAGTCGAGGTTCGTTCCCGCAGGAAGGCGGGGAAAGGGTTAGTAAATCGGTTATAGGCTACAAACCATGGACGAAGTTAGGTACAATAAAGAAAGGAATACTTCTGGCGGTGTCGAAATATGCTTATATATGACTACTACGGAATTGGGGGCTGAATATGAGTTTTTTTAACAAAGTAAAAGCAGGGGTAAGCGAGGCTGGGAATAAAGCAAAAACAGTGGTGGAGATTAACCGGTTGAAGCTGCAAAATAACGGTAAGCAAAATGATATTGACCAGCAGTATCAGGTCATGGGCAAACTGTTATTTGAAGCCGTAACTCAAGGTGCAGGACCACTGCCAAGTGAGCAAATCGAGACTAATATCAATCGTATTCTCGAATTGAAGGCGGAGATTGAGACGAACCTTCAGCAAATAGCTGAGTTGTCCGATGTAAAGCATTGCAAAGCATGCGGTGGGAATGTGGCGATCGAGGCACGCTTTTGTCCGGCCTGCGGATCCACTTTTGAAGTGGCAAAAGAACCTGTCAGTGATGTAACTCCATCGTCGTTTTCTTTGGATAAGAAGGAATAGAGTTACTTCATACAAGAAACTTATGAACAAAGAGGCTGTCTTAAAAGTAGTGAATACTACTTATGAGGCAGCTTCTTTTTTAGTAAAAAGGCTATAAGCGGATTCTTGCTTTAGCCAATAGACTATGGGCTACGCACACAAAGTATTCTATGCCATTAGGTTGGGCGGCGGAATATTCACTTTGTGAATTTCAGGGAGAAATTCCCCAATTATTTTAGTGGAGCGTAATTAGATCATTAAGCGGGATTCGTATCTACAATCTTAATTTCACTTATTCACAATCTAGTGTCGTTTAAACCTTAGAAGCGTGGCGTTTCTTAAATTTATACACAACTAGCAACATAAGCGGCAGAACAAATGCACAGGTGAAATCCCAATCTACCCAGTAGGCGGGGATCTCCTTCACATAGAAAATGATGTCTTTGGCAATCAGCTGTGACATCCCGAATAACAAAAATCCAGTGGGTATGATCAGAGGACGGTGGCTTTTGAGTTTAAATAATTGGGCTGTACCTAAGGTTAAAGCATAGTAATAAACTGCAGTTTTGAAGTATGTGCTGATAATCCATGCTGTAGCCATAAGCGCTTCAATACGTTGCAGAGAATTAGCAATATTAATTTTTTGAGCAAGAATATAAGCGGCATAAAATTGATGTTCAGAAGCGTAAACACCTAGAACGGTAAGGGAAAACAATAAGATGAGGTTAAGGCCCAGAGCTCCGATGATCAAGGCTATGAAAATATCCCGACTTGTTTTGCCATTTTTCTGAGCATAAGGATATATCATTAGAAACACGCACAATTCGCCAAAAGGATAAAAAACACCATACATCAAGGTATGAAGCATGTCCGGTACTGGTGTGTTCAAGATGGGGTATAAACGTTCCATTTTGACATCGGGGGTCAGCAGGAGCAGCAGACCGATTAAAAAAACTGCAAATAAAGGGAAAAAAAGCTGAGCTGCCCGGCCCAAGGTTTCTAGGCCAAGTCGTACCCCATATACCAGCAGGAAAATGGCCATGAAACGAATAACCCCACCGGGTGTTTTCTCGTAAATCTGTGTACACATGAAATCTTCAATTTCTCTTATGTAAGTGGCGGCGGCAATCAGGAAGAACACTAAATAGAACAAGGCTACAGCAGATCCGATCCATTTCCCTAAAATTTGTAGGCTAAGCTCGATAATATTCTTGTTCGGCTCAAGGTCTGCTAAGCAGAGTAGCAGTTTTATGGTCACTAGACCCAAGGGAATACTAATCAAAGCAGCAATCCATGCATCTTGTTTCGCTCCTGATATCATTAACGCCGGATACACAAGCGCCATATCCCCAATAAATGTGAATAGCCCGAGTATAATCATTTGATTGGTACTAATTCGATCTTTCTCCAAACTCATATACCCCCTCAAATTTATTGGACTAGTTTTAGTATGGTTGTAGTTACCAGAATTATGCCATCCCGATTTTTTAATCCGAAGGAATAATTATCATAATTAACATCAAACTATACTCATCTATCTATGGAGAAGTGGAGGCTGCATCATGAAAGATACGGAGATTGGTACATTATCAAGCCGGTTGGAAGTTAATATTGCTAATTTGTACCAATTGATGGGTGAAAGCTCTGATGTAGTGATAAAAGAGTTGCAGATAGAAGAGAACACTCATATTTCTTTGATTTACATAGATGGTCTTGTGGATACTCAGGTGCTGCATAATTCAATTTTGTATTCCTTGCAGGAACACATTCCTTACGAACAGCTGAGGGGGCTTTCTCCCGAGCAGAAGTTTGAGATGATTAAGAAACAGATATTAATAGCCGGCGATATAGCCGTTATTGACGATTACAGCCAATTTATTCATCATTTATTGTCCGGTAATATAATGCTGCTGCTTGACGGGTTATCCAGCGCTCTGCGGATCGGCTTACCAGGCTGGGAAGATCGTAATGTAGGGGAGCCTAGCTCACAGTCGGTTGTTCGGGGTCCAATGGAAGGATTCACTGAGAATTTACGGACGAATACGGCACTGGTTCGGCGAAAAATCAAAGATAGCCATTTATGGCTGGAAACCGTTCAGATCGGAAGGGTGACTCAAACCAGCGTATCCATTATGTATCTAAGTAACATCGCGAATAAGGAACTGGTGCAAGAGGTAAAGCGCCGTCTGAATAAAATAGATACGGACAGTATTCTCGAGAGTGGATATATTGAAGAGTTTATTCAAGAGACGGCAGTTACACCTTTTCCTACCGTATACAACAGTGATCGTCCAGATACGATTGCAGCGGGTATTTTGGAAGGAAAAGTGGCCATTCTTGTTGATGGAACTCCTTTTGTACTGTTGGTGCCCACATTTTTTGTGGCATTTTTCCAGTCAGCTGAGGATTATTACCAAAGGGCCGATATTGGAACATTGCTGAGATTAGTTCGTTTTATTTCATTTTTTATTACTTTGCTTGCCCCTTCATTGTATGTTGCGATTACTACTTATCACCAAGAGATGATACCGACCAATCTTGTAATCAGTTTAGCTGCCCAGCGGGAGAGTGTTCCTTTTCCTGCTTTTATTGAGGCGCTGATCATGGAAATGACTTATGAAATTTTGCGGGAGGCCGGGGTGCGGATACCCAAAAATATTGGTCAGGCGATTTCCATTGTCGGAACGCTGGTGATAGGACAAGCCGCGGTAGCAGCGGGTTTTATTTCATCCGCAATGGTCATTATTGTATCGCTAACAGCCATTTCTAGTTTTGTTATTCCGGAGACAGGAATGTCTATTGCTGCGCGGATGATCCGTTTTGTGCTTATAGCTTTGGCCGGATTTATCGGATTATATGGAATTCTCTTCGGTATTTTCATCATCGTATTGCATTTGTCGAGTCTGCGTTCTTTCGGAATGCCTTATATGAGTCCGCTCGGACCGTATAATTCCAAAGATTTAAAAGACTCTATTTTTCGCTTTCCGTGGCCGTTTTTAAAGACAAGGCCTGCTGAGAATAAGACGCAGAACCTGTTTCGTCAAAGCACATCCAGTGATAAGGAACCAACAAAATGAATAAAAAATTAGTTAGAGGCGTTCTTCGATTAATGATAGCCCTCCAATTTACGTTAGTGCTAAGCGGCTGTTGGGAAAGAAATGAGCTGAATGAGATAGCTTTTGTCTTGGGGATAGGGATTGACAAGGCAGAAAAAGGTTATACCGTTTCGATGCAGGTCGTTATTCCATCTGCGATTTCCTCCCAAACGAATGGAGGAGGGGGAGGCAGTGGAGTCCCAGTGGTTGTATATAAATTTACTGTACCTACGTTTTATGATGCGCTGCGTAAGCTGAATCTGGATAGCTCTAGGTCAAGTTATCTCGGTCATATCCGGGTGTTGGTGATTGGGGAGGAGCTTGCCCGCACCGGAGTGGGTGAGATACTCGATGTATTTAAAAGAAGTCGGGAACCCCGGATGGATTTCTACGTTATGGTTGCCAGAGATACAACCGCCAGCAATGTCTTGAATGTCCTTACACCTATGGATAAATTACCAGCGAACAAATTATTTAGTTCCTTGGATAATTCTTATAAAGATTCAGCAAAAACAGTCGCTGTCACGCTGGATGATTTTATTGAGAATTTATTGTCTGAAGGCGAGAATCCTGTGCTAACCGGAGTGAAAATTATAGGCGATCCCAAAGATGGAGAGGACAAAAGCAATGTAGAGCGAACAATGCCTAAGGCAAGATTGGAATACCATACTGTAGCTGTGTTCAAAAAAGACAAGTTGATCGGTTGGCTAACCGAGGGAGAAACGATTGGTTACAATTATATCAACGATAAGGTAACCGCACATTCTGGCCCGATCGCAGGGGAAGACGGAAAGCCCATTGTAATCGAAGCGATCCAGGCTACAACTAAACGCAAAGTGAAAATCATTAATGGGGAGCCGCATATTTACCTTAGTGTTAAGACGCTTTGCAATATTGAAGAAGTGCAAAGTGTAGAAAATTTGGAATCGGAAAGCACTATAAAACGTTTGGAAAAGGAAACAGAGGAGCGGATTATAGAGCGGATGCAAAAAACTGTGGAGCATGTAAATGATCGTTTCAATGTTGATATTATGGGATTCGGACAATCGATCTACCATGCCAGCCCTAAAGCTTGGGCAAAGCTGCAGCAACAAAAGGGGGACGATTACCTTAAATCATTGCCCATCCATTACAAAGCCTCAGCAGTTATTAACCGCGTGGGTCTCACAGATAATTCTTTTCTTGAAAAAATCAAGGAGTGAAGTCAGATGCTAGTACTGTTATTCTCGGTGATTGCTGTAGGTTGTATGGCACTTGATTTGCCTAGATTAATGCGAAAGCGCCGAGTGCGTGATCTTAGCGTATATTTTATTTTTTGGATTTTGGGTCTTGGTGCGACCTTCTGCTCGTTGTTAAAATTGAACATCCCCAGTCCGCTGTTTCTTATTATTTTTATCTATAAGCCAATAAATAATTTATTTGGATTATTGTTTCATTAACAAAGAAGCTGCAAATATCGCAGCTTTTTTTGTTGCATCATCTAGAAGTTTTTTCCTTAAATTTAAGAATATTTCATGGGATGAAAAATGAGAGGTTGACCATATTTGTCAGTGGGGCATATGATTTGGAATGAACAATTTTTAAGTAAGCTTACGGCTTTACTTGTCTAGAAGCTTGCTCCTTGTTGGATGTATTGTATACTAACAAATGGAAAGAAAACGGTTACAAGGGGGAAGAAATGAAACCAATATTCAAAATTATGATTGTTGATGACGAGATGCTAGTAAGACAAGGAATCAAACATCTTTTGGATTGGGAGAATGAAGGGTATCGAATTGTTGGTGAGGCTGCTAACGGTCTTGAAGCACTAAATATGATGGATGAGGTCAGCCCACATATCATCATTACAGATATTGTTATGCCAATAATGGGCGGAGAGAAACTGGTTAAGATTGTTAAGGAGAAATACCCTCATATTGAAGTAATCGTCTTAAGTAGTTTCAGTGAATACGATTATGTCCGATCCACATTTCAAAGTGGGGTAGCGGACTACATTCTGAAGCCAAAGCTGGAAGCTGATTATTTGTTATCCATCCTAAATAAAACCACTGCTAAATTGGTAGGGATGGAGATGTCCGATCAAGGAACGGAACCTGGCGAAAAGCAAATTTTGCTAGTTATCGAGAAGGTTATGACCGGATATGAGTCTGGGATTGAACATGCTTTGCTTCATGCGAAGTTTCCACACCCACTATTCGCTTTCTTCGGAGCGGATATGAGACATATTAAAGATTCTGGGGATAGGTTAACTTTCACACAGAAAATAGAAAAAGGGCTTAGTACGCTCCCTTTGGGTGATACAGTGTTTATTCGGTTGAAGTTTGTCAATGATTCAGTTATTTATTTGCTTAATGCAAACCCGGAACAGTGGGACGAGCTTGTTATAGAGCTCCGATATCTGGTCTCGGAAATGGATCATTGGGCGAGAGAAACACATTTCGTTATCAGCCAAAGCTTTACGGATTTTAATAAGCTGGGAGAGATTTATCGAGACAATTATTTAAAGCTTACACGATACAGTTTCTACTTGCCGGATCGAAGCTTAATTGAAAACGATCATTTGCCCAGCCTTCCGAGAGCCTATCAGGAATATGATATGGGCGAATTAATGGAACAACTGAAACGTAAGCAATACCAGAAGGCATTTACTGGATTTCTGGAATATGTTCATCTCCGTTCGATGGATTATCGGACCGATATTTTCGAATTCAAATCGTTATTGGGGAATTTCATATTTAACGTAGCGACCACACTTGGAAAAATGAAGTACGAGACTGGAGGCTTGGAGGCATCCAAATACGATTTCTTTCGAAAAATAGATGAAGCGATGTATGCCGGAGACGCAATTGCTGTTGCTGAAGCCTTTATTCGCGAAGCTGAACGTGCGATTGGTGAGACGAACCTAACGACCAATCCCAATATGACCCGATTGCTTGAATACATTCAGACTCATTACGCTGATCCCATCACGTTGACTGGGGTTGCACGGCAGTTTCATTTCAACGCTTCTTATTTATCGAGCCATTTCACTGCTCAGAATGGTGAAGGATTTAATGAATATTTGAATAAGGTCCGGTTGGAGAAAGCCATGGAGTTACTCGTGACGACGGAAAAAACAATTTCTGATATCAGCGCTAGTGTGGGGTATTCGGATCAGAGTTATTTTACTAAAGTGTTTAAGAAACAGGCTGGTATTTCTCCGAGCCAGTACCGAAGACGGGACGTAGAGCGACCATGATTGGAACTATCATTAACAAGATTAGAAAGCAGGGCCTATTTCTTAAGCTTTTTCTTGTGACCCTCATAAGCATTGTTGCTGTATCCCTGCTGACTTTGTCTATTACCATCCGTATGTCAGAAAATTTATTCTTAAAGACCTTCAGCATAACGAATGGCAAACTACTAAATCAGATGAAGACAAACTTGGAGTCCTACAACAACGTTGTAGCTACGGGTGCTACAATGACAGCTCAGAAAGGTGCCATCCGCAGCTATTTGTCTGGGGGAGAGACGGATTCATTGACACTCGCTATCAAAACCTACCAGATGACAGAAAGCATGCGGGCAGTCCGCTCCAACCTAAGTGCTTTTGATGTGGGGATTATGATTGTAGGTGCGAATGGCAGAAGTTACTCAACTGACCCTTGGTATTGGTCTGCTACTGCTGAAGAATTGAAGAACCACCCGATTACGAAAGCGACAGTGGCTCATCCGCAGCAAATTCTGTACCAGCTTTATCAAAAAGAGGATGGTCAAACCCATAAGAAAGAGATCATGTTAGTGGCTTCTAAAGCTCTATTTGATCATTCGACCGGCAGTATCTATGGCACTATGTACATTGCAATTCGTGATAGCGATTTCAAGGCCTTCTATGCCAATTTTACGAGTGAAGGTAATGATGTTGTGTTGCTGAATGCAAAAGGGCAAATCGTATCCAGCAACAGGACAGAGCTGATTGGACTGAACGATCAACAGCTGCTTCAAGAAGTAGTTGACGAACAGAGCACAGGAGACAATGGAGAATCTGTCTATGTGATGGGGAATGAACGGGTAGTATTCTCGGAATACTTGCCTGAATTTGATGTTTATTTGGTGAATCTGATCGATAAAAAAGCTGTGACCGGGCAGATGGTTAATGCCAAAGCAGTGTCGTTGACGATCATGGCTATCGTAGCCATTTCGCTTATTATTGTATTTTTGATTACAAGGAAAATGACGAAGTCCCTGCGTGTACTCGTTGAACAGATGTCGAGTATTCCTAAGGGGGGATTCGATAACCACGTGGATGTCGCCACTAGTAGTTATGAAGTTAAGGAGCTAGGCAATGCCTTTAATTTTATGCTTGATTCCCTACATGATTATGTTGATCGGTTGATGGAGACCCAGAAGCAGCAGCGTAATGCGGAGCTGGCCGCTCTTCAAATGCAGATCAATCCCCATTTTTTATACAATACACTGGCTTCTATCAAATTTCTGGTGCAACAGGGCAACAAAGAAAAAGCAGCTGGCACGATAAATTCGCTAATCTCACTCCTGCAAAATACTGTCAGTGATGTTCAATCCACTATACCTGTTAGTCAGGAATTAGAATCGCTGAAGCATTATGTATATATCAATCATGTAAGGTACGGCGAGAAGATCCGCGTGAATTATTTTGTGGAGCCTGAAAGCTTGGATTATCATATGCCAAAGCTAATTCTGCAGCCTTTTATCGAAAATGCGTTCTTTCATGCATTCAATCTTAAAGATGAGGGAAGAATTCTAATCATGATCGCCGTTCAGGAAGATCAGCTTGTATGCGAAGTTGTAGATAATGGTGACGGGATGGACCTTGATCCTAATTTTCTGAAAGAAGAACAGTTGCCAGCCTCGAAGCACAAACGCCAATTGTTCTCCGGGATCGGTATACGGAATGTTGATGACAGAATCAAATTGCTGTACGGAGAGAGTTACGGTATTAACATTACAAGCAAACGAAATGAAGGTACGAAGATCATAATTACGCTTCCATTGTTAAAAGGCTAAAAAATTTACAAAAATCTAAAATTAGTACCAGCGTCGATCTCAGAGGGAAAATAGAATCCAATAATAACACCAAAGCTAACAAAGATACTGCCAAAGAAAGCGAATACAAAATGATAATATGGAATTGTAGCAGAGAAAACGCTTCCATCTTTATTATTTTACAGATTAACAAGGGGGTTACGAAGTGAAAAAATTATTATCCGTGATGCTGGCTAGTGTGGTTCTACTTTCGGCATGTTCCTCAGGTGGAACGAAAAACGAAACGGGCAACTCCGGAAGCGAAGGTAGCAGTAAGCCACAAGAAATCACAGTTTGGGCTTGGGACCCAGCGTTTAACATTGCAGCCATGAATGTTGCCAAAGAAGCTTATGCGAAAGTCAATCCAGACATAACGGTAAACGTCGTAGAGAACGCGCAGGCTGATATCGTGCAAAAGCTGAACACAGGGCTGAACTCTGGATCTACGAAGGGTCTTCCTAACATTGTATTGATCGAGGATTACCGTGCGCAAAGCTTTTTACAAGCGTATCCGGATTCCTTTTATGAATTGACTGATGTTGTAAAAGCCGCTGATTTTGCGGATTATAAGATTGGCCCGACCAGTGTTGACGGCAAGCAATACGGTGTTCCGTTTGATTCTGGTGTGACTGGAATGTATGTACGGACAGACTATCTTGAGCAAGCAGGCTACAGCCTGGATGCACTACAGGATATCGACTGGAAGCAATATATCGAGATCGGTAAAGCTGTAAAAGAAAAAACCGGCAAAAGCATGATCACACTGGATCCCAATGATCTTGGACTTATCCGGGTCATGATTCAATCGGCGGGTGCATGGTATACAGGTGAAGACGGTCAGACTCCGACCATTGCAGACAACGCTGCTTTGAAAGAGGCACTTGTATTGTACAAAGAAATGATGGATTCCGGCATCGTGAAAGTTAACTCAGACTGGAGCCAATTTGTAGGCGCATTTAATAGTGGTGAAGTGGCAACCGTGCCGACGGGTAACTGGATTACCCCTTCAATTAAAGCCGAAGCTTCCCAATCCGGTAAGTGGGCAGTAGCTCCACTTCCTAAGCTGGCAGCAACAGCAGGCTCCGTCCATGCATCTAACCTTGGGGGCAGCTCATGGTATGTAATGAATGTAGATGGTAAAGAAGCCGCTGCGGAGTTCCTTGCAAAAACATTTGCTTCTGATGCTGATTTGTATCAGACGTTGAATACAAAAGTTGGTGTTATCGGCACTTTAAAAGCTGCGGCAAGCGGAGAAGCTTATTCAGCAGCGGATGAATTTTTCAAAGGTCAAAAGGTTGTATCAGATTTTGCGGCATGGACCGAGCAAATTCCTAACGTCAACTACGGCATGAACACTTACGCAATAGAGGACATTATGGTTGTAGCAGTGCAATCTTATCTTGGTGGAAAAGATGTAGATACTGTTCTGAAGGATGCCCAGAAGCAAGCAGATACCCAAGTTCGCTAATCACACTTAGGCTGTACAATCTAAGCCCTTGCTTCTACTTCTCCTGTAAATTGGATTTCTACAGAAGGATGGGTAGCAGGGGCTTTCATCTCTAATAAATCAGACAGAAGGGTGTGAAGTGGAGTGGAAAATGTAAAGCCAGGGCTAAGCTCTCAAAGACATAAAAGCTCTAAGGGTCAACGGCTGATCCATCTGACAGGTTGGTTATTCGTTATTGTGCCGGTAATTATGATCAGTATTTTCTATTTCTATCCAATGATTCAAGCCTTAATTCTATCCTTCAAGACAGGTAGAGGCAACAATCTTCATTTTACCGGCCTTGATAACTATATTCGGCTGTTTAGCGACACCACTTTCCTTACAGCCGTCAAAAACACTTTTATTTACTTGATTATTCAGGTCCCAGTTATGCTGGTGCTGGCGCTCTTTATCGCTGTGCTGCTAAATGACGAAAGACTGAAATTTAAAGGGTTTTTCAGAACGGCCATATTTCTGCCAACGGTAACTTCACTTGTAGCCTACTCCGTTGTTTTCAAGTACATGTTTGGAGCCGAAGGTATCGTCAATAAATTTCTGGTGAATCTGCATCTAATCAGCGAACCGATTCAATGGATTACTGACCCCTTCTGGGCCAAAGTCACTATCATTATCGCTATCACTTGGCGCTTTACTGGCTATAATATGATTTTCTATTTGTCCTCACTGCAAAATGTCGACAAATCAATATATGAGGCTGCTCATATAGATGGTGCGAGTGCATTTACACAATTTTTCAAAATTACAATTCCCCTATTGAAGCCGATTATCTTGTTCACGACGATCACATCGACCATTGGTACCCTTCAGTTGTTTGACGAGGTGGTTAACATCACGAAAGGTGGACCCGGCAATGCAACCATGTCGATTTCCCAATATATTTATAACCTTTCCTTTGAATA
The DNA here is from genome assembly GCF_037992965.1 of Paenibacillus sp. FSL E2-0190. Lineage (NCBI taxonomy): Bacteria > Bacillati > Bacillota > Bacilli > Caryophanales > Paenibacillaceae > Paenibacillus > Paenibacillus sp. FSL E2-0190. The sequence continues at coordinate 1,542,650 of NZ_CP150306.1, forward strand.
CACACCTAACTTTGGATATGCTGCAACTGTCTCCTATTCGATTGTTGTAATGGTGCTCATTCTGACGCTTATTCAGAACAAAGTAGGAGGGGATAAGAGATAATGAAAACCAAACGCATGTTTACTTACGTATTTCTAATCATCGCTGCGCTGATCTCTATCTTTCCATTTATCTGGATGGTTATAAGCGCCACGAACCAGTCGGTTGATGTAACCAAAGGGACATTGTTGCCGGGTGCACATTTAGTGAAAAATATAAACAATCTATTTAGTTCAGTGGATATGTGGCAGGCTCTCTGGAACTCTGCAAAAATCTCTGTGGTGACTACTGTGCTTTCACTGCTAGTCGCATCGGCGGCTGGATATGGTTTTGAAATGTACCGCAGCCGGAGTAAAGATATCGTATTCAATATTTTACTTGCTTCAATGATGATTCCATTTGCGGCGATCATGGTACCTCTATTTCAAATGTTCGCAAAAGTATCTAGTGTAGTGCCTTTTCTGGGCATCGATACAGCATCGGCGGTCATTCTTCCGACATTTACAACAGCATTTCTAATTTTCTTCTTTCGTCAAAGTACAAAAATGTTTCCTAAGGATATGATGGAGGCTGGGCGCATCGATGGTCTTTCGGAATTTGGTTTGTTCTTCCGCATTTATATGCCAACGATGAAATCAACTTACGCTGCCGCAGCGATTATCACATTTTTAAACAGCTGGAACAATTATCTGTGGCCTTTGATCGTATTGCAATCACCAGAAAATATGACTGTGCCTCTTCTTATCTCGAATCTAGGCTCAGGTTATGCCCCTGACTATGGTCTGATCATGTCTGCGATTGTCATTACAACCTTGCCGACAGCACTAGTGTTTTTCATGATGCAAAAGCAATTTGTAGCTGGGATGACGGGTTCGGTTAAATAAGTTAGCGATCATGTTATGAATAGAGGAGGAAATATAGATGAAGCAGCAGGTTGAACGAAACCTCACTCCAAGTCTGGAATGGTTATCAGACCCTTCCATTTATGCAATAGGCAGAGTGCACGCGCATTCTGACCATCGATATTACCAAACGAAAAATGAAGCCGAAGCGCTTGGAGAAATGCCCTGGCGCCACAGCCTGAACGGCAGCTGGAAATTTAGCTATGCCCAAAATGCCATGGAACGACAGGTTCATTTTTATAAGGAGAACGTGTCTTGCAGAGGCTGGAAGGATATTAAAGTTCCCGGTCATATCCAACTTCAGGGTTATGGGCAGCCTCAGTACGTGAATACGATGTATCCATGGGACGGTCATGAGCATCTTAGACCTCCAATGATCTCTGAGGACCACAATCCTGTAGGCAGCTATGTCAAATATTTTGAAGTTCCTGCGGGCTGGGAGCAACGTCCGGTGTATATATCTTTTCAAGGAGTTGAATCGGCTTTTTATATATGGTTAAACGGGGAATTTGTTGGCTATAGCGAAGATAGCTTTACACCGAGTGAATTTGATTTAACATCGTACTTGACGGAAGGTGAAAATAAGCTGGCGGTCGAAGTCTATCAGCGCAGCACGGGGAGTTGGTTGGAGGATCAGGACTTCTGGCGCTTTTCGGGAATCTTTCGTGAGGTGTATCTATACACCGTGCCGGATGTTCATGTGCGGGATCTCCACGTTCAAACCGATTTGGATGAAAAGTTTGAGCAAGGAACGCTGACGGCTGTCATGCAATTGATAGGTAATTCTGCCTCAAAAGTGCTCCTTGAGCTAAAGGATAGAGCAGGTAATCTTGTAGCTAGTGGGGAAAGTGAAGTTTCAGGAGATTCCCTTTCGCTTACGCTTGCGGCAACAAAGGTGCAGCTGTGGAGCGCAGAAGCTCCTAATCTGTATACCCTTTACGTCTCTGTTTACAACGCATCCGGGGATCTTGTAGAAGTTGTGCCGCAAAAAATTGGTTTTCGGAAATTCGAAATGATAGATAAGATTATGCACTTAAACGGCAAACGTATTGTATTTAAAGGTGTCAACCGACATGAGTTTAATCCGCGCTTTGGACGCAGCATTACAAAAGAAGATATGCTATGGGACATAAAAACCTTAAAGCAGGCGAACATCAACGCTGTGCGGACATCGCACTATCCGAATATGACGCTCTGGTATGAGTTGTGTGATGAATACGGAGTCTATGTCATTGACGAGATGAATTTAGAGTCGCATGGATCATGGCAGAAAATGGGGGCAGTTGAGCCGTCTTGGAACATCCCCGGCAATAAGCCTGAATGGCAGGATATCGTGATGGATCGTGCGATTTCCATGGTAGAGAGAGACAAAAACCATCCCTCCATTCTAATTTGGTCCTGTGGGAACGAATCTTTTGCAGGAGAAGTAATTTTGAACGTAGCCAATTATTTTCGAGAGAAGGATCCTACTCGTTTGGTTCATTATGAAGGGGTGTTCCATAACCGTGAATATGATGATTCGAGCGATATGGAAAGCCGCATGTATGCGAAAGCGGCAGATATTGAAAGATATTTAACAGAAGATCCGTTAAAGCCATATATTAGCTGTGAATACATGCATGCGATGGGTAATTCCGTCGGGGGACTGCATAAATACACAGAGCTAGAACAGAAGTATCCAATGTATCAGGGTGGATTTATCTGGGATTATATGGATCAGGTGATTATAAAAAATGATCGATACGGTAAGCCCTTCATGGCTTATGGAGGAGACTTTGATGACCGTTCAACCGATTACAACTTCTCCGGTAACGGAATTGTGTATGCGGATCGGAGATGGTCGCCAAAAATGCAGGAAGTGAAATTTCTGTATCAGAACGTCAAGCTGCTCCCGGACAGTCAGGGTTTTACAATCAGAAATGAAAACTTATTTGTGGGCTTGGATGCTTATGAATTACAATACGCTCTGAACTATGAGGGTAGGGTCATCCAGCGTGGAACTGTATTCGCTCAGGTTAATCCAGGCGAGGAAAAATATGTAGAAGTTGATCTACCCGATATCAAGAATCAGTCTGGCGAGTATAGCTTGGATGTTTCACTTGTCCTGAAGGAAGATTCATTATGGGCGAATAGCGGTTATGAAATCGCTTTTGGCCAGCATGTTTTTCAAGTGGCCAATACGTCAGCCGAGGAGTCTTTAACAGATGCTAAAATAACATCTGTCGTGAATGATTTTCGCGTGGTTGAAGGAGATGTGAATATTGGTGTACATGGTCGTGACTTCTCCGTAATGTTCTCAAAGCAGGCGGGCACATTAATTTCTGTTAAATATTCAGGACAGGAAATGATCTCTTCACCGCCGGCACCACTCTTCTGGAGAGCAATGACAGACAATGATAAGGGGGCAGGAATGCATTTCGACTCTTCCCCTTGGTATGCAGCAAGCTTGACCCGTAGAACGTTAAGCTTCGAGCTCGTGGAGGAGAAAGATCGTGCGACCGTGACTTACGTGTATAAGCTTAGTGTATCAGAGGAGGGACGTGTACGTGTAACTTACACAGTGTTCTCCGATGGAAGCATACAGGTGAAATCAAGCTACCATGGAGCAGCGGGTTTACCAAAGCTTCCACTCTTCGCTTTAAGCTTTAAGGTGCCAGCGGATTATCACCAGCTGAATTGGTATGCAAATGGGCCGGAAGAAAATTATATCGACCGTGCGTGTGGAGCAAGATTGTGTCGCTTCCAGAATCATGCGGTGGATAATGTGTCGTCCTATTTGGTGCCGCAGGAATCGGGCAACCGCACAGGTGTGCGCGAAGTATCCATTAAGAACGATTATGGTCAAGGCATTATAATATCGGCACCCGCTACAGCCCCTGTTGAAGCCAATATCTCGCCTTACTCGGCAATGGAGCTGGAGAATGCGACACATCATTATGAGCTGCCGAACGTTCACTATACCGTTGTTACCATTGCTGGACGTCAAATGGGCGTAGGCGGGGATGACAGCTGGGGAGCTCCAGTTCTTGATGAATATCAAATCAATCCATCCTTAGATATGGATTTTGAATTTACAATTCGCAGAGCATGATGATAAAAATTCAACAGGCTCGGTTCAACGTTAAATTTGAACCGAGCTTTTTTTTATGCTCGTTATAATCCCGTATAATTTGAGCTCAGTAAAACCTTATAAAGTCCTTAGATTTGCTATATATGATCAACGTATAGCAAATGAGAGGATGATATAGGATGGGAGAATATATTTTACAAACTAATAATTTATGCAAGAATTTTAGGGGGCAGTGTGCGGTTAATGATATCAGCATAACCGTAAAAACTAATTCGATTTATGGAATGCTAGGCCCAAACGGCGCAGGTAAATCGACGACTCTAAAAATGATAACAGGGATTCTTCGAGCGACGTCAGGACAAATTTTATTTGACGGTCATCCATGGACACGTAAGGATTTACTACACATTGGAGCGCTGATTGAGTCCCCGCCACTTTACGGGAATTTGACTGCTGCCCAAAATTTGAAGGTACATACGACAATATTAAACTTACCGGATTCTCGGATTCGGGAAGTTCTTGAAATTGTTGATTTAACAACAACAGGCAAAAAAAGAGCGGGACAATTCTCTATGGGCATGAAGCAACGTCTCGGGATTGCGATCGCCTTGTTAAATCAACCTAGACTCTTGATTCTGGATGAACCGACAAATGGGCTTGATCCCATTGGGATTCAGGAATTACGTGAGCTTATACGCTCATTTCCTGCACAAGGGATTACAGTCATTTTATCGAGTCATATTCTACATGAGGTGGAGCAAATTGCCGATCATATTGGAATCATTAGTAATGGTGTTCTAGGGTATCAGAATGCAATATATCCTGGTGATGATTTGGAGAAATTGTTCATGGAAGTCGTGACTCGGAACAGACAGGAGGTAACAAGATGATCCACTATCTGTTATCCGAAAATCTTAAATTCAAACGAACATTTTCGCGAAAATTGATTGTTGCGGTGCCACTGTTTTTTCTTCTATTTTCATTTTTCACACAACAGAACCTGCAAACGGAAGACCACTATTTTATGGAAATGGTATTTAATTGGTGGCCGCTGTTATTCATGACCATAGGATCTGCTTTGTTGTCTACACTATCGAATAACAAGGATCGTAAGGCTGGAGGGTACCGTAGCTTAAGCAGTCACGGAATTAGTATCGCTAAACTTTGGCTCAGTAAAATAATTGTGGTGTCATATTATTTGCTGCTGTCTTCGCTGCTCCTTATTGCAGTAATGTACCTATCTGGTCTTTTGTTTCCTTTGGGTGCAGCACCCTTATCTGAAATTACAACAGCCGCTATTGTTGTTTGGTTGACCTCTTTGGGGATGATTCCAATCTATCTATTCTTAGCCGAACAATTTGGGGCGGTAGTATCTATTCTTGCAGGTCTGTTTGGGATGATTGTGAGTGTACTAGCAGCGGATCAACCTTCATGGATTTATGTTCCGTGGAGTTGGGCTTTAAGGTTAATGTGTCCGATTGTTGGTGTGCGTCCCAATGGTGTGGCTCTTTCAGCACAGGATGCTCTAAGAGACTCTTCGATTATTTTACCTGGAATTGTGGTGTCGCTTGTATTCTTTTTGGTAACCCTCACCTTAACTAGCTGCTGGTTTAGTAGAAGAGAGGTGCGATAGAGATGGTGATACTCCGACTATTACAAGCTGAATGGTTGATGACTAAGCACACTGCAATTCGTTGGTTGATATTCCTTGTTCCTGTTCTATATCCGATGATGGTACTTTGGTATTTTTCACAGCGTGCGGATCAGCTTCACATCTATGATGGTTATTTTTCATTACTAGCCTTTGGGTTGCCTGTTGGGATAGGATTATTCTCTGCTTTAATGAGTGGTTTAGAGGAGGGGGCAGGGGGATTCTATAATCTATTAAGTGCTCTTTCACGTCCGAAGTGTTATATAAGAAAACTAGGGTTCATAATCTTGGCGATGATATGGATCGTATTCGGTTCAACATCAATTCTAATACTGGGCATGAAAAAAATTTTGCATATAGAGCGGATACAATATCTAATATTCTGGCAAGGAGCTTGTTGGGTAGTAGGCACTGCTCTAATCTTAATGATCTTTCATCTCATCTTAAGTTATGCTGGAGGCATGGGACTTTCTCTAACGGTGGGTAGTGCAGGTACGCTAATTGCAGCCATCGTAGGTGGAACAATTGTAGGAGATAAAGTGTGGTTATACATACCGTGGGCCTGGTCGATGCGGATGATTCAACTTCCCTTATTTTATGCACAACCCAACGGGCTCATTGAAACGGAAGTATTGAAGCTGCAACTTATTCATTCCGTACCTGCTATACTTATTAGTACAATGGTAATGGCAGTGTTAGGCTTGATATGGTTTCATTACTTTCAGGGTAGGAAATCATATGAATAAATAGGAGTGAGGTCACTGGCTAATATTTTAATAATAGATGATGAACCTGATATTTTGGCGCTAGTAAATAATATTCTTAGCAAAGATCACCATAGGGTTACGATAAAAACAAGTGCACGACATATGCCTTTGAATGAGTACTCGACATTTGATTTAATCCTGTTGGACGTGATGATGCCAGATATCGATGGTTTTGAGCTCTGTACTCAAATCAGGGATATCGTAGACTGTCCGATTCTGTTTCTTACAGCTAAATCAATGGAAACGGATATTATGTTTGGACTTAGTGTAGGTGCAGACGACTATATCGTGAAGCCTTTTCGTGCAGGCGAGTTGAAGGCTCGGGTGAACGCTCATTTGCGGCGTGAAAATCGAGAGAAAAATCATATGTTAAGCGCATCTGGAGTGAAATTCAATCTCTCGGCAAAGGAGATTTTTGTTGATAAAGAGAAAATAAATCTCACTAAAAGTGAATATCAGATATGTGAATTTCTTGCTAGAAATAAAGGTCAGGTTTTTTCCAAAGAACAAATTTATGAATCGGTTTATGGCTATGACAGAGAAAGCGATAGCTCAACTATTACAGAACATGTGAAAAATATCCGCAATAAGCTGAGTGCGAGGGAGGTTTCACCGATTGAAACCGTTTGGGGGATAGGTTACAAATGGGTGTGAAACGAATACGGCTCCGTACAGTCTTCATTCAATATTTATTATCATTAGGTGCGTGTACTCTATTATTGGCATTTCTGTGTTTAGGGGTATTTACTCTCTTAATGCAGTATGGAATGATTGTTCCAGCAAACCATACCGAGCAATCCATTGCAAAGTCTTGGGATGTTTTGCAGCGTGCGCCACAAATTACGGAAGAAATGATCCCTTGGGGAGCGGAATATGCGGTATTGGATCAGCAAAAGAACTATATTTCAGGAAATATTCCTAAAGAACGTGCTCTAGATATATTGCAGAAGAATCAAAGCAGTTGTAATCTTATGGGTACAAACTGCACCGATGTGATTGAGCGGGAGCATGAGGTTATCGTACTGCAATATGCAATTGTACCGCAGTTCACCTCAAATTTTCTGCATAACACGCTGCCTAATCCGCAATTAACGCTATTGCTGTTTTTTGTAGTTCTGATGTTACTGGAAGTTATTCTGATTTCTGGATTTTTCGCTCGAAGACTGAGTCAAAAAATGGCTTCCTTGCAGGAAGCTGCACATCACATTGAAGCTAAAAATTTGGATTTTACTGTCGTGTTTTCTGGGGTCAGTGAAATTGATGAGGTGCTATCATCCCTGGAACAGCTGAGAGAGGAATTGAAAAAGTCACTAGAACAGCAATGGAATCTGGAACAAATGAAAAAAGAGCAGATTTCTGCGCTTGCCCACGACATTAAGACTCCTCTTACGATTATTCAAGGAAATGCAGATTTGCTGATAGACTCAGATTTAGCAGAGAATCAGCAAGAATATATAGGGTATATTTCCAAAAATGCAGATCAAATCGAACAATACATGGCAACACTTATTGAGATTTCTAATACAAGAAAACAAATTTCTCCCCGCTCTAAATGGGTTGCAACGGATGCCTTTATCCAGCAAATTCGTATGCAGTTAGATGCGTTGGTTGTCCCTAAGCGTCTTCAGATAGAATTCCACCAAGACAATGATCTGCCCCCTGAGGTGTTGATAGACAATGAGCTACTTCATCGGGCTGTGATGAATGTGCTCGCTAATGCGGTAGAGTATTCCCCGTATGAGAGTGTGATTTATTTGCAGGTTGAGGCAAAACAAGATCGGTGGAGTATAACGGTAGCAGACAGTGGATCAGGATTTACGAGTGAGGGACTCCAATCAGCAGTTAAGCAGTTTTATCGAGGGGACAGTAGCCGTACCTCCAAAAGTCACTATGGATTGGGACTTTATATTGCCGACACCATTGTCAGGCAGCATCAGGGCAGTCTGCATATTAGCAATTCTCCCCTGACGGGTGGAGGTCAAGTTCGAATCGACGTCCCAGTTCGTGGAGTTAGGTAGAGGTTTATTACACCTCTTAGACTAACATTGGATAAAACTTCTGGTTTATCTGATGAAATTCTAAGGGGTGTATTTTTTATGAAGATCAAAACCAAATTCTCAATTGTTGGAAAAGTAGATTAAAATATTGATTGCTATATACAATTAAATACAATAAAGTTGTCATATAGAGGATAATTTTGTCGATTTTTCTGCAAAAATGTTCCAATCCACATTGTATCAGGTGACATTAGGGTCTATGAGGTTCAAATCCTCTTCCTGAAAAAGACATAAGAAAGTGGTGCGCATAATGAGTAGCAACAGATTTGAAAACAAAGTAGTTATTATTACGGGTGCTGGTACCGGAATCGGAAAAGCTACAGCATTGAGAGTAGCAAGAGAGGGTGGTACTGTAGTAGTTGCCAATCGATCAGATGCTGGCGCTAACACAGTCGAAGAAATCAAAGCTTTAGGTGGAGAAGCGCTGTTTGTGCGGTCAGACGTTTCAGTTGAAGCAGACTGCAAAAATATCGTAGATCAAACCTTAGCAGCTTATGGAAAGATTGATTGCCTTTATAATAACTCAGCAATTACAGGAGATAATGCGGATGTTACAGAATATGATCCGATATTGTTTCAAAAGGTGATTCAGACAAATCTTAATGGCCAATTCTACATGTTGCATTATGCATTACCACATATGAAATCCGGTGCTTCCGTTCTAAACTGTTCCTCCTTGCATGGTATTTTTATTGGGATGGCAAATGATGCAGCTTATTCAGCAAGTAAACACGCCATTGTGGGCATGACTAAATCGGTTGCTAAAGAAGTGGGTCACCGTAATATCAGAGTAAATGCTATTTGTCCTGGTCCTATTCCTACACCAACCATGAACAGATACGAAAAGCTGTTGTCTGATGATGTAGAGATGCTTCAATCTCTTATCGCTTCTGGAACGGCTTTGGGCAGATATGGTACGCCTGAGGAAGTAGCTGCTTTTGCATGTTTCCTTCTAAGTGATGAGGCTTCATTTATTACAGGTACAGCACATGTGATTGACGGGGGCTACTCCGCAACTAAGTAATTAGACGGATTAATTTACTTATATAAGCATCTAGTATCGAAGGCTTTGCGGCGTATTCCTGTTCGAAAATCCTGTAGGATGAATGGACTGGAGTTGGAAGGCGCACGCAGAGCCTTTTTTAGTTGTTTCTAAATGATAACGGAATTACACAAGTGTGAATGAAATTAAGGCAAATATAACCATGGATATGTTGGAATTTGTAGAAATTTGTATTTTAATATAAATAAAAAAAGAAATTTGTCGATAATAATATAGGTAATAGGTATGAGTTAAAATATATTAGAAAGGATGTTGCAATAAAACGATACAGGAAATAGATGTCATTAACTATTGATTGTAACGATATGGCATCATTTAAACAAGGCAGTTTGTTCCAAACCCAGTTGCCAAAAGTAGAAGTTACTGAAAAGCCTGGTCAGAAATTTTTTTGTCTGTTGGAGTTACATACATTACTTTCTATTATTAAAAAATAACTATTAAAACTTGGAGGAATACAATTATGTCATACACAATTAAATACAACAAAAGTGAAAACCACATCGATGTAGTATCTATCGATTTTTCTGCTGAGGATGTTCCAGGATACTTGAAAGATTTTGAGAATATCATGAAGCTTGTTAGTCCTAAATTTACGGGTACAACTGATGTAACTGAATCTGCAAGTGTACTTTCTCCTGAAGTTGCAGCAATGTTGGCTCCAACAGGTGAGATGGCGAAAGCAGCTGGCCAAGCAGGATGGGCTTATGTAACTAAAAACCCAATTTGGAAAATGCAATTGAAACGTATTTTTGGCAGAGATTTTGCTGATGCTTACGATACCTATGAAGAAGCTAGAACAGTTCTGAAAAAATTGCAATAATCTAATAAATAGAGTTAGCAAAAAGTGCGGAGAGCTTTCTCCGCACTTTTTGTTTTATCTATATTTAAAATTGAAAATCTTCATCCTTCAGTGGCTCCACATTAAGCGCCCGGACATATCCGTTGCCTTTCTTCGAGAAGAAGTCATGCTGCTTGGTGTGGGTGCTGATCCCGTTCTGAACAATCGGGTTGATCTCTTCCTCGTCGAATAGCGGGTCATGGCCCAGATTCATCATCGCTTTATTGGCATTGTATCTTAGGAAAGTCTTAACCTCGTCCACCAATCCGATAGGGGCATAGATCTGCTCGGTATAACGCTCTTCATTCTCATGCAGCAGTCGAAGCAATTCTACCAGCGTATGGTGAAGTTCGCGTTGCTCGTCTTCTGGGAGCCCCTCAAAGATCTCCTGTGCCAGCACACCGACATATACCCCATGGATGCTCTCATCCCGTAGAATAAGGTCGATGATCTCACCGCTGCAAGTCATTTTGCCCTGCCCAGCCAGATATAGGGGATAGAAGAAACCACTGTAGAACAAGTAGCTCTCGAGCAGCACGGAGGCTGCCATGGCGAGGTACAGGTCTTTAGGTGAGTCTATGTTTTTGTAATATTGTGAGATGGTCTCCGCTTTGAACTGGAGGAAGGGGTTCTCTTCTACCCAGCGGAATACACTGTCGATCTCCTCTGTAGAGGACAAAGTGGTGAAAATACTGCTGTACGATTTGGCGTGAATTTGTTCCATCATACCCATGAAGCCCAGTACAGCTTTACGTTGAAGGCCTTCGACATGCTCCATAATCTGCGGCATTCCGACTCCGCCTTGAATCGTATCCAGCAGTGTCAGACCGCCCAGCACCTTCATATAGGAGTCCTTTTCTTGCTCACTGAGCGTGAGCCAGGACATTTTATCATCGGATAATGGAATTTCATCGTCCGTCCAGAATTGCATAATGTTCTGATTCCAGAACATCAATGAGAAATCGTCGTCGGGACGGTTCCAGTTAACGGCTTGGATAGCGGTCATAATATTGCAATCTCCTTTTCTGCGGCTATAGCCTTCCTTTTAGATCGAGCAGGTGAGGCATTCCTCGACGGACAGCTTTTTGGTCCGGGTGTAATACAGCGACTTCAAGCCTTTATGCGCCGCATACAGGTAGGAGCGGGCCAGTTCTCTGGTGGAAACATCACTGTTAACATGCAGAACGGTCGAGATACCTTGGTCGATATGGGGCTGAATTTCCGCGATCAGATCGATTACCTTGAACTGGTCCATCTGGTAAGCCGATTTATAGAAAAACACATTGTCCGGCCGCAGGTACGGCATCGGATAATAAGTAGTTGAATTAGCATAAGTCCGAGTCTCAATCTGCTCAACAATCGGCATAACGCTTGAAGTGGCGTTTTGGATATAGGAAATGCTGGCCGTTGGCGCAATCGCCAAACGGTAAGCATGGTATAGGCCATTTGTTTTTACCGCATCCCGCAATTGTTCCCAGTCTGCTGGGGATGGGATATAAATATCTCCGAATAACTCTTGTACCCTTGGGGTAACCGGGCGGTAATCGGTAGTCAGGTAACGCTCAAAATAAGCTCCCGTAGCATAATCAGAAGCCTCAAATCCATGGAAAGATCGGCCCGTGGCGGCAGCGATTTCCATACTTTTCTCCAGCGAGTGGAAATTCATGGTCATAAAGAAGGTCCGGGCAAAATCGCGGGCCTGCTCGCTTTCATAAGCAATGTTGTTCTTAGCCAGATAGCCGTGCAGATTCATGACGCCAAGACCGACAGAGTGCATTTCCTTGTTTGCTTTGGCTACGCCTGGGGCATTGGAAATACTGGTCATATCGCTAACAGCGGTCAGGGCAATCATGCCCTCATGTACGGATTCACGGATTTTGCCATGTTCCATCACGTTAACAATGTTCAAGGAAGCCAGATTGCAGCTTACATCGCGGCGGATTGTACTCTCCTGTCCGTAGTCGGCAATCTCTGAGGTCTCCTGCAGCTGAAAGATTTCAGTACAAAGGTTGGACATTTTGATCTGTCCGACGTTTTTCAGGGCATGGGCCGCATTGGCATTGCTCTTGTTCATGATATATGGATAGCCAGATTCCAGCTGGATCATGGCAATTTTGGTCAGCATATCCCGTGCGCTCATAGCTTTCTTCTTTTTGACACGTGGATCGGCCAGCAGCTTATCATACATGTCATCCAGATCCATATCGTCGAGATGCGTGCCGTAGGCTTTGTACACACTGTAAGGAGCAAATACATGCAGCGCTTCATTGTCCTTCGCCAGCTTATAGAAGCGGTTTGGAATAATCAGGCCGATGGACAGGGTTTTGAGTCTTGTTTTTTCGTCGGCGTTGATCTTCTTGCTGTCGAGGAATTCCAGAACGTCCCAGCCAAAAATGTTGTAATAGGCTGCTCCTGATCCTTTACGTTGACCCATCTGATCTGCATAGGAGAAGCCGTCTTCCATCAGCTTGAGTACAGGTATAATTCCCTTCGCAGCATCCTCAACACCCTTGATAGTTTCACCACGGGAGCGTAGCTTGGATAGGTTAACGGCCACACCGCCACCGATCTTCGACAACTGCATGCAGGTATTCAGCACATAGTTGATGGAATTGAGCGAGTCGTCCATTTCGATTAGGAAGCAGGAGACGAGCTCACCACGCCGGCTCTTACCGGCATTTAAGAAGGTTGGTGTCGCAGGTTGCAGGCGCTGTTCCATCATCGAACGGGCAAGTACCCCCGCAGTATCGGCGTTGCCGCGTCCCAGGTGAAGGGCGACTGCCGCCACACGGTCCGGGTAATGCTCCAGATATTGTTTGCGGTCATTGGTTTTTACAGCGTAATCCGTGTAGAATTTCGAAGCTGCCATATAAGATGGAAAACTGAAGTTGTAGGCATGGGTAATCTGGTAGACTTCTTCAATTTCCGCCGTGCTGTACTGTTCGTAAAAATTCTCGTAGAAATCCTGTTCAATCATATAATCAACCTTGGCTTTTGTATTCGCAAAAACCAGACTCCGCCGCTCTACATCCCGCATAAATTCGGCTACTGCCTCAAGATCTTTGTCTAGCTGAAAGAAGCCACTTTCGTCTCTCTTCATCAACATGTTGTTTAATTCAATATGCCGCAACCCGGCTCACCTCCTGTTTAATCCGTTCTACATCGCCAAATGTACCTGATAACTCAAATTTACCGATAACGGGCACGTTATACCGATCTGCAATCAAGTCCGCGCTGTGCGCGAACAGCTCGCCCCAGTTCTTATTGCCGCTGGCGGCGATGCCTTTCAGATTGGCATTATTGTTCTTCAAGAAAGTAGACACCTTTTCTGGAATCTGTCCAAAGCCGGTGGTATATGTAATAAGCACATAGGGCTCATCAATCGTCATATGCTCCTCAATCTGCACAGCCGGCAACTTAAGTTTGCTGATGAAGCGTCTGACATTTCCTGTTTTTGAATCATACGCGACTAGCATGGTGTCTGTCCCCCTGTAAATATTAAAAACTATTGAAAATAGTATGAAAACTGAATGGATAAGCTATAAATTCTGAAAAATCGTATCTATACTATATTTAGTGTGCGTTGTTTATTTTAATTACTATATGTTGAAAAGTCAATATGGGAACAGCAGTCTTAATAGCTGAGAAAGTGTCTCGTAAGCGGTTTTTTGGTAGACTTTTAGGGCAGAAAGACCGGAGTATTAGCATTTTGCTAGTTTAAAAATAAAAATAAAAAAATTGCAGGAATAAGGGTGATACTTAGGGATGCTGCTGAGGGTGATGGCAAGCCAATAAATCTGCAAGGAACAGAGCCTGCTCCTTGCAGATTTATTGGCTTTATTTTTGCGAAGTGGGATTATTCTTAATAATCTCTTGATCTCAAGAACGGTTGTTTACTCCGAGGCTTCGGTCAGGCGGTGAATCTGCTTTAAGTTGCTGCATGTATTCTCTGGGGGAAATTCCGGTTACCTTTTTGAAGACCTTGCTGAAATAGAAGGCACTCTCATATCCCAGCTTCTGTGAGATTTCGTAGATGCGACCTTCCCCGCGTGCCATCATTTCTTTGGCTGTCGTGATTTTGATCTCCGTGATATATTCCACATAGTTGACCTTGGCAACCTTGGAGAAAAGGTGGCTCAGATAGTTGGGACTGAAATTGAAGACATCTGCCACTTGATTGAGCGAGAGCTTAGTTCCGAGATTTCGTTTAATATACTCTTGGACATTTTTGACGAGCTGCTCCTTGTAGCTTTGTCTGCGGGTAGAGAGGATGTCCGAGCAACCGTCCCGGAACTGGATCAGCCAGCCGGCGATCTCTTCAATCGTATGCATCTGGTAGATAGCCCGGTAGCCCTCCGGTTCATTTTCGAAAATTTGCTCCACAATGTTCTCGCCGTCTGCGAGCAGTGAAGTGGCCATGTACAGAATGTTGCAGGCAGCATCAGTGGCGGGAACCAGCAGGTCGGCCCGGCCGTCGAAGATTTCGATCATTTTGGAGATAATGGCGTATAAAGCTTGGGTATCCATTTCTTCAAAAGCACGGCGGATCTCTGTACGCAATTCGGAGAAATCAAACAACAGATGATCCTGCTCCAGCGACTCTCCTTCGGCAAAAAACACAAACGACTGTGCTTTAACCGCAGCAGGAAGCGCTTTTCGGGCAGCGAGGTAGCTTTCCCGCAGCAAATAAGGATCCTCGACCGCAAAGCCGATCGCGCCGATGATCCTTACATTGAAGTAGTTATGGAGTATGGAGGCCATATGGGTCAATAGCATTTCAATCTCAGGCATCCATTGCCGTGAATCCGTCCCGTTGACGGGCAGGGTTACAGCAAAATTGCGCAAGTCCAGACTGCTCACATAACAAGGTCTTATGGAAGTAAGCGTATCTTTAGCCATTTGGACGGTACTTGAGCACAGAGCAACCATTTTATCGCCGCGGGGCGGGACACTGTCTGGCCCCAAAATACGGCAAGTGCAGACTAGATAAGCAGGTTCCTTGAGCTCAAGGTTTAAATCATCTCTCTGCAAAAGGTACTGGTTTTTATTTGCGAATAAGTTATTGAACAGGCGGATGAAAAATTTATCGCGTTGAGCTTGTAGATTGCCTCTATGAGCAAGCATGGGATAGCTGTCTAGGGTTTGAAAAGCCTCCAACTGGGAAATTGCTTTCCGAATGGAGGCATCAAGTGCCTCTGGTGTCAGTTCTAGCTTCACTAGATAATCTGTGGCTTGCACTTCAATCGCTCCACGCGCGTATTCGAATTCCTCGTAGCTTGTTAAGATGATGAACAGCGGAAGCCGGCCGTGTTTTTTGCGTACCGCATTGGCAACTTCTAAGCCGCTTTTAATTGGCATTTTTATATCGCTGATTACGATGTCAGGACGAAGGGTGTCAATCATTTCTTCCTCTTGAGCCCCGTTGTGTGCAATGCCGACAATTTCTATATTATATTGCTCCCACTTCAGCATGGACTGCAAGCCGATACAGACCAGCGCCTCGTCATCAGCAATTAACAACTTGATCAATTCCATCACATCCTTGCTTGATATGCTACTCTATTCCTTTTGCAGGAACGGCAGAAGAATCTTCATCCGGGTATATTGGCCCGACTCACTCTCAATCGAAAGACCGTAATTATCCCCAAATGCCAGGCGCAAACGTTCATTTACGCTGCGGAGTCCAATATTCTCGGGCATTTCTTTGCTTCCATTACCTGGATTCGACAGAATCGTGGAGATTTCTTCTTCCTTCATCCCTATACCGTTGTCTTCAATCGTAACTAGAATATCGGCGAATCCACTTTTGGCCACCTTAATGAGAATTTCTCCTCTGCCTTTGGGCTCAATGCCATGGAAGATGGCGTTCTCGACCAGGGGCTGGAGCGTGAATCGTGGAATTAGGCCGGTTAGCAGTTCCTCGTTGTCAATCTCCTTTACCATAGAGACCGTACTGCCATAGCGATATTTCTGAATTAGAAAATAATCATCCAGCAGGCTCAGCTCATCTTTCAACGGCATTAGTCTACGGTTGTCTTTGGCGATGCTGCGCAGCAGTCTGGATAGTGAAGTGGTCATTTCCGCGATGCCGGTAGCATTCTGAATTGTAGCCATCCATTTGATCGAATTCAGTGTGTTGTACAGGAAATGGGGATTGATCTGACTCTGCAGCATCCGGTATTCCAGCTCCTGCTTCTGTTTCTCGTCAGCGAGCCGGCTGTCCATAAGCGCTACGATATCTTGGGACAGGCGGTTAATGCCCCGGCCGACATCGCCAAGCTCGCTGTTCCATTCGATATTGCGGTCCAGCAGGAAATTGCCCTGGGCGATCTTATCAATCCGCTTCTTCAGTTTTTCCACCGGAAGACTGATGGTACGGGTCAGATACAGCGTAATGATAGCGCTTAAGACAATAACCAGGAGACAGACGCCGAGCATAACCAGAATCCATATATTTGTCTTGGGAGCGAACAGGTCATTGGATAAAGTCTGTGACAGAATGACTCCGCTGCGTACGGGATAAGATACCACGATATGGCTCTCTTTCTCGTCCTCGAGCTTGACCATGGATAGCTCAGTTTGCGGACCGACAGGTTTATCATTGGTATAGGCCACCGGTTCATACGGCTCTGCAATGGCGATGACCTGGTCGCCGATGAGCTGATAATGATGATTGCCGAGCGTCAGCAGCAGCCGGGAATTCTTCGGCAGGGAGTACCCTTTCAGCTTGTCGGTAATAACAGTGGTATTCGCTAACAGGTACACTGTTCCAACGCGGGAAGCTCCTTTGCCGTAAATAGGAAAAACAAAAGGAATTCCGTTCGTGTTGGAGAGCGGGTCCTTGATCACCCGGTCCCATTTCTCCTCGGCATCATTGCTAAGGCCGGTAATTTGACCGATATTGTGTATGGTAAGCGGAACAGAGGTGCCGGTTTTATCCACCTGCAGAAACTTTCCGTTGCTGTCCGTAACAATCAGACGGCGGGCATAGCTGTTGGAGCGGTTGTTCAGGAAGTCCTGCTGCATCGAGTTGAATACATTAACTGCTTCCTTAGAGCTAGCCTTAGGTGAGCTGAAGTAGTCTGTAATCAGGGTATTAGTAGAAGAGTTAGTGCTGCAGGTCATCGCCAGCGATGACAGATCAATTAAATCCTGTTCAATAATATGGGATACCAGCTGCAGATTGAACTCGGTCGCCTGGATGGTTGTTTTACGCTGATAATAAGTAATTAATTCATAGCTAAAAAAAGACAACAGCGACGCTATCAGCAGTGCGAATACGGCCATGAGCAGAATAATGCGACTTTTAATGGTGGATTTTCTTACCGTATTTAACACTCCTCTACAAAATGTGAAAACATATAAAGCGTTTTCATATACCATAGCATATTCCTGCGTTCCGATACAGGGGGAGGTACATAAGCTGAATATTTTACATGTTTTAGATAGAAAATTACAGGTTTGAACCGGAGCAGGGAAGAAGAACACAGAAAAGTGAATGAACTTTGTTTGATAATGCATGCCATTCTTGCGAAAAAAGCTATAAACTTTGAACTAAGCTCAGAAGAGCCGATCGTAGTTACACAATCAGAAGAAAAGGGGATATTTAAATGAAACTGAAAAGATTCTATGGCATAACCCTCGCCACAGTATTCTCCATGAGTCTGTTGGCTGGATGTTCTGGTAATAACAACAACGAAGGTGCTGCTGCAACGACAGCTCCAGCAACGGGGAATTCTGCAAACGCTTCCGCTGAACCGAGCCAGGAGCCTGTGACTTTGAAATGGGCCTTGTGGGATTGGGAAGCTACCGCTTACTACAAGCCGCTAATCGATGCCTATAAAGCTGAGCATCCGAATGTAACGATCGAAAATGTCGATCTGGGGTCGACGGACTATATGACCATGTTAAGCACACAACTATCCGGTGGCGCAGATCTGGACGTACTTACAATTAAAGATATTCCGGGCTACTCGAACCTTGTGAAACAGAATCACCTGGAGCCGCTTAAAAGCTTTATGAGTGGCAACGCTATTGATCCTTCGGTATATGGAGGTACTGTAGAACAAATCGAAGTGAACGATGAGGTGTATGCGCTTCCTTTCCGCAGCGATTTCTGGATTCTCTACTACAATAAAGATTTGTTCGACAAAGCAGGAGTGGAATATCCAAGCAATGATATGACATTCGAGCAATATGATGAGTTGGCCAGAAAAATGACTTCCGGCAGCGGTTCTGAAAAAGTGTACGGAGCTCACTACCATACTTGGCGTAGTGCGGTTCAACTGTTCGGTATTCTGGACGGCAAGAACACTGTTGTTGACGGAAACTACGATTTCTTGAAACCAACCTATGAGCGGATCCTGAAAGAACAGGAAGACGGCATCGTAATGGATTACGCCACACTGAAGACTTCAAGTACGCACTATTCTGGCGTATTCTACAATAATTCCGTTGCTACTATGAACATGGGCAGCTGGTTTATCGCTACACAAATTGAGAAAGTGAAGAGTGGCGAGTCCCAATCGGCTAACTGGGGCATTGCGAAATACCCTCATCCGGATGGTGTGGAAGCCGGTACAACCCTGGGTACAATTACTTCCCTAGCTGTAAATCAGAAATCCAAACATAAAGAAGCAGCACTTGATTTCATGAAATTCGTGACTGGTGAAGAAGGCGCTAAAGTCATTGCTTCCACCGGAACCATTCCAGCGATTAAGAATGATGAAGTTATCAATTCCATTACTTCCATCGAGGGCTTCCCTACGGATGAGAACAGCAAAGCGGCACTGACTACTGTTAAGACTTATCTGGAAATGCCTATGCATGAAAAGAGCGCAGACATCGAAGTTATTTTGAATGAAGCGCATGACAATATTATGACTAAAAATGCTTCGATTGACGAAGGTTTGGATGATATGAATGCTCGCGTACAGCAGCTCTTGAATAATTAACCTTAAGAGAGCCGGTTCTAAGGGCGGGTGAAAGCCCGCCTTTTATATTAAAAAGTATAGATTTGTGGGGAAAGTTTTAGAAGGTTTGGAGGAGAAAGAATGCAGAACGAAACCATATTGGGTACAAAAAAGATCCCTAAACGTCATTTGTCAAAAGGTGTCCGGGAAAACCTGGTAGCTTACAGCTTCATTGCGCCGAACTTTATCGGATTTGCCCTGTTTACACTGGTACCTATGTTTTTTGCCTTTATCCTTGCTTTTGTGAAATGGGACGGGGCCAATCCAATGAAGTTTATCGGGCTGGACAATTTCACCCGGTTGATCAGAGATACAACATTTCACAAAGCATTATGGAATACCATTGTTTACACTATTGGCGTAGTACCGTTCACCATGATTGTCGCGCTGGCGCTGGCGATTCTGCTTAATCAGAAGATAATGGCCCGCAATTTCATGAGAACCGTATTCTTTTTCCCTTATGTAGCATCCCTGGTAGCCGTTGCTGCCGTATGGAACTTTATCTTCAGTCCTACGATGGGTCCGATCAACAATATCCTGCATACCCTTACCGGTATCCCGCTGGAGGATCTTCCCCGCTGGGCAGCGGATAAACACTGGGCGATGTTCACAGTAATACTGTTTACAGTGTGGAAAAACATGGGTTATTACATGGTTATTTACTTGGCAGGTCTTCAGGGCATCAACCCTGAATTGTATGAGGCTGCTGAACTTGATGGTGCGGGTGCGTGGAGAAGATTCCGCAATGTGACGGTCCCTCAACTGGCGCCTACCTCTTTCTTTGTTCTGATGATTCTAGTCATCAATTCGTTCAAAGTCTACGATATCTTTATCAACCTATTTGCCGGCGCCGATAACCAGTTGAATGATTCTACAAGGGTTATGGTGTATCAAATCTACAATACGGCGTTCCGCTCGCTTGATTACGGATATGCCAGCGCCATGGCCATTGTATTGTTTCTGCTGGTACTTGGCATCACCATCGTCCAGTTCCGCGGCGAGAAGAAATACGGACAATAGGAGGATTCAAAAGATATGGTTGGTAAAAGTAAAGGACTTCGAATCAGCATTATGGTTCTTGTGTATATTTTGTTGTTTGCGACAGTACTGGCGATGCTGGTTCCGTATATATGGATGTTGTCTTCTTCACTCAAGATGAACAAAGATGTCTTTTCCTTCCCAATGCAGTGGATTCCACAGAATCCGCGCTGGGAGAATTTCGCGGATATCTGGACACGCATTCCGCTGGGCCGTTTTATTTACAATACGGCGAAATTATCGATTATCGTAACGATTCTACAACTACTGACTTCTAGCTTTGCTGCGTACGCGTTCTCCAAACTGCATTTCCGGGGAAAAAACATTCTATTCCTTGGATATATTGCAACGATTGCGATCCCTTGGCAGGCTTACATGGTGCCGCAATTTATCCTGATGCGTTACATGGGACTTAACAACACGCATTTGGCAATCATACTGCTGCAGGCATTCTCGGCATTTGGAGTATTTCTGATGCGCCAGTTCTATCAAGGTGTTCCGGATGAATTATGCGAGGCTGCCCGTATTGACGGCTTGAGCGAATATGGAATTTGGGCGCGAATCATGTTGCCGTTGTCCAAGCCAGCCTTGTCTACATTGACGATCTTCACCTTTGTCGCTACCTGGAATGACTTCCTAGGGCCAATGATTTATCTGACAGATACGAAACTCAAGACTATCCAAATCGGACTAAGAATGTTCATCTCGCAATATTCCGCCGAATATGGCCTGATTATGGCCGCGAGTGTGGTGTCCATTATTCCGGTTGTAATTGTTTTCCTGGCTCTGCAAAAGTACTTTGTACAAGGTGTTGCAGCATCGGGCATTAAGGGCTAGAACCGTATTTGACCTGGCAGTTGCATGCTTCATAGGCTGCCAGGTTTTTTTATAAGTCAAAGGGGTCTGTATAACTCTAGTAATTATTCATTTAACAATAAAATGAATACGCTTTCTTTTATTATTGGCCATCAAAGGAGGAGAAGAGAATGAACAGAAAGTACTTTCGAAAAAGGCTTTTCTCAATAACGATGACTACTGCGTTCGTAGTTGGGATGTTTCCGGCATTCACTCTGCCTGCAGTCTCTGCTGCTAACGTAAATTCTATCTACGCTGCCGCCCATATGGGGGCTACAACAATTGCAGATACTACTCTGCCAGCCAGCATTGATATCGGAGGCCAGAGCACAGCAGTGAACTGGAATATTGGAGCAGATACCTTTGCCGTGCCATACGATGCCGTGACCGTCAGCGGTACAGCAAACGGGGGGCCGGTCGTAGCCAGTGTGGAAGTTATTCCGCCCGCAAGTAATCCGTTGGTTTACTTTGTGGATAGCGGCAGAGGGGGCGATTCCGTAGGCAACGGGCCTACTTCCTCGCCGCTGTACGAAGCGGTCCGCACGCTGAGCGGCAGCGATTTGCTCAACCAGTCACCCGACCAGAAGTATATCAGCGGTACGGCGGACTGGGGATTTGATGATTCCGTAAACAAGGTCAAGAATTCCAAAGACGGGGGACTTACCGATCCAGCCACCGATCCGTCCCTATGGACTGTCGGACTTCGTGCCGACCCTGCCAGCAATCATATCGTGTATAAATTAAAAGCGCTTGAAGCTGGAACCTATACGCTCAGCAGCGGTTTCCATGATTGGTACGGCAGCCGCTCCCGTGTAATACGTCCTCAGATCGAGTATAAGGATGCTATCGGGGCAACCAAGACGATCTTGTTTGAGCAGTTCAACACTAATGTGACTAAGCTAATTTCAGGCGAATTCACCATTCCTGGAGACATTGACGTTAGTAGTCCAATGACGTTGACTTACGCCTATGTTGCTGACGAAAAACCTATTTTGAGCTGGTTCGCCGTTGCCAAGGGCGGAATCAAGAAACAGATCGAAGAGGCTACACAGAGCGCAGCTTCTATGGTCAAGGTTCTGCTTGACGGCAACGATATCCAAGCTGACAATGTCAACGGCCTCACATTCAAGGGATTTGGCGTACTAAGCGCTAACAGCACCAGTGCGCTTTTGATGGACTATAAGTCAGAGCATCCAGAGGCTTATGCAGAAATGCTACAGATCTTGTTCGGTGGAGAACATCCGCTCATGACGCATGTGAAAATCGAGATGGGCAATGACCGCAATAACTCCACGGGACCTGACCCGGCGACTATGCGTACGGCCGATGAAGAGGCAAATGTTACCCGGCATCCCGGCTTCCAGCTTGCCGCAGATGCCAAGGCAGTGAACCCTGATCTTAAAGTGAGCATCCTGCGATGGAGTGCTCCGGCCTGGGCGAATAACAACGACAAAATCTATACCTGGTACAAAAAAACCATTCTGGCCGCTTATCGTGAATACGGTTATATGGCCGATTACGTTAATCCTTATATCAACGAGCACGCTCCAGATTTGGCGTGGACCAAACAGTACGCTGAGAGAGTCAAGACTGACAGCGAAGGCTTCAACAGCACCGAAGAGCGGGAACTGTACAACCGGATCAAGTCTGTGATATCCGATGAAGTCGGGATTGGCAGTTTCGGTGCCAGTATGGTGAGTGATCCTTCTCTGCGGGAAGCCGTGCCGATCGCTGGATACCACTACAACACGGACGACGACAGCGCAGGCAATTTCAAAAAACTTGCAGAACAATATGATATTGAGGTTTGGAACAGCGAGGCGCAGTCTACCTTCAGTAATTCCTCTTTCCGTCCCAACAACAATATGAAAGATCCTACAGTGGCAGGAACCGGCATTGGTGGTGTCGGCAGTCCGCTGGAGATGAGTAACACGATTATTAAAGGATTCGTTAACTCCCGCCGGACACACTTTATTTACCAGCCAGCCATTGGTTCCTTTTATGAAGGCGGACAATATTCCTTCAAGGAATTGGTCAGCATGCGCGATCCGTGGTCGGGATGGATTCATTATGATGCGGGTCTTGTCACTCTGCAGCATTACAGCTGGTTTGCGAATGTAGGCTGGGAGAACGAGGATAATACTGCTGGGATCTGGCGAGCGGTTCCTCAAGCCAGCTCTACAGGTGCGACAGGCACCAATCCGGTCAGCGGCCGCAACGGTTCCCCTAGCTATATAACCCTTGCAGCACCTGATAAAAAAGATTTCTCGACGGTTATCGTGAACGATAGCGAGTATTCCAAAATCTACAAGCTGCAGACAGTCAATATGGCTTATACGGGTAATCCATCCATGGAAGTATGGGAAACCCGTGCCGCTGATGCAGGAGAAGCGTTCAACAGCAATTATATGCAGTATCTCGGTGATGCCACTGCTGATGGCAGCGGGGTGTATACCGTTAAGGTTAAACCGTATTCGACCGTGACTGTGTCTACTTTGAAGAACAAGGACAAAGAAGAATATAATACACCGCTGCCTGTAGAAGGCGAGCGTACCGTACTGGATACTGATGCTACAGGAGCAGGACACAGTACTGGGGACAACATTCTGTACGCTGATGATTTTGACTATTCCAAGCAGACTGTTGTGAAGATTGGTGCAGGCGGTCAATCTGAGGGTACCCAGAGCTATATCGAATCCCGCGGCGGTTCCCAAAGCGTTATCCCGCGTTATACCCATGACCGCAACGGGGCATTTGAGGCCTATCTTCCGGACGGTTCAGACAATTATGTCCTGCGGCAGCAGCTGGACACGGGAACCATGGGGCTTGGCGGCACATGGAACAGCGGAGATCCCGTAACGGCCATCGGCGACAACCGGTGGATGAACTACAAGGCCAGTGTTGATGTATCGTTCGAAACAAACAATACTCAGGGCGGAGCCAATTATGCTGCGATAGGCGCCCGTTATCAGGGAGGTGGCAGTTCCCACTCCATAACCGGTACACCGTATGTGCTGAAATTCTGGTTCGACGGCGGCTGGCAGCTGCTGGTCAACAATAGCGCAGTTGCGAGCGGAAATGCCGCGAACGGTTCCGGCGGCGTGAAGATCGACGGATTCGATACCGCATATGACGCATGGCATAATATTGCCGTTCAGGTTGCAGGTGATAAAGTGACTGCCTATCTGGATGGGGTGAAGCTGGCTTCCTATACCGACCCTACTCCTGAATTGTCCGGCCGGGTAGATCTGGCCAGCGGCTACTATCACGTCCGCTTCGATAATTTGAAGGTGGAGAAGGTTGAGGGCTACACGCCGTATTATTCAGAGCTTCTAGACAATCTTGAGATGTATGACCTGGCAGCTGCTCCGAACCCTAAACTGATATATACCGGGTCGTGGAGCCATATAAATGGAGCGGGCATGTACATTTACCAGCGTTCTCTTTCTACCAGCCAGGCTGTAGACGCTGCAATGGAATATACGTTTGAAGGCACCGGACTGGATATTCTAGGAGCGAATAACGGATCGGCGAAGCTTGAGGTAACGGTGGACGGAAAAGTTATTGCTCTATTGGCTGATACAGTAGCTTCCAAGGAGCTGTACCAGACGTACGCACTCCGCGGGCTTAAATATGGCCAGCACCATGTGCAGATAAAGGTGGTAAGCGGCACCTTGGTTGTCGACGCGGTGGCGGTTGTTTCCGGGGAAGTAACTGGTACTGTAGATACTGCTGCTCTTCAGGCGGCGGTAACAGCCGCGAAAGAAATGAACAAACAGGATGAATATTCGGACAGAGACTGGCAGCTCTTCGTAGATGCACAGAGCGATGCACAGGGAGCACTGGATAATCCTATTTTATACAAATTGGATCAGGAAGGAGTTACTCAGCTTGAAGCACGCCTGATCTCCGCCCAGAACCAGTTGACTACGGGAGATATACGGGAGCTTGTCGCTCCTCAGGATTTGGCTACTTATGCCGGAAAACTGCCGGATCTTCCAGACAAGGTGGAAGCCACTCGGGCAGACGGATCCAAATTGCTGGTATCAGTAAAGTGGAATGTAAATGCGGCCAGCTTCAACAATCCGTATGAACGGGTAGCTGTAACCGGCACTTATGGAAATCTGAAAACAACTTGTTATGTGGAAGTGGTGCCGGAGGGGCTCTTATACTTCCTCGATGCTGGTGTATCGGTGGACGGTATCACGCCGCCGTATACATTAATCAAGGATTTTGTAGGTGACAGCTTGCTTAATAACAAGGCGGATCAGCCTTCGACAGGCAATGGGGTATGGGGGCATACCAGTACTAAGTACCTCCTTAAGGGGCTTGGTGGTGCTGTAGTTCCTTCTGATAAAAGTCAGACAGGTGTTTATGGTTCGGATACAAAAAATAATCCACTTGTATACCTGCTCCCTTTGAACGCAGGCAAATATACGATTACGTCATTCCATCGGGACTGGTGGAACAACACCAACCGCACGATGGATATTACGCTTAGCTATATCGACGCTGAAGGGAAAGAAGTGACCAAATCGGTCCGAACCGGACTCGTCGCAGGTCCTAATGGCGCTATGATTAACTATGACTTCACGCTTCCGGTGAGCGGTACTGTGAAATACTCAATAAACAATACGTATTCAGGCAATCAGGCTGCATTGATCAGCTATGTGGCTGTAGCTAGAGATAAAGCCAGTGTTGCTAATGAGCAGGCTGTAAATGAGGCTAAGAGTATCATAGAAGGTGCGGTATACAGCGTGCAGAAGGAAGTGGCAAACAGCGAAGAAGCTGTCCAGACTTGGCTGCTGCAGACGATAGGCGCTCTGCCCGGTCTCAATGATACCGGAGTTACGATCGGTGAGATTACCTTGTCTTCCTTCCAAGAAGCAACCGATGAGACTAACGGCAGCTTCAGCTTTACGGTATCACTGAGTAAGGGAGAGGCCACAGCGGACAGTTCGGTGAGCGGAACAATCAAGCTGCCGGAACCGGATACTGTTCAGCCTTTGATTACTCTGTTAGGTGATGCAATAGTGAATTTGCACATCGGTTCTGAATATACAGATGCAGGAGCGACTGCTTATGATGACAAGGATGGTGATATTACAGACCGTATAACTACAACAGTTAGCAGTGAAGTATACGGTTTGACTGCTCTCGATACAGCGAAAGCTGATATTTATACCTTCCATTATAATGTCAGCGATACTGCGGGCAATGAGGCTGAAGAAGTGACAAGAAAAGTAGTCGTTGCACTTGATCCGGATGTAATGAAGCCGGTGATTACACTGCTTGGTGAACCGTCCATTCAACTGGAAAATGGCGCAAGCTATATGGATGCCGGAGCCACAGCGGTAGATGACCGTGACGGCGACATTACGGAGCTTATTATAGCAACGATTACGAAGAATGAGGAGAATGTGCTGGCACTGGACACTAAGGCGGCAGGCATCTACACCTATCATTATAATGTGAGTGATGCGGCGGGCAACGCGGCTATCGAAGTGACTAGAACCGTGACAGTGGGCGAAGCAGAGCAACCTCCGGTAGTGACGCCAACACCAACACCAACACCAACACCGACATCGACGCCGGAACCGGAGCCAACAACAGCACCAACATCTACGCCGGCGCCAACGGAAGCACCAGTGTGGACGGTAGCACCGACACCAGCAGTCATCCCGTCCCCAACGCCAACACCGCTGCTGCAGACCGAAAAGGTTCTTGATCGAAAGGATTTCACGGCACCGGTTGGAGGAGTAATAACGGTTCAGCTCACTGAAGCTACAGAATCCGTGCTCCTTCCAGCAGGACTATCAGGAATCATCGGAGAGAACACTCTACGTCTGGCTTGGAGTAAGGTTGCTATCGATCTGACCCCAGAAGTGCTGAAGAGCATTCAAGAAAAAGCTACTGGAGGTCAAACGGAGGGGGCGCGAATTAAGCTCTCAGCAGTGAAGGTATCCAGAGATGCTGTGGAACAGTTAATCAATAATCGGGCTGTTAATGGTTCCGTACATTTATCTGCGGCAAGTGATGTGATTAACTTCAGCTTGGAGGTTGTTGCTGCCAACGGCACTGCTGTAACGGTAACTGCTTTTGATAAACCGTTGACACTTACGTTCAACGTAGATCCGGATGCCAATATAAGCTTGCTCGGTAGCTACTATGTTTCTGCAAATGGTGCGCTTGAATTCATGGGCGGAACGTTGACTAATGGTAAATGGACTGCTGAAATACGGCATTTCAGCCAGTATGCAGTCCTGGAATACGATAAGCTGTTCACAGATGTAAGCAGTGACAGCTGGGCCAGCAATGTGATTAAGACCATGGCTGCGAAGCATATTATTGAAGGCATTTCCAGTACGGAGTTTAATCCGCAAGGGGATGTAACTAGGGCACAATTCGCTGCTATGATTGCACGCGCGCTTGGGCTTAAGGCAGGAAGCCATTCAACATTTGGTGATGTGGATTCCAAAGCCTGGTATGCCGAAGCCGTTGCAGCTGTTAGCGGAACGGGTATCGTGCTCGGACGCAGTGCGGATTCGTTCGCCCCGGATCAGAGCATTACCCGCGAGGAAATGGCTGTGATGATCGTTCGTGCTTATGAATATTTGCAGGGAAGCGAGACCAATGAACCTGCTGTAGGATCGTTCAGTGATTATTCCCAGATTCATGACTGGGCGAAGAACGCAGCAAACATCGCCGAACAGTCGGGACTGATCAAGGGACGCGGCAATAAGCAATTAGCGCCACAAGAGACGATGACCCGTGCCGAAGGTGCGCAAGTTATCTCCAATCTGCTGGGATATTTGTAAGTAGCATTTCAAAGAACCTGGCAGGCTGCATTAAGCGGGCTGCCAGGTTCTTTATAGATTTGGAGAGACGGGGGAGTGCTTAGGAAAACAGCGGCCGGAAGTCCAACTATTCACCGCAGTAGCGATTGCATCTTTTTTGAAAAATCCTTGAATTTGAGTTTTAAAGCTCAGCTTCTTTTACTATATTTTCCGGGTGGAATGCCCGTGATGTTCTTGAAGGTACGGATGAAATTGGCATAATCGTTAAAGCCGGACAGATAGCAGGTATCGGATACGGAGTTCCCGGCGGACAAGAGCTGCTTGGATAACGCAATTTTTTTGAGCAAGACGTAACGGTAGATGGTTCCGCCTGTCTGCTGTTTGAACAGATGGCTGAGATAATATTTATCGACGTTCAGTTCTCCAGCGATTTGCTCCAGTGACAGATTTAGATGCAAGTGGTTGTCGATATAGCTCATGGCTGATTGAATATGTGAGGAAATGATGCTGGGCACGGTAGATCGGGTGCGGCTGTACAGCTCATTGATGAGGACGAGGATCTGAACCAGGTAGGTCAGAGCCAGAACTTCGCTCCCGTACTGCTGATTCTCTAATGTCTCAATCAGGCGGGAAGCAAGGGCTGTATACTCTGCAATCAGCGGTTCATCCATTTGCGCGAGATTATGCTCTCCGGGCTGGCGGTTCTGGAAACAAGCGAGCAGATTTGTAGTTGCGGTACAGAAGGGATAGACAAGCGGAGCTTTGAAATGGATAGTCAACCGTTCATAGGGCTCCGGAGATAAATTGATGATTTTATGAATCTCGTGATTGTTGAACAACAGGACATTGCCCCGCTGCAGGGGATAGCTGAACTGATCTACAAAACCGTTCACCTTGCCGCCCAAGAACAGGAAAATTTCATAGTGGTCATGGATGTGGAAATCCCTGGTAGGTGAGATCGGCGAATTTCCGATACCTGCCAGAATATCTCCATCGAACGGCTCATAATACTGGGCATGCTTCATTGGAACTGCCCCTTTCAGATTGATCACAATATACGCAATAAAACATCATTATTCGCAAAGACATTGCAATAATACAACACTAAACTATAGTAGAAGATTACGCAATATAACAAGATTCAGGCGGTAGGCAAGAGAAGTAGCTGTAGCTGATTAGATGCAATTGAAAGGGTGGAATTGTGCATGAATGGGAAGGAACAGCGTAAATACTGGCTGGATACAATGCTGCTGATCGGGGGGCCTGTGCTGAATGCTTTGGCTGAGCGGAAATTAAAGGAACAGTTGCCTACAAAGTTTCATAGTGACCGGAGCCAGTTTGCCCATTTGGAGGCTTTTGCTAGATTGGCATGTGGAATGGCCCCTTGGCTTGAGCTAGAGGGACTTGAGGGTGAGGAAGAACAGCTTAGAGCGCGTTATGCCGGGCTAATGCTGGAAGCCATTGATGCCGCTGTTGATCCGAATTCACCTGACTATATGGAATTCAAGGCTGAAGGCCAACCGCTGGTTGATGCGGCATTCCTGGCACATGCGCTGGTGCGTGCACCAAAGCAGCTTGCCGGCAAGCTGAGTGCGCGGGTCAAAGGCAATGTAATAACAGCGCTGAAGCAGACACGCCGGACAGCGCCAAGCGGCAGCAACTGGCTGCTGTTCAGCGCAATGGTGGAAGCCGCTTTGTATATACTTGGCGATCCTGAATATGACCGGATGCGCGTTGGTTATGCGGTCCATATGTTCATGGATTGGTATAAGGGCGACGGAGTTTACGGGGATGGCAAGGACTTTCACTGGGATTATTACAACAGCTTTGTTATTCAGCCGATGCTGGTGGATGTGGTGGCACTTTTTGAACAGGAGTCGGAGCAATATTCCGCATTGAAACCGCTGATTCTGGAACGGGCACAGCGATACGCTACTGTTCTCGAACGGATCATTGCACCGGATGGAACCTATCCCTTTATCGGGCGTTCGATCGTTTACCGTTTTGGGGCGTTTCAACTGCTGTCGCAGGCGGCGCTGCAGCATTTTCTGGAGGAAGCATTACCCCCTGCACAGGTACGCTGCGCTTTGACAGCTGTGATTACGCGAATTATGGAGTATCCGGGTACGCTGGATGAGTCCGGATGGCTACGTCCGGGGGTATACGGTTATCAGCCGGAGCTTGCGGAGAGCTATATCAATACAGGCAGTCTTTATTTATGCGCCTCCGTATTCCTCCCGCTGGGGCTGCTCCCTTCCGATCCTTTCTGGTCAGGGGAAGAGATGAAATGGACTTCACTAAAAATTGCAGCCGGTGAGGATGTTATGAGAGATCATGCCTTGGAATAAAAAGTATTCAGCCATATTAGTGAAGAATAAGATGCTTCGCGGATCTGACTGACCTTTAAGGAGGAAAAAAGGCATGAATAAACAGATGCTTTTGGAAATAGTGCATGAAATGAAGCCAGTCGATCTGAGCTTGTATTATCCAAAGGGGGATGCGGCTGCTTTTTGGAAACGGGCGTTATCATCGGGAGTACTACAGGCAGATATCAGCGAGATCCGCGCGGAGGCGGTAAGGCTGGACGGGCAGTCTATACCTGAACTGTCGTATACGTTATTTTCCATTTATTCGCGCACGGGTTCGAGGTTGGAATATGAACGGGTCTATTTTGAACGGAGAAGAAGGCTGAATACTTATGTATTTCTGGCTTTGCTGGAGCCGGATCATCCGGAAGTACTGGAGAAGCTAGAGGACATCCTCTGGGCTATATGCGATGAGTACACCTGGTGTCTTCCGGCCCACCTCCCAGCGGATCATAATGCAGCTGATATCAACCGGTATATTGATCTGTTTTCTTCCGAGACCGGATTTACTTTAAGTGAAGTTTTACTTTTGCTCGGGGAACGACTTTCGCAGCTTCTGGGATCCCGAATCCACCATGAAGTAGAGCGGAGACTGTTTCGTCCATTTCTTGAAAATGGCCCTTATGATTGGGAGACAGCGCGGCATAATTGGGCAGCGGTCTGTGCGGGATCAATCGGGGCTGCTGCCTTGCTGTCTGTGGAGGACCCAGCCATGCTTGCGGATATTCTGCTGAGGACAGAGCGCGCCATGTTGTATTACCTGGAAGGGTTCGGTGAGGACGGTGCCTGTCTGGAAGGCCTTGGGTACTGGAATTATGGGTTTGGTTATTTCACTTATTATAGCGATTTGCTCTGTTCCAGAAGCGCAGGCAGACTGGACTGGTTCAAGCAAGAGAAGGTAGCGCAAATCGCGCGCTTCCAACAAAAATGTTTCATTGACGGAAGTCATGTAGCCAATTTCTCTGATTCAGTGCCTCAGGTGCTAGTACATATGGGATTGTCCCATTATCTGGCGGAAGTCTGTACGGATGTCGAACGCCCCCCATCCGCTTTGCGCGCTCCTTACACTGAAGATCATTGCGGCCGCTTTGCACCGGCTTTCCGCAATCTGATCTGGACCAGGGCTGGCAAGGAGGACGAAGCTTGGCGAGCCGCCAGCTATTATCTCCCTGATGCCGCTTGGCTTGTCTCGCGTCATGTGTCGGAGGCGGGTTCATTCGGATTCGCCGCCAAGGGCGGGCACAATGCTGAACCGCATAACCATAATGATCTGGGACATTTCATTCTGAGCGGCCGGGGAGAGATCTACGCATCCGATCTTGGAAGCGGAGAGTATACTGCTGATTATTTTGGGGCTGGCCGTTACCAGTATGACTGCAATGGATCGCAGGGTCATTCGCTGCCGATCATTGATGGCCAGTATCAGCTGGCCGGTCGGGCGTTCAGCTCCACAGTGCTGCATGCATCGGCGGAGGAGAATGATGTGCTGACACTGGATCTGACACAGGCATATCAGGTAACAGGACTACAGTCCTTAATCCGTTCGTTCGTCTGGCATAAAGAGGAATGTCCACGGCTGGAGCTTACAGACACTTACCGGTATGAGGGAATTCCGGCGAGCTGGACGGAGCGGTTTGTCACCTGGCGTGAGCCTAAGCTTCTTCATCCGGGTACCTTGCTGCTGCCGGGGACTATGACTCGCGGCGTTGAAGTGACTTACGATTCACTGAAAGTTGAGCCGGAGATTACTGTGCATGTGTACCGGGATCATTTTGGCATGGAGAAGCTCTGGTATAGTCTGGACTTCCATGTGCTTCAGCTTGGCGCGGTGGGCAAACTGGCATTCACTTTTCAATTTCTATAAAAGATGGGCCTGAGCATATAAAAAGTCCTCTATCAGAGGGTAGAGGCTAATTCGAATAAAGGCGGGATTTAGATGAGTAGATTAGTAAAGCAAGCTTGGGTAGACGAGGCTTGGGGCAAAGCCTTGGAGAAGACTAGAACGAACAGCTGGAGAATCGGTGCAGAATTCCCCCATGCCAGTCAAGGCGGCAAATACGTGCTTGAAGCACCAAACTGGTGGACGGCCGGCTTTTGGCCGGGAATGCTCTGGCAGCTCTATGCTGAGAGTGGTGATGAGGATTTGAAAGCGGTTGCTGAGCGGTGTGAAGAACGGCTTGACGAGGTGCTGGATGGTTATGTGAAGCTGGACCATGATCTAGGCTTTATGTGGCTGTTGACCAGTGTTGCGAACTATAAGCTCACGGGCAGAGAAGCATCACGAGTCCGGGCGTTGAAGGCAGCCAACTATCTGGCGGCCCGCTTCAATCTGAAAGGGCGCTACATCCGGGCCTGGAATCCATGGAGTGAAGGCGAGGATAACAGCGGGGTAGCCATTATCGATTGCTGCATGAATACCAGCCTGCTTTTCTGGGCTTCCGAAGTAACAGGGGATCCACGTTATCGGCATATCGCTGAGGCGCATATGGATACGGTGCTGGAGCACTTCATCCGGCCGGATGGTTCGGTTTATCACATCGTCAAATTCAACCCGGAATCGGGCGAAGTGGTTGAAAAGCTTGGCGGGCAAGGTTATGCGTCCGAGTCGGCTTGGTCGCGCGGGGCAGCCTGGGCGCTCTACGGACTGTCATTGGCCTATCATCATACGGGCAAGCAGAGTTATCTTAATGCAGCCAAGCAGGTCGCGCATTTCTTCTTGACCCGTCTGCCCGAAGATCACGTTCCACATTGGGATTTCCGTGCTCCCGGTGAAGTTGGCGAGATTCGTGATAGCTCTGCTGGTTCCTGTGCAGCGAGTGGCTTGCTCCTGCTGGCTAGCCAGGTGGACGACTCGGAGGCTCATGTGTATCGGAACGGGGCTATAAGAATTACTGAATCCCTTTATCGGAATTATGGAACTTGGGACAATGCAGAAGAAGAAGGATTGCTGCTTCATGGTACGAGTAACTATCCTGAAGATCGGAATATAGATGTTCCGCTTATCTATGGCGATTTCTTCTATGTCGAAGCGCTAGCCCGGCTAAAAGAAGCCGGACCGTTCTACTGGGAATAGGGGGCATATAATGCAGACTGAAAAGACTTTTACGACTATTGCTAAAAATCCGCTAAAGACCCGGGAGGATCTGGTCTCTGCTCTTGAACAGCTTACAGAACCGCTTCGGCCGCTCTACAGCAGAGGCGGCACACGGCTGGCAATCGGCGGAACAGGAGCCAGCTATTCAGCAGCAACTGCAGAAATGGAAGGTTTCTCCCGGGTATTGTGGGGCTTAGTGCCCCTGCTCATGGGAGGCGGAGAAAACGGGCTTTGGGATACTGTGCTGGATGGCATACGCCACGGCACGGATCCTGCCCATGAAGAATACTGGGGTGAAGTTCAAGATTATGACCAGCGTCTGGTAGAGATGGCGGTCTTCGGTTTCGCCTTAGCCGCCATTCCTGAACAGATCTGGTCACCACTTACCCAGAAGGAACAGGAGCAATTGTACAGCTGGCTGAATCAGATTAATTCCCATCCTTGCTATGACTGCAACTGGCTGTTCTTCAACGTGCTAGTTAATGTCGGATTCCGCAGAATCGGCCGACCCTACGACGCGGAGCAGCTAGAGAACAATCTGAAGCGAATGGATGATTTCTATCTGGGTGATGGCTGGTACAGTGATGGAATTAACGGGCATAGCGATTATTATGTTCCTTTTGCCATCCATTATTATGCGCTACTGTACGCGAAGCTGATGGAACAGGAGGACCCGGAACGTTCACAGGTGTTCAAAGAACGGGCCCGGCTTTTTGCCACCGAATTGTTGGGCTGGTTCGCTCCGGATGGATCTGCCCTTCCTTATGGAAGGAGCTTAACCTACCGCTTTGCCCAGTCTGCTTTCTGGAGCGCACTCGTCTATGCAGGCGTTGAAGTATTCCCTGTAGGTGTGGTCAAAGGATTAGTACTGCGCAATTTGCGCTGGTGGTTCAGCCAACCGATCTTTGATGCCGGAGGCGTTCTGACGATTGGTTATACCTACCCCAACTTGGTCATGGCGGAGAATTATAACGCTCCCGGTTCGCCCTACTGGGCGTTAAAGACATTCCTGCCATTGGCTCTCAGCGCGGAGCATCCATTCTGGAAAGAAGAGGAACTGCCGCTGCCGGATATTCCTGCAGTTATAGTCCAGAAGCCTGCGCATCTTGTCATTGTCCGCGAACCTGCTTCCGGCCATGTGGCTGCCTTCAACAGTGGTCATCTATATACGAATGAGCATACCCACACGTCTGCCAAGTATGAGAAATTCGTATACTCAACAGGCTTCGGGTTCAGCGTACCCCGCTCCGAATGGGGATTGTCTCAAGGGGCATTTGATTCCATGCTCGCTCTAAGTGAGAGCGGGGACAACTTGTATCGGGTCAGACGGCGGAATATGGAGTCAAAAATTGTGGACAATGTGCTGCACTCCGTCTGGAAGCCATGGACTAATGTGGAGGTTCGGACCTGGATCGTTGCTGGGCTGCCCTGGCATATTCGGATACACCGGATCGAGACCGGACGACCGTTGGACGCTGCAGAGGGTGGCTTCGCACTTGGTCAGGAAGTGGGGGTGGAACAGCAGATCGGCCTTACAACCGCCGCAGTATCTACAGCATGGGGAACAAGCGGAGTCAAGGGTTTGATCGGCTATGAAAAGGCTGAGCTAATTTGGCCTAATGCCAACACAAACCTGCTTCATCCCCGGACTGTTTTGCCTACACTGACGACTTTCCTTGAGCCTGGAATCCACTGGCTGGCTTCGGCTGTATACGGTGATCCGTCGGGAGATTCTTGCGGTGGTATTCTTGAACAATCACCTGAGTCTATTTTGAAGGTTACTTTTGATAAGGACATCATAAAGGTTTTTACGTCTAGTGAAGCGGAATTTATTATCAAAAGAGAGTGAGAATTACCGCTAACAACATTGTGTTAAAAAGACAAGTAATTGAGTAGAGTATGACTGATTTCTCGTATGAAAAATAAATTTCTGTGGTTGTACAATTTCCCCCGTACAGGCACTTCTAGGCGCACGCCCACATACAATAAGGATGACCATGAACCCGTAAGGCAAACAGATCGGTTTCATTGTACAAGTGCGGGAGGTGTCGCCAAGTTGCCTGGATTCTTAAGCACGATTGCGTTGCTGATCAAAGAACTGACGCTGCTGGTATCATACGTAAGGAATAATGCATTTCCACAACCGCTCTCGGAGCAGGAGGAAAGCCGATACTTAGGGATGATGGCTGAGGGAGATGCCAAGGCCCGCAATTTGTTGATTGAGCATAATTTGCGGCTCGTTGCCCATATAGTGAAGAAATTCGATAACACCGGAGAAGACATGGAGGATCTGATCTCCATCGGCACCATCGGCCTGATCAAAGCTATTGAGAGTTATCGTCCAAACAAAGGAACCAAACTAGCCACATTTGCAGCACGTTGTATTGAAAACGAAATTCTGATGCACCTAAGATCCTTGAAGAAGACTCGTAAAGACGTATCCCTGCACGACCCAATTGGGACTGACAAAGAAGGTAATGAAATTACACTCATTGATATCCTCGGTTCGGAAGCGGATGATGTCATTAAAGAAGTAGATCTGAAGATCGAAAAGAGTAAGATTTATCGTAACCTTGATATTCTGGATGACCGGGAAAAAGAAGTTGTCGTGGGGCGGTTTGGATTGGATACGGGTGGGGAAGAGAGGACACAGAGGGAGATTGCTAAGGAGTTGGGGATCAGTCGCAGCTATGTATCGCGGATAGAGAAAAGGGCACTGATGAAGCTGTATCATGAGTTTTATAAGGCGAAGCGGTAGGATCTTAGATAATAACTAAAGATTCACTATAGAGTGTTTTAAAAGTGACTTGCCAACAAGGGAGTTGCTTTTTTGTTAATTCAAGTAGTTGGGCTAAATGAACATAAAAAAGCATATTCAGAAAATTAACTTTGTAACTGCTGAGGGTTGTTTTATGACATACAAAGAAATATATGATCTTTATATTCAATTGTTGCTGGCGGACTTCGTGCGATAATGAGAAAAGGTAACACACATACGCAAGTAAACTATGATTTAAATGGACAGTTTATTACGGAAGAAAGGTTAAATGGGAATAATATCGTGTAGAAATCCACGTATGTCCGAGGCGACCGAGTTTTGGTGAAGAAAGACAAGACCACTAGTAAAGATTACTATTATCTGTACAATGGTCACGGCGATATTGTACAGAAGGTAGATACGAGTGGCGCAGTAGTGAATAGCTACGCCTACGATGTGTGTGGCAACATTACCACAAAAAGAAGAAACACTAAACCCATTCAAGTATACAGGGGAAGTGTATGATGAAGAGACAGGACTATACTATCTACGGGCACGGTATTATGATCCGAGTATGAGGCGTTTTTTAAATGAGGATACGTATGAAGGGCAGATTGATAATCCGCTGAGTTTGAATTTGTATACGTATGTGCATAATAATCCGTTGATTTATAGTGATCCTACAGGGCATATGGCTGCTGCAAACGGAGGCTCAGGTGGAGATCCGCTGTACAATGTATCAACTACTGATGCTACTATGAAAGTTATCTCAGCTCGTTCAGTGGATGCAGCTACTCAAGCTAAGATTTTAAAATCATTAATGAAAGAATATAAATACGGATTTTATGGTGATGATTCGGGAGGAATGACTCGAAATCAATTTGAATATCTGTATAACTTAGCGATGGCTAAGGGTTTAGGAAATAATGATACGGCTATATGGGCTATTTCTCAATTAGATAACTATTTCAGTTATGGGAAAGATGACAAGACCACTACGATTGCCTTAACGATTGGAGCTATGGGAGCAGGGGCGGTATCCGGGGGAAGTTCTAATTGGAAAAGCTCAAAGCAATTTGGACATGCATTTTTAACTCATGGAGCTGGTGCTAAAAATACACGAAGTTTAGTAGATAGGGCCAGAAGTACAAAAAATAATCAAGGGCAATGGCTGGATAATCAAAAAGCAGCAGACTTTATTACTTCTAAGGGTCCAATCACAGAAGTTAGAACATTTGATTTGCCTGCAGGTATGGGACAAGTGATTACTCCTGAGGGTGTTATAATACCTGCAACGAAGGCTATATTTGTTCCATCTTCAACTGGTATAAAAACTGCTTATCCGATTCCATAATAAGTAACCCACTATGAAAGGGCTGATACAATATTTTCAAGATGGAGTTAACATTATATAAGCCGTTGGAAAGTATACCTGAAACAGAATACTTAATACCTGATTTAGAACTCGATGATTCAGTGGGAATTCTAATGTGTATATGTGAGGCGTTTGAAATTTCACAATCTGTATCATTCGTTGTTGGTGGTTTTGGGCAAGATAACTGGCCTGTTGATTGCAGAACAGATTTATCTACTGTTATGGAACAAGTTCCTGATATATTAGCGAAAACAAGAGCGGGCATATTCTCCTTTGAATTAGATTTCTACGAACAGGGAATTGAAAGACAGTTCCTATTCGAAGAGGATATGAATCTTGTTAAGGTTACTTGCGTTAGTCGTACTGAATGGGTGCCTCACCCAAGTTCTGTATTTTTGGAAAAGACTGCAGTTTCTAAAGTATTTGAAGAAATATATATCAAATTTTTAGAATTTAGTTCTGTGATTTGTGAAGGGCTGGTGAATAATACTCTATTAAACGATTGGAAAGTATAAGTTATCTTGACCTTGAGGGTGTTCTTCCTCAAGGTCATTCTCTAATTTAAACTAGTGCCGAATAAACCTGCGGAAAGTTTCTCAAGACTACAACCCACATCTTTCTTATAAAATATTCTGCAAGTGTATGGGAATTCTAAATCAATTCAAGCAATTAAATTGCCCGAAGCTCAAACGTACACCCCCTGTTTTAAACGTAACATTTTATTTTAATAAATATATACTGATTTCCCTCGGCTTATGGACTACTCCACCTCACTGACTCATTCACTTTTGAACACTCCAGATGAGTTGAAATAAACAGATCTCCGAAAAAACACCTGCATGAAGGACTTTGATTAACGGAATAGATTAGCCGTATAGAAAAAAATAATCAGTCCCTAGCGATAGAACGAATGCTACGCACTAAGAAGTCACTCTAGATGGTCGAATCCTCTTAAATGTAAACTTCCGGCTGCATAAACATTAAAGGCGTAAATTATCTGATTTGAATTGTCTGTAACCATTTCAATTTCTTAATGTAAGAACTCTGGACGAAGCGAAGCGGAGTCTCCGAGCGCAGCGAGGGGTAACAATATCAAACGTTCCTCCCGTTTGCGTTTAGATGGACACTATACCTCTCTACGGCGCTGCAGGAGATGTTTGCATTCTTAAGTAAGGAAAACGTCCGTACTTTCACTAACGCTTGTATTTGCCCTATTACAATCCGCTGTATTCATTTAAGTACCCACAATCGTGCTCCCCCCAAGCATCTCCGTAATGAACCGTAACTAATCTGTCAAAAATCAATCTCAACCCATGGCATACACAGGGAGTACACTCTTTTCCCCCTGCTTTATTTATGGCAAAGACTACCCCAAAAGGGGCCTTACCCTAAGGAGGAAGAAGAGTATGAATGCTTATAACAACTGTCAGGCAACATGAATTGGGAACTACTTGAAGGTTAAGATGTATGGGAAACCCATATACTCTGGCCGCATGAAGCCCTACCGAACGATGACTAAGCGCCAAGTAAAAGTAGAAGGAATTAATTCTAACATGACCTTGAAACCTGAGTTACTGGATCTGGGCAACTGCTCACGTTATAACAGCATCCCACAGCCAAGAAGGCTGTCATTGGCAGAACGAGAACGATTCGAAAACCTGATGGATCTGAACTTTGCCAAGGGACATAAGTACATCACCCTAACGTATGGAA
This sequence comes from Paenibacillus sp. FSL E2-0190, assembly GCF_037992965.1. NCBI lineage: Bacteria > Bacillati > Bacillota > Bacilli > Caryophanales > Paenibacillaceae > Paenibacillus > Paenibacillus sp. FSL E2-0190. The sequence continues at coordinate 1,582,006 of NZ_CP150306.1, forward strand.
AGGAGAACGTTTCGCTGGCCGAAGCCAGTAAGGATTTTGAGAACTGGGTGAAGCGGATGCGGGAGCGGTATGGGGACTTTAAATATCTTGCAGTACGCTCATTTCAAGGCTAGGAACGATCCACTTCCACATGCTGGCGAATCTCCCCCGAATTCCGAGGGAGGAACTGACCGATGGTACGTTTAGGGCTATCTGGGGTCACGGTAATGTTGACTTTAAGCAGGTTTAAGAATTATCTGCAGGAGATCGGAGAAATAAGCTTAAGAAGTATCTCCTAAAGAACCTTCAGGAATTTAAAACGGATGAGCGCTCCTATGGCAAGCGGCTGTTCCTCCAAAGCAAGAACCTAAATCTACCTGAAATAATCAAGGGTAACTATGACGAGCTTATGGAGTCCTTACGGAAGATGGGAGTTGAGCTGAGGCTGCTAGAATCTAGACAGTTTCCCGTAGACTATTTGGATTATATCCGGTTAGAAACACATCAAATTATCGCGTGAACATGAAGCCTAACAGTTTAACGAAACTTGCAAAAAGAGTCCTCCAGGCCCTCAGGCGCACTTGGGTCCGATCTGTTAAGGTATCCATAATTTAGAGCTTAAACTAGAGTTTCTGCATGGAATTAAGCTCTCCGGGGGCTACTTTGGATAGCCTGAATGGGAACTCAAAACTAATTAAAAACGGAGGAAGAGAAAGCTTGAACTCTTCTGCGAAGCGTACTATGCTTGCTTTTATTATAAGGAATTAATTACCAAAAAACACTAAACTAGGCTTCCGTTACGGACCGGGAAACCATGGAATCATATTAAGGAAGTTGAGCAATCAGAAGCCAAAATTAAAAAAATGATGGAAAAATTGCAAAATGCTCAACGAAGTAACGCTGATGAAGCTGTATCATGAGTTTTATAAGGCTAAGCGGTGAGACTTATACGATAATTTAGATAATAAGTTGAGATTTATAATAGAGTATTTTAAAAGCAACTTGCCAACAGGGAAGTTGCTTTTTTGTTCAATCAAGTAGCACTAAATGATTATAAAAAAGTATATTCAGAAAATAAACTTTTTTAAGATCTCCATATTTAATTGTTACATGTATAAGAGAATAATGAATAGCACCAAGATCTATATCAGAGATAATTAAATTATTTTAAGAGACAATTTTTATAGCTAAAGATATAGTTCAACGAATTTTTGTTCTGAATTAGCTATTAAAATTCATTTGAATAAATAGAGAATTAAAGATTAAGCGGTGTTAAGAAGAATAATCTATGATGTTTTACATTTCTGATGTAATAATCAAATTACAGAATCATTGGCTAATCTGTCCGTTAAAATCAACTAATCCCTGACCATACAATGTTAGGCAAGGCGAACGGTAACGTAATGATCTACATGTTTAGTGATACCACTGACTAGAGTAGATTTGAGAAAAGAAACGGAGTGTAACTTGCATGGTCAATTCGAAAATCAGATATTCGATGGATACGAATAGGAGTATTTTTGGAACTAAGAGGAATTGAAATGATTGCAATAAGAAATAAGCGATAGAATAACCACTGTAGAGGGTTTCATGTTAAAGATGCTCGTATTAATAATGGAACTTAAGTCCAACATAATTAGTGAAAGAAACATGGCTGGCCTTGTTGAGCTTTATTTTGTAATGTTGAAGGAAGTAATCTAATAAAATATAACTAGTATATCTATTATCAAATTTTTGAATTTATTGTATATTAAATCAATGGTGTAATCCAAAAAAAGGAAATTATTTCTTCTATATTATGAAGATAAATATTTCGTCTTACTTATAATTGATACGATAATGGAACTGAAATTTACATAAAAGAATTGTTGGAAATTATATTTACACTCAGTTCGTATAAAGGTGTCAGTATGACTAATTATTATTCTAAATATAATATTTTAGAATCTTATTTGTTTATAAAATGGAAGTAATAAAGCTACGGGTTATGTATATAAGGCAGTAAAACTATAAGTCCTACATCCTGCTCTCTTCGAACTTAAGGTCGACTTTTTTCAGAACTCTGAATATCGACCATCTAAAAAATCTGGAGAATGAATTGTAGTTTCCGATTAGATCTGGATATAGGGGAAGAGGCAGCGCGAGATTTTGAGAAGCTGGAATTCAACCGCAGTTATGTGTCGCGAATTGAGAAACGGGTGCTCATGAAGCTGTGTCATTAGATTTATAATGCTATTAGTTCCCTATAAAGTTAGATTAACTGAAAAAGGTTTTGTCCCACAGCATTTACAATGACAGAGACCACTTTTTTGGGGATTTTAGAATAAACTTTTTTTGATAACAATTCATAATTTTATTTTGGAGCTGAGAAATTTGAAAAATATTAAACTATTTATATTGTTCCTTGTTTTTATCAGTGTTTGGCCACAAAAAACCTACGCGAATGAATATTTTTATGACAAAAATGGTCGATTGGAGTCAGTGAAATCATTTAATAATGCTGTTGATTTTTATTATGATCTCAATGGGAATTTAATGAGAAAAAATTCGAATGGTAATTTAATAAGAAATGGGAGTTTTGAAATATCTGATACGAGCAGTGGTACTGCGAATTACTGGAACACTTATTCTGGACCGGGTTTTCAAAAACCAAAAAGTGAAGTAGAAGTGATTGCAGTGGCTAGTGGTAAACAGTCTCAAAAGATAATAACCAACGGTGTAGGAGGATTGTATCAGGATATACAGGTAGGTGAGGATACAGCGTATGAATTAAATGGCCGAATAAACCTAAGTAATATGCTGAATGGAACGGTGATGCTGAGGGTTGATTATTATAATGCTTCGGGTAATTTAATCAGTGGAGAGACTCTTGCAGAAATAGGTGTACAGAACTTATGGACAACCATTGGAGGAGCAATAAGAACGCCAAAGGGAACGATTATGGCAAGGATACATTTTCACTTGGCTTCTTCATCTGGAGGTACATTGTTGATAGATATGGTTTCAGTGCAGAAGAGTACGTACGGTAATTTGCTAGCAAACGGAGATTTTGAGTCATCTCAAATGAATGGCGTGGGGGATGGCTGGGGGAAATACGGGGCTTTTGGTGAATATCAACTCATATCCTCAAATGTGACTTCTGGAGCCCAGTCTCAAAAGCTTACGATGACTAACGTAGGAGGTTTGTATCAGGATATAGCAGTAAGTGGGAATACTCTGTATGACTTGAATGGTCGAATAAATATAAGCAGCATGTCGAATGGAAGGGTTCAACTGATCGTCAATTATTTTGATATATCGGGAAAAGCGCTCGGTGGGAGGGAGGTAGCGGAAGTAAGTGTGCTCAACACATGGACTACCACTGGTGGAACAATAGAGACGCCAGTAGGAGCTCGAATAGCAAGAATTCATATTCAAGTGACTTCTTCAACTGGAGGCACAGCATAGGTAGATATTGTAACCATGAAAAAAAGTATCGACGGTAATATGTTGGCAAATGGGGATTTTGAAGCGTCCCAAATCGGTGGTGTTGCAGATGGATGGGGGAAATACGGAGCTTCAGGAGTATATCAGCTTATAAGTTCGACTGTAACTTCAGGTAAACAATCCCAAAGCCTTACGATGACTGGTTCTGGGGGCTTATATCAAGATATAGCAGTAAGTGGGAATACTCTGTATGACTTGAAAGGTCGAATAAATATAAGTAGTGTGCAAAATGGGGCGGTAAAGCTAATCGTTGATTATTTCGATCGTTCGGGAAAAGCAATCAGTGGTGTGACATTGGCAGAAATAAGTACCTTAAACGTATGGACAACCATGGGAGGCACTATTAAAACTCCAATAGAAGCCGTGATAGTGAGAGTTCATGTTCACATAGCATCCTCATCTGGAGGTACATTTGTAGTAGATATGCTTAATTTTAAGGAAAGTATAGATGGAAGTATGCTGGCAAACGGGGATTTCGAGGCTTCTCAAATCGGAGGTGTTGCAGATGGCTGGGGGAAATATGGAGCCTATGGGGATTATCAATTGACAACCTCAACTGTAGCTTCTGGGACTCAAGCCCAAAAAATAGTAATGACCAGCGTAGGTGGAATATATCAAGAAGTAGCTGTAATTACTGAATCATCGTATACTCTGAGCGGTCTGATTAATGTAATCAACTTGCCAAGTGGAACATTAAAGTTCATCGTGAATTATTACGATGTATCCGGAAGGTTGATCAACGGAGTGACATTGGCAGATGTAAGAGCCTTAAATATATGGACAACTGTGAGAGGAACATTAAAGCCGCCAGTTGGGGCGGTGACAGCGAGAGTTCATTTTCACATAGATTCTTCATCTGGAGCCGCATTTGTAGTAGATAAGGTTACTTTTAAAGAGAGTTGAGTGGCGCAGTTATATTTAATAAAAGGTAGGTGAAAAAAGATGGCATCTATAACGGTACAAGAGATCGGATAAGAATTTATATAACTTGAGAATAGGAGATTTCAAATGTCGAAACATATGACTTTAAGGATCTTGATTCTGGCCTTTATAATTGTTTTTATTGCCCACCCAGAAACAACTTCGGCCTCTATTTATAATTATGATATGAATTCAAGATTACAATCAGAGACTTATATCAAAAATAATATTCAATATCAAAAAAAATTCATTTATGACAACAATGGAAGTTTATTGGGGAAATCAAATAAATCAGAAGATTATTTAATTCTGGAATCTTCATTTGAAGAAAGGACAGAAGCAATGAATTTTAAATTACCAAATTCAATGTTCTCTCTTTCCACCATTAACCCCAAAGAAGGGACGCAAAGTCTCTACTTTTACTCTACCCAATCTACTGTTGTAACAGCAGAGTCTATAATACTTGAAGTGACTCCTAGTACGCTATATACCTTAAGCGGGTGGATTAATAACAAATTATTGAGTGGAAATGCGAGCATCGATTGGTTGGAGTATAATGCTTCAAATCAGCTAATCTACGATGGTGGTACTTTAAGTGCACTAGATAAAAATAAATGGCAATATGACAGAGTAGAGTTTATAACTAAACCTCAAACTTCTAAAATTATTCTCAGAGTAGTCCTTGATGCTGGAGCGGCAGGTGAGGCTTACTTTGATGATATAAGATTTGAAAAAGGAAATAAACTTCCTCTTTCTAGAGTTTCCTTTGAGTCCGGAGAGAATTCGTGGTATTCCAATCTTCCGAGTAGTTTCTTTACTTTTTCAACAGATGGATTTAAAGACGGTAAACAAAGCTTGCGATTTAATTCTAATATCCCGGTTACGGCAACTGCTGAATGTGGAGAATTTATAGTAGATCCTAATACAACCTATGTTTTAGACGGGTGGTTGTACAATTCGCTAGTAACTGGGAATACATATATTGATTGGATGGAGTACGATAAAGCAGGAAAATTAGTATATGATGGAGGAACAATATATACGACAGGAAAAAATAAAACATGGCAATACGGTTCGGTAGAATTCACCACAAGACCAACTACTAGTAAAATTATAATTCGTGTAGTTGTGGATGAAGGGGCAACGGGAAGTATTTATGCTGATGCAATTGAATTCAGAAAAGACAATAATCTGCCGTTACTGGATACTTCTTTTGAAGCAGATGATTCTCTGTGGTATGCACCTAGCCCACTTCTCTCTCTGTGGAGAGGATTTGCAAGAGAAGGTCTTTCTAGTATGCAATTTCACTCTAAGGATGCAGTGACTGTGACTGCAGAATATGGGCATATTGTAGTTAATTCGAATACTAAGTATAGACTTGCTGGTTGGATTTACGATGCCTTGCTCACTGGTGGAGTATACATAGATTGGCTGGAGTACGATGCGAAAGGAAACCTTGTTTATGATGGTGGTACGGTATATAACGCCTCAAAGAAACAATGGGGATACAATAGTGTTGAATTTATAACAAAGCCTCAGACAGTAAGTATTGTCTTGCGAATTGTTTGCGATTCGGACGCAACGGGAACAGCCTACGTGGATAGTATACAATTTTTGAATGTTCCGTAATATTTGTTGTTATTAGGTGTCAGTGTTAAAAGAACTCTCTGCAAATTTTTATAGAAACGGTACGGTACAATTTGATTTATATTACAACAAGCAGTAAGACTCAGTATTGAGGTCTTGCTGCTTGTTTAATCTCGATAAGGCCACAATGTCAATCTTAATTAATAACTTGAGTATTTACAACAATCTCAGTACTATTTCCGAATAAATCTGTCGAATAGATGTGAGTTGTATAAGTGCCGATTTCATTGTTGTGCTCACTAATTGGAAAAGTTATTTTCCATGTTCCAGCTGATATTTTTTGTCCCCCACTTTGTTTTAGATCATCCTCACCATTTGACTCTGTGACAGTATTTTTTTTACAACCGTTGTAACCCCTCCAAAGTAAACACTATTAACCCAAACATCATTATAGTAGAGCCAGTTTCATTGTTATGTTTGTTTAAAAGGAACAACAGCTTTCCAGACTCCATCTGAGACTTCTTGACCTGCCACTCAAGGAGATTCTAAATCGTCATTACCTTTGTAATATTCTCATTATCATATTACCTCCTTATAAAATCTGATAGAATTATAGCTTTTTTAGAAATCTCTGTAAAAGTATATTTAATGATATTTAAATGAAAAAATTCTTTTCAAAATGAATGTTTATCCTTATATATAATATTATTTCCAAAAATGAACAATTGTAATATAGTAGTAATATTGTTGTTTTTTTGCGGAGTAATCAATTAGTATTCAGGGGAGGGACATATTAGTTGTTTCAAAAGTCATTTTAAAATTTATTTTTCTATAATTTTAGTATTACTTATTAATTTACTCTATTGTGTAAATGTATTTGGAACTTCGTATTCATATTACTATGATTCTTCCGGCTGTGTCTTAAGTGCAACAAGCCCTTTGGGAGAAGGATATGATTTTGTTTATGATGATAATGGTAATCTGCTTAGAAAAAAACTAATAGAGAATTTGATCTTTAACCCTAGTTTTGAAAAAGTAGATAGCAATAATATGACTAAAGCAGATGTATGGGAATCGATATCTAGTAAGGGTACTGGGTTCGAACTAGTAAATGATGCAGCTAGTGGCACAAAGAATATGGGACTCAGGATTAGGATTAGGACTATTCACAGGTATTAGTTAAAAATTCTGGTTGCAGGGGGAAAGACATATTCTGCGAGCACTCAAGTACAGGTCGTGAGACTAAAGGAGCGAGTGTGCAGTTCTACATAGTTCTCATGGATGCACAGAATAATGTTGTAGAGGCTCATGTAAAGGAAGTAAACATAGCCAATTGGGAATATACTACATTGAATATAAGGGGGAGTGTTCCTGTAACTGCTGTAAACGCCAGAGTTTACATTATATTGCGATCCACTAGTATAGATGGAATGGGGAATTTTGTAGTAGACACGACTAATTTTGAATATGGATCGAGGAATAATTTGTTAGTAAACGCTAGCTTTGAGAAATTAGAAAGTAAGGTGAAAACTTCAGCAGATGGTTGGTTCAAGAGCACTTCTACCAACACAGGTTAGGAGCTGGTAAATGACGCTGCTAGTGGAGATAAGGCCCAAAAGATGTGGGACACAGAATTAGGATTCGGCCTTTATTCAGGTCTTAGTCAAACAATCCAAGTTACTGGAGGGAAGGCATATTCAGCTCATGCCCAGGTACAGATTCGAGAGATCAAGGGAGCAAGTGTGTAATTCTACATAGATTTTGTGGATGCACAGAATTATGTTGTTGAGGCACAAGTAACGGAGGCAAACACAGCCAATTGGGAATATGTTACCTTAAACATAAGGGGAAATTTCCCTGTAACTGCTGTAAAAGCCAGGGTATATATTATATTGCGATCCCCAGTGTAAAAGGAATGGGTGATTTTGCAGTAGATACGGCTAATTTCGAGTATGAATCCAGAAAGAATCTGTTAGTAAATGGAAGCTTTGAAAAAGCAAAAAATCAGATAAAAACCTCAGCAGACGCCTGGTCAAAAATGGCTGCAACAAACACAGGTTTCGAATTGATTTATGATGACGTAACCAAAGAAAGTGCGCAGAAAATATGGGACTCAGGATTAGGCGTAGGCGTAGGCTATTTTTCAGGTCTTTATCAGACAGTTCAAGTCGTAGGTGGAAAAGCTTTTCGTACCAATGCTAAAGTACAAATCTTTGAAATCAAAGAGGCAATTGTACAATTGTACATTGATTTCGTAGATGCACAGAATAAATTCGTGGGAACTTTCATTACAGATACAGCTTTGGTTAACAACGAATACGTGGCACTGAACATAAGTGAAAGTGTTCCTGTAACTGCTGTAAATGCCAGGGTTTATATTATATTGCGATCTACTAGTGCAAATGGGATGGGTACTTTTTTTGTGGATTCAGCAGACTTCGAACAGTAGTATTCAGATTAATATAAAAATAAAAATGTTTTTGAATGTATGGAGAAATAGGGCTATATCTCAGTAATGAATAATAGGAGAGTATAAAAATAGGACAGGTTGTCTCAATGTGAATTTTTTTCAAAATGTTAGATGTTCTCAAGAGGGATGGACGCAATTTATATAGACAATTCAACCAGCTCACAGAGATGGGGAAAAGTGAAGGACTACTATAAATAATTAAAAAAAAGGGGATTATATGAAAAATAAATTTTTTCGAGTTATCTGTTTTATAAGTATTTTTTTGTTCTTGGTTATTGCTCCTACTTCTAATTGTATTTATGCCATGAATTCATATTATTACGATACTAATGGCAGATTAATACAAGAAAGCGATTTAAGTGGTGAGGCGGTTAGATATCTGTATGATCAAAATGGAAATTTAATTTCTAAAAATACAGGGGAACCTTATTTTGAATTCCTCTCAGCGTTCGATTCAAAACAAGGGAGAAACAATTGGTACTATCAAACATGGAATGGAACTCGTTATGAAGATATGAGTTGGGACATCACAGAATTAAGATGGAAAGGTAAAAATAGCTGGGACATTATTAATAAAGAATGGATACATCCAGATGGGAATGATTCAGTGCTTAAGTGGGTCGCACCACAGACAGGTTCGATAAGAGTAACGGGAAGAGTAGCGAAACACCCAGTGAATTTGCAAGGAGATGGCGTGCGGGTCAAAATCATGAAAAATAATACACCAGTTTGGCCAGCAACTGGGTGGAAAAGTATACAAGGAGATGATGCAACTGGTATTGAAATCAATTTAAATTTGAATGTAACAATGGGAGACTCGATTTATTTTATAGTGAATCAAAATGGAAGTACTGAATATGATGCAACATCATGGAATCCAGCAATTACTTATATTGAAAAGGTATCTTCAGCATTCGGTTCAGAACAAGGAAGAAACAATTGGTACTATCAAATATGGAATGGAACTCGCTATGAAGATATGAGTTGGGACACCACAGAATTAAGATGGAAAGGTAAAAATAGCTGGGACATTATTAGTAAAGAATGGATACATCCAGATGGGAATGATTCAGTGCTTAAGTGGGTCGCACCACATACAGGTTCGATAAGAGTAACGGGAAGAGTAGCGAAACACCTAGTAAATCTGCAAGGAGATGGTGTGCGAGTCAAAATTCTAAAAAACAATTCACATGTTTGGCCAGCATCTGGGTGGAAAAGTATACAAGGAAATGATGCAACTGGTGTTGGAATCAATTTAAACTTGAATGTAACAATGGGAGACTCGATTTATTTTATAGTGAATCAAAATGGAAACCAAGGATATGATGGAACATCATGGAATCCGGCAGTGACATATATAGAGAAGGTATCTTCAGCATTCGGCTCAGAACAAGGAAGAAACAATTGGTACTATCAAATATGGAATGGAACTCGCTATGAAGATATGAGTTGGGACACCACAGAATTAAGATGGAAAGGTAAAAATAACTGGGACATTATTAGTAAAGAATGGATACATCCAGATGGGAATGATTCAGTGCTTAAGTGGGTCGCACCACAGACAGGTTCGATAAGAGTAACGGGAAGAGTAGCGAAACACCCAGTGAATTTGCAAGGAGATGGCGTGCGGGTCAAAATCATGAAAAATAATACACCAGTTTGGCCAGCAACTGGGTGGAAAAGTATACAAGGAGATGATGCAACTGGTATTGAAATCAATTTAAATTTGAATGTAACAATGGGAGACTCGATTTATTTTATAGTGAATCAAAATGGAAGTACTGAATATGATGCAACATCATGGAATCCAGAAATTACTTATATTGGGGAGTAATGTATACTCCAAACTGAAATTAGTAGTAGAACAAACTATAGAATTTATTCAGAATGACAATCAAAGATTAATAAATATAATGTCTATAAGAAAGGGAGAAGATGATAAGATTATCGAAATTACATATTTATGTACTTGAAGCATTATTATTAGTTCTAATTTTTGTTATATTTCAAAATGAAGTTTTGGCTGCAAATACTGAACTGATAATAAATGAATCTTTTGAGAATGGTACTTTCAATGGAACCAATCTGCTACCTGTTTCAGGATCAATCACAAATGATCCAAAGAATGTAGTAAGTGGAGATTATCCAGCCTATTTAAAATCTTCCTTATCTGATGAATGGAAGGAATTTACCTATTCAGATCAAAATAAGGTGAAATTCGAAAAATAATACTTATTCGATAACATTCTCATATAAATCAATTGATATGCAACCATTAGATAAGAGTCGTTTTTTATATTCATTAGTTCGTAGTATAGATAATCAGGAGGATATAAACTTTAACTCTTGGAATGATGCAAGTGGGAATACAGGGTTCAGAACGTTAACTTTTACAACCGGAAATAAAGATAATTACTATTTAGTTTGGGGTATCCATGGGGAAGGAGCATTTTCATTAGATGATATTAAGGTCGGAAAAGTAATTTCACTAAAAAGTGAATCGTTCGAAGAAGGTTCTTTCGGTAAAACTGATTTTTTAGCTATCAATGGGACTATCACTAGTGATTCCACGAAGGTAGTAAGTGGGAATTATTCAGCTAATCTTCGTTCCTCTAAAACTGAGCAATGGAAAGAATTTGCTTATACAAATTCCAATAAAGTTAAATTCGAGCCGAATACTGCCTATATTATTTCTTTTTCTTATAAAGCAATAGATATGCAACAAAATGATAGCGATTCATGTTACTACTTTTTAGCTCGAAGTACTGACAACCTTGAAGATAAAGATAGAACAGATTGGAAGGATTCTAGCGGAAATAAGGGTAGAAAAACAGTTAGATTTACAACAGGTAGCAAAGAAAATTACTATTTGATCTGGGGAATTCATAATGGTGGAGAGCTATCTCTTGATGATATTGAAATCACTAAAGTAAGTGAGTCATTCGAGAATGGAAGCTTTTTTAATACCAATTTTAAAGCAGGATCTGGAATGATTACAACTGATCCTACTTTTGTTGTAAGCGGTAAATATTCTGCGTATCTTAGATCCCAAACGAATGAAAAATGGAAAGAGTTCAGTTATTCCGATTTGGAAGAAGTGAGATTTGAACCATACACAACATATTCAATTACTTTTATATATAAATCATTGGAAATGGATCCTGTTGGAGATAATTACTTTTATTTTTTGGCAAGAAGTAGCGATAATCAGGACAATAAAGGTTGGACTGCGTGGAAAAAATCAAGTGGAACAAAAGAGAAGAGGACCATAACATTTACAACTGGTAGTAAAGAAAACTATTATTTGATCTGGGGAATTCATAAGGGGGAGCAATTTCAATAGATGATATTGAAATAACTAAGGTAAGCGAATCTTTTGAGCAGGGGTCCTACACTAAGACTTTATATTCTCCGATTTCTCGAATCATTACTTTTGATCCCTCTAAAGTGGTTAACGGTAAATATTCAGCGTATTTGAGTTCATCGGGTACAGAGGAATGGAGTGATTTTTTAAGAAACGATAGCATTAAGAGTAGATTTCAAAAAAATACAGCCTACTCTGTAACCTTCACCTATAAAACTATAGATATGCAAGTATCTGATGATAATCGTTACTTTTATTTTTAGCCCGTAGTGCTGATAATACTGAAGATAAGGGATGGACTTACTGGAGGGATCCTATAGGTACAAAAGGAACACGAACAGTAACTTTTACAACTGGAGATAGTGATGATTATTACATATATTGGGGAATCCATGGGGGTGGTGCTCTCTCATTAGATGATATTATTATAACCCAATTACAAACTCCTCAATATGATAGTAATGGAAGATTAGTGCAAGTAAGGCAATCAGATAATAAAGTGATCAAATACTATTATGACTCAAATGGAAATCTAATTAGTATTAAAACTGAATAGTTAATAGGATATCAAAGTTAGTTTGAAGGTAGAGATTATTATTCCGTTAATAAGTAACTAAAATAATTGCTGGAGGAAACTAAGTTGAAAAAAATAAAGCTAGTCAGAAAAATATCAATGGTCATCATGTGTTTATCTCTGATCATTCCAAATATTTTAGAAGGAACTGCGAACGCGAGTACAGCCGTTAAAAGTACTTCTGATCAAACTTACATAAACAAAGCACAAGATTTACCTGCTCCCTCACCTACACCACCAGATTTAGTAGATTTCTTAACGGACTCGGGAACACAGCCTACACCTACGACTCGTCCAGAGAACTCCGCGAGTAAAGCGGCTTTAAACGAAAATGATCTGTCTACCGATGAAGTCGTATCTGTGTCTACAGACGTCTATGATCAGATCGATCAGGGTACATTGATCATTCTTAAGTTGAAAACCAAAACCTTACAAAAACAAGGGCAACTAGACGCAGTACGGGCAGGTAAATCCCTTTCAAAACAGACCTTATCACGTTCTGAAGGCAATAAATTATCGGATTTATCTGAATCTGAAATTAAACAACTAGCTGAGGCTGGAGCATCCAAGGTCGATGTTTATTGGATTAATTACCTCACGATAGGTCAATCACATCTGACACCGTTGGAGTTTTGGAAATGGAAACAGGAAAAGGAATTATCTTGGGAAGAAATTGAACAGGAACTTGAGAAGGATGTAGAAATAATTGATCGACCTTCTGTGGAAGACGATGTATATGCCGACACCCCGGCTATATTTAGTGAGAGGCAGTCCGTGACTTCCAGTGTCTATGAGTCAGGGGAGTACTCAGCGCTTGCAGCTAATACGATCAACGCTTTCGATGCAGCATCTTCTAGTGTGTTTAATGATTTAATCGTTCATTCCCAAATCAACCAGATCCAAAAACCTCAGTATAATGACAGTAACAATAGTAGTGAAGTGGTTGATCCGGTGTCGGGAAGTTTGACGCGGAAAGAAAATTTGATACATTTGCCAGGTGTAGATGGTTTGGATCTTGATGTTGGTCTTATGTATGACTCTAATCAGGGCGTCCCCTTTATTTCTTATGTTTTCTGGAACTCTTACTGGCAGATGTGGGATCGGAGTTATAGTTATAGTACTCCTCCTATGAGTATTGGATGGTCATTTCAATTTCCATCTATGCAATATGTCAGCGATCAAGGTATGTTCTATCATGATGGAAAAGGGAACACATATAAAGTTGGAAGCATAGATGGTTTATCCAATTATACGGGATTGATCAATTATAAAGGAAAGGATAAAAGGTTTGTCAGTGAAACATGGAACCAAGGTCAGTTTAGCAATGGTCAAATCCAATCCTCATCTTACATTGAATATTCTGACTTTAAGCGTGAATATTTTTCAGGTAATGGCGATTTAATTGGTATTGTTGATCGCTTTAACAATACTATTACGTTTAAATATGAGAATGCCGGTAAGTTATCCTCCATCACGGACACCATGGGCCGTGTGATTCAATTTAGTTATGAAGACAACCTTTATGACGGAGATGTGGTTATCCGTGTGTTTGACGGAGAAAATGAAGTTCAAAAGGTAGTTTTGACGAAGGAAAGTGTTATAGCTAGTATTCCTAATGGCGATTATGTAGCACCTCTTCAAATACGTATTCCTGTGCTCTCACAGATTACCAAACAAAATGGAGAAAAAACCTATTTTAACTATCAGAATGAGGTGGCTCTTTATTCTCATTATGGATATATGTTTAATTCTCTTTTAAAAGAAGTGAAGCACCCCCACTCTACCACCAAATATGATTATACTTGGGTTAATCGGCATATTGGTGAATATGAGAGCGTCAGAGAATTTCAAGTGGCTTCAAGAGGTGATTATACTGGGTCAAATGCTTACCAGCAAATAAAATATTTGTATAATGGAGATTATGCCGGAAACGCGCCTACTCAATATCCAGGTCACTTACCTGATGACTTCCGATTTAGTACCGCATCAGCAGTGGTCAGTAATACAGCTAGTAACAACCTTCAAACGACAAATACCTTTGATAAAGACGGTAGGGTTTTACGTACAGAGACCCGGGAGGCTGGCGGAGAACGGAAGGTGACGGAAAATACAGCATTTCATGGGGTATTTACTCAGTCACCCACACGAACGATAATCTCAGAATATGCGGCCCAAGATAGTGAAGCCACTGCTAATCATCAGTATACCGAAACTGTATGGAATGATTGGGGCTTACTTCAAAGTCAAACGGAGCCACTAAGTGGTGAACAATTCAACACTCCGGGAATCAAACAGCACTATACAACAACCTATCAATACGAACCTAAATATCGATTCCTAGAAACAAAATCTTGGTACCAGAATGAATCTGATCCGGCCCCATTAATTGAACGATACACCTACACTGACAAGGGAAGGCTATCGACAGTAACGAATGCGTCGGGGGAACAAACCACATATAGTTATGGTAACCGCGATACCTTGGGTGGAATCTCTCAAATGACGGCTGAAAAGACAGCCAAGGGTCAATTGGTAGCTAAAAGTGTAACCATATACGGACCTGAGAGTCGTTACGCCTACCCGACAGAACAACAACAGTGGTTCAACATCGGGAAGTCTGACCAGAAAATCGTGAAGACGAAGATGAGTTACGAGATGGGAACGGGTTTGCTGAAAAGTCAAAGTGACGGCAACGATCAGACTACGGTCTATGAATATGATGCAGCAGGTCGTCTAAAAAAAGAAACACATCCGATTCGAACCAATAGCAATGGAGAAACCTTCAGAGAGGTTATCGATTACAATTATTATCATCAAACCTCCAGTAACTTTGATTCGGTGAATGCAGGGACCTATGTTCTGAAGGTCGATACGATTAAAACTGTCACTCAATTATCCACTAACAGTAGTATGAGAACGTATGCGAATACGTTATATAATGGAATGGGCCTAGCGTTGTTAGAAGAGCATTATGACGATAACGTGAGTCAATGGGTCTTCACCCAGTACCACTACGATGATCAAGGACAAGCGATCTATCAAAAGGATGCGTTAGGCAATGAGATTACGGCTAGTTACGATGCATGGGGAAGGCAGAATCGTGCCACAGATGCCAATAACAATATATATGTAACGGATCATAACCTTAAGCAGCGCAAGACAGAAAGTTACATGATTGCTGCTGACACTCAAGAACGATTGAATTATCTGGAAACTATCTATGATCCATGGGGCCAGCCAGTTACCATGAAAACCTATAAAGACTGGCCGAGTCAATCACAGCCCCTCACAGAAAGTTATCGGTACGACATCAGTGGTAACGTGATCGGTTATACGGACCCTGCGAATCATCTGAACGATGCTGGGATTACAACATCGTATAGCTATGATGCTCTAAATCGTCTAACCTCCGTCTATGATGCGTTAAACCAGCGCACACGCTATACGTACGATGGAATTGGTCAGCTTGCGAAAGTTACGGTGCAAGCTAAAGGTGGAGCGGAGCAAACGCTGAATACCAAGAGCTACAACGAAGTTGGGTTATTGACGAGCAAGCTGGATGGGGCCTCTCAAAGTGAAAGCTTATCCTACAATGCATTAGGGCAACTAACCAGCAAAACCGATCGTAATGGCAGTGTGTTTAACTACAGCTATGACGAAATTGGTGGGCTTAAATCTAGCACAGTCAGCGGGAGTATCAACAATGTACCTCAGACACAGAAAACTGAATTGACATATAGCGATGGCTCGCCGAATTTGCAGACTACTAAAACCTATCTTAATGGAACAATGAAGGCTGTGCAGAGCAGTAGTGTGAACAGTTTGAATCAGGTACGGAGTATGAGCGGTACGGTCTATCCATCTGGGGTAGCTGCCCACTCTGCTTATATACTGAACCAGCGGGACGCGCTTGGTCGAATGACACAACTGAATGATAGCTACTTAGGCTTTTATGTAAACTACCAATACAACAAAACGAGATTGGACAAAGTGCAGACAAACGGAAGTTCTGTAGTGGATAGTGCATCAGCAGCCAATGTTCAATACGTTTATTCTGCCAATAACCTAGTGAAGTTCATTATCTATCCGACTCTGACAGACGGCAGTGTGTTACGGACCGAGTATGCGTATAACAAAGCGCTGAACTGGGTCGAGAGTATTACGAACCAGAAGGGAAGTAGCGTACTTTCTAGATATGTGTACGGATATGATAATAACGGAAATGTGATCTCGATCAAGGAAACGAAAAAAGATGGAACGGAACAAACGACAACATTTGCGTATGATGCATTGAATCGCTTAATAGCAACAGTACATCCAGGTGGGGGTCGTGATGGATATACCTACGATGTACGTGGCAACCGCTTGACAATGGAACAAAGTGTGGGTGATCCAGTAGCTTCATTTGAGGATACTAGCTATAGTTATGACTTGTGGAATACGTTAACATCCGTAACAAAGAACGGAAGCGAGACGAGGTTCGAGTACTATGGTGACGGACTTCGTGCGATAAAGAGCAAAGGTAGCACGCATACGCAAGTAAACTATGATTTAAATGGACAGGTAATTACGGAAGAAAAGTTAAATGGTAATAATATCGTGCAGAAATCCACGTATGTCCGAGGCGACCGAGTACTGGTGAAGAAAGACAAGACCGCTAGTAAAGATTATTATTATCTGTACAATGGTCACGGCGATGTAGTACAGATGGTAGATACGAGTGGTGCAGTAGTGAATAGCTATGCTTACGATGTGTGGGGCAACATTACCAGCCAAAAAGAAGAAACGCCAAACCCATTCAAGTACACAGGTGAAGTGTATGATGAAGAGACAGGTCTTTACTATCTGCGTGCACGATATTATGATCCGAGTATGGGGCGGTTTTTAAATGAGGATACGTATGAGGGGCAGATTGATAATCCGTTGAGTTTGAATTTGTATACGTATGTGCATAATAATCCGTTGATTTATACTGATCCGACAGGACATTTTGCGCAAATGGGTACTGGTGGAGTCGGAGGAAGTATGGGGGAAAGACAATATGTTGATTTATCAACCCTTACCCAACTCCAGCTATCGTCTATTATTGCGGATAACAGTAATACACAAGATACAAAAGCAGCTGCAATGGCTGAAATTATTAAAAGAAACTTTATGCTTATAGAAAATGGAGCATATAAAGCGGCTGCAGGAGCTAAAGGTCTTTTTAATATGGCTAGAAAAGCTTTACAGAGTGAAAAAAAGTTAGAAGTTGTTGTCAATAATTCTTTAAAAGGTATCAAGGCTGGTATTGCACAATCAAGAATAAATATCAGCAATAAAGGTTGGACTCATGTACTGGATAGACATTTTTCAGAAAAAGCAGCCTCTCAGTTTACAATTTCTCAAAACGAGTTGCGTAATTTGTTATCTAGTAAAGATGTTATAGGATCCCCTATTATTCGTACGATTGATAGCGCTGATGGAGTGAGATATGTTAGAGAGATAACTTTTAACCAAGTAATAGGACTTGATAAAATGAATGATTATAACCCTACAACAATAATGACAATTTTAACAGACGTACATGGGAACTTAGTAACAGCTACACCTGGAGTAATTAAGTGAGGAGCATAAAAATGAAATTAAAAGGAAGCAAAACTGAGGAAGAATATAGACAATTATTAACTAAGTCGAATGAAGATTTTTTTAGTAATAGTAAATATTATCCAATTATTGATGAGCTTAAGAAAGAAGTTCATAATACATTTTCAGCATATATAATTGACTGGATTCCTGAACAAGAAGAAGAACTGTTTGATATTTTAATTAGCGAAAATTGTATCCTAAAAGTTTTATTAAAGCATGATGAAGGTGTTGCTGTAATTACTGATGCATTAACTCTTTCACAATATTGTAAAGGACTAAGTCAGCGATATCGAATTAAACTTGCAGTAGCTCTCGATTTACTAAAGAACCATGACCAATAGTGTTAACGGACATAAGGGGCTTTTTAGATTTTCAAGTAATGGTGTTTTATCAAGAACCTTGATCGGCTAATGCCTTTCAAGGTTTTTCTTTATAAGGTAAATTAAACTCAAATGGAATCAACAAAGTTTATTTTAATATATATACTGACTTCTCTCGGCTAATGGACTATTTCCACCTCAATCACTCATTCACCTCCGAACTAAAATAAACAGATTTTCGTAAAAAAAACTGCATGAGGCAATCTGATCAACAAAATAGATCGGATAAAACTTTCCCAGTATCTGAGCGATAGAAACGAATGCTACGTAATTAGAAATCACTATAGAAGGCCAAGTCTTTCTAAACATGAACTTCCGACTGTATAAGCAATAAAGGCGTAAATTACCTGAATTAAATTGTCTGTAACCATTTCAATTTCTTAATGCAAGAACTCTGGACGAAGCGAAGCGGAGTCTCCGAGCGCAGCGAGGGGTAGCAATACTTAAACGTTCCTCGACATATGCGTTTAGATGAACACGATACCTCTTTAAGGCGCTGTAGGAGGCGTTTGCATCCGTAAGAAAGGAAAACGTCAGTACTTTCACAAACGCATGTATTTGCCCTATTACAATCCGCTGTATACATTTAAGCCCCCGCAAAAGCTCTACCCCAAAAACATCTCCGTAATTAATCGTAACAAATCCGTCAAAAATACTCTTCACCCCATGGCATACACACGGAGTACACTCTTCTCCCCTTGCTTTATTTATGGCAAAGGCTACCCCAAAGGGGCCTTACCCTAAGGAGGAAGAAGAGTATGAATGCGTATAACTGTCAGGCAACATGGATTGGTAACTGCTTGAAGGTAAAGATGTATGGGAAACCCATACACCCTGGCCGCATCAAGCCCTACCGAACGATGACTAAGCGCCAAATGGAAGGGATTAATTCTAACTTTCCCTTGAAACCTGAGTCGCTAGATCTGGGCAACTTCTCACGATATAACAGCATCCCACAGCCTAGACGGCTGTCATTGGCAGAACGAGAACGATTCGAAAATCTGATGGATTTGAACTTCGCCAAGGGTCATAAGTACATCACCCTAACGTATGGAAAAGAGCACGTTTCGCTGGCCGAAGCCAGTAAGGATTTTGAAAACTGGGTCAAGCGGATGCGGGAGCGGTATGGGGACTTTAAATATCTTGCGGTACGCTCATTTCAAGGTAGAGGAACGATTCACTTTCACATACTGGCGAATCTTCCCCGAATTCCGAGGGAGGAACTGGCGGATGGTACGTTTAGGGCTATCTGGGGCCACGGAAATGTTGACTTTAAGCAAGTTTACGAATTATCTGCAGGAGATCGGAGAAATAAGCTTAAGAAGTATCTCCTGAAGAACCTTCAGGAATTTAAAGCGGATGAGCGCTCCTATGGCAAGCGGTTGTTCCTCCAAAGCAAGAACCTAAAGCTGCCTGAAATAATTAAGGGTAACTATGACGAGCTTATGGAGGACTTACGGAAGATGGGAGTTGAGCTGAGGCTGATAGAATCCAGACAATTTCCTGTGGACTATTTGAATTTTATCCGGTTAGAAACACATCAAATTATCGCTTGAACATAAAGCCTAACAGTTTAACGAGACGTGTATAAAGAGTCCCTCTAGGCCCTCACACGTATTTGGGTTCGATCTGTTAAGGTGGCTATAATTTAGAGCTTAAACTAGAGTTTCTGCATGGAATTTAGCTCTCCGAAGGCTACTTGGATAGTCTATATGGGAACTTAATACCAATTAACAACGGAGGAAGAGAAAGCTTGAATTCTTCTGCGGAGCGTACTATGCTTGCTTTTATTAAAAGGAATTAATTACCAAATAATAAGCGCTAAACTAGACTGCCGTTACGGTAATTAAAATTTTCGTTGCGATTGGGAGAAGGCAGATGAACGTAGTTGGGTATATTCGCGTGTCGACGCAAGGGCAAGTCAAAGAGGGATACAGCCTATCGTATCAGCAGGATGAAATCAAAGCGTACTGCAAGGAGCAGGGTTGGAATTTAATCACGATCTATACGGATGCCGGAGTAAGCGGCGCTAAGGTAGATGAGGAAGCTATGGGAGTAGAGCGGGAAGGTTTTCGGATGATGCTGGATGCGCTCTCTTCGAGTGGTGTGGATTATGTAATTGTCTTGAATACAAACCGACTATGGCGAAGCGATCTCGTCAAAGTCCTAGTCCACCGGGAGTTTAGAAAATACCGTGTAGATATCAGGAGTATTGAGCAGCCCACATATAGTATTCATCGTAAAGACCCGAATGATTTTCTGATGAATGGACTTATGGAACTGCTCGACCAATATCAGCGATTGGAAATTGCCTTGAAGCTCGGTCGTGGTAGGAATAAGAAAGCACAGCAAGGCGGATATGCCGGGGGTCGAGTAGCTTTTGGGTATTCAGCCAAGCGAGGCACGAAAGTGATGGAGATTAACCGAGTGGAGGCGTCAGCCATTAGGCGGCTGTTTGAACTGAGAGAGCGGTATTCGGATTGGACATTAGCAGAGTTAGCGAGACGCTTGAACGCTGAGGGCTTCACCACCCAGCAAGGTAAGCGGTTCACGAAGGTTCAGGTCAAGCGAATCCTTGATCGTAAAGAGTTTTACGGCGGGATATACCGTTACGGAAACGTGGAGGCTGTCGGTGTCCATCCAGCGATTCTGGAAATGGAGAACAGTAGCATTTCTCATTGATTTATGAGTCGATGAAATAAAGAGCCGTGTGAAGCCATGAGGGAGAAACAGGATTTTGCTAACGTATCTTTGCGGCCCGTCCGCTCGAACTGAGGATGCAGACCTGTTTCTTTATTCTTGATTTCTCCGGTTGACTTCAAGGAGTGGACAATCATAATAAAGCCGGATCAGTTAGTATATGTAGGCGTTGACCTGCATAAACAGCACCACACAGCCGTCATTTTGGATTGTTGGAATCATAAGCTAGGAGAAATTAAGTTCGATAACAAGCCTAAGGCCTTTCCGCTACTTGAAAAAGAAGTAAAGAAGCATACCCCGAAGGGAATGTCTGTGGTTTACGGGTTAGAGGATGTAGGCGGATATGGTAGAGCACTAGCAGTCTACTTAACAGAAAAGGGCTGCTTCGTGAAGGAAGTTAATGCGAAACTGGCGAACAATAGACGTAAGAGTCATGTAACCATACAGAAGTCAGATTCCTGGGATGCAGAATGTGTTGCTAAGGTCTTACGGGATGAATTACACAATCTACCGGATGCCAAGCCGATTGATCTGTACTGGGCCATTAGCCAGCTAGTAACCCAGCGTAATTGGCAGTCTAAGAATTTGACCGATGGGGTCAAGCGGCTACATCAGCAGCTAGGCTATCACTATCCAAGTTACAAAAAGTTCTTCTCAGAAATTGATGGGAAAACCGCCTTAGCCTTCTGGCATAAGTACCCTTCCCCGAATCATCTGTCAGGTATGAAGGTGGAGGAACTGGCCCTGTATCTCCGAAAGCTGAGTAATAACGGTTTATCTACCAAAAAAGCAGAGCAAATCCTGTCTCTTATCGCAGATGATGGCGACACAACACGTGATTTCCAAGACAAGCGGGATTTCATTGTCAAAGGCCTTGTGCGAAACATCCGCTTTTACAAAAGGGAAATGAGACGGGGCGAAGGAGAGATCAGAAAACTGATGGACCAGTTAGGTTTCCAACTGGAAAGCATGACAGGCATTGACCTCGTCACGGCAGCGGAGCTGGTAGCAGAGATTGGTGATATCTATCGCTTTGCTACGCCCGATAAGCTGGCCCGATTTGCCGGAATCGCTCCGGTAATCGTTGGCTCAGGAAACAAGGTCAGAAACTACAAGAGTAAGCAGGGGAACAGAGTATTACATGACATCATTAAATCTCTTGCGATCCGTCAGCTTCTGGTTACACGTTCTACAAAAGTACCCCGGAACCCCTACTTTCACTGGTACTATGAGCAAAAGTTAGCCGCAGGGAAGACCAAGCAGCAAGCCATTGTGTGTATTATGCGGAAGCTAGTGAGTGTCATCTTCTACTTGATGAAAACCAAGAAGGCATACGTAATTCCAGAAGTATCCATACCAAAAGCTGGATGATATAATCTTGGATGGCGGCGATTGGAAACAGTCGCCGTCCTCTATTTTAGAATAGTCGCTTTATAAACTAGGATACGTATGAGGGGCAGATTGATAATCCGTTGAGTTTGAATTTGTATACGTATGTAGAGAACAACCCATTAATGTATACTGATCCAAGTGGACATGCGCCAATCGTGGGGGATAGTCCATATGATACAGCCCCTACAAATACTGTTAAGGGTTATATAGTATATGTTACAGAAAATCAGTTAACCCAACTTGGATTCCAAAATGTAACTAATGATATGTTGAAAGACCTAAATATTACATTGGGCATGTTTGATATAACAACTAGCGATAGGATTAGTCATTTTCTAGCACAGGTAATGCAGGAATCTGAATTGGGTAGGTGGACTACTGAATTAGGTGGTAAAAAATATTTTTCAAAATATGAGCCTGGAACTAAATTAGGTAAACAACTTGGCAACAAGGATAAGGGTGATGGATATAAATTTAGAGGTGCAGGATATATACAAATGACTGGTAGGTATAACTATCAGCGTTTTGCTGACGCAATGGATGACCAGAAAATTATGGAGTTAGGTGCTGAATATGTTGCTGAAAATTATGCATGGCGTGCAGCTGGATTCTGGTGGGATGATAACAATATGAATGAATTGGTTGATTCAGGTGCTTCAGTTGAAAAAGTAACAAGGCGAGTTAATGGGGGGACAAATCATCTTGCTAATAGACAGAAATACTACGCACTTACTAAGAAAGTTATACGTTAAAGAAAGACTTACTACTTGGAATGGAGATGAAGAGATGTGAAGCAACGGTTAATAATTATAATACCAATTTTATTAATATTAATTTCTTGTAGTGCGAAAGCTGAGCTAAACTCTGATAAAGCAAAAAATAGTAGTGAATCAAGTATAGGAGAAAGTTACGAAGTTGAAAGTAACAAGTATTCTAAAAACAAGATTAACATAACGTATCCAAAATTAGTGAATTTAGCTAATGATACAAATGAAGTGAAAATAAATGAATTGATTCAAGAAGAAGCAATAAGAATAGTTAAATCGTATTCATTAGAGAAGGATAGTCTTGAAATCGGATATCGAATTACATTTAAGAGTAATGAGTTACTAAGCATTCAATACTCTGGATCAGCATTTGCTGAAGGAGCAGCCTATCCGTTAAATGTCTTTTATACCTCAAATATTGATTTGGAAAAGGGGGTTAAGGTTAAATTAACTGATTTATTAGAGATAAACGAAGCATTCGTTGAAGCATTTAAACAGGGTAACTATAAAAGTTATGATAAAGATTTAAATTTGCAAGAGGAAGGAGTTATAGAAGATATCTGGAGTGGATATGATGCTCAAGATTTACTTAATTATTTTAAACAATCAGATGAAGTAAGTCAGATAAATGAATCAGGCACATTCAGCTATATCACCCAAGATTCAATTGGAGTAAGTATTTCAGTTCCACATGCGTTAGGCGACCATCTAGAAATGGAGATAAGTTTTGCAGAATTAAGTGAAAATATAAAGAAAGAAAATAAGTTGCTAGATAGCATAGTAGTAAATAAGTAATATATTAGTTGACCACATGGATGGAGAATCCGTGTGGTTTTTTATGTTGACATTCTGAGTATGGCGAAGTATAATCATCACAGCAAGACATACTAAGTATGGCGGTGAATAAGATGATAGGATTACAATTTATAGCTGACACGTTTCACATGGAGTACAAATCTGTAGCAGAAGCCATCGGGGTTTCCAAGCAAACATTTCAGGACTGGATCAAAGAAAGACGGAAGATACCTGAACCACGTCTGGAGCAATTGTCTGAGTTATTTGGGATTGAGGATCAAACCTTGTTCCAGAAGGAGTTGCTTCCATCCGAAAAGTCGGAAATTCTGATGGTTTACTTAACTAAAACAGATGAACATGAGGAAATTGAGATAACAGGTGTTGATGACGAAGGATATGAATATACAACAACAGAGCATTACTCGCATAATAGGCAGCTCGTTGACTATATCTATGAAGAGCAGAAAAAAGAACGATTGATTGAACAGTTGGAAGTACTGGTCAATGACGAAGAAAATGAGAATTTTAAACGGCTTGAAGATGTAGTTACAGTATTTCAAGAACAGAATCGCAATAAAAAGACAGCATTGGAATTGGTCTTATATTATCTCGTTCACCGGGATAACGAATGGGGAGTCCACCCAGATTACGCAAAATACGAACAGAAACAGTTCTTTGAGAAACTTGACAAGCTGTTTGAAGAAATAGGAATAAAACCTTAATGAGGTGGTGAGCACGATGAACAAGATAAATACGAGTTGAACAATAGCCTGACTCCAGCCGTGGATTCTCGTTCTTATAACATCTCCAATCTTATCCAATATTTTAGACTACTAGAAATGAAAGAAGGTTTCATATGTTTGACACTATCATACTGAAAGCAAGACCTATTCCTATTGATCCAGATATATTGAATCAATACAACGGACATTCAACTACATTCTTTAGCAAAGAAACAGGTGCATTAAACACAAGCTATACGTTAAAAGATGAAAAGTTGCCATATATGAAGTATATCGAGAATAGCCAAACACTCACAATACAAGTATCCATGCCAAAGTTTCTATACGGAGACAACGTTACGATGCTCACAGAAGCAGACATTCCCTTGTTCTTTGAACAGTTGCAAGAGAGGCTGCTCCAGCTCTTTGATGTGCATATCCCACACTCTGAATGGATAATAAGCCGATGTGATGTCTGTTGTAATTTTCAGGTAGGTAAGAAGGTCAGTGAATATGTGAGGATGCTAAGTAGGCAGCAGCTTGCTTACAAGAATACAATAGCGTACAACCAAGACCAGACCGTTGAATACCGGAACAAGAGCAGCAGAATTATGCTTTATGATAAGCACAAGCAGACTCGGAAGGAAGAAGAATCAAACGAGATTATTGAACGTTCTAAAGGTATACTGCGACTAGAAGTCCGACCTAGTGACAATGATCTGAGAAGATTCTCGCCAACGAGGAAGGCAGTAGAATTACTCCAAAAACCATTCTTTGACTATACGATGGAGAGGACACTTGCACAGATTGAGTATCCAGAGGAAGTCAGCGATATGGATTTGTCTTGGCTAATGGAGAACAGAGAGAACATCTCCAAGATTGAAATTGTTCTTGGTTTCCAGCTATTGCAAAGCAAATTTGATGAATCCGTATTAAGGCAGCTTTATACATCATCTACGTATGCCAATCGCAAAAACTTGGCAAAAAAAATAGCAATCCCCAAAGGGAACTGCCTAGATCGTCTTGCTATAAATAGCTAGAAGACACATCCTCACCGATGGACACGTTATTTTGCCGATAACGATAAAAAGTCCAACATGCTGGATGAAATAAAAATAACATAGTCTCTATTGTACTTGAAAATAAAGAGATTACAACCCCTACCTTCCGGGAAATGTTCACCATTACGATAGGAAAACACCCGGGGGTGGTTTACATCAAAAAGCATGATTCTTGTTGAGGAATAGGGTGTAGCACATCCAGCGCCCGACCCGACTTGCATTTAGACACCTTAAGCTTCCGAATCTTCAACAATCAGTTCATGGATGGAGATGTCTAGGGCATCACATATCGCTTCCAGCGTTCGGATATAGACTCTGTCTACTGAATCGGAACAGAGATGATTGATGGTTGCGTAGCGAATGTTCATTTGCATGGAGAGTTGACGTTGAGAAATTCCTTTCTCAGCAAGTATTTCTTTTAAGCGAATCTTTAATTTCATAGGAATAATCCTCCAACGTAAAAACGTACTATTAACCGTACTATATCACATTGTGTCCAATCTAGCATTGATATATACGCTTAAAGGTACTATAATTACTATATACTCTTAAGGGTATATAGCGTCGGTGTTACAGCAATTCTAATTCATGTAACGCTAGAGGTAATAGGGGAGGTAAACCTATGAATGTCATAGGATATATACGAGTTAGTACACAAGGACAAGCAAGGGATGGATATAGTCTCTCCTACCAGCAAGACGAGATTCAGTCGTATTGTGAGCAGCAGGGATGGCATCTGATTCAAGTCTTTGCAAACGAGGGAATCAGTGGAGCGAAGGTGGACGAGGACGCCTTAGAGATCGAACGTGATGGCTTCCAAGATATGCTGACTTATGTATCAAGTCAAAAAGTGGATTACGTTGTTGTACTTAACACAAGTAGGTTATGGAGAAGTGATATTGTCAAAGTCCTTGTGCATCGAGAACTAAAAAAACATAGTATCGACATTCGAAGCATTGAACAACCAACATATAGCATTTTTAAGAAAGACCCGTCTGACTTTCTAATTAACGGATTAATGGAGTTGTTGGATGCTTACCAACGGTTAGAAATTGCCATGAAGCTGGGACGAGGACGGAATAAAAAAGCATCAGAAGGTAAGTTTGCAGGTGGAGGTATCCCTTTTGGTTACAAGGGAAAGCGAGGGTCAAAGCAAATCTTCATTGACGAGCCGAAAGCATATATTGTTCAGCAATTATTCAACTTTAAAGATCAATACCCAGCTTGGTCATTATCGGCTTTAGCTGAGAAGTTAAATGAAGAAGGATTCACCACGGAACAGGGAATGAAGTTTACCAAAGTACAGGTAAAACGAATCCTAGACCATAAGGCGTTCTATCAGGGAACATATCGTTACGGACAGATTGAAGCAGATGGATTGCATCAAGCGATTCTTTAGTCAAGGAATGCAAGGAAGGTAAATAAGATATTGCTAACGTATCTTTGCGGCATAGATCGCTCGAACTGAGGATGCAAACTTATTTCACCATTGTTGTTCTATCCACTCGATTGAGTGGTTACTAATGGGGCTGGATACATACGAAAGCTAGCATCTACAGTAGCACTGATTCTTGAGTAAAATGACTCAAACTCATTAGTAACTATTCAAATCGAATATAGAGGGGCGAAGAAGAATGATAGAACAGCAGAATCTGATCTATGTAGGGGTTGACCTGCATAAACAACATCATACAGCCGTCATTATTGACTGTTGGAGCAAGAAGCTAGGAGAACTTAAATTCGATAACAAACCGTCTGCCTTTCCATTGCTCATTAAAGAATTGAAAAAATACACCGAAAAAGGTTTATCCGTTGTTTATGGACTGGAGGATGTTGGTGGTTACGGCAGAGGATTGGCTGTTTATCTCAAGGACAATCATTGCTGGGTGAAGGAAGTGAACGCAAAACTCGCCAACGCCAGAAGACAGAGCCATGTGACCGTTCAGAAGTCGGATAGCTGGGATGCTGAATGTGTCGCCAAGGTATTAAGAGACGAACTGGAGCGTCTACCTGATGCGAAGCCCATTGATCTATTCTGGGCGATTAGTCAGCTTGTCACGCAACGAAGATGGTTTGCTAAAAATTTAACTGGAACGGTAAAGAAGCTACATCAGCAGATTAGCTATCCGTATCCAAGTTATAAAAGGTTCTTCTCGGAAGTGGATGGTAAAACGGCACTTGCCTTCTGGGAAGCATACCCTTCTCCACATACCTTGAAGGACATGTCGGAGGAACAATTAGCTGTTTTTTTACGAAGCCATAGTAATAATGGACTGTCGCATAAGAAGGCTATTCAAATTCTTGCACTTATCGAAGGTGATGGGGATACGTATCGGGATTTCCAGACTTCACGAGATTCGGTAGTAATCAGTCAAGTCAAGACTGCTAAATTTCTTAAGGAGGAAATGGCTAGGGTAGAGGGAGAGATTGAGCAATTGATGAAGCAGCTTGGCTTCCAGCTTGAATCTATGACAGGTATAGAGGTGGTAACAGCAGCGCAGCTTGTGGCAGAGATCGGAGATATACACCGATTTTCATCCCCCGATAAACTCGCCCGATTTGCTGGCATTGCACCTGTAACTGTAGGATCAGGAAACAAGTCACGAAACTTCAAGAGTAAGCAAGGCAATCGAGAATTGCACGATATTATCAAGAGCCTTGCGATTCGTCAGATCGGTGTCATTCGTACCAAGAGAGAACCGAAGAATGCCTTTTTTCATTCATACTATGAGCAAAAGATAGCAGAAGGAAAAACCAAACAACAAGCCGTTGTATGTTTAATGAGGAAGTTGGTAAACATCATCTACGCCATGATGAAGAAAAAGTCAGCATACGTGATGCCGAATACACCTGTACGGCAAGCAGGGTGATAGAATTGGTGGTGATTGGGAGTATGTTCTCGGTTGCCACCTTCTTTATTAAAAGTACGCTTTATAAACTAGGATACGTATGAGGGGCAGATTGATAATCCACTGAGTTTGAACCTGTATACGTATGTGCATAACAACCCGATACGTTATAGTGATCCAAGTGGTCACATGATTTTCGAAGAAACTCCGGGGTCTTATTATGCACCTGAAAAAATAAAAAGGATGGATTTGGAAAGCCCTAGTTATTGGCAGGGCGTGAAAAAGCGTGCTAGTGGAATAAGAAGTAAAGCTAAAAGACTGAATTTATTCGGCGAACTCGCAAAAGCCATAGTTGAACAAGAAGCAAAATCAGTAGTATCGGATATGATTTGGTCAGATTTGAGTTCTACTCAAAGAGGAGAAATGATTGAAGAGATTTTAGCAGAATATGATTATAAAGATATGTATCAAATAGGAAGTGAAAATGGGGGGTACCTTCCAGTAATTGATTTTGTAACAAATGATCGCCAAATTATAAGCCTCAAAACAATCGACCCTAGGAGTTACACGGCAAGTAGTTTAAATAGTACCCTATCTCAATATCTAAAGGAATTGAACAGTCTTGATATATATAGACAAAGCTTATGTTACTCTAGACAGAAGGCGATTAGATATTGTTGTTCCTAAAGGTACGAAAGGGATGATAGATCTAAAATCGCTACTTGACAAAGCAGGGGATACTAAAATTTATATAAAGGAGTTTTAAAATGTCTCAAACACAATTACGAATTATATTTGAAAGTAAATATCTGAGTTTAGAAAATGTATTAAATTGGATAAGGAACGCTCCTGGATTTAAAATAGAACATTTTATATCAGATTTAGTAACTAAAGGGAATGTTTTGGATTATAACGAAAAAGACTTTTCAAATTGCTTTACAAAAGAGATGAGTAAAAAAGCTCCTGTTTTTATAACGTTACTTGACTTAAATGGCAATAAAATTATGCTTAATAAAGGGAGAGATGCGGCATCGCTAATCATTAATCTTAGTAATATAACTAGAGTAGAACTACAGGATTGGATCGCATATACAGATGGTTTTTTTGAAGATAATATTGGAATTGTAGCTTGCATTTATCCTGAAGATGATTATTTTTGGCAGCAAAATACGGATTTATGGCAATACGAGAAATACGGAAGACCAGTCGATGAGCTGAAATTGCAGAATATAGATAGTGCTACTGTTATGATTGACCCTACATCTCTCCCAGGAAATTCTTTATATGTAAATGATATTTGGTTTGGTTCTACATGGATGATGTGGTTTGGTCCTGATTATTTTCAGTTTATCCCACAAGAGCGTTTACTTGAATTTGATCAAGCTTATAAAGTAAAAATACTAAGTAATAATACAGTAGTTTTTCAGCTATTCGAAGAATTCGAAGAAGTCCAAAAAAAAGAATCGCGTAATATTCAATGGGCTTTTAGGAATTACTTTAGAATCAATGAATTAGTAAGTACTTTGCGTCAGAATGAAGTCAGAAATAAGAGTGGAAATCCAGATCCTGCTATTGAAATATTCAATACTAATTGTACACATGGGGGAGTACGTTTAGTACGTCTATATTTAGATATCTATAACAAAAGCGTGCCTCGATCACAAGCAAAGCAACAGGTATCATACGAACTGGATTCCAATGGAAATACCCTTTGGATAAGTAAGATTGATATATAAAGTTCCCTTTATGCAAATGTGGTTTGATGCATTCCTTTAAATAAACTATATATTTTTCTCGAAAAAAATGAGTTTTTTATAATCTATATGTTGAGCCACATGTGAGTACATACTCTATGTGGTTTCTTTTTGAGTGCTGATTGAAACTTCCCCCTTGCAATGAAACTCACCTAGCTCATCTGTGATTGGATTATAAAGTAATATACAAGGTAATGAAAACTGGTATTATCAGGAATGGAATGCAAATGAGTATACGAATCTGAAGTATAAGAATGGATATTGGAAAGAAAGTATTCCGTATACACTAATAAATAAAGATATTCACCATCCAGCCGAAATCGATTCGGTGAGGACATGGATAGCACCAAAGTCAGACTCATTCGAGTAACAGGTAATATTGCCAATGCTGAGATAAACGGTGGAGACGGAGTAGTGGCTACGGTATTAAAAAAGACTATTTCATACTATGATAATAAATATGATCAGATTTCCTCAATTACAAGAAGCATTACGCAGCATGCATTTGAGAATGGAAATAAAAGAACAGCACTAGATACTTTAAATATGTTGCTTAAAGATTTTAATCTAAAGAGTCCTTTAACAGATTCGCAAAAATCTAATCTAATAAATAACATGGCGGAAGGAGTTATTAAAGATGTATCAGATATTTCAAGATAATATAAAAATATGTTTGAAGTATGATGGAGAAAGGAAGAATAATTTATTTACTGTAATGATAATTGATAAAGATGATCTTAAAATTCGGTATCAAGAGATTCCGATATTCCATACGAGGTATTGCAAATGTTAATAAAAGAGTATGGCATTATTGTTTCAGAAGAAATAAATAAATTATTTTTTGATATTTTTATGAAATTGAAAACTGAATTGAATTGGATAAGTTTATGAATTCTGAATATGTATTTATATATACGTCAGAATTAAAAGCACAAATTGTATACTATATATCTATAATTAGATGTGAGATTAATTGTAACTATACAAGCACTGATTTAAATCAACTATTTAATTTCATTATGAAAATTCGAACAACGTAAGTGTTGAAAAAGTCTATAACGAAAACTTTGAAACTGGAAATTGGTAATGTTAACTGGACCGTAACAGCATATGCTGTTACGGTCGTATTGTATCGAGAGTCTTAATTCCGCAAGAAAATGGGTTGCGCCTATGTCAGGATTTATTCGAATAGCTGAATGTGGCCAAGAATACAATGGTTGCTGGAGACAGTGTAATCGTAAAGGTGTGAAATAATAATACTCAATTATATTCACAAAAATTGACCTACAATAACACAATGGGTTTTGAAGTAGGTGTAACGGTAGAATTTATTGCAGCAGATTCAATCTATTTCATCGTTAATAAAAATGGTACCAATGCTTTTTATGGAAGAAGTTGTAATTTAATTCTTGCATACTCAATCTACGTATTATTTAATATGGGGCATTCATTTCGGTGGTTCAATATTGATAGATGATGTCGAATTCAAAAAAATATAATTATAGAATTTAATATAAAATCTTGGTTTTTTATTATTCGATGTCTTTGAGATGAGGAGAGTTTCAATGTCGAAACGTATGGCTTTAATTATATAGGGGAATAAAGATGAAAAAATCTCTGAAGTTTATAATTTTGGCTGCATTAATACTATGTATTCATTTTCAGTTGCTCGATCAGAGAGCCATCGCGGCTCAGTATAGACATCAAATTACCACAATTCAAATGGAAGACTAGTATATTCTTTTTCGAGTCCAGGGAACTACTACTTTTCATACGATCGAAACGGAAATATTCTAGAGAAAACGGCATTGAGTAATATCTTGGTTAGAACGGATGATCTTAACAACTTGGATCAAACGTATTATCACACCAATTCGTTATATTTGGATGAGAGTAATGCGGCGTATTTTGATAACGATCATTCACGGGCTGCGAGAACTATGCTTACTGATGATGAAATTGTGTGGAAGCAAACAGGTTTAAAAGTGTTTCAGGCGATAACCTATTCAAATAAAGAAAGTAATTACTTTGATTACTTTACCTCTGTTAATGGAATAGATTGGGATAAAGCGTTTCCGACAGTTACTGTATCTCAAGGCTCGGGGGGGGGGCTAAACATTCACTACAAGCATCTTAAATAAGACTTCTAAGAAAACCAGATGATCTTACATCGTATCCTGTCCATAACCTCAAGAAATTCGACAACACAGGTGAAGACATGGAGGACCTCATCTCCATCGGCACCATCGGCCTGATTAAAGCTATTGAGAGTTATCGTCCAAACAAAGGAACCAAACTAGCCACATTTGCAGCACGTTGTATTGAAAACGAAATTCTGATGCACCTGCGTTCGCTCAAGAAAACACGTAAAGACGTATCCCTGCATGATCCAATTGGGACGGACAAAGAAGGTAATGAAATTACACTTATCGATATCCTTGGCTCCGAAGCTGATGATGTCATTAAAGAAGTCGATCTGAAGATCGAAAAGAGTAAGATTTATCGTAACCTCGATATTCTGGATGACCGGGAAAAAGAAGTTGTGGTGGGTAGGTTTGGGCTGGATACAGGCGGGGAAGAGAGGACGCAGCGGGAGATTGCTAAGGAGCTGGGGATCTCGCGGAGTTATGTTTCGAGGATAGAGAAAAGGGCGCTGATGAAGCTGTATCATGAGTTTTATAAGGCGAAGCGGTGAGACTGATGACAATTACACAGTAATAATCTATTAATAATAAAACTTGAAAAGCGACTTGTCTACGGATGAGTCGTTTTTTGTGTGGATAGGGTTAGCCCTACTTGTGGTACGGTTCATCGCACTATCTGTAACGGCAAGTTATAAGGCCATCCCTTTCGGGATGGCCTTTCCTGTAAACGTGGTTACTCGAGTACTCTGTCATTTTTAATTGAATTTCTTTTAATTAGTAGTCTCTAGTAATCTGGAAACAATTGTTGCAAACTCTGCTCTAGTAATATCTTTTTCAGGCTTAAATGTACTGTCTGCGTATCCTGTAATAATATTATTGGATGCGAGTGCATCAATGGAATCATAATACCATGCATTTCTTGTAACATCTTTGAATGATGTGTTTCCAGTACCTGTTAGCTTAAAAGCTCGAGTGATTAGTGCCGCTAATTCACCACGACTAATCTTCTCATCTGGACGGAAGCTTCCGTCACTATATCCGTTCATCAAGCCTGATCTAGCAGCTGCACCAATAAACTTATTCGCCCAATGAGTTGGAGATACATCTATAAAGTTACTTTCTTGTCCTTCAAGTTTCATGTGCGTTGCAATTACCTTGATGGCTTCCGCACGAGTCAAACCTGAATTTGGACGGAATGTTCCATCGGAATACCCCGTCAATAATCCCTTAGCAATTAGTGCGTCAATGCTTGTTTTTGCCCAATGATTCATGGTATCTACAAAACTAACAACTTTTGGCTTATCTGCTGGTGTTATTGTTTCTGCAGGTGCCGGTGTTTCTATAGGCGTTGTTATTGCTGGAGGTGTCACCGTACCTCCTCCAGTATTTGGATGGGTTGGTCCATTATCTGTGTTTGGATCAGGATTAGTAGAGTTTGAAACGTATTGAAGTGCTGGAGCAAATGTTGTAAGTAGTCTAGCTTGACTTTGTTGCTCAAGAGCGTAGCTCATGCCTAAAACTTTTGCATCGTCCCATGCTCTACCAACCAGTTGCATAGAGATAGAATATCCGCTGTCATTCGTTCCTACAGGAACAACTACCGTAGGTAGACCCATAGTAGAGGTTAATACGCCTGTGTTACGGTCTGAACTTAATTGAGAAGCTGCTGCGTCATTGTTATATACGTCACTAATAAAACCTGCATAAACAACAGCATCAACGCCATTGGCGTCCATCCAGCTTTTAATAACATCCTTATAGTCAGCTCTATACTTAATGTAATCTTGTACAGCCTGTTCAGTCATACGAGTTGGGGTACTATATCCTCTTTGATTATAGATAAGCACTTTATCTGAAGCTAGTACACTTGCTCCATCAATATAAGGGAAGTCCTTATGCAACTCAATATAACGTGCCCAACCTTCAGTAGATCCATTAATACCTGAAGGACGACTAGGGCCTGATGGTACAGCTGACATTTCAACCATAGTCGCACCCGCTGCTTGAAGCTCTGAGAACTTATCCATCACTGCCTGTCCAGTATCATCATCAGCATATGCAGATACAAAGGATGCAGGAATGTATCCAATTTTCTTTCCTTTCAATGCATTAACATCCAGAGATTCCTTCCAATCCACTGGACGCTTATGATCTGCATCAGCAGTGACTGTGAAAATATCCTGTGGGTCCGTACCCGTTGTAGCATTCAATATAATAGCTAGGTCAGTTACTGTTTTAGCAATGGGACCTGCATAATCTTGTCCCCAAGTGAGTGGCAGTACACCTGTAGTACTTGCCATACCGTCTGTACCCCGGAAGCTTTTTAAGCTAGCGCCTGTAGTTGGTGCATAGAGAGATACCCCTGTTTGCGATCCCATTGCTGCTGCTGCAAAATCAGCTGCAACAGATACTGCAGACCCGCCGCTTGAGCCAAAAGATGTTTTCGATGGATAGAGTGCATTCCATGTTTGCTGCCAGCCGCTTTCACTAAAACTTCCGCTGTTAGCAAACTCAGAAGTATTTACTTTACCAATAATTACAGCTCCAGCTTCCCGCAGTTTTTTCACTTGGAATGCATCAGAATCAGGCTGCCAGCCTTCAAGAGCTTTACTGCCACCGGTAGTAGGCATATCCTTTGTATCATAAATATCTTTTATCGCAATTGGAATACCCAATAAATCACCTTTTACACCTTGTGCACGGGCATCGTCAGCAGCTTTTGCTTGGTTAAGCGCAGTTTCAGATACATGCAGGAATGCATGGAATCCCAATTGTCCCTCATCGTATACCTTGATTCTATCTAAATAGGCTTGAGTAATTTGTACAGAGGTAGTTTTGCCAGTAATCATATCCTGTTGCATTTCTGCAATTGCTTTATTCTTAACATCATACGGCGATGAAGTTACTAATTCTTTAGGCGCAGGAGCATTTGGTATAACCAGATGATCTCCAGTATCAAGTCCCTCTATAGCAGATATATCCCAGTTGCTAATTGACCGAATTTGTGCGTTTGTTAATCCTGTTACATCCAGCAGACTATTAAGTCCATCTAGCATTGCAACCAGATTTTTCAACCCTTCTTCACCAGCTTCTCCAACTTGTACATAATTTACTAGGGATTTCGATTCGCCCGGCCCAATATTTAGTGAATTAATGAACCCATAGAAATTCGCTTCATTTCCATACTCAGCTAAGGGTATTGTGAAGGGATCCTGTTGCTGATTACCTAGACCGGTTAATCCATTATCAAACGGCTTTGGAGATCCCACTGCAACGCCTAGCGGCTTATTGTTTTTGGCGCTACTATCTACAACAATCCATGAATCATCTGTAGTTACCTTTAGATCGCCTGAATAGGTTGCCTTAACTACTGAAGCATTTGTTGTTGTACCATATCCTAAAGAGCCACCGAATGATACATCAACTTTTATTGCCACATCATTTTTATTAGTGAAAGTATCAAAGAATCTCGTTCGATTATGAATAGTATCCACATACACCTCACGTGTTACTGTTACATTTCCTAGATTTACAGATTGAGCCGAAGTAAACTTATTAACGCCGTCATATTTCAAGTCAAACCCACGCATCATTTGACCATTCATCAGCGGAGCTGAAGGCGAGGACACTTTAACAAAGATATTGCCGAAACCTTGTACTTGTGTAGCACCAACTGTACGTAAACTTCCTGTGTCTAAGCTAGGAGCAAAAACATCGTGAATCTCCCATACTGTGCCACTTTCTGAAGTAACTCTAGTTAAAGCGTCAGCTGTTTGGAACGGAATTACACTCGTAGCAATAACAGATAACACAATTGAAGTAGCTATAAATTGCTTTTTACTCCAATTTTTTTTTGCTGGTGAATATTCAGATCGGGTGGAACCAGAATGCTCTCTTTTAGTTTCACGTAGACGTTTGAACTTATTCATGTGCGTAATCTCCTTTTCCTGTATGTATTTTATTATTTAATGTTAGGAAATATAACACTAGTATTTGTTTCAGTCAATGAATATTATAAATTTAATATATTTTGAGTTTGTGAAAAGGAAAAAACGGCTCTTTTAATTATTGTGTGTAACGTATATGTAAACTATTGTGTTAAATAGATTACAATTTATGATAGGTTTTGGAGTGTCTATAGGATATTGAGTATCATCATCCGGCTGCATCACCAAAAACCTTGAATTTCACTTATCTCTATGTGAATTTGACGAAATCAAAAAGAAAAGGAACAGCTAAAAATTAACGGAGAATATTATTTTTTTCATTTCATGAAAGTGGAAGATTCTATATCGGAGCATGGCATAAAGCAGAATCACTGATGATTCCAGATGCATAGCCGCAAGATCACTAATGGGCATCCTGAAAAGAGTAAAGTTTCTGCTGGGAAAGAAGCCATAAGAATAGCCAGGTAGTGTATCTGGAATAAGTGGGATTTCATTGTGGAAACCATTTTAGCGGGTGATAACGTTATAAGGCAGATGAGGATGCAAAGGAACAAGGCTTTGAAATTATTGTGTTTTATATGGGACTAGCAGATGTTCGGCTAAATATTGAATGTATTGCTCTACGTG
Organism: Paenibacillus sp. FSL E2-0190; assembly: GCF_037992965.1. NCBI lineage: Bacteria > Bacillati > Bacillota > Bacilli > Caryophanales > Paenibacillaceae > Paenibacillus > Paenibacillus sp. FSL E2-0190. The sequence continues at coordinate 1,619,153 of NZ_CP150306.1, forward strand.
TGAAAAACGTTAGCTATCATATTGAAACCGAGGATATTGTTAGACGCAATTTAACAAGTATGAATAATCTGATATCTTACTTAGAGTTGATTGATCAAGTAAAGTGTTATTTAAATGGATTACCAAGATGTACACAAGAAATCAATCGGAAACTACAAATTAAATATAATATGCAAAAGGAAACCAATTCGAATCAGAATCGATCGTAATTGGTTTATTTTTTGACATCACATCGTGCCCATAACCTCAAGAAATTCGATAACACTGGGGAGGACATGGAGGATCTGATCTCCATTGGCAACATCGGAATGATTAAAGCTATTGAGAGCTATCGTCCAAACAAAGGAACAAAGCTAGCCACATTTGCAGCATGTTGTATTGAAAACGAAATCCTGATGCACCTGTGTTCGCTCAAGAAAACACGTAAAGACGTATCCCTGCACGATCCAATTGGGACGGACAAAGAAGGTAATGAAATTACACTTATCCATATTCTTGGCTCCGAAGCTGATGATGTCATTAAAGAAGTCGATCTGAAGATCGAGAAGAGTAAAATATATCGCAACCTAGATATTCTGGATGACCGGGAGAAAGAAGTTGTGGTGGGTAGGTTTGGGCTGGATACAGGTGGAGAAGAGAGGACACAGCGGGAGATTGCTAAGGAGTTGGGGATCTCGCGGAGTTATGTTTCGAGGATAGAGAAGAGGGCGCTCATGAAGCTTTATCAGGAGTTTTATAAGGCTGAGCGGTAAACTCATAATCACAAGGTAGTATCCGTTAACCGGCATACATAGAAAGCTTCAAGGACCATATTTAAATTTTTTAGAGAAGATATAGTTCAGCGAATTTTTGTATTAAACCAACTCATAAAAATACATGAGAAAGGGGGAGGGAAAATTGTTAAGTGGTGCTCTGAAGAGTACATATATCCAGTCATCTTTTGCGATTGGGCATATTGCATTTTGGCTGTGAAGATATTTAGCTGTTGTTGCAATTAAAAAGAAAGGTACGGAAATCTTTGGTTAATACAACACAAAAGCTTATTAAATATAACTAAATTTGAGTATCAAGCGAAATAAAAAAAACCACTTATGCTCGGAAATCCCAAGCTTGCTTAAGTGGTTAATCGTGCTTTTGAATCTTATAACAACCTTAAGTTGTCGGGTTCAATGCCCCTTGATACTCATCCATTAAATTGTCGATAATCTGCTGTACGGACAAAATCTCTTTAATCTCATGAACTCTGGACCCAGCAAAAACCAATCCGTTCTTAACATCTCCTCTAAGGGAAGTGAGCAGGGATTCCATTGTACAGAAGCGATGTGAACAAACCTTTAGACAATTATAGCATTTGACTATCTTTAATTTGGCATCATCACTGATCCGGTCCGTAAAATCATTCCGAATCGCTCTACCTTCTAGACCCACAGTAGACTTGATTAGGACAGTATCTCCTTGCTGAGCATCTACATACTTTTGCTTGAAGGCTAAGGGAGCATCACACTCAAGGCTAGCCACAAAACGGGTACCCATTTGAACACCAGATGCGCCGATCCGAATGGCTTTTGCGATATCATCCCCTGTTAGAATTCCACCCGCAGCAATAACAGGAATCGAAACGGCCTCTAAGACTTCAGGAAGGATATCAAACATGGATCTGTCTGTACCTAAATGGCCTCCAGCTTCGAACCCTTCCACAACGACTGCGGAGGCACCAAGTCTTTCGGAAATTCGGGCTAATTTGGCGGATGAAACAATAGTTACGACAGGAGTACCATATTCTTTACCCCAAGCATAAATATCTCTAGAAATTCCGGCTCCGGAAATAATAAAGTCAACCTTTTCCTCCAAAGCAATCTTCATTTTTTCGGCAAAGTCCTTCACTGCGAATAGTACATTCACACCGATGTAGCCATTCCCTTTAGAGAGTTCTCTTGTTTTGCGAATATGCATTCTCAGCTCATCAGGAGTAATCCCTGTACCAGAGATGGTGCCGATCCCGCCTGCATTGGCTACAGCAGCGGCTAGTCCACTTAAGGATATGCCTACACCCATTCCACCTTGAATAACAGGAACTCTCGATTTAATATGTCCGAATTGGATTGTTGGAAGTTTCAATTACACACCTCTTTTGCAAGTTGTTGACATTATTAATACTCCTCTAGAGTAATAAGATATATCGTAACACAGCTAATTCTTTCCCGGATGTGACTGTAAACATGCTCAAACTATGTTAAATATCATGTCTTTCAACTGTTAAGTTGTTGATATCAAGTGAAAATTTAAGAAAACGAAGTGACTATTAAAAAAAGGACAATGAATAACAAAAAAAAGAGCCATCCATCCGGTAAAACCTTCATACTTCTATCAACGCTTTTCTATCAAGAAAGTGGATTTTGACATCGTATCGTGTCCACAACCTCAAGAAATTCGATAACACTGGGGAAGACATGGGGGACTTAATCTCCATCATGCACCTTAGATCCTTAAAGAAAACGCGGAAAGACGTATCCCGCGGCTGTCCTCGCAGTGGGCGTCATCTAGTTTTCTGCTGGCGAGAGGCTTGGTGTATTTCAACTGTTCAGCGAATACGGGTCAGAACACTGGCTTGCAAGCAAGCTTGTTGCTGTTAGTCTGGCAATAGTGCTTGGTGTTATTACAAGTATTTTGCTGTGCCATCGGCATCATTACAAGCAATATGGATAGGAGGGAAGAGTGGTGCGAGGAGCTGAGCTAAAACTTACCGCGGTTGAACTTCTTGCAGATAATGGTCACTTGCTGCTAGGGAATGTGAATCTGGCTTTGCCGCCAGGCTGGTATGGTCTGGAGGGAGCCAATGGCAGCGGAAAAACAGCATTGCTCAAAGCGATAGCTGGCCTCGGCCTCTAACTGGCGGGCAATGGAGACTTTTCTACCCTTATTATTTCCAAAATAATGTATAGGGAAGGGAGGTGTTTAAATGAGGATATGTATGAAGGGCAGATTGATCAATTAATGAGAGATTATGGAAGAGTTCAAGCTATGGACGATATTATGCTTGGCGCTGCTCTATTTCTATTTCTATTTACCGGTGGAAGTAAAGATAAAGTTTTAAAAACTCAAGTAAGCGGTAAAACCTTAAGATTAATAAATAAAGAAACAGATATGTTAGCGGAATATTAGGGTTTTACAAAGACGAAAGTAAAAATTAAGGATAAACTAGTGTATAAAAATGGTAAACCCTCTATTGCTCAAGATCTTGATTTGCAGATCGGAGGTATATGGAAATAGATTCAAAAAAGGTATATTTAGTTTAGTAAAGATACTCGTTTGGGTACTTATGATGCCTTATTAAATAGGATTGGAGATTGAAATGTATAAATTCTTTTGGAGGATTACTAAATATAACCCAGCTAACCGTATTAATAATGTATACACAAAAAATGAATGGACCTCAATAAGTGATGTCGGGAATTTGTATCCATCTGGAGATTTTTTAATTGAAAATTATTTAGAAACTGAATCATTATATATAACGGCTATAAATTTAATAATGATTGAGAATAATTTATACACAATTCAAGTAGTAGATCTAGAAAAATATAACTTTGACGTGGAGAAAGCTGAATTCCATTCCATCTACACTGACGAGATGAAAAGTATTTATAACAGTGTGAAAAATGGCGACTATATCTCTGTGTATGAGTTGAAATTACTTTCTCAATTAATTTTAAGAGAAAAGATTTGGTGTAAATTTCAAAGTAGAGAGATGTTTGTTCACTTTGGTTTTGATTATTACATGTATATTGGGAGTGTGAAGGAATGTAATGATTCTTTAATAAAGATCAGTAGTTCAGGTTTATTTGTTGAGAGTTTTGAAACACCTTATTTGCAAGAATAGTAGTGCTTTAGTCGCATACGACTGTAATAACTATGACATACGAGAATGCAATGCCAACCTTACTTTTATACAGTATTATTAAGATTGATTGGTTAAGAATATTGTGAGGGAGAAGAAGAATCAATACAATCTAGATATCTATTTAGTTGTACAACTTGCGGTATGTAGGTAATGTTTGGAAAAAAATATGATTGGGAAAACAGTACTAGAAATATTGTAATTGAAGGAGAAAATTCAAGATAGTTAAGTGAAAGGCCACATAGGAGCGTAACAACTCCATGGGGCTTTTTAATTGTTTGCGTGCCTAGAGGCACGCATAATCCAGTTCATTTCTAGGTTATTACATCCTATCGTGTCCATTACCTCAAAAAGCAACTTGCCAACTGGGGATTGCTCTTTTGATTGGTAGGATGTCTTCGTGAGGGAGAATCCCGAAGGGTCCGCAGACAAAGACCCGCCTTGCAGTGAACCAGAGTTGGCGGAGATGTCGTGCGACCCGCGAAAACTTAATTTAACGATTTGGGAATATTTATTTAATTTGAAGATTGCTACAAGTTTCTTCCGGTGTACAATTTGTTATGCTCCGATTTTCATCTGTTTGAATAATTACTACGCTTCCGTTTACTTTATCACTAAAAGAGATCGACATTTTACTTTTGGGTAGTTTACCAATAAATGATTGTATCTCCTCATAAGTGAGCTCACTGTCTGAGGTTTTAACTACTAGGCTGGAGAGATAGTTATAATATTTTGAATCTTGGAGACTCTCATTTTGTAGATGAAAAAGGGAAGATATTGGACTTTAATACTTGTCTCTATCGCTTGAATTTCATTTTTGTAATTTGAATGGAACATTATTCGAATTTCTTCTTTTGCTGTGTAGCATGTGTTTGTAATGACTGGGGTGAATAAGAGCATAGCAATAGCAATATTTATAATTATTATTTTTTTACGTTCAGTTTTAATCCAAAGCGCTATAAATAGCAGGCAGGCAACCCCCACTAAAAAAGTATAAAGAGTCATCATGTAGGAATTCTATTCAATGAAAAAATATCCTCCATAAGATAGAACCTGAAAAAGAAGGATTCCAGCTGTATAAACAATTATGAAAGTTATAAATCCTATCAAGATTTTTAATTTGTTTTTATTCATTTTTCTTCCTATTGTGAAAACAACTTAAGGGAAACAGGAATCTTTTCTATAATAAGAAAGGTTGAGTGGCAACAGCATAATGCAATAATCTACGTTCGTGAGAGGAGACCGGTTACTCGCAAAAGGACAAGACAGCAAATAAAGGTTACTAATACTTGAAAAGTTCAATTCCTTAACTCAAATGAAATAATTTAATGTAGGTGTGTGCAAGTTGAAGATCGTAGACCCATATTTTTTACTCGATTTATTAGGTCTCATAACAGATCGAGGAGATGACGATGAAGTTGTTGAGAAATATAGACTTGTGGACTTTTTCGACGCCTTCATTCTTGAATACTATCAATAAAGATAACCGTCAAACAATAGAATATATGATATAATGACGTGGTTGTTGTAAGGTGCAATTTTAATATGAAAAATAGGATGGGCAATATGAAGGGTTATCTTTATAACGTGGATAAAAAACGATTGATTATTATGGTTATCGGCAATGTATTTCTGGGCATGGGAATTAGTATTTTTAAGCTGTCCGGCATGGGGAATGATCCCTTTAGCGGCATGGTGATGGCTCTTGCAGAGTGCGTGGGTATAACATATGCAAATTTTCTGATCTTGCTGAACCTGGTATTGTTTGTAATCGAATTCATCACCGGACGAAGGTATATTGGAGCAGGGACTTTTGTAAACGCAATCTTTTTGGGGTATATCGCTACGTTCTTTCATAGTACTTGGCTATCTCTGTTAGGCGAACCTCAGCTGTTATGGCAGCGGGTGGTCGTCGTAGCGATTGGCGTGGTGGTATGCAGTTTTGGGGTATCCCTGTATCAGACATCGGCTGTGGGAGTCGCTCCTTACGACAGCCTGTCCCTGATTATGAGGGATAACGTCCCGAAAATATCTTATTTTTGGCACCGGATGTTTACGGATGCTCTTTGTGCTTTGATTTGCTTCCTGGCAGGAGGCGTTATAGGCTTAGGTACTCTAGTGTCCGCACTTGGTTTGGGACCCATTATTCATTTTTTTGATGTGAATTTTACGGAGAAGCTGCTGGCAAAAAAGCGTCCAAATTAAGAAAGGCGGGGCAGACCAATCTGCCCCGCCTTTACTGTAATTTGAAGGTCCATTTTTAATGAGTAAATGCACTCTTAATGTTATTTTTTTTATGAACATCTTCCGTGCCGCTATCCAAGGCGGTCTTGTAGTAGAAGCATTTATGGTCTATGACTTCCATCGTTTTTTTCAATTCTTCCATCTGTGCTTCTACAGAAGCTTTCCGCTCTAAGAACATGTCATATCTCTGCTGCAAGGTGGAGTCCCCTTCAGAGCACCACTCAATGAAATGTTTTATTTCCTTAATCGGCATCCCGGATGACTTCAGGCATTCAATTACTTTTAAAGCGTCCATATCCGTTTCTTTGAAAATGCGTTTCCCGCTGGGGGTTCTTTCTATAAAAGGCAAAAGCCCCTCTTTGTCATAGTAACGCAGGGTATGTGATGTCATATTAAAATATTCTGCAACTTCACTTATGGAGTATGTCTTCATCATCTATCTCCAGTCTTAATTATATTTTATGCTTGACTTAGAGTTAACTTTAAGTAATAACATAGGTTTTGTAAAGTCGGCGTTACAGTTTTTTATATTAACTAGAAGAGAGGTTTCACTATGATAAAGGTTAATGCACGTGCTACATTCAGTCAGGAAGGCCCGTTCAAGCTAACTACAATTGAACGCCGGAATCTGCAGCCGCACGATGTTCTTATTGAGATTAAATACGCTGGCATTTGCCACTCGGATATTCATACAGCCCGCGGGGAGTGGGGACCGGTTAAGTATCCACTTGTTCCAGGGCATGAGATCGCCGGTATTGTCAGCCAGGTCGGTTCCGAAGTTACAAAGTACGCAGTTGGCGATCGTGTAGGGGTAGGTTGTATGGTTGACTCCTGTGGAGAGTGCAGTAATTGCCAAAAAGGTGAGGAGCAGTATTGCCTGAGTGGAAATACGGGCACCTATGGAGCTATCGACCGGCATGGTCACTATACTCAGGGCGGATATTCCACACACATCGTTGTAACAGAAGACTTCGTGGTCCGGATTCCTGATGCTATTCCGCTTGACGCGGCTGCACCGCTTTTGTGTGCAGGAATCACCACCTATTCACCGCTGCGCCATTGGGGAGCCGCTCCCGGCAAAAAAGTAGCTGTAGTGGGTCTTGGCGGGCTTGGACACATGGCTGTGAAGATTGCTCATGCCATGGGAGCTGAGGTTACTGTGTTATCACAGTCACTGAAGAAGAAGGAAGACGGATTGCAATTAGGAGCGGATCATTATTATGCCACAAGCGATCCGGAGACATTTAAGCAGCTTGCCGGTTCATTCGATCTTATTGTGAATACAGTAAGCGCACAGATTAATATTGATGCTTATCTTTCACTTCTGGCATTGGATGGTACATTGGTCAATGTTGGTGCGCCCGCTGATCCATTGGCAGTTAACGTATTCTCGCTGATCGGCCACCGCCGTTCGTTTGCCGGATCGATGATTGGCGGAATCCGTGAAACGCAGGAAATGCTTAATTTCTGCGCTGAACATAATATTGCTTCTGAAATCGAGGTCATTTCTGCTGACCGGATTGATGAAGCTTGGGAGCGTGTGCTTGCTTCAGATGTCCGTTACCGGTTTGTCATCGACATCAGCACGATGGGGAACGAATAAGAGACGCCTTCATTCTTGACCTCGGTTCGTGGCCACAACCTCAAGAAATTCGATAACATAGCGGGAATTTGCTAAGGAGCTGGAAATCTCACGCAGTTATGTTTCGAGAAGAGAAAAAAGGCGTTGTTGCATACAGCAGCATATGTGTATAAATGCTAAATAGGCAGAGCAGTGCTTCTACCATTGGGGTAGGAGGACGGCTCTGCTTATTGTCGTTGCTGCAATTGAATATTTTGGTTCAGCTGATTCTGCCGTTTTTATGAAAAAGCTGATTCTTTAAAGGTTGGAATTTTTAAAAATCAGGTTGAAAAATGCTATTTTCCCTAATAGAAAATCATGACACAATAACAATAAAGCGCTTACTTCATTAAAATATCCCAAGTTCATGAAGACTCTATACCACTTTTTGAAAATATTCACGATATTAAAAGTCGTATCTGCAGGCCGAAATTTCGGATTCCAAGCAAAGGTTGAAATTATTAAAAAAGTTGGTACTAAACGTTTAACTCAATAACTTAAGGGGTCAAACGGTTAGACATATCTATGTAATTATGAAGGGGGAGAGGGAAATGAAAGTAGGTAAAGCATTCGGGGCAGGTATTCTTTCAACTGCAATAGCGTTAAGTGTCATTGGCTGCGCGAAAGACGAGACAAACACAGTAACCAAGGCATCTGATGCACCCAAAGCATCTGAGAACGCAACCTCCAAGCCTGAGGAGAAGGTCAAAATTATCTATTCGATGTGGGGAAGTGCGGAAGAGGGAAATGTAACCCAGGGAGTGGCGGATAAGTTTAATGCTTCTCAAGACAGAATTGAAGTAGAAGTACAAGCAATTCCTTGGGAAAACTACATGACTAAGCTGAATACAATGGCTACGGCAGAGCAATTGCCTGACACAGGGATGCTCAGAGAAGATGGGGTCGTTCAGTGGTCTACCCAAGGCATGCTGAATGATGTAAATACAATGTACGAAGGAAGCGACAGCAAACCACTCGATAGCTTAGCCTACAAATATCAAGGGAAAACCGTAGCCTACGCGGCTGCCAATGAAATCTTACTCCTCTATTACAACAAAGATATGTTTGACAAAGCCAATGTACCCTATCCCCCAGCCGCTTTAGACCAAGCGTGGACATGGGACGAATTTGTAACAACAGCAAAGAAGCTGACCCTTGATAAAAATGGTAAACATCCTGATGAGAGTGGCTTTAATGAGCAGAGTATCGTACAGTTTGGCGCATCCGTTGAAAACTTACCATGGCAGCTTGAGACCTGGGCGCTTGGTAATGGTGGAGGGTTCTATTCGGGTGATGGGACTGAGGTGAGAATTGGAGAAGACGCCAGTATAGAGGGAATTCAGAAGGTTGCAGATCTTTACTTGAAGGATCATGTTGCTCCGTTGTCTGTCGGACAGACTGATGATGGCATTCAACGAACCATCATCGCGGGAACTGTTGCCATGGCTACTAACGGTGCGTGGAACGTGGGAACTAGTCTGAATACGGCCAAGAATGAAGGCTTGAACTATGGCGTCGCAGTATTGCCTTACATGAAGGATAAGGTTACTCTCAACACGGGTGGCGCCAATGTCGTCTTCTCCCAGACTAAGCATCCAAAAGAAGCGATGGAATGGCTGAAATGGTACAACTCAGAAGAAAATAACTGGGGCCTCATTAGCTCGGGGATCTGGATGCCAACACTGGAGAAGTGGTACACGGATGAGACCCTTACCCGTAAATGGGTCGAAAATCCTAACTTCCCTGTTTATGACGAATATAAATCTGCAGTAGTCGATTATGCGCAATCACCTGCTGTGAAGCCTGCAGCGTGGTTCTATACGAATCATACGACGGAGTTTAACACCTTGCTCGGGTCGGTTCTAGGGGATGTATGGACTGGAAAGACGACCGCTAAGGATGCTATTTCTAAAAATCTCGATGCGTTGAAAGCAGCCCATTCAGGCAATTAGTAAAGTTCGTAAAAGACTGGCCGCTGCCAAGCTCACACACGCGGCGGCCATATTATGATCTTCAGGTGGGGAGATAGAGATGGAAATGATTAATAAATCTCCGAAACGTCGTTCACGTATTCATGCAGGTGAGGCACGAGCCGCGTATATATTATTGATCCCTGCCTTCCTTGGGCTGATCTTTCTAACGTATCTACCTCTTATTGGGGTGCTCGGGATCAGCTTAACGAATTGGACGGGACTTTCAGACCCCAAATTTGTTGGCTTCGAGAATTATATTAATCTATTTACCACTGATCCTTATATTAAAGATTCTATTATCGCTACGGTCTACTTTGCCGTCTTATCGGTAGTTGGAGGCATGATTTATTCACTTTTTATTGCGATGCTACTGAATCGTAAAATTCCGGCTAGAGGGTTTTTCCGGGCTGTGTTCTATGTACCGTACGTTTTGCCGGCAGCCGCAATATATGTAGGATGGTCCTGGTTATACGAAGCTAATTTTGGATTTTTTAACTTTATTCTCTCTGAGATGGGTTTGAACAAAGTTTCTTTTATCGCGGATTCCAGCTATGTCATTCCATCCCTATCCTTGATTTCGGTTTGGCTGTCAGGTAACTTAATTGTTATTTTCTTAGCTGGGCTGCAAAATGTTCCGGTCGTCTACCATGAAGCGGCTGAAATGGATGGTGCGAATGGATGGAAACGATTCTTGCATATCACTTTACCGTGCATGTCGCCCATTATCTTTTACAATTTGCTAATGAGCTTGATTGCCAATCTCCAAATTGTTACGCCGGCTCTTTCATTAACGAATGGGGGCCCGGGTAATTCTTCACGCTTTTTAACTTATCTGATGTATGATCAAGCTTTTGTAAATTATAAATTGGGGTATGCTTGTGCGACAACAGCCGTTATTTTTGTTATTCTTGCAGGCTTTACTGGTGTATTATTCAAAACCTCCAACCTATGGATCTTTAATGAAGGGGGCGATGACAAATGAGTGTAGCCTCATACGGAAGATTAAAGAGCAAAAAACGTAATAATCAATGGATGAACCTGATCTCGTTTGTCGTTGTTATTTTTTTTACTATACTCGTGCTCTTTCCAATCTGGTGGATATTTCGCACGTCGCTCATGTCGAATGCCGAGATATACCAATATCCGCCTTCACTGCTGCCAGGAAATTGGTTGTTTTCAAACTATGCAGAAACGCTAGAGATCTTTAAGTTTTGGAAATATTTATGGAACACTATGATTATTATTGTACCCGCCTGTCTGGCAGGAACCTTTACAGCGACTTTATGCGGTTATGCCTTTGCAAGACTGCGTTTTCGGGGCAAAAAATTGATTTGGGCTCTTTGTGTCGGTTCGATGCTTCTACCTGCCATGGTTACACTTATTCCGCTATATATTGGGTGGACGAGAGGCTTAGGAATTCATGACAGCTATCTGCCGTTGATTTTGCCTTATTTCTGTGGTGGCGGGGCTTTTAATATCTTTTTGATCAGGCAGTTTATCATGTCTATACCGAGAGAGCTTGATCAAGCAGCAACGATCGATGGCGCTGGATATTACCGCATTTTGTTCAGCATTATTATGCCGGCCATTAAATCTGCGATGATCGTCGTCGCATTATTTATCTTTATCGGTTTATGGAATGATCTACTTCAACAGATGATTTACATAAACTCAAGCGATAAGTATACGATAGCCTTGGGACTAACCGCCTTTAGAGGCCAACTAAAGCAGGACTGGTCGCTGACGATGGCGGCTACGTGTATGTCCTTTGCGCCGGGTGTCATTTTTTATCTGATTGGTCAAAAATATTTCGTAGAAGGAATCACGTTGACAGGACTGAAAAATTAGCTTCAATGGCTAAAGATAGCGCACTGTAATCTGCTCTGAAGTATTAATGGGGGCACCTTTCTGCTAAGGCTTAAGTTCCGAGCCCGGCGGTATAAGGTGCCCTTTATTTGTGCTGTAAAAGCTTCTACAGATTATGAATAAAGTTATATAGGTTTGCTGGGACGAGTCCTCTCTTTGAATTGGAACGTCCATACAAATTCCTCGAAGATTAGTTTTATTTATGTACTTCGTATTTTAAGTTCAGAAAATGAAATGTCAATTGCAGTTTGAGACGAATATCACCGTTGCTTAAGTCTAATTGGAAAAGCTCCCGGATCCTGTTGATACGATAGAACAAAGTGTTTCTATGGATAAAAAGTGCTTTTGCCGCAAGAGCTGGAGTGTCCACATACTGAAGATAGGCTTCAAGGGTAGGCAGCAAACTTGTTTTGTGGGTATGGTCATAAGCAATAAGCTTCTGAATAACCGGATGACAGAAATCAGCAAGATCATGATGTTCAGATATGATTTTTCCAATATGCTCACAGAGATAGTCCTCATACACATAGATTGACTTGTTAAAGTCAAGTTGGAGTCCTAAGTCGATGGCAGCCAGACATTGTTTGTAATATTTTCGCAAAAAATTTAATTGACTGAAGGAATCACTCATTGAAGCAGTCAGACTATTTACTTGCAGAAACTCCAGAATCCGTTCTTCTTTAGTAATTATTTCGTGGGATGAATCGGTGAGAGAGATTAGAAATACAATGCGCCCTTGAAAAACGATCCAACGGTTGTTTGGCAGGAATTGACTTAGATGCTGCGCGACCAGTTGAACTTTTCCCTCAAAAAAACCGTTGTTTTGGTCAATTAAGGTCAACACACGCAAGTTAGAGGACAGCGGCCACTCCATATGAGCCAAGCGCATTGCAATGACATTAGCATCATAGAGATCACCAGTAAGGAGTTCGGTAAGCAGAAAGCTATGAACCATTCCTTGATTGGATTTATAGAAATCACTCTTCTGCAATTCTACCGAAACCAGTTCGCAAAGAAATTTTACTAGTTCAAAATCAATATCAGTAAATTCACGATCAAGCTCCATAACACTAACCTGTGCAAATTCTATACCGTGGACGTACACAAAAGCTGTAATCCAACCGTTCTTGGTCTCGGGATCACGAGAGTAATAAGGAAAAAGAGCCATCCGGGTCCGCTCGTATAAATTGGATTTCTTCATGCTTTGAATATTTCGGTCAAGGACATAACCTAAGTGTCTCTGTTGTTCAATATCAGGTCGGCTGGGAATAGGTGCTTGACACATAGCAAGTAATTTATAGCCAGCATCAACAATGATAACCGGATTACCAAAGATGCGGGTGGCTTCATTCGTCATGTGCTGCAATCCTTTGTTGGAGTTAAGTGCAGAGATAAGCGTGTGCATATGCTCAATAAGCCGATTCTCATGAGCAAGGATAGTAGAGATTTTCTCTGAAAGATCCAGCAAATCCAGTTCATTTGGCAGAAGGGTAAGGCAAGTATAAGAATCAACAGATGCGTCACAATCCTGAATACAGAAAAGTGGGGTGTCTGTTGGAAAGTCCCTTGGTATATCTGAAAGCTTGCCTAAATAGGCAGTGTCAGTCTTGAATACGGAGTAGGGTCGCAGGATAGCAAATTCGTTAATCTCTTTGGTTTGTAATGCCTCTTCCGGCCAGGCAAGACAACAGTCGCTAAGTTTTCTGATGATCTTTTGAAGATTCACGAGAACAGCCTCCAATAGCACTAGGAACCTTTGTGCAATTTTACAAAACTTTGTTGAAATAACCGATCACGATTAAGTTGCAGTACATGGGAGATAACGCTCTCATTATATATACTGAAATTATCACATGCAGCAATAAATGACACTTTAGCTTGAAAATGTGTGATGAGCTGTATTCAACAAGGAGGGATTGTATTGGAATTACGTGAAGAAATTTATGCGAAGCTGGTGGAAAGAGCTTCGCCTTTATTCGGGAAGAAGCCGGAGGATTTGTCGGAAAGTCTTTCATTTACGAGTGATTTACAGGCAAAATCTGTGCATTTTTCGCAGATCACTACTTTCTTGGAGGACGCTTTTAATGTTGAAATTCCATATATGAAATTTCGCCGGAAACAAACCATCGCTGAGGCTGTTGATTATGTGCTGGAAATTTGCGAGAACGGATAAGGAGAAGGACAATGAACAAATTTTTTACAAAGAAAGAAATGTTTCAGGGCGAAGAGCTTGAGAGTATTTACCGTGTGGCCCGTCGGCCTGTTAATAAAGAGCAGGATATTGATCTTTCTGCAAGTGAAAATCCAATGGATGCAATGGGACAAGGTTTCTGTCCTCCCTTCAACCAACGAACATACATTGCGGGTGAAGGCGTGATCTGTCAGCAAGACGTACCCGTTAAAATGCGTGACGGGGTGACTATCTACTGTGATATATATATGCCGGAAAACCGAATAGACAAGATTCCTGCACTAGTTTCCTGGAGTTTTTTCGGGAAAAGGCCAGGAGAAGGAATGAGTGAGTGGCAGATTATGGGCGTTCCTCCGCAGACCGTATCCAAACTCGCAAAGTTCGAGTCTCCGGACCCTATGTATTGGTGCCGAATGGGTTACGCCGTTGCCAACGTTGATACTCGCGGTGCAGGTCATTCCGAAGGTGATGTAAGCATGTTCAGTCGTCAGGATTGTGAGGATGGCTATGATTTTATCGAATGGCTGGGTGTTCAATACTGGTGTAACGGTCGAGTGGGTATGGGAGGAAACTCTGGTGTAGCCATGACCCAGTATCGTGTAGCAGCTTATCAACCTCCCCATCTCGCCTGTATAGCCCCGTGGGAAGGCACGACTGATGTGTACCGGGAAGCAATTTATGAAGGGGGCATCCCAGCACTTAGCTTCAATGAATTCATCGCAGCTTCGGTTACGGGGAATGGCGGTGTCGATGATCAAGTGGCTATGGCACGGAAATATCCTTTAATGAACGGTTACTGGCGTGACAAAATTCCTGATTTCAGCAAGATTACGATTCCGTGTTACTGTACCGCCGGCTGGAGTCATTTTCATCTGCGTGGTTCAATTCAGGGCTATCGTAAAATTAAGACGAAGCAGAAATGGCTGCGCGTACATCGCGATTTTGAATGGGCAGATGCTTATGATCCTTACAATCTTGAGGACCTGAAGCGCTTCTATGACCGCTACCTGAAAGACATTCATAATGGCTGGGAATTAACCCCCCGTGTCCGGCTTGATGTTATGGATGCTTTCGATTGTGATTACCAGGTACAGCGCAAGGAAAAAGGATTTCCTCTGGAGCGAACTCAATATACACGTTACTACCTGGATGCGGCCAGCATGAGCATGCAAGAAGGTCCTGTTTCTGCCGCATCCGAAGCAACTTACGACTCGGACAGTGGAGAAGCAATCTTTGATATGGAAATTAAAGAGGATACTGAGCTGACCGGTTATATGTTTTTACGGCTTTATGTTGAAGCAGCCGGGCATGACGACATGGATCTTTTCATTAATATTCAGAAGGCTGATGGAGAGGGCAATTGGATTCCCTGGCATGTACTGGATGAGCCGCATCCCGGAGCATGGGGTAAGATTCGTGTTTCGCACAGAGAGCTTGATTCAAAGCTTAGTACCCACTATCAGCCTGTGCTTTCTCACGAACGTGAGCTGAAGCTCACTGGGGGAGAGGTAGTTCCGGTGGATATCGAAATTGTACCTTCCAGCCGGATCTGGCATAAAGGTGAGAAACTGCGGGTGCAGGTGGCAGGCCGCTATATCCGGGAGGGTTGGTTCGAGCCTCTAGCGTGGGACACAGACAATAAGGGCAGACACATCATTCGCACTGGCGGGGAATATCAATCCTTCCTTCAGGTACCGGTAATTCCGCCACGTTATCAATCTGGTGAATATATCTACCGTTAGATATGGAGGAAAGTCCGATGATCGGTGTGGGGACAGATATCGTGAATTTTTCTCATCTGCGAGCCATTACGCTGGTGCAGGAAGATCCATTTATACAAAAAACATATACTCCGAATGAGATCGCGCAAGCTATAAGCCGTCCGGAGCCTTTTTATTACTATGTAACGCGGTTTGCCGGCAAGGAAGCGGTGTTCAAGTCTCTAGCTATCAGTGGCGAGGGAGTTAGTCTCAAAGAGATTGAAATCCTTAATGATGCCGAAGGGCGGCCTAATGTGATACTGCATGGGGAAATCGCCAAACGGGCGCTGCAAAGCTCATGTGCGCAAGTGAAAATTTCCCTTTCTTATGATACAGACTACGCGGTGGCCTTTGCCATAGCTGCAGATGGAAGGAGTATATAAATGAGCCTGCTGGAAACGCTCGAGCAAAAAGCACGTCTTCATCCCAAAAGGGTGGTTTTCCCGGAATGTGATAATGAAATGATTTTGAAAGCCGCCGCGGAGGTGGTCGCACGCAAGATAGGCCAACCTGTGCTAATTGGCAATTCAGAGAGTATCAGTGCGCGTGCGGTGGAACTTGGAATTTCGACTGAGGCATTCAGTTTCTTCAATAATTCGAATGAGCAGCAGTTAGAAGAACTCGCTGACGAATATACAGCACGTTTTGATGAGTTGAGCAGAAAAGCGGTCCTGCGCAAGGCAAAAGATCCAGTAAACTGTGCGATGCTGCTGGTTAAGACCGGCAGGGCTGATTGTGCAGCTGCTGGACGCGAGTATACTACGGCTGAGGTTATAGTGGCGGCTCAAAGCATTATCGGGATGCAGGAAAGCTTTAGCAGCATTTCAAGTCTTGGTATTGTGAATGTGCCGGGCTTTGAGGGTCCTGAAGGTCAGCTGCTTGCTATAGCTGATTGTGCGGTGAATGCCGCTCCCGATGCTGACGAACTTGCTGACATCGCCATATCCTCTGGATATACTGTCAAAACGCTGCTCGGCTGGGAGCCTCGTATTGCTATGCTTTCCTTTTCTACATGTGGCAGCACGGAGCATGAGAGTATTGATGTTATCCGCAAGGCAATCGATATTGTACATGGCAGAGTGCCGGACTTGAAGATCGATGGTGAATTTCAACTTGATGCAGCTATATCCCCAGGGGTGGCTGCAAACAAAGTGAAGCGTGAAAGTGATGTCGCTGGCAAGGCAAATGTGCTTATATTTCCAAATCTGCATGCCGGGAATATAGGTGTCAAGCTGATACAGCTTTTTGGTAAAGCCGATGCATATGGGCCTGTACTTCAAGGCTTTGCACAGCCGATCTGCGATTTTTCCCGCAGTGCTCCGCTTTCCGAAATGATGGGCAATATTATTATGCTAATTGTACGCGCACAGCATGGAAAGGAACTGTGAAGACATGGAAAGGATATATAAAATTTTTACGCTCAGCCCAGGCTCTACTTCAACAAAATTGGCGGTTTTTGAGAACAACACACAAGTATTCAAAGCGAATGTTGCCCATGACCCGGCAGTTCTAAAGACCTTTGCAACTATTGGCGACCAACTTCCTTACCGGCGCGAGACGATTCTATCGGAGTTATATAAGGCTAAAATCAGCCTTACTGCTATGGATGCTTACGCTGCGTACAGTGGAGGTTTGGAAAGCATGGTTGGTGGCATTTATCCGATTAATGAAGCCATTCTTAAGCATTCCCGGGAGGGAAGAACGGTCAAGCATCCGGCAATTCTCGGCGCACAGCTTATTCAAGCATTCTCGGATGAATTTGGCGGAGCACCTGCATATTTGGTCAACCCGCCTGATGTTGACGAATATGAGGAGCTGGCCCGTTTTACAGGGATAAGGGGCATTTATCGAGAGAGTAGAGTACATGTGCTCAATCAGAAAGAAGTCGCCATGCGGTATGCCAAAGAACTACGCAGACCGTATGAGGAATGCAACTTTATTGTGGCGCATGTGGGCGGGGGACTATCTGTTACTGCCCATAAGAAGGGAAGAATGGTAGACGGCAATGATGTACTAAATGGAGAAGGTCCTATGGCGCCGAATCGTTCTGGCTCAGTCCCTGCCGTCCCCATTATTGATATGTGCTTCTCCGGTGAATACACCCATCAGGAAATGATCCAGAAGATCAGCAAGACAGGAGGACTAGTCAGTCATCTCGGTACAGATAACACCATGGAGATCAAAAAAATAATTGCTAGCGGAAATACTTATGCGAAGCTTGTTTATGATGCTATGGCTTATCAGTTATGCAAAGCTGTCGGTGCTTGCGCAGCAGTTCTTCAAGGCCAAGTGGACGGGATCATTCTCACAGGCGGCGTCAGCAATGACCTCTATTTTACAGGTTTTGTGGAGCTATACTGTGGCTGGATCGCACCTGTTAAGGTGTACGGGGGTGATTTTGAAATGGAGGCACTTGCGGCAGGCACTGTGCGTGCTCTGAACGGTGAAGAAGAAACCAAAGTGTATACGGGTTATCCCGTATGGGAAGGTTTCAACAGAACAGAAACAGGAAAATCAAATGGATGATTTCTTGCAAAGCTTCATTAAAATCATACCCTCCATTCGTGCATCTGAAAGAATGGTCCTGTTGTCACAGCATATTCATGGAGAGCGGCTGGAAATACCTTGCGGTGAAAGCCACAGTGTTGAAGTTTGGTTGCATCGTGCCCAGCGGCAAAACTCGCCAGTACTTTTTGAGCTGCATGGCGGGGGGCTAGTGCTTGGCGATGCTGCCAAGGATGATAACCTGTGCGAGGAAGTCAGAACTCTTATTGGCTGTCACGTAGTAGGGATAAATTACCGCAAAGCTCCTGAGAATCCTTACCCTGCAGCGCTAGATGACGTCTGTGGAGTAATGAAGTGGTTTGCCGAAAATGCTGAAAGCTTCAGTATGGACCCTTCACGGTTTGCAGTTATGGGATTCAGTGGAGGGGCGACTCTTGCTACAGCCGCATCAATGAAGGCAAGGGAACAGGATCGCTACTCTATTTGCTGCCAGATTTTGCATTACCCCTATCTTGATGCCGTAACTGATCCGGCAGCGAAGGAGCGCTGTTTGTCCGATATGGCCCCAGAGTTGATGAAAGCGTTTACTTTTCTATATTCAAGTGAGGAGCAACGGAAGGAACCCTATGTATCACCGCTCCATGCGCCTGAACGGTTCATTACTAATATGCCGCCGGTCATTATAGTACTTGCCGAGTGTGATGCGTTGTGCTATGAAGGCGAACAATATGCAATTCGTTTGTCCAGGGCAGGCGTTCCAGTCTTTATACGGCAGATGCAAGCTGCGCACCATGGCTATATAGAAGATGCTTTTAATAGTGCCTGTTATAACGAACTTCCCATAGATACAAAAGAAACCCATGCAATCAACTTCCGTGAGCTGGCAAATGAGGCGGTGGAATGGAGTGCGCAATGGTTAAGGATGTATTTAAATTAATGTTTCTAGGAAAGGAACTTTATATGAGACGGATCGAGACAGAAATAGTTGTAATTGCCGCAGGACCTTCCGGATTGGCAGCCGCTGCGCAAGCTGCTGAGAACGGAGCGAGGGTAGTAGTGCTGGAGAAAAACAGTACGGTAGGTGGCGCAGCAAATATGGGGATGGGACCTCTGGGGATAGGTACGCGGCAGCAAAAATCCATGATGGTAGATATCAGTGTAGAACGGGCCTTCAAAATGTTTATGGAATATACGCATTGGCGCGTAGATGCCACTCTTGTGAAAAGGTATTTTGAAAATTCCGCCAATACCATTACCTGGCTAGAAGAGATGGGCGTCCAGTTTGCTGGCGCATACAAATATTTTCCGAAATCTGAGCAGACCTGGCATATCGTAGCAGTGAACGGTGGCATTGGCCGCAATGGCGGTGCCATCATGAATAAAGCAATCATGGAATACGCACGTGAGCATGGGGTTGAGTTTTATCTTGAATCCCCTGCTCAGCGTATTCTTACAGATGGACAGGGCAAGGTCTGCGCAGTTATTGGCAGAGGGCCTGATGGTGAAGAAACTGAGTTCCGATGCAAGGCTGTTGTTGTAGCTACGGGAGGTGCAGGTGATAATCCAGAGATGATTAAGGAGCGCACCGGCTATAGCTACAAGGAGGATATGTTCAATTTTGCAATACCCGGACTCAAGGGTGACGGAATTCGTATGGCCTGCGAGGCAGGGGCTGCGACAACCGATATGACTGTTGAAATGATCTACATTCTGCCACATTCGGATACCGGTCCGGATAGTGTGCCTGCCGTACTGATGCAACCTAACCTGATGGTGAATCAACTCGGCAAACGTTTTATTAATGAGGAAGAAATGCAGAACAATACCTTCACCGGCAACGCCATCGCTATTCAAAAAGGGCGTGTAGGTTATTCCATTATTGATTCCACTATTCTAAAGGGGTATAAGCGCAATGGTCTTGATGTCATAAACTTTGTGCATGACCCGGATGATGTCAGTGATTTTGATGAGGTCGTAGAGGATTACATCCTTCAGGGCAATCCGGACATTATCAAAGCAGACAGCATTGAGGAGCTAGCTGAAAAACTTGGGATCGTTCCAGAGGCTTTGCTCGATACAGTTGATGAATACAACGATATGTGTGATAGAAGTGATGAGCTCTTCTTCAAAAACAAGACTTATATGAAGCCTGTTGTGAAGGCACCCTTCTATGCCGGATGCTTTCGTCCCAGCGCGTATGGCACACTTGGCGGTATAAAAATAAACGATAGAGCAGAAGTGCTGGATAAGGAATGGTTGCCTGTACCCGGTCTGTACGCTGCCGGTACAGATACCTGTACCATTTACGGGGACAGCTATATGTTTCTTTTACCCGGAAACACGATGGGTTATTGCTTGAATACGGGACGTTTTGCTGGTGAAAGTGCCGCTGAATATGTGAGAGCAGAGGAATAAACGATGAAGGACGAACAAGTGACACTGGTGATTGACGGAAAGACCGTATCTGTGCGTACAGGTGGAACGATTCTAGAAGCTGCACTATCAAACGGTATCTATATCCCGAACCTCTGTTACCATGAGAATCTTCGTCACACTGCCTCCTGCCGACTCTGCATGGTGCGTCAGGAAGGGAAAAAGGGTGTCGTGGCTGCCTGTGCTGTAAAGGCGGAAGAAGGAATGGTCATTGACAGTAAGGATGCTCTCGCTGAAAACGTACGAAAGCTTTCTGTTGATTTAATGTTCAAAACACATCCAAGTGAGTGTACAGGCTGTCCAAAATTCGGACACTGCCAGTTCCAATCCATTTCCCAATTTGTCGGAGATACGGGGCGCCGCCTCCGGGCCAACCCGATCCGTATTGCTGAGGATGTCAGGAACCCGATTATTCTTCATGAAATGACCCGCTGTATTCTATGTGGAAGATGTGTGCGTGCATGTGAAGAGATGCGGGGTGTGGGAGCTATCCGCTTTGAGAAGGTTCAGGGCCGGTTGCAGGTTGTAGTAGATGGTAATTCCCTGCAGGATGCAGATTGCCGCTTTTGCAGTGCTTGTGTAGAGGTATGCCCCACAGGAGCTATTCGTGAACACGAGGCCATTACGCAGAAGATGACTGGAAAGTCCCGTACAGATGCCCTGGTTCCATGCCGGGCGGCTTGTCCTGCCCATATTGATATACCCAAATATCTGCGGTTCATACGGGAAAAAAATTATCCGGCTGCGGCTGCCGTCATGCGCGAAAAAGTACCGTTTCCCCACGCGCTCGGGTACATATGCACCCATCGCTGCGAATTGGAGTGTAAACGTAATTTTCTCAATGAACCGGTGGCCATACGTGACCTGAAACGCCATGCCTGCGAGCATGATGACGGTAGTTGGAAAACTCGTTCTTTCCAAAAATCGGCCACTGGCAAAAAGGTCGCTATTATTGGTGCAGGTCCTGCTGGTCTGACGGCTGCCATGTACCTTGCAAAGCTAGGTCATGAGATAACTATTTATGAAGAACGCCAAAAGGCTGGCGGTATGATGCAATACGGGATTCCACAGTATCGTCTTCCCCGGGAGATCGTTGACCGAGAAATCGGCATGATCCTGGAGTTGGGTGTGAAATTACAGACCGGTGTTCGGATTGAATTTCCGGCCTCCCTGATCTCAGAAGGATTTGATGCTGTTTTGGTAGCCGTAGGGGCTCATAAGGGAGCGCGTCTGCCACTGAAGGGCGCCGGGCTGGAAGGCGTATATACGAATATTGAATTTCTGCGCCAGACGGCAGAGGGGGAGGCTCCGACTGTCGGTAAGAACGTAATTATTCTGGGTGGGGGAAACGTTGCCTTGGACTGTGCAGGAATCGCAAAACGGTTTGGCGCGGAAACCGTTCATCTGGCTTGCCTTGAAAGCCGAAATAAGATGACCGCATCTCCTGAAGAGCTTCGCTGGGCTGAAGAAGAGGGAGTGCTGGTGCATAACAGCCGAACGTTTCTCGCCATTAACGGCAGCGGCGACGGTAAAGTGAACGGGCTGCGGATGGCAGAAGTGAAAGGCTTCCAGTTTGATGAGAATGGCAGGAGTGTCATTGATCTTATACCTGGCAGCGAAACGATACTCCCGGTTGATACAGTGATTTTTGCAGTAGGTCAAGGACCTGATTTGGTAGAGGGCTGTGGGTTAGCCCTTGGTCGTGGCAGCCGCATTGTTGTCGAAGCGAATAGCTGTGCTTCAAGCATTCCCGGTATTTTCGCAGCCGGAGACTGTGTAACAGGCACAGATTCAGTTATTCGTGCCATAGCAGGGGCGCGCCTGGCTGCTTCAGAGATGGACCGGTTTCTCGGCGGGGACGGCAATATTGAGGAAAATCTTTCACCGGAGCAGGCGGTTTGCCCGAGAATTGGTGCAATTAAAGGCATGAGTGATAGAAAGCGAAAGAAAACACAGATTGTTGCGCCAGAGGAGCGTTGCCAATGCTTTGATCCGATGGATCTGGGTTATTCTGAGGCGCAAGTACCGGATGAGGCGCAACGTTGTCTGCAGTGTGATCTGCGACTAGAAATAGCTGCGCAAAAATTTTGGAATGATTATTCGAGTGTTGCCAGAGGTGAATAAAGATGCCACATGAAGTCAGCCGAACTCCCCATTTTCTGTCGCCTTTCCCGAATGCTGAAGAGCCTGCTATTCAGGAGCTTTTGGAGAATAGGCTAGCAATTTCAGCTTCGGACGCGGCAGTAAGAATTAGAGCACTTGCATTGACGGATAAACAAGGAGTGCTTCTCGATGAACGTTTATCCGCAATCAATCCAGATGACGGGAGACCCGTATTAATCTGCTCTCTCGCACAGGAGTTAGATGGATTCACGGACTTTATTCTTGCGCATGTCGCGAGTCGAATAGCAGCAGGGCTGGCAATGGCTGCGAAGATTTGCATGGATTGTGAGATTCTGATCTATGCCGAGACAGAGGCGCAAGCTGAGATGTTGGCGGCACCGCTGCGTGAGATAGCTCCGGCCTCGCTTATATCAGTGAAGTACGGACCGGCTTCTCCTGTCCTGCGGGAAGAAACAGCATTATACAATGCCATAGACAATGGTGTAATACGTTGTGACTTATGGGTGAAAAGCTTCAGTGCCGAAGGCTGGCAAGGGAGACCTACCTTCCTGCTGGATGTGGAGACTGCGTACTGGATTTACGAAGGTGTAAGCAGTTCCCGCCGTCAGGAGAAATTAATAATGATTACAACAGATGAGAGAACCAGGGTTGTGGCAGTTGCACTTGGCACCCCTGTGTCTGCTCTGTTAGAGGAGCTTGAACTTGCGCCAGCCAAGCCCCTGCTGCTGGGTGGCATGCTCGGGCACTTCGCATCGGCTCCGGCCTTAACTTCGGAATTCATAAGCTATGATTCTGTTTATGACAGTATCCGAATCTTTACCGACAAGCACTGTATGGCAACTATCGCCAAAGGGTTACTTAGCGCTGCAGCGGAGACATCCTGTGGAAAATGTGTGATTTGCCGTGAGGGGAGCTGGCAACTCAAAGCAGTCTTCACTGATGTTACCGAAGGGCGAGCAAAAAAAGAGGATCTTGATTTAGTAACAGATATTGGCGAATTAATCGGAGCAGGATCTTTTTGCGCATTTGGAAGAAATATGGTGGGGCCGGCGTTATCTGCTGTTGCCTGCTCCCGTCTTGATCTTGAAGCCCATATTGTACGCAAGACCTGTCCGGCTTCGGTGTGTACCCATTTTCTTGCCTATGTCATTGATCCGAAATTATGCAGCGGCTGCGGGGAATGTCTTGATGTCTGCCCGGAAAATGCAATCCAAGGGAAATCAGGCTATATCCATATGATCGATCCGGCGATTTGTGAAAAATGCGGAAGGTGTACGGAAGTCTGTGAAGAGAATGCGATTGTCACTGCATCTGGTCGCATCCGTGTCCCCAAACAGCTGACCAGGGTGGGCAGATTCAAGTAAGTAACAGAAAAATGGAAAGAGCATGCCATATCGGCTGCGGGTGCAGGAAAATGAGTAAGACATATTCTTTGTATTTTAAGCTTGTGTTGAATCTTCCCTCTGCGGCGGCGATGTCGCTTGCAGCTTCCCTGATGAATGAGGGGATTAATGGACGAACATGGGTGTTCACCCTGGTTGGTTTCTCGCTGGCTTGTCTTATTAACGATTTTATTCCCTTGATGAGGATTAGCGACTGGTTTACGGGGCTTTTTGCTCTAAAGAAGGATTTACTGGCGGGTCAATGTGTCGGCTGTCTGCTAATAAACTTCATTCCTGTAACTGTAATCAGCGGAGTGATGGCTCTGCTTGGCACATCAAACCTGTCAGGCTTTCTCACCTCATTTACTGGGAATTATCCGGTGCTTTATTTGGTTTCCTATCTAATGACCATGATCATGACACCTCTAGCCAAAGCTGCCGGGAATAAAGCATGCGCAAGAGTAACAGTCAGATAGAGGAAGGACACGATTACTTGGAAGAAGGGAATCGCCGTACATGAAAATATTAGAGAGAATACAGGGAATATCAGGCGGAATGATGCTGCTTCCTATGGGAATCGCTGCAATAATGCATACTTTTTATCCGAGAACCTTGATGGTTGGCAATCCGTCCACTGCTGTATTTTCGAATGCGGGAACGATGACGATCGTGGGAATTCTGCTAGTATTCTGTGGTATTCAGTTCAAACCTCAACAGCTTGTGACAACTCTGCGGCGGGGCGGCATACTAGTTGCGGTAAAACTTGTTCTTAGTGTTGTTTTTGGGATCGTTGTTATGAAGCTTTTCGGTTTGGCGGGTTTTGGAGGAATCTCTACCCTGGCACTTGTGGCTTGCATCACTAGTTGCAATCCCGGCATGTACCTCGCGCTGATGGAGAATTATGGTGATGACACTGACATTTCTGCGTTTGCTCTGCTGAACCTTATCGGGCTACCGTTCATACCCGTCTGTATTCTTGGTTTCTCTTCCGGAAATGGGATTGACGCTCGAAGCATCATGGCTACTTTAATTCCGTTTGTAGTCGGATTTCTTCTGGGTATGTTTGATCCTGCTGTTCGTAATTTTTCCAAATCAGGGACCTCACTTATGGTGCCTTTTCTGGGGTTTTGCCTTGGGGCGAATATCGATCTCAAGAGCGCACTCAGCTCATGTGGGCTGGGGCTGATTTTGTTCTTGATCTTTACCTTGATTAATAACATCCCCATGTTGTTAGTTGACCGATTCTGTCTGAAACAAGACGGGCATGCTTCTGCGGCGATTTGTTGTGTAGCCGGGTTATCCATAACGGTACCTCAACTTATGGCAGAGGTCGATCAGGCATATCTGCCTTATGTTGAGAGTGCCCGCGCACAAATTGCATTCGCAGTTGTTGCCAGTGCAATTGTCACTCCAGTTCTTGTGAAAAAGCTGAAACGATCTCGTGGATCAGTTTCTGAAAATATGCTTAACAAATTCGAATTGTAGGAGGCTACTAATGAAAATTTTAGGGATCAGTTGCGGAAGAAGAATGAGCAATTCAGAAATCCTTGTTAAAGAAGCTTTAATGGGTGCTGAGGAGCTTGGTGCCGAAGTAGAACTTGTGCGTCTTAATGATTTACATATTAAACCTTGCACCGGTTGTAATGCTTGTGTAGTGAGTCTGCTTGAAAAGTGTGGCTCAGGAGACTGTGTGATAAAGAATGATGACTATGGATTTATTGATGAAAAATTAATGGAATGCGACGGATTAATCTTGAGCTCAGCCATTTATGAAAAGAGTCCTAACGGATTATTGAAGATTCTGAATGACCGGATGGGGCCTTCTCATGACATTGCTTTCCGGATGATTGCCAAGAAGCAACGCGAGGAAAGAGGGATTACTACCGGCAAAGGCCCGGATGAAAGAAGCTTTAAAACAAGAGTAGCTTCTCTTATTGCTGTAGGAGGAAGTGAGTGGGACACACTCGCATTGCCGATGCTCCACCTTTTTACGTTGCCGATGCAAATTAATGTAATAGATAAAATGCTGGTCAATTGGGTTGGCTTACCTGGAGCAGTTGTGTTCAGGGAGGAAGAACTTAAGAGAGCAAGACAATCCGGTCGTCATGTGGCTGAAACACTCATGAATCCAGATACGGAAGCGAAGTATATTGGCGAACCTGGTTTATGTCCAATCTGTCATTCCAAACTCATAGAAATCAGAAATCATGATGATAATTACCCAGCAATATGTGGAATTTGCGGGGTCAGGGGGACTCTGGAGGTGGAAGACGGTAAAGTAAGATTTGATATCGCCGAGGAAGATAGAGCACATTCCCATGTTCTAATCTCCGGAAAGCTTGGCCACGCAGATGAATTATATCAAGTTTCTTTAAAACGTAATCCAAAGGCTGACGAATTGCCTGAACGGTTGAAGAAGTACAAAAATTATTTAGCTTATTCCAGACCTGAACGGGATTAATGCTCGCAAGAGTATTACTAGTCTTCTAGTGAAAGGAGTTCATTTATGATTGAATTACCACGAATTAACGATCTCGGATTTTTTGAAATTCGACTGGAGTCTATTGGAGGCTTGGGAGCTAACCTGGCGGGTAAAATGCTCGCAGAAGCGGGAGTCGTCGGAGCGGGGCTGAACGGCGTAAGCTTCTCGTCTTATGGATCAGAGAAAAAGGGCTCTGCTGTAAAGGCCCACATCCGCTTCTGTGATTTAAACACGCATATCCGTGATACTTCGCCGGTAGAGCGTCCCCATGTGGTTGGGGTGTTCCACGAAGCGCTTGTCAAGACCGTTAATGTCACCAGCGGGATTAATGAAGACAGCACTGTTCTTGTGAACTCGGCCAAGACGCCGGAAGAACTCAAAGAGCTGCTGAAGATGAAAGCCGGAACCATTGCTGTGATCGACGCGACAAGCATCGCACTGAAAGAGAAAAACCGTGTAAACATGGCGATGCTGGGTGCCCTGTTCCGGCTCTGCCCATTCCTGGTTGCTGAAACGATGAAGGGCGTTATTGAGAAATCGCTCGGCAAAAAATATCCGCAGGCTGTACAATCGGCTATTACGACTTTTGAGCGCGGCTACAATGAAGTGAAGTTTATGCACTTCGAGCTGGAGGCAGGGGACAGCATGCCTGAATATGTGCGTTCCGACATTTCGCCGTTTGGCTATGAAACTCAGCCTATAGGCGGTACGATCATCAATCCGGGAAGTAGCTTCCTCAAGAACCTGAGCATTTCCCGTTCCGGAATGATTCCGGCTTATGAAAATGAGTCCTGCATTAACTGTGCACAGTGTGACACCGTCTGCCCTGACCAGTGTTTTGTGTGGGAAGAACGGCTTGACCGCAAGGGGCGCTCACAGATGTTCCTGCGGGGCATCGATTATCAATATTGCAAGGGTTGCCTGAAATGCGTAGGCGCCTGCCCGACCTCGGCACTCTCAAGCATGCGCGAGAAGGAAGGCTATGCCGACAGCCATACAGTGCATCATCCATTCGATCTCATCACGAAAGCGTAAATCTGGTTAGAAAGGCGGAATGAACAATGGCTATTGATTATGAAAAAGAAATAGGTTCTGCCAAAGTAGAACAGAAATTCCTATATGAATCAGGCAATGAGATGGCGGCCTATGCTGCGCATCAGATCAACTATCATGTCATGGGGTATTTCCCGATCTCGCCATCGACAGAGGTTGCCCAATTCCTCGATACGATGAAAGCCAGCGGCCAGCATGACATTATGCTCGTGCCCTCAGATGGTGAGCACAGCTCGGCAGGTATCTGTTATGGCGCTTCTACAGCCGGCGGACGCGTATTTAACGCCACCAGTGCGCAAGGCTACATGTACATGCTTGAGCAGCTGCCTGTACAAGCCGGTACGCGGATGCCCATGGTTATGAACCTGATTTGCCGCTCCATCTCCGGACCGCTGAACATTCACGGGGACCACTCCGATTTGTATTTTGCACTCAATACCGGCTGGCCGATTCTGATGTGCCGTGACCCGCAGTCGGTCTACGACATGAATCTGATGGCACTGAAGCTGGCTGAGCATGTCAAAGTCCGCCTGCCGGTTATGGTAGCTTCGGACGGATATTTCACTTCTCACCAGAAGCGCCGCGTACAGGCTTTTGCGCACCGCGCAGATGTGCATAAATTCGTAGGCGAACAGCCGCCAGCCGGCTCAACCGATACCCTTGACCGCAACAATCCGGTTACTGTTGGTCCTTACATGAATGAACCGGATTATATCAATAATCGCTATCAGCAGTCTGTGGCCATGTACAATGCCGGTGAAGTGTTCGAAGAGATCGCTCAGGAATTTGCTGATCTGACCGGACGCCATTATGAGGTGATTGAGCAGTACCGGATGGGGGATGCCGATGTGGCTGTCTTCCTGATGAATTCCGCGTCCGAGATCATTAAGGATGTTGTGGATCAGTTGCGACTGCAGGGAGTCAAAGCCGGAGCGATTTCACCGAACATGATCCGTCCGTTCCCGCAGAAGCAGATCGCGGAAGCACTGAAGAATGTCAAAGCCATTACTGTTGGTGACCGTGCGGATTCCTTCGGCGGACACGGCGGCAACATGGTTAACGAAATCAAGGCAGCGCTGTTCACTTACGGGAATACAACGACTAAAGTCATCAGCCGGATTTACGGATTAGGCGGCAAGGACTTCTATGCTGAAGATGGCCATCATTTCTTCCAGCTGGCGTTGGATGCTGTTGTTGCTGACCGTGTTGAAGTACCGTTTGATTACTACGGCCACAATCCTGGTGAACCGGAAAAGGCACCGCAGCGCCTGCTTAAGCCGATGAATTTCGATTTGTTGAAGACGGGCCTCATTACTGTTACTAAAAATGAAGAAACCGGAAAGCTGGCCGTGAAGATTCCCCCGATCCGCAGTTTGATGAAGAAACCAAGACGCCTGGCTCCGGGTCACGGCACATGCCCGGGCTGCGGGATTTTCTCGGGTCTTGAGCTGTTCTTCAGGGGAATTGAAGGAGATATCGTTGCGCTGTACCATACAGGATGCGCAATGGTTACAACAAACGGCTATCCTTATTCGTCGCACAAGTCAACGTTCATCCATAACCTTTTCCAGAACGGTGCGGCTACGTTGTCCGGGGTGGTAGAAATGTTCTGGGAACGCAAACGCCGCGGAGAGCTGGATGGACTGGGCCTGAGGAATGACTTTACTTTCGTTATGGTAACAGGCGACGGAGGTATGGATATCGGGATGGGACCAGCCATTGGTGCTGCACTGCGCGGACATAAAATGATTATCATCGAGTATGATAATGAAGGTTATATGAACACTGGTGCACAGCAGTCTTATTCAACACCGCTCGGTCACCGGACTTCTACTTCAAGCATCGGCAAGACCCAGCAGGGTAAAGTCACCCAGCATAAAGATACTGCCCAGATCATGGCAGCCACTAATATTCCTTATGTATTCACCGGCTGTGAAGCCTACCCGCAGGATCTGCTCAAAAAAGCAGCTAAGGCCCAATGGTACGCGCAGAATGAAGGTCTGGTCTACGGCAAGATTCTGATTGCCTGCCCGTTGAATTGGATGACCGAAGACAAGGATGGGACGGATATTGTATCCTTGGCGGTTGAATCCTGCTTCTTCCCGCTGTATGAAGTGGAACAAGGCACAACGACCATTACGTACAATCCGGAGAACAAGGACAAACGTATTGAAGTCTCTGCCTGGCTGAAGACGATGGGTAAGACCCGCCATCTGCTCAAGCCTGAGAACGAACCGGCTCTGCGCAGCTTTGAGAGCGAAGTTCAGCGCCGCTGGAGTCGTCTCAAAGCGAAACACGAGCATTCTGAATTGTAAATATAGTTTTTTAAACATTACACTTATCGATATTTTGATTCGGAAGTGGATGATTTGCTCAAGGGAGTATATCTGAAGATCGAGAAGAGCGGATACAGCGGGAGATAGCGAAGGAGCTGGGGATCTCACGGAGTTATGTTTCGAGAGTGAATTTAAGAAACAAAGTCTGGGAATAGATTAATACCTGTGAGGACAGGGGATTCGTCGGTTTACGTTACTTTATTTATATAGTGTAGAAGTTAAAAATCATGATAAAGAAGCAACTTATCTGCGGATAAGTTGCTTTTTGACGATACGTCATTCTTTAGCTAATTCGGCTCTTTTATTATTCAGAGCGGTTCTGCTCAATCATTAGATTGTACCTCTTCACAAGCAGCTTGTTGAAAAAATAAAAACATAACCCGTTAAGCAATCCTATTACGGTTGAACTGAATGCCGAGATTAGATATCCTTCATTTTCTACATTTGAAACAAGATTAATGACAATAATTGAAAGAATTAGACTGAAAGCAAAACCTCCCAAGGAGAAATATAACAAATTGAGTAGAAAAACTCCTCTTCGCTTCTTAATCAAGCTTTCAATAAAATCATTTAAATAGATAATAAGTAAAATACCATAAACTAATAATAGGGCAATAAGCCCATAGAAACCAGCAGGTGGTGGCTTATCCGCAAGAGCAAAAAAGATGACAGTCCAAAAAAAGAAGAATGTGAAGAAATTTATTGTTTTAATTTTTTTTAACAGCTTCAGGTCCATAACATTGGTAAACCTCGCTTTTTAGTTTTTTAACAAGAGAACTGTTTATTCTATTATTACCTGTCTATTTTATCAAAACAACATAATTATTTCTGAAATAGATTCATTTTTTTAAACATTTTCATGAATTTGCAAAATTAAGTGATGAATTAATTTCAGTTTATTAAAAACTTGTGTAAATATTGTAATTATTTTCTGAAAAAATTGTAAATGTTTCAGAAAAAAATGGGAGTATAGTGTGATAGTACAAAAAACAGCTGACTGTATTTCTATTCTCCGCATCATTGGTTTTAGTATTCAGAGAGTATAGCTTTTCATTATTTTCAGGAAGGATTTGATTAATGATGAGTAAAAGTAATTTTTTTAGATTTGAGCGTAAAAATGATGATTTTCCGTTCTACAGTGAACTGCAATCCCCTACTCTAAATTTGAAAACCAGCCTAATATTTCTGATAGCTGTTGCTGCAGGTTTTGCATTGTTTCTTATTGGGTTTGGAGGTACTTATGGACATCCTTTTATAAATGTGATTTTCCCATTAGCAGCAGTTATCTTTGTTGCACGGAGTCAGTGGACATTACTTTTCAGAAAATTAGTTGCTAAAGATATTATATTAATTCTTGGGACGTACATTGTAAATCTTATTGTGACCTATGGTGTTGGTTTTATTATTACGAAATTATTTAATTTTAGTGCAAATCCAGTGAGTGAAGGATTCAATGGTAATTTTTCCGATACAATTACGACGTTCCTGACAATGCTCCCGATGCTGTTTGGAGAAGAATTAATAACGATCCTTCCATTCTTAGTCATTTTGTACTTAGGAGTAAAAAAACTTAAACTGAACAGAAAGTCTGCGATTATCTTAGCGTGGATTGTAGTATCCATTATTTTTGGCGCATACCATTTACCAACTTATAATTGGAATATTGCACAAGCCATTCTCGGTATCGGCATTGTACGGATTGTTCTGCTCTATCCATACATTAAGACTAAAAACATTTGGACATCGTTTATAGTGCATGTGCTAAATGACTGGACACTTTTTGGATTTGCCTTAATGGTTTCAATGCATCATTGATTAGCGAATTCCATGTAAAAATTGTAATCTTTTTCTGAAAATACTGTAAACCATCCGGGAAATGACGGGATTATAGTGTGATAGTAAGAAAATGACTAAAAGGGGATCTTCAAAATGGAAACTCAAGTTAAAAAATTCACAACTAAAAAGCGGATGTCCGTACTTCTATTGTCAGCAGCACTGGCTGCAGTTGGCACAGCGGCGGCTTTACCCGTGTCTGTCGGATCAGTTCATGCTGCAGCCACTACTGCAACAATAACCTCCAGGGTGAATGTCCAGGTTAAAGGTAAAGCAATCGGGACTCAGGCTTTCCTAAGCCCATTAGGTAATACACTCATTCCGCTTAAAGACGCAGCGCAAGCATTAGGCGCAGCTGTTAAATACGATAACAAAAATCATAGTGTAGAGCTTACCCTGGGAGAGAATACTGTAAATTATTCACTGGATATCGACAGTGCACTTGTAAAGTTAAATGGAAGCGGTCTGGGACAAAGATACGAAGCTCAGGTAATCGGAGGAACTTCTTTTGTTGCAGTGCAAGCCTTGGTTGAACCTTTCGGATATTTGGCCCAATGGAACGGACAAACCCGTACTGTCAATATCACGAATGCAGGAATGAATGAACTGACTATAACTGCCGGTAAACTCCAGTCTTCTAATTCCCATAAGGATGTAACCATCAATATCGTATATCCAGTTGTATCGCAGCTTGCGAATCAAAATGCCGAAGCGGCAATTAATAAAGCGGTGAAAGCTCAGGCACAGAAGTTTCTAGATGCCTCGGAAAAACAACTGGCTAAGTCTGGTGCTCCAGCGGAAGGAGCGACATACGATTTCGAACTGGCCTACAAGGTGACTTACAATCAAAATGGAGTGATTAGCTTCCTGCTTACCAATTATCAATACCTCGGCGGAGCTCATGGAGGCGGCTCACAAACAGGTCTTACTTACTCTCTGCAGGATGGTACGACAATGAAGCTGGGAGATTTGCTGAAATCCAATAGCAATTACAGTCAGGTTATTAAGAAATCACTTCAAGAACAAGTCCAAAAAGGTACTGAGTCTTCTATCTACTCTATTGACCTGTTCAATAAGTTAACTAAAGATTCTAATGCATACCTGGATAACTTCTACTTGACTAATGCAGGATTCACTGTGTTTTTTGTTCCAGGTGATATAGCAGAAAGTGTTGTAGGCAGTCCTGAATTCAAATTCACATGGGCTCAGTTCCTTTCGAATAATGCGGATCCGTTCGCTGCTTATTAGGTCGGTTTTTGACTTCAATCGTTTTTTTTCATCGTTACTTTATCACAAAAGAGTTTTTTTAAAAGCAACTTGCCAACTGGGAAGTTGCTTTTTTTGTTGAGTTAAGTAGGGAAGACTAAATGATTGCCTAGCATTCAAAATTGACCATGTACCGGAAACTTGCGGAGCCGCGACCACTCCTGCTGCAGTTTTTTAATAGGAATGGAAATGAGAGGGGGCTATTCCGGGGAGATTTATATTAATTCAAAGATAAAATCCTATATGAGATAGAAACAATCCTTTTTGCGGTAGTTGCTAGCCAACATGTCTTATAGACTAGTTAATGCAAGGAGTCCCGTATAATTTTTGAACGACGACTTTGCATATTCAGTCAAAAGAAGGAGAGAAAATTCATATTATGAACACAGTAACACAGATAAAAAACAGCAAAGACAAGCAGACGCATTTTATTCTCAACGGTAATCTTTGGAATATTATGGTCCAGTTATCATGGCCCGCTATCATCGCAATGGTCCTCTATGGCTTAAATGCGGTTATTGCCGCTGTATTTGTGGGAAGGTTTGTCGGAGAGGAAGCACTGGCTGGGGTTTCGGTAGCTTATCCATTAACCCAGATCAGCTTGGGACTGGGCTCCTTGATTGGGGTGGGTGCCGGTTCTGCTTTAAGTTTAGCCCTCGGCAGGCAGGACAAAGAAATGCAGAAGCGTTTGATGGGGAATGTTAATTATCTGTCCATCCTTGTAACGCTTGTCTATATGGTATTGGGTTTGCTTTTCTCTACACAGCTGGTGCGAATCATGGGAGGAGAAGGGGAAACTCTGGCTCTTGGAGACAGCTATTTTAGAATTACGGTGATTGGTTCATTTTTCTGGATTTATGGACTGGCTGCCAACATGATTGTACGTGCCGAAGGGAAAATGAAATCGGCAGCCGTGGTAATGGGCATTGGACTGGCAGTTGATGTATTGTCCAATTATATTCTGGTAGCCTGGCTGGATTTTGGAGTAGAGGGAGCTGCCTGGGCTACAAATATCGGGATGCTGGTCTACACCTTGCTGGGATGGATTTATTTTGGCAAAGGATTTGCCTCATTCCGAACGAATGTCTTTGCAATCTATCGGGATGCTGCCACAATCAAATCCATAATTGGTCTGGGAATGTCCTCTTTCATTATGAACTTTATGAATCTGGTACAGGCTGTTGTAGTATTTAATGCACTGTCGAGATATGGGACTACAGCAGATATTGCATTTTATGGAGTGGTTTTTCGTGTATTCACCTTCCTGTTGACGCCGATATTCGGATTAATGCGCGCCTTGCAGCCAGTCATCGGCATAAATTTTGGAGCAGAACAGTATGAGCGCGCCATCAAAGCCTATAAAATATTCACACTCGTTTCCATGCTGCTGACTTTGCCTTTCTGGATAATTTCCATGATCTCGCCGGCTTCCATTCTGGGGCTGGTGCTGCCGGATCAAATCTTTAAGACCAGCGAAATGTTATATTTCCGTTTGAACATGGCGGTTCTGCCGTTATTGTCGCTCATTTTTATGGCCATGACCTTTTTCCCTGCGATTAATAAAGGGAAGCCGGCAGCCGTTATCGGCATCACCAGACAACTTGTTTTTTATGTGCCAGTGATGCTTGTTTTGCCAAGATGGTTAGGCGTCTCCGGAGTATATTGGGGTTCGCTTGTAATTGATTCTGTGGTTGTAGTGTGGACGGTAATCCTGGTAACTAAGGAATTCACCCGGCTCAGAGCTAAGTCCAAGCTAGCCAGGACTTACAATATGTGAAGGCAAGATGCTGGAACTTCTGCTTTGCCTGGATGGCCGATTTAATAGATATACCCTAAAAGAGCCTTGGAATTATAAAGGCTCTTTTTTGTGCTACTGGTTGACATTATAAACAAAAAGAAAGTATGATATTTTAAATCGTAATAATTACGAATAAAAACAATGTGTATTTGAATTGATTTGTGGATAATGAATGGTCACAAGCGGACTCTATCGTTCCTCACGAGAACTTCGAGCGGCAATTAGAGCAGGTTGAACTGGATTCAGAAAGGATCTTTTGGATTTCTTGAAAATAACCATTTTAAAGGAGCTTCAATAAATAATGAATAAAAGCAGCACCAATCAACGTCTACCCAGAGCAAAAGGGATTGATATGGGTACCTATTATACACCCAAAGAATGTGCCAAAAAGGTTAGACATCTGATCCTACCCGATATGAATCGAAAGATTGTCGAAGAATTCATCACAATCTTAGGTATGAGGGAAAGATTTGAAGAGCATCGAGTTCCCATTCCCAATAAAGTGGTTATGTATGGTCCACCGGGCACAGGGAAAACACTGACGGCATTTTATATGGCTCAAATGCTGGAGCTTCCACTTATCCTGGTTCGACTTGATGCAATTATTCACAGCCATTTGGGCGAGACTGGAAGTAATATCCGGAAAATATTTGAGTATGCCAAAGCATCTCCTTGTGTTCTTTTCCTGGATGAGTTTGATGCCATTGCAAGAACACGGGAGAGTAATGACGAGGTTAAAGAAATGGCTCGTGCGGTGAATACACTGCTGCAATGTCTCGATGATTTTGGTGACAATAGCATTTTTGTAGCAGCGACGAATCTAGAAAATGAACTGGATAGAGCTATTTGGCGAAGGTTTGATACAAAAATGATTTATGCTAACCCGGATGAATCAAGTAGGCGTCAATATGTCGAACTGTTAATTAATGACTTTGAAAGTGAAGCTGGGTTGATGGACGAGGCATGTGAACGTCTTTCCGGTTGCAGTTTTGCTGATATTGAACAAATTGTCCTGAAAGCGAAACGTAAGGCGATCATAGAGCATTGTCTGCTAAAAAGTGAGCATATTGTTCTTTCTTATGAAGAATACAATCCTTCCTTGAACTAATTGTGGGATTATAAATACAGGAAATTGTAATTGGAACAATTCAACGAAAAAAAAGAACCCAAGCGACGGAATTTTTAATCGCTTGGGTTCTTTTTAAATTCATCAACTGATATTAGGTGTAGATTCTCTTAGGATGAGTTTGGTATAAATATGAGAAACCTGATAGGGTTGCTTCGGATCATGAATTCGGGAAAGTAGCATTTCAGCTGCTTTGACACCCATCTGATTACTATAAATATGAACAGTGGTGAGATGGGGTTCTACAATGCTTGATTCAGGACCATTATCAAAACCACAAATGACGAGGTCATTAGGAATGGAAAGCATATTTTTGAGTGACTTCATAAAGGTAACCGCAATATAATCGTTAGCACACACGAAAGCAGAAGGAAGCTGATTGATTTGGCTTAGCTTAGCATCTGCCCACTCCGGACTCGAAAAAAATAGTCGATCGTCATCGAGAATACATTGTGAGAGATCGAGATGAATCCCAGATTCTATCAATGCGCGATTAAAGCCCACCCATCTTTCATTAAAACTCCTACAGTGATTATAGTCCCCGATGAACCCCAGTGATGTGTAACCGCCATCAATTAACTTTTTTGTAAGTTGATATGTGCTGTGTTCGTTTTCCATGAGAAGTACATCTGCTTGGAATTCAGGGTAGCAGATATCGGCAGAGCAGTCGATGAAAATAGTTGGAATGCCTAGACTTGTAATCAGCTTACTATATTCGGAATTGAACAACTCAATACAAATAATTCCGTCTACATTGGCGACATCAAAATTATTTGGAAGAGACAAGGACTCCTGATCAATGTCTCTTATAATGTGCATGGATAAATTATATCCTTCTGCACTGATTCGTTTCTCCATGCCACTGATCAGTTTCGATCCAAAGTGGGAAGTGTTAGGTAAGTTTTCTGTTAATAAAGCGATATTTCCAGAGTTTCTTGGTTGAACACTCTCGGTGTCCATAAAAGCAAATTGTTTATATTTTAACTCTATCGCTTTCTTTATAACCTTGTTTCTAGTTTCATCAGGTATACCATTCGTTCCATTTAAGGCTTTGGAAGCTGTATTTCTAGAGATTCCTAAAGCATCCGCGATGTCTTGTATGGTTACTTTTTCCCTGGCCATCTATGTAATTCACCTCTATATTCTTGTTCTTAACCTTCGCCACAAATAGTGTACTGTTTGGCATGATTCCAACTCTCTTTAATGTATATTAGTTTACTCAAAATAGCAATATGATATTTACAAATGAACAATTTAGTTTACATTTTATCAGCGAATAAATGTGCAAAAAATGTATTATTATTTTCATCTTCATGAGAATATGTTGACTTTAAAGTATATAATCCTATTTAAATTGGCTGTATTTGTAATTATGTAAAATTATATGCATCATTTATGAACATAATTCTTTGTCATATGCACATAAATATTTTTACAAAATGTATTGACGAACGATTAAGTGTTTGGTAAATTGTAAAAGCAGCAGGACATAAGCCAATTGAAAGCCCTTACTGCATCAAGATATAAACATTGATAAGAACGGAGGTAAAGGCATTGCAAAACCTAATAGAAGCTGAACACAGAACAATGGTGACCAAACATAAGAGCTCCTTACTAGACTATCTAAAGAAATACTACTTTCTTTATATTTTGCTCGCACCAGCTGTGATCCTGACCCTGATTTTTAAATACGGTCCTATGTATGGTGCGATTATCGCCTTTAAAGATTTCAGCCCAATCAAAGGGATTATGGGGAGTGAATGGGTAGGCTTGTACAACTTCGAGAAATTCCTGTCATCCCCCAACTTCGAAGTTATCTTTATGAATACGCTTAAATTAAGTTTCTTCGGATTAATTCTGAGTTTT
Source organism: Paenibacillus sp. FSL E2-0190 (assembly GCF_037992965.1). Lineage (NCBI taxonomy): Bacteria > Bacillati > Bacillota > Bacilli > Caryophanales > Paenibacillaceae > Paenibacillus > Paenibacillus sp. FSL E2-0190. Next base: position 1,656,910 of record NZ_CP150306.1, read on the forward strand.
CCAATTCCAATCCTGCTTGCGTTGATGTTAAATCAAATTCGCCGTGCAGGCGTCAAAAAGAACATTCAGTTGTTCTTGTATGCACCTAACTTTATTTCTGTTGTCGTTGTGGTCGGGATGTTGTTTATCTTCTTGTCCCCAACGGGACCGATTAACCAGTTTTTTACGTGGCTTACAGGTGAACCAATCATGTTCATGTCTCGTCCGGAGTACTTCCGTTCGATCTACATTCTGTCCGATATTTGGACCGGAGCCGGTTGGGCATCCATTATTTATGTAGCAGCGCTTGCTAATGTCGATCCTGAGTTACATAATGCAGCCAATCTTGACGGCGCTAATCTTCTACAAAGAATACGCCATATCGATTTGCCAACCATTCGTCCAATTATGGCTATTGTATTTATCCTTGCAGCTGGTGGGATTATGTCCATTGGCTTCGAAAAAGCCTATCTCATGCAAACGGCGATGAACTTGCCAACCTCAGAAATCATTCCGACTTACGTTTATAAAATTGGTTTGCAGTCGGGCGATTATGCCTATTCAGCCGCAGTAGGATTGTTTAACTCTATCATCAACATCGTCTTGCTCATCACCGTTAACTTTACCGTGAAGAAATTGAATGAGGGCGAAGGTCTTTACTAAGAAAGGAGCAACAAGCTATGCCCATTAAACATTCCGGATTAGATCGCTTTATCGTCGTGCTGAACGCGATCTTCCTGACACTGGCCGTACTTATCATTGTACTTCCTTTGATTTATGTAGTGATTGCATCTTTTATGGATCCATCAGTTCTGCTCAGTAAAGGATTATCATTCAACCTTTCGGACTGGTCATTAGAAGGGTATATAAAAATTCTTTCTAATCCGGCCATGATCCGAGGTTTTGGAAACTCTGTTTTATACTCTGTTTCATTTGCTATGCTTACCGTTCTCGTCTCAATCTGTGCAGGGTACGCACTGTCTGATGACAGGCTCAAAGGAAAAGGATTCTTCATGACCTTGTTTATTATCACCATGTTCTTTGGGGGTGGGCTTATACCTACATACCTGCTCGTTAAGAATCTTGGTCTGCTTGATACAGTATGGGCGGTGATCATTCCAGGAGCAGTCAATGTATGGAACATCATTCTCTCTAGAACTTTCTTCAAAGGAGTACCGAATGAAATGAAGGAAGCCGCTAATGTCGACGGAGCTTCGGAGATGCGGATTTTCTTCAGTGTTGTATTACCGCTCTCCAAACCGATTGTTTTCGTGCTCGCTCTTTATGCTTTTGTGGGCCAGTGGAATTCCTACTTTGACGCCATGATCTATTTAGATAATCCGAATCTTCATCCACTGCAGCTCGTGTTGCGGTCCATCTTGATCCAGAATCAGGTAGATCCGGGCATGATCAGCGATCAACTCGCCATGGCGGAAATGAAACGATTGTCTGAAATCATCAAGTACGCTGCCATTGTTGTTTCCAGTTTGCCACTTATTGTTATGTATCCGTTCTTCCAGAAGTACTTTGAAAAAGGTGTTATGGTCGGTTCCCTTAAGTAGGAAACAGGCTGCACATAGATAAAGATTAATTCATTCATATCTAATTTGGAGGTCATACCCTATGAAAAGAATTAAGAAATCAAGAGTATCAACGAAAGTAGCTTCTGCATCTGTACTTGCTTCGTTTATGTTCCTTACTGCATGCGGTGGAGGAGGAGGAGGGGGAAGTGCAGCTAGTAAAGAACAGGACGCCAGCGGTAAAGTAACTTTGAACTTTATTACGCAAAGCTCTCCACTTGCACCCGTTGATCCAAATGAAAAACTGATTAATAAGCGTCTTGAAGAAAAGACGAATGTTCATATTAATTGGAAGAATTTCACGAAAGACGTATTTGTTGAAAAAAGAAACCTGGCTGTGGCAAGCGGCGATCTTCCTGATGCAATTTTTAATGCGGACTATAGCGACTATGAGCTGCTCAAGCTTGCTAAAGATGGTGCCATTATTCCGCTGAATGAGCTTATCGAGAACAATATGCCCAACTTCAAAAAGGTGCTGGAAGAAGCACCGGAATACAAGAGTATGATTACGGCACCAGACGGTAATATTTATGCCTTTCCGTGGATCGAAGAGCTGGGCAATGGCAAAGAAAGAATCCAGGCGGTAGACAGTATGCCTTGGATCAATGTGGAATGGCTTGAGAAGCTGGGCCTTGATATGCCTACAACAACAGAAGAATTAAAAGAAGTATTAATTGCCTTCAAGACAAAAGATCCAAATGGCAACGGTAAGGCTGACGAAATTCCTTTGTCCTTTATTAACAAGCCTGGAGCAGAAGATCTGGTTTTCCTATTTGCTTCATTCGGATTGGGTGAGAACCCTGACCATGCGGTTGTAAACAATGATGGAAAGGTAATATTTACGGCGGCACAAGATGATTACAAAGAAGCCGTTTCTTTTATTAACGAGCTGTATAAAGAAGGACTCATTGATATTGAAGCCTATACACAGGACTGGAGTACTTACCTTGCAAAAGGGAAGGATCAGAGATACGGACTTTACTTCTCATGGGATAAAGCTAACATCACTGGAGCAAATGACATTTACGAGGTTATGCCTCCACTTGCTGGACCAGATGGTGAAGTTAACGTAACAAGAACGAACGCGCTTGGTTTGGGCAGAGGTAAGATGGTTGTTACTAGCGCCAATAAGAACTTAGAAACGACAGCGAAATGGGTTGATCAACTCTACGATCCGATTCAATCTGTACAGAACAACTGGGGAACGTATGGAGACGATAAACAGCAAAATATCTTCGAATTTGATAAAGAAAAAGAAATGCTGAAGCATTTGCCGCTGGAGGGTGCAGCTCCTGTAGAACTACGTGAGAAAACAAGTGTCGGTGGACCCTTAGCTATCCTTGATTCCTATTATGGCAAATACACAACCATGCCGGATGATGCCAAAGGCAGAATGGATATTATCAAGAACATCATGGCGCCTAAAATGAAAGCAGAAAACGTAATGCCGAGTGTATTCCATTCCATTCAAGAGCTTGATCGCCTTACGACAATTGAGACGGATCTTTTTGCCTACGTGCTTAGAATGCGTACTGAATGGTACCAAAACGGTAAAGTCGAAGCGCAGTGGGATGAATATTTGAAAGAATTGGACCGTCTGGGCCTGCAAGAATGGCTTGAAATTAAACAAGGCGGCTATGACAGAGCAAGCAAATAATAAACTATAAATAATATACGGTAAAGACCGTGTTCGGGAGTAAAGGAGAAAACAATAATGTCTACGATTGCGAAACAAAATTACCGCGGAGTGTATCATTTTTCCCCTAAGGAAAAGTGGATGAATGATCCAAACGGAATGGTTTATTTTGAGGATGAATATCATTTGTTCTTCCAGCACCATCCAGGTGGAATGACTATGGGCGCTATGCACTGGGGCCATGCGGTCAGCAAGGATCTGGTTACATGGGAGGAGCTGCCTATCGCTCTTGCTCCAGATGAGTTAGGTATGATTTTTTCCGGCAGTGCCGTAGTTGACTGGAATAATACGACTGGATTTTTTGAAGATAAACCAGGTCTAGTAGCGATTTTTACACACCATTTGGATATGCCGGAAGGCAAGCCAGCCATTCAGCGTCAAAGCTTGGCTTATAGTAAGGATAACGGAAGAACCTGGACGAAATATGATGGAAACCCGGTGCTTGAACATGATACATTCATTGATTTCCGTGACCCGAAAGTATTTTGGAATAAAGATACTAATCAATGGGTGATGATTGTAGCTTGTGGTCAAACGGTGTGTCTATATCATTCTCCTGATCTGATGAACTGGACATTTGCCAGTGAATTCGGAGAAGGAATCGGTTCTCATGACGGGGTATGGGAATGCCCGGACTTGTTCCCGCTAGCCATTGATGGCGATCCTTCGAACACGAAATGGGTGATGCTAGTGAGCATCGGTGCGGATCCCGCTTTTGTGGAAGGATCAAGAACACAGTATTTTACAGGGGATTTTGATGGAGAAGTGTTCACGCCAGATGAAGATTCGATAAAAGTTCGCTGGCTTGATTATGGAAGAGATAACTATGCAGGTGTAAGTTGGTCCGATATACCGGCGGAAGATGGAAGAAGGCTATTTATCGGCTGGATGAGCAACTGGATGTATGCTAACAAGACGCCAGCAGAAGAATTCCGTGGCGCGATGACAATTGCAAGAGAACTTCAGCTCGAATCAAGACAAGGGGGAACCTTTCTTGTGCAGAAGCCGGTACAAGAGTTGGAATCAGCTCGTGTACAAGTCCTTTCTATAAAAAATGCAACGGTGCAAGAAATCAATACTCTTCTTAAAGAGATTCACTTGGAATCTTATGAGATTATAGCTGAGTTCGCTCGGGGTAAATCTGTAGGTTTCAAGGTAAGAGTTGGTGCGGATGAACAAACAGTGATCGGTATCAACGGTGAGAGAGAGGAACTTTATGTAGACAGGAAGGCTTCGGGCCAGCATGATTTCCATGAACATTTCGTAGGACATCATTCAGCCAAACTCGCAGCGCTTGATGAGTCAAATGATCTCCGTATTTATGTGGATCGCTCTTCCGTTGAGGCGTTTAGTAATGGAGGCCAGGCAGTGATTACGGATCTTATATTCCCTGGACTAGAATCTAAAGGTATTGCTGTGTTTGCAGAAAATGAGAATGACTTGCTGATTTCCCTGGATATCTATGAGCTTACTCTCTCTGCTGAGCAAGACAAGAATTAGTCACCGAGAGGAGTCTTGTATATGCGTATAGGAGCGATTGAAGCTGGCGGAACGAAGTTTATATGTGGCATCGGGAATGAAAATGGGATCATTGAAGATCAGATCAGTTTCCCGACAGAACATCCTGAGTTGACGTTGCCCAAAGTTATTCAATATTTTCAAGACAAACCAGTAGAAGCTATCGGAATTGGATCGTTTGGTCCAATCGATATAAGCCCAGATAGTCCGACGTATGGTTACGTTACAACAACACCAAAACCAGGTTGGGGAAATTACGATATGCTGGGCACTTTGAAAAGAAACTTTTCGGTTCCCTTTGGTTGGGACACGGACGTCAATGCAGCGGCATTTGGTGAAGCCAAATGGGGCGCAGCCCAAGGGTTATCCAGCTGTTTGTACTATACAGTTGGCACGGGTGTTGGTGTGGGAGTGTATTCAGAAGGTAAACTTATTCATGGTCTTGTGCATCCTGAAGGGGGTCATGTTCTTACAAGACGCCATCCTGAAGATGAATTCCCAGGGGGATGTCCCTATCATGGGGACTGCCTAGAAGGGATGGCGGCAGGTCCTGCTATTGAAGCAAGGTGGGGGAAGAAGGGACATGAACTTCCTATAGATCACCTTGCATGGGAAATGGAAGCATTTTATATTGCACAGTCGATTACGGGTGCTATATTACTTAACTCTCCTCAGAAAATCATTCTGGGTGGTGGTGTTATGCAGCAGTCACAATTATTTCCACTTATTCGGCAGGCCGTGCTACAGAACCTGAACGGTTATGTCAGCTCAAGTACTATTTTGGAACACATAGATGAGTATATCGTTCCACCAGGACTAGGCCAACAGGCGGGATTATGTGGTGCTCTCGCTCTTGGACTCACAGCACTGGAAAGTCAGAGTTCTGCTCAATTGTAAAAGAATATAGAGAGGAGGTCAGTGCAATGAATTGGCCTCCTTCTTATTTTACAATAAAAGAAATGATTGATGATAGAAAAAGAGGGTGAAGAGGATGGTTAATAAGGGAAAAGTAGTTTTATCCTTTCTCATGGCAACAGGATTTGTTATGACTTCCGCAGGCATATATGTAGCCAATCCCGGTATGGGTTGGGCTGCGCCCGCTGATCAGGAGGTAAGTAAACAAGCTAAGGAGGGGCTTTCTATTTTTGAAAGCGTAACCAAAACAAACACAAACTTGACAGGTTGGCAAATAAAAGGAAAAGGTAAGTTGGCGGATACTGTGGAAGGGATTTTACTGACTTCCGATCCACAAGAAAATGTAATGGCAATCTCCGAAACGGTGTCAGAGGATTTTATCTATGAAGCTGATGTCATGATCAAGGATATGCAAGCGGACGCGACCTTATTGTTCCGTTCTAATGAAGATGGCTGGGGTTCCTACATGCTCCAAATTGTTCCGAATGCAGGTATGATCCGCTTACGAGACGCAAGTGATGGTGAAGGGAAATTAAAAGAGGAGCGGAAGGTTACTATTAAGGCAGGAGAGATCTATCATCTCAAGGTGAAAGCAGAGGGTTCATCACTGAAAGTATATTGGGACAACGAATATAAACCTTTGATTGAGGTTCAGGATGATGCGTATCGTACTGGTAAGCTGGGACTCAATGTATGGAATGGTTCTGTTTTGTTCCAAAATATTTTCGTGAGTGACCTGAAAGGAAATTTGGGTGCTGTGGTTACAAATAAAGGACAATGGCAGCCTAATATCAACGGCAAGAAAGGAATGGCAGTAAAGCAGATGAAGTCACAGCAAATTTATAATAAACAAGCTGCTGATTTTGTATATGAAGGAAATCTATCTCTTCGTCCTGATTCTGTTGCAGCGCTCGCCTTTCGTTCATCGGCTGATGGAACAAAGGGATATGAAGCAGCCCTGACAAAGGAAGGAAATCAGGTTCGTGTAAGTCTGACGAAAGCTAGCGGAACAACGATTGCAAGTTCACAGCATACCTATCCAAGTCAGGCCGGAGCAAAACATCATGTAGAGATAAAGGCGAAGGGAAACAGAATTCAGATCTTTCTAGACGGATACACCCCGGCCGCAATCGATCTAACAGATGAAACCTATACCGATGGATATGCAGGAATCGTTGTTAAACAGGGAACAGCTTACTTCCAGGATACCTATGTGACGGATGGCAGCAATTATTATAGTGAAAAATATCGTCCTCAATACCACTATACGCCAATTCGTGGTTCTGCCAGTGATCCGAACGGACTTGTCTACTTCGAAGGTGAATATCATCTATTCCATCAGGACGGAGGCACTTGGGCACATTCTGTCAGTAAAGATATGCTGAACTGGAAGCGGCTTCCGATTGCGCTGCCGTGGAATGATCATGGGCATGTCTGGTCTGGATCAGCTGTGGCAGATTTGACGAATGCATCAGGTTTGTTCGGGGATTCAGGAGGTAAAGGTCTAATTGCCTACTACACTTCCTATAATCCCGATGGCCCGAATGGGAATCAGCGTATCGGTCTTGCATACAGCAAGGACCAAGGTCGTACTTGGGAATATTCCAAGACGCGTCCAATGGTTATCGGAAATCCAGGCGATAATGGAGGGGAGCCGGGAGGCTGGGATTTCCGTGATCCTAAAGTGATTCGTGATAATGACAATAACAGGTGGGTAATGGTTGTATCCGGTGGAGATCATATTCGTTTCTTTACTTCAACAAATCTACTTGATTGGAACCTGACAGATAGTTGGGGTTACGGGGACTATGTTCGCGGCGGTGTATGGGAATGTCCGGATCTGCTTCAGCTTTCGGTAGACGGAACATCACAGAAGAAATGGGTTCTGATGATTAGTACAGGAGCGAATTCAAAAACAGGCGGATCAGATGCTGAATATTTTGTGGGTCATTTAACAGCGGATGGTAAATTCGTTAATGATAATCCGGCAGGGAAAGTATTGCGAACAGATTTTGGAAAAGAATTCTACGCTTCAATGTCTTTTTCAAACATGCCAGATCATCGCAGCGTAATGATGGCGTGGATGACAAACTGGGACTATCCGTTTGCTTTTCCAACAAGCCATTGGAAAGGCGTACTGTCAATCCCAAGAGAAGTCTCATTAGTAACGACAAAAGATGGGATTCAGCTCGCTCAAAGCCCGATCAAGGAGTTGGGATTGCTGCGTAGTCAGCTGTATTCTACTGCCAACAAAGAGGTGAGTCCTTCTTCTCAGAATCTATTGAAAGGGGTTACCTCTGGTGCATACGAAATTGAAGCTGAAGTAGAAATTCCAGCAGGTAGTCAGGTTAGTGAATTTGGCTTTAACGTTCGTGTAGGGGGAAGTCAAAAAACGGTTGTTGGATATAAACCTGGTGAGGGTCGGATTTTCGTGGATCGGTCTGCATCTGGTTTGACGGATTTTTCGAGTCTATTTAGTACAAGACATGAAGCGGCAATGCAAACGGAGAACAAGCGAGTTAAGCTGCGTATCCTTGTAGATGAGTCTTCTATTGAGGTTTTTGGCAACAACGGTAAAGTTGTTTTCTCTGACGTCATTTTTCCGGATCCAGCCAGCAGAGCTTTGAGTTTTTACACCAAAGGAGGCAACGTAAAAGTCGTATCTCTGAAGGTGAATCAGTTAGGCTCTGTATGGAATCAGGAGACGGGCTCAGCTACCAAGATAATGATGGATACAAGTGATCGCGAACTGAGCAAGGGGCAAAGCGACATACTTTTGGCGATGGTAGAGAATGGTACCGGTAATGGGGCACAGCCGCTTAAATGGAATTCCAGTAACAAGGATGTTGTTGAACTAAACGTGGTGGATAACTCCCAGGCAACCCTTGTAGCTAAAAAAGAAGGCGAGTCTATCATTACCGTCTCTACTCCAAATGGGAAGACATCGGCTAGCTTATTAGTTAAGGTATCTGGGGGTAAATTTCATACGAACTTAAGTGGGTGGACTAAAGATCTATCTGCAGCCTCCTGGGTCATTGGTGAAAATGGGATTCGTGGAAATTACTGGAGTGACGCGAATTATATCGCAGAGAAGCAGGCAGGAGATTTTACTTATGAAGCAGAGATGATGTTAGGGAGATCCGGAGGAGCAGGCTCTATGTTGTTCCGTGCCAGCGAAGATGGACGCAGCGGATACTACTTAAATCTGGATCCGAATATGAAGTCCATCCGTCTGTTTTATAAAATCGACGGCCGTTTTGAAGAGCGTCAGATTCTAGCAAAAGTTCCGACGTTCATTCAGCCGGGTCAAACCTACAAAGTGAAAATCGAAGCGAAGGGCCCGCATATCGTGGTTTATGTGGATGGGCAGAAAGTGATCGACCTCCAGGACGGCGTATTTGCAGAAGGCCGCTTTGGACTACATGTATTTGGCGGAAATGTTTCATATCAAAACGTTAACGTGAGCGGAGAAACACCTGCCGATTTAACCACTTCCAGTCTAGTAAATGCAGAACTAGAGAAATCCCTTTATACAGCAAATCTCGCAAATGGTGAAGCTGTTACACTGAAGGATGCGAATGATTTTACGGATCAGAAGTGGGTATTCGTGCCGACGGGGGACGATGCAGGTTCCTATTCTATTCGTACAACAGCCGGTCAGGCGCTTGATCTAGACACAGGGCAAAATAAAATTCAGTTATACCCTTATCTCGGATATAACAATCAGCGTTGGATTTTTCACAAAAATGATGATGGTACCGTAAGTATTATTTCTGCTCATCATAAGAAAGCGATGGAAGTATCAGCGGATGGGTCGACACTGTCCCTTAGCGAGCTTGATCCTACTCTTGATCGACAAAAATGGGTAATTACCAATTAACCTGAGGATGATAGAAGCAATGGAAGGGGGAATAGCGTGTCTAAAAAGCAACTTGTCTGCGGATGAGTTGCTTTTTGTTTTGGCTGCATTTTATGTATTGACGGATATTGGAAATGTAAGTAGAATGTAAATTAGTTAAAACCTTAAAACTTTTGTAAAGAATTTTGGTGTTCTTGATAAAGGCAAAGCTGACATTCAGTGTGCAATTTTCAATCAGAACATAGAAATATCACGAAAGGTAAGGTTTTTTTATTTACCTAAAAAGTTTAATCGTTTAAACTTTCGGGTGACGGAGGTATGGAAGCTAAGATGAATATACATGATGTAGCCAAAAAGTCGGGACTCTCTGTAGTGACCGTATCCAGGGTGCTTAACAATTTACCCTCTGTACGGGAAGCTAATAGACAGAAAGTACTGAAAGCTATGGAGGAATTAAATTATCAGCCCAATTCAGCAGCGCGGAGTCTTGTGAGAGGCAAAACGGGAGTCATCGGGATGTCGATTACCAACTTTAACGACTCTTTCTATGACCGGGTTATTCGCGTGGTGAACCGGAAGCTGGCGGCGCAAGGGTATTTTTTAGCCCTATCGATCGCCGAGAATGAGGATGAAGGCGATAATTTCCTGTTTCAGAAGGATCGCGTTGATGGAATTATCCTGTTGTCCCCACTTGAAGAAAAGGCATATGTAGAGGAACTGAAAAGAAAAAATATTCCGTTTGTATTGCTGGATAACCAGTTTCAGCATGAGGATGTGCCTAGCGTCGTGGTCGATAACTATCAAGGCGGGTATGAGGCTACAAAGCACTTGCTCGATCTTGGGCACACTCAAATCGCCTATATTGGCGGCCCTTCGGTATTTCTAAGTGTAGCGGAGCGTAAGCGCGGTTATGTCCAAGCGCTCGAGGATGCCGGGTTAACGCCATTCGGAACGGAATACTGCAGTTTTACAGTAAGCGGCGGCTATGAGGTGGCCAAGAGATGGATCCGCGAAGATAAGCTGCCGACAGCTTTTTTTTCCGGGGACGATTTTATTGCTCTTGGAATGGTTCAGGCTCTCCGGGAAGAGGGAATTCGAGTACCCCACGATATCTCAATTGTTGGATTTGATGATCAGCAGTTCGTAGGTGAATTTTACCCGCGGTTAACGACGGTCAGACAACCTGAGGCACAAATGGGCAATATAGGCGTTGATTTACTACTAAAAATGATCAACGGGGAGGTGATGCCGCCCGCTGTAACGAAGCTTGCTCCGCAGCTACTCATTCGTGAATCCACCGCATCTGTTAGATTACCTTGAATTTTAGGAGTGAAATCATCCGTGAAGTATTTTTTGGGAGTTGATGCAGGAGGCAGTAAAACCCACGCAATGATTGCAGATGAACAAGGGAAGGTCATCGGAGTTGGCAAGGGTGGGATCGGAAATCATCAAATAAACCGTGAGCAGGCGGTGAACAGTTTGCAGCAGGCCATATCGGAAGCAATTATGGCGTCAGGGCTGACCAAGGATCAGCTGGATTACTCCTGGTTCGGCTTAGCGGGAGCGGACAGAGAGGCTGATTTCCGGATTTTGCGACCGATCATCAGCAGCTTTGATCTTCCCCAAACTGAGATTTCCTGCGACACCTGGATTGCCTTGCGGTCAGGTACAGAGAAGAACTACGGGATCGTGCTGATTTGCGGATCAGGCGTGAACTGTAGTGGTAAAAATCCGTTGGGTGCTACATACCAATGTGGTGGATTCGGCTACCGGTTCGGGGATTATGGCGGTGGCTATGATTTAAGTATTGAGGTATTCCGTAGCGTCCTTCGGGCGGATGAGGGAAGAGAGAAGGAGACGGTCCTAACCGAACGCTTAACGGAATTGTTGGGCTATTCCAATGTTTCGGAGCTAAGAGAGGATTACCTGGATCATTTCAGAGACCTGCCTCCCCATATTGCTGAACTATTGTTTCAAGCGGCAGAGGAAGGGGACCAGGTTGCCACCGAGCTGCTGGTCAAGCAAGGGGATGAGCTGGGTTTGGCCGCGGCATCGGCCATCCATCGCTTGGGCATGGAGGAGGACTTCTTCGACATCGTACTTGCAGGCAGCCTGCTGACAAAGGGAGACCGCTCAGGCATCATCCGGCGGGCCATTGAGAGAAGAGTGAAGTTGTCGGCTCCGAATGGCACTTTAAGGATTTTGACCCGGGAGCCGGTTGTAGGATCGGTCGTTCTGGCTATGGAAAGCAGCGGTATGCGTGTAGATCAGAAGGTTCTAGATAATCTATCACAGGGGAAAGTACTGAACACAATAGGCTAGTTTTTATAAGACCAAAATGAAAAAGATGAAGGAAGGGTCTATCATGGAGGAAACATTGAAGCTGGTTGTCATCGGAGCGGGATCATCGTATACGCCTGAGCTTATTGAAGGCATCATCCTGCATCACCAAGAGCTTCCCATTCGCGAAGTATGGCTGGTGGATATTGAGGAGGGAAGGGAGAAGCTGCATACGATTGCAGAACTGAGCAAACGCATGATTGCTGAGTCCGGACTGCCGATTACCGTGGTCCAGACACTTGAGCGCAGGGAGGCCATTGCCGGAGCGGACTTTGTATGTACGCAAATCCGGGTAGGCATGCTGGAAGCGCGCAAATGGGACGAATTAATTCCGCTTCAATACAATGTCATCGGCCAGGAGACGACAGGTCCCGGAGGGATGATGAAAGGTCTACGGACCATCCCGGTCATTCTGGATATTTGCAAAGACATTGAGGAGCTGGCTCCGGATGCCTGGTTGCTGAATTTTACGAATCCGGCCGGTATGGTGACTGAAGCTGTTCACAAATACTCATCGGTAAAAAGCGTAGGCTTGTGCAACTCGCCGATTGGTTTTCAAAAGTGGCTCTCCGAATTCTTCGGACTTCCTATGGAGAAGATCTACGCGGAGTTTGTCGGCATCAACCATCTGCACTGGGTATCCGATATCGTGATTGACGGTAAAAGCAAGTTGCAGGAGCTCATTGATTACCCGCAGAGTTACAAGGCGAGCAATGTGCCGTTTGATTCCTGGGACTACCGGTTTCTGAATGCTTTGAAAGCGATTCCCTCTTATTACCTGAGCTATTACTATATGACGGACGCGATGCTTGCGGAACAGAAGGAAGCAGCAGCAACGACTGGATCGCGCGCTGAGGTAGTGAAGAAGGTGGAGGAAGAGCTGTTTGAACTGTACCGGAACGTAGCGCTGAAGGAAAAGCCCAAGCAGTTGGAACAGCGCGGCGGAGCCTACTACTCGGAGGCGGCAGTGCTGCTGATGCGCTCCATTTATAATGATTCCCGCGATATCCAGACGTTGAATGTAAGGAATAACGGAATGATTGACTTCTTGCCGGACGATGCCTCTATTGAGGTGAACTGTATGGTAACCAAGCAAGGCCCGCTGCCGATTCCGCTGCGTATAATTCCTCAGCCCATCAAAGGCTTGCTGGCCGCGGTCAAGCAATACGAGAGCCTCACCATCGAGGCGGCTGTGCACGGAGACCGGGATATAGCCCTACAGGCTATGGTTCATCATCCGCTCGTGCCTTCGGTCACCGTAGCTGAACAACTGCTGGATGAAATGCTGGAGAAGAACAAATCGTTGTTGCCGTTGTTTCACTAGAATCGTCCAGAGGAGGAAAAGCGGATGAACACGGCCGAGAAACCGCGTAGATGGAAGAAATTTATCAGTCAATTGGATTTGCAGTCCATGGTTTGGCCGGGAATTATCTTTGTATTCATTTTTAGCTACATTCCGATGTATGGCGTGGTTATGGCATTCCAGCAATACGATATTTTTGGCGGCATTATGAAGAGCCCCTGGGTTGGATTTATGCATTTCAGAATGTTCTTCGAGGCGCCGGAGTTCTGGAATGTGATGCGAAATACCCTTGTGATTAGCTTGCTTAAATTGATTATCTCTTTTCCTGCCCCGATTCTTCTTGCACTGATGCTGAATGAAATCGGGAATATGGGCTTTAAACGGATTATCCAGACCGTCAGCTATTTACCTTATTTCCTGTCCTGGGTTATTGTATCCGGTTTTGTATTTTCGCTGTTATCCGTTGATAACGGAACGGTGAACTATTTGCTGGAGCGATTCAATTTGGTAGGGGAGCCAGTTAACTTCCTGGCGTTACCCAAATACTTTTGGTCGATTCTAGTAAGCGTAAATGTATGGAAAGAGGTCGGATTCGGGAGCATTGTCTACCTGGCCGCGATTGCAGGTATTGATCCAACCCTATATGAGGCCGCTTCTATAGATGGAGCAAGCCGGTTTAAGCAAATTCACTTGATTACACTCCCCAGCATTACCCCCATTATCATTATCTTTATGATTCTTGCCATCGGCAGTCTGCTCAGTGCGGGCTTCGAGGACATTTTGCTGCTGGCAACCAATCCAATTCTGCGACCCTACTCCGATGTTATCGACACCTATGTGTACCGTGTTGGGATTTTAAATGCCAGATTCTCTTATGCGACAGCTGTAGGGCTATTCAAGGCGGTGATCAGTGTCATTCTGCTAGTGACGGCCAACAAAATCGCTCGCCGGGCAGATGTTAGTCTCTGGTAGTACTACTACTCATAGCGAATGCTTCCGATGCTCCATAAACCTTTTAGGAGGAGTGAACAATGAGACTAAGCCTAGGCGACAAAATCATGCAGCGGAGTATTTATACCCTTTTGACGCTGCTGGCGTTACTCATGCTATACCCGTTTTGGAATGCGTTGGTCATTTCCTTTAATCTAGGGAGCGATACGGCGCTCGGCGGTGTAACCTTGTTACCGAGAGCTTTTACCCTGGAAAATTATTATATTGTGTTTCAGGATCAACGCCTGCTGAATTCTTTTCTGATCACCATTCTTAGAACGTTAAGCGGCACGGCATTGTCTGTCTTTTTCACGGCACTGTTAGCCTACGGAATGTCCAAGAAGACATTGCTTTTTCGAAAACAATATATGGTGTTCTTCATGATTACGATGTTCTTCAGTGGAGGGCTCATCCCTAGTTATTTACTAGTTCGCTCTTTGGGTATGCTGGACACCTTTTGGGTGCTGATTATCCCCGGCATCATCAGTGTCTGGAACATGATTGTCATCCGCACCTTCTTCCATGCTCTGCCGGAGGGTTTGGAGGAATCTGCCAAAATCGACGGCAGCAGCAACTACGGCATTTTTTTCCGAATCGTCATTCCGGTCTCCGGCCCGGTGCTGGCCACGATTGCCTTATTCACCGCAGTAGGTTATTGGAATGACTGGTTTACGGGAGCGATCTATATTACAAAGGATCACTTGCTCCCTATACAGACCCTGCTGCGCCAGATTATGAACTCCAACATCATGACCCAAATTGGCTCATCGAATGCTATCGCGCTGGATCATATGAACCGGAATCGGACGATTACCACGAAGTCACTGACTATGGCTACGATGATGATCGCTACCATTCCAATTATCCTGACGTATCCTTTTCTCCAAAAGTACTTTGTTAAGGGCGTAATGATTGGTTCGATGAAAGAATAGCAGTCTCCATATTATGTAGAAAGAAGGGAAAAGATGCGCAATCGTATGAAATGGGTATCTCTTTTGCTGACTTCACTGGTGCTTCTTCTCGCTGCCTGTAGCGGAGGAGGAAATTCTAACACTTCATCAAACACAAGCGAGAAAAATCTGAATACTGAGGCCGCCACAGATGACGGCAGCGGGATCAAGCCCGTCACCTTCAGCTTCTATGGAAACTATGACTGGCTTACGACATCACCCTGGGGGGATAATGAGGCGACAAAATGGATTCAGGAGAACCGTAAGGTTACTGTTGAACCCATACAATCCGGAGGAGCGGCCGGAGAAAAGCTCAACACGATGATCGTCGGCGGTGATTTACCGGATGTCATTTTTACTGACCGGGGATCCTCAGTGGAGCGGCTGGTGCAGGCAGGACAACTCGTTGCGCTGGATGATTACTATGAGAAGTATCCGAACTTCAAGAAATATGTGAAGGAATCCACCCTGAATTTGCTCCGTTCAGAAGACGGGAAAATCTATCAAATCCCGAACTGGTATACATCCGGGCAATTCGGCAACGGCGGATGGATGGTGAATAAAGATATTTATAACGAACTCGGCAGACCGGCGCTGGAGACCTTTGATGATTTGTATCAATATTTGCTTAAGGTGCAAGAAAAGTATCCGGATGTAGTACCTCTGGAGGTTGGGGAGAAGGGGGCAGGTCTGGAAATTATGTATGGTGGTTTTAAGGAGAACTCCACCAGTAAGTTTATTTCACTCATGGGATATCCGGATGGCGACAAGCTGTCATCTATCTTGGATGATCCTGCTTACGAAGAGATGGTGCTGTATATTAATAAGCTGTATCGTGAACGGCTGATTACGCAGGATGCACTGCAGCAAACCCAGGATGCGGTCAAAGAAAAGGTCAATACCAACCGGGTAGCAGTCATGGTCGAATCCAATATCACTACGTATGGAGCAGAGGGACACCGGGCACTGACAGCGAATAATCCGGACAGCGGTTATGAGATTATATGGCCGATTCATAAATCCGGACTAGACAAAACACGAGTGTTTGTAAGCGGCTTTGAGACGCTGGGTTGGAACGTTAATGTCATTACGAAAAAGGCCAAGGATCCGGAGGCCATCTTCGCTTATTTTGACTGGATTACGGGTCCGGAGGGGCAGAAGGTGCTTTTCTTCGGTCCTAAAGGCTTGTACTGGGATGAAGAGGATGCGGACGGAGCTCCAATCCCGAACGAGAAATACAAGACGACTCCTGCTAACGAGCGTACGGAAACGATGCGGAAATTCGAGGACTTTAACTGGGCGGGAAATACGACCTTTATTGATACGGCGAAAATGAGCCTCGAGGCGCTGCTTTCCGCGAACCAGAAATCCTGGGAGACCGTGGCGCAGTCCACGGTGACCTGGAAAACCGCGTTGGATATCACAGAGTTTGTAAATACCGATCCGATTCCGGATACAGAGATCGGCATCATCGCACAGAATATCGGGGATATTTATACCCTTGCTTACGCCCAGATGGTTCAGGCGAAGTCGGATGAAGCGGTGTTGTCGGCGCTAAAGACAGCTAAAAAGAACACCGAAAAAGCGGGGCTTGCTAAGCTGCTTGAATTCAGAACCGAAAAATGGCAGGAAAATGTTAAGAAAATCAACGTGACGAAATAAGACTATTTATAAAATCTTATAATTGTGGAGGCGAGATTATGGCATTTGCGTTGAGATCGAGGTTCATAGCACTGTTAAGCATCGTGTTGGTTTCTTCGATAGCCGGTGGTTCCGTTCCTGTTATGGCCGAAGAGGAGAGTAACCCCCCTTTCGAAACGGAAGTTATTGTACGGACCGTAAACCAGTTTAAGAACATGACGGATGTCCAGAATTTCATCGCGCTGTCTACAAGCTATGGCGTCGATGTTATTAGCATGAACGTGAAGCAGGATGAAGATGATGAGGTTCCGTCTGGAAGTGTATTTTATCAGAGTGATATCGCACCAATTGCCCAAGGCTACCAGAATTTCGATGCCCTGCAGGCTGTCATTACGGCAGCCCATGCTGTAGGAATCAAGGTTCATGCCTGGATTCCGCAGTTCCATGATCAGCAGGCTTTCCTGGAGCACGATGAATGGCAGATGCAGGCGCTGGTTGACGGGGTTCAGACACCGTTTACAGGTTCTAACGGCAACGAATACTTCGTCAATCCGATTCACCATGAAGTGCAGGAGTATGAGCGTTCCATTATTCAGGAAGTAATCGAGAATTATGATGTGGATGGCGTTGTGCTGGATTGGATCCGCTTCGACAATTACAACATGGACGTCAGTGATTACACGGCCCTGAAGTATCAGGCGCAGTTCGGGTATTCACCGCTCAGCATTGACTTCGAGACAGATTCGCCTCAGCGTGAGCAGTGGAATGAATGGAGAACCGAACAAATCGGACAGTATGTGGGCGATATCCGTCAGGATATCACACAGTCCTCGAAGCCGGATGTGCAGCTCGGCGTGTATATTTTGCCGCCAGAATTCATTGAAGTTGGGCAGAATGTAGCCAAATTCAAGGATGATATCGACTTTGTTGCACCAATGGCGTACTTTGATGACTGGGAGTTCAACAGTGATTGGGTATACAGCACTTCCTACGGAATCCTGAAGGATACGAGCGACCGGATTAGCGGCAGTGACGTGGAAATTGTTGCGACGCTGGATAATGATTGGACAGATGATCAATATCAGGAGATTTACAAGGGAATCCGCGAGAATTATCCAGGTGTGAAGCGTCTGTCGTTCTTTGCTTACGGGGCCTGGCCAGAAGATGAGCTAGCCAATATCAAAGAACGTGAAACCTGGCCTACGCCAGGCTGGACGCCTCCGGTAGAACAAGACTATCCGGCTCAATTACCAGCAGGGTGGAAGGCGCGAAATATTGGTTCCATGCCGGGGAACGTTACCTACAATTCTTCCAATAAGCAATTTACACTCAGCAGCAGCTCTACGGATATCTGGGGAAATGGAGATCAACTGAATTATATATACCAATCCGTGCGGGGCGATGCGGAGATTATTGTTAAAGTGCAGTCCACTAGCCGATTGGACGGCTGGGCCAAGGCCGGCATTATGATTCGGGAGTCGCTGGGTCATAATTCGAAGCACGCAGATATGATGCTTACCCCCGAGAATGGGGCCACCTTCCAGTATCGTGCAGAGACTGCGGGCAATATGGTTGATCAGACTGCGGCTGCCTCGGCTCCAAGATGGCTAAAGCTGACCCGAAGTGGAAATACCTTCAAAGGGGCTATTTCGACGAACGGGAATAACTGGCAAACGGTCGGAACTGTTCAGATTCCGATGAACCGCAAGGTGTATATTGGCATAGCACTTAGCAATCCCGGGGATGACTCGAGGAATAAGGCTGTGTTTGGAAATGTAAAGATTACGGATTAAGCCTAATACAAGGGCACCGGTTCTTCTTTATCCGGGGGAGTTTTCGTTTATCAGGTTAACCAGAAATATTTGGTTGACCTTTTTTTGTTTCCGTTTAAGGTGATGGTGGGGGATATATCCAATTGAAATCTGAAATGAATTTAAAGCTGCTAAATCCGGTGGTATATTTAATGCAGCTAATTCTATAATATAGCTAATTCTATAATGCAGTTTAGCTTATTAATAATAGTCTTTGAGAATAACTTATACAGAATAGGAGAGATACGATGAGCGAGCGTATACCCTGCCAAACCTCAGGCTGCAAGGGAAGCATACTTCCTGCAACTGCTTTAAAGACGGGGGGAATCTGCATGCCCTGTCATCAAAGGAAGCTTGCGCTGGAGCAAAAGGCTTATATTGAACAAAATCGAAAAGACATTGATTTGTACGCAGGTGTGAATGATCCGGTTGAAATTCTTAAAATCATGCACAAACCGCGGAGATGGAGCCCGCTTGAACACGAAATCTCCTATCACAAAACCGCGCAAGAGTTGTATCGTCAACTGACTGAAAGCGAAAGGGAGCGATTGGAATCCTACGCCATTGAATTGATGGAAGAAGATGATTTTGACCAGGCTGAGGCTATTTTACTGTCGCTTATATGTTTTTCAAGTGCGTGCATTGAACGGGGGCTGGAGGTTTTTTTTCACAAAGGGAAGTATTATCCCGGTATTCTCTATAAAGAAGCGGGTCAGGAGATCCGCGATATGATCATTCATCAGTTAGAGCATGACTCGGAAAACCGTAATCATTTGCTGCTTGCATTGGCCTGGATTGGCGATAAAGAGGTTGTACGGCAGTTCGAGACATGGCGGCAGCATCCGCCTCGATGGACATCGGAGTTAAATGTGGCTCCGGAAACCTATGCTCACGAAGCAGGATGGGAATTAGATCCCGACGGTGGGAAAAGGCTGCTCTTTTACCCCGAGAGTTATCATTTTGAAGTAAACAGGGACGGAAAAAATGGGCTGGATCGGGATCATACGGCGGTAGCGGCGCTGCAGGAGGGTGAGCATTCCTGCCCTTGGTGTGGCGGTAAATTGACAGTGCTGTTTGATTACGATTTGCAGAATCCACTGGTTCAATTTATGAAGCTTTCCGGCCAGCAGTTAAGGATTGCAGCTTGCATGCATTGTAATTGTTATGGCACCGTGTTTATGAAAGCGGAGCTGGATGGCCAATATTCGTGGAGTGAATATAATACCGTTCCTGATTTTTTGCCTGCAAATGAAGACAGGGAAGAAATAGCATGGCATGCCATGCAGCTATCGGAACGGCAGATGGGAACCTATGAAAATTCGTATTGGATGCTTGAGGCGCCTGCGTCGCAGATTGGAGGACATCCGGCTTGGATTCAGGATGCGGAATATCCTGTGTGCCCTTGCTGTTCGACGACGATGAAGTTTATTGCCCAAATGGACATGGAACAGGCCGAGGACAGCGAGGGGATTTATTATGCATTTTTGTGTGAGGGTTGCCGGCAGGTAGCTGTGAATTACCAGCAGACATAAATCAACTTATTTCTGGTTAGCGTAAATTGGAACTTCAGACTTAAAAGAGAAAAATGCTGCCTTAGACAACTAAGGACGGCATTTTTTTATTTTGTATAAACATGATGATCAAAGTACCTTGACTGTCACAGTAGTGTGATATACAATGCGATTATGAGGTGATG
Organism: Paenibacillus sp. FSL E2-0190; assembly: GCF_037992965.1. Lineage (NCBI taxonomy): Bacteria > Bacillati > Bacillota > Bacilli > Caryophanales > Paenibacillaceae > Paenibacillus > Paenibacillus sp. FSL E2-0190. Next base: position 1,677,188 of record NZ_CP150306.1, read on the forward strand.
AAATGAGTGAGAACAAAATCACATCCGATCTGCTGCGAGGGCATACCGATACGATGGTATTACGGCTCTTGTCCGAAGCCGATCGTTATGGATATGAAATCGTCAAATTGATTGCTGAGCGTTCCGGAGGCGAGTATGAATTAAAAGAAGCTACGATGTACTCCAGCGTCCGGCGGCTTGAGGCAGACGGTGACATTGAATGGTATTGGGGGGATGAGTCTCAGGGGGGACGACGGAAGTATTTTCGGATTACCGAGAAGGGGAAAGCTGTTTACGCCAATAACAAGACTAATTGGGAGTACGCAAAGCGTGTGCTTGAAAACTTATTATAAGGAGACTTGATAATATGAATGAGAAATTAAACATGTATTTAAATGGCGTATTCGCACCCTATGACGGGATAAAAAGCGTTGCTGAATTAAAGAGTGACCTCCTTTCCGATTTGCAGGAGCGGTTCAGTGAACTCAAGGCTGAAGGCAAGGATGATGAAACGGCGTTTAAGATGACGATAGACAGCATCGGCGACATTGAACAGACGGTGCAGGAGGTTGCCAATCTCTCCCGTTCACTTGAGCGGCAGGTGGTGACGAGCTTTAGGGCGAGCAACTTATCGAAGAGTGATTTTGCAGGCGTTACCGCCCATAAAGGGGATTTTAAAGTGAGCGCGTTGCGGGGTTCCGATTTTACAGGCGCTGACTTGACTGGCAGTTCTTTCGCGGGCAGTGACGTAGGCGAGGCCAAGTTCGACAGCGCTAATCTGACCGACTGCAATCTGTCCGGCATTGAACTGGCAAATGCGAGCTTTCACAAATCTATTCTTGTTCGCACCAACTTTAGCTCATCAGGACTTACAGGGGTGAAATTTATCAGCGCAAGACTGACCGACGTCAAGCTGTGTACGACTGATCTCACGAAAACAATCTTTGAGAACTGTATCTTTGACGGTGTGGAATTTAAAACCTCTGATCTGCGGGGATTATGTTTTGACGGCCAGACCTTTATCGGGGTTAAGTTTGAAAAGTCGGCGCTGAACGATATTTCGTTTAGAGGTGCGACGTTAAAAAATGTGTCATTCCTCTCCGGGTTTTCGTTATCCAAGAAGTTTTATCGTGCAATCAAAACGATCAACTTTGATGGTGCAATGATGGATAAGTTGACCTTTGCTGCGCTCAAAGGCATGGAAGCTGATTTGACAAAGGTTACAGTTCTATAAGCCTGAGCTTCCGAAGTGAGTTTTGCGGGGAGAATTCCATAAAGATATGCTAACAAAACCTTGAGGAGGGAATGCAATGAACAAGTCCATTAAAGTGGTTGGGTTAGAAAAGTCCTACAGACAGCTTCAAGTTTTAAAGGGGGTGGATTTTGAAGTGGAGCAGGGCAGCGTTTTTGCTCTGCTGGGCTCCAATGGTGCAGGCAAGACCACCATTGTCAAAATCCTCACCACTTTGCTGAATCAAGATGGCGGGACTGCTGCAGTGAACGGATTTGATGTCGCCACAAAGCCTGATTATGTACGCCAGTCCATCAGCCTGACGGGTCAATTTGCTGCCGTGGATGAGATTCTGACCGGCCGGGAAAATCTGATCATGATTGCGAGGCTCCGCCATGAGAAGCATCCGCGTCAAGTTGCGGACGATCTGCTGGAACGCTTCACTTTGACCGCTGCCGCGGATCGCAAGGTATCCACTTATTCAGGCGGGATGCGCCGGAGATTAGATCTCGCGATGAGTCTTGTTGGAAAACCGCAGATTATTTTCCTCGACGAACCAACCACTGGACTTGATCCTGAGGCAAGGATGGATGTATGGAAGATGGTTAAGGAGCTTGCCGACGGCGGTACGACTGTCTTTTTGACGACGCAGTATTTGGAAGAGGCAGAGCAGCTTGCTGATCAAATCGCCATTCTGCATGAAGGTAAAATTATTGCGAGCGGTACACTCGAAGAACTAAAAAAGCGTTTTCCGCCCGCAAAAGTTGAGTACATTGAAAAGCAGCCGACGCTGGAGGAAATATTCCTCGCAATCATCGGCAAAAAGGAGGGAAAGTAAATGGAAATGATTAAGAAGCACTTTTTCAGTGACATGAGTGTAATGCTCGGACGCTCTATGCGCCATATTCTCCGCAGTATGGATACCATCATCACGGTAACTATCATGCCAATTGCATTTATGCTGTTGTTTGTTTACGTGTTCGGTGGGGCCATCCAGGCGGGTACGGATAACTATGTGAATTATTTATTGCCCGGGATCATACTGATCGCTATTGCAAGTGGTGTAACTTATACGGCTTACCGCCTGTTTAATGATGTGCAAAAAGGGATTTTTCAGAGATTCCATTCTATGCCGATTGCACGTTCTACCATGCTGTGGGGACATGTGCTGACCTCCCTGATTTCCAATGCGATTTCAGTTAGCGTCATCATTCTTGTTGCATTGATTATGGGGTTTCGTTCATCGGCAGGAGTGCTATCATGGCTGGCGGTTGCCGGCATCCTGATATTGTTTACGCTGGCTCTAACTTGGGTCGCAGCAATTGCTGGACTATCCGCAAAATCGGTGGACGGCGCGACTGCTTTTTCCTACCCGATTATTTTCCTTCCTTTCATCAGCTCGGCCTTTGTGCCTACCGAATCGATGCCGCCAGTCGTTCGCGCCTTTGCTGAAAATCAACCCGTTACATCTATAGTAGAGGCGGTTCGCTCCCTCCTGATGGGGCAGCCTGTCGGCAATGATATTTGGGGAGCCATCATATGGTGCATAGCCATTCTAGTAGTTGCTTATTTAATAGCGATGCGGGTATACAAACATAAAGTAGTTTAATTGCCAGATAACGTTATAGGGTTTAGAAGCGACTTGTCTGCGGATGGGTTGCTTTTTTTCATCTCTTTACGTATCACTAAGCTGTATCCCTTTTTCTTTCACAAACTTCTCCAGAACCTTGAAATCCTCAGTAACCTTTTTAAAAGGTAAGGCTTCCAGTACCTGATCCCGGTAATCCTTTTTGGCGGCAATGGACAGGCGGGAATCGAGTATGCTGAGTACACCAAGGTCAGTTTCACTGCGGATCAGGCGCCCGGTTCCTTGTCTCAACCGAAGCAGCATGTCCGGTACAAAAACCTCTTTCAAGGGATTCTTTGCCATCGAAGTCTTATATTCATAGACAGGATCGGCAGGAACAGGGAAAGGCAGACGGAAAATGATTAACTGCGACAAATCGGAACCTTCGATATTCACACCTTCCCAGAATACACCGGTACTAAGTAGAACGCCTTTACTGCCCCGAAAGTCAGCGATCACCCCGTCTTGGGACGAGCCTTCCCTTTGAACATGTAATGCCCACGCAAGCTTCTCAGAGTTTAATTTCTTATGAATATACTTCATATCCTCTTTAGCTGAAAAAAGAACCAATGTCCGCCCGTCTGTTAAATTACAGAGCCTCATCATTTCCTTGTATGCCGCTTCAAGATAATCTTCCCGCCGCTGATGGTTATAGTAGGGGATGTCCTTGGCAATATACAGCATGGTGTGGTTATCATAATCAAACGGTGAAGCTTGGCGCTCCATATAATCTCCCCTGTAACCGAGGGACTCAGTCAGATAAGCGTATTGTTCCTCCAGCGTTTCTCCGTTTTGACACATCGTTGCTGACGTTAAAATAACAGAGGTTTTCCCGTTAAATAAGGTATATTTCAGAAACTGGCTTATCCCTTTAGGGCAGATACTAAGGGTACTCTCCCGCTGGGTATTGCTTGCCCAGATCAGATAGTTATCCTCTACTCCGTCGAGTACATCAAAGAGGTCGATAAGTCCGTTCATGGCTTCGAAAATATTGTCAATCTCCCGCTCATGCCGTGAAGTTAAGACGGAAAGGCTGAGATTAAAATCTTTTAAAACCTGTGCTGCTCGTTTTAAGGGGATTCCTGTGATCTGCGATATTTTTATACGGTCATTGTCCTGCTTGGCTGTTTGCAGTAAGTCTGCCTCAACTTGTTTGAAAATATGGCCAACGCATCTTTTTATAAATTTAAATTGCGGCATAAGCTCCGTATCGGCAGATTGCTTGAAGAGAATCTGTAAGGCGTCATCCAGAATACGGCAGGTTCCCCGGTATGTAAATTCGACCGTTCTTGCATCTCTAACCTTTGCTTCCAGATTATGAGCTTCATCAATTACGATCAGAGCCGGCCGTTCAGTGATTAACCCCTTCGTTCCTTCCTTTTTCTTGATTAAATCACGGATGAGCAGATCCTGGTTTACGATAATAAAATCCATATCGCTCGCGTTGGCATTAATTTTAGCTCTCATCTCATAAAACGTACATGTACTTTTATAATGGCAACGTTCAAATTTGCAATCATTCACACAAACGTTAGACCATACTGCATCACTAACCCCGCCCTTAATATCTGCCCGCTCATCAATTTCATAATTGACAATCTGTTGAGCAAGCGCAGACAGAGGGGCGTTTGAATCATCCGCTTGGAACAGATCTGCTGCCCTATACCGGCAAGCATACTGCCCCATGCCTTTTCCAACTACCGAACGTACCCTTGTAAATCCGAGCCGACTTCCGATGAATCTCAGATCTTTATGTATTTGTTCTGAAAGTTGTATGGAGGATGTCGCGATAATAACCGGTTGCCTTGAGATTTGGTTAATAAGCAGGCTGGGAATGAGGTAGGCGAAGGACTTGCCGATGCCGACTCCAGCTTCAATCATCGCGTTACGACCATTAATATAGGCATCAGCGATATCTAGAGACATATCCTGCTGGCCGATCCGCTCTTTAAGTCCAATCCTGGGAAATTTATCATACATGCGAAAGATAGCATTGACTAAAGAGGGCTCGATGTCCTTCTTTAGCTCCTGCTTCTGTAATTTATAGAGATCACTTAACCAGCTAATGACGACCGCCCCTTTTCAAAATCAATGATCTTCCTAATTATAGTTTTTTTGGTTTTTTGGTGAGGTTGTAATTATCTTCGATGCCACTCTAACAGTCAAGTCCAGAATATAATATGATAATTAAAACAAAGTGAATTACTGTGTTTTTGAAGCAGGAAAATATACACATATCTTGAATACAAACTACAAAGAAGGAGGATGACAATGTCATACAAAGAAAATGAATTGCGTTCGTCATTAATCTTAGCAGTTCCAATCATTTTAAACAGGCATTATCATTCCATGACTATGAAAAACATCGAATTCTCCTGGTTTGTAGAGACGCATAAGGAATTGTTAGATTCATCATTCAGTACGATATTAATGAGTATGGTAGAAGCCTTGTTTTTTGATTCTTTTGGTTACGATCAATACTTAAACCTGCTAGAAAAAGAGGGGGCTGAGCAAGGGGTTTATACTGCAGAAATATTCGGTGATCATTTTGATATTTTACTTGATATGAGCAAGGATTTAAATTTAACCGCTCAGAATATTATGTTTAAGATCATTGAAGAGTTTGTAGATGATTCCGCGATCCGATTGTTTTTTTATAATCGTTTAATGGAATGCAACTGGACCCGTTTTACTGGCTTTGCACAAGGTTATTTGTCTAATAAAAATCAACAGATTGACAATTTACATGAACAAAAAATTGCTGTTATGGGACAAATGGCAGCAGGAATGGCGCATGAAATAAGAAATCCGCTAGCTTCGATTAAAGGTTTTGCTCAGCTTGTAAATATCAGGCTAAATGAGCCGGAGATCAAAGCGGATGAATTGCGTGCATATCTGGATATCACCATCAAAGAGATTGATGCTCTGAATGGATTAGTAACGGACTTTCTAATACTGGCTCGAAAAGGTGACAGTACGAAAAATAACGGCGTAGTATTTAACGTTATGGAGGTTATACATAGAGTTAATAACATTGTGAATCAACTCATACTTAGTGATGATATTATACTTTCAGTAGAGTGCTCTTTAGAAAAAGTACTAACGTTTGGAAGCGCCTCTCAGCTAGAGCAGGTAATTCTTAATATTTTGAAAAATAGTATCGATTCCTTCACAGCTTTTAGAGGCAGAATAGATATTTCTGTTACCACAGCTGCTGAGACAAACGAAATTATTCTACTCTTTAAAGACAACGGAGAAGGAATTCCACAGGATAAATTAAAACGGATATTTGACCCTTTCTTTACTACCAAGCAAAAAGGGACAGGGATTGGATTATCGATTTGTAAACAATTAATTGAAATGTATGGGGGGCATATTAAGGTAGATTCAGAGGTTCAGGTTGGAACTAGCGTGAGGGTTATTTTGCCTTGGGTTTATGATTATCATATTTGAGATGCTGCTGCATCTAATGAATGAAGGAGCGACTTGCCAACAGGGAAGTTGCTTTTTTTGTTATGGTTCTACAAAAAATCAGGATGTGCGTAAGATCACAAAGAAATTATTGGATACGTTTATACTCAATATATCAATTAAATTTGAAATATAAATTACATAAGCAATTGGAGGCTACTGGCATGGATCAATTTACTTTTACAGATATGAAAAAAATAAAGAGAAAAAATTTAGGTAATGTCGTACCTTTGGAGCTTTTCAGAACGATTAGACTTATTGGTTTATATCAAGCGTTACCCATGAATGGTAAGGGTACAACGTTGACTATAGGAAGAAAAATTGGGGAAGAGTTTGGTGTTACCTCGGTTAATGAACTATTCGAGTTATTCGAACAATTGAAGATAGGGATTCCTATAATAACCCATGAAGATGACAAGGGGATGACGATTGCAGTACACGATTGTTTCTGCGAAGGGTTACCTATTATGGAAGGGAAAATGGTTTGTGACCTGGAGGGAGCCATTATCGAAGGAGCACTTACTAAAATTCGTGGAAAGCGGGTTTCCGTCCGGGAAATAAAATGTAATGTTAATGGGGATGAATATTGCGAATATATCGTCAAATATTAAATTCATATATAAAAGCGAGTAAGCGACCTTTCGATTTTAAAAGGTCGTTTTTTTATGAAGAAGTTGTGATGTAATTAACATTCATTTAACATGGCTCTTATGCTGAAATGATATAACAGTTACAAATAGGTGAAAAGGTGGCTGTTAGATGAAACTTAGCAAAGAGGAAAAATCATGGATTTTATATGACTGCGGGAATTCAGCCTATTCGATGGCGATTACAACTGCATTATTGCCTATTGTATTTGGCATGTTTTCAAATGTTAACAGCAGCATGGATTTAGGGTACTTTAACTCCATTGCTAGTATTCTTGTGGCTATCCTTAGTCCGATTTTAGGCACGATCGCAGATTACAAGGATAAGAAAAAGCGCTTTTTCTTATTTTTCTCTTTGATCGGTGTGCTGGCTACGGCTTCGTTGGCATTCGTTGCACCTGCGAGCGGGCAGTGGCAGTTATTGATTGTGTTTTACATCCTGTCTGTCATAGGTTTTGCCGGAGCCAATATTTTTTATGACTCTTTTCTTGTGGATATAACCACTGATGAAAGGATGGATAAGGTATCCACAAAAGGTTTTGCTTATGGATATATCGCCAGCGTCATTCCATTTGGCATCAGCCTGCTATTGATTCTGTTTATGGGGATGGATAAGTCGATCGGTTATCAGATTGGGTTTATCATTACTGCTCTTTGGTGGGGGCTGTTGACCATACCCATGATCAGAGATGTGAAGCAGAGATATTATATTGAGCCTGAACCAAGACCTGTAATCAACAGTTTTAAAAGACTTGGAGACACCTTTAGGAATGTTAGACAGCATAAAGGTGTATTTGTTTTCTTAATTGCGTACTTTCTTTATATTGATGGGGTAGATACGATTATTAAAATGGTGGTGCCCTATGCCACATCGGTTCTGGGTGCGGATGCTTTTGACACCTTTACCTTACTGGGGATATTATTAGTTATCCAGATCATCGCTTTTCCTTGTGCAATCCTGTATGGTAATCTCGCCAAAAAATACTCCGCCAGGACTTTGATCATCGTGGGGATTGTTACATATATCATTTCCTGCATCGCAGCTTTTTTTATCACTTCAGTGTGGCATATATTTATTCTAGGTGCGCTAATTGGTTCCGCTCAGGGAGGCATTCAGGCGCTCAGCAGGTCTTATTATGCGAAGATCATTCCAAAGGAGAATTCCAATGAATTCTTTGGTTTTTACAATATTTTTGGCAAGTTCGCGGCCATTGTTGGTCCTGCTGTAATGTCTTTAACAACAACCTTAACAGGTAATGCTAAATTTAGTATTTTAGCGATTATCCCACTTTTTATTATTGGATTATTCGTATTTATAACATTACCTAAAGAGCAGCCTGAACATGACGAACCTAAGGGGCTTATTCTATGAAGTCAATTAAAGCACAAACGGCTATGGCCAAGCATTTGATCGTCATCTCTTACGATGCCTTTTCAGAAGACCACTGGGCATTGGCCAGCCGGCTTCCAAACTTAGCGGAATTAATTAAAAACGGAGCCCACAGCCATAAATTGAAAAGTGTGTATCCCACGCTCACATATGTAGTGCACACCACCATAGCAACCGGTGTATATCCGGATAAGCATGGCATCCATCACAACAATCCGTTTCAGCCCTTTATTAAGGAAGAGGAGCAGAATTGGTTCTGGTTTAGAAATGCGATCAAGGTGCCAACGATTTACGATGTTGCGCGCGAGCATAAGATGAGCACCGCCGGAATCCTATGGCCAGTATCGGGTAAATCCTCCATCCAATACAATATACCTGAAATCAGAGCCATCAAAAGCGAAAATCAGGCACTGAAGATATTAAAAAGCGGAAGCCCCTTATACTGCGTGGATATGGAGCTGAAATATGGCCGGATCCGCAAGGGGATTGAGCAGCCCTATCTGGATGACTTCACGACCAAATGTGCTATAGACACGATTAAGCGCAAAAAACCTAATCTTCTAATGATGCATCTGATCGATCTGGATGATGCCAAACATGCTTATGGAACTGACAGTGACGAAGTGATGCAGGTAATCACACGTATGGATAAAAGGGTAGGCGATATTATGCAGGCAGTGGATGAAGCGGGGATAAAGGATGATACGATTTTTTTAATTTTGGGGGACCATGGCCAGTTTAATGTTAGGTACAAGGTGCATTTAAACAACCTTTTGCAGGAAAAGGGCCTGATCTATGAAGAGAACGGCGAAATGAAGTGGAGAGCTTACTTTCAGTGTGGGGGTGGAGCGGCTTACTTGCATATCCGGCAGGGCGATGAAGAAGCTGAGCAAATAGCATTAGCTGTTATTGGAGATAATATGAGAGATGAATCTTCAGGTATAGAGAAATTGTATGCTAGAGATGAACTGGATTATTTTCATGTGGGCCAAACCACAAAGTATATGCTTGAGGCTAAGAGAGGTTATTGTTTCGACGAAAGTATGGATGAACCAACGATTGTTGATTTGGACAAACAAGGCGTTAAATTTGCCACGCATGGCTATTCTCCTGATAAAGACGGCTATAGATGCAACTTGGTTGTCTCCGGGGAAAAGATTAGAAATGGGCATCATATAGGGGACATCGAAATGGTAGATATAGCCCCCACGATGGCAAAGATTTTAGGGATTGATTTTAATCCAGGTGACGGAAGACCTTTAGAGGAAATTTTTATGGACTAAATTAAGCAATGTGAAACGGAGAAATTTAATGATTGAAACGCGAAAACAGAAATCAAATAAACTCAAGATATTCTCAAAAGTATTCATGATTATTATTGGGGCGCTAATAGCTGCCTATGGTCTAGAATCCGTATTGATACCCAACAACGTCTCAGATGGAGGTGTCACAGGTCTAAGCATCGTTGGCTCTGAACTGTTTGGCTTACCGCTAGGGCTGCTAATTGGCATAATTAATATCCCTTTTGTGTGGCTAGGATATAAGCAAATTGGTAAAAGCTTTGCTCTTTACTCCGTTATCGGTATTGCTTCACTGGCTATTGGCACTAGTCTTATGCATCATGTACCGACGATTATAGAAGGTGATACCTTATTAATTACCGTTGTTGGCGGGATTATTATCGGTTTTGGTATGGGTTTAGCCTTACGTAATGGTGGAGCATTAGATGGGATAGATATGTTAGCTGTCTTACTTTCACGAAAATTACCTTTTGGGACCAGTGATTTAATCTTATTTCTAAACATGTTTGTCTTTATTGTTGTTTCAACAGTATTTGGCCTACAAGGGGCTATTCTATCAGCGCTTGCTTATTTTATTGCTTCTAAGGTCATTCATATTATTGAAGAAGGTTTGAGTGGCTCTAAAACGTTTAAAATCATCACCATTCAACCGGAAATCATGGTCGAGACTATTCGTGACCGATTGGGTCGTGGAGCAACTTATACAGATGCTTATGGCGGCTACTCCAATGAACAATTCAAAGAAATTACTTGTGTAATTAACCGTCTGGAAGAAAGTAAAATAAAAGATATTATTCGTGAAATTGACCCGAATGCCTTTGTAGTAGTCTACGATGTTGCAGAAGTTAAGGGCGGCAGTTTCAAAAAGAAAAATATTCACTAATGACTATAAATCGCGTTGGAGAGAAGCTAATTATGCTCTTGCCAGCGCGTTTTTTGTTTTCTTTGAAGGAGAGAGGAAGGGCTTGGTATAGATTTAATATAATTAAAGTTGGAATACCTACTCTAACAACATGCTTATACAATAGAATTAATAAGGTTGGAGAGGGGACATGGATATGGATGCTGTTCATAAAGAAAAGATCTTAATCAAAAATGAAAAGCTTATTAGCATGGTCATTGAACGGGCTAAGAGAGATTTTTCTGATGATATTGCAATTATTGGGCTTACAGGTTCTTTTAGTACTGGGGATTTTCATGAAAAAAGCGATCTTGATCTAATCATAATTAATAACACAGAGCAAGGCTGGGGAATATCTTCGTGTTTTATTTTGGATGATATTGGATACGATCTATATTGTACGCCATGGGAAACAAGGATAGAAGATCAAGCCAATCTCGAGAGTCCAATGATTTCATGTCTGGTGGATTTACAGGTGTTATACTGTGCAAAACCCGAATATTTGGAAAAGCTAAATTTATATAAACAGAGAGCACTCGATGCTCTGGCAATGCCTATAGGGAGAGAATGTATCAGTAGAGCGAAAAAGTGTATAGACATAGCAAAACAGGAATATGCGAATACATTACTTTCTGAAGATATAGGAGCAGTAAGGTATGCTTCAAGCGAAGTTTTATACAATTTGTTAAATGCGCTAACTCATTTGAACAATACTTATTTCAAACGGGGAATGAAAAGATATTTGGAGGAAATAGCTACGTACCGTTATGTTCCTGATGATTTTGAAAAGACATATATGGCTGTGATAGAGGCGAAGACTATCGATGAAATCAGAAGTGCAGCATATAAGGCACTTAAAAACATCAATGATTTATATAATAAAATGTATAAGGATTTTGTAGTGCAGCCTGTCCCAAGCTATGATAATCTTGGCGGAACTTATGAGGAGTTATGGTGCAACTACCGCAATAAGATTATAGCAAGTGTAGAATCGGGTGATAGATCGTATGCGTATCTAGCAGCAATGGGCATACAAGGTTTTCTTGATGAAATGACAGAATGGAAGGGAACCAAAAAGTTTGATATCATGCAGTATTTTGATTCTGACCATCTTCAAGTCTTTAAGAATGAGTTTCTGAAGGTCATGGATGAATATCTGGAGGAATACAACAAGGTAGGCAGGAAAGTCGAACGATACAATACTTTCGAGCAATTATATAACGAATATATGAAGGTATAGAAAATAGCTCACTACCAATCTTTGGATTGGAGTGGGCTATTTTTTTATTTGACAAGAAAACTTGGCGTATTATAATAATGATGACAAGAAAACTTGTCATCATCTTTTCAATTTGAAAGGAGAAATTTTTATGAAAAAGGAAGAAATATTAGAAAAAAGCAGAAATGAAAAAGGAGACGAAGGAAAAGAATTTGTATTTGCTAAAGGCAGAAAAAGCGGATTCATTGGAATGTTGATTGTATTTTGCATTCTGAGTGTCTTCAATTTATATAATCATAGTCAGGAAACAAATTTTGCATTAAAAGCTATGATAGCTATGTTTTTTGGATATTTGGGCTGTGAAGGTCTTGGAATGTATTCTGTAACTAAGAAAAAGATGGATTTACTCAAATTCATTTTAGGATTAATTATAAGTGTTTATTTTTTGTTTATTTACTTTTATGGAATGAGTGATTAGTATGAGTGAACATTTGGTTTTAAAAAATAAACTGCGCGAAGCTAGAACAGAACAAAAATTATCGCAAGCACAATTGGCAGAAATGGTGGGTGTCTCAAGAAATACTATAAGCTCGATTGAAACCGGACAGTTTAACCCTACTGCAAAATTGGCTTTGATTTTATGTATTGCGTTGGATAAAAAATTCGAAGAATTATTTTATTTTGATTAAAATCAACAGAAGCTTTTCTAGGTTTAACTCTAGATGTCAGAAAAACAGCGATACTCCATTATTGGAGAATCGCTGTTTTGTCTTTTCGGTCGATTATAGCTTACTCAGGAATTTACAGGATTCTGTTCAACAGACTTGGGTGTAAAAGCTCTTCGAACAACCTTCGTTATTTCCATTAGGATGAGGGAGCCGAGGGCTAAGCCTGCTGCAACCAGCCACTCTGACATTCCAAATGAAGCCGGAATCGAGAAGATTTCTCTAACCCCTGGCAGAACTGCAATGCCGTAAAAGGCAAAGCAGACCAGAACGGCTCCGATGACGTATTTGTTGCTGAAAAGCCCAGCTTCAATAGCAGTTTGACTGTTCGAACGGGCGGCAAAGGTCTGCAACGTACGAGACAAGATCAGGGTTGTGAATGCCATAGCTACGCCCATATCAGGCGAATCCTGAAGTCCGATATACAGGGATATGATTACAGCTATACCTATGAGTAGACCACGAGTGACAATGGCCTGCATCATTCCTCCTGCGAATATTCCTTCCTTGAGCTCTCTTGGTTTTCTGTTCATCACATTAGGTTCAGGTTTTTCCATCCCGAGAGCAATGGCGGGCAGAGAATCATTCGCCAGATTGATGAATAGAAGCTGAATCGCTGTGAAAGGATTAATCCAGTTGAAAATAAGGGCAAAGAGGATGGCGATAATTGCACCCAGGTTACCTGAAAACAAATAGGCGATCGCTTTTTTGATATTGTCAAATACCGTTCTGCCCACAGATACAGCATTGACAATAGATACAAAATTATCATCGGTCAAAATCATGGCAGCCGCATCTTTGGCAACATCGGTTCCACTGCCCATGGCAACTCCGATATCTGCTTGTTTCAAAGCAGGCGCGTCATTTACACCATCACCTGTCATGGCTGTTATTTTGCCTTTCCGCTGCCACGCGCGGACAATTCTGATCTTGTTCTCCGGGGAGACACGGGCGTACACACCAATCTGTTCGAGTTTTTGATCAAGTTCCTCGTCAGACATGGCATCGAGTTCTTGGCCGGTTACGGCAATTTCATTTTCAGTCATCAGACCGATATCGCGGCCGATCGCTTGTGCGGTTGTCTTATGATCACCGGTAATCATGATGGTTCGGATGCCAGCCTTCTGAGACTCTGCGATCGCGCCGTAGACAGCATCCCGAGGTGGATCAATCATAGCTGTCAAACCTACGAGCACCAGATTTTGTTCATCCTCTAATCCTACTTCAGTAACCGTATTTGGTACGGTTTTGTAGGCATAGGCAAGTACACGTAGTGCTCTGCTGGAGAACTCCTCATTGGCTTCGAAGAAGCGTTCAAGAACTTCTGGTGTCATCGGCACTTCTTTTCCACTTAACAGTACATGCGAGCATAGACCAAAGAGCACATCGGGCCCGCCTTTAGTAATCATTGCTTTTTGCCCGTTAAAAGTATGCAAGGTCGTCATTAGCTTGCGATCCGAGTCAAAAGGTAGCTCGGCTTCGCGCGGGAAATTATCGCGTATTTCCTTATAATCTTTATTCTTGCTGTTGCTGAAGGCAATAAGCGCTACCTCTGTAGGATCACCCAGCTCTTTACCATCCTCATTAATGTTAGAGTCGTTGCAGAGCACAGCAATATGCAGGAGCCGCCGGGCTTCTTCAGACCATTCTTCAGGCGCTTGATTGAATTGATCACGGTCCCCTTCTGGCAAAAAGTAATCTACAACAGTCATTTTATTCTGGGTGAGGGTACCGGTTTTATCTGTACAGATGACACTGGTTGACCCAAGGGCTTCGACAGCGGGCAGCTTACGAATAATCGCATGTTGCTTAGCCATCTTGTTAGTACCTACGGATAGGACAATAGTTACTATTGAGGAAAGAGCTTCGGGAATCGCAGCAACCGCTACAGCGACTGCAAACATTAACGCATTCAGGATAGCTTCTGTTGTATCCACAGTATCATTCGACAACCAAACACGTCCGGCCTGGATGGCAAAGATTACAATGGACAGGAGTATAATTGCTACCCCCAGCTGCTTGCTGAATGTTTCGAGCTTGCGCTGCAGCGGCGTTTGCTTGGCTTCGGCGCTTTCAATGAGTTCAGCAATTTTACCGATTTCGGTAGTGAGTGCAGTTCCCGTTACTACCAGGCTTCCGCGGCCATATACAACTAGTGAACCGCTGAACGCCATATTACGCCGGTCTCCAAGCGGAGATTCTTTCGCGATGATATTCGTATGCTTTTCCACAGCTTCGGATTCTCCGGTTAGCATACCCTCATTTATTTTTAAGCTTTCCGATTCTATAATCCGGCCATCGGCGGGTACGAAATCGCCGGCTTCCAGCCATACGATATCACCGCGTACAAGTTCCCTTGCCGGGACGGTTTTTAATTCTCCATCACGCAGCACTTTGGCCTCGGGTGCTGACATCTGCTGCAAGGCATCAAGTGAACTCTCCGCTTTACGGGTCTGGATGACACTTATAACTGCATTGAGAATCAACACGAGGAAAATAATAAGCGACTCCATAACTTGTCCCATAACAATCTGGACAATGGCCGCTATAAGCAGTACGACTACCATAGGGTCTTTGAAGTTTTCAAGAAAAAGCTTCCAAACAGGATCTTTTTTCTTTCCTTTTAATTCGTTAAAACCATAGTCTTTCAGACGTTTGTCGACTTCTGCCGAAGTAAGCCCGTTAGCTGAACTCTGAACATCCTGTAAACTGTCGGCTACATTGTTGCGGTAATATTCCACTAATGATAGCTCCTCTCTGCTGTGCTGTGTCTTTGTTCTTAAAAATTACGGTTCAACCCGGGACAAGTTTCAAAATATCGAGCTGCCGAAACTGTTTTCACATTATAAATGTGTCTTTTGAGCTTGAAATTGGACGGAAAAATATATGTAAATCTGGTTTCTTCATTATGTTTTTGGCTCACCGAGCACAAGTTTACTATGGGCGCTTTATTTATTATCCTATTTATGAATCGAGTTTATCCCCACCTTGAAGAGTTAAATAAAACTCATAAAGAGCTGAGGCTACGCATTAAAATAACAAAACAAGACCCGTCTGATGACAGGTCTTATTTGTCTGCACTTTCCTATTTTTTAGCGCCCGAATTAGCCGATTTCTGCAATTGCCCTGACTCACGGTGCTTCCGACTCATGAATACCAAAGACAATGCAATTACCGTGAGGATAACCCCAAGGACTTGAAATCCCTCGAAGCTAAACTTACCTCCCATTATGATACCTATTAACAATGAAGAGAGAATGGTTCCCAGGTATCTCGATGTATTAAATAATCCGGAGGCTACACCGATTATTTCTTTTGGAGAACTTTGGAACAAGGCTGCTTGCAGGCCGACATTGTTCAATCCGTTGCTAATACCGAATGCAGCTAAAGCCACACATACACTGATAACTGGTGAAGACTGATTTAAGGCCACAAGCCACACTGATCCCAATGTCATCAGGACCCCGGACACTAGCAATGCTGGCCGGGGTCCTGATCTATCGATCCAGCGTCCTGCTATTGGAGCAGTAATCAGTGAGCATAATCCCAGCGTTAGCATGAGAATTCCTGTTTGGAATTCACTGACATGACGTACCATTTGCAAGTAGGATGGGATCCCGAAAAAGAGTGAGTAAAAAAGTACATTAACGAGCATGAATTCAACATTAACCCAAGTCATTGCCGGGTATTTGGCAAATGTACGTAAAGGAATAAAGGGTGATGCCGCTGTTAGCTCATGCCGGACGAATACTCCTAGCAGAACGAGTCCTGTTAGCAAGGTAATGACATGTATTAATGAGATATGTCCGGATGATTTTGCTGAAAGCAATCCAAGGAGCACGGCAATCAGCCCCACAGTGAAGAGCAGGATTCCTGACGCATCAATCAAATCAAACCATTTGCGCAGGGACATTCCCCGGGTAACGGTTGTTGACGGTTCGTCCTTGGGGATATGCCTCCAAGATAATAGAAAGCTAGCGACCACGAATGGAATATTGACGAAAAAGATAGCTGGCCAGTCCCACCAGTGAATAATAACCCCGCCAATAAAGGGACCAATTGCTGCCGCGCCGGATAGGAAGATGGATAAAACAGATAGTGCGGTCGCTTGTTTCTCCGTAATATGAATCCGCACAATGGCCATTCCAACGGCAACCATCATGCTAGTTCCAATGGCTTGCACAATACGGAACACGATGAGACAGCCAAAGTTTGGGGAGAAAGGAGCTAATAAACCTGCAATGAAGGATACGACAAGCCCGGTAAGAAATATTTTCCTCCGGCCGAATAAATCGCTGGCCTTTCCCATGACAGGTTGAGCGATGCTACTTGCAATGTAAAAAGAAAAAATAATCCAGGAAACACCTGTATAGTCAAGCTGGAATACATTTTGCAGCCTTGGAATAGCCACAGATACCATCGAAGAATTTAAAGGGTTCAATAAAATCCCCAGACCTACTGAAATCATTAACCACCTGTTGCGAACACTCATTTTAAATCCCCCTAAAGCTTATTAATGTCATCGTACTTGAAATCGATTATTCATTCCAACGCATTTTATGTTATGATCTCATTGACTTGAGGGAATGAACGGAGGTGCGAATTGGAACTTTTGCAACTGCAATATTTTCTCGCGGTAGCTCGGTTGGAACATATGACTGAAGCTGCACGAAATCTACACGTTACTCAATCTTCACTAAGCAAAACGATTCAGCGTTTGGAGGAGGATCTGGGGGTACTTTTATTCGATCGGGTAGGAAGAAAGCTGCGACTGAATGAGTCCGGAAGCCGGTTCCTTCGCCGAGCTGAAAGGGCATTGTTTGAATTGGAGCAGGGAAAACAGGAGCTTAGCGATTTATCCAGTCCTGAACATGGCACACTCGAATTAGCGGTGACGACCGCAAGCACATTACCCAATATCCTGCGAGAGTTTCGGAAAAAGCGGCCTGATATTCAATACCATGTGCAAATGCTAACCACGCAGGAAATGGTTACACTTCTTAATAGAGGAGAAGTTGATTATTGCTTATCCTCACCTCCAATAAAAGGGGATGACATCGAATGTCAAATCGTCTTTATCGATCCAATTCTTGTGGCTGTTCCAAAGGGGCATCGGCTGGCCAATCGAAGCAGCGTAACTTTGATAGAGCTAAGGGATGAGTGGTTTGTTGGTGTAAAGAGTGGCTATGGTACTCGCGATTTAATAGACTCTGTATGCAAATCAGTTGGATTTGTGCCTAAATATGTGTATGAGGGAGATGAACCCGCAAGGCTTAGCACTCTTGTGGAAGCTGAAATTGGCTTAGCTTTCATACCAAGCACGGCACGGAATTCACGGGAAGATATCCAATACCTCCAAGTAGAGAATCACGAATTGGAAAGGGAGATAGCTTTATTGTGGCACAGGAGTCGGTACATTTCTCAGGCCGCTTTGGAATTTCGGGAGGTAGTTGTAGAATATTTTGGAGCGTTATCCAAACAGACCATTTAATTATGCGGCAGAACAACTAACAAACCAATTCCCCGTTACCTTCCGTTACGTTCAACGGTCCGTAAGTGGGGTTTTCTTTTTGGGTTAAATTTGTAGAATCTTTAATCATACCTATGTTTTCCTATAATTATGGGGGGTAACACCTTTAATATTAGCGTAGTAGTGCGTAGCAGCGAGGCTGTAAAATAGTGTGAGTAGATATGAAAGCGTTTACATATAAGGAGGGGATCTGTAAGTAAAAAGATTCATTTGTGATGATGTTCTACTGCTCTTCGAGATGATTGTACCACTGTTGAAATTAAGGATTTAGCAGGTAAGGAAATTAGCGTGGGAATATAGGGCTGGTGCTAATAAGGTAGGTCATTAACTGATTTTTATGAAAATCACTAGAGGAGGAATGCATTAAATGAGTAGAATGCTTAAACAAGTAATCTCGATCTTACTCGCAGCTGCCTTGCTTATTCCGACAAGCTGGATCGCTCCGGTTACTGAAGCTGCGGCGCAGGATACGACAGTATCATCAGATAGGGTAACGGTATATCATGAAACTTTTGCGAGTGGCAAGGGGATTGCAGCTCAAGCAGGCAGTGCTAGCCTTACACCTGTGAATGATAAAGTTTTTACTGGCAATGCTGACGGCGCAGCTTTATATGTAAGCAACAGAGCGAATAACTGGGACGCGGCTGATTTTAAATTCAGCGATATGGGCCTAGAGAACGGCAAAACCTACACGGTGACTGCAACCGTTTATGTGGATGCTAATGCTACTATACCTAGCGGTGCCCAAGCTTATCTTCAAGCGATAGGCAGCTACGCTCTTTTGGCAAATGCGAATTATGAAGCAGGCCAAGCGGTCATATTGACGAAAGAATTTACCGTGGATACGGACAAAGATACGACACTGCGCGTTCAATCCAATGATGACGGGAAAACGGTTCCGTTCTACATTGGGGAGCTTCTCATTACAGCAAAAAAAGCAGTGACGGAAACGGATAAAGAAATCTATCACGAAACTTTTGCGAGTGGCAAAGGTTTAGCCTCACAATCAGGCAGCGCTAACCTAACCCCTGTCACCGGAAAGGTTTTTGCGGGCAATGCTGACGGGGCAGCTTTATATGTAAGCAACAGAGCGAATAACTGGGACGCGGCTGATTTTAAATTCAGCGACATGGGCCTAGAGAACGGCAAAACCTACACGGTAACTGCATCCGTGTATGTAGACGCTGATGTGATTGTACCCAGCGGTGCCCAAGCTTATCTTCAAGCGATAGGCAGCTATGCTCTTTTGGCAAATGTGAATTATGAAGCAGGCCAAGCGGTCATATTGAAGAAAGAATTTACCGTGGATACGGACAAAGATACGACACTGCGCGTTCAATCCAATGATGACGGGAAAACGGTTCCGTTCTACATTGGGGATGTATTGGTCACAGAAAAGGTGGCTACAGTAGAGCCAACTCCAACACCAGAAACACCTAGAGACCCAGCTTTACCTTTTACCACTGTTACTTTTGAGGATCAAACGGCAGGTGGTTTTGAAGGCAGGGCAGGTACAGAAACGCTTACGGTTACTAATGAAGCGAACCATACGGATGATGGTTCATACGCTTTGAAGGTTGAGGGAAGAACCAGTACATGGCATGGGCCGACATTACGTGTGGAGAAGTATGTGGACAAAGGCTACGAATATAAAATTTCGTTATGGGTCAAGCTGATCCAGCCTGCAAGCTCGCAGCTCCAGCTGTCCACGCAGGTTGGCAATGGCAGCAGCGCCAATTATGTGCAGCTCGCACCTAAAACCATCAGTGCAAGCGATGGCTGGATTCAGTTTGAGGGATCCTACCGTTATAACAATGTAAGCAGTGAGTATTTGACCATTTATGTGGAAAGCTCCAGTAATAGCACGGCCTCTTTTTATATTGATGATATTAATTTTGAAAAGGTAGGCTCTGGCCCGGTAGATATCGAAAAAGATCTTATACCGATTAAGGATGCTTATCAGAATGATTTTCTGATCGGAAATGCGATAACCGCTGAGGATCTGGAAGGTGTCAGACTTGAGCTTTTGAAAATGCATCACAATGTTGCTACGGCAGGTAATGCCATGAAGCCGGACGCGTTGCAGCCTACTAAGGACAACTTCACGTTTATCGCGGCAGATACAATTGTAGATAAAGTACTGGCTGAGGGCATGCAGATGCATGGACATGTGTTGGTATGGCATCAACAATCGCCTGCATGGCTGAATACAACAACAGACGCAGCTAACAACACAATCCCCTTGGGACGGGATGAAGCTCTTGTGAATTTGCAGACCCATATCCAAACCGTTATGGAGCATTTTGGTGACAAGGTGATCTCTTGGGATGTTGTAAACGAGGCGATGAGCGATAATCCATCCAACCCAACAGATTGGAAAACAGCGCTGCGATCCGCCCCATGGAAAAGTGCCATTGGAGCAGATTACGTAGAGCAAGCCTTCCTGGCGGCAAGAGAAGTATTGGACGCGCATCCAGATTGGGATATTAAGCTCTATTACAACGATTATAACGAAGATAATCAGAATAAAGCGCAAGCCATCTACAGTATGGTCAAAGAAATCAATGATAGGTACCTGCTGACTCACCCTGGCAAATTGCTTATCGACGGTGTTGGTATGCAGGGGCACTACAGCATTAATACGAACCCAGAGAATGTGAAGCTTTCCTTGGAAAAGTTCATTTCCTTGGGTGTCGAAGTAAGCATAACTGAGCTGGACATTCAGGCCGGAACCAACTATCAGCTCTCTGAAAAGCTTGCTAATGCGCAGGGCTATCTATATGCGCAGTTGTTAAATATCTTCAGGGATCACGCTGATTCTATCAAACGTGTTACCTTCTGGGGAATGGATGATAACACAAGCTGGAGAGCTTCATCCAATCCGTTGTTATTCGATAAAAATCTGCAAGCCAAGCCAGCTTACTATGGCGTTATCGATCCTGATACCTTCATTGAAGAGCATGAGCCTGAAACAGTAGAAGCCAATCAATCTACCGCTAAATTTGCTGCACCTGTTATAGACGGAACAGTTGACGAGATCTGGAGCCAGACCGCTGAGATTCCGGTCAATCGGTATCAAACCGCTTGGCAAGGAGCGAGTGGAGTGGCAAAAGCACTCTGGGATGATCAAAATTTATATGTCCTGATCCAGGTGAGTGATACACAGCTTGATAAGAGCAGTGTGAATGCACATGAACAGGATTCGGTCGAAATCTTCGTGGACCAAAATAATGGGAAAACGACGTTCTATCAAGATGATGACGGCCAGTACAGAATCAATTTTGACAACGAAACTTCATTTAATCCTGCAAGTATCGCAGCCGGCTTTGAATCGGCAACCCAGATTTCCGGAACCAACTATACGGTTGAAGTGAAGATTCCACTTCAAGGGATCACTCCGGACAACGATAAAAAGCTTGGTTTCGATGTACAGATCAACGACGCTAAAGAGGGCTCACGTCAAAGTGTCGCGGCGTGGAACGATACGAGCGGAACTGGATATATGGACACATCCGTTTATGGTGTGCTTACTCTAAAGGGTAAATCTACGGGGCCGGAACCCACTCCAACGCCGACAACAGCACCGACACCGACACCAACGAGCCCAACCGATCCAACTGACCCAACCGATCCAACCGATCCAACCGATCCAACAAACCCAACGGAACCATCGGCAACCCCGACACCTGTTCCAACAGCGACGCCAGCACCAACAAATGCGCCAACGGGTAGCAGTAACTCGGGTAATGTAGTATCAACTCCACAGCCTGGAGCCATTACAAACAAAGATGGTGTTGTTACGATTAAACTGGAGGTAAAGTCCGATAACGGGCGGGTTATAGGTACGATCTCCAGCGACAACATGAAAAAAGCGCTTGAGCAGGCTACTGTAGCGGCAAACGGCAAGAAACAAATTATCATTGAAGTGCCAAAGCAAACGGACGGGAAAGGGTATGATATACAATTACCGACCCAAAGCCTAACGGGGAAAGAAAACTTTGAACTATGGCTTAAGACGGAAAATGCCACAATTCAAATTCCAAGCAATATGCTGTCCAACATAACAGATAATGCTGAGCAAGTATCTATACGAATAAGTAAAGTCACCACGGACAGCTTGGAAGCAGCTACCCGCAATATGATTGGCAACCGTCCAATTATCGGTCTAAGCGTAGTAGCAGGTGACAAAGTTATTCCTTGGAATAACCCTAAAGCACCTGTAACGGTAGCCATTCCTTACGTGCCGACAGCGGAGGAGCTAAGCCATCCGGAGCTTATCGTCGTTTGGTACATCGATGGCAAAGGCAACGTACTGCCGGTTTCGAATGGCCGATATGATGCTGCAAGCCAAACGGTTGTCTTTCAAACAACCCACTTCAGCACTTATGCAGTAACCTTCGTAAAGAAAAACTTCGGAGATCTGCAGAATCTTTCTTGGGCCAAACAAGCTATAGACGTTATGGCGGCTCGCGATATCATCAAAGGAACGTCCACGAACAGCTTTTCACCTGCAGATTCAATCAAACGAGCGGATTTCATTACTCTCCTCGTAAGAGCGCTTGAACTGAAGAGAACGGGTAAAAGTGCAATAATGTTCAACGATGTCCAAAAGACAGACTACTATTATGATGAACTGGTCATCGCGAAGGAATTGGGAATTGCTACAGGTTTTAAAGATGATACGTTTAGACCCAATAGCAATATCTCCAGACAAGATATGATGGTGCTGACAGCACGAGCGCTGGCGGCAGCCGGTAAGCAAGTTAAGGCGAGCGGCGTTGTAGCTGCTGCTTATCTTGATGAAGCAAGTATTTCCAGCTACGCAAAAGACAGCGCATCATTGTTGATCCAATCCGGAGTCGTAAACGGAAAGAATAATAGAATTGCGCCGAACGATACGCTTACCCGTGCTGAAGCGGCAGTCATTCTGTACCGTATCTGGAAGCTGTAGTCCCGGCATCACAGAAAAAAAGTCTGAATTGTCTCAAGGTCATATTTAGTCTGAAGAGTGGAAATACGTGTGCAACCATCCCTTGCATTCTTCTGTATTAAGCATCGCTGCTCACCTCCTTGCGGAGAGGGGCAGCGATTTTTTTGTGTATGTTCCGTTGAGTTGGAGCTGAAAAGGAAAAAAAATGTCACGAAAAGAAAGTCTATCTTTTTTCAAATATTATCAGACTCTAGCAACAAGGTCATAGTTATTAAGGCTTACCAGAATATCGACCATTTTGAGGGGGAATTTGGCGTTGGAGAATGGAAATGTGTCTTTTTTAAGTATTCACAAATAAAGAACGAATATCCTATCATTCCAATATTTACAAAATTCGATATAAAGTGATATAATTTTCGAGATTCATATACATAAACATGAAAGAAGAGTGTAAGATGCTAAAGGTAACAAGCAAAAAAGTCATGTCAATTATTACAGTTAGCTCAATGCTGTTGGCTGTGGGTGCAGTCGCTTATGCAGACACGACATTGAAGAAGATTTCTGCATATCAGAATGCGGCCATCAGCATTGAAGTGGATAATCAGAAAGTGAACCTGTCAAGTAGTGAAGGAACAATGTACCCAATTATCTATGAGGGACATAGCTATGTATCCGCCAAGGCTGTATCTGAAGCACTGGGGGCAACCGTGAAATGGGATAACAGTCGTCAAGCTGTTGTGATCACATCGGCGAACGGCGGAACATCTACATCCGTTGTCCCGGATAAGGACAATACTGTTGCACAAGCTACTGCGAAGCCGGCAACCATATCTACTCCGCCTGCAACCGAGCCCACTCCGCAAGCAACACCAAAGCCTGCTGCATCATCTTCCGCTACGACTTCCAGTAACAGCGGCGCTTCGTTTGCAGATGCAGTGAAGTTGGGTACTTCTTTTACTTATACGGACCTTGATAACAATTATAGCCCTAAGGGTGATTCAACATCTGCTCAATATACTTTCACTATCAATAAGGTTACGTCGACTACTCTCGGACAATTACATGCTCTTGGGTTTGAGGAACATGTCACTGATCCCGATGTAGCTGTAGATTATGTCCTGCTTGATGTAACGCTTAAGGTGAAAAACGCCACTCTTGTAAAAGGTAGTGAGGACCAAGGGCGGAAGTTCCTTTCAAGTTTTACACCTACCATTTGGGGGGTAGAAACATCCAGTGGACAATACTATATTGGTGGCTCTAGTGATTATTTTGAGGGATCTCTCGGAGAAAATATCGAAAAGCTGTTGGCTGATTTTCCTGAAGTCACCCCAAGTAAACCGGGTTCTTTTGAAGCTTCGGGTAAAGTTGTTCTGCCAATAATCAAAGGCAAGGAGAACACCCTTATTCTTTATAGAAACGATAGTAAGCTTGAGTCCGACAAAAGATCCATCTATTTTAAACTGAAATAGTTATGCAAGTTAGCAGAAAAAGAGATCAACGATGTTATTCATCGTTGATCTCTTTTTTTATGAGGCTTACACAGTGCTGATAACTTTTATATCAAGCTTCTTTGGCAATGATTTTTTTGAGCTTCACCTTGGGTTCTTGCTCAGGGTCAGGCGCTTGCCCAACACGTTTAATAAAGAAAGATAGCAGCAGACCGAGGATACCAATTCCCACAATCACTAGATAGGAATCATTGATCCCTTGAATGGATGCTTCCATAATCATATGTTCCTGTGTTCCGTTCTGTGTACTGCCAGAGGCCAGCATATCCTTCATATGCGTTGTAGTACGGCTTGTCATTACGGTGACGAGCAGGGAAGTCCCAACGGCGCCAGCTACTTGTCGAATGGTATTCGAAATCGCTGTACCATGCGCACTAAGCTTGGCGGGGAGTTGATTTAGACCCAGAGTTTGTATAGGCATGAGGAGCAAAGCCATCCCGATCCGGCGGCCTGTTGACATGTATACCAGATACATGTAGCTGGTTGAGTCTGTTAAATTTACAAAGCTTAGAGTCGTTGCAATTGTAATCAGAAGACCGATAATAGCGAGCCATTTTGCCCCGAACCGGTCGAACAGCTTGCCGGTTACCGGCATCAACAATCCCATTACGAGTGCACCAGGAAGTAGCAACAAGCCGGACTCCATCGCTGTAAAACCGCGGGCATTCTGCAGGTACAAAGGTAGCAGCATCATATCCGCATACATCACGATTGTAACTGCGATACTGATGACAGTTGTTAAGGAGAACATATTGTATTTAAAGGCCCGGAGATCAAGCAGTGGATTTTGGGAAGCCAACTGTCTCCAAGTAAACAAGCCAAGGGAAAGCACACCTGCTGCTAAAGACAATAACACTTCTGCGCTCGACCAACCCGCACTGGCAGCGCGGCTGAAGCCATACAGCAAGGTTCCAAAACCGATGGTAGAAAGAGTTACGCTAACAATGTCCAACTTGGGAAAGATGCGTTCCGATATATTTTTTAAATAAATAAATCCGCATATGATTACAATGACGGTCAAAGGAATCATGCCATAAAACATTGTCTCCCAAGAATAATGTTCCAAAATATATCCAGCCAGAGTAGGTCCAATCGCAGGTGCGAAAATGATGGCTAACCCTACCATCCCCATGGCAGCCCCTCTCTTTTCAGGAGGGAACAGGGTCAAGATGACATTCGTGAGCAGTGGCATAATAATCCCGGCACCAGCTGCCTGAATCATACGCCCGGTCAACAGAACAGGGAAGTTTGTCGCGACGGCCGATACGATCGTTCCAGCCAAAAATATAAACATAGAAGCTTGAAAAAGCTCCCGCGTCGTAAACCGTTGCATTAGATAAGCTGTAATTGGAATTAGAACACCATTAACGAGCATATACCCCGTTGTCAGCCACTGAGCTGTAGCCGCCGAGATATTAAAATCATGCATTAACTCCGGAACGGCAACGCTCATTACCGTTTGATTCAGTGTCGCAAGAAAGGCGCCCAAAATCATAATGAATAAGATGGGGCCCTTTTTCACGGAACTGCTTGTTACTTCTCTCTTTGTACTCACTCCACTCCATCCTTTCAACTCGTCGATCATGGACTAAATTTACAGTGTGTTGTATAGTTTACAATGCATGAATTAGATTATAAATGAAATTTTCATGTAATCAAGCAACAATTTGCGAAAAAATGTAAAGTAGTTTACATTCTTTGTGAAAATGTAGTTTTTTCTTTTAAAAAAACAACAATTATCTAAAATATGTAGCTTACAATATGAAAGTAAAAGATTGGAGAGTAGAAGATGAATAACACAACGCAACGTACAGATCCCCGGGTACTTCGGACACGTCAATTGCTTAGAGATGCTGTAATTGAATTGCTTGAGGAAATGGATATTGAGAAAATATCCGTAAACCGTATTGCAGAGCGGGCTAAAATCAATCGTGTTACTTTTTATCTGCACTACCGGGATCTCCCGGATATGTTAGAAAAGATGGCGGATGAGATGGTGGAGGACATTCTACAAGTGGTGAACAACGATGGCAACCATGATGAATCGGTTGATGAAGAGAATCTGAGAATATTAGAGAGTCTGCTTAAGCATATTGCGGAAAATGCAAAATTCTACAAAGTCATACTCACATCGAAACGAAGCCCGATTTTTACAGATCGCCTGTTTAATTTGATGGCGGAAATCATTTCTGCACACCAGAAGAAAAAGGAGGGGGCCGTTGATCATTCAAAGGTACCGATACAAAAGGACATTGCCGTTTGGTACGGTTCAGCAGCTCTAATTGGCACGGTTATTTCTTGGCTCCGAGATGACATGCCCTATACGCCTGTGTATCTTGCCAGACAAATTAGCATGCTGCGTGCGAACTAGCAACGGGTTCCGACTAATGAACGGAGAGGAATTAAATGAACAAGCGCAAACAGCCACGCATCGTTGCGCGGCTGTTTGTTGTATCTAGAGCAGGTAAATCACTGCACACTGAGATTATCCCAGTTGATTTGGAATTCCTTCAACATCCCTTCTTTGGTCAGCTTACCGCCGAGATACCCTTGAATGCTGCTGGATAATTCCTGTGGCATCCCGTTCGGCAGGCGGGTCCAGTTCCAAGTCAGCGCTTGATCTTTATCGGTATAAGCCAGCACCTCAGCACCTAGTGCTCCAAGATCTTCTTCGGTTCCCTTAATGTTGTCGAGCGCAGGGATGAATTGGAATTCCTTAGTGATATATTTTTTTCCGGTCTCGGAGGTGACGAGCCAATTCAGGAAGACCTTGGCCTCCTCCTTAACGGGAGAGTTTTTATTGATAACCCAATTGCTGGGTACGCCTACATAAAGCTTGTCGTTGTCTTCGGGAGTGTCGTCAATGGGCATGGGCAGGATGCCAAGGTTTAGATTGGGATCGATGCCGTCGATCTGCCCTTGTGTCCAGTTACCCTGCTGCATCATCGCAGCTTCGCCGCTCGCTAGCATAGTGACTTGTGTATTATAGTCGGTTGAGAGCGGGTTCTTATTGCCGTACTCAACAGTAAGGTCAAGTAGATCGATCCACTTGGAGAAAATAGGGTCTCCGGCGAAGGTTTTGGAACCGTCTGTAAGTCCGGCGATGAATGCCTCTGGATCAGGCTGCTGGGCGAAAGGCACGTTTACATTATGATTGCCAAGCACGAACCATTCTTGGTAACCATTCGCAAAAGGTGTGATGCCTGCCGCTTTTAACTTCTCGGAGGCTTCGCGTAGAGCGGTTAGCGTCAATGGCTTCTCAGTGATTCCGGCTTTTTTAAATAGATCCTTATTATAGATAAAGCCGTATCCTTCCAGATTCATCGGCATCCCATACAGCTTGCCATCTATAGTCATTTGTTCTGCTGCGAGTGGCTTTACATCCTTGGCCCAAGCTTCGCCGCTCAGATCCTCCAGATATTCCAGCCACATATCACGTTCATTGTTGCCGCCGATGGTAAAGATATCCGGTTCATCTCCGGAAGAGAATTTGGCACGCAGCGAGGCGCCATAATCGGTCCCGCCACCCACGCTTTGCACCTCAAGCTTAATATCGGGATGTTCTTTCTCGAATTCGGTCTTGAGCGAAGCCAGCGCTTCAGATATTTCAACCTTGAACTGGTAGATGTGTACGGTTTTGACTCCATCTGCATTGTCGCTGCTGCGTCCGCAACCGGCTGTCAGGGCAGCCAGCAGCAGGGAGCATGCGAGGAGAATTCCACGTTTTGTTCTCATATTCATTCATCCTCTCTGGCTGAAAGCAACATGTATCATTAGCCCTTCACGGAGCCCTGGGCAATGCCTTCAATAATATATTTTTGCATCACTAGGAAAAAGATGACCACCGGCGTAATCCCGAGCACAAGTCCTGGAAGCGCCAAATCCCACTGCTTCGTATATTGTCCGAAAAAGCTATAAGTGGCGATGGGAATGGTGCGAAGCACCGGATCCTGCAGAATAAGCGATGGCATCAAGTAATCATTCCAGATCCACAGGGTATTCAGTATGATGACGGTGACGATAATCGGCTGCATAAGCGGAAGTACAATCCGGAAAAAGGTACCATAAGGACTGCTGCCATCTACTCTTGAGGCCTCCTCGATATCGAGAGGTACCGATTTAACGAAGCCGTGGAATAAAAAAACAGTCATCGGGGCGCCAAACCCAAGATATGCTAAAATCAAACCGGCGGTTGAATCCATGACGCCCAAACCGCTGACGACCTGCACCAGCGGAATCATAATAGATTGAAATGGAATAACCATGGCGGCTACTAATGCAATATAGAGCACACGGTTATACAAGCTGTTGTTGCGGACCATTTTGTAAGCGCACATAGAGCAGAGGAACGCTAGCAGAACATTACTAATCACCGTGATGATAAAAGAGTTCAGGAAGGCGCGAGGGAAATTGGTAGCTTTCCAAGCTTCCGCGTAGTTGCTCCACTGGAGTGCTGAAGGCAGCGCAGCAGAGTCAGAAAGTATTTCACTATAGCTTTTCACTGAGTTAGCCAGTAAAAAGTAAAAGGGCACTAAAAATAGAAGTCCCAGCAGGATTACAATCACTTCGATGAGAAGCAGGGGGACATTAAATTTCTTGGCGGTAGTCTCCATTACAGCTCCACCTCTCTTTTCTTGGTTGCTCTAACCTGTAGTAGGGAGATCACGGCCACGATGACGAAGAAAACCATCGCTTTAGCCGAGCCCATTCCGAACCTGCTGATGGTATAGGCTTCATTGTAAATATTCAAGGCTACAGATTCGGTAGCTTTAAAGGGTCCACCTTTGGTCAGCGACAGGTTGAGGTCAAACAGCTTAAAGGACCAGGAGATAGATAGAAATAGACAGACAGTTACAGCAGGCATGACCAGTGGAAGAGTGACATGGCGCAAGGCCTGAAAACGTCCGGCTCCATCCACTTTGGACGCTTCAATTAGGCTTTGGGGAACATTGTTGATAGCAGAGATGTAAATCACCATCAGATATCCCGCATTTTGCCAGACAAATACGATAACAATCGCCCAGAATGCTGTCCCTCCGGTGCCTAGCCAGGGAAGATTAAAGAAGGACCAGCCGGTGGCCTGCCCGATAGAGGAGAATCCTCTGACAAAAATAAACTGCCAAATAAACCCGAGCAAAAGTCCGCCAATGACATGCGGTACAAAAAATACAGTTCTCAGGACATTACGTGTGAACAGTTTGCGCGTCAGCACATAAGCGAGTGCGAAGCCAAGCAGATTGGTCAGCACTAGACCGAAGAAAGTGAACTTCGCCGTGAACCAGAATGAATTAAGAAAGGAAGGATCCTTGGTGAAAATATGTAGATAGTTCCGTAGTCCGGTCCACTCGACATGCCGCGAGATTCCGTTCCAGCTGGTAAATGAATAATAGAGTCCCAAAAAGAAAGGAATCAGCACAATAATAAAGAAAAACAAGGAAGTTGGCCCGACAAAAATAAACTGCTGCATCAGGCGTGATCTTTTTCTATGGTCCATCGTTCCTCACCCCTTTTGTTAATTTAAACTTTTCATTCTATAACCGAATTGGTGATTAACCGAAACAAAAAGTAATATTACTAACCGAGTATTCTTAACCAGTTGCGGCATCGGGAGAGGCCACAAAGCCTTTGATAACGCCGAAAGTGTGCGATTTGGAGAAAAGAGAGGCCACAAAGCCTTTGATAACGCCGAAAGTGTGCGATTTGGAGAAAAGAGAGGCAAAAATGCCCATGATAGCGCCGAAAGTGTGCGATTTGGAGGAAAGAGAGGCAAAAATGCCTTTGATAGCGACGAAAGTGTGCGATTTGGAGGAAAGAGAGGCAAAAATGCCTTTGATAGTGCCGAAGTCGGCTGAGCTTTCTCTGGATAATTTTCATTGGCCCGGAGCGATTTCTTTTCGGGCTTGACAGCCTTTTCAAAGAATCGGTATGGTGGACTTGTCAGACAAATGGGAGGTAGGGTACATGTCAGGATGGCTGGGGAATCATTTTGTTACGCAGATTGGAATTTTGGTGAATGATGTTGAAAAGGTAAGCACGGCTTATGCGGAGTTTTTTGGACTGGAAAAGCCGGAAATTATCGTTACAGATACAGAAGATCAGGCGCAGACTCGGTATAATGGCGAGGCGACGGTGGCGCGGGGGAAGTTGGCTTTTTTTGATATGGGCTCCCTGCAGCTTGAACTGATTGAGCCAGACCAGCAGCCCAGTACATGGCGTGATTATTTGAATGAACATGGTGAGGGACCTCATCATATTGCTTTTGTGGTTGAAGGAATGAAGGAGAAGATTATGCTGCTCGAAGGCAAAGGGTTCCCACTCCAGCAAAAGGGCGAGTATACCGGGGGGCGTTATGCTTATATGGACACGTTCAAGGAGTTAAAGGTGATTGTGGAGCTGCTGGAGAACGATAAAGATAAAGATAAAGATAAAGGAGAGGATGTATAGTGAATATTCTAATTACTGGTGCCGGACGTGGACTAGGTTATGAGCTGGCGGCTGAGGCATTGAAGCGGGGGCATGGAGTCATTGCCGGGGTTCGCCGTCCCGATCAGGAACAAACAGCACTGTCTCAGCTCGCTGCGACCTACGGGGAGAAGCTGACTGTGGCCCAGCTGGACGTGACGGATGAAGAAGGAATCGCGGCAATTGCTGCAAATCTGCAAGGACAAGGCCGGACGCTTGGTGCCATTATCAATAATGCGGCCGTACTGACTGCAAGGGACACACAGATTGAAGAGCTGGATTTCCAAGATATGCTTACCACGATGGATATTAATCTTTATGGACCGATGCGAGTGGTTAAGCATTTCTTGCCGCTACTCACTGAACCCGAGCTTTCGATCATCAACATATCGTCGGAAGCAGGCAGCATTACTAATGCTTATTCCGGAGACTATCCTTATTCCATCTCCAAAACGGCACTTAATATGTTCTCACAGCAGCTGCATGTATATTTAAAAGAACGCGGGGTACAAGTACTCGGCGTACATCCCGGCTGGATGCATACGGATATGGGCGGGGCAGAGGCGCCAACGAATCCGACCCAAAGTGCTGAGGGCATCATGGACTTGATCGAGAAGCGGACTATACCGGAAGGTCAATTCATGTTTGTAGACTATACGGGTAAGGATATGAAGATTTAATAATGAGTGTTCTAACTAAAAGAGGTAACTCAATAGCCATTCATGGCTTCTGAGTTACCTCTTTTTGATTTTTCTATATGCTTATTTATTTCTTAATCAATAAATAAGCGAAATAAGGTACGCCGATCAACGCTACCATGATCCCAGCCGGGATGCCATCAGGGGAGACGAGATTGCGGCCAACGGTGTCCGCGATCAGAAGCAACCAGCCACCCAGCAATACTGCGACGGGAATAAACATCTGATTGCGCGGACCGACCAACGATTTCGCAATATGTGGTGCCATCAATCCGATAAAAGCGATTCCACCTGTTACGGATACCGCGGAGGCGGCAGCTGCGACGGCGACAAGAATCAGGACGATACGTTCGCGCTCCAGATTCAGACCGACACCAATGGCTGATACCTCACTCAGACTGAGCAGATTGAGTCGCAGCGATTTGTACAGGGTAAAGGGAACTAGCAGTAATAACCAAGGCAGTAAAGCCCAAATGAAGGGCCAATCTGTACCCCAAATATTCCCGGCAATCCATTTTGCGATAAAATCAACTTTGGCACGATCTGCGGATGAAATGATTACGATCATAACTCCCGACAGCGCTAGGGAAAATCCGACCCCGACCAAAACTAGCCGAATAGGATCAAGCCCTCTAGTCCGACTATATGAAAAAAGATAAATTAATGCTGCCGTAATTATAGCCCCTATAAAAGCAACCAGCGGCAACGCATAAATGAAGGTTCCAACGCTAACCGGGAAATAGAGAAAAAATACAGCGACAGCCACACCTGCCCCGGAGTTAATCCCAATAATACCGGGGTCTGCTAGATCGTTTCGGGTAACACTTTGCAGAATCGACCCAGATAAGGCCAAGGCCATTCCTGCCAGTAGCGTAATTAGAATACGTGGCAGTCTCACAGAAAATAATACAAAGTCCTCTTTAAAGGTTCCATGACCGAAGAGAACGGGAAGCAGCCTGTCAAAAGACAGGGAAGAGTAGCCGATTCCCATACTGGCAATAGCCGTAAGCAGGATCAGTCCGGTGCATACCCAGAGGATAAGACGTTGTTTTCGTACTGGAGCAGAGGAAATCATGAGAGTGTTTGTCCTCCTTTACGAACAACGAACAAAAAGAAAGGCAGTCCTAGCATAGCCACGACAGCAACTATCGGCGTTTCATAAGGGGCATGGATTGTACGTCCAATCGTATCTGCAAGTAGCATGAAGGATGCCCCAGTGAATACTGAAATCGGCAGAATATAGCGGTAGTCGGTGCCGACTATTTTGCGGACAATATGCGGAATCATTAGCCCTACAAAAGCCATGTCCCCAATTAGAGCGACCGATGCGCCAGTCAGCAGAATAATGAGCGTGAACAGAATCCCTTTAACCAAAACAAGGTTTTGTCCTAATCCGATCGCTACCTCGTCACTCAAGCTAAGAATAGTCAGCTGGTTAGAAAATATTAATGCCACCACGATCCCGATGAGGATCACAGGTGCAATGGCCTGAAGCTGGCCCCAAGTTGTGCCGATAAGCCCACCGGCAGTCCACATGGATACATCTTTGGATATCTTGAAGGCAATGCTGACACCACTTGCGATAGCATATAGGAATGCAGATACCGCAGCACCAGCGAGTACGATACGGATCGGAGACAAGCCACCTTGGCGCACGGAGCCGAGAATAAGAACCAGAACGGCTCCCAGAGCAGCGCCGAAGAAGCAAGCAATCATGGTGCCAAAATAGTTCAGCCCCGGCATAAATACGAAGGTAAGCGCCAGTGCCATATTAGCTCCTGAAGTTAACCCCAGCAGGCCGGGATCGGCTAACGGATTGCGCGTAACTCCTTGCATAATAGCACCGGATACGGCAAAGGCGGCGCCGATCAGCATGGCGGCCAGTTCACGCGGCAGCCTGATCTCACGAAGAATGAGGACATTGTCTGCCGTTGAACTTGAAGTGATGGCAAGCCACAGATCATGGAGGGTGGTTTCTTTAGCCCCGAATAACATCGCGATCACGAGGCAAATAACCATTACCAGCACGCTACCAAGCAGCTTATAAAAGAATGGAATGGAAGTTTGCTTCGTAGTCATCTTTATTATTTTCCTAGAAAGCTTTTTCAAAGAATTCCAGTTGATATTCTAAGCTAAGCGGATCATTAAAATAGAATGCTTTGGCATCAGCTTCGTAAACATGATTATTTTTGACAGCTGGGATGCTCTTGTAGATTTCTGTATCCTGGAAGGAATTATCTTCATCCGCATTTTTACTGAAAATAACGTAATCGCCTAGATAATCCTTCAGCACTTCTGTTGAGAGGGCCACGTAACCATCTGTTTTGGTGCCTTCCTTTACTGTCTCCGGCATACCGAGCTTGAAGTCCCCATAGAGGAGTTCAGTTCCGCGGCCAAAGTTATACCCGTATACATACAATTGCTTATTGAAGGTTTCAATGACAGAGACAGTTGCATCCTCGCCGATCTTCGCTCTGATTTCCTCACCCGCTTTTTTGGTGCGGGCACTAAAGTCATCTACCCAAGCTTGGGCTTCTTTTTCTTTGTTCACCAATTTGCCGACTTCCAGCTGTTGGGTTAAGTAATCAACTTTATTATAAGTATAAGTAACCGTTGGTGCGATTTGCTTGAATTTATCGATGTTCTTAATATCGGAGAGACCGATAATCAGATCCGGCTGCAGCTCAATGATCTTCTCCAGACTTTCATCACTTACAGCTTCTACATCTTTCAATTGCTCTTCAAAGCGCGGATTGGTTTTGGACATTTCATCTACGCCTACAACAGGTACACCTAGAGCCATAACATTACCTGTTAAAAATCGAGTGAGGACAACGACACGCTGAGGATGTGTCGGAACTTCAACAGGTCCATTTTCCGATTCATAAGTAAAAGTCGCACTTTCTGACTCCGCAGCAGGAGCCGAGGATGGGCTATTTGTAGGACTAACCTCATTCTTCGCCTGATTTCCCCCACAAGCACTAAGGGCAAGCCCTAAAATAAGTACAAACGGAATAAATATCTTTCTCATTTAAATAATTCTCCCCTTTTAATGACTATGTTTCCGTGAATAATTCCATTATTTAATGAATCCCAGGCTGTGCCATAGATTGATTATGAGAATCATTCGCATTTGTAATCATTATAGGGATCACTTATGTGCCTAACCATGCCTTTTTGTTGGAAAAAAGACTTGGACTATTATTGGCCTTCGAATAATGCAACCGCACGTCCAAGCTGCAAACGAATGGAAACTGGATTATAAGGCACCCATTCATCCAGATTAAGCAGATGGATCTTCTTGTTCTGCACAGCAGAAAGCTGGTTCCAATAAGAGGAGTGGAAGATTTCTTCACTGTGTGCAGTGGAGCCTTTTGCGTCTGGAAATACAGTGACTAACAATCGGTCACCGGCATAAGCCTCCAGCTCAGAGACGTCAATCACAAGGGAATGAAACTGGTCGCCGAGTTTATTTATTTGATCCTCAATCAAGGCAGGAGCCTTGAGACCTAGCGATTGATAGATCACATACCCAACATTTCTTGCCCCGTATACGAGTAGTCCATCTGGTTTAATGACCAGAAGGGTTACAATCTCGTTAGCCACCGCGCTTTGCTGCACCACGGCCCGAGCTTCCAGCTCCTCTTGTTCAAAATCGTCCAGCCACTGCTCAGCACGTTCGCTACGGTGAATGGCACGGCCGATCAAGCGCAAGTGGTCTTTCCATCCTAGTTCCTGCCAAGAGATTTCAACAATAGGAGCGACCGCCCGCAGCTGCTCAGCGTTCAAGCCGAATTCTTCCAGATGTTGTGTGGCTGCAATAAGCAATTCAATGTTTGCTTCCAGTAATAACGCTTTTATCTGCTCAGCCGAGCTGTTCGTATGGATGAATTTCATAGACTGTGGTGGTTCCTGGTCAGAAAGATTTAAATACTCGCTGCTCTCTGAAATGGTAACTGCAGGTTCCAGGCCAAGCAGCAGCAAATGACTGGCATAGGGAGTGAGCATCACCGCTACACGTTGGAAAGGGATAAGATTATAGCCTGAAGGAGATGCGCCGGTCTGCTGCTTAAAGCGCCGACTAAGATAGAACTCATCCTTGTAGCCCACCTTTAAAGCAATTTCTCTTAGTGTGCTTGAACTATTAAGCAGTAGTTCCTTCGCTCTGTGAACTCTCAACCTGGACAGATATTCATTAGGGGTAAAGCCCGTGAATTGTTTGAATAGCGTTGAATAATGTGAACCGCTCACACCCGCAATTGCAGCTAATTGCTCACGTGATATTTTTTCACTGAAGTGATTCTCTAAGTATGTGATACTGCGTTCCATTGAGGGCTGCTCACTCACTTCAAATCTTGTTTCCTGCTGCTCCAGCAATTGAAGAAGGATCTGATGGAACAGGATCTGGTTCTGCACATGACGTATTTCACGATCTGGCAACCGGTGAAGATACAATTCCTTCATATTAGATACAATGGCTGGTTCATGAGGAAACAACAGCATATTTGAATTGGATGTCAGTTGGCTTGTCCGCGTCATAGCACTGGAGGGCAGTGCTCGTGTCTGTTCTTGAATCCGGATTGAAAGCTTATAAGCATGAAGCGGCTGCTGGCGATTTGTAATTAGAGAGGCGTAAGTATTCTCGGGGAGAAGGACGACAATGCCTTCCATTAGCTCATAAGTCTGATGATTGACCTCAAGCATACCCTTGCCAGCAGCAATAGCTAGTAGGACGGTTGAATGCTCATGAATCTGAAGTCTTGGCAGATTTGAGGTTCCATACATCGACTGAATACTATCAGCGGTATATAAAGGGAAATGGGACTCCGCCCATTCTGGGACTACGTTATTCAAATCTTAAGCCTCCGTTACCTATAATTCTATGAATGGTATTATATTCTTCACTTCTATGGGACTAATTATAACATCTCTCGTTTGGGACAAGCCGCATAAATGACCACAAAGTAGAAGAGAAACTAATCTCCTAGATGAATCCATTGGTCCAAGAGTCCCTAAGGTCAAGCGAATATAAATACTACTATGATCCTTCATCCATTTTAAAAGAGGTGAATCTAAGATGAAAAGACAGGTGAAACCTAGTAGGAAAAGAAGACCTGCCTCCAGACTGCAGCCTAAACGTAGTTTAATTCTTAAAGCAAAAGCGCAAATCATTAACTTTGCGGTTATTGGTGATAGTCATGTGGGGTATGGAAACAGCTCAAGCATTTTTAGTAATCTTTTGCCTAAAGCTGTGAATAACGGGAATAAGAGATTTGTTATTTTTGGAGGAGATAATACGCAAGCGGGAGCTAATCATGGAAATAATGCGAATGCTTACTACAAGGACTTCAAGGATACGGTAACAAGCACGCTTGGGAGTATTCCTTATAAAGCATCTATAGGAAATTGGGAGGCAAGCACACAGTCCTTATTCACACAATATTTAGGTGCTGTTGAAGGTCAAATGAATTTTCCGGGTACGCAGGGGAAGGTCAAGTATGTATGGCTTAATTGTGCGCTTGGACGGTTTACTCCGGGTAGTATAAATTTGTTGAGAAATTTAGATGATAGTTTTTATTATATTATAGATTTTCATTGGCCTCTCAAAGTAAGTGGGATTACGGTGGACCCAACCCATGTATTAAGCGCATCGGAGACGAATAAGTTTTTTTCATCCATTCCTACAAAAGTGAGAGATAAGGTGTTAGCTATTTTTACGCATCATGGACATCTGTTTTACCGAAAGCTTAGTAATATATATCCCGGTTACAACAAAACTAAATTTTTCGTATGTGGATGTTCTGGGGAATATAAATGCAAAACAAATGGCGATCGGGGTTATTACAATGCCACATTATCCATCAACGGGACAACATTTAATGTGGATGCTTTTAAGGTAGCGGTAACTTAGCAAAAACTAAGCTGAAGCTGATTTTCGGGAGAAACCGGGGTCAGCTTTAGTTTTTTTAGCAAATAGTTAATAGAAACTCAACAATTCAGTCACAGGATAATAGTAAACTAGCAGGATTATTTAATATATTTGTATAATAGTTTATATATGTATTAAATGAATCATATTGGAGGGCTACCGATGAGAGGGTTAGTATTTAATTCTTTAGAACAGGCGGGTGTCTCGGCTTTTGGTGTGGAGCGCATTCGTACAGCCGCCGCACAAATGGTTGAAGACAATATCACACCTGCGCAAGTTATTGTTGCTGCGAGAAAGGGGACGCTGCTGGTCCATCAAGCGAATGGGAAATTCGGACCTGAAGCAGACGCAGCAGATTTAACAGCGGATGCTATATTTCCACTCTGTTCCATCACAAAACTATTTACTGCAACCGCTATTATGATGTTAGTGGAACAAGGGAAAGTGGGCCTAAACAGGCCGGTTTCTGATTACATCCCCGAATTTACAGGGGAGAACAAAACAAAGGTATGCGTACATCATTTGTTGACACATACCTCTGGAATTGAGGTTAATGGCGGTTATGATGCACCACTTAGCCATGAGCCAGGTACTGTGATGTCTTACTGTGGATATGGTTATGAGCTATTGGGTGAAATTATACGGCGTGTTAGTGGACAAGCTTATGATGTATTCGTAAAGGAAACTATTTTTAAACCGCTTGGAATGGAAAATACATATTATCGTGTGCCAAAGGAAGTGCGGAACAGAGTAGTTAGACGTGCCCCTGAGGCAGCATGCGCGGAATGGGTAGACAGTGAATACAATTTGAATTCTGTATCTGCGGGGGGCGGCGCTTACTCAACGGCTATGGATTTGGCTGTTTTTGGCCAGATGTTCCTTAACGGCGGAATTTATAACGGAGTACGATTGCTTAGTCCGGTAACAGTAAAAGAAATGACCCGCAATCAAATTCCGGGCGTATCCTCACAATATAGAGACGAAGTTTTCCCTGAAGCGTACTGGGGGTACGGATGGGCGATTAATGGCACGAAGCGTGACGGCGGAGATCTGCTCTCTGCAGATGCCTATTCACACTGGGGAGCGGCAGGTCCTTTCCTCTGCGTGGATCCGATTTATCAGACAGTGACGGTTCATTTATCCGTAGAGCTGGATCACCAGAAGCCATTTAAAAATATGTATGTTGATTACTTCAACAATACTGTTCTTGCAGCAATCACAGAGCTGTGATGTCAGCTGCTATTTTCATATCCATTTAGAATTTTTGTTGTGTCTACTTTTCTTAAAGTGTGTTTTCCCTATTTGTTCTAAATTGTTTAGGGGTGATTCCGGTATATTTCTTAAACACTTTGGTAAAGTAGCTCTGATCATTAAAATGTAGGCGTGAGGCGATGTCCGATAAGCTTATCTCTGGTACTTCTATTAGTCGTTTTGCCTCTTCAATCCGCTCCAATTGAATAAAATCGCTGATGGTGATGCCGGTCTCCTTCTTAAATAATAGGGAGAGATAACTTCTATTTAATCCTGCAACCTCAGCCAGTCTATCTAAGGAAAGTTCCTCATATAGGTGATTGAAAATATAGTTCTGACAGAGAGCCACGGTGCGCGACAGTTTCGCCATCCGGCTCTCTTTGACATGGTCTGCGAAATCGCAAAGGGCATAAAGAACGGCATGATCTACAGCGGGAATATCTTTTAGTTCTTCGATATGCTGGATATGAAAGTCGCTTAGGGTATAAGAAATTTCCCAGTACAGCCCTCCATCTATAGCTGCACGTGTAGCGAGTGTAATACAAGAGATTGCCAGATTCTTTTTGTTACGTAATTGGCTCCTTTTAGAGAGAAGCCCGTAACTCTCTTCGGAGAACGAAGCTTGAACGCGTAGCAGCTCAGTTTTATTGCCTTTTTTGACATAGTGAAAGAGATTTTTTTCTAGCATAGGCTCGTGGTGCAGCCACGTATTCTCACGGCGATAAGAAATATCCAAATCCAAACTGCCTGAGGGCAGTTGTTTATAGGCAAGAATGCGGGAGTCCAGCAGCAGTTCGCTAAGGGTCAAGGTTTTTCCAGTAACGAGCGAGTATAGCAGCATAGCGGTATGGTATAGTCTCATTTTATTTAACACGGTCAGGCTGCGGTAATAGTTAAGCCATTGCTCCTGAAACTTAAGGGGAACTTCATGATCACGCATCAGACTTGCCACATTATCCTCCGTAGGTTGAGCATACAATGAAGGGCCAATCACAATGCTTCCCTCGTTACTGTTGTCTGAGGGTAAATGGAGAATGATGTAATTCTCTAGAAAATTTGTGGTACGAACGATGGGTATGGTAGAAGTTCGTCCATTGCCATTAGAGTTGTTCTCACGATTAAAAGATTTAGTAATTTCAGAAAGTGGCTCATTAAGGTTATGAACCCAAGGGGCGCACTCGATTGAGGAAGGCATAGCAAATTCAATTTCCCGATTGGCGTCGAGCAGGAACACGGGAATTTGCTGTGACTCATACATCACTTTACAGATATATTGGACTCTTTCCTTATCCTCCAAATGATCTAACATGTTATGACCTCCTCGCCTAACAAGAATACCAAAAACACGATAATAATGCCATAAATCAAGCATGAAGTATATTAAAATGGGGATAGTATACATTCAGAGGAGGCATTTTTATGAAAACCAAAATTCATGAACTCATATCACAATTGACCCTTGAGGAGAAAGCGGGACTCTGTTCAGGGCTTGATTTCTGGCATACCAAGGGGATTGAACGACTCGGAATCCCTTCTTTGATGGTAACGGACGGACCCCATGGTTTACGCAAGCAAAAAGAGAGTGCCGATCACCTCGGGCTTCATAACAGTGTTCCCGCAACTTGTTTTCCTTCAGCAGCAGGGTTGGCTTCTTCGTGGGATCGGGAACTAATTGAGCGAGTGGGGAAGGCGCTTGGTAAGGAGTGCCAGGCAGAAAACGTTGCTGTTCTGTTGGGACCGGGGACGAATATTAAACGCTCTCCACTGAACGGTCGTAACTTTGAATATTTCTCGGAAGACCCTTATCTTTCTGCGGAGATGGGGGGGAACCATGTCAAAGGTGTGCAAAGCGAAGGAGTCGGCACCTCGCTTAAGCATTTTGCCGCCAATAATCAGGAACACCGGAGAATGTCGGTAGATGCGGTTATTGATGAACGGACGCTGCGGGAGATTTATCTGGCTAGCTTTGAAGGTGCAGTTAAGTACAGTCAACCTTGGAGCGTAATGTGTTCTTACAACCGGGTTAACGGTGAATACGCTTCTGAGAGTGAAACGCTTCTAACGCGGATTCTTAGAGATGAATGGGGTTTCGAAGGATTTGTAGTTTCGGATTGGGGTGCGGTCAATGAGCGAGTGAAGGCGCTGCAAGCAGGGCTGGAGCTGGAAATGCCGTCAACGGGAGGACTTGGCGATGCCAAGATTGTCGCAGCGGTGCAAGGTGGGGAACTAGCTGAAGAAACGTTAGACCTTGCGGTGGAGCGGCTGCTCACTTTTATTTTTAAGGCGGTAGACAATCGTAAAGATAATACTTCATTTAATGCTGAAGAGCATCACCAACTGGCACGGAAAGTGGCGCGGGAAAGCATGGTGCTTCTTAGAAATGAGGAGGAAGTTCTACCCTTATCTAAACAAGGTACTATTGCGATCATTGGGGAATTTGCTAAAAATCCGCGTTATCAAGGTGGGGGAAGCTCGCATGTGAATCCAACTCAATTGGATGATGCTTTTGAAGAGATGAGAGGTCTTGCGGGGTCTGCTGAGCTGCTATATGCCCAAGGATATGAACTGGAGCATGATGAGATTAATGAGGTTTTGCTGCAAGAGGCACGAGAAACAGCGGCAAAAGGTGATGTAGCGGTGTTGTTCCTTGGACTGCCGGATAATTATGAGTCAGAGGGTTATGATCGCAGCCACTTGTCTCTTCCAGAGAGCCATAAAGCGCTGATCGATGTGGTAGCTGAGGTGCAGAGTAATATCGTTGTTGTACTCAGTAATGGCTCACCTGTAGAGATGCCTTGGATTGATAAAACAAAAGGAGTCCTTGAGGGTTATCTAGGTGGGCAGGCGTTTGGGGGTGCCGTAGCAGATTTATTGTTTGGAGAGGTCAGCCCAAGCGGTAAACTGGCAGAGACATTCCCCATGAAGCTGAGCGACAATCCATCCTTTCTTAATTTCCCGGGGGAAGGGGATAAGGTAGAGTATAAGGAAGGTTTGTTCGTAGGTTATCGTTATTATGATAAAAAAGAGATAAAACCGCTGTTTCCTTTCGGCTTTGGTCTCAGCTACACAGAGTTTCAATACAGTCATTTAACAATTTCCAAGAGCAGCATAAAGGACACCGAGACTATTCAGGTTAAGGCTACTGTTAAAAATACGGGCACTCGCGCAGGAAAAGAAATCGTTCAGCTCTATGTTAGTGATGTGGAGAGCAGCGTGATCCG
The DNA here is from genome assembly GCF_037992965.1 of Paenibacillus sp. FSL E2-0190. Taxonomy (NCBI): domain Bacteria; kingdom Bacillati; phylum Bacillota; class Bacilli; order Caryophanales; family Paenibacillaceae; genus Paenibacillus; species Paenibacillus sp. FSL E2-0190. Next base: position 1,719,208 of record NZ_CP150306.1, read on the forward strand.
TCCACTGAAGGAACTAAAAGGCTTCAAGAAGCTAGAGCTTCAGCCTGAAGAAGAGCAGGAGGTAGCCTTTGAGTTAGATAAACGCTCCTTTGCTTATTACAACGTTAACATTGGTGATTGGCATGTGGAAAGTGGAAATTTTGAAATTGCTATTGGCTCATCATCGCGGGATATTCGTCTGACAACTTGTATCGGAGTGGAATCGACCAATCCGCTTACGATGCGTTATCATCGGAATAGTACTATTGGTGATTTGCTGGATAATCCACGGACAGCGGAAAAAGTGAAGAAATTCAGCAGTGTTTTTGGCTTAGAGGGTGCGATGGATGATAACCCGGAAATGTACATGGCGATGATGAAATATATGCCGCTGCGGGCAATGATCGGTTTCGGCCAAGGGAAATACACGGAAGAAGATTTAGCCAAGGATCTGCAAGAATTTAATACATTGGCTACTAAGTAGAAGTAAGCCAGTGGCACATATTAGTCCTATCTAATATGTGCCACTGGTCTTATTTGTGTAAATTTCTTGTCTGGATACCGTTACCCATAAACTCGATAGGTGTGCCTCAACGTTTCCTTGAAGGAAATCCGTAATCTTTAGCGCGCCACGCTACTAGCAGCGCAAGAATCAATAGTATAAACATTACCCACGGGAAGGAGCGGACACCAAGTGTTTCAATAAGAATTCCGCCTATCACTCCGCCACCGCCAATAGCTAGGTTCCATGCCGTCACCAGCATCGATTGGGCCACATCCGCACTTTCGCCAGCGGTTTCGGCAACGGCTGTCTGTAGCAAAGTAGCTGCTCCTCCGAACGTCAACCCCCATACACCAACCACTAAATAGATCACTATGGGCTGGCTGCTACTAATGCCTAGTACAATGGATGACAAGGCAAAAGCAGCTAGGCTGATCAGAACCAATGGACGTAGTTTGCGGTCGATCAAAATACCGATGACCCAGATGCCAACAAGCGCTGTAATGCCGAAAACAAGCAATACCAAGTCAACCCGCTGGGTTAGCCCGGCCTGAGTAAGATAGGGGGCAATATAGGTATACAAGATGTTGTGTGCTAGTACCCATACCAGAACGACAAACAATACCGGCCGTACTCCCGGAATAACAAAAACCTTGTAGAGAGGGAGCCGTTTATCAGGGGCTTCTCCTGGATAGTCCGGTAGCTTCCAAAATACCCAAGCGATCAGCATGAGAGCTAATAGCGACATGAACCCGAAGATAGAGCGCCAGCCTACAAGGGTGCCAAGAAGGGTTCCAGCAGGGACACCGAGTGCCAGAGCGAGAGGTGTGCCAACCATCGCTACCGCCATTGCTCGTCCCTTGAGTGACTCCGGCACCATGCGCCGGGCGTAACCTGCTATCATGCCCCATAAGACTCCAGCGGATACGCCGGCGAAGAACCGAGCTGTTAGCGTAAGTATATAATTGGAAGAAAAAGTGGTGACGGTGTTGAATATGAGAAAACCAAGGATGCACATTAGTAGCAGTGGTCGCCGCCGCCATCCACGCGTCACGGTAGTTAAGGGAATCGCGGCCAACAGGGAACCAAGAGCATACAAAGTGACAAGTTGACCGGCAAGGGCCTCGGAGACACCAAGCCCCTCACCTATTTGGAGCAACAAGCCTGCCGGAATCGTTTCGGTAAGAATACAGATAAACCCCGTCATAGCTAAGGCGAGTAATCCAGCCCATGGCAGACGTTCAGAAGAGGGAGTGCTGGGGGCACTTTGTGTGGCAGAAGATGTGTTTTGGCTCATAGAGAGGCCCCTCTCTTATATAATTTTAGCAAACTCAATGATATAGACGACGAATAGGGTCTACTGGACAGAGAGCCTAGGCTGGTTCATTCCGGACCCAGGCTTCTTGTGTTCATGCTCTATTTATTACGTCTATCATAAATGGCATCACAAAGGTCTACAGTAAACTGACCCGACATGCCTTCCAATGCGGTATTAGTGAAAGCGACGACACTGAGGCGTTGCTTGGGATCTACGAACCACGAATGACCATAAGTACCACCCATGCGCCAAGTACCCGGAGATTCTGGAGTGTCTGCGGCGACAGGATCCTTTAGTACCGTGATGCCTAGGCCAAAGCCTCGTCCTGGCCAGAAGGCCATTGGCAGATCACCGATCTGGTTGGTCGTCATATCGTGAACCAGTGACTCCGGTAGCAGCGGCGCTCCGCCCTTACGTAATGTTTCCAGCAGTTGCAAAAAATCTCCGGCGCTGCCGACCATGCCAGCTCCTCCAGAAGGATAGGCAGTAGTGTCAAGTGCTCGGCTAGGGGCAAGCAGGAACCCAGCCGTTCCCTCCACAAAGGCAATACTGTCAGGATCAAGTAAGGGCCGTGGCTCTGGAGTATCATTGGCATAGGAAGTGGCCAGCCGTTCTCGATCGACTGCAATAAAACCCGTGTCGCTCATGCCAAGCGGCTTGGTCACGAGTGAATGTACAGCCTCACTGAGCGGTGTTTCTGTGACCTTTGCAATTACTGCTCCCAGCACATCTGTCGCGATGGAATATTTCCACTCGGTACCTGGCGTATAAAGGAGGGGGACAGAGGCAAGACGGCGCAGGTTCTCTTCCAATGTGATGCCGGACTGATCCATACCATCTGATACCCCTGCTGACTGATAGGAACCCTTCTCTTCTTGGAAAAATCGGTAAGACAGGCCCGCGGTGTGCGTCATCAAATGACGAATCGTCAAGGAAGCGAACTCGCCATTCTGCAAACGCGGCTGAAACTCTGGAAGCCAACGATCAACGCGGTCGTCCAGTTGTAGACGACCTTGCGCAACTAATACTAGGCCTGCCGTTGAAACGATAGGTTTAGTAACTGAAGCGAGCCGGAATAAGGCATCTTCTCGCATAAGTCGGCCTAGCTCGCGGTCGGCAAAACCGGCAGCACGGCTATAAACCAGTTCCCCATCTATCGCCACTTTAATGACAGCACCGACCAAGCGCTTGTCAGCGAGGGTTCGATCGATTACTCTATCGATGCGACCTGATAAACATTCTGTAATTATTTTATTTGAATCCAATATACTCAACGGTCTTCATCCCTTCGGAATAGTTAAAGTCAAGAACACTTTACTATTGTAGGGTTATTATATATAACAAGTTATCTTGATTACATAAGGCAACTAAGCTAAATTAGCTTTATAACGGTTAATTACAATCTAGTTAATATAGAAAACCTTAAATTTAAAGGAGGCGATTTTGATGGACCATGTTGATAAGCAAATTCTTTTCCATCTTCAAAATCAAGCAAGAATTTCTATGACAGAGCTGGGCAAATGTGTCGGTTTATCGCAACCTGCGGTTACGGAGAGAGTTAGGCGTATGGAGGAAAAAGGCATCATCAGCGAATATCGCACCATAATTTCTCCTGAAAAGATTGGGAAACAAGCAGCTGCCTACATGTTATTTCATTCTAGGGATTGTAATGCATTCCTTGATTTCTGCCGCTCAAGTCCTGATGTCGTCGAATGTTACCGTATAAGTGGGGAACACAACTACTTATTGAAGGTAGTAACCGACTCTACACGAGCCCTCGAGGAGTTCGGAAATCAATGTGACAAATACGGTACTTACACGATTCTGATCGTGATGTCATCGCCAATCGATCATAAATTTCTTATACCCTCGCTTGAAGAAGCAAGCCTAAACTTGCTGAGTTAGATTTTAAACATAATCCGTTAGCCTGTCGTAACAAAAAAAAGACTCTTCTATATAAATAGAGGAGTCTTTTTGGTTTAGATATTGTAATAAAAATGATTGCAGCTGCTCCTTTTTCGTAGATACATCATGGACTTTCTATCTTATAAGTCTGGCGGTATTTTAGTGGAGAAAGCCCGGTGATTTCCTTAAATACCCGACCAAAGTGAGTCATATTATCAAATCCAACATTTTCAGCTATCTTGGCTACTTTAAAGGCAGTATTGATTAACAAGGCACGAGCTTCCTGGTGGCGATAAATATAAATAAGCAGCTCAAACATAAGTGTTTTTAAATAGAATTCATAGCCGGGAGGTTGCTTCGTAAATTCAGAGACCCTTTTATTGAATAATTTCTCGATAAAGTTTTGTTCAGAACCATGAACCTGAACGGGTGGGAGATCAGTTCGAAGAAGTCCGGAAAAACCTGTAGGCCATTGGCTATCGGGAATGAGCTACCTTCCATAAACGGGTTAGAACAATGGTTAGTCTAGACCAACTATAAAATGAATTAAGTAGCCAAGCTAATGCCAGCATCGCCTAGTTTCCAACGGCAGGTCATTATCAGCTTCTCACCCTCCATTTCGGCTGTCAGCGTGCCACCCATTTTATTCATTAGACTTTTGGCGATGGAGAGACCCAGCCCGGAAGCTTGAGAAGATCGGGTACGGTCTGCGGTATAGAATCGGTCAAATAAGAGGTTAATATCGCTTCCGACTAGTTCCTTCGCATCGTTTACAATTGTTAAGTCAGCTGTTTCCTGCTGTCGTTCGAAATGGATTTCTACATACCCGGTCGCATGTTTGACCGTATTGACAAGTAAATTTTCGACAACTCTCCGCACAGCGGATTCATCGGCGTATACGGATACATTTTCCTCAGGTAGTCGTATATCCGGTGTAATATTGCGTTCGTTGAAAGAATCGTAAAATCCGACCAGAATTTCCGAGAGCAGGGCCGTCATCCCAAGCTTTTCCGTATGTAGAGGATAATCTAGCGATTCGATCAAGGAAAGCTCAAAAAAATCATTCAGCAGCGCCTGCAGCCGTTTCGTCCGATTTTTAACGATGGAAACATATTCAAGTTTTTCATCAGGGGTAATAGACTCATCCTCCAACAGTTGAATATAACCGAAGATGGAGGTGAGGGGTGTACGGATATCATGTGAGATATTCGTAACAGCCTGACGGAATTCTTGTTCGACACGTTTTCGCTGGGCGTCCGCTTCGACGATTAAATCAGATTGACGATTGATTTGTCCTGCAAGCGCCTCAAGCTTCTGGTCGAATAGAGCCACATCAATTTTTTTACCGGATGCTCGCTCGTTGTAGGTATGCAATTGCCCTGTTATCCGCCCTAGTTCTCGCCTTAACATCAACAAACGGAAAAGCAGGAGAGCTCCTGCCGCAAACAATATGATTGTCAGAATAAGCAACACTCTCCTGCACCTCCTATTTGTGTTATTTAATTTCTTTTCGTTGGAATACGAGAATACCGAGTACCCCGGAAACGGCTATTGTCAACAACGGCACGAGTAGAAGTGCTGGCCAATCTCCACTGTCGATACTGGGCTTACCGATATCGCTCACCCGTTTGAAGATGGAATAATCGTACAAATTACTAAAGAAAGAGATCTTCGAACCTATACTAGCCAAAACCGTATCGATCATAAGGAAGAAAATCATTGAGAAGCCGATAGTTTTGCCGCTGTCGGTTAGGATTACGGTGAACAGCGCCCCGATGGCTGCGTAACCAGCCGTGTACAATAACGTTAGCCCGAGGGCTCGCGGTATAAAAAGTGTAGTGCTTCCTTCCGGCAGATGACCGAAACCCGAAAGCAGCGTGACTTCGACTGTGCTGACAATAGGAAAGACGAGCGAAATCGCCATGGCTCCAACTGCGAATACGATTAGTTTTGCTGCGAACAGCCGCCCTCTGGTGTTGCCCGAAGAGGCGATCGTCTTCATGACCCCTGTGGAATATTCGTTTGAGATAAAGAATCCAGCCAGAATGGCTACGCCGAATTTAATAATGTAGGCATTGCTTGAAATAAAGGTAGTCAGAAATTCAGCGCCGGTGATCTGAGGTTCCCCATTGGACCGATGATCAAAATAATATAGCAATGGGTAAGCAAGCGAGAGAACGGAAAGTGCCAATAGAAAAGTCCAAAATGATCTATTCTTACGGAGCTTGAAAAACTCCACTCTGATCAGATTATACATTTGGGTTCCCCCCAATCCGCTTTGTAAAATAACTTTCCAAGTCTTCACCCATAGGCATAAACTTCTCTATCTCGAGGCCGGCATTGAATAACGCTGTTGATACTTTGCCTGGCTGCTCAATACGGCTATACAACTTGATGGTTCCATCCTGCATCACTTCGAAATCGGCCGTACCCAGCTCGTTCTGAATGACGGCTGTTGCCTTGCCCGGATCATCCACTTTGATAAATAAATACTGCTGACATTTCTCGTTTAATTCCTCCGCAGTGAGTTGTTCAAGCAACTGACCGTGATGAATAATGCCATAATGACTTGCCATTAAATGCAGCTCACTTAGAATATGACTTGAGATCATTATCGTAATGCCTAGCTCACGGTTTAGTCGCTTGAGCAGTTCGCGCATTTCGACGACACCCATCGGATCCAACCCATTAGTTGGCTCGTCCAGAATCAGAAATTCTGGATCTCCCAGTAAGGCGATGGCAAGACCTAACCGCTGCTTCATTCCAAGTGAGAAATTTCTGGCTTTCTTCTTTCCGGCGCCCTGCAGTCCAACTTGCTCTAGCATTCTAGGAACACAATCTTTGCCGGGAATACCACGTAGAATCCGGTTTGCTTCTAAATTTTCACTCGCAGTCATATGGGGGAATAAAGCGGGACTCTCGATAATCGAGCCGATTCGCTTACGAGCCTGGATCAGGGCTTGCTCTTCACTGGCTCCGAACAGCTCGATCGTCCCCTGAGTCGGAAAAGCAAGTCCGGTCACAATCCGGATTAATGTTGATTTTCCGGCTCCATTTTGTCCAATAAAACCATAAATAGAGCCTTTACGGATTGACAAATTGACTTTGTCCAGCGCTGTATGGCCCTTGAACTTTTTGGATAGCTGATTTGTTTTTAATACATACTCGTACATCTCGTCTTGGCCTCCTTTTCGTGATAGACCAAGTATAGAATTGAAAACATAAGAAGAGCTAAAGCCAAATCTTAAGAATGTCTTAAGGCTTGAGCCGATAACCTATGCCCCATACCGTCTCGATAAATTCGCTTCCTGGTGCGGCCTTGGTTAGCTTGCTGCGCAAGTTGCTCATATGGACATTGACCGTATTATCGTCCCCGTAATATGGCTCGTGCCAGACTCTTTCATACAAATTCGCTTTCGTAAACACCTTTTTGGGGGCTGACAAAAGTAACGAGAGAATTTCAAACTCTAGAGCTGTGAGCGTCAGTTCCACACCATTTGCCGTAATCGACATCGCCTCTCGATGAAGTACAAGACCCTGATGCTGGAGCACGTTAGGCAAAGCCGATTGCGTAATCCGCGAATACAAACGCAGATGAGAATCGATCCGTGCAGAGACTTCCTCAACGTCGAAGGGTTTCGTAATGAAATCATCCGCCCCCGCCCGCAGGGCGGACACCTTGGTCTGGGGCTCACCCTTGGCAGAAATGATAATTACGGACATATCATCCCGCCCGGCAATCTTCTCAAGTAGTTCCTCACCCGACATGCCTGGCAGCATCAGATCCAGTAGCAGCATGCTCCATTGACGTTGCTCCAGATAGAGAAGTGCCTCCGTTCCCGAGTAAGCAGGTTGGGGAATATAGCCGCTTTTCTTGATAATGTTGCACAGCAATCGGTTGATGTCGCTGTCGTCCTCAGCAACAAGAATATGTATCGGGTTATTCATTTAATCTCCTTTATTTACCTGAAATAGGTCGTTATTCGGATGAATGCCTATTAAATAGGATAGCAGGTTTTAGATTCTGTATCCAGATCCAGCCAATTTCTGCATTTGGTTATTCAAATCTATATCACCGATTCTCGTGAGTTCATTTTTATATACGAAAGAGACTCTTCTATTTAAATAGAGGAGTCTCTTTGCGGCGGTAAGGTATTTAGATAAATAGATTATGACCCGACTGATCGGCTTGGCCGAGGTAATAACCAACGCCGCCGATTCCGACACCGTCAATCAGTTCTTCACGAGTGATGCCCATAAGATCCATGGACATTTGGCAGGCGACGATTTCCACACCTTGGTCGATAGCCATCTGAATCAATTCCTCCAAGGAAGAGATATTTTTGCTCTTCATTAGAGAGCGGATCATCTTCGAGCCCATGCCCATCATGTTCATATTTGAAAGCGTCAGCTTCCGGCTGCCGCGTGGCATCATGGCACCGAACATTTTACCGATGAAGTTCTTGTTCACAGGCACCTTTTCATCCTTGCGGATAATATTGAGGCCCCAGAAGGTAAAGAACATTGTGACTTTTTTGCCGCTGGATGCTGCTCCGTTGGCAATGATGAAGGAAGCGATCGCTTTATCCAAATCCCCGCTAAAAACAACCATTGTGCTTGCATTGCTAGTTTGAATTACTTGTGCGCAAGCTCCGGTTGGTGCTGATGCTGAAGTCTCGATAACTCCTTTGCACAGATAAGCTTCGATCATGCCAGTAGGCAGCTTTGTTAGCTGCAAAAGCGTATTGTTGGACATACGAGCCCAAGCCTTGATATCCTCATAAAATCCGGGATCGGAAGCAGTGACCTTCAGGACTTGCCCGTCCAAGAGCGGGTCCATGCTCATTTTAACTTGGATCAGCGGCCCTGGGCAGCACAGTCCGCAGGCATCAAGCACGGAATCAGGTGTTGTGAAAGCTGTAGCGTTAACGGTTGGTGTAACTGTGCCAGTTCCAGTCTCTGTCCCAGTTCCAGTTCCAGTTCCAGTTCCAGTTCCAGTCTCCGTCATTGCTCCCGTTGCTGCGATTTCTTTACTGGCTGCTGGTGTACCAACGTTTGGCGTCAAGTTATCTTTTTTTTTAGGCGTAAATTGGCTCATCTGATAGGTTTTATAACCGCCGGTCAGATTCTTCACACGGTAACCTTTTTGCTGTAAAATCCGGGAAGCGGTGTAGCCTCTGAGTCCAACTTGGCAATACACCCAAATTTCTTTACTAGAGTCAAGCTCGCTTAGCCGACTACGCAGATCATCCACAGGGATGTTAATAGACCCTTCAATATGACCATTAGCATGTTCGATTTCCGAACGTACGTCAACTAAAATGGTATTGTTTTTGTCACGACCTTCTAAATCCTTAGGGACGAATACCGTAGTCAAACCATGCAAAATATTTTCAGCGGCAAATCCAGCCATATTCACCGGATCTTTAGCGGAAGAATAAGGAGGGGCATAAGATAGCTCCAACTCCGTCAAATCAGTGACCGTACCTCTAAAACGAATAACTGTAGCGATATCGTCGATACGTTTGTCTACACCACTGTAACCTACAGCTTGTGCTCCTAGCACCGTACCTTTTGGATCAAAAATCAGTTTCATAGATATCGGGGTTGCCCCCGGATAATAGGTTGCGTGTGAGCTTGGATGTATATAAATCACGTGATACGGCAGACCCAAACGTTGTAATGTTTTTTCGTTATTTCCGGTAGAAGCACCTGTGACTCCAAAAACCTTTATAATAGAAGTCCCTTGTGATCCTTTGTAAGTTGTGCCGAGACCACTGACGTTGTCCGCAGCAATCCGCCCTTGCTTATTGGCAGGACCAGCTAGTGGAATAGCGGTTTTTGTTCCGTTTACGAAATCAACCACCTCAACCGCGTCACCTACAGCGAACACTTGATCCAGATTAGTCTCCATCCGCTCATTGACTAAAATATGGCCGCGGGGACCGAATTCTAAGCCACTGTCCTTCAGAAAAGAGGTATCCGGAGAAACGCCGATAGCCAGCAGAACCATATCACTTTGCAGTACAGTGCCACTTGCTAATTGCACCTGTATTTGTTCTCCCACCTCAGCAAACCCTTGGACCCTATCGGAAAAAATAAGATTAACACCATGCTCGTCGAGTTCTTTTGCCAAAATAGAAGACATTTCAGTATCGAATGGAGCTAATATTTGTGGTCCTGCTTCAATTAAGGAAACTTCCAGACCAGCTTCTCTAAGGTTCTCAGCCATTTCCACACCGATAAATCCACCACCGATCACCACGGCCGAACGTGTGCCTTCCGCAGCGACTTTAGCTTTGACTTTGTCAGTGTCGGGAATGTTACGCAACATGTGTATTTGGGAACTCTCGATACCGGGCAGATTCGGACGAATCGGTTTAGCACCTGGCGATAAAATAAGCGCATCATAGCTCTCTTCATAGGAGCCTTTTTCTATGCTTTCTACTCGCACTTTTTTGTTCACGGGGTCGATAGACACGACTTCACTTTGAATCCGAACATCGATGTTAAAACGTTTATGCATCGCCTCCGGTGTCTGCACCAGCAGCTTGGAGCGGTCCTGAATGGACCCACCGATATAATAAGGAAGTCCGCAATTGGCAAAAGAAATGTACGGATCACGCTCAAACATTACAATATGGGCATCTTCATCTAATCTCCGAAGTCGGGCGGCTGCTGACGCGCCTCCTGCAACACCGCCAACAATTAATATTTTTTTACTCATGATGACTTATTCCTCCCCTAAAAATAACTGAATCAGATGTTTGATTTTTTCGTCTTTAACAGAATAGTTAATCTCCAGCCCATTACGTTCGGTTTCAACGATGCCTAGTGATCTAAGCTTCTGTAAATGCTGGGACACCGTAGATTGTGGAAGATCGAGGCAGTCCTGCATGAAGCTCACGTTGCAGCTGCCCTTTTCCAGAAGTCCCTTGATGATGCACAAGCGCACGGGATGAGCTATAGCCTTTAAGGTTTCGGCGGTTTGGTTATAGGCTTTGAAATTTTTGTCCATGGTAACGAACACCTCGCTTTACAATATCCTTATATCGTAATATTATGATATAGTGATATGTAAATCAAGTTATTTTTATAAAGGTGAAGGAGAGATGCTCGATGTCTTTTAAAATTTCAAAGGAAATTACCCCACAGCAAGTGGCGGAACGCTTGAAGAATGGCGAGACTCTTACCATGTTGGATATACGCGAACCCGCCGAATGGGTGGAGGGACATGTAATGGGTGCTAAACATATCCCGCTTGGACAGCTATTGATGCGCACAGATGAACTGGATTCTCATGGAGAGATAATTGTGATGTGCTTAAGTGGTGGCCGTAGTGGACTGGCTTGTGAGCTGCTGAGTGAAAAGGGGTATAACGTTGTGAACATGACGGGTGGATTAGGCGCTTGGACGGATGATTTTTTGGTACGGGAGTAATGATATGAGCATGATGGTTCGGATCCTACTGAGTATTTTAATTGTCTTTAGTATTGTGAGGTTTTTGCGTTATGCTTGGCCTGTTCGTTCACTTACTTATATAGAAGTCCGTGAGGTTCGCGAATTAGCGGATCAATCATTGGCTATGAAAATGCTCGATGTCAGGGATGCCGTTGATTACCAGAAGGACAGTATCCGTGGTTCGATAAATATTTCGCTGGGGCGGTTACCCTATGTCTGGCAGCACTGTCTATCTCCGGGCGACTCGGTTCTAATTCTTGCAGGAAGTTACTACAAAAGAAATAAAGCCGCGAGAATTCTTTATAAGCAGGGATTTCGTAAGCTATATGCGGTAAATGGTGATTTGTTAGGGAACAAAAGAACGCTCTCCGACATTTCTGTGAAAGGTTGTTGTGAAGGATAATGGATAATGGATTTAAGGTCATTGATTTCCCGTCTCAGGTTGAAGCTGGGGTGTCGAAGTCAGGGGGACGATGGAATGATCTCTTTTGATGCCTATGGGCTAGGGGCTCGGCCTGCACATTTGCTAGGTGAGGGAAGGCAGTGAAGAGGGAGCAATATGTCACTCTAGTTGAGCCGCTATATTAATGTTGCTAAGTTATGATGTTGTAGCTAGATCACTAAATTAATGTTGCTAAGTCGCGATGTTGTGGCTAGGTCGCTATATCAATGTAGCTAAGTCGCGATGTTGTAGCTAGGCCGCTAAGTCAATGTAGCTAAGTCGCGATGTTGTAGCTAGGCCGCTAAATCAATGTAGCTAAGTCGCAATGTTGTAGCTAGGCTGCTAAGTCAATGTAACTAAGTCGCAATGTTATAGCTAGGCGGCTAAGTCAATGCAACTAAGTCGCAATGTTATAACTAGGCGGCTAAGTCAATGCAACTAAGTCGCAATCCAGTCAGCCTCATCTCGAACTCAGTTTTAATTGCATTTTGTGCAGTTAAACTTCAGTAGTTTTAGGAAAAGTAACAGTTAACTGCACTTTGTACATCTAAATTTGATCATTTACGCTTAACTACCTAATGTTTCCTTTTTTAGTTGTAGAAAGTACAACTAAATGGACTTTTAGGGGGATAAGAGTTAAATAGTTGCATGAAATACAATTAAATAGAAAAAGCACAGGTCGATAGCCAGTGAATAGTGGAGAATGGGAGACGATTTCGGACAATTTCAAAAAGGTAGGTCGAATAATATTATTCTAGCGGAACTTAGTCAAACCGAGATTACTTTAACGGAACCTACTATATAAAACCTACTATATAAAACCTACTATATAAAACCTACTATATTGAGCTAAATCTAGTCGTCTAACTCAAATGTAGTTTACTTAACCAAGATTGCTCTTGCTGAGTTAATTCTAACTGAACTGTACTGATCTAACTGTAACTGAACCTTGTAATGAACTAACTCTAGCTGAACTAACTATAGTGATCTAACTGTAGCTGGACTACTGTAGTGATCTAACTCAAGCTGAACTGACTGTAGTGATCTAACTCTAGCTGAACTGACTGTAGTGATCTGCCTCTAGCTGAACTTACTTTAATGCAATATACTTTAACCAATGTGATTTTTTAATAGGTAAGCATGTTTAGCTTGAGTGCTATCGTTGAATGTAGAGTGTCATTGACAGCATAAGAAGGCGAATACTATACTTCTGAGTAATAGGACGAAGTACGTCCCGCATCCATAATTGGGTGCGGGATTTTTTTATGCCAAGGAGGAGGAGAATGTTATGGGGTTTACGGAAGAACATCGTAAGTGGGTGGAAGATCATATTAGTCGAAGAACGGGAGAAAGACGGGGGAGATTGGAGCGGGGACATGGGCATGGTGAGCGAATGTTTGCGGAGAAGGTCTGGTGGCCAATGATGGGTCATTTTAATGATCTTCATCCTGAATATGAAGTGTTGGATTGGCGGGGATGGCCTTATTTTGTTGATTATGCGTGGAAGCCTGGGCAGGTTAAGTTTGCTTTTGAGGTAAAAGGTTACGGCCCACATGTGCAAAACACAGATCGGACGCGTTATCGGCAGGAATTGAATCGAGAGACTTATCTACAAATCGCGGGTTATCGGGTAGTGGCGATACCATATGATGATCTGGAAGCGAGTCCTGAGAATACTATTTTTTTGTTGAGATCATTACTGATGCCGTACCTCGCTTTAAGGACAGAAGAGAAGGAGGCGTTTAGTCGACTGGAGCGTGATATTTTGCAAATTGCGGTGCGTTCGAGCGGGGACATTCGGCCTGTTGATTTGGTGAGGGAGCTTGGAATTCATCCGCGTACGGCTAGAAAAGGATTGGGTACACTATGTGAAAAAGGGATATTTAGTCCAGTGGTTTCAATAGAAAGTGGTAGAGTTTGTAGGTATGAGTATAAGCATTCTTTTAAGGATAATCAGATATGGTAAGGCTACTATTTTAATAAGGGCAAAATGCCCTAGATATCATCCGAATGGTGGGAGTCAGTCGAAAGATGGGCAAAAATGCCCTAGATATCATCCGAATGGTGGGAGTCAGGCGAAAGAAGGGCAAAAATGCCCTAGATATCATCCGAATGGTGGGAATTGGTCGAAAGAGAGGCAAAAATGCCCTAGATATCATCCGAATGGTGGGAGTCAAGCGAAAGAGAGGCAAAAATGCCCTAAATATTCATCCGAATGGTGGGAGTCAGGCGAAAGAAGGGCAAAAATGCCCTAAATATCATCCGATTGGTGGGAGTCAGGCAAAAGAAGGGCAAAAATGCTCTAGATATCATCCGAATGGTGGGAGCCAGGAGAAAGAGAGGCCCCCTAAATCTCTAATTATGACCTGATTTCTATTTAGATTGTTAAGGTGTTGCGGAGGAGGGGAATCTTCTATGATTAGATGGATAGGACGTATGGGTGTTTTTTCGAAGGATTGTCCTCGAGAATGAATGAAACCGCTATCAACAAGAGACGAAGGAGCGATTTTGATGGGAACAGATATAGCTAAATATCCATTTCAACAGATTGATTTACCTTTAAATGAGCGAGTGCAGGATCTGATCTCCAGACTAACACTTGATGAAAAAGTAAGCCTGATGCCTCAGTATCAAGCTGCCATAGAGCGTTTGGGTGTTGGGGCTTACAAGCATGGTACGGAAGCGGCGCACGGGATTTCTTGGCTTGGAAAAGCAACTTCTTTTCCTCAGCCGAGCGGATTGGCTTGTACTTGGAATCCAGAGCTGCTGAAGGAGATTGGTTCGGCCATCGGAGATGAAGCTAGAGCCTTTTACAAAAAGAATCCAACGGTGAACGGTCTGACGTTATGGGCGCCAACGGTGGATATGGAACGTGATCCGCGTTGGGGAAGAACCGAGGAAGCTTACGGCGAAGATCCAGAGTTGACCGGACGCCTCAGCACCTCACTTGTGAAGGGAATCCAGGGTGATCACCCGGTCTATTTGAAAGCGGTAGCAACGCTGAAGCATTTCCTCGGCAACAATAATGAGATTGAACGCGGGAACTGCTCCGCGAGTATTGATCCGAGAAATATGCGGGAGTATTATCTGGAAGCGTTTAAGCCTGCTTTTCGAGAAGGTGGCGCACAGTCCATGATGACCGCTTATAACTCGGTGAATGGCGTACCTGTTATTCTTCATCCGGCAGTAATGGATGTGGTCAAAGGCGAATGGGAAATGGATGGCTTTATCGTAAGCGATGCCGGCGATCTTTTTGGGATTGTGAAGGATCACAAGTATTATGAATCTTTTGCACAATCGATGGCTGAATCTATCAAAAATGGAATTGACAGCGTAACAGAAGAAACCGCAGAGACAATCAAGGTTCTTCACGAAGCACTAGACCAAGGCCTCTTAGCAGAGGAAGATTTGGATCGTGCGCTTGCCAACACTTTCAGAGTTCGTTTCCGTCTGGGAGAGTTCGATCCGGCTGAAGGGAACCCATACGCAGCAATCGACGATTCCGTTATACTTAGCAAAAAACATACCGCACTCTCCTTGGAAGCTGCGAAACAATCTATAGTATTGTTGAAGAATGACCAAGGCACATTGCCATTGAACAAAAGCAGTCTGAGCAAATTGGCGATTATTGGTCCACTTGGTGATGAAGCTTTTAGAGACTGGTATTCTGGCACATTACCTTATGGAGTGACTCCGCTGCAGGGGGTTAGCAAAAAGCTGCCTGGTAAACACGTTACTTTTGAGAGTGGCGCAGATCAGATCATTCTTACTTCAGCCGCAAACGGCCAAGCCATTGGAATCACAGGGGAGGACGGAAGACTGGCTGTACAACATGACATAGCAGAGCACGGAGAATTGTTCCATCATACAGCTTGGGGCTGGACTAGCAATACTCTGAAGGCGACAAGTCGCGGTCAGTATGTAACTTTAAGCGAAGCAGAGACTCTCACAGCATCTGCTGATGAAATTTACGGCTGGTTTGTAAAAGAATCGATTAACATCGTTCCGGAAGGCGAAGATACGGTATCTTTGCGGACCTGGAATGATAAAATGATCTCGGTGAATCCGGAAAATGGAACGCTGCAAGTGGCAGATCAGGATGCCAATGCGCAAGCAGGTCTTTTTAAAAAGAACATCGTAACTAACGGCATAGAGGCTGCAGTAGAAGCTGCCAAGACTGCTGAAATCGCTGTGGTTTTTGTGGGCAACCATCCACTCCTTAACGGAAAAGAAGAAATCGACAGACCGGATATTGTGCTTCCAGAGGAGCAAGAGCGATTGGTTAAAGCTGTCTATGAAGCGAACCCGAATACGGTAGTGGTCATTGTCGGCAGTTACCCGATAACTTCCACTTGGATTGACGAGAACATTCCGGCTGTATTGTATACCTCCCATAGTGGACAAGAGCTGGGCAATGCGGTGGCAGAAGTTCTTTTCGGCGATTACAGTCCTTCCGGCAAGCTGAACATGACTTGGTTTCGTTCTGTAGAACAGCTGCCTGAGCTGATGGATTATGATATTATCAAAGGCAAAAGAACATATATGTACTTTGACGGAGAGCCACTGTATGCGTTTGGACACGGCTTAAGTTATGCCCAAATTTCCTACAGCAACCTAAGCCTAAGCGCTAAGGAGCTGCAAGCGAATGAGACGCTGAAAATTTCTGTTCAAGTAGAGAATACAGGCGTTGTTGATGGGGACGAAGTGGTGCAGCTATATGTGCAAGCTCTGAATTCCCGGGTCAAACGTCCGATTAAACAGTTGAAGGGTTTTGAAAAAGTAAACCTAACCGCAGGTCAATCGCAAACTATAGAGTTTACGTTACCGGTTGCCGAGCTGGCATTCTGGGATGTTACCCGTGAGCAATATTGCGTGGAAAATGGAGAGTATATGGTTCTGATCGGCCGTTCATCTGCTGACATCCAATTATCCGCTCAACTATCGGTCCAGGGGGACGTTATTCCGTCGCGTAATCTGTATATCAATACCAAAGCAGAGAATTACGATGACTACGAAGGCGTATATCTGGACGAGTGCAAAGCAGGCGGTGCTTCCATACATCCGGTAAAAGATGGCGCTTGGATCGCTTTTAAAGATGTATTGTTCGAGCAAGGGGCAGGAGCTTTTGAAGCCTTGGTATCCTCTGCAAAAGGTGGCACCCTTGAGATCAGAACGGGCAGCCCAGCAGGGAAGCTGGTTGGATCTGTGACTGTACCGTCGGGTGGCGTATTGCAGCAGTGGAACACACTTACTGGTGAAGTGTCCGTGGAATCTGAAACTACCGATGTTTATCTCATCTTTAATGGTGAGGTACTGCTTAGCCGTTTTCAATTTAATCAATAAGATAAGCTAGAACGCTCCATCCGCACGGTGCCGAAAAGTTATTAAGCCAAACTCAAGCTAAAATTCTCAGTATCATAAATGAGCATTAAAAAAAGGGCATTCCTGAAGGATCAGGGATGTCCTTTTCGTTTCTTTTCAATTAATCACAACCGCCCCCGCCAGCATCTCCACCCCCACCGAAGTCTCCACCGCCACTATGTCCGCCGTCTCCACCCCAGCTATGCCCCCCGCTGTCAGGTCCAGAATGGTGATGCGAGTGATCTCCGTAGTGATTATGGTGGTGGTTAGAATGATTAGAGTGGTTAGAGTGGTTTGGATCCAGCAGATCCGGATGACTGGCAGCCATAAAAGACATGTTGGCGGCATCATTTTGCCTATTTCTATCAAAGGTACTTTTGTTTGAGCTCGAGCCATTACGTATTACGGCTTGTATAATAATAAATACAGCAACACCTACAAATAGTATCCCAAAAACCATAACGAACCGCTCCTTTCAACTCCAAAAATTAGTTACTAGCTGCTTTCGCCAAAAACTCAAGATTTCTGTAAAAAATACTCCCATAATTCCAGCCCAGATAAGGCTCGGGAATTTCTATATGGTTCACATCCACATTCATGTCTTCGCGTATCAATGATTCGCTAATATGGATTATATCATTTATATACCGTTTTATTTGCTGTAGATAATGTTTTTGAGTAACGGGCCCATGACCGGGAACAATTATGTTCACATCTAAGCGCTCGACATAAGTAAGTGCCTCCAACCAGGATAAGGGATTACCGTCTACTACTAATGGATGATTATCAACTGCGACAATATCTCCAACAAAAGCTAAAGAATCGGATGGAGAAAATAGAATAGAATCGCATTCCGTATGGGCAGTACCCACCGATAGGAGTTCAACGGTCCTTGCCGAGCCATGTATAGTCATTTTGCGGTCATAAGTTAGTTGGGGAAGGGTTACTTCAAGCGTTAGTATAGACTCTTTGATTTCTTGTAAATAACCTATTTGCGAAAGGAGCTCTCGTTGTTTGGAATCGTTCAGTTTGAGCTCGAGAGATGTATTAAGCTTCGTAAGATCTTCTTCAAGATTAGGAAGCAGTTTCTTCATTCGGGCAAGCCAGTCTGGTTGAGTTTTTATCATGAGCTCTCTAGTTCTACTGGAGGATATGATTACTTCATCCGAGAAGAATTGGTTCCCTCTAACGTGGTCTCCATGCCAATGGCTGTTGACGATGTATCTGATAGGTTTATTAAAATAATACAGAGCGGCATCCCTAAGATCTTTGCCAGCTTGTGGAGTGTTGAATGTATCAAAGATTAATGTGTAATCACCCATATCTATCAAACCGGCATTACTCATGGCTCCGCCTTGCTCCTTCGCTTCAAGGCAATAAATGCCTTCCACTAGAGGGACGCAGTTAAAATGTCTGGAAAGAAACATGAATTAACCTCTTTTCCTAGATAATCGAATGAAATTGATATCTATTTTATAATTTTATGGAATTTTATACTGTGATTTAATTACGCTAGTAATAGAAAAAAGGTTGCTTTTATACGCCCGATTTGCTACCATACGATGTAACTTAATCATTTATTTGTTTTCTAGGGTTCCGCAGCGGGTGCACAGCTGGTCTGGTCCGAGGGAAAACGCACGAACATTAAGTTTGTGTCTACACGGAGGGATAAAAGCCCGGGAGGTATCGCCATTTGGCGATGACCTTCCGGGCTTATTTGTTTGTCCGTGGGCAATCATAAGTTATGGAGAATTGAAGGAGGGCTTGAAATGAAAAAGAATTCAGAGTGGCTGAAGGTAGTTGGCGCTGCGATTTTCGAAGTCATGTGGGTCATAGGTTTAAAGCATGCTTCAAGCGTGTGGGAGTGGCTGATTACAGTTGTAGCCATAATCATAAGTTTCTATGTCATTATTTCAGCAAGCAGTAAATTACCGGTGGGTACCGTATATTCTGTATTTGTTGGGCTGGGGACGGCAGGAACAGTCATTGCGGACATGGTTTTATTCGGTGAACCCTTCAAGCTAATGAAGCTGGTACTGGTGGTTATTTTGCTGGCAGGAGTTATAGGTCTGAAAATGGTAACTAACGAAACCAAAGATATCAAAGAAACTGAAATAAAGGGGGAGTCTTAAATGGCATGGGCATTTTTGGTTGTTGCAGGATTGTTTGAAATGTTCGGAGTGGCTATGATCAACAGGTTGAATAAATACCGGAATCTGCAGTCGTTTTTGCTGCTCTTCCTTGGTTTTGGAGGAAGTTTTCTTTTTCTATCATTTGCAATGAAAAGTTTGCCTATGGGCACAGCTTATGCGGTATGGACGGGGATCGGTGCATCCGGTGGAGCGATTTTGGGGATGCTTTTATATGGGGAGGCCAAAGACTGGCGGCGGGTTATCTGTATTTTTATGATACTGGGAGCCGCAGTGGGGCTGAAGTTGATAGCGTAGTTAGCAACCAATTTGTTGCTTTTTCTCTCCTAAAGGAAAGATAAGTTATAAATTAGACACGATTCAGATGTTTCGAAAGGGTCATAAAGGTCGTATAAAGTAAGTATACAATTTATCGGTAAGGAGATTTTTACAATGACTAAGGATTCAATCGAGCATTTGGCTGAAATTGTGAAAGTGAACCGAGCTAACCGCATGCTGCTTCCAGACGGTACCTCTGTGCCTAGAATAGGACAGGGAACTTGGAATATGGGTGATGATGCTTCCCGTAGAGAGGAAGAAATTGCTGCTCTTAGATTAGGCGTGGAATTAGGCATGGATTTGATAGATACGGCGGAGATGTATGGGGAAGGAAACTCAGAGCTTTTAGTAGGTGATGCTATTAAAGGTATTCGGGATGACGTTTTCCTGGTATCCAAAGTATACCCACATAATGCCGGCAACGAGAATCTTATTCGCAGCTGTGAAGAAAGCTTGCAACGACTGAATACGGATCATCTGGATCTCTATTTACTGCACTGGAGGGGAGATATTCCGCTTGAAGTGACTGTGGAAGGCATGGAGAAACTGGTCTCTCAAGGTAAAATAGCAAGATGGGGTGTATCGAACCTTGATGTTGACGATATGAAAGAGCTGCTTAGTATAGCTGGGGGAACTCACTGTGCTATGAATCAGGTGCTGTATCATTTAGGGTCGAGAGGCATCGAAGCTGAATTGCTGCCATGGCAGAAAAGTCACCGCATGCCCGTAATGGCGTACTCTCCGCTTGCACAAGCAGGCGCGCTCCGCAAAGGGGTTATCGAGAGTGAGGCAGTTCAGGAAATTGCCCGTATTCATAACGCAACCCCACTACAAATTATGTTAGCTTGGACGATTCGCGAGGAGGAGATCATTACGATTCCGAAAGCTTCTTCACGTGAGCATGTAATTGAGAATGCTGCTGCAGGTTTAATTACGCTGAGTGAAGAAGAAAGATGGAAGCTGGATGAGGCTTTCCCGATACCTTCGTGGAAAGTGCCACTGGATATGAGTTGATATAGCTGTCTGAGAGTAGCTAAAGAGCTCGCCGTTGAGGCGGGCTTTTTTATATGAAAAGAGATAGGGGGAGTCTCTATAGGACACAGATGATCTTAAACGCAGAATTATGCCACTTTTGGGGGGATATCGGACACCATAGTCGCTATTAGCATGAATGACACCGATTATGAGCCCATTTCTCTGGAATAGTGTCACTGAGGTCCGCAACTTTACTCAAAAGGCTCTAAATTAGCAAATAGCGTCATCTGAGTCCGGAAGCAACGTTGGGAGCGTAAGCAATAAACAATGTGTCGCCGTAAGCAAGCAACTTGAGAGCGTAAGCAATAAACCACGTGTCGCCGTAAGCAAGCAACTTGGGGAGCGTAAACAATAAACAACATGGGGCCGTAAGCAAGTAACTTGGGAGCGTAAACAATAAACAACGTGGGTTCGTAAGCATCATGGGTCCGTCGTAGTACCAATGGCGGGATCAGCGGGCAATGGGGTTCATAAGCACAATTGGTTTTTAGAAGTAATATCGGGGTTTGTAAACACCACTGGGGCGCAAGTGACACAGGTCCGTAAGCCCCGACCCAAAAAAGAGCAGCAATCCTTCAAAAAGGATCGCTGCTCTTTTAAAAATAAGAACTTAGCTGTTCTCAATAATCGTTTGCAGTGTAGTGCGGTCGAGGCCTTCTACCAGTTTAACTAACAGCTCTTTAGCAGCTTCGTAGTCATCGCTATGAATAACTGATGAAGCGGTATGAATGTAGCGAGAGCATATTCCGATGACTGCGGAAGGAACGCCGATTCCACTTACATGAACCTGACCTGCATCTGTTCCACCTTGGGAGACAAAATACTGGTATTTGATCTTGTGAGTATCCGCTGTGTCTTGTACATATTCGATTAAGCCGCGATGTGTAACCATCGTAGGATCATAAATGCGCAGTAGAGCGCCTTTACCCAAATGGCCAAAGGCTTGGCTATCCCCGGTCATATCGGCAGCAGCGCTCGCATCCAAGCCGAAGAAAATGTCTGGGGACAGAAGATTAGCGGCTGTACGTGCTCCACGAAGTCCGACTTCCTCTTGTACAGTAGCACCAGCATAAACAGTATTAGGCAGCTTTTTGCCGTGTAATGACTTAACCAGCTCAATGGCGAGGCCTACACCGTAACGGTTATCCCACGCTTTAGCCATGATTTTTTTAGGGTTGGCAAGTGGGGTGAACGGACAGATCGGCAGTACTTGTTGACCTGGTCTGACGCCAAAGCTTTCTGCCTCTTCACGGCTGTCTGCACCGATATCAATATACATTTTGCTAATTTCGCCCGTCTTGCCGCGTTCTTCTGCGCTTAGTAGGTGGATAGGCGTGCTGCCAACAACACCGGTCAATGTGCCTTTTGGTGTAATGATTTGGAGACGCTGGGAAGCAACAGCAGAAGCAAGCCATCCGCCTAGCGGTTGAAAACGAATCATCCCGGTGTTAGTAATTCCGGTGACCATAAAGCCCACTTCGTCAAAATGTCCAGCGACCATAATTTTTGGCCCGTTTTCCTCACCGCGCAATACGCCGAACAGACTTCCGAGACGATCCTGCACGAACTCTTCGGTATAAGGTGTCATAGCATCCTTGACGTAAGCGCGGAGTTCGCGCTCAAAGCCCGGGGCTGCAGGGAATTCGGTAAGTGTTTTGAATAGATCCAATGTTTCTTGATTCATTTGAAATCACTCCTTTATTAAAATATAAGGACGTATAAGCTTTGCGTTATACATCATCCTTATAGTTTTACGAGAAACGGTTGCGATCCAAAATGGACGACAACGTTATTTCTTCCTGCCACTTAGTATGAACATTGTGAGCTCACTTGTCCATGCTAAAGAGACAATGAACACCCGGTGAACGCTCCGCGAATACAATGCAATAGGGGCTCTGGTGGCAGGAGCTTTAGAAAGGATGCGAAGGAAATGAGGGTAGCAGGTAGTGTACCCAAAAGAAGGGTGCAGGGAGGATACTCCAAAAGAAACCTAAAGGTTAGCGGAGCGCGCAGACGTTACTGGCGCCACAACTCTCTGGAAAAGGAAGCAGTGCTTATTCTTGTGCTGTTCTTGCTGCTGATAGTTGTGTTACTGTATTTTTCCTGAATTGGAGGGACATAACGAAGCGGGGTATGGCAAACAATAAGGAAAACTTCTAAGCGAAGAAACAACTTGAGGGGCTCAAAGTGAGTACTACTATGATGCTTGTCAGCCCCCTTCGCCTAACTTTCAGGAGGTGCCCTCAATGCCGGCGAAAACGAAAAAATCGGGTGTCAAGCTGAAGCTTGATACCCTGACCCCGCAAGATTACGAGAAATTGTCCAAGCCCTTTGTACCCGCTAGGCCCGTATTCAAAAACTGTGTGCGAGCATTTCTTGCTGGCGGCCTAATCTGTGTAATTGGACAAGGGATTCAGGAGGCTTATATGGCAATATTCGATATGACCTCCAAAGAAGCCGCAAGTCCAACTGTAGCGACGATGATTCTACTTTCTGTAATCCTGACCAGCTTTGGCGTGTATGACAAACTGGCGCAATGGGCCGGTGCAGGAACTGCGGTTCCGGTTACTGGTTTTGCAAACAGTATGTGCTCAGCAGCTCTTGAACATCGTGCGGAAGGACTTGTGCTCGGTGTGGGCGGCAATATGTTCAAGCTGGCGGGTTCAGTCATCGTATTTGGTGCCGTTGCTGCTTTCATAATTGGTATCGTCTATCTCTTTTTAGGCGTTGGCGGAGGTGCACATACATGAAACAGCTTGGCAGTCAGACTTGGGAGTTCACGAGCCGTCCCGTTATTTTAGGCTCTTCCGCTGTAGTGGGTCCTGAAGAGGGAGAGGGTCCATTAACGTCAGATTTTGATTTTATATTTGATTCCTTGGAAATGGGTGAAAAAACATGGGAAAAGGCTGAGCGGACTCTTTTCGAAAAAGCCTCCCTACTGGCACTGATTAATGCAAACCTGGATAAGGAGAAGCTGGAGTTTTTTGTTGGCGGAGATTTGATGAACCAGATTATCAGCAGCTCCTTCGCGGCAAGAAAATTAGGTGTGCCTTATCTTGGAGTTTTCGGTGCTTGCTCCACTTCCATGGAGAGCCTTGCAATTGCCTCTATGATCGTTGATTCCGGAGGCAGCAAATACGTGCTCGCGGGAACATCCAGCCATAACTGTACGGTGGAGAAGCAATTTCGTTATCCTACCGAATACGGTTCACAGAAGCCGCCAACGGCGCAATATACGGTCACAGGCTCGGGCTGTGCTGTAGTAGGACAGAATGATGGGACTGGCAACAATCCGGTAGTGGTCTCGGCTACCCTTGGTCGAATAATGGATCTCGGTTTGACAGATCCTTTTAATATGGGAACAGCGATGGCACCGGCTGCGGCGGATACGATCACTGCGCATTTTCGGGATACCGGACTATCCCCCGGGCATTATGACTTAATTGTTACAGGTGATCTTGCATCTGTAGGCTTGCCCATTGCGAAAACCTTATTAGCTAAAGAAGGGATTCCAATGGAGCAAACAACCTTTGATGATTGTGGTTTGCTTATCTACGATTTGGAGAAACAGAAGTATGTGATCGCTGGAGGAAGTGGTTGCGGGTGTTCCGCGGTAGTGACTTATGGTCATATACTCAAGCGTATTAAAAAAGGTGAACTAAAACGGGTGCTGATTGTGGCAACTGGAGCCTTATTATCCCCATTGTCATACCAGCAGGGAGAGAGCATTCCGTGTGTGGCTCATGCTGTTGCTATAGAAAGTGGAGGTGGAGTTTAATGATGATTTACTTATGGGCTTTTCTGATCGGAGGAGCCATTTGCGTTATAGGCCAGCTGATGTTTGATGTATTGAAGCTGACACCTGCACATACGATGAGTACATTAGTTGTAGCCGGAGCGATTGCTGATGCTTTTGGCATCTATGATCCACTTGTGAAATTTGCGGGTGCGGGCGCAACCATTCCAATCACAAGCTTCGGTAACTCTTTGGTCCATGGAGCATTGACAGAGCTGGAAAGGGATGGCTGGATCGGTGTAGTTACAGGGATTTTTGATATCACGAGCGCAGGGATTTCGTCAGCGATTGTGTTCTCTTTCCTGGCTGCATTGGTTGTTCGGCCTAAAGGATAATGGGATTTTAGCGATTTAGATTAGAACCTGCGGGACATTTTGTCCTGCGGGTTTTTGGTTTGTTTACACTTCGTAAGCTTCAACAATGTACTTTGGGTCCCCTAATCATGTAAAATATAAATATTACTGCTTATTCTGACCTAGGAGGATCATATATGCCCGTTCGTCAAGAATCAATGCACATCATGAATGCTGTCCGTAATAATCTAGAATCCTGCATACTTGGAAAATCATTTGAAATACAATTGCTGCTAACAGCGCTGCTTGCCGGTGGTCATGTTCTGATCGAGGATGTACCGGGAACAGGAAAGACCCAGCTTATTCGCGCACTTTCCAGATCAATGTCCGGAGAGTATCGCCGGATACAATGTAATCCGGATATTCTTCCGAGTGATATTACCGGTGTATCTGTGTATCATCCGAGAGACGAGATGTTTCATTTCCGCCCAGGTCCAGTGATGACGAATATCCTGCTGGCCGATGAAATTAACCGAGCCACCACAAAGACACAATCCGCCCTTCTGGAAGTGATGGAGGAACGAAATGTAACCGTAGATGGGGAGACCTATCCGCTGCCGCATCCATTTATGTTGTGCGCCACCCAGAATCCGATAGATTTTGAGGGAACCTACACGCTGCCGGAAGCTCAGTTGGATCGGTTTATGCTAAGAATTAGTCTTGGTTATCCTGATGCAGCAACCGAAAAAAATCTATTGCTGAGCCATCAAGAAGGTCAACCAGTGGACAGGCTTACGGCTGTCACTAGTATGGAGCAGATCGCTAGTATTCAGGAGGAAATTCGTGAGATTTATATGAGTGATCCTGTACTGAATTACTTGTTAGATATTGTGCGCCAGACAAGAGAGCATCCGCTTGTATTGCTCGGTGCAAGTCCACGAGCTTCGTTATCGTTTATGCTGGCTTGTAAAGCTTATGCTTTCTTACAGGGAAGAGATTATGTGCTTCCAGATGACGTAAAGGTGCTTACTCCATTTGCCTTGGGTCATCGTATATTGCTGCGTCCAGAGTCGCGCCTAGATAATGTTAGCGTAGATTCACTGCTTCAAAAGCTTCTGCAGAGCATTCAAGTGCCTGTTACGATGAGGCAATAATATGAGACGTTATTTGTCTACGGTGGCAGCTCGCATTCAGCCTACTAAGTTCGCCAGCATCCTTGTAATTTGGAGTATTACTCTCTTATATGTACTATTTCAGGGCGGTAAAACTGCATTTATGTTGTTTATTATGGTCTCTGTACTTATTGCATATCTGATTGCTGGAGGTTTGGGAGGCGTTCGGCGGGCTAAGGGTGTTCGCAGTTTTTATGCCGAACAGGATAAGGGAGATTTGCTCTCTGCCGGTGGGTATCTTCGTGTAGGTCTGAAGGTCACAATCCCGGGGATTTTGCCTTTACCTTATGTAGTTGTTAGGGAAGTTCTGAAACGGCATAATGGCGAATCCTGGGTATTTGAGGAAAGCCTGATTCCCAGCCTCAGAGGACTTGGGGAACTGCGGTTTCAGACACCAGTTCTCGAACGGGGCACTTATACATTTTCAGATACGGATATCATCAGCCAAGATATTTTTGGCCTTGTTGAGCATAAAGGTACTTTTCTGGCTGAAGGCCAGTTTCAGGTGTTGCCTCGTGCAATCTATGTTCCGCGGTGGCAGTTATATGAAAGAAAATCCCGTCTTTCTGGGCCACAGACCTCTGTTGTTCAATCACGACGTGAGACTACCCAAATTAACGGTGTACGCGACTACGTATATGGCGACCGCCTAACACGCATTCATTGGAATGCAACGGCAAAGACAGGCTCGTGGAAGTCCAAAGAGTTCGAGCATGAGTCGATTCCCAAGACCATTCTAGTTCTGGACGGCTCTGCTTCTGCTTATACGAATTCGAATCAATTTGAACTCGCAGTCTCCGTCGCAGCCTCACTACTTGGATTCGGCATTCGAGAGCGAATTGGGATCGGTCTTTGCTGTTTGGATAAGACCACGAAGGTATTTGCACCTGTTGAAGGTGCTGCTGAGCGTCAGAAAATGATTCAATATTTGATCGATCTTAACGCCGAAGGGCACGGTCCACTCATATCCCGTTTGGAAAAAGGTTACCGTATGTTCCCTAAAGGCTCATACTTCGTGCTAATTAGTCCTCAACGTGGTCAGCCTGTACTGGATGCACTACGTTGGGCTGACAGCAGAGGGATGACTCCGTCGCACATTCATATAGGGAATTTATCAGAAACGAATAGCAGCACAGATTGGACAGACGTTCTAAGATCACGGGGGATTACAAGCTACAGCATTAGCTCACTGCAAGAGCTTCCCATAGTATTAGGAGGGGAAGTCTGATATGAGAAACTGGTGGAATCAGATGAAATTCTCCTGGCACCGTTCTTTAGGTCTATTGTGGCTTTTGATTATAGCCCACCAGTGGGTCTCTTATACGGAACCTATCTGGTTAAGACAGACAACTGCTGTTGTGTGGGCTGCATTAATAACGATCACTGTTATTGAAATCATAATTCCTGTAAAAGTTCAGATAAGGCTCTTTATTGAAGCGGCAGCTATTATTTATATCGTTTATCGGATACTTATCAATTATGGTATATACGTTGCTGATCCTTGGGCAACAACCCTCCCGGACAGACTGCAGGATATTGCAGTTCATATGGTGCCCTATATCTGGTTTGCTCTCGGAGCCTCAGCCCTGCTGCTGTTGTCGTCTTGGTGGGTATCCTCAAAAAGACGTATTTTATGGTTTATAGGAATGAACATAGTGGCCTTGGCTGCCTTGGATTCCTTTACATCTATTGTTTTGTGGCAGGAAGTAGCCTGGACGGTATTTGCGGGGATGGGCTGGCTGGTCAGCCAGCATCTGAGAAGCTTCCAGCTTCAATATCCGCGTGGTTGGGTGCATCTGCTGAAATATCCCACGAAAATAGTCATTAATATTGCCATCGTCTTCTCTTTGGTCATCCTAATTGGAGTGAATATGCCTGGGGTAAGGCCTACCCTAACCGATCCTTATACCGCTTGGCAAGAATGGAATGGGATTGGGAAGTCTTCTGGGAAGGGCACAGTTGGGACCACGAAATCTGAGATGGGTTCTGTCTCCCCTACTAACAATACTTCGTCAGGCTACAGTCTGAATGATGATCAACTAGGTGGCGGCTTTACCTTCGATTATACACCGGTGATGACAGTGGTTTCTGATTTGCGTATTTATATGCGGGGAGAAACGCGCAGATTATATTCCGGAAGAGGTTGGGTCGATAGAGATCGGTTAAATCGGGGACCTCTAGAAGCGGTGGATGTAGGTGAAGCTTTAGAGAGCAGTGTGGGTTCTAAAGTAAATACACGAACACTGAAACAAACAGTAACCGTGCTTAATAATAATGAATTTCCCGTACTATTTGGCACTTATTCAGTATCTTCGGTGGATTCTTTAAATGGGGAAAAAGTTGGAGATGGACTCTCCTGGAGAAGCCGAGACAGCGAGCTGATCTGGGATGTGGATGGGAAAAAACTCGCTTATCCGTCTACTTTTGAGGTGACGTCTGAGGTTCCTGTAATTCCTGTTCAAGAATTGACAACAAAGACGTATGAGGAGCTATATAAAGGGAACGATTTGGAGAAAATGTTTCTTCAACTACCTAACGATTTTCCTAAAAGAGTCAGGGAGCTGGCTGAGGAAATCACGGCTGAAGGAAAAACGCCGTATGAAAAAACAGCGCTTTTGCAACAATACTTACAACAAACCTTTCCATATACCAATAATCCAGATATATCACGTGTCACAAGCAACGATTTTGTAGAAGGGTTTTTGTTTGAGTTAAAGGAAGGTTACTGTGATTATTATTCTACGGCACTGGTTACTATGGCGCGCTCTCTGAACATCCCTGCACGATGGGTTAAGGGGTACGCACCTGGGGAACAGCCAGAAATCCCAATGAATCCGGCACAACAGCAATCCGGCACAGTGAATAATAACTATACAATTACCAATGCGGATTCCCACTCTTGGGCTGAGGTTTATTTTGGTGATTATGGTTGGATTCCAGTTGAAGCTACACCTGGATTTAATATTCCGCTTCTAACTCAGAGTGAGCAAACCCCTGAAGTCGAGCCAGAAGATCAAGAAGAGCAGGCAGAACCTACACCAGCGCCTGTGAATAATGCACAAGAAGATCAAGGGTTTCATGTAGGTCTATGGGTTGTTGTGGCAGCTGTAGTGGTTTTGCTGTCCTGGGCGATTTTTATAGTTTGGCATAGACGCTTTAAGCTTCGCTTCTTCATGCAGCAGCTGCGCAATGGCCGGCCTTTAACGCCAGATCAGAAAGTAGTGGTGGAAACTGAACGTTGGGTAAGGTATTTGCATCGCAAGGGAATGCTAAAAGAAGAACACGAAACTTTACGTGAAGCCGTAGATCGCTGGAGTGGAGAACGGCCGGCAGTGGCTGATCATCTATACTCACTACTAACAATGTTCGAAAAGGCGAAATATAGCCCTGAGGTTATTGAAGACAAAGACTGGCAGAGCGTGTATACTGAAGCTTTGTGGGTGCGGAGAAAAATGAGATCCAAGAAATAACACTTTGCGTGAAAGTATAGCTACAGATTTATTTGCGATGCGCAAGGAGTATGTTATAGTTTTTTGTATGAAATCGAGGTGAACGTATTGTTTGAAATGTTAGTTCCCAAACTCCGGGTGAATACGGTATTCGATATTGCTCTGGACGAGCTGTATAGACAGGGATATCGCGGAATCATCACGGATCTGGATAACACACTGGTCGGTGCCAAAGCGCCTGTGGCTACTCCGGAGCTGTTGTTATGGTTCGAAAAGGTGAAGGAACTGGGCTTTAAGCTCATCATCGTATCTAACAATAACATGGAACGGGTGTCCCGCTTTGCAACACCGCTTAATATTGAATTTGTGCACCAGGCTCGTAAACCGAGTAATGCTCCTTTTCTCAAAGCGATGAAGCAGATGGAGCTGCCCCCTGAACAAACGATTGTGGTGGGAGACCAAATGCTTACTGATGTATACGGCGGCAATCGCCTTGGCCTGTATACTGTTTTGGTACTGCCAATCTCCGTCAAGGACGAGGGGTTCGGCACAAGGTTTAATCGCCGGGTAGAGCGGGTTGCTCTGACACGGCTTCGCAAAAAAGGATTGTGGCACGAGGAGGATAAATAGTAATGAACGAACAAAGCGAAACACAGCGTCCTGAGAAGTGCAGCGGTTGCGGCATCAAGCTTCAGACGGAACATAAGGATCAACCAGGATACCTTCCGGAGGTTGCACTTGAACGGGACCCGGTGATTTGCCAACGCTGTTTCCGGATTAAAAATTATAATGAGGCTTCATCTGTTTCGGTGAATCAGGATGAATTTCTTCGCCTGCTGAGTGGAGTAGGAGAGAAGAATGCGCTTGTTATTCATATTGTCGATATCTTCGATTTCGAAGGCAGTCTGATTTCCGGCCTGCAGCGGTTTGTTGGCAATAACCCTGTTATTCTTGCAGTGAATAAATGTGACTTGCTGCCGAAGGTTACAAACTGGAACAAGTTGCGTAACTGGATGCAGCAGCGCTGTAAAGAGGAAGGCTTGCGGACGGCTGAAATCGTACTTTGCAGTGCGAAACGCAATCAAGGTTTTGACCGTTTGCTGGAAGCCGTAACGGAGTTGCGCGGTCAACGCGACGTATATGTAGTAGGAGCTACCAATGTGGGCAAATCCACACTTATTAATCGTCTGATTTCGGACTATAGCGATTTAGAGCAGGAGTTAACGACTTCACGTTACCCTGGCACAACACTCGATACGGTCAAAATTCCACTGGATGACGGCCACTACATTATAGATACTCCAGGGATTGTGTATCCTTGGCGTTATAGTGAATTAGTTGAGCGTCAGGATCTGGATGCAGTTATGCCTGCCAATCCTTTGAAGCCGACAGTCTATCAGTTGAACGAAGGACAGACTCTTTTCTTCGGTGGATTGGGACGTTTTGATTTCGTACAAGGCCCGCATCAATCCTTCACTTGCTTTATTAGTGGTACTTTAAAAATCCATCGCACGAAGCTGGAACGCGCAGATTCCCTCTATCAGGATCATCGCGGTGAAATGCTGTCTCCACCGGGAAGTGACCGGATGGACAAGCTGCCACCTTGGCAGCGGCATGAGTTCCGGATTAACCGGGGCAGCAGAGCCGATCTGTATATTTCGGGTCTGGGCTGGATTAAGGTTAATGGAACTGAAGGTGCAGTTGTGGCCATTCATGTTCCGCGTGGTGTGAAGGTGCTTACCCGCCCTTCGATGATTTAACGAGGGAGGATAATCTATTGTCTACAACTGCAGTCGAAGGCTACAATAGCGGTAATATTCTACTCGGTGTAATGGGAGATCCTATTATACAATCCAAATCTCCAATTATGCATGAAGCAGCGCTGCAAGCGCTGGGAATTCCGGGTGCTTATGTACCGCTTCACATCCGCCCGGAGAAGCTGGGCGATGCGGTGCAAGCGATCCGTACGCTTGGTTTCCGTGGAGTGAATGTGACGATTCCGCATAAGGTTGCGGTGATGCAATATTTGGATGTATTAGATGAGAGTGCAGTAGCCGTTGGTGCAGTCAATACGATTGTTAATGATAACGGAGTGCTCACCGGATATAATACGGATGGGATCGGTTATGTGCGTTCGCTCAAAGCGGAAGCTATTTCTGATTTGTCTGGTGTGAAGATTATGGTTATCGGGGCCGGTGGAGCAGCAAGAGGAATTGTTGCCGCACTACTTCAGGAGAAGCCTTCTTCAATCATTATTGCTAATCGCAGTGTTGATAAGGCAGAGGACTTGGCGTCACAGTGCCGGAGCAAAGGGAATGTCATCGGGATTAGCATGAACGAAGTAGCAGAAATGCTAAGTGGTGTAGACGTGCTGATCAATACTACCTCCGTAGGTATGTATCCTCATATGGATGAGACACCGATAGATCCTGGACTGCTTCGTAAAGGAATGGTCGTAAGCGATCTGATTTATAATCCGCTGCGTACGCGGCTATTGTTGGAAGGACTCGAACGGGGCTGTACGATTCATGGAGGCCTTGGTATGTTTGTCTATCAGGGAGCTTATGCACTGGAGTATTGGACAGGGCAGCCTGCACCTACGGAAATCATGCGGCAGACCATTCTCGATTGCTTGGGTGGAAATGAGTAAGAAATGGATTCATCAACTTAGGGTAATAATAGGTAATAATATATGTTAATTAAGGAGTTATTCATTTATGTTAACTGGTAAACAAACACGGTATCTTCGTTCATTGGCGCACCATCTCGATCCTATTTTTCAAGTGGGCAAAGGTGGAGTAAATGATCACCTCGTACGCCATATTGAAGAAGCTATTGAGAAGCGCGAGCTTATGAAGATTAGTATACTGAGCAATAATATTGAGAATCCCAAGGAAATTGGCGCTGCTCTGGCTGAACAATCGGGTTCTGAGCTTGTGCAAGTGATCGGTAAGACTGTCGTTCTATACAAAGAATCACGTGATAACAAAACCATTGAGCTGCCGCGTTAATAGCTGTAAGTATACCTTACCGAGGAGGTCGTCCTCTTGAAAGTTGGAATTATGGGAGGTACCTTTGATCCTCTTCATATCGGTCATATGATGGCAGCGGAAGCCGCAAGAGATACTTATGGTCTGCAAGAGGTATGGTTTATGCCTTCACATATCCCGCCTCATAAACATGAGGCGGGTGTATCTGGAGAAGACCGACTAGCCATGGTGCAGGAAGCGGTGAAGAATCACGAAGCTTTTTGCACATTAGATTGGGAAGTTGTCAGAGGTGGCGTCTCCTATACCTATGAGACCATAAGACGTCTGCAAGAGGAGTATCCGCATTTCGATCTTTATTTCATCATTGGAGCGGATATGGTTCAGTATTTGCCGAAATGGAACGAGATTGAAGAACTGGTGCAGCGGCTTACATTTATTGGTGTGGGTCGTCCGGGGACACCTCTTGATCTAGATGCATTGCCAGACTTTATAGCAAAAAAGGTATTGCTTGCAGATATGCCACTGGTTGATATTTCGTCAACGATGTTAAGAGAACGGGCGGCAGCAGGTAAATCTATTCGTTATATGGTTCCAGAGGCAGTGTTCGATTATGTTCAAAGGAGTGGATTGTATGGCATACAGCCGCGAAGCACTGATTGAAGCGGTCTCCGCACAGATGCCTGATAAGCGCTGGAAGCATACACTCGGCGTGATGGAGACATCTATTCAACTGGCGAAGCAATATGGTGCTGACCCTGAGCGTGCAGAGACAGCAGCAATTCTGCATGATGTGGCTAAGTATTGGCCGGTTGAGCGTATGAAGGAGATCATTGAACAAAATCAATTAAATTTGGATCTTCTGGTGTATGACAAGCAGATGTGGCATTCGGAAGTAGGCGCCTTTGTAGCTGAGAAAGACTATGGGATTACGGATCCTGATATTATCAATGCGATTCGTTTCCATACCTCAGGCCGTGAAGACATGAGTTTACTTGAAAAGATCGTCTGCCTAGCTGACTACATCGAGCCTGGGCGTGATTTTCCCGGGGTTGATAAGATACGCGAGAAGGCACAAGTAAGTTTGGAAGAAGGATTAGTCGCTGGGTTCGATTCTACGATTAGTTTGTTACTGGAGAAACGCCGGGTGATTTTCCCCTTAACGGTACTGGCGCGTAATGATTTAGTTAGAATATTGGAGGATAAAATATGAGTGTACAACCAAGCAAGCTGTTAGAACTGGCCCTTAAGGCTGTTGAAGATAAAAAAGCAATGAACGTCGTGGCACTAGATCTACGTAATGTTTCACCAATCAGTGATTACTTTATCGTATGTCACGGTAACTCGGATATTCAGGTACAGGCGATCGCTACCGAAGTCCGTAAAGTGGTTCATGAAGCAGGCGGAGTGATCAAAGGGATTGAAGGCATGGATTCAGCACGCTGGGTGCTGATGGATCTTGGCGATGTTATCGTTCATATATTCCACCGCGATGAGCGTGAATATTACAATATCGAGCGTCTGTGGTCCGATGCCAAGGTTGTGGAGACTGTATGAGCCTGATTGCAGGAACTACGGTTACACTTCATGTAGAGCGGGAAGTTTCCCCATACGGATTTTTTCTGAATGCTGGAGACCAAGATGTTATGCTGCATTATACGGAGCTGACAGAGAAGGTAAAAGCCGGCGATAAAGTTGAAGTTTTCATTTTCTTTGATACCGAGGACCGTCTTGCGGCAACGATGAAAAAACCATTTCTGACGCTGGGCGAGATGGCGTTATTGGAAGTGGCTGATATTCATCCGCGTCTGGGCTGCTTTTTGGAGATGGGTCTTGGACGTCAGCTGCTGCTGCCTATCCGTGAGCTTCCAGAGCTTCCAGAGCTGCGTCCGCAGGTTGGGGACTATGTGTTTGCGATCATGGAGCATGATAAACAGGGGCGTCTGCGTGCCAAGCTGGCCGGAGAACAGGAGCTTGCTCCTCTAGCTCTGCCTGCACCTGAATCTTGGATGGGACAGACTGTAACAGCCCGAGTGTATAAGCCGCTGCAAATGGGTACTTTTGTACTTGTGGATGCGGGTGTGCTAGGCTTTGGGATTATCGGTATGGTCCATTCCTCGGAGCGGAGCCGTCTGCTGCGTCTTGGTGAGCAGTTTGAAGCACGTGTCTCTCATATCCGTGAAGATGGACGTGTTAACCTTTCTATGGGTCTTCGTAAAGAAGTGGGGATGGATGTAGATTCCGCCGCACTTTTGGAGTTCTTAAATGCTCGTCCAGGTGGAGCGATGCCTTATTCGGATGCTACGCCGCCAGATATTATCAAACAACGGTTCGGAATCAGTAAATCCGCCTTCAAGCGTGCACTTGGGAAGCTGATGAAGGAAGGCCATATTACTCAAAAAGAGAACTGGACGTATCTTGTTGCTAAGGATAATGAAGAAGGAACAACCGAAGGGCAAGAAGAAACGACGGATTAAGCTTACGATTCAATAGACGGAATTTATAAAATGTTGTTATAGAAAGCGGTGTAATTGTGTCTTCCTATGGGAAATTTGCTTATGTATACGATGAGCTTATGGCAGATATGCCGTATCCAGATTGGATATCCTTTGCTGAAGCCGCATGGAGTAAATACGGCAAACCGTTAACTGTAGCCGAGCTTGGCTGCGGAACAGGAAGTATTACAATTCCTTTGGCGGGTTCAGGATATCATATGACCGGAATCGATTTATCTTCTGACATGCTCTCAGTGGCACAGCGCAAAATGGAGGAGCATCCCCAGGGACGGCGTTTTTTGCGCGAAGGCAGTGTTCGTTGGATTAGACAAAACATGAAGGAATGGGAGCTTCCGGAGCTGGTGGATTCTGTAATTTCCTTTTGTGATTGTCTGAATTATGTGTTGGAAGAGGATGACATCAGCGCTGTTTTTGCCAGTACCTATGCAGGGTTAAAGCAAGGCGGAACCTTCCTGTTCGATGTGCATCATCCAAA
The DNA here is from genome assembly GCF_037992965.1 of Paenibacillus sp. FSL E2-0190. Taxonomy (NCBI): domain Bacteria; kingdom Bacillati; phylum Bacillota; class Bacilli; order Caryophanales; family Paenibacillaceae; genus Paenibacillus; species Paenibacillus sp. FSL E2-0190. Next base: position 1,754,367 of record NZ_CP150306.1, read on the forward strand.
CACACTAATTCGTTATGAAGAAGAACAGCCCTTTATTCTGGACGAGCCATCTGTTTCTTATATTTGGACTTGTGAGATGGATGTTCCACGCCGCGAAATTGAACATCATTTGTCCATTTTTGCCCGTGAAGACGGACATAGCGATCGCTATCGCCGATTCGAAGAGACCCATATTCAGCGCGCCTACGATCCTAACTGGATGAAGGAAGAGCTGCTTAAGGCTGGGTTTAGTGATGTGAAGATCTACGCCGATTTCGAGTGGGTAGAGGCAGAAGATGATGCTGAACGATTATTTTATGTAGCTATAAAATAATTATTCAAAATGCTAAGAGGGGCTGTCCCATAAGCTATGAAAATAGCTGCTGGGACAGCCCCTTTTTTTGACTTTAGCTTATTGCTGGCGGAAGCGAGTGGAATGCTGCTGTTAGAAGCACATAGGTTGACGCTGCCGGAAACAAGTAGGTTCCCGCAATTGAATGCTCATGCATTGCCGCTTTGCGGAAGCGTGTAGGTTCCCGCAATCGAATGCTCATGCATTACCGCTTTGCGGAAGCGTGTAGGTTCCCGCTATCGAATGCTCATATATTGCCCATTGCGGAAGCGTGTGGGTTGCCGCTATCGAATGCTCATGCATTATCTTTTACGGAAGCGTAGGTTCTCGCTCTCGAATGCTCATGCATTACCGCTGTCGTAAACATGTAGGTTTTCACTACCCAACACTCATGCATGCACAACTACCATCAGATATACGTATTAGTAGTAGCGATCGGACCCAGCAGACCTTATACGCAGCATTTTCCAATATTTTGGGTGCTATCGGACTCCATTGCAGCTATTGGCTTGAAAAACGTCCAATATTGGTCATTTTCCAATGGATAGCGTCACTGGAGTCCGAAAACATGCTCCAAGAGCTAAAAATATGCAAATAACGTCATCTGGGTCCGTAAGTCACGTAAGCCGCGTAAGCCAGTAAGCCGCGTAAGCCACGTAAGCCGCGTAAGCCACGTAAGCCAGTAAGCCGCGTAAGCCACGTAAGCCACGTAAGCCAGTAAGCCACGTAAGCCGCGTAAGCCACGTGAGATACGTGAGATGATGGAGACAAGGTTGGAGCAACCAGCTAGCGCCCCAAACATAAACAGCGGTTCTCCGATATCAGGAGAACCGCTGTTTTTTTATGACGTCATCCGTTGGAGCAGATTGTAATTGCGCCAACATAAGAAATACAAAATAAACCGGGCAGTGTTCATACCACCCGGCATCTTCCAATCCTTACCGATGCTCAAACAGATCAATGGCACCCAATACGACATGAGCCAGACCAAATCCAAGTACGCCTGTTGCTGCCATCTTATACTTGCTTCCAAGAAAAGCGGCGCTAGAAGCGGTTACGACGGTTCCAAGAACAGCGGGAATTAGACCTTCACGCATTCGAAACACTCCTTCTCGGTGGTTTGGGAGACAAAGTTATTATGGTTCAATATCGAAAAAATATACGAAGCACAAAAAGACCCTAAATCAGCGTTAGCTGAATCTAGGGTCTTTTTATTTAAGCAGGGTTGGTTACTCTGCTATTATAACAGCGTTACGAGGGAGGCCCTCTCCAACTTCATGTACATCATACAACACACGTGCCAGTAGGTCCTGGCTATAATTGCCGAAATGTTTTCCGTAAATCGTGAGTCCGCGTTTGTTTGTAGGCTTGTCGGTTACTGCGATACGGAATGTGAGTTCACTTTTGTAATCCAATTGGATATCATCAAGGGTCACGTCAGAAATCCGACAGCCATCAATAAAGCTGCCTTCATTATTGATACGGATCAGCTTCAGCATACCGTATTGGTTTAGGTGCGGAGGCCACCAATCGGGGTTAAATGTTCCCCGGGTATCTCCGAAATCGCCAGGGCTAGTCCAGAATCCGATTTCAATTCCATTTAAATAGAAATAAAGGTCGGACGGATAGTTATCGTTAGACCCAGGAGCTTCAGAGCCGATCTCCATCGAGAACTGAATTTCGCGGAACGTTTGGTTGGCTTTAAGGTAGTTCGGAATTCTATATTCGAGGAACCCTTCGGCCATCCAAATAATTTCGGATTCAATTCGCTGCGGATCTGCAAAATAACGCGGCTCGTCGAAATCCCCGATGATGCTGTCTTTGGTAGCCAGTCCACAAGTTGGAACAGCCTGATAGTTGCTGTAATGACCTACTTGAATTTCTACTTCGTAAAGATTATCAACATCCTTGCTGCGAAGGTCAACAATAAGCTTGTCCTTATTTAAATAGCAGACCTTTTGAATACCGTGTTTACCCACTGATGTGTTTATCTCAATGAGACCGCTTTCTTCTAACTTTTTAATATGCATGGTGATGGCGCCGTTGCTGAGGTTCAGTTTTTTGGCAATTTCATTAAGGTTCAAGGCTTGATTGGTGGCAAGGAGCTCTAAAATGAGGATTCTGATTTCTGAGCTTAGTGCCTTAAAAATTTCTAATCCACTCATTAAATCTTTAATATAGATCATTTTATCAATACCTTCTTCCGATTACGTCATAAATTATACTATTTTATAAAATTATAAACTAATAAGGCATATAAATAAAGTATACTTCCTTATTTTGTAGAATGTACGAATATAAGAGGGGTTTTTGGCATGATTTTTATTTGATTTAGTAAAATTTAAACGAATGAAGAATTAATCTAAAGAAAAAGGCTGTTATTTCGCCATAATTCATTTATTTCGAGTTTAATTTCATATAAATATAAAAAGGTTTATAGAAATATATTTACAAGGCTTTTTATATATGTTATTTTATATTGTAAGCGAATACATATTTTTTCATTTTAAATTTAATATTTATTGTTACTCAATCTGTTGCTATTGCTGAGGTGATAATCTAATGGTAAAAAAAACAACAGATCTTGTCTTTCCAAGTTCCCCAGGGAACATGCCAATGTATGATCTATCAGTGATTGATATCGAGTCTTTATGGACGATTCACAACACACATGATCCAGGCATTATTAAAACAGATGAGGGTTACTATGTTTTTTCTACGGACATAAGAGTCGGAGGAGAATTACGTCCAGGCGTAATGGTTCGGAAATCACAGGATCTTATCCATTGGGAATGGGTTCATTATGCGCTGCCGGGAATTCCCCAAGTTGCGAAGGAATGGGCAGGGGCTACTAATTTATGGGCACCCGATGTGGTGAAATACGGTGAACAGTATCGAATGTATTACTCGGCCTCATCTTTCGGAAGTAGACAATCGCTAATCGGACTTCAAACTTCATCTTCTATTGAGGGACCTTGGACCGATGAAGGTGTAGCGATTCAGACGCGTGCTGAAGATTCACTGAATGCGATTGATGCCAATGTGCTTACGGATGCAGATGGGCGAATGTGGATGGTGTATGGTTCTTTTTTTGGTGGAATTCATATCATTGAGCTGAATGCGGAAACAGGCAAACCGAAGCAAGAAGGTTTTGGTACGCTGATCGCTAAACGGGATAATACCATTAAAGATGGAGCAGTTGAAGGACCGTACATAGTGTATAACGAGCAATTCAAAAAATACTATTTGTTCGTCTCCTATGACTCCCTGTTTGAGGATTATAACGTTCGTGTCGCTCGTGCAGATACTATTACCGGCCCATATGTGGATTATAACGGACGAGATATGACTGATAGTGCGCATCAACCCCGATATGAGGTCGGCAATAAAATACTGGGTGGCTATCGCTTTGGACAAGATCCAGGTTGGATAGCTCCCGGCCATAACTCAGTTCTTCATGAGGATGGCAGCTATTATATAGTTCATCATGCACGTGGTGAAATCGATAAACATTGGTCCTATTTACAGGTTCGTCGAATTCTGTGGACAGAGGATGGTTGGCCTGTTGTATCTCCAGAACGGTATGCGGGTGAAGTGGAACAGGATATTCCAGAACAGCTAATCGCAGGACAGTGGGAATGGATTGTAATGGACCCCTCAGCGGATGGCCAGATTCAGTCTGCCGTCATAAGTCTATCCTCTGACTTTAAGCTGGAAGGTGCGAATGGAAAGGGAAGCTGGTCTTTTGATGGATGCAGAGTCCTGACCTTGGTCTGGAATGATGTTGTCGAGGGTGAAGGCCGGATAGAGAAGGTGCAATTGCTTCCGTCATGGGATTGGGAGAAAGAAACTCAGACCCTTGTATTTACTGGATTAAATGAAAATGGAATTTCCATCTGGGGTAAGCAAAAGAATGGAGAAGAGAATAGATGACTACGATCAAGCTACATGCAGGTAAAGGAAGTAATAAGATCAGCAAATATCTATATGGTCATTTTGCTGAGCATTTGGGCAGATGTATCTATGACGGGATCTATGTGGGGGAAGATTCACCGATTCCGAACACCAAGGGCTTCCGCAATGACATCCTAGCAGCACTCAAAAAAGTTAATATTCCTGTCCTTCGTTGGCCGGGGGGTTGTTTTGCCGATGAGTATCATTGGAAGGATGGCGTCGGTCCAAAAGAAACCCGTAAGCGGATGGTGAATACGCACTGGGGCGGTGTCGTCGAGAATAATCATTTTGGGACGCATGAATTTTTTGAATTATGTGAGTTGCTGGATTGTGAACCGTATATCTGCGGGAATGTTGGCAGTGGCACTGTTCAGGAGATGTCGGAGTGGGTTGAATATATGACCTTTGAAGGCGAATCACCGATGGCGGACTGGCGTCGTGAAAATGGGCGTGAAGAGCCGTGGAAGTTGAAGTATTTTGGTGTAGGTAATGAGAACTGGGGCTGCGGCGGCAATATGCGTCCAGAATATTATGCAGATTTGTACAGACGTTACCAGACATATGTGCGCAATTATGGTGAAAATCAGATCTATAGAATCGCTGGTGGCGCCAACGTTGATGATTATAATTGGACGGAAGTGCTAATGCGCGAAGCTGGACGGTTTATGGATGGTCTCAGTCTTCATTCGTATACGATTCCTGGAAGCTGGGAAGAGAAACGTTACGCTTTAGGTTTTGATGAAGCCGAATGGTTTGAGACTATGCAAAAAACCTTGCATATGGATGAATTGATTACTAAACATTCAGCGGTTATGGATAAATATGACCCGGATAAGCGGGTTGGAATGATTATAGATGAGTGGGGAACCTGGTTCTTAAGTGAACCTGGTACGAATCCAGGGTTCCTGTATCAGCAGAATACACTCAGAGATGCATTGGTAGCAGGGGTAACGCTGAATATTTTCCAAAAGCATAGCAGTCGTGTGCAAATGGCGAATTTGGCTCAAGTGGTCAATGTACTGCAGGCTCTTATCCTGACGGAGGGCGACAAGATGATTCTAACGCCTACCTATCATGTATTTGAAATGTACAAAGAGCATCAGGATAATGAACTGCTTGAAGTTACTATTGAGAGCCCTGATTATACGTTTGGGGAGCTTACAATTCCACAGATTAGCGTTTCTGCATCTCGTGATACGAATGGCAAAGTATATGTTTCACTCTGTAACCTGAGCCATAAGGACAGCGCATCGCTAAGTATTGGTATTGAAGAGGTTAGCTTTAGCAAAGTGACAGGTCAGATTTTAACGCATTCCGTGCTGGGAGCGCACAATACATTTGAGGCACCGGATACAGTTACTCCAGTAGCTTTTGAGGGTGCGTCTTTATTAGGTGAAAAGCTGAGCTGTGAGCTTCCACCTGCTTCCGTGGTAGTCTTGACTCTGGAATAACATCATGTCAGAGAACCAAGAAAAAAACCGTCGCTGCAAAAGCTGTGATGAGAACATGAGAATAAGCCCAGAAAAATTGGAGCGTTTAATAGAAATAGCCACTAGAGAAAGACCTTTAGCACCGGAGGAGCAATATTTGCAGCGTATTGAACATTGCCGAGATTGCTCTGGCCTGCAATTTGGTAGCACTTGCCGTTATTGTGGCTGTCTTGTAGAGGTAAGAACAAGATTGCAGGACTCTACTTGCCCTTATCCCTTGGCACCTCGCTGGGAGTGAATACTAAGTTTTTGAAAAGGACGTGAAAATCATCAAACAAAATTTGTTAGCTGCTACGCCCCCGATGGGCTGGAATAGTTGGGATTGTTACGGGGCCAGTGTAAATGAAGAAGAAGTAAGAGGCAATGCAGAATATATGGCTACCCATTTGAAGGACTTTGGTTGGGAATATGTAGTTGTGGATATTCAGTGGTATGAGCCTGGAGCGAATTCTTCGCAGTATCGCAACTTTGTACCGCTGGTTATGGATGAGTACTCTAGACTTCAACCTGCTGAGAACCGGTTTCCTTCCGCAGCGGGAGGCAAAGGGTTTGCGCCACTCGCTGAATATGTACATGGATTGGGTTTGAAATTCGGCATACACATTATGCGCGGAATCCCGCGTCAGGCTGCTCATGCGGCCAGTGCCATTCTAGGATCTGAGCAAACCGCACGCGATGTGGCTCACCCAAATTCTATTTGTCCATGGAATACGGACATGTATGGAGTAGATGCTTCAAAAGAAGGCAGTCAGGCGTATTATGACTCGCTGTTCCAGTTGTATGCCAGTTGGGGTGTGGATTATGTGAAAGTGGATGATATTGCCGCTTCTCGCATTTATGGATATCACAAAGAAGAAGTTGCTATGATCCGTAAGGCTATTGACCGCAGCGGTCGCGAGATGGTGCTCAGTCTTTCGCCTGGACCTGCTCCAGTGGAAGAGGCTGAACACTTAGCCGGACACGCTAACCTTTGGAGAATGACCGATGATTACTGGGATCATTGGCATTTGCTGCGCGGGATGTTTGAGCGCTGTGAGAAATGGGCTCCTTATGTGCAGCCGGGCCATTGGCCGGATTGTGACATGCTGCCGTTAGGTCATCTGGGCATTCGTTCTGTAGATGGCGGGGGAGACCGGTTCACGCGGTTTACTCATGACGAGCAGGTCACCATGATGACACTATGGAGTATTTTCCGCTCCCCGTTAATGTTTGGAGGAGAACTTCGGGACAATGACGATTGGACATTATCTTTATTGACCAATAAGGAAGTGCTTCATCTGCATCGTTATGGTAAAGGCGGCAGTCAGGTAGCGCTAAATGAGGCGCATGCGATCTGGACATCTGAGGATGAACAAGGTAACCACTATGTAGCTTTGTTTAATCTTAGCGATGAAGCTTTAACGCTTCAGGTGTCGTTCGAGCAGCTTAAGGTTTCAATTCCTAACACTATACGTGATCTATGGCAGAGCCGCGATTTGGAAGTGGTTAACGAAGGTATTTCTCAAACTCTTCCACAGCATGGTTCTGTATTGTTAAAGTTAAATAGAGGAGAGAGTTTATGAATACGAGTGTAGAATATAAAAATCCATTGGTGGAGCAACGTGCTGATCCATGGGTATATAAACATACAGATGGTTATTACTACTTTATTGCTTCTGTTCCAGAATACGACCGGATCGAAGTACGGAGAGCAACAACAATCGAGGGATTGGCTGCTGCAGAACCGGTTGTAGCTTGGCGTAAATATGAGACGGGTCCGCTTAGTGCAAACATTTGGGCACCAGAGCTCCATTATATTGACGGGAAATGGTACATTTATTTCGCAGCGGCGCGTACTACGGAGACGAAGGATGGATTATTCGATCACCGTATGTTTGCTCTTGAGAATGAATCTGCCAATCCTTTAGAAGGAACATGGGTAGAAAAAGGCCAGGTAAAAACCGCTTGGGAATCCTTTGCATTGGATGCAACCACCTTTCAACACAAAGGAAAATTGTATTATGTATGGGCACAGAAGGACCTGAATATTGAGGGGAATTCTAATCTGTATATTTCGGAAATGAGTAATCCATGGACGCTAACCGGTCCTCAGACCATGATTGCTACTCCTGAATATGACTGGGAGATTATTGGGTACAAGGTAAACGAAGGAGCTGCAGTGCTTAAACGTAACGGCCGTATCTTTATCAGCTTCTCGGCTAGCGCTACGGACTTCAATTACTGCATGGGACTTTTGGTTGCAGATGAGGACAGCGACCTGCTGGATGCCACTTCATGGACCAAACTGCCGGAACCGGTATTCCAGACCAATGAAGAGAATGGACAATATGGACCGGGTCATAACAGCTTTACTGTAAATGAAAATGGGGAAGATGTACTCATCTACCACTGCCGCAATTATAAAGAAATTACCGGCGATCCGCTGTACGACCCGAACCGTCATACTCGTGCTCAAGTCTTCCATTGGAATGAAGATGGTACGCCGGATTTTGGGGTTCCCGTTAAGGATGCAGCTAAACAATAATTCGTTAAGGAAATAAAAAAAGAGGGTTACTTATAAGCCATGTGCATGGCTGCTGAGTAACCCTCTTTCTTATGTTGCACCTTAAGGTATATATTGTTGAACGATAGAAGTAATTACGCCGTCCTGAATGGTGATGTGATACGGGAACTGACTCAAGTCGATGACATCCGTTTTATTAAATTGATCCATAAATTGCTGTAAGGTGATGGACTCATTCCAGTTGATATCCAAGTCATCCATATTGCCAGTGTGATCAAAAATTTGCATCGTCACTGTGGCGTTATCCGCAATCGGATAAGTTGTCAGAGTATCAACATCATTTACAATATAATAACTGTCTGGAGCTCCGCCTATTTCTGCTGCAGCTTCTGGATCTCTTTCAGCAAAGATTCGATCGGCATCAGCACCCTGATACCAGTTTATTTCATCGGTCGTACCGGAGAGCTTGCCATGGTCGGATTCAATAGTATGAAAGTAAACTGTTTGATGCTGGGTCTTGTCACTATCTTGCGCATCTACCCGTGTTCCAACGGTACTTGCAGAAGTAATGAGGGAAAGAAACAACAGAACAACAACCGGTAACACATACGCTGACTTTTTCTTAAACATTATTAATCTCCCCCTTGAGATATGTAAGACGTTGTATAGAACTTATTACCCGCTCTGTTTTTTCTTAAACGGGTTTTATATTACTCTTTACGTGAGAAGAGCAGTTTTTGTTGCATTTTTTTAAAAGTTTTTTTAAAAAGCAATGAGAAGTCATGAGTTCCCTAAAATGAATAGTAAAAGCTTGTCTCCTCGGGCATATTAAAATATCAAAACATGCAGATTAGGGGGAGCAGCGAATGGGCGGAATACTACGGATTTATAGGAACGATTGGCGTAACTTATTCAGAGTTCCTGTGGCCGTATTGCTGGTTGCCGCTTTGGTGGTATTGCCCTCCGTGTATGATTGGGTGAACGTTGCGTCAGTATGGGATCCTTATAGCAATACTTCTGGCATTAAAATTGCTGTTACCAGCTTAGATGAAGGTACTAAGGTGCAGGAGAAGGATTTTAATATCGGCAATGAGGTCATGGAAAGTCTTCGGAGCAATAAAAACTTGGGCTGGACCTTTGTAGATGCAGAGACTGCACATAATGGTGTCAAACGCGGAGACTACTATGCCAGTATTGTTATCCCTGCTAATTTCTCCAAACGAATGACTGGAATTCTTGAAGGAACGATTGTGAAACCAGAGATCGAATATACCGTCAATGAGAAAATAAATGCGATTGCTCCTAAAATCACGGATAAGGGCGCCACTTCAATCACCACACAGATCAGTGAGAATTTCACGGAAACGATTAGTGAGACGGTATTTACTGTTTTAAGTCAAATCGATAAGGAATTTCAATCTGAATTGCCCATTATACGCAAGGTAGAAAAAGGATTGTTTAAATTAGAGGCGAGCCTGCCAGAAATTGAAACCGCAGGTAAACGTGTATTAAAAATTCAGGAAAATTGGCCGCAGATTCATGCCTCAGCAGAGCGTATTTCCACATTGGAGAATAAGCTGCCAGAGGTGGAAAAAGCGGGTGAGGCTTTAGAGAAAATTGCTGAGCATTGGCCGCAAATCGCGAGTACCTTAGATCATTTAGGGGGGCTACAGGACAAGCTGCCCAAGATTGAAGAAGCGGCACAGCTAATCGTTCAACTTGATAACCATTATGGTGAAGTTGAACAGATCATGGCTCAGGCCTCGCAAGGTCTTACGGAAGCGCATAAAATCGTTAATGCTGCCTTAACAGCACTGCCTGAGGCAGAAAAGATTGCCACTGCCGGAAATGATTTTGTTCTGGAGCTTCAACAATTTTTGGAGAAGAGCAGTGCTGCATTTGAAGCTGTTCCAGCAGCTGTCAAACAGAATCTTAATCTCCTACAGCAAACGGAGAGCTCAGTGGTCAAGCTTGCTGAACAGTTAAAGGGAGAGGATAACGAGCCACAAGCTGTACGTGAGCAGTTGGAGTTACTCTCAGCACAGTTGGCTGCAGGAAGCAGCGTGATTGAACACACACTTTCTATGTTAAATGCATTGAACACATTTTCACCTGAAACAGTGTCTATTGCTGATCTTGCGGCATTGAAAGGTGTAGACAGTGTTTTGAACAGTCAGAAGTCCTTGGTAAATGCTATGGCGGCTGACCTTCAGAATAAGGATACCGCTGATTCCAGTGCAATTAACCAATTGTTCCTAAAGTCTGGTCTTGGGAAGCTGGCGATTGCGAAGCTTATCTCAGGATATGATTCGTCGACTATCCCTGCCATAAAAAATACACTGGAGCAAATAACTTCGGCGGCAGATGTCACAGCCACCGCATTGCAGCAGGTGCCAGATCGTATACCCGCGCTGGGTACCCTACTGGAAGAGACGATGTCGGCGATTGAGTTCGGGCAGACAAGCTTAGCTAGTCTGCAGCAGGATTTGCCAGCTATACGCGAAGCGGTCCACACAGCAGGCAGTGGGGTTGCCGATCAGACCCAGGGCTTTGGTGCTTTCATCCGAGATACACTTCCGCTATTGGAGAGCAGCTTACCTACTGCAGGGGAAAAGATACAGCAAGCTGCGAATTTCGTGCGTCAGGATCTGCCTACTGTAGAAGAGCGGGTTCATCAGGTCTCGGAGTTGATACGTACAGGACTCCCCCGTGCAGACAAAGGAGTGGCGCTTGCCGCAGATTTGGTGAGAAATGATCTTCCAGTACTGGAAGACTCGATTCGAAAAGCCGCCTCCACGATCCGCCAAATTAAAGAAGAGATTGATCTGGGGGAAATTGCGCAACTGCTCGGAGGAGATATTAAGAGCAAAAGTGATTTTTTGGCCAATCCGGTAGTGTTAAAAGAGAATAAGTTATATCCCATTCCGAATTACGGCTCAGCAATGACTCCTTTTTATGTCGTACTTTCCTTATGGGTCGGAGGCACACTGCTTGTCTCTCTTCTCCGCACAGGTGTGGATACGGGGGGGCTAACGTACAAAAGATATCAACTATATTTTGGCCGCCTGCTGACCTTCCTTACGGTGGGAATTCTTCAGGGGCTGGTGGCTGTCCTTGGCAACATTTTTATTCTGCACTGTTATGTGGTGAATAAGGTGTGGTTTGTACTTTTTGGAGTGTTAATCAGCATCGTGTTCGTAACCATTGTGTTTACGCTTGTCGCTGTATTTGGCAACCTGGGAAAAGGGATAGCGATCGTATTCATGGTGCTTCAATTCTCTAGCTCCGGCGGCACATTTCCGATTAGTACGACTGGGCGTTTTTTTCAAATATTAAATCCGTATATGCCGTTTACCTATGCAATTAGTCTGATGCGGGAGGCGGTTGGGGGAATTCTGCCGGAAGTGGCGATTCGTGATGTGATTTATCTGATTATCTTCGGTGTGCTGGCACTCTTGCTGGCATTACTCCTCAAGAAACCACTGGAGCCTTTTATCCATAAGGCATCTGAACAAGCCGAAGAGTCTAAATTGATTTCTTAAAGAAAAAGAGGATGTACCTAAGCCATGGTGATGGCTTTTGGCACAACCTCTTTTGTGTACTATATGGCAATTGTGCAAAAGGTTATCTGGCAGGAGCAAAATCAGCTACCGGCTTAAGAATCTCCTCGATCTTCTGTAAAGTATCTGCGGAGAGTACCGCATCTACAGCTTTGGTGTTCTCTGCAACTTGTTCTGGCTTACTGGCACCAATTAATGCTGAACTTACACCAGGCTGGCGTAGAATCCATGCCAATGCCAATTGCGAAAGCTTCAGGTCTAAACTGTGAGCGAGTTCATCCAGCTGTCCAACCACAGACAACACATCATCACGGAGGTAGCTGGAGATCACACCATTAACTGAATTATCCGCTGCACGGGTTCCTGCTGGAGGTTGTTGCCCCGGTTTATATTTGCCAGTCAGAATTCCTTGCGCTAGTGGAGAGAAGACCACTTGGCCCAGCCCCTCACGCTGGGATACTTCAAGGACCTCATCTTCAATATAACGTTCGAACATATTATAGATGGGTTGATTCGAGATCAGTGGACGCAGGTTCAGTCTGCGGCTGATACCAGCTGCATTGGAGATTTGGGCTGCGCTCCATTCGCTAACAGCGGAGTAGAGAATCTTACCTTGAGCCGTCAGATCATCCAGCGCGCGTAGAGTCTCCTCTACAGGGGTCTCTGTATCAAAGCGATGACAAAAATATACATCAATATAATCGGTGCCTAAGCGGCGGAGGCTGGCTTCACATTGCTCCATAATATGCTTCCGGGACAAACCACGGTTATTAACATCGTCTCCCATGGGGAAAAAGACCTTTGTACTTAGCACATAAGATGATCTTTCATAGGAGCGTAGAGCAGCACCCATCGCTTTTTCGCCTTCACCACGGTTATATGCATTAGCCGTATCAAAGAAATTGATACCGCATTCAAAAGCTTTGCTGATACAAGCATCGGCTGCCTTTTGCTCTGCTGCTGTTCCATATGTAAGCCAACTGCCTAGTCCGATCTCACTGATTTTGAGCCCTGAATTGCCTAGTCTTCTATATTTCATTTTTCTCTTTCCTCCTTGTATTCTATATGATAACTTTACTTGTATTATAGGAGACATTCAAGTTGAATGATTAATATACTAGTAATCAAGGAGATGAAAGATTCAATGACTAATCCAGCTACTAAAAAATCAAAAGTGATCTTATTTCAGGGTGACTCCATTACGGATGGGAATCGGGGTCGTGATGAAGACCCGAATCATATTCTTGGACATAGCTATGCGTATATCATCGGTGGCAAGCTAGGGAATGAGCGGGCAGAAGAGAATCTGGTATTCTATAACCGCGGAGTGAGTGGAGATCGAATCTCCGATTTATATGCACGCTGGAATGAAGATGCAATTAGCTTGCAGCCTGACATCATTAGTATATTGATTGGGGTTAACGATATTTGGAGAATGATGAAAGGGGAACCAAGTGGAGTTACGGACCGTTTTGAACGCGCTTACCGTCATGTACTTGAAGAAACACGTGAAGTTCTGCCACATACGAAGCTGGTTTTATGTGAGCCTTTTATTTTAAATACCGGAGCTCCAGCTGAACAGTGGGCAGAATGGGAAGCGAAGATTACACATTATCAGGGAGTGGTTAAGCAGCTGTCTGAGCAATTTGATACGGTCTATGTACCTTTACAGGATGCTTTCAATGCAGCTGTGGAGAGAGCAGAAGCAGCCTACTGGCTTTGGGATGGTGTTCATCCGACGACTGCCGGGCATGATCTGATTGCTGGGGAATGGCTGAAGGTCGTCTTGGAAAGTGGTCTTTTAAACAACTAAGTTATAAAGTTATTATCTCTCTTTATCTATGCACCTGCTGATCACTCAGCGGGCGCATAGATAAGAGATACATGGTAATTATTTAAGAAATCGGTCCATTCCTCAGAAGGCTTCTGATCTGTAACAATATAATCCACTCTATCAAAGCTGAACAACTTAATGAACGCAGTCCGGTCAAATTTGGAGTGATCTACGAGCAGAACCACTTTATTTGCCTGCTGCTGCATAAGCACCTTCAGTTCACTTTCTTCTTCATTTGAATCACTTAGCCCGCCTGTCATGGACAATGCTTTACAGCTGAATATAGCTACATCCACATTATATTTTCGAATCGTCTGTGAAGCGGTATTTCCAACAAAGGAGCTGGTCTCGGGACCTAAAATTCCACCTGTGGAAATCAGCTTTTGACCGGAGTGTTGAAATTCGGATAATACCACCAGAGAGTTCGTAATAATTGTCAGATTGTTTTTCTCCTCAATAATTCTACGCAAGGCTTCAAACACCGTTGAGCTCGTATCTGTCACTAAGCTGTCTCCATCATTGATTAATTGCAGTACATTATCGGCTATGATTCGCTTTGCTTCAATATTGACCTGATGTCTGCTGATGTAGGAAGGATCTTCATTGGTATGGGCGTTGAGAATGGCTCCACCATAATTTTTTTTGGCAAGGCCTTCTTTGTCCAGTTTATCTAGATCCCGCCGAATGGTCTCTTCCGAGACGTTGAATTTTTGCGCTAGCTCTGCGACATGGACCTTCTTCTGTCTGTAAAGCTCTTTAATAATTAGATCCCGTCGTTCAAATGCTTTCATTCGTTCACTCACCTTTATATATAAATCGTCTGCTTTCTAGTGTACTACATTGTTGTTTAAATCTAAAAATAATTACATATTCACATAAAACCACAATATATAATAATTATATCACATAAAACCACACTTTTGTTTAGGTAATATGTTGTTTTGTGTTGACTAAAGCGCTTGCAGATTTTATGATGAAGGAGAAATAGATCTATTAACGATGACTCTAAGATGATCTTGAGGAGGAACGGCATTGATAGAAAACTATCCGAAAATTGGTATCCGCCCAACCATTGATGGCAGAAGAAGAGGCGTTCGTGAATCACTGGAAGAGCAAACGATGGGCATGGCTCAGCGGGTGGCTAAGTTTATTGAAGCGAATTTAAGGTATCCGAATGGGAGTCCTGTAGAGTGCATCATCGCCGATTCTACGATCGGTGGAGTTAAAGAAGCTGCTGCTGCGGCTCAGAAATTCTCCGGGGCTAACGTAGGGGTGTCGATCACCGTGACGCCTTGCTGGTGTTATGGCTCAGAGACAATGGATATGGATCCATCCATTCCGCATGCCGTGTGGGGATTTAACGGAACGGAACGGCCGGGTGCTGTGTATCTAGCTGCTGTTCTCTCGGCGTATGCTCAAAAGGGAATTCCTGCGTTTGGTATCTATGGTGAAGATGTTCAAGAGTCTAGCAGTGAAGAGATTCCAGCGGATGTGCAGTCTAAATTGCTGCAGTTTGCTAGAGCAGGCTTAGCAGTTGCTCAAATGAAGGGGAAATCATATTTATCTATGGGTTCTGTTTCGATGGGGATTGCGGGTTCCATTGTGAATGAACAGTTTTTCCAAGAGTATCTGGGCATGCGCAATGAATATATAGATATGTCTGAATATGTCCGGCGCTTTGAAGAAGAGATTTATGATAAAGAGGAATTTAAGCGTGCGCTAGCGTGGACTAAAGAAAACTGCCAAGTTGGCGCCGATAATAATCCGCCGCATCTGCAAATCAGTGCAGAAGAGAAAGAGAAGCAGTGGGAGACCTGTGTGAAAATGACATTGATCGCCCGCGACCTGATGATCGGCAATCCGGTTCTCGCTGAGCTTGGTTTTGAAGAGGAAGCTAACGGCCACAATGCAATTGTTGGCGGTTTCCAAGGCCAGAGACAATGGACGGACCATTTCCCTAACGGCGATTTCATGGAGACGATGTTGAATTCTTCTTTTGACTGGAACGGCAAACGTGCACCTTATCTCGTAGCGACAGAGAATGACAGCTTGAATGGGGTAACGATGCTGTTCAATTATTTGCTTACGAATACAGCACAAATCTTTGCGGATGTCCGAACCTTCTGGAGTCCCGATGCTGTGAAGCGAGTGACGGGTCATCAATTGGAAGGAGAAGCAGCTCACGGAATACTGCATCTGATCAACTCTGGTTCGGCAGCGCTTGATGGTACAGGTGAGCAAAGGATAGAGGGTAAGCCTGCAATCAAACCTTTTTGGGAGATTACAGACGAAGAGGCTGAGGCTTGTCTAAGCAATACACAATTCCGGCCAGCTTCTCAAGAATATTTCCGGGGAGGCGGCTTCTCTACCGATTATTTAACCCAAGGCGGAATGCCGGTTACTATGGCTCGTTTGAACCTGGTGAAGGGGCTTGGACCTGTTCTTCAGCTTGTTGAAGGTTACACCGTAGAGCTGCCTGAAGAGGTTCATCATACTTTGGATCAAAGAACAGATCCGACATGGCCGACGACCTGGTTCGCTCCTAAGCTAACTAACAGTGGTTCATTCCAATCGGTATATGATGTCATGAATAATTGGGGCGCGAATCATGGGGCGATCAGTTATGGCCATATCGGGGCGGATCTGATTACGCTGGCGTCGATTTTACGCATTCCAGTAAGTATGCATAACGTTGAGGAATCATGTATTTTCAGACCACGGGTGTGGTCGTTATTTGGGACGGAGAATCTGGAAGGAGCAGATTACAGAGCCTGTCAGAATTTCGGACCGCTATATTAAAATCTTCTTGTGGAGCAGGTGTGCTTGAAATGGGTGATACGATTAAGCTTCTGGCTATGGATCTTGGCGCCAGTTCCGGAAGAGTGATGTTGGGATTGTATGACGGTAACACCCTTCGCATAGAAGAAATTCATCGGTTTGCTAATACGCCGGTGTATGTTGGCGGGCATTTGTATTGGGATGTTTTGAAGCTCTTCCACGAAATGAAAAAAGGAATCCAGAGAGCTTATAGGGCGCATGGAAAATTGAGGTCTCTAAGCGTGGATACGTGGGGAGTCGATTACGGTTTTATTGATAAAAGAGGGATGTTGCTCTATTCCCCCCATCATTATAGGGATAGGAGAATGAGAAGTCATCGTCTAGGGTTGGAGGCGCTGCTTCCACCAAGGGAGCAATTTAGCATTACAGGTATTCAACCGAGCTTGATTAATACGGTTTATCAGCTGTTTGCTGATTTTCAGGATAACGATTCTCTGCTAGAGGTTGCAGATACTATTTTAATGATGCCAGACCTGTTCCACTATTTATTCTCTGGTATCGCGGCAGCAGAAAGCACGATTTGGAGTACAAGTGGCTTAATGGACGCTGTATCTGGTGAAGTCTCCACTGAAGTATTCAGCAGGCTTAATATCCCGGTTGGTATAGTGCCACAACGGGTTCAAGCGGGAACGGTTATTGGTTCTATCCTTCCGGTAATTCAAGAGGAGCTTAGCGTAGGTTCAACGGAGGTAATTGCGGGTGCTTCTCATGATACGGCTTCAGCAGTAGCTTCTATTCCTTATTCTCTAAAGGAAGATGCAGCATTTATTAGCTGTGGTACATGGTCGTTAGTGGGCATGGAGACGCCTAAAGCTGTCATTACAGAGAAAAGCTATGAATACGGATTCACAAATGAGCAGTGTTACGGCCAATCTAATCGTTTGCTCAAAAATATAACGGGACTATGGATTTTGCAGGAGCTGCAAAGGAATTGGGCCGAAGCGGGAAAATACGTCAGCCAAGGCCAAATGGTTGAGCTAGCCGAAACCATAAATCATGCTCCAGCAATTATTGATCCGAATGACGAGCTGTTCAGTACACCCGGTGTGATGACCCAACGGATTAGAGAATATTGCGAACGAACAGGCCAGCAAGCCCCTTATACGAAAGCTGAGATTATACGCGTCATACTTGAGAGCTTAGCAGAGTCCTATCGCCATACGATTGACGAAATGGAAGAGATCACCGGCAAAAAAATCAATATCATTCATATGGTCGGTGGTGGGATTCAGAATGAACTGCTCTGTCAGCTTACTGCTAATATTACGGGGAGAAAAGTTGTAGCGGGGCCTGTGGAAGCCAGTGCAATTGGCAATATAATTATTCAACTGGCTGCCCTAGGGGAACTGGAAATCTCCGGGGGCAAGCAGGTAGTGGAAAGATCTTTTGCCTTTAAGACATATCAGCCTTCTTTGGTGAAGGTTTGTGAAAAATAGGATACGAGGAGAGAAACCCTATGGATACCTTGGAACAAAAATTACGTTTGCAGATTTGTGATATCGGGAGAAACCTGTTTAATAAAGATTTTATCGCGGCTAATGATGGGAATATTTCTGCTCGCTTATCAGAGAATGTAATTCTGACTACCCCCAGAGCGGTGAGTAAGGGATATTTAGAGCCTCATATGCTTGTAAAAGTGAATCTGCAAGGTGAAGTCCTTGAAGCAGCTGAAGGCTACAGACCCTCAACGGAAGCAAAAATGCATCTAAGAATTTATAATGAGCTGCCAGAGATGAAGGGTGTGGTCCATGCACATCCCCCGTATGCTACTGCATTTGCCATAAAAGGTGAGGCGCTCGACAAGATGATGATGCCAGAGTCGGTGATTATGATCGGAGATATTCCGTTGGCGGAATATGGAACACCATCGACGGAAGAAATTCCAGATTCACTGATGCCTTTCCTGGGCAAAAAAACTGCGGTTCTGCTCGAGAATCACGGAGCCCTTACTTGGGGAGAAGATGTTATGGAAGCATATCTGAATATGGAGCGGCTTGAGTATACCGCCAAGCTCACCTTCATTACCCGGATGATTGGCGGGGAGAGAGAATTGCCACAGCATCGGATTGATGAGCTGGTAGCGTTGCGATCATTTTATGGGAAGTAAAGAGGTGCCTTATGTTAAAAGGAATTCCTAAGCTGCTGTCTCCGGAGCTGGTACGCATTCTGATGGAGATGGGTCATGGGGATGAGCTTGTATTGGCTGATGCGAATTATCCCGGACATTCGTTGAATCCGAGGGTACTGAGATATGATGGCATCGGTATTCCCGAACTGCTGGATGCCATCTTAGAGTTGTTACCTCTGGATCATTACGCAGAGCAACAGGTGGCTTTTATGGCAGTGGTTGCAGGAGATCCAACTGTGCCGGTCATTTGGACCACATACGAGACTATCATCGCCAAACATGATGCTGAAGCCACGATTAAACAGGAGGAACGTTTTGATTTCTATAACCGTTCTAAGCAAAGTTATGCAGTGATAGTTACAGGTGAGGAAGCGTTGTATGGGAACGTTATTCTTAAAAAAGGCGTTATAAAAAGTTGAAATAACGGAAACGAAGCCGCTAACCGCTTGGGTGACCAAGGAGTTAGCGGCTTTTTATGCTGCAAGGATAAGTATTTATAACCGGATTACTCGGTACTCATATGCACCAAGGGAGAGGGGGCCGCAGGCCACGGATTTGCCTGAGAGAACATCATGTCCGTCCCGCGGGAGTGTGAGACTTCCCCCGTGTCCATCCATATTTACAAGGGTCCAGACTTCGGCAGCCTGGTCATCGCTTCTAGGGCAGACAAGGGTTCCCTTAGTGACATTACTGCGTAGGGTGACACCAGCACGTTCTGCATAATGATCAATGAGTTTATATAACATTAGGTCGCCTTCTTCACCGGCAGGCATTGAACCCAGCATAACAATAGTACCTTGTCCGTAAGGCTGCTCCGTCAGGAAGGACAACCCCGGCGTCACCCCCTCCGTAACCATTCCGATACTGGAAACGGACTCTGAAACGGGTTCAAAAACAGAACTCCACAAGGACAAGGGAGCAGATACCCCAAAAGCGTGTCCAATCGTGCCTGTTGATTCCAGCGGATAGGTAAACTTAGTTTTGACGCCTGCTAACCGCTCCAATTCCCCAAGTCCGGCATTCGTATGAAGGGTATGCTCCTTCGTTCGTCCTCCGGTAAGAGGACCGACAATCCAAATCCCGCCAGCTGCTGTGAAGGCCAGGGCACTTTGCACATACTCGGGGGACAAATAATGTACGAATGGAGTGAATAACAGCTTGTATCCGGTTAAGTCTCCGCCTTCGGGCAGCAGATCCCTGTGAATGCCCATATGAAGAATTCTTTTGTAGAAATCGCCCAGCAGACTACGATAATTTAGCTTCCGATGAGGTTCAGTTGCGAGATAAGCTTTGGTTCTGTCCGAATAGGTGATCGCAACATCTGCCCGAAGGGGCCGGGTGGAGAGCATAATTTGTTCAATTTCCCGCCGTGCTTGATTGGCCTCCAGCACATTAACGTACCCTAGAGCTGGTTCTCCCCAGGCACTAAGGATCGAGCTATGTGTTTGTTCACTTCCGGAAGTATGCTGGCGCCAGAGCCAATAGCAAAATGCACCTGCACCCAGCGCATAGGCGGCAACTGCTTCTGCTTTCAGATATCCATTCGGATGGGGCACACCAAAACTGACTAAAGATGCGGCAAACGAGGGTCCGGTCTCCATTATCCAGAAATCTTTTCCCGGCTTGAAATTTCGCCACAGATCACAGTTAAGCAGATAAGCATGCATATTTTCCTGTGAGGCATAGGTGTCGTAGGCAGCAAAGTCGAGATTTTGAAATAGCCGCTCATTATCTAGATGAAAAGCGACACTGCTGTTGTGGGTAATTGGCGCAGTGGAGTGGCGGCGGATAATATCAGCCTGTTCATCGGCGAATTCAGCGATCTTTTCCATTGAAAATAAGCGGTACATCGTCCGCAGGGATGAATTGTGGAGGAAAGGTGCGGGTCCTGGCTGTGGCACCTGATCAAAACGTTGATAAGTTTGGCTCCAGACGGCTGTTCCCCATGCCTCATTCAACCTTTCAATGGAGCTGTAGCGCTGCTGCAACCAGATATGCCATAAGCCTTTACAGGTCTCACACATACACTCCGCCACATGCGCTTTGAATTCGTTATCAAGCTGCCAGGCGGTTAACCCCGGCAGTGCTCCGGTCTCCTTGGCAATATGCTCCGTAATAATGGCTGCCCGCTCACGAAAATAAGGATTGTTCGTACAGATATGCTGCCGTGCTCCATGTCCCATTACCGTTCCGCTTTCATCCACATAACAGCGCTCAGGATGTCCATGAGTAAGCCAGATGGGGG
Source organism: Paenibacillus sp. FSL E2-0190 (assembly GCF_037992965.1). Classification (NCBI taxonomy): domain Bacteria; kingdom Bacillati; phylum Bacillota; class Bacilli; order Caryophanales; family Paenibacillaceae; genus Paenibacillus; species Paenibacillus sp. FSL E2-0190. The sequence goes on from NZ_CP150306.1 coordinate 1,775,250, forward strand.
GTGTCGGTGTCGGCGTACACATTACTGTGTCAATTCCGTTTCTATGTAACCTTTCGATATATTTCACGACGGGGCCGATATCAATCTTATCTTCTTCTGGCTCCAAAGCAGACCAAATGAATTCTCCGATTCGTACGATATTAATCCCCGTTTCTTTCATTAGAAGGATGTCCTGCTTAAGCACCTCTTCACTCCATAGCTCGGGATACCAAGCAGCACCGTAGTATAGCTTGTTCTTCAATTCAGTTCCTCCTTTAAGGCAAACATTTGCTGGAAATCATCACTTGGAATCATAGGTGCTTAATGTCTTACGGACAATAGTAAACTTTTGCGCGGTTTGGACTTTTTAGATAAAATGGGATTTTTAGCTTATATAAAGCGTTCAAAAAAGTCCGATTGCTGGAAAAAATCACTAGCAGCATAATAGGAGTCGCAGTAAGGGTGATTGCAGTAATCCATGGCTACAGTAATCGCGAGCTGTACATGACAAATGGAGGTGAACAGGATGAAGCACGTAACAGTTCCGGGAACTGCAGAACAACAGCCAAAGCCGCAGACCTATCGAAATATCCGGGTAAGAAGATGGAAACGTTTTAAACGTGATAAATGGTTATATATTCTGCTGCTCCCTGGAGTCCTTTATTTTCTTGTTTTCAAATATGTTCCGATGTGGGGCGTGCTGCTGGCTTTTAAGAATTACCAGCCGTTCCTTGGTTTTCAGAAAAGTGAATGGGTAGGTTTTGAGCATTTTCGTGTTTTTTTCCAGAATCCTGATTTCTTTATGCTGCTGCGCAATACGTTATTGTTATCGTTTTATAATTTGATTTTCTTTTTTCCGGCGCCGATTATTCTGGCACTGCTTCTAAACGAAATACGGCTTTCCTTCTATAAAAAGACGATACAAACGATGATTTATGTTCCGCACTTTATATCCATGGTCATTGTGGCCAGTATGAGCTATGTATTTTTAACTACGGAAGGCGGGACTGTAAATGAGTTTTTGTATACGTTTACAGGCAGGAAAATAGACTTTCTAGCTAATCCTGACTGGTTCCGTCCATTGATTATTCTCCAGACGATCTGGAAGGAGTGCGGTTGGGGGACGATTATATTCCTGGCAGCGCTGGCCGGTGTAGATGTGGAGCAATATGAGGCTGCGGTAGTAGATGGTGCGAACCGGTGGCGGCAGATTTGGCATATTACGTTGCCTGCTATCCGCAGTACAATCGTTATTTTACTTATTCTTCGGATGGGAACGATTTTGGATAACGGTTTTGAACAAATTTATTTAATGATGAATGCTCTTAATCGTGAAGTAGGTGAGGTGTTCGATACCTATGTATACGCACTGGGGATTACCCAGGGAGCTTTTAGTTACAGCACGGCTGTTGGATTATTTAAATCAATAATCGGTGTGACGCTTGTGCTCGGAACGAATTGGATCGCCAAAAAATTTGGTGAATCTGGACTTTATTGAGAAGGGAGAAGCTTGCCGTGGCCAAACAATACAAGAGTACGGGTGGAACTGCATTTGATATATTCAATTATATATTTTTAGGGATTATCGGAATCGTAGCGATTCTCCCTTTCCTCTTTGTGGTTTCGGGCTCCTTCGCTACAGATGCGGAAATTACTAAACGTGCCGTATTCCTGATCCCGACCACGATTTCTTTTGACGCCTACCGATTTATCTTTTCAACAGATACGATTATGCGCAGTATAGGGGTTTCTATTTATGTTACGGTAATCGGAACTGTCGTTAATTTATTCTTCACGGTAACTATGGCTTATCCGATGGCAAAACGATATCTGATGGGCCGTAATTTGGTACTCAACCTTGTTATTTTTACGATGCTGTTTGGTGGAGGAATGATTCCAACCTATCTCGTCATTCGGGAGCTGCATCTGCTGGATACGCTCAATTCTCTTATTTTACCGGGAGCAATTAGCGCCTTTAACCTGATTATTGTCAAAAACTTTTTTCAGGAGCTGCCTATAGAAATGGAAGAAGCGGCGCGTATTGATGGTTGTTCTGAGCTGGGCTTGTTGTGGAAGATAGTCCTTCCTTTATCCAAACCGGTTCTCGCTACATTTACGTTGTTCTATGCTGTGGGACATTGGAACAATTTCTTCTCGGCACTGCTCTATATTACGGATCCGACAAAATGGCCTTTGCAGGTGATGCTGCGACAGATCGTAATGTTATCCCAATCTGCGGCTGGCGATATGAGTTCTATGGATCCAAGCTTTGTGCAGCCACCGGAGCAGTCGATTAAAATGGCGGTTATTGTAGTAGGTACTCTACCAATTTTATGTGTGTACCCATTTCTGCAAAAACATTTCGCTAAAGGGGTGATGCTGGGTTCTGTTAAAGGATAACAAACTTAACTTATTCCAATTTGGAGGTATAATAATGGAAGCTAATCGTTCGGTAAAAAAGAAGCGCTGGTTGTTACTTTTACTTGTGGCTATGATGGTTACAACTGTTGTTGCAGGTTGCTCAGGTAATGAATCTGCAGGTTCTAACAGCAAAAGTGAGGGAAGTAGTAATACTGGAGAAGAGAAAAGCGAGTCCCCGCTGGATCTGACCCTCATGCTGCCGATATTCAAAACAAATTATCCGAAGGATGGCAGTCCGGTTGCTGCTGAACTGGAGAAACAGACCAATACAAAAATCCACTTTGAGTGGGTCCCGAATGCATCTTATGCAGATAAATTTAATATTACGCTAGCTTCTGGGAAGCTGCCGACCATTATCTACGTGGGGGATGTTAAGGCTTCTAGTTTTGTGAACGCTGCCAAATCGGGTGCATTCTGGGAAGTAGGGCCTTACCTTAAGGATTATCCGAATTTAAGCCAAGCGAACCCGGTTATTCTGAAAAACTCGGCCATTGATGGGAAGAATTACGGGATCTATCGGGGGCGTGTACTCGGCCGTAACGGTATGGTTTTCCGCAAGGATTGGCTGGAGAAGGTGGGGTTGCAAACACCGCAGACGGTGGATGATTTCTACAATATGCTGAAAGCGTTCAAGGAAAAAGATCCAGACGGCAATGGTAAAGAGGATACGTATGGCATGGTGCTTGTCAAATGGAGCGGCCAGTGGGCCAGCGGTTTTGATACCATTAAGTTATGGTTTGGAACACCGAATAAATGGGGCGTGCAAGATGGCAAGCTGGTGCCTGAGCATGAATATCCAGAATATTTGGAAGCGCTTAAGTTCATGAAGAAGCTGTATGATGAGAAATTGATCAACTCCGACTTTGCTGTAATGGACAGTGCCAAATGGACAGATCCGATCGTGAACAATAAGGCAGGAGTAATCGTCGATGTGGTCGATACAGGCGCCCGGGTGGATGATAAAATTCACGCTGCGCTAGAAAAAGAAGGCAAAGACGAACCGGATAAACATTATGTAGATGTAAGCGGGGGCGTAACAGGTACGGATGGCAAGCTACACACATTGCCGACCTCTGGTTTCTCGGGCATGCTGGCTATTCCAAAATCATCTGTGAAGAGCGAAGAAGAACTGAAACGGGTACTGGCTTTTCTAGATCAAATCAATAATCCGGAATTACAAACGATGTTAGGTTTTGGTTTGGAAGGTACTCACTACACTATGGTGGATGGTTTTATTGAACGCTCCAAAGACACTGTACTTGTGGAGTCAGAAGTGGAAGGTCTAAACCAAATATTGGCCTATATTCCTGAGGATAAGTCCAAGACTGTAGCACAAACGCCGCTGCGTCTTAAACAAACTGAAGTTCAAAAGGCAAATGAAGCTTCGATCGTGGTTAATCCGGCAGAGGCCTTTATTTCCACAGTATATTCGCAAAAGGGTGCTCAACTCGACAATGTAATTAATGATGCACGCATAAAGTATATTGTAGGACAAATTGATGAAGCTGAATTGAAATCCGCATTTGACGTATGGAGAAAAACAGGTGGAGATGATTTAGTAAAGGAAATGAACGAATTATACGCTAAGGCTGACCAATAGATCCTTCCTAGTGCTTTTATCCGGCTGGAAAGGATCTGAGGAGCAAAACGAATGTGGTTCGATTGCACTTCAAATTTATCCGATTCGGCTGGTGAGAGCATAGTGATGAGAAATGTGGCGAAATGGAAGCGTTATACAAAAGGCTGGTCAGGCTGTAAAGGCCGGTATTATCGGAAAAACCTGATCATTATGCTGGTGGTGTCATCCATTCCGGGGTTTATTATTGGTGCGCTTGTCTACTGGATGGCAGGGGGACGTCTGGAGAGCGAGCTGCTGCAGATGCATAACAGGCAGATTGAACAGCGGGCGGCTAATATTGATGATCAGCTGTCCAATCTGGAGCTGATGCTGGCACATTGGGCTTTTGATCCCAAGTTTGATTACAGCTTGAATGGCCTTGATTTTATTCAGGATCATGAGCGGGCTTGGGATATTACGAAGACACTCGTAGTGATGCAGGGCTCGAACACGATGACGAGTAACGTTGAACTCTATCTATCAGGAGATCATCCATTACTATTTAATCCCGAATATGGCACGATTGACTCCAGCATGGTTTCTGGTCAATATGACAAATTGATTGATACTGAACAAAGCACCTATTGGACGCAGTGGGCATTCGATCCCAATAAACCAAATGTCAAAGAATTAACGCTTGTCCATCATATTCCGGGCGGAAGCTTGAAGCCCTTCGGGGCTCTTTTGCTCCGCATGGATACGGAGAAAGTAGCTGCGATGCTACGAACTATGACACCTTATAATAGCGGCGAGACATTTTTGCTGCAGACGACGGGGGATTTGTACGTATCTGCTGGAGACAGTGCCGAGGATTCTCCCTTACTTACCGCATTGCATAATGAGATTGTGGAACGGGGCGCGAACCATGAGTCAAATCTTGAGTCCTCTTTTCTCTTCGACTGGGGTAAGGCTACATATGCAGTGACTTATGGTGAGTTTTCCCGACTCTCCGCAGACTGGCTCTATGTGTCCGCTTCACCGATAACCAGCATAACTTCACCTGTCGTCTTCATTTCAAGACTGATATTTTTAGTTAGCTTTAGTGCTTTGCTGCTGGCGGCGATTCTGTCTTGGTTTGCTTCCCGTAAGATCTATTCACCGATAGGACGTTTGCTGCAGACTTTGTTGCCTGACCAAGCGGCGGCTGCGAGTAGGGAGGATGAGTTCATTCTGATTGAACGGCATTGGCAGAACTTGCACGGGGAGAGCCATGCCCTGAAGTACACTCTTTCCGAGCAGCTTCCACATGTGAAAGAAAGCTTTCTGCATCAGCTGTTTCAGGGGTATTTATATTCTTATTCTGAGCAGGATCTGCAAAGCCGGATGCGGCGCTTTAAGTGGGAAGTAGAGGATTGTCATTATATTATTCTTTATATTCAGCTTACAGGCATCTCCAGCCAGGAGGGGAAGTTCCGCAACGGTGATGAAAGTCTTGTATCATTCGCCGCCGTCAATATTATCGGAGAATTGTCTGCCGAGCACTTTAAGCAGGCTGATATTATCAATTTCCATGATCTCACGGCAGGATTACTTCTTATCGAACCCGTTGCGAATCCATCGCTGGAAGCGGTGCAAGCCTTTAGCGAAGAACTGACAGGAACGATTAATCGCATGTTAAAAATGAGGGTAACAGTGGCGTTTAGTGCACCGGTTGGAAGGATATCCGGTATTCCGCTAGCGTTCGAGGCTGCGAAGCAAGCCGCTAGTTATCGCCAGTTTGGTGGTGAGAACCAGATTATTAATATGGAGCTACTGGATCGTGAGGGGCAAAGTACGCCAGAACCGCAATATTCGTTCACTTTGGAGCGCGGAATGATTCAGGCCCTGCGCACAGGAGAAGCGGAAGAGGCTTACCGGCTGTTGGAGGAATTTCTGGAGGCACTGTGTGCCAATGGGGCAAAAGTGATTGATGTGCAGCAGGGCATGCTTCATTTGTTAGGCAGTATTCAGCACGCCATTATGGTCTCAGGCATTCATCCAAACCAACTGTTCAAAGGGGCTAATCTGTACGCGGCACTGTCGCAAATTCATGAGCCGAAGCTTATCCTTGCCTGGTTTCAGGAAAAGGTAGTCGCACCGTATCTGACGGAGCTGAGTGAGCGTTCTGATGCCGGAATCAAACGGACGATTGAGCATGCCATGATGTATATCAATGAGCATTATATGGATAATATTTCGCTGGATGGATGTGCGGATTATACAGGGATCAGCCCATTTTTACTGAGTAAATCATTCAAACGGGTCACCGGGAAAAATTTCATCGATTATCTGACCGAATTACGGCTTGATAAAGCCAAGGAGCTGCTGCGTGATACCTCGCTGCGAATTAACGATGTAGCTGAACAGGTGGGTTATCAGCATAGCTATTTTAACCGGATTTTTAAGAAACAAGAGGGAATAACCCCAAGCCGCTATAGAGAGCTAAGCCATAATAATGAAGCTCTTTAAAAGTAAAGAGGACGTGCGGCGAAGAACGTATGAAGGAGATGGTTGTTGTGCCTACGGCTCTGCCGATTGGCCTGCATTGGCTAAAAAAGCCCGCTATTGATGTGGGTGTTACCTGGGGGGTTCCTTGGAAAAAAGGAGCGCTCGACAGGGAAGCGTTAAAGAATCTCTGCTTAAGTATGCCGAAGAACGAAAAGCATGTGCCGCTGCAAAGCTGGCCAGCAGCTTTTTGGCCAGACGGGAGCATCAAATGGTCCACGCACTCGGTAGTAAACAAAAATTCGGATGTTCAGCAGGATTCATTAGCGACAATGACAATAAATCAAGCGACTCCAGCTACGGAAGTGACTGAGCGACTCACTGTGCAGGAAACAGAGGAAGCTTTCATTATAGATACAGGTGTTATTATTTGCACGGTTAACAAGCAGGGGAAGGGTCTTATCCGCAGTATTGTGCGCAGAAATCCGGCGGACACGGAAGGAACCGAAGTATGCAGTAATGGCGAGCTTGTATGTATACGTGAACAGAGAGATGAGGGTGCTGGCACCCTGAGCATACGTGAGGAGCGATTCGCAGGACGAACGTTAAGTGCCATCCTTGAACAGGGCGGACCTGTTCGCGCAGTGGTGAAGCTAGATGGACTTCACCAAGCTTCGCACAGTGCTCGTGAGTGGCTTCCCTATACGTTACGTTTATATTTTTATGCTGGGCTGGAGTCTATTCGATTAGTTCATACGTTTCATTATGACGGTAATCCACAGCAGGATTTTATTAAAGGATTGGGAATAGAATTCACAGTGCCGATGCGTGGACCTCTTTACAACCGCCATGTTCGTTTTGCCGGAGATAGCGGCTTGTTTAGCGAGTCTCCTAAGACGTTGCATACACGGCGAACCAAAGGTAAGTACCGTGATTTATTCCTCGATCAGGTAGCAGGATGTGCTGTGAAATTTAATCCAGAAGAGGATGCCTATTTCCTTAGTTTATTGGATGACTCCGCCACTTGGGGCAGCTTTCGGCTGGTTCAAGATTCTTCCGAGCATTATGGGATCTGGAAACGGACAGAGGATGGCTGCGCTTGGATCAAGGCAGCAGAAGGCCGCCGGGCAGGTGGGCTTGGTTATGTTGGGGCAGAGGGCGGAGGGCTAGCAATCGGGATGAAGAATTTCTGGCGTAAGCATCCGGCAGGAATGGAGATTGGTTCCATTGCCACTGACGCGGCAGCGCTTACTGTCTGGTTCTGGTCACCTGATGCGGCAGCTATGGACTTGCGGCATTATGATACGAAAACACATGTGGAATCCTCGTATGAAGGTGCAGAAGAATTACGGGCCACTCCATTTGGTATCGCTAATACTAGCGAGCTAACATTCTGGTGTACGGCGCAGACTCCCGGGCCTGAATTGTTGCAGCGGATGCAGGCAGAAGCTGAAGAACCTTCATTGCTGGTTTGCGAACCAACTTATTATCATGAAGCGGGTGCTTTTGGTTTCTGGAGTTTGCCTGATCGGAGCACGCCAGCCAAGGCATATCTGGAAGAGCGGCTGGACGGGATCATCTCCTTTTACCAGGAAGAGATCGAGCAGCGCAAATGGTATGGATTCTGGGACTATGGAGATTTCATGCACAGCTACGATCCGGTCAGACATGTATGGAACTATGATCTTGGCGGCTGCGCCTGGCAGAATTCCGAGCTGGTGCCAAATATGTGGTTGTGGGTAACGTTTCTCCGGTCCGGGAGAGCGGATGTGTTCCGTATGGCCGAAGCTATGACCAGGCATACGAGTGAGGTAGATGTATATCATTTTGGCGAATACGCCGGACTAGGCTCGCGGCATAATGTCATCCACTGGGGCTGCGGCTGCAAAGAGGCTCGTATCGCCATGGCGGGTCTGCATCGCTACTATTATTATCTGACCGGAGACGAGCGGGTCGGCGATATTATGGACAGTGTAAAGGATGCTGATTATTCAACAGTTACTCTGGACCCGATGCGGGCGTATTTTCCGAAGGATGAATTCCCGACTCATGTTAGGGTGGGTCCGGACTGGGCAGCCTTTAGCTCTAATTGGATGACCCGCTGGGAGCGGTTCGAGGATATCGCTTATCGTGACAAGATTATAACAGGCATGGATTGCATCAAAAGGGCAAATTTACGGCTATTATCTGGTCCCACATATGGTTATGATCCGGCAACTGGCCTATTGTCAGGAATGGGCGACGATAACTGGGGGCGTCATTTAGCGATTAGCATGGGAGGTCCGCAGGTGTGGTTCGAGCTGGCGGCAATGCTGGAGGACCCGGACTGGGAAGATATGCTGGCTGAGTTCGGCGTATTTTATAATTTGCCACAAGAAGAGAAGGACGCATTTACAGGAGGGTTGATTTCAGGAAAACTCCGTTTTGAGCATCCTGTACTCAGCGTAGCCATTGCTGCATATGGAGCATATTACCGCAAGGATCCAGCGACGGCAGAGCGGTGCTGGTCGATTTTGTTAGAGAATCCGTTTGGTTGTGTGAATCTACAGGAGGAAGCTGATCGGGTCACTTATATGACTGAGTTAAATGAGATCGATTGGATGAATACAAATGAAGCCTCGCAGTGGTCTTTAAATACGATCATTGCCTTGGAATTAATCGGTAGTGCTTTACCGGAACGCGCGAATTAAAGGCTTCATTGTGGGGAGGAATGTTTTATGGCTAGGCCGATGCAGGACACGGGTATAGGTGGTTTGATCCCTGAAGCATGGAAACCAATCTACCATAATCCCCTCGCTTCAACTAGTGATATCGCTGGATTCCAGATGGAGGGAGCGGGAGCGGTTTCCTTCCCTTTGCAGCGAATGAGACTGGAGAGTACTATCCATGCCGAGGCCGGACAACAAGCAAATGTCGTTCTCTGGTGTCCAGAAGAGTTCCCGGCAGACCTCGCCGTATCTTGGAATTTCCGCCCATTGCGTGAGCCGGGGTTGGCGATTTTGTTTATCGCGGCCAAAGGAGAGGGTGGGAAGGATTTATTTGATTCCACGCTTGCTCGCCGTACGGGTGAATATGATCAATACCATCACGGGCAGATAGATACGTATCATATCTCGTATTTTCGCAGGCGTTGGGTGGAAGAACGTGAATTTCATACCTGTAATTTGCGTAAAAGCTATGGTTTTCATCTGGTTGCGCAGGCAGCTGATCCGCTTCCGGACGTCAGCGACATGACTGAGCCCTACCGGATGTTAGTGGTGAAGCGTGGTCCTATGCTGTCTTTTGCAATCAATGAACTGCCGGTTTTTACATGGATAGATGATGGTGAAACCTATGGGTCGCTACTGACAGGTGGGAAAATTGGGTTCCGACAGATGGCACCCCTGATGGCTGAATACTCAAATCTGACGGTTTTTGGACAGTAATGCGAAGGAGGCTTCAGATTGATGTCTATTATTTATTATTGTTACCCTGAGGGCAGACATAAGGCGCTTACAATGAGCTATGATGACGGCAGACGGGCTGACGAAAGATTGGTAGGACTATTTAACCGCCATGGGATTAGAGGAACATTTCATCTCAATTCTGGCCTGCTGGGTGAAGGTGATCGTATTACGGCAGATGAAATAACTGAGCTGTACCAGGGACATGAGGTATCTGTTCATACGCAACACCATCCGACGATGGCCCGTTGTCCGCAGGAGCAAATCATCCATGAGATTATGGAGGATCGAAAGTGTTTTGAGACGCTGCTCCAGGTGCCGATACGGGGAATGTCTTATCCTAACGGTTCCTTTAACAAGGAGATAAAGAAGTTTTTGCCTCATTTAGGCATGGAATATGCCCGTGTGGTACAGACCACTGGCGGCGGCTTTGGGCTGCCGGAGGATTGGCTGGAATGGCGGGGGACTTGCCATCATAATGATCATTTGCTGGAGCATGCGGAGCAGTTCGTGAAGCTGCATAAACGGCAGTATTTATATCTGATGTATGTGTGGGGCCATAGTTATGAATTTGATAACGATAATAACTGGGAGCTGATGGAAAGCTTCTGTGAAGCAGTGGGAGGACTAGAGGAAATCTGGTACGCGACAAATATTGAACTCGTTCATTATATGAAGGCTTGTGAAGCCCTTATTTTCTCCGCTGCTCGGGATTTTGTATATAATCCGGGAGCGCTATCTGTCTGGCTGGAAATCGACGGTTTGATTATAGAAGTAGCAGGCGGACAAACCGTCCGTTTCCCGGAGATCTAATCGAAGAGAGAAGACAGGAGGATTCTAATGAAAACGAAGGACACACAATTAGTCTATCAGCTGGCAAAAGTAGATATTTCCGCTGCCGGTCCACGCTGCAAAATGCTTATTGGCGATCTGAATGGGGATGGACGTGCGGAAATGCTGCTGGTTCAGCCGGATAATCGCCAGGATGTACGTTATATTCCCCATCAGGTGCAATGCCTGACTGCTTTTGATATGGGTGGCAAGCTGCTGTGGCAGGTGGGCACACCCGATCCTGACGCTGGCAGCCAAGGCTCGGACTATCCAGCGCAAATTTATGATTTAGATGGTGATGGGGCGCTGGAAGTATTATGTGTAATGGATGGACGGTTTCATATTCTTGAAGGTTCAACAGGAACGGTTAAATCCATATACGACTTACCGGCAGAACATGCACATGATTGCATTATCATCGCCAATCTAACAGGGCAAGAACATGCTTCCGACATCATTCTGAAGGACCGTTATCATCAACTGTGGGCCATGGATCAGGATTTCAATTTATTATGGACGCATAAAGGCAATGTAGGACATTATCCGTGGGTTCACGATCTTCATGGAAATGGACAGGATCAAGTGATGGCAGGTTATGATCTGCTTGATTCTAAAGGTGATTTATTATGGAGCTGCCATGATCTTGATGACCATGCGGACTGTATTTGGGTTGGCGATGTGAATGGAGATGGCTATCCTGAACTGGTTGTCGGCGGAAGCGTAACGGTGATGTATGACCGGGACGGACAAGAGCTTTGGCGTTATGATGGCTCCATCGAGTCACAGCATCTGGCGTTAGGCCGATTCCGGCCTGAACTGCCTGGCCTTCAGGTTGCCGGGCTGGACCGAATGATCCGCGAAGATGACGGCAAAGAGCTGAAGGGCAAGGATGCGTTGTTTCTTCTAGACTGTAATGGCAAGGAACTGTGGAAAGAAGAACGTACAAGCGACGGTTGGCTGACTATAGTTGAAGCCGTGAGCAACTGGCAAGCGGGTTCTCCGGATTATATTCTTGCGTACCGCCGGGGAGGCGGAGTATATCCTGCTTTGTACGATGGACATATGCGGGTTGTAGCTGAATTCAAGGAGGAAGGTTATGCCGTTCACGGCGATCTTCTGGGATGTGGCAGGGAACAGGTTGTAATTTATAATGATGAGTCCGCAACGGTATATTCAAGCGAGTGGATAGATATTAGTACCTGTGCCTCTGAGAAATCGTTACCTCAGCCTAAAAGATTGTACAACTCGACGCTGTATCCCGGTGGAGAAATAACGGTGTGAAGGAGGATACGCTTAGTGAGTACTTATATTCCAGAATACTTTCCTGATCCTGATTGTATTGCCAAATATAATGGGGGCAAAATCGAAAATGTACTGGCCGCAGTGGCCAGCCGTTTTATCGGTGCCTATCCCCCGCAGCCTCCGGTGTACCGGGTACATTCGCAGAGTGGTTTCAACCGGCTCCGCGACTGCCGTTACGATATGAATCTGGAAGAACGACTGCCGGAGCTAGCGGCAGGACAATTCGTATATGTGTGGGGAAAGCTGTGGAGTGACAATGAGGTAGATGCCCCTTTCTCAGTTAGTTGCTATAGTCCAGTTAAGGTTTACATAAATGGACGGCTGGTGTTTAGCTCCAATCTAAATGATGATGTGTTTCCGGACAGAAGGACGTTTTTTCGGGCGGGCATGGATAAAGGCTGGAACCATCTGGTACTGGAGTATGTTGCAACAGGTACAGGTTGCGGAGGGGTTTTTGGAACGGGCAGTGTCAAAGGTGCACCAGTACACTTTCTTACTCCAACGGCGCAGTTAAGCGGTTGTGAAGGTTGGATTTATAGTGGACCCCAGCAGACATCTTGGGCAGCTTGGCTGGAAGCTGAATTCACTGAAGAGCAAATGACAGCTCGCTGCGTTTGGTTTCCGACACAGCAATGGTCGCCACAGGAACAGGCAACTGGCAACTGTTCACGCATATTTGGGGAAATGCTGGGAGCCAAGGCGTATGCTTGGTGTAAGCTGGAAGTTAACAGCCTACAGAAAGACGACATTCGTCTGCATGGTAGCTATCGTGGAATGGCTGAAATCTCTATCTATGTGAATGGGAAACTTGTAGCTGAGCATCAGAACGTGAAAGGTATGCTTGATATCCAACTGGAGCTTGGTTATGGACTACATGATCTCGTCGTGGAGTCCATCTGTGGAGAGGGGAATTGGGGATTTGAACTGGACGTACGGTCTGGTGGTGTTCAGAGTAGTCTCGTGCAACCATATCCCGTTGAAGGATTAACTGATCCATGGTTGTACCTTGGATTGTTCACCAAGGAGGCAGCGACGAAAGTCTTAGAACTGACCTCTATGGATACTTTATTTGGGGAAGCGGATGAAGTAACCTTTTGGCGTGTGGACCAACCGAATAGCTGGGTTAGGCCTTATTTGGAGAGTGTTATGTTTGGGCGCTGGAATTACCCTCTAGGCGTAACCCTGTACGGATTGCTGAGAACAGGAGTAGAGCTTAAGGCCCCCCATTATGCCGAATATGCACAACACCATATTGAGCAATGTACAGGGCTCCATAAATATGCCTTATGGGACCTTGGACGTTATGGCGCTCCGGGCATCAATCATCAGCTGGCGCTGATGGATTCGCTGGACGACTGCGGATCCTTCGGGGCAACGATGCTGGAAGCACATAAGCTTCGTTCACTACAGGGCGCACCGGAAGCTGCTGCTGAAATTGCCAATTACATTACTAAAGTGCAGAGCAGGCTGCCTGACGGAGCTTTGTATCGGACCAGTGGCACAGTTGATTTTATGCAGCAGACGATGTGGTGTGATGATCTGTATATGAGCACGCCATTTCTAAGCAAATATTATGAAATGACCGGAAATGCGGCTTATCTTGATGATGCGGCGGTGCAGTTTTTACATTACAAGGAGCGGCTGTTCCAGCCGGAGCTTGGCATTATGCATCATGTGTATGATTATAAGTTTAATAAACCCAATGGCGTGCCTTGGGGCAGAGGTAATGGTTGGGTGATTTTCTCGCTGACTGAGCTGCTTGAAGTTATGCCTGAGCAACATCCGTTGCGAGCTGATTTGCTTGATTATTTCCGCGAGCTTAGTAAAGGCTATCTTAAGCTGCAAGATGAGCGGGGCCTATGGCATCAAGTGTTGACGGACCCTAAGTCCTACGCGGAGGCTTCTTGTACCTCTATGTTTATTTACGCTTTTGCTAGAGGCGTACGCTGCGGTTGGCTGCTGGAACCAGAGTCATACGTAACCTCTGCAATCAACGGCTGGAGTGGTTTAACCCGTTATTGTATTGACAAACAAGGCAATGTTTACGGTGTCTGCCGCGGTTCGGGTTATTCGTTTAACAAACTGTATTATAAAGATGAATTGACCTGGCAATTAAACGATACACATGGGATTGGCATCGTGCTGCTGGCCGGAATTGAGGTTCACAGGCTCGTACGAGATTTGGAAATGAAATCACATGACGAAGCAAAATGAATGGCATGATGAGGAATGAGACGACCGTATTAATCACAAAATTACAGCGGAGCAGCGATACTCCATTAGTGGGGATCGCTGCTCTTTGTTATGCGTTACAGTGCTGCTTAAACCCCCGAAACCCCGGCCCCCCGAAACCGCCGATTACTCCTGCTAGACAAAGTTATGCGGACTCAGATGACGTTATTTGCAGATTTATCGCCTTTTGGGGCCATTTTCGGACTCCAGTGACGTTATTGCTTCGAAAACGGCTAATATAGGTAGCTTTTTATGCCAATAGCGACTATGGGGTCCGATAAAATCCCAAAATAGCGATTATGCTGCGAATAAGGTCCACTGGGTCCGATAGCCTCATGAACTTTGTTCGCGCGAAAAGGTAATCTAGTGACGGGATATTGTTGTTGCTCAGATACTCCCGGTGCTCCCGATGCTCCTGATGCTCCTGATGCTCCTGATGCTCCTGATGCTCCTGATGCCCCTGATGCCCCCGATGCTCCCGATGCTCCCGTCCCAGATGCCCCCATGCCCATGGCAGTTCACATAAGGTACTTTTGATCGACGGAGCGGCTACAAAGAGAACTGGTTGTGATTTCTAGCTGTGGATCAGCGGTTTTGCTTGCGATATTGCAAAGGCGAACGTTTAACGATTTGTTTAAACACACGCCCGAAGTGGGCGATGCTGTCAAAGCCGGTATCCTCGGCGATGTTCGTAACTTTAGCGTTGGTGCTCTGCAAGAGACGTTGGGCTTCCTTGATCCGAATATAGTTTAGATATTCTACGATGGTGAAGCCAGTTGTCTGCTTGAACACACGGCAGAGATAGGTGCTGCTGATGAAAAAAGTCTCAGATAGCCGCTCCAATGTAAGCTTTTCAGCATAATGTGTTTGTAAAAAATCGATAATTTCGTAGACTTTTAGCTGCTTCTCACTGCTCTCAGGGGCAATGGGCTCGCGGCTTATTTCCTGTATTCTGTTCATTTCAATAAATAGTTGGATGAGCAGCGTCTGCAGATAGGGGATTTGCTGTGTCCGTGGTTCTGTTTGTTCTTTTAGCATGCTGAAAAGAAGATATTCAATGGCCCCCTGTTCATGTGCTCCGGGCCGCAAAAGCAAGCTTTGTGTAGACATAAATGGAAAATCTAGCTCGAAGTGCGCCAATGTCTTTTGCAGAAAGCTTTCCTCAAAGTTAATTAAGATCCGTTCATGGCTTGCAGAGCCTTTAGAGGTGGTACGATGGAGCTCGTTCTTGTTAATAAAAATCAGATCACCTTTACGCAAGGTGTAGATCAGATTGTTAATGTAATAACTGCGTTCCCCGGCGAGTAAATAATAAATTTCATAAGTATCGTGATAATGGTCGGAATCCATGCTGAATGGACCGGCTCTTTTTATTTGCTCAATTATAAAAGGAGGCTGAGGCTCCTGTTCCATGCTAAATCTGCTCCTTTCTGATAATGAGGATAATATATGCAAATTTTTTGTTATTTCTGCTAATAATCGCTTAGATTAAGATATATTTTATACTATACACTATAAGAAGAAAACGCTTTTAAATCAATAAGTGATGGAGTGATCCTGATGTCCAACAAGAAATATGCTTTCGTAGGAACCGGCGGCCGAGCGGAGTTTTTTTATGGTGAGATCACCACGAATTATCGTGAAACCTCTGAGATTGTAGGCTTTTGTGATGTGAATGGAGCAAGAATGGATTATGCGAACCGTTTGCTGGAGGAAAAATATAAATATCAAGCGGTTCCTACCTATAAAGCTCAGGAGTTTGACCGTATGATTGAGGAAACCAAACCTGACACGGTTATTGTCACGAGTATTGACCGCACGCATCATCGTTACATTATCCGGGCGATGGAGCTTGGCTGCGATGTTATTTCGGAGAAACCGATGACAGTGGATGAAGAGAAATGTCAGGAAATTCTTGAAGCGATTGAGCGGACTGGGAAAAAGCTGCGTGTGACCTTCAATTACCGCTATGCCCCACACAACACCAAAATCCGTGAACTCATTATGGACGGCGCGATTGGAGAAGTACTTTCCGTCAACTTCGAGTGGCTGCTAAATACGCAGCATGGGGCGGATTACTTCCGCAGATGGCATCGTGATAAACGGAACAGCGGAGGTCTGTTGGTTCATAAATCCACACATCATTTCGATTTGATGAATTTCTGGCTGGGTTCGCGCCCAGATACGGTTTATGCGATGGGTGATCTAAGATTTTATGGCAGAGAAAACGCGGAGAAGCGCGGGGTGACTGAGTTTTATCAGCGTGCTCATGGTAGCAGTGCGGCGGAAAACGATCCGTTTGCCCTGCATCTTAAAGATAATGAGCAGTTAAAGCAGATGTATCTGGATACGGAGCATGAGGATGGCTACCTGCGTGACCAAAGTGTGTTCGGTGATAATATCAGCATTGAGGATACGATGGCGGTTATGGTCAAATACAAAAATAAGACGATTATGAATTATTCACTTAATGCTTATCTGCCTTGGGAGGGTTTCATTGTAGTATTTAATGGAACGAAGGGGCGGATGGAAGTAAAGGTCGTCGAACAGTCTTATGTAAATGCCGGAGGAAATAAGGAAGATGAAGGGGCGTTAAAAGACAAGCGGATCACGGTCTTCCCTCATTTCGCAGCACCTTATGAAGTGGAGATTGAAGAAGGAGTTGGGGGGCACGGAGGCGGAGATCCTGTGATGCTGCGTGATATTTTTGAACGTCCGCTGGAGGATCGCTTTAATCGTGCGGCATCCCATGTGGACGGAGCGTTGTCTATTATGACCGGGATTGCGGCAAATCGTTCAATAGCTACTGGACTTCCAGTTAAGGTAGATCAGTTAATAAAATTGTAGTAGCCCGTTTATGAACAAGCGGCTTTGGGTTCGTAGGGAGCGTTTCTCCAGAATCCCGGAGGGCCCTCCGCTCTGTCCACATGTTAAGCCAACTTCTACTCTTAGATTGAGCTAAAAAAAGTGAAAATAAAAGGCTGTCTCCATAATCATCGTAGATGACTAAGAGACAGCCTTGTTTATTTTAGCTAAAACAATTATTGTTTGACGACGTTAAAGCCATCTTTTTGCAATTGGGTCACGATACCATCGTCACCGAGCATATGCAGCGCGCCAACGACGACAAGGTAAGTCGCTTTTTTATCACTATTCAAATATTCTTTTACATGCTTCACCATGTTGACGTTACGATCCGAAACCAGGCCTTTATAATACTCTGGCTCTTGCGCGACCGCTTTTGTCATCGCTACGAGCGACTGCTCATCACCTTGCATCCACATTTGGGATAGTGCATCCAGCGAAGCTGCTGCGGAAGTATTGTCCGTTTGATTGAGGCTGCCGAGTGTGTCGACAAGAAGCTTTTCTTGCAATCCATCTGAGAACTGGTCGAACATATTCAGCTGCAGTTGTGTGTTTTCCAGTTCAATAATAGGTTTGTTCAGCTTGCCTGCTTTTTGTAAAAAATATAAATCAATGCCGGTATCCGCCGTATAACTTGTAACTTGCATCTGTAGACTTGAGACACCTTGGGTAACGACCCACGGTTTGAAGGAATCGAATGCATTTTCCGCCAGACCATTTGCTTTTAGCAGCTGAGTTACTTTGTTATATGTATCTGCGGATACATGATCCTTGAGCTTGGTTCCATCTGTATAAGAGCCTTTTTCCAAAATAAACTTTTGGATCTCAGCTTGATCAATCTTAGAGATATCTACTTCGACACCTAAATATTGCGAGGCTTCAAAAGCAGCTTCAATCTCCGGACGCAGCGGGTACATTTTGTCGTTAGCCACATGGATAGAACCAAGCAGATAGACGGTGTTGCCGTTGTTCTCCACTTTCCATAAGAATCCGGTGCTTCCGGCAGCTTGAGTATCGGCCACAAAAGTGATGGTGCGCAGCGCTGGACTCCACTCCACCTTATAGCCGATCGTTTCTCCTATAAAGCGGACAGGAACATAGGTGACATTGTTGATGGTTTTAGGAGCCACCTCTAGTTTTTTCTTCTCCCCGTTTACCGTTGCGGTTGTGCTACCGATGGTCAGTGAGAGGGCCAGTCCATTTTTGGTCCCTGTTACGGTTTGGGTTTTTTTATTCCAATTAATATTTACATTAAGCTTCTCTAGCAGGGGACGCATAGGAACTAGGGTCGTTCCTTTTTCTACAACAGGGTTAGAATTGCCTAACTTTATTTCGGTTCCATCAATCCATACACCGACAGGCTTTTCAGCAGCATGCGCAGTGGTAAAGACAGACATAACCATGAAAATGGATAAAAATAATGCACCTAGCTTTTTCATTAATAGGACACTCCGTTTCTAAAAAAGAATGAAAGATGTATGTCACTCTCTGATTTTAACGTATTTTCCCATAAACAGTTATACCTTTTGTTACTATATTGATTTGATGCCTATGATTGGAAAGTAAACTTACAGTACTTCACGTCATTCAAAAGTCAAAATAATGCACATCAAAGCAAAAATCGCCCCTATTAGATCCTGTTCACTCTCCTTATCATGAAACGTAAGAAACGAAGAGCCTGAAGGGAGCAAGGAACTTATGTGGAGTAGTGCGATTGAAGATGCGATAGAGAAGGTACGTAAGAACATAGACCGGTTCGGGGGCAGTTTCCCTCATGTCAGCAGGAATGGAACTTATCAGCTCAATAACAACGACGACTGGACTAACGGATTTTGGAGCGGCATGTTGTGGTTGTGTTATGAATATACGCGGGATGACAGCTTCCGTATTGCGGCATCCCATACCGTAGAAGATTTCCGCCGCCGTTTCGCGGCAAAGACCGTGCTTGATCATCACGACATCGGCTTCCTGTATTCGTTATCCTCTAAAGCCCAGTGGATTATAGATAAAGACGAATCAGCGCGTCAACTGACATTGCAGGCGGCAGACCTGCTGCTGAAGCGCTGGCGTACAGCTGGCGGTTATATTCAGGCTTGGGGACCGGAGGGGGATACTCAGGAAGGCGGGCGGATCATTATTGATTGTCTGTTAAACCTTCCCCTTTTGTATTGGGCAGAAGAACAGACCGGTGATTCCGAATACAGGGAGGTGGCGGTCATGCAGGCGGAGAAAACGAGACGGTATCTGGTACGGGGAGATGACAGCTCTTACCATACGTTTTTCTTCGACCCGAAGACCGGAGAGCCGATTGGCGGCGCCACTCATCAGGGCTTTACTAACGGATCGACCTGGACGCGCGGGCAGGCTTGGGGTGTTTACGGTTTTGCATTATCCTACCGCTATACCAAAAATCCGTTGTATTTGGAAACGTCCAAGCGGATGGCCCGCTATTTTCTGGAGCATTTGCCGCAGGATCATGTCGCTTACTGGGATTTTAATGCTCCGGTATCTCCGGATACTTACCGGGATAGCTCGGCCTCGGCAATAGTAGCAGCCGGACTACAGGAACTGCTGGAGCTAATGGATGGGGAGGATTCGGAGCGGGCTTATTTTCAGCAGGGATTAATGCAGTCGATGACTTCGCTTGTGCAGAACTATTCCACGCTCGGCGAAGAGGCGGAGGGGCTGCTGAAGCATGGTTCTTATCATGTGCGCGGCGATCTGTCTCCAGATGACTTCATGATCTGGGGAGATTATTTCTATCTTGAAGCATTGATGCGGCTGCAAAAAGGCAACAAGGGGTACTGGTATGAACGCTGATGGCCGACAAATCTCCCCCTATGCCGTCTTTGCGCTGCTCGACCTTGAGTTGCCCGCTTTAGCTCTAGTGAAGAATGCGCTCAGCCAAGCGCGGCAGGACGATGCGCTGACTGAATTACATCGGTATTTGACCCGACGGAGCACGCCGGGCTGGCGGAAAGAGGATAACCGGAAGCAGCAGCTTATTGACTATGTACGGCTTTATTGTGCAGACGAGCTGGAAGCTGTAATGAAGACAGCGGATGAAGTTGTGGAGCAGACGTTTCTCTTTCGTTTTCCCTGGGATATGGAGCGCAGCCGCATTCCGGTTACCTTTGAGGAAGAAATTGACTGGCGTCATGTTCCGGACAAGGATGTAGAATGGGCTTATATGCTGAATCGCCACCGCTACTGGGTGGCATTAGGACAAGTATATGCGATAACAGGTAAAGAGGTTTATGCAAGAGCATTTTGCTGCCAGCTTGAAGATTGGATAGACCGTAACCCCGTTCCAGACAAGCCTGCGAATGATTCGCTGACATGGCGCACAATTGAAGCGGGCCTTCGTTGTGCTAACTGGATTAAAGCACTGTCTTATATACAGGATAGTCCGCTGTTCACACCGACGCTGCTGGCCAAAGTGATGATATCTCTCCATGAACACGGCCAATATTTAGCTTTATCGTTTACGGGCTGGAAGAAGATCAGCAACTGGGGGGTGCTGGAGACTTGTGGTTTGTTCCAAACTGCGCTCTACTTCCCTGAGTTCACTAGCGCCAATAACTGGCGACAGCTCAGTGAGGAGAGATTGGGAGAGACGGCGCGAATTCAGATTATGGCGGACGGCATCCACTGGGAGCAATCGCCCACCTATCACCATGAGGTTTTGGTATGTTTTCTCGACTGCATCCACTTAGCCCGATTGAACGGACTGGAGCTTCAGGAAGAATTTCAGCAAAAGGTTCAGCAAATGGCTGTCGCTTCATTGTATTGGGCCAAGCCGAATCACCGGCAGCCGATGCTTGGCGATAGTGATGACAGCGATATCCGTTCGCTTTTGACTTATGCGGGCTGGTTATTTCAGGATGCTGTACTCCGCTTTGGCGGATACGATCAAATGGATTATGACAATGCCTGGTTGTTTGGGATAAATGGAGTTGAGGGCTACGAGCGGCTGAATGCGGAGCTACCGCCAAACTTGTCACGCTCTTATGCACATTCCGGTCATTATGTGATGCGAACGGGCTGGGACGAGCAGGATTTGTACCTATATTTTCACTGCGGACCGCTTGGGGGTGGACATGGGCACGCGGATCTGCTACATTTCGATCTGTATGCCTATGGGCGGGATCTGCTTACCGATCTTGGCAGATACAACTATAGTGATCATACACCACTTAGAAAAGCGCTAAAAGAAAGCGCTGCCCATAATACGACCACTGTCGACGGAATTGGATTTACCGAAGTCACGGATACATGGTCCTTCTCTCAGATTGCGAAGCCAACGGGCTGCCAATGGATCAGCCATCCGGACTTTGATTATGTAGAGGGCAGCCATGACGGCTACCGTCATTGGGATGATCCGGTCTACCCGTTAAGGAGGATCCTATTTATTAAGCCTTTTTACTGGCTTCTGGTGGACAGCTTCAGTTCCCGGCAGGAGCATACATTTTCCCAGCATTTTCATTTTGCACCCGGAACGGTTCAGATGGAAGATGGAACGCTAATATGCCGTACAAAAAATGAGCGGGAAGCCAATCTTTGTATCCTTCCTGTTCATGTTGATGGTCTTCAGGGCAGGATGGATGCTGGGGTAATCTCCCGCGAATATAATCTGCTGGAACCCAATCAGTATGCTGTGTACTCCCGAAAGGGGAAAGGAACGGTCTCGATCATGCAGGTGCTGTACCCGCAGCCTGCGGGTGAGTTGTTCTGTCCGCTGGTCGAACAGGTGCCGATTTACCGCCATACGGGTGAACCGGTGGCTGCTGCACAGGCGGAGGCCTGCCGCATCATCCTCCCCGAAAGGAATGAGGAGCATATTATCGTGATCAGCCACGAGATTCCATCCAGTCATTTAGATTCCTATGTAGTGGAAGGCGTACAAATTTTTGGAGAAGTAGTGCTTATGGTTTCTGCAGACGGTCAAAAGAAAGTCACGGTAATCAGATAATGTATGAATACTGGACAACGGGCTGATAGAATAAAAGAAAAGAGCATGAGAGAGGCGCGGAGAAAACATGTTCAAATTCACTTACTATAGACGTATCCAGGTTTCATTTCTTTTGCTGATTTTTATCCCGCTGATTGCAGTATCGATCATCTCCTTCGTGCTCATCCGGGATACGATGGTAGAGAAGCTGCAGCTCAGCAACGATAACTTCCTGAACGTTATGATTGACGAACTAAACAAAACTATTGATGATGTGACGTTCGCTTCCCATTTTATTGTAAACGATACCAATTTCCGCGCTAATCTGAAGTCATTTGCGGATACTGAGCGGCTAAATAGCTATCAGGATTACGTACATTTTACGCAAATTCAAGATGTGTTTTCGCTCATTAACTCTAAGCCGTTGAATAATAATATTCGCATGTATTTGGTCAACCGGAAACACTTTGTGATCTCCTCTGGGACGGAGAATTTATCTGTAATCAATGCTAACCTGGACAAGCTGATGAGCCGTGTCAATATCCACGAACCGGAGACCTTGCAATGGCTTGGGATGGCTGACAGCGGTTCCGGTAAAAGCAGCAGCTATTATATTGCCAGAGTAATCTATGACAGCCGGGAGAAACGGCAGGTGTCCGTGCTGCTGATCTCAATTCCTGAATCCTATTTCAATAAATTGCTCGGACCCGTCGAATTTGGCAAGGTTGCATTATTTGATTCTGGAGGAGGCTTGATCGCTGGGAACTCAGAATTGGCTCCAGAAGGCAAGGAAGCGAGAGGAAGCGTTCGTACAGCCAGAGCTATCGACAAATCCAATTGGCAGCTGATCTATGAAGCTTCGGAGAAAGAATGGTCGGGCCAGATCTCGCGGACGTTTTATAGTGGCATTGGCTTGGTACTCCTCTTATTTATTGTCTTTTCGGCTACCTCCATGCTGATTGCCAAAAGATTGCATAGTCCGATCATGAAGCTGCAGCGCGTTGTGCGCCAGTTCGGGATGGGGAATCTTGATGTCAGGCTGGAGGTCAAGGGCAAGGATGAAATCGCTGAGCTGGGGCAGACGTTGAATACTATGCTGGACCAGCTGCAAGGACTGATTCACGACATCGAGCTGGAGCAGGAACAGAAGCGGGTGATGGAGCTGGAGGCGCTGTTTATGCAGATTCGCCCCCATTTTTTGATCAACACGTTGAATTCGATTAAATGTAGCCTTATTTTGGCCAAAGATAAGCTGCATAGCGGGATCATCGATTCATTAATGAGTCTGCTCCGGGCTTATTTGAAGGTCAATGAACCGGCTACCTTGCAGGAAGAATGCAAACTGCTTGGCCATTATATCGATATTATGAAGATCCGTAACGAAATCCCTCTTGAACTGGAGGTCGATCTGGAAAAGGATACAGAGAAGCTCATCGTCCCTAAGCTAATTTTGCAGCCCCTTGTAGAAAATGCAATCGTCCACGGATTGGTTGACCACCCGGCACCGCGTATTGTCGTTCGCTCGCGAACGGTCCCTGATGGGATCATGATTGAAGTTGAAGATAATGGCTGCGGTGCAGGGGCTGAAGTTCTGGCGGGCCTGAACCGCAGGTTACTGTATAAGGACGATGAACAGGATGAAGCTTATCAAAGGGTCGGGTTAATGAACGTGGTTCAAAGGCTGAGGCTGACCTATGGTCAGGATACCCGCTTGTCGCTGCATAATCTGCCGCAGGGTGGGGTGTCCGTTTCTCTGTATTTGCCGCAAGGCAATCATCAGGTTAATCTGTCAGAGAGAGAGGGATATTGATGTATAAAGTGATGCTCATAGACGATGATGTTCCTATGCTCAAAGTGCTTCAGCAGATGATTGACTGGGAGGCACATAGCTTGCAGATTGTCGGCAGCACCTATTCCAGTGCCAAGGCGTTATTAATGTTTGAGGAAGTGCAGCCTGACATTGTGATCACGGATATTGGTTTGCCGCAAAAGAACGGGATTGAGCTAGCCGATTGCTTCACCCGCATGAAGCCGGAGGTCAGAATTATTTTCCTGACCTGTCATGAGGATTTCCATTATGCTCAGCAAGCGGTAAAGCTGAAAGTGGATGATTATTTAATCAAGGACCAGCTTACAGAAGAGCAACTGGAGAAAAGCCTTGCCAAGTCCGTACACTTGCTTAAGTCGAAGATCGGGTTGATCAGCCATGGGGAGACAGGCTACAACAGCCAGCTCTTCCGGCAGAACCTGCTGCAAAGGGTGATTGGCGGTGCTCCGCCTGAAACCACACTGGCCTATGCGGCGCAAATCGGCATATCCTGGACGTATCCGTGGTTTATGCTGGGCACGGTCAGTATTCATTTTTCCAGTTTTGACAAGCGATACAAGCAGAGTGAGTATCCACTTATTTTATATGCTATTTACAATATAGCCTTGGAATTGTCCGAAACGTGTGAAGGGGTTACGCCTTTCTTGGAGCAAAAGAATATTGTGATTTTATATAATTACCGTGTGAATCTGGCGCAGAATGCCAGTCTTCATTTTCACGATTATTTACAGCGGCTGTGTTCTGAATGCTCCCATCTTCTTAAGATTCAACCGGGCATTATTGCCGTCACAGAGAAAATGGAGCTACAGGCGATTGGCCAGATCCATCGGCAGATTGTTCAGGACAAATGCGAGTTCTATGCAAGTGCGGATTACACGGTTCTGGATACTTTGCAAATCGCTTCTCCACGTTTCCAGCCTGCACCCCAAGGATTTCTGGACAGCTATATCCCGCAGATGGAACGGGCCGTGATTAAAAAAGACCTTGAAGCCATCCGTGGCACTCTACAGGAAATCGCTAGGACTGCAAAAGTTATGTCTATTCATCCTGGCGATTTCGCCCGGGATTTATCCTTTATGCTCCGCGGCATCGAGTTAATGTTTACGAGCCTGATGTTCGATGAGGATCTGTTCGTCTATCTCGTGCAGACCCGCACACTTGAAGATACGATGGAACTGGTGGAGAGAAAGCTTGTACAGATTACAGGCAGCAAGCAGCAGGTGGCAGGAACTTCTCCGCAGGAGCCCAAGCTGCAGCTTATCCAGCAGTATATCGACCAGCATCTAGGCGATAATATCACTTCAATTGATATGGCACGTTATCTGTTTCTGGATCCAAGCTATTTTTCGCGTTATTTCAAGCGCATGACTGGCCTGACCTTTACGGACTATGTGCATCAGCACAAGATGAAGGTCGCTACCAAAATGCTGAAAATCTCCAGCCAGAACCTGGAATCGCTGGCCGTCGGCCTGGGATATTCGGACAGAACCTATTTTTCAAAAGTGTTCAAAAAATATGTAGGAACAACGCCAAGCGAATATAAATCCAAACATTCGGTACGCTGAGAAGCACAATTGTTAATGATATGAACAGACTCGCCGCCCCTCTAGGGCGGTTTTTTGTTGTCGGCGTACAAAGGTCAAAATCTTGCACATTCCGGGTCATAATCACTCCTTCTTGCGGAAGGCGGATGTATTACTATAATGACAAATCAAATTGTCGAGGTGATACAACGTGGAGGCTGCAAAACAACCTGTGCCAAAAATTCTGCAAGAGAAGCGGAAATTCTGGACTCCGCAACGGAAAGAGGCTTTAACCGGGTGGCTGTTTTTGGCACCGGAAATTGTCGGGATGCTTTTTCTTAATGTATTTGCGCTTGGATTCTCACTTTATTTGAGCTTCTCGAAATGGGATCTATTGTCGGGAGTCAAAGGAATCGAGTTCATCGGATTGGATAACTATATCAAAATGTTCCATGATCCGAGTATCATTCAAGCTTTGAAGAACAATGCTTTTTATATGATTATGACCGTGCCGATCCCGATTGCGATTGCGCTGGTGCTCGCGGCATTGATTCAAAACAGTGTGTTCCTCAAAAATTATTTTAAAGTGGCTTTCTTTATTCCTTATATTTCTTCGATTATTGCGATAGCTGCCGTATGGAGTGCATTGTTCCATCCGTCTCTTGGACCGATCAATCAGTTGCTGATGGAGTTTGGAATTTCCAGCCCTCCGAAATGGCTAGTTGATCCAAAGACCTCACTGTTATCCATTGCTATTATCAGTTCTTGGGCGAGTCTTGGGTACACCATAATTATCTATATGGCTGGCTTGACGAATATTTCCGATGAAATCTACGAAGCCGCCGAAATAGATGGCGCCAGCGCGTTGAAAAAATTCTTTGCCATCACAGTTCCGATGCTGCGTCCGACCACATTTTTCCTGCTTATTACCATGCTGATTGGCTCGTTTAAGGTGTTCGACATCATCGCCTTTTTGACCGAAGGTGGCCCGAATAATTCTTCTACCGTGCTTGTGTTCAGGATCTATGAGGAAGGGTTCAAATACTACAACATGGGCTACGCTTCTGCAATTTCCTGGCTGCTATTCGCTGTCATCGGCTTGATTACCGCAGCCACTTGGAAAATGAGAAATGAAGAATAAAGGGGGGAGATTAACATGCAACTGATTAGAAAAAATATGTCCAGAGTGATCACTACCTGCATCATGGGGGCTTTGTCCATTGTATTTCTTATTCCGCTGATCTGGATGATTTCCGCAGCCTTCAAATATGAAAAAGATGTAATGCGCTTCCCGATCCAATGGATTCCCGAGAAGATCAATGTAGCGTATAATTTCAAGATGGTTTGGATGGGACGGGTACCTTTCTCCCATTTCTATTTAAACTCCTTTAAAGTTGCGATTATTACAACCTGCATCACACTGATCATTTCATCTATGTCGGCGTATGCCTTGACCAAAATCAAGTTTAAAGGACGGAATATGGTCTTTCTGGCGCTGCTGTCATTCATGATTATTCCTGACCAGGCCACGCTGATTCCGCGTTTTCTGCTGATTCGTTGGTTCGGCCTCTATGATACTCATGCTGCTATCGTATTAATGAGTATGTTCTCCATTTACTTCACGTTCTTGCTGCGGCAATTTATGATTGGTATCAGCGACGAATATATTGAAGCGGCGCGAATTGATGGTGCAGGCCATTTGCGGATATTCTGGTCTATCATTGTTCCGCTCTGCAAGCCGGTGCTCGCTACCGTGGCGATCATTAAATTTATCTGGACCTGGAATGACTACCAGAATCCGCTGATCTTCTTGCTAAACAAGAATCTGTACACTATCCCACTCGGTATGACACTGTTCCGGGACGATTATTCGAACAACTATGCGATTATGATGACGGCAGCCGTTTCGGCGATCATCCCATTGGTCATCGTGTTCATTGCCCTGCAAAAGCAAGTCATTAACGGAATCTCCTTGGGAGGCGTAAAGGGCTGACTTGCGAGTCTGCAAAAGAGGGTAAAAGTCAAAAATGTGATCCTACTACAGCAAAATTGTGCACTTGGCCTGTACAGCGGGTGCCTATAATAAGAAATGAACAAGGCACTATACTTAAATTTCAGTGCGGGGGGAAGTAAAATGAAAACAAAGGGCAAAAAAAGATTATCCGTTGTACTAGGCTCCATGCTGGCGGTTTCCTTAACGTTAAGCGCCTGTGGAAATTCCGGAAATTCAGAGAAGAATGGCGGTGCTGAAGCCAGTACGAATACCGGGAACACCAAGGTGGACAAGCAAGTCGCCATCAAATATTACAACTGGGACAATGAAGCCCAATCAGCAGGCACGGATGCCATGCTGCAGGAATTTATGGATCAGAACCCAAATATCAAGGTAGAGCATGTGACACTCGTTCCCGGTGATTCTGTGGAGATGCTGAAGAAACTCGACTTCCTGATTTCATCCGGCGAAGCGATTGACGTTGTTCAGGTACCAAGCCTTGGAGGCGTACTTGAACGGGCGACCCGGGGAGCACTTGCCCCGCTGAATGAATTCTATGAGAAGGATAACCTCGTTCCTGAGGATGAATATTATGTGAATGCTAAGGTAGACAACAACTATTATGGGATGCAATATACCAAGAGCAGCAACTATGTAATGCTGAACAAAGATGCACTGGATGAAGCTGGGCTGCCTGTACCTACTTTTGGCTGGACATGGGATGACTACCGCGACTATGCTAAAAAACTGACCAAAGGTGAAGGCGTAGACAAACGTTACGGCACATACTTCCACACCTGGGAGTTGTATATGAACGCACCGGCCCAAACGATGATGAAAGATCCATTCGTGTATGATGACGGGACGACCATTTTCGCGGATCCAACCTATAAATACTTCTTCCAGCTGCGCAAAGATATGGAGTCTGCTGATAAATCTGCGAAAACTTATGCAGATGCTTTAGCGGCTAAGCTCAATTACCGCACGGAATTCTTTAATGAAGAAGCCGCTATGATTCTGGCTGGTAACTGGACGATTGCTGATCCGGGCAATACTGAGCAGTATCCGCATGATTTCAAGACAGCTTTTGCTCCGGTACCGGTGCCTCCGGCAGGATCGGAACCAAAAGAATACGAGGGCAAATACTTCACCAGCGGCAATATGCTGGCGATGGGCGCTACTTCGAAGAACAAAGAGGCGTCTTTCCAACTGATGAGATTTATGTCAACGGCTGTTAGTGATAACAGACTGGAATTCTCCGGTTATAAAAAAGCGGATAATGAAGCCTTGCTGACCAAGCTGGTAGCTGGCAAAGAGGATATGTATGATATGGATTCACTCAAATATACACTCTTTGACAGTGCAATCCAGTTCCTTGATGGTGCACAGGTGATGACGACGGCAACGTCCGAATTGACCAAAATAATCGATGACGGCTTCAGCAGATTTATGCTTGGAAATGAATCGATTGATAAGGTGCAGCAATGGATGGTTGATGAAGCAACAAAAATTATCAACGAAAAAGGTGTTATCAAATAAATAGGGAATAAGCAAGTATCACAAGTTGTGGACGGGGCTTTGGAAGGTCATCAACTGGCTTTCCAAAGCCTTATTTATATATTGGGCCTACACAAACATATGGGAGAGTGTAGAAATGATGGAAAGCAGATTTTCACAGAACAAGCCGGAAGAGCAACTGGCGCTGCCTTCTAGGGAACAGCTGGAGTGGCAGGACCTGGAGCTGGGGATGTTTTGCCATTTTGGCATCAATACGTTTTGCGATCAGGAGTGGGGAGAAGGCAATGATTCACCTGCGGTCTTCAATCCGCTTCATTTGGATGCCCACCAATGGGTTAGTACAGCCAAAGAAGCTGGATTCCGTTATTTTATACTGACAGCTAAACATCATGATGGCTTCTGCTTGTGGCCGACTGCGACAAGTACTTATTCTGTGGCTTCTAGCCCATGGAAAGAAGGGCGCGGCGATGTCGTCAAGGAATGCGCGGAGGCTTGCCGTGAACTTGGAGTTGGCTTCGGCATTTATTTGTCTCCGTGGGACAGACATGAGCCCTGTTATGCAGATCCGCAAGCGTACGATGATTTCTATGCCCTGCAATTGCAGGAATTGCTTACGGGCTATGGTCCGCTTACGGAAATTTGGTTCGACGGCGCAGGGTCGGAGGGCCGCAATTACGATTGGCAGCGGATTATGGATCTGATCAAGCGCCATCAGCCAGGCGCCATGGTGTTTAATATGGGGGCACCAACGATCCGCTGGGTTGGCAATGAGGATGGCGTTGCTCCTTATCCATGCTGGAACACTGCGAATTCTGCGCGGGGTAGCATGTTCAGTGAAGCTTCATTGAACTGGCTTCCCGGAACGCCGAGCTGGGTGCCTGCGGAATGCGATGTGCCCATCCGTAAAGACCGCTGGTTCTGGCATCCTGAGGAGGAGCATCTGCTGCTGTCTCTGGAGCAGCTAATGGATATTTATTATCGTTCGGTTGGACATGGGGCAACTTTGCTGCTCAATGTAGCCCCTGACAACCGCGGGCTGTTTCCGGAGGCTGATGTGCAGCGGCTGCTGGAATTCGGCAAGGAGATAAGACGCAGATTTGACAAGGCTCTGGCGGTAACAGCAGGTACTGGAGATATTGTTGAACTGGAATTGCCAGCAGCTACTGTAATTGATCATGTCGAGATTATGGAGGATATCGCTTACGGCGAAAGAGTAGAAGGATATATGCTGGAAGCGTACAGCAACGGAGCGTGGCTGGAGTTGAAGCGTGGCAGTTCGATTGGCCATAAGAAAATCGACGCCTTCCCTCCGGTTGTTGCAGAGAAAATCCGCTTACGGGTGTCAGAAGCTGCCGCAAGCCCCAAGATCAGACGGCTTGCCGTCTACCACTGCGGGGAATCGTTAGAATAAATATTAATAAAGGAGGTTGTCGATAATGAGCCTGCTCACCTGGAACGACGGACACTATTTGCTGGACGGACAGCCTTATCGTATCGTATCGGGAGCCATTCATTATTTTCGGGTTGTGCCTGAATATTGGAAAGACCGGCTGCTGAAATTGAAAGCCTGCGGATTCAATACCGTGGAGACCTACATCGCCTGGAATATACATGAACCTAAAGAAGGGGAGTTCGTATTTGATGGCATGGCCGATGTGGTATCTTTTATCGAGCTGGCTGGGGAGCTTGGGCTTCATGTTATTGTCAGACCGAGTCCATTCATCTGTGCGGAGTGGGAGTTCGGAGGCCTGCCGGGCTGGTTGCTAGCTTACGGGGAACTCCAGCTTCGCTGCTGTGACCCTCTTTATTTAAGCAAGGTAGACCGTTATTACGATGAGCTAATTCCTCTGCTGGTTCCGCTGCTCTCCACACATGGCGGACCAATTCTGGCCGTTCAGGTAGAAAATGAATATGGCAGCTATGGTAATGACAGTGGCTACCTGGGCTATATGCGTGATGGACTGGTCAACAGAGGGATCGATGTGCTGCTCTTTACTTCCGACGGGCCAACTGATGAGATGTTGCTCGGCGGAACACTGGAGGATGTGCATGCGACAGTCAATTTCGGCTCCAGTACAGAGGAATCCTTCCGCAAATATCGGGAATACCGCTCTGAAGAGCCGCTTATGGTGATGGAATACTGGAACGGCTGGTTTGATCACTGGATGGAGGATCATCATGTACGCGATGCCGGGGATGTAGCAGGTGTTCTGGATGAGATTCTGACCCAGGGCTCCTCATTTAATATGTACATGTTCCATGGTGGAACCAATTTTGGTTTCTATAATGGTGCGAATCATATCGTCACCTACGAGCCAACGACTACAAGCTATGACTATGATGCCCCGCTCACGGAATGGGGAGATACGACGGCGAAATTTGAAGCTGTCCGGTCGGTACTCAGCAACCATGGATTTGCCCCGACTTGTCCACTCCCTGAGCCGATTCCGAAGATTTCTTACGGGAAAGTCGCTTTGACGGAAAGAGCGGAACTATTCACGGCTTCCAATCTGGAGAAGTTATCAGAGACGGTGAACAGCGTGTGTGTACAGCCGATGGAGAAGCTCGGACAATCCTATGGTTTTATATTGTACAGCACTTTTGTGCAGGGACCGCGGTCCAGACAGAAGCTTTACATCGAGGGCGTGCGCGATCGGGCCCAGGTCTTCCTGGATGGACAGGTGCTTGGGGTGATTGAGCGCTGGAATCCGCTGCCACTGGAACTTTCCATCCCCGCTGGGGGAGCGCAGCTGGATATCCTCGTCGAGAACATGGGACGAATCAATTACGGGCCGCTCATTCGCGATCCGAAAGGGATTCTGGACGGGGTTCGGATTGATAACCAGCTGCAATATAACTGGACGATTCGTACTTTGCCGTTGGAACAGGAACAGCTGGCTTCACTAGCGTACAAGAAGCATCCGGTGGAGAAGCAGCAAGCTGCGCCCCTTTCGGGTCTGCCCGGATTCTACCGGGGGAGCTTCGAGGCGGAGGAGATTGGCGATACCTTTCTACGATTCGATGGATGGAATAAAGGGGTCGCCTGGATTAACGGATTTAATCTGGGCCGTTACTGGAACGTTGGACCGCAGCGGGCGCTATATATCCCTGGTCCACTCTTGCGCAAGGGGTGCAATGAGCTGGTTCTTTTGGAGCTGCATGGCCATGCGGAGACTTGCGAGATTGAGCTTGTGAACCTTCCTGATCTGGGAAGAACTTCGGCCGTCGATGACGCCGTGTTGAATTTTGTGCAGGATGATAACTTGTAGATGCCTTTAGCTTTAACCAATTCTAAGATTGGGGTGAACAAATGCGTAAACCAAGTCTATTTTTAGTATTAGTTCTCATTGTTGATCTTTTTTCTTCCTGTGGGGGAGTTCTTTATCCCTCGCATAGCAGGGCATCTGCGGCTGCATCAAATCTTATGCTTAACGGAAGCTTTGAGAATACAACGACAGCCCTTGACTCAACCTGGACAGGGGTTACAGACGCTGCTCCGGTGGGCTGGAGCTTATGGGTCCCTACAGGTAGCGGGAAAGGCACGAATAAAACAGCGAATATCAAGATAGACGCTGGCACTGCGCATGAAGGAACCCGGTCCATGCTGTTCGATGCCTTTGCCACAAGCAGGATTTCCATCAATCAGGGGGTAACTTCGGTTATCCCCGGTAAATCCTACAGACTTAAAGTCTGGCTAAAGACGGACAACGTCACTGGACAGGGAGCCTACTTTAGAACACAGTATTACAATACTGCCAAAGTGGGAGATGGACCTTCCTCTCCCAAAATAACAGGCACACAGGACTGGAGTATGCAGCAAGTACTTCTAACTATGCCGGCTAACGCGACGAAGCTAGTCATCGAGCCTTTTTTGGAGACTGGAAAAGGAAAGCTATGGATAGATGATATCGCATTGGAGGAATATGCGGGTCTTACAGGAATTGCGCTAGACCGTACGGCCTTTTCTATGGTCAAAGGGGACACGGTTGCACTTCTGCCGACTTTATCCCCTATAACGGCGGTGGATAAAACGGTAGTGTGGACTTCGAGCAATCCAGAAGCTGCGACTGTGGACGCACTTGGTAATGTAATGGGTACGGGGATCGGTTCTTCGACCATCAAGATCGCCACACCGGATGGTAGCCTTGCAGCTGAATGTCTGGTTACTGTCGAAGCTCCCGACACGATACAGGCCTACAATAAACTGAGGCTGAAATGGTACGACCGATTAAGTGGTGGTCAATACGATGGGAGTGATCCTGATATAGCTGCTAGTATTAGCGCTCAGGCTGCATCGGCTGCTGCACTTTGGGAGAGTATGGATAAATCCTCCGGCCGCACTTCCTTGTGGAGTGATACCGCGAGCACTACAGATTCGCAGTTTATTACAAGCGCTTACAATCGCTTGAAGACTATGGCATTGGCCTATTCTGTGGAGGGATCGGAGCTTTACGGCAACAGCGCTTTGGCGAACGATATTGTAAGCGCAATCAATTGGATGTATACAAACCGCTATAATCCGAGCAAAAGCGCTTATGGGAACTGGTGGGACTGGGAGATTGGCACGCCGCAGATTGTGAATGATCTTATGGTGCTCATGTATGACTATCTAACACCGCAGCAAATCAATCAGTATCTTGCGGCTATTGATGCCTTCTGTCCAGACCCCAAAGTAGGGTCGGTTCTTGGCGTTAAGGGCACGAAGATGACGGGAGCAAATCTACTAGATAAAGCGCTTGTGGTCACGGTAAGAGGCGTGATTGGCAACAACAGTGCAAAGATCATTCAGGGCCGTGATTCCATTGGCTCCGAGTATGTGTACACGACTCATGGTGACGGTGTGTATAAGGATGGTTCCCTCGTTCAGCATAATAATATTGCCTATACGGGAGGATATGGTTCGGTCTGGCTCAAAGGGACGGCGGACATGTCTTATCTGCTGACCGATTCTCCATGGCCAATAACGGACCCGAATGTTCTGAACATTTACGAATGGGTGGCTCAGACTTACGAGCCGGTGATCTACAACGGTCATTTTATGGATTCGGTAAATGGCAGAGGTATATCTAGAAAAGGAAGCGGCAGCGCAAGAGGGTTAATTGTCACCTTGCTGCGGATGGCTGAAACTGCTCCGGAGAATATTGCAGTATCTATTAAGCAAGCGGCGAAAGAATGGATTTCAGCGAATATGACATCCGGCAATTATTATGAAGGGTTGTCGCTTGCCGATATAACGATTGTGAAAAAGCTGATGAATGACGGGAAGATCAATCCAAGAGGAGCTCTCATTAAGAATCAGGTATTCGCCGGCATGGACCGGGTGGTTCATCTACGCGAAGGTTACGGCTTCAGCTTGAGTCTGTTCTCGAATCGCATCTCGGCGTTTGAGAAAGGGAACAACGAGAACCTGAAAGGATGGTATACGGGGATTGGGATGACCTATTTATACAATCAGGATCTGACCCAATACCGCAATGACTTCTGGCCTACCGTCAATTCCTACCGCTTGTCTGGCACGACAACGGATGGATCGGGGCAGGGAATGGTGCCTGTGGAATGGAAAAGTTACATGAATCCGAAAACCTGGGTGGGTGGATCGTCGCTGGAAGGCCTATACGGTGCAGCAGGTATGGATTTCTCACTCTCCCAAGTGACCGGTAGCGATTTGCAAGGCAAGAAATCCTGGTTTATGTTCGATGATGAGATTGTGGCGCTTGGTTCGGGAATTTCCAAATCAACTGCCGGCCCGCAGTCTGTTGAGACGATTATCGATAACCGGATGCTTAACGAAGTGGGAAACAACAAACTTCTAATCAACGGAGCTGTAGAACCGTCACAGTCCGGATGGTCAGCGACGTTAAAGAACATTCAATGGGCCCATCTGGAGGGTAATGTGCCAGGTGCCGACGTGGGCTACTATTTCCCTGAAGCTCCAAGTATACTGGCGCAACGTGAAGCCAGAACCGGCAGTTGGAAAGAGATTAATGCCACTCAATCCGATGTTCCCATTACGCGCAACTATTTAAGCCTGGCAGTTGAGCATGGAGATACGCCTACGAATGGCTCATACTCCTATGTTCTGTTGCCTAATCGTGACATTTCAGGTACTGAGGATTACAGTGGCAACCCGGATATCGAAGTGCTGCGCAATACAGAGGATGTGCATGCGGTCAGAGAGAAGAAGCTGGGCATAACCGCCGCTAATTTCTGGAATCCAGGAACGGTAGATTCCATCAAGGCACTCAATCCAGCTTCCGTGATGATTCGGCAGATCGATCAGGAGCTTGTCGTTTCGGTGTCTGATCCTACTCAGTCGCAAAACCTATTGTCCCTGGAACTGGATATACCGGGGTTGACACTGCTCAGCAAAGATAGCAAGACGGATGTAGTGCAAGCTTCGGGAAATACAGTTATAACGGTGGATGTGAAGAATTCTATAGGGGCAACGCATGTATTGAAATTTAATATTACTGAAGGAGAGACTCCAAAAGACGAATATGACGAGCTTCGTGGAAGATGGGTGGAGTATTTGACCGGAGGGCAATCCTTCGACCCGAATAACCCGGACATTGCCAAGTCTATAAAGACTTTATCCGATAAGATCAGTAATCAGGAGCGAACTGGATTCTGGGATACGATGAACAAGCAAATGAACCGTACTTATTTATGGAGCGATAAGCCGGGCAGCACAGCGGATGCTTTTGATACGGCAGCCTCTTATAACCGGTTGAAGGATATGGCTATTGCTTTTTCAACATCCGGCTCACCATTGTACGAGAATATGCAGTTGAAATCAGATATTCTGGACGGTTTAGATTTCCTATACGCGAATTGGTATAACGAAACCAAACTGGAGAAAGGCAATTGGTTCGAATGGGAGATCGGCATTCCGCTTGCATTGGGAGATACGATGGCCTTAATGTTCGAGTATTTGTCAGCCGATCAGATTACCAAATATACCAAAGCCATTGATAAATTCTGCCCGGACCCAACCAAACGGACCAATCAACCCTCGTTGATGGAAACCGGCGCGAATCGGCTGGATAAAGCACTGGCAGTGGTCTTGAGGGGCATTCATAATCGTGACAGCGCGAAGATCAAACAAGGGCGGGATGCAGTTAGCCAAGTATTACCCTATGTGACCCGCGGAGACGGATTTTATGAGGACGGCTCCTTTATCCAGCATAATAATATTGCTTATACCGGCAGTTATGGGGCTGTATTGCTTGGCGATATGATGAAAATGATGACTTTGCTGACAGGGTCCTCTTGGCCGCTGACTGACACCAATATGAAGAATGTATACAACTGGGTAATGGATTCTTATGAACCTCTTGTCTACAGAAAATTAATGATGGATATGGTGTTCGGTAGATCGATAGCCCGGGGAAACCGGCAGCTCGTGCCTTGGTCGCATATTTTGCGGCTGGCTTCTTCCGCGCCACCGGAGCAAGCGGCCCGATTTAAATCGATGGTGAAGTATTGGTTCGAAGCCGATACGGTAGTAAGTTATTACGACGGTCTAAGAGTAGCCGATATTGTTCTGCTCCAGGAGCTTATGGACGATCCAGAGGTGCAGCCATCAGGAGACCTTACTGTGCATAAGCAGTTTTCGGCTATGGACCGGATTGTCCACCATCGGCCTGGATATGCCTTTGGGATCAGCATGTCTTCGGCCCGAATTGCCAACTATGAAGCGGGCACAGAGAATCTGAAGGGCTGGTATACAGGCGAAGGCATGACCTATCTGTATAATCAGGATCTGGATCAATATGCAGATGCATTCTGGCCGACCGTGAACGCTTATCGTCTGCCTGGGGTTACATCGGATGGGGCAAGTCGCGGTGCAGCCAAGACTACATCTAAAACATGGGTGGGAGGATCATCCATAGACGGCCTTTATGGAGCGGCCGGCATGGATCTGGATCCGGATAACAGCACATTGTCCGGTAAAAAGTCCTGGTTCATGTTCGATGATGAAATCGTAGCACTTGGGGCAGGCATTACAAGCACGGATAACCGCAAGGTGGAGACCATCGTAGATAACCGTAAGCTCAAGGCGAGCGGAGACAATGTACTTACGGTCAACGGAGAGGCCAAGCCATCCGCGCTGGGTTGGTCTGAGTCAATGAATCAGGTGCATTGGGCACATCTGGAAGGCAATGTTCCCGGCTCGGGAATCGGTTATTATTTCCCTGATGCCCCAACGATAGACGGTCTGCGTGAGTCTCGGACTGGCGCATGGAAGGATATTAATCAAGGGGGATCAACGGAGCCGATTACGAGAAATTATGCCAGCCTGTCGATTGCTCAAGGAACGAATCCGGTGAATCAATCGTATTCGTATGTGCTTCTGCCGAATCAGGATGAAACGGCGACAGCGCGCTACAGCAGTAGTCCTGACATCGAAATTATAGCCAACACGGATAGTGTGCAAGCCGTCAAGGAACAGAAGCTGGGACTTACGGCTATGAACTTCTGGGTACCGGGAATGATCGAATCCGTGCGCGCCAATCATCCAGCCTCCATTATTATCAAGGAGTCTGGAGATGAACTGACGATAGCCATTTCGGATCCGACACAGTCTCAATCTGTGGTGAATGTGGATGTCGGCAGAACCGCGCTGGAAGAGCTGATGAAAGATCCAACCGTAACGGTACTGCAGACCTCACCGAGGATTGAACTCGCAATTCATACCAGCGGGTCCAAAGGAAAAAGCCATGTTGTCAAGTTCAGAATTGATCCGAATGCCGAGCCTTCTGAGCCTTCCGATTCGGAACCAGACGAAGCGGCAATAACGAAGCTGTATGTTTCTGAAGATGCGTATGTCAATGGAGGATCGAAAGCTGCAGTCAATTATAGTTCGGTCAATTACTTGCAGATCAGAAATGGCAGCGGGGACACAGACAGAAGGGTTTATCTAAAATTCGATCTGAGTCCATTTCTCGGTGAAGTTGGTTCTGTGAAGCTGAATGTGTTCGGAAAGACAAATGACGGGGCAGGCACTTTGTCCGATATCGGTGTATTTGGAGTCCAAGATGATGATTGGACGGAGGCAACGCTAAATTACAATAATGCTCCAAAAATCGGTACTCAAGCTGCGCTGCAGACTTTTTCCGGACCGGAGCAGTGGCGGCAGTTAGATATTACCTCATGGGTTGGCACGGAGTTCCCTTCCGATCCGGTGATAAGTCTGGCTCTTAGGCAGGTAGGCTATAATCTC
The DNA here is from genome assembly GCF_037992965.1 of Paenibacillus sp. FSL E2-0190. Classification (NCBI taxonomy): domain Bacteria; kingdom Bacillati; phylum Bacillota; class Bacilli; order Caryophanales; family Paenibacillaceae; genus Paenibacillus; species Paenibacillus sp. FSL E2-0190. The sequence continues at coordinate 1,813,401 of NZ_CP150306.1, forward strand.
GCCACAGACATAAGAAGCCGTAAGAATGAGAATGGCAAATATGCCGCGTATCTGGAAATTTTGCCGAAAGATACAACACCTCCAGTCACGAAGGCTACCATACTTGGAGAAACAGGAGAAGGGGGCGCATATAAGGGCAAAGTCAATATCACTTTTGATGTCACCGACCAATCCAATGGGGGAGCTGTCGGCTGGGGAGTCAAGCGGACAGAATACCGGCTCAATGGTGGTGCATGGAATACGGTTACTCAGAGCGTATATATCGAGAACCCCGGAACCTTCGGGATCGATTATCGTTCGGTGGATAAGGCTGGAAATGTAGAGCCTTTCCGACAGCTTCAGGTGACAGTCATGGAGCCTACAGAAAGAGTCTCAACGGCAATTAGCGGCCCGGAAAGCCTGGCTGTCGGGGAGACCGGAACGGCGGTTACTTCGGTAGTGTACAGCGATGGCAGCCGTTATATAGTAACCGAAGGTATAGTCTATGAGAGCAGCGATCCTAACGTCGCAAGTATAGGCAAAGATGGCCATATTGAAGCTAAAGGACCGGGCGTTTCGGTTATTTCATCCGTATATGACAACATGACCGCTTCCTATTTATTAAAGGTGTATGGACAACTGCCGGAGCTCGTCTCTATTTTGTTAAGCGGTCCGACATCCTTGGAAATAGGGCAGAGCGGTAAGGTGATCACAACGGCGGTATATAGTGATGATAGCCACCTTACGGTAACCGAGGGTGTGATCTACGAGAGCAGTAACAGGAAGGTAGCCACAGTAACGGCAACGGGGCAGCTGCAAGCACTTGATCCGGGCATGACTGTGATTACTGCAAGTTACGGAGGACGGCAGAGCAGTCTGAGGCTTCAGATTCTACAAGCGGAAGACAATACTTCAACTGTTCCGAGTCCGCAACCACAAGTGCCTTCCGTACCGGAGGTAACGGCGGGGCGGCTGCAACTAAACGCAGCTTCGTTGAACGATCTTTCGGCAGCCATTGTCTACGAGGGTAAATTGAGAATGCTAGTATTGCCGGGGATGGCAGCAGACATGCTCAAACAGAAGCCGCTTCGGGTAGAGGCTTCTAACTTTAATGTGACCCTTCCGGCAGCGGTGCTTCAACAATTACGGGGTTTGATTCCTGCGGAGCAATTGGCCGGCAGCCAGATCTTTCTGGAGGCTTCTGAGGTGAATGGGGAAGCGGCGCAGAGAATACTAGCTAGCGCAGAGAAGAAATCTGGTGCAGTGCTAAACCAGGCAGGAGAGTTCCTTCTTTTTAACCTGTATATTGTTGCTAGTGACGGTATAAGAAGCATACTTCACCAATTTGTTGAGCCAGTTACATTAGAGCTTAACGCCTACCCTGAGGCCAAAAGGAATTTGCTCGGCGGCTATTATTTTCCGGATTCCGGAAATATAGAGTATGCGGGCGGTTCCTGGCTGAAGGGCAAGGTGGCTCTGCGCACCGAACACTTAGGCACATATGCCGTGCTGGAATACAACAAATCGTATGACGATGTTCCTTCTGGACATTGGGCGGCGGCGGTTGTACAAGAGCTAACGGCCAAACATCTGATTCAAGGAGTCGGACTTCGGAATTTCGAGCCGAACCGCTCTGTGACCCGTGCAGAATTTACAGCTATGCTGATCCGCTTGCTAGGACTTGAAGGGAAATCATCTACAGCATTTGCGGATGTATCTGCGGATGAGTGGTATGCGGAGGAAGTGGCGCAGGCTGTAGAGGCGGGGATAGTCCATGGGGTGAGTGAGACTCGCTTCGCTCCAGAAGCCCCTATTTCCCGCCAAGAGATGGCGGTCATGGTGATGCGAGCCTACCAATATGTCAGCGGGAAAAAGTTGGAACCAAAGCCTGTAATCCAATTCGGTGACTTGCGTGCGGCTGCCTCATGGGCCCGTGAATCGATCATTGCTGCCCAAGCCCTTGGACTTATCCAGGGTCGAAGTGACCAGCAATTCGCTCCGGGAGGCTCAGCAACTCGAGCTGAGAGTGCAATGGTTCTATACAATCTTTTAGCAATTAAGACTGAAAAGTAGGAATTTGAAGCCAGGGCTTTGGGAAGGTTCAGTAGAACCATTCCAGAGCCCTTTTGGCGTTTAGAGAAATCGGCAGGTTTGGATGGGCAGAGCTTTCGTCGAGGTTTCATTTCTACTCGGTTTGTGAATAATGGAGGATTGAATAGGAAGGGAGCATAGAGATGCAGGTGTATATGGACATTGTGCTTAGGGCGTTTGTTGCTATGATCATGCTTTTGCTGATCGCCAAAATATTGGGAAAACAAACGTTATCTAACTTGACCTTCCACGATTTCGTGACGGGTATTATATTGGGCTCAATAGCCGCGAACTTGGCGTTTAATAAACAGCTGCATTCTTCCTACATGATCCTGGCGCTTATAGTTGTTACCGTTACATCTTTTTTACTATCTATCATCGCTTTAAAAAGTCGTAAAATGAGAAGCTGGATTTCAGGTTCACCCACTGTACTTATTGAGGATGGGAAAATTCTTGAGCAAAATATGAAAAAGGTAAGGTATTCGTTGGACTCTTTGGATCAGGCCTTGAGAGAAAAGGAAATTTTTAATCTAGAGGTAGTAGAATACGCTGTGCTGGAAGATAACGGAATGGTGTCTGTATTAAAGAAACAAGAGTACCAATATGTTACCCGAAAAGATCTAAAGCTGTTGTCCGTTCCTCAGAGCTTTCCCGTTGAATTGATTATGGATGGAATAATGCTCGCAGATAATCTTAAGGATAATGGCCTGACCCAAGAGTGGCTGGAGAACGAGTTAAGACGTAAGGGGAAACAAATTTCTGATGTGTTTTACGGGGTAAGAGGAACGCAGCAGCAGCTGATTTTTGACTATTATGAAGACGGGATAAAGAAACCTATTGATAAAGAATAGCTTTTGTTCATATTGGAGATTGACGGATACCTAAGCAGCGTCTTATAATGTTTATATAATTATTAATTAGTTAATAAAAATATAAACGTTGAGAGGCGGTATTTAACCATGGCAGAACGTGCGATCCTTAATACTGACATTCGCAAAGGGACGATTAACAGAAATATTTACGGACATTTTTCTGAGCATCTTGGCCGTTGCATTTATGAAGGGATTTGGGTTGGAGAAGATTCAACTATTCCTAACACCAACGGTATTCGTAATGATGTCGTGAAAGCGCTTAAGGAAATTAAAATTCCTGTACTACGCTGGCCAGGTGGCTGTTTCGCGGATGAATATCACTGGAAAGATGGTATCGGAGCCCGTGAAGGTCGTAAACGTATGATTAACACTCACTGGGGCGGAACGGTTGAGAACAACCATTTTGGTACGCATGAATTCATGGAATTATGTGAGATGCTGGAATGTGAGCCTTACATTAACGGTAATGTGGGCAGTGGTACCGTTCAAGAGATGTCCGAATGGGTGGAGTATTTAACCTTTGGAGGCGTATCTCCAATGTCCGAGCTTCGCCAGCAGAATGGTCATCAAGAGCCTTGGGCTGTGACTTATTTTGGCGTGGGGAATGAGAACTGGGGCTGCGGCGGGAATATGCGTCCAGAATATTATGCAGATCTTTATCGCCAATATCAGACGTATGTACGAAATTACGGGGACAATCGTATTCACCGGATTGCTTGTGGTCCTAACGTGGATGATTATCACTGGATGGAGGTTCTGATGCGTGAGGCAACACGCTTTATGGACTCGATTACCCTGCATTATTATACAATTCCTGGTCCAGCATGGGAGAATAAAGGTGCAGCTACAGGCTTTGAAACGAGTGAATGGTTTAGTACATTAGAGAAAGCCCTTCGCATGGATGAGCTGATCACCAGACATGGCGTTATTATGGATAAATATGATCCGGATAAAAGAGTAGGTCTTATCGTAGATGAGTGGGGAACTTGGTATGATGTAGAGCCGGGGACGAATCCAGGATTCCTGTATCAACAAAATTCAATTCGGGATGCTCTTGTAGCAGGCGTGACCTTGAATATTTTCCATAAACATAGTGACCGGGTACGGATGGCAAATATTGCGCAGACGATTAACGTACTTCAGGCAGTTATATTGACCGAAGGGGAAAAGATGGTGCTGACCCCAACGTATCATGTATTTAATATGTTTAAAGTCCATCAGGATGCGGAGTTGCTGGATTTAGCACTGGAAAGTGGCACTTACAGCTTTGAAGGCCGTGAGATTCCTGAAGTATCTGCTTCGGCTTCCGTAACTGCTTCTGGAATCATCCATGTCAGTCTTTGCAACTTGAACCATGCTGCTTCTGCTGCTGTTCCACTTGAGCTTCGTGGTCTTTCCGGGAAGAAGGTTGAAGTGACAGGCACAACACTTGCCGGTGATAAAATTGATGCTCACAATACCTTCAGCCAACCGGAGGCGGTAGTGCCGCAAGCCTTCACTGCCTTCACTCTGGAGGGCGATCTTCTTAATGTTGAACTGCCTCCAATGTCAGTAACTGTGCTGGAGATTACGCCGAAGGCTTAAGGTGGTGTTACCATGTCAACAACATCAACATGCAAGGGATGCAGAGAGGATTATAAAGTTACGCCAACGCAGATTAATCGGATCTTGTCTTCTTCCATGTTTAAGCCAGAGTTTTGTGTTCCGGATGAAGTTTACGCTGAACGGGTTGCCCTTTGTGGGACTTGCCCTAAGCTGCACGAAGGGGTAACTTGCGTCGCTTGCGGCTGCATCATCCCCGTAGTAGCCAAGCTTAAGGAACGTAGTTGTCCATTGCCGGGGGGTGGCTTGTGGGGTCCCTTTATCGAAAAGAATTAAGCTAAAATAAGAGCCGCATTCGACTCTCCAATGGGAGGTGAATGCGGCTTTATTCTTGGTTATCCGTATAGAACAACTCAACGATTAGATCTTCATTATAATTTCCAAAACCTTTGCCAAAAAGAGTAATCCCGCCAATATGCTCGGCATCTTCATCTACGGAAAGCTTGAAAGACCACTGTTTGTCACGGATATTCACTTGATCAAGGGTAACTTCTGAGAGCTTCAAACCATCCATAAATGTACCTTTTGCTGTAATGCGCAGCTGCTTGAGCAAGCCGTATTGGTTCGTGAGTGCTGGCCACCAGGCCGGTGTATATTTACCACGGCTATCCCCGTAGTCACCGGGACTTGTCCAGAATCCAAGCTTCACTCCGTTCAGAGTGAATGTGATATCCGAAGGCCAATTATTATTAATGGAAGGTGCTTCGGAAGCAATTTCCATGGTTATAATCAGTTCCTCAGGATGCTGGCTGGAGAGGAGGAAATTAGGGATTTTATATTCGATAAATCCTTTGCCGAACCAAAGAATCCCCGCATTCATACGCTCAAGATCCCAGAAATAGCGGGGATCATCAAAACTGCCGATCACTTTCTCAGTAGTTGCAAGACCACAGGTTGGCTCGATCAGGAAGTCGGAGTAATGTCCAACCGGAATTTCCTTGCGATAACTTTTGCGCTCATTGATCTGTCTGCCTGGGAAGGTGATTTCTGCTCCTTCAGCAGCTAGAGTACAGATCTTTTGCAGACCACTTCGACCAGGTGCCATATGCGTCTGGATCAGTCCGGCAGCTTCCAGCTTACGCACATGCATAGTCATAATGGCGCTGCTCAAATTTACTGCTGCGGCCAATTCCTTAACATTCATAGGATTTTCGGCAAGCAAACGCAACATATGCAGGCGTACTGAGCTGGCTAAAGCTTCATAGACGGGAAGGGATTCTTCCGACAGGTCAAGTTTCATAAATGGCCTCCAATTAAAATTTATGGGCTAATCGCCGATGATTAAGAAATTTATTAATAACAATATAAAAATCGACGTTTATTTCGGATGTATAGTTAATGATTATATTAGTTAAATACTTTTTTTACAATATGGGACTTTAAAAAAAGAACGGAGCCTGTGGCTCCGCTCTCTTTTCAAATCAAATCTTGCTTAATCTACGTTCGAGCTATACTCTGCCTGTACTTCATCTGACTTGAGCGCTCTGCTGTAAATCTTCAGTTCATCAATCATACCCTTAAATGGTGCATCCCAATAGTTGACGCCTAGAGCGAAAACGCCGTTCTTGTTCTTAAAGACATTCGGGAAGCCCTCACCAGAGAACTGCTCTACTCCGTTGAGGTAAACTTTTACGGTACCATTGCTGACCGTAAACGCAACATGTGTCCATGTATTTACTGGAATCTTCATGGCAGAAATAGCATCATACCAAGCTTCTCCGGACCATAACAACGTTTTACCGCCACCGTTCTGAGGAACGAAGCTAATCCAGCTATTTTTAGTGGCAGCGCCGAAGAAAGTAGTTGTTGCATCTGTAAGTTGTTCAGGATTTAGCCACATAGATACGGTGTAGGTATTGCTGTCAATTAATCCATCAGGCAAACGGATACCGGAGGTACCGTTGAATATTGCAGCTTGGCCGAGGACACCGTTACCGTATGTGATATTGCCTACTGTTGGGCTATCTACTTTTGCTCCTGTAACTTCGCCTTTTCCGTTCAATTGGAAGGAGTCATCCAGGTCGCCATCAAAAGCATAATGAGCTACTTTTCCATCAGTTACATTTACTGTGTAGCTGGCTGAAACTTCGCTTCCATCAGTCGCTGTTGCAGTAATTACAGCTTGGCCACCGACAGTTAGTGCTGTTACTATTCCGCTCGCTGCGTCAACAGCCACTACGCTGGAATCGCTAGAGCTCCAAGTTAGCGCCTTATTTCCGGCATTGGTTGGAAGCACACTTACTTGAGGGGTGAAAGTATTTCCTACAGCTACTGATTTAACAGCTTCACTGAATGAAATATTACTTACTTTAATGTTCGTATCAGGCTCACCGTTTACAAGCCAGCCCACAGCTTCCGCAGACAATGCTCTATCATACACGCGGAATTTATCAACCAAACCTTTGTATGGTGCATCCCAGTAGTTCACACCAAGAGCAAATACACCGTTTTCTGTATCAAAAATATCTGTGAATCCTTTTCCGGAGGATTTCAATATACCATTTACGTACATATTGACTGTTCCAGCATTGTAAGTGAAGGCAATATGCGTCCACTGGTTAACTGGAATTTGTAAGCCTGTATCAGCATCTAGCCAAGTATCGCTACCGAACCAGAGTCTGGTGGTTGCTCCACCGTTTCCATATGGCAGGAGACTGAACCAGTTCGTTTCGGTTTTAGCACCGAAGAATACAGGAGTAAAAGCTTTTAATTCGGATGGGTTCAGCCACATCCCTACCGAATATGCGCTACTTTGAATTAATCCGTCAGGTAGACGAACACCGGATTTACCATCAAACTTGGCTGCCTGACCGTCTTTACCAGCCTCAAAAGTGATGTCTCCATCCTCAGTGTTGTTGATCAGATTTCCGGTGACTATGCCGTCAGCTGTGCGATCCCCATTTTCTGCAAGGTCGCCATCAAAGTCAAAGGCAGCTACTAAGCCGTCTTCCAATTGCGTGCTCTTTTTTTCCATAACAACGGCGGTGAAGGTCTTAGTTACTGCGACTTCACCTAGCTTAATTGTAGCAGTCAGTTCAACTGTAGCGTTTCCAAGTCCAAGTTCAGGACGAGTAACCTTACCATTGTTAGCAATTACAGCCTCATTGGAAGAGGACCATGAAATTTCTGCTCCGCGCAAGCCTTCCGTAGGAAGGATGATGTCATCGTATATTTTTCTTGTGTCACCAATACTCAAGCCTGCAGCAATATTGTTCAAAATCTGCTCAACGCTCATCGATTCCATCTGGCTGCCCCAGATAGTGATCCCTTGATCTGACATTGCGGTGAACGTCATAACATGCTGTTTTCGTGAGGAATCCCATTGCTTCACAAATACACCTTTGTAGAGATGTTGTACGGTGCTTCCATTTTCCGTTTCGTTAATGAGCAAATGAGCGAAGTACTCATCCTTCAATTCCCAAGTTCCGGTTAACGATCCAGCGATCGTTCCGTCACTTTTTAGCTCGATATCTACTGTAGGTTTGATAACGCCTGAAACATCCTTGCCGTGGTTAACGAACTGATAAGAGCCGACAACATTATCCCGTGCTACAGCCCCAATAGTTTCACCCGTGTAACGATGTACGGCAGTTACTGGCCAGCCATCTTCGTTAGTGAACATTTGATGCACACGAAGTTCATGTGTTTCACCACGGAGTGGGAAACGAGTGTGGAAGAAGTTAAATATTTTACCCGTTTCATCATCATATTGTACCGAGTTATGTCCTGAGGACACATAACCATACGTTTGGAAATTCGGGTCTGCATTTTGATTTGTAAACATGAAGTTTCCTAATAGCTTATTACCATATGGTGTGTTGTCACCATCGGTAGTTAGAACAGCATTCTGTCCTGCTGCATCCGTATAAGGGCCGTCCGGATTTGTTGAACGGAACTGCCGCATGCTGTAACCGCCTTTGGAGTCCAGTCCACCGTAAGTTACATACAAGAAGTAGTAACCAGTATCCTTATCGTAAACGATATACGGACCTTCACCCGATTTGGTCATTCCGCCAGAAATATGGGTTCCGAAATAGCGGTCGATAAGACGTCCATCAGCGGTCTTTCCATCTTTGCCTGGATATTTAGGTTCTCCGGTAGCTGGATCAATCTCCAGAATGAATATACCACCTGACCATGAACCATAAGTCATCCAAAGCTTGTTGTCTTTGTCGTAGAAAATAGTTGGGTCAATTGCATTTGTATAGGTTTTGTTTTGATACAAACCACCTGCATTAAACCAATCTGGATTGACACCTTCCAACGTTCCATTGTCGATAAGGTCCTTGATATTTGTATTGTCCCATTTCTTATTTACTTTACTGTCACTGTCATAAGCCTCTTCCTTGGTGAAACCGGAATAAATTACGGTATTTCCATAAGTATAAGGCCCTTCGATATTTTGCGAAGTGGCGTAGCCAATCGCCGAACGGATATAAGTAGAAGAAGCGCTGTAATACATCATATAAGCGCCAGTTGTTCCATCAGCGTTCTTATAATCGTTATTCCAGAATACGTCCGGTGCCCAGATGGAGAATCCGCCTTTACTGTCCGAATCGTTCTCTCCAGCCCATTTAAAGGATTCTGCCAGATTCTTGGACAGATCACCAAAAATCACGTTGCCCGGTGTTGTATAACCATTAGTGAACTGTGTCCAGTTCATCAGATCATCTGATTTGGCCGCATCGATATGGGAGCCAAATACATAATAAGTTCCATTATCCACTACCACCGATGGATCATGTACCGAGACATTGGTGAGTGCTGGTGCAGTTGCTCCCGGACTAGGTGTAGCCGTCGGATTTGGTGTAGCTGTCGGATCTGGTGTAGCCGTCGGATTTGGTGTAGCCGTTGGATCTGGTGTAGCCGTTGGGGCCGGAGTAGCTGTAACTTCCGGAGCCGAAGTAGCAACAGAACCGCCGTTAGATCCACCGGTACCAGTGGTTGCCGTAGCCGTTGGAGTTGGTGTTTCAAAATGGATTAACTGACTGTACTTGCTATCAAAGATAACCTTACCCGTGCCTTGGATGGTTAGGATATCGTTGAAACCAAGGATTAGATTCTTGATTTCTGTACCTGCCTCTACACGCAGCTTGGCTTTTTGCTTCAGTGTAACTTCAGCAATACTGCCTGCTGTCAGATGGAGTGTAGGCTCTCCCAACGCTTGAAGCTCAACGGAATCAAAGCTTCCTTTCAGCTTGAGGATGGAATCCTTAGGCAGCGTATTCTCAACAATAACCCGGCTGAAACCTGCCCCCGTTAATGCATCTTCCTCTAGTATTGCACTGGAATGTACGCGTACGTTTGGTACGGCACTTGTGCCTCTAGTAACGACTCGCAGCTTGCCGTTATGCTTATCTACTACCATTTCAGCAGCATTGGAGTCGCTTAGTACGACACTGTTCTCACCGCCACCAGAAACGAATACTTTTCCCTTAACAGTGACATTATTCAGTGTGACATCGCCCTCAGCAATACCTTCGGTAAGGTAGAGATTCCCTGAGATTGTGGAGTTTTTCAACTCTACGCCTGGGCTGCTGATAACCATATTCCGAGTGTTAATCCCCGAATAGCTTCCGCTCTTAGGCGTGATTTCTCCGCCAAGCTTCTCAATCATGCGCAGTGCTTCCGCTCTTGTTACAGCCTGAGTTCCTTTAAAGCTGCCGTCAGTGTAGCCTTGCAGATAACCTTCACCAAGTAAAGACAATACTGCTTCTTGGCTCCATTCTGGCAAATCAGCAGCATCCTTTGGTGCAGAAGTGCCAACAGATGAGTTGAGTTGGAACAGTCTGTATAACATTACTGCAGCTTCTTGACGGCTTACTTGCTGTGCGGGTCGGAAGGTGCCATCGCTGTATCCTGTTACATATCCTGCAGCGGTTGCTTTTTGGATATCGCTGTAGTAAGCACCTGTCGTGGAAACATCCGTGAAGCCTATTTCGGCTTTTTCCTGCAAATTAAAGACCCGATTAACCAGAGTAACCCACTCTGCACGGTTGATTTCTTGATTTGGCTTATATATTCCGTTTCCGTAACCCTGAATCAAGCCCTTATCTACCCAGGTTTGAAAATCTTTTTGTGCCCAGTGACCGGAATAATCGGCGGTTTGTTGCTGAGTGGATAATGCGACTGATTTGGAATCGCTTGCAGAAGCTGCAGAAATTAATGGAGCAGGCACTAATAGAGTGAGTGCAAGCAGGGAAGCGGTTAGTTTACCAGTAGTTTTTCTCAAATGTATGATCCTCCGATTCTAGTGATGTAGAGCTTGTCACGCGTATTTTTCCAATTCCTCCCTTCTTTACTGAAAAAAATGTAAAACGCTTACATAATTAGCTACTAAAAAAACGCTTTCGAATATGAAAATGGTTTTAATTTATGTATTACTAAACCATAATACGGAAAACGTTTTATAATGCTCTCATTTTAAGCATGATATCAGCAAATAGTCAAACAGAAATTTAATGATTTATGAATCTTTTTATATTTTTATAAATTATAAATTCAAAATAGAGGCAAATGATTTAACTACTGGTGATTACTGCTGAAGTGGATAAGAGTGAAATACAGTGAATGGATGACTAGGCGGGATATATCAGCAAGATAAAGAGAGGGGATAGGGCATAACAGGTGGGGGGGAGCTAAAGAAGAATAGCTAATTAGTTGTTCACCCCCGCAAAAAAACCAGTTTTGCTTAGATCATAAATGAAAAATTTACAGATAGTACAATTTGAAAATGATATCTTGATCATGGTTTCCGAATTTTTTTCCGAAAATCGTTGCTCCTCCTACGTGTTTTGCATCTTCCTTCACTTCGATCCGAAAGGTCCAACGATCACAATTAGTATCTAAATCCTCAATCGAAACCTGAGACAGCGGGTCACCGTCAATATAAGTTCCATTGTGGTTTGTAATTCTAATCGTTTTTAGCAATCCGTATTGATTGATATTGTGAGGCCACCATTCCGGTGTGAATTTACCTCTAGCATCAGCGAAATCTCCGGGGCTCGTCCAAGTCCCTAATTCCAAGCCATTCAAAGAAAAGGTGATGTCTGAAGGCCATACGTCATTAGCAAAGGGGAATTCGGAAGAAAGCTCTAAGCTAATCTCAAATTGCTGTAGGGTTTCCTCTTTTTTTAGGAAATTAGCGATATTATATTGCACATAACCTTGCGTGAACCAGAGAATCTCTGCGTCCACTCTTTTAGAATCCATGAAATACTTAGGTTCGTCTACTCTGCCGATAAACTCCTTATCCGTAGCAAGTCCGCAAGTAGGTTTCAGATCATAATCGGTATAATGACCAATCGGCACTGATGTCTCGTAGGAGGCAAAGGAGTGAAAGATTTTTTTCGGGAAGTTAATCTCAATATGATCCACCCTAAGGATTGAGATTTTTTGCATTCCTGATTTACCAGGCACCTTTTCAGTTTTTATGAGCCCTGCATCTTCTAGTTTTTTAATGTGTTTGGTAACGATAGGACTGCTTATTTTAAGTTCTTCTGCCAAATCTTTGATGTTCATCTTATTTTTGGAGAGCAACTGAATAATTTTGATGCGTACTTCACTCGCTAAAGCTTCGTAAACAACAAGAGAGGATTTGTCGATTTCCAACTGCATTTTACCCACTTCTTTCAAAGTTATTTCATATACTGTAAAGTTTATTAATCTATATATAAAGTAACATGAAAGGTAACCGAAGTAAATATAATATCGCTTTCATCTCCGAGAGATGAATCAAAAGGTTAATTAAACGAAAAAAAATTCTGTTAAGTTTATTTAAATGTTATTGACTACGCTTTCACAATGAATGTATACTAATCTCAAGTTAATCGTTTTCAAAGAAAGTGAACATGAATGGTTATCTTAACATTACAGCTGCAGGGGGAGAGAGTAATGAAAAAGAAATTTGGAGTTTTATTAGCAACGGTTCTAACATTATCGACAGTTTTGGCAGGATGCGGTGGTAAAGATGATAGTAAGACGATTACGTTCTGGACACCGCTGACCGGTGATGACGGTGCTTATATGGATCAAATTGTTAAAAACTACAATGCAACGAATCCCGAAATCAAAGTAAAACATGTTATTACGGCTGATATGTACACAAAAATTTCTACAGTTTTGGCATCTAGCAAAGGTGTTCCTGATTTAGCAATTATCCACGCTGACCGTGTTCCTGGGTTTGTTAAACAAGGTGTACTGGAATCCATGCAAGATACCGTATTGCCAGCACAACCTGAACTGAAAGCTGAAAATTACTTACCACAAGCTTGGAACACTGGTAATATCGATGGAACTCAATACACAGTTCCTCTTGATATTCATAGTAACGTAATGTATTACAATAAAGATTTGCTGAAAAAATATAACGCTGAATCCTTCTTGGATGATAACGTTGTTACTATTGATGAAATGCTTTCCTTACAAGGTAAATTGGATGAAGGCGATTACGTAGTTAATGATGCCTTGCTGGGCTGGGTTATCTTGGCTCAAATTCAAGATTTGGGCGGGGATATCCAAGTCGATGGAAAACCGGCTGTTAATACCCCTGTATTTAAACAAGCGTTTGAAAATGTTAAGAAAATCGCCGATGCTGGCCTGATGACTCCATTTGGTGAAGACGGTTACTTGATGTTCCAATCTCAAAATGTACTTTTCTCGACAGACGGAACTTGGAGTTCTACAGCACATGCTGGGGTTGAAGGCTTGAACTTTGGCGTGACCAATGTTTATTCTCCTACTCCTGATAAATTCACCAACAGATCTTCTTCTCACTTGTTCGCTATGTTGAAGAATGATAAGAGAACAGACGAAAAAGAAGTGGGTATTGCTAACTTCTTGGAATATGTTCGTACGAATTCGATGGAATGGGCAAAAGCTGGACAAAACGTAGCAAGTAACGTAGTTAACCAAAGCCCTGAGTACAAAGACTATATGCAATCCTTCTTTACATCTGATGAAAAAGAAATCGAATCCCTATACATTTACACCTATGAATACTACCCATACATTGCGGAAGCTGTAGATACTTACTGTGCGGATATCGTGCGTGGCAACGTTGATATTGATGAGACTTTGGCAACGATGCAAAAATTTGTTGAAGATAAAATTGCGGAAAGCAGCAGTGCAGCAAAATAAAGCAAAATAGAATAGATTGTACGAAGTAATGTGCCATGTTATGGTGCATTACTTTGTGCAAAAGGAGAAATGAATTCCTATGAAAAAGAAAATCAATTGGGCACCTGCTTTCTTTGTAGGTCCGCATGTCATTTTGTTTGCTGTCTTCATTTTATTGCCAACGATTTATGGGATTTATGCTTCATTTACAAAATGGAATTTAATGAGTGATCCGGTATGGGTAGGCTTTGATAACTATAAGGCTATTCTTTTTGACAACAGTTCAACCTTTCATACTCAATTTTTCAGAGGTCTAAAAAATACATTGATTTTCGTTGCTATGTCTGTTCCGTTGCTGATTATTATTCCATTAATGGTCGCGGTGGCGTTGGAACATAAAAAAGTTAAAATGAAGAGCTTAATTCAATCTATTCTTTATATTCCTGGCTTGATTTCAATTTCTGCGGCAGCACTGATTTGGCTGTTGATCTTTAATAAGCAACTTGGGATCACTGGTAATCTATTTGGATCACAAATTGCTTGGCCTGCAAATCAACCCTATGCGTGGATTATTATCATTGTAATTACTTTATGGGGTGGTATTGGGGGCAACATGATTATCTATCGTGCTTCCTTAAGTGGCGTTTCTCAAGAGTTATATGAATCGGCTGAGCTCGATGGTGCGGGTTCTATTAAAAAATTCACTAGTATTACCTTGCCATCTATTCGTTTTCCATTAATTTATACCTTTGTTATGACAACTGCGGGTGCCTTTAATGTATTCGGCCAACCGTTAATGATGACCGATGGCGGACCTCGACAAAGTACACACGTTCTAATGATGTATATTCGTCAATTAGCTTTCGGTAACGGTGAGTCCATCGCCGGGATGGCATCAGCTATGGCAGTTTTACTGGGATTAGTTATTTTGGTGATCTCAGCGCTGCAATATTTTGTAATGAACCGAAATGCTTCATAGGTTCGCAGAAACTAATTGACTAACAAGGAAATGGAAAAGGTAGGTGTACTAAAATGTCAAACCAGGCAGTAAATCCAGTTGTAAATACAACAGGCAAAATAAAAGGCTCCTCCAGTGTAAGTATTTCAAAATATATTTCCTATATATTTCTAGGTATCCTATGTGTGATTTGGATCATTCCTGTTATATTCGGGATTTCCACCTCATTTAGATCACAAACGGAAGTAGTATCCTCGGGCTTTAGACTATTTCCTAAAGAGTGGGTCTTTGAGAACTACGTTACAATCCTAAACAATACCTCTACAGCTCCAATTCTACGTTGGTTAGGTAACTCATTGTTTATTGCCACATCTCACACCATTCTGGTTGTTATTGTTATTTCGATTACAGGTTTTGGATACACCCGTATTAAGTTTAAAGGAAGAGACACATTGTTCTTTACTTTGCTGGGGATCTCCTTCTTCCCGGGTGTTGTTAACTTGATTCCTTCTTATAAAATCATTGACTCCTTTGGTTGGGTGAATACTTCCTGGGCTATGATTATCCCTGGTCTTGCGGGTATGGGTAATATCTTCTTGGTCAGACAGTTTATGAACGGTATCCCAAAAGAATTAGATGAATCGGCTAAAGTTGATGGTGCTAGTGACTTTAGAATTTTCGCGCAAATTATATTGCCGTTAGTTAAACCAATATTGATTGTTTGCGGATTGTTCTCCTTTACTGGATCTTGGAATGACTTCCTCTGGCCGGTTATTGTGTACACAGATGTAGACAAAATGCCAATTACCGCTGGTTTGCTCTTATTGCAAGATATC
Source organism: Paenibacillus sp. FSL E2-0190 (assembly GCF_037992965.1). Taxonomy (NCBI): domain Bacteria; kingdom Bacillati; phylum Bacillota; class Bacilli; order Caryophanales; family Paenibacillaceae; genus Paenibacillus; species Paenibacillus sp. FSL E2-0190. Next base: position 1,828,856 of record NZ_CP150306.1, read on the forward strand.
TACGGAAACTATCGTATGATCGGACAATTAATGGGCTCGGCAATCATGGCGATTATTCCAACATTGCTGCTATTCGTTTTTGCACAAAAATACTTTGTTCAATCCATCAACCTGAATTCGGGTATCAAAGGTTAGATCGAATGAATTTAAACTTAAATACACCTTGACTTCTTATAAGGAAGGGTGTGTTTTGGTGACCTGCAAATATAAAAAAAGAGATAAATATAGGAGTTGTCATTGTGAGAGAATTTAATGTGAAAAATCCACTAGTTGAGCAACGAGCAGATCCTTGGATCTATAAACATACTGACGGGTACTACTATTTCATAGCTTCAGTTCCAGAGTTCGATAGAATTGAGCTTCGCCGTTCTGAATCCATTCAAGGATTAGCTGAGGCTGAAGGGAAGACCATTTGGGTTAAGCATGAAACGGGCTTGATGAGTGCTAATATCTGGGCGCCAGAGATTCATTATATTGATGGGAAATGGTACGTGTATTATGCAGCTGCACATACCTCTGATACGAAAGATGGTTTATTTGATCATCGCATGTTTGCACTAGAAAACTCATCCGCAAATCCTTTAGAGGGTGAATGGGTCGAAAAGGGTCAAATAAAAACAAAATGGGAATCTTTTGCCTTGGATGCAACAACTTTTGAGCATAAAGGAGTTAGATATTACGTTTGGGCACAAAAAGATCCTGCTATCCCTGGCAATTCAAATATTTATATTTCCGAAATGGAGAACCCTTGGACACTAAAAGGCGAGCAGGTGTGCATCACCACTCCTGAATACGATTGGGAAAAAATCGGATTTTTGGTGAATGAAGGCGCAGCAATCCTTAAGCGTAATGGACGCATTTTCATGACTTTCTCAGCTAGTGCAACAGATCACAACTATTGTATGGGATTGTTGACTGCTGATGAGAATAGTGATTTGATGGATCCAAAATCATGGGTCAAGACACCTGAACCTGTGTTTACGACTTCTGAGGAAAACGGCCAATATGGTCCGGGACATAATAGTTTTACTGTCTCTGAGGATGGCACACAGGATATCCTTGTTTTCCATGCTAGAAGCTATAAGGAAATTGTCGGTGATCCGCTTTACGATCCGAATCGTCACGCACGTGTGCAAGTAATCCAGTGGAATGAAGACGGAACGCCAAACTTTGGTGTACCTAGACCGGATACGAAATAAAAAGGGATTTGTCGCATAAAACAACAGAGCAATGATTCTCCCAGAGGTGGAGAAACACTGCTCTGTTGTTTTTTATAAGAGTCATAGTTATAACCCTCCTGAGGCTTAAGGACTCAGCTGACGCTATTTGCAAATTTTTGGACATTTGAGCAAGGTTGCGGACCCCAGTGCAGCTATTCCTTTAGAAAAGGTTCATTTTTGCTGTTCTTCAAGCCAATAACGACTTTAGGGTCCGTTAGGTACGCAAATTTGTGATAAAGTTGCATTTAAGGTCAACGGTGTCCGATAGTTGCTTTGGGAATGCGTAAAAGCGAGTTGATCAAATGAGGTACTCTTATAATGGAAGATCCCGTCTTCTGAACAGCTCTACTCCCAAGGAAAAGGTGAACACTCCGATCAACAGCAGCCAACTGGAGACCTGAATAATCTCCACGTTGCCCTGAACGATTTCCCCGGGTTGATAGAAGGAGAATAAGGTTAGGAAACGCAGTCCTTCCAGTTTGTCGCTTATTTTACCGAGTAGATCCAGAGTGAAAAATCCGAAGGCGATGGCGCCGGAAATTCCGAGTGCTTTTTTCTCGTCATTACATACAGAGGACACGAGAAAGGTAAGGCCGCCTACCGCAAAAAACAATAAAAACGCCACGGTATTCAGCTGAGCGAAGCGACCACTGTTAAAGTCATATTCACTGCCAAGGAACCATGCTTTACCTAATAATCCGGCGAGGGTGGTTACACCCATAATTAAGAGTAATGCTGTAGTGAGAACAAGTGCCTGCGTGGTAGCGACTTTTCTCCGTGTAGTTGGGGCTATGAGCAGATAGGCCATGGAGCCGTGATCCACGAGTCGAGCCATAAGCTGCGTTGACATTTGCACACAAACTATGGATAGAATCAGAACTAGTATAAGTCCATAATATTCTCCGGAGATAAAAGCTTCTGCACTAGTAAAACCGCTATTTAGCCCAAAGGCTTTACCCACACCCTCTGGCATCGCCTTAATAAGGTCATCAATTGCTTGTGTACTCCCCGCAATCCCAGGATAAAGCCAGATCATAAACAGAATATAGAAGGCAGAACCAAAGGCGTAATTCAATATTCCTTTCAGGTTCACTCGCATCATTTCCTTATAGAGCGGAAGATTCATTACACTACCCCCTCGCGGTCATAATAGTCCATGAAGATGTCCTCCAGATTTTGCGTGAATACGTCGATGCTGCGGATATTGTATTTTCCAGTTTCCCGGATGAATCGGTCATAATTGCCCTGCACAGCTATGCGGACCTTATTTCCCTCATGAGCTTCCACTTGTAGGCCGGAGGCGGCAAAATCCACTGCATCTTCACTATTCGCAAAAATGACCTCAAACAGCTTCCGTTGCATCGATTGCAGTTCATGAATATTTTTTACGGTGATAATCCGTCCGTCTTTGATAATTGCGGCGCGGTCACAGGTGCGTTCAATTTCTTGAAAGCTGTGTGAGGACATGAGAAAGGTGGTTCCGGCTGATTTTTCCTCCAGTACCAGATCAATAAATACCTTTTGCATGAGCGGGTCGAGACCCGAGGTAGGTTCATCCAGAATAATAACGTCAGGACTGTGCATAAAAGCAGCGACGATTCCGACCTTTTGCTTCATTCCCTTTGACATTTTTCGGATCGGAGTGGTGGCATCAAATTGCAAACGTTCAATCAGCTGCTCGCGTTTGGTAGTATTTTTGATTCCCTGCATGGCTGAGATAAATTTAAGGAAAGAAAGACCCGTCATCCCATCAAAAAAGTTGATTTCACCGGGTAAGTAGCCGATATGCTTCTGGACTGTCCCTTGTGCCTTCCATACATCAAGCCCATGGATACTCGCATGCCCTTGATCTGGTTTCATAAAACCCATGATATGCCGTATGGTCGTCGATTTACCCGCACCGTTAGGACCCAGAAATCCAAAAACCTCGCCTTTATTTACGGTAAATGTTACATCTTCGATTCCTTTGCCATTCGAAAATCGTTTAGTTAAGCCTTCTACTACCAGCATGCTGCCACCCCCGCCGCAAAATAATGAACTATTATGAATCAGATATTTCATATGTTATATTATTCCTAGTGGTTAATGAAGTCAATATAATTATGAAATAATTGAAATGGAATATTTCATTAAATTTGAATATGCATACTTAATAACGAAGTTAGGGTGGAAACTATGAATGGATTTGAGAAGAGAGCAGCACAGATTAAACTCAAAATTATGAAAACTACCATGGAGATGCTCAAGAACTGGGAACCGAAACGTCTACGGATCGCTGATATTGCGAAAGAAGCAGGGGTCTCTCAGGTGACGATTTATAATTATTTTGGCAGTAAGGAAGCGCTGCTTAGTGAGTCTTTTAAAGACTTTGTTCAGAAGGAAATTCAGGAATTTGAAGATTACATTTATCAAGAGCATTCTCTAAAGGAGATTATTGGTTACATTCTAACCATGGAGAGGGAAACTTACAGCGGTTTATCTCCCGCAACTGTGAAGGAGCTTATGGTTGAGGATCAAGAAATGTTCCATTATATTGAGGAACGATATGCGAATGACATTTTGCCGGTGCTGGTGAAGATGGTCGAGGATGGGAAAGCGCGGGGAGAAATCTCAAATAAAGTATCCACCAAAGGGATACTTTCACTAATGGGGATGTATATGCGTAATGCAGGTGAACTTCTAGACGAAGCTAGCAAACAGGAAGATATGGATGCCTTCATCGAGGAAGCCATCCATATTTTCTTCTATGGCATTTGCGGGAAAGAGTAAGGGGAGCTTGAGCTGCGAGAGCATCACCCTTAATTGATCAGGTGAACAGCGGATTTCCAGTCATGCCGACCCAAAGAGCGGATTGTTCAAGCTGGGCAGCAAGCTGAAGCAATAAATCTTCACGGCCTTTGTTCGCCATGACTTGAACGCCTAGCGGCAGGCCATTTGCTGACTTATGGACGGGCACACTCATTGCAGGCTGGCCTGTCAGATTTGCGAGCTGGGTGAACGGTGTATAGGTTAGGCTTGGCTCAAACATCTCGTAAATTAAGCGGCTCTGTTCTTCTTTTGGCAATTCGTTTACGTGCAGCAGCTTTGCTATCTCTGCAGGTTTATGCGTTAATTCACCAATTTTGGGAGCAGAGTTTGCATTCGTAGGTGTTATATATAAGTCGTAATGATTAAACAGTTCCGCCATTTGGGCGGCTGCAACGTCCCATTCATCCAGACTATGTACGAATTCGGCCGCTGAAACATTTTTTCCGGTCTCACCAAGGACCCACGTAATGATATCGACATCGTAAGCAGTTATGGAACGTCCCATATTTCTCTCCAGGGAGACGAACATCGCTGCTACCTCTCCGGCATTCATCGTATAGTAGTTCTCCATCAGTCTTGTGCCATTCACAGGACTTTCTGTTTCTTCAACCGCATGTCCTTCAGCTTCGAGCCATTTCACGGATTTGAGAACAGCATTTACGGCCTCTTCAGAGACAGGCGTACCTACTGGGGAAGCAGTCGTAAATCCAATTCGTAGTTTACGTTGCGTAGGCTTAAACAGATCATCCAGATATACGCCCGGGTATAACGGAGTCTGGAAGGCGGCTTCTGGCTGCACAACCTGCAGCAGATCTAACATAGCAGCGCTATCGCGAACGGACCGGGTTAAGGCAAAATCAATAGAAGCCCCTTGCCATTGACGGCCGACTCCGGGTCCTACTGGTGTGCGCCCGCGCGTGGGTTTAAGTCCGAATAGGCCTGTGAATGAGGCGGGAATACGGATGGAGCCACCACCATCACTGGCTCCCGCTACTGGAACGATACCAGAAGCTACAGCCGCCGCGGCTCCGCCACTTGAACCTCCAGTAGAATATTCGAGATTCCAAGGATTACGAGCAGGGCCGTGGAGGACATTCTCTGTAATGTTTTTTAAGCCGAACTCGGGTGTATTCGTATGGCCAAGTGGAATAAAGCCGGCTTTCCTAATTCGTGCAACATAATTTGAATCCCACCGTGCGACATTGTTCTTCATCAGCATAGCCCCACAAGTGATGGGCTCGCCAGCGATAGATTGGGAAATATCTTTTAATAGAAACGGAACGCCAGCAAACGGCCGAGTGTTATCCTGAACAGGCATCTCGTCGGCTTCTCTAAGAGCAGCTTCACGACGGGTGCGCACCACCGCATTTATGACCGGATTGACCTCATCTAACCGAGCAAAGGCGGCTTCGACCAGCTCACGAGGTGAAATTTCACGTGCTTTGACAAGTGAAGCAAGTCCTAGAGCGTCATAGGTAGAGTAAGAAAAGGACAAATTAGATACCCACTTTCAATTTAGGATGATTATTATATTATACATCCCATTAGTTATTTTTTGAAAATGGGTAATCTGACATCTATCAATTCTTTTTTACGTCATATTAGGCTATACTTAGTGTTAAATGATTTTATGGGGTGTACTGATGAACGAAGAGAAATATCAGAATGTGGATGGATTAATGGAGGCTTTCCAACAATTCGCTAGAATGAATTGGCGTAAAACCACGATTTGGGGCTTGAAGCCAAGTGAGGTCCGGATGTTGGTTTCTTTAAAGCTTGGTAAAGAACGGGAAGGGAAGAAGGGACAGACGGTTTCGGAAATTAGCAAGTTTCTGAAAGTCACCTCTCCTACGGTTACCCAAATGCTCAATAGTCTGATTGCACAAGGATATGTGGTGCGTACTTCTGATGCACAGGATCGCCGAGTTAGCGAGATCACGCTTACGGAAAAAGGGGAGCATCTGGCTGAGATGGCTGTAACGAAATCCCGGAATACCTTTAAAGGTATGATTGATTACATGGGCAAAGAACAGACGGATACGTTAATGGAGCTGTTAAACGGAGTCTATGTTTACTTCGAAGAATTGAACGATCAACCAAACGAATCCTAGCCCTTCTTATAAAAAAAGAGATGCCGCACAGCCTAAGCTGTTTACGGACATCTCTAATGTAAGGTTATTTGTGATTAATGTGCAGCAGGCACAGATTTTTCGAGTTTTTTACTCCCGTTTTTATCCTCTGCATGTGTCTCCATTTTTTTCTCTCCACTACGTAATGGAATCTCTTTAAGGAACAGAACGAGCAGTGCTGCGATAACTAACAGCGCCGTACCACTTAAGAACACAACTGTCAGGGAATCGCTTAGTGCGTTCCGCAGCATCTCAATCAATTGATTGAAGAGCGGCTGAATTTGCTCTGGCAGTGTTGCATGCAATTCTTTAAGCTTAGGCTGATCTAGCAGCATTTGAGGATTCATAAAGGCAGAAAGCTGTTTAGCGGATTCAGGATCAAGTTTGGATAAATCCGGACCTTTGCCAGAGGACACCGCTGCCTCTAATTTTTTCGTTAATGAGGAGTTCATAATGGTACCCATGATGGCAATACCTATGGTTCCACCTAAATTACGGAATAAAGTATTTGTAGCAGTAGCAACACCTAGCATTGAAGGCGCTACAGCATTTTGTACGGTTAGTGTAAATACAGGCATCGATAGTCCTAACCCAACCCCGAAGATAATCATGCTGACTACAGCCGTAGCAATGTTACTCATAAAGGCCATTAATATCATGGCTACAACCATGAATGGCATCCCCATTAGAGCATAACGTTTATATTTTCCTGTTTTGGAGATCCATCTTCCCACTAAAGTACTTAGTACAATCATAGTAAGTGACATTGGCATATTGATAAAACCAGATTTAGTTGGGGAGACGCCCTCTACCCCTTGCACGAAGAAAGGCAGGTAGATCATTGCGCCCATCATACCAGCATTCATCAGGAAGCCGACAATCATTGAGATGGATACGATGGAATTTTTAAATAAGGATAATGGCAATACTGGGCTTTTAGCTTTACGTTCAATCAGAATCAGGATAATCAGACCCAGAATGGAAGCCCCAAACAAGCCTAGAATCTCCGGAGAACCCCAGTCATATTTTGTTCCCGCCCATGAAAAGCCCAGCAGGAGCGCAACGATGGTCAGGGAAAGGAAAATGGAGCCTAAGTAGTCGATGGACTCAGATGTAGAACGCGTTGTTTTAGGGAACATTTTCAAAATCATAAAGAAGGCCACGATCCCGAAAGGTAAGAAGATCCAGAAGATCCATTTCCAAGCCATGTGATCTACCATGAATCCGCCAAGGGTAGGACCAATTACGCTGGAGAAACCAAATATCGCCATCATAATTCCAGTCCACTTGGCTCTCTCTCTTGGAGCGAACAAATCACCTACAGCGGTTACGGTAGCCGACATTAGAATCCCGCCGCCTAGACCTTGTATCCCGCGATAAGTGATCATTTGAAAAATGTTGGTCGACAATCCGGATAGGAAAGCACCTATAATAAAAATGACAATCCCTGATAACAGGAAGGGCTTTCTTCCGTAAATATCGGATAACTTACCGACAAGTACGGTAGCAATGGTTGAGGTGAGCATATAGATGGTAATTACCCAGGTATAATGTTCAATACCTCCAAGCATCGCAATAATTCGGGGCATTGCTGTGCCCACAATCGTCTGGTTGATTGCTGCGAAAAACATAGCCGCCATTAAAGCAATCATAATTGTAACTTTCTTTTTCTGAGTGAGATGCTCCAGAGCAGTTCCTCTCCTTTAACTTCTATATATTGTAGTTTGGGAATTCATGTCGTAATAATTAGGTAGCCAAACTATCATTTATGTATAATACACAAATTCATCAATTAGCACAACAGGTTAATTATTAAATTTTAATTTAAAGAGAATTTGAATTTGACTTGATTTTTTGGGAATAGGTAAGTAATCTAATTAGATTGAGGTATATTGGAGGTGCCCTATGGATACCCATGACAATCAAGAGCAGAAGCTGATCATAGCCCTTGAAAATATAAAGCGTCTGACTGCTCGCCCCTACTCGATTGATGTAGTATCGTATAGAGAGTTTGTTATGATGTACGTCATTCACACTGTAATGAAGCAAAAGAAAGCCACTGAAGGTGACAAACAGCACCGGGGAGTTATGATTTCTAAATTAAGTGACCTGCTCCAGATAAGTAGACCTACTGCCACGCAAATGGCAAATACTTTGGAGGAAAAAGGTTACGTAGTGCGTACAACATCCGATACAGATCGTCGGGTCGTATATATCTGTCTGAGTGAGCTTGGAGAGCAGATTTATAGCAGGCAGATGGCATCCTATTCCGGCATTTTGAGTGAAATCACGCAAAAGGTCGGTAAGGAAGAGATCGACCAGCTGATCTTTTTGTGCGATCGTTTTCAAGAAGCGGTGCATGAGGTCAGAAGCCGTCATTTTTTTCCACAGTCGGATGAGGAGCCATTAGTTATAGATTCAGTATAGAAAGCCCAACATCAAAAGATATTCCTGCAGACCTGCGGGAACATCTTTTTTTGCATCTTAGAGCAAGGAGTGATTATCATCAGAATATTTGCAATTAGTGACATTCACGGAAGTTATGTAGAATTCAATGCCCTATTATCAAAAGTGAATTATCGCCCGGCGGAGGATAAGCTTATTTTAATGGGAGATTATGTGGATAGAGGTCTGGACAGTAAAGGAATTGTGGAGCAAGTGATGACTCTGCAGCAAGAATGTGGAGCGATAGTTCTCAAAGGAAATCACGATAAAATGGCTTACGATGCGCTCACCAGCGATGATGATAAATTGGATACCCATTGGCTAACTAACGGCGGATTTCATACACTGATGAGCTATTGCGAGGCGGGCTACGAAGGTTTGCAGAAGGATTTTGGCTGGAAGGATTATATGCAGCTAAAAGAAAAAATTAGGCGGGACTATAGACATCATATAGACTTTCTGAGCACATTGCCGCTTTATCATGAGACGGAAGAACATATTTTTGTTCATGCAGGCATTAATCCATTAATAGAGGATTGGAAACAGCAGGACCCTTATGATTTTATCTGGATTAGAGAACCCTTTTATAAGAATCCGGTAGTTAGCACTAACAAAACGGTTGTTTTCGGTCATACTTCGACGATGGATCTGCATGATTCAGAAGAAATCTGGTTTAGTCCACTGGGAGATAAAATTGGCATAGATGGTGGCTGTGCATATGGCCAACGACTAAATTGCTTGGAGATTTCCGCAGGGAAATACATAACGCATTTTGTTCGGAATGGTGAGACGCTTTGAGCGTTCTCCCATTTTTTTAAGAATAGTAATGAATTAAACGTTAACTATGTATAAAATAAAGATAGGAGGGGTGCAAATAGGTGAATGCGAACAGCAAATATCATATCCTCATGCAAGGGGCCATCAGCAAGAATGTGAGCGAAACCTGTAAGGAGTTTGGCATTTCCCGGACGATCTATTATAAGTGGTCTAAAGCTTATCAACAACATGGAATGGATGGACTTGGGGAGAAGAAAAGAAAGCCGGTAATGCCTAATAAAGTAGATAAGAGAACGGAAAGATTGATCTTGGAGTACGTCGCCAGATTTCCTGAGGATGGGCCTAAACGCATCTTTTATGAACTGCAAGATGAAGGTATGCAAATAGGGGAATCCGGTATTTATAATGTACTACGTCGAAACGGACTAAATAAACGAATAGAACGTGAAGCTTACGCCAATCAAATCAAAGCAAAGAAGAGGAATGGCGCACAATCCACTCACACTAAAGGATTTAAAGAGAAACGGAAAATACTAGATTATAAGATGAAGAATCCGATAAATGCTCATCCCGGGTATATGTGTCAGCAGAGTATTAGCTATTTGGGAGTTTTCCCGAGGGTCGGAAAGGTATATCAATATGTAATTTATGATGCCTACTCCAGACTAGGTCTAGTTAAGCTATACAATCGGAAATCTACCATTCATTTTATAGATTTTATGCATCTGAAAGTTCTCCCATTGATGAAGACATTAGATTTTCATATCGATAATCTGGTTACGAACAAAAGCCGTGAATTCATTACGAACTGGGACAGAGGAAAACATAAATATAGTGAATTTTTACATAAGAACAATATTAATCAAGTAGCTATAACGGTAGACCAAACAGAGATATTTCAGCCCTTGCAGCAATTTGCGGCGGTGTTGACCAAAGAATTCTACCAGCAGGCTTGGGTAGATGATACGATAGATTCTTTTGAGATTTTAGAAAAGCGCTTACATGAATACTTGAGAACCTACAACTTCAGCAGGCAAATTACAGACGGACCTAATCAAGGTAAAATACCATCGGATGTCGCACTTGCCTATACGGGACAACGAGAAACTTTGCCATTATGGTTATTTACAAGGAGATAACGGATGATGACAAACACGAAGAATAAAGACCGAATTGGAATCATCGGTGCAGGGATTTCTGGGGTTACGGCTGCTTATGAATTAGCGAAAAAAGGATATACCAACATTACCCTCATGGAGAAGTCGGATAGAGTAGGAGGAAAGTGTCATTCTATTGAGTACAAAGGAAAAAGTTATGAAATGGGGACGCTAATCGGCCTGCCTACCTATAAACATACGATGGATTTTATGAGAGATTTTGATCTTATGGATAGGGGACCATTGTTAGAACGTGGATTTTTTGATAATAATGGGAGAAAAACTTCACAAATTCCCATGGAGCAGATAGAGGCGTTTACACAAGAATTCAAACGATTGCCGGATATTCTGAAACGCTATGAGTCTCTCCAAGAACCGGGTTTTCTCCACTTACCGCCAGATTTATGTCAGCCATTTTCGCAGTGGTGTGTAGAGAATAAGCTGTCTGTCCTTGAGCAGGTCTACATGCATTATTTTAATACTTTTGGATTCGGTGGTATCCATAATGTTCCCGCTGCATATGTGCTGAAATTTCTAAGCTATGATAATCTGTTGTCGTTTATTGAAATTACTCATATGATAACCTGGCCTAAGGGTGTTACTGAGCTGATCAGACGAATGGCCGACCAAGTAAACGATCTACGCCTGACTTGTGAAGTGCTTTTTATGGAGCAAGAACAAGATGGGCAGGTTCGAGTAGAGACGAGTCAGGACATCTTTTATTTTGACAAGGTCATTTATACAGCAGCTTTAGAGCAAATGGGCGATACAGTTAGCCTGTCAAGTGAGGACAAAACTTTATTAGCGAATATAACCTATGAATGGTTTAGGGTATATGCGTATAGAGTGAAGGGGTTGCCGGAGCTTTCTGGCTATATCCCCCGGAATATGTACCCTGAACGTAAAGGGCATATGATGGCATGGTACTATCGGTGGGCAGATATGGGAACTACGGATCTAGTTACGGTTTATGTAGCAGAGAATGAAGCTATGACTGATCTGGAAATGCGAGAGACGGTAGAAAATAAACTTCGCGAGCTGGGCGGAGAGAGCATTCGACTATATATGATGAAGCGTTGGAGGCATTTCCCACATGTGGATTCTAATGCGCTACATGAGGGATTTTATGAACGGGTTGATCAGATGCAGGGGAAAAACAATATCTATTTAGCTGGAGAAATCATGAACTTCCCTACACTTGAGAATTGTATTATATACGCGAAACACTTGGTTGAACGATTCTTTTGAATAACATTAAAGAGGAACCTTGTCCACAAAGAAATTTGTCGACAAGGTTTTTTTACATTCAAGTTAGGTTTGCAGTATATAGTTCTATAGACATGTATTCTAATAGATTTCTCAGAAGAAAGGTAGAAAGTTTGGCGAATTCTAGTGCTAGGGTTGTGTAAACTCAACTTGAAATGAAACTAAAAAAACACTGATAAATCAACGTTTTAAGCGATTTGATCGTTTAAAGAGGGATGGGCTATATTGGACCTGAGACACAGATTACATACACCAACCTACAAGGAGGAGTAAAACATGTTTTTATTCGAATCGATTCCCTGGTACTCTGCGCTAATGTGGTTAGTAGTACTAGCAGGATTAATGTTTGTAAATGAAATAGCACGGAAGAGCAAGTGGTTCTCAATCATTCTGTTTATAGTTGTCCCTATTGTTCTTACCATAGCGGTTTGGCCAAATACGGCAGGAGAAGGCTCCAGTACTGGAACATGGTTTCACTGGGTAAAAGTATATTCTGCTTTGGCAGGATGTATAGGGTTTATGGCTATCCGTTATGTTAAAGGATGGGACAAAAATAAATATATATTAATGTTCCCGGCTATTATCCTTGCAGTTAACATTCTTGAAGCAGTTATTCGTGATTTCCAAGTGTACAGCTTGCAAGGTATGGTGGATGGCGTAATGATGGTAGGTGGTCCTTGGAACATTATGAACGGGATCGCAGGTATTCTGAACATTATTACGATTTCTGGTTGGATGGGTATTGTGATCAGTAAAGATAAGAGTAAAGATATGTTGTGGCCTGACCAGCTTTGGTTCTGGATCATTGCTTATGACATTTGGAACTTTGCCTATGTATATAATGCAGTTTCTGACCATTCCTTCTATGCAGGTGCAGCATTGTTGATCTCTTGTACCATCCCGGCGTTCTTCTTTAAAAAAGGGGCATGGCTGCAGCATCGTGCACAGACTTTGGCGATTTGGATGATGTTTACGATGTCGTTCCCGGCGTTTGTTGGTGAGTCAAAGTTCTCTGTACAATCCTCTCATAGTGAAACCGCTCTGTGGATAGTAAGTGCATTATCTTTAGCTGCTAATATTGCAGTGTTTGGTTATCATTTCTATAAAATCATCAAGCATAAACGCAATCCGCTTAAAGAGGAAGTTTATACGGATTTAGCTGCTTATAAAGCTATTGCAGAGGGTGCGAATTAATAGAGACATTATAGTAATAGTGATAGAAGTTCCTCCTGCTTAAAGGGGGGAACTTCTTTTTGTGAATAATTAAAGTTCTAATTATCAGAGCCCCATATCCGCCCGTTGCTGCGCACGAAATGTTTTCCTTTTTATACAAAGCAAAAGACAGGTCAGTAATAAGACACATAATAAAGTTGCCGTATATGTGAAATTGCTGTTCCAAAACACTATCTGAATATTCATTAATGAGTGAACGCCGATCACGAAAAATAAATTTCGGGTTAAGATATAGAGTAGAGCGAATATAATTCCTAGAATTAGAAGCATGATAAAATCATAAACAAACTCCATTCCAACTAATCCTGAGTAAATCCGGTTTGGGATATGTATGGTGGCAAAGATCGATTGTGAAATCAGCATTGCAGAGATCATCCGTGTAGTTTTGTTGTTGATTTTTTTTAAGTATAGATAGATTTGAACGAGCAGGAAGCCGCGAAATAAGATTTCTTCCAATAAAGCATTTCCCAAGACTTGACCTAGAATTTCACCGAAAACTAAATTTGAATGGCTGAAGATAGCATTGTTAAGTGTTAGCTCTGAGTGATTCAGGTGTACCATACACAAATCTACTATATTTATAGCGAGCCAAAACAGAAAGGTACCCAGCAGTCCGGCTCTTAATTTTTCTATTTTTAACCCAAAATCCCGGGGCGAAACTTTAGCTATCAGAATCAAAAAAATAATTACTTCTAAGAGAAGCCCAACTAGATTGGCGGCTAACGTTTCATTGATCCAGTGGTTTGTGTTTTTGGCAATAAAACTTAAATATCCATGCTCAAAAAGGATGAGATTAACCGCAAGAGTAAAAATAATATGAATAAAAATGAGGCTCGCTATAAAAAGGTAGTGTGTAGGCTTTGCTTCAAAAATCGATGATAGATTGAACTCCTTGGAGTGAAGCATCGACGGCAGTCCTCCTGATACAAAATATTCCAAATTAACCTTAGATTTCACTATATCCTTTTTGAGTCCAAGTTTACTGTTACAAAAATCATGTGTTATTCTTCACATTCGCCCATCCCCAGATTGACAGAAGCAAGGGCACTGGCTATACTTGAAATGTTAAAATGCAAATCGGACAAATCGTTGATGAAAATGAAGTACACCGGAGGATGGCTTGATCAGAGAAAAGGTTCCTTTACGAAACGTTTCGTAATGGCTGTGAGAACCTTGAAGACAGGCCGGTGGAAAGCTAATTTCGGAGTGTGAGATCAATGCTCACCGGGGGCGCCCGTTATCAGCCGCGACAAGGCGATCGTCTGCAATTGTCCCATTAGTGGGGTCAAGGCGATAACCAGGGTGGTACCGCGATATTAATCGTCCCTGAATTATTCAGGGGCGTTTTTTTGTTTTTATTTTTTAGGTATTTTGTAATTTCCGGTGTAAATGCCGAAGTAAAAAGATGAGACGGGAGCTGTAAATGATGAAAGCAAGTGAAATTCGTTCCAAATGGCTTAAGTTTTTTGAAAGTAAAGGTCACAAGATTGAACCAAGTGCGTCCCTCGTTCCTCACAACGATCCTTCGCTTCTGTGGATCAATGCGGGTATGGCACCTTTGAAAGTGTACTTCGATGGCCGGGAGGTTCCAGAAAATCCGCGCCTGACTAACTCACAAAAATGTATTCGTACCAATGATATCGAGAATGTGGGTAAGACACGCCGTCACCATACATTTTTCGAGATGCTGGGTAACTTCTCCATCGGCGATTATTTCAAAGAAGAAGCTATCACATGGGCTTGGGAGTTCCTAACCGGCAAAGAGTGGATCGGCTTTGACCCGGAACGTATTTCCGTAACGGTGTACGCAGAGGATGAAGAGGCATTTAAGCTGTGGAATGAAAAGGTTGGCCTGCCTGCTGAACGCATCATTAAGCTGGGCGACGATAATTTCTGGGATATTGGCGAAGGCCCATGCGGTCCTTGCTCGGAAATCTTTTATGACCGTGGTGAAGCTTACGGCAGTGATATGAGCGATCCGGAAATGTATCCAGGTGGAGAAAATGAACGCTGGTTAGAAGTATGGAACCTGGTGTTCTCACAATTCAACCATAACAAGGATGGCAGCTATACGCCGCTTCCGAATAAAAACATTGATACAGGGGCTGGCTTGGAGCGTTTTGCATCCATTCTACAGGATGTAGATTCCAACTTCGACACTGATTTGTTCCAACCTATTATTCAAAAGACAGCACAGCTCGCGGGTGTAACTTATAAAGATAACGTTGAGCAGGATATCGCGCTTAAAGTAATCGCTGACCATGTGCGTACCGTTACTTTTGCGGTCGGGGATGGAGTACTTCCTTCTAATGAAGGACGCGGTTATATTATCCGCCGTTTGCTTCGCCGTGCTGTTCGGTACGGAAAGACCTTGGGTCTGGATCGTCCATTCCTGTATGAGCTGACTGAAACCGTTGGCGAAATTATGGGTGTCTACTATCCATCCGTTGTGGACAACCGCGAATATATCGCAAAGATTATTCGTACTGAAGAAGAACGTTTCCACGAAACATTGTCTGACGGATTGGCTATTTTGGGTGAGATCAGTGCTAAAGCAAAAGCAGAGGGTCTCAGCAATATTGCTGGAGCCGATGCATTTAAGTTATATGATACTTATGGGTTCCCATTTGACCTGACCGAAGATTTCGCAGCGGAGCAAGGTTTAACTGTAGACCGAGAAGGTTTTGATGCGGCTATGCAGGAGCAACGTGACCGTGCGAGAGCTGCACGTCATGATGGCGGCAGCATGAAGATCCAGGGAGGCGCACTAGCAGACCTGACGGTTAAAAGTGAATTTGTTGGATATAATGACTCGGTAACAGAGTCGAAAATCCTGGCTATTGTTGTGGGTGATGAATTGGTAGATGTCGCCAGTGAAGGCGCAGAATGCCAAGTTATTCTTGATACAACACCGTTCTATGCTGAGAGCGGCGGACAAGTAAGTGACACGGGTGTGCTTACTGGGGGTTCAGTTACAGCTAAGGTAAAAGGACTCTTTAAAGCTCCACACGGCCAACACGTACATTTGGTAACTGTGGAAGCGGGAGAATTGAAAGTGGGCGAATCCGTTCGCGCGGAAGTGGATCGTGCGGAGCGTGAAGATATCGTGAAGAACCACACAGCTACCCATTTATTGCACAAAGCGCTTAAAGAAGTTCTTGGCGGGCATGTTAATCAAGCGGGATCTTTAGTGGAAGGTGCTCGTTTGCGGTTTGACTTCTCCCATTTTGGAGCGATTACTCCAGAAGAATTGAGCGATATCGAACATCGCGTAAATGCACAAATCTGGCGCGGTCTAGATGTAGTGATTGAGAACAAGCCGATTGATGAAGCTAAAGCAATGGGAGCAATGGCACTCTTTGGTGAAAAATACGGTAATATCGTCCGTGTCGTTCAAGTGGGTGATTACAGCCTTGAGCTTTGCGGTGGTTGTCATGTATCCAACACGTCGCAAATCGGAATTTTCAAGCTGCTTAGCGAAAGTGGCATTGGTTCCGGAGTGCGCCGCATCGAGGCGGTTACCGGACGTTACGCTTACCAGTTCACTGAAAGTCAGCTAGATTTGCTCAAACAATCAGCAGGCCTTCTTAAGTCTTCTCTGAATGACGTTCCGAAACGGATCGAAGCGCTGCATAACCAGGTGCGTGAGCTTTCGCGTGAGAATGAGTCCTTGCAATCCAAGCTGAGTGCTACTTTTGCTGCTGAACTTACAAGCAGCGTGAAGACAGTTGGCGCAGGTACGCAGCTCCTGGCTGTTGCTGTTCAAGCAGGCAATATGGATGCTTTGCGTTCCACAGCGGATGAATTGAAATCCAAGCTTCCGGATGCAGTGCTTGTACTAGGTGCGGCGATGGATGATAAGGTGAACTTTGTAGTATCTGTACCGCAAGACCTGGTGAAGAAAGGTTTCCACGCTGGTAAACTCGTTAAAGAAATTGCAGCGGTTTGCGGCGGTGGTGGCGGTGGGCGTCCAGATATGGCGCAAGCCGGCGGTAAAGATGCTTCTAAGCTAAACGAAGCATTGGCAAAGGCTGAAGAATTGGTAGCTTCCTTAGCCTAAGTTAAAATTACGAAACCATTTCTCTAACTAAACGTATTACGAGAAAACATAGCGGTACTGAGAGTTTGATATCAGTACCGCTACTCTTTATTAGCAGGATGTTAGATATTCATGAATAATTGTGCTTGACAATAGCTTAAAAGCCAAAAATATCATAATTTTTGTAGAGAAAATGCCAAAAAAAGCGTTAATAACGGGCAGGATTTCCTCGTTGGGGCATGAATATGTTATGATAAAGGAAGCAAGCGAGCTGCACAGTAGCAACTTTGCGAAGCCGTCCCAAAAGGCGATTTTGCAGAAGGAAGGTGTCACAAATGGACTCCATGGACAAAACGGTCAAATTCAATGTGAAGGGCGACGAAAAGGAAGCTTCTCCCCAGGAAATATTGCTAGCAGTATACGATGCACTGGTGGAGAAAGAGTATCATCCGATCAATCAGATCGTAGGGTATCTTCTTTCCGGAGATCCGGCTTACATTCCGCGCCATAACAATGCGAGAAGTTTGGTCCGGAGAAAAGAACGTGATGAGCTGATTGAAGAGCTGGTTAGATTCTATCTCGTCAATCACAGGGTGGACAATCCGAAATGAAGAAGAAGTTAGGTTTAGATTACGGCGACCGTAGAATCGGTGTAGCCACAAGTGATGTTTTTGGCTGGACGGCACAAGCTCTTGAAACGATTGAGCGCCGAGGTACGGGTAATGAGTTCGAACGCATTCGTGAACTTGTTGCAGAGCACGAAATTGGAGAGATTGTAGTTGGTCTACCGAAGAATATGAACGGCTCAGTAGGACCCCGGGGCGAAATCTGTATAGAGTTCGCTGATAAGCTACGGGAAGAGTTAGAAATGCCCGTACACCTTTGGGATGAGCGTCTGACGACGGTATCCGCAGAGCGGGTGCTGATTGAAGGGGACGTCAGCCGGAAGAAACGCAAGGGGATTGTGGATAAAATGGCTGCAGCCCTGATTTTGCAAAATTTTTTGGATGCTAACAGTAAAAGGTGAGGGGTGCGAGGATATGACAAACGAACAGATTGGCCAAGAGGAAGAACCGGAAATTATCTATATTCCCGATGAGGAAGGTAATGAAGAGGAATTCGAGGTCATTATGAAGTTTGAGGTTGATGGCTCGGACGCTAAGTATATGATGGTGGTTCCGCTAGACTCCGAGGACGAGGAAACCGATGAGGTATACGCGTTCCGTTATGTGGAAGAAGGCGACGATCTTCAATTGTTCATGATCGATAATGACGAGGAGTGGGCGATTGTCGAAGAGACTTTCAACACACTGGTCGACGAGTTGGACGGAGGATCGGAGAATGACTGAGATATCCGCTGATCAAGCGGTATGGACTTCACGGCTTAAAGAAGCCTACGGAGAAACTGTAGAACTGGAAGATGAGCAAGGCAAATCTTCCATTTACGATATTATCGCCGAATTTGAAGTCGGTGATCGCGGATATGCAGTGCTGAAAGGCTCTGGCAAAGACGTGGAGTATGAAATCCTGCGTATCGTTGTCTCTTCTGACGGACTTCCGGAATTAGAGAGCATTATGGACGATGAAGAGTGGGAAGACATCTCTGAGCTATACGATGAGATGACTTTTCCAGCAGATGGCGCTGAATAAAACTTAAACATGTACGTTACATTTATGATGGGCACGGAAGAGGGCGGAGAATTCCGCGCTCTTTTTGCTTGAAATGCGAGCAATATCCTATATACATCAATCTAAGGAAATATATATTGAATTTTAGGCAATACACTTTTATACTTTATAGTCGGAAAGTGAGGAACCAGACTTGAAATCCGCAATCCGTACTGTGTTAATCATTATTCTTTTGCTGGTAGCAGCAGGAGGTGGGGGCGCATGGTACATTTGGAACGGGATGCAGCCGGTAGAGCCTGCAGGTCCTGCTGTAACATTTACGATAGAGAAGGGCATGGGAAGTGCGGAGATTGCTGATCTGCTTGAGCAAAATGGCATTATCCGTAAGAGTCTTTTTTTTAAGGGATATTTGAAATGGACTAAAGAAGGCTCTAGCTTCAAAGCAGGTACTTATATCGCTAAGCCCGGTGACAGCTATGATGAACTCATTGCAAGATTAAATGCAGGTGATGTAGTTAAGGAAGAAACTGTGGTCTTTACTATCCCCGAAGGATATACTGCTGAGCAGATCGCTAAGAAGCTCGCTGAAGCCTGGAATCAGGATGCGGCTACTTTTCTTGAAATTATGGATACTGGTGCAGGTTTGAAGGGGATTGATATTCTGGGTATCCCGCAGGATAAGAATCTACGCCACCGTCTTGAAGGATATTTATTCCCCGAAACCTATGAACTGGCCAAAGATAGCACGCCCCAGGAAGTTGTAGAAGCGCTTTTGGATCAGTTCCAGAAGAAGCTAGATACGATTCCTAACTGGCAGCAAAAGCTAGAAACGCGTGGATTGTCTCTGCATGAACTGTTGACCGTAGCTTCGCTGGTTGAGCGGGAAGTTGTGGTGGATAGTGAACGTCCGCTTGTGGCTGGTGTTATTTATAACCGCCTAAAGAAAGAGCAGAAGCTGGAGATCGACGCTACCGTTCAATATTTACTCAATAAGCAGAAGGAAAGACTTTTGTATAAAGATTTGGAAGTTGATAGTCCATATAATACGTATAAGAATATTGGACTTCCTCCGGGACCTATTAGTAATCCGGGGCTGGAGTCCATTCAAGCGGCACTCGAACCAGAAGCTTCTGAATATTACTTCTATGTGACCAAAAAAGATGGTACACAGGGCCATTTATTTGCTAAGACCTACAAGGAACATTTAGCCAATATCGAAAAAAGTAAGCAAGAATCGAAATAAACTATTAAAATGAAGAGTGGTGCGGTTGAAATAACTGTACAAGTAGGAGGTACAACATGACTAACAAACCGGAATTGCTGGTAACGGCAGCGTCCTTGGAGGAAGCCGCTGCTCTGCTGGATGCCGGAGCAGATGCGTTGCTCATTGGGGATGACCGTTTTGGGATGCGGCTTGCTGGACATTTCTCTCTGGAGGATACAGCGACTGTCGTAGAAATGGCACATTCGCGAGGCTGCAAAGTGTATGCAAGCTTGGGTGGGCTGATGTCCAACCGTCTGCTGGATGAGCTTCCTGCCTATGTGAAGGCTTTAGGTGAGCTTGGCATTGATGGTGTTGAATTCGGGGATCCAGCAGTGTTAACCACTGTGAAGAAAGAAGCGCCAGCAATGAAGCTGCACTGGAATGCGGAAATGACTTCCACCAACTATGCGACCGCGAATTATTGGGGACGCAAGGGGGCTTCTCGCGTTGTGCTGGCCCGTGAGCTGAATATGGATGAAATGACGGAAATGGTTCCGCTTTTGGAGATTGAGGCACAGGTGCAGGTTCATGGAATGACCAATATATACCATTCCAAGCGGAAGCTTGTTGAAAGCTATATGTCACATCAAGGCCGTCCTAGTGATGGAGGAAGTCTCGGGAAGGAACGCGGACTATTTCTGATTGAGGAAGAACGAGATGACCAGAAATTCCCGATTTATGAAGACGAGAACGGCACTCATATTATGAGCTCGGATGATATTTGTATTTTGGAGGATCTGCATATTCTGATGGCTGCAGGTATACACAGCCTTAAGATTGAGGGACTCTTGAAATCGATAGCGTATAATGTAACGGTTGTGAAGACTTATCGTAAAGCTATAGATCTTTATGCGGCTGATCCAGAAGGTTATGCCTTCAATGAGGAATGGATGGATGTAATCAGAACGGTGCAGGACCCTGAACGGGAGTTAAGCTTCGGATTTTTCTATAAAGAGCAAGTATATTAAGTTTGATAAAAATAAAGAGGTTATAGGTCCCCACGAAGATTAGGTACAGCATTTATAGCATGTGACTTAGCTTTGTGGGCGATGGAGGGGAGAACAGGAATGGGAACCATGACAAAGCCGCAATATAAGGGCAAACGTTACCGTCTGGACAAACCGGAGCTCCTCGCTCCGGCTGGTAATTTGGAAAAATTGAAGTTCGCAGTACACTATGGTGCGGATGCTGTTTATATCGGAGGACAACAATACGGCTTGCGTTCCGGCGCAGATAATTTCAGCTTCGAGGAAATGCGCGAAGGTGTTGAATTCGCCAAGAAATATGGCGCTAAGGTATTTGTTGCAACAAACATTTATGCTCACAATGAAGATGTCGCGGGAATTGAAGAATACCTGCGTAACTTATATGAAGCTGGGATTGCTGCTATTATCGTAGCTGATCCAATCATTGTAGATACAGCACGCCGGTTAGTGCCTGGTCTTGAAGTGCATTTGAGTACACAGCAGTCTACGTTGAACTGGCAAGCGGTGTCCTTCTGGAAGGAAGAGGGGCTTCCGCGTGTTGTTTTGGGCCGTGAGACAAGCCTGGAAGAGATCGCTGAGATTAAAAAACATGTCGACATTGAAATCGAAAGCTTCATCCATGGTGCAATGTGTTCCTCGTATTCGGGCCGTTGTGTATTGTCCAACCATTTCACCGACCGTGATTCCAATCGCGGGGGCTGTTGCCAGTCTTGCCGCTGGAAATATGATTTGTTTGAGGATGCACGTCCGGAAGGGACTTGGGTGTCTGAGGAAGAGCAGGCTGAAGCGAAATCTCCAGCTCCTTTGCTTCCAGGTGTAACTCAGATTCCACTGCATCAGCAAGGAGATAATCCCTTCTCCATGGGCTCTAAGGATTTGTGTATGCTGGAAAGTATACCTGAACTGATTGAAGTGGGTATCGACAGCTTCAAGATCGAAGGACGAATGAAGTCAATCCACTATGTGGCTACTGTCGTTAATGCATATCGTAAAGCCATTGATGCTTATATGGCAGATCCGGAAGGGTATGAATTGAAGCAGGAATGGCTGGATGAGCTTAATAAAGCCGCTAACCGTCCGCTAAACACAGGATTCTTCTATGATACTCCGGATCATGAAGATCATATCTATGAGCCTGAAGAAAAAGCAGCTCCGTATGATTTTGCCGGACTTGTAATTGAATACGATGCTGAAAGTGGTACGGCACTAGTTCAACAGCGCAATCACTTTAAGCCAGGTCAGGAAGTAGAATTCTTTGGACCTAACGATACGTTCTTCAAGCAAACGGTTGGCGAAATATGGGATGAGAAAGGCAATTCGCTTGATGCCGCCCGTCATCCACTGCAACCTATTCGCATGAAGGTAGATCAACCGGTTGCATACTTTGATATGATGCGTAAGAAGAAGTTTTAATAAAAAACAGGGAAGCCTTTGGTCATCCAAGAGCCTCCCTGTTTTTCTTTTTGACAAAGCAAACAATAAGTTATATATATTAGGGATTAACAAATATCTCCAAGAGAGGAGGTGCAGCAAGCTATTTATTATGTTTAAACATACATAGGTTAAAAGTTGTAAAAAAAGTCTCGTAAAGCTAAGGAAAAAGACCTAATACGCCGATATATATATTGGTTAACGCTTTCATGCGTATTCTAATATTAGCGGGTAGGTGATCAAGATGGGGGATCCTGATCAAGATAGTATTAGTGAAAAGCATAATGAGAGAAGGTTTAGCATGAATAAAAAGAATAAGAAATCGGCGATCACAGGAAACAAGGAAACAAGCAAGATTGAAGGGGCAGTTAAGACACCTAAGTTTAATTTGAAGAATGGGATAGATTTGCGGGGACAGATCAAAAGAGTTAATCCTATGGAATCTGTTGGCGTGAAGATATTCCTGATATTTTTGTGTGCAATTGTAATTGTGGTAATGGCACTTGGACTGCTATCTTATTCAAAAGCCAAGAAGACAATTAAGAACAACGTATCGGAAGCCTACCGTCAGACTATTATTCAGACCTCAGAGAAGTTAGATATTACTTTGAAACAGTACGAGAACTTGGCTTTACAGCTTTATTTTGATGCGCAGATGCAAGAAGATTTGAAGTCTTTAGTGACTGCACAATCTTCCTATGAGAAATTTGAAGCTACAAGCGCAGTAAGTAAAAAGTTATCCAGTCAGATTACAACGGATTCTAATATTCTTAGTGTTTCTTTGATCCCGGAGTCGCCTGATCAAGATATTGTTACAAGTGGCAGTGGCGGCATTAAGTTAGATAACATAAGAGAACAAGAATGGTATAAGAAGATTGTCGACAACACTGCATCTTATGAATCCTACTATTCTAAAGGTGATGGTGATGCAGCCAAGAACATATGGTTCTCGACAGCTGTTCAAGGTGATGGAGACAAAAATATTGCTATGGCAAGATCTCTCAAAACCCTGGGCTCAGGTACAGGATACATAGTCATCCTTGTGTTGAAGAATACATTGCTGGAGGAATCATTCGCAAGTGTACAGCTGGGAGATGGCTCTCGAATTCAACTTGTCACTCCTGATGGAACCGTAGTAGCTTCTTCGGATTCAAAAGACGATGGTAAACCTTCAGAGTTCGCTTTTATTCAGGCAAGTAAAAAGGATAACAAAAGTTTGGATGAGAAGGATACAAACGGGAAAGAGATCCTTGCTGTCTTTAATCCAATGATCCGGGCGGATTGGAAGTTGGCAGGGGTAGTCCCAACAGATGAGCTAGTAAAAGAAGCACGTCCGATTCTGTTGACTACTTTTATTGCGGCTGCTGGTGCGGCTCTGCTAGCCATAGTAATCGGGATCTGGATGGTGCGTATGATTGCTCGCCCTCTAGCACGCTTGAAGGATCTTATGGTACAAGGTGCAGGTGGTGATCTAAGTGTACGTACAGAATATGTCTCTAAAGATGAAATTGGCCAGCTATCAGCTTCCTTTAACGTGATGATGGAGCGTATTACTGAGCTTGTATCGCAAACGACAGAAACCGCTCGGGATGTGCTGGAGACCGCTGGCGAGCTTGGTGAAGCCTCACGGAAGACAGCTATTTCTGCGAAGGAAATCGCAGCCGCTACGGAAGAAATTGCCGGTGGGGCAGGCAGTCTGGCGCTTGAAGCTGAACGAGGTAATGAGCTTACAGATGTGATAGCTACGCAAATGCAGACTGTAATATACGCCAACACTGAGATGGATGAAGCAGCACGTGGGGTTGGTGAAGCTAGTGCTCAAGGTGCTAAGCAATTAACTGACCTGCTGGATCAGACTAGCCGCACTGGAGAAAAAACAAGTGCACTTGTCGAACGTGTCAACCACCTGAAGGAGACAGTATTCTCCGTAATTAAGGTGTTGGATGTGATGAAGAGTATCACGCAACAGACGAATATTTTATCATTAAATGCGACAATAGAAGCCGCTCGTGCAGGAGAAGCTGGTAAGGGCTTCATGGTAGTTGCGGGTGAAGTGCGGCAGCTTGCTGACCAATCGAAACAATCTATTGCCCTTGTTGCTGGAATTACGGATAAGATCATGGCGGAAATGAACGAAACGGAAGCTGTATTATCCGAAGTAGCACCACTGTTTAAAGAACAAGTAAGCTCCGTGAAGAGTACAAGTGATATCTTCCTGTCCGTAAAAGGACAGATGGATGAATTCATAACAAGCCTGGAATCGGTGACGACAGCGATTAGCAGTCTGAATCATTCGCAAGGTGTGTTGTCAGAGGCTATGGGGAACGTTAGCGCCGTAGCTGAGCAATCTTCAGCAACTTCCCAAGAAGTAGCTTCACTCAGTAATGAACAGCAAAATGTAAGTGATCAACTCGTTTCATTATCTGGCAAGCTGGAAAGTGCTTCAGGTCAATTGAAGGACAAGCTGTCATTATTCACTATAAAATGAGTGGATTCATCACTAATTTCTAAATTGTTTACCTAACAAAACCGCTTCTTCAACATGAAGAGGCGGTTTGTTGTTGTGTAATGAAGAACTACACCGTATAATAACTTTGTTAGGTATTTGTTATAATTTAATAACAAGTTAGGTAAAAAGTATTAAGGAGAAGGACCAAATGAAAGGTAGACGCATCTCTGGCTGGTGGTCCGTTATCGGGGACATGAGCATGGAACGCAAGCTGCTCCTCGTCTTTTTAATTATCATTACCCTCCCGCTATCCTTCATCAGTGTATTTACCTTCAAGAGCTACTCAGAATCTATTCAGGGGAACACCATTGCTTATTCTGAGAAATTAATCGATCAAATGATGGATGGAGTAGACGATTATATCGAAGATATGAAGCGTATTTCATCTATGCCCGCCTATGTGAATGATATCAAACAGAATTTAATACGTTCGAACAACTACCATGAGCAGAAAAAGATTATGGGAGGCGCAACTGGGAGTGCTGCTTTGTCGCCCGGTGATTTTGATCTTCTGTTGTCCATTCAACGGGGGATAGAGGGCAACATTTCGTTTATTAACAATATTAAGCGAGGTGCGAACTCGGTTTATATTTTTGACGCTTACGGAAATGGTTATTATTCTGCGAAGGATGGTGGCGTACGACTCGATCTCGAGCAAAGCTATAAATACTGGAGCCAGCAGACTAAGGATTCCAGCGGAGAAGCATTATTGTTCGGTACTCAAGCGTATACAAGTAATCTGCAGAGCACCCGATATGCTTTTACCGTTGTTCGCAAAATCGTGGATGGCTTGTTAAATCCAATCGGGCTGATTGCGGTTGAAGCGAATATTAGCAATTTGGAGAATCAAGTTAAGGAACTGGATAAAGTCACCCATGGGAAGTCGTTGATTGTGGATGAGAAGGGAATGGTCATCTACGACAGCGACAAGAAGCTGCTGGCCACAGATATTTCTGATTCAGACTTGTTCAAAAGAGTTGGAGGCATTTCTGGAAGCTTTTATGATACAGTCAACGGAAAAGAGCGGTTGAATATTTACTCTGGCTCTACCAAAACCAATTGGAAGGTAATTATCTCTATTCCTGTTGATGTACTGATGCGTGATGTGAAGCTGACCCGTAATACAACACTTGCTGCTACATTAAGTATCATAGTACTAGCGTTAATTATTTCGATTATTCTTTCCGTTGCCCTTACTAAATCGCTGACTCAAATGATTCAATTGATGAAAAAAGTTCAGGGCGGCGATCTGGATGTGATGTTCAGAGTTAAACGGCGTGACGAAATTGGTCTGCTGGGGCATCAATTTAATCGTATGTTAGCCCGAATCAGGCAGCTAATTCAGGATATTTACCGCATAGAAGAACAGAAAAAGGAAGCAGAGCTTCATGCGCTGCAGAGTCAAATCAATCCTCATTTTATCTATAACACACTGGAGTCCATCCGAATGACCGCCGAGCTGAATGATGATGTCGAAGCTGCGGATATGATCTCTATTCTGGGCAAACTGCTACGGTACAGTACAAGTGATCTGAGTGGCAATACGACATTGAAGCAAGAGCTTGGGTATGTGCGTAATTACGTCGAGCTGCTGAACTATCGTTATCCTAACCGTTTTTTACTGGATATCGATGTGCCGAAGTCGTTAGATAATTACTCTATTATCAAGCTGGTCTTCCAGCCTATCATTGAGAATGCAGCTTACCATGGCTTAGATGATAATAAGCCGCAAATGCATTTAAGCATCCGCTGCGAGATTACAGAGCAAATGCTGTTGTTTCATATTAAAGACGACGGGATCGGAATGGATGAGAAGACTTTGGAGAAATTGAATGATGGGCTGCAGAACGAAAGTCCTCCTAAGAAAAGCATTAACGGGGGGATAGGCATGAAAAATGTACAGCAGCGAGTGCGTCTTCATTATGGAGCGGCATTTGGGATCCAGGTATATAGTGAGCTTGGACGAGGGACCGATGTTATTTTGTCGCTGCCATTACTGGAGCAGGAATTAATTGGCTTACCTGAGTAACGAAATAAGAGGGGGCTGTCCGTTGAAGGGGTTGAAATTAGAATGGACTATGCGGACCATACTGTTACTTCTCTTAGTGTTATTGAGTAGTAGCTGTGCCAATAACAATAAGCAGACGGAATCCACCCCGCCTCCAGTTGGAGACGAGGTGAAGTCTGACTTGTCCGGCACCATAGTCATGATGACCAATCGAATAGATCTGATTGAGAACGGAACTTTTCAAGGATACGCGGACCAATTTAAACAGAGATACCCCGAAGCCAATGTGGAATTTGAAGGTTTGTCCAATTATGCAACGGATATTCTGGTACGGCTGTCCACGAAAGATGCCGGTGATGTACTGTTGCTTCCGGTGAATCTTCCGTCAAAGGAGCTGGATTATTTTTTCGAGCCGCTGGATGAAGAAACCGCCGCTAGTGAGCGTTTCACCTCTTTTGCTACGTATAACGGGAAACGTTATGGGCTGTCCACGGGGACTACTACGGTTGGGATTGTCTATAATAAAAAGGCATTCGAAAAAGCAGGAATAGCTACTGTTCCTAAGACGCTGGATGAATTCTACGAAGCTTGTGCGAAATTAAAACAAGCGGGTATTATCCCCCTATATATGAATTATGGAGCCGTCTGGCCTTTACGTGAATGGGGAAACAGTTTGGTTAACTATATGACAGGTAATCCAGAGTATCTAAATAATATGGTAAATGAGGATAACCCGTGGCAGCTTGATAATGAGTGGGGGAAATCAATTTCCATTGCTCGAACCTTAATTGGTAAAGGCTATGTTGAAGATGAACTATTCTCGAACAATTGGGAGATATCGAAGACTAAGCTAGCTAAAGGTCAAGCAGGGATGTATTTACTTGGAAATTGGACGATTGGACAAGTCCTTGATGTGGGGGCTGCCCCGGATGATATTGGATTCTTCCCGTTTCCGTATGATAATGGCAGCGCTCATTATGCGCCGATCAATCCAGATTGGTTCATGGGGGTTAGTAAATATACCAAGAACAAAGAGCTTGCTATGGCGTGGTTGAGTTTTTTTGTGAAGGAGACTTCCTATCGAGATGATTGGGGATTCCTTCCGGCAGATGGAAGCTTGAATCCCTCTATGTCGCAGTACCGTGAGTTTTTATCTTATAAGCCTAAGCTACTCGATGCTACTGTACAAAGTGATGCGTTCATCGAGCTGGCGAATAGAGCCAAGCTGTCCTTTTGGTCCGGGGATTATATTCAGGAGTTACTGGCTGCGCCTGATTTACAAAAGGCTTTTGACGAATTAAATGCAAAATGGAAGGAAGCGCGGGCAGGAGCGTCACAAACTTCTCAGCCTTAAAGTTAGTACTACATAAATTTGATGACATTCTCTGGAGGGTTATATATGGCTAAAAAGGTCACCATGCAAAAAATCGCTGATCATCTCGGCGTATCCAAATTCGTTGTCTCCAAGTCACTTTCGGGTAAGGGCGGCGTTAATGAGACGACAAGAGAACGAGTGATTCAAGCGGCATCGCAGCTGGGTTATTTTACGCAGAAAAATGCTTTTGTCCAAGGCATAAAACGCACCCCCCCGGTAGGTGGCGGGGATCGGAATAAGCAATCCGTGCTGGTGTTAATGCCGAATATTCGTTCTCAGACGCAGGATTCCTTGTATTGGGGAAAAATTGTGGATGGTATTGCGATTGCGCTGGATCAGGAAGGGCTTGGGATGGTCATTATCTCCGAGAACCGTGCGGATAATTTCGTTAATATTTTGAATCCCAATGGAATCCTTGGTTTGATAGGTGTGGGCCAAATCTCTACTTCCTTGCTGCTTGAGGTACACCGTATTGGTTTGCCGATGGTGTTGATTGACCATGAAGATCCGCTAATTCCAAGTGATACCGTGTTTGCGAATAATGTGGATTCTATGGCTCGACTTACGAATCATTTGATGGGCACAGGCCATACCCAAATGCATTTTATCGGCAATATTGGATTCTCACGCAGTTTCCGCGACCGGTGGATTGGCTTCCGGAGTGCGCTGGAGGAGAGCGGAATAAGACTGCCTTTGGAAGATGATGCGAATCTTTTTCTGGAAGGGGTGGAGGAAGACTTATTTCAGGAGGATTTTAAAAACTGGGTGAATAAGCGTAAAAAAGTCAAAACACTCCCGACAGCCTTGGTTTGCGCTAACGACTCCACAGCCCTTTCGGTCAGTGACATCCTCAAGGAAGAAGGGTTTAATATTCCGGAGGATATCTCGGTTACTGGCTTTGATAATATTGAGGATGCCTTAAGAGGCGTTCCACCGCTTACAACTGTTCATGTTCCTAAAGAAGCGATGGGCCGAGCCGCAGTGGAGAAACTTCTGAGCCGTATTCATAATCCTTCTGCACCGCTTGAGAAAATTCTTATTGCAGCGGATATTGTACATCGTGATTCCGTGGATAAGCCGCGAGACTAGAACTATGTTGATCTAAAAAGTATATAAAAGCCATGGAATCTAGTTTTGCTTGAGTAAGGGGGAGTTTAGTTATGACAGAATCAGTTGCCATGCCAAAGATTGAAGGCGAACAGATTCAACTACGCGGTGTGCAAGCATCCGATCTGGAGGCTTATTATAATTTTTTGCTTGATGTTGAGATGGGGCAATTAACAGGATCGCAAGAAGATTTCTCCCGTGAGCAGACGGCAGCTTGGATTCGTAAGATTAGTGTTCCAGCCGAGGATCGTGTGGATCTTATGATTATAGTAAAGGACACGGGTGAACTCATTGGAGAAGTGGTACTAAATGAAATAGATCCGGACAATCGTAGTGCAAATATCCGGATCGGCATTTGTGGGCATGAACATCGGGGTAAAGGTTACGGTACTGAAGCTATGATTCAAATGCTACGATATGGCTTTGAAACTTTGAAGCTGCACCGCATCCATCTCGGCGTATATACTTTTAACCCCAGAGCCGTTCATGTCTATGAGAAGCTTGGTTTTCAACGCGACGGTGTGGAGCGGGATGCTCTTTATGTAGACGGAGAGTTTCATAACATGATTATGATGTCCATGCTTGAAGAGGAGTTCCGCAGTTTGTACAATTAAAAAAAGTGAATCTAGGGTAAGGAAGATTGTAGGTAACTTCCTCACCAGATTCACTATGAATATTAGTCTGTAATATTTCCAGCCATTTTGAGGCGTTTGGCAATTTCTTTAAAGTCTTCGGGGGAGATTCCGGGAGCGAATTCCTCTTCGACTGCCGGAGCAACGGGGATCGGAAAGCCTTTAGGGGCTCCTTGAATAACTTCAAGCGGAAGATTATCCTCTGGGTGGGTTCCCTTCCAAATCTGATCGATGGCGCCGAAGTCACTTTCACTCCAGGTGTATAGCTTGGTATGCACGCCTTTTTCTTCATATTTTTTTGCTTCACTGAATGATTTATTATTTAACGAAGGAATCGGTACGAGCTTAGTTACATTAACACCTGTTGCCACTTCGATGGCTTTGGCATAAGCGACCACGTGGACACCACCACGGACTAAAAGGAATCCGACTACAGCGCGTGCAGCTGGATGGTCAGTCATTTCGTAGACCTTCATTTTATGTGTTCTGGCTCCGCATTCGAGGAAGAAGTTATGTAGCAGATCTTCCACTAGGTTTCCGCTATTAAAGACGTTTGCACCCGTCCACGGGTTCCCCGTTGAATCAAAAGGCATAGCCCCTTGTGCACCAGCCAGAAAGTGATAGGATAGACGCGCATCTTTTGCGGACCCTAGAGGGGTGGAATCGGGCTCTTTATAACTTGTTGACCCTCGAAGACATTTGTTGATGGCATGCGAAACCAGCTCGACATGGCCAAGCTCTTCCGCTGTTATGCTCATCACCAAATCATAAAAAGGCTTCAGCTTGTCTTTTGAACGGAAATTAAAGGATTGAAAGAGGTAATTGTTAAGGGTCGACATTTCACCGAACTTTCCGCCAAGTAATTCCTGAACAGCGGCAGCAGCATTGGGATCGGGCTTCTCAACTTCAGGAATCTCAATCATGATTTCATCCATACGTTTGAACATTAATATCTCAGCCTCCTTGGAGTTAGGGGTTACTGACCTATTTTGAGCTTAATCTATAGGAATTACTCATGAATGGGCTGGAAAGTATGGATGTGCGTCATGTAAATGGCTTTTTGTGTCGAAAGGCAAACTGCAAATACTATCAAATACGCAATCAAAAACACAATCAAATACGCAAAGTAACCCGCTAACGGACACAGCAGACCCTATATGCAGTATTATCCGATATTTACAATGCTAACGGACTCCAGCGCAGCTATCGGCCTAGAAAACGCCCCAAATGGGACTCTTTTCAGGGAATAGCGCCCCTGGAGTCCGAAAACTTACTTTGAAGGCTAAATACATGTGAATAGCGTCATCTGAGTCCTTAAGTTACTCTGGATGATTGATATTCGCTTGAAGCAAACAGTGAATGATCAAAACGCAGAGCAGCGATCCTCCTAATATAGGAGAATCGCTGCTCTGTTGATTTTTAGGGTTTATGAACTTTTTTTACAATGCTAAATTACGATCAATAAGAGCAATACGTTGCTGTACACAAGCATAAGAACGAAGGGGATCCTCTGGAGTGTTCAGCACATAATCTAACATTTGGTCAACGGTAGTTGTAGCCACATGGATACGAGTGTCGGAGGAGGCGTAGTAAATATAGATTTCACCGTTATCACGTGCAATCACGCCATTACAGAACACGACATTGGAGACATCACCGACACGTTCTTCACCGTCTGGTGCGATGAAATGACCGCCAGGTGAATGAGTAACTTTGTTTGGCTCATCCAGGTCAGATAAGAAAGCATATAGCACGTATCGGAGTCCAGCAGCTGTGTTGCGTACACCATGAGCAATATGCAGCCAGCCTTTTGCAGTTTTGATTGGAGCTGGACCTTGGCCATTTTTAACTTCCTTGATGGTATGGTAGTAGCGTTCGTCCATGATAGTCTCGCTGGTAATTACGGCATCTTCAATTGTATCCGAGAGTCCCCAGCCAATACCGCCACCGGAACCTGCATCGATAAAGCCATCTTGTGGGCGAGTGTAGAAAGCGTATTTTCCATCTACAAATTCAGGGTGTAGCACGACATTACGCTGCTGAGCAGAGCCTGTTTTGAGATCCGCCAGACGTTCCCAGGTCTTCAGATCTTTGGTGCGAACAATACCACACTGTGCTACTGCGCTAGAAAGGTCACCCTGTGGGGCTTCTGGATCTTTGCGTTCTGTACAGAAGAGGCCGTAGATCCAGCCATCTTCATGGCTAACGAGGCGCATGTCGTAGACGTTGATATCAGGAACTTCTGTCTCCGGCAGCACAACTGGATGATCCCAGAAGCGGAAACCGTCCACGCCATTGTCGCTTTCTGCTACAGCGAAAAAAGATTTGCGGTCATTGCCTTCCACGCGAGCAACAAGATAGAATTTGCCATTCAGTGCAATAGCACCCGGGTTGAAGACGCCGTTGACGCCAATTCTTTCGGCAAAATAAGGGTTGGTATCTGGGTTAAAATCATAACGCCAGATTAAGGGCGCATGTTCAGCAGTTAGCAGTGGATGAGCATATCGGTCATAAATGCCGTTTCCATAAGGAAGCTTTTCGTTCTTGCGAGCGATCAGGGCTTCATAACGTTCTGTTAATTGTTGTTTGCGTTCTTGGAATAATGATGACATTAGACAGTCTCCTTTATAGTTGATTTCAGTCGTGCGATCATTTCGAAGCAGGCTCTGCTGTTATGATAAGGACATTTCCAGGCGCTAACCTTTGATCCGTGAGGCAGGGGCTGAAGGTTCTCGTCCACGCCCCAGTACCATTCACCCAGCTTGTGATCCACCATGTATTTATCGATAAAAGTCCAGGAGGCTTGGGCAGCCTCATTAAATTTGCTGTCACCAGTCAGCTGATAAGCATTATAGAATCCAACAACCGCCTCAGCTTGCGGCCACCAATCTTTATCTTTGCTCAGCAGCCCGCTTGGGTCAGCTTCATTCCATATCCCTCCATCGCTATCTATACCTTCCGCAAGAACGGCTTCTGCCATGGAGACAGCGACTGTTCGCACACGCTGCAGCAGCTGCTCTTCTCCAAGGGTTTCAGCAGCTTCCACCAGCAGCCAGCTTCCTTCGATGTCATGTCCGTAGGAGATAATATCTGATTTCACATTCCATGCTTCATCTAAGAAAAGATGAAAATGCTGGCCTTCCTGATCAATGATATGATCCAGCATCGTTTCGATTAGCTCAGTTAGCGTGCTCTTTAGTTCCTCCGACTTCCATACTCGATAGAGACCGGTATACGCTTCCAGA
Source organism: Paenibacillus sp. FSL E2-0190 (assembly GCF_037992965.1). NCBI lineage: Bacteria > Bacillati > Bacillota > Bacilli > Caryophanales > Paenibacillaceae > Paenibacillus > Paenibacillus sp. FSL E2-0190. The sequence continues at coordinate 1,862,116 of NZ_CP150306.1, forward strand.
ACATGCAGATGGGTATTCATAGATTTTTTTTCATTCATATCCTTGCTGCTGAGACTGAGGTTATCAGTGATTTGCCATTCCCGTGATAAAGCTTCGACATAACCTTTATAAATAGAATCATAGCCGTATTTCTCAACTAGCTGGAATAATTGAATCGCATCCTCTAAGACCTCTGGACGTCCGGTCGCATGGTAGAATTCAGCAAGTGCGTAGATAGCAAAGGATTGGCCATAGATCTGCTTTTTCTCTTGAGAAGGTCTGCCCTCAGCATCCACCATCCAGTATAATCCGCCATACTCTTTATCAATGAAGTGTTCCATCAGGTAGGTATAAGCACGTTCTGCCATCGCCAGATATTCCGGTTTACCGTAGATCCGGTAAGCGCTCGCAAAGGACCAAAGGATCCGGGCATTAAGCACAAGGCTTTTCTCTGCGTTAGGAGTAATGTTCAGCTGATTGTCGATTTCACCTACAAAACCGCCGTTTACTTCATCCTTCGTCTGTTTCATCCAAAAACTAAGAATATTATCCTGCAGTTCATCCTCAAGTTGGGTCAACCATAATTCTGGTGAATTAATCATTGTAATCAGTCACTCCTCACATTATTTGGTGATTTTTGAGGTGAAATATTCGTTGATGATCCCAGCGGCTTGCTTACCGTACATACAGTAATCATCATTCTGTGCTGCTTCTTCAATTGGATAAAGATGAGTAGGCCAATCCCAGAGCATAAAGCCCTGAACCCAATCTCTGTGCTCACAGCCTTGAAACATTGCCTGATAGAATTTACTTTGTTCTTCTTGACTTGGTTCGCCCTTTAAGGTCCAATCATTGGGAATCGCAGCGCTCCCGCTCCGGCTTGGGCAACCTGCTTCCATGAAAAAGAACGGCTTATTCTGTGAGCGCACTACTTGCTCAATCCGGTCCAGCTGAGCCTCCCAATCACTAGCTGGATAATACCCACTTGAAGAAATCACATCGAGCGCATCCCACCAGGTTACGTTATCCTCCTGATACTTATCGCAATTATAAGTAAGAATACCTGAGTAGACCTTCCGCACCTCGGCAATAAGCGAACGCCATTCGGCTTCGCGTCTATCCGTCTGTACAAGCTCACAGCCAATACAGAACATTTCACAGCCTGTTTCCTCAGCGATAGCGGCATAGTGCAGAATAAATTTAGTATAAGAGCTGAACCACTCAGACCATTTAGGCTCGCAAGGGACATCCTTATCAAAAAAGTTAATATGGGCACGCCAAGTTCCGTCAGCACAATTAACAATCGGCTTCAGGCATACTTTTAGCTGCAGTGACTTCGCTTTGCTGATAGCCCATTTCACTTCTTCGTCGCTAACGGTTGGAGCCTCCCAGTAGGGAATTTCCGTAGAATGAGCGGTAGCTTGAAGCGCGCTGAGCGCAATGGCCGTCCAGTTCGCTCCGGTGACAGAGGACATTAATTCCAGCGAACACTCAGCTTCTTCTGTTGTCCATGAACCACGTCTACCCGAGAAACCCCAGGTTACGCCTGCAATGTATTCGTTGTTTAACATCATCGAGAATCCTCACTTTACACACAAAAATAGAAAAATTAGCAATCTTCATTTTGTTAGATAGTTATTATTGTTTTGTTAGTTTATAATAACAACTTAATTTAGTTATATACTTTTTCGCAGATGATTTCAAGGACAATTTGTAGTTGAAGCTGGGAAATTTGAATAACTTTAGTTATAGTAAATATAAGACTATAAAAGGGCGCAATCGTACATTGACGTAATACATGGGGAGATACTATTCGTGATGATAGCGCAATCATAATAACTGGCGGATACAACTGGAGGGAATTACTCAAATGATAAATGTTATGATTGCGGACGACGAGGAAGTCATTCGCAGGGGGCTCGAAAAAATCACATCCAGAATGGAAATAGACGTACATGTAATTGGATCTTACGGCAACGGGTTGGAAGCCTGGGAACATTTAGAAAAGTTATCCCGGGAGGATATAGATCTGCTTATTACAGATATCAAAATGCCTAGAATGGATGGTTTTAAGCTGATTGAACAGGCTAGAGACCATATGGAGGATATCCCTATTGCTGTCCTTAGCGGTTTTAGTGAATTTGAATATGCCCGTCGAGCGATCCGTCATGGGGTGATGGATTATTTGCTTAAACCGATTGATAAGACTCAGCTATATGAACTGCTTAAGAGAGTAGAGGATGTAAAGAAAAAGACCGTGACGGAGCATGAGGAGATTTTCTCACAAGCTGCGGATGGTGGAGAACATTATGTAGTTGAGCAGACAAAAAGTATTCTGGAGAGAGAGTATGATCAGAACTTCGAGCTTGAACGCCTAGCGGAGATGGTGGGCATGAATGCGAGTTATCTCAGCCGTTTGTTCAAATTAAAGACGGGGCAGACGATCACAGACTATCTGATTCGGATTAGAATTTCTAAAGCAAAGGAACTGTTAATGGAGCATCCTGACCTGAAAAATTATGAAATTGCCGAGAAGGTGGGTTATAGCGATCCGGTATATTTTAATAAATTGTTCAAGAAAATGTGTGGTATGACACCTAAGGATTATAAAAGCGGCTGTAAATTCCCGAAAATTGAACGTGAGTTTTAGGCATATATAGGAAGTTATTTATTAGGAGGGCGAAAAGCTCTCTTTTTTTGTGGATATTTTTATAAATTAGATAACAAAATTGTTATAAGTAAAACAAAAATAACAAATACAAGACCAGAAAAAGCAATTGAAACCATCGTTTTGCGTCGAAAATAGATTTATAATGGGTTTGTAAGCGATATCATCACTTGTTTTCAAGAGTAATTCAGATAATCCGGTATTAATGGCTACTCTTTCAAGTTATGAGTGATGATAAAAGTTATTATTTTTGTTATTTACCTAAAACTAGAGTTGAATTGAAGAGAGGGGTCGTAACAGCATGAAAAAAGGCAAAACAATGATGGGCTTGATGGCACTAACACTTGTGGCGGGATTGTTTAGCGGTTGTTCCTCAAACAACAACACTAACAATGAAGCTGCTAAAAACACAGGAAACAATGGTTCTTCAGCAGAGGCAACTGCTCCAGCTGATGGTACAGCAGCCAAGGATATCAAAGGGGATATCACAGTCATAACGCAAAGAACAGATATTGTTGATACCGTATTCAAAGAGTATGCGGCTAAATTTAATGAGAAATATCCTGATGTAAAGGTGAACTTTGAAGCGCTCGCTACTTACGAAGATCAAATTAAAATTCGTATGAGCACTAGTGATTATGGCGACGTTCTTTTGTTACCTACTAGCATAGCTGTAAAAGATATTCCTGATTTCTTCGAACCCCTTGGCAAGCTTGAAGAAATGAGCAAACAATACACAGGGTTGGAAGAACGTGCAGTAGACGGAGTTGCCTATGGTATTCCGATGACTATCAACTTTAACGGGATTATCTATAACAAACAAGTCTTCAAAGATGCCGGAATTACAGAGGTTCCCAAAACCCCTGAACAATTCTTGACTGCTCTGCAGACTATTAAAGACAAAACACAAGCTGTTCCTCTTTACACAAATTACGCAGCAGGCTGGACATTGACACAATGGGAAGCGGATCTGGCTACAGTAGCTGGTGACCGTGATTATGTGAACATTGCTCAAGTGGCTAGCGACGACAACTATGTAGCGGGTCAACCACACTATGAATTGTACAAAATTCTGTACGATGCAGCACAAAAAGGTTTGATTGAAGAAGATCCAACTACAACAGACTGGGAATCTTCCAAAGCTGATCTGGCCAACGGAAAAATTGGGACTATGGTGCTTGGATCTTGGGCAATTGGGCAAATCAAAGGCCTGGCTACAAATCCAGACGATGTTGGATTTATGCCTTTCCCAACCAATGCGGATAAAATCCTTGTGCCGCTTGCTGGGGACTACAATCTGGGTGTCAGCGTGCACAGTAAAAACAAAGAAGCTGCTAGAGCTTGGGTGGATTGGTTCATCAACGAATCTAACTATCCTACAACTGAAGGCGGCGGTATGAGCCCGGCTATCGGTGCAGAGCTTCCAGAAATCCTGAAACAATATGAAGGTACAGATGTAACCTTTGATACTCTTGCTCCTGCTAAAGCTGGTGAAGAAGGCTGGTCTGATGAAATCGACAAACAAGCTGAGATCGGTGCTTGGCAGCCAGACTTCAAGAAACGGATTATTGAAGCAGCGATTGGCAACAGAAAAGAATCCTATGATGACATCATGAAAGACCTGAACGACAAGTGGAAAGCCGCTCGCGCTAAAGTCACAGCACAGTAACAACTATAAGCTTCTTAGATGCTATAGGCGGTAGTGAATGTGGGAGGGGATATGCTAACAAGCATTTCCCCCTTCACATTTAAACGAGTCTTAAATAAATGAGGATGCTTTTTCTGGAGGTGTATCGGGTGTTTAAGTTTTCAAATTTGAGCTATAAAAATCAAAGAATCGCTATCATCATCTTATTCTCATTAGTGCCGATATTGTTGCTGCTCACATTCGCTTATTATCCAGTCATCAGTATGTTTCGGTACAGCTTCACCAGTTGGAATGGATTGAGCAAAAATATGGAATATGTCGGTTTAGAAAACTACAAGACCATTTTTACGAAACCTGAGTATTTTTCTGTGTTTAAGGTCAGTTTGTATTATTTCTTTACCACCTTTATTCAGATGGCACTTGCCTTGTATTTTGCAACCATCTTGAGCTTTAGTGTTCGCATGAAAAACTTGTTTAAAGGGATTTTGTTCTTCCCGACCTTGCTAAACGGTGTAGCAATCGGTTTTATCTTCCTGTTCTTTTTCAAACCAGATGGAACGTTAGATACGATTCTCAATCTGATTGGGCTTGGCAGTCTGCAGCAGAAGTGGCTTCTAAATCCTAATTTGATTAACTTCTCGCTCGCAGGTGCGTCACTGTGGAGATACATGGGAATGAACTTCCTGATTTTCCTCGGAGCTATTTCTTCTATTGGTAAGGATATCTATGAGGCCGCTGAAATTGACGGTGCAAACAGATGGCATCAGTTTATGCATATTATTTTGCCAAGCATTAAACGTATTCTGCAATTGAACTTGATTCTTGCGGTTAGTGGCGCCATTGGGGTATTCGAAATTCCATACGTCATGACAGGCGGATCTAACGGAAGTAGTACATTCGTAATTCAGACGGTCGATGTAGCTTTCAAATACAGCAAGGTTGGTTTGGCATCGGCGATGGCCGTGGTATTGCTGGGTATTGTTATCATCGTTACTATTTTGCAGCGCGTTCTGATCAAGGAGGAGAAATAAACTATGCATTCTGTAAAATATACCACTGCTAGTATATTCAAATATCTCACCTTGATTTTGGGAGCACTTGTAGCTTTGATACCTATCGTGGTCGTGTTTTTCGCTTCATTAAAAACCGGAGCCGAATATGCTTCTACCGGACCGTTAACACTGCCAGAGAATTGGTTGAATTTCTCCAACTACACTAAGGCTTTTGTAGACGGAAAAATGCTGCTCGGTTTTAAAAATACTGTCATTATCGTTGTGATTTCTATTGCGGGTGCTACGTTGACGGGTTCGATGATGGCTTATATTTTATCGCGCTTCAAATTTAAAGGCAGTAAGATCCTAATTAGTATGTTCCTGATTGCCACCCTGATTCCAGGTGTAACTACACAAGTAGCTACTTTCCAAATCATCAATCACTTGGGATTATTTAATACCAGATGGGCACCAATCGTTATGTACTTGGGCACGGATATTATCGCTGTTTATATCTTCATGCAGTTTTTGGACTCGATCTCCGAGTCACTGGATGAATCCGCGATGCTGGACGGAGCTTCGTATTGGACAATTTATTGGAGAATTATTTTGCCACTGTTGAAGCCGGCGATTGTAACTGTAGTGATCGTGAAGGGTGTTAATATTTATAACGATTTTTACACCCCTTTCCTTTATATGCCGAAAACAGATCTGCAAACGATCTCCACAGCACTCTTTAAGTTTAAAGGTCCATATGGATCGCAGTGGGAAGTAATATGTGCGGCGATTATGATCGCAATTATACCGACATTGGTTGTGTTTACCGCCTTGCAAAAATATATCTACAATGGTTTTTCACAAGGTTCTGTAAAGTGAGCTCGACAGTAAATTTAATAACAGTACTAGATAAAATAGCATACTGAAAAGTTGCATACATTTGGAGGGAAAACTAATGAGTGAAGTAAAATTGGTTGGAGCAAGTGCAATTAACATCCCGAACATGCCTTGGCAAGAAAAGCCTGCTGGCTACGAAAATCCGATTTGGAGACATAATGATAACCCGGTTATCAAAAGAAATCCTGCAAAAGGTGTAGCCCGTATTTTCAATAGTGCGGTTGCTGCGTATGAAGGCAGTTTTATTGGTGTATTTCGTGTAGAAGATAACACTACTCGTCCGCATCTGCGTATGGGACATAGTGTGGATGGTTTGGATTGGAAAATCGATGATGAGCCGATCCGATTTATAGATGAAGAAGGTAATGCTTATCAGCCGCGTTATGCTTACGATCCGCGTCTGGTGAAGGTTGAAGATACATTTTATATTATCTGGTGTACAGATTTCTACGGAGCAGCTATTGGGGTAGCAAAAACACAAGATTTCAAAACATTTATCAGCTTGGAAAACCCATTCCTGCCATTCAACCGGAACGGTGTACTGTTCCCTAGAAAAATCAACAACAACTTCGTGATGTTGTCCCGTCCAAGTGACAGTGGCCATACGCCATTTGGTGATGTATTCCTTAGTGAAAGCCCTGACTTCGTATATTGGGGAAAACACCGCCATGTAATGACCAAGGGTGGTCAAGGCTGGTGGCAAAGTGTCAAAATTGGTGGCGGACCAGCGCCGATTGAAACTACTGAAGGCTGGTTGATGTTCTACCATGGCGTAACTGGAACGTGCAATGGTCTTGTGTATAGTATGGGAGCGGTTATTTTGGACATCAATGAGCCCTCGAAAGTAAAATATCGCTCGAAGAACTTTGTATTAACGCCAGAAGAATGGTACGAGGAAAGAGGTTTTGTGAATAACGTCCTGTTCCCATGTGCTACTCTGCATGATGCAGAAACCGGCCGTATCGCCATCTATTATGGCGCGGCTGATACTTATGTAGGCGTTGCTTATACAACGGTTGATGAAATCGTCAACTATGTCATCGAAACCCATGAAGAGGTTGGCGATGATGCAGGTTTAGGCAAAATCTAATTGGACTTAATAACCTATATTTTCAGTGAGTATGCTAGAGTTCCGGAGAATTGCGTAGCGTAGAGTTCGAAAGAAGTGTGTTGGGTTTGGTGTGTTGAATGTTGTTGGGTGTGCTCAGTGCGGAGGTTGCCTTGTGCGACCTCCGTGTTCTGTTGCAGAATGTACAACAGAACGACACATTATCGCCTGTAATAGATAAGTAGCAGGCGAGGGGGAAATTCGGCTCTGTTGGCGATTCTGATCACTTCGTTGTTTAGTCACTCTGTGGCTCTGACGTAAATAGTTGCACTTTGTGCATTTAAACTAACATTTCTTTGGTTACTAGGCGATATAGTTGCACTTCGTGCAACTATATCAGCCAAGTAACCACCAAAAGCTCCTTTTACCGTTTTTTAGTTGTACAAAGTGCAACTAAGATTAGGAACAAATATATTTCAGCTGTAATAGCTGCACAAAGTGCAACTCTATGGCTCTGACGTAAATAGTTGCACTATGTGCACTTAAACTAACATTTCTTTGGTTACTAGGCGATATAGTTGCACTTCGTGCAACTATATCAGCGAAGTAACCACCAAAAGCTCCTTTTACCGTTTTTTAGTTGTACAAAGTGCAACTAAGATTAGAAACAAATATATTTCAGCTGTAATAGCTGCACAAAGTGCAACTATCCAGTCGCAAACTGTTACTGTGCCGATTATAAAGAAGTTAATAGGCAAAATGGAAATGTGGGTGTTGTGAAGGCAATAAGAAGATAGCGGATAAGTGGAATGTGAGTGGTTGTAGAGGTAATAAGAAGGTAGTAGGTACGTGGAATATGATTAGTTGTGGAGGTAATAGGCAAGCAGTGAGTGAGTGGTGAATGTGGCTCTGTTGGCGCTTCTGCTACTCTGTTGCTTAGTTACTCTATGGCTTGGTTACTCTATGGCTCTGACGTAAATAGTTGCACTATGTGCACTTAAACTAACATTTCTTTGGTTACTAGGCGATATAATTGCACTTCGTGCAACTATATCAGCGAAGTAACCACCAAAAGCTCCTTTTACCGTTTTTTAGTTGTACAAAGTGCAACTAAAAGGGAAAAAACACATATTCAGCTATAATAGCTGCACAAAGTACAACTATCCAGCCAGAAGCTGTTACTGTGCCGATTATAAAGAAGTTAATAGGCAAGATGGAAAATGTGGGTGTTGTGAAGGTAATGGGAAGATAGGTGCAAGTGGAATGTGAGTGGTTGTAGAGGTAATAAGAAGGTAGTAGGTACGTGGAATGTGATTAGTTGTGGAGGTAATAAGAAGGTAGTGGTACGTGGAATATGATTAGTTGTGGAGGTAATAGGCAAGCAGCGAGTGAGTGGTGAATGTGGCTCTGTTGGCGTTTCTGCTACTCTGTTGCTTAGTTACTTAGTTACTCTATGGCTCTGACGTAAATAGTTGCACTATGTGCACTTAAACTAACATTTTTTTGGTTACTAGGCGATATAATTGCACTTCGTGCAACTATATCAGCGAAGTAACCCCCAAAAGCTCCTTTTACCGTTTGTTAGTTGTACAAAGTGCAACTAAAAGGGAAAAAACACATATTCAGCTATAATAGCTGCACAAAGTGCAACTATCCAGCCTCGGAGCTGCGACTAAACTATCCAGTCGCAGAAAACGCAACTATCCCATCTCACTATCCCATCTCACTATCCCATCTCACTATCCCATCGCAACTACCCCCTCGTAGATATCCATACATCAACGGAAAACCCATATTGGGTTTTCCGTTTCTATCTAGCATAGTAACTGTAACGAACTTCGCGGTTACGAACAGCAAGCGAACAATTTCGTTACATAACTTAAGGAGGAATAATATTTTGGGAAGCGACATGAATTTGTCACAGTTAAAGGAATATAACGGAAGTAGTCCAAAACCGGATGATTTCGAGCGATTTTGGGAGCGGGCATTGCGTGATCTGGATGCACAGCCGCTGGATTATGAACTGGAACCAGCGGAGTTTGTCAGTGAACTTGCGGAATGTTTTCATTTGTATTTTACCGGAGTTGGCGGTGCAAGAATCCATTGCAAATATGTAAGACCGAAGAACAGCGTACATAAAAAAGGTCCCGGTGTAGTGATGTTCCATGGATACTCCTGTGACAGCGGGGATTGGATGGAGAAGGTGGCTTATGCTGCTCACGGGATTAGCGTCCTGGCGATGGATTGTCGCGGCCAGGGTGGCCTCTCCGAAGATAACCTTACCGTAAAAGGGACTACGATACGCGGACATATCATTCGAGGGATGGATGATCCTAATCCTGATAACCTTTATTATCGCAATGTGTTTTTGGATACGGCACAGACTGCCCGAGTTCTGATGTCTATGGATGAAGTTGATCCTGAACGTGTAGGTGCCTTTGGACTATCTCAAGGTGGAGCGCTGACTGTGGCTTGTGCAGCATTAGAGCCTCGTATAAAAATAGCCCTGCCTGTATATCCCTTCCTTTCAGATTATAAACGTGCTTGGGAGCTGGATATTACCACTTCAGCTTATGAGGAGATCAACTATTATTTCCGGTTTTTTGATCCCCATCATTTGCGTGAGGATGAGATTTTTAATAGGCTCGGTTATATCGATATTCAGAATCTTGCCGAAAGAATACAGGCTAAAGTACTGTGGGTTACCGGGTTATCCGATACGATTTGTCCACCTTCAACTCAATTTGCCGCATACAATAAAATACTAGCGTCCAAAGAGCTTATGGTTTATTATGAGTACGGTCATGAGTATTTACCATATCTTGCCGATCGGGCGTTGGAATTGTTCATGACCTTGTAAGAGATAAGCCAGCAGGCATAACTGAAGACAACGGTGGTGAACAATTGATGAAGTCGCAAGTAAAAAAAGAAAAGGCGCATTTCCAGCTGCACCCTGCCAAATCGATTGGGGTGCGGCTTTTTCTCATCTTCTTCATCTCAACAATGGTGCTCGTTCTCTCACTTGGCTACATTTCCTATTCCGTAGCTGAGCAAACGATCGAGAATAACGCGCTGTCAGCCAATCAACAGACAGTCGTCCAAGCTGCAGAGAAGTTTGATGTTGAATTATTGCGTTATGAGGATGGCCTAGGAAGAATTCTTTACAACAATGAGATTCAGGATGCACTCAAACAAGGGAATAATCCCACTACAAGTAATGAGGAGCGTAATTTGCAGTCCAACCAGATTAGCGCCGAGCTAAATGCCTGGCTGACCGCATCAAAGGGGGTAGAAGCTGTATACCTCATCCCGATGAATCAGGAAGTCCCTACTTCGTCAGCGGGATCAAAAGACAGCGCTTTTATCAAAGAATTCAGAGAGTCCTCATGGTTCAAGCAGCTTGAGGAGCAACCACAAACATTGTGGATTCCCCGAACAGAACAGGGGCAAGCCGGAAATACTTCGGGTATGTTTCATTTGGCACAATCGATAGCTGGGGATACACAAAGCCCGGGATACATAATTATCTGTGATATTAGAATTAGTGAATTAGAAAATCAGCTTCGTAAAGTTGATCTCGGACCCAGCTCTTACATGCAATTGCTGACGGATAAGGATGAATTGATCGCATCGTCCCAGCAAGTGGGAACAGATACTTATCTCAGTCTGGGAGGGACTCTTCTTCATGGTTTGGAGCTTGAGGCTGGGTCATTGCCAACGAAGGATGAGAAAGGAAAATCCATTCTGGCTGTGTACGGGACGATGGAAAGCTCCAGCTGGAGATTGCTTGGTGTTGTTCCGGCTGAGAATCTTACGAAAGACGCACTTCGTATTCTAAAAACTACATATATTATTGTTGCGGTGGCTGCTATTGTCGCCATTCTAATTGGTTACTGGATGTACAGAATGGTATCTAAGCCCTTGACCCGACTTAAGGATCTAATGTCTCAAGGGGCAGATGGAAATCTTGGAGTACGTACGGATATTACCTCACGAGATGAAATTGGTCAGTTATCGGGTTCCTTTAATAGGATGATGGAACGGATCACAGAACTGGTAATCCATACTAATGAAACCGCGAGGAAGGTAATGGAAACTGCCGATGAACTTAGTAGAGTATCGCGTAAGACAGCGATGGCAGCCAAAGAGATTGCCGCAGCAACAGAAGAAATTGCCGGAGGTTCAGGCAGCCTAGCTTTGGAGGCGGACCAGGGTAACGAGCTTACGGGGCAAATTTCGGTGCAAATGAACAAAGTGAACTCAGCTACGCATGAGATGGATCATACCGCACATAGTATCGGCGTGCTTAGTGAAGAAGGTTTTAATGAGTTAAAAGAGCTGCTTGGCAAGACCAATAAGACGGGCGATATGACGAATAAGCTTGTGCTGAAAGTGAATGAGCTGCAAGACACCACATCATCAGTGATGAAGGTGCTTGATGTTATGCAGAATATTACACAGCAGACGAATATTTTGTCTCTAAATGCAACGATAGAAGCGGCAAGGGCAGGGGAGTCCGGCCGGGGATTTATGGTAGTGGCCGATGAAATACGTCAGCTTGCAGATCAGTCCAAAGAATCCATTGCTGTGGTGGCTAATATAACAGACACCATTATGAAGGATATGAACGAGACCGTAGGTGTTCTCTCGGAAGTAGCCCCTCTTTTTAATCAGCAGGTGACTTCAGTGGAGAGCACTAGCGATATCTTCGTATCTGTACAGGATCAGATGCGTCATTTTATTACACGCTTGGAATCTGTTGCTTTATCGATGGATAGCTTGAGCCAATCCCAGAAGGTGCTGTCAAATTCGATGGGCAATATCAGCTCCATTGCAGAAGAATCATCAGCAGCTTCTCAAGAAGTGGCTTCGCTTAGTGGGGAGCAACAAAGTGTGAGTGATCATTTAGTGGAGCTGTCTGAGCAGCTTGAGCATGCGTCCCGGCAGTTGCAAGAAAAACTGTCCAAATTTAATTTGTAACTTTGCATAACCTAAGTAAATATTTTTAACTACAAAGACCAGTCTCCAATTATTTGGGACTGGTCTTTGTGCTATTCAAAAGGCTATAAATTAGCTAACTAAGCATGAGTGTAAATAATCCAGCGGGTGGGACATAATAAAGGCTATGAACGTCAGTCAGGAGGAATGGGATTGCACAATAATGTCCACAGACGTATACTCGGCGGACTGATTATTTTATGTTCAGTAGTAGCCGTGTTGGTCCTTAGGCTGGCGTGGATTCAACTGTTTATGAAGGAACAGACGGTCCCTGGAACGAAATATACACTTGCAAAGATGGCAGAAATTCAAAGCGAACGGGAGACGGTATTGGACTCTGGGCGGGGGCGTCTGTATGACCGAAAGAGTGAACCCCTTGCCGGGGAAACCATTTGGACGGCTGCGTTTTTTCCTCAAGAGGCGAAGGCTAGGAATACCGTGACGCAGGTCGTATACGAAGAAGCTGAGTCCATGCACCGGTTGGCAGCTATCCTTGGAGTGAGTTATGAGCAATTGCTAAACAAGCGCTCTTCCCTTAAAGAACCATTGCTTTGGCCATCCTCAGTGGGAAAAGGACCGCTCGCACTTACATCCGCACAAGCGGAAGAAGTGAGTGCATTGGGGATCGACGGCGTAGGCGTGTTTCCTTTTGCTCGCAGATATGATGGGAAAGCAACTGGTCGGCAGTGGCTTGGATATTTATCGGAAGCGGTACCAAACACTGGTGGGAAGGCTTCCCCATCGGGGCTGAGAATTCCGATGAAAGGAACGGACGGGTTAGAAAAAACCCTGGAGCCGTTGCTTCGAGGTGTAGGGCATACTGAGGCATATGCTCAGGTTGATGCGCGCGGGCAACGTGTCCCGGGCATTCCCATTCAAGTACGAGCCCCGGGTAATCCGTATTATCCGCTGTCTTTATATACAACGATTGATAAAAAGCTTCAGGAACAAATAGAGGAGTTAGCTGTCAAAGCTGGAATGAAGGAAGGAGCCGTGGTGGTGTTAGACACCGGAACGGGAGATATTGAAGCCATGGTATCTTTACCTTTTTACGACCCAGAGAAGATATCCCCTGAAGGGGGAGAGTGGAATAACCGGGCGTTGCAGGCTGCCGTACCTGGATCAATTTTCAAAATCGTCACAGCAGCAGCAGCACTAGAAGCCGGGGTCACCTCAGCGGATGAGCTTTTCTATTGTTCAGGGCAATATGAGAAATATGGATTGTCTTGTCTAAAAGGAAAAGGACACGGTCCCCTCACGCTGGCGCAAGGGTTCGCCGTGTCCTGTAATACTGTATTTGCTGCGCTGGCAGAACGTTTGAGTGGGGCGCAGCTTCAAGCGACAGCACTCGCGCTGGGGCTCGGAAGAGATATTAGCTGGCAAGCGGAGAATACGCTTGGTTTTCCAGTTCTTAAGCCACTGTCCGGTGAGCAGAAGGGGACGATCTTTACTTCTTTGCTGCCGGATGATCCAGGCGCCAGAGTGCAGACGGCCATTGGGCAGCGAGATGTGCAAGTGACTCCACTTCAGGCAGCGAACCTGGTGGTGACGTTACTGCATGGCGGGGAAGTGAGAGCGCCAAGAATTCTCCAGCGTGTAACCTTTGCAAATGGGCAAAAGCTAGAGGATCTGCCGGGTCATCTTTCCCCTTCAACTGCCGGGAGGATCTCAGAATCTACAGCCCGCCAGCTGCTGTCCTGGATGCGTAAAGTAGTTACGGATGGAACCGGCACAAGTCTGCAGAGCACGAAATGGCCGGTTGCCGGGAAATCAGGTACGGCACAAACCCTTGTTAAGGGTATGCCGCGTAACAATCAATGGTTTATCGGCTATGGGCCGCTGGATCATCCCAGATATGCTGTGTCGGTAGCGGTGGAGAACGTCGCTCCGGACAGCTCACATCTAGCCGTTAAGCTGTTCGGTCAGATATTGGATTTATTATCATCGGTTCCCTCTGGAGCTTGAGGTTCAGGTGGTGGCGCAGAGCTGGTCTGATTGGAAGCTGGACCGTTAGCTGCAAAGGGCGAAATGATAAATTCCTCTTGCGGAAGATAGATCCAGCTCTGAAGATACCCTTGTTGAATCAGTTCTTTTATCAGAATAAGCAGAATCGGCGACAGGATCAGACCAGCCATACCGAAAGCAGATGTGGACAGAATGACGAACGACAGCATAAGGAAGGCTGAGGATACGCCAATTGAATTCCCGGTAATCTTCGGCTCAAGCAGCTGCCTAACAATTAGTACAATGGCAAGGAGGATAATTAATCCAATAGCCAGTGATGTATTGCCCACGATGAACAAATAGATGATCCAAGGGACTAAAATTGTCGTCACACCAAGAAGCGGCAAAACATCAAATACCGCGCAGACTAATGCCATTGTGATTTCGTTGCCGGTTCGCAGAATAAATAAGCCGACTAGAACTATGGCAAAAGTAATGCTGATCAGAATAAGTTGTGCTTTTAAATAGGAACCGATAGCTTTAAAAACATTGCCTTGCAAAAAGGCGAAGGCGTTCTTAAAGGTTTTTGGCATTTTGTCATGCGCGATTTTACGCCAATCTTTGATTTCCATGCTAAGGAAAAATGCCAAAATAATGGCTATCCCGAAATTGGCCATGAAGGTGGAGAAGGAGCCTAGAATACCGGCCATGTATTTTAGAAAAGTGATCAGCCATCCTGTTAGGACATCCGTGGCATCTTTAAAGTACCCGTTGACCTTGTTCGTAATATCGGGTGGCAAGTTATCTATTTTTTGCTGCAGGTAGGTCGTGGTCTCCACAAAATGCTGCTGCACCACATATGTATATTTAGGGAGGTTCTCTTGGAAGTGAAGGGCCTGGATCGTAATCAGTAGACCGGCACCAAATAATGTACCTAACAGCACAATCAGAAAGAGCAGCACTGAAATAGCGGAGGCAAAAGGTTTACCAAGACCACGGCGGTTCAAGAAGCGGGCCAAGGGTTCGATAAGCAAAAACACAAAAAAAGACAGGAATACAGGTGCAGCTAACTGATACAGCTTACTAAAGGAGAACATAATTAAATAAACCGTGAGGACAATTAATCCGATGTCAAAAAATGTGCGCCAATATTTTTTGTATAACGGCAGCATAGATATAAACAACTCCCTTTTTTTATAAGTGGATACGCCAGGTTGATTACATTGTACATGATTTTACTTTAAAAGCGTCTATTTCTTTGATACATGTGTTAAAATAGGGGGTAACGTTTTTTTATTCTACTTCACTTGGCCGTTTCACGGGTTCTGCTTGCAGACATTAGGCGAGCCAAAGTCAACTCTGGAAAAGCGGGGAATTAATATGCAGACTTTGCTGCTCTGGTTATTTTACATCTCATCATTTTATGCTTTTATCCCTGGTATGATCAGCCGGATTTTTGGTTACCGTGTCTTTCGTAAAGGAACTGGGCGAAATGAATTCGCACTGACCTTCGATGATGGACCTGATCCTCGATTTACACCATTACTGCTGGAATTACTGAAGAGGTATGATGCAAAAGCAACCTTTTTTGTAGTCGGCTCTAATGCTGAACGTTATCCTGATCTTATTCAGCGTATCCATGATGAGGGACATCTCATCGGAATTCATAATTATGTTCACAAGACGAACTGGCTCATGCGGCCAGCAACCGTCCGCCGGCAGATTCAACGTACGAATGATATTATCTATAATATTATTGGCGAACGCAGTACGTATTACCGTCCACCTTGGGGTATTGTCAATTTATTTGATATTTCCAAACGACGCCAAGTTGAAATTGTGCTTTGGTCGGCAATGTTTGGCGATTGGCGTGAGAAGCTCGGCGCCGAAAAACTCACTGAGAAGATGCTGGCCCGTCTAAATCCCGGGGAAGTGATGTTGTTGCATGATAGCGGCACAACGCTGGGTGCAGATGCGGATGCTCCAGGGAATATGCTTGTGGCTCTTGAGCAGACTCTGGAGGAAGCCCGTAAACGGGGACTACGCAGCATTCGGATTGATGAGATGATTAAGATGGCTGAGACGTCACCTATCCGGCGCTTATCTTTTGGTAAACGGGTGCTTGTAGGACTTTGGTTAGCTTGGGAACAGGTATTTCAAGCTCTTTTTCATCTCCAAACGATTACTCCGTCAGATCCTTTCCTGCATTATCGGATGCGGAAATATCAGGGCGAACTGGTTGAACTCGAGGGTGGAGAGCTGCTGCGTAAAGGCGACAAAGTCATTGAGCTGCACATCGATAATAAACAGTTGTTCGAATTAGGAATTCATTCACGTTCTTCCGCTCAACTAGCGATTCGAATGATCCGCAGAATGGAAAAGGATCTGCCCATTCTTGCTGAGATCATTGCCAAAGATGTGGATCTTGCAGAAGCCAAAGCGCTTTACGGAGTCAGCATGATTAACCGGGGACCGGAGAAATTCGGCTTTACCGTACGTGATTTGCCGGATGGCTTATTCGCACGTTCCTCCAAATTTTACTTAAGAATCCTGTTAAGTGTGATTCATCCAGCAGGTGGGGCAAGGCTTAAAGAACGGAGCGAGGTCCTTGTGCCGAAGCTTATCCTGATGCCTGTTTCAGAGCTGCTCAAAAAGATGAATCAACAGCTGCCTCATCATCCGAAAACTGCAAAAAAACGCAAATCGCAACAGGAAGAATCGTTGTCACTTAATGATTCGGTTGCAGATGTAGAAATGCCAGGTGCGACAGTAACCAATTGATTCATGATCTTATTGATAAGTATTACAGTGGACATGTAAAGAGATGTTCTACAATCCAGCGATGGGTTGTAGAACATTTTTTTATTGGGATAATTAAAAAAAGAGCAGCCCGCCAGTAGAAATACTAAGGTGGGACTGCTCTTGCTTGTTTTAATATTCTTTTTTGCTAAAGGGATTAAATCTTCAGCACTGCGCCGTTACTTGCATTGGTTACCATTTTGGAGTAACGAGCCAGGTAACCAGTTTTAACTTTAGGTTCGAATTCTTTCCAACCCGTACGACGAACTGCTAATACTTCTTCTTCAACCAGCAATTCAATCTTCCGGTTGTTGAGATCCAGCTCAATGATGTCTCCATCCTCAACAAAAGCGATCGGACCGCCTTCAGCTGCTTCTGGAGAGATATGGCCGATACTGATTCCGCGGGAAGCCCCCGAGAAACGACCGTCTGTAATCAGACCGACCTTAGCACCTAGCCCCATACCCACGATTTGTGAAGTAGGCGCCAGCATTTCCGGCATTCCTGGTCCGCCCTTAGGACCTTCATAGCGGATAACGACTACATGGCCTTCTTTAACTTTACCGTTCGCGATACCTTCCAGTGCAGCTTCTTGGGAATCAAAGCAGATCGCAGGACCTTTATGATATCCACCTACTGAAGCATCAACTGCACCAACCTTGATGATAGAACCCTCTGGAGCCAAGTTTCCATAAAGTACGGCAAGACCGCCTCTTTCGGAGTAAGGGTTGTCGATAGTATGAATTACGGAAGTATCTTGGATCTCGTGTCCGATTACGTTCTCAGCTAATGTTTTGCCGGTAACGGTCATACATTCCCCGAACAGAGCACCTGGTTTCTTCAGCAGTTCATTCAATACAGCACTAACGCCGCCCGCACGGTCCACATCTTCGATAAAGATATCAGAAGCTGGAGCCAGCTTAGCCAGATAGGGAACACGGTTTGCAACTTCGTTAATGCGTTCAAGCGGATAATCGATACCTGCTTCTTGAGCTAATGCAAGGGTGTGCAGCACTGTGTTAGTAGAACCACCCATTGCCATATCCAGTGCAAATGCGTTATCAAGGGATTCTTTAGTTACGATATCTCTTGGTTTAAGATCCAGCTTAATCAATTCCATCAGTTGTGTTGCGGATTTGCGAACAAATTCTCTACGCTCATCAGCAACAGCCAAAATTGTACCGTTACCTGGCAATGCCAGTCCAAGTGCTTCTGCAAGGCAGTTCATGGAGTTGGCAGTGAACATTCCGGAACAAGATCCACAGGTTGGACAACCGAATTGTTCTAATTCAAGCAGCTCTGCATCGTTGATTTTGCCGACTTGGTGAGCACCAACGCCTTCAAATACCGAGGTCAGAGAGAGCTTATTACCTTTACTATCTACGCCGGCTTTCATTGGGCCGCCGCTTACGAACATGGTTGGGATGTTAACACGCAGTGCGCCCATCATCATGCCCGGTGTAATTTTATCACAGTTAGGGATGCAGACCATGCCATCGAACCAATGCGCGGAAACTACAGTTTCCAAGGCGTCAGCGATGATCTCGCGGCTTGGCAGTGAATAACGCATGCCGATATGTCCCATAGCAATCCCGTCATCTACGCCGATCGTATTGAATTCAAAAGGAACGCCACCAGCTTCTCGAATCGCTTCCTTAACGATTTTACCGAACTCTTGCAAATGCACATGCCCTGGAACAATATCAATATAGGAATTGCAGACCGCAATAAACGGCTTTCCGAAATCTTCTTCTTTTACTCCGGCTGCTCTCAGGAGACTACGGTGTGGAGCACGGTCAAAGCCTTTTTTAATCATGTCTGAACGCATTTTCTTGGCTGCCATAATGACATTCCCCCCTAAATGAATTTCAATCAAATATAGTGTCGCATTAACGCAATGAACTCCAAAGACCTGCGTATATACGGTTTATAGAAAGAACGGGGACCTGCTTCCTCAATAAGAAAAGCGATGCCGTTTCTATAAAAAAAGCCGCTGTTTTGGTATAAACAGTTACCGCCTAAAATGAACGGAGAAGTCATTGTTATTAGTGAGTCTATCACAAAGAGCACGTTTTTTCTACCGGACAATGTGAAGTTTGTCGATTGACGCAAAGCGTGGGAAGTGGAGGAAAAGCTCATTTTCGAAAGGAAAGTGCTTTATTTGGAAAATGGAACAGGGTTCGGATGTATCTATTTACCACTCTAGACAACTTTAGGAGAGCTGAGTATGATGGGAGTTATTATTTTATGGGAGGTGCTGGAAAATCGGGATTTGTCTATTATTATCGCCGCGGTGGATCGTTTTTACGGGGATGAAAAGCTAAGGAGGGAAAGGGAATGTCACAGCGTACAACTTTTTTAAATCCAATTGTAGCAAGCTCAGGAGACCCATGGGTATTCAAACATACCGATGGCTATTATTACTTTATGGCCACAAAAGCTAAATGTCTGGAGCTGACGAGATCTAGAACCTTGACCGGCCTTGCGGAGGGCGACAAGAAAGTGATCTGGTCTCCCGAACCGGGGGGCAGCTACAGTTACAATCTGTGGGCGCCGGAAATTCATCATTTGGACAACAGATGGTACATTTACTACACTGCGAATGACGGAGGAGGCGACGATTCACGGCGGATTTGTGTGCTGGAGAATGAAGCAGCGAACCCGCTGGAAGGACAGTGGGTATGGAGAGGTGCTTTGCAGACACCTGTCCCAGGGTTAGATGGAACAGTAATGTCTTTGCGGGATCAGCTGTATTTTCTGTATGCGGGATATGGTCATTTTCCTGATTATGGGTCGGCTATTTACATTATGCGAATGAGTAATCCTTGGACCTTGGAAGGGGAGCATCACCTGCTTACCGCTCCAACTCTGTCATGGGAGAAGCAAGGTGGCATGGCGATTAACGAAGGTCCGGTAATTTTGCAGCGAAACAATCGTATTTTCATGGTTTATTCGGCAAGTACGACTTGGTCTGAGGATTATGCACTAGGGATGCTCACCATGAGCGAAGCGGCAGATCCTTTGCAACCGCTGTCATGGGAAAAATCAATGTCGCCTGTATTTTGCAAAAGTGTAGAGAACGGGATTTTTGCCACGGGGCACAATAGCTTCACACATTCTCCTGATGGCAAGGAAGATTGGATAGTCTATCATGCGCTTCCTTCCGCTGGAGCGGATGTGTCTTTGCGCGCGACCCGTATCCAGAAATTTGGGTGGAAGGTGGATGGGACACCAGATTTTGGGGTTCCTTGTAGGGATACGCTTGCTCAGACCGTACCGTCGGGAGAATAAGAATAAAACAGGAAATCAAGACTGAAAAGGCCATTAATTACAGAAAAAATGTAATGAATGGCCTTTTCATGTAATGCAGATATTTTTATTCGCTGTCGATAATAATTGACGAAAAACGCCTGTTTTATAAGGGGTTTTTCGCCAAAATACAGGATGGTTAGTACGGTTTTTTAATAGGTTTGTAGTTGGTATAGCCACATATTTGTTTGAGAAAAGTTCATAAGATTACAAAATTATTGTATGAAAGCGTTGACATATGAATTTTGGATGCTTATAATTCGATCTGAGATACAGAAAAACTGTATTAATCAAGGGGAGTTATCTACAGGTCAAAAAGGAGCGTGGTTCCAAGCTTTGGATTTGCTTAAGGCGTTGTGGCAAATATTTTATAGTGGGAGGTTAAGTATGAAGAACAATGCAAAGCGTTATTTTAGTCTTTTATTTGTGTTAATACTGATCATTTCGACTGTAACAGCATGTAGTGGCAACAGTGCAAACAATGGGGCTGATAAGGGTGTCTCCAACAACAAAGAGAACGAGAGCACAGCCAAAGACCCGGTTGAGTTTACAGATATCAGCGCAGACATACGCGGCAATACAGCCCCAACGCAAGAGCAAATCGACGAAGTTAATCATTCCTTGAATGATACATACCTCGGCGACGTCTTCGATGAAGTCATTCCAAATGATTACTCAGCTTATCCTGTTAAAGGTGATGTGGTTCTGGATGTATGGATGCCTGCGAATTCCAATATTCCGGATATGAACAATCATGCTGTCCAGAAGCAGGTGGAGCAATTAACGGGAATCAAAGTAAACTTCATCACGCCGCCAATCGGCCAGGAAGCGGATGCCTTCACGTTGATGATCTCCTCCGGTGAACTGCCTGACATTATCATTGAGCCGGGACGTTATCCGGGAGGTTTTGAAGCGGGCGTAAATGACGGTGCTTATATCGATCTGACAGATCTGATGGAGAAAAATGCTCCGAACTATACGAAGTGGCGCAATTCGGATGAATCAAGAAGAAAAACCACGGTCACGGATGACGGCAAGCTGCTCGGCTTCTATGGCATCGCCCCATATTCAGAGTGGACTTGGTTTGGAACATTGATTAAGCAGGAAGCGCTGGACAAAACAGGGCTTGAAGTTCCAAATACGATTGATGAATGGCATACCTTCCTGACAAAAGCAAAGGAAGTCGGATACAAAGCACCACTTAATTACGGCTCTACTTACGGCCAGATTTTTACCGGCATCATAAATGGCGCATATGGAGTATGGGATTGGACGTTCCTTGATGAGAATGGCAAAGTGGCCTGGGGGCCAGCACAGCCGAAAGCTAAGGAATATTTGACCACCATGCAGCAATGGAACAAAGAAGGATTATTGAACCCGGACTGGGCAACGGCAGACTTTAACCAGAGAATGGCGAGCGCCATTTCGGGAGATACCGCGATGATGATGGACTCTCCGGATACGATGTGGAGTTATTGGAAAGAGCAAAGCGGTATCGACTTTGTGGGCGCACTGAACCCGGTTCTGAACAAAGGAGATAAGTCCGCAACCACGTACAAAAATTTCAAAAGAGCGGGTATCGAAGCTGCGATCACCACGCAAAGCAAAAATGTAGAAGCGGCAATGGCTTGGCTTGATTTTAATTACAGTAAAAAGGGCTGGGAATTGATTAACTTTGGTGAATATGGCACGGTCCACCTGATTGATGAGACGGGAATGCCTTATTATCCAGAGAACAGTTATATCTTTAAAGACCCTGAAGGTCAGCCCGTATCGACAACCTTATGGAAATACCGGATGCACAACTGGCCGGATATCCGGGATGAGCATCATTCCAACCCGCTGATCGCTGCCAAAGGAAGTTACTCGGGAGACATTCGCAAGAATTGGACAGAAAATATGGACACCAGTATGGCTATGCCACCTATTTCCTTTACCAAAGATGAAGCTTCGCGGGAAGCCGAGCTTGGAAACCAGCTGTCGACACTGCGCGGAGAGTATTTTGCAAAAATCATAATGGGAGACCTGCCGGTAGATGCCTATGATAAATTTTTGAAAGAAGCTCAGAGTATGGGACTGGAAGAGTTTTTGAGTATCCATCAGGCAGCCTTAGATCGATATAACAAACGATAGGTGGTTGTTTTATGGAAATATTACGAAAAAACAGAGCGATAAAGCCCATTCCTCAGGACGCCAAACCTAAAAATACCAAGTTAGTGATTAAGAAGGATTTGAAAAAGAACTGGTTTGTCTATCTGTTGGCTGTCCCTGTTGTAGCGTGGTTCCTGATTTTCTGCTACGGGCCGATGTGGGGGGTTATGATCGCCTTCAAGGATTTTAAACCCCTGCTGGGGTTTGGCCAGAGCGAGTGGGTAGGGTTTAAGCACTTTATTGATTTTTTCCAAGGGCCTTATTTCTGGCGGGTCGTTAAAAACACCCTTCTCCTCAATGTTTGGGGGATTGCCTTTGGATTTACAGCTCCGATTATTCTGTCCTTGATGCTGAACGAAATCCGTGGGGTTAAGTTTAAAAAAGTGGTCCAAACGATCACCTATATGCCGCACTTTATTTCCCTGGTGGTGGTATGCGGGATCATTCATATCTTTGCCGCAGATGAAGGGATTATCACGCAAATCCTGCAATTTATCACCGGAAAAGAGTACTCTTCACTGCTCGGCTACTCTTCGTTCTTCCGGCCGATTTATACCTTCTCCGGCATTTGGCAGAGCATCGGCTGGGATAGCATCATCTACCTTGCGGCGATGAGTTCCATTGATACTTCATTATATGAAGCTGCTGAAATTGACGGAGTGGGACGGATTAAAAAAATGTGGCATATTACGCTGCCGCAGATCAGCCCAGTTATCATCATTCTGTTTATTTTTGCCATCGGCGGGTTGATGTCGTCCGGGTACGAGAAGATTATCCTGCTGTACAATCCTCTGATCTATGATACGGCGGATGTTATTGCCTCTTACGTGTATCGTCGCGGTTTAAGAGAAGCCAGTCTTAGTTATTCCACGGCTGTGGGCTTGGTCAGCTCAATCGTTAACTTCGGACTGCTCTGGATGACCAATACAATAGCCAAACGCAGGTCCGAGGTCAGCTTATGGTAAGAAAGAGGGACAGCTATGAAAGATAATTTGCAGCGTAAAGCGAAAAAAAGACGAAAACATAAATCCATCGGTGACAGAGTATTTGACGGCACACTTTATACTCTGCTGACCGCATTAACCTTGGTGTGTTTTTATCCGATCCTGCACATCCTGTTTGCCTCCGTCAGCGACCCCGGCATGTTGATTGCACATAAAGGCATTTTGCTGAAACCGCTGGGATTCACTTTGGATGGCTATAAGCTGGTATTTAAAGATAACAGTCTGATCAACGGCTATAAAAACACGATTATATATGTAGGATTAGGCACATTAGTCAACATGATCATGACCATTCTGGGAGCTTATGTATTATCCAGACGAGGATTGTATTTCAAAAACTTCATCATGATCCTGATTACAATCACCATGTTTTTTGGCGGCGGGTTGATTCCTTGGTTCTTATTAATGAAGGATATTGGTCTGTACAATAATTTGTGGGCCATGATTTTGCCAAGTGCTTTAAGCACATGGAACATTATTATCCTACGAACTAGCTTTCAAGCCATTCCGCAGGAATTGGAAGAAGCGGCTACCATAGACGGGGCAAGTCAGGCCCATATTTTAACGAATGTGATTCTTCCGCTGTCCAAAGCTACGCTGGCCGTAATCTTTTTATACTATTTAGTGGGGAACTGGAACTCATGGTTTAATGCGATGGTGTTGTTGAAGGACAGACAGCTGTTCCCACTGCAGCTATTAATGAAGGAAATATTAGTAGCTAATGATGCAACCGCAACCTCGATCGGCAGTGCAGGCGGGGTAGTCATCGATAGTGCCCAGAGCCAGACGGCTTTCCGCGAGCTGGTTAAGTATTGTGCGATCGTCGTTTCTACGCTTCCTATATTAATGGTATATCCTTTCTTGCAAAAATATTTTGTTAAAGGTGTTTACGTAGGTTCGATTAAAGGATAGCGGGCAAAAAAACAAGTTCATCTTATATAGAAATTATTTAATAGGAGTGAAGTACACCATGTTGACAGAAGCAAGCAGCACATCCGTTCCACGTCCAGAATATCCAAGACCCCAATTTGCCCGTAAGGATTGGCTTAGCCTAAATGGAGAATGGGATTTTACGTTTGATGATGAAGATGTCGGTGAGGAAGAACAATGGTATCGGACGGACACAAAGGGTTTATTTTCACGGGTTATTCAAGTGCCCTTTGCGTTTCAGAGCAAGCTTAGCGGGATTGAAGATCCTTCATTTCATGATGTTGTGTGGTATAGAAGAACTTTTGAAGTTCCTGAGGGTTGGAATGGGAAGCGGATTGTCCTCCATTTCGGCGCCGTTGATTATTTGGCAAAAGTCTGGGTGAATGGTCAACTGGTGGCCGTGCATGAAGGCGGACATACACCATTTCAGGTCGATATCACTCCTTCGCTGCTCAAAGGAAGGAATACCATCATACTGCGCGCAGAGGATTTCAGCCGCGATGTCACCTTGCCGCGGGGCAAGCAATATTGGCTGGAGCAGTCTGCTGCCATCTTTTATACCCGCACAACCGGAATCTGGCAGAGTGTCTGGCTTGAACCGCTGTCTGCAGTGCATCTGAGTAAAACCATGATGACACCAGATATTGACCGCAATGAAATCCGGCTTCGGACCTTTCTGCAAGGATTTAAGTCTGCTGATCCGCTCAAGCTGCGCATAACGGTATCGTATGACGGTGAAGTGATTGCGGAAGATCAATATATGGTCATGAATGCTGAGCAGCTGCGCACTATCGGCTTGGGTGATTTTGCGGATCATGGTCTTGGACGTTTATGGAGCCCTGAGCATCCGAATTTGTATGATATTCAATTTCAATTGCTTCGGAATGAGGAAGTAATTGACGAAGTGGCGAGTTATTTCGGCATGCGCAAGGTGTCGATTGAAAATGGCAAGCTATGCTTGAATAACCGTCCATATTTCCAGAGACTGGTGCTGGATCAGGGATACTTCCCTGACGGGATACTAACCGCACCTACAGACGAAGAGCTGAAACGGGATGCCCAGCTGACGAAAGAAATGGGCTTTAACGGGGTGAGAAAACATCAGAAGACAGAAGATCCCCGGTTCCTGTATTGGTGTGATAAGCTCGGCCTGCTGGTATGGAGTGAGGCAGCCAATGCTTACGAATATTCCGAGGAGTATGTCCGCCGCTTCACGAAGGAATGGCAGGAGATCATCGAGCGCGACTATAACCATCCTTGTATTGTGACCTGGGTTCCGCTTAATGAGAGCTGGGGTGTTCCCAATGTCCAGATTGATACACGTCAGCAGCAGCACGGATTGGCTATGTATCATTTAACGAAATCCTTGGATGAGATGAGACCTGTTGTGTATAACGATGGGTGGGAGCATATGACTACAGATTTGGTGACTATTCATGACTATGAGAGCCATCAGGCAGTGCTGGAGGAGAGATATGCCACGGCAGAATCTTCTGTAAATGCGATGCCGGCCAACCGCAAAATATTTGTCGGTGGAGCTTCGTATCAAGGCCAGCCGATTCTCGTATCCGAGTTTGGTGGAATTGCCTTCAAGAAAAGTGAGTGGGAGGGCTGGGGTTATTCTGGGGCAGAGAATGAAGAGGATTTCCTGATGAAGCTCAAGGCTGTGGTTGACCCGATGTTCACTTCCCCGGTGATCCAAGGGTATTGCTATACCCAGCTGACGGATGTCGAGCAGGAAATCAACGGACTGCTCACCTATGATAGACAGCCCAAAGCTCCGCTTGAAGCGATCCGCAACATCATGATGCATATCCAATAAATAACATTTACTAAAAGGAGTTACACCATGACACAACAAGCAACGCTTCCGCGTCCTGAATATCCCCGCCCTGGCTTTGTTCGACCAGAGTGGATCAATCTGAACGGCCAGTGGCAATTCGAAATTGATCATGGCAAAAGTGGGAAGGAGCGCGGATACCCTGTTAACGATCATAATCTCTCAGGGACAATTACTGTGCCCTTCTGTCCGGAAAGCAAGCTGTCCGGTGTAGAATATAAAGATTTTATGGCTGCTGTATGGTATAAAAGGGAGTTTACCGTACCGGAGAGCTGGACAAATGGCAGAGTTATCCTTCATTTTGGCGCCGTTGATTATATGGCGGAGGTCTGGGTGAACGGCGTATCCGTAGGTACGCACCGCGGAGGATATACTCCGTTTAGCTTTGATATTACTTCTAATCTTTTAGCGGGAAGTAATGTGATTACTGTATATGCTGAAGACGACGTTCGATCGGGACGACAGCCACGGGGCAAGCAGAGTGAACAGTTCCATTCGCACGGCTGTGATTATACACGCACTACAGGAATCTGGCAGACGGTATGGCTTGAGCAAGTCCCTGAAACCTATCTGTCTAATCTGAAAGTTGTCGCTGATCCCGACAATGGCTGTGTGCACCTAGAAATGAAGGTACAAGGGAACGCTGCGGGGGACACGCTTAGGGCCACTGCTCTTTATGGCGGCAAACCCGTTGGGGACAGCAGTGTGATCGTTTCCGGACCCTCTATAAAACTTACGATTCCGCTATCAGAGATTCACTTGTGGGAAGTTGGAAACGCCAGATTGTATGACCTGAAGTTGTCCTTGCATAGTCAGGGACGGGAGAGTGACGTGGTCCATTCTTATTTTGGACTCCGCACGGTACGACTGGATGGGATGGCATTCCGGATCAATGGGAAATCCGTATTTCAGCGGTTAGTTCTGGATCAAGGTTTTTATCCGGAGGGAATCTATACCGCTCCTACTGATGAAGATCTGCGCAGAGACATCGAAATCTCAATAGGGCTTGGCTTCAATGGCGCGAGGCTTCACGAGAAGATCTTTGAACCGCGTTATCTTTATTGGGCTGACCAATTAGGTTATCTTGTCTGGGGAGAGCATGCCAATTGGGGGCTGAATATTACTGGAGCGGATAGCCTGACTCACTTCCTGCCGGAATGGCTCGAAGGTATGCAGCGTGATTTCAATCATCCCGCGCTGATCGGCTGGTGCCCTTTTAATGAGACCTGGGACCGGGACGGTGCGAAACAGCATAACCCCGTGCTCCAGATTGTTTACGACGTAACAAAACGTATGGATCCAACACGTCCAGTAATTGATACAAGCGGCAACTTCCATGTGGCTACAGATATCTTCGATCTTCATGACTATGACCAGAATCCGCAGACGTTCCGGGACAGATATGAACCGATGAAAAGTGGCGGAGAAGTATTCAATACCTTCCCGGATCGCCAAACGTATGAAGGTCAACCTTACTTCATCAGCGAGTATGGCGGAATTTGGTGGAACCCGCAGCAGAAAGATGAAAAATCATGGGGGTATGGGGACAGACCGACCTCAGAGCAAATGTTTATCGAACGCTACGAGGGGTTGACGAATGTTTTATTAGATCATCCGCTGATGTTTGGATTCTGCTATACCCAGCTGTACGATGTGGAGCAGGAAGTCAATGGACTGTACACTTATGACAGACAGCCGAAGTTCGACCCCGAGCGAATCCGCGGCATCAATGCGCGTAAGGCTGCAATTGAAGATTAGAGGCGCTACGTAACTATTCATTCGAAAGGAATGTGATAGATTATGAAAGTGAATTTCCAGCAAAAATGTCTGGTCGCCTTAAGTGTTCTTCTTATTCTTCCAATGGGGAAGGTGACCCTAGCTGTCTCTGATCATAATGACTTTTACAATGTGGTTATGCAGGACGGGGCGGACCCATGGGTGTATAAACATACAGATGGCTTCTATTATTTCACCAAAACAACAGGTGGCAATGTTACCCTCTGGAAGTCAGCCCAGTTGACCACTATTGATGCAGCGCCTACTAAAGTTGTCAACACGGGCGGTAGCGGCATCTGGGCGCCTGAGCTACATTATATAAACGGAGCTTGGTATATCTACTATGCGATGGACGACGGAGATAACGTAAACCACCGCATGCATGTAATGGAGAACACAGCGGCAGACCCGATGCAGGGAACTTGGCAGTACAAAGGCCAGATCACAGATTCAAGCAATAAGTGGGCTATAGACGGTACTGTGCTGCAAGTGAACGGCGAGCTGTATTTTATCTGGTCCGGCTGGGAGGGGAATGTTAATGTGCGGCAGAATCTCTATATCGCGCATATGAGTAATCCCTGGACCATTGATTCCGAACGCGTAGAGATTTCAAGACCAACGTATAGCTGGGAAACGAATCATTCCCCAAATGTGAATGAAGGACCACAGGTGATTATAAATGGAGAAGTCATTAGTTTGGTCTACTCGGCAAGCGGAAGCTGGACTAATGATTATTGTCTGGGACTGATCACCGCAGACATCTCCAGTGATCTGTTGAATCCGGCATCATGGAATAAACGCAATCAGCCTATCTTTTCCTCAGGCAATGGACTTTATGGACCTGGACACCATTCGTTTACAAAGTCTCCTGACGGCCAAGAGGATTGGATCATGTACCATGTCGCCAAATACAATAACGCTGGCTGGAACCGCGAGGTGCGGATGCAGAAATTCAGCTGGAATGCTGATCATACACCTAATCTGGGTATTCCCGTTGACCCTAATCTTCCGATAACTTTGCCTTCAGGTGAAACCATGCATACCCGCTACGAAGCGGAAAAAGGGACATTTGGCGGCGATGCCTATGCCTCTTCGAGTCCCAAGGGCTCGGCTGGACTTAAGGCGGGTCATATTGATACGCCGGACAGTTACGTGGAATTTTCGGTTGATGCGGCAGCCGCAGGCGAGTATATTCTTTTGGCTCGAACGGCGAATGGAACGTCTGGCGGGAATTGGTCGAATTTTCAGCTTAGTGTCAATGCAGGACCTGCCAGCCCATTCTATATCACCAATAAAGGGTGGGAGAATTGGGGGCTGTCCACAGCCCGGGTTCAACTGAAGGCAGGCATGAACAAGCTTCGTTTTACCAAAGGCGAAGGTTACGGAGAAATTGATTTCATTGATATTAAGCCATTGTGAATCGAACAAACCTAAGAGACATATGAAATGGCTTCCGGTTTTCCGGAGGTCATTTCTAGGTGAAAGGGCTTGTAGGTGTAATTGTTTTTCATCTCATTAAGAAGTAAGATTAGGATAATTATTAGGATACAAGGAGAGCTGATTTGTGCTGGAACTTAGCTTAAACGACCCGGAAAAATTAGTCACAGTAACGCATGCTTTATCAACTCGTTCTAGGGTTGATATTCTTCGGCTCTTAAACTCCAAAAACTTAAATATTATTGAAATCGCTGAGAGGCTGAAGCTTCCAGTGTCGACGGTAGCAAGCAATATTAAAGTATTAGAAGCAGCAGAGTTAATTCATACAGAATTGCTTCCGGCTTCACGCGGGGCAATGAAAGTTTGCAGCCGGAATTATGATGATCTTCATATTGCCTTGAATTTGAAAGAACCGATGTCAAAGGGATTAACTCATGTCTATGAAGTAGAGATGCCGATCGGCCATTATAGCGACTGTGAGGTATCTCCTACTTGCGGAATGGCTAATAGCGAGGGTCTTATTATCAAAGAAGATGAACCGTCGAGCTTTTATCACCCTAAACATGTCAACGCTCAGCTGATCTGGCTCCGCAAAGGATTTCTGGAATATTTGCTGCCTATGGATATCCCCTCCGGAGCACAAATTGAATCGCTGGAATTATCCATGGAGATCTGTTCGGAAGCTCCGAATTATGACCAGAACTGGCCTTCGAACATCTCTGTATGGGTGAATGGATCGGAGATCGGCATGTGGACCAGTCCCGGTGATTTCGGTGACAGGCGGGGCAAGCTGAATCCGAACTGGTGGTGGGATGGATCTACACAATACGGGTTTCTCAAGACCTGGCGTGTTGACCATGAAAAGACGACACTTGATATGGAGAAGGTGTCGAATGTTTCCTTAAATGATCTTCTGATTAACCGGAGCCCCAAATTGCGGCTGCGCATTGGAATCAACCCTGATGCAGTTCATCAAGGCGGACTTAACCTGTTTGGGCGCCAGTTTGGCGATTATGAACAACATATTATGATGAAGGTAAAATATACCATGGATCAGGATGAAGTAGAACTTTAGCTTAGGAGATGAACAAAGCAAGGCGGTTCCTCGGAAACGAATCTTCGTATCCAAGGAACCGCCTTGCTTTGTTTGTTCTGGATGTAAAGCTAGAGTGTGCGCCGTAGGGCGGCACGCTGAAGGGTGATCATCCAGTCAACGGACGGCTCAACCAGCGGGTGAAAGAGCCGTTTAACGGACGGCTGAGCCAGCAATACGGTGAATAATACGGCGGTGAGCAGCAGGACTACTGCCCCAGCAGCATTGCCAATATAGGTGTAAATCCCGGAAACGGCAGCCAGACGAACGATAAAACCATGAAGCAGGAAAACATACAACGTGCGGCGCCCCCAGTCGGTCATGCGGCTCGCTCCGTAAGGTACGAGGCCGAGGAAAGCGAGTGAAGCGACAATTTGTAGTCCGTACAGTCCCAGACGGTATACGCCTGCATACCATACATTGGCATCAATCTGCATATAGGTCATGCTGCCATATAACCAGCCAAAGGGAAATCCTGCCCCCCATGCGGCCATGATGGCAAGGAGTAGAATGGAGGCGGCTGCTGCAAAGATTTTGATATATTTCTGATAGAGCTTGACGAAGGTTTCGAAGGAGAAATGATAGCCGATAATGAAAAAAGGCAAATATACAAAGGTACGGCTGATGCTAAACCATACACCGTCCAACTGGAGATATCCGACAGCCACCCCCGCTGTTACAGCGAAGAGGAGCTTAGCGGTTATGGACCATCTGCTCATACCGAGCATCAGGAGGCGCCAGCAGGCATGACTGGCCAGAAACCATAGGAGCAGATAGGGTGCGAAAATGGAATGCTGGATGTTGCTTACATGAAAGAGGGAAACGTCGAGTGCGGAATATAAGCTTTGAAAAATGAGGTATTGCAATCCAATTTGCAGCAGCATTTTGCGGCCGGTAGTTCCGGCAAGGCTTTTTCTGGCGAAATAGCCGGTCACCAGTACGAACAGCGGCATGTGAAAGCTGAAAATCCACATATATAATCCGTGTATTCCGCTCATTTTGTTAATCAGAGGTTCAATTGCATTACCGGCAAAAACAGTGATAATAAGCATAAAACGCAGGTTGAGAAAAAAGGTTTCTCCGCGCGTTTCCAGCGAGTTTTCCCCTACCATGATTTAGCCTCCAAATTATGCTGTATGCAAATTAATTTAATTTTAAAATACTAGATTTTCTTTGATTTAATTGTGAATTAAGTCACAATAGAAAGCGTTATCATGTGTGCGAAATGTGGCGATGTGTTGAAGGTTGTTAGAATAGAGGGATTCCACTATAATTTTTATATGCATTAACATCTGGGAGTGGAACATGTTGAAGAGAAGAATAACTAAGCGTCGCGTCGCTATTTTTGTATTGATTATTTTAGTGGTAGCCGGGTTGCTGATATGGAAGTATTTAACGCCATATGCACCGGCTCAAGAAGCCGAAACCGCACTGATTTCAAGTGGTGGAGTTACCGTCGAACAGAATGATAATTGGATCTCGTTCGAACCTTCCATTACTAAGGGCGCCTCGATTATATTTTATCCTGGGGCTTTGGTTAAACCGGAAGCTTACTCCCCTCTTGCGAAGAGCGTCGCTGCTGCAGGGCATCCCTTCTACATCGCCAAAATGCCGTTTAATTTAGCCGTAACGAAGGGGGATGCCGCAGAAGAGATTATTCGTGTGCATCCGAAGCAATCTTTTGTGCTGGGTGGACATTCACTTGGGGGTGTCATGGCCTCGCGTTACGCAATTGAGCATACGGACCAGCTGGAAGGTGTATTTTTCTTAGCCTCTTATCCAGATGAAAAGGGAAGTCTGCGAGAGACTACTTTGTCAGTGTTATCGGTTGTGGGTACTGAGGATCAAGTGATTGACAGAGACAGCTACAACAAAGGGCGCTCCTATCTGCCAGATAATACAGTTTATAGTTCAATTATAGGTGGGAATCATGCGCAATTTGGCAGCTACGGGCCTCAGAAGGGGGACGGCGAAGCCACAATATCCGAGGAAGAACAGCAGAGTCGCACAGTAAGTGCCCTGTTGGATTGGCTGGGAAATCTGAGGTAGTTACGGGTCATTCAACAGAGGGAGGAAACAATTCATGCCAGTATTACACATTAACGATGAATGCGTTCCCTGCTCCGGAATATTGTTTGATAAAGACGGGACGTTACTCGATCTATTAGCCACCTGGGGGAATTGGGCGGAGCTTGTGCTGCGTGGACTGGAAGATCAACTCGCGATCATGGGAGCGGGATTTATTGTAGAGCGCAGCAAGGTGCTGGGTACGCAACATGATCCGCAAGGGAAGTTAATAGGGTACGACCCGGCGGGGCCGCTTACCATGGCTACAGAAGAAGAAAGTTACGGTGTACTCGCATGGCAGCTATATGCAGCAGGAGTTCCTTGGAATGAAGCGCTGACCCGTGTGAAAAGCATAACTAAAAACGCGATGTATGAATTACGCCGACGCCGTATGGCACAGCCTTTAGCGGGACTTCATTCTTTTTTGGAGCAATGCTCTGCGGCATCGCTTAAGCTTGGCGTGGTTACCTCCGACGGGGCAAAGACCACCGGAGAGCATTTGGAATGGCTTAATGTGGCAGGCTATTTTGATTCGGTAGTTACTAGGGACAGAGTAAAAAACGGAAAACCAGCTCCTGAAATGGCTGAATTGGCCTGCCGGGAGTTAGGGCTTTCGCCTGAAGAGACGATTATTATTGGGGACAGTAATGCCGATATGCAATTAGGTAAAGGTGCAGGGCTTCGCCTCGCAATTGGGATTTCCGCCAGTGGTGATGGGGAGCACCTTATAGATGCAGATGTAATCATTTCCGGTTTCAATGAGCTTCGGATCACTTACTGATCAGCTAATAAAAGGAAAGGATGTGCTACTTAGCATGGATCAATTGCAGACACTTGCTTCTTGGATCAAAGAAAGTGACAATATCGTTTTTTTCGGAGGGGCGGGTACGTCTACAGAGAGTGGAATTCCTGATTTCCGCTCCGCAGCTGGATTATATCAAACTCAGCACAATTCACCTTATCCACCTGAAGTGATGCTGAGCCGCACTTTTTTTATGTCCTCACCGGACATTTTTTTTGATTTTTACCGCAGTAAAATGATTCATCCAGAGGCCCGTCCGAATGGTGCGCATCAGCTACTAGCGGAGTTGGAACAGCAGGGGAAGCTGAAAGCGGTGATTACGCAAAATATTGACGGCCTGCACCAGCAGGCGGGTAGCCGTAGTGTCCTTGAGCTGCATGGTTCGATCCATCGCAACTATTGTATGGACTGCTCACGGTATTACGGGCTGGATCAACTGCTGGAAATGACTGAGATCGTTCCTCACTGCCCGGAATGTGGCGGAATTATCAAGCCGGATGTGGTTTTATATGAAGAAGAATTGGATCACTCCGTGCTTATGGGCTCTGTAGCAGCGATTGCCTCTGCAGATATGCTTATTATTGGTGGAACCTCGCTAACGGTTCAACCTGCGGCCAGTCTGGTGACTTACTTCCGGGGCAAACGTACGGTGCTGCTGAACGGAGATCCCACACCTTATGATGATCAGGCGGATCTGCTGATTACAGATCGAATTGGAAAAGTAATGGGCAGTGTCAAGGATCTATTAAGCTAGAAGGAAAAAGCTGTCCTTTGGTTTCTCTTGCCAGATTATTATTACGCTCAGAAGTTTAAAGATAAGGTAGGCTCACAACAGCGTGTAATGAGAGGCAGGGATAAGCAATGGTATATGTAGCAGACGATAAACGGTATGACAACATGCGTTATAATCGTTGCGGGAACTCAGGTCTCAAGCTCCCAGCAATCTCATTAGGATTATGGCAGAATTTTGGTGGGATCGATAATTACGAGAACGGCAGAGAAATGATCACTCGTGCTTTTGATCTTGGAATTACCCATTTTGATCTGGCCAACAACTATGGTCCACCAGCTGGTTCAGCAGAAGAGCTGTTCGGTAAAGTTCTTGCCAATGATATGTATCCTTATCGTGATGAAATAGTGATTTCTACAAAAGCAGGGTATAACATGTGGCCCGGCCCTTATGGGGAATGGGGTTCACGTAAATATATGCTGGCTAGTCTGGATCAGAGCCTGAAGCGGCTAGGCCTAGATTATGTTGATATTTATTACTCTCATCGTCCAGACCCGGAAACACCGCTTGAAGAAACCATGCAGGCGCTGGATTATGCGGTACGTTCTGGCAAAGCTTTATATATAGGACTATCCAACTATAATGCGGAGCAGACGGCTGAAGCCCTCAGTATTCTAAAAAGCCTGGGCACACCGCTCTTAATCCATCAGCCTAGTTATTCTATGCTCGATCGTTGGATTGAGGGTGGCTTACAGGATGTACTGGAACATAGTGGTGTAGGAAGCATCGCTTTTACACCCTTGGCTGAAGGCTTGTTAACCAACAAATATTTGAATGGTATTCCAGAAGGGTCAAGAGCTGCCAAGCCGTCTGCCGCCTTGAATGAGAGCCGGATTACACCGGAGGTGCAGCGGAGGATTCGCGCACTTAATCAGCTTGCGGTTTCGCGAGGACAGAGTCTGGCTCAGTTTGCACTGGCTTGGACACTCCGGGGTGGCAAGGTTACTTCTGCCCTAATTGGAGCAAGCAGAGTGGATCAGATTGAAGAGAATATAGCTGCTTTAGCTAATCCTGATTTCAGTCCGGAGGAGTTAGAGCGGATTGAAACGATTCTAAAGACAGAACTATAGCATATTGAACACAGTAACAGCCCGGTTCCTTACGTTAAGGAAGGCGGGCTGTTGTTGTATAGTGGATTTATGGATTAAAGGGCAGACTAACGTTCAGGTTTCTCTGCTTGTCTCGTTGTAGTCATCCGGTAAGCCGTCGGTGACTGGGCACAAAACCGTTTGAATTGGCGAGAGAAGTATAAAGCATCGGTGAGCCCCACAGATGCTGCTACCTGTTCCACGGACAGCTCCGGTCGTTCACGCAGCAGTTGTCTGGACTTTTCAATCCGCAGCTTCAGCAAGTAGGTCACCGGAGATAATCCGGTCTCTTGCTTAAATACACGGGACAGGTAGGCTCGATTATAACCCAACGTATCACACATTTGTTCAATAGAGACCGGGTGCGCATATTGAGAAGCCATGTAGTGGATCATTTGCTTCACAGTACGCTTAACCTGTGATTCTGCGCCGGGCAGACGGGAGAAGGAAGAGAGCAAATCAGCTGCTTCGCCGACAATGAGATAGAGATAGCCAAGCGAAGTCAGATGGGCACTCTCTTTGTTGGCGTTGAAGGCTTGCATGATGCTGGACAGGGCACCTGGAATGAGGCTTTCACCTGTTGTAGTCACCACAGGCTGTTGTGGTGTGAACCCTGTCTGCAGCACCAGATCGTCAGCTTCGCTGCCAGTAAAAGCTGCCCAGCGATAGCACCAGGGCTGGTCTTTATCCGAGACGTAACTGACTAATTGTCCCGGATGGATCAAGAAGCAGTCCCCTTTACCCAACTCATATTTATGATGTTCTGTACGGAAAACGCCCGATCCAGATTCTATGAAATGCAGCAGATAATAATCATAGATCTTGGGTCCAGCTTGATGCATGGGCAGGGTCTGACTCTGGCCGGCAAACAGTACATGAAGGTTCTGTTTATCGTAATACACTGGATTGGATCCTACGGAATAAGTATGCTCCATTTGGGACAGCCTTTCTTGTGTTAATGTCATTTAATGGCTTATAGTTTAGAGAGTAACAGTAATATATGTAATTATTATATTATGGGAAGTCACATTTATCCATACATTACACACATGATTGCATTATCAGAGGATGAATGAATCTATTATAATGAGTACATAAAGAACGCTTTACTAATTCCCACTGGCTGAAGCAGCGAAAGGATGGAGTGGCATTAATGAGCATACAGGAACTTAATAACAAATTTATTGAAAAATATGGGGTGAGCGGGGAAGAGGCTAAGGTGTTTTATGCACCAGGTCGTGTCAATCTCATCGGAGAGCACTTGGATTATAACGGCGGGTATGTACTTCCCGCAGCTTTGGAATTCGGTACAACGCTGATTGTGCGTCCACGTAGTGACAGCAAAGTGAATTTTGCATCAACTAATTTTCCTTACGAAGCTTCTATTGATTATAGCGAAATTGGCAAGGCCAAAACGGGTGAATGGATTGACTATCCGATTGGGGTAATGGTTGAGCTGGATAAGAAAAGCACACCAGTATCCAAAGGGTACGATCTGCTGTTCCATGGCGATATTCCGAATGGAGCAGGCTTGTCCTCCTCGGCCTCTCTTGAAGTCGTTACTGCTTATGCGTTCCTGACTCTCGAAGGTGGCGATACAGACACTGTTGAGATTGCACTTTTGTCCCAGCGTGCTGAGAACCAGTACGTAGGTGTAAACTCCGGAATTATGGATCAGTTCGCAGTTGCTAACGGCAAACGCGATCATGCGATCCTGCTGATGTGCGACACACTTGAGTACAATTTGGTACCGTTCATCACAGGTTCATACAAATTGGTTATCGGCAACACGAACAAACGCAGAGGGCTTGTAGATTCCAAGTACAATGAACGCCGTCAGCAGTGTGATGAGGCATTGGCTATTTTGCAAAAAGAAGTGCCTTCACTAGCTTATCTGGCACAGCTTAATCGTGAACAGTTCGAAGCACATCAAGATAAAATCACAGACGAAATTGTAAGACGCCGCGCTCGCCATGTTGTGGAAGAGAATCAACGCGTGCTAGATTCCGTTGAGGTATTAAAAAACAATGATCTGAAGCAGTTTGGACAGTTCATGAATGATTCGCATGCATCCTTGCGCGATTTGTATGAAGTTAGCTGTGCAGAGCTTGATATTATGGTTGAAGAAGCTGGGCGCATCCCAGGTACACTCGGTTCCCGTATGACTGGCGCGGGTTTCGGAGGCTGTACAGTATCTTTGGTACATGAAGATGATATAGAACGTTTTATTCGTGAAGTTGGTGAAGCCTATACCACAAGATCTGGTTTGGTTGGCGAGTTCTACGTTTGCGGCATCGGTAATGGTGTCCAAGAATTGAAGGGAGTGTAATCAGATGGCGATTTTAGTAACAGGTGGAGCAGGGTATATTGGGTCTCATACTGTAGCGGAGCTGCTGGATCGTGGCGAAGAAGTGGTGGTCCTCGACAATCTGCTAACAGGGCATCGTGAGGCGTTGCTGGGTGGCAAGCTGTACGAAGGTGATCTGCGTGATAAAGAACTGCTGGGTAAGCTGTTCGCTGAAAATGAGATTGAAGCGGTTATCCATTTTGCTGCAAGCTCTTTGGTCGGAGAAAGCATGAAGGACCCTGTAAAATATTACGACAACAACGTATATGGTACACAGTGTCTTCTAGAAGCTATGCAAAAAGCGGGCGTGAACAAGATCGTATTCTCGTCCACAGCCGCAACCTACGGCGAACCGGAAAAGGTGCCGATTGAAGAAACAGACCGCACTGAACCAGCCAATGTGTATGGAGAAACTAAGTTGACCATGGAACGGATGATGGCTTGGTTTGATAAAGTACTGGGCATCAAATACGTAGCATTGCGTTACTTCAATGCAGCTGGTGCACATGCCAGTGGCAAAATCGGTGAAGACCATCGTCCAGAAAGTCATTTGGTGCCGCTGGTATTGCAAACGGCCTTGAAGCAACGTGACAGTATCGCAGTTTTCGGAGATGACTATCCTACAGAAGACGGTACTTGTGTGCGCGACTACATCCATGTCAGCGATCTGGCTGACGCCCATGTTCGTGCGGTAACTTACCTGCGCAGCGGAAGCAGCAGCAATATTTTCAACCTGGGCAATGGACTTGGATTCTCGGTAAAACAGGTGATTGAAACGGCGAAGAAGGTTACTGGACTTGAAATTCCTGTAGTCATTCAAGAACGCCGTGCCGGCGATCCGGCTGTGCTGGTAGCTTCCTCTGACAAAGCGCGTAGCGTCCTTGGATGGAACCCGCAGCATGCAGATTTGGAAGATATCATTCAAAGTGCATGGAACTGGCACTCTGCCAATCCGCAAGGATACGGAGAATAAGGGACTTTAGGTTAGCTTATCTTGAACTTGAGACCCTACTTAAGGAGAATTAAAATGCACAACGAGAATAAGATTTCACCTGCTGGCCAGAAAGCATTACATGCGATTGAGCAGCTTGTTCTGTTCGCACTGCGCCAGCAGCTTATAGCTCCATCCGATGAAGATTATAGCCGTAATGTGCTGCTCGAACAGTTCGGTTTCAGTGAGCCGCATGTAGGTGACATCGATCAAAGTCCATTGGAAGGGCCGCAGGCTCCACTCGATGCACTGATTGATTATGGTTTTGATATCGGATTGATCCCAGAGAATAGTGACACTTACCGTGACTTGCTGGATGCCAAGATTATGGGACTTCTCATGGCCCGTCCTTCGGATGTAAATGCTGAGTTCTATAGTCTGACCGCTGAAAAAGGCATCTCCGCGGCTACAGATCGTTTTTATAAATTGAGCATTGATTCGAACTATATTCGGATGGATCGGATCTCGAAGAATGTCTACTGGCTGCAGGATTCGCCGTACGGAGACATTGAAATGACGATCAATTTGTCCAAGCCTGAGAAAAATCCGAAGGAAATCGCAATGGCTCGGCTGCTCCCGCCGCCAGTCTATCCGAAATGTCTGCTGTGCCGTGAGAATGTAGGTTATGCCGGACGGATCAATCATCCGCCACGCCAGAACTTGCGTATCATTCCGCTTAACCTGAATAATGAAAAATGGTTCTTCCAATACTCGCCATATGTTTACTACAATGAGCACTGTATTGTATTCCATCATGATCATGTGCCAATGAAGCTTACCAAGGATACCTTGAAGCGGCTGCTTAGCTTCGTGGAATCATTCCCGCATTATTTTATTGGCTCCAATGCAGACTTACCGATTGTTGGCGGCTCTATTCTGACGCATGACCATTTTCAGGGCGGACGCCACACATTCCCGATTCAAAAAGCGCCTAAGGAAGATACATTTACACATGCTTCTTATCCGGGTGTCAGCATTAATATCGTAAAATGGCCGATGTCCGTATTACGTTTAAATGGAGAAGATCCTGCGGTTCTATTGGAATGCGGAAATGCGCTTTATGAAGCTTGGAAAGCCTACAGCGATCCAGAGGCTGAAGTGCTAGCCTTTAGTGAGGTTGACGGTGAAGTACAACCTCATAATACCGTTACTCCTATCGTCCGCCGGGCCGAGGACGGCAGCTTCGAGATGGATCTTGTGCTGCGGAATAACCGGACTAATGAGCAATATCCTGAAGGGATTTTTCATCCGCACCGGGAAATGCATCATATCAAGAAAGAAAACATCGGCTTGATCGAAGTTATGGGACTGGCGATTCTGCCGGGCCGTTTGAAGGAAGAACTCGATTCCATCGCAGGTATTCTTGCAGGAGATCAAGCGCTGTTAGAAGCGGTGAAGAATGACCCTAGTCATTCTCTTGCGCAGCATGCGGCTTGGATTCAGGAGCTGGTGGAGCGATTCGGAACTGCACTGCAACACGAGGAAGCGCTCAAGATTGTGCAGAACGAAGTTGGCATCAAGTTTACGCATATTCTTGAACACGCTGGCGTTTACAAACGGACTCCAGAAGGTCAAGCGGCTTTCCGCCGTTTCGTAACAAGCTTCGGCGCTTTGTAAGTGAGTTTGGATTTAAGGATGTCCTCAAGCCTATGGGCTTGGGGCATCTTTTTTTATTCGGAATGACGAAACGCAGCCACCTAATTTGAATGCAGGTAATCAGAGGTTTATAATACGAAGGAGTAAGACATTATGAATTAACTACTGGAGGTTTACACATATGCGTAAATTTGAATTTTATAATCCTACCAAGCTGATTTTTGGACAGGGTACCCTTGAAGCCTTGAAGACGGAGGTTCCTAAGTACGGTAAAAATGTGCTTTTGATGTACGGTGGCGGCAGTATCAAGCGCAGTGGTCTGTACGATAAAGTAGTTGCTGAGCTGAGTTCAATAGGCGCTACAGTGACTGAACTCTCTGGAGTAGAACCCAATCCACGTCTTTCCACAGTACATAAAGGCGTAGAGCTGTGCCGGGAGCATAATATTGACCTTGTTCTCGCAGTAGGGGGCGGAAGCGTATTGGACTGCGCAAAAGCTGTTGCTGTTGGAGCCAAATATGATGGTGATATGTGGGACTTTGTAGAGCGTAAAGCAGCGGCCCAAGACGCGCTTCCACTGGGTACAGTGCTGACAATGGCTGCTACGGGATCTGAAATGAATAACGGCTCCGTAATCACAAACGAGGTTACTAAGGAAAAAATGGGCTGGGGCAGCGTGCATGCCTACCCGGCATTCTCGATTCTTGATCCAGAGAACACTTTTTCTCTGCCACGTGATCAGACCGTTTATGGCATGGTGGACATCATGTCACATGTACTGGAGCACTATTTCCATACAGACGGCAATACACCGGTACAAGACGGGTTCTGTGAAACGTTGCTGCGCACTGTAATTGAAACCGCTCCGAAGCTTATCGAAGATCTGAATAACTACGAGCTGCGTGAGACCATTATGTACTGCGGTACGATGGCGCTTAACGGAATGGTCAGCATGGGTTTCGCCGGGGATTGGGCGACTCATAATATCGAGCATGCAGTGTCGGCTGTATACGATATTCCGCATGGCGGAGGTTTGGCGATTCTGTTCCCGCAATGGATGAAATATAATCTCAGCACAAACCCTGCGCGTTTCCGTCAGCTTGCAGTAAATGTGTTCGGAGTTGAACCTGCTGGCAAAACTGATGAAGAAATCGGGCTGGAGGGTATTGAGGCTCTGCGTAATTTCTGGGATTCCATCGGTGCGCCGAAGACGCTCGGAGATTATGATATTGATGACAGCGAGATCGGCAGTATGGCTGACAAGGCTGTTCGTTTCGGAGCATTTGGTAATTTCCGCAAGCTTGAGCGTGAAGATGTAGTTGAGATTTATAAAATGGCTTTGTAAGTAAATTCTTCTACGGAAAGAGACCATTTGTCTTTATTCTAGAAGTCGCAATAGAATGTCAAAGAAGCGAATCCTCCGTTATGGAGGATTCGCTTCTTTGTGTTTATGGTCTAGTGTGACTTGCTCCTCTTGCTATACTTTTCGGTCGTTCTCATCCCAAGGTTTCGCTGCCGGTGGCGAACCTCCGCTGCCGCTGGCGAACCTCCGCAGCCGCTGGCGTACCTCCGCTGCCGCTGGCCGTACCTCCGCTGCCGCTGGCGTACCTCCGCTGCCGCTGGCGTACCTCCGCTGCCGCTGGCGTACCTCCGCTGCCGCTGGCGAACCTCCGCTGCCGCTGGCGAACCTCCGCTGCCGCTGGCGAACCTCCGCTGCCGCTGGCGTACCTCCGCTGCCGCTGACCGCACCTTCGCTGCGGCTGACCGCACCTCACTGCCGCTGATCGCACCTCACTGCCGCTGATCGCACCTCATCAATCACTGTTCGCACCCGTAATCTAATCCGTCGACCGTCCTCGGGAGTCTTACGGACCTAGCTGACGTTATTTGCGAATTTTCAGCCTTTTGAGCAAGTTTTCGGACACCAGAGACTCTATTGCTTCGAAATGGTCTCATATTTGCTTATTTTCATGCCAATAGAGACTATGCGGTCCGATAGCATACCAAATGTCGGATAAATCGGCGAATAGGGTCTGCTGAGTCCGATGGGCCGAGGTGCGAAAGCAGCATAGCCTCTTCATATGCGCGAGAGTGTTACCCAACCAACTAGGGTTTGTAAGATCCCCACACGACTGATTCCTCTTCCAATGCACGCCTACCCTACGGACCCAGCTGACGTTATATGCGAATTTTCAGCCTTTTGAGCAAACTTTCGGACACCGGAGACACTATTGCTCCGAAATGGTCTTATATTTG
The DNA here is from genome assembly GCF_037992965.1 of Paenibacillus sp. FSL E2-0190. Lineage (NCBI taxonomy): Bacteria > Bacillati > Bacillota > Bacilli > Caryophanales > Paenibacillaceae > Paenibacillus > Paenibacillus sp. FSL E2-0190. Next base: position 1,904,563 of record NZ_CP150306.1, read on the forward strand.
CTGATTTTCATGCGAATAGGGGCTATGCGGTCCGATAGCATACCAAATGTCGGATAAATCGGCGAATAGGGTCTGTTGAGTCCGATAGGCCGAGGTGCTGAGGCGCCGAGGTGCGTAAGCAGCATAGCCTCTTCATACGCGCGAGAGTGTTACCTAACCAACTAGGGTTTGTATGATCCCCACACGACTGACTCCTCTACCAATATACGCCTACCCTACGGACCCAGCTGACGTTATATGCGAATTATCAGTGTTTTGAGCAAGTTTTCGGACGCCAGAGACACTATTGCTCCGAAATGGTCTTGTATTTGCTGGTTTTTATGCCAATAGGGGCTATGCGGTCCGATAGCATACCAAATGTCGGATAAATCGGCGAATAGGGTCTGCTGAGTCCGATGGGCCGAGGTGCGTAAGCAGCATAGCCTCTTCACACGCGCGAGAGTGTTACCTAACCAACTAGGGTTTGTAAGATCTCCTCACGACTGATTCCTCTACCAATACACGCCTACCCTACGGACCCAGCTGACGTTATTTGTGAATTTTCAGCCTTTTGAGCAAACTTTCGGACACCAGAGACACTATTGCTCCGAAAGGGTCTTATATTTGCTGGTTTTTATGCCAATAGGGACTATGCGGTCCGATAGCATACCAAATGTCGGATAAATCGGCGAATAGGGTCTGCTGAGTCCGATAGGCCGAGGTGCCGAGGCGCGAAAGCAACATAGCCTCTTCATATGCGCCAGAGTGTTACCAACAAAAATCCGCGCTCCCCCAACTATTGAACGGCCTTTAGGACAGCCCCAGCACATGTAATAAAATAGTGCCAATGTGAGCATGCTTATCCTCTGAATGGAACTTATTTGGGTGAATATCCAAAGATTGTGAAACCAAGGACCTACTTTGTACGTTTAATGTAATATGACAGTCCTGATTGAAGACAGGAGGAAACAAAAATGCAAACGCTGTATTTAGGCTGCTTGGCGCTAGGCGTCATATTTGCCATAGTCAGCGTCCTGGTGGGCGATGTGATCGGAGATGCCTTGCATGGGGTCTTTGATTTCGTATCCGTAGATTTTCTGAATCCCACCGTACTGGCAGGAGGAATAACCGTGTTCGGCGGAGCGGGCATTCTTCTAACCCGGTACAGCGCTCTGGAAGCTGGGGCGATCATTGCTTTGTCTTTGTTAGCCGCCGCTTTTTTGGGAGTACTTATGTATCTAGGGGTGGTTAAGCCCATGGAAAAAAGCGAAATGTCCAATGGTTTCTCAATGAGTGATCTGCCTGGCAAGATCGGGGAAATCACAATTCCTGTTCCCGCCACTGGTTATGGTGAGATTATGGTAAAGTTTGGCGCCGGCAATAGCCTGCATACGGCAGCAAGCTTTGATCATGAGCTGCTTCCGGCAGGGATTAAAGTTGTTGTAGTGGAGGTTAGAGAAGGCGTTGCATTGGTGTCAGAATTCGAAAAGAGAAGAGGAGTGGATCTTTAATGTTCGGTATTCCTGAGTATTTGTTAGTCCCTGCTGTTGTCGTTGCTGTCTTGTTTGTGCTAGGTATCGCATTCTGGGCACGTTACAAAACGGTTGGACCCGATGAAGGGATGATCGTAACGGGGTCGTTCTTGGGGAAAAATCATATTTCAGACGATGGTTCTGGTCGTAAAATAAAGATTGTACGCGGGGGCGGGGCCTTTATACTCCCAGTCTTTCAGAAGGCTGAATTTATGTCGCTTCTTTCTCATAAACTCGATGTGACGACCCCGGAAGTATACACCGAACAAGGGGTTCCGGTTATTGCCGACGGCGTAGCGATCATTAAAGTGGGTAGCTCAACGGAAGATGTGGCGACAGCTGCTGAGCAATTTATGGGCAAACCGATTGAAGCACTGAAGAGCGAAGCACAAGAAGTTCTTGAAGGTCATCTGCGGGCCATTCTCGGTTCGATGACCGTTGAGGAAGTATATCGTAACCGTGACCGCTTTGCGCAAGAGGTTCAAGGCGTGGCGGCGCGTGATCTTAAGAAAATGGGTCTGCAAATTGTTTCCTTTACCATCAAGGATGTGCGAGACAAACATGGATATCTAGAGGCACTAGGTAAACCGCGGATAGCTGCTGTGAAGCGGGATGCAGAGATCGCTGAAGCAGAAGCAGTGCGGGATGCGAGAATTCAAAAGGCAAACGCAGAAGAGCAAGGGCAAAAAGCTGAGCTGCTGCGGGATACGAATATTGCCGAAGCCTCCAAGGAAAACCAGCTTAAGGTGGCTGCGTTTAAACGGGATCAGGATACAGCGAAAGCGGAAGCCGATCAGGCTTATCATATTCAAGAGGCACGTGCAAAGCAGACCGTTGTTGAAGAACAGATGAAGGTTGAGCTGGTACGTAAGGAACGTGAAATCGATTTGCAAGCCAAAGAAATTCAAGTTCGCGAGAAGCAGTATGATGCTGAAGTGAAGAAAAAAGCAGAAGCGGATCGTTATGCAGTAGAGCAAGCGGCGGAAGCCGATAAGGCGAAGAGAATGCGTGAGGCAGATGCCTTGCAATATAGTATTGAAACGCAAGCTAAAGCGACATCTGAGCAGAAGCGTCTTGAAGGTCAAGCGATGGCGGATGCAGAGCTGGCTAAAGGTACAGCGGATGCTGAGGTTATCCGGTTGCGTGGTCTAGCGGAAGCAGAAGCCAAAGAGAAACTGGCGGAAGCTTTCCAGAAATTCGGCGAAGCAGCGGTGCTCGATATCATCGTCAAAATGCTGCCTGATTTGGCTGGCCAAATTGCGAAGCCGCTGGCATCTATTGATAAACTTACCGTTGTAGATACCGGTAACGGGGAAGGTGCAGCCCGGGTCAGCAATTATGTGACTCAGCTAATGTCCACCGCTCCAGAGATGTTGAAGAGCGTCTCAGGGATTGATGTAGAGGCACTGATCAAGGGGTTGACCTCTAAAGCTTCCGGAAGCAAAGGAGCATCAGTTACACCAGTCGCACAAGTCGCACCTGTTGCACCAGCTACACCTGCAACTTATATTCAGCCATCAGTAACATCTAGTACAGCCAGCGAGACTTTAACTTCTGTGCCTGAACAAAAGGAAAAATAGTTTAATGCAATTTATATTGATTTAATTTACTTAAGGTATGACTGGCAAAGCTGCTGGTCATACCTTAATCTTTATGTTTTGATCTGTTTTGATCTAAATTAGACAACATGATAAAAAGCTCCTGCGTTGACAGGTGATTTTTGATGAAGCTTATAGCTTATCGGCATCCCGTGGGAATTATTGTATATACAGACATCGACGCTTTCACTGGTGTTTAAAGATTTTTTCAGGTAAAATAAAAGCCTTTAAGGCTGTTCACTCTGATCTACTAGCTTAGTAAGGACACAGAGTGTTCTTCTAATATGCAATTCTTGGTGTTATGATGGTAGCAAAGCTTGTGTTCATCGTACGATTTCTTATTGCGTATGCTGCTGGAAGTTAGGTGTTTAGAAATAAAAGAGGTGTCAAAAATGAGTAGCATAACAGTGGCGAAGGTGTTGAATAACAACGTTATCATTGCCCAGCATCCTCAATATTCCGAGGTTGTAGTTATCGGTAAAGGGATAGGGTTTAACCGCAAGCTGCGTGATCAGATTAATCTATCCTCCGTGGAGAAGATGTTTATTCTTCGTAGCCAGGAGGAACAGGAACAATATAAACAGCTTCTTCCCCAAGTGGATGAGAAGTTGATTGAGGTCGTTCAAGAAATAGTATTACATATTATGCATTGTAGCCGTCAGCCGCTTAATGAGCATATTCACATTGCACTTACCGACCATATTTCCTTTGCTATCCGTCGTTTTGAACAAGATATCCCAATTCATAATCCATTTTTGTATGAAACTAAGGAGATTTATCCTGAGGAATATAAGATGGCAGAATATGCGATTGGACGGATCAATGAGGCTATGGGCGTGGAATTGCCGGTGGATGAGATAGGTTTTGTGGCTCTTCATATTGTCAGCGCACTTAGTAATAGGCAAATTTCCGAGGTTAGACAACATTCTCTCTTGATTGGAGAGCTGGTTGGATTAGTCGAGAATTATCTGGACTATCGAATCCCACGTGATTCACTTGATTACTCAAGACTGGTAACCCATCTGCGATTTGTTCTAGAAAGATTACGCCGTGGAGAGGCGGTACAAGAGACCTCAACCCTGGATGGACTAATGAAACGGGAGTATCCTGAGATGTATTCGTTGGCTTGGAAATTAACAAAAGTTATCGAACAGCGTGTGCGAATTCCTGTGTATCAAGCTGAGGTAAGTTATTTGACGATTCACCTGCAGCGTATTGCCCAGAAAAAAGTGGACGAACAAGATATGGACAAGAATGGTGAAGCTCCTTAAAGTGCAAAAGTTGTAACAAATCATGGTTTCAAAAAAAACGCTTGCTACTTAAAAAAAACGATGCTACAATGTTCACTGTCATCAACAAAACAGAATATCGAGCGTGTAACTGATTCGATCAGGCATGAGTGAATTACAGTATTTTGGTTGTTAACCCCCTTCTTGGGGCAATCTAACGATAGCGTTAGATTACAACTCCTATACTGTGTTGCTCATGCCTTTTTTGGCATCTGTTTTAGTGAAATTAATGAAAGGAGTAACCTAAATGTTTAAAAAGTTGTTTGGTGTTTTACAAAGAGTTGGTAAAGCTCTGATGCTTCCAGTAGCTATTCTGCCTGCGGCAGGTTTGCTTCTTGGAATAGGAAACATGCTGGTAAACCCAGACTTCCTGCAATATGTTCCAGCACTGGAGAACCATGTTGTTCAGGCTGTTGCCAACGTATTGATGAACTCAGGACAAATTGTATTTGATAATCTAGCCTTACTCTTCGCGGTGGGGGTTGCGATAGGTTTAGCCGGCGGTGAAGGTGTTGCGGGTCTAGCTGCCATTATCGGTTTCCTCGTAATGAACATTACGATGGGTACAGTTATTGGCGTTAATGATTACGTCCTGAGCCAAGGCGACTTCTCGTATGCCAGCGTATTAGGGATTCCAACACTGCAAACAGGGGTGTTTGGAGGTATACTCGTCGGGATATTGGCTTCGGCCATGTACAAGCGATTCTTCAAAATTGAGCTTCCTTCTTACCTGGGTTTCTTCGCAGGTAAACGTTTCGTACCGATCATGACGGCGGTAACAGCTCTAATCTTGGGCTTGTTACTAACAATAGTATGGCCACCTATTCAACATGGTCTGAACTATGTGTCACAAAGTATGATTGATACGAACAAAACGCTTGCAGCGTTTATCTTCGGAACGATCGAGCGTTCGCTCATTCCTTTTGGACTGCATCACATTTTCTACTCTCCATTCTGGTATGAATTTGGTACCTACGTTGATAAAGCTGGAGAATTGGTACGTGGTGACCAACGGATCTTCATGCAGCAGCTTCGCGATGGAGTAGACTTCACAGCAGGGACATTTACTACAGGTAAATATCCATTCATGATGTTTGGTCTTCCAGCAGCGGCTTTGGCTATCTATCATGAAGCTAAACCTCAGAATAAAAAGATCGTCGGAAGTTTGATGATTTCCGCGGCATTGACATCGTTCTTGACAGGGATTACTGAGCCGCTCGAATTCTCGTTCCTATTCGTGGCTCCATTGCTGTTCGCTGTACATGCTGTGTTTGCAGGTCTGTCCTTTATGACTATGCATATTCTGGATGTTAAAATCGGCATGACATTCTCGGGTGGCTTTATCGATTTTGTGCTCTTCGGTATTATCCCGAACCGTACAGCTTGGTGGCTGGTCATTCCGGTAGGTCTGGTCCTTGCCTTAATTTATTACTTCGGCTTCCGGTTTGTAATTCGGAAATTCAATCTTATGACACCGGGTCGTGAAGAAGATACGAATGAAGAAGAAGAAGTGAATACGGAGTCTGTCTCCAGAGCCGGTGATGATCTACCGCGGAACATTTTGTCCGCTCTAGGTGGTAAAGAAAACATCACTCATCTAGATGCTTGTATTACCCGCCTTCGTGTTGAAGTTAAAGATAAGGCAGGCGTAGACAAGAACCGTCTTAAGAAACTTGGTGCATCAGGTGTGCTCGAAGTGGGTAATAACGTTCAAGCGATTTTTGGCACACGTTCAGATACCATTAAATCGCAGATTCAAGATGTGATTAACGGAAAGACACCTGCGGCTTCAGCAGCTCCAGTAGTGGTTACTCCAGAGCCAGAAGAAGAACAACAGGCAGGTGAAGCTGGTGAAGCGATTATCAAGGAAGATATCGTATCTCCAGTAAACGGTGAATTGTTGGATATCACAGAGGTGCCAGATCCAGTATTCTCCCAAAAAATGACGGGCGACGGCTTCGCGTTCCTATCCGAAGATGGGAAGATTGCTTCACCGGTTTACGGTAAGGTATTTAACGTGTTCCCGAGCAAACATGCCATCGGTATTATGTCTGACGGAGGCAAGGAAGTGCTCGTTCATATTGGGGTTAATACGGTTAAGCTTAAAGGTCAAGGCTTCACGGTATTAGTTGAAGAGGGCGATCTTGTAGCGGCTGGACAACCGATTATGGAAGTGGATTTAGAGTATGTAAAAGCACATGCACCTTCTGTAATCTCACCTGTTATTTTCTCTAATTTACCAGAAGGCTCTTCTGTAACATTGAAGAAGCCGGGTAAGGTTTCTATAGGAGACCAAGACATCATTACGATTCAGTAAAAGTGCAAGGGCCGATGCTTCCTTGTTCATACAAGGAAGCGAAGCTTTCACTATAAATTTAAAATACTTTAATAACAGAAAGCGAGTTGGATAATATTATGCAAAAAACATTCAGAATTGTCGATGAAGATGGAATTCACGCACGTCCAGCAACTGCCTTGGTAAATACAGCAACAAAATTCAAAGGTACAGAAGCATATGCAGAAGCTAAAGGTAAAAAAGTAACTTTGAAATCCATTCTTGGCGTATTGTCATTGGGTCTTGAAGCTGGAGATACTTTGTCTTTGATTACTGAAGGAAGCGAAGAAGCAGAAGCTTTGAACGCTCTTCAAGAAGTAATGATTAAAGAAGGGCTAGGGGAAATCCATGAATAAGATTTCAGGAATCGCGGCTTCAGCAGGGATTGCAGTAGCCCGTGCTTTTATCCTGAAACATCCGGATTATACGATTACGAAGACAAGTATCAGTGATACTGAAGCAGAAGTCGCTAAGTTGAATGATGCACTCGCCAAATCAAGAGTGGAGCTGCAAACGATTAAAGAGCGTACTTTGGCAGAGCTGGGGGAGAAGAAGGCTGAGATTTTCGAATCACATCTGCTTATTCTTGATGACCCAGAGCTGATCAATCCTGTAATTGATAAAATCCGTGAGGAATCGGTTAACGCGGACTATGCGCTAAACGAAGTGGCTACGCAATTCATTGAGATGTTTGAAAATATGAAGAGTGCCTATCTGCAGGAACGTGCAGCTGATATGCGTGATGTTACCAAGCGCTTGCTGAACCACCTGCTGGGCATTCATTATGTAAGTCCTGCAGAAATCAGTGAAGAAGTAATCGTGATTGCTCAAGATCTAACACCATCGGATACAGCACAGCTTAATCGTAAGTTCGTTAAAGGCTTCACAACGAACATCGGTGGACGGACTTCTCACTCTGCAATTATGGCCCGTTCTTTGGAAATTCCAGCGGTTGTTGGAACTAAAACGGTTCTGTCAGAAGTGAATTCTGGCGATTTGGTGATTGTCGATGGTCTGAACGGAGACGTTCTGATCAATCCTAGCGAAGCTGAAGTGGCAGAGTACACTCGCAAGCAGGAAGCTTACGACTTGCAAATCGCAGAATGGAAGAAACTTCGCGACGAACCTACAGTATCAGCAGACGGTAAACATGTTGAGCTAGCTGCCAATATTGGTACACCAAATGATGTGAATGGTGTCATTGAGAATGGTGGCGAAGGTGTAGGTCTGTACCGCACTGAGTTCCTTTACATGGGTCGCGATAAGCTGCCTTCTGAGGAAATTCAATATAACGCCTACCGTACTGTACTTGAGAACATGAAGGGTAAGCCGGTAGTCGTACGTACCCTGGATATCGGTGGCGATAAAGAGCTGCCTTATCTTGACCTTCCGAAGGAAATGAATCCTTTCCTTGGTTTCCGTGCGATCCGTCTTTGCCTGGATCGTCAGGATATTTTCCGTACTCAATTACGCGCATTACTAAGAGCAAGTGTTCACGGGGATCTTCGCATTATGTTCCCTATGATAGCTACGCTTGGTGAATTCCGTGCTGCACGTGATCTTTTGCTCGAAGAGAAAGCTAAGCTTCGGGAAGAAGGTAAGGAAGTATCAGACAACATTCAGCTTGGCATAATGGTTGAGATTCCATCAACTGCTGTACTGGCTGACCAGTTTGCTAAGGAAGTTGATTTCTTCAGTATCGGTACGAATGATCTTATTCAATATACAATGGCTGCGGACCGTATGAATGAACAGGTATCTTACCTGTATCAGCCTTACAATCCAGCCATCCTGCGTTTGGTCAAAAATGTAATTGATGCAGCCCATGCAGAAGGTAAATGGACGGGGATGTGTGGTGAAATGGCTGGTGACGCAACAGCTATTCCGCTGCTACTGGGTCTTGGTCTCGACGAATTCAGCATGAGTGCAACTTCCATTTTGCCAGCGCGTAGTCAAATTTCTAAATTGTCGGCTGCCGACATGAAGGATTTGGCTGCAAAAGCGTTGCAGCTTGGCACGGCTGAAGAAGTCGCTGCGCTTGTTCAAAGTATCGCTAAGTAACTTTTTACGCATGCATTAATCCGTTTTAGCGTTCTACTGTTTTTCCAACTACTATTGCCGACTTCCGATGGCTGGAGGTCGGCTTTTTTATGTTTTTTAACCTATAATTTTCTGTAATTCGACCTCATTTACTGTTCACTGTTTATTTTCTTTATTGCGCAGATGTCTATACCGATAGTATTAGTAATGAGCATAAAGTCGATAAGGAACCCAAACCTATAAATATGTCGTACATATAATAGTAAGGATCCATAGAAAGTTTATACTCCATTTGCCGACTTGCAGCGCTGTGCAAGTATTAATATGAAATGAATTGGTAATATATGGACTTATAAGCAACCCCACAGGGTTAGGTGGGGAGCCATAGGATGGTGTTAATTCATGAGTAAAAATTATATAAATGCAGAATTGATGATGGAAGTCTACGAGGGCAAGGATTTAGGCTTGACGTATTCAACGGAGTACAGTGTATTTAAAGTCTGGGCACCTACGGCACTTGCTGTGTCCCTAGTACTGTACGAAACAGGTGGGCATCAACTGAATACTGAGTCACCTAAGAGTGCTATGGACAATGGACGTATTGTATATATGCAGCGTAGTAATGGTGGAGTCTGGCAGACCAAGTTATCAGGTGATCTAAAAGGGAAATATTATATGTACCGTGCTGTTTTTGCAGATGGCAATGTGACGGAAGCAGTAGATCCTTATGCAACAGCGGTATCTGCAAATGGTTTAAGATCAGCAATCGTTAATTTGCAGGATACGAATCCAGAACATTGGGATCAGGATGTAGCGCCTCCGTTACAGCATCCTGCCGACGCAGTGATTTATGAACTGCATGTTCGTGACTTCTCCTCACATGAGAGCTCAGGTATGCATTATAAGGGTAAATTCAAAGCATTTACCGAATTTGGATTAAAGGATTCGGCAGGAAATACAGTGGGGATTGATCATCTGGCTGAATTAGGGATTACCCATGTACATCTGATGCCGGTATTTGATTTTCAGACCGTGGATGAGCTGAAGGTGGTCAATCGGGGTTCCTCCATAGCTAATGTGGACTACAATTGGGGGTATGATCCCCAGCATTATAATGTACCTGAAGGATCTTACAGCACCGATCCTGCCAATCCTGGCTTGCGGATTCGTGAATTTAAAGAGATGGTGCAGGCCTTACACAGCCGCGGGATCGCGGTAATTATGGATGTCGTTTACAACCATACGTATGCTGTGGAGAATGGCCCCTTTGAGCCGCTTGTCCCAGATTATTTCTATCGCCGCGATTTTACGGGACGTTTGTCGAATGGCTCCGGGGTTGGCAATGAGCTGGCTACAGAACGTCCGATGGTCCGTAAATTTATTAAGGACTCCTTATCTTATTGGGCTTCGGAATATCATATGGATGGTTTCCGGTTTGATCTAATGGGACTGATGGACAGTGTTACCATGCGGGAGATTACCGAAGAGCTTCGGCTAGAAGTGAATCCGAATCTGTTGCTTTACGGTGAACCTTGGACGGGTGGAGATTCTCCGCTGGCCACTAAAACGCTAAAAGGTGTACAACGGGGCAAGGGCTATGCTGTCTTCAACGATAACTTCCGTTCAGCAATCAAAGGGGATAGTGATGGCTTCGGAAGAGGGTTCGTGACAGGCGAATACGGCAAAGAAGGTGCTATTGCAGCCGGAATTAAAGGAGCAATTCATGAGTTTACGGACTCGCCTGTGGAATCGGTGAACTATGTAACTGCCCATGATAATTTGAATTTATGGGATAAGATGCTTATCGTTCAAGGAGGGAGTCAGGAAGCTGATTTTCCGGTAATCGCTAACATGGATAACGAAGATCTGGAAGAGGCAGTGGCCCTTGCCAATCCATACGTGAATGTAGATCAGGAGAATATTCTCGGTAATGAAACTGTACGTCGATCCTTGCTTGCTAACGGAATGATTCTGACCTCGCAGGGGATTCCTTTCCTGCATGCAGGAGATGAGCTCCTGCGCAGTAAATTTGGAGATCATAACAGCTACCGCAGCGGTGATGCGGTCAACTCGATCCGCTGGAATATGAAAAGCGCATTTAAGCCCGTATTTCAATATTATAAAGGTCTGATCGAGCTGCGGCGTACACATCCGGCATTTCGTCTGCATGGCCGCCAGGAAATTGAACGCTCCTTAGAATTTCTGCGTTGTGATGGCGGAATAGTATCGTATCTGCTTAGAAGCCATGCAGGAGGCGATCTCTGGAACAATATTACCGTTGTCTTCAATGCTAATAATGACCGGATGTCGGTATCACTTCCTGAGGTTGCTGATAGTTGGAACGTAGTAGTAGACCATACCAGTGCCGGGATAGAAGCCATCCGCAGAATCGAAGGCAATGAGGTAGAGGTGGAAGGGTTGTCGATGATGGTCCTTTATGATGAATGTGGTGAGCCAGCCCCACGCTCTAAAATCATCGAAATACATTATGAACGCCCAGATCAGAATTACCAAGGCTGGAATCTTTGGGTTTGGGATACAGGAATCCAGGATGGACAATGCGATTTCCGTTATATGGAGAACGGGCGTGCAGTAGCCCGCATCGAAGTGCTGCCAGATACCCAAACTATCGGATATATTTTGCGGCTTAATGATTGGGAAGAAAAAGATGGGGACGGAGACCGTTTCATTGATTGTTCTACGAATGGAGAGTTAACCAAGGTCTTAGTTCGGGATCGTGATCAGGAGATTGACGAAATTTCAGAAGATCATCTTCGGTTAAGCAGTTAGAGGCCATACAAAAAAAGCTGTTTCAGGGTTGATTTTTCCTGAGACAGCTTTTTATTTGCTCTTATGGTTTTACAATGGTCTGGTTAGCTAACCCTTCGTCCACAAGCTCGTAGTAGAGATTGGCTTTATTGCCACCATGGTCTTTGGAGCGATACATCGCCAAATCGGCGGCACGCAGCAGTTCATTAATACTGCTTCCGTGTTCAGGAAATAAAGCGACTCCGATACTCGCGGAGGTATGGAAGCTCGACCCGTTATCAACAGACCAAGACTTGTTGAACAGTTTAAGTAACCGCTGCAGTGTTTCATCAAGCATCTCTGGAGAAGTGAATCGATGCAGTACAACTGCGAACTCATCTCCGCCGATCCGGAAGGCCTGACCTATTCCTTTAACCGTATGCTGAAGTTCACGGGAGAGCAGCTGAAGAAATTCGTCTCCAGCCAGATGGCCTAAGGTATCATTTAGCTGCTTGAATCTATCACAGTCCAGCAGGGCAAGCGCAATATTTTGCCTCCGTCCTTCGGGTTGGGTGATAAGGTTCTCCATATACATTTTGAAATGAGCCCTGTTGGGAATCGCTGTTAAATGGTCATAGAAGGCTAGCTTATGTAGTCGTTCTTCGTATTGTTTTCGCTGGGTAATTTCCCGAGATAACAGCATAAATTGTGCTGGGAATTTACGGCTGCCGAGAACAGGTGACACCTTAGTTTCAAGCCATACCCATTGGCCTTCTGCTCCGCGCATGCGCAGTTCAGAAATACGCGGAGTTCCCTGAACAACACTTTTTAATTTAGCCCAGGCAATTTCCGGTTCACGTATGTAGTTGGATAACGGATCTCCTTTTTTAGGCACATAGCCTAGAATACTGGAGTGTGAGGGGGAAGCATATAGAATCAACCCGTTGGGATCCGTCAAAATAATGAAATCAGACATGGTTTCACCGATAAGCTGATAGAGTGTTTGTTCTTCCAGCATTTCATTCTGGAGCCAGATGATTTTGCGTCCAAGGTAAATAATAACTAGGAGAAACACAAATAAGAGGAGTGAATAAAGAAAGAACAAAGCGCTTTTTTTATCTCCAAATCCATCCGTTACTTGCAAGGCGTAGTTGCCAATCAAGTCCTCTGCTTGATCGAGATGTGCCCTAGCTTCATTGAATTGCGAGTTTAGGGTGAGCGCAGAATATGAATCTGGGTTCCAGCTGCTCTTCGTCCGTTCTGTTATTAGCTTATACCCTGAATTTTTCCATTTGATAATGGTAGTTTCGAAGGAGCTGAGCTCGTTTTTTAATTCGGAAAGGATAATTCCACTTTGTTTCATATCACTGTAAGGGTTTTTTATAGCGTTGATATTTGATCTTGCTACACTTATTCGTTCCTGCGCTTGAAGATTATTATCTATAAACTCCTTAGTGAACTGTTCACCTTCTGCGGCTGTTAGGTTTGGACCCATTGCGATTTGCAAGGCTACAGCGGCTTGATGCAGATCACGATCCGCGCTCAGTATGAGCTTAGAGTTCTGATATATATCATCATAAAGAGAATCTGACAATCTATTAATCGTGTAATTTAAATAGAGTAGCGAGGCGACGCTGATCCCAACCAGAAGGACGGAGATTGCAGCGAAGACATAGAATAGTTTGCGTGTTACCTTGAACTCAAAGAATCCTGCCACAGTCATCTTCTCCCTGTATAAGATGATTAAGAAAATCTATTGCTGCTTAAGTAGAACCTGCAGAACGCAATCTATGGTCAGGCGTAATTTAATTCATTCACTGATGTTTGAAGGTGCTTTTGGGATAAAAGAGGTGTTGTATACATAGTGGGAAAACATAGGAAAGTGTACGTGTGAGTAAATGGTAGTTTCTAGTATATCAAGTATATAGGACGTGCTGCTTATAGAGCAATCTTTACTCAGATAATAATCAAAATGACAAAATTTAAAGTTTAGTGTATGGGCCTATTGAATTATCTATATTCAAACCGATGGTTCCTATTACCCAACTCGAGCATAAATGATACCTTTTACAGCTGCTGAAAAAAACTGCCCTTAGTCATCTTAATGACTATAGGACAGCTAATCATTCATTATTCGTTACGCAGTGCGTGAATGGGGCGAAGTCGTGCGGCTTTGTTCGCAGGCATCATTCCAAAAATCACGCCGATGAGTAAGGAGAAAATAAAAGAAATCAGTACCATATCCCAAGCAATGGAAACTGTAAGTGCAGAGTATTTCCCCAGCAGCCAACTGCCCGCGATACCAATGCCGACCCCAAGCACCCCACCCAAACCGCTGAGCACGATGGATTCAATCATGAATTGAGCGAGGATATCGAATTTTTTGGCACCAATTGCTTTACGGATACCAATCTCACGTGTTCTTTCATTGACAGATACGATCATGATGTTCATGATTCCGATGCCGCCGACAAAAAGTGAGATGCCTGCTATGCCTGCAAGCGCCATGGAAAGTGTATCTGTTGTGGAATTGACAGTTTCCAGCATTTCCTGAGAATCAAACACACTAAAAGCATTATCCGCATAATTGAATTTAGCATCAAGCGTACTTTCCAGTTTTTCTTTTGCAGCTGCTACAGTATCTGCTGAAGTTGTCTTAATGGTGATGGAACGTACGCCTTTGCTTTTTAATTGGCGTTCTGCCGTGCTTATAGGAATGAGTATGATATCGTCGTTGGAACCACTTAGACTGGAGCCTTTTGTTTCTAAAAGCCCAACGATTTTATAGCTAATCCCGTTTAACTGGACCTTCTGCCCTACAGGATTATCTGTACCGAATAAATCTTCGGCCGTACCTGAACCGATCAACGCTACCTTTTGCCGGTATTCGTTATCAATATCAAGCAAGAAGCGGCCTGCCTGTACATGAAAATCCTTTACCTCCTCATAAGAGGGGGTGATTCCTTCTACAGTTACACTAACGTTGTCTGTTTTATTCTTGGCTGTAGCATTGCCGCTGATCACAGGAGCTACATTTGCTATACCCTCTATATCCCCTAGAGCAAGGGCTTCCTCATAGGTGAGAGAGGTAGTCGCCCCACGGCCAGTAATGTTTACAGTGAGTTGGTTTGTGCCTAGTCCGTTTAGCTGCTCTGTGATCTGTGAAGTAGTTCCTTGCCCAACAGAAACAAGAATGATGACCGAAGAGACTCCAATAATAATCCCAAGCATCGTTAAAAAAGCTCTAACCTTACTGCTGTTGATGCTCTTCAGGGCCATTCGCATGCTTTGGTACAATTTCACCCCGCATTCCTCCGATCTTCCACGAGGTTGCCATCCTGAATACGAATAATCCGCTCCGCTTGTTTAGCTATTTCCAGATCATGTGTGATAAGGATGATGGTATGTCCTTGCTTATTTAACTCACGTATCATTTGCATGACTTCCTGTCCCGTCCGTGTATCCAGTGCCCCGGTTGGTTCATCGGCAAGTAGAATAGGGGGGGATCCCGCCATAGCCCGGGCAATCGCTACCCGCTGTTGCTGTCCTCCCGAAAGCTCAGAAGGGCGGTGATGCATCCGATCCTCCAGCCCTACTTTAATGAGTGCTTCCTGTGCTAGTTGTCTTCTTTCCCGATGGGAGAGGCCACGATAAATCAATGGCAGCTCCACATTTTCAATGGCTGACAGCTTGGGGAGCAGGTTGAAATTTTGAAAGATAAAGCCGATCTTCTCATTGCGGATCGTTGCGAGCTTATTGTCGGATAACTTGCGAACCTCTTGTCCATCTAGAAGATAACTTCCTTCATCGGAGATATCGAGGCAACCAAGCATATTCATGAGTGTTGATTTACCAGAACCGGAGGGACCAATAATAGCTACGAACTCCCCCAGATCAATTATAAAGGAAAGGCTATTTAAGACCGTCATGGTTTCTCCGGCCATTGTGTAGCCGTGGGACATGTCGTGAACTTCGATCAGAGGTGCTGAAGCACTCATCTGCCGCCACCTCCGCCACCACCTGGTGCGCTCCCCATACCACCAGCGCCACCTCCGGTGAAGCCGCCACCCCCACTAAAGCCACTGCCGCCGAAGCCAGCGCCACCCATACCGCCCATACCACCTCTAGTTTCCGTTTCCGTGCTGGTTGTTCCGGTTTTCGTAGAGATTACGGTAGGGATGATCACCTGGTCCCCTTCATGGAGTCCGCTGACAATTTCAATGCTGCTCTCATCATGGAGACCCACTTCGACAGTGACCATCTGTCCTGAGCTATTGCCGCGATTTCTTCCACCGGCAGCGCCGCTGCGAGCGTCAGGAGCCCCGCTGGGCATAGCGCCGCCGCGAGCGTCAGGAGCCCCGCTGGGCATAGCGCCGCCGCGGGCATCAGGAGCCCCGCTGGGCATAGCGCCGTCGCGAGCGTCAGGGGCACCGCTAGGCATTGGTGCTTGGCCCTCGCCAGCAGTTTTGGAAGTTGTGACTGAACCCGCTGCTAGAGGAATAGAAACTGTGTATTTTCCGTTTCTTTCTTGTACAGCTTCAATAGGTACTGTTAATACATCCTTTTTCTCAGCAGTGGTTACTGAAACTTCCGCAGACATTCCAACAAGAGCACCTTCGGAGCTTGTTAGACCTATGGTAACATCGAAGAGGGAAACACCGTTTGAGGCGGTGCCCTCATTAGCTATTTTCGTAACCGTTCCCTTGAATTCCGTATCAGGCAGAGCATCCAATGAAATAGTGGCAGGCATCCCTAGCTTTACAGTAGGAATATCAAGCTCATCCACCTGCACAACTACACTTAAATTAGCATAATCGGTAATGTCGATGAGTTCAGAGCCGTCCATGGCTTTTTCGCCGCTTACAATATTAACTGTCGTTACAGTTCCATCAATAGGA
Organism: Paenibacillus sp. FSL E2-0190; assembly: GCF_037992965.1. Classification (NCBI taxonomy): domain Bacteria; kingdom Bacillati; phylum Bacillota; class Bacilli; order Caryophanales; family Paenibacillaceae; genus Paenibacillus; species Paenibacillus sp. FSL E2-0190. The sequence continues at coordinate 1,920,982 of NZ_CP150306.1, forward strand.
GCCGTTAACGGATCAGGAGGAAGCATATCTTCTTGGACAGAAGCTATTTTTTCCTGTTGCGCCGAAATGTCGGTTTTGGCCTTTTCAATCGAACGTTTGGCATTTGCCAGCTCATCTTCTGCTGCACCTGCCACGGCCAGCTTCTTATATTGCTCCTGCTTGTCCTCAAGATCGGTCTCAAGCGAGGCAAGTGAAGTTTGCTCCTGCTTGAGATTGTCACTCAGATCATTGCCTTCAAAGGTAATCAAAGTCTGGCCTTTTTTCACGAGATCGCCCTCTTTGACAAGAACCTCAGCTGCGGTCCCGCTGTCCTTCGTTTTTACTTTACCAGTTTCTGTAGCAATCACGGAGCCGGCTCCGGATACACTAACTACGATATCGCCCTTTGTAACGGTAGCTGTATTAATAGGCACTTCAGCGGCTTGACTGTTCTTATCAGGTAACAATGTATAAACCAGCATTCCTGCTGTGGCTACAACTACTACTCCAAGAGTCCAGAACACTATTTTTTTCTTCTTCATTTCTATCCTCCCTAGCTCATCATATTAATTGCCGGATGTATTGCTGGTGTCTGGATCTGTGCCAGAAGTAGAGTTGCTGTTCGAAGTCGTTGATGCCCCCTGATAAGTGACGACATAGGTTTGTGTTCCCAGCAGATTTCGATGGCCTTGGAATTCGTCGTATAGATTCAACCGGATTGCGCCGCCACCCAGTGTTTTGTACAGGCTGCTTGTGAAGGTTGTGGTGTACGACTTGAAGTTACCTAATTGTAGATCTGTGCCAAGTGTTAATGTTTTTTCCATGCTTTGTCCTAAGGGGTCAATCAGCTCCAACACCAGTTTGTGCTCGTAGGTGCCTGATTCATAAAGCGTGCTGGCTGACATGTTGTAGGTTAGTGCAGTGCTGAGCGTATCTTTACCAGCGGTGACGGTGGCGACTGCATTTGTAACGGATAGGGTATAAGGAAACATTTCCACGTTCAAAAGATTGCCTTTGGGCTCCACTCCCAGCTGGTTCAGTCCAAGTGATACCGTATTGATGTAACCCGTCGATTGGCCGTCAGGAGCGGTAAGCTTGCCTTCTGAAACACCCTCCCCGATATAAAGGACAAGGTTCGCTGGATCTATACCTAGAGGGAGCTTACTCCAGAGGGTGACCAGACTTTTTCCGTTAGGACTGGTGGAGGTTTTGGACTGGGTGACTTCGGCTTCATAATATTGATTGTCTTGTGTTTTGTAATAGGCTACGAGTTGAGCCTGTTCGGATTTACGCGATTCCTCACTGTTCATTTCTAGTTCTGTGTACAAGAGATTTGAATCTGTACCTGGGTACACGAGGGTCCGGCGTACAAGTAATTCCGCTTTTTTACCTTCAAGCTCAAGATGGAAAGAATTTTCAGCTGCAACACTCTGTACCCGGCTGTCCAGTTGGGTAGTACTTAGAGAAAGGAAGTTAAGCTTATTTTCACCTGAAGTTTCTTGCAGGGTGATTTTTAATTGATTGAAAGTATAGCTATAAGGAACATTGGCTACGACATACACAGCAGCCGATTCATTTGGACCGAGGATGGTTTGCGTACTTTCTGAGACAACCTGGGAAGTGCTGCTGATGTCACTTTCTCCAGCTTTGACGACACTTGTAAGCGCAGGAAGCTGAACAGAGGTTGATTTAGTGTTGCGGATGTTGATTTTAGCCACGATCTGGTCTTTGTCGGACCAAGGGAGTCTTTGAATGTTTGCAATTTTGACAACAAATGTACCGTGACTGTTCTCAATGGGGTATTCCGTGTCCTGCCAATTGTTAGTTTGCAGCGTGTAAGGGATCTGATAATAGGCGGTAGGAAAAATGATCTTGCCCTCAGCAGCCGGCTCAGTCATTTGCAGCTGCAATGTTCCTTGATTGAGTGTGAGTGGTACATCTGCGCTGAGTTCAATAATCTTTTCTTCAAGCGGTTTCAATGTTAGGCTGGCAAAACTCTTCGTATCTACCGGAAAGCTATACCCTTCAGCGGCTTTAATAGCAAGTTCATAGGCAGGCACATTCACTGCTTTGTTGCCGCTATTTTTGATGCGGAACTGTAGTGTCCACTTTGCGTTGCCATTGTCAGCATAGACGTTAGCCGTTTTCAACTGTGTTTCGACTGTATTATTGCTGATTGTAAGCTTCTTCGTGACATTGCTGGCTACGACAAGATCCGGTGTTGTTGCAGCGGGGAGATTGTAGGCGACAACCGGCAACGCTATTTTTAATGAGGCATCTTCTCCGGCAAATTGCAGCGCCATGTTGTCTGTCTTCATATAAGAAGGGATTTCCGTCAAATAGTAGATCGTCTTCTTTTCCTGAGGCTGTACTTTATAGCTGGTGCTGGTGTCATCAAGTGCGAGTTCAAATACAGATCCTCCAGCGGAAGCGAGGTATCCTTTAAGTCCAGTATCACTGAGCACCTTGGTTCCTTGATTAGTGAAGCTAACACCAACCTTGGCATAGACCTTACCGTTATATTCATAAATTTGCAGGCTCTCTGCCTTGGTGGTTACAGGGAGATTGTTTAGGGTGATCTTTTTACTCTGCCCTCTGGCGACAGCTTGTGAATATCCTGTTGGTACGGTGAAGTTCCCTAGCTTTTTTTGATAATCGGTGGTGTTGAAGTCCCATCCGTACAATGAAATTTTGACCCCGTTTAAAGAGGTGGATTTGCCGATGTTTACATAGTAGGTGATAGATTGACTGCTTTTCGCGGCAATGGATTTGATGGTTGCACTGCTGGTAATAGGGCTTCCTTGAATAACTGTACCGCCGCTAGTAGTTACTTTGGAGAAAAAGTCCACCAGATTGAGGCTAGCGTTGCTTCCATTAGAGTAGCTGAGTGTGTATGTAAGAATATTTCCGCCATCCTGAGTTAATAAGCTGACATCCGTCAGCTTTGCGCTGATGTTAGTCTTCAAGGCTATGGAGCCTAGTTTATCCAGAGCGGATACAGTAGCTGTTGTTGCTACTTTGGGGGATGTAGTCCCGGCCGAAGCGGCATGAGCTCCATACGCTGCAGATTGGCTAAGTACAGCTGTGCTTAGCAGCACCGCAGCTACTTTTATTCTCCGTACATGCATTTGATTTCCTCCCAATAGGATAGTTAATAGTCTGCGAAGGTGCACCCGAGTGGATAAGCAAGCCTTCCTAGTAATGGAAATTATCAAGCCCCGCTGAATGTTAGCTGAAAAAAAGTTGGAAAAATGGCTCTGAAGCTTAAAGCCAGCTTAAAAGAAGATAAAAATTAGCCTAATTTTGTCCAGCTTGTCAAAACGACAGATTTTGCATATAATAAACAGACATATCTCTTGTAGTAAAGAGATACCTGACAATTAGCATGAATTGTGAAATGCAGTGATGGAGAAGAGTACACAGTGCCTGACTTACAGGGAGGAGACGCCGCGGATTGAGAGCGTTTCTAAGAAGCAGAGCTGTCGAAGTTCACTCCGGAGCAGTTCCCTGAATTCCTTAAGCTGTCTAATAGGGAAGGGTAGGGGATACCGGTCACAGACCGTTATTTCTGTATAAAGTGAGATAGGTATCTGTCCAGCCAAAAGAGGGAATGAAGCTCTTAAGGGGAACAGATCAGCTTGTCTAACAAGGGTGGTACCACGGTCTTTTCGTCCCTTACCGGGAGGAAAGGCCTTTTTTTGTTGAACTAGACAATGATTGAAGGGGGCTGTACACGGCCATGAAAGAGAAGTTGGAAGCATTGAAGGTTGAAGCGCTGGCTAAGCTGCAGGAGGTTATGGATCCGCAGGTACTAAATGATCTAAGAGTGAAGTATCTCGGTAAAAAAGGTGAGCTTACAGAGGTTCTGCGCGGTATGGGAGGACTTAGTGCTGAGGAACGTCCGGTAATCGGGCAAGTAGCGAATCAGGTTCGCAGTGCTATTGAGGAGATTATCGGCGCGAAGCAGGAGGCTTTTCAAGAGCAGGAAACCCAGCAACGTCTGCAGGCTGAAAAAGTAGACGTAACCTTACCGGGTCGCCGTATGCAGCAAGGGGGCATTCACCCGCTTAGCAGAGTCGTACAGGAGATTGAGGATATTTTTATCGGCATGGGCTACCGTGTAGCTGAAGGTCCGGAAGTAGAGACCGATTATTATAACTTTGAAGCTCTAAATTTGCCTAAGAATCACCCGGCACGTGATATGCAGGATTCTTTCTATTTAACGGATGACCTGTTAATGCGCACACAAACCTCGCCGGTACAGATTCGTACTATGCAGGCTATGAACGGTGAAGCTCCGGTAAAAATCATCTGCCCGGGTAAAGTATTCCGCCGTGATGATGATGATGCAACGCATTCCTTCCAGTTCCACCAAATCGAAGGTTTGGTCATTGGAAGGAACATTCGAATGAGTGATCTGAAGGGCACCCTGCAACAATTTGTGCAGGAGATGTTTGGACCGAATACAGGCATTCGTCTTCGTCCGAGCTTTTTCCCATTCACTGAGCCAAGTGTTGAAGTAGATGTAAGCTGCTTCAAATGTGGCGGCGATGGCTGCAGACTATGCAAGCAAAGCGGATGGTTAGAAATCCTTGGCGCAGGTATGGTGCATCCAAATGTACTGAAAATGGGTGGCTATGATCCTGCTGAGTACAGCGGCTTCGCTTTCGGAATGGGTGTAGAGCGGATTGCAATGCTTAAATACGGCATCGATGACATCCGACATTTCTATAGTAATGACATGAGTTTTGTGAAGCAATTCAAGGGCGTTTAGTTTTTGTGGGCGCGCTGGCTGATAGTGGCGGAGAATGGCTTTGGAGCGTTCTCCCACAGGAAGCAGCGCGAACGACAGTGAAATAAATACATCTGAAACATAAAGGAAGTGAGCGGATATGAAAGTATCAACCGGATGGTTGGCTGATTATACATCGATTGAAGGAGTAACCGCCGAACAGCTAGCGGAGAAGATTACCGCTGCCGGCATTGAGATTGACGGCGTAGAGCGCCGCAATAAAGGTATTTCCGGCATCGTAACCGGCTATGTGAAATCAAAGGAAAAACATCCTGATGCAGACAAGCTGAACGTATGTATCGTGGATGTGGGCCAAGATGAGGAGCTACAAATCGTTTGCGGCGCAAAAAATGTAGCTGCAGGTCAAACTGTACCTGTAGCAATGGTTGGCGCAAAGCTGCCAGGACTGGATATCAAAAAAGCCAAGCTGCGCGGTGTCCTGTCGCAAGGAATGATCTGTTCGGCCAAAGAATTGGGACTGAATGATAAATTGCTTCCAAAAGAGCAACAAGAAGGTATTCTTGTGCTGCCTGAAGGGACAGAGATTGGTCAGGATATTTCCAAGGTCCTCGGCTTAGATGACGAGATTCTGGAATTCGATCTGACTCCGAACCGTTCAGATTGCCTCAGCATGATTGGTGCTGCTTATGAAGTAAGTGCAATTCTTGGGCGTGAAGTTAAATTACCTGATCCAAAAAGCGAAATGATTGAGATCAGTGGTCCTGCTGCGGATTCCATTTCCGTCAAGATTGAAGATGAAGAATACTGCAGCCATTATGCAGTTCGTTATATTGCAGGTGTTAAACCTGCACCATCACCGCTGTGGATTCAGAATCGTCTGATGGCTGCTGGGGTTCGTCCAATTAATAATATTGTGGACATTACCAATTATGTGATGCTGGAATATGGACAGCCGCTGCATGCTTTTGATGCAGATAAAGTACAAGGTGGAGAACTCGGCGTTCGTCTTGCCCATGAAGGTGAAGTTTTGGTTACACTTGACGGTCAAGAGCGTAAGCTAGAGCCGCAAATGCTCGTTATCGCTGATGGAGTAAAAGCTGTAGGTCTGGCCGGAGTAATGGGTGGACGGGATACAGAGGTTACTGCTGAGACGGTAAACCTTGTTCTGGAATCTGCTAAGTTTGATGGAGGAACGATTCGTAAAACCTCGCGTCAATTGGGACTTCGCTCGGAAGCCTCCCTTCGTTTCGAGAAGGAAGTGGATCCAAGTGCAGTTATTCCTGCATTGAACCGTGCAGCCGTACTGATTGCACGTTATGCTGGCGGATCGGTCCATGAAGGCATCGTGCAAGCAGGAACTGACGCTGTTCAAGAGAAGGTTCTCACCTTGTCCTTAGAGAAACTGAATCGTTATCTGGGAACGGATTTGTCCTTGTTGGAAGTGAAGACATTGTTTGGCCGTCTACATTTCAAATGTGGAGATACCGCACAAGGGCTGATTGAAGTTCAAGTCCCAACCAGACGTGGCGATATCAGCTATGATGTTGATCTTATTGAAGAAATTGCCCGCCTGTACGGGTATGACAATATTCCAACGACTCTAATTGAAGGAATTACAACGCCAGGAGCACTAACTCACAAGCAAGCGCTCCGTCGTGAACTGCGTCGCCTATTGTCACATGGCGGTTACCAAGAGGTGATGGGTTACTCCTTCATCCAGCCGCAACAAAGCACAATGTTCCCTGAGTTATCAGAAGGAGCAGTAGCGGTGAAGCTGGCTATGCCGATGAGTGAAGAACGCAGCGTACTGCGTACCAGCCTTCTACCACAACTCTTGGATATTGCCAGCTACAATACCAATCGTCGTCAAAGCGACTTGGCATTGTTTGAAATCGGCAACGTCTTCTTCACGGATGAAGAACAGTTGACTCGTCAGCCACGCGAACTGCCGGTGCTGGGGCTGCTGCTTAGCGGAAGCTTAACAGTGAAGCAATGGAATGTTTCGGCACAGCCTGTGGACTTCTTTGATTTGAAGGGTGCGCTGGAAACGGTATTTGCTCATTTAGGGCTGACCGATAAAATCGTCTATGTAGGAGATAGTCCAGAAGGATATCATCCTGGGCGTTCCGCGTCGGTATATTTACTCGGAAACGAGGGTCGTGTGAAGATCGGAACGATGGGACAGATTCATCCGGATCTGCAAAGACAGCTGGATCTGGTGGATACTTATGCGGCAGAAATTTTATTGCAGCCGTTATATGAAAGTGCGCAAAGCCGTTTGCAATATAATGAGCTTCCGCGTTTCCCAGGAATGGAGCGGGATATTGCTGTGGTCGTGGATTCCGCTGTACCAGCGGGCGATCTGCTAGCTTCCATCCGCGATAACGGAGGTTCTTTGCTCCAGTCCGTACAGGTATTTGACGTTTATACTGGTGGTAAGCTGGAGAATGGAAAGAAGAGCATCGCGATCTCACTGCTGTATCGTCATAGTGAACATACACTGACTGATGAGGAAGTAGGAGAGGTGCATGAGAAGGTATTAGCATCTCTTCAACAAACTTTTGGTGCAGAATTAAGAAAGTAGCAGGAATTGTGTAAAGCCGCAGCGAATCCATTTAGAAACTGAGATTCGCTGCGGCTTTTTCTAGGTAGAGTGCAAAGCGGAGAATATCAGCCATAATCTATTGAATATTAGGGATTTTGCCAAATGCTTACCAAAAAAGCTACAATAGAAGAAGTGAAACTAGCTTAGAATCCGCACACATACAAAGGAGGGCACAACTGTGGCTATGGACCGGACACGTGTCGCCGTGGAGATATACGGAACTTCCTATAAACTCGTCGGAAGCAGTACTGAATATATGAAACAAGTGGCCCGTTATGTTGATGAACATATGCGCACGATTTCTAAATCTCACACCAGACTGGACACACCGCGTATAGCGGTGCTTGCAGCTGTACATATGGCGGAGCAGGCTATTCAGGTTCAGGACTTCAAAAATGAACTAAACATGATGACAGGTGAACGCAGTGAACTGCGATTGGAAGTATCTCGCCTGCTGGAGGTACAGCGGGAGCGGCAAGAAGAATTCGAGCGACTTGAAGCTGCGGCCAAAGAAGAGGCTGGGCGACTGATTGCTGCTGCGGAGGAAGAACGTAAGCGGCATTTGGAGATTCAGGAGAATGAACGCAAGGTACATGCGGAACAGCTTCAGGAGGCAGTGCAAGCTGTGGAAGCTGCACGCAAGAAGCTGGAAGAAGAATTGCTTGAGCGCGAGATAGAGCTGCAAGCACTGCGGACAAGCTACGAAGAAGAGCAGGCAGCTAGTCGTGAACACCAGCGGCAGGAACTGGCGAAGGCGGAAGCCATCCGCTTGCAGCAGCTGGAGGAGCAGAAGGCTGCTCATCTGCAAGAGCTGGAGAACATCCGGGAGACGCTGACCAAGGAGAAGACAGACACGCTGTCTGCTCTGCAGCTTGAGCTGACCGAGACCAAGTCAACACTGGAGGAAGAGCTTGAGGTTACCAAGTCTACATTAGGTAAAGAACTCGAAGATACCAGATTGACGCTGGGTAAGGAGCTTGAGGATACCAAGTTGACGTTAGGTAAGGAGCTTGAAGATACCAAGTTGACCTTAGGTAAAGAGCTTGAGAGTACCAAAGCGAAGTTGGGCAAAGAGCTGGCGGAAGAACGTGAAGCACTGCAGCGGGAACAAACCAAGAATAAGGAACTGCGGCAGTCACAAGGCACTCAAGAGCATAGACATAAGCAAAATATTCAAGAGCTGGAAAAACAGCTGGCTGAGCTTCGTGGTGGGACAGGGCAACTTCAGTCCAGATTACGTGCGGCTGAAGCCAGTCTTAAGAGTGAACGAGATGCAAGACAGACGCTTCTTGGACAATATGAAGCGATTGTTAAACGTGAAGAACAGCTCAGTGAAGAGCTGCGCACGGCTACTGAGCTGGGCACACTGTTGAATGAGGAGCTGGAAGAGTTACGCCAGCGTTATCAACAGTCACAGAATGAAGCTACAGAGCTAAGAGCGTCACTACAGGAGACGAGTGAAAATCTGCACCGTGTTCAGGAAGAGCTTGCGGGATCAGCAGCAGAGGCGGCTAACTGGCAGGAGCTTTCGGATAAACGCATGGAAGATATTGGTGAACTGGAAATGAATCTGCTGGAGTCTGAGGAGAAATCCGTGTTGCTCCAGAAAGAGATCGACACGCTACGTGGGCAAGCCGATGGATTAGTACAGCAGCTGGATCAGGAGGTTCAGCTTCGTACAGATGCAGAACGCGAAACAGCGGTACTTCGGGAGCAAGGTATGCAGGCTCAGAAGGAATTGTCTGCGCTTCGTGTTCGTTATGAGGAATTGATTGCTCAATACGACGATGTACTGCAAGAAGGAGAACGCCTGCAGGAAAGATATCAACTGTTGCAGGAAGAAGGCGAAGAGGCAACACGACGCTTAGAAGAGTTATCTGAAGCTAGTCGTGAAGCTGCTGCTACTGTTGCTGAGCAACAGGAAGTGCTGAAGGAAGCAGAGGCGTACGGAGCTTCCTGGAAGCATAAGTACGAGGAACTATCCGATCAGCAGCTGCAGTGGACGGATCTCGAAGCAAAGCTGCGTGAGGAGATCGACATTTGGCAGCAGGAAGCCGGTGAGGCTGAAATGAAGCAGGAAGTTATTGATCGTGAACGTAGCGAAGTGCTTCAGCAGCTAGGTGAAGTTGGTGAAAGCTATGAAATGGTTCAAGGACAGCTTCGTTTGTTGCAGCTCCAGTTTGAAATGCGTCAGGAAGAGCTTGACAAGCTGACAGATGAGCATCGTAACCTTAAAGAAGAATATGCCAAGCTACAAAATGAATATAATGAATGGATTCAACTGATCGAGCAAGACAGTTGAGTGCCGGATGCAAGTAAAAGAGCTGACCTGATGAGTAGAGAGATCTATTTCGGGTCAGCTCTCTTTATTAATGAGCTCAAATTAAAAAAACAGCCGATCTCAGGGGAATCCCTAATAATCGGCTGTTTATGTGTAATCTATTCCACGATGATTGTAGCTCTCATTCCGCTATGTCCGGAGCCACACATAATGGAGCAGGTCATTTCGAAAGTTCCAGCTTCCTCGGGTACGATCACCTTTGAGGATTTTTTTTCATTAAGCTGCAGCTCGAACTCTGGAATAAGGATACCGTGATTGCCGTCATCATTTTTAAAAATGATTTTGACGGGAACACCCTTTTTTAGATGATATTCTTCCTGATCAAAGCTGTAATTTGTAGCTGTAATTATGAGTTCTGTTTCTGCCTCGATTTCCGGCTCCGCTGTGTTAGCATTGCCAGCAGCACTATCATTGTTGTTCCCACAGGCTGTAAGTGCTATAACGAACACCATTGAAAGTAGAATTGCAAATTTTTTAATAATCTTAATCCCCTCCAAAGAAGTCCAAGCATAGTGAAAATGTGACAATTATGTAGACATCATAACTTAAAATTTAAGTAAGCGCTTTGATGAAATGTGAAAAATATGTGAACAGGCAGACTGTTCAAACTTTGTCGTAAATTGCAAAAAAATGATGAAAATATAACTAAAATTTATTATAATGAAAGCTATTACATTAACGTATAAAAGTAGGGGATACATATTACAAGTATTAATGATGCGCTAAGTACGGAGGTTTGGCACCGTAGAATCTTACAAGGCTATTGGATGGTAGTCATTCTTTTATTAATCTCACAGTTGCTGTTTTTGTCGAATATTGACCGACTCCAAATAAAAACAACCATGGATACGAATCTATGGCATTTATTTATAGCCTGTAATTTACTAATTGTGTTTCTTATGATTACTGCGGAGCTGTGGCTGCGTTATAGTAAACAGTCCCCTAAATATGGGGTGGTTAGCTGCGGGTTTTTAGTGTCCTACCTTATGTATTTTGTATTAGAGCCTTTTGTTGACGGTGCTCAGATGACACTTATGATGCCGATTATGGTTGCTCTTATTTATTTTGATCGTAAGCTCCTGTACATAATGGGGTTATTTAGTATTGTGTTTTATGCCGGGGTATATTTTGGGTTGGAACGGCCATTCCTACATAAACCGCTGCTTGAATTCTTGATGGTAGAGTGTGTATTTTTGGTATTTGTGCTGATGGCTATTGCAGTAATTATTCGTGCTCGTGAAGCGCGTATTAATTTAGAAAGATTAACCAAGGCGGGCCAAGATCTAATGGTGGAGAGGGCTATTTCGGATAAGCTGCTGAAGATAGACGCACTCACTGGACTCTATAATCATAAAACCTTTCATGAATATTTGGATTCATTATTGGAGCAATGTGAAAGCAACAACCTTCAGTTACAGCTGGCTCTTTTCGATATTGATAACTTCAAGCAAGTGAATGATACCTACGGACACAGGGTTGGAGACCTTGTACTTAAGGTGATAGCGGACAAGGTAGGCGGCATGATTGAATTAAATGATTTTGCGGCTAGGTATGGTGGGGAAGAGTTCGCTGTGATTTTTACAGATAAAAGTTTCTCGGAGTCCTATGAAGCAGTAGAGAAATTACGGAAAAATATTGCTCAAATTGAACATTTGCAGGCTGGTAACAAGCCTATCACCGTGAGCATTGGAATTTGTGATTATCAGCTTGGGGATGGAAAAGAGCTTCTCTTTCGTAAAACAGACAAAGCGCTCTATACCGCTAAAAAGCAAGGCAAGAACAGAGTGGTCAACTGTGCGGAGAGTCATAAAGAGGAGATTGTGTCTTTTGCATAAAAACAACACAGAACCCCTTATTGCCGGAGAAGAACCGGAATAGGGGGTTCTGTGTTGTGAAGAGCTTTTGTTACTTAGCGGCCTCAAATGGAGTGGATACCGGCAGAAACAGGTCGATAATCCCAATGACAAGAGCTGCTAAGATGGCACCCAGAATGGATACGCTGACTCCGCTGACTACGAATTGAGCGACCCAGATTACTACCGCGCTGACAATAAAGCCGACGATACCACGACCGAAAGGCGTTGCTTTTTTGCCGAAGATTCCTTCGACTACCCAGCCGAGTAGCGCAATCACCAGTGCAAGGATTAAAGCGCTCCAGAACCCACCAACCGTGAACTGTGGAACAATCCAGCCAACAACCATCAGAACAAGCGCTGCGACCACAAAACGACCAACATGACTTAAGAAATTCACTGTACTAACCTCCTTTGGCCCATGCTAAGGATATGTGCAGTTCTTATTGTGACCTTATTACGTGATTCTATGCTTAAAAATAAGACCCAAATAGCGAAATTGACCTGAATTCTGTATAATGGAAACATCTATGAAGGGAGCTGTGACTGTAATTGGACGACAAAATTTTGCATACGCTTGAATATCGCAAGATTTTAAATAAATTAATGCAATATACGCAAACCCCCATGGGAAGATTGGCTGCGGAGCAGCTAAGGCCCTCCGGCGATTTCGAAGGTGTGAAGAAGCTGCTTCAAGCCACGGATGAAGCGGCTAATGTGGATCGCCTGAAGGGCATTCCTTCGTTCGGCGGGGTAAGCGATATTCGAGCTGCACTAAAACGTGCTTCTATAGGCGGAATGCTGGGAACAACTGAGCTGCTGGCCGTTGGAAATACCATTGGCGGCGCACGCAGAGTCAAACGTTTCCTGGCAGCTATGCATGAGGAAGAAAAGATTGAGCTCCTGTTCTCACTGAGCGACGTTTTATCGGAGCAAAAACATGTGGAAGATGCCATCCGTTTATGTATAGACGAGAATGCTGATGTACTTGATACAGCTAGTTCTGAGCTGGCTAACATTCGCCGTGAATTGCGCGGAGGAGAGACCAGAATTCGTGAGAAGCTGGATTCGATGATTCGTTCGTCTTCTGTAGCGAAAATGCTGCAGGATCAGCTGGTGACCATTCGTGGTGATCGGTTTGTTATTCCTGTAAAAGCGGAGTACCGTGCCCATTTCGGTGGTATCGTACATGATCAGTCTGGATCAGGAGCGACTTTATTTATCGAGCCAGAGTCTATTGTGGCGATGAATAATAAACTCCGTGAAACACGGCTGCGTGAGGAACGGGAAATCGAGATCATTTTACACAGGCTGACGGCACTTGTAGCCGACATTGCGGAAGAAATGACCTACGATATTGATATTCTGGGAGAACTGGACTTCATCTTCTCCAAGGCGCGTCTTGCTCGTGATATGAAGGCTACTCAGCCGCGTATGAATGACCGCGGTTATCTTAAGCTGCGCAAAGGGCGGCATCCGCTTATTCCAGCGGAGCATGTGGTTCCTTTGGACGTGGAGCTGGGCAATCAATACAGCTCAATTATCGTAACCGGACCGAATACCGGTGGTAAGACCGTTACCCTCAAAACCATCGGCTTGTTGAGCTTAATGTCGATGTCCGGCTTGTTTATTCCAGCAGAGGAAGGCAGCCAGATGTGTGTGTTTGATGCCATTTATGCTGATATTGGCGATGAACAGAGCATTGAACAAAGTCTGAGTACCTTCTCTAGTCATATGACTAATATTATCTCCATTCTGCGTAGAATGACTCCTAAGAGCCTTATTCTGCTTGATGAGGTGGGGGCTGGAACCGACCCGGCAGAAGGCTCTGCGCTGGCAATTGCCATTCTGGAGCATATTCACCGGATCGAATGCCGTATGGTCGCAACAACACATTATAGCGAACTGAAAGCATACGCTTATGAGCGTAAGGGAGTCATCAATGCCAGTATGGAATTTGATGTCCAGACCCTTAGCCCAACCTATCGCTTGTTGATCGGCGTACCCGGACGAAGCAACGCCTTTGCGATTGCCGAGCGTCTAGGTCTGCCTCATGCGATTCTGGAACATGCCCGCGGCGAAGTGAAGGAAGAAGATCTGCGCGTGGAGCATATGATTGCTTCTCTCGAAGAGAATCGGCTGGGAGCGGAACAGGAGCATGAACGTGCAGAGGGCATCCGCCGCGAAGTGGAGGAGCTGCGCAGCAGACAACAGCAAGAGCTTGAGAAGCTGGAAAGCCAGCGTGAGAAACGCCTCGAGAAGGCTGAGAAGGACGCCAGCGCGATCCTGGACAAAGCGCGTAAGGAAGCTGAGGAAATTATCAGTGATTTGCGCCGCTTGGCTATGGAAGAAGGAGCTTCAGTTAAAGAGCATAAGCTGATTGAAGCGCGGCGACGTCTGGATGAAGCTGAGCCATCACCGCGCAAGAAGGCTGTTACCCGCAAGACTACCAAGGCTCCACGTACAATTGGTCCTGGAGATGAAGTGAAAGTCGACAGCTTGAACCAAAAGGGCTTTGTGGTGGAGCTAAGCGGTACTAAAGAGGCGCTGGTGCAGTTTGGCATTATGAAGATGAAGGTAAGGCTGGATGATTTGGAATTGCTCTCCTCGAAGGCAACAGCTACACCAACGGCCCTTCGCCATGCGACAACCGTCAAGCGTTCCCGTGATGAGAACATTCGCAGTGAACTGGATTTGCGCGGGACTAACCTGGAGGAAGCTATCATGGAGACAGATCGTTTTATCGATGAAGCCTTTTTAGGTAATCTGGGTCAGATCGCCATCATTCATGGTAAAGGAACGGGTGTGCTGCGCACAGGAATTCAGGAATATTTGCGTAAGCACAAGCATGTGAAGAGTTATCGGCTCGGGAATTATAACGAAGGCGGCGCGGGCGTAACTGTGGCTGAGCTGCAATAGCGGGATTTCCCGGCAGAAAGAAGGGGAAAGCGTGCAAGAAGATATTGATCTTTTGCTGGGTCATCCGCTAGGTGCCTTGCTTGGCTACTTTGCAGTGGCGATTCTTGGGCTGGTTGTATTTCTGTCTTTTTTTGAAATGGTAACGAAATATAATTGCTGGGAAGAAATTCGTAAGGGAAACCTGGCAGTGGCAATGGCGACAGGCGGCAAAATCTTCGGAATTTGCAACGTACTGCGTTTCAGTATTGAAGCAGGTGTTTCAATTTACGAGACAATGAAGTGGTCCGTCGTCGGTTTTTTGCTGCTGCTGCTTGCCTATTTTTTATTTGAATTTCTGACCCCTGTATTCTCTATTGACGAGGAGATCGCTGCGGATAACCGTGCTGTTGGACTTATTGCCATGCTGATCTCGGTATCGTTGTCTTATGTAATAGGTGCGGCTATTTTTTAAATTCGTCCTTATAAGGACACCCTGCAAAGGATTATGGATCTGGACAAGCTTTGAATTGAGCAGTCCCACTCTTTGTGGGGTATCTTAGGAGGAAATCATGAAGATTCTCACCCGAGTTCTGTTTCTGTCAGCGATTGCTTTTATAGCAGCCGGTATTATTTATTTAATGATGAATTAAATTTAAAGTGAAAGTATGAAGGAGATTATAAAGATGGAAACAACTGTATGCCCTTGGTGTCATACTGAAATTGTATGGGACGAGGAATTTGGACCTGAGGAGAATTGTCCTCACTGTAACAATGAGCTTAGCGGATACCGTACGGTCACTGTTGGGATTGACGGCATCGAAGAAGAAGAAGTAGAGGAAGTCGTAGAGGAACCCAAACAAGAGGTTGTTAATGACGATGATCTTTGGGGAGAGCCTGATAAAGACAGCGTAGTTCCAATCTATAATACGCTTAATCAATTCGGCGATGATTATGACTTGAACAAGTACGAAGAGAGTGTCTCAGCTATTCTGGCCATTCAGGAGGAAGCTCCGGAATGTACTCAATGCCATGAACTTACGATCCTTGCGGGTAAGCAGCCTGTGAGCAGCTTTGAGCCGTCTGCTCCAGCTACACTAGGTAAGTCGGTATTAACCGCTCCATTCTCACTCAATGTTTACGTATGTCCTTCCTGCTTCCATGTTCAGCACAGTCTGGCACAGGAAGATCGGATTCAGCTCGTACGCAATTTGAGCAACGCTCAGGCGTAAGAATAAGTATATAAAAAAAGGGGCGGTCCCATAATGATATGCTCCCCATATAGTAGACAGGTGAAATAATAAAAACCTGTCGCTGTATGGGGAGCATTTTTATGGAACAAAAGAAGTTTACAGCACTGGAAAAGTTAACGATTCTCCAAGAAATTGAACGGGGCGACATTGGTTTGAAAACTGCGGCCCGGAAGTATGGAATATCCAAAAACTCATTAGTGAAGTGGCGGCAACGTTATCAATTGTATGGATACGAAGGGCTGGAAGTCCGAAGCTACAATCGTACATATTCTGCAGAACTTAAACTCCATGCCGTTAAGGACTATCTCGAGGGAGGATTGTCGCAAAACCAATTCATCTGCAAGTATAAGATTGCAAGTTCAACCCAACTTGCCAACTGGATTAGGAAGTATAATGGTCATAGCAACAGCTTAACAGCTCATTCAGTAGGAACTAAAGCTATGACCAAAGGACGCGTAACCACTTGGCAGGAACGGATAAATATCGTGCTGTACTGCCTTTCGAACAGAGAAGACTATGCGAAGACGGCAAGCCATTTTCACGTGTCTTACCAACAAGTATATAGCTGGGTAAAGAAGTACGAAGGTGGTGGTGAAGAGGCGTTACGAGACGGTAGAGGACGCACTAAAGCGCCTGAAGAACTTACGGAAGCAGATCGCCACAAACTCGCGATGCAAAAGCTGGAATACGAGAATGCACGCCTGCGTGCGGAGAATGCTTTTCTAAAAAAGTTAGAGGAACTCGAAAGGAGGAGACGTTAAGGACCATTCGCCAGGTGAACATTTACCTGGCCATTCAGGCCGTTCAGCAGGAACAGTCTTGCTCCATTCGGCTTTTGTGTGACATCGCAGGGATTTCACGGTCAAGTTATTACAAATGGTTGAATCGCAAACCCAGTTCTCGAGAGGCTGACAACGAGAAACTGACAGAGGCTATGCTCCTCTTGTATGAGAAGGTGGAGCGAACCTTTGGGTATCGCCAATTGACCCTGCATTTGCGCAGACAAATGGATAAATCTATTAACGCAAAGCGAGTGTACCGGCTGATGAAATGCCAAGGCATCCAGTCAGTCATCCGCAGAAAGAGAAAGAAGTATGTAGGCTCCACGCCTCAGCAGGTTGCAGAGAATGTGCTGAACCGTAATTTTGAGGCTGAAGCTCCAAACCAAAAATGGGTAACGGATGTAACGGAATTCAAATACGGAAACGGCAAGAAGGCGTATTTAAGTGCAATAAAAGATCTGTATGACAAGTCGATTGTTGCTTACGTTCTGGGTCATTCCAATAATAATTCGCTAGTTTTTAACACACTGGAATTAGCTTTGAAGGCAGCACCGGAGAGCCGAACCTTACTCCATAGCGACCGTGGTTTTCAGTATACCTCTCTGCATTTTAAAAAGATGCTGGACGATGCAGAACTGAAGCAAAGCATGTCCCGAGTAGGCTGCTGCATTGACAATTCGCCGATGGAATCCTTCTGGGGAACATTGAAATGTGAGAAGTACTACTTACATTCCTACCAGACCTTTGAAGAACTCCAAACAGATATTGATACCTACATTCACTTTTACAATAACGAACGGTTACAGGCAAAACTAAACGGCCTCAGTCCCATTGAATTTAGGACTAAGGCCGCTTAAACTACTTTTATTTTTTTTGCTGTCTACTTGACGGGGTGCAGTTCACTTGACCGTTGACCGTTGTCGGAAGCGTGCGTATATGTAATCACTGTCGGATGCGCATAGTAACCCGTTAACGGACACAACCGGCCTTAATCGCACCATTATCCGATATTTGGAATGCTATCGGACTCCAGTGCAGCTATTGGCTTGAAAAACGCCTATATATGGGCCTCTTTCCAAGGATAGCATCACTGGAGTCCGAAACCTTGCTTTAAAGGCTAAAAACATGTAAATAACGTCAACTGAGTCCGTAAGCTCCATGGGCTGATGGATTTATGATTGAAGCAAGAAAAATAAAAAGCGGGGTTGTCCAAAAAGCAGTGAAGCAGCTGCGAGGGCCAGCCCCGTTTTTATTTTCTACAAAAATCAGTTCTGTTTCATCACGTCCAAACTCTTAGAAGGAGAGGGTTTGGCTGACCGGGTGAGTGAGAATAAATCTAACTCAGGCCGATGTTTGCCGGCAATCGTATCCGTTAACAACTCCGCAGCGATCATACTGTACACCGTCCCATTGCCTCCGTAGCCCTCGATGAAGTAACAGTGAGGGAACTTTGGATGTGGGCCGATATATGGAAGCCCATCACGAGTAGAACCGAACACAGCACCCCAAGAGTACTCCAGCTCAATGCCTTTAATTTCTGGAAATAAGGCTTCAAGCTCTTCGAGCAATTTTTGACCTTGAGAAATCACCCGGACCTCACGACGTTCGGTGTCTGTCAGCTGCTCATCCTTACCTCCTGCAATAATCCTGCCTTCAGGGGTTGTCCGAAAATATAAATAAGGGCGGGCTGTCTCCCACAGCAGGCTACGCTCATGCCACTTTGGAAAATCCTTTAGAGGTTTGGTCATCACTGCATACGTGTTGATCAGCTCAGCGCCCCGGTCTTTTTTGAATTCCTGTGTTTCATAACCCATTGCAAAAATAACATCCTTGGCAATAATCCGGCCACTTTCTGTATGGCAAATCACGCCATCCTCAGTAAACTCATAATGTTTCGCTTCGCTCTGTTCAAAGACGCGGACGCCATTCGACGCTGCCTTGGCGATTAGGCTGTGCACCGTTCGATAAGGATTCGCTTCGGCATCCCCGCGTGAATAAAGTCCTGCTGGTTTTGAAAAAGAGTACAGAGCTGCAATCTTATCCTCTTCCCAAAATTCAGAATCGAAGCCATTAGCCACGAGATTCTCATATTCTTCCCGCAATGCAGGTACATCCGCAGGAGTGCTGGCATACAAAAGACTGCTGCGAGGAATGATCTGCGGATCGATATCGAGCTTGTCCGGCAGGTCCAGAATGTTCCTTACCCCAGCCTGGCATAACTGATAAAAGAGCAAACCGTTCTTTTGCCCAAAGGTGTTCATGCATGAGGTTAACGATTTATCGTTGGAAATCTGCAGGAGTCCAGTGTTAGCATGCGAGCTGCCGCTGCCGACCCGTCTTTTTTCGATCAGAACAGCATCCGCTCCACTTAAGGACAAGCGATAGGCGGCCATTGCCCCACCCATTCCGGCGCCTACAACCAGGCAATCACAATAAATAGTACCTTCTAGAGAGGGGTAAGTTGGAGGGTTCTGTAAAGTGCTTGACCAAGGTGTATTTCCACTATTTAAATTCATGAATTGTTCGCTCCTTCATTCGTGCCGTGATTTAGTATTGGCGGCATTTTATCGTCTCATTCGCGGTATGTTCTTATTTCTGTCATAACTCTCTAGTGCCTTTCGGCAAATAAATCGCGGGCATAGGCGGCATACTAAAGCCTGTATGAATCAACTACAAGGAGGGACTACAACAAATGCAATCAACGCAAATGCAAGCGCTAAGTGGTAAGGAATTGGAATATATCGCTGACTCCATCTCTAATGAGGACTTGCTTCTCAAGCAATGTGCAGCAACGGCTGCGACAACACAGAATCAACAAGTTCGCCAAATTTGTATGCAGCATATGCAAAATCACACCAAACACATGACTGAGCTCACTCAGTTAATCCAACAACATCAACAATACGCGCCAACAAGCCCACAATAATTGCAATATTAATTCTAAGGAGGTTATTTAATGAACGCGCAAAATACTGGGGCATTTATGCCGGATGAGGATTTACTAAACACCATTTTGTGTGATTTGAAGCGGACCGTACGCGAATATGCTACAGCTGCTACAGAATCAGCATGTCCAGCCGTTCGTAGGGTTTTTAACACTATGACCATGGACACTTTGCAACTCCAAGGTGATTTATACACGCATATGTCTCAACTGAATATGTATCCTGCACCTGCAAAAGCATTGCGCCAAGATGTGGACAAGCAGCTTCAAACCGCACAGCAAATGCAACAGCAAACAGGGCAATTTGTTCAACAAAAAACCGGGCAATTTGGCGCATACGCTCAGAATGCTCATATCCCGGCTAACGGACAACATCAGCCTTCTCATTTAATGTAACCATGATGGTTGGCGAATGAAGCAAATCGCTTCGTGTGTGTGGAGATAACGCCCGTTTTTACTGGTTAAATCCGGTAGAACGGGCGTTTTTTCTATTTTTTTGTGTATGTTCTATGTAAACTCTGCCTTTCATGGAAGCTCCTATGGGGTTATTTTGTTTGCAGAGATGCACATTTCATGTCATATTAGTATTAAACTCTTTTCGCGGGGCGACGCATTAATAGCGTACCGTCATTGGCGAACTATCCGGAGGGAAGGCATGAAGGAAATGAACGAGCTTAAGAGGAAAGTGCTGGAACTGCTTAAGGAAGACGCGAGAAGATCTACTGCACTCTTAGCAACGCTGCTTGGCGCGGAAGAAGAAGATGTGAAGACTGCGATTGAGCAGTTGGAGAAAGATCATGTCATTGTAAAATATGCCGCCGTTGTAAACTGGGATAAAGTGGACGATGAGAAGGTAACCGCACTGATTGAGGTGCAGATTACGCCTGAACGAGGGCGTGGTTTTGAAGGGATTGCCGAGCGAATCTACCTGTATCCACAGGTCAAATCAGTTTATCTGATGTCTGGTGCTTATGATCTTCTGGTGGAAGTGGAAGGCCGGAATTTACGTGAAGTGGCCAATTTTGTATCTGAGAAGCTGTCTCCAATTGATTCAGTACTTTCAACCAAAACGAATTTTACCCTTAAAAAATACAAACAGGACGGGATCATCTTCGAAGAGCATGAGGAAGACAACCGTCTGATGATCTCTCCATAAAGGAAGTAATCATATGATCACGAATAAATCGCAGCTAACTGGAGAAGACAGCAAATCAATGGATTCTTATTTGGCCCCGTTGGTACAGCAAATTCAACCTTCGGGTATCCGCAAGTTTTTTGATCTGGCTGCAGGCAGTAAGGATATCATCTCTTTGGGAGTTGGAGAGCCTGACTTCAAGACCCCCTGGCATGTCAGAGAGGCTTGTGTCTATTCGCTGGAAAGAGGATTTACAGGGTATACATCCAATGCAGGGATGCCTGAACTGCGGGAAGGGATCGCGAATTACTTGCACAGCCGTTTTGCTGTGGAATATGATCCTGCCAATCAAATTATAGCAACCGTTGGCGGAAGCGAGGCCATCGATTTGGCACTACGTGCGCTGATTTCACCGGGGGATGAAATTCTGATTCCTGAGCCTTGTTATATCTCTTATTCGCCGATCACCGCGATTGGTGGAGGAATACCTGTAGGTATTGAAACGGTTGGTGAGAATAACTTTAAACTTACTGCGGAAAGCTTGGAAGCCAAAATCACTCCGCGCTCCAAGGTTCTGATTTTGTGTTACCCTAGTAACCCTACGGGAAGTGTAATGACCCGAGAAGATTGGGAGCCGATTGCTAAGGTAGTAGAGAAACATGATCTTATAGTGATTTCAGATGAGATTTATGCAGAATTGTCTTATGGCATTAATCACGTCAGCTTTGCCTCTTTACCAGGCATGATAGACCGTACGATTCTGGTTAGCGGCTTCTCCAAAGCTTTTGCAATGACCGGATGGCGGATGGGGTATGCTTGTGGTCACCCGGATCTTATCGCTGCAATGCTTAAGATTCATCAGTATACTGTGATGTGTGCTCCTTCTATGGGACAGGTGGCTGCACTTGAAGCGCTGACCAATGGGATGGAAGAGAAGGACCGGATGGTGGATTCCTATAACCAACGGCGGAGGTTGATCGTCAAGGGCCTACGCGATGCAGGGCTGGAGTGCCATGAGCCGCAGGGCGCCTTCTACGCTTTTCCAAGCGTGCGCAAGACAGGGCTGACTTCTGATCAATTTGCTCAACGGCTTTTGCTTGAATACAAGGTTGCAGCTGTGCCTGGAAGTGTCTTTGGATTAGGTGGAGAAGGTTACTTACGCTGTTCTTACGCCACATCAGTATCCCAACTGAACGAAGCAGTAGAACGCATTGGTGCTTTTGTCACAAAGCTTACACGTGAGAGAACGGATTAGTGAAAATTGAACTATAGCCGATCATACAATCCTATGGTATTATTTTACTTTGAGAGTAATTAGCCCCTATAATAGAACTTACAAGGAACCATTTACTCTGGAACTAAGCGTTGCTTTGAAGTTGCTTTATTTAACTTTTATGCTCTTTTGCAGCACGCGCTCAATAATACTTTTGGGAGGGATGATTGTGCTTAGCGCCGATTATTACTTACCTTCCTATGGTGGGAAATGTTTCTCTGGAAATGGGAAAATACCCCCCAAGGGTGATGCTTCTGCTCGCATACTCTCTCTGGAAGATGAAATTAGAATACTCCGCAGCAAGATGGAGCAGCTTTTCCTGCAGGAAAAATCATTCACTTCGGATAATGTGATTGAAATTAGCAGTTTATTGGACCTCAAAATAAATGAGTACATGAAGGGGCGTCCAGCTGGAAAATAGTGCTGCTGAATGCTCTTGAGAGGACCCTAGGGTCCTCTTTTTGTTGTGCACTCTTACTAATGATGGTGTTTTTGTGTATACTCTTAATTTGCTATCTTTATTGCCTTCCTTATAGCAGAAAGCTTAAACTATCAGTATATGTTTTTTAAGAATGGATAGGAGGCTTAAACCATGGCGATTTATACACGTACGGGTGATGCAGGTCAGACCTCAGTGATTGGCGGCCGGGTCGGCAAGGATGATGTCCGCGTCGAGGCCTACGGAACGATCGATGAGCTGAATTGTTTTGTAGGGCAAGCACGAAGCCTGATGGAAAGTGATAATTTCGACGATGTCCGCGAGCAATTGCTCGAAATACAGCATGAGCTGTTTGATTGCGGCACGGATTTAGCATTTGTTAGACTTGCTGATGGTGGTCAATATATGGTGACAAGTGAGATGGCTCAGCGGCTGGAAGGCTGGATAGATACTCTACAAGAGGAGAATCCGCCACTTGAGAAATTTATCCTGCCAGGAGGTAGTCAGCTGGCTTCGGTTCTACATGTATGCCGCACGGTTTGCCGTCGTGCAGAACGCCGGGCGGTTACCTTAGGGCGAACTGCGGATATTAACCCAGAAGCGGTGATTTATCTCAATCGATTGTCGGATTATTTTTTTGCTTTGGCTAGAACGGCTAATACACGGTCAGGGATTACTGATGTAGAATACATCCGCAGTAAAAAGGTGTTCCGAGACTAATATGACAAGCTATTATTCACCCATTACTTATATCATACCGCCTGAAGAGGATGACTTCCTGCTGAAGACCATCCTGCACAAACGGATGGATGTCTCACGCAAGCTGCTCTCTCGCCTGAAGCAGACGGAGCAAGGCATTACATTAAACGGTGAACGTGTATACATTAGTGTGCATGTAAAGGCAGGAGATACCGTGCAGATTCGCATGGAAACGGAGACTTCGGATGATATTTTGCCGCAGCCGATTCCATTTGAGATTTTATTTGAAGATGAACATCTGCTAGTGGTTAACAAGGCAGCGGGAATTATAGTTCATCCCACACATGGACATTACACCGACACGCTTGCCAATGGTGTGGTTTATTATTGGGCACAGAAGAATGAACGCTTCCGTTTCCGGCCTGTTCACCGTCTGGATCAGGAGACCTCCGGTGTGTTAGTGATCGCCAAAAATCCTTACAGCCATCAGCATATTTCCGAGCAGATGATCGCCGGTACTGTGGATAAGCGTTACGCTGCATTTGTTCACGGGGTTCCTGCGGAGTTATCCGGCGATATCGACGGCCCTATCGATCGTGATCCTGAGGAGCCACATCGGCGTATCGTGACACCGGATGGATATCCTTCCCTAACCCGATATGAGGTTAAGCAGGTGTATTCAGCTGGCTCTAGAGTTGAACTAAAGCTGGAGAGTGGGCGTACGCATCAGATTCGGGTCCATATGACCTCAATCGGCTGTCCGCTGATTGGGGACAGCATGTACCGTCATGAGCTGTACAATCTACCAGAATTGACTTCAACTCAAAGCGAGCAATTGGAGACCGTTGCAGCACTCGATGCTTCCATACCGCGTCAGGCGCTGCACGCAGTCCGTCTGACGTTCAAGCACCCGGTGCTTCTGCAAAAAATGATTTTCGAAGCCCCGTTGCCACCTGACATGGCAGCCTTGGAGAAAATATTGGAGCAAGGTCCGACAGTGGATTTGTGATAAAATTATGATTCAGGCGATGGTGTGGCGAAGGGGAGGATTGGAACTGTAGGAGCGATAGCGACCGCCTTTGTCTGCGGATTTCAAACGTGTTTAACGGTAAAATTGAAGAAATCTGTAGACAACAGCGGCCGAAAGTCCAAACATTCCCCATAGTTACGATATTATTAGCCGATTATTAAAGGAGCACAGCATGAGCAAATTAAAAGTATATCAATATCCCAAATGCAGCACCTGCCGCAGCGCAGTGAAATGGTTGCAGGGACAAGGTCATGAGCTGGAGCTTCAGCACATCGCAGAGCAGCCACCTACGGTGGACGAGCTGCGTGAGCTGCTCGCGAACAGCGGCCTTGAGCTGAAGAAGTTTTTTAATACAAGCGGTGAAGTATATAAATCATTAGGTCTGAAGGACAAGCTGCCCCAGCTTACGGAACAGGAGAAGTTAGAGCTGCTCTCAAGCCACGGGATGCTGATCAAACGTCCGATTGTCACGGATGGAGTTAAAGTTACGGTGGGATTCAAAGAAGACCAATATGCCGATACTTGGACTAATGTTTAATATCAATACAACGATCAAGGGAGAGGTTTATAAGTGAGAACAGATACAACGGGCCGGGTAATGCTTGTAGATGGAATGGCTCTGCTGTTCCGGGCCTTTTATGCGACCTCTTATGGAGGATATATTCGCAAGACAAAGGAAGGTTTACCGACGAATGCGGTATATGGATTTTTGCAGTATTTTTTTGATGCAGTAAGTACGTTTGAGCCTTCTCATGTCGTATGCTGCTGGGATATGGGTAAAGGAACGTTCCGTACCGAGAAATATGATGGATACAAATCCAACCGGATCGAAGCTCCGCTGGAATTAATTCCGCAATTTGATCTAGTAAAAGAAGTAGTGGCTGAGCTAGGTGTGCCAAACATCGGTCTTGCCGGCTATGAAGCAGATGATTGCATTGGTACGCTAGCATCCTGTTACAGCGATAATTCTGAGGTTTACATTCTGACGGGTGACCATGATATGCTGCAGCTTATTGATGAGAATGTTAAGGTCGTCATTATGAAAAAAGGACGCTCCAACTATAAAGTTTATGACCTTGCAGAATTGCTTGAGGATAAAGGTCTAACCCCTAGACAGGTTATTGACCTGAAGGGCTTTATGGGCGATACAAGTGATAATTACCCTGGTGTAAAAGGGATTGGTGAGAAAACCGCGCTGAAGCTGTTAACGGAATACGGTACAGTTGAAGGTGTAATTGAGAATCTTCACTTGCTCCCTAAAGGTGTACGGTCCAAAATTGAAGCCGACCTTGATATGCTGCATCTATCAAGAGAGCTGGCTGAAATCCGTTGTGATGTGCCTGTGGTCTGTGAGCTGGCGGAAGCTTTATGGCAATTACAACGGGAAACAGCCGCGCGTAAATTTCAAGAACTGGAATTTGGCAGCCTGATGCATTTGATCGCTGAGGTGCAGGACGAACGGGGAATTGTACAGATTGAGTTAGGTGATCTGGGTTAAGGAGAGTCTCCCTTCATGCAAAAAAGCATGAAGGGAGTTTTATTATTGTGATAGCGCTTCATCCAACGTATAATAAGGGCTGTTGATTGTTTTATTTTATATTAATTTTTATTTTCAAACTGGATGGCGGATTATTGCTTAATGGAGAAGGGAGATAGTTGCTATGAAGTTATTGGGAGCGATTGAAGCAGGCGGAACGAAGTTTGTATGCGGAATTGGTTATGAGGACGGTACCATTCTGGACCGAGTTAGCTTTCCGACAACAACACCGGAAGAAACGATGGGACTCGTAATTGACTATTTTAATGGGAAGAATGTAGAAGCTTTTGGTATTGGATCGTTTGGACCGATTGATCCCGTGCTGGACAGCCCTACTTATGGTTACATAACAACGACACCAAAACCTCACTGGGGACAATATAATTTGGTAGGTACAATGGCTGAGCAATTTAACGTGCCGATAGGTTTTGATACGGATGTGAATGGTGCAGCGCTTGCGGAAAGTAAATGGGGAGCGGCTAAAGGTCTGGACAGCTGCCTTTATATTACGGTTGGGACAGGCATTGGAGCGGGAGCAGTAGTTGGAGGTCAGATGGTGCATGGATTGTCTCATCCTGAGATGGGACATATTCTAGTTCGCAGACATCCAGAGGACACGTTTGAGGGCTACTGCCCTTATCATGGCGATTGCCTTGAAGGGTTAGCCGCAGGTCCGGGGATTGGCAAACGCTGGGGACAACCAGCAGGCGAGCTGCCTGTTGACCATCCAGCTTGGGATATGGAAGCTCATTATCTTGCACATGCACTTATGAATTACGTGTTGATTCTGTCTCCCGAAAAAATCGTAATGGGCGGTGGTGTCATGAAGCAAAGCCACTTGTTCCCGCTAATTCGTACCAAGCTGCAGGAGCTGCTGAAGGGTTATGTTCAGCATCCAGCGCTAAATACCGACATCGATAATTATGTTGTGCCACCGCAGCTTGGAGATAATGCAGGACTTGCAGGTGCGATTGGACTGGCAACTTTAGCTTTGGCAAGAAACTAGTATAAAAAGATATTGACTGTTAGGAAATATATGGTATTGTAGGATCTAACAGTATAGCATTTAATGAGGGAGCACCTCTTTCACGTTTATCGTGAGAGTGGTGCTTTTTTGCGTTTTCCGAGTCTGACAGTGTGGCATTCACATCAGCGAATAAGTAGCTCAGACCGGTAGGTATAGTGCTTGCTGAAGACTAGAAAGGCAGGGATGAATATGCAAATTGTATTTATGAATCGCTTATCCAGAATATCCGGGGTGGATCAAGAGGTGTTCGCTCAGCTATGGATTGGAGAGGAAGAAGGAGTGTGGAGTCTGGGCTGGCGTGATTTTTCAGGCGGTGAGGAAACACAGGAGCATTTGTGGTACGCGGGTGGTTCATGGAATGAAATGCTTTGTGTTTACAGGCATGAGCTGGCGGTGAAGATGGGGGATGGCTATCGACCGTTGATTGATGGCGTATTTCATGAAGAAGACGGCCTTACCGGGCGTAATCAGGAGCAGCTAAGGCTGCAATATTACAGTGAATATAATGGGAACGAAGCTATATATGAGGAGTTATGTGCTTGGCGCCGCAGCCGAGCTTCTAGTGAACGGAAAGCCCCTTACATTCTTGCCAGCAATCGTTTGTTACGTTTGATAAGCACTTTCTTGCCACATACACCAGAGGAGCTGCTGCAGATCCCTGGTGTAGGGGAAGGAAAGGTAGCCCAATATGGCACGGATTGGTTGGCTATAACCTCTACGGCTGCAAGGGAACACTCCTTTCCTTTGAATTGGGTACACCAAGAAATTGAGGAGGATTCTTTTGTATCCTGGCTCTATAAACAGAAAGAGGTCAAATATAAGAAACAGCTAGAAAGACTGCGATTACGGCGAATTCTGCTGCAAGGGATCGAGAATGGGTTAGGGTTAGAACAGCTTAAGGTGAACAGTGGAGTGAACCGTCGCGAACTGATTGAAGCGATAGAGGAGCTGGAAAGAGAAGGTTATTGCGTGGAGAAACTGATCGAGGTAGAACTGAGAAATGTGCCGCAGAATGAGCAGGAGGCGATATGGAATGCCTATGCAGAGGTAGGAGATCTTTTTCTAAAGCCAGTGCTGCATAAGGTGTATGGGGAGGATTTTTCAGCAGCAGAAGGGCTGGATAGCTATTATGAACGTCTGCGGCTGATCCGCATTCGTTTCCGGCGGGAGCAAGCTCCTAAAGTGGGCATGGCGACCAGTTTCTAGTAGCTTTTTATCATATCAAAAAGACGAAGGCTTCCTTACACCATAGGGTTAAAGGGCCTTCGTCTTGCCTATTCGTCCGTTTATTTTCATAGCCATTCTTTCTTGCGGAATACATACAGCATCCCACAGCCTAACGTCAACATTAGACCTATAACGGCAAAATAACCGTATTTCGTATGCAATTCCGGCATATGATCAAAGTTCATCCCATAGATTCCGGTAATTACGGTCAAAGGCATGAATATCGTTGTAATCGCGGTAAATACTCTCATAATTTCATTGGCGCGGTTGGCGATACTGGATTGGTAGGCCTCACGTAAGTTGCCCATGAGATCGCGGTACGTCTCAAAGGTTTCGGATATTTTAACTGCATTTTCATAAATGTCGCTAAAGTATTTCTGCAGCTGATCATCAATCAGACGGAGGTCTTTTTTATTCAGGGTATTGATAACCTCTTTCTGTGGTCCCAGCATCTTCTTTAACCATAAGATCTCACTTCGCAGACCGATAATCTCACTCAGATGAGATTTCTTGGTATGCATTAGGATATCCTCTTCAAGCTTCTCAATCCGGGCTTCAATTCGGTCACCTACGGAGAAATAATTATCTACGACAAGGTCGATAAGCAGGTAAAGGAATTGGTCGGGTTCGCTAACCTCTTGTTCCCATAACATGGGCTTCAGGACGCGTAGCTCGTGAATCTTTTGTTTCGTTACAGTAATAATATAATGTCTGCCCAAGAATATATTGAGCGCCCGCAGGAAGATTTCCTCATCATCAAAGCGGATGCTGTTTACAACAATAAAGTAATGACTTTCGTATATTTCGATCTTTGGACGTTGATCCTCTTCACTAAGGCAATCCTCAACAGCGAGATCATGCAGGTTGAACAGGGGCTGAAGCAGCTCCAAATCCTCCACATCTGCATCAATCCAATAGAACCCTTCTGTTGGGGGTGTCAATGTTTCATCAATTTCATCAATAGGTGTAAAAACCCCTGCATTCACCAGCCGGATTTTCATCTGATTCCACTCCTTCTATCCCCGGGTCTTCACCAGGGACTGCTAATTAAGCACAGAGAAAAAATCAGCTTGGCCGGCGTTACAATCAATACAAGAGGCCGAATGACGATTCGAGGGCATGAAGAAGAACTGCTCCCGCCGCCGGCAAGCTGATGATTATCCTGTGTGGTTGCTCATTCTGTACACTTAATTGCGAGCTCGGGTCGCCTTCCATTCTTCTTCTCACCTCTTCTTTTCGTTCAGGTATGAAATACTTGTCTAGTATAACAACGGAGTATGCCTCTTTCAAGCAAATTTATTGTTACTTTGAGGCTACTTCAGCATTGTATGGACTTGACGAAAAGGAGGTTCATGATTTAAAGTAAATTTTAAAGAAGTTTAAACTGAATACAGCTAAATCTTATCAAGAGCAGGTGGAGGGACTAGCCCTATGAAACCCGGCAACCGGCGTGTGAACGCACGGTGCTAATTCTTGCGGAACTTTGCTGACGACTAAACCTCGTCCAAAAGTTTCTGGCAGATGAGAGAGGCGCATATGACTGTAGATATGACCTTTCTCGTTTTCCGAGAAAGGTCTTTTTATTGTTCAGAAAGCCGCGATGTGACAACATAACCTAAATACAGTTAAGGAGTGGAAAGACAATGCCAATTAAAATTCCCGACAGTTTACCAGCAAAAGAAATACTATCCGGTGAAAATATTTTTGTGATGGATGATAGTTTGGCTTTCCATCAGGATATCCGTCCACTAAGGATTGCTATTCTGAATCTCATGCCGACTAAAGAAACGACGGAGACTCAATTGCTGCGTTTAATAGGAAATTCACCGCTACAGGTTGACGTTACCTTGCTGCATCCACGCTCACATACTTCTAAGAATACTTCTGCTGAGCATTTGAGAAGCTTTTACAAAACTTTTGACGAGATCAGCCACCGCCGTTTGGATGGTCTTATTGTTACAGGAGCACCCGTAGAGCAAATGGAGTTTGAGGAAGTATCCTATTGGGAAGAGCTAAAAGAGATTTTTGAATGGAGCAAGGATAATGTGACCTCGACCATGCATATCTGTTGGGCGGCGCAGGCAGGGTTGTATCATCATTTTGGTGTTCGTAAAGTAGCTTTGCCTGAAAAATGTTTTGGAGTATTCTCCCATACGATTAATCAAAATAACATTAAATTGCTGCGCGGCTTTGACGAGGTATTCCATGTACCGCATTCCCGTCATACCGATGTCTCCCGCGAAGATATTGAGAGCAATCCAGATCTGCAGATTCTGGCGGAATCCGAAGAAGCTGGTATGTATCTAGTAGCTACGACCGACGGCAAACAAATATTTGTGACCGGACATTCCGAATACGATCCATTATCCTTGAAATGGGAATATGATCGTGATTTGGAGAGGGGCATGGAGATGGCCTTGCCGAAACACTATTTCCCTAAAGATGATCCAGAACGAACACCTCCTGCAGTGTGGCGTGCACATGCCAACTTATTATTCTCTAATTGGCTCAATTACTATGTATATCAAGAGACACCTTACGATATCGACCCGATTGTTTATTAAGATCAGCGCTACATTACAATTTAGGAGGCATTTATCATGGACGACAAACTTAGGATTGAAAGTAGACTGGCACAAATAGGTTCACAAGAAGATCCGGCTACCGGAGCCATTAATTTTCCTATCTATAATGCTACGGCATTCCGTCACCCGAAGCTTGGGCAGAGCACAGGTTTCGATTATAGCCGTACCAAAAGTCCAACCCGTTCCGTACTAGAGAATGCGGCTGCGGAATTGGAGTCTGGTGATGCAGGTTTTGCCTGTAGTTCTGGGATGGCAGCTATTCAAACCATATTTACCCTGTTTGGGCAAGGCGATCACTTGATCGTTTCGCTGGATCTTTACGGAGGGACCTATCGTTTGTTGGAACGAATTATGTCCAAGTTTGGAATCACTGCTTCCTATGTAGATACGAATGATTTGGATGCGCTTGAGGCTTCACGCCTTCCAAATACGAAGGCGATATTTATTGAAACGCCAACGAATCCTTTGATGATGGTTACGGATATTGCAGCAGTAGCTACTTGGGCCCGTCATCATGGGCTGCTCACAATTGTAGACAATACACTGCTGACTCCATTTTTCCAGCGTCCTCTGGAATTAGGTGCAGACATTGTAGTCCATAGTGCTACCAAATATTTGGGCGGACACAATGATGTACTTGCTGGTCTTATTGTATCTAAAGGGGCTGAATTATCCGCTGAAATAGCGATTCTACATAACTCTATTGGCGCTGTGCTTGGGCCAACAGACAGTTATCAGCTGATGAGAGGCATGAAGACACTGGCCCTGCGTATGGAACGGCACGAGAGTAATGCGCTAGCAATTGCCCGCTATCTACAAGGGCATCCGGCGATTGCGGAAGTGTTCCATCCAGGTCTGCCGGATCATCCGGGATATGAAATCCAGAATCGCCAGTCCTCGGGCAATACCGGAATTTTTTCTTTCAAATTAAAAGATGCCAGATACGTAGAACCTCTGCTTCGTCATATCCGGCTTATTGCCTTCGCGGAGAGCCTCGGCGGGGTTGAATCGCTAATGACCTATCCTGCAGTACAGACGCATGCGGATATTCCTGTGGAAATTCGGAATGCGGTGGGTGTAGATGATCGATTGCTGCGCTTCTCGGTCGGCATTGAACATGCGGAGGATCTAATTGCTGATCTTGGTCAAGCTTTAGAGGCTGCGCGTGCGGAAATCGAAACGAAGTAAAAGTAACGGCAACCCAGATCGGCACCGAATGCTGGGAAATATCGAGGAGCTATCTCACCGTTGATTTAGAGCTGGTGTTGGACGCAGGATGAAATAGAGCTGTCTCATAAGCCGGGAATTGGCTGCTGGGATAGCTCTTCTTTTTGGACTTTTTGCTATTGGACACAGCTGACCTTAGACACAGCATTATTACACATTTGGAATGTTAACGGACTCCACAGCAGCTATTGCGCTAAAAACTAGCCTTCATGAGTCTCTTGTCAAGGAATAGCGTCGCTGGAGTCCAGAACTATGCTCCAAAGGCTAAATAGTAACTAATAACGTCATCTGTGTCCGGCAGCCTCAAGGAATTTTGATTCACCGGGTGCAGGCAGCAATGTAAGGACTCTTTCTGCTGGATGGTATCTTGCTAAGAAAGTAAAAAGTTTTTCAAGCTGTTCAGATTGTGATACGATGAGGAAATGAACTGTTCATTTATTAAAATATAAGGTATAAGTTACATACTGTACTTTATCCTTATGTTACTACGAGAAACGGTTGTTATCTCTAAAGGACGACAACGTTATTTTTCTTGTGATTTTGTGAATCTACCATATCCCTAAGGGTTTAAAAGGAGGATGCGAACGATGAGTGCGATAGATCTTATTTTGGATAAAGCCCTGCGGGGTGACCGTCTCCAATTGGAAGATACCATCCGACTATTCGAGAGCAACGAAATTGAGAAAATGGGTGCTGCTGCAAACACTATTATGGAACGCTGGCATCCGGACCCGTTAGCCACATTTGTAATTGGCCGTAATATTAACTATACGAATGTATGTGATGTGTACTGCCGTTTTTGCGCTTTTTACCGCAGACCAGGCTCGGATGAAGGCTATGTGCTGCCAGATGAAACGATTTATCAAAAAATTGCTGAAACGATTGCTGTTAATGGTACAGAAATTCTTATGCAAGGTGGAACTAATCCTAACCTTCCATTTAGCTACTATACAGATATACTGCGCGGAATTAAGCAACGTTTCCCTGAGATTACAATGCACTCCTTCTCTCCTGCGGAGATTATGAAGATGAAAGAAGTATCAGGATTACCACTGGAACAAGTGGTTCGTGAAATTCATGCTGCGGGTCTGGATTCCTTGCCAGGCGGAGGCGCAGAAATTCTTGATGACCGTACACGCCGCAAAATCAGCCGGCTAAAAGGCTCGTGGCGCGAGTGGATGGATGTAATGCAGACAGCACATAAAGTGGGTATGAATACAACAGCTACAATGGTGATTGGGCTTGGAGAAAGTATGGAAGAACGAGCTTTGCACTTACTACGTGTACGTGAGGCTCAGGATGAGTGTATTGCCAACAAATATGATTCTGAAGGTTTCTTGGCCTTTATCTCATGGACATTCCAGCCGGACAATACCAACCTGAAGCTGGACAGACAAACGCCTGAGGAATATCTGAAGACGGTAGCGATCAGCCGCCTTGTGTTGGATAATATTAAGAACTTCCAATCTTCTTGGGTCACTATGGGGCCAGAGGTCGGCAAGCTCTCCTTGCAATATGGCTGCAACGATTTCGGCAGCACAATGATTGAAGAGAACGTAGTATCTTCTGCGGGTGCGACTTACAAGGTAAACATCGAGTCGATTACTCAGCTGATTCGCGAAGCAGGCAAAGTTCCAGCACAGCGGAATACACGTTATGATATTCTGCGGGTGTTCGATGATCCTAATGCGAAGATTGATAATGATTTTGTAATGCAGAACTAATATATATTAATTATTAATCAACGCTTGATGCTTGTTAATCCTTAAGTGGATTACTGAGCATCAAGCGTTTTTTTGTAAGGTTAGGTTTACGATCATTAGCAAGTCTTATTGCAGAACACATCTGAATCTTCGCTTGTTATATCATCCGCTAGGCGTACGGACCCAGTGGACCTTAATTGCAAATTCAGCGCTTCTTGAGTCGGGGTTCGGACCCCAGCGACGCTATTCCTTGAAAAGAGCCTCATATAGGCTGGTTTTTAGTGCAATAGCGTCTGTGGGGTCCGATAGCATAGGGAAAATCGGAAAATGTGGCATATAAGAGCATCAGTGTCCGATAGAGCAGATGTATACGAACACTATGAACTAATGTTAACTACACAAACTAAGGTTGGTGTGGAGTACGCCTTTTAACGAAGTTTTATATAAATGTGAGCATAAAATTATTTTTTTATTTCTTTTTACCCATTCACATTATTATCCAAAAGTGATATCATAATCATATCAAAAGAATATCTAGTGGGGGTGCTTCTATGAAAGAGAAAACGCTTCGTCCTGTCAGTGGATTTTGGGTTCTCGCCTTAATTGCAGTTTGTTTAGCTGGGGGAATTTATGGTGCGGTTCAAGAGTATGTCGCAGTGCCAGTCATTCTGTTCGTTGTAGCTGGGGTATTATGTACAAGTGTTACGGTTGTGCAGCCCAATAAGTCGGTTGTAGTTACCTTTTTCGGGCAATATGTAGGGACTATCGTGACAAGTGGCTTGTTTGCAGTCATTCCGTTCAGTTTGCGCAAGACGGTTTCCCTCCGCGTACGTAACTTTAACAGTGTCAAGCTGAAGGTTAATGATGTGGAAGGTAATCCGATTGAAATTGCTGCAGTTATCGTATTTAAGGTAATTAACTCTGCAAAAGCGCTTTTTGATGTAGATAAATATATGGCGTTTGTGGAAATTCAAAGTGAAACAGCGCTGCGTCATGTGGCCAGTAAATACCCGTATGATAACTTCAATGAATCGGGCATGTCCCTGCGGGCCAATGCAGATGAGATTGCTAAAGAATTGGCAACCGAGCTGCAAGAACGTTTGTCGATATCTGGTGTAGAGGTCATTGAAGCGCGGCTCACACACTTGGCTTATTCCACAGAGATTGCCAGTACAATGTTGCAACGTCAGCAAGCATCTGCAATTCTGTCCGCTCGTCAAATCATTGTTGAAGGCGCCGTGGGCATGGTCGATATGGCGATTAAACAGCTTAAAGAGAGTGGCGTGGTTGAGCTTGATGAGGAACGCAAAGCGGCGATGATTAATAATCTGATGGTTGCGATCGTGTCGGAGCGCGGAGCGAGTCCGGTCATTAACGCCGGCTCGTTGTACTAAGGCGGTGCATCATGGCGGCCAAGAAAAGCTTTCCACTGCGGATTGATCCGGATTTACATGAGGCGCTGGAACGATGGGCGGGAGAGGAATTTCGCAGCGTAAACGGACATATCGAATACTTGTTGCGTGAGTCTTTGAAACGTGCAGGCCGCTTACCTGAAAAAAAACGGCGAGAGGAATAACCATAGAAGGGCTGTTTCAGCATCCATGTATTGGCTGCAAGAACAGTCCTTATGTGTGTCTTCTGCCTGAGCTTCTATCATTTTGGACCCTTTTCTGACTTGACTGTCAGAGAGGACAGATTTATAATTACTCCATAATTCACGTTAACAGCATTGACGAAGATATGAGTTGATTGTTCTGGACCGTTCAGAGAGAGGAAACTTAGGCTGAAATTTCCTCCGGCATCCTGCTTTCGATTTACCCCTTTGTAGCTGCGGTTTTGAACTCCCTGTAATGGGATAGTAAGAGCTGCCGGTTCATGGTCGTTACTCCATGCTTACGAAGGATTCTATCTTTACTCCGCTTGAGGTTTCAAGGGAGGCTAGAGAGAATCGAATTTGGGTGGAACCACGGGTGTAATCGCTCGTCCCTTTGCGGGACGGGCGTTTTTTTGTGTGCGTGGATAATATTGTTCCGCAAAGGTTAAAGGGCCCATAGGCTTAATTATATAAAGGAGGAATTAGCAATGTCAGTAAGTATTAAGCTTCCGGACGGTTCTGTCCGTGAATACGCAGAGGGTAGCAGTATTGATGATGTAGCAGCTTCTATTAGCAGTGGCCTGCGCAAAAATGCAGCAGCGGGGAAATTGAACGGTATCGTTGTAGATTTATCTACTCCCCTTGAAGAGGGCGCACTGGTAGAGATCGTAACTTTGGATTCACCGGAAGGTCTGGAGGTTATGCGCCACAGTACAGCTCACTTGATGGCTCAAGCGGTTAGACGTTTGTTCGGAACAAAAGAAGTTAAGCTTGGTGTAGGCCCGGTCATTGAAGATGGCTTCTACTACGATATGGATCTGGAACATCCTCTAAATCCTGAAGATTTGCTCAAAATCGAAAAGGAAATGGACCGCATAATTTCGGAGAACCTGCCGATCGTGCGCAAAGAAGTTAGCCGCAAGGAAGCACTTGAAATTTTCGGTGAGCTAGGTGATCCTTACAAGCTGGAATTGATCGAGGCATTGCCTGAAGATAGCGTAATTTCTATCTATGAACAAGGAGAATTCTTCGACCTATGCCGTGGACCCCATGTGCCGTCGACTGCTAAGATCAAAGTCTTTAAATTGATGAATGTAGCCGGTGCTTACTGGCGCGGCGATAGCAAGAATAAGATGCTTCAACGCGTATACGGCACAGCTTGGATTAAAAAAGCTCAGCTTGATGAGCATCTTCGTCTGCTTGAAGAAGCGAAGAAACGCGATCACCGGAAGCTCGGTAAAGAGCTTGAAATCTTTACATTTAATCAATTGGTAGGACAAGGCTTGCCAATCTGGTTGCCTAAGGGTGCCAAATTGCGCAGTATTCTGGAGCGTTATATCGTAGATCTGGAAGCAAGTCTTGGCTATCAGCATGTATACACACCAGTTCTGGGTAATGTTGAACTGTACAAAACTTCAGGACACTGGGAGCACTATCAAGAGGACATGTTCCCTAAGATGACTATCGACAATGAAGAATTTGTTCTTCGTCCAATGAACTGCCCGCATCACATGATGATTTATAAGAGCTCGATGCACAGCTACCGTGATCTGCCGATCCGTATTGCTGAGCTTGGTATCCAGCACCGTTATGAAATGTCAGGCGCATTGACTGGCTTACACCGTGTGCGCTCGATGACTCTTAATGACTCCCATATTTTCTGCCGTCTAGACCAAATTAAAGGCGAGTTCATTCGTGTAATCGAATTGATTAAACAGGTATACAGTGACTTTGGTATTAATGACTACCGTTTCCGGTTGTCCTATCGTGATCCTAAGGATACTGAGAAATATTATGCGAATGACGAAATGTGGGAAACTGCACAGCGGATGTTGCGTGAGGTTGTAGAGGAAGCTGGACTGCCGTTCTACGAAGCAGAAGGCGAAGCTGCATTCTATGGTCCTAAACTTGATGTGCAAATTAAGACTGTATTAGGTAAAGAAGAGACTCTGTCTACTGTACAAATCGACTTCTTGCTGCCTGAACGTTTTGAACTGGAATATATCGGCGATGATGGTCAAAAACACCGTCCAGTCGTTTTACACCGCGGAATCTTGGGTACAATGGAACGTTTCGTTGCCTTCCTGTTAGAGAACTTTGCGGGCTCGCTGCCGCTTTGGTTATCTCCACAGCAGGTTAAAGTAATTCCTGTATCGACAGCGTTCGACGATTATGCCAAGGAAGTTACAGACAAGCTGCGTCGCCGTGGTATCTCTGCTGAAGCAGATCTCCGCAATGAGAAGCTGGGTTATAAGATTCGCGAAGCTCAGCTTGAGAAACTGCCATACATGTTCGTAGTTGGCGAGAATGAGATGAACGCTCAGACGGTTTCCATCCGTAAACGCGGGGAAGGCGACATTGGAGCTAAGCCGCTTCAAGAAGTGATTGAGCTCTTGTCTCAGGAAATTGCTGATCGTGTGATCTCCTAGTTTCTTGTAATTATCAACACCAAAATTACGTCTAAATAAGACCTCTGTTATATGCCAATGAGGATCAACTTCTGATCTTCATGTATAAAATTTTGTGAATCGGGAAACCTTCGCTAATAAGGGGGAGGTTTTTCACATGAACAAAATGGGCATATTTCAGAGGTTTTGGTGTCTTTTTGTCACCATCGTTTTGCTATTGACCGCTGCTGGAATCATTCCAGAATCTAAGCAACAGGCAGTAGGGGCCATTGGGACAGGAGACACTTTACAGCACACGGGTATTAACAAAACGCTATCGAACGAGTTGCAATATACCAAGGCTAATTCTGTGTTTATGAGAACTACAGATGATAAGGTCATTCTTGCGACTGGCCGTGCCACACTTATGTCAAACGAGGCGCATTCCGTCGCACCTGTATTACCTGCAACAACAAAAAATAAACCAGCAGCGACGAAGGCACCGCAGAGCACCAAAGCTCCAACCACTAAAACAAACGGTGGCAGCGGATCTTCCAAACAGTTACCAAATTCTATTCCTGTAGCCGCACCTGCGGAAGACCAGATCATTACTTCAATGAAAGTGATGGCGACTGGATACACTGCGGGTTATGAATCTACAGGTAAAACATCTAAACATCCCGAATATGGAATTACCTATTCAGGGGTAAAAGTGCGCAGAGACAAAAATACAGTCTCAACCATTGCTGCTGACCCTAAGGTTTTGCCGCTGGGGAGTATTCTTTATATACCGGGCTATGGATATGCCATAGTTGCTGATACAGGCTCGGCTATTAAAGGGCGGAAGATTGATCTGTATTTTGCTACTACGAAACAGGTGTATAAGGAATGGGGCAAAAAATCAGTTGTAGTTCAACTCATTAAGCGTGGTAACGGGACTTGTACGGAAGTCATGCTGAAGAAGCTGAGCCAAGCGATTGAGACTTACAAAGCAGTACCGCAATCCATGCTCGAAGAATCCATTTAAAGGGATTGAACTTATTTTCACTTGGTCATGCATAATAGTGACATCACCTTGCCATAATACGGACTGGGGCAAAGCAATTGCCTCTTCCGAGATGTTCTCTTAGTAAGCATATTCTATGCTGCATAAGAGAAAAGGAGGTGAATTCCGTGGCCAATAACAAGAAATCTAAAGTACAAGAAAATTACAAAACACCAAATGAAAAATACAATGCTGAGTTTGCTGTTGAGAATGACGGCGCTACTAAGCAAAGTGGAAATACTTCTAAACCAGCTCAGAAACCGCAACAATAATGCGCTGACTGAAGCAGAAGACTGCTGAAAAAAAGAGACTGTCCAATTCAGTTAATTACTGAGGGACAGTCTTTTTTCATATATAATGAGTAAATAGAATTTTATCCCATTCATCTCAGTCTAGAGACTGAGGGGAAGTTCCTTCTCTCGCCGCTGTTTCTCAGTACTTCATTCCTGTAGACTAAGGCTATAAGATTGAAGAAGAGAGCGTTCCACTACTTTAAAGGGGAAATGAATGATGAAAAGAAGGTTCACCAGCCAGGTTTTAGGCGGCCTGATCCTGATAGGGATTGGAGCTATGTTTCTACTGAGACAATTAGGTTACACTGATTTCAGCTTAGGTTACCTGATTTCGAATTATTGGCCGGTAATTTTGATACTAATGGGAATGAACCGGCTTTTAGGTACAGGGGATGGACAATCCAAAGGTTCTTCGCCTATCGG
Source organism: Paenibacillus sp. FSL E2-0190 (assembly GCF_037992965.1). NCBI lineage: Bacteria > Bacillati > Bacillota > Bacilli > Caryophanales > Paenibacillaceae > Paenibacillus > Paenibacillus sp. FSL E2-0190. The sequence continues at coordinate 1,960,011 of NZ_CP150306.1, forward strand.
CGGCTTTTTCTTTCTGGCGATCGGAGTGTTTTTCCTTGGACGGAATTTAGATTGGTTCGATATTTCGGCCGGGGATTTTTTCAAAATGTTCATTCCAGTTATGTTGATTGGCGGCGGACTTTATGTGATTTTTAAACCACGCGGTTCAGTACCACCTGTGCCACCAGCTCCACCGTCACCACCAGATCACTTTCCTTCAGGAAAAAGCTCACTAGATGTGGAGCCGCCCAAACCACTGGATTCCACACTTGATGAACAATTTGAGCAAAAATTCGGCAAGGCTTCTGGTCAACGCGACTGGAAGGACTATCTTCAAAAAGATGAAGAAGACGATGAGGACGAAACAGGATCTTATAAGTCCAGCGCTGAAGCACGTTGGCAAGAGAAGCAGGAACGACACGAGCGCAGACGTCAGGAACGTCATGAGCGTCATGCACATAGACATGGTAAATGGCATGAGGAATTCCATGAATCAAATAATCAAAAGGAATCGACCAATCGTTCTGCTTTTATCGGAGATGTCCACATGGGGCGCGAGCATTTCCAACTGAAGAACACGAATATCTCGCAGTTTATCGGCGATACCGTACTGGATCTGACGAATGCACAGATTGCTTATGGCGAAACGAGGATTAATATTTCCGCTTTTATAGGCGACATTAAAGTGTACATTCCGAATGATATGGATCTTGGCATCTCGGTGAACAGCAGTTCTTTTATCGGGGATATGGAAGTTCTGGATCAGTCTCGCAGTGGTTTTATGAGCAGTGTACAGTGCAAGACTCCTTATTATAAAGAAGCAGGCAAAAAAGTCCGTATAAATGTAAGTGCATTTATAGGTGACATTAAAGTTAAAACGGTGGGTTAGATGGGGACAATCTTCAGTAATACCAAATGGTTGCTGTTGTTTTACTTTTTGCTCACTGGAGCGGTAAGCGCAGGATTGATGTATGCAGGCACTTGCCTTGGTTATATCGAAGTGAAGGATTATCGGATGTGGCTGTACTTATGTCTCGGGATTGTGTTGTTCACTGTAGTTATCGGCTATATGGCAGGCCAGCGGATTCAGCGCCGGATTGATCATCTGGATCTGAATATGCTGCAGGTCGCCAAAGGAAATCTGTCCGTACGGATGCCAGAAAGTGACGATCAGTCTTTTGCCCGAGTGTATCACGAGTTTAATGTCATGATGGATACGGTCGAGAATAAGATGCAGCTTCTACAGCGATTGGGTGAACAAGAGGTTATTGAGAAGGAACAGGCAGCGGAGAGTGCGGTGTTGGAGGAAAGAAGGCGTATGGCCCGGGATCTGCATGATACGGTGAGCCAACAGCTTTTTGCCATCCATATGTCGGCTTCTTCGCTGCCTAAAGTGCTGAAGGTTAATGAAGCTCAAGGTCAAATGGTCATGGACCAGTTGATTACAATGTCTCAGATGGCACAAAAACAAATGAGAGCATTAATTGCACAACTGCGTCCGGTGGAGCTGGAAGGTCGAAATCTGTTCGAGGCGCTGGAAAAATGGTTTCCCGATTATTGCCGCCAGAATGGCTTAAAAGGAATGAAGGAGCTCGAACTTCAGGGCGAGTTATCGGAAGCAATCGAACATCAGCTGTTCCTAATTATTCAAGAGGCGATGGCGAATATCGTGAAGCATGCCGGGGCTAGACTGGTGAGTCTATCGCTGCGTGAAGGATCAAGACAAGTTGTGCTGAGTATTAGTGATGACGGTCAAGGTTTTGAACATGTGCAGCAAAAACAAGGCTCCTACGGTCTCACCACCATGCGCGAACGGGCGGAGAAACTGGGTGGGCAAGTGGAGATTATTAGCCGCAAGGGTGCGGGAACGACGATCCGTGTACATATTCCTAAGTTTGTTCAAGGGAACCCAGAATTAGAGCAGAATAGATCGTTAGGAACAGATACACAGGACGAGGAGGAGTAGAGCATGAGTGTCATAAAAGTGTTGCTCGTAGATGATCATGATATGGTACGGATGGGCCTCAAAACTTATCTAATGCTGGAGCCTACATTCGAGGTCATCGGTGAGGCGGCGAATGGACAAGAGGCGCTGGAGATGCTGCGTGCTGGTGGACATGAAGGTCTGCCTGACCTCGTGCTGATGGATTTGATGATGCCAGTGATGAATGGTGCCGAGACCACAAGAGCAGTGCTGGCTGAATTTCCTGGCCTCAAAATCGTGATCCTCACCAGCTTCCTGGAGGATGATCTTGTTGTAGATGCTATAGAGGCTGGTGCAGTCAGCTACGTGCTCAAAACAGTGTCGGCAGAAGAGTTAATCTACGCATTGCAAGGGGCTTACCGCGGCATGCCAGTCATGACGGGTGATGTGTCACAGGCGCTGACCCGTGGTATTCGCCAGCGCACCGTGCAAGGTGATTCCTCCGGTTTAACAGAGCGTGAGAAGGAAGTCCTGCTGCTTATAGCTGAGGGCAAGACCAATAAGGATATCGGTGAGGAGCTGCATATCAGCATCAAGACAGTGAAGACGCATGTCAGCAATCTTTTGATGAAATGCGAGCTTGATGACCGTACCCAGTTGGCTATTTACGCTCATCGGAAGGGCTGGGCTCAGGGGTAGGACTTGTAGACTAAGGTGCATTACTATTTGAAATGGTTTTAGAAGCTCGGGCCGCGATGTTTTTCGCGCCCGAGCTTCTTTTTTTACTTTCCTGCCTAATCTCCTCCCATTTGCCTATATCTTTTATCTGCGCTTAAATTGTTTTTAATGTGACCTTAAGGTTTAAAGTACAAAATAAGAACATGAAAACAAATTAATCCTTGTCACGGCGACAGGAAGCAGGAGGAAAGATAAACATGGACGATAACAAAAACAACTTCAATCGCGACAATGGACCAGCACCAGATCGGGAATGGGACAATAATAACAATAGCAGCAATAATAATAATTCATCTGAAGCAGGATCATCATCATACTACTATTCTTACGGACCTTTTAAATCTTTGAACAAAGACGAGAATAACACTGACGGTGGCGCACAGCACTACAATCGGATGGAGCCAGAACGTGTCGAGGTTACACCTCCACAGCCTGTAAAGCCATTACCTTATAACACATCGCTTCGCACCACTGGCTATGATGGCAATGGTGGTGGCCGCGGAGGAAATGGCGGTGGCGGTTCTGAAGGTGGCGGCGGCTGGCAATATAATAAAAAACCAAAAAGCTCGTTAAAAACAGTGCTGATATCATTCCTAGCCGGTATGGTCGTTCTCTCGGGCTCAATGTATATGGCAGACAGAGGTAACTGGTTTACGGGAGATACAGCTACAACGGTTGCTAGCTCCGGAACGAATGGAACGGCGAAGACAACGGGCGAAAGTGCAGGTGTTGCGCCTTCTACTTCTACTACATCCTTGGTGACTGGATCTCGTGATGTGACAGGTGTTGTTGATGCGGTGGGACCAGCAGTTGTTAAGATTGAGACACTAGTTAAATCTAATTCGCGTAATGGAAGCTCATCCAGCCCGAATCTGAGTGATCCCTTCTCACAATTTTTCTTCGGGGATCAATACAGTGGAAATGGTTCTTCCCAAAATGAACAGGATTCCAAATCAGGCTCGGATTCTTCATCACAGCTTATCCCTTATGGAATTGGAACAGGCTTCATTTATGAGAAATCCGGCTATATTTTGACCAACCAGCACGTAATTGACAATGCCGATGTAATCCAAGTCACCGTGGATGGAGTAACCAAGCCTTATGAAGCGAAGCTGCTAGGTTCTAGCAAAGATCTGGATTTGGCTGTGCTTAAAATTGAAGGAGATAGTGATTTCCCTACAGTAGCACTGGGAGATTCGGATAGCATAAAGGTAGGTTCAGAAGTGGTTGCTATCGGTAACCCGCAAGGCTTCGACCATACTGTAACTTCCGGTGTTCTTAGTGCAAAAGGACGCAGTATTGATATTAACGAAGAAGATGGCAGTGGAACACGTAATTACAAAAACCTGCTGCAAACCGACGCTTCTATCAACCCGGGTAACTCAGGTGGGCCGTTGCTCAACATGAATGGGCAGGTAATTGGGATGAACGTAGCCGTCAGCACGGATTCTCAAGGTATTGGTTTCGCAATCGCTGTGAATACGATTAAAGAAGTCGTAGATAAACTGGAAGCCAACCAAGCCATTCCGAAAGAGCCGGTACCTTTCATTGGTGCAACTCTTATGACGATTACAGATGAGGTTGCTAAGCAAATGGGTACGGATATTAAAGAAGGTTCTGTGGTTGCAGATATCATCTATAAATCCCCAGCGTATACCGCTGACCTGCGCCCTTACGATATCATTACCGGTGCGAATGGAACGAAGTATGCAACCAACCAAGATCTGATTACTTTCATTCAAACGTTAAAAGTTGGTGATAAAGTAACATTAAATGTTGTGCGCGACGGTAAAACCATGGATCTTTCAGTTACCATCGGTAACAAAAATGATTTTGATACAACGACTACACAACAAAGTCAGCAGCAATAATACCGGACGGTAAGTCACACGGAAGGGGCGACCCTTCCGTTTTTGTCTAATTGTGATGTAAACTGCTACAATATATAAAAAGAACTGAACAATGGGGGCTGCTTGATGCGACCGAATATTCTAATTATTGATGATGACGAAAAGATTATTTCTATGCTGCGTAGAGGTTTAGCTTTTGAAGGTTACGATGTGAAAACAGCGGTGAATGGAGCGGATGGATTACGGGCAATCTTGAGCAGTGACCCGGATGTGGTAATTTTGGATGTAATGATGCCTCAGGTGGATGGCTTTGAAGTATGTCGCCGCTTGCGGGAAGGAGGCAGTAATGTTCCTGTTCTCATGCTTACCGCGAAGGATGAAATTGAGCACCGTGTAAAAGGGCTTGATCTGGGTGCGGACGATTATCTGGTTAAACCCTTCGCGCTGGAAGAACTGCTTGCACGTGTACGTGCGTTGCTTCGGCGTAAGAGTGAGCAAAGCGAAGGTGGAGAGCAAGCGGTTTCTTATGAAGATATTACGCTGGATGTGGATTCACGTGAGGTTACCCGCGCCGGTAAAAGACTGGAGCTAACAGCGAAGGAATTTGAGCTGCTTCATCTTTTTATGCAGAATCCGAAACGTGTGCTTTCACGGGATCTGATCATGGATAAAATATGGGGTTATGATTATAGCGGTGAATCTAATGTGCTTGAGGTATACATAGCTATGCTACGTCAAAAGACGGAGGAGCATGGCGGTAAACGCCTCATTCAAACGATCCGGGGTGCCGGTTACATTCTAAGAGGTGACAACTAACATGTCTATAAGATTGCGGCTGACTGCTTGGTATTCAGGGATTTTGGCCGTTATGCTGCTGGCCTTATCAGCCGCAATTTACGGTTTTGTTTATTTTAATACTTATGGGGACTTGAAGGATCGTATACAAAAACAGGGTGAGCAGCTTGTAACCAATCTCAATCCTAACTGGACGTATGACGGTTCATTGCAAAGTGTGAGCATAAACCCCTTCTTCGGCAACAAACTGGAGGAAGCTAATATTCTGGTGCAAACCTATATCTATAATAATGAGAACCTGCAAAAGTCAGAGAACTTGCATTATCTAGATATCCAATTCGATGTTCCGAAACTGGAGGATATTGATAAAGCTCACGGGTTCAAACAGACTACGCTTGGCGGATATCATTTGATGGTTTATCAGATACCGATATATGACTTGAATAAGAGTCCTGTGGCCCTTCTACAGGTGGCAACACCGTCAAATTCGGAAGACAAGCTCTTGGAGCGTTTAAAAAATATACTACTCGTAGGTTCTTTTGCTACTCTGATCGCGGCATTTACCTTCGGCTTGTTCCTTGCGCGCAAATCCATGAGTCCAATCGGCAAAGTAATTGAAGCTGCGAATGGGATTCAGACGGGGAATGATTTAAGCTCGCGGATTGAATACGATGGGCCGCCAGACGAGATAGGAAGACTTATTGAGACCGTTAACAGTATGCTTGGGCGTATGGAAGGGTTCTACACAGAGCTGGAGGATTCGTATGCGGCTCAGCGCCGTTTCGTTTCAGATGCTTCACACGAGCTTCGGACACCGCTCACTACGATTCGCGGAAATATTGATCTGCTGCAAAAGGTTTGGGAGATGGAACCCGGAGAAGGGAAGATGAGTGAAGCTGAGATTCGCCAGCTATCGCTTGAATCGGTGCAGGATATCGCAGACGAGTCTAAGCGTATGAGCCGCTTGGTAGCGGATATGCTCTCGCTCGCGCGTGCGGATACTGGACGTACTTTTGATATAGAGCCCGTGGCACTGGAACCGATGATGAATGAGATTGCGCGCCGCGCCTCTTTCCTGCCCCGTCAAGCCGAGTGGGTTACAGGTGATATGTCAGTCTTAAATGGCAAATATATAGTTGGGAATAAAGATTATCTACAGCAAATGCTCTTTATTTTTATTGATAATGCTTTTAAGTACACGCCTTCAGGCATCGTGAGTTTGGATACCCTCTTCTATCAGAATCAGATTGGCATTCGGATCACAGATACAGGGATTGGTATGGATAAAGATGAGGTTCCATATATCTTTGACCGTTTCTATCGTGCAGATGAATCGCGTGGAATTACGGAAGGGATTGGGCTTGGCTTATCCATTGCTAAGTGGATTATTGACGAGCATGGTGGGTCTGTGGAGGTTGTTACACGCCAAGGTGAGGGGACCACTTTTGTCATCTGGTTACCGCTTCTCTTTGCTCCGCCGCTGGAATAGGGTATAATTTAGAAGTGTCCTATTACAGAGGTCAATGAAAGCAGAAAGCTGGTGAACTCATGGAAGTCATTAAAATCTCTCCCCGGGGATATTGTTACGGAGTTGTCGATGCAATGGTTATGGCACGGCAGGCTGCGCAAAATCTCGATCTTCCCCGGCCGATTTATATACTGGGTATGATTGTTCATAACAGTCATGTCACGAATTCGTTCGAAGATGATGGCATTATTACTTTGGACGGACATAATCGTCTGGATATTCTGGATAAAGTGGATAGTGGGACCGTTATATTCACTGCACACGGGGTTTCTCCTGAGGTGCGCAAGATGGCTAGGGACAAGGGTCTGACTACGGTCGACGCCACCTGTCCTGATGTCACGAAGACCCATGATCTTATTCAGGAAAAAGTAGATGACGGTTATGAGGTCATTTATATCGGCAAAAAAGGCCATCCGGAACCGGAGGGTGCTGTGGGTATTGCCCCTGAGCATGTGCATCTGATTGAAAAAGAAGATGAGATTGCTACGTTATCCATCTCTTCTTCACGTATTGTCATTACGAATCAGACTACTATGAGCCAGTGGGATATTAAACACATCATGAAAAAGCTTCTAGAGACCTTCCCAGGTGCTGAAGTGCATAATGAGATATGTATGGCTACCCAAGTACGTCAAGAGGCTGTGGCGGAACAAGCGGGGCAATGTGATCTGGTGATTGTTGTCGGTGATCCGCGAAGCAACAACTCCAATCGTCTGGCACAGGTGTCGGAAGAAATCGCTGGGGTTCCTGCCCATCGTATTTCTGATGTGTCTGAACTCCAAACAGAATGGCTAGAGGGTGTAAATATCGTCGGGGTCACTTCTGGCGCGTCCACACCTACACCTATCACCAAAGAAGTGATTAACTACTTAGATCAGTATGATTCGGCTAATCCGGAGACGTGGGAGATCAAACGTACAGTGAATATGGCGAAGCTGCTGCCACCGGTTAAGAATAAGAGTGCAAGTACTACTTAATGTAATGGGCTAGGCTCGAACTTATATATTATGAACGCTGCAACAAGAGCGCTTAACTTCGTCAGTCGAGGTTAAGTGCTCTTTTTTATCGAAAGAACGCTTCCGGCATAGGAATCTAGAATATAGATTGACTATAATCGTTTTTTGAGGTAAAATTTCTTTAGTGATTAAAAGCATAAAAGCTTAAAAGCGAACACGCGTCGTAGCACGATAGTATTTAGCGGAATTATTATAAATTTTAAATGTAGAGAGGGAGTTATAAATATGATCGTCATTACATCAAATCAAACACCGGAAGAGCAGGTTAAAGATATAATTGCCGTAATCGAAAAAGAAGGCTTGCAGGTGCATCTCTCCAGAGGAGCAGATCACACGGTGATAGGTTTAGTGGGAGTCGTCACTCCTAAGCTCGCCGAGCATTTGCGGCAAATGAAGGGTGTAGAGAACGTCGTGAAGATCTCCAAATCCTACAAGCTGGCCAGCCGGGATTTCCATCCTGAGGATACGATTATTGATATCAAGGGTGTGAAGATTGGTGGAGAAAACCTGGTGATCATGGGCGGACCTTGCGCCGTTGAGTCTCCAGAGCAGATTGATGAGATCGCCCGGCTTGTTAAAGCGTCTGGTGCTCAGGTACTTCGTGGAGGCGCGTTTAAGCCCCGTACAGGACCGTACAGCTTCCAAGGCGTAGGTGTGGAAGGTTTGACTATGATGGCTGAAGCAGGAAAGCGTCATGGGCTGTTGACCATTACAGAGGTTATGACACCAGAGTATGTTGATATCTGTGCGGAGCATGCGGATATTCTGCAGGTGGGTACACGGAATATGCAGAACTTTGATTTGCTGCGCAAGCTGGGGACCTGTGGCAGACCTGTTCTTCTAAAACGTGGCTTCAGTGCGACCTACGATGAGTTGCTCAATGCAGCGGAGTACATTTTGGCAGGCGGTAATAAGGATGTAATGCTCTGTGAGCGCGGTATTCGCACATTTGAGACCTACACTCGTAATACGCTGGATCTATCGGCTATTCCAGTTCTACAGAGCTTAAGCCATCTTCCAGTAATCTCTGACCCAAGTCACGGAACCGGTCGTCGTGAGTTAGTTGAGCCTATGGCCAAAGCTTCTGTTGCTGCTGGCGCAAATGGTCTAATTATTGAAATGCACACAGATCCGGACAATTCCATGACAGGTGATGGTGTTCAATCGTTATTTCCTGATCAGTTTGATAACCTGCTAAAGGATCTGGAAAAGCTGGCTCCAATTGTTGGACGTAAGTTTTCAACTTCGCCAGAAACGGTTTCGGTCCTATAAAATTTAATCTAATAGCTTCCTCGGAAGCCCTCTTAACCCGCGACCTAGTGGGAAAAGAGGGTTTTTTTGGAGTTGGATAAAATAAATGTGACATGAAAATATGCGAAAATAACAGATTTCACGAAAGCGTTAGAATATCTTACATTGCTGAAAGAAATACCTGACATAAGCATTGACGATGTTAGGTATGAGATTTATAATTACGACAGCAAAAAAAATTAAAACAAGAACATTTGCATACTGTGAGCGGCCTAATGTTCGGAACTTGGGGGAGGAAAAATTCATGTCGGTTGAAAAAGTGTTGCAAACAATTAAAGAGAACAATATCGAGTGGGTAGATTTTCGATTCGTAGATTTAGGTGGTCGTGCCCACCACATCTCTCTGCCAGCTTCTGAAGTGGAAGATGAAACTTTTGTAAATGGGGTAGCATTCGACGGTTCTTCCATCAAAGGTTTCCGTGGTATTGAAGAATCAGACATGGTTATGATGCCTGATCCGAATAGTGTATTCATAGATCCGTTTACAGCTCATCCAACGCTGAACGTGATGTGCGACATTTTCACTCCTGATGGCGAACGTTATGAGCGCGATCCTCGCGGTATTGCTGTGAAAGCAGAAGAATTCCTGCAAAAAAGCGGAGTAGGTACATCTGCATTCTTCGCGCCTGAATCAGAATTCTTTATCTTTGACGATGTTCGTTACGAAAGTGGCATGAACAGATCCTCATTCTTCGTAGATTCTGAAGAAGCGGCTTGGAATACGGGTCGTAAAGAAGAGGGCGGCAACTTGGCATTTAAAGTTGGCGTTAAAGGTGGATATGTTCCTGTAGCACCAGTTGACTCCCAACAGGATATCCGCAGTGAAATGTGCCGTCTGCTTGCTGAAGTTGGACTACGCATTGAACGTCATCACCATGAAGTAGCCACTGCAGGTCAAGCGGAAATTAACTTCCGTTTTGATACCTTGAAGAAAACTGCTGATAATCTCATGACTTATAAATATATTGTACAAAACACTGCACGTCAGTATGGCAAGGTAGCAACCTTCATGCCAAAACCGCTGTTCGGTGATAACGGTAGCGGAATGCACGTGCATCAATCCATCTTTGACGGAGACACTCCTTTGTTCTACGAAAAAGGCGCTTATGCTAACCTGAGCGAAATGGCTCTTCATTATATTGGTGGTATTTTGTACCATGCACCAGCATTGATCGCTTTGACTAACCCAAGCACCAACTCCTTTAAACGTCTGGTTCCTGGCTACGAAGCACCGGTTAACTTGGTTTACTCCAAAGGAAATCGTTCTGCAGCAGTTCGTATCCCGGTAGCAGCTGTGACACCAAAAGGCTGTCGTATCGAATTCCGCACACCGGATTCCACAGCTAACCCTTACTTGGCATTCTCCGCAATGCTGATGGCAGGTCTGGACGGAATCAAGAACAAGATTAACCCGCAAGAACTGGGTTATGGTCCTCTGGATAAGAACATCTATGAATTGTCTGATGCAGATAAAGAAAAAATCCGCAGCGTTCCAGGCAGCCTGAGCGAAGCGCTTGATTCTTTGGAAGCTGATTACGAGTTCCTAACAGAAGGCGACGTATTTACTAAGGACTTCATCGATAACTATATTGCTCTGAAACGTTCTGAAGCACAAGAGGTTGCAATTCGTGTTCATCCACATGAATACGCCTTGTACTTCGATCTATAAGATTCCTGCTATTATAATCTTTATAAAAAAAGAAGCTGTCTCAAAAGTAGTGAATTCTACTTGAGGCAGCTTCTTTTTTTATGAATCAGGAAAAGTAATGGGTTTTACTGTGCCCTATGACTATATGCTAAGAAAGACTACACTAGCCCCCGTTCAGGAGCGCCGCAGGACTCTCTAATGATAAGCTCGGGCTCCACGCTGAAAGAACTCGTACCGGATTGGTTGTTTATTAGATCATATAGCATTAGCGCTGCTAGGCGGCCAATCTTATCTTTATTTTGGCGGATGGTAGTCAGTAGGGGGGTTGTATAATTGCAGGCCTCGATATCATCACAGCCAATAATTGCGACAGTTTCAGGAACGGCGATAGAAGCCTCTTTAAGGGCACGCATCGCCCCTATAGCAAGCTGATCCGACGCCGCGAAGATCGCTCTAGGTAAATTTCCATTCTCAATCATTCTACGCATCGTCTCATACCCGCTGGCCTCAAAGAAGTTACTTCCGTTTAAGAACCAATTCTCGTTAATAGGCAGTCCTAAATCTTCAAGAGCTTTGCGATAACCACTTTCGCGCATATTGGAGATGTCTGAATCTGAGGAACTGCCGATGTAGCCAAGCTCTCGATAGCCCAGTAAGTAAAAGTGTTCCACCACTTTGGAGGACATTTTGAAATTATCCGACATGATAAAACCAGAGTTGTCACCGGTCAGCTTTAAATCTACGCCGATACACGGAATTGCACTGTTGTCTAATTCGCTGATAGAGGTTTCTAGCTCCTGTCCGGATAGAAGCACACACCCATCTACATTAAAATGCTGGCAACGGGCAAGATAATCGTTAGTATCGCCACTTTGGAATTTTTCATTGGAAAAAAAGATAAGGTCGTAACCTAGTAGTCCCATTTGTTTTTTAAATGAATTTAGCACCTCGATGAAAAAAGGGTGGGTAAAGTCGACATTCAGCATTCCGGCAAAAATCACTCCGATTAGATTGGATGATTTCGTAGCCAATGTTTTAGCTGAATTGGAGGGGGTATATCCAGTTTCTTTTATAATTTGTTGAACCCTTGTCTTGGTATCTTCCGAAATATCACTGTAGTTATTAATGATTTTGGATACTGTCGAAACAGAAACTCCAGCAATTTTCGCTATATCTTTGATGCTGTAGGCCAAATTAAGTCCCCCTTATAGTGAAAAATGTTCCGTAATATATGTTTAAAATCTACTCAAGGCTATTTTTTATGACTTGAATTTATGATTTACGAAATAGTTTCGTTACTTATTTTATAGTTCAATAAGATTATAGTCAATGGAATGTTTACTCTTAAACTAGGATTATGCTTGGTTTTAAAGGTTTTTTTGAATATTTGGTTCAAAAAACGTTCAAAAACGAACAAAGAAAAAAGACTTTACAAAGACAAATAACGATGTAATAATAAAAACACCGAAACCGCTTTCTGTGATATCGTCCTTACTGTTTCGTGATTTTCAGAAATTAACATGTGGTTTCGTTAAAAGGGTCATAACAAATTATCTGGGGGGTAACAAAATGGTAAAGAAGCTTTCTGCGGTATTGTTGAGCTCAGCGCTAGTGCTCTCATTAGCAGCATGTGGAAACAGCAATAACAACGCGAATGGTGAGGCTACTCCGGGCAGCGGAACAAACAAGCCTGCATCTGGTGATAAGAAAGTGATTAAGATCTTACACTGGAAACAAGAGAATATTAACAAGGTCATTACAGAAATTAATAAAAAGTTTGAAGAAAAATATCCGGAATACAAAGTGGAGTACACAACCACGGGTCCGGATGATGAATTCAAACAAGCACAAAGAGCAAGAATTACAGCTGGTGACGTAGATGTTCTTGCCGATCTATCCGGTATGAGATTGTCCCCGAAAGATTGGACACCAGGTGCGAAAGTGCCAGACTGGCAACAATGGATTGATTCCGGACTGATTGCTGATCTGAGCAACGAAGCTTTCGTTAAAAACTACAATGCGAATGATATTGCTAAAGCCGGCACTTATAAAGATAAAGTGTATGCAATCCCAACCGGTAAAGTAGCAATGTCAGGATTCTTCTATAATAAAGAAATTTTTGAACAAAACGGCCTGACTGTACCTACAACTTGGACAGAGTTCATTAGTGTTCTAGATACATTGAAAGCTAAGAGTATTGTTCCAATCGTAGTGGCTGGTAAAGACGTATGGCCATTGAAACTGCCAGTGTTCGGTTTGCAAGCTAAGATTCTAGGTGGCGGCAACCAACAACAATGGATTGAGGGCGTTTGGAAGGGAACTTCGGCATTTAACGATGCTGAGGCTGTAGAAGTATTGGAGAAAATGAAGACGCTTCAAGATAACTACATCATCGACGGTTTCTTGGGTATCGACTATGCAACAGCACCTTCGTTTTTCGCAACAGGAAAAGCAGCTATGATTGCTGACGGAACTTGGGATGCTCCTACGATCGCGGCAGCAAATCCAGATGTGAAATTTGGTTACTTCCCAATCCCAGCTACAGAAGATGCTGCTAAGAATAATTCTCTTGTCGGTAAATACGATGTAACTTGGTATGCAGCAGAAAAAGGCCCGAACAAAGAAGGTGCTTTGAAATGGCTGGAATTCTTCTCTGAACCAGAAAACTACACAGAATATGTTAAAGCAGCAGGATTCTTGCCTACACAAGACAATATTGCCACTGAAAGTGATTTTATTGACAAAGAACTTGCTCCATACATGACTGGAGATTTCGAACTTGCTTATGAAATTATGATGATTAACCGTGACAACGTTGGTGAGCACATTGCAGCTGAAGGCGTTCACACTGAGTATTTGGCACCAGGCGGCGAGTTTAAAACCGCTAAAGAGCTTGCAGACGTACAACAAAAAGAATGGGAAGCAGCAGCACCTAAATAAGTAGCTATCCCAATAAATAAAAAAGAATCTACAACATACTGTACACCAAACATGTTTTACAGCTTCGGGGTCTGTTTTGTGCAGGCCCCGATCATTTTATTGAATTAGGATTGGGTAGGTGAGAGAAATGTATCCGTTCGGGAAAGGTTTTAAACGATATATACCGCTTCTGCTGCTAATGATTCCATTATCATTGTATGTAATTTTCTATTTTGGCCCATCTATGATGACGGTCATCTATTCATTTACAGATATCACTAACGTTCCTGGAAGCAAGATGAGTTTCGTAGGCCTTGACAATTATTATGATGTATTTTACTCAGGAAATTCAGGCGAGCGTTGGGATTCCATTATACGTACTATTTATTTCATGGTCATTGTAACCATTGTACAGAACGGTGTCGGTCTGCTTATGGCCGTAGTTATCAATCAGAAGCTGAAAGGCGATTATTTCTATCGCGCGGTATTCTTTTTACCGGTTGTGCTTGGTGTGGCGGTAGTTGCACTGGTATGGGGCATGATGTTCGATCCGCTGAGTGGTCCGGTTAACCAACTGTATGATTCTTTGTTCGGTTATAAAGATATGTTCTTTGGAAGCTTCACTCATGCGTTCGGTTATATTATATTTACGCAAATTTGGATGTATATGGGATATTCGATGTTGATTTTCCTTGCGGGACTACAATCCGTACCGAAAGATTTGTATGAGGCTGGATATATAGACGGAACTACGAAGTGGCAATCTTTTAAAAATATCACATTCCCACTTATCGCTCCATCCTTTACGATTAACATTATTTTGTCTATTATCGGTGCGATGTCCACCTTTGATATTATTCTCGCAACTACGGACGGTCGCTTTAACACAAGAACGATGGCATATGACGTTTATAAAGAGACGTTCCGTGGTTCTCTACAGATGGGACTTCCTTCCGCGCTTTCCGTGGTTCAGTTCCTTATGATTCTGGTGTTTGTAGTATTTGCAGTGAAACAAATGCGTAAGAGAGAGGTGGAATATTAATGAAGGATTCCAAAACCGCCAAAACTCTCTCTTATATTCTGATTGCAGTGTTGCTTGTTTTGTATATCATGCCGTTGTTATTTGTAATCAATATTTCATTCAAGTCCTTTACAGAATATCTGTTAGATCCTATCGGTCTCGTAAAAAGTATTCAATGGGATAATTATAAAGAAGCTTGGCTACAGGGTAATTTCTCTAATTATTTCTTAAACAGTCTGCTGTATACAGCCGTAGCAACAGTGCTGACCCTAATTGTTTCGTTATTCGGGGCCTTCCCTGTGGCGAGAAATTATGTGAAGTGGAGCGGATTTATTTATTTGTTCTTCTTGATGTCTCAGTTCCTGCCGAATCCAATGGTCGCACAGTTCAAGCTGATGCTTACCATGAAACAGGAGCTAGGATTTGTAGGTTATGACACGAAGCTGGGTTACATTCTCCTTAAAACAGGCGGAACGGGTATCGTGTTCATGATGTTTGTAGGTTACATCAAAGGAATTAGCCGGGAGATGGATGAAGCAGCAGGTATGGATGGCGCTGGATATATGCGTTATTTGTTCCAGATCATCATGCCACTTATGAAACCAGTAATTGCTACAGGTGTTATTCTAACAGCAATTAGTATCTGGAATGACTTCGTGGGGCCGGTCATGTATTTACCGAGTCCAGAAAACTATCCAATCACCTTCGGGCTTAAAGAATTCCGCGGTCAATACGGAAACAACTGGCCTATGTTGGCGTGCGGGATCATGATCGTATCTGCACCGCTTATCATCCTATACACCTTCATTCAAAAGTATATCGTTGACGGTGCATTGGCAGGTGCGGTTAAAGCTTAAGTAGTTGTGTAAATGAGAGGATGGAGAGAATGGATCGTAATAAAATTCATGGCTTCGAATTCACCGGAAATGATGGGGAATTCAGGCTTCAGCAACCGGATCGCAGCAGTTTTCTATATTTCCCTCTAGTGAATGAAGGGGGAATGATGTCGACAGTAACTCCAAAACTTCATGGTCAGGTTACCACAGGTCATAATACATTTTTAACACCGCCATTATCTGTTGAAGATTTGCATAATTCGCGGGCTTCCCGCAACTTCTGGGTATACGTAGACGGCAAGGGAGCTTGGTCGGCAGTGGGGAACTCCGCTAAGCAAAATGCCGATTTTTATACATCCTCTACTGATGAAGCAGTACTAGAGGCTGGTTTCTTGTGGCAACGCGTAACGCGTTGTAACGCAGAGATGGGTGTTAAAGCTGAAATCACCAGCTTTGTGCCAAGTGGTAATGATAAAGTCGAATTAATGAAGGTTACGTTGACCAATACAGCAGCAGAGGCTATTACGCTGACACCGACAGCGGTAGTTCCGATTTACGCGCGTTCGGCGGATGATCTGCGCGATCATAGACATGTAACCTCTTTGCTTAACCGGATTTATACTTCACCCTATGGTGTTGAGGTTCAGCCTGCGCTCTCCTTTGATGAGCGGGGACACCGCATCAATCACACTTCTTATGGAGTATTTGGTGCAGAGGGTGACGGCAGTCAACCTGCGGGGTTCTTTCCGGTGCAGGAGGAGTTCATTGGAGAAGGTGGAAGCCTGGATTGGCCGGAAGCTGTTATCCTGAACAACACGCCGGAGATTGGCAAGGGTGGAGGCGTACAAAGAGAGGGATATGAGGCTATCGGGGGTCTTCGTTACGAGACGCTTACTCTGTCTCCTGGTGACAGCCATTCTTATATAGTAGTTATGGCGATCCATAATGAGAGAATTGACGTGGATGCTTTGATGAACAAATATGGTACATCTGAAGCTTTTGATCATTTGCTTGAGGAGACTAAAGCCTTCTGGGCAGATAAAGTGAATATGGTAGAATTTCATACCGGTGATTCAGATGCTGACCAATGGATGAAATGGGTTACGATTCAACCCGTGCTGAGAAGACTTTATGGTAACTCCTTCTTGCCTTATCATGATTATGGAAGAGGCGGACGTGGCTGGCGGGATCTTTGGCAGGATTGTCTAGCACTCCTTATTATGGAACCGGCTGAAGTACGGAGCTTACTGCTGAACAACTACGCTGGGGTAAGAATAGATGGTAGTAATGCCACTATTATCGGTCAACAGCCTGGTGAATTTATTGCCGACCGTAACAACATCCCGCGGGTGTGGATGGATCATGGGGCTTGGCCGTTCTTAACTACTATGTTATATCTGGATCAGAGTGGTGATCTTGATTTCTTATTGCAGGAACAGACGTATTTCCGCGATACCTTTATGAGTCGCTGTAAGGAACGTGATACTTCATGGGATACCTCGCTAGGAAGTGATCTCAGAACAACTTCTGGTGAGGTTTATAAAGGTACGATTCTGGAACATATCCTGCTGCAAAATCTGGTTCCGTTCTTTAATGTTGGAGAGCACAATAATATCCTGCTGGAGGGTGCAGACTGGAATGATGGTCTTGATATGGGCGCAGACCGGGGTGAGAGTGTAGCTTTCACAGCATTCTACGCAAGTAACTTATTGGATATTTCTCGTGTGCTGCGTACGCTAAAGACTTCTAAAGGGCAAGAGACAGTTGAATTGGCAGAAGAAATGAAACTATTGCTAGATTCGCTTGGTGAGCAAGTGGATTATGAATCTGTATCAGGCAAGCATGAAAGACTTAATCAATATTATGCTGCCGCTCCGAACAAAGTTAGCGGTATTCGTGCAGCACTCGACATAGAGACAGTAGCGGACGATCTGGAACAAAAAGCAGAGTGGATCTTTAATCACTTGCGCCGCAATGAGTGGGTGGAAAGTGAACAAGGTGGAGGCTGGTTTAACGGTTATTATAATAATGATGGAGAACAAGTGGAAGGGGAATTCGCAGAAGGCGTTCGGATGACGCTTACAGGTCAAGTATTCCCGCTGATGGGTCATGCAGCTGCGCCAGAGCAAATTCCGCATATCATTGCCGCCGTGGATCGTAATCTACTGGATGACAAAATTGGGTACAGACTTAATTCCCGTTTCGGAGGCATCCAGCAGAATCTGGGTCGCGCCTTTGGCTTTGCCTTTGGACATAAAGAGAACGGTGCTATGTTCAGTCACATGACCATCATGTATGGCAATGCGTTGTATAAACGCGGATATGTGAAAGAAGGACATAAAGTATTAGAATCTCTGTATAGCTTAAGTACTGACTTTGCAAAAGCCCGCATATACCCAGGAATTCCTGAGTATATTAACGAGCAAGGCAGAGGGATGTATACGTATTTAACAGGATCAGCGAGCTGGCTGCTGTTAACTATGGTTACTGAAGTATTTGGTGTAAAAGGTAAGCTAGGCGATCTTTTGTTGGAACCGAAGCTTGTTAAAGAGCAGTTTGATTCTGAGGGAAAGGCCTCTATTAAGACAATCTTCGCGGATCGCGAGTTTGAAGTGGTCTATAAAGCCACAGGAAGCTTAAACTACGGGGAGTATCAAATACACTCTGTTACCCTAAATGGCAGCGAGGTGACGCTGCAGCGCGGCTCAGAAAGTGCGATTATTCCGCGTGAAGAGTTGCTCTCTCTGCAGACAGAGAAATGCCACTTGATTGAAGTGACATTGGCGTAGCTTTATACGATATTTTAAGACGTCTGCACCGTTATTCATAGCGGCTGCAGACGTTTTTTTCAATAATGAATATTTATTCATTGTAACAATGAACGAAAGGGCGCGTTAGGTATGGGCTGCAGACTGTCAAATGGCATATTAACTGTCGATATCGCTGATATCGGAGAGTATAAGGGCACACGTTTTGACTGGACAGGATTTATTACACAGGTGACATTAGAAGAGGGGAAACATACGTTTTGTGTGCCGGAAAGCTTGAAGCCAGGCGAAGGAACTGGAGGCAAGGGGCTTTGTAATGAGTTTGGCATTTCCCGGGCAATTGGATATGATGAAGCACCAATCGGAGGCTGGTTTCCAAAAATCGGAGTCGGATTATTACAAAAAGGAACTTCCCCATTATACAGTTTCAATGAGGAGTTCCCCTTAACCTCTTTTAGTAAGGATATCGAAGCAGGGAATGATGCGGTCACATATACGATCCACCCAATGGAAAGCAACGGATATGCTGTGCAGCTAACCAAAACGATTTCTTTACAGGGGGATCAATTAATAATTGCATATGAACTGCATAACAAAGGGCAAAAGCCTTTCCATACGGAGGAATATATTCACAACTTCATCGGAATCGACGGGTTGAATATTGGGCAGGATTTCGAACTGCGTCTTCCGAGGGAACTCAAGGTAGTAGAACCAGAATCCTCCTATACGAAAGAATTGCTAGAGGTATCCGGGAATACCCTTACTTGGTCAAAGGAACCGGATAAACCCTTTTATTGCAAGTTGAGCGGTTGGGAAGGTCAGGAAAATGAGTTCACCTGGGAGTTGGTTCATAAGCCTAGTGGAACAGGCGTGCGAGAGAGTGGGGACTTTCCAGTAGAACGTATGGCCCTGTGGGGAGAAGGTCATGTAGTCTCTCCTGAAGTATTTGTGAACATTAGTCTTTTACCGCGTCAAAGCAAGAGCTGGCGCCGATCTTACCGGTTTTTCACTGCGAAATGAGTACCGTCTTAACCTTTTATGTGAATAATTATACTTGCTGGTGCGGGAGAATATTGCTATCATAACCATATCCATATTGATAGGAGAGAAAGGGTGGGGAGCAGTTTTGAATAAGAGAGCATACAATTTTAATGCCGGACCGGCAGCATTGCCGCTTACGGTACTGGAACGCGCACAAGCGGAGTTTGTTGATTTCCGGGAAAGTGGAATGTCTATCATGGAGATGTCGCACCGTGGTGCAATTTACGAATCCGTGCATAATGAAGCGCAGGAACGTCTGCTTTCGCTCCTCGGCAATCCGAAGGGCTATAAGGTATTGTTCGTACAAGGCGGAGCAAGCACACAGTTTGCAATGATCCCTATGAACTTGATTTCCGAAGGCCAAGTAGGTAGCTATGTAATGACAGGTAGCTGGGCAGATAAAGCTTATAAAGAAGCCAAATTGGTAGGAGGCGCTCATGTTGCTGCTTCTTCCGAAGATAAGAAATTCTTGGCTATACCTGAATTAAGTTCGATCAAAGCTGCGGAGAATGCTGCTTACCTTCATGTTACTTCCAACGAGACCATTGAAGGAACGCAATATGCAGAATTTCCGGATGCAGGCTCGATTCCGTTAATCGCGGATATGTCTAGTGATATACTTTGCCGTCCAATCGATGTGAACCAATTCGGAATGATCTATGCCGGAGCACAAAAGAACCTTGGACCTTCAGGCGTGACTGTAGTTATCGCGAAAGAAGAATTGCTTGCAGAATCACCTTCTAACATTCCTACTATCATGCGTTACAGCACTCATTATAAGAATAACTCTCTTTACAATACACCTCCATCTTTCTCTGTATATATGGTGAACGAAGTATTAAAATGGATTGAGGAGCAAGGCGGCTTAGCTGGCATCCATTCCAAGAACCTTGAAAAATCGGGTCTGTTATATGATCACATCGATGGAAGTGACGGTTTCTACCGTGGTGTTGCAGAACAAGGCAGCCGCTCTATTATGAACGTTACTTTCCGGATGCAATCAGAAGAACTCGAAAAGCAGTTTGTCAAAGCTGCTGAACTGGAAGGTTTTGTCGGCTTAAAGGGTCACCGCAGTGTTGGGGGCTTGCGTGCTTCCATCTATAATGCAGTTCCTTACGAAAGTGTAAAAGCACTATCCGATTTCATGAACCATTTCCGGCAAACTCAAGGTTAATGAATTCTATCTATAACCTTCCGCCTTCTTGGTGGAAGGTTTTCAGTTTGTTTGGAGAAGCTATGGTTAGGCACTAGAGTAAAACATCTGGCTATTAAGCCTTTAGAGAGGAAGGAACCATATAATGGCACTCCATATCGTATTAGTCGAGCCGGAAATTCCGGCCAATACTGGCAACATTGCGCGTACTTGCGCCGCTACCGGCACTCATCTTCACTTGGTTCGTCCACTCGGATTCCGTACTGACGATGCTACATTAAAAAGAGCAGGATTAGACTATTGGCATGCTGTTACTATTGAATATCACGACTCCTTTGCTGAGGTTTTGGAGAAATATAGCGAGGGGCGTTTCTTTTACGCAACGACGAAAGCAGAGAAAAGATACAGCGACTTTAAGTTCCAAGATGGCGATTTTTTTGTTTTTGGCAAGGAAACGAAGGGGCTTTCTGCAGAGATTCTAGAAGCAGGTAAAGAAACAAAAATGCGCATGCCAATGAGTGATGCTGTGAGATCTCTGAATTTATCCAATTCGGCAGCAATTATTGTGTACGAGGCGCTTCGACAATTGGATTTCCCTAATCTTATTTAAAAAAAGACAAATTTTTTATTTTTTTCAGCAGGATTCGACAATTAGGTAACGAAATATATTGAAAGAGCCGAAATAAGTAGTAGCTACTAAATAATTTTTCTTGAACAGGAGAGGTGTACGTTAGTTATGAAACCTGCTGGTGTAGTTCGCAAAGTGGATCAGTTGGGTAGAATTGTTCTGCCTAAGTCCCTGCGTAAAAGGTATCAGATGAATGAAGGCGACCCGGTTGAAATTTTGGTACAGGGTGACCATATCATCTTGGAGCGTTACCGTCCAAAATGTGTTTTCTGTGGATCGATGGATGGTGTAAGCGAATATAAAGATCGTTATATTTGTTCTGCATGCCTTTCGGAAATGACTCAATTGCCAAGACATGCCTAAGAAGTACATATTTTGAATTTTGACAGCCAAGAGCTTGTAAAAAAACTGTCCTCTTCGTAGAACTCTTCTACTTGGGGGGCAGTTTTTTTATGTATACGAAAAATGCCCCCGCACCAAGTGGCTGCAGGGACATATCGGCTTTATAGGCCTTTTGTTTTGTCGTCGTTGTAAGATGAGGTAAGGATGCCGACCGTAAATAACACAAATACGAACATTACGATCCAAAAGGTTAATGAGAACGACATACTGGCACCTCCAATAGCGAATGTATTCGTTATCAAGATTATAACCTGCAATTTAATAAAAATAAACGCAAATGTGATATGTTACATAGACAATTTACTATATTATTTAAAAAACAGAAAATTCGTTGGCACAGCTCTTAGATTTCCATCGGATGGTTTATTGATAACTCTTCCGTTAAAGATCAATGAGGAAGAGCCACCACCATCTAAATTATAAGCATCTACGAGACCCATATTCGATAATTTGTTCTGAATCTCCTCCAGCTGTGCACCAGAGCTGCCATACTCATTATATCCATCCGCTACAAAAAGCAGGATCTGATCATCTTTATATTTGCCGATCACGGTACGTGGTGCCCGATTAGGGGATGTTTTCCACTTTTCGGGTATGGGTGTTTTGATGTTGTTTTTAAGGAGGACAGGCACAAAGGTGGCGCCGAATACCGGATCTAGCTGATCTAATTGTGCGCGACTGTAGAATTTCCCTCCGATTAATTGCCCGGATTTGTTCAGCCCAACAAAACTTAGGTCCTTGTACGTGGGCTCAAAACCGTATAAATACTTTCCATCCACTACAGTTGTGCTTAAGGGATAACGTTTTCCGGATTGATCTGCAAAGCCGCCCGCATTAATACCAGCAATGGCACCATTACGCTGTACGGCATGCATAGTAGTTTCCGCACCGGAGGCTGTCTCCGCCAAGCTCATCTTCATAGCGGTCGGGTCCTTCAATTTGATTTTCAACGCATAAGCTTTGTAGTTTCCTGGATTCAATCGATATAACTCAACTCTTATACGGTCGCTAGTAACGATCTCTGAAGGTATACCAAGCTTGGCTGAAATCCTGCGGTTATAGATCAGTTCAGGCCGGGTCGCCTGAGTCTGTGCTGTTTCGACCAGCTTATTCATCGTAGTGGTAGTCTCTTTATATAGCTTGGCACTAGCGCTGACAGCATCAATGGTGTAAGCTGCGGAGGCCTCTGCCAGCGTCAGCTCTTTTTTTAAGGAAGCTGTTTCATTCACTGGCCCAGCGCTTGGAGTGAATTGTCCTACATCAAGGTCTAGCTGTAGCGGTGGTCGATACCACGACATACAAATAACCAAGCCTATGAACGGTGCAGTTAGAAGCATGAAGAAGCGGTTTACTCTTTTGACTGGCGTCATCATTTGATCAGATCCATTTCTTTCTTCAAAGCTTCTAACTGTTTGCTTACCTCACTCAATTGCGTATATAGCTTGTTGCTGTTATCTGTCTTGGCACTAGCATTATCTTTAGTGAAGGTTAATAGTTCGTTAAAGCTTTGCACTGTATTCTGCAATTCCTTCACTTCTTCAGAGAGAACGGCAATTTTTGCTTCATAGTCGGTCTTCAAAACGGTAAGCTGCTGCTGGCTCTGAGTACTAAGTTCGGTAAGCACCTGTTGCTTCAGATGGTTCGTGTAGCTGTATACAGCATATACGCCGAGTCCGATCATCATAATCCAGAACAGTAAAAACCATTTTACGGAAGGGCCGTTTCTCGCAGTAGTAGAGCGCGAGCGTACCGGGGACGTTTCCGCTAGCGGTTGCATTTTATCACCTCGGGTTGGTCTTTTTTTCAAGTCCCCATTCTATCAGACTTTGACAAGATTCGCAAAAATGTAAGAGAGTATGAAAACTAGAAAAAGTAATTGCATCCTATTAAACTACTGCGATACAATTTCTATAGATTGGAATTCTGATAGACGTACACAAGGTAACCAGCTAGAGATTATACAGACAAGTCATCATACAGCCTTGCTTGCGTTTTAACCGGAAACGCTGCGGCGCTTTCCTTTCTAGATGATTATATATAGAGCAGGGGGTCAGGGCATTAATGATGAAGGTTTGGCAGGTGGTCATTGTGGGGTGTCATCCTACAAGTATGCTGGGGACAAAATTGATTTTGGAAGAGGAAGAGGGGCTTAAGGTTCTGGGAATGTATTCCACTTGGGACGAAGGCGCTACCATCGTAAGGGAAAAAAATCCCGAGCTAGTGCTAGTAGATTATCATATGCCTGAGGGGAATATTGAGAGTGTGCTGTTAAATATGAAAAAAAGCTCACCAAACTCACATTTTGTCGTGATGACAGACGAAGACGGGCGAGAACTGCTTCAGCCCCTCGTAGAACTAGGAGCCAGCGGGATATTCTCGAAGGGAGCTTCTCCCCGTCAGCTTTTACAGCTGATCCTGGGTTTACGGGAGGGTTTTCTTTCAATGCCGTTGGAATGGATTGAAAAAGGAGCTTGGCCGATTTCGACATTTAAAGGATTAGATGATGTTCTGCAACTGACGGAGACAGAGATGTTTATCATGGAGCGAATCGTTCAAGGGATTACCTACGATAAAATTGCGCTTGAAATTGCGGTAAGCCGTCGGTCCATTGATAATTATTTGCGCAAAATCTATGTAAAGCTAGATGTTTCGACCCGGGCACAAGCGATTGAGAAATTCGCGCTCTTCTCAAGACAAAACAGGCAAATCTACGCCTAACCCACGCTTTACGACATAATGACGTATGGGGTGGAATATTCTTGGAGTAGAAGTAAGAATATCATGTTGAATGGGTAACCATCCCATCCTTGGATGAGGATGACGAAGCCGTTTCTACTTGGTAACAGGGAAGGGGGATTTCGCATGATTTACGAATTTTCTGCTCGCGCACACACATTGTTGTCGTCATCGCTTCTTAGTATCCGCACCCAAACACGGAGAAGCTCCATGATATCGCTAGCTGAAGAATTACCAGCGGAAGAACTATTCCCATTGTCACTGCTTGCTGAAGCAGCATCTACGGTGATTTCAGCAGATGCGGGAGCACTGCAATATGGTGATCCTGCAGGGTACGGACCGCTTCGGGAGTGGCTCGCAGGGGATTGGCTTAAAGAAAAAGGGGTAAATGTTGTTGAGGGTGGAGTTCTGCTAACAACGGGTAGCCAGCAAGCCATTGATTTGTTGTCGCGGGTGTATATTGATCCAGGAGATCGTGTATTAGTAGAAAATCCGACCTCTCCAGGATTTTTGCAGACTCTTCGGATGCAGGGGGCCGTTATTATTCCTGTACAGGGTGATTTGGACGGGCTTGATCCGGAGCATTTGCGGAGCCAGATCGAGCTGCATAAGCCGAAAATGCTGTTCGCAACCCCTAGCTTTACCAATCCAAGCGGCATTTTATGGAGTTTGGAGAGACGCCGCGCAGTATTGGATTTATGTATCGCATATAACATCTTGATTGTGGAAGATGATTCTTATGGGGATTTGCACTTCCAGAAGCAGGGTGAACACAAGGCTAAAAGATATCCGTCTTTGTATGCACTGGAAAATATCAGCGATGGCGGACACGTGCTTTATATCGGTTCGTTCAGCAAGACCGTTGCGCCCGCGCTGCGGACGGGCTGGGCGGCAGGCAGCCGAGTCTTGATCAGAATGATGTCTGCGGCTAAGCAGATGGCCGATTGGCAGTCGAGCGCATTAAATCAGCGGCTGCTGCATCATTTATTGGATGTGTCTGCGTTTGATCTGCGTGAGCATATCGCGCAGCTGAATCGAGAGTATAACACCCGTCTGAAGCTTATGGTTGAACTGCTCAAGCGGCCTGCTTGGAAGGGCAGCTCCTATGACCTTCCATCAGGAGGCATGTTCCTGTGGGTCGCACCACCAGAGGGAATGGATGTTATGGCGTTGCTCAAATGTGCGCTAGGTAAGGGAGTGGCTTTTTTGCCAGGTCCGTTATGTAGTGTAGATGGAGTCAGCAATCACCTTCGCCTTAACTTTAGCCATCCCGGCCGGGATGAGCTGCTGCTTGGCATGAATCTGATGAGCGAAGCGGTTAAGGAGTTCACAGCACGGAGTTAGGTAGTGGAATGAAAGTTGGGAATGAAATGATTGAAATGAATGAAATGATGAAAACACAAGACACTCTTAGAGCTAAAACACGGACAGAATTACAAGTCGGGCAAGACGAAGTTCGTGATGTGAGATTAATTAGGGAAATCCTCCCTAAAACTGGTCGATTTGAACTCTAAAATGGACTGTTTAGGGAATTTCTCCCTAAAAAATCAAGGGATTCCCCGTTTTAGGGGTAAATCTGGCGAAAATCAGGGAGGAATTCCCTAAAATGCGGTTTTTAGCGTGTGAATCGAAGAATATTGGGGAGGATTTCCCTAATAACTTAGTGTGTCTTTTTCGGAATGGTGTTTTTAAAGCTTATTTTGCTTTGAATGATTTAGTAAATAGCGCTCGTGTTCGAAGATTGTAAATAAGTTAGTTAAGTACAGTCAAGTAGAACTGGATGAGGTACGCATGAGACATGAACGTGGTAAGAGTGAGATATGAACGTGGTACGAATGAGTTACTAATGTGATGAGAATGATTTACGAACGTGGGAAGAGCGAGTTAAACACGCGGTAAGAATGCAATTCGAATAGGAACGTATGAGTACTAATGAGATATGAGTAAAATAAGACATGGTACGTATGAGATACTAGTGTGCTAAAAATGTAATCTAAATGTGATATGAGTGTAGTAAGAGCGTGGTACGCACCAGATACTAATATGTTAAGTGTAAGTTAAGAACATGGAATGCACAGAGATAGGATTTAAATAAGATAAGACATACGAAAAAGCATCCCGTAGTTGGGATGCTTTTTGGCGTTATTTACACATGTTATGTGTGCATCAGAATAATAAGTTTAAAGTCTGAGTAAATGATTAGAACCGAGCTAAAAGAATAAGACCCGACTAAAAAGAAATAGTCGATAGAAGTACTGTCCAGGCTAGGTTAGCTAATTAATGGGATGATTGCTGTTATTGGGTACGCCGCTTGTTATCGCGGCATATTCCACCAGCGCCGCATGACCGGCTGGGGTTAGGGTGTAACGCCCACGGCTTACCCGGTGAAACCAGCCGTAGTAGTTATTCTGAAGCATAGCGGCGGCGGTGGGTACGCCGCTACGCTTCCGCAGCTCGGCCGGAGTGATGCCGGCCGAGCGGGGAGCGCTTCCTGCGGCCAATACGGCCGCTGGAAGCGTGCTTGAGGCAGCGCTAGGGGCACCGCTTCGCGTGCCTGCCGCCGCTGCCTCCCGTGCTGCCGCGTCCCCGGCAGCACGGCTCTCCGGCGCTGAGCTCAGCGCCGGAACCTGTTCAGCGGTGCCCGCCGCTGAACGTTTGGCAGCTGCGAGCGAAGCCTTCGCAGCTGCCTTCTCCGCAGCGGCGGCGGCGTCCGCCTCCGCTGCTTGCAGAGAAAGCGCGACACGCAGCGCTTTCTCGCGGTAGGCCGTCACGAGCTTGACGCGCGTGCTGCCGCCGGTGTTGTAGTCTCCGCTGCGCTCGCGGAACTCATAGAGCAGGCGCTCGCGCCGCCGCTTATTGCTGCGCTGCGCAGGCGGCTTCTCGTCTGGCTCTACGAGCACCTCGACCAGCGGTGCTTTGGTCTTATAAAAGATAACAGTGATCAGCCCAAGACCGAGCCGGCGGCATAATCCGCTAAGCTCGCCCCAGCGCTGGTTCACCGCTCCTTTTTTATCACGGACACGTTCCACTGCGAGATAGACGGTAGGACTGAGCTTCAACCGTTCTACCCCTTGCAGCAGCAAGGCGAGATTGAATGATTTTTTCATCTCCACGATCAGAGGATGCTCAACGTCCTCCCGAATCCCCACCAAATCGCAGGTCCGAACCTCACCTTTGATGCTGTAACCCTGCTTTTCAAAAAAAATCTTCAAAGGAGCATACAGCTCCGTTTCATGTCGTACCGCCATCTTGTCACTCCCGTAGGCCTTTATTTTCGGGTTTCCCAATAAGGTTTTACAGCCATTTTCTGATTCTCTATTATAGCACAGTAAAAAAGAGGTCAACTATTCCGCGCTTGCCGCATAGGTATGTAATACACTTTTTAACGCTATAGGAGAGCAAGTAGAAGAGCAAGTAGGAGCGCAAGAGGAGGCAGCGAGCAATGGACATTTTTGAGCGTATAGCTTCGTATCGGGCTGAGAACGACCGGTTGGCGTGGAGCGGCACCTTCAAGCAGTATATAGAACTGTTGAGAAAAGACCCCTCTCCCGCAAAAACCGCTCACTCCCGCGTTTATGACATGATTAAGTCGCACGGCGTAGAGGACATAAACGGACGCAAACGGTATAAGTTTTTTGAACAGGAGATTTTTGGACTTGATCGTGCAGTCGAAAAGTTGGTCGAGGAATATTTTCACTCTGCAGCACGTCGGCTTGATGTTCGCAAACGGATTTTGTTATTGATGGGACCTGTCAGTGGGGGGAAATCGACCCTGGTCACGCTGCTTAAACGTGGTTTGGAACAGTACTCGCGGACAGATGCGGGTGCGGTATACGCAATAGAGGGCTGCCCGATGCATGAGGACCCGCTGCATTTGATCCCGCTGGAGCTCCGTCCGGAGATTGAGAAGGAACTTGGTGTACGTATTGAGGGCAACTTGTGCCCATCCTGCCAGATGCGTCTAAGAAATGATTATGCTGGCGACATTGAGCAGGTTAAGGTGACGCGTGTTATTCTGTCAGAAGAAGAGCGGGTAGGGATTGGTACTTTTAGTCCATCTGATCCGAAGTCTCAGGATATCGCCGATTTGACAGGAAGTATTGATTTTTCGACCATTACTGAATTTGGTTCGGAATCTGATCCACGCGCTTACCGTTTTGATGGGGAGTTGAACAAGGCTAACCGTGGGCTGATGGAATTTCAGGAAATGCTCAAATGCGACGAAAAGTTTTTATGGAACCTGCTTTCACTGACGCAAGAAGGCAATTTCAAGGCTGGCCGCTTCGCGTTGATAAGTGCGGACGAAATGATAATTGCTCATACAAATGAAACCGAGTATAAGTCGTTTATTTCTAATAAAAAGAATGAAGCGCTCCAGTCCCGTATGATTGTTATGCCTGTTCCGTATAACCTCAGAGTTTCGGAAGAGGAAAAAATCTACGCGAAGCTGATCGCCCAGAGTGATATGAGTCATGTGCATATTGCACCACATGCGCTGCGTGCCGCCGCTATTTTTTCCATCCTAACCCGTCTTAAAGAAAGCAAAAAACAAGGTATGGATCTGATCAAAAAGCTGCGGATGTACGATGGTGAAGAGGTCGAGGGCTATAAAGAGGCCGATCTTAAGGAGATGCAAACGGAGTATTTAGATGAGGGCATGTCCGGAATTGATCCGCGTTATGTTATCAACCGCATTTCCAGCGCTCTGATCAAAGGAGATCTGCAGTGCATGAACGCACTGGATGTCCTGCGGGCGATAAAGGATGGCCTGGATCAGCATCCGTCGATTACAAAAGAGGAGCGGGAGCGTTATTTGAACTTCATCTCCATTGCCCGCAAGGAATATGATATTTTAGCGAAAAGCGAAGTACAAAAGGCATTTGTCTACTCCTTTGAGGAATCTGCAAAGACACTTTTTGAAAATTATCTAGATAATATCGAAGCTTTCTGCAATTGGTCGAAAATTCGTGATCCGCTGACGGATGAGGAAATGGAGCCGGATGAGCGGTTAATGCGTTCGATTGAAGAGCAAATTGGAATCTCTGAGAATGCAAAAAAAGCGTTCCGTGAAGAGATCCTGATCCGGATTTCCGCGTATTCACGCAAAGGGAAGAAATTCGAGTACAACAACCACGACCGCCTGCGTGAAGCGATTGAGAAAAAGCTGTTCACAGACCTCAAAGATATTGTCAAAATCACCACCTCGTCCAAAACACCTGATGAAAGTCAGCTCAAACGAATCAATGAGGTATGCGCCAGACTTATTGATGGGCATCACTACTGCCCAATCTGCGCCAACGAGCTGCTGAAATACGTGGGAAGTCTGCTTAACCGTTAAAAAAGAATTCATTTATGCGGGGTGTTCCAAAAGCCATGAACATGGCTGTGGAGCACTCTTTTTTTGCCCTTCCATGTTGTATCTTCCTCCTTTTACCCTCCTAATGTTAATCTAAACGCCGCAACCCGTCTGACTAATGTGGCTGTTGTGCGTAGGAAGTTGCTAAAGGACACAGGTGACCCTAAACGTAGATTTTGAGTATATTTCGCAGGCTATCGGACCCCATGGTCGCTATTAGCAGGAAAAACCCTAAATATGAGCCTTTTTTTGAGTAATAGCTGCAGTGGAGTCCGAAACTCCGCTCAAAAGGCGATATTTTTGCAAATAACGTCATCTGGGTCCTTTAGTCAGTCGTAGGGAGCAACTGAACGGAAGAGTAAGTAGGTTACGTGAATCCAGCGTTGTCTACTTCGAGGCTTACCCAAAATGATGGTGACTAAGAATACGCAGAGTTATGATCCTTTTGTAAATGGAGGATCACTGCTCTGTTTTTTTATACAGGCAATAATGCAGCTCAGCAAAACAGGAACAGTCCATCTCCAGCGCAGTTGATATAATGAAATCACCGTACGGGGAAAGGCTGGTGCTGCACTTGAATTACAGTAAAGATATAGAAAAATGTGTTGAATATATAGAAGCTCATATCAAAGAAAATATAACGGTGGAAGAAATAGCGACGGAGGTCGGATATTCGGTGTATCATTTTTGCCGAGTGTTCAGCTTGTGCAAGGAAATGTCTGTGATGGAGTATGTGCGGAGCCGAAAATTATCCTTAGCCTCAATTGAATTATTTGCTGGAAAAAAGATCATTGATATTGCGCTGGACTATGGTTTTGAAACACAAAGTGGCTTTACTAAAGCTTTTCGCAAAACCTTTGGTTATAGTCCGACACAATATGCAGCGCGGATGGATGGGTTTAGTAAAGGAAATTCAATATTTGATATCGGAGGTTATATTATGAATCCTGTTTTTGTTCGTAAGCCTGCTTTTAAGGTGGCAGGTTATGGTATCCAAACTAATGTTGCGGGTAGTATGTACACTAAGGATATTGCTTCTTTTTGGAGCCATTATGAGGGTGAAAACCTGGAGTCCAAAATGTATAAAATACTAAACCCGCCTAAACACGGAGAAGTTGGTTTATGTATTCCGTCTTCAGATAACGGTAATGCCACCTATCTTTTGGGTGTTATTGTTGAGGACTACTCCAAGGTAGAAGCTGATATGTTGACGATGGATGTGCCAGAAGCCGAATATGCCGTGTTCACAACACCTCCAGTGGATACTTCAACGGATACAGAGCAAATAGAGTTTGCCCAAGTCATAAAAAGCAGCTGGAAGTACATCTTCGAAGAGTGGTTTAAGGACAGTGGTTACGTTTATGACGAGACTAAGCTGGATTTTGAGTTTTACGATGAACGCTGCCATTCGCGGCCAGATACAGTGATGGAGATTTACGTTCCTGTGAAAAAGTTGACTGAATAGTCGATAAGGGCAAAGACCGCGCGGTGATAATTGTAATTTCAGAAATGTTTGGACTTTAGGTCGCTGACAAAGGCGAACGCTACGCGCCTACATTTTCAAACTTCCTTACGTTACGTTCACCTGAGCATTTGCCATGTGCAGTTATTAAGTTGATATGAGGGTGTCGATGGAGGTCCGCAACGTGTTACCGCTGTGGGTCTCCTTTTTTAGGAACTCTCATATGGAAACCAATGATAATTTTGGGGTGTTTTTTTATCTAACCAGTTTATGTTTGACGAGTATGATCTTCCGTAGTGTAATAGAGTCAATAAGTAAGGTAATTCGAAAATAACAGGGAGTGAAGCAGATGATTAGAGAAGCGAGAGCTGATGACTGGAAAGACATAGCGGAATTATTAGAACAGTTGGGATATCCGGATACAGAAGTGTTCATGCAAGAAAAAATAGAAAAGCTAATCCTACATCCGGACGAGGAATTATTGGTTTTTGAGGAAGATGATCAAGTGGTAGCTTGTATTTCCATGCATTACATACCCCAATTAGGTCTGGTAGGAGAGACTGCAATTATAAGTTATCTTGTGGTGAGCAATGCCATTAGGAGCAAAGGTATTGGACGAAAGCTTGAGGAGTATTGCGCTGATTTAGCTAGAAAAAGAAACTGTGATAAAATTCAGGTTCATTGTCATTCCAGAAGAACTGATGCGCATAGATTTTATGCCCGGCAAGGATTTGTTGAGGCTCCAAAATATTTCTCGAAGTCGTTAAAAGAATCTGAATCCTCATTTTAGTCATAGCAAAAAGCGGCAGACCAGGGTGTTAATACCCGTTTAGGTCTGCCGCTTTTTTTAGTTTAAATAAACTTCCGCTGCACCTTTTTGCCATCGTATGAAAAACGCGCCTTTTTGTCTTCCACAACCGTCTGTAGATGAACCGTCCGCCCCCATAAAGAGTAGATGTGAGGGAGTGTGCGCTCCAGATACTTCAGATCCAGCTCGATGCTTTCATAGCGATGAGTTATAAATAATTCACCATTCTTCTCGAAGTCTGCGTCCTCAATGACCAAGTAAGGAGACCCGCCATTGACCCGGGCGAGCACCAGTTGATCTCGTACATTTTCCCATGCCTTATCGGTGATTTTCCATTCGGGGCCTTTTTTCTCAAAAACATAAAGATCGAGGTCGTTCACCAATTCCTTCGACAGATAGCTGCGGATAAAGGAGGTATCGGATTCCAACTCACGTACTTCAAAGATTTTCTCACGGTCCCAGCGGCGTTCGATGTCTTCAAAGATTTTCAGCCCCAGATAGTAAGGATTCAGGCTTTGCCGTGAGGGCTGCACGACGGATGAATTCAATTTTGCGTATTCCACAGTTTCCTCTTCGGTCAGATCTAGTTCGCGAACGATGCGCTGATGCCAGTAGGAAGCCCAGCCTTCGTATTGCTAAGGTGCTTAGGATTAATGTTCAGCCAACTGCTACTTGATCAAATGCGGCACCTCTAAAAGGAAGTATCCAATTTGAGACTTTTTGAATATTAGGATATTCGTTAAACATATCAATATGAATCGTTAATCTAAGGCTCTCCTCAATTTCAACATCATCTTTTTTAATGTTATTAGTTAAATTATATAAATAAGTGATGAAGGATATAAGGTCATGCCCATTAGTTTGGTATGTTAAATTAGATTCTTTGAAATCTTCACAAGTGTGTTTTGCTGCATTTAATATTGTGTTATCACAATGAGGAGAAGACATTAAATAAGTAAATAGTTTATCTTTGCATATAATATTATTATCATTAATGATTTTTTTGAATTTTTTATGCCTATCTCGGCGTTCGTTTACTGGGGATTTAACAAAAACCTTCCCTAAAGGGATATTATACGCGTTTGACTTACTTATTAGTCTTAGAATAGTTAAAGGGTCAATTGCAGTAATAATAAAATTTATAAATTTAGGGATATTATGAACAGGATTAAATCCTAGTGTTTCAGATGTTTTTATATTATCAAAATATTCATTAACAAAATTTCTAAAACCACTAAAATGTAAATAATAGCAATCAAGATCTGGGAAATCAGTATAAATTAGATTACTAAACGAAACGGTGAGATCATCCAGATCTTTGTCTACGATCCCCAAGTAGAGATTATTATTTTGGATATGAGGGAAATCATTAAATAAAGATATTAACTGTGATTTGCTGTTATTACCATTAATACAATAAGGGATAATTGAGTTAGGCTCTGTTTTATTTAGCAATATTTTTAAGAATTTAAGATCGGAGTTACCTTCAAGTAAAATGATTTTCTTTTTAGTTAGAAGGTGAATTTCAAATTCGCTTACATCATATTGATAATCTATGTCGTCTGTTCTATTCATTATTCCCGTCCTCATCATAACCCGTTGGTATAACACAATCTCTATGATTTCTTAATATTGAAGGTGAATGAGTTGCAAGTACAAATTTATTATTATTTAAATTTGATATTTCAATGAGCCGATCTACCATATTAACTTGCCAAGAAACATGTAATGATATTTCTGGCTCGTCGATAAGTACTAGCTGTTTATTCTTAGCGTTAAAGATTAATTCAAAAAATAAAACTAAAAAATGTTGCTCTCCTGAAGAAAGCATAATAGGTGGAATCTCTTTTCCAGTTAATGTCCCTATAGTCGATTCAATTACGTAACCTTGTGATCTAATTACTTCAAGTTTTTTTCCGTGAAAAAAATCATTTACTATTTTTTCAAACAAATTAATTTGATTCAGTAACTCATCCATCACACTAAATTTTTCAAAGTTATCTTTAATGTATGTATAAAGGGATTGTTTAAGGCCGTCACTATCCATAATGTCGTCTACTTTAAATTCATCAACAGTTAGAATTTCGTCGGCTGTCTTGTCAGATAATATACCTCTTCTAGAAATATCATTTCTTATCAAAGATAAAACTTTAAGATTGTTTACTATGTCATACTTATCAATCCCTAACACTGGTTTTTCTTTCTCGATTTTAATAATTCTTTTTGGAAAAGTTGCATCCAGTTCTTTGGATCTAACAGCATAAAGCGTTTCATAATTTGCTATTATGTTCATTAGTTTTTCTCGATAGTTGTTAACTTTTCTTATATTGTTATTACTATCATTTTTTGTTATTAGCCTTTCGGCATCTATGTAAAATACATTTAATTTTTTAATAGTTTGTTGTAACCACTTAGGAAGCTCTTTACGTTCTTTGTTAATACCCAAGTTCTCTAAATTAATGCCAAGCACTTCACATAAATCTAAGTAATGATAACGGCGCCTTTTATATTCAAATGTATAATTTCCAACTCTGTGGGCTCCCATGTTTGTTAGAATATTGAATATATTTATATCAAGATTATCAGTATCAATATATCTTCGTGAGATCTTTCTTTTCTGAAATTGATAAGGCTCATGTTCTGAATTAGAACTAATAAATGTAATGAACTTGCTTCTTTCATTAATAATTTCTAATGAAGAACCATCTTCAAAATAAACGATTAGTTTATCAAACGGTATGTTGAAAAAAATATCAAATTCCTTGTTTGATATTGATTCCAATATTTTAAAAATAGTGGTTTTTCCTGTACCATTTGGACCATGTAGAATTACTACATTTTCCACAACACTATTGAAATCGATATCATGTTTCAAATAACCAAACAAATTCACTATTTTTA
Source organism: Paenibacillus sp. FSL E2-0190 (assembly GCF_037992965.1). Taxonomy (NCBI): domain Bacteria; kingdom Bacillati; phylum Bacillota; class Bacilli; order Caryophanales; family Paenibacillaceae; genus Paenibacillus; species Paenibacillus sp. FSL E2-0190. The sequence goes on from NZ_CP150306.1 coordinate 1,994,831, forward strand.
TCCTTGATAACATTTCATCACCATCCTTCTATTTATTCAATTATTTTAACTCATGGGTTTTTTTTTCTCAATTCCTAATTTCAGGGTTAATAGATTCATCTATTATCTTCATTGGGGAAGAATTTATTTTGATGGTGTAATTTTAAAAAATTTATCCTTGGACCTGACTAACTTATATCAATAGCAATATCCAACTCCCCCTCCCCCAAAACCGTAACCTTCGAAATCAACGTCCGAAGCAACACCTTAGCCTCCTCAACGGGAAGCGTATATATCGCATCAAGAACCGTTTTAATTTTGATCTCAATCATCTGCTTCAGCTCTTCTACCTGCATTTCCTCTCCCTGTTCTTTTGAACTCTGATTCTCCTGAATAATTCGATCCATCCGCAGCTTCTCCTCATTTAAATCCTGCAATTCAATCAACCCAGCGGTATAGGCTTCAACCTTTCGTTTATATCTATTTTTTGCTGCTGTGATTTGTTGATCACCACGGTTGCTTTGGCTGCTACGGGCTTTTTCTATAAGTTGAGGGACCAGTTCTAGACTAAGAGACTCAGACAACTTTGCTAACCCTTCCAGAAACCAAGACTCCACTTCGTCAGCCTTATACTGCTTGCTTGTGCATGTTCCTTTGTTCTTATTCGCAGAGCAGCGGTATACACGGTAACGTCTGTCTCGCGAGCCTGACCAGCCGATGCTCATTCCAGAACCACAGTTCCCACATTTCAAAATGCCACCGAGAAGATGAGGGCTGGTCTGGGCGCGAGGTGCTATACTCGGTCTGTTCATTTTGGTTTGCACTCTCTCCCAGGTGTTCTTATCGATAATGGCGGGTAGACAATCGTCAATTACGATCCAATCCTTATCATCCTTTACGGTTCTTTTCTTCTTGCTTGAATCAACCCGATTCCATATAAATGTACCTTTATAAACAGGATTGCTAAGAAGCAGCTTAACAGAACGAATGGACCACTCTTTATTGTGCCTGGAAGGGATGCCTTGTTCGTTCAGTTGTCTGGCAATAGCGAAGAATCCTAGTCCATGATTTAGGTATAGCTCATACATTTGCCGAACAATTTTAGCTTCTGGTTCATAAATGACAAGTACTTTTTCTTCTAGCCGATAACCGTAGGGACTTTGCGTCAGCCATTTCCCCTGGTTGGCAGCATGGAACATATTATCTAGGACACGTTCCCGAATACGTTCACGTTCAAATTCTGCGACTGCACCGAGTACTTGAAGGGTCAGGCGACCAGAAGGGGTATTAGTATCAAATGATTCACTGATTGAAATAAAAGCGACCCCATGTTGTTGGAACATATCAATGAGCGTAAGTAAGTCCAGTAGTCGGCGGCTCATCCGATCTAACTTGGTGACCATGACTTTTGATATTTCGCCGTTCTCTATGTATGTCATCAACCGTTTGAGCTGAGGGCGATCTGTGCTTTTTGCCGAGTAACCATCATCAATGAATAAGAGGACTTCGTCTGACCATCCCATTGCTTTGCAGTAGGCTTTAAGACGCTCCTGCTGCTCATCAAGGGAAACACCCTCACGAGCTTGCTCATCGGTGGATACACGGCAATAAATCGCTACAAAGCGGCTTGCGTTGCTATCGACATTCATTGGCTGTTCCTCCTGATGAACTAGTCCTTTATTCTATGCATCAAAAATTAGATTTACGATTATAGGGTTGTCCGCGCCTTTCTTCTACATAGGTTGTATTAAGGGGGAGGAGCGATGGACCTGAAGATCCGTATTATTATCAATACTCCTAACGAGCAGATCTCCTTTGGTGATTTAAAGGAAATCGCTCATTCCGAAACATTAGAGAAGTTAGCGGAACACTTCGCTACTTGGGAGAAGACGCTAAAAGAGCGAGCTGCCGAACATCTACTTATAGAAACCGTTGGCTCGGAACAAGCAAGTGGCTATCGAATTAGCTTTGTTCAAAAAGAAGAGAGTCTACCCGACGTGGGATAGACTCTCCTTTTTCTGCAAAGCAATGGGTCAGGTAACGCAACGAAGGGGAGTCAACCTATTGCAGGTTAGACTCCCCTTTAGTTCGGACAATATTCACGGTAGTAGACGCATATTTATGAGTATGAAACTGTTCCTCTTCACCATTATAAATATTTGTTCATTTTGATGAATAGATTTTTATGAACATGCACATATTACCAACTACAGAGGGTTAGTGGAGTAATGTGTAAGGAAAACTTCTGCTCCTTCTTCCACACATCGAAGCAGGTATTCAGCAGCATCAGGTTTATACTCTTGCAATGCAAAGAGAAGTTCATATACCCGATCAAGCCGTAGTCGTAGTTCATCATTGTTGTCGGTAGGATATGAGACAAGAGTAAGGTCTTTCTGTAGATGTTCCAAAATACTAAGTGTTATGTTCTGGGTTTTCCCCGTTTCTAGGTTTGAAAGATACCCTGAAGATACGCCGAGCTCATTAGCATAGGCATTAAGACTAATCCCTCTTTGAGTGCGGATTTGACGAATTTGTTTACCAATTTCCTGCATCACATAGCCTCCTAAAATCAATTACTAGAAAGGAATTGAGTTCATGAAAAAAAGGTACCAAGAGATTAAGGATGCCCAAATTCAGTCAGTAAAATACGTAAATGATCCCGCAGCGGCTAAACAATATCATGATTTGTTTCTTGAGGTTGTCCAAAGAATTATTGAAGAAGAAATGAATAAGAAAAGTGAGGAGTTCTAATGAAGACGGCGTTGTATGCCCGACATTCGATAAAAGAAGCGAAACAAAAGACATCAATGGATTCACAGACATATGAAGGTGAGATGGTTGCACTTAGGAACAGATTATTTATAGATGAAAGGTATCTTGACCCTGAAGTATCTGCACGAAAAAGGAGTATAACAGAGAGACCAGAATTAAATCGATTACTATGCGATATAAAAGCAGGTATTGTGAAAAATGTGATTGTAAGCCGCCGTTGTCGCTTAGCAAGAAATTTATCTGAGCATCTTGATATTTATGATATTTTTTGGAAATACGGGATTAATGTTATTTTTTCAGTTGGTGTGGAACCCCCGATGATCTATTCAGAAGAAGGAGAGATTCTTGAAGCGATCTACGGGGCTAAAAATGAAATTGAAGGAAATAAAATCATTCAAGGAATAAAGGCTGGTAATAGAGCTAAGGCAATAGATGGTAGAAAGCCTTCAGGGAGTGTCCCTTATGGTTACAGAACAATTGACACTGATGATAAGAAACAAATGGGGACGATGAAGAAAGAGGATGAAGAGGTCGAGTTAATATTAAGAATGTTTGACGTTTTTCTAAATCAAGACTTCAAAAATTTTTCTAGTTATGTGAAGTATATACAATCTCATCTAGGGGTCCCTTCATCTTGGAATAGTTCGCGTGTAGGGAGTATGATTAAAAATCAAATTTATAACGGTTATCTGGATTATGATGGGGAATGTACTCCTGTTCCACATCTTCGTATTTTTGATAACGAAGATACCTGGAAACTGATAAACGATAAATATCATTCAAATTATGTAACTGGAAGAGTAAATTCTAAGCATCCTGTGGAATTTCTGCTCAAAGATAAAGTGACTTGTTCATCTTGTGAGGAAGTTATGACAACCAGAAAGTACATCTATAAGGGGATTGATGGGTATTACGAGTGTAAGGAACATGGTCTGAAGATAAAAAAGCATGACATTGAAAAGAAATATTTAGAAGAGGCTAAGAAATATCTTCGAGAAGATATACCTTTCCAATTCAATGAAAAATATCATCCTGAAGTAATGAACAAAACGATTGACTTAGAAAAGAAGTTGTTTAATTTGGAGGTTCACCTTCGGAGTCTTGGGAAAACATTAATACATTTAACTCAAGATTATTTAAATGATATATCAGAAGGCAAAAAACAAAAACTGGTTGACCTTAAGCTTGAATATAATCGTATCCAGGAACAAATAAGTTCTAAAAAGCTAGAACTAGATAAATATAAGGGAATGGTTAAATATTCTGTCCCTTCACGTTTTGAAGCAGCTGAGTTAATGTTGGAAGCTAAATTATCAGAATTTAAAGATGAAGATTTAGTACAGTTTCTTCTAACCTTGCATTCAGGGATTACCGCTTACCCTAACAAGATTAAGATTAATTGGAATGATGAAAAACATAAATTCAAAGAGGTGGAACTTTGATTCAGATCGATTTTGTTAACCCAGGAATGAAAGGTGTATTTTACGGAAGGCATTCTACAGATAAACAAGATATGGAATCACAAGAAAAGGCTTGCGAAGCGTTTGTAAAGGAACACGAATTAATACTTATTGGTAAGTATAAAGACAGTGCAGTTTCAGCTAGAAAAAAGGCAATGTATGAACGTCCCGAATTAAAAAAGCTACTTATTGATGCAAAAGACAAATTGTTTGATTTTGTTTTGATTTGGTCTGAAGATCGACTAGCAAGAAAAACCCGAGAGCATCGAGAAATTAGAAAGATTTTTCAGGATAATAATATACCTGTGTATGTGCTGCATAATAACACCCGCTATGATGAGGGAGAGATACTAACTCAGACAATACGAGACAGTTTCTCACAGTATCAGGGAGATAAAATTGCGGGAGATACAAAAAGAGCGATGAAAACATTACTAAGACTGGGGAAATGGACAGGTGGGAAAGTCCCATATGGGTATAGGTATCTCCAAGATTCCAAAGAATTTGTCAGCATACCTGAAGAAATAGTACACGTAAAAAAAGTGTATTCACTTTATAAACAGGGTAATTTAGGATTCCGTGCCATCGCTAATATGATGGATATAGAATCAAGAAGAGGGGGCGATTGGAAAAGTTATCACATAAAGGAGATCATTACTAATCCGTTTTACGCAGGTTATTTAACATTGAACCGACGCGATCAGCTTGCTCGCCAAACCGTAAATAAAGAGATAACAGATTGGGATGAACATAAAAATAACTCTATTGAACCTGCTATTACACTTGAAGAGTGGAGAAGAACTTGGTTTATTTATAAAAACCGAAGCGAGTCTTACGACGGTGAACATTCATTAAAGAACGCTAACCTTCAATTCACGCATTTCTATCTCACACCCAATGTATTGAATGGATTGATTTTTTGTTCGACATGTAACAAACGCCTTGAGTGTAAGAATATGACCTCCAAGAAAAATGGTAAGGATTACGGAGATGTTTTTTATATTTGTAAAGGGTGTAACTATAAGGTATCATCGTCAGATTTACTACCGATATCCAAAGACATATGGAGGAAGATCCAGCGGACAGTCGATGTTACTAAAATATCAGCGATTATATATGATCGTTTTCAAAGCGAAATAGAAATCTTAAAGGAAAGCATTAAAACTTATCAAGAACAAATCCAAGAATTTTCTAGTAATAGAGTTAAGTACGAACTATGGATTGAAGAGTACGCCAGAACGGATAGTAAGGAAAAAGATCTATACGAAGTGTTTAGCTTAGCTAATTCTTATAATGAAAAATATTCAGCGAATGCTAAGGGAATTTATACCCGACTTAAATACAAATTGGATTATTTAAATCAGGATAAAGATAAAGTCATACAAGACACGGAACGACTGTTGACCACCATTAAGAAAGATTACGACGTAATCCCCATACACCACTTAAAACAATTGCTCCATTTTGCTCTGGATTACATCTGGATTGATCAGGACGGGAATATTGAATATGCAATCAAATCGGAATTAGTGTAAACCGTTCTCTTATTGGGAGCGGTTTTTTGTAATCATTATCTGACGTGGATAAGGATTTAATTAACTTTCGAATTGATAACAAAAGCATGCCCATAGACTGTATTTTAATTGGAAATCAATAAGGAGAAAATAAAGTTAAAAGTACAGTTGCTAGCGTTTCTCGGTAAGTGTATAACGATTAAAGATGAGTTCTAAAAAAAGTAAGGCGAGTGTATAGGGGTACGATCGTACCCCTATACACTCGCCTTACCAAAATTAAACTGAATTGTTCTGGTATCAACGTCTATGACAAAAAAAGAGTGAATTAATTATCAATTTTAAGGTGAGTTAATTAATTCCTTTCTGCAAGTGTATAAGTTAGCAATATAACAATTCGGTAAGTGTATAAGTAAGTATAGCTCGATGTTCAATGAATTCTTAATTACTCGTCTAACACCATTTTTTCATCACTCTCATTCTGATATTGTTCGTTAAGAAGATCCATTCCTTCATAATCCCAAATATCAGGCTGATCTTTATTTGTTGCATCTGTAACAGTAAGCGTTTTGACTATCTTTGTGTTTTTTGGTTCTCGCGGTTTTTTTGTTGTAGTCTTAGGCTGATCAGTATGGTTTGAGGGTTCAGTCTCATTATTCTCTGCGGCTTTTTTTGAACTCGGTTTCTCTACCTTCATTGAAAGCCGATCGTTGTTTTCTTTGAGTTTTTGAATTTTAGATTTCTGATTATCGTTGCTTTGTTTGAGTTTCTGAAATTCTTGTTGTAATAATCCATAGTTGTTAAGCAATTGTTCGTATTTTTCAGACTCTTCAATCATTGAATCATCATGTTGTGGGGTTATCTGCTTAAGGTATTGTTGCATTTCCTTAAAGGTTTCCTCGAAATAACTATGTACTCGTTTTCCTATGTCGTAGTAAAGTTTGGCCTGACCTTCTTCGATTTTACTCAGAAATTGTTTTGGCGAAATAGACTCATTGCTTCCCATTGTTGATCCCCCTCTGTCCAATGATTGGTTTGTTAATATCTATGGCGAAGTACGCTCAGTTATGTTGTTCGTTGCATCAAATCGGCTATATGTGGGGAATAATACTATCCCGTTAGGGAGGTATTATAATGGCAAGAAGAAGACGACGCGGCAGATCTTACAGAAACAAAAGAGGAAGATCAGAAGTGATTTTGGTATTGATAGCATTTCTGATCTTTGTAGCTTTCAGCATAATAAAGGCTATTGTATCGGCCACTCTAAATATTGAATTGTATTTCTCTGAGCAAACTCCCCTGGTACAAACAGCATTTATTAGTGTATTGGGTGGTCTGTGCTAGTTATCCGTTTGGATTATTATTGAAGTGAAAAACAAAAGAAAGGCGGAACTCATTCGCCTTCAAATAGAACGCGATCAGGAAGAGAGAAGGCAGATATTACGCAAAAGGAACTTGGATCAACTGAAGAAAATGTGTCCTTTTGAAGAGTATATGGCACGTGTATTTCGTTGTGCTGGTTTTGACAGCGAGGTAACTAAGCGTACTGGAGATGGTGGCAAAGACATTATTCTTCGAAGCAATGGAGAAATACGATTAGTGGAGTGCAAAAGGTACACAACGACAAAAGTGGGTTGACCAGATATTCAAAAGTTCCACAGCGCGAGCTTGATTGCAATGCAGTTGAAGGATTCTATATAACAACAGGCCAGTTCACTAAGCAGGCATTAGAGTACAGAGAATAAATCAATTCTGACCGTTAACGGTGAACAACTACTAAATTTAATCGAGCAATATGTTGGATTTTAAAAAGAGGTTCTTGAACATTGAGTTCAAGAACCTCTTTTTGGGGTGAACGAGTGTTCCTCTGAGTATAGAGGATTCAGCACTCAGTATGTAGAAAGATAACTCTTAACCTATAAGTGGTAAGCTTCATTGAATATAGTATAAATTATGCTTGAAATGAATGTGAAATAATACATAACAAGGAAGTGTAAAATAAAATGTCGAATTTGGTTGTCAGAAACAATGAAGAGGATATTCTCTCGGAAATTCGAAAAGATGGTTTTTATATTGAAAAAGTAGAAAAAACGCCAGAAAGGTGTATGCTTGCGGTTCAGCAGACAGGCTATGCCTTACAGGTGATTCCTAAGACTATGCATACTCCTGAATTATGCTTAGAGGCTGTGAAACAGAAAGGTAGGGTGATTAGATGTATCTCAGCAGACCTAATGAATACGGAAATCTGTATGGAAGCCGTTAAAAATGATGGAATGGCTTTACTTTATATACCAAATGAATTTTGTAGTAGTGAATTATATCTAGAAGCGGTAAGACAAAATGGACTAACTCTTCGCCGTATCCCTAAGGAAAAAAGATCAAAGGACCTTTGTGCAGTAGCTATTTCACAAAATGGTAAAGCGCTAGAATTTGTGCCAGACACACTTATTTCAAAAGAAATTATCGAGAAAGCTGTTGAGCAGAATGGTTTGGCTTTAGAGTTTGTGCCAGATAGTCGTAAAAGTGAAACATTATGTGCGCAAGCAGTTGATAACAATGCATTAGCATTAGAATATGTGCCAGATCATTATAAATCAAAAGAGCTTTGTGAATTGGCGGTACATAGAAATTGGCGATCTTATTTGTACGTAGAGGAAAGTATGTATTCGTTACAAGCGTGTGTATTCTTTTTAGAAAACCTTAATCATAAATATTTCGATCACGCAGAAATGTCATCTAGTGATCGTACTTATATCAGAGCAATTGTTAGACGCTTTCCAGAAAAAATTAACAAAGATCCACAAATCATTGAATTGGAACGACAATTAGAGGTACGAACAATAAACCTGAAATTTTACAAAAAAAAAAGCAAGAAATTTATAGTAAAAGAACAAATCCACTACAGAGAAAAAAGTGAAATTGTAGAGTTTGAATCTTTTGCACATTTCTATGAATATGTAGGCGGAGATTTAGAAAATGCGAATTTATATGATTGTGATTTTTTGGATGTCAATCTGTCCGACTTTAACATAGAAGGAGCTTTGGTTCGCAATGATGTCTTGCTGGCGCAACAGATTTATGATGACTCATTTTATCATGCCGCATTCAGAGAGTATGATGAAGATTTTGGTGTCATGCTATCTGCTAAAAATGAAGTTGTTAAAGCTAGTTCCATTTTGCATGATTCCGATATTGATATTACTCTGAATGATGACAGAAGAAAGATTTACTATGTAAGCGACATACACATTAATCATAAACTTATAAGAAAATTTCCAAAGCGTGCAACAAAGCAGGAAGTAGTATGGTTTATTAGGGAATTAGTACGTCAAATGGTAAATACGGCTACACAGAAATCTTCGGCTGATTACTTGTTGATAGCGGGAGATGTTTCTTTTAACTACGAAATCTCAGCTATTTTTTATGAGGAATTGGCGAGTTTATGGAATCCCAGTCATATTGTAGTCGTACTTGGAAATCATGAATTATGGGACTTTAACCGAAATGGAAAACCACATGATTATAACAAGGGGTTAGATGATATTGTTTATAAATATCGGGAGCTATTCTCCACGCTAAATATCTGTTTTTTGCATAACGAGTTATTGATATTGAAGGATGGGCAGCAGGTAGTCATTAAAGAAGAAGAATTATTAACATTACCAGCAGAAACACTGAAAGAAATTTGTTTGAAAAGTTCGCTTAACATCCTCGGAGGATTGGGTTTTTCAGGATACAGTTCAAGCTTTAATGCAACGAAAGGAATCTACAGAAATACGATTACCTCTTTGGCAGAGGATCTTGAGCAAACCAAACGTTTTGAAAATATCTATACGATATTAAATAACGCTATAAGTATCAAGCCAATTATTGTTCTAACCCATACCCCAAAAGATAACTGGAGTAGAGGAAACTATAATCCTCAATGGATATATGTAAGTGGTCATACTCATCGAAATGAGTATTGTTGTTCTGGAGATCGTACAGTATATGCAGATAATCAAATTGGATATAAGGGTCTAAAGGCTGGATTGAAGTATTTTGCACTATCTGGAAAATGTGATATTTTTCTGTATTATCCAGATGGGATTCATACTATTACACGGGAGCAATATATCGATTTCAACAGGGTTTTAGGGATCAATATGACCTTTAATAGAACAAAAGGTAAAATCCACATGCTCAAAAGATCTGGTATTTATTGTTTCATATTTGAAAATAACAAGAATAGAAAATTGAGTTTATTGAACGGAGGTGCAATAAAATCATTAGAATATAGTGGCATAGAGTATTATTTTGAAAGGATGATCTATTATTCTGAGGCTGTTAAGTTAATATTCGTGGATTATTACAAAGCACTAAATTCAATATCGAATAGCATAAAAGCATTTGGTGGGTCTGGCGATATCCATGGCTGTATTGTTGATATTGATTTCTTTAATCATGTATATTTAGACCCTAAAGACGGAACAGTGAAGCCATATTATGCTGAATCCATAATTGATAAGTATGAATACAAAAATATTAAAGCTTTATTGAAAGCAAAACGGCCCGATTTACATAAAAATTACGAAAAACTTCTAAAAGCTGGCGCAGAAACCACTTTGCAGTTGAGGGAGAATCTGAATGCTAAAAGCATAGAAATATCGCAGTATGTGCCAGAGACTTTAATGTATGGACCCTCCAAAATAATGAGGTCTCTGCAATATTTAAAGGATGTTAATGTTATACGATATTGGAACGATGAAGTGATAAGATTTTTTGAAAAAGGTAATCACGAGTTAGATAAAAATTCAGCCAGCAGACCTTATGTAGCGTTGCCAGAAAATAATAATTAGTGTTCCTCATGACAGTGTGCCGTCTCAAATGTAGTTTATCTACAAGGCGGCTTCTTTTTTGAAATCTAAAATAGGTCATATTCGATAGATCATACTTATCTTTGAATTGACTTGCCTACTATAGAAGATTATGTAAGTGAAAGCTACCCGATCTGGCTTGTTGAGATAGCAGAATTATACGATAAAAGATAGCCTAACCCATGCGTAATTACATTGTGGGTTAGGCTATTCATCATCAGGATCTATTCCCCAAAAAATATAATGCGACAACCCCGTATTAGCAAAGTAACAAGCATCCACATATACTTCACGAAGATCCTCACCAATTCTGTATATAATGATCACATTGCCGATTAACACCCAGAAGTATCCATTGAACTCAAAGCTAGGAAAGTCAGAGACACCATCAGCTTTATATTGGGGTTCATCCGCCAATACAGATTTAGAACGTCTGAAGACGTTCATGGGGTCCACTTTGTATTTCTTCATACGCGCCAATGCTACTCGTGCATAAGTGGTCCAGAGCACTTTATAGGCATTGTTTTTCATTTCCGACCTCATTCAGCAATTTGGCAAACTCTTCCTCGCTGTCACTATATGTGGAAATTCCTTCTTTACGATCCTTTTGAGCTTGCTGAAGTTGGTACAGAACGCCTTCATCTTTAAAAATAACTGAGGTCATTCTCTTCTTTTGCTCATCCGTAAGTGTAAGCTGCTCATCTTTCCTTTGTAGCGAAACGTTGAATCCAAAGTTTTCTTCGATTAATTGGACTAGATCTTTAAGTTCTACATAAGGTTTATTTTTAAAACTTTGCTCTAGTTGTTCTTTTGAAATGGACATTCTGCTCACCGCCTTTTCGTCATTATAACATAAGGGTTGAAGCTTCCTAAAGTTAATATATCTTTACATAATGATAAAAAAATGTATGTTTTATTTGCAACTGTATAATGACACTAATTATAGTGGTATTATAATTATAGGTATTATTTCCTAGTCGGTAAAAATAATGAGGTGTGAAATATGCAAGAACTGATTTCAATGTACAGAGATCGTTTAACGGATTTAACTGCAAAAAATAAAAGTTTGAAATTAATGAAAATTTATAATAAAAATCATTTTGATATTCACTCTTTCTCAAAAATAGAAGTTGGACTTGATGTTGCAATATTGGAAAAAATCTGTGCTCTAGAAGACGAAATCAGTTTGATTCCACAGAATAGTCTTGTTGAAGAATCTGTATTAGTTAACCATAGGCTCATTCAACTAAAAAGAGAAGTTGATCTAATTGAACAAGAAACGGGCAACAATCCTTTTTACGTTGCCTATGGATTTCTGGAAGGGTATTTAGTGCCTAATTTCTTTATTAGATGTCCAATATTATTTATCCCAGCTAGGCTTAACAAGGCAACCGTAAATAACAAACCTTATTGGGTACTTGGGGTGGGAGAAGAGGCTAGCCCTTTCATTAATCAAACCTTTATTATGGCAATTCAAAAATACATAGGTGGGGACATAAGTTTATCTATTCAGGAGGAGATTTCCTCTGGGTTACCATCGAACTTAAAAGAAATTTTACCGTTCATTTACGAACTTCTGAGGAAGCATGATATATCTTTAACATTGGAGACTGATCAAAGTATTGCTCCTTTTAAAAATATAAAAAAAGAGAATATACCAGAAGGAAAAAAAGGCTTTACTTTATATCCATATGCAGTTATGGGGAAATTCCAGCAATCAACAAGTACATTACTGAATGATTACAATTTACTGTTAGAAGATTTGCCCGAAGGTGGTTTTTTGGATGCATTAATTAATGGATCTGAAGAAAATGAAGGTGATTTTGAGCAGATCTCAGAGGAAGAATTAAATCAAGTACATCCTTCAGAAAATTTCTTTGTCCTAGAAACCGATGCTAGCCAAGAAGCAGTTGTTGTAGCTGCTCGTAATAGAAAAGGACTGATTGTACATGGGCCCCCTGGGACAGGGAAGTCTCAAGTTATCGTGAATTTAATTGTGGATCGTATGTCTAAAGGACAAAAGGTCCTATTGGTCTGTCAAAAACCTGCGGCGCTGGATGTTGTGTATAACCGACTGGGACAAATCAATTTACAAAATCATGTTGCTCTTGTCCATGACTTTAATAAGAACAAAATTGATGTATATAGAAAAATTGCTTCTGTAATTGATCGGAGTCTTCCTATAAAGGGGCAGGACATTGATCGTATTTCAAATGAAAAGTTTGCACTGGCTCAGAAGTTGAATAATACAGCATTCTCTTTACACCAAGAGCGTCCTTTTGGTAAAAGTTTATTCTATTTATACAGCAAAGCTAAATGGGATCAGACGTTGATTATCGAGGTTGAGGATTTATTGGGAAACCTTACTTTTGATGAACTGGAAATGACTTTAATTGAGCTTAAGACCGTAATTGAATTGAAGCAGAAATATGATACTTCAAACCACCCATGGAATAATCGTAAAAGTTTCGCGGGCTTTTCGGTGAAGCAACATTTAGATTTGAGCAATATTCTGAGTTCAATAGTCAAGGATGTTAAGCAAGTAGCTAATCTTAAGAATGAACTCCATTTATTATTCGAACCTGTTTATTATCTGGAGAACATTCATGTTCTTTACGATATGCAGAAAGCGACGACTGCTTTTAAAAATAGAAATTTACACAAACACATCTTAAGGTTTTTTAGTGATGAAAATGCTCACCAGGTAACTGAGAACGATAAACATCTTGAGATCATTAGATCAAAGTTTGGGTCATTTCAAAAACAAATAAATATTTTAAATGAGCGTCCAGAGGCTGTTACTGGTCTAAGGTATGAAGAGGCAGTGAAATGGAATGAGAAACTAAAACTCTTTGTTGAGCTTAACAAGAAATTCACTCGATTTTTTAATCATAGCTGGTATTCGTTAAAAAGAGAAATTCAGGATCATTTTAAGGCTAATGGAATATTGTTTAACATGCAATCCCTTCAGGAATATCAAGCAAAGGTTGAAACATATATACGCTTTGAAGAAATCCGAAATGAAGCAAATCTTGTTTACTTCTATTCAGATGCACCAATAGAAAATCAACTGGATAAGTGGAATGTATGGATTAAGTTAAAGGAGAATGCTAAAGATTTTATTCAAGCTTTTGTTGAAACACAAACTTGTTTTCCCGACTGGATTAGCAATCCAAGTACACATGATCATTTAGGAGAATACTTTAATGAACCTTTCAGTAATGAAATAAATGGATTAATAAAATTAGCAGAGCAAACTAGAGAGTTAAATGTTCAAATACGTAGCTTAGAGCCATACTTGAAGCGAGAAACCGTTATTGAATATGTTAAGCAGTTAAACGAAGGGATTTACAGTATTCAAGAATATGAAGGATTGTTGAGAACACTGGACCAGTTTGATAGCTTATGCAGATTAGATCAAATGAAAGAAGAAATGGGTGACTTGAGAAAGAGATTACTTGAGCGTTGCGCTCAAAAGGCACCACTTGAAAGCACTCCGAATGTAGTGAGTTTCTGGATTAATCTTATTCGAAATAGTTTCTTGCACGCTTGGATTCTAGAGATTGAATCTGCCGAGCCGCATGTAAAAGACGTGTCCACTGAAATTTACAAATCCAACCTAGACCGTTTTCAAAAGTTATTGAATGATAAGCGAAAAGCAGTCCCAATACTTATAGATTCATTACTTGCTAATGCAGCTACTCAAGTAGTGGGGAGCACACGGCAAAAATTAAAGCACGAATCGAATAAAAAAAGAAAGTTAATGCCATTACGCCAAGTAGTAGGGCATTTTTACGATGATTTATTAAAGTTGGTACCTTGTTGGCTATGCACACCTGAGGCGGTGAGCGCTATTTTTCCGTTACATCAGGATATGTTTGATCTTGTTATATTTGATGAAGCCTCCCAGTGTCCAGTGGAAAATGCAATTCCGTCCATTTATCGAGCGAAGCATCTCATAGTAGCAGGAGACGAAAAACAACTTCCACCTAGTTCATTCTTTCAAGCAGCTATCGAGGATGAGGAAGAGGATGAAGATGATAATACAATCTATGTAGACAAAACAGATAAACATGCAAAAAGTTTATTAGAGTGGGCTAAACCAAAGTTCCCTGATAAATGGCTAACTTGGCATTACCGTTCAGAGTATGAAGAGTTAATCAACTTTTCGAATTACGCTTTTTATGATAAAAGAATACAAATTGCTCCATCTGTAAAGAAAGGCACTGGTTCTAGGCCAATAGAATTTATTAAAGTTGACGGCCACTGGGAGAATAGCTCAAACCGAGTTGAAGCTGAAAAAATCGTGGACAGTGTCATTAATATTCTTCAAAATGATGATTCCCAACCAACACTTGGAATTATCACGTTTAATAAAGATCAAGCAGATCTTATTAATGATGTATTTGAAGAAAGAATGGTAAAAAGTCCTGAACTCAGAGTGCTAATTGACGAAGCTAGATCTCGTAAGAATGGCGATGAACATATAGGACTTTTTGTTAAGAATATTGAGAATGTGCAGGGTGATGAGAGAGATGTTATTCTTTTCTCTGTTGCTTACGCGAAGAACTCTGAAGGTAAAATGGTTAGCCAATTCAGCGCACTTTCTAGGGATGGTGGCGGAAATCGTTTAAATGTTGCTATATCTCGTGCGCGGAGAAAAGTAATTATAGTTTGCTCGTTTGAACCAAGTGAATGGACAAGAGCAGAGACTTACGCACAGGGAGTTAAGTATTTAAAACGATATTTGGAGTATGGTAAGGCAATCTCAGATGGAGATTATTCGCTCGCTCAATCAATTTTAAACGGATTAATTGATGCCACGAATGTGAAGGATCTAAACAATCAACTGATTTTTGACAGTGGATTTGAAGAAGAGGTATGTAATGCACTTCGATCTTGTGGGTACGACGTGCATACCCAAGTTGGTTTTTCTGGTTACCGCATCGATTTGGCGATCGTAGACCCTGTAGGAAAAGAAAGATACATTTTGGGTATAGAATGCGATGGGGCAACTTACCATTCTTCAAAGGTGGCCAGGGAGAGAGATCTGTACAGGCAGCGATTTTTGGAAAGTAAAGGATGGAAAATACATCGGATTTGGAGTCGTAACTGGTGGTTAGCAAAGAATAAGGAAATTGAGAAAATACAAAAGGTGCTTGAAGCACTTTCAGAGGAAGTGAAATGAACGGAGAATAAACTGGGAAATTTTCTTCTAGTGTAGTGAGAGATCCATTGAACAATTTATTGACTTGATATTATGGGCAAAGAAAAGAGCAGAAGGAGTAACTGCATTTGTTCTGAACACAACAAGATCGTAAATGGGGTTCGATAATTTCAATGCAAAATATAATATAAAGTCTTGAAGAAAGAGCGAAGGAGAGTATCCCTTCGCTCTTTCTTAAGCATCTTAACTGTCACTCTAGTTTGTGGGATATGTTTTATGGACAAACTATCTTGAAATAGGTTAATCCTTTTATTGATTTTCCATTTAAATCGAACTTTCCAAAACTCCAGCACTCATTATGCTCAATCATAACATGAAATAATATTAATCCAAAAAAGAAAGCAGCATGAGTTTCATTTTTGTTGCAAGCGTGGTAAAGCGGCTCAAAAACGGTGCCTCCCCAATGAGTACCAGGAATCCAACTCGATGTGTGGACATTGTTGCCATCAATTCGATTAATAAGTTCATTTTTTATCTTTAAAAACTCTAGGTCGGACAATTGAGTACGCCATCGTGTAAAGTCCCTTTTTCTATTCTTGGGCAGATCAGTTATCTGTTCACCATCTATGGTAAATAACAAGTACGTCCCTCCCAAAAATGTATTATCGATAATGATTAAGCAGTACCTCTGCTGCACGGAGCCTTATTTCTTCGTTTTCATTGTTTAATAATTGTCTTAATACATCAATTGCTTCATTCAAAACCTCTGTAGAATCAGATTTATTTGATTGTGTTAATTCGCTTGTTCCATTATCCAATATAGCATCAATGGCTTCCATGTGCTTTGTTAAGTCTGCAATGGTACCTGGATACCGAAGAGAACCTTTTATTGGATTTGGAAGGTTATAGCGGAATAGCGGCTTTTTTTCAAAGAACCATTTTACATTACGTGTATGCGGATAGCCCTCGAAGTCATTGTCATATTGTTTAATGTAAATATAATCCGAAACAATTTCACCTAGGTACACATCTCGCTTGTTATCGTCGGGAACGACTATAACATCTCCAATGTTGATGAAGTTAACAAAAGTGTTGACATTGCCAATTCCATCAACCCAACCTTTCTTTTGCAAAATCCCCTTAAGATCATTGTTATCTAGATTAGCAAAACTCTCTCCTGCTGGGTAACCAATAGCAATTTGGTTCTCATCTAAAAAAGTTTTCATTCGGTTGATGCCATGAGGCATCGGACGGATTAACCAAGCGTTTTTCAAATCAAATAACTCCTTAATTTGTGGCGTCATGTGTTCTTGTATTTGATTATATATTATTAAATTAAATATGTAAACACATGAGTTATCATAACACAATAAAAAGACTGTCTTGGATGTGACAGTCTTTATTAATCCTACATTATTGTTCTTAATTTCAGGAAAGAAGCTACGAGTAAAGAGTCTTTAGTTGTCTTCAGCAAATTAAGCACCTTAGCTGACCGAAGCCCAGCCTTCGTTCATGATCTTCGTCTCCATCTGCGGCCAGAAGTAGAGCATTTCGTCATGGAGCATCGTCATAATGTCACGCTGCCAATCCTCCAAAACAGTGGAATATTGCTGGATAAACCAGACCATATCTTTTTCTGGCTCCGGGGGGAAAGCACGGTTTCCAGAGGGTGCTTCCTGTGGCCCGGTATTGCTTTTATCTAAATTCCATAATTCGTCATAAGGATTGGATGATTTCGAGCCGCCTGGAGGGGCGTCTTTGAGCTCCTTCATCTTAGCTTCCAGTAGGTGAGTTTTGCCCAGCTTGCGTGGCTGGATCAGACTGGGGTCTATATGCTCCTGGATAGCCAGCACTGAATCGATGAAGCTCTCCACAGCATCAGTTCCGTAAGTTACAGAATAACCGGCAATCCGATCTGCTGTAGCTGACATGCTCTCGACCATATCTCGGTTGGACATGGAGAAACGCATATTATTTTTGAAAAAATCACAGTGCGCTAGCACATGGGCAACGATCAGCTTATTCTGAATCAGTGAATTTCCATCCAGCAGGAAGGCATAACAAGGGTTGGAGTTAATAACGAGCTCGTATATTTTGCTCAGTCCGAAATCGTATTGGGATTTCATTTTATGAAAGGTTTTTCCAAAACTCCAGTGTCCAAATCGTGTAGGCATTCCATAAGCGCCGAATGTATAAATAATATCTGCGGGGCATATTTCATAACGCATGGGATAAAAATCTAAACCGAAGCCAGTGGCTATTTCCGTAATCTCGGCAATGGCCCGCTCTAGCGCATTAATTTCTTCGCTTGGCATGAATCTTTCTCTCCCTCCAGCTTGGGCTTATGCTGCAACCTATTCTGACAAGGCTGCAAAGGTTCCGCAACAACGTCCGGGACTGTTCCATTTAAGTATATGGGAGAGAAGATGAGTGTATGACGTTCTGAATTTCTGAGTGAAGATAATGTGATTTTGTATACATTATTGGAAGAAAGCACTAGCTTTTTTTGTATGCGAATTCTATCAATGGCATCCTTCTCGGTGAATTCGGACTCAGCTGACGTTATTTGCAAATTTCCAGCCTTTTGAACAGGGTTTCGGACCCCACAGACGCTATCCCACAGAAAGAGGCTCATATGTGGTGTCTTTCTTGCCAATAGCGGCTATGGGGTCCGTTAGCATACCAAAAGTGGAATAATACTGCGATTAGTGTCATCTGTGTCCGATAGGTGCCCAATAGGTGCTCCATATGTGTTCGAGGAGCAGTTCCATAGGTGCCCGATAGAAGCTCCACAAGTATCCGATTAGTACTCCATAAGTGTTCAAAAAGTGCTCCACAAGTGTCCAATTAGTGCTTCACAAATTCCCAATTGCTCACCACACAAGCATAAGCAGTCGAGAGAACGTAACCTTCCCCAGAGTACCCAAACCCTCAGTACACAAACCTCCGTTGCGCCCAATAGCTGAATAGGAAGATTGAAGCCTCGGTCAGTAGCTTGGCGGCGACAAGCGGAATAATCAGCTTTTCATTATAGAAATAGAGTAGCCCATAGTTGAACAACAATACGAGGATCACCAGCGCAAAATATTTGGGAAGCGATGCCTGAATCTTGGAGCGTTTGCCGCCTGTGAAGACATATTTTCGGTTCATAGAATAGTTGAAAACAGAGCTGCACAATCTCGCGGCCGCGACGGACAGGAATAGGTTATGGCTGAGCCTTTGAAACAGGAATAAGAGTGTGAAGTCGAGCAGGGCTGACAGCAGCGAAGAAGTGCTGAATATCAGTATCGGCAGATAAATCCGGAAGGAGTCCATCAGAGGCCGGAAATGGGATGATTTATTATCGTCCAGATAGACGGTATCGATGTACTCTTCAGTAATGGTATACCCCTCTTTATGGGCGGTTAGCAGCATGTTCATTTCATATTCAAACCGTTCGCCGGGAATCTGGCATAGCCAATCAAGCATTGATAGGGGGTAGCCGCGCAGACCAGTCTGTGTATCATAAATCTTAGTGCCTGTAGTTAAGGAAAAGACCGTCCGGGTTACCGAGTTGCCGAAGCGGCTGCGCAGAGGAATGGTTCCGGTGAACCGGCGGCTGCCGAGTACGATTCCCGGAGTAGTCTGGTTCCGCAGAGATTCAACGATCCGGTTAATATCATAAGGCAGATGTTGGCCGTCGCTATCCGCGCAGACTACATAATCCGGCAGACCGGCCTCCTGAATATACTGGAACCCTGTCTTCAGAGCACGTCCTTTTCCGAGGTTGACTTCATGGGTTAGGACAGTGCAGCCGAATGCTTCGGCCATATCGAAGATTCCACGGTAGTGCGGGCCGCTGCCGTCATCCACAAGAACAATAGGTTCAAGCTGGAAATTATGCAGCTGTAAAATCAAATCGAGCAGTCGTTCATCGGGCTCATAGGCTGGGATCAGTATAGTCATGATGTTGCACCCTCCTTGATATAAAGAATGTCGCTGACGCCCCGCTCCTTGTTTTTGCCCTGCGGATTATTTACGACCCGTCCCATGAAGTACATAGTGGATGAACCACCGCCGTCCAGATTGTAGGCTTCTGTGGCGCCAAGGTCGGACATTACATCAGCTAGCTCAGTAAGGGTCATCCCACGGCTGTACCCTTCATTGCGCCCGTCAACTACGACAAACACATAATGGTTTGGTGCGATCATACCAACTGCGGTGCGGGGATTCGCATTCTGGATGGAATGGTTGCCGAAGTTGGTATCGATTTTGACATTGCTGAAATCACTGGCAATCTCCCCGTCCTGAATCAGAATCGGACCAAAGGAAAGGGTATCGGTGGCCCCTTGCGCCAGCAGTTCAGAGGAAGAAATCTCTTCCTCGTTATAGGTTTGCATTGTCCCATCATCGAACAGCGCCATTGCATCCCGCACAGGATCATCACGATACACCGTGCCGTTACGGATTATCACTCCGTCATTGCGGAAGCCATAGTAATCACCGTTGATGGCAAAAATCGCATGGTTCGCGGAAGCAATGTCCGAGGTATCCTCAGTGATGTTTGTTCCAAAGCTGTTGTCGGCAAAAGCAGTGCGCAGACTGCTCGCTTCCTTGAGGACGATATCAGCGACAAAATAAGTGATCTGGTCTGAACCGGAACCGGTCTGCACTTGGTCGATCTGGATCTGAATATCATCGCTGGAGTAATTCCAGTCGTCAGAGGTTGCGTTAACTTCGGCAGTTGTAACGGCTGTAGCTCCTGAGCTGCTAGTTGTAGCTGCATCATCCGCAACTACGACTTCGACATGTTCGATTAAGTAACGATCTGCCAGACTATATATCACTGTGCCGAGAAGCAGGAGGACAATGATCATCACGATCAGCAGCTTTCGTTTGAAGCTCCAGGCTTGCTTACTTCTCTTGTTCAACATTGAAGCATCACCTCATTTTGTAAGTTGTTAAGGCCATAATACCTGGGCTACCTTTAATGAAACTGAAATAAAAGCTGAAATAAAAACCGAAATAGTAAGAGCTCCGGGAAATTGGTATAATTTAACGAAGAGGTTTTCGACTACGGGGAGGTTTGGACATGCCACAGCGTGTGCTGCTGATTGAGGACGACGAAGCAATCAGTGAAATGGTCAGGTCTTATTTGGTAAAAGAAGGTTATGAGATTGAAGCTGTATTTGACGGTGAAGTAGCGGAGAGAACATTTCGGACCGGTGGTCCATTTGATCTTGTACTGTTAGACCTTATGCTGCCGAAGCGTAGCGGGACTGACATTCTTCAGACTATTCGTGCGGGGAGTCTGGTTCCAGTGTTGATCATGTCCGCCAAAGACAGTGATGTAGATAAAGCGCTTGGGTTAGGCTTTGGGGCGGATGATTATATTACGAAGCCCTTTTCTATGATTGAGCTAGCGGCTAGGGTGAAGGCAGCGATCCGTCGTGCAGGTTATGCATCTCCCAGTATCCAAGTGGAAGATCAAGCTCCGGTGAAGCAAATGATCTCCATTGGCCGATTGACTGTAGATTTAGATAACTTCTCTGCGTTGAAGAATGGGGAAGAAGTAAAGCTAACGTCGAAGGAATTTCATATTCTTAAGCTGTTTGTGACGCATCCGGGCCGAGTATTTACCAAAGCGCAGATTTATGCGAGCGTATGGGAGGATGATTATTTCGGGGATGAGAACGTCATTAATGTACATATGAGAAGATTGCGTGAAAAAATAGAAGACGATCCCTCCCATCCCGAATACATTAAGACGTTATGGGGCATCGGGTATAAGCTGGGAGAACAGCTATAATGATCGCGGTGCTGGGTGTTGTCATTGTGCTCTTACTCGCCGTCATTGTGTGGCAATATCAGAATTCGCGTAAAGCTTCTAATGATTTGCGATATATGCATGACAAGTTAAGCAGCATTATGGAGGAAGGCTCACATGAAAGATTGCTGCTGTTCAGCGGTAATTTGGAGCTGCAGAGCGTGCTGATTGACCTGAACCGGCTGCTGGATATCAATCATAAAGGAAGCATTGAGCGCGTAAGGTTGGAGAAATCTATGCGTAATATGCTGTCTAATATTTCTCATGATCTAAAGACTCCGCTAACGGTTGTGCTTGGTTATATTGAGACCATTCAGCAGGATGAGCATTTGCCGGCCGGGGAACGGGAACGGATGATGAAGATGATTCATCAAAAAGCCAATGAAGTGATCCAGCTGATGAACAAGTTTTTTGATTTGTCCAAGCTGGAATCTGGAGATCGGGAAATTGCGCTTTCACGAGTTGAGGCAGGTGAAGTATGCAGACGCAACATCCTTTCTTTCTATGATATCCTCAGCGCTAAGGGCAGTGAGGTGGAGATTGAGATTCCGGATGAGGCTGTTTACTTCATGGGAAATGAAGAGGCTCTTGATCGAATATTGTCCAATCTGTTGTCGAACGCAATTTCTTATGGCGACGCTGGGGGCGTATTAGGATTAAAGCTCTATAGTGATGAGAACAAAGTATACATAGAGGTGTGGGACCGGGGAAAAGGCATCAGTGAAATACACCAAGATAAAGTATTTGAGCGTCTGTATACGCTGGAAGACTCAAGAAATCGGGCTTATCAAGGCAGCGGTCTAGGTCTGACGATCACCAAAAGATTAACGGAGCAAATGAATGGAACGATTACACTGGTTAGTCAGCCGTATGTGAGAACGGTGTTTACCCTTACTTTTCGCAGATTACGCTTCTAAGGCATAGAATTGTGCGCAGCTTAAGATTTTCGTAAGAAACGAGTAATAAAAAAGAAAATTCTGCTGTGTACAATAAGAACTAAGGAAGACGAGACGAAAACAAAGGGGAGCGCGGAATTGACTACAATACTTCGGACAAGAAATTTAACGAAAACCTATCAAGGTAAAGAAGTCGTCAGCAATGTGAATATGAATATTAAGCAAGGTGAAATTTACGGGTTTCTTGGACCGAATGGTGCTGGCAAAACTACCGTGATGAAAATGGTCACGAACCTCGTTAAACCTACGAGTGGAGAAATTGAATTTTTTAATGAAAAAATGACTGAGCATTCTTACGAAATGCTGAAGCGGATGGGCTGCATCATTGAATACCCAGTGTTTTATGATAAATTGACAGCCAAAGAAAATCTGATTTTGCACGGAGAGTACATGGGCTATTATGATCCGCAAGCGATTGGTGAAGCGCTGGAGCTGGTAAAGCTAACAGGTGTCGATAAAAAGCCGGTGAAGCAATTTTCACTTGGGATGAAGCAACGTCTGGGTATTGCCAGAGCCTTCATGACGAAACCTGAACTGCTCATTTTGGATGAGCCGATTAATGGGCTAGATCCTGTGGGAATCAAGGAGATGCGTGAAGTGTTCCGGATGCTTAGCCGTGAATATGGAATGACGTTACTTGTATCTAGTCATATTCTGGGGGAAATAGAGCAGATTGCTGATACGATCGGTGTGATCCGGCAGGGTGCTCTGGTAGAAGAAGTGGCGATGGATTCCATTCGTGGCCAAAATACTGAATATATCGAAGTGGTTACGAATGAGATTAATAAAGCAGTGTATGTGTTGGAGCATAAGCTTGGGCTTAATAATTTCAAAGTGCTGGACCATATTACTGTCAGAATATATGACGGTGGAATCTCACAGCGTGATCTGAATAAGGCGTTAGTGCTAGCAGATGTGGAAATTGAGAGTATCAGCAAAAAACAACATACGCTGGAAGATCATTTTCTGCAATTGATTGGGGGTGAAGGCATTGCTTAAATTAATATCTTTGGAGATTCGGAAGAATAAGCTAAAAACGCTTCTTACAGGTGCAGCAATCGTCAATCTTGCGATTCTTGCTTTTATGATTATGGTTTTATTCGTTGATCAAAATGAGAGTGAACCGTCGTTTGCTTCTTATGCAGAGTTGTTTGAGGGCGTGTTCGTTTTTGTAAAGGCTGCTTATATTATTTTCGCTTCGGTTATTATTAGCAAGCTGGTGATTGATGAGTATAAGAACAACACCATTACTCTTCTCTTCATGTATCCTATCTCACGTAAAAAGCTGATGACTGCGAAAATATTGATAGTGTTCGCCTTCACATTTGTGGCCATTATCGTGGCAGATATTGTAGTCGGCGCTATCCTAGTAGGATTCAATTCCTTTGCAGGGCTTATTCCGGGTGAACTGACCCTTCATGTAATCACTTCAGAGCTGATTAAGTTAGGCGCAAACGCTTTTTACGCAGCGGGTATTGCTCTAATCCCATTGTACTTTGGAATGAAGAAAAAATCGGTCCCTGCCACCATCGTCTCAGCTGTGTTAGTTACCTCCCTAATTTCTGGGGGATTTGATCAAGCTCGCTTAGGTAATTTAGCGGCGGTGTCGATCTCACTTGGTTTGCTAGGAGCAGGTATTGCCTATATGGCTATTCGCAACATTGAACATAAAGATATAGCCTAATAGATTCGGAACTCACCCCCTTTTATAACCCTTTTGTAACGATGAAAAAGCATCGTGATTGGGGTTAGAAAGGGGGGATTTGACGTTTATCTACGACTGATTTCCGTAATTTTGATATAATAGATATGAAATATATTTTAAATTTTAGATGAACATTGCTCGTTTAGGGGTAATGATAATGGATGAGAGAGCCTGAGGGGATGTGAACTGTGGATAAAGACTGGACGTCCATTCTGAGACGGTTGCTTTCGGAAGAGAGCGCTTATAAATCGTTATATGACCATCATCCTGATTTGATATTCGTTCTGGATAGACAAGGTCGCTGCGTAGGAACCAACCGAAATTTTCATCTAGGCTTGAGCGCAGAAGCGAAGTTGCAAAATACAAGTCCGATATCAGCAAAGAGAAAAAAACTTGGCAATATTGCTAGTTTTGAGGCTGCTCTGCAGGGGAACTCCTCAAGCTTTGAGCTACAAGATTTAGAGAATCCCAAAAAAGGCTCGGATTGCGTAGGCGTTAAACTTTTACCGATCAGAACGGAAGAAGGGATCGCCGGGGTATTCGCGATTACTCAAGTGGCTAACGGAAGCGCTCTTTTACATGCAAAATTGTTACAAGACTGGCTAGATGAATTAGAGGACACCTTAGATACTGAATTACCTATCACGGGCGAAGTGGAGATCAGCTCCAAAGATACCTCAATAGTAGCTGTGAAGGATCAACAATCGAGTCTCATTCTGAATTCCGTCTCCGCGGGAATCTTTGTGCTGGATACAACGGGGCGCGCTCTATTTATTAACCGTGAGGCAGCGGATATGTTAGGCTACCAACCAACAGAATTGATGGGTTTGAAGCTTATGGATTATATCCATCATATCCAAGGTGATGGTTCGCGTTATTCGACACCTGATTGCCAGATTAGTCTTACGATAGAGGATGGAATCATCCGCAAGAAAGATGATGAGATCTTCTGGCGTAAGGATGGCACCAGTTTTTTTGTTAATTATCGGGTAGCACCTCTTATTGATGAAGGGGGGATCGCAGGTGCGGTTATTGCCTTCAGTGATATTACGAATGAACGAGAAATCATTCGTGCCAAAGAATCAGCAGAGCAGGCAGCGCAAGCCAAATCTGATTTCTTAATGATGATGAGCCATGAAATTCGGACGCCGATGAACGGGATGATCGGAATGGCTGATCTATTGTTGGATACTGAACTTGGAGAAGAGCAGCGAGGTTATGCCGAGATTTTACGCAGCAGTAGTTATACGTTATTGCAGATCTTGAATGACATTCTTGATTTCAGCAAAATGGAAGCAGGTAAAATGTCACTGCAATCCGAGAAGTTTGATCTCCGCGAGATGATCTCAGACGTCATTGATTTATTTGCACCGAAAGCGGAAGAGAAGAAACTGGCATTACGGTGGTGGATGGATACTAGCGTTCCAACCATCATCATTGCTGATCCGATCCGCTTGCGGCAGATTGTCGTGAATCTGGTAGGCAATGCGCTGAAATTCACGGAACGTGGGAGCGTGACCCTATCGGTGAAGAACATTCCACTATCTGATGAACAAGAATTTTTGTTGGAGTTTTCAGTGCGGGATACAGGTGTAGGAATTGCCGGTAACAAACTCAATCTATTGTTTCAATCTTTCTCACAGCTGCATCCGTCCATAAACCGTAAATATGGAGGCACAGGCTTGGGACTGGCGATTTGCAAGCAGCTTGTGGAGCTGATGGGTGGGACGATCTTTGTAGAAAGTGAAGAGAATCAAGGTTCTACGTTTCGTTTTATGTTGCCTTGCAGAGCAGAAGATATAGAGCTGGAAGTACCTTCAAACTAGGGGGGTTACACACAAATCTCCGGTCCATTTGCTTAAGAAGCAATGGCCGGAGATTTGTGTGTTATTAGTCCTGAAGCATATACATGAGACCTACAGTATGCGGTCCACAATGGCTGCCAATTACACAACCCGCATGGAGGATTGCTATTTCATTAACTTGAGTTTTCTCTCGTAGTGCTGCCTCCAGATAGAGTGCATCTTCTTCCGCCAAGGTATGGACCACGATGAGCAACTCATTATCCATTCGATCGACATGAACCAAAGCGTTCTGGAGCATTTGTTCCACAGCTTTTTCTTTTTTGCCACGGATTTTGCTGGTAGGTATGATGCTTCCATCTACCAGTCTAAGAACAGGACGGATTTTGAGCAGACTACCGATGAAGTTCTGCATGCCTGAACAGCGTCCACCCATATATAAGTAATCTAGCGTATCCACAACGAATTCAGTTTCCACAAGGCTGCGGCTGTGCTCCAGCATGACTGCAATCTCTACGGCAGAGTGGCCCTTTTCAGCAGCTCTGACAGCCTTCATAACAAGGAGGGCAATGCCTCCGCACAAGGTTTGCGAATCTATAACCTGTACGCGTCCCTCAGGAAATTCCCCGGCAGCCAAAAGTGCATTCTGATATGTAGAGGATAGTGAGGAGGAGAGACTGATATATACAATATCTTGTCCGCTGCTAATCACGGGTTGAAATGCAGCAATGAAATCTGCTGGCGAAGGTGCTGCCGTTTTCGGCAATACTCCACTAGCGGCTACACGGCGATACACTTCCTCGGGTGTAATATCTTCACCATCTTTGTAGGTACCTTCTTCAAATACAACATAAAGAGGAACGATGCCGATGTCATAAGTATCCTTCCAGTTTTGAGGTAAATCGGAAGTGCTGTCTGAAAATATTTTTACAGTAGACATGAAATTCTCCTTCACCGATAATTCGGATGACAATAATCATTATAGAACTACATAATCTATTTATTATACCAAGACTATGCCAATTCTCAAAATGAAATAGTAGGCAATCACAAGAAAAAAGACTATCGGGATTTCGATAGTCTTTTTAGTTCTATTCTTTTTTCGTAACAGGGATCCATATCTCACAACGATAGTCCTCTGCGTCTGGTCTCCCTGGAAGATATAGCTCAAACTCAGGTCCGCCTGTGTGCTCGTAGCCTGTGGAAGGGAACCACTCCTGGAAAATGCGTGCCCATACCTGCTGGATCGCATCAGGCATCGGCCCTACTGAGGTGAACACAGCCCAACTTGCAGCTGGAATTGTTGTAGAAGCAAAGCCCTGTGCATCAGTCTCTGGAGTAGCTTCGACAGCGATCCAATAGGAGAAGGTTTCTTTATCATGGTTCATGTCAGAGCAGATGCCTAATAAATCCTTATCTTCACCGAGCTCAATCAGCTTATCCGACGTACCATTTTCATTAGCTTCTATCCACAACTGAGGGATGCGGCGCAGATTCTCCCCATCCTTCGTTGTCATTTCCTCTACTAGTCCGATAACATTAAAGGCGTCTCTTTTCTCAATTCTGTAGTCCATTTCTTTATCTCCCTTCAGTGATAGATGGAAGGAGAGTCTAGGGAAAGCCTTGAGCTGTACCCCTGACTCCCGCGCAGCAGAAGGAGTAATTCCATGTGCCTTGCGGAATGCTTTGGCAAACGACTCGGGCGAGTCATATCCGTATTTCAGTGCAACATCCAGCACTTTAACTTTAGAAATAGCAAGCTCCTGTGCAGCCAGAGTTAATCTGCGCTTACGGATATAGTCTTTAATAGATATTCCGGTAAGCATATTGAACATGCGCTGGAAATGAAAGGGGGAGGAGTAAGCAACCTTGGCGATTTCTTCAATGGTCACAGATTCCTCCATCTTGCTCTCCATATAATCTAAAGCTTCTTTCATGCGGATAAGCCATTCCAAGTCCGTCATCTCCCTTTAAGTTCATACTATCAGGCTGCATTTGCAAAATCCTGTTATTCCGTGCTCTCTAATGACAGGTAGCAGGCAGAAGGATAATCTCATAAAAAATCATCCTAAATAGTATAACTCAGGAAGATAGACAAAGTTAGTCTTTCAATCGATACACTCTTGCTTCATAAGGTCGTAATAATTCCCGTGTGGGTGCATTATCAGGGTAATTTCCAATAATAAGTTCCGTAACCTTACTTAGCTCTGCGGAAAGATCAACAGTCTGTGGAACCTCATTGAAATTGAGCAGCACCAGCCACTTCTCGTCATCCAGAGTACGCGTATAGGCATAAATATCCTCATGCTCTGGCAAAAGTAGCTTGTATTCGCCATAAGCCATGATCGGATTTTTTTTGCGCAAAGCAAGCAGCCTTTGGTAATAATAGAAGATGGAATCCGAATCCGCCAGGGCCTGCTCCACGTTAATTTCCTTGTAGTTCGGATTAACTTTGAGCCACGGCTCCCCTTCAGTAAAGCCGGCATTCGCAGAATCATCCCATTGCATCGGAGTGCGCGCATTATCACGGCCTTTGATATGAATAGCGTTTAGCACGCTGTTAGGATCAGCGCCGCCTTCGGTAACCTTTTCGCGATACATATTGAGGATTTCAATGTCTTTATAATGTTCAATGGCTGTGAACTTTACATTAGTCATCCCGATTTCTTCGCCTTGATAAATATAGGGTGTCCCTTTCAGCGTGTGCAGTAAGGTAGCGAGCATTTTGGCAGAGATCACACGATACTTACCGTCATCCCCGAATCTTGAGACCATACGTGGCTGGTCATGATTGTTAAGATAAAGACTATTCCAACCCTTATCCGCCAGACCCACTTGCCATTTATGAAGAATATCGCGCAGCTTCGACAACGTCCACGGGGCTACGTCCCATTTGCCGTCAGGACCCGAGTCCACATCCATATGCTCGAACTGGAATACCATTTGCAGCTCTTTGCGTTCCTCGTCCGTGTAAAGGATGGCATCTTCAACTGTAGCGCCAGGAGTCTCGCCGACAGTCATAATGTTATAGTTGGATAACACTTTGTCATTCATTTCATGTAAAAAATCATGAACACGTGGTCCATTCATATAATATTCGCCACCCCAAGCAAGTTCCCCGGGAGCAAGGCCGTCTCTATGAGAGGAAGGGAGACCTTCCACCTTGGAAATCATATTGATTACATCCATTCGTAGACCATCCACACCCTTGTCGAGCCAGAAGGTGATCATCTTGTATAACTCCTCACGCAGCTGCGGATTCTCCCAGTTGAGATCCGGTTGCTTGCGCGAAAACAGATGCAGATAGTATTCACCAGTGGTTTCATCCAGTTCCCAAGCCGGGCCGCTGAATACAGAACTCCAATTGTTGGGGCGCTCACCATCTGGTCCACCCGGACGCCAAATGTAGTAATCGCGATATGGATTATCTTTTGAAGAACGGGATTCTACGAACCAAGGATGCTCATCTGAGGAATGATTGATTACAAGGTCCATCATCAGTTTTATGCCACGGGCGTGCAATCCAGTCAGTAATTCTTCCCAATCCTGCAATGTGCCGAACTCATCCATAATATCTTGATAATCGCTGATGTCATAACCGTTATCGTCATTTGGTGATTTATATACAGGTGACAGCCAAACTACGTCGACACCTAGCTTTTGCAAATAATCCAGACGTGAAATGATTCCTTGCAGATCTCCAATCCCGTCACCATTGCTATCTTGAAAGCTGCGGGGATAGATTTGGTAGACAACGGCTTCTTTCCAAAAGGTTCTGTTCATTCAAAATCACTCCTTATATAAGTTATCTTCCTAAAAAATAAAGAGACCCCAAAAGCATTAAGCTTCAAGGATCTCTTGGGTGTAAGTTTTATACTGTGACGGAATTGCTATCAGCAGTGATGCTGCTTAGTCCGTTTACGGTATATTCTTTGTCGTAGATAGTAATAGAAGCAGGGATATCAGTTTCATTCGTAACAGTAACTTGTGCATCCGTAACGCTTACTTTCAGACGGGAGCCGCGGAACATGATTTTAAAAGAGTAAGCGGTCCAGTGACCTGGGTTAGATGGGCTCAGTGTCAGTCTGCCGTCATGCACGCGGAGTCCGCCGAAACCATGTACGATTGACATCCAAGTACCAGCCATGCTAGTGCTGTGCAAGCCGTCTTCTGTATCATTGTTATAGTTATCAAGATCCAGTCTTGAAGTACGCAAGTACATTTCATAGGCCTTATCCTTATATCCCAGCTCACTGGCTAGAATGGAGTGGATACAAGGGGAAAGGGAGGACTCATGAACAGTGATCGGTTCATAAAAGTCGAA
This sequence comes from Paenibacillus sp. FSL E2-0190, assembly GCF_037992965.1. Taxonomy (NCBI): domain Bacteria; kingdom Bacillati; phylum Bacillota; class Bacilli; order Caryophanales; family Paenibacillaceae; genus Paenibacillus; species Paenibacillus sp. FSL E2-0190. The sequence goes on from NZ_CP150306.1 coordinate 2,025,169, forward strand.
GTTACGTTTTTTGGTATCGAGATCGTAACGGTCACCCAGGAAATATAATCCCTGAAGAACGTCTGCTTGTTTAATGAAGCAAGATCGCAGGATACGGTCCCATGACCATTTTTGGTTAAGTGGCAGATGCTCACGTTCCAGATCTTTGACTTGAATGATCTCTTTGTCCAGGAAGCCATCTTGTTGTAAGAAGATACCCAGCTCTTCATCCGCAGGATAATACATCTTAGCAATGATGTCTTTCCATTTTGTAGTTTCGCTCTCTTGCAGCCCTAGTTTGTCAACTAGCTCAGCATAACGAGTAGGCTCATTTTCTTGCAGGTATGCCAGTGCTTCCATGGTGTATTCCATAGTCCACGAAGCCATACGGTTCGTATACCAGTTATTATTAACGTTATTCTCATATTCATTCGGGCCCGTTACGCCGAGCATTACGTATTTGTCTTTTCGTGATGCATAGTGAACACGTTCTTCCCAGAAGCGGGAGATTTCCACGAGAACTTCAAGGCCATATTGTCCCAGATAAGCTTTGTCTCCGGTGTAGTTCACATAGTTGTAAATGGCGTAGGCAATGGCACCATTCCGGTGAATTTCTTCAAATGTAATTTCCCACTCGTTGTGGCATTCTTCACCGTTCATAGTAACCATTGGGTATAGCGCACCTTTTTTGAATCCAAGCTTACGGGCATTTTCTTTAGCTTTCTCTAAGTGCTTGTAACGGTAGATCAACAAATTGCGGGCAATGGAGGAGTCCGCCGTACTGAGATAGAAGGGAACGCAATACGCCTCTGTATCCCAGTAAGTGCTGCCGCCGTATTTTTCACCGGTAAAGCCTTTAGGGCCAATGTTCAGGCGGTCATCTTCACCATTATAGGTTTGATTGAGTTGGAAAATATTAAAGCGAATCGCTTGCTGAGCCGAAACGTCACCTTCAATGATGATGTCGCTTTCTTTCCATTTTTCTCTCCAAGCTTCAATTTGTTCGGTCAAAAGAGTTACAAACCCGGCTTCCTTAGCAGCTTGCAGAGCAGTTTGGGCGGCGTCGACCAATTGTCCCAGACCGTGATTCCGAGAAGTAACATTGGCTACATATTTATAAATGACGATTTGATTGCCCGCTTGTGCGGTTACGTCCAGTTTGCTGGCTACATATTTCTCTTGTTCGATGACTTCGGCTTCGGCAGTTACCTTCTCACCATTGACAAGGATATCAAAAGCCATAGCAGAGGTGACATGGAAGTCGAGTTTCTTAGTCTTTAGAGTGAGATGTCCATGATCAGGTCCCGCTTGTTTCTCAACTTCATTCCAGAATTTCTCGTCATAGTTGGAATCCTTGTTCTTCACATCACCATCAAGATAAGGAGTAATCGTAATCTTGCCTGAGAAATTGACAGGAATGATGGAATAGCGAATCGCGCCGATTTCTTGACGAGTCATGCTTACGAACCGGATACTTTCTACTTTAACTTCCTTACCATCTTCGAGAGTGGCAGTGAAGCTACGGGAGAGCGTTCCTTCTTTCATATTAAGTACACGGCGGAATTCGGAAACGGTGCACTTTGCCAGGTCAAGGGGGGTACCCTCGATATCAATGTTAATACCGATCCAGTTCGTGCTGTTAAGTACTTTGGCAAAATATTCAGGATAGCCGTTTTTCCACCAGCCGACACGTGTTTTGTCAGGGTAGTAGACGCCAGCCATGTAGCTGCCTTGCAGGCTGTTGCCGCTATATTGCTCTTCGAAATTGGCCCGGCCACCCATAAATCCGTTACCAAGACTAAATACGCTTTCAGAAATTTCTTGCGTCTGTGGATCAAAGGATTCCTCAATAATGGACCATTCATCAATTGTTAAATATTGTTTCACGATAACCGCTCCTTTAAATATGTTAGGGGGATATATAAAATGAACAAATCTTTTGTTAAACTTCCAGTGATATAAAAGTGACTGCGATGAATCTTTGGACTTTCGATCGCTGTTATAATCAGATTTCTATATTTAAACCACATTTTGCGGATGAAATCTGATTATAAAGGCGAACGCTAAGCTTCTACAGTTCCAAAATTCCTCTCCGTCACTTCATCACCAGAAAGTTAACGATTAATTATTAGTTCATTTAATCTCTGGTAGGAATGTCCATAACAACTCAAATCAGTACTATTTGAGTTCATTATGTTCACTATATTTATGCAAAAGATTCTTTGAGCACGGACACACTCATATGAGCGAGCGATGGAACCACAATATTCGCTGCACTGAGGGTTTCCGGCGAACCAATGCCAACACTGAACATACCGGCCCGGGTAGCGGCCTCAATTCCCGCTTCTGCATCTTCGAAGACTACACAATGTTCAGGTGCGGCATCCAGTGCTTTGGCTCCTAACAGGAACACTTCCGGATCTGGTTTAGCAGCACTAGTGTGAGTTCCATCGATGATTGCATCAAAGTAAGGGGTTAATCCGGTATTATTCAAGATCGTCATTGCATTTTTACTGGCAGAACCGAGAGCGACTTTGATGCCATTCGCGCGGCACTCTTTTAGGAAATCAAGCGCACCTGGGAGAATCTCAGAACTGTCCATTTTCGCAATATATTCGACATACCGATTATTTTTCTGTTCCGCAAGCTTAGCTTTCTCTTCTTCATCAATCGTTAGTCCGCCGATTTCCAGCAAAATATTTAGTGAAGCCGTTCTGCTGACTCCCTTAAGGCGTTCGTTATCTTGTTCTGTGAAAAGAAATCCCAGACCATCTGCAAGCTCTTTCCAAGCGATATAATGGTATTTTGCTGTATCGACGATTACTCCGTCCAAGTCGAACAAGCAGGCTTTAATTTCCGGCATTGTAGTACCTCCTAAAAGTTTTGACAGCGTCGTGATCCAGCGGATGCCGTATTAGAATCTTATTAAACCGTTTAAACTTTGATTAAGATGTGTAAGTTTATCCTAACCTAAGATCCTAGAAATCACCCATAAAGAACTGGATCATTAAGTATTGTATGATTTAGCGCAAACGTTTGTACAGATTTTCAAAAAATAAATGAAGCGAATAAACGCTTCACTTATTCATTCGGTTTCATGCTTTGCGAGAGAGTGCATGGATGACTCTCTCACGATCAGACGATGGGGAATAACAAATCGGTTAGTATGACCTGAACCGTTATCCGGACTCTTGATATTTTGGATAAGTACTTGTGATGCGGTGTAGCCAAGATGATAAATTCCTATATCAATACTGCTGATCGGAGGACTAGATAATTCAGATAATGGAATATTGTTAAAGCTTACAATGGCGAGATCGTCTGGAACCTTGTATTTCAGTTCGTTCAACCCACGCAAAATTCCGAACGATACCATGTCATCCACCGCTACCAGCGCAGTGGGTCGATTCGGCAAATTCATGAAAAAGGACATCGCTCTGTAGCCGCTATCCTGTAGAAATTCACCCTCTACAATCCATTCATCCCGCATTTCTAAACCGCTATTCTGCAATGCTTTACGATATCCGGCGAGACGGTCACGAGAAACGATTAGATTAGGTGGTCCACTTACGAAGCCAATACGTTTATGCCCCATGGAAATGAGGTGGTTCGTAGCATCGTACGCTGCCATCACATTATCATTATCGACTGATAAAATATTCTCATATTTATCACTTCGGCCAACAAGCACGAATGGATAATCGTTGCTCTCTAGAAAATCAATAACGGCATCATCCGTACGAGAGTAAAGCAGAATAACGCCGTCAACACGGCGACCCTTCAGAAGTCGTGAAACGGCTTCCAGTTCTTCTTTCTCGTTCGCTCCGGAACTTATCAGCACATCATAACCGGAACGGCTGGCTTGTGTAACGATCCCGCGAATTAATTCCATAAAAAATAGATTAGAGAACAGCTCTTCAGCAGGTTTAGGAAGACTGAAGCAGATGCTGTTAGTAGTTTTCGACACCAAGCTCTTAGCCATCATGTTAGGGGTATAGCCCATATCCTCCATAATAGCTTTAACTTTGCGGGAAGTTTCCAGGCTGATTCTGGGATGGTTGGACAATACCCGGGATACCGTGGAGGGAGATACTCCCGCTTTCTTGGCCACATCCTTAATGGTAACTGTCATTGAAACCTCCTTATGGAACCGTTTGCTTTACACAGTAATATTAATCTAAGAGTTCTAAATTGTAAATAGATAAAGTCATTCAAAAGGAGGAAATTGCTACTTTTGGAAGGAACACAAGAAATTTCAATGTAATATTGTTGCTTTTCACCAAAAAAGTATGAATGATTCGGGAATTTTGATCTTAATATGTATAAATGCGGTCTGAATTTTGCGAAAAGAGCATTCGCTGAATGCAAACGTATGGCTTAAAGGATGCAAGAACTTAGCTGAAAGGAAGGGAAGAACAAGTTTCGTTTTTATTGCGGCTTTAAATTGAGATTTTATTTTAGAAAATACTGGTTGACAATACCGTAAATTCGGCATTAGTATGTAAATCAAAATACAGCAAGCGTTTTCATTGGGTATTTTTAGGCTGTAATCAGTTGCACTAACGATCGGGTTTTATGGACTAGTGTTTGTGCATAGCTTTTTGCAAACGATTGCACTAATTTTGACATGATGTATCAAGCTTTTACTTTGATAAAAGGATGGTGACAGCGTTGATTTGGCTTGACGAGCCCTACATATAGACCTTCTTCACCTTCAGAAGGAATATGCATGATTTATAATCTCATAAATTGGAGGGGTTTGTGAAATCATGTATCCGCTTGCAAAAAGGGAATTCATAATTATGGGAGGTTTTGCAAAAATGAAAATAACTTTATGGGGGAAGAGGGCATTTGCGATCTTTATGATCATTGCTCTCGTGTTCTCTGGTCTTGGACTACATCCTGTTAATGTTAAAGCAGCAACGACGAAGGTTGTATTGGTTGGGGATCTGCAGTCTAAATTTACATCGACAGGTGCGGAAGCGCCGGGTAAGGATTGGGATGAGACATCAGTAGTTACCCAAATGACCTATTCAGATAATGGCCTATATTCTTTTACAGGCACTCTGCCAGCAGGAGAATATAACTACAAGGTTACTCTAAATGATTTATGGGATGAGAATTATGGATTCACAAGTTACACCAATCCTCAGGGGACCAATGATGGGGAGAATATCCATATCAAGCTGGAAACAGAGACTGCCGTAACCTTTTATTATAATGACTTGACTCATAAAATAGCTGATTCCACGTATTACACACCGATTGCTTCCGCTAAACTACCAAGATTGACAGGAAACCTGCCGGCAGAAGCACTTACTACATTATCTGATCCTGATTTTGATGATGTTTACAGTACGGTGGCTACCCTTCCTAAGGGAGATTACACCTACCAAGTTTCTGTTCCAGGAGACGGTGAAGCCGGGGATCAATTGTATCCCGAAACTGCTAATAATCTGAGTCTTCCTTCCGATCTGCCGGTTACCTTTAAATTTAATCCACTGGATGGCAGTGTGACAGCTGAATATAAAATTCCTTCTGAACCTGTTGAGGTTACCCCTGTTCCGGCTGGACACATCCGTATTCACTACAATCGGACAGCTGGTGACTATGAAAATCAGGGATTATGGACATGGGATGATGTTCAATCCCCTTCCGCAAATTGGCCAACAGGGGCAACTCCATTTCCTGAAGGGCAAATCGATTCATATGGTGCTTATGTTGACGTGCCAGTGAAGGATGGGGCCAAGAAAATTTCGTTCCTTGTGGTAAACCGAGTCACTCAGGCTAAGGATGAAGGCGATAAACTCTTTGCCATTAACACGCCTGAGACGAATGAAATTTGGATCAAGCAAGGGTCAAATGATGTAACACCGTATGAACCAGTTGCACTTGCTCCTAATACAGTGCGAATTCACTATACCAGAGCTGATACAAATCATGATCAATACGGACTTTGGCTGTGGGATGACGTCGTAGCCCCATCCGAAAATTGGCCGTCTGGTGCCACTCCTTTTGTGGCAGATCAAACAGATCGTTATGGTGCATATGTTGATGTTCCACTTATTGAGAACGCGAAGAAAATCGGCTTTATTGTGATGAAACCTTCGAACGGTGATAAGGACGGTGACAATAAAACCTTTAGCCTGCTGGATCGATACAATCAGCTATGGGTTAAAGAAGGAGACAACAATGTTTATGTTTCTCCGTTTGGAGAGACACCAATTGGCTTAGTATCCGCAGAGGTGTTGTCGACGAGCAAAATCCTTCTCGGCTTCACACTGACTGACGGTTTGGATCCAGCTGCCTTAAAGACAGCAATTACAGTTAAGGATAAAGAGGGTGCTGCAGTCCCGATTACTGCGGTAACCCTTACAAGCAAAACTTCAATCGAAGTGGATACAGAAGCTTTTGATTTGGAAAAAGTTCCGCTTAGCGTTACTTATTCAGGTAAAACAGTCTCCGCCGCAAGTGGCTGGAGAATGCTTGATGAAATGTACAATTATACAGGAGACGATCTTGGAGCTACGTATAATGCTGACAAAACAGCCACATTGAAATTATGGGCACCTAAAGCAAGCGGAGTCGTTGTAAATCTTTACGATAAGAATGACTCTAACGTGCAAGTGGGTAGTGTTGCTTTAACACTCGGCGAGCAAGGGGTTTGGTCAGTCCAGCTGAAGCCAGCTGATTTGACAGGCACAGCGGCAACAGATGTAAGGGGCTTCTTTTATCAATACGAAGTAACGAATGACGGTGTAACCCATAAGGTCCTTGATCCTTATGCTAAATCAATGGCGGTATTCACTGTGGATACCACAGGTGCTGCTGGTGCCGGCGGGGATACAGTGGGCAAAGCGGCTATCGTTGATTTAAGCCAGACGAACCCTGATACCTTTGGGTATGCTGATATAAAAGGCTACGAAAAACGTGAGGACGCCATCATCTACGAAGTCCACGTGAGAGATTTTACGTCAGATGTATCGATCGAGGATAGTCTGAGTGGGGAAAGATGGGGTTCTTATAGCGCTTTTGAAAAGAAACTTGATTATATTAAATCTCTTGGTGTAACGCATGTTCAGTTGCTTCCTGTGATGGCTTGGTATTACGGGGATGAGACGAAGATGGGGACTAGAGAGCCAGAGTATTCCGCAAAAAACAATGAATACAACTGGGGGTATGATCCTCACAGCTATTTCTCTCCGGACGGGGCTTATTCACAGAATCCTGCCGATCCAGAAGAGCGGATTAAAGAATTAAAAGGTTTGATTGATGCCGTGCATGAAGCTGGAATGGGTGTCGTTCTGGACGTAGTGTATACTCACATGGCTAAAAAAGAATTTTTAAACGACATCGTACCTAATTATTATGCCTTCCAAGATGCAAACGGCAACTTTATCGGGGGGTTCGGCAACAATTTAGCCACCAACCATAAAATGGCTGAGAAGCTTATGGTTGATTCGGTAAAATACTGGTTTGAAGAGTATAAGATTGATGGAATGCGCTGGGATATGATGGGCGATGCGACAGCTGATGCTGTTCAGCATGCTTATGATGCCGCGGCAGCAGTGAATCCGAAGGCACTCTTTATTGGTGAAGGCTGGAGAACATTCGGCGGCGCTGCGGCTGATCCTTCTCTCGCTGGGCAAGGTGCAGATCAGGATTGGATGGACAAAACGGATAGTGTCGGTGTTTTCTCCGATGAATTCCGTAATGAATTGAAGTCTGGTTATGGTTCTGAAGGTCAGCCTAGATTTATTACCGGTGGAGCACGTCCGATCGCTACAATCCTGGACAATATCAAAGCTCAACCTTCGAATACACCAGCAGATGATCCGGGTGATATCGTCCCATATATCGAAGCTCATGATAATCTGACACTTCATGATGTCATAGCACAATCGATCAAGAAGGATCCGGATATTGCTGAGAATGAGCTGGAAATTCAGCAGCGGATCAGATTAGGAAATATGCTCGTATTAACTTCTCAAGGTACAGCCTTCATCCATGCCGGTCAGGAATATGGGCGGACTAAGCAGTGGAAGGGCACAACGGATCCTGAGGATAAATTCACAGAGATGTTCGACAATAACAACCAATCGTTTGGCTATTTCATTCATGATTCTTACGATTCATCGGATGCAGTTAACATGTTTGATTGGACCAAAGCAACGGATGAATCTAAATTCCCAGTACAGAACACGACAAGAAAATATACGTCGGGTCTGATGGAGCTAAGAAAATCAACGGATGCCTTCCGATTGGGCGATAAGGATTTGGTTGACTCTAACATTAACCTGATCCCTGCTCCAGAAATGAAGGATAACGATCTTGTCATCGGTTATTCCAACAAAGCAACAGATGGTACTGGCATCTATTATGTCTTCATGAATGGTGACAGCACAACTAGAAAACTGACCTTATCTGAGGATTTGACGGGTGGTCAAGTGCTTGTGGACAACGATGAAGCTGGTGTTACAGCGATACCGGCTGCGCAGCAGACAGGTTTTATTTTGACAGCAAATTCAATTACATTAGAGCCTTTGACGGCTGTGATTATTCAAAAGGAAGCTGCACCAGTTACGCTTACCTCTTTGGAAACAGATAGTGCAAGCTACACGCTGGCAGCAGGAAATACGCATCAAACCGCTGTTTTTGCGAAATATGATGACAATAGCAGAAGTAATGTTACTAAGAAGGCTACTTACCTTTCCAATAAACCTGAAGTGGCTACAGTAACTGATAAAGGTCTAGTCAAAGCGGTTGGGCTAGGAACGGCAACCCTTACTATCTCTTATGAGGGTGTTTCCACAACCGTCACCGTTAAAGTTACTGACAAACGATATGTTCAATTCACTTATACCCGTAGCGATAAGGACTATAAGGATTGGAATATCTGGGTTTGGAACACTGGAGCTAAAAATGACCAGATTGATTTCACAACCTTTAAGAATGGCACAGCGAGCGTTCTGATTGAGGTTGCGGAGAATGCAACAAGCGTTGGATTTGTCCTGCGCAAAGGTACGGATTGGAACACGGGAAAACAAGACTACCCGGACGATCGTGTCATACCGTTGACCCCTGGTGAACCGTTCACTAAAGTGTATGTAACCAGTATGGTTAAAGAGCTTGATATCAAACCAAGTATTAGCGGCCCTATTTTAAAAGATGGAACGATTACTTTCAGATACCGCGACGACGCTTTGTTCCGTAATGGAAATATGGACGCAATAACAGCTGCTAAAGTAAAAGTGAACGGCACTTCGTATCCAATGATCTATGATCCGGCTAACGAGTGGTTCACTTATACACTGGCTGATTTAAAAGAAGGTATGTATAAATATACTTTCTTGATTACTAAAGATGGCGTCACTACCGAAATTACAGATCCAAAGAATACGGTGAATGATGAATCTGTTATTGATTATCATCAACCTGTCGTTACGATTACGGCATCCGTAAGTCCAGTGGCAGTCACATCCAATCAGAATGCTGTTGTAAGCATCAACGCTTCCTCTTCGGAAGAAGTAACTTACTCTGAAGCATATATGGATTTAACCAATCTTGGAGGACCTAGCAAAGTTAAGCTGGATACGGAACTCTTGAAACAAACGGTTGCTGTGAAAGACACGGTGTCAGCGGGCATCAAGGATATTCCGATTACGCTCGTAGACCAATACGGCAATGCACATAAGGAAAAGGCTACACTTGAGGTAAAAGCAAGAACCTATACAGGGGATAAGCTGGATTTTGATTGGGATGAGGCCCGGATTTATTTCGCGCTTACAGACCGGTTTAAAGACGGTGACCCAACGAATAATGAGAATGTAAATAAAGATCATCTGGAAGCTTATCATGGTGGAGATTTCCGAGGGATGATCGACAATCTCGATTATTTGCAAGAGCTAGGAATTAACACGTTATGGATCACGCCAATCGTAGATAATATTGATTTTAACAAAGGCGTTGACTTTGGCAGCGAACAATATGGATACCATGGGTATTGGGCAAAAGATTTTACCAAGCTCGACGAGCATCTTGGCGATATGGCAACCTTCAAGGAGCTAATCGAAAAGGCGCATGACAAAGGGATCAAGATCATGGTTGACGTTGTACTCAATCATACGGGTTACGGTCTGAAAGCTGAGGATACCTATCCGACAATTACAGCTGAGGATAAAGCACGTTTCGAAGGGATGCTGCGCACGGATGGTGTATCCGCAGATACAGATCCAATTAAGGGTGAGCTTGCTTTCCTGCCAGATTTCAAGACGGAAGATCCAGCCGTTCGTGAAAAAATTATCGCTTGGCAAACAGGCTGGTTAGACAACGCACGTACGGAACGTGGAGACACGATTGATTATTTCCGTGTGGATACAGTCAAGCACGTGGACGATACGACTTGGAAAGCCTTTAAAAATGCACTGACAGCGATTGATCCAAACTTCAAAATGACCGGCGAATACTTCGGTGGAACCATTGATAACAATGGTGGAATGCTCGAAACTAGCCAGATGGATGGTCTGCTTGATTTTGGATTTAAAGATGCAGCCAGAGATTTTGCAAATGGTAAGGTAAACAGTGTGGATGCTTATCTGCAGGAACGTGAATTAAAGATCGACAATACGAAGATGATGGCTCAATTCCTGAGCAGTCACGATGAGAATGGTTTCTTGTCTGATTACGTGGGAGGCGATAAAGGCAAGCTGAAGATTGCTGCAGCTCTGCAAATTACCGCCAAAGGACAGCCGGTAATATACTACGGAGAAGAACTGGGGAATTCCGGAAGCAATGCTGGAAATATGTCTGAAGGTCAATTCAGTGAGAACCGTAAGGATATGCCTTGGGATCAATTGACGGCAGAGAAGCCACTACATGACCATTATCAAAAGCTGTTGAATATCCGTGCGAAGTACTCCAAAGTGTATTCCAAAGGTGCGCGCACGAAGCTCGCAGGTTCAGATGATTCAGGTTATTTAGCTTTCAACAAATCTTATGAAGATGAGAACGTAGTGACGGTAATCAATACTAAAACTAGTGAGAATTCTGTAACGATTCCAGTACCGTTTGCTGCCAATTCATCGGTAACCGATGAATACAGCGGTAAAACATACATGGTTTCCGAAGATCAAAAGGTAAATATTGATCTGCCAGGCATAGATGATGGAGGCACGGTTATTTTGGCGGAAGTATCGGATGTTATACCGACACCAACGCCGACACCAACACCAACGCCGACGCCGACACCGACACCAACGCCAACGCCGACGCCGACACCGACACCAACGCCAACGCCGACACCAGAAGTAACACCGTCGCCTGAGGTGACACCAACACCAACATCGACGCCGACGCCGACGCCGACACCAACGCCGACGCCGACACCAACGCCAACGCCAACGCCGACACCAGAAGTAACACCGTCGCCTGAGGTGACACCAACGCCAGAAGCCACCGCGGCACCAACCTCTGGAGTTGTTGTTAACCCTAGCCCTACACCGCCAGCGGATACTCAGGTTGTGAATGAGGATAGCTTGAAGAATGGTAAAGACGGCAAGGTGCAAATTGATGTTGTTGCCGGTAAGACAGCGGTACGCTTACCTTTACAAGCTGCACAAATACTAGGAACTAATGATCTTGTGTTTAAAATGGGAGATCTGTTAGTTACTATCCCTAGCCAGCTTTTAAGTACAATGCCAAGTTTAGCTTCAGGTATTGATGGGGTAGGTGCCCAAATCTTGCTTGAACTGAACCCACTGGCGCAGTCTGCTGCGAAAGCCATAGTAGACGGTATAAACAAAGATAGTGCTCATATTAGCTCTCTTTCCGATGTATTTGAATTCAGACTTAGCGTGCTGATGAAAGACGGTACTCGGATTGTAATTAAGCAGTTCGATGAGCCGATTACGATCTCATTCAAGATTAAAGGGCAATTCAACAAAGACTTAATCGGAATCTATTATTTAAGTGATAATGGCGGGTTAGAGTACGTGGGAGGACAGCTGAATGGAGATGTGATCACGGCACAAGTCACACACTTCAGTAAGTATGCTGTGCTTGAAATCGATAAGTCGTTCAAAGATGTTCCTGCAACCTATTGGGCATTTAAGGCGATTCAATCACTTGCCGCCAAACAAATTGTGTCAGGGGTCACTACCTCTGAGTTTGATCCAAAAAGTAATGTTAGCCGTGCGGAATTTACAGCACTACTAGTACGTGCACTTGGCTTAAAAGCGGCGGAAGGGCAGGTCCTGTTTACTGACATCAGGTCAGATGCATGGTATGCCTCATATGTAGCCACAGCTACTAAGCTGGGTATTGTTAGTGGACGGAGTAATAATAGTTTTGCGCCGAATGCATCAATTACCCGTGAGGAAATGGCTGTTATGGCGATCCGCGCACTTGAAGTGAAGTCTGGTAAGAAGCTTGAACCTGTAGCAGTCTCTACGGCATTTACTGACGCTTCAAGTATTAGCAAGTGGGCGGAAGCCTATGTGAAGACTGCAGCAGACTTAGGACTCCTGCAAGGCCGAGAGAACAAACGATTCGCTCCAAAAGCATGGATGACCCGCGCAGAAAGCGCACAGGTTATTTATATGCTGCTGAGCAAGTAGGCTAAACTAAGGTGTGCTGAATTCTGGCACCCCTTAGTTTGAGCAGCGGTTAGCATTTTAGTATGCTCCAAAAGAAAACAGGGTATCCCGAAGCGATTATCGCTTGCGAGATACCCTGTTTTGTTATGCTGTATGGCTGGGCAGTGGGAAGAAAAGAAATCTTTTAGATGATTGCCTTTAGGATAGCGAATCCATAGGCTGGCATTTTCACGATCAGCTTGCTGCGTTCTGTGCGCATTGTTTCGCCTGTAAACAAGTTCTCCCAATCCCGCTCGTCTACGTCAATACGGAAGGTCTGTGCGGTCTCTTCACTGTTGATTAGTACCACAATCGTCTGCAGATCCAGCCGGCGCTCATAGGCTAGCTTGCTGCCTTGTTGTCCTGCCTCAAGGAAGGTAAATGTACCTGTGCGGAGAGCAGGGTGGTCATTGCGTATTTTAATAAGCTGACGATAGAACTCGAAGAGCTCTCGATCCTGCTTTTCAGGGTTCCACTCCATGCATTTGCGGCAACCAGGGTCACCTTCACCGTCCATGCCGATCTCGTCACCGTAATAGATGCAGGGAGTGCCCATAAAGGTGAATTGGAACAGTGCCGCTAATCGCATCTTGTTTTTGTCTCCAGCAGCCAGCGTAAGCAGTCGTGGAGTATCGTGGCTATCCAGCAGATTAAAAGCAACTTCACTAGCCTGCAGCGGGTAGCGTGATAACTGTTTACCAATGGAATTGGCGAATCCTTCAGCATCAAGAGTGCCATGCACAAAGAAGTCAAGGACGGCGTCAGTGAAAGGATAGTTCATAACGGCATCAAATTTATCGCCTTCCAGCCAAGGTGCAGATTCATGCCAGATTTCCCCCAATATGTAGGCCTCAGGATTAGCACGTTTAACCACCTTGCGGAATTCCCGCCAGAAATCATGATCCACTTCATTGGCAACGTCCAGACGCCAGCCATCGATCCCGACTTCTTTGATCCAGTATTCTGCGACTTTCAGTAAGTATTGTTTAACTTCAGGGTGTTCTGTGTTTAGCTTTGGCATTAGCGGTTCAAAAGCAAAGGTGTCATAAGTAGGGACACCGTTTTCAATCTGAAGCGGAAACTTGCGAATATGGAACCAATCTTTAAAGGCGGAAGCCTCTCCTTTTTCTTGAACATCTACAAAAGGAGCAAAGGTTTTGCCAGAATGATTGAATACGGCATCTAGCAGGACACGAATCCCACGTTTATGGCAGCTATCGACGAGCTTTTTTAAAGTCTCAATATCTCCAAAATGCGGATCGACTTTCATATAGTCTTCTGTATCGTATTTATGATTAGTAGTTGCATCAAAGATAGGTGTGAAATAAATAGCAGTGATCCCAAGCTCGTTAAGATGATCTAAATGATCAATAACCCCTTGCAGGTCGCCGCCAAAAAAATTGGTTGGTGTTGGTTCGGAGCCCCATGGCTGAACATTTTCCGGATCAAGGCTCGGGTCACCATTTGCAAAGCGTTCTGGGAAGATCTGATAAAAAACAGCGTCCTTTACCCAGGCAGGCGGAGCAAATACATCAACGCGGTTAATGAAGGGGAATTCGAACAGCTTGTTTGGGTTTTCCGGCCGCACCGTTTGAAAGTCACTTTCGGTCATCCAAATTCGTTCGTTATCTTTTTGAAGTAAGAAGCCGTATTTCAAGCGGCGGTAGAGAGGTACTGAAGCACATTCCCAATAGTCAAACATAGCATCGGAGGTGAAGAGGGTCATGGGAATTAGCTCTTTTGTGGTATCCCAAGCATATTTATCTCCAGCAAAGGCGAACACTTCGGTTAAATCCCCTTTTTTAGCGCGTAGACGCAGGTGAATCGTACTTTCATTATAGGCATAAGACCAATTTAACCGCGGACGATGATACACTGCTTCCAGTAACATGATAAATCCTCCTAAAGTTTTGTTAGCGTTACTTCCTCGGATACTTCGGCAAAACCACATCGAAAGCATAGGCTAAGTTTTGTTAGCGTTACTTCCTCGGATACTTCGGCAAAACCACATCGAAAGCATAGGCTAAGTTTTGTTAGCGCTACTTTCTCGAAAGCATAAACTATTCCCGGACGATACTCCACAGAGCGCGTGGAATGTAGAATGTCGCTATTGTTATTGGTTGCACAGTTTTTTATGCAACATGCACTAAATCAGTAGCAGAGTAGCACATAACAAAGAGGCACAACCACCGCGAAGTAGCTTGCCCGAGGTTGTACCTTTGATAAGTAACATTGCCTTTTAATTATATAGAACAGGAGGCAGACAAGGGATGTTGTGCTTCATGCTGGACAGCCTCTTAACGTTTTGGATTATAGCATGGAATAAAAGGGCTTTCAATACTCTTGTTCAAACCATTGCACTAAATTTCACTAAAGTAAACGAGCATTGTGAAGGGCAATTTATGAGAAATCTCTTGAAATAGAGAAAATGTGGCATATTAGGGGCAAATAAAATAGATATTCCAATAATAAACACATGAATTATCGACTAATTAAAAGATATCATGTGAAAAATGGAGATATATGCCTATAATGTATATCAAATAATGGAAAATGACCCAATACAGTATATGCAAACGTTTTTAAAAACAATCGTTACTGTTGTATGATGTACTCATGAATGAAGCGCTTTCTTACCTGTGAAATGCAGATACAGAAGGAGCAAGCTAAAAGAAGAACTTTTTTTTTAGCCTTTCTGAAATCGTTTGCGCAGATTGCAGCACTACTATTTTCCATCTTACGTTTTTAAAAATTGGGAGGGGTTAAAGTAATGAAATTGAAAAAAATGATGGTTATCACCGCAGCTTTCTCAATGGCTCTGTCCGTTACAGCATGCGGTTCCAACAACAACAGTACGAATAACGGGGGCAACAACGCAGCAAAAGCTACTAATAATGCTACTACAGAGACTGCAGCGCCAGAGAGCACAGATGCAGCAGCAACAGATGAAATTGTACCTGAAGATGGCGCAACTCTAGTGGTATGGGAAAGTAAAGAAGAAAGACCTTTTGCAGATGAGATTGCTAAACAGTTCACAGCAAAATATAACGTTCCAGTCAAGGTTGAAGAATTGGCACCACCAGATCAAGTAACTAAACTTACTCAAGATGGTCCTTCAGGATTAGCGGCAGACGTTATTCTTATCCCTCACGATAACTTAGGTAAAGCGGCAAGCGCGAGCTTGGTTCTTCCTAACGATGTCTTCGGTGAAGAAACAAAAGCTAACAATACTGAAGCTTCGATTATCGGATCTTCGTACGAAGGCGAATTGTATGGTTACCCAAGAGCAGCAGAAACTTATGCATTGTTCTACAATAAATCGCTTGTTAAAGAAGCACCTAAATCATTTGATGATGTTCTTGCATTCAGCAAAACATTCACGGATAAATCGAAAAATAGATATGGGATTATGTGGGAAGTAGGAAACTTGTACTTCAACTACATGTTTATCGCTTCCGATGGCGGATACCTCTTCGGTAAGGATGGTACGGATAAAGATGATATCGGTCTTGCTAACGATGGTGCAATTGCAGGACTTAAAGAATTTGTGAAACTGAAGGAAGCATTGCCAATTAAGAGTGGTGATATCAACAGTGATATCAAACGCAGCTTGTTCAACTCTGGTGATGTAGCTATGGATATCACAGGTCCATGGGAGCTTGGAGGATACAAAGAAGCTCTTGGTGACAACCTTGGTATTGCTCCAATCCCTACAGTGAATGGCAAAACAGCAATTACATTCTCTGGTATTAAAATTTTCGCAGTTAACTCGTTTACTCAATATCCGAATGCTGCTAAATTGTATGCGAATTTTGCTTCAAGCAAAGACGCTCAGCTGTTACTGAACAAAACGATTGGTTCGGTTCCTACAAACAACGAGGCGCTTCTTGATCCACAGATCTCTAGCGATCCATATGTCTCTGTTTTTGCAGAACAAGCTAAGAACTCCCAACCGATGCCTTCTATTCCTGAAATGGGTAACGTATGGAGCCCAGTGAATGCTGCCCTTCCAGAAATTTGGGATAAAAATGGGGATCCAAAAGCAGCAATGGACAAAGCTGTACAACAAATCAAAGATTTGAATAACAGTGCATCCCAATAAGGATCATAATTCACTGTCTTAACAGCATACAGTGAATCAAGCTGCCCGCCGCATGTTTAGCGGCTGGCAGCTTCTTATTTTCACTCGGAGAGGAGAACGGAAGCGAAATGCAACGACATCGCACGAGGGCCGCAATACTGTCGACGATTTTTATGGGATTGGGACAAATATATAACCGCCAATTCGTTAAAGGAATATTATATTTAGCCGTAGAAGCTGTAGCCGTTTTTTATTTTATTGAGAACCTTGCCAACTCTTTATGGGGCATCGTAACACTAGGAGAGAATCCGAGTCGTCTGGTTAAAGTGAAGGGGATCGCCAAGATGGTTACCGGTGATCACTCGATTTATATCATGATCCAAAGCTTGATCACCATCCTTATTCTTATTCTATTGATTATCGCCTGGTATTTGAATATCAGAGATGCTTACAAGATTGGAGAAAAGCGTGATAACGGTCTTCAGGCAAACACTTTTAAACAAAGTGTTCGTTATATCCTGGATTACAAGTTTGCTCAAGCGTTTCTAGTCTTGCCGGGCATTGGTGTTCTATTCTTTACGATTATGCCAATTATCTTCATGATCCTGTTGGCCTTTACGAACTATTCCGCACCTGATCATCTTCCACCCGCCAAATTGGTGGACTGGGTTGGATTTCAGACCTTTCGTAATTTATTGGTCCTTAAGACATGGAGCCACACTTTTTATGGTGTATTAACATGGACAATTATATGGGCAGTTCTTTCAACCATTACTACATACTTCGGAGGACTGTTGGTCGCTTTGCTGGTGAGTCAGAAGGGCATTCGCTTCAAAGGAATGTGGAGAGTAATTCTGATTGTGCCTTACGCGGTGCCACAGTTAATCTCGCTTCTGCTCATGCGCAACTTATTTAACGGTCAATTCGGGCCTATCAATCAATACATGGGGTATTTTGGATTGGATGGTTTACCGTGGCTGACTGACCCATTCTGGGCTAAGGTTACCGTAATTATCGTTAATATGTGGGTAGGTATTCCTGTTTCTATGCTGCTTATCATGGGCGTTCTGACTACTATCCCACGGGATATGTATGAAGCTGCTGAGGTGGATGGAGCATCGGGTTATCAGAAGTTCCGTATCGTAACGTTGCCGATGGTATTGTTCTCTACAGCACCGACCTTGATTACGCAGTTTGCAGGTAACATCAACAACTTTAACGCGATCTTCCTATTAACTGGTGGTAGTCCCGTAAATGGTGACTATCAATATGCCGGTTCTACGGACTTGCTAGTAACCTGGTTATACAAATTAACGCTAGATCAGAATAAAAACAACATGGCTTCGGCAATAGGGATTATTATCTTTATCATTGTCGCTTCATTCTCCCTGTACAATTACCGCCGGACGAAGTCATTTAAAGAGGAGGATATGATCCAATGAGCAGAAAAGTCGCGAACTTTATTCGCTTAGCAGGTAGTTATATTATCTTGATTGCTTTGTCGATAGCTGCACTCTATCCTGCCCTTTGGATTCTTTTAGCTTCTTTCCGACCTGGTAAATCATTGTACAGCAAAACGTTTATTCCCGAGCAATTCACTTTATCACATTACAGAGAATTGTTCACATCACCCAGCTATATGTTTGGGACTTGGTATGCCAATACCTTGAAAATAGCTGTGTTCTCGATGCTTATCGGGGTAGTTCTTACTTTGTTAACCAGTTATGCCGTATCCAGATTCCGGTTTAAAGCGCGTAAAACAGCGTTATCCACCGTATTGATTCTTGGTATGTTCCCTGGTTTTATGAGTATGATCGCTATTTATATGCTGCTTAAAGAGTTTAATTTGCTGGATACACATATTGCGTTAATTATCGTTTATGCGGCCGGGGCGCCGCTGGGAGGGACCTTTATCGCCAAAGGTTTCCTCGATACGATTCCTCGTTCCTTGGATGAGGCCGCTCGTATTGACGGGGCGAGCAATTTCGGAATATTTATGCGAATCATCTTACCTTTGTCACGTCCTATGATCACATATATGGCGCTGACTCAGTTTGTTGGACCATGGGTGGACTTCATTTTTGCGAGACTCATTCTGCGGACTAAGGAGAACTGGACAGTGGCAGTGGGGATGTGGGATATGGTTAACACCAATCAAAACACTAACTTTACCTTGTTCTCTGCGGGTGCGGTTTTGATCTCCATTCCAATTATGATTTTGTTTGTATTCTTGCAACGTCTGCTAGTAGATGGCTTGACAGCAGGAGCTAGTAAGGGGTAAACCCATTCGCTCGCTTCATGCTAATAAATGATCAGGGTACAGCCTTTATACAGAAATGGAGGGCTGTACCCTTATTTCGTCATGGGGAGTGAACTTAATGAAAAAGTCCTGGACTCTATATTTTAAATCTGTTGGAGTTAAACTGTTCGTTATTTTATTTAGTTCTATAGTTCTCTTATCCTCCGTGCTAGGATTGACTTCCTATTTTGCCGCTAAAAATATCATTACGAATGAGGTTGCTGCAGCCTCCACACAATCTGTAGTTCAGGCAGCGGACAAGCTGGATTTTGTGCTGGCAGAGTATGAGGCACTATCAAGGCAGTTTGCACTCGACTCTGTGTTAAAGGGTGATTTAGAAAAAATAAATAGTGGCGAGCTTACAACTGTGGCCAAAGCCGGTGCTGAAGATCGGATTCGCAGAAAGCTGGACTTGGTAAAAGGCTCTGATGAGCGGATGTATGGCGTCAGGCTGGTATCCAAGAGCTTGGTAGACTCAGAATCTTATAAGTCTGCTGGCATAAGTGGGATTCGTAGTGATGAAGGCATTTCCGCAAGATTAGAGCAAATTGCCGCAGCTAAAGGAGAGCCAGTCTGGTTTCCCGTTCGTGAGAAAGGCTTTTTTGATGCTTATACTGAGCCATCCTTAACTATGGGGAGATTGCTACGTAATCTTTTACATCCCGAAGCGGAGTATTACATGCTAATCGAAGTGAAAGGGAAGGCCATGACTGAAATGCTGTCTAACCTTCAGATTGGGATGACCGGTGAAATTCGTATCTTGAGTGCGGATGGCAGCATTGTGTATGGTGCGGATCATGCCAAGCTGGGTCAACCCTCTTACATAAAAGTTTCAGAAGAACAAGGGAAAGAGCAAAATCATTCATTTACAGCGGAGGATGAGAACGGAAGTTCTCAGCTTGTTGTATACCAGCCCCTGGCGACTGCCAAGTGGATGCTTATGGGGTATGCTCCTGTCAGTGATTTTACTAAGTCTGCGGACAAGCTTTTATATATCACATTTTCTGTGGTGCTGGCGGCAGCCTTAATAGCACTACTAATTGGTTATATTCTTGTTCGATTGGTAGGGCGCCCGCTGGGTAAGCTGGCAATCTTGATGGAGGAAGGAGAGCGTGGGAACCTACAGGTACGAACCAATTTCAAGGGCAAAGATGAGATTGGCCGCTTGGGTCAAAGCTTCAACAAAATGATGGAGCAGATCTCCTTACTTGCAAGGCAGAGCGGGAATTCGGCAGATGAGGTCCTCCTTACTTCGGAACAATTAGTACAAGCATCAAGTACAATCTCCCTCCATGCCAGAGAGGTTGCGACCGCTACCGGTGAGATTGCAGCGGGGTCAGCCAGCCTCGCTGTTGAAGCCGAACGCAGTTATCACAATGTTGAGATTATCGGCAACAAAATGAGTGAAGTGACGGAAATAAATACAGTGATGGACCATTCAGCAGAACGGGTCATTGAGGTTAGCAATCAAGGTACAGAGCTGATGAAGCTGCTGGTAGAGCAGAGTGAGTCTACGGTAGAGGTGATCAATCGAATTCAAGATAATTCTACTAAGCTCAGAGAAAGCACTCATTTAATTCGCAGTATACTCAGCCCTATGATTGCTGTGAATAAGCAGACCAATATTTTGGCACTAAATGCTACCATAGAAGCAGTTAGAGCAGGTGCGGCAGGTAGAGGGTTCATAGTGATTGCTGATGAAATCAGGCAGCTCGCTAACCAGTCGAATGAATCGATTCAATCGGTCTCCAAGATCACGGAAGAGATTGGTCTACATATCGAGAACACCGTTAAGGATATCAATGAAGCCGCTCCTAAGTTCCGTGAACAAATCTCTTCTGTAAGAGAGTCGTCAACGATATTCGCGAGTGTCAAAGAGGAAATGGAACATTTCATGAAACATATTAGTGAATCTTCTGCTTCTGTCCTCGAACTGATTGAGTTCCAGCGTCAACTCGGTGAATCCATGGCCAGCGTAAGCTCCATCGTCCAGCAAACCACTGCTTCGACGGAGGAGGTAGCTTCTATGTCATCTCAGCAATTCACGGTTAGTGAGGAATTGGTTGCCCTATCGGAAAAGCTGGAGGGCTTGGCAGCCGATCTTAAGCACTCTTTGGTTTCTTTTCAAGTATGACAATATTATTCTAATAGAGACGGGCAATTTTCCAATATAATGGAGAGTTGCTCGTTTTTGTTGATTTGATTGCTATCGGACGTTATCTTGTCTTCGAAGTGGCTAAAGAGATACACTTGTATTAAGTAATAAATGAAGAAAGTAGTGATCCATTGACGAACTTAAATCTGAGCCCCAGCGGGAGTCTTTTTCAGCAGGTTTTAATCGAGGGAGATTATAGTCCTCATTTTTTTGCTTACTATTATAAACAGTGGAATAACTACAATATGTCTTACCATCAGCATAATTCAACGGAAATCATGTATTTGATCTCAGGAAGTTGTATCGTAGATGTCCGTCCAAGCTCAGGAGGAGAAGAGAGAGTTCGGCTGAAGCGGGGAGAATTGATCATTTTAGACGCGAATGTTCCGCATAGGCTGATTGTTGAAGAGGGGGCACCTTGTCGGATGCTAAATGTGGAATTTGGGTTCATGGAATATAGAGGGGTTGCACCCTCTGTCGGCAAGCTAGCCCGTGAAGAAACGGCGCTCGCAGAAATGCTGCAGCTTCCTTTTTCCAGTTTAGTAATGCCTGATCCGGAGGAAATCTATCATGTTCTAAAGGGACTTGTGTTAGAGCTTGATCAGAGCGGCGGAAAGGGTGGAAGTATGGTTGATTTATTATTTTGTGAGCTTCTGTTGCGGTTATCCAGACTTCGGCAAGAGCAGCTTCATACCAGCCAACAGCCCTCGCAGCTTTATGTGCGGCGGAGCATTGAATTCCTGCATCAGAACTATGACCAGAACATTCAGGTTAAGGACATCGCTGCCGCAGTTAATCTGCATCCCGGATATTTGCATCGAATTTTTAAGAGCCATACGGGTCGGACGCTCAGCGATTACTTGAATATGCTGCGAATGGAGAAAGCGAAGATGCTGCTTGGGCAGAGCGACATCCCGATTGCTGAAATTGCAGATTACGTAGGAATTAGCAGCAGGCAATATTTTCACCTTCTTTTTAAAAAATACGCCGATTGCACACCTGTAGAATTCCGCAATTCCATTGAGCGTCACGCCTGGAGTTATGAAGAGCATGATTTTCAGTAGATAGGTTAGGATTTTTGACACCTTCTTTCAAAAGAGGTCATGATATTGGTTACGCTTTCCTAAGGTCCCTTGCTACAATGGACAGGAACAACCAATTCATTACCGGAGGATGATAACCATGTCATTTAAAGTGTCTTTTATAGGGGCAGGCAGCATTGGATTTACCCGTGGATTGTTGCGGGACTTACTAACTGTACCGGAATTTAAAAATATCGAAGTCTCATTTATGGATATTAACAGCCACAATCTGGAGATGGTCACGGAGCTATGCCAGCGTGATATTAAGGAGAATGGTTTAAATATACAAATTCAGGCGACAACGGATCGCAGAGAAGCACTGAAGGATGCCAAGTACGTATTTTGTACTATTCGGATGGGTGGGCTTGAAGCCTTTGCTACGGATGTGGACATTCCCTTAAAATACGGAGTTGATCAGTGTGTGGGAGATACTCTGTGTGCGGGTGGCATCATGTACGGGCAACGCGGAATTGCGGAGATGCTGAATATTTGCCGTGATATTAGGGAGATGGCAGCACCGGATGTGCTTTTGCTTAACTATTCGAATCCGATGGCTATGCTGACCTGGGCCTGCAATAAATATGGTGGTGTTCGGACCATCGGTCTATGTCATGGTGTACAGCATGGGCACCAACAAATTGCGGATGTGTATGGTCTTAAGAAATCCGAAGTTGATATTATCTGTGCGGGCATCAATCACCAGACCTGGTATATTTCAGCAAGTCATGAGGGGAAGGATCTGACCGAAGGTCTTTTAGAGGCTTTTGAGAAACATCCGGAATTCAGCCGTACGGAAAAAGTGCGCATCGATATGCTTCGTCGCTTTGGATACTATAGTACAGAATCCAATGGACACTTAAGTGAGTACGTGCCATGGTATCGTAAACGCAGTGATGAAATTATGGATTGGATCGATCTGGGGAGCTGGATTAACGGAGAAACAGGCGGTTATCTGCGTGTCTGCACGGAAGGTCGGAATTGGTTCGAGACCGATTTTCCAAACTGGATGAAAGACCCGGCATTGGAGTATACGAAGGAGAATCGCGGGGAAGAGCACGGCTCTTATATTATAGAAGGATTGGAAACGGGACGAGTGTACCGGGGGCACTTTAATACAGTGAACAATGGCGTAATCTCTAATTTACCAGAGGACGCCATTATCGAAGCACCGGGATATGTAGACCGGAACGGGATCTCCATGCCATTGGTAGGTGAATTGCCGCTTGGGCCTGCCGCCGTATGTAACGTGAGCATTTCAGTGCAACGTCTGGCGGTTGAAGCAGCTGTACACGGCGATGATAAGCTGTTACGTCAGGCATTTATGATGGATCCACTCGTTGGTGCTGTATGTAATCCAAAAGAAATCTGGCAGATGGTCGATGAGATGCTCGTCGCAGGGGAACAGTGGCTGCCTCAATACAGCGAAGCTATTGCTAAAGCCAAGGAACGTTTGGCTTCAGGAGAGCTTATCCCAACGAACGCTAACAACGAGGGCGCTGCTCGCCTGAAGGTGAAGTCGGTGGATGAGATGATGCAGGACCGGGAAGCAGCGAACAAAAATGCTGGTGAGTCTGATAAAGGCAAGGATAGAGAGAAGGTTCAATAAGGTGTTGCATTGAAAGCTTTTTAACTATAAATAACCTCCAGATTCCATAGTTTGGGACTGGAGGTTTTTTTAGGATGGAAGTCTAAGAGGGGGAAAAACAAAACAGCAGTCATAGCTTACGAAAACAAGCTGACATGGGTGGGGAGTACAAGTTTATCGGTACCGATCCAAATTGTGAAATTAGGTTTATAGTAGGAGTTATTATGTAACTGAAAAAAGAAAGTTAGTTTAATTTCACTGGCTTATTTTTTTATCTATACCGTAGCGCCAAGCGCTACAGTAATCCCAAAGTTGCCCTACATACTATTCTGACGCATCCCCTGATCTTACGGACCCAGATGACCCTATTCGTCCATCCCTCGATCTTACGGACCCAGATGACGCTATTCGTCTATTCCACGATACTTGCGGACCCAGATGACGCTATTTGCCCATCCCCCGATACTTGCGGACCCTGATGACGCTATTTAGCAATTTATCACCTTTGGAGCGTATTATCGGACTCCAGTGCAGCTATTGCTCAGAATGAGGATCGTTTTTGGTGTTTTTCATGCCTATAGCGGCTATGGGGTCCGATAGCAAGCCAAATATACGCTAAAGCTACTTATAAGGTCATCTGTGTCCGAAAGCGCCGATCCCCCAGTTGCCCTACATACTATTCTGACGCATCCCCGATACTTACGGACCCAGATGATGCTATTCGCCCATCCCTCGATCTTACGGACCCAGATGACCCTATTTGCAAATTTATCGCCATTGGAGCATATTATCGGACTCCAGTGCAGCTATTGCTCAGAATGAGGCTCGTTTTTGGTGTTTTTCATGCCTATAGCGGCTATGGGGTCCGATAGCAAGTCAAATATGCGATAAAGCTACGTATAAGGTCATCTGTGTCCGAAAGCGCCGAACCCCCAGTAATCCCAAAGTTGCCCTAGATACTATTCTGACGCATCCCCTGATCTTCCGGTCCCAGATGACCCTATTCGCCCATCCCCCGATACTTACGGACCCAGATGACCCTATTTAGCAATTTATCGCCTTTGGAGCATATTATCGGATTCCAGTGCAGCTATTGCTAAGAATGAGGCTCGTTTTTGGTGTTTTTCGTGCTAATAGTAGCTATGGAGTCCGATAGGAAGCCAAATATGATATGCGATAAAGCTACGTATAAGGTCATCTGTGTCCGAAAGCGCCGATCTCCCAGAATCCCCAGTTGCCCTACATACTATACTGAACGCATCCCCTGTTCTTACGGACCCAGATGACGCTACTCGTCCATCCCTCGATCTTGCGGACCCAGATGACGCACTTAGTCCATCCCCTGATCTTACGGACCCAGATAACGCTATTCGTCCATCCCTCGATCTTACGGACCCAGATGACGATATTCGCCCATCCCCTGATCTTACGGACCCAGATGACGCTATTCGCCCATCCCTCGATCTTACGGACCCAGATGACGCTATTTGCCCCTCCCCTGATACTTGCGAACTTAGATGACGCAATTTACGAAGTTTGTTGTTTTGGTCAAGAAGGTGAGACGCCAAAAACGCGGATGTTCCATCAGCCATTTTTGGCTTTTGGGACATCCGCGTTTTGGAGTGGGGGATTAAGAATTAACCGTACCTTTTGGACTAAAGAAGGTCTTCAGCGCCTGATACACTTCTTTTTTGTCTTTAATGACGTAATGCATGAATTGTTCATGTTTCAGATGGCGATAAGCTGACATCAAGGTACTGCTACGATTGTATTGGTTCACCTCACCGTAGCCGAACATATTGCTTCGTTTCAGCAGTTCTCCGATCAGCTTCACGCAACGTTCGTTGTCGGAGGTGAGATTATCACCATCGGAGAAGTGAAATGGATAAATGTTGTACTGCGCAGGCGGGTAGCGGCTATCGATAATTTCAATCGCTCGCTGATATGCTGAGGAACAAATCGTTCCCCCGCTTTCGCCACGGGTGAAGAAATCATGCTCACTGACTTCCTTAGCCTCCGTATGGTGGGCGAGAAAAACAATCTCTACCTTCTCATACTGGCGGCGCAGAAAACGGGTCATCCAGAAGAAGAAGCTGCGGGCGCAGTATTTTTCAAATGAACCCATCGAACCTGACGTATCCATCATCGCAATAATGACCGCATTGGAATGAGGTGTTCTAATATCATCCCATGTTTTGTAGCGCAGATCATCTGGGCTGATACTGTGAATGCCGGGATTTCCGCTGCTTGCATTGCGTCGGAGATTTTCCAGCAGCGTACGTTTCTTATCGATGTTGGACATCATCCCTTTTTTACGAATATCGTTAAAAATAATGGATTTGACCTCGATCTCTTCCTTATTCTTAGGCTTCAGATGAGGCAATTCCATATCCTGAAACAGAATGTCCTCCAGATCTTCCAGATTGACCTCTGCTTCCACGGTATCTTGACCGGGCTGATCGCCTGCTTTTTCTCCTTTACCGGGCTGTGCCGATTGTGAATCGCGCCCAAGGACATCACCGACCTGACTTTCCCCGTCCCCCTGTCCTACATGCTTCTGTTTACGGAAGTTATAAATAATCCGGTATTCATCCAGACTGCGAATCGGAACCTTCACAATCTGCTTACCGCCTGACAAAATAATATTTTCTTCGGTAACGAGGTCAGGCAAATTATCCTTGATGGCTTCTCTGACCTTTTGCTGATGGCGTTCCTGATCCTGATGACCTTTACGATGAAGGGACCAGTCTTCTTTTGAGACTACGAAGGAAAAGGGACCGGATGATTGCGACAGGATGACCACCTCCCATGGAATATGAATGTTAATTGAGGGAATTTTTTGCAAAGTATATATTTGGATCCCCCGCAAAGTACCTGAGTACGCATAGAAAGCAAAGCTTCACTTTGTGGGGATGTTTTGGGGTTGTAACTAAAGTATATTCATGGGGATGAGGGATATGTGATTTCTTATTCACTGATCTCATCTACGGTTAGCACATAGCTGTTAGATTGGCTTTCGCCAGAGTAGTTACGTCCATCCATATTGAAAGAGTATTGAGCATTTACGGAGCCCTTAAGGAAACGACCCATTACCTGTTCACTCACCTGGACAAAATAATGAATGTTAACCATAGATGCAGCATTAACTACCCCCAGCGGCAAGGTGCCGGCAAATGAAGATTGTGGATTCGGAACTCCATCAATCACAATGCTGTTGGGATCAAGAAAACATTTTTCCGGGGTTAGCCGATTCAGAGATATTTCCGCAGGCCAATTTCCGCTATTGGTTAGTGAGATCCAGCATTGGACTCGCTCTCCTGCTTCTACGATAGTTGGTTTTGCATGGACTACGAGTGAAATGACAGGTGTGACTACTAAGGTGGTAACGGTATTGGAACGAGAGGTTTGTCGTACGGTCCGTCCGTCTGGAAGCACAAAGGTATACTGAACACTACCATGGTTTTGTACGGCTGCGATTTCATGAATGTTAATGGCTGCAGGTATACTCACTTGAAAAACTACAACTGCTGTAGTTCCGCCTCTTAAAGTACCTAACTGGATGCCTTCCGCTGGTCGTGCACTTTTTTGCAACACTCCATTTAAGAGAACACTATCCCATACGAAAAGAGTACCTGAAGGTATAGCATCTGTTAGGACTGCATTTACAGCCAGATTCCCGTTGTTCGTTACCGTAAGCTCATATCTCAAATTATCGCCCGGAGCTGCTGTAACATGATCCACTTTTTTACTAATGTTGACCCCCGCTTGGACAAGTGAGACAACCGCAGTGTTACTTTCGGTCGTAATTGTATGCTCATCGACTGAATAGGTGACAACCGCGCTGTTGGTTAAGGCCAACGAGGGAGAAAACTCTGTTACTCGGACACGAAAAGTAATATCAACGCTTAGGTCTGTGTCCAGCGAACCGAGTAATATCCCCTGTGCCGGGTCTGATTCTGGGTAATAAATCCCACCTGCAATGACACTCCCCGGTATAAACACCGCCCCGTCCGGAATAGAAATTATTGCGTTGATTTGAGTTAAAAGGCTGTTGCCTTCATTTGTAAGCCGCAAGGTGTAAGTGACTACATCCCCTATAAAAGAAGTCGGAGTACTTGCAGACAAGGAGGTCGAGAGCTGGTAGGAGCGTAAAGAAACCTGTACGGAATTTGAAAATAGATCACCTTTAACGATTCTTCCCTCCGGTGTGGAAAAAGAAAAACGGCCTAGCGCTTTATTTTGCAGCACTAGGGAAGACGGCAGGGAAATGATGACGACTTGAAAGGCGATGCTCACTTGATTCTGCGGTGCAATAGAACCAAGGGGGATGCCTGAAGACGGTGTAGCCCCCGGAAGAGGCACACCGTCTCTGAGCACACTGTTGGAAATAAAGGATACACCTTCTGGAAGAATGTCAAACACCGTCAAAAAAGCATCTGTATTTCCATTATTACTGGCTGTAATGGTATACACCAAAGTGTCGCCTAAAGAGGCGTGGAGTTTATCTGTACTCTTCAGCAATGAAAGCACGGGGCCCACGACCGGGGTGTTAACGGTATTGGAATAGACAATTCCGTCAACACCCGCTGCCGAGTTGAAGAGTACCATGGACTGATTGGTTACGACAGGTTGGGTACGTGAGCCGGGAATCATAACGCTACTACCTGAACCTGGAAGGTAATGGTTGAAGAGGCACCAGCAGCAATTGTACCAATTGCGATTCCCGAAGCTGGACTGCCACTAGGACGTGGGGCTCCATCTACGGTAATGCTTCCCGTTACGAACTGGCTGCCAGCTGGAATAGGGTCAACCATGATGACATTATTAACTGGTGCAATCCCTAAATTGGTGACAACAATCGTATAGGTGATGATATCGCCAACAACCGCATCAATAGAAGTAGTGCTCTTAACCACACTTACGTCAGGTGAAGATACAGGGATAATTAGGACATTTGAGACAGAGGATCCCGTGAGTGAACGTCCATCTGGTGGTGTGAATGTGAAATTTGCTGTAGCTTGATTGACCAATTGCTGCGGTGAAGGCAGGGACGCAATAGTAACCTGTAAGGTAATCGTTACTGTTACTGTACTTCCCGGAGCTACCGACCCAATACTTAAGCCAGTAGCCGGATCTGATCCTGGTTGTGGTACCCCATTCACGAGCACGCTGTTTGGAACAAAGACAGCTCCGTTCGGAATGGTATCGGTAATAACTACATTTGCTATGAGGTTACCAGTATTCGTCACATTTAAGGAGTAAGTAATCGTATCTCCGACAGTTGCGGCGGTTCTGTCCGCCCCTTTGACAACTACAATGATAGGTTGATATACCGGAATAACAAGTGTATTTGAGAATGAAGATCCTGAGAATGCGCCGGAGGTGAAACTGACGGAAGCTTGATTACTAAGCGTTGCAGGATTAGGCAGCACATTGACAATCGTGTTGAACGAGACTTGGAAAGATGCTCCCGGTGCAAGTGTACCGAGCGAGATCCCGTTCGCTGGGTTGGCGCTAGGGCGTGGAGTGCCATCTACGGTCACACTGCCAGCGACAAAGCTAGAGCCTGCAGGTATTGGATCACTGAGGTTAACGTTACTGATATTTGCTATTCCACTATTGGTAACAGTGAGGTTATAAGTGATGGTATCGCCAACAACGGCATCGGTAGCTGTCGAAGATTTAGTGACGATAACGTTCGGTGAGGATACTGAGATTGTTGTTGTATTGGAATTGATCGAATTGTTAAATGTCCGTCCATCTGGAAGTGTGTATGCAAACGCGACGGAAGCTTGATTGAGCAGCTGTTGGCTTGCCGGCAATGTTGTGATAAGCACTGAGAACATTACAGACAGGCTTCCATTCGCGGAGATTACCCCCAGTGGGATCCCGGCAGCTGGGTCTGCTCCTGGAGCAGGAGCGCCTTGAATGAGTACACTATTTGGAATAAACGTTGTACCCGCTGGAATGGTGTCACTCAGGGTTGCTAAAGCTCCGTAGTTACCTGTGTTGGTCACATTTATAGTATAAGTAATCGTATCCCCAACGGTAGCATTGACTGAATTGGAGCTTTTTGCTGCTGCAAGGATAGGCAGATAGACAGGCGTCGTGACGATATTTGAGAAGGCTACATTTGAGACAACACCTGAGGTGAAGCTGACTGTTGACTGATTATTTAACAATCCAGTAGGCGGCAGTGAAACTACATTTACGGTAAAAGCAACAGTTACGGTTACACCGGGTGCTATGCTGCCTAGGGTCACTCCAGTAGCTGGGCTAACTCCTGTGCGAGGCACACCGTCCACAAGCACGCTGCCTGTCACAAAGGTGGTGCCGGCAGGAAGGGCGTCTGTGAAGACCACATTATTTACAGTGGCAATCCCGTTATTAGTTAAAGCTATGGAATAAGTAATAGTGTCACCGACTGTAGTTGATGTTGTGGTTGTAGTTTTAACTACAGCAATATTAGGTGAGGAGACCGGAATAGTGACGGTGTTAGAGAGTGCAGACCCATTAAGTGTACGTCCGTCGGGTAAGGTGAAGCTGTATGCTGCGGTTCCTTGATTGACCAGTTGCTGAGGACTAGGCAATGAAGTGATGTCAACCGTGAAAATGACTACGGTCGTTCCTCCAGGCTGTATTATTCCAGCTGCAATTCCGGTGGAAGGATCCGCTTGCGCTAAAGGGAGTCCATTGATGAGCACACTATTCGGAACAAAAGCCGTACCTGCGGGAATATTATCCGTCAATGTTAAATTAGCAGCATAGTTTCCTGTGTTACTCACTGTCAGTGTGTAGCTAACGGCATCGCCAACCGTGGCATTGGCTGTACTAGCACTCTTGACTACGGCAATGTTCGGCTGGAACACAGGGACAGTAACGGTATTAGAAAAAGTGGAGCTTGAAATAACACCTGAAGTGAAGGTAACAGATGCCTGATTGATGAGTGAAGCTGTAGGAGGGACGGAGGTAACAGTAACACTGTAAGTAACCAGCGCTGATGCACCGGCTGCTAGAGTGCCGATAGATATCCCCGAAGCAGGATTCAAGTTCGGGAATGGAACTCCGTTGACAGACACGCTGCCTGTTACAAAAGTACTCCCTACCGGTGTAGGATCATTGAGTAAGACGCTAGTAACAGATTCTATACCATTATTAGTTATATTGACGTTGTAAGTGACCGTTTCACCAACAGCAACTGATGTTGAAGTAGTGCTCTTGGTAACGACAATGTTAGGAGCAGAGACTTGTAAAGTTACAGTGTTAGACACAGCAGTCCCAGATAACGGTCTACCGTCAGGCGGAGTAAAGGTAAAGCTTGCAGAAGCCTGATTACTAATCTGCTGAGGTGTTGGCAGGGAGATGATATCAACGGTGAAGCTGACTGCAATACTGGCACCAGGAGCGACATTTCCTACAGCTATCCCTGTATCAGGGGCTGATCCGGGTTGAGGCATACCACCTACAATGACACTATTAGGAACAAAAACTGTACCTGCTGGAATGTTATCAGTTAGCGTAAGATTTGCAGCCAGATTACCTGTGTTGCTAACAATCACTGTGTAGATGACAGAATCACCGACAACTAAAGCATCGAAATCGCCGTCTCCATCAGCGGCACTTTTTACTAAGGAGATTTGGGGCTGAATAACTGGTGTAGTTGTGATATTAGATGAAGAAGAACCGGAGAATACACCGGATGTAAAACTGACAGACGACTGATTGTTAATCTGTGATGGTATCGGCATCGTTATCCTCACCTCGAATGTTACGGTAGCTGTGGCGCCAGGGCTCAAACTACCGATTGGAATGCCGGCGGACGGAACTGCTAGCGGCAGGGTAGTGCCACTTACAATTACGGTTCCGGGAATAAAAGCGACATTCTCAGGCAGAGGATCGCTGAGAATGATATTGCTTACTGTTGCAATACTGTTGTTGGTCAATACAGAGGTAAAGGTAAGGATATCACCAGTAACAGCAGTAGCAGCGTTTACGCTTTTTACAACACTGACGTTAGGGGCGGACACTGGGACAGAGAGCGTATTGGACACTACATTTCCACCGAGCTGACGCCCGTCTGGAAGGGTGAAATTATATGTCGCTGAAGCAGAGTTCAGCAATACTTGTGATGGAGGCAGGGCTGTGATTGTGACCAGAAAACTTACGGTGACACTATCACCAGGAGCGAGCGGTCCAACTGGAATGCCAGTTGCCGGATTATATCCGGGCAAAGGTGTTCCTCCAATAATGACACTATTCGTGTCAAACACGGCTTGGGGTGGCAGGATATCAGTTACTAATAGAGTAGCTGCAATATTCCCGGTGTTGCTGATCAGGATGGAGTATGAGAGAGATCCCCCTACAGATGCCTGTGCTGCATTGGCGCTTTTGACCATACTAAGGATGGGCTGAAATACAGGTGTTACTATCGTGTTTGAGAGCGAAGAACCGGTGAACGCCCCAGAGGTGAAGGAGGCGCTGGCTCTGTTTGTAAACTGTGCTGGACTTGGCAAGGAAGCAACATTCACTCTAAAAGACACCGTGACAGAGCTGCCCGCGGCGATACTTCCGATTGCTATACCTGTACTTGGGTTAGCCGCTGCAACCGTCGAACCGTTGACAGTCACACTGCCTGCTACAAAAGCTCCCCCCGTAGGAATAGGGTCAGAGACAACAACGTTAGTAACAGTGACGTTGCTTGGGTTGGACACTATGACTGAATAAGTAAGATTTTCTCCAACCGCTACATTAGTTAGATTTGCAGTTTTGGTTAGTGTAATGTTTGGAGCGGAGACCGGAATGGTTAGGGTATTGGATAGACTGGTCCCGGAGAATGATCTTCCACTTGGCAGTTGGTAGGTGTAATTGCTACTGCCTTGATTATTCAGAACAGGTGGAGCAGGCAGAGATTGTACAGAGACAAGAAAGGTCACAGGAACAGCTGCCCCAGAAGCTAAAGTGCCTAAGTTAATTCCTGTAAGTGGAGAGTCGGCAGGTCTAGCAACACCGTTAACAGTTACACTTCCCGAGACAAAGGCGCTTCCTGAAGGAATATTGTCGCTCAGGGTTACAGCCGCCCCGATATTCCCTGAATTCTGAACATTTAACGTATAAAGAATATTGCCACCTACAGTTGCACTGGAAACGTTCGAGCTTTTTGCAATTTGGATTACAGGCTGATACACGGGAGTTGTAGTCGTGTTTGAGACTGAAATGCCAGTAAAAGCACCCGAGCTAAAAGAGGCACTAGATTTATTCAATAGCTGAGCGGGACTTGGTAATGAGATAACGTTGACTTGAAAAGTGACGGCAACGGAGCTTCCGGGAGCGATGGTACCGACAGCAATCCCTGTTCCAGGATTAGCTGAGGGTTGTGATACACCGGCGACGGTGACACTTCCGGGAACCAGCGATGTACCCGCAGGTATGGTATCTGAGAGTGAAACGTTGGTAACTGCTGCAATTCCGTTGTTACTGATTACTGAGGTGTAGAGCAGTATATCTCCGACAGTTACGTCGGTGAATCCAGCGCTTTTGACTACGGTAACATTGGGTGTTGTAACGGGAATAGACAAAGTGTTGGACGAGGCAGAACCAGCTACCGTTCGCCCATCTGGAACTTGAAACGTATAAGCGGCGCTTGCTTGGTCAACCAACTGCGGCGGTGAGGGAAGACTATTCACGATGACCCGAAATTGAACAGTAGAACTGCCACCGGCGGCAACCGTACCGATAGCAATCCCCGTGGCAGGGTTACCAGCGATAGGATTTCCATTGACGGTGAAGCTGCCTGCGACGTAAGAGCTGCCTGAAGGAATGTTATCCGTAAGTGTTGTTACCGCGCCGATATTTCCTGTGTTCGTGATTTGAAGGGTATAGGTGATCTGATCTCCAACCGTAGCATTGGTGGTATTGGCTGATTTCACAATGTTAAGGACGGGTGAATATACAGGTAAGGTTACTGTATTAGATGGAATGACCCCCGTCATGATAGGGCCTCCGGCTACACTTTGAAACGTAAAGGCAGCGTTGGCAGTATTTGCGATATTTTGTGGACTTGGCGGCAATGAAGTGACTTTGGCTTGATATGTAACCGTTATTGAACTGCTTAAAGCTAATGAGCCTAATGGGATTCCTGCTGTAATATCAAAAGTAGGCCTTACGACGCCAGCAACGACTACGCTTCCAGTTACAAAAGTGGATCCTGCCGGCAGCGCATCTGATAAAACGACACTTGCTGCTCCCGCTGTTCCTGTATTACTGACAGTCACCGTATAAGTTACCGTATCACCGACTATGGGGCCGGCTACATTAGCGCTTTTAGTGAGGTTTATTTTAGGAGCATTGATATCAACCTGTATGGCATTACCGTTGAGTACATAAGCATCGCCTGAGGTGGTTAATTGTAATACGGCTGAAGATTGATTGTTTATCAGCCGTGCGGAGACGTCAACATTGGTAATATCCCAGCCTTGACGGCCGCCGATAATGTTGGTCCCTGGGTTTCCGTTTATTTGATTGCGGTTTCCAAAGGTACCTGTTGTGTTTAGATTACCTGCATCATTGTTAATCTGTGACGCAAAAAAGTTGTTGGCAAAGTTGTTTGGTCCCGATAAAGCAACAAGTGTAGCCGAGGTTGGACCAAATAACGCTTGATCCCCCGAACGGTTGGCATCCCCCTCCTGTGCGCTGAATAACGCTCTGCCGCCAAGCGCACCTGTAATTGGTGTTGCGAAGCCTGTGATCGTAGTTGAAACTGGGGCTGAGGTTGCCTGTACAAGTATTGCACCTGCCCGTAGGGACATATTGCGAAAAGGTAAGGCTGTATTTTGGTAGATTACGCCTAATGTCCAGCCAGCATGGTTGGCCGTGGAATCACTAGGGATAACAATCGTACCCACTACACCGCCAGTGGTGTAGGTGCCGGCGCCGCCTTGTTGGATAATGCTGGTCACGTTGGCGGAACGAACATATGCTGATGCACCACCTCCCAAATCGACTACGTTGCTCGTTGCTGAATCGGGAGTAACGCTGAATGTAGTGCCAGCAGGAGTTATTAGGGAGACAGGATTGTTAATGGCCGAACTGAGGTTAACGGTTCCGTTAATATAGGTACCGCCCCATATCAGTTCTGCATACAGCACTGTGCTGCCAGATGGTAGGACCAGTATGGCTGCTGAACTGTTGCTTGTATAAAGACTAGTAGTTCCGCTAGGATAGGAACCAAATGTCGATGAAGTATTAACAGTAGTAAAGCCACCGATGCTGTCTAGTGTCCCTGGCACTCCGATCGTATCGGAGCGGCTAAGTCCAAGCGTGTTGCCGGTAAATGTGATAGCACCGGTCGCATTGATCGTTGCCCGTACGACTAGTGGAATGATTCTCACCTCCTTCGAGGTTGATTTTGGCCAAAAGTGAACCGTCCTATAGTTAGGACGGCACAGTTAATACCTGTATGTTAGCCTATGATACAAAATGGGTATTAGTGTATGTCCCATCTTAAAATTATAGAAAAAAATGTCTGTTTTGTGATTTAAGTCTTCGTTCGACAAGAACATGAGGTTCAGGATAATGACTTCTGCTCATCAGCTCCAGCTCCTGATCAGTGATATTGTGCTTGACTACGACAAAATGGTACATGATTTCATGCACTACATTTGCTTGAAGGGTCTTTAGTATTTCTAGTTCTTCAGTTTCGTAAAGCGGATCTTCATAAGGGTGTTGATAGAATAACTCCATCCGCAGCAACCGATAATCGAAGGGTGGTGCGGGTACAGGGTAGTCTGGAATAGCTGGGCATACTGGACCGGATGGGGGTTGGAAGAAGGATCCTGTAAAATGCCGGGGGGTATATTCGTCAAACTTCTGCTTAAAGGAAGGATTGGACATATGGGCAAAGCTGTGGGCATAGGGTGCTAGAATGCAAACAACTGCTTTATGGATGCTAATTCTGTGAATTTCCGCCATGGCTGCGAATAAATTGTCCACATAAGGCAGTACACGGCTAGCCATAACAAACTCAGCGCTATTGTCAGGGAGAGGAATCTCTTGGCAAATATCACAGACAATATCTACAACAGGACCCGCGATCCGATCGATCCCGAGATAACCTGCTTCCTTATTAGATCCACAGCCGATATCGATTTTCAAGGGGCTCACTCCTTTGGGATAAATCAGGCTCACACTATTGTATTAATACCGCTGTAGCCTGCATCCGACGGATGCCTAATAGAGGCTGGAAGTTATCTAAAATTACTTCATATGAAACTTTCATAGAGTGGTTAACGTTATAAGAGTATACTTATGAAGATGACTTTGAAAATAATCGCCACATAGAGGAGGCACTCAACATGAAAAAACAACGTTCATTACCCGCCATAGCAGCGATTGCTGCCTTAACATTTGCCTTAACCGCTTGCGGTGGGAATAATTCGGCACAGACTTCAGGAGAACCGACTGCAACACCTTCTCCAACTCCAACCGAGAGCGCAAGCACAGCTGAGCCTACAGAAGCTCCAAGCACTCCCGTTCCTACTGAGAACCCAAGTACAGCCACACCAACCGAAAATCCGAGCACAGCTAAACCTAGTTCTACTCCAAAAGCTGAAGGAAAAACAATAAAAATGACGGCCGTTTATATCGGACAAATAGATAGTCATTCCGTTGAGATTGCGACAAAAGAAGGTCCAACCGCTTTTGAGATTTCAGCTGGAATGGAGAGTATACTTGATACTTTGAATTCAGATGATTCCGTAGTTATTGAATACGTGGAAAAAGCAGTGGAGGGCGATCCGTCCGTCAAGCAACGTGTGCTGACAAAGCTGGCTCTAGCAAAATAATTGAATGTATTGATTTGCAAGTAGAGGGTGTCTTAGCAATCATATAGTGGTTGCTGGGACACCCTCGTATTTTTTAAGCATAGTTCTTGCTCAAACACTAGACTTTGTTTGATCGATCACAGTCCGCATACCTAGCACCATTATGGATTAGGAGCCACACTATTGGAACTAGCAGCACCACTAACGGAACTAGTAGCACCTATATTGGACTCAGCAGCCCTTAAACGCAGCTTTTCCCTACATTTAATTCGCTATCGGACCCCATAGCAGTTATTTCTATGAAAATCGCTCAATATGATCCTTTTTTAATGCAATAGCGTCACTGGGGTCCGAAACTGTGCTCCAAAGGCGAAAAAAACGTAAATAACGTCATCTGAGTCCGTGAGCCGCGGATGACGGGGAAAACTCAGCATTATCGGACCCAGCAGCCCTTAAACGCAGCTTTTCTCCACATTTGATTCGCTATCGGACCCCATCGCAGCTATTGCCATGAAAACCGCTTAATATGGTCCTTTTTCCATGCAATAGCGACACTGGGGTCCGAAACTATGCTCCAAAGGCGAAAAAAACGTAAATAACGTCTCCTGAGTCCGCAAGCCGCGGATGAGGGATAGGATCCAGATTATCGGAATTAGCATCATCGGAATCAGCATTATCGGACCTAGCAGCCCTTAAACGCAGCTTTTCCCCACATTTGATTCGCTATCGGACCCCATCGCAGCTATTGCCATAAAAACCGCCCAATAGGATCCTTTTTCCATGCAATAGCGTCACTGGGGTCCGAAACTGTGCTCCAAAGGCGAAAAAAACGTAAATAACGTCATCTGAGTCCGTGAGCCGCGGATGAAGATGAGGACTCCCCAATGCAGATTTTAGATTCATACATAAATAAAGGTATCCTCACAACCCGCTCAAAGTTGTTGGGATACCCTTTTTAATGAAGTTAGCATGTTTAAAAGAAGCTTAAAGCGTTCCAGCATTGACTAGGAAGGTTGTAATAAGCAGCATAAAGAGTAAGATAATAACACCATTGACTATCGTGCCAATAATGCCAAACACCTTGCGACGTTTCCGAATGGAAAGCCCAATGATGCCGATGACTACACCGATTACATTAAGAGCAGCCAGAATAATAACCGTTAATCCTAGAAGCATTATGAATTGCGAGGACTGGCTTAATAGTTCGGAATTCTCATTAACCAATGAAGAAGACTTCATTATAATAGAGATAAAGATGGCTGCATAGCCGATGATCGACACGAGACAGATAATGAACGAAGCAATACCAGGTCCAGAATGTTGAAGATCATGTTCTACTTTTTGATGCGTAGATGATAAATCAGCGCTTGGGTAATCCGGATGAGGGTTGGGATTTCCCACCTCTGCCGCAGGTACGTCTGATTTTGACAGAGAATTTAAGTCCATGGTTTGCACTCCTTGAGAGATTAGAATGAAAATGTTGTTAATATCCACTTTTTCATATTGATGCTAAAAAAGCAACCCCTGAATGAGGCAAAATAAAAAATGACTGCTGGAAATAGGAACTGGCATTACGTTATGATAGAATGAGTCTAAAATTAAGGGGGTGTAATCATTTGCAACGGAAATTTATGGCCTGGGGGGCTGTGCTAGCAATGCTGGCAGTAGGAATTGGTGCTTTCGGTGCCCATCTACTAAAACCAGTGATCAGTGAAGACTATATGAAGGTATATGAGACTGGTGTGCAGTATCACTTGGTACATGCGCTGGGGGTAATTCTCATCGCACTGGCTGTGGGCCAATGGGGCGAAAGTGCCCGATTGCGTTGGGCGGGCCGATTGTTAATTGCAGGTACCATTTTGTTCTCTGGCAGTTTGTATGTTCTGAGTATCTCCGGAATTAAGGTGCTAGGAGCGATTACACCTATCGGTGGGGTATGCTTTATAATTGGCTGGTTATGCCTTGCGATAGAGGGATTTTCACGTAAAAAGTCGTCTTAGTTGTTAAAAAAAAAGAAAGACCAATAAGCACCTGTTCCCCAAAGAGGGAGGGTGCTTATTGGCTTGTAACGCATGCGCTTACAGAAACTCGTCGATTTCATTTAGATTAAAGCTGTACACCTGCTTCTCATCCACATGGTAGACACTTATAGAGTTGGCTGCTTCATCAAAGTTTAAAATACGACAGGGCATGGACACTTGTTTCCCGTACCGGTTCGCTCGTAAACGTACCAATTGATTATTCTGAATATACTGACGAATCTTCCCGTATGCATCAGCTGGCGTCTCAATGGCCGTTTGCTGTGCAGGCGTTTCTGCCTGTTTTTTTATCGGTGTATCCAGCTGCTTCTTCGTAGATTTTGGAGGCAGCTTTAATGAAATGGGAGGAGCAGAGTTTTGATTCAAAGCTAGTTTAGCGGAGCGTAGCAAGCTGTCAATGGTTCTCCCTAATTCAAGACCGGAGTTAATGTTGAAATCTGTGATATGGTCATTATTGTTCAACATTTCGAGCAGAAATTGCAGTGCAAGCGGGTTGGTACGGGCATTAATCAGGATGTCGACGTTAAATAAATAATTGCCGTCTGTGCGTTGTAGTTTCTCGTCCATAAATCCCCCAGCTTTTCGTTTAGAACATCTCTGAATGGTTACAGGAATGTAATTAACTATAACATTAAACATGCAATATTCATATACCCAGGACTACTGGAATAGGGACTATTATACTGCATTTTATACTAGGCATAGGACTACCGTCAGCACACCCACAGGAAAATTAGCATACATATACAACGTGGATAGTGAAAAAAAGGAGGTGCTGCTATTGGTTACTATGGAGCCTATTACAGTAGGTGAACATACGCTGATCGGGGTAGAGGTTAAGCTTCCCAAAACTACACTGCTCTCCATCAGCACGAACCGAGGTTATATTATGTGCGGTGCACTGGATGTCGGTCTCCTCAATGAAACACTTAGTGATCGGCATATCATCGCAGCTCGTGCGGTGGGTGTACGGACGCTTGCCCAGCTTTTAGCTGCCCCGTTGGAGTCTGTAACGATAGAAGCAGAGAGTCTTGGCATCGTACCAGGTATGACGGGTGCGGAAGCGTTACTTCTTATGGTCTGACCGGAAAATTCAACAATTCCAAACAAACGGGGCTTAGGCCCTTTTTGTTTGTGTGCAAGTATTCACATTTAAGCATAATCGGGTGTGTCTTTGCTCATGCTAGTACAAATAAAGGTGTTATGGAAGGCTTCTCCTTGTTTCGTATTACAGGTAAAAGGGTAAATTAAGAATAGACAAGTTACTACCGGACGAAGGAAATAGTAACCGGTAAATATAATGGATAAGGTAGGGATCATCTCATGGCTAAAGCATCGAATAAAGTAAATACAACTTCACTGGA
Organism: Paenibacillus sp. FSL E2-0190; assembly: GCF_037992965.1. Classification (NCBI taxonomy): domain Bacteria; kingdom Bacillati; phylum Bacillota; class Bacilli; order Caryophanales; family Paenibacillaceae; genus Paenibacillus; species Paenibacillus sp. FSL E2-0190. Next base: position 2,065,203 of record NZ_CP150306.1, read on the forward strand.
ACAGATCATGAATCGTCAGGTTGCTAACTTAAATGTCCTGTACGTAAAAATTCATAACTTTCATTGGTATGTCAAAGGAGAACAGTTTTTCTCCCTTCATGTGAAATTTGAGGAATTATATAATGAAGTAACCCTTCACATGGATGAAGTAGCAGAACGCTTGCTAACCATCAAAGGCAGTCCGGCAGCAACATTGAAAGAATATTTGGAATTAGCTACAATTCAAGAAGCTACAGGTAAGGAAGATACACGGGGAATGGTTCAGTCTCTGATTGAAGACTTCGCCACCATCTCTGAAGAGCTGACAGAAGGCATCGAGCTTGCCGAAGAAACCAAGGATCAGCCAACCTCAGATATGTTCATTAAAATCCGTAGTGATCTGGAGAAACACCAATGGATGCTACGTTCGTTTCTTAGCTAATCATTAAGCAGTTTGAATAAGGCTTCCTGCGGGAAGTCTTATTTTTGCGTAGTCTTATGTTTAATGAAAATCTTCTCTGAGTCACAAGTGATTAGCTAAAGAGAAATTTGTAAAAAAACAAGGTTTGATATAAAATTAGTGAGAATCATTGATAATCATTGTGATTCAATTTATAATAATTATAATGTGATAGAAAATCTAATTGTGCTGGGAATCAGGATTATCCTGTTTCAATACAACTTTTGATTTCGCAAATCGATCAATGGAGGGAATAATATTATGGCAGCAGAATTTGTCATTGAGGGTCTTAAAGCGACGATTGAGGGGAAAGAAATTTTGAAGGGGATTAACCTTCAAATGAAAGGTGGCGAAATTCACGCCATCATGGGACCAAACGGTACAGGTAAAAGTACTTTGGCTTCGGCGCTAATGGGTCATCCTAAATACGAAGTAACTGATGGAACTGCAACTCTTGATGGTGAAGATCTTCTGGAGATGGCTGTTGATGAACGCGCACGTGCAGGTCTTTTCCTTGCAATGCAATATCCAAGCGAAATCTCTGGAGTAACTAACTCCGACTTCTTGCGTTCTGCCATTAATTCCCGTCGTGAAGAGGGAAGCGAAATCTCGTTGATTCGTTTTATTCGCCAAATGGAAGCAAAGATGAAAGAACTAGATATGAACCCTGAGTTTTTACACCGTTACTTGAACGAAGGCTTCTCCGGTGGTGAGAAGAAACGTAATGAAATTCTACAAATGATGATGCTGGATCCAAAAATCGTGATCTTGGACGAAATTGACTCCGGTCTTGATATTGATGCTTTGAAAATTGTAGCTGAAGGCGTAAACTCCATGCGGAGCGAAGAACGCGGCTTCTTAGTTATTACCCACTATCAACGTCTTTTGAACTACATCAAACCTGATTATGTTCACGTTATGATGCAAGGTAGAATCGTGAAATCCGGTGGTCCAGAGCTTGCACAGCGTCTGGAAGCAGAGGGTTATGAATGGATTAAAGAAGAACTCGGAATTGAAGATGAAACTGTAGGGCAAGAAGCGTAAGAAACGCCAGGAAGGAGGAGACCACTATGACGACACAGACCATTCTTCCGGTGGATGCCGAACGCTTGAGCGAATTATCGCACAGCAGCGGCGAACCGGGTTGGCTGAAAGAAAGCCGCTTGAAGGCACTAGAATTGGCAGCTACTCTGACACTGCCTAAATTAGAGAAGACACGGATTGATCGTTGGAATGTCAATAATTATGGTAGCTATAAAGCAAGTGAACCTTTTGCTTCGCTAAGTGATGCACCTGCATCTATTTCTTCCTTGATCAAGGATCAGGAGGAAGGCAGCCTGATTATTCAACGCAACTCTGGTGCAGTATATACACGTATCGCTCCTGAGCTTGCAGAACAGGGTGTTATTTTTACAGATCTACAGACAGCTGTTAAAGAACACGGAGATTTGGTTCAACGTTACTTGCATAAAGCCATTCAGCCAGACGAACATTCTATCGCAGCGCTTCATGCTGCATTGTGGAATGGTGGAGTATTCCTCTATGTTCCTAAGAATGTTGTTATTGAAACTCCGCTTCAAGCAGTGCTGTTAACGGATGATGCGGAAGCGACTTTTGTTCCACACATTCTGGTCGTAGCTGATACTAACAGTTCCGTAACCTATGTAGACAACTACGTATCGGATAAAGAAGAAGCTGGACTACACAATGGTGCGGTAGAGGTATTCGTGGGCGCTGGCGCTAAAGTTCGTTATGCTACAGTGCATCAGCTTGGTGTAGATACTACAGATGTAACTTATCGCCGGGCTGTTGTTGAGAATGACGGAGTCATCGAATGGATCGTTGGTGAGATGAACTACGGAGATACTGCGAGTGATACCAAGTCTGTGCTTAAAGGCAACGGTTCTAGCTCCGATGCTAAAGTAATTGCAGTAGGTACGGGATCACAGAAACTTAATTACACCACTCAAGCTCAGCATTTTGGCAAAAGCACACCAAGTGACATGATCACTCGTGCAGTTATGCGTGATTCTGCTACTTCTATCATCAACGGAATCACCAAGATTGAGAAAGGTGCTACTAGAGCGGACGGCCAGCAAACGGAAAAAGTATTGATGCTGAGTCCAAAAGCCCGTGGTGACGCCAATCCGATCCTGCTTATTGATGAAGATGATGTTACAGCCGGCCATGCCGCTTCCGTAGGACAGGTCAATCACGAGCAAGTCTTTTACCTAATGTCCCGCGGAATTACACGGCATGATGCAGAGACTCTGATCATCTACGGCTTCTTGGCTCCTGTTGTGTCACAAATTCCACTGGAGGGACTGCGCAATCAGCTCCAATCTCTTGTGGAAAGGAAGTTAGTGCAATGATTAGCAACGCCATCCGGGAGCAATTTCCCATACTGAACCAAAATGTGAACGGACATCCACTGGTCTATCTGGACAGTGCTGCTACTTCACAGAAGCCTCGGAAAGTAATTGAGGCGGTCAAGTCGTATTATGAGTGGGATAACGCCAACGTACACCGTGGCGTCCATACTTTAGGCAGCCGAGCAACCGATGCCTACGAGGGAGCCCGGGAGAAGCTAGCTAAGTTTATTAACGCCCGCAGCACTAAAGAAATTATCTTTACACGCGGAACAACTACAGCCTTAAATCTTGTGGCCTCTTCTTACGGACCCTCTGCTGTGGGTGAAGGCGACGAAATCGTCATCACCTTAATGGAGCATCATAGTAATCTGATTCCATGGCAGCAGCTCGCTAAGAAGACCGGTGCTACATTAAAATATATACCGTTGCAACCTGATGGAACGGTTACGTTGGAAGCTGCCGAGCAGACGATTACGGATAAAACCAAAATCGTTGCTATCGCTTATGTATCCAACGTTATGGGAGTAACTCATCCTATTAAAGAGCTTGCGGCTATTGCTCATCGTCATGGTGCAGTAATTGTCGTAGATGGTGCACAAAGCACACCACATATGAAGGTCGATGTGCAGGATCTGGATTGTGATTTCTATGCACTATCTGGTCATAAAATGCTCGCACCAACCGGAATTGGCGCTTTGTATGGCAAGAGAGCACTTCTCGAAGCCATGGAGCCCGTCGAATTCGGTGGCGAGATGATCGATGATGTGGGTCTTTATGAATCCACATGGAAAGAACTGCCTTGGAAGTTTGAAGGCGGTACGCCGATCATAGCTGGTGCTGTTGGTCTAGGTGCAGCCATTGATTTCTTACAAGAAATCGGTTTGGATGAGATACACCGCCATGAGAAAGCTCTTGCAGCGTATGCAGAGCAACGTCTGTCAGAGATCGAGGGTCTGAACATTTATGGTCCTCGAAATCGTGAAGTCGGCGTTGTCACCTTTAATCTGGGTGACGTTCACCCGCATGATGTCGCTACAGTGCTAGATGCGGAAGGCATTGCCATCCGCGCCGGGCATCACTGCTGTCAGCCGCTGATGCGCTGGCTGGAAGCCAGCTCTACAGCACGTGCAAGCTTTTATCTGTATAATAACGAGCATGATGTAGATCGACTGGTGGACGCTTTAATCAAGACAAAGGAGTACTTCAGCTATGAACTTGGATGACTTATACAGACGCGTAATTATGGATCATTATAAAAGTCCTCGAAATCGCGGTTCATTTGAAGATGATGCTCTAAAAATTGAACTGAATAACCCAACCTGTGGTGACCGGATTACTCTTCAGCTTAAGGTAGTGGATGGAATCGTAAAGGATGCCCGTTATAATGGTGAAGGCTGTTCGATCAGTATGTCATCGGCTTCGATGATGACTGAGGCGATCAAAGGACAAACGGTTGAACGTGCGCTTGAACTGGCTGATAACTTCTCCTTACTGATGAAGGGTGAAGACGTGGATTTTGGAGATTACGAAGACATTGAAGCCCTTTCGGGTGTGAATAAATTCCCTGCGCGGATCAAATGCGCAACACTGGCTTGGAACGCACTTCGTAAAGGAATTGACGAAGAAGAGCAACATAAATAACAGTAGAACAAGGAGGCTGACACCATGGCTAAGAAAGCGCCTGATATGGAAGAATACCAGTACGGGTTCCGTGATGAGCATAAATCGATATTCCAGTCTGGTAAAGGTTTGACGGCCGAAATTGTTAAAGAAATTTCAGCAATCAAAAATGAACCACAGTGGATGCTTGACTTCCGCTTGAAATCTTTGGAGCAGTTCCGTAAAATGCCAATGCCAACATGGGGCGGCAATATGGATGATTTGGACTTCGAGGATATTCAATACTATGTAAGACCTTCAGAGAAGCAAGGGAAGACTTGGGAAGAAGTTCCTTCCGAAATCAAAGAAACCTTTGATAAGCTGGGGATTCCGGAAGCGGAACAGAAGTTCCTCGCCGGCGTTTCGGCACAATATGAATCTGAGGTAGTCTATCACAGCATGCAGAAGAGCCTTGAAGATCAAGGGGTTATTTTTACAGATACCGACACTGCATTGCGTGAGCACCCAGAGCTTCTGAAAAAATATTTCGGGACGATCATCCCTCCAACCGATAATAAGTTTGCCGCACTTAACAGTGCAGTTTGGTCAGGCGGCAGCTTCATCTATGTTCCTAAAGGTGTGAAATGTGAAGTTCCTTTGCAGGCTTACTTCCGTATTAACTCTGAGAACATGGGACAATTCGAACGTACTTTGATCCTTGCTGATGAAGACAGCTTCGTGCACTACGTAGAAGGATGTACTGCTCCAATCTATAGCACGAACTCTCTGCACAGTGCGGTTGTTGAAATCTTGTGTATGAAGAACGCTCGCGTTCGTTATACCACAATCCAGAACTGGGCTCCAAACATCTACAACCTCGTTACGAAACGTGCGGTTGCAGAAGAGAATGCTACTATGGAATGGGTCGATGGTAACATCGGTTCCAAGCTGACCATGAAATACCCTGCGGTTGTTCTTAAAGGCCGTGGTGCTAAAGGTTCAGTACTATCCATCGCGGTAGCAGGTAAAGACCAGCATCAGGATGCGGGTGCCAAGATGATCCATTTGGCTCCAGATACAACATCCACCATTGTATCGAAATCCATCAGTAAACATGGCGGTAAAGTAACTTACCGTGGTCTAGCTTCCTTCGGCCGTCAAGCAGAAGGTGCGAAATCGAACATTAAATGTGATACGCTGATTTTGGATAATGAGTCCACTTCGGATACTATTCCTTACAATGAAATCATGAACGATAACATCGTTCTTGAGCATGAAGCAACCGTGTCTAAAGTTTCTGAGGAGCAACTGTTCTACCTGATGAGCCGTGGCCTCACAGAAGCAGAAGCGACTCAAATGATCATCATGGGCTTCATCGAGCCGTTCACAAAAGAACTGCCGATGGAATATGCGGTCGAAATGAACCGTCTGATCAAGTTCGAGATGGAAGGTTCTATCGGTTAATAAGAGCGCTTATGAATGGAGGCTTGTCCTCCCAACGCTTATATTTCTTCAAAGCATCCGTAGATATTTTTCTACGGATGCTTTTTTATTGGCACAATTGAAAAAATCCCCGAATGCTCCGGGGACACACCTTTAATATTTTTTATTATCCATTTCCGGCAACGGCAATTCCACTGAAGGATCTGGCTCCCAGAGATGCCGTTCTAATCGCTGATGCTACAATGGTGTATTGGATCTGGCCGGTAAGCACATCGGTTGAAGGCGGATAGTCGACAGCGGTGATTCCAACCATTTCATATTGGGTCGTTGTATTATTAATGTTTCCGGGGTAGGTTGTACTAAAAATTAATATATTATTGCGGTAAATACTAAAAGTAACATCATTCTGAACTATAATGCTGACATCAACACTAAGTCTGGCAAAAGCATTCAATGTGACTCTCACTAAGCCTGCATTTGCAGGTGTAACATTTACTGTCTGAAGTCCAATGTCACCGAAAATTGCACTTGAACGAACTAAATTAAGACTTTGTGCATCCATAGTGCTGCCCTGTGAAATTCGCATATCAAGAAACTGTATACTCATCCTATTCACCTAACCTCTCATTGTAGATTTTATATTTTATGAGAGAAAAAATAGAATGGTGTGTAAGATACAAACAGATAGCGGGTTGATTATATGAAACGCTGCTAAAACCCAATTATAAACAGAACCCCCGCCAATCACTTGGCGGGGGTTTTTATATGGTATAGGCTACTGTTTTGCCAGATCATTCACTTCTTTACTAAAAGCCTCTGAATATTGATTAAATTTACCTGCATCAAGTTTTAAGCTGTTATCGTTTGCTTTTGGAGGTGTCTCCTGGATCTGTTTATATAAAAGATCAATTTCTGGGGAAAGCTTGGCCCATATTTTTTTTATAGAATCATACTTAATATCTAACTCGTTCATATATGTATCGTATTCTTTTTTCTCTTCCATGGCTTTGCCAAGCTGTTCGATCGTAAAGTCAATGTCCATGCTCGCTCCTGTACTGCTTGTACCACTTCTAGTGTATGAGATAACATCTACAAACCCCACATTCCAAATGTCAGCAATAACAAAATTGCTTATTTCTCTTAGCATTTTTTCAGGTGAGGGTGCTGTATCAGTTTTTGAGGAGATTTCCCCGAAATTAAACAAGTTTTTAGATTCGTTGATCGCAGTGTTTGCGTCCGTAGGGTTAATGTTATTTGTATTGCTACACCCTGAAAGAAGGATAATGGCGATAATACAAGATAAAACAAGCTGCTTTTTCAATATAGTTCCCCTCCATAATATAAGTAAAAAGTGTTGTATTACTATATTACGGTAAATTGTGGTAAAAGTTTTACATCTGACGCAAATTTAAGACGGCGAAAAAGTGAACTCTTCGTATCCCGGAATAAATTCCAATAATTATGCAAAAAACCGAATAAAGGTCCTCCTAATATTACACGATGATTACAATAATCATGTAGATTCTTAATTCATCAGGATTAAGGAGGAAACACGAGCATTTTAAGATAACGAGGGTCCTTTATATCATGTAGATGCTGCTTTTTTCCGAAATAACCGCAAAAACGCGCAATTCTCCCCTTTGCCGCATTAAATTATGGATGATACACTGCTTAAAGTCACTAAATTGTAAGCGCTAAAAAAAGCTAGCTTACGATGTAACATTTGTTTTATACAAAAAATTGCTTACTAAGTAAGCCTTAAGGAGGAGAGATATGGATGTTCTCAGGCAACTGCGCGGTTATTATCGGGAGAAGCTGCATTTTCTGATTCTTTCGATTATATGTTTGGCCGCTGCAACTGCAGTGGGGCTGATTACCCCCAATTTGTTAAGAAAGCTGATCGATGATGTTATTGTGCCACTTAAGTTTACAGAGGTGCCAGTGCTCGCATTGAGCGTGTTAGCTGTAGTAATAGTAAAAGCATGCCTGCAGTTTGCACATGGATTTTTTGGAGGACGGCTAGGTAACTTTCTTGCATACCGGCTGCGTAATGCTTGTTATGAGAAGCTGCAATTCCTATCTTTCCGTTATTATGATACCGCGAAAACGGGAGATTTGATGTCCCGGCTAACCGGAGATTTGGAAGCGATTCGTAACTTTATCGGTTTCGGTTTTGCTCAGTTGCTGAATGTCTTTTTTATGGTCATTTTTGGTTCGATTATGATGTTCTCACTCAATTGGCAGCTTACTCTAGTAACTTTGATTACGATGCCAATCCTGGCGTTTATTGCGCTAAAATTCGAGTCTAAGATTCACCCGGCCTTTCAAGAGATGCGTCTTGCACTCAGTTCTCTGACAACGGCTGTACAGGAGAATATCACGGGTGTGCGCACCGTCAAATCATTTGCGAGAGAGGCTCATGAAGTAGAGAAATTCTCACACCGCAACGAACGTTATAAGAATAACCAGATTTTTGCCGCTGAGCTCTGGAGTAAGTTTTTTCCGGCGATGGAGTTTTTAGCATCGATCAGTGCAGCTATTCTGCTTGGAGTAGGTGGAACGTTAGTTATTAAGGGGAAAATGTCACTAGGCGAACTGGTTGCTTTTTTCAGCTTAATTTGGTACATCATTGGACCGATTTGGGGTCTTGGATTCCATATTAATAACTATACACAGTCCAAAGCATCGGGAGAACGTGTATTGGAAGTACTTAATCAGAATATTGATGTGAAGGATAAAGAGAACGCCCGTGAACTGGTACCTTCTGAGGTTAAGGGAGATGTAGCGTTTAATCACGTCACATTTGCTTATGGGAACAAAATGCCTGCGGTTACAGACATTGATTTTGAGGCCAAATCTGGTGCGGTTATAGGGTTCCTTGGAGGTACGGGCTCTGGTAAATCGACCATTACACAGCTGATGATGCGTGCTTATGACGTTAATGAAGGCAGCATCACACTGGATGGGATGGACATCAGAGAATACAATGTTCGCAGCTTGCGTTCACAGATCGCGACGGTCTTTCAGGAGACCTTCCTGTTCTCCTCCTCAATTCGCAACAACATCTCCTATGGGTTGAAGAATGTAAGCATGGAAGAAATTATCCGAGCTGCACAACTTGCCAAAGCCCATGATTTCATCATGGAGATGGAAGACGGTTATGACACTGTGGTGGGTGAGCGCGGAATGGGTCTTTCCGGTGGACAAAAGCAACGGATTGCCATCGCTAGAGCGCTGCTTAAGAATCCGCGGATTCTTATCCTCGATGATGCGACCAGTGCAGTCGATATGGAGACGGAGCACGAGATTCAAGCCGGATTCCAAGAGGTCATGAAGGGGCGCACTACACTTATTATTGCCCATCGGATCTCCTCCTTGCGCCATGCGGATCAGATTATCGTCATGAACGAAGGTCATGTGCAGCAGCGTGGTACCCATAAAGAGCTAATTGAAGTGCCGGGTCCTTATCAGGATGTATACCGGATACAGTATGCTGATTATCTGGCCAGAGCGACCGGAAGAGGGGAGGAGTGAGGCATATGAAACTTGAAGCCAAACCAATGACCGCTACGGGAGCAAAAAATAAAGCAGCCGAGCAGCAAGAGCTGGATGAACGTTTTGTATACAAAGATGATGATGTCATCGATAAGGCTTTTGACTGGAAGCAATTCACCAGACTGTTCGGGTACATGAAGCCTTATGCAAAGCAGATGCTTCCATTGGTGTCCATCATGATGATTCTGGGAACCATCACGAAGTTGACCGTCCCGTTCCTAACAAGTTTAGCCATTGACCGTGCAATTGCGCCAAAGGTAGGGAATCCCAGCTTATCACTGCTTTATTCGCTTACAGCAGGGGTAATCGTCTTATATCTGATTCAATGGATTGCGGGAGTGTACCGGATTAAATACACGAACATCATAGGCCAAAGAGTGATTTATGATTTGCGCTCAGATTTGTTCAAGCATATTCAGAAGCTCTCCTTTAACTTCTTTGATAAACGTCCGGCAGGCTCGGTATTAGTACGGGTAACCAATGATATCAACTCTCTGCAGGATCTGTTCACAAACGGGGTTGTCAATCTGATGATTGACTGCGTGCAGCTTATGGGGATTACCATTATTCTGCTAGTGATTAACTGGAAGCTAGGTCTTGCAGTAATGGTTACGGTTCCGATTATGTTCTTTGTTTCAACTAAGCTGCGCCAAAAGATTCGGATCGCTTGGCAGGATGTGCGGATGAAGAACTCCAGAATTAATTCTCATTTAAATGAATCGATTCAGGGAATCAGAGTCACACAAGCCTACACCCAAGAACAAGAAAACATGAATTATTTCGATGTTATGAATACCGACAGCAAAAAATCCTGGAACAAAGCCTCTGCGATGAACCAGGCGTTCGGTCCGATTATTGAGGTCACAGGTGGTTTTGGAACAATGATCCTCTTTTGGCTGGGGGCTTATCTGATCCAATCTGGAGAACTCACAGTAGGTATGCTGGTAGCATTCAGTTCTTATGTCAGCAATTTCTGGGACCCGATTAATCGCCTTGGGCAGATGTACAATCAGCTGCTTGTGGCAATGGCTTCCTCGGAACGGATCTTTGAATATTTGGATGAGCAACCGGCGGTGCAAGATAATCCTGGTGCTAAGCCAATGGGAACGATTCGTGGGGATATTAACTTTGAAAAGGTCATTTTTGAATATGAAAAAGGCCGGGCTGCACTAAAAGGTATTGATCTGGATGTTCAAGCAGGACAGTCGATCGCGCTCGTAGGTCATACAGGTTCTGGTAAAAGTACGATCATTAACCTGATTGGCCGGTTCTATGATATTAAGAGCGGCCGAATCACGATAGACGGTGAAGATATCCGCGGGGTTACGTTAGACAGCCTGCGAAGGCAGATCGGAATCGTACTGCAAGATACCTTTATTTTCTCGGGAACGATTCGGGATAATATCCGTTTTGGCCGTCTGGAGGCTACAGATGAAGAAGTGGAAAATGCCGCAAAAGCCGTGGATGCCCATGACTTTATTATGAAACTGCCCGGAGGGTATGAGACTGAGGTGGAAGAGCGCGGTAGCGCATTGTCGATGGGACAACGTCAGCTGCTCTCCTTCGCCCGGGCGCTTTTGGCAAATCCGCGGATACTAATCCTGGATGAGGCAACTGCCAGCATTGATACGGAGACGGAGCTGAAGATCCAGGAGGCACTCAAAATCCTGCTTCAAGGCCGAACCTCCTTTATCGTAGCGCACAGACTCTCTACCATCCGTCATGCGGATAAAATAGTCGTCCTGGATCATGGAGAGATTAAAGAAGAAGGAAACCATCATGAGTTGACATCCCGTGATGGGGTATACAACGGTCTGATCGAAGCGCAATTCCGCTTCCTATAGACCGACAGAACAGAACACAACAGAACACAACAGAACAACAGCTCATTCCAGTTGCTTAGGCAAATGCGGGGTGGGCTGTTTTTTATAGGGATATAGTGATTAAGGTGGCCGGGGCTTGGTGGATCAGAGTAGAGTAAAATATGGCAGAGGTATTACGGGACAAGGCAACCGAAGAACGGAAGAACGGAAGAACGGCAGAACGGCAGAACGGCAGAACGGCAGAACGGCAGAACGGCAGAACGGCAGAACAGCAGAATGGCAGAACAGCAGAATGGCAGAATGGCAGAACGGAAGAATGGAAGAACAGCAGAACGGCAGAACAGCAGGACGGCAGAATGGCAGAACGGAAGAATGGAAGAACAGCAGAACGGAAGCACGGAAGCACGGAAGCACGGAAGAACGGAAGAATGGAAGATTGGAAGAACGGTAGAACGGTAGAACGGCAGAATGTCAGAACGGAAGAACAGCAGAACAGCAGAATGGAAGAACAGCAGAACGGCAGAAAATAATATAGCAGGGTAATATTTCTATTCAGTTACTTTGGGCGTTTGGATACCCTGCCCGTCACATGCAGCTCAAACATTTGTGCACAAATATCTTGATGCCATTGTAGATCAGCTGTCTGTTCCGCTAATAGGATTTCATTTTGTAATCGGGCCATCTCATAGCAGTAGGTAGCGTTAATTTGCAGGCACTGCTGTTGCTCCGTTTCCTCAGCAGCAGTAAGCTGCCGTCTACGGCTCAGGGTGAACAACTCGGCAAGGCGTTCATGGACAGGAAGCATGCTTTTTTCCTCCTATAGCAATTTAAAACCACATATTAGTCTCGCCATTAGAAGAGGAATTCAAACGTTACGTCAGATAATTAAATTGAGGGGCATTACTATGTTGAGGGTAGGAGGAACTATCTTCGAAGTCAGAAGGAAACAATAGAGGTGAGAGAGGTGAGAGAGGTGAAAATCGAGGAATGTTTAGGAGTAATCTGGAAACCAATCTTTAGTTGCAGTTTGTACAATAGAAACCATCATTCTCGTTATAAAAATACTGTTAATTGCACTTTGTGCAGCTATTTTCGAGAAATGTGCTTATAAAGAGCATTTTCCTTAATTCTAGTTGCACAAAGTACAACTAAATCAGAATTTGGCTTGCTAGACGTGGATTTAGTTGCACAAAGTACAACTAAATCAGAAGTCAGCCTGGTAGACGTGGATTCTGTTGCACAAAATATAACAAAATCAGAAATCGGCTCGCTAGACATGGATTCTGTTGCACAAAGTACAACTAAATCAGAATTCATCCTGGTAGACATGGGTTCTGTTGCACAAAGTACAACTAAAAAATCCCCCGTAGTTAAACCGGGGGATTTAGTGTACAAACAGCAGCTCTGAACCTTCTGCTAAGCAACGCAGGACCTCAAGTAACGCCCTAGTCCATGTAGATTTCCACAATCGTAACGTTACGTTCGCGGGCTAGATCGACAAATAATCCATCGATCTTTACCAGCGGACGGAAAATATCAACTGGATTGTTCATGATAATCACACCTGTATCCCCCGTGTTCAGTAACACACGCTTGCCGATAAAGTTGGGCATTAAATGTTGTATAAAGGCTTGAACCGTTCTGCCGTTCAGCTTACCAAAGCTGAGGTCATTTAGTTCACGTAGGACAGAAATAAGCTCTTGCTTGGACTGATAGACGCGTTTAGAAGTCATCGCACTATAGATGTCAGCTACAGCAGCAATTTGCGCATAAGGATGAATCTCGGATTTGGTTAGCTTATTAGGATAGCCAGAGCCGTCCTCACGTTCATGATGCTGTAGGGCTGCCAAAGCTGTATGTGAGTCATCCATCGAATTGCGGATAATTTCGTAGCCGTACTTAGTATGTAGTTTAACTTCTTCGAATTCTTCCGCGGTTAATTTTCCAGGCTTATTTAATAGAGCAGGTGAGATTCTACATTTTCCAATATCAATTAAATATCCAGCTCGTCCAATCTCATAGCATTCTTGTTTGGAATACCCAAGCCAGATTGCAATATAATAAGAGAGCATACCTACCTGCAAAGAGTGGTTGTAGGTATAATTATCTTCGCGATCGAGCAGAAGCAGCAGGGAGACTACATCCTTTTGCTTGTCCAACGATTGAAGCGAAGGCTGAAGAATGTCGTTAACCACGGATTGGTTAAAGCTTCCTTTTAATAGTGCTTCCATATAAAGATTCTCAAAGCCGTCAATCATGGTATCAAAACTAGTGGTCACCGTCTGAATAATTGAAGGTCTGCTTAATGGGGCAGGTTCTTCCACTAACGTCTGGATATCAACATAATCAACTCCATGCTGCATCAGCTTGGCGATATCATCTATCTGGAGCAGCGATCCCTTTGGTAATACATGCAGACCTCTTGAACTATAAGCGTCTGAGTTGAGGTGATTACCAGGTTTTAGATCCGAGACGTGTACTCTCAATGCCTATGCCACCTTTTATCCGATTTTATCCAGAATATCAACAAAGTGCAGATTTTTCAATGAAAAAGGAGTGAAGATTAATTGTGGAGGGAATCGGCAGCCTTTTGTTCAGAGCCTACCCAGTGCTGGCCTGATTCATTGATGTCTTTTTTCCAGATAGGGACGGTCTGTTTCAGCAGTTCAATGGCCAGACGACTAGCCTCGTAACAGGTATCGCGATGAGGGGTGGAGACAGCAATGATAACGCTTGCTTCCTTAAGACCAACAAGCCCAATGCGGTGGGAAATCGCGCAGCGTGCATTCCAGCGATTCTGTACCTCATCACCAATTTCTTTCAGCTTATTTAAGGCCATAGGAATATAGGCTTCATAGTCTAATGCTGTTGTGCGTGTTTCTCCGGTCATTTCGCGTGTAGTTCCTACAAATAATAGGGATGCTCCATGATTGGCATCGAGGACGGCATCCAGAAGCTTCTCAGCATTTAATGGCAGATCCGTTATGCTATAGAGGCCGTCAGGAGTGCTCTCATATAAAGAACCATTCTCTCCCCCGGAAACGGGAGGGATTAATGCAACTTCGGCAGACTCGGTGATGAGGGCTTCATCAGGTGCATATTCCCGGTCAATAGCGACCAAAGAAGTTCCAATTAGGGATGCTGCATCCGGATAAGAGGTTGAAAGGAGTTCTTTTAACTTCCCAGCGGTTAAGGGATTCTCCGTCGCATGAAAGGTCAGAGAAGATGAACCGATAATCTCAGCCAAACCCGCGAACAGGCGGATTGTGATATGCATACTTATTCACCTCTGAAATATGTTGTAATGTCTACAATATACCATAATGAGCCTGAAAATGTTATGCTAGGCTCTATAAGATCATGCATCGGCTGCTTCATTAAAGAGCGGCTCAACAGGTAGGAGGAATGTTGCTAATGGGGCATGTGCCGCAAAGACTGACCATACTTCATACCAATGATATACATAGCCATTTCGAAATGGTGAGTCCATTGGCAGCAGAAATCGGGAGACAAAGAGCTGCAGCGGGAGAAGCGCCTGTGCTGCTGCTGGATATTGGCGATCATATGGATCGTGCAGCCGTCGAGACAGAAGGAACTATGGGTCAGGCTAACATTGATGTACTTAATTTAACAGGATATGATGCTGTAACCATCGGTAATAATGAGGGGTTAACATTCTCACAGGAGATGTTATCCTCTATTTTCTCCGGGTTACAGTGTCCAGTGGTATGCTGTAATTTTGTGGAGACTGCAACAGGGGAACCTCCCCACTGGATGAAGCGTCATGCCATCTTGGAGAAGGACGGAATCAGAATAGGAGTGACTGGAGCGACAGCGGCATTTACTTCGTTTTATTCCTTGCTGGGCTGGGATGCTCTGGATCCCGAGACAACCCTTCGGGAACAATGCCTTCTTCTAGCTCCTCAGGTGGACATTCTAATCATCCTTTCTCATTTGGGGCTTCCCGCAGATCGAATTCTGGCAGAGCGGCTGGAAGGTGTGCATGCTATTCTAGGTGGACATACACATCATATGCTGGAAGAACCGCTCATGATTAACGGAACAGCTGTATGTGGAGCCGGGAAATTCGGGCGTTACCTCGGGCGGCTTCAATTTGAGCGGAGAGAGGGACAACCTGGATTTAGCCTGGTGGCGGGTGAATGTATTCCGATTGACCCAGGACTGAAGGAAGAGATTGTAGGTCCTGCCGCTACTATTCATTTGGAGCGTGGTCGTGAGGCTCTTCAGCAGACCGTTGCGATCACAGATCGTGAGCTTCCTTTGAATTTGCAGGGAGAATCCCCTTTCGGCAATCTTTTAGCCCAAGCTGTACGTAGATTTACAGGCACTAGTTTGTCGATAGTTAACACAGGCCAGCTTCTAGGACCTTTGCCTGAAGGGGAGGTTACAGCGGGAATGCTGCACGCCCTATGTCCTTCTCCCATTAACACCTGCGTAATCAAGCTGAAAGGCCTAGATATTCGCATAGCTTTGGAGCAGAGTCTTACTGAAGAATTTTATAATAAGGTGATTTTTGGGTATGGCTTTCGCGGGGATTATCTGGGCAGCTTAGCAGTAGATGGGATAAAAATCTTGTACGATCCGCAGAAGATACCGTATGATAACAATATTGCAGTTTTTGTCGAAGGAAACCCGCTGGAGGATGATAAAGAGTATAATGTTGGTACGCTGGACATGTTTACTTTCCGTGCAGGCTATGAGACGATCGCCAATGGGAAGGATCCTGTATTTTTGCTGCCTCATTTTTTACGCGACCTGCTTGGGATGGAATTGCAGCGTCCGGACAGTCTTGATGAATGCATGCTCACTCGGTGGGAGATCAAGTCTGAGTAAACCTGCAGCTCACAAGATATACTTTTTGATTCCATTTAAACAGTGCTAGATTCCCGAAAAATAGGAGGAGATTATGGACACGATTACAGCTATTATTTTAGCAATTGTCGAAGGGATCACTGAATTTATTCCTGTTTCTTCTACAGGACACATGATCTTGACCTCGAAGCTTCTGGGCTTTGATGAGCAGGATTCGATTATGAAGACTTATGAAATCGTTATTCAGCTAGGGGCAATATTGGCGATTGCGCTTGTTTACCGCGAGCGTGTGCTTAATTTGCTGGGCATTGGGCGTAAGAACTCAGGAAGAGGCGGTGTGATGCCGGCGTCTCGTTTGAACTTAATCCATGTAATACTTGGGATTGCCCCAGCACTAGCTGTGGCATTTTTTGCCCGCGATTTTATAAAAAGTCTCTTTGGAGCCACGACTGTTCTTTGGGCGCTTGTCGCCGGCGGGATTCTAATGATTATCGCAGAATGGGTAAACAGACGCAAAATTAGAATTACAGCGCATGAGCTGGACGATCTTTCTTACGGACAGGCGCTGGCTATCGGGATGTATCAGATTATTTCAGTGCTGTGGCCAGGATTTTCCCGTTCGGGATCTACGATCTCCGGAGGGATGTTAAGTGGGGTTAGTTATAAAGCGTCTGCGGATTTCTCCTTCCTTATAGCCATTCCTATTATGTGTGCGGCTTCCGGATATGAAATGTTGGATTCTTATAAGAACTTCACTAGTGAGACGATTGGCTATTTTGTAATTGGATTTCTGATTTCTTTTGTAGTGGCTTATGTAGTGGTTATTTTGTTTATGAAATTGATTCAAAAGATTAGATTGACGCATTTCGCGATCTACAGATTTATTCTTGCTGCTATATTCTGGTTGTTTATTATGCGTTAATGCCCATAGGCAAAGACCTAGACACACCCGATGTTCTTCATGGTGCACCTGTCTGATCTCTACATAAACGGTATAGACAAAGCGTGTGACCCAAGGATTTCAAAACAGAATAGCATTTTACCGTTAAAGGCAGGAGTGAGCTAAGTGCGTTTAGTATCCGTGAATCAGCTTCAAGCAGGCATGAAATTAGGTAAAAAAATATATAATGATGAAGGTCTAACTCTCCTCGCGGATGGGGTGGAGCTTACTGATGCATTGATCAAAAGGCTTTCAAGAATTGACATCGGTTATATTTACATAGAGGACTCTGTCACGGACGATGTTGAAATTATAGGTATGCTTCAAGATGAGACACGTAATCAGGCACTGAAGGTGATTCGTAATCAGTTTCAGCAAATGACAGGCGCTTCAGGAATAAGTAAGGGATTCTACCATCTGGATAAAAAATTCTCAAAGATCATGGATAGCATCCTGGATGATTTGTCTTTACAAGAAGATCCGATGATCATGCTGCTTGATATGCACACCGCTGATAACTACTTGTACGTCCATTCCCTGAATGTCTGCTTGTACACTTTGGTGCTTGGCATTGCGCATGGGTACAGCAAAGAGGAGCTTCGAGTGATTGGTCTGGGTGCGCTGCTGCATGATATTGGCAAGACCCAAGTCCCGATAAAAATCATTCAAAAACCCGGTAAGCTCAGTGAAGATGAATTTCGCCATATGCAGGCACACACCGAGATCGGGTATCAGATTCTCAAGGAAGAACCGAATATCCCGCTGCTCGCGGCTCATTGTGCGCTTCAGCATCATGAACGCATTGACGGATCCGGATATCCGCGGGGATTAAAAGGGCCTCAAATTCATGAATATGCCAAATGGTTGGGCGTGGCTGATTCCTACGATGCCATGACCTCCAACCGGGTCTACAAAAAGGCTATGCTGCCACATCAAGCCGTTGAGGCGCTTTATGTAGGTTCTGGTACATTGTATGAGCAGAAGCAGCTAGAGTTATTTAGAGATCGTGTGGCTATCTATCCTCTTGGTCTTACGGTGAAGCTCAGTACGGGTGAAAGTGGAGTTGTTGTCAAAATAGACCCAAGTACGCCTCACAGACCGATTGTACGTGTGCTTACAGGGCCTGAAGGAGAGAAAGTCGTACCGTTCGAAAGGGATCTAGGAAAAGCCCTCTCCGTTGTTATCGTTGACGTCGCAGATCAAGGCGATTCTGTGGGAACGCCAAAATATTTATCATAGCAGCGAAGAGAGAAGATTAGGCTTGTCCGCATAACTCGCGGAAGCCTATTTTTCGTCTCGCTGCTATTATTTTTTACAGTGAAAAAGCTTGTAAGGTCAGTCTGAAAGACATCCGAAGTGCAGTTTTTCTGACTAACGTGGTATGATATAGGATAAGACACCGTTCAATCTTCATGATTATGGGTTAATAATAGGAATAAGATTTAAAGGAGCTAGTACAAATGAATGTTTTAAGACCATTAACATCTTCACCGAAGGAGCTGTCGCCAAGCTACGATCCGTGGGATCCCATTACTTCTTTACGTAAGCATGGACGCCATGTGCTAACGAGTGTGGAATTCACAGTAACCAATTTATGTAATATGCGGTGTGAACACTGTGCGGTAGGTGATAGTTTAACCTCTAGAGAAGGGGATATGCTGCCGCTTAAAAATATGTTGGACCGTTTAGATGAAGTAGAGCATCTGGAGACGATTAGTATTACCGGCGGAGAGCCTATGTTCTTGGCTGGAACGGTGGATAATATCATAGTGCCGCTCTTAAAGTATGCCAAAGAGCGGGGGATTAGATCGCAAATTAATTCTAATCTGACGATGCCGTATGCTCGATATGAAAAGCTGCTTCCGTATTTGGACGTTATGCATATTTCTTTTAATTATGTGAACGGAGACGATTTTCATGAAGTTGGTTTTGCCAACAGCGGGCATGCAGTTTCAAAAGAAAGTGCATATCGGTTATATAATGCAATGATTGAGAATTCTCGACGGCTAAGTGAGGATGGTATGCTAATTTCTGCGGAAACTATGATTAATTACCGTACACATACTAAGCTGCCTGAAATTCATAAGTTGATTCTCGATATGGGCGCCAAACGGCATGAGGTACATCCTATGTACAACTCCAGTTTTGCTTCGGCTTTGCCAGTGTTGTCCTTGAATGAAATGCGGACGGCAATCCATAAACTACTGGATACCCGTGATCCGGAGATTTGGATGCTGTTTGGGACCCTTCCGTTTTTTGCTTGCAGCTTCCTGGAAGAAGATCAGAAGCTGATAAGCAGAATGCGCGGCGAGAAGAATGTTACCCTTCGCAATGATCCGGATGGCCGGAACCGAGTGAACGTAAACATGTTTACTGGCGATGTTTTTGTTACAGATTTCGCTGATATCGCAGCCTTTGGCAACATCGAGAACCAAAAGCTGGATGATATATTTATCGATTGGCAGACTAAACACCCGCTGAACCAAAAGGTGAACTGCCACTGCGATGCAGCAGGCTGCTGCGGACCTAATCTGTTAGTGGCTGATATGTATTATCCGGAAGTTGACTTCAAAACTAGAAAAGCGATCAATCTGTAGAAATGAGGCGTTGTTAAGTGGTGCATACGGAATTTGAAGTAGGGAGATTATTGCTTAATCTTTTGCTGGTTCTGGTGCTCGTATTATTGAACGGTATTTTTGTAGCAGCGGAATTTTCATTAGTTAAGGTCAGGCAGTCCCGCCTGACCCAACTTGTCAGTGAAGGTAATAAAATGGCTGGATATGCTCTGAAAGTAAATAAGAGACTGGATTCCTATTTATCCGCCACTCAGTTTGGGATAACACTTGCGTCGCTGGGCTTAGGTTGGGTTGGAGAGCCCGCGATTTCTGAGCTGTTGGTCGAACCTTTAATGTACCAGATGGGGATCACCGATCATACCCTGATTTCTACCGTATCTGTGATTATTGGATTTTCGATCATTACATTTTTACATATTGTACTTGGGGAGCTTGCTCCTAAATCGCTCGCGATTCAAAGAACAGAAGGTTCGGCACTGTTGTTATCTGCACCCCTGATGTTCTTCTATAATGTGTTCATGCCTTTTATCTGGGTGCTGAACGCTTCAGCCAACGCGTTGCTTCGGTTGGTCGGTGTGGAGCCTGCAAATGAAAGTGAAGCAGCACACTCGGAAGAGGAAATACGTATTCTGATGAATCAGAGCGCCAAGAGTGGTGTCATTGACAAAGATGAAATGAAACTAATGGATAATATCTTTGAATTCTCAGATCTGCTTGCACGTGAAGTCATGCTGCCTCGTACAGATATGGATGTGCTT
Source organism: Paenibacillus sp. FSL E2-0190 (assembly GCF_037992965.1). Taxonomy (NCBI): domain Bacteria; kingdom Bacillati; phylum Bacillota; class Bacilli; order Caryophanales; family Paenibacillaceae; genus Paenibacillus; species Paenibacillus sp. FSL E2-0190. The sequence goes on from NZ_CP150306.1 coordinate 2,085,541, forward strand.
TACAGCAATCTTTCGTTAGAAGAAAATATGAAGATTATTACCGAAACGAGACATTCACGTTATCCGGTTGCTCTGGAAGATAAGGACCGTATTATCGGTTTTATTCATATTACCGACCTGTTGTTTGCACCCCCGGAGCAGCAGAATGATCTTACAACTCTGGTTCGGCCTATCCTTAACGTTCCGGAATCGATGGAGATCAGCCATACTCTTCGTTTTATGCAGAAGAATAAGGCTCAGCTGACGTTAGTTGTCGATGAATATGGCGGCACAGCAGGTTTGCTGACAGCAGAAGAGATTCTGGAAGAAATCGTAGGCGATCTACATGACGAGTTCGAAGATGAGCGTCCAAGTGTGGAACATAACGGGGAGTACATCTCTGTTGAGGGCCGGATGCTGATTGAGGATGTCAACGATCTTACGGGTGTTGTGATTGAAGACGATGAGGTGGATTCCATCGGCGGCTGGTTGTTTAAGGAGCTGGAGGGTAATCCAACCAAAGGAAAACGTGTCAAAGTAGAAGATGTTATTTTTGAAGTCGAGGAATCGACAAGATTGCGTATCACTAGAATTAATATCCACCGGGAACCACGTGTCGAGGACGAAGAAACCTCAGCAGAACTGAATGAGGATAAAGAATAACCTATTAAAAATTATAACGTATTGTTCCGGTTGATCAGGGATATAATGAACTCCTCCTGCAAGAGCTGTATGGCTCATGACAGGGGGAGTTTTTTGTGGACACATAAAGGACATAAGGGTCGTCTATGCTAATGTTTATTAATTGTTTGAAAGCGGGGTCTAGATTGAAAAAGAAACTTCTTCTCGTTGAGGATGAAATTCGTATTCGTGAACTGGTATCTGATTATTTCTTACAGAATGATTGGGAGGTACTTGAAGCGGATAATGGAAAAGATGCATTGGTTTGGTTTGATTCACTGCTGCCGGATCTGCTGATTCTGGATATCATGATGCCTGCTATGAATGGCTTTGAAGTGTGCCGTGAAGTTCGTGAGAAATCAGCGGTACCCATCATTCTGTTAACCGCCAAGTCTACAGATGACGACAAAATCTACGGTTTTGAATTAGGAGCCGATGATTATGTTACAAAACCATTTAGTCCAAAGGTGCTAGTAGCCCGGGCAAATGCACTTATGAAACGGGTTGAAGGCACCCATCAGCCTGAATCTAGCATAATAAGATTTGGTTCCGCGATGTTCAATCCCTTGGCTCATCGGTTGGAGGTAGAAGATGCGGAAGTGGAGCTTACCCCTAAGGAATATGATCTTTTATGGCTTTTAATACGAAATAAAGGGATTGTCATTTCAAGGGATACGATCCTAAGTCGGATCTGGGGAATTGAATTTGAAGGAGATTCCAGAGTTGTGGACAGTCATATCAAAAAGCTGCGAAGTAAATTGGGTTATGAATCACGTTTTATTCGTACGGTAATTGGCACAGGATACATGTTCGAGGAAGAGGCATGAGAAGACGGGGAATTACTTTTAAACTGTTTGTAATGACCGTTATCTTTTTCCTTTGCTTCTATGGCATGGTGATTCTAAGCCAATTGCTGTTGTTTGACAATTTCTATCAGAAGCAAAAAGAGCACCGCGTGGAGAAACACCTTAAGAGCTTTGCGGCAAGATATATAAGCGAGCCATGGGGAAGCACCCGAACCTCTCAGGAGCTTGTCCGGTTTATGCTGCGGAATAAAACACAAATGGTTATTTTGAAGCTGGATGGAAAGATGAATTCAGAAGATCCATTTCATATAAAGCTAATCGATGATGACGGGAAGAGTATGGTTGTTTCTTTATCCCTATTCATGAATCAGTACGGAGATTCACTGAGAGCAGCAAACATTAAAGTAGATGATCAGTTGAGCGTGGAAGGCGAACTTCTGGATGAAGACAGTGCTTCACCCGTTATACTCTACCCCATAAGCATTACAAAAAAAGGGGGTGGAACCATAGGGGAGACGGGAGAGACTGGGACGATTCATGCATCTGGTACTGTTGCAGAAGTTGTACTGCCTGATTTAAAAATATGGAATCCCCGCCAGGGAATATTGTTTGAGGCTCTTGAGGAATGGTTTCCTTTGACACCAGCGCAGATAGAAGACTTTAAAAATTTGAAAATACAGAAGCAGGACTGGGTTGCTCCCTGGAGTGGGAGTCGCAATTCTGTGGTTATTCTGCCCCTGAAGCAAAGTAACGGAGAAATTGAATTACTATTCACAGTCACTTCATTACAGGAAGTTAAGGATTCGAACGATGCCTTACGTTGGTTCTTTTTATATCTGGGAATGGGTGGCTTTGTCCTGATTCTGGTGCTTTCTCTCTTTTTCTCGAAAATGGTAACGCGTCCGCTAATTAAGTTAAACAAGATAGCAAAACGGATGGTTTCTCTGGACTTTACAGGGGACACATCGATTCGGCAGAAGGATGAGCTAGGCAGCCTTTCTAACAGCATGTTCACCTTATCACTAAGTCTGGACTCTGCTTTAGGGGAGTTAAGAGAGGCCAATCAGCAGCTAGTTGAGGATATGGAGCAGAAGCAAAGAATGGAGATCATGCAGCAGGACTTTTTTGCCAACGCCTCCCATGAATTGAAGACACCCCTCAGTATTATCAAAGGGTTTGCTGAAGGTTTGGAAGACGGCGTTAGTGCCGGCAAGCAGGATCACTACATTAAGGTGATTATTGAGGAAGCCGATAAAATGGAGTTTCTTGTTAAAAATATGCTAGATCTAGCGCGGTTGGAGTCGGGCACGATTAAACTACGGAAATCTTCCTTTATGTTAAGTGAACTGACGGAAAAGGTGACAGACAAGCTGGTCCACTTGCTGAGTGAAAAACATTTGGAGGTCATCATTATTCCTGCGAATGAATTACCGGTCTATGCGGATGTGAACTGGATCGAACAAGTTATGCTAAATTTTATGACCAATGCTATCAGGCATGCGGAAGAAAGAAGTTCTATCACTGTCAATATTGAGAGTCATGCCCAGACTATTGTATTCACTATTCAAAATATAGGAGAATCAATCCCTGAAGATCAGCTGGAGCAGATCTGGGAACGGTTCTATCGGTCGGAGCCATCCCGCAGTCGAATGACAGGCGGTACGGGTCTGGGGCTTTCCATTGCAAAGCGAATACTAGATATGCACGCTTGTCTTTATACAGTGAAAAATACGGAGAACGGTGTCAGCTTTACTGTGACCTTTGAAGGTTAAACCGAATCAACAGAAATACTGCTATGAAAGGGGTGAAATTGTATGAAATTGAACTGGTTGCCTTCAACGTGCACACTCGGAAACTTGGGACTAGGATCACTATCCTTGTATTTTACGATTCAAGAACGATATAGCCTAGCTTTATTAATGATATTGCTCGCGGCAATATGCGATGTACTGGATGGATTACTGGCAAGAATATTGCAATGTACTAGTGAATTCGGTAAACAATTGGACTCATTGGCGGATATTATATCATTTGGTTTAGCGCCTACCTTCCTTATCTTGTTGTATAGGTTAGAAGATGCCGACTGGATTGGACCTGCAGCTGCAGTTTTCTTTTTGATCTGTGGCGCACTTCGTTTGGCCAGATTTAATCTGTCGGCGCCTTCCAAAGGGTTCGTGGGGATGCCCATTACTGCTGCTGGAGTCATTCTGTCGATGATTTCTTTACTAGATGAACGGATGAAACCAGGACTGGTCATCGGATTAATGGCATTGCTGTCCGTAATGATGATCAGCCGTATCCCATTTCCGTCCCTTAAAAAATCCTTCAACAGGAAGTGATACACCCATGCCTTGGATTATAGAGTTCATTTCACAATACGGATATTTAGCCATATTTGGCCTTATGGCACTTGGGATTATCGGACTTCCTGTGCCTGATGAGGTGTTAATGCTGTTTGTAGGCTATTTATCCTCCGTTATGGTTTTGGATTTTTCTCTTTCTGTATTGGTTTGTTTTATGGGATCTATCACAGGAATGCTTATCAGCTATACCATTGGTCTAAGGCTAGGGCAACCTGTGGTAGCAAAATTCGGCAAGTGGGTTGGCCTTACTCCCAAGCGTTTTGCCAGTATGAAAAGATGGTTTTTGCGGTTCGGAAACTGGGCGATTTTCATTGCTTATTTTATTCCAGGTCTGAGGCATGTATCGAGCTATATCTCTGGAATCAGTGCTATGTCTTTCAAAAAATATATACTCATAACGACTGCAGGAGCGCTAACCTGGTCACTTCTTTTTGTTTCCATCGGCTTTTTTATGGGGGCTAAGCTTTCCTTTTTATAGCCATTGAAGTTTAACATTATTAATCGCAATTGAATGGAGCAAGATCAATGAATGTATTCAAGCGATTCTACGCAAATAGTACTACCAGACGCTTTTTTATTCTCGCACTTATCGGGTTGCTGCTGTACATGGTTCGAGGGATGCTTAATCTGGTGTTGCTGACGTTTCTGATTGCTTTTGTCATGAACAGCTTTCAGATTGTGCTCAGTAAACGAATTGGTAAATTCATGAAGGTTAACAGTAAGGTGATTATTGTCATTTTATACCTTGCTTTAATCGCATTGATTGTACTGGCCCTTGCAAGATATCTTCCTAAAGTATTGGAGCAGATTAAGCAATTAGCTATCTTCCTCACCAATCTCAAATCAGAGGATCTTCCGCAGAACAAGATTACATTATATTTGTATGATATTCTCAGGGACCTTAACTATCAGTCCTATATCAAAAGAGGCATCGATTATGTGCTGCAGGTTAGCAACTGGGGTGCAACTTTCGTTCTATCAACCATTTTAAGCTTTGTGTTTATTCTGGAGAAGAACCGGGTCGTCAGTTTCACTTCTAGGATGAGAGAGAGCAGGATTGCCTGGTTTTATATAGATCTGGAGTATTTCAGCCGAAAATTCATCGTTTCCTTTGGAAAAGTAATTGAAGCGCAAATTCTCATTGCCATGTTCAATACCTGTCTTACTGTTATTGGCTTGTGGCTGCTTAACTTCCCGTATTTATTTGCCCTAGCGATTTTGATTTTTCTGCTCAGTCTCATTCCGGTGGTTGGTTTTTTGATTTCGCTCATTCCGCTTTTAATAATTGGTTACAACATCGGCGGTCTGATAACAGTTACATATGTGCTGGCGATTATTGCGGTGTTGCATTTTATCGAAGGCTATTTCTTGAATCCTAAGTTGATGTCCACAAAAATGAATTTGCCGATGTTTTTCACCTTTAGCGTGTTGTTGTTCTCTGAGCATTATATGGGTGTCTGGGGACTTATTCTTGGTATTCCTATCTTTGTATTTATGTTGGATATCCTTGAGATTACCCACGAAGATTCGTTCAAAAGAGCGAAGCCCTAAGCTGAATACTAAAAAACCCAAGTTATAAGCTGTTTTCGGTACTTTTCCGGAGACAGCTTATTTGTCATGCACATTGCACAAAAAAAATTGCTAATGGGCTTTTTTTGTGAATAACGTTTTATATTGTGTCCTGCTGTCATAAGTTAGCTAAGGGAGTAATGTTCAGAGTCTTTAAAGAAGGAACAGGAACAAAGGAGGTACAAAAAAGATGGAATCACAGCTGCGGAGGTATACCCCCTTTAGGGGCCCGTTTGATCCTTGCCCACCGGTGCCGTTCAAGACGTATGTAGTTCCACCCAATCAATTTATCACCTTTCAGCCGCCCGATTTGCCACAGTTTAGTTTGCAGGAGGCTCTGAAGTATGGAACGCTCTGGCCAGCACTATTTAGTCCGTATGAATCCAAGTGCAAAGGAGGAGGGAAATAGACTATGGAGGCAAATCCTTGCGACCAACGTTATTATGAATTGCTTGAACAGTTGCAGACCCTTGATTTTGCCTTAGTGGAGTTGAACTTATACCTAAATACGCATCCTGACGATCTGAGAAGTATTGAACAATTTAATCAGCTTACGCTGGAACGAACTAAGCTAGCGAATCATTTTCAGGAGTTATATGGCCCGCTGCAGAATTTTGGCCGCGCATATTCTAAATGTCCATGGGAATGGAATCAACCCCCTTGGCCTTGGCAGGTGTAAGAGGAGTATAACCGTAAGGAACTATTTTTCTAGAGGAGGGAAGTTCCCGAATGTGGATATACGAAAAAAAACTGCAATATCCGGTACGGGTGGGTAAATGTGATGTCCGGATGGCGCGTTATTTGAGTGAGCAATACGGAGGCGCAGATGGCGAGCTCGCCGCTGCACTACGCTATATGAATCAAAGATACACGATTCCAGATAAAGTTATTGGCGTGTTGAACGATATTTCTACTGAGGAATTCGCTCACCTTGAGATGATTGCCACGATGATCTACAAGCTGACGAAGGATGCTTCGGTATGTGAATTAGAGGAAGCGGGATTAGGGCCACATTTTGTAGCGCATGATCATGCCCTGTTCTACACGGATGCTAGTGGAGTTCCATTCACCGCAGCCTATATTCAAGCTAAGGGAGATCCGCTGGCAGACCTTTATGAAGACATTGCGGCTGAGGAAAAAGCCCGGGCTACATATCAGTGGCTGATTGACATGACGGATGACGTGGATCTGCAGGATAGCCTTAAGTTCCTGCGGGAGCGGGAGATTGTGCATGCATTACGGTTTAAGGAAGCGGTGCAGATTATTATTGATGATCGGAATCAGAAGCGGGTGTTCTAAGGATTTCTGTGAAAAAGACATTTAAAGCCGTTCTCTTTTAAAAGAGAACGGCTTTTTTACGTTAAAAAATATGGAGGCTCCGCAGGAATTGATAGAAGAAATACCCGCCAAAGCCGATTAATACAACACCTGCGCTGATAGTCACCCATTTAATAGCCGTCCGGTTCATTGCTTTTCGTGTGGTGGATACAATCGTCATCAGGCCAATATCATGGAGCAGGATACCAATCAGGATACCTAATCCCACTAGCAAAAAGCTGCCCGTATTAGTACGGTCAAAGGAGTCGGACAATACGGTACCAAAGACACTAACCCAAAATACCAGGTTTCCTGGTGAGATCGCCACTAGCAAACCATTTTTGTAAGAAGAGAACAGCGATTTGGACGTCTTCTCTCCTCCAAGGGAAATATCATGATCTGCATTCTTGATGCTGTCATATCCAACGTAGCATAGGAAGAAAGCTCCAACTAACCACATGATTACTTGTATGATAGGCATGGAAAGAATAGAGGCTAGACCCAGGTATAAGCCTAGAATTAGGAAGAGGTCGATAGTCATTCCCCCGAGGCCAACAATCCAACCATGCATAAAGCCATTTTTTAAGCCTTGTTTGGTCATTTCAATGGTAATGGTACCTACAGGTAGAGCGATGGAAAAGCCGAGCAAAACGTATGTAAGAAATAAAGTCATTAAAATTTAAAGCCCCCTTTATCAAATTAAACGAAAGTATATTTTACACCATGAAGTAATAGGGGGCAATTCTTTTGAGTGAATTTATCTATTACAAATTTGCTCTAAAATTTTCGACCGCTCTAATAGAGACGGTCTTTTTTATTTATTTGAGGATCGCCAGAGATGAATATTAATGGTCTCGATTTTCTTTACCGATGAATTATTGCTCGAAAATTAAAGGGTGACATGAGATGAAAAATGTGATTTAGTTAGGTGAAAGTTAGTATATAAGCGATTATTTGAAAAAAAGAGCCTCATTAGCTTCGGCTAACAAGGCTCTTAATACTGTCATGAGTTTGGATTCCATTATTTAATTGTTATCTTTATCGGTTTGTTTGATCAGTTCATAAGCGATATACCCGATCATTCCCAAGAACAACCCTGTGCCTGCAATAATGTAAACGATCGTAAATATTTTTCCGAGTGCTGTCTGGGGAACAAATGTTGGATGACCTAATGTACTAAGCGTTGCAACGCAGAAATAAATAGCATCCAGGACAGACAAACCTTCCTGTTTGACATAAAAAATGGTTCCGGACAACAGCGTCATCAAAACTAATAAGAATAATGCTTGGAAATTTTTACGTTTGAGCGCTTTCCATAAGCCCGAGAATAAACGTTTTAAAGTTAGTAAAAATGATAACATGCAGCTCCACCCTTCATTTATATTAGAGCATACATAACAAATCGTAGTCAAACTATTGAAACCAAGCAGCCTCTTATGAGGTTGCTTATTTGTTTTGAGAAATAGTTAGAGTCAGCAGCAACTTCCTGGTTCTCTCCCAAGTTAAATTCCTTCTAAGAACATAAGTTTCCTTCAATTTGATAGAAATATTCTGATTCATAGGATCTATTATGGAATGTTGATTTCAAAGTAAAGCTTTGAAATCTTCTATTTAGCAATGGAAGTGGATAGGAGTAATGAACAACCTTGAAAAAGTAAATGTGCCAAATGTCTTAAATTGAACTAAAAGAAAAGTACGATGAGGTGACCTTAGAACTGGATCTATATACACTAGTAATTTTACTATTATGAAAATAATGGTTATTTATTGGGGATCTTTGAACCATTTTAGCAAAAAATGTTATGGAAAATATAAACTATTCAGTCTTCAAACCGATAATGCAGTATGTATATCCTGAAATGGAAAAAAATTTATATTTTATTTAAAATTTACACTATTATTTCTTGTTAATCCAAAATTCCTATCCAGTGGTGATGAAAAAGATGAGTGCTCAAGAAAAGCTAACCAATCAGGTACAAAGAACCCCTCGAATTAAACCAAATTACCCGGAAGGTGAATTGGTTTTGGAGGATCCTGCCCGGCCATCGGGAAAACCAACCTTCTCATGGTTGACGATTATAGTCCCCCCCATCGGGATGTTAGTCATCTCTATATTTATGTCAACATTGACCAGGTCATTTACCATGCTGATATCAACCATGGGTATGACTCTTCTGACGGTCATGGTTTCAATTTTAAATTATAAATCTAGTGTGAAAAAACATCATGAACAGAACAAAAAACTTGAAAAGAAATATCTCAACTACTTATTTCAGGTTCGTAATGATTTACAAAGTGCCGCGAGTACGCAGCGAGAAGCCTATACATATATCCATCCAAGTATTCAATCTTGTGTTGAAATCGTACGGGGGAGAAGCAAGCAGCTGTGGGAAAAAACAGGAATTGAAGATGATTTTCTGAATCTCCGGGTTGGTGCTGGAATCCAGCCGATTGCTCTGGTGCCAACATATAGCTCAAAAGCGAAAGCAATTGATGACGACAACCCACTTGAAGAAATCGCCAGTAAAATATGCGAAGAGATGTATTTTGTACGAGACATTCCAGTCTACATACCGTTAAGGAATATTAATACGCTTGGAATATACGGCAAACAGCAGGAGGTTCGTGATTTCCTCAATGCTATCCTGGTTCATTTAACAACACACCAAGGCTACGATGATGTAAGGGTAATCTGCGTGATGCAGCCTGATGATCTGGAACACTGGGAATGGTTAAAATGGCTGCCCCATACATGGAATAAAGATCGAAGCCAGAGAAGTTTGGCTACAACATCCTTTGATGCCTCTAATATTGCGGATGAATTACTTCCGGAGCTTAGAAAAAGAGAAGAAAACAGCAAGAATGGTTATGGACTACAGCCAATGCAGGCCCCACATTATGTTTTTCTGGTTTTTGCTCCTGAACTGTGGGACAGCACGGATATGATGAAGTATTTGCTCTCGGGCAATGCTTCACTTGGAGTGACCAGCATTTTTACATCAGAGAAGATTGATGTTGCGCTGCCGCTGAATTGCCAGGCTATTCTGGAAATTAAGGGCGGTAAGGGGATGGTTCGCAAAGATACTAATCAGCTGTTAAGTCATTTAGCTGATTATTTTTCTGCCGATTCTCTGGATAAAAAAAATTCGGAGTTTTTTGCCCGTTCTTTGTCTCCGCTCAGAATTAAAGAAGGTCAAAATAACAGCTATATCCCGCCAATGGTTACTTTTCTAGAGAGCTTTGAGGTTGAGCAGGTAGAGTCTCTAAACGTAATGGAGCGCTGGTCAAAAAACCAGGCTAACCGTACCATGTCCATTCCTCTGGGGCTCGGGACAGGTGGTAAATTTCTTTTGTTCGATATGCACGAAAAAAGCTATGGCCCACATGGTCTAGTAGCCGGCACCACCGGATCGGGGAAAAGTGAGCTGCTTCAGTCCCTACTTTTGGGTCTGGCGGTAAATTATCATCCGCATGAGATTGCTTTTGTACTGATTGACTATAAGGGTGGAGGGATGGCTAACGCTTTTCTTGGGCTTCCACATCTGGTGGGAACAATCACCAATCTTGGTGGTAATCAGATCAATCGGGCTCTTGCCTCCATCAAAAGTGAGCTTTTGCGGAGACAGCGACTGTTCAGTGAAGCCGGAGTGACCAGCATTGATAATTACATCGTTCTTTACCGCAATAAGGAAGTTAACCTTCCCTTGCCGCATTTGATCATAGTGGTGGATGAGTTCGCAGAACTTAAATCAGATCAACCGGAATTTATGAAAGAGCTGGTCAGTGCGGCACGGGTCGGAAGAAGCTTGGGGATTCACTTAATATTGGCAACACAAAAACCTTCTGGTGTAGTCGATGACCAGATCTGGAGTAACTCCAGATTCAAATTATGCCTGAAGGTCCAGACACCTTCGGATAGTCAGGAGATGCTAAAACGCACGGAGGCAGCAGAGATCAAAGAAAAAGGCCGTGGGTATTTGCAAGTTGGTAATAATGAAGTATTCACTTTGTTCCAATCCTCCTGGAGCGGAGCGCCTTATCAAGCTGGGGAGACAGATCAGGATGGAAGTCCCAAGATGGATATCGTTTCACTAAGTGGTGAACGCAGAGCCCTGATTCCGAAGGGGAAAAACAGTGATGATGTCTCAAAACTGAGTGAGCTGCAGGCTGTGGTTAATCATATAGCTGCCATTTCTGCTGAGCAATCGATCGGAGAGGCCTTTCAGCTGTGGCTGCCTCCACTTCCGGAGACCATGACTTTAGCAGATGTTATGGATCAGAATCAGATCTGGGATGGGCAATCATGGAAGCAGCCAGATCAGAATCTTATTGCCACCGTTGGACGAATTGATAATCCGTCAGATCAGGAGCAATACAATCTGGATATTAATTTTAATCAGGACGGACATTTACTGGTTTATGGAGCACCGAGCAGTGGTAAGACAACACTGTTAAAGACAATTATCATGTCCCTCGCCTTGAAATATGAACCTGATTACGTTCATTTCTATATATTGGATTTTGGTACACGTACCTTGGGAGTATTCCACGAGCTTCCACATGTAGGGGATATTATTTTTCCAGAGGACGAACAAAAGCTTGGAAAACTGATCAGTTGGTTGTTGTCCCAACTGGATGAACGCAAACGTAAGTTTTCTCAGCTTGGAATCAGCAATTTGGTCTCTTACAGTGCGGCCACTGGAGAGAAGGTTCCTTACATTGTTATTCTGCTCGATAATTACACAGGATTCTCAGAAGCATATGATGACTTTATCTTAGAGCTTTCCAAGTTGGTGCGTGAAGGTGGTAATTACGGGATATACTTCGTGTTCGCTGCCAATGCTGTAACCTCTTATCCTTACCGAATCAGCCAGAATATTAAGCAGGCTCTAGTATATCAAATGTCTGATAGATTGGATTATTCCAGTATTCTGGGCAGAACAGAAGGGATGGAGCCAACGAATACCGTAGGCCGCGGACTGCTCAAAGATAACCGGATTTTGGAATTTCATACCGCGCTTCCTGTGGATGGCAGCTCGGATGATCAGATTGCTGCCTCTCTCCGCCGGATTAGTTCGGAGATGAAAGCAGTGGCAGGTGTGAATAATCCTGTAGGAATTTCAGTGATCCCGGACAAGCTTTCACTGGCAGAGCTTTTGGAACGTGTGCATAAGGAACAACCGCAAGGGAATTATCTGGTACCGCTTGGGCTGGATTGGGATACTACACTTCCGGTAGAGATTAATGTAAAGCAGGTTAGCAATTTTGTAGTGTCTTACACCACTCAAAAGTATGTGGACTTTAGATTTAACGCCTTAATACAAGTTCTTGATAAATCGGCAGGCGAAATAAACATGGAATTCCATCTGTTTGACAGTGGTGTTGTCAGTATACCAAGCCTGAAAGCTAGTTCAACGATTACCCGCTATATGAGTACAGCTGAGGAGTTTTTACAGCTCACACAATCCTTGGTGAATCAGCTGCAACTAAGGAAAAATGATGCCCGGCAAGCTTTTGCAGATGTCCAAAACCGTGAAGAATTTGACGAGGCTGAGTATATTCTGTCTAAGTACCCGCTTCTTGTCATTGTAATGCCTCATCTTAAGTCTGCTTTTGATCTGATGGAGAATGATTCACTGGATCATTTGGAGCGGATAGCGAGGTTTGGCGGTGGACTTGGTGTAATGCTGCTGGTCGGCAGCGATTCGTTTGAACTGAGTCAAATGCAATTGGTCACTGATTTTGCCGGTGAACTGATTAACAGTGGACATGCATTGTTGTCCGATGGAAGACCCAACGATCATTTGTCTTATGCACCACTACTCGAGGGTTTGGAATACCATGAGCTGAACGAGGTGTTGGACAATACTGAAGCGATGCTGCTAACAGAGGGATCCATTTCACGCCTCAAAATGATTACAGAACTATAGATAAGCAGGTGAAGAAAGCGATGAAGCCGGCTCGTGAAATATTTGAATTGCATCCTTTAGAAATTATCTATTTAACTGCTTTAATAGGAGGAACCAGTTTTCCAGGTCTGGAAATCGATCTTAAAGGTGAATCGGAGCGCAATTTACGCTCCCTAATGGATACACAGATGAGGTCGCTGGAAGTGAAGGGATATTTAGAGGTTGATTTTGTGGGGCTCGCCAAAGTGAATGAAGTGCTTCATAGAGGTATCGCTGTTGCATCCAGTTGCAAATCTTATTATTGCCAGCTTATGCATACAAATCAGCAGACTTGCAAGGTCTTCTATTTTGTTCAGGATGAAGTTTGGTTTGAACTTGAGCATCAGCCGGAAAGTAACACCTATAAGCTTCAGGAGATTTATGCACTACATGAGCTGATGTATCAGGTCATTGAAAGAATCCCTTTAGTGTGGGAATTGAGCGATAAAGAAAAATTACAAAAAGCGATAAATAAAGAAGTAGATCTTGAAACGTGGATGGGGAAATCTCTTCAAGCAGGTGCATTCATAACTTCCTTGGCAGAAATCCAATGCATTACTGAGGAGGCACAGGTGATTCGCGAACTGAACCTGTTGATTCATGAAGAACAAATGTGGCTGCTGCGTGGGGTGGAAGAAGACGTCAGTCAAACCACGCAATCCTTGCCTGCAGTAGTTAATGAGTTATGTAATTGGCTGCAAGAAGCTTAACAAATCTGGGGGATCAGACTATGTCAACTGCACTGACTACTTTTGTATTTAAAGGTGAAAGAGAGAAGTATTTGGATTTGGAAGTCTCTCTTTCTATTTCTACAGGGCAATGTATCGAGCTACTTAAGCAAGCCAACTGGCTTCCGGATAACTGGGAATTTAAATGTGAAGCCAGCCGTACGGGCGAAGAATGGATGGAGTTGGGGCCGCATGCTGTTCTCGCAGAGATTATACAAGGGGACGGAGCCATAGTTCGTATTTTACCCTATTGAGCTGGGAGATCGTAAAGGAGGATTCCTATGAAAAGCGTACACTTAGTCTGCTCGCCTGAACTTATAATGCTGCTATCCAGGTCGCTGGAACATGAGGGTTATGTAATTTCCGGTAAACATTCTACATTACATAGTTTTATAAGTGGTTTCAGTAGCAAGGAAGTTGATCCTTCATCCATTGTAATTATGGAGGGCGGCGCGGGTCTGGGCACACCGGTCAAGGCTGCGGATATTATCAGTTTCATGACACTGATCCGCAAATATCTTAAACATACGCGGCTGATTGTTCAGTTAGACCCGGTGCTGCAAACGGATATTGAATTTATACGGACCCTTGTAAATATGAATATACATGATCTTCAGTTCACTACGGAATTCCAGGGCGATGATCTTCTAAACTGGATCAAAGAGAAAAAAACTACAAGGGATTATTATCATATCCTGGGGAAAAAGAAAGGCCTTTTTGCATCGTTTAAAGGCTCATCATCAAGAGCAGCTTCTGACGCGGCAGTGGAAGAGGCACCGTCTGCTCCTCCGAGACCGGTGGAGTCGCTTACCCGTCCACAGCCAGTGGCGGCCGGTTCCAGAACTGTAGCAGATGCCGCCAACAGGAGACCTTCCGTTGCTCCTCGCTCTTCAGCAGGATCAACCCCGCCTAGACTGGGGCCTCCGGCCAGAAAGGAGACCCCGTCATTAGCCGAAGCGGAAACGCTGGAGAGTCTGGAACAATCTATTCCGGTAGAAGAAGAGTCGATGCCAGCAGCAAGTACGAGAATTCTGGGCAGCAATGTACCACTTGTCATCGGAGTTTGTGGTGTCGGAGGGGAAGAAGATGTAGGTGCGGCGGCATTTCTGCTGGCTGCGGGTCTGGCAGAACTGGGCTGGAAGCCTCTGGTATGCGGAGATGACAGGCCCGAAATCAGTTCGCTTGAACAGATTGTTTTTAAGGGGGAGAAAGAAGATTCGGTTTCTACCATGTTCGAATATGAAGGAGTCACTTTCTACCGCAGAGGGTATTCGTGGGATATTTCGGAGCTTTTGGCCAGTGAGTTCACGCATATCATTCTATGGGTAGATATCCATCGGGAGCGGAAGGGCACCAGCGGACTCGAGCTGTGGTGGAACTCGCAAATTCCTATTTTGATAGGCAACGGGGCTATGTGGAAGTATGAACTGCTGAAAGAGAAGCTGAACACCCTTAATCCTTATGAGCGCAAGCGGTGCAGGTTACTGCTGGAAAATGGACATCAGGAAGTATTACAAATGTTGAAAAAGGATTTTGCAGAAATTCAAACGACTCTGATGCCTGCACATCAAGATCCTTTGTATCCAGATAAAGCGGCTGTTGAATGGGTAATGAAGCTGCTGACCGTTCAGAAAAAGCTCTTTCGCAAGCAAACGTTGCTCTGGGGAATTGTTGGGATGGTCTTATTTGTGACCTTGTTATTAATAGGCATAGGATTTTCATTCGTTCCGGAGAGCCGATAATTATAAATCAGGAGGCTGGGTATGAATTCAGGTATGGTTAGGGGCATTGCTTTTGATTGCCATCGACTTCTCTCCCCTGCCCAGGAGTGCAGCGATAAGATGAGAGCGGCAATCACAGGAGTGTCTGGTTATTGGGTAGATTTGGGTGGGGAAGAGTTTAAGCAGCATTGTGAGGAATGGATTAAGAAAATGAACGAATTTAAAGCTGCCATAGCCCAAATTGAAGCAAATATGATGAACTATGCAGATAAATTGCAGGTGGAGGAAGAGAGAGCAGAGGCAGCCAGAATTAAGGAAGCTGAAAGACAAGCCTCCGAACGGGCAGCAGCGGCAGCGGCGGCCGCAGCCGCAGCCGCAAAATCTACAGGGAAAATTAAATAGGGATGGAAATGAGGTCTTGAAGTGGCAATACGTAAGCGGAAAAAAATACTGAGATATACGATCCTATCAGGTTGTCTTGTTGCCGTTGCCACATCCGGGGTATGGTTTGCAACTTATCGCCATTATAACGCTAAGCTGATCGATGAGCGGGCAGCTTACGAAGAACAGCTGAATGATAAAGATGAAGTCTTGCAGCGCTATATGGACCAATCCCAGACAGCCTATGTATTGATATCTCCAAAGCTAGCTGGAGAGGTGATTACTGCTGAGGATGTAATGGAAGAGAAGCTACCCAAATTCTCCTCACCGGATAATCTGATCAGCGAGTCTAAAGCAATTGTTGGTAAGTACTTGAAGATTGATGCATTATCAGGCACAGCGGTAACTACTGAAATGATACGTGATGAAGCGAGATTGGAGCCTTCAGAACGAAAAGAAGAGACTGAATATATTAAACTGCCGCTTCGGTTAACGAAAAAAGATGTCGTAGATATTCGGATAGTTTTTCCAAATGGCGAGGATTACATAGTAGTAGGAAAGAAGTCGCTGAAGGACGTAGATTTAGCGAATCAATATACATTTTTTAATGACAATGAAGAAGAAGCACAGCTCCTGCAAGCTGCCCTGGTGGATGCATACATAAATAACGCAGAGCTGTATATGAAACAGTACGTAGAACCGGAGCTTCAGCCTGAACCTGTAGTCAATTATGTCCCTAATCTGGATGTACTTGGAGTAATTAAGGATAATCCTTTCATTATAGATCAGGCCAAGTGGAGTCTTGCTGCCAATCTTCGTAAGGAACTGGAGAAACGTCTCGAAGTTATGGAGGATGAAGATAGAATTCGTGTGGGAGCACAGGCACCAAGCGGCAGTGGTGTGATCCAGAGAAAGGCTGTGCAGGGAGCGGCGGCAGCAGAGGAGGCTGCAAAAGTTGATGACAGCCAATCCGTGAACGGAGTGATAGATCGGACCAATCAAGCGCCGATCGATTCAAGTGCAGACCAGAGTTCAACGGGTGTGACGAATAAAGAAGCAGCCACAGATGACAGTCTGCTGGAAGGAGAGTGACCGATTTGCACATTGTTGTTGCAGGGGATTGCGAGAAGCATGATTTCATACTGGCAGCGGCTATTCTGTTGAGAAATTATTTCAACAACGATGTCATGATTATTTCGGATAACAGCAGGAATTATCAGTATTTTGAAGGCGAAGTGTCTGGTATAAAGATTGCAGATTCAACCGTAGCTGACAAACCGGATATCGTTCTGTATGACTGGCATAATGGGTATCCTGAGGGTCTTAAGGAGGAGATTATTGTCTTCGCGACTACCTATGACCGTCAGTCTATGGAGAACGTAGATAAGTTGCTGGATCAGAAACGGATGCCTACTGTACTGCTTGTCATAGAAGAAGAATGCGGACTTGGGCTGAAGTATGTGGATAAATATTATCCAGTGATTACTTCGAAAATCAGTTACATCAGTAGTCCGGAGCGAAGAATTAATTGGGTCCATGATGGAAGGGTGGATCTTAAGGTAGATAAGGATTTTGCCGAAGCTGTAAATGACTTTTTGATTGGAATTTGCGATGTTCCAAAGCAAGACATCAAGAAGCTGTGGCAGTATGCAAGGAAACGGGGGTAGGTAATTGTGCTAGTGGCTTTCTGGGGACCTGCTCAAGGGCAGGGGAGAACAACTTCGAATATGGCAGCTATTGCGGCTACCATAGCGCTAGATCATCATATCCGCGTGTTAATGACACATACGCATTTGGAGCAAGGTGTGCTTGAGCATTTGTTCTCACAGACAAGAACAACGCTTCAATCTGCGAAGACCACAGGTGGAATGGATGCGATTGAGAGATTAGTGCAGTGTGGAATGCTTACACCTGAAGGAATTAGAGATCATGCGGAGTCCATTCTTAAAGATCGGTTGGAACTGCTTAGTGGATCTATGAGTGCTGAGAAACATGAGTCAAAGCTCTTGCTTCCGCATATCTTCAAGGATTATCGCAGGTTTTATGATTTGTTATTTGTGGACCTCTCCTCCGAAGATGATCCGGAGGTCGTATCTCTGGTTATGGAACAGGCAGATTTGATTGTGGTTAACCTAAATCAGAATCAGGTAAGTCTGGATTCCTATTTTTTGAACAAAAACAAAGCTCCTGTGCCGAGTCATAAGTCAGTCCTCTATTGTATTGGGGCTTATGAGCGCAGCTCCAGGTTCAATAAAGAGAGAATTATTAAGCTGTATGAATTGAAGAAAAAAGCAGTAGGTGTTATCCCACATCATATTGGTTATATGGATGCTCAAAATGAACGGCGTTTTGTTCAGTTTCTATTGAAGGCAAGAGAAGCTAAATCCCGTTTTCTGGAGTTTAGTGAGGACGGAAACTTCACTGAGGCGGTACGACATATGGGACAGCTTATTCTCCGGATGCTGGAGATTTCTCCAGTATCGGAAGTGGATGCTGCGAATGATTAATCTGATTCTGATCTTTGTAGTCCTGATAGCTATTGGAGTGTTCCTGTACTTATGGCTGGGCAGACGTAAGGATGCTGCTCCACCTTCCGTCCAACTGAAATATGATATGAATGAAATCGTGCAGTTTCTGAGAAGGGCTTTTGAGGAGATTATAGCGGCGTCTCTTTATGAAGGTAGCCCAAGTGAGGAGGAATACAACCGTCGGAAGGCGCGGAGAAGGGAATTGCAGAAAGCGCTCCGAAGTTGCATGCACGGTGATCTTTCCGCTAAGAAATATGTGAAGCTTTATATGAAGGATCTATTAGTTCAGACCTACGGTCTGGATGAAGGAAATGTAGATAAGATTATCAGCTTCGGCCATACGAATCGATTGA
Source organism: Paenibacillus sp. FSL E2-0190 (assembly GCF_037992965.1). NCBI lineage: Bacteria > Bacillati > Bacillota > Bacilli > Caryophanales > Paenibacillaceae > Paenibacillus > Paenibacillus sp. FSL E2-0190. Next base: position 2,103,915 of record NZ_CP150306.1, read on the forward strand.
CTTCACAGGATTGCTTCGATATCTTGCTTTATGTTTTCAAAAAAGATCATGGTCAGAATGCATTTAATGTAATAGTAAGCAAATATAGCCTGGACACATTGCAAAAGCTGCCTGATGGATCTAAGGGGTATAAGATCACCGAAGAACAGATTCGCCATATCTATCAGTCAGAGCAGCCGAGATTGTCTATCCAGGACAAGATTGAAATTATTGTTCAGAGAGCTTATCAAATTTATAAGGGGCTCGGCGTTATTGATGAGCTTCGAGATCAGAACATCGACGGAGTTAATGGAGGAACAAGTGGCATGCCTCCTGATGTCGTGCAGACTACAGATTTTCTGGAATATACGAAGCAGCAGCATTTTATTCCACAATCCTATGATGCGGTATGGACATTCTACCGCGGAAAATCGCTTCACCTGGAATTCTTAAGTTTTGGTTCTGAGAAGGAGCTTAAGCGGGTTTGCCAAAATATCTATGGGTTTGGTAATCCTGGGCAATTAAATGAATCCAAGGGTTATATCATCAACGATATGGCTGATGGCAGCCGGGTCGTGGTTGTGCGGCCCAAAATGGCTGAAAGCTGGGCTTTTTTTGTCCGCAAATTTAACGATTCGCTCGTGGAATTGGATCAGCAGATCCAAGATCAAGGGGCACAGCTTGCGATTGATATGCTTATTTTTCTCATCTTGGGCCATCAGGTCACCGCCATCACTGGCAGACAGGGCTCGGGGAAAACAACGCTGCTTAAGGCACTGATCAAATATATTGATGCGAAGAATATCCGGATTCAGGAGACTTCCTTCGAGATCTGGGCGAGAAAAATGTATCCGGGTAAAAATATTTTATCCTTTAGAGAAACCCCCTCCGTTAGTGGGCAGGATGGGCTGGATGTGCAGAAAAAAACGGATGGCGCTGTGAATATCGTCGGTGAGGCGGCTACTCATAGTGTGGTCAGTTATGTGATTCAGGCAGCCCAGGTAGCTTCTGAATATACATTGTTTACACACCACGGCAAAACACTGCCCAATTTGGTCAGCGCTTTGCGCAACAGTCTTATTGCATCGGGAGCTTTCAGTAATGAGAAAATTGCTGAGGTTCAGGTTGTTGAGGCGCTTGGTTTCAACGTTCATCTGGTACTACGTGCTGGGAAAAGATATATCGAACGGATTACAGAGATTATTCCGGCAGATCCCCAGTTCGAATATCCTCAGAACTACAAGGATCCTGAGAATATTACGGACAAGCTGGATGCTTTTATGGATACCGTGACCGAATACTTTGGCCGGATGACAGATCGGCGTTCCTATGATTATAAGGATGTCATTGTGTGGGAAGCCGGAGAATACGTGACCAAGCATCCGATCAGCAGCCGTAAAATCGATGAAATGCGCAAAAATATGGATGAAGAGGATGCACTAGAATTCGCTGCATTTCTTGAGAAGTATTGGGGGCAATCCGCATGAATCTGCAAAACCTATTATTGATTATTTTGGGAACCTCGGGAGTGCTACTGGTTGTCCTGCTTGTGCTGCTTAACATAGTGCAGCGTAAATTGAAGGGAACACAATATCAAGAGCAAAGGCGGCTAAAGGCTCTCCTGCCAACGAGAACAAAGGAAAAAAGATGGTTGGAGCAGGCCCATAAAACTTATCCGGTACTTGATGAACTGCCATTAGTGAAGAAACTTCTTCACCGGATGCGCTCGCGTCTGACCTTGGTTCATGCAGGCAATGAAATCATGATCAGAAGTCGCGCGGCTGCGCTGACGCTAATGATTGTTGCTTGTATTCTGATCATTTCGTTGAGTTCATTCCTCTGGACTTCATCGTGGGTAAGCCGTGCGACTATTATGCTAGTCTCAGTTTATCTTGGAGGTGTCCTTAGTGATCTCTTCATTGGGCGTTTAGTAAAGCAGATGTTATATGACCAATCGTCCATGATTCTGGATATTCGCCATGAATATCATCAGACACATATGGTGCAAGTCAGCTTGGAGAATTCTGCGGAACGTTCGAAACCAATGGTAGCCGTGCATGCCCGGCAGATTGCCGGGATTCTGGCAGCGGTGGACCCGGAAGATGAACTACAGAAATATTATGAGATTGCACCTAACCGTTATATGAAGCAACTAGCTGGGGTGAGTTACAAAATAGGTGAATATGGCGATGCGGATATCCATAAAGGGGAGCGTTCGATTTATCTATCGATGCTTGGCAATATCAGAGAAGAGATTCATATGGATATTAATCGGCGTGAACGAATCGATCGTTTGTTATATGGTATCGTTTTTGTAGCCATTTCACCCGTATTCATGCTGGATCCAATCCGCAATTGGGCGGAGGGAATGTTTCCTATTGTATCTAATTACTACAATTCGGCCTGGGGGTTATATTCTTTAATCTTACTTTATATCACGTTCATAATATCGTTTATTGCCTTGCGGATTCTCAAGGGTGTGGATGAAGATACACAATCTATCAAAGATGAGGGTAAGTGGTTAAAACGGATTCTGAAGAAAAAATGGATCTTTAAATTGGTGGATCGAATCACGCCGGCAGAACATGAGCCTCTTCATTTCAAGGTAGCCGGCAAATTGAAGGATGCTAACTCCGGATTGTCGCAACAGGCCTTCTTTTTGCAGAAAACATTAGCGGCAGTAGTTATCTTTATGCTGATCGTATCGCTTCAATTTTCCATCCATGCCAATATCAAGCACAACATTTTGCACCCCAATAAGCAGATTACAACAGGGGGCAATCAGACAGAATCTCAGAAGCTGCTGAGCGAGGAACGGTACGCTTTTGAGCAGACTTTAATTGGAGAACTGGTAGCGAAGGATATTACACCGGATCAGATGTTGCCCTACATTCAGGAGAAAGCGGAGAATAAGTCTTTCCTTCAGAACAATCTGAACCAGAATGCCTATGCTGCACAGTTAATGAACAGGGTAGAGCAATATCATGAGGAGTACTACAAATGGTATGAACTTTTGCTGGCTTTTGGGCTGGCGGTGGCAGGGTTTTATCTTCCGGATGCTTACTTAATCATTCGTACTCAGCTGCGAAAGTGGGAAATGCAGAATGAGGTGGATGGCTTCAATACACTTTCCATGATGCTGTCTCAATTTCCAAATATCAGCGTGTACGAAATGATAGAGTGGCTGCATCGTTACAGCTATATTTTTGAGCGGCAGCTGCTGCGCTGCATGCTGGATTATGAGGCTGGAGGCTGGAGTGCCATTGAGAATCTGAAGGAGGACGCACGTTTCGTTCCCCTCGAACGGCTCGCAGACCGCTTGCAGGTTGCAGCCGATCTGATCCCAGTGAAGAAGGCGTTTGATGATATGGATGCGGAGAGGGCATTCGCGATGGATCAACGCAAGGAGCACTATGAGAAGGTCATCAGCAGGAAAAGTACACTGGGTAAAATGTTTGGGTTCTTGCCGATGCAGGCAACGTTCACCTTATATTTACTGCTTCCCTTCGTCTATATGGCCTTCCAGCAGCTGGGTGACCTGACTGTTGTAACTGGCAAAATGTGAAGGAGATACAGGCATGGAGAATATAGCAAGCTTTTTGAAAACAACAATATCGATTCTGATCACACTGGCCATTATATCATCCGGTCTGTTCTTGTGGGGGAAGACACAGCCAGTTGTCGAATTGGCGAATAGCCAGGCGGCGGCACAGGCCAGGGAGCTTTCGGAGCAGCAATATTCCGCATTTGACAATCAGATTGTCAGCGGCTCCCAGATTCTCACAGCTTATCGGAGGTACGAGTCGCAGCAAGGCTTCTGCCTATACGTTGAGAAACCATATGCTAATGGTCAGAATGAGGCAGAAAGAAGATTTAGCATGAATCCAAGTGGAGAAGGTTATTGCCGTGCGTTTGATTATTCCGGAGCGAAGTTCAAGGAGGGAAGCGAAAGTGGTGTAGATGAAGAAGAAATCTCGAATGCTTCAGGACAATATTATATCAGTCCACAAGCTAGATATAGGGCGAGGCTGATAAAAGATAATAATGAGCGCATTGCAGCTATTTTTTTCGTAGCGGAGTAGATGCGTTAAGAGCAATAAAATAAAAATTAGCTCCAAATAAGGTGAGGAGGAAACATCATGGAGAATATCTCGACCGGACTTAAATGGGTGATTGGCATTATTGTTACCATTCTGATTATTGCCGCAGGTGTAAGTATTTATCTGGTTATCAACAACTACTTCATCCGCGCACAGGAACAGACTCTGGCCCAGACCCAGATGATTAATCAAGCGGAATTCAACAGCTATGATAACAAGGATGTATCCGGCCAGGATGTGATTAATGCGGCAATGCGGTATAAGGGACGTCCGCAGTTCGCGATTAAGATTAAAACAGGGGAAAATACAGAAGGGTTCTACGCGCAGAATACTTATGGGGCTAGCTACGAAGAACCTAAAGACACTACTAATCCGGTAGTTGATTTATCTACTACTAGTAATCTTCAAGGTGATGTCAGTGTTTCGACGATGCTTGATCAGACAAATTCAGATTCATATAACAGTGATAATTATTTAGTAAATACACTCTCCGTCTTTAAAGCGGTTGTTTATAAGGACAGCAATGAGGAGGTTCGCTTAATAGTTTTTACCCAGAAATAAAAACGATATAGAAAAGGGTGGGTATAGATGGAGAATATTTCTACGGGACTTAAATGGGTGATTGGCATTATTGTCACCATTCTGATTATTGCCGCAGGTGTCAGTATATATCTTGTCATTAATAATTATTTCATCCGTGCCCAGGAGCAGACCTTGGCCCAGACTCAGATGATCAATCAAGCGGAGTTCAATTCTTATGATAACAAGGATGTATCTGGTCAGGATGTTATTAACGCGGCAATGAGATATAAGGGACGTCCGCAATTTTCCATTCTGATAAAGACTGGAGTAAATAAAACTGGTTTTTATGCGAAAAACACATATGAAACTTATTATGAGCCTGCGAAAGCGGCCAGTGGCGGAAACCCGGCATCAGAGCTTGATCTTGGAGACAAGAACAGTGGTGCTGATAACTTTAGTGTATCAGCAATGCTCGACCAGAGCTCTAACCAAGATAACAGTAAAAACTGTAATGTCAATACGCTTTCTATTTTTAGAGCTACCTTACATAAGGACAAAAATGATGAGGTTCGAATTATTGAATTTAATCAGAATCCGGATCATAAATGAAAACTAGCACTCAATTTCTACTAACCCTCTTTGCTTGGATCTTGTTTGCTGTCGGCGGATTTACGTTTTTGCGGCTGGAGATGGAGAGTTCTGTTCCAAACAGGCACTATGAGCTGCCGACAGTTGCATCGGCACCTTACAAAGGGATAGGTGATTTGAACAAAATTAGCGGTGAGCAGGTCATTGGTATGATCTCTCCAGCACTGGAGGGGGAATATATTTTATATATCGATGGCATTGCAATTAATGAGGAAACGGACCTTACAGCAGTGGATTTGCGTGGAGTGCCTGATGCTGCTTATCAGTTAAGAGTCACGCGAACCGATGAGATGATTACGCAAATCTCCGCCACCCGCTAGAAAGGAGGAGCCGCATGGCAGACGCGCTGAAAGGTGTAATTATTATTATTTTGCTGGCATTTGTGTTCGGAGTCTATCCGGCATTCCGTCAATCCGAAGTTGTAGAAAGGAATACTAAGCTCGCCGCCAATGCGGCTGTGGTGGAATTCGTGGATACCGTTCGTGCTAAAGGATACTTGGATACTTCCGATTATGAGCTGTTTCTTCATTCGTTGGATGCTTCATATGGTGTTTTCAAAGTGCAAATGGAGTATTACAAAAAGAATTTACAGCCCTTATATACGAATCCTGATGATTATTCTACATTCCAGAACAGCTTTAGTGTCCGATATGACGGATATTTCAGCAAGGATATTTTGGAAATCTTATATCCGCATTCAGGAACTTTACTGGCTGCAGATGATCCAGGTAGAAGGTTTACCATGCATGTAGGCGATCTGTTCAATGTCCGGTTAGAATCTGAAGGGACGACACTTGCCTCACGGATGCGATCGCTCTTGTTTCATAGTGAAATGATTCCGGTCAATTTGAAGTATGGGGGGATGGTCCGAAGTGAAGCCCCTTAGTGTTGTGCTTGTTTTTCTAATTCTGGTCATTCCTCTTGTTCTTATGGGCGACACTCGAGAAGATCTTCAGGTCTTCAATCAGGACATGTATAAACGCTATTCGGATGATTTTCAAGCCGCAGTGGATGATGCTGGTGATTATCTGTCACGACTGGAACAGCAGCCTACTACCACAGCAGTGCACTATGGGCGGGAACGCCAACTGCAACTGGATCAGGATGTGCTAAGTGTTTTTTACAGTGATTTAGCTTTGAAATTTGGGCTGGAGAACAACCAGACTGAAATGAACAATTTAAAAATGCATATACCCGCACTGGTGATGTTTGGATATAGCGGCTATACGTTGGTTACTTTGGACGACACGGCTAGTAATAGCGGGAAGGATGAACTTAAGCCTGTGAGTTGGCCTGAGCGTCCATATTATTACAAGCTTCAGAACGGCAATTTGCTTTATTTCACTTTGGACGATAATGCGCGGGTGTATGATACTACCTCTAATGAATTCTATGAGGGGGAGTATACAACCCTAGCGGCTGAGACCAATCTTAATCCTCTGACCTCTATAGAACTATTTCACGAAATCCGGCAGAGTACGATCACATCACTCGTTGAAAAAGACTTGGCAACAGCCATTAACAGACATTTGGAGCTAGTGAAACGAATGGGCTTGTCGATTCAGTTCACCCTTCCCCGCGGCTTGCAGGAGCAATCCATACAGGATGTAGGGATTATGGCTTTTATTCAAGGTTATCCACTTCCTGGGGGAGAACTGCTGGATGCATATTCCTTAGGTAGTGGGGCAGTAATGCGACGAAAGGTTCTGATAGGTACCCGGAATTCAGCAGGGAGACATATTGCTTATGGAGAAAGCTGTGTACCCCCGGGGGTTACTGTTATAGAAAGTCTGTTCGATCCAGAGGAGGCTGCGCGAAAAGGGTATTTTATTGAGGATTGTGCGGTTAGGTGATAGATGTGGGAGTAAAAGATTTGGTATGGAGAAATAGGGTCATCGGATTAAAAAAAAGTTTCATTGTGGAGGAGTGAGAACATGAGGAATTTTAAGTTTAATAGTCTATCAGCAATTATTAGATCAAAGAAGGCAAGAAGAGGCATGACTATAGTCATTTGTGTGTTCGCAAGCTTAGTGTTGTTAATTACTACAGCGGGAGCGGCAGGAACAGCTGCCAAAGCAGTGAACGTCATCATGGACGGCATTAAATATCCACTGACAAAGGGACATCCTTATTCAGAAAATGGGACGACAATGATCCCATTCCGCATGATTTCAGGAAAACTCGGCACACAAGCTAACTGGAATGCAGCAAACAAAACGTTAACTCTGCAGCAAAAAGAAAACAAAATTGTACTGACAGTAGGTTCTTCTTTTGCGAAAGTGAACGGGCAACCAGTAGCGCTTGGTGCTATGGTTGTACAAAAAGATGGAATGACGATGATTCCATTAACCGTTGTCTCTGATCTGTTATCCGCAGAAGTGGAGGTGGACGAATTTTCTCAAAGTGTGCACATTCACACGCCGGGTAAAGATTTAGGGGAACTTGATTATTTTGGAAGGAAAATACGTACGACAAACCTACCTAAGAACTATAAAGATTATCCATATATTCTGGAAGACATCCCGAATGAAATGTACGAAATGAGGCATACCATAAACTACTCTGCTGGGAATGCTGAGACTGGAGCGCAGGTGTTTAGCAAAAAAGAGTTAACGAGTGAAGATATGGCCAAAATCATTAAACGTATGAAAATTGGGTTTGATCTACGGTTGAATGTGGATTATAAAACGATTAATCCGGCAAGTTATGCGAAAGAATCCTTTAAGTACGAGAATCAATCGTCTTCTATCCGGGAAAAGGAAATTGAAGAATATGCCGAATGGGTGAAGAAAAATAAGATTCAAATTGAAGGGGCAATTGACCCTGAATCGTCCGTGTTGTATTACCCAGGAACCGGGGATTACCGCGTTCGATCCATGTTCCGATTCAGAATTAATAGTTTTACAGAGTATAAGGACTTATTTAATGACGTATACTTCAAACTTGCTGAATTCAGACTTCACGAGAAATTAAAAAAAGGGGTCTGGTATGAGGGTTATGCTGATTTAAGTATCTCTACGAATTACTATAATCCTATAGTAGGTGAGCATTTTAATATAGATGCACTCTCAAGCTTGTTTGAAAACACCACCCTTCATGAAGTGAAGTGATGAAAGATGCGGCGTAAATGCCTCGGTTGTCTATTGTTAATTCTAATAAATTCTTTATTGTTTTCTCCTTTTATAAGTCTTGTAGAGGCTGCCTTTATGGCCAAGTTTAAAGATGGGGCATTTCTTTATACAACAACTTCCAATGAAGCCTCTTCGAGTATAAGATTCCAGACGGTAGGTTGGTATATTCATACCCAACCAACGTGTGCATCCTCTGGAGCCTATGGAGGTGAAGTGCAATGCGACCCTACCTCATTGCCTTCTAATCAACGTATTAAATTACAAGATAATGGCGGAGGGCATGTGAAATCAGAAACTATTGTAGATGGGATAGTGACTACAAACTTCGAATGGACTAAAGCAGAAGTGCTCGCCGCTATTGGACAAGCTAAGGCGGAACAAGTCATCTCTGAAGGCACTCCATTATACGCTAGCGCCATAATGCGAGTAGTGACGGGGTCCAGAACGAACCCAATCCAAGTTTCCGGACCCTATCATACGTTGTATGATATTAAACACGCAGAGAGTTGGGCTCATCCAGAAGATTTGAGACAATATTTCGATGTCACAGTTCCCTTTCAGGGGGAAAATTATCCGGTTAATATGATTCTTAAACTTTCGAACGGAATCGTGGTGAGCGATCAATTAATTGGTAATTATAAGGCTGGTTATAACATTGTAAAGTCTTTTCCCCTGACCGTTCAATACGAGGGAGAGGAATATCAAATTAACCAATCTTGGCTTTCTCCGATTCTGAGGCCAAGCGATCAATTATATATTCAAAGCAAAGCTTCGAATGATCCCAGCTTAGTTCAGCGTAATTTTAAGGTTTATGTAGGTGGAGTCAAAATGGTGGCCAGTTACAAAAAAGTTGGTAGCCCTCCCACCGAGGGAGAAGGCTCAGGCGAATGTAAGTATACTATTGATCCACCAAACAAGATCGCTGCTCCGCAAACGTCATTTATGGAACCGGATGCGAACGGGGCAATTCTAGGTGATGATACAGCAAATGGACGCCATTTTGATGCACCGGTGGGAATCCCCACCTCTGAGAATTTATTTTCCAATGTGTGGGGAAAGAACTATTTGTTTGAACATACCTTCGCCAATATGGCAGGTCAGATTCGTTATTCCTGCAGTGTTAAAGTTACATATCCGACGAAGTGGGAGGAAGCGCAGCCGAATCTTCCAGGACCAAATGGAACATCGATTCCTCAAGCTCCGCTTCCTAAAACAGGGAAATTTGATAAGACCTATACCTTTGACTTGACTCCAAAAGAATATGCGTACTGGCAGGTAGATCAGTTAGCTGTTTATCAAATCGATCGTGCCCAGATGGAGAACTATGCGCTGCCTGGAGGAGAAGTCACTCTATATCCTAATAATTATGGTTCGCCGACGCTTGAGCTTACCAATAGTACAGAAGTAGAAGACCATGTTGTTCCCCAAGATACGGGAGGGATAGAATTCAAGCCAGAAGTGGTAGATGGTGGAGACCACGAACCGGGTCCTGAAGATGTTGAGGATACAGACGTGCTCACAGACCTTGCGGAAATGCAGACCAAAGATCCTGAGGTGCAGAATGACCGACTAGTATTTAACGGGGAAACGATTATGGATGATACCGTTGCTAACAAGACCGGGCCTACCCCAGGGAGGATTCCTGATCCGCAAATCATCGGAGACGAGGTGCTTTACGAGGGCCAGTTGATGATCAATAGCGGTTTACTCAATCGGCAGAATACAACCAGCACGGGTACCATTTATTATACAATGCTGTCGGAGAACGTAGAGGGAAACGGAGATCAGGAATTTTTGATCTCTCCGATTAACTCCGTTACCGTGCACACACCGGTCGTCAACTACTCGCTACTTCCAGACGATAACCGCCCATTCGATCAACGTATGACACCGGATATGACTAGGGCGGTGCTGATCTTGGATCGGCCGTTCACCATACATTTTACGGAGAGTGGCCAGCATCTCAATATCCCTGGGTACGGCAACCGGGATTATGCCAAATACACGAAAAACAAGCGGATTCAATTTCCGTTTGGTGTGTTTCAAGGCAGCCAGTATTACCCAGAGAATACCTGGATCTACATCCCTGTTGGAACACCGTCCATGACCTTTACTATGCCAACCTGGGTGAATGAAGGCGACTATACCATTTATACGCAGTCTTGGGCTATAAACGCCCCGTCAGATGGATTGGATCTTTGTGAGGAGAACTTGAACGGTAATTTGACGAATTACTGCGCTTCGGAGAGTTTTAATATTGGGGTCGTCGGTCGACTGTTCGATTTTCGGATTTGGGACATCGGTGATTTTCGGTTTGAAAAGGTGTTTCGAACTGGCGTGGGGACACTTGAGCATAGCAACACGATGTACTATACAGGAGGGAATGATGAGAATGGCATACCGACCGCTTTAAGCGGACAACCACAGTGGCAGCTGCCGATCCGCAAGGGTTCTCATCCTACGGAGCAACGGACGGTACCGCATAACGGCTATTCCTTCTTGTTTGACTTCCGGACCATCGGGAACCTGTGGCAGCCGGGCGAGGGTATCCGGATCGAGCCAAGCTTCTATTTTATTCCGAAAAACGGAGGTACAGCGACACCTGTCGATCTGTACTATGATATCTCCGGTTCGAATAATAAAATGATCGGAGTCGGCTCTTCCAAGGATAAGCTGAGTTATTCTCGGACCTACCGCTTGGCGGATGGCTTGCGAAATATATCGAGTGGTGAATTATCGACGGCAGCAAGCTATGAGTACAATTACATACTGTCCGAGGCGGAGCGGGAAAAGACCTCTTGGCTGAAGTTCTATCAGCAATATACAAAGCGCAAAACTAAAATCGCTACAGGCTATAACCTAGAGCTTCTACCTTATAAATCGAGAACCTTAGTAGGTCCGACCGATATCCCTAATGGAGTGAATCCGATAGCGGCGGTTCGGAGCGTTCAACACTGGTACGGAGAATACAACCTGCCGATAGCCCCTTACATCCTGCCTAAAGGAACAGACATTGTCACCCTGGCGAATCATTATGGAGGGGCACTAGATGGGCATGAGCAGGAGTTTATCACTGGCGGCTATATCCTGGTAAATTTCGAAATTTATACGGTTAAAAATGGGGATGCCGACACTCGTATTTTAGGCTACAAGGCACCTATTGCTAACATGTGGGCGATTGAAGGTCAGATGACTGGGAGCACAGATGAAATGGGGCAAACGTTCTCTTTTTCCTCTGGGGATATCATTCTGTTTGAATCAGATTACTCTGTACGAAATGATTATCAGGGGCAGGCAAAATAAACTTTAGAAAAAAATAACTTAAATGTTTTATTTATCTTTAAATGGATTTAAATATAAACTTTATATCATTGAAGACCGATAATTATATAAAGGAAACCGGAGCTATAATAATGAATTTGAAAGATCTTTTGGGGTGTTAAAAAGTATTTTTTAAGTTCATTTTTATATAAAAAATCATTTAAAGGAGAGGTTAATAATGGCAGAAAAAGTTACATTGAGTTACGAAGGATTAGCAGGGCAGGCAAGTACAGTTTTGAAACAAAAACTAGAGTACGATGCATTAATGAAAAAGATTATGACGACTGCAACGAATCTGAATAGTATTTGGGAGGATGCAGCAGCTAGAGACTTTGCTGAAAAGGTAAAAAGTATGCAGAAAACTTTCGATGCATTTGGTAAAGCGCTTGAGGATATTGGAACTCATATGAATAATGTATCTAAGAGTTATTCGCAATTATCTAGAGATATTAAGACTTCTCAAAAAGGTTTCTAGGAATCTTTAATATGATTTAGACAGCAAGAGCTCTAATACATAAGAATTCAATTAGCTATGCAGAGTGCTGCATAGCTAATTTTATTAGAAGCAAGCAGGGGGAATCACATGGCGTCAACGAAGCTTACATTTAACGTAGATGAAGTCGAGCGCCTGCAGACGAAAATAAGACAGGTAAGCCAGGACACCAACCGGCTGTACCTCCAGTTCAAAGGTCAAGCTAGTAACTGGAGTGGCGTCCCATTAGGATCAAACCAGGTGCAGGCGCAGATAATCATCAACGAACTGACGGTAGAAGCGGAAAAATTGGAAGACATCATTCGAGGCGCGATAAAAGGTGTTCAAGGCGCACAGGATGAGAATAAGCGGCAGGCAAATCAACTTTTTCAGCAGCTCGGTGTTCTTGAGGGGATGTTCGAAAGGTTTGGGAGCGGAAGTGCAATTGGGCAGTCTTCAATTCCGACGACGGCTCAGAAAGCGGTCACGAATCTGATCACCACAATTGCTACTCTGATGGGTTGGGATGAGTTGAATAGTGATCCTATGGTGCAGAAGCTCCAGGCAACTGTTAAAAAGTCAGGATTGGAAACGATCGACTCCATAGCCGCGCAAAGTAAACTGAAGGATATCTACCTGGCGCGGGATCAGATCGCGAAGGCGCAGACAGCCTATGAGGTATATCAGGCGTTTGGAAATCAGACTCAAATGGACGCAATGCATAAGTTAGCGGAAGACGCACGCAAGAAGCTGAAATCCTTGGGTATAGACGAGGTCCAGTACCAGGCGGGTAAGGATCTAAGCACTTATTTTAAGAAACCAGCGGTTAAGGCATGTGATTATGATCCGTCGATTACCAGTAGAAGCATACCACTAGTGCAGAATGAAACGTATCAGTTGCTACTACGGACGGCAATGGAAAAAGGGGAGAAGGGAGCCTGGGCAAAAGGGCAACTGGAAGGCGTTCAAACCACCATGGAACAGATGATTGCTACTGGAGTAAGTTTGGGTGTACACGTGATGACAAACCAAGGTGGAAAGGCTTGGGGAGATGTTATAAAATTGACTTCATCAGTCGCCCAACTGGATTCCTATAATCTGTTTAGAAAGAATAAAACGGAGGAACAAGCAAAACCCGAGGATTCTAAAAATGCCTTTTATAAATCAATAGACAGTTTTAAAGAAATTGGAAAGGGTTTTGTAGGGACATTAAGAACTCGTGCGGATAAGGCGACAGACTCCCCCTATGACTTTTTCAACTGGTTAACATTAGGCATAACAGGAGATATTCCGGTCGGGATATATGAAGCAGCCAAAGATCGATCAGAGCATATGTTTGATTCAAAGGAGAAGTTTGCGGATTGGTTAACACTGGGAACAGTGGAGATGGCGAAAGGAGCATTTGATCCAGACGAAGCATGGTCAGCGGATCATTGGCTCAATAGTCTGGGAATGGTAACGTTGTTGTATGGTCCGGTAGAAAAATCTTTGCTTCCTACAGGAGGCGGAGGTCTAAAGCCTCCAAAAGGGTTAGATTCTGTAAAAGGTATTGAGGTACAAAAACCGTTGCCGGCATTTAGCACAAATGAAGGTTTTCAATTCAAGATAAATAATCTAGATATAGATACGCCGGCACTTCCACAGACCCCGATGCAAATCAATTTTAAGAATGAAATGGACCGGATTTTAAGAGAGAAGATGGAAGGGAAAAGTGACAGTAATCATTCAATAAAGGATGTAGAAGTGAAGGCGGTTGAGGGGACGGGGAATGCTCAGACAGGTGGGAGAGAACTTTCAGTTGATGAATATCTAAAGCGTCTTGATATTTCTGATGCAATGTATGAATCCTTTAGGAAATCGAATGTAGATGTTCAGAGTATTGCAAAAAATACAGGTATGTCCGAGAATAGAATTCAAAGAATAAAAGACCATTTATTTTTTAAAGAACATATTAAAGAACATGGTGTTGGACGCTTTGAAGCAGATTATGAAATTGCACAAGCATGGGATAGACTTCAAAAAGGGACATTTAAACAACAAGATATTGACTTATTGAATCATGAACTTTTTGAATCTAAATTTGAAGGTATTTTTAAAACAGACTATAGGACTGCACACGATAAAACAGTTGATTCTGGTCGTCCGTGGTATCCACCTGAGGAGGAGTAAATTTGGCTTCGTACGTATTGCTTCTAAAAGAACAAGAAGATGATGAATCAGTTGTTTACAGATTTGGACCAAATGAAGATGTTATGGGTAAAATTGAATTGAATAAGATAACTAAGATGTTTTCTGAGTTAGAGTCTATACCTGACCCTAGTATTCCTAGCAAATTTTATTTTGATAGAGCTGCTCAAAGACTGGTGGTTTGCTTGGTTAGAGAGGGGGGGAAGTTCCCAGAAAGAACTGCATTTGAATCATGATTATCCTAGTCTTCAAGTGAAGGGTTTTACAAGTTGTGGGGGCTACCCAGTTCCGAGTGAATTCTTTATTAAACCAGTAACCAGAATTGGGAAGCGAGAATCGCCGATGAGATTAAAGCATACACTATTGAAATTGAAGAGGCTAAAAGGTTAGGACTGGATAATGTTGCAGAAAAACTTCAAAAGAACTTTGAAGCTGAGCAGCAATATATTATTGATAGATATGGTCCTATAGACGAATAAATTTTATGAAGGGAATATATTATGGCCTCAATAGTTGAATTAGCAGAAGAAATTAAGGCTGATACAATAAAAAATGAAGATTTAATAGTATGCTTGGAAGCTAAGAATTTAAAGGTTGTTGCTATGGCAACGTTTAAATTGATTGAGAGAAATTACTGTGATATAGGAATTGTAGAGAGGCTTGCTGAACTAGGAAAACTCCTAACAGATAGTAAGTTTATTGGACCATGGCAATTCGGACATGTTGCAATAGCTACACTATCCCTTTTAAGTCATAAGGATGCAAAGATTAAGTTTAACGAGCTTTTTGAGGGACTTAGTGAGTCTGATAAATTTTTAGTGGATAATTTTATTAAATCAGAATCTTATAAAGCTTAGGGAATATGTTTAGAATTGTAAGATTGGAGTTTACAATTCCAACAACCAGATCGTACAATACAAACCAAACACTAACTGATTCAAACACTTGATAAACTTTCAAAGCTCTTTCCAACTTGTTTTATGAGTAGGAATGAGCTTTTTTACATGCTCAAAATCAAAATCAAAATCAAAGGAGAAATGAGAAAATGGCAAAACAAGTACAGGCAGTAGGAAACAAAACTGCGTTTTATTACTCAGGCACAAGCAGTGTATCAGGCAATCGTAAAAGAAATGAGAGGTTAATGCCAGAAAGCACGAGAGTTACGGCATCAGGTGAGTTGAGATACTCTAGCAGTTCCGATCCGCAAGTAGCAACAGAAATAAGTAAGCTACTGGAACAGGCTAATTATTATAACCATCTAGCAGATCAGAAGGATGAACAGCCCAGATTGGAAATTCTTCATCGCATAGTTAGCTTGGAAAGTTAAGAATCTAGATTATGGGGGAATGTCCAGCAAAATGAAAAATGTGTTAGCTCGTCAATAAATGGAACTGGAAGAAACAGAACGAGAAGCTGTATTAATGGTAACCCGAGCAAAGGGGAAAATACGGGAAACGGAACAGTATTGGAATGATAACGAACAAAGTTGACAGAATTGGAGGAGAATAGAGTTGAGTAGGAAGTTTATAAAAGAAATTGAACCATTAGAGGAAATTATTAAGCCGGTAAACGAAGATGGATTTATTGAGATGAGGATGTTATTGAACTAAAGATGGAGGGCTAGACGAATGGCGCAACTAAACCCGAAAGCATTAGAAGCAAGCCATAAGTAAGAAAGAGAGTTCGGAACAGGCGGCAAATGAGTTCATACAACCAAAGAGATTTTACCGCAGTAGGACGGAACCACGAGAGCAAACAAATACGAAAGCCACAGGAGGAAATAGCATAATGACGAAACATGAAGAGTTCTTATGGGAACTGGTGATTTACGAGATCGAAACTATAGCAGAGCTAATACTGATAACCTGTGATAACTAATCGTTATCACTCAAATAGGAAGTATTTCAGTTGCAGCAGCAGCAGAGGGGCAGAGAGTAGAAATTAGAAAGGAGCAATCAGCAGCTCGGTGTTCTTGGATGCGGATAAGGCGACAGACTCCCCCTATGACTTTTTTAACTGGTTAACATTAGGGATAACAGGAGATATTCCGGTCGGGATATATGAAGCAGCCAAAGATCGATCAGAGCATATGTTTGATTCAAAAGAGAAGTTTGCGGATTGGTTAACACTGGGAACAGTGGAAATGGCGAAAGGAGCATTTAATCCAGACGAAGCATGGTCAGCGGATCATTGGCTCAATAGTCTGGGAATGGTAACGTTGTTGTATGGTCCGGTAGAAAAATCTTTGCTTCCTACAGGAGGCGGAGGTCTAAAGCCTCCAAAAGGGTTAGATTCTGTAAAAGGTATTGAGGTACAAAAACCGTTGCCGGCATTTAGCACAAATGAAGGTTTTCAATTCAAGATAAATAATCTAGATATAGATACGCCGGCACTTCCACAGACCCCGATGCAAATCAATTTTAAGAATGAAATGGACCGGATTTTAAGAGAGAAGATGGAAGGGAAGGGTGACAGTAATCATTCAATAAAGGATGTAGAAGTGAAGGCGGTTGAGGGGACGGGTAATGGAGGTTCGGGTGGTAGAACAAATCCTAGTGGTATTCTTGATCCCAATGCGAGTCCCTCTGGTACTAAAACTAAGGTGAATTACAACGATCCAGACCCAGATAACATACGAGCTTTGGAACGTGAAAATGAAGCCGCAGAGATTTTGGCTAAAAATGGATACCACGTAGAGCAAAATCCGAATGTACCGAGTACAATAAAAAATCCAGACTATAGGATTGAGGGAGAAATTTTTGACTGTTACTCTCCAAAACCAAAAACCTCTCCAAGAAATATAGGTTCAAGTATACAAGCTAAGGTAGAAGCAGGTCAGACAGATAGAGTTGTTTTAAATCTCTCTGATTGGACAGGTGATATGAACGCATTGAAGAAACAATTAGCAGATTGGCCGATTACTGGACTAAAAGAATTAATTGCAATTGATGGTAGCGGTAATGCTATTCATCTATTACCATAATAAAGGAGTGGTCAAGTGGCTATTGAGTATTCTCTCAAAACAGAACAAAAAATATCTGAATCCTGTTTATTGCAAGAACTTGTATCAATGGGCTATACAGATATTGATGCAATAGACTTTCCAAAAGGAATTAGAATTAGTCAATTTGAAAAATCACTTGGTTTGACTGTTTACTTAACGGAGTCTGGCGAATATCCGTATAACGCTTATGACACTCAGTTTTTGAGAAGTGAGTTTGTGTATGAAAGTACATTAAGTATTCGCTTTATAAACAATTTATACAATGATGAATCCATTAAGTTTGTGCTATCTCTAGTGTTCAATTTGATGAAAAACAATAATTTAAATGCTTTATTTTTATCGAATGGTGATAATGAATTATCTTTCTTTACCAAAGGACATGTATATTTGGATAATTCATCACATGTCTGGGATAATGGTTGTTTTACTGAAATTCTTAAGGGACATAGATATAGTTATTATGAGGGGAGCTTTTTAGAATAAAGAAGGCACTACCCCTTACCGAATGAATTCATCAATCAACCAATAACACTTATAACCCATGTAAACTGCCACAATGCGAGCTAGCCGCCCGTGTTGTGGCAGTTTTTTGCTCATGGCACTGTAGCGGCGGCTATTTGGTACAGACCCCACCCATTGCCGAATGAACCCATCATTCAACCAATAACACATATAACCCATGTAATACCCGTATAAAGATTTCGCCATTTCGTTTGTACGCACGTAAATGCTTTAATTTTATCACCCAAATAACGCTATTCTGTTACATAAAACAGGTCGATTATGGTCAGATACCACCATGATTGGCCTGTTTTTTGTTGTCTTCGTTTTCTTGCGGTTTTTCAAAATTTACGCAACTGTAAAATGCGCCGCCCCGATAGATAAGCTGTCTAAACCATCGCACCTTCTAGGATGGATAGCCCGACCATTAATATTGTCAGGACTTATCTGCATATTGTCCACAACGAACAACGAATGGACTACTTGCCGGGATGGTTGTCGTGAATAAACAAATCTGGTGACGACCAGTTGACATAGACAGGTAAGGAGACGTTTCGGGCTGAGGATACCCAAAGACAAGTGAATCTTTTAATTGAATTAAAACCTTTATTTCAATCATAATCATAAAGTGAAAATTGAGGGGGGATAAAATGAAGGTTGATCCAAACACAATAATACTACCCTTACCAACGGAAGATCTGTTTAGAAGAAAAGAAGGATTCTGGAGAATTAAGTTACCAAATGATTTTGTTTCATTTTTAGAAGTGAATAACGGTGGTAGACCAATAAATAGTAGTTTTAAATGTAATAATCATGACTATGCTATAGACAGATTTCTATGCTTATTAAAAACACCCAGAGATAATCATATGATATTGATGTAACACTAACTCAAATTGAAGATAGGCTTACCGATAATGAGGATTTGATTGGAGTTGATATTTTACCAATAGCGATTCTATTTGCTGGTGATTTTCTATGTTTAGATTTTTGTGAATCTAGAAATAATCCAAAGGTTTGTGTGTGGGATCATGAAAATTCTGGTGAACTTGATCCAATCAGCTATCATGTGGCAGACAGTTTCGAGGGATTTCTAACAATGTTATCTGAATAGAAAGCATGAAGGGCTATCAAGAAGTGTCGAATAAACCTATGATTTAACCAGTAACAACACATAAAACCCATGTAATACTTCTATAAAGATTTAGGCATTTCGTTTGTTCGTGCAGTAATGCTCGAAAAGTATAACGTAAATAACGCTATAGCGTTCAGTTAACAGGTGATTATAGGGAGCTACTACTATAATCAACCTGTTTTTTTTGCTGTCTACTTATTCGTACAGCAGTGATTAGAATTAAAAAATAAAAAGAAAGGATTTAAAGTAAAATAATGGGAAGTTACGCCGATATATAGGTTAGGTGTGCGCTCCAAATACTTAAGTTTTTAAATATGAAGTAGTACATAAAGACCTGAGGGGTCGAAAAAAGTAGTGCATTGGATGGTCTAAGTGTAAGAACTGGAGGTCATAAATGGCATTGGACAAAATGGTATTTAAAGAAGATGAAGTCGAGCGCCTGCAGACGAAAATAAGACTGGTAAGCCAAGATACTAACCGGCTGTACTTGCAGCTGAGAGGTCAGACCAATAACTGGGGTGGGATTCCGCTGGGTTCAGATTTGATACGAGCTCAGATGCTTATCAACGAACTGACGGTAGAAGCGGAAAAATTGGAAGACATCATTCGAGGCGCGATAAAAGGTGTTCAAGGCGCACAGGATGAGAATAAGCGGCAGGTAAATCAACTTTTTCAGCAGCTCGGTGTTCTTGAGGGGATGTTCGAAAGGTTTGGGAGCGGAAGTGCAATTGGGCAGTCTTCAATTCCGACGACGGCTCAGAAAGCGGTCACGAATCTGATCACCACAATTGCTACTCTGATGGGTTGGGATGAGTTGAATAGTGATCCTATGGTGCAGAAGCTCCAGGCAACTGTTAAAAAGTCAGGATTGGAAACGATCGACTCCATAGCCGCGCAAAGTAAACTGAAGGATATCTACCTGGCGCGGGATCAGATCGCAAAGGCGCAGACAGCCTATGAGGTATATCAGGCGTTTGGAAATCAGACTCAAATGGACGCAATGCATAAGTTAGCGGAAGACGCACGCAAGAAGCTGAAATCCTTGGGTATAGACGAGGTCCAGTACCAGGCGGGTAAGGATCTAAGCACTTATTTTAAGAAACCAGCGGTTAAGGCATGTGATTATGATCCGTCGATTACCAGTAGAAGCATACCACTAGTGCAGAATGAAACGTATCAGTTGCTACTACGGACGGCAATGGAAAAAGGGGAGAAGGGAGCCTGGGCAAAAGGGCAACTGGAAGGCGTTCAAACCACCATGGAACAGATGATTGCTACTGGAGTAAGTTTGGGTGTACACGTGATGACAAACCAAGGTGGAAAGGCTTGGGGAGATGTTATAAAATTGACTTCATCAGTCGCCCAACTGGATTCCTATAATCTGTTTAGAAAGAATAAAACGGAGGAACAAGCAAAACCCGAGGATTCTAAAAATGCCTTTTATAAATCGATAGACAGTTTTAAAGAGATTGGAACGGGTTTTGTAGGGACATTAAGAACTCGTGCGGATAAGGCGACAGACTCCCCCTATGACTTTTTTAACTGGTTAACATTAGGGATAACAGGAGATATTCCGGTCGGGATATATGAAGCAGCCAAAGATCGATCAGAGCATATGTTTGATTCAAAAGAGAAGTTTGCGGATTGGTTGACACTGGGAACAGTGGAAATGGCGAAAGGAGCATTTAATCCAGACGAAGCATGGTCAGCGGATCATTGGCTCAATAGTCTGGGAATGGTAACGTTGTTGTATGGTCCGGTAGAAAAATCTTTGCTTCCTACAGGAGGCGGAGGTCTAAAGCCTCCAAAAGGGTTAGATTCTGTAAAAGGTATTGAGGTACAAAAACCGTTGCCGGCATTTAGCACAAATGAAGGTTTTCAATTCAAGATAAATAATCTAGATATAGATACGCCGGCACTTCCACAGACCCCGATGCAAATCAATTTCCAGAATGAAATGGACCGGATTTTAAGAGAGAAGATGGAAGGGAAAAGTGACAGTAATCATTCAATAAAGGATGTAGAAGTGAAGGCGGTTGAGGGGACGGGAAATGTTCGTTCTTCTGTAATTAGTTCAGAAATGGAAAAGAAAATATTAGATGGGCAAAGAAAACTTCCTACGAAGAATGAGCTGATCGGTGGTCATTCTCCGCAAATCAACAATGTAAATCCTAATTATGCAGTTCAAGAAATAACAGTTAATGCAGATGGAACAAGAAAAGTTAAGTTTACTACTCAATTTCCTGATGGTAATTTATCTAATATTAAAACGAGCACTTTATTCCCGGATTCATGGAGTGATTCGCAAATTATTAATGGTATAAAAGATACTGGTAATACAGCATCCATTGGAGTTCGTGCCTCGGATGGTGCAACTCTTCATAGAGGAACTGTTAATGGTGTTCAAGTTGAAGTTATTAAAATAGGTGACAATGTTGTATCGGGCTATCCAACAGGTGGGGGAGCTACACAACTTCTAAGTGGTTTTACAGCACCTTAACTTGTAATCTGATCCAAAGGAGTTTTTTAATGTTTACAGAATTTGATGACTATCTTTCAGGATATTTCTCAGATGATTATTGGTATGATGAAGGTTTTTCAATTGCACAGGCGATGCTGTTAAAATTCTCCCCACGGGATTGGGAAGAATTATCAAACGGAGTGTTAAATAAGCCAATAGAGTGGCAAAGAAAATTAGCATATTGTTTGCATAATGAATCTAGCATGGATGAATTGAATATGTTGTTAAAACTGCTAAGTACTGAAGATGAAGAGTTATTCGAAATATGTATTGATGCATTAAGAAGTTTTACTAGTACTGAAAGTAAAAAACGGATATTAAAAAATCCTTCAATTCTACAGAGGATTTATGAGTTAATCCCAAATTCGGGGGACGCGACAAAAAAAGTATTTGAAGCTTTTCTGGAGAAGATACAAAGCTGACGATATTATTGGTGGGGGCTACCCAGTGCCGAAAGAATCCATTATTTAATCAATAACACATTTAACCCATGTAATACCCGTATAAAGATTTCACCACTTTATTTGTACGCACATCAGATGCTTTAAAAGTATAACCTAAATAACGCTATTGCGTTACATTGAACAGGTCGATTATGGTCAGATACCACCATGATTGACCTATTTTTTGTTATCTTCGTTTTCTCTCGGTTTTCCAAATCAATTACATCTGATTACTTTGCTAATGGGTGGTGAAACATAGATCGCAACGAGCACGATAGATAGAATGACTACTGATAGTGAGGGGGGCAGTAAAAAGTAGGATGTTGACCGCAACTTTACTGATCGTCGTTACGATAGCTATCTTGTAAATACAATCTGGTGACGACCAGTCAACATATACAGGTGAGGATATGTTTTAGGCTAGCCACCTTGCCCTCTAATATAGTCCGAAATTCGTTAAATAATTTCGGTTTGGGGGCTGAACATGGAAGGAGTACAAGTTTCAATTGACCGTATTGTAGTAGAGTTTACAGATGTATACTGGGATTTCTTTAATCCTTTTCGATTACGTCTTTGTGAGTATTTGAATGCTAAACTTCGATTAATGGAGAAGGGATTCAAGTATCATTTACATGTAAGAGATGATGAGCATTACCTGCATATCTCGTATCAATTGACCTTCGTTCCAAAGCCAAGAAAGAACATGTTAAGAATCGAGTTTCATCCCGATAGTTTAGTTCATTTCTATTCATGGCTAAAGCCAATAAAGGATTACGCCAGAGAAACCCTTTTTGTACGATGTGATGTGGCGTTTGACATTCCGTTACCTATATCAGAATTGTTCACAAGTATCCGGATACAGTCGAGTTTACGACAAGAAACGTCCACTGATGAGTCAGCATAGGAAGGTCATTGAGAAGGAGTTAACGAGGTTTGAAATTGTTTATGTACCAGACGAGAAGAGACCACTTGAAGCTATCGTACAATTTCCACCCCAATTCAACAGACTTTACCTGTGTGCTCATTTGACTTGTACTGAACAACTAAAACCCAAGCTACACTGTTCAAAGGAACCCGATATTATAACGGCAAGGTTAATCTCTGCCGCAGAATACGATCCCTTATTACCGTAAGCAAATTCAGGGACAAATGAAAACTCAGGATGTTATTGACCTGAATGAAGTAGCGTCAGAGAAATGGCAGGAAGCGATAACTCTCCCCTGTGCCATTTTATCCGCTAAGGTTAGTCATCTTCCAATACAAGAAGTTCGTTCAAACTGATATTAAGTTACGGCATATCTGGTACAAGAAGGCGGAGCAGGGCGGCTATACCGGAAGGAGAGCCACCTTTGGCTACAAGGCAAAGAAACGTCAGAAGTACATCCAAGTGGATGAAAGACAAGCCTTAACCGTCCGCAGAGTATTTTAGGAACCATTAAGGCATGTGATTATGATCCGTCGATTACCAGTAGAAGCATACCACTAGTGCAGAATGAAACGTATCAGTTGCTACTACGGACGGCAATGGAAAAAGGGGAGAAGGGAGCCTGGGCAAAAGGCCAACTGGAAGGCATTCAAACCACCATGGAACAGATGATTGCTACTGGAGTAAGTTTGGGTGTACATGTGATGACAAACCAAGGTGGAAAGGCTTGGGGAGATGTTATGAAATTGACTTCATCAGTCGCCCAACTGGATTCCTATAATCTGTTTAGAAAGAATAAAACGGAGGAACAAGCAAAACCCGAGGATTCTAAAAATGCCTTTAATAATCGATAGACAGTTTTAAAGAGATTGGAACGGGTTTTGTAGGTACATTAAGAACTCGTGCGGATAAAGCGACAGACTCTCCCTATGACTTTTTCAACTGGTTAACATTAGGCATAACAGGAGATATTCCGGTCGGGATATATGAAGCAGCCAAAGATCGATCAGAGCATATGTTTGATTCAAAGGAGAAGTTTGCGGATTGGTTAACACTGGGGACAGTGGAGATGGCGAAAGGAGCATTTAATCCAGACGAAGCATGGTCAGCGGATCATTGGCTCAATAGTCTGGGAATGGTAACGTTGTTGTATGGTCCGGCAGAAAAATCTTTATTATCCACAGAAGGCGGATTGCTAAAGCCAAAGCTTCCAAAAGAAATAGATCTAGTGCAAGAGACTATTGATTTTAAATTATGGGAATAAATTCATGTTAGTGGACAAAATAAATTAACCACTGATGGATTAAGAATTATGAGTATCAGAGACATAAAGAAGTTTAAAAGCGAAATGAATTTAAATAATATAAAAGTTATTATGGATAAGAAGGGAACTTTCTACCTGAAAAGGCTGTGGGAGGTTTCAATCCAAATACTGGACAGATCGTATTAAGACCTGATGCTTCTTACTAAAGTGTAGTTCATGAATCTTATCACGCTAAGCACTTTGGAGAACTTGGAAAAGAAAATTATATGAAATTATCGACTTTAGAAAAGGAAGAGTATGTTTATAGAGAAATTATGAAAAATAAAGGTGAATTGAGTATTGAAGAAATATATGAAGCACAAAGATATATATTCAAACTAAGGAACGGACAATGGCCTTTATCGAATTGGAAAGGATTTGATGAATAATGCAAGAAAGAATAAATACTAATCTAACAGCTAACCAAGCTTTGGAGATAGCTCGAGATTATAAGGATAAGTTTAAACTGTATGGAGTTATACATGATGATATAGAAAAGTCTGTTAGATTTTATAATGAGTTTTATAGAATTAAGGGTTGTGTGTGGCTTGTTTTGGCGGATATAACTCCTAAAAATTATGAAGGTGATGACGAAATTACTTTCGTGGTTTCTGATGAAGACAGTGCTGTTGATCATGTGCTAGATCATAATGGGATACCTCAACGTTATCATATACCAAGCAATAGAAATTATAGCGATGAAGAGTTTGAAGCTATCTTTGATGAAGATCATGATGAGTAAAAGAGTCTAAACTCGAGGGGAATCAATCATTTGCCGACTCAATCCATCATTCGAACAATGACACATATATCTCATATATTACCTATATAAAGATTTTTACTATTTCGTTTGTACGCACAATAATGCTTGAGATTTTATAACCTAATTAACACTAAAGCGTTACATAGAACAGGTCGATTATGGTCAGATACCACCATGATTGGCTTGTTTTTTTATATTCATTTTCCGGTGTCGTAGCTTGCGGGTCCATCCAATATCCCTCACAAATAAAGATTTCAAAGGAGTAAAGCACCCCTAAAAGGCTTTACTCCTTTTTAACATTTAGTCTAAGCTATGTTATTATTACCTTATATTTTCCTATAAATAACAAATTATAGAGTTTGGAGGTTTAAGAATGAAAAGTAAGCGTAACTTGATAATGCTGTTATTGTTTGCTTTGACGATTATACTTTCAGGATGTAATGATAAAAAAGCTGCGATATTATCCATGGATGAAATACGAGATCTAGCTCAGCAAGGCGAGGCGTTGTCGTGGAAGGATTTTGAAGGTCATCCCTTTGAAGACGTTGGTTCAGGTTTGTACATCCGTAAATATGAAATTAATGAAAACTACCATGTGCTGGTGGGTGGCGGAAGTGTTAATGCAGCTCCTCTGTATATAAATCTTGTCAAAAGAAACGGAGAAAAGATCGATATCCGTTATGATGACATCGATCATTTTATCCTTAATTAAATGAGGGGTTTTTAGGCTATTCAAATCTTATTCCGTTAGATAATTCATCCAGACTCTCCCAGTCGAGTACAACAATTTCTTGCTTAACTTTATATAAAATTTCCATGTCGGTGAGCCGCTGAATGACACGGTTTAAATGGCGGGGAGTAGTCCCAATCAAAGAGGCTATATCTGGGATATAGGGTGTCTGAATTTCTTTTCCAAACTCACGTTGGAGTTGAATGGTCAATAAATAACTTGCAAACCTTTCCTCTACAGAGCCCAGCAAGTTCGTTCGGGATGCGGATGTGCAGGTTAGAAGCTTGTAGGAGAGATGTTTCAGCAACAAGTCTTTAAACCTGTGGTTATCCATTAGGTCAGACTCAACCTTTTGTTTGGGGATAAATAAGAGGGTGGTTTGTTGTACCGCTTCAACTTGGGATTGGATCACAACCTCCTGCACGTATTCAATATCCCCGAATAATGACAAGGGTGAGCAGAAACGTAATAACAAGGATTTTCCCGTCCCCACACTAGAAGAAACCTTGGTACGCCCCTCCACTTGAAAATAAATTCCGTCCAGCTCATCCCCCTCACGCAAAATGATTTCATCCTGCTCATAGACAAGTAACTGGATTAAAGCATGTGTTGACGTTGTGAATACTTGGTCTAGATTAAATTGTGTAATGTAATGTGATATCAGATTTGGATCGTGAATAGATTTCATCGTTTACTCCTTTTTGGACATCGGTCCTTTCCATTATATCTGAACTCGTTAATATAGAGAAAAAGGGGAGGTTATTAACTGTGAAATTTATTTTTGATTTAGATGGGACGATTTGTTTTAACGGCAAACCTTTGAGTGAATTTATTGTACAAGCCTTGGATTCTCTAATTGAAAAAGGACATGAGGTTATTTTTGCGTCAGCCCGGCCTATTCGTGATTTATTGCCTGTGTTGCCTGCTCGTATGCATCATTTTTCTATGGTTGGCGGGAATGGCGCGTTTATTGCAAAGGGTGGGGAGGTTATTTCGACGATACATTTTGACCCACAGACTGCGGATAACATCCTGAATTTGATTGAAGAATTTGATGCAACTTATTTGATTGATAGTCATTGGGACTATGCATATTCGGGTTCTGCGAACCATCCCATCCGGAGAAATGTAGATCCAGAACAACGCGCCAAAAATGTAACTCCATCAGAGCTGGATGAGATTGTGAAGGTAGTTATTTTGAGCAGTCTGAACGGGGAACAACTTATACATAAGCTGCAAAATCTGCCGATTGTGATCTACCAGCATGGACAAGAAGAAATTATGGATATAAGTCCACAAGATGTGAACAAATGGACAGGACTAAAGAGGTTAGGCATAGAACCGCAGCAATTTATTGCTTTTGGTAACGATGCTAATGATATAGAAATGTTTAGACATTCCGCACATTCGGTTTGTGTTGGCGATCATATAACCTTGGGAGAAGTTGCAACGGAAAAGGTTAGTAGCGGTGAAGAGCAGATTGTTAGAAAAATAATGGAGCTGGTGCGAGGTCTGCGATAATTGTTGGGATGGTGATCACCAGCTCAGAGGTCATTGTTGCGGACTGTATAGTCGCTATTTCAGGATTTAGCTTCATTAGGCGGAGTGTTCGGACTCAGGAGGCGTTATCTAGTCAGAAGACAGCGGTTTTTGCACACAAACAACTCAATAACGACTCTGGGGTTCGAATAACCTCATTTCTGTCTATTTCGAAGCCAATAAGGACATTTGAGTCCGATGGTAGGAGGTTGGTCGCTATTTGCAACAAAAAACCTGCCAAAAAATCAGCAGGTTTTTTGCATGGATGAGCAGAAATAAGTGCGATAACTATTCTAGATAAGTTCTTGGCGGCGATTTAAATAACGATATAAAACACAACCGGATATCGCGCATATAGCTGCACATAAGCCGATAAAACCATACCCAGCTTGAAGTCCACGTAGCAAGCCAGTTTGTGTTTCTGCTCCGTAAAGCCGCTTTACACCTTCGATTACTGCACCTATGGCATAGTTGCCAATCACGCTACCGACTCCCATTAGTGTAACTGTAAAGGTGATGGCAGTGTCACTGCCATGCGGGTACCTTTTTGCGATAAATGCCATAACGGTCGGATAAATCATAGCGATACCTATGCCTGCTGCTGCGAATAGAAACGCGAGCTGTTCCCCACCTAAAATAGCAGCAAACGTACATAAGGCAGAGAAGGCTGAAAAGATAATAAGCGATAGATTGAAACCAATCTTATCTGTAACCGGCCCCAGCAGGAGCCTTGCTAGCGAGAAGCAGAGAAAAAAGGTGGACAACATACCAGAAGCTGTAACTGTATCCCACAAGTATGCTTTTTCCAAAAAATTCACTAGCCATCCACCTACTGCAAGCTCTGACACTACACCGAAAGAAAGAATAAGCACCATCAGCCATAAAGCGGGATCGCGGACCAACGTTTTTAAAGAGATCCGGTCCTCTTGCGGAAGATCGTCACCCGGAAATGTACTGCGCAAGGCAGATAGAATAGGCAGTAAAGATAAGCTTAGCATAATCAGATACATTCCGCGCCAGTCGAGTGGATGGCCAAATATACTTACCGACATGAGTCCTGTTGCCAGCAGTGGAGCTAAGGTTGAACTAAATCCGTAGAAAAAATGGGATAAGTTCATCATCGTCCCGGTATTTTTTACGAAGATGCGTGCTCCCAAAATGGCAAGACCAATCTCCAGCATTCCGTTTCCGATGTACATCAGGAAATAAGAAGCTGAGAAGAAGGGATAGCTGTGGGAGATATAGATTAACACTCCTGAGAATATCATGGATGCAAAAGCAATGATACTGACAGCCTTGATCCCCCACTTCCGAACCAATACAGCTGTAAAGGAGCAGGCGATCAAATAACCTAATGCATTTAGGGATAAAAGGGTGCCGAGCTGTTTCTCGTCCAGATTAAAGTCGAATTGGATTCGCGGAATGGCAGGTCCTTTAATATTTTCCGATATGCCAAACACTATAAATCCTAAAAAGATGGTTGCCAATTGCATGGCGTAAATCTTGTTAAATCCCCCGAAGCGCTTTTTCAAATTGAGATCCTCCCAGAACGGGTTACTTTATTGCTCAATGTCTCTGTAATACTCTTCTTTAAGTTTTTCCCAGTGTTGCTTATCGTCGTCGGTGATTGCTCTTAATACCTTGCATGGGTTCCCCACCGCAATTACATTGTCAGGGATATCCTTAGTCACGACTGAACCTGCACCGATGATTACATTGTTGCCGATTTTTACCCCAGGATTAATTACTGCGTTTCCACCAACCCACACGTTGTTTCCAATGGTAATCGGTGTACCGAATTCAAGCATACTAATACGCACGTCCGCATCTATGGGGTGACCAGCAGTATATACGCCTACCCTAGGTCCAAAGAGAACATTGTTACCAATCGTTACTTTAGCTACATCAAGGATAATGCAGTCAAAATTAGCGTAGAAGTTATTGCCAACGGTAATATTACTGCCGTAATCACAACGGAAAGGAGGTTCAACATATAATGACTCTCCTGTAGACTCAAATAATTGCTTGAGTAGTTCTACTCTATATTCACCTTGTTCTTCCGTCGTATTGTTAAATAAACGAGTGAGCATTCTGGATCTTTTGTTATCCTTTGCTAATTCTTCACCGCCTGCCATATATAGCTTTCCTGCAATCATGTTTTCTTTGTTTGTTGCCATTCGTAGTTCCTCCTGAAGTGTATGTTAGTTTTATGTTTTACCGGCGCTTCTCAACCAGCTGCAACGAGTAGGTTAAGCTTTCCAGTGTGATCGCAATTAATCCGTTCATGTAATGATCATCAGGTTGATCCAGCACAATTAAGTGAGGCATATGCTCCTCTGGAATCACTTCCAGACAACGTTGATAAATCGGCCGCACATTCTCTTGTTTGACTTGCTCTCCTGTGAGAGCTATGGTCTCTGGATTAATAATTGCAATCAGGGACGATATAGTGTGAGCCGCCAAAGGGATGAAGGTATCCGTGTGGTCCAAGCTACTCAATTGCTGTTCACGCGAGATTCCAAACGGTAAAAAAGAGACTTCACCAGCAAATCTGGTATTACCTTTGTGGATATGCCCGTCGATCATCATCCCGGCGCCTGGAAAAGCTCCTTTGATAAAGGTCACCACGACAATAGTTTTATCCTCTTCATAATCCTGCTGTTTATAGAACCCGTAAACGGTCAGATTCATATCATTTTCAATCGTGACTTCAAGCTCGTATTTTTCTCTGAGTAGTGATTCTAAGGGAGCATTAATTAACTCTTTAATGTCACAGATATTAATGACACCTTGGTGAGCAAGGCCGGGAATCCCAATCCCTACTGCCTTGATGTTGTTATATTGTTGGATAAGCGTATCCAGCAGATGGTCGATGGCTGCAGCATCTACGTACTCTAATTCCATCCATCCATGATCCACACGATCACCAACTGAATTGGTCACCGCATAGGTTATGGATTTCTGGCCATCCTCAATTTTGGCATAGATACATGCAATATAGGAAAAATCAGCGTTATAGATAAATCGTCTGGCCGGTCGGCCTCCATTTGAAGCCTCCAGTTCAGTCTCAATGACTTCACCAGTCTCGAGAAGTTCATTCAGGATATTTCCGCAGGTAGCAATACTTAATCCGGTGGCACTTGCAATCGTGGATTTGGTTCCTTCCTTCATCGATTTCAAGGCCTGCTTGATAAGCTCCTGATTTATCTTTTTAACACGAATAGAATTGTTTGCGATTTGGTTTATTTTATTCACCTCTAGACTTTTGAAAATGGTTATTAAAAGTATTATCAATACTATAACTTGGCTCTATATAATTGTCTAGCAATCGACAGTTTTTTATTATGGATTTTTTTGACCGGACATGTGGCTTTTAATCAACCTGCGGTGTCTAATTAAATGTAAGGTCAAGAGGAGGTTCACCATTTACGAAGATTTTCACAAAAAGACCACTTGTAATGAGTGTGCACCATGGAAATTAATAGAATCAATGTTATATAATTCACTAAGATACAAGCTAAAAATGTTCACTCACAATTTGAACCGGGGACATAATCTAGGGAAAATTTATATTCGGCCAGCCAGAACCTTCTGGTTGGTCTTTTTAATGTGATGCGTCTACTTCGTAGGCGATTTCGTTATATTTAGTAGATTGGTAGATTGGTAGATTGGAGGGGAATTAAATCGGGGAGGACAAATGGGTCACAGAAGCGCAGCAGGGCAATGAGGCAGCGGTGGAATTATTAATTCGGCATACCTATAGTGATATTTATCGATTCATCAGATGGAAAATACATAATGACGAATTGGCCTGGGATCTTGCACAGACGGTGTATGAAAAAGCATGGGCCAAGCTTGACAGCTATCAAAATAAACAGGGGAGTTTTCGAGCTTGGTTGATGGCGATCGCGCAAAATGTCTGCATTGACTATTTTCGCAGCAAAGGTGCTCGGCAAGCAGAGTTGAATCAAAGCTTATCTGATGAAATCACAGTCGAAGGAGATTTTCTTGAAGGAATATTAATTCGTGAAGAGGTTAAGCAGGTATACGCCGCGATTTACTCACTGCCAGAGGAACAGAGGGATGCGCTCTTGTTAAGGTATAAATATGAATTTACGTTTACAGAAATAGCTGCCGTAACTGATGAACCTGAATCTACTGTGAAGTCAAGGGTAAGCCGATCGCTGATTAAATTACGTGATTTACTAAGCTATTCCAAGCAAGAGGACATATCCCAACCCCTAAAGAAAGGAGCAGGAAAATGAGGGTTAAACGTAACCATCAAGATTACCTCAATCTGAATTTACAGGATGAGATGACAGCAGAGTCTGTAGAGGAGATCGTGAATTATATCAGGTGCATTCCTGAACCGCCACGCCTTGACGGTTTTGCAGAAGAAGCCATGAGCAGGTGGAGAAAATCCAAGCGGGCTTTACCTGCGCCAGTACCACCCGTTCCTCTATTTGCACGGCAACAGCTGAGGATTCTTTTTTCACAGGGATGGTGGAAAGAGGTTGTGCTTGGTGTGATCTTGTTTGTAGTAGGATATTTGGTGCTGAGTGTTATGGAGATTGTTAGCCCTATGTTCATTCTGTCCATCGTGGGTTGTATTCCTTTACTGGTGGTCGTCTCTCATACGGCTCGGAATACGCTCTGTGGAATGGGAGAACTCGCACGTAGTTTTAGAATTCCGTTGCATCGGTATGTGCAAGCTCGGTTCCTTATGGCAGGGGTGATCTCACTACTGATTAACGTTAGTGTAACTGCTATGGTAACCCCGGTAGGGGGAACGGAGTTTATGCTGCGTATGACCCTGCTATGGTGCATCCCGATCCTAAACAATGCGGCGGTAGCGTTAGTATTATCCACGCTGATACGTAATTTTAGACAATTAACGACCGTACTCTTCATGTTGCCTCTCTTTTGGATGATTTTATTTTCCGGAGAATTTGCAGTGAGATGGACGATGTCGGTCGAGTTATTTTGGTTAATGGGACTGGGCGTTCTGTCGGCAGTGGTATTTAGCCTAGCCATGAGGTTTCAATCCAGAATATTGAGCAGGGGAGGGTTTCTGATTGGAGCTTAAACTATGTAATATTGTACATGATTTCGGCAAAAAGCGAATTTTAAATACGATCAACCTTTCTATGTCACCTGGTGTGTATGGTCTTCTAGGACCTAACGGAACAGGAAAAACGACATTGATGCGTATTGTTGCAGATATTCTGTATCCGACTCGTGGAAATGTACTTTTAGATGGACAAAACAAGGATGATATGGGGGATCAGTACCGGGCTCAGATAGGTTATTTACCGCAGGAACTGGGGATGTACAATCATTTTTCAGCTCGCGATTTCTTGTATTATGTTGCTGCCCTAAAGGGGTTGACCAAGAAGGAGGCGAGTGATCGTATAGAGGTTCTTGCTCAAATGGTTAATCTATCCGGAGAAATGGATAAAAAATGTGGTAAGTATTCCGGCGGAATGAAACGTAGACTCGGTATCGCTCAAGCATTGCTTAATAATCCGGGCATCCTCATTCTGGATGAGCCCACAGCAGGACTTGACCCCTCGGAACGCGTAAGATTTCGAAATTTAATTTCTGAAATATCAAATGAGCGCATCGTTATTTTGTCTACTCATATCGTTTCTGATGTTGATCATATAGCTAAACAGGTGCTACTGATGGGGCGAGGAGAGTTACTTCGTCAAGGAACAATTAAGGAGTTGACCAATGAATTGCAAGGAGAGGTTTGGGAGGCACATGTCCCCGGGCGGTTGCTGGCTCAAATCGAAGAGAATGGAACTGTAGTGAATGTGCAGCAGACAGATACTGGACTAGTGGTTCGGGTAGTCAGCAAGACTTTGCCAGTTGAGAATGCACTGATGGTGAATCCTTCATTAGAAGATGTATATATGCATTATTTTCGGAGGGGATGACACACATGAAACGTCTGGTGATGTTTGAATTACGTAAAATTATGATTCCCAGAGTCTGGATTTCTATAGCTGGAAGTATTGCATTAGCCATTTTTTGTTTTGTTAGTTTCTACCCATCCGGTACGGATAGTCTATTGGTTGTAAACAAGGAAAAGCCTGAAGCTATCGCCGCTCATCTAGGACCGATTCAACCAGATTTAGCTTTGAAATACGCACCTAGACTCAAAGAAGAATATGCTGAAGACAGCGCTTGGCCCAAAGAGGAGAAGATGAAACGAATTCTGGAGCAACACTATGCTGGTACAGCTTATATGGTAGATCAATTCAACAGAAATTTAACAGAGCTGAGAGAGCAGAAGGTTTTAATGGAGAGGCAAGAACCAGGATCTTATGCGCTAAGAGATGTTACTAAAAAGCTCTCCATGCTGGAGGAGGGAAAACCACGGGGGTTTTATGTAACTGAGGACTGGGACTTATTACATATATTTTTTTCGAGCTCGCCTGGCGTCGGGGATCTTTTGATCGGTCTTATTCTAGTATTTGCACTGGCCTCCCTGTTCTCCGGCGAGGAAAACTATAGAATGGATGCACTTATTCTATCTAGTAAATACGGAAGGTTGAAGATTGTTGCGGCAAAACTATTAGCTGGATTTATAGTTACGTTTAGCTGGGTTACTCTTTTTTACGGGATTTGCACATTGCTGGCCTGTTTACCGTTCGGCTTCGTGGGCTGGAATGCCCCGCTGAATAGTTACTTTTATTTTGATGAGACTCCATATGCCTTAACCCAGCTGCAGGGATTTGCCGTGAAATATGCTGTAACCTTGCTGGCTGCATGTGGTCTTTTGTTATTGACAGCGCTGATATCCGCTTTGTGTCGGAGTAGCTTAAGCAGTCTTGGACTGGCAGCATTCTTAGTTATTCTTCCCCTTTTCTCTTTGCCTGGAATGTTGGGCAAAATAATCTCTTTTTTGCCGTCAGGTGTAATGGTTAGCAGATCCTTAATCGAAAAATATGTATCCTATAACATTTTTGGCATCCCTATATTACATCTACCCTTGTCAATCCTTTCGGTGATAATTATAGGTATAATTGCTATAATGCTTATCCCCAAAGCTTTCGAACGTCGATTAAAGGTCTAAGTAGTAGGTAGGTTAAGATCGTTCCCGCTATGAAGGGGAGCGATCTTTTTTGGCTTTTCTTGTGAAAAAGGAGAGCAGTATATTTACGAATCAGACTTTTTACCCGATAGTTAAGATAAAGGGTTAATCACGATAAACCTGACAAAGAGAGCAGGAACCCCTTACCGATAAGAACGAAAGGGATTATTAAATTGAAGATAATGAAGCTATTGGTACTAGGTCTTATCTCAGGGACAATTGTAACATGCAGCAACGTGAGTTATAGAGTTCATGCTGACACGACAACGTACGAGAATACAGGGACATATGAAGAAGTGGACGAGGACGGTGAGGAGGATCCGGCATCTTCACTGTTTACTGACATTCAAGGTCACTGGTCAGAGCCTTGGGTGCGCTGGGCGTTTGGCAACCAATTGATGGTTGGTTATGATGATGGGAGTTTTCGACCGGATCAGCCGATTACGGAAGCGGAATTTTTGAAATTATTTTATCTTTCTTTCGGCTATCCAAAGGCTACTAGCATAGGCGAAGAATGGACAGCAGCACCGTATAGAATGGCTAAGTGGTGGAATCATCCAGTTACTGGACTACAATATCCAGTGGCAAAATCGACTCCAATCACCAGAATGGCCGCCGCAAGGTTAGTTGCATCTGGTCTAGGGATGAATTACAACGAAACGGATTCCGTGGTTTATTTGCTGGGTAACTCTCTACTTCCACTTCCCGGAGAGCCAACTTTAGTAGGTTTCAGAGGAAATCTCCCGCTTACAAGAGCAGAGGCTATACAATGGATGAGAATGCTCAAGCTTAAGGGAATATATACTGTGAATTCTCGTCCAGAAGGACGATCGGATCGGAGTCACTTACCGTCATTACCGGAACAGGGTACAGGTTTGAAGGATTTTATAGCGGTTCCGGTTACCGATCGTGATTTCGGAATAGCGGATAGTGGACGTAATCTTTTTATTGATTTTGGGAGTTCAAGAATGTTAGTAGAGGAACATTACGGGGATTCAACAGGTCAAGATGTATTCAATAATGAAATGTATAAAGAAGTATCTGTACATTATGATACCGAAGGTCGGCTGAACGCTTGGAAAATAGACAAAGATAATGAGCGCATTGATCCAATCCACATAGGTACATTGAACAATATTCGACCTGGGGTAAGTACATTGGAAGATGTGCTAAAGGCATACGGTACATACGTTGCAGTGGATAACGAATACGGGATTATAGTGAGTTACTGGTTTGAGAACAAGGGTGGAGTGTATGAGCCCCGATTGTCACCTTTTGAAATGGATAATATGGAGGGTGGGTTCTATATAGGCTTCATTATTGACAAACAATCTCTGAAAGTTCAAACCATACTCATATCTACAGCTCAGCAGGCAATGAATCCTACGGATATATAGGAATTGTACTGGAACCTTATTCATTCTTTAAAATGTGACGGCATGTCTTTCTGAGGCAGCCGTCTTTTGTTTTATAATTTTTTTCACCTCATAAGCTAACATTCCGAGAACTTTATCGTTATACATACGAAGGGAGGTGCAGGATGAAGCCCGGGCAGCTACATCAGATACTTCAACCTAAAATGTTAGAAATTCAAAAATACTTGATTCGTCTCGGGGCACCTGCAGCCGACGCTGAAGATATCGTACAGGATACGGTGTATAAGGCTCTTTTGTATATTGATTCCATTGATGAGAACAAATTCAGTGCATGGTTATATAAAGTAGCGATCAATCGCTACTATGATCTGTGCCGCCGCCGCAAGCGGATAGTCATTCCTATTGACTATGTAGATGTGCCGGATATGGAATTGCCAGAGGATCATGTGCTGTTAAAAGAGAAACGGGAAGACATCGAAAGAGTGTTGGATGAGCTTCTACCGCTCCATAAACAACTCATTATTATGAAGTATGAGCTGGAGCTGTCCTATCAGGAGATAGCTGAGCTTCTGGGAATTACGACAGATACAGTGAAATCGGCATTGTTTCGTGCCCGCAAGCAATTTCAAAAAAAGTATAGAGGTGAAGCGGAATGACAGCTCCATGGGAACAAAAGGATGATCAGAACCTTTCAAAAGTAATTAAGAAGGCAAAACGAAAAACAATGATTCGAAACACAATCATTTCTCTAGTGGTGACGGTTATAGTATTATTCGGCGGGATGCTGGGTAACGCCCATCTGACAAGCTGGTTGGCGATGCGTGGTTTGGATGAAGAGAGGATCATGATGAAGATTAGCAGTCCTAACCTTCAGGAGTTGAGAACTGAGCTTGATTTAGGGTTTCTATCGGGTAAAGTTGAACTGAGCACTTACAAAGTTGTTGAGGGTGTGCCCATCGTATGGGATACTAAAAAACTGTATTTCGATATGGGCAGCCGGTTTTCTCTGCTTAATAGGGGATACTCTAGTATAAATGTTCCTGACCCGGTAATGACACAGCAAAATTATGAATACTACCGAGGATATAACAGTCAAAATGGTCAGCGGGAAATGATGTTTTATGTGCCTGGAGTGAATTATAACGAAAAAGTGCTAAATGACCTGCCTTCACTCGAACAAATGGAACATGGCAAGCTCGTAGAAATGGCTGTTTCTTTTGATAAAAGCTACACTCAGGTAGAGGTAGAGAAGATGCTGCCGGCGGGTTTGTCACAGACTTGGTATTGGGTAGATACGTATGACAATAAAAAGAACCTTGAGTTTATTAGGAATGACAGCAGCCCGAATAAATATGCCTTACCGGAATCTGCTAGACAAGTATATGGCTACGGTGGGGAATGGGAAGGGTTATTTAAGCCGAAACCAGAGGATTTTTTACAATCCTTAACCTATGGGCTTCAGATGAAGGGCAAGCATTACGGAGAGTTTGAGCGAATCTCGAATTACTTGAAAAAGGATAAAGCGGCGCCGGACGCCAGTGATGTACAGCTATTGGGAGTTGTCGTTACTGGAACTGCGAAAGAGCTGCAAAGCCTCAAAGGAAAACCCTATGTAAATACGGCAGTTCTCGGCGCAATTGTGGATAAATATTAGATCAATATAGTAAAAAATGCTGGAGGGGTTATTCTATATGTGGATTTTCTACGAAAAGAGACGATCTCTCCTTCATTTTCAAAAATGCAAGGGAAAGAGCAGCGATTCATCCTCCTATTGGATCTTCGCTGCTCTGCGTTTTTGATTATCCGCGATCTGCTTCAGTAGGAGATTGAAGGCAAGGCAAAGCCTGCTGACCTCAAACGGCAATTTGTGTATGACGTGATCGCAGAAATCGCTGGTATCTTCAATTGTTTTCAGATGTCCAAATACGCTTCCGACTCTATAATTAGGGGATTTCTCCCTATAATTCTTAGATATATGGTCATCTAACTTATAATTAGGGAAAACCTCCCTGTAATTTACCTGATTTGGTGAAAAATAAAGGAATCACCTCGATTTTTAGGGAGAAATTCCCTCATTATGCTCTTTTTTAGCGAATTTCGGCTATTTTTAGGGAGTATTTCCCCAATTCATACACCGCACATCGCACACCGCACACCGCACGCCGCACACCGCACATATCCCATGGGTTAAGTAAGAATCCATCCATTGTATAGCCTATTTATAAAAAAGAAGCTGCCCTATAAGTAGAATTCTCTACTTTTTGGACAGCTTCTTTTTTCATCGGTCACAATCTGCTCAAGCTAAGTCCATTTCGCGGACCACAGCTTCATTTCCTTCAAAATTTGATGTAAATCCTCACCTTTGGGAGTAAGCGAATATTCTACCGTAACAGGAACAGTCGGAAATACGTGACGTTCAAGCACACCATGCTCCTCCAGATGGCGCAACGTAGTGGTTAGTGCGCGGGGAGAAACATTAGTGATTTTGCGTTGCAGTGCCCCAAAACGCTGCGTGCCGTCGAATAGCTCTCTGAGGACAAGAAAGGCCCATTTTCCACCTAATACTTCAAGTGTTTTTTCAACATTACATTCAATAGTAACAGGGGTTTTGGGGATATAATTATTAGTAGATTTAGCTGTCTTCAAGGTATCTCCTCCTGTTTGTAAAGCTACTATACTCTAGTATAGTAACTACACTAGAGATCATATAATAAACTAATTTTCACTTCTTTCTATTATATACAAACTATTCTAGAATGAATATGAGTGCTAAGCAACCTGCCAAAATCAAACACGGAACTATGGAGAGGAGCAGTTATTATGAAATATCGCAGATTAGGTGGAACCGGTTTAAAAGTCAGTGAGATTAGTTTGGGAAGCTGGCTGACATACGGAGGCTATGTGGAAAGAGATAATGCTGTTAATGCCATTGAAACCGCTTACGACTTAGGCGTAAATTTTTTTGATACTGCAAATGTTTATGAAAAAGGTGCTGCCGAGAAAGTACTAGGTGAGACTTTACGTAACTACTCTCGTGAGTCCTATGTATTAGCTACTAAAGTATACGGGGAAATGGGCTCGGGGCCTAACGACCGTGGACTATCCCGCAAACATATCACGGAACAGTGTCATGCTAGCTTGAAACGTCTCGGAGTAGAATACGTGGATATTATGTATTGCCACCGTTTTGATCCGGAAACTCCAATTGAAGAGACCTTACGTGCGCTAGATGATCTGGTTCGGCAAGGCAAGGTATATTATGTCGGTGTTAGTGAGTGGACGGCGGCGCAAATGACCGATGCGTTAGCTGTAGCAGACCGCTATTTGCTAGATCATATTGTTGTTAATCAGCCGATTTATAATATGTTTAACCGTTATATTGAGAAAGAGATTATTCCGCTCGGCGAGCGCCGTGGGATTGGACAGGTGGTATTTTCTCCACTGGCTCAAGGGCTGTTAACTGGAAAGTATAACACGGACATCCCTGAGGATAGCCGTGCTGCTAAGCTGGATCGATTAAAAGATTCGATTACAGAAGAAAAGATTGAAAAAGTCCGCCAATTGAGTGGGATCGCCACGGAACTGAATATTTCTGTTGGGAATTTGGCTTTGGCTTGGATTTTGCGTCAACCTAATGTAGCTAGTGCGCTGGTGGGTGCCAGCCGTCCGCAGCAGGTCGAAGAGAATGTTAAGGCTTCAGGTATTGAGCTTTCGGAAGAGATTTTGAAGCAGATTGAGGAGATTCTGGAGTAGTTGTTAGCTTCATAAAAAAGGAGACACACTCATGGCGAAAGTAGTTGTTACAGGCGGTAGTGGGATGTTGGGCAGATGGGTGGTCCGGCATTTTGTAGAGCAAGGGTATGAGGTTGTGAATGTAGATACGCAAAAATCCGCAGATTCTTTGTGCCCAACGATGATTGCTGATTTGAATAATTTGGGTGAAGTATATGGTGTGCTTGCAGGCGCTGATGCAGTTGTACATTTGGCTGCGATCCCAGCTGCAAATATAAAGACGAGTGAGGTCACCTTTCAAAATAATGTAGTATCTACCTATAACATTTTGGAGGCTGCAGCGGGTCTCGGGATTCGGAAAGCAGTGATTGCTTCCAGTGAATCCTCTTACGGAATCTGTTTTGCGGTTAATCCTTTGGGGCCGAAGTATGTGCCTATGGATGAGGAGCATCCACAGTTACCTGAAGACAGCTACGGTCTGTCTAAGGTTGTGAATGAGCAAACCGCTGAGATGTTCTATCGCAGAAAGGGTATACAGGTCGTTTCCCTACGAATCGGAAATGTTATTGATCCATCGGCGTATGAACGTTTCCCTTCCTTCATTCATGATCCAGCGCAGCGCGATCGGATTCTATGGAGTTATATAGATACACGGGATGTAGCAACAGCTTGCCAATTGGCAATCGAAACGGATGGATTGGGAGCGGTTGCTCTTAATATATGTGCAGATGAGACCAGCATGGCTGTTCCTAGCAGAGAGCTAATGGCCGCACGTTATCCAGAGGTGACGGATTTCCGCCAGCCGCTGGAGGGTCACGAGTCGCTACTCAGTAATGAGAAGGCCAAAAAGCTGCTAAATTGGCAGCCGAAGCACGTATGGCGAGATTTTGTTAACCAGTAAATAACGAGCCGGATTCACTATAAGGAGCGTGCAAAATGAAGGTCTTATTTATCGGAGGTACGGGATTAATTAGTCAGGCTGTATCCCCGTTGGCTGTAGATCAAGGAATCGAGCTGTATTTGTTCAACAGAGGACAGCGGGATGAATTCGTTCCAGAAGGTGCAAAAGTAATTAAAGGAGACATTCGTAATCCGGCAGAAGCCGCATTAGTATTACGAGATTACGAATTTGATGTAGTGGTAGACTGGATTGCTTTTACACCGGAACATGTGCAGGCAGACATTGACCTGTTCACAGGTAAAACGAAGCAGTACATTTTTATCAGCTCAGCCTCTGCTTATCAGAAACCGCAGCGTAATTATGTAATCACAGAAGAGACACCGCTGGAGAATCCTTATTGGGAGTATTCGAGGAATAAAATTGCGTGTGAGCAGCTGTTGATGGAAGCTTACAAGGCGAACGGATTCCCGGTTACGATTGTTCGTCCTTCCCATACCTATGGAAATACAGCCATCCCTGCGGCACTCACAAGTGGCCAGCATCCTTGGTCACTGATCGATCGTATCCGCCGCGGCTTACCTTTAGTCATACATGGAGATGGAACCTCTTTGTGGACACTGACACATAATTCGGATTTTGCCAAAGGTTTCGTTGGATTGCTTGGACATCCGGAAGCGATAGGCGAGGCCATTCATATAACTTCCGACGAGGTATTAAATTGGAACCAGATCTATGCGGCCATCGGACAAGCGGCAGGTGTGGAACCTAAAGTGGTGCATATCTCCACAGACTTTATCACAGCCTTTTCCCCTCCAGGGACAGCGGATGGCTTGATCGGTGATCAAGCGGTAAGCAGTGTTTTTGATAATAGCAAAATCAAACGTTTCGTGCCTGACTTCCAGGCTACTGTGCCTTTCTCCGAAGGGATCAAGCAGTCGGTTGCTTGGTTCGAGGCTCATCCTGAGCAATGTACGGTCGATGCGGAATGGTCTGCGTTACTTGATAAGTTGATCGAGAGACATGGAATTGAGGCCAAACCTCTTTCATTCTACGCATAAGGTTTATACAGTTATATTTAAAGACGGTCTGTTCCTAAGGGAGCAGCCGTTTTTTTGGGTTTGTCTCGTTCAATGTAAGGTTATGGAATGAATCAGCAAATCATGAATATACTCTCACTACCTAAAATTCCGTTGAAAAAGGAGTCCTGGCCATGCCAACCCATCCCTTTGTCTCGCGTTTTTTCGTAAATTCAGATGCACGTCGTGAGAAGTTAATTTATGATCTGCCGGAATCATGGTGGAGCCGTCCCTTTGAATATGAGTGGTGTATTAACTTTATTTCTCCGCATGGTGTTGTGCTGGATGCAGCCTGTGGGATTCCTCATCCCTTGAAGTTTTATTTGGCAGGGGTTTGTGCAGAGGTCTATGCCTGCGATATGGACAGTAGGGTTATTTACCCAAAAGCTATCCAAGAATGTATTGAGAGTGAGATTGGGGAAAAAGCGGCGAAGCAGGTTATCGCTAGAAGAACAAACAACCTGCATTTCGCTCAAGCTAATCTGACGGATCTGCCTTATGAGGATGAAAGCTTTGACACTGTTTTTTGCATATCGGTATTGGAGCATTTGAGCTTTGAGGATACGGTCGGTACTTTACGGGAATTTCACCGGACGTTGAACGAAGAAGGATTATTGGTATTGACATTTGATTATCCAACGGTAAATCTGAGTCTTATGAATGACCTGCTGCTACAAACTGGATTTCAGTATTGGGGGGAGACAGATTTTGAATTGCCTGCGGATGCTGTGCATACGGATGCATGGGGTGGATTAAATTGTTTTAGAGCCGTTCTGAAAAAAGCAAAGGAATAACAGGTCTTTCTACTCTTAATTTAGTAACCTCTTTCCAGTATGCTAGGATCATAGCTAACAAAAGATGAGAGGAGGCTGTATTTTTTGAGATTAGGATCGAAGGTTTTGCGTAGAATAGCACTCATTACACTTATGTTATCACTAATAGTTCCTGTGACATCTGCTTCCAGTGCAGCTTCACTATCTTCAGATCCTATAAAGCTTGCTTTTGCGGGTGATATCCTTTTGGACGGTTTTGTTGGCGATCAGATTGCTAAATATGGGGTGAACTTTCCGTTTGTAAAGGTCGCACCTACTCTGCAAAAGGCTGACATCGCCTTCGCCAATCTGGAGACGCCTGTGTCTATCCGAGGGAAAGCGGCAGAGAAAACCTTTGCCTTCAGATCCAAACCAGCAACGTTGGGCGGCTTAACCTATGCAGGGATTGATGGAGTGTCCTTGGCGAATAATCATATTTTGGATTATGGAAAAGACGCTATGCTCGACACGCTGATCCATTTGGATCGAAACAAGATTGGCCATACAGGTGCTGGCAAAGATGAAGACGAAGCGTTCAAGCCTTATACTAAGACGGTAAAAGGGAAAAAGATCGCCATCCTTGGTGTTAGCCGTGTGCTTTCAAATCCTTCATGGTATGCCGGCAAAAACAAACCGGGAGCCGCTTCAGCTTACACCTCGCAGCCTATGCTTAGCGCCATTCAGAAGATGTCCAAGGAGAATGATTTCACGATCGTATATATTCACTGGAATGAAGAGTTTAAGGATTTTCCTGAAAAGTACGCTCGCACACTAGCTAAACAGATGATTGATAGCGGGGCGGATTTAATCCTTGGCGCACACAGTCACTGCCTTATGGGCATCGAATACTATAAGCACAAGCCCATTTATTATTCACTTGGGAATTTTGTGTTTAATCGCTCCACACGTGGTGGGGAAAAAACACTTAATTCTATGCTATTGAACGTTGAGATTAAGGACTCCAAGATGACCAGCAAGATTACCCCTGTCAAAATCATTGGCGGACAGCCCAATTTTATGGATGATTCCTACAATAGGAAAACGATTAAGATCCTGAACACCCTATCTTTTAATGCCAACATAGATGCTAACGGCAGGGTCACGGAGAAAGAGCTTTAATAAATACAAACTCTGATTAGCTATTCACGGATCGCGCTCGATCTCGTTAGAATGTGAAATGTGTGGAGTACGTATGGAGTATGTATGATGTGGCATGAAGTACGTATGGAGTATGTATGGGGTGGGATGAAGTACGTATGATGTACGTATGATGTGGCGTATGGAGTACCTATGGAGTGCCTATAAAGTATCACCGTTGTGTTTGTGAAATAACTGTATTCTATACACCTATTTTATATGTAAAACGGACCATTTTGCTTTTAAGTGTATTCTATACAACTAAAAACTAGAGAATCGACCTAGAGGGCAATAAATCAACAAAATAGTTGCACGAAATACAGCTATATCCATCGGCCGAGCGAGTTGCAGAATTATAGTTGTACAAAATACAGTTAAACTACTAGTTAGTATTGGAATGTCTGCATCAAAAGCTGACCGCAGCAGTATGTAGAGTAT
Organism: Paenibacillus sp. FSL E2-0190; assembly: GCF_037992965.1. Lineage (NCBI taxonomy): Bacteria > Bacillati > Bacillota > Bacilli > Caryophanales > Paenibacillaceae > Paenibacillus > Paenibacillus sp. FSL E2-0190. Next base: position 2,147,710 of record NZ_CP150306.1, read on the forward strand.
TGGAACGTCTGCATCAAAAGCAGACTGCAGCAGTATGTAGAGTATTGGAGCGTCTGCATCAAAAGCTGACTGTAGCAGTATGCAGAGAGTACCAATGGAGTACCAATGGAGTCCGTATGGAGTGCCTATAAAGTATCACCGTTGTGTTTGTGAAATAACTGTATTCTATACACCTATTTTATATATAAAACGGACCATTCTGCTTTTAAGTGTATTCTATACAACTAAAAACTAGAGAATCGACCTAGAGGGCAATATATCAACAGAATAGTTGTACGAAATACAGCTATATCCATCGGCCGAGCGAGTTGCAGAGTTATAGTTGTACAAAATACAGTTAAACTACTAGTTAGTGTTGGAATGTCTGCATCAAAAGCTGACCGCAGCAGTATGCAGAGAGTATTGGAACGTCTGCATCAAAAGCTGACCGCAGCAGTATGCAAAGTATTGGAATGTCTGCATCAAAAGCAGACTGCAGCAGTATGTAGAGTATTGGAACGTCTGCATCAAAAGCTGACCGCAGCAGTATGCAAAGTATTGGAATGTCTGCAAAAAGGGGGAGATCCATATGGATCTCCCCCTTTTTATGCAGAAGCTAAGTTTGGAATTAGATAATCAGCCCTTCACCGCCCCCGCAACAACACCCTTAACGATGTACTTTTGCAAGAAGATGAATACCACGATTGATGGCAGCACCGCCATGACCATAGCTGTCATCGCATATTGCCAATCTGAGGTATATTGGCCAACGAAGGTGTAGGCAGCCAGTGTCAGCGTTTTGGTATCTGGGGAGCCGTTGACCATGAGCAGCGGGAGCAGGAAGTCATTCCAGATCCACATTACGTCGATAATGACAATGGTTGTTGTGACTGATTTCAGGAGTGGGAAGATGACACTGAAGAACAGGCGGAAGCCGGATGCTCCATCAATCGTGGCACTCTCATCAATTTCAACCGGAATACCCTTGACGAATCCATGGTAGATAAACACTGCGAGTGGAGCACCGAAACCCCAATATAACAACCCAAGTCCCCAAGTACTCTCAGAGAGATTTAAAGTCTTAGCCGTTTGCAGAACGGTCAGCATGATCGATTGGAACGGAATCAGCATCGGCATAATGCAGAGGAAATAAATAACCCCGCTCAGTCTGGATTTCGTCCGTGCTAGCTTGTAGGCTGCTATGGATGAAATGAACACAATACCCAGAAGACCTACACCGGTAATGACAAAGTTGTTCAGGAACAGCTTCGGATAGTTGATAAACTTCCACACGTAGGAATAGTTGCCGAAGACCAGATGTTTCGGCAGGGCGATGACATCCGTCATGACTTCGCTAAAGCTTTTTAACGAGTTGATAATCGTCAGAAATAGCGGATATAGAAACAGAAGAGAGAGGATGACCATAACAACCTCTAGAATGATTCGTCCTGCTTTGCGGTTTGTATTCATTATGCCTCAACCTCTCTTCGTTTGAAGAATGCTAACTGGAGAATGGTTACCACCAAGACGGCTAGGAACAGGATAAGCGCTTTCGCTGTACCGTATCCATACAGATTGTTCTGGAAGGTATCCCGGTAGATATCGTAAGCGATACTGTAGGTAGTTCCGCCAGGTCCGCCCCCGGTTAATGACAGGATGACATCGAACACCTTGATCGAATTGGTCAGTGCCATGAACACAGAAATCGTAATGGATGGAGCGAGCAGCGGCAGTGTAATACTGAAGAATTTTCTCATGGGACCAGCGCCGTCAACTGTGGCTGCTTCTTTGAGATCCTCAGGTACAGATTGCAGACCGGCAATATAAATGACCAGATAAAAACCAATCGACTGCCAGATGGAGACGGCCAGTATGGAGACGAAAGCAAGTCCCGGCGTCCCTAGCCAGCTTAGACCAAATATGGACCAGCCTGTACTTTCTCCGAGTGAGTTGAAACCTTGCATAAAGATAAATTTCCAGATAAAACCGACAATGACAAGACTGAGGATATAAGGAATAAAGAAAGCGGCTCTCAGCCAAGGGGTGCTCTTCAGCTTCATGTCCAGAACCAGTGCGAGCAGAATGGCCAGCACGTTAACGAGAACAATGTACAGAATCGCATACTTTATGGTGAACCAGGCTGAATTGGCGAAGTTGGTGTCGCCCATAAAGATTTGTTTGAAATTATCTAGTCCGACAAACTTAGGGTGTTTCGAAATTCCGTTCCATTTGGTCATCGAATAGCGGATAGTCATGGCAAACGGAATGTAGAATGCTACAGCGATACAGATGAGGACTGGGAGAGTGAATAATCCGAATTCTGTTTTCTCGCGCCATCTTTTGCCGAGTGATTTTAACATGGATGCACCTCTTCTTGATTTGTTGGGTGGTAATATCGACTAGGCTTGCCACACATAACCATTCCGGTTAGTCTATATTGTGTATTATAGAGCAGTACCCTATACTCAAAAATGGATTTAAGAGTACAGTTAGGGGTAAAAAGGTGAACTGAAATATTTATAATTAAGCCTGTAAATCGTGGGGGAGGTTGCCGGTTATTATTAAAAAGTGGATCATAAAGCGGTTTGAACCCGTGCTGGAGCTTGTCTCACGCAGGTTGGCGAACAAGCTTATTTTGCTGTTTACAATCATCATTATTTTGGTGGTGACCTCACTGACGTTCATTTCATACGGCATGCTGCGAAAAGAATCGGTGGATAACAGCATCGCCAGTACGAGCAACAATCTGTTGCTTGTCGGCCGGAATCTGGAGAGTTATTTGGACGGCATCGAGCAATTATCCCTGCCGCAAATATCTTATGACGAGATCACCTATGCGATTTTGCATGAATCGGAGGATTATGCCTCGAAGATGTATGTGGAGGACTACTTGAAGAACCTTTACTTCTCCCGCAATGATCTGGAAGCTATCTACCTGTATGTGATCAAGGAGCACAAGTATTATTATGTCACCAAAGAGAACTACAATATTACCGTGCGGGTCGCCGAGCATCCGTCGATTGAGAATCTTTCCTGGTATAAAAAAGCGCTGGCCAGCCCGTTTAACCGTTCTTACCAGTCTTTTGTAAAAAACCAATCCTCGATGATCAATAGCTCCGACTACCCCATAAATAAGGATAAAAGCTTCATGGGCTACCATCGATTGCTGCGCTCCATAGTCTCCAGGGAGCCGCAGGCGGTACTCTCCCTTTATTTCAACTCCTCGGTTACGGACGAGATTATGAAGGATATTCCCTTCAGTAAAGGGCAGCACCTAATGTACGTCAGTCCCGATAATGAACCTTTTGTGGTGGATGACCCCGGGTTTTATCAACAGAGCGAACAAGAGGGACTGCTTAAGGAGCTGACACCAGCCTCAGGAGGACGCGTGACGTGGTCGGATAAAGAAGAGAAGTATCTAGTGATTTATGACATCAGCAAAAAAGAAGGCTGGAAGCTGATTAAGCCGATTCCCTACAAAGAAATTTATGAAGCAGCCACGACAACACGCAAATTGAACTATTTCATAGGACTGTTATTTTTAATTGTTTCGGTCATCTTGGTCAGCTTTATTTCGAACAAAATAACGAGCCCGCTAAAGAATCTGTCGCTGCAGATGAAGCGGTTCAGTACAGGCAGCTTTGACGCTGAAGCACAGGTTGAAGGAAAGGATGAAATTGCCTATCTGTCTCGCCACTTCAATAAGATGGTGGAAAAGACGAATGAGCTGATCAATGAACGGTACAAAATGAAAATTGTCGAGAAAAATGCTGTACTCAAAGCACTGGAAGCTGAGATCAATCCGCATTTCTTATATAATGCCCTGCAAGCCATTTCCACCAAGGCGCTGAAAAACAACAATGATGATATTGTTGATATGGTCGATAATCTTGCTATGACGCTGAGATACTGCATTAGCGGTAAAGATGTGGTCCATGCCAGAGAGGAATTAAAGCATATTGAACGTTATTTAGCGCTGCAGAAGGCCCGTTTCGGAAACAGAATGCAGGTGGCCTACCAGTGGGAAGACCCTTTGCTGGAGCTGGAAATTCCGAAGCTGTCCATTCAGACCTTGGTAGAAAATTGCATCAAGCATGCGCTGGAAAAAGTATCCACAACGATCACAATTACCATTGAAGCGCATGTGACGCCTAGCCATACTGTTATTTCAGTGACGGATGATGGGCCGGGGTTTAGCGGGGAGCGGCTGGAGCAAGTGAGAAGTTCTCTTCAAATCCAGTGGGAAGATCAGGGCGGAGAGAACGCTGCTGAAAGTGACACGGAAAGCATCGGACTGAAAAATTTGAACACGCGGCTGAAGCTTTTGTATGGTGAAGCTGCGGGTTTGGCCATTACCAGTGATGCTGGCGGAACAAAGATGGACATGCGGTTACCGCGGGGAGGGATTAACCATGTATAAAGTATTGATTATAGATGATGAGGAACCGTTGCGTGAGGCGATCAACATCCTGGGAGACTGGAAAGGACTAGGTGTCGATCAGGTACTGGAGGCTACGGATGGAAGTATGGGCCTAGCCATGCTGCGTGAGCAAAAGATCGATCTCGTATTGGTCGACATGAAAATGCCGGAGCTGAACGGAAGTGAGCTGCTGCAGATCGTGGAGAAGGAGTTCCCGGAACTGCTGACGATTGTAATCAGCGGCTACAATGATTTTGAATATACCCGCCAGGCTATCCGTTCTAAGGTAGTTGATTATTTATTAAAGCCGGTCAACCGGGGGGATTTGAATGCGGCCTTACGTAAAGCTATCGATGTGCTGGAGGCTAAACGCAAGAAAGAAAGCGAGTTCATCAACAGGAACATTACGCTCAACATGTCTCTGCCGAAGCTAAAGGAGAAAATCTATCTGTCGATCATTGAGCGCAGCTTCAAAAATCAGTCCAACGAGGCTTTTCTGCCGTTGATCGGCGCCGATACAGCTGGGAATTATTTTGCTGCGGGTGTACTGCGGGTGCTCAATTTGGAACAAGTGCGTCGTAATCGCTTCCATGAGGACCGGGATTTGCTGCATTTTGCCGTCACAAATGTGATTAATGAGAATAGCGATGAGCATTTTCAGGCTTTCAGCTTCGCCAGCCATAAGGGAGAACGCGAGTTTATCGCCATCTTCACGATGAAAGGCGGCTATGAGGAGGACGCAACTTTCCGCTCTTTACATCATATGAAGAAGTTAGTCTCGACGCTGAAAGAGCTATTCGGAATTGTTGTTGCCGGAGGAATCGGACAGCCCTATGGTGACATCATGGCGCTTGCTCAATCCTATGAGACTGCCAAAGCCTCTCTCGACGGGATTGACCTCCTGACGCTGAAGGGAGCGATTGTCACAAATAGCAGCAACGATACTTCCCAGGGGAAAGATAATCCTTCCTTGACAGGGCGCATGCCCTTGATTCGCAACGCACTGGAGAGCGGGAATATCAATCATGCCAAAAGTATTTTAAGCGAATTCACGAAGAAATGGGAGGCTTCCGGACGTTTTAATCTGGGCGAGGCTGACCGGCAGATAGAGGAGTTTATTATTTTGCTGAACGATATTGCCACGGAGCTGGATGCGATCCCCGAACGTATTCGCGGCGGTAAAGATAAAGGATTGCGTGGGCTAGGCATCGGAAGCGATTTTGCTTCCTTTGGCGAATTTGAGCGGGTGCTGAGCGGAATTCTAGATTGCTATGGCAATGAAATCAGCAAAAGCCTTGCTGGCAATCGCCCCAGCGTACTGGAAAATATTAAAGCATACATTGATAATCACTATTTTGAGAATATTAAAATATCGATGTTCACGGATAAATATTTCCTGAGCAGAGAATACTTGATGAAACTTTTTAAAGGGCAATATGGTTATGGCATACATGAGTATGTACAAAAGGTAAGAATGGACAAGGCAAAGGAGCTGCTATCCACCCCCGACTTGAAAATCCAAGACATTTCCGAGATGTTGGGGTACAAGGACAAAAATTATTTCAGCAAGGCGTTCCGGAATTATTATGACTGTTCACCTTCTGAATATCGGGTTCTGCTATTGAACGGGGAGGAGTGAAGCGGTTACATGAACACACTTTTTTACCCTAATAAGTTCACTTATGTACATTCTTATCCTTTTTCTTTTTCTTTAGAATTGTCTCAAGACCACTAGATGCATGAGGAAAAGGGGGCAACATCATGTTAAAAAGATTTATGGCTTTATCTGCGAGTCTGCTGCTCGTCGGCGGATTACTGGCGGGTTGCGGCGGAAACAACAATGCCGCTAACAATAGCGGAACAGGGAATACTCCTGCCACAGATTCTGGCAAGCCGGTCACGATTAATATGTTCACCGCATCACCCGAGTACACTGATGCTTTTAACGCTTATATTGCCGAGTACAAGAAAGTTAAACCGAATGTGACGATTAATCTGGAGATTATGCAGGCTGACTACAATACGGTGCTCAAATCGAAGATTGCTGCGGGAAGTACACCTGACGTATTCCAGACCACAGCGGGCGGAGATATTGATACCTTTGCGGAGTATAGTGCTGACCTAACTAATGAGCCACTGGCTGCGGCGATGACCGATGCAGTGCGTTCTAACATGAGTTCTTCGGACGGTAAAGTGCTCGGTCTTCCGGTAAAAGGAAATCTATTCGTCCTGATGTACAATAAGAAACTGTTGGCTGATGCTGGGATTACAGAAGTTCCTAAGACAACAGCCCAAATGGACGATGCGATTACTAAGCTTGAAGCTAAAGGCATTACTCCTTTTGCCAACGCCTATAAAGAGTGGTGGGTATGGAAACATATCTTCCAACACTTCGTAGATGCGGCAGCCCAAGATGCAGGTACGGATGCTAAGACACTAGTAAATGATTTTATTGCCGGAAAATCCACGATCAAGGATCACCCGGTGCTGTACAATAACTTCTTCAGCTTCGTTGATACTACTGTTAAACATGGCACAGACAAACCGCTTGAACGGGACAGCAATGCTGAAGTCAGCGACTTTGCATCCGGCAAAACAGCGTTCATGACGGGTAAAGGCGCATGGGATGAAGAAGCCATTAAGAAAATCACACCGGACTTCGACCTGGGCATTATGGGTTACCCAGTCAGCGACAAGGCTGAACAGTCCCAGATTATTACTGGTGCGGATCAAGCCCTGCGTATCAATAAGGATTCTGCTGTAGCTGGTGAGACTATTGAATTCTTCAACTGGCTGTATACTTCTGAATACGGTAAGAACTGGTTCTCTACAGTAGCTAAGGTTATTCCTCCAATTAAGGATGCTCCTATGCCTGACCTGCAAATGCCAAAAGAAATGGAAGAAATCCTCAAAACAGAGAAATCCGGCGACCTGTCCGTGAACTATTCTCTGGATACCTTCCACCAAAAATTTGGTGAGCTCATGCAGGCTTACATCGGCGGCAGCAAAACTAAGGATCAAGCCATCGATGAAATTCAAAAAGCTTGGATTCAATTCGGATCGGCAGAATAACTAGGTTCAGATCAGGGGGCGGGCTCCAAGGTAAGATTCACTTACTGGAGAACCGTCCCTTTTTTATATGTTATATAATCATAAGAAGATACTGAGACAAAGTCAGGAGGTACATTATTGTGAATAGCAAAATGATTGAAATCATTGAAAATGGACTATATCTTACGATTGAAGTTACGGAAGATCAGGATGTTCGGCTATTGCATTTTGGAGCGGCACCTTTGGAAGTAGTCATAGCGGATAAGAACAAGCAAGGCTTCCGGCTGCTGGAGCTGCAATTATCGGGTGAAGACCGCGCCGAATATCACGGGCGTACACACCGAGCATCCTATCCGGGTCTTCGGATGGTATATGCGGGGCACAGCGATACAGTGAATGTGCTCGGACGTAAACTGGAGTTTAGCTTGGCTGATCCGATTTCGGGAATCCAGGCAGTGCAGCATTTTCAGTTCTACAAAGGTGTGCAAATCGTTCGAAGCTGGACAGTGCTAAAGAATGCTGGAGAAGCTGAGGTGGCAGTGGAATACATCTCCTCCTTTGCTCTTACAGGTGTAGACAAAGAGGGGGGCGGGGAGCGCAATGATAAGATTGAAGTAACCCTTGCTCACAGCGGATGGCAGAGTGAACTTCAGTGGCGTACCTACCGCCTGCCTGAGCTTGGGATGTATCATTTGGCAGACCGTGGCTCCAAACGAATTGCCGCAAGCAATACAGGCTCTTGGTCAGCAGCGGAACTTCTGCCGATGGCAGTTTTGCATAATAAGGAGAGCGGGACAAGCTTGTTCTGGCAGATTGAGCATAACGGCTCTTGGCATTGGGAGCTGACGGATCAATACGATCAGCTTACCCTGCTGGTCAGCGGACCTACAGAACATGATAACCATTGGTGGCTGAAGCTAGCTCCCGGTGAAGAGTTTACTTCAGTACCAGCAGCTGTAGGTGCAGTGCGGGGAGGATTTCAGGGCGCGGCAGAACAGCTTACGGTATATCGCCGGATGATCCGCAGACCTAATGAGGATAATGAGCTGCTGCGGATTATTTTTAATGACTATATGAATTGCCTATGGGGAAGCCCAACGACTGAGAAGCTACTGCCTTTAATTGATGCTGCCGCAGAAGTAGGTTGTGAATATTTCTGTATTGATGCTGGCTGGTATGCACCCGGAGAGTGGTGGGATGGCGTAGGCCAGTGGGAGCCTTCCAGCGAACGGTTTCCGGAAGGGATTAAATATGTGCTCGACTATATCCGCAGTAAAGGGATGATTCCCGGACTATGGCTTGAGCTGGAGGTTATGGGCATCAACAGCCCGAAGCTTGCGGAGACTGATGACAGCTGGTTTTTCATGCGGCATGGTAAAAGGGTTAAGGACCGTAGCCGCTATCAGCTAGATTACCGCAACCCGAAAGTCATTGATCATGCAAACGGTGTTATTGCGCGTCTGGTTGAGCAGTACGGTGTAGGATACATTAAAATGGATTACAACATCAATGCAGGCATTGGGACAGAAACGGATGCGGACAGCTTCGGAGATGGGCTGCTACAGCATAACCGCGCTTATCTGGCTTGGTTGGACAGCATCTTTGTTCGTTATCCGAAGCTTGTAATCGAGAACTGTTCCAGCGGGGGAATGCGCATGGATTATGCGATGCTCAGCCGACACAGCATCCAGTCTACTAGCGACCAGGAGGATTATGTACAGTATGCGGCCATTGCCGCAGGTTCTCCGGCAGCGCTGACACCGGAGCAGTCCGCAGTTTGGTCTTATCCGCTGCGCGAGGGGGACGATGAGGAAGTCATCTTCAATATGGTTAATGCGTTGTTGCTTCGTGTACACCAGAGCGGTCATTTGGCGGAGCTTGAACCCCACCGCAGAAGTCTAGTTAAAGAAGCGCTGGATTATTACAAAACCATTCGCAGTGATATCCCACACGCCACACCTTTCTGGCCACTCGGCCTGCCGGACAGTGAGGGCGAATGGGTCAGCCTTGGCCTGCGGCGCGGCGAACGACGGTATGTCGCGATATGGCGGATTGCCGGAGAAGCTGCGAATGTCCAATTGCTGATAGAAGAACTGAAGGGACTTGATCCGGCGATCACCTGTGCCTATCCTCAGCAGCATAGCTCAACCTGGAATTGGGATAAATCGGCAGGGGTTTTGACGGTGGCGCTCCCACCAGGAAAAACAGCGAGATTGTTTGAGATTACTTCGTAAAGCTTGCAGCGGGCCTGCTCTCCTTCAATCTGATGTTTGGGGAGCGGTCGCTGTAGCTTGCTAGGGAAATAGTTTATTCACTGCCTTTCTAATTCGGTCAGGATTGGCGTATCTGCTGAAAGTATGTTTAGAAAAGGCAGTACAATGATCGTTTCGAATTCATTATTTTCAGCGTTAGTAACCAGATGACCTCCGTATTTTTCGGTGACACTTTGAATATTTGTTAAGCCGAATCCGTGAAAAGCGGGATTCTCTTTAAAATTATGCTGTACTATAGTGCTAGAATCGTTCCGTGAGTTGGTGACTTGGATAAACAATGAAGTATCAGTAGTGAAAATTAGCAGCAGAATAAATCTATCTTCTTTTTTGGGAACTCTTGCAGCGGCGTTTAGAGCATTATCCAGCACGTTCCCGATCACGGTACATAAGTCAAACCGATCAATATCAATAGCTTCGGCGTGTATATGAATATCATAATTCATAGCAATTTTGTGTTCACAAGCAATATTTAGCGCGTTACCAATTAAAGAATCAATTACCAAATTACCTGTTGATAGTTTTAGAGAAGGCTGATGAATTTGACCGAGCATTGAATTAATATGATGGATAGATTCCTGAATCTCATTCTTCTGAATACAAGTCCGGACATATACCAATTGCTTGTTCGTATCATGGATAACTTGTTTGATGCTTGTAAGGGAATGTGCGGTTTTTTCATAGCTGTTGTGTTGATAATCCATTTGTTTATGTAATTGCAGATTTTCTTTAGTCAGTTTGGCATTTTCATTAATTTTACCGAATAAAAGGATGGTTTCTCTGATTAGCAGAATAAGCAACATCATGATTACCATTGATAGATAAAGAGTCGTCATCCTCGTTCTTTGAATTGTGCAATCATATAATAGGCGTAGGCTTCTTTAACCTCTTTTGCCTGAGTACGGCCAATAGGAAACTGCTCTTGATTGTGCATGATTACGGAAGTAGCTGTAAACTTATGGACATGTTCCAGATTAACAATAACGGAACGATGAATAAGCATAAACGGACGGTTTAGTTTACTTATATATTCTGAAATTGTACCTGAAATTATGTAATGCTGCATTGAGGTAATGATCTTTAGCCGGTTTTTAGCCAAGGAATGTTTGATTTTAACAATCGCAATAACGTCAGAATTTTTGATCACGATATGTCCATCTTCAGTTTTAATCATTAGAAACCTATTTACAGAAGAAATGATATAGTTACATAGCTTTATTATCTTTGCCTCAAAATACTCATAGTCTACCGGTTTAATCAAATAATGGAAGGGTTGCACATCAAAGCTGTTCATTACGTACTGCGGATAGTTAGTCAAAAAAATAATTTGAACCTCTCGATCCGGAAGTGCACGGATTTTTTTTGCAACCTCGATTCCATTTAATCCTCTCAGTTCAATATCCATTAGAAGTATATGAAAAGGATAACTACTCTGTTGATTATAATAGTGAAGCAATTCCTCACCACAGGTAAAATATTGAATCTCGAAAGAGTAAGCCGTGCTTTTCATAAGTCTTGGGAGATATTCCTTTAGCAACTCGTGTTCCTTTTTCTCGTCATCACATACGGCTATGCGTAACAAAGTCATTCCCCCCATAATTAAATTTGTTAATCTTCAGAGATACAAAAACCTGACACAAAACGTCATTCAGCCTCCTATTTCAACCATTAGCTACCAAATTACCCCAAATATTCTTTTATATGATATATTGATAGCGTTCTCAATGTCAAACCGAAGCTTGAAAGTAGAAGAGGATATATTCTATGAATGATAAGAATACCCTTAAAAAACTTATCAGATTATTCAAACCGCATAAAAAGAATTTATGTTTTATTTTTCTGCTCTTAATATTTTCTACTTTGATTAGTTCCATTTTGCCGATGTTCAACAAAATCATTATTGATGAAGGATTTATGAAATCAGATGTTAGAACCATTATTTTAACGGCAATCTACATTTTTCTTTTGTCAATGTCTAGTAGCTTTTTAGATTTGCTCAAAGAAAAACAAAGAATAAAAATAGCTTCAAATATTATCTACTCCTTGCATAAAGCTGCATTTGATCTACTTATGAAAGTGAAAGTGAAATATTTCACTGATAAAAACTGCAGTGAAATTTTAAATCGCGTTAGTACCGATATATCGAATATTTCGCAAATAACGGATGGTAGCATGCTTTTTATTGTTAGTCAGTGTTTTAGTTTGGTAGGAGGAGTTATTGGACTTTTTATCATAAGTTGGGAACTTACACTCATTGTGCTTATTTTAATCCCTATAGAATATTTTATTTTGAAATCGTTTGCTAAAAAAAGAAAGATGCTTGCGGAAAAATACATCACGAAAGATGGAGAATATTCGCATTGGTTTGAGGATAGTTTGAACGGTGTGAAGGAGACAAGGCTTTTTAATTTATTCGTTTTCAAAGAAAAAGAATTTGCGGACAAGCAGAATCAAGTAATAACCTCCCATATGGGAATCAGTTTATTGGACAATTGGCGGATTACTGTGGAGAGATTTCTAATTGGAGGACTAGTTCTTCTTATATATGCTTCTGGATCGACGATGATATTAGATTCAAAGCTTTCGGTAGGAAGCATATTTGCTTTTATTACCTACAGCGCTTATGTAACCACTCCTATCTCATCGATGTTGAATATTGGATACTTATTGTCGGGAATAATGCCTTCTGCCCGAAGGTATTATTCGTTACTCGAGGAAGAAATCGAAGCTTGTGATGTAGAATCCGACAACATTGGTATGAAGCGACTCAATCCTTTTGGGAGCATACAGTTTGAAAATGTAAGCTTTGCTTATGATACTGAACTGATATTGTCAAATGTGAATTTCACGATTGGCAGCCATGAGAAAGTGGCCATTGTAGGAATGAATGGTTCGGGGAAGTCTACAATCCTAAATTTAATCCAGAGGTTTTACGAACCACTTGCAGGACGAATTTTATTCGATGGAGTGGATATTAAGGCTATTAATTTGAATGAATATCGGGAATTAATTTCGACCGTTAGTCAAGAGGTATATCTTTTTGACACAACCATCGAAAATAACATAAAACTTTACAGTGAAACCCATGAGGAGCAGTATAGACAGGCTATTGAGGCTACCCAATTATTAGAGAAGAATACAAGCCAGTTTAAGAATTATGTCGTAGGTTCTAATGGGAACAAGTTGTCCGGTGGACAAAAACAAAAAATCGCGATAGCCAGAGCATTAGTAAAAAGCAGGCCCATGGTGATTTTTGATGAAGCGACCTCCAACCTTGATCTTCACTCTGAACAAGCAATTAACCATCTATTAGATACAGTACTCAGTAACAATACAGTGATTATAGTCAGTCATAGGCCGGAAATTCTGAAGCATGTGGATAGAGTAATCTTTTTAGAAAAAGGTCGGGTATCCGATATTGGACTTCATGAGGAGTTGTCCTATACAAATGAAAGGTATCGGCTCATCACTCAACAGCATCAATTCGTTTAATGGGTTTACCCTTCGAGTGATTTAAATATCAAATATTGATATTTAGATAAATACGATTTGAAAGGAGGAATAGGCATATGAAACAACTTGTAAAAAGAACAAATGCAAATTATGAAACGTTGGAGGCATATGCAGCTTGCAGTGCATGTCCTTGTTATGCATGTACATGCAATGCCAGCGGATCAAACAAAGCAGCCATGAAACAAGTAACCTATACTGGTAACTCCATGAAGATGACTGCTATTGGAATCGGGTAGTAAGTGCAATCTTAAGTATAGCTAAGAGCAGGATGGCTAAATGGCTTTATTAAAAAAGCTGTCCTGCTTCACTTTTAGAGTGGGGGGAGTTCAGGTGCCAGTATTTCATTTATTTGAAACGGTAACGGGAAAATATATGTTCGATGCGAATGCAAATACATTTCTTAAATTAAATGAAAGATCTTATCAGGCTTTGTTGAACTATAGAAATTCAAACTTTGAACAAGTGGAACCGGAGATTCAAAACTTATTTGATTCCGGTTTTTTGGCGGAGAAACAGGATTTTGAGATGATTCATCCCATGAGCGACTCTTTGCAGCACAATTTAAGCAGAAGCGTTGGCTCGATAACTTTGCAGGTCACGCAAAACTGTAATTTAAGATGCAGCTATTGCGCGTATTCAGGGAGCTACTTACACAGAGTACATACCAATAAGAGAATGAAAAAAGAGGTTGCTTTGAAAGCAATTAAGTTTTTGATTGAGCACTCCGTTGATTCTCCAATTATTAATATTGGATTTTATGGAGGAGAGCCCTTACTGGAAATGGACTTAATAAAAGCTTGTGTTGCTTATGCCAGAGAACAAAGTGCGGGCAAAGAACTAACGTTTAACCTTACTACAAATGCAACTTTAATTACCGACGAAACCTTAGAGTTCTTATCTTCTAATGATTTTAATTTAACGATCAGCCTGGACGGCGATGAAGTCGCGCATGATAGAAACCGAGTTTTTGCGGTAAATAATAAAGGTAGTTTTCAGACTATTATGGATAATATTGAAAATATCAAAAACAAAACGCCAGACTATGTTGATAAAGTGATGTTCAATGCAGTAATTGATCCAAATTCAGATTTTAGCTGTTCCACAAACTTTTTTTCAAACTATGAGACCGTAAAAGACTTTGCTGTTATGGCAAGTGATATAGCAAGTAGCTACAAAAAAAGTGAGTCCTTAATCAATGACAGTTTTATCAAGATGTATAATTACGAAGTTTTCAAATTATTTCTTTATAAATTTGATAGGCTTAAGAAAAATGATGTATCCAAGCTGGTGATGGAAAGCTTTGATCAAATCCAGGAGAATGTCCATAACAGGCTTAGAATCTCTTTCTATGATGTAAAAAAAGACCATCATTCCGGACCGTGTGTTCCAGGAGTACAACGATTGTTTGTGAATGCTGACGGTGCTCTGTATCCCTGTGAAAGAGTTAGTGAAGCATCTAGTGTAATGAGGATTGGGCATATAGATACAGGCTTTGAATTGGATAATATCCGGAACATACTAAACATTGGAACAATAACGGAGAAAGAATGCAAAGAGTGCTGGGCCTTTAGATATTGCACTTCTTGTGCAATGGCCGCCGATGATATCAGTGAGTTTTCTGCTGCCAAAAAATTAAGTATCTGCAATAAAGTTAAAGAAAACACTGAGAGTTTGTTTAAAGATTATTGCGTACTAAGAGAGTTAGGCTACGACTTTGATAAAGAAAAAGTGTAATGGGGGAGACAATGGTGAAAAAAAGAGCAATTGTTTATCCATATCATGCAGATTTCGGTCCGGTCGTCAGATTCTCCAATTTACTGGGCAACTATGAGCTTGTTTCATTAATGGCACCTTTAGGTTTTGGACTGAATGAAAAAGATGCAGCGTACAGCTATTATGGTGAGGATGTGGGTATAAAAGTTAAAGATTCTTTTTCAGATGATGAATTTGATGTGTTAATGATTTGTGAATTTGAATGCAGTTTTGAAAAAGTGGTGTTCCCGACAATTATCAACGCCGCAGAGATGGGAAAAGATATTGTTCTGCTTAACAGATGTGCTGATCATGAAGTTGAAATGGTAAAGAAGGTATGCCTGAAAAATAATGTGGAACTCACAAGTTTTTTTGGAATTGACATTGACAGAACGAAAGTAGAACTCGTTGAGAAAATACTGCTGGATATTAATGTTCCGATAATCTGCGTGGCGAGTCTTATGGAAAAATCCAATAAATTTGATGTTCAGCTTAGCCTAAGGGATTATTTCTTGAAAGAAGGGTACAAAGTAAGTCAAATTGGGACAAAATCTTATTGTGAGATTATGGGATTTCATTCTTTTCCTGATTTTATGTTTAATCATAAAGAAGCGGAGATAGATAAAATATTTCTTTTTAATCACTTCTGTAAATATATTGAATTGAACGAACGACCTGATGTAATGATTATCGGAATTCCAGGCGGGACAATGGTATATAATAATCTGTTTACCAATAGATTTGGTATTACTGCATTCGAGGCGGCTAGTGCAATCCATCCGGATGTCGGTATTATGAACTTGACCTATGATGATTTTAATGGAGAGTTTCTCGATAAGATATGTGTGTCAACAAAGCATAAATTAGGTTTTGATATTGATTGTTTTAATATGTCAAATCATAAATTTGATACGGGCAGAAGCAAACAGGATAAAGAATTGAAGTTTTTTACGGTTGATTCTAAGTTGGTTGATGAAAAAATTGCAAAAATATCGCTAGAGTCAGTGGTTCCTCTGTTTAATTCGTTAAATGGGACAGACACTTTGAAATTAGCAGAATGCTGTGAAGCTCTATTGTTACAGGAAAATATGCAAATCGTATAAAAGAAGGGTGATATTTATGGATCTGGATCAAGTGCGTGAACAGATAAACGAAATATTATTCGACGTAATGGGAATGGACAAGATCAAGCTTAATGAAAACTACTTCTATGAAGATTTATTGGGCGAGGCGATGCAGTTCTCACCACGGGATTTGTTGGTTCTATTTGTACATATTGAGGAAAAACTAAAAATACAAATTCCGGAAACCGATATATTAAATGGATGCTTCAACAGCCTAGATCGAATTAATAATACAGTTTGCCGCATTCTACAGGAAAAAAGAATAAGGGAGTTGGTTTAAGTTGTTGAATGTAGCTTCACTCAGTAGCCTGAATCGTGCGGGGGCTGCAATGGTAATCCAGAAAAATAAGAGTTCAGAGATTTCATTTCAAGACGCGCTATCGACATCGAGTTCGGAAGCGGTTTTGATGGAATTGGAAAAAAAATTCGACATTAAAATCAACGTTCAAGCCATACCAAAGAACAATGAAGCAGTGAAAAGTGTATACTCTGGTAGTGTTGGCAAAGGGAATGTAACCATTGCTCCAAATATACTGAATCAGTCGGCAACAGATCCACAAATGCAAAAAAGGGTAGAAGCAATTATTCAGGATCATTTTGATTCCAGCGCTAATGATAAACCCGGTGATGCCAGTGGCGTCATTATACATCCGGATGGAACAGCTACTTTTTGGGTGATTGGTGATTATTTAACACCTGCCGAGCGGGAGAAGATTAATAAAGAAGTAGAGGCAGATAAAAAGAAAAAGGCGGAGCAGTTAGACTCGTTGAGTAAATTAAGTAGCAGCTCTAGCCTATCACAATTCGGGTTATTTATTGACAACTCCAATAATGGTGAAGAAGATAGCATGTATTTAAATAGTGTGCTACAAGCTAGTCTGGATTCGATGCTGCGGAAAAAGAACCTGTTTAATTAAATGATTAATCACTTTTTTAATCATGACTACCGCCTGGGTCAATGGATTTGTGACCAATGAGGCGGTTTTATTTTTGTCGATCTGTAAAAGGAGATGATGAACATCGAAGCTAAAGTGAAAATTGCCGTGATTGATGATGGTATCAACGAATATTTGCTAGGTGAACCGGTTGTTCAACAGTTGATCTTCAATGAAGATTTCACAATAGACGCTTATACAATAGACAGTCCCGAAAGAATAACTCACGGCACCATCTGCGCAGGCATAATTAAGCACTATTATCCGGAAATCTATATGTATAGCTTGAAGATATTGTCTTCTACCTTAAGGGGAAATATCCAGAAGTTGTATAGTGCACTAGAATGGTGCGTTCAAAATGATATCCAAGTTGTAAATATCAGCTTGGGAAGCCATTGCTCAGCGGATTTATTAGAAACGCAGAGAGTTATAAACAAGGTTGCTGGTCAAGGCTTAGTTATTGTAAGTGCCGCAAGTAATCATAATTATATTACATATCCAGCTTCTTTTTCAAACGTTATAGGCGTTAAGAGAGAGGTAAGCAACACGCTGCACGAAGGGGAGTTTTATCTCAATGATAATATCATCGACGGTATAGAATTTACGGCTTTTGCTAGACATCATTTGAATGGTAAAGAGTGCAGCAACTCGAACAGCTTTGCCGCGCCCATGATTACAGCCAAAGTATGTGAACTCATTGGTAAATCTCACCTAACTAACTTGCAGCAAATAAAACTCATGTTGTCGAAAATGGCAAATAACTATAGGGACGATAAACACTTGTTTATTTGCTATGCTGACCCTGATTGGATAAGTGATATATTAGTATGCTATGTGAACGGAAAATGCAAATTGGACAATCTGAATCTTTGCGTTAACATACACGGTGAAATTGTCGTTCCCGCTGAGTCGGTTTATGATGCTGTTGATGCAGCCCTATTGGCTTACAATGAAAATATTGAGACTCTCGTTGTGATCAGCAGAGATCTTTACCCTGATGCTTATGTTGAATTACAGTGGATTGCTTCGAAATACAATAAAAATGTAGTGTTTATTGACAATTACCAAGGAAAAGATATGAACAAGATAGTTAACAATCAGTGTACTAACATTAAGTTATGGCATAGCTTATTCAAAATACACAACATTTACACACTTAACAGCACCCCGTTGCTGATCGAAGAGCCAATGGTTTCTATTTACATCCCTGCTGACACTGACTTTGAAGTTATTCTCTGGTTAAAAGGGCAATTTAAAAATAATAACTATAACAGTTATTTTGCATCGAATCACCCTATCGGAGTTTTATACGGAATAGACTATGTTCCTGAGACAAACTCAGCGCAGACATCTTCCTATTTTTCCTTAATTCTGAATAAGAAATCTTACGATATCGCGATATATGTCTTATATGGCTATGATATTTCGGATAAAATAGAAACGGATATTGAAATAGACATTGAACCATTAAACGGTTACTTTCAAGCAACTTTTGCTGTAAATGGCTTATGCCAGGAACGTATTATCAATATTAAACAGATTGATGAAACCTTTATCAGAGAACTATATAATTCTATAATTTATTTACTCTCTTAATGGGGGACAAAAATCATCAAACACTTAGAATACTCTCCATTAATAACTTCTTTGCTAGCCCCTCGTTAGTCGACTTCCGGATTCATCGTATTTACACTACAGTGATATCATCAGCCTTGTATTTACATGAGGATTCGATACACACACTACTCATAGCGAATTTATTATTCCAATGATAGATCCTATTTAAGTTTGACTTACTAAACATCTGGGTAAATGACGGAGTAGCGTTCTTGCTAGTTTTCGACAATTTCCTACTTACTGTGATTGCGGATAAGCGGAGTGACAAGATTTACAAATAGATTAACGAAGGTATTTTAGGGTAGAATTGTCATCAAGTAGGGTTACATTCTGGGTGAATTTCGACATTCCAGAGAAGCCCCTATTTTTTTGTGTTCTGACATGGCTTCAAATCTTGGGGCTCAACAGATATCATACATTGTCGAAATTTTGTCGAATAATATCATATAATGTAGAAAAATAATTGACAGGAAATGAATAGAACTTTAGAATTAGGTAGTAGCGTAATCATTACTATCATATAGAAGCGTACATAGCTTTTAGCAAGAATGATTATAAATGTGACTTCAAGGGAGGATGTACGATGATGAAAGCAACAGGCATAGTAAGAAAAGTGGATGAATTGGGACGTATCGTAATTCCTATTGAACTGCGTAGAACAATGGGAATCGACATAAAAGACCCGCTCGAGATTTTTGTAGACGCTGAAAAGATTATCCTTAGAAAATATGAGCCAACTTGTATCTTCTCCGGAAGCTCAGAAAACCTGATCAATTTCAAAGGTAAAATGGTAAGCAAAGATGTTCTTGATGAACTTATTGCAAGCTTTGATAGAGCATAATCCATATACCACATATGATTTCAAAAAAAAGAACCGGTATTACAAGCACAAGATGTGCATGTAATACTGGTTCTTTTTTTATGGTGTACTTTCGAAAGCGGGTTTTATTTAGACTCTAGCACACTTTGGATTTTTTTGATAAAAGCATCATATTGTACGAGGCCTAGCTCCATGCACAACTTCTGGTAGGAAGATAACTTGTAATCTAGCTGGTTCAACTTCTGTTCCAGATCGTCGTACATTGCCTGCTTTTCTATCAATGCTTGCCGAAGCAGATTATCTATGTTCTCTTTGTCCGTCTTTTCCCCAAAATACAGGTGCATAAAAAAGTCAGAACGCAGAACATCTTTTTCGGCTGGTGATTGTAGATAAGCGTGGAACTGATCCAAGCCGGCAGAGGTAATGGTGAATACATTTTTGTCGGGTTTGCCTTCCTGTCGCACAGATTCTTTAGTGATCAGATTCAGCTTTTCCATCTTGCTTAGGGTAGGATAGATCGTGCCATAGCTGGCATCGAAGAAAAATGAGAAGTATTCCTCGAAATGTCGTTTTATCTCGTAACCAGAATGAGGTTTTTCGCTTAAAATCCCCAGAATAACATCTTGTATGTTCATAAATCATTGCCGCTCCTTTCTTTCACTTCCTACCATATCACAACTGCATATCGCTCTCAATTTGAAATGGCATAGCCGGAGTGGCAAACTGTATAATTACGCATTTACTGGCACGGGCTCTTGTTCTCGTGAGATCCGAGTTTCTTTACGGAGGAAAGTGACAAGTACGCTTAATACAGCAATTGTTGCCCCAATACAGAGTAAATAGAACATATCCTTCCATACCCCGTTACCCCCGATAACCAGGTCGAGCATACCATTAACTGCATAGTAAGCGGGCGAAAAGGGACCGATCCAGTTATAAAAAGGTGAAAGCACATCGCGTGGAATAGTTGCTCCGGACGCTAACATTTGCATGGAGAGAAGCGCAATATTTAGCCAGCCGCCAGCATCCCCGAGGAGCAGCAGACTAAACTGAGCAAGGATCATACAGGAGAGAATTACCGTGAACTCGAACAGCCACATAAGCAGAAAGCCACGATTAGAGTGGATACCGAGTGAGTTAACCATGATAGTTCCCACTAGTGAGATAAGCACAGCCGTTCCACCCATTATGACAAATCGGGCTGCAAAGCGATTCCATTTACTAAATTGTCCAGACAAGTTGGAGGAAGCTTTATGGAGATTCATCGCGAGTAACATAGCACCGGTAAATGAGGCGGTAACGATCATTAAGGGTACCATAGTTTGTGCAAAATTAGTTGTAGGGTTAATGATTTCGACGTTGGCGGAAATGCGGCTGCTTGCAGCACTTTTGATGATCTCCGCTTGTGCCTGCGGCAGATTCATAGCATCCAAGGTGTGGCTTAGTGCTGAATTACTGCTTTGAGTGTTCATTGCAGCCGTGACTTTAAGTGCTACCGACTGCATCACATTGCTGACCATCTGCGGATTAGATTCATTTAAGAAGTAGTGGAGTTCAGTCTTTGCAGATGGATTACTGATCTGTCCAGTGAACCCTTGGGGAATATTGATAATCATGCGGATTTCTCTATGCTCAAGTGCTTCTTTTGCATTTTCTAGTTGGAGATCCTGTCTGGTTACGAACTGAAGTGATCCTGCAATCCCATCGACTATAGGCTGGGCATTTGTACCATCCTCATTAACAATAGCAATGGGCAGCTGATCTACCCGATCCGTTACATGATCGTACCCTGTAATCCAAATTAAGCTGAAAAAAACTTGGAACAACAGTGCAGTTATAATTCCAATGATGGTAGCAGGCTGCTTGAGGAAGCGCATGATTAATTGATTTGACATGGTTATATCTCCTTTATATTTCAAGTTGTAATATTACAGATTGAAATATAGCATAACGAAATATAAACTGCAACAGAAAAAGCTAAGAGCATGGACATTACAAAGCGATTTCATATATCATAGGGCTTGTACTGGAAATATCGCACAGATGAATGTCTTACCTGAAGCTGAACAGAATGGGGAGGAACAACAGATGAGTAACGAAGTACATGGAACGGAACAAAACGCGGTTCATGCGAAACTGAACAAGCCAGAAGCGATTGTATTTGATATGGATGGAACATTGTTCCAGACTGAAAGTCTTTTATTGCCTGCATATCATAAAATGTTCGATATTTTGCGGGAAGAGGGACTATACGTAGGACCTACACCACCAGAAGAACGTATTCTAGGCTGCTTAGGGATGTTGCTGGCAGACATTTGGAAGAATGTTATGCCTGAAGCAGATGAAGCCGTGCACCGCCGGGCGGATGAATTGCTCCTGCAGCTGGAGATTGAAGGGCTTGAAGCCGGAGGCACACTACTGTATCCACAGGTGGTTGAGACACTGACAGCGCTTAAAGAGCGCGGAGTGAAGCTGTTTGTGGCTAGCAACGGGCTGGAGGATTACATTCATAGCATCGTTGTGGTGCATGAGCTTAAGGCGTTGTTCGAAGGCTTGTATAGTGCGGGAGGTCAAGGCACTGCGACTAAGACCGAGCTGCTACGTATTCTTTTGGATAATCATGGTATCAGCAGTGCCTGGATGGTTGGGGATCGTTCTTCTGATGTTCAGGCAGGTAAAGGAAATGGCCAGACCGTAATCGGCTGCGCCTATGCAGGCTTCGGACGTCAGGATGAGCTGAAGGGCTCTGATGTCATTATTACCTCCTTCGACGAATTGGTTGATTTATACGACAACGCAACGATTAGTGAATAAGAACTTACGATGGGGAGTTTGCTTAGCTTACAAGCAAGCGCTTGATCACACAAAAGACAACCTTCTTGAAGAAGGTTGTCTTTTTATTGAAGTCAAAAAGATGGTGCTTCAGTTGAAAGAAATCGGTATCGTCGTCAGGCAGCAAAGATATATACATAAATAAAGGGAGTAATCCGATAAAACATGTTTTTAGTTATAGGTATAGTCTTTTCTATTGGTGGAGGGAGCCTATTTGTAACTCATTATGATTCCTTGTTTTTTTATAGTGCTGTTCTTTTGTTGTGCATTGTAAGTTATCTATGGTTTATAAAACATCTATTTGAAAAAAAATTGGAACTATTACTCCTTATCTGTGTGGGTACCACAATGCTCTTTTTTTTCCTTACAGGTTGGCTTAACTAATCATATGGGGGGAGGACAGGCAATTCTTTATGTACTACTGGTTATTGGCTTATATCTTATCTTATTAATACAATTTATTCTGACTTTATATTATTTAATCAAAGTAAGAAATGAAATTTAAATAACATAAAGGGTTCTAAATGTTTTGCATGCCTAATATGTAAACCCTTTATGTTAAACTATCGTTCTCTGTTGGTTAAATTACCAATCGGATTCATTTACTTTAAAAGAAGTGATTCAATAAATGGCTCTATGTCAAAGGGTTCAGTCGTTGTTTCGTATCTACCGTATACATGACCGTTTCTATCGATTAAAAACTTTGAAAAATTCCACTTAACCCCATCTCCGGCATATATGTCCGGATACTTTTCCTGCAGAAAATCCTGCATCCATTTACCGCCTGATGTCTCAGTATCGAATCCTTGAAATGGTGCTTGCTGTGTTAGATATTGAAATAAAGGATGGGCAGACGGTCCCCTAACCTCAGCTTTCTCAAATAATGGAAACTTAACTCCAAAGTTGCTCTCACAATATTTATGTACTTCCGAGTTGCTTTCTGGCTCTTTCTCGTTGAATTGGTTACAAGGAAAACCAAGTATTTCAAACCCTTGCTCATGGTGAATTTCGTAAATTTTTTGGAGATCAGGTAATTGGCGAGAATAGCTGCACCTACTGGCAGTGTTCAGAATAAGCAGAACTTTCCCGCGATAAATGGACAATTCAACAGGCTCATCATGAATTGACTTTGCTTGAAAATCATAAATAGACATCAGACCATCCCTCCACGTTATTATTATAAATCACATAATAGCGCTATTGGCGTTTATTGGTCTAATATATAATAAGAATAATGTTTATAGTATTAAACTATAACGAGTATATCTCCAGTATAAAATGCCGCTTAAATTTTTATTTTTGCGCTTTTAACCAATGAGCAGTTTCCCTCTTATCCTTTAAGTTACTTTGAAAATAATTCTAAGAGTATCAGCAACGAAAATTCCCCAAACGTAATCATTTTGATTGAATTATCCTGCTCGCCGTCGTATTGATTCAAGGTTGGCCATTATACCGCTTTCACTACGGCGTTCGAAGGCCAAAAGAAGCGTGCTCCTTAATGGAGACACGCTTCTTGAGCTGTATGATAATTGCCGCGGCGGTGCTTACTGCTGCTTGGCGTACCATTCGGAAAATTGTTTTTGGTATTCAGCGATATATTTGTCTATTCCCGCTGCTTTTAGTCTGTCTAGCGCTTTGGGAAAGGCGGTGTCATAATCACTGAAGCCACTGCCGATCGGAGCGAGGTATTCAGTGAATACGCCGTTCAGCTTCGTTTCTTCATTCTTGACGGGTGTATTGTCAAAGTTGAAGCCGGCACCTTTGGAAATGATGGCTCCATCGTCCCAAGCTTTATATTCTGCAATAAACTCGTCCGGTACCGTGTTGTCGAAACGCATGAAGTTTTTGTTCATCAGCAGCCAGTCGGGGATCAGCGAATCAGTGGTTATTTTGGTCAAACGCCCGTTTTCATCCAGCGTATAGTCTGTTCCTTCTATCCCGTAGGCGAACAAGTCGTACAGCTCCTGGTTTTTTTGCAGCAGATTGAAGAACATAATATAACGTTCAGGGTCTTTAGCTGCGGTGGAGACAAAAAAGGCGGTGCTGTAAGTGCCGCGGCTGATTTTTGGACGGCCGCTGCCGAGGAAATAGTTGACCAGTTTGGCATCAGGCACTGCTTGTGAGATGGTTGCCGCACCTTCGAATGGGCGTGCTGCTGTGCCGGCCCAGAACATCGCTTTTCCGGAGTTCCAGTCAGACTGCAGCTGTGGGACATTGGTGGCGGCATATTTTGGAATGATTCCTTTTTCATACCAGCCGTGCATAAGGTTCGCATAACTCTTGAACTCTTCGGTTTCAAACCAGCTAATAATTTGATCATCCTTCACAGACTCATCCAGGGCAATAAAATCATTTTGCCAATAGAGGTTTTTGTCCGTGTAATTATATTGTAGGAGTCTGCGCGCATCGGTGTTGGCGTACCCGATCAGTTCGGGATGAATGGCATGGACCTTATCATAGAACTGCTCTAGTTCTCCCAGTGAAGTGACCTGTGTCATGCCGGCTTCTTCAAGCAAATCCTGTCTAACTAGCGCACTGTAGAATTCCGCAGAATTCGGTTTGTTGCCGACGGGGATCGCATACTGCTTGCCTTCCAGCTGAAAGGCTTTGAAGGAGGCCTCGTCCACATTTTTACTCAAATCAGCGGCTGCATCGGCATACGGAGTGAGGTCGGCATAAAGCCCCTTTGCCACAGATTTTACCATGTAATTGGCATCTGTATAAGTTGCGAAGTCTTCTCCCGTAGACAGCATTAAGTCAGTTTTGCCGCCGCCATATTCGGTCCAAGGAAGAAACTGGAATTCAACCTCAGCATTGATTTCTTTCTTAATAGTGTCGTAGAACGATGTCTTCGCTAGTTCCTTCATCCGGTTGGACTCATCCCCGTACAGCACAATTTTCAATTTGGCAGGAGCCAAGGCGCTGCCGTCTTTACTACCGCTATCCGTAGAGGAAGAGGTACCGTCATTTCCAGTTCCAGAACTAGGGGGAGCGCTTTCATTGTTGCCCTGAGCACAGCCACTTACCAAGAACACCGCAGCGAGGAGCAAACTTAACCAACCTTTTTTCTTTTTCATGATGAACCCTCCTGAAATAGAATCATAATGTTTGAGGCATCTATTGCAAAGGCCGTGCTCCCTTAAGTCCCATTGTACATCAAGAAGTAGGGGAGCATAAACCCGGTGCAACCGAACATAATTTGGTATCTTTGCTGGAAATTAGCCTTTGACTGAACCTACGATTATGCCTTTGACAAAAAAGCGCTGGAGAAAAGGATATAATATGGCGATTGGCAAAACGGTCAGACAGGTCATTGCCATTTTGGCTGTCTCCAGTGGCGGTGCGATGATAGCTCCTCCAACTTGAGCAGCATTGCCGGAAGCCAGGAACTGAATATTCGCCATCATGTTGTACATCAAATATTGGATCGTATAGAGATCCTGATCGGATACCAGCATTAGTGGCAAATAGAAGTCATTCCAGAATTGCAGTGCGTAAAAGAGCGAGATGGTGACCAGTCCGACACGGCCCAGCGGAATCATAATGCTGAAGAAGATCCGCAGATGTCCGGCACCATCGATTTGCGCAGATTCCACGATTTCATGCGGGATGCTGCGGAAATAGTTAGCCATGAGAAACATCAGAAAGACGCTTAGCACATAAGGGATGAACAGGCCGATGAGCGTATCGCCCAAATGATAATATTTGGTGCTAAGCAGATACCATGGCAGCGTTCCTCCGCTGAACAGCATTGTAAAATAGGCGAAGAAGGCGAAGAAATTTTTGAGCCGGAAGCTTTTAACGGAAATGACATAAGCGTAAGCGGTGGTCACCAATACGGCCGATACGGTACCCAGCACCGTAACGATCACCGACATGGAATACGCCCGCAGAATCTGCTGTGCCTTCGAGCCAAACAGGAATTCGTAGGTTTCAAAGGTAAAGCCTCTGGGCCAGAACGAATAGCCTTCCGCGGCGATTCTGGATTCGGTAGATAATGAGCCGGATACTGCCAGAATAAACGGCGCTAGACAGATTACTGAAAATACGGCAATACAGATGTAAAAGAAAATGAGCAGGCCTTTGTTTTCGGTAGTTTGCATCTTATCAGTCTCCTAAAATAGTTTGCTGTCTTTGTCATACCAGCCGGCTAATTTGTTGGCCACCAGCACCAGAATGAAACCAAAGACGGATTGATAGAGCGTGATGGCTGAAGCAAAGCCGAATTCTCCGGAACGGATGGCTGTGCGGTATACATACACATCGATAATGTCGGTAGTCGGCAGAAGCAACGGATTCAGGAACGTTACCCCCATAATCATACTGAGATCGCCTTTCAGCATGCCCCCGATGCCCAGCAGCGTCATCAGAATGATCGACGGAATCAGCATTGGCACCGTAATTTTGGTGATAATCTGCCATCTGGAGGCACCATCGATTCTTGCAGCTTCATAATAGGAAGTGTCGATGCCTTGCAGCACCGCATAATAGATGATGGCACCGTAACCAGCGCTTTTCCAGATATTCGCTAGCACGAGAATGATTACGAACAGCCAAGGGCTGGAATACCAGTCAACCTGGGAGAAGCCGAATGTCTGGAGCAACTGGTTCATAATGCCTTTGTCGTAATCCAGCAGGGAGAACAGAATGGCTCCGATAATAATCCAGGAAATAAAATACGGGAAAAACATGACGCTCTGCGTGATTTTGATAAACCATTTGCTGCGCAGCTCATTTAGAATAATGGCGATGGCCACTGAAAAAAACGTGCCGGTTAGCATATACAGCGCATTTAACATCACCGTGTTGCGTGTAGCCCTAAGAGAATCTTCCATACTAGAGAAGAAAAACTCGAAATTAGAGAAGCCGGCCCACGGGCTGCCGAAGATTCCGTCGTTGAAGTTGTAATTTTTAAAGACGAGAATCAGACCACTCATCGGCAGATAAGCAAAAAGAATTAGAATGACGATTCCCGGAAGAGCGAGCAAATAAAGCGAGCTGTCCTTCCTTAGGGATTTACGGAAGCTCTTGGCTTTGGCCGTCCTGATTCCCGGACTTGGCATTCCTTGTGTCTCCGATGTAGCCTCTTGCATCATTAACAGTCCACTCCTTTATACTAGCGTTGTCATTTCCGTCCCTTGTTTTAGGAGAACGCTTTACATGAAAATCATAAATCCACCCGGAATGTAAACGCTATCATAATAAACGGAAAAAAGTTAAAAAAAGCGGAAAAGGGCAGCTTAAAAAAACGAAAAAGACAGAACTTTTTTGTTTTTAGGGTGCTCAAAAGCCTGATTTAAAGGGGGATTTTATAGTATAGGCCGGCGCGAGGGTTATTCATTGAAAGTCAAAAAGGGGATGTCTCCGGCTATGAAAATGCTGCCGGGACATCCCCTTTGTTCCTTACTTTTAGCGGGTCAATCAGGAAGATTCTGTTTCTGTAGAATATGATTCATTCTCCATTTAGAAGGTGTAACCCCATAACGCTTTTTGAACTGGGTTGTAAAATAGGTGCTGCTGTTGTAGCCCACTTTCTCGGCAATTTCCCGGATATCCAAGTCAAGCTCAGTGACTAATAACATCTGCGCCTGCTCCAGACGCAGCAGGTTAACGAAATCGGGAAAGCTGCAGTTTACTTCGTCGGCAATAAGTCTACTGAGATAAGCGGGACTTAGCGATAGCTTGTCAGCAAGGGCATTAAGGGAGAGCCTGGAGTCATCATAATGATCTCTGATATAACAAATGGCTTCACCAGCAATGCTCTTGGTCTGTACAGCGCTCATGCTGGCAATACGCTCGTGGGCGGTATAACAGCTGTCTACAATCCAATTCCATAGCTTGTCATAGCTTTGGATCTGCCAGATATGCTGGTAATTATCTAGAAAGCCGGAATGCTGGACGTCTGCATTAAGCTCAGCCGTGCGACTGAGTTCAAAGACCAGTCTCGATAAAGCGATGGTGGCAGGCTCGACGCGGTAACTGCAGGCTACTGCCAGCAATCTCTCCACTGCCTGCGGAATATGGTTCGAGAGTTCCGTCTGCTTAACGGCTTGCAGTACCGGTTCAAGGGCACTGTCGGGCATTGGGCTGCTGTTCAGGTGGATCGTATCATCGGCAAAGATGATGTTCTGCTGCACATGAAATTTAATATATTGCAGACTGTCCGCAGCCTCATTGTATTTAGCCCTCAGTAGGTTTAAATCATCCGTCAGCCCGCTGATTCCGAAGGCGCAGCAGGCTCCGGAAAGCTGTAGCTGAGCGGCGGTTTCTTCCCATTTACCGCGGTACAAAGCGTAATCGCCGAAGCTGCCGCTGTAAAGCTCACTCAGAATAAGTACAGCAGTGCCCTGATGCGGGCGGAAGGATTGAATGGCTGCAAGTTCACAGAAGGCATGTTCAATCTGTTGTATGTTTTCCTCAAAGGTATGCCGGAAGTCGGAGTCTTCAGGTTGTTCGGGCTCCAGAGCGGTCAGCACGCATACACAATATGCTCCCCCAGCAGCGGCTATGCTCATCAGGGGTGTGCCGCTGTTCTCCGGTGTTCTCTGCGGGGAAAGCAGCCACCGCATCAAGGCGCTATCATCGCTTTCTTTTTTTAGCTGCTCCAGCTTAACGCCAATCTGTTCGAGCTCCTGGCTTACGGTATCCAAATCGCCACCGGTTTTCAGCGCTTCTTCATTGCCAGATAGATGAGCGATATTGCCGAACAACCGGCCGATTGGCTTATACATCCGCCGTGAGATCAGGTTGGCGGTTATAGATGCGGCGGCAATCAAGGCCAAGCACAGGCCAGTCATCAGATTACGGGCATTGGAGATATCACGGATGCTATCCTTGTAGGAAGTCTCCGACACAAACCACAGCTTGTCCGCTGCAGAATATACATAGGTAATCAGCTGTGGCTCTTCACCTCCCTTATAGACAAAAGAGCCTCTTTCTGAGGTGGAGGACACCACCTGCTTTAACATGCCCTCTTCCAGAGGGATGTCAGATAATGCACTGTGCATGAGCACAGATGCTTTTCCGTCAAGCACAGCGTAACGGGTGGCTTCGCCTTCTTTTTGCGTAAACAGATTATTCTGCAGCTTTCCCAAATTGACGGTCAGTGCTACCGCACCATTATATTCGCTATCCGCAAACGCCCGGTCATTATAAAACACGGTGAGCAGGGTAATGGGGGTACCGTTATTCAAGGTTGCCTCCCACAGAAACGGTGATTCAACAATGATGTTATCCCGCATTCTCGAGAATAGCTCCAGCTTGGATTCAGGGCTTAGCGGAAGGTTTTCGAACATGGCAACAGGCTCATCCACTCCCATGATATAGGCGTTCTCCATATATTGGTTCACAACCAATGCTCCGCGGATTTGGCTTAAGGCACTGTACAACTGGTCGCTCCAGCTGGTATCGCCATTCATCATGAGCGCGTTGATGTTTGGATTCCTATAGAAGTCCATAGCGTAGTTCTGGACGATCTCTTCATAGTTTGTAAAAACGGTTTCAGTATTCACCAGTACATTTTGGTTCGCCTTGTTGACATTATCTATCGTAATATTCCGGTACCAATAAAAGATCACTACAGCCAGTACTAGAATACAGCAAACTGAAATCGCGGTTAGGCTCATAAAAAAGCGGGAGTACAATTTCTTTCTTTTTCCCAAGCTGCTCACCCCTTCAGGTAAATCCTATTACACCCATTCTAGAGGGAAAGGCTATTCGCTGACAAGGAGTGAAATATGGGCAATATAGCATGAAAGTATAAAAATGAAGAAATAGAACATAGAAAATACAAGAAAGTTAAACTTATACGAACTATAATTGGTGGTGCTTACATTTGAATTGTTTTGAGGAGGATTACTTTTAATGAGAACATTCCGCAATCCAGTGCTGCCGGGATTTTATCCTGACCCTTCCGCTATCCGTGTTGGTGAAGATTATTATCTTGTGACTTCAAGCTTTGAATTTTTCCCAGGCGTTCCTATCTTCCACAGCAAGGATCTGGTCAATTGGCGCCAGCTTGGCCATGTACTGGACCGCCCGTCCCAGCTCAATCTGGATCACTCGATTCCCTCCATGGGTATTTGGGCACCGACGCTCCGCTATCATGAGGGAGTTTTCTATATGATTACCACTTTTATTGACAATGACAAGAACCAGCATAATTTTTATGTAACAACAACCGATCCGGCCGGAGACTGGTCTGACCCTGTATGGCTGGAGGATGCACCCGGTATTGACTCCTCTTTGTTCTTCGATGATGACGGCAAGGTGTATTATACCGGCAACCGTGTTCCGCCGGAAGGGCAGGCTTATCCGAAGCATATGGATATCTGGCTGCAGGAGATTGATCTCAGCCAAGGGAAGCTAATCGGTCCGAAGCAGAGTATTTGGCAAGGCGCACTCAAGGTAGCTCATGCGCAAGAGGGACCGCATATTTATAAGATCGGCGCTTGGTATTACGTGCTGATTGCCGAGGGCGGAACCGGGCATACTCATGCGATTACGATTGCCAGAAGCAAGAGTGTGACAGGTCCTTATGAGGGCCATAAAGCCAATCCGATTCTGACGCATCGCCATCTTGGCAGAGCGTATCCTATTGTTAATGTGGGTCATGGAGAGCTAGTGGAGACTCAGCATGGTGACTGGTGGATGTTCTGCTTGGCTTCACGAACCAGCGGTGGTTATTACCGCAATCTGGGACGTGAAACCTTCCTGACACCGGTAATCTGGGAGAATGAATGGCCTGTGGTCAATCCTGGCAAAGGAGTGCTGGAATTTGAGACGGAGGCTCCGGATTTGCCAGAGACAAAATGGCCGGAATTGCCTGCGCGCGATGAGTTTATAGGTAATGAGCTGGCACCGATCTGGAATTTCCTGCGGACACCGCGGGGTGAATTCTGGAGTCTTACCGACAAGCCTGGAGTTCTACGGCTTCGCCTGAAGCCAGAACGGCTCTCGGAGATTGCCAATCCATCTTATATCGGTAGACGCCAGCAGCATTTGAGCTTCAGAGCGGCGACTGACATGACGTTTAGTCCCGCTGCAGAAGGGGAAGTAGCTGGTCTTGTTCTCCTCCAAAATGCGGATCACCACTTCCGTTATGAACTGGGGCTAGAGGCAGGCGAACGTGTATTACAGCTGATTCATCGGATGGGTGGCAGCGAGCAGCTGCTGGCGTCAGTGCCCTATCTACAGGATCAGGTACAGCTTAAGGTGGAAGCCAGAGGACAAGAGTATAGCTTCTATTACAGAGCTTCTGAAGCCGCCAAGTGGACAGCCTTCTGTGAACGGACGGATGGCAGAGTGCTCAGCACCGATCTGGCCGGAGGATTCACAGGAGCATACCTCGGGATGTACACAAGCTCTCAAGGCGCAAAGAGCGAAAGCTATGCCGATTTCGACTGGTTTAGCTATGAAGGACTTGAGTAATAGGAGGAGGTGAAATTCAATGAGCAGCAATCTTGTAACTAACACGTATCCGATTCCCGAGCTTCCCCAGATTCCCGAACGGACTTTTGCAATCACGGATTATGGGGCAGAAGAGGGGGGATTAACGCTATGTACCTCTGCTATTCAGGCTGCACTGGATGCCTGCACTGCGGCGGGAGGCGGAAAAGTTGTTATTCCAGCTGGCATCTGGCGTACAGGACCCCTTACTTTGCATAGTCGAATTAATCTGTATGTAGACAAGGGAGCATTGGTGCAGTTTGACCCTGATCATACCTTGTATCCGTTACTTTCTTCCCATTATGAGGGGAATTCCGGCTGGCGCTGTCAGGCTCCGCTCGATGGAGAAGGTTTAAGCGATGTGGCAATAACCGGTGAGGGAATATTCGACGGCAGTGGCGAAGGCTGGCGCCCAGTGAAGCGGTTTAAGATGACCGAGAAGCAATGGGAGCGTTTGATCGAATCTGGAGGAGTGCTTGATCCGCAGGGCGAAGTATGGTGGCCTTCCCGGGAAGCCATGGAAGGTGAGGACTTCTGCCGGAAGCTGTGGGACAAGGGAGAAACTAGTATGGAGGCTTATCTGCCTGCTCGTACGTATCTTCGTCCGACGTTGCTTAGCCTGCGCAATTGCCGGCGGGTGCTGCTGGAAGGGCCGACCTTCCAGAATTCACCTGCTTGGTGTCTTCATCCCATTGGCTGCGAGCAGATTACCGTACGAAATGTTCAGGTACGTAATCCTTGGTATTCGCAGAACGGGGATGGCCTTGATTTGGAATCCTGCACGCATGCTCTAGTTGAGCACAGCAGCTTTGATGTGGGTGATGACGCCATCTGTCTCAAGTCAGGCAAGGATGAGGAAGGCCGTAAGTGGGGAATGCCCTGCCAGTATATTACCATCCGGAATTGCACGGTATATCACGGACATGGAGGCGTTGTGATCGGCAGCGAGATGTCCGGAGGTGTCCATGCAGTTCGAGTTAGTGACTGCCTGTTCATCGGCACGGACATTGGCCTGCGGTTCAAAAGCACCCGGGGAAGAGGCGGTGTGGTGGAGGATATTTTAATGGAGAATATCAACATGACTGGCATCATCCATGAAGCTGTATCCTTTCATATGTTCTATGCAGGGGTTGAAGGATCGGAAGGGTATGACGAGCAGTTATTTTCGGTTACAGAGGAAACTCCGCAATTTCGGAAGATTACCCTGAAGAATATTGTGTGCCATGGTGCGGCAACCGCTCTACTGGTTAACGGGCTGCCGGAGATGCCGCTTGCTGATCTAACCATCGAAAAATTCCACGCAGTGAGTGATCGGGGAATTGTGCTGCGGCATGCCACGGGGCTCACGCTGGATCGTATCCGGTTGCAGACTTCGGAAATGCCGAAGATAACAGCGCATAGATGCAGCCACGTCACGCTCACTCATTCCGAAGATTTGACGATTACAGATAGATAAAAAAATTCTATGGATGATGGAAATCCGTCTTGAACTTCCGTGGGTGTGACCTTGCTTCTTTTCGGTATTGGAGCGGGGTCAAACCGGTTGATTTTTTGAATGTTTTATTGAAATGGGAAAGATGTTCAAATCCGACAGCGGAGGCGATCTCCTGGATTTTGCCTGTAGATCCGACAAGCAGCCGTTCGGCTTCCCTTACGCGGACATGAACGATGTATTCCCGAAAGTGAAAACCCGTCAATCGGTGAAATACACGGCTCAAGTATGAAGGACTAATGTAAAAATTACTCGCAGTCTCTTCCAGAGTAAGGGCCTCACGGTAGTGATCACGGATATAGGTGGCTACATCCGTTACTAGATGATGGAGCGGATGTTTCGTCCCTCCAGCTTGTGAGATACTCTCTGAACGCTGGAGGAGAATCATCAGCTCGGAGAATAAAGCGATTACGCTGGTTTCGTAATACGGGCGCTGCAACCGGCATTCTTCCAGCATCCGGTTCATTAGGATTTCCGCTTCGTCCTGCTCGCGCAGGGTCAGCTTGAACAAGCGGTACCCGCGGTCATGAAACCAGATGGCTTCATTCTGCAGGGATGGCGGTAGAAGAGCAGGATCATAGTTGATCAGAATCCGCTCGAATTCGGCTACTTCCGAGCTTGCTGTGGAATGAAGCTCCCGGCCGGAGATAAGAATAAGCTCACCCTTATGAACCGTAATGACTCGGTCGTCCACAAAGTATACCCGCTCCCCTTGTATCAGATAGTACAGCTCGGCTAAGTCATGGCTGTGGGGACGTGGCATAGCAGTGATGCCTTTTCGTTTCATATGTTGGATGCTGTAGCGGTCTTCTTCAATATGATATTTGTGATTGGGGCTAGTCAGGCTAGTCATAATTCTCCTCTTCTCTTACGAAGCGTTACGGTTATTATAGAATAAACTCAGGTTGATAGGAAAGGAGCCGCAGATGTTAATTACAGTCTCTAAGAGTGTCGACGAAGGATTCAGTACTCTACAGGCAGCGTTGGATTCAATTCCACAGGAACACAAGGAAGAAGTGACGATTCGTATCAAACCCGGCATTTACGAGGAAAAAATTACAGTGAAACAGGGAACGCCTCCGGTTCTGCTACTGGGGGAAGACACGAATTCCACCATCATTACGTGGTCAGACAACGCGCACACTTTAGGTCCGGACGGAGAGCCGATTGGCACGTTCAAATCCGGTACCCTGAATGTATTCGCTGAGCATTTCACCGCTGAAAATCTGACCATTCGAAATGCATCAGGTCCTGGCACTGGCCAGGCGGTGGCTGCTTTTGTTGATGCTGGTCATGCTGTATTCCGGCGTGTACGCCTGCTGGGTGATCAGGATACTTTGTATACAGGGCAAGGAAAGCAATATTATAACGAATGTTACATTGAAGGCGATGTGGATTATATTTTTGGCGCGGCTACGGCTTTGTTTGAACGTTGCCGGCTGCATAACAAACGTTCCAGAGGATATATAACAGCCGCATCAACGCCTGAAGGCGCACCGTTTGGTTATGTATTCCTCGATTGTGAAATTACTGGCGGTCAAGGTGTAAGTGAAGTGTATCTTGGCCGACCTTGGCGCCCTTATGCACATGTGGCTTTTATCCGCACGGTCATAGACAGTTCGATTATCGGCGAAGGCTGGCATAATTGGGGGCAGCCGGACAGGGAGGAAACTAGCCGCTATGAAGAATATGGCAGCAGTGGACCGGGAGCCAATCCCGAAGCCAGAGCTGCATGGTCGCGGCAGCTGATTCCACAGGAAGCTGCGGAGTATAGGGTGCTGACCGTGCTTGATGGCTGGCATCCTGAAGGATATTAAGGAAGGAGCACTTCGGATGGAGCCTCTGGAACAATACATGAAAGAACTAGCTGGTTCAGCACAACGTAACTCGGCTTTCAGCAAAGACATACCCTTTCAGCAATGGCGTGATGAGCTTAGCGCAGCATTTACGAAGCGGTTAGGTGGCTTTCCAGAAATAGCTGAGGAGCTGCAACCGGTTCTGCTGGAACGAACCGTCTGCTCCGGGTATACCCGTGAACGTATAGAGATAACTACCTATGAAGGGTTGCGCATGCCGCTGTATCTTTTGATCCCGGATCAGCCGTTCTCTACCCCTGTTCCTGCCGTTCTTGCCATTCATGGACATGGCTATGGAAGCCGGGAGATCGTAGGCTTGAACCCGGACGGATCGGATCGGCAGGGAGATCCCGGGCTGCACAAAGACTTCGCTGTTTCACTGGTAAAACAGGGCTTTGTAGTGGCAGCCCCGGAGCTGCTCGGCTTTGGGGACAGACGATTGGAAGAAGACCTAACAAGCGGGGAGCCTGGACGTAATTCCTGCTTCCGCCTGTCATCCGCATTGTTGATGGTTGGGAAGACGATGGCCGGCTACCGTATCTACGAAACCATGCGGGCACTGGATTATTTGCAGACAAGAAAAGAAGTTAAGGATGAACGAATTGGAATTATGGGTATTTCCGGCGGGGGACTGGTGGCTGGCTTCACAGCTGCACTTGACGAACGAATCGCTTGTGCGGTCGTAAGCGGGTATGCCAATACTTTCGAAGACAGTATTCTGACACGCAATCATTGCCTTGATAATTATATTCCAGGGATTTTGCTGGAAGCGGAGATGCCTGAGCTATTGGGCCTCATTGCCCCTCGTGGCCTGTTCCTCGAATCGGGAGATGCCGATCATCTGTTTGGCCCGCGCGGAACAAAATTAGCTTTAACCCAGTTGCAGACGATTTACAGGTCGGCGAATCATATCGGACAGGTAGAAGCGGACTTCTTCACCGGAGGTCATGAGATTCATGGTGAACCAGCCTTTGCCTGGCTGCGCAAGCAGCTCACTTGAGCATAAGATTAGACTTCATATGGATGACAAACGAAGGAGGAATAAGGATGTCTATAACTGAAGCAACAACCGTTCGCTTGTCCAGTAAAATCGCGAGTACGATTCTTGGAGGGTGCAACAAGCAGGGAGAGCATGAATATGTGCTGGAAAGATGGGCTTATGTTCCGGGCATGCTGCTGATGGCAATGGCCCGGGCGGGTGTTCAGCTCGACCAGCCTGAGTATGTCTCCTTTATGGAGCGGCATATGGACACATTTATTGGAGAGGATGGTTCCATCCGTACCTACAGGCTGGAAGAATACAATCTGGACCAGATTAACGAGGGGAAAAACCTGTTCTTGCTATACCAGAAAACCGGAGAAGAACGGTATGCTGAAGCAGCCCATTTGCTGGCCGCACAGCTTATTGGACATCCCCGCACCTCCGAAGGGGGATTCTGGCATAAGAAGGTATACCCTTTCCAGATGTGGCTGGACGGGCTGTACATGGCATCGCCATTCCTAGCGGAATACGGCAAGGTTTTTCAACGACCTGAACTGATTGACGAAGCGGCGCATCAGCTGCTGCTGGTTGAGCGGCGGACCCGTGATCCACGGACCGGTTTGCTCTATCATGGCTGGGATGAATCCAAAGAGCAGGAATGGGCTGACTCTTCTACCGGATTGTCCTCTCATTTTTGGAGCCGGGCGATGGGCTGGTATGCGATGGCTGTGGTTGATTGCCTGGAGCATTTTCCGCTCACTCATCCGCAGCGGGGGACGATCATTGGCATTTTCCAGCGGATGTGCGGCGCGCTTCTGGAGGTTCAAGACAAGGAGACTGGCCTCTGGTACCAGGTGTTAGATCAAGCGGGGAGAAAAGGCAATTATCTTGAAGCTTCCGGCTCGTGCATGTTTGTTTATGCGATGGCTAAGGGACTAAGATTAGGTTATCTGGAATCCTCTTTTATAGAGGCGATGTTGCAAGGGTATGAAGGCATTTTGACGCATTTGACTGAAGAGGATGAACAAGGTGTGCACTTGCACCAGATCTGTCATGGAGCGGGTCTGAGCAAAGACCGTAATGGCTCATACGATTACTATATCTCTGAGGACGTATTGTCGGATGTGCCTATGGGCGTCGCTCCATTGTTATTAGCATCACTTGAGGTGGAACGGTACCAAGCTGAAAAATAACAGAAGCCCAATCATTCCCTCTGAAATGGAATGATTGGGCCTTTTTTTGCTGCCAGATATATATTTATTAGCGTTTCAGCAGATCCTCGCGGATAGGTGTGAAGACATCGAGCAGCGCAGAATCTGCTTCCAATGCGGTTACACCGTGCTTTGCATCTGGCGGTATGGCAATACTTTGCCCCGCGGTTACCTTATGCTTCTCGCCGTCAATACGAAATTCAAAGCTTCCACGCAGACAGTAGCTCATCTGCTCGTGAGGATGGCTATGCTCATAGCCCTCGGCTCCCTTTTCGAAATGAACCTCCATCATCATCAGACTGGCTGCAGCGTTCAAGATACAGCGTTTAACTCCCGGTTCTGCTGGTTCCCATACTCCAAGATTGCTCATGTTCTAATCTTCCTCCTTGTATATAGTTATCGGGGCATGGCGATGTGAATTCTGCCTGCCTCAATTCTTAATTGGGTTGCTTCAGGTTGCCCGGATGTTGACTCAGGTTCTCCGAGCAGCCTAAGCGGTCCGAGACCCGGAACAGTAACAAGGTGTTCCTCCTTGGTGCCGTTGATGGCGGCGATAAACCATTTCCCATCCGTACGGGATATTCTGTACAAGCGTACTCCTTCGATAGCCTCTTCAAAATCAAGCTGTTCAAGCTGTAGTGAAGAAGCATCTTCTGTCCGGGGATGAAGCAGAATGACGTAATCGCTTTTACCACCATAAACACGAAAATGTTGCTGCTCTGCCAGCGGATAATTCCCGGCTACAGCGCCTTCTCCCATTGTAATCACTGGAAGTTCTGGTTCGGCGATATAAGCGCTTAGGTGCTTGCCGTTCAGGCAAGCTGCATCAATGGATTGCTCCATTATACTTGCATCAGTACTGAGTGTATGCAGATTCCAGACGCTGTTCGATGCTCCCTCAATTCGATCCCATATCAAGTAGACGTTAAAGCCTGCTTTAATGAACAAGAAATTCCGCTCATATTCCCTGGCGTTAGCCTCTGGAATAAGACTGCTGGCATGATCTAACTCTTCTGAAAAGCGTACTTCCTTGCATGTGCTTTGCAGTGGCCCATTGGCAAAATTTCCGAATGAATCGGTAAATTGAACAACATTATGAGCTGCGCTGGACACATACCAATGCCGATCCCCGTTATAATAACCTCCCGTTCCAGAATCAAGGGTTACTGGAACACCATCTGCCCAGATGGAGAAGTGCCCTTCATCATGATGAGCGTGATAAGTCAGCGGAGACGCCTCGTAGATTGCATAATGCTGAAGGTTCTGTTCTCCGTTGCGGAAGATGACATAACCGATATCGGGATAATGTACGGAGTCGAGTGCAGGCCTTTGTTCTGCTAAATCGGGCTGTGGATATAACAGCGCGACCAGAGGCAGAGGAAATGCGCCACTATCCTCAATCGGTTCTCCGCCGTGCTTCCACGTCCAGAGCATTTCCCCGGCAAGCTGGGGGTCTTCGTCCATATAGAATGGGGCCGCATATCCAAGCAGGCGAAACCATTTTTCCTGCACATTGGCATCGCCGACCGCTGGTGTAAGCAGGATGGGGGAGCCAGAAGAGCCGCCTTGAATAATATCTGGTGCAGTCACTGTTCCGATTAGGAAACGGTACATGCCCTTTACCTTCTCATGCTTGAAATAATCAATGCCCTTCAAACGCTTTAATAGGACGAAGAAGAGAAAATAGCGATGCAATACTGCGCCATGGTAGCGAATATTTTCTGGCCATGCGCCGTCTGAATCAACCACTTCT
This sequence comes from Paenibacillus sp. FSL E2-0190, assembly GCF_037992965.1. Taxonomy (NCBI): domain Bacteria; kingdom Bacillati; phylum Bacillota; class Bacilli; order Caryophanales; family Paenibacillaceae; genus Paenibacillus; species Paenibacillus sp. FSL E2-0190. Next base: position 2,186,764 of record NZ_CP150306.1, read on the forward strand.
GCCAGCTGCCAGTTGATGACAGAGAGGGCATGATCAAGATATGCCTCACTTTGTTTTTCATTGGGAAAGAGGAGGGCATATACACCCAGTCCGGTTGCCCGGTCGGCATTCCAATTACTGCGTTTTCCTCCCTTTTCATCTGGGAAGGTCTCTAGATCAAACCGGTAGTAGTGGGTATCCATCATCATGTCTGCGATATAGCGGAAATGAGCGAGAAGTTCGGTTTCTTCTCCAGTGAGGAATACACTGCTGCCAGCAATCTGATCGTAGATTACCGAAGCAGCAGCGAGCCCCCTCCCGATATGCACCGCGCCGTAAGTATCATCGTCATGCCAGCCGTCTCTACGGAAAATATCCATGCCTACCCGTATATCGGCAAGCATGTACTGGAGCTTTTGCTTGGCTCGAACCGCAAATTCACTTTCACCCGTGATCATATACATATTGGCGTCCGCTCCCGTAGCCTCCAGCAGGTAGGCCCAATTGGTAAGTGTCGGCCGATTAAAAAGCGGGGAGAGCAGCTCAGTTCCTAACGGCTGCCCCGCAGCATTTAGAAAATGGACCCCGATGCAGATTCCTTCGCCTAGAGGAGCTTCCAGACTGAGCGCCGTCTGCACGCTGTAATGATCACCTTCATATACAGGTATGGTCTCTCCATAATGAAGGATTGTCAATCCTTTCACTTCCTCATTACTGATGCAGATACATTGCAAATCGTCTGCCAGACTAGCGCCAGATGGGGTTACACCAGATGGCTGGAGACCTTGCTGCCAGCTGGCCAATTTCTCTAGATATACTGTGCTTCCGTTTTCTCGGTCTTGACTCCACCCCAGCATCCCAGATTCTAGACCGCCATTCGCTAGTTCAACCGGCAAGCCAAGCTGCGAATGAGTCAGACGCAAGCCCCCGATGCACGCCGTGCCCTTTCCCCGAATCTGTACAGAAAGCTTGAGGAAGGCCGTTCTGGGAGGGGTTTTAAAAACAAAGGGTTCTACCCGGAACACCCCGAGTTTATGGAGGGGCGCAGCAGCTTCTCGGCTGGCAAATTGTTCAGACAGCTGTTGTTGTCTTTCGTACTCTTGCCGGACCTTGGGAAGCTGTTCGATTCTAAGGCGTATGCCCTCAAGCTCTCCTTCGGTATAACATCCGAAGGGGCGTGTACCGCCACCATATGCTGAAATCATCGGTAGTTCTAACCTCCTTGTAAAGTAGTCATGGTTCGTGGGTGAGCTTTCTCTTAATTAGTATAAACGTGGCTTTACGAAGGACGGGATAGATAAACAAATGAAGGAAAGGGGACAAAGCAACTGAAAAAGTGAAATTCTCCCCCAAGCGCAGTCGCTTTCTCCCTAACCGTTACGAACGGATAGAATTATCATTAAGGACATAAGCTTAGTCCAATGGACAGGAGGAACAATAAATGAATTTATCAAAACGTCAAATTAACGCCTGGACCTTCGTTGCTCCCAGTTTGATTCTGACGCTGGTTTTTGGAGTATATCCGATCTTTTGGGCTCTGAAGTACATGTTCTATGATTACCAGGGTTTCGGCGAACCCATGTTTATCGGACTGGAGAATTTCGAGCGCTTATTAAGGGATAAGGAATTCTGGAAGTCAGTGGTCAACACCTTTATCTACGCTGGAGGCAAGCTGCTCATCACCTTGCCATTATCATTTTTACTGGCGGTTGTCCTCAATCGTGCTTTGAAAGGGCGGCAGCTGCTAAGAGCGATTTACTTTATGCCGACCGTAATCAGTGCTTCGGTTATGGCCATCGTATTCTACGTTATCTTTAATTCATACAACGGGATGGTTAACCAGCTATTGGTCGGCTCTGGAATTATTTCCGCTCCGATAGATTGGTTAGGGCCGAAATATGCCTTACTAACCGCTATTATGATTGCGATATGGGGGGCTATCGGTAACTATATGCTGCTCTTTATCGCTGGTTTACAGAACATTCCTGAGGATCTCTATGAGGCGGCATCTATAGATGGAGCTGGACCTTTCAGAAAAATGTGGAACATCACCGTTCCCATGCTCGGACCTGTATTGCAAATGATCATTATGCTCGCTATTACCGCCTCCCTAAAAGGCTACGAGAGTATTATGGTGCTTACCGAAGGCGGTCCTTATGGCAAGACGGAAGTTATGTACCTGTACCTGTATAAGCTGTTCTTCCCTGTATCCAGTGGAGGTACAAGCATTCAGCAATTTGGCTACGGTAGTGCGGTTGGTTTTGCCACAGCAGTTATTGTAGGTCTGATTACCTTAGTCTACTTTTATGTATCTAAAAAGCTAAATGATATCTATTAAAAGAGAGGAGAATGAACAGTGAGTACATTACATGCGGAGACGAAGAACACTTCGGTCCAGCCTGTCCGGTCCTTCAAGACCCGAGCGGTGCTGTCCCGGACCTTGCTGTGGATTTTTCTACTTATAGTGGCGGCTTTTGCGTTGTTTCCGATTATTCTGGCTTTTTTCGGATCCCTTAAGACCAATCTGGAGTTGACGACAGGAACCACCTTGCTGCCTAAGTCATGGCAGATTGGAAACTACGCGCAGGCTTGGAATTCGGCTAACTTTGCCCGCTTTACATGGAACAGTGTGTTTATCAGTATCTTTACCACCTTAGGCACTCTATTCATTGGAACGATGGCCGCATATGCGGTAGCGAGAGTCGATTTTTACGGGAAACGTATATATGTTGTAATTCAGTCCTGCACGCTGTTCATCTCGATCGGTGCTGTGGTGCTTCGGCCGCAATTTGACCTTATGGTAGCGCTTAATCTACAGAAATCGTTATGGGGTGTCATTATTATTCTGATTAGTGCGCATGCCACGGCATTTTTTATGTTGATTGGTTTTGTACGAGCGATTCCGAAGGATCTGGATGAGGCTGCTTTTATTGACGGCTGTAATTTCTATAGCGTATACTTTCGAGTTATCTTACCGCTTCTGACACCCGCCCTTGGAGTCACGGCGCTCTGGACCTTCCGCGGAGCATGGAACGAATATATTCTGCCGCTGGTTTTTACCATGACACAGCCAAAATTACAGACACTCACCGTAGGATTGGCGGGGCTAAAATATGGTATCGGCGATGCGGCGCAACCTCAATTGATGCTCGCGGGTGCATGTCTGTCCATGTTGCCAATGATTGTTGTCTATATTTTCGCTAATAAATCGTTCATGCAGATGACAGCTGGCTCTGTAAAGGGCTAAATTCGGGGCGGGCTTCGGACAGCTATTCAAGAAGGATGTGAATACATGCTGAAGGCCTGGGTTTATCGTACCTCTTTGAAGAAAAGAATATGGTTATCTTTTACCGCACTGACGGTATTCTGTATTTCTGTCACCGGTTTATTGGCTTACTCCATCGCTTCTCGGGCGATGGAGCGTAACTCTGTCGAGTTAAATCAAAATGTGCTGACTCAGTCAATCAATGTCCTGGACCAGAAGTTAAAGCAAATCATTGTGGCTTCCTCCACGATGATGTTGAGCGAAGCTTATCAGCAGACCATCCGGGATATTAAAGCTCATAATATGGAACGTTTTTTTGCCAATTTTTCTATGCTGCAAGCGCCCTTCACGCAGGTAGAGTTGACGGAAAACTCCATTGAATCTATCTTGATCAGTACGCCGGACGGGGATTTCTACTCTACCAGCAATCAGCGCAGAACCTTGACCCCATTTCTAGAATCTTCGCTGTATCAACGGATTAAGGAGAAACCTGAAACCAATTGGGTGGAGAGTCATCGGGACGAGCTATTTGCCGGGAAACACCATGTTATTTCCCTAGTCTTGCAGCCGCTTACAGACAATTATGTCCCTGATCTATTTTTGATCGTTAATGTAAAAGAGGACATTCTTGAAGATACTGTAAGTGGAGGCGGGAGTCTTGGCTCCGCACGTTTTTTACTGATCAATAAAGAGGGAACAAGCGTCTTCGGAGATGGGAGACGTCCGGAATGGTCTCGGGACTCTGTGTTTTTGGACAAACTGAGGGAAGCAGACCGGGGTAATTTTGAATATTCTGCTGGGGATGGGCCAATGCTGCTCAGCTATGCCAGTTCAGGGTACGCAAAAGACTGGGTGTTGGTCAGCTACCTGTCCAAAAAGGAACTGCTGCAACCTGTTCGGAGTATTCAATGGCTGGTGTTGATGATCATGGCGGCATGTATCGTCATCGCGCTTTTCCTTGCAAGGTATCTGTCCGCTTTGCTACTGGGACCGCTGCTGAAACTGCAACGGACGATGTCTCGTGTTGAGCAAGAGGATCTCAGTGCACGCTTCCAGAGTCCTTTCCAGGATGAGATTGGGGAGGCGGGACGCAAATTTAACCAGATGTTGGACCGGATTGGTGAGTTGATTGCTGAAGTCAAGGATACAGAAAAAGAAAAGAGAAAAGCGGAGATCAAGGCGCTTCAGGCGCAGATCGAGCCTCATTTTTTATATAACACATTAAACACGATTTTCTGGAAATGTGAGATGGATGAATATGAAGATGTGAAACAGATGGTCATTTCGCTGTCTGCACTGTTTCAGCTGGGACTGAACAACGGGCAGGAAATTACGACCTTAGGCAAGGAACTGGAACATGTCCGCCAGTATCTAAACCTTCAGCAGCAATGTTATGAAGGGTTGTTTGACTATACAATTGATGTCGGAGTGGAACTGCTGGAGCTTCCTGTATTGAAAATTATTATTCAGCCCTTGGTGGAGAACTCAATCCTGCACGGCCTTAAGGAATTAAGGGGAGGGGGAGTGATCCGGATCTCTGTAGAAGTAGCCAAAAACACACTGCTCATCCGGGTTGCCGATAACGGAACCGGCATGAATGCGGAGAAACTCAATGCCTGGCTGAAGGAGCCGAACGGCAGTGGAGGTTATGCTCTGTCTAATATATGTAGCCGACTGCAGCTGTACTACGGCAAAGAAGCCGGATTGGTCTTTCGAAGCAGTCCGCGTGTTGAAACCGAAGCTGTTCTATCCATTCCTGTGGAAGGGGGAATAAATCCTGAACGCCCATTCAATTAAAATATGTATTGTTGATGATATTCCTGCAGTGGTCCGCGGATTGTCGCAGCGGATTCCTTGGGAGGAACATGGGATTGTGATCGCGGCCACCGCGGCAGACGGGGAAGAAGGTCTGGAGCAGATCCGCAAGCATCGTCCTGACATTGTATTGACGGATATCCGAATGCCTTTTAAGGATGGTTTAGAGATGATGCGGAGCATCCAAGCCGAGCAGCCAGGCATCAAACTGATTTTTTTGACGGGTTATTCTGATTTCACCTATGCCCAGGAAGCAGTTAAGCTGGGTGCCTTTGATCTGATTGTAAAACCGTATACCAAGGTTCAAGTGCTTGAATCCGTGTTGAAGGCCAAAGAAGTGTTGGAGCGGGAACGCAGTCAAGCTGAGCAGATGATGGGCATGGAACAAAAGCTGCGCGAGAGCTTACCTTATTTGCGTCAGGAATATATGCGTCTGCTCATCCGTTACGGAACTAGGCAGCAGCACTTGAGCCAGCAGTGGGATTTTTACAATATCGAGATGAATAACCATAACTTTTGCGTGATGGTAGCGGAAGTGGATTTTTTTGTGGAACGTACATCAGAACTTACGGTTTCCGAGGTGGAATTAATCCGCTTTGCCGTACAGAATATTTTGGAAAATACAATATCCGAATACACTCGGGGCATTGTGTTCCGGGAAAATGTGAATCAGTTCGTTATTGTGATGAACCCTCTGGCGGAGCCGAATATGGAGCAACTTGCAGAGAAATGCCGGGAAAATGTACATCGGTATACGTACCAGACGGTATCCATTGGACTGGGTGGAGAGGTGGAGGAGGTAGGGCAGCTTTCTGCTTCCTATGCGCAGGCGCTGTCTGCACTTGCGAACACCTTTCTGAACGGTGGGAACAGCGTGTACACCTATGTTGAAGATGCAGTCGTGAATGCCGCGCTACCCAGATACTCATATGACAAGGAGAAAGAATTGCTTTATTGTCTGCGTTCGGCGAATTTGTCCAAAGCAGAGGAGCAGCTGGATCATATTTGGCATGATTGGATTACTGCACCGGCAACGCCTAACCCGTCCATCGTTAAGACGCTATGTCTTGAACTGGCTCATTCTATCCATCGGATTTTTTCGGAAAAAGCAACGGATTCGGAAGTTAAAACTCTGGAAAATAAGCTTGCAGACATGAGCAGTGCAGTCTCTTTTGAAGATCTTAGCCGCCAGATTCGGGAATTTTGCCGTTTGGGCTGTACGTATTTGCAACAACGCCAATGCAGTGACGCGCGTATGCTTGTGGATCGGGCCATCACTCATATCAATGGAAATCTGCATCGAAATCTATCCGTCGCCGACTGTGCACGGGAGGTGCATCTTAGTCCTAGCTACTTCTCCAATCTTTTTAAAAAGGAGACGGGGATGACACTCGCCCAATATATTATCGGAAGACGAATGGACAAAGCCAAGGAGCTAGTGTTGGAAGGCATACAGGTTCAGGATATTGCCATCTCTTTGGGCTATGAGGATCGACCCTATTTTACAGAGCAGTTCAAAAAATACACCGGAATGACGCCGACTGACTTTCGTGCAAAATATAGCTTGCCTAAAGTGGAGGGAAACAGTGATTTCGTCTCCCATTGACAGTTGTTTTCTCCTTCACTGATAAAAGGGCAGTGGAATTATAATTTTCTTAAGAAATGAATGCGATTTCAAAAGAAAAGGGAGGCATTTTAGATGAAAAGAAATAAATGGATATTAGCTGGGGTTTCGCTGATGCTGGCTGGCTCGTTGGCCGCCTGTTCATCATCCGAATCTAATACGGAGGTAAGCAGCAGCAATACAAACTCCGAAAAAACAAAATTGGTCTACTGGACCATTGATCGTCATGATTCTGATTTTATTGAGCAAAAGATCAGTGAGTATGAAGGTCTTAATCCCAATATCGAGATTGAAATGAAGGTTATGGCAGAGAACTATACCCAGTCGGTGGATATTGCCTTCTCCAGCATGCAGGCGCCTGATATTCTCCGGGTGGATACTTATAACGTGCCAACATGGGTCAAAAGAGGGTATCTGGAATCTTTTGATAGCTACATTTCACCAGAGATGAAGAGCCGGTTCGAGAACGTACTTATCAACGAGAAAAATACCGTTGACGGCAAAATATATAGCCTTCCCAATATCGGTCAGTTCTGGCGCCTCATCTATAACGTAGATTTGTTCGAGAAGGCTGGCATTACAGAGCCGCCTACCACACTCGCAGAGATGGTCGAGGATGCCAAGAAAATTACGGCAGCGGGAAAAGATATAGGCGCTTACGGCTTCGCGGGTAATTTCAAAAGTACCAGCGGATTTGAGCGTATCGCTTATCCAATAACAACACTTAGCAAGACTAAGGGCACAGAGGGCTTCGACTTCCAGACCGGGCAATTTGATTTTAGCGTCTATAAAGAGGTTGCTGAGGCGCTGCGGCAGATTAAGGTGGATGGAAGCATGATGCCAGGATCGGAATCGCTTGATATCGACCCGCTGCGTGCGCAATTTGCTCAAGGCAAGATCGGTATGTATTTCAACCATTCCGTTGAGCCGACGGTCTACAAAACCCAATTCCCAACTGAAATTCGCTGGGCAGCTGCGATTCCTCCAACCATTGACGGGGAGCAGAAGGGTGTCAGCCAAGTTATTGCAGGAAGTTATTTGGCTATGAGCAAGGATTCGAAGCATAAGGAAGAAGCTTGGAAGTTTATTGAATGGATGTACAGTGATGATGTGCAGATTGCTTACCAGGAAGCAGGGTATGGGGTTTCGGTTATCCCATCGGTTGCTACTGTTGCCAAGGCACCAGACATTGCAGGAATTGAAGATTTTCTGCCTACGAAGTTAGACGGGATTTATCCAGCGACTCCGATGGTTATCAGTGAGGGACGTCTGGAAGGACTAAAGAAGGTTGATGTCTTCAATAGATACATTTTTGGTGGTGGAGATTTAGATAAAGAGCTTCAGGACTTGAATACTCGCTATAATGCGGCACTTGAAAAAGCCAAAGCCGCAGGTGACACCGATATCGAAGCACAGCCGGACTTCGATGCAGGTTCCCTGCAGGGATCATTGGCCAAATAAATCGAAAAAGACGCCTCTTAGGCTTCGTATTAATACGAGCTAGTGGCGTCTTTTTTTGATGACTACTATGATAATTTTTATTCCTCAGTCGTTTTAGCTGTGCTCGGGGTTCCTTTGTTATTGTAGAGCCACAGCGCGTATTCCAGAGGGCGAATCAGGGCTTTGCGGTATGTGGTTCCGTCACCTGATCTTGCGAACACTTCACGGGCGGGCTTTGGATTAACCTCCAGCACGTAAATTTTACCTTCGCGATCAATGGCGAGGTCCAATGCAAGCTCACATAAGGCTCCGTAACTTTCTTCCAAGAAGGCTGCGGCATCAAGGCCCAACCTCTCGGCAGTCTTCATGACCTTATCGGTTTTATCCTGACTGCCCAGCCATTCCTTCAGCAGCGTTTCCGCTCGAACGGCATGACCACCGCCATGAAGATTGGAGGTTACACTCCGCGCTGCACCGACACGTGCAGCCATACCTGTCAGTTCCCAGACACCTTGCCCGTTCTTTTGAACGAGCATCCGGTAATCATGGAAACGTCCGCCCGGCAGACGTAATGGAATCCCCTGTTGGATAAGGAAACGCCCGCCGATGCACCATTGCCGTACGATGGAATCCAGCCGAGTAGAAGAGACTTTACGGGTGGGAATGATTCGGCGATCCTGACGACGGCCTTGAATATCATATACCCCTCGCCCATCCTTCATTCTCTCAATTCTGAGGATGCCACGTCCGCCTGTGCCGTTTGCCGGCTTGATATAGACTACTGAATTGGTTTTCAGCATCCGGCGCAGGTCGGCAGAGGACTGATAGAGTAATGTTTCTGGCATATGCTGCCGGAAACGGCTTTTTTGTGAAAATGTTTGGTGAATGGTCCATTTGTTGCGCAGTGGACGATTCAGAAATAACAGATGATTGTAGCGTTCTCGGAAACGAAGCAGTTGCTGAAAGCGTGAGCTGCGCTGAATACGGCAACGGTCATAAATCATATTCGGAAAAGAACGCCATTTGCGTGACCATTTTCCGCTCTTGGGATCAAAGACAAGGGCATGGATCTGCTCTTTGCTGGGATGAACATCCATGGGGGTAAACACAAAGACATCCAAGCCAATTCGTTTGCCCTCGACGATCATTCTCCGGTACACGGCCTTTTCTTCAAGCTGCTTAGCTTCGTTAATATATAAAGTAAGAATGCCTAAGACGGGCTCTGGCACAGGAGTTCACCTTCTTGTGGAGAAATAGTAGTGCTGCCGGTATGATGAGGTGACCGGAGCAGTAATGTTGGCTTGCCGGTAGGACCAGTGGTAAGTGTGTCGGCAGCAAGGCCGATATTGAAGCACATCTTTAGGCTAGCAGTATTGTCGCAGGCAACACTGCATTGCAGATGCCCGAGGCGTTTCAGCTGGGCAGCCATTAAGGCAGTGCCGGTATGTCTATTCCGGTAGAAGGGGTGCACAGCGACAAGACAGGCTTCTGCACCGAAACCGGATACGAAGCTGACTCCTGCGAGCTGGCGCCCATTCTGACCGCGTACGGTGGCGACAAGCAGCGAGATACCCGGCTCTGACAACTGATCCGGTGTTAATCGGGCCAGTACTTTGCAAGCTTGGTTTGTGATTCGCTTCTCCCCATGCGCTCTTATAAACTCAAGCAGTCCAGCCAGCCGTGATTTCCACTGTTTGGCATTTGTGTCATAGATGGAGGATATCTGCATGCTGTGTCACATCCTTTTAATGATTTCTATTTAAACTGGCGCGCTAAATGCTGGCCGTAGTGAAAGATTCGCTCTAGGGACAGCTTGCGGATCGCGGGTTCATCAAATTTCATCGGCCGGGAGTTGGCCTCAAAGAACCAGAGTCCCCCATTCTCATCTACACCCAGATCCATCGACATCTCTCCGAGCATAGAATCAGAAGCTCTTTCAATTTGTCTAGCGATAAGAAGGGCGGTTGTAGGCACACTCTTCAGGATCATGGCTGCTCTTTCGGTTCCAAATGTACTTTCCAGCATGCTGGCAGGCTCTTCAATACTACCGCCGCGTGGTACATGTGTCGTTATACTTCGGGCACCGGCGAGGCGTGCACCTATTCCGGTGACTCCCCAGCCGCCTCTGCTGTTTTTTTGCAGCAGCACCCGCAGATCAAACGGTCTTCCCCGATGAGTCGCCAGTTCAATAGCCTGCTGCACAATATAACGAGAGATTCCTTTTTCTTTTCCGATTCTTGCCCAGAGCCGGTCCATGGAAGCTGCTTTGTACGTCACATTTTTTTTGCCGCTTTGAATTTGGAGCCGGTAAGGCAAAGCGGTATCTGCACGATATTTTAGGCGCATAATTCCTTTTCCTGCTTTGCCATTCTCTGGTTTAAGGTAGAGGCTGGTATGCTGGTTCAGCATGGCAGTAAGGGTGTTTGCACTGCGTAATCGTCTCGTTTTTGGAACATGCTTTGAGGTGGAGTGCGAACCCCTCAACCATTCGAAGAGACTCCATTTATTGAAAAAATATGGATTATATAGCTTAATGCCTGGATGTTCCAGGCATTGAGCTATTTTACGTACCACAGCAGGTTTTTCCTCATCCTCACGGGTGGGAATTCGGTTATAAATGATTTGTGGAAGAGGTACAGGAATGCTGTACCAGATTTTACCGCTGGACGATGGGACATATCCGTTCACCATCCGTTCCTCAAGCTTGAGGTCACGGACAGTGACGACGTAGACAAGAAATCCCATTTCTTTGCCTGTGCGAATAATGTCCCGGAAGTTGCTGCGGTTGCCATTAAATTGCCGTACTTTATCGCTGGTTGTCAGTATGGCAATAACAGGTTTTGTATCTTCCGGATTATGGGTGCTCACATCTCATCCCTCCTGCGGAATTTGCTGAGGTATAGACAATGCTCCAGAATGTGCTCGATGGAAGCTTTGCCCTCAGCGCGCAGGGAAGGGTGACGGAAGATGGAACGACCTGGTTTGGCGTTGGCCTCGAACATCCAGATGTCTTCATCCTGATCAATTCCGAGATCAAAGCCAATTTCACCGAGCAAATGACGATGCTGGACTTCTAGTGATTCTGCCAGCTTGATGGCTGTAGTCTTTGCACGCTGCAGTACTTCGTCAGCTCTTGCGCCGAATACACGTCCGAGTGCTTGCTGAGGTGTAAGCAATGCTCCTCCATTTTTAAGGTGAGTGGTGACACTGCCACGGCCGGCTTTTTTAGCGCCTATGCCGACTACAATCCACTGATTACTGCCGTTTTTATGCATATGGAACCGGAAATCAATCGGGCAGCCATCTATTTCGATGAGACGTATTCCCTGCTGAACTATATAATTTTGCAGATTTTGACCGTGACGCGAACGAAGCATACGCATAAGGGCTTCAAAGGTGGTAAAGCGTAAAAGAACGTTTTTTCCACCGCGGCGGTAGCGGGCAAAATACCCCTTTTTCGGGAGATAGGTAAGCCGATAAATGCCGTGACCCAGACTTCCCGCAGAAGGTTTATAGTATACAAAATGATGGTGATCCAGCATTTCTCTCATTTTTTCCGTGGACGGATTGCTGTGGGTTTCAGGTACATAACGATTTGCCGCCCCATCATTTTCTAAAAGCTTATAGATATCGGATTTATTGAAAAAGCTCCAGTTAAAGTATGGAATTCTTTTCCGCATAAATCGTTCGCGAAGTTGGTTGATATAGGGTGAGGTCTCAGCTCTCCGACTGGGCAATCGATTATAGACAACATCAGGTAGAGGGACCATTTTTCGTTCAAACTTACCGCTTGAAGTCAAAAAATATCCATAGACCTGTTCCTGTTGCCAGTTGATGTCACGCGGCATAAAGGCAAATATATAACATTTGTTGCTGCCTTCCCGCAGTAATTGCTTGATGAACCCTGTGCGAGAACCGAAGGGCTGAGACGAGGAAGCAGGACCATCGGATAATATGCCAACTAAAGGTCCTAGCTGCACCTCGTCATTCTGTAGATTGCGTAAATAGACACCACCTGATTTCGGAACCTTGATAGCGCTTTTTACGCCTGAGGCGAGATATAGGTGATTTCCGGCGCGCTTGATGGGCTTGATCATGGTCGGGGTGGCATCTTTACCGAGCCTTAAGCGTATATTTTTTTTCCCCGTTAACTTCAAGCTTTTCATCAGTGCACCTGATACATATACAACTCTTTGGGGCTGCTTAGTGAAATGCACATTGCAAAAAGTGAGACTCATTTATGAATCCTCCTTAGGAACCATTGTTATCATTCTCCCGTTTGTAACGGAGCTGCCCGTAGATAGGGATGGTATCCGTCGTTGTGTGAGCAGTAGATGGCGCGCATAAGACAGTGGATTCTCGGCGGCGAGCTTAGCAGCCCGGCGGTCGCCCGTCAGCCGGAATACCGTGCGCCCTGGCTTGGAATTTGCTTCTAGTAAATGAATCCGACCACTCGAATCAATACCGAAATCAAGGCCGAGTTCTCCAAGCCTGCCGCATGCAGCCTCCAGTAGGGGAGGCAAGTATGCACCTTCTGCAGCAAGCTCACGCATGATGTCTTTTCCACCCTGACCATATTCAGCAAGCAAAAAAGGCAGGGGAGAAACAGCTGTTCCGCCGCCATGCAGGTTCGAAGTCAGCGAACCTTGGTTACCCAGCCGTACGGCCATGCCGGTAAGAGTCCAGCGGCCAAGGCCATTCTTTTGCATCAATACACGCACATCGAACGGTTGCCCCTTACTATTCGTTAGGTGCAGGAAAGGCTGTATAATATAGCGGCGTGAGCCGATAAATTCATGAATCCAGTTCAGTCCTTCAGCCTGTGAGTCGAAAACATATTGAAAGGGTGTATTTGTTCCGTCACGCCCTCGTACTCTCATCCCTCTGTTCTGCAGTATGGCATGTAATGTACGTTTGCCATGGGTGCCGGCCTTGGGCTTTAGAAAGACTCCATATTCTCTTTCAGCAAGCATTGTACTTAACCTGCGGGTACCGGTATAGAGTACAGTTTCCGGCAGTATTGCCGCTGCTCTCCGGTCGCGCTTCAATATCTCATGTACACCCCATTTATCTGGCAAACCTCGAGACCAAGGCAGGGAACGATGAAGAGTAGAGAGAGCAGCGGAAGCTTCTTTTCTTTCTTTAGGACCTTCGTAAAAGCAGCGATTATAGACAATATCTGGCGGTGAAGAAGTAGTATTCTGCCAGCTTCCATCTTTCCAGGTATAGCCGGTAATGGAGGAACCGTCTGCCGCTACTCCGTCTGGATGAAATACGAGGACTTTTAGGCTGTATAGAGGAGCTGCCCGGCATAAATGACTGCAAAACTCTGGCTCGGCGATCGGTGGATTCCCGTTGCGGCGGCCTGTCATAATGCCGAGGAACCCCACTTCTGTTTCAGTCATCGTGTCCTCCTTATAAACCGGCCAAGTAGCGGCAATATAAAATCATTTGCTTGACGGACGGTCTTATTTTTTGATCGTTTAACGGTGTATTATCGTTCTTGGAGGGCTTGGAGTTAACCTCTAAGAGCCATATTCGTCCTGATTGATCCAGTGCCAGATCGATTCCGAGCTCTCCGAAATGAGCGGGGATAAAGGTTTCGACCCCTCTTGCAATGGCAAGTGCTGCTCTGGGCAGCTGAAGCTGAACGTTTTCTTTTGCGCCCGGAGGAAGACTGCTCTTGCTAACCGCTTCTTTTACAGTGCTGAGACTGCCACCTCTAGCTAAATTAGACACGAAGTGATTGCTTCCGGCGGTGCGGGCGACAATGGAGGTAACCCCCCATTTTCCGCTGCCATTCTTCTGAACAAGTGCCCGGAAATCTACAGGCCGCCTTCCTAGCTCCATCAAAGGCAATCCCTGCTGAATCTGGTATCGAGTAGTCTTCATTTTGGGAGCGATGGACTGGTACAATTTAGCGAGAGTGGTGTAGCTTTGCTTGCGTGTACCTATGGAGGTAGTAGACAACAGACGGTAACCTCCGCCTTCTTCTTTAGAGATACGAAGTATGCCTTTGCCGAGACTGCCTCGTACAGGTTTCAAAAATACACTTGGGTAATGGCTGCACATCTTCTTCATTACGGCAAAGCCGTTCAACGCATGCGACTCAGGTAAATACCGCTGCAGGGAAGGGTCTTGCGCTAAAGCTTCAAATACCTCTGTCTTGTCAAGAAATTTTTCGTTGAAGAAATGCGTTCCATATCGTGATTTTACATCCGCCAAAAAATGCTGTACGCTAGGTTTATTCTCCACCTTTCGCGTCGTTAACCGATTGTTGATTACATCGGCAATGGGCAGACTCATTTTTCTCCAACCCTCGTTGTATACCCAGCCCTGAATGGAAGAACTGCGTGTTTCCAGCGCTTCCGGGGTAAAGAAATATACATAGGCGCCTTGTGTGTGGCAGGCATTTGTCAATTCCCGGCAGAACATGGTAATGGGTCCAAACAACCTGTCGAGATTATCTGGATGGTCACGACTGACGAGCACGCCGATCAACGGTCCAAGCCGCAAGGTGCGGCTTACAGAGCTGTAAGAAACGTTGAGGGTTTGTCGGTGTTTCCATCCGGTCCGCTGCGCCAGTCCTTCGCTTACACGCAGGATGTCGGATTTGGGAGCCGAGATAATGGTAACCTCCTGCCGGAAAGAGCCGAATGCCAGCTGGAGTGTTCCGTGAGACGGGATTTTGAGTCTTTTCATGGATTTTTCGCCAAGCATTATAGCGTTTTCCTGCAGGATGCCCGAGTTGACCGTATGGACCGGGATCTTGAATTGGGACATCGTGGATCTCCTTCCGGTAGGCAGCATGATGCCGGCAATTTGGTAGCTAAGGGTTACATATCATTCATCATATGGAGACAGATGACCCTTGGTGATTGACCTAACCGCTAAAAACCTTGCCCAGTCATTTCATAAGCTCGGCCCAAGAAGCGAAACAAGTATGGAATGAGCGAATATTGGAAACTAAAGCAGCGTGAATTCAGGAAGCAGCTGCTAACAAAACTTAAGCGTATGTTTTCGGAGTGAGTTTTTAGAGCAGAGTAGATTCAGGAAGCAGCAGCTAACAAAACCTAAGCGTAAGCTTTCGAAGTGAGTTTTGTACGAAGACGATAGGAAGTGTACGCTAACAAAACTTAAGCGTATGCTTTCGAAGTGAGTTTTGTACGAAGACGATCTGAGGAGTGTACGCTAACAAAACTTTTAGGAGGAATCATAATGAGCATTCACGACAAAGCACATGAACTGGCGAAAGCCATTAAAGAGAGCAGCGAGGTATCGGATATCAGAAATGCCATGAAGGTCGTAGAAACAGATCCTGAAGCGAAAGCGATGCTGGACAATTTCCGCCAAGGTCAGATGGAGCTGCAACAACGGATGATGAGCGGAGAAATGCCTCCACAAGAAGAAATGGAAAAGATGGAGAAGCTGTTCGAGGTGCTTAACTTGAATCTTGGCATTCGTCGTCTGTTCGATGCGGAACGCCGTCTGAGCGTTGTAATCGAGGATGTAAATAAAATTATCACCGAGAGTTTGTCTCAATTGTACGGCGAATAAATTTTAGCAATGAAAATCAAAAGAGGGTGTTCCCGAAGCCGGTGGCTCTGGAAACACCCTCTTTCTTGTGGCTGTGACTATAGGGCTAGCCTAAGTTCAAGCTCGACCCAATCTCAACCTAATCTTGTTTACCTTCGACTGCGCAGAGAAGAATACCAGCTGCCAAACCTAAGCGGCGATCAAGCTTGCCTTTTCGATCCTCCGAGAAGTCAGCCATAATTTTGGTGACAAATGGATTGAAATTTTGCTTGAATGCAGGGATCGTAGTATCATCCATCTCGATATTATATTTCTGCGGAATAATAGCGATGAAGCGGCGCAGTAGAGCCATCGCGGTGCTGTCTTCCTTGATTTTTCCGATTTCCTGATCATGACGGTCAAGAATAATCCATTCATCCTTCAAAATAGATTTGAGACCCTTACGTCGAAAAGCACCAATATGCTCACCGGACTCTGTATCGTGTACATCATAAGTAGCACTAAAATCGACCACGTTGCGGGCTTTTATGCGCAGAAGCTCCTTCTGCATGGACTCATCCGTATAAAGTGCAATGTCTTCTTTAAGCTTGAACGCTTTCATTTGCGAATAGAGCACAAGCTGCTCAGAGCTATCAAAAATATGAAGTTTCGCACCCATGATCGAAAATACTTTTTTGCGAATTATGTATTCGGTATGATTATAAGCTGCATTCAATTCAAAAACGCCTCCCTAAATGAAATCATCATCTCATATATAAGCATCTCTTGCTATATAAATGCTAACCTTTTATACATAATTTTGAAAAGGTATATATTTTTTAATGGACTTGTCTCATATTACGGGCCTCATGTTCATAGAGTAGAGATATAGATTTAATCGAATATCCTGTCTACGAAGGAGCTGTTATTAATGAGAAAAAGAAACAAGTTCAAACATGGTATCTATTTGTTGCTGGCGTTGGCCATGCTTTTGTATGCACTGCCGAAGCTTTCGCTTGCGAATGGACCGAGCTGGGTGTTTGGTTTTGGAGTCGTCTGGTCACTTTTTGCGTTTATGGTCATTGCGGCACATTTGCATTTTATTATCGGGGTTGATGAAGAAAAGACCAAACGTTTGGAAGCTGTGCGAAAAGCAAAGCTGGAGCAATGGCAGACAAAGTGGAATGAAGAAACTAGAGTTTCGCAAAGATAATAGAGTTGGCATCGGATACTAAAAAGCTAGATTAGCTTCAGGTCTCTCGAATAAGCGCGGCAGTCGTGCAAAGAGAGGCAAAAATGACTTAGAATGTTGCGGAAAGCGCAGAAGTAGTGCAAAGAGAGGCAAAAATGCCTCAGAATGCTGCGGAAAGCGCAGAAGTGGCGCAAAGAGAGGCATAAGTGCCTCAGAACGTTGCAGGAAGCGCAGAAGTAGCGAAAAAAAAGAGGCAGAAGTGCCTCAGAATGCTGCGGAAAGCGCAGAAGTGGCGAGAAGAGAGGCATAAATGCCTCAGAATGTCGAGCAAAACGCAAAAGTGGGGAAAAGAGAAGTATAAATACCGTAGAATGCCGCGCAAAACACCAAAGTAGCCAAAAGAAAGGTATAAATACCGTAGAATGCCGTGTAAAACAACAAAGTAGCCAAAAGAAAGGTATAAATACCGTAGAATGCCGCGCAAAACACCAAAGTAGCCAAAAGAAAGGTATAAATACCGTAGAATGCCGTGTAAAACAACAAAGTAGCCAAAAGAAAGGTATAAATACCGTAGAATGCCGCGCAAAACACCAAAGTAGCCAAAAGAGAGGTATAATTACCGTAGAATGCCGCGCAAAACGCACAACTAGCCAAAAGAGAGGCAAAAATGCCTTAGAATGCTGCGGAAAGCGTAGGAGTGGCGCGAAGAGAGGCAAAAATGCCTTAGAATGCCGCGAAAAGCGCAGAAGTAGCGAAAAGAGAGGCATAAGTGCCTCAGAATGTTGCGGAAAGCGCGGCAATGGTGCGAAGAGAGGCAAAAATGCTTTAGAATGCTGCGGAAAGCACAGAAGTGGCGAAAAGAGAGACACAAATAACGTAGACTGCCGCGCCAAAAGACACACTCATACGAAAAAGCCCACTAGCCTAAGCCAGTGGGCTTTAATATGTTCCTGCATTGCTAGCAGGGGGCTAAATGTTATTTTCCACCCGTAAAAGGATTGATCTCATTCGTGAGATCTCTTCCAGCCTTCTTTTCTTCTGCAGATATCCGTTTACCGAGAGCCGCGTAATACCACACTGCAGGAACGAGAACCGCGAGTATAACAAGAAATTGCATAAGCTCAGCTCCTTTCACGTCGATAGTATAAACTTTTTTCCTGATCGTAGAAAGGATGGATATGATCCTACCATCCTACCATCCTACCATCCTACCATCATCCCACCCACTTGTTGCAAAAACAATCCGACTACTTTTTACTGACCGAGCATTCTACTTCAAATACATAACTGGCGCTTCCCTGAGGCCATCTTGCATGGATGATATACAGATGTCTGCCGCTACCTGCTGCGAGTTGAAAACTATTTTTGTCCACAGAAAGGGTTTCGTCCGGTCGTTCCTCACGAGGAAATGAAGCCATAACCTCTATCTCTTTGGGTGCATATGAGAACTCGAGTTCTACCCGATCACCGCTGATGGCTTTAGGATGTACCTTTTGTTTGGAAACCAATTCATCGTAAGAAGCCATATCCACACATACGCCTTTGCCATTGTCGTTCCAGCAATAAGAGCCTTGAATAGCCTCGAACCGCTCACCGCCAACAGTAACTTGAACGCTTGGGGGCTGTGGGTTAGCAGTGTCTTCTGTTGAAATCTTATCTTTAAAAGTTGATTGAAACAAGTCCAATAGATCTTTTTTGCTGGTATCTGACAGACGATAGTGGCCCATTTGTCCGGATTTAATGAGTAACCCACTGTTACTTCCGCCGATCCAAAAAGAGAACTCATAACTTATGCCATCCTTCATGTTCACAGTGGTGCTGTAATCGCTGGAAGCAATATCTAGTTGTCCTCTATCATATTCAGCAGTAGTTATGGCTTGAACAAAACGTTCAAACGAGGATGGATCCGAAATAGTGGCCATGGGCTGTTTTTTTTCAATTAAGTTAATAGACACTATATTATTTGCATCCAACTCAATCTGGCCTGCTTGTTTTACTTCGTTTCCCGTATTTCCACAGCCGACCAGTCCTATAAAAAGCAAAGTAATAGTAAGTAGTAATAAAGCGGTCTTGTTCATCTCTTCAATGCTCCTTTACACATTCTTTAATTCTCAGACTATAAAAAAGAGGAAAAGGTTGCTAAATAAAGGCAGCGAATGTTTAAGGTCAGCTTAAAACGCATCAGAGATATTCAGTTTCAAAAAATTCGATTTTAAGGTGGTTTTCAAACTCACTATGTGGCAATACCTACCTTAATCGTAGATTGTGTAAGGAGAGTGAAATTCGAATTCGAAGCTTATGAATCGGTTGTACTGAGCCATTCTATCCGTGTATAATAGGTACAGTATAGTACAGATTGGAGCATGGGGGTGTAACAGTTGGAAGGTCAAGGCGATGCGATTACTAAACACGAGCAACTGCTGCAGCATATTGAAGGTCTTAAGGTAGGCACCAAAATATCTGTTCGCAAGCTCGCCAAAGAAATGTTAGTCAGCGAAGGGACTGCTTACCGTGCAGTGAAGGAAGCTGAGAATCTCGGGATAGTCATCACGAAGGAACGGATTGGTACAGTTCGTGTAGAAAAGAAACCTCGGAACATTTCAGAACAGCTGACGTTTGGCGATGTAGTTGATATTGTTGAAGGGCATGTGCTCGGCGGAGCAAGTGGACTAAATAAACATCTGCATAAATACGTGATCGGGGCGATGAAGGTCGATGCGATGATCCGTTATATAGATGCTGACAGTCTGTTGATTGTAGGTAACCGTGATGATGTTCACTCTCTAGCGCTGGAGCAGGGCGCGGGGGTTCTGGTGACAGGGGGCTTTGGGACGAGCCGTGAAGTGAAGGCCTTGGCAGACGAGCTGGATCTTCCCATTATTTCTTCGAGACATGACACGTTTACCGTCGCTTCAATGATTAACCGTGCTATTTTTGATAGATTGATTAAGAAAAAAATTATGCTGGTAGAGGATATTATCGACAGCAAACCGCGCCTGAATACGTTAAAAATCTCTAGTACCGTCGGCGAGCTACGACAGGTTTCTGAGGAAACTGGAGAGCAGCGCTTTCCCGTTACGGATGAATGGAACCGAGTCATCGGCATTATCGGTCGCCGCGATGTAGAGGAATTGACGGAAGGCCAGATCATTGAAAAAGCGATGATCCGCAGTCCGGTTACGGCTGCACTGCAAACCTCACTAGCCTCCGCGGCCCAGATCATGATGTGGGAAGGCGTGGATTTTCTGCCCATAGTGGACCGTAACCGTAAACTGGTAGGCTCCCTAACCCGTAAAGAAGTACTGCAAAGCTTACGCGATGTCCGGAATCAACCTCAGCTGGGAGAGACTTTTGATCATCTCATTTGGAATGGTTTTGCGGATGAGCGGGACGAAGAGGGACGATTGTTCTTCCATGGCTTTATTACGCCGCAGATGGCTACGGATCTTGGGACGATTTCTGAAGGAATATTGTCTACGCTTATGACGCTCTCGGCATTTAAAGCAGCTAAGGACATCACAGGAAATGATTATGTACTAGATAATATGTCCACTTATTTTATCCGACCGGTACAGATCGAGCATGCGATCATTGTAATGCCGAGACTGCTCGAAATCAGCCGCCGTACCTGTAAGCTTGAAATTGAGATCAGCCACTCGGATACTCTGGTAGCCAAAGCTGTTCTGATGCTGCAATCCATTGATCATGGCTAAAAAATGGTTTGCTAGCTGGATAGCATACGGTAAATAGGATCGTATACATGCTAAATAGACTGCCCTCATCATTGAAAGAGAGGGGAGTCTATTTTATTCTTTCTATTCCGTCAGAACAGCAGCTAAGCTTTCGACTAGTGTTGTTCCTGGCTACGGCTGCGACTACGGCTGTAAAAACTATAGCTGCGTAGCCCCGAGAAGATGTTGAACGCACCAATCAGCAGAAAGGCAGCTTCAACAATGATATTAACGGTAGAGCCGCGAAACAAAAACATGGATATCAAGGACAGCGTTACGAGCATAGCACCGAGCATCACATTCATGACGGAGCGTTTCAGCCCTTTATCTTGGGGATTTAAGGCACGGCGGGAGGATATGCTGAACACAGCGGCACCGATTACAAAGATCACCAGCAGGATAAACAATAAATACTTGATAAATAAAACCATGGACAGCCAGCTCCTTTATCGTGTCTTGCAGTAGCCAAGAAGTAATTTCCACGTCTGTCCATTATTGTATCACACGATGGCTGTCAGCTGCGCTTAAAAGGACTGATTTCTACCCAGATTTGCAGGACGCCTTCCATGACGAGCATGGTTCGGATTTTGACAGAGTATTCCTTGTCACGCACAATGTATAGCTTGCCATCCAACAGCAGTCTAACAAGTTTGCTGTCTGTATCAATATCGAACATGCTGCGGCCGCGCATCGGTTCCAGATCTGAGCCCATTTGGCTTATGATTAATTTTACAGTTACGGGGTCAAGTGGGGTATCTTCTTTGGATTTGCTTTCCTCCGATCGAATTTTGATTTCTCTGATCACGGTTGAGGTATTATTGTATTTTTTGAGTGTCTGAATATCTTTTTGATATTGCTCGATCTGTACACGCAGATCTTGATTATGCAGCCATAATACGTTATATCCTACATGGTAAATAGCATTGTATATGACAGCTCCTACGACGATCCCTAGCATGAATATAGCGGAGATCTGGGTGAATCTGCGAAAACGACTGAATGGTGGAACTCTCACTGGCGTTACCCCCTGCCGCACACCCATTTTACTAGCTCACTGCCCATATGGGCTCCTAGAAAAGCGAAGGCAAGATACATGATTTGTTTGATGGCGGGGGAGAGGTTGCCTCCAATCATGTTGCTTTCAATGACCCGTAAGGGGTCCATAGTACCTCCTACAGCGGCTGCTAGTGCCCATATTTTAATCCGATCTGCCACATCCAGCATCGTTTGCGTCGGCGGTTGCAGGGATACAACGGCGCCGATTCCGCCGAGCATAGCTCCGCCAAGCACGATGCCGAAGGCGATAAAGAAGTCGAGGATAGCTTTGCTCATAAAAATGCTCATACAGGCCCCTTCCCGGACGAGGCATTTACAAGCTTTGCCTGTCCTTATGCTCTTAATCCATTCTATGGGCGGGTCCCCCTTTAATATGATAAAATAGTTTCATCTTATGTTTGATTTTTGCAGTAGAGAGGAAGTGGGGTTATGAGCCCTTTCGTGCATTTGCATGTGCACAGCGAATACAGTTTACTGGACGGGGCGGCGCGCATTACCGATCTCGTGCGCCGGGCCGGCGAATACGGCATGAAGTCGCTGGCGCTTACGGATCATGGAGTGATGTACGGGGCCATCCCCTTTTATAAAGCGTGTAAAGAGAATGGAATCAAGCCGATTATTGGCTGTGAAGCTTATTTAACCGCGGGTTCACGCCGTGAGCGGGGCAGTCGAAAAGATCAACCGATCTACCACTTGATTCTGCTCGTCAAGAATGAAACCGGCTACAAGAACCTGATGAAGCTGATCTCTATCGGCCATCTGGAAGGCCATCATTATAAACCACGAATTGATATGGAAGTGCTGGCAGCTCATTCAGAGGGGATTATCTGCCTAAGTGCTTGTCTGGGCGGAGAAGTGCCGCAGCATCTGATGCATGGACGTGATGAGGAGGCGCGCAAGGCTGCGCTGCGATATAAGGCGATTTTTGGCGAAGATTTCTATCTGGAGCTGCAAGACCACGGGATCTCCGAGCAAAAGAGAGTCAATCCCAAGCTGATCGCCCTTGCCGAGGACTGTGAAATTCCACTTGTGGTGACGAATGATGTCCATTATTTAGCGAAGGAAGATGCTGAGGTTCAGGATGTGCTGATCTGCATCGGAACAGGCAAAACGGTGGATGATGAGGAACGTCTCAAGATCGGAACAGATCAGCTGTTTCTAAAAAGCAGCGAGCAAATGGCGGCATTGTTTCCGCATGTGCCGCAGGCTATCGCCAATACCTTATTGATCGCAGAAAAATGTAATTTGGAGCTGACCTTCGGCAATCATATTCTGCCTGCCTATTCTCCGCTCCCTGAAGGCATGGATTCCGCTGCTTATTTGCGTGAGCTGTGCTGGAAGGGGATGGAGGAACGATATATAGATACACCGCAATGGACTACACCTGAGCAAAGAGAGACGGCTGAGAAGCGTCTGACCTATGAACTGGGCGTTATCGAGAGTATGGGCTTCAGCGATTATTTTCTAATTGTGTGGGATTTTATTGCTTATTGTCATCGTCAGGGAATTGCTACGGGACCCGGACGGGGATCTTCCGCGGGTAGTCTCACCGCATACTCTTTGCGAATCACCGATGTGGACCCATTGAAATATAACTTGCTCTTTGAACGTTTTCTAAATCCAGAACGGATCACCATGCCGGATATTGATATCGATTTTAGCGATGAACGGCGTGATGAGGTTATTGGTTATGTAGTGGAGAAATACGGCAAAGAACATGTGGCGCAAATTATTACTTTCGGAACTATGGCTGCACGGGCTGCCGTTCGTGATGTAGGCAGGGTGCTGAACTTGCCTTATAACGAGGTAGACAAAGCTGCCAAGCTTATACCTGGTCAACTAGGGATCAGCCTTGCCAGAGCGCTGGAGAGTACACCAGATCTTAAAGCACTGTATGATAGCAATCCAAAGATTAAAGGGTTGCTGGATATGGCTATGAAGGTGGAGGGCATGCCCCGCCATGCTTCGACACATGCTGCTGGGGTTGTTATCTCGAAAGGTCCGTTGACCGATGCAGTCCCACTTCAGGAAGGTAACGAAAGTACGGCGTTAACCCAATACTCTATGGAGCATTTGGAGAGTGTCGGGCTGTTGAAAATGGATTTTCTGGGTTTGCGCACGTTGTCGATTATCGAACGCTGCATGAATTCGATTAAAGAAATGAGCGGAAGTGTTCCGGATTTCCGTGTCATCCCAGATCATGATCCAGCTACGTATGAAATGCTTGGGGCTGGTGAGACAACAGGGGTCTTCCAGCTGGAGTCGGCGGGCGTTAGACGAGTACTTAAAGATCTGAAGCCTAACGGCTTTGAAGATATTGTATCGGTTCTAGCGCTGTATCGTCCCGGTCCGATGGAATTTATCCCGAAATATATAGCAGGCAAACACGGTGAGATTGAAGTAGAGTATCCACATTCTGATTTGAAGGCTATTTTAGCGGACACCTATGGGATCATTGTGTATCAGGAACAGATCATGCAGATTGCTTCTCTGATGGCGGGCTTCTCGTTAGGAGAAGCGGATCTGCTCCGTCGAGCGGTCTCAAAGAAAAAACGTGAGACGCTGGATAAGGAACGGAGCCATTTTGTTCAAGGCAGCTTGCAGCAGGGGTATAATGAAACGGATGCGAATGCTGTTTATGACATGATCGTGCGCTTTGCTGATTACGGCTTCCCGCGGGCTCATGCCGCGGCTTATGGAGTATTGGCTTTCCAGACAGCCTATCTCAAGGCACATTATCCGGTGCAGTTTATGGCGTCTATGTTGACCGCTGTAATGGGCACTCACCGCAAGGTAGCGGAGTATGTGCTGGACTGCCGCCGCACAGGCATCGGCGTGTTGCCGCCGGATGTGAACGAGAGCGGCGTATTGTTTACTCCGGTTCCTGGCGAAGGAACCGGAACCGGGCATATCCGCTTTGGACTTGCAGCCATTAAGAACGTCGGCACGCTGGCAGTGGAGAACATTATGGCAGTCCGCAAGGAGCGGCCGTTCGACAGTCTGCTAGATTTCTGTCGACGTGTGGACCTGCGGGTCTGCAATAAGCGGGTAGTGGAATCTTTGCTGCAGGCGGGAGCTTTTGACTGTCTGCCGGGTCACCGCGCCCAGCTGCTGGCTATGCTGGACGAGACGGTTGACGCTGCGCTGAAATGGCGCAAGGAGCGGGATGAACTGCAAATCCAGCTGTTCGACGATTTGGTGGAGACACCGAACTGGGAAATCCGCTATCCGGATATCCCTAAGTTCACCATTGGCCAGCAACTGGAGATGGAACGTGAGCTGCTGGGGTTATATC
The DNA here is from genome assembly GCF_037992965.1 of Paenibacillus sp. FSL E2-0190. Lineage (NCBI taxonomy): Bacteria > Bacillati > Bacillota > Bacilli > Caryophanales > Paenibacillaceae > Paenibacillus > Paenibacillus sp. FSL E2-0190. Next base: position 2,211,676 of record NZ_CP150306.1, read on the forward strand.
TTTCGGGCCATCCGCTTGATGATAGCGCGGAACTGCTTGAGGAGCCCGGCATGCAGCGGCTGATGGATCTTGGTGAAGCCGCGGATGAGAGCCAGACGGTTACGGCCGGAATGGTAGTATCCGTTAAGGAAATTACGACGAAGCAAGGAAAATCGATGGCCTTCGTCGAATGGGAAGATCAGATCGAGCGCTGCGAGGTCGTACTCTTCCCTGAGGTGTGGAAGCGAAGCCGCAGCTTGATTGCCAAGGGCGCGCTGCTGGCCTTGCGCGCTAAGGTTCAGCAGGAAGACGAAGGCTTCAAGCTGCTGGCCGAGGAAGTGGCGCTGCTGTCTGCGGAGGCTCTCCGCGGGCTGTTGCAGCGCCGCAGTGCCGCCGCGTCCCGCTCGTACAGCGCGGGACGCTCGGCCTCGGCAGGAGCGCCGCCACGCGGCGCAGCTCCTGCTTCCCGGACCAGCGGTGCCGCCACTGGTCCGGCTGCCAGGCCAGCAGGCGGCACAACGCCGCCTGCAACACCTGCACAGGCCGCGCCAGCAACAGCGGCGACCTCAGGCCAGCGTGTCTTTATCAAGATCACGCCGGCCTCAGAGAATGCAGCGTTGCTGTCGCGCCTGAAAGAGCTGCTGCAGAATCATCCCGGTCCTGCTGCGACGCTTCTGTTTTATGAACAGGATCAGAAGCTCCTAGCTCTTAGCGATAATTATCGAATTAAGCCGTCCGAGGAACTTTTCGCGGCGATCGAGGTTATGCTGGGTGCAGGTACGGTAAGAATAAAATAAGAACAATTCTCCCCTTTTCCGCATACATTAGGAAACCACAGGGCACATCCCTGTACGGAAAGGGGAGTCGCAGCATGTCCTATCAAATGGCAGTAGATCTGTTGGAACGCAGAGGTGTATCACTTTCCTCCATTGCTGAAATTGTATATATTTTACAATCGGTTTATTATCCTGGTTTAACCAAGGATGAATGTCTGTCCAGCGTCAAGTCTGTTTTGGGCAAAAGAGAAGTGCAGTATACTTTAATGACAGGTGTTGCTCTTGATGAATTAGCCGAGAAAAAACTGCTTCCACAGCCGCTGCAGGCGGTAATGGAGGCTGATGAATCCCTCTACGGAGCGGACGAGACTCTGGCGCTTGGTATTACAGGGGTATATGGGATGATCGGACTGACAGGTTTTGGGTATTTGGACAAAATAAAGCTTGGAATCATTGGTGAACTGAACGATGATAAAGGTAGGATTCATGTATTCTTGGATGACCTTGTTGCCGGCATTGCTGCCGCCGCTTCCGCCAGAATTGCTCATCGGCATGAAGGGGCAAAAGTATATCCTTTAGGCACGGACAAGGAATAATTGAGCCCCTTTATTTCGTTTGAACAAGTTCCTCAGTCTTGCTTCCTATGCCCTACTCCTGTTGCGGGAAAAAAGAAAACTGTGTTATCATAATTCCATTATACGGGATACGGCTGGGAATTAAGATTGGGGAGGCCTTGCAGGGCATGTGGACGGTAATATATATCGCGCCGACCGCCAGAGTGGCGGATATGATTAAGAGTAAGCTGACAGAAGAAGGTTTTTTGGTAGAATGCCGTCCAATCAATATGTCCAAGCAGCAGTTTGAGATATTGGTTCCTTCAGGTGAGCTGGAGGAAGTACAGGAAGTCCTTAATCTTATTCTGCATCCCTGAGTTTCTTACAAGACAAAAGTCATGACAGCGGCAAGCTGCATAACGCAAATAAACGGCTGAAGAGGTGCGGGTGTGTTCAAAGATTTATTTCAGAAGAAACGGAAGTACGCGACTATTCCTTCAGAACGTCTGGAGCGGAGCGGCGGGCCTGCGGAAGGCGAACGCCCCAAACGTGAAATCCCTGAAGGATTAATGAGCAAATGTAATAAATGCGGAACGATCCAGTATAGTAAGGAATTAGAGAAGAACCTAAAGGTATGTCCTAATTGTGGTCACCACTTGCGCCTAAATGCTGTGGAGCGCATTGCAATGACATTAGACCCTGAGGGCTTTATTGAGTTTGACAGTGAAATGTATTCTATCGACCCGCTGAAATTTCCGGGTTACGCTTCCAAAGTGGAGCAACAGCAGCTGAAATCTGGACAAACTGAAGCCGTAATTACGGGTCAGGGTTCCATTGGTGGCCATCCGGTCATCGTAGCTGTGATGAATTTTGAATTTTTCTCAGGCAGCATGGGCTCTGTAGTAGGGGAGAAGATCACCCGTGCGATAGAAGAGGCCACAGAGCAACAGCTTCCACTCCTTATTTTCTCTACTTCAGGTGGAGCGAGAATGCAGGAGAGTATTCTTAGTCTAATGCAAATGGCGAAGACCAGCGCTGCGCTGGCTCGTTTTAACGAGGTTGGAGGTCTTTACATCTCGATAATTACGGATCCTACTACCGGTGGAGTATCTGCGAGTTTTGCCAGCCTTGGTGATATAATTATTGCAGAGCCTGGAGCGGTATTTGGTTTCGCAGGACGTATAGTCATTGAGCAGACCATTCGCCAGAAGCTTCCGGATGATTTCCAGACCGCTGAATTTAATCTTCAGCATGGGTTGCTTGATATGGTCGTGCACCGCAAAGAAATGCGCGCTACATTGACTAAAATTTTGGAGCTGCATGACGTGAAAGGGGGATTTTAGGTTGGCAGGAGAGTTGCCTTTTGAAATGCCTCTGGTAGAAATGCGCAAGAAGATTGCTGAACTGAAGCAGTTTGGCGAAGAGAAGGGTATTGATTTTACGGACGAGGTAGCTAGGCTGGAAGAACGATACCGTGTGCTGGAGGAAGAGATATATTCTAATATTTCTCCTTCGCAAAAAATGCATTTGGCTAGACATCAAGGACGTCCGACTTCCCTTGATCTTATGGGGCAGATCTTCACTGATTTTATTGAACTCCACGGTGATCGGATGTTTGGGGATGATCTTGCTATTGTAGGTGGCATCGGTAAACTAAATGGGTTGCCGGTTACAGTTATTGGCCAGCAGCGCGGTAAAGACACCAAAGAGAATATTTTACGATTCTTCGGCAGTGCACACCCTGAGGGCTTCCGTAAAGCGCTGCGTCTGATGCAGCAAGCGGACAAGTTCAAACGTCCCATTATTACCTTCGTGGATACGAAAGGTGCATACCCAGGCAACACAGCCGAGGAAAGAGGTCAATCCGAAGCGATTGCCCGTAATTTACGCGAGATGTCTCAGTTTGGTGTTCCTGTAATCTGTGTGGTCATCGGTGAAGGCGGAAGCGGTGGCGCCCTGGCATTGGCGGTTGGGAATAGAGTGCTCATGCTGGAACATGCCATTTATTCGGCGATATCTCCTAACGGAGCGGCCTCTATTCTGTGGAAGGATGCTTCGAAGGCTGATCAAGCGGCAGAAGCCATGAAGATAACGGCTGCTGATCTGCTTGAGATGGAAGTTATAGAAGAGATCGTACCAGAGCCTAAAGGCGGCGCTCATCGGGATTACGAAGCAACAGCAGCGGCGATTAAGGATGCATTATGGCGGCATCTGCAGGAGCTAACCCAGATGAACTCAGTGGAATTGAAGGATGATCGATACCGTAAATTCCGTAAAATTGGTGAGTTTGCAGAGGCTCAGCAGGAACAAATTTTTATTGAAGAAGAAGTGAAGTCAGAAGTGTAAAAGTGCAAAATCATTTGCACTTTAAGACATATAGCTATACTTAGTGGGTCTTTTGGATATAGTGTAAAATATACAATTTATTGGAATTAAAATAATCTCGATCCACTAACGGGATTATTTTAATTTTTTTTATGTTTACAGAAAATTCGACTTAAAGTTACACCCAAAAGTGCCTACAACATTGATTTTGTGTCTGGTTTGCAGTAATATTCATAAGGGCGTACTTAAAGGCACATGTGACAAAGTTCCTATTTTATTAGTTAGCCTTGTAGTAGATTTTGTAGTTGGAAAAAGTGAGACAGAGAGAACGAAAAAACGGAGGAAAACCTAATGCGGAAAAGTAAAATTGTATGTACGATCGGACCTGCGAGTGAATCGTTGGAGAATATCAAAAAATTGATTTTGGCTGGTATGAATGTGGCCCGTCTGAATTTCTCCCACGGCGATTTCGAAGAGCACGGTGCTCGGATCAATACGATCCGTCAAGCATCTAAGGAACTGAACAAAACAGTTGCTATCCTGCTCGATACTAAAGGACCGGAGATTCGCACAGGCAAGCTGGAAGTAGAACCGATTGAACTTGTTCAGGACGAGTACCTGACACTGACTACGGAAGAGATCCTTGGTAATCAAGATCGTATTTCCATCACGTACAGCGAACTTCCTAACGATGTTCAAGTAGGATCCACAATCCTTATTGATGACGGTCTGATTGGTTTGACAGTTGTCGACATTCAAGGTACAGAAATCAAGACCCGTATTGTAAACGGTGGTACGATTAAGAGCAAGAAAGGCGTTAACGTACCAGGAGTAAACATCTCCTTGCCGGGTATTACGGAAAAAGACACCAACGATATTCTTTTTGGTATCGAACAGGACATCGATTTTATCGCCGCTTCCTTCGTTCGCAAAGCTAGCGACGTTCAGGAAATTCGTGAGCTGCTTGAGAAAAACAACGCTTCTCACATCCAAATCATTTCCAAAATCGAAAACCAACAAGGTGTTGACAACCTTGATGAAATTTTAGAAGCTTCTGACGGCCTGATGGTTGCTCGTGGTGACCTTGGTGTTGAAATCCCAGCTGAAGATGTACCTTTGGCTCAAAAATTGATGATTCAAAAATGTAACGTTGCTGGTAAACCAGTAATCACAGCTACACAAATGTTGGATTCCATGCAACGCAACCCACGTCCTACTCGCGCTGAAGCAAGTGACGTAGCAAACGCTATTTTAGATGGTACAGATGCAATCATGCTTTCCGGAGAAACTGCTGCTGGTAAATATCCAGTAGAATCCGTACTTACAATGTCCCGCATTGCTGAGAAAGCGGAATCCGCTCTGAACCACCATGAAATCTTCATGAAACAACAAACTGCACAAGAAACTACAGTTACAGAAGCAATCAGTCAATCCGTTGCAATTTCTGCTTTGGATCTGAACGCTAAGGCTATCATTTCTTCGACTGTAACAGGTCATACTGCACGCGTTGTTTCCAAATACCGTCCTAAAGCACCAATCATTGCCGTTACAACACAAGAAAGAACTATGCGTCAATTGTCCCTCGTTTGGGGCGTAACGCCAGTGTTCGGACAAGTTGCATCTTCCACAGATGAGCTGCTGGAAACAGCAATCAAAGGTGGTAAGGATTCCGGTCTGGTTCAAACTGGTGACCTAGTTGTGATTACTGCAGGAATTCCACTTGGACGTTCTGGTTCCACTAACTTGGTAAAAGTAAGCACAATCGAGTAGTTCTCGATTGGCTTCACCTGTTTAGCAGGTTCCATAAAGCTTAATTAAAGGGTTGTCTCAACTGTAGTGAAAATCTACAAGCGAGGCAGCCCTTTTTTTCGTGTTTATCAACATATTCGATTGAAGATTATGTTAAATCCATTTATGCTGTTAGTAACAAATCTTGAATGATAGGTTCGAGTATTTTTATTTGGGGTATGTTCGTTTGACAGTAAAAGAATCCCCACGATGGTTTGGACAAGAAGGAACGGCGATAGTAGCGTTATTTTGCACCATGATTCCTCCCATATTGAGAGTGAGCCTTGGACTTTTGCCATTAATTCGACAGCAATAGAAGCAAGTAGGGGAGACACGCGCCAGCTTTGCGATCGAGCCGTCTACCTCGGGAGCCTCCATAATCCATTCACCAGAGGTTTGTGGTCCGGTATATCGCTGTAATGTTCGAAAAATCCAATTTCGGCTCAAATTGCGGAGCGTAATCGTCCATTTGTTGCGGCCTACCTTCGTGATGTTCGCTTTTATATGGTCTCCAGGGCTCACTGGAAGGGGAATTACCGTTTCGACATCAGGAAGGATTTCCCACCAAGCGTAATACCGGGCACGGCCATTTACGAATTCATGGCCTGTACCCGTTTGGATCAGGCTGCTGTTCTTGAAACCGTCTATACCAATCCAAGCAGAGGAATAGGAAGGTTTAGAGGTTGGTTTTACATATGGAACGATCCATTCACCGGCAATGCGGTTAAAAGCCCCCTTTTTTCCAGTGATCGTATATCCGCTCCAGTTTGTTGAAGACCAGCCGAAGCCGGAGCTTTGAAATTTGTTCGAATTAGATTTGTCTTTTAGACATGGATGATTGACCCGATTAGAATTTTGCTTATTATTCAACTTGTCCACCGCCTTTATAGTACTGCTATATTAAATGCGGTGATTACATAGGAAGTACGGGTGTTCTGCTAAAATATAAGAGAGTACAATGCTTGATTAAGAAGCTGGAGAGGATTTGTAGCTTAAAATGGAAAAATTATCAAAGCTGCGTGGCTTTTATCTGTTTTTAGGATTGGCCGGCGGTTCATTTGGCTCATATCTAACGCTGCTGCTTGTCCACAATGGACTTGATAGCGGGCAGATAGGTATACTAATGGCAACAGGCACGCTAATTGCGATCACGATTCAGCCAATATGGGGAATTGTCTCGGATCGGTATAATCAGACGCGTTTGGTACTAATCCTAAGTGTGGCGATACCGGCTTTATTAGCCGTCTTTTACCGTTCGGAATATTTTATAGTGTTACTGCTGGTGTATACCCTCTCTACAATCTTTTCCTCGACACAGGCGCCTATAGCCGATTCTTACGCGATTTCAGCGGCGAAGAGGGCTGGGGCTACTTATGGCAGTATAAGGCTTATGATGAGCATTGGAGCGGCTGTGGGAGCCTATTTAGGCGGATTGTATGTATCGTCCTTCTCTGTATCCACGATATGGCTGCCCTTTCTTATGTTTAATCTGATTGCGGTTCTTATTGCATTGACGCTGCCGAAGCAGGCAGAAGAGAATCATATGATGCGGCAATCGTTTTCTCAGGGGGTTAAAAAGCTGCTGGGGAATCGGGTGTTCCTAGCGTTTTTGGGTGGCAGTTTTCTTGTGAACCAGACGATGACTGCTTTTGGAACCTACTTCGTCATTGCGTTTCAGTCGGTTGGAGGTTCAACTCGTTATGCAGGAATTGCGCTTTTCCTCGCATCTGTAACGAACGTGCCCTCCATGCTGTTTGCTTCCAAGGTAATCAAAAAGCTGGGGCGCGAGCGGACGCTGCTCCTTGGCGCACTTATTTATGTCTTGCGGTGGGGTATTCAGGTGGCTTTCCCTTATCCATCCGTAATGATTGGAGTGCAGGTACTGCATGGCCTGTCATTCGGGTTCTTTTATATTGCTGCCGTTGAATATGTATCTCAGATCACCTCTAACGAGATGCAGGCGACTGGGCAAAGTGTTTTTAATATGGTGTTCTCGGGTTTTGCCGGTGTTGTTGGCAATTTATTAAATGGATTCTTGCTCAATCAAGGCGGCGTAGAAGTGATGAACCTGTCTTGTATGTTGAGTTCAATTGCAGGAGCGATGCTGCTATTTTATGTCGCCAGAAGCTCCCGAAGCAAACTATCGACGACAAAGCTATCTTCAGACGGGGCCCGGGCCTAAAGCTCTCCCTGCTGCCTATGCCGAAAGGAGTATTTATAAATGGAATTACAGCAAGACGGCTTGCAAAGCCGGTGGTATGAGTCTACCCTGCGTGTTCGATACCAGGAAAGTGATCAGATGGGCGTAGTGTATCATGCGAATTATTTGAACTGGTTTGAGTCTGGCCGTACGGAGTTGTTACGTCAGCTTGGCTTTACTTATCGTGAGCTTGAGAATCAGGGAGTGCTGCTGCCTGTTACCTCAGCCGATTTGCAATTTAAAAGTCCGGCGCGATATGATGATCTTATCTCCGTGTATGCGCGAATGACTACCTTTTCGGCGTTAAGAGTCGCATTTGAGTATCAGGTGCGGAGGCTCTCGGAAGCAGAAGGTAGGAATTTAGAGGGTTCAGCGGCTACTTTGGGACAATTGCGGTCGATGGACCTCCCCGGGGAACTGCTGGTTACCGGCTCGACAAATCATGTTTGGGTGAATCGAGAATGGAAGCCTGCCAGGCTGGATAGAGCCCTTCCGGAGCTGTTTCACGCGATTAAAGGAGCGCTGCGGGAAGAAAGGGGTTCTGTATGATTAGAAGCAAATGGTTGTGGGCTGCATTATTTATCATTCCTGCCGTGGAATTATTCGGCTTTATCTTTGTAGCAGATCAACTTGGAGCATTCAAAACGCTGCTGCTTATGTTGACGACCTCGGTTATCGGACTATTGATGATGCGTTTCGAAGGGAATAAAGTGCTGCAAGACAGCAGAACACATATGCAGGAGGGACGCGTTCCTGGCCGGACGATGCTGGATGGCCTATGCATTTTTTTCGGTGGCTTACTGCTGATCTTACCTGGCTTCATAACGGATATTGTAGGTTTCTCCTTGGTGTTTCCGTTGACTCGGCCTTTGTATCGTATATTTTTGCTGAAGTGGATTGAGAAAAAGATGAAAAACGGCACCTTCACCTTTTACCGCCGCTAGTCATAATCAAAACAAAAACAGAGCGGGCCCCTGTCATTGATAGGAGCCCGCTCTGTTTTGCTATTCCAAGTATTGTAGGGTATTGTTTATTATCTTAGTCTTCCGCTGACAATATAGCTGTGTAATGCGTGAAATACACCTGCTCGGTTAAAGGCTACAAGAATAACTAGAATAACGGGACCGATGATCAGCCCAAGCATACCGAACAGCTGCAAACCTGCAAACATGCCGACCAGCATAGCAAGGGGATCAAGCCCAATGCTGCTGGCGAGCACTTTCGGCTCAAGCACTTGGCGGGTTACAAGGATAACGGCATATAGGATAGTAAGTCCGATCCCCAGTGCCAGATTGTCTGTCATGTAAGAGTATAACGCCCACGGAATCATTACGATTCCAACCCCTAAATAAGGCAACAGATCCACAAAACCAATCATTAAGCCAATAGCGAAAGCAGATTTTACACCCAAGAGCAGCAACCCGATCACGACAATGACCGCTGTAATGGAGATCAGGATTAGCTGAGCCCGGAGATAGCCGAAGAGAGCTTTTCGCAGATCCCGCCAGATACCCGATACCGGCTTTAAGAATGGGGCTGGCAGCCAGCCTGTGAGTTTGGCATTATGTCTTTCCCAGCTAGTACTAATAAAAAAGGCAGCGAGAACGACCACGATAAGAATTGTACCCATACTGGGTAGAGCGGAGATCAGCTTTAAGATCACATTAAAAAATCCGGTCACCACTTGCGTAACTGCGTAACCAACGGTTTCCGTTGTTCTGCTGATATTGCTGTCAATGGTGGCGTGATAGTCAGGATTGTCGCGGTAGAACTGATTTATCTGGTTAATGATATTCTGTATGCTTGCATTCTGGCTCAAGGACAGCAGAAGCTCTCTCCATTGGTCCGTATGAAGATTAAAGGTCTGCAGCAGCACGATCAATTCTTTCACTAGCCTTGTAATCATCGCGGTCAGTACTAGTGCGGTTCCGCCTATGTAAAATAGCAGCGAGAGCGACACCGCCAGCCACGCTGGGAGCTTAAGGCCTTTAAGAATCAACACTAGTGGATGCATGATATAAGCGAGCAACCAAGCGAGCAGGAGGGGGTATAACAGCGGAAGCAATAAATAGATTGCCAGCAGGAGGATAGAGGTAGCCAGAACGACCCACAGGCCGCGCAGCAGTCTTTTTAATGCTAATCGGTCCATACGAAGATCTACACCTCCTTCATTCCTGCGGATGCAGGGGAATAAAAGCTCGTCTTCATATATATTCATAGAACCTATTTAAAGACTAGGAAACGGGATAAATATTGGGCTGAACCGGATGCTATAAACTAAAATCTCAACTGTGAATCAAGGGTTTAGAAGTTTTTTTCTATCTCTGTGATAAAATCATTTGATGCGCTGCAAAGCTTCCACATTGTTCACATAACCGACAAAATCCAGTATGATGAATAAAGATTCGATTACGAAAGTCAGACAACATCCTCGCCGGATATGTCCTTGAACTGCACTCTTAGATTTTTCAATGCTTTAAATTGGAAATGTTTACATGAAAACGAGAATGCTTTTTATACCTTGTTGGCAAAGGAGAGATATGCTATGACAGCTACCAAAGGCTTGGAAGGTATCGTTGCAACAACTTCATCCATTAGCTCTATTGTGGATGGGGTACTCACTTACCGTGGTTATGATATTGATGATCTCGCAGAAAATGCTACCTTCGAAGAAACCGCTTATTTATTGTGGTTTGGCAGTCTACCAACAACACCAGAGCTGGAAGCGCTCAAACGGGATTTCAGTGCTTTCGCACGGATTCCTGAGCCAGTCATCGAGCAAATGAAGCTCTATCCAAAAGACACCAACACCATGGCAGCATTGCGGACTGCTGTATCAAGCCTTGCTCTCTATGATGAAGCGGCTGACGATATGAGTAGAGAAGCTAACGAGATTAAAGCAGTAAAACTACAGGCACAGCTCCCGACGGTTGTGGCGGCCCTATCGCGTATTCGCAAAGGTCTGGAACCTGTGGCTCCTAAAGAAGGCGTCTCGATTGCCGAGAACTTCCTGTATATGTTATGGGGAAAAGAGCCTGACAGTGTATCTGTTAAAGCGCTTGATACCGCACTTGTGCTTCATGCGGACCATGAGCTGAATGCTTCAACTTTTGCAGGCAGAGTTACGGTTGCAACCTTGTCCGATATTTATTCCGGCGTGACCTCCGCTATCGGCGCACTAAAGGGTCCACTTCACGGTGGGGCGAATGAAGCCGTTATGAAGATGCTTGAAGAGATCGGAAGTTTGGAAGCGGTTGAACCTTATATTCGTAAGAAGCTGGATAACCGCGAGAAGATCATGGGCTTCGGACATAGAGTATACAAAAATGGTGATCCACGTGCTAAACACCTGATGAAAATGTCACTTGAACTTGGCACAATGAAAAATGATACTACGCTGTATGATATGTCCGTAAATATCGAGGAATTGATTACCGGACAAAAGGGACTTAAACCGAATGTTGATTTCTATTCGGCATCAGTTTATACACAGCTGGGTATTGAACGTGAGCTGTTCACTCCTATCTTTGCAATTAGCCGGACTTCAGGCTGGACTGCACATATTCTGGAGCAATATACAGATAACCGTATTATCCGGCCACGTGCAGAATACACAGGTATGATTGAACAGAAATACGTTCCAGTAGACGAAAGATAGAAGGGCAGCCTTGCGGGCTGCTCCTAAAGTTTAGTAGAATGAACCCTAGAATATATGCAATAATGCATATTCATACGTAGAGAGTTTTGTTCGAGGCTTGTCCATGAGAAATTAAATCCCACAAAACTTTAGGAGGAATACACTCAAATGTTGAAACTAGAAAAATTCGATCTGCCAACAGAAGGCGAACAAATCACAATTAAAGATGGTAAACTGCAGGTTCCTAATCATCCAATCATTCCTTTTATCGAGGGTGACGGCACAGGCCGTGATATTTGGAAGGCTTCCAAACGCGTACTTGATGCAGCAGTAACTAAAGCTTATGGCGGCACAAAGCAAATCGCTTGGTACGAAGTTTTTGCTGGCGAAAAAGCCTTCAATACATATGGCGAATGGCTGCCAAGTGATACTTTGGAGGCAATCCGTGAATATTTTGTAGCTATTAAAGGTCCACTTACGACTCCAATCGGAGGCGGTATTCGTTCATTGAACGTAGCTTTGCGTCAAGAGTTGGATTTGTACGTATGTCTGCGTCCAGTTCGTTATTTCGAAGGGGTTCCTTCTCCTGTTAAACGTCCTGAGCTGGTGGATATGGTTATTTTCCGTGAGAATACGGAGGATATTTATGCAGGGATTGAATATCAAGAAGGTTCTGCTGAAGTGAAAAAAGTCATCGAATTCCTGCAAAAAGAGATGGGAGTTAACAAAATCCGTTTCCCTGAAACTTCTGGTATTGGTATCAAACCAGTATCCTCCGAAGGTTCAAAACGTTTGGTACGCGCTGCTATTGAATATGCGATCAAACACGGACGCAAGAGCGTAACGCTTGTGCACAAAGGAAACATCATGAAGTTCACTGAAGGTGCCTTCAAAAACTGGGGTTATGAAGTTGCTGAGCAAGAGTTCGGAGATAAGGTCTTCACTTGGAATCAATACGATGTGATTAAAGAACGTGAAGGTGAAGCTGCTGCCAATGCTGCTCAGAAGGATGCTGAAGCTGCGGGCAAAATTATCATCAAGGATGCCATTGCGGATATCGCATTGCAACAAGTTCTGACTCGTCCGACTGATTTTGATGTTATTGCTACCTTGAACCTGAACGGGGATTACCTGTCTGACGCGCTTGCTGCGCAAATCGGCGGTATCGGTATCGCTCCTGGAGCGAACATTAACTATATTTCTGGACATGCGATTTTTGAAGCCACTCATGGCACCGCACCTAAATATGCAGACAAAGATGTTGTGAACCCTGGTTCCGTGATTCTGTCCGGCGTAATGTTGCTGGAGCATCTGGGTTGGCAGGAAGCAGCAGATCTGATTTATAAAGGTATGGAAACAGCTATTAATAACAAAACCGTGACTTATGACTTTGCCCGCCTGATGGAAGGCGCAACTGAACTGAAATGCTCTGCATTTGCCGACGAGATTATTAATCACCTCTAAGATAGGCTGGCTCAACCAACTGAATATATTGAAGTTTAGCTAATACAAGCTATACCGACACCGTTCTAGGAGGAGAATCCTTGGCAATCAAACGTTATAAAATTACAGTTGTAGGTGCCGGTTTTACTGGGGCTACTACAGCTCTTATGCTTGCTCAAAAGGAGCTTGGTGACGTTGTGCTGCTTGATATCCCACAAATGGAGAACACAACCAAGGGGAAGGCACTAGATATGCTGGAAGCAGGTCCTGTACAGAAATTTGACAGTCAAATTACAGGAACCTCAAGCTATGAAGATGCTGCGGATTCAGATATTGTAATCATCACTGCAGGGATTGCCCGTAAACCTGGAATGAGTCGCGATGATCTCGTGAACACCAATGCAGGTATTGTGAAGTCGGTATGCGAGAACATAAAACGTGTAGCACCAGATTCCATCGTAATCATTCTGAGTAATCCAGTTGACGCTATGACCTATGCGGCATTTAATGCGCTGGGTTTTCCGAAGAGTCGCGTAATTGGACAATCCGGAGTGCTGGATACAGCCCGTTATAACACGTTTATTGCACAAGAGCTGAAGGTATCTGTTGAAGATGTACGTGGTTTCGTATTAGGCGGACACGGCGATGATATGGTACCGCTCGTAAGGTATTCCAGTGTCGGTGGCATTCCAATTGATACATTGATATCTGCGGAGCGTATTGATGAGATTGTGCAACGTACACGTGTGGGTGGCGGAGAGATTGTTAACCTCTTAGGGAATGGTAGTGCTTATTATGCACCAGCGGCTTCTTTAGTTCAGATGGCGGAAGCTATCTTGAAGGACAAAAAACGGATCATTCCGGTTATCGCTTTGCTCGAAGGAGAATATGGCTACGATAACCTGTTCATGGGTGTTCCGGCGTTACTTGGTGCCAATGGTATCGAGAAAATTTTTGAACTGGAGCTTACAGCTGAGGAAAAAGCGGCTTTAGATAAGTCTGCTGAATCCGTGCGTAGCGTAACAGCTGTGCTAACTGTATAGATTGTGACAGAGGTATGAAGAAACCCCCATTTTGTTCACTTAAAATGGGGGTTTCCTTTTCTTCTTAAGCAATAATGGGTATAATTAAATGTAACTATTATCACAGTTAAATCGGAGGAGATATGTTATGGATTGGAACGTTTTGTTTTTCTTACATATGATCGGAACCTTGGCACTTGGCTTCTACCTTGTGCTACCCTTCATCCTAGGACGTGCAGAGAAACTGTCGTCTGGGGCTAAAGAAGGAACGTTAAGTGCAGTAACCGGATTTAATCGTTTTGCGCAGTATGGATTGGTGATCCAACTCCTTACAGGCGGTTACATGATGACCAAAGGTGATTATTCAGTAGCGTGGATGATTATTGTTGTTGTGTTACTGCTAGCGATGTTTGCGCTTGGCGGTATTATGAGCAAGCCTTTGCGTCTTGCAGCAGCTGGAATTCGTGAGAACCGCGACGTTAGCGCAGAGACTGGCAAATTGCGCACACTTAGTGCACTACTTACGGTGTCATTGCTATTGATGGTATTCTTTATGGTGTTTAACGACATAGTTTAATTTACAGCGAATTATACCCGCCTCCGTAATGGAGAGCGGGTTTTTCGTATGTTCCGGTAATTTATCTTCATTCCGTTAATCCCTGATAGGATCCGTATAAGACTTCGGCCGGTAATTTAACGGAGAAACACCCGTCCATCGTTTGAATTGTCGGCTGAAGTGGCTCTGGGAAGCAAACCCGAGTTGTTCAGAAATCATCTGTATTTTTAAATCGGTATGAAGCAGCAAATGTTTTGACTTCTTTAATCTTAGATTAGTTATGTACTGCCTAGGAGATATCTTATATACCTTTGTAAACAACTTATGGCACTGCACCCGACTTAAGCAAAGCTGCTCAGTAATCAAATTAACCGTGAGCTCCGGCAAATGAATATTGGCTGCAATATATTTTTCGATCTGATGAGCAGTTTCCACCTCGTACAAAGAGTTTGCTTGTCGCGCTGCGTTGGAATTCTCCGAATTCGAGAGCTGTACATCAATGAGTTCAGTCAAAATCATCAGGATGATCGCTTGCAAACGAAGCCTTTCTTTTACAAGAATCATTTCTTCAATTTCCTCGGGAAATCCAGTGGAGGCCGTCGTGGCGAGAATATTGTTCTTAATAAATTCATCCAAATGTTCCAGTTGGTGATTTAATCCCGAATGCTGCATTTGCTGGTTATTCCATTTCTGTACAGCTTGAGACTGAAACCAATCACGAAACTTTAAATCGTCAATATCGAAATGAAAGGAGAGGTAGATATAGTTGCTCAGGCCAGAATTAACTACATAATGACGTAAGCCAGGTGGAATAATTAACCAATCTCCTTTACCAAAGGCAATGGAACTTCCTTCTACATATTGATGGGAGTTGCCGTCGTAGCAATACAATAGTTCGAAGATTTTGTGATGATGATCAGGGTATGCCCACCCAGGTTCTGCTACACGATAATGAACACCGATCAGCTGCAGTGTACTCATAATGTTCGGAAAGCTGACTTTGTAAGCGATAGGAGTTCTCCTCCTTAGGATCAATAGGGATGTTCTTAATTATATCAAGGATACCTATACATATGACCGTTTTGCAGTGCGAGCCGTTGATCATTCCATAGTTTTCTTTACAAAAGGTCAAAAAAAAGAATGAAATCATCATTTGAATCACTTTAGAGAACAGGGATAATGGAGGAACCTAGGGAAGTATTTCGAGAAACGGAAGGAAGTGTAATGAAGTGGGAAAGTTGTGTAGGAATATACTAATCTTATCTTCTTTACTAATGGCTTCATTGACTCTTACTCACGGTACAACAGAGGCAGCCTTTATAAAAGATGGGGCAGAGTGGCAACCTCCAACCCAAATTGCAAGCGTATACAAGTTCAATTTTACAAACCAAGTTAAAACAGGATATCAATCCGTTAGGTATGATCCTAATCGCGGTGCACAATTGTATGACTCATCTTTAGGTTATGGTTTTGTTCAAGAGACCAACGCTTTACCCGCCAGAGAAGTGCACACCGACTCAATTACATCCGATGGAACAGGTTTTTTCATCACAGAACCTATTTTTTTTGCTGAACCTAAATCTGAGAAAGATAATTATAACAACTACGGAATGGCGTTTCGAATGGATGCTCCCCCTGGAACCTACAACGTATATGTAAAAACGACTTCTGACGCAGAGGATGGGATCGTGTCAGTATCCGGAATGCAGACCAGCCGCTTGTTGAAAAGTGGACATTGGGACGCTGCAAAGCTTGTACCCGTCAAGCATACGGCTGTAGCCAAAGGGAAAGAGTGGACTTATACGTATGTAAACGGCCGTGACCATATAGATATTGAGATCGAACCGAACAAAGTGAACACAGCTGTGGGGATTGAGGAGATCATACTGGAACCGATTTTGCCTCAGCATAGAGCAGTTGGAGCTCTTCCGAATTTATTTATACTTGGAGATTCTACGGTCAAGTCCTACACCTTCGACGAAGCACCAATGAGTGGTTGGGGCCAGATTATTGGCAGTATGTTTAATCAACATAAATTGAGTGTAACTAACTATTCCATGGGGGGACGCTCGTTTAAAAATGCCTATACAGAAGGTCGACTGAACGACATTTTACTGAATGGCAGCATTGGGGATTATGTGTTTATTCAATTCGGACACAATGATGAGAGCGCAGATGAGTTCAGACGTTACGGCAGAGGTTCGACAGAAGCAATGTATGAAAATTACCTTAAAGCAGTCTATCTCCCTGCGATTCAAGCCCGGGGTATGATACCAGTACTGGTAACCCCAATGTCCAGAATTAAAGGGAATGCAAGTCCGGGATATATCTATGAAAATTCTTTTAAATCAAGAAAGTTTGTAGATATTCTTAAACGGGTCGCAGATGAATCTGGAGTTACACTTATTGACCTTAACTCGGAAAGTCTGAAATATTATAACGAGATCGGTGTAGAAGCAATAACATCCCTCTTCATGTCAATTGAAGCCGGAGAAACGCCAGGCAAAACAAATGACGGAAGTTACGCTAACGGGCATCCTTCAAAGAAAGTCGATGGGACTCATTTTAAAGAAGCGCTCTCCAAACAATTTTCGCGGATGATTGTTACGGAGCTTGTAGAGAAAGGTGCTACTGGCGATTCTACTGCTGCCTCCATTACTGCTTACCTTAAAGGGAACGTTAAGCATGCGGCACTAACAGGGAACTGGGGTAAGATTTTTCCGGAAATAACGAATGATACGACGACTGGGGAAGCTGCTTATTACCGTAATCAAATTGAGAAATTAATCCAGCTGGGAGTAATGGGCAAAGACCGTCAAGGAAATTTTAATCCGGATACGGTGATGACAGTTGCTGAATTCACACGCAGTATTTCTAAGTTAATGAAAGTGGAAAGATCAGATCTTGCCTATTATCCGAAAGGTAAGCTGTCACGTGAAACGATGGGTGCTATTCTCTATGACGTTTACCAAATAAAGTTTGCTAATAAACCTAAGTACATGACTGATTATAACGGCATAGCAGTAGTGCCAGGAGATCCTGGCTATGATTCGAATCTGGAGCCAGGAGCTAGAGGTGCGATGTACTATCCTCTTGTATCCTGGACGCAGCTTGTTGATACAGCGGACATTTCTCCTTATTTAATTTCAAAAGTGAAAAGTGCATATGAATTAGGACTCATTAGATCTGAAGTGGGGATTGCCAGAGGCGAAATGGTCAATGGGACAGAACTAGAACCTAAAGCTATAGTGACCCGGGAGAAAGCGGCCAAAGCTCTGTACTTTATGTGGGTGCTGGAACATGAAGTGAATGCAGAAAATCATGTTTCTTCTCTAAAATAGTCAGGGTGAACAATTCAAGGCACAGCAGCGATGCTGTGTCTATTTGTATGCAGTGAATTCCTCTCCACTTACAGCAGTGTATCTCTCACGGTTGTTTATTTCTACTTTCATTGTGGTAAGTAAGATTCGTAAAGCAATTTAAGAAAATGACAAACCCAGCGTATAAACGTGCATAGTTGTGCCATCCTAAGACGATCAGTTAACTATCAATTTGCTTAACGAGAGGAGATAGGGAAGATGTCAGGCAACAATAAACAAGCTACAAAAACCTTACCCCCACAGGAGCAGCATCATCAGCCAGGGATTGAGAGTGAAATGACGCCGCTGCCCAAATACGAGCCGGCAAATTATAAAGCAGCAGGTAAACTGCAAGACAAGGCGGCATTAATTACCGGTGGAGACAGCGGAATTGGGCGTGCAGTTGCTGTGCTTTTTGCTAAAGAAGGCGCTGATGTGGTCATTTCATATCTTAATGAACACTCAGATGCAGAGGAAACTAAACGTCAGGTCGAGCAGGAAGGCCGCAAATGTATCCTAATTCCAGGTGATATCGGTGACGAGAAATTCTGTAAGGATCTTATTAAACAGACGGTGGAGGGCTTAGGAAAGCTTGATATTCTCATCAATAACGCGGCAGAGCAACATCCGCAAGCTAAGATCGAGGATATTACTTCCGAGCAGCTTGAGCGTACTTTCCGTACGAATATATTTGCGATGTTCTATTTAACAAAAGCAGCTATGCCTCATTTAAAAGCAGGATCTACCATTATAAATACAACTTCAATTACCGCTTATCGCGGAAGCCCGCAGCTGCTGGACTATTCATCAACTAAAGGAGCTATTCTTAGCTTCACACGATCCTTGTCCACGAATCTGGCAGAGAAGGGCATACGGGTAAACGGTGTTGCACCAGGTCCAATCTGGACACCGCTGATTCCCTCTACCTTTGATGCAAAACAGGTTAGCGAGTTTGGAGGTACACAGCCTATGAAACGGCCTGGACAACCAGAAGAGCTGGCACCAGCCTATGTATATCTGGCCTCTGACGATTCCAGTTATGTGACTGGACAGGTTATTCATGTAAATGGTGGCGAGGTAGTAAACGGTTAGATCAGTACAGCTAATGTGAATAAATGGGTGTATTTCAATAAAAAAATATGTTACTATAAACCACGTTAGCATTTTAAAATTGTATATTTATGTCACTAGGGGTGCCGATTGGCTGAGACGGAATGGATTTCCGGACCCTTTGAACCTGATCTGGTTAAGACCAGCGTAGGGAAGTGGAGGACGAATTTCTGTTATCGGGCTATTTATAGTGCCGTCTATATACAGATTCTGACTGCCTTCCTTACGGGAGGCAGTTTTTTTGTTTTTTACTGACCTATAGGGAAGTGAGAGAGGAGATCGTGATATTGCAAGCTGAGATCCATCTAATATCAGACGGCAAGCTGCAACTGAGACATTTTGTTGAACTAGCTGTCACGGTGCAGATATGGGTCGATTATATTCACCTGAGAGATAAGCAATGTCCTGCACACGAACTACTCGCTGCGGCACAGGAGCTGTTGGCTGCCGGTATGCCCGCTACCAAACTGATAATCAACGACCGAATAGATGTAGCCTTGGCAGCTGGTGCCGCGGGGGTTCAGTTGGCCTGGCACAGTCTGAGTCCGGGTACAGCCCGGCGAATTGCACCTCAGCTTCGGCTGGGGAGATCGGTTCATTCTCCGGAAGAAGCGGCGAATGCCTCAGAGCAGGGAGCTGATTATTGCTTGTTTGGTCATGTATTTCCCTCGGATAGCAAGTTAGGGCTGCCCGCACGTGGGTTAGAGCTGCTTGCAGAAACGGTGAAGACCAGCTCTATTCCTGTAATTGCGATTGGCGGAATTAGCCCCGCTAATGCGGCGCAGATCATCAGGAAAGGTGCGGCAGGAGTTGCTGTGATGTCCGGTATTTGCGGAGCGGATGATCCTTATGAGGCCGCCAAAGCTATTCATAAGGCGGTTCATTCATAGCCTGGAGGTAACAGCACGGGCGAAGGGGGTGATTCAGAATGAAGCTGTTGATTAACGGGAAATCCGCAGAGTGTTCTGGTGGTATTCAAACTATAGCTGATTTGATCAGTCTTCCTGAGTGGTCAGGTCGTCTGATGATCATTGAGCTGAATGGAGAAATTGTCAGTAAGGAGAATTATGAAAGTACTGCTCTGAGCGAGGATGATCGTTTGGAACTGGTGCACTTTGTTGGTGGGGGTTGAGATGGAGCGGTATAGAATTTTGAGAAATTTATAAGAACCAAAGGGAGGTAATTTCATGCATGACCCGTTACATATTGGCGGTATCGAATTAACCAGTAGATTATTTATCGGAACCGGAAAATATAGCCGGAATACGTTGATCCCCGAAGTGATCGCAAGCTCTGGTTCTCAGGTGATTACTGTAGCGCTTCGCCGAGTGGACCCGCAAGGTGGAGCAGAAAATATCATGAACCACATTCCCGGCCACATGACTCTTCTGCCTAATACCTCAGGAGCGCGTACAGCGGAAGAGGCAGTCCGTATTGCAAGATTAGCAAGAGCTGCGGGACTGGGGAACTGGGTCAAGATCGAAGTGATCAATGATCAGAAATACCTGCTTCCAGATAATCTGGAGACCATACGAGCTACAGAGATTTTAGCAGCGGAGGGTTTTGTAGTATTGCCATATATGAGTCCGGACCTTTCGGCTGCTTTACGTCTGAGAGATGCCGGTGCTGCTGCTGTGATGCCGCTTGGTGCGCCGATCGGGACGAATCGCGGCCTGCGCACTAAGGAGCTTGTGCGTATTCTTATTGAAGAAGTGAATTTGCCGATTATTGTAGACGCCGGGATTGGCAAGCCCTCGGAAGCGGCGGAAGCAATGGAGATGGGGGCCGCTGCTGTTCTGCTTAATACGGCTATTGCAACGGCACGTAATCCGCTCGTCATGGCGGAAGCGTTCCGCGAGGCGATATCCGCTGGCCGCAAAGCTTATTTGGCAGGACTCGGTCCTGTAGAAGAAGTTGCTTTTGCTTCGTCACCGTTGACTGGATTTTTGAACTGAATTTGATAGGTCACGAAAGGAGGGAAGATTAGCATGAGCTTTTTTGACACACTGGCCCGCTTGGAGCAGTATCCTTATGAGCAGCTGTGGAAGGAGTTCCGGGAGGATGACGTTAGGCGGGCGCTTGGAAAAGACAAGCTGAACGAAAATGATTTGCTGGCATTGCTCTCTCCGGCAGCAACGCCGCTGCTAGAGGAGATGGCGTTGGCTGCACAGCGACTGACCCGTGCACATTTTGGTTATTCGATGCAGCTGTTCACACCGATGTATCTTGCGGATTTTTGTGTGAATCATTGTACCTACTGCAGCTTCAGCTCCATTTATGATTTTCCGCGTAAAAAGCTGTCCTTGGAGGAGGTTCGCAGGGAGGCTGAGAAGATTGCAGCTACAGGTCTGCGGCATATCCTCATTTTGACTGGTGAATCGCGCCGGGAGAATCCTGTCTCATATATTAAGGATTGTGTAGATGTACTTAGGGAATTTTTTTCCTCTGTCAGTATTGAGATAAATCCTCTATCAACTGCAGAATATAAAGAGCTTCTTCAAGCAGGGGTGGATGGATTAACACTATACCAAGAGGTGTACCACCAGGAGACTTACAGAAAGCTGCATGTTAAAGGGCCTAAAAGAAACTACCGGAATCGCCTGGATGCACCTGAACGCGGCTGTCAGGCAGGTTTTCGTTCTGTGAATATTGGTACGTTGCTCGGGATGTATGATTGGCGGCAAGAGGCATTCCAAAGTGCCATGCATGCCCGCTATTTGCAGGATCGGTATCCAGATTGCGAGATCAGTCTGTCACCTCCACGGTTTCGGCCTTATTTAGGGGAATTTAACCCGGAGTGTGATGTTACCGACCGATCGCTAGTGCAGATTATTTTGGCATACCGGTTATTTTTACCCCGTTCGGGCATTACTTTATCTACACGAGAGCCTGCCTCTCTACGCGATCATTTAATTCATCTAGGAATAACAAAGATGTCAGCCGGGGTCACTACTGAGGTGGGCGGTCACACTAATGCAGGGGGAACTCCGCAATTCGAAATATCCGATAGCCGTAGTGTGCAGGAGATTACGGAAATGCTATATACGAAGGGTTTGCAGCCCATTTTTAAAGACTGGGATATCCTGACCGAATCAACAACGTAACGCTTGTATTATCAATTATTAATCACTAAATGGACCCCTGCGAGATTCATGCGGAGGTCCATTTTTTATTGTATAGAGGGTGTTTAGTTTCCGGCAGAGAGCTCATCGAGAGACATTTCGAAACTCGGTGCCATATGAGTCAGAAAATAATCCACTTCCTGCAGGTCAAGCCCACGAAGTTTTGCTGCTGTCTGCTCCTTCGCGGCGGCAAATTCTCGGTTTCCTGCAGCAACTTCCCATACGCATTTCAAATAAGCATCCAGCCGATCAGCGGCTTTCACATAGCTGTGCAGCAGAATGTCCTCCGAATCGGGAGGGCTGTCTTCCGGTCGTATAAGCTGAGTGTAGATGCTTTTCAGCTCTGATGGAATCATTCCAGTTAAGCGATCAGCCGCAACTTTCTCCATTTCCCGGAAGCTGGTGAGCAAGCGAGGATTGTTGTATTTTACCGGCGTGGCGATGTCACCTGTGAACACTTCGCTGGCATCATGGAACAGAGCTATG
Organism: Paenibacillus sp. FSL E2-0190; assembly: GCF_037992965.1. NCBI lineage: Bacteria > Bacillati > Bacillota > Bacilli > Caryophanales > Paenibacillaceae > Paenibacillus > Paenibacillus sp. FSL E2-0190. The sequence goes on from NZ_CP150306.1 coordinate 2,234,033, forward strand.
GTTGCTGCTCGTTCCGCGTTTAGTGAACGTCCAAAATGAACATTACCGATGGAACAGAGCATATGTGTGAGCAATGCAACATGAAAAGAATGCTCAGCGACGTTCTCCGGTGCGGTGCTGCGCATCAAGCTCCAGCGCTGAATATACTGAAGACGATATAGATAGGCAGAAAAATGGTAGCTCAATTTTAAAGTAACCCCTTTCATGCGGTGCTAGGTATGATATTATTATACTAATTGTATCAAACTTTAGATAACCTGGAACTGCCGAGAGGAGCTTGAATGAAGATGCAGCATTTTGAAGACAGTATTTATAACCTTATCGTAGAAACTTCCACGAATTTGCCGGGAGATGTACGCCGGGCAGTTGCAAAAGGTCGCGCGCTGGAAGACAGGGCTACCCGGTCCGGTCTTGCTTTAACCACGATTGCGCAAAATATCGGAATGGCTGAGCAGCAAGTGTCTCCGATCTGTCAGGATACGGGAATGCCTACATTTATCATTCACACCCCTGTGGGAATCAATCAGATTGAGATGAAAAAAGATATTCATAATGCCATTGTACGAGCGACCAAGAATGGTAAACTTCGTCCCAATTCTGTAGATTCATTAACAGGTGAGAATAGCGGAGATAACTTGGGTGCAGGCACACCAGTCATTCATTTCGAACAATGGGAAGAGGATAAAATAGACGTTAGACTTATTCTGAAGGGTGGAGGCTGCGAGAATAAAAATATTCAATACAGTCTCCCGGCAGAATTAGAAGGACTCGGCAAAGCGGGTCGGGATCTTGACGGAATCCGTAAATGTATTTTACACGCGGTATATCAGGCGCAGGGACAAGGATGTAGTGCCGGTTTTATTGGCGTGGGTATCGGCGGTGACCGTACGACTGGCTACGAGCTGGCTAAGAAGCAGCTGTTCCGCAAAGTGGAGGATGTTAATCCAATAGAAGACCTTAGTAAGCTGGAAGACTATATTATGGAGAATGCTAACAAGCTTGGAATTGGCACGATGGGCTTTGGTGGTGAAGTATCGCTGCTGGGCTGTAAGGTTGGCGTAATGAATCGTCTGCCAGCTAGCTTTTTCGTATCCGTTGCTTATAACTGTTGGGCCTTCCGCCGCCAAGGGGTGCTGGTTGATCCATCCACAGGCAATATAGAGGATTGGTTGTATGAGAGTGGTACAGGGATATCTGTAGATGATGAAGGGGCACATGAATCTGAAGCAGTAGTTGCTGAGGGAGCTAACAGCCCGGCCTCTGAGTCGCGGGAAGTACGTCTTACAACGCCGATAAGTGAAGAGGATATCCGTAGTCTGCGTGTTGGAGACGTGGTTATTTTATCCGGTGAAATGCATACAGGCCGTGATGCTTTGCACAAATATTTAATGGATCATGAGTCTCCGGTAGATCTGGAAGGGGCTGTGATTTATCATTGTGGTCCTGTGATGATGAAAGATGAGGAAGGCTGGCATGTAAAAGCTGCGGGCCCAACTACGAGCATTCGTGAAGAGCCTTATCAAGGCGATATCATCAAAAAATTTGGAATCCGTGCAGTCATCGGAAAAGGTGGTATGGGTCCAAAAACGTTAAAAGCGTTGCAGGAGCACGGCGGGGTATACCTCAATGCGATTGGTGGAGCCGCCCAGTATTATGCTGAGTGTATTAAGAAGGTCAACGCTGTTGATTTTATGGAATTTGGTATTCCTGAGGCGATGTGGCATCTCGATGTGGAGGGTTTTGCAGCGATTGTGACGATGGATGCTCACGGCAACAGTCTGCATGCGGATGTGGAAAAAGATTCTGCAGCTAAATTGACTCAATTCAAGGAGCCAGTGTTTAAATAAATGGGGTTACAACCGGTGGATAAGTCATGAGGAGGGCAGATTCTCTGAATGGCTTTTCCATGGGTTTTAATCAAATTATAAGGATTTATATGTCCAGACTATAAATGATCCTTAAGGAACGCCGAAGGCGTTTTTGCCTGTCTAAAGGAGGACAACGAATGGCACCACATTATATTAGAAATGGGTTTCTTAACGTTACGCCGTATTTTATTGCGGAAGATGCAGACCAATTGATAGATTTTGTTGTGCACTGCTTTGATGCCAAAATTATTGATATGCTGCGAAATGATGAGGGAAGGATTAGGCATGCCGAGGTCAGAATCGGTGATTCCATCATTGAGATTTCCGAAGCGAATGAAAAGTATTCACCGGTACAGCTTGCCATTCATCTTTATGTAAGAAATGTTGATGAGACCTACCGCAAGTGCCTGGATGCCGGGGCTTCTATTATTGAAGAACCACTGGATAAATCCTATGGAGAAAGAGGAGCAGGGGTTAGAGACCGTCAGGGTAATCAGTGGTTTCTTGCCACCCGTACAGAATAAACTCATGTGTTTTTACAAAAGTAATACAAAGTAACAGTCCAGAGTTAATCAACTCGGGCTGTTATTTTTATATAATCTACTCTGGGGGGCTTATGTCACGGTCATAGTCGTACTGGTATTTTGAAGAAAATGAAGTTAGGATAAAAGATACAATGATAAAGGGAGAGGCAAATTTCAGATGAAACCGTTTCGTGCTCGTCTTACGTTTATACTTATGGCCTTAATCGGTATTTCCATGATTGGTACTGGATTTACGATGGCTCATCTGTTTAAGAGCTCCCATATAACTGCTCTGGAAGAGAATATGTCCCGGGAAATAAGCTTGCTCTCAGGCACACTGGAATTTGTTGATATGAATTCTTCGAATGCGATCCCGTATTACACTGAACAGGCGGAGCATATTTCTAAACTTTTAGATTCTCGGATAACGTTTATTACAAAGTCGGGTAAAGTAATTGGCGATTCTGAGAAAAACCCCTTGGAAATGGACAACCACTCCAATCGTGAAGAAGAGATAGGGGCTGCGAAAGAGGGAACTGGACGGGCAATCCGTTACAGCGAAACTCTAAAGCATGAGATGTTATATGTGGCTGGAAAGGTAACTTCTGATCAGGGATTTGACGGCTATATTCGGGTCTCAATGGGACTTGATGCTGTAACGCAAGGTCTTAAGCATGCTTGGATGATCATGGCTGCAGGTCTAATTATCTTGTTCTTGTCAGCAACTATTGTGAGCTATAAAGTAGCTTCAAGCATGACTTCCCCGCTGGAGCAAATCACAAGAGTTGCCCGGCGGATTACCGATCTGGATTATGATGCCAGAGTTCATTTGAAGCGTAAAGATGAAGTTGGACAGCTGGCTACAGCGATTAATGCGATGGCAGACAGTCTTCAAGACCAGCTTAAGACGATTCGTGATAATGAGGATCTGCTGCAAAGCGTGCTGGATAATATGACTGGCGGCATCATAATGATCAATGCGGAAGAAGAGATTGCGCTGCTTAATCGGGCTTCAGAGCGAATGCTTGATGTCAGTAACGGTGAAATGGCGGGTCATTCGTACAAAGAGTTAAAACGGCATTATGAGCTAACCCGTCTGCTTGAAGAAGGGGTGTTAAGCCGGGAGCCGATTCATGAAGAACGAAGTATTTATAACCCAAGAGAGCGAATTGTACGGATGGACGCGGTTCCGATGATCCAGGATGGTACGTACAGAGGTATGCTTTTCCTATTGCAAGAGGTTACGGAAATTCGCCGTTTGGAGCGGATGCGTAGTGAATTTGTAGCTAATGTATCGCATGAACTCAAGACTCCGGTTGCAGCGGTCAAAGGGTTTGCCGAGACCTTACTGGGTGGCGGAGTTAAAGATGAGAAGACGGCGAGATCCTTCCTGCAAATTATTTATGATGAGAACGAGCGTTTAAATCGCTTGATTGGAGATATTCTGGAATTATCTAAAATCGAATCAAAACGGGTGCAGCTCGATTGCTCACCGGTTCATATCATTGAATTCTTTGATTCCGTGCTGGGAACCATCAGTAAAGTCGCTGAGAAGAAAAACATTAGTCTTAATGTAGAGGTTCCTGAGGAGCTATTCATTGAGGCGGATGAGGATAAGCTGCGTCAAATCTTTATGAATCTGTTCTCTAATGCGATTAATTACACACATGAAGGCGGAAACGTAAAGGTCTACGTTAAGAGTCTACTGAAACCAGACGGCTCCGAAAATGTTCAATTTACTGTTAGCGATACAGGTATGGGGATTCCTAAAAAAGATCTTCCGCGTATTTTTGAACGTTTTTACCGGGTGGATAAGGCAAGATCCAGAAGCTCCGGTGGAACCGGATTGGGGCTGTCTATTGTAAAGCATTTGGTAGATATGCACCATGGAGTGATTTCAGTTGAAAGTGATTTGGGAATCGGAAGTTCCTTTGTGATTGAATTGCCTTTACTGCAGGAAGAAAAGACCGATTAGATTTTTGTAAATTCACTTTTTCAATTTTACACTAAGTTAACATTACGGTGATATGATGGTTTTGTTGCTGTTTTGTAAAAATCAAACTATATGGAAGACGGGGGAACCTATGGCTCAACGATTGCTTGTCATTGAAGACGAACCGACACTAGCCCGGCTGCTGTCCTATAACTTAACGCAGGAAGGTTACGAGGTGACGGTAGAGGATCATGGAACGGCAGGATATGATCGTGCGACGAGGGAACCTTTTGACTTGATCGTATTGGATCTGATGCTGCCAGGAATGAATGGCATTGACATCCTTGATAAATTGCGTGGACAAGGTATCCGCACACCTATTATCGTATTGACTGCTAAAAATGCTGAAGAAGATGTGGTTAGAGGGCTGAAATCCGGTGCTGATGATTATATAACCAAACCTTTTGGGGTATCCGAATTGCTTGCAAGAGTGAGCGCTGTATTGCGGCGGATTTCCGGTCTTGCTGAGGAGGCTCCACAAGAGACACCTATATCTGCTTCTACGATCATTCTGGGACAACTAGAAATCTATCCTGAGCGGTATGAAGTTTCCTTAGGTGGACATAGCATTAACCTGCGACCGAAAGAGTTCGAGGTATTGTTATATTTGGCTCGTAAACCAGGGGTAGTGCTGACAAGAGATGATCTTATGAACGCTGTATGGGGCTTTGATTATATTGGTGGACAGCGCACCGTTGATGTGCACGTAAGTTCACTTCGTAAAAAGCTTGAGCTAGATCCAGAATCCGTCCATATCGATTCCATTCGAGGTGTAGGTTATAAATTAGTTGTTAACAAAAAGAGAGCTCCGGTCATTTAGCATGACTGGAGTTTTCTTCTTTATCCCGTTCATAAACAAGATTCAGGTGAGATTACACGCCGAATTGTAGGGAATACTATCACGTGGACTAATTCATCTTCACCAATTTTACATTGCGTTAACATTTCTCTCCAACTGTATTTACATTAAAAGCTTATTATGGAGAACGAAGATGATGAGAAGGAGACGTAAATACTAATGAAATCCATCATTGACATAGAGAAACTTGATCTCTACTATGAGTCATTTCACGCACTGAAGAATGTGAATCTGCAAATTCCGGAGAAACAGGTTACTGCTTTTATTGGACCTTCCGGTTGCGGAAAATCCACTCTGTTGCGCACGCTGAATCGTATGAATGATATGATTCCTGGTACACGTATTGAAGGAACTGTAAACATCGGCGGCAAAAATATTTATAGTGACGAGGTAGAGGTAGAAAGCCTGCGTAAGCAGGTGGGCATGGTATTCCAACAGCCCAATCCTTTTCCGAAGTCGATTTACGACAATGTAGCTTATGGTCCTCGCCTGCACGGCATTCGTTCAAAGAGCGAACTGGATGAGATTGTAGAGCAAAGTCTGCGTCATTCCGCGCTGTGGGAGGAAGTTAAAGATTTTCTGAAAAAATCTGCCCTTAGCTTGTCCGGCGGACAGCAGCAACGGCTGTGTATCGCCCGAGCTTTGGCAGTACAGCCGGATATTCTGCTCATGGATGAGGCAACGTCTGCACTTGATCCTGTGTCTACGCTCAAGATAGAGGAGCTTGTACAGGAATTAAGAAGTAAGTATACAATCGTTATGGTTACTCATAACATGCATCAGGCGGCACGTGTATCTGGTCGAACCGTGTTTTTCTTGAATGGTGTAATTGTAGAGGCGGCGGATACAGAGGTGTTGTTCTCTACTCCTAAGGATTCCCGCACCGAAGATTATATTTCTGGACGTTTCGGCTGATACGGGCTACAAGGGCGCTCGTCCTTGGAAATGGCAAGCTGACCATACATTAATGAGGAGGATCGCTCTTACTATGATTCGCAGAAAAGAATTTGATAAAGATTTGGAAGAGCTGCGCAGTCTGCTGCAGCAGATGGGTGAACATGTAATAGATGCTCTTGGTGGAGCAATTGTTGCTTTACAGAATCTTGATACTGTGCGCGCTCAGGAAATCATTAAAGCAGATTTGCAGCTGAATGCCATGGAAGATAAAATCATGGAAATTGGCTCACGGCTAATTATTACACAGCAGCCTGTAGCAAAAGATTTGCGCCGCATTATCGTTGCTTTCAAAATATCTAGCGATTTGGAACGTATGGGTGACTTGGCTATTGATGTTGCGAAAGCAACTATGCGCATCCATGGACAGCAGCTGATCAAGCCGCTTGTAGACATTCCACGTATGGCGGAAATTGTGACGACCATGATTGATGAGGCTATCCAGTCTTATCTGGATGAGAACACGGATCTGGCTTATAGAATGGCACAAGATGATGATCAGGTCGATCAATTATATGGTTCGATGATCAATGAGCTATATAGTTATATGGTGGCAAAACCGGATTCTGTATCCCAAGCTATGTTATTAACGCTGGTAGGCCGTTATATTGAACGGATTGCCGATCATGCGACTAACATTGGTGAGAGTGTTGTTTATCTGGTCACAGGCAGCCGTCCGGACTTGAATCAGTAATTTGCACTTACACAGCTTTTGTTATATCTTTAGTTAAACTAAGTAGCCGCCCTTTTAAAAGGGCGGCTACTTGTTGTATATCCTTAACATATCAGCTTATCCCACTGTTTAGGTTGGTAAAGCCGTTTCTACTTGTACAGGGCATATGGTAAGATGTAAGGAGTAAGCATGAAAAAGGCGAGGTGCACTATGGACAAGTTGATACTTATAGATGGAAACAATATTATTTACCGTGCTTTTTTTGCGATGCCCCCGCTGACGAATACAGCAGGGCAACAGACAAATGCGGTGTACGGATTTACAACGATGCTGCTTCGTTTAATCGAAGAACATAAACCGACACATATGATTGTCGCTTTCGATGCAGGGAAAGTTACTTTTCGGCATGAAGGTTATCAAGATTATAAGGGCGGCCGGCAAAAAACACCGCCGGAACTCTCCGAGCAGTTCCCTTTGTTGAAGGAATTGCTGACTAATTTAGGTGTACCGCAGTTTGAAATTGGCAATTATGAGGCTGATGATATTATTGGCACCATTTCACGCCAGGCGGATGAAGCGGGACGGCAGGTTATGATCGTGTCGGGAGACAAGGATATGTTGCAGCTGGCCTCTGAACATACGACCGTTGCTTTAATCCGCAAAGGGGTCACCGAAGTTGAGCTTTATGGGCCGGAACAAATCCGGGAGAAATATGACCTAACCCCTGAGCAGATCATTGATCTTAAAGGGCTGATGGGCGATGCAAGTGATAACATCCCGGGAGTACCCGGCGTAGGTGAGAAGACAGCTTTGAAGCTGCTGCATCAATTTGGATCAGTGGAAGGTGTCTTAGCTGGAACCGGTGAGCTAAAGGGTAAAATGAAAGAGAAACTGGAAACCCATGCGGAAGATGCGGTGATGAGTAAAAAATTAGCGACCATCTATCGTGAAGTACCGCTTGAGCATTCGTGGGAAGACATGGTCTTCAATGGAATTTCAGCGGATACAGCCGGACCAGCGCTTGCCAAGCTGGAATTTAAATCATTGTTGGAACGTTTGTCGCTTAGTGCTTATGCTCCTGTTGCCGAGGGTGAGGAGAGTGCAGCTGAAGTAGAAGCTGCGGCACTTGATATTACGATCGTAAGTGAAGAAGAACTTAAGGAGCTCAGTGAAGCCCTGGCTGATATTTCGGCGTTGCATGTGGAATCGTATGGAGATAATCCGCATCGTGCCGAGGTAATCGGAATAGGATTGTCCTCTCTGGAGCGGCATTACTATGTGCCGTTTGAATTACTGCATAAACCGGCCGCTGCGAAGCTGCGTGATTGGCTAGGAGATGAAAAGGCTCCGAAAAGTGGATATGATCTTCACCGCGCTGATTTGGCTCTACACTGGCAGGGAATTGCTTTTGCAGGTGCAGCCCATGATGTGCAGCTGGCGGCTTATTTGCTTGATCCTACGGAGGCTAATCAGAATCTAAATGATCTCACTGCTAAATACGGCTTGCCGCGGCTCTCTCCTGATGAAGAGGTATTTGGTAAAGGTGCCAAATACAAAATCCCTGAGCTTGAAGTTTTAGGAAATCACGTTGCACGAAAGAGTGCAACGGTTCTTGGAATCGCACAGAAGCAACAGCAGGAGCTGGTGGAGACCGCAATGACAGGGCTATTCGAGGATCTGGAAATGCCTTTGTCACGGATTTTGGCGGATATGGAGAAACAGGGGATTGCAGTCAATGCTGGTGATCTTAAAGAGCTTGGAAAAGAATTCGAGGCGCAAATTTCCAAATTGGTCAGTGAAATATACGAGATTTGTGGCACTGAGTTTAATTTGAACTCACCAAAGCAGCTGGGTGAAATCTTGTTTGTAAAGCTAGGTCTGCCTGTCGTCAAGAAGACGAAGACGGGTTATTCCACGGATGCCGAAGTGCTTGAGAAACTGGCGCCATACCACGATGTGGTGCGTTTGATTCTGCAATATCGCACAATTGCAAAGCTGCAATCTACCTACGTAGAGGGGCTGCTTAAAGAAATTTCCCCGAACACAGGGAAGGTGCATACATTCTATCGGCAGACAATTGCCGCTACAGGACGGCTTAGCAGCCAATTCCCGAACTTGCAAAATATCCCGATTCGTCTAGAGGAAGGACGCAAAATCCGCAAGGTATTCGTTCCGTCCGAACCGGGCTGGTCCATCTTAGCAGCCGACTATTCGCAGATCGAACTGCGTGTGCTGGCACATATTTCCGGCGATGAGCGGATGAAGGAAGCCTTTCTGCATGATATGGATATTCACACGAAGACAGCGATGGATGTGTTCGGTGTGACCGCAGAACAGGTGGACAGTAATATGCGCCGTGCCGCAAAAGCCGTTAACTTTGGGATCGTCTACGGGATCAGTGATTACGGTCTCTCGCAGAATCTGAATATTCCGCGTAAGGAAGCCGCGCAATTTATTGAACAGTATTTTGAGGTTTATCAGGGTGTGCGCCGCTATATGGACGATATTGTAGTGGAGGCACGAAAGTATGGTTATGTGACCACATTGCTCGAACGTCGCCGTTATCTGCCGGAGATTAATGCGAAGAACTTTAATCTGCGCTCTTTTGCGGAGCGGACAGCAATGAATACACCTATACAGGGAACAGCAGCGGATATAATCAAGCTGGCGATGGTGCATATGGACAAGGCATTATTTGATCGTGGGCTTAAGAGCCGTATGCTGCTTCAAGTACACGATGAGCTTGTATTCGAGGTGCCAGAGGATGAAATGGAGCTTATGAAGACGCTTTTGCCGGAAGTAATGGGTGGAGCTCTGAAGTTATCTGTGCCGCTTAAGGCAGAGGTCAGCTTTGGAAGTAACTGGTACGAGGCGAAATAGACTCCCTTTAAGGTGTGCATATCAGCTATAATGTAGTTGAGGTGAAGACATCATGCCGGAATTACCGGAAGTAGAGACAGTCAAGAGAACACTTAATGAGTTAGTTAATGGAAAGCAGATAGAGAATGTAACCGTCCGGTTGGCGCGGATTATTCAGCGTCCGGATGATATTCAGGCTTTTGCCCACCTGCTGGCAGGTCATAGCATTGTAAAAGTTGAACGAAGAGGAAAGTTTTTGCGTATTGTGCTGGATGGTCTGGTGCTTGTGTCACATTTACGGATGGAAGGCCGTTACGGACTTTTTTCAAATGATGACCCACTGGACAAGCATACACATGTGATTTTTCATTTTACGGATGGAACTGAGCTGCGTTACACGGATGTTCGCCAGTTCGGGACGATGCATCTTTTTCAGATGGGAGAAGATCTTCAGCTGCCGCCTTTAAATAAGCTGGGGCAGGAGCCGCTGGAGCCTTCTTTTACACCGGAGAGGTTTAAGCAGATCGTGTCCGGTAAAAGCACCAAAATTAAATCGCTGCTGCTTAATCAGGAATATATCGTCGGCATCGGCAATATTTATGTAGATGAGTCGTTGCACCGTGCGGGTATCCATCCTGAAGACAGCGCCAAAGCGCTCACGGACAATCAATTGGACAAGCTGCATCATGCAATTGTAAGCACGCTGGCCGAAGCGGTTAACGCCGGAGGTTCATCTGTTAAGTCATATGTTAATGGCCAAGGTGAGAGCGGTACGTATCAGCAGCAGCTATTGATTTACGGTCGTAAAGATCAGCCGTGTAGTAACTGCGGAACGATGATTGAGAAGACGGTTGTAGGCGGTCGTGGCACGCATTATTGTCCAAATTGCCAGCGTCCGACTGTTCACTGAATTTGTTGAAATAATAAGGTTGGCACCCACTACTTGTCCCGCCCATATACTGTGTGAAGAATGCTTAATAGAGAACGGAAGCTGAAACGATAAAATTTCAGTTTTCCGGTTCTTCACAGGAGGGATTGCGGGTGCTCAGCCCATTATTTTCACTGCTATTGCTAGCGTTTGCCTTGAGTTTGGATGGTTTTGGTGTAGGAATTACATATGGGCTGCGTAAAATGAAAATACCACTGCTCTCCGTTCTGATTATCTCGCTCTGTTCGGGGGTAGTTATCTGTGTATCGATGCAGGTTGGGGTTTTGCTTGCCAAGGTAGTGTCTCCGAATGCAGCTTCTATAGTTGGTGCGGTTATACTTGTGCTAATGGGATGCTGGTCGCTTGTTCAGATGCTGATGCAGAAAGAGAAAGATGCAGATGGCGGACGTAAAGCTGAAACGGTAGATAAGGGCTCATTATCCGAGCAGGCTTGGGCAGAGGTAGCTGCTGATTCTGAAGCGGGTACAGAACCTGTTATGAATGATGAACCGTTGAAATCAGCTGTTTTTTCACTTGAGCTTCGCCGTTTGGGGATTGTAGTACAGATCTTGCGTACCCCGTCTTCTGCGGATATGGATGCCTCAGGAAGCATCTCTTCGATGGAAGCGATGATACTGGGGATTGCGCTCTCTCTGGATGCTTTTGGGGCTGGACTTGGCGCAGCGCTGCTTGGCTTCAATCCGATATGGACATCACTTACAATAGCTTTGTTTAGTGGTACATTTCTATTGCTGGGTATGAAGACTGGACTTAGATTTGCCGGGAACTACTGGATGAAGCATGCTGCCGCATTACCAGCGTTATTATTAATTGCAATGGGAATACTGAAGCTATTATGAGGTGAGTACATGATTATAGGCTTAACCGGAGGAATCGCATCCGGAAAAAGCACAGTGTCTGCACTGCTTGTGAACAAGGGAGCGAGGCTGGTTGATGCCGATGTGATCGCCAGAGAAGTTATGCTTCCCGGGCATGAAGTGTTGGCGGCTGCTGCTAAGCAATTCGGAAAAGAGATCCTTTTTCCGGATGGAACACTGAATAGGGCCAAATTAGGTGAAATCGTCTTTCAAGATCCTGTGGCCCTGCAAACCTTGAACAATTTGACGCATCCTGCTATCCGGCAGGAAATCAAAGACCGTATGTACAGCATGGAGCAGGAAGAGCCGAAGCGGCTTATTATTGTGGATATTCCGCTTCTTTTTGAATCAGGGCTTGAGACCCTGTTCCATGAGATTGTAGTAGTCTACGTTCCCCGTGAAATGCAAATTGCTCGATTAATGGAACGTAATAGGCTCTCTTTAGAAGAAGCAGAAGCGCGATTGAATGCACAGATGGATATTGAGCAGAAACGTAATAAAGCGGACTACATCATCGACAACAGTGGCGATCTTGCGTACACTGAGCAACAGGTTGCTGTGTTTTGGGACAGGCTGGGTTTATCATGAAATGGCTACGTAAAAAAAGAGTACTGCTTCTGCTATTTGTGGGTTTTACGGCAATATTGTTTCTGAGTACTAACTGGATGTCGTGGTTTTATCCCATCCATTTTAAAGATGAGATTCGCAAGCACAGCATCACTTATGAGATAGACCCGTTTCTTGTAACCGCGATTATTCGTGTAGAAACGAACTTCAAAACTGGACGAGAATCCAAAAAAGGCGCACTAGGGCTGATGCAGCTTATGCCGGATACCGCGAAGTGGGCGCTGGAAAAGGCCAAGCTTCCAAACGTATCTATGGAAGAACTCAAGCATGAGCCTTCGGCTAATATTGAACTGGGTACATGGTATCTTTCAACTTTATCCCGTCAGTTCGAAGGTAAACGTACAGCAATTATCGCAGCCTATAATGCTGGACCCGGAAAAGTTCAACGCTGGTTGGACGAAGGGATCTGGGATGGGACAGATGCAACCATTAAAGATATTCCCATTGGTGAAACCAGGCATTATGTACAGCGCGTTAATTATTACTATGATCAGTACACGGACATTTACAAAGAATTTTAATTTCTACCGTGTTATGTATAAAAAGAAGTATTAAACGACCTGTAGGTCGTTTAATACTTCTTCAAAAAGCTTATGTTGGTCAGGTTATTTGTATTGACCTGCCAGTTGTTGTTCTGCCAGGGTTACAAGACGTTTAGTGATGTAACCACCGATCGAACCATTTTCATAAGAAGTTTTATTGCCTTGGTAACCATCTGGGGAAAGCGTGATTCCTAGTTCTTGGGCAACTTCGTATTTAAGTTGTTCCAAGGCACCGCGGGAATTTGGAGCTACAAGGTTATTGGAGTTGTTGCTTTGGCTCATTGCTGTTCACCTCCTCTGTTGGTAACTGTATTATGTGCCGGACTTGCCATTATCATTACAAGAAAAAAACGGTGATTTCTGGAAATAATAAAAAAGCCGTTCAAAAGCCGGATTTATAACGTTCCGGGACCAAACCATTATGTATTAGGAAGTGATGAAGCTTATGAAATGCCCTTACTGTGATCACACAAATACTAAAGTGCTGGACTCGCGACCAGCGAATGAAAATAAGTCAATCCGTCGTAGGCGTGAATGTGAGCGTTGCAGCAAACGTTTCACTACTTTTGAAATGATTGAAGAAACGCCACTGATTGTAATTAAAAAAGACGGCAGCCGTGAGGAATTCAGTCGTGATAAAATACTCCGCGGTCTCATCCGTGCTTGTGAGAAACGGCCGGTTTCTGTGGAACGTCTAGAAAAGATCGTGTCCGAGGTTGAGAAATCTTTGCGCGGCATCGCCGTTGCGGAAGTGGAAAGCCAACAGATTGGTGAATTCGTGATGGAGCAGCTCTACCCAGTAGATGAAGTGGCTTACGTTCGTTTTGCGTCCGTATATCGCCAGTTCAAGGATATTAATATGTTCATGAAGGAACTCAAGGGGCTGCTATCCAAGAGTACGGGAGAATTAGAGGGATTATAGGGTTTTGTCCAGTTAGGGCGTTACAGCCAATCCTAGGGTCTGTTAGGAGTGCTTGTACTGGTTTGTTTCCTCTGAGTTTTGAGCGGGGAATTTGATTGGAAAAATGAATTTTAAAAAAAGTGTTGACATAGAGGGCGATTTTTTATATTATATAGAAGTCGCCTACGACGCTTGAGTTTATCGGAACAACTCAATTACGACCAAACTAAAATTAAAAAATGTGTGATTACATATATCTGAAATTTCAGTTTGGGGCCATAGCTCAGCTGGGAGAGCGCATCGCTGGCAGCGATGAGGTCAGGGGTTCGATCCCCCTTGGCTCCACCAAACATCATATGGACTCTTAGCTCAGTTGGTAGAGCAGTAGACTCTTAATCTATTTGTCCAGGGTTCGAGCCCCTGAGAGTCCATCCTAAAGAAACGGCAGAAATGCCGTTTTTTTGTTGTTTTATGCGATTTTTGCAGTTCCGGATGAATAAGGATCAATTACTGAATTGAAAACATGAAGTGGATAAAGCAAACTAAAGTGGCGGAAATACCCTTTTGGTTTGCTTTTATTGTTACTTCAATTGTTGTTAAGTTGATTGAAAAAAAGCGTTGGGGACGAATTGGGGACGAAATATTTAATTAGCTGTTTAACACAGTCTCAATTGGAGAGGATGAATAATACAATCCTCTAAGGGAGGCAGGTAAATGGCGAGTATTGAAAAACGGGGTAAAAATTCATTTAGGCTTGTTGTCGAAGCGGGATATGATGCACGTGGTAAAAGAATTAGACGGACGAAATCCATAAAAGCTAATGGCATTAGAGAAGCTGAAAAAGAACTAGTTAAGTTCCAAACTGAAGCTGAAACTGGTGAATATATAGCTCCTGAAAAGATGACTTTTTCTTCATTCCTTGAAGAATGGAGAGAAAAATACGGAAATAAACATCTAGAGATGAAACGTTTGAAGGATCCTTCAGTCTGACATATTATTCATTCGGCTTTTCTAGTAATCCTGGTGTTATTACACAGGGGCCATCTAAAGTAATTATTGGAAATGCTTCGGTACTGGGAGAATCACCAGAAACGGAGAAGTGGTAAGTATTTTTACAAAAGGATATAAGTAAGATCCAGCTGAGCCTAACACTACACGTAATATTAGTTTTAACTATAAAATAAATAGATTATCTAGCAATAGAGAAGGCAATTTTTATTTTTAGCTAGAAGATAAGTAGCGTATTTATTTGGAGATAAAGGCTTCACACCGTAGACGGAAGAATTCGAAAAATTAATAAATAAGTCCATAAGTATTACTCTACATATTATTTAATAGGGGGGATTCATTTCGGAGGTTCAATGTTGAACTCTAAGGGTCTGTCAATAATTTTGTGTAAACTCTTTAAAGCCTAGGTTCCCCCGAGGGGGAAGTTGCAAATCTACCGCAAGTGTTGACCGACCCGATCAGGAAAAAAGACTGACAACTGGAGCAGTATTTGCCCGCAGTTTTGGAAACGGCCTGTCCATTTCCGAGTGACATCGACAGTGACTAAATAGAGCATCTTCAGCAAGGCCTCATCCGTAGGAAAGATGCTTTTTCCCTTCGTTACTTTGCAAAGCTGGCGATGGTAACACTCGATCATATTGGTGGTATAGATGAGTTTACGGATCTCAGGCGGGTACTTAAAAAAGGTAGCAAGTTCGTCCCAATTTGTTCGCCAGGAACGGATAATTAGTGGATACTTTGCTCCCCAAACTTCCTCCAAACGGTCAAGCTCAAGCAAGGCTCCTTCTTCCGTAGCTGCCTTGTAAATGAGTTTTAAATCGGCAGTAACTTTCTTTATGTCCTTGTACGACACGTACCGAGTAGAACTGCGGATTTGGTGAATAATGCACTTTTGGATTTCAGTTTGGGGATAACAGGCGGCAATGGCTTGAGAGAACCCAGACAGGTTATCCACGCAAATAATGAGGATATCTTGTACTCCGCGATTCTTGAGTTCATTCAGCACGCTGAGTCAGAACTTGGAGGACTCATTCTCACCCACCCACATGCCTAGAACATCCTTGTTTCCATCCAGATTGATACCAATGACCATGTAGGCAGCCTTGTTGACAATGGCTCCATCCTGCTTGACCTTGAAGTGGATCGCATCCAGATAGACAATGGCATATACACCTTGCAGTGGCCGATTCTGCCATTCTTTGATGAGGGGAACAATCTTATTGGTGACATTGGAAATAAGTGTAGGAGAGAATTCAATACCGTACATCTGCCCAGGTGGTCTTAAATTTCTCTGTGCTGATCCCTTTGGCGTATAGCGCAATGATTTGCTCCTCGATGCCCGTTACGTTCGATTGATGCTTCTTGACGACAAGTGGCTCAAATTCGCCCAGACGGTCACGAGGGATGGCGATTTCCTGTTCGCCGTACTCGCTGACTACCGTTTTACGGATCTTTCCGTTGCGACTGTTTGGAGTGAGCTTCGCCTTCACTTCATGCTTTCCGTAGCCCAAATGAGTATCCATCTCGGCTTCCAGCATCTCCTGAATCGTTTCAGTAAATAGAACTTTTAGAGCATTCTACGCATCCTGTGCGCTTACCAAATTGTTTTCCTTAATAAATTCCCGTAACTGCTGTTTTGTCCAAAGTCCCATGTGTTCTCCCCAACCTTTCTCTTAATTCCATTTTAATGGGTTTGAGAGTTTCCACAATATATTTTACAGACTCATTTAGTCTTCTCCAGTCTTAGACATGATTTTTTTGTATTAAACAATATATACACAGAAAGAACCTTGTGGAACTTGCCGCTAAGGTTCTTTTTGTTATTTCTCTGGAGTAGTTAGATTAATTTCAAAGCTTTTATTTTAATTGTGACCAATTTATTACGCATTCGACAAAACGAGTTGTGTTTCGACAAAATACAACCGTTCTCAACGTTGAGCCTGTCCCTTATGATGGGTGAGGAAGTTCTTGGAGAAAAGAAAGTGTGGGAAATACATTGCTGAGCAGTAAGCCAAAGATAACATTTTATTTAATATTATTGATCATTTCGTCACTATTCCTTACTAACTCTATAGCTCTCGGTGCGGGAGGTAGGACGTATTATTACGATACTAACGGGAGATTAGTAAACGAAGATTTGCACTCCAATGAGATTATTGAATATCAGTATGATCTAAACGGAAATGTCCAACGGAAGTTTAGAAGTATTAATATGCTGGTAAATCCGAATTTTGAATTGAATGCTAATAGAGCCACGGAAATAGCCAGTGGTTGGGACAAATAGAGCGATACCGGTAGTGCAAAATTTGAAGTGATCCCGGCGACAGTAGTATCTAAGAGTATTGCACAGAAGATTTCAGCATCAGGAATGAAGGTTGGTACCGCAGCGTGGCTATTTCAGGATGTTACTGTTAAAGGAAACTTGCCTGTTCTGTTAAATGGAGATGTCAGTATCGAGAGTATTAACAAAGCCAAGGTATCCTTATGTGTCCAATATTTTGATGCAGCAAATACATTACTCTCTCAAAAAACAGTTGATTACCCTTCGGGATATTTAAATAATTATATGACTTTATCCTTGACGGATACAACACCTGCCAAAACGGTTCGGGCCAGAGTGCATGTTGGGATCAGGACAGAGGAAGGGGGAGCAAGCGGTGCTTTTTATGTAGACAACATGGCCTTCAGATATGATACCGCAGGCAATCTATTAAATAATCCTAGCTTTGAAAATAATCTATCCGCCCAAAAGGAAATGGCTGAAAGCTGGTCGCGATGGTCAGATTCTGGGGGAAGTGTGTTACAAGTAGTCTCTTCGCCGGTGACTTCAGGTGTGAGAGCACAAAAATTGGCAACTCCAAACATGAAGACTGGAGGTGCCAGTTGGTTATTTCAAGATGTAGTCACTCAACCCAATGTCCCCATCTCAGCAATCGGTAGACTATCCTGCAGGGATACTCAAAAAGTATATGACGTTAGCTCTAAATACAATAACGCCATCGGATGCGGTTAGAGCCAGAGTGCATGTTGGGATTCAAGCCATTGCTGAGGGAGGCAACGGGGCCATTTATGTTGATCATATGGCTTTAAGTCATGATCCTCAAAGGAACATGTTATCTAACCCAAGCTTTGATACTATTTCAACTGCAAATGTTGGTATCGCAGACAGCTGGCAGACGTGGTCTGACACCGGGAATCATACTTTTCAAGTTTTGTCCCCTCTTCAAACAGTAAATACCTACGGGCAAAAATTCTCTAGCGTGAATATGAAGAGGGAGAAGTATGGAGCAGCATGGCTACTGCAAGATGTTGTGGTAAGCGGAAATAAGTTAGTCGAGTTCAAAGGAAATATTTTAGTCGAGAGTGTGGTGCAGACAAAAGTTTCTTTATGCATACAGTTCTTCGATCGTAATGATGCTTTACTCTCAGAGAAGTATGTTGACTACCCTGTGGGAGTGCTACAGAAATTCTCTACGCTGTCATTAACAGAAAGAACTCCCTCCAACGCTGTTAGTGCAAGGGTCCATGTGGGATTACAAGCAACTGTAGCGGGCGGGAGCGGGACCTTTTATGTGAATCAAATGATATTAAAATATAGTGAATAATGGAGCGTGCAATTTCTTGTGTATGAAAACATTGAACCTTGTAAAGAAGATATGCCTCCTGTCTATCCTGGTCTTAGGAGTTGCAGCTTCCTCTGCCATTGCTGAGGCATCCAGTACGAACCACATTGTGATTGATGCCGGCGGCTCATCTCCGCATCGCATATACTCCTATAATCAAGGGCGTCTGGAAACAGAAATTCTGCCGGATCGCTCAATGATTCAATATACATATGATGCTAACGGGAATCTGATTAAGCGCAGCCGGATGAATTCATCCGGGCCTTATATCTTCGATCTCTCCTCAGTATCCTATGATATCTATATCCGCGGGCTTCAGCCCGGTGTTCAGCAAGTTCATTTTCCAACATGGACCGCGAGGAACGACCAGGATGATATCGAGTGGATTGTCGGAGAAAAACTTGCTGATGGGGTATGGAAGGGAACTGTAGTTTTCAACAAACATGGTGGAGAGGCAGGCACCTATATCACCCATATTTACGCAGATATGAAAATTGTGGGTGATCTCGTTGCTAACGTTCAGAACAATGGAGTGTTGGTCACAGCACCAACACAAGCATCGCTGGCTGAAGGTTTCTATACTGTGCAGGCTAGTGGTATACCCGAGAGTGTCAAAGAGGTGCGCTTCCCAACATGGACAGACTATATGGGACAAGACGACTTAGTCAATCCCTGGATAACTGGCGAAAGACTTGCCGACGGATCTTGGAGAATCCGGATTCCGTTTAGTAACCATAACTTCGAAACCGGAATTTATAATACACATATTTATACGTTTGACCGGTATGGGAACAAGGCTGGAGTTAGCAATAGAGTAGTCAATGTGGTAGGTGGAGCTGGAGGGTCTAAGGAGACCGATCTGTCCGGTGTTTCGTATGACGTATTCATCTATGGGGTAGACCTGTCCATCCAGAGTGTACAATTCCCGACATGGACGGCTAGTAATAATCAGGATGATATTGAGTGGATTGAAGGCGTAAAAGTCGGAAACGGCGTATGGAAAGCAACGGTTGTGTACGCCAAACACAATTCGGAGACAGGCAGGTATATCACACATATCTATTCCAGCGGCAAGTTCCTGGGAGGATGGGAATTTGATGTGACGAATTCACAAATATTGAAAGCACCGGCAACTACAAAGATCGGTGAGGGTTACTATGAAGTCTCTATTGACGGAATACCGGCTAACGTAACCCGCGTTGAATTCCCGACATGGACGAATCATAACGGCCAAGATGATCTCATTTGGTATCAAGGCGAACGCGAGAGTGCATCTAAATGGAAGATCCGAATTCCTTTTGCCAACCATGGTAATGAAACGGGAAGCTACAACACTCACTTGTATGCTCACGATGGTTATGGCAATAGCCGGCCTGTTGGAGGAGTGACGGTGAATGTTACGCGTTAGTGAAAAGATAAAGTGTGAGGAGAAGTGGAAATCTTGAAGGTTCAAATGAACATAAAAACTATAATTGTTGTCTTTATATTCTTGCTTCTTATAGTAAAACCAACGCAGGGTTCAGCGGCCTCAATAGATGAAGTGTTTAAGATCGTTGATAGAGGCGGAACCGTATACAACTACGATCCATCTAGGAGATTAACGGAGAATCGAACCCGTGATGCGGTTGTCACAAACAAATATGACTTGAATGGTAACCTGGTAACCCGAAAGTCGGTGGCGAGAAGCCTGACACAGTGGCAGTTGGGAAACGGACTCGGCTCCAATATTCAATTCGTCAATGATGTGAATGGTGATGGGAAGGCGGATGCAGTTCTCTTTTTTAAGGAACCGGGAACGTGGTATGTCTCAATATCAAATGATCAAGGAATTAAAGGTTACCAGAGATGGATTACCGGCCACGGCGTGGGATCGGATGCTCAGCTTCTGGCGGATGTGAATGGGGATGGTAAAGCCGATGCTGTTATCGTAAATTACGGAAGCTGGTATGTGGCATTGTCCAATGGAAGCGGGTTTGATGGTTATAAATTGTGGGTATCCGGGCATGGAGTCGGAGCCAGCGGCCTATTCTTGGCTGATGTGAACGGAGACGGTAAAGCGGATGCGGTAATCGAAAATAGCGGAAACTGGTATGTTGCGCTCTCTACGGGTCAAGGATTTCAAGCCTACAGTAGATGGGTTACAGGATTTGGTGCAGGAGCCTCCAAAGAGTTCTTAGCTGATGTCAATGGTGATGGGAAAGCAGACGCTGCTGTTTTCGATGAGCAGGACGGTTCTTGGTACATAGCATTATCCAATGGCAAGGGCTACGAAGGGTACAAAAAGTGGATTGAAGGCCATGGCGTTGGTTCAGCAGATCAGCTTCTGGCTGATGTAAATGGGGATGGCAAAGCGGATGCCGTGATTGTCAATAACGGGAATTGGTATGTAGCTTTGTCAGGAGGTAGTTTCTTTAAAGCGTATGATAAATGGTCGATAGAAGGTGCCGTGGGAAGAAACGCGTATTGGTTAGCTGATATTAATGGGGATCGCAAAGCAGATGTTGTTCACTACAGTGAAGAGAGCGGAGAATGGAGTACATCATTATCTAATGGTCAGAGCTTCCAAAGTTATAAGCAATGGTCACTGGAAGGCGGATCAGAGATTTTCTCTCAATTTACATCTGACGTGAACGGTGATGGGAAGGCGGATGCAGTTCTCTTCATTAAGGATACGGGAACGTGGTATGTCGCTCTGTCGAATGGTCAAGGAATTAAGGGTTACCAGAGATGGGTTACCGGCCACGGCGTGGGATCGGATGCTCAGCTTCTGGCTGATGTGAACGGGGATGGTAAAGCCGATGCTGTTATCGTAAATTACGGAAGCTGGTATGTGGCATTGTCCAATGGAAGCGGGTTTGATGGTTATAAATTGTGGGTATCAGGGCATGGAGTCGGGGCCAGCGGCTTATTCTTGGCTGATGTGAACGGAGACGGTAAAGCGGATGCGGTTATCGAAAATAGCGGAAACTGGTATGTTGCACTCTCTACGGGTCAAGGATTTCAGGCCTACAGTAGATGGGTTACAGGATTTGGTGCAGGAGCCTCCAAAGAGTTCTTAGGTGATGTAAATGGTGATGGGAAAGCAGACGCTGCTGTTTTTTATGAACAGCAAGGCTCTTGGTACATAGCGTTATCCAATGGAAAGGGTTTCGAAGGGTACAAAAAGTGGATTGAGGGCCACGGCGTTGGTTCAGCAGATGAGCTTCTGGCCGACGTAAATAGTGATGGCAAAGCGGATGCTGTAATAATCAATAACGGAAATTGGTATGCAGCAGCATCAAATGGAAGTAGTTTTGCAGGTTATGAACCTTGGATTACGGGATTTGGTGGTGTCGGTTCAAAGTTGTACCGTTTAGCAGACATTGATGGAGATCGTCGTTTGGAAGCAATAGTAATTACTACCGATGACTCTTGGTATGTGTGGGATTATTTATCTGGCTCTAATTGACTAAAAGAAAATGGGTATGAATAAGGAGCGGTTATGTTCTATGACCTTCACTATAAAAAAGAAAATAATATATGTTCTTACCTTATATCTAGTCTTCAATTTAATTACTACGTTTAATTCCAATTATATTGCGGCGGATGCAAGCATCAGTTCAGACAATTTAGTTAAAAACTCTGGTTTTGAAATAACCACTAATGGCAATAGCATAGCTGATAACTGGGTCTCACATGGCATAGGGAATTTTGAAGTTACCAGCTTAAAGGTCTCTGGAGGAAGCAAAGCGCAGAAGGTTTCCATGAGTAATTTGCCGACTAATCATTTTGCTGGTGTGAGCCAAACCTTATCGGTGAAAGCTGGGCAACCGTATAATATGAACGGACGATTTTATATTGAAAGCATCTCCAATGCTAGAGTGCAATTATACGCAGATTTTTATAATGAGGGGGTTTTTGTGGATTGTAAGATTTTTGACTTGCCTAACCAGGCGACAGGACAATTCATTACTCTAGGCGGAACTGGCAGTGTGCCGGAGGCCACATCCGTTGTCATTTATGCATTGATTCGTTCTAGTTCTGATGTCAATTCCGGTGCTTTTATTACGGATAATATCTCTTTTCAATACACCAATGACACGAATCTGATTGTTAATTCTGACTATGAGAACTTTTCAAACACACCTGCTAATTCAGACGATTGGGAT
Organism: Paenibacillus sp. FSL E2-0190; assembly: GCF_037992965.1. Classification (NCBI taxonomy): domain Bacteria; kingdom Bacillati; phylum Bacillota; class Bacilli; order Caryophanales; family Paenibacillaceae; genus Paenibacillus; species Paenibacillus sp. FSL E2-0190. The sequence continues at coordinate 2,256,418 of NZ_CP150306.1, forward strand.
TATACGACCTTGTATAACCCGGCATTTAGTTCTGTTGCCTATCCTTCGTTAAGTGGAGCAAGAGCCCAGAAAATGAAAGTCTTGTCTCTCCCGATTAATGGATATGCAGGCATCCTGCAAAAAATCAAGGTCGATCCGGGTAAGTCTTTCCAAGCAAGCGGGGCATTGTTAATAGAAAGTCTATCGAGTGCCAAGGCTCAAATTTATATTGATTTTATGAGTTCCTCTGGCAATTATACGGGGACGACTATTCTCGAATATGCTAAACCGACCAATGGAACATACATGACATTATCGGATACAGGTCAAATTCCTAAGGATACAACTTATGCTGTTATATATGTAATCATTCAAGGCACAGGGAACAATGGTTCAGGAACCATGTATGTAGATTCCTTGGATTTTCATTATACGAAAGAAGCCAATTTGTTTAATAACGGGAACTTCGAAGCACCTGGATCTAACGGTCTGGGAAGTGGTGGTTGCCCAATTACGGGAATGATAACCATACATATAAACTAGTTTCGGAAAGCTATGGGAATACCGTTCAGCAAATCGATGCATCGGATATAAAAGCTAATGATTATGTTGGAATCAGTCAGATGCTAAAAGTTGTACCTGCTAAAAAGTATACGATGAGCGACAGATTAAAGGTGGATCGTATCACCAATGCCAAAGTACAGCTGTATGCGGATTTTTTTACAAGCTCAGGTGCATTTATTAGTGCGAACATCGTAGAATTGCCTGCTACCACTCAAGGAGGATATACCATAATATCGAATACTGGAACATCACCTTCTAATGCGGATTATGCCCGTGTCTACGCCATTATACGTGCAACCAGTGGAGGCGGGACAGCAAGTGTATATTTAGATGATATGAGATTCAGTTATAGATCCAACTTATTGGATAACTCTGACTTTGAAGTAAGTAATTAAGGGGTTAAAACACCGCTGAATTGGACAATTCATAAGCCTTCAGGAGTAGAGGATGAAATTCGGCTGGTTGAGAATAGTCCGGCAAAGGATGTAACTACTAATTCTTATTCGGCAGCGGGACGTTTGCTAAACCAGACACTTATAAAAGGAACCCAGACATATAATATTTCTTACAAATATGATCTGAACGGAAACTTGACGAAGAAAACAACGGCAATGGGAACGCTAGAGGCATTTCATGATCAAAAGTCTTTGGAAGTCAGGGGATTCGAAATTCCGGCTAATCAATTTGTTGGCGTCTCTCAGTCTCTGCGTGTAATTCCTGATAAGTCTTATATGGTTTCAGGCAATATTAATATCAGCATGTTGTATCAATCCAGAGTGCAAATGTATATTGACTTTTATGCAATGGATGGGTCATTCGTCTCCAGCAGCATTAAAGATATAACCGAAGCTAGTGGAAAGTATACGTTACTGACCAATGAGGGAGTAATACCAAGTAAAGCTGTATTCGCAAATGTATATTTTCTGATCAGATCTGCAGGAGATTCTGGGGCAGGGATATTCTATCTTGATTCGGCTAGTTTTGATTATAGATGAAATAAGGAGTAAGGGGGGGATCACAATTGCACAAATCAATGGATGGGGGATGACTTATCAAAAAAATTGCATTAGTTGTTTTAGTATTTGCTTTATTTATTAACTCTCAGACTGCCATAGCAATGAAATACACTTATTCAAGAACAGGTGGGTTAAGTCTAATACGAATATCTGAGAGAAGTGTATGAATTTTCAGTATGATAACAACGGTAACTTAATTGGAAGGAAAAACCTAAATTGCAAACCATCAGAATACAAACTATTGAATGTGAATAGCAATAAGGCCCTTGATGTATACGCAGGAAATAGTGTGAACGGAACCAAGGTTCAAATAGAAACAGATAACGGAACAGATGCACAGCGGTGGTTGCTCTGCACAACCGAAAATAGCCTTTTTAAGCTGATTAATGTTAATAGTGGGAAGGCACTTGATGTAGCAGATGGAGGGACATCCAACGGAACGAGGGTTCGGATATGGAACGATAATGGAACTGAAGCTCAGAAATGGCAAGTAGTTGAACAAGGGGACGGTTCATATGAATTAATAAATATACATAGCAATAAAGCTCTCGACGTTGCAAATGGTGATACAGCGAATGGGACCCCTGTACAGATATGGGCCTCTAACGGAACAACTGCACAGAAGTGGCGACTCATTAAAGCGATAAGTAATGGAGCAGAATACAAAATATTAAATGCTGGTAATGGAAAAGCTTTGGATGTGACAGGGGGAAATACTGCTGACGGTACTCCTATACAGATATGGACCCATAACGACACCGCATCCCAATGATGGAGAGTTTATGATACTGGGGGCAATAACTATAAGTTAATCAGTGTGAATAGCGGCAAGGCGCTGGATGTGGATGGTGGAGGTACAACTAACGGTTCTGCTATTCAAATTTGGACGGATAACGTTACAACCGCTCAACAGTGGAAATTTAGAGAGAATGCAGACGGATCAATTAGTTTCATCAATGTGAACAGTAATAAATTGCTGGATATAACAAATGGAAATAATGAAAATGGTACCCGCCTACAGGTATATGAGGATAACGGAACTAGTTCGCAAAAGTGGAAAATGATTAAATAGATTAGGGACTACTTTAGATTCATTTTTATCAAGTAAGGGGTGTGGTTCAACTAAAAAGGATCTTCCTGCTGTCATTTCTTTTATTAACTATAGAGGCCAGTCATGCCTATTCTTCTCCACTTGAAAGGAACATTAATGGAGGTTTTGAGCAAGATTACAACAATAACCTTCCTGATTTATGTTTGCAGTAGGGGAGAGGAGAATGCTTATTTGGATGTTGATCAAGTTTCCCTCAATCGAATTGCAAACCCAATTACATGGAAAAAAGATATACCGGACCTAATGCGCTACTTATATGATGCTAACGGGAGACTTCTATATATGCTACTGACTAATGGTAAGATTGTCGAATTAAAATATGATAAAAATGGGTCACTGATTAAGAAAGCAGCATTATGATCATATTTTTGTAAGATTAATTAATACACGACAGGGGAGTTCTGGAGTGAAGTCTATCCAAAAAGAAAAATCACTGCTCATTTATATCCTATCATTGTCTATACTATTTAGTGGATTTCCTAACCTCGTCCAATGCTGCTTTCCTAGAAGTACTCTACTTAATCATGTGAATTGAAAACAATATTCAAGGAGGAAAGAAAAGTGAGAATTAACTTATTATTAAAAAGACTGTTCATTATCTTATTAAGTGTTTCAATATTATTACCGAATTATCCAGCAAACGCTGCGTATAGTAATGAAGAGAATACTATAATAGATAGTAATAATGAACTTACTCCTTCAACAGAGCTAACTGTTCAAGAGAACATTGAGAAACCAAGGGAGATACCTCAAGATCTTGTAGCTGTAGTGGGTAGTGTGTATGATCCTCAAATAACAGAAAGCATAGCTCAAATCGAAGCGTTTTCCCTTGAAAGAAAAGAGCTAAGAAAAGCTATGAAAAAAGGTCTAGGTTCTTTAGGGAGAGGAGATTTGACGAACAAAGAGATAGAAACTCTTGCTCTGAGTGGAGCCGGAATCGAGGATATTTACTGGATTAATATGCTCGTGAAAGATACGGAACTAAGTCCAATTGAGATTCTAAATGTTAAAATAAAAGATGAATACACATGGGAAGAAGTGGACTTTAAACTTCAAAATAAAGAGTTCGAATTATCTCTTTCGGTTAATGATGTTGTTTATAGGACTCATCCTGAAGTGAATAATTCCGAGAGATTAATAACTATATCTGAGGCAGTATATAAAGAGGAAATTTATGAAGGACAACTAGATCAAGGCCTTATAAAGCAAGAATATGCTACTTTTTCTGCTAGAGTTAACGGTGTATTTAATGGACTTTATAATCAGCAGCAGATCAATCAAACCAACAAACAACAGTATTCTGATCGTAGTCAATCCGGTGAACTGATAGATTCAAGCTCAGGATCGTTAACATGGAAGGAAAATGAAATTAGTCTTCCCGGTAGAGATGGACTAGATTTAAACGTTGGAATAATGTACAACTCTAACCAGTCATATGGCTACCAGAGAAGTGATGCTGTCTATGGAAACCTGAAAAAATTTAATTATCTGAATTCCCGTTACGACTTAGGGTTGGGCTGGTCCTTTCAATTCCCTTCCGTTCAACTGGAAGACGGATATATGTTTTATCATAATGGTCAAGGTGCAGTGTACCGGATTGATTTATACGCGAGTGATTCCTTAGGTAGCTATACTCACTTAGTTGGCTATCAAGGTAAGGATATGCAATTTATGCAGGACTCAGCTGGATCATACTCTAATGGTCAAGTTAGCTCGGCTTATTATTTGCAATACGCAGATAAAAAAAGAGAATATTTTGCGAGTGATGGCCGTTTACTCGGAATCGTAGATCGTTTTGGAAATGCTATCAAATTTGAGCATACAGATCGTCAGACCTATGATGGTGGGACACATAAAGTTATTTCTAGAATTACGGATAGTTTGCATAGAACAGTTAACTTTGCATATGAATCTACTCTAAATACGACGGATACATTTATAGGTGAGAAAATTGAGTTAACGGTTAACGGTCCAAATGGAAATGAAGTTGAGAAAGTTGCTTTTCTTAAGATGCGCATAGCTACCATATATAATGGTAACCCCGATGGTTACATGCCTTACTTATGGAGAATCACGAATCAAAACAATGAGATTACATACTTGACACACTCTTGGACAGAGACAGCACCTAAGTTTGACTTTAACTTAAAATATGTAAGTCAATATTCTGGTTACAATTTTTATACAAATCTAACTAAAGTGGAATATCCAAAATCAACTTCAGTTTATGAATATGAACTGACTACTCGAAATTTAGGCCCTTATGGATTTTGTGAAGAATTCAGAGTGACTTCAAGAAAAGATGTATTGAAAAATTCCTACAATTATATTAAGTATGAATATACGGGTGACTATACAGGGTTCCCTTCGTATCCTGATAGTAATTATTTACCGGAATCCTATACATTTTCATCTAGTTCTATTCTTCAAAGTACCTCAGCGACCAACAATCTATTAACTAAGACGACATTTAATGGTTTACAACAGAATATCTCAAAAGTTTCACAAGCCTTCAATGGAGAAAGAAAAGAAGAACGTTATTCAAATTTTCATCCAAGCTTCAAGTATCTCCCGACAAAAACAACTTACGCAGATTTTGCAGTAGGAGATAATGATAACACTGCAAATATGCTGTATTCGGAAACTTCATATACCGACTGGGGAGGCGTACAAAGTCAAACGCAGCCGTTAAGCTTAAGTCAGTTCAATGATTCGAGTACCAAGGCGAAGTATACAACCTCATTTGTGTATGAACCTAATTATCACTCTCTGGTCTCAAAATCTTGGTATCAGAATGAATCAACGAGTTTATCTGAGAGCTACGAGTACTACGATAACGGGCGGGTTAAAACGTATAGAAATCCTAAGAATGAAGTAACCACATATACTTATGAACCAGTTCCTACGGATGGAAGAAAAATCAGTAAGGTTACCGAAGAGAAGCCTATGCAGAATGGTTTAGTAGCCAGAGTAGCAACTATTTATGGTCCCGAAAGCAATTATGCGTATCCAACGGAACAAATTAGTTATTTTACTAATAGTTCAGCTAATGGAGACAAAATGACATCATTTATTCAGAAAAAGATGGCCTATGACATGGGATCGGGTAGAATGTCTGAGGAAACAGATGCTAATGGAAAGGCAACCAAGTACAAGTATGACAAGCTAGGCAGAGTCACGAGCATCACGTATCCAACAATAACGAATTTAAACGGAGAAAAGTATGATGTAGAAGATTTGTATACATATGCTAAGGCTTTTTTTTATACTAGTTTTGATTCGATTTTTGATGTCGAGAATCGAGGGATATACTATTTACAAGTGTCTTATAGTCGGAAATACACACAACGATCAAATAGTGCTGTCACCTATTTATCAAGACAAAGCACATACTATGACGGATTAGGTCTTCAACGATTGGAACAAATAATAGATACAGGTGCGATCACCCAGTATCATGTGGACGATTTGTCTAGAGCTGTCTATGTAAAAGATCCAGTAGATAATGTAACGACTGTGAAATATAATGCATGGGGAGAGCAGAGTGAGGCTTCAGATACCTATGGTAATTTGTATGTGAATGAGCGTAATCTGAAGCTCCGTAAAGTGACCAACTATGTTGTGGCTGCTTCAGGGGTTGAAGCCTATCGTGCGAATATAAATAATCCGAATTTGAAGAGCAGTTATGTAGAACAAACATACGATCAATGGGGCCGACTAGCATCTACTCAAGTATTTAAAGGGTGGCCGAATCAAAGTCAGCCGCTCTCGGAATTATATAGTTATGATATAGTTGGTAATAACGTTACGTATACTGATCCTAATAAAAATCTCAACAATGAAGGAGTGACGACAAAGTATACGTATGATGCGTTAAATCGCTTGAATTCTGTGAAAGACGCGTTAGGGCAAACTACTAGTTACCAGTATGATCGTAATGGACAGATTACAGAAACGACGATGCATAATAGCCAAACAGGAGCATCTATTAATTTAAAGAGCAAAACGTATAACGAATTAGGATTACTTAATGATAAAAAAGATGTTGCATTGCAAAATGAGAATCATTTGTATAATCAAATAGGGTTGCTTACACAAATGACAGATCGGAACGGAACGGTGTCCACTTATCAATATGATGAAAGAAATCAGCAAGTGAGTAGCCTGCTTACAGGATCCGGAGGAAATACACAACAAAGTAAGGGTATTTTGGGTAGTAATGGGATTAAAAGTGATACGATGGAGATCTATCTTAATGGGGTGAAAACAGCTTCACAAACGACAACGATAGATAATCTGAAGAGACTAACAAATTCGTCTTCTCAAGCAACAGGATATACAGCTTCAACAGGGTATGTTTATGATAAAGCGAATCGAACCACTCGCTTAATGGGTACACATAGTGGCGTAGGTAGTTTCTATACCAATTATCAATATAGCATGCAACGTTTGAATAAAGTTCAAGTCGATGGAAAATCTAGTCTTAATGATGCGGCAACAGTGAACGCAACCTATGGATATTTCCCAACTGGGCAAGTAAAAACCATTACCTATCCTACCTTGACTGATGGAACTACTTTAATAACGGAGTACACGTATGATGCTTTAAATCGTATATCGACGATGACAAATAAAAAAAGTTCATGGGTTCTTTCCTCCTACACCTATCTTTATGACAATAATGGTAACACAACTTCGGTAATTGAAGTGCTGAATAATGGGGCTGGAAAGACGACTTCCTATGAATATGATAAATTAAATCGTCTAACGAAGGTTGTACGTCCAGATGGAGGTGGGACAACAACCTATGTGTATGATTTGCAAGGAAATCGGCAGATTGAATCCAATACATCTTCCAATCAATCAGAGTTATCGAATACAAACTATACCTATGACCTGCAAAACACACTAACCAAAGTTATAAAAGATAGTAGTTCTACTACTATAGATTATCTGCCTAATGGATTAAGATACCAAAAAACGTCTGATGCTGTAAAAACACAATATAACTATAACGGGAACGGAGTAGTAATCTCTGAATCCAAGAGTAACGGAGAGAAAGCAAATTATATACGGGGAGACCGACTGTTAGTTAAGAAAGATGTCACCACAGTAAAGGACTACTATTATTTGTACAATGGTCATGGAGATGTGGTACAAATAGTCGATACTAATGGAACAGTAGTTAACTCTTATACTTATGATGTATGGGGGAATATTGTACATCAGACCGAAGGTATTTCTAATTCATTTAAATATGCTGGGGAAATCTACGATGAAGAGACAGGGCTTTACTATCTACGTGCGAGATATTATGATCCTAGTATTGGTCGTTTTATAAACGAAGATACATATGAGGGGCAGATTGATAATCCGCTAAGTTTGAATTTATACACTTATACGATAAATAACCCACTTAAGTTTATTGACCCATCTGGGCATAAACCAATTGTGGGTGACGGGATGATTATTGATAATAATCAGTACAAATACCTCGTAAAACTTGCTCAGAGTGGTAATTCTGGAGCAAAGTCATGGGCTGTTAATCAACTTTTGATAGGAGCATATTATAAGGAGAATACCTCATCTAGTAAAAGTGGGAGTGCAGTGACTCAAGAGGTCATTAAGAACACTGCTGGAGGAGTAGCAGATGCAGCGTTTGGTAAAGTTCTTTCAACGGTTCCAGATACTAAAAAAATCACCATTAGTATGCCTGGATTAGGACCAGCAGCTCAAGTTGAAGCAATCGTAGAACGTTCAGGTGTAAAAATGGTAAAAGGAGTCTCAAAGCTAGCGGGTCCAGCTTCGCTTGTGTTTACTGGTGTAGATCTTTATACAGATCTGACGACGTATAAAGATGCAGATAAATGGAAAGCCGCTGGTATTACTGTTCTTGCGGCTGGTACTGGAGTTGTTACATCTGTAGTAATAGCTACAGCTACAGCGCCAGTAATTGTGACTTTTGGCGCTGCTGTAGCTGTAGGTACTGCAATTGGAATGGCTGGATCGTATATAAAAGATCATTTTTTGGAAAAGAAATAGAGGGAAAATGACCTGATATATGAGAAAAAAATCTCGATATCAATTTATTTTTTGTTTAATTTAGTAGTGAAAAAGTGAGGTATACAAAATTATGGGGTACATATCTGCTGATTTAGCATGGCCAATTTATGTTTTTTTAGCTCTATCATCCGGCATACTGGTAACAGTATATTTTATTAAAAATTCTTCTAAATATCAGAAAGAGTTTACTTGGGGTATCTGCTTAATAGGTGCAGCAGCTTTTTTTGCTGGAATTGTTAAATTGATACTTGAATTTGGTTTTGTAAAAGTTTCAGCAAATTATATTATGATCATTGTCTTTGTAGGTGTTTTTATTGGATTACCCCTAATACTTGTTGGTACCTATAAGAATGCTGGTGAGGATAAAAAATTAAAACGGATAATTTGGCTTGTTGCATTGCTTTTATTTTTATTCGCTTTACTATCTTTAATAATTGTTATAGATTTTTATTTTTAATGAGTTCGCTTTCGCCAGACGAAAATCAACACTAGTGCAATTTAATTGCAGCCTTTTTATGAAGTAATAACCTTATGAATAATTCTAAGAAGACAAGCAACATGTTCCAATATTTGGAGGCAAGTTGCTTGTCTTCTTGTAATTTAGGTACTGATGTCATATTTAATTTACTACTTGAGTTTGAACACCAATCCCAGTATTATTCCCAAACAAATCTGAGTCCGCGTTGTAGGCGGTAAAGCATATTCTGCTAGTGTTCAGGTTCGTGAGCTAATAGGGGCAAAAGTGCAAAGTGTAATTACACATTGATTACATGGATGCGCAGAATAACTATTGATTAACGACTAAGCACTAGTAAGAGAGTCATCAGAATTAGTGGCTTTTTTATATTATGACTCAAGACTTGATAAGAAAACTAATATTTAATCTGGGAAATTCATGGTGATGGAGCAAATTCTTTAGACGATATACATACAAATTGTTAAAGTTAGTAAGTCTTTTGAAAGAGGTACATATAGCAGCACAAATTACAATTCATTATGGGAATTATGATACTAACGGAAATTTGATTAAAGTTGAAGCGTAGTGAACATAAAACTCGGCTAAATGGAATATGAGCCTGGCAACGGAAAATGAAATATTTAATAAGTAACGTACAATACGGAGCTAAGTAAATGAAAAGAATGTTTTTTTCTTATGAGTAGTCTTTTTGTCTGTCTAGCATTTGTCCACCCTCCAACGGCCTCAGCTCAGGAAGCTAGTACTGGTTACATATGGTCGATATGCCAGGACCGTTCAAAATGAGAATGTGTATACTTATAATCAAGGCACATTAGAGACAAAGATCTTTGATAAATCTATGAGTTAATATTCTTATGATGGAATGAAAAATTACTCAATTAAAGTAAAGGAAATTTTGCAAAGACATATCTATTCAGTACCTCCGCAGTCTCCTACGATATTTATATCAAAGGTGTCCCTGAAAATGTTCAAGAAGTACTTTTCCTAACATGGAACGAACTAGATGTGCAAGCGGAATTGATTTTTGGTGAGAAAGTTAGTAAGGGGTCTGAAAAGGTACAGTAGTTTTTGCAAGACATACCGGACAATTCATAATTATATAATTTTGGAGCTGAGAGTATTGAAAAAAATCAAATTATTAATTTTCTTATTTGTTATTATTAGTGTTTTGCCACAAAAAACCTACGCAAAAGAGTATTTTTATGACAAAAATGGTCGATTGGAATCAGTGAAATCATTTAATAATGCTGTTGATTTTTATTATGATTTTAATGGGAATTTAATGAGGAAAAATTCGAATGGTAATTTAATAAGAAATGGGAATTTTGAAATTTCTGATACTAGCAGTGGTACTGCGAATTACTGGAACACTTATTCTGGACCGGGTTTTCTACAACCAAAGAGTGAAATAGAAGTGAATAGTGTGGTAAGTGGTAAACAGTCTCAAAAGATAATAACCAACGGTGTGGGAGGATTGTATCAGGATATACAGGTAGGTGAGGATACTGCGTTTGAGTTAAATGGTCGAATAAACCTAAGTAATATGCTGAATGGAACGGTGATGCTGAGAGTTGATTACTATAATGCTTCGGGTAATTTAATCAGTGGAGAGACTCTTGCAGAAATAGGTGTGCAAAACGTATGGACTACCATTGGAGGAGCAATAAGAACGCCAAAGGGAACGATTATGGCAAGGATACATTTTCACGTTGCCTCTTCATCTGGAGGTACATTTTTGATAGATATGGTTTCAATGCAGAAGAGCACATATGGTAATTTAATAGCAAACGGAGATTTTGAGTCATCTCAAATGAATGGTGTGGGAGATGGTTGGGGAAAATACGGGGCTATTGGTGAATATCAACTCATAGCCTCAAATGTGACTTCCGGAGCCCAGTCTCAAAAGCTTACGATGACTAACGTAGGAGGTCTGTATCAGGATATAGCTGTAAGTGGGAATACTCTATATGACTTGAATGCTCGAATAAATATAAGTAGCTTGTCGAATGGAAAGGTTCAACTGATTGTCGATTATTTTGATATTTCGGGAAAAGCGCTCGGTGGAGAGGATGTAGCGGAAATAAGTGTGCTCAATACATGGACTACCACGGGTGCAACAATAGAGACGCCAGTAGGAGCTCGAATAGCACGAATTCATATACAAGTGACCTCTTCATCTGGAGGCACAGTATTGGTAGATATGGTATCTATGAAAAAAAGTAACAACGGTAATATGTTGGCAAATGGGGATTTTGAAGCATCCCAAATTGATGGTGTTGCAGATGGATGGGGAAAATATGGAGCCACAGGAGTATACCAACTTATATGTTCGACTGTAACCTCGGGAAAACAATCCCAAAGACTTGCGATGACTGGTGCTGGGGGCTTATATCAAGATATAGCTGTAAGTGGAAATACTTTATATGACTTGAACGGCCGTATAAATATAAGTAGCCTGCAAAATGGGGCGGTAAAGCTAATCATTGATTATTTCGATCGTTCGGGAAAAGCAATCAGTGGAGTGACATTGGTAGAATTAAGTAGCTTAAACATATGGACAACCATGGGAGGCACTATTAAAACCCCTATCGGAGCCGTGATAGCGAGGATTCATGTTCACATGGCATCCTCAACTGGAGGTACATATGTAGTAGATATGGTTAATTTCAAGAAAAGTACAGATGCAAATATGCTGGCAAACGGGGATTTCGAGGCTTCTCAAATCGGTGGTGTTGCAGATGGCTGGGGGAAATATGGTGCCTATGGTGATTATCAATTGACAACCTCAATTGAAGTTTCTGGGACTCAAGCCCAAAAAATAGTAATGACCGGTGTAGGTGGAATATATCAAGAAGTAGCTGTAATTGCTGAATCATCATATACTTTGAGCGGTCTGATTAATATAATAAGTTTGCCAAGCGGAGCAGTAAAATTCATTGTAAATTATTACGATATATCCGGAAGGTTGATTAGCGGAGTCACATTGGCAGATGCAAAAGTTTTAAACAAATGGACAACTGTGAAGGGAACATTAAAGCCGCCAGTAGGGGCGGTGACAGCAAGAGTTCATGTTCACACAGATTCTACATCTGGAGCCACATATGTAGTAGATAAGGTTACCTTTAGGAAAGACGAGATGAATTGAGGCAATAGTTCTTATTAGGACTTTACTACAGGAGGAGTATATCTCTAGAAAAGATATAACTTAGATGACTATTAAAAAACCTTAATTAGCATCCATAGTAAGTTTTGTAGCACGGAGATCAAGTTACACCTGTTATAAATTTCAATTTGTATTCGAAAAAATCATGGCATTCTTTAAAAAAGGGCATAGCTTGAATCACAAACGAAGCCAGCGGATAACGCAACGTGAGGAACTTCAGTGTCGAGTGAGGCCAAAATGAAAGCTCTCTAGGCAACCTTTACAATCAGTAGAATATTTGCTCAAGTGTCAAACATAGCATTTCTCTAATAAAAGTGTAATAGAATTCCATTATTGATTTAATTAAGAGTTTATATAACTGATAATAGGAGAGTTCAAATGTTGAAACGTATGACTACTCATCGTGTCTTGTTTACTGAAAATGAGGATTTAGTATTTGAAGACTTTCCGAATTGCTTACAGAAGTTTGTAAATGAGATTATCACAAAATCAAACTAGTGTTATGTATAGGGGGGTGGTGATTTGCAATGGAAAAATTGTAATGAGTGGGTGCCTACAGACGGCTTTATTTTAGAAGATGCAGCGATGCTTGTTGCTACTTGCAATACTAACAAATTAGTAATGGCAGGTCCTGGTTCAGGGAAAACAGAACTATTGGCACAAAGAGCTAGCTTTCTGTTAGAAACCAATACATGTATAAATCCCCAAAAGATACTTGCTATAAGTTTCAAGAAGGACGCTGCTCAAAATCTAAAAGACCGTGTTGAGCGGTAAAGAATTAGTGTCAAGATTTGATTCTATGACATTCGATGCATTTGCTAAATCGTTGCTAGATCGCTTTATGAATGGACTGCCTACCAATATTAAGCCTAATAAAAACTATGATATAGGTCAAAACAGTGAAAACAATGGTGTAAGTATCCTGTCTTTTTTAGCTATTTCAAAGTTAGCCACTGAACTTATCAGAACAAACCCTATGATAAAAAAGTCATTACAATTAACGTATAGCCATATTTTTTTGGATGAGTTTCAAGACACTACTACAATACAATATGAGCTTATTAAAGCCTGTTTTCTAGATTCTAAAGCTATATTTACTGCTGTAGGAGATAGTAAACAACGGATCATGCTTTGGGCAGGTGCAAGGAAAACAGTTTTTGATGACTATTCAAGTGATTTCAAGGCTACAAAAGAAATTTTGTTAATGAATCATCGGTCAACACCACGTCTTGTAGAAATACAAAAGGCCATGTATGCCAATTTAAATGAGAATGCAACTGATATTCAGTCTTCTCCTAAATGGGATAGTCAAATGGGTGAAGCTTACCTGAGATTTTTCTATGATGAATATGCCGAAGCTGATGTTTTGTGCAATGAAATAATAGATTTAATAAAAAATGGTGTTAAGACCAATGATATATGTATTCTTGTTAAGCAAACAGTGGATGCATACAGTGAGAATGTAATTAAACGACTAGAAACTAGTGGTATTAAGGCAAGAAATGAAACTGTCTATCAAGATTTGTTAAAGGAAGAAATTGTTAAGGTTCTGGCTTTGATTTTTATGCTTACTGCATCGAAACCAAATCCGCATGCATGGAGGTATATAAATAACTTTCTTTGTGAAATTGAATCGTTGGATGAGAATTCAAAGGCAGAAGAGTTTATTCGTATTGAAAACGAAGTGAATGAAGTAATTAGGACATTCTCTAAAAACATTCATGGTATTACCGATGAGGAGATCTTTAATCAAAATGTCGATATCATTCTGGAGAAATTATCGTATGACAGGCTTGCTGCAATGTTCCCAGAATATAAGAACAAAGCCTATTATTTGAAGATAATAATGAATTTTAAAAAGTTATTGTGGATGGAGTACTTGGTTTCAAATGATTGGAAAGTTGCTGTTGAGAATTTTATGGGTGAAAACTCAATTCCAATCATGACAATTCATAAAAGTAAAGGATTGGAATATCATTCAGTATTTTTTATTGGATTTGAAGATTCTGCCTTCTGGAATTTCACAAAGCAACCGGATGAAGATAAATGTGCATTTTTCGTAGCTCTATCAAGAGCTAAAGCACGTGTGGATTTTACCTTTTGTAGTTCTAGAAAAACAAGGTTTACCGACGTACAGAGTAACGAAAGAATAAATGAACTTTATGAGATGTTAACGAAAACGGGTTTGGTTAAAGAAATATATCACTAACAACAAGGGTGATTTACTTCTGGTTCATGGTAATTAACCTAAGAAATAGCTATACATTGCTTAGCTAATTTGGTTTATTATGATGTAGAAGATGGAATTATTAGGAAAAAAAGTGAGGATTGCAAATGAAACAATTGTAAGATGCGAAGAGAGTAATACTGAAATGATCATTCACGTTAATGTTTTTGATTTTTCTCTTACAAAATTGATTCAATAAAGATACTATGGGTTTTCTAATCAGCGTGAATTAACAAACAAGTTTTGGAGGTAAACATTGGAGAACTTACTTAAAGATGTTCACTCGGTTTTTAATAACATAAACAACTATTTCGTAGTTGAAGAATCAATGAAGGTTTGTGAAAAGTACTGCTTACTTGAGCATAAAATGAAAAAATGTATCGCAACGATTGAGAGTATCATTGATGTATGTATTGATCAAGAAAACAAGCTAGATCGAAAATTGATCTATAATTATTTTATAGAAACATCAATGTTAATGGATTTAATATTTAAGACTTACAATATTTATTATAAGAATGATAAGAAACAAAAGTATAATTCGTTCTATAAAGAATTTGAATCGAACTTAAAAGAACATGAAAAAGAACTTTTAAAGTTACAGTGGTATAAAGAAATTGCATCATTAAGGAATTTAAGAATCCATGAGTATGAAGACTTATCAATAATTATTGTGGATAATAAATTGTATTTTCAGCATTTTGATGAATTTGAATATCCAACAATTATTAGTGAGTATTCTGACGATAGATTTTATGTTAGCTTTCTCTATTATTCTGTTGAGAAATTGAATTGTATTCTTAATTTAATGAGCATAATATTTGACGTAATTGTAAAACGAAATACAAAATGGGGGACAGAAATTTTAGTAGAGAAGGCGAGTAAATATAAAGTATGTGAAGCTCATTTATTAATTAATGAAAAATATGATGCTATATTCAATAGAACAATTGAAATCAAAAACTCTTTGGATGCAGAAACAAAACAAATTTTAAGATTCTTAAGACTATTTGAACGCAAAGAAGAGAAACTAAATGGAATAGTTGATCTCATAGAAAAAGGTGAATTTGACGAATTGCCACTTTTCTATGAGCTTGAATCATATTTTCAACTTTCAATAATTAAATATAATAATAATCAATACAAAGATGGTATAAACTTACTTTGGACGTGTATAGGGAAACATTACAATTCTGCATTTCTATCAAATTTGATTTTTGGTTACATTAAATCACCAGATTTGATTAGTGATAATATTATGAAAAAACTAGATCATTTGATTGAGATAAATATTACTGAATGTTTAATGAATCAGCATTTTGAGTTTTTCTCTAATGCATCGAGTTATTACAGAAATACTAATCGAGAAAGTGAAGCTTTAAAACTGGCTCAAATTGGTGTAGAGCTTGAACCGATGGGATGTCGTGATTTAAATCTGCTATATAACTATGCTTGTTTATTACAAAGAACAGGTGAGCGTAGTAATATTAGCAAAGCAAAAAATGTTTTTTTAAGAATCATTGAGTTAGAACCGACGGATTGTGATTCGTATCACCATGTTATAGAATGCTGTTATTTGCTAGGAACATATGATGAATTGAATTATTATTTTAATGAAGCGAAGGTGTTATTTCCACAGGATGATAAATGGTTACAAATAGAATTAAGTAAGAAATAACATTTTAATAGAGCAAAGCAAGGATAAGATTGTTAAAAGATTGATCGACGATATGCAGAACAGATATATGATTGATGCCATGATTACTGGAACTCCGAACGACCGAGATGGAATAAATACACAGGTTGATATGTATGAGTAATGGATTCATATAATTTCAAAAGAGCTGATGATAAGCGGGATGATTGATAAAGAGCATGACAGAAAGACGATAAAAGAAATCGAAAGCATGAGCTTGTATAATATTCTTGAACTTCGTGATTTCTATATAAAGCTGGGCAATGAGGATGAAGTCTACTAAAGATGGTTTAACTGATCCGAGATAAAGACAGATGGAACTTGAAATGAGTTATCGGAAGTCAAAGAGTCTGGTATATTATCTGATGTTTCAAGTTGGCATAACATTAACTCTTCGTCTATCTGTTATTTAAGCCTTAAAATAACGCATAAATAGAGCAAAAGTGAATATCTGAAATTATTGCATGTAGGAATAAACATTGCTTCTTCACCGTGAATAAGTTGCAGATCAAGAGGAAGTAATTTATAAATTTGTCAGGTGTAGTAATCATTTGTAAGAAGTGTATTTCATAAAACGTTGTGGTTATATAATGGAGATCACAACGTTAGGTTTGCTTCCAATATACACAAGACTCTTGGCCATCTAAAACAATATAATGTAAAAATCTTGTGTTCTAGCCGAGCTCCACCACTGAAACATCATTAAGTGAATGTTAGGTGGCTTAAGGCGCTTATTTCATTAATAACACTTTATGTTCTATAAGTCGTAAGGTAAACTCCTCTACATCATATGTCTGCGATCACTACTCAAGCCATGCGGAGTGCGGAAATAAATAGTATTATTAATGGGGACGAACTGGGGACAAAACTCGTCACCAAGCATCCTATAAGAACTCAATAGATCTTATGACATTAGATAAAACCTATATATAATAAGCTGTTTTCGTAATTAATCTTACTATATCCTAGACCATCTCTATCGCTGGCAGCGATGAGGTCAGGGGTTCGATCCCCCTTGGCTCCACCAAACATCATATGGACTCTTAGCTCAGTTGGTAGAGCAGTAGACTCTTAATCTATTTGTCCAGGGTTCGAGCCCCTGAGAGTCCATCCTAAAGAAACGGCAGAAATGCCGTTTTTTTGCTGTTTGGGGAAGAGTGACTTTTTATTTGGTTTTGATCGTGGTATAGTTTGGGTAGATAAAACGTACAATGCAAAGAGAGTCGTGCGGAAACACGACTCCCAGTGCAATAGCCGCTTTTAAGGGCGGCGGCTCCGGAAGTTTAGTCAGGAAATAGACCGCATTCCTTTGCGAGAGGGCGGTCTATTTCTTTTTGAGGTAGTTGAGCAATGCAATAATGAACATGCCGAACATGAACATCAATGACAATTGCTGGCTCCAATTACAGACAATCCATATCTAAAGAAACAGCAAGATGCTGTTTCTTTTTTTGTTCCCATTTATTAATTATCATTAAATCCATTAAACTCCTGAAGCATTTGAATAAAGGTTTCAAGCTGTTGATTATCCCATTGAGCTATGCGCTCATAAAATATGAATTCCTTATCCTGCAGCGCATCAAAGGTTTTTTGTCGTCCAAGTTCAGTGAGTGTAAGAAGGATGGCTCGACGATCATTAGGAGAGTCTTCTCTTCTAACATAACCCAAATTCTCGAGTTGCTTGATGAGACGGCTGACTGAACTACGATCCATAGCCGTTGATTCTGCCAACACAGAGGCGCTTGTTGGTCCATAAGAGTACAGCCAACGGACTATATGGAAAGCAGCAGGCTGTATAGATGAATCGAAAGCGGCAGCAGTTCTGACATTTAGGGCATGCGAAGCACTAATGAGGGCACTAATTTGTCCACCTAGCTTCAGTTCTAATTGCCCTCTCAACGTGTCTTTACGTTCGGCATTCATTGTTTTGACCACCTAACCTTGTATTTTAAAGTTGTCATACATCTATTTAGTTGACATATGTCAATCATCAACATATAGTTGATATATATCAATTATATGATTTGGACAATACGCTGTCAAAATGAAATTGCCCCTGATGAATTCCTGATATAAAGGAGAATGTAGATGATGACAAAGCCGATTATTGTAATTACTGGAGCTACAAGCGGTTTGGGACAACTCGTTGCACTTGAAATGGCTAAGCGAGGTGCCCATCTTGTTCTGACTGCAAGGAGTAAAACGCGTTCGGAAGCAACTGGAAAAATGATAAAGGAGAGCGTACCAGCAGCCGAAATTAGTTTTTTTTACGGAGACCTATCCTCAATGAGGGATGTCACTAGGTTAGGACAAGAAATATCTAATGTTTTTCCGAAGATAGACGTGTTAATAAATAACGCAGGGCTTCATGGGTTTGAACAGCGGATAACTGCCGATGGATTCTCAGAAATGATGGCTGTGAACTATTTTGCACCATGGTTATTGACACATACCTTAGAACGTTCTTTGAGAGCAGCAGGAAGTGCAAAAATCATAAATGTTGCTTCAGAAGCTTCACGCCGTCATGGAGTACTAAAGTTGCCAGGAGATTTGCTCAATACAGCTTCTTTTACTTCCAGAGGATCTTCTGAGATTTATGGGAAAACCAAACTGTTAAATATTATGTTTACCAGTGAGCTTGCACGCCGCTGGGCAGGAACGGGAATCAGTGTTCATGCATTGAATCCGGGTTTTAACGTTACAGGTCTCGGGCGTGAACTTTGGTTTTCTTCGATGCTTAAGCACTTATTGAATTTCTTTCGTATTGGCGATCCTCGTAAAGGAGCGGAGATCATTATTCGTTTAATGACCGATCCTAAGTATCAAGAGAGCAGTGGGGGATATTTTAACGTTGGGACAGGCAATCCCATTGTACCCGTACAACCGGGAGGAGATAAGGTAATGGAAAATAAATTATGGAACGATACGCGAGACATTTTGCAGCAGAAAGGTTTATTTGGAAACTGATTTAATTAGTGAAACTAACCTCATGTCCGTTCGAATCACCCATTCATGATCCTGCGGACTGTATAGCTCTTATTTTCTTTATTTAATGAAATTAGTCGAGTGATCGGACCGTATCGCACTTATTCCCTCATCAGTAGCAGTATTTTGCTTTTAAAAGACTAGATAAGTGCGTAGGAGTCCGATAGCTTGGGAAAACGCCTCATAATGAGAAAATAAGAGCACCTCGGTCCGTTGTATCTCAACCTTCCGCCAGTCCGACATTTTATAGTACTACGATCAGAAATAGACCGATCCCTTGTGAGAGAGGGCGGTCTATTTTACCGTTCCCGTTAGTTACCGTATTCCTTCAAAAGCGTACCTCACCAACTGCTGCACATAAGCATCGTCTATGGGTTGGCCGGTCACCAGCAAGCGGTAGAATATCGGCCCGTAAATAAGATCGGTAACAACTTCAATATCGAGATTATCCTTCAATTCCCCGCGCTGAACACCCCGTTCCATAAGCAGCCGTGCCTCAAGCCGACGAGGCTGGAAATATCGGGTCCGATAAGCTTCCGCCAAGCCTGAATCCATCTGTCCTTCGCCAATGATCTCCGTAATGATTTTACCCTCTCGACTAATCAGGAACCGGGATAAGTTCGTTGCATGCATGAGAATATCATCGAATACTGAACCTGTGTCAGGTACGGGCAGTCTGTCCGCAGCCGAGGATAGGAATCCATCCATCACCACGGCAGCCTTGTTAGGCCACCATTTATATATCGTAGCTTTGCTGACCTTGGCACGATCCGCTATTTTTTCTACCGTAACTGCTCCAAAACCATTTTCCAATAACAAATCATAGGAAGCGGAAAGAATAGACTTCTCCGTCTCAACATTACGCGGACGTCCTCGTTTACTCTCCATCTGAAATCACCCTTTCGTTAATCTGTCTCCAATCAAAATATAAACTATACGTTCAGTATACTAAAAAAATCTGGGAAAATAAATGACCATCGCCTATTTACAAAACGATACGTTCAGTATATTATTTAAACATGAATTAGTGAACTGAACGTATAGTATTTAAATTATTATGACCATCTGAGGAGGATTCACATGCAAAAAGAACAAGCGGCGAAAGAGAACCACATTTCAAGTTGGATGATGTTTATGTTAGCAGCGGCATGCGGGCTTATCGTGGCCAATCTTTATTATGCTCAAACCCTTGTCGGACCTATCAGTGTCTCGACAGGACTTTCTTCTACAGCCGCAGGCTTGATCGTCACTTTAACTCAAATCGGTTATGTTGTAGGTTTGTTATTTATCGTGCCGCTGAGTGACATTGTTGAGAATCGGCGTCTCACGATAATCACGTTAATGGTTGCAGTGGGTGCATTGCTGGTTGCAGCCTTCGCAGCTAATGCGCCTTTGTTCCTGACAGCATCTTTGTTTATAGGAACCGGTTCTGTGGTAGCTCAAATCCTGGTGCCTTATGCCACCTATTTAGCGTCTGAAGAGCAGCGTGGGCGTGTGGTTGGTAATGTTATGAGTGGACTTTTACTTGGTATTATGTTTGCCCGGCCCGTGGCAAGCTTTATCACCAGCATCTGGGGATGGCAAGCCGTGTTTATTTTTTCAGCGGTCGTTATCACGTTGTTAGCCATTCTTCTGTCGCGATTTCTTCCTCAACGTAAACCTGCACCTTCGGTAAGCTATGGTAAATTAATTGTCTCTTTAGGCACCCTTTTAAAACAAACGCCTATATTGCGGCGACGTGCCTTATATCAAGCTTGTTTATTTGGAGCTTTTAGTCTCTTTTGGACGGTGGTTCCGTTGCGGTTGGCGGATGATTTTGGAATGTCGCAGCAAGGTATCGCTTGGTTTGCTTTAGTAGGTGTTGGTGGGGCTGTAGCCGCGCCGATTGCTGGAAGACTGGCAGATAAAGGTTGGAGCAAATGGTTAACCGGACTGGCCATGATCATAGCCACCTTGTCTTTTTTACTAATTCATCTTTTCCATAGCCACTCAACTTTTGCTCTCGTTCTGCTCTTTATTTCCGCGATTACATTGGATATGGCCGTATCTGGAAATCTTGTACTCGGACAGCGTGTGATTTATTCATTGGGAAGTGAAGCGAGGGGACGTCTTAATGGGATCTTTATGGCGATTTTCTTCGTGGGTGGAGCCGTTGGATCATCTTTGGGTGGTTGGGCTTATGCCTATGGGGGATGGACCTTCGCTTCACTCATCGGAGTGATCCTGCCGCTATTGGCTTTGGTTTACTTTTTCACTGAAAAAAGATCAACTAAAGCTGTTGAATAAAGCCTTGCTTTAAGTGTGGGGGTTGGGTTTACGGCAGAATAGACCGCTACCTTTGGTTAGGGCGGTCTATTTCTTTTTGAGGTAATAACGCTTGATAAACGTTAGTTATGCTCCGCTAACTGCACCTCAAACCCGTCCGGGTCCAGGATATAAAAGAACCGCAGGTGGGGATTGGGTGCGATTGGTCCGCGCGCTACTGGGATACCTTGGCTTTTTAAACTCTCCATCGCTTCATCAAGTGACTCCACTTCGAAACCCACAGAAACGCCACATTCCGGCTTCAAAGCCGGGTCACTTCCCTGAATAAGCTCGATCTTGGGTTGCCCTTCCAGACCTAACATGACGATCTGTTTTCCACTGCTCTCAAATCTACGCTCAATGGGTAGACCCAGTATCCGGTTATAAAAATGAAGGGAAGCCTCCAGATCGCGGACCCGAAGCGTAATCCAATTCATACTCAATTTCATGGTTTTATAGTCTCCTCTGATGAATATTCTATTTCGTATATTATACGCTATCGTCTTGCCCGGAAACAGGGAGAATGGGAATCAAGAACGTTTAATGAGGATAAAAGCCCGCAAAATCAGCTGTGCAACCAGTGGTTGACAGTATGTAAGGGTAGATAGGTAGTCAATTACAGAACGTTATAATATGATGAGCATGAGGTGATGGCGAATGGACTTTGCAAATAAATTGCAAAGCTATAGGAAACAGAGAGGAATGTCCCAGGAGAACTTAGCGGAGGTGATTGGTGTTTCGCGGCAAGCCGTGTCTAAGTGGGAATCAGGTCAATCCTATCCCGAAATGGATAAGATGATTAGTTTAAGTGAATTATTTCACGTAAGTTTGGATCATCTGGTGAAGGATGCTTCAAGCGATACCAAAGCAGAGCATGTCGCAAGCCCCGTATATGTAGATCTGAATTCCTTGTTTCATTATGAGTACAAAAGTAAGAGAACATGCTTTGGAATTCCTCTGGTTCATATCCATATCGGGCGGGGGCTATACGTTGCCAAAGGGGTTATTGCCATAGGTAATGTTGCGATTGGTGCGGTATCCATTGGTATTGTTGCTTTGGGCGGATTATGTTTAGGTGCGCTTGCTTTAGGACTCATCAGTTTTGCAGGTCTGGCTCTAGGGCTTTTGTTAGCCGTTGGGGGCATTGCGGCGGGTACAATGGCCGTTGGTGGAATAGCATTGGGGATATTTGCTGTTGGAGGTTTAGCTGTAGGTATGTTCTCCTTGGGTGGTCTCTCTATCGCTTCCCATATTGCAATGGGTGGATATGCAAGCGGGCATATAGCTATAGGGGATACCGTAAAAGGTGCTTATACCTTTATTACTCAAGATAATAATTTCAACGATATCAAGGGGGAGGAGGTAAGAAAGTTAATTCAGCAAGAATATCCACATCTTTGGAAGCCCATTGTGCAGGGAATTATTTCAATCTTCAAATAGCTGATTAATTTGCGGAAATTTCTTTACGGTTGTTTCATATGGATATAATTTGGGTAATAAACGATTGGCGTTTGTCATATATTGATCCGGCAAAAATACTTGTTGCTCAGCAACAAGTATTTTGATTTTGTGTTGGATATTTGTGAAAATATAAAACCTGATATTAGATTTTTTGCTGAAAACCGAAATTTTTACAGAGGAGTATTTATTTGAAAAGCATTCATAAGCGCTTATTATTCTTGCTGCTTGTGTTTATAATTCTACCGTATTTTTTATCCGTGTTGTTGATCTATCGGCAGACGAAAGAGAATGTGGAACGACATGAACTTGAGAACAGCCAAGAGCAAATTCAGCAGGCGTCAGCCGATCTAGAGCAATATTTTGATGAAATCATTAATCTTCCATATATTTTATACCGAAATCCAGACTTATTCAGGGTGTTTGAAGAAGGGTTAGAAGAAGATTTTTATTACAAGCAGCTTGAAATTAATAAGGGTATGACTAACTTCTATCTCATGAGGAGTGAAATTCGTCAGATCCGTTTATTCATAAATGAAGGGAAAAGCTCATTTACAGTTTATAATGCCATGTTAAGTTCCCGTAAAAGGAATCCGGATTTATTACAGCAAGCTTCCATTCAGAAGCTGATGAGCTCTAATAGCAATGATCTTATTGAAGCTCCGCATCCGATTGAGAACTATAACGATACCTCCATTATGCCTCCTTCGGATAAAACGATGGTCTTGACGGTTCATCACAAAATTGTGGATGTCCTAACACAGGAATTTCTGGGCGTCATCACTATAGATATTGATTTGGACAAGATTGCTCATATCGCTAATCATTTTCTACAGAAAAATAAAGAGAGCGTATGGCTTTCCGATGCGGAGAATCATGTCATTTACGCAAGTGATGAAACATGGATAGGCAAAACCGTTCCCGATGAACTGCAAAGGAAAATAAGTCCGATACAGGCAGATACTAAATCTCCAGAAGGAGATATTGTGTTTACTAGAACATTGCAGGAACCGATAAAAGCGTGGCATTTTGCTAAGGTAACCCCGAGCTCTTTTTTATTTGAAGATGTAAGGAAAACCGCCTATACAAACATCATCGTAGGTGTGGTTGTAGGTGGACTGGGCTTGATAATGATAACAATCATTTCTTATGGATTTACACGGCCGATAAAACTGCTTAGTCAAAAAGTCCAGCGTATCGAGGGGAGGAATATGAATGCCCCATTCGACGATATGCGGGAGGACGAAATCGGTATTCTAGAAAGACATATCAAGGAGATGATGAATCGGATCAACCGTCATATTGACCGGGAGTATAAGCTTGAGATAGAGAACAGGAAAAATCAGCATAGGGCGCTAAAGTCGCAAATCAATCCGCACTTTTTATTTAATTCTTTACAATCCATTGCTGCTGTTGCCCTACTCTCTGAATCTCCAAAAGTATATCAACTGATTACCTCTTTATCCAAAATGATGCGGTACTCGATTCGTGTGGATCAGAAGGCGACGGTTCAAAGCGAAGTGGATTATGTCCAGGCTTATTTGAATCTTCAAGCGGAACGTTTTCAGACTGATTTTAGCTATTCCATTGATGTACCTAAAGATATTCTTGATATTCCGGTTCCTAGTATGATCTTGCAGCCGCTCGTTGAGAACTTTTTTAAGCACTGTTATGACGAGGGCTATGAACAAGCTTACATCCATATTTATGGTGAAATACAAGGTGAATATTTGAATCTAGTCGTAGAAAATAACGGAAACAGCGTGACGGATGATGAACTTGAGACATTAAAAAATAATCTCTACACATCGGTTAACGAAGGCAATCCTTCTTTTGCACATATCGGGTTAAAAAACATTCATGATCGCTTGGTTCTTCATTTCGATCAGACAGCGGGAATCAAACTAGATTCGATGCAGGGACAAGGGTTCACTGTACGGCTAGTAATTCCACTCTACCTAAAGGAGAAGTAACGTTTATGAAAGCTCTTATTGTAGATGATGAGTCTAATGTTAGAAAAATCATCCGTTTTTTGGGACGGTGGGAACAATACGGGATTACCGAAGTGCTGGAAGCCAGAAATGGTCTCGAGGCTAAGGCGTTGATTGAGCAGAAATCTCCAGAAATCATAATGACAGATGTCAAAATGCCCAAAAATAGCGGGATGGAGTTAATCGAGTGGTTGGCTGCTAAAGACTATCCGGGAAAAGTGATTATGATTTCAGGGTTTGACGATTATTGTTTCATGCGCAAAGCGTTTAAGCTGGGATGCTTTGATTATTTGATGAAGCCAATTGAAGAGAAAATGCTGAATGAAACTTTAGAAGGGGCGTTGAGAGCCTGGGAACAAGAAGAGGGAGAACGTCGCAATATGGAGTCCGGATTTTATGAAGAGGTAAAAATGTTTCGCTTAAACAGGGAGATTACTGCTGCTTGTAACGGTGAAGCTTTTGATGCAGGCGAAATTGCCTCGGCTCTCCCACAGGCAGAAGTATACGACTTCACCATGATGTATTTTTACCAATCTCATTATTCGGAGCCATACATTCAGCTTTTGACCGAAGAGCTGGCTACACGGGAGTGGGGAAATGCATTTACGCTTCAAAATGATCCTAATGTCTGTGTGATTCTGTCCCTTCATGGACAGTTTTTCCCGATAGAGGAATGGATTACCCAGCATTTTGATATACCTGTTCGTTTGGTTAGTGGCCCCTCCATCCAATCGCTCGCAGAGATATCGTTATCTTTTCAATCTGTACAAAGGTCTATGGCTGAACAAAATTTTAGAGCAATCCATCGTTTGGCGGATTTAGATGATGTTAGGCGTATGAATGATATTGTCGCATTTGTTGATGAGCATTATATGGAAGAGCTAAGTTTGGACAAATTATCCACCCGTTTTTTTCTGAGCCGAGAACATATCTCGCGGAGATTTAAGCAAGAAGTAGGGATGACTCTTACTAACTACGTCATTCATTTACGAATAAATCAAGCGAAACAGTGGTTACTAGAATCGGATGAAAAGATGTACTCGATTGCCTTAAAGCTAGGGTATCAAGATGAGATTTATTTCTCTAAGCTGTTCAAAAAAAACGTCGGTATGACGCCTGCTGAATATCGTAATTCACAGGGAGCAAGAGAAATAGACGCGGAAGTCAGGATAGCCAATACATAAGTTCATTGTTGAATGCATCTGGGGGAATTATGAAAATAAAAAGGGTTCAAATGATTATCGTGGGGTTGATTACGCTAACGCTTTCTTCATGTGGTGCGCATACACGTCCACTGAAGGAAGCGGATAAGGCAGTCACTTTGGAGGTACTGAATCCTAAAGTGGAAATCTCTATAGAATTCGAGCAGATGGTTAAGGAATATGAAAAGGAAAACCCGAATATTAACGTAGAAATTCTAACCTTTGGCGGGGGAGCTAACTACCTTGATGAGCTAAAGGCGAGGTTTGCGGCCAATGTTGGTCCGGATATTTTTCCAAATGGCGGTTATGAAGAAGCGAAGGCATGGAGTAGATATCTTGAGGATTTATCAGATCAACCTTGGGTGGAACAGGCTTATGACGAGGCGCTAGAACCGATGAAGATGGACGGGAAAATATACGGGATGCCGATCAATTTTGAAGGCTACGGTTTTATTTATAATAAGGATTTATTCGCAAAGGCTGGGATTACTCCTCTCCCAACAACGTTTACGGAATTAAAAGAGGCGGCGAAAAAGCTGAAGGCTATAGGTGTGACTCCTTTTTCGGTTGGGTATTCCGATCATTGGTTTTTTGTCCTCCTGTTGAATATTGCTATTGCACAACAGGAGGACCCGGATGCTTTTATTCAAGGGTTAAACAACGGAACACAATCTTTTCGAGAGAATAAGGAAGTTAAAGATGTCATTCGGATGCTGGATTTGACCGTACAATATGGTAACGAAAATTTTTTGACAACAGATTATAATTCGGAAGTTGAGTTATTTGCAACAGGGAGAACGGCGATTCTAAAACAAGGGAATTGGGTTCAGTCTAAAATTGATCAAATATCGCCCAATATGAATATCGGTTTTTTACCCATGCCTATTAATGATAGTGCCGAAAACAATGCGTTGCCAGTAGGGGTATCTAATAATTGGGCTGTGAATAAAGAATCTTCGCCAGAAAAGAAGAAGGAAGCCAAAAAGTTTTTGAACTGGATGGTTTCCTCGGAAACAGGGAAAAAGTTCATGAAGGATCGCTTTCATTTTATTTCAGCTTTTAAAAATATAGAGACGGACCGTTCGGGAGCGCTTGTAAAAGATCTTATGCGATACGTCGATGAACAGAAAACTTTATCTTGGAATTGGTTCAAATTCCCTCCCAGAGCAAGAGAGGAGTTTGGCTATCTTATGCAAGCTTATGTAGGAGAGCAAATTAATCGGGATCAATTGCTTCAAGAGCTTCAAAAATCGTGGGATACCCATGTGAAGTAATAAAACCAAATCAATATAACCCTGTAAATGCATCAATTTACGACATACTCATAACGTCTACTCTTCATTAGAATTTAAAAGGGGAACAGCACAAAGGAAGATCGAAACCCAAATTTAAAGTATAAGAGGAGTTAGATGATGAATTTCAAGAAAATGATTAAACAAACAACAATCCTAACCTTTACAGCTGCTTTAATGTTAGGTGGAGCTACTCAAACCTTTGCGAAAGGAAATAACAAGCCGAACAAGCCGGAGTACAATGACTATGGTTTCTCTCATATCACTCGCGCTGACATGTTGAAATTACCCAAACAACAAAATAGTAAACAATTCCAAGTCCCAAAATTTGATGCTTCAACGATTGAGAACATTCCTGCAGCCATTAAGTTCGATGAGAATGGAAACAAAATTGAAATGGATGTTTGGGATACTTGGCCGCTGCAAAATGCAGATGGAACTGTAGCCAGTTATAAGGGGTATCAAATTGTTTTTGGTCTGGCGGGCGACCCTAATAATGGATCAGACACATTTATTTATTTGTTCTATAAGAAAGAAGGAGACAACTCTATCAGCAGCTGGAAGAATGCCGGCAGAGTGTTTAAGGATAGTGACAAACTTGTTCCTGATGATTATGTTTTAAACAATCAAGCCGAAGAATGGTCCGGTTCAGCAACCATGACATCTGATGGCAAAGTTCGCTTGTTTTACACTAATCGTCATCCTTGGGATCCAGATCGCGGATTTTACGGGAAACAAACTTTAACTACAGCTCAAATTAATGTCTCTGCCCCGGATGGGGATACCCTTAAGATTGATGGCGTAGAAGATATGAAATCCATCTATGACGGTAATCAAGGTGAAATTTATCAAAGTGTTGATATCACCGGTTTTAGCAAAGGCGATTACGACGATAATCATACCTTAAGAGATCCTCACTATGTGGAGGATAAAGGCCACAAGTATCTTGTATTTGAAGCAAATACAGGGACAACTACGGGTTACCAGGGTGAAGACTCTCTTTTTAACAAAGCTTATTATGGTAATAGCAATGCCTTCTTCCAAGCGGAGAAAAAGAAATTACTAAGCAGTGCTGACAAAACATCTGCGGAAACCGCGAATGGTGCGCTCGGTATCATTGAATTAAATAATGATTATACATTCAAAAAAGAAATGAAGCCGCTACTTGCCTCCAACACCGTGACAGATGAAATTGAACGTGCGAACATATTTAAATTGAATGGCAAGTGGTATCTGTTCACAAGCTCAAGAGGTTCTAAAATGTTCATTGATGGCATTGATGATGAAGACATCTATATGCTCGGGTACGTATCTAATTCTTTAACCGGACCGTATAAACCATTAAATGGTACAGGACTTGTCCTCCATCAAGATCTTAATCCTTATGATATTACCTGGACTTATGCTCACTTTGCGATTCCGCAAGCGAAAGGTAATAATGTAGTCATCACAAGTTACATGACGAATAGAGGTTACTTTGGGGATCATCATTCCACTTTTGCCCCAAGCTTTGTGCTGAATATTAAAGGCTCCAAGACTTCAGTTGTACCGAACAGCATTTTGGAACAAGGGCAATTGACGCTTAAAGGTAACAAACCGTATTAATCATTTACAAAGTAAATGCCAATGTAGTTGGCGTTTACTTTTCTTTTTATAAGCTGAGATTAGCAATGTGAAAAAAGCGAGGTATATTTTGAATAAGAAAAAAATGATAGGAATCACTATATTAATCCTTTGTTTAATTTGTTTTGTGACGATAGTATTAGTAACTTATGACGCTGGAGAGAAGAAGAAGCCGGGGACCGACGTTACTGATCATAAACCTACCACTCGGGCTAGCTATCATTTCACTGTACCTGAGCATTGGAAAAACGATCCGCAAAAACCCATTTATTTTGATGGTAAATATCATTACTATTATCTCTATAATGCTGATTACCCGGATGGAAATGGTACAGAATGGAGACATGCCACATCAAAGGATTTGGTGAGCTGGACAGATGAAGGCGTTGCGATTCCAAAATATACAACACCCAATGGTGATCCCTGGTCAGGATCTGTTGTTGTTGACGATAGCAATACAGCAGGTTTTGGCGAAGGGGCTATTGTGGCGATTTTAACACAGCCCTCTGCAGAGGCGGGGAAGCAAGAACAATATTTATGGTTCAGTACGGATCGTGGGCTGACGTTTAAATCTTATAGTGATGATCCTATTTTGCCAAATCCGGGCACGGAAGATTTTAGAGACCCGAAAGTAATATGGGATCAACATTCTCATAAATGGGTGATGACGCTAGCCGAAGGTACGAAAGTAGGCTTTTACGAGTCTGACAATTTAAAGGATTGGCACTACACAAGCGGCTTCGAAACAGAAAATATCGGAATTGTGGAGTGTCCTGACTTCTATATGATGCGGGCGAATGATGGCACTTATAAATGGGTTCTTGGGGTCAGTGCAAATGGTAAGTCGATAGGTAAACCCAACACGTATGCCTACTGGACTGGAGATTTTAATGGGAATGAATTTATCACGGATCATCATGAACCACAGTGGCTAGATTATGGATTTGATTGGTATGGTGCTGTGACTTTTGAAGAGGGAAAGGACAAGGATCAATACAATCATCGATATGCTTTGGCCTGGATGAATAATTGGGATTACCCTCATGTTACCCCCAATCTTAACGAAGGTTTTAACGGAATGGATTCAATTGTGCGTCAAATAAAATTAACACGAGATGAAGAGCAGTCGTATCAGTTAGTATCACAGCCCATCGAAGCATTAGATCAAATGGTAACTTCAACGGATTCCTTGCAACAAATAAAAGTGAACGGCTCGTCAACACTTGATATCACAGGCGAAAATTACCAGCTCGATGCAGATCTATCTTGGTCAGAGAGTACCAATGTAGGCTTAAGACTTCGTGAATCCGCAGATAAGACGCGCCACGTGGACGTAGGAGTGTTTGTTGAAGGACAATATTCTTATGTTAATAGAGCCTTCACTGGACAACCTGATAAGAGTGACAGATATCTTGAAAGCAAGGCCCCCTTTGATGTGAACAAGAAAAAAGTGCATCTGAAGATCCTTGTGGATAGAACAAGTATTGAAGTTTTTATAGATGATGGTGAAATTGTATTTTCTAATGAAATCTTCCCGGAAATAAAGGATCAAGGCATTACCTTGTTTTCTGAAGGTGGCACCGCGATTTTTAATAATGTTGTAATTAAGCATTTTGGCAAAGATTAGAATGAATAGACAGAATTTTTCTAATTCTTGCGCAATAAGAGGGCACTCCAACCTATGGATGTCCTCTTTTTTTTATTATAAGTTCGTAATATTAAACCTAATTCACGAAGGAATACATAATTGTTAAACGCTATCTTGAATTCTAGAATGATGTTATTGGCATCACGTTACTTTTTTGGTTTCAAAATCATTCTGGGAGGTTGTCCTAATGAAGCGAAGGCCTATTTATGTTGTTCTTATTCTGTTTATTGTATTAGGTTCATGGTTGCTGCTGAATCACCGGGAAAATAAAAGCGCCTCTGAGAAGCAAGTGCAGGAAGTGCTGCCTACGAGTACTGTTGATACTAACACAACAATGGCTAACGTTACTGTAAATAACAGAGAAACTCCGGTGCAGTACTTGGATCCTGCATATAAAGTTACAGTGAAACACGATATTTTGTATGCAAGTAAGAAAAAAGAGACGGATGCTGAAGAACCGCTGAAGCTCGATTTGTACCAGCCCATTGGAGATGAAACCAAGCAGAGGCCAGTATTTATTTTTATTCATGGCGGAGGTTATACCGGAGGGGATAAGTCTGATGCAGCAGATTTTTCCGAAGGCCTGGCGAAACGGGGGTATGCTGTTCTCACTATTGATTATAGGCTAAAAAAAGATCCGTTTTTCAATTTCACTCGCACACTTAACGATGCGAATGAGGATATAAACGATGTGATCAAATGGATTAATGAGCATGCGGAGACTTATGGATTGAACAAGGAACGTATAGTTATTGGCGGAGATTCAGCAGGAGGTCATCTGGCCATGAACTTTGTGAATCTATCCTTAGCAAAAGATCCCTCCCTGGTTAAGTCTGTATTTTCCATTATAGATATTTATGGTGGTGAACTGACAAGAAGTGCTGACAGCAAGCTGCCGCCTGTCCTAATTATTCATGGAACGATAGATAAAATGGTGCCGTACCAGCAAAGTATTGACCTAGCCGCTCAATTGAAAGAGAAAGGTATTTATCATAATCTGCTCACGCTGGAGGGAGTCGGACATGATTATAAAAATGAAAAATATATCGATGAAATTATGGAGACGACAGCACATTTTCTGTGGAATGTCATGAACAGTTCGGACCTTGCGAGTCTTCCGGAAAATTCGGGGATCACGGTTGCTTCTGGTTCTACTTTTGATATTAAGCTGCCTGAAGCTTATCGCAGCGCATCGAAGGAGCCGCTTAATATCGATTTGCCAGAGGGATGGCTGCTTAATGGAGAAGAAGAAGGTTCGCTGCGGATACAGGTTCCGGAAAGCTTGGTGCGCGGAAACGATTCGCTGTTCGTCTCTCAGGGTGCAGATCCTACAGCGGCATCAAGCTTCACTATGAATATCAACGTAATCGACCCGCTGGCAGTGTATTACGAGACCTTTTATGAGGAGTCTGCCAAAGAGATAAAAACCCATATGGATGTTACTAATCAATCTACAAGCAATTTCAGCGGTTCAGTGGAAGCTGATTATGAGACGGGACGATCTACCCGAGGTACTTATGCTTCGACTGTGGAAAATCTGGAGCCGGGTAAGAGCGTTCGTCTTGAGATTCCTGAGCTGGCAAGAGGCCAGCGGTCGCTTAAAGTTTTTAATGATATAGGTACCTTATTGCAATCGGCAGTTGATTCTTCTAACGTGCTTCTGTTGCCGAAACTCAGTCCGCCTGTCCAAATCGATGGCAACTTGTCGGACTGGGGGAATCAAGCTCCCTTTGATGTGAAGGATGTCAAAATCATGGGCTGGCAAGGAGAGCAGGATCTCAGCGCCAAGGGTTCCTTAGCATGGGATGCCGACAATCTTTACCTTGGGGTAGAAGTTATCGATGATTATCATGCACAGTCAGCATCAGGAGATGCCATCTGGAGTGGGGACAGCATCCAGATTGGAATTGGCATTGCCAACGGGGATGGAACGGTGCCTTCTGAGTACCATGAACTCGGTGTGGCTCGCGGAGATACGGGCGAATTACTCAAATGGTGCTGGTTGGCACCAAAGGGGTTTAATTTGGGTGATGTTATAGAATTACAGTATGCCGTGGAACGTAAAGATTCAAAAACCAGCTACGAACTAGCCATTCCCTGGCGTGAACTAAAATCCGACGATGTACAGGTGAAGCCAGGAATGAAGCTGAAATTTTCGTTATTGGTCAATGACAATGATGGTGAGGGGCGTAAGGGCTGGGTGGAATATAACAGCGGCATTGGTTCGGCTAAGGATGTTGATGCTTTTGGTGATCTATTTGTGCATTGACATATTCTGCTGTTAACACTATGATATGAATGAAAAAATAATTATTCATTCACGGAGAGACGAAAAGTGGAAGACAAAAAAACAAAGATATACGAATGTGCGAAAGAGCTATTTAGCAATAAAGGCTTTAAAGACACGAATGTTTCTGGCATTACCACAATGGCTGGAATAGCTGTAGGAAGTTTTTACAACTATTATCCCTCCAAGGAAAAGCTTTTTATGGATATTTTTTTAGAGGAAAACGAAAAGCTCAAAAAAAGCTGTATGCAATCGCTCGATATGAGCCAAAGCCCATTAGCACTAATACGGCAGATGATGGTGCTTAATTTGGAAGGTATGATAGCCAACCCCATTCTTAAGGAATGGTATAACAAAAGTGTTTTCGCAAAAATCGAACAGTTGTACCGGGAAGAAACCAACATTCAGGTAAACGACTTCTTGTATGATAGCTTCCATGAAATCATTAAGCAGTGGCAAGCCGATGGTAAAATGCGCAGCGATATGGATAGTAAAATGATTATGATGATCTTCGGCGCAATGATTAATGTGGAAACCCACAAGGAAGAAATCGGGCTGGAGTATTTTCCACAACTTTTGGACAATATGCTGGAACTAATTATGAAGGGTTTGACAGACTGCCCCTAATACACTTATGGTGCAGTTTTTTTTTTAGTGAAATGAATGAATTATTAAATATTCATTCAAATTTTAAATCAAAAGGAAGGAGGCAAGCAGGTGAGTAAGAGAAGAGGGAAAAAGCGAAAATTCAATAAATGGATTATTGTTCTCAGCATTCTATGCGGGATTACAGTCATAGGTTGGATAGGTGGTATTCTCTTATCTGCTCCGGGAAGGCATGAAGTTCAGCAGCTTACTATCAACGCCATAGATATACAGAAACTGCGGGAGGGCAGCTATGTGGGGGAATACATTGGCATCAAAGATCATTCCAGAGATACCAAGGTGAAGGCCACAATATCTGCTGGACGGCTGTCAGATATCAAAATACTCAAAGGTGCCTTGGACAAAACAGGGAACCCTGCTGAGCTGAAGGGTGGGCTAAGCATTGGTGATTTGTTTGGTCATGTGATTGAATCGCAGTCTCTTCAGGTGGACGTTATCAGCGGGGCAACGCTTACCTCTAAAACACATCTTAAGGCACTCGAAAATGCCCTACTGCAGGCGGAGACGAAATAATTCATTTTAAGGAGAATTTATATGAACATTGCAGTCATTTCGTATTCATTCACAGGTAATAATGAAGCATTAGCAAGGAGTGTGGCGAAAGCGTTGTCGGCTGAATATATCCGAATCTCGGAAGCTAAACCCCGAACACTCGGTAGGATTACCTTTGATATGATTTTTGACAGGATACCGTTGGTTCAACCGAAGCCTGAGCAAATAGGAAAATATGATATTATCCTATTTTTTGGACCGGTTTGGATGGGGAAAGTGGCCACACCGCTCCGTGCCTATTTAGAGTACTTGAAGAAAAATCCGCAAAAGTATGGTTACCTTTCAATCAATGGTGGAGCTGACGGTCCAAATCCGAAGGTGCCAGGGGAGCTTAGAAAAAGAACTGGAGCAGACCCTGTTGTATTCATCGAGCAGCATATCGCAGATCTGATATCAGCAGATCACAAACCTGCACGTAAAGATACCTCAGCTTATAAGTTAAATGAGGGCGATATTAATCAATTAACTGGAAAAATAGTGAAGAAAGTAAGGGATATGACCTAGCTTTTAAGCTCCAGCGAGACGAACAGAGAAACGGCAAAGCTGCCGTTTTTTTTGTTTTCTCTGCAATCTGGTAGAAATTGTTCTATTATAAAGTGTTCCTTCAATTCGCTAGATGGTATGATAGGTATGGGAGGGAATTATAAAATGAACAATGAGACGACTAATGAAAATGAAATAACAAATGAGAATGAGGAAGTAAATGATAATACAGAAATGTCTGAAGAGGATATGGCGCAGCTGCTAAAGGCTGTTCACCATAACGGCCTTGTAGCGTTGAGAGTACACTTTAAAGATGTTGAAGGACAAGTATTGAACATGGAAGCCTACGGCCCTGTTTTTGTTTTTCACGTGAAAACTGAATTAGATCAGGTGTATTCTTGCGGATTTTTTCTGCGCGAGTTAATTGCAAGATTCCAGTCGGGTAAGGATCCGGCAGCATGGATGGCCTCATTCTTCGTTGAGCTGATGAAAATTGAGGGAGGCAAAACACTTCCAAAACCACCAGCAAGTGAAGAAGAAGCAAAAGGGATCATTGATAATGTGTTAGTTCCGCTTTGTATTGAGGAAATTACCCAAGAATTTGCTCCAGAAAAAGTGCATGTCGGGCTAGCTTGGAACGAGAAATTGGGACCAGTCTTCGAGGCTGGATTTCCAGCGATCACCGATGGGAATAACGTATGCGCATTCCCGCTTCATCTGTTGCTGACTCATTTGCAATTGAACCGGGATCCATCCGAACTGCTTGTTCAAGGCATGTATAACATCCGCAAAGAACATGGATTGGAGTAAAACAGGCTCTGAGCCCTGACCATCCATAACCCAAAGAAACGGCAGAAATGCCGTTTCTTTTTCTTTTGACATTCAAAGAGTAGATCCTTGCTTGATGAATTCATTCATATCTACTTTGAGCTGATAGCTTTAAGCTGATAACCTGCTGCTTGAAGGTTTCGTTCACATCATCTACGGACTGTATAGCGCTTATCTTTGCTTTTTAGCTCCATTTACCGAACTCGCGGACCGTATAGCACTTATTGTCTGTTTATTGCCTATAAAAGTAGGAGGATTAGCCAAATAGTTGCATCTCAGTCCGTTAACAGAAGAATTCTCTTGAAAATGAACCAATAACGTCTCCTCGGTCCGATAGGCCTTGGTGTTGCTGGATTATATAAAGAAACTGTAAATACTTTTCAGATAGTTTAGGATAAAATTTCATTTACTAAATACGTTTGCGGACTAAGCTATATGTACAGCACACTATACTTTTTTAGAAAAATAAACGAAGGCGTGGTAACAAGATGAAATATCTAGTTTCAATACTACTAATTGCTGCAGTGATAGCATCTGGTTGTTCCAATTCCACTCCAATCCCTCATCCAACTTCTAATCAGGAAACTTCTCCTTCTCCTGATCCTTCAGATAACCGCAGAGAAGATACTGTGTTCCTCAACAAAAATATAGGTTGGAAAGCAGTCTATCCTTTTCAAGGAATGTCACGTGAAGATATGGAGCTTTATACAACTAGTGATGGGGGAGAGACTTGGAAGGAGATTGGGGATAGCTTACAAGCAGGAAGTACTCTTCCTAGCGGGGTGAAATCGGGAATTACTTTTGTTAACGAAAAAGAAGGCTGGATTACAACGAATGCGCCTTGGCAGGGAAAAGTTGGTTTATATAAAACAATGGATGGTGGAGTTACCTGGAGTGAACAGACAGTCACAGTGCCGGATGAGTTAGTAAACTCGCAAATCTATGCTTATCCTCCCCTCTTTCTTACGAAGGATCAAGGAATCTTAATTACTCGGCCCGCTGAAAATGAACATACATTGTTATATATAACGATAGACGGGGGACAACATTGGAAATCATTCCTTGACGATCAAGAGGACCAGTATGCTGGTATCGCATGGACGCTCTCAGAGAGTATGGCGACGGTAAAAGACGCAGATAAAACCTGGACATTAAGCATGCAGAACTATGGAAAATGGTCCCTTTAATCGAAATGTTGGCATATTGCGTTTAGAAAAGACGTACACATCAAATGAAGCGAGGCGTTAACCTGACTCTGGCTGTTATAGCTGTTTATGGGATAACGTTTTGTTTTATCCATTATTCGAAACCGGTTTCAAATGTGCGAGCGCGCCGCGCAATGAAATCAGTAGGAGGAAAAGACGATGTTACGAAAAGGAAAAATGTTAAGTCTATTTCTGCTGTTCACCCTCTTAATTGCTTGGGTACCTACAGGGAGTTCAAGCGCGGCATCAAGCTGGAATCTGGCATGGAGCGATGAATTTGATGGGAATTCTCTGAACACTAATAATTGGTCGGCGGAAATAGGTACGGGTAGCGGGGGGTGGGGAAACAATGAGCTTCAGTATTATACCAGTCGTCCGCAGAACCTGCAGGTAACGGGTGGGAATTTAGTGATTACTGCACAAAAGGAGTCGTACGGGGGGATGAATTATACCTCTGCACGGATCAAAACACAGGGACTCAAAAGCTTCACCTACGGAAAAATCGAAGCTAGAATCAAATTGCCTTCAGGACAGGGACTCTGGCCAGCATTTTGGATGCTTGGGGCGAATATTGATTCAGTGGGTTGGCCGAAATCTGGGGAAACGGACATTATGGAGCGTGTGAACAATAATGCTTTTGTTAACGGGACGGTACATTGGGATGCCAATGGGCATGCCGAGTACGGTCAGGTGTCTGGTAACCTCGATTTCTCACAGTACCATGTGTACAGCGTGGAATGGGATGCGAATTATATAAGATGGTTTGTAGACGGCAACCCATTTAATGCTTTTTATATTGAGAACGGAACCGGAAATACGGAGGAGTTCCAGAAACCTTTCTTCATCCTGCTAAACCTTGCCGTGGGTGGAAATTGGCCGGGAAGTCCAAATGCTTCAACTGCTTTCCCAGCTCAAATGCTGGTTGATTACGTACGTGTGTATCAGGCTGCGCCTACCTCAAGCATCGTTAGTGGTGGGATTTACACTTTAGCTGACAAGGCTAGTGGCAAGGTTCTGGACGTAGTGGATGTATCCACAGCAAGCGGGGCGAAAATGCAGCAATGGACCAATTACACTGCCAATAATCAGAAATTTAAAGTGGAGAGTACAGGCGACGGTTATTACAAGCTTACGGCAGTGCATAGTGGAAAAGTGTTGGATGTGCCGAACTCATCAACCGCGAGCGGTGTACAGCTGCAGCAATGGGATGACAATGGTACCAACGCTCAGCGATGGAGCATTATTGATGTTGGAGGGGGCTATTATAAGCTTATTTCAAAAGTGAGCGGATTAGCCATGGATGTATCCGGAGCATCAACAGCCGATGGTGCAGCAGTTCAGCAGTGGACGGATAACGGGAGTGATGCTCAGAAATGGTTTTTTACAAAAGTGAACTAAAGAAATGCCGCCCCATATCAAATGGGGCTTTTTCTAATCGGTCTAATCGGTCTAATTTGTTTTAAATCGGCTAAAAGAATAGGGGTTAAGTTCAACTGAACAATTTTTATTTTCTGCTTGTTTCTTTTTCGGGTGAGGTGTGGTTTTAAAGGGCTGCTTTTCCGTTTTCTTCGTCTGATTTTGGCTCTGGTGATTCTCCAAGGGGTTAGCTTTAGGAATTGCTGATATAGGGATGAACCTGCGGAATCTTTATTCCAGCATTTATCATCTCCGGCAAAATGGATGATTTTGTTAGTGAAATCATGGTCCGGAATGTTTGTGTTGAACGAATTAAAACGGATATCGAGGGGGAGGTAATTCCCACCAAAAACTGCATTCAGAACATCCTGATCTGGCATGGTGACATCAGGAAAGGTACGTAGGAAGGTTAGCATTTCTTCGTACCAGTTGGTATTCTGGCGGATATTATGCAAAGAAAATAAAATCACTCCGGAATTAAAATAAAGATCAGGATTTAATCCCTTAGCGCTCACAATATGAGCAACCTCTCTAATTCCCTGGTCCCAAATTGCAGCCAAATACTTGTCATTCAGTTCAACCTGCCATAATTCAGTAATGTCCATATTCACTAATACATCGCAGTCCAGATAGATGATTTTGTCCACGGGTATTAGTGCAGGAAGAAGCAATCGATACATACATGCCTGCGTCCATACATTAATGGAGTTAACATTGGCTAGCACCTGAGTTAGATCATCGGGCATAGTGATTGAATAAAAGCTAAGGGTATGATTATGTTTTGTAGTTAATGCGCTAAGCCTGCGCTTATTAGTTTCACTTAAAGAAACATCATGTAAAATATGAATATGAATTGGGGAACTCGTATGATGAAAAATTGACGCTAGAACGACTCCGGCATGTTCAGCATATTTCCCATCCTTATCTTGAAAAGCCAAGGCGATATCGATCATTTGATTTATCCTCTCTTCACGTTTGTGTACGAATGTACCACAGTATACGTTCGCCTTGATCAGAGGACAGAGACATTAAACCCAGAATATTCACCCAATTTCATGTGAACACCAAAAAACCAAGTGCTGAATCTCAGCAACTTGGTCGGCTAAGGACTTCAATCTTTATTTTCGCAGCTTAATTTGATCTACGTGATGATTGTTGTCCTTATGCATTATAAGATCGGCACGATTTCGGGTGGGCAGAATATTTTGCTGCAAATTAACGTAGTTTATTTCTTTCCAGATCCGCTTTGAGATTTCAATAGATTCCTCTAGAGACAGCTGTGCATATTTTTTGAAATAAGATTGTTCATCTTGGAAGGCAGTATCTCTGAGTTTAATAAACCGATCAATGTACCATGTCTCGATATCGTTCACATCGGCATCCACATAAATAGAAAAATCAAAGAAATCAGATACAAAATAGTTAGGCATATTATGATTATTTGTAATCGCAGTCTGAAGAACATTTAAGCCCTCAACAATTAGAATATCCGGATTCTCAATCGTAATATATTCATCTGGCACAATATCATAAGTTAAGTGAGAGTATACAGGGCTTTGGACCCGCGGCACCCCAGACTTCACATCCGTTAAAAAAGAAATTAAACTACGCGTGTCGTAGCTTTCAGGAAAGCCCTTTTTCGTCATTATACCGCGCTTTTCCAGCTCTGCGTTGGGATGTAGAAACCCATCAGTCGTAACTAAATCCACTTTTGGATGGGAAGGTAATTGTGAGAGGAGTTTTTGTAGGAGTCTGGCCGTAGTGCTTTTACCAACAGCGACACTTCCCGCGATACCTATGATAAATGGACCTTTTTTTAGATCATTGTTTAGAAAGTGATTTATAGACTCATTAAATTTATGAGCAGATAGAAGTTGCAGATTTAGTAAATTGGACAGAGGAAGATAGACTTCGTTAACATCCTCGCTGGAGATTTTTTCATTAATACTTTGGACTTCCATAAGTTCTTCTTCTGATAATTGGATAGCGGTGAAATCGCTTAGTTTTTTCCAATCCTCACGTAAATAAAGTGTATATGCTGAATTATTCACCATTAAATTTTCCACATCCCTGAAGTTTTTAGAGATTTCTTATGCACTTAGGTATTATAACCGTTCATACAGCTTCATTCCATTCATTGTAATCGACATTATTATGGACATTAAGGAGATTGCATTTCAGTAAATGGGAAAATCAATTAAAATATAGAATATTAGGAAAAATGGGGTGGGGCAATGGGAGTTTTTCGAAAAGTTGAATTATTGAAGGATTACACACGCACGGAAACGTTCCAAGAAGAGTCAGAGGGAAGGAAAATAGTTATAAGTATTTATTATCCGGATACAGAGGGTGTATTAAATAAAAACGCATCTGCAATGAAATATATGGAGCTTTTCGGGCCCTGTCAACAACAGGCGAGAGAGCTTCTACAAGATATTGGCATGAACATGGAAATCATAAATACATTATCTACCTCAATCAGCGATCGGACCTTTCAAAGCAAATCCAAACGCTCCTATCCAGTCATCATCTACTCACCTGCATTAGGTTTAGATAGAGATATGTATATTTATAATATAGAAGCGCTGGCCAAGCAAGGTTTCATCGTGGTAACGGTCAGTGCTGCGTACGAAGCTATGTTTACTGTTTGCCCTAGTGGAGAATTTATTAATCAATCCGAAGCTATGAGGCAAATAAAAGCTGCGGATTATACCGATTTACATAACTTAATTTCCATTCGAAAAAAAGATATTCAATACGTTCTGGATCACCTGTCCACGCTTAATTCTATGGATAAAGATGTGAAGGGCTTATTTGATATGAATAAGATTGGTATTATCGGCCATTCCATCGGCGGTGCTACTGCATTAGATTTAACTATGGAAGACGATAGAATTAAAGCTGCTATTTTATTAGATGCAAGCATGCACTTATATATTGAGAATGAAGAGAAGAACAATACTGTGCCGCTTCTTGTATTAAGGCAAAAGGCCTCCACCTTAGAATCCTTAAGTAATATATTACAGGAGAAACTGGCAAATGATTTCATCAAAGGACAAGAGGCGCTTTTTCAGAATTGGAACGGATATAAATCTTTTCTGAAAATACGAAAGGCTACACATATGTCATTTAGCGATCTGCCCCTTTATGAGGAAGGAGAGAATTTAAAACAAAGAACCAGTGAAATTCATACTTGCCTAAATGAGCTAATAAGTAAGTTCCTTGTGGAGCATCTTTTAGATCAGGGGCAAGGTTATTCGGCATTAATTAGTAGGGTTCATAAAGATTTTTGTGAGATCCATGGTAGTGGAGAAGAAATTCTGTGAATTAGCAATAAACTCTCCTTTGTTTATACCGATAAACATATATAAGGGAGGGAATTATGAATGCATTCTGCTCAGTCTAATGAGAAAATATGTAATCATATTGAAAAATACATAGGTGTTATTGATAATGTTTTTAAAGAAATTATTTCAGGTGTTCTGTCGATAGATATTCTAATTCTTGATCCGACGCCTGAGCGGAACTTCTATACTTTAATTACTTCTGGAATGAGCGAATTACCGATGACGGTGCCAGAAGGTGCAGAAGAATATCAATATGCTGAGCTAATGATTTGTCTCCCTCCTACCTGGAAGCTGTCGGATGAGGCGTTTAAGGATGAACGGAATTATTGGCCGATTCGAGCCCTGAAAACAATGGCTAGGTTTCCGCATGAATATAATACATGGCTTTATATGGGGCATACGCTTGTGAACGGTAATCCCGCCCAGCCTTATAGTGAGGATACAGGATTTCAAGGGATGTTCGTTTGGGTTCCAGATGTAAAAGATAAAGCCGGTTTCTTTAATTTAGAAATGAGCCATGAGAAAGTGGTGCACTTTTATACGTTAATTCCGCTCTATGGGGAGGAGTTAGATTATAAAATCAAGCATAGCGAGGAAGAGTTACTACACAAGTTAAATAAGATTGGGGTTACGGATGTTTTGGATCCTTCCCGTAAAAATAGTTGTAAGAAGTTATGGGGACTCTTTTAAACACAAGAAAAAACGGCTGAGAGCCGTTTTTTTATTTTTTGATTCCAAAAGCAATCCAGCGACCATCCACATCTTCGATCACAAATTCCTTGTTATTATAATCGGTGTTTGATAAAGAACGAACAATATGAACACCGGCGGCTTCGAACTCCTTCTCCAACTCTTGTTGCTGCTTCGTAATAAAATAGGCATCGTATCCATAACCGTACAACTCTCGATTGGGAATGACCTTTTGTCCATGGGATTGCGTAAGGATAATCTCTGTATCGTCACGATACAAACAAAGATGTGGTTCTTGTGTATCTAAATAGGGTACAGCTTTAAAACCTAAGTACTGGCTGTAGAAGGCAGCTGTTTGCTCAATATTCAACGTAGGGAAAATACTATGCGATTGTAAGAGCTTTTTGTCCACGAGTGAGGTCATCCTTTCAAAGAAAAAATAGATATCCATATATTACCTTAAGATAGAAGTTTCAACAATACACGGAGTTTCCATTTAGCAGAAGATTATTTACGGTTGACATCATCGCTATTCTATAATAATATACATGCATGAGCATGCATTTATAAATATTTTATATAAGATGAACTTAGAAACTCATGTTCACTGGAAGCATTGATCATACTATACTTAGTTTTTTATAAAGAGGAGAGATATCATGAAGGACTTATTCACCCCGTATGAATTGAAGGATTTGAAGCTGAAGAACCGCGTGGTTATGCCTCCAATGTGTCAGTATTCAGTGTCTAACAAAGACGGAATTGCTACGGATTGGCATTATAATCATTACGTAAGCCGCGCTGTTGGCGGAACCGGATTAATTATTATTGAAATGACGGACGTGGAGCCTGATGGCCGGATTACTGATTTTGATCTTGGTATTTGGTCTGATGAGCAAATTCCTGCACTGGCTAGAATCGTTGAAGCTTGTCATTCTTATGGCGCTAAAGTAGGTATTCAAATTGCACACGCCGGACGTAAAGCAGAAGATGCAGCAGTTCCTGTATCCTCCTCTAACGTTCCTTTTGATGCTGACTCCAAAACACCACATGCCTTAACAACTGAAGAAGTGAAAGCTATGGTTGAGAAATTCCGGTTGGGCGTGAAGCGGGCGATACAAGCGGGATTTGATGTTATCGAGCTTCATGGAGCGCATGGTTACCTTATTCATCAGTTCCATTCCCCTCTAACCAATCAAAGAACAGATGAATATGGCAAGGATTTAACACTGTTTGGTACAGAAGTTATTCGCGCAGCAAAAAGTGAAATGCCGGAAGGAATGCCATTGATTATGCGTATCTCCGCTCAAGAATATGTTGAGGGCGGGTACGGTATCAAAGAAAGCTTGGAATTTAGTAAAGCTTACAAAGAAGCAGGCGCAGATATTTTCCATATCAGTGCAGGTGGTGAAGGTCCTATCGCAGCTGCCGGGAAACCAGGGACGCATGCAGCTTATCAGGTTCCTTTGGCCAGAGAAATCAAGTATGGCTTGAATGTTCCGGTTATTGCGGTTGGCAGATTGGATGAGCCTGTACTTGCTAATGCCGTGATTGGGAATGAGGAAGCTGATCTTGTTGCCGTGGGCCGGGGCATGTTGAGAAATCCATACTGGACGCTGGAAGCAGGGGTTGAGCTTCAGAAAGATGCTGGTATTCCCAGACAATATTCTTTCGGGTTTCCAAGAATTAATGGGTAAAGACTAATTTAAATAGTGTGAAGTCTAAACAAAATAATTGTAAAGTGTGGAGGGGCCGGCTTCTTGGAGAAACGGTCTCTCCTTTTTTTAAAAATAAAATAAAGTATAAGTATCGAACCTATACTTTATGTATGGTTGTGGATTGTAGTACTATTATATAGAAGGAAAAAATCATGAAAAGCCATACACCCGGGAGATGAATAATAAAATGGGCGACATTCTTAACAATGAACTTATAACGAGTTGGTTGACGTTAACGCATATACAAATGAATGTGACGAATGAATTGGAAGCTAATCTACAAGCCAAACATGGCTTATCCTTAAAAGAATTTTATTTGCTGTTATTTTTGTCGGAAGCGCCGGAGAAGAAACTGAAATTGCAGAAGCTCGAAGCTATGGTGGGTTTAAGCCAGAGCGCAGTTTCCCGACTGGTTAGTCGGTTTGAGGCCAAAGGCTGTGGCGCTTTAGAAAGAAAAGCGTGTGATGCTGATCGCAGAAGTATCTATACTGCCTTGACTGCCATTGGCGAAGACAAGCTCCTTCGTGCACAAGATACCTTTCAAGAGACCCTGCTTGCAGCTTTTCCGGAAAAAGATGTGAAAGAGCTTTTGGATCAAATGCTTCGCATGAAGCAACAGTCATGAATTCACAATAAAACCTCTGTTTTGGTAAATGGACCGAATCTCCATTTCCCATACAGAGGTTTTTTAGTGTGGGGCGCTATTTACATCCTACCTGTTCATTCCACTGTTGCTGGGAAAGCCGGTAATAATTATAGTCTTCATGTTCAATTGTAATCTCATCAAGAAGCTCGAAACCACATTTTTGAATGACTCTATTAGATGGGATATTGTGTTTCAGAGCAATGGCGTTTAATACATCGGTAGAGCTATTATCAAACAAATACTTAATTAATCCCTTGGCAGCTTGAGTAGTGTAGCCTTTACCGCGATGATCCTTGGATATGGCATACATAATCTCTCTGTTAGGAACGGGC
The DNA here is from genome assembly GCF_037992965.1 of Paenibacillus sp. FSL E2-0190. NCBI lineage: Bacteria > Bacillati > Bacillota > Bacilli > Caryophanales > Paenibacillaceae > Paenibacillus > Paenibacillus sp. FSL E2-0190. Next base: position 2,301,388 of record NZ_CP150306.1, read on the forward strand.
AATTCATCCTTAATTCCTGTACAACACCAACCAATAAACTCACCGGACTCTTTTAAAATAATGCCTAAACGAAGACGAAGCTCTCCGATATCTCCGCCCGCTGAGATCGCTTGAAGAAACTGCTGGTTCTCTTTTATTTCATAGTTTATTAACCAGTCCAACCGTTGTTCTTTAGGAACATTCCAATCTGGCAAGAATTCAATAATTTCAGGCTGTAGAGTAAGCGCATGAAACTCCTCTAAATCCTCCACGCTATACTCCCGCAGAAAAATATCTTTACAATCAATCGTAAATAAATCACTAGAATTGGCCTCTTCATTCACAACCTCGCTCAACTTTCACCACTCCTTTATTAACTAACAGATATTTTACCATGAAACAATTGATTGATTTGGTAATATTCGATTATAAAAAATGTTTTCTTTTATTTCACATAAATATTAATTGGTTAATATATTAATTGACTATAAAATATGTTATTATGTTTCGTATAAACGGCAATGAACTAATATTGTTAGGTTTTTAAGATTTCTACTATAAAGATAACAGGTGATCTTCTATGAAAAATGACAACGGTAACAAATTTATTAATGGTAGTCTAATTGCGCATTATAAGTTTGATAATCCAGAGGATGTTGGTCAAGATTTCTCGGGGAACGGCAATGATGGAACCGCTTCAGGTACGAAGCTGCCGGCTATTAAATCCGTAGCAGGTAGACAAGCTGTTTCGCTTGCTGGGGGAGAACATGGCACATCCTATATTTCATTACCTAACGATCTGCTTAAAGAGGTCAGTGACCATACAGGAATTACGATTTCGACCTGGATGTATGTAAGCAAAGCTTCAAGCTTATGGGAAAGAATTTTTGATTTTGGTAAAGGTGAAACAGGACCTTATCTTTTTGTAACCCGCAATTTACGGGGCACTTGTTTTGCAGGGGAAGACTTAATTGCAGATCCAGGGAAATCCTTTGCGACTGATGAATGGGTACACGTTTCCTTTGCAGTTACAGGCACAAAAGGTGGAACACTAAGCAGTGCAGGTCCTGTGATGTATGTAAATGGTGAAGTAGTTGCGGATGGAATGATCAGCCAAACCTCGAGTGGCACATATGCTAAGCTGCGCAAATGGTTTGCTACTTTTGAAGACCAACTGAATTATAGCAATAATACAATCGGGAAATCCCAGTACGCGGCAGATGTTGATTTTGGCGGCTATATTTCGGACTTCCGTGTATATAAAGCAGGCTTAACTCAAGATGAAGTGATTGAAATTATGTGCGAATCTTTGACGGATGAAGATATCGTTAAGCTTGCAAAAGATAAATACTTAACCTTCCCAAGCTCGATTATTACCAAAGATATCGAATTGCCAGCTTCGCTGATGGGCGGGAAAGTTGACGTATCTTGGGTATCCAGCGATACCAAAGTCATTTCTAATGAAGGCGTTGTGAATAAAGGAGTTCAATCTGCTCAAGGCGTAACACTTACAGCACATTTGAAAAAGGGAGCTAGTACAGCAGAAAAGAGCTTCACTGTGTCTGTGCTTCCGGAAGATTTGCCACCTTACACCTTAACGATTGACGGCAATCAGGAGATTTTGGATGTTAGCCAAATTCTATATGGTTTATTCTATGAGGACATTAACAATGCAGCAGACGGTGGGATCTATGCAGAGCTAGTGCAGAATCGCTCCTTCGAATCTTTTGCTTTTGACAGCTATTCGCATGTATGTGGTGTACATGGTGCTTCCACCGGAAGAAATTATACACCTCTTCACGCATGGTCTGGGGATACAGACCAAATGACTGTCCATAATACAGGCGGATTAAACGATTTCTTCGGCATCGATGATAAAGATATGAATGCGCATTATGTGACGGTAGCGGATGGCGCAACGATTAATAATAGAGGTTTTGCCGATTCCAATCAGCACTGCTCGATGTTTATTCAGGAAGATGCCAAGTACAACTTCACGATTTGGGCGAAGGCAGAAGCAGCGGGCACAATTACCTTGCAATTGCTCGACAAAGACGGTAAAGCCATCAGCGATACTGCAGTTGTTGAAGTAAACGGTGACGGCAGCTGGAAGAAGTATGGTGTCGATTCAAAGCTTGTATTAACAGGATCTGAAACTGTGCTTGGTCAGCTGGCTTTAACCTTTAACGGTGAGATCTCCATTGATATGGTTTCCTTAATTCCTGATGACGTTTGGGGCGCTGGTGAAGAGGAACGTTCTGCTACAGCTCATGCTAACTATAAAGGAAATTCAAACTATAGATTGCGAAAAGACTTAGTGAATGCACTCGTTGATCTTCATCCTACCTTCCTGCGTTTCCCTGGGGGTTGTATTTCTGAAGGTTCTCACATTTGGGAGAACGTGTACGATTGGAAAGAGTCCGTCAACGATATCGAATTGCGCAAAGAGAACTATAACGTATGGGGCTACATGATGACCATGGGTCTTGGATATATGGAGTATTTCCAATTAGCCGAGGATTTGAACGCAACACCACTTCCGGTTATGGCCTGCGGCGTACTCTGTCAAGCTCGTTCGGATTATGCGAATCCAGCTGGCGGTGCGTTAAGAGATTATTATGTGAAGAACTTTACGGATCTGATTGATTTTGCGATTAGCATGGATTTTGACAATAATGAGTGGGCTGCATTGCGTAAAAAGATGGGCCATGAAGCAGCGTTTGATCTGCGTTATTTGGGTGTGGGGAATGAAAACTGGGGTACAGAGTTTTTCGCCAACTTCGAATATTTTAAAACAGTGATTGATGAGTATATGGTGAAGAACTATCCTGATCATGAATTGACTATTCTCTCTACCGTGGGTGCACAGGCAGATGATGATGCTTACCAGCAAGGTTGGAAATTCCTAAGCGGAAATTTACAGGGCTCGGAAAAAATCAGCTTTACGGATGGTACATCGAGCATCGAAGAGACTGTTACCTGGTACGAAAAACAAAAGAACTACATGGATACCATTGCGGATGAGCATTACTACCGTTCCAATGAATATTTGTTAGAGAATGCTGATCGTTACAACTACTATTACAGAGCCTATAAGGAAGACGGCAGCTTGGATGAGGCTGAAACTTCAAAGGTTTTTGTGGGTGAATATGCTTCCACAGATAAAAACACTTTGGCAGGAGCTGTTGCTGAGGCGGCGATTATGTCCAGCTTCGAGAATAACTCTGATGTGATTAGATTGGCGGCAACGGCACCGTTGTTCAACAAGGTTCTGACAGATGGCACCTATAGATGGACACCGGATTGCATCTGGTTCGATGATGAAACCGTATGGTACACACCGAACTATTATGTTCAGCAGTTGTATGCTAAATACCTGGGAACCAAAGTGGTTGGCACCTCATTTTCGACTTATCGCAACGGGGAGAAGGTAGACCTCATTCCTCATGGAGGAATTGAAGTGGCTGCGGGGAAATCATCTGTGATCGTGAAACGGGTGAAAGTGACTTCGAATGTAGATGGCAGTGTATGGTTGGATCAAGATTTCACGCAGCCGCTGGATGAAGCTTGGAAAGTGATTCCTGGCTCTGCCGGATATACGATTGATCCTTCCAAAGGTCTGGTATTGAAAGCGCAGAATGGCGGATTGAATGGATTGTATATCCTTAATGATGCGTGGACTAATTATAAAGTAGAGGTTGTAGCTGAAAAAGCTTCTGGCGAAGATGGCTTCTATGTAGGCGCAGGTCTGACAGAAATCTCACCGGAAAATAAAGATGTTATCGAATATGCAATTGGCTATAATGGCGATGCCACAGGAGTCAAGGTGTACAAGCAAGGGATTGAGGCTTATACTCTCGGCGATTATTCCTCTAGTACCGCTGCTGGTAACCTTAGAGCCAGTTGCTATGAAGAGCTTGCGGATCATACGGAATATACCATCACCGTTAATTATGGCGGAGCAGATGGCAAACATTTGATTTGCTCTTATACAGATGGCAAGGTAACAAGCAAAGTACTGGATTATAAGCTTGAGGCTTATAACAGAGAGGTATACAATTCCGTAACTAAAGATGATAAGCATCTCTATGTGAAGCTTGTAAATGCGGATGGTGTAGAAAAAGCAACGAAGCTTGATCTAAAAGGCTTAAAAGTAGCTGCTACGGGTAAACGGATTACCTTAACCGGAGACGCCTCGCTGGTTCACACACCTAATGTGAACAGAAAAAATGATGAGAAGGTTACACCAGTTGAAACGGAAATCGTAATTGATAAAGACACGGCAATTGTGAAGCTAGCTGCCAATTCCGTGAATGTGATTGTTCTGGATCTGATTTAATAGAAAATATGCTGTTCAACACGCGCCGATCTTTTTGTTCGGCGCGTGTTGTTGTTTAACAAGCCTCTAAATCGGTTGATGATTATATAGAGAGAACTGCCCACTTGCTTGATGAATCTCAGAATCTATCTTACACTGGTGAAAGTACAATCACCGACTGACCCTCCAGCCCGCGATCCTCCCAGATGTTTTATCCACAGCTGCCTTCATTACTCCAGAATACAGTGCATACCCTAGCCCCTAAAAAGGAGAACGATAAAATGATGAAATCATTCAAAACGGACTGGAAAGCAAATCTGAAAAATCCTCAAACGATTATGGCCTTGTTTACTTATCGTTATGGAAATTGGGTGTATTATCGAGTGAAGAATGGCATCGTGCGAAAACCTTTGTGGCTTTTGTATCGGATAATGGATGTGCTTTTTGTCCGTATTCTTGCGAATGGCGAGCTTCACGCTCAAGCTCAAATTGGTGATGCGCTTCATTTACCGCATGGTTTAAATGGGATTATCATTAGTCCTAAAGCGGTGCTTGGAAGCCATGCTACTATTTTTCATCAAGTGACTATTGGCGGGAGAAATAACTTAGGAGAGCCAGTGATTGGAGACAGAGCTTTTATTGGAGTAGGCTCCAAGATTCTTGGACCGGTTGTCATTGGTAACGATGTTAATATCGGGGCCATGTCTGTCGTGGTAAAGGATGTGCCGGATAACGCTTCGGCTGTAGGTATTCCTGCTAAAAATATATTGCGGAGTGAACCGAAACCAGAGAATACAAGATAAAGACGTTAGGTTCTAGTACATAGGGTACGCGTGCGCTTTATTTTAATATCTTACAGGGTATAATTAAAGCATCCAAGTAATCTTGTAATAACCTTCTAGAGATCGGAGTAATGAAATGAAATATAGCAATTTAGAAGAGTGTGTTAATGATTTAGAGAAACACGGACATTTAGTTCGTATTCATGAAGAAGTGGACCCTTATCTAGAGATGGCGGCGATTCACCTAAAGGTTTATGAGGCTGGTGGACCTGCATTATTATTTGAAAATGTAAAAGGCTCGAAGTTTCGGGCCGTATCTAACCTTTTTGGAACGATAGAGCGCAGTAAGTTTATCTTTCGGCGTACTTGGGATTCCACACATAACGTAATTGCCCTTCGCAACGATCCCGTAAAAGCACTCAAAAATCCATTTAAATATGTTGGTACCGGATTATCCGCGAGAAAAGCATTGCCTATTAAAAAGCCAGGGGGTCTGCCAAGCGGTTTTCAGGAAATTAGTATCTCTGATCTTCCGCTAATCACACATTGGCCGGGAGATGGTGGTGCTTTTGTAACCTTGCCGCAGGTGTATTCAGAAGATCCGGACAAGCTGGGCATTATGAACTCCAATCTGGGAATGTACCGTGTGCAGCTGACTGGAAATGAGTATGAATTAAATAAAGAAGTGGGCATTCATTATCAAATTCATCGCGGCATTGGCGTACATCAGGAAAAAGCGAACCGCCAAGGACAACCGCTTAAAGTAAGTTGTTTTATCGGTGGACCACCCGCTCACTCTTTATCGGCGGTTATGCCTTTGCCTGAGGGAATGAGTGAGATGATCGTTGCAGGATTACTTTCAGGACGCCATTTCAGCTATAGCTATGTGGATGGTTATTGTATCAGCAATGATGCGGACTTTGTAATAACAGGTGAAATTCACCCTGGTGAGACGAAGCCGGAGGGGCCTTTTGGCGACCATTTAGGCTATTATAGCTTGGTTCACCCTTTCCCAGTAATGAGAGTACATAAAGTGTACGCCAGAAAAAATGCAATCTTTCCATTTACGGTTGTCGGCCGGCCGCCACAAGAGGATACCGCGTTTGGTGAGTTAATTCACGAGCTGACAGGTGGGGCTATCCGCCAAGAAATTCCGGGCGTCAAAGAAGTTCATGCAGTCGATGCTGCGGGTGTTCATCCCCTGCTGTTCGCCATTGGTAGTGAACGTTATACGCCTTATCAGCAAGTAAAGCAGCCAGCAGAAATTCTGACCATTGCTAACCGGATTTTAGGGACGGGTCAGCTTAGTTTAGCTAAGTTTTTGTTTATTACAGCAGAAGAGAATCAGCCTATCAGCACACATAATATCGAGGATTTCTTGACGTATATCTTAGAGCGGATTAATCTTCATAGAGATATTCATTTCTATACCAATACCACGATTGATACGCTTGATTATTCCGGCACAGGATTAAACAGCGGAAGTAAAGTGATCTTTGCAGCAGTAGGGGATAAGAAAAGAGAGCTATGTACAGAGGTGCCAGGCCTGCTGAAAGAATTACAGGGATTTGAACATGCACGAATGGTGATGCCTGGTCTTGTTGCCCTTCAAGGCGCTAAATTCACAAGCTACGCTGAAGCAGCACTGGAAATGAACAAGCTTAGTGAAGCTATTCAGGAGCAAGGGTCACTTCCTTCTTGCCCAATGATTATTTTGTGTGATGATAGCGAGTTTTTGAGTGAAAAGATCGACAATTTCCTATGGGCGACGTTCACCCGAAGTAATCCATCTCATGATATCTATGGAGTGAACAGTTCTACTGAGTATAAACATTGGTCCTGTGACAACGTGATTATTGATGCTCGGGTAAAACCCCATCAAGCCCCGCCACTGATCCCGGACCCAACCGTTCAAAAGCATATCGAACGATTATTTGCGTCAGGTGGCAGTTTAAGCAGAGTTAAGATATAGAGAAACATTCATCGGCCTTCTTGGGAATCCAAGGAGGCCTATTTGCTGTTTGTGAAATGATTTTGCTCATATGAAATAAAAAATAAATAGGGGTATTATGGGGTGTATGGTATATATTTACTATTAATATTGGGGAAGTGTTGTTCTGATGGAAATTATGGAAACCGAACGTTTATGGATTAGAAGGTTCTCAGCAGAGGATTGGAAAGACCTTCATGAATATTTGTCGCAAGAAAGTGTTGTGAAATATGAGCCCTATTCCGTGTTTAATGCAGATGAATCTCGCACTGAGGCGCTCAGACGGTCATCGGACCGTGCTTTTTGGGCAGTCTGTCTTAAATCTACGACAAAAATGATCGGCAACTTATATTTTCAAGCGAGCGAACCAAAGGTTTTTGGCGTTTGGGAATTTGGATATGTTTTTAACCCTGATTTTCAGGGAAAAGGTTATGCTACAGAGGCTTGTAATCAATTGTTAAACTATGGCTTTGATAATCTGAAAATGAGACGTGTGATTGCGAACTGTGATCCCGAAAATACACACTCATGGAAACTGCTCGAACGATTGAAGCTTCGTCGAGAAGGACATTTTTTGCAGACGGGTTATTTTAAATATGATAGTAATGGAGAGCCAATCTGGCATGATACTTATTCCTATGGATTGCTCAGAAGCGAATGGTTAAGGATGAAGGAATAGCAAAACTGTTGTCGTGATCTCAAAAGCGGGTGTCCCCTCACTGATTCTTCTGTCCTAACTTCTTCCCAAATCGTAGGTTTTTATAACTATAGGCGAAGAAATTGAACGGTTTAGTGTATGATAAAATCTGTTTTTTAAATGTTCAGAGTGACACTTAGGTGGTAGTATCGTGTTGGATATGAGTGAAACTGGAATCAGCTACCATCCAGCTGCCTGAGCAAAGAGGAGGGGATACGCGCACGAAGTGAACTTATATTTGAAGAACGAATGACAACGAAGCTTATTGTAAGCGTTTACTACAACGGGGCTAGATGCGTACTAAGTTCTTTCAATCATAAGAAAGCGGGTGAAGCACGGAAGATGAAGAGGAATAAACTTGGAAATAAAATATTTATGGTGTTATTGTCGTGGATCTTCATTTGTTCATCAATACTTCCATCTACAACATTTGGGGGGCAACAGGCCAGTGCAGCTTCAGGCCCAATAACCTTGCAATATGATTTTGGAACAGCAACAAGTCCTGTTATGAGTGGTTATACAGGCGTGCATGAATCTGAATTATATACGAATGAGCTAGGGTATGGTTTAGATCAGGCGGTTGCTTCGAGGAATCGCTCGGGTGGAGACGATATGACCAACGATTTTGTATTGGGACTGTCCTATTCTTTTTTGGTGGATCTTCCTAATGGGGATTACGATGTGACTGTATACTCAGGAGATTTACTAGCGGGTACAAGTACAACCAAAACTACGATTACTTTGGAAGGTAGCACGGCTGGGTCGATAAGCAGCAAGCAAGCTGTAAATCAAGCTACCTACCGGACGACTGTTCAAGATGGTCAACTGACCGTCGGCATTACGGGTACAGGGGTTGGCGGATATTTAAATGGACTAATTATTCAGCAGATTGTACCAGGTCCATTGAAAGCCCCTGAGGGATTAGTGGTTCATAATATCACTCCCACTGAGGTATCTCTAGGGTGGAGCAGCGTGACAGAAGCAGTCTATTACAATATTTATCGAACGGTTCTTCCTAGTGGAACCCTTCAAGCCATAGGTCAAGCTGCTGCTAACAGCTACGTGGATTCAGATGTAAATGAAGGGAGTGGTTACATTTACAATGTGTCAGCTGTAAATGGAAAGGGTGAGGAGTCTGCTTTGAGCGCATCTGTGACCGTAGACAAAATTCCGGGGGTAGAGGTTCCCGCAGCACCAACCGGTCTTTCAATTGTCAGTGTCGGTGTAAGTTCTGTTCAACTGAATTGGAACAGTGTGGCTGGAGCTAGCCGCTATACGATCTTAAGGTCTGATTCAGCAGATGGAACATTCCATGAGATTGGTCAGTCAGAGAAGACGACATTTACGGATGCCTCAGCGGACACCTCAAAACGGCAATATTATGGGGTGAAGGCAGCCAATGACCAAGGCGAATCAGAGCTATCTAACAAGGTGGAAAGCGCTGTGTATTCGCCTCCTGGAACTTTGCCAGAAGGGGATGTTTATTCCTTTGATTTTGGCCCGGGTGCTGTGGCTGAAGGTTATCTTAAGGTAGATGCAGGGGTATCTTATTCCTCTGAGGTTAAATATGGATTTACAGATATATCGAAAGTAACTGGGGTAGACCGAGGAACCTCAGATCCTTTGCGATCAGATTTTGTGGTCCCTAAGGATGCAACTTTTAATGTAGATTTACCGAATGGCGACTATACAGTTTCACTTATCGCTGGTGACAGCGTCGGAGATACAGAGATTGGCATCAAAGTCGAATCCATTCAAAAAGTTCAACAGACGAGCAAAACAGCAGGCCAGTATTTGGAAATGAGCTTTGACATCGCTTTGGTGGATGGACAAATGAACTTGGTGTTCTCTGGCACTAAGCCAAATATCAATGCACTGGTGATTACTAAGCAGCCAGACCGTCCTGCTAATGAATTGCCAACGGTTTATATTGCGGGTGATTCAACCGTGCAGACTTATGATCCTTATTGGATACCACAGGCAGGCTGGGGACAAATGATTCCTGATTTCTTTAGCGAGGAAGTAACGTTTAAGAATCACGCTATCGGAGGCCGCAGCTCTAAGTCATTTATTGTCGAGGGAAGGCTGGATGAAGTGCTGCGTAAGATCCAACCGGGTGATTATTTCCTGATCCAGTTTGGTCATAATGACGCAACGATTAGCGTTCCAGACCGATATGCTTCTCCAGCCGATTACAAAGTTTATTTAAAAACATATGTCAATGGAGCTAGGCAAAGAGGAGCAACTCCGATTCTGGTGACCCCCATGGGGCGCAGAGATTATAATGCTGCGAGCGAAAAATTCAATGTGAGCTTTCCAGAATATGTGCAGGCTATGAAAGAGGTAGCAAGTGAACTTGATGTTGATTTGGTCGATCTTAGCGCACTCAGTGTAGCTTTTTACAATTCTATCGGTTTTGCAGCTACACGCTCTGTATTCCTTCACCTCGATGCAGGGATATATGGTGCTTTCCCAAATGGCTCGACAGACGATACTCACTTTCAAGAATACGGAGCCATTCAAATGGCCCGTCTGCTGGCCAAAGGAATAGGGGAATTAAATATTCCACTCTCCAGCTTTGTGCAGGACATCAAACAGCCGGAAACGGTGCCTGTGAAGCCTGAAGGTCTTGTAGCTGGGAGTATCAGTAATGCAGGTGCAGTATTGAAATGGAATAAAGTAGAAGGTACAGATATCTATAAAATCTATCGTAAGCTAGCGGCAGAAGCCGAATCTGCTTATACATTAGCGGGAACTTCAACTGTCCCTTCATTGACATTAAGCGGGTTGGTTGAAGGTCAAAGCTACTCGGTAAGAGTGACTGCAGTGAACGGGCTAGGAGAGTCTGAGCCTTCAGATGAAGTGAAGCTGACTACGAAATCCGCTCAGTATCGTTATGATTTTGGACCTGTTGGTTCACCCGTTGCTGCGGGTTATACGGAAGTGAATGTGAATGTCCTGTATACCCCAGAACGTGGATATGGTTTGACCTCGAGTGCAGGGATGATTGATCGGGATCGGGGAAATGCGACGGACGATCTGCGCAGAGATTTTGTGATTTATTTTGGAGGATCGTATGAATTCAAAGTTGATTTACCCAATGGTTATTATTCTGTTAAGACCTATACAGGAGATTGGATTGGATCTGCCAAGACGAATGTAGCCATTGAAGGCAAAGATTACGGAACAGTCTCCTCAGGTAAGGAAAATATTGCTGAGAAGCTGTATAACCAGATTGCTGTCAAAGACGGGCAGATGAATCTTGTCTTTAGTGGCACAACCGCTCATCTCAATGGGCTGGAGATCACACCGTTATTATTAGCCCCAACGAATCTGAAACTGGGTAGCCTGGATTTAAACAGTGAGCCTATCACAGCTAATCTTTCTTGGGATAGTATGGAGAGTGCGCTGAAATACCGTGTATATCGTCAGGCTACGGTTGCGAATAGTGCAGAGCTGCTGGGCGAGACAACAGAGCCGCTCTACACAGATACCACTGCGGATATTGGTATGGAATATATCTATACGGTAACTTCGGTCGACAGCACGGGACTGGAATCCGTAGGCTCCAATGCGCTAAAAGTGTCTATGATTGACCCCTCCGTAGCAAAAGCAGCCGTACCTAGTGGTCTAGCTGTACAATCTACGAACAAAAATGATGTGACCTTTACTTGGAATGAGGTACCGGATGCACGGATGTTCAACATTTATCGTGCGAAATCCGCAGACAGTGAGTTCATCCTGATCGGCAAATCATTCGAAGCTTCGTACACAGACACGACCGTTCTGACTACCATTCCTTACTATTACAAAGTAGCCTCGGTAAATGCAGGCGGCATCTCTGATCTATCCGCTACGTTGGAAACCTCAGCGGTGACAATATTATACCGGAAGATGGAGGCGCTGGATCGTGCGCCTGTAGCGGTTAAGACAGATGAGGGTGTTTATATCAGCTGGCGGATGTTAGGTCTGGATCCGGAAACGATAGGATTCAATCTGTATCGTGGCGATAAGAAACTTAATGATTCGTTGATTACTCAAAACACGAACTATCTCGATCCTAAAGGCACGGAGGATGCCAAATATAGAATCACATCAGTAATCAATGGAGTCGAGAAATCCGCTTCGGAACCATTCAGCGTATGGCAGAAGCAATATCTATCGATCCCTTTGCAAAAGCCAGCAGATGATTACACCAAGGATGGTCAACCGTATACGTATAGTGCGGGAGATGCAAGTGTAGGTGATTTGGACGGTGATGGTGTATATGAAATCATCATGTTGTGGTCACCTTCGAACAGCAAGGATAACTCTCAAGCTGGGTATACTGGACTTGTCTATATGGACGCTTATAAATTAGATGGAACTCGTTTATGGCGGATTAATTTAGGGCCTAATATTCGTGCCGGCGCACACTATTCTCCATTCCTGGTATATGATCTGGATAGTGATGGACGTGCCGAAATTATGATCAAGACGGCAGATGGCACAGTGGACGGTCAAGGAAAAGTCATCGGCAATGCCAGTGCAGACTATCGTAACAGTTCGGGTTATGTGCTGCTGGGCAATGAATATTTAACGGTGTTCGAAGGGGCAACAGGCCGGGCATTGGATACCGTTGATTATGATCCGCCACGTGGAGATGTTGGCGCTTGGGGGGATACCTATGGTAACCGTGTAGACCGCTTTTTGGCAGCTGTAGCTTATTTAGACGGCGAGCAGCCAAGCGTGATTTTTAGCCGCGGTTATTATACTAGAACCGTACTTGCAGCTTACAATTATCGCGAGGGCAAGCTCGAGAAAGTATGGCGTTTCGATTCTAATGATGAAGGATATGGAGACTACGTTGGTCAAGGAAACCACAATCTTTCTGTAGGCGATGTGGACGGCGACGGCAAGGACGAAATAACTTTCGGCGCGATGGCAATCGACGATGACGGATTGCCGCTGTATAATACAAAGCTTGGCCATGGTGATGCAATTCATTTCGGAGACCTTGATCCTACCAGACCCGGGCTGGAAGTCTTTGATGTTCATGAGCATACCGATTCGAAGTATGGGATTGAAATGCGTGATGCAGCTACAGGAGAAATATTATGGGGTGTATTCACGGGGATTGATACTGGACGGGGAATGTCAGCAGATATTGATCCGCGATATGCTGGCGAAGAGGTATGGGCTGCAACGATCACCAATGAGGAGCATATACCTGTTACGGGCCTATACAGTGCGCAAGGGGAACTAATCACTAAAAAACTGCCTTCCTCCACGAATTTTGGTATTTGGTGGGATAGTGATCTTTTACGTGAATTACTGGATGCGAATCGAGTGGATAAGTGGGACTATACCAACCAGACAACGGTTAACTTATTGACGGCTGTAGGTGCTTCTTCAAATAATGGCACCAAGGCGAATCCAAGCTTGCAGGCAGATCTGTTCGGGGATTGGCGTGAAGAAGTGATCTGGCGGGCAACGGACAGTTCTGAACTACGGATCTACACAACAACGGATATGTCAGATTATCGTATTCGCACATTGATGCATGATCCGATCTACCGCCTGGCAGTAGCTTGGCAAAATGTAGGCTATAATCAACCTCCGCACCCTGGATTCTTTCTTGGTGAAGGGATGGAACAACCAGTGGCTCCAAAAATTCAATATGTAGGCTCACCGGGAGAAACTGAAGATACTACACCACCTACGATTTCTGGTTTACCTTCTGCTCAAATGAGTGAAACGGATGTATTGAAGGTGCAGGTCGTAGCGGAAGATCCAGAGTCTGGCATTCGCAGTCTGGATATTACCTTTGATGGTAAACCTGTCGTTTATGGAGATGAGATTCCACTCACAGGGCTTGCGGGAGCGCATACGTTCATCGCAACAGCCATTAATAACGCTGGACTTTCGACGACAGAACAAGTGATTGTGTTCGTAAGTGGACCTCAGAAGGCTACAGGTGTTCCGGGGCAATGGGTTCTATCCAATAATAATGGGCAGGATACAGGACTTTTGGACGGGGATTACCAAATCACAATGAATATGTGGTGGGGCAATAATGGTACGGTCTACAAGCTATATGAGAACGGTGCCTTAATCGACACGCAAACCTTACGTGATGATTCCCCAGCTGCACAGACTGCAGTGACTAATATTACCGGAAAAGAAAACGGAACCTACACCTATACGGCTGAGCTGACCAATTCTTTTGGCACAACGGTGTCTGCTGCTCATGTGGTTATCGTGAAGGATGCTGCACCAGCTAAGCCGGTGTTGTCCAATGACAACTGGGATGGCGATGGAGAGTATAAAGTGACCATGAATTTATGGTGGGGGATGAACGGCAAAGAGTATCGCTTGTATGAGAACGGAATACTGATCGATACTCAGACTTTAACAGCGGGTACCCCAAACGCACAAACGGCTTCTACTTCTATCACTAACCGTTCTCCAGGCGTCTATGAATACCGGGCTGAGCTGTTGAATGATCAAGGGGTAAATGAGAGTGCGATCATGAAAGTTACGGTAAAATAAGTGAATATTTGTTAAAAAAGCGCCTAAGTCGGTAATATCCGGCTAGGCGCTTTTTTAAGATTATCTAAGATTTAAAGGATTCTGCAAGACTAATTCTCCTATCAGCCTCATATGAATCTAAACAACGAATGATAGGGGGGATTGTAAATATGGATTTGACGCATATGATCTCAAAGCTTGTGGTAGTTATACATGTTATAGCATCCATAGTGGGAATTGGACCAGCTTTTGTGCTGCCAATACTGACAAGCTCAGCCAAGACAGGCAGTCAGCTTCGTTTTGTATTTGGTCTTATGAAGAAAATAAACAGATTCCCTAAGACAGGTGGGATCACCCTGATCGTTACAGGTATTTTGTTAATGATCATAGATAAAATGGGCTTGTCGGTGTTGTGGTTAAATCTGTCGTTATTATTTTTTATCGTGATCGAAGTGATTATTATTGGAATGGTTGAGCCCCGATTGAAAAAGCTAACCCAGCTCGTAATGACCAGCGAAGGGGAAGAAATTCCTGATGGTTACACTACCGCTATGAACAAGATCGCTCCGCTAGAAGCGGCGGTTCATGTACTTACTATCGTCATTATTATATTAATGGTAGTAAAGCCGGTATAAGATCATAACGCCTATTCTCAATGATCTCTTCATAATCGCGGATGAGTCCATCAAAAATATTCTCCCAAGAGCGGCCGAGTGCCAGCTGTCGACCTTCATGCCCCATAGCAGCTAGCTTTTGAGGGTGCTCTACATATGCACAAATCTCACGAATAAAAGCATCCGGGCAGCGGGGCTCGACAATCATTCCTGTGCGGCCGGGTGTGACCAGATCCTTCACCCCACCTTCATTTACTGCGAGGACAGGCAGTCCTGAGGCCATAGCCTCTAAGACAACATTACCGAAGGTTTCTGTACTGGAAGGGAAGATGAACAGATCTGCGGAGGCATATAATTGGGCAAGCTCGTCACCATGTTTATAGCCTGTAAACGTGACATTATGCGGCGCCTGTGCCCGCATTTCCGGCAGAAGGGGACCATCTCCAACGACCAGCCAATGAACCTGAGATTGCGTAGATTCGGGCAATTGCTGCATGGCGAGAGCAAGCGTCTGTATATCTTTTTCAGGGGCGATTCTTCCCACATATAGAAGCAGTAACGGTGCGGTAATTCCGTAGCGCTCACGGACCTCATGGCTGCGTTTTTTGGGGGTATACTGCTGGCAGTCGATGCCTCTGGACCATAGCTTCAGGCGATGAAAGCCTTGAGCTTGGAGGGAATCGAGGGTTTCGTAGGATGGTGCAAAGGTGGCATCACAGGAGCGGTGAAACCACTTCATGTATTTCCAATAGAGCGGAGCGATTTTTTTCATCCGGTAATATTCAAGATAGCGGTCAAAATGGGTATGATAGGAGGCGACATGGGGCAGATCATGTTTGCGCGCATAACGAAGGCCGC
Organism: Paenibacillus sp. FSL E2-0190; assembly: GCF_037992965.1. Lineage (NCBI taxonomy): Bacteria > Bacillati > Bacillota > Bacilli > Caryophanales > Paenibacillaceae > Paenibacillus > Paenibacillus sp. FSL E2-0190. The sequence goes on from NZ_CP150306.1 coordinate 2,317,136, forward strand.
AGAGACCGATATTGAACGGAGTTGCCATATGAAGCAGATCGGGACGAAAAGCTTTCAGCTCTGATTGGATAGAGGACATATTGGGCAGTGCGAGTCTACATTCAGGGTATAAGAAAAAGGGGATGCTGGTAATGGGACGTATGGGATCGGCATAACTGTCTTCAGGAGCAGATTTTGGTGAGAAAAGCAGATGTTCAATACCGCGCTCTTTCAAATGGGTGGTTAATCGTTGAAGCGTACGTGAAACTCCGTTGGTTTGCGGAAGAAATGTGTCCGTGAATAAAGCAAGACGCATGGAACCCCTCCCAGGTACTCTTGATGCCCTGATCATAACAGGAGATTATTTGATGGAGGTCAAACGGATGTTAAACAGAATATAAAAATCCACTGCACCAGGTAAGATAAAGAGGTGTGCAGTGGATTTATTAGTTTTAATGGGATGAAGCCCTACAAGGATTCGTATATCTGTTGCAAAAAGGTAATGCTTTCTCCTAAATGTGACTCAGGAGTGCTTTCCAGGATTCCTTGAATATGAGGACGTTCATATTTCATATAACGAAGGATCGGCTCAAACTCTAGCCACCCTTGACCTACAGGGACTATTTTTATGGCTCCTTCTTGGACGATAAAGTCTTTTAAATGAATGACAGCAATTCGATTTCCTAGAAGCTTCAAAGCCTCCGTAATAATAGCTTCTTGATGCAAGTAATTTGTAGGCGACATTAGATTTGCGCAATCCAATATGACCTGAAGATTGTTAGAAGGGACTTCATCCAGAAGTCGGCGGGTTAAGGGCGCGGTGTACAGCGGATGATGAAGTCCTGCTTCGATTCCTACCGTCACACCAAAACGTTCGGCCTCCGCCACCATGGCCTTAACTGATGCCACCACCTCTTGGAAGGCTTCTTCTGTAAAATTATCTGTGGTATACCCAAGTCCCACACTTCCGGTTTCCGTACCTACCAGACTAGCGCCGAAATCTCTGGCCAAGCGCAGATGGGTATTAAACGCGGCTAACGCTTGCGCCCGTTTGTGAGGATCGGTGTCTACAATATTTACATAGCAGCCCAGAACCGCAATCTGAATACCTGCCTGTCTAAAGGCATTGCCATAATAGCTGGCTGTTCCAGGGCTTATAGCCGTCAGGCTAGGGGCACTATCAGGAAAAGATTTCTTAAGTGCGAACTGGATATGAGTGAAATGATAGGACTTAATCTTCTCAATTAACTCTTGCAATGGAACTTGTGGGAAATCATGTGCTCGAACACCTAGTTGAAGGGGAATGCTCATATGACCGATCGCTCCTATTAGTATTGTTGTTTGTGAGGTGCTAATTTGTCCCAGTCAAAGGTAACACCAGTGCCCGTTACTTCTGGCGCAACTGCCATCCCATTGTCTTTATTAATCACTAGCGGACGTGTAGTGTATTGATCGATAGGGAAGCTATGCATTTCGAGATAACCTGCATTTGGCATAGCTGCTAACAAACTAACGTGCAATTCCTGCATTCCATGTGTGGAAACGGAAAGGTTATAGGCTTGTGTTAAGTGAGCTACCTTTAACCAGCCCGTAATTCCGCCTATATTGGAAGCATCAGGTTGAGGAAAATCAACATGACCATATTGCAGCATGTGATGGAATTCGGTTAATGTGCGCAAGTTCTCTCCGCCTGCAACGGCCATTCCTGTTTCTTCAGCAATCCGTGCATAGCCGGCATAATCCTCCGGAATCGTTGGTTCTTCTAGGAAGAGAATGTCGTATTTCAAAAATTCACGTGCGGCTTTTATCGCTTTTTCCACACTCCAGCTCATATTGGCATCGACCATAAAGGCTACATCCGGGCCGACCAATTGGCGTACCGCAGCCACTCGTTCCACATCTTCAGCTAATGTTTTTTGGCCTAGTTTAATTTTGACAGCCTGGAGGCCCATATCTAAGTATTTTTGATTGTTGCGCAGGAGCTTTTCTAATGGGAAGTTTAAATCAATCGCTCCACCATAACATTTGACCTCATTGCTTGCGCCACCCAGAAGTTTGTAGAGAGGTTCATCTGCTTTCTTTGCACGTAAATCCCATAACGCAATGTCACATGCCGCAATGGCGAAGCTAGCCAAGCCCCCGCGAGCAACATAATGTATTCCCCAGTTCATCTGCTCCCAGATACTTTCCACACAGCTGGCGTCTTTGCCAACTAAGATATGTGTTAATTCATTAGCAATTAGTGAGCAGATCGCTTTGCCGCCAAATCCGCCAGTATAGGTATAACCTACACCTTCACGACCGTCATCCGTTCTAATTTTGACAATGGGAACTTCAAAATGAGTATGCAAGCCATGTTTAGCATCCTCCATGATTTCTGGCAAAGGGATACGATAGTACTCCGTAATAACTTCTTTAATTAGAGACATCTTGGATCACTCCTTATAAAAGTTGTTGTAAGTTTGATAGAGATGAGGCTGTATTTTGTTTAAGAGCTTGAACCACAAGTTTAGCAATTTCCCGGGCACCTTCATCTGAGAAATGAGTATCATCCGTAACCCCATTTGGGTAATTGGGATGTGTTTTCGCTGGCAAATGCATGAATAACTTCTTGGATTCCTCTTCGCCTAATGAACGATAGAGCGCTTGCGAGGCTGCGAAAATATCAAGTAGCGGAGTGTGCGTTTCTTCAGCCACTTGTCTCATTACCTCGGGATAAGCACCTACAGCAAACGGGTCCAGCTCTCCATCGGCGTTAAAGCGGCGGCGACTTACAGAGGTTAACAGAACCGGAGTCCCCCCTAGCTGCCTAGCAGCATCTATATATTGAATGAGATTATGGCGATATTCGGTTTCAGGATCGGTGTAACGTAATGGATCCTCTTTTTTCTCATCGTTATGTCCAAATTGAATAAACAGGTAGTCGCCGGGTTGGAAGTCTTTTCTGATAGCATCGAGGCGGCCGTCTGTTATGAACGATTTGGTGCTTCGACCATTAATTGCACGATTCTGGATTTGAATAGAAGTCCGAAAATAACTTTGCAGGTATTCTCCCCAGCCGGTCATAGGTTTTTCTCCAGCGCCTTTAATGGCCGCAGTGGAATCGCCTGCAATAAATAGTTGTTGTCTCATAAGGTCTTCTTCTCCTTTAACGTATTGGCGTTCCCTTAACCAATTCTCAGCAAGGGAAAGCCATTGCTGGCAATGAGGGTGTTCTTTTGCAAGCCCTAAACCATGCCGCCCTTCTTCAAAGATATGTAATTCAAAAGGAATTCCCTGATTAGACAGGGCAGAGGCGAACAACAGACTATTCTCCACGGGAACGCTGGCATCGTTCGCTGTTGTCCAGATAAAGGTTGGAGGTGTGAGTGAATCCACCTGGGCTTCTGAGGAAAAGGAGTCAAGCTCCGCTTGTGATGGGTCGTCTCCAAGAAAATGTAGCCGGCTTCCCTTGTGCGAATGGGGCTCTTGGAAAGTGATTACAGGGTAACCTAATAGAAGAAGGTTTGGTTTCTCTGCTCTAGTGGTAGAAAAGATAGAAGCTAAGTGTCCTCCTGCCGAGAATCCAATCATCCCTACTTTGTCTGAGATCAAATTCCAAGCTTTGGGTGCTTCCCTAATCCATTTGAGAGCTTCCTCAACATCATTTAACAAAGAAGAGACGTTGAAATCTCCGACCTGATAATCTAGTACACCTGCATGAATACCTAGACTGTTTAGCCATTGAGCCACAGGTTCTCCTTCATGTTTGGCTAAGTGCTGATAACCTCCACCAGGCAATACCAATATAAAAGGACGGGGGTGATCCGTCTCGAGCGGATAGAGGGTGAGTAGTGAGGTTTCCTGAGAAATCGTATCTTGTTCTACACGGTTAGTATTTAGACGAAAGTTCAACATTGCGTTCAAATTCCTCCCTAAATGGTTATATGCACACGTTAACATATTTTCCGAAAAAAAGAGAGACTCTTTTTTTTTTAGATTCGGCCTTGAACGATTATTTTGTGATTTTTACATAGATTCGTCAAATGTTGGTTTGGATTTAGCGCCTGTATTGTTATCCCGGTACTGTCCAGGGGTCATCCCTTCCTGTTTACGGAAAGATCGAATGAAATTCTGAGAATTGTTGTATCTTAATTTGGCTGCGATATCTTTGATCGGCATATCGGTTTCCTGCAGCCATTTTTTTGCCATTTTAAATCGGTACATCGTTAAATATTCGCTGAAATAGTATTGGGTCTCCTTACGGAAGACACTGCTGATATAGTTGGCGTTGTAATGCAGCCGTGAAGCGCATTCTTCCAAGGTTAGATCCGTATCATATTCATGTTGGATCAGATCAATGATTTTCTCAGAGATGTTTTGGTATTGGGCATTTTGCCTGCTGATAAAAATTTTGATCATCGGGTAAATGACCATGCTCCAGAACCAATCCTCAATCTCAGCCACGGTATGAAGGTCATGTAATTCCTCAAAAATAGAGCCATTAGCATGATAGATCTGATTTAAGCTAATGCCCGATTCCTGCATCATAATGAGCAAGTTATTGAGTAAGCGGGTCAACGGGATTTGATATTCCTGTGGTGAAAGCTCAAGGGCAAAGATAGATTTAAAAAGCAAATGAATCAGTTCCTTGGCTTTATCCGTTTCAGCCAGCTTGATCGCATCCATTAGATCGTTTTCTTTATGCGTAGGGTAGTTCAAGTTCAGATAATGTTTGCCGGAGTTAATGTTCTCATATTGAATAATAACGCCTTTGCCAAGCTTAATGCGATGCTTCAGTGCTTCAAGACCTTCTCTGTAGGCGATGGCTAGTTTATCGAAGGCGTTGAAGGGCAGGCTCAGCCCAATACTCACCTGCACCTTTAGATAATTATTTATTTCTTGCTGCAGCTTCTCCGTTAACGAATACAGTGTCTTATGAAAAGACTGGGTATCGCAGTCTGGACTGCCCAATAATACGACTACCGCATGGTCCATGATCACTGGAGCCAGCCGTTGTTCAGGACAGATTAACTCTTCGATCATATTGTGGGCAGCGAACAATAAGAGGCTGAGATCTTTTTTCTCATAGCTGGAATCCTCGGCATAATCAATAGACAAAGTAATTACTGCCATGGTTTTCCATTCTTCAAGCTGGGTTTGGTAACCGAATTGCCCTAATTCTTCGAGTAAATCACGTTTCTTAACATTGCCGTGGAAGGCATTGATCAGAAAAAACGTACGAACCTGCTGAAAGTGTTGCCGGACTTCTTTTTCCAGCTGTGATTTGGATTGGAACAAAGAATGAACTTGTTCTCCTATAATCTGAAATTCATTGCGATGTCTCGATTTAATATCCGGTTTGCGTTGGCCCATCTGATTAAGCAGTCTTTCGATAGGGGTGTACATACGCCTGGAGCCGATCCAGGCCAGAAGAATGGAGAACAAGAGCATAATGGTACACACGATTATCGTAAACATACCGATTTTATTGGACTCCTTCGTCAAGCTTTCCATGGAAGTAACCGATAGATAAACCCAGCCATTTAACTGAGAACGCATGAAAGTGACGGAGTAATTCTTTTTGTTGATCACAGTCTTGAACTGTCCGGATTGTTTAGAAGGATCAGAGATTAAAGGGACTTCTTTAAATCCGCCTTGCTCTTTAGGTTTTCCGATTAAGCTGGTATCCGGATGGAGCAGGAAGCGGCCAGCTTGATCCAGAACGATAATATCGTCGAGTGGCTGCACATCTGAATTAATGAAATCCTGAAGACTGCAGACCGGAATATTAGCTAGGGCAAGCCCATATTTTTGCAGCTTATTGGTGGGAAGCTTTTTGATAAGACTGATGCTGTAATTACAGCCAGTGACGTTAATGCTCTCCTCGCTATAAAATAAGGACGATGGATTCAAAATCCATGAAGTATCGTCAGCTATATTCATTAGATTAGAGAGTTGCGCGTGGTTTTTGTATTCATTCAGACGGTAGACGCCTGAATTTTTGATCATCCAGTTCTGCTGCTGATTGAGCAGGATGACATCCTCAAGTTTCGTATCGAAGGATTGCATATTGCGGATTTCGTTTCTTAAATCATTATATAAAATGAAATCGGTTTCATTTAAAGGGTTATTTAGTGCTTTTTTTAATACACTAGAGTTGATCACTTGGTTTAATGTTTGATTGACAGTTGTTAACTTATGTTCTACATTTGAGGTGATTTGTAATATAAGTTCCATTTTACTGTTGTTTACGTTCTTTTGGATCTCATTAGATGATGTGAAATAGGAAAAAGAACCGATGAATATCACCGGCAACGTGCTAATTACAAAGGCAAAAATCGTTAATTTACTTAAAAAGCTTAATGGTCTCACGGGACTCAGCACCTTTACTTATGTAGAAGTAGACACTTGTTCTTAGTGTATGAAACCTGGTGGAAAATAACAATAATCATCTCGTTCTGCAATAATCATTAACCCTAATTATGACTACAAAATGGAAAATCTTCAAGCTGTAGGGTGAAAATCCTTACAATACCTTAGGAGGCTGTAGAAATGTTTAGACAATTTTTGTGTAGAAGGGCAACGTTATGTTGCTGCTTATTCTTCATGCTTGTTTTCCCTATGTTAAGCGCTTGCAGTGATGGAAAGTCAGCTGGTTCTGTACTGCAAGAAGCTCGCCCGAGCATCTCCATCTTGGCACCCCTTCATTTTCCACAGCAGCCTTCAAAAAAGATTATGGCTGAGATTGAAAGATTAACAGGGGTGGAGCTTGATATCACGTGGGTGCCTGAGGGTGTTTATACCGATAAAATGAATACAGCGTTGACCACTAATTCCTTGGGAAAAGTCACCTTTGTGAAGTTCTCAGACTATAATCTGGTGAAAAACGCCATCCGTTCTGAAGCATTTTGGGAGATCGGCCCATATCTTCAGGAGTTCCCCAATCTTAAAGCACTGGACCCCGCTATTCTTAAGCAGACCGCTGTTGGTGGTAAGATCTACGGCCTGTATACAGAACGCCCTTCCTCCAGACAGGGTGTCATAATACGTAAGGATTGGCTGGACACTCTTCATTTAAGCAATCCACAGACCTTAGATGACCTATATGAAGTAATGAGGCAATTTACATATAACGATCCGGATCAGAATGGCAAACAAGATACCCTTGGATTAGTCGATCGTAATGATCTTGTTTATGGTGTATTTAAGACACTAAGCTCTTATTTTGGCACACCAAATAATTGGAAGCTAGAGAATCATCAATTTGTTCCGGAATTCGTAACAGCGGAGTATATGAACACAATGAATTTTATGAAGAAATTATATGATGAAAAAATCATAAATCAGGACTTTGCTCTTACCAGTAAAGAGGTTCAACGCGATAAATTCATTAACGGTATCGCTGGTGTGTTTATTGGCAGCATGACTGATGTGCAGCGGTTGTCAATTGAAGCTCAAGCATACAATCCAAAGGCTGAACTTACGCTGATCAATCGTATCGAGGGGCCTGATGGATATAAAGTGTGGTCTATCCCCAATTACAACGGACTGTATCTCTTTTCCAAAAAGTCCATTGCCACAGAGAAGGAGCTTCGGCAGGTGCTTGGATTTTTTGATCGGACCATGGATAAAGATGTAGCCAATATAATGATGTATGGCTTTGAGGGGCGGCATTATAAGCTTGAAGGCGGAAAAATTATCCTTCCCGAGGAAACCTCACAACTGCGGGTACAGGAAGTGAATCCGCTATATGCTTTAATGATCGCGGACATTAGTAATAAAAACATTATGGAAGTGGCTCAGAAGGAGCAATTAACCTCTCTAGCAGATCAGTTGAGTAAAGATAATGAATTTTTTCTGGTTGATGACCCGACAGTTTCTCTGAGTTCATCTACTTTTGATGAGAAGAATATGGAGTTATCTACAATCATTGTGGATGCTACATATAACTATATATTAGGTAATATTACCGTCGAGGGATTCCAGCAAGAGGTTGAGAAATGGAGAGCTCGTGGAGGCAATCTTATTATTAAGGAATATGCTGAGGCTGAGTTTGGGACAGAAAAGTAAATAGGTTAAAAAGGTTTTGATCCACTGCGGATAATGCGGTGGATTTTTTTGTGCTGCGATATCCCGATAATCATTTGCTCAGATCCCTTTCAGAACGCGCCGTTATGGGGAAATGATTGTTTTCGTAACCTTGCCGACGATGTAACGTGGAACTCGTAACCAATACAAATTATGGAGGTCAAAATGGTATGAAGAAGAAATCCTTCACCATGTTGTTAACAGCACTGTTAACATTCAGCACATTATTAGCTGGATGCGGTGGTAACAACAATAACAAAGAAGAAGCAGCAGCCCCAACTACAAGTGCAGAGAACACTACGAAGGTGGAAGAGACTGAAGCACCTAAAGAGGAACCTACAGAAATCAAAATCATGCTTCCATTGAATACATCAGAGACTCCGCCTGATACGATTAAGAATGAACTTGAGAAATTGACCAACACGAAGCTGACTTATCAATTTTTTCCGGCTGATACTTATGAAGAAAAACTGAATTCATCTTTTGCAACGGGTTCATTGCCGCAAGTAACATATTTGAAGAATCAGACAACCTTCATTCAGATGAAAGAAGCGATAAAAGACGGACAATTCTGGGAAATCGGTCCACTATTAAGCGAATTTCCGAATTTGAGCAAATTGAAACCAGAAATTCTTAATAACACGAAAGTAGATGACAAGCTTTATACCCTATATATCGGGCGTCCACTTGCACGCCAAGGGATCATTTACCGCAAAGACTGGGCAGATAAATTAGGACTTGCTGCACCAGCTAATGTAGATGAATTATTTGAAATGGCTAAAGCCTTCACAGAACAAGATCCAGACGGTAATGGAAAGAAAGATACTACCGGTATTATTGACCGTAATGAGTTGACCTATGGAGCTTTCAAAACTGTTTCGTCTTGGTTCGGAACACCGAATACCTGGGGTGAGAAGGATGGAAAATTAGCGCCTGAATTTACCTTCGATGAATATTTCGACACAATGGATTTTTTCAAAAAAGCTCGTGATGGCGGATACATTAATCAAGATTTCGCTGCCACCAGTAAAACGGATGCAGTAAATATGTTTAAGGCTGGAAAGGGTGGACTCTATATTGGGGGCTCCATGCAAGATATTGATTCCCTCAATAAAGATACTATTAAGAATAACCCTGACGCTGTTTTGGATGCGCATAGTATGGTTGCAAGTCCAGATGGAAAATATGCTCAATGGATGATTCCAGGCTATAACAATGTTGTCTTGTTCCCGAAATCTGCTGTCAAGGATGAGGCAGAGCTGAAGAAGATTCTTGCTTTCTTTGATCAAATGATGACCCCAGAAGTAGCTAATTTGATGTATTGGGGAATTGAAGGTACTCACTATACCGTTGAAGATGGTAAAGCAAAAGCTACTGACGACAAAGAATTGATTGAACGTGAAGTAAAGGGATATAAGGACAGCGTTATCGGCGAAGCTGAAACCAATGGAATGTACGAGAACTATAACACGCTGCCAGGAAGAATTCATGCAGATCAATTGGTTCTTGAGAATGTCAAAGTTGGTGTAGCGGATCCAACAGCTGCTATGGATTCGGCTACCTATACAGAAAAAGGCGTAGAGCTTCAACAGATTATTACAGATGCAACCTATAAATATATTTATGGTCAGATTGACAAGGCTGGATTTGAGAAGGAAGTAGAGAACTGGAAGAGCCGTGGTGGAGATAAGATTATTGAAGAATACAACGCGTTATACAAAAAATAGTAACCCGTACTCGAATAGTTAAGCGACAAATTGTAGCTGAAAAGGTTGTTGATCTTGTTTCAACAACCTTTTCTATTCCTCACTGGGTTCAGAAATATCGTGTTTGAATAAAGAAGGAGAAAGGAAGAATATCATGCAGGAAGTCACCGCACAGCCCAGCTCAGCTCCTCAAATGAATCCTAAGCCTGAAATTTATAAAAGCAGCAGCGAACTGAAAAAGCGGCTGTGGAGAAATAAATGGCTCTACGTCATGCTAACTCCGGGAGTACTGTATTTTTTGATTTTTAAATATCTTCCAATGTACGGATTAATTATCTCATTTCAGGATTACAAACCCTATCAAGGGATCAACGGTAGTGACTGGGTAGGGATGAAGCATTTCAGCAGGTTGTTCACAGAGCCGGATTTCTTAAATATATTAGTGAACACACTTATTCTTTTCGGATTAAATATTCTTATCTATTTCCCGATGCCGATTATTCTTGCCCTGATGTTAAATGAACTTCAAGGCAGCTTTTTCAAAAGAACCTTTCAGACGATCTTCTATTTGCCCCATTTTCTGTCATTGGTTATCATCGTCTCCATTTCTTATGTAATGGTCACGATGGATGGAGGGATTATCAACGAGCTGCTTGTCTATTTTGGCTTTGAACCAATCAATTTCCTGCTTAATCCAGGGTGGTTCAGGCCCATGTATATTATTCAGGTGATTTGGAGAGAAGCAGGTTGGGGAACGATTATTTATCTAGCTTCCATAGCTGCGATTGACCCAGGGCTTTATGAAGCATCGCGTATGGACGGAGCTGGAAGACTTAGACAAGTCTGGCATATCACTCTTCCAGCGATTAGAGGTGTAATTATTACATTATTTATTCTGAAAATTGGTTCCGTTCTTGATCTTGGATTTGAACATGTATATCTGCTACTTAACTCCATGAATCGAGAAGTTGCGGAAATTATCGATACGTATGTATATACTGCTGGTTTGAGACAGGGGCAGTTTAGTTACAGTACAGCTATTGGATTCTTTAAATCGATTGTAGGCTTTGTAATGGTGATGATGGTGAATAAATTATCCAAGAAAATGGGAGAAGAAGGCGTTTATTGATATTTTGTGGGAGGAATCGAAATGGTAGAAGATAAAACAATCAGTGGTAGAATCTTTTCTGCTATAAACTTTACGCTGCTTGCGATCATTGCTTTAATTACTGTGCTTCCCCTTGTTCACGTTGTAGCAGGCTCTTTCACAACGAGTGCAGAACTAGCTTCTAGCAAATTTGTACTGATTCCAAAGGTATGGAGTCTGGAAGCGTACAAGTTCATCTTTTCGACGAATACAATATTTAAAGCCATGGGTGTTTCCATTGGTGTCACGGCAATTGGTTCTATTTTTAGTTTGTTTATAACTTCTTTGATGGCCTACGCTCTTACCAGAAAAGATCTGGATGGTCGTAAAGTGGTTAACTTCATGGTTGTGTTCACCATGCTTTTTCATGGTGGGATGATTCCAACGTTCCTCGTGGTGAAGGAATTAGGACTAATTGACACGTACGCCTCACTGATTCTACCGTCAGCGATTAGTGCCTTTAATATGATCATTTTGAGAAACTTTTTCCAAAATATACCTGAAGGTTTGGAGGAATCGGCCAAAATTGATGGTTGTAATGATTTTGGAATATTATTTCGGATTGTATTGCCACTATCCTTACCTGCGTTAGCGACGATCGGATTGTTCTATGCGGTAACGTATTGGAATACCTACATGAATGCGATTCTGTATTTGAATGATAGTGCGAAATGGCCAATACAGGTTCTGCTCAGACAAATTGTCGTCCTTGCCAGCGGTATGGATCACAGCGCTACACTGGATGCTGCTGTTCCACCGCCAGATCAATCAATTAAAATGGCTGTTATCGTTGTAGCTACCTTACCAATAGTTTGTGTGTATCCGTTCCTGCAAAAGCATTTTGCCAAAGGTGCCATGTTGGGTTCTATGAAGGGCTAGCAAGAAAGAGAGAGACTATACTTAGGGGAGGAGCTTCGAGATGACTGTACAGATACCTACAACGCCGATAGAGTGGGCAAAAAAAGCTTGCGATTCACTAATGGATACTTACAGGGCGGGAGAGCTTCCCCCCGCGCATCGATGGCACTATCATCAGGGTGTATTTCTGTGTGGCATGGAGCTTTTGTGGAATGCTTATCAAGAAGACCGTTATATCAACTATATTCAGGAATATGTAGATGATTTGGTGGATGAATACGGGAACTTTTATTTTGCACGTGATGAGCTGGATGCGGTTCAAGCAGGACAGCTACTATTCACTCTTTATGAACGGACAGGCAAACTTAAGTATCGTATTGCAGCAGAGAAGCTAAGGAATTTACTGCTCACACTAAATAAAACCTCTGAGGGCGGGTATTGGCACAAGGATAAGTACGCCAACCAAATGTGGTTGGATGGACTTTATATGGCAGGCGTATTCTCCTTGAAATATGCGAATGTCTACGATGAACCAAGCTTGCGTGAAACGGTCCTTCATCAGGAAATGTTAATGCGCAAGCATATGAAGGATGAGACAACGGGTTTGTTATACCATGCCTGGGATGAGAGCCGGCGGATGCCTTGGTCGAATCCGGAGACGGGTTGTTCACCGGAGTTCTGGAGCCGATCATTAGGATGGTATGGTCTCGCCTTATCGCAATTTCTGGATCTGTTACCTTCCCATGATTCAGCCCGGACAGAGCTTTCTACTACGCTGAGAGATTTTGTGGATGCACTTATTCGTTACCAAGATCAAAAAAGTGGACTTTGGTATCAAGTCGTAGATAAGGGACATGAGCCAGATAATTGGCTGGAGACTTCAGGGTCATGTTTGTTCGTCTATACGATTGCCAAAGCCGTGAAGCATGGCGTTGTAAGTGACGTGACTATCGCTACAGCTGCCGCTAAAAAAGGATATGAAGGGTTAACCAAAGTAATCCAGTGGGATGAGCATAACCGATTAGTTCTGCCGGACATTTGTATCGGTACCTCAGCTGGAGATTACGAGAGTTACGTGACTCGGCCTAAGGTTAAAAATGATCTGCATGGTGTGGGCGCATTGGTGATGGCTTGTGTTGAAATACAGTCAATGCTTCAAGAGTGAATCGCTCCGTATCCTTACTAAACAATGACTTGATTCTCTGAGATTTCGGAGAATCAAGTCGTATTATTTTATGTGCAAAGAATCCTTAAATCGGCTGAACCTATTTTTAGTTTTTGAGCTCTTAAATTTATAAATATTTTGGGGGTTGGGATGAAGAAATCACAGTGGGCAATTCAAACGGCAGACTCTATTATGGCGCGGACACCGAAGCTTTATGAAGATAAAGGCTACAAAGGAAGCTGGACCTACGATTATGGCGTGGTATTGAACGGTTTTGAATGGCTTTGGAAGCAGACCGTTGATTCGAAGTATCTGCAGTTCATTCAAGATAATATGGACTACTTTATTCAGGAAGATGGCAGTGTCAAGGGCTACCACCTAGAGGAGTATAATATCGATCATATTAACAACGGAAAATTATTATTGACTCTATATAAAGAAACGAAGCAAGAAAAATACAAAAAAGCGGCTGCTTTACTTAGAAAGCAACTTGAGACCCATCCGCGAACCTCGGAAGGTGCTTTTTGGCATAAAAATATATATCCCTATCAGATTTGGTTAGATGGACTTTATATGGGCGCTCCTTTTTATTTAGCCTACTTGCTAGCTTTTGAAGAAGGGCAGGGACTTGAGGATGTAACCAAACAATTTATCTTGTGTGAGAAGCATACGAAAGATCCGGTAACAGGTCTGCTATATCATGCATGGGATGAACAGCGTATTCAACCTTGGTGCGACCCTGAAACAGGACTTTCGCCTAACTTTTGGGCCCGTTCACTTGGCTGGTATCTCATGGCTTTAGTTGATGTTCTGGAATTGCTGCCTAGTGAGCACTCAGATTATCCAGAGCTGGTACGAATACTAAATGATACCTTAACTGCGGTGAAGACATATCAGGATAAGGAATCCGGGGTCTGGTATCAAGTGATGAATCTAGGGGAACGCAAAGGAAATTATCTTGAGGCCTCTGCTTCAAGTATGATCGTGTATGCCATGGCTAAAGGTATCCGATTAGGCGTGTTAAACGCTGGATGGTACGAAACATTAGATCTGGCTCAACAAGGACTTATCTCGGAGTTTGTACTAGAAACCAAAGAAGAATGGGTCAATTTAAATAAGAATTGCCAAGTAGCCGGATTAGGTGGAGTGGACCAACGTGACGGTACTTTCGCTTATTACATTAGCGAGCCTATTGTCACTAACGACCAAAAAGGTGTGGGTGCTTTCCTACAGGCTTGTGTGGAATATGAACAATTAAGAGGCTGGATCTGATATAGAACAGGGGGGATATGAATGTTGATCTACAATATTGAGGATTTTGGAGCGCTTAAGAATAGTAAAAAGTTAGCGACGGAAGCGATAACGCGTGCGATTGAAGCGGCAAATAAAGCCGGTGGAGGAACCGTTTATGTACCGGCTGGTACGTTCTTAACCGGTGCAATTCATATGAAAAGCAATATCGAATTGAATTTAAATCCTGGTGCCATTCTTTCATTCAGTACGAACCCGGAGGATTACCCTGCAGTGGAATGCAGATGGGAAGGAGTGAAGCAGCAGGTTCATTCACCTTGTATTTATGGAAGAGAGTTAGTTAATGTATCAATCACTGGCAGCGGAATGATTAACGGAAATGGTGAACTCTGGTGGGAGAAGTTTCGGAACCGCCGGGAAGAGCTGCAGTATCCCCGGCCGACTCTAATCGGCTTGGACAGCTGTCAGCGGGTAACCCTTAAAGATATCGCGCTGGTCAATTCTCCAAGCTGGACCGTTAATCCGATAGGCTGTTACAATGTGACTATTGATAATATTTCCATTCTGAACCCGGCCGACTCTCCGAATACAGATGGCATTAATCCAGAGTCTTGCACCAATGTGCGAATTAGCAATTGCAATATTGATGTCGGTGATGACTGCATTGCGATCAAGGCAGGAACTGAGGACACCAAAGAACGAGTTCCTTGTGAGAATATCACGATCACCAACTGCACTATGGTACATGGACACGGGGGTGTCGTACTCGGTAGTGAAATGAGTGGAGATATTCGTAATGTCACGATTAGTAATTGTGTGTTTAAACAAACCGATCGTGGAATCCGGATGAAATCAAGACGGGGACGCGGGGGAACGATTGAAGATATTCGGATCAGCAATATTGTAATGGAGGATGTTATTTGTCCGTTTACTCTAAATCTATATTATTTCTGTGGACCACGCGGGAAAGAAAAATATGTGTGGGATAAAAATCCTTATCCGATTACAGAGGAAACGCCGTGTTTTAGACGCATTCATTTTGCCAATATTACCGCACGTAATGTTCATGCCGCAGCGGGTTTCTTATACGGGCTTGCCGAGCAGTATGTATCCGAGATTACGTTTACCAATGTGGACATCTCCATGGCGAAGAATGCAATTCCCGGCCATCCAGACATGATGACAGGGATCGAAAACATGAATAATCGCGGATTTTTCCTCGGGAATGCAAGAGATATTCAATTTCATCAGGTGACGATTGAGAACCATGAAGGGCCTGCTTTTTACATTGAAAATGGAGAAGCTGTAGAGATCATAAATTGTCGATCAAAAAACACGAAGAAGCCGGAAAAATTAGTAGAACAAGCTACAGTGTCACCTGAAGAACAGAATGTCAGTCCATAAGAGAGAGTCATCAATTTATTGAGAGGAAAAGAATCCACTATGCTTGTTGTAGGAAAAGAATCCTTTTGCGCTTATCACACGATTCAAGAGGCGATAGATTCACTAGAGCAGGGGCCATCCGGTCAAGCGGATACGCTTTATATTTTGTCAGGGGTCTATAAAGAGGCAGTGCGGATTTATCGTTCTAATCTTACGATCATAGGGATTGGCTACGTGGAGATTGTTATGAATCGTTACGCGAAAGAGCGTGATGAAGCGGGCGAAGAAATCAATACATTCTCTACACCAACGTTATTTCTGGGCGGGAGCCATCTGGTCTTGGAGAATCTGGTGATTACCAATAATGCAGGGCAGGGTGAAAATATCGGGCAGGCCGTAGCTGTGTATGCTAATTGTGATCAAACCGTATTCAGAAATTGTACTTTAAAAGGGTATCAGGACACGTTGTTCACGGGACCGTTGCCACCTGCACCCAAAGAGCGATCTACGTTTGGAGGTATACCACTGAGAGAACACCATGCCCAATATCGGCAGTTGTATCAGCATTGCTATATAGAGGGAACAGTGGACTTTATATTTGGTGGGGCTACAGCATATTTTGACAGATGTGAAATTCGCAGCTTGTGTCATAGTGAGAATCAAGCAGGTTATATTACGGCTGCCTCCACACCTGAGGGACAATCGTATGGTTATATTTTTAAAAATTGCTTTTTAACAGCAGCTCCTGATATTGCTCCGGTGTTTCTGGGCCGTCCATGGCGTGAGTATGCTAAAACCGTATTTGTAGATTGCCAGTTGGGTGCACATATTCATCCACTTGGCTGGGATAACTGGGACAACACCGCTAATGAACAAACCGTTAGTTATCAGGAATATGGCGTGAAGGATGCAATTCTCTTGAGTAAGCAACGTGTGTCTTGGGCAGATTGCTTTGAAGATGGCGACGAGACGCTGGATAAAGAGTTTGTTTTTGCTGGAACGGATTTTTGGAAATAGATAATTTAATTAACGAGTACACAAGTAAAAAACGGTAGTCTAGACAGAAGCATAAAGTCTTAGACTGCCGTTTTATTTAAATGTTGTATCACTTTATTTTTAATATGATCTTTCCTTTAGCTCTGCCCGATTCAGAATACTCCATCGCTTTCTGCGCCTCTAAAAAAGGAAACACTTGATCAATAACAGGTTTTATTTGTCCGGATTCAATAAGCTCTGAAATGACTTCTAATTGACTGCCACTTGGTTTCATGAACAGAAAGCTGTATTTGACCTTGTGTTTTGCCTCTAATTTGCTCAGCTTCCGGGTAATCAAGCGAAAAATATTAGTTTTTATGAACCCAGCGCCATACTCTTTTCCGAAGCGTGCATTAGGCAACCCTGAAACCGATACAATTTGTCCTCCTTGTTTGACTGTTTTAAAAGCTTTTTCTAATGTTTCACCGCCAATGGTATCGAATACTCCATCATAATTTTGTAAAATCTTATCAAATGCTTCGGTTTTATAATTCATAATTTGATCGGCTCCAAGTGACTTGACCAATTCTGCTCCAGCATCGCTTGTAGTAGTAGCCACGTATATCCCCATCGTTTTGGCAAGTTGGATAGCAAAGGTGCCAACACCGCCCGCTCCCGCTTGAATCAATACCTTTTGTCCTGCCGTTAGCTGTAATATATCATGTAATGCTTGATAAGAAGTAAGCCCGACTAATGGGATGGATGCAGCTTCCTCAAAGGAAAGATTGTGAGGTTTGAGAGCTATATCCTCTTCATGTACGGAGATATATTCTGCGAAGGTTCCGATTCTATCTTTTCTGGGCCGTCCGTAAATCTCATCACCTATCTTGAATTTTTTAACATTCTTTCCTACTTGGATGACAATCCCTGAAAAATCATTTCCTAAAACTAGGGGCATGTTGTATTTTTCAACAGCGTACGTACTTTGCCATCCCGCACTTTGAAATCGATAGGATTAATACTTGCTGCGTGGATCTCTGCCAATACATCGTAATCACCCACTGCGGGTGTTGGGATGTCGGCTAGTTGAAGAGGTGAATTCCCGTATTTTTTTATGATCATTGCTTTCATCCTAAAAACTCCAATTCATTAATTATTCATTTTTGCTGATCCAGAAAAATAACTCATCTCAACAGGGGAGATGTTTTTTGATTTCGATTTGTCCTCGCTTTTATCTGAGCAGTCTCGGCGATATTTCCTTTGTTCCAGCTTCATATCAATAAAATCGACAACCTGCTGCAGCGAGGAGATTTGGCTGACGATGTTTTCTCGATGGTTTCTTAAATGCTCCACCAGTTCAGGATAATCCGCGGGATCAGCGTCGGCGGAGACCGCCAAAAATGGCTGCATTTCCTGCAAGGGCATGCCTGTTTTTTTGAGGCAGGATAGCAGCAGGATTGTATCTATGTCTTCCTGCCGGTAAACGCGATGCCCGTTGTCCTTCCGGTCTGCCCGGGGAAGCAGCGCGATCTTTTCGTAATAGCGGATCGTATCCTCGGATATTCCGGTTTGCACGGCGGTTTCTTTTATCGTAAACGTTTGCTCTGCCTTCATACTGTACCTCCTGGAGATTGCTTTGTGTGTGCATTATACAACTTGGAGCTGACTCCAAGTCAAGACCTTATCTCTGGGACAAAATCTTTTTATTACGCCTTGACTTGGAGTCGACTCCAATTAATAAAATGTGCGTTATAAGAAGAAGATATCCCGAATTCAGGAGGAGATTTACAATGAGCACACAGCAACGTGAAAATATCGCATTGATTACAGGCGCTAACGCCGGGATTGGATTGGAATTAACTCGAAAATTGCTAGCGGAGGATTGGCAGGTGGTTGCTTTGAACCGTTCCGGTTTTCCAGCCGATGATGTGAACATCCAAAAAGCCATCAAAAACGGCTGGCTTCGTATTTATAAAACAACCGATCTCGCGGATTTTGCCAGCTTGAGAGGGACACTGGAAGAGATCAAAGGCAAGGAGCAGCGGATCGATATTTTGTTCAACAATGCCGGCGGGAGCTTCCCTGAACTGAGCTATTCGACACAGGGGCGCGAAAAGCACTATGAGTTGATGACCGTTGTGCCGTATATTATTTTAATGGAATTGAAGGATAGCCTACAAAAAGGACGCTTAAAAACGGTGATCAACACCTCATCCTCCGCGCTTAAGTTTACGAAAGAGTTTACGATTGAAATCCTGGAGCGTCCCACCACTTTCCGCAAGCTGCTTGGTCCTTACGCCACCTCAAAGCTGGCATTATCGTTATGGACACAGGCCGCTGCGCCGCAGCTTGCTGATGAGGGCATCATGATTCGCAGTGTTGATCCGGGTAGCAATAACACGTTGCGAAAAGGAAAAAATTCTGGACTGCCTCTAATAGTTAAACCGTTGATGAAGCTGTTTTTCTCTCCGCCTACCCACGGCGCCGACCAATTGTATGAGGGTGCTCTGGGAGAACACCGTGAGGAGACGGGGGTATTTCTTCGGAAAGGTCAGGTTGCGGATTTGAAATTTAAGGATCAAGCCCGGAATGTTTTGGAAAGGATTAATGATATTTACGAAAATGAGTATCTTCGTTGTTAATCTGATCTTTAGATCTCTAATTTTTTTTTGTAATTCCTCCAAACGTATGAGATAATAGAGTTTTTCCGTTGATTCTATTTTTCATGGCATGGTAGAGATGCCTGATCAAATATTGGAGGTAGGCTTGTTGGCGAAACAGTATCCTTTTGAATATGATCGGACCAAACCTTTTATGGAGCAAGTAGGGGAATGGGTCGGAGATGTATTCTATGAAATTCTTCCTGAGGCTGGATTTGAAGTACGTGATGAACAGATATACATGGCCTTTCAGGTAGAGCGGGCTTTTGCCGAGAAAAAGACGATTTTTGCTGAGGCAGGGGTCGGAACAGGCAAGACATTAGTGTATTTGTTGTATAGCATTTGTTACGCGCGTTATATGGGCAAACCTGCGATTATTGCATGTGCGGACGAGTCCTTGATTGAGCAGCTTGTGAAACCGGAAGGCGATATCGCCAAGCTTGCGAAGCATCTGAACATGAATATTGATGCCAGACTAGCGAAATCTCCGGATAAATATATGTGTCTGAAAAAGCTGGATCAGGCTCGGAACCATGATGATGAAAGCTTACCACTGGAGAGCTTGTACAGTACATTACCTGATTTTGTACATTCACATGCACCGATGCAGCAATTCCATGCTTATGGAGACCGCAGAGATTACCCTGATCTGAATGACGAACAATGGAACAAGATTAACTGGGATACGTTTCAGGACTGCTTTACTTGCGATATGCGTCACCGCTGCGGGCAGACCTTGTCCCGTGATCATTACCGGAAATCAAGTGATCTGATCATTTGTTCCCACGATTATTACATGGAGCATATTTGGACCTATGAAGCGCGTAAGCGGGAAGGGCAAATCCCTTTGCTTCCGGATCACTGTGCGGTTGTATTCGATGAAGGACATTTATTAGAATCAGCGGCCATGAAGGCGCTTGGCTATAAGATGAAGCATGTCGTCTTTGAAGAATTGATTTCTCGCCTGCTACAGAATGAAATCCGTGAAACGCTGGCGGTTCTGATTGATGAAGCGATCATGCAAAGTGAGCAAATGTTCAAAGCGATTCGCCGTCAATGCCGAAACATACCGGGATCAGATCGGAAAAGCATTGCGCTGAATGCTTCATTGATTCGTGAGGTACACCGGATGCGGAGTGTAATTGCTGCTATCGAAGAAGAATTAGTATTCGAGAGCGGACTCTACACGATTGATGAATACCAACTGCGAATTGTGGAGGAACGTTTGGAGACCATAGAGATCGCTTTGCGATTGTTTGAGGATTCAGGGGCTCTAATCTGCTGGGCGACAGAAGAAAGCGATGGTCTAACGCTGTCGGTCATGCCACGAAATGTCAAAGAGGTACTTCAAGACAGCCTGTTCACGCAAAAAATGCCAATCGTATTCTCATCGGCTACATTGTCTGTGGATAAATCATTCCAATACTTGAAGGACAGTCTTGGGATACAAGATTTTTTATCCTTCTCTGTAGACTCACCTTATGACTATGAGCACCAGATGAATGTCTATGTGCCAGAGCTTCAGAGTGGGGATTTTGCTGAGAAAATGGAAATTTCCCTGAAGCTTATTCAGCGGACTGAAGGTAGAGCACTGCTATTGTTCCGTACTCGTGAAGAGCTTCTGCAGTTCAAGCAGCTTAACTCGTTACGACTGGAAAGCAGTTCATATTCATTTTTATATGAAGGGGATCAAGAAATCAGCTATTTAATTTCGGCGTTTCAACGGGATGAGCATAGCGTGTTATGTGCGGTCACCTTATGGGAAGGGCTGGACATCCCTGGACCTTCATTATCTAATGTGATCATATGGTCGCTGCCGTATCCTCCGCTTGATCCAGTGTTTATGGCAAAACGGGCGGAAACCTCCACTCCCTTTGAAGATGTGGATTTGCCTTACATGCTGTTAAGACTCAAACAAGGGATGGGGCGGCTGATTCGAACCGGTACAGATCAAGGAATTGTAACTGTACTTGCGGAAGAGGAAGGGCAACATCCGGTACACGAATATATAACTTCTGTACTTCCAAAAGGGACTCGATTACAGAAGCTGGAAGCTTAAATATCACTAACGATTATAATTGCTCCTTTGGTGAGGCAGATGCTACGGCATTTATGTTTCACTCGAAGGAGCATTTTTGTCTAAAATTAAGCATAAGTATTCCTAATCTTACGGATAGGATATTGGTATTTAACTTCCGGGCGGTGTCGTATTATTGTTGAGTCATGGGATGTATTTATACAGCATCATCTAGAGATTCATCAAGGAGTGTATACGACATGGGTCAATCAGAAGGTTTGTATCAACCAGATCACAACAAAAAGGTTGGGTTTGCATTAGGGATAGGGCTAACCTTAGTTATCGCATTATTGGCGAAATTTTTAGCGGGTTTTCCATTCCTATCTATTATGGGGCAATTGGTCATTGCCATCTTAATCGGGATTATTTGGCGAGCTACGATAGGAGTGCCAAATAGCATCACACATGGCACCGATTTTTCCAGTAAAAAACTGCTTCGTCTTGGGATTATCTTGCTCGGTATGCGGCTTAATCTAAAGGATATCGTTGCGGCAGGACCTCGGGTATTTCTTTTGGCAGTCATCGTCATTATATTTGCGATCTCCGTTGTATACGGACTGGCTCGACTGTTCAAAGTAGATAAGCGCCTCAGTATCTTAACTGCCTGCGGAACTGCGATTTGCGGTGCGGCAGCTGTGGTTGCCATCGCTCCACAGATAAAAGCCAAAGATGACGAAACTGCTATTGGTGCAGCTATAGTAGCTATATTAGGCACAATATTTACACTGCTGTACACATTTTTATATCCTTTTCTCGGCTTATCAGATTTAGGTTATGGGGTATTCTCAGGAGCGACTTTACATGAAATTGCTCACGTTATCGCGGCTGCGGATGCTGGTGGAAATGCTGCCGTTGATATGGCGGTCATCGTTAAATTGACCCGGGTGGCTTTACTTGTGCCGGTGGCTATTTTAATTGGGATTTGGTCCAATCGTGAAGAAAGAAAAGTGCAAGGTGGAGCGGCTAAAGCTTCGTGGAAAAGCATTCCAATCCCTTGGTTTATTCTAGGATTTTTAGTTGTCAGTGGTGTGAATTCGTTAGGAATCGTCTCCGCATCAGTAGCCAATGGGATCGTTACGATTGCTTATATGTTAATCGCTATGGCGATGGCAGGGCTTGGATTAAACGTTGATTTGGCGGCATTTAGACGGCTTGGAATGAAGTCTTTTGCTGCGGGACTTATAGGTTCGGTTATGTTATCTTTAGTTGGATTTATGTTAGTTCACTTACTTGCGCTAGCGTAGTTAGCATGTACACCCTGAGTATGAAATGAGTTACTTCATATCCAAACAGCATCCTTCTCTTTATCATTTAGTGTGGTAGGATATGCATGAAATGAATGGAGGGACTTCAAGTGAAGTATTGCATAGGTGAATTTGCTTCCATTCTCGGGGTAACTGCGGATACGCTGAGATTATACGAGAAACATGATATTGTTAGGCCTACAAAAGATAACAGCAATAATTATAGATATTTTAATGATTTAGATGCAAGGGATCTGTTAATGAGCAGATGGTATCGCAGTATGGAAATTCCATTGCCCGAAGTGGCACTTCTGATGAAGGATTCCTCTATTGAGCAAGTTATGGGATTGATGCAGCAGTCTCAGCAGAGTTTAGAAGAAGAGATTAAGCAAAAGACGATGCTGCTAAACAAGATGAATGAAATTCATAAAGAGCTTAAGGAAATAGAGTCCTCATTATATATATGTAAACTTAAACAACTGCCAGGCATGTACAGGCTTAAGCAAACGGATAAAAATGCATTATTAAAAAATGATATCGTAAAAAGCCTCGTCAACACTTGGATGGATAGGCTTCCTTATGCGTTTTATTCTTTTAAGATTGAGGACGCGGGGGCGTTATCCGGTGATAATAACTTTGACTATAGCTGGGGGCTTACCTTACCCGAGGAGGAAGTGCAGAAATTTGCAATGGATATCGATGAATATGTAGAGTATATTAGCCCGAGTACCTGTATCTCTGCTATCATGTTATCTACGGATGGACATTATATCACGAAGAAATCTTTGCAGTTTATGATAGATTACATCGAAGCAAATGGTTATACCATAGCGGGTGATGCGGTGGGTAAATTAATGCTTACTGAAAAAATAGAAGGCAATAACCGCTCATATTTGGAAGTGAATATTCCAATTGTATAAGTTTATTTTTATAAACACCTGCTCTAAGAGCGGGTGTTTTTTCTTTTTGGACAAAAATTGGACATTGACCTTGGTGCTGCACCAATGTTTATACTTCGGTATATAGCTTGGCAACGTTCGGTAGATATGTATAGATATGAATGTGAAAAATATCACGTTCTTGGCGAGCTATAAGATATTAGATACTGGGGGAGAAGAGAATGCGCAACAGAAATTTCACCAAGAAAATGCTCATGTTAACTTTTTGTATGGTGCTGATCGTTTCCATGCTGAGCGGATGCAAAGGAAATGGGGAGTCGGCAAATTCGTCATCATCATCTTTTAAAGCCGGTACATTCGCAGGGGAAGCGGAAGGCAAAGAGGGCGTGATTAAAGTAGAAGTCACTATGGATGAGCCAGATAAAATTAAAGATATCAAGATCGTAAGCCAGTCAGAAACGGGTGGTCTAGGCGATAATGCACTTGAAAAAATAAAAGATCAAATTCTGGAAGGACAAACCTTGGCAGTAGATGCTGTTAGTGGTGCGAGTCTTTCCAGTGAAGCAATGCTCGCGGCAGTTGAAGATGCCGTAACCAAAGGTGGAGGAAATCTGGAAGTCCTCAAAGCCGGTGGCGTGCAAAAAGCAGGTGAAGGTAAAACGGAAAAGCTTGAATCAGACGTAGTGGTAGTAGGCGCCGGTGCATCTGGTGTGTCCGCAGCGGTAACCGCTGCTGATAAAGGTGCCAAGGTTATTATTATCGAAAAAACAGGAGTTATCGGGGGAGCAAGTAATCTATCCTGGGCCGGTAAGTTCTATAATTCTTCCGCAGCTACTGACAATAATCTTAAAGTAAATGTGGAAAAAGAAATTGCCGATTGGATTGTCAACAATCACTGGAGAGTTGACGCTGCAGCGATTAGACAATACGTAACGAAATCCGGCGAAACTTATGATTGGTTAGCAGAAAAAGGGTATAAAACCAGCTTCCTAAACTTCTTCGGAGAGCAGCTGCATGTGCTGCCAGCTTATGAAACCCGAGAAGAGACCCTTCGGAAAATGTTGGCTGAATCGGTTGAACAAAAAGGTGGACAAGTGATCACCGAAACCACTGCCAAAAAGCTGATTACCAATGAAGCAGGAGAAGTTACAGGTATTGTGGCTGAGAAATCGGACGGGACTACTCTTGAAATCACAGCCAAAAGTGTCGTAATGGCAACAGGCGGTTATGCCGCAAATTCGGAAATGGTTAAAGAAGCTTTTGGTTTTGAAGGGGTTAACGGAGGACTAGGTCAGAATGTTGGGGAAGGTCTGAAGATGGCTTGGGAAGCAGGAGCCAAGGTTCCTGATAACTTCGGTGGACAAATGCTGCACCAAACATTAGCCAGAGCAACACAAGGACTAAAAACACAATATGAGCCTTTTGAAGCAAGTTATCCGCTGATGTTGACGTATCTGCCTAACTTCATGAATGTCGGTTCTTCCGGAGCACGTTTCAGAGATGAAGCAGCTACATTAACATCGGTCGCAGCAGCTAATACGAGTGCATTTAATGGTGCTTATCATATGGTTATCGTATCAAAATCTCAATTGGCTGCTCTTCAGTCCAAGGGGATGAAAGGTGTTAACGCACCAAGCCTGCCAGGAATGCCACCAGAATTTTATGCCGAATTTGCAGATCAATTCACGTTAGAGAATCCATGGGTAAATGCAGAAAAGGTGTTTGATTCTATGGTAGAAAACGGAGATGGCTACAAAGGAAATACAATCGAAGAATTAGCAACAAATGCAGGTATGGATGTAGATGTGTTTGTAGAAAATTACAATAGTTATAAAGAAGCTACAAAAACTGGTGTGGATACTGAATTTGGTAAAGCTGCTGATTATTTAGAGCCAATGGGCGAAGAAGGACCGTATTATGCCATCGTCGCTGAAATCAACAACTTGGGTTCTGTAGGTGGCTTGCTGGTAAACACTAAGTTCCAAGTGCTAAATGATAAACGTACACCAGTAAAAGGATTGTTTGCTGTAGGGCTTGAATCGGAAGGCGTATTATTCAACGATACCTATGTGGGTAATGGGGTTGGAATTGGTTATTCCTTTACTTCAGGTCGTCTAGGTGGAGAGAGCGCGGCAAACAGTGCTTTGAAAGCTAATTAACGACAATTTCCCGGAAAATAATTCAATCTTTTTAAAGCCGCAGAGTAGACAGCTCTGCGGCTTTTTTTTGCTGGAGATTAGAGCCAATCTTCTTTTAGCAAAGATTTAAGAAGCTCTACATTTGTTACTCCCAGCTTGGCAGCGATCTGCTGCTCTAATTCAATTTTGGTGATCATCATTCTGTTATTGCATTCTATACCCTTTGGAGTGAGGACAATATTTTTGTCACGCTGATTTCCTTCGACTTCAACGGCTTCAACATAACCACGGGATAACATGCCTTGAATGCTTTTATGCGTGCCCTGTCTTGAAATATGAATTATTCTACTGATTTCTGAGATCGATAACATTTCTCGGGCCTCAAGAACTGCAAGAATGTGGGATTCGGTCTTATTGATTTGATCCGGGTCTTTGTCTGTCACTATTTTACGTAAAGCTAGATGCTTCTCACTGAGTAAATCAATCAGGTTCATTTTTTGCAGCTGCTTATTCATTAGAACACTCCTAAATGATGGCTCGTTTATCCCAGTATAAGTCATTTGCGATTATTGTCAACTTGGTTGACTTGATTTGAGGATTTGTGTTATTGTAATCCAAGTTGACAATATAGAGATAAAAGGAGCTTGAAGATGGGAAGAAACAAAAAAGAGGCATTTTTATTTACGTTCATCATGTGTTTTTTGATGGTGCTGGGGATGAGTATTTACAATGTAGCACTAATGGAGGGTTGGTCAGGCGCGTTAGTTAAGGATGTGATTGTCGGCTACTTGCCTGCATTTATAGTTGCACTCATTCTAGATGTGTTTGTTGTAGGCAAGGTTGCGAAGGGGATCGCGCATAAGCTGGTTAAAGAGAATGAGCCGATGATCAAAAAAATCATGTTCATATCCTTTTTTATGGTGACCGGAATGGTATTGTTCATGTCCTTCTATGGCGCAGTTCTCCATGTAGGATTTTCTGCTGAGCTACCAAGAGCTTATCTGTCTGCCATAGGTAAAAATTTTATTTTTGCACTTCCACTGCAAATCATTTTAGTTGGGCCGCTTACACGATTTATTTTTGTGAAAATTACTCCAGCTGTGTCTGCGTAGGGAATAAATCAATAGAAGCAATGTACAACAAAACGCTCTCCGTCTGCCCGAATAAGCAGAAGAGAGCGTTTTTTTTAGATGAGAAACGTTTATCTATGGCTCGCTCGTTTACGCAAGCGCGTGAACTCTCTTTTTTACAGGTTCGAGTAGATTTAGGGCATACTCATTTCCGCTACCTTTAGGACTATCGTTACGGATATGCTCCTCCAGACATAATCTGGAATTGTGATCCGCTTGATAATCAGGATGAGTATCCAGATACCCCATTAGGGCTTGCCATGAGCCGTAGATATCATCAGTGCTTTCTGTCAGAGCATAGAGGCCGCCGTCGAGCCGCATTTCCTTTAGATGAGCTGGTATCTTCACATTTTCCGGAATTGAGGCACAGAATCCATATCCGTAAGGTTTATTCTCACCACTTGGATGCGGGTTCGTATTGCCGCCAAACAGCCGTGCTGTGCCTAATAGTTGACTAGCGTCCAGCCAATCATTAACTGGAATCATAGCTTCATCTTCTGGAGAGGTACTAACCGCAACATTGTAGGCAAATCTCATAGCTGGGAGAGTAATGAATCTTACATGAATAGGGGTAGAGTGATTAATAGTTGGCATAGATATAACCTCCTCAGTTTTAGTCATACCATCCGATGGACTGCATGACTTTTCGTTTAGTTCAGATAATAATTGATTTGTAATGGGTTCCTCGAGATGGGCGGATATCCACTGTAAAAAGAGATGGATTTCACCTTCTCTATTTGTTAGTTCTGTTTTTTGATTGTGAATAGAAGCCGCTTGCTGGCTGAGCGCTTCGTACATGGACTGAACGGACATATTTTTAAGCACGGTTCCAATATCCTTGATGCTAATATCCAGCTTTCTTAATAATGAGGTAACCCGGATGGCGAGTATTGCTTTCTCATCATAAATCCGCCAGCCAGAGCTGCTATCCCGCTTACTTTCATACAATCCTTGAGCTTCCCAGTGACGCAGAGTCCGACTCGTCAGTCCGAATTGCGCAGAAAGCTTATCAATGGTAACAAATCCGCTCATAGACAACTCCCATTTCATAGTTTGATAAGGCGCCTTATGTGGATTATTTTAGCATTTAACGTTACGTCAATTGCAAGGAGAATTAATGATTGGGTATTCGAGATAATTTACATTTCTCATACAAAACATTGTCCAGTATTTAACGTCCAGCTTCTACAATCAAGATATTGGTAGAATGTACCTATTGCAATATGAGGCTTTATACGGAGGATGATATTGTTGAAAGCTAGGTCTATGCATCTAACTATGAAATGGAAGTTGATTTTGAGTTTTTCCGCCGTTGTTCTTTTCTTTTTGGGAGTAGCGTTTTATCAAAACCATAAAATCAGCCAAGTGGAGATTTCTATGGAAACGCAAAAAGCTGAGATGGAAAAAAGAATTACCGTGTCTATAATTACGCAACTGCTGCAGGAAATGAATGCGGTAGAATCTTCGTTAGCGGGTTCGAGTGATTTGGAATTCGTCCAACCTTTTAAGGACAAGCAAACAAAGCTGACTAAAGAGTTGGCGACGGTGAATTTTGCGGCAGATTCGCCGGCATTTAAAGAGTTAGAACAATTACATAGTCAGATTGGGGAATATACGGGATATTTTGACGAATTGGTAAAGACCATAGAAGACGAGCAGCTTGATCCCATGAGTGTGCTGGAACAAATCGATGAATTACATACGAAAGCTACAGCGTTGAGTGAAGTCATGCTAGTGACTAATGAACAATTGTATACGGCAGCAGCAGAGAATGCAGAAAAAGCACAGGATTATTCTTTTGATCTGCTTAATCTGACCACCTCTATAGTTGCTTACGCAGCTGTGCTAGTGTTTATTTTCACATTAGTGATTGCGGTTATGCTCATACGTTCCTTCCTGAATCCTATTCATAAACTGCAAGTGGCTCTGCGAAAAATTGCCGAAGGAGATTTGCGTCAGCAGATTAATTCACCTTACAACGATGAGTTGGGCAGTTTGAGTCATCATTTTGATCATATGGTGGAGCGGGTCCGGGAAATGCTTCAGCATACCCAGTCAGTAGCCTCTTCGCTGGCAACTTATTCGCATTCTTTTCAAGAATCTTCATCTATAACGGCGCATACGAATCAAGATATCGTAAGCACTATACAGGAAATCTCGGTAGGCGCAGAACAGCAGGCAGGACAATCTGAGCAGAGCGCTGGCCTGATTCAGGAGCTGGAACGTGAAGTGAATGAGATCACGGAGTATACCGAGGTTATGCTGGCTACCAGTCAAACGGCTAATCACAATACTCGTAAAGGATCTGAATCCGTCATCGCCCTCCGGGAGGTGTCTGAGCATTCGCGAGAATCTGTTAATAAAGTATATCTGGCTTTAACCAAACTGAGTGATCAATCAAAGGACATCTCACGCATTACTAAATCCATAACAGATATTTCTAATCAGACCAATATCCTCTCACTTAACGCAGCAATTGAAGCAGCCCGGGCAGGTGCCTACGGAAAAGGGTTCGCTGTCATCGCTGATGAAGTAAGACAATTATCTGTGCAGACCAAAGAGTCCTCCGTACATATCAGTCAGATTATTAGCGAGCTGCAATCCGGGATGGATGAATTCCAGCAATATATGCTGGTGACCAAAGGAAATCTTGAGGAACAGGATCATAAAGTGGCCGAAACGTTGTCCTCTTTTGAAGCGATTGATCATTCTATTGTGGAGATTAGTAAACAGATTGGGCAAATTCACGACAAAGTGGATATGACTCAGACTATGAACCGTAGACTCGCGGAATCTGTTCATGCCGTCGCGGCCATCGCCGAGGAAACTGCGGCAGGGGTACAAGAGGTGAACGCCTCCAGCGTACAGCAGGATCATGCTATCCGTGATATAGCCCGTCAAGCCATTGAGATTAATGAAATTTCGCAGAATTTATTCAAAGAAATCAACATTTTTAAGATTGATTCGGATGGGGACGATGGGGTCAGATATGAAGGTGACAGGGATACAAAGCATGCTGGCAATCCAGAAGCCGGGGACACATTAGGAGACGTATTAGGAGATGATACATTAGGTGCTGGTGATCCTCCAGATGATAGCGGTACTCCAAATGATGGTGGTACACCAAATGCAGACGGTTCTAAAGAGGGGGCTTATCTGACAATCTCTGCTTAGCTCAGCGGGAAATGGCATTCTAAGCGTAAGGTGGAGTAGAGAATAGAGAATAGAGAATAGAGAATAGAGAATAGAGTAGGGAGTAGGGAGCAGTGAGTAGAGTCTAGAGATTAGAGTTTATAGAATAGAGTTTAGAGATGAGAGGCTAAAATTTAGTGCGTAGTGAGTTCTACCTGCCGTTTTGATTTTAAGTGTATTTTATACAACTAAAAAAGTTTGTATTTAGCTTGATTAGGGTTTAGTTGTATTTAGTGCAGTTATTTCGAGGCGAAATGACGATAACGGTGGTTTAGTGGGGATATAATTGCATGAAATACAACTAAAACCAGGTGGGAGTGCACATACCTGAAAATAGTTGTATAGAGTGCAATTAACTCATCGCGTAATTGTGATTTGTTGCATAAAGAAGCTGGCTCATTCGTGGGAGTATCCACGAATGAGCCAGCTTTTTATCGTAGAAATATAATTAGTAATTAGTCCTCGTAAGTTTGATTTAGGGTGCTAACTAACTCTGG
This sequence comes from Paenibacillus sp. FSL E2-0190, assembly GCF_037992965.1. Taxonomy (NCBI): domain Bacteria; kingdom Bacillati; phylum Bacillota; class Bacilli; order Caryophanales; family Paenibacillaceae; genus Paenibacillus; species Paenibacillus sp. FSL E2-0190. The sequence continues at coordinate 2,347,507 of NZ_CP150306.1, forward strand.
GAGCCAGTCGCTTAGAGTGAGAAACTTGTATCCCTCCGATTGAGCTTTAGCTGTATCCATAAACCAGGATTGTGTGATCCCGAATGGAGAATTATGCGCATCCGCTGTTTCGCTTTGAATGACGGCTTGTTTTCCGGTCTCTTTTTCAATCAGCGAGATAAGGTCTTTAATACTAACGGTACCGTCTGAGCAAGCGTTGAGAGGACCCGTCACCATCGAGTTGCCGAGCCAATATAGAAAATCAGCGGCTTCGTCCGAACGGATAAAACAGATATTTGCATCTGGATTCGGAATCCCGATGGGCAGTTCGTTACGTACATGTTCAATATGAAAATGGAGTCTTCGTGTATAATCGTCAGTTCCCAGAACAATCGGAAAGCGGACAGCGGCTACCGGGAACGTAGCTTGTTGGATAAGGACAGCTTCCGCCAGTCTTTTCCCCTCCTGATAGGTGAAATCCTTTCGTCCTCCATAACGAATTGGGTACGTTTCAGGATCGAATATCTCTTCCGTCAGTGCTTGCTCACTGAAATCATAGACAGATAAACTTGAAGTCAGTATGTAACGTGTGGTTTTGCCGTCAAAAATACGGCGCGCCTGATCCGCTTCATCAGGTGAAAAACAAATATTATCGTAAACTACATCCCAACTCGTATCACCTAATGCTTGAGCGAAGGCCTCCGGTTGAGACCGATCTACCTGTATCCGGTGAACGAGATTGCCAAAAGGATCGCTTGTTTCCCCGCGCGTTAATATGGTGACTTCGTTCTTAGAATCCTCAAGCAGACGCTCGACCAAACGTTTTCCAAAAAAGCGTGTGCCGCCTAAAATAAGAATCTTCCTCATCAACCTCACTCCTTGATTGCTATTAATGGTTATTAAAACGACTGTTTATTGGTTTATATAAAGCTTCTGACTCATTGTAGATAAGCAGCGGGATCAGCCAGATCAGCAGCAATGTATTGAGTTTTGAGTGATACAAATTGGACTAAAGGGAAAGAGTTAGTTTGATTGTACTTCGTGCAATAGAATTCGTATTAGAGTGGAGAAAATTTGATCCTATTGCACTCTCTACAATCAATGGATGAGCAAGTGGCATTAAACTAACTTTTCACCAGAATCTATTGCAGAAAGTGCTGCAGATTCAATTTTTGCGGCCAGGACGGCGGATTCTGTTGCACAATATGCAACGTTTGTAGCTAGTTACCACAAACCGCCCAAACGCTAATTACACATTAAGCGCACTACTCGCAAATATATCTACTCGTTTTTAACGTAACGAGACACTTAGCTGCCCGAGATCCAGCTTAACGAAAAACTACGCCACCATACACATTCCTGGCGTGGTATAGTTCCAGCTGTTTGAACTGAATCCACCAGCTTGGAAGGTCTGGAAGCCTTGCAAGCTTTGGCTCGATACCGCCATTACAGGTTCCTGGCTTTCGTCCGCAAATACAAGCTCGATCAGCTCGTCAATTTCCCCATGTTCATACGCGGCTGCAAGGCGGCTCAAGACGATCTGCATGGCTGTGTCCTGTGGTAAGGAAGGACCATCGGCCTGAAGCAGCTCTTGTCTTACGAGAGGAAGGGCTTGCCGGGCTCGGTGCAGAGCGGCTTTTATTGCCCCTTCTGTGGTATCGAGAATCTCGGCAGCTTCCATTGCAGAGTGTCCCAACACATCTCGAAGCAGGAAGACCGCCTGCTGCAGCGGAGACAAATGCTCCTGTAGTGCTTGAAAAGCAGCTTCAATCTCAAATGAACCATACTCCGCAGAGGCCTCAGTGGGGGACTGATCCAGCTCCAACACTCGTGACAAGGTGGCTTTTCGCCGCATGATATCAATCCATGTGTTTCGGGCAATCCGAAAAAGCAATGCCTCAGGATTTGGGTGATTTGTAGAACGGGTATGATGAGTAGAATTTGTAGGAATCGTAGAATGCATTGCAGATTTTGCAGACGTTGCAGTATTAGTAGACGTTGCAGTATTAGTAGACGTTGCAGTCTTAGATGGCGTTACAGCCTTTGCAGACGTTGCAGTATTAGCAGACGGTGCAGTCTTAGATGGCGTTACAGCCTTGGCTGACATTGCAGTATTAGCTGCCGTTGCAGCCGTAGAAAACGTATAGTTCATTTTATTAGTTTGATTAGTTTCAATTTTTTCATTAGCTCTATTAGCCTCATTAGCTTTATCATTTTCAATGGCTTTATTTTGTTTAACTTCATTCATTGGACTGTTCCCATTATTTGCGCTCGTTGGGTGTGATGTCTTCATATAACCTAGGGCCTTGACCCATGTATCCTGAGCTAAATCATCGGCATCCCACGGGGATTGTGTCAATGCAAGACAATATCGCTTCAGAGCTATCTGCAAAGACCTGGTGTTACTTTCATCCGGCGCATCTCCGGTGCTAAGCTTCTCAAGGATGATCACTCTGCATAACTCCTTTTCCAGTAAGGTAATTTCGATTACTTCTAATAATAAACGAATGAGCAGGAAATTAAGATACGCAATTTTAAAAAATAAAAATTCTCACGCCTAACGTATCCTATCCCCATACTAATCCGTTTACAGGGTAGATTTCAAAACTCTAAAACAGATGGAGGTCGAATACGGATGGCGTACGTTCCTTATGTAGTCGAACAAACGAATCAAGGTGAAAGATCTTACGATATTTATTCGCGGCTGTTGAAGGACCGGATAGTGTTCGTAGGTGCGGAAATTGAGGATCAGCTGGCTAACAGTATTGTTGCCCAGTTATTGTTTTTATCAGCAGAAGATCCGGATAAAGATATACACATGTATATTAATTGTCCAGGTGGCTCTATCACCGCAGGCTTCAGTATTTATGACACGATGCAGCTTATTAAACCGCCGGTGAATACCATTTGTACAGGAATGGCGGCTTCCTTTGGTTCTTTGTTGTTATTGGCTGGGGCCAAAGGGAAACGTTATGCCTTGCCGAATAGCGAGATTATGATTCATCAGCCGCATGGTGGGGCGCAGGGGCAAGCTAGTGACATTGCGATCAGTGCCAAACGTATTTTGAAGGCAAGGGAAGTGCTTGTGCAAATTACAGCGGACCGAACTGGGCAGACGGTAGAGAAGGTACTGCAAGATATGGATCGAGATTATTTCATGTCAGCCGATGAGGCGGTTGAATACGGAATTATCGATAAGGTCATCACAAATCTCTAAGACGAAGGAGTGAAGAAGGCTATGCTGGAGGTTTTGCAGGGAAAAGAGGTAACAATCTATTTTGTGGATGGCTCCAACGCTACAAAAGGAGTGCTGGAAACGGTAAGTGAAAAGTTCGTCAAATATCGGACGGATTTTGAAGAGTTTTATATTCCAATCAGCTCGATCTGTTCTATCTCTCTAGATACCAAAACGCGTGAACGAGCCAAAGTAGGATTCACACAATAACATCAATAACATCATCTGTATAAAAATGGGTTAGGAGCTCCACAGCTCCTAACCCGTACTTTCCCGAATAGCCAAATAATGAGCCACATTTGCATGATGCGGCACAACGGTCTCCCCTTTAATCAGCTTGATTAAGGTTCGAGTAGCGGTCATCCCAATCTCCGTTCCTGAGTATTCAACCGAGGAAAGCTTAGGTCGAACGATAGAGGCAATGAAGCTGTTATCAAATCCGAACACGGCAACATCAGCTGGCACCCGTAGACCGTTATCGATTAAATGATTCATGGCTCCAACTGCCATCCAATCTGTAGAGCAAAACACCGCAGTAGGTAACTCTCCGCTATCCATAATTCGGCGCATGGCGTCGCTCCCATCTTCGACGGCCATCGCACTTTCTACTACCCATTCTTTTCTTAAGGTTATGCCTGCATCCATAAGGGCTTGTAGATAGCCTTTATACCGATCCCCACCCACCGCATTATCTCCCGAGCCGCGAATCATAGCGATTTTGCGATGACCTTTTTGAATCAGATAAGTAACAGCTTCATAAGAGGCAGTTATATTGTCCAGATGAACGGAAGGAATCGTATCCACCTGCGATTGTTGCCCGACAAGCACGCAAGGTGTATTTGAGTTGCGGATGATCTCCAAATGTTCATGGTTTGGAATAGAACCCACAAATATATTTCCTTCTGTCCCCATCCGCTGGAACATCTTCAAATAATGTTGTTCACTTTCTGCACTGCCGTCCGTTAATCCGACCATAATGTCGTATCCATACAAATCCGCGAGATCGCGAATGCCAACATTGAAGTCATCCAGTACAGTGTTGCTATTCTGCGGAATGATCACACCGATCAGCTGTGTATTAGCTTTGTCCGTTTCAAGGCCGATGACATTCGAACGGTAGTTGGTTTGTTTAATAGCTTCCAGTACTCGTTTACGGACATCATCGTTAACTGGTTTGCTGTTATTGATTACCCTGGACACCGTAGAGATCGAAACGTTCGCCAATTGGGCTATATCTTTTATCTTTACCTTCAAGAAGATCACCATAACTTTCCATATGATTCACTTGGTGTTTCAACTCTCGCAAGCATATCACGGATAGCTTCAAGAATCCAAAAGATTGTTGTTGACCTAGGAAATAAAAGGTCCTATAATGATCGCTGAAGGAAAATTATTTCCTTGAAAAAAGCTTGTTTTGAACGATAAAGTTGAATTTTTGCTAAAAACAATAACTGAATTATTAATTCTAATGAATTTCGGGAAAATATTTTCCTGTGAAGGGTATATGAATACGAAGGAGCTGCATGCATTGAACAGAACATGGTGGAAAGAAGCCACAGCGTATCAAATTTACCCACGGAGCTTTATGGACAGCAATGGTGATGGTGTAGGCGATCTGCAGGGAGTCATTTCTAAACTTGATTATTTGCAGGAGCTTGGCATCAATGTCATTTGGATCTGTCCTATTTATAAATCCCCAAATGATGATAATGGTTATGATATTTCGGATTATCAGGATATTATGGCGGAGTTCGGCAGCATGGCCGACTTTGATCAGCTGCTGCATGAGGTTCATGCACGAGGCATGAAGCTGATTCTGGATCTAGTGATTAATCATACTTCGGACGAACATCCATGGTTTGTTGAAGCACGTTCAAGCATGGATAATCCGAAGCGGGATTATTATATTTGGAGTGATCCTAAGGACGGGAAGGAGCCGAATAACTGGGAGAGTATTTTCAGCGGTTCGATTTGGGAGCTTGATCCCGCCACAGAGCAATATTTTATGCATGTATTTTCCAAAAGACAGCCAGACCTCAACTGGGAGAATCCTGAGGTGCGCCGTGAATTGTATAGCATGGTCAACTGGTGGCTGGACAAAGGAATCGACGGCTTCCGGGTGGATGCCATTTCACATATTAAAAAAATCACCGGACATCCCGATCTGCCGAATCCACAGAATCTTCCGTATGTTCCGTCTGGCGATGGGCACATGAACCGTGAAGGGATTCACGATTTCTTGCAGGAGCTCAAGCAGGAGACGTTTGACCGATATGACATCATGACGGTTGGCGAAGCGAGTGGTGTAAATGTTGATCAGGCGGAGTCGTGGGTGGGTGAAGAGCAAGGCAAATTTAATATGATTTTTCAATTCGAGCATTTAGCTCTTTGGAATAAGAGTGTGACAGGTGGATTGGATGTTCTGCAGCTAAAATCAGCTCTCTCCCGTTGGCAAAAAGGTCTTGAGGGCAGAGGCTGGAACGCATTGTTCATCGAAAATCACGACCAGCCGCGTTCAGTTTCTACTTGGGGAAATGATGGCCAGTATTGGAAAGAGTCAGCTAAATCGTTGGCTACGATGTATTTCCTGATGCAGGGAACACCATTTATTTATCAAGGTCAAGAAATTGGGATGACCAATGTAAGATTTGAATCAATGGATGATTACGATGATGTGGCGATGAAGAACTTGTATCGTTTGGAGACTGAAGCCGGTAAATCGCATGAGGAAGTCATGGAGGTAATCTGGAAGAACGGTCGGGACAACTCTAGAACACCAATGCAATGGAGCGACTCTGAAAACGCTGGTTTCAGCAGCGGCAAGCCATGGATGAAGGTGAATCCGAATTATACGGAAATCAATGTGGAGCGGGCGAAGCAGGACCCTTATTCCATCTATCATCATTACAAAAAGCTTATCGCTCTTCGGGCTGCTAATCCCGTTACTGTTTACGGGACTTATGATCTCATTTTGCCTGAAGATGAACGTATTTATGCTTATACGCGGACGCTTGGAAATGAAAAACTGCTGGTCATGTCTAACCTGACAGCAGAGGAAGCGCTGTTTGACCTTCCATTTGATTTGGAGTTTGATACTAGTGAATTGCTCTTGCATAACTATGAGGTTGATCCTGCGGAGCCGATTGAGACTGTCGCATTACGGCCTTACGAGTCCCGTGTGTATATGCTGGTTAACGCACCTGTAGAGCAAGAGGGTAGCAGTGAACTTGTACCTGCACAAGAGTTAAGTGAAGCTTCTTTTCCAGAAACCGTTTAATATATTTATTGTAATTCAAAGCGCCCAGTTATCCGGGCGCTTTTTTTGTTGCGGTAGTGTAGGGCTCTTGCACAAAATGAATGCGCTTACTTAGGCAAGTCGTATAAAAATATTATTTTTTCTATTATTTTTGTTCCCAAAATTAATAGAATACTATATTATGTTATGAATACAGATTCATATAAGTGTATATTCATTCAATTTGGGGTGAAAGTAGACAAAATTATAGGAGGTAAAAAATGTCCAAGAGAATACTATCTTTATTACTAGCTTTTACACTTATGATGTCGGGTCTGCTTCCAGCTGCATATGCAGGTGAAGTTGCAACCGAAATTAACCCGCAGGCGGTTGTTGCTCCGGTTTCTACGGAGAACACAGCTGATCCAGCGGTGCTTTCTTCAGAACAAACTACGGTAGCGACTGCTGTCTATGAACAAATAGCGGCGACAGTTTCCACAGAAGTATACAAAGCTTCTATGACGGAAGCTAGAACATTAGAATTGACTTTAGAGCTTCCTGATGGGGCATCGCCTCAAGATATCATCTGGAATTTTGGCAGAACGGCGGAAGAGATGAAGCCGCTGGCAGAGTGGAAGAAATGGAATAAAGATGCGAAAGATTATTCAGGTAATCCTTTCGTAACAGTGACCTATGAGCCGATCTCAGGTTCAAAAGTAAAAGCTTTAATTCATTTTGATTTGCTGTACGGAGAGAATCTCTCACTAACGGGTATACGTGCAGAGTACGTTAAACGAGTGGGAATTTATAATCTAATCGGGACATTACCTGCTGGAGATGTGCTGGTAGAGCAGCAAGTCAAACTAAATCCATATGAAACCTATCATACATATGATGAGATTAAACCGGCGATCGATAGGATTACTGCTGAAAGCAATAATAAATATGATCGATATGTAGAGTATCAGCAAATTGGGACCTCAACTCAAGGTCGTGCCATTCATTTCTCTATTGTTGCTAAGGATAAGTCCTCAGTAGATCAATATTTGAACGAGACCTTACCGCTTATGATGAATGATCCTGAAGCCCTGCAAAAGAAAATTAACGACGGGGATCTGCAGGATTATAAGGTACCTATCTGGTTGAACAACATTCATGCCGATGAAGCCAATGGTGTCGATGTAATCATTAAGTTTTTGGATACGCTGATGACACAGCAAATTGTCACCTATGATACCACTGATGAGAATGGAAATCCGAAAAAGGTAGTTCTGAACATCGACGAAGCGCTTGACCATGTGATATTCCTGCTTGATTATGTAGAGAATCCTGACGGTCGCGCGTTAAACACGCGTCAAACTTCAACACTGCTTGATCCAAATCGGGACAACTCTTACCAGACCCAGCCTGAGACACAAGCGGTAACTGCACAAATTGCTAAGTGGACGCCGCTTACCTTTTTGGACATGCATGGATTTGTAAGTGGCTTCTTGATTGAGCCTTGCACACCACCTCATGATCCTAACATTGAATATGATCTTGTAATGCCAAGTATGCTTGAGCAAGCAAATGCCATGGGGAAGGCGGGAATTGCTAATACTAAATATGATTCCTACCATATCCCTTATGAAGAATACGAAAAAACACAACAGGATCCGAACTATAAAGGAACGAATGCAACAGGTTGGGATGATGCTTCACCAGCCTACACAGCTGTATATGCCATGCATCAAGGCGCACTTGGGCATACGATTGAAGTGCCTGAATTGAATGAAGATTCACTGGATGCCTTTTATTATGCGGCTTTGGGGGCAACCGATTATGTGATCAACAACAAGCAGGAACTGTTCCTGAATCAATTGGAAATCTTCAAACGGGGTATCCAAAATGAGAATACTAATGCTGCTGTTAAAGATTATCTAATCAATGCACAGAATGAGTCCATTGGACGTCCAGGGGTAGATGAGAATACGAATTTCTTCCCTGAGTATTACATTCTTCCGGTTGCAAAAGATTTGCAAAAAAATGATCTGGAAACCTACAAAATGGTTCAGTATCTACTGCGTAACAATGTGAAAGTAGAACGGACAACAGCCAGTGTAACTGTAGATTCTGTAGTCTATCCGGCTGGAACCTATGTGGTGAATATGCATCAAGCCAAAAGAGGTTATGCGAATCTTGTCTTGTATGATGGACTAGATGTCTCGGATTTTAATGAGATGTATTCAGATACGGTACAGAATTTCTCGGCTATGCGTGGTTTTGACCGATATATTAGCCGTTCTGTTGGAGCATTCACTGGGAAAACAGAACAGGTTAGCAGTGTAACGATCCCTAGTACGAATCTGGATCAATCTCCGTTCGAGCAAAATTATGTGATTAAAAACAGCAACAATGATGCGATAAAAGCTGTGAATGAGCTGCTAGCCAACCATAAGGCAGTGACACTGCTGGAGAATGGGGGGACGGGTTACGAGAAGGGAAGTTTCCTTGTTTCCAGATCCAACCTTAGAACGGTATCGTCTAAATATCTGCTGGATATTGTGCCGTTTAGTGCTTCAGAGAACAGAACGGGTAAATTGCTTAAGGCTCCTGAGGTAGCTATTGCAGGAGCGACTGCATTTATGCTGAAGGATCTTGGATTTAACGTAACTACGGATACAGTGGCAGCAGATGTTCTAATCAATTCGGGAACGAATCTGATTGCTACAGGTAAATCATTTATCGGTTATGGAAGAACGATGCTGAAAACTGTTAAAGGGCTTAAGGTCCTCCCTGGACTGGACTATTCAACTCCGGTCAATAAGGATGGCAAAGAAGATGCTCATGAGGGATTGTTTAAGGCTGAGGTCTCTCAGGACAATGTAATTACAGCGCCTTATGCCGATAGCGAATACCTCTACACGGTTTCCGCGGCTTATATTACAAAAGTGCCTGAAGGCGCAGAGATCTTGGCGAAATACGGATCAGGCGCTGACTTTTTCAAAGCAGGCTGGTGGCCGAATAACGAGGCTGCACAAGACCAAGTATTGGCGCTTACTTACAATACAGACAACATTCATGTGACGTTATTTGCGAATGATCTGATGAATAAATATCATCCGCAAAATCAATTCAGATTGCTTGCCAATTCAATCTATGCTGCCGCTCCAGCGGCGACTGAAGAGGATGGTATGGATAACGGGGTGAATGAACAAGAGCCAACAATACCTTCGACACCGTGGCAGCCATCTGTAACATCAACACCTGCACCGACCGTGCAGCCGTCTGCAACACCAACGCCAGCTCCAACTCCAACTGTGCAGCCGTCTGCGACACCAGCCCCAATAGGTTCTAACTTCACGGATCTAGGTAAGGTGGCGTGGGCAGCATCGGCGATTAAAGAGCTGGCGGCAAAAGGGATTCTGCAAGGGGTGAGCGATAATACCTTTGCTCCGCTTAAAGAGGTGACGCGTGCCGAGTTTATTACCATGATCGTGCGAGCTTTTGATCTGCTTGATGTGAAATCATCCGCTGCCTTCAGTGACGTGAAAGCTTCTGACTGGTCTTACGGATACATTGCATCCGGGGTCAAGAACGGATTGATTAACGGTGTAGGCAATGGAAAGTTTGATCCTAACCGTGCGATTACACGCGAGGAAATGGCAATCATTGTATCCAATGCACTTAAGAAATTTAAAGGCAAGTCGGTAAGTGATACAAATGCCGCTCTGGCTAACTTTAAAGATCAGGCAACAATCGCTGCTTACGGTAAAGAAGCGGTGGCATTACTAACACAGGAAGGTATTGTGCAAGGTCTGACTGCGGATACCTTCGGTCCTAAAAACATTGCCAACCGTGCTCAAGCAGCAGTGATTATCGATAGGATGTTGAAGCTTAATTAAGTTTTAGATTCTTAAAAAAATGCAAAAATGCCCCTCAGCTATTTGGCTGAGGGGCATTCTTTTTATAGTTACTTTGCATCATCCGTAGAAGGTAAATCCGGCAGTTGTTGAATGTAGCTGTTAGACATATTTAGAAGCCGCTGAACGGCGTCAAATTGTTCTTTTGTCGAACCGCCCTCTGTTTCTGAGCCATCGATTAGATTAAAGTTGTCTCCATCGTCGTAATCGACACCAGTTAAATACATGCTTGTGTCATTAATGAAAGAGCCGGTAGGCAAAAAGTGTCTGACAGGCAGCATGTTGGTCTGTTGGTTCATCAGGTCTTCTCCGAAGTGGAGCTGGTCTTTCATTGAAATCCCTAACAGGTTAGCTACAGTTGGCATAATGTCGATTTGGCCGCCAGTTTGGCTGTACACGGCAGGTTCACCTACACCAGGGGCATGAACGATGAAAGGAACATTGAACATATCGGTATAACCATATTCGTGGCCGACCATTTCTTCCATTAACGATTTCTCGTTGCCATCAAGGGAATATAGCGATACACCCTGATGGTCACCGTAAAAGACAATGACGCTATCATCCCATAGACCACTGGACTTTAATTGATCCATGAATTGTCCCATTGCATAATCTGCGTAATTTTGAGCTAGAATATAGTTGCCAACTAGGGTGCCTTCATACCGTTTAGGCAGTGTCATTTTATTTTTTAACTCTGGCATTTTATAAGGGTGATGAGCACTCATAGAAATGACCATCGCGTAAAAAGGATCATCTTTAGCATCCATTTTGACTAATTCTGGAACAGTCTTGGCATAGAGTACCTCATCTGAAGCACCGAATGCGATATGATCATCATCCCCATAGAACGCTTGATCATAATACTTATCAAAGTCTAGAACTTTGTATAGGGTTTTGCGGTTCCAGAATTCTACGCTATTGGTGTGAAAGGTTGCTGTGTTATATCCATTAGCTTTCATTAACTTAGGCAGGCTCGGAAGCGCCTTATCCATATAATTGGATGAAGTGGCTACTTCGTGGTGAGGAACGTACAACGAAGTATTCACTACAAATTCAGCATCCGAAGTTGTTCCTTGCCCGGCATTAGTATAGAAGTTATTGAAATAATGTTCGCTTTTCAAAAGCTTATTTAGATTGGGTGTTACTTCCTGCCCGTCAATGCTCAGGCCCAGCAAAAAGTTCTGAAAAGATTCCATTTGTACCACGATTAGATTCTTACCTTGAGCTGCCGCCCAGTACTTCGGTGAGACAGGTTCTGTAATCCCTTTGGTCTCGTTAATGGATGGTTGCGTGATTTCTTTGCTGTCGATTATTTCTTCTGTTTCCCTTGTATCGGCAAAAATAGTATAGACCTCGTAATTAAGAATCCCCATACTCTCCGCTTTTTTGTTCTCGTTCATACTGGCATGATTTGGCCAAACATTAAAGACACAGACCGCCAAAGAAACACTGATGATTCCAAACAAAGCAGTCCGGTTCATGCGGCGGTTCATACCTCTTTCTTTCCAGATCGCAATATATTTCGGACGGAACATAAAAAACATGAAAACTACAATATCCACAAAAATGAACAAGTAGTAAGGGTCCAGCAATGAGTATGTGCTTTCTCCCACCTTAGTTACTTTATCTGCTTGTTCTAAGGCATGATAAGTAGCAATTACACCGTAATATTTGTAATACATTAGCACGGCAAAATATATGACTGAAATCAATAGGTTGGCTATCATGTAATACAGAAACTTTCGTTTGGAAGCCATCCATTCTATGAGTCCAAATACGATAAAGAAAAATGGGATCTCTGTCAGCAGCATGCTCCAGTTAGGACCGTCGCTAAAAACTACGAACCAGGCCACTGCGCATTTTAGCAGCAGGACGAAGCTAAAGATTAGGAAGGGTTTATTTTTTATATCAAAATCTTTTTTCACTCGTTATCATCCTCTCTGATGCAATTACACCAAGGTCCTGCATATACCTGTATTTCATGGAAATCCGTTGCAATATGCCGAAGCTTATTATGCTCTCGAAGTTAACAAGTGTCAAAAGGTGGACGGGAGCCCTAGAGCGAAGCAACAGGCGATTTATGCCGCATAAGCAGGTAAAATCAACGCCAATCCCAAACTACAGGGTCCTATGCGTATAAAATGATTTTAATAATTTCCAGTATCCCGCAACTTTGTATAATATTCCTCAGTCTAAATATAGAGGAGTGATTAGAGAGGCGGGAATCAGATGACTAAGCGGCAGTTTGTAACGGTGGTAACGATTTGTTTTTTTGTACTCTTAAACTCTGGATGTAATCAAGGGGAGAACTCCATAGGTGTGGAACCTGCTGCCTCTATAGCTTCAACGTCTGTACCACAGGTAACGCCAACATCTGCTCAAGTAACTATGATTCCCGAAGACTTTTTGCAAACACTGGATTATAAAGTTCAGAGCCATCCGGAGGCATTTGCAGTTGAGGTACCGCAAAACTGGGAGGTTAAGCTGGGGGAGTATCCAGTGGGACTTTACTGGCAATTAGCGAATGAGTTCTCTAAAGATGCAGGATTGGATTTGACACTGCTGAAGGGGACCACGGTAGAGGTGCAGCGGTATTCCTTAGTCGATGGTTTACCTGGTTCTGGCGAACAAAAAGAATTTTCTTATCCCTCCAACCTCGTTTTGCTTGTGCAATCAGGGAATACCGTTGGTGCGTGGCTGGAATTTAATATTCAAAGTATCGGCCCGTCTATTAAGAAGCGTAGCTTGACTGACATTACAGGACTTACATTTGAGGAGTGGACGGAGAGAGAAGGTTTGTTTGCTGAGGAAGGAGAGAATAGTGACTTAGCCTCATTAGACCATTTCGAGCTGCTGGATGCTTTTTTTCAGGCTATTCAGGATGGTAATCATACCCGTGCCCGCGCATGTTTGAATCCTAATGCCTTACTCACTGCATTGACGGTTAACCGTCAAGCGCATCAACTCTATAACCCGGGTTTTGGTGGTGAAAATGCTCTCAGTGAAAGTATTGTTGAGGCTAAGCCTACCTCTTATAAAGTGATGGATTATGATACTGGCTCAGAAATTAAAGACATCGGTGACCGCACAACGTTAAATATTGTGGTCGATCTGTATATGAAATCACTAAATCCCGTCTTCAATACCCCAGATGGCCGGGAGACTCGCTTCGCAGTGTTGACCAAACACGCTAACGGCTGGAAGATTGGAGGTTTTGGAACGGGACCGTGAGTTGTTGCGTTATCTATTTTTTAATAAAAGGAGTGATCTCAAGTGTTTAAACAAAGCTTGATGTCAAAAGTGCAGGTAAGTCGGATTTGTAGAGTTGTTGTCGGGACTGTTCTTTGCCTGACTATGGTCTCACCTTTAGTGGCAGCAGCAGATAATGTGAATTCACCTGAAGAAAAGAAATTATTGTCTGGCATCACCCAACTGGACGCTGGTGACAGAAGTGCGTATGCCGTCACTGCGGATGGAACAGCCTGGGCGTGGGGTGGTGGGTACGGCTCTATTGGTAATGGGGCGACCACACCAGCGTATACTCCCGTCAAAATGCATATCGATCATGTAAAGCAAATCTCAGGTGGTTATCGCCATAACTTGATGTTGAAGGACGATGGTACAGTGTGGGCGGTAGGGGGGAACGAGCATGGACAACTTGGCATTGGAACACAGTCCTCTAAGATTCTTGTAGAGCCTGTTCAAGTGCAAGGGCTAACAGATGTGAAAGCTGTTTCTGCGGGGGGCACCTTTAGCTTAGCTCTTCTTAAAGATGGAACGGTCTGGGCGTGGGGAGGCAATGAACAAGGAGAACTCGGTGACGATTCGCGGAAAAACAAGCTAACCCCGGTGCAGGTGAAGGGACTACCCACCGTCCTGTTTATAGCAGCGGGATCGAATAATTCAGTGGCTCTTGGTAACGGCGGAGAGGTATGGGTGTGGGGATCACAGCAACCGCTGGGAACTCAGAAGGGCGTAATCTTAAAGCCTACGCTTATTAAAGGAAGCGGAGAATATAGAGCGGTTGATATGGATGGAGCCTATGGACTTTATGGGGCGGCATTGAGATGGGATGGCACAGTATGGATTTGGAATAATTACATAGATCCATATCTGGGAGAAGCTCTAAAGCCTGTTCAGGTTCCAGGACTTACAGACGTCATTTCGCTGACAACAGATTCCGCAGTGAAGGCGGATGGGACCGTGTGGCAGTGGACGGTTGGCGATAAGAACAAGATTAATGTTACACAGTCTAAAGGCATCCAGAATGCAGTTTCCGTTTCTAAAGGGAGCAGAAATCATTATGTACTCTTAAAAGATGGTCATGTCCTTGCCTGGGGGGCAAATGAATTTGGACAGACGGGTCTGGGGGTCAGAGAGATCGAGGTGAGTACGCCTCAGCCGGTGAAAAAATCTATTCAAGTGTTGTTGAATGGGAATGAAATGGAACTGACTATGCCGCCGTTACTAATCAATAATTCGACATATGTTCCTTTAAGAGGAGTCTTCGAGCAGATGGGAGTTAATGTTCGTTGGGATGTTCCATCGAGAGCTGTGGTTGCTGTGAAGGGATCTACAACGCTGATCTTGAATTCGGTAACTGGACAAACGACTGTTAATGGAAAGATTATCGCAACAGATCAAAAACCGGTCTTCATTAATGATAGCGTTTATGTACCCCTCAGATTGATAAGTGAAATGTTGGGGGCGCAGGTAGAATGGGATGCAGATGCTTATGCCGTTCGAATAAATTCCAATAAATAAGTTGACTATATATTAGAAGCTTTAGGCTGAACTCTCCTTCAGGGGAGCTCAGCTTTTTTGCGTGGAAGGCAGAAGATTTAGGGGGGATATGCAATGACCGTAAACAAAGCGTACGCGATTTTGAAGAATGTGTGCGGGAATCTTTTCGAGGATTCTTTATACGGATGATGATGAATATTGGAAAAATGGGACAACTTATAATTATCCCAATGATCGTTCAATTATGGGCGCGAAACGGATGGGCATAGCAACAACGATTAATATTGGGACAAAAACGGGTAAGAGTATATATTCCGGCCTCTTTGTATTTGCTGCAGTGCTGTTGATTGGAATGTGTGGAAACCGAACTTCTTTAGGCGGAGTTGAAAGGGTGGTGAGATTTTTCATTGATTTTAAAATAAATCGTATGAAGTATAACCCTCTTGTGATAGAATAATCTAGTTGCCCTAGTTTCTGAAAATCCACTCTGTTCCAGCAAAACACTTGATCTATACACGTGGATAATCGAGGAAATATGAGCATTTAAGAGTATTAACAAGATTTCTTAGAGATTTTACACAAAACACATCATTTTTTGTCGGTTTTTATTGATTTATTCAAAAATATTATGTATAATCAGCCTTGTTGATTTTGCAAATGGAATTTTAGGAGGTTTTTATTTTGGGAAAAGCGTTAATTATTGGCGCTGGCGGCGTAGCAAGTGTTGTTGTTCATAAATGCTGCCAGAACCCGGATGTATTTGAAGAGATCTGCATTGCTAGCAGAACTGTCGCGAAATGTGACGCTCTGAAAGATAAATTAGCCGGAGGCCGCACGAAGATTTCTACTGCTCAGCTCGATGCAGATAACACGGACGAAGTCATTGAACTGATCAAGAGCTTTGAGCCGGATGTCGTTATTAATGTCGCTCTCCCATATCAGGACCTGACGATCATGGATGCGTGCCTGGCAACAGGAGTGCACTATGTGGATACTGCCAATTATGAACCACAAGATACAGCGAAATTCGAATATTCCTGGCAGTGGGCTTACAAAGAAAGATTTGAGAAAGCTGGCCTTACCGCTTTGCTCGGCAGTGGATTTGACCCAGGAGTAACAGGCGTATTCACGGCTTACGCGCAAAAGCACTATTTTGACGAGATCCATACCATTGATATTGTAGACGCCAACGCTGGCGATCATGGATATCCATTCGCTACAAACTTTAATCCTGAAATCAATATTCGTGAAATTACAGCTAATGGCCGTTATTTCGAGAATGGCGAGTGGATTGAAACTGCACCACTTTCTGAGAAGAAAGTTTACGATCTTCCGGAAATTGGACCTAAAGATATTTATCTTTTGTACCATGAAGAGCTGGAATCCTTGGCTGTTAACATCAAGGGCGTGAAAAAGATCCGTTTCTGGATGACTTTCTCACAGAACTACCTGACTCACTTGAAAGTGCTTGAGAATGTGGGTATGACTTCTATCGAGCCTATCATGTACGAAGGTAAAGAGATCGTTCCTTTGCAATTCTTGAAGGCAATGCTGCCTGACCCAGCTTCCCTGGGACCAAGAACAAAAGGTAAAACTAACATTGGATGTATCATCCAAGGTACTAAAGACGGTAAGCCAAAAACTTATTATGTATACAACGTTTGCGATCATGAAGAATGTTATGCAGAGGTTGGCTCCCAAGCCATTTCCTATACTACAGGCGTTCCTGCAATGATCGGAGCAATGTTAATTATAAAAGGAATCTGGAAGAAACCAGGCGTGTACAACGTAGAAGAGTTCGATCCAGATCCATTCATGGAAGCTTTGAATAAACATGGTCTGCCTTGGCAAGAAGATTTCTCGCCAACGCTGCTAGACTAAGGCGCGATTGATGGATATTGATATCAGCGTTGTCCCGTCACCATGTTACCTTGTAGATGAAAGATTGCTTACCCGCAATCTTGAGATTATGAATTCTGTACAAGAACGTACAGGAGCTAAGATTTTGCTCGCGCAAAAAGGCTTCTCTATGCACTCCTTGTATCCGCTAGTTGGCAAGTACTTGCATGGCGTAACTTCCAGCTCCTTATTCGAAGCCAGACTTGGCTATGAAAAAATGGGCAAAGAGGTTCATGTCTACGCACCAGCTTATGTGGACAGTGAATTCGATGAGCTTCTTGAATACTCCGATCACATTGTGTTCAATTCTTTTGACCAGTGGAATCGATTCAAGGATCGTGTGAAAAATGCACCGAAGCACATCAGCTGCGGCATTCGAGTGAATCCGGAGTATTCCGAGATCGAAGTTCCGCTGTATGATCCATGCTACAATTATTCCAGAATGGGAGTAACTCTCCCTAACTTTAGACCTGAAGAGCTTGAGGGGATTGATGGATTACACTTCCATACCATGTGCGAACAAAATTCTGACACACTGGAGCGTACGCTCAAGGTAGTCGAAGAGAAGTTCGGACCTTATCTCAAAGGGATGAAATGGCTTAATTTTGGTGGCGGTCATCATATTACACGTCCCGATTATGATCTGGAGACCCTTGTCCGCTGCATTTTGCATATGAAAGAGACTTACGGTGTGGAAATCTATCTGGAGCCAGGTGAGGCCGTTGCGCTTAATACTGGATATTTGGTAGCTACCGTTCTAGATGTTATGCATAACGGAATGGACATTGCGATTCTCGATACTTCGGCTGAATGCCACATGCCAGATGTACTGGCTATGCCATACCGTCCGAACATTATCGATGCTGGACAACCTGGGGAATATCCTTATACGTACAGATTAGGTGGAATGACTTGCCTAGCCGGAGATGTGATTGGAGATTATTCCTTCAAGGAGCCTTTGAAATACGGCGATAGACTCGTATTCCTAGATATGGCGCATTATTCTATGGTGAAGAACCATATGTTTAACGGCGTGAATCTGCCAGCTATCGTCAGCTACAATGACGAAGAAGGAATTAAAGTAATCAAACAGTTCGCTTTCGAAGATTTCAGCGGACGTTTATCTTAATAGAATGATCTAAAAAGGTGTCCCTTCAGGGACACCTTTTTTGCTATGGTTCCAGTCCTTTGAATGCGCGATTACATCTAGGAAAAGAGAAGTGAAGCTAAGGACCGTATAGCAGCTATTGGTATTTATTAGCTTATTTAGCTAAGGTTATGGACAGTATGGCTCTTATTGGCCGGATAGTGACTGTTTTTAGGGCGCATTTGGTAGAATAGCTGCAACTGAGTCCGATTGTATGCTGATACAGCCGATTTTTCGGAAATAGAGTCTCCTCGGTCCGATTCATGTTCGTGGGGATGGGGAGAAGATAGATATCGAACCGTTTTTTCATAGGGATCCTTCTCTTGTTATTGGGTCTAGCTTACAGTTGTATACTTGTATTACTGGAAAAGTTTCTTCATAATTAGCCGCTCACAAGTAAGGTCTCATGTGATACAATAATTTAGTCTGTTTTTAAAAATAGTTATTGAAGGGTCCGTATCTGAGGAGGAAGTCAGCATCAATGAAACATGCACCGTTTATTGCAGTGGAAGGCCCGATCGGGGCTGGAAAAACAACATTAGCTTCGATGCTTGCAGAGGAATTAAACTTACCGATTATTAAGGAGATTGTTGATGAAAATCCGTTTCTAGCTAAATTTTATCAGAACATGGATGACTGGAGCTTTCAACTGGAGATGTTTTTTCTCTGTAATCGGTACAAGCAGCTTGAAGATACAGTAACTCAATACATAGATAAAGGTAAACCGGTGATCTCGGATTATCATATTTATAAGAACCTTATCTTTGGGGAACGAACGCTGAAGGGAACGAAACGAGAAAAGTATCGACAAATCTATCATGTGCTGACGGATGACCTGCCGAAGCCAAATATTATTCTCTATATAAAAGCGGATCTCGATACCTTGTTAAAAAGAATTGCCAAACGCGGACGCCCTTTTGAAGGGGATATGGATACTGCGTATTTGCAGCAATTGATAGAAGATTATGATGATGCGATGGCCTCTCTAGCGATTCAAGAGCCGTCTACCGTTATTATTACCATAGATGGAAATGCAGTCGATTTCGTGGAGAACCCAGAACACTTCGTCGAAATTGCCTCTCACCTAAAGGAGCTAATGAAATGAATCCATATAACATCCCAGATAACGCCATAATTACCGTGGCAGGAACCGTGGGGGTGGGGAAATCCACTTTAACAGGTGCTTTGGCTAAAAGGTTGAATTTTCAAACCTCGCTGGAGCAAGTTGATCATAATCCTTATCTTGAAAAATTCTATCATGATTTTGAGAGATGGAGTTTTCATCTACAGATTTATTTCTTAGCCGAACGTTTTAAAGAACAGAAGAAAATGTTCGAAATTGGCGGTGGTTTTGTTCAAGATCGCTCGATTTATGAGGACACTGGTATTTTTGCTAAAATGCATGCGGATCAAGGCACGATGTCTAAGACAGACTATGAAACCTATACAAGCTTGTATGAAGCTATGGTTATGACACCCTATTTCCCGCACCCTGATGTACTGATTTATATTGAAGGCAGTCTTCCTTCTATTTTAGCGCGAATTAATGAACGTGGCCGTGAAATGGAAATTCAAACGGACGTGTCCTACTGGGAGCATATGCATGGCAGATATTCGAAATGGATCAATGAGTTTACAGCTTGCCCAGTGCTCCGACTGAACATTGATGATTATGACGTGAATGATTCGGCATCAATGGCGGATATTCTTACGAAGGTAGGCAACACCATTCGTAAGCCTGTTGATACAATATAATAGTTGATGATTAGCAGCTCCCGTGGTTTGGGGGTTGTTTTTTTATATGCTCATAAAAAAAGACCCAAATCTATGATTTGGGCTAATAGGGAAGTGTCAGTTGTCCTAATCATAAAATACGAAAAGTAAATTAAAATGGTGTGGACATTGTAATGTGCTTAAGGGCCACCTCCTATTTTATTAGCCTTTTTTTATAAAAATAGGTTCCAGTCTAATAGAAACTAGTTATTGGTCCATGTCTAAAATTAATAAGATGCGTACACTGAACTATCTTTATAGGGAGGTGTACGCATTGAGTTGTCCAGACGATAAAAAGTGTCATAAGAAAAAAGTCGCCACTGTATTTCCTTCGAAAAGAAAAAGAAAAGAACATCGCCGAAAGGTTATTAAGAAGATTGTAAAAGTAACCTGTCCTCCACCAGAAGTGAATGTTACTACTCCCACAGTCGTTGGTGCTACAGGACCGCAAGGGCCACAAGGAGCACAAGGACTCCAAGGAATACAAGGGGCCCAAGGCATTCCCGGAGCTCAAGGAGCACGAGGACTCCAAGGAGCTGAAGGACCTCAAGGACCTGCAGGCGGCCCTCCGGGACCCCAAGGACCTCAAGGTGAACCCGGGCCAGCGGGAGCGATTGGTCCTCAGGGTGTAGCGGGCCCCGTTGGTCCTCAGGGTGCGCAAGGCGTTCCGGGTGCCCAAGGAGTTGTAGGTCCTCAGGGATCGCAAGGTTTACCGGGTCCTGCAGGAGCTATAGGACCACAAGGTTTTGTAGGAGCAACCGGAGCGCCGGGAGCGCCGGGAGCACCGGGAGCACCAGGAGCACCGGGAGCAACCGGAGCAACAGGAGCACCGGGAGCGCCGGGAGCGCCGGGAGCGCCGGGAGTAGCTGGAGCAACAGGAGCACCGGGAGCGGCCGGAGCACCGGGAGCAGCAGGAGCACCGGGAGCAGCAGGAGCACCGGGGGCAGCAGGAGCCGCGGGAGCAACCGGAGCACCGGGAGCAGCAGGAGCAACGGGCGCAACCGGGGCAACAGGAGGCGTATTAGGTTTTGCTGATTTTTTTGCCCTAATGCCTCCTGATAATGCAGCAACTGTAGCACCGGGCACAGACGTAAGTTTTCCTCAAAACGGACCTACTAGCGGGACAACAATAGCACGAACAGGTCCTAGTTCGTTTAATTTAGCGGCAATAGGGACTTATCAGGTTTTGTTTCAGGTTAGTGTAACCGAAGCGGGACAACTCATCTTGACTCTTAATGGTGCGGATCTTGCCTATACTGTTGTTGGACGTGCAACAGGTACATCGCAAATCGTAGAAATGGCTATAGTGCAAACAACGGTCATTAACACCATCCTGACCGTTCGCAATCCTGCTGGTAACTCTACTGCACTTACTATTACTCCTCTCGCTGGAGGAACAAGATCTGTTTCAGCACATCTCGTTATTACACAATTAGCGTAACAAGGTGTATTTCGTATAGATAAGTTGGTCCTCTTAATATTGGTGATTTTACTTATGATTATTGTAAAGAGGAGGACGAACGAAGGTCTTCCTCTTTACTCAGAGTATTTACTGGCTTTCAAAAAAGCAGCAATCGAACAAGTTCATTTTTTAATCAAGGTGATGCTAACATTCTATTGTTTTTCTATCGTCTAACAACTTAAAATTCATCATCTATTTATGTGAATTCTTTTGATTCTATCTTAAGATGCCATATCGGTTTCCTCATGATACAATAAAAGATAAGTTTATAAGGATGAGGTGACTCTAGTTGAAGTATGATTTCGATCGCGTAATTGACCGCCGTAATACTAGCTCTTACAAATGGGACCAATCCGAGAAGTTGTTTGGTGAGAAGGATATTATGCCGCTTTGGGTGGCAGACATGGATTTTGAAAGTCCTCCCGCAGTGAAGGAAGCCATTCTGCGCCGCGCAGAACAAGGAGTTTACGGTTACAGTGTACCTAGTGATACTTATAAAGAAGCCATCACGTCATGGTTTAAAAGACGGCATGATTGGCAGATCAAACCGGAGTGGATTTCAGATTCTCCCGGAATTGTAACTTCCTTAAGCCTCTCTGTTGAACTGTTTACTGAGCCTGGGGACGAGGTTATTTTACAATCGCCAGTTTATTATCCCTTTTATGATGTCATCCAGATGAATGACCGGAAGGTTGCCAAGAATCCGCTTATCGTCCATAATGGGCGCTTTGAGATGGATTATGAGCAATTGGAAGGGTTGATGTTGGGTGGAGCGAAGCTGCTGCTGTTATGCAGTCCGCATAATCCAGGCGGTAGAGTATGGGAAAGAGAAGAGCTGTTGAAGCTCGGTGAACTGTGCTTGCGTCACGGAGTGACAGTTATCTCTGATGAGATCCATTGTGATTTGGCGCTTCCAGGTTATGAGCATATTCCTTTTGCGTCCTTGTCTGAGGAAATTGCCAATATTACGTTAACCACCCTTGCTGCGACCAAAACCTTCAATCTTCCGGGGCTTCAATCCTCTTTTATCGTGTCCTCGAATCCGGAATTGAAACGTAAATTTGATCAAAAAATGAAAGCCTTGAGCTTACATATGGCTAGTTTCTTCGCGCAAGGAGCGGTACAAGCCGCTTACAATGACGGAGAAGAATGGCTGGATGAGCTGTTACAATATGTATCAGATAATGTGGATTATACGGTCAGCTATTTGGCGGAGCATTTACCACAGGTTCATGTGATGCAGCCGCAAGGAACCTACCTGCTCTGGGTGGATTGCCGCGAACTGAACTTGGAAATAGACGGTCTGAAGCAGCTGATGTACAAAGAGGCTAAAGTGGCTTTTAATGAAGGTTCTGTTTTTGGAACAGAAGGCAAAGGCCATCTGCGGATTAATCTGGCTTGTCCGAGATCCACATTAGTTGAGGCATTGGAACGCTTTTGCAAGGCAGCCGCAGCTTATACAACGAAATAAACGGTGATTACTGAAGCTTGATGATTCCGCTAATGGGATCGTTAAGCTTCTTTATTTTGCAATAGGGTAAAAAGAATAATAAAATAGAGTCCATTACGACAAGCAGGAGGACTGCAAATGAAATGGGTAGCTCAGCTTCCGTATTATAAGATACAACGAGAAATTAGGGATGGAGAACAACGAAGTGTTGCTTCGAATCGGCTAATGTATCTGTATCAAGATAGAATTGTAACACGCCATCGGGAATTCCCGCTAAAAGATATTTTCGATATGTCTTATCGCTCAATGGGGGATATGGGCGGCATGTTCTATCTCCACACGAGTAAGGGCGTGTATGCTTATTTGATAGAGTGCGATCCTGAGCGGTTTATTGAAGCCTTTAAAGAACAGGAATTGAATAAAAATTGAGCGACCCTCGTTGGCCGTGATATGATAGCTTTTATGAAAAAAACATAATGGGAGAGAACATAAATGAGCAAAACACGAATTATTATTGATGCAGATACAGGTATTGACGATGCACTGGCGATTCTATATGCCTTGCGTGCTCCAAACGTAATTGTAGAAGGAATTACAACCGTTTTTGGAAATATTGAGGTCGAAAAGGCGGCGGACAATTCACTGCGGCTAATCGAGCTTGTTAAGCCCGGTTATGAGATTCCTGTAGCGATCGGAGCATCCAAGGCACTTGTTCGTGAGCACTCAGGCTACGCCACTCATGTGCATGGTGAGAACGGTATTGGCAATGTGGAAATTGCTCCATCCAGCCAGCGTCCCATTAACGAAACTGCATCTGAGTTTATTGTTCGGATGGCTAATGAGAATCCCGGAGAGATTGTATTAGTCACACTGGCACATCTAACCAACCTTTCTATGGCGCTTGATATGGACCCTGGTATTAAGAATACTTTGAAAAAAGTAGTGGTGATGGGCGGTACGATCTTCAATCCCGGCAATAGAACACCGGTTGCGGAAGCGAATATTGCTGGGGATCCGGAAGCTGCTGATCATGTATTTACATCTGGGCTTCCTGTTATGATGGTGGGTCTAGACGTTACGCTTAAGACGCGGATTACACAAGAGCATATCGATTTATTAAACCGTTTTGGACGTGAAGAAAATAAAGCGATCATTTCGTTTATGGAACAATCGCTTACTCATTATTTTAATTTCTATCGTGAAGCGAACTTTTTAATCAACAGCGCACCGCTGCATGATCCACTCGCACTTATGGTTGCGCTGCAACCAGATCTAGTTACCTACAAAGAGATGAATGTTCGTGTGGAGCACAAAGGTGAGTTTACATCGGGAATGGTCGTAGCGGACTTGCGGGCTCAGCCAAAAGTGGGTAAACCCATACAAGTTGCAGTGGATGTAGATGTTGAACGAGCAGTGGGGACCTTTTTGAGCGTGTTTATGTAATTTTGCCGACCTCTTCTAATATGACAAATAATTTCGCAGCTCATAGATGACAATCTATTAATTTTACAATTGGATAATCTTTGGTAAAATGGTAGAGGACATATAAGAGTTTACAAGATTAGACTGCATATCATAGAAGAGGGAGACTTAACATTCATGAATAAGCGAATCGGTAAATTAGTATTATGTATGGCTATTTCGCTAGGAGGCACCACGGCGTTATTCCAAAATACTACACAGGCAGCCACAGCTGGTGGAGTTAGTATTGTGCTGGATGGTTATCCACTACCATTTCCAGTAGAACCTGTTGTGATGAGCGGAACAACGATGGTGCCATTCCGAGCTATATCTGAAGCTTTGGGAATTAATGTCGAGTGGAATCAAGCGCAGAAGAAAATTACGGCTACCAAAACAGATACTGCAGGGACCAAAGTGGTAACCCTGACCCTTGGCAGCAAAAATGCAGGTGTTAACGGCGCGGTTGTGAAGTTAGGAGTTGCTCCGCAGACGATCCGGGATACAACGATGATTCCCCTTAGCTTCTTCGGCCAGCAGTTTGGTGCGGGTGTAGCTTGGAATCAATCCACGAAGACCGTATCTATTACTTCGCCGAAGACTGAGCTGTACACTCTTGGTTTCTATGCGCTGAGTTCTTATAGTGAGATTTCCTTACTTCCTAATTTTGATGCTATGGCCTTCGGTTGGAGTGGGATTGATAAAACCGGGCAATTCACCACAACGGGGACTGATTTCAAATGGCCTCAGGCGGCTGGTGACGTAACACCAGAATCAATTGTCACGAATGCAGCGGCAGGTGGAACAGCTCCTTATCTGATGGTCTTCTCTGGAGACACCGCATCAGAGTTAACTAAGAACCTGGAAGATAAACAGCTTCAAGAACAGACGATTACTGGAATCGTAGATCTTGCAACGCAAAAAGGATTCCAAGGCATTACTCTGGATCTGGAGGGCCTAGGTCTAACAGGTGATAAGGCGAAGGTGCAAGCAGATTATAATGCTTTTGTGAAAAACCTATCACAAAAAGCACATGCAGCAGGACTTAAACTTACCGTTATTCTTCATCCATTAAATAGTTCTTATAAAGGTTATGATTACAAAACTTTAGGAACACTTGCAGATGATTTGGTCATTATGGCGTACGATTATTTACAAGAGAAAAAAGTTCCAGAGCCGATGAGTTTAGTTGATGAAGGCATCCGGCTTGCGCTTCAGCAAGTGAGTAAGGATAAGCTGATCCTCGGGATCTCTGTGTATAGCGAAAACGAATCTTCAGTGAATTCTAAGGTAGGACTTGCTAAACGTTATGGTCTTAAAGGAATTGCGATCTGGCGTTTAGGTCTGATCGGACAGCCTGTCTGGAACGAGATGGGGAAGTCAGTAGAGTAAGCAGCAACGATCAAAAAGAGTGGTACCGCGAAGGTTAAACCTATCGCCTCTTTGGAGGCGATAGGTTTTTTCTGTTCTCTATTGAATAAATACTATTGAAGGTGGGTGTTTTATCTACCTAAGGTTTTTTTATGGGCAGAATGCAACTGTTTAGAGAGAATATCAGACGAGAGTGTTGAACAATTGGACTGCTATGCCGCTGCTTGCGAGTATCTTTTAATACCAAAGTATGAAGAACGTTATTTAGATACGGAGGTTACACTCAACGATATAACTATGCACATGCAAAATCTCAAGAAAAAATGGATAAATGGATGGCGTGGATAATTAGCCGCCGTAACTGGCAGCCGATTGCTGTCTTCATAAGCGTTTAACGCCAATCTTTCGAGTGTTGGAGGTGAACACAACTGAGGGCATAAAGAGACCAAAAATACGAAACCAGTCCGAAGTTCGGAGCAGGTGTTGTGTTTTATCGTTCATTAAGCAGTAGCACAGAAAAATTGTAAGTTCTTCATTGGCCTCTGCATCTGCAGAGGGCTTTTCTATTGATCGGATCAATTCCATTAATCGCAATACTCAAGTCATTTAACTAACGAATCATATTCATGAGGAACAAACATATCACCAAATTTCTTTCTCATCATTATTTGAGTTTGTAATGCTTGTTCATAATTAGAACCCGTAGCAATGAAAGCCAAATTCTTCTCTTTAACATCTATCCAGTTAGTAGATGGCCAAATATTGATGTTTTCAAATCTATCATCAAACCACATTAGACCGTATTGATTTATTTCGTATGGTGCGGAGGAGTCTAGATAAAATAGAGTACTCATATTTATGCCTTTATTTCTTTTAGTGATATATACAGTGACCTCTTGATCTTTTGTGAAGTCATAGGCATCTATTGAGACATTTCCAACAAATTTCTTTTGACCAAATATTGGTTTATATAGTGTCCCATTAACCTTAATTATGGTACTTTTAGCTGAAGAAGAGTTGTTAAGGGTGAACACGACGGCAGTACGTTCTACGTTAACCTTTTTCGGGAAATTGTAGTTATATAAAAACAAAGCAACACCTATTAGCACTAAAAATAGTACAACTGAAATTAAGGTTATAGGTTCCTTTAATCTCATAATTCCCCTCCAAATCTCAACTTCAAATAATTGAAATCTATTACAATAAATAACCCATACCCATAGGCATAGCAGGGGTAATAGTTTGAACGGTTTTACCATCAATCCCGGTAAGAGTAATTTTTGTTATGAAAGAAGTTGCAGTAGGCCCGCTGAGATAATAATTTATTGCGGCAGAAGAATCTCTATGATACAGGGCAGTAACTAAATTGTTTCGATGATCCCTGATTTATTGTTGCATTTGTTGTGGCACCAGTTGTTGAAGCATAGCTAAACGTAGGAATAGAATATGCACTAGCGCCGCTAACTGTACTAGTAATTAATGCTAAACTTTGATAAGAATCAGAAATAAAGTTCTTTACCGCGTCATATATAGTTATGGTAGCACCTACATAACTATTAAATGAACCAAGAGTAGTTGTCGCAGCTGACACCAAAAGATTGGAAGCCCCCGCTTGAATTTGAGTTTGAAAGAAACGTTACTCCCGTATTCTTGAGTGCAGAATTTTGAGCATTAGATTCTGCCGTTACATGTTGAACTTCATATGTAACCCCATTTTTGACCCAGTTAGACCGGAAACTAGACCAAACAATATTTGTGCTCGCCGGTAAATCAACAAATGGTTGTATTTGTGAGCTGTCTGTTCCTAAGAATTTTTTGTCCTATTACAACTTGTGCTTCCTCTGGAGTTAAATAATCTACCCCCAAAGATTCTAGTTCCTTCCCTAGCTTTTCATATTCTATTTCGTAGCCAGCCTTATGTTCTCCCAGTAGATCCGCTCTTTCTTGATAAATCTTACTAATCTGTGCTTCGACATCGTTGTTGTTGCTACTTGAAGCGCTTACAACACCTGTTGATCCAAGAAGTAAAGAACTAATCAGTACTAATGAGGCAATTTTTCGGTGTATCAGATTCCTCTTTTTTACCAAAAATACTATATTTCGGATTTTTATTAGTATATAAGATCTTATGAAAATCTGTCAATGATTAACATAATCGAATGAAGGAGAGATTCAGGAATGCGCTTCGAGAGTACCATACAAGGGAGATATGATTGTAACTTCTGATGGTCGTAGGTAACTTTGTGTCATTGACTTTTGCGTGTTCTTCTAATTCCTCAAATGAAATACTTGTGAAGCTCACGTGCTCTTCTCTTACTTTAGGGGCTTCGCCAACAACGCCTACAGATAAACTTTCTTCATATAGAAGCTCCTTTAATTTAAAATGGTCTATATAATCCAGAGTGAAAGTAATGTAAAATATAACCTTTATTATATTGTATAACCAATATATAGTGGTAAAGGAAATTTTGAAACTGTGGCGTGTTAGCGACTGTCCGAAAGCTTTCCGAAGGAAAATTCGCCTCGTTAGCAGAGGTTGTCTCCGGAATCCGACCAATTGATACGGTAATAACAAAGAAAA
Source organism: Paenibacillus sp. FSL E2-0190 (assembly GCF_037992965.1). Taxonomy (NCBI): domain Bacteria; kingdom Bacillati; phylum Bacillota; class Bacilli; order Caryophanales; family Paenibacillaceae; genus Paenibacillus; species Paenibacillus sp. FSL E2-0190. The sequence continues at coordinate 2,375,745 of NZ_CP150306.1, forward strand.
CTGGAGACAAATCCGGTTGGAAGAACGGATATTTCCGTAGTCACGATCGTTAGCTGTTATAGCTGGCAATCCGAATGTTATAAAACTCACATTAACCTAAGCCATAAACCTATATAATCTCTAAGGTTGAACTTTTGAACTAAATTCATTATTTTTCAGGAGGACTTTAGAGTATGAGATATAAAGCATTAGAGCTCGACAAACCGCTTACTTATGAGCTGGAAGGGTTAGAAATAGGGGTAACTTCGAACTGTAATTTCCGCTGCGATTATTGCTGTGCATATAATAGAAATGATGGACAAAGCATCAAAGCCAAAGAGGTCATCCGCATTCTGGACGAACTTCCAGGCCTTAAAAGAGTACGCTTATCAGGTGGAGAAGTGACGCTGAAGTTCGATGACTGTGTGGAGATTGTAACCTACTGCGCATCCAGAGGGATTCAGACACAGTTAAATTCCAACGGCAGTCTTTTAAATGCTGAACGAATTGGCCAATTGGTCTCCGCAGGATTAACGACTATACATATTTCCTTCAATTTTACTACTGCGGAAGCTTTCTCAAAATATTATAATATTCATCCAAGCATCTATGAAAAAATAAGAGAAAATATTACCCTATTCGCTGCAACAAGTGTGGATACCGTACTGGAGACGCTGCTGTTCAGTGAAACCCAGGATAATATGAAGGAGATCAGCGATCATGTCTACGCAATGGGCGTGCGCACACATGAAATTCAGAACAGTATTATCATGGATCATACGGGTTGGAAGTCTATAGCTGCACGGGAACAATTAAAGAATGCAGTGAGTGAGCTGATCGCACGGAAGAAAGAAGATACGATTCTGTATTTCACCTGTATGGACCGCTTTATGGACGCCCTTGGGTTCGAAGAGCAGCCGGGTGTGTATTTTCCTCACTGTATCGAGGGGAAGAAGCAGCTTCATCTGCATGGAAATGGCGACATTTTGATTTCAGAGCTTTGCCATCCGGTGATTATCGGCAACATTTATCAAGGAACTTCACTAAAAGATTTATACAATAATATGCCAGCGCCATTGGCACAGTTTTTGGATAAGCAGCCCTGCCCAGCACTGGATGCATTGTTTCCACAAGGCATAGAAGTTTAACACTCTATATAGATTACTTCGAGGGACCAATTTAAGAATTGGTTCCTATTTTTTTATGGTAGACTTAATAAAAAACAAAGATAAGGGATGTATGAGCTTCATACATAAGGTGTACTGCCAAGTGTTTGCTAATATAAGAAATGGACTCATCAAATCTAATGTTGTTCTAGAAAAGATTATGCCGTTATTAACACCCACGGCCATCGTGGTCGGCGTACTTAACGAAAGCAGACTGCTGCCGTTCACAGGTCTCGTGCCCTGGATTTTCGCTGTAATGACGCTGATAGGGAGCTTGAAGTCCAATCTAAAGGATCTGCTGGGGGTACTTCTGAAACCTCAGAAGCTGATTATTCTAATGGTAATTTTACATATTGTAATGCCGCTGATCGGCTGGCTTGCAGCCATGGCTTTTTTTCCGGGAGATCCATATACAGTAACTGGTTATGTATTGCTGTTCGCGATTCCTACAGGTGTTGTAAGTGTGGTATGGGTGTCGATGTACGGAGGGAATATTGCGCTGACATTGGCGCTTATTCTGATTGATACGCTCTTGTCGCCAATTGTTGTCCCGGGTACCTTATATTTGCTGATGGGAGCGAGTGTTGAAATTCAGCTAGGCGATATGATGAAAGGGCTGCTATGGATGGTAGTCATTCCTTCTGTAGTTGGGATGCTGCTGAATCAATGGACAAAAGGGAAAGTAAATACAGTATGTGGACCGCCGCTTGCTCCGTTTGTTAAAGTCGGATTGTTTGTAGTTGTTTCTATTAATGGGGCCAGCATTGCCCGTTATCTGAAACATCCGGATGGCAAATTAGCGATCATAATTGGAGTGACCTTCATAACCGTTGTGCTTGGCTATGTAATCGGAGCTTTGGTGTCACGCCGCTTCCGCTTTAGTTATGAAGATTCCGTGGCTGTACAGTTTAATTCGGGTATGCGGAATTTAAGTGCGGGAGCTGTATTAGCGGTGAAATATTTTCCTCCTGCTGTTGCGCTTCCAGTAATTTCGGGGATGTTGTTCCAACAAATACTCGCTGCGATGTCTGGTCTATTTTTACGTAGTAGAACTAAACGACTGTTAAGTGAGGGTGCATTAATGCAAGCGAATACTGTCTCTCAGCTAGAACCACATAGTTCATCTAGGACAGATGACAGGCCTTGTTAACCACCTTATGAAGGATATATGACCTAAAAGCTGTGATATTTTATTCATTTACATGAAAAATTTCGACATTTTATGATATATTTCTTATTTTTGCGCGATTTATATTCACTATTCAACTTTGCCACCCGATAGTAATTGTATTATTTACAATTTCATTGTTCGCAAATGAACAAGCAGTCGGAAGGATGAAAAGAATATGAAGATTCGCCTAAAGTTATCACTTGTTATGATAGGTGTGACCCTTTTATGTATTTCTGTAATGGGGATATTTACGTATTTGAAATCAACTCAGGCGATTGTGAATCTTACTGAGAATTCTATGAAGCAGGTCAATACGAACAAAGCTCAGACCATATCAGCCATGATAGCAAAAGAGCAGAGAAGCACAGAGCTTATTGCGAGCCGCTCGGAAATTGTTAATCTACTGCTGCAAGCTGGGAATGGTGGAGTTAACAAAGGAGATAAGCTTCAGAATGAGGTGAACGCCAGTCTTCAAAGCATTGTGGAGGAGGCCGGGAACCTTGAGCACATTCTAGTCAGTGATATGAAAGGTATTAGTGTGGCTGACAGTGATACTAAGCTTATAGGGACAGATTTTAGTGAAAGAGATTATACGAAAAGAGTAATGGAGACGGCTGAGCCTGTGATCAGTGAAACGCTGAAATCAAAATCCACAGGAGCTTATGTAGTGGCTTTTGTACAGCCCGTAAAGAGTAATGGAAAGATGATTGGATTTATTGCGTCAGCTGTTTCCGCAGATAGTATGATTAAGTATTTGGCGGATACCAAAGTGGTAAACACGACGAGCTCTTACGCTTATTTACTGGATGAGAACGGCAATAAATTATATTATCCGGATAAAACACAAATTGGTCAGCCTATTGAGAATACGCAGATCGCAGCTGTTATGGAGCGTGTGAAATCTGGTGAGAAGGTAGCGGATGGCCTGCTCAATAATACATATAAAGATGTGGAAAAAAAATCAACCTATACAGTTTTACCTGAGACGCACTGGTTGCTTGTATTAACCGCAGACCTCGATGAAATCGTGAAACCTGTCACTGATATGAGAAATTTCAACTTATTTCTTGGTGTGGGAAGTTTGATTATTGCCTTGCTGATTGCTCTTTATTTTGCTAAAAAAATCTCTTCTCCGATTGTTAAACTAACGGACATGATTAATAAAACGGCAGAATTGAATTTGACGCATGACTCAGAGTATGAGTATTTGACTAAAAACAAAGATGAGACAGGGACGATCGCCAAAGCGATGTTCAGCACTCGGGCTACACTTCGTGAGATGGCTGGAAGCTTAATTACGATCTCGTCCAAAGTGCTTGAAAATGCAGAAACGCTGGAGAAGCTGTCTATAGATGTGCGGGAAAATGCCCACGATAATTCAGCGACTACGCAGCAGCTATCGGCAGGTATGGAAGAGACCGCAGCCTCCACAGAGGAAATGACAGCAGCAATTACTGAAATTGATAACAATGTATCCGGGATCACCAATAATGTGAAGGAAGGCGCTGCCGTTTCTAGACAAATTAGTGAGCGGGCGCTGACTCTCCAAGATGAGGCAACAGAATCTACGACGAATGCTAAACAAATTTATGAATCCGTGCGAATCGATATGGAAAAAGCGATTGAACAGTCAAGCGCGATTGCAGAGATTAATGTACTGACGGATACGATTCTATCCATTGCCAGTCAGACCAATCTGCTGGCCCTGAATGCAGCTATAGAAGCGGCAAGAGCGGGTGAGGCAGGCAAAGGTTTCGCGGTTGTAGCTGGTGAGATTCGGAAGTTGGCTGAGAAGTCGTCTAAGATTGCGGCTGGAATTCAAGGTGTGGTAACAGGTGTATATTCCTCTGTTGAATCCATGAAGGAGAATTCTGAGGCATTACTTTCTTTTATTGATCAGAATGTTCTAGCAGATTATGAACGATTAACTGAGGTAAGTCAGCAATACAACAGTGATGCTGCTACTGTAAATACGCTGTTAAAACAATTCGAGAGCGCAGCCGATCATTTGAGTATGGCCATATCGAGTATTAATATTGCCGTTAATGAGGTAGCTGCTACAGTAAACGAAGGAGCTATAGGGATTCAGGATATCGCGGTGAAAACGGCGGATATCGTGGAAAAAACATTCCTGGAGGTTACTATGGCCGATGAAAATACTCAAAGTGCCAAAGAGCTTCAGGGGTTAGTAGATAAGTTTAAGATCTAAGGGTTTGAAATGAATTAAGGGAATCCTTATCTCTTTTTCATAAAATATTAAGCTTGCAGGGTTATAGTACATGTATAACCTCCCTTATATATAGACTTTACCCCGCCGGTCGCCGGCGGGGTCTTTTTTTATGCAGATCTTTTTAGGAGGATATCAGGCAGCAGTTTAGCCAGTAATAAGGTAGATAGCTTCATCTAATGGAACTATAACCTCTGTTTGTTCCTTCATATCCTTCAGCCGCACCTTATCCACACTGGATTCACTCTCGCCGATCAGAATAACGTAACGGATTTTTTTGGATGAGGCTGTGGCGAGTTGCTTTTTAAGTTTTCTTTTACCGGATACCAGAGTGGTCCGGATAGAACAGGCACGGAGCTCGGCGGCTGCAATTAAAGCCTGTGGGAGCGTCTCGCCAATCGGAATGACCATAACCTCTGCTGTCTTGCGCTCTTGGATAGGACGTTCTGCAAGGAGCGCCATGATAGACTCCATACCAAAAGATAAGCCAACCGTAGGATATTGAATATCCTCTCTGCCCACTAGCTGTCCGATGATAGCGTCATATCTGCCTCCACCACCCAAGCTTGAGGTAAAGGAACCGGATGCATCAAAGATCTCGTAGACGGTTCCAGTGTAGAAAGAAAGCCCGCGGGACAAGAAGGGATCGAAACGGCAAGTCTGCTGCAGCTGAATGTCTTGGAGCAGCTTTTGCAGGACAAGAACCTCCATTGCTCCCGGTTGTCCGGTAAGACTATATTTTTGGCATAACTGCTCAAAGCTTGGATTGTCCATTTCAATAAGTTCTAGAATAGCAGCGATGGTTGTAGGATCTATTTCCTTGCTGATCAATTCATTTTTCACGCCGCTGAGGTTGATTTTTTCTAATTTATCCAAGGTTAGCATAACGGACAGTTGGTTCTCGGCAGGTACACCCAGCGATTCCAGAATCTCACCGAGAAAACGTCTGTTGTTCCATTTTAGGATGATCGGGATGTCCAGCTTGCGAAAAGCTTCTGTGGCCAGCTGCATCAATTCAGCTTCCGCCTCAGGTCCTGAAATACCAACAACATCCACATCGCATTGCAAAAATTCACGCAGGCGCCCACGTTTCACGGGACCATCACGGAATACTTTTCCGATCTCATAACGCTTGAAGGGGAACTCTATTCCGGGATTTAAAGCGATCACTTTGGCAAAAGGGATGGTCAGATCATATCGTAAGCCCAGCTTGCGGTTACCTTGATCGGTTAGTTGGTACATCTCCTTGAGAATTTCATCCCCACCTGCATATTTCGAGGTTAATAACTCCAGTTCATTTAATAATGTGGTGTCCATGGATTCAAAATCATAGAGTTCGAACAAATCCTGCAGCGTATTTTGAATGTTCTTTCTGAGCGCCTGCTCTTTTCCGAAGTAATCATAAGTTCCTTTAATGTTTTGCATCGTTAGTAGCTCCTTTGAATTGGCATAGTTTAGAAATAAAAAAACGCGCAGGACCTCATGGTCCTGCGCGTGATCTATGCCGCAGGGAGGCCAACGCGAGTAGCGTTAGCCTCCCTGAGAATTTCAGGGTTGCTAACGCTGTTTGTGATAATAATGAAGTTGATTCAGCATGATTGTTATGGTGTTCATCAGAATCAATTCCCTTCGACATTTTGATTACTGCCGATTATAGCGGATCATTTGGAGTCGTGCAAGTAAGAATTTGTTATAACGAAGATTTTTAGTAGGCGAATGGACAGGCAATCAGCTATAATAGGGCTTCGATATTTCATAGGCGAGGGGAGCTTGTTGACGATGAATCAACCTTTAATAATAGCCCGGGCGGAAGAATTTGTGAAAGAACAACTGGGACAAGATACTACGGGGCATGACTGGTGGCACACCCATCGGGTCCGCAGCACAGCATGTGAAATTGCTGAGATCGAGCGTGCGGATGTTTTTATCTGTACGATGGCAGCCTTGCTGCATGATGTTGCAGACGAGAAGCTTAATCCGTCAAAAGAAGCAGGTCTGCTTAAAGTCCATACTTGGCTCACGGCAAACCTTACAGAGGAAGAGCAAATTCGTCATATCATGCTGATCGTTGAAACAATGTCCTTTAGTGGTGGTGGAGGAGAACCTATGCAGACTCTGGAAGGTCAAGTGGTGCAGGATGCAGATCGACTAGATGCACTTGGCGCGATTGGCATTGCCAGAACCTTTATTTTCTCAGGCGCAAAGGGACGTCCGGCTTATGATCCAGAAGTGGCTCCACGCGAGGAGTCGCTGCAAAAGGAATACAGGGATTATAGCAAGGGGACGGCTGTGAATCATTTTTATGAGAAGCTGTTGAAACTAAAATTCTTAATGAATACGGCTTATGGACGCAAGTTAGCGGAAGAACGGCATGATTTCATGTTGAATTTTCTGGACCAGTTCTATAAGGAATGGAATCAAGGACGCCAATAACTGTTATAATGATAAGTATGCACAAGATGGAAGGATCGCGGAGTTTCCGCTTTAACCAGAACAATCGGCATAGAAGAGGTTGAACGATGAGTGAATTGCAATTTAGAGATTATGAGTTAGACGAAGAGATAATTAATGCACTGGATGTTCTGAAATTTATGACACCTACGGAGGTACAGAGCAAGGTAATTCCTGTGGCTTTGCAGCAAAAGGATCTGATTGTGAAATCGCAAACAGGCAGTGGCAAGACGGGAGCTTATGGTATTCCGCTTTGCGATCTGGTGGATTGGGTGGAGAATAAGCCGCAGGCTTTGATTCTTACGCCAACTCGGGAGCTTGCGATGCAGGTGAAAGAGGATATTACGAACATCGGACGTTTTAAACGGATTAAAGCAGTTGCTCTTTTCGGCAAGCAGCCCTTTGCCCCTCAAAAGATAGAGCTTACGCAAAAAACACATGTTGTCGTAGGTACGCCTGGACGCGTATTTGACCATATTGAAAGAGGCACACTTCCGCTAAATCGAATCAAATATTTGATCATCGATGAAGCTGACGAAATGCTGAGCATGGGCTTTATTGAGCAGATCGAGAAGATCATTAAGCAGCTGCCCAAAGAGCGAGTAACGATGTTATTCTCAGCTACCTTACCCGAAGTCATTAAGAATTTGTGCCTAAAATATATGAGCGATCCAACGGATATCGAGATTCAGGCAAGTGGAATTACGACGGCTACGATTGAACATGCGTTGATTGAAGTGAGACAAGCTGCCAAATTCTCTTTGCTAAGCGATATCATAACGGTGGAGAATCCGGATAGCTGTATTGTTTTTTGCCGTACGCAAGAGCAGGTGAATGCTGTATTCAGAGGACTGGCGGATCTGGAATATCCTTGTGATAAGATCCACGGGGGTATGGAGCAGGATGAGCGCTTTGAGGTCATGAATGCTTTTAAAAGAGGGCAATTCCGCTATTTAATCGCTACCGATGTGGCGGCTAGAGGGATTGATATCGAGAATATCACCCATGTGATTAATTACGATATTCCACTGGAAAAAGAAAGCTACGTGCATCGTACAGGCAGAACCGCGCGTGCAGGCAAGACAGGTAAAGCGATCACTTTTGTCACTCCGAATGAGCAGAAGTGGGTAACTGAAATCGAAAGCTATATTGGCTTCAGCATTCCGCATATGAAAGCACCTTCGGACGACGCAGTGGCCTACGCAAAGGAAGCGTTCGAGCAGAAGATCAATAAGCAGCCTGTCCGCAAGAAGGACAAAAGCGAAAGCTTAAACAAAGAGATTATGAAGCTATACTTCAACGGCGGCAAGAAAAAGAAGCTAAGAGCCGTCGATTTTGTCGGCACAATAGCAAAGCTTGAAGGTATTTCCGCCGAAGATATCGGGATTATCTCGATTCAGGACAATGTGACCTATGTGGATATTTTGAACGGTAAAGGCGCAATGGTGCTGCAAGCGATGAGAGAGACCACCGTGAAGGGCAAGCAGCTGAAGGTTCATATTGCGAAAAAATAAATCAAGGATGACAGCTTATTGCTAAGCTCCTTGCAAATATGCCGCTACTGATGCGGTTTATATGAAGAGGGAGTCGTGTTCACAACACGGCTCTCTTTTTATTTGTTGTTGTATCTCAGTATCTCCATTTTTTCATTGTAAAATTATAGAAACTAGAATATAACTTGTGAGAGGTGATAGATTGAAAGGTGAATTAAGAAGCACAAGGATGAAAGTACTCCTACAAGTCACCATTTGGGAATGAAAACGGGGAAGTTGGAAGTAGAAGTAGTAAAACAAATGTTTATAATGTATGCAGCACCAATAATTCTTCTGAATGTGTCTTGCAAGATAGCTTTAAAGACGGAAAAGCTTAGGTACAACATTTCTTGGTTAGTTATTAGTATTGTTCCTAGCACGAGAATTCTATTTTATTTAAAAGAATTACAAGGAAAAGAGTCTAGAGGTTCAGGGGTTGTTGATTTAAGTTTTTTTGATATTAAAACTGACTTTGATCAGATAAGTCTTATCTATTTTTTTCCTATAATATATTTAGGTATTCAACTAGTTTTGATTTTTTTACTACTGATCATGATAGTAACGAAAGAAAAATCAATAGCTGACTAGCATAATGTTCTTGTACATACTAGGAATGCCGAAATGAACGGTAAAAATCCCGTACAATTGGTCGATTCAGCTGGAAGTGGCGAAATAAACGGTAGAACTCCCGTACAATGTGCTGATCCTGCTGGAAACGTCCAAATGAACGGTATAAATCCCGTATAATGCGCTGATCCAGCTGGAAGTGGCGAAATGAACGGTAGAACTCCCGTACAATGCGCTGATCCTGCTGGAAACGCCGAAATGTACGGTAGAACTCCCGTACAATGCGCTGATCCTGCTGGAAACGCCGAATTGTACGGTAAAATTCCCGTACATTCAGTCAGCATGTTATGTAATCCAAGGAACAACACCATAATGGTGTCGTCTCTTGGGTTTTTTCGGCGCTAAATGGAGCTGATAACGCAGATCCGTTCAGCTTAAGTAAAATAAGATCGAAAATAATTTATTTTCGTTCCATAAATGGAAACAAATGTGATATTATGGCGATATAGAGCCCATACTTCACGGATGACCTGCCTAGCTTGGTTCCCCCTGAGGATAGGCTCTGATTTTTTTTATGAGGAAGGTGGTGTGGCCCGAGCGGTATCGGGGAACAGGAAGAAACGAAGCCATAAGGTTCGAACCTAATTCAGAAGGGAGAATCGAAGCGATGAAAAAAGGAACTTTTTTGAAAGCGCTTAATTTTGTTTTGGTTTTATGTTTGCTTGTACCTGTGTATTGGGCTGCACCCGCACATGCGGAGAACACGCTTATTCAGCAAAGCGATTTTGAAGATGGCACTGTTCAGGGCTGGAATGGACGTGGGGAAGTTGAGGTGCTTACAGCCAAAACAGATGCGGCACGCAGCGGCACATATGGCCTGGAGGTAAGCGGCCGAACAAAAACGTGGCATGGACCTTCACTGGATGTGACTAGCCAGCTGGAAGTAGGACAAACTTATGTGTTTATTGGATGGGTGAAGCTGCCTGCCGGATCATCTAACGCGAATATCTATATGTCACTGCAGCGGACATTACCTTCTACCATTCATTATGACAATTTGACCTTTGGTGCAGTGACAGCGAACGGTTGGGTGAAGCTTCAGGCGCAGTACAAGCTATTGGAGCCGGCAGATCAGCTTTCTATTTATTTTGAAGTGCCGGGTAGCGCGACAACTTCTTTTTATTTGGATGATTTTCGATTGGAAAAGCTACCGGATCTCGGTCCAATTGTCATCGAGGATGCGATTCCTTCGCTGAAGGATGTGTTTGCAAACAAATTTCTGATCGGCTCGGCGTTTACGAATAGTGAGCTGCTGACAGCTCCGGATCGGCAATTGTTGGCCAAGCATTTTGATAGTGTGACGCCAGGAAATGTTCTGAAATGGGACAGCACGGAGCCGCAGGAAGGTGTGTTTAATTTCGCTGAAGCTGACACGGCAGTAGCTTTTGCCACCGCAAATGGACAGCAGGTACGTGGACATACCCTAGTCTGGCATTCGCAGACACCGGATTGGGTGTTCCGTGACGCCAGCGGTAATTTGGTCTCCAAAACGGTGTTATATGAGCGAATGAAGAGTCATATTAAGACTGTTATGGAACGTTATAAAGGTGAAATCTATGCTTGGGATGTCGTCAACGAAGTGATTGACACTTCACAATCGGATGGCATGCGCCGCAGCCTATGGTACCAGATCGCGGGTGAAGAGTATATTGAGAAGGCGTTCCAGTTCGCTCATGAAGCTGATCCTAATGCAAAACTGTTCATCAATGACTACAATACGCATGAGCCAGTCAAAAGCCAGGCGCTATACAATCTGATTGTACGACTTCAGGCCAAAGGGGTTCCTATTGACGGAGTAGGGCATCAAACGCACATCAGCTTGTATTATCCATCGCTCTCTGAAATCGAGAATTCGATTATCAAATTCAAGGCTTTAGGGCTGGAAACCCATATTACTGAGTTGGATATTAGTGTGTATTCTGATAATTCTCAAGCCTATGAGATCTTCCCTGATAATTTGAAGCAGCGCCAAGCGGCTTTATACAAATCATTATTTGAGATCTTCCTGCGGCACACGGATACGGTCACGAATGTCACTCTCTGGGGGAAGGATGACAGTAATACTTGGTTGCGCACTTATCCGGTAGCCCGTAACAATTGGCCTTTATTGTTCGATGAGCGCCTTCAATCTAAGCCGGCCTACTGGTCTGTATTGGAGACAGTGGCAGCTCCCGTAGTTCCAGCAGCTCCTGCTAACTTGAATGCAGCTGCAGGCAATGGGCTCGTGAATCTTAGCTGGAGCACCTCGGCGGGCGCAACTTCCTATACGGTGAAACGGTCACTTACGAGTGGTGGCCCTTATACCACTCTGACTACGGCTACCGGGACGAGCTATAGCGATGCGGCGGTTAGCAACGGAACGACTTATTATTATGTTGTGAATGCTGTCAATAGTGCGGGTACGAGCAGCAATTCTGTACAAGCGATGGCTACACCGCAAGGCTCGGGGCCTGTCGAACCGGTCACCGGGCTTGCAGTGGCGTATCGGACAGCGGATACTAACCCAAATGACAACCAGATGAAGCCCTATTTTAATATTAAAAATAACGGCACAACTGCAGTCGATCTTAGCGAGCTGAGCATCCGTTACTGGTATACGATCGATGGAGACAAGCCGCAATCCTTTTTCTGCGATTATGCCCAGATCGGCAACAGCAAGGTAGCAGGCAGTTTTGTAAAGCTGGACACGCCTCGAACGGGAGCAGATTACTATTTGGAAGTGAAATTCAACGCAGGTGCGGGCATGCTTGCCGCTGGAGGAACTTCCGGGGATATTCAGACCCGGATACACAAGACAGATTGGAGCAATTTTAACGAGGCCAATGATTATTCGTTTAATTCACTTCAGACCGCTTATGCGGATTGGAACAAGGTGACCCTTTATCGGAACGGAGTGCTGGTATGGGGAACAGAGCCGCAATAGCGAAACTAGGGGAACTGAGCTTTAATTGTGTCGTTTTTAATTTTTAGGAAAACCTCCCTGAATATAGCTGATTTATGCTGGTTACTTAGCTTTTCAGGGAAATCCTCCCTAAATATCGCTTGAATTCCACTATTATGAGCAAATTGGGGTGAATTTGCGGGAGGTTTTCCCTGATTGCAAGGATTAGAGCAATAAACCAAAGAAAATTAGGGAGGAATTCCTTAATCAAGCATCACGTTTGCTGCAAACAGAGGAGTTACGTGAAAAAGCAAGCCTAGTCGCCAAAAACATGGTGACTAGGCTTGCTTCATTTTTGCCCAGCTGTGGCAAATTACTTTTTAAAAGTTATATTGTGCCTGATGCAGACGGCTGTAAATTCCACCAGCATGGACTAATTCTTCATGTCTGCCTTGTTCAGCGATTCCTTCTTCATTCACGACCATAATCCGGTCGGCATTTTTGATTGTCGTCAAACGGTGAGCGATGACGAGTGTGGTTCTGCCTACGGACAGATCAGCCAGGGATTGCTGAATCGCGGCTTCGGTCTCTGTGTCCAGCGCGGAAGTAGCTTCATCCAGAATCAGAATCGGCGGATTCTTGAGGAACATGCGAGCGATAGCCAGGCGCTGCTTTTGTCCACCGGACAGCTTCACACCGCGCTCCCCGATGACTGTCTCCATTCCATCTGGCAGATTCTGAATGAGCTCCTCCAGATGAGCACGTCGCGCAGCTTCCCAGATTTCAGGCAGCTTTGCATCCAGTTTCCCATAGGCGATATTCTCGCGAATTGTCCCGGAGAACAGGAAAACATCCTGCTGCACGATCCCGATTTGTTTGCGCAGCGATTCCAGCTTCATGTCACGGATATCGATGCCATCAATCGTGATGGCCCCGGCTGTGACATCATAGAAGCGCGGAAGCAGGCTGCAGATTGTTGTTTTGCCTGCGCCGGACGGCCCAACAAAGGCAATGGTTTCGCCAGCCTTTACGTTAAGGCTTATATTTTGCAGAACCGGACGATTCTCTTCGTATCCAAAAGATACATCCTGGAATGTAATATCACCGCGCAAAGCGTTGATCTCCACGGCATCCGGTTTGTCACTGATGTCAGGTTCCGTGTCAATGATCTCCAGATAACGTCTGAAGCCGGCAATTCCTTTAGGATAACTTTCGATCACGGCATTGATTTTCTCGATAGGGCGGAAGAAGATATTAGACAACAAGATAAACGCCACAAATTCACCGATTTGCAGCTCGCCATTGATAAAGAACCATGCGCCGCAGATCATCACCAGGATGGTAATGAGGCGGGTCATCATATAGCTGACGGACAAGCTTCTAGCCATGATTTTATAAGCCATAAGTTTTGTTTTGCGGAACATTTGATTATCTACTGCGAATAGCTCTTGTTCATGCTGCTCATTGGCAAAAGATTGCACGACCCGAATCCCGCCGACATTATCTTCGATACGGGCATTGAAACTGCCTACATTTCCAAATAGCTGGCGATAAGTTGAAGTCATATTGCGGCCGAAGTAGATGATTACCCAAGCCATAATTGGAACGATAATAAAAGTAATAATCGCCAGCTTCAGATTAATATCAGCCATTAGGAGAAAGGCTCCGACAAGGGTCATGATTGCAATAAATACATCCTCAGGACCGTGATGCGCCACTTCGCCGATATCATTTAAGTCATTGGTGATTCTTCCGATTAGATGGCCTGTTTTATTATTATCAAAGAATCGGAACGAGAGTTTCTGAATATGGTCAAACATTTTTTTGCGCATATCAGTTTCGATATTTATGCCCAGCATATGACCCCAGTAAGTGACAATATACTGCATCACCGTATTTAAGGCGTAAATCGCCAGCAGCGCAACACAAGCGATAAGAATAAGCGGCCAATCTTGACCAGGAAGCAAATCATCAATAAATTTATTGACGGCTACCGGAAAAGCCAGTTCTAGCAGTCCCGCAAAAACAGCGCAGGAGAAATCCAATATAAATAATTTTCTATACGGACGATAGTAGGAAAAAAATCTTCGAAGCATTCTGTTCACTCTTTTCTGTGGTTTAAATATGAGTTCAAATGAAATTGATTCTCAACTACCCGATGATATGGATACTAAAGATGGTCAGCGGTTTTGTCAATAATTCGGGTATAAAATTACTTAAGGGTTGTAACTTCTAATAGAATAGTAGATGATGGTTCATAGTGTTTAAAATATTTCAAATCCTTGACAAGCTCTGTGCTTGGCGGGGTTATTTGTTTGTAATTTAGGAGGATACACGATGAAAGCTTCACAAAGCGAAGGACACATTCAGAATAATAGCTTAATGGACAGCAAATATGATCGCTGGCTACTTGTGCTGGGAATTATTTTTATCGCTGCAGCGCTGCGGGCTCCATTTACTTCTGTGGGTCCATTAATACAATTGATTCAGGATGACCTCGGCTTATCCAATACTCTAGCAGGAGCTATTACTACTTTACCATTATTGGCTTTTGCCATCTTGTCCCCGTTTGCTCCAAAGCTGGCCCGCCGTTTTGGTTTAGCTAATGTGTTATTAGTTGCCATGGTCATGCTGGCTATGGGAATTCTAATTCGCTCGGGATCTGGAGCAGGTCTGTTGTTCACAGGTACTGCTATACTTGGATTATCCATTGCCGTGTGTAATGTACTACTTCCAGGTCTTATTAAAGGGAAGTTTCCTCACAAAATCGGGCTAATGACAGGTATCTACACGGTTTCTATGAATTTATGCGCAGCTATTGCCTCAGGAATTAGTGTACCGCTGGCAACGAATGCTGGATTCGGTTGGAGAGGGACCTTGGCCATCTGGTTTATGATCGCAGCTCTAGCAACAGTGTTCTGGATTCCGCAAATGCGTAAGCTTAATCAAGGAACCGGCTCTAAGAGTGCAGCCTCAAGCAAAAATATGTGGCGTTCATCTCTTGCTTGGAAAGTCACGATCTTTATGGGCTTACAGTCACTGCTTTATTACGTCTTTATTGCCTGGTTTTCGGTTCTCCTCGGTGAACGGGGAATGTCGTCGAGTAATGCGGGTTGGTTTCTCTCGCTCATGCAATTGGCACAGCTACCCTTTACTTTCTTCGTACCGCTGTGGGCAGGCCGGATGAAGAACCAACGTATTCTAGTTATAATCACTGCTGTTCTTTATTTCATCGCATTAGGTGGCATCTGGCAAGGCAGCGGCGCTTTAATGGCTGTCTGGGCGGTATGCTTTGGTATTGCCGGAGGATTTGCCTTCGGTCTTGCGATGATGTTCTTCAGTCTAAGAACAAGAAGCACGCAAGAAGCGGCGGAGCTGTCAGGAATGGCCCAATCTGTGGGTTATGTACTGGCAGCAATGGGACCGGCATTATTCGGCTGGCTGCATGATGTAACGAACAGCTGGACGGTGCCATTGATTTTACTGCTGGGTGCAAGTGTACTGTTGATGGTTGTCGGGCTTGGCGCTGGCAGTGATCGGTATGTTGGAGACAGAAAATAGGATCCCGTGTAAAAAAGAGTGTACTAGCGCGTATTAAGCGCCAGTGCACTCTTTTTTTGACTATTGAACATGAGAAGTATTTCTTATCTATTCTAGCTTCGTTTGTAAGCAACAATCCGGATTCTGCGATAATCCATTACCCAGCGGCCGTCCTGATATAGCTTGGATTTCAATTTCTGTTCCATAGAAGAGAGAACTTCTGCGCGTTCGGTCGGTGTGAGCACACTTAAGATTCCATCGGCAAAAGTATTCAGCCACCGCTGAAATCCTTGCTCCAAGCCTTCCAGTGGTGTTGGCCGGTCAAAACAAAGGGCGAGGTCCACGGTCAGTCCGTGCTTCTCTAGTAGAGTTGCATACTCGCCAACGCTTGGGAAGTACCAGGGCAAATGCAGCTTATGACTACAGCCAATGGCTGCAAAAGCTTGTGGAAGGCCAGCGACGATGGAAGCAATATTGCCCAGTCCACCGAACTCGGCCACGAAACGGCCGCCTACCCGCAGGCTGGCAACAATGGACGCCGCCGCTCCGTTTGCGTCTGTTAGCCAGTGAAGGGCAGCGTTGCTGAACACAGCATCGACTGGCTGTTCCGCGACATAAGTTTGCCCATCAGCTAAGACAAAGCTTAGATGGGGATGCTTGTCACGGGCTGTCTGAATCATTTCGGCAGAGGCATCAATACCTGTCACAGTGGCGCCCTTAGCAGCAATGGCTGCCGCCAAATCCCCGGTTCCACAGCCCCAATCGATAATCTGTTCGCCTGGCTGTGGGTGAAGCAGCTCAATCAATGATTCTCCAAACTGAGACACAAAGGCCATATCAGTATCATAGGTTTGGGTATTCCACTGTTGGTTCATAAGTATTCATCCTTTCTATTGATCGATTATTCCGACATCTCCGTCATAGCGCCTTACTTTATCTATGTTGTACCATAGGAGGCTTTATAATAGAAATATATAAACTGAATAATATTGATTGGTTATACCTATGAGTCTATATGAAGCCTATTTCAATAACACAAAAACCTTGCGTTTTAAATGCAGAGGGAGTATAGTATTATGTACAGGCGGTTTTGGTCGCCAGTTACATAATATGCGGTCATGGCGGAATTGGCAGACGCGCTGGCTTCAGGTGCCAGTGGTAGCAATATCGTGGAGGTTCGAGTCCTCTTGACCGCATCCTATCAACAAAAACAGGTTTCTGATTTACCTATTTAGGTAGATTGGAAACCTGTTTTTTTTTATTGAATCAGGTTCGAGTTCTTCTTCGAAAAAAATACTTACTTAGCTAAGTATTGATATTCACCGATTACTATGTTATTATTTTCACAATCTTAAGGAGGAGGTAATACATATGTTAACTACTTTTAAAGCGACAGCTAAAAAACTGCCTAATGGAATGCAAGTTGAAACCAATTCTAGAGGTTTTAAGATTATTATGGACGAACCAGAGGATTTGGGGGGGACCGATGTTGGTTTGAATCCCGTCGAGGCGTTATTGTGTGCCTTTGGTGCATGTCAGTCCATTGTCGCTAGTGCCTTTGCAGACGCTAACGATTTTAGCTTCGAAGAATTTTATGTTGAACTTGAAGGAGACTTAGATCCGGATGGTTTCATGGGTCTCGCAGATGTGAGAAATGGTTTCCAAGAAATTCGTTTTGTTATGCATTTTAAAACCAACGAAAGCCAAGAAAAGGCAGATGCTTTTGCTGACTTTATCGAGAAGACATGTCCTGTTGGAGATTGTCTTGCTAACGGTGTGAAGCTGGTAAAAGCAGGCGTAGTCATTCACTAATACATTCGCTTGAGGGGGCTCTTTATGAGTCCCCTCAAGGATATGAGGAGCATAACGATGGAAATAAAAATGTCTATGATTCCAGGTGGCAAAAAGGGGAAAGCAGGCAAGATAAATGTAAATATCGGAGACAAGATATCTGCAGGAGATACCTTGGTACAGATTGAAACTGGAAAAGGCAACAGATCGATTGAAGCGGCAGAAGAGGGTATTATTATCAATATATTATTTGAAGAGGGGAGCGAGATTGCCTCAAATCAAGTCTTATTTGAAGTAAATCCGATCCAGGTGGAGGCTCCGGTCCAATCATCTGTCCCACAACCTGCAGTCGCCGTGCAACAAACTCATGCTATAAACCCTGACTTGCTTATCATTGGAGCAGGACCAGGAGGTTACGTTGCCGCTATTTATGCAGCAAAAAAAGGACTTCAGGTAGCGATGATTGAGAAAGAAGAATTAGGAGGTACCTGCTTAAATGTTGGCTGTATCCCTACAAAATCTTTAGTCAAATCATCTGAAATCTGTCATGAAATAAAAAACTCCTCT
This sequence comes from Paenibacillus sp. FSL E2-0190, assembly GCF_037992965.1. NCBI lineage: Bacteria > Bacillati > Bacillota > Bacilli > Caryophanales > Paenibacillaceae > Paenibacillus > Paenibacillus sp. FSL E2-0190. The sequence goes on from NZ_CP150306.1 coordinate 2,393,677, forward strand.
TTGTTTGGTATAACAACAGGATCTGATCTTCAATTGGATATGAAGCAGGTTATTCGTCGTAAAAATGAAGTCAAAGAGAAATTGGTCTCCGGCGTTGGTTATTTAATGGAAAAAAACGGTGTTCAGGTTGTTCGCGGCCACGCTTCGTTCCTATCGGCGCATGAAGTGAAGGTAACCGGCGAAAATAGTTACCGTATTTCAGCAAAAAATATCATTGTGGCAACAGGCTCGAGGATTTCCAAGGTGAATATCCCAGGAATTGATCTGCCATTTGTAATGAACAGTACTGAAGCGCTCGCCTGCGAAGAGTTACCAAAGGTAATAACTATCATCGGTGGTGGGGTTATCGGCATGGAATTCGCCTTCATTTACCGTAACCTAGGAGTTGAAGTTCATGTTGTAGAATTTATGGACCGTCTGCTAACGATGCTGGACAGTGATATTTCGGTAGAAATTTTGTGTTTAGCTCAGCGGGCTGGGATTCATATTCATACCAACTCCAAAGTTTCCAAAATCCAACGTGCGGATGATGGTCAGGCGATTGTAACCTATGAGAATAGTGAGGGTGAGCATTTGCTAGTTAGTGAAAAAGTATTGGTCGCTATTGGACGCGAGCCTAACCTAGAGGGTCTGGATATCGAAAAAGCAGGTATTCAACTAAATGAACGTGGTAAAGGTATTGCCGTTGATAAACAAATGCGTACGAATGTAGAAAATGTGTATGCGATTGGCGATGTAACTAACATTATTCAGCTTGCTCATGTTGCTTCACATCAGGGCATTACGGCTGTAAACACCTTACTCGGTGAATCCCAAGATATGCATTATTCCGCGGTACCGAATGTAATTTTCACTTCTCCAGAGATTGCCAGCGTCGGGCTGTTGGAAGATGAATGTAAGGAGAATGGGCTGGACTATCGTGTGAGTAAGGTATCTTTTGCAAGTAACGGAAAAGCATTGACAATGAATGAACCGGAAGGTTTTATCAAATTAATCAAAGATAATGGCTCCGGAAAGATTGTGGGAGGGTCTATCATTGGTCCCGATGCGTCTTCTCTGATTAGTAGCCTTACACTTGCGATTGCCAATGGGCTTACGGAACAACAGATTACACAGACAATCTTTGCCCATCCAACTACTGGGGAAGTAATTCATGAAGCTGCATTCGGTTTAGGAATTGGGGCGTTGCATCAAGGATAAGTTGTTCTATGTATCTCGGGAGACGGATCCCCTACTGCAGCCTAAATAAATGAACTATTTGATCACTTGAAAAGTATGTTCAGCTTCCTTAATATATTTTGCTATAATAAATTAGAAAAGAGTTGATTATTTTAAGATAAAACAGTTGGGATTGGTTGGTGTAAACAGTGTTTAATTTAGATGACTGTATGGCCTTTATTGCAAACCGTAGTGCAAAAATATTCGCGGAAGCCTTGGAAAAGGAATTTCGGCCGTATAATATGACCCGGAGCCAATGGATTGCGATGTATTACATCTATACCAGTGAATCCATTACCCAGAGAGAACTAGCAGATAAAATGTCTATAAAAGAGCCCAGCGTAGTCAGGCTGCTTCAAAAATTAGAATCTGAGGGTTTCTTGCATCGCTCTGGCACCCATGCGGATAAGCGAGTCAAGCAGTTGGAATTGTCAGATAAGGGAGTACAGATCTATCTCGATTTACTGCCGGTTGCCGAAAAGTTTAAAGATGATACGATCACCAATATTTCCGAACAGGATCTTCAAACGTTTAAAAATGTACTAGGTGTCATGGTTAAAAATGCCTCAAAAGAGAGACCATAAAAAACTATGCAGAACAAAATAAAGAATAGGTCAGGTTGGGTATGTTCCTTTTTTACATATCTTATCTGGCCTATTTTTTTGTATAGACTTTTGTAGTTTTAGAATCTGTACGAACAATGTCTGCTAACGGACCGTATGGCCGTTATTATTGATTTTTGGCACATTTTACAGGGGTTTCGGACTGCATAGCGCTTATTGCTAAGGAATCGTGTGAAAAGCGAGTGTTTGGAGACGAATAGCTGCATCTGAGTCCGAACGTAAGCTGAAACACGCTATTTTTCGGAAATAGCGGCATCTCAGTCCGATACTTCATAATGAAGAAGGAATAGGTGCCACGGTGGGAGTATCTAGCTGCTGAGTAGCCCCCCAACAAATCCGTCCTAGCTAAGTGCTAGGCGTTTTTTTGTTGCGCTCATGATCGCTGCGATTGAAAAAAATGGGTGTTTTTGTATTGACAATTATATCGGCTTCCGTAATAATGGTATTACGTAAGCCGATATATCGACAACAGTAATAGAATGGGGATGAAATGATGCCTGAAAGCACAGAAAGAGGCGCATTAACTGAAGCTGTATTTTATATCTTATTGTCTCTATATACAGCAATGCACGGATACGCAATTATGCAGAATGTGAAGGACTTAAGTAACGGTCGGGTTGATCTGGGCGCGGGCACTTTATACGGAGCACTTAACACTTTACTGGAAAAAGGCTGGATAAAAGCAGTGGAAGGGGAGCAAGGTTCTCGTAGAAAAGAATACGAAATTACCGGCTTAGGAAAGTCAGTGATTCAGGGAGAGATCATCCGTCTGGAAGAATTGATAGCCAATGGTAAGAGAATAGCTGGAGGTGAGTCCAAATGAAACATGTGGTTCGCAAGCTGATTTGGGATTATGAGAAGGAAGAAAAGTGGCTTAATGAAATGTCTGCGAAGGGGATGGCTCTATCAGAATTATCTTGGTGCAAATATGTGTTTACAGAGACCCCCAATAATGAGTACACGTATAGAATTGAGCTTTTAGATAACTTGCCGGATCATCCGGATAGCATCAAATATATCAAGTTTTTAGAGGAAAACGGTATAGATTGTGTAAGTACTTACATGCGCTGGGTTTACCTTAGAAAGAAGTCAGTGGAAGGTCCGTTTGATATTTACACAGATCTGGAATCCAGAATAAAGCACTATAAGCGAATCAACAGGTTATGGAAATCTGTAATGTGGCTAGAGTTGATTTTAGGCCTATTTAATGTGATGATTGGTGTAATAAATTATTCTTTTTCATCACAGAATCTCAGCATGGTAAACGTAATAATGGGCGGAATGTTGATTTTGTTAGGTCTTGTTTTTTTAATTATTGGTGCACCTATCCGGAAGAAAATTAAGAAGCTTCAGCTGGAAAATTTGATAATAGAATAGGACTTTAGAGTTGTAACATGCACACACGGCAAGTTTCCTTTTCAGAGGGAGACTTGCTGTTTATTTTTGCGGAGTTTTACTGCGAAAGTTACCAGTCTATCATTTAGGACTCAACTATCAAGCTTATTTACCGAAAAAAAGGTATACTGAAATTATTACAAGTTTGTTAATATAGTCCCCCATTTTCAAAAGAGGAGGCTTACAGGTGTCTGATTTTCTTTTTAAACAGCTATACTTACGGTCTTCTATCGGGATTGCGGTAGTCTCTCCGAAGGACGGGACGTTATTACAATCGAATCCTGCGCTATGCCAAATGTTTGGTTATGCAGAAGAAGATCTTTTGAATATAAATTATCTGGATCTTGTGTATCCGGAAGATAAAACTAATAACGATCATTCCGTTATCCTGAACGATTTGCTAGCTGAGCCTGGGACTGTATTGGAGAAAGAACGGCGGTTCTTGCGTAAGGATGGAGAAATCATCTGGGTAGCCCAACATATATTTTTAATCTATCAGGAGAATTCCAGTGAACCCTATGTCCTGATTTCTGAGTTAACGGATATCACTGACCGAAAACTTGCTGAACAAAAGATTCAGGAAGATGAGCAGTTATATAATTTGATTACGCAAAATACACCGGATATGATTTCTTTTGGCGATCCTGACGGGACACTGCACTACGTATCTCCCTCAGTGGAGCTGCTGTTAGGTTATTCTGCACAAGAAATGATAGGTACCAAAAGACCCGAGTATTATCACGTAGATGATGCTCTAGAGATGATTGAACAAGGTAAGATATATTCCGATACGGACGTATTTACTCGTAGAGCCCGTCATAAAGATGGACATTATTTGTGGATCGAGAGTTCTTCCCAAGTGGTACGTGATGAGCAGGGGAACGTTAAACAAATATTAACCATTGGTCGCGATATTACTCAGCGCAAGAAATACGAGGATATGCTGGCCAAAGCGCAACACCTTGCGAAGATGGGATCCTGGGAATGGGACATGACAAAATCACGGCTGACGGTTTCCAGAGAGATGCGTAATATTTTTGGCTTTTTGGAAGATGAGAGCAATCATTCTTATTTTGATTACAGACGTGTTTTTGCTTGCATTGCTCCTGACGATTTCATCAGACTTGAACGGTTAGTACATCAATCCATGGAGAATGGGACTAATGGCGAAGTAACGGTCCGTATTCATAGTGCGGATGGAGAGCTGAAATTTCTGGATGCGCACTGGGAAGTGATTACGGATGAAGAAGGAAGACTGCTGCAGATCAGCGGGATAGCCCAGGATGTCACCGAACGTCAACGAATGGAAGAACAACTGCGGGAAAGTGAGCAGAACTATCGTCTGATCTCAGAAAATTCTATGGACTTCATTTCACGTAATGCAGCGGACGGGAGCTTTACCTATCTGTATGCCTCACCCATCTGCCAGACTATGTTTGGCTATGCACCAGAAGAAATGTGCGGAACTAGAGGGATTGATTACATACATCCGGAGGACAGAATCAAATTAACTTCATATCTCAGCAATTGTATGGAGGGGAAGAAGCTTGAACCTGTTATTCTTCGGTTTATTTGCAAAGACGGAACCTGTATTTGGACAGAAACGACACTGCGGTATATTTACTCTGAGACCTGCGGGAATCAGGAGCTTGTCTGTGTAACCCGCGACATTGGGGAACGTACGCGTCATTTTGAAGAAATACAGAAATTAAGTAACGAGTATGCCTTGATCTTGAATTCGGTCTCTGAGGGCATATTTGGGATGAACCTTGAAGGCAACACGATGTTCATTAATCCAGCAGCCATTACTATGTTGGGTTTCGATCCTACTGAGTGGGGAAACAGCAAATTTCATGCGATTCACCAGACCTGGTTGGATAACGAGTCTTTTACAGGAATTCAGAAGACGTTGCTTCCGTCGCGCTCTAATAATCTCACTATTGAAGATAGGGAGGGTGTGTTTTGGAGACAGGATGGTTCAAGCTTTTTAGTCAGATATCGAATGACCCCACTGTTTGATGGTGATGAACGGATTGGGGCGGTTGTCGTCTTTCGTGATATCACGGAGGAGAAGGAGATTGTGCGGGCGAAGGAGTCTGCCGAGGAAGCGGACCGGGCAAAATCGGAGTTCCTAGCGATCATGAGCCATGAGCTGCGTACGCCTATGAACGGTATTATTGGGATGGCTGATCTTTTATCGGGGACGGAGCTGGATGAAGAGCAAAGCTACTACACGCAGATCATTAACAAAAGCGGAGAGGCATTGCTTCATATTCTGAATGAAGTGCTGGATTTCAGCAAAATTGAAGCAGGCATGATGACGCTTGAACTGCAAATGGTGGATTTGCATGAAGTGATACAGAACGTTTGTGAACTGTTTTATCCGAAGGTTAAGGAAAAAGGGCTTTTACTTACTAGCGAGTTATCTCCTGAGCTTCCAGCCGTCATCATGACTGATGGGGCGAGATTGCGTCAAATTCTCGTAAATCTGGTTGGGAACGCAGTGAAATTTACGGAGACAGGTGAAATCAGTATCTCTGTTATGCTAGAAGCCTCAGAGGCATCCGGAAATCTTATCGTGAAATTTATCGTAAAAGATACTGGGTTGGGGATTCCAGTTTCCAGCCAAGGTCTATTATTTCAATCCTTCTCGCAATTGCATCCGTCGATCAATCGTAAATATGGCGGAACAGGGCTTGGCCTTGCCATTAGTAAAAAGCTGGCCGAGCTTCTTGGCGGATCTATCGGTGTAAATAGCTGTGAGAATGAAGGCTCGGAGTTTTATTTTACAGTGGAGGTTTCTCTACCCAAAGAGGAATGGGATCAGAAATTGACCGTCAACGCCTCAACGGATTTGGTCAGAAATGATAAATCCACTGTTAAAGAGTTAACTACCGGTGAATATGGACCGATGTCCATTCTTATTGCTGAAGATCATCCTGTGAATCAGCAGCTTATGCAGGCGTATCTGAAAAAGAGGGGATATGTTCCTGACATCGCCTTAAATGGTGAGGAAGCAGTTCGGGCTGTGCTTTCCAATCATTATGATCTGGTATTTATGGATATTCAGATGCCTATTATGGATGGAATAGAAGCAACAGGAATCATACGTGAGAAGCTTGGGCTGAATCCAATCATCATTGCGGCTACAGCCTTTGCCAGAGATGAAGATAAGATGATGTGTCTTAGTGCTGGAATGCAGGATTTCATTTCTAAACCCATCTCGATAAAAGAGCTCGACCGGGTATTAAGAGAGTGGTCTGCCCAAATTCGTTTAGGTGAGCATCATTGACAAATAAGGTTATGATTAATATATTGATATTAATCGTAATCATTACGTATATTATTTGTCATGAAAGGATTCTTATCTTGCTAACAATGAAGCGCGGGGATATTTTAATTATTGTGATAGCCTTGTTAGCTGCGGGCTTGATTTATGGCATGAAGTGGTGGGACAGCAGCAATGAGCAGTATCAGCAAGGGGATTTGAAAGCTATAATTACGGTGGACGGTCAAGAGTACAAAACCGTTTCTTTGACTAAAGAAGAACAAATTATAGATATTCAAACGAAATTCGGTCACAATACGCTAAAGGTGTTTGATTATGGAATCCAAATGACCTATTCTGATGCTCCCTTAAGAATTGCTTTGGAAATGGGGTTCATCTCAAGACCCAAACAGCAAATTATCTGTATTCCAGCTCGTATTATGGTAGAAGTATTTAATCCTAATAAGTCTGAGAATGATGAGGATGAGCTAGATGCGATTATTTAGTAATCTTAGTTGAGCCTTCTAGCTCCTTCCATGCGGTGATAGAGTCAGGACTGGTGTAGATGTAAGGTGTTACGGGTTGTTTGATAGGTGTAATAGACTCTGCACTAATTTGCATAATTTCTTGACCTTTATAGGGAACAACTTGAAGCTTGCCCCGAACCTCTATCCAGGTATCGGTAGGCAGGCTTTTTAGCTTGCCGGAATCCACTAATATCCCAAAAGGTGTAGCATCGGCAGTACAGCATTGGACCAGAAATCTACCTATGGCAAAAGAATTCTCTGAATGTTCACCTTGATCACGATATAAAAAGCCGGAAATAGTAATTTCTTTGCCTGCAAATTGTTGTTTGTACAGCTCAAGCGCACCTAAAGTTTCGGAGAAAATCGCCGAATAAACTGGGACCACAGGTTGTGCATAAAGGATCTTGGCCAGCTCGGTAAGCTCTTCATGGTAAGGATCAATGGACTCGAATCTCGCGGAATTTTTAGCTTCAGTGGGCAAGGAGGATAGGGAGATTCCTTTTTTAGCAGCAGCCATACTTCCCAATGCGCGATCAGGAAGAAGAAATCCGAGCAGCAGTGGAAAAAGGAATAATCCATATAGCGCTGTACTTTTGAAAAAAGAATGTGGGAGCCGATGCTCGCAGTCACAGAGAACACTACCTTTGCCAAATAAAGCCTGTATGGTCAGACTGAGCGCCATAAGTGTCAGCGGGATTGGGCATAATTGAACCCAGCGTGCCAGTTTAGGAGCTACATAATAATGCAAAGCGTCCTGCTGTACCAGATGCCCGATATAGAGGGCGAAAGCGAGCAGAATGACCGCCCTTAAGAAATAGTGAAACCGGATGCTACGAGAGTCATTCATGCTCTATCCTCCTACCCATGTTGTAAGCAACAGCTTACCACCTCTATGAATTACAGCCACAAGGACATGAATACCGCCCCAACAAACACGCTTGCGAAGATCAGAAAGAACAAATAAAGAGCGAATTTGGTCTTAAACAGCGAGAGCAACATCAATGAATTTTTGAAATCCAGCATGGGTCCGAATACCATAAAAGCGAGCAGAGCCCCAGATGGAAAAGAATGTACGAAGGTGGAAGCTACAAAGGCATCTGAGGTGGAGCAGAGCGAGAGCACAAATGCCAGTCCCATCATGAAGAAATATGACCCCAGCGGCTTAGCTCCGATCGCGGCCAGACTGTCTTGAACCATAAATGTCTGAATACCAGCGGTTAACAAGCAGCCGATAATTAAATATTTCCCCATCTCAAAAAACTCATCTGAGGTATGGACGAAGACAGCGGCTATTTTTCCCCCGCGAGAATTATTCTGATGAGCTTCCCCCGTTTCACGCTGAACATTTAGGCGGATGGGAGATTTTTTGACCGTTGCGTAGATTATCAAGCCTATGAGACAGGCTACAACAAACGCCAGACCCATACGGGCATAGGCCAGCTCCGAGTGGCTGCGAAATGCTGTCATGGTCGCCCCATAGACGACAGGATTTAGGATCGGTCCGGACAAAATAAAGACGATAGCCACGTAAACAGGCATACCTTTATGGATAAGCCGGCGGACGAGTGGGATCATTCCACATTCGCAGACCGGGAAAATAATTCCGAGCAGACATGCGAACAGAATGGCCGGAAGAGGTCGCCGCGGAATCCACCGGGAAATCATTTCATCCGGGATAAAGACGCGAAGCAGTGAAGATAACAATGCTCCTGCTAATACAAACGGCAAGGCTTCCAGCAATATACCGATAAAAGCGGTTTTGAAGGTGTCGATGTACGCATTATCCAACAGTTCCAGATGATACGGCAGCCATACAAAACCAATGATAATCAGGAACGAGATCGGGAGGAGCAACGGCAGTATTTTTAATGGTGAAAAGGTAGTCAAAACTCGAATAAGGCGGACCACCGATCTGCCAGCTGTTCTTCATCTATATTCATCCCGATGAACACTACATAAGGCATACCAGGATAACGAGAGGCTTCCCAGGTAGTACGCATCCCCGCATATTGAACAAGCTGAACCGGCTCCTGTTCGGACAAAAGAATATGCCCCTTGGCACGTAATAGGTTGTCACCCCATTCTTGGAAGAAGGCCTCTAGGCGTTCTTTAGAAGGCATAGTTGTCCTTACCTGCGGAATGGTTAACGTGATGGCTGTTACCTGCGAGAAAGAAGCATGCTGCTCCTCATGCAGCTCTTTTACAGCGGTTCCCCCATGCTCTGAATGCATTTGTTTCAGTGATGCTCCTTTGAAGGTTTGAGGCGCTCGCTGCGGAGCCGGAGCTATGATTTTACGTGGGATAATTCCTGACAATATCGGAGACAGGTTGATTTCACTGTAATGGGTGTACACAATTTCAGCCTCCGTATTTTGTTTGCGAACTCCCTTTTCAATTCGCCATAAGGTTTCCGGTTCTACGAGATCACTTTTATTAACGACAATAAGATCAGCTGTGGAGAGCTGCTTACGCAGGGTCCGAACGAGCTGTTTGTCAGAGGAGAGTCTGCTGTTATATTCCAGAGCATTTTCCGCATCTAACAGAGTGATGGTATAGTGCAGCTCCACCAGATCCTGTAGAGGAGTTTCCTGCAACGTTTTGGCGATTTCTTCAGGATCGGCGACGCCGGTCAACTCCATATAAATGGCATCTGGACGTCCTCTCAGCAGCACCATCAGGCTATCTGCCAAATCCTCTTTACGGCTACAACATACGCATCCGTCCAGCAGTTTAGTTACAGCTGTACCGGTATGCTCCTGCAAAATATACCCGTCCACATCTCGTTTGCCCAGTTCATTCATTACTACTCCTGGATTCAGCCCTCTTACCTTGCTCTCTTTCAGCAGGGACAACAGCAGAGTTGTCTTCCCGCTCCCCAGAAACCCGCTCAAAATAATTACTGGTATCTTCATGATCTCCACTCCTGCCTGATTCTCTAGGAATTACAAGAATCATATTTTTTATAATTCCATCTATACGTAATTTGTCCACCAGAAAGACCACAAAATTAAGAGAGTTGAAATTTTTACAAGATCATAGTTGACAGATTGTGAATAAACCGTGTACGATGTGTTAATCGTAATTATTACGATTTAATCAAAAGGAGATGGAAACGATGAGAGTAATCATAACTCTGGCATGTACGGAGACAGGAGATCGCAACTATACCACTACCAAGAATAAACGAAATCATCCAGGGCGTATGGAAATGAAAAAATATTGTCCACGCCTAAAGAGAGTAACATTACATCGCGAAACCCGTTAAGGGCGGATGTTTTTAATCTTGATTTTATAAACGATAGGAGTGGTATAGTTGAAAAAGCTCCCTGTTACCGTGCTCAGTGGATATTTGGGCTCTGGGAAAACAACATTGTTGAATCATATTCTGCACAACCGTGACGGTCTTAAAGTAGCTGTTATTGTAAATGACATGAGTGAAGTGAATGTGGATGCGAATCTGGTGAAGTCCGGAAATACGCTTTCCAGGACTGAAGAGAAATTGGTTGAGATGTCCAATGGTTGCATCTGTTGTACACTTCGTGATGATTTGATTGTCGAAGTACAAAAACTGGCTGCGGAAGGGCGATTTGATTACATCCTGATTGAATCCTCAGGCATTAGCGAACCTGTACCAGTAGCACAGACCTTTACCTATGCCAATCCCGAGTTGGATATTGATCTGACTTCGCTTGCTCAATTAGACACGATGGTGACTGTTGTGGATGCTGGGCGTTTCTGGCATGACTTCTCCTCAGGTGATAGTCTGATGGACCGCAACCAAACGGCTGGAGAAGGGGATTTCCGCGATATTGTGGATCTGCTTATTGATCAGATCGAAACTTGTGATGTCTTGCTGCTTAATAAGTGCGATCTGTTGAAAGAAGATGAACTCAATAAGCTTGAAGCTGTGCTGCGTAAGCTTCAGCCGTCTGCTAAGCTGATCCGTACAATTAACGGCGTAGTAGATCCAAAGGAAATTCTAAATACCGGATTGTTTGATTTTGAGAAAACAAGCTTATCCTCAGGTTGGATCGCCGAGCTGAATAAAGAGACCCATACCCCTGAGACGGAGGAATACGGGATTTCTTCTTTCGTCTATCGCCGGAGAACACCGTTCCACCCGCAAAGATTAAGTTTTTTCTTTAGCAACTGGCCGGAAGAGGTCGTTCGGGCAAAAGGGGTGGCATGGGTAGCGGCAAAAGGTGATCTTGCAGCTACTGTAAGTCAGGCAGGACCTTCCATTCAGTTCGGACCTGCTGGTTACTGGTTGGCTACAATGCCTAAGGATCAGCAGCTGGAGGTGCTGGAAAGCGAACCTGAGCTGCGGGCAAAATGGGACGAGCAGTGGGGCGATAGAATAAATGAAATCGTATTTATCGGTGTAAATATAGATCAGGCACAACTCGAAGCCAGATTGGACATATGTCTGCTGACAGCGGAGGAGCTGAAGCAGGATTGGACAAAGTTCAACAATCCACTTCCGTGGCCTGTTGAAGAACTCCTTGCGGCTGCTGAGGAATAGATACTTAGTAAATTAACGGTGGAAATCCGGAATCCAGAAGGTGGGATTCCGGATTTTTGTTGTATTCGAAAAAGGACTAATAGTTATTATTACGATTAATTTTCAGTTTTGGGTTTACAAATCGTAATGATTACGATATTATCAAATTTGTTAAATCGTAAAACTTACGATTTAATCTGGGTTGGACATAATATCAGTCAGAAGGGAGGCGAGGCATGATGATCCTATCATCCATGCGGAATGTAGTGTTCGGGTATGGGGATGAACCTGTTCTTGATGATATCTCATTAGATATTCATATCGGACAGTTTATTGGTATAACGGGACCCAATGGTGCTGCTAAAACCACCCTGCTGAAGCTAATGCTCGGCCTGCTTCGTCCATGGAGTGGAACGGTTCAGTTGAATAAAGAGTTATCAGATAACGGAAAGATGGTTATCGGCTACGTTCCACAGCAGGTAGCTTCTTTTAACGCAGGGTTCCCAAGTAAGGTGATCGAACTGGTTCGCTCGGGTTGTTATCCAAGGCTTGGATTATTTAGACGCTTTACACCTGAGCAGGACGAGATCGTTGAGCGAAGTTTAAAGCAGGTGGAGATGTGGCATTTGCGAGACCGGAAGATAGGAGAACTGTCAGGCGGCCAGAAGCAGCGGATTTGCATCGCTCGAGCATTGGCACAACAGCCGCAGATATTGGTTCTCGATGAACCTACTACGGGGATGGATCTGGACAGTCGTATTGGGTTCTATAAGCTGATGCGCCATGATGTCAGTGAACACGGCCGGACCGTAATCATGGTGACGCATGGCCTGGAAGAGACCAGCTCCTATCTGGATACGTTGATCAGCCTGGAACGAAAGGAGAATGAGGGTTGGCAATGTTTAGTTACGAATTCATGCAACGTGCATTTTGGGCCGGTGGATTAATTGGCATTATCGGTCCGCTACTCGGGGTATATCTCATGCTTCGCCGTCAGGTCCTAATGGCGGATACCCTATCTCATGTTTCGCTTGCAGGAGTAGCACTAGGCTCAATACTACAGCTTAATCCGGCACTAAGTGGCTTCATGGTAGCGATTCTCGGTGGTATTGTCATCGAACAGCTTCGACGTTCTTATCGTACATATAGCGAGCTTCCGGTAGCGATTATTATGACCTCTGGATTAGCATTGGCAGTTGTACTTATGAGCTTAAAGCAGAATTTAAGTAAAAGCTTCAGTTCCTATCTGTTTGGTTCCATCGTTGCGGTCAGCGACACTCAACTAAAGATTATCGCTGTGGTTGCTGTAATCGGTCTGATCTATTTTATTGTGTTACGCAGATCCTTATATAATCTGACCTTTGATGAAGAGACCGCTAGTATCAGTGGAGTTCATGTGGGCTGGTTATCATTTTCGTTTGCTGTACTAACTGGAATGACAGTCGCTGCTGCGATGCCAGTTGTTGGAGTGCTGTTAGTTTCAGCGCTTATTGTTTTGCCAGCTTCGATTGCTTTGCGTATAGCGTCTGGTTTTACGACAGCTATATTGATCTCAATCGGCGTAGGATTACTCGGCGTTTTTAGTGGCCTAAGTGCCTCGTATTACATCAATACACCGCCTGGTGGGACGATTGCTCTTATACTGCTATCGTTCTTATTAATCGCAATTTTGGTACAGAAGCTGATCCGACTAAGAAATCGTCGGCGAATTCATAAAAATATTTCCAGTAAAGGAGTTACACCTCTCAATGAAATTTAGAATCCATCATTTAGCCATTTTGTCCCTGTCCGCGTTACTTATTGCCGCCGGTTGCGGTAATAATGCTGTTAATTCTTCTACTACTACGAATGCTTCTGGAGCCGCAGAAGCTACAGCCCTTCCGGAGTCATCTAAATTAAATATTAAAGTTAGTTTCTATCCTATTTACGAGTTTACCAAAAATGTGGCAGGAGATCTGGCGGACGTGGAAGCACTCATACCAGCAGGAATCGAACCCCATGATTGGGAACCGACAGCAAAAGATATGGCAGAAATCTCAGATGCGGATATGCTGATCTATAATGGCGCAGGAATGGAAGGCTGGGTAGATCAGGTGCTGGAAAGTGTATCTGGCACTCCGTTAATTACTGTAGAAGCGAGCAAGGGTCTGGACATCATAGAAGGCACGGAAGAGGAAGAGGAAGAGGCTGACCACCACCATGAAGAAGGAGAGCATGCTCATGAAGAAGAGGAGCATGCTCATGAAGAAGGAGAACATGCTCATGAAGAGCATTCGCATGATCACGGTGGATTAGATCCGCATGTGTGGCTCAATCCTACATTAGCCATTCAAGAAGTGCGTAACATTGAAGCAGCTTTAGCTGCTGCCGCACCTGAACATGCCGAGGATTTTAAGACAAATGCAGATGCTTATATAGCTAAGCTGGAGCAACTGGATCAAGAATTTAAGGACGGTCTTAAGGATACTAAACGCAAGGATTTTATTACTCAGCATGCGGCTTTTGGATACCTTGCCAAGCAGTATGGATTAACTCAGGTCCCGATTGCCGGACTATCTCCGGAGCAGGAGCCTTCTGCCGCAAATATGAGTAAGATTGTGGAGTTTGCGAAAGAGCATAAAGTGAAGACGATTTTCTTCGAGACACTTGTATCCTCCAGTGTGGCAGACACAATAGCAAAAGAGATTGGTGCCAAAGCAGCCGTTCTAAACCCAATTGAAGGATTAACAGAGGAAGATCGCAGTCAAAACCTGGATTATTTAGGAATCATGCGTCAGAACCTGGAAGCCTTGAAGAGTGCATTGAACGAGTAGATTTAAAGGATGGAAGGAGAACGAACATGGCCAAGAAATCTAAAGTTGTGAAAGAATTGAAGAGACAAGCACTAGTCGCCAAATACGCTGTTAAAAGAAAAGAACTAAAGGAACAGGGGGACTATATGGCTTTGCAAAAGCTGCCACGTGATTCCTCCGCAACTCGTCAAAAAAATAGATGCCAAGTGTCTGGCAGACCTCGAGGCTATTTGCGGAAATTTAATGTTTCCCGAATTGTATTCCGCGAATTGGCGCATAAAGGTCAGATTCCGGGCATTACCAAGTCGAGTTGGTAAATGAGAACGGCTAATCCTCCGTAGTTTAGAGGATTGGCCGTTTTTGCTGTTCATCCATCATGGGCTTTAGAAAATTCGGCTATGCTTAGAATAGGAAAATGATTTATCATAGAAGGAATATATTTCTATTTAAGATGGAGGTGATGCAAATGAGCTATACCGATACTTTTATTCGTGTAGCAGAGGACTGTCCTGAGGAAATAGGAGTTCCTCCGATGTCTTGCCGAACGCTCCCGCCTGCACATGTGATTCAATATGAACTGTTAATCAATGAGCCCTACAAATACAATCATGAAGAACTTCTGTACGAGGTTCATGTGCGCCATAAACAAATTCCACAGGAAGAACGTTTGGCCCGTAAGGAAGAAATATGGAACGAACTATTTTCCAAAAATCATCCTTGTCTAAGGGCTTCACTGTTGCCGAAGCGTTTTGGTTGGGGTGTTCATTATAACGGTGAGGGGAAAATAGCTCTCTATGGCAAAGAGTCTCCCGAATATGACTATTTCACCTCCCAAGGGGAGGGAGCTGTGAAATTACTGCCTGCGATGCGTAACAAACGTGCTTCAAAAGGAGCGGATTAAGCTGTATAAATTCATAGAAGAAATCACACTTAATACTTGGCCGGCGGAGCAAAGCGTTCTCCTGCAGGGCTGGATTCTACGTTCGGCAGCTGGTTATACAAAAAGGGCCAATTCGGTCAATCCATTATACGGGGCTGACAGCTCTCAGGTTGAACTCACAGAACAAATCAAGCTTGCGGAGCGTTATTATGAGCATGCTGGACTACAGTCCGTGTTCAAAATAACCCCCTACATCCAGCCGCCAAAGCTTGATGAGATTCTTGCAGAGCGTGGCTATACAATTGCCGAGCCTTCATCTGTAAGGCTTCTTGATCTGGGGGACTTAGCGAGCCCCGATCTGCGTTATACGGTTCAGATACAGGAGAGCTTGACTGAAGAGTGGCTGCACACCTTCAGTGAGCTTACCGGCTTGTCTGATAAGAACCGGGAAACCTTAACTAGAATGTTGTCTGCATCACATTTGCAGCAGGGTTATGTCCTGTTGTTTAATCATGGTGTTCCTGTCACCTGCGTTCTTGGTGTGATTCAGAACGGGTACTTGGGTCTGTATGATATTGTCACTTCCCCTGCTCATCGTAGAAAGGGAATGGCGGAACAGCTGCTGCTAGCGTTGCTTAATTGGGGGAGAGCAAAGGGAGCAACAACTTCCTTTCTGCAAGTTGTGCAAGCGAATACGGGGGCTTCAGCCTTGTATGACAAGCTGGGTTTTAAGGAGATCTATCAGTATTGGTATAGAGTGAAAAACTAGCTGAGGAGGGGATGCGGTGAGAAAATTAGGATTGAATCTCCTGATCATTATTGTGTACTGTTTTCCATTTGTATATTTCGCGATGGATAAAGATTTCAATAATGGTTCAATGGTTGGTTATTTAATGATGATCGTCATAACATCACTAATAGCTTTTTTGGGAAAATGGTCTAATAATATAATTGCTATAGTCATTGGGAATATCGCTTCTGCATTTGTCTCTTATTATTTTATTAGCAACTTGTCAGGGGAAGGCGGTTGGGACGGGACGTTTTTCAAACCACTTGGACCTACAGGATCGTTTATATTTTTTAGTATGCTAAACCTGATCCCTCAGTTCCTTGCGATGAAATTAGCGAATAAATTTAAAAAGAAGGTCTAATCTATGTCCGAATACTGGAGTCGAAGATTTGCTCAGGAAGGAATGATCTGGGGGAGTGAACCTAGTCCTACAGCTCAGGCAGCAAGGGATATATTCCGGCAACATAACGTGAAATCAGTTTTAGTCCCGGGTGCGGGATACGGAAGAAATACGAAGGTGTTCTCAGATGAGTTTAAGACCTTAGGCATTGAGTTGAGCGAGGACGCGTTAAAGATGGCGGCAGAATGGGATCCCAAGAGCCATTTTATCTCAGGTTCCGTATTAGATCCTATTTCTGAAGTACAGGTTGATGCTGTCTACTGCTATGACGTATTGCATTTATTTCTCGAAGAGGATCGCCGCAGGCTCGTAGCTAATTGTCTGGAACAGCTGCGGCCGGATGGCTTGCTCTATTTTACCAGTTTTTCCGATGAGGATGCGAACAACGGCTGTGGAACACTTTTGGAACCGGGAACCTACGAATACAAAGAGGGAAAATACGCCCATTTTTTTAGTGAAGAAGATTTAAGACAACATTTTGCAGGTACGAAAATAATTACGACCGGCTCATGTGTGGAGACTTTATGTGGGCCGCTTGGAAAAAAACATCAATACATACTGAGATATATCGTCGCACGTAAATCTGCACTAAGCAAGTAATTTAGGGAGGAACTCCCTATAATTTCGTTGAATATCCGTAGAATCGGCTATATCAAATGAATTATAGGGACTTTTTCCCTAGACCTCTGTGCGCTGATCAGGAGTACCTTTTTTACACAAATTTACCTTGACCCGGTAGCGCCATTTCTTTGAAATTTTTGCACAAATGAGCAAGCTGAGTAGACAGCTCCTCACCTTCCATGGGTACTCCATGTCCCGAAAGAACAAGATGTGGATTCAGCAAGGCAAGGGTACGGACCGATTTCTCAGCAGCTTCCCAGTCTGTCGTGAAATAAGAGGGTGGGCCATGCACCACCTGATGCTGCGTAGCCACTGCAAATACGGATTCCTGTTTGACCGTAAGGAACGTATCACCAGCGATCAGAACTCTATCCTCAGGCCTGAACAGGGAGATATGTCCGGGACTATGTCCAGGGGTATGGATCCATTCCCAGCCCTTCGCACCAGGAACAGTCCTGTCTTCCGGCAAGGGATGAACGGCTGAACCAAGGTCAATGCCATGATGTGAAAATAAAGGGGAAATCATGCTCATAAGCCCGCCGCCTACGGCCGGATCGGCTGGAGGGTAGTCTTCTTTACCTGTCAGAAAAGGTAGTTCTAGCGGATGAGCATATACAGGCACATTCCATTCCTCAACAAGCCTTTTTACACCCCCAATATGGTCAAAATGCCCATGCGTCAGGATAATTGCCACCGGAGGTTTATCATAATGCTCCGTAGCAAAATCAATAATATTGCCTGTATATGAGCTAAGACCAGTATCTACAAGAACCCAATCCGAAGAGGGTTGGCCAATTAATGCGACATTTACAAACATAGTGCGAAGTCCAATGACACCAGGGGCCACTTTCCAAGTATCGGTATAGCCCTTTGACAGAATTCCGTTAAGTTTCATCTTGCGCCTCCTGACCCGTTCTTTAGTACTACACAATATATTTACACACAGTAGTATGACCTCTTTTTAAGAAAAAAAGGTATGGCAAATAACCCTTCTCATGATTTCTTGAAGAAGGGCTGTGTTAGACGTGTTTTGTGAGAGGATTGTATTAGAGCGTTCCGCAGTCTGCAAATAGAATATGGCGTGGAATCCGAAAGAAAGCCTCGGCTTTTTCCTGCAGAGCAGGGGTCGGCAGATGGCTGTTGTGGAGCCATTTTCGAAATGTTCCAGGATGGACGCCTATCCAGATACTTACATCCGTTACTGAGAAATCGTAAACCATACAAAGTCCGGTCAGGATAACATTGCTGCGCGGTGAACTGGTAATACTTCTTTTCATAAAACGTGAAGGTGTAGGCTGACATACAATGGGGCTTTGACGAATCAACGCTTCATTGAACAGAATGTGGGGTGGGTACCCCAATAGGCGGCAGGTCTTGTCAATGTTATTGTTGGAAGGGATACGACCTTCGTATACCCAAGCGCTTACACTGCGTGAGGATATACCAAGCTCTTCTGCGAGTCGTGACAGCTTGATATCCTTAGCCATCAATACAGCAAGCAGCACACGGTTTCTAATCTGGCTGCGCTTTGGACGGCGAAATCTTTTGACTCGAACGCCTTGTCCAAGGTATTTGCGATTGATCAGAGACCACGCCTGGATATTATGAGTTTCTTGTTGGTTATTAGGCATAATTCCTCCGATTTTTTAAAAATATACTACAACACTTTCTGGTATATCGGCAATGGTTAATGCTGCTATTTCTGACAACACCGTTTAAGTTTCTTTCAGAACAGCTACGCTTATGATATATTTTTAATATCTAATTACAATATTACATTAGGGAGCGATATAGAATGATCAAACATATTGTGTTTTTCAAATTAAAAGATCGGTCCGAAGAAAGCGTAGCGGCAACGGTAGCGGTACTGCGTAATATGGAAGGTAAGATCCCGCAGCTTCTCTCCATCGAGGTGGGTGCTGACATCATTCATTCCGATCGTTCCTTTGATATTGCTCTAGTCACAGAAGTGGCTTCTCTAGAGGATTTACAGGCGTATCAGGTTCATCCGGCGCATAAAGAAGTTATTGCTCACATTAATGAAGTCAAAGAGCTCTCGATTGCTGTAGATTACGAAATTTAAGCAGCTGCTTGAATATAGTATCATCATTTTATACCGGAAGCGGTGACAGGAATGCGTGAGCTTGAGTATCCAATGGAAGCGTTAACTTATTTAGTCGTTTTTCTCGGAGCATGTTTCGTAATGTTCTTCTGGCTGAAACGCCGTGGCAAACGCGGTAAGTAGAGATTAGGACGATTCTCTAACAATTATCGACATGGGGGTATTGCTGTGTATTATGTCAACCGCAATCAAATCGAAACCATTCTTGCTCAAATCCCTGATATTACCGCTGGTCTTCGGACTGTAGCAGCTTCCTGGGATGGTACAACATTAACTGGACTAATACAGGAACGCTGCCTCCATCTGGCAATAGAGGTTGTAACAGACGTTGGTAGCTGTCTCATTGACGGGTTTATTATGCGTGATGCTGGAAGTTATGAGGATATAATTTCTATTATTCATGAAGAGAAAGTGCTAGGTCAAAGTGTGATTTATGAGAGATTGATAGAATTAGTTGCTCTGCGTAAGCCACTCGTTCAGGATTATTATGCCTGGGAGAGAGGTGATCTGCATCCACTTACCCCCATTCTTTCGGAAGTACTTGAGCAGTTTGCCGTTGAGGTACGGAAATATTTGGACCAGGAGCTTGGAGCCAGCGTACCGCTATAATAGCATAGGATAGAATCACATAGAATAGGCGATAGCCGTGAAAGAGAGGGGTTCCTTTATGATGAAGATGGGGCAGGAAAACGGATCGACAAGACAAATGATTATGACGCTCCTGAAGACGAAAGGAACACTGACCATCGGCGCGCTGGCAGAAGAATTGGGAATTACAGAGATGGGTGTCCGTCGTCATGTGCTTCAGCTGGAGCAAGAAGGGCTTGCAAAGACAAAAGTGGTCCGGCAAGCGATGGGGCGGCCTTTACATATGTACTCATTAACGGAGAGAGCCGAAGAATATTTCCCAAAAAGTTATCACAACTTGGCTTTGGAGCTTCTGCGTGAATTGGATTACGGCAGTGGACTGGATGCTGTTAATACATTATTTGAAGGACGCCGCCGCCGGATGCTCGCTCAGTATGCTCCGATGATGGAACGGCGGAATTTGGAAGAACGCGTCGCCGAATTATCTTCCATCCAAAATGCCGGTGGATATATGGCAGAATGGAACCGCGAAGAGGATGGCTCATATGTCATAAAGGAGTACAATTGCCCGATTCGCCAAGTGGCTACCCAGTATCGTAAGGCTTGCCAATGTGAGCATAGTCTTTTCGAAGAATTGCTGGATGCTAAGGTCACACGTAATGAATGTATGGCAGAGGGCGGCCATTGCTGCCGCTACGCTATCGTACCCAAAAATGTTACAGACAAAACTTCTGAAAAGTTATAATAATTAGTCACAAGACAATCCCCTGCTGCTTATGATATAGCAGATATAGGCATTAGCCCGGTAGAGCGGGGAGCAATGAATTTAAAGGAGAGATGAAACGATGAAAAAGGACACCAAAGGCTTATTATGGGGCGCTTTAGTCGGCAGTGTGGTTGGATCGGTGACAGCATTGCTGTTCGCACCTAAACCAGGTAAAGAGCTGCGCAAGGATATTGCGGAAGGAACTGCCGCTGGTATTGAGAAGGTTCAAGAAATTGCCGTTCAAGCCGGAGACAAGAGCATTGAGATTTATGACAAAGCAAAAGATTCGATTGGGCATGTAGTGCATGAAGTTCGGGAATGGAGCAAATCATGTGCGAATGCTGTTGATGAAGAAGAAAAAATCACAGTAACTGTAAGCGGTATTGCTACAGAAGATGCTGTAGAAGCAGTTGACGCTGTAGAAGCTGTTGAAGAGGCTGCTGCCACTTTGGAAGTGGTAACTCAGTTGGTTGAGGCCACTATAAGTGAAGATGTAAGCGAAGAAGTTAGCCTGGAAGAAGTCGTTCAAGATGACAAGGTTGATAAAGAAATTCTATAATGGGACCGTGGTTTAAATCCTCTGTTTCAGTGGTAAAAGAGTACTCATTCTCTTATAATAGAGCCGCTTCTTCGCATTGGGCGGAGGGTGGCTTTTTTAATTAGTTTGCCCCCGCTTGTTAAATGATGGAAGAAGACTAGTCTTGAACTAAGAGGGCAAAAGGAGTAATATCTGCAATTGGGGCTGAAAGCCAGGTACATTTTGTTTTCACCTTACATAAGCTACACAAAACAAGTAGAAGGAAGCGGTGTGTTCGTGCAGCAAGCTATAGCAATATTAGACTCAGGTGTGGGAGGGTTAACAGTTGTCAAAGAAGTGATGAGGCAACTCCCGCGGGAGAAGATCATTTATTTCGGAGATACTGCCCGAGCTCCGTACGGACCCCGTTCGACCGAGGAAGTACAACTGTTTACTGAACAAATTGTAGATTATTTGATCCAGTTTAATCCTAAAATGATCGTTATCGCTTGTAATACCGCAACAGCTGCGGCACTCGATTATATCTCAGCCAAGGTCTCCATCCCTGTAATTGGGGTGATTCATCCCGGAGCCCGCGCAGCAATTAGCGCAACCAAAAGCGGACATGTCGGCGTGATCGGTACGGTAGGAACCATCAACAGCGGAGCTTATACTAACGCATTAAAGCAGTTGTCCCCTTTTGTTGAGGTTGTAAGTCAAGCCTGTCCAGCGCTTGTCCCACTTGTCGAGCAAGGCAAGTTCCGCTCAGAGAAAAGTTACGATATCGTAGAAGAGGCACTCGAAGGCATTAAAGACACTAACATCGATACTTTAATTTTAGGATGCACTCATTATCCATTTCTTGTAGAACCCATTGGTGAGACTATGGGATCAGGAGTCAAGCTGATCAGTTCTGCAGATGAGACCGCTCGTGAGATCAGCACAATTTTATATGACAAAGGCAAGCTGTCCATCGGCGATGAAAGTCCAATTCATCAGTTCTTCTGCAGCGGTGATGCTGAGATGTTTCAAAGCATCGCGCGAGACTGGCTTGGAGAACAAATTAGACGTACTCCAGTAGTGTGGCAAGTATCCACGTTATAAGCAGGAGCAATGTTGAATTGAATAGGGACAAACTCCATGGGAGTGTAAAAAGAAAAACAGACTGGGAAAGCACATTTCCCAGTCTGTTTTTTTGAAATATAAGCATTTATACGCTGCGGATCTGTAATATCCTTATTTTCATGAGAAATGGTTGCCATCTATAAAGGGCGATGACGTTGTTTTTTCTTGTGATTCATTTCTCCTTCATGCCGGGTAGTGGCGCTTGCATACAATAGAGTTAAGTGCTGTATGCCGCTGTTTTTGTATTGCTGTATCAGCAATTTAAGGCCGAGAGGATGAGACCTAATGCGACAATATATTGCAAACAGGGGAGATACCGTAAGCCGAATTGCCGCTCTACATGGATTAACTCCTGAGCATGTTATTCAAGGTAATCCATGGGTTGGGAGGCAGTCTTATTTATACCCAGGCCAGGTTTTATTTCTGCCATCTTCGCCGCGTAAAAGGTATGCTGTGCAGGAAGGGGACACTCCAGAACGGATAACCTCATTATTTAATGTGAATTTAGAGGATTTGGAGAAGCTTAATCCTGGTGTGACCTCAGGGCGCTGCTGTACACCTGGAAAAATACTTGTCATTCCACCCCCGATTCCAGACCGCGTGGTGTTTCTGCGCGGGGAGTACGGTCCGGCTGATGTTGAGAGTGACATTGACAGCTTGCTTGTCCAATACCCGTTTATACAAGCAGCCACAATAGGCACGAGCGTACTCGGCAAGCCACTCCATGTACTCAAGATCGGGAACG
This sequence comes from Paenibacillus sp. FSL E2-0190, assembly GCF_037992965.1. Taxonomy (NCBI): domain Bacteria; kingdom Bacillati; phylum Bacillota; class Bacilli; order Caryophanales; family Paenibacillaceae; genus Paenibacillus; species Paenibacillus sp. FSL E2-0190. The sequence goes on from NZ_CP150306.1 coordinate 2,416,555, forward strand.
GCACTCGTCATCTGCATGTTAACGCCGCTTTGCATGCCAATGAATGGCTGACTTCGCCATGCTTGATGTCCTTCATAGAGGAGTATGCAGCAGCTTATGCTGAAGGCTTGGAATGGAATGGACATAACCCTGAGGTTTGGTTCCAAAACTGGACATTATGGGTCGTGCCTATGGCTAATCCAGATGGTGTGGAGCTGGTTCAGGAAGGGGTTTTGCCTGACCATCCGTTTTATGATGACCTCATGAGATGGAATGGTGGACGAAGCAGCTTCCGGCATTGGAAAGCTAACATCCGCGGTGTGGATCTTGGGGATCAATTTCCCGCTCATTGGGAAGAGGAGCGGGAACGTCGGGGAGTAAGGCAGCCCTCACCGCGGGATTACAGCGGCCCTGAACCGCTGAGTGAGCCTGAAGCAGCTGCTCTGGCAGCCCTGGCTGAGGAAGCGCCTGGCGAAGCTGCAGTGTCTCTGCATAGCCAAGGAGGAGAGATTTATTGGAACTACCGGGGGTATGAGCCTCCCGAGAGCCGTGAATTAGCCGCGCAGCTGGCAGTTGCGAGCAGTTACCGGGCAGTGGAGCTGACGGGAAGTGATGCCGGATATAAGGATTGGTTTATTCAGACCTTCCGCAAACCTGGATTTACTGTGGAGCTTGGGATTGGCAAAAATCCGCTGCCACTAGCAGATTTTGAAGATATGACCCTGGAAACAGGACTTATATTAGCAACGCTCCTTTCCAATGTGAAATAATTATGAAACATTTGCAGTAAACTTGCGTAAAATAAACCATAGGGTATGGCCGCTGTCGTCACTACACGTTATCCGCGGCTGTATCCTTTTTACTTGGGAGGAGGGTCACCATGAAACTGAAAAAAATACTGTCACTAAAACAATGGTCCCATATCTTCAGTAGCTCCTGGCAATACATCCGCTCCCCTAAAGTAGCAATGGGGGACAAGCTGTTATTTACAATTCCAGTACTGCTCTATTGGGTCTTGCCGGACTTCATGCCATTTATTCCGATCGATGATATTGGAGTGACCATGCTGCTAATGGGCTGGTTCGTGTCACGAATGGGCCGGAAATATCCTACCCTTCAGCAGGGTGAAGGATAGCACCGCACATTTTCGACAAGAACTTCAGAGCTAATTAGCCAATATAGTTGCTTTTAGATGTCATTTACCTTTAAAATAAGTAATTGAGTATTTAATTTTCGGACTAGGAGATGGAATATAGATGAAGGTCAAAATTACCCGTAATGCGGCTAAAGTGATAAAGAAACAAATGGAGCTGGAAGGAAACAGTGAGTTGAAGCTGCGCGTAGCAATTACACATGCACACGGTGATCATGCTCACTACGGACTGGACTTGGACACGCCTAAAGAGAACGATGTTGTAGTATCGACAGATAAGGAAATCGATGTTATTCTTGATCCGAGCCAACCACTCCTTGATGGCGTGGTCGTTGATTATTTGTATCTTCCACAAGAAGGTTTTGTCATTACGAATCCCTCTAAAGGTAATCACGGCGATCACTAAACACTCGCCTGTAAATTTCGAACACAAAGAAGGGTTGCTCCATGGCTAACGAAATACAAGTGTGCGATGAATGTAATTTCATGAAGTTGAAAAGTATTATCCCAAAGCTGCAAAAAATGGCACCTGATGCCGAGATCAAGGTCGGCTGCAAGTCGTACTGCGGTCCATGTGGCAAACGGGCTTTTGTTTATGTGAATGGTCGTTATGTGAGTGCTCCAACGGAGGATGAAGTGTTGAAGAAAGCGGAAGCTTTTATCAAACAGCCCTCCGTTCAGAAATAATACTGAGTTCTTATCAACTAAGATAATAGGGTCGATCCCTCTTCATTCTCAGAATAAGTAAAAGTAAACAGAGCAGCGATTCTCCTGTTATTTGGAGGATCGCTGCTCTGCGTTTTCTGGCCATTGACGGCTTACTTCAATCGTGCCCATCATCCCATCATTTCTTTGTCTCATCATCTCATCGTCCCACCATCTCACCGTCTCATCGAGCCCACCATCCCATCATCCACCATCCCATCATCTCCTCATCCCACAGGTGTTACGGACTCAGATGACGTTATTTGCCTGTTTTTAGCCTTTAAAGCAAGATTTCGGACCCCAGTGACGCTATTCCCTAAAAAGAGGCTCATATCGGCGTTTTCTAGGCTAATAGCTGCTCTGAAGTCCGTTAGCATTCCAAATCTCGGATAATGCTGCGTTTAGGGTCAGCTGTGTCCGTTAGTGAGATACTTCGCGGATCCAAGTCGGAAAACCAAACGTGCTTCCAACAGCGATCAAGTGGTAAATGTCCAACATAGAGAGGATATCGCAGCAGCCCTTTTCGATAGTTTTTTGGACAGTCTCTTCGTTTACCCGGATGTAAGCTTAAGGTGCAGATTGTGTGTTCTTGAGCTTCTTGATTCCATCATATTTCATGATATCGTCGGAGATCTGTAGCCGGAGCTTGCTGGTCTCATACCCGATACTGCACTCCCCTACGTCAACGGCTTCGCGGCTTTCGAGACTATAACAGGTTCCGCTGGCAAATTGCCCATTTTCGCTGGGGAGATAAGACAGCTTTGCATCGGCATAGGCGCCGGATCGCAGCGTTACAAGACGCTCATGCCCGCTAAACAGATTATTACCCATGAGATAATAAGGATCACGTGAGATCCCCAGCAAATGGAGCAAGGAAGGTGTAAGATCCAATTGACCAGCTGGAGCTGAATCAAGGACAGAGGCGTTATAGCCTGGCAGATGAATGAGCAAGGGAACCTGATGCAATATTTGCTGCATATCGAGTGCGTTAAGGCTTTTGCCGAGAAATTGTTCGTAATAAGAGGTCTCCTGGATCGAATTATCATGATCTCCATAGAAAGCAACAATGGTATTATCCCACAGCCCACGCTGCTTCATCTCTTTGACCATTTCCCCTAAAGCTTCATCCGTATAGTGAACAGCCTGCAAATAATCTCCGAAGATCGTGCCCTTGAACTCTCCAGTATCAAGCCCTTGTTTATCTGCAGGGAGAGAATAAGGATGATGGCTGGATAGTGTAGTCAAAAATGAATAAAAAGGCTGCTGTATCGTTTCTGAAGTGTTCATAATATCGAGGGATTGCCGCAAAAAGGATTTGTCACCCAGAGACCAGCCTAGAGGTTCGTCTATTGTATAGTCTTTTTTGTTATAAAAATGGTCATAACCCATCGCGTTATACATAATCTGCCGATTCCAGAAGCTGCCTTCGTACGCATGAAAAGCATTGGTACTGTAGCCCTTTGATTTCAAAATAGCAGGCAGCGTGTCAAACTGATGATCCGGGTAACGGACAAATACCGAGCCGGAGACCAGCGGGTACAGGGAAGCGTTGGACGTGAAATCCGCATCGGAAGTTCGGCCTTGTGAGGTCTGATGGTAGTAATTGCTGAAATAGGTGTTTTCTTTGATTAGAGCGTTCAGATTAGGCGTGATCTCCTGGCCGGATATTGAGCGTCCAACTACAAAGTTCATAAAAGCTTCAGCTTGAATAACAACGATGTTGCTTCCGCTGTATTTTCCAAAGCTGTCATTATTGGCATTTTGCTCAGTGTTTTGTTTATTGAACCAGAGCTGCATTGAGGTGGCTTCTTCTTGCGAAAGCTCGGGCTGCGGACCTAGATGATCTTTAGCATATAAGTAAATATCATAACCGTGAAAACCGATTAGTCCGGTTACGTTATACATCGCCAGACTCCACCAGTTGCCAGTGAATAGATCTTTAGCCCAGGTAGTAGCATAGGTGTGGATAGGGCCAAAGGTCAGCGCGCAACCTAGCGCCAGAGCAACGATGCCATTCACGCTTCTTTTTAGCATCCTGCTCAGGCGTGAAGAGCGGCGGGAATAACCGTTTTGAGAATAAGAGTGAGATTGCCCATAACGGCGAGGGGCGGCATTAGACAAGTATGTATGGGTTTTCCGGTGGTAGAACCCTATTCCGATTCCATAGGCAATAAGCAGAAGCCAGTCAGCGAACAAATAAAGATCGGAAGGACGCAGTAGGGCGAAGATACTTCCACCAAGCGCATCCATCTGTCCAGCCTGAAACAATACGGGTACCGTGATAAAATCCTGAAAATAACGATAGTAGACGATATCCGAATAAATAAGCAGTGTCAGAAGCAAGTTTATACTTAACAACGCTATCGTCTGTCCCCGGCGGGGAAGCCACAGGGTCCAAAAAGACAATAACATGACTGAACCTACAGCAATCCATTTGTCCTGCCGGTTCATATCTATATTGGGAGCATGCAGCCCACTATGCAGAAATAATAACTTGGCCAGCATGATGCCAAGAAAAAGGAGATAACCGATATATCGGGAGCGAATCACAGCAGCTATTGTACTTGTTACGGTTCTGTTGCTCCGAATTGATGGAAAGTCAGACATTATAAAACCTCCTAACACAGAAAATAAATAAAACCAGAATAAACAATGTTGTTGTCTTTTTCAGATGATAAACGTTTCTCATAGAAATATATGAGCGAAAAGTTATAGGCGCTAAACTAAAACAGTCTTATACTCGGAGAAAAACGGACATCCTCCTCATACGAAGTAGATGTCCGTTCTGCATTCAAAACAATGGTGATCCTAATTATTTCGGATTTCTAGGTGGAAGTGGACCCAAGTATTGATAATATTGACACTCGATACGTCCGTTATACAGTTTGCGGCGTTTGTCTGCCTTACGACCGTAAAATTGTTCGAATTCCTTGTAAGGGCTGATCGCAAAAAATGACCATGTTGGCAGATATATCATCATTTCACCAAACTGGCGGGTCAGCTTCTCCACTTCTTTATCATTACTGATCCGTTCCCCATATGGAGGGTTAGTAATGATACAACCATATTCTCCTTCAGGTCTTGCTTTGGCGGCAGCCATCACTTTGAAGGTAATTTCTCCGGACAGTCCAGCACTCTTGGCGGCGGCTTCAGCAATTTCAATTGCTTCTGGATCGATGTCCGTACCCGTTAATTGCAAAGGGTAATCGTCGCGCACAGCATCAAAAGCTTCTTCACGAGCCTCTTCCCAAAGATGTTTCGGAATGACTGGCCAATGTTCAGATGGAAATGAGCGGCGTAGTCCTGGAGCAATATTCCAAGCGATCATGGCAGCTTCAATTAACAGTGTTCCCGAACCACAACATGGATCGAACAGCGGCCGATGGCCATTCCAGCGGCTAAGCTGGATTAGTGCAGCAGCCATTGTTTCCTTCAGCGGAGCCTCTGTTGCATGTCTGCGGTAACCCCGTTTGTGAAGCGCGGGTCCTGTGGTATCTAATGTGATCAAAGCGATATCATTTAATAAAATCACCTCGATCACATATCGAGGACCGTTCTCCGGGAACCAGTCTGTATGATACGAAAGCTTCAGCTTCTCGACGATGGCTTTTTTGACAATCCCTTGGCAAGCGGGTACACTCGTTAGTTGTGATTTATGGGACCGTCCTTCAACCGGGAATTCTCCATTCTCTGGAATCCAATCTTCCCAAGGCAAGGCTTTAACCCCTTCGAATAACTCGTCAAAGGTTTTAGCAGGGAATTGGCCCATTTTAACCAATACGCGGTCAGATGTACGCAGCCACAAGTTACAGCGACAGATATCGATGTAATCACCGCTGAATAATACTCGTCCGTTCTCGACCTTGGTCTCATAACCCAGTTCGTTTAATTCGCGCGCTACCACAGCTTCTAAACCCATAGGGGCAGTAGCGATTAATTGTAATTTGCTCAAATACTCTCAACTCCGTTTAACTTGTAGATAAATACTAAAAGCCAGTACAATAAGAAGAGACGACATTGTCGTCCTTTAAAGCATCCATACAAGTATAGGGGAATGTGGGACACTTCACAATGCCCGGCATTCCATAAATCATAAAATGTTCCCCGTCATCCCTTACTATGAGCAAACGGGGGATCCTCAAAGGAGAATCTTTATGCTTACGCAAGAAGAATACAGTGAACAACTTTATACAGAGGACGAAATTCTGCTTCGAGTAAAAGAAGCAATCGTTCAAGCAGGCATGCCGCCGGTGTCTGTCGAGCCGGGGTACGGAAGACTGCTCACCATGCTAGTTAGACTGTCTCGCTCTAAGCGTATTTTGGAAATTGGCGCACTTGGCGGTTACAGCGGAATTTGCTTATCCCGCGGTTTCTCTGAAAGTGGCACACTGACTTCGCTAGAGCTGAGAGCCGACTATGCCGAGCTTGCCCGCCGTAATTTAGAGCTGGCAGGCTTCGGGGATACTACGGAGTATAGAATAGGACCCGCAATGGACAGCCTGAAGGCACTGGAAGCAGAGGGCGCTAGGTTCGATTTCTTTTTCATTGACGCAGATAAGTTGAACTACACTAACTACTTGGAATATGCCATCAAGCTGGCCAATCCAGGAGCGATCATTGCGGGTGATAATATTTTTCTCCGTGGACGGACCTTAAATACAGATAGAAATGGTCCTGCCATCCTGGCTGTGCGCCACTTCAATGAGATGATCGCTACGGATGAACGTCTTATCAGTACATGTCTGCCTGCCTATGATGGACTGGCACTAGCGATGGTCAAATAGCTGATTAGCGAAATAACCGCGGTGTTGTTACTTTGTACAGCTTCAATCGAACCCAAATCGTATTAACCAGCAGCAAGCAGCCGGATATAATGAAAAGCCCCTCAATTCCGATGTAACCTGATAGAAAGCCGCCCAAGATAGCTCCCAGCATATTGCCTAGCGCCAATGTACTGCTGTTGAAGCCGAATGCGCGGCTTTCTTTTCCGTCAGGGGTATAGGAGCGGATAAGCGCATTAACGCTGGGCAACAGTCCGCCCATGAAGACTCCCATTAAGAAACGGACTATAATCAGCTGCCAGACACTAGTTACGAATGCCTGCGGAATTAGGAAGAGTGAAGCGCCAATTAACGCATAGGTCAGAATACGATGTGCGCCGACTTTGTCACTTAGCTTCCCAAGCAAGGGAGAAGCCAGCATATTGGAGATCCCTGTAACGGCACTGACCATCCCGGCCAAGAAGGCTATATTCTCAGCGGGTCCATTTAATTTTTCTACATAAAGTGGCAACAAGGCCATAGGACTAATCATTGCAAATTGCAGCAGAAAGGTTACACCGAATAGAGCTGGAAGCTGAGGGATTTTGATTAATTCCTTCAAGCCTGCGAGTACAGAAACCTGTGGCTCTTGTGCGGCTTCGGCGCGGTCGAATTTTTCTTTAACAAGAAATAATGCCAGCAGAGAGGCGATAAAGAGCAAGGCTCCAACGACATAAAAAATCGGCCGAAATCCGATTAAATCGGCAAGTAAGCCACCAATCAGTGGCCCTAGAATTGTTCCTGCTACAGATCCTGATTGCATCAATCCCATGGAGAAGCCCATACGTTCTTTGGGGGTAGTACCTGACACCAGTGCGATGGAGGCGGGATTGAAGCCAGAGATTGTACCGTTTAAGAGACGGAGCAGGAGCAGCTGTAAAGGGGATTGTGCGAAGCCCATTAATACCATGACAATAGCCATCCCAAAGCTGGAACGCAGCAACATGATTTTGCGTCCATATTTGTCTGCAAGCTTGCCCCATAATGGCTGGAATATGAAAGAGGTTAAGAAGTTTGCGGCAAAAATAAGTCCCGCCCAGATTCCAATTTCATGTTCACCCTGGACACCAAGATCCTTCGCAAGGTACAAGGTCAGGAAGGGTGTAATCATTGTCATTCCAGCATTCACCAAAAATTGCCCGAACCAAAGCACTAAGAGGTTGACCTTCCAGGTCTCCCATTTCTTCATAGTGCTTTCACATCCTTTCAAAGAATTTCAGAGAATATATGATTCACGGAAAAAATGCCATTTTATCAGTATATCATTTTTTGCAGCTTCATGTGTGCAACACATGTCATAGTAATGTCATAGGATTGTCATTCCAAACTCTTCGTATTAGTTGTTACAAGCTTTTAAAAAGGGCATAATAGTAGATATGCCGATTAAAAAATCTAATAAAATATAATGGAGATCTTATCATGACCTACAATGACACTTTTATCCGCGCCTGCAGAAAGCAGGACACGGAGCACGTTCCCGTATGGTACATGCGGCAGGCCGGCCGTTATGATCCCGAGTACCGTAAAATTAAGGAAAAGTATTCGTTGCTTGAAATCTGCAAGCAGCCTGAGCTGGCGGCAGAAGTAACCATGATGCCCGTTCGCAAGCTGGGTGTGGATGCGGCCATTTTGTATTCCGACATTATGAATCCAGTTGCTTCAATCGGAGTGAAATTCGATATCGTTAAGGATATCGGTCCAGTGATTGAGAATCCGATCCGTAGTGCAGCTGATGTGGAGAGACTAAAACCCATTGATGTGGAGGGTGATCTGAGCCACATTTTGGAAACGATTGCTATTCTGGATAAGGAACTGGACGTTCCTTTGATCACTTTTGCAGGCGCGCCGTTTACAATTGCCAGCTATTTGATCGAAGGTAGACCTTCCAAAGGATATATCCGTACGAAAGAGCTAATGTACAGTGAACCCCGTGTCTGGGAAATGCTGATGGACAAGCTAGGCGATATGATTATCACTTACCTCCGAAGTCATGTGCGGAGTGGAGGCAAAGCCTTCCAATTGTTCGACAGTTGGGTTGGTGCGCTTGCTCCACGCGATTTTGAAACGTACGTGCTGCCGACGGTTTCTCGTATTTTTTCCGAATTATCTGATCTTGATGTACCTAAAATATACTTTCCTGGCGTAAGCTCTGGAGAATTGCTGCCAAGCCTTACGAAGCTTCAAGCAGACGTAATCGGGCTGGATTGGCGAGTTAGCTTGACTGAAGGTCGACGCAGAATAGGCAATAAATTTGCGATTCAAGGAAATCTTGATCCATATTTGCTTACAGCTCCGATGGACCTCTTGAAAGAACGCGCGAAAGCACTGATCGATGAAGGTGTGCTTGAGCCAGGTTATATCTTCAATCTGGGCCATGGATTATTCCCGGAGGCCTCATTAGACAAACTTAGAGAATTGACGGAGTATATTCACGCTTATTCTCAGGAAGTATTACAAGAAACGGCTAAGCAACGTTCGTAAAAATATAAGAATTTATTTGTTCCACGCTATTAAATTGTAAAGGGGACGGAATCCGTGACAGTAAAAATAGGTGTTCTCGTCATGTCGTATGGCACTCCTAAGAGCCTAGAAGATGTTAAAGCTTATTACACGCATATTAGACGGGGGAATCCGCCAACAGCGGAGCAGCTTAAAGAGTTAACCGACCGTTATGAAGCAATCGTCGGGGGGGTATTCCCACTGCGGGAGAATACAGACCGGCAAGTAGAAGCTTTACAAGCAGCATTAAATGCGGATAAAGCGGGAGCGGATGTTGAATTTGTCTGCTATCAAGGCTTGAAGCATGCCAGTCCCTTTATTGAGGACGGCGTGGAGGCTATGGCGAAGGATGGCATTACTCAAGCAGTGGGTATTGTTTTGGCGCCACACTATTCCAGTATGAGTGTAGGGAGCTACATCAAGCGTGCGCAGGAAAAGGCTGATGCATGCAAGATTGACATGGGTTTTGTGGAGAGTTACCATATGCATCCTGAATTGATTGATGTGTTAAGCCAAAGAGTGTCGGCGAAGCTGGATCAATATATTGAAGCAGGTGCGACCCGTGATGAGATTCGCGTATTATTCAGCGCTCATAGTCTTCCAGAACGTATTCTGGCTATGGGTGATCCATATCGGGATCAGCTGCTGGAAACTTCGCAGGCAATTGCAGCTCAAGCAGGCATAACCAACTGGCAGTTTACTTGGCAAAGTGCTGGCCGCACAGCTGAACCGTGGCTTGGTCCAGATATTCTGGACACGCTGCAACAGCTTAGTAAAGAACAGGTGGAATACGTATTGGTGGCCCCTATCGGATTCGTATCCGATCATTTAGAGGTACTGTACGATCTCGATATTGAGGCAACAGCCGTAGCTGCAGAGCTTGATATGCGTCTTATGCGGATTGACTCACTGAATAGTGATCCCGCATATATGTCTGTATTGAGCGATGTAATTCGTAAACGACTGGAGCAGATGAAGGCCGCTCAATCATGATTGGCCCCACAAGAAAAATTGTTATCATAGGCGGAGGGCTGAGCGGACTCAGCGCCGCCTTTTATATTCGTAAATTTTATAAAGAAGCGGGTATTAAGCCTGATATTGTCTTGCTTGAGAAAGAGAAAAACCTCGGTGGAAAGATTGAAACCTTACATCGCGATGGTTTTGTGATTGAAAAGGGACCGGATTCATTTCTGGCGGAAAGGGCGGAGATGTGCGAGCTGGCTAAGGAACTGGAATTGGATCACGAGCTGGTATCCGCTAACCCTCTTGCTAAGAAGCGATATATCTTGCAGCGGGACAAGCTTAATCCTTTGCCAAACGGTCTTGTACTCGGTATCCCTACCGAACTGAAACCTTTTTTATCAAGTGGGTTAGTTTCGTTTGGGGGTAAAATACGTGCGATGATGGATTTTATTCTTCCTCCGCGGCGTAATGATGAAGACGAATCGCTTGGTGAGCTTATTGAGCGCCGTCTAGGGTCTGAAGTGCTGGAGAACTTAACCGAGCCACTCCTCTCTGGCATGTACGCCGGAGATATACAAAAAATTAGCCTGCATGCTACTTTTCCGCAATTTGGACAATTAGAACAACAGTATGGCAGCCTTATTCGTGGAATGCGCACAGGGCGAAAGAATAAAAAGGTACAGGAAGGTACTACACAGAGTACCTTCTTGACGTTCCGCAAAGGGCTGCAAAGCCTCGTGCATAGTCTGATTTATGAGCTACATGATGTAGAACAACGGACGGAATCTAACGTAGTTTCTATTCAGGCTGTTGGGAGTCCTTCTATTTATGAGGTAGAGCTGGAGAATGGCGAACGGTTGCTTGCAGATGATGTATATATCACTACACCTAATTTTTCGGCTGCTGACTTACTTCGTCCCCATATGGAGGTTACGGCGCTGGAAGCGGTGGATTATGTTTCAGTAGCGAATCTAGTCATGGCTTTTAACAAAAAGGATATTGTTAACGAATATGATGGATCAGGTTTTTTTGTGCCTCGTAAAGAAGGGCGAAATATTACTGCCTGCACATGGACATCTACGAAATGGCCGCATACGGCTCCTGATGATAAGGTGCTTTTGCGCTGTTATGTGGGTCGTTCTGGTGATGAACAGAATGTTCAGCTGCCTGATGAGGCTTTGACGGAGCTTGTGCTTAAAGATTTACGAGAGATCATGGGCATTACTGCGAAACCAATATTTACGGAAATCACCCGCTTAGAGCATTCCATGCCGCAGTATCCTATAGGACATCTTGATAATATTACCGAATTCCGCAAAGATTTAGCGACTTCGCTTCCTGGTGTGTATGTCATTGGCGCCGGATTTAATGGCATAGCAATGCCAGATTGCATCAAGCAGTCCAAGCTTATTGCGGAAAGCGTTGCTAAACAGCTAATGAATGAAATGTGAGTACGATGACTAAATAAAACAGTGAAGCGAAGCATGAGGCGCTTCACTGTTTTTCTTTAGTTAGTAAAATTTTCTATTTCTATCGACTCTCTTATTTGTAGGGTGCTGTGATAGATATGCTATAATAAAAACAATTTGAGAGTAGAGGAGATCACAGAAACCATGTATCCGCCGCGATCGCGTTCTAGACAAAAGAACAAACATAAGAGCAAACGCAAGCGCAGAACGGCCTGGGCTTGGATCAATGCAGGTCTTCTTTTGATGATTACCGTGTTATTGACTTATAGCTTTACGAATGACCCTGACAAGAAAAGCGCCTCACCGCCTCCGGTAGCAGAAGCGACAGCTACGCCTATACCAGAGAGTAGTGATCAGCCTCAGACAGCACCTCCGGTGGTTGCAGTTGCAACGCCTGAAGCTACAGAGACGCCAAGCCCTTCTCCTACGGCAACTCCAGAGCCAACGCCTACACCGCAGGAGGAGCCCGAAGAGATTATTGAAACACAAGCTCCTGAAGCGACAGCGACCCCTGCGAAGGATGAGGACAGCTCGGAATCAGCAAATAATGATGCAGTGTCTGGTCTGCCGTCAGATGATAACGCGTCTGGTAAGACGGTAACTTTGAATTTTGGTGGAGATGTTATATTTTCCGGGAAAGCTGGAGAACTGCTGGAGAAGAAAGGTTATGATTATTCGTATGCCGCATTGGAGGGTCTGTTCAAGAAAGATGATCTTACGATCTTGAATCTGGAAACTCCAGTGACCACAGGTGGCGTAAGTGCCACTAATAAGCAATTTGTATTCAAAGGATCACCACTCGCTCTGGATGCGCTTAAGTCAGCGGGTGTGGACGCAGTAAATATGGCGAATAATCACACGCTTGATCAAGGAGAGCAAGGCTTGCGGGATACCCTTAACCACCTTGCTGAAAGAGGAATTCCTTATGTGGGTGCGGGGCTTAACAGTAAAGAAGCATATTCGGCGCAATATTTTGAACGTAAGGGCATTAAGATCGCTTTGCTGGGATTCACCCGGGTGATTCCTGCGTCGGATTGGATGGCAGGGAAAAATAAGCCGGGACTTGCCTCCGTATATGATAGTGCAGAAGGACTGAAGGCTATTGCTGCAGCCAAAAAGAAAGCCGATTTGGTGGTCGTAGTGGTCCATTGGGGTAAAGAACGGGTAGAACAATATGATAAAACGCAACAGTCGCTGGGCCATAGCTTTATCGATGCAGGAGCCGATCTTGTCATTGGCGGCCATCCACATGTGTTGCAAGGCGTGGAGCCATACAAGGGCAAATGGATTGCCTACAGCACCGGGAATTTTATTTTTACGAGATCTACAGTGCCTGCCACTTGGGAAACTGCGGTTTTTCAGGCGGAATGTAGTGTAAAAGGTCAATGCTCCTTAAAGCTGAAGCCTATGAAAGCCGAGCTAGCACAGCCTGTGCCAATGAACGAAGTGGATGGAAAGCTTTTGTTAAAAAGAGTAGAAGCTCTATCCGCAGGACGGGTAAAGATCGGCAGCGACGGTAAAGTCACTCAAGTTACCAAATAGGGTTCCTGGGAGGTCCTTATGATGAACAATTTGTGTGTAGCCCATCGAGGGTTTTCCGGTAAAGCTCCAGAGAATACATTGGCAGCCATTCGGATGGCGATTGCCATGCCCTTTGTGCACTGGATGGAAATTGATGTCCAGCTCTCCAAAGACGGCGTTCCTGTTGTCATTCATGATTATACGTTGGACCGGACGACCAATGGTCATGGCAAGGTGAAGAACATGGACTGGGAATATATCCGGCGTCTGGATGCGGGGAGCTGGAAAGGGCGTGTTTTTCAGGGCGAGCGGGTGCCTTCTTTGGAAGAGGTGCTGTCACTAGCCTCTGGAAGATTGCGTCTGAATATTGAACTGAAAACAGTGGGAGATATGTATCCTGGCATTGAGAAGACGGTGACGGATCTTATTTCTGCAAAAGGTATGCGGGACGACGTGATCTTGACCTCTTTTGATACTGGAGCATTAAAAAAAGTCAAGGAAATTGATCCCCGTTTTCGCACCGGATTGATCTTTGATTCCAGATTTGGCAATCCTGCACGCAGGCTGCATGAACTGGATTGCTCTTTACTTTCGATTAGCTTCTCGCGTCTGAATCCTAGACTGGCTAAGCTTTTGTCCGAGCGTGGGGTGGAAATTATGGCTTGGACTGTGAACAAAGCGAAAGAGATGCGTCGCTTAGCCGACATGCATTCTGATATAATGATCTGTACAAACCGCCCGGATATATGGGGCGACACCTTTCTGAAGGTATAAATAATCCAAATCGATGGGAAAGAGAGCTGACTGTTTATGTGCGCTGCTGTTAATAATCTATATTGTGTTGGACGCAACTACAAGCTACACGCGGAGGAATTGGGTAACAATGTGCCCGTGGAGCCGCTCATCTTCATGAAGCCCTCACATGCGGCTGTTTCCCTCGATAAAGCAGTAATTAAGCTGCCAAAGGATGCGGGTCAGATTCATTATGAAGGTGAACTTGTACTGCGTATTGCACGTGATTATACACCAGGCATGAGCGTGGAGGATCTGGTAGATGTAATGGCACTGGGACTGGATTTCACGCTGCGTGATGTGCATAATGATCTGCAGAAGAAAGGTTTGCCGTGGACGCCAGCTAAAGGCTTTAAAAATGCCGCACCACTCACCCCTTACATAGCGTTTCCAGATAAGGAAGAGCTGGAGGGAACTGATTTTACAGTGGTGAAAAATGGGGTGGAAGTACAACGCGGCAATGTTAAAAACATGATTTTTTCACTTCAAAAAATTGTTGGTTTTATCGCCGAGCGCTACGGGTTAGGGAAAGACGATGTGATATTTACAGGTACTCCGGCAGGCGTGGGTCCTACTGTAGCTGGCGACGCTTTCGAGCTGTACTGGGGCGACAAGCTGATGGGGACTTGCCTGATCGGTTAATAGATCTGTTGGAGATGAATCTATGCAGTGGGTTATTGGCGCTTTAGGCGCTTTGATTGTTGCGGGAGCGGCATATTGGAAGCAGTCTTTAAGTCTCTCTGGCATGATTGCCGCGGTAGTGATGGGCACTATTTATTTTGGTGCCGGAAATGCTTTTTGGTTTGGGATATTGCTGATCTTCTTCATCACTTCAAGCCTGCTGTCCAAACTTCATCATGATAATAAAGCAGAATTAGAGCTGACGTATGCTAAGACGGGCCGCCGCGATGCCGGGCAGGTCTTTGCTAACGGTGGACTTGGCATGGTTCTGGTTTTTCTGAATGCGATCTTCCCGAATGAGCTATGGGGGTTCCTATTTATTGGTGTAATGGCTACAGTAACCTCGGATACATGGGCTACGGAGATCGGAACACTGAGCAAGAAACCGCCTCGTTCTGTCCTTACGGGTAAAGTTCTTCCTGCCGGAGCTTCGGGTGGTGTATCCAGCTTAGGTACGCTGGCGGCAGCAGCAGGAGGCGCACTCATCGGTGCGTCAGCTTGGCTGCTGCGTATGATATCCGGCATGCCGGATCACTCTTTCGTGCTGCTTACCCTAGCAGGACTTGCCGGAGGATTAGTCGGCGCCTTTGCCGACTCTATCCTTGGTGCAACCGTGCAGCAGATGAACCGCTGTACCGTATGCGGCCGCGAAGTGGAAGGCTCACAGCATTGTGGGGCTCCAGCTGTACACGCAAGAGGCTGGAAGTGGATGAGCAATGACGCAGTCAATGCCATCAGCTCTATCCTAGGAGGTACGGCAGCCTTACTGCTGAGCATGATCATTTAGCATTTGAATTTAAGCTTTGAACGGCACAGTTTAGGGAGGGACCGATGAGTAGCACATCCAATCAAAAACATACTGCTATTCTGGATGCCGCATACGAGCTCTTCGGTTCAGGTGGATTTTACGAAACGAAGATGTCGGAAGTGGCGGAGCAAGCCGGGATAGCAAAGGGCACCGTTTATTTATACTTCAAGAGCAAGGAAGAATTATTCATGGCAGTGACGCGCCGCGATTGTGAGGGGTTTCTCCTGCAATTACAGGAAAGGCTGAAGGCTAGTGATACTTTGGCCGGTAAACTTTCGATCATTGCTAAACATCACTTGAATTATTATTATGAACGCAAGCGGCATACGAAGCTCTTTTTCCGTGCCCCTAACAATAATCCTGAATTAGTGGCGTATATGACTCAATTTATGGAGCAATACATGCAAGATGTGGTCAAGGTATTATTAGAAGGTGGAGCATCCGAGCCTGAGCTTATGGCACAGTCCTACATAGGGATGCTGGATCGTTTGAAGATGGATATTTTATTTGATCCGTCTTTTACGGAGGAGGACGCGTATAAACGCGCTGATTTCGCTGCTGGTCTTTTTATTAGAGGGGCCATGATCACCTGAATTTTGGATAGGATGATAGACCGGATAAATAGCATTGGTTAGATGCGGGCCGGTTTTATGAAAATATAAGGCAAGCGAGGAAATAGCATGAATATTATGACCGTGGAACATCTTTCCAAGAGTTATGGCGAGAAAGTACTCTTTAGCGACGCTTCATTTGGTATGGACGATCGGGATAAAATTGGCTTAATCGGTGTGAATGGAACGGGTAAATCAACCTTTTTACGGATTATTGCCGGTCTGGATACTCCGGATGGTGGACAAATTGCCATCGGGAATAATGTAAGAGTACAATATTTGGCGCAGAATCCTCCTTATGATCCTATGAATACAGTTTTGCAGCAAGTGTTCGCCGGGGATGATCCAGACCTTGCTACCATGCGTGAGTATATGGAGACTATGTCCCAGCTTGAACAGCAGCCTGGTAATGCTGAACTGGAAGGAAAACTAGTAAAGATTGGGCAGGCGATCGACGCTGCGGGAACATGGCATTTGGAGAGTGAAGCCAAAAGCGTGCTTACCAAGCTAGGCATCTTAAAGTTTGATGCGTTAATGGACACACTTTCTGGTGGACAACGTAAACGTGTGGCTCTGGCAGCTGCACTGATTACCCCCTCTGAACTGCTGATTCTTGATGAGCCTACCAACCATATTGATACGGATTCCGTGGCTTGGTTGGAGCAATATTTGCAGAAACGGCGCGGCGCTCTTTTGATGGTGACGCATGATCGTTACTTCCTGGAGCGTGTGGCTAGTGTCATGCTAGAGCTAGATGGTGGCCAGCTTTATCGTTATGAAGCTAACTATTCACGGTTTCTAGAGCTTAAAGCCGATCGAGAAGAACGAGAAGCCTCTGCCGAACAGAAGCGTAAGAATCTGTTGCGTACAGAGCTGGCTTGGATTCGTCGCGGTGCCAAAGCCCGTTCAACAAAACAGAAGGCAAGAATCGACCGCTTCGAGAAGCTGAAAGAGAGTACGGGAAGCAGCTCGAACGGTTCATTGGATATCTCTGTGGCTTCTACACGTTTAGGTCGCAAGATCATTGAAATTAATGACCTGTCGAAAGCGTTGGATGGTCGTCAGCTAATCAAAGATCTCAGCTATATCGCTGTACCCCAGGATAGAGTGGGCATCGTCGGCCCGAACGGCAGCGGCAAATCCACACTCTTAAATATGATTGCAGGTCAGCTGCAACCCGATAAAGGTGAAGTTCAGCTTGGCGCTACGGTTAAGCTTGGTTACTTTACACAAGAGCATCAGGATATGGATGACAGTATGCGTGCCATTGAATACGTGAAGGAAGAAGCAGAAGTGATACGGACAGCAGACGGCAGTGTGATTACGGCTGGTCAAATGCTGGAACGCTTCTTGTTCCCTCCTGCGATGCAATGGACACCGATCTCCAAGCTGTCTGGTGGCGAAAAAAGACGCTTGTATCTGCTTCGTGTATTGATGGGAGCTCCAAACGTATTGCTTTTGGATGAACCTACGAACGATTTGGATATCGGCACATTGGCTGTTTTGGAAGATTATCTGGATGAATTTCCGGGTGTCGTCCTTACCGTATCCCATGACCGTTATTTCTTGGACCGTACGATAGATAAGCTGATTGCTTTTGAAAATGGCGATATCCGGATTCACGTTGGCGATTATACGGAATATGAAGAATGGCTGGCCAAAAATGTACCGTCACGCATTGGAGAACCGAACAAAGAAGGAAGCTCAAAGCAAAAAGAGGCCGCGGACACTGCCAGCAACCCTGCAGCTTCAACGGCTCCCAAAACAAAACTCAAATTCAGCTTCAAGGAACAGCGTGAATATGAGGGCATTGATGAGCAAATTGAGCTTGCAGAGCAACGCTTGACGGATATTAGTGTACAGATGGAGGCAGCTTTTGCTGACTCTGGAAGGCTGCAGGAGCTAGTAGAGGAGCAACGCCTAGCCGAAGCAGAGCTGGAGCGTCTTATGGAACGCTGGACCTATCTGAACGAGCTTGCGGAGAAAATAGCTGGTAAGGCTTAAACCCGTTGGATGGCTTTGAATGAAAATAGGGGAGCTCTGTGTGGAAGATAAACTTAAAGCTGCCGTAGCCCTACGCAACGCTGGTAAAGCGGAAGAAGCCAAAATGATGCTGTTTGAGCTATATGAGCAGAATGCTGGGGACGCTGAACTTCTATATCAATTGGCCTGGACGCATGATGTGCTGGGTTTGGAGCGGGCGGCAGTACCCTTTTATGAGAAAAGCTTGGCGTTAGGATTACCTTCTGAGCAGAGAGTTGGCGCTCTATTGGGACTGGGCAGCACCTACCGGACACTCGGAGAATACGAGAAGTCAAAAGGTCTTCTGATGCAGGCTGTTCAGGAGTACCCGGAGAATAAGGAATTTCCGGCGTTCCTAGCCATGACCTTGCACAATCTTGGAGAGCATAGTCAAGCGATGGAGCTGCTGCTTAAGCTGTTGGCAGAAACCTCTGCGGATGAAGGGATAAGAAGTTACAGTAAGGCCATTTCTTATTATTCAGATAAACTGGAGCAAGTCTGGGATTGAGGCTGGCTTTTAAATCACAGTGATTCTTACAAATCACTACCCGGACACAGCTGACCTTAAACGCAGCATTATAACCCATTTGGAATGTTAACGGACACCACAATCGCTATTGACACTAAAAGCACCCAATACGTTCCTTTTTTGCGTGAATAACGTCGCTTGGGTCCGAAACAATGCTCCAAAGGCTAATAATTTGCGAATAACGCCATCTGGGTCCGTAAGCACCAGACAAAAGTGATGACCACCGGAAATTCCGGCAGTGTCTGTTGAAGAACAAGTGAACCACCAATAAACAAAAAAAGAGTAGGATCCTCCACTAATTGGAGAATTCTACTCTTTTATTTTTCTACTTATTTATTTCGTTCCGTCCACAGCAATCATTTGTACTACAGACCGAGAATCGCCGGGTACAATGATTTCCTTCGCATTCATCTGGGAAGAGCCATCTCCGTCCAAGAAGATGCCCTCCAGACCCTTAGCAGGAACTGTCTGGAGGATCGCTGAGCGGAACTCTGCCGCTGTTGAGAGCGTTGGGGTAACAATCAGCCAGAGCTTTCCTGTGATGTCATACACCATGCCTGAGCGCAGGCGTTTCTCATCAGCGTAAGGAAGATGCTCTTCAGCTACTGCCGCTTCCCATAAGTCTTCGTGTCCCAGATTCATACTAATGCCACCTTGCGCAAAATAATGCTGGCGATCAGTAATCTTCAATTCTTCTCCAGAAGAGACAACCTGTACGGAGAAGCTACGGCTGGCACCATCCCAGACAAGGGTTCCACGTGCGTATTTAGCATTGAACCAGCCAGACCCATAACCCTTCTGGGCTCCGTTGACTGGAGTATCATTCATGATAGCCATGGATAAAAGCGCATCTTGATAGAAAAAACCACCGTTAATCCCATATGCATTAACTTGCCGTAAAGGGACACCCGCGGCCCTGAGCTTAATATCTTCAGGTGAAAGTGACATCATATAGAGCTGCACGTTATCTGTACTCACTGTTTCCAAAAAGCTATAGGCGTGAGGAAGACCTTTAAAGGGATCTTCCTTATGATTTCTAAATACCAGAAACAACGATAGCGCTAACCCCACTATCAATAACACCAGAAGTGAGACGATAAGTCCCTGTCTGCGCCTCCAGAGCTGGTTCAGCTTGCCAGAGCTACCCTCAGTTTGTCCCCACATAAGCAGCGAGAAGCTTAGCAGTGTTCACTACAGCTTGCTTATGCGTACGTTCCATGGAGTGGGAGGCATGTACACCTGGGCCAATCAATGCTGCACGGATATTGTTTCCGCCTCTGAGCGCTGCGGAAGCATCGGAGCCGTACATAGGATAAATATCAACGGCATAAGGAATTGCTAGTGCTTCTGCCAGTTCAATCAAACGACCTGTCATAACATAATCGTAAGGGCCGGAAGAGTCTTTAGCACAGATGGATACATCGGTTTCTTTACAGCTGAGATCATCACCCATGGCGCCCATATCGACGGCAATCATTTCATTGATTTCACCAGGAATCCAAGCTGTACCATGTCCCACTTCCTCGTAGTTAGAGATGAGGAAAGAAAGGTTGTGGAGAGGTTTCCAACCTTCACGTTTAATACTTTCCAGCAATCCGAGAAGGGCAGCCACGCTTGCTTTGTCATCTAAATGACGGGATTTAATGTAACCGCTAGGCGTAATCACTGCACGTGCATCGAAAGAAATGAAATCTCCGACGGAAATGCCAAGCTTGAGTACGTCTTCTTTAGAAGATACCAGCTCATCAATACGTACTTCCATGTTCTCCTCTGATCGTTTGAAGTCACGAGCATCTGGATATACGTGAACAGATGGATGGCTGGTTAAGATGGTTCCTGTATAAGTTTTGCCGCTACGGGTATGGATCGTGCAGTATTCATTCTCAATGCTGTGCATGGCGAAGCCACCCACAGAGGTCAGACGCAGTGTACCATTAGCTTTAATCGAGCGGACCATGGCACCAAGTGTATCCACGTGAGCGCTGATGCCAATAGTACGAGAGGGATCTAGGCCAGGGACGTTAAGAATTACGCCGCCTTTTTCATTCCAGCTTAAAGGTACGTTCAGCGCAGCTGCTTCTTCAGCAACTAGTGTCATTACCTGTGCGGTGAAACCGCTTGGGCTGGGGGTGTCGAGTATTTTTTTTAGGATGGAAAGTATGTAGTCTTCATTAGGTTGAATGGTAATCATTAGTTAAGCCCTCCTGTTAAGCCATCATTGTCTGTGTTAAAAGAATCCAGTGAAGTGTCGGCATCACGAAGCTTGGTAAGCTCAGCAGTTAAGCTTTTAATTTGCTTTTGTAGTTTGTATTGACGAAAAATGCCGTAAGAGCCCACGATGATTCCGCCAATTAACGCGCAGCCAAGAATAACGAGTATAAGTGGTATATTAACCACATCAAAACCGAAATTGACTTGAACGGGATCAACGTTGATGACTGCGAATATGGCGGTTAGCAGCGCGAAGATTAGACCCGCAATTAGTGACCATTGAATTCTCATTGAATTCTTCCTCCTCAGGGGGATATAACAATATAAAATCCCCTGCCCAGATAGGGCAAGGGATTAATGTAATACTAAGCTCTCTGCCTTATTTGGTCAACTGTTCCATTTGCTCGATAACACTTTCGAACACACTCATCGCTTCGCGAATCGGCTCAGGAGACGACATGTCAACGCCTGCTTTTGACAAAATATTGATGGAGTAATCACTGCCACCGCTCTTCAGGAAGCCGAGGTAACGATCTACCGCCGGTTTACCTTCTTCAAGGATTTGTTTGGCAAAGCTAGTCGCTGCCGAGAAGCCTGTTGCATATTTGTAAACATAGAAGCTGTTATAGAAATGCGGAATTCGTGCCCATTCCATCTCGATATCCTGATCTACAACCATTTCTTTGCCGTAGTATTTGACATTCAGGTCGTAGTAGATACTTGAAAGATCTTGAGGGGTAAGCGAATCGCCCTCTTCAACACGCTGATGAATGATCTTTTCAAATTCTGCGAACATTGTTTGCCGGAAAATCGTTGTCCGGAACTGATCGGCATAGTAAGTGAGCAGATACATTTTTTCCTTAGGATCTGTAGACTTTTTGAGTAGATAATCCATAAGCAAAGCTTCATTGGTAGTTGAAGCAACCTCTGCAAGGAAAATGGTATACTGTGCATCCCGATAGTTCAGAGCGTTGTCTGAAAAATAAGAGTGTAGAGCATGACCCATCTCATGTGCCAGAGTAAACATACTGTTCAGATTATCGTTATGGTTCAGCAGGACGTATGGGTGTGTGCCATAAGGGCCCCAGCTGTAAGCTCCAGAGCGTTTATTCTCGTTCTCATAGACATCAATCCAGCCATTGTCGTAGCCTTTTTGCAGCACATTCAGATAATCTTCACCCAGCGGTTTGAGGCCTTCTTTGGTAATTTTCTTCGCTTCTTCGTACGTGATATCCAGCTTATATTCATCTACTAGTGGTGCAAATAGGTCATACATATGTAACTCATCCACACCAAGCAGCTTTTGACGCAACTTCATGTAACGGTGCATTAAAGGAAGACTCTCATGAATCGTATCGATCAGGTTGGTGTATACCTCTTTTGGAATGTTATCACCGTAAAGAGACATTTCCATTACAGATGGATACTTGCGGACGTGTGAGAAAAAGACGTTTTTGTTCACATTGGCGCTAAGCGTTGCTGCGATGGTGTTTTTTTGCTTACGATAGGTTTCATAGACTGCTTTAAAAGCATTTCGGCGAACCTCGCGATCGGAGCTTTCCAAGAACTTGATATAGTTGCCGTGAGTCAGCTCGACCTCTTTGCCATCTTCATCTTTAATCTTAGGGAATTTCAGATCTGCGTTGTTCAGCATACTAAAAATATTCTGAGGCGCTTGTGCTAGGTTTCCAACTTGGGCAAGCAGAGCTTCCTCAGCCTTGGACAATACATGCGCTTTCTCACGTTTCATCTCTTTTAAAGTGAAGGTGTAAGCGGACAGTTCAGGATCAGCAATAAATTGATCCAACTTCTCAATAGGCAGTGCCAAGATTTCTGGGGTTACAAAAGAAAAGGCTTCGCCTGCTTCGATCCCAAGCTTCTTCGCTTTGGAGGACAAAGCTTGATATTCAGGATTAGCAGTGTCTTCATCCTGACGCATATGAGCATAGACAAAAAGTCGCTCAGTGGAGACGGACAGCTTGTCATCCAGCTCAAAACATTGTTTCACAGCTTCTGCGGAATCAAGTTTACCTTGGAAATCAGCAGCTTTTTTGATCAGTGATTTAGCTTCAGCATATTCAGCATCCCAATCCTTCTGAGAGGCAAATATATCTTCAAGCTTCCAACGATTCTCAGCAGGTACTTCACTTCTCTTCAATAATTGTTCCATAGAAACCCTCCTAGAATGATGAGATGTAGTAGGCATAATCTCCCTCGGCAATACTGTGGATGATATTTCACCCGGTAGCAAGCTGAGCACAAGTAGAAGAGGGATGGACTTGAGTGTAATAGGCATGACGTCCTCCTCTTTGAAAAGTAGAGTCAGCTTATTATGTCCTGCTAAGTCCTGATTATTAATATTTAGTCTTCTTTATATGGTAGTTATGCCAATAAGCTATAAATAACAAAGATGAAAGCAAACAGAATCATTACGACCGCAGCCATGGCCATGCCCCGCTTTAGTTTCGGCGGGACACGATCCTTGGTCATAATTAATACTGCGCCTAGACAGAGGACTAGGACAACATAAATCGTGAGATTTTCGTTATTCATTTCCTGTTATACCTGTTTGAAAGCTGCAATGATGTTTTTGTACTCTTCTTCATTGTCTTTATAAGATTCTTTGTTGAAGCGGTTATTCACCCATTGCATCATCGCTGGACGACTCAGGAAGGTATGTGTTTCTTCTCCCCATTGATCGGAAATTTCGCGGAGTACAATGTAGCGGCCTTGAACTTCTACCGTCATCATATTCCATTTGTCTGTTTTGTATATTTCATGTTTTTTGATCATTATCATTACCACCCTGGCGATTTTTGGCTTTTGGCTCAATGATAACGCACTGGAGAAGGGAAAAGCAAATTAAATCATATATTAAGGGTTGGGTTTGATTGATTTGAACAGAAGATTGCAGTATACTATAGTTATACGCCATATATGGCGGTTATTTTTAGGAGGTTGTTCAATTGAAAGGTACAGTAAAATGGTTTAACGCAGAAAAAGGTTATGGTTTTCTTCAAGTAGAAGGCGGCGAAGATGTATTCGTACACTTCTCAGCAATTCAAGGTGAAGGATTCAAGACTTTGGACGAAGGTCAAGAAGTAGAATTCGACATCACTGATGGTAGTCGCGGACCGCAAGCTGAAAACGTAGTAAAATTATAAGAAACAGCAGGACAGTTAAGCTGTCTGCTACAAATATATAATTTACTTGGCAAGCCCTTGCAAGAGTGGTTACCAACTTACAGAACACAGTTCTTTCGGGAACTGTGTTTTTTTACGCCCACTATAGATGTTCTCCTAAATGAAAAAGGTCGTTGCACTCCATTGAAGGGGAGTGCAACGACCTCTTTGTATTATGGAATAATACCAACCCTAATTATAGGGAGGCTTTTTTGTTCTTTTTTCTGAAATAATTGATCGGCTCCAGGTTGGATTTCAATAAATGCTGTCCCAGAAACCCTGCAAAAGCAAGTAAGCTGAAACCCGTAGCCACTATATAAAAAATATAACGCCCCGCCTCTTGATAAATAATGCCGCCAAAGGTACCGCTAAGCAGCCCAGAGGCACTTGACCAAACGACGGTAAAAATGGCAAGACCTGTTGCCCGAAGGCGATCCGGGATAATCCGGGTGATATAACGGACAGATGTTACATAAAAAACACCAAATGATATACTGTGCATGGCTTGAATGGCAATCATTGAGCCTGGATGATCCGCCAGGGACATCAAAAGAAAACGCAGAGCATACATCAGACTCCCCAAGGCCAGCAAGGGCAATTCTTTGAATTTGTCGCCGTATCTGCTGAGGATAAATAATACAGGGATTTCACTAAGAGCTGACGCGAGCAATGCCCAGCCAATGATTTCCTCACCTGCGCCTAGTTGTTTTAGACTGATCGTCAGAAAGGCTTCGTTCATTCTATGGCCTAACGCGAGTACAAACACACAGCCGAAGAACCACAGCACCTCTTTTTGCAACAATATATCTTTAAGTCCATTTTTGCTATTATCAGCTTCAGCTGTGTCCTTATCTTGATTCGTTGTTTCTATAACAGCAGGTCTTTTAACATCCTTAAGACCTAGGGTAATTAAAAGTGCAGCAATAATGATGATGATACATAGGGTCAAGCTCCAAGTAGAGCCCAATGCTCTTAATGCATAGCCAACGGTTAGAGCAAAGAAAGAATAGCCTAAGGAGCCAAAAACGCGAATGGTAATGAAGTTCCGTCCGTGTCTTTCGGCAACTTTGATAGCCATTGTATCGGCAAGCGGAAAAACTGGGTAATAGAAGAAGTAGAAGAAGGACAAAATAAGCATGACAGATGAAAATTCGGCCGCTCTGGCTAATAGAAGACCAGTTACTAATTGACCCGCAAGTAGTATGAACATGATCTTTCGAACGGTGCCTAACTTATCGCTTATCATACTCCAGAATAGATTGGATAGGATGGAGATAAGGGGACCGAGGGAATACAAGTAGCCTATCTGAGAACTGCTAAACCCTAAATGTGTGTAGAATAAAGGAAAGTAGGATACTACAAGGACGCTGGTACCATATATGGTAAAAAGAAAGGAACGCAGCCAGTTTTGATCACTGTAAAGGCTGCCGGTCCGTTTTGAAAACATGGATTGCACTCCTCCGAAATTGAAATATGCCTAGTATAGCATAAAGCAATGGGGAGATGTTTTTAAAAACTGCTGTATTTCTGAATCTTTCATGATTTTACGAAAGTGATTTTGTTGTTTGTACAAATACGCCTGATCATATTATAATAAGTGGTGATTTGGATAAGGAGACAACAATGTGGAGGCACTGTCATTGAGTGAATTAGAGCAAGGCCGTTACCTTAGCCCGCGTGGTCCACTGGGACTTATGAACAGGGTCTATAAGTACGTGCTGCCGGAAGTGAGAGAATGTCTCCATTTCTGGCGCCAAGATGCGAACGGGATTCCCGATCCCGAGCTCCGGAAGCAAGCACTTGCCAGCATTGAAACTAAAGAGTTTCATTGCATAGGCGGTGGTATTTATGCCGCCGGCAATTTATCGATGAAACATATACTGATTCCGCTAATTGTTGCTTATCAAACTATCAGTGATTATCTGGACAACTTATGTGATCGCAGTACTTCGCTTGATCCTGCAGATTTCAGGCTGCTGCATCAATCTATGCTGGATGCTATTGATCCAAATGCTGAGCCAGGTAATTATTATGCGCTTCGAAGTGAACAGAATGACGGCGGATATTTGTACAGGCTGGTTCGTAAATGCCAAGAAATGATTTCTTTGTTGCCAGGTTATTCCGCTGCTGCAGCGGAGATTCGAGAACTGGCTGTGCTCTATACAGATTTACAAGTGTATAAGCACATCCGCCCGGAACTCAGGGAAACAGCCCTGAAGGAGTGGTGGGAGGAACAGGGCAGTCGAGCGCCGCATCTGCAATGGAATGAGTTTTCGGCTGCAACGGGATCAACACTAGGTGTATTTATGTTATTTCTTTCCGCATGTGATCCGAAGCTGAACCAAGCTTCTGCGGCTTCGATTCGAGCTGCGTATTTTCCGCATGTATGTGGTCTGCACATTATGCTGGATTATCTGATTGATCAGGAAGAGGACCGAGCAGGCGGTGATCTTAATTTCTGCAATTATTATGATGACACAGATACCATGCTGAGTCGGATCGCTGCAATGGTTGAGTGGGCCCGTAAGGATGTTCGAAATCTTCCAGAGTCTTCGATGCATCGTATGGTGATTGAGGGATTGCTGGCACTTTATTTATCTGATCCCAAAGTTAGCGAACAGCGGGAAGTTCGCTCTGTATCTAAAAGCCTGATGAAAGGCAGTCCGCTTACAAGACTGTTCTTCTTCGCTAACAGCCGTTGGATACGCAAACGCTTTTTGTAACCATGTCGCGAAGTTGTTTTTATAAGATGTATCAGGCTTCGCACAATTTTAAGGAGGAACAACAGAATGTCTAAAATTCAAAAAATCGCAGTATTGACTAGTGGTGGAGATTCACAGGGAATGAACGCCGCTGTTCGTGCGGTTGTAAGAAGCGCACTTTATTTCGGTATTGAGGTATTTGGGGTGCAACGTGGTTATCAAGGTCTGCTGAATCGCGATATTTTCCCAATGGATCTTCGCAGTGTAGGGGATATTATTCAACGTGGCGGTACTGTTCTGCAGTCTGCAAGATGTCTGGAGTTCACGAAACCGGAAGGACAACAAAAAGGCGCGGATATCCTTAATGAACTGGGTATCGATGGTCTAGTAGTTATCGGTGGAGATGGTTCTTATAAAGGAGCTAACAAATTAAGTAAACTTGGTATCAAGACTATGGCTTTGCCAGGTACGATTGATAACGATATCTCCTTCACAGACTACACTATCGGGTTTGATACAGCGGTTGGCGTTGTTGTAGACGCTATTAACAAGTTGCGTGACACTATGTCCTCCCATGAACGTTCTTCGATTGTAGAGGTTATGGGACGCCACTGTGGCGATATCGCGCTGCATGCTGGACTGGCTTCCGGAGCAGAAACAATTCTTGTGCCGGAAATGCCGTATGATTTGAATGAAGTTGCTGACCGGATGCGCGATAACTTTATCAGAGGTAAACGTCACAGTATCGTAATTGTTGCCGAAGGCGTTGGCAAAGGTGAAGATGTGGCTCAAGCTCTGAAAGACCGTCATGCTTCTCTGGATGCACGTGTTACTGTACTCGGACATATCCAACGTGGTGGAACACCAACTCCTGGAGACCGGAATCTGGCTAGCCGTCTTGGCGATTTTGCCGTACGTAAGCTAATCGAAGGTGAATCCGACAAGGCTTGTGGTATCATCAAAGGTGAATTAACTCTTACAGATATTGATCTCGTTGTAAATACGAAAAAGGGCTTTGACCTGGAGCTGTACGAGCTGGCTTCCCGTCTTTCCCAATAATTAGCGACGCTATATATAAAAAGGAACAGCTGCGAGATGCGCACTGTTCCTTTTTTGTGTAATATGGATCGTTAACTCTGTGGTTGTTCCTGTGTGTATTGTGCGGCATAACGCCGTTGAACTTTGATAAGCCGAGACAATAGCAGGGTCGCACCGATGGCAAGACCGGTAATAAGACCAATCCAGTAGCCGAATGCTCCTAGATCTGTATAAGTTGCAAGTACATAACCTGTAGGTAAGCCAATTACCCAATAGGCAATAAAACAAATGATAAAGGCTGGGTTAACATCCTTATATCCGCGAAGCGCCCCTTGAGTAGGTGTAGCAATTGCATCTGAGATTTGAAAAAAGATTGCATAGATCAGGAAATGCTGAATCAACGAGATGACATCGGGTTCATCTGAATATAGACCAGCTACATGATTTCCGGCAAACAAGAGTAATAAAGCTGTGGCCAGCGAAAGGATTGCCGCCAGCCCGATACCCATTATGGCATATTGGCGTGCATCCTTTTGTCTGCCAGACCCGGTCTCGAAGCCGACGAGGATGGTAAGGCTGATGCAAATACTGAGCGGAATCATATAGAGTGTTGTTGCAAAATTGATTGCTGCCTGATGCGCGGCAATTGTTACGGTATCAAATCGGCTCATTAACAAGGTTACAGCGGAAAAGACAGCCGTTTCGAAAAAAATCGAGAAACCGATGGGTACTCCGATTTTGAGCAAATCTTTAATGCTGTTTAACGATATGAAGTAGAAATTACGGAATAATCTGAGATTTACAAAGGCCTGAGAACGATATATGAACAGTAGAGCAACGGCAAATATAACCCAATAGGTAATGGCTGAAGCTACCCCTGCACCAACACCCCCGAGACGAGGGAATCCGAAGTTCCCGAAGATGAGCAAATAGTTCAAACCTACATTTACAGGCAAAGCTATTAGTGTAATACACATGGATACGCGTGTTTGCCCTAAAGCGTCTATACAGCTACGAAGTACCGTATATCCAAACAGGGGGATAATTCCGAACGAAATAGCACTGAGGAAGCGGAAAGCAACATCTCTTACACCAGGCTCCAAGTTCATAAAATTAAGAATAGGTGACAAGGCAAAGCTGCCAATCAGCAAGACGATGATCGAAACAATCAGTGACAGCCAAATACCTTGTGTGACTTGAAAGGCAACATCCTTATCTTTTTTGCTCCCGATGAGCTGTGAAACAATAGGTGTGATCCCCATAAGAATACCGCTGAGACCGGTTTGGATTGGAATCCAAAGACTAGTTCCTATCGCAACTCCTGCCAGATCGACGGTTCCGAATTTACCGGACATATTAGTATCAAAGAAGGTGATCGCGGATAAAGCAATTTGTGTAACAAGGATTGGGAATAAAATATGAAAAAATTGTCCTGCCTTTTGTTTTAAAGAGGTGGTCTGTATCATAATTCTGTGCCTCATTCTTTATGATTTTTCATGGAATAGGTTAAATAGTTCAATAAGTTTCCGTTAAAAGACCCGGCAGACGCCGGGTCTTTAGCATACGTATATCAGATCAGCTATAAATAATAAGGGCTGTATTCATTGTTTTTCGTAATCAACATCGGCTGTATAGCGATTGTTGGCGTTCCAGAGAAGGAACTCATCCACATTTTCATCTTTTAAAGCGCGGATTTGATCTTCCACCTGTTTTTTACCATATTTCACATAATGACCACTTCCGAGCCAGCTTGCTGTAAAGTCTTGAATCCAAGGCCGAATAACGGGTTTGTAGCTGCCCAGTGGATCAAGCTTCTTATGTGTATCAACCATGGAACCTTTGATTGTAGCGTAAGGATCTAAGTCGGGCTCTTTCACGCCAAACCATCCCGTTGAATAGTGACTTGGATAAACCATTGGACTGATAACATCCACATTCTTGGATATTTTAACAAAGTCTTGGCCGATACCCTCAGCAGGGGCAGATGCGGCATATCCAAAAATATCTACGGACACACGGACACCAAGTGGAGCTAGCTCTGCTTTGGCATATTTAACAAAATTAGATACAATTTCTACGCGTGAATCACTGGTTTTAGTGTATTTAAGGGTTTCAGCACGTTTTTCGAATCCTTCCGGAAAACGAACATAGTCGAACTGAATTTCTTTGAAGCCGAGCTTGACAGCCTCCTTGGCGATATCCACATTGTATTTCCAAACATCTTCATTATAAGGATTAACAAAGCTGTCGCCGCCTTTATTCTTCCATACAGTGCCATCAGAATTAACAAAAGACATCTGCGGGTTCTTCTTGGCAAGAATGGAATCTTTAAAAACAACAATCCGGGCGATAGGATAAACATCATGTTTCTTCAAACGTTCCATTAACTTGCTGATATCTCCAATAAAAGGCTGAGGGTTACCAAGCTTCTGAAGGTCGGCATTATCGGTCTTATACGTGATATAACCCGCATCGTCCTTAATGTCTATAACCATTGAGTTAAGTTCGGTTTGGTCAAGCAATGTAAGCAGCTTTTCCATTCGTTCCCCACCAGCACTGTAGGCGGTAACATAAATGCCTTTTACTTTGGGTGCGTCTGGCTGTGGATCGGTGTGTAACATACTTTCTGAGTTTGTTGCTTCAGGTGAAGCGCTTGGAGCTGGAGTTGCTACATTCGAATTGTTGTTTTGTTGTGCAATGATGGGGGGATTCATGGCGGACTTCAAAGCGATCGCCACTTCAGCGTCATGTTGGTTCTGTTGTACGCCTACGCTTCCCAAGGCCATCATCAGTAGAGCCCAGGTGATGTTCATTCGTTTTTCTCTCCCTTTATGTACTTTCCCCTAAATTATATAGGAACGGTTGCTCCCAAAAAGAACAGTGTTGTAACAATATTAGCTCAGGTTGGGAATAAAAAACCGCCTTTGTTGTTTATAAACGAGATGTATGGATTCGAAACGGTATGAAAAAAGTAAATGCCGCCTTAAATCGGCAACAGGGCCGAACCCAAGGCGGCAACTATCAAGACTTCTCTTGCGGCTTGCTCATTGAAGATACGCAGAATTCTGATGTTCACAGATGCTGTAATGGATAATATCCATGGCATCTGCAGGTTCCAGAATACTTAGCCCGTCTCGCAGAACGATTACTGAATTTAATTCGTCCTGTTTGAGAAACGGCATCATATCAGGATACCACCTCATGACGATTGCTGACAGTTTTACCGTTTCCATTTCCACAAAAATCACCCTTTCCTTTTTCGATAGTTCTGAATAGATTCAGTGTTCATCGGAAAACGAAGTGCTTTGGAAAAAAGAGGGGTAAATCTCAATCTTTATGAAATTGTTAGGGTTCTGCGTGTGTATAATATATCATAATTCTGAGTTTGGTGCATTTTCCAATACTAGGAATTTTTATTTCCTCATTTTGTCTTTCCGGAAGGAGCCCATGACACCCACTGTTTCAACAATATTTACAAAAGCTTGCGGATCTGTCGTGCGGATGATACGTTGCAGCTCTGCAAGTTCGTAGCGGGTTGTTACCGTCATTAGCATGTCCTTTTCAACGTGAGAATAAGCGCCTTCTGTTTTAATCTTTGTGACACCTCGTTGAAGGCCTATTAGATGTTGCAGTAATTCATCTGTACGGTTTGTTACAATATATACGGTTACTTTTAAGTGGCTGATATGAATCATATCCAACACTTTACCTGTTACATATATAGATACCATTGATGAAAGTGCTAAATTCCAGTTCTGGTCAAGATAAGCGGCCGCCAGGATAACTAGTCCATTTAAACTTACCACTACATTACCGACCGGGAAATCACGGTATTTAGTGATAATTGAACCCAAGATGTCAAAACCTCCAGAAGAACCTCCTGCACGAAAGGAGATACCACAGCCAATCCCAACAAGAACTCCGCCAAATACAGAGGACAGCAGCATATCTGTAGCCACCAGATGCTCGGGAATCACCGTTAAGAACCAGGTTGTAAACACAACGGACAACATGCTCATAATAATAAATCTCCGGCCTAACTGGAACCAGCCAGCAGCCAGCAGAGGAATATTAAAGAGCAAGTATAGGAGGCTTATGTTTAATGGAGTGAAATAACCCACTAACATGGAAAGCCCAGATACACCACCACTTAGTAAACGGTGTGGAATTAAGAATAGATTAAATCCACTGGCGATCAGTGCTGCCCCTAAAAAAACAACCAAACAATTCAAAATCTGTCTTAACAAGTAAATCCACCCTTATATATATATTTAAAAAAATAAAACATGAAAGCAATGAAATGAAAGGAACCCACTGGTATTCTCACATGTGTTTGTGATATAATGTATAGGATATTCTTGAGTAGAACGTTACAATGGTATTTTTGCATTGCATCGGATGTAAAGCTACAGTTGCTCAGGTACAACAAGGTACCTGATGATTAGGGAGGCTTTTCGTCCCAAAAGCGCTATATCATGCAGAAAATAGAGCATGATTGGACAGCCTATAAATGTGTTTACCGCTACTTAAGAATACAGACAAGCATGTGGAATGTCCACTGTATAGAAGGAGCATGAATAATTTGAAAACATTCGCAGAATTTGGCTTGGAGCCAAAAGTGCTACAAGCAATCACAGAGTTAGGATTTGAGGAGGCAACACCGATACAGGAACAGTCGATCCCATTAGCATTGACTGGGTCGGATCTGATCGGTCAAGCTCAGACTGGTACAGGTAAGACTGCTGCTTTTGGTATCCCCCTCATTTCGAAGATTAACCGTGAAGACGAAAAAATCTTGGCCCTTATTATGGCACCAACTCGTGAGTTGGCCATCCAAGTGTCAGAAGAAATTGGCAAGCTAAGCCGTTTCAAAGGTCTTCGCTCGTTGGCGATTTATGGCGGACAGGATATTGGACGTCAAATCCGTGGATTGAAAAAGAAACCACAAATCATTATTGGTACACCTGGTCGTTTGCTCGATCACATCAACCGTAAAACGATCCGTTTGGATGATGTTCAAACCGTTGTATTGGATGAAGCAGATGAAATGCTGGATATGGGCTTTATGGAAGATATTCAGACTATCTTGAAGCTCGTTCCTGTAGAACGTCAAACCATGTTGTTCTCTGCTACAATGCCACCAAACATTCAACGCCTAGCTCAACAATTTCTTAACAACCCGCAACATGTCTCCGTTATTCCGAAACAAATCAGTGCCCCACTGATTGATCAAGCTTATGTGGAAGTGCCTGAGCGTCAAAAGTTTGAAGCTCTTAGTCGTTTGATTGATATGGAATCACCTGAATTAGCTATCGTATTCGGACGTACTAAGCGCCGGGTTGATGAGCTTGCTGAAGCTTTGCAAAAACGCGGATATTCTGCTGATGGATTGCATGGTGACTTGTCACAGAACCAACGTGATGCTGTAATGCGTAAATTCCGTGATGGCAGCATTGACGTGCTGGTAGCTACTGACGTAGCGGCACGTGGTCTGGACGTATCCGGCGTAACTCACGTAATTAACTTTGACTTGCCACAAGATCCTGAAAGCTATGTACACCGTATTGGTCGTACAGGACGCGCAGGTAAAGAAGGTACGGCTTGGTCATTTGTTACTCCACGCGAAATTGATCACCTGCATTTGATCGAACGTGTTACTCGTCACCGGATTACTCGTAAACCTTTGCCAACAATGGCTGAAGCTATTGAAGGTAAACAACGCGTTACTGCTGAGCGTTTGCTTGAAGTGGTAGAAAGCGGAGAGTTGAACGAGTACAAAGGAATTTCTATTCAATTGCTTGAGCAATATGATTCCGTACAATTGTTGTCCGCAGCTATGAAGCTTCTCACTGGCGACAAGAAGGATTCCGCAATTGAATTGACTCCTGAAGATCCAATTCGTGCTAAACGTCGTGGTGGCAAAAACGATATCCGCAGTGGCCGTAAACCTAATGGTGGTTATGGCGGAAACCGTGGTACTTCCGGTGGCAGCGGTAGCGGTGGCGGATACCGTGGTAACCGTGATAATAACGGTGGCGGTAGTCGTGGTGGCTATAGCAGCGGTGGCAGCAACTACGGTAGCGGCAGTGGCGGCTATGGCGGTGGCTATAAAGGCAACCGTGATGGCGCACCAGCTCGTGACGGTGGTGCAAACCGCAGCGCAGAGCGTAAACCATACACTCGTCCAAGCAGCACGAGCACTCGTCCTGCAAAACGTGAAGATTTCGATAATTAATACTTCGTCAAGATACCAAAGAAGACGAGATGCCGCATTGCGGTTCTCGTCTTCTTTTTGCTGAAATATAAGGATGTTTGGTGTATTGTTGTGACCTTAGTAGGGCGCGAATTTGTTTTGTGAGATATTAGTATCCGAATGTACGAGTGATGATAACGAGCAAGATAAACAATACGAGGATCGTGCCTGTAGAAGTCCAACCGCCGAAGCCAACAGGTGTAGACATGAGATAACCTCCTTTAGAATGTGGGGATTTTGGTATTTCTTATGGTTACAATCCTAATATATGGACTATAAAGGCTTTACGTATAGACGATAGTCTATAATTCAGAAAGTTGGGCTATGGAAATGAGGAGGTCAAATGAGGTATAGTTAAGATATGTAGTATGTAAGAGACAGAGGAGGAAGGGAATTGGAGTTTAAAGGAGCAATGGGCGGCTTATACCGCGTCACAGAATGGATTTCACGTATCGCAGGAAGTAATATCTTATGGGCACTATGTTCCGCCCCGTTTTTGTTTTTTGGTGTTTTAAAGATGATTATGTTAGGGACAGGCGCAGGTGGAGCGAACGAGCAAATTACATTGAACTGGGCAATGGGGATTCTAGCGCCCTTTACGGTGTTTCCAGCTTCAGCCGCTTTATTTACTGTAGTACGTAAGTGGGTAATGGGGAATACGGATGTAGGAACTTTTCGTACATTTTTCCAGGGGTATAAAGAGAACTATGTAAAAAGCATGCTCGGAGGAGTTATCTATACATTGATGTTCGTTGTTATGTACGTTGATGTAACAGTTTACATGACACAAATGCCTAACTTCAGAATTGTTGGTATTTTGATGTTGGTGCTGATGATACTTTTGTCGGTATCCATGTTTAACTTCTTTTCCATTGTGGTTCATTACCAAATGGGCTTCAAGCAAGTGATGACCAATTCTATATTGCTGACTATAGCACGCCCAATTCGTGTGTTCTCTACATTGATTGCAGCCGCGGTTCTTGTTTATATCGGTCTTAGATATCCGGCTCTGTATTTCATTTGTATTCCAACGTTGATTGCAATGGCGGCCTTCTTTAACTTCTACGCTACTTATAATAAGCTACAGCTGCAAGTAGAAAAGAAGAAACTGAAAGAGCAGGAAGAAGCAGAAGCAGCAGCATTGAACAATCGGGCGGATGAATACGACGACGATGACGATGATGATGACTACGAGGATGAAATTGATGAAAAGGACACCAAACGCATTTAACAAAATGCTGGATTAAGCGTTGGATATTTCCAGGTAATTAATTCCTGTGTAAAAATAAAGCGCATACAGGTTTACTTTTTCGTTAAAACGCAATATAATAATAACAAATCCTGCGATGTACGTTACGGTTACTCGTTGTTTTGAACCAATGATAATGTCTTGGGAGATCTACACGAAGCGCAGCTGAACCGCCCTGTCTATATGACTTGGGGAATTCAAAAACGTTTTCTGCGATCACCCACCTGCTCTAGCAGGTTCAGAAGACACTGTAGCCGGACGGCATAAGCGGGTTTTCTCTTGTTTAAGCCAAGGCGCCCTGTTTCCCGTGAATAATGGGAGCGGGCGCTTTTTTGTATGTCTGGAATAAAGGGAAAGTGAGTTATACCCTTTTGTTCCTGAGACAAGAGTGTTACACTTATAATAATGAACTTGGGATTTGTAGAGGGGGAAGAATTTTGTCGTTAAAAAGAACCTTGGTTGGCTTATTCCGCAGTCATGATGGAACAAGCGACCGCGCCAAAGATCCGACATTAAAAACGCGTTATTACAATCTAACTAAAGACAAAGCATGGGAAGAAGTTTCATCAACTTTAAAGAAAGTTCCTGGATTTAAGGTGCTTCACGAAGTGGAGTCTGTAGGTGAGATTACTCTTGAGAAAAGAACGGCATTTGGCCGTACGCTGGACATTACGGTATCGGTGCTAAATACGACGCCTGTTCGTTGTGGTGTAGATATGTATTCTGCATCTAGAGGTTCACTTGGTGATCTCGGGGCGAATTACCGTGTGATTCAACGCTTGTATGCATCTTTGGACAAAAAATTAGGAAAATACAAAGCAGACTGAATTTTAGAGGCCCGTCAAACCCTTCTTGCTTAGGGGTAGTATGAATGCGTTTACGTAAACGGTGAGCTGCTCAGTGTGTTATCGATAAATCTTTCTATTACAAAAAAAGCGGGAGAAGGATGGACCTTCTGCCGCTTTTTTAACAGAGATAATTAAGTATTGTTGGAATAACCGCTACTGATTAAAGAATTAGAGCAGCTTCTTCACAGCAGCAATAGCATCTTCATAGTTAGGGTGCTCGGTCATTTCACTCAAATATTCAACATATACGATCTTGTCGTTCTTATCCAGAACAAAGATGGAGCGCATATCTAAGCGGAATTCTTTAATCAGCACACCATAGGCTTGTCCAAATGAGGTTGCTTTGTGGTCGGATAGAGTAATAACTCGATCGATACCGGCAGCACCGCACCAGCGAGCTTGGGCAAACGGCAGGTCCGTGCTTACCGTGAGAATTACCACATCGTCACCAAGCTCTGCGGCTTCACTGTTGAACCGGCGGGTCTGTGCGTCACATACCCCGGTATCAAGAGAAGGGACAACACTGATTAGCTTGATTTTACCGGCATAATCACTTAGAGACACGTCTTCTAGAAGATTCTTGCTCAGAACAAAATCGGGTGCAGGATCACCAGCTGTTAGCTTAGGTCCTACGAGAGTGATGGGGTTGCCTTTAAAAGTAGCTACGCCTGTTTTTTCTTGCGTCATATCCTTGTTTTCCTCCTCGAATTATAATATTGGATTCTTACTGCCACAATAAATTATAATCTTAATAGCAGGAAGATGTCCAACCGGACAAGATATATATGTAAAGGGATGGGTGTTATGATATTTATTCGGTACGAAAATTGGAAAAGTTATGTCCGGTATTATCCGGTAACCTGTCTGCTCATATTGGCCAATGTGATCATGTTTATCCTGACGGTAATTAACGGAGGATCAACAAATATTCAAACGCTTATTGATTTTGGTGCTATAGTAGATGTGAGTCCGTACAAAGAGGAACTGTGGCGCTATCTGGCCGCTATTTTTTTACATAATGGGTTTTCCCATCTGTTCTTTAATTGCTTCGCTCTCCTGGTGTTTGCACCGCCTCTGGAGCGATTGCTGGGCTGGTGGCGTTATGCGCTGCTCTATGTGGCGGGTGGTTTTCTGGCAAATCTGCTTACAATTGCGATTAGTGCCCGCTCAGTAGTAGAGGTTGGTACGGTTTCGGTTGGTGCTTCTGGAGCAATCTACGCCATTTATGGTGCATTTTTATACATTGCCGTTATTCAACGGGCGATGATGGATGAGGGCTCGCGTAAGACTTTATACGGATTGCTAATGATCGGGATCATTATGTCGTTTGCTACACCGAATGTGAATTGGGTTGCACATCTCGGAGGTTTGGTTTCTGGCTTTTTCGTATATGGGCTAATTATTCGTATATTCAAAAAAAGCCTAAGACAGGGGCGATGATGGAGTGGAGCTAAGACAGCTGCAATATTTTTTAAAGGTAGCTCAAAAAGAACATGTAACAAGAGCGGCAGAAGAGCTTCATGTAGCGCAGTCTGCGGTAAGCCGTCAGATTCATCAGCTGGAGCAAGAGCTTGGGGTTGATCTATTCATGCAAAAAGGGCGCAATCTGCAGCTTACCCCTGTTGGGCAGCTCTTTTGCAAGAAGGTTGAGAGTATCCTTAAGGAGCTGGAGCATTCGGTAAATGAGGTGCATGAATTTCTGGATCCCGAGCGTGGTGAGATTCGGATTGGATTCCCGCATAGCCTTGGCACACATCTCATCCCGACTATCGTTGCAGATTTTCGTAAGTATTATCCTCATGTCAAATTTCGTTTTAAACAAGGATCTTACCCTTCTTTGATAAAAGACGTATTGTCTGGCGAAGTGGATTTAACTTTCATTTCGCCTTTTCCGGAGAATGATGAGCATGTCTCGGGGGATATTGTAATGACTGAAGAGTTGTTTGCGATTCTTCCTCAGAATCACCGGCTGGCAGGAGAATCTGAAATTCGGTTGGAACAGCTGCAAAAAGAGAAGTTTGTTCTATTCAGCCAAGGCTATTCGTTGAGACCTATCGTTTGGCAAGCTTGCTTGCAGGCGGGATTCCAACCGCAGATTGCTTTTGAAGGTGGAGAGACCGATACCATTCGTGGTTTGGTGGCCGCAGGGATGGGTGTAAGCCTGCTTCCGGAGATGGCGTTCTATCAGACGAATCCTCTTCAACCAGCCCAGGTGAAGGTTGTGGAGCCTGCGGTGACGAGAACGGTTGGCTTGATCTACCGTACAGATAGTAAATTACCGCTGGTGGCACGTTCCTTTCGGACTTTTTTAATCTCCTACTTTAAAGCTAGGCAAAATAATACCCCGGTCGGCTCTTAGCCTTCCGGGGTTTTTGTTGTTTAGAGGTATGTGATATTAGTCGCGGTTGCCTAAAAAGACGGTGATCAAGCGGAGCAATTCAAGCAACGATACTAGAGCGGCTGCAACATAAGTTAAAGCAGCTGCGTTGAGAACCTTTGCTACTCCGCGTTCTTCTTCGTTGCGGATGAAACCTTGTTCTACCATGACCTGACGAGCCCGGTTACTGGCGTTGAATTCTACAGGCAGCGTTACGAGCTGGAATGCAACAGCTGCTGAGAAGAAAATGATACCCAAGCCTATAAGATTAAAGTAACCGAAGATGAAACCTGCCATCAGCATGAAAGGCGCGATGCCTGATGCGAAATTAACTACCGGGAACATCCGGTGACGAAGTGTCAACATAGGATAACTTACTTTATGCTGAATCGCGTGGCCTACTTCGTGACAAGCGACAGAAATTGCAGAGATGGAACTTTCATAATAGACAGGCTCAGATAAGCGTACAACTCTGTGGATGGGGTCATAATGGTCTGAGAGTGTACCTCTTACAGGTTCAATCGGAACATCGTGTAAGCCATTAGCGTCGAGCATACGTCTCGCGGCTTCATATCCAGTCAGGCCGTTCGAATTGGCTACCTTTGACCACTTGCTGAAGGTTCCTTTAACTCTAAACTGTGCCCACAATGAGAAAAGAAAAGCAATAATTACTAATAGGTACATAAACATAGATGCATTCCTCCACTGTATTGTAAATATGGTATTTACATTGGCGGTCCTTGCGTAAGCAATAGCCGGATCGCTTCCATGCAGGCTAATCCCTGAGGGAGCAGATTTGAAAGTACGCGACTGGCCTGTCCTGGCTTCAAACCACTAATAAGAGGTTCAAGGGCTTTTACTTCCCGTTCTAGCCGCTGCATTTGCTGCTCTAACTCAACTAATTTATCAGAGACGTCAGTTTCTGGTGTTGCCTCGTTCCATTTGCCTAGCATAGATTTGATTTCTTCCAATGAATACTTGTCATGCTTTAATTGAGTAATACGTTCTAAAGCAGCCAAGGTTTCATGGCTGTATAGCCGATAATTTTTGGTGCTTCTAGATTCCGGGGAGATTAATCCCAGTTTCGTGTAATAATCAATAGTTCGTTCACTAATGTGAGCAGCCTTAGCTAATTCTCCAATTCGATACAAAATCATATCCCCATTTAATCTCGCCTCACTAATTGAATACGACTGCCGATAAGTGGCGGTCATCTCCTAAATTGATGGTTTCTTATGCTATCTGTAATGATAACAAACTGGAAACCATACAGTCAAACGTCATACTTTCATAAAGTATATGCAGTAAAGAAGGGTTAATTCATGAACGGTGAGCTGTAGTTTCTATACAATACACTCAAACTCAAAGGGATATCAAATTTGAAGAATGATTGGGGTTGAAAACTATAAGTTACCCCAATACATAACATTAAATGTTATGTATTTTGTGATTTTGGTAAAAGATGCGTTCAATTATCAGGTAATATAAATGAGGTTGTGCGCGTAGTTATTTTAATGAAAATGCAGCTAGAATCAGGCCTTTAGGACCTCTAGTCCATTAGTACTGTGAAAATTTCGTGTGCTCAAATAAAATAAAATAAAAACATTCCTAAAATAGTCTTGTCAATTTACCTGACTTCTGATTATAATGACATTAAGAGTTTCACGCTTTGTTAGAAAATATAACATTGGGGAGTGGGGTAAAAATGAAAAAGAAATGGTTGATGATGTTACTGGCCATGATTACACTGATGATTTATCCGGTAAGTGCTTTTGCAGCAGACGGTCCGACGAACGTAGACTTACAAGTCGGATTGGACACAGCGTTTACCTTCCTGGCATTCATTTTAGTATTCTTTATGCAAGCAGGGTTTGCAATGCTCGAAGCGGGTTCGGTTCGGATGAAGAATGCAGGGCACGTAGCAGGTAAGACAGTACTTACCCTGGCTATCGCAAGTCTTTGCTTCTGGGCTATCGGCTTTGGACTTGGTTTCGGTAACGGCAATGGCTTCTTCGGTACTACAGGCTTCTTGTACGGAGGAGATTCAACCGCAGCTTCTTTTGAATCACTTGCATTTTCTGATGTTACTTTAAATGTTAAATTCTTATTCCAAATGGCCTTTGCAGCAGTTTCCTTGGCTATCGTATCTGGTGGTATGGCAGAACGTGCGAAGCTAAGTGTGTATATCATTTTCGGAATTTTGTTCTCCGTCGTAATTTATCCAGTTGTAGCTCACTGGGTATGGGGCGGTGGCTGGTTGGCTGAGCTGGGTATGCAAGATTATGCAGGTTCCACGGTTGTCCATCTTACAGGTGCAACGGCAGCAGTGGTAGCAACCATATTGCTTAAGCCTCGGCTTGGTAAGTTTAATAAAGAAGGTAAACCCGTGATCATTCCAGGTCATAACCAAGTATTTACTGTACTCGGTGTTATTATCCTCTGGTTTGGTTGGTTCGGATTCAATCCAGGTAGTGCTTTGTCCCCAATGGGCGGTTTCTTCGGTCACGTAGCCCTAACAACGAACATCGCAGCAGCAGCAGGTGGTTTGGCAGCATTGATTGCTTCTTGGTTGTACTTTGGTAAGTCTGATATTCCAGCAATGCTGAATGGTGTTCTGGCTGCATTGGTTGCAATCACAGGAGCGTGTGCTTTCGTTGATCCATGGGCAGCAATCATTATTGGTTTTGTAGCCGGTGCTTTTACTTTCATGACTTCCCAATGGCTGGAACGTGCAGGGCTTGATGATCCAATCTATGCTTTCTCGGTGCATGGTATTGCGGGGATGTGGGGTGCAGTTTCAACGGGTCTGTTCGCTGTACCTGAGCTTATCACTAAAGGCGGCTTGGTAGGTGAAGCTGGGTTGTTCTACGGTGGTGGTTTCCATCAACTAGGCGTTCAAGTGCTTGGTGTGGTTGGAACATTTGTTTTCGTAGCCGTTCTTTCTTTCATCATCTTGTATGTAATGAAGGTAACTATCGGACTTCGCGTTACAGAAGAAGAAGAATTAATGGGTCTGGATATCAGTGAGCATGGTACTTACGGATACCCTGAGCAAATGAAATTGATCGCAGATTCGGAATCCAAAACCCTTAAACAATAACATTTCAACTCGGACAGGGAGGCGGACCGTGTGGCATCGATGGAGTTAACAGATGAGTATAATGAAGAAAGCTTTAGGACCATCGTATTGGCCGGTTCGTCAGAGGAGCTTAGGGAGAGGCGTGTTGCCTGTCAAAAAGTACTTCTCGAACAGTTGAATGTTATTCCTATAGAGGAATGGATGTTCCGTGTGAATACTATGCATGATCTTATTGCCCAAACCGCAGTACTCATATGTGAGGCGCAGATGAAAGAGGCGGGCTATGGCCCGCCTCCCTGTGCTTATTCCTTTATTGTGTTTGGCAGCAGTGGGAGGCAGGAGGCAACGCTTTGGAGCGATCAGGATAATGGCCTGATAGTCGAAGGAGAGCCTGATGGGGAAAAAAATCGCTATTTCGAATTTTTCGGAACTTTGTTATCCGATATGCTTGAAGAAGTAGGATATGAGAAATGTGCGGGGAAGGTAATGTGCTCCCAAGTCATGTGGCGTAAGACATTATCTGAATGGATAGAGCAGCTTGATAGCTGGAGAACTCAGTTGGAATGGGAGCCGATCCGGTATCTTATTATCTCTTCTGATATGCGTCATGTGGCAGGAAGCGTGAAGTTATCAGCGAAGTGGCAAGAAGCTTTCTATGAAGGCTTTGCGGAAAATGAGCAGCTGTCTAATGCTGTTCTTCGCAATACAGTACGCCACAAAGCGACTTTGAATTTACTGGGACAGGTGTTAACAGAACGGTTTGGTGATTATGCAGGCGGATTTGATGTTAAGTATGGGGTCTATATTCCGTTAGTGAACATTGTTAGACGGTTGTCATTACTACATGGCATTAGAGCTGGCTCGACATTAGAGCGGATTGAAGCGCTTGATAGGCTTGGGAAATATCAACATTTAGAGGATATCCGCAGAGCTTTCTTATTAGCAATGCGGTTGCGAGTGAACACGCCATATAGTGTTCAGGATGGATTGTTAATCAGCAGTGATTATGTAGCTGAGAGTGAATTGAAGAATAAGCAGCTGCTGTCTGAGCTGCGTGAAAGCCTGCTGCTTGTCAGACGCCTTCATCGGGCGCTGCAGCGTCAGCTCCGCTCAGCGGAAAGGTGGCGGTCATGAGGGAGCCGAACAAAAGCGGAGGATTCTGGAGTAATCTAAGACAAGGTGGAATGCCCTCGGCAATTGCTTCGATGAGAGGTGGAGAAACTGCACAACAGACTGCGCAGCAAATGGCCTTTATTAGATCTTTGATGCGAGAGAAACGGCGGCCTGAGGTGCTGCATACCCCATTGTCTGAATTAGAGACAGTGATCTTTGATCTAGAGACTACAGGCTTTTCCCATCAGCATGGGGATGAGATTATGTCTTTCGGAGCCGTCAAGGTCATTGGAGAGCAGATTAAAGAAGAGGAATGCTTTTATACACTGGTGAACTGTCAGACGGCTATTCCGGAGGATATTACAAGGCTGACTGGGATTACGGAAGAAATGACACAATCCGCTCCCTCCTTAATGGATGGCCTTCATAATTTTATGTCCTTTGTAGGTCAGAATGTGCTGGTTGCACATGCAAGCTCACATGATAAGGCTTTTCTTAATGCTGCTTTATGGAAAACCTCTAAAGTTCAGCTAACACACCGTGTGCTGGACACGATGATGTTAGCGCGATGGCTTGAGCCACAGCGAAGTAATTATTCGCTGGATGAGCTGCTATATGTACATGAAATTCCGATTCATGGCCGTCATCATGCCTTGGAAGACGCAAAGATGACAGCACAGCTGTGGGTGATCTACCTGCGGGAAATTTCGGAGCGCGGCCAAGTGGATACCTTGGGTGATCTTTATGCTTATTTAAGTAGAACGTGAAGCGGGGCTTGAGATAAACCGCGGAACAAATTACCGCCGCGGTCATCAGGCAAACGCTCAATATAAAATCCGTTCAGAATGGGATTGCCGCTATCTTTGGTGTTGGGAGAACCTATAAGATAAAGCGCAAACTCAGGTCCTAGTGCTGTTAGTCCTTTATAATCGGCAACTGAAGGGATAGGTGCTGAATGTGGGTGGGAATGAAATAGTCCGATGATAGTTGGTTCATTGTACAGTGCATTAATCCACTCTTCAGGGTGGGGAGTAAAGGTGTGCAGCGGGTCTGGCGCTACGTTGCGCAAGGGTACGTAAGTATCTATGAGCATGCCACCCGCTGCGGCAGCACCCAGCAGGACTCCGCATGCTTCATGCGGATAACAGGACAGCAGGTGCTTCCCCAGTGCTTGCTGTACGGAATATTTCAGTCTAATAGGCTGGACATTTCCCTGGAATGCTGCCATTTGTTCACCCCTCTCTCTTCATTAGGGTTTCGTCGCAGACGAAACCCTCTTTTTTATTATAAAAGTATATATTATTGTGTAAAAAATGGATGGTTTGAAATTTAACCTATTGAGGGTACAATAGTAGAAAACTATTCCAATCGTAAAGGAACAGATGACTATGAAAGCAAGTAATAAATTAAATATAACAGTATTACTCATAGTTGTATGTGTTGCTGTGTTTGCGGTGTGGTATAATCGTGAGCCAAAAGCAGAAGCTGTGCTTGCGCAACAAAATGAGCTGCCGATGAAGAGCGGACCTAAGGCTGGACTGCGTGCACCTTCGTTTTCACTTCAGGGAACAGATGGGACTACCTATGTTGTTGATGGCCCCAGAGATAAAGCGGTAATCCTTAATTTCTGGGCTTCATGGTGTGATCCCTGCCAGCAGGAAGCTCCTGAACTTAATACCATGGCCACTAAGTATAAGGATGTTCTAGATATCTACGGTATTAATGTGAGCAGTCAGGATTATAAACCCAATGCTGAACGTTTTATCAAGAAATACGGTCTTGTGTTTCCGGTTATGTTTGATGTAAAAGATGAGGTGTACAGCAAATATAATGGAGCTGTTTTTCCCACCAATGTGCTCATTGATAAGAATGGAGTGATCTCTGAGATTATTCTAGGTATTCTTAGCCCTGAAGAGTTGGAGGAGAAAATAATCAAGCTTACCGAATCATGAAGCAGGCTGTCCCATGTGGAGACAGATCTGCTTTTTTCTCCAAACAGCAAAAGTCTACAGATCAGCGATTCTTCTTTTTGGAGGATCGCTGATCTGCGTTTTTGGTCAGCCACGATTTGCTTTAGTTGACCCCAAGCATTAATTTCACTATACAGTGGAGCAGAAATAGCTGGAACCCCGAAGGAAGCCTCGTTGTACAAT
This sequence comes from Paenibacillus sp. FSL E2-0190, assembly GCF_037992965.1. Taxonomy (NCBI): domain Bacteria; kingdom Bacillati; phylum Bacillota; class Bacilli; order Caryophanales; family Paenibacillaceae; genus Paenibacillus; species Paenibacillus sp. FSL E2-0190. The sequence goes on from NZ_CP150306.1 coordinate 2,461,312, forward strand.
TGGGGAGTTTTTCCCTATTATTTCGAGATCTCGGGTCATTCAACGAATAATTAGGGAAAATATCCCTCTGATCTAGCTGTTTTGGTGGAAAATAATGAAATCACCCTGATTTTTAGGGAGGAATTCCCTGGTTCTGTTCATTTATAGCGAATATCGGCTATTTTCAGGGAGTTTTCCCCTAATTACTCTACCGCACCCGCACTCGCCCCCGCGCATCCCGCACCGCACACTGCCCATTGCTCACCACCCACCACCCAAAGTCTATGGGCTAAAGCAATAGTCCGTTACACAGACTATTTAATAAAAAGAAGCTGCCCTAAAAGTAGAATTCTACTTTTGGGAAGCTTCTTTTTTGTCTTACAAAATTCTATAAGTGATCAATTAATGATTGACCAGGCCTCTAGGTTCACTGCTGGTCGTCTTCTCATTCTCCAAAGAGAGCTCATTGAGAAGCGCGTAGCGCATACTGTCAACAAGTGCCTCCCAGCTGGCTTCAATTACGTTACTGGAGACACCAACCGTACTCCAGGTGTCTGTGAAGTTCTTGGATTCAATCAATACCCTTACCTTCGCTGCAGTCTGATCCTGTTCATCTATTACACGGACTTTATAGTCGGATAGATGCATTTCCTTTAATTGTGGGAAATAGGTCTGTAATGCTTTACGAAGCGCGTTATCGAGTGCGTTGACTGGACCGTTACCTTCAGCAGCGGTATAAAGATTCTCACTGCCAACTTTCAGCTTCACGAACGCTTCAGATACTACTGGATGTTCTGCGGTTTTCTCAACTAACATCTTGAAGGATTCAAAGGTAAAGGTTTCATTCATCTCGCCAGTAGCTTCCCGAAGGAGTAGCTCCAGTGAGGCATCGGCACCTTCAAACTGATAGCCTTGATGTTCCATCGTTTTGATTTTCTCGATCACCCGGCGAGCCTGCTCGCTGCTTGGATCCAGATTTAAACCCATATCCTGCGCTTTGGAGAGTACATTGCTCTGTCCAGCAAGTTCGGAGACCAGCACCCGCTGCTTGTTCCCGACAAGCTCAGGAGCGATATGCTCATAGGTCCGTGAATCACGCATGATGGCGGAGACATGGATTCCACCTTTGTGTGCGAAAGCTGCATTTCCGACATAAGGCTGATTTACGGGCAGATTAACATTGGCAACTTCACTAATGTAGCGGGCAGTGTTGGTAAGCTGTGACAATGAATCGCCTGGAATACAGTGATAACCCATTTTGATCTGTAGTGTAGGAATAATAGAACATAGGTTGGCGTTGCCACACCGTTCACCGTAACCATTAATGGTACCTTGTACTTGCCGTGCTCCAGCTCCGATGGCGCTAAGTGCATTGGCAACCGCTAGCTCACAGTCATTGTGAGTGTGAATTCCGAGATTGGCTCCGGGCAATTGTTGATTTAGAGCGGTAACAATCTCATGAATTTCGTAAGGTAAGGTCCCACCGTTGGTATCGCACATTACAAGCCAATCTGCTCCGGCTTCCCGGGCTTTGGACAGAACAGCTGCTGCATATTCAGGATTATTTTTGTATCCGTCGAAGAAATGCTCGGCATCAAAAATCACTTCAAGGCCTTGGCGTTTCAAGTAGGATATGGAGTCGCCGATCATGGCGAGATTCTCCTCAAGCGTAGTCTGTAATGCAGTGTGTACATGAAAATCCCAAGATTTTCCGACGAGTGTAGCAGCAGGAACCCCTGCGTCAATCATACGTTTTAAATTGTCATCGTTTTCGGCCAAGGAATTCTTCCGCCGAGTGCTGCCGAACGCTGTAATTTTGGCGTTCAGATGAAGCTCCTTGACTCTTTTGAAAAATTCAATGTCTTTATTGTTGCTTCCCGGGATGCCACCTTCAATATAGTGCACACCCAGATCATCGAGTTTCTTGGCAATCTTCAGCTTGTCGTCAGCCGACAGACTGATGCCTTCACCTTGGGTGCCGTCGCGTAATGTAGTATCGAAGATGGAGATGGACTTAGACATGAGAGTCCTCCTTATAGGGAAATGAATTTATATATTATAGCATTTTTACGCGGGAATGTAACAAAGAACTTTACAGCCTCTTAAGTTGACCTAACCGCAGCGGAGAGTTATTCTAAATTGGACAATAGAAAACCTGAGGATAAGAAGGTAGATATTGTGCAGAATGTTGATCAGTATTATCCAACGAGTGGCAGGGTTATCCTGCATGTCGATATGAATGCTTTTTACTGCTCTGTGCATGAGGCAGAGGACCCTGACCAATATAGAGGCAAAGCTACTGCGGTTGCGGGTAGTGTTGAATTGCGGAAAGGGATCATAGTGACTTGTTCCTACGTCGCCCGCAGAATGGGGATTTCGACGGGAATGCAGGTTCAGAAGGCGCTTCGTATTTGTCCATCGCTTATCGTTATTAAACCGGACTTCTATTTATACCGCAAATATTCTAATGCTTTTATGCAGATTGCATATAGCTATACTCCGTTACTGGAAGCAGTGTCCATCGATGAATGTTACCTTGATATAACTGGCTCCAGACAATTCGGTACACCCATGGAAATAGCGGAGACGATTCAGCGCCGTATAATGGAAGAATTGGGCTTGCCATGCTCAGTGGGGATCGCTCCCAATAAGCTGCTTGCGAAGATGGCTTCCGATTTAAAAAAGCCAAACGGCATTTCGGTGCTGCGGCTGCGGGATGTGCCTAAGATTTTATGGGACAAGCCTTGTAACGAAATGTTCGGCATTGGTGGAAAAACAGCAGAAAAGCTCCGCAAACTGGGCATTTACAGTATTGGTCAATTAGCAGCGGCTGATGAAAATATGCTGGTTGAGAATTTCGGAGTTATGGGCTCATGGCTAAAGCGTGCTGGCAACGGTATTGATCATGGGATCGTTAATCCTGAGCGGGAGCAGAGTAAGTCGATTGGACACACCACAACATTGCCGCGGGATGTCATAGGTCTTGCTGAGGTACGACCGATTTTGTTGAATTTAAGTGATCAGGTAGCCCGGCGCTTGCGTAAGCAAGGTCTTGTTGCCTCAGGGGTGCAGCTGACCATTCGGACACCCGATATGAAGACCATAACCCGTTCGCGTCAGCTAGAGGCTCCTTCGGAGAGTGGGGAGGATATCTACAAGTCCGTCTGCGATCTATATGTTCGTCATTGGAATGGGGAGAAGCCTGTGCGGCTGCTGGGTGTGACCCTGCAGGGCTTGATTGCTAAAGAGGATTCTGCCATTCAGCTTGATTTGTTCGATTACGAACGTCAGCCTAAGAAAGAGTCTCTTAACAAGACTATGGACATGCTACGTAATAAATTCGGTGAAAATGCAGTGTTGACCGCCGGGATGTTAAGCGATTCTCACTCTGCAAGGCTCCGCAATCATAAAGAACGTGGCACTTCGTTGCAAAAGGATAATCTTCTATCTGTCGAGTCTGATAAAGAGTAACAAGAACATTCTATGACATGTCAAAATAGATGCCGTAGAATGCGTCAGAAATGCAAACGTATTGAAAATCGATTGAAATTGTATTCTTTTTATATTAATATGAGAAAATATAAGACGCTGGTACAACAGCGCTGTATTGTTCAACGGGAGGCAGAGATAAAATGGCTAAGTACACTTGGGTCGAAAAAGACACTTGTATCGCTTGCGGTGCATGTGGCGCAACGGCTCCTGATATTTTTGATTACGATGACGAAGGTTTGGCAGAAGTTATTTATGAAAATGACGGAAACCACGGCATCACAGCGATTCCGGATGATTTGTTTGATGATCTCCAGGATTCTTGTGATGGATGCCCAACCGACTCTATTAAAATTGCGGATGAGCCTTTTAACAAAGAGGGCTAATTAGCCGGGATTTTGTAACTTCTAGCACAACATAAAGACATCTCCTGCGAACTTTTGTTCAGCTAGGGATGTCTTTTTTGCGATGTCTGACCGATATTAATGTAGGAAGGAATTATAAAATTTCGGAGGTTCCGATGAAAAATTCTCAACACCTCAAAGCATATGTACAGATGCATCCAGACAATAAGATGGCATGGTACTTGCTGGGTAAGGAATACTATAAGAACGGTCAACAGGGGAAAGCTAACTATTGCTTCAATCAGGCTGGAGAAGTATATGAAGCTTTCGAGCATAGTAAGGTGCCTGCGGAAACGCTACGGGAATATGAGGAAGGGCTGCTTCAGGCAAGCCGCCAGCGGGACCGAAGGCAGCAAAGATTCCGCTACATTATGCTTGGGCTGATGCTTCTATTACTGGTTATGGTGCCATCGGCTGTGGCTCCGGGTCTAGATATTGCGGGAGATCAGGATACGGTCCAAGACACGGTTACTTCTGAAGTTAAAGATCCGCTTGATCAAAAAGATGTTGAGAAGGAACCCGTTCTAGAGGCACGAAAAATGATGTATACAGCGCAAGAGAGTGGAGCTTCTGCTTCGTCAGGGAAGCTGATGGCAACTATGCTAATGCGCGAGGAACCGTTTCAAGCTGCTATTTTGGGCATGGAGCGGGAAGGGAAGTGGCTGCTGTGGAAAGAGAAGCTTCCGCTTAATTCCACACTGCAGAAGAATGGGAACGGACGGTTGGTATACCAATCCTATGATCCAGCAGCATGTGCATGCGAACCGCCAGAGCAAGGGGAACTTGCGGTGGATGCAGCTAAGTGGCAGGGGGCTCAAGAGGAGCTAGCTACATTATGGAGTGCAATGAGGTCTTATCAGAATCATAAAGGCAAGCTTCCGGCTTCTTTGGCGGAATTGACCAGACCTTTTCCGGAAAATTGGATTGGCGGGACGACACCAGTTATGAAGCGTGAGTTCAAATCTCTTAAGGAAATCGCAACTGCTAAGGCACTGGGTACACCGGAAATTGCGGGTGAGCCTTCAAGCTCAACTGCTGAGGCGGGAATGGTCATACCGACAGCGTTAAGTGAGAGTGGAAGTAGTGGAAAGGGTGTTCCCTTTTTTGACCAGCCGCTTAGAGTGATTGTGGATAAACAAAAACACCGCTTGGCAGTAGTCAGCGGCTCTGTTATTCTACGAAATTATGAGGTAGGGCTTGGGGGAGACAAGACTCCGGAAGGCAACTTCATCATTACAGATAAAGTGGTCAATCCAAACGGTCATGATAATGGGGAGTTCGGAAGCCGCGGACTACAACTTTCAGATAGTAATTATGCTATTCATGGCACCAATGAGCCAGAAAGTGTCGGCAAGGATGAATCCCTTGGCTGTATTCGGATGAGTCGAGAAGATGTGGAAGAACTATTCGCTATGATTCCAAAAGGAACAAAAGTGGTGATTAGTAAAGGGGTTCTGCCTGACAAGCAGCTGCTGCCGGCGAAACGCTTCAACCCTGCTGCTCCATATGATCAGACCAACCCCCACAAAGTATACCACTGGCTGAATTAGTTCCCGGCAACTATAAACAGAACGATGATGAGAAGAATTAGTAAAGTTAAACTTACGCCGATCCACATTAGCGCTTTACGATTAACTTCTTCTTTCTTTTGCTGCAAAGTTGGTGGTTTACGTTTAGTTGACATCCAGCATACCTTCTTTCTCTCTTAATCGCTGATTACCCCTATATTGTAATGCGTTTACAAGAAAATTACTATACTTTGGGTTAAGCTCTCTGCACACTTACAGGGTAAAATGCTTTTCTTTTGTTCAAGAAAAGGCTAAAATTAAGAAGAAACCTACAGAATCGGGTAGACACGTGGATTAGTGAAGTACCCCTTAAGGAGCGAGAACGGTGTTGTATCGTAATTTTGGTAAACCAATTTTCTTTAAGCTGGACCCTGAGAAGGCTCACCATCTCGTCATAGGTGGATTGGATAAATCATCATCAGTTCCAGGGGGAAGCGCGGCATTGCGTTTAATGTATGGCGTTCCTGAAACGGCAGATTTAGCAGTTGATCTGTTTGGCATACATTTTCCGACTCCAGTTGGACTGGCAGCAGGCTTGGATAAGAATGCCGAGGCCGTTTCTGGATTCTCTTCGATCGGATTCGGATTTATGGAAGTGGGGACGGTTACCCCTAAGGGACAACCGGGAAATGATAGCCCGCGTTTGTTCCGTCTTCCCTCTGATGAAGCTCTGATCAATCGTATGGGCTTCAATAACGAAGGGGCTGACGCTATGGCTGAGCGTCTAAAAAAATTAAAAAATCGCAGAGTTCCAATAGCAGTAAATATTGGACGGAATAAAATAACTAGTAATGAAGCGGCTCATGAAGATTATCGTCAGTGTATCCGTACGCTTTATCCGTACGGTGATTTTTTTGTGGTCAATATCAGCTCACCAAATACACCGGGGCTGCGCAGTCTCCAGCATGGCAGCGAATTAGCGTTCCTGCTGGCACAAGTAAAGGAAGAAATGGAGATTCAGCGTAAAGCCACAGGCCTGAATAAGAGCTTGTTGGTTAAGATTGCTCCAGATGTAAGTGACTCTGAGTTGGAGTATATGGTTCAATCACTGACAGAAGCTGGTATGGATGGTATTATTGCTACGAATACTACATTGAACCGGGATGGACTTAGTCATGAAAAGGCTAATGAGACAGGTGGATTAAGCGGTAAGCCACTTCGTGACCGGTCAACGGAAATCATTCGTAGGATTTATCGCCAGACTGAAGGGAAGATGCCGATCATAGGTTCAGGGGGCATATTCACCAGTCAGGATGCGTATGACAAGATAAGAGCAGGCGCAAGTCTGGTCGAAATTTATACAGCACTCATCTACGAAGGACCGGAGGTTAACCGCAGGCTGCATGCCGGATTACGGCAGCTCTTACGGCGGGACGGATTCAGTCATATCTCTGAAGCAGTGGGTGCTGATCATCACTGATTGAAGGAGTCGAAAGGACAGGAGGACGAAGGCGATGGACGGCAGGGACTGGGGAACTTTTTTGCTTCCATATGAACAGACTGTGGAAGAATTGAAAGTTAAATTCAAAACAATGCGTTCGGAGTTGAAGAAAAGAGAGGAATACACGCCGATTGAATTCGTAACTGGTCGTGTAAAGCGGCTGTCAAGCATTTTGGAGAAGGCTAAGCGCCTGAATGTGAAGATGGAGGATCTGGAGACAGGCATTGAAGATATAGCCGGGATCCGGATTATGTGCCAGTTTGTGGAGGATATCCGCAGAGTGGCCGAATATATCCGGGCTCGTAAGGATCTTGAAGTCCTGTATGAGAAGGATTACATCACCAATTATAAAGAGAGCGGGTATCGCAGCTTTCATATGATTATTAAATATCCTGTGCAGACAGCTCTGGGACAAAAAATAGTGCTCGCAGAGATCCAAATTCGTACACTAGCTATGAATTTCTGGGCAACCATAGAGCACTCTCTGAATTATAAATATCGGGAAAGCTTGCCGGATGAAATGCGAGTGCGCCTGAAAACCGCAGCTGAAGCAGCCTCCATCTTGGACAGCGAAATGTCCAGTATTCGTGATGAAATCCTGGAAGCGCAAAAGACCTTCGAGGAAAACTCGAATATGACGACTCAAATTCTCAAATCTATTCATCAATTGTATTTCTATCATTTGGTGAATGAGGCTATAGATACTCAGGCTCGATTTAACGAAATATGGCAGGCTCAGGACATGGAAGCGATGAAGGAGCTTCTGGATCATGTACGGGGACTTCTCTCCGCAGCTAAAAAGGATAGTTTGCCGGATGGCTTATGATCCGTTGTACTTGGCGTATCTAGTGTACTTTAATCGTGACCGGGATTATTTCGAATGTCACGAGGTGCTCGAAGAGCTATGGCTTGCCAAGCAACGCGACCCATTGTACAAAGCACTTCTCCAAGTAGCTGTTGGGTTGTACCATTGCCGTAATAATAATATGCGTGGTGCAACGATTATGCTAAGCGGGGCTGCTGCCAAGCTGGAAGAATATTCAGCAGTGACACTCGGCATTAATTTGGCTAAGCTAGTGGTGGAAGTGAAGGATTATGTTCGCCGCATGGAGTCGTGTGAGCAGCAGCCATTTTCTTATTATGATCTGACTATAGAAATCATTGATCAAGGTCTAGCGGATGAAGTGAACTCTGCGGCTGAGGTGATCACACCGAATAATCCTCAACGACGAGGTCCTCAAAGACCGACCTCTTCTCATCGTAAATAATGATCCTCTATAAATGAGTATTGCCAAAGGGACACCCGTAAGGGTGTTCCTTGAATCTTTAAACACCTAAATTTTAGCAGTACTATCAGGAGGACGGCATCATGGCGGCACAACTGCCCAGTTCTTTCAGCGAGCGTATGATGGACTTGCTGGGAACGGATTATAATCAATTTGCGGATTCGTACAAGGAGACCCCTAACGGAGGCGTTCGTGTTAATACCTTGAAAATTTCAGTGGAGAAATTGCAAGCTCTTTCCACTTTAGAGCTGGAACCCATTCCGTGGTGTCCAACCGGATTCTATACAGAGGATGGGGCCAGACCAGGTAAACATCCACATTATCACGCGGGATTGTATTACATTCAAGAGCCAAGCGCTATGGCACCTGTGGAACTGCTTGATGTACAGCCAGGAGATCGTGTTCTTGATTTATGCGCTGCACCTGGGGGCAAATCCACACAGATTTCTGCCAAGCTCTCAGGAGAAGGCTTGTTGGTTACCAATGATCTTCATCCAGAACGCACGAAAGCCTTAGCCAAAAATCTAGAGCTATATGGGGTGCGCAACGGTATCGTGCTAAACGAAAGTCCAGATCATATTGCAGCGGCATTCCCGCTTTATTTTGACAAAATCTTGATTGATGCTCCTTGCTCAGGTGAAGGGATGTTCCGTAAAGATGAAGACATGGTGAAGCAGTGGGATTCAGGTACACCTGCCAAATATGCTGCCATGCAGCGGGATATTTTACGTTCTGCTGCAACAGCGTTGGCACCGGGAGGTACACTTGTCTATTCAACCTGTACATTTGCTACAGAAGAAAATGAAGAAATTATAGCGGAGTTTATTTCTGAACATCCACAGTTTTCGGTGATTACAGTTGGAGGCACTGGCTCATTTGCTCCTGGTTTTGGAGAACTATCAGGGACAGCAAGACTATGGCCGCATAAAGTAAAAGGTGAAGGACATTTCATGGCTGTGCTGCAGCATGTGGGGCCAAAGGTATCTGCAGAGGAACGTGATCAAGCCGAAGTTAAGTTGAGTGCAGTTACACGGAATACGAATAAAAAAGGCACTGCTCATATTAAATCCGCAAACAAACCAGAAGCCAGACGAGGGAAAGAAGGTAAGTTCTCTAATAAATCTGCTGCTGGCGCTGAACGTGGCCGTCAAGGTTCAGGAGAAGAGCAAGCCTTGGCTGCATATGGAGATTTTATAAAAGACCAGCTTGGCTGGGAGCCAAAAGGGTATCCGATTTTCTTCGGTGATCATCTGTACATCTCCCCACTACCTAAGGAAAGATTAAATGGATTAAAGGCGATTCGTCCAGGATGGTATGTAGGACATGTCCGTAACGGCAGATTTATCCCAGGACATCCAATGGCTACCGCGTTACACCCTGAAGAGAGCTGCCGAAGTGTCTCACTTTCCAGTACGAGTAATGAAGCTATTTCCTATCTTAAAGGAGAGACATTGTTGATTAGTCAAGAACGTCTCTCTATTAAAATAGGAACTACCCAAAAAGGATACGTACTGGTCTGCATAGATGGTTATAGTGCAGGCTGGGGGAAGTGGCAGGACGGTGTGCTCAAGAATGAATATCCCGCAGGCTGGAGGTGGATGTAAGAATGAGCCTATCAGGGAAAACTGCAAAAAAGCAGCGTTTAGATAAAGTATTGTCCCATATGGGGGTAGGATCACGCAGCGATATTCGTAAACAAGCCAAGCAAGGTTTAATTACCGTGAATGGTGCAGTCGTCAAGGATAGTGGATTTCATGTAGACCCGTATCACGATAAAATTGTGGTTGGCGGCGAGCTTGTTACCTATCGTGAATTTATTTATCTTATGATGAATAAGCCACCGGGAGTTCTGTCGGCAACAGAGGACAAGCGGGATCGGACCGTTCTGGATCTTTTAAAGCAGGAATATGTACAGTTTGAACCTTTTCCTGTAGGAAGGTTAGATAAGGACACAGTAGGGCTGCTTCTGCTCACCAATGATGGAAAGCTTGCTCACGAGCTACTATCGCCACGCAAGCATGTCCCTAAGACGTATGAAGCTACAGTTGAGGGAGACGTAGATGCAGACGATGTAGCGGCTTTTGCGGCAGGTGTCGAGCTGGAAGATGGATATGTTACTTTACCTGCACAGCTAACTATATTGGGAAGAGAACGCGGCAGTAAAGTAATCTCACATATTTCGCTGATCATCACAGAAGGAAAGTTTCACCAGGTGAAGCGAATGTTCCAAGCTGTCGGCAAAAAAGTCACTTTTCTGAAACGAGTATCTATGGGAGAATTGAAGCTGGATGAAAGCCTGCCACTGGGAGCTAGTCGTGAACTTACGCTAGAGGAACTGGCACTCTTAAGTACAGAAGCATCAGAACAATAATATAGAGAAAAAATGGTATGTAAATTGAATTTGGAAACTTGGGATTAGGGAATGGAGTGGCGGAGGGGAAATTTGGAACTGTAAAAGCGATAGCGACCGCCTTTGTTTCCGGATTTCAACCACTAGTAAACGGTATAAATCAAGAAATCTGGAAACAACAGCGGCTGGAAGTCCAAATATTAACCGCAGTTGCGACTGAAACTTAACTCAAATAGCCAGGTTCAATATATATAGAAAAAGAAAGACAAGGATGGTGGGAGTATGAGATACAAACTGATTGCACTAGATGTAGATGGTACACTGTTGAATGATGATCACCACTTGAGCACTGAGAATAAAGAAGCCATTGCTGAGGTTACGCGTCTTGGCGGGCAGATCGTGTTATGTACCGGCCGCAGTCCGCAGAACTCGATTCCTTTTATGGAGGAAATGGGGCTGTCTGGTTATGTGCTGGGTCATAATGGAGCTGCTACGGTTCGTGTGAAAGATCGGGAATTGCTGCATCAATACGGTATGGATGCTCGTGGTCTTGACCCTTATATTGATTATTGTAGAAAGCATGATATTCATTATGATGTGAATACGGCTTTTGATATGTATGTAGATAATGTAGAAAACCTGACCAAAGAAGCCAATTATATGTATGAACACTTCCGTATCATGCCGGCTACACTGCCAGCATGGGAAGATTTCCGTGAACCGGTTGTTAAGTTTACTGTATTTACACAACCAGAAATCCTTGACGAAGCTGAACGTGAATGGCGTACTTGGACCCATGAGTACAATATTTTGCGCAGTGGTGAATTTTTCGTTGACTTGATGCATCCGGAAGCCTCCAAGGGCAACGCCTTAAAGAATCTGGCTGTGAAGCTGGGAATTCCGCAAGAGGAAGTTCTTTCGATCGGTAATTATTTTAATGATATTTCTATGCTTACATACGCGGGTATGGGCGTTGCGATGGATAATTCTCCGGTTGAGGTCAAAGCGGCAGCGAATGCTGTCACGGGGTCTAACAACGAGCATGGTGTGCGAGATGCGCTGGTTAAATATTGTTTATCTTAATAATGGAAAGCATAAAGCGGACTTGAGTCCGTTCTATGCTTTTTTTGTTGTGAAGGAAATAAAAGAGAAACATAAACAGAAATGATTTTATCCATAAATAACCCGCCCTTAGGATTAACTAGAAAGGGCGGGACATAGATTAACTTCCTGCATTAAAGTTTAATTTCCTCGTTCCGACTAGGATCGCTATATTTATAGATTCCAGGGTTCAGTTCGATTTTTTCGTCGAAAGGGATATCTTTGTAGCTATCAATATTAGTTCCTGTAGATATCATGCCCTTAGGTGTAATTTCAGGCACCACTTCTTTGCCATTAATCCGTAACGTAGTTTGGTTAACGCTTTTGAAGCCAGAAGATTTGGATGTTGATTCGACAATCAAATTTTCGCCCTCAGTATAGTAAGTGAATTCAATTTTTAACCCATCGACATCAAGTGAAGTGAACTGCTTTTCTTCTTTAGGTTTGTTTATAGTGATCCAATTCTTAGTAGTATCACGTTTCTCAATGACAGCATCCTTTAATATAAGTTTCATTGGAACATCGGACCAGTCGTTATACCATTCCGGAGATTCGAATTGAAATAAATGCTGGTAGCTTTCGGAATGATCTCCTTTCAAATTCCAACCCCCAGTGATTGTTTGATCACCTATAACCAACTGAGCGGTATTATAGTGGACAATTCCTTTTTTAAGCGAATCATTTTCATCTATTAGAATTTGGATATCCAAAGGGGTAACCACTAGCTGATCTAAGGTTATGCCGGTCTTTTCTTGAAATTCAGGACTGTTATACAGTTTCTTAGTGTAAATCGCCTCACTTGCTTTTTGTCCATCTGCTTTAAAATCGAACTTCCACGTACCTGAAAATCGTTTCGCTTCTTCAATGTAACTAAAATGAAGACTAGCTTCCTTCCAATCTGATTCAGTTATATTGAAAACCTGTTCAATAAATAAATCCGATCCTTCGTTAGGCATGATGGTTGGAATTGCTTCATTCTTTTGACCACCAGTACTAACTACCAAATGTGGATTACCCCGTCCTAAGTCAGAGGGTGATGCAGCGACTTTGTAACGGATAATGGTTTGATTGGAAACATATCGAACGGATTCGATTTGAATGCTTGGATATTGCTTAACTCCAGTATTGATAGTATCCCCTGCTTGATGATTAGATTGTAAGGGAATATTCCGATCACTGTAAAAAATGAGATTCCGTGCTTCAAACCTGTAGTCCTTTTTATCATCCTTTAATGTATCAGGTGTCTCATATACTCCAATGAGTTTCTGGCTTTCAGGATCGTATTCTAAATAACCGTATACCTTTGCCTTGGCGCCGGATTCACTAGTCATGATGTTTTCCTCTGTAGCAAATCCAGTATATTTGGATAGATCAGATTTAGTATCAAGTGATAACAGCATTTTCATTTTTTCTCCATCAGTTACAACACCGTTCAAATTCATTGTTACTCCTGAACTGGAAGTTTGAAGATTATACTGTTGACCGATGCCGTTATTTAATGCATTGCTCACACTTCGACCACCAATTTTATCCCAATTAATCGTCATACTAGCGAATACAGGAATGGCTACAAGTAAGAGGCAAGAGAAGACAATACTGATAGGAATAACCTTTTTATTAGACCTAGGAGTATTCTGGGAGGCATGCAGATTTCTTTGACGTGTATAAGCTTCTTGTTCTATGGCAGTCCACATCAAATCATAATCCGGTCGGGGAATATGTTTATCTTTTTCAATATACAGACTCATTACTATTCAGCTCCTTTAGTTGGGTTCCACCCATTCTATTTAGTATTTTAAGTCCCTTGTTCAGTCTGGATTTTACAGTTCCTTCGGGTATGCTCATAACTTTAGAGATCTCGGGTACAGTCAATTCGTTTATAAAACGAAGGACTACTACCATTCTGATTTTGTCGGGAAGCTGACTGTATAACCCTTGTAATTCTTTTTTAGTTTCCTGTCGATCCAAACGTTTTTCTACAGGGTTTGATTCCTCAGACCTGGATAGTAAATAATTACGTACTTCTTTCATCCACCCCGTCTTACGCCTTTTGATCACACTGTTGCACTCATTCGAAGCAATTCGTAAAATCCAAGCTTTCAAGTTTCTTACCTTCGACTTATCCGCTAAGATAACTTTTACAAATACCTCTTGGGAAATATCCTCCGCATCTGCCTGATTTTTCATTAAGTAGTAACAAAAATAATATACTTGTTCTTTATAGAGCTCGAAAATTTCCCGGTCACTCATTTTGCTGCACCCCCTGTCTTTACTGTTCTCATTAATAAGACTTATAAGCGTATGTAATCGTTCATTTTTCATTTTGATTGTAGTATTTCTTCTGAGTATCATAGCGAATTCGAATGGAAGATAAGTCGTTTACAGGTAATTATAACCATGATAAAATTAGCGGTGGGACATGCGTCCGTAATCTATTAAAACTAATTGAATGTCCGCGTTAAAGGTAAAATCATCGAAAGATGATGACACAAAGCCATGGGTCTAAAGCCTTTCGACAGAAGGAAATGATCGCCAGGCCGCCATAGGGATGTCTTATGAAGCATAAAGGATAGCTCTAAGAATATGTAGTCTATTTTGAGCTCTTTTATTATTTCGACCTATACGGCGTTACATTATCGCAAGGGGCCGAAAGGGGAAGTACATGAACAGTTTTTTCAAAACAATAGGTACTAGTTTGGCAGTAGGTGCTTTATTGCTGTCCGGAACGATCGGATGGATGTCTAATCCAGGAGTAGTGTCAGCAGCTACCTCAACAGTAGTAACCGCGGATCAGATGATCAGTAAAGTAACGGCAGCCTCCAAAGCAATAAAGAATTTCCATCTGGATGTGACCAAAAAACAGGATATTCAAAGCGGCGGGGTGCGTATCAGCAACACCAACACTCTGAAGCTGGATATCAACCGTCTGCCGAATTTTGCCGCAGCAGGCACTGTCGCTAGTAGTCTTTTAGAAACATCGTACAGTCTATATGCCAATGACAAGGAGTTTTACTATCTTGTAGATGGAAGTGAACTGATCGATGAATCTGAAGATGAAGGTTACGACGATGACGGGGAGCCAATCGATCCTGATGCACAATATTGGCTTGGACTGGAGAAAACGGAATGGGATGCCTTTTACTCTAAAGGCCAATACGATCCTGTTTCCATGCTTGATTCGGTCAAAAGTTATAAAAAATCCATGAAAGTCAGCACTGCTGGCGCACAAACAGTCTTACAATTCACGGTAACCGATCCGACAGCAGCTAAGGGGATAATCAAACTCTATGACCAGGAGAACCTCTGGGATGGAGAGACAGTTCAACCCAAAAGCGTAACGTGGAAATTATTCGTCAATACTAAGACCTGGCAAACGGAAAAGCTGACAGTCGATCTGAGTTATGTGCTGGTAAGTGATGGAGCCAAAGATACATACACCACGAAAATCGAAGCTAAATATTCCAAAAATAATAAAGGTGCAGCCATTGTAAAACCGGCCGAACTAGAATAATAAGGACGATTCATAACGAGCGAAAAGCGCTGTTCAGCGGAACAGCGCTTTTTGTTGTATCCAACAGCAGTTCTTTATTAGTTGACAAGAATAAATCATTGCTGTAATTTATATGTATGCGCATGTATATAATAATTTATCTAAATATAATTTAATGAAAGTTGGGAAAAAGATGATAGCACTAGACACAGCATTAACTTTTCGCAGAGGGCTGACATTAAAAAACCGAGTGGTTATGGCTCCAATGACCACACGAATGAGCTTTTATGACGGTGTAGTAACACAAGATGAATTGAAATACTATTCGCTAAGAACGGGCGAAGTAGGTGCGGTCATCACTGCGGCAGCAAATGTACAAGAGGGTGGAAAAGGATGGGAAGGTGAACTTAGTGTTTCCTCCGATGAATTTATTCCTAGCCTTAGCCGATTAGCATCTACTATTAAACGAAATGGAACAAAAGCTATTTTACAGCTATTCCATGCAGGAAGAATGACAGATTCAAAAATATTGCGTGGCGTACAACCCGTTTCCTCCAGCGCCATTGCTGCCGAACGCCCGAATGCAGAAATTCCAAGAGCATTAACAGAAGATGAAATTTTCGGTGTAATTGAGGATTTTAAAAAAGCGACTCAACGTGCTATTCAAGCTGGATTTGACGGGGTAGAAATTCATGGAGCAAACACATATTTAATCCAACAATTCTTCTCTCCACACTCCAACCGTCGTGAAGATCAATGGGGAGGAAGCTTAGAGAAAAGATTTAATTTCATTAACCAATTAGTGGATGCAGTTATTGCTGTCGTTGACAATTCAGAGGTTAAGGATTTTATTGTCGGGTATCGTTTTTCTCCAGAAGAATATGAAGAGCCTGGAATTAAAATCACCGATACCTTTTATCTCATTGATAAATTAGCTGATAAAAAGCTGGATTATCTGCATATTTCATTAGGGGACTTCAAGAAAGTATCTGCATCAGAAGATTTTAAAGAAAAATCAATCCTGCAATATGTGCATGAGAAAATCAATGGCCGTATACCTTTAATTGGGGTAGGAGATATCCGTACCAAACAGGACGCAGAGGACACGTTGACAAATGCTGAATTAGTAGCAGTAGGACGGTCTCTTATCATTGATCCTCATTGGACAAGTAAAGTACTGGAGGGTAAAGAAGATCTCATCAGAAGAGTACTTGCTGATCAAGATAGAGAAGAACTTGTAGTAGAGAATGGTATTCTAGAATTCCTTAAATTAATGATGCCTGATCGTTTACGCTAAACCCAAACACAGTTTTGAGGTCTAAATCTATAACGTTCCGCGGTAAATTCCGCGGAACGTTATTTTTCTGTAACGACTCTATTCCCTCTTTAAGATTGTTGTCGTATGTTTCAACATTCGATTCATGAGATTTCGCCGTTCTGTTTTTATGTCGGTGTCGCTTCTCTTTAATGCGTCGCGGATGGGGATGATCTCTGTAATTTTCCTGCCGCTTTTTATTCTTCGATCTACACAAGTCGGGATGTAACCTACGTTAGTTATACTCGTGTGTCCTTTTTCATCCTTCTTTATTTTAAGCGTAAGAATGATACCGCTTTGTGTATAAGGAATATTCATTAGTTTAGTCGAAACAAAATTCCCCAATGAGTAAATAACGAATTGTTTTTTTCCACGAAGCGCTAACGGTTGAAGAACATGTGGGTGAGACCCCAGTATGATGTCGGCGCCATTTTTAAAGAAGAGATTGACCAGCTCTTTTTGCCTCTTGTTTGGAGTGTAACGATATTCGCTTCCGAAATGCAGATAAAGCAAGACTAGATCGACTTTCTTTTTTAAATCTCGAATCTCCCGAATAATCTTGGGTGTAGATATCCGGTTAACCAGCCATGGCTTACTCACTGGTACAGGAATTCGGTTGGTTCCTGCTGTGTAGGAGAGGATGCCAATCGTAATTCCTTTGACGTTTTTAATAAGCGTTCTTTTGGATTCTTCTAATGATTTAGCTGTTCCCGTGTGGTCGATTCCATTACGGTCCAGAACTCGTAACGTCCGAACCAGACCCGGGGCACCATAATCCATGCAATGATTGTTGGCCGTTACTAATACGTCGAATCCGGCTTCCTTAAGTGCAGGGGCCAGTTCGTCTGGACATTTGAATATCGGACCGCCTGATCGGGGGCTTTTCCGGCATTCGGGGCCGCTTCCAGCAAAGGTGGTTTCGAGATTGCCAATCGTCAAATCAGCCTGTTTCAGATAAGGAGCTACTTTTGCAAACAGGGGGCTGAACGAATAGGTTCCGTCAGGCTGTTTAGCATCCGAAATAATATAACGTTTGACCATTAGATCTCCCACAGCAGCTATTTGTATTTCAGTCATGGATATCCACCTTTTTATTATTTTCATTAGTATATGGCATAAAGTTGTTATGGGTTATTCTTTCTTTAAGGCGAAGTGCAAACATTTGTGTGGCTTTTTATTTAAAATGTGACTCAACGCATAATCACTTTATTTAGATCGTCTAAATTTAAGGTATTCATTTTTTTCAAACTTTTATAATTTGATTCAAATCCTCTTTTTTGTTTGGCAGCCATAATAAAATAAGGTTGTTGATAAACATTATCAATCAAACATTGGAGGTTAAAGAAATGAGTACACAATTCAAAAAAATCGCCGAGGATACTTACTGGATAGGCAAAATCGATAACCGCCAGGTTCCATTTCACCGCCTGATTCTGGCAAAAGGAACTACCTATAATTCTTATTTATTAAAAACAGGTAAGCCAACTGTCATTGATACCGTAGATATGGAATTCGGACGTGAATATGCCGAGTGTCTGGGTGAAATGATTGATCTTCTAGATATCCATTACATTGTAATTAATCATACAGAGCCTGATCACTCTGGTGGACTGGCAGCTCTCGCTGCCAAGGCTGCAAATGCCACGATCGTATGCACCGAGATTGCTGTTCCCGAATTGCAGGAAATGTACAAGCTTCATAGCCGGAACTTCCTGGTGGTTAAAGACGGAGATAAGCTGGATATTGGCGGGAAAACGCTGCTGTTTAAAGAAACACCGTATCTCCATACCGCAGAAACGATGATCACCTATTGTATCGAAGATCAAATCTTATTTCCTTGTGATATTTTCAGCACGCATGTTGCGGTGGAGAATCTATTCAGCGATGAAGCCGGGTTTGATATTACGGAAGATTTCGAGGGCTATTACGCAGCAATTATTCATCCTCACAGAAGATATGTAAGAACCCTGTTAGAGGCTGTTAAGGATCTTGAGATCCGGATGATCGCTCCTTCCCATGGATTTGTGATCCGGAAGGACATACGTAAATATATCGGGATGTACGCCACATTGAGCCGTGAAACGACGCAAGGAAAAAAGGCAACCATCGTATATACCACCATCAAAAACAGTACCAAGAAGATGGCCAAAATCATACAGGATTGCTTGCAGGAAAATAATATAGAGACAGAGGTCTGGGATGCAGATAAAAGTAGTGCCACTGATATTCTGAACAGCATAACGTCAGCGGACGCGGTCTTTATTGGCAGCTCCACTAAATACGCGGACATGATTGGGAACCTGGAGAACATTCTGAAAGAATTGCACAATATGAATCTGGAAGGTAAACTTGCTGCAGCCTTTGGCTCCTACGGCTGGAGTGGTGAAGCCATTGAAGTCATTCAGGATTATCTGAATGGAACAAACATGACGGTGCAAAGCACATCTGAGGTTATTAAAACCACGGGGATGACACATGTAGAGTTCCCTGTACGAATCAGATTTTCCCCGAAAGAGCCTGAGAAAGTTCAAAAAATTAAAAATGCGGCTGAATTTGTTTCGGATTTGCTGCTGAGTTCATTTTAGGGAGGAGGAACATAGGATGACAAAACATTACGTTATTGTTGGCGGAGGAGTAGCCGCCGTCCATGCCGCCAAAGCCATCCGTGATCAAGACGCAGAATCGGAAATTTCGATCCTCGGGGAGGAAAGTCAACTGCCCTATAACCGGATTAAGCTGACCAAAGGGCTGTTTACCGACCTGCACAGTGAGAAGGTGCTGATTAAAAAGGAAAAATGGTACCGCGATAACCGTATCTCCGTAAAAACCTCGACCCGAATCCGTTCTGTCCACCCGGACCGGCAAATAGTTGTGACAGAAGATGGGCAGAGTGTTTCTTATCATAAGCTTTTATTGTGTATGGGAGCGAAGAATCGTGCACTCTCCCTTGAGGGCTTCGCCCTGAACAATGTTCATACCCTCCGGGATATGAACGACGCGGACAGATTGAAAGAAAACCTGCAGGATGGCAGCCATGTAGCCGTAATCGGTGGGGGAGTGCAGGGAATCGAAACCGCTTGGGCGCTGCATGAAGCTGGATATCAGGTAACGGTGATCGAAGCTTTTCACCGGTTGATGGGCAGACAGCTTGATGAGAAATCCTCACAGCTCCTTAAAGAGAACCTTGAACAAGCAGGTGTGAAGGTTATTCTTCGAGCTGATGTAGCGTCTATAACAGGAACTGAGTATGTTACCGGAATTACGCTGCACGACCAATCTCATTTTTCCTGTGACCATGTAGTCTACTCTATTGGTATTGTACCGAATACGAAACTGGTAAGTGGCTCGAATATTCAAGTCCGGCAGGGCATTATCGTAAATGAACAAATGCAAACAAATGATCCGCATGTGTATGCAGCCGGAGATGTGGCTGAAATTAACGGGCATGTGGAAGGACTGTGGGGCGGAGCGATTGAGCAGGGCAAGATTGCCGGCAGTAATATGGTTGCCAATCTGACGGCGTATCGTAGAGCTGTTCCGGTTACCTTGTTTACCGCCTTTGGTATCTCTTTATTTTCGATAGGCAACGTGGATGAACAGTGTTGCGATACGGCGGTAAGCGGAGATGACAATGGGGCGTATACGCGTATCTATGTGAAAGATAACACAATGATCGGTGCGATATCCTGGCAAGGTGCAGCTGCTTCTCTGGGGTATAAAACCGCTGTTGAGTATGGCATCTCCCTTGAGGGGATCGATGTTAACGGGAGTAGCATCGAGGAGATTATGGCTGAAGTACAAACCAGGTTGAACTAAACTATTAACTTTTTAGGAGATGATAAAGATGAAAAAATACATTTGTCTACCCTGTGGTTATATCTATGATCCGGCATTAGGCGATCCCGATGGGGATGTTGTTGCAGGCACTGCATTTGAAGACTTACCTGAAGATTGGGTCTGTCCGGTATGCGGTGAAGATACCAGTCATTTTGCGCCGGTTGAAGACAAAAAAACTTCTGTATCCTAAAGGAAAGTAGGAGTTGTACAAAAAAATGAACAACAGGGGGGACAGTTATGAAGGAGTATTCTTGCCAATACGCTGCTGAACCTTGTACCCGCAAGGTGCCTATTTTTGCTGCGTTAAGCGATGACGATCTCTCCCGGATCAGCGCTATGATCAAGCATCGTAAGTTTACTAAAGGTCAACCTTTAATTCTGGAAGGGGCGCCGTCAGATACGCTGTACATTATTCAGCGAGGGCATGTTAAATTATCCAAAACAACTCCTGAGGGCAAGGAACAAATTTTGCACATCTTGACGAATGGAGACTTTTTCGGGGAACTGAGCATTTTTAACAGCGATGAGCTGAGTAACTTCAGTGCTTATGCTCTGAAAGACACTAACATTTGCATGCTGACCCGAACGGATATGGAGCAGCTGATGAGGGATAATCCGGATATTTCGCTCAGACTACTGAAGAGTGTGACCAAAAGACTAGCCCATACGGAAAATCTGGCGCAAAGCCTGGCGACCAAAGATCCCGAAATACGAATTGCTTATATGATCATGGAACTCAGCGACAAATATGGTAAGCAGCGTGGCACTCATATTCATATTGACCTTCCGTTGTCTCGTGAAGAGCTGGCCAGTTATGTTGGGGTCACCCGCGAAACTATTAGCAGAAAATTCTCAAGGTTTGAAGATTCAGGTCTTATTGAGCTAATCGGAAACAAGCAAATGCTCATTATAGATCCAGCCGGTTTGGAGAGTTATATGGGGTATTAAGAGGATTACGGTGTATTGACCGCTCTTTATGACACCGTGGGTGCAGAACATACGCTATATGGGGCCAGACTCCGATACTTGTCGTTCCCAAAGGATTTCAGTATGATGAATACTATATAAACTTGTCCCTATGGGCTCGATTAATCGGAAGATGGCGAGGAAACCCAATGCAGAAAAGGAATAGCAGAAAATTTTTCCGTATCAGGCTAGAGGAAATGATTCAAACCTTGCGACATGAAATTCATTCGGGAAGTATAGCGATCGGCAGTTATCTTCCTTCAGAAAGCGACTTAGAGGTGCGCTTCGGACTTAGCAACGCTTCTGTGCGCAACGGGCTCAAGGTGCTGGTGGATGAAGGCTTAATTGAGAAAATTCCGCGTGTTGGCAATCGGATAATTCCTCCCGTAGAGGAAGGCAGAACGACGATCAAGTTCGGATATGTGAACACCATCTCCAAGCTTGTAGAGATGCAAGAGCTACTGAATGAGTTCGGTAAACGCTATCCGCATATCGACGTTCAGCCGCTCGAGTTGTCTTCAGGAAACTACTCGACATCTTTGAAGGAATATTTGCAGTCGGAAATCATGGATGTCGTACTGATGAATAATAACAATTATCAGGATTTTTTGGAGCAAGGCTGCACGGAGCTGCTGGAGCCGATGGAGGAACAGCCGGACACGTATCGTTTTCTTTCCGACCCGTTCCGGTATGGTGACCGTAATCGCGTTCGCCCCTTCATTTATTCTCCAGTCGTGCTTTGTTATAATAAACAGCATTTTAAGGAAGCCGGCGTATCACCACCAGACAGTAGCTGGACCTGGGACGATTTGTTTGCTAATGGTCGAAAGGTAGCTGAAGGTCATGACTGGTATGGTTTTTATTTTTATTTGCCCTCTCGTAACCGGTGGCCGTTGTTCCTGCTTCAGAGCGGTACGACGTTTGCGGCAGAGCAGGATGACGAAGGCAAATTCCGGTTCAGTGGCTCAAAGCTACTCGACAGTTTAGGAACCATTCGTAAGCTGATAGGCATGAAAGATGTATTTCCAGCCGTATTGTCCGAGAGCGATGCGGATGCGGAAGCCTTGTTCTTGCAAGGTAAAGTGTCCATGATTATGACGACCTATTACTTCTTGAATCAATTGCGTCAATCCGATTTGGCATTCGATATTGCTCCATTGCCGCGGCTGCAAAATGCTGATACGCTGCTGATTATAAATGGACTGGCGGTTAACAGCAAATCACAGAACAAGGATGCATCCATGCTGCTCGTTGATTTTCTCACCTCACACGAGTCGCAACTGATCATTAGGCGCAAGACGCTGAATATTGCAGCCAACCGTTTGGTGATGGATTGGGAAGGTGAGGAAGTGGGTTATCGTCCGGCCCGTTTTCAGCTTTATCGTGAGATCTTCCCTACCTATCGTCTGGTTACAGAGCTGGGTTTGAGCAACCTCCAGTTGAAAGAGATTCAACGTGATATCATGATGTTTGTTTCAGGTCTACTGGACAACGACGAGTTATGCCGCAGACTTGAGGAAATATTGAATGCGGTAAATCAGGAGACTCAGCACTCTTGAGGACTGAAAGTTTATTTGAACATCCCGGCACAGGTTCAATTCTGAATCTGTGCTTTTTGGTATGTTGAAGTATTTGTTTGTTGCACAAGAATTGACTCATATATGACTCATAATAAACATAAAAACTTGTTGACTATGCTTTTGTTGTTATTATATGATGCAATAGAAGTCAGATATGAGTTAACATGAACTCGATTTTATTAAGGTGGTGTAACTGCAAAGATGGAAAAGGAAGGCGTTTATTTTCACAATGTTTCGGAGCTGGTTCATAAACCCTATCAATCTGGATTGCATCTCCAGCGTTTTCCGCAGCATGTTCGCAATGGCTTGTCAGAGAAAGGAAGAACCAAAGCTATACAATCGAACGGCTGTGAATTGCGGTTTGTCACCGAATCCAAGCATGTTAGGGTCACTGTCGGATCGAATGATAGTAACGGCCGCGTTGTGGTATGCAGAGGGGATTTTTTTCATTCTCAGCATTTTCTGCAGGCGGGTACGGTAACCGCTCTGCACTTGGAGGAGCCGGAACGTTTTACAGAGGTATCAAGTAAGCGGCTGAATCAGTCTGGATTTTCCTCTAACGTATGGCGTTTGCATTTTGATCGTTTCGGAGCTGTTTACTACGATGTGGATGCTTTTGGTTGTGAAGTACGTGCGCCTAGACCGGAAGAGGTACCGAAGCTTACGATGCTCGCCTATGGATCTTCCATCAGCCAGAGCGCGGGATCCACGCATCATTTCAATGGTTACTTACAGCAGACAGCGCGCAGACTTGGTGTGGATGTGCTAAATCTTGCGCTTAGCGGATCTTGTTATTGCGAGGACGTAGTTGCCGATCATCTGGCTGAACGTGAGGATTGGAATTTTCTGTTTCTGGAACTTGGTGTCAATATGCGTGCTGTAGTGTCTCCCGAGGAATTCAAGCGTAGAGTGTCTTACATGCTGGACCGGGTTATCAAAAATCATCCTGACAAACCTGTGTTCGTTACTACGATTTATCCGAATCGTGCAACGTATTTTCTTGATACAGGCCATCTTCTTCATGTCCAAGAGGCGGTTTTTAACGAAGTGCTGCTTCGTTACTGTGAAAGCAATAAACATCCACAACTACATCTGCTGGATGGCGCATCAGTCATGCGCGATCTTACCTCGCTGACCTCCGATCTGATTCATCCTTCCGATTATGGACACACGCTAATGAGCGAGCATTTAGCCAAGCTGTTGCGGCCCATGATCGAACCCCTCCGAACTTCTAGTCATTCTACTGAAGTGTCCCCAATTTTATAATAGGGAGTTGATGGAAATGAAGCGTTGGATGCTTACCATGGTGGGAGTTTCATTATTAGCCGTCTCTATGAATGGATGTTCCTCTTCTAATAAGGGGGGAGAAGAACAAGCAGGGGAGAGTCCGGAAAAAACCACTGCTTTCTCCATATCGTTCCGGAGCGGAAACATTTCGTATGCAGACAATCATCCGAATATCAATGATGACAAATGGGTCAAAAAGCTGGAGGAACTTACAAATACAGATCTTAACATCCGTTTGATGCAGCAGAAAAATTTTGATTCGCAAATGATTCAAATGTTCGCGATCAACGACATTCCGGATGTCGTGCAAGCAAGCTCTGGGCTGACGAACCCTCAGTTGGCAGGTTCCGTGGAGGCCGGAGTATTCATGCCCCTAAATGAATTGCTTGAGCAGTATGGGCAGGATCTTCTCAAGAAAGTTCCGAAGGAGGCATGGGAGAAGGAGACCGATGCCAAAGGTAATATCTATGCGATTCCGGAATGGCTGTCCAATCCGTCACGCCGGGCAACTTGGATTCGTGCGGATCTTTTGGAACAAACAGGGCTGCCAGAGCCTAAAACAGTAGATGACTTCCTGAATGTCATGCGTGCTTTTAAGAAGCTGGGTGTGGAGAATCCTTATATGGGCCGGGAGGACTTTGTATATTCGGATATGTTCTTCGGATCTTACGATACCTTTGCTAATTTCTTTATGAAACAAGGGGATCAAATTGTCCCGAAATTTATGAATATCGAAAATATGCAAAAGACGATCCAAACGTACAAGACAATGTTCGACGAAGGACTCATTAACAAGGAATTCGTCACAATTAATCCCACGAAATTTAAGAACGATATTCTTGCAGGCAAGGCGGGCATCTGGAACATGAATGCGAACCTGTTGATCCAATGGGATCAGCAGCTAAGAGAACAGGTGCCTACTGGTAAAATGAAGCTGATTGCCTCGCCCACAGGGCCAGACGGTAAGGGGGGACTTCGTCTTGTCGGTACGGTGCCGCGAGCGTATTTAATTAACAAGAATGCGAAAGACCCTGCCGGGATCGTCAAGTTTTTCAACTGGATGGTTAGTGACGAAGCGGAGAAGTTTTTTACCTTCGGAATTGAAGGGGAAAACTACACTGTAGAGAACGGAAATATTAACTATAACAGACCGAAAACAGCTGATGAAGTTGATGAAGAAACGTTCCGTCAAATCCTGCTGTGGTTCGTACAGGATACTACCTACAATAAAGGTGCGCTTAGTCTCACACCCGAAGGAAAAGATTTGATGAAGCTCTACGACACAGTACTTGCGAATGAGGGACGCGACGGGATTCAATTTGAACCGCAAGTAAAAGGCTATCAGAAAAACCCGGACATCACCCCAGGTGGAGATAAATTGCCACCAGTTATATTGACGCATGTGATCAATATGGTATACGGAAAAAAGCCGATTTCCGACTATCCGAAGGTGGTGGAGGAATGGCTGCAGAAAGGGGGAAGTGACGTCGTCAAGGAAGCAACAGAACGTTATAACAATAACGACGGTGTGATTTTGTCCCGACATTAATAAGCTGCATCTCACAAGAGGTTTGAACTCCATAATGCTTGTGATTACCTATACCATGTCAAGGAGGAATTTATTTGAGAAACGGACTATATAGGAAAGCTTTTCGAGTGGGCATTAGAGTACTGTTGTCTTTGGCTTTGTTATATTCGCCTTTGGAAATGCAAGCGCTTACCGAAGTTTATGCAGACGGAATAACCGATGACTATGTTACGCTCTACGAGGAAAACTTCGATGACCCTGACAATTTTGGATCTACCGGTGGTATTGCCATTCCGGGGCCTTGGCTGCAGGAAGGCGAAGGAAACAGTATGGCGAAAACTTCGGTTTCGTCCACGGCCCCGTCCGTACCGAATCTGGTGAAAATCGATGGCAAGGATGCATTGGCGCTGTCAGTGAATTCGACGGGGTACCGCAATCTTCAATTGAGTTATTATACACGGGCATCCTCCTACATCGGAGGAAGCGTCATCGTAGAATGGTCAAGTGACGGAGGGATAAATTGGACAACGCTGGAGGAATTTAAGCTGCCCCCAGGAACGCTGGAACAAAAGAACAGTGAGCCGAACCAACTCAAAGTCCAAAACTTGGGCAGCGGAGCTGACAACAACCCGAACGTCAAAATCCGGGTTCGTGTGGGGGAGCTTATGAGCGCGAATATGTACATCGATAGTGTCGCCCTCAAAGCTCAAGCGATTCCCGGAATACCACCCGCAGAGACACCGGTGCCAATCCCTACACCGGCTGAACCTAAGCCGTTTGTGGTTCCTGAAGGCGTTAAGCTGTATGAAGATGTGCGGATTGGGAATGCTGGAACGCGGCCGATTTATACTTCGATTGCCGTACCCAAGATCCTGCCTCAAGCACCCGTGCCAGTGATGGTATACATTCATGGCGGAGGTTGGAATCACGGAGACCGGAAGCAAGCCCTTGCCAGTATCTGCAACTATGTAACCAAGCGAGGATATATCGGAGTATCGCTGGATTACCGCTTAACCCCGGAAGCGCCATTCCCGGCGCAAATTCAGGATGTGAAGCTTGCTATTCGTTACTTGCGCGCGCATGCGGCAGAATACCATCTGGACCCGAGTCGGATCGGTGTATGGGGTTCGTCATCAGGGGGGCATCTGGCCTCACTGCTCGGTACGACTGGGAACATTAAGTCAGGCGAGACAATCACATTGGATACAGGACATACCGTAAATGTTCCGGATTTGGCAGGAAATGGCGGTTGGCAGCAATATTCTGATCAAGTGCAAGCCGTTGTCGATCTCTACGGTCCAGCGGATTTTACAACAAACTTCGCTAATAGCTATAAATCAGTGAAAGCGCTTTTAGGCGGGAACGACGCGTTCTCTGTGCCAGACCAGGCAAGGTTGGCCATGCCTGGCACTTATGCGTCACCGGACGATCCGCCTTTTTTCATCCGCCATGGGGATGTGGATGCAACGATCCCATACACGGACAGCATTACGTTCTCCAATCAATTGAAGGATGCAGGCGTGAAAGTGGTCGATGTAAAAATTGTACCTAAACAAGGTCACGGTTTTATAGGCGAAGCGGCTGAGCAAGCAAGCGCCGAGGCTTGGGCTTTTATGGATCAATATGTAAAGAATCGAATGGCAACAACACCTGATGATGAGGTTGTATACCGCGATCTAGCCAGTCTGGCACCGAGCGACGATGCAGTCATCGACAGCAGCAAGCCCACTGTAAACTTCAATAGCGCGACGGGCAGCAGCAATGGATTGTTCAGTATTTCTTCTGGCGCCGAGAACAAGAAATATGTGTATTTTAAATTTGATGTCTCTTCATATAGCAATCCTGCAAACAGGTACATTTTTAATGTTGCTGCCAAAAAGGGTTCATCCAATGCGGACCTCGAACTTTCGTTATTCGGCCTAAAGGATACAAATTGGACTGAATCGGAGCTGACTTGGAGCAATGCGCCTGTCACGGATCTGACCATTGCTTCGTTAAGTGGGAAATTTACCGTAACGGCAGACAAATCAGGAGCTCCACAGGTTTACAGCATCGATGTGTCCGAGTTTGTCAGAGAAAGATTGTCCGCATCGGGCGGTAATATCGCTTTTCTGCTTGGTGATGCGGCAAGCACTGGAATTTCCCTCAATGTCTATTCGAAAGAAGCTAATGGCAACAGCAACCCCCGTCCACAGCTTGTTGTTCAAGAAGCGGTTGCACCTTCAAGCGACCATGAGAAACCTTCCTGGCCGGATGGAAGTTCTCTGAAAGCAGTCAATATAGGTACAGAGTTCATTCAACTTTCATGGCCGGCCGCCAGCGATAATCAAGGTATCGGCTCCTATCGCGTATACCGGGATAACACCCTGTTATCCAATGTTACCGGTGCAACGTACACAGCCGTTGGGCTTAGCCCTAGCACGGCGTACAGCTTTAAGGTTGAAGCGGTGGATCAGTCGGGCAATACATCCGTACCGCTTTCTTTTACGCGGTCAACGCTTACAGAACCCATCATTCCTTACGCGATTGCAAACGTGACAGCCAGCGACAGCGATGGCAATATCGCAACGAATACCATCGATAATAACTTGTTCACCCGTTGGTCCGCCGCAGGTAACAGCCCGTGGGTCCAATACGATTTAGGCGAACGGAAGCAGATCAGTTATTTAGGTATTGCCGTTTATAAAGGTGACACGCGTACGGCTCAATTGAGTATCGAAACTTCAAATGACGGTTTGGCTTGGACTACCATATGGACTGGTGCAAGCATGTACAGAACCATAGAGATGCAACCTTTTGATCTTCCTGACACAGAAGCCAGATATGTGCGGATCGTGGGTCTTGGAAATTCTGATGGCAGCGCGTTTACAAGTTTATCGGAGGTAAACATCTATGCGCCGTTCGCAAATGGCGATACACCTGTAGCCAGCATCCCGAACTACACACCTAATCCCTCCCGGGAACCGATCCCATTCACAGCTCCCGGATTAACCGAACCTGAGGGTACGGTGCATCCGGTTCATTCCTCACCTACTACCACTGGGCGCATCTTGAACGTGCTGGACTATAATGCTGATCTCGCCGATAACGACACAGATGACGGTATTGCTATTCAAGCTGCCATAAACAGTGCTGAGCCCGGCGATGAGGTCTATTTGCCGTCTGGGGTTTATAATTTGAACTCAACATTGGATACTCTTGTCAATTTGAAGCTCAAGTCAGGAGTAAACCTTCGCGGTGAGGATCAATCAACAACCATCCTCAAGACATCTCTCAATAAGGTAAAAAACAGCGCCCTGATGAAAGTATCCGGACAGCATGATCTGTCCATATCTAATCTCACATTGACTTCTACCTGGAACGGTGTCTACACGACGGACCATAAAGTGAACAACCCGGACGCCGGTGGTCCCGACAGCATGATTATCATCGCAAATTTTGGTGAGGTTCCGTCATACAACATCACGGTTGATGGGGTTACTGTAGAGAAGTATTCACGTATGGGTGTGCGTATCGACAACAGCCGTGATATTGTCGTACGCCGCAGCACGTTCCGAAATGCGACAGATGTAGGTCCGGGCGGTGCTGGCTATGGTGTGTCGATTCAAGGCATGGCCAAACAGGATCGCAACGGGTATGAGAACGACACGGTTTGGAATGTTGTGGAGGACTCCCATTTCGAAGGCCCTTATTTGCGGCATGGGGCGCTGATCCAATTTGTTGCCCATAACAATGTCCTGCGAAACAATCAGTTTATGAATACAAAGCTGGATGCCATCGATCTGCATGGAGAACTCGAATATTTGAACGAGATATACGGCAATGTGATTATTGACATTCCCTACGGTGCGGCGATCGGGCTGGGAAACACCGGGGGTACAGCACCCAGCAATCACAGTAAGTCAGGACCGCACAACTATATTCATGACAATACGATTCGTAATACAAGAGAAGGAATCAATGTAACTATGGGCACCCCGGATACAGTCATTGAGCGAAATGTGATTGAGAATACAACTCATATAGAGGACGCCAAGGGCATTCAGATTTTGAACGGGCCAGGTACTATCATTAAGGAAAATATCATTCGCAACAATACCGCGTCGAATTATTGGGCTGTATCCCTTGAGCATGATCCCGGCGACAGCAAAGCAAATGATATCGGAGCGGGCGACCCGCAGGACGTTCAATTGATCGAAAATTCGCTGATTGGCAATACGAACGGTATTCGACTTCTTGCTGGAAAAGGGATCATCCTGCTGGGGAATCTTATTGACAGTATAAGTCGCAATTATTTCAAAAATGACCATGTGGTAGTAGAGGGTTGGCCGTTACCGATTATACCCTAAAGAAAACACAAGCTCACTCATAGAAACTCCATATTGCAAGCGCTTTATTGTAGGTAGAATGAGGTTAGATTCATTCACTATTTAAGGAAATGGAGGAAAGCCGATGCCACATATTGAGATTAGGATGTACGAAGGCCGAACGAGTGAGCAGAAGGAGGAGATAGTCACCGTATTCACGCGGGAGTTATCCCGAATTATTGAACGGGAGGAACGATTTATTACCGTCG
Source organism: Paenibacillus sp. FSL E2-0190 (assembly GCF_037992965.1). Taxonomy (NCBI): domain Bacteria; kingdom Bacillati; phylum Bacillota; class Bacilli; order Caryophanales; family Paenibacillaceae; genus Paenibacillus; species Paenibacillus sp. FSL E2-0190. Next base: position 2,491,509 of record NZ_CP150306.1, read on the forward strand.
AATTTCAAGAAATTCCCCTGGATGAGAATGCTCCGGCGAACCTGCTGAAAACAGGACCTATAGGAAACGGTTATGAAAGCTAAGTTAACTGGGGTTGACCTTATTAACTACAAAGCCGACACGAAAAGGTCCTTGCTTTTAAACATGTGGAAATTCAGAGCACTCTATGTGATTGCGATTCCCGGGATCTTGTATTTTATTATTTTCAAGTACTTGCCGTTGGCTGGTTCAGTTATTGCGTTTCAGAACTACAATATTTTTAAAGGCTTTACAGGCAGTGAATGGGTGGGACTCGAGCACTTTAGGACGATGTTCCAATACCAGGATTTCGGAAGAATCTTGAGCAATACAATTCTGCTAGGCTTGTATGATCTTATATTCGCCTTTCCGGCTCCAATATTGCTTGCGCTTCTGCTGAATGAAATTCGGCTTGTGTTTTACAAACGGTTTTTGCAAACGGTGGTTTATATGCCCCATTTCCTATCTTGGGTAATTGTCAGCGGTATCGCCTTGGGTATCCTCTCCCCAGGAACAGGGATTGTGAATCAGGCTTTACAAGCTTTCGGCTTTGAACCGATTTATTTTCTTGGTGAAAATTCATACATTCGCACGATTTTGATCAGTTCCGGTATCTGGAGGGATTCCGGGTACGGTACGATCATTTATCTGGCCGCGTTGGCAGGAATAAACCCAGATCTTTATGAGGCTGCTGAAGTAGACGGAGCCGGGCGCTGGAAACAAACCTTAGCCATTACACTGCCGTCTCTTATACCGACGATTATGATTTTGTTCCTTCTCCATATCGGGAGATTTCTTGATCTTGGCTTCGAGCGGGTATGGGTATTCCTGAACGCGCTTAATACCGGGAACGGGGAGATTCTGGACACTTATATCTATAAGGCGGGGCTGCTGTCTCAGCAATACAGCTATACAACAGCAGTGGGGCTATTCAAGTCGGTAGTTGGACTCATTCTGGTGCTCATCGGCAACATTTTGAGCAAAAAAACAACCGGTGAATCGCTGTATTAATCGCTCTTTATGGAGGTAGGGATGATGAGAGTACGCTATACTCGCGGCCAGAATCTATTTAATGTGTTCAATCTTTTGTTTCTGACCGCTCTCGCTTTGGCTATGTTTCTGCCGTTTCTGAATGTGATTGCCCAGTCCTTTAGCAGCTCTGAAGCAATTATTAATGGCAGGGTAGGCTTGCTGCCAAAGGAATTTACCGCGATCAATTATCAGTACGTTTTCAGCGATCATTCCATTTGGCGGGCGTTCGGTGTTTCCGTCTATATTACGGTACTGGGCACCGCCATTAATCTGATTGCGACAGCTTCTCTCGCTTATCCGGTGTCGCGGCCGGAATTCGTAGGACGTAAATACATCGTCATGATGGTATTGTTCACTATGGTATTCAGTGCCCCTCTTATTCCAAACTTTATCCTGATCAAAAATTTGGGGCTTATGAACTCCTTATGGGCACTTATGATTCCGGGGGCCATCAGCGCATTTAACTTTTTCGTGATGAGAAGCTTCTTTATGCAGCTGCCTCAGGAGCTGATAGATTCCTCCAGAATCGATGGGTGTGGCGAGCTGCGGATCATAGTCAATATGGTACTGCCGTTGTCCAAACCGGTAATGGCCTCATTGGGGATTTTTTACGCCGTCGGGCACTGGAATACGTACATGAGCGCTCTGTATTATATCAACAAGCCGTCATTATGGCCTCTGCAAGTGATGTTGAAGAAGCTCTTCGAGACGGACGATATCAGCATTGATCCGGCTTCCTCAGTTTATAGCTCTTTGGCCCACACCTCACCTGAGGGCATCAAAATGGCTGTTATCATTGTCGCTACTATTCCGATTATCATGATTTATCCGTTTCTTCAACGCCATTTCGTTAAAGGAATGATGGTCGGATCCGTCAAATCCTGATCTATCATAGTGTGGTAGAATAGGAACGCGTTAAGCGAGACGAATCGGAAGGTGGTATCCATGGATGAGATGTGTATTAATCGTAGACGACGAGCCCATGATTCGAAAGGGACTTTCTATCATGATCCAGCAATGCGGCGAGCATCCGTATAACATTAAGCTGGCCCAGAATGGCGAGGAGGCCATCCAGCTCATTATGGAGGAGCAGCCGGATTTTCTTTTTACAGATATCCGTATGCCCAAGGTAGACGGACTGGAGCTGTGCCGGCGGCTGTCGGAGATGGAGACGGATATTCAGACTGTTGTCATCTCGGGTTATGGGGATTTTGAATACGCCCGCCAATGCGTGTCCTATGGAGTGAAAGAATATCTCCTGAAACCCGTGAGCAAAGGGAACCTTCAAAATGTGATCGCCAAACTGGAAGCGCATAGAGAGAAGTTAGAGAGTTTTGTCTCTGTCGCTAAGCTCGATGAATGGGTCGTGCGTATGGATGATGCCATCTGGACCTTGGATAAAGAAAGGCTGTACCTTGTACTGAAGGAATGGGAAACTGACTTCCTCCAGCGTAAGATGAGCCGGATTCAGCAAAAAGAGCTTCTGGAAGAGGGCTATGCTTTACTCGTGAAGAAGCTGCTTGTCAATTCAGTTACACCCGGTAAAAGCCTGTTAGACTTGTCCGCAGCAGCTGGACCTGAGCAGTTATTTCACTGCTTCGCAGAAGCGTCAGCAGCTATATTGGAAGAGCTTCGTAGAAAGCGCAAGGGTAAAGCGAAGGATCCGATAGAGGAAGCTAAAGCATTTATTGAAAAGCATCTCGCCCAGGAAGTATCGCTGGAAGAAGTGGCGGAAGTGCTTGGGCTAAATGCCTCTTATTTCAGCCAGATGTTTAAGCACTCAACAGGAGAGACCTTTGTACATTACCGCATAAAACGCAGGATGGAGAAGGCCAAAAGATTACTTGCCGATGCAAGCTATCGGATCACCGATATTTCCTATGAAGTCGGGTATGCAGACCATCCTCATTTTACGAAGACGTTCAAAAAGTTCACCGGGCTGGCTCCTTCTGAGTACCGCAACCAGCTGGGGATCGATTGATGAGAAAGAGTCTGTCGAACAAGCTGTTTGCCTCCTTTCTGACCGTCATTCTTCTATCCTTGTCCATGGTTGGATTTATCTCTTATTTTCAGGCTTCGGCTGAGCTGGATAAGTCTTCTGAGAAGTCCATTGCTCAAGTCATCAGAAGTGCGTCTTATCAAACGGATCTGTATTTGCAAAATTATGAAAAGGCTAGCGATTCCATCCTGTCCTACAATCAAGTCAAGGAGTTCTTGGATATGGACCCGGAGGATAGCTTCTCCTACTATCAATATACGAATGACATTCAGAAGTATTTGTTTCGTTCTTTGTTTATTCTGTATCCCCAGATTAATCTGATGTACGTCATCGGTGAACACGGCAAGGCCATTAGCGATGATAACTCCTATCAGGCACATAGCCTGCAGTTTCATCCTCAGGAACGCTACCGTTTCTTAAGCGAACATACGCCGGAGAGCGGCCGCATCACCATTCTCAACACGAATGTGATGAATGAAGGGGATAAGAACATTATTACGATGGTCCGCCGAATCAGAGGGGTCTCTTCCTATCGTCCCAAAGGTATAGTCGCCATTGAATTCAAGGCTGAGGATCTGGCCCGTATATGGGAACCTCTTGATCTGGGACAGGGCGGGTCCTATTTTATCATGGACGAATTCGGCAAGCTCCTTTACCGGGCGGAAGGGAATAATAACCACCCTGGGTTATCTGCTGAGCACATTCAGAACGTATTTCAACACCCAAATGACTCTGTGGTGGAAAAAGTAGACGGGAAAGAGTATTTGTTCGTGTCGAGAAAATCCGAATATTCCAAATGGCAGCTTGTAGTATCCATACCCGTTGGTGAGCTGCGCAAGCCTATTTCTACCATTCGTACGACCACGCTGGTGGTGGGAGTTCTCACGCTTGTCGGCACACTGCTCCTTGCAGCCTGGTTCGGACGATCCATCACGAAGCCCATCCTGATTCTTAAGGAGGGCATGAGGGAGACGGAAAAAGGCAAGTGGCGCAGGCTTGAGATGAACGGCCGTCAGGATGAACTGGGGGGATTGATGCGCAGCTACAATCTCATGGTGACCCGGCTGTCCGAAATGATTGAGCGGGTATACGAAGCGGAGCTTACCACCCAGAAGGAGGCTCTGGAACGTCATCAAGCTGAATTCCAGGCACTCCAGCTGCAGATTAATCCGCACTATCTATATAACACATTAGAGACTATCAAATGTTATGCGGTCGTTCAGGATTCGGATGAAATCACAGAAATAGTGGAGGCCATGGCATTCATGCTTCGCTACTCCATCCAAACTAATCTGGAGGAAATTACGATTGCCAATGAGCTTAATCATGTACTGAGCTACATGACGATTCTCAAGCACCGGATCGGCAGGGAGTTCGAAATTGACGTAGTGATTCCGCCGACGCTGCTACTGGCTAAGATGGTCAGGCTTACACTTCAGCCCTTGATCGAAAATATTTTTCAGCATGCGTTTCCCGAGGGAATTGAAGACAAGCACTATATTAGAATCGACGCCAGAAAAGAGGGAGATCGTTTTCTAGTTCTTGTAGAGGATAACGGCGCAGGGATGTCCCGCGAACGGCTTGATAAGCTTCGTGAGAAGCTGAATCTGAATCAGCTGGCGGATACGGAAGGAGACTCCCTCTATCATAGAGGTGGAATCGGGCTCATGAACGTGCACCGGAGAATTCAAATGGTGTTCGGTGAACAATACGGATTAAGTGTCGAAAGCGTGGAGAATGAGGGAACCCGGTTGATCTTATCCATGCCTGCGGAGTGAGGAAAAAGATGTTTTCAGAAAAAATTACTATTAGGAGGAAATAGGCAATGAAAATTGATTTGACTGGTAAAATTGCGCTTGTTACAGGGTCCAATGCAGGGATAGGCCGACAAATCTTGGAGACTTTGGCTGCTTCCGGCGCCAAAGTGGCGGTAAACTATTTGTTCGGTTCTGCGGAGGAGACGGTGGAAGCGATCCGTCAGGCCGGAGGAGAAGCTTATGCTTTTCAGGCAGACGCAACAAGTCCTGCCCAATTGGAAAATATGGTAAAGGAAATAGAGGAGCATTTCGGCGGAACCATCGATATTCTCGTCAACAATGCAGGCGGCATGATCAATCGGGTTCCCAATACTGAAATGAACGAAGAGCATTACAACAAGGTGATGGACGTCAATTTTAAATCATGCGTGTTTGCCTGCAAAGCCGTATCCGCAGGGATGATTGCCAAGAAAAGCGGTAAAATCATCAATGTATCTTCCCTTGCGGCCCATGACGGCGGCGGACCGGGGGCTTCCATTTATGCAGCGGGCAAAGCTGCGGTATGGTCTTATACCAAGGGACTTGCCAAGGAGCTGAGTCCTCACGGGATTAATGTAAACGCTATCTCTCCTGGATTTATCGGTCAGACCGCTTTCCATGCTACCTTTACTGCAGATGCGGCAAGACAGGCAACGATTGCGAAGATTCCGCTGGGCCGGGAAGGTGCTCCACAGGATGTGAGCAATGTGGCACTCTTCCTCGCTTCAGAGCTGTCGGATTATCTGACAGGCGAAATTATTGAAATTAACGGAGGCTTGTTCATGCGATGATGAACCTTAAGGAGAAAGCAGATACTTTTTCCTGGGTTGGTCTTGAGGTGGATAAATTGAAAATGGAGCTGGATCCATTCCGGAGAGAAGAGATTCTGCTCCCGACAGAACCTGGTGGCTGGTGGCACCAATATGTATGTCCCCAGCATCATACTGAGCTAATCTTCGATGTTATGGAGCAAGATGCGGTTGTCTTTTCTTGCCCGAAGGGCTGCAAGCTGGAAGGTGAACCCTACCGGGGAGCATGGCTGGTATACCGGCATCAGGCAATGGCGCGATACGCCCTGCAAGCTGCTGTGGTATTCGCCGCAGACGGAGAAGAATTATACAGCAGCTTAGCCCGGAAGATTCTTGTCGGTTATGCGGAGCAGTTTCCTTTGTATCCGGTTCATCCCGATGCTCAACCCTGGATGCTTAGTGGCCGTGCCTTTCATCAGGCGCTGACAGAGGCTATCTGGTCCACTACGCTTATTCGGGCCTATCTGCTGCTTGTGGATCATGGAGTAACGTTCGCTGGGGAGGAAGAGGTAAAGCTGCAAGTGTTCTTCACGATGCTGGAGGAGAGTATGGAGCAATACCGCCACATCCTCATTTACGAGAAGAAGAATGCAGAGAACAATTATACCGCATGGCTGAATGCTAGCCTGGCTTGTGTATATGCCGCCAAGGGTACCAGAGAAAAGCTTGCTTCTTTGCTGGAGGGAGAAGGCGGATTCTATCATCATCTGTCCATTGGCGTGAAGCCAGATGGTTTTGAATTTGAAGGCAGCACGTACTACCATATTTTTGTATTGCGGGCTTATCTCATAGCAGCCGAGATGTACGGGCGCTTCGGGGTTGACCTCTATGCTGCCAAAGGAGAACAGGGACAATCCATCCGTGGCATGTTTCAGTTGCTGGCAGAGCTTAGCGGCGATAACGGGGAGCTTCCAGCCGTGCATGATGGTCCTTATGCGCGCGTTCCTTTCGCCCGAGAAATTGCTGAAGTATTTGAAATAGGTATTGCGGTTTACAAAGACCCGAGTCTCCAGCCAATACTGGCGAATGCTTATAGATATCTATACGGGCAGGAATTAAGGACTGGTCTGGAGGCAGTGCTGTATGGAGCAGGTGAGAGTAAGGAGCTTCAGACCAGTTACAGGGTGAGAGACTCTGTCCTACTGCCGGATTCCGGATTCGCCGTGCTCCGCCACCCGGGCAATCCGCTGTCCGTGCTGGCGGATTTCGGAGAGCATGGCGGATCACATGGACATTTCGACAAGCTTCATATCACGATTATGCACCGATGGGGCGAGGTTGCTCCCGAGCTGGGTATGGTTCCTTATGGATCTGTTTTGCGCAAGGAATGGTATTCCGAAACTGCGAGCCATAACACGGTCACCATCGGAGGTCGTTCCCAAGCTCCACATACCGGAAGCTGCTGTCAATTTCGCCAGGAAGGCAACGCTACGTACTTATGGATTCGTTCAGACAGCGCCTATGAAGGAGCTGTTCTAGAGCGGCATCTTGTATTGGCCGACGGTTGGCTGCTGGATTGGTTTCATGTTGAGCAAGTAACGGAGCGGAGTCAGGAAGTAGACTTATGGTTTCATCCGACGGGACATTTGCTGTTACCGTTCGACCCTCACCGTGTCCAGACGGACTCTCCGACAGTCCTTGGTCTGGAAGCTGGTTATGGCTCAGTAGAAGTACTGTCCGCAATGAAAAATGAGACGGACTGCCCGTTAAATACGGAGTGGAATATCCGTTATGATGGAGTGAGCACCGGCCGGGAGTATGAAGTATCCACGAGTACTCTACTGGCGCCCGGCTCCACTATGTATGAAATCCGCACACCGGGTAATGCCGAAGACCCGAGTAGATTGCTACGAGGTATTATGCTTCAGCACAAAGGCCCGTCGGTTGATTTTATTACGGTTTATCGGGACGGTCACGAACCTGCTGTACTGAAGCTAGTGAGTCAGGTGGGCGAACCGCCCCGAATCCAAATAGCAACAACTGGGCAAGCAGTGGTGTATTGCCTTGACCCTAAAGCGGGACTGATTCAGGAAAAGTCCCGGAATACGGAGGAGTAGAGATGTTAGAACCTTTATTTCAACCTACCAGCGGTGTACTCGATCTGTCGTATGGGCCAGATGAACATATAGATGTTGGAGAGAATCCTCCGCGGTTTACTTGGATGCCTGCTTGTCTGGAAGAGAGCATGTATGAGCTGCAGATCTCCTCAAAAACTGAATTTGAGTCTGAAGATACGTTGACCTACAGTAGAATTCCCTATAATTTGTTTACCCCGGATAAGCCGTTGGCGCCCGGCTCGTATTATTGGCGATACAGTCTTATCGGGGAGAATGATATCCGTTCCGAGTGGAGTAAAGTAAGAGCTTTTGTGGTGGAGGATGAATTGCCGCTAACGCCACTGCCTTCCCGTACAGAACGATATTCAGCTGCATCCGCCAACCATCCGCGGCTTTGGCTTCAAGCGGAACAGCTACCGTCTTACCGGGAAGTTGTCCGCCAAGACCCGATTTCAACTGGCTGGGAAGACTTCCTGAAGCATTCCGTTCTACCCTGGACAAAGCGCGAGCTTATTCCCGAGCCTGCACCGTATCCAGATAATAAGCGTGTCGCCACACTTTGGCGGCAGATGTATATGGACTGCCAGGAAGTCTTCTATGCTATCCGGCATCTTGCTATAGCTGGAGTTGTGTTAGAGGACGAGGCGCTTATCGCCAAAGCTAAAGAGTGGCTGCTTCATGCTGCAAGCTGGAACACAGATGGTACCACCAGCCGGGATTACAATGATGAATGCTCCTTTCGCATAGCCGGAGCGTTGGCATGGGGCTATGATTGGCTTCACGGCTCTCTGACGGAAGAAGAACGCCTTAAGGTAAGGCAGGCGCTACTGCGAAGAACCGGGCAGATCGCATTCCATGTCATCGAACGCTCCCGCATCCATCAAGTTCCTTATGACAGCCATGCGATCCGCTCTTTATCCTCTGTTCTCGTACCCTGTTGTATTTCCATGTTGGGTGAGGAGGAGAAGGCGCAGGAATGGCTTGATTATACGCTGGAGTACTTCTCCGCCATGTATACCCCATGGGGTGGCAAAGACGGCGGGTGGGCCGAAGGTCCGATGTATTGGACCACTCAGATGGCATTCGTTACGGAGGCGCTCAATCTAATTCGCAAATACATGGCAATCAATTTCTATGACCGTCCTTTCTTTCGCAAAACAGGTGACTTTCCGCTCTATTGCTTCAGTCCGGATACCATGAGGGCCAGCTTCGGCGATCAATCATCACTGGGAGATCCGGTCAATCTCAAAACGGGCTTCAATATCCGTCAATTCGCGGGTTTAACCGGGAATGGCCAGTACCAATGGTATTTTGAGCAAACTAAGGAACTGAACCCTGACACCCAGATGATCTTTTATAACTACGGCTGGTGGGATTTCCGGTTCGATGAGATGGTTTATCGCACAGATTATCCGCAGATTTCTTCAGAGCCACCGGTGGCTGCAGAACCTTTGAAGTGGTTTCAGGATGTGGGATGGGTGGCCATGCATCATCGGATGGAGGATCCGCAGGAACATATCATGCTGTTGACCAAGAGCAGCCGTTACGGCTCTGTGAGCCATAGCCATGGGGATCAAAACGCCTTCCTGCTGCATGCCTTCGGCGAGCCCTTGGCTATTGAAAGCGGCTATTACGTTGCATTCAACAGTACGATGCATATGCAGTGGCGCAGGCAGACCCGCTCCAAGAACGCAATTCTTATTGACGGCAAAGGCCAATATGCTGGCACGGACAAGTCGAAGAACATGGCAGCCTACGGCAAGGTATTGAAGGCGTATAGTACGCCTGGAATCAACTACACGCAAATGGATGCCACCGAAGCCTACCGCGAGAATGTACCCTATATCAAGCGGTATGTGCGGGAAATATTTTTCTTTGATAGCGCTTACTTAGTTATCACAGACAGTGTCGAGCTGGAACGTCCGGGAAAATTGGAATGGCTGTTTCATACGCTGTATCCCATGAAGCTGAAGGATCAATCTTTTAAAGTACATGGTAAAAAAGCTCAGTTGGAGGGCAGATTTGTCTATAGTTCCTCGGGAGAAATGACACTCAGTCAAAGCAATCAATTTACAGATGTAGATCCGAAAGAATGGGAAGGGCTGCCCGAGCATTGGCATTTGACTGCCTCTACTCAAGAGGCCGTAAGCCATCGGATCGTTACTCTTCTGATTCCCCAAAAAGCAGGAAGCCGGGATTACGTATCGTACTTTATGGACGATCAGGACCATGGGGTTCATGTCTACTTTACGAATCAGGGGATTACCCACCGGGTTGAGATCCCAAAAGCTTATTAGTCTTAAGATATCTTCATTTTACGTATACACCCCATTGTACAAGGAGAGGGTTATATTATGAAAAAATGGATTGGCATCTGTCTGGCTATCGTAATGGGTGCTACCGTTATTGCAGGTTGCTCGAACAAGGACAAAGAAGAGACTGCCGGAGGCGCATCAAATACGCCGCAGAAAACTGAATTCTCGATCTCGATGCGGACGCTGGCTTTTAACTATGTTGAGAAATCACCCGACTTGAATAAGGACAAATGGGTGAAAAAGCTGGAGGAGATGACAAACACAGACTTGGATATTGTGTTGGTTCCTCATAAAGAGTTCGAGCAGAAAATGGTGCAGATGTTCGCTACTAATGATATACCGGATGTCGTTCAAGGTTCGGGCGGCGTAAATGGCAAGGAGATGGCTGGTTCTGTTGAAGCTGGTGTGTTCATGCCCTTGGATGATCTGCTGCAGCAAAACGGCCAGAACCTTTTGAAAGTAATCCCGAAGGAAGCTTGGGAGAACGTCACCTATCAAGGAAAAATTTATGCAATACCGGAGTTTCTGTCCAATCCCTCCCGCCGGGCGACTTGGATTCGCAAGGACCTGCTGGAACAAACCGGCTTGCAGGTTCCAAAAACGGTCGATGAGTACTTGACTGTGTTGCGTGCCTTCAAAAAGCTGGGGATAGAGAACCCGTACATGGGCCGCCAAGACTTCAAATATGCGGATGCTTTCTTTGGCGCTTATGATGTTTTTCCGTATCTGACTATGTTCGAGGAAGTAAACGGCCAGGTTCAGCCGAAGTTTATGGATAGCGAAAATATGATGAAGGCGTTGCAAACCTACAACACCATGTATACAGAGGGTTTGATCAACAAGGAATTTGCCACCATTAACCCGACCAACTACAAAAATGCGATTCTCTCAGGCAAAGCGGGCATGTGGACGATGAATGCCAACGAGCTTCTGCAGTGGGAGCAGCAACTGAAGGCTACGACGCCATCCGCCAAGCTGGAGATTATTCCTTCGCCAGTGGGACCTGATGGAAAAGGAGGCTCCTACTTGTACGGCTCCGCCACGCGCACCTTTTTTATTAAGGAAGGTACGAAGAATGCTGCGGATATCGTGAAATTTTTTGACTGGATGCTGAGCGAAGAGGCAGAAACCTTCTTTACCTTTGGGATTAAGGACGAAACCTATAAGGAAGAGAACGGCAAAATCGTATACACTTCTCCTGCGGATTCCGCCGCTATAGATGAGGAGCGCTACCGCCAGTCATTCCTCTGGATGGTGCAGGATACTACTTATAATAAGGGTGTCCTTAACATGACAGAAGAAGGCAGAAGCTTGATCAATGTATACGATACTATTCTGGCTAACGAAGGCCGTGACGGAATTCAGTTCGACCCGCGGCTAGATGCCTTGGTGAAGAATCCAGACATTGCACCTAACTCGGACACGGCTCCTCCGGTACTGCTGACGCACATGGTAAAGATGGTATATGGCAAGGAACCTATCAGCGACTGGCCGAAGGTTGTGGAAGAGTGGCTTTCTAAGGGCGGCAACGACGTCATTAAGGAAGCTACGGAAAAATATAATAACAAAGCTGGCGTCACCATGCCTCGCAGATAAACTTATCCTTCAGGGGAGTTGGAATTCAATTAAGGGCTGCCGAGAGGTAGCCTTTTTAGTTAGGGCCAGTTTACTTTAATGTAATATCCAAAGTATGGATTATATGGTAAGTTAAATGGAGACATTCTAATTCTAATGAACTATATAAAAAGAAATGGAGTGATTTCATGAAGATGCGGAATTCAAAACTTTTATATTATCTTGTCTGGATCATAGTGGGGGCGCTCTTATTACATTATGGAAACTCGCTAATTAGTCATTACACTGAAGAGGCACAAAAGAACTATCAATTAGAAAATACTGTATGGATCACGGCTATTGTCCCGTTTGTCTATGGAATCTATCTGGCATTATTAGAAGGATTACCTAAAGCTTTTGTTGTTAATTGGCTTCTGTTGTTTATTGTGTTTCTTCCAAGTTTTCTTCTGCTTATGTATCCAACTTTAGTAATGTATTTTAACATTTCGAATATGGAGATCTACAAATTCGCAACCATACATGATGGAATAGTATTTGGTCTGGTTAGTGGAATGGCACTAGTTAAATCTCTAACGACAAACCGTTAACGAGATTACAGCATTGCTGTTACAGAATTATTGGAGCAGTATAAAATAGTTATATGTAAAATCACCCTTTCAATTATTTGGGTTTTATTGCAAGATATTTATGCATCATGTATTTTATTGAATAATAAGGGGGAGTGCGAATAATGTTATCATCCACAGAGCTTAGCAAGCTGAACGAAGTGAATTACAGGGAGGACCGTTTAGAGGTAGTTAATCATTTTTATGAGGATCTCTGTGATAAAAAAGTAGTCGATGGTTATATTTATTCTCTTAGTCGTTACGGGAAAATCTTTGCTAGTGCTGCCGGAGGTCGTTTCAGTTACGAAGAAGAAAGCACCCAGGAAATGAAAACGGATACAATTTTTCGTGTTGCTTCAATTACGAAGCTGTTTACGGCGACAGCGATTTGGCAGCTTGCGGATGATGGTAAGATTTTTATGGGGCAGCCTGTGAGTTCTATTCTTCCAGAGTTTGATGCCGACCCTTTTAAGCCGATTACCATTGCACATTTACTGACTCATACCTCTGGCATCGCTCCCGATCCTGGCACTATAAGTGATACTTACTATAAAAGTGCATGGTGGTATATTTTTGAATCAGAGCTTGGAAAAGAAAACTGGATTAAAGCCGGTCTATCTAAAGGGATTCATTTTCCGGTAGGGACTCAATGGATGTATTCATCGTTTGGATACGCGATCTTGGGTGCAATTATCGAGAAAATAACGGGTGTTTTTGCAGAAAAATACATAATGGACCACATTGTAAAACCGTTAGGCATGAAAGATACCTTCTTTGATATACCAGCAGAAAAAGCTGGTAGGATCGCCATTCGTTCGGAAAGGGCTAAGGAATATCTTCAGAAGCTGCAAAACGGGGAAATTACGGACGCGGGACATAGGTCTGAGGAAGAAATCAACGTTCCCGAAACTGGTGGTGGGTTATATTCCACAGTTGCTGATCTGCAAAAGTTCGGAATTATGCTGCTTAATCAAGGGGAATACGAAGGGGGTCATATCTTAAGCCGTATGGCGGTACAAAGAATGACCAAGCGGTTTAATTCTGAGAAAATTCCAAACTACGCATGGGGAGATGCAGGAGCGGATCGACCATACGGACTGGGACCAGACCTTCGCTATAATGTGAGTACTTCTTACTCTGAAGGCACTTTTTTTCACGAAGGGGCTGGGGCCTGTGCCTTATTCGTTGACCCGGTTGAAAAGCTGATTGCCGTTTGGTATCTTCCTTTTCACAAAGGGGTATGGGACGGTAGAGCGGTATTTGGCACCCACAATGTGATCTGGTCCGGACTCGAATAAGAAAAAGACTTTTTTTATGTGATATCTATAGATAGGCAGGATGTGACTTATGTTTGAGATGATAAAGCACCGCTTTCGCATTATGAGGGCGGTTGCTTTTGTTACTTATAAGGAATGGAGTGCGTACAGGACGCATTCGATGGTTTCTATTTTTGTAGGCCCAGTGTACTTTTTAGTGCAGTATTATATATGGAGCGCTGTTTATAGCGGGGAATCTTATATCAACGGGATGTCACTCTCCCAAATGCTTTCCTATTTTTGTGCTACGATGTTGATCAACTATTTGACGATGGATTTTGCCGATTGGAATTTACAAATGCTTATTCGCACCGGGAAATTCATTACGTTTTCGTTAAGACCGCTAAATCATATGTTCTTTGCTTTGTCTCAGAAGGCAGGGCATAGGGTACTTGGGCTTTTATTTGAATTTTTACCCTGCTTTATGATCTTTTTCTTTATTTTTCATATTGATGTCTTACCTGCAAATTTACTATACGCGATTCTTTCGATAGCTATGGCGTTTATGATGAATTTTTTCATTCATTATAGTATTGGAATGGTCGCTTTTTGGATGGTGCAATCCTCTAGTATTCGTAATTTTTTTAATCTTTGCGAAGGGATATTTTCAGGATCGCTGATTCCATTAGTATTTTTCCCAAAATCCTTACAAATGGCGTCCTTTTTCTTACCCTTTCAATACACGGCCTTTCTTCCCGCAATGGTCTATACAGGTAGCTATACTTTAGCGGATATAACCTTACCTATTCCTCAAGTGTTATTGCTGCAGCTCATAGCGGTAATTATTGCCGGAGTTATCTGCCGGGTGCTGTATGCGGTGTCGCTTAAGCATTTTACGGGGGTGGGCGCATGAAACGTATGTATCAAATATATAAAACCTGCATGAAGGCGAATATTGCTTCTGCTATCACTTATCGTGTTAATTTTATTCTTAATAGTCTTATCATGCTCATAGGGAATGTGCTGTTTCCTCTAGTAACGGTATTCATTTATAATTCGAATGCTTCATTTGCAGGTTGGACCTTTAAAGAGGCGCTGTTGATTCAATCCGTTTTTATTCTGTCTACGGCTTGTGCCGGGATTTTTTTTAACGGAATTATGTGGAATACGATGTCTCATGTTGTAGAAGGGACTTTGGAAGTGGTATTAATTAAACCGACCTCGAGCCTTTTTCTGCTGTTGGCCAGATCTTTTGAGTTCGAAAGTATCGGGCTTTTAGGCGGAGGAGTAATCATGTTCGTATACGCACTTAGCGGAATCGATGGGATGACCATCGGCTCTTGGTTATTGTTCCTGTTGTTGTTTGGCGCAGGGCTGCTTGTTATGTTCGGCGTGGCGCTTATTGTGGCAGCGATTTCCTTCAAATGGGTAGCGAATTCCCGCTTGCCGGAGATGTTTGAGAGCATTAAGTCTTTTGGACGTTATCCAGGGACGATTTTTCCTAAAGCAGTCGTAGCCGTGAGTTCTTTTCTGTTTCCGGTTTCCATGATTGCTTACTTTCCAGCATCTACACTGATTGGCCGATGGGAACCCTATTTTTTTATAGCGATTATCCCTTGTGTGTTATTTGCTGCCTTCGGAATTTGGCTCTATACATACATGCTTCGCAGTTACAAAAGCGCCGGAGGATAAAAGATTAGTTTAGCTCTAAGAAGGAGAATTTCACTTGGACATTATTACCGTCAAGAACTTAACCAAGCAATATGAAACCTATCACCGTGGACAAGATGCAAAAAGCGTATTTAAAAGTCTGTTTCACCGTGAAAAATCGATTATTACCTCTGTAGAAGATCTTTCGTTCAGTGTTGGAAAAGGAGAAATCATTGGCATTCTGGGTCCAAACGGTGCGGGGAAATCTACGACTATTAAAATGCTGACAGGCGTTCTCTATCCTACCTCGGGCGAAATAAATGTTCTAGGGTACAACCCTCATAAGCAGAAAAATCAATATGTAAAACAAATCGGGGTATTGTTCGGACAGAAATCGCAGTTAATATGGGACATACCCCCTTTGGATAGCTTTTATATGAACAAGGAAATCTATGATATTCCTACGAACGACTTTCGTACAAGACTAGACCGATTTGTAAACATGTTTGAGATTGGCGATATTATCACTAAACCCACACGAACCCTTTCCCTGGGAGAACGAATGAAATGCGAGTTTATTATGGCGATGCTTCATTCACCACCTGTGGTTTTTTTGGATGAGCCGACGATCGGGCTGGATGTGATAGCTAAACAAAGAATCAGAGAATTCATTAAGCAAATGAATCAGGAAGGCACCACATTTATTCTGACAACACATGACTTGGAAGATGTAGAGCGTTTGGTTCAAAGAGTACTTATAATTCATCAAGGGAAAAAAGTATATGACGACAAGTTTTCTGAACTTCGACTGCATCTGGGCGCCAAAAAAGTAGTTAGGCTTTCAGCCGCCACAACTATTGGAGATATTGATCTGCCTGGGACTCTGATATCGGAAAGAATATCGGATTACGAAGTGGAGCTGCTGATCGATACCGAGCAATGTAAAATGGGCGAGTTTCTGCATATTCTTAGCGAAAAGGTAGAGATCCTTGATATATCTATTAAGGAGATTCCCATTGAAAAAATCATCAGCTCCATTTATGAGATGGATACGGGAGAGCATATTCAAGCTTGAGAACGGATCATCTGCAGATTTAGATCGACCATGGACCATAACTTTTCAGTGATCTCTTTTGCAGAGCAAGGATTACTATGAGTAAACCACCATTCAATCACTCCGACAGTCGCCGAACTCAAAAATTGCACAGATATATCTTTACTCAGCTCATCCAGGTTAAAATTGTTTTCTAAAAATTGTACCTTAATCTGCTCATTTATCATTTCTTGTAATTGGTTTCTAAAGGAGAGTAAAGCTTTGTTTCTTAATAAAGTCTTATAAAAGAGAGCATTCTCCTCCAATTGTTCCAGCGTGCGGAGCAATGACGCCTTCGAGGGATTAGGTTCGGTTTCATTCTCCACTGCGGAGCAGCTTTCGATTAGTTGCCGGAGCTGAGCCTCCAGACATTTATCCATCAGATCGTATTTATCCGCATAATGGGAATAAATCGTTCCGCGGTTTACATCAGCGCGCTCTGCGATTTCGTTGATCGTTATTTTTTCAAAATCTTTTTCAGCCATCAGTTGAATTAATGCATTCATGATGGCTGTTTGGTTTTTTTTAATTCTTCTGTCCATGGTAAGACTCCCTTTTTATTAAACAATGTATTGTATTCTGTTGAAAAATCAACAAACCCGATCAAACTAACGATTGAACCCTACCGGAGATGTGATAATCTAATTTTATCGAACAGTTGATCAAAATTCAACAAATGTCTAAAAAGGGATAGAGGAGTTAAATATGAGAGTTTTAGTTTTTGGAGCGGGAGTATTAGGCAGCTATCTTGCACATGTTCTAGTGCGTGGGGGAAATGATGTCACCATGCTTGCCAGAGGAAAGCGAGCAGAGCAATTGACGAAAGACGGACTTGTGCTTCGCCATTATTTTCAAATTAAAAACACTGTGGATACAGTAAAGGTCATCTCTACGCTTCGATCCGATGATCTCTATGATCTTATTTTTGTTGTTATGAAATATAATGATTTTCCATCTGTGCTACCTATTCTAGCTGAGAATCAGAGTCAGAATATAATTCTTGTGGGGAACAATGGCGATGCTCCTGGCATGCAAAAGGATCTACAGGAAATGAGCAATGTGAGGAAAAATATACTCTTCGGATTTCAGCTTAGTGCAGGAATTCGGGAAACGAGCGGTCGCGTTATCAAAATACACGCAGGAGGGCAAATGGTACTTGGCAGTTTAGACGGTGAGATTCCAATAAAGCCTGTACTGGATGATGCGTTTAAAAATGTTAAGTATAAGCTAACTTATCATGAGGATATGGATGCTTGGCTCAAAAGTCATATCGTGCCTATAGTGGCTTTGAACTCCCTTAGTTATCTGCATGACGGGGATTTGAAAAAGGTATCCAAAGATAAGAAGCTATTAAAACAAGCCATTTCAGTAATGGACGAGGGGTTTCAAATCATGGAGCAATTAGGTTATACTGTCACTCCAGCAGGGCAAGTTAACTTTGTTCGGAAGCACAAGCAGGCTGTATATTATGGTCTGACAATAATTCATAAATTACCGTTTATGAAATTAGTGGACGGTTCTTTCAGCGAAATAGCAGCTTTGTTTGATTCATTTGATATTTTGAAGCAACAAGCAAACATCGCAACGCCTAATTGGGATCAACTTAAAAAACAAGCGTTTTCGAAGTTTAATGCAAATGTATAACAATCTTGTTCAGGAGGTATACAATCGATGGCTATATATTTTATAAGGCATGGAATAGATGAAGAAGGCTTTCGTGGGGGTTGGAGTCAACGTGGACTTGTAGTAGAGGGATATAGACAAGCCGAACGTCTTGGATATTATCTTAAGGAAAATCAATCTAGCTTTAACATAACCCGTATTCTTTGTAGTGATTTGCAACGTGCGTTAGATACAGCAAATGAGATCGCCAGAGAGCTTAATTTGCCTGTTGAAAGCAGCCAGTATTGGAGAGAAACGAACAATGGTGTAATCGCTGGAATGCCCCATGAAATCGCAAATGAACGATACCCGGGTCTTTATTTCTCGGCTTTAAGAATGGATGAGAGATTTCCAGGAGGAGAAAGTCCCCAGGAATTTTTTACGCGAATAAGTTCAAGTTTCTCAAAACTATGTAATGAACTGGAGAGTACTGATCCAAATGAAAATGTAATTATGGTCACTCATGGTGGCGTAATTAATGTTATATACCATATTTTAAAAGGGCTAACGTGGACGAATAAGAATGCTCATTTCCCGACTTCATATACTAGTATTCATAAAATAGAGTATCAAGCAGATAAGTGGGCAGTTACAGCAGAAAATCTTACGGAACATATATCAAGGGATCAGGCTACTGGTATGGCCAATTGATTGGGAGGTACAAATATGGGTTTATTGAATGCGCTGATTGAGCAAGCCAAGAATCCTAGAGGGTTCGTAGGAAATATCATGATCAAAATCATGAATCAGGCACATACCAGCATCACCGTTCAACGATGGATTTTTGGGACGATCACAGCGACTCAGACGCATTATTTCTGGCCGGAACTCGAACAAGATATAAGTGAAGCATTTAGGGTGCTGATAGCAGGCGGTACATTTGTTATTATTTCTGAGATCTATAAAATCAATTATCATATGAAGCAATTCACTAAGAACGAAGAGATGGAGCAGTTATTACGGAAATCGGGCTTTCAGACGGTAAATATTCACGAGAATAACAAATGGAGATGTTATGTCGGAAAGAAATAAAGCGGCCGCACCGCCCCAAAAAAGGACGACACAGCCGCTTCGTTTCACCAGCTAATTAAGCCGGGAAGGTTTTAAACAAACAACGAACGGGAAATGATGACCAGCAAGATGAAAAGTACCAAAATCGCTCCGGTCGAAGTGAAAGCTCCTCCTTGAAATTCACCCATGATTTATTCCTCCTCAACTTATGTCTTCTTCTCAATTGCTGTGACTGGTGTCGCAGCTTTCTGAGATAATGACATCATATGCCGAAGAGGGCCTGTTGCACTGGTCTATGGCCTATTGCTCGTCAATATGGGCTTTTAGGATACGTAATCCTTTAGGAAGATGATTTTTAAGCTGGCCTAAACTCGCCTTGCCCCAACTAATCGGCAAACCATCTAAAGTTACAAGTGTCCATCCATGTAATTCGCTGGGGACAGGCAGGCTTTCACCGCGGAGCCAAGCATGTATTTCCGGGCCCTCACTGCTGAGATCAAAGCTTCGTGATGCTTGTAGGGGCTGAAGTGCCATAGCTAATGCATGAGCAGGTTCAATCCGATTTTTCTTCAAATGGGCAATATGTAGTCCAGCTCGTGGAATACGCAGTCCGTCCAGCAGCCCGGTATGGAGGTTGCCATTAAAGGATTCTGGCAGCAAATAAAGAGATTCGCCGAAGAGCAGGGGTACACCTTGGCATGAAAGACCAGGCAGTTCTACCGCAGCCCAGTCTTGAAAAAGCTGGTAGGCATCACGTACAGAAGAATTAGTTTTTGGGTTGTTTTTGCTTCGGCGTTTTTTGGCGTTGCGGTTGGCATCGTCATTTACGGATACAGTGTCAATTTGCTTACGCAGGAGTGCAACAAAGTGACCTTCGCCCTTTTCTAAATGCGGCCAAAGGCGTTTGCAGGTGAGTAGTTCCATATCGGGGTAACTAGCCGTCAATCGAGCAATGGTTTCTTCATTCTCTTGACGGTTAAAGGTGCAGGTAGAGTAAGCTAAAGTACCCCCTGGTTTAAGCATAATGTAGGCGTCTTGCAGGATATCCCATTGTCTCGCTGCGCACATAACTACATGAGCAGGAGACCATTCTTGAATGGCTTTTGGATCTTTTCGGAACATGCCTTCTCCAGAACAAGGAGCATCCAGCATAATTCGGTCAAAAGCTTGCGGGAAACGCGCAGATAGCTGTTCTGGTGTTGCACAGGTTACGAGGGTATTCTTAATGCCCAGACGTTCAACGTTCTCTGCTAGAATTTTTGCGCGTTCCGGATGGATTTCATTAGAGATTAAGAGGCCTTGTCCCTGCATTAAACCAGCGATATGCGTAGTTTTACCTCCAGGGGCTGCTGCAAGATCGAGGACGGTTTCACCGGGTTCAGGTGCCAGCAGTTCAGCTGCGGACATTGCGGAAGGCTCCTGAATATAATATAGTCCAGCGGCATGGTACGGATGTCTGCCTGGTCGAGCGGGCTCATCATAATAAAACCCGCCCTGGCACCATGGGATAGGCTTCAAATTAAATTGTGAGACTGTACGGTCCACCGCAACTTGGCCTATGGCTGAGGTGCTTTTTAGCGGATTTAAGCGCAGTCCTTGAGTTCGTGGCGCTGAATAACTTTCTAGAAAAGCATCTGCCTCTTGCCCCAGCATTTCTTTAATAGATGCGGTGTAAGAGGCAGGCAGCTGTTCTTCCTTCATAGATCATTCTCCTTTTTCTTAGTTGCTGTTTCATGTTTATACCGATAAAATCAAGGTATGGGGAACGTAATCGTACCTGAAATTCTACATATATTCAACTATATCATAATTGCCAAGTCTTACAGTACACAGGGCAATTGTAAAGGGGATGTACCATATGAATTTGCTGCAAGCGCTCTTCTTCCCGCCGGAGCAACCCGGTGGTGTATCATCTATGATCCCTTATCTTCAGGAAAGATTCCGTTCAAGCCGTTGGGAGATGGATTTGTTTTGGCTGCCTAAGCGGATTCGCAATAAGGGGCATGAGGAAGTAATATTCGAGACGTTTGATTGGACGCAGTATGGAGAAAGTCCGATCGTTCAAAAATATATTCAGACCTATCGTGATTATTTATGGTGGACAAAACTGCGGATGAGTAAGCCTTATGATCTTATTCATTCTCATCATCCGATTGCTGGCTTAGCGATGAAAAAAGTTTTCCCTGATACTCCGTTAATTCATACCCTGCATTCCAGTTACGAGCGGGAATTGATTCTAAATGGAGCGATTTCCGAGGATGGCTTGGAGCATCGTTTTCTAGTTTCACTTTATCGTGAACTTGAGCATGTTAGTGATCGATTAATGACGGTGTCGCGATCTTTTGCAGAGTATGTGGCCCCTTATATTATTGATCCTTCTAATATAGGTGTTATACCGAATGGTTTTGATGAAAAAAGATTTAAGCCTGTTCCGCATGATAACGCTATTCCGCAGCTAGTGACCGTGACACGTCTGGTTCCGGCTAAAGGAATAGATATATTACTCAACGCTTGCGCGGAGCTTAAAAATCGCGGCCATGAGTATGTACTGCATATTATTGGCGACGGTCCTTCACGTGCGGATCTGGAAAAGATGGCCCAGCATTTAGGGATCTATAATGAAACGATCTTTTACGGATATACGCTGCACCCTGAAGAATTCATGCCATTCTTTGATATTTTCGTATTGCCCTCTCGGGCGGAGGCGTTCGGTTCAGTGTTTGCGGAAGCGGCACTTAGCTGCCTGGCTTTAGTGGGGACAAATGTGGGCGGAATACCGGAGCAGATTGAAGATGGTGTGAATGGTTTATTGGTCAGTCCTGACGATGAGATTGCTCTTGCTGATGCATTAGAGAAGGTGATATCTGATCCGGCTTATCGTTATGAGCTTTCGCGCTCCGCATGGGATAAAGCCAAAAGCCTATATTCGTTGACACGAGTTGCTAATGAACTTAAAAAAACCTATTTACAGTATCCTTCAGGAACGAAAGGGTGAGCACCTATGATTCCATTTCGCTTTCTGCATACTGCTGATTTACATCTGGATAGCCGTTTTGCCGGGCTGGCGCATATTTCGCCAGCCATTCGTGCTTATTTACGTGAGTCTACCTTTGCCGCCCTCGGGCGGCTTGTCCGCGTTGCGATCCAAGAGAATGTTGATTTTATTGTCATTAGTGGAGATGTGTATGATGTTTCAGATGCATCATTACAGGGACAGCTGCGATTTCAGGAAGCGCTCAAAGAACTCGGTGAGCACGGGATTCACGTGTTCCTGATTCATGGCAACCACGATCCGCTTGACGGACTGCGTCTGACAACGGAAATGCCAAAGCATGTTACCGTATTTGGCGGAGAGAAGCCAGATCACGCTACAGCTTGCCGCCGTATAGATGGCCAAGAAGTTGCCATCGTTAGTGGAATCTCTTACCCAACGGCGAAAGTGACGAACAACACAGCTGTAACCTTTTCTCGTAAACCTGGCAGCCGCCTGTTTCATATTGCGATGCTGCATGGCAATGTAGACGGTGATTTGCTGCATGAGACCTATTCTCCTTGCAGTCGCAGGGACCTTATCGAACGGGGGTTTGATTATTGGGCGCTTGGACATATTCATAAACGTAGTGTACTGCATGAGAAGCCTGTGATTGTATATCCAGGCAATATACAAGGGCGCAGCATTAAGGAAACCGGAGCTAAAGGCTGTTATATTGTGGATGTAGATGAGGCTGGAAGATCCACTCTGCAATTTCATGAACTGGATTTCGTTCGCTGGCAGGTTAGAGACTTATCTATAGAAGGATTGAGCAATGAAGCAGAATGGATACAGAAAGTGGAGCAGGTTATTGAAGACATCCGCGCGGAGCTCCCGGAGCTCATGTCGGTGGTCAGATTTCGTCTGATTGGGCGAGGGGACGTACATAAAGTATTGGCTGAAAAAGGGGCAGCAGAGGATTTGCTGTCTGAACTCCAGCGCCGTGAGGCGATTAGGGCTGAGCGTAAAGATTACAAAGGGCTTGTCTGGACGGAAGGGTTCGCTATAGAGTCCGGTTTAGCTATTGATCGCCAACGCTTATTGGAAGAGGATAGTTTTCTTGGAGAAATGCTGCGCATTGCAGAGCATACGGAACATTCCCCGGAAGCGCTCGAAGAACTATTAAATAGTGCGCTTAAACCGCTATTGGAGAATCAGGAGCTGCGAAAGCTGTTGTCTATGACTAGTCAAGAAGAGAAGTTGAGCTGGCTACGTGGTTCAGCAGAGCAGGGAATCACGATGCTTGGCGGGATGGATGATACTGTTGAAGCGGCGGAAAGTCCTTCGTATCAACAAGCCGGAGGGCAAAACGATGAGAATTGAACATTTGCATATCAATGGCTTCGGGCGTCTTCACAATCGAGAGATTCATTTAACGCAGGGAGTGACCGTACTTTATGGGCGTAATGAAGCAGGAAAAAGTACGACACTGCAATTCATACGCTCTATGCTGTTTGGAATTCCAAGCCGTGGAAATCCCTTGGAAAGGTATGAACCTATGCAAGGCGGATTGCATGGGGGAACTTTGAAGATACGTGATAGTAATGAAGGTTTGTGGACCATTCGCCGTTTTGCTTCAGGTGCTGAGGGATCAGGAAGAAATGAAAAGCTGAACATTACAGTAAATCATCCAAATGAAACGACTCAAGAGCTGGGACAAGCTGAAATGGAACGATATTTACTTGGGGGGATCTCTAGGAGTATGTTCCAGCAATTGTTCGCAGTTTCACTGGACGAGCTGCAGGAGCTTGCTGCCCTTCAATCTGAGGAGATGAGCAGCTTTCTTTTTCATGCAGGTATGGGCGGTGGCGGTACAATCATGCGTGCGGAACGCCGTTTGGTGCAGGAAGCTGAGAAGCTGTACAAACCTCGTGGCAAGCTGCAAGAAGCAGCAAAAGTTGTGCAAGCCATTGAAAAGCTTGAGCGACAAATGGTTGAGAGCCGTTCTTATCTTCCGCGATATAACGATAATATAGTTGCATTGAGGGTAACGGAGTCGGAGCTAGATGAATTGGAGCAACAGCGCAAGCTCACTGGAGAGCAGCTAGTGATGTTTCGAAAAGCACAGGAAGTCCGTGAGCTGTGGTTAAAGTGGAGCGAGGCTCAGCTAGAGCTGCAAGGATTGCCATTGATTTCAGCCTTTCCTGAAGAAGGAGCAACTCGCTTTCAGGCGTTTGAAGGAGAAATTCGGAATGCACAGGGATCAGTAGTACGTTATGAACGTCTTCTAAGCGAGCTTACTATTGAACTGGCAAAGAACCCTCCAGATGAAGTATTAGCAGCGCAGGGGCCTGTTTTAGAGCGGCTGGACCGGCATCGGAGCAGTTACGAGAACCGTAGAACGGAAAGACAGCGGCTTGAGGGAGAATTAACGGCGCTGAATGAGCATTTGCGGCGAATTCTGCGCGGCATTGATGTGAGCTGGGGCCCTGCAGAGCTGACTTCGTTCTCTGGGACAGCGGCGGATCGTGAAGCTGCACGGAAGTTTGCGGCGGCGTTCGCTAGTTATGACCGCCGCATGGAGGCGGAGGGTGCAACGCGGCAGTCGTTGCGATCCCGTTTGGCCGCTGCCTCAGCGTCGCTCCAAGCAGCAGAACGGACGCTGGCGCGTGAGCACGCTACCGGCGCGGAAGCTTTTGCGCAGCTGGCTCCGCGCAGCGCCCGTGAAGTGCTGCAGCTGTGGGACGAGCTGCAGCAGGCGGCCGAACGCTGGCGCGAAGCGCAGCTCAGCGAAGGGCCAGCGCGCGGCGCTGGAAGTGACGGCCTTGGCGCGAAGCGCATGGCCGCGCTCTACCGGCGCCTGCTGTGGGCCGGGGCAGCACTAACCGTGCTGCTGCCCGCAGCGCTGTGGCTGACCGGTGCTCCGCCGGCCAGCGCCGTGCTTGCGATCGGCCTGCTGGGCGCGGCCGATCTGGCCCTTTGGGCCGGCTTGCGCGGAGCGCGCCGGCCGGAAGCGTCCCCGCCAGAGCATGGCGGGGACGTCAGCGCAGCCGCAGCCGAGATGCTGCGGCTGCGGGGGCAGCTGCTCTCCGGGGCGGAGCCGGAGAGCGTTGTGCCGGGGCGGCGGACGGCCGCCCCGGGGTCCAGCCCTGACGCAGGCGGGCTGGAGGCCTCCATGAGGGAGCTTCGCAGGCTCATGGAGGCTTGGTCAGCTTGGCGGCAGCGCATCGAACGCTATGCCGCCGAGCGTGATGCCTGCCGCACAGAGCTGGAGACGCTGGCAGGCCAAGAGAAGCTGCTCGCTGAAGAAATGCACCGGGCGGAGGCGGCATTCACGGAAACGGCTGAGCAATATGAAGAATGGCTTCGCCAACGCAGGTTGCCTGAAGGATTATCTCCTGAAGGGCTGCCGGATATTTTTGCTATGGTTGAACAAGGGAATGAGCTGCTGCGCCAAGAGAATAAACTCTCCTTACGATTGAAGGAGCTGGAAGCAGAATGTAACGTGTTTGAGGAGGAGCTGCTCGCTCTTATTTATGAGTCGGGTGCTGATCTTGGCGACGAGTCTGGTGTAGCGGCAGCTGGTTTTGAAATAGATCCGCAAGAGGGGAAACGAGTATCTGCATTAACCTTACTAAGCTGGCTGGAACTGCGAAAAAGAGCATGGGATGATCTGAAAAAGGACTTGATTCGCCGGGAAACTATGCAGTCAAGATTGCAGGATGTGGATGAAGAACTCAAGGAGAGCCACAGGATATTAGGTGAGCTGAGAGAACAGCGTGAACTTCTGATACAGGAAGGCGGGGCGACTGGTGGAGAGGATTTCTTACGCAGGTCAGCAGCTGTGCAGCGGCGCAGTGATCTGAATAAATTGATTCGCCAGTGGGAGCTTGCTATGTTCGGTGGTTGGGAGGAGGAGCGGGTTGCTGCTCTGCTGGAATTATTAAATCATCATGATGTGGAAGCATTGCAGCTGGAGCGGTCATTGGCTGAAGAATTGATGGAACGGCAGGAAGAGGGTTGGAACACCCTGCTGGAGCAACGAGGCAAGCTGCTTCAGGAAAGGGAGTATTTGAAGGAGCGCTGCGTGGAGGATTCCGTTATTCAGCAACTGGAAGAGCAGAGAGCAGCCTTGCGGATCGTGGCTGATAAATATGCAGTGGCAGCGATAACTGCCGAACTAATCGGGCGAACTCGCCGTGTGTATGAGCAGGAGAAGCAGCCACAGGTATTACTGCTTGCCTCAGATTATTTCTCCAAGCTGACGGAAGGGGAATACAAAAGGGTTGTTATGACACTAGGGCATAAAGAGCTGAAAGCTGAACACAAGGACGGGGGACTGCTGGACAGTGGACTGCTCAGCCGAGGGACGGCAGAACAGCTGTATCTTGCCATCCGGCTGGCATTGGCAGAGACCATGTCACGGCAAGTATCGCTGCCGCTGTTATTCGATGATCTCTTCGTTAACTTTGATGAGTCTCGTCTTCATGCTGCGCTTGGACTTCTTGGAGAACTGTCGATCTCCCGCCAGATTGTGATGATGACCTGTCACAAGCATGTGGCGGAAGCGGCAGCACGTATGATTCCTACAGCAGCGGTTATTTCCGTGTAGTTCGGGTGATTGGTTTTACAGATACGAGACTGTTCCCCTTCTCCTTTGAGTTCGATAAGGTATTATCTCCTGGTGGAGTGGACCATGGCGTTCGCAGCAGCTTGACAGCCCAGACTAATGATAAGCCTCCGAAGATTGGGTAGAACACCGAGAGAAGTGAACTAAAGCCAAACTGGCTCAGTAAATAGCAGACCAACATCAGAAGAGGTGTGATTAGTGCAGTTGATAGGGGAAGCCGTTGCTTAAGCTGTACAGCTACTCCATAAATATCGGCGACAAAAGTGCTGAAGATCTCCAAAAAGATCAGCAGCAGATATATAGTTTGCACTACAGTACCCAACCGGACGGCGATGCTGCCCATCGGAATTTCAAACTTGAGAATCCCTGGCATCTGTGAGCTCATTGCGAAATGTGCGGCAATCAACATAAAACCAATCCCGGTACCCCCAATAATACCGCCCCATACAAGGGATTTTTCTTCCTCTGTGTGACGAGCCATTGGGACTAAAACAGCTTGTGCCATCCCTAAATTAAAGGCGGTGTAAAGCAGCGGTGACATCCATGCCCCAAAGAGAGAGCGATCGTTATCAAGGAACAGGAACCTTCCAGCTCCCGGAATTTGAAAAGTATTAAAAATAATGATAAGTGACAGAGTAAGCATTAAAGGAACAACAATACTGTTCATTTGCAGAATA
This sequence comes from Paenibacillus sp. FSL E2-0190, assembly GCF_037992965.1. Lineage (NCBI taxonomy): Bacteria > Bacillati > Bacillota > Bacilli > Caryophanales > Paenibacillaceae > Paenibacillus > Paenibacillus sp. FSL E2-0190. Next base: position 2,518,665 of record NZ_CP150306.1, read on the forward strand.
CCGGAAATCCCTCGTTTTAGCAGAAAGTATGAACCAAGCAATGTGATAAGTAGTCCAGTCTGATAATGAAGTCCGAGATGCTCCTGAAAAATAGCGCCGGCCCCTGCAAGCATAATACTGTTTACACCGATCAGGACGACCATCGTGAACAAACTGATGGTGCTTCCGACCTGTTCGCCGAAGAGGTGACGGTTAAAGTCTTCATAGGATTCCGCTTCTATTCGCCGAGCAATGACCATCATTTTTGTACCCAGCCATATGAACAATATAGTTGAGAGCAGGATGGTCAGGACTGCCCAGTGCCCGTAACGTGTGAAGAATTTTAATATTTCCTGCCCGGTGGCGAATCCGGCTCCTACAATGGTGCCAATATAAGTGAAAGCGATCTGTAATGTTCGGACATGTGATTTCATGGCTCCCCTCCTAATAGTTTTACGAAGCTAAAGAAAAATCATAACGAGTGCTATGCAGGATAACCTTGTGTACTCTGTATAGTACAGGTTATGATGAGGATCAGTAGGACATGACTTCCGTCGTAATTGCTTTATGATCAGTGATTAATTTGTACGGAATGTCTGCGATTATAAAGGGTATTGGAGGTTCAAAGTCATGGAAGTGTTGAAACAGCGGATTTTGGAAGAAGGTGTCGTCGTTTCGGATGAGGTACTGAAGCTGGATGCACTGCTAAATCATCAGGTTGATCCACAGCTTACGATGGAAATGGGACGGGAGTTTGCCGGGAGGTTTGCGGATTCAGGAATTACTCGTATTGTGACCGTTGAATCCTCGGGCATTGCCGTGGCATTTGCCACCGCGTATGAATTAAAGGTGCCGCTAGTTTTTGCACGCCGCAAAAAAACTCTGTTAGCTGATCCGGATGCGCTTTGCGAAAGAGTTCCGTCTTTTACAAAAGGTATCGTTACCGATATTATGTTGTCTCGCCAGTTCATCTCTCCAGAGGATAAAATCCTCTTTATTGATGATATTATTGCCAATGGTGATGCAGCGCGTGGCTTGATTAAGATCATTCAACGTTCTGGCGCTGAGCTAGTTGGTCTTGGTGTTGTAGTAGAAAAAAGCTTTCAGGCAGGGGCTCGGACGATCAGAGAGCAAGGCATTCGTCTGGAGTCACTCGTAAGAATTACCTCTCTAAATGGAGGCACCATCGAATTTGGGGAATAACCTAATTGGTAATAAGAACAGGCCTATTTTTTAAACAACTGCTTTTCACCCTATGGATTTTCCTTTATAATAAAAATTAGACATAGGGAGGAGGCGTCACAATGGGGAAAGAACCGGTGACTGAACAATTTTTTATTGATAAATTAACCGAGGCCAAGGATCATTTCGAGCGTGCGCTGGATTGCAAACACACGGAATTCGACGATCTGTATCCCTATATGATTGAACATCCTCAGTTTTTTTGGTACAAACGCTATGTAGCCTGGTCAGAGCTTCTGACAATCAAAGGTTTGTGCGAAGAGTTATCCTTCCCGTGGAGGGAGAAATTCACAACTAACCAAGTGGAGTATCTGGAGCAACGTGTGATGTCCGCTAAAGTTCTTGACTTCTGGTTTGAGAAGAATGAAGCGCTGATATAAGAATGCTTTAGTAGACATGCAAGTCGTTAATTGCCTACATGAGACCCAGATGATTTATCATTTGGGTCTTTTTTCTGAGACTAAATAGGACAAGTTATGACAGGAGGGATTAATAATGATTAGCGATGAGCAATTGGATGCCTATCGGATTTCCGGTGAGAAAATTCGTGTAGTGCGTGATGGCTTGGAAAGTAACGATGTAAAAGGGATAGTTCTTGCTTGGGATGATTCTCAGGTGATGATACGTCGTCAGAATAGACGAGTAGTGAAGCTGGATCGCAATTATATATTCCAGCCATTTAGCGAACCAAGACAAGATCCGGATAATATATAATTTTTACAGTAATAATATCCGCAGTAATAATCTTCATAATACAAAACAGCTCCTCGCCCTACTGGGCGGGAGCTATTTCTGTAATATCATTTGGGATTATATAGTTAGAGCTAGTTCAGACGCATTCTCTTCTCTGGAGAGTATGGAGAGTTCTGTGGACAGTCCAAGATACGCGCGCATGCGCAGCATCATTTCTCTACGGAAGCCTGGCCATAATATATTCATCTCTCCTTGAAATCCTCTACAGGAATATAAGGCTTCGACTCCTCTCTGATCTTGGCGAACGGTAGTAATCTTCAAATCATGGGAGCTCAGCTCGCGCGTAACCTCTTGAAGCATTAGTGACGTCTTCTTTGTGGCACCAGATACGAGCTCCATATATAGCTGAGGGGTCTTAAACAGGCCGCTTCTACTGATTACACGGCAGTCACGTTCGAACACTTTATGAATAAACGTTAGCAGCAAATAGCTTCTGACCAGGGACAGTTCTTCTTTAGTTACTTCTTCATCAATAATGGATGTGTTTAGCTTTGTAGTCGCCATTATAAATCACCTCATTTATATTATGCGAACTTTTGTTCTCATTATACCTTATATTCGGCAACAAAAGCAATAATTATCCATAAATTAATGAATGATAAGAAAACGGCGAAAATATATTGACGTTGAATTCTCAGCGTGGTATGATCTATCTTGTGACCGCAATAAGCGAGTCATTATAATACGCGGTCATGGCGGAATTGGCAGACGCGCTGGCTTCAGGTGCCAGTGGTAGCAATATCGTGGAGGTTCGAGTCCTCTTGACCGCATAGCTAAAAGGATTATAGAACTGCTCTAGTAGCAGGTTTATAATCCTTTTTTTGTGTTTTTCAGCAGACGGTAGTGCGAAAGAGGAAGGTATCCTTAAGATACGTCACCTGAGGCTAACGGACCCAGATGAAGCTATTTGCTCATTTATCGCCTTTTGAGCGTAGTATCGGACCCCAGTGCAGCTATTGCATGGAAAAAGGATCACAATTGGCGTTTTTTATGCCAATAGCGACTGTAGGGTCCGATAGGAATCCAAATCTGCTTTAAAGCTGCAAATAAGGTCAATGGGGTCCGACAAGAATTCAAAGTGCTCTAATGCTACAAATAAGGTCAGTTGGCCCGATAGAATCCAAATGTACTCTAAAGCTGCGAACAAGGTCAGTTAGTCCGATAGAAATCCAAGTTTGCTCTAAAGCCACGAATAAGATTAGCTGGGTCCGATAGAAAACCAAATGTGCTCTAAGCTGTGAATAAGGTCCGCGGAGTCCGATAGTGTCTCCACGCGCAGATTGGATAAAAACTAATTTGTATTTTGCTTCTACGCTACTCGCCCCGCGGAGTCATCATCATCACCTGAGGCTAACGGACCCGGATGAAGCTATTTGCTCATTTATCGCCTTTTGAGAGTAGTATCGGACCCCAGTGCAGCTATTGCATGGAAAAAGGATCAAAATTGGCGTTTTTTATGCCAATAGCGACTGTAGGGTCCGATAGGAATCCAAATGTGCTCTAAAGCCACAAATAAGATCAGCTGGGTCCGATAGAAAACCAAATGTACTCTAAGTTACGAATAAGGTCAGCGGGGTCCGATAGAAAACCAAATGTGCTCTAAGCTACGAATAAGGTCAGCGGAGTCCTATAGCGTCTTTCCACGCGCAGATTGGGGAAAGACTAATTAGTGTTTTGCTTCTACGTTACTCGCCCCGCGGAGTCATCATCATCACCTGAGGCTAAAGGACTCAGATGAAGCTATTTGCGCATTTATCACCTTTTGAGCGTAGCATCGGACCCCAGTGCAGCTATAGCATGGAAAAAGGATCACAATTGGCGTTTTTTATACCAATAGCGACTGTGGGGTCCGATAGGAATCCAAATGTGCTCTAAAGCCACGAATAAGGTCAGCTGGGTCCGATAGAATCCAATATGCTCTAAAGCCACGAATAAGATCAGCGGAGTCCGATAGAGCCTTCGCACGCGCTGATTAGCGAAATACTAATCTGTGTTTCGACCCGTCGTTATCTGCAATAGCGAACTGCGTTTGCTTCTAAGCTACTCGCCCTGCAGTATCCGATAGCACCATCGCACGCGCAACTATGCTCGAATCCAATAAAGTTTGTTGTCTAGATCAAAGTCTAAGACACGAAAGAAAACAGGTGCACCCGGCATGGCTTTTGGGACACACCTGTTTTTTTACAGGATAATGAATTACACTGTTGCTCTACGCAGCATCAAAAACGATAAAAGAGCGTACACAACTGTCAAAGGCATGGACCACAAAGCAAGTTCAAATGCGGTATATCCAGCAAACCAGTTGAAGAGGTCTACCCACCACTGATTATAGGTCATTAATAATACACCGAGACTGCACAGGATAAACATAGCCCCTGAGAAAATGAACAAACCGCTTCGGCCAAATCTCCGGAAGATACTGGATATCATTAGCCCCAGAAAAAACATATTAAGAAAGAGCACAAAATACATCCACAGCTGTTCTATGGCATTACCATCATTTAAAAAAGGCAAATGAAAATAATGTAGTTCCAAACCCCAGCCACCCGTGAGCTTGCTTTCAATGATTGCGAGCAGGTAGAGGAGAATTGAGTAGGTGGCGCTAGTTATAATAGCCATTAAGGAAGTGCCTATGAAATAATCCGTTCTGCGTTGACTTAAGCCCAGAGCAAAAGGGAAGGTCTGCACCAAAATGAGTATACCGGTGATTAACATATAAATGAAGATGGAGACGAGACCGCCGGTATAGATTGGTTCTTGGATGAAAGAAGCGACGATGACATTTACCAAGAAGCTGGATAACAAGATTACCCAAGGCATATACAACCATAACCACTTATCTCTGAAATGCATTTTTATCATGCCTGCCGTAGGATTCATTACACGGTCACTTCCTTTCCTAGAGTTTTTTTATTTGTGAGATGAACGATTAATTGCTGTAAAGATACAGGTGAGATCTCTAAGCCTAACTTTTCAGCATGTGCGTGATCTTTCGCGTTGAAACCGATAATGGTGGCCGTAAGCAATCCGCCAAAAGACTCGCGGGAAATGACTTGTTTGCCGGCGATAAAATCTTCGATCTTCGCTGTCGCGCCGATTACCGTAACAGCTTGCCCGCGAAGGGCTTCAGCATCTTCGTTAATAATTAGCTTGCCGTTGTCGATGACGATAACATGCTCTAAAAGCTGACTTACCTCATCGATCAAATGGGTGGACAAAACAACTGTGCGTGGATTTTCAGCATAATCTTCAATTAGGCGATCGTAAAACAGGCTTCTAGCTACAGCATCAAGTCCTAAATAGGGTTCGTCAAAAATGGTAAGCGGGGCACGGCTGGCTAGACCTACTACAATTCCTACAGCCGAGAGCATACCTCGGGATAGCTTTTTTATTCTTCTTTTTAATGGCAGATTGAAATCCTTGATTAAAGAGTGAGCATATTCCCGATCAAAGTTTGGAAAAAATAATTCGGATACCTCCAGTACATCGATGATTCGGTACGTGTCCGGATACCTTTGGCTTTCCTTAATGAAGCAAATCTGCCTGAGAACCCGGTTATTCTCGTACGGATGTTCACCAAATACGTTCAGGACACCACTTGTGGGGAAAAGCTGAGCTGTGATCATATGCATTATTGTGGTTTTTCCTGCACCGTTTCTGCCGAGAAGCCCGTATATCTTGTTTTTCTCCAAAGAAAAACTGAGTTCATGGATGGCAGTGACATTTCCGTATGACTTAGTCAATCCTTTGATTTCAACAACTTCATTCATGACTCGTTGTCTCCCCTCTGAATCATAATTGTTAATTGATCCAACGTAATTCCTAATTTTTCAGCTTCACGGATCATGGTTACTACATACTGTTCATAAAATTGTTCTTTTCTCTTCTCCATCAATACTGCACGCGCTCCAGATGCCACAAACATACCGATTCCTCGTTTTTTGTACAATATCCCTTGATCCACAAGCAAATTCACACCTTTCGCAGCTGTAGCCGGATTGATCTGGTAGAAAACAGCAAACTGATTTGTCGAAGGAACTTGTGATTCCTCCAGCAGTGTTTCTTCGATGATGTCATTTTCTATTCGTTCGGCGATCTGCATAAATATCGGTCGTGTATCATCCATTAAGTTTCCCATGTATTCACCGCCAACTTCATTGGTTAGTTAGTTATGTAATTAACCATATATGCAACGAAGTTAATTGTCAATATTTTTAATTATTTTGGGCTGTATCCACATAAATAAAGGCTGCCCAGAATGCTCTGGATAGCCTTTTATTTGCACAACATATCTGCTATGATTTTGTCCTTGGTAAAAAAGAAGGGGGAGTTCAGCTATGAATGATTATGGTCCGGATCTGTTCAAAGATACTGCAAGCTATTACACCAGATATCGCCCGCTATATCCGTCCTCACTGATTCGATATCTAGTGGACAAATTCTCACTTCACGGAGAGGGCCGGTTGCTGGACTTAGGTTGTGGTACTGGGCAGTTAGCGCTAAGGTTTGCGGATTGGTTCGAAGAAATCATTGGCGTAGATACTGAACTAGAGATGCTAGATGAAGCAAAGCTGTTATCACAGTACAACAGGGTTGAGAATGTTAGCTGGCAACAGGGGAGAGCGGAAGAACTATTCAATGACTGGGGTTCCTTTCGTCTCATCATGATGGCTAAGGCGTTTCACTGGATGGACCGAGAATCCATACTTGAAGTTCTCTATCATAGTTTAGATGATAACGGTGGTATTGCTGTAATTGATACTTTTAATGAACAACAAGAACCGTTACCTTGGCAACAAAAGGTAGAGGAAGTAGTGAAACGCTGGTTGGGTGACGAAAGAATAGCCGGAAAAAGTACATATAAACATCCCCAAGAAAGACATGAGGATGTTGTAAAGCGATCCAGTTTTAAAGACGTTAAAAGACAGGTATTACCGAGTTATTCCATCACTTGGACTGTTGATTCGATACTAGGAAATTTGTATTCTACGTCTTATGCTTCTAAGCGATTATTTAGAGATAACTTAGAACGTTTTGAAGATGATATGAAATCAGCTTTATTAGAAATAGAACCTACAGGTGTATTTACAGAGGACTTGTCGGTTTCCGTCATTACTGCCTTTAAAAAAGAAGCGGATTTACGATAAAAACCGCGCATTGATCTCACCGCATCCTGCTGTGTTAGGACTTAGTTTAAGGCGATACGTGTTCTTTTTTAGTATGGATTTTACTTGCTTAGGCGTAAGAGAAGGGTTCTTCTGGAGTAATTGCGCGATCACACCCGAGACGATAGGTGTTGAGACACTGGTACCGGACAGCACAAAGTAATCTTTAGCAATCCGCAAATAAGGAAGCTCGCGATCCAGCTTGGATCGTGGAGCACGAAGGGAGATGATCGTCTCGCCTGGAGCAACGAGATCTGGTTTCTTCCTTCCTCCCGGTGCGGGTCCGCGACTGGAGAACCAAGTGATTCGGTCGTCCGCTTGTGTGAGCGTGCGACGGTCATCCACTGCACCGACAGTAATTGCTGAAGGACTAATCCCTGGAGATTCGATCGTACTGCGTCCCGGGCCGCTGTTTCCAGCAGCTATTACAACGTTAAGTCCGGCTTTAATTGCTTTTTCTACAGCTTGGCAGAGTGGATCATCTGAACAAGGAAGATTCACCTTACCCCCGAACGACATCGAAAGAATACGAAGATTAAGTCTTCTCCGATTCGCAATACACCATTCAATTCCTTTAATGATTGTGGAGTCATATCCATCGCCATTTTTATCTAGTACTTTGACACCTACTATCCCTGCCTCTGGAGCAGGGCTTTTGTATTTTCCTTTACTCATCCATCCGTTGCCTGCTGCATCCCCTGCGATATGAGTTCCATGGCCGTTATCGTCATAGGGCTGTTTTCTATGATTGATAAAATCTTTAAAAGCAACTATACGGTTAACAGGGCGAAACAGGTCAGGGTGACGATACACCCCTGTATCAAGAATCGCAATGTTTATTCCTTTTCCGGTAAGCCCCTTTTTCTTTTGAGCGGTTGTAGAACCAATGGATGGTGTGGCTATATTAAGGGATGTTTTTTTGACTTGATCCAAATAAATTTTCTCGATTCCATCCCAGCGGCACATCCGGTTCAAGCAGCTTTTTGAAACTTTGGATGATATCGAATTGAGCAGGTGAAGATGATGTCTGATCGGAAGGTCGTGGGATTTTAAATGCTTTTGTAAAGACTGTAGCTGGGCTGTAGTTATTTTTTGTTTGAATTTAATGATAACTGGAATGGTATTCGCTTTATATCCTGGATAATAGGAACGTTGAACTCTTTTTCTCAAGGAATGGTGCATTTTCGAATGATATTGCTCTAGCCATTTTTGACCGTTCATTAGTAATGAATCACCTCTTGAAGGTATTATATGCACTGCAGAGCTAGTGGACACGAAACTATGAAACTAGGGTTTAACATATTTTCAGATTTGTAGGTGAAAGAGAGGTCAAATCTTACGATTCTTGCATTTACTAACGTATCCTAAAAAGAAAGTGGTGAAATAAATGGCAATGATTAAAAAACCAGTTAACAAGCAAGCTGTTATGGCTAGCAAAGTTCTCGCGGCTAAAAAAGCGAAAGCAGCTGCTACAAGAAAGAAACGGAGAATTAGACAGACTCTGGATAGATTCATTGTTGTTGCTATTGGTACAAATGCAACGGGTACACCTAAAGATACTACGGGGTGGACAGCTTCATTGAGAGCTGGAACTACAACGGTTACTGCTGATTTTGACGAATTTGGTGTAGTTAGATTCCCAACAATTAGTACCTTAACATCGGTACCTTATCTTCTCACTTTAAGAGATGAGAGTGGAGCTACTATAAGAAGCTTTAACGTTCCCGCAGACCGCGAATTTTTTGTGGCTAGATTCTAGTTTGGACAAGCCAGGTCAAGTAAACAGCATGCGTCGATTTTATATCGATGCGTGCTGTTTTTTTTATTTTTCTAACTTTGATTCAATTGAGTAATTTGTTACAGACAAACAGAATGGGGGGATGCCATACTTTCAGCATCATAATTTTGGGAATATAGTACAAAAATGGACAATATATAAGGCGGGTGAGAGGTTTCGTGAAAGAAAAAGGGAATATATCAGGAATTCAATATTTTTTATTAGGAATGCTTGTATTTTTAATGTTAGGAATGGATATGTTCATCATGGGATTAGATCAATGGTTATGGGGGGATTTGTTTAATATAGACGACTTTTTTGTCAGCCCTTGGTACGTACTAGTTGTTCATTGGAGCATAGTTACCCTATTGTGGGCAGTAGGAGCTATGATGTTTCTACTTTGGTTCAGGAAGAGGAAGATGATTGAACAGGTTATATCTTTTCATTGGAGCTCTAAGGTCATTCCTTTGTTAATTGTAGCTTTTATATCAAGCTTTTTGTTCGCTGTGTTGGAATTTTGGATTAATGGGGAGAGCATTCCACAGATTTATAGAGAATATGAAAACTTCAAGTTAGAACATGGTTTTATGGGCATATGGGTTGCCTTGGTTCAAAACATATATTACATTGTGGAAGCTGTACTAGTTGTACTATTGGTTGCGCTAATGCAGCGTGCAGGAGAAGTATGGTTTAAGAATCCTTCTCTTCCTTATGGGGGAATAGGTTTAATGCTGACTTGGGGATTAGGTCATTTGACGCATGGTCTGCAAAGCGGCTTGTATATTACTGCTTTTTCTTTGGTATTTGGCTGGCTGTTTGTGAAAGCGGGCAAGCAGTGGTGGCCAAGTTTTCTGTTTATCTGGCTTGTATTTGTTTTATAATAATTAGTTTAACGGGGGGACACCATTGTACAATTCAGAGAAGAGAACAATTACTACTGAAAGATTGATTTTAAGACCTTTTGCATTGTCTGATGCACAGCGTGTCAGTGAGCTCTGCAATAATTATAATGTTTACAAAAGTACATTAACTCTACCTTATCCATACCCTATTGATTGTGCATTATCATGGATTGAAACACATGAAGTTGAGTTCAATAATGATAATTCATATGAATTCGCTATTACTGATAAAAATACAAACGAACTGTATGGTGCTATAGGTTTGAGAAATAACCGGACACACAGAAATGGCGAGCTTGGATATTGGATAGGCGAGGAACACTGGGGTAATGGATATGCTACAGAAGCAACAAAAGCGGTCATTAATTTTGCTTTTACAGAAAAACATTATCACAAAGTGTACGCCAGATTCTTTGCTTCAAATCCTGGTTCGGGACGAGTTATGCAAAAATCTGGCATGCTGAAAGAAGGCGTTTTGTTACAGCATATTTATAAAGAGAATGAGTTTGTAGACCTTATTCATTATGGGATATTAAATACGGGAGTTACTAACTAACGCTTGGATTTCATGCACCACTATTTGAAGTCACGCCCATAGGGCGTGGCTTTTTTATTAGAAATGCTAGTTGGCTTCAACGGACAATAATGAAATTCCTTCTTATTTAAAATTAAAATAAAATTCTTGACACTTCTCATTGATAACGATTATCATAGGAAACGATGAGTGAAAATGAAAATCATTATCACTACATGAAACGTATAAATATACATATTTGGAGGGATAGATTTTGAAAAAAATATTAGTACTACTGGTTATTGCAGCGCTTACGGCAATGACTGCATGTTCGTCTACAAATACAGCGGACAATCCAAAAAATGAAGCGGTAACGAATACAACTGCTAATGAATCGAAAGAAGCAAATGCAGCAAAAACTACAGAAGTAGCAAATACAGCGGAAGCTGCCGGCAAGGTGTACAGTCTGGAGAATGATGGTGTGGATGAAGCGTTGTTCAACGAAGCGTTAAGCCAATTCCCAGCCAAAGTACCGGAGCGTATTGTAACAACTTCTGTACCGTTAACAGAAATGCTTTATTTGCTCGGCATAACACCGGTAGGTGTACCAACTTCAACGAATCCAATCCCTGCTGATTTCGAAACAATTGATCGTATTGGATCACCTATGGCGCCGGATCTGGAGGTAGTAACAAAACTCGAACCAGACTTGCTGCTGGGAGCGGAATCTCTTCGCAGCACGTTGGACAAATCGCTAGAAGGAATCGACCTACAAAAAGCATATTTGAGAACAGAATCATTCGAGGATCTAAAGCTTAGTCTCAAAGTATTAGGCACTTATTTTAATAAAAAAGATGAAATGAATGCTGCTTTAACTAAGATTTTGGACAAAGAAAATGAGCTGAGTCAATTAGCAGAAGGTAAAGAACTGCCAAGCGTGCTGCTCGTAATCGGAACCGCAGATTCCTTTATGGTCATGAGTGAGAAATCTTATTTAGGTAGCTTGGTTAAAAAGCTTGGTGCTGATAACATCGCAACTTCTGTATTGCAAGTTACTGACACTTACTCACCTATCAATATGGAGAACATTGTAGCCGCTGATCCAGACATCATTCTCGTACTCGCTTCAGGCGATCACGGAGCGACTGAGGATAAGTTCAAAAAAGAAATAGAGAAAAATGAAACTTGGACAAAGCTTTCGGCTTATGCAAATAACAAAATCAACATTCTAGATTACAGTGTATTCGGTGTCACTTCGATTATTAACGCGGAGACAGCCTTAACCGAAATTGCAAAATACTTCTATGAATAATTAAAGGAGACAGCAAGTGATAAATACATCTCGTAGCAGAATTATTGTTATTGTAACGTTAGCACTTGCGCTCGTTGCCGCTATAATTGCGATTGGACTAGGCTCAGTATACATTCCTATACCAGACATCCTAAGCACGATCTTTGGTTCAGCGGCAAAAGCGGTGAATGCGACCATCATATGGGATATTCGTTTGCCGCGTGTATTACTGGCGATGATCATTGGGGCAAATATCGCGGTTTCGGGTGCTCTTCTGCAAGCCGTGATGGGCAACCCACTTGCTGATCCAGGATTGACCGGTGTAACGAGTGGAGCGGCTGCATGTGTGCTTGTCATTATGCTTGCAGCCCCACAATATACGGAGTTCATTCCAATTGCGGCTTTTGTGGGTGGACTAATCGCTGCAGGGATTGTATATGCATTAGCGTGGAGAAGAACCGGCATTTCGCCCATCACTATTATTTTATCAGGAGTTGCTGTGAATGCTCTTTGTGGGGGATTAATAGGACTCCTGACCATCATGTACAGCGACAGACTTCCGGCAGCGGTCCAATGGTTAAACGGCAGTCTGGCTGCTAAAGGGAACAATGCTTTGATGATGGTTTTCCCGTATGCCATAGCAGGCTGGATCTTATCCTTTTTCGCGATCCGCAAGGCGAATATTATACGTTTAGGGGATCAGGTAGCTTCGAATTTAGGTGAAAATGTGGACCGAATTCGTATTCTACTTTCCTTGCTGGCAGTATTTCTAGCGGCTATCTCTGTAGCGGCTATTGGGATGATTGGCTTTGTAGGGCTTGTTGTGCCACATATGGCTCGATTGTTGGTGGGTTCAGACTATAAATTTCTTTTGCCGATGAGTATGGGACTTGGTGCATTGGTATTGTTGATAGCAGATACAGGTGGACGTACCCTATTTGCACCTTTAGATATTCCTGCGGGTATCCTTATGGCGGTGATCGGTGGACCTTATTTTCTATACCTGATGAGAAAGAAGGCGTTCTAACATGTTTACTGTCGATTCTATTTCAATCCGGTATGAGCAGAAAAACATTATTAACAACTTCTCTTTTTCCGTAAAAAAGGGTGAAATCGTCTCGATTATAGGACCAAACGGCTCAGGTAAATCTACATTGCTTAAGGCGGTATCACGGCTAATTCCATATCATACGGGTGCGGTCACACTCGAGGGTACGGATCTAAAGTCTATGACTGCCAAACAAGTCGCTCGAAAAATGTGTATGCTGAGCCAGAAGAACCAAGCACCTAATGATATGACTGTGATCGATCTCGTCTCCTATGGAAGGTATCCACATAAAAAATGGTTCGAAAAATTAAATCATGAGGATATGGACATTGTCGACTGGGCACTGGAGAAGACACATTTAAAGGATTATAAGGATCGAGCCGTTTCCTCGTTATCCGGTGGTGAATCACAGCGTGCTTGGATTGCTATGGCCTTGGCGCAGCGTCCTTTGGTTATGTTGCTTGACGAACCGATCACTTACTTGGATATTTCGCATCAGCATGAAGTTCTTGAGTTAGTACGTGAGCTAAATCAAGACATGGGAATGACTGTCGTGATGGTGTTGCATGACCTCAATCAAGCCTCTACCTATAGTGATAGTATTGTTGTGGTGCAGGCGGGTGAAAAAGCGATGTATGGGACACCAAATGAAGTTATGACCACCGATATGATCCGGGATATATACCGAATGGATGCCGAAGTTCAATATGTTCCTACAGAGACGAAACCTCGTATTCATTTGCTAAGCACCATTCGCTAGATTCGTGGCTAGATTACATAACCTATTAATGGAGGGATTTTATAATGAAGAAGCCTGTAGATGTTGAAAAAAATAAAGAAAACTATTTGCAATTTATTGCGAATCGTAAAAATCTGATTTTGAGCTTGATTGATGACGAAGGAAAACCTTTTATCAGCTATGCTCCTTTTGTTAAGCATGAAGGCAAGCTGTATATCTACATTAGTAAGATCGCCGAGCATTACAGATATATGGAAAATAACGATTTTGTAGATGCGCTTCTAATTGCAGATGAGTCTGCGACGAATAATAAATTTGCAACGGAACGTGTGCGGTGGAATTGCACATCAAGCAATATCGGGAATGACGGGTATGAGGAGATCTTTGAATTGTTTAATGCTGATCATGGGGCGGCAATGGTGAATTTGCTGCGTGGATTGGATTTTTCATTGTTTGAATTGACCCCTGTCCAAGGGCGTTATGTTGTTGGTTTTGGCTTGGCCTTTGACATCGACGTAGATGCGAACCTGTTCAACCATGTGGTGATCGACAAGAAAAAAGACGAAGAAGCCACTGTACAAGGGAGCAAATAATCTATGACTTTCACTTTAGTGTTGCCAATCTGGCAAGCGGTGCAAACGCGATTTCATAAAATGGTGAAGGCTTTGCCGGAAGAAGATCTTAACCTTAAGCTAGGGAACTCTACGATTGGGGGATTAATTCAGCATAATGCGGAGGTTGAGTTTATGTTCGCAGAGTGGTTTTTTGGAAGACCTAATCCTCAAGGCGACAAGGCGGCATATTCTACATTAAGTGAACTCGTTGATCTGCTGACTGTTTCCAATGAGAATCTAACTGCTGCGATGCAGGAGCTTCCGGAAGAAGCGTGGAATGTGAGTGTGGAGTCGGCTTTTGGCACATCTACACCGCTTGAAGCGATAGGCAGACTTATGTATCATACAGGCATTCATGCCGGACAGATTTCGCTCATACAGAAAAATGCAGTTCGAAGTGAAGTATAGTGAATTGGGAAATGATTGATGAGAAAACGGCAGAAATGTCGTTTTTTTTGTGCGTGAATAAGGAGTTTTTAAAAGGGAGTTTGGGTAGTTGTTGACGTTCTTTTGATGTCCTTTTGATGTCCTCTGCAGCCTCTGGATTTGGTATAATGTAGGGGATTCTAAGGGGGCGCTGATTATGACAGAGTACTTGCGAGGCCAAATTGCCAAAATGGCGAATGTGAATATGGAGACGTTAAGGTATTATGAAGAGCTCGGATTAATTAGCACTCCCTTACGTTCGGAAGCTGGTTATCGTCTTTATTCGGATGAGGTGCTTAGCCGCCTTGTTTTTATACATAATGCTAAACTGTGTGGTTTCACTTTAAAGGAAATCAAGAAGGCACTCACTAAATCTGAAAGCAGCGGCATTAGTATTGATGATTTTGTAACTGTTGTGGATAAGAAAATGGATCGAGTTCGTGGCGAAATTGCAAAACAGGAAATAAAACTAACAGCCCTCGCAGATTTGAGGAAAAATTTGTTAGCCACAGATAAACACCCAGGCGTACAGTCCACGCTCGAAATCCTAAAAATGGATTCTTAACTTGACCTTGTAGTCTCCTACAGACTTTACAATCTGAGTTGAAAAGAATTGTAGGAGGGATTTACGAGATGGAAAAGACAAGTACAGAGCAGCTTGCAGCGATCGAAGATTATTTGCGACAAAGCAACCGATGGGATAGCAAGGCTATCGGGCAAATACGGCAGGAGATGGCCGCGACGGCTGCGAACATGCCCAGTCCTACGGATGTTATCGTCGAGCGGGTCATGATTGGACCCTTAAGCGGAGAGTGGATTATTCCTGTGAATTCTGCTCCACCCGCTGATGAAGTGATCCTTTATTTCCACGGTGGGGGTTTTATTTCGGGGACTTGTGAATTTTATCGGGATTTGGTTACACGAATTGCAAAATCTAGTGGCACGAAGATCCTAATCATTGAATATCGCTTGGCACCAGAGTTTACTTATCCGGCTGCTAATGAAGATTGTATAGACGCTTATCTGTGGCTGCTCGCGAATGGATATTCTGCCGGGAATGTCGTGCTTGGAGGGGATTCTGTTGGAGCCAGCCTTGCGCTGATGACGTTGATTACTATACGGGATGCGGGTGGGGAATTGCCGGCGGGTGCTTTTTTAATCTCGCCGCATACAGATCTCGTCCATTTGGATGGTGAATCGTATCTGAGCCGAGCGGAGTTTGATCCAACAGGCAGCTTAAAAGGAAATAACCGAATAATTGAATTTTATCTAGGTGCTCGGACAGAACTAGCTCCTATATTATCTCCTTTAAGGATGGATTTGCAGGGATTACCTGATTTACTTGTTCAAGTAGGTGACCACGAGGTATTGTTAAGCGATGCAACGAGGTTGGCTGAACGAGCACAAGCTGCGGATGTTTATGTAGAACTGGAAATATGGGAGAACATGTGGAGTGTCTTTCACTTTTTAGCTTATATGCTGCCAGAGGCGCAGCAAGCGATTGCGAATGTCGGTAAGTTTGTTAGGACGAGGTTAGATCGGATTGAGCAAAAAAGCAGCTGATATTCCCCGCCTTCTTGAGAGATCAAGGAGGTTTTTGGTGAAATCGTTAGGTTGGCAGAAGGTGGATTGCTAGATGTTGGGCTTCTTCATCGTAACGGACCGTATTGCAGCTATTTGCTCAATTTAGCGTGATTGGCTAACTTTTCGGACTGCATAGCTCTTATTAGCACATTAGAATGCCGAAAAGGTGGGGATTTGGGTGAATAGCCGCATTGGAGTCCGATAGCATGGCGAATTACGGTGATTTTTGAAAATAAGGGCTCCTCAGTCCGAATTCATGTAGTACGGGGGCTACGGAAAATAAGATACTAAACTGGGACCTAAGTTTAATAATTGGGTGCGAGTATATACTGATAATGATTTAACGAATGACAAAGTGGTAATATTGTCAGTTCGTTTTTGGACATAATATGCTATGATAATTACCACCAGAGATAGAGCGAGGGGAAAGCGAGGGGAATACATATGTCGAATGATCTTCCATTATCAAAAGAAAACATTTTGGACGCGGCTGAACAAGTGCTCCGGCGTTTTGGCCCGGACAAGACTTCTGTTGTAGATGTAGCGAAGGTGCTTAAAGTAAGTCATGGTACGTTGTATAGACATTTTTCCAGTAAATCTGCTTTGCGAGAAGCCGTAACCGAAAGATGGTTGCAGTATAATATTTCAGAGCCTTTAAAGAATATTTCAGAGCATTTTGATGGGAATGCCAAAGAGCAGCTCCGATTATGGATGGACACGCTGATTCGTAGTAAACGCACCTATGCTGTGGATGATGCCGAAATGTTTGCTATGTACGCAGCTGTAACTTTAGAAGCGGTGGATATGATTACCCTACACGTAGATCAATTAATTGGGCAAATCGCAGGCATTATTGAAAAAGGCATACAATCCAAAGAGTATAGAGTGGTTGAACCAGTGGTAACGGCTAGAGCAATTTTTAATGCTACTTCGCGGTATCATCATCCAGCACATGCTATAGAGTGGCAGTCGGCTACGATTGATCAGGATTTCGCCTCCGTTTGGGATTTGATTATTTCCGGGATTTCTTTGTAACATCTACTTAAAACCTTCTGATATTCAGGAGGTTTTTTTGTGTCTTAAAGAGGTATAAATCCCGTTGATTAGTCTGAATTGAGCAACTAGGGGCAAATGAACGGTATAAATCCCGTTGATTGGTCAGAATTAAGCGACTTGCAGCAGATGAACGGTATAAATCCCGTAGATTAGGCTGAATCGAGGGACTAGCAGTAAATGAACGGTATAAATCCCGCAGATTAGTCTGAATTGAGCAACTAGGGGCAAATGAACGGTATAAATCCCGATGATTGGTCAGAATTAAGCGACTAGCGGCGAATGAGCGGTATAAATCCCGTAGATTAGGCTGAATCGAGCAACTAGCGGCGAATGAACGGTATAAATCCCGTAGATTTGATTGAATTAAGCGATTTGCTAGCAGATGAACGGTATAAATCCCGTAGATATGATTGAATTGAGCGACTAGCGGCGAATGAACGGTATAAATCCCGTAGATTTGATTGAATTAAGCGATTTGCTAGCAGATGAACGGTATAAATCCCGTAGATTAGGCTGAATTGAGCGACTTGTAGCGAATGAACGGTATAAATCCCGTAGATTTGATTGAATTGAGCGACTAGCGGCGAATGAACGGTATAAATCCCGTAGATATGATTGAATTGAGCGACTAGCGGCGAATGAACGGTATAAATCCCGTAGATATGATTGAATTGAGCGACTAGCGGCGAATGAACGGTATAAATCCCGTGTGCAAAACCAATTTTTAAATGACAAATATTAAAAAATGTCACTTGTAATTTGTAATCGATCGATTTATAATCAGACCAACAAGAAGGCCAAAGCAATAGGAGGAGTAATTATGAATCAGAATTTAGCTGGAAAAGTAGCATTAGTAACAGGTGCATCGAGAGGCATGGGCCGGGAGATTGCGGAGAACTTGGCACAACAGGGTGCGAAGGTGGTCGTTAACTATTCGAGTAACCCCGGCAAAGCAGAGGAAGTCGTAACCGGTATTAACCTGAAGGGTGGAGAGGCCGTCGCTATTCGGGCAGACATCAGCCAGGTGGCAGAACTTGAACAATTATTCCAAACCACACTAGAAGCCTATGGACAACTCGACATTCTCGTCAACAACGCCGGGATTATGATTACGAAGCCGATACTAAATATGACGGAAGAAGATTTCGACAAGCAGTTTGCGATAAATGTAAAAGGCACCTTTTTTGCTTGCCAGCAAGCAGCTAAATATATGAATGATAACGGACGGATTATCAATTTTTCAACTTCCGTTACGGGTCAAATGTTCCCGACCTACAGCGTCTATGCAGGAACTAAGGGAGCAGTGGAACAAATCACTCGTCAGCTGGCCAAAGAATTTGGACGAAAAGGAATCACTATCAATGCTGTTTCACCTGGACCTGTGAATACGGAGTTATTTACCGTAGGGAAATCAGCGGAAGAGATTGCGACCGTGGGGAATATGAATTCCTTTGGACGTTTAGGCGAGCCTGAGGATATCTCAAACATTGTGTTGTTCTTAGCCAGCAAAGAATCACAGTGGGTTACAGGTCAGACGATCCGTGTCAATGGTGGATTTATTTAAGCTGGTGGTTAAAGGGATCTTTTTAATAGCTGAATGTGGTCAATCCTTCTAAAATGAATGTAAATAAAAGGAGGAGTGAAACCATGACGCGGATCATCTGCTCACCGACTAAATATATACAAGGACATGGTGAAATTCGTAAGCTGGGAGATTATTGTTTGCAGCTTGGAGCGACAAGAGCTTATGCCATTATTGATCCTTATATTTTCTCTGTGTACAAAAAAGAGATCACATACAGTTTTGAAATGAACGAAATGCCACTAGTGATGTGTGAATTCAAGGGCGATTGTAGCCGTAATCAGGTTAATGAGTTAGTAACCGCAATTGGCTTGAAGGATACCGAAGTCATTATAGGGATTGGCGGCGGCAAGACCTTAGATACGGCAAAAGCAGTAAGCCACATGAGTAACCTCCCGGTAGTTATTGTACCCACAGTGGCTTCAACGGATGCACCTTGCAGTGCTTTATCAGTGTTGTATACGGATGAGGGAGACTTTGACTGTTATCTTCCATTAAAAAGAAATCCTGATCTGGTTATCGTAGATGTCGATATCATTGCTAAAGCTCCTGCAAGATTACTTGTTGCCGGAATGGGAGACGCTTTGTCCACTTTTTACGAAGCAAGAGCTTGTCGAGAATCTGGGGCAATTACACACGCAGGTGGGACTAGCACAATTGCAGCCCTTTCATTAGCTCGTGCCTGTCTGGATACCCTTCTTGCAGAGGGTGAAACGGCATTAAAAGATGTTAAGCAAGGCATCACCTCTCCTGCGGTGGAACATATCATTGAAGCCAATATTTACTTGAGTGGCATTGGGTTTGAAAGTGGAGGACTTGCTGCGGCGCATGCGATTCATAATGGATTGACGCTGCATGAGGAATGCAGGAATACTCTTCATGGTGAAAAGGTTGCTTTTGCTACGATCGTTCAGCTTGTACTGGAGAAAGCACCATATGAAGAGATTGATCAGGTGATTGGTTTCTGCAAAAAAATCGGTCTTCCCGTTACTCTCAACGATCTTGGAATTACCAGTAAGGATATTGATCCATTGATGATGGTGGCGGAAGCTAGCTGTTCTGAGGATAGCCCCATCTGGAATATGCCCTTTGAAGTTCAAGCTGTGGATGTGCTGGAAGCAATTCTTGCCGCAGACGCGCGGGGACAATAGAAAAAGCCCGATTGTAAATTATTGCGAACCCTCCCCGTACATATTTAACCTTCGTGAACCAAACAATGAGAATAATTGTTTAAGACGAAGGAGGCGTTCCTCTTGATGAAGGACAGTCGAAAGTTTAATCGTTATTTACTAATTTGGATTGCTGTTGCTGCTCTAATGGTTACTTTAATCGCTCCCATGGCACCGTCTGTTTCAGCTGCCGAGTCCAGAGACAACCCTACAAACACACCAAGTGAAGAGAAGACATCTCAACGTAATAAGGTCGTAATTATTATTGACGATTTCGGCAATGGCATGAAAGGGACGGATGAAATGTTTTCGCTGCCAATAAAGCTTACTGTGGCGGTTATGCCCTTTTTGCCTACATCTGTGAAGGACGCCACACGCGCGCATGAACGCGGAGATGATGTTCTGGTCCATTTGCCAATGGAGCCCCGCCAGGGTAATCCTAAATGGCTTGGACCGGGAGCTATACTGGCTAAGATGTCTGATGAAGAAGTGCGTCAAAAGGTGGAAGCCGCGCTCGATAATGTGCCTTATGCTATCGGTATAAACAACCATATGGGCTCTAAGATTACCGGGGACGAACGGATTATGGGTGTGATTTTAGCCGTCTGCAAAGAGCGGGGATTGTTTTTTGTGGACAGTAAGACCAACTACCGTTCTGTTGCTGGCAATATGGCTTATCGAATGGGGCTGCCGCGCGTAGAGAACCATATCTTTTTGGATGATACACACACAGCTAATCATGTGCTGAAACAAATGGGTCTAGTAAATAATCTGGCGAAGGATCAACGATTCTGCGTAACCATTGGTCATGTTGGTGTATATGGAAAAGAAACCGCCGCAGGCATCCGCAGCGGTGTTGAGCAAATAAAAGGTGATGTTGAATTTATAGGCATATCTGATCTCGTTAAAAACGAAATGAAATGGAACTCGAATCCTACACTTCCATAAGATAAGCTACTATGCCGCCAGCAATTGCTTCAGCAATTTCTTGTTGCCCTTTAGGGGTGCACAGCTTTTCGCGATCTGTCGGACTGCTTACAAAACCCGCCTCAACAATTACGGTTGTGGCGGTTATTTTGTTGAGTAAATAAAAAGGTTTACCCGGTCTTGTCTCTGCCTGGATATTATAGAGACTGTTTAATTGTTGCTGAATGGTCTGGGCGAGGATAAAGCTGCGCCCTTCTTGGCGATATAATACAAGCGGACCATGCTTGGATGGTGAAGGTGCCCAGTTAACATGGATGCTGACGACTACAGTAGCTGGTAATGTCTCAGCCAGCTCTTTACGCTGGGCAAGGTCGCGCAGATGCCGGGATTTACTGCGCAGCCAGCGGTTCTCATCGCTTGGAGCGTAATCTCCATTACGATTTAAGGCAACGTCAAATCCATCGCTGCGCAGCAGCAGAAATAATCGGCGTGAGATATCTAATGTAATATCCTTTTCAAGAATGTTCCCGTAGGAAGTTCCTCCGTCGATCCCCCCATGTCCTGCGTCAATTAAGATCATCCGGTGACCGTGGCTTAAGAGATGCTGACGTTCATCATTCACTACGGGTTTGGATGGAGTTGCAGAAGCATATGCACTCCCCATAAACAGCATTAGAAGTCCAACTGTGGTTAAAGTAATACGCAAGCTACATATTGCAGCTGCTGTCTTGGAATAAGCTTTATTTCTCCCATTGTTCAAATGAACTCCTCCTTGCATGTGAATAACCTCGTGCCCTAGATTCTTTGTTAGATTGTGCTTTAATAGGTAAACCTATTCGAACAATTCGAGACAAGAGTTTAGATATATGCTCGGTGGTGCACACTAAGAGCATGGAACGACGCTGGCTATCTTAATTCACTTACAATGTAGGAGGTGTTACAAATGGCTTCCGGCGGCGATGAGCTTGTAAAGTATATCACTGAGAAGGTAGTTGTTTATATCGAGGATCCGCGTGCCATTCATGCTCGTAGAGCGGCTACAAAGCAGCCGTGGTCACAGAAATGGTTCGGTATGCTTCCGCTTGGTTGGTCGATTTGGCGAAGCAAATGGAGCCACAGTGATAAGGATTGAATTTCACAAATAACAAATAACCTTCCAGTGCCTTGTCGAGGGTGGCAGCGGAAGGTTATTTGTTATGTTTAGTTATAGATATTTTTGTCGGGCAGCTTGTGTAGTGTTCCGATAGCCTGCAAGGCAGTGAGTGGCAAATACCGTCTTCCTTCTGGCCCTGATGCTGCATAAACGGTAGGCATGTTGTTTATTGCTTGTGTTTTATTCGAAGCAGGCAACCAGTTTTGATAACCTGTAATCATGAAAGGTGCCCCTACGATATCATTTCGGCCAGCGGCTTGATAAGCAATACTTTCCTTGGGACGAATCAGTGCGGCGATATTGTCACCGTCTACAGCAAGCAGTTTTGGGGAGGTCAACCACATGATATCTTTATAAGGATCATCTGTTCCCCCGCTTTGATATACCGAAAGCGGAGACAAATCAGTAGTTAGGTTAGTGATTACATCCGTTTCTGTCTGCTGTCCTTTAAGCACTTCTTCCGCTTTACTTAGCGTCCACGGTAAAACTTGCGGCACGGAAGCATTGATAAATATTGTCTTATCGTCAATGACGATTTTCCATACGGGTAGAAGTGGTGCATATAAGGCTGTGAGTTTTATTTTTCCTGTATAAGATGAAGGTATAAGTCCTTCCTGCACCAAAAATTGGCGCAGTTCTAATAAACTATAGGGGAGTCCGTAAGTGCCAGTTCCATATTCGCTAAGCATATAACCACCTTGATCCGTAGCGGAAATGATCATGTAGCCGATCCGCTGTTCACCTTTCATAACGTTGACAAGCCAGCTATGAGTACCTGGACCCAGAGGATAATATTCTATTCCTGCGTCCTTCCAGGCTGTAAATGGAGCTTCTGCTGCGAGCTTGTTCAGTGTACTCTTGGCAAATTCTTGGACCGTACCGGGTGAAGGTAAGATATCCATCTGCAGTACAGGTATCAAATCCTGTGTGACTGAATCAACTACACTTACTCTGGAAGCGGCAAGCGCAGAAGAGGAACCGGAGCTCGTTGCGATGAGTCCGATGCATAGAAGCAGGAGGAAGCAGCTTTGACCTGCAAGAAGCAGCCTCCGCCGTACACTTATTTTCATGGCGTCGTTCACCTTTCTTTGTTATGAAATATCAGAAAGTAAAAAGCTTCCTTTTTATTGTAGAGGACAAGCTATAAAAAGGCTGTTGCTTGCTGTCGCGCCGGAAGGCGGCATTTCCCTTGTTTTTTTGCCTGCTTTTAGCGAGTAGGGTCGCATTCTATAGGCTCCGCAGATGAAACAGTCCATAGGTCACCGCAGAAACTGCGATTTGCGGCTCATATTGCCAAATGGTCTCTTGTCGACGCCGATTATACTGCTCTTGAGTCGCTAGGCGTTTTTCTTCGTCAGGCTCCTTCAGCAACTCTCCATAATAGACATCAATGATGTCCAGTTCAACCCTTAGCCGCTCACGTGCCTGTTCTGCCCAAGTGTAGTCCAGTTCGGCTAACTGAGCGGTAAGATGAGTTTCCAATAAGTCGGTAGCGGCTGCTACTGTCATTTCATAAGGCTGGATATGCACATTTTCCGGTAAGCGTGGCATCATCTCTTTTGTGGAAACTTTTGCATTAAAGTCATCAATGATGGTTCCCTTTGTTAGGGAGATGCCAAGATAATGGAGTTCTTCACGTTTCAAATCGCAGCTCATCTCCACTTTATAGCAGACACTAAGCCATGGCTCGTAAGCGGCAGAGAACAGCGTGTTTCGCTGCCTGCTGCCCGGGTCCTCAAATAAGTAAAGGCATTTCCCTTCGTCCCGAGCGGCGTTCCAAATCTGTTGCAATCGCTTGCTTCCGTAAATAATATCCTCTCTGCGGATCATTCCTGGCCCAATTCGTGGGAGTGCCGGCACAATGCCGAAGTAGCGGGCTAGGATACTTTCCTCCGGGTCAGTAGATGGAGCATTCACTGCTTCTGAGCCCGGGGAGGCGGATTCGAGTAAGTCAGTGCTGGCCTCTGCATCGTTTGTTCCGCCTGTAGTTAGGCTTCCGGTGACAACTTGATTCAAAATGCCAGCACTACGATTTGCAATGGGGGGAACCTCTACTGCAGCTTGACTGTCGTATTTTTCCGGATCAAAAACAAAGGTGAAAGAAAGGGTCTCAGGATCTACACCTGTGCGCTCCACGAATCCCCAATAATACGGCCGGTCGGTAAGCATTTTGTCAGCTCTAGGTGATAATTTCACAGTTACGTGAAGGGGCGAAGCCTCAATGATGGAGCATTCAGTGGCTTCAAGATAGTCCATCACATGCTTGCGTACTTCCTGTGCGGTGAGGGTCATGTCGCAGTCCCACTTTCTTTTTTAATACCCTGTGTCAATTCACTGAGGGATTCACCAATATGGTCCAGCTCATGCCGCAATTCTTCGTCGGAGCGGGATTCGAGCATGATTTTGTATAAACTTTTCTCCAGCGATTCCTTCTTTTCAAAACGTTCCAGGATTACATCCAGCCCGCCAATCACCATTTCAAACATATTGATTTTTTCATGCAGCAGATGCAGGATATGTTCTTCAATCGTGCCTTGCGTAGACAAGTTGTAGATCACTACGTCATTTTCTTGCCCTAACCGATGGACACGTCCGATACGTTGCTCCACGCGCATGGGATTCCAGGGCAGATCAAAGTTGATCATATGGTGGCAAAATTGCAGGTTAATTCCTTCACCACCGGCTTCCGTTGCAATCATAACTTGAGCGCGGCCGCGGAAAAGATCCATCATCCAATCTTTTTTTCCACGGTTCATTCCGCCGGAATAAGAGACACACATCAGCCCATGTTCACGGAAATACTGTAGTAAATACTCTTGAGTTGCTCGATATTCCGTGAAAACGATGACCTTTTCATTCATTTCTTGAATGAGGGCTAAGGTTGTTTCAGCTTTAGTGTTTGTTTTAACGGTACGGAGGGTCTGTAGCAGCTCCATCATCCGGTCTCTTTTTGGGGAATCCGCAGGCAGCTTTTTGATCAAATTAACTAAAGTGATAAAGACGGCATCCCGGCTGCTGCACACCTCACGTTGAAGGGTTACCAGAGAAAGCATACTGCTAAGATTGCCGCCGGATTCCTGATACTGGTCTTTGACAAAGGAAGTAACACTGTTATACAAATCTTTCTCTTCTTGGGAGAGAACTAAGGGAATATTACGGACTTTTCGTTTCGTGAAATTAACTGGACCTTCACCACGGCGATTGCGGATCATGACCTTCGAAAGCTCGTCCCGCAGTTGACCTTCATTCTTGGGCTGGCGTTTATCAACCACGAAATTCGAGGCAAAATCGCCCTGATTTCCAAGTTGCCCCGGCTTCAGTATAGTGATCAGATTAAAGAGTTCGCCCAGATCATTCTGAACGGGAGTCGCGGTGAGCAGCAGGCAATATTTTTTGCGTAATTGCTGTACAAATAGATAATTGGTCGATTTTTTATTCTTCAGCTTGTGAGCTTCATCAATGATCAACATATCGTATTCATTTTCCAGCAAGATTTCCTTATGAGGATCTCGTTTGGCGGTATCCATCGATGCGACGACTATGGCGTTGCCCCACGAATAGGCTTTTTTCTGAGCGACAGCAGTGATGCCAAATTTCGCATTCAGCTCACGAACCCATTGCAATACTAGAGAAGCAGGTACGAGAATAAGCACTTTGGAGACAAGACCGCGTACGAGATATTCTTTGAGCACTAGTCCTGCTTCAATGGTCTTGCCCAGTCCAACCTCATCTGCAAGAATCGCGCGGCCTGACATTTCGAACAGAACCTTATGCGCTGTATCCAGCTGATGGGGAAGTGGGGACAAGCCGGATAAATGCTTCATACATTGCAGCTCATCGAAGCTCGTTACTAGACCTGTTTCCTCTCCTTGTACGGCAAGCTTAGATAAACGGTAGTCTCCCCATGGGCCGCCCTTTTCCAATTTGAGCTCCAGATCTTGCAACCAATTCCGGTCAAAAGAAAGAGGAACAGGCAGTATTGGCGCGGGTGTTCCCCCTTGCTGGGGTAGAGAATTACGGAATAATTGCGTCATAATGCAGCCTCCTCAAGCTCGGATTTATATCACCATTCGTAAGAGTAGTATGCTCGTAAACGAGAGAATTCATAACCTCTTATTTTTCACGATAGCCTTTAAAAAAGAGAGCAAGAGCGAGAAAAAGCAGCAACGTTTGCGATAATCCGGCAACTTGACTCTATTTTCGAATAAGACCTTCGATACAATATGTGGTATAGTTTAAAAGCTGACGCACACAATATATTGTGACAAAAGCTTGAAAATGTATTTTTTATAGAGTGCTTAGCTGGTATTTGTTATTGACAAGATGAGCTTCCTACATACACCTGTTAAGCAGTGGAGGATGGTAAGGGGGTTTTTGTTGTGGGCCCATACCTTGGACCGGAAACTAATATCTACTACACATGCGGGAGGTTTTTTTATTGAGTAAAGTGGAACGTAAGCAACGCCTTGAAGGGCTAAGTGAAAAAATATTTTTGGATCGTTATGCTTGGAAGGATGCAGACAGCAACAATGCTAAAGTAGGCGATGTTGTATTGGTGCTGACCAAAGATGATCCGAAGTTTCCAACTAAGGAAGTCGGAGAAATTGTGGAGCGCAGTGGTCGAATCGTAACTGTAAAGACACGCAGCGGTGAGTTTGTGAAATCGGATGTTGAAAAGTTGACCCTTAATATAGAAAAAACTCCTGAGGAAATGTGGGACCGTCTATCCACAGCGATGGCTTCTGTAGAGAAGACACCTGAGCTTCAAGCAGAATGGGCGGGCAAATTCCGTTCAATCCTAGATGATTGGAAGCTTGTGCCGGGTGGACGTATTGCGGCTGGTGCAGGTGCTAGTGAAGAATTAACATTGTTCAACTGTTATGTAATCCCTTCTCCAAAAGACAGCCGTGGCGGCATCATGCAGACATTGTCTGAAATGACGGAGATTATGGCCCGTGGTGGCGGTGTGGGCATTAACCTGTCTTCATTGCGTCCTCGTCGTGCGATTGTTAGAGGGGTTAATGGTTCATCCAGTGGTTCCGTATCTTGGGGCGGTTTGTTTAGTTATACTACGGGGCTTATTGAGCAAGGCGGCAGCCGTCGTGGCGCGCTCATGTTGATGATTAATGACTGGCATCCCGATGTTGAGGACTTCATTACCGTGAAGCAAACGATGGGCCAAGTCACTAATGCTAACCTTTCGGTATGTGTGAGCAATGGTTTTATGAAGGCTGTAAAAGAAGATCTGGACTGGGATCTCGTATTCCCGGATACAACCGATCCTGAATATAACGAAATGTGGGATGGCGATCTCGACAAGTGGAAAGCTGCCGGCAAAAACGTTATCCATTATCGCACCGTAAAAGCGCGTGACGTGTGGCGTACGATCATTGAATCGGCATGGAAATCTGCTGAGCCAGGCGTCGTGTTCATGGAATACTATAACCAGATGTCTAACAGCTGGTATTTCAACCCGATTATTTGTACAAATCCTTGTGGAGAGCAAGGCCTGCCAGGCTGGGGAGTCTGCAATCTGTCTGCGGTGAACCTGTCCAAGTTCTACGATGAGAAAAATCATGATGTAGATTGGGAAGATCTTGCGACTACAACCCGTTATTCGGTCCGTTTTCTGGACAATGTAATTGATAAAACACCTTATCATTTCCCGGAAAATGAAGCGAATCAGAAAAAGGAACGCCGCGTGGGTCTCGGAACCATGGGATTGGCGGAGCTGATGATTAAATTGAACATCCGTTACGGCAGCCCGGAATCGTTGGAGTTTCTGGACAAGCTATACGGCTTTATGGCTCGTGAAGCCTACCTTGCTTCGGCAGAAATTGCTGGAGAGAAGGGTTCCTTCCTAGCTTTTGATACTGAGAAATATCTAATGAGCGGCTTTATGAAAAATATAGTCGAAGCGTATCCAGAGGTTGGCGAAGCGATTCGTGAACATGGTATGCGTAACGTTACAGTGATTACACAAGCACCTACAGGTAGTACAGGTACAATGGTAGGTACTTCTACGGGAATTGAGCCTTATTTTGCCTTTAAATATTTCCGTCAAAGTCGTCTTGGCTATGATGAACAGTTTGTTCCAATCGCTCAAGAGTGGCTGGAAGCTCATCCGGGTGAAGAGCTGCCTGACTACTTTGTAACTTCGATGGATCTGTCAGCTAAAGATCATATCCGTGCGCAAGCAGCGATCCAACGCTGGGTAGATAGCTCTATTTCCAAAACAGCGAACTGCCCGTCTGACTTTACGGTTGAGGAGACGGCTGAGCTATATGAAATGGCCTTTGATCTAGGATGTAAGGGTGTTACGATCTACCGCGATGGAAGTCGTGATGTTCAAGTTCTGGAAACCACGAAGAAGGAAGACAAAAAAGAAGCTGCTACGGTTGCGGCAGAGGAAGCTACAACTACTGTAGAAGCAAGTACAAGTGTGGTAGCAGCAAGTCCAGCGCCTCAAGTGACTACAAAAGAGGCGGATAAACAATACAAAAAACGTCCGCAGGTTCTGCGCGGCGCTACCTATAAAATCAACACACCATTTGGGATGGCATATATTACGATCAATGACCTTGATGGAATACCGGCTGAAATCTTCCTGAATGTAGGTAAAGCGGGTTCTGACGTCTTTGCTATGGCTGAAGCATTAGGCCGTGTCTGCTCCTTGTTCCTCCGTTACGGAGATCATGGTGAGAAAGTGGAGCTGTTGATTAAACATCTGAAAGGCATTGGCGGATCAGGAGCTATCGGCTTCGGCGCGAACCGGGTTGAATCCATTGCTGACGCTGTAGCTAAGGCACTGGAATCACATGTGCTGAACAATGCTCATGATGATCATGTACCTGCTCCGATTGC
Organism: Paenibacillus sp. FSL E2-0190; assembly: GCF_037992965.1. NCBI lineage: Bacteria > Bacillati > Bacillota > Bacilli > Caryophanales > Paenibacillaceae > Paenibacillus > Paenibacillus sp. FSL E2-0190. The sequence continues at coordinate 2,547,450 of NZ_CP150306.1, forward strand.
GGCAACTTTGGAGCTGGAGGATTTCAATGAAGCATTAAATGCGGAGTTGAAATCGAGCGTTCCGTCAGCTACGGAAGATGGACATGGTGGTCATCATGGACATAACCATGCTACGGCTTCCCGTGACCTTTGCCCATCCTGCGGCAGCGCCTCGCTGATTAATATTGAGGGTTGTAAGACTTGTGGCAATTGCGGGTATAGTCGTTGCGGGTAAAGGGTAGAGCCGATAAGTGTTTTGTGGGAAAACTAGAAATGTGACTATGCATAGCTACTAAAAGCAAGCGATCATCGAGAGGAAGTGTTTATCCTTTTATCTCAATGGATCGCTTGTTTTTTATTATTGATGATGTTCATTGAGAGGTTTTAACTATATGAGTTTTAGATACTATAGAACTACATACAGACTATGATAAAGAATTTATTGAATTTAGGGTAAGAAATGCTTTGGAAATGATAAAGGTAGTATTTAAAGAAAAAGATAAGGTTGGAATTGCGATTTGGTAAGTAACAACGTATTTACGCGGTGTGTCTGGTCTGTGAACTCTGTGTTCTGACTAAGCTTTTTAACACAAAAACACGCGTACTTGTCTAACAAAGGTACGCGTGTTTTTGTTATTCCACTACGAGAGGAATTATTTTTACATATCTAAATTTTTGAATGCATAAGGCAATAAATCCCTTAAACTCAGCTCTAAGATTTCTTTTTTCTCATTGGTTAAATAGACAGGCATGTCGGGCAAACAGAATTCCGATAATACTTGTCTGCAGATACTGCATGGCGGCAGAAAATCCATTGTGTCACCTGCTACAGCTATAGCCTGAAAATCACCTTTAGTATAGCCCTTTGTAATAGCTGTGAAGATTGCTGTTCTCTCTGCACAATTAGTAGCGCCAAAAGATACATTTTCTACGTTTACTCCATTAATAACATTTCCATCTTTAAGCAATAAGGCTGCTCCAACTGGAAATTTAGAATATGGGGCATAAGCAGCTTTCTTTGTGTTACGTGCGCTTTCCATTAATTCTTCTTTATTCATAATACTCACCCTTTTTAAATAAGAATGAACCTTTCGGTCCCCTTATCGCCAACTTTAAGGTTGGCAGGACTTCTAATATTATAGTCACACCAAATGGTTGTCAACATGTACTACTCGATAAGTATCATTAGGGAATCATAGCTTTAAAATATAACTAGATATAGTAAATAGAAGTTACACATATTAAGCCTGCCATGGTAACCTTATCTTAAAAGCGACGAGTAGAGGGGTTTTATAATTTGGGAGCGGCAGAGAATACATTTAAACAAAAAATATTGAGCAAAAAACCGGGTATTTTAACATATGGAATGACACCACCGAAGGCAAGCCACGCACCAGAAAAGGTCTCGGAAATCGCCCAGAAACAGGTTGAGAGACTTAAAAATCTTGATTTAGATGCGTTAATTCTGTACGACGTTCAGGAAGAAGTAGACAGAGTGGATCATGAAAGACCTTATCCCTATTTACCAACGATTGATCCGGCTGTCTATGGTGATAAATATCTAAGACAGGTGGAGGTCCCGAAAATAATTTACCGGTGCGTCGGTAATGATACTAGAGCTCAGTTCGAGGATTGGGTTAAAACTGACGAAAATGAAGATAGATTTTCCGTGTATGTGGGCGCTTCGTCAAGTAAACAAGAGGTGAAATTGAATTTACCAGATGCTTATGAGCTAAGCAAACAGTTAAATAGTAATTTAACTTTTGGTGGAGTTGTCATTCCGGAAAGACATATAAAAAAGAATGATGAGCATATACGGGTTGTCGAAAAGACCAACAGTGGGTGCAACTTTTTTATTACACAGGCAACTTATAATGTAGAGGCATCTAAGAATTTATTGTCTGATTTATATTATTACTATACAAATAACGGTTTTGAGATGGTTCCTATTTTATTTAATCTTGCACCATGCGGCACCGCGAAAACATTACAATTTATGAAGTGGTTAGGGATCAGTATCCCGGGATGGTTAGAAAACGAGTTGAAATACTCGAATGATATTTTGGATAAATCAATCCAGCTATCGCAAAAAATCTTTGAAGAATTACTAGATTTCGGGCTGGAGAAGGGAATTCCTATTGGTTGCAGTATTGAAAGTGTTTCAACAAGTAAGTTGGAGATTGAAGCATCCGTACAGCTTGTTAAAGATGTGAAGGCTATTTTGGATAAGAAGCTGCCTACCAAATAGAAAAAGATTCCTCAAATTATTGAGAAACCCAGGTCATTTAAAGACCATGGGTTTCTTTTTAGGTTATATGCCACTAGGTCAAATTATTAAACATTATAGCCGAAGCCCAGTATAGTAAAAGACTTGTCCTGATCTTCCGGCACCATTCTGATTTCTACCTGATGCTCCCCGCTAACCTCATTTTGATAAAGAATTACCGGATTGCAATGTGTCCAATTATTCTCATGTGGATCAGCGGTGACTACAAGACAACCATCGACGTAAATGTTTGCCTTGCCGAATTCGCTGCTGCCAGAATCCTTGTATACAAGGATGAGATTTTTGCTTGTTATCGTCAGCTTGAAGCTGTGTTCCCCAGACGACGCTGAATGCATCCAATTATGAGGGAATTCCGGAGTTCCGAAAGGATTGGTATCCATTTCTACCCGCTGCAAATCGGTATCGATCCCCGAAAATCCGCCCACCTCGATCCTGCCTGCGTCAATATGGCTTTTGCGGTCCAGCAGGAGGGTTCCCGCAAAATCATTCCCGATGACCGGATGTTGATCCAATAGGAGATCATCTTCGTCCATTAGCGTTTTGTGGGTTTCGGAGAATAAATAAGCCAGACAATCAGCCATTACCCGGTGACCATCATTAGTAGGATGATAGATATCATAGAAAAATTGCCGTTTCGAGAGGATGTTCCCCTCATTTTTGCTTAGGCGGAATTGCCCGGATACCGCATCCTTTACACTAACCATAGGAAGATTATAAGCCCGGCCAATGGGGGAGAGCCGTTCCTGCAGGTTCCAGTCATTCATAAACACGCTGAACAGGAGAACTACTGCCGGTCTATTATCGGCGGAAAGTATTTTTAGGCATAAGCTTTCAAAACAGTTGCCTTTCGTTTCATCCCCTTCGTCGTTTACCGCAAATTCTACCACCACGATATCAGGTGTTACAGAACCTTCCCGGAGAATATCCCTTTCATAACGGATGACCCCAAGCTCGGACGGTGTTCCACCTACCCCAGCCTTCACAAAATGGATGTTCTCACCACCATTCGTACCGAATAATTCCTTAAATCTCAGATACGATTGGTAGGCATAACATTCTGTATGGATCGGCTTAGCACCTGCTCCCTGAGTAATGGAACCCCCAATATAAGCAATCGTGACATCCTCACCTTTTATAGCCTTATGGATGGCCGTTTTTAATCTTTTATTATTGCCCGGATGAAGCAAGGATTGGGTAATGATCTCCCGGTATTCGTTAGAATCAAACGCTACAGGCGGTTCAATGATTAGCTCTGGTACAGAATAACCGTCATGCAAATAAAAAATTATACTCGCGATGGCCAGTTCGCCTTCATGTTTAAATTCAAAAGCGAATTTGCCGAGCACCGCATCCTCTTCAGACCATTCCAAATCCTCTAACTTCAAGAGGACTTCGGAACCGTCGGAGGGACAGGGCACACGTATGCTGCTGCCTGTTTCGTATTTGCTGGTTTTGCCCCAGTTCTGCAATAGAAAAGAGATGGGCTCGTTCTGCTCAGGATCCCTTCTCACAGACACTCCGATACTATGGACTAATTTGCGAAATCCAACGCAGTTTCCTAGCAGCTCCAGTATTGTCTCATCAGTGACGCCGCCAATATATCTGGCCTTGTCGATTAGATAGTTACCTTCCAGATAAACTTCCTGTGAAGGTGGACCTTCGGCCCGGGCTGTCGCCTCAATCGCGGTTTCGTAGACCACAAAAAAACCGTTCCTGCGTTCAGCCGGATCCTTGGGCGCCTTTGGACCTTCAATCTTGCCTCCTGTAATGATCCCGTTATTGTTTTTCATATTGATCATCCTCGCTTTTTGTATAAGCTTTTCTTGTTATGGATGCGCTTGCAAAAAACATATTTTTATTAGAAGGAATACCTGTTAACAGTAACACCAAATATCCAGATTGTTCAACCGATAAACAAAGTTTCATTTAATAATTACAAAAAGTTGCTAGTTTACACATGGATGTTGAAATCGCTTACTTATATAATGTGCCTAGTCATACGAAAATAGGATGCTTAAGGGGAGAATTATCATGCCTACGAAGGAATTGTACCTTGTGAAGCAGGGCAGTGCTGCCAAGATTTACGTGGACCCCAAGGGGAAAGATTATGAGGGATTACGCCGGGTGGCACAGTCTTTTGCAGCAGATGTTAAACAGGTAACAGAGGTAGAACCTGAGATATATACACAATTGAACAAATTGGATGGAACAGTCATAATCGCTGGATCGATAGGCAGCAATGATTTTATCGATGATTTAATCGCGGAGGGAACCGTTAATGTATCGGCCATCCAAAATAAAAGAGAATGTTATAAAATTCAGGTGGTTGAACAACCCACAGCGGGAGTGGACAAGGCGCTAGTCATTGTAGGAAGTGATAAACGGGGGACGATTTACGGGTTGTATTCGATCTCCGAAAAGATTGGAGTTAGTCCTTGGGTGTACTGGGCGGATATTGTGCCGGAGAAGAAGCCGGCATTGTCCATTCCTGATAACAAGCTTCATGTGATCTCCAAGGAGCCTTCGGTTAAATATAGAGGTATTTTTTTGAATGACGACTGGCCGTCTTTAGGTTCTTGGGTAACTCAAAGATTTGGTGACTTTAATGAAGATTTCTATGACAAGGTATTTGAACTCATTCTTCGCTTGAAGGGGAATTATTTATGGCCGGCGATGTGGAGCGCCGAATTCAGCCTGAATGGTAAAAGCAGCCCGATTGCCAACGCCAAGCATGCACAAGAATACGGAATTATTATGGGGACCTCCCATCATGAACCCTTATTCCGGGCAGGCAGTGAATGGCAGAAGGTATACAGCCAATACGGAACAAGTAACCTATGGGATTTCGCCCTTAATAAACAGGCGATTACAGATTTCTGGGAAGACGGAATCAAGCGTAATCAGGACTTTGATAACTTGATTACCCTAGGCATGCGGGGGGAAAGTGACTCTGCGCTGGAGGGCTCCGATCAGGAGAATATTGATCTGCTTAAGGACATTATACTTACGCAAAAAGAACTATTGAAGAAATACAATCTTGAACATGCGCCGCAAATTTTGGCCGTTTATAAGGAAGTTGAGAAGTACTGGTATGGCACTGCCGGGGCGGAAGGGTTGAAGGACTGGGATGTTCTGAATGACGTTACGATCCTGCTTGCTGACGATAACTTTGGCAATCTCCGCAAAATCCCGACAAAAAACGAACGTAACCGCAGCGCAGGATGGGGGATGTATTATCATTTTGACTATCATGGTGGTCCGCATTCCTATGAATGGTTAAATACGACCCCGCTTGAAAAAGTCTGGGAGCAAATGTGTATGGCATACGATTATGGCATCCGTGATGTATGGATTGTGAACGTCGGGGATTTGAAGCCTATGGAATTGCCCATTTCCTACTTTCTGGATTTGGCCTACGATTTTGAGGCTTGGGGGACAGGTGCAATCAATCGGACTGTGGAATACACCAACCGTTGGGTAGAGCAGCAATTCGGATATGTGCTGGAACAAGAGACATGTCTGGGAATCGCACAATTGTTAGGGGATTATATCCGGATGAACGGTCGGCGCAAGCCTGAAATTATTTATCCGTCCACCTTCAGTCCTATCCATTACAATGAGGCGCACAGAGTTCTGGAGCAAGCGGTGATGATCGAGAAGGCTGCCGACAAATACGATGAGCTAATCCCGGAACAACTAAAGGATGCTTACTTCCAGCTCGTATATTTCCCTGCTGTTGCCTCGGCCAATGTGGTCAAAATGCAAATTTATGCTGGACTGAACCATCTATACGCTAAGCGAAATAGTATGTTGGCAAATACTTACGCTGCTCTGACCCGCGAAACCATCGAACGGGATAAGTATCTGGAGCTGGTTTATAATAGCGGAATTTCGAATGGAAAATGGCAGGGAATGATGAGTTCCCCTCATGTAGGGTATATACATTGGAATGCAGAAGGGTGGAAATATCCGGATGTAAACACCTTGACGCCCGCCAGAGGTTCTTTAATGATTGTGGATGTGGAAGGAACGGAACAAGCGTATGTTTCCGGCACGGCTAATCTTCCGGTAATTACAAATCTTCAAAAAGAAAACTATCGCATCACAATCAGTAACGGTGGAGATGCGGGTTTTGAATATCAGGTGCGGAGCAGCGTGGATTGGATCAAGCTTGAGAAAATACGCGGCTGGATTGAGGCAGGGGAGACGCTTCAGGTTTCCGTAGATTGGGAGAAGGTCAAAGAAGCATCGACGGGCGAAATTACGATCTCCGGTGCCGGAAATATAGTTAAGGTGAAGGCAGCCGTGGATTGGATAGACATTCCGGATATGCCACCGATGACATTCATCGAGACCCATAATATCGTGTCCATTGAAGCGGAGCATACCATAACTCGTGTTTCGAAATCAGGGGTGGTATGGAAGACCATTGACAGCTATGGACGTTCTTTATCCTCGGTTAAAATGTTTCCGGATGCTGTATCTTTTGAACAACCGGAGGATGCTCCTTGTCTGGAATATCAGATTCTAGTGCAGCAGGACACCGATTATAGCTTAACCGCGTATATTGCGCCGACAAACAATCTGTCACAAACTAGCGGGTTAAAATATGCGATAAGCTTCGATGATGAGGCACCCGTGATTAAGGATGCTTTACCAACGAACTTTGAAGGCGGCAATCATGATAATGAACCATGGTGCCGCGCGGTTATGGACAATATTCATGCTGTGACCACCAGCCATGCTTTAACGAAGGGTCTTCATACCCTCCGCTTTTACGGATTGGATGCGGGTCTGGTTCTGCAAAAGCTTGTATTGTCCGCTGCCCAGCTTCCTTATTCCTATTTAGGGCCGGAGGAGAGCTTTTATACTAGCGGGACGGCGTCCATTCTTAGTTAGGTTGAATTAAAAGGGCGAACAACTAGGTTGTTGCTTCGAATCCTCCGTTATTTCAGGGCAGATGACGGAGGATAACCCTTTATATTTTTGAAAACGTTGCTGAAGTAGGCGACATCTTGATAACCACAGTGCGCTGCCACTTCGGACACATTAAAACCACCTGCCGATAGAATCATCTCAGCATTGTTCACGCGCACCTTGTTTATAAATTCTTTACAGGTGGAGCCAGTGTTCTGCTTAAACAGCTTACCAAGATATACGGGATTTAGGGCAACCAAATCTGCCAGCTCCTTGATCGTAACTTCCTCCGAATAATGATCCATGATATAGGTCATCACTTTTTGGATTCTTAGATCTATCAGAGGTGTTTCTTGATGGTGGGCGATACTTAATAAGCGGTACACAATCAGTTGAAAGATGGCCCGGGCCTTCATTTTGTAGAAAGGTTGTTTGCCCATCCAGATATGTGAGAATTCTTTAATATCCTCTAGAATCTCTTTAGTTCTCCAATTCCTAGTTACAGTCTCAAAAGGGAGCTGCACATGATTGTCCTCACCCTCCCAGAAGAAATTGAAGGCAAAGGAACGCATGGGTGCCTCCTTGAAAGTCTGAGCTTCCCGAATGCTGCCAGAAGGGGCATAGAGCATATCCCCGGCTTCAACCGTGAATTTCTCTCCATTAATAAAATAGTCAGACTTCCCTTCTACGATGAAGGTAAGATCATGGAAATCAATTTTACTCCTCGTAATCTCCCAATCCGGGAAGGATCGGCGATCAACGAACAAAAAAACACGGGGAACAAGATTTTCGTATTTGGTAATGTCCATTTCTACCATCCCTCTTTCCTTATAAATAGATCCGCGCTAATGCCGATTGGTATATTATACAAAAATGAATCCAATTAAGAAATGGGATTGTAAATTGACTTTGCGCAATCAGAAGAATACAATAGTTTTATGACTATCGAACAATATTCCTTAAAAGATGATGAAAAGCGAGTGAAGATTTTTAAAGCATTAGCAGAAGTGAAACGAATTGAAATGATTCGTTATCTTCATCTCCATAAGGAGAACAATACATGTGGATCCATTGGTGAATCTATGGGAATGGATAAATCCAATGTGTCGTACCATCTGAAGATTTTGTATGAAGCTGATTTAGTAAGTGTCACACGTATGGGGCAGAATAAGATTAGCCAGCTTCGAGAGGATACGTTTAGCGAATTATTACCGGGTTTCTTGGACAGTTTATAATATGTCCGGAAACCTATAATTTTTTCTTGATAGTTTGATAGTTTTATAACTATTTGATAATCATGTACAGGGTTTGGTTAATAGTTATAGGTAGCAGCAAAAATAAATATTAATGGAGTAGTGATCTATGAATCAGTTGAAAAATAAACAGGTCCTGTTAATTTCACGTCCTGTAGGCATGCCAACCCAGCAAAATTTCGAGTTCAAAGATATTCCTGTAGTTGAAGCAAAAGAAGGACAAGTTGTTGTACGTACGTTGTATTTGTCAGTGGATCCTTATATGCGCGGAAGAATGAATGATTCTAAATCGTATATTCCTCCGTATCAGCTTAATGAAGTCATCGCTGGAGGACTTGTGGGAGAGATCGTAGAAACCAAATCGGAGCGATTCAAAGCTGGAGATAAAGTCATCGGTATGCTGGGCTGGCAGTTATATAATACTGTAGATGCTAAAGCAGTAACCAAAATCGATGATTCGATTGCACCTGTATCGGCTTACTTAAGTGTTCTAGGTTTAACAGGGCTCACTGCATATTTCGGTTTACTTGATATCGGGCAGCCGAAAGAAGGAGAGACTGTCGTAGTGTCTGGAGCAGCGGGTTCAGTGGGGATGTTTGTTGGACAGATTGCCAAAATCAAAGGCGCTCGTGTCGTTGGGATCGCAGGTAGCGATGATAAATGCGACTATTTGAAAAAAGAACTTGGCTTTGATGCAACCATTAATTATAAAACAACGGAAAATTTAGACCAGGCTTTGGAAGAAGCATGTCCAAATGGTGTGGATGTTTATTTTGACAACGTGGGTGGATCGATTTCAGATGCTGTGATGAGCTTGCTTAATGATTATGCACGTATTCCCCTATGTGGCGCTATTTCTTCCTATAATAGTACAGATGGAGATATGGGACCACGTATTCAGAGCAGATTGATCAAAACCCGCTCCCTTATCAAAGGATTCGTTCTTAGTGATTACGCAGCCCGCCAGTCAGAAGGACTTCAAGAGCTTGGAAAATGGCTAACAGAAGGTAAATTAAAATATGAAGAAACAGTTGTTGAAGGATTCGACAATGTGGTTGAAGCATTCCTGCAATTGTTCCAAGGTGCGAACCTCGGGAAGATGCTTGTTAAGGTGAGCGACTCCGAATTCTAAAACAACACAAACAGCTCTGGTAGAGATTTTTATATATCAGGGCTGTTTGTATTATTACCAATCAAATCCGTTCAGACCATACCCTGTTTGGACTTCATGCATTTAAGATTGTATGTGCGGCCATAGGCTTTTGCATATTTGACGATTCGCTCAATCATGCTGGTGTCATTCAGTTTGGTAAACGGGCACGGATCGGGGGCAGTATTTACTTCCAAGATCCATGGTTTAAGGCGTCGATCCAAAGCAATATCCACACCGATTTCCTGCAGGCCGGGATAGGCTGTGCTCAGCTGTCTGGCGGAGTTCACTCCGATTTGTTGCATGGACCGGATCAACGCGCTACTATTCTCTACGTTTGTGTAGGATTCTAATAATGCCTCTACCGGATAAATCGTTCCCCCTTGGCTCCCATTCGTAACCACTTTGCGAGGATGAGCTACGCGACCCGCAATGCCTGTAGCTTCCCACCCACCCTTAAGATTTCTTTGCACCATAACCCGGATATCAAATGGCCTTCCCTCATAAACCAAAAGCCAAATCCCTTTTTGCACCAAATAGGACTTTCCTTGGGTCTCGCTAGAGATTGCCCGATAAGCCATCTCGTAATCAGAAAATGTATGTTTATGCGTACCGGACTGATAGCTGTAGGCTGGTCGTTTTTTGGAGGAATGATCTTGCGATCTTTCAATCCGGATTACACCCTGTCCCAAAGATCCACAGCAGGGCTTAATGTACACCATTTTATGTTTTTGCAACATCTCATAGAGTACGTTTTTATTCATTTTTTTCGTTACCGGTATATACTTCCTTAGCTCTTGTTTTCTAAGCAGTACCCTTGTTTTCGTCAGCTTATTGGATATCCGCCGTATTGGCTCCTTCATTTTGTTCCTCCGTTCTATATATCTATAGGCTATATTACGGGAATACGCAGTTTTTGCTTGGGCAACCACAGAATAATAGAACACATGCAAAGAATTCTACATATGAATATTGGAGGCATTTATTAAACTTGGGCTGCAGCATGCGGTCAACGGGAGGCGGCTATGATGCTGCTCGGGAAATTGCAGAATAAGGTGCAAGAAGTAATGGACGAATACCCTTGGTACAAGGGGCTGATCGATGGGGAGAAAACGAATTATAACCTGCAGAACTTACCTCTTATGTCTTCGAAAACACTTGAAACCTTCTATTATAACCAACCCATCGATCCTTCTTGGACTGTCTATAGGACGTCTGGTACAAGCTCAGGCCGTAGAAAAGCAATCCTTTACTCTGAGGAAGATGACAAACACTATGTGGATATTAAAACGAAGCTATTCGGCGAGCTTATTGCGGGAAGCGGATGTAACAGAGCGTTGGCGGATATGGGCACTGGACATGCAGCAAATACTGCGCTGACCATTTTTGAAAGGTTAGGATTGGAGAAAAGTTCAATACCCTTTGAACTGCCAATCGAACAGCATATTGAACAGCTTAAAGCTTTTAAACCTGACTTGCTCTATACGATGCCGTCCATCCTTGACCATATCGTATATGCTGCCAGAAACCCGCGTGAATTCGGAATTCGCAAGATTATTTTGGTAGGGGAAATTGCTCCGCCTGAGTGGCAGCGGAATATGGCTGGCTTGTTTGGTATTGATCCTAGAGATATCATCGATACTTACGGCTCCATTGAAATCGGTACGATCGCTTATTACTCCCATGATCATGGCAGGTACATTTTTGCCGACGGAATTTTTGCGGAAGGAATCGGGGTTCAGGAGTTAGACGAAGAAGTAAGGCCGCTTCGAAACAATGAAAGTATTCTGGTGCTTACCTCAACTGTCCGCAAGATGCTGCCAGCTCTTCGTTTTGTTACTTATGACGTTGTAAGGGATTTTAGGCCTGTGATGATAGACGGGGTTGAACAACAAAGCTTTGAGTCCATTGTAAAAAGAGTGGGTCAAGAACTGAAGCACGGTGAGAAGATCAGCCTGTACGATATCGAACAGGTCGTATACCGTCATATTGAAGATGCAATCATTCGGGTCAAAGTAAAAAACAATGCGCTCTCTATTTATATCATGAGTAAATCTGTGAAGCCCTCTATTATTCCGGTAATCAAAGAGGAAATCAGGGAGTGTATTCCGGAAATCGGGATGATGATTCGCAACCATCTGCTTGATGATATTGAGATCATTATAGTAGCTAAAGGGGAGTCGCTGGCCAGCGGGCAGGTCAAGAACAAGAAGTTATATTATCAGAAGGACAAAGCTAAGGTGGACATAAATATCCAAGGCGGTATCTTGTCGACTATCGGAAAAACGCCATTAATCAAGCTGAATAATCTGTTCCAGAACAGTGAGTTCGAAGTCTACGCAAAAATGGAACTGCTAAATCCGGGAGGAAGTGCGAAAGACCGTCCAGCTCTGCGGATGATCCATGAGGCATGGAAGGAAGGGAAAATCGGGCCGGGAACTACTATTATTGAGTCAAGTTCGGGAAATATGGCGATTAGCTTGGCGATGATTTGCCAATATTTAGGGCTGCGGTTTATTAGCGTGGTTGATCCAAGAACTACCACAACAAATCTGCAGATTCTGAAAGCATTAACTGCAAAAATTGACTTTGTTAGCGATCCCGACCCCGAGACCGGTGAATATCTGCCTGCTAGACTGAATCGAGTGCAGCGACTCTTGGAGGAAATACCGGGCAGCTACTGGCCGAATCAATATGCAAACGCAAATAACTATTTGTCCCACTACCATACGACCATGAAAGAAATCGTGACTGAGCTTGGCGAAGTAGATTATTTGTTTTGCAGCGTAAGTACATGCGGCACGATTCGAGGTCTCGCGGAATATGTAAGGGATCATGGTCTGAAGACTAAGATTGTTGCCGTCGATGCGGAGGGAAGTACTATTTTTGGTGGCAACAAAGAGAAACGGCGGTTCCCGGGACTGGGTGCTGGCATCGTACCCCCTTTCTGCAGAACGGATTTAATCGACCGTATCGTGCATGTCTCAGACTTGGATATCGTAAAAGGATGCCGAGCACTCGCTCAGAATGAATCGATTCTGGCCGGTGCATCCTCAGGGGCTAACCTTGCCGCTGTTAGGCGTATGGAGCAAGAATTGGCTCCAGGATCTGTCTGTGCGGTGATCCTGCATGACAAAGGGGAGCGTTACCTCGATACGGTATACTCTGACCCATGGATTCAGAATGAATTTGGGCAGGAGTTCTCGGCTGACGGTGGAGATGTCCTTGCTTAACGAACGGCAAAAGGAGGTTGTGGAATGCTGTATTTAAACGATCGGGACATCCGGGAGGTGGGGCTTGATTGGCCTTCTCTCGTGGAATCGATAGAAACTACGGTGCGCATACTTGATTCTGGAGATTACGCGCAGCCCGTAAAACCTTATCTAAGGTATAAAAATCCTCAAAATCGTATTATTGCAATGCCCGCATACGTAGGGGGGAACGTGAACGCAGCAGGGATCAAATGGATTTCCAGCTTCCCGGATAATATCCAGGTTGGTCTTCCCCGCGCGCATAGCATCATTGTCTTGAATGATCCCATTACGGGCGAGCCTATATCCGTCCTAAGCTCTCCGCTCCCCAGCATCGTAAGGACAGCTTCCATCAGTGGACTGATGATTGGCTACTTTTTGCAGGCACGTTCACTTGAACGGATTTATCTTGGCATTATCGGCTGGGGACCAATCGGGCAATATCATTTTCAAATGGTTATGGCATTGTACGGAGATCGAGTTGAACGTGTCCGCATCTTTGATATAAGGGAAGTAGATTTGTCAGACATCTCATCTATATATAAGGATAGGATAGAAGTGGAGGAGACGTGGGCGGACGTTTATCTAAAGTCCAATATCTTTATCACCTGTACCGTATCCAATCATAGATATATCGATATGCTTCCGGCGGAAGGTAGTCTTCTACTGAATATTTCACTGCGTGATTATAAGCCTGAGGCATTAGCTTCGGTGAAGTCCATAATCGTCGACGACTGGGATGAGGTGTGCCGCGAAAATACTGACATACAGCAGCTCCATCTGAAACATGGGTTAACTCGTGCCGATACCCGAATGATTACCGATGTCGTCTCGCGCCATTGCCTGAATGAACTCAGAGCCGATGAGCCGATTTTCTTTTGTCCGATGGGGATGGCGGTTTTTGATATCGCAACAGCGGTATACTTCGTGAAGAAGGCTAGAGAAAAAGGGATCGGGACTGAGCTACAGTAAGGTTGTAGGCATACGTTCGCTATGGGATTTTTTATAGATTTTTCTGATGTAACTAGACTATGATCCGTCACTTTTAAGGGTGGATTGCTGTCTAGTTTTTTTATTGTCTTGTTAACGTTCCATTCATAATACTCTGATAATCTCTATAAGTGTTAGGCGGATGATCATCCACCCCAATAAATGATGACTCGGAGGATAATAATGTTGACACCTATGAAAAAAAGGCTGATCGCTGGTCTGACCCTATTGGCTGTGATTAGTGCCGGCTTTGGCGCAAGCTTGGTATTTCCCGGGAAACGGGCCTCTGCTGAGAACCAAACGGGTCAAACCGGACTGCCGGCAGCGCAAATTGAAGCATTTGCCAATCTCGATGATACCTCGGGACTGACTAGCTTCGTTGATGGAATTATGGAAAAAGATATGAACCGGCTGCAAATTCCGGGAGCGGTTATCTCCATTGTAAAAGACGGCAAGATTATTTTGGCCAAAGGTTATGGCAGTTCCAATCTGGAAGAAGCGGCACCGGTTAATCCGACAACCAGCATGTTTCGAATCGCTTCAACAACAAAGCTGTTCACCTGGACAGCGGTGATGCAAATGGTCGAACAAGGTAAGATAGATCTGGACACTGATATTAACACCTACCTGAAATCATTGAAGATCCCTGCTACTTATCCTGAGCCGATCACGATGCGCCATTTGATGACACATACAGCGGGGTTTGAAGAGGGTGGAGTGGGTTATCAAATCACTACCGACCCTGCCAAATTGCCGGGATCAATCTCGGAAACACTCAATAAGCATATGCTGGCACGGGTAAGACCCCCCGGAGAGATGAGTTCTTATTCGAACTTCGGGGCTACTCTCGCGGGTCTGATTGTGGAGGAAGTCAGCGGTGTTCCTTACAATGACTATATACAAAAGTATATTTTCGATCCGCTCGACATGAAATATTCGACGGTGGTAGAGCCTTTGCCGGAGTCATTCATACCCAATCAAGTTGTAGGGTACACGAGTGAGAACGGTAGCTTTATTCCTGGCACACCTACCTTCGAGGGAGGCTTTCGTCCTGCCGGCTCGGGTACAGTATCAGCAGTAGACATGGCGCACTTTATGATTGCCCATCTGCAGAACGGGAAATATGGTGACCAGCAGATTCTTAGAACGGAGACTGCAGAACTAATGCATTCAACGGCGTACCAATTCGATAAACGTATGCCGGGAGTAGATCTGGGGTTCTCTGAGAAACGCATCAATGGTCTTCGACTAATCACTCATGGTGGTTCCGACCCCATGTTTAATACGGAGTTTTATCTTGTGCCTGCCAAGCATGTAGGTATCTTTGTTTCCTATAACGGCGGTCAGGGCGGTGATTCCGCGGCAGGCCTAGTCCATGCCTTTTTTGAGCGCTATTATCCCGATCCTGAAGCGAAGCAGCCTGAATTCTCCACTTCTGCAGAATCTGTTCAGAAATATGCGGGAACCTATCAATTCACACGCCGTAACCACAGTGATATTGATAAATTTTTCAATTTTTTTGCCCAGCTAAATGTTAAGGTAAAGGACAATAAGCTATCTTTGGGAAGTGGTAGTGAACAACAGTTGTATAGAGAAATCGCTCCGAATCTGTTCCAGCTCGAGGGAGGCACCGAACAAATCGGCTTCCGCACAAATGAGTCCGGTAAGGTTACACATATGCTCTTAGGTATGGCACCGGAAATGCCACTGGAGCGTACGCCACTCTTGAATCAGAATAAGTTTTGGCTTATCGTACTTGGCGGCTCGGGGTTGATTTTCATCACTGCATTGCTTGGACTAATCTTCTCAAGACGCAAGATCAAGGCGATGACGCCTCCGGAAAAGTGGGCCATCCGCTTATCTGCGGGAACTGCTGGGTGGGCGCTGCTATCTTTCGTTACGATATTTATGGTGGTTATGTCCATGGATACGATGCAGAAGTTCAGCGGTATCAGTCTTTCGCTTTCTCTCAGTTTAGTTATGCCAATCCTTTTGGTTGGACTGACTTTAGCTTTGCTAATCTCGGCTATACTGGTTTGGAAGAATAAATACTGGACAGCTTTCAAGCGTGTGCATTATACACTAGTGGCACTTTCGGCTGTAGTGATGACTCTGTTTTTCTACTATTGGAACCTGTTGGGTTGGCAGTTCGGATAACTTCGTTTCTTGTCAAGAATATATCATATATAATGTAAGCTTAAGAGAGGAGGACAATCGTGGCTACTATACTTATTGCTGATGATGATGATAACATCCGAAAGCTAATGTCTTTGTTTTTGCGAAAAGAAGGTTTTGACCTCAAAGAAGCCAGGGATGGTACCAAAGCGCTGTCCATTATAGAGAACTCGCGAGTCGATCTCGTCATCCTAGATATTATGATGCCAGGATTGGATGGTTGGGATCTGTGCAGAGAAATCAGGCGCTCTGATGCCAACATTCCCCTCCTCATGGTGACGGCTAAAGGAGAATCTGCACATAAAGTGAAAGGTTTTCAACTCGGCACGGATGACTATTTGACCAAACCGTTTGATCCGCTTGAACTGGTGATGCGAGTAAAAGCTTTGCTTAAACGCTCGCTGGTTGTTTCTTCCCAGTCTGTGCAGTTGGGCAATGTGGTGCTTAACCGCCGCACTTTCCAGGTTACGCGTGATGAAGAACCGGTAACGATTCCTTTGAAGGAATTTGAGCTACTGTTTCTGCTGGCTAGTCACCCTAGGCAAATCTTCACAAGAGAACAGTTGATTTCTCAAATCTGGGGATTGAACTATGAAGGAGACGGCCGGACTGTAGATGTGCATATAAGCCGGTTGAGGGAGAAATTCTGCGGTAACGACGAGCAATTTCAAATCGAAACGGCCCGCGGCCTAGGATACCGGCTGATCCCTGCGCTATGATCAAGACATTGTATGTACGCGTCGTTCTCACGTTTCTAGGCATCATTATCTTTAGTCTGATCTGTTCCTTTTTCATTGGTTTGTATGTCTTTCAGAAACAAATAAGTTACGAGGGACAGAATGAAATGATCACAGTGGGGAAGGAGATCATTCACCGTTATGATGACGCCAAGCCTGAGGATACAGACGAGTTCTTGAATAGTATGGTTAAGGTATCTGCATACCCTATCCACTTGTATAATCATTCCGGGGAATATACCTTTTATGGGCTCAAGGATAGTCCGGCCGTCACTATCACCCCCGAGGCTGTGAAACAAGTGCTGCAAGGAAAACTCTATCGTTCCTCCGCGAAAGATAAGGATACCTTTATCGGGATGCCCTTTATGTTTAACGGGGAGTGGCAAGCAATGTTCTTGCAGTATTCTGCCGAGAACGAAAATATCGTCAATCGGATGCTGCTCTTTGTGCTTTTACTCGTGCTTTTACTGGGTAGTCTATGCATTCTTATTGCCGCCAGATATTTGGTGGAGCCGATCAAAGCTTTGACGAATGCGACAAGAAGGCTGGCCAAGGGTGATTTCGAGGTAGAGCTTAAAGTAAACCGAGTAGACGAAATAGGGGAACTGACACAAAGCTATGTGGAGATGGCCGGGGAGCTGAAGCAGCTGGAACAGATGAGGCAGGATTTCGTATCCAACGTTTCTCATGAAATTCAGACACCGCTTACGTCTATTTCCGGCTTTGCCAAGGCATTGCAGAACAATGATCTAATCGTGGAAGAGGAACGTTCTGAATATCTTGATATCATCATTGCAGAGAGTGAACGTCTGTCGAGGTTAAGTGATAATTTGCTGAAGCTCGCTTCCCTGGATTCTGAACATCATCCCTTTAATGCAGGTTCCTTCAATCTTGACGAGCAGATTAGAACCATCGTTGTGACCTGTGAGCCACAATGGTCAGCCAAAGGCATCGTTATCGATCTTGAGCTGCCGGAAACTGTCAAAATTAAGGGTGATGAAGATCAGCTGAAGCAAGTATGGATGAATTTGCTGAGCAACAGCATCAAGTTCACACCTGAAGGCGGGAACATCCGCATTAGTATAGATGACAGTGCAGCAGATGTATCGGTCACCATCAGTGATAACGGGATCGGGATTTCCCCGGAAGAGTTCAACGCCGTATTCCAAAGATTTTATAAAATAGACAAGTCACGGAATGGAAACAACAATGGCAATGGCTTGGGACTTGCAATCGTTAAAAAAATTGTCTCCCTGCATCAGGGAAACATAGAAGTGGACGGTGCGGTTGGAGCGGGAACGACGATTATCGTCAGGTTGCCCCATAAGTGAAATTAAGGGTTTGTCTGATTCTTGGATTGCCGTACGCCAAACATAATGAAATCCTTGAATTGCCGGTCCATAACCCGATCTTCCTCCGTAACCACACCCCCCCGCTGATGAGTAATAATGACGGCTTTTTGTAAATACATGAAATACAGGTGGGTGGACTTGTGCAGAATGTCCAGCCACTTATTTTTTTCCTCCGGAGCGACTGATATGGACTCAAGGAGAATTAACCGTGAATACCAGCCTTCCATAGCCTGCTTAAAGTCAGGAAGTTCCGCGGGATTTTTGGAAAGCGTGCTGTAGTAAACTCCAAAAATGGCATCATAGTAGATCAGGGCTTCCTGCTGATCTCTTAATGCCAGATATTTATCGAGAATGTTCTCCAATGACTGTACAGGGTGTTCAAAATCAAAATCAAACAGCAGTTGTCCAAACATCCGCTCCAGATTAAGGACATAGATTTGAGCGGCTAACTCTTCCTTGTCTTTATAATGATGATACAAAGTACGCCGGGAGATGCCGGCTTGTTCCGCAATCTGTGCCATATCCGTGCGCTCAATACCTTGAGCACAGAATAAGCTAAGCGCTGTATCCTTAATGATCTCCCTTGTCATTTGCATTTGCTTTTCCCGCAAATTCATTGATTTTCTCTCCTGTCTTGTTGCAACTCTTCCGCTGCTTCTAGCACTATTTCTGAGCTGGCTTCGAATTCATGAGGAATTTGCTGCCCACTGAATAGGGGTTCTGCCGGTTGATCGCATCACCTAACCAATTCAGAAGCTTCACACCATCCTGTTCAGCCTGAAAGAAGGTCTCTCTGGTGGCAAAAGTGTGCGGAGTTGTACCCGTCTTAGCGTTCAGTCCATAGTCGGTGAGATAGTAATAATAATTAGGTAAAGTGGCTGCCAAAGAAGAAACAGATTGCCGCATTTCGTGTGACCACTCATTAATGATACTTTGATCTCTTGGCCCCTTGTAATCGTTGATGTTGTTCTGAAAGTGGATTAGAATCTCGTCAAATACCGAGTAGGATTGCAATATTATCGCATTCGCAGGAAGTAGATGGCCGTTCGCTTTAAAAGCTGCCCCGATGATATCCGCTTCAGGGGCATATCCGAAGTTCTTCACGAAGTCTGCCTGCCATTCCTGCTTCACAACATTTGGCCACTTGTCTGATTTCAAGAAGGAACTGTCTGAATATTGGAAAATCTCGGAGTTCTTGTAATGAGAGGCGATCTCGGGAGCCCAAAAAGCGGACCCGAAGCCACCGGCACTTTCGCCAGCAATCAGTAGTTTGCCGGGTTTATCCACGTTGGCATATATCCAATCGAGGCTGCTTCGCACATTATTGCTGCCGTTATAACGCATAGTAAAGGGGCTGCCGTCATCTTTTTTATATTCAACTTTGCGGTTGCCGATATGGAAGTCACCGGTTGAATAGGGAAGGTAGACCACATTCCAGCCATGAAAAGGATTGGCAGGGTTATCCGTATCCATCATGCCTCTCAGCAATGTCAACATATAGAAGGGGATGTTCTGGAAATAGTTGCCTGTATCTCCACCTTTAATAAAGTTCATAAGCTTGATGGGGTGTGCGGCACTTTGGGCATCCCAGCTGGCTCCGCCACCGGAAAAAAAGATGATCCAGTTATTATTTTCACCCTTTTTATTCCACAAAAAATACTCTGATCCATCACTTGATATGACATTTCCGTCTAGCGTGACTTTATTCCACTTGTAAGGCTTCACTTCCGCAATTACAGGGGTGGTAGTCGCCGGTCTTTTGATTACAAAAGCGCTGATTGCAAACATGGCAATCAAAACAAGGCTGAATAATCCAATACCTGTGAATATTGTGATTTTCCTCATTTTTCTCATATCCATCTCTCCCTTACTCGGAGTATACGTCAAGATCACTCATTACACAAGGTGTATACCTAAAATCATAAAACAATCGTGAGAAAATATATAAAGAGGTGTCCTCGCAGCCTTTGATCCATGGCTACAGGGACACCCCGATTTTTGTATGTTACTTTATTTGTATGTTACTTTATTAATTTTGCTGCTTCAATTTCAAATGTTTTTAGTTCGTAAGGTTCAAGTATAAAAGTAATGACAGGTTCAGTGTGGACTTCCCCTTCAGGACGCTCCATTAGATTACACTCTTGCCACGAAATAATATTCAAGTCGCTAGTCATATCAATTTGCTGACGGCTTCCGGAATAGTCGTGCACACGTACGATTAATTTTTGACCATCCTCAGACTTCTTGATCGCAGAAACCATAACCGTCTGAGTAGAAAGGCGAATAAGCGACTTGGATGCTCCTTCTGCTTGCCCCATGGTGCTCCGTAGAGGGTTGTTGACGGACCAAGCTTGACGGACGGTGTCACCCTGTAGCCAATCCCCAGTATGAGGCAGGATAGAGTAGGTGAAAGTATGTTCACCTTGATCCGCTTCAGGGTCAGGGTGCGTTGCCGATTTGATTAAGGATAGACGCATCACATTATCCTTGATGTCATAACCGTATTTGCAGTCGTTCAGCAAGCTAACGCCATAACCACGATCTGATAAATCTGCCCACTGATGCCCCACAGTCTCGAATCTAGCGTAATCCCAGCTAGTGTTCCAATGTGTTGGACGCGTAACATTACCGAACTGGATATCATAAGTGGCTTCGGTAGCTCGTATTGCAACAGGGAAAGCTACTTTCATTAGCTGTTGTCGCTCATGCCAGTCTACCTTTGTCACGAAATCGATACGACGATGGTGTGCATGTAAGATCATTTGCTGCTTAATCGTGGAATCCATATAACTCCATGTGAATTGTACAACACATCGCAGTGAACCCTTTTCTATGACTTCAATGCTGCGGCAGTCGGTGACTTCACGTTTCTTTTGCTGATAGTAGATGTCAATGTCCCAAGCTTCATGGGCTAGGGGTTTATCTTCAAACACTTGGAACACGTTACCGTGACTTCCGTTTGCTAATACTTGTCTTTGTTCATTTATATCATAGATGGATACTAATTGACCTTGTTCGTTCCATTCAATTTCGAAGTGAGGCGTTGAGATTCCTGATTCATTTAGCTTGAATGGAGCGCTTAGTGACTTAGAATTCACATCTTCTACGAAGGAGATCGTTGTGTATCCAAGAGAAGGAATGTTAGATACTTCAACGATCCAGCGGTCACCTTCACGCTGAGCTTGTAGTTGTTTTCCTTCTGAGCTTATCCAATGTCCTGTTTCCATCCCGGCTTCAACAGTAATTTCTACGAGTTCTGTCAGCTCCCAAGCAGCATTGTTCCAGATCGTATATTTACCGGCTTCATTTCCGCTCACAAGTGCCTTACTGGATTGCTCCCAGACAGACTGACCTATTGCTTCTGCTTGTGCATACTCAATTGTACTGTCTTCATACACTTCACGAATCGAAGAGCCCGGAATAATATCATGGAATTGGTTGCGCAAAATAATTCTCCAGCCCTCGTCTAAATCGGTCTGACGATAGTTCGACCAGTCACCTGTCATCACACTTTGCAGTGTATTTAGCCATTCCGCCTCACGGTATAGCAGCTCAAGCTTACGGTTCATCCGCTTATTGTAGGCTTGGCTTGTGTAGGTGCCGCGGTGATATTCTAAGTAAAGCTCGCCATCCCATACATGGACATAACGATCTGTATTTGCAACAGTTTCTTGCAGGGTACGGAAGTAGTCTCCCGCTGTTCCTGTTTCAATCTTCGGCAGACCGGGAAGATCGTTTAGCCGACGGCGCATCTCTAGCATTTCACGGTTCACACCCCCGCCACCATCGCCATATCCGTAAGAAAGTAACAGATTGCGATTCACTTCTTTATCCCGGTAAGTATCCCAAATTCCTTTCACAGTCTTAGGAATAATCCGGCCATTATAAGTGTAGAACCAAGAATCTTCTTCGGACCAAGGCTCAGGCGTTGTAATAAAGTGTGTTAACACCTCTGTGCCATCAATCCCACGCCATTGAAAGGTATCATGTGGCATCCGGTTATATTGATTCCAGCTAATTTTTGTGGTCATGAAGGTATTAATTCCTGATTTTTTTAGAATTTGTGGCAAGGACCAGCTGTAGCCAAATACGTCCGGCAGCCATAAATAGTCACATTCAACCCCAAATTCATTACGTAAGAAGCGAGTTCCATAGAGTAATTGACGGACTAGAGACTCCCCTGAGGTCAAGTTGCAATCTGCCTCAAGCCACATGCCGCCGCCAGCTTCCCAGCGTCCTTCAGCTACACGTTCACGAATATTTTCATAGATTTCTGGATAGTCATTTTTGATATATTCATAGAGTTGCGGCTGAGTCTGTAAAAAGGTATAGTCCGGGAACATTTCCATCAGACGTAGTACGGTTGAGAAGGAACGCGCACATTTCTCACGGGTGTGTTTCAATTGCCACAACCAAGCCACATCAATATGGGTATGGCCAATACAGGTAACTGTGACGGGTGAGGATTTCTCCATTTTGTTAATTTCATCACGCAAATAATTGCGGGCTTCCCCGATCGAAGCGTAGAAGTTGTCTGAACCTGGACGAGACCAGTCGATCAGAAGAAAGGAGCGGTCTACTGTACTCATAAGTTGTGTATATTCTGGAGTTTTGGCATCGAGTACGTTCAGCGTCTCAACTACAGCAAGCGCGGTAAAATAGAAATCATCCGTTGCTTCATCCAGCCAACAAATTTCAGCCATGCGAATGCCATGTGTCTGATCTTTTTTAGGGCCGCCACCTTCGAGTCCCGACCATAACCGGAAGGTCAGTGGAAGCTGAGTGCCTGTCGTTTCATTTGGCAAGAACACTTCGGTATGATTGGAATCCACACCTTGATAGGGTTTGCCGTTGAAAAAGAATAAGGATTCAAATCCGGAGTTATTTCCAGCACCCGTCTCGCCAAAATCAAATCGACCCAGTACTCTACGGCCTGCCCAAGAGGCAGGCACGTCTATATTTGTCGTTAGCCATAAATACAAATCGCGGCCTTTCCAGGTATCTCCAACTCGTAGCTTAGACCATTCTCCATCCACGGGCGGTTCGGCTGCAATTTCACCTTGTTCGTCAATCATTGAGTTGAAAAAAGGAATGTGTATACGATCCCTGTAACGATATTCGGAAATTTCGTTTAGTTGGGAGTTGAGTTTGCGTTTGGTTAGAAACATGAGTAATAGCCCCTCCAATATGTTGATGGGGGACGAGGAAATTAAGATCTATTTGGGTTATTATAGGTTTGTTTGGGGGGTAGAAATCAACTATAGACGATTTTGTGTGAGTTGTAAACTCTCGGTGGAGAGAAAAGGTGGAGCGCTAGAATATATAAATAAAAAAATGCATGCGCTTCCATTGCAGAAAAAGAAGTGTGATGTTAAGCTTCTAATCCTAAAGGTGATATTCAGAAAGAAGGTGGCTTTGTTGAATGTAAAGAAATTTTATCAAAACCATTTGCAGAAAAAACTGTTCAATAAAATTTTAGCTATATACTCTTCGATCATTATAATTACGTTAATTGCCTCATCCATTACCGTATATAAATACTATGAGCAGACGATCACTCGCCAACATGTAGATGCCAATCGGGAGGTGCTGGATTATGTAAGTTTGTATATGAATCAGCAGTACGAAAGCATCCAAGTGGCTATCCAGCAAATTTATAGCGATGCCTCTGTCAGTGAGGATTTGTCCTACTTTTTGCAAAATGATTATGGGGATTATCTTAAATACCGTTTAGATCAATATGCAGACATAGGGAGCTCCGTTCCTCATACGTTCGATACTTATTTCAAAACCTATTTGAATCAGAAAAACGGGATTTATGACGTTATTTTATACAGTACAGAGAAAGAATTTTATTATTTATATAAAAATAATACCCGACAATTCTACTTGAGCGACATGGACGGTTCTAAGCAAAAGTTATCCTTACCGAAGAATGGCTGGGTCTCGCATGAAACCAAATTAGTGCTTAAGGAAATAAGAGAAGACAATAACAATTTGTATACAATGACTAGGGAAATTAAAGATCCGATTACACTGAAAACGATCGGGATGCTCATAGTAGATTTTGACGCAGAACTTATTTCAAAATGGCTTGGCACAAAAGTTGCAGAAAATAATGGTCAATTGTTGGTCTTAACCCCAAGCGGTGACGTTATATATGATTCATTGGGAAGGTATATGGGACAGCGATATCCACATCTCGATGCGCTTCATGCGGATGGCTGGACAACACTGGATGGGATCTCCAAGGTTAACTTAAATACAACGAATAGCTCAGGTCTTATTATGGCAGGGATCATTCAGAAGTCACAGGTCAACAACGAAATGAAAACGGTTCGAACTTGGATTATCGGGATTACCACAGCGCTTATTATTACTGCAATGTCTTTTACATACGGAATTATTTTACGTTTTTCTAAAAAAGTGAAGATCATTATCAAATCTATGAAGCGCTTACAGGAAGGTGATTTAAGCACACGTATTCACCTAAATCGAGAAGATGAATTGCAGCTAATTGCGAACAACTTTAACTATATGTGTGAAAGATTAGAACTCTATATTAATAAAGTGTACATTTCGGAGCTTACGCAGAAAAATGCAGAGCTAGTTGCACTTCAATCGCAGATTAATCCACACTTTTTATATAACACACTTGAGGCGATTAGGATGCGGGCAATTACGCAAGGAGCGAAGGATGTAGGTCAGATGATTTACATTTTATCGACATTATTTCGAACGATGATTAAGAAAAGCATGGTCGTTACAATATCTGATGAGATTGAATACTGCAATTTGTATCTGGAGTTGTTTCAGATTAGACATAAAGATAGGCTCCAAATCATATCACAAATAAGTCCAGTTGCCATGAATTGTTCTATCGTTAAATTGCTCATCCAACCGGTCATTGAAAATTATATTGTTCACGGATTTAGACCTGACCGTTTTGGCAATCTCATCCGTATTGAAGTTACTGAATCTGGCGGGGAAATTCAAATTGCTATAAGTGATAACGGGAATGGAATTACTGCCAGCAAGCTGACAGAGCTACAGCAAATGCTTCAAGTCAGTATGAGAATGGATGAACCTCCTTCTTCGGTAGGCCTATGTAATGTGAATGAACGAATTAAACTTTATTATGGGACTGAATATGGATTAACGATCGCTAGTGAAGTAAATAAAGGAACAATAGTCATCATGAATATACCAGTAGTAAGGGAGAGTACTAATAATGCACAATATACTTATCGTGGATGATGAACCTCTTATTCTTGAAGGATTACGTTCAGTGATTGAATGGGAAAAATATGGATTGAGAATCGCGGGACAAGCGTCTAATGGGGAAGAAGCTTTAGAATTTCTACGCAATCATAATGAAGGGATCGACATATTAATTACTGACATTACGATGCCAAAACTTACGGGACTTGAACTGATTCAGCAAATAAAGGTTTTTGATTCAAAAATGAGGTTTATAATCTTGAGCGGGTATGAGCAATTTGAGTATTTAAAAGCTGGAATGAGTCTAGGCATTGAAAATTATATTCTCAAACCCATTAATATACATGAGTTGGAATCAACCATTGAACAAATTGTTGAAGTGCTGAATCAAGAGGATGTTGAACAATTTCATGCTAAAGAGGATTGGCAAGTTCTACGCAATAATATTCTAAACCGCTGGGTAACTGGCAATATAGGCCGGCAGGAGCTACAGCACCGTTCAAAAGTCTTAAATATCTCACTGGACTGTTCATTTTTTACGGTGGCTGCGATTCGGCTTATCACCGAACAGGATGACGATGAGGGCCAGGATAAACTCCATAGGAATCAGCTTATGGATGAATGTTATCGTATCGCTGTGAAATCATTAGAGCAACTTGGAACCGTTATTGTATTTATAGATATGGAAGGTGATCTTGTTCTTATTATTGCTGAGCGGGCTGAAGCTGAGAACAAAGAAGAGCTTTATTGTGTACTGGAGCAAGTGCAATGTGAGATTATGCATGAGTTAGAAAAGTCTGTCTGGATAACGATAGGAAGTAAGGAGCATGCTTTTCAGGAAGTCCCAAATAGTTATAAAAAGGCGAAGAGTTTATATGTTGATCATCTTATGCTACCGGGTTACCCGATTATAGATGTGGAACAACTATCAAAGATGGTTCTGCATGAGGAGAAGCTCGAAATTGATTATGAGGAATTCACCAAATTATTATTATCTGGAGACCGGGAGGCTACGAACCAATTTATCGCAGAAACGTTCGAAAAGCTGTTTGGCTGTGGCATGATTACCCGCATTGATAATTACAACGTAGCGATTGAGTTAATGTTGATTGCTAAGAAAATGGAGAAAAACTCTAATTTTAGTGCCGTGTTTAATCCATTGCTGCGCATACATACTATTGAGCAATTGGTGCACCATGTGCAGGAAAGTGTGAAAGAAACACTAGACCAATTATCATTAGTAAATGATGAGCTCAGTCCGAATATGAGATATATGGTTGATCAAGTAAGCAAACACTATAGAGAAGAGCTATCCCTGAAAACGCTCAGTCAGCGTATGGAAATGCATCCTAATTATTTGGGCCAGCTATTTCAGAAGGAAATGGGCCGTAGTTTCTCTGATTATGTTAATCAATTTCGAATTGAAAAGGCAAGACAATTGCTGCTTCAAACTACGTTACTAACCAACGAAATTGCAGCTGAAGTAGGATATCCGGATCCAGCATATTTCTATCGCCAGTTTAAAAAATCAGTAGGTGTATCGCCGACAGAGCTTCGGAATATGTACAAAAAAGCAAAATCCTAAAATAAAGGAAATGTTCCTGAGTATCACGTTCAAGTACGGGCTTCATGGACGTTGATAACGAGAATGTTTCCTTTTTTTTTGCTCAAATTTAAGGGGAAATAGACTTTTTAAATGTCCCTTCTGCTGTGGATCTTTAATTTTTACATCTGATTCTGGAGTTTTTCAACTTTATGAAACCGCTTTTATAGCGCAGAATTAAGGGTAGTTAAAGGGGCGAGGGAAAAAGATCGAAGGGATATATAGGGGTTGTTTGGGGATAGAGAGAAGGGGGATGTGGAATAATGCCTGCATTTTTCAAAAGTTTAATTAAGGATAAAGTACTCTGGTTTATGGTATTACCAGGGACATTATGGTTCCTGATCTTTTGCTACTTACCGATGTTTGGAACAGTAATTGCATTCAAGGATTTCAAGATTCATCGGGATGGATTCTTTGCAAGCGTTTTAAATAGTAAGTGGGTTGGCCTTGAAAATTTCAACTTTTTGTTCTCGACGGAGGACGCCTATATCATTACAAGAAATACGATTCTTTATAACTTGGCGTTGATCTCTCTCGGTTTAGTTCTTGCGGTGGGCATTGCGATCACCTTAAATGAACTTGTGAACAAACGGATGGCTAAAGTTTATCAAACGGCGATGTTTATGCCTTACTTCCTTTCTTGGGTCATTATTAGTTTCTTTACCTTCAGCTTTCTGAGTGTAGATAAAGGAATATTGAATCAAGTGGTTGTTTACTTCGGAGGCGATCCTATTTCCTGGTATGGGGATACTCGCTTTTGGCCATATATCCTAATTTTCATGGGGATTTGGAAATCAATTGGTTATTCAAGTGTTGTTTACTTAGCGGCTATAGCGGGTATCGACAAGTCCTACTATGAAGCAGCTATGATTGATGGGGCCAGCAAATGGCAGCAGATTAAGTTTATTACACTTCCTTTGCTTAAACCTTTAATGGTAACGCTAACGATTTTAGCGATTGGTGGTATTTTTAGATCGGACTTCGGTTTATTCTATCAAATCCCTCGGGATTCAGGTGTTCTATACTCCGTAACGAATGTTATCGATACTTATATTTATCGCAGCATGAGTACGACAGGTAATCTAGGGATGAGTACAGCAGCGGGTCTATATCAATCGATTGTTGGATTTATCATGGTGCTTGTAACGAATTCTATTGTGAAAAAGATCAGCAAAGAGAATGCGATATTCTAGAAAGGAGTTAGTGACGTTATGGCAGTATTCAAACGTAAGCCAAAAGAAATCGACAACAACGCCATTACTCCTTTATGGAATGTGGTACTCAATATTATAATTGGCATCTTCGCTTTTACTTGTGTGTTTCCGTTCTTGTTTGTCATAGCCATTTCTTTTACAGATGAGAAAGTACTTGCTCTAAATGGATTTAGCTTGTTACCCGAAAAATATAGTTTAGCAGCTTATCAGTTTGTTTTTAACACAGGTGATCAATTGCTTCGTTCCTTTGGAGTTACTTTGATGGTTACTGTACTAGGTACGCTCATTAGTTTATTTTTAATAACAACTTATGCGTATGTTCTCTCTCGAAGATCATTTCGCTATCGTAATTATTTCAGCTTCTTCGCCTTCTTCACGATGTTATTCTCAGGCGGAATGGTTCCCAACTATATCGTGGCTACGCAGTTTTTACATTTGTACAACACGATATGGGCTTTAATATTGCCCATCGCGATGAATGCATTCTTTATTCTAGTAATGCGGACCTTCTTCCAGACTAGCGTACCTGATGCACTCATTGAGGCTGCCAAAATTGATGGGTCTGGTGAGTTTCGGACCTTCCTGCAAATTGTACTTCCAATCTCTTTACCGGGGATTGCAACGATTGGATTGTTCTGTACGCTGGGCTATTGGAATGATTGGTTTAATGCCCTGCTGTATATAGATGATGCGAGTCTTGTTCCACTCCAAGCGATGCTGATGCGAATTCAGAATAATATGGAGTTTGTCATTCAGAACAGTATGCAGATGGGATCAAGCTTTGAGATTGCTGCAACCTTGCCAACAGAAACCGTTCGTATGGCGATGGTTGTACTGGCGACCTTACCTATAGCACTAGCGTATCCGTTCTTCCAAAAGTATTTTGTACAAGGCTTAACCGTGGGCTCTTTAAAGGAGTAACACTACTAAGATGTATTTATTCGAATCGCTAGGACAGGAATCGATATAAATAAAGCGTTCATTAATCTAAAGGGGGAAAATAGAAATGAAAATGAAAAAAGGCTTAACACTCGCTCTTGCAGGGACAATGCTTTTTTCTGGCCTTCTAGCTGGATGTGGTTCGAATAATAATACAAATGCTGCTAAAGAAACAAACAATTCAGCGGCAGCAGGGAATTCAGCAGGGAACACATCAGAATTAAAGCCATATGAGTTGAAGATGTATTTAATTGGTGGACCTCAAAAGGATTTAGATCTTGTCTTAAAAGAAGTTAATAAATATACCCAAGAAAAAATTAACGCGACGTTGAACATTACGATGTTCGATTGGGGCGATTACGATAAGAAGATGCAAGTCATCACCGCTTCCGGTGAGCCTTATGATATTGCCTTTACCTCTTCTTGGACAAATGACTTCCGTCGTAACGCTGCTAATGGGACGTTCTTGGGTCTGAATGATCTGCTAGATAAGTATGGTAAGGAAACGAAAGAAGTTTTGGACCCTCGTTTCTTAGAAGGAACTAAGATTAAAGGTGAGATCTATGGTGTTCCTGTAAATAAGGAGCTTGGACAGCAATGGGTATGGCGCTTCAATAAGAAATATGTTGATAAATATAACATGGACATTTCCAATATCCGTACATTGGATGATCTAGAGCCACTTCTTAAAACGATTAAAGAGAACGAGCCGGCTGATATTACACCTCTAGCTGTTCCTAAAGGCTTTAAACCATTCATGCCATTTGACTATGTACTAGGTGATGAGCTACCTATCGGGGTCTATATGGATTCCACAGATGGCAAGGTTGTTAATATTCTGGAGACACCTGAACTTGCAACATCGTTAGATACGATGCGTAGACTTTACACAGCAGGTTACTTACGCCCAGACGTTGCGACACTTGAAGGTATTGATAACATTAAGACCGGTAAATGGTTTGCCGATCGCGAAATCACACAGCCTTATGCAGAAAAAGGTTGGTCTCGTTCAGCAGGTTATGAAATTGTAACTTCGCCTATGCATGAGCCTTATGTATATACACAGTCCGCCGCAGGTTCGATGCACGCGATTTCCGTAACCTCAGGTGATCCTGAGCGCGCGATGATGTTCTTGAATCTTTTGAATACAGATAAGTACTTACGCAATTTGCTCAACTATGGTATTGAAGGCACTCATTATAAGAAAATCTCCGACAATGTCATTGAAGATCTGCCAGCTATGCAAGATAGCTATGCAATGCCAGGCTTCACACTTGGGAACATGTTACTGACTTATCTGCATGCTGATGACCCTGCTGATAAATGGGATGCTTTCAAGAAGTTTAATGATTCTTCAAAAGAAGCCCCTACCTTCGGTTTTGCATTTGATCCTACACCTGTAAAAACAGAAGTAGCGGCTATCAACAACGTAACTAAAGAATTTATGCCAGCGCTATACACAGGTTCTGTTGATCCTAAAACATATCTGCCAAAAGCAGCGAAGAAATTTAAAGAAGCTGGACTTGATAAAGTCATTGCAGAAGTTCAAAAGCAACTTGATGAGTGGAACCAGACAAAGAAATAAGCTAATGAACGTAACACGCCTAAGATTAATCACTAAAGGTAACACAAATAGGATTAGTGGAGACGGGCAGCTATGCTGCCCGTCTCTCTATCTATCCCCATTTATTATGAAGGAGTGAGAATATGGAACAATTCCGACTTCCCACCATCTCTATGCCGAAGCTGCCGCTTCCTCAAGCGGTTCAAGAAGTATTGAACGAAGCAGAGGAGAAGTTAGCTCATCGGCCGAAGCTGTTGCAGCTTTTTAAGAACTGTTTTCCCAATACGCTTGAGACAACGACTAAGCTTATGGATGATGGGACAACGTTTGTAATTACAGGAGATATCCCAGCTTCTTGGTTGCGAGACTCTGTGGAGCAGGTTATGCACTACGTGCCCTTTGCTAAAAACGATCCCGATCTTCAGCGGATTATTGGCGGGTTAATTAAACGTCATATCGAGTATATTCATATCGATCCGTACGCCAATGCGTTTAATGAGACAGCGAATGATTGGCATTGGAGCACTAGCGATATTACGGAAATGTCCCCCTGGGTGTGGGAGCGTAAATTCGAGATCGATTCTCTTTGTTTTTCCATGCGTCTGGCTTATGCCTATTGGAAAGAAACCGGAAAGGCTGATATATTCGACGCCGGATTTAAGGCAGCAATGATCAAAATATTCAACCTGTTCAAAACTGAACAGCGCCATAGTGAATTATCTCCATACCGGTTTACGCGTAACAATGGGATTCCTGAAGATACACTGCGTAATAACGGTCTAGGTATGCCTGTTAATTACACGGGTATGGTCTGGTCGGGATTCCGCTCGAGTGATGATGCATGCGACTTTCATTACAACATCCCGGGGAATATGTTCGCTGTTGTTGCATTACGTCATATGCAGGAATTCGCTGAATGGGTATTCCGTGATCTTGAATTTCTGGAACAGCTTAAAGCATTAGAAGCTGAGATTGATCACGGAATTCAATTGTATGGTATTTATCGTCATCCGAAATTCGGTCCAATCTACGCCTACGAGACCGATGGTTA
Source organism: Paenibacillus sp. FSL E2-0190 (assembly GCF_037992965.1). Lineage (NCBI taxonomy): Bacteria > Bacillati > Bacillota > Bacilli > Caryophanales > Paenibacillaceae > Paenibacillus > Paenibacillus sp. FSL E2-0190. The sequence goes on from NZ_CP150306.1 coordinate 2,579,133, forward strand.
TGGCAACTACTGCTTGATGGATGATGCGGGAACACCAGGACTCCTGTCGATTCCTTATCTCGGCTATGTTACCGCAGAGGATGAAATTTATCAGAATACGAGACGATTTGCTCTGAGCAAGGAGAATCCTTTTTATTTTGAAGGAACCGCAGCGAAGGGAATCGGCAGTCCGCATACTCCCAAAGACTACATCTGGCATATGGCATTAACCATGCAAGGTTTGACGGCTTCAACTAAGGAAGAAAAGCTGGAGATGCTTGCGATGTTAGAAGCTACGGATGCGGATACTGGCTTTATGCATGAGGGATTCCATGTTAATGATCCGAATACGTTCACTAGAAAATGGTTCGCCTGGTCCAATAGTCTGTTCTCCCAACTTGTCTATAAAATGATGAAGGAAGGACTACTATGAGCAGCCTGAGTAGACCTGTAATCATATTTTATGATTCTGATTTTCCAATTTCCAGTCCCATTCCTAGCGATGCGATTACATCCATGAGTGAGTTCGGATCTATTGTAAGTGAGAATCAGCTTGCACAAACGCTATGCGAAACGAAAGGCGGCTGTTTCATCAATCTGCATGCACCCTATTTCCCGAAAGCGGCCTGGATAGCCATTCTTGAATACCTGCAAAGAGGTGGCGGGTTGATTAGCATTGGAGGCGCACCCTTCAAACAACCTGTTCGTTGGGAAAATGGCCGATGGCATGTCGAAGCGGAGCAGACTTCCTATCATCAGGAGCTGTATATTCATGAGGCACTTCGTGTTGAATGCTCACGCAACCATTCATTGCTTGCCTTGGATGTCATTCCTCTGCTTAAGGGTCAAGAATCTCTTTTTCTAACGAGTGCGGACACATGGAACCTCGTGCCACATACGACAAAGACGAGTGATTTACCACATCAAATGGGCTCGGCAGGTCCGATGAGCACACGGATTTACCCGCTCTTAAAGGGAATTACGTCCGAGGGTCGAGAAACCGCTGCCCCAGTGGTTCTTTGGGAGAATACGAGCGGTTTGTATGCAGGTTCACGCTGGCTGTTCGTAAATACACCTGCAACAGCTTCTTTTTGGGAGCAAAAAGGTCCTTCCGCGATATCCAATTGGGCGCGTTTCTGCAGCAAGGGTGTTACGGAAATGTGGGTTAAGCCCAATTACGCGTCTTATGAATCAGGAGAACGTGCTTCCCTAACCCTTCAGATTCAGCAGCTTGAACGAGTGAGACCTTCTATGCGAAATGAAGATACATGGAATTTCACAATTCATGTAGAGCATGAATCAGATACCTCTTTGAAGTGGTCTCAGAGTTTGGAAATGAAGGCGAATGCAGAACTAAACATGGTGCGTCTGCCTATTCCTTTGGAGATAAGTAGGGGCCTCTACCAGATTGTCTGTGAAGCAGAAGCCAGTGATGGTGAGGTTCGCATTCTGCGCCAAGGGTTCTGGGGTCATGCTCCTGAGCTGCTGGCAGCAGGCCATCCGGTAACGAGCGGCAGAGATTATTTTATAAAAGATGGGCGTCCGCTACCAGTGGTCGGCATGACTTATATGGCGAGTGATGTGGCGCGTAAATTTCTATTTCTGCCGAACGTCGGAGTTTGGGATCGTGATATGGGCCAGATGCGGAAGGCCGGGATTAACTGGATCCGTACAGGGATCTGGACAGCTTATCGCAATGTGATGCAAGACGATGGACATGTCTCGGAAGAAGTATTGCGGGCGATCGACGCCTTCATCATGACGGCGAAAAAGCATGATCTTCAGGTGACGTTCACGTTTTTCTCCTTCACCCCGGAAACGTGGGGTGGGGTAAATCCTTATCTGGACCCACAAAGTGTTGAGGCTCAGAAGCGGTTCATTCGGTCTATTGTATCTCGTCATAAAGATTCTTCGAATGTAGACTGGGATCTTATTAATGAACCGTCGATGTTTGATCCGGACCGTATTTTCTCGGACGGCCCGAGTTCATGCCATGATCGCTTTGAGCGACAAGCTTTTAGGGAATGGCTACAAGAAAGACATGGTGTAATCGAAGTGCTGCAGGAACGCTGGAATATGACGCCCGCACAGCTTCCGGCCTTTGCTTCGGCAGGGCTGCCTGAAGCAAAAGAGATGAACTTCGACGTACAAGATATGCACAGTGCTAAGAGGGGGACACGCTGGTTGGACTATTGTTTGTTCTCTATGGAAATGCATAACCGTTGGGTGAAGCAATTATACGATACCATTAAGGAGCAATGTCCAGCTCAGATGGTTACGGTTGGCCAGGATGAGGGACTAGGAGCGCAGCGTCCTTCGCCGTTTTTCTATGAGGAAGCGGTAGATTACACTACTGTGCACTCCTGGTGGTTTAACGACTATTTGATATGGGATGGCATTTTTACCAAAACCCCCAATAAGCCAAACCTAATTCAGGAGACAGGCGTCATGTATGTAGAAACTCCAGATGGCCGAGCCAAACGTTCAGAACAAGAGCTGCGGAATTTGCTGGAACGCAAGTATGCTTACGCTTTTGGAACGGCTGGTGCGGGAGCTATTCACTGGATCTGGAATACGAATTTCTATATGGATAATGCGAATGAGTCCCATATCGGAGCACTGAGAGCGGATGGAACCGAGAAGCCTGAGGCAGACGTATCTTATGATTTCGGGAAGTTTATAGAAGGTATCCGTGATATATTTGGTGATCGGAAATTGGAAGAGATTGCGGTGGTGTTCCCTTATTCGAATGATTTCTCTAATCGAAAGTTGGCTTTTGCGTCTACAACAGAGCTTACCCGCATTCTGTCTTATGAGCTCAAGATGTCTTTTCGGGGGGCTTCTGAATACCACCTAGATGATTTGGAGAAGAACCCTGCGAAGCTGATTATACTGCCAAGCGCGCATAACTTCGCTGATGCAGCGATGGAACGGTTGTTACATATCGTTGAAGAGACAGGAGCGGTATTGCTTGCCACTGGACCGTTAAGCATTGATGCCTACTGGCGTTCTTCGGATCGGTTGAGTGATATTCTTGGCAAACGCGAATTGCGTAATGTGCGCCGCGAAGAAGTGCTTATGCTTCAAGGTCAAGTACTGCCTGTCTCTTTCGGCCACCGCCGGATAGCTGAGGTGACGAAGGAAACGATCATTCAAAAAAATGGTGGGAGTTCTACTATAGACACTGTCGTGAACCTTCCGCTGGGCAAGGGTCGACTCCTATGGAGTCCACTGCCAGTTGAATTGAGTGAGCGTAGGGATACTACGGCTGCACTTTACCGCTACGCGGTTAATGCTGCTTTTGTGGAACGTGATTTTGAATGGATTAGTGGTGGGGACTTAGCGGGTATCTACGGACGAAAACTGAGCTTTGCTACGGGTGCACTTTTTACCTTCGTGTCGGAATATGCCCAGGATGCAAAGATCGAGGTGAAGGATTCGGCCACTGGCCGAACTTATTCGTTCGTGTTGGAACAGGAACGTTCTGTTCTATTTGCCACGGATAGTAAAGGAGATTTGCTTGGTGTTTATCGCCCGCAGGAAGTCGAGATTCATGTCAATTATCCACATCTTCTACATTAAGCAACTTGGTAGATAGAACGCATTGCATATAAGGAGGTCTTCACTTTGGAAAGCTCAAAACAATCAATTAGCCCTCAGACAGCCCATATCATTTCCCATACACACTGGGACCGGGAATGGTATCTTCCCTATGAGAAGCATCATGTACGCTTAGTGAAACTGGTTGATGAATTACTGAACCGGTTGGATGAGGATAACGAATTTAAGAGTTTCTATCTGGATGGACAGACGATTATTCTGGAAGATTATCTTCAGGTACGTCCAGAAAATCAAGAGCGGCTACAGAAATATATTACGGAAGGTCGCCTTCTAATAGGACCTTGGTATATTTTGCAGGATGCGTTCCTTACTAGTGGGGAGGCCAATGTTCGTAATATGCAGATTGGCCATCAGGATTCGAAGCGTTACGGGGAACCCTCCAAAATCGGTTATTTTCCGGACACCTTTGGTCTAGTCGGCCAGACTCCACAATTAATGCTGCAATCCGGCATCAATAATGCCTTTTTTGGAAGAGGTGTGAAGCCCACTGGATTCAATAATACGGTGTCGGATGGAGGTTACGAATCCTCATTCTCGGAGCTGATTTGGGAAGGCCCTGATGGATCAAAAGTGCTAGGCATCCTATTTGCCAATTGGTATTCTAACGGAAACGAAGTGCCTGTAAATGAAGCAGAAGCCAAAGTGTTCTGGGAGAAAAAGCTGGCAGATGCGCGGAAGTTTGCCTCTACAGGTGAGCTGCTGTTCATGAATGGTTGTGATCATCAGCCGGCTCAACTGGATTTGCCAGAGGCTATCGAAGCTGCGAAGCGGTTGTATCCAGATATGGAGTTCATTCATTCGAACTTTCCTGATTACCTTAAGGCCGTAGAGGGTGTAGTGGATCGCAGCAATCTGTCGACTGTAAAGGGCGAACTGCGGAGCCAGCATACCGATGGATGGGGTACGTTAGTGAATACCGCGTCTGCTCGTGTCTATTTGAAACAGATGAATCAGGAAGGGCAAATCTTGCTTGAAAAGTTGGCCGAGCCACTTGCTTCGTTCGCACATTTACTGGGCAAAGAGTACCCCCATCATCTGTTCACCTATGCATGGAAGACATTAATGCAAAATCATCCGCATGATAGTATTTGTGGATGCAGCGTGGATGAGGTACACCGTGAGATGGTCACCCGTTTTGACAAGAGCCGTCATGTGGCAGAGACCATTGTTGAGGATAGTAAACGAGTGATTGCAGAAGCTGTGGATACGTCCGGGTTTACCACATATGGTGAAGACGTGCTTCCATTAGTAGCGATGAATATGACGGGTTGGAGTCGCACGGGTACTGTGAGCGTAGAACTTGATGTGGCGCGTCTATATTTGCGAGAAGGATTCTCTCTGGAAGAAACGGCTAGCCGTATGACTGGAATTGACTTGCACGGTCGTGTGTTAGTAGACGATCAAGGGAATAACATTGCCTCCCAGCTGGAGGACTTGGGTCTTCAGTTTGGTTATGATTTGCCAGATGATAAGTTCCGTCAGCCGTATATGTGCCGCCGGGTAAGACTTACCTTTGAAGCCGTAGAAGTTCCTGCGCTAGGTCTTCGATCATATGCTTGGGTTCGCCGAGCAGATGCAAAACTGCCAATAGCCGCTGAATCTTTGCTATATGGAGATCGGGTGCTGGAAAATGACGTTATCAAGGTAGTCATTAATGATGATGGTTCGTTTATGCTAAGTGACAAAACTAGTGGAGTGACCTATAACGATCTTGGTGTATATGAAAACACCGGGGATATCGGCAATGAATATATGTACAAACAGCCAGAGGCTGAACAAGCTTTGACGACTAAAGGACTGAAGGCTAACATTTGTGTACTGGAAAATACATCGTTTCGCGCCGCTATAGAAATTAACCATAACTGGGAGATTCCAGCCTCGGCAGATGATAAGCTGGATGAGGAGCAGCGTGCACTGGTTTACTATCCGGAGCGCAAAGCTCAGCGCAGTAGTGACACAGTCATTCTAAAACTTCGTACTGTAATCACCTTGGAGCGGGGCGGAAAGGGATTGCATATCGAAACGACAATAGATAACCAGGCCAAAGATCACCGGATTCGTATACTGTTTCCAACAGATTTGAACGCTGCCACGCATCGTGTAGATTCGATGTTCGAGGTTGCTGAGCGGAATATTGAACCAGCCACAGAATGGAAGAATCCGAGTAACACGCAACATCAGCAAGCCTTTGTTGATGTTAGTGATGGGAAAGCGGGTCTAACCGTCGCTAATTTTGGATTAAATGAATATGAAGTGCTGCGAGATGGGCGTAACACTATTGCGATTACGCTGCTACGTTCTGTTGGCGAACTTGGTGACTGGGGGCTATTCCCAACTCCAGAAGCGCAGTGTCTGGGAGAGCACGTTGTTCGTATGGAGCTAATCCCGCACACAGGTGAGGGTATAACTTCTGGTGCTTATGCTGAAGCTTACCAATTCCAGGTTCCGTGGATTGTATGTCAGACAGATGTACATGCAGGCGTGGTTGCGCCGGTGTATACTCCATTTGATTGGGAGAGTAGGGAACTCGCATTTTCTTCACTGAAAATGAACGAGCAGACTGGAGATATACTGCTGCGTTGGTACAACATGAGTCAGCAGAACACCAACCTGGCCTTCCATTCGTCTATTCCACAGCAGTATTTCTATAAAACGACGATTCTAGAAGAGGAGAGCCACCCAGTCACTAGTGATGAGAAAGAGAAAGGTAGCTTTGACTTACAGATCGGTCCATGCGAAATTGTAACGATTGGTATTAGAAAATAAATGGAAAAGGACGGTATCCAGAGAGTCGTATGACTTTTGGATATCGTCCTTTTTTGTATAAATACGTATCTTAGGAAGAAGATTTGCCGCGCGCAGTGGATCCAAGCTGATCAATCTGCTCTTCCAGAACCGCACTTGCTTGGCCTAAAAACTGCGAAATAAGGGCGAGCTCTTCATCCGTATAAGAAGCTGCGAGCTTAACCATGGCGGTATGGAGCGGTTGGTACGTATTAATGACATCATCTTTATTCTCATATAATGGCACAATAATCACTTTACGGCGGTCATTCGGGTCATTTTGTCTGCGGACATAGCCATTTTTTTCGAGCCGGTCTATTAATGCCGTAACACTGCCTGTGGTCAGACCGGTTAATTTAGACAGTTCTCCAGCAGTGATCGGACCTTTCTCCCGTAGAATATCTATAGATAAGAAATCATTATTGTATAACCCAAGTGAGGCGGCTACATTTTGTTGGTACAATACCGTTCGGTTTCCCAAACTGCGCATAAGCAAGGTGAATTGTTCCTGCTCTGGTGTAGGTTGTTCGTGGCTTGACAAAAGATAGCGCTCCTTTTAAAATAATTATATCTTGATAGTCAAGATATTAGATTATAAAGTTATTTGAAAATTTTGTGATTTATCAAATACATTCTATCGAAATTAGAAATGTTTTGCAAAATAATTGCAATCCAACAACTTTGGGCAACCATATGGATAGAAGATATAACTACGAACCAGTGGGTTGAATTGAGAGGGGAATAGATGTGAAAGAGACTATTGTTATTAAAGGGGCAAGAGAGAATAATCTGAAAAATGTCTCGCTCACGATTCCTAAGTATAAGCTAGTTGTCCTGACAGGACCTTCGGGATCAGGGAAATCGACGTTAGCTATGGATACACTTCAGCGGGAATGCCAAAGACAGTATTTGGATTCCATGGGCATGACGTCAGATACGATCAGCAAACCAAAGGTGGAGTCTATTATTGGACTGTCTCCGTCCATTAGTGTTGGACAACATGTCACCAATCGTAATCCCCGTTCGACAGTTGGGACAGTCACCGACATCTATACGTTTGTCCGGTTTATCTTTTCCAGATTAGGCGAGCGGGTTTGCCCTTCCTGTAGTGGCAGCATTCCACCTTCTTTTGAAGCGAGGGGATTGCTGATCGAGGAAGACGAGGAAATGCATGGTCAAACGATGGGTTGTCCGCATTGCGGAGCTGAGCTTGAGAAGCTGGGCATGTCACACTTTTCTTTTAATAAGCCGGAGGGAGCTTGTGAAGCCTGCGGTGGTGTTGGATCTGTGGCAACTATAAATGAAGCGGCAGTGTTTAATCCAGAGCTTAGTATGCGTGAGGGTGGGGTGGCCTCGCTGAATGGTGTTCATCGTGATATACAGATGCGTATATTAGTGGCCGCTGGCAAGCATTTTGGTTTTGAGTTTGACCCGGATCAGCCCTTAAAAAATTACGGCGAAATTCAGCGCGACTTGTTATATTACGGAGTGGAAAGTGAGGCGTTTAAGCGCCATTTTCCCAATGTTAAGCCGATTCAAGGCACCAAATTTGAAGGCGTCATTCCTGGTTTGTGGCGGCGATACAAGGAGAAGGAAGGAGAAGCTGGTACACAGGAAAAAGACGGCGGATTTTTTCATGAGCAGCAATGCCCGGAATGCCTTGGCGCTCGCCTAAAAAAAGAAGTTCGTCTCGTTCGGGTAGCTGGCGCATCGATTACGGAGGTATCAGATTGGCCATTAAGCGATGTTTACGAGTGGACGAAAGGCTTGGAGGCGGCTTTGCCCGCCGAGGGACTTCATCTGCTTGAACCCATCCTTCACGATATGCCTACCCGACTAAAACGGATTATCGATGTTGGTCTTGGTTATCTTTCCATGAACCGTCAGACGGTCTCCCTCTCTGGTGGAGAGACACAGCGGCTGCGCCTTGCCTCATTGCTGGGGTCAGGTCTGACTGGAGTGTTATACATTCTAGATGAACCGACGACCGGGCTTCATCCGCGGGATACTGTTGGCCTCATTCGTGTGCTTCAGGAGCTGCGCGATTTGGGTAATACGGTGCTCGTTATCGAGCATGATATTGAGATGATGCGCGCTGCCGATCATATTATTGATATGGGTCCGGGTGCTGGTCTGGACGGAGGGCAAGTTGTTGGCGAGGGCAGCATTGAGGATTTGATGGCAAGCGAGACTTCTGTTACGGGAGCCTATCTTAGAGAAGAGCGTAATAAGACTGCTGCATACGTTCGCCGGAAAGGTGACGGAAAACAAATCACCATCCGACAGGCACAGTACCGGAATATTGATATCCCGGAGGTTTCATTTCCTCTAGATTGTCTAGTTTCTGTAACTGGGGTTTCGGGTTCAGGCAAGTCGACACTAGTCTTTGATATTCTTGCGCAAGGCAGTGCGAAAGAACATGAGCAAATAGGCTGTGCGGAGATTGCGGGCTTAGATCAGGTTGGAAATATAGTGATCTTTGACCAATCGCCCATGGGTAGAATGTTGCGTTCTAATGTAGCGACATATACAGATGTATTCACACATCTGCGCCAGCTGTTTGCTGCATTGCCGGAGGCGAAAAAAAGAAAACTGACCTCCAAGCATTTTTCCTTCAACACACCGGGTGGACGTTGCGAAACCTGTCAGGGTCTTGGGGTGCTGACTGTAGACATGAATTTCTTACCCGATCTGGAGGTTAAATGCCACACATGCAAGGGGAGAAGATTTACGGATGAGGTTCTCCAGGTGAAATATGATGAATATTCCATCTCGGACCTGCTGGACATGTCCGTACAGGAAAGCTTGCCGATTCTTAAGTCGGAAGCCAAAATGGCGGGGATTATCGAGACATTGTGTGAGGTGGGTCTCGGTTACCTTAAATGGGGACAATCTGTCAAAACCTTATCCGGTGGTGAAGGGCAACGGATTAGACTGGCTAAAGAGCTGAGCAAACCTTCCAAAAACCATACGCTCTATCTGCTTGACGAACCAACAACAGGCCTTCATCCGTCAGACATCAAGCAGCTCCATACCTTATTGAGCAAATTGGTTGATACGGGAAATACTGTCGTAGTTGTGGAGCACAGCTTAGAGCTGATTCGGGAGTCCGACTGGGTGATTGATATTGGCCCTGAAGGTGGCGTTGTGGGCGGTAAGCTTGTAGCTGAAGGTACACCGGAGCAGGTTGCTGAAGTGCGGGAATCCTACACAGGGATGTTCCTGAAACGGATTCTGGCTGAAGGGCTGTAACTTAATAAAAGAGGTGCCCAAAAGCCATGAAAATGGCTGGGGCACCTCTCTTTTTTTGAACTTAAACCAAACCTCTGCTCTCAACTCTAAACTTCGTCTGAACGTCTGAACCAATCCCATTCGCGCGTACTTAGCACTTTGGGATTAACTGATGAATTATACTTACGTAGAAACGTAGGATTAACAGATGATCATGAGTCAATGGTGTTTGATCCGCAGATGATTAGGATACGGTAGCAACAGACAGCGAAAGACAGCGAAAGACTATGCTTCGACGGATCGGACTCAGGAGACCAGCGAATGATCATGCTTCGGCGTATCGGACTCAGCAGACGTTATAAGCAGGAAAATCCGCCATTTGGAGTATTATCGGACCGCATAGCTCCTATTGGCGGGAAAATCACCGTATAAGAGCCAGTTTCTAAGGAATAGCTGCACTGGGGTCCGATAAGTTGCTGAAAAGGCGATAAATTAGTAAATAGCGTCATTGGAGTCCGAATGCCTCAGCAGGAGATCATGGTATCAGTAGCAATAGCAGTAGCAGTAGCAATAGCAGTAGCAGTAGCAGTAGCAGTAGCAGTAACAGTAACAGTAGCAATAGACCCAGCGAATGATCATACTTCGGCGGTATCGGACCCAGTACACCTTAAATGCAGGAAAATCCGCCATTTGGAGTATTATCGGACCGCATAGCTCCTAATGGCGGAAAAATCACCGTATAAGAGCCCCTTTCTAAGGAATAGCTGCGCTGGAGTCCGATAAGTTGGTGAAAAGGCGATAAATTAGTAAATAGCGTCATTGGAGTCCGAAAGCCTCAGCAGGAGATCATGGTAGCAGTAGCAGTAGCAGTAGCAGTAGTGGTAGCGGTAGCAGTAGACCCAGCGAATGACCATACTTCGGCGGTATCGGACTCAGCAGATCAGCGAATGATCATTCTTCGGCGTATTGGACTCAGAAGTCCAGCGAATGATCATTCTTCGGCGTATCGGACTCAGCAGACCTTATAAGCAGGAAAATCCGCCATTTGGAGTATTATCGGACCGCATAGCTCCTAATGGCGGAAAAATCTCCGTATAAGAGCCTGTTTCTAAGAAATAGCTGCGCTGGTGTCCGATGAGTTGCTGAAAAGGGGATAAATTAGTAAATAGCGTCATTGGAGTCCGAAAGCCTCAGCAGGAGATCGTGCATCTAGCGCAGCTTAATAATCTAGCAGACGTCCATTATCATGCCATTGCCCGTACATTTTATTTTCTTTAGTGTTTGCAATGAATTTGTCTAATTTACTCTTAAATAAATCTGGCTGATGTTTATTGCTTTGGATCGTGTCGATCCGAACTCTTTTATAAAGGGCTGGAAAGGCTGTGAAATTCTCATATACTTGACTGTTCTCTTTTAGCCTTTGCTCTATAATCTTATCTACTATAAAAGAATCAGGGTTCATATCAGGAAGTACCCGTTTTCCTTCAGCACTCATTAACCCCAGTTTTTCGAGGCGGCGGACACGCTCTTTATTCAATTCAGTCCAAGAGCTTCTTTTGCTTCGGGGAGAGAGTCTTTGCGCCAGCTCCGTTTCCGAAATTTTCTTTTTCACTCCATCGATCCATCCAAAACACAAACATTCCTCAACTACGTCCAAATATAGCAACGTTTCTGGGTTTGGCGTCATACTAACGAGTACCCAACAAGATTTTTCAGTCTTAGAATTCTCCTGCAGCCAAACTCTTAAATCTTCTCTCGTTTTTACTGTAATTAGATTTTTAATCTCCATAATTAAAATACAATTTCCTTTCTAGGTATGGAGTGGAGCGTCTTGCCCATCCGAGATTAAATTGCTTTTGCAGGAACCTGATACCAAAAAAGAGCATAGTCATTCATGGTGGAAGCATGGCCTAACTGCCGTAACATAGTAGATACATTGCCTCTATGATAAGTCCCGTGATTGGCGACTTGCAACACAATTTCTGATAGGCGTGTTTGGCGGAATCCGGCGAATGGATTGTCAAGCAGAATGGTTTGCTCCAAATCGGATTGGTTGTGTAACCATGCTTTGTATTGTTCTGATAGCTGGGCAAAGATATTTACGTATTCATCCACAGAATCTAGAATGCTCAAATTTAGCGGGATACTTTGTTGAAAAGCCTCTGGCATGGCAGTGCCTGTTAATACAAGATACCACATCGTATCAACCGCATAGATATGGCTAAGGGCATGAGCGATGGTGGGAAATGAGCTGTTCACTTCTTGACTTAGCACAGAAGGCGGGAGTTCCTTGATTCTCCCCAGGATAGTTTGGTTTGCCCATGTGTGGTATTTAAACATTTCTACTGGATAATTTGTCATTCGTACATTCTCCTTTTGAATGGTCATGGATTTGTTTTTTGTTACTGTAGTTAATATAAAAGAAGAAGTATGACATCAGACTGTCATACTTCTTCATAAAGTTTGAGTGTGTTTTGAAGCTGCTCTTTTAAAATACCTCGCAATGCAGGGGGTTCGAGGACTTCGGCGCCGCTGCCAAAACTCAGCAGAATGGACCAAAGCCAACGTGCTTCCAATGGCTTATACACAGGAATTCGCATCGTCATGCTTTTATCGGAATGAAATTCCTTGTCGACTTGATGAAACTGATCCAAAGCTTCTGCCAAAGCCTCAGGGCCTACCCGGATCACTATTTCCTCCACCTGATCTGCCCTGTTTGAACAGCCAGCCTCTTTGGGTACCTCATGTTGCGAATGAAAGGTATCCTGCGTCAGGAACAAATTCAGCATCCGGGAAAGTCGGAACTCCCGATAGTCCTGCCGAGCCCGGCAATAACCATAGATGTACCAGTTGCTATATTTAAAATGAAGCTTTACCGGTTCCATTTCACGGGTTGTACGTTCATTTTTTACACTGATGTAATCAAAACGGACAACATTTCGTTCCGCTATAGCCGCACGTAAAAGAGGAAGTGCTTCAGGATCCGTACGCCGGGTTTCAAGATCCACCGCGAGACTAGAGGTCTGTGGCTCAGTTCCAATCGTTTGCAGCCGTTCAATGGTTCCTTGCGTATGCTCATCTTCAAACACGGAAGAAAGACTGTTAAGTACAGTAATCAGAGAAGTGACATCATACGAACGGAGCAGGCTTTTATCCATTTTATATCCGTCCATGATGCCATATCCACCTTTAGTACCCTGATACGATACGACCGGGATGCCAGCGGCACAAATCACATCGATATCTCTATAGATTGTTCGCTGGGAAACCTGAAACTCTTCAGCCAGCTTGGAGGCAGATAAAACTTCGTGGTTCAATAGCTTGTAGATCATAGAAATCAATCGTTCCAATTTCATGTGTGCATTCCCACCCATTAGTCCATTTCGTGTTACAGCGTGATTATATCATAGATTTTTTCGGGCTAATTTTGGGAGGGAGGAGTTTTGTTGTTGGTGATGAAGAAATATCCTATGACAGAGTCGATTAAATCTATTTACAGATTAAATCCGCAGGCTCGCCTGATAAATCATTAACAGAAATAATAGCATCGTTTTTTTTCACAGGTGGGGTCCAATATTGCTCATTCCCAGGCAGGTCATCGAACCATTCGGCGTCCTTTGGACAATCTAGAATCATAAATTTTCCGTATTCCTGATCTCTGGATTGATGGTATTTGAGATAGGCTTTTCCGTTATCAATGGCGAGAATTTCTATTTTTCCTGAGGTGTGGCTCATGGATAAGCGTACTCTTTTGCCAAGTCCTGAGGTTCTGGCTTTGGCTTCTTCTACAATTTGATAGACTTGCTCGAGCGGTAATACGAAATCCCGGTTTCCGGCTACGGGCCGGTTCACAAAGAAGTAGTAGGGTGTAACGCCAGCCCATGAAAGCCGGTCCAGTAGTTCCCCTAAAATAACGGGATCATCGTTGATGCCTTTGAGGATGGGGGTCTGATTTACGACAATTGCCCCTGCGTTGTGGAGAGCTTTAAATGCTTTTTTGGCTTCAGGTGTAATTTCACGAGGATGATTGATATGCGCCATAACATAGATTCGTTTGTCTTCGGTAGAGTAAGTACGAATCAGCTCCAGCAGTTCTTCGTCTTCAGAGATCCGCATCGGATTAAATACGGGAATTTTGGAACCCAGTCTAATGATCTTAACATGCTCAATGCTTCTTAGATTTTCAATAATGGATCTTAGCTTCGGTGTGGAGAGAATTAAACTGTCCCCGCCCGTAAGAAGTACGTTGTTAATCTCCGGATTATTTGCGATATACTCCAAACCCGGAGAGACATCAGCCATCGCCTCTTTCACGTCATTTCGGAACAGACGCTTACGGAAACAGTAGCGGCAATAAGCCCCGCAGACCTCGGATACAATCAGCAGTGCAGTGGTTCTATACTTGTGCTGACAACCAGGTACCACATAATTCGTGTCCTCATCGGAGGCGTCCCAGCGCCCATACTCCAGCAGTTCACCTTCGTTAGGAATAACCAGCTTACGGATGGGATCATTTGGATCATCCCAGTTAATCAAAGACAGATAGTAGTCATTTACACGAAAAACAAATTTGTCCGTAATTTCTTTCAGATTCTCTTTTTCCAGCTCAGACAACATAGCTATTTTGTTAATATCCGTGAAGTACTTTACCTTTTGCACGTACATCTCTCCTTTGTCTCGTAGTGTGAGAAATGAGGGAGCCTTAGTGTCAAAGGCCAATCTACTGCCAGCAGGGTCCAAAAAAGCACAAAAAGAGACCCTTAGCAAGGGTCTCTGGTTATGTAAATAACATGAAAAGCAGACCCATCCACTGCTGACGAGGTTAGCTGACGGACTCGGGTAAGATGGTACCCTACATTCTAATGCTCAATGATTCGCCCCAATTAACTGGTTCCCCCGCTTTTCAACTGTAAAAGTTGGAAATTAAGCGTAGATAAAGTATACCCTATCAAGTTTTGAAAAGTCAAAAGAGAATCCTAGATTCACTTTCAATTGCTAGCGCTACTTCCGCCGAGTAGTTTAGGCAACAGCGTTAGCAGCTTCTCCCGGGTTAACGCATCACTAGAGTTCCATTTGCTTCCGTCGAGCAGATAAACATGTCCCTGACGTACTGCCGGGAGATTGTTCCAAAGTGAACTGTCTAGTAATCGTTCCATCGCAGCTCGCGAGTCTTTGCGTTCCGGAATGAACATGAAGATATGATCTCCGGCGTAGGCAGGCAGTCGTGTTGGATCAACTTCGGCGAACCCTAACTCTTCGTCCAATATGGCCTGGATCTCTTCAGTCGGTTGTAATCCACATGGGGCATAAAGCGCAGTGGAGAATCCGGACATTCCCATAGCATACAGATGATCTCCATGATCATAGACCAAAGCAGAGGCGGTTTCTCCAACTTGGAGGGTTGTCGTGTAAAGCTGCTGCCACATGGCAGCGTTTTTGATTGTGAATGACTCCAGCCATGCTTCGGCTTCGCGCTGTTTACCTAGCCAACTGCCTAGTGTCCGCATTCGTTTGTCGAGAGATGCAAATGAATCAAAGGTGAGTGTCGGAGCGATACCAGAAACTGCTCTGTAGGCTCTTTCATCACTATTTGCCAAAATGATCAAATCTGGGTTTAGGGAAGCGGTCAACTGCGGGTCCAGTGGAAACCCGACGTTGGCGAGCTTCTTAAGCCGATGTTTATAGACGCTGTTCCGGGCGAACGCTTCATCTCCACCGATAGGCTTTACGCCTAACGCGAGAAGGTCGCCAAGTGTTTCGCCATGATAGACAATACGTTTCGCTCGCTCTGGAATCTCCACCTCATGACCCGTCCAATCCTTGACGGTAAGCTTACGACCTTTCTGATGTGCATATTGTCCGGGTGTAACTCCGGTTTTTTGCCGAAAGCGGCGGCTGAAATAGTATTCGTCCGAGAAGCCGACCAGTCTGGCGATTTCCCGCAGTGGTTCAGTCGATTCCTGCAGGAATCGTTTGGAATGATTAATGCGCAGATCCGTCAGGTATTCAAGCGGCTTTTTACCCGTAAGCTGCTGAAAGATCGGTGTATATTGCCAGATTGATATTCCCGCCAGTTCAGCTAACTGCTTCACGGTGATACTCTCTGTATAATGCTCCTGAATGAATGTTATGGTCTTTTCTACGGATTCCGTAGGACTTGGCAGGTGTTTGGAAGGGTAATTATGCTCAAAAAGTAGCAGCAGCAATTCTTGGAATTTTAATTGTCGCTTGAATTGTTGTACATCATCGGTGTTATTCCTGTTCATGAGCAGGTCTTCGACTAGTCGGATTACCTTGGTGAACGGGTGCACAATTAACTCCCGTCTGCCGGAAAGCAGCTCTCCAGAATATCGTTTAGGATGCTCGGTTGTATAAATTGCTGTAAAGGTGATGAGGTAATAATACAACGTCAGCTCCTGGTTGTCCGTACTATAGGAGATTCCAGGAGATAGTAGATAACATTTATCCGTACTTAGTATCACGCTTTGATCATCGAGGTTCAATTGTCCGTTCCCTCCAGTAAATATGAGAAGGGTATAGTCCTGGGTTGTACGCGTTATAGAGCTTGAATCGGCAGCTTGAATCA
Organism: Paenibacillus sp. FSL E2-0190; assembly: GCF_037992965.1. Lineage (NCBI taxonomy): Bacteria > Bacillati > Bacillota > Bacilli > Caryophanales > Paenibacillaceae > Paenibacillus > Paenibacillus sp. FSL E2-0190. The sequence goes on from NZ_CP150306.1 coordinate 2,595,334, forward strand.
TCAGTTCGGCCTCGTTTAGCTGAAATAGCAGAGAGTGGAGTGGGGGGCAGGACGATGATGTATGCAGCATGGGTTCAGCCTCCGTTCATTTGGTGAGAATGATTATCAATGAATTCATTGTATATAAAAAAAAGAAGCATATCAACAGCTGTTGACATGCTTCTTGCAGTTTTTTATCAGCCTTGTGTTAAACTCTTCATCACAGAAGGTTATTTCATATTCAATAGCTGTGGAATTTCCCCAAGCAGCCATTCTCTTGTTGTCGCATCACTTGAAGTCTTCATGATGTCTTGTGTATAGACATATCCGTTCTTGACGGCAGGAAGGCTCTTCCAGATAGGGCTCTTTAATAGATTCTCTGTGGATTGTTTTGCTTCTTCTGCCACTGGAGTCAAGAGGAATATCCGGTCTCCGGCATATTCTTTCAGGACTTCCATGGATACTTCCTGGAACCCTTTACCTTCATCAAGGATCTTCTGAATAGCTGGAGTTGCCTTGAAGCCATTCTCCCCATAGAGTACCTGGGAAAGTCCGGTTGCTGCCATTATAAACAGTCTGTCTCCTGGATAATAAGTGAAGACCGCAGCCGTTTCGCCCTCTTTCATGCCTGCGGATTTCAATTGCTTCCACATGTTCTCTTCAGCGGTTTTATACTGCGCAAGCCATGCTTCTGCTTCAGTCGTTTTCCCAACAATTCCACCAATGTCCAGCATACGTTCCTGGAGTGGGGCAAAGGTATCAAATATTATAGTGGGTGCAATTTTGGAGAGCTGTTCGAAATCAGCTTCATCTGTGCCCGCATAGATGATCAGGTCAGGCTGAAGCTCCAATGTTTTTTCCAGATTGATAGGGAAGCCTACATCCTCCACACCTTGTAATTGATCTTCAAAAACCTGGCCTTCACCCATAGAAAGAGGATAACCTACCGCCTGCACACCAAGTGCGAGCAAATCGCCATAAGTTTCTCCAGAATAGATAATTCGCTGTGGATTCACCGGAATCTCTACAGTATGCCCTATGTAATCTGTATAGGAGCGGGTAGTCGCTGCTGCTTTATCTGTACTGCTATCTGAGGGTTCTGCTGAAGGTACCGCGGTTGCAGCGGAAGAGTTCCCGGTTTTGTTCACCGTACTATTGGCAGAGGATTGTTCCTTTGAGTTTCCGCACGCCAGTAGCAATGTACTCAGCAAAAATAGTACACATACCACAGCGAAGGACTGTCGTACCTTGTTCATATCTTATTGCCTCCCTATTATATGTAACGACCACCAATAATGATAATCATTCTCGATTAAAATATATCATAAATTAAAGCCTCTTTTTACTCAATGGACAAAAAATAACCCCGTAATTTGATTTGTACAATCAAGTAAAAAGGATGTGTTTAAAATTATTTTGAATTATTTTTAGCTGCTTGGAAAAATACTCTAAATAACAGCAATCGAGAGAAAGAGAGGGAGCTTGTCTTCATAATAAACTTGGCAAAGGAATCCCTTGAAGCACATAGGATTGTGGTGTTTTTTTGAATCTGATTACTGTTATGTATTAAGAAGTTCAGGTGATGCAAAAATCCAGGTTTGTCCACATTGATTGTAATCGTTATCATTACGTGGCATGTTATCTACCGTGCTTGACGTCAGTAGAAGGGCTTTGTTATGGTTTTTATAGTCAAACGCAAGCCGAAATAGCTTTTTGTAGAATATGCAGAAGGTTTTGCGTAAGATATTCTAACCAAACATAATACGAGGGAGATGGTTGATTGTGATCAAAGGAATTATTTTTGATTTTGACGGAACGATTATCGACACGGAGACTGCTTGGTACACCGCATTTAACGAGGCTTATGCAGAATATGGAGTGGATCTGACGCTTGAACAATATTCCACCTGCATCGGCACGAGCTTGAACAGTTTTAATCCTTATGAATATTTAATGACTGATCTTAAGCTAGCGATTGACAAAGAAGAGTTCAGTAAGGCTGTTAAACAGAGACACAGCAAACTTATGGAGCTTGAAACAATACGACCAGGCATTCAGCATTATCTTGATTCCGCCAAAGCAGTTGGACTGCGCATAGGGCTGGCCTCAAGTTCTTCACTGGAATGGGTGGAAAAATATCTGAATCAATTGGGTATTCGCGAGTATTTCGAATGTGTTCGGACTGCCGACCATGTGGCAAAAGTGAAACCAGATCCGGAGCTATATAACCAAACGTTAGCTTGTCTTGGAATCACAGCTGATGAGGCGGTTGCTATCGAGGATTCACCGAATGGATCTAAGGCAGCGGCAGCAGCTGGCATCCGTTGCATTGTGACGCCTAACGAAATTACTAATTTTCTTGAATTCGATAAGCAGCACCATAAAATTGATAATCTAAGTCTTCTTGAATTTGATCATGTAGTTACTCAACGTTGCTTCGTATAGAGAAACCGAGAAACTAAGTTCAAATTAAAGGGGGATACCAAATTGAGAGCCGTACATTTTGGAGCAGGCAATATTGGCAGAGGTTTTATTGGGCCTATGTTGTCGGACTCCGGTTACAATGTTTGTTTCGTCGGAAGAAATAAGAGTAAAATTGCCCAATTGCAAAAACGTGGGCAATATCCTGTCACCCTAGCTAACAAGAACAGGGACAGCTTTATCGTTGATAATGTTACTGCAATCAATCTGAATGATACTGAGGACGTTACTAGAGCTATAGCAGAAGCTGAAATTGTGACAACTGCCGTCGGAATATCCGCTTTAAAAGATATTGCTGAGACCATTGCGCAGGGCATCGAACGAAGGCTTGAAAATAGCAGAAATCTCAACCCTCTTCATATCATTGCCTGTGAGAATGGGATTGGAAGCAGTCAGAAGTTGAAAAAATCAGTTTATCGGCATATGAAGCAATCCTTCAAGGAACTTGCTGACCGCAATGTCGCTTTTCCCAATGCGATGGTTGACCGGATTGTACCTATGCAGAAAAATACAGATTCACTTGAAATCCTCGTTGAACCCTTCAGTGAGTGGGTTATTCCCCGCAGTGGAATGATTGGTAATTACAATGAAATTAAAGGCGTCCATTATGTGGATTCGCTGGCGCCATACCTCGAACGGAAGCTATATACTGTGAATACAGGTCATTGCAGTGCAGCCTATTTTGGATACCTGGAAGGTTATACTAGCATTCAAGAAGCGATGTCTGATCCCGAAATCAGAGTTCGTGTTCACGGGGGGCTTAAGGAAACAGGGGCCTTATTGGTGCATTTATATGGCTTCAAGCCCATAGAACATGACCGGTATATAGAAAAGATGATGGAACGATTCACTAACCCCAACTTTAACGATAAAATTACACGTGTCGCCCGCTCGCCGCTTCGCAAGCTTTCACCTAATGATCGACTCGTAAAACCGGCAATGCTTGCTCATGAACTTGGTTTTGAGACCTCACATTTAGTCTCAGCTATTGCTTCTGCACTTTATTTTGATCATGAAAAAGATCCAGAAGCCTTACAGCTTCAAGCGGACATCCGAAACCACGGGCTAAGTGAAGTCATTGCTGCACAACTAAAAATCCCCACGGAGCATCCGCTTCATGGTCGCATTATTTTGGAGTCCAACAAATTACGCGCGAGATATCCTCATAGGACTAGAATGAAGACAGTAAACGTCAGGGTACCCTACTTTTAATATAAAACGATGGTTATAAAACTATAAAAGAGTGTTCTCTGCTGGATGGGCAAGAACACTCTTTTTATAGGTTACGAAGTTCTGTAAGTGTCCCTAATCCAATTCAATCCGCAGAACAACCGGAGTCTCACTTCGAACCGAGGTCGTTTTTATAACCAAGGCTTCATCGGTTCTTTCCCATGCAGGTTGTTCCTCAAAACCTAAGATTTTGATCTGTTTAATCATCCCATGGAAGTGCGCAGCGTTTTCTTTAAGGGATTTGATTTGCACTATTCCGTTGTTTGGATAGACAAGAACAGTAGCGTAAAGATAACTGCCTTTTACCGTAAAGCGAATATCTTCATTGGTGAAAATTTTCGTGATCCCATCTGTAAACTGACCTTCAACGATCTCTGTAGGGCCTTCCCCGAAGGTGCGCCAGTAGGTCGTATCATAGATTGCTTCACCATTCACCTTTAGCCATTCTCCGATGCCAAGCAGAATTTCCTGATCCTGAGCTGGAATGCTGCCGTCCGCTTTAGGACCTATATTCAGCAGCAAGTTGCCGTTTTTGCTTACGATATCTACTAGATCTCTGATAATTTCTACGGCAGATTTATAATCATTTTCCGGTGTATAACACCATGAATTTTTAGCAACTGCTGTATCCGTTTGCCAGAAATAAGGTTTAAGCTCGGAGAAATGACCTCTCTCAATATCTGGGATTGCTGAGCCAAACATGAAGGCATCATGCTTATAATTGATTGCAACCGGAGTTCCCCATTCCTCTCCCTTATTGTAATAGTAAGCGGCGAACTTTTTGAGATAGGGTTTGAAGGCAGCTGTATGAATCCACCAGTCAAAGTAAAAGATTTTCGGCTGATAATTGTCTACCAGCTCGCAGCAGCGAATCAACCAATCCTCCAGAAATTCTTGATTGGGTGGGGAGCCGAATAAATCGTGATGATCGGGTTCGGGCATAGATGGCCAATAGAAATCTCCACATACAAGCGGTTCATGGATATCGGAATCAAATTCCTTGCCATGAGACAGGAAGAACCAGTGCTCAGCTCTATGGGAAGATACACAAAACTCTAATCCCTGCTGCTCAAAAGCGTCTTTCATTTCCCCGACTAAATCCCGCTTAGGACCCATCTCATATGTGTTATAGTGAGAGTAAGCGCTCTTATACATTTGAAAGCCGTCATGGTGCTCTGCAACAGGCATCACGTATTTGGCACCAGATAATTTGAAGAGATTGGCCCATTCCTCAGCATTGAAATGCTCAGCCTTGAACAAGGGGATGAAGTCTTTATAACCAAAGGTTTTATGCTCGCCATAGGTAGCAAGATGATGTTCATATTCCCGCGAACCCTGGATATACATATTTCGGGGATACCACTCATTGGCGAAAGCCGGAATAGAATAAAGACCCCAATGAATGAAAATACCAAACTTAGCGTTCTCATACCACGTAGGCACTTGAAATTGACTTAGTGAATCCCAATTGGCTTTGAATCTTCCAGTTGCGATCGTATCTTCGATTACTTTTAAATATTTGCTTTTATCCACCATTTTGCAATCATCCTTTCAAACGTTTATTTCTTCTTCATTGTAGTGATTAGAGGTGGAAATCAAAATGTAGGACATTAACTTTTAGATGTACAAAACTAACCTGATAAGGCGGAGTAAGGGATGGATAACCATGTTTTGCTTACAAATTATTTATCCAATTTAAAGGTTGATTTATTTATGGCTGATTACAATCTTTGTGGCCGTGACTGGAAAGATCTTGACTACACACCTGACTATAGTAAATTTTATTTTATTTGCGATGGGGAGGGTTGGTTAAAGATTGGCGATCGAGAATATTATCCGAAGCCTGGTCAGCTTTTTTTGATGCCTGAGGGAGTTAAGCAATCTTATTCTTGCATAAGTGATCAACCCTTTGAGAAGTATTGGTGCCATTTCAGCGCAAAAGTCGGAGACATTAATCTATTCAAAATGTTAGAGCTAAGTCATGTATGCAGAGAAGTAGATCCTCATGTAATCCAAGAGATATTCAGCAGCCTAACGAGTCATATGAAATCTGATGCGGTGTATGCTCATTTATTAGCCAAAAGTAAGTTAATGGAGTTATTTTCTTATTTTATTATGAACATAGATGTAGACGAAATCACCTTTAAGAATCTGAGCTCGATCGAAAAATTAACGAAAGTATTAACGTACATAGACGCTCATATCGAGCGAAATATCACCATACACGAGCTTGCCGAGATTGCGTACATGCATCCCAACTATTTTATCAGGCTATTTAAACAGCAAATCGGAGTTCCACCCATTCAGTATATCACCAGAAAAAAGATAACTAAGGCCAAGGAGCTATTGAGGGGGACGCAAAGTTCTGTCGGTGAGATTGCCCATGATCTTGGTTTTAGCGATCTCTATTATTTCTCCAAACAGTTCAAAAAAAATGTAGGTTTAAGCCCTTCGGAATTCAGACAAGGAACAGTAGCTGTGAAATAAATAGAAGAAGGCCGTCCTGTGTGGTAGAAACCAACCAGAGACGGCCTTTTTTATAAGTGGAAGAGATTAGAGCAGTGAGACAGTGAAACGGAAGATGTACGGGCGATTAGCCGGCAGAGTGAACTCTTCGTGGGTTGGTGCGCCCCAGCTGTCGTCCCCGCCAACACCCATTTGCTTGTAGTTAACTCTTAGTACGCTTTTGTTCGAAACTGGCAATTTATAGACGTGGTCATGGGCTTCCAGTTCTTCAGGCTTCCAAGGCAGGGCATTAACTTCGATAGGCGTTGCACTTTCAAAATAGAACCCTGATCCATCGTTGCTCTCTGTAATTGAAGCGAATCTGACATCAGTCTTATTGCCGCACTCTTGAGGTTTGAGATAAGGTGTGAATTGATCACTGACCTTACCAGTGTAACGTCCAAGTGGGGCTCCGGTTTGTCTATCCCAATAATTCTCATGAGGTCCGCGGCCGTACCATGACAGGGTATCAAGACTTCCATCTAGAACGAACATCATTCCGAACTCAGGGATTTCTGGCAGAACGCTGCTGCCCGGACTCAATTCTTGCGTGATCTCTAAAGTCCCGTCAGCACGAATCACGTACTGGACCCGAAGCGTGGAATCCGGACTTGTAGCCAGAAGGTAGCTGGCAGAGACGAAACAGAGAGAGCCTTCGGTTCTAAATGTAAAGCTGATTAAGTGTTGTTTATGTGATGCCTGCTTCCATACTGCACACCGCTGTGGCAATTTATTACCACAATCATTATCAGTGACTGCTCTCCAGAAGTTAGCTCTTACAGGTTCAAGCAGACGTTCTTTGCCTGAGGAACGATAAGAGTTCAGAGCACCCGTAGTGGTACTAAAGCTCAGTTCGAAATTATCACCTTGTACATTCAAAACATTCTCAAGCTCGCTGACACGCAGTGGTTCTGCGATTGTCTTTGAGGTATTGGTTACAAAACGGGGTGACAGAATGAACTGTTCCCAAGCGATTTCGTGATTAGCTTCTGCCCATATAGTTGCTGAAGGCTGAATAAAGGAAAGATTCAGAACTGCTTCATGATTGCCACGCAGTGAATCCAGCTCGTAAGGAGCTTTGCATGAAATGTTCTCACCTGGTGCACATGAGATCTTCAGCAAGCCTTCTTGTGCAGTTACTCCGTCTAAACGAACTTCCCATTTGAGATCGTATTCCTTTAAGTTGGTAAATAAGAAGGAATTGCGAATCTGGAAGAGTCCTTCTAGGATATTTTCAGCCGTTACTTTAATATTTTGATAACATTTTTTGACCTCAAAGAGCTTAGGAGTAACCGTACGATCAGCAAAAAGCAATCCGTTGCCACTAAAGTTGCCATCATGAGGCGATTCACCAAAGTCCCCGCCATAAGCGAGATATTCAATTCCCTCGGAGGTGTGGGTCCGAATGGCTTGATCTACCCAATCCCAAATGAATGCACCTTGAACAATATCATATTTGTCGAACAAGTCACAGTATAAGTGCAGCCCACCGCATGAATTGCCCATGGCATGACTGTATTCGCAGAGGATATAAGGCTTTTTCGGATTATTAAGCGCATATTTTTCAACATCCTGCGGTTTAATGTACATAGTAGATTCTATGTCACTTGCTGCTTCCGATTCTCTACAGTGGAAGATTCCCTCATAATGAACCGGCCGCGAAGGATCGATTTCTCTCAGGTAGTCGTGCATAGCGATAAAATTGTCGCCTCCGAAAGATTCATTGCCGAGAGACCAAATGATGACTGAAGGGTGGTTTTTATCCCTTTGCATCATGGAGTTGCAGCGGTCAATGACATTGGCCCGCCATTCCGGTTTGCTTCCAGGGACATTCCCGTCATTCAACCCTTCTTGGCTGTATGCCCAGGTGCCGTGCGTTTCCAGATTAGTTTCGTCAATCACATATAATCCGTATTCATCACATAACTCGTACCAGACAGACTGATTCGGGTAATGGGAGGTTCGAACAGCATTAATATTATGTGTTTTCATTAATTGGATGTCGCGCAGCATATCTTCTTTGGCTAAAGCACGACCTGTGTCGCAAGAGAATTCGTGGCGATTGACACCTTTGAGTACGATTCTTTTGCCATTGATCTTCATAAGTCCGTCTTTAATCTCGAACTTGCGGAATCCAACCTTACAACTGACCGTTTCTTGTGTATGCCCGTTGCCGTCATTTATAGACAGAACTAAGGTATAAAGATAAGGGGTTTCAGCACTCCATTTAAAAGGCTGCTCAACCGGGGCAGCAAGCTTGAGTTGTTGAACGCCTTCTTGCTCAAAGGAACCCGTAGCGGAGATAGGAGTCTCCCAAACAGGCTGGCCCTCTTTATTGTAAAGCTGCATTTGCAGTGTATATGGGCTTTGCTCGTTAAAGTAATTTTCCACCTTGATATCTACATTTAAATCCGCATGTACGAAGTTTTCATCCAGATCTGTGTGGACGAAATAATCAGCAATATGAACGGAAGGAGCCGAATAAAGATAGACTTCCCGAAAAATACCGCTCAGGCGCCAGAAATCCTGATCCTCTAGCCAGCTGGCATCACACCAACGATAAACCTCGACAGCTAGTTTGTTGTCCCCTGCCACTAAATATGGGGTGATATCGAATTCTGATGGAGTAAATGTATCTTCACAGTACCCGACAAGTTCACCGTTTACCCAGACGTAGAAAGCGGATTCAACACCCTGAAAGCTTAGGTACACCGGTTGACCGTTCCAAGACTCAGGTACAGTAAAGGTTCGTAGGTAAGAGCCTACTGGATTATATTTTGTTGGGGCAAAGGGGGCTTTAAGCTCTGGCTCGGATTCCGCCCAAGGATACCGGAGATTTGTATATTGTGGGTAGTCGTAACCTTGGAACTGCCAGTGGGACGGTACAGGAATTGTATCCCAAGTACTGCAATCAAAATCGGTTTTATAGAAATCCACAATTCGTTGATCCGGTGTTTCGGAAAAAGCGAATTTCCAAAGCCCATTGAGGGTTTGGTAGAAAGGTGAGGTTTCTTTATCGTTAGTTAGCGCTTGGGATAAGCTACGGTAAGGGATCATGGAGGCATGTGCATCCAATCGATTCAATTCAAAAGTCTCTGGGTTGTTATTCCATTCCGGATAACCGTTAGCAGGTGGCTGGTAGACAAACTTTGCTCGCATGAGTTGATCTCCTTTATAATCATTGTAATGTTATTATATTCATATTATAAGTTGAAGTAATGTTAGGATAAATAAAAGAATTTTAGTCCCAGATAACAAAATATGAAACGAGGACTTTTTATGGAGAGCAAAATTATTTTTTGCCAAACAGAAGATGTAATCATGCTGCCGCTTTATGCTACAACCCTTGGATTTTGGGAGCATCAGCCAGAAACTATACGTCCTGCAGGCTTTCCAGACTATCAAATACATCAGATTCACGAAGGCAAGGGTGAGCTTATCATTCATGAGAACCGATATCTCGTGGGTCCAGGGGATGTGTTCTTTTTGTTCCCGGATATTCCTCATTCGTATGCCCCTATCAGTGGGAAGGAATGGAAGGTATCATGGGTCTCGTTCAATGGCAGAGAGGTTGGTCAAATGCTGCTCTATGCGGGCATCCGCGAGTCTGGTCCTGCTAGATTAAAAGAAGATCAATGGCTCAATCCTCTAAAGCAAATCCTTATGCTGCCAGATAGCAATGAGCTGGAGACTAATTTGGCACGATCTAAACATCTTTATGCATTGCTTCTGGATTTAAAAAGAAAGCTAGTATCGCCTCTGAATGAGGCACATGAATTGGAGCGAATTAAGCCGGTGCTGCGTTATATTGAGAGCAATCTGCATAGGACGCTTCCTTTAAAGGAGCTGGCGGAGATTATTTCTGTATCGCCACAGTATTTATGCAGGCTTTTTCAAAAAACAATTCATGATCGACCTGTAACCTATATCAATAAGCAACGTATCAATTTGAGTAAACAGCTTATGTTTAATGGACGCGATAAAAAAATGTATGAAATTGCCCAGCTAGTGGGTTTTGATAATGCTAGTTACTTTTGTTTGGTGTTTAAAAGATTAACAGGGATGAGTCCTGAGCAATTTAAGCAGCTGCATGGTTTGGATTAGATAAACGCTTACTTGTTACCGTCTAGCACAACATGATATAGTTTACTTGAGTTCCTGCGATGTTTTTTTTGCGGCCTAGCCCATACTTTTACTGCCACAAGAATTCAATACATAGAACCAAATTAACGATCTGAAATGACGAAAAGCATCAGGAAGGAGACATCATTTTGAATGAGAAGCTAAAGCAAGCCTATGAGCGTTTGAACTTGCCTGAAGACGTTACCCGGGAGGAATTGAACAAAAGGTTAGATATGCATTTGAAACGCCGTCGATCGAATTCGACTGAAGATGAGGTTGCAGCTTATGAAGAGGAATTCCGCGCTTACAAAACCATCCTAGATGGCTTGGATCAGAAGGAGATTCAGGAAGCAGAGGACAAGCGGCTGGAGAAGTGGGGAGCCATGTCCGGCGTAGCACGTAAATCGGAGAATTTCTTTCGACTCTACAAAACGCACACTATCATTTCTATTATCGTGCTGCTGGTAGTTATCTTTGGAGGGAAAGCGCTCTATGATCAATGGCAGGAAAGAAAATATGAAGCTACGCTCCCACCGGTAGATGTTCGAATCATGTTCCTAGGCAACTATGAATCTCAGGACTCGTCAGGTAAGAATGAAGAGCTAAAACAAGAAATTATCAAACGTTACCCGGCTTGGAAGAGAGTGGAGGCAGAAATCGTTTATCTACCCTCAACAGGTGGGACGGACGGTGGAGCCTTGGATATGAGCTATATGCAGCGGGCTATGGCAATGCTGGCAGCCGATCATCCGGATATCCTGATTATGGATGATGCTACTTTTGAATGGATTGGCCAGCAGTCGGGACTGCAAAATCTGGAGTCGTTTATTAAATCCGCAGGACTTCCTCTTGATGATAACCGTTTGAAACGTATGACTAACCCGGAGAGTGGTCAAGAGCTGATTACTGGCATAGATATCACAGATACGGATTTTGCTACAGAACTCCCTATCCATTCAAATCAGATGATCGTCGGAACGTTAGGACAAGATGACAGTAAGACTAAATCAACTGATTTTGTTGAGTTTTTACTTAAACAGATCACTAATCAATAAATTAATAGGGCCGATGTTGTATGGATGTTCATACGACATCGGCTTTTTTATGATCTGTAGAGCTTGCGGTACGCGATGGGTGTCTGGCCGACTATTTTTTTGAATACAGCGTTAAAGGAGTCGATATCACGGTAACCCACTAGCTCGGCAATCATATTAATTTTATGTCCAGAAGTACGCAGCAATTCACAGCTTTTATGCATTCGCAGATTCTTCAAGTAGGTCCCAAAGGACTGGCCAGTATGCTTGTGGAACATGCGCTGAAGATGCCTGCTGCTCCACTGTGAAATACGGGCTAATTCGGCAAGTGTAATCTTTTCCGACAGATTATGCTCTAGGTATTGAATGACTTGCGTGAAGTCTGCCATATCCATCGTAGATTTGTCATCTTCTCCGTATTTTTGCCTGTACACTGCTATGATTAATTGACTTAAGAGGGTGTAAAGCATTGTTTTGGAGCCCATACCGGATACCGACATTTCATGATATAAATTCAGCATTAAGCGCTCAATAGAGCCATCTCGATCTGAGACGGAAAAGTAAGATGAGCTGCTACTCCCAAGAGTGGCTAGGTGCTCCCGGATAGATGGCTCTTGAAGGACGATATTTAATTGCTCCACCATTTGCATATCAAAAAGGCAGTTATAGACGATCAGGCGATTCCCTAAAGTATCAGAAGATGCTGGACGGAACACATGGGGGGCACCTACAGGAATCACGAACAGCATTCCTTTTCTAACGGGAAAGATCTCATTTTCAAGGTGATGAAAACCTCTTCCTTCAGCTACATAGCAATACTCAATAAATTCATGAGCATGAAAAGGGGCATGGAAGTTCTCTGAATAGCGGTTAACGAGCAGATGCAGATCGTTTTGAAAAAAGATTTCATTTTTGAACAACTCGGTGGTTCGTTGCATATTGAATTGCCCCTTCCAGATTCATGGCATGATTGCAGGGATATGATGTCCTTTTTACCGGGTGATGAAAGCGGTAACCCAGCTATAATTATAGGGCAAAGACTAATTTGTCGCTATAGAAGGAGGTTTTATCTATATGTTCGCAATCACTAAGCTTCGTTGTGAGTACAAAGAAAATCCGCTAGGAATTGATGTGATCAGACCCAGAATCAGTTGGCAGTTAGTTTCAGATGACAGGGACTGCATGCAGTCTGCTTATCAAATTCAAGTGGCGGAGAATATGCTTTTTCAAGGCAAGCTATGGGATACAGAGGAAGTAAAGTCTTCTCAATCGATCCATGTTGAGCTTGAAGGTCTGCTGCTGGAAGCTCGCACGCGTTATTATTATCGGGTTCGGGCATGGAATCAGAATGCAATGGACTCGGGTTGGTCTGAGGTTGCATTTTTTGAAACCGGACTATTAGATGCAGGGAATTGGCAGGCGGAGTGGATCAGCGCTCCTACAGCCTCTTTTTCACAAGATTCTGAGATTTGCCCACAGCTTCGTAGATTCGTGGATGTAAAAGGTCCAGTGGAAAGTGCAAGGATTTATGCTACTGCTTTGGGCTTGTATGAACTGCAGCTGAACGGAAGTCGGGTGGGAGATCATTATTTTACTCCAGGCTGGACCAGTTACAGTAAGCGGCTGCAATATCAAACTTATGATGTCACAAAGCTTCTGCATGAAGGTGCGAATGCGTTAGGCGCACTGTTGGGCAATGGCTGGTACAGAGGGTATTTGGGCTGGGATAATCAAAAGGAGATTTATGGATCAAAGACTTCACTTCTGCTGGAGCTTCATATCCGGTACGCAGACGGTTCAAATGAGCTTATTAGCTCAGATCAGAATTGGCAGGCTGCAAAAAGCGCAATTATGATGTCTGAAATTTATAATGGTGAAACCTATGATGCTCAGCTGGAGCTGGATATCACCGATCCTTCATCAGAAGGTTGGCATCCAGTGGAGATTATTAATTATTCCAAAGCGATCATCGTTGCCCAGGAAAATGTGCCAGTGACACAAGTTGAAACCTTGAAGCCGATTGCACTGCTGACTACCCCGCAGGGAGATAGATTGCTGGACATGGGCCAGAACATGGTAGGGTGGTTAAAATTTAATGTAAAAGGTCAATCTGGTCAGGCGGTAGAACTTCAGCATGCTGAAATATTAGACCGGGACGGAAATTTCTACACGGAGAATATGCGTAAAGCGAAACAGTGCATCCGCTATACTCTGAAAGGTGGGGAGCAAGAGACGTATGAACCACACTTCACCTTCCAAGGCTTTCGGTATGTGAAGCTTAGTGGGTTCTCAGCAGATCTTCAATTAGAGGATTTCACAGGAATAGTGATGCACTCTAATATGGAACGTACGGGTGATTTTCAGTGCTCAGATCCACTTGTGAATCAACTGCATCACAATATCCTGTGGGGGCAAAAAGGGAATTTCCTCGATGTGCCCACTGATTGTCCACAGCGTGATGAGCGGCTCGGCTGGACGGGGGATGCTCAGATGTTTGTCCGAACAGCCTCTTATTTGATGAATACGGCACCTTTCTTTACGAAATGGTTACGGGATTTGAAGGCAGACCAAACCCCTGAGGGCGGCATTCCGTTTTTTATTCCAGAGCTGAGAGCAGCGCCTCCTGGCGACGGAGATACTAACCATTCTTCTGCAGCCTGGGGGGATGCAGCTACGATCTGTCCATGGACAATCTATGAAATGTACGGCGACAAAAGGCTGCTTGCAGAGCAATACGAGAGCATGAAGCAATGGATTTCATATATCTATGCACAGGGAAGTAACCCTTATCTGTGGAATACTGGCTTTCATTTCGGCGATTGGCTAGCGCTTGATTCCAAGCCAGACAGCTATGTGGGAGCTACAGATCGGGATTATGTCGCCACCGCTTTTTATGCCTATTCTGTTTCTCTGACTTTGAAAGCGGCAATAGCCTTAGATAAATCGGAGGACGTGGACTATTATAGGGAGCTGCACGCCAATATTATAAAAGCATTCAGTGATGAGTTCATAACACCTGCGGGAAGGTTGTCCGTCTCTACCCAGACTGCACAGATATTAGCCCTACGTTTCGATCTTATAGAAGGGGTCGCCAAAGAACGTGCAATTCAGAAGCTCACTGAGCTGATTGCTGAAGCTAAGGATCATCTGACTACTGGATTCGTGGGCACACCATATCTGAATCCTGTGCTCAGCGAGATTGGAAATAATGAACTCGCGTATAAGCTTCTTTTTCAAAAGGATTATCCATCCTGGCTGTATCAGGTGACGAAAGGTGCGACTACGATTTGGGAGCATTGGGATGGGATCAAGGATGACGGCAGCTTCTGGAGTGCAGATATGAATTCCTTCAATCATTATGCCTATGGCGCAATAGGTGAATGGTTGTATCGTTACGTTGCAGGAATCGGAACAGATGAGTTGGAGCCTGGTTTCAAAATCGTTCATATCAAGCCACAGCCAGGCCCCGGTCTGGATTACGCAGAAGCTAGTTTTGAAACCATGTACGGAAAAGTAGAGTCAGCGTGGCGGCGATCAGAGGATAATGGAATGATGATTCACGTTACGATTCCTGCCAATACCAACGGTATTGTCGTTCTGCCTGGAGCCAATCAACTAGGGTTATTAGAAAATGAAGTTCCTGTGGAGCAGTCCAGAGGCGTGCACAGCATCAGCTTAGTCGATAACGGAGTGAGACTTCAATTAGGTTCGGGCAGCTATCAATTTACGTATTCTTTATAACCTTTACTAGGGGTCTTCCTAGTGTGAACTGACATCGAGGGGTATTCGGTGTCAGTTTTTCGTTTTCGAATTGACGAATGTAGAGAGGAGTTATTATAATGATTTATATTGATATGAACTAAGTAATATAAATATAAATCAAATTGGAATTCACAAGGAGGAAGACAAAAGAATGAAGACAGAAGGAAAATTGACGATACATACGCAGCAGCGGGGGGCGGAGTTAGGCGATCTATTCGGTATTTTCTTCGAGGATTTGAATCATGCGGCCGATGGTGGGCTTTACGCTGAGCTAGTTCAGAACCGATCTTTTGAATTCGACCCGATTGACCGGGCAGATTATCATGCGCTGATGGCTTGGGAGCCTGTAGAACGTGGAGATGGAAAGGTAAATATCTCTGTAGAAGACAGCAAGCCCTTAAATGATCGTAACCAACATTATGTTGCCATCGATATTGTGGCTGAAGGTGACGGCGTTGGCCTGATGAATCTAGGCTTTAACAGTGGTATTCCGGTAAAAGAAGGCGAGAATTATAACTTCTCGGTGTATGCCCGCCGGGAGACAAGCTTTGATGTGCCGCTTACCGTAAACATCGAAAGCACAGACGGCACCATTCTTGGTGAAGTGGAGATCGCCGTAAGCAGCTCTGAATGGACCCGATATGAAGCCGTTATTACAGCTAATAGCACGGACACAAGCAGTCGTCTCGTAATCGTTACCAAAGGTAACGGGAAGGTATATCTGGATATGGTTTCCCTGTTTCCTGAGAAGACCTTTAAGAATAGACCCGGAGGCATGCGTGAAGATATTTCGCTGCTGCTCGCTGATTTAAAACCTAAATTTATGCGGTTCCCAGGAGGATGTCTGGTGCATGACGGTTCCTTGGATCCAGATGACAGAGACTCCATGTACAGATGGAAGAATACGATTGGGGATGTTGCGCAGAGACCGGCAAGACGCAATAACTGGTCATATAATCAAACGCTTGGGTTAGGTTATTATGAATATTTTCAGTTCTGTGAGGATATTGGAGCTAAGCCGATCCCCGTACTTCCGGGCGGCTACGACCCGCATCATAAACGGATGGTACCGCTGGATGAATTAACGCCTTGGATTGAGGATGCTTTGGATTTAATTGAATTCGCCAAGGGGGATTCTTCCACGAAGTGGGGAGGCATTCGTGCAGAACTGGGTCACCCTGAGCCTTTTGGGCTGGAGTATGTCGGCATTGGGAATGAAGAGGTAGGTGCACCCTTTTTCGAGAGATATCCTTACTTTCATCAAGCCATCAAAGCAAAATATCCGGAAATCAAGGTCATTAATTCTAGTGGCCCGTTCTCTGCCGGTCAGGAATATGAACGGGGCTGGACGTCGGCAAAAGAGAACAAGTCTGACCTCGTAGACGAGCATTATTACTGTACACCTGAATGGTTCCTGGCTAATCATCATCGTTATGATGATTTCAAAGCCGATGAGCCAAAGGTATTCCTCGGTGAATATGCCTCATGGGGCAATACCTATTACAATGCATTGGTGGAAGCAGCATTTATGACAGGTCTGCAAAATAATGCCCATGCCGTTGGCTTAGCTTGTTATGCTCCAATGCTCTGTAATGTGGATTATATTAACTGGAAGCCGGATATGATCTGGTTCAATAATCATGAAGTGTACGGAACGGCAAACTATTATGTGCAAAAGCTATTCATGAACCATCAGGGAGATCATTTGCTGAAGATGGAAGCAGATGGCTTCACGGCACCGAAGGAAAGCAGAAAGGAAGCGATCACTGGAGCCGTTAGTTTTGGTGTGGATGCCTCCGCTGCTCGTTTCTCCGAGATCACCTTAGTCAACAATCTTACGGGAGAAGTGAAGACGTATTCTGACTTATCAGAGGAAGTTTCAAATCTGCCTGACCCTGCTCAGAACAGAACGGCTAATCGGACACTAGAGCTTGGTGAGACAGAGTGGGAAAACTATACTTTGCATTTTAAGGCTACACGAACTGCAGGAAATAAAGGGTTTATCTTCTATTTTGGTAAAGCGGATGATCAGAATCATTTGTACTGGGAGCTGGGTGGCTGGCAGAATCAGGATTCGATTGTGGCCTCAATTATCAACGGAAGAAATTCTGTTCTGACGCATGCTATGTTTACGGTTGAAACAGATGTAGAATACGATCTTAAGCTAGAAGTAGTGGGCAGACAGATCCGTACTTTTATTAACGGAGAACTGGTGAATGAGACAGAAGATAAACTTCCGGTGATCGAACCGCTGTATTACACGGCAAGTGTGGAAGACTTAACGGGGGATATTATCCTCAAGACAGTAAACGTACAAGAGAATAGTGTTTCTGCTGAGGTTGCACTGGAATCTTTGGCAAAAGAAGCACTGACCATCGAAGTCTATGAAATGTCGGGATACCCGCTTGAGGACGAAAATAACTTTGAGAATAAGCAGCAGGTCTCTCCGAAACAAACCATCTTTAAGACAGAAGGAAGCAGCTTTACTTATGAGTTTCCGAAGCAATCCGTGACAATTTTCAGAATAAAATAACGAAGACGCCCCCATGAATCGATGGCTTATTAAAGATTCATGGGGGCATTTCTATGACTATTACAAGTTAGCTTAGCCGTTCACCCGCAGACGAATCACATTCCAGGAAGCTTTTGCGAGAAGGGCTTTTACATGTCCACTCTCAACAACGGCTTTGCCTTGGCTAGGCATCACGTTATGAGGATTGGATTTGGTATTTACAGCTTTTATATCTTCATGTTCCAGTACAATATGTTCAATAATGTTTACGGAACTGAAGCTGCGCAGATCCACGTCGAGCTCTAGTCCTTCGGATAAATGGCGGTTTACAGCGAAGACGGTTACTTCATTCAGCTCTTCGTTGTATACACTAATGGCTTCCAAGTAAGGCACATCAGTGAAATCTTTGGAATCGTATTTAGGGCTGGAAATCAGCGGGTGAAGTACGGTTCCACGACCATAAAGGGAAGCGTGCAGGTACGGATAATAAGTAGTCTGCAGCCAAAGCGGTCCGCCATTTTCAGTCATAATTGGGGCGATAACATTGATCAGCTGCGCTAAGCAGGCCATTTTCACACGATCAGCATGCTTCAACAATGAAATAAGACAGCAGCCCACAACAAGTGCATCTTCAAGTGTGTACACATCTTCGAATTCTGGCGGTGCGATCTGCCAATGTTGTTCGGCACGGCTGCTGCCTTGTGATTTCCATACATTCCATTCATCGAGCGACAGATTAATTTTCTTTTTGCTCTTTTTCTTCGCTTGAACATAATCACAGGTGGCAGCCACACTGCTGATGAAATGATCCAAATCCATGGAGCGGGCTAGGAAATTAGGCGTATCGTCATTGTTGTTATTGTAGTACGTATGCAGTGATAAATAATCTACATTATCATAAGAAAGATCAAGCACGGTAGCTTCCCACTCGGCAAAAGTGTCCATGCCGCTGCCGGAGCTGCCACAAGCCACAAGCTCAAGCGTTGGATCGACCCAGCGCATAGCTTTTGCAGTTTCGTTCGCTAACCGGCCATATTCGACTGCGGTTTTAGCTCCAATCTGCCACGGACCATCCATTTCATTTCCGAGGCACCAGGTCTTAAAAGCGTGAGGCTCTTTATACCCATGAGAGATCCGCAGGTCACTGTAGTAGGAGCCGGAAGGATGATTGCAGTACTCTACTAGATTTCTAGCTGCATCTATACCGCGTGTTCCAAGGTTAACTGCCATCATGACTTCGCTGCCTACGAGCTTAGCCCAATCTGCAAATTCGTTGGTACCCACTTGATTGGTTTCTGTGGTCCACCAAGCTAGTTCAAGAGATTGCTTGCGTTCATGCTTGGGTCCAACCCCATCTTCCCAATTGTAACCGGATACAAAGTTTCCTCCAGGATAACGGATGATAGGAACGTTTAGGGCACGAATAGCTTCGATGGCATCGTTCCGAAAACCATTCTGATCCGCAGTAGGGTGACCCGGGTCATAAATCCCACCGTAAACCGCTCTTCCTAAATGTTCGATAAATGAGCCGTAGATCCGCGGGTCTACTTCAGCTAGTCTGAAATCTTTGTCAATAATCATTGTCGATTTAATCGGCATGAGTGTACAGCTCCCTCTAGTTGAATTAATGATTTCACTAATTAAGTAATTGTTTTATGATTACATGATACTGATTTTAGCTTATAATAAGCAATGAATTAATTTAGGATTCGTTAAAATACTAATTCAATAAGCATTGGAGACGTTGAAATGTACTTAACCACAGATTCTGAATCCTTGCAGGTGTATGAAGCGCTGGCAAGTGAAGTTAGGCTGCGAATTATTGAACTTCTGGACCGCAGAGAGATGCACATCAAAGAGCTGGCAGCGGAGCTCTACCTTAGTAGTGCAATTGTCAGTACTCATGTAGCAAAGCTGCAAAAAGCAGGCCTGATCAGTTCTAAAATGAGACGAGTAAATGGAGGGACCTATAAATATTGTTCTTTGTCTGCGAATTACCTGCAGATTAAATTATCGGGCTCCCGTGGAGTTGCCAGAAAGGTGGTTGAGGTGTCTATCCCTGTAGGGCAATATACCGATATTCAGGCTTTACCTACCTGCGGGATTGCTACTACTGAGAAGCTGATCGGCTATTATGATGATCCACGTTATTTTCTGGACCCGGAACGGGTGAATGCCGGCATTGTATGGTTTGCGAAAGGTTCTATCGAGTACAAGATTCCAAATTATCTATTTCAAGATCAAGTGGTGCAGGAGATTGAGATTTCGCTGGAAATAGGTTCCGAAGCTCCACATGTAAATGAGAAGTGGCCGTCGGATATTGGCTTTATGATGAATGGACAGGATTTAGGAAAATGGACCAGTCCGGGCGACTTTGGCCTCACTAGAGGACGATTAAATCCCATTTGGTGGCGTTCAGATGTTAACCAATATGGTTTGCTGAAGGTTCTGCGGATTAATACAGGTGGAACCTTTGTGGATGGCCAGCAAATCTCAGATATTACCTTGGAGGATGTACGAGTAGAGCAGGATCAGTGGACCTTTCGTTTAACGGCAGAGAATAGCGGACGGAGAAGAGGCGGACTAACCATATATGGCCGTGGGTTTGGGAATTACGAGCAAGACATTATGTTTAGAGTGTATTATGAATGATTTCGAGTTTGCAGAAGAGGTGTTTTATAAGATTCTGTAGAAAATTTAAGCTTGTGTACCAATTATTACCTCTGATAAAATAAAAATAAAAAATATATTGTAATGAAAACGTTTTTATGTTAATTTAAATCTATAAAAACGTTTTTATTCGTAAAGGAAGATTGAATCATTATGGAAAAGGTAACGATCAAAGATGTTGCCAGAGAGGCTGGAGTCTCCATTTCTACGGTTTCCAACGCGCTAAATGACGTAGATGTATTGAACCCGGAGACGAAATCACATGTTCTTAAGGTTGCGAAGCGATTAAATTATGTTCCTAACCTGAACGGTAAGCTCCTTAGGAATGGGAAAACCAAAATGCTGGGTTTTTTCACAACAAGTGTGTCGGGTCCATACTTCTATAAGCTGGTTGAGTCCATGTCGCGTGAATGTGATCGGCTAGGTTACGGGCTGAATGTATTTGTTACCAAGGATAAACAAGTGATTATGAGCAATATTCTAGGCCGGCGAGTGGATGGTGTCATTATCTACGAAGAGCTGAGAATAGACGAAGAAGAAATTGCTGCAATGGTGAAAGACAAGATCAAGGCTGTATTTCTGGATCGGCCGCTTAAGAACGACACGATGGGAAGCGTGATATTTGATTCCTTTGAAGCGGGGTTTGAAGCGACCAAATATTTAATCAGTCTAGGGCATAAAAAGATTGCTTACATATCTGGTGTGGATGAGATGTACGACAGTGTTCAGCGGAGAGAAGGATACTTAGCTGCTTTGCGTCAGTATCAGCTACCCACGCATGAAGAGTATATTATACAAGGATATTTTGAAGAAGAAAGCACTTACAACGCTATAAAATATTTTCTTCACTATAGTCCTGATAAAATACCTGATGCCTTCTTAGCAGGGAACGACTTGAGTGCAATTGGATGTATTCAAGCTTTGAAATCGCATGGATACGAAGTTCCGCTAGATGTTAGTGTTATGGGGTTTGATGATATTGATATTGCGCAATATTTCTCACCGCCTTTAACTACTGTAAGAAATCAAATTGCTAGACAAGGTATTTTGGCTATTAATCACCTCGTTCGTATGATTCAGAAGAAGGAACAGGGCGAGATGATGAAATTGGCGGGTGAATTAGTTGTAAGAGGTTCTAGTCAAGTAAAGATTGGTCGGTAAGAACACATATATGTAATGGGTTCAAGGTTTCACCCGATCATTTTTTAAAATTTTGTTGTTTTGGGAGGGTTTTTTTTTCGAAAAAATAAAAACGTTTTTATTGTTTGGGGATCATGATTTGGAGGGGAGAAGAAAAAGTGGATAAATTAGCCGTAGTGCCAACAAACGGAAAGAATCCAATGAGCGGGAAAAAGCCTATGGGGCAGAGGGTCAAAGAATTTGTAATTGATTACAAGAGACAATGGGAAATTCAATCCATGGTCATCCCGGGAATTATTTTTATGATTATCTTTTGTTTTATTCCGATTTACGGATTGACGATTGCTTTTAAAAGCTACACCGTAATTGATACGCTCGATTCTGCACCTTGGGTAGGGCTCGATAATTTCAGAATTATTTTATCTGATAAATATTTTTGGGACGCTGTAGTTAATACATTAGGGATCAGCTTTCTGAAATTAGCCATAGGGTTTGTTATTCCTATTATTTTATCCGTTATGATTTACGAATTAAGTGGTGGACGTTTTAAAAAGATAGTGCAAACCATCTCTTATTTACCACACTTTTTGTCCTGGATCGTTCTCGGCGGGATGCTGATTGCCTGGTTTTCCTCATCCGGTATGTTTAATGAGATTATGCTCAGTTTGGGACTGATTTCGAAACCGGTAAATATTTTGCTTGATGCGAATAAATACTGGTGGATTGCAACGTTATCCGATATTTGGAAAGAGGCTGGTTGGGGAACGATTCTCTACTTAGCCATTATGTCGAAAATTGATCCTACTTATTATGAGGCTGCCAAAATAGATGGCGCAAGCCGTATGAGACAAATTTGGAATATCACACTTCCTAACATGAAACCGATTATCAGTTTAAATCTGATTCTGACTGTAAGCGGTTTATTAGGATCAAATCTGGATCAAACCCTGGTATTGATGAATTCTCAGAACCGCGTTAAGGCGGAGGTCATTAATTCTTATGTGTATCGTATGGGTATGACGCAAGGTGACTTCTCTTATGCTACTGCTGTTGGTTTAGGTGTCTCCATCGTTTCAGTCATCCTACTGATTAGCGCCAACAAAGTATCCAGTAAATTAAATGATAATCAATCAGTTCTGTAGAAGGAGGCATTTCTGTGAATCGTACGGTGGCTAAAGAAGATCTCGATAGTCGAATCTTTAATACCTTAAATATTATCCTGCTCTGTATTTGTACAATCATTATTGTCGTTCCTTTATGGAATGTAGTCATTTCCTCTTTAAGTTCGGGCAAGGCGCTTGCGGAAGGCGGATTCATATTTTGGTCTCCAGAGTTCTCCTTGGAAAATTATCGTGCTGTATTTCAAGATGAGACCATTGGTTTAGCATTCGTAGTATCGCTTGCCAAAACATTCATTGGTGTCATTACCCACGTATTCTTTTGTGCCATGATCGGTTATGGCTTGAGTAAGAAATACATACGTGGACGTAAGCTGTATGTTGCCATGGGTGTAATCACTATGTTTTTCTCTGGTGGAATGATCCCTACGTATTTATTGATTAAATCATTAGGCCTCTTAAACAGCTTCTGGGTTTATATTATCCCGGCCTTGTTCAGTTATTATGATGTAGTTATTCTAATGAACTTCTTCAGAAATGTACCGGATTCACTTGAAGAGTCAGCCAAAATTGATGGTGCAGGTGACTGGCGCATTTTCCTAAAAATCTTTATCCCTCTTTCCATGCCGGCTATGGCCACCATTGCGTTATTTAACGGGGTTGGGCAGTGGAACGACTTTATGACTACCAAGTTATATATTACCGATCAATCGCTCTACCCGCTGCAGATGAAGCTCTATGAAATCATTGTTCAGTCGCAAACACAATCCATGCAAAATGTTGGTGGATCTGCGATTATCGAAACTACGACTAAAGGGGTTCAACTAGCAACAATTGTCATTACAACTTTGCCGATTGTTGTGATGTATCCAATATTACAGAGGTACTTTATCTCAGGCATGATGATGGGGGCGGTGAAGGAATAGTAAGTAAATCTCCAAGTAGTGAATGCTTACAAAACATTTTAGGGGGAAACAAAAGATGAACAAAGCATTTGGGAAAAAAGGACTCAAACTTTGTACGGCACTTATGGCTGTTGTATTAGTATTTACAGGTTGTGGATCGAAAGGTAATTCTGACAGCTCCAGTAAAGAGTTAAGCTCCATTGAAGGCCGTTATACTATAGATCCGGAAACACCGGCATGGAAGCTGGATACAAAAAAAGAGACAACAGATCTGACTTGGTACGTGAATGCAGACTGGTGGAATACTGATTTCGGAAAAGACCTTGTCACCAAGAAAATTAAAGAGGATTTAAACATCAACATTAAATTCATTACAGGCGATGACACTAAGCTGAATACGATTTTTGCCGGCGGTGAAATGCCAGATCTGTTGACTATTTTTGATTCCAACTCTCCAGTCGTACAAAAAGCTGCTACCTGGGCATTGCCTTTAAATGATCTGGCAGATAAATATGATCCGTATTTCAATAAAGTTGCAGAAAAAGATACGATGAACTGGTTCCAGTTAGCAGATGGCAAGACCTATGGATACCCTAACTATTCCAATACGCAAAACGATTATGATAGCGGTAACATCCCTGCTAAAACAGCCTTTGTCATCCGCAAGGATGTTTACGAAGCCATTGGAAAACCAAGCTTTGGAACTCCTGAGGAATTCAAGAGCGTTATGCAACAAATCAAAAAACAATTCCCGGACATGATTCCTTTTGGTTTTAACTCCATTGGTTCAGGCACTGGTTCTTTGGGAGATGTATTGGAGGATTTCATCGGAGTGCCGATGGAAACTGAAAATGGCGAATTCTACAACCGTAACCTAGATGAGGATTACTTGACTTGGTTGAAAACGTTAAATGAAGTCTACAGAAATGGTGATATCAGTGATGACAGCTTTGCTGATGACGGTACTGCCTTTGAAGAAAAAGTGAAATCCGGTAAATATGCAACAATACTTTTGGATGGAACCCCTCAACAAAGTGGTAACCTGCAAATCTTCATGACAGAAAATCCAGGCAAGGAATATATCGCTATTGATGGCCCACAAAGTACTGTTGGACATGAACCAACGTTGAATCAATCCGGAATTACAGGTTGGATGATTAGCTATGTTACTAAAAAGGCTAAGGATCCTGCAAAAGCGATTCAAATTTACACTTATTTGCTCAGCGACGAAGGACAAAAGCTCATGAACTACGGTATTGAAGGAGAAACCTATAAAGTTAACGACAGCGGTAAAATTGAATTCTTGCCTGAAATCAAAGACCTGCAATTAAATAATGCCGATAAATTCAAAAAAGATTACCGGATGGGCGAATTTATGTTCTTTGGACATGACCGTGATAAAGCGCTGAGTAATGACGCATTCGCAGATTCCATTAAACAAATGCAAGAGTGGGGCAAAGGAAAGCTAAAACCACACTTTATTCTTGAAAACATTAACCCGGCTCAAGGAACGCCTGAAGCTCGCAGTCTTACTGCAATTGATACTACTTGGAACACTACGCTTGTAAGTATGATCCGCGCTAAAGACGATGCTACATTCGACAGCACCTTAGCTGCTTACAAAACATTTTTAAATGATAACAACTGGGATAAGATTGTAGAAGTTCGTTCTGAAAAAATGAAAAACAACAAAGAAAAATTAGGCCTTAAATAAGTTAGAAAATAGAATGTGGCCCCTTCACTGGGGCCTCTTCATAGAAAGATGGAGGGAAACAACATGCCAGAGCTTAAAATTTATCAATCCACCGGGGAGAATACATTGTTTGTAGAGCAAAGTCTGCAACAATTAACTCCAATTGCTGACGCAGAGGCGACCACTACTGTAACTATTGACGAGAATCAAACCTTTCAGGAAATGGATGGCTTTGGAGCATCCTTTACGGATTCATCCGCTTATTTGATTAATCAAGTCCTGAACAACGAACAGAAAAAGGAAGTCATGAGCAAGCTTTTTGACGCACAAGATGGAATTGGTTTGTCCGTATTAAGAAATCCAATGGGGGCATCGGATTATGCTAGAGATATTTATAGCTATGATGATAGACCTGCACAGGAAACGGATACGGAATTAACCCACTTCTCTATCGCACATGATGAAGCAGACATTATCCCTTTGTTGCAACAAGCTCTGGAAATTAACCCTGAGATCAAACTGATGGCTTCTCCATGGAGTGCACCAGGTTGGATGAAGACTAGCGGATCGATGATTGCTGGAGAACTTAAACATGAATATTATCAGGCTTATGCCGATTATTTTGTTCGATATATTCAAGCTTTTGAAGGGCACGGATTGCCAACTTATGCTGTAACACCACAGAACGAGCCTTTATTTGAACCCAAACACTACCCTAGTATGTTAATGTTGCCTGAGGCGCAAAAAGATTTCATTAAAAACTACCTGAAGCCGAGCTTTGTTAAGCATAACATCGCTACAAAAATTCTCTGCTACGACCACAACTGGGATCGTCCAGATTATCCGTTAACCGTGCTCGATTATGCAAAAGATGAAGTAGATGGTGTAGCTTGGCACTGGTATGGTGGCAATGCGTCAGCGCAATCAGAGGTTCTGAAAGCTTTTGCTGATAAAGAAGTGCATTTTACAGAAGGTTCTGGTGGAGAATGGATTCCTCCGTTTGAACAAGCCTTCTCCAATGTAATGAGAACAGGGATTGATATTCTTAGAAATCATAGTAAATCCTTTGTGTTATGGAATATGGCCTTAGATGAAAAGAACGGCCCAACCGTACCGGGTTTTGGCAAAAGTACTTGTCGTGGTGTTGTGACAGTTAACCAAGAGACCAAGGAGCTTACGTATACGCTCGACTATTATGCGCTTGCCCATTTCAGTAAAATTATTCGTCCGAAGGCTGTGCGTATTGACGCTTCAACCGATCAAGAAGTGATTCGTTCCGTAGCTTTTAAGAATACAGATAACTCTATTGCAGTTGTTCTGTTCAACGATAGTGAAAAGGCTGAGAATCTGGCTTTGAACTTGCCGGGAGCGGATGAATTATCTTTCCGTTTGGCGTCAAAAAGTGCTTTATCCATTTTGATAAAATAATTAGAGGACGTAGCTCAGAAGCACTCGAATCTTGATTCGGGTGCTTTTTTTATGAAAATAATCGTATAAAAAATCTATGTTCGGTAAGCATAGTTTTGAATTTACGGATTTTCAATAATAGTAAATAAAAATGGCAGTCCAAAGCTGAAGTTCAGCGTCTGGACTGCCATTTATTTTTTTGTGTAATTGGATTGCGAGTTCTAACGTTCTAAACGGTAACCACCGTGAAATACAGGACCCACATATTCATTAAACGCAAATCCATTACGAATGGCTGCGGAGACAAAATCTTTAGCTTTTGCAACAGCTTCATGAACCGTTAAGCCATTAGCTAGACCGCCTGTAATTGCTGCGGCAAAAGTACATCCAGCTCCATGATTGTGAGCGGGTTCGATTTTGGCTGTTTGGAATACAGTGTACTCAGAACCGTCGAAGAAGATATCAATCGCTTGATCGCCGCCGAGTGCTTTGCCGCCTTTAACCACGACATTACGTGCACCGAGCTTATGAATCAGACGGGCAGCTTCTTTCATTTCCTCAAGGGTAGTAAGTTTGCCAAGACCTGAAAGAACACCTGCTTCAAACAAGTTTGGGGTGACCACAGTTGCTAGTGGTAGCAATAAGTCACGAATAGCCTCAGCGCTGTCAGGGTTCAAGACTTCATCTTCACCCTTGCACACCATAACTGGATCAATAACTACATTAGTCTGAAGATTTTCTTTGATCGCTTGCTCAGCAACGCGCACAATTTCAACACTTCCAAGCATACCTGTCTTCATGGCATTAACCGGGCCACCAGCGAAAATAGTTTTTAACTGCTCAGCAACAATGGAGGCATCAATTGGATAAACATTATGGTGCCAGCCGTTGTCCGGGTCCATAGTAACGATAGTGGTCAAGGCACTAAAGCCGTAGGTACCATACTCTTCAAATGTTTTTAGATCCGCTTGGATGCCTGCGCCACCACTGGAGTCGCTGCCTGCAATAGTTAGAGTTTTAATAATTTGAGTCATGGTTACGTCCCCTTTATATATGTCTGAATTCATAAACAACGCATTGCATTGATTATAACAAAAAATAGCACCTACGTCTTTCTAAAAGCAAGAGCAAGGTTGAAAATACCTTTCTCTAAAAATTCCCACCCTTAGTCCAGCTTCTCTGCGTTTGGGTCAGCAATGAAGAGCGGTCCATGATTATCTGTAAAGAACTTCATGAGGGTCTCCACTACTTCCTGCTGTGGGGATGTTTGAGCTTGATGTATTCCGATACTGCGGAATAAATAACCCCATTCTCCCTTATCGTAATAGGCAGCACCCTCATCCTGATAACCATTCGCGTCTGCTTGAAGCGTATATCTGACCGTCCTTGCTTCAGCCCCAGCAGTACCTAAAATATGCTGTTCGCTAAACTTAAGCGGATTATTAATGGTAAATCCCAGCGCGTCAGCCCATTCGGCTTTTTCCGGGAAATAAGCTCCGATTGCAGTGATGGCACAGCCTATACAAGTCCAAGCCGTATCTGAATAGTTCATGTTTTGTTCCGGATGGTTCGGATCCTGAAAGGTAACTCCATAAGAACCGTTAGCGCCGACAACCGCAGTAGCCTGCCATCCGGCAGGAGCGAGTAGAAGATAACCTCCACCGATATCAGGGCGGTAGACCAGCGTTGCTTCTACTTGGTTTTTCATGTCTTGAGATAAAGCAAAGGTCATTTCAGGTATGGGGGGGATTTCTGTATTTACATATTCGTCACCACTATCAATATTTAGCTGCGCGAGCGTAGTGTGCAGTGGAATGATGACCTGCCCATTATCGGGATCACTGCTAGGAAATTCGAGCATTTCTTGAGTGGAGCTATGTTTGTTATCTGCTTCATTATTAGTTTGTGCGTTGGTGGATGTAGGTGGTGTGGTAGGTGTACCCCAGTCGAGCCCTTTATATCCAACCAGCAGCACTAGTACAATTACGACGCATAATATTGAAGTTAAGATCCAGCCGTTTCTAACACCTCTTCGTTTGGATTTCATATATGTTGTACCTCCTTTGATCTTACTTATATAGACCTAAGAATGGAGTGGAAAGTTTCTTACATAACCTTTATATTTCTGAAGTTCTTCATGATCGGGCGGGATAGAGAGGGAGTCCGTTTCTTAAACCCTGCATATCAATATAGAAAGAATTTCAAACAAAGCGTGTAGGAGGGCGAGTATGGTTACGATTAGTTTATGTATGATAGTACGAAATGAAGAAAAAAGCTTACACAGATGTTTGTCTACCATTACAAGTCTCGTAGATGAAATTGTTATCGTGGATACAGGCTCGACGGATAAAACGAAAGAGATTGCGTTGTCCTTCGGAGCTGTAATTTATGATTTTGAATGGATTGATAATTTTAGTGCCGCACGTAATTTTGCCTTTAGCAAAGCTACTCAGGAGTACATTTTGTGGCTTGATGCGGATGATTATATAAAGGAAGAGGATCAGATTCTTTTTAAAAAACTAAAAGAAATCCTGCCCGGACATATTCACAGTGTGAACATGCAATATAATCTGGCTTTTGACGAAGCGGGAAATGTCACAGCTAGTTTACGCCGCAACAGGCTGGTTCGGCGCAGCTGCAACTTTCAATGGATTGGGCCTGTTCATGAGTATTTAGAGGTAAGTGGTCCTTCTTTTAGTAGTGATGTCTGCATCACACATGAGAAAGATAAGGAATACACAGATCGTAATTTGCGGATTTATCAAAAACGTGTTGCACAGGGTGAAGTATTTTCGCCGAGAGACCAGTATTATTATGCGAATGAATTAAGGGATCATGCTATAAATGAAGAGGCTTGCAAATACTATGAGATTTTCTTAGCGGGTGGGCAGGGCTGGATTGAAGATAATTTCCAGGCTTGCCTAAAGCTTGCCGAATGCCGGGAACGGTTGGGGGATAAAGAAGGTGCATTTGAAGCGTTATGTAAAACCTTGCAGTATGATAAACCACGTTCAGAGTTCTGTTGCCGACTGGGGGCACTTCTGCTGGAAAAAGGCCAGTTGCATCCAGCCGCATACTGGTATGAGCTAGCGATTCAGCTACCGCGGGATAACGATTCGATGGGGATGAAGAATGGGATCTTTTATACCTGGCTGCCGCATCTTCAATTGGCACTTTGTTATGATCGTCTCGGCCAACACGAGAAGGCGAATCATCACAATGAAACGGCGTTGAGTTTTTATCCATCCCATCCTAGTATGATATACAATCGCACCTATTTTAAAAATCTGCTTGGCGATAAATATGTAGCGCTTCAGGCTTAATTTAGTAAAAGAGATGCCCCAGCCGTTCTGATTATGACTGCTGGGGCATTTATGTTTTTTTTGGAGCTTGCAAGATTACTGGCAGTGGGGAACCTTCCCGTGATCCCCGGCAAGCTTCGCGGATTTGCTCCAGATTTCCGCGTAGGAAGCAGCTATCGGACCCAGCTGACCTTAAACGTTGCTTTATGCCACATTTGGAATTCTAACGGACCGCATAGTCGCTATTGACCATAAACACACTCGATTTGGAGCAATATCTCAGGAATAGCTGCACTGGAGTCCGAAACTGTGCTCAAAAGGCGATAAATGGGCAAATAGCGTCATCTGAGTCCGGAAGCACCTGAGGCGAGAGTGGGGCGGGTGGTTACTGGCGGAGTTGCGCTGTCCCCTTGATCTCCGGCAATCTTCGCTGATTGGCTCCAGATTTCCGCGTACGAAGTAGCTATCGGACTCAGCCGACCTTAAACGCTGCTATATGGCACATTTGGAATTCTAACGGACCGCATAGTCGCTATTGGCATGAAACACACTCGATTTGGAGCAATATCTCAGGAATAGTTGCACTGGAGTCCGAAACTGTGCTCAAAAGGCGATAAATGAGCAAATAGCGTCATCTGGGTCCGAAAGCACCTGAGGCGAGAGTGGGGCGGGTGGTTACTGGATGTAAGAGTGAGCTCGGCGTAAATGATTCCGGTAGTGTAGGAGAAAAGGCGTAGCGGATGATTACCGGGTGTAAGAGTAAGGTATGAGGTGTAAGATTCCCGGTAGCGTAGGAGTATAGGCGTGGCGGATGATTACTGTGTGTAAGAGTGAAGCGCATAGTTACTGGTGGGGTCTTGGTCTTTTCCCTTGATCCCCGGCAAGCTTCGCTAATTAGCTCCAGATTTCCGCGTAGGAAGTAGCTATCGGACTCAGTTGACCTTAAACGTTGCTATATGGCAAATTTGGAATTCTAACGGACCGCATAGTCGCTATTGGCCAGAAACACACTCGGTTTGGAGCAATATCTCATGAATAGCTGCACTGGAGTCCGAAACTGTGCTCAAAAGGCGATAAATGGGCAAATAGCGTCATCTGGGTCCGAAAGCACCTGGGGCGAATGGTTACTGGATGTAAGAGTAAGGTCAGGGGTGTAAGATTCCCGGTAGCGAAGGAGTAAAGGCATTGCGGATGATTACTGTGTGTAAGAGTAAGCTCGGCGTAAATGACTCCGGCAGTGTAGGAGTACAGGCGTGGCGTATGATTACTGGGCGCAAGAGTAAGCTCGTAGGTGGATCATTATCAGCAGCGTAGGAGTAAAGGTAGACAGTAATTAATATTCAGAAGATATTCCAAAGAGGGTAACCCAGCATCCATGAACTAGATGCTGGGTTACCCTCTTTTAGTAAGCTGGATTGTATTGTTGTTCCTTTTTATAATCGTTTGGAGGGAGACCTACCTCTTGTTTGAAAAGCTTGGAGAAATAGGAGTAGTTGCTATAGCCGACTTTGTTCGCGACGGTATATACAGACATATTTGTGGTTTCTAATAGATGTTTCGCAGCAGCGATTCGGACGTGGATGACGTAACTGCCTAATGAAACCCCAGTTTCTCGTTTGAATATCCTCGCCAGGTAATCAGGATTGAGATAAACAATTTCAGCCAAATCATTTCGGGTCAGATCATCGCCGTAATGTGAATGAATGTATTGTTTGATTTCTTCTGCGACGGACTTAGGCTGGGCAGCAAAGTCACGATATTTCATGGCTGTAGTGACAAGGTATTTAAGATATTCTTCCATATCCTCGATTGAATCCAAAGAGTGCATAGATAATTTATCATTAGTTTTGCCAGAGTATAATTTGTGCGATCGTATCCCTTTCAGATTGAGAAATGAATAGACTAGCTGAACTACATCTAAACGGAACAAGCTAAGGACAGAGGTCTCAAGTGTTCTATTGTTAAGCATGACCTTTAAATATTGTGTAACTTCGTTAAGAAAAGCAGTGAATTTATTCTGGTTCAGCAGCTCTTCCAAATAGGCAAGATCCGGTGGTGTATAGCCCGGTTTATTTTGCTGCAGATAAGCCTCCACCAAAAAGGTCTGATTTCTGCATCTCGTAATTTCTTCATCCATAGTCAGGGATTGTTTTAGAACATTCCCTACATTACTCAGTTTATCGTATAAGCCAATATTGCAGCAGACATCACATTTTAAATAAGGATTCGCCTTTTGAATAAAAGAAGAACATAATGCTTCAAGCCGTTGCGTGTCTGGTGCCTGGTTCCATTTTAAAATGGCGATCCAGTTATAATCTCTATATTCCAGAATGTTTTCGATGGTAAAACAAGGGTGCTGAAACAATTCGTACAATACATTTAGCAGGGCAAAATCAAACAGATCCTTTTCTTCTTTTCCCATGCTGCCATTGTAAGGGAATAAGTTAAATATCAAAGGCTGTAGAGTATCGCTCATTTGATAGGAGAGGTTTTGTTCTTCAATGGCATGTGTGATGTCTGCCAACTTAATCGGAAATGATGTACTGCCACTGACTAGCTTCCGCCAAAAATGCTCAAGAATCTTCGCCTGATTTTTTTGCCAAAAGTAACCGCCCTGAATGGCTTTTTCGTTTTTTTGCTGCTCTTTTGCTTGGGTGACCGCCTTTTGGATGATCAACATCAGCTTGTCAAATTCAATGGGCTTGAGGAAATATTCAAAGCTCTGCAATTCGATTGCTTTCTGCGCATAGTTGAAATCTGCATAATTGGTAAGAAGAATAGTCTGAATACTATAATTTCCCTCGCGAATCCATGCCAGTAATTCCAGTCCGCTGCCCTGCGGCATTTCAATATCTGAAATCAGAATTTGAACAGAATGCTTTTCTATTATTTCACGTGCTTGAGCGACATTATTAGCCGTATAAACAGTATCAATGTGGAGTGATTCCCAATCTATTTTCTTTTGCAATGCGGCAATAACATAAAAGTCATCATCAACAAGCAGTACATTCATAGTTTGCTCTCCATTCATTTAGATTTATTAGGAAGCTTCGGAAGATATAAGATTACACTAGCGCCGCCGCCCTCCAAATTGGAGAAGGTGACGGTTGCTCTTTTTAAATATAGGTACTCTAGTCTTTTAAGCGTATTCATAATGCCGATTTGCGTACCTTTACTTTGATCCAAGGGCTCTCCAAGATTAAGTTTCTCTAACACCTGAGGTGGAAAACCGGGACCGGTATCGGTGAGCTGGATAACGAGCATTTCTTCTTCCTGCTCCATCTGTAATCGTTGTACTGTAAGTCTGATCTCGGCTTCATGTTCGCGTGAAATCGCATATTTAATTGAATTTTCGATAAAGGTTTGCAGCACTAACGGTGGAATTTCCACACTGCCTGCCTGATCCTCTTGTTCGATGTAATAAATAAATGCGTCCTGATAACGTTGCTTTTGAATCTCCAAGTAGGTTCGGACATGCTCGATTTCATCCTCTAACCGGACAAAATTCTCGCCATTCTGAAAAATGTAACGGAAATACTTAGAGGTAGACAACGTCATATTTTCAATTTCTTTATACATATGAATTTGCGCCATGCTATAGATGCTAGTCAGACAGTTTAAGAAAAAGTGTGGTTTAATCTGTAGCTTCATATAGTCCAGCTGTATTCTTTGTTTCTCCAGTTCCTGCTCGTACATAGTGATTTTAAAGGTTTTGATTTGTTCAACCAAGCCTTTAAACTGAGTGTTTGCTTGTTCCAGCTCTATAATCTCACTGCTTTTGAAATCTGCGGGTTGCCCAGACTCATTAATGAAAGCAAGGTTATCGGAGAAGCTTTGAATCGGACCTAACACTCTTTTTTTGAAAAAGAGCAGAACAATGCATAACGTGGAGGTCACAATGAAGAACAATAACATAATAAGCAGCTGGGCAATCATGATTTTTTCGAATATGCCATATTTAATGACCATTTTGGTGCTGAAGGTGGTGTCTGAGAATGCGCTGTTGATGGTTGTACGCGATTGCAAAAGATTAGCGAATCCCCCATTTTCCGTTATTAACGTTCCGCTATTGGAGATCGGACTGGTTAAAGGCTGTTCATTCTCATCTACTAGAGAAACATAACCATTGGCGCCAAGATTAATTTGGCGTAGCGGCCGGATCAGATTATCTGCGGAGATCAGTCCAATTAAATAGCGATTGTAATAGGGCACGATATTAATTACATAATAATGGTTGTTCACAAGAATAGGCGTCCATTTGGAATAAAACTTCTCATACATCTCCTTATCATCAATATAAGAAATAATCTTCTTTTTCAGCTCCCTGTAATCCGTATAGGTTACGCTGATCGGTGCACAATTCAAAAAATAGGTCTCATTTTTCAAATAGTAGAAGAAGTTATACTCATGCCCGTAGTTTTTTTGCAGCTCGGTAAAGCGTTTGAACAGATTATCATTTGCTTTTAAGAACTCGATACTGTTGACCCCGTAAGTATTCATCGTTAGTAAGCTCTCATCGTTCCCAAGCGTCCAGCCCATATAGTGATTAATGTAGGCAAAATCATGATTAATACGATTGATGTAAAGTGCCGCAGTATCCTGCAAATTTCGAGTGGACTGCTGCTTAACGATGGAAATGGAAGCGATGCTGATTCCTAAATCCAGAATAAGGACTGTGAATGAAACCAACATCATGACTTTTATATAATGGCGAATAGGGTAGGTTTTGTGTTTCGCTGTTTTTTTGATCATAAAGTCATTATAAAACCTCTGCGTGAAAAAAACATAAGAACTCGCTAGTGATTTCCCTCAAAGTCCGGATAGCACATACAGAAGTCGGGATACTGTTATTAAATCTCCCCAAGTAGAGCATTTAGCTTTTGTATTTTTTGTAAGCGAATTCAAAGGTCTGGATAACCGTCTTAAAGTGTCCGGAATACGAAAAAATAAGAAGTTATTATAAAGCTATTCAGATGCATTTTGATAAATTGAAATGGGGGATTAAGAGATGAGTCAACACAGTAAGAAAAAAACTGCAAAGAAATGGACTGTGGGTCTGCTGGCGGCTGCGATGGTAGTTGGAATTGCTGGCTGCGGCGGTAACAAAGGGAATAATGCAGCGACAAATGAAACGAGCAGCTATAACAAAGAAGGCTTGCCGATTGTGAATGAGCCTGTGACACTTAAAGTGCTGACTGTCCGTTGGGGGAGTATGGGGGACACCTTTACGCAAAACCAATGGCTGAAGGATCTGGAGAAAAATACGAATGTCAAAATCGATTGGCAAGTAATGTCCTCCAATGACTGGGGTGAACAGAAGTCCATTATGCTGGCAAGTGGCACGCTTCCGGATATCGTTTTGGGAGATCAAACCTTTGGGGATGCCGATATCGTAAATAATCTGAGCTTTTTCCGGCCGCTTGATGATTATATTGAGCAAAATATGCCTAATCTCAAAGCAGCTATGGAAGAAACCCCAGAAATGAAAAAAATCAGCACATTTCCTGACGGGAAAATCTACTCCCTGCCAACAAGACTTCCTGCACGTCCAAAAAGCTCACGTCAGCCTGTGATTAACAAGACCTGGCTGGACAAATTGGGCTTGAAGGTGCCTGAAACGATTGATGAGCTTTATAACGTGCTCAAAGCTTTTAAAGAACAAGATCCGAATGGGAATGGAAAACAAGATGAGATTCCTTTTATTGAAATTGGTAATGACTTGATCAGTCCTTTCGGAATTGCCGATTTGAATAACAATAATATGATTATCAAGGACGGAAAAGCGATATATTTCCCTGTTTCGGAGGAGTTCAAAGAAGGTCTCAAATGGGAAAATAAATTGTATGCGGAAGGCTTGCTAGATAAAGAGGTATTCACTCAGGACGATACGATGAGATCGGCTAAGTTCCAGAATCCGGATGCTCCAATCGTAGGCTTTACGTACCAATGGACTCCAGACGCCGTGTTTGGGAAATGGAGCGAGCAATATGTGACGATTCCACCGATTGCCGGACCAGATGGTAAACGTTATACGATCGGGAATCCGATTGGGATGAATCTTAACCGTAATGAGCTGCTGATCACCACATCCTGCAAATATCCTGAGGTTGCTGCACGTTGGGCAGATCAGTTCTATACTGACGAAGCGAGCATTCAGAATTTCTGGGGTGCGATTGGAACGGTTATTAAGAAAAACGATGATAGCACTTATACATTGATGGATCCACCAGCTGGAACCAGCGCAGATGCTTGGTATTGGGATCAATCGCTACGTGATTTTGGACCGAAATATGTGAGCCCATCCTTTGAATCGAAAATTGTCCTGAACCCTGAAAGTGGAGATGGACTGAAGCTGCAACTGGATAAGCTGGGCAGTGAATATGTAACCACACCTTTCCCTAACGTAATGTACACTTCTGAGGAGTTCGAGGAGCTGCCAACCTTGACTACGGATATCGACAGCTATGTGAATACTATGCGGGCGCAATTTATTAGCAAAGGCGGAATTGACGAGGGCTGGGATGATTATGTGAGCAAGCTTAATAAAATGGGACTTGAAAAGTTAGTTAAGATTCGCACGGATGCTTACAGCCGTTATATGAACGTGAAATAACCTATTCGTCTTTCGAAAAAGGTGCTGCCCTGCAGGATAGCTGTGGGGTAGCATTCTCTATTTTAAATAAGGAGGGGATGTCATGAAATCTAGTCCACTTCATTTCGGGCGGAAATTCGGACAAATCAAACAAAATTGGGGTCTCTATCTATTGCTTTTTCCTGCTGTAGTTCTGACGTTATTATTCGCGTACAAGCCAATGTACGGGGTGCTGATTGCTTTCAAGGATTATAGCCCGGCGTTGGGAATTGGAGGCAGCCCTTGGGCTGGATTCAAGTACTTCGAGAAATTTTTTCATTCCTATCAATTTTCATCAACGATTAAAAACACATTGATCATCAGTGTGTACAGTCTGATTACCTTTCCGATTCCAATTATACTGGCGCTGATGGTTAACCAGATGAGACCAAACCGGTTCAGACGTTTTTTCCAGACGGTGTCCTATATGCCGCACTTTATCTCCACGGTAGTAATGGTGGGTTTAATGATGATTTTGTTCTCACCTAGCACCGGACTGCTGGGCAATATATATAGTCTTTTTGGAAAAGAGGCTCCTGATTTGATTGGCTCCGCTGGATTATTCAGCAGTGTGTATGTTTGGTCAGATGTGTGGCAGCATGTCGGCTGGGACAGCATTATCTTTATCGCTGCGCTCTCCGCAGTTGATCCTAGCTTGTACGAGGCGGCAACCGTAGACGGAGCAAGCCGGATGCATAAAATTCGTTATATTGATATTCCGATGCTGATGCCAACAGCGATAACCTTGCTTATTTTGCGGGTCGGTGGATTGCTTGGGGTTGGGTTTGAAAAAGTGTACTTAATGCAAAATGACTTGAACATCACTTCAAGCGAAATTCTTTCTACTTATGTCTACAAAATTGGCTTGCTCAGCAGTCAATACAGCTTTTCCTCGGCGATCAACCTGTTCAACACCGTTATTAATTTTATTTTATTGATCATGGTCAATCAGATTTCTAAAAAACTAAGCGAAAATAGCTTGTGGTAGAAGGGAGGAGCATTGAAATGGGAGGTTTAGAGACAGTTACTAAAGGGAATGTGGGGAAAATAAAGAAGAATCGTTCTTCGGATACTATAATGGAAATAGTGATGTATGTTATATCAGCAATTTTTCTAGTTATCTTAATTTATCCGCTATATTTTATCGTCATTGCTTCGTTCAGTGATCCTTCCGCGGTGGCGGGGGGGCAGGTTTGGTTATTTCCTAAAGGGTTCACCTTCGATGGTTACAAAGAGCTGCTGCGTCATGAAAATATTTGGATCGGTTACTGGAATACCATCATGTATACGGTGGTAGGGACCGCAATCGGTTTAATTGTAAATATTTCTGCGGCCTATGCGTTGTCCAGAAAGGATCTTGTGGGGCGAAAATATCTTTCCCTGTTTTTCATCTTTACGATGTTTTTTAATGGGGGGTTAATTCCGACTTTTCTAACGATCCGTGATTTCCATCTGTACGACACATTTCTGGTGATGGTACTGCCTTTCTCCGTTGGGGTGTTTAACATTATCGTTGCCCGCACCTTTTTTCAGTCGAGTATTCCGGGAGATTTATGGGAAGCTGCACAGATCGATGGTTGTGGAAATCTTCGATATTTTGTACAGATCGTTTTGCCACTATCGAAGGCGATTATTGCCGTGCTGGGTCTATGGATCGCCGTTGGTTACTGGAATTCATATTTTAATGCCTTGATCTATTTGAAAAATCCTAATATGTATCCTTTGCAGCTGATTCTGCGAAATATTCTGATCACCAATCAGATGCAATCGGGGATGGGAACCGGGGAAGCTGCGCAAATCGCACTACGACTCGCCAATATGATGCGGTATTCTGTTATTATCGTGGCAACGGTTCCGATCATGTGTGTGTACCCCTTTGTACAAAAATACTTTAACCAAGGGGTAATGATCGGCGCAGTGAAGGAATAGTACATTCGGCTATTCTACTAACATTCATTCGTAAGGAGCAAGAACGTTATGAAAAAGCAACAAAAAAACAGGATATATAGAACAATCACCGTCATTCTTTTAGTGACAACGTTGCTTGCTAGCCTTACTGCCTGTAAAGGGAGCAATGGGGTTAATTCTGTTGAACCTGAGACGGGCGAATTTAACAAAGAAGGATTGCCGATAGTGGATAAGCCTGTGACGCTGAAAGTACTCACTGTCCGGTGGGTAAGCATGGGAGATTCTTTTACCGAGAATCAATGGCTCAAGGATTTGGAGAAGAACACGAATGTCAAAATCGAGTGGCAGGTGATGTCCTCCAATGATTGGAGTGAACGGAAGTCTATTATGCTGGCCAGCGGCACACTACCAGATATCATTTTAGGGAGTCAGACCTTTGGAGATGCGGATATCGTCAATAACTTAAGCTTATTTCGGCCGTTAGATGATTATATTGAGCAAAACATGCCTAATCTCAAAGCAGCTATGGAAGAAACACCGGAAATGAAAAAAATCAGCACCTTTCCTGACGGGAAAATCTACTCGCTGCCTGCAAGATTACCCTCACGTCCTAAAAGCTCACGTCAGCCTGTGATTAATAAAACCTGGCTGGACAAATTGGGTTTGAAGGTACCGGATACGATAGACGATCTTTATAACGTGCTAAAAGCATTCAAAGAACAAGATCCGAATGGAAACGGAAAACAGGATGAGATTCCTTTTATC
Organism: Paenibacillus sp. FSL E2-0190; assembly: GCF_037992965.1. Taxonomy (NCBI): domain Bacteria; kingdom Bacillati; phylum Bacillota; class Bacilli; order Caryophanales; family Paenibacillaceae; genus Paenibacillus; species Paenibacillus sp. FSL E2-0190. Next base: position 2,634,498 of record NZ_CP150306.1, read on the forward strand.
GAATTAAGTAATGATCTAATCAGTCCCTTCGGAATTGCAGATTTGAATAATAACTTCATGGTGGTCAAGGACGGAAATGCGGTTTATTACCCGATTTCAGAGGAATACAAAGAAGGGCTCAAATGGGAGAGCAAATTGTTTAAAGACGGATTACTTGATAAAGAAGTATTCACTCAAGACGAAACGATGAGATCGGCAAAGTTTCTAAATCCGGATGCCCCAATCGTAGGCTTCTCTTATCAGTGGACGCCAGACGCTATGTTTGGCAAATGGAGTGATCAATATGTGACCATTCCGCCAATTGCTGGACCAGACGGGAAGCGCTACACCGTTGGGAACCCGTATGGGATGAATCTGGAACGCAACGAGCTGTTGATCACCACATCCTGCAAGTATCCAGAAATTGCAGCACGCTGGGCGGATCAGTTCTATACCAATGAAGCCAGCATTCAGAATTTCTGGGGTGCCATTGGAACGGTGATTAAGAAAAATGACAACGGTACGTATACATTGATGGACCCTCCAACCGGCACCAGTGCGGATGCTTGGTATTGGGAACAGTCACTCCGGGATTTTGGGCCGAAATATGTAAGCCCAGCTTTTGAAAAGACCATCTTTCTAAATCCTAAAACCGGAGATGGACTGAAGCTACAACTCGATAAGCTGGGAAGTGACTACACAACACCACCTTTCCCCAACGTAATGTACACTGCAGAAGAGTTTCAGGAGCTGCCGACCTTGACCACCGATATTGATAGTTACGTCAATACAATGCGTGCTCAATTTATAATCTCAGGTGTTATTGACGAGCAGTGGGATGACTATGTGAAGCAGCTACGGGGGATGGGCCTCGAAAAGATGGTGAAAATTCGGACAGATGCTTTCAGCCGTTATATGGGCGTTGAATAACAAGAAATGAGGTTTTTACTTGATGGGAAATATAATGAAAGAGCCAACCCCTTTGGCGGCCCAATTAAAGCTGCATTCTGAACCAGGCAGTAATGCTGACGCGATTATTCAGGGGGAGTGCTATCGGTTCACTGTCTTAACTCCGGAGCTTATCCGGATGGAATATAGTGAGGAAGGTTTTTTCGAAGATCGGGCGTCGCAGACCGTTGTGAATCGCAATTTCCCGGTTCCAGAGTTCCGCGTAATGGATCTGGGGAATAAACTTGAGTTGATTACGGAGCGCCTGCATTTAACTTATGACAAGCAGCCTTTCTCCCGGCATGGTCTCAATGTTCGGGTGAGAAACGAAGCGGGTCACCTAATGAGTGTCTGGAATTATGGAGATACAGTCCAAGATTTGGGAGGGACTGCACGTACCCTGGATAATGCAGATGGTGCCATTTCGCTGGAGCACGGACTACTTTCACGTGCGGGGTATACGTTAATTGATGATAGCACCTCCCTAGTACTGGAAGAGGATGGACGGGTCGAGCTACGGGCGTTGGCTGGCCTCGATGTTTATTTTTTTGGATACGGTCATGATTATTTGCACTGCTTGAAGGATTTCTATCACCTTTGCGGTCGTACGCCCCTATTGCCACGTTATGCCCTTGGCAACTGGTGGAGCCGTTATTACCGATATTCAGAAGAAGAATACAAAGCGTTAATGGAGCGGTTTGAGCTCGAGCGAATTCCGTTCTCCGTCGCTGTTATAGATATGGATTGGCATCTCGTCGATATTGATCCGCAGTACGGCAGTGGCTGGACGGGTTATACCTGGAACCGGGAACTGTTTCCGGAGCCTCAAAGATTTTTGGCATGGCTGCATGAAAAAGGCCTTCGAGTAACGCTCAACGTACATCCAGCAGACGGTGTACGGGCCTTTGAAGATCCTTATCTGGCCATTGCTGCAGAGATGGGGATGGACCCGGAAAAAGGGGATGCTGTGGAATTTGATATCACGGATCCGAATTTTTTGCGGGCATACTTTAAGTTTCTGCATCATCCGCTAGAGGATGAAGGTGTGGACTTCTGGTGGATTGATTGGCAGCAGGGTGGAGTGACTAAAGTACCGGGACTAGATCCGCTTTGGATGCTGAACCATTATCACTATCTGGATAGCGGCCGGCGAGGCAACCGGCAGATTACTTTTTCCCGTTATGCAGGTCTTGGCAGCCATCGTTATCCTGTGGGCTTCTCTGGAGATACCATTGTCACTTGGGAGTCGCTGGATTTCCAGCCATACTTCACAGCCAACGCCGCCAACGTGGGATATGGTTGGTGGAGCCATGATATCGGGGGCCATATGAATGGTTATTTAGACGATGAGTTGGCAATGCGCTGGGTGCAATTCGGTGTGTTTTCACCTATTCTGCGGTTACATAGTTCTGCTAGTGCCTTTAACAGCAAGGAGCCATGGCGATTCAATAAGATTGCGGAAGATGTGATGAAGGATTGCCTGCGCTTGCGGCATAGTTTACTTCCTTATCTGTACACTATGAATCGCTACGCCAGCCGCGATAGTCTTCCGTTAATCCGACCGATGTATTATCATCATGCGTTGTCGAATGAAGCCTATGAAGTGCCCAATGAATATTATTTCGGAACGGAACTTATTGCCTGTCCGATTACACAGCCGGTCAACCCAAAGGTAGGCGTTGCCGAATTTAAGGCTTGGTTACCTGAAGGGATTTGGATAGATTTTTTTAACGGAAGAGTGTACGACGGTGGCAGAAAGCTTTCTCTTTATCGCAATCTTGAGAATATCCCTGTATTAGCTAAAGCGGGTGCTATTGTGCCCATGGCAGATCTGACGCAATTTACCTCTTCAGTGGATAATCCGAGGCATATGGAGGTCCGTGTATTTGCGGGAGGAAGGGGTCATTTTCATCTCTGGGAGGATGAGGGCGATACTGCGGAGGATCAGGACGATCAATGGTGTGATACAGAAATGATCCTGGAAATGGGGGATAGAGCGAGCTTCAAGATCCTCTCTGCTAAGGGAAATACAAAGGTTGTGCCTGAGCGGAGATCGTGGAAGCTGTCCTTTGTTGGTTTTGCTGATACGAAGGTACAGGTATTCGCTGGCGGCACAGAAATCGAAGCAAACATGGACTATGATGAGGCTACACATACGCTTACGATCATGATTTCGGATCAAGCGGTAGAGCATTCATTGGAGGTAACGTTCACAGATGCCCGGATTGCGGTGAATTCCGTAGATGATGAGGTGTTCAGCCTTCTGAACCGTGCGCAAATTCTTTTCCAATTGAAAGAGCAAATTTACCATGTAGTCAAAGCAGCAGTAACGCCGATGGCGGCCCTGGCTTCTCTTGCCTCGTTGGATCTTGAACATACACTGTATGGAGCGTTATGTGAAATACTATCGGCAAGACTTTAAGCACTATTTCATTGAATTTAATAAAAAAGGAGGTTCTCTCTGTGCGCTGGCATAAAGAGAACCTCTTTTTTATTAGGAATGAACCGCTGCTACTTAATTAGCAGGGTTTGAATGGCATGAGCCGGAATCATGTTCTCAGCCAGTTCGTCATGGAAGCGCAGGGTGAATGGAAGCTCTTGCTCTGTGCGGTTCATAACGATAACAGCAATAGTGCCATCAGGGTTGCGGAAAGCTGTTGTTTCAAGCTTATCTGTATATTTGGAGAAACCAATGCGTTTAGCACCCGGACGAATATATTTACTGAAGTGCCCGATGTAATAGAAAGAGCTCTCAAAAGTAATTTCATCGTTTTTGGTATCTCCGATAATTGGAGCGTCACAGTAATTTCCTACATGATTAGGTCCACCTTGCTCATCCAAGACAATGTTCCAGTCTGTCCAGCTCGACATCCAGTTGTTCAGATTGCCAATGATATCATGTCCGTAACGTTCACCGGTGTTCCATGAGCCGAGATGAACGCCACCTTCTTGGCAGCCTTCGCTGAAGAACAGCTTTTTATCTGGGAAACGATCATGTACAGCAGAGAGGGCTTCGAAGTGATCACCGGAATACCAATGGAAGCAAATTCCCCATATGTATTTGGACGCTGCTTGATCTTCAAAAGCAACCTTAGCACGGTCATATACCCGTTCTTTGTTATGATCCCAGATCATAACTTTTACATGGCCCAAGCCCGCTTGTTCCAGAGCAGGTCCCAAGTAGTCACGCACAAAATCCTTTTCTTCTTCAGCGGTATACAGGCAGGAATCCCATCTTTGTACAGCTTTGGCTTCATTCTGAACACTGACAGCCCAGATATCAATCCCTTCTGCACCGTACGCCTCAATATATTTAACGAACATGTTAGCCCAAGCCTCACGATATTCAGGCTTAAGAGCTCCGCCTCCGTTCATTTGCCCGTTTGTCTTCATGAACGCTGGAGGACTCCATGGGGAAGAGAACAGACGAAAATCTTCACCTACTGCTGCGGCAGCATTTTTTATGAGGGGGATAATTGATTCGTGATCTCTGGAAATATCGAATGAACGTAGCTCCGCATCGCCTTCCTCTACATAAGCATAGTTGCCCAGTGAGAAGTCGCAGCTTTGGATGTGTGAGCGGCAAAGGGTGTATCCGATGCCGTGCTCAGGATGAAAATAAGCGTCAATGATTTCTTTTTGTTTAGCTTCACTAAGTTTAGCGATAGTAACGGCAGAGGACTCCGTAAGGGCTCCACCAAAGCCTTCAATTTCTTGATACTCCAGATCATCATAGATATTGATTAGCTCTGATTCGACTCCTGACGTATCGGGAAGGAAAATCAGAGGGTCCTTTTCTGTTAAACGATCCGTGGTTTCTTTAGCGGTTTGAATGACGCGAATAGTTTTACTCATAATGGTTGATAACCTCCTACATATGAATTCTGTCTTTATTATAGAAGGAGATTCACTGCACTTTGAAGAAACTATATGGCTAAGAACCTCAACAATCTGGTCATTGATTACTATAGAAAGAGGAGCAAATGCGATGGAAACAAACAGCGTTCAAATTAGTTTGTGTGGATTTATCCGCCATACTCAGCCTTTTCGGCAACTATATCGCAGTGGGTTGGATACCTATATCATCAGGCTGCAAGCCGAAGGGGAATGTGAAGTCCTCATTGATGGAGAAATGACTACCGTAGTACCTGGGGATCTACTATTATTTAAGCCCTATGATATATATGATCTGAGAATCGGTGAAAAGAAAAGTCCTCTGGGACATAGTGTGGACTATTTTGTAATGTGTACAGGGGAATGGGTGGACCACTGGTGGAACCTGCGTGAGCGACCCAAAAAGGTAAGAATTGCGGATGATGGTAAGCTGCAAAGTATATGGCAACAGCTTGATCTGGAGAATAGAAGACTAGACGGGGGTAGCCCTGAAATACTAGAAGCGCTATTTAAAGCTTTATGTTTACTGTTAGATCGGGCTATGGAAGAGGCACCTGCATCATCTTCGGCTTCACTTCTACACGGACTTAAGATGAAGAGTTATGTGGAGGAGCATGCTACTTCAGAGATCAGACTAAAGGACGTAGCCGCTCATGCTGGAATTAGTGTGACAAGGGCCGTGCATGTATTCAAAATCCAATTCGGTTATTCTATTATGCAATATGCGGGGCAAATCCGGCTTGCGATGGCACTGAGATTAATGGACAATACCAATTACACCTTAGAGCGTATAGCAGAGGAGACGGGTTTTGGAAGTTATACCTATTTTCACAGGGTGTTTCGGGAGCGTTATGGTGTCTCGCCAGGTATTTATCGAAAGAGAGAGTAGAAGGTTTAGCAGTAAAAAGAAGCTGCCCCATAAATCACAGAATAGGGCTTAGGGGCAACTCCTCGATTAGACGTTAATTATAGTAAGGCCAGCCAGCTGAATCCCATTCGAGATCACTGATTAACAATTTGGGTGCACCATTCTCGGCGACACTGTAAGCATGGCGGACGATAACGTTGGTTCCATATATATCCTGTCCACCAGGACCCGCCCAAAAACTGTTGCCGCTATCGATGACCGTAGCCCCGCCATTTTTCATATCAGTACCGTCCTTTGCATAGAAAGGCCCCAGTACGCTGGTTGAGCGTCCCACTGCAATTTTATAGGTGCTGTTTACGCCTGAGCAGCATTGGCCAATGGATACGAATAGATAATAATATCCGGTATTTGGATTGTAAACCATGCTGGAGCCTTCAATCCCCCCGGATTTAGTGGCAATGCGATAGGAGTTGCCCGTTGGCTTCATGGTTGTTTTGTTGATGGAGGTAATGTAAATCCCGTTGCTCCAGGAACCGAAGGTCATCCATAGGTTTCCGTTAGCATCTGCCGTAATGTTAGGATCAATGGCGTTATAATTGGAGGCGTCATTTGACGAGATAACGACACCTTGGTCCGTCCATTTTCCCCCGGAGATCGATTTAGTAGTTACTAAACCAATAGCAGACACTCTTGAGCCGAATGTGGAGATAGAATAATAGAGGTAATAGGTACCGTTATAGTAGAAAATTTCTGGAGCCCATACATCTAGCCCTTCTTGATTGGGAACATAAGAGCTCCACCAGGAGGGTTTCGAGTTATAAATCGGGAGGGAGCGAATATAGTTCGTTCCATCGTTTGAAAACATCACTTGGAGACCTGATCCCGTGCTGAATACCCAATGTGTGTTTCCCTCTTTGATATATGAAGGGTCGTGTACGTTGGTATCTCCAGTCAGATTCCAGGTTGCTGCATAAGCTTGCGATCCTGCTGAAAAAACAGTTGTAAAAAGCATTAAAAAAGACAACAATAACAACCGATAACCTTGCCTACCTTTTTTCGCCATATTCCTTCTCCTTTTAGTTTAGATTTCCCTAAAGTGTTTCATTATTTTGCAATTGATAACGCTTACATAATATCTTGTATTATTTCTCTAGTCAATGATTCTTTTGGATCAATAAAAAAGCAAATCTCGGCCATCGGAGACTTGCTTTTTTATATTTTTATAATAAATCTGTGATCGCTTGTTCAAATAATCTGACACTATTTTCCCAAGTCCATTTGCGCGAATATCTTTCCCCCTGCTCCGCTAATTTAGTTCTTAAGTTGGGATCACGTATTAAGCGGATGACATCTTCACCGAGCCGGTTCTCATATCGATAAGAGAGCAAACAGTTTTTCTTGTGATGGGCGTATTCCATATTCCCGCCCGAATATACACAGACTAACGCTGCTCCACAACGCATGGCCTCAAGTCCCGGTAAAGAGCCTGTATCAAAAATACTTGAGCTAACAAAAATATCCGCACCGTTATAGTGATAGCAGAGCTCCTCATCATTTGCTGGCGTAAAGAACCGATATTTGCCAGTAGCTTTCATTCTTTGGAGAATTTCTGAGGTGTTGAACTCGTCAGGCGGACTGATGAAGTTAATATTTACATCGGGATATTGGCTTTTTACGTAATCCAGCTGTTCTATAAGATAATCTTGCTCACGGTGCCAGGAGAAACCTCGTTCTGTTTTTCTTAATATAGCTGTTATGTTTAAAGGCTCTTGAAGACTGTGACGGATATTCATATTTTTAAAAGAGGAGCTAATGCCAATGGGCACGATACTGCCGGTGATGCCATGATTTAAACGGATCAGCTCCTGCTGCCAACGTGATAAAACGATTAGATGCTCAGTGATGTGATAGGAGGGGAAGGAGCGTCCGTTATCCGGTAAAAAAGGTGGCTCATAACATAAAGATAAACGTACATGAACCCCTTTTCCTTGTTGGCTTGCTGCTTGGGCGATGGGGACAGTTGTAAAATAATTAGAAACAATGACGTCTCCGGGAGGAAAGTCATGCTCGTGAATATTCATATGTGAGGAGCGGATTACGTTTGCGCGCACATCATAAGAAATAGCGCCATCCACAGGCAAAAGGAGATTGACCTGATGACCCAAGTCTGTCAGCCCATTGGTGAGCTCTACTAGCATACGTTGTGCTCCGCCATGAGATAAGGTCAGAATAGGGAATGTGAATCGCATTGATAATCCCGTCCCTTCCAAGTTAGAGCTATAATATGAAAAAATATGATTCAATCGTTCCTTTTTTTATTTTATTCAGCTCCTATAGAAAAGTACCATTTATCAAGTTTATAAACAAAAGGAGAAGGAAGAGGGGGGAGTATGAGGGAAGAAAGCCGTTCGGTGGTGGGCAATTTGACGAAGGCTGATCTAGAACGGGAGGTCACCATTAGTTTCCCTGAGGGGGCTGGAATGGAGAATTATACTTGGAGTATTCAAAAGATTATGATCGGAGCGGCAGAGCATTATTCCTATCATACAGGTCAAATCGTATATGCCTCTAAATTGCTGCAGAAAGAGGATGATCATCTGCTCAATAACTGGAAGCATTATTTTTGAGCATAGATAAAGCTGGGGATAGATGCGCAGCTGCTGCTAACACCTATCCTCAGAAATGGATTTTTATTGTGTTATAGGTGCAAGCTTCTTCAGTAAAGCAACGGTTTCATTAACCTCCAGATCCTTGATATCTTCTAATGACACATCGATCATTGGCTTATATACTTGGAGTTTGCGCAGGAAAGCCTCGGTATGGAATACTCCGCTGCCTGCTTTTCCGTGGTATGCTTTTTCACCATCTTGATAGATATCTTTTAAATGCGCCAGAATGATACGGTCGCCGAATAATCTGAAGGAATCATCGACAATTTGATCCTGCAAATGCGCAGCCGTGCCAATAAAATTACAAGGGTCCAATACAACACCTATACAGCTTGATGGGACTTCATCTAAGATGCGGCGCATCTTGTCTGGTGTAGAAAGTGTATGTGTGCAGACCCCTTCTAGTCCTAGAAAAACGCCCCATTTTTCAGCTTCCTCTGCAAGTTCTTCTACAGTTGCCCTTAACGTATCCCAGCCGATAGCTTCGTAATGGATCGGATCTTGTGCTTGAAAAGTAGTCAGCGCACCTGTTTCTGTTGCCACCATAGGTGCGCCGAATTGGCGGGCATAACGAAGATGCTCTTTAAAACGATTGATCTCAGCTCTCCGGATGACAGGATCCGGATGAACAGGGTTGATGTAACAGCCCAAAACACCGATACGTATTCCTGCTTTGTCAAATTGTTCGCCAATATAGCTGGCAAGACCTGGACTTAGTTTACCGGTAGAAGTGTCGATGTCCTGAATGGCTTTGGATAATGCAAGCTGAACAAAATCGATATCATAATTCTGAAGGGTTGCAGTTAACGACTTGAGCGGCAAGCAGCCAAATGTGTGGGCCAGAGTTCCGTATCTGATGAGTAACCTCTCCTTTAATAGAGTAAGTATGAGTAATAACCTTCATAATAGTAACGCTTTCATAAGGATGCAAGTGATTTATCATTATCGCGGGTCAGGAAATTGATGATTTCAGTGTTGACTCTATCCGGTTGCTCATGATTAATGCCGTGTCCCGCACGGGGGATCACTTGGTAATGAAACTTTCCATACTCAAAATATCTATGAAGTCCTTTGATTGTTTTAACGCGTGTTCTCCTACTAAAAAATAAAGCTTATCTCTGACGGCAACTGCGGCGTTTTTATCGTATTTTTGAAGCTTATGAACAAACATAGCTTGCTGATTATGAGCTCGCATTAAAAGAATTAGATGAGCAGCTACTTCTGGGTGATTGTCAAATAAAGGGGAGTCAGGCGCACTTAACTTCTTCAGCACTTTCAGTAAATTGCGATCCGTGGGAATCAGAATCTCTGGGAACATCATCATTAGCGTTTGCAGCATGGCTTTGATGGGTGTGGTGACCATTCCGCCTTCCAAACAAATCACACGGTTCACTTTGTCCGGTTGCTTGGTTGCATAATTAAAAGCAATATAGGCGCCATTTGACACCCCTGCAATATTAAAGATGTCTATGCTCAGATGTTTGGCTATTTCATGAATCCATTCCACCTGCTCAAACTTTTGTTTATTAAAGTGCGCATTAGGAATACTTTTTCCGGGTCCGCCCAGAGTATCAATAGCAACGCAGTAAAAATGCTGCGACAATTCCTCGATGTTAAGGAGCCACATGACCGCCGAGTTATCACCAACGCCATGAAACAGAAATAAAGGGGGATTACTCTTTTGCCCGGTAAGGATACAATGCGTCAGCCCATATGTGGTTGGGAGATCGAGCTCTTCAAGAGGAATAGGCCACTGATTAACTAGCTGTTGGTAGGATTGCCACACTCGTTCTTGCACCTTGGCATTCTTAAAGCTATTTACCATCACAAACCTCCTTAGTGAAAATACAACATCTGTATCTTATTCCAATAAGTATACTACGAGAGTGGGGAAGGAGGAGCGCGCAATAGGAACATTCCTGTGAAAAGAGGGGTGCAGACCAGATAAGTGTATTTCATACAACTAAATTGCTACTTTACTCTCACTACGGTGAAATAGATGTACTTCGTACAACTATTTCTCTCGTATTTAGCTGATTCAGCTAAATTGGGCGAATTTAATTGCACAAAGTACACTTAACACATTAGGCGTGAGCATTGAAGTTCATTTTAGTTGTAGAATGTGCAATTAAATAATGCATGCCGGTCTCTTTTGCGGTAAATTTTGATAGGGAAGTTATTAATAACGTTCTAGGTGGGGATGATTATGCTCGTTGAGCTAAAGGAAGCTAGTGTTTCAGATGAACGCGATATTTTTGAGCTGATTGTGGAGATAGGTCCGGGGGAAAATGGATTCGTCAATAACGGATTTGATCTGGCTTACAGTCAATTTCCTGATTTCATCCGGGATCGGATAGCACTTTCACAAGGTGATAATCTTCCGCCACAGTATGTAGCACAAACCAACTACTGGCTACTGATTGACGCTTATCCTGTTGGTGTCGGAAAACTAAGACATTCCTTAAATGATCAATTGAGGAAGTCCGGTGGACACATCGGTTATAGTATCAGACCCAGTGAAAGAGGAAAGGGTTATGGCACGATTTTTTTGGCAGAGCTGTTAAAAAAAGCTGCGGACATGGGGATTGATAAGGTCATGCTGACTTGTGAGCCGGACAATATATCTTCGAGAAAGGTTATTGAGGCGAACAAAGGAATACTACATGGCATTGAGAATGAAAAATGTAACTACTGGATCACCCTTTAAGCTGGTGTGAAAAATAGGGGAGGAGTTGCCAAGAGGCAGCTCTTTTTTGTTATTCGCGATGTTATTGTAGTTCATCCAATAGAGATTCGTCTAAAATGTGAAAAAAATTTAAAATTTTGTTGAAAGCGCTCTATTCAAACACAAACAAATAGTTTAAAATCAAAACAAACAAAAATAAACAAAAAAACAAACATTCAAAAACGGAGGTATTCACAAATGGTACAAAACTTATGGGATTCATCTCGGGAAACGAAATTAGACGGGGGATTGGATGCATTAGTGTTCCGCTCTAATCTGCTGGGCGAAGATCGCAGAGTCTGTAACTTTGGCGGAGGGAATACCTCCAGCAAAACGATAGAATTGGATTTTCGCGGGCGTGAGGTAGAAGTAATGTGGGTGAAGGGCAGCGGCTCTGACCTTGCTACGATGAAAGCAGGCAACTTTACCGGACTAAGGCTTCAGGATATTGCCCCGTTATTTGAACGTGATGAAATGCCAGATGAAGAGATGGTAGCTTATCTCGCAAATTGCATGATTGATCCTAAACATCCGCGTGCTTCTATCGAAACGTTACTGCATGCATTTTTACCTTTCAAGCATGTGGATCATACGCATCCAGATGCCATTATCAGTTTATGCTGCGCTCATAACGGTAAGGAAATTGCCCGTGAGATTTATGGGGATCGTTTCGTATGGGTGCCATACATCCGTCCAGGCTTCACTTTATCCAAAATGATTGCCGAAGGTGTGCTCGCAAACCCGAAAGCTGAATTAGTGCTGATGGAGAAACACGGTCTCGTGACTTGGGGGGATACACCTGAATCTTGTTATGCCAAAACAATCTCCATAATTAACGAAGCGGAAAGTTATATTGAAGAAAGAATTGAAGATCAGAACCTATTTGGCGGCCGCAAATCAGAAGCACTTCCAGAAGCAGAGCGGCGGGCTGTAGCGGCGGCAGTGATGCCACTGATCAGAGGCGCGGTCAGCGATGAGCGTAAAATGATTTTGACCTTCGACGATGCGGAGGATGTGCTGCGTTTTGTAGGAGGGGCTGACTCGGAGAAGTTATCCGGTGTAGGCGCAGCTTGTCCAGATCATTTGGTACATACCAAAATGAAGCCGCTTTTTGTTGCGTGGGAGCCAAATACCAATGATATCGATGGCTTGAAGGCGAAGCTGAGCGAAGCGATTAGCGATTATAAGGAGCAGTACAAAGCGTACTTCGACCGTAATAAACATGAAGGCGATGTAATGTTCGAGGCTGCGCCACGTGTGATCCTGATCCCTGGCGTGGGCATGATCAACACAGGTAAAAGCTGGAGCAATTCTAAGATCAGCGGAGCCTTGTATCACCGGGCGATTGCTGTTATGCGCGGAGCTACTGCGCTGGGAGATTTCGTCTCTCTAAGTGAGAATGAATCGTACAATGTGGAATATTGGCCCCTGGAATTATATAAATTATCATTGGCTCCGGCAGAAGCGGAGTTCTCCCGTAAAGTTGCCTTTATTACAGGTGGTGCCGGGGGAATTGGGAGTGAGACGGCTCGTCGTTTAGTATCAGAAGGAGCGCATGTTGTATTGGCAGATCTCAATCTGGAGGGTGCACAAAAAGTAGCGGAAGAGATTAACGCTAAGTTTGGTGAAAATCGTGCATTCGCCGTTAAAATGGACGTAACTCAGGAAGAGCAGGTAACCGCAGCTTATGCGGAGACAGCCCTTTTTTATGGCGGGGTCGATATTATTGTTAATAATGCTGGGCTTGCAACCTCCAGTCCATTTGATGAGACTTCATTGAAAGAGTGGAATTTGAATATTTCTGTGCTGGGCACAGGATATTTTCTCGTTGCACGCGAAGCTTTTAAAGTGATGAAGGAGCAAAAAATCGGAGGCAGCATGGTATTCATCGGCTCCAAAAATTCTATTTTTGCAGGTAAAAGCGTCTCGGCTTACAGTTCTGCCAAGGCGCTCGAAGCCCATCTGGCCCGCTGCATAGCAGCTGAAGGTGGAGAGTTTGGCATCCGTGCCAATACGATTCTGCCCGATGCAATTCTACAAGGATCTGCCATCTGGAATTCGAACTGGCGTAATGAACGGGCGGCTGCTTACGGGATTGAGCCGGATCAATTAGAGGAGCATTACCGTAAACGCACGACGCTGCTAGTTAATATTTATCCACGTGATATTGCCGAAGGCGTTGCTTTTTTTGCTTCTTCCAAGTCAGAGAAAACTACGGGTTGTATGCTGACAATCGACGGTGGAGTGCCAGCAGCTTTTACTAGATAAGAAGTAGCTTGAATATAGATAGGGATAACGGAGGGAAATCATGCTGATTGCAGACAGATATGAACGAATCGTAGAACTAGTGAATGAACGTGGCAGCATCCGTGTCTCAGAATTGAGTACATTATGCCAAGTGACGGAAGAAACCATTCGCCGCGATCTGGATCGATTGGAAAAAGCGGGGCGGCTGCTGCGTTCGCATGGCGGAGCAGTTAGCCTGCGTGACCGGCAACCGGAGACTCCTTATGCCGAACGAGAAATCATGAATGCAGCGGAGAAACAGCGGATTGCCCGTGAGGCGGTAATGATGATTAAGCCGGGCGATCGGATTTTACTGGATGCCAGTACAACGGCTTGGTATATGGCTTCGCATTTGCCGGATATGCCTCTCACTGTGTTGACCAATTCTACTAGAGTGGCAGCAGAGTTAAGCGGGAAGGAGCGGATCGAGGTCTTTTCTACAGGCGGGCAACTGAGCCGCAGATCAATGTCCTATGTGGGTCATTTAGCAGAACGTTCGCTTGAATTGTATCACGTGGATAAAATGTTTTTTTCCTGCAAAGGATTTCATCTCGAACGTGGCGCTAGTGAATCAAATGAGCTGCAAGCTATGGTGAAACGAAAGATGATTTCTATAGCGGAGCAAGTGATCTTATTATGCGATTCCAGTAAATTCGGAATTCAAGCGTTCACACATTTTGCGGCTCCTAGTGATGTGGATGTTCTAATAACGGATTACAGCCCTGTTGAAGAACAAATGAAGCAGTTGCAGAAGCTGAACATCGCAATAACGACGGTGTAGTAAATAGTTGTGCAGGAGGTGAAGGCATGAAGGTATCGATGTTTATAACCTGCGTCAGCGATGCCGTGTTCCCGAAGGTCGGGGAAGCCATGGCTCGTCTGCTGGCCAGATATGGCGTACAGCTGGAGTTCCCGGAGGTGCAGACCTGCTGCGGACAGCCTGCGTACAACAGTGGATATTGGAATGAAGCGCGGCAAGCTGCACTTACGATTCTGCAGGCCTTCGATGACAGTGATTTTGTCATTGCACCTTCCGGATCCTGTACGGGGATGCTTCATCATTACCCTAAGCTGTTTCAGGATGATCCGGTTAATCTGGTCAAGGCGCAGAATTTGCAACGTAAATCCTATGAATTCAGCCAGTTTATGGTGCAGGTGCTTGGCGTAACTGATCTAGGAGCAGTGTTTCCGCATAAGGTTACCTATCATCCTTCCTGTCATGGCACAAGGATTCTAGGGATTCGCGACGAACCTATGCAGCTTATGCAAAATGTGAAGGCGATGGAGCTGGTACCACTGCCTTTTGCTGAGGACTGCTGTGGGTTTGGTGGAACCTTTGCCGTGAAAATGTCTGATATCTCCGGGGCGATGGTCACTGAGAAATCAGATCATGTGCTGGAGACGGAAGCAGAAATCCTAACGGGTCTGGATATGGGTTGTCTGATGAATATTGCCGGGAATCTGCGTTACCGCCGCGAACCCGTTCGAGTTATGCATTTAGCAGAACTACTGTATGAGGGGGTGACTGATAAATGAGTCAAACCACCACCAATCTAACGGCGAAATCAGAGAACGGGAAGCCAGCAACAGTAAAAGAGCGTGCAGACTTGGCACTGAATAATGACTTTTTACGCAAGGCTGTTCGTTTTACCACGGAGAGACTGCGTGATGGAAAACAAAAAGCAGCTAACGATCATGGCCACTGGGAAGAGTGGCGTGAACGTGGGCGGCAAATCCGTCTACACACGATCGCCCATCTTGATTACTATTTGAATCTTTTTGCAGACAAGGCAAGAGCAAACGGCACACATATTCATTTTGCAGCAACGGGTGAAGAGGCTGTGAAGATTGCCCTTGAAATCGCGCAGCGAAAACAGGCAGCTTCTGTGGTCAAATCCAAATCAATGGTTACTGAGGAGCTGCATTTAAATAAGGCGCTGGAATCCATTGGTGTGGAGACCATAGAGACGGATCTGGGGGAGTATATTATCCAGCTTGCCGGGGAAACCCCGTCACATATCATTATTCCGGCGATTCATAAGAACCGCTACCAGATTGCCGAGCTGTTGTCCAAAGAGGCAGGGGAGGAGCTTTTGCCTGAAACTACTATCCTTGCTGGATTTGTACGGCGAAAGCTGAGAGAGAAGTTCCTTGATGCGGATATCGGAATGACTGGCTGTAACTTTGCTATTGCAGAGACGGGTTCGATGGTGCTGTTCGAGAATGAAGGCAACGCTCGTATGGTCACCACTTTACCGAAAACACAAATTACCCTGATGGGGATGGAGCGGATTATTCCTTCGTGGAGTGATCTTGAAGTGATGGCTACATTATTGCCTCGTTCGGCAACAGGGCAGAAGTTAACGGTATATATGTCGGGTATTTCTGGTCCCCGCAGAACCAACGATGGTGATGGGCCGGAAGAGCAGCATATTATTATTCTTGATAATGGCCGATCTGAGCAGCTAGGCGATCCTGAGTTTCAGGAGCTGCTGAATTGCATCCGCTGTGGAGCTTGTCTGAATGCTTGTCCTGTCTACCGTCATATTGGCGGTCATGCATATGGGGGAACGTATAGCGGACCTATAGGAGCGGTGTTGACCCCGGCGCTGAATAAAAATGTAGATCAATGGGATGACATCGCCTCAGCCTCTAGCCTATGCGGAGCATGTTATGAAGCCTGTCCGGTCAAAATTCCTCTGCATGATATGCTCATCTATTTACGGCGGCGGAAGGTTGAACGTGGTTATGGGGATAAGGCAGAAGGTCTCGGCATGAAGGGTTTTGGGGCGATTATGGCGAAGTCACAGCGATTTAGTAATGTGATGAAGGTAGGTAGAATCGGGCAAATGCTGCTCGTGCGAGACGGAGGAATTCCGTCGAAACTGGGGCCGCTGAAAGGCTGGAACAATTATCGGATCGCCCCGAAGCTGGCAGATCAATCCTTCCGTGAGAGCTGGAAGGGGCTGCAACAGGAGCTAGACAAGAACAGTCGCGAAATGGACCCGGCGATACAGAAGCGAATGGAAGATTTACTAGCGAAGCGGAAGCGGGAAGAGCTGGAAGGAGGGGCCGGACATGACTGAAGAGACGCACAGTAACTGGTTGGAACGTATGGAGCAGGATTCACGTGAAAAGCAGCAGGGATTCATGAATGATATCGCTCGCCGCCTGAAGCGGCCGAGAATTACTGAAGCTCCCGCACACCCTTTTCGCGGCGCACCGCAGTACTGGCAGCAATTCAAGTGGAGTCCGGAGGAAAGGATTGAACAATTTACGGCGAATTTTCAAAGTGCCGGTGGCCATGTATTTCGTGTGCAGGATATGGATGAAGCCAAGGCTTTTATCGTCAGCAAAGTCAATGAGATGCTCGCACGGTATATTCTCCGGCAAAATGTCACCGAGCTAGCAGCACTTCGACTAGAGGAGGAACTCACAGATACACGGGTGTCTGTCTGGAATACGGATGATCAGGAGGCATGGAAAGCTAGGGCGGCCGAGGCTGATATTGGAATTGTGATTGCGGATTATGCAGTTGCCTATACAGGCTCCATTACTGTGCTGTCCTCTGAGGATAAAGGCCGTTCAGTCAGCTTATTACCTACCGCATTAATTGCCATCGTGCCATTGGAGCGGCTGAAGACTCGTCTCGGTGAGGTGCTTATTGATTTTGATGAAGCTGGGCCATCGGGGCTGCCGGCGGGCATCCATTTTATCTCCGGACCTAGCCGTTCAGCGGATATTGAGAATGATCTGACGATAGGCGTGCATGGTCCAGGAATCGTATTCGCTTTGCTAGTAGGCTGATAGGAGATAAGGAGTGTTGTATAGGGATGAATACACAAGCTCATAATCAAATGCAGTATCACATTGCTGTTGATATCGGAGCCTCTAGTGGGAGAGTGGTCTGTGGAACCTTGCAGCAGCCGGGAGGAACCCTGTCTATAGAAGAAATTCATCGCTTCAGTAATGGATTCGCTGAACAAAATGGTAATCTTTATTGGGATATAGATTATTTAGTTGCTGAAATCGTCAAGGGCTTACAGCAGGCCAAGGCTAGAGGGATCGAGCGCTGCACCGTGGGCATCGATACTTGGGGTGTCGATTATGTACTTCTCGATCAGGAGGGGGCGCGGATCCATGAGGTTTTTTCTTATCGTGACTCCCGTACAGATGGAGCGATAGAGAGGCTGCATCGTAATATCTCAACTGAAAGCGTTTACGAAAAGGTGGGGATACAATATCTCCCGATTAATACGTTGTATCAGCTGTTTGTGCATGATCAGGCGGAGCTGGAAGCAGCACATTCCATCCTCCTGATCCCTGATTATCTTTATTATCGGCTTACGGGTCGCAAGATTAGTGAGGTGACGATAGGTTCCACCTCTGGGATGCTGAATCTTCACACTCGTGATTACGATGAGGATCTTCTGTCGGTGCTTGGTCTTTCAAAAGAGCAATTCCCTCCCTTAACAGAACCTGGGGAACCCGTTGGGAGGTTGACGGAGGACTTGGCGGCTCGCGGTGATCTTCCAGATTGCGAGTTCATAGCAGTAGCCTCTCATGATACAGCATCAGCTGTATTAGGGGTTCCAGCAAACAGCGAGAAATGGGGATTTCTCAGTAGTGGTACTTGGTCACTCATCGGGGTGGAACGGGGTTCAGCCATCACAAGTAAAGAGGCAATGTTACGTAACTATACGAATGAATGGGGAGCCTACGGCTCATTCCGGTTTCTTAAAAACATTATGGGCATGTGGTTGATTCAAAAGGTTCGTGAGGAGTACGGCGGACAATACAGCTTCAGCGAGCTGGTAGAGCTGGCAGCACAAGAAATCCCTTTTAGATCGATCATTTATTGCAATGATGAACGGTTCATGAATCCACAGAGCATGATTGACGAGATCCGCAGCTATTGTGTGGAAGCAGGACAGCTGGTCCCTCAAACACCTGGGGAAATGGCTCGATGTGTATTTGATAGTCTTGCTTTATCTTATTATTTCTACATTCAGGATCTCCAGCAATTGACGGGTGACAACTTAGAGAGGTTGCATATCGTTGGCGGAGGTGCGAATAACGGTCTGTTGTGCCAGATTACGGCAGATCTGTTGGAGATGGAAATTCACGCCGGACCAACGGAATCTACGGCTTTAGGCAATCTGGTGGTGCAGATGATCAGCACGGGTGCTGTAACTGATCTTCAAGAGGCGAGAGAAATTATAAGTCGTTCATTCCAAGTAACATCTTATATACCGAAGGGGATGGACCCCACGACCAAAGAAGCGGCTTTGGCACAGTTCGCCCGGCTACAGGTCGTTAATTAGTAGCTAAGTTTAGTGGAAAACGAGCGAAAGAGAGGCAAAAGTGCCTCTCATCGAGCGCAATACGCGGAACACGAGCTAAAGAGAGGCAAAAGTGCCTCTCATCGTGCGGCGTATGCGGAAAGTGAGCTAAAGAGAGGCAAAAGTGCCTCATATCGAGCGCGATACGCGGAAAACGAGCCAAAGAGAGGCCAAAATGCCTCTCATCGAGTGCGATACGCGGTACGCGAGCTAAAGAGAGGCAAAAGTGCCTCTCATCGAGCGCAATACGCGGAACGCGAGCTAAAGAGAGGCAAAAGTGCCTCTCATCGAGCGCGATACGCGGAAAACGAGCTAAAGAGAGGCAAAAGTGCCTCTCATCGAGCGCGATACGCGGAAAACGAGCCAAAGAGAGGCAAAAGTGCCTCTCATCGAGCGCAATACGCGGAAAACGAGCTAAAGAGAGGCAAAAGTGCCTCTCTTTGAGCGGAGTACGCGGAAAACGAGCTAAAGAGAGGCAGAAATGCCTCATCTAAAACACACTAAGTTAAAAATCAGGAGGCTCAAACATGGAGCAGAGTAAAGAGAGCTTACAGAGCATTCAGAACAGCTACAATGAAGCGAAAAAGCTTTACGCACAGCATGGGATCGAAGTAGATAAAGTGTTGGAGCAGCTAGCGGAAATTAAGATTTCTTTGCATTGTTGGCAAGGTGATGATGTGAAGGGTTTTTTGAATAAGGAAAAAGAACTGAGCGGCGGGATCGCAGTCACCGGAAGTTACCCGGGGCGGGCCGGGAATCCGGAGGAGCTGCGCCGGGATTTGGAACAGGCTCTAGCACTCATCCCAGGGCAACATAAAATAAATTTACATGCTATTTATGCGGATACAGAAGAGACTGTAGATCTCGACGCGTTAGAGCCTAAGCATTTTGAGCGCTGGGTGAGCTGGGCCAAAGAGCAGGGACTCGGATTGGATTTCAATCCTACCTGTTTTTCTCATGAAAAAGCAAATGATGGCTTCACATTGAGTCACCCAGATCCTGAGATCCGCAACTTCTGGATCGCTCATTGCAAGGCCTCACGTCGAATCGCCGAGTCCTTTGGTCAAGCATTAGGTCAGCCTTGTGTCACTAATTTTTGGGTTCCAGATGGTTATAAAGATACGCCGATCGACCGCTTGTCACCAAGGGTACGGCTTCAGCAGTCACTCGATGAAATCTTCAGCGAGGAAATCGATCAGCAATATAACATTGATGCTGTAGAAAGTAAGCTGTTTGGTATTGGTTCGGAAAGTTACGTGGTTGGCTCACATGAATTCTATATGGGTTATGCGCTAAGCCGGGGTAAGGCGGTGTGCTTCGATGCTGGGCATTTCCATCCAACCGAGACGATTTCGAATAAGCTGTCTTCCTGGCTGCTGTTTGGGGATCAATTACTGCTGCATGTTAGCCGTCCAGTACGCTGGGATAGTGATCATGTGGTTACTATGGACGATGAGCTGCTCGAGATTGCCCGTGAACTGGTTCGTGGTCAGTTTCTGGGCAGAACGCATATTGGATTAGATTTTTTTGACGGAAGCATCAATCATGTTGCTGCTTGGGTGATCGGAACACGAAATACATTAAAAGCTTTGCTTCGTGCTATGCTGGAGCCAATCGAGCAATTGAAGCAAATTGAGCTGGATGGAGATTACACTTCAAGACTTGCTTTGGTCGAGGAATTTAAATCGTATCCGTTTGGAGCCATTTGGGATTATTATTGTGCGAAGAATGGCGTACCGGTCCGGGAAAGCTGGCTAAATGAAGTGAAACAGTATGAGGCTGAGGTTTTATCGAAAAGATAGAGGTAGAAGTAGAAGCAGAACGAGCTTTAACAATATAAGTAGATAAAAGATAGGCGGTTACCGGCAGGTAGCCGCTTTTTTATGTTTATGAATCGTGCATGATTTGAATTCAGCTCTGATCTCTGCTATGTTTTATCCAAAAGAGAGCGAGGCGCAAACTATGAAACAATATGGACCGAACCCGAATACGCTCTATCCCAATGAACAAATTAAAAGTATCTGCTATATAAAAAATGCGATTACAAGAGACAATATCATTGTTGGCGATTATACCTATTATGATGATATAAACGGTGCAGAGAAGTTTGAGGAACGTGTGACTCATCATTATGATTTTATTGGCGATAAGCTTATTATTGGAAAATTCTGCGCGATTGCCAAAGGCATTGAATTTGTCATGAATGGTGCCAACCACCGGATGAATTCGGTTTCGACCTATCCGTTTAATATCATGGCCCATGGCTGGGAACAGGCGGTCTCGGATTTAAAAGATCTGCCGCTAAAAGGTGATACAGTCATCGGAAACGATGTTTGGATTGGACAAAATGTTACGGTTATGCCAGGTGTGCATATTGGAAACGGAGCAGTTATCGCAGCCAATTCTACAGTTGTAAAGGATATCCCGGCGTATAGTGTAGCTGGAGGAAATCCCTGCAAAGTGATTAGACAACGTTTTGATGATGAAATGATCGAATATCTTGAAGCGCTGAAGTGGTGGGATTGGGATGCTGAGCGAATCTTTAAGAATCTTGAAGTGTTATGCAGCAGCGATTTAACGAAAATCAAAGCGATCAATTAACCGTAAGTAGGTTCAGGATACGGACTTTAGTTTATCTTAAAGATATAAACCTCAATTGAGGGAATACTTTAGGTATGTACGTCATATGAACCTTTCGGAGGGAACCGGCAATGAAGAAAGATAAGGTCAAGAATAGCATGGAGCTCACTGCAGAGGAATTTCCATATAGCAAAGAAAATGAGGAAATGGTAACGCAAAATTTTTGGACGAAAACTAAAAAGTTCGCAGGCAAAATTCCATTTACTAAAGATGCTATCGCAATGTATTATTGTGCCGTCGACGCTAAAACACCTTTATGGGCGAAAGGAATTGCTTTCGGTGCATTGGCTTATTTTATTTCTCCTATAGATGCTATACCCGATGCGATTCTAGGCCTTGGATTTACAGATGATGCAGCGATTATCGCAGCAGGCATTAAAGCGATATCCGGTCAGGTAACCAACGAACATAAGGAAAAAGCTGCAGCGTTTTTTAATGGGGAAAAATAAAAGGTGCAGCATTGAGCTACACCGTAATATCTGTACCTTCAGGACAGCTTTCTGCGGAAAGCTGTTTTGTTTTGTACACCTCGCCCCAATCTTTCATGAGTTTAATAATAGGAATCAGTGTCTTGCCGAATTCAGTTAAAGAGTATTCGACTTTTGGGGGAACCTGATGGTAGACCTCACGGTGTACAACCCCATCCTCTTCCAACTCTCTTAGTTGCAGGGTCAGCATACGTTGGGTAATGCCCGGGCAGATCCGGCGGAATTCGTTAAAACGTTTCGTGCCATCAATCAAGTGATAGATGAGAATTCCTTTCCATTTGCCTCCTATAACGTCCAGTGTAAATTCTACAGGGCAAGCTTCTTTGTTGCTTTCCGGGAAATTTCCAAAGCCACCTTTTCGGTCACGCATAGCTGTTCAACTCCCATGGTATCATTTTGTATACTACATAACATTATTGTGCGTACTTTTAAAGAAGTGATATATACACTAATATTAAGCATGTGATCGGCAAACAGTCAAATGCTCGTCGA
Organism: Paenibacillus sp. FSL E2-0190; assembly: GCF_037992965.1. Lineage (NCBI taxonomy): Bacteria > Bacillati > Bacillota > Bacilli > Caryophanales > Paenibacillaceae > Paenibacillus > Paenibacillus sp. FSL E2-0190. The sequence continues at coordinate 2,656,829 of NZ_CP150306.1, forward strand.
TGCTAACCAAGTAAAGGGAGTGTTACTCATGGATACTTTATCGTTAAACAAGAATGAAATCCTGTCTGCATATCAGTTCAGACATGCAACTAAAGAATTCGATAGCCGTAAAAAAATTAGTGAATCGGACTTTCAATTTATTCTGGAAACTGGACGATTGTCACCAAGTTCATTCGGATTCGAGCCTTGGCGTTTTGTGGTAGTACAAAGTCCGGAAGTACGTGAGAAATTACGTCCTTATGCCTGGGGCGCACAAAAGCAATTGGCAACCGCAAGCCATTTTGTGCTTATTCTCTCACGTCTTCCTAAAGATATGGCTGCTGACTCCGATTATATTAAAGGGATCATGGAGAATGTGCAGGAGTTGCCTCCGCAAGGAATGGAAGGAAAACGTAAAGTTTTTGATAAGTTTTTGAAGGTTGATTTCGGACTGATGGAGAATGAGCGGGCAATGTTCGAATGGAGCTGCCGGCAGACTTATCTGGCGCTTGGGAATATGCTGACTTCAGCTGCGTTAATCGGGATCGACTCCTGCCCAATGGAAGGTTTTGATAAAGCTAAGGTTGAGCAGATTCTGGAAGAAGAAGGGATTTTGGACGCTGAGCATTTTGGAATCTCCTGTATGGCAGCTTTCGGATATCGGCTGAACGAACCACGTGGTAAGACGCGTCAAGGTGCAGAGCAAGTAATTCAGTGGGTTTAACGAAATTGAATCTTAATCTTTGAGCCTGTAAAGTCTCTGTATTCTGGGGATTTTGCAGGTTTTTTTGCGATATTTCTTATAAGATTCAAAAAGTAATTGAAAGTTTCATGAAAACTCTGATACCCTTATGAAGGTGACTCCATATTAGCGCTATCGCTTTAACTTAATAATGAAGGGATCCTGCATCATGAAAATCATTCGCATTATTATCCAAGTGTTCCTGCTATATTTGTTCTACTTGGCTGGGGACTATCTGCAAAAGCAACTGCATCTCCCCGTTTCCGGGAGTATCGTAGGATTACTGTTACTTTTTGTTCTATTGCTATTCAGGGTCGTGCCTGTGAAGTGGATTGAAGAGGGTGCTACAACGATATTAGCTTATCTTCCGTTATTTTTTATTCCAGCGACAGCTGGGATCGTGAATCATATGGATATCTTTAGTGGTAGAGGTTTACTATTAATCCTAATCCTTATCGTTAGCAGTGTTCTCACGATTGCCGCAGCTGCACATTCTAGCCAATGGCTTACTAGCGTAAACAACAAGCTGAAAGCGGGATGGAGCGGCAAGAGACTAAGCGAAAAGGGGAAGGAAATATAATGTTTTTTATCGCAACAGGTATTGTACTGCTTAACGTAGCTATTTATTTGATGATGTCAGTAGTATATAGACGATTTCGTATTCCTGTACTTATTCCCGCGCTTACAGCAACAGTGATTGTTGTAACTTTACTACTATATTTTCATATTCCGTATGATACATATATGATAGGCGGCCAATGGATTAATCAGCTGCTCGGTCCTGCTGTAGTATCGTTAGCCTACCCATTATATAAACAACGTAATGTGTTGATTGAGAATCTCCCGGCAATTCTGGGCGGAGCCATTGTAGGTCTGCTTATAGGGATGTTTAGTGGACTGCTTTTGGCGGCAGGTCTAGGCTTCTCTAAATTATATGTTTTATCTTTATTACCTAAATCGATCACTACACCTGTAGCGATACAGATCTCGAACAGCTTAGGTGGGGACTCTTCTTTAACCTCTGTATTTGTTATGATTGCTGGATTTACAGGTGCGATTGGCGGACCTTTTATCATCAAACTGTTTAGAATTCGTAGTGAGGTTGGAATCGGAATTGGTCTAGGAACCGCTTCTCATGCTCTAGGAACAGCAAAGGCCTTGGAATATGGTGAACAATCCGTTTCGATGAGCTCGGTTGCGATGACTGTTTGCGCCATAGTTGGCTCTTGTATCGGCCCACTTGTAGCGTGGATGATGTACCCTTAAATTATTCTTTTAATTGGACTATGTTTGCAAAACACTCCATCGGGTAACTATAACTAAGGAACAAAAAAAGCAAAGCACCTGAGGAGGATTTCACATGTCCGATCACACACAAGATGAAGCGGAAATCCGCAACAAGGAAAATAAAGAAGGCGATTCATTAGCTGAAATTAAGAAGATGGAGAACGGTGTAGACATCGAGCCAGAGGCAGATGAGTGGGTAGCCAAACCTGCTGAATCCTCACACCCAGATCCGCTTCCCGATAATTTGGAGTAAATGATTCGGAAGACAGGCTGTCCTTTAGGGGACAGTCTGTTTTTGTTGATGAATATAGTAAGTATTGTATAATAAATAAAAGTACAACCTCATCAGAGTGTTTTCTCCAAGTTCGTCTTAGCTTTTCGCAAATTTCACAGATCTTTGCCAACAGGGAGGAAATGGAATGCGTAGTCGGAATGAGAACAGCCGTTACCGGCAAAAACGTGGTGAGGCTCTAGCAGGAAACTTTGAGAAAAAGTACGGTTCAAACTTTGGCGTACGCAGTGAGCTTAAGATGGATGCACTGAAGAAACCAAACGACGATCAGTTGCTGACGACACCTCATGAAGAAGAGCATAAATAATTAGAAGGTAACAAGTGGGAGACTTTTACTCCTGGAATTCTGGAATGGAGGCATAACCTTTTGGGTTATGTCTTTTTTTGTGCGCATATTTCCAGAACGATCAAGACATAATAGGGCCGGATGGACAACTAAGAAAATAATGACAACGGGAGGCGAGATTAGGTCATGATTATTCCTATATTTTCGTTAAGTGGAGATATAGCAGTTACTGTGGTGGGCCAATACTTTTTTTATTTTATGGTCTATTCCTTTTTAGGTTGGGTATTGGAAGGGACCTATAATTTATACAGTAATGGAAGCTTTCGCAAAGAAGGATTTCTAAAAGGTCCATTTAAGCCGATGTATGGCTTTGCTCCACTATTGCTATTGATTGCTAGAGATTTGACGCTGCCACTTCCGCTTTTCCTATTTCTTGCGCTAATCATTCCTTCTGCTGTTGAATTTATAAGCGGTTGGCTGTTAAAAACGGTATTCCATAAGCAATGGTGGGATTACTCAGGAATGTCTTATCAACTGCAAGGGCATATTTGCCTGCGTTTTTCTCTATATTGGTGGGGGCTTTCAGTAGCTAGTGTGTATGTAATTCAGCCGCTTATGGAGCTTTTATATTCGGGTGTTCAGCCTATTTGGAAATTCGTGCTTCCGATCGTGGGGTTCTACTTTATGGCGGATTTATTATGGACCTGCTGGAGCCGGTATCGGATGGAGAAAACCCCTCAATATCAGAAATAATGGTTTTCTATATGTGTACTACGAGTCTTCTTTTGTGTATCAAGCACAAACATTTCGTGGACAGGCATTTCGATATTGCATATCCGTTTCTAGTCATAAATAATATAGCAATATATTAAATACTAGACGGACTGGTGGCGATAACGATGACAGGGAAGATTCTAGTGAGCGCATGTCTGTTAGGGCATAAAGTACGTTATGATAATGGCGATGTTCCGTGTCTCGATGCCCGATTCCTAAAGTGGTATGAGGAAGGGCGTTTTGTCCATATTTGTCCAGAGGTAGTGGGAGGTTTGCCAACCCCTCGTCCTGACGCACAGCGGCAAGGAGATCGGGTAGTGACGGGGGCAGGCGTCGATGTTACGGAGCCATTTATGAAGGGGGCTCAAGCCACACTAAAGCTGGCTAGGGAGCATCAGGTTGCATTAGCTATTTTAAAACAAGACAGTCCTTCATGCGGAAGCCTGTATATTTATGATGGAACCTTTAAGGATACGAAAGCACCGGGAGAGGGCACCACTACGGAGCTGTTGAGGAAAAATGGGTTTAAAGTATTTGGCGAAGATCAGCTGGATGAAGTCGAGCAGGAACTCGCACGTACGGACGGGCAGGGCATTCTTTAAGTAATAAATAGGCTGTAGGATACATAGTGTGTATAAGGGGAACGAAGCAGTGTCCTTGGGAGAGGAAATGCCGTCCGATGAGCCATCCTTCATTTGGGATAGGAGGCGGACGCAGATGAGTATTGATCAGCTCATTGCTTTGCTCGTTCTTGTCATTATGATCGTACAGCTTGCTGGCACAAAAGGTAAACACTAAGTCTCACCTCATTGTAACTGCTTCCGGAGCTCAGCATTTTTTGAGTTCGGAAGCTTTTTTTGTCCACGGCTATGCATATTGTGAAATCTAAAGGATTCCTTCATAGTGATGTCTAATATACATATAGTGGGTTTTTGGGAAGTCCAAGGAAAGAATTTAGGGGGAACTATGAAATTTAGAACATGGATAATCATTGTGCAGTTATTTATGATTGCTGTGCTTGTAGGCGTGTTGGCGGCCGATCTAGGTGAGACAGGCTCAGATGAGTCTAAACATGATGATATTTTAATACATTTTGATCAAAAAGATTTAAACAGGATGAAAGAAACCGTTCAAAGGTTTAGTGAAGGTAAAGGAGATAACCTGATGTTGATTGAGCCAACCACGGATAGTGGACGGTTAATTCATGATTTCTATTCTAATGGTAAAGAGCTTCATTGGGTAAAGGATGATACAAGAGATGCATGGAGTAGTAGTCCTAAGAAGATCGAATATGTATGCCAAGCGATTGAACTAATAGAGACAGATGAGCGGTTTAATGTCGAGTTATCTCAATGTAATGTTCAGCCAGACGGTGAGAAAATAAACGTGATCAGCTTTTTAAAAGAAAGATTATAAACCCATTTACGGAGAGGATGGATGATCAATATGCCGATGTCTGAGTACTATCAAGGGATTCGTGGGAAAGTGGGCTCAGAATTATTAATGATGCCTTCCGTAGCTGCAGTAGTAAGAAATAAAGAGGATGAGATTCTGTTCATCCGCAAGCCAGGAGAATCTTTGTGGGGATTGCCTGCGGGAGCGATTGAGCCAGGGGAGCGTCCCGGAAGAACCTTACGCAGAGAGGTATATGAAGAGACAGGGTTGATGGTTCATCCTACGTCGATTTTAGGTGTTTTTGGTGGAGCGAAATATAGATACGAATATAGTAATGGCGATCAGGTAGAATATACGGTTATTGTATTTGAGTGCTCTATCATCAGAGGAACGCTTAGAGCTATAGATGGGGAGATCGAAGAATTTAAATTTTTCAAAGAGAACGAGCTGCCAGAGATTGCAATTCTTTATCCTAGAGAGATTTTTATAAAAGACCGAGAGAAGACTGCAACGATATTTGAGTGACTGAGAGAAGTGCCTCATGAAGACATACATTTATATGGTTAGACATGCAGTGTCACCTTTTGTATTAGGGAACGAGCGGGAACGGGGATTATCCGAAAAAGGACACGCAGACGCTTATAGAATCAAAGAGCTTTTGGCGGAGGAGAAAATTACATATTTTGTATCCAGCCCATATAGACGAGCCGTAGAGACAATTAAATATTTGGCAGAAGCTTCGAACCAAGAGATTGAACTGTATGAAGAACTCAGAGAACGAGCAATCGGAAGTGTCGAGATTGAAATCAGTGAAGATGATTTTCTGCAGGGCATTCGGACATCGTTCAACGACAAGCAATATAAAATGCCGGATGGAGAGAGTACCCAGGAAGCACAAGAGCGTGCAATTCCTGTTATCAAGCAATTAATTCAACAGCATAAAGGCGGAAAAATCGCATTAGGTACGCATGGGAATATCATGACCATTATCCTGAATTACTTCGATAAGAAGTATGGATATGAGTTCTTTGAACAGACGTCCAAGCCGGATATTTATAAGCTGGAATTTGAAGAATTGGAGCTTACCCATGTGGAGCGGCTGTGGGACTCCGAAGTGCTGAACAGATGAAATATTTTATAAAGCTGAATGCACTAAGCGTACTTTATGCCTTTATGTTGTTTGTTGTAATAGAGCTGCCATTGAATATTTATCGAATCAGCAGAATTTCCGGCTTGGAGCTGGGTAAAGTAGATACCTTGCTGTTTATCTTCAAGCTTGTGTTATTTTTATTATCTTCTATAGTATTTATTTGGCTTACAAAGAAATATTTGAGCGGAAAAAAATCCATGTATTTCACTACGATCCTATGGTTTCCCTATTTGATTCTGTTCATTAGTTTATTCGCAACCTGGTTCCCAATCACAGAACCTGCAGAAAAACCTGCACCGGTAACAGGACTGATCATAATAGGGGCCATGATTATTTATCCGTTTTATATCGCAATGATTAGTATTATCGCAAGCATCAATTTTAAGTCAGAAGCTGGATAGAGGTTGGAAATGAGGATCAATGATCTGAAAGAAAGACTTTTTTATACTTGTATCTGCCTCGTTGTTATTGTATTGGGGTTAAGCTCTAGAGTATTCACGGATCAGCTGCCTTTGTTTGTATCTAGACATTTCGGAGATGCGCTTTGGGGCAGCATGGTTTATTTTATGTTTCGGGTCCTACTGGTAAATCAAAAGCTAAGGCTCGCCTTTGTATGTAGTTTGGTGTTTAGCTTCGGTATAGAATTTAGCCAGCTGTATCAAGCGGAATGGATCAACAGCATCCGTTCTACATTATTGGGTGGTCTAATTCTCGGAAAAGGATTCCTGTGGATCGACCTTGTTAGATATTTAGTGGGCATTGCCCTTTGTTATGGATTGGATCAATACTTTCACCAAAAGGTGCACCGAAATAATAAATAGTGTTTATTGGAGAGGAACCTTTAAATGGTAAATAGTTTGATTGTGGTATGCTTGCTTACGATGATTATTCACACGGCAGAAACCTTATCGTATTCGGTACGATACGCCGGAGTGAAGCTGAACAAGATAGCCATTGCGTTATCTCTCACAGGCATTATTGTTCTCGTCTCAAGAACTGCAAATATGATCCAAGCTCCACTGACGGCTAAATTCGTAGATTATGCCAAAATACATTCAGATTTTCCACTTCTTAATTACTTGAGAATTATATTATTGGCTTCTTCATTAGGGACTTTAATTGCCATTGCTGTGTTCCCTACCTTTGTAGGCTTGTTTGGGAGAATCATCTCTAAGCTTGAAATTGAGGGTTCTATCCCAAAACTGCTTACCAGTGTAACGATCGGGCAACTAAAGAACACAAGAAAATACATAAGAAAACCAAAAGTGAATCTATATAACTTCAGATACCTGGGGATTCCTAAACGTTTTATTGTGATGAATGTTTTTGTGACAGCCTTTTACACCGTAGGTGTCATATCATCTTTGTATGCTGCTCATCTAATGCCTCAATATAGCACGACTGCTTCTCAAGCTTCCGGACTGATTAATGGTATGGCGACTATTCTGCTGACCATATTTATCGACCCACAGCTTGGTCTTATTACCCATAAGGCTACTGAAAATGTAGAATACCGTGATCAGCTAGGAAAAATATATGTGGTATTGATGGGTTCACGATTTGTAGGCACTATATTTGCTCAGCTCCTAATTGTGCCTGCAGCCCAATTAATTAGTATGTTAGTGAAGCTGATTTGAGCCGGTGGGGGCGAATCATAATCATTAGGGAAGTTTAGATTCTGCTGCTCGTAGTGCTAGCGAAATCTTCTGTTCCCAGCTGTAAATATTCTGCTGCATGGAATGAATTCGTTTCATTTGCTCATAGGATGATTTCAGTTCTGTAGCGGCTCTAACTGCATCTCCTTGCTTAACAGCTGCTTTATATTGTTTGTCAGCTTCTGCGCGTACTTTCTGCGTGGCAGTGAGATTCTTACTTTCGGCAGTTATTTGTTTCTTTAAAGCAGTGATGGGTGCCAACGCATCTTTGACGGGTTTAAGCTTAGCAGCGGTTTGCTTGCGAGCGGCTGCCAAAGCGGTTGTTTTTGTCTTAATTTCGGCTCGGGCGAGGGTTACAGCAGCCTTTAGTTTATTACGCTTCAGGTCCAGCAATGTGACTGTTTTCAAGTCTTTAGCTTTCTTGGCTGCGGCAGACTGTTTACTGAGTGTGCTGTATTGTTCCAGAAGGGGAGCATGTTTCTTCTGAACTGAGCTAGCTTCTGAAGATAAGCGGCTTAACAGTGCTTGATCTGTTGACTGTATGACGGTACGAATAGATTTCAGAGCGTCATTATTCTGTTTGCGTAACTTCTGAATTTTTGAGTTATCTGTCTTGAGGGTGGCTTGAAGCGCGGTATAATTACCATGAAGACTGTTAATGTCATCCAGCGCGGAATCCCAGCCAGTAGCAGCAGACACAAGTGTGAGGTTACAGGTTAAGAAAGCTGCTACCAGCATTACTTGAGCCACCCATTTTAAATCCCTAATTCTGAAAATGTTCGTTCTACATCTGACGGTGTTTTTTGGCTTAAACATTCCTCTCAGCTCCTTAATGAATTAGTTAATATACGCAAAAAAGCACCTCCAAGATAGGCATTGACGCCTGTCTTGCGAGGTGCTTCTCCCGCACAGAAATATAAAAGATGCTCTTACTATAACTTGAAATTAATGGATAGTCAATAAACAATAGAACATTTGTTTGCTTGTTTTTATAATTGTGAAATACAAAGGGGAGTAAATATGAGTTCACATCTAGAGTATGGGCACGATCGAGTGGCTCTGATTACCGGAACCTCCAGTGGATTTGGACTGCTGACAGCGCTCAAATTAGCTGGACAGGGGTTTAAGGTGATAGCAACCATGCGTGATTTAAGCCGTAAAGGCGAGCTGGTGCTGCAGGCAGAGCAGGCAGGAATTTTAAAGCAGCTTCATTTAATGACCATGGATGTAACTGACAGCGATTCTATAGAGACAGCAATATCTTCAGTACACGAAACATTTGGAAGAATTGATGTTCTAGTCAATAATGCAGGTTTTGCCATTGGCGGTTTCATAGAAGAAATATCTATGGAGGAATGGCGGCGGCAAATGGAGACGAACTTTTTTGGATTAGTGGCTGTGACAACAGCTGTGCTGCCCATTATGCGAGAACAGCAGAGTGGCACGATTATTAATGTGGGAAGTGTAAGTGGATTATCCGGATTTCCAGGTTATGCGCCTTATGCAGCTTCTAAATTTGCTGTTGAAGGCTTCAGCGAAAGCCTGCGTCATGAAATGTCCCCTTATGGAATAAGGGTGGTATTAATTGAACCGGGCTCCTTCCGTACACCGATATGGGGAAAAGGCATGGAGCAAATTCGACGTAAGGAGGATTCTCCGTATAAAGCGCGTCTTGACGCTGTGCTACGATATTCCAAACATACTGCTGAGACAGCGCCTGACCCTAGTCAAGTGGCTAATCTTATCGGTCGTATTACCGAAATGAAAGCACCACGGCTACGTTATCCTATCGGCAAAGGTACGCGAATCTTAATTTTAGGCAAAACGCTGCTTCCATGGAAGTGGTTGGAGAGAATTATTGCGAAAGAATTGAGGTGATAGGATGGAGTCATCCATAAATTTAACAATCATTAAACTAATAGGTTATGTGTCCAGTTTGATGACCGTTTTTTTATGGCTAATTTTTATATTCATCAATCCTTATGCTGAGATTACGAATCGCTCCACTCTTGTGATTAGTATAATCATGTTGTTATTACCGGCGGGGTTATTAGCAATAGGTGTCTTTTTAAACAGAAGTCGGCTAATGCTGCTTGCATTTATCTGGAGTTTTCCCTACAGTTTATATATGTTATTAACACCCGGAATCTTTAGGTTGTTCGGGATTACGAGTCTAATGTATTTACTTTGTTTTGTGTTATTTAGAATGAACAAGATTAGATATTGAACAAGGATAGAGGTGTGCCGATGCTAGAATCGTCCGGAATCCATATCTGCTTCAACGCAGATGGCCGTGAAATAGAAATCCTCGATGTTACTCCATTTGGCAAAGATAAATTTCGAATTGAAGAGACACCGATTTTTAATCCGGCTGTTACAATGGGAGATATTATACAGGTGAAGGAAGAAAATGGAGTCTATTATTACCAAGAGACTGTTCAAAAATCTCCTTTCAAAAGATACGCTTGGCTGCTTAGTAAAGAAGCTGTTGATTCAACGGCCATTGCAGCTTTTAAACATAGAATTATAGAGAATGAAGGCAAATGTGAGTTGATCTTTGGCGGTTTGTTCGTCATTCATATTCCTAAGAATACTTCAATTGATGTTGATGGGGAAATGAATCGAATTATTGAGCGGTTCGAGATTTAAATACTAAGGAAAAAATGCTGCGTCATGAAATGCAAGGAAACTTGCACATGATGACCGCAGCATGGAGAATAGAAGAAACGCTTTTTATTTTATTTCTTCCATAAATGTCTTAAAATTTTCGGCGATTTCTTTTGATTTGGTATGGTGCAGATAATGTCCTGCATCAAGTTTTACCAATTTTCCGTGTACGGAATTTTTGACTTGCTCTTCATGCAATGATATCCAATCTTTTAAGAGAGTATCATCCCCTTGAACAAAGAGCAAAAGGGGGAGATCCTTTGGAAAAGTTGAATTTAGAGCCCCTTTATAATTAGAAGACATATTTTCCACTTCATTTAAGTTAGTGTAATTATAAGTGTTTCTAAGCGTAAGCAATCTCAATTGTTCTTTAGTTTCATCATCAAACGGCAATTCAGCATAGGGATTTCCACTTGATTTAAATAACAATCTGCCCAAGCCTGATTCTCTAAGTAGTTTTAATTTTCCTGTTGGTATTTTAACACCTATTCTGTCTTCCGTTGCAATACTATTATCAATCCCGACAAATGCACTCACTTCGTTTGGATATTTGTTCACATAATTCAAACTGTACATACCGGAAATAGAGTGTGCCATTAGAATATAACGGTCAATATTAAGCTGCTTTACAGCTTCATGAATTTCACTCACAATGTTTTCTGTGGTTCGCTCTTTTTCAGTTCTATCACTTAATCCATAACCGAAAGGCTCAATCACGACAACTTTGTAAAATGGAGATAGTTCATCTATTAACAGCTTAAAATCAAGTCCCGGTGCCACCGTTCCATAACCAGGTAAGAGCACGACTGTCTCTTCACCCTTTCCTTGAATCAAAACGTTCATATTTTTACCATCGACGCTTACAGACTGACCATAGGGTTTTATTTTAGCTTGGTCCGATTTATTGAGGAAAATATTAGCGACAAAAACAGTCACTAGAAAAAGTACTATTGCAGTAGCTAAAGCCCCTAAGGAAATAAGTATAATTTTCAGCGGTTTATTCATCCTTTTTTTAATAACCTCTTCTTCTGGTTTCAATCGCATCTTCTCCTGTTCTAATCGCTTTATTCTAGCTACCTTAATGAGTTGCTAAAGAAAGCTTACCCGATGAAGATGAACTATACATGACGACAATATGAACTGAATATGAACCAGCTAAAAAAGTTTGACTCTATAATATGAATGTGAGGTGAGCAATAATGTTGAAATTTATGAAGCAATGGTTGCCGAGTATTGTGATCGCAGTGGTTATTTCTTTGTTTGTTAGAACCTATGTTGCTGAAGCCATGAGAGTTCCAACGGGCTCTATGATCCCAACGATTCAAATCAATGATCGCTTAATTGTTGAGAAAATGTTATGGATGACCACACTGGAGCATGGAGATATTGTTGTATTTACGCCACCTGTAGCTGGTGATGAGAATAAAAGATATGTAAAAAGGCTAATGGGGCTGCCTGGAGATACCTTGGAAATTAAAGACGGCGCACTTTACCGAAATGGAGCGAAGGTTAACGAACCTTACCTCAATGAACAGATGGATTACACTTTTGGACCGGTTACGGTACCCGCCGATCATTATTTTTTTCTCGGAGATAACCGGAATATAAGCTATGATGCTCATTTGTGGGATACTCCATTTGTGTCGAAGGATAAGTTGATTGGGAAAGTAATCGCTGAATTTAGCAATCCCTTTTAGGTAGTGTGTAAGACGGATAAATGTAAGGCTTAATCTCTAAAAATAGATTTAGGGGTGCTGAAGTCGCGGGGGTCTTTTGAACTAACCGAGTGGTTTAATGAGTCTTTAACCATATTGTTACTTTGGAAGAATTTAGCTATCCTTAAGGTAAAATATACCTACATATAGTAAGGGGTGCTGAATTTTGAAAGCTCATGTCACAGATCTCAAACATGGCGATTGTCTAATCACAGATACATTCAATAGTGTTGGCCTACACGTGCTTCCGAAGGGGACAGTGGTCTACGGAGAAGAAATCACCATCCTGATGAGGCATCAAATTGATTATGTCGATATTGAACCACGCATGATGGTGCTGGATAATGAAGAAATGAATGTGGCACAAGGGATAGATGGTAATTTTGATCAAGCCATCCAAAACTATGAATCTATATTTCTGGAAGCACTCAGCAAGGGTAGCTTTACGCAGTCGGATGTTGATAATACGCTGCAGCCATTGCTGGAGAAATTGGATGAACAAAAGGATGTCGTTTCTTTATTATTGCTGCTGGAACGTGATGATATCAGTACATACAACCATTCATTGCAGGTCGGACTGTTATCTTTTTACATAGCGACTTGGTTAGGTCATACAAAAGCCGAAAGATTTGAGATTAGTAGAGCCGGTTATTTGCACGATATCGGAAAAAGCCAGATTGCTCCACATATCTTAAATAAGACGGATAACTTAACTCCCGAAGAATCAGAAGAACTAAAACGTCATACTTCGTATGGATACGACATTATCCTTAAATCGATGAATGACGAAAAGACCGCACTAGTGGCGCTTCAGCATCATGAATTCGAGGATGGTACAGGTTATCCTAACAATCTCCGTAAACAGGACTTGCACCCGTATACGCAGATTGTTGCTGTTGCAAATACTTATGTAGGCATGACCTTAGGAAGAGCGAATCAACCAAAACAAGGCCTGATTAACGTTCTGCGCAAGGTACATGAGCTTGGATTTGGCAAGCTGAATGGAAATGCGGTACAAGCTCTAATCGGACATTTATTGCCGAATTTTGTGGGTAAGAGCGTTCAGCTTAGCAATGGTGAGCAAGGTACGATTATTATGAATAATCCGTTGGATATTTTCAAACCTCTGGTAAAAATAAATGAGACTACGTTCAGAGACTTATCTAAAGAGCGTAATTTGACTGTTGAAGAAGTATTTATTTAACGAATATTTTTGTGGCGATAAATAGGAGGCTATCTCCCTGATCCGTAAAATCAGGGGATAGCTTTTTTGTGTTATAATCGAAATTGGGTTAAAAACCCTTCAATATGGAATAGGAGAGTGCTTATCGTGATTATCAAATTCATTCGTTTACGTTAATTTGAGGTGCAATTCAATGATGACATCATCCATTTTTTTGAAAATGTATTGAGTCTTATTTAACTGTGCATTCATTGATAAAATTCGAATGAAATGAGGAATGAACAATGAGCGAAAAAATAGTAAAAGTAAACGGAATTGATATATGTTCGGATAGTTTTGGAAATCCTAGCAATCCTGCGATATTGCTGATTATGGGTGCCACCTGTTCTATGGTTTATTGGGATGAAGAGTTCTGTCAGCGATTAGCAGATACCGGACGTTACGTTATTCGTTATGATAACCGGGATGTCGGACGTTCCGTTGTTTATGAGCCTGGGAGTTCCAATTATACCGTGATGGACATGGCAAATGATGCTGCTGGGTTACTAGACGCCTATAATATAGAACAGGCAAATATCGTTGGAATGTCCTTAGGCGGAATGATTGCGCAAGTCCTTGCTACACGTCATCCGCAAAAAGTTCTAACCTTAACCTTGATCGCATCAAGTTTTTTCGAATCTGACGATAATGATCGGAACTTGCCTCCTATGGATGAGCGGATCCTCGCATTCCATGCAAATGGAGCAACACTGGATTGGTCTAATGAGGAAGAGGTAGCCAATTATTTGGTTTCAGGTTCCGGCATACTCTGTGGTTCAAAACATAAATTCGATGAGAAAAGAGCGTATAAACAAGTAAGGCTGGAAATAAAACGTGCCAACAACTTGCTTAGCATGTTTAATCATTCTCTTCTTACAGGGGATGACGGCTACGAGGGCAAGGCAAAAAATATCATGGTTCCTACCTTGGTTATCCACGGCACAGAAGACACGGTGCTTCCTATAGAGCATGGCTTGGCGCTTGCGGCGGAAATTCCTGATGCGTCGCTTCTAACCCTGGAAGGAACGGGCCACGAAGTCCACCCGGATGATTGGGAAACAATAATCAAAGCCATTTCGAATCATACTTTAGGCGGTAAAGCTTAACAGGGCTTAAAGAGTAAAATAAAGAAGGGCTACAATTCGGTCTTGCCGATTGTAGTCCTATTTTTTTAGGATTACTTCGTCCCTAGGAATTAAATCGCTTCACTAATTTTTCTTTATGTGCAGTAAAAGCCTCTTCTAAAGTGATGCCATATAAGTCAGCTAACAATGCGATATTTCCGAGAACATCCCCGATTTCCTCAATCAAGTCGTTTTTCAGTTGCTCTGGAGTACGAGTCGATTCATCCGGTCGATCTCTGCCGATTTCATAGGAGCGTACAGCTCGAGCGACTTCACCGGTCTCTTCCATTAAGAATCCGACTCTTATAAAAGGACCATAAGTAGTCCAGCCTCGTTCTCCATAAAAATGATTAATCCATTTCTGCACATCATTAATTTCCATATTATGTAGCACTCCTTAATCTTTCACATGATTTATACTCCAACATATAGTATATTAGATAGCGGACATTATCAATATATAGTTTGGAGATGAGATTTTGAAATCAATATGTGTTTTCGCAGGATCGAATTTAGGGGTGCATGAGGATTATAAAGCTAAAGCTGTTGAACTTGGTAACTACATGGCTATGCATAATTATCGTTTAATTTACGGTGGTTCAAAAATCGGATTAATGGGTGAGGTCGCTAATGCTGTTTTGAATGGTGGAGGCGAGGTAATCGGGGTAATGCCTAGAGGATTATTTAATGGGGAAATGGTACATAGAGAGTTAACGCAGTTGATAGAAGTAGAGGATATGCATGGCCGTAAAGCAAAAATGGGAGAGCTGGCAGATGGCTTTATTGCTTTGCCTGGAGGGTTTGGAACGTATGAGGAGCTCTTTGAGGTTTTGTGCTGGTCACAAATTGGCATACACAAGAAGCCGGTAGGGGTTCTAAATATCAGGAATTATTTTGATCCTCTGATGAATCTGATACATAACAGTATCCAAGAAGGCTTCTCTAATTCTTCGCATCTAAGTCTGCTAAACGTATCCAACGAGCCGTTGGAACTCTTGACTCTTTTGAAGGAGTATGTTCCGCAAACGCTTGAGCAAAAGTGGAAACAGCTCAACTGAATAATGAAACTTTCAGTTTAATGATCGGGTACTCGGGTACACTGTGATCTGGACGTAAACCAACCGAAATCAGGCATTAGTTTCTCCATGACCTTTACCGCTGAGCGTTCGGACTCAGAAGGCGTTATTTGCACTTAGGTTACTTTGGGTTCTCGCGCGATTTGAACTATCCCCCATGCTTGTGAACACACTTTTCCGATGGATCGGACTCAGCTGACCTTATTTCTCCATTTCGAATGTTTTAGGCGAGCTATCGGACTATATTGCAGCTATTTACTCATAACCACACCGATTCAGCACTGTTACATGGTGATAAGAGCTATACGGTCCGATACTTCTGTAAAAATGACCCAAAAGCTCAAATAGCTGCAATACGGTCCGTAACATATTGAGGGTCTTTGGCTGGTTTGGTTATTTGGGTTACTTTAGTTTCTTGGGCATCATGGGTTTGGTTCTTAGGTTTATCTCCGTTTGAGCAGGGTTTCGGACTCCAGTGACGTTATTTCTTATGAAGAGGTTCATATTTTGTGTTTTTTTGCCAATAGCGATTATGGAGTCCGATAGCATCCCGATTATGGGATTATACTGTGTATAAGGTCAACTGGGTCCTATAGCGACTTCGCAAGTGGATTCGCGGCGCAAAAGGTACGTAATCAAACGAAGTGTGAGGTTTGGATTATGGCTACATTACCGCTGAATTTGAAATTCACTAGTGGATTGGCTATGATAAATATAGAGAAACGCTACAAGAGGAGAAATGAGATAATGACCCCCGAGAATCAAATCGAACAATTTAAGAAGCTTAAGCACGATATCACTCGTTTCATGTTAATTTATAAATTTGCATTGGATGAGATGGAAACGAAGATTGAGATCCTAAAACAGGAGTTTCAGTCTCTGCATGATTACAGCCCAATTGAACATACCAAATCGCGTATTAAGTCTCCAGAAAGTATCATGAACAAGATGCTGCGCAAAAATGGTGAATTATCGCTGGATTCAGTGAAAAATTGTATTAAAGACATCGCTGGTCTGCGGATCACCTGTTCTTTTATCTCTGATATCTATCATGTTAGTGAGATGCTTCAGAAGCAGGATGATCTAACGGTCCTTGAGGTAAAGGATTATATTAAGAACCCTAAACCTAACGGATATCAGAGTCTTCACTTGCTGATTCAAGTCCCTGTTTTTATGTCCGATCGTCAGGAGCTTGTCTGTGTAGAAGTTCAAATTCGTACCATTGCTATGGATTTCTGGGCAAGCCTCGAACATAAAATCTTTTATAAATATAATAAATCAGTACCTGAGAGTATGACTCGTGAACTGAAAAATGCGGCGGATGCCGCTCATGCCCTTGATCTGCAAATGGAGCGTCTGCACCGGGATATAAAGGAAATTAAAGACGATGATGAAGATGATCTTAGCTCCTTCGAGGAAGAGCTTCGCCGTATAGTGGTTCATAATAAGCAGTTCACACTTCCAGCTAACTTTATTAAATTGCTTGACGACAAATAAGCTGTTTTGTCCGCCTAGAGTTATCCGTTTCCTTTCGGGTGACTCTAGGTTTTTTTCTTGTATACATCATTGCCATAGATAACTAGAATAGAGTATTCTCAACTAGAAGAGAATGGTTACTTTAGCTTCATCATTTTTACATAAAAGGAGAATGAAGATGAGCGAGCGTACACTTCGCACCATTACTGTGAATCAAATCGGATATCCGCTGGATGGACAAAAGATCGCAGTATTTACAGGTACTGAGCATGATTTTCAGGTAGTTGATGTTGATAGTGGGACTATTGTGTTCAAAGGTAGTTCAGATGCTGGAAGATTTGATAAAGCCAGTGGAGTAACTTTGCACACAGGTGATTTCTCGGAGGTCAATACTGAGGGAAGATATCGGATTGAGCAGAGCGAGGGTGTAGCTTCGGCATCCTTTACAATCTCAGATCAGCCTTATCATGAGCTTCAACAGGGCTTGCTGAAAGCTTTCTATTATTATCGCTGTGGCGTTGAGTTGACTGAAGAATATGCTGGAGATTGGAAGCACAAGGCGTGCCATACTGCAAAAGGGATTGTATATGGGCAACCGGATCTTCAACTAGACTGTTCGGGTGGCTGGCATGATGCAGGTGATTATGGAAAATATAGCGGTCCCGGTGCGAAAGCTATCGCGGATATGCTGCTTGCCTATGAATTATATCCCTCGGCTTTTGTAAGCGCTATCCCATTGCCTGAAAGTGATGGATCTACGCCAGATGTGCTGCTGGAATGCAGGGTGGAGCTCGATTGGTTGTTTAAAATGCAAGACTCCGCAACAGGTGGTGTATACCATAAATTGACTACGTTAAGCTTTCCTGGTCTGGATGTTATGCCTGAGGACGATACAGCAGACCTGTACTTCTCACCATTATCTGCTACTGCAACTGGGGATTTTGCTGGTGTTATGGCTATGGCTGCAAGAGTGTACAAGCCTTTTGATGCTGCTTATGCGGGGAAATGTCTGGATGCTGCGGGGGCAGCATGGGAATGGCTTGTACAGCATCCAGATGTACCCGGTTTTACGAATCCGCCTGAGATTAGCACTGGAGAATACGGGGATGGAGTCGATAAGGACGAGCGGTATTGGGCAGCGGCGGAGCTGTATCGTACGACAGGGAAAGAGGAATATCATCAAGCTGTTCTGCAGCTAGTGCAGCTGGCTTTTCCAAAATACAGTTTAGGCTGGGGTGATATGGGGGGCTATGGCACTATTTCTTATCTGTTAAATGGTGAGGAGCAGGCAGACCGTGCTTTATATGCCTCGTTAAAAGAAGGGCTTGTTGCTGAGGCACAACGATTAGCGGAACAGAGTCGTGAGGAGGGCTATAGGATCTCCTTAAAAGAGGAGGACTATATCTGGGGCAGCAATATGCTAGTAATGAACAATGCAATGCTGCTGCTGGCGGCTGAATATTTTAGTGGAGACTCCGGTTTTGCGGACTGTGCCTTAGATCATCTACATTATCTGATGGGGCGTAACGTTCTGGATATCAGCTATGTTACCGGGTTTGGGGATCATGCCGTGATGAATCCGCATCATCGCCCTTCTGTAGGTGACCATGTGGCTGATCCGGTGCCGGGATTGGTGTCAGGGGGGCCAGATCGTGGGCTGCATGATGAATATGTAGTTGAGCATTTACAAGGAAAACCAGCTGCGCAGTGCTTTGTCGATCATGAGCTTAGCTATTCTACGAATGAAGTGACGATCTATTGGAATTCACCTGCGGTGTTTGTTGTGGCCCGTTTTAATCAATAAAAAGCAATAGTTCGAATAGGGAAAGACGTCCTGAAACTGGATGTCTTTCTCTTTTTTATAGCTGAAATGCTATAATACTAGACGGTATGCTATTTTAGCGGATGGTATTAGGAGGTAGGGGATTGAGTAGTATTTTTGAGATTCAGAGACTTGCAAAACTTAATTGGAAAAGTAACGACCAAACTTCGAAATATCTTTTCTCGGAGATCTCCGCAGACATAGCTGAATCGGACCGCATCGCATTGATTGGTGCCTCTGGCCAAGGGAAAAGTACACTCCTTAGAATCCTAGCTCTCTTGGATGCTCCGAATGAGGGAGATATGTTGGTAAATGGGACTTCATATAAAAGTATGGATGCGAGATTATGGAGGATGAAAATAGGGTTTGTAGCACAACAAGCGGTCATGCTGTCTGGCAGTGTGGAGGATAATTTAAGAACTGTCAGCAGACTGCATGACAAACCTTATGATCTTAAACTAGTGCAGCGACTAATTGGGCAATTGGGGCTGGAGCATTTGGATTTAAGCAAAAAAGCGGCAGATTGTTCGGGTGGTGAAAAGCAGCGGATTTCTTTAATTCGATCCTTGCTGCTCCGACCTACGGTATTATTGCTCGATGAAATCACCGCTTCGCTCGATGTTAACAGCACTCAAATGGTTGAGAAGCTACTAGAGGATTGGCATAAGGAAGAAGGCACTTCGATGATTTGGGTCACTCATGATCTTAAGCAGGCGAGCAGAATAAGCACAACTACATGGTTTATGGGAAAAGGCAGGTTGGAACAGCATGTGAGCGAGTCTTTTTTTGCTGAATCTGCGGAAGAATTGGCTAAAAGGTTCGTTCGGCCTTCGGAAGGAGCGTCGTTGTTATGAGTTATACAGCACTAAGTTTCACGCTTCTGTTTGTATTAGGGACAATGTTGGTCTCCGTGTGGCAAAAGCTCGGACTGGAAAAAGATATCATTGTAGGCACAGTGCGGTCGGCCATTCAATTGCTTGCGGTGGGGTATGTGCTGCAATTTATTTTTAAATCGGATCAGGTCATTTATGTAATTGTGATAATACTCTTTATGATCAGTGTAGCCGCATGGAATGCAGCCAAAAGAGGCAAAGGCTTGCGCGGATTAGTCTGGAGAATTGGACTGGCGATTGCTACTATGGAACTGCTCATGATGGGCATTCTGCTCAGCTTACATATCATTGAGGCTACGCCACAATATATCATTCCGATTAGCGGCATGACCATTGGCAGTGCTATGGTGGTTTCAGGGTTGTTCATTAACCATATCAAGCATGAAATTCAGCAGAGCAAAGGGGAGATTGAAACGTTGTTGTCTCTTGGCGCAACGATCCCACAGGCGATCCAGGAAGTTAGAAAAAGATCTGTAAAATTCAGCATGATTCCTACCATCGACGGTATGAAGACGGTTGGGCTTGTTCAACTCCCTGGAATGATGACCGGAATGATCATCGCGGGTGCTGATCCTGTAGTAGCTGTTCGTTATCAGATATTAATTGTGTTCTCGTTCACTGCCTCTGCTGCCATAACGAGTATGCTGCTCAGTGTACTGAGCTACCGACTCTTTTTCACGCCGGATCTAAGGCTCAAGCAAATAGTGGAGCAAGGCTAAGCCTATTTCTCACAAGCGATTCCGTCTTTGTCACGGTCGCTTTTTTTATTGGCATTATAGAGTTCTTTCGATACGTAGGGTTTGTATTTCGTTTTGCCGCCTTTGTTCTTGGTTGAGCTGGAAATGGCAACTCCACCTTTGTAATCTTTGTTTAGCTCCGTGCAGTTTTTGTAGGTTTTGACCTTGGATTCTGCGCTTGCTGTATTCAAGGTAGCGACGGATAGAGTGAGTAGCAGGCCTGCTGCTAGACAAATGTTTAAGATTTTTTTCATGGGAACACTCCTATAAAAATTTAATGAAATTGCTGGTTGTGTAGTATCATTGTATTTTATATTACCAGTTTAATTCATTGAGGTATACATTATTGGTGGATTTGGAAACCGTGTACATATTTATGAGTGAAGTGGGGGAATAATTAGATTCAATTCACATGTAGTGAACAGGCTACGAATGAGGTGATTCTAATTAGCAAAATGAAAATGGCGACTGCCCTAATTGCGGGATTGTTGCTTCTGCCGGGTATGGCTATGGGTGCATCAGCTCCCGTTACTATGACTCACGTTAATGGAGAACTGCTATCGGCTATGCCCAAGCCAGCTCCGGAGTCTAGGCGCATTATATTACCTTCTGCAATTCAAGCGTCAGAGCTATACGGGTTCGGATTACAGCATCGGAATGCCTCGATTCAATATTCGATCTTCTCTAAAGATTTCAAAAAGATTATGTATCCGCGGTTTGTTGAACTAAACTGGGTGACGGGTGTCTCAAGCCCTTGGATCACGAACTACGAGGTCACTAAAGAAACGATAATTAACAAGAACTCAGAGGTCATAGAAATGCGTTTGGATACTGCGACTTCAAGTGGACCAGCACCTTCTATACTTTTGACAATCTCACTTGTGCAAGAGAAGAATAGCTGGGTGATTACCGGAGTGACATCGGACCCCGAGCTGCCGCGTGGCGGATTGCCTAGGAAGTAGGTTGGTTATGGATAGGAAAAAGAGCAAGCGTAGTAGGGGGTTCCCATACGCTTGCTCTTTTTTTGATTCGAAAGCACAATCGTTTAGTCCACGTGGTCTGTTTTTCTACAAATGATCAGTGACAATGTTCAGCCCAGGGTGGCAATGCCAACTCAGCGTCTCAAATGATCAGCCTACGTTGGTGATTATTTAAGAAACCTCGCTTCACAGATCGTTACGGACCGTATTGCAGCTATTTTTGCTGCACTGCACGATCGTTACGGACCGTATTGCAGCTATTTTGGCATTATGGTCGTTCTGGCGAGAGTTTCGGACTGTATGGCTCTTATTCCCCTGAAATCACGCATTATAGGAGTACATTTGGGTGAATAGCTGCATCTGAGTCCGATAGCAAGGCTAAATCGCCGAAATTATGAAAATAAGAGCTCCTCGGTCCGATCACCGCCAAACTCTAGTGTATTTAAAGTCGCAATGTTCAGCTCAGAGTGACAATGCCAGCTCAAAGTGGCAAGGCTAACTCAAAGTGGCAAGGCTAACTCAGAGTGACAATGCCAGCTCAAAGTAGCAAGGCTATCTCAGAGTGACAGTGCAGCTTAAAGTGGCAAGGCTAACTCAGCGTCACAAATGATCAGCCTACGTTGCTGATTACTTAAGAGACAGCGCTTCAGACATCGGTACGGACCGTATTGCAGCTATTTTAGCATTATGGTCGTTCTGGCGAGAGTTTCGGACTGTATGGCTCTTATTCCCCTAAAATCACGCATTATAGGAGTACATTTGGGCGAATAGCTGCGTCTGAGTCCGATAGCAAGGCTAAATCGCCGAAATTATGAAAATAAGAGCTCCTCGGTCCGATCACCGCCAAACTCTAGTGTATTTAGAGTCGTAATGTTCAGTTCAGCGTGGCAATGCCAGTTCAGAGTGGCAAGGCTAACTCAGAGTGACAATGCCAGTTCAGAGTGGCAAGGCTAACTCAGCGTCACAAATCATCAGCCTAAGTTGTTGATTACTTAAGAGACAGCGCTTCAGACATCGTTACGGACCGTATTGCAGCTATTTTGGCATTATGGTCGTCCTGGCGAGAGTTTCGGACTGTATGGCTCTTATTCCCCTAAAATCACGCATTATAGGAATAAATTTGGGTGAATAGCTGCATCTGAGTCCGATAGCATGACTAAATCGCCGAAATTATGAAAATAAGAGCTCCTGTGAAGCTAGAATAAAAAGTGGACAGTAGTTAACAGACTGGCGATAATGAGTCCACGGAGGTGTGTTCACATGGGAGAACATCGACAACGGTATAACGAAGAATTTAAAAAACAGACAGTGCAGTTCATTCAAGAGCAAACAAAGACAGTGGGCGACTTGGCGGAAGAGCTCAACATCCCAAAAAGTACCCTGCATCAATGGATGAGCCAGTATCGAGAACTAAAGAATGAACCGGCGGCTAGCATGGATCGAGTACGGGAACTCGAGGCACAGTTGAAAGAAATGAGCCGTCAACTTCAAGAAAAAGATAACAAGATTGCCGATGTGGAAGAGGAATTAGCGATCGTAAAAAAAGCAGTGCACATCTTCAGCAAACCAAGGAACTGAGATTCCAGTTTATTGAAAAACATCGCTCCGAGTTTCTCTTGGAGAAGATGTGCATGACCCTACATGTGTCACGGAGCGGGTACTACAAGTGGCGGACAGAAAAAACCAGTACGCATATGCTTCGTAAGGCTGCGATAATGAAGCGAATTCAGTATCATTTTGCAGACCATCAAAAGCGGTATGGGAGTCCGAAGATCACCCGCCTGTTACATCAAGAAGGTTATACCGTTACCGAACGCACGGTGAGTGTGTACATGCGACATATGAAGCTTCGCTCCATTGTCTCCAAAACGTATCGCGTACAGACCACCGACTCCAATCATGACCATCCGATTGCCCCGAATACGCTGAACCAGCAATTTAAAATACTCAAACCCAATTCAGTATGGGTTACCGACATTACGTACATTCCTTGCCGGGGAGGGCGCTTGTACCTGGCAAGTGTGATGGACCTTTGCACGCGCGAAATCGTGGGGTGGCGCTTGGAGAACCATATGGAAACTAGCTTGATTTCGGGCGCTTTACAAGATGCTTACGAAGCTAAACAACCGGAAAAGGGTCTATTACATCACTCCGATAGAGGTTCTCAATATACTTCTCATGAATACACGAAGCAGTTGAAAGCGTATGGCATGGAGTCCAGCATGAGCCGCAGAGGTAACTGTTATGATAACGCCTGTATCGAGTCGTGGCACAGCATTTTGAAAAAGGAGCTCATTTATTGTAATCCGCGATTCAAAACTAAGGAGCAAGCCTACCAGACACTTTTTCAATATATTGAGTTTTACTATAACCGCAAGCGAATGCATGGCGCGCTGGGGTATCTTTCTCCAGTTCGTTTTGCTGAGCAATTGACTAGAATGTCTGTTGCGTGACTGTCCACTTTCTTGACAGAGGTCCACTCGGTCCGATCACCGCCAAACTCTAGTGTATTTAAAGTCGTAATGTTCAGCTCAGAGTGACAATGCCAGCTCAAAGTGGCAAGGCTAACTCAGAGTGACAGTGCAGCTCAAAGTGGCAGGGCTAACTCAGCGTGGTAATGTTCAGCTCAGAGTGACAATGCCAGCTCAAAGTAGCAAGGCTATCTCAGAATGACATAGCCCAGCTCAGCGTCAGTAGTCTAGCTTGCTCACATAGCTCAACTCGCATCGCATAGCCCAACTCACATCACATAGCTCAGCTCAATCACCAGCTCAGCGCCAAAAACCCCAGCCAAGCCACAACAGCTACCTAGACTATCCAACTGTTAAGCGACTAATCTCTTCCCGCCTTCACCATTAATTCCGCCAGCATTTTGGGTTCGGTTCGAACGGTGGTCATGTGATCTCCTTTGCCCTCGATGAAGCGGAAGATGCCTAAATGACTGGATTGTGTAGGGTGGAATCCGTATGGACCTTGCGGTATCGCGGTGTCCTCCGTTAGATAAAGGTAACTTTTAGGGATCTGGAGACTGTAAAATTTCTTGAGATCAAGCTTTTCGAAAAGTGGACTTGCTGGCTCAGGAGGAGCTTGTTTATAAAAAGCTTGCGCTTCCGCAAGACTGGCGGTGTTGACGAATGTATCCCGGAAAAGAGGGAAATGGAGCGTTATGGTGTTATTGCCGGAAGTATCTCTCAGCTGTTCAAAGTACTTCAGCGAATCAGCTGGAAATTGGTCCGCCACACTTTGCCCATCCAGCGGTGCGAAGGCGTCGAAGAATACCAGACGTTTGATTCGATCTGGTACTTCCTGAGAGACGGTTTGGATCACCGAACCACCAAAGCTATGTCCGAGCAGAATGATATCCTTTAAGTCTTTTTGCTTGATATAGTCGACAACAGACTGTGTGATTTGCGCATGCGTTACATTATTGTTTTTGTCCCCGCCATGTCCGGCATATTCCGGAGTATAGACGGTGTGCCCTAAGCTGCGAAGTGCGGCGGCCGTTTGATCCCAAAAACCAGCAGTAGCCCAAGACCCATGAACTAGAACGAATGTAAGAAGCGCTTGTTTCGCTGCTGTTTTGTTATTGGCGGCCTCAACTGTGGAGCTAAGATTCATAGGCTGGAAACCCATAATTGTAAAGACAGTGATACATAAAGCTAACACTATTTTTGTGCGAATCGATTTCATACTGTGCCTCCTATGTGGGGTGAGAGTGTAATACTTAGAGGATGCCCCGTTTAGAAAAGAAAGATGAATTTTTATCAGGAGTAGTGAATCTCCGCACCTAGGCATAGGCAAACGCATATCTTGTGTTTAGGGAAAGCAAAAATTTATAGCAACAGAAAGGTAGGAAAAAAAGTGACTTCATACATGGACTATACGTCCCCCAATACAGAGTTTACTTTTGATGTGAACACTAATACACTTTTTAAAAAAGATGCCAACAACTTCATTAACTTGCTGTCGGTTAAACAATTGAATACGCTCGAGAACATATCACTGCTGGATATTTTTCTTAGTAAATCAAATGTGGTTGAACCTCATTATCATCAAAATGCTGCAGAGCTTGTATATTGTATCTGCGGTTCAGCGGTAGTGTCTTTAATCAATCCGTTCACAAATGAACTTCTGCATTTTCCGATTTGTCCGGGTCAAGTGGCAAATGTGCCGCAAGGCTGGTGGCATTATGAGATAGCTACTGTCGATAATACACATCTGCTCGCGATTTTTGACGCACCTATTCCTGAGGTTATCTTAGGTTCGGATATTCTTAGCAAAACCCCGGCAAATGTATTAGCCCATACTTACTGCTTAAATGAAGCTAAGGTAAAAGAAGCTTTAGCTCCAATCAAGCCTGGAACCTTCATCGGCCCTCCTGCTGACTGCTGCGAAGAAGATAAAGTAATGGGCAGCAGCAATATACCTCCTAATATGGCCCCTAACATGGCTCCAAATATGCAAGCCAATGTTAAACCAAATATGCATCCTAATATGCAGCCAAATATGAATCCTTACGCTCATATGCAGGCGCAACCCATCCCGATATCTTCACAAATGCCTCCAGCTACACAAGCCTTTAATTATCAGCCTTACCCGATGCAAGGGTACTATACGCAGGGTTATGATCAGCATTATCGCCAACAACCCTATGTACAGCAGCAGCCGCATTACCAATATCCGAATAACCAAGAGTAAACTAAAAAAACCTCCCGGAACTCTAGATTCCGGGAGGTTTCGTAATTAAACCTAGGATAAACGGACAAGAACTCTTCCTCTAAGGTTTCCTTGTAGAATATCTTCCAATGCTTGCGGTAGCTCATTTAACGTGACTTCACGATCCACGAGGTTCTCCAGCTGACTTGGCTTCAGATCGCTCGCCATCCGTTTCCAAGCCTGCTGGCGAAGGTCTGCAGGACATTCCACAGAATCTATGCCGAGAAGGTTAACACCCCGAAGAATAAACGGAAGTACTGTAGTTGGAACTGAAGTGCCTCCGGTTAAGCCACTTGCAGCTACAGAACCTCTGTAGGTGATTTTACTCAGAACTGCGGCAAGGGTGTCACCACCCACCGAATCTACTGCGCCTTGCCATAATTGTTTGTCCAAGGGTTTGCTGGCGCCGCCAATGACCTCTTCACGTGAGATCACGTCTTCGGCTCCTATACCTCTAAGGTAATCGGCAGCTTCGGCGTTACCTGTGCTTGCCACTACGCTATACCCTTTTGCGCCAAGCATGGCAATAGCAGATCCACCTACACCGCCGGTAGCGCCTGTTACAAGTACTTTGCCTTTGTCCGGGGAAACGTCATGATCTTCCAGGGCTAGTATGGACAAGGCTGCTGTCAGTCCTGCAGTACCGTAGATCATAGCTTCTTTAAGCGTCAGGCCTTCTGGAAGGGGAGTGATCCAACCTGCGGGAATACGAGCGTATTCGCTAAAGCCACCAAAGTGTGATACGCCAACACCATATCCTGTCGCAATGACTTGCTGCCCTTTATGAAACCGCTCGTCTGTGGAAGATACCACAATACCGGATAAATCTATCCCTGGAATAAAGGGATATGTTCTTAGAATTTTACCGTTTGGAATACTGGCTAAACCGTCTTTATAGTTTACACTGGAGTATGCAACCTTAATTACAACCTCTCCAGCTGGCAGATCCTCTAGGGTAACCGGTTTAACAGCTACGGAGAAGGATGATTCTGTTTTGTCGACAACTAACGCTTGAAATGATTCTGTCATAAGTGTGAGCTCCTTCAACTACGTTATAGGTAAGACATGTATATAATATTTATTCTGCCCGGTCAACTTGTGATTGTCTATGATATAGCGCAATTGTTTATTATGGTTCCGTTAAATCGCGTGATAGAGGGTGAAGCTTATGAAATGGAAAAATTTAAGGGTTACAGTCTTAGTGGGTATCACATTAGTCTCACTTGGTTTTAATGGATATTCTTTTTATAACAAGCCACCAAAAGAGACTAACCCAACTACCAAGGAGCTAGTTCAAACTATGGGTGAGATTTCAATCCAATCTAACTCTGAGAGCGGAGTACAGGGTGAGAGTGTGGAGGAACTGAAAAAAATTATTTATAAGTTACCTCAAGTGGAGAAAAAATTAGCTTTTATAAAGGGCGCTATCACAGAAGGGAATACGGTTTATCTGGATCTGGATGAGGTGGAATGGTTCGGTGGAGAGGCGGCAGAAATTGCAGCTAAAGAAGATGGTGTACTAGAACCCGAATCATTGCCTAATGGATTCTATATCCGAAATGCAAGCGAAGAAATTAAGCGGGTTAAGCTGGAGACTGATGTAACTATAGCTGAACTAAACGGGGCGAGACATCAGCAAGGGGACTATACGAGTTTTATTAGCGAAGAGCTAATGGATAGATTATTCCATCTGACATTTGTAGAAGGTAAGGTTGTTTTGCTAGAAGAGCAGTACAGACCTTAGTGAAGGAGAATAACTAGAAAGGGTTAGTGGAGAAAAGGAATCGGCAGGATGCTCTACAGCATGCAGAAAAGGTAATGAGGAGTAGAAGAGCTTACGGTTTGTTTATGCTTACATACACTTAAGATTATGATGAATTTTATTTTTATGGGAAAAATGGGTCTGTGCCCGTAGCTGTCATACCTGATGTATTTGGACCGGGTGCGGATGGGAATACTGTAAGAAGAAAAATTTTTCGTTGATCTAGTTAATAGGCGGAAGATATGTTTAAATGGGAAAGTATAGTATTTTTTAAATAATAGGATTGAAGAAAGAGAGGCTAATTCATGTCGATTGCGACTACAATGATTATCAGGCTCGAAATTCGGAAATCGGTTGCATCTTTTGGCGATGTTGCTTCAGGAATTGCCGCAGCTGGCGGAGATATTGTTGCTATTGACGTGATACGTGCAGGGAAGGATGTCACTACCCGAGATATAACAGTGAATGTGCAAGACGCAGCTAATGGAGATATTATCTCAATATTATCGAAGATGCCGGGAATTAAAATAATCAACGTGTCGGATCGGACATTTCTGGCTCATCTTGGCGGAAAAATCGAAATCACACCTAAAATGCCGATTAAAAATCGGGAGGATTTATCCTTAGTGTATACGCCGGGGGTAGCCCGGGTATGTACGGCGATTGCTGAAGATCCCAGAAAAGCTTATTCTCTGACGATGAAAAGAAATACAGTTGCAGTCGTTTCGGACGGCACTGCTGTGCTTGGACTAGGGGATATCGGGCCGGAAGCCGCTATGCCTGTCATGGAAGGTAAGGCGATGCTGTTTAAGCAATTGGCGAACATTGATGCTTTTCCGCTGTGCTTAAATACCAAAGATCCGGATGAAATTATCAATATCGTAAAAGCAGTTTCTCCTGGCTTTGGAGGGATAAACTTAGAGGATATAAGTTCGCCACGCTGCTTTGAAATCGAACGCCGGCTTGCGGAAGAGCTGGACATTCCGGTATTTCATGATGATCAGCATGGAACATCCGTGGTGGCTTTTGCAGGACTTTTGAATGCGCTTAAAGTTGTAAATAAATCTATTGAAAATGCACGGATTGTTGTTGTGGGTATTGGGGCGGCTGGGGTGTCCATATGTAATCTGCTGCTGGCAGCGGGCGCGCGTTATATTTATGCGGTTGATCGTGAAGGCGTTCTCAGAAAAGATCTCCAATATGATAATCCGGAATGGCAGAAGCTTGCTGCCGCAACCAATCCTGAGGGAATTGAGGGGGGAATAACGGAGGTTATACGAGGGGCAGATGTCTTTATTGGGGTGTCCCGTGGGGGAATTCTAACCGTGGATCATCTCAAAAGTATGGCCAGTGATAACATCGTTTTTGCGATGGCTAATCCTACACCGGAGATTGAACCGGATTTGGCAGAACCTTTTGTTCGTGTCCTAGCGACAGGCAGAAGTGATTATCCGAACCAGATCAACAATGTGTTATGTTTTCCGGGTATTTTCCGTGGCGCACTTGATTGCCGGGCTAGAACTGTGAATCTCGAAATGAAGCTGGCTGCGGCAAAAGCCATTGCATCGGTCGTTCATCCGGATGAACTCAATGAGCAATATATCATCCCAAGTATTTTTAACGAAAAAGTAGTTGAGCAGGTCCGCCTGGCAGTAATCCAAGCGGCTATATCCACGGATGCAGCACGCCGGATTCCTAAAGACGTAGCAGCTATAACGGAATAAGATCTTTACGATAAATGGACTGCTTTGCTTCATTAGAGAGCAGTCTATTTGTTTTTATATTTGGAGGAAAATTGCCCGAATTGCAACTTTAAATCCACTTAAAGGTGGGGGAATGTATGAGAAGAATTCATATTATGGGAGCCTCAGGCGTAGGAACGAGTACACTAGGTTACGAATTAGCTAAAGTGTTGCCACATGTCCAGTTAGACAGTGACGACTATTTTTGGGAGCATAAATTCACTAAGCAGCGTGAGGTCAATGCGCGATTAGCGAAACTTACAAGCGATTTGACCCATAAGGAGCCTTGGATTTTAAGCGGTGCGGTATGTGGCTGGGGAGATGGCCTTCGACCATTATTCGATTTGGTTATTTTTCTAGGACTTCCACCGGAAATTCGTTTAGATAGATTAAGAGCCAGAGAGTACGAGAGATATGGTGATCATATTTTGCCTGGAGGAAGTAAATACGAAGCATATCAGACCTTTATGGAGTGGGCGGCATTATATGATGTTGCTGGAGTTGAAGTCAGGAGCAAAGTGCTGCATGAGGAATGGATGTCCACACTGGAATGTCCTATTTTACGAATAGAGGAAGATTTATCGGTTGGAGAGCGCGTTGAGATCGTGCTGAGATATTTACAAATGGTATAGGAGGAACTTTTGGTCGGCGGAATATATTCAACAGGCTACAGAAGAAGTCAGCAATAATATTGAGGGAGTCAAAGGTGAGTTGAAGTCCGTACATTCTGGGATTGGTGCGTTTGAGCGAGAGGATTCTATCATCAAAGTGGTAGTAGAGTGGGATGGACAGAAAGACGAATTCGAGTTGAAGGAAGTTTGGAATTATGGGCATTACTCTTTATGAAGGTGTTGGCGCAGCAGTTGATCCAAAGAGGTTATAATGGAAAGCGTATATCTCATCCACGGAATGGTGGACTGTATGTGTATGAGCAGGGCTGTTAATTTAAAAGAAAGCAGGATGAACAATCATGGTTGTTATTAAAGAAATAGAAATGGAATCCCTTTCTGAACTGGGGAATTTATATCAAGAGCTGATGAATAAACCGTCTGACCTTAATAAGCTTGAAGAAGTATTTAAAGGGGTCAAGGCGGATAACCGCTACATTCTATTGGGTGCTTTTGTAGAGGGTGAGTTACTAGGGTCTTTGATGGGCATCGTGTGTCAGGACTTAGTGGGGGACTGCAAACCGTTTATGGTGATTGAGAATGTGGTGGTTTCAGTGCGGGCACGCCGTCAAGGCGTTGGCAAAAAACTTATGAACGCCATTGAACAAGCGGCCCGGGAAAGAGACTGCTATTATATCATTTTAGTCTCCGGTGAGCAGCGGAAGGAAGCGCATGTGTTCTATGAATCGTTAGGTTATAGAGATGAAAAGGTGGAGGGATACCGAAAACATTTAAGCTCCCATTAAAAAGCACACAACTTTCTAGGAGGTTTTTAACCTGCATACATTTTTTAATTATAACTGGATGGTCCGTGAACAATGGTATGAGTGGTGTGGAGATATTTCTGAGGAGGAGCTGCTCGCAACACGTATAGGTGGTGTAGGCAGTATTCTTAAGACGCTTTTTCACATTGTTGATGTGGAGTGGAGCTGGATTCAAGTATTGCAAGGAAAGCCGGATTTCCAAGAGGATTTTGAGCAGTACAAGACTTTGCAGCAAGTAAGAGAATTGGATGCAAAATTCCACACAGAGGTGGAACCCTTTGTAACGGCTTGGCATGAGGGTCTGGAACAGAGGGTTTTAGAGGATCACCTTCCGGATGGCAGGATCGTGACCGATGCCTGGGGTGAGGTAATGCGCCATGTGATTGCTCATGAGATTCATCATGTCGGGCAATTATCGGTCTGGGCTAGAGAGATCGGAAAACCGCCGGTTTCAGCTAATCTGATTGGCAAAGGGCTGATAAACAGCCTACCTGGCAAAGCATAGACAAGCTATTCAGCGTATATTCAGATTCATATTTTACAATCTCCTTGAACTGCGAAAACATAAATCTGTACTTCAAGGAGGATTACACATGGTGAAGAAGAAAAATTTGCTGAGAAAGTTCATGGCAGCTACACTAAGTCTTGCTATCGTCTCAACGGCGTTTGGTGTTGCTGGAAACACGCCCGTAGTTAGTGCGGCGGATGCAGGTGTAACGAAAGCGTATGAATCCCTGTTCGCGGGTGACAGAATCATTGATGTTAAAGTAACGATTGATGATGCGGATTGGAAAAGTATATTAGCAAGTCCCCTCGAAAAAGAATACAAAAAAGTTAAGGTTGAAGTTGACGGGAATGTTGTTGAAAATGTTGGATTTTCTACTAAAGGGAATCTGACGTTAAAATCGGTAGCCAGTATGACAGACTCGGACAGATACAGCTTCCGGCTGAAATTTGATAAATATGATAAGAAGCAAACGTTACTTGGTCTTGATAAAATGGTACTGAACAATAATTTCTCGGACCCTTCGTATATTCGTGAATATTTACATTACGAAGCGCTTCGTTCTGTTGGTGTGGATGCACCTTTGACTGTGTTCACCAATCTGTATATCAACGGAGAATTATATGGTTTTTATGTAGGTGTGGAAGCAATAGATGACAGCTACTTAGAACGTACCTATGGAGAAAATTATGACGATGGTGTTCTGTATGATACAGAAGAAAAAAGTTATCTGCAGTACAAAGAAGGCAGTGACTACGAAACGATAACTTATGATACAGGTAAAGAAGATGATAAAGCTTCGTTAAAGAACTTCATCAAGGTGCTGAATGAGATGCCTGCCGGTGAGAAGGGTTCTATTGAAAGTGTGCTAGATGTGGATTCGGCACTGAAGTATATTGCCGCTAATGCTGTATTGGGTAACTATGACAGCTATAACGGGGATAAAGGTCATAATTATATGTTGTACGGGGATGCATCCGGTAAATTCAGTGTACTTCCATGGGATATGAACATGTCCTTTAACGGGTATTCTGGTGGCGGAGGCGGCAGAACAGGGACAACAGATACAACAGCTGCTGCGGGCACAACTTCTACTTCGGCAACAACCCTTGCAGCCAATACCAACGCAGTAACTGCATCAATTGATAATCCAACGCTTGGGATAAGTTTAGATCAGGTCCCAATGATTGCTAATCTGTTGGAAGTGCCTGAATATAAGACTAAATACCTGAAATATGTATCTGAGCTGGTTGATTATTTGGAAGGAATTCAGAGCAGAATTACTGAATTGGCTACCTTGATCAAACCTTACGTTCAAGCAGACCCAACCAAATTTTATACCATGGAACAATTTGAAAGTAATGTTACTTATTCAGCAACAGGTGAAATGGGTGGTAGTGGAGGAATGACTCCGCCAGCTGGGATGGAAGGCATGACTCCTCCTGAAGGGATGGAGGGCATGACACCTCCGGATGGAACGACACCGCCAGCACGTCCTGATAATACAGGGACTGCGACTGATGGCAATCCTACACCTCCAACAGGTAACGCTGGAGGCGGGGGACAAGGTATGGGGACAATGGCAGCAGGTTCGATTATGACCTTTGCGCTGAACAGACTTGCTAATCTGCAAGGCCAGCTAGGGCTTAACGTCACACCTCTTCCCTCTGTAACTACAACACCATCAACAACGAATCCGAACACGACGGGCACTAAGGGAATATCCGTACTTTTAAACGGAACAGCGGTCAGCTTTGCAGATCAGCTTCCTGTGAATAAGGATGGCCGGGTGCTGGTGCCAGTGAATGCAATCTTTAATGCTCTGGGTGCTACAGTAACCATGGATCAAACGACTAAGAAAATCACCGCAGTAAAAGACAATACAACGATCGTAATGGCCATTGGCAGCAAGACTGCTTACATCAATGGCAAAGCACTCACACTCGACGTTCCTCCGCAAATTATCGGAAATCGGACACTGGTTCCGGTAAGATTTATTTCCGAGGGATTGAATATGGATGTGAAGTGGGATGCAGGGACTTCTACAGTTACAGCTACGACTAAAACAGCAGCTTTATAATTAGCTTTATCGCAAATGCGGAAATCCTGGGCAAGCTCTGGATTTCCGCATTTTTTATTTCAAGCAGATCAATTCGTGCTGCTAGAGAGCAGTGGCGGAAACCAGACATGACGAAGATCAACCCAACCCTGGCTATTGAAGCTAACTCCACGGACAGAAGGGAGATAAGCAGTCTGAGTAGGTTTTTCATACAAAATATGTAGGTGGTGCTCTTCAATCAGACGGTTCTCGATGATACTGAAACTTTCCGCTCGGGCCACCGGATTAGGTTCGCGCGCGATGGTATATAACCAGCCTTCAATATCCGCTCTAGTATGCGGTTCAATATGCTTAGAGAGTGTGAGGTATAGATCAAACAAACGAAGTTGTTCATCCTCGTCACGGAATAATGAGAAAACAATCAGGTCTGATTCCAGCCGAATCGGACCTTTAAATTCCTCTGGAGACACGGAAATGACATTGCATTTATAACCTTGTTGCTCTAGTCTAGTGGCAATAAAATCAGCATCGCCAGCATATTGTGGAATCGTAGAGATTTGCAACGTGATTTCTTGATCTATTATCGCTTCTTGCTCGATGGACGCTGAATCGTCTTTTAAACAGGAGACTATTTTTGCCCGAAGCAGGGGATCGCTTAGCGGTCCCTTTTTTTGCGTATTGCAGGTGACGAATTTCCGAATGGAAGACTCCGAATGAATTCGGCTCCAGGTCGAAGAACTGGCTGATGAGGGATTCTGAATCACGTGAAAAGCAGAACCCGTATCAGAGGATGACGTTTCGGTATCCCACGGGACATAAAGGATTTCAACCCGATCTAAATGAGCCCGTCCTTGAAAATAATAAGGAAAAACCTCCAGCACACAAGTGTCCTGGGTCATATCCACAACCTTAAAGGGGCCAGTCCCCACGGGTCTACGGCCAAAGCTCTGCTCATCCATTCCTTCTAAATCACGCGGTACAATTGCGGCTCTGCTCGTACACAAAAATGGCAGAAATAGTTCATTAGGCTGCTTAAGCGTAATTTGAACGGTAGATGGATTTAATGCGGTGACCCGCTGGATTTCTTTGAAAATATAGCTATAGAGTGTCCGTTTAGAGGTTTGCATCAACCGTCCCAGGGAATAGACTACATCCTTGGCTGTCAGCACTTTTCCATGATGGAATAACACCTCTTTGCGCAGAAAAAAAGTCCAGAGCGTCCGGCTCTCATCGACTTCCCAGGCGTGAGCCAGACAGGGAACAATTTTGTCCCGTTCACCGCTTCGTTTCACTAACCCGTCGAAAACATGGCTGGAAACAAATGACTCTGCCAGCAAATTCATATAGAGCGGATCGAAGGTATGGAGTTGCTGGGTAATAGGCAGCCGGAGAGTATCAATTTGCTTGTCACTACGAATTTCAGAATGATGCCCAAAATAGGTCAGCAGCCAACCCTGCAGTGTATCCTGCAGTGAGGTGGAGCTGGCATGGGTTTTGATACCTTCTATAGCGTTGTGGACATCTTTGCGGCTAATCGCCTGCATCATGGATTGAAGGGCAATTTCTTCGGAGGGTACAAGAAATTGCAGCAAAGAGCGGCTTCCCCGCCCACGCTTAGGCGTCCATTTGATCCATTCCTGCAACATCATTTTATTCACAATATGCAGGGCATTGCGGTGTGTACAGCCGAAAATCAATGCCAACTCATCCATCGTCACTGAGATTTCTGTGGCTCCCCCAAAATGAGATTGCAGCTTTAAAAATTGGCTATGCAGCTTCATTGTTTTGGTTCCTTTCGGAAAATAGGAAATTATAAATAAATTCTTTCTCTTTTTTTTCTTATTTTATCACGTAAAATAAGGATGAGAAAGTAAGAAAATGGGGGTAATTACCATGACCGAGGAAATGGAAACGGAAACGGAAACGGAAACGGGACTTAGGCTTAATCGATCGCTTGCTGCTTTGCTTGCCGCGTTCTTACTGGCAATAGTTCATCAGTATTTATTTTATGGAAAGCTGGCGGGCCTATCGTATCCAATCTTTGTATGTCTGTTCTATGCGTTCATGCTTTATTATGCCAAGGCTAAAATCCGCAAGCTTAACAAATTCAGTTACTTCTGGTTTGGAGCGATTTTTCTACTTTCATTAACCTATTTATTCTTTCATAATTTTTTCTTCTTTGGGCTGAACCTGCTGGTGATCCCGGTGTTGATTTTATTACATATGACTTATTTGCTTAGTGATAAACGGCCGGCTTGGAGCCGGCTTGGATTAGTGGGGAACACGCTGGAGCATGTGCTTCCACAGAATTTCCGCCATTGGAGCACTGTGTTTACGATCATTAAAAGGACTGGCGGCAGTAAAATGAAGGACGAGCGTAAGCAGGTTATGGGGAAAGTGCTGATAGGACTTGCGATCTCTTTTCCAATATTGCTGGTTGTGGTTACTCTGCTGTCCTCAGCGGACGGAGTGTTTCATCATGTACTGCTGGCGCTGCCGAATGTGCTGGATCAGATTTCATTTGGGGAAGGTTTTGTGCGGGTGCTGTGGATTATCCTACTGGGCATGGGCTTGTTCGGCTTAGTGTGGGGGTATGTGGATTCGAAAATCTATGACTGGAATATGCAGCCTAAGGAATATGGTCCAGTGCTGGCGCCTGTAAGCTTTAAAATGGATCCGATAATTATGACGACGATTCTTATAGCCATTAACACGGTATATGTATTGTTTGTTTTCGTACAGTTTTCTTACTTGTTTGGAGCATGGGAAGGGATTTTACCAGAGGGCAGCTCATATGCTGATTACGCACGTAGTGGATTTTTTGAGCTGATTATGGTGGCTGCGATTAATTTCGTGATTTTGCTGCTGGCTTTGGTGTCGGAAGGAAAAAGAAGTGGAGGGCTGCAAAAATTTATTAATGTTCTGCTCTACATTCTGGTTGGTTGCTCGACAGTTATGCTATATTCCGCCTATACCCGTCTGACTCTTTATGAAGAGGTGTATGGCTATACCACGACTCGGTTTTTAGTGCATGCATTTATGATATTTATGGGCTTATTGTTGGTGGTTGCAGCCTTACGGATAGCTGTTCAGCGTGTGCCATTGGCGAAATGTTATATTGTGCTGGGCTTGATCTCCTACGTCGTCATGAACTATATCGGGATGGATGTTATTATCGCTAATAAAAATATGGATCGTTATGCGGCAAGTGGTAAATTGGATGCCAATTATTTGGTCCGTTTATCTCCGGAGGTCATCCCTTCTCTGATAAAGTTTAGTGAACAGGAAGATGGGATGTTGGATGATTTTTTAAAGAATGAATGGAGAGAACTCAATAAGCGTGAGCAGGCATGGCAGTCGTTTAATTTCCCGCAATATCTGGCGCAGCGTGAGCTGGCTGAATATTTTGCACAGTAAAGGTAAGAAGAAGGTGTGAGGTCAGTGAGGAAGAAGCCATTTAAAAGAGGCTGGTCATTTATCATCATTTTTATTACGGTAGGTTTAAGTTACGGGATCTATCATATCTATTTATACAATGCGCCCAAACAAAATCATTACTCGCGTGTTTCCAGCACCCATCTTGAACAGGAAAGTCTGGGCGGCATTCAGCTGCTTCAAAGCCTTGATTCAATCGCTAGGGAACCTAAGCCAAATAATGATATAGAGCGGTATCAGTATTACGATCTGGGTCACGAGACAACAATAGCCACAGCACGTGGTGATGATAAGATCATTCTAATCAGCGTCTATTCCGATCATACGATGAGTACGGCAAGAGATATTCATATTGGAGCTTCAGCAGACGAAGTGATCAAGGCTTATGGCACTTCTTATTATAAAAGAGGGGAGCAAGGGGCTGAGATTATCGGATACGTGGATAAAATCAACCATCGGAGTATTGAATTTTGGCTGCAGGATCAGAAGGTAGATATGATTCGTTATTGTGTGGATTCTGTTGTAATGTAAAGTGTCATAGGAAAACCTTATTAAAAAGGACATATGTCCTTTTTTTGTGGGGTATTCTAAATTACACTGGAGCAAACAATAGAGGGGGCACTACATGCAGACGATAAATGACCGTGAGGCTGTCCGTGCCTTGGCAGTGAAGAACGGTCTGGACGGAATATTTAGCCCGCTGGTAACGCATAAAATGGAGTTGAGACGTTACGCGGATGAAGAAAAGCTGTGTTTGGTTGGCGATCAATTGGATGGGATGTTCATATTGGTTGAGGGCAAGCTCAAAATTCAGACCTTGCTGCCAAATGGCAAATCTATGCTGGTGCGGTTTACAAATCCGATATCTGTGATTGGGGATGTAGAGCTCCTTCACCGGTTCCCTGTTAAGAATCAAGTGGAGTCTGTGGGTGAGAGCTTGATTCTTTTTGCAGGGAGAAGACTACTCCTGAGAGAGCTTGAGGAAAATACAGCGTTGTTACGTTTTCTCGTCGGAGAACTTAGTCACAAATTGCATACGCTCGGTCAAGCCTCCGCACTTAACCTGTTGTATCCTGTGGAGAATCGATTTGCCAGTTATTTAATGTCTTTGTTCGCAGATAAAAACGGTGACCGGCGGGTGGAGGAGATTCGGACCTCAAGTCTTATTGAGACAGCAGAATTGCTTGGCACAAGCTATCGGCATCTTAATCGAATCGTACGTCGTTTTATTGATGAAGGAATCATTACACGAAATCGTGGACGCTTAAGTGTACTGGATGAATCGAAGCTGGCAGAGCTGGCTAACGGAAATTTATACGAATAAAAAGATCTCAAAAGACCATTAGTTCCTGCCCTCGGCCGGAAATAGGGGTCTTTTTGTTTTTTTAAGCAAACATTCAGTTCAAATTCAGAGAGGCTTAAGGGAGAGCTAGTAGGATAAAAGTACCAAATAGACCTACATACATATAGAGATGAGGAAAACCGATGGTGAAAAGTATCCGTGGGAAAATAGTCTTAGGATTTACTGCTGTGATCATAGTCTTTCTAGTGGCGATAGCCGGAAACACATTGTTTCAGGGGAAGGTTACCCAATTGACAGATCAGGTTAATCGTAACTGGGACAAGCTGTCACTTGTTCAAGGCTTAACGGATAAGATTCGTACCGCAGATGAGCTGGGTGCTCGTTATGTGATGAGTAACACAGATGATGAGCGGAATTCCTATCTGGCGCAGTATGAAGAAATGCTCCCATTGATTGAAAATGCTATTACAGAGCTGGAGAATGCCCGATTAAGTGAAGCTGAGTTAAAGGGTGTAGCTGAGCTGAAGAGCAAATGGAATGATTATTTAATCGTTCTGAAGGAAGCTTTTGCCTTAGCTAAGGAAGGCAACTTCCCGGAAGCGCAGAAGAAATTCACGAACCTGTCATTAGACGCTATGATTGAATCTCAGATTGTGTTTCAGAACATGCTCATGGAGGAAATAGAGAATGGACAAAGCCTGGCAAATTCGCATCGTAATAACGGTTTGATTACTAGCTTTGGTGTGACCGGATTGTCGGTAGTGCTCGCGGTGATCCTTGCGCTGCTAATTTCTGGACGGATTATTAAACCGCTTCGTGATGTGAACACTCAGTTGAAGGAAATTGCAGATGGGGATGCCGATCTTACGCGCAAGTTAAGTGTTCGTTCTAAAGATGAGATTGGTGAACTGGCGTTTAACTTTAATAAAATGACAGATAATCTGGGCACGATGATTGAACAGGTGAAGTTATCGGCGAATAGTCTCGCGAGTTCCTCTACAAAGCTTAGGTCAGATAGTGGAGTGACGGCAGGCGCCACAGAACGAATATCGGATATTATGGGTGAAGTCGCTTCCGGAACAGCCAGACAGATGAATGATTTGCAGACCAATACAATTACAATCTCAGAAATATCACTAGGAATCGGTCAAATTGCTGCCAGTGTCCAGGACATTTCGGAAGCCTCCCATCGCTCTGCGGCATTTGCCATTACAGGAGATGAATCCCTTCAGGCCGCTGGGCAGCAAATGGAATCGATTAATCACTCCATACAATCTTTATCACAGCAAGTCCAAGGTTTTGTGAATCGATCTCAGGAGATTGGCAGTATTGTAGGAGTCATAAAAGGAATCGCTTCGCAGACGAATATGCTGGCCCTAAATGCGACGATTGAGGCAGCTCGTGCTGGTGAACAAGGTAGAGGTTTCGCTGTGGTTGCCGATCAGGTCCGTAAGCTGGCAGAGCAGTCCGCGGAATCCGCCAATCAAATTGCAGAAATGGCGACTGGGATCCAAAGTGAAGCAGATGATGCCATGAAGGTGATGATGAGCAGCATGCGTGAAGTAAAGGGAGGTACGGAGATTATCGAGGAAGCGGGACGTTCCTTCGGTGAGATTCGATTATCTATAGATTCACTCGCCGAACAGGTTCAGGAAGTATCTGGAGCCGTGGAGGAGATTACGGCGGCTGCGGATGAGATTGTAGAGTCAATTCGTAACGTTACGCAAATCTCGGAAACAACCGCTGCGAGTACTCAGCATGTGTCAGCAGCCTCACAAGAGCAAATGGCTTCAGTCGAACAAATTGCATCCTCTGCGAGTGAATTAAGTACAATGGCGCATGGACTGCAAGGGTTGGTAGCTAGATTTAATGTATAACACGAAGCTTCGGAGAGTTAAGGGGCAATATAGTCCCCTTGACCTCTCTGTGGCTTTTTTTGTTGAACGTAATATCCCACATACAAAGCATAGAAATCGCCATCGACGGCCATCTACCTATAACTTATATTATTAGCGTTATTAGTTAGCTTGTATCCGTAATCCATCATTTCAAATGTAGGAGGCGAATGTCTATAAAACTACTGTTTTGAAAGCGCATCCTTTCTGCTGCATAGCTCCACAAAATTTTGGAAGGTGGTTATTCAATGATAGCAGCTTCTAAAAGATTTACAGGGAAGACGGCAGTACTATATTCTTTGATTGTTATATTATTTGTAGGTCAGTTAGGGTTATATCCTTCGGTGAGTTTAGCTGCGGGGAATTTAGCCCAAGGGAAGACTATTACTTCAAGCTCCTTCGGTGATGTATACGTAGCAGCCAATGCTAATGACGGCAGCCAAGGAACGTATTGGGAGAGCGCAAGCGGTGTTTTTCCGCAATGGATTAAAGTGGATTTAGGGGCAGCAAGCAGCGTGAATCAGGTTGTGCTAAAGCTGCCAACGAATTGGGAAACAAGAACTCAAACGTTAGCGGTGCAAGGAAGTACAGATGATGCAACTTACAATAACTTAGTAGATTCCGCCAATTATACATTTAATCCAACGATTGATTCCAATACAGTGACCATCAGCTTTACAGCTGCGAATGTCAGATATGTTAAACTGAATTTCACATCCAATACGGTCTGGCCAGCAGCACAGTTAGCGGAATTTGAGGTTCATGGTAATACAACTACAACTCCATCCTCAGGATATGAAGCGGAGGATGCCGCATTATCCGGTGGTGCCAAGGTTAACACGGATCATACAGGTTATACAGGTACAGGATTTGTTGATGGTTACCTAAATCAAGGTGCTGCGACTGCATTTATCGTTAATGTGGCTTCTGCTGGTAACTATGATGCTACATTAAGATTTTCAAATGCATCAGGCAGTACAAAAACCATTAGTGTTTTTGTGAATGGAACTAAAATTAAGCAAACCTCACTTGCGAATCTGGCCAATTGGAATACTTGGTCAACAAAGATTGAGACGCTGGCTCTGAATGCTGGCGCTAACACCATTACTTATAAGTACGATGCAGGAGACAATGGAAATGTGAATCTAGATAATTTGAACGTCACTCCAGCTTCTGCGACAACACCTACGCCAACGCCGACGGCAACTCCGACACCAGCGGCAACACCTACCCCAACGCCGACGGTAACACCTACGCCAACACCGACAGTAACACCTACACCAACTCCAACGGTAACACCGACCCCGACACCAACAGTTACACCAACGCCTGGGGCGGGTTCCAATCTGGCTTTGAACAAAAGCATCAACGCTTCCTCTTCCGTCTTTACCTTTGTTCCTACAAATGCGAATGACGGTGATGTAACTTCTTACTGGGAAGGAGCAGGAGGAAGTTATCCCAATACATTATCTGTAAACCTGGGTAGTAATGCCGATATTACATCCATTGTCCTCAAACTGAATCCATCATCGGCCTGGTCCACACGTACTCAGACTATTCAAGTGCTTGGGCATAATCAGAATACAACAGCCTTTACTAGTCTTGTGCCAGCAACCGTGTATACTTTTAATCCGGCAACTGGCAATACGGTCACTATTCCGGTAACGGCCACGGCTAGTGAAGTACAGTTGAAGATTACCACCAATACTGGTTCAACCGCTGGACAAATCGCTGAATTCCAAGTGATGGGTGCACCAGCTGCTAATCCGGATTTGGCGATAACCGGTCTTACATGGTCACCTTCAGCTCCAGTAGAGACCAATGCCATTACTTTAAATGCAACGGTAAAAAACCTTGGAACGTTAGCTTCCATAGCGACTAATGTGAATTTCTACTTGGGCAGCACACTTGTAGGCACTAGCCCAGTGGGGGCATTAGCGGCTGGCGCATCTACGAACGTCACTTTAAATATAAGCGCAAAGGATGCTGCTACCTATACTTTAACTGCAAAGGTTGACGAGAAAAATACGGTTATTGAATTGAACGAAGGCAATAACAGCTTCACTAGCCCAAATTCTCTTATTATTGCTCCCGTATCCAGTTCTGATCTAGTAGCTTCCCCTGTTAGCTGGACACCAAGCAATCCAGCAGGCGGCAATGTGGTCAGCTTCTCGGTAGCAATCAAGAATCAAGGGACAGCAGCATCCGCAGGGGGTGCGCATAACATAACCTTGAAGGTTCTGGATGCTACTACGAATGCTGTACTCCAAACCTTAACTGGAACCTATAACGGCGTGATTGGCAGTGGAGTAACAGCGCCTCCTGTTAGTCTTGGCACTTGGACAGCAGCTAATGGCAAATATACTGTGAAGACGGAAATTGCCGTAGACACTAATGAGCTGCCAGTTAAACAGGCCAATAATATTCAAACACAGTCTCTTTTTGTAGGTCGTGGAGCCAATATGCCTTACGACATGTATGAGGCTGAGGAGGGTGTGATTGGTGGCGGGGCTGTGAAGCTTACTGCTAATCGGACCATTGGAGATCTTGCGGGTGAGGCTTCAGGCAGAAGAGCAGTCACACTGAATACTACAGGCAGTTATGTAGAATTCACTACTAAGGCTGACACTAATACACTGGTCACCCGCTTCTCCATTCCAGATTCGGCGAGTGGAGACGGTACGAATGCTACACTGAACATCTATGTGAACGGAGTTTATACCAAGGCGATTAATCTGACCTCTAAATATGCATGGCTGTACGGTTCAGAGATAAGTCCCGGCAATTCACCAAGCGCGGGTTCTCCGCGGCATATTTATGATGAAGCTAACATTATGTTCGACAGCACGATTCCGAAAGGTAGTACGATTCGACTGCAAAAGGATGTGGCAAATACCTCGCAGTATGCCATTGATTTCATCAGTTTGGAGCAGGTATCACCGATTACCAATCCAGATCCGGCCAAATATACGGTCCCAGCCGGCTTTACACATCAGGATGTGCAAAATGCGCTAGATAAAGTACGCATGGATACGACCGGAAATCTCGTAGGTGTGTATTTACCAGCCGGTAACTATCAGACCTCCAGTAAATTTCAGGTCTATGGAAAAGCAGTGAAGATCATTGGTGCGGGCCCATGGTATACGAGATTTTACGCTCCAACGAATCAGGAGAATACGGATATCGGTTTCCGGGCAAGCGATACCGCTAACGGCTCTACTTTTGCGAATTTTGCTTACTTTGGGAACTACACATCACGTATTGATGGCCCGGGTAAAGTATTTGATTTCTCCAATGTGGCAAATATTACGATCGATAACATCTGGACCGAACATCAGGTGTGTATGTATTGGGGAGCTAATACGGATTACATGGTGATCAAAAACTCCCGTATCCGCAACATCTTCGCTGACGGCATCAATATGACGAATGGCAGCACGAATAATCTCGTATCCAATATTGAGGCACGGGCAACAGGGGATGATAGCTTTGCATTGTTTTCGGCTATTGATTCCGGTGGTGCAGATATGAAGGATAATATTTATGAGAATCTCACTTCAATCTTAACCTGGCGGGCAGCAGGTGTAGCCGTCTATGGCGGATATGCCAATACCTTCCGCAACATTTATATTGCCGACACGCTTTGCTATTCTGGAATTACGATCAGCTCACTTGACTTCGGGTATCCAATGAACGGCTTTGGCGCTTCACCGACAACGAATTTTGAGAATATTTCCATTGTTCGTGCAGGTGGACATTTCTGGGGGGCACAGACCTTCCCGGCAATCTGGGTATTCTCAGCCTCTAAGGTATTCCAAGGCATTCGTGTCAGTGATGTGGATATCATTGATCCAACCTATCATGGCATCATGTTCCAGACCAACTATGTCGGCTCCACGCCGCAATTCCCAGTGACAGATACCCTCTTCACGAATGTCACAATTTCCGGTGCGCAAAAGAGTGGAGATGCTTTTGACAGCAAATCCGGAGTGGGCATCTGGGTAAATGAAGCGGCTGAGGCTGGGCAAGGTCCTGCCAGAGGGTCAGCCACCTTTAACAATCTGAAGATTACCAACACGGTAACGAATATTAAAAATAATACGTCTACTTTTACGATTAACGTTAATCCTTAAAAATAAATGCTGCCAGTACTGAACAGCCGTCTCCCGCTTTCGTGGGGGGCGGTTGTTTTCAGGTTGCAGAAACTAAGGTTCTGAATCGACAGGAGGTGCTGCTCACGTTACAATAATGGAAGGTACAGAAATGAAGGAGGCTCTAAAATGACATCCTTAGTGGTTAACAATATAACAGAGCTGATTGGGAATACACCGGTTGTAAGATTAAATCGGCTGACTAGCCCCCAAGATGCAGAACTATACGTGAAGCTGGAGCTTTTTAATCCAAGTGGCAGTGTAAAAGACCGGGCAGCTTATAATCTAATCCTGCAAGCCGAGCTAGCAGGTTTGCTGAAGCCGGGCGGGACGATCATTGAGCCGACTAGTGGAAATACAGGGATAGGCTTAGCGATGAATGCCGCGGCAAAAGGGT
Organism: Paenibacillus sp. FSL E2-0190; assembly: GCF_037992965.1. Classification (NCBI taxonomy): domain Bacteria; kingdom Bacillati; phylum Bacillota; class Bacilli; order Caryophanales; family Paenibacillaceae; genus Paenibacillus; species Paenibacillus sp. FSL E2-0190. Next base: position 2,701,498 of record NZ_CP150306.1, read on the forward strand.
ATAAAGCGATTCTTGTCATGCCTGATAATATGACCAAGGAACGAATCAATATTCTAAAGGCTTATGGTGCGGATGTTGTGCTGACGCCCGCAGCAGAACGGATGCCGGGAGCTATAGCAAAAGCGATTGAGCTGGGAAAAGAAGTGGAGAACAGTTTTATTCCACAGCAATTCGAGAACAAAGCCAACCCGGATATTCACCGGACAACGACCGCTCTGGAAATCCTGGAGCAAATGGAAGGTAAGCTGGACGTGTTTGTTGCTTCATCAGGAACTGGGGGCACGATAACTGGAACCGGTGAGGTTTTGCGTGAGCATCTACCTGATATCCGGGTTCTTGTGGTTGAGCCGCAAGGCTCGCCCGTATTATCTGGAGGAAAGCCAGGACCACATAAGCTGGTAGGAACGAGTCCGGGCTTCGTACCCGCCATTTTGAATACACAGGTCTACGATGACATCGTTCAAGTTGCGGATGAAGCTGCCTTGGAGACGGTAAGAACGCTGGCTGCAAAAGAAGGAATTCTGCTGGGTCCATCCGGTGGTGCCACTGTATGGGCGGCGTTGCAGGAAGCACGTCGTCTTGGGGCTGGCAAACGCGTGCTTTGCATTGCACCTGACACAGGGGAACGGTATCTTAGTATGGGAATATTTTAGTTTCGTCTGGAGGAATGGGAATGAATAAGCTCAGTGTGAGTTTCCTTATTGTTCTACTGCTGGCGGGCTGCTCAGGCTCTAACAAGCCAACCCCTTCTCCAAGTGTAGAGCCAACGCCAACGGCAAGCATGCAGCAGCCAGCAGCTTATCTGGAAGCTGAAAAGCTGAAGGCGAATTTTGGTTTTGCAGATGAGTCTGGCAAGAGCATCTTAGTCACCGGGCAGGAAAAAGGGCTGGATGCGCAAATGCAACAATTGAATGAAGCGATCGGCGATCATGGGCAAGTGCTAAAAGTGAAATTGAATAAATGGCAGGAGGGTACGGAGAACAGTAATGGCCGGGAGATGGCTCACAATTTTATGAATCTGCCAGGGTATCTTTATACGGTTGAAGAGGGGAATGCGACCCCTGATGAGACCTATTACCTGACGGATCAGGCAGAGTTTAATGCGAATGCGCTAATCTCTGTTAAGCCTACAGAGGTTAAGCAAGCCTCGCTAAATGTTGCAGAAAGTGTGCGGCAGAATATTGTTTCTGCGAAAAATCGTGAAGTAGAGCACATTTGGAAACTTGCTGACCTGTCTGGTGATCGGCAGCTGTATCTCGTTCAATTCATTAGACAGGATCAGGAGATGTTATTTAGTCTCGTGCTGGAAGATAAGGCCGGGCTTACCTTTATGGATTATCCGGCTGTCATTCAAGGCGATGAATTTTCCGTCTGGAGAGTGGATGATGGAGGGGAAGTGATACCTGAGATGTTCTCTATTCTTTTTGCGGCGGAAACTGCTGAAGGTCCATTACTCGGTATGGAGTGGTGGGGAGCGGAAGGCGTAAACACATTTTTCCTGAAAAAAGAGGGAAATGTTTTTAAAGAAATGGACATTCAATACGGACGCTACACATCACCACTATAACTGGGATGCAGATACATCGAAGGATGTATCTTTTTTTTGCTACAATATAAGAAAGTATAAATTTTCACTATATATTGCTTATAATATTATGAAGGATAGCATTATTTTTTTAAAATACTTAAATTTGTAACAATAAGAACTTTAAATAGCCCGATCGAGTCATGTAGCAGAATTGTGACGGTGATATTGTTAATCATAAGATGTACGGGAGGGGACAGCAACGTATAACCGAATCAAGTATATGATCCTGTTACTGCCAACGCTAATGGTAGGGATCTGGGAGGTCGTGCGCCATCAGTTTCTAATGCCTTATATCTCGATGGATCTGGGGAATTATTTGACACCTGTCCTCGTATTTTTGTTCACTCTTGTATTGCTCGTCCCTTTGTTTTCGCTGATGGAGCGGAATCAACGGGAGCTGGAGCAGGAACGTGCGCTCAAAGAGGCAATGAAAGCCCGGGAAGGGCTAGCTAAGGAACTGCATGATGGGATGGCGCAATCTTTATTTCTTTTATCTGTCAAAATAGATCGTTTGGAAGCAAGCCGCAGGAATGGGGAAGTCAGCGAAGAAAATGTGGATCAGATCAAAAAGACCGTCCACGAGGTGAACCGTTATGTTCGACAGGCGATCGCCAATCTGAAGGTACCAGTGTCTGAGCAGCACTCTTTTTCATTGGAACAGTCGGTTAAAGATCAGCTTGCTCAAATGGCTAACGAGATTATGATTGAGGTTTCCTTGGATTGGAGTCTACAGGATGAAGCCCTCTCTCCTTCGGAAAAAGCAGAGCTGCTATCTTGTATCCGAGAGGCTATTATTAATGTGCGTAAGCATACAAGAGCGGCGAAGGTTTCTATCACAGGTGCAGGCACTGAGAAAAACTGGAGCGTGGCGATTGTCGACAATGGCGAAGGATTTCAGCATGATCCCTTTGAGGTGAACGGAAGTTACGGCCTTCAGATCATGAAGGAACGTGTCGAAGGAATGGGATGGAAGCTTCAGGTGAGCTCCGGCAATACGGGGACAAATGTGGAAATTACGAAAGGAGGGGGAAGTTTATGAGCCGGTACCGGGTTTTGGTTGTGGATGATCATGCGCATGCGCGTGAGGCGATGTGTGAGATTTTGTCCATGGATGATAGTTTTGAGGTCATTGGAGTAGTGGAGAGTGGTCCTGAGGCGATCGCGTTCACGGCCCAGTGGATGCCTGATCTCATTCTTATCGACATTCAGATGCCGGAGATGGACGGGCTGGAGACTACTCGCCGGATCAAGCAGGAATATCCCTATGTCAAAATCGTTATCGTTACGGTATCGGACGAAATTTCCCACCTCCTCGAAGCATTGAAGCAAGGCGCACAAGGGTACTTATTGAAGAATCTGGCACCTTCCACCTGGATTGAATATTTGCAAGCGATTGTGAATGAAGAAGCACCGCTAAGCCGGGAGCTGGCTTTTCAAATCTTGAAAGAATTTACCGTTCCTTCATTAACGGACGAAGGGGAGTCTTTGACGGCGAGGGAGAAGGAGATTTTAAGCTGTGTGTCTTCCGGATCGACGAATAAAGAGATTGCCATAAGCCTGTCGATTTCGGAGCATACCGTAAAAAACCATCTGAAAAACATCCTTCAGAAGCTTCAACTCCAAAATCGTACGCAGCTAACGCGTTATGCTCTGGAGCAGGGGCTTGCTTCACGTAAACGTGATTTTCCGCGGTAAATATGAGGATAGAGATGAAAGTGAAAAATGATAAAATTACTTAAAGAAAGAGGCACTCTAACTATGAACAGATTATCTCGCAAAATAATGACACTCTTCGCACCAGCCGCTGCAACACTTCTGTTGTTCGCAGCCGTGGCTAGCGCGCACGTAACCGTAGCACCAGCACAATCCAGTACCGGAGCATGGGAGACTTACACACTTAAAGTTCCTTCAGAAAAAGATGTGGCGACTGTACAAGTCGATCTACGAATCCCGGCGGGTGCCGAGTTCAAGCAATATGAGGCTACACCGGGCTGGGATGTTACCATTGAGGGGAACAAAGTTAGCTGGATAGCTAATGGAGAAGGAATTAAAGCAGGGCAATTCCAACGTTTCTATTTCACAGCAAAGAATCCTGATACTGCAGGCGACATTGCTTGGGATGCTTATCAGCATTATGCCGATGGCAGCTTGGTGCAGTGGTCTGGTGAGGCAGGAACAGAAAGTCCGCATTCTATTACTTCGATTGTGCAAGCCTCCGGTGGGGATGAACATTCTCATGGTTCCAGTGACAATGGCATGAGCATGGAAGAACATAATGCCATCATGGAAAGCGAGAACAACTCCACCAGTGTCAACCCAATGGTCTATATCGCATTAGGGATCTCTTTACTAGCCTTTTTAATAGCAACCATAAGTATATTGCGCGGGCGAAAAGAGTAAGCGGGAACTAGTTGTGATACAAGAATATAGTGTTCATGCAAGAAGCCTCCGTCAATAAACGACGGAGGCTTCTTGCATGAATTAATTGGTGATGAGGATACTTTTTACTTATCTACAGCCGTTTGCGTTTGTAAAAGGTTACGAAAGCAGCGGTTAGTATTAGGAGAAGGATGGCGACGCCAGTTGTGATGGCTTCACTCGTGCTGCCTTTTTGCTGCATAGTACCAGCACCACCAAAGTCGCCACCGCCCATACCACCAGGCATACCGCCACCAAAGCCACCGCCGCCCATGCCGCCACCACCAGGACCATTTCCGCCGCCTTCAGGGAAAGCGGGTCCGCCCATAGCACCAGGCTCACCACCCGCGTCGCCGTCAAATCCACCTTGAGCAGCTTGGCCATTAGTGTTGGTTTGTCCACCTTGAGTAGCTTGCCCGTTAGTGTTGGTTTGTCCACCTTGAGCAGCTTGCCCGTTAGTGTTGGCCTGTCCTCCTTGAGCAGTTTGCCCTGTTTGTGTAGTCTGCCCACCCGCAGCTGCTTGTGAGTTACTGCCAGGCCCCTCGCCGCCATTAGGGATAGCCGGTCCGCCCATGGCACCAGGCTCACCACCTGCACCGCCTTGGGCAGTCTGTCCACCCGTAGCCGCTTGCCCTTCGGTATTTGGTGCAGCTGCATTTGCGCCAGCATTACCAGTAGCGCCAACCGCACCTGTGGCCTGCCCAGCGCCATCCGCACCTGTGGCCTGCCCAGCACCCGCAGCGCCTTGAGCTGCGCCATTTTTAGCGCCGCCACCAAAGCCACCGCCGCCCATGCCACCACCACTTCCTGATCCGTCACCGGAGGAAGGAATGGTACCGTCGAGTTGCTGCTGGATACTTGTGGCCATGTTCGACATGAAGGTCTCAACAGCCTTTATCCCATTTTCATACTGTTCGAAAGTGTAGAAGGCGGATGGATCCGCTTTGACATAGCTGGAAATCATCGTGTTCAGCTCATCCATCCGAGCCTGGAACGTATCGTCCGCTAGATAGCCAGTAATCATCTCACTAACAATCTCATGATATTTCGTTTTGTATTCATCATTAGCGAGCAGTTTCGCAATCAGTGGTCGTTCTGCCAACGCACCTTGGGTAGGCTCGTCAATTAACACATCTGCGCTTCCCATGCCGCCAAAAGCCATATTGTAATCCCACGGCAGAATCGAGAAGACCCCATCGTCTTCATATAAGTAATAATTCTGCTTATTTCCACCTAAATAACTGTCCATATTACCCGTGACCGCATTTAGAGCGATATACTTCAGCGATTCCTCTACGTCGATGTATTTTTCATAATCGGTGCCGTTGTTTAGCTCATTCAGCATGTCGACAAGAATATCATCGTTAGACTTATCGGATTTCATTTCTAGTCCAGTATAGAGGGATGGATCATCGCCCAGCCAAGTCAAATCACTGCCCTGACCGGTCATTACACCTTTATAAAGTGCACCATAAGTGTTGCCGAAATTGCGTTCCAGATAAGCATCACTGATCTGTTCTACTGCAAGATAGAAACCCTTCAGTTCATCGTTTACATACACATTGACGAAGGAATATTTCGGCGTCGGGAGACCGACACTTTCAGCGAGCTCATAAGTCAGAAATTCACGCATATAAGAAGCATCGCTGTAATTATTATTCAGGTTGATCTTAGTAATGCCGAATAAATTCTGGTTAACATACTCATCAAAAGAAATTTTGAAGCTGTAGCGGTCAGAGTCTGTCATCTGTACTACGCTTCTGAGACTGAGATTTCCTTTGGTCCGTACAGCTACATTATCGTATTTCATACCGTTGTACTCGACGGAAGCCATTTTATATTCTTCAGCACTGGCATTATCCAGCATATCCTGAAAATCGTCCGGGTCCAAGGTGATTTTGACATCCACGACCTTATCTTTTGGAAAGACCTGCTCGTCTAGCTTTTTCTCATCGCTCGAAATGACCTTGTCCTGAGCATCAGACGTTGGATTATTTATTGCAGACGGACTTGCATTCTGACACCCGGCTACGGCGATGACCAGCAGCAGGCAGCAAAAACTCAGCAGGATTGACTTACCTCTGGTTTTCATCTGGTGCACCGCCTTTCATCTCGTTGTAATTAAGATACATAGTCACCGCTATAGCTGATCAAGAGTGCATTTTTGACACCTTTAAGGTTAGAGACTGTGTTGACAAAGCCGCCTACTTTATCATCCAGACGAAGCTCCAGCGTCAATTCAATATTGTTTGCGGAGACTGTTTTTTGCTTCACATTGTAGCGTTTTACGGATTTGGTGATATGGCTGTGTACTTCACGTTCGCTTTCATCACTGTCGCAGTTAATGACCAGTAAGTATGGCGTTTCGATAGAAGAGTGTTTAATGAACAGGAACAAAATAAGGCCGATAATGATCGAACCGATAATAGCCAAGGTGAAAAATCCTGCTCCAGTTACAATCCCTGCTACAGCTGCCCAGAACAAGAAGATCAGATCAGTTGGATCTTTGATTGGTGTTCTGAAACGAACGATGGACAATGCGCCGACCATACCGAGGGACAGCACAAGGTTAGAGTTAATCGCGATAATGACAGTAGCTGTAATCATGGTCATGCCCATGAGTGAGACGTTAAAGCTTTTGGAATATAAAACGCCGCTAAAGACACGTTTGTAGAGCAGGTAAATGAAGTATCCGATCAGAAAAGCTACGCCCAAGGTAATCAGCATCTTGGAGATACTAATATCAGATACAAAATTGTCGATCACCGAGTTTTTAATAATGTCTGAAAAATTATTTGTAGTATCTGTAGTCGTTGTTGTAGCTGCTAGCGGTGCTAGTGATGCATTCATAATCAATAATCCTCCCAAGTGTTAGTTTTTAAGAATTTGCGGCAGATCACGTATTTCGAAGCGGACTGCCTATTCAGTCCCTCCAGCTGCAACGCGATTTTAATGTACTCCGGAATATACTCATCGAATTTCACTTCAAAAATTATAAAGTTCTCATCAATCGCCCGAATCGGATGCAAATCCTTATCGAAAATATCCGTAGAATGCAGGCCCGTACGTAATTCTTTATCGAACGTTATTCGCACATTGCCGTTGTGGCAAACATAAGGCTCGCGAACATAATCCACGATGACCTTGGGTCGCAGCAGGTTATGGCGCATCTGATCGTATAACTCCATGAACAGCGGACTGTCCGGGACGTTCAGCACTTCGTAGTTGCCCGCCATAATCTCGTCGTACATTTGCCGGGTTAGTGGTTCTTTGATTTTGGCGATATAATCGTCCATTTTAATTTTTTTCTCAAAGTGAATGATGTTGTCTTGGATGTTGTAAATGCGAATCCGGTATTTGGCCCGCTCTCGGAGACCGCCGAGCTTGTCTGCAAGTGCCGTGTTGTTGATATCGTCAAAATACAAACTACGAATGTGGTATTCTCCACTCTCATTAGCGTGTTGATCTTTATCAATCAAGCTTTGCAATCGCTGGCGCAATATAAGGTATTGATGATAGTTAATGAAAAATTTAAGTTCATGCCGGAATTGAAGCTTCTTATTCATTTTCACACCTCGTTTCTCTCTCTATCTCTGGCTAACCTTCCTGCTTGACTAATTCTAGGAGACAGACCTTATGCTTAACTTAAAATAGACTGAATGTTTGCTGAATGTTTTACACTGCGTTAACAAAAGTCTGTATAAAGATTCGTGTGCAGATTTGACTTCTGACTTTGTAGGGGGCTATCTTATTTAGAAGGCTAGAGAGAAATTTTCATAAGGAGGTACCGTGATGAGAGACTATAAATTTGCCATAATCCTAGGAGTGCTTGTGATTGTGGTTATTTTAGTGGCTTATGGGTTGGAACGATCGAAAAGCGGAAGTAATGCAAATTCACCAGCACCGTATGATCTCGTGACTACCTTTAAGGGAGATGCGAGCACAAGCCGCGCGTTTACTTGGTATACAAGTGATTCGAGTGCAGCAGGCATTCTGGAGATTGTAAAGGGACAGGTGTCCTCTTTTGCAAATACGGATGTACAAAGGGTAGATGCGAAAAGTAGTTCCATCAAAACAGACAATGGCACCAAAGGTGTTCATAAAGTGGAAGCTACGGGTCTTGAACCCGGGACGTTATATACTTATAGAGTGGGTAGTGGCGTTGAAGGAGAATGGAGTCCGGCAGCGGAATTTACAACGGAAGAAGATGGACTGGCAAGTGTGTCTTTTATCAATGTAACGGATTCTCAAGGGGAAACGGCAGAGGATTTTAAGCTGTGGGGAAATACACTGAACAAGGCTTTTCAGACATTTCCTGAAGCCAAATTTATTGTGCATAACGGGGATTTGACGGAGGATCCGGAGGATTCGGCAGGCTGGGATGATTTTTTTGGCAATGTGCAGGGCTGGATTTCAGGGATTCCGTTAATGCCGGTAACAGGCAATCATGATGAGGTGGATGAGGATGCAACGCATTATACTTCACACTTCAACCTGCCGGATAATGGGGCAAAGGGTTCAATTGCAGGCACCTCGTATTCCTTCGATTATGGACCAGTGCATGTAACGGTACTGAATACAGAGAGCAATCTAAAAAAGCAAACGGAGTGGCTGAAGGAAGATCTGAAGAACACAGACAAGAAGTGGAAAATCGTTGCGATGCACCGTCCGGCTTACGGGGGGAACTCCTATAAGAAAGTTGAAAATTGGACGGATATTTTTGATACGTATGAGGTTGATTTAGTGCTGCAGGGTCATAATCATGAATACTCCAGATCCTACCCGTTACGTGGCGGAAAAATAGTTCCAGAAGGTGAGAGTTCCAAAGGTGCTAAACGAGGGACAGTCTATGTGGTGACCAACGCTTCTGGAGGGAAATTTAACGAGAAAAAAGAAGATCAGTTCTATCATGCGGTGCATTTTCAGAACAATAAGCAAATGTTTGCGGGCATTAACGTTACCGGGGATACATTAACCTATCAGGCCTATGATGTGGATGGAAAGCTGCTGGATGAGTTTGTGTTGACACATTGAGTTAAGGGAATTGGATAATATTATTTAAATACCTTCTCTGCTGTAAAGGCGGGGAGGTATTTTTTGATTTGCATCGCACCAAACCCAGCGTAAAAGTGTATCTTAAGCCGTTTTTTCACATGTCTACCTTTTCCGTCATATAAGCTGTTAACTTTATAATGATAAAATAGATTTAGTTATATTTGGATTTCATTTGAAGTGAAGGGGAAGTAATATGTTTATCAGAAAAATGGTTTTTATCGGTATTATTTGTATGTTAGGTTTGACAGGTTGTGCAACGAACACTAAATCAGGTGCTGAAGGAGAGGGAGATAAGCGTGCAGAGGAGCTGCTCAGCATGTCTCGGAGTGAACTGGCTAAGCAGGAGAGCTATACTATAGAAATGGAGAAACAAGAAGAAACATCCAGCAAATCGGAAAAAAGTGAAGATAAACATTGGTCGAGCGCAGCCTCATTTCATGTCGACTATGTTAGAAATCCTTATACCGTATATCTAAAATCGGAGACTGCGGAAGGAAAGGAACGAGAAGAATACATATCGGATACTGAATATCATACAAAGGTAATGGATGATTTATTTATTAAGCAGGACGATTATATTCCAGCGAAAGAAAAACAAATCGCACAAAGATTTATTGACCCGTATGATTATATAGACATGTACCGGATAGATTCTCAGGGGATCGTTGTTTCTGAGGAGGAACAAGAATACATACTTTCGATAGAGATATCGTCTCATGATGCGAGTAAGGAAACGATGAAATTGATGAAGCAGAATTTGACAGACAAGATTAAACTAAGATATATGCTGGATAAAACTACACTTTTGCCGCATAAAGTGGAGGCAGAAATATTCACTTCATTGAAATCAGAAAACTTAAATTCAGAGTCAGTGCTCACGTTGCAAACAACTATCAGCAATTTTAATGGTATAAAAGAGATTGTTATGCCTGTAGATACTAGTGAAGAATAGTTATATCAGAAGCCTCTGGGATTTATTCCGGAGGTTTTCTTTATCAGCAGAATTATTTTCAATCAAAATTTAGTGAAATTGTATCCTGAAGTGTGAAAATGGTACGATTTTTAGAGACAATCTTCTGCAAAATATAACCATTTTCTCTCGATAATGAAAAACCTTACCATTATAATGAAAGCGTTATCAGAAAATGGAGTCTAAGTTCTGAAGGTATGGATTAAGGGGGAGGGAGGAGCAGGGATATAGAGTAAGAAGAAGGCATAAACAAACCAATTATATCGTAGGAGGCGTAAAACGTGATTCGTAACCGTATCCGGAAAACAGGACTTTTGGTCCTGCTTGGCGCGATGGTAGGCTCTTTATTCTCTGCATTCCCAGCTACTACCCATGCAGCCTCAAGTGAACCTTACACCTGGAAAAGCGTTGTAACGGGAGCTGGCGGGGGCTTTGTACCCGGAATTATTTTTAATCAAACTGAACCGAATCTGATTTATGCCAGAACAGATATTGGCGGGGCCTATCGCTGGAATCAAGCTACATCTAGCTGGACATCAATTAGTGACTCGGTAGGCTGGGTGGATTGGAACAAGAATGGTGTTGATGCTCTGGCTACAGACCCAATTGATCCTAATAAAGTCTACATGGCAACGGGTACGTATACTAATCATTGGGATAATAATGGCCAGATTATGCGCTCTAATGACCGGGGGAACACCTGGCAAACTACTCCACTGCCTTTTAAAGTAGGTGGCAATATGCCTGGCCGTTCCGCTGGTGAACGTCTAGTCATCGACCCCAATAAGAACAACATTCTCTATTTTGGAGCTAGAAGTGGTAATGGTCTCTGGAAAAGTATTGATTCGGGTGTAACTTGGTCAAAGGTAACCTCTTTTCCAAACGTAGGAACGTATATTCAGAATCCGACACTTGATTATGGGAATGATCTTGTCGGATTGTCTTGGATCACGTTCGATAAGAGCACAGGTACACTTGGCAACGCTACTCAAACGATATATGTCGGTGTGGCCGATACGGCTAGCAGCGTATATCGGAGTACAGATGGTGGAGTAACCTGGACAGCTCTGGCTGGACAACCTACGGGGTTCTTGCCACATCACGGCGAGCTGTCATCCACAGGTGATCTCTATATTACTTATAGTAATGGTGTAGGTCCCTATGATGGCAGTAAGGGTGAAGTTTGGAAATACAACAAAACTAGTGGGGCTTGGACCAATATCAGTCCTACGACCGGTGAAGATAACTGGTATGGCTTTGGTGGATTGGCGCTGGATGCTCAGCACCCTAACACATTGATGGTATCCAGCTTAAACGCTTGGTGGCCTGATGAAGTTATTTTCCGCAGTACCAATGGTGGGGCTACTTGGAGTCGCATTTGGGATTGGGGCAATTATCCAGAACGGACTTATAAGTTCAGCATGGACATCACCGCTGCTCCATGGCTCGATCATGGAACTACTTCAACATCCCTGGATCCTTCACCGAAGCTAGGCTGGATGATGGGTGATTTGGAAATTGATCCATTTAACTCGAATCGAATGATGTACGGCACTGGAGCAACAATTTATGGCTCGAACAATTTGACCTCATGGGATACCGGAGGCAAGGTAAATATCTCTGTCATGGCAAAAGGTGTGGAGGAAACTGCAGTGCTGGGGCTAATTAGCCCGCCAACGGGAACCTCCCATTTGATCACTGCACTTGGTGACGTTTCCGGTTTCCGTCATGAGGATTTGTCGGTAGCGCCGACTAAATTCCAGACCAGTCCTTCATGGGCAACGACGATGAGTATTGACTATGCTGAACTGAGTCCGTCCTATATGGTGCGGGTAGGCAGTGCAGATAAAGAAAAAACGCCAAGTATGAAGTCCATTGGTATCTCTAACGATGGTGGAGTGAATTGGTACATGCCAAACTCCGAGCCTTCCAATGGAACCAAAACAACGGTTGGCCATGGACAAGTAGCTGTCTCTGCAAGTGGTAATTCCATTCTGTGGAGCACCTCAGATATCGGGGTGTATTATTCCAAAACCTCAGGCAATTCTTGGACAGCAAGTGCAGGATTACCGGCAGGCGCGAAGATAGCGTCTGATCGCGTGAATCCTAACAAATACTATGGATTTTATGCAGGAATCTTCTATGTAAGTGTGGATGGTGGAGCTACATTTACTGCCACCGCAGCTTCGGGCTTCCCGACCAATAATGTGGCTGGATTACAGCCGAACGAAGCCCAAATCAGTATGAAGGCAGTTCCAGGTATTGAAGGTGACATTTGGTTTGCCGGAGGAAATACGGTTGAGAATAAATATGGTCTATGGCACTCCACTAATTCAGGTGCGAGCTTCACGAAGTTAACGAATGTAGAAGAAGCTGACCTTATTGGTTATGGTAAGGCTGCTCCGGGCCAAACTTATATGGCATTGTATACCGTAGCTAAGATTGATGGTGTACGGGGCGTATTCCGTTCCGATGATGTTGGCGCAACTTGGGTTCGTATTAATGACGATGCTCACCAATACGCTAAGATCAATATGGCGATTACTGGGGATCCAAGAATCTATGGACGTGTATATCTCGGTACGAATGGCCGAGGCACTTTGTATGCTGATCCTGTAAATCCACCAGCTACAGGCTCGACCATTACGCCAATAACTGCAAGCTTTGATAAGAAAACAGCGAATCAGGCAGACGTCGCAGTAACTATGACGTTGAACGGAAATACGCTGAGCACGATCAAGAACGGAACGGCAACCCTCGTAGCCGGAACGGATTATACGGTAAGTGGATCAACAGTAACGATTAAAAAAGCGTATTTTGCGACACAAGCGGTAGGAACGACAACGCTGACGTTCAGCTTTAGCGCTGGAGCTACACAATCCTTGGCGGTAGCCGTAACAGATACTACAACACCAGTATCTAACTCTACGATAACGCCAACAAGTGCGGGATTTGATAAGAAAACAGCGAATCAGGCAGACGTTGCAGTAACTATGACGTTGAACGGAAATACGCTGAGTGCGATCAAGAACGGAACGGCAACCCTCGTAGCCGGAACGGATTATACGGTAAGTGGATCAATAGTGACGATTAAAAAAGCGTATTTAGCGACGCAAGCGGTAGGAACGACAACGCTGACGTTCAGCTTTAGCGCTGGAGCTACACAATCTTTGGCGGTAGCGGTAACGGATACTACAACACCAGTATCCAACTCCACGATAACGCCAACAAGCGCGGGATTTGATAAGAAAACAGCGAATCAGGCAGACGTTGCAGTAACTATGACGTTGAACGGAAATACGCTGAGTGCGATCAAGAACGGAACGGCAACCCTCGTAGCAGGAACGGATTATACGGTAAGTGGATCAACAGTCACTCTCAAGAAGGAGTATTTGGCAACTCAAGCGGTAGGAACGACAACGCTGACGTTCAGCTTTAGCGCTGGAGCTACACAATCTTTGGCGGTAGCGGTAACGGATACTACAACACCAGTATCCAACTCCACGATAACGCCAACAAGCGCGGGATTTGATAAGAAAACAGCAAATCAGGCAGACGTTGCAGTAACTATGACGTTGAACGGAAATACGCTGAGTGCGATCAAGAACGGAACGGCAACCCTCGTAGCAGGAACGGATTATACGGTAAGTGGATCAACAGTCACTCTCAAGAAGGAGTATTTGGCAACTCAAGCGGTAGGAACGACAACGCTGACCTTTGAGTTTAGTGCCGGAGCGGCACAATCCTTGGTTGTCACTCTCTCAGATACGTCAGTAGCTCCTACAGCAGCACTGAAAGTGCAGATGTATAACGGTACAGTGACTGCTTCCGGAAATACGCTAAATCCAAAGTTTAAGCTGGTGAACACAAGTACAAGTGCCGTTGCACTTTCTGATGTGAAATTAAGATATTATTACACAATTGACGGAGAGAAGGCACAAAGCTTCTTCTGCGATTGGTCACAGGCTGGAAGCGCGAATGTAACGGGCACGTTTGTGAAGCTGCCAACGGCTAAAGCGGATGCGGATTATTATCTGGAGCTTGGATTCTCGAGTGCAGCAGGTTCACTAGCTGCGGGTGCGAGCATCGATATCCAAGTGCGAGTAGCTAAAGAGGATTGGTCAAATTACACTCAAACCGGAGATTACTCCTTTAATGCGGTTGATACCAATTTTGTAGACTGGACAAAAGCGCCCGCCTACATCTCAGGTAACCTGATCTGGGGTAATGAACCTAACTAAGAATCTTCACCAATAGTTATGCTGAAGAGGCTGTCCTAAAAGTAGAAAATTCTACTTTTGGGGCAGCTTCTTACTTTAACCCTCAGGCTATAGGTGGTATGTACGCTATGTGCTACGTTCTATGAGAGGGGGTGTGGTATACGTTATGTGGTATGTCGGATGCATTTATGGTTCCTATAGTGTTGGCTATATAATAATTAGGGAAAACCTCCCTGAAAATAGCCGATATTTGCTTTAAATCAACGAAATCAGGGAATTATTCCCTGAAAATCAGGCGAATTTGTTAGTTTCCAGCAAATTAGCCAATAATTAGGGAGGTTTTCCCTAATTATTGGCTGGATGACCAAAAAACTTAGAATTTTAGGGAGAAATTCCCCAATTATGCTATCAACGCTTCACTTCCTCCTGTACGGTACGCAAAAACCAGCTAATGATATTTAAAAGTAGTTCTGACATACCATTTGCTGTTTTGGCTGTTACAATGTTTGTCCGCTATCTATAGTAATGATCTGTCCAGTCATTGCTTCCTGTTCTAGCGCAGCGCAGACGAACTGGGCGATATTCTCGGCGGTTGAAATATGCTGAAGCAGCAGATTAGGGGCTAGTTTATGCATTTGTTCTTCTCGTCCAGACCACCATCTAGTAGCAACGGCTCCCGGTGCTACACAGTTAACTCTAATATGGGGAGCCAGCGCGTGTGCCAGCGATTTGGTAAGACCGTGGACAGCCGCTTTGGAGACGGCATAAGGAAGGGATGAGCCTAAGCCTGTCTGTCCAGCGATGCTGCCGAGATTGAGGATGGCTCCTGAATTTTTTTGGTTCATATACGGTGCAACCGCTCTGGCGCAGAAAAACATTCCTTTCACATTTACATCATATAACTCATCCCATACTTCCTCTGTTGCCTTTTCCAGATCTCCGAGAGCAATATGTTTAGTTATACTGGCGTTATTCACTAGCAGATCTATTGTCCCGAAATGCTGAATAATCGAATCGACCATACTTCGCACTTCCTGATCTTTAGACACATTCGCTTGTATTGCTATAGCCAACCCTCCTTGATTCAGAATCGTCTTTACGGTTTCATTGGCTTCATCCTCAGATCTAGAATAGTTCACTACGACGTGGGCTCCGCGTTTGGATAACTCCAAGCTTACAGCTTTGCCAATTCCAGTCCCTCCACCGGTTACTAATGCGACTTTATTGTTGAGATCCACCCTCAATCACTCCTTATGTTGGCGTATGTTGTTGTTATAAAGTATTCTATAGAGAAAAGTGGATTTCGTATAATTGAATATAATGAAGGTTTGGTTCAATTAATTTGAATTGAATAGGGGAGGGCACTAGGATGGATCTAAAAACAATAAAAACCTTTCAAACGATCGTAACTTCCGGAAGCTTTAATCGCGCAGCAGAAGAATTGAACTATGCCCAATCTACAGTTACGATGCAGATGCAAAGGCTTGAATCTGATCTGGGATGTCAATTGCTTGAGCGGGGGAAGCAAATCAGCTTAACAGAAGCAGGCAGATTGTTTTATGAAGAGAGCCTACATATTGTTAAAGATATGGAACGACTAGAGAGCCGTTTGGCTGATTTAAAAATAGGGGAAGCTGGCAACGTGCGATTAGGGGTAACGGACCCTACGGCGAGCTATCGTTTGCCGCAGCTTTTAAGTAGGTTTATGGTGCAATTCCCTAAAGTGAAGATCTCCGTGGATATTGCGGGAACCGCCGCACTTAGTGAACTACTCCTGCGTGGTGAAATTGATTTGGCAGTGTGTTCGGCACCAGAGCTCGGTAAGGAGCTGTATTTTGAACCCTTATTTGCGGAGGAATTCTTGTTACTTTTGCCAGAAGAGCATCCGCTAGCATCCAAGGAACGTATCACCCCAGAGGATCTACAGAGTCATCGCTTACTGATTACGGCAGCGAATTGTCCTTATCGTAAAAAATTAGAAAGTGTGCTGCAGGAATCAGGCGGGCCGCCACTAGATACAATGGAGATTGGGAGCATGACAGCGCTGAAATATTTTGTGGGAAGTGGTTTAGGTGTGGCACTTGTTCCTGAGATTGTGCTGAATCCAGCCCCAGCAGGAACTATAGTACGGAAGCTGGAGGGGAAGGTTATTGATATGACCTGTGGGATCCTATGTAAACTTTCAGATTATCCGCTTAAGCAAGCGAGCTCCAGTTTGTATCATTTTTTAAAACAGGAACTAACCGTGACAAGGATATTTTGAATTTTAAACGAATTGTTAAGAAATAGAAAAAATAGAAAGGGCGGTGTTTGATGTTTTTTAGGAGGAAATTCAGTTTCTGGCTTTCGATTATAAGTATCATCATCTGTCTGAGTGACTATCTGGGGGTGGGGATCGCGAATATTATTCTTGTACGTTTGAACCCTATTATAGATACACTGATCTTTACAGAACCTTTTGAAAGCTTCATGGTTGATGTAAATAATCCGAGATGGGGAACCAATAGTGCGTTAATCAGCGTCAGATTCCCAACTTATATTATTCATTTTGGAACGTTTTTGATTTTGGGTATTCTAATTGATTACCTTATTCGTATATTAAAACAGAAGTAGAAGTGTAGATGAGCCTAGAAGAGGAAAGGTGAGCTGAGATGAGCGGAGCAAAGGGAAAACTTGATTTGGAGAGAATTGTTTTTATTGGCAGAACCTATGAGGAATATATACGTATGTTTGATTTGCTGGAATCAGATCTTATCGGCCAGAGCATTCTGGATTGTCCTGCGGGTGCTTGCTCTTTTACAGCAATAGCGAATCAGTTGCGTGGTGAAGTAACGGCTGCTGATATTGCTTACTATTACTCTGAAGATGAGCTGGCAGACAAAGGGGTTCAAGATATTGCGCATGCGATGTCCGGAATGGAAAAAGTACAGGATAATTTCGTTTGGAACTACTTTAAATCAATCGAGGGACTGACCGAAGCGAGGAACGCAGCTTTAACCGCCAGCACTAAGGATCGAAGACAAACCCCGGAGCGTTATGTTCCTGTGATACTTCCGGATCTGCCTTTTGCGGATGAAGCATTTGACCTGACATTATCTGCACACTTTCTATTTATGTACAGCGATCGGCTGGACTATGAATTTCATTTAGAGACTGTTAAGGAACTCATGCGGGTGACGAGAGGCGAGCTTCGAATCTTTCCACTAGTCGACCTCTCTTGTAAAAGGTATAAGCAATTAGACCGCCTTATTGATGATTTGGTGAGGCAAGGATTTACTGCAGAGGAACTAGAGGTTCCTTATGAATTTCAAAAAGGTGCAAAGCAGATGTTGAAGATTAGAAGAGCAGAATTGTTCCTCTGAAATATAAAAAACGAGGGTGCCTCAAGCCATGATGACTTTGGGAGCACCCTCGTTTTTGTATACATATCTATAAAGCTTACGCTACAGTTTCTTTCCGTTCTGCTACAAAACAAGCTATGCCTAATACCAGACCAAGGCCCACTAGAACCGCACCGACCCAAGGAAGCGAAGTGATCGCTAGATGAGAAATAACCCAACCGCCAATAAAGGCACCCGCTGCGTTACCGAGATTCCCGGCGGAGTGGCTGGTCGTTGAAGCAAGTGCAGGGGCAGCCTGAGCCAGACTCATAATCCGTATTTGCAGACCTGGCATGACGGCAAAGGACACCATACCCCAGAAAAATATTGTGATTACCGCAGCTATTGGGCTATGCATCGTGAAGGAAAAGATCGTTAGAATCATACTGACTGCAAAATAAAGTCCCACGATAGAAGGCATCAGCTTCCAATCCGCAAGCTTTCCGCCAACGATGTTCCCGATGGTCACCCCACAGCCGAATAAGACTAGAATCCAAGTCACACTATGTTCAGCAAAACCGGTCACTTCTTCAAGCAGTGGAGTAATATATGTGAACACGGTGAACAAGCTGGCGTTCCCTAACGCCCCGATCAATAAGAATAGCAGCAGCTTTGGATTAGCCAGAGCAGCAATCTGCTGGATAACACTCGCTGGTTTCTCTTGTTTAAGCTTTGGAATAAAAATGAGGATGCCGATCAGCGCGGCGACTCCCATGACAGCAATCGCTGCAAATGAGGCCCGCCAGCCCATACTTTGTCCAATAAATGTTCCTAGAGGAACTCCGACAATATTGGCTATCGTTAAACCTGCCATCATAATAGATACGGCTCCGGCCCGCTTATTGGGTTGTACAAGATTGGATGCAATGACTGCGCCAACCCCAAAAAAAGTACCATGAGTTAAAGCTGTAATTATACGAGCTACCATGAGAACGGTATAGTTTGGTGCAAACACAGAGATTCCGTTGCCCAGTATAAAAAGAATCATGAGAAGACATAACAGTTTCTTTTGCGGAATACGCTGCGTGAGAATGGTCAGGATGGGTGCGCCAACGGCCACTCCAAGTGCGTACATTGTAATGAGTTGGCCAGCAGTCGAAATACTAACCTGTAAATCGTTGGCGACATTTGGTAAAATACCCATAATAACAAACTCAGTCATACCAATCGCAAAAGCGCCTACCGTAAGAGAAAGTATAGAGATGGGAAAGGGCTCTTTCCCTGCTCGTTCTTTGCGTGATTGTGCCTTGTTGAGGTTTGGAATTGCGTTCATGATGCCGATGTTCAACCTTTCTTCTGCCTGTAATGAAGCTCCACCTTGGTTAAGATGATAGATCCGACATGTAAGTATTGCTTTTCTATTATTTAGTTTTCTGAAAATATTTTCAAGATAAATATTTTTTCAGATAGTTTTCATTTTTATAGATCATTGAAGGGATGGTTATTTATGAATGATGAAAGCCAAGTCCAAGTGCTTGAATTGCCGGAAATGAAGCGAGAATTTAATAGCAGTTTGCAGAGTAATGATCGTGGATTGGTTATAGAAATCTATCAATTTGCGAACCCTTCCTGGCCCGATGAGACTGAATTGTTCCTTCCTTTGCGATGAGAAAAAATTATAAGCAGGCAGCTTTAATAGCGCTTCAGAACTTTGACCTGGATTGGACGCAGATTCGTTTTAACCAGCTATCGGATACCTGTACCTTTGTTATCGAAACTAATAAAGAGGGAACTTTTTTACTGCGCCTTCATTCGGGGAGATCTAAAGAGGAAATTAACTCCGAAATCGCGTGGCTGGAGCTTTTGAAGAGCAAAATTGATGTCCCCCTGCCAAAAGGTGTTCATGATCGCACGGGTGCTGTAACGTTCAGAGTGGAACAGGGAAATGGAGAAGGTGTTTATGCCTCTTTAATGCGCTGGGTTGAAGGGGAACATGCGAATGAAAATCTTACCGAAGAACAAATTTACAAAGAAGGCGTTCTATTAGCCAAGCTACATAAGGCGGCACAGGAGCTGGAGTTACCCCCTGGCTTTAATCGTCCTGTTTGGGATGAACATAGCTTTCGAAAAGCAATGCTTCGTTTAAAGCTGCATTATCATTGTTTTCTTACAGATGAAGAGTTTGTGCTGTATCAGTCGGCAGCTGAGAAGTTATACAATTGGTTAAGCAAGCAGCATAAAAATAAGAACAGAAGGTCTTATGGCGTTATCCATGGAGATTTACATCAAGGCAACATCATATTTAAAGAGGGTGAGCCTCGGCCGATTGATTTTGGGAGATGTGGTTGGGGGTATTATCTTTATGACGTAGCACATACCCTTCTTGGACTGTATCCATTGCAAAGAGAAGGGGTCATTAAGGGGTACGAAAGTATCGCCAAGCTTGACGGGGAGTGGGTTCAGACTTTAGAGAATTTTACGGTCATGGTGATGATCGAAAATTATTGCCATCACGCATCCGATCCGAGGGAAACCGAGGGTCTAAAAGCAGAACAGTTGTATGCGTTAGCGATCTTGAGAAATTATCTTAAGGGAGAACCCTTTCTTTTTAACAGGATTGAGATTTAACGTATAGAAATAGGGTCTCTTTGGGGAATTTATATAAAGTTCCCTAAGGAGGCTATTGTGATGAAAAAAAGCTGGATTGCTCCCCTTCTTGTCGCAGTGATGCTATTTCTGGCGCCACAACCTTGCTCCGCAAATAGGTTAATTCAACCTCAGTCTGTAACACCTTCCAGGTCTGATTCGGGACTTCAACTGCCAGATCAAGATTCTCGCGAACTTAAGTTTCAAGACATGCTGATGTTATTTCTTTTACCCCATATTGAGAAAAAGATTGCAGATATTTATTCGCCGCTTTTGCGAGAATCGCCAATGGTTTATCCTTACTTTGTGGATGTGACAGAGGTGAAGCGGACCAATGGTTTCCGGGGGTTTGATTTCTTGATTACACTTAACGTATATCCTACAGTTGGTCCACATATTTCAGTTGGAGAAGATACCATGACTTTTAGGATCTCTCCTGGTCCTAAGGTGAAGCTTGAATCGTTCAAGCATCTAAAAGACCCCAAAAAATCAGACTTTCCACCAAATTATCAGAACATCCTGAGATAGTGTAGTTTCGGTAAGGCGGGTGGGTGGAAGAGTAGATATTAATATGTGCCACACGTTGAGTTATGAGGCGAGCTATTTTTACATGTGTAGGGAGTTCTGAGGTAATGGTGATGGGAGTTGTAGGGAAAGGAGTCTTTGGGAGAGGGGAGGAAGGTTGGGTTAGTGGCATGATGAGGTGAGGGAGAGGGGAGGAAGGTTGGGTTAGTGGCATGATGAGGGTGTGCGTGCGTGTGTCCGGGAGCGGGCAAACGGGATAGTTGCAGTTTATACACTTACTTGCAGGAGATAAGAAGCTTAGTCACTTTTAGTTGCATTTGGTGCAGTTAAAAGAAGTCTTTTCACACTTATTTGTTAATATCGTTGAATTTAGTTGCAGAGAATACACTTATTTCGCTCGGGCAGCACAATGTATTGTTTATAGTTGTATAAAGTGCAATTAACTCATACATTCCCAAACGATTTTGAGCAAAATAAAAAAATCCATGGGTTAACGTTGCAATACCCAACTCATACCCAACTCATACCAACTCATACCAACTCATACCCAACTCATACCCAACTCTGCCCAGCCCACCGCACACACTCCGATCTTTGGGGTGTTTTTTTGTGGTTAGAAATGTGGTGGATTAATGGCGATTATGGTATTATGAAATTAGTGGATATATTGATTTAAGTTACTAAATTCAAATATGGAGGTGTGAGGGATTGGGTGATCATAAATTCGAAGGCGAACACAAGGGGAGCAGTATTAGCGAAATTAAAGATAAAGTCACTAGCGATAGCGCAAGTAACAACAAGGATAAAGTCAAAGTAGGTGTAGCCACTAAAGACGGGCAGTTGGGGTTTCTTTTTACAAGGGGAGGTCTTCGGGAAGGTGCAGGTAGAAAAAGCACTGGTGTAACTAAAAAGGTATCTTTGACGTTATCTGAGGACGTTTGGCAGGAGATAGAGCAGGCTTGTGCGGATCAGAACGCATCTCGCTCCCAAGTATTTCGGAACATCATTGAGGCGCATTTTGTAAAGGAATCTAAGGAGAGTTAGGTGAAGTCTTTGCTAATCCATGTTTCAAAAGATTCTCTTAGTACCGCTTTGCAGGCAGCATTAAAAGCCATATCCGCGAATAGCTCCTCACGTGTTCTGTCAGGAATACTTATTCAGGCGCAAACTCAGGGTCTGATATTAACAGCCAGCAATATAAGAATGACCATTGAATATAAGCTCCCTGTGAAGATGGATTCGATGGTTGTGCACAACACAGGTGAGATCGTAGTTCCCGCGCGTTATTTTTATGAGATCATTCGTAAGCTTGATCCTGGACTAATTAGGCTGGAAATCGTAGAGTCATTGATTTTAAATATTCAATCAGGAAACACTCAATTTCGTTTGTGTGGAATGGATGCGGTAGAGTTTCCGAGAATCCAATACATAGATCATCCAAACATTCAAAGGATAAGCATGAAGAACACTCTCCTGAAGCAAATATTTAAAAGAGTGGTTTTTGCGGTCTCTTCATCGGAAACCAGACCTGTGCTTACAGGAGTTTTGCTGCAAATAGAGAAGCATAATATTCGTGTAGTCGCCACTGATGGCATCCGCTTCGCCCAGCATGTTGTTGAAAGCGTAGATGATTACGGGGC
This sequence comes from Paenibacillus sp. FSL E2-0190, assembly GCF_037992965.1. Taxonomy (NCBI): domain Bacteria; kingdom Bacillati; phylum Bacillota; class Bacilli; order Caryophanales; family Paenibacillaceae; genus Paenibacillus; species Paenibacillus sp. FSL E2-0190. The sequence goes on from NZ_CP150306.1 coordinate 2,723,880, forward strand.
AATTCCTTTAGATGTTGTAATCCCGGGCAGCACCCTGGAGGATCTTTTGAAAATATTAAACGATGATGCAGACAGCAGCACCGATTTAGAAATAGGCCCCAAGCAGATCAGATTTATTTCTAATGGATTGAGGGTTCAGTCTGCTCTTTTAGAAGGAACTTATCCCTCTGTCAATAATTTAATCCCAAAAGCGTACCTCTCCGAAGTGATTGTTAAGAAAGACCGATTGTTACATGTGGTTGAACGTATTTCTATATTGGCTGGTGAGAGTGTTATGCTCAGCGTACTTCCTTCTAATACGCTAAGTTTAGTGTCCAAGACTGCAGAAATTGGGGATGTAAAAGAAGAGATTCCTTTGGAGCATCTGGAAGGTGATCATTTTCGAGTAGCCTTTAACGGAAAATATTTCAGGGACATCCTTCGGGCGATCGATAGTGAGACGCTTAGAATCAGGTTCGCGGGAAAAGAAAGGGCGCTGGTGATCCTGCCTGTGGACGCATCTTCGTCCACACTTTTTTTAATTACTCCTGTGAGGACGCATGATTGAGGATTTGTTAAGTACAGTATTTGAGTAGGTTTGGGTGAATAGCTGCAACTGAGTCCGATAGTGTGGCAAAATGAGCAGAATTATGGAAATAAGAGCAACTGAGTCCGAATAGTTGGTGAAAAGAACACCGCCTGCCAAATTTGCTCCTAAACGTGCTGCCCAGTGCTTAAACTAGCTGTCTAGGGCTCGACCTAGCTACTTTGTGTGCGGATTAGCTCCCTATAGCTCAACCTAGCTACTCCGTGCGGAATAAGTTCCCTATAGCTCAACCTATCTACACCGTGCGGAATAAGTTCCCTATAGCTCGACCTATCTACACCGTGCGGAATAAGTTCCCTATAGCTCAACCTATCTACACCGTGCGGAATTAGTTACCTATTACTCAACCTTGCCGCCTACGTCCCAAACTACCTGCCTACGCCTCGAAACCAACTACCTTTTGATTGAACTTGATCGTAGCGGACCGTATTGCAGCTATTTCAGCACATTGGTTCATATTCCGAAGGTTTCGGACTGTATAGCTCTTATTGCCCCTGATTTGTGAAGAAAAAGAGTGCATTTGAGCGAATAGCTGCAACTGAGTCCGAATAGTTGGTGGAAAAAACGTCGCCTACCAAATTTGCTCCTAAACGTGCTGCCCAGTGCTTAAACTAGCTGCTTATAGCTCAACCTATCTACACCGTGCGGAATTAGTTCCCTATAGCTCAACCTATCTACACCGTGCGGAATTAGTTCCCTATAGCTCAACCTATCTACACCGTGCGGAATTAGTTCCCTATAGATCAACCTATCTACACCGTGCGGAACTAGCTCCCTATAGCTCAACCTATCTACACCGTGCGGAACTAGCTCCCTATAGCTCAACCTATCTACACCGTGCGGAATTAGCTCCCTATAGCTCAACCTAACTATACCGTGCGTGGAATTAGTTCCCTATAGCTCAACTTAGCCGCCTACATCTCGAAACCAGCTACCTTTTGCTCGATTGAGATCGTATCGGACCGTATTGCAGCTATTTCAGCACATTGGTTCATTTTGCAAAGGTTTCGGACTGTATAGCTCTTATTGCCCCTGATTTGTGCAGAAAAGGAGTGCATTTGAGCGAATAGCTGCAACTGAGTCCGATAGTGTGGCAAAATGAGCGGAATTATGGAAATAAGAGCAACTGAGTCCGAAATAGCCAAAACCCACTTCAACTTCACAGCTTTCCCAGACGGGAATGAGGTATATTTGATCTGGGAGGGGATGGAATGCATAATGCAAAGACGGCCATATTTTATTTCTCAGGTACGGGCAATACGGAGATTATTGCTAAGCAATTTGCTGAAAGGCTAAGAAGTAAAGGGCAAGATGTAGATTTGTTTAGAGTGGAAGATGTTTTTAAAGGCACTCGTTCTGTAGAATATGAAGCCTATGATCTTATAGGTATTGGTCATCCGGTTCTAGGCTTTGGCGCTTCCGGTTTTGTTGAACGTTTTGCAGAAGGGCTACCTGATTGTAATGGAACCCCGGCATTTGTATTCAAAACGGCATCCTCTCCACACTATATCAATAACGGTGCTTCGAATACGGTGCTTCGTTCTTTGCGTGGGAAGGGATATAATCCCTTTCACAATTCGATTTTGGCGATGCCATGTAATTTTTATATCAAATACAATGACAGGTTGAATAAGCAATTGTATCAAGCCGCACAGCGTAAGGTGGAATTGTTTGCAGAGGAAATCGTAAACCGGACACCACGAAATCTGCCGATTCACCCTGTGTTGGAGCGGGTTCTGAGAACAGTATATTATTGTGAGGAACACCAAGGGGGAAAATACTTCGCCAAAGGATTGCGTACAACCGACGCTTGCACACTATGTTTAAAATGTGTCAGAAACTGTCCAACATCCAATATTAGTAGCGGCGTAGAAGGAATTGTTTTCAGTCAAAATTGTTTATTATGTATGCGTTGTGTTTATTCTTGTCCTCAGAAGGCAATCCAAGCGACACGACTTAAGGCTAGCGTAGTAGATCCCTATACTGGAGGTCCGAAGCTTCATAAACTAATGAAGGATTCTGCGAATGATGGACGGTTTGTTACTCCCAAATCCAAGGGCTACTACAAGCATTTTATTAAGTATTTGGAGGAATGACATATGAATCTGTTTCGGATGGGATCGAAGCCACTGGGGATTGAGCGGATCAGCACATTTTTGGAGGATAATTATGTGAGTATCGGCTACCCCGGAATAGGGGATCTGGAGAATCTAAGCACAGAGGAACTTCGTGATCGATTGATTGGCACATACCAATATAGTGAGTTGGAGCTTACGCAACATCTGCGAGCCCTTCAGCTATTTGTACATACGATGCAAGATGGAGATTATGTGCTGGTGGCCGATGGAGATTGGGTACATCTCGGGGACCTCGGAGATTATTTTTACAACGAGTTTACTGATAATGTTGACGAGGGTACATGCCATCGGCGTGGTGTGACGTGGTTGAAAAGTGTGCCGATTTCTGAACTAAACACAGGCGTGCGGGAGTTATTTAACCAAAGTGCACCGGTTGTACAATATAAGGGTCCCAAACCAAGTGCTCGCTTGGATCTGTGGATTACAGGTGTTTCTGCTAATGAACAAGAAGTGAATAGTCCGCTGGAATTGGATGAGGAGACACTCTCTAAGGCGCTTAATATTTTGAAAGATGCTTTGATTTGTGATGACTCCGAACGACGGGAACGAGCAGCGATAGCCATTTTACAATATGCGAAGTAGAGCCCCTCTTGTATATCGGGTGTACGGTTCATTATCTTCATGATGAGTTCCAATTAAAAAACGTTCCACCCGCTACTTGCCTCGGATGGAACGTTTTGCTGTATCTATAATCAGATGAATTCAACGAATTCGTTGACTGGCTTACGGTAGCCGCGGGGTCTGATTTTATGTTTTTTGTCTTTGCCGATCGTGATCAGCATAACAGGTACCATATGATCTGGCAGATTCAAGGTGGATTGGATAGCATCAGCATCGAAGCCGATCATCGGGCAGGTATCCCAGCCTTTATCTTTGGCGATCAGCATAAAGTGCATGGCAGAGAGAGAGGCATTACGTATTGCTTCATCTCTTTGAAAAGCATCCTTATCAATGTAAGCATTGTTAATCATCTCTATTTGCTCATCATATTCCTCTTGTGACATCGCTCCTAAAGCTTTAAGCCCGCCATAGATTTCTGGAGCCTGCTGATAAGCATGCTTATCTCCTAGCACTACAATAACTGCTGAAGCAGTATGGATTTTATATTGGCCGTAAGCTGCTTCGCGAATTTCTTCTTTTAAGCTCTCGTTAGATATCACTTTGTAATTTGTATGCTGTAGATTATAGGCCGAGGGTGCCAATCTGGCATAAGAGAACATTTCCTCTAATTCATTCTGAGGGATGATAACCCCTTCCACAAAATTCATAGCGGATCTGCGTGACTGAATCAAGTCTGTAAAAGCGCTCATAAGTATTCCTCCGTTGTGTATGTATTCGGTTGTAAAATATCAACACCTGATATTTGTAAATGAACTAACTAAATGTTACTAACTCAAAATAACACAGCTTAAAAAATTCGTCAATGATAAAATTTATTGAAGTTAATCTTGAACACCCTGTTGTCAAAAAATAGGACATAAATTAGGATATTAGGATATGTAGAAACACAGTGGATGAAAGGGTGGATAAATTGATTAATAGTAGAGAACAATTGATGATAGATTTGCAAAGAATCGAAGAGAATGACTACGAGCTTAGAAGTGGAGAGGACATAAAGGATTATGTGAAGTTGATGCTTGAGCATATAGGAGATCCCGAGCCTGTACTGCGTGATGAATTGATTTATTCCACATTCTACAAATGGATTAATGAGAAACGTTGGTTTAATGATGCGGAGCTTCGTGAACTGCTGTGGATACTTCTTGACGAGCAGCATCTTTTTTATCACATTGGGAATAAAGAAGATCTGACGGTGTATACAAGAACATTTTCTGTATTGGTTGTTGCTCTTATTCTCCAGAGGCATAGGGAAATGGCTATATTGGATAGCTCTGAATTTATAAAGGTGAAGCAGGATTTGATTCGTTATTATGAGGAAGAACGGGACTTAAGAGGTTATATGGAAAAAGAAGGCTGGGCACACGCAGCAGCCCATGGCGCAGACGCCTTGGATGAGCTGGTTTTATGCTCGGAGAGTGATGCCGAGGTGCGGGAAGAGGTTCTGGCAGTTATTCAAAAGATGCTTTATAACGATCAATACATATTCAGGGAGGAAGAAGATGAAAGGATTGCTACTATTATAGTTACAATCATCGATCATCATTTACTTCCACAGCAGTCTATAACCGATTGGATTCTCAACTTGGCGCAATGTGGCAGTTGGCCTAGAAGCCACAGCCAGTACGTTACTCGAATAAATACAAAGAACTTCCTGCGTTCTCTTTATTTCAGGTTACTTCTAACAGAGAAGAATATGGACATTGTGGATGTTTTGTTGAAAACTGAGAAGAATTTGAATGAATTTGTACATTAATTCACTCAAACGGTTTTAATTAACACTAGTAATTTAAATAATTTATTATAATGTAATAAAAATCACAAATTTTTATGGAAATTCAAAAACTTTGTGACATTTATAACTTGATAAGTGCTATAATAGAAATATGGCGTTAAAAGTTCTTATGTTTTTCATTACTATTAAGCAGCAAAGCTTATTGCAGAGGAGATTTGGATATGTCAGAATCAATCACTCAAACACAACCTGAACAAGAATCACCAAAAGTAGCTGTTAGCAAGGAACAAATGGATGTTCTAGAACAGCTCTTGAAACCAGAAGTTCAGGAATCATTAACAGTCTTGGTGGAACAGCTGCCAAAATTAACTGAGCTTGTTGGCGTGCTTACAAAGTCCTATGACTTTGTGCAAACTGTCGCAGCGGATGATGTCTTGAAAAGTGATACGGTAAGTGCAATTAAAGAACTTGCTGAACCTGTAGTGCATTCCGCGAAGAATATGGCAGCTACAGTGATCGAAGCAAAAGATCGTGCGAATGAAAGTAACGAAGTTATTGGTCTTTTTGGTCTTATGAAGTTGTTGAAAGATCCGCAAGCGCAAAAGCTTTTCCGTTTCGTAAATGCATACCTTCAAGTTGCTGGAGAACGCAGTAAGCAGAAATAATCATTTTCATATCTTATACGTAAGGGACGGAGGAAACATCATGTCTAAACATATTGTCATTCTAGGAGCAGGTTATGGTGGTCTACTAAGCGCCTTAACCGTACGCAAATATCTCAAAAAAGATGAAGCTAAAATTACTGTAGTTAATCAGTATCCTACCCACCAAATCATTACAGAATTGCATCGTCTTGCAGCAGGTAGTGTTGCAGAGGGTGCTGTAGCTATGCCTCTAACTAAGCTTTTCGCAGGGAAAGATATTGACCTGAAAATCGCGAAGGTTAATTCATTTTCTGTGGAGAACAAACAAATTGTTCTTTCTGATGGTGTGACACTTACTTATGATGCGCTTGTTGTAGGTCTTGGCAGCACTACAGCTTATTTTGGCATTCCAGGGCTTGAACAATACAGTATGGTATTGAAATCAGCTGCAGATGCTAACAAAATTCATCAACATATTGAAGATCGTATTCGTGAATATGCGAAATCGAAAAATGAAGCAGATGCAAACATCCTGATCGGTGGCGGCGGCTTAACAGGTGTTGAGCTTGTTGGTGAAATCGCGGATGTATTGCCTACACTTACTAAAAAATATGGCGTTGATCCTAAAGAAATTAAGCTTATGCTCGTTGAAGCAGGTCCTAAAATCCTTCCAGTATTGCCAGATGCATTAATCGAACGTGCTGTAGCAAGCTTGGAGAAACGTGGTGTTCAATTCCTGACAGGTCTTCCTGTTACGAATGTAGAAGGCAATGCGATTGACTTGAAAGACGGTCAAAAAATTATTGCTAACACATTTGTATGGACTGGTGGCGTACAAGGAAATCCACTCATCGGCGAATCGGGTCTTGAAGTTAACCGAGGTCGTGCAACGGTGAATGAATTCTTGCAATCCACTTCCCACAAAGATGTATTCGTTGCTGGTGACAGCGCGGTGGTCTTTGCAGAAGATGGACGTCCTTACCCTCCAACTGCGCAAATCGCTTGGCAAATGGGTGAATTGATCGGATACAATCTGTATGCCTTCTTGAAAAATAAATCGTTTGAAAGCTTTAGCCCAATCAACTCTGGTACACTTGCTAGCTTAGGCCGTAAAGACGGTGTTGCCATCGTTGGTGCAAGTTCTACTCCGTTAAAGGGCTTGCCTGCAACTCTGATGAAGGAAGCAAGTAATATCCGTTACTTGTCCCACATTAAAGGATTGTTCAGCCTAGCTTACTAATATAGCTTAACCCTAAACCCTGCTCAAATCTGAGCGGGGTTTTTGTTATTGTTTTTTTAGTGAAATGTTTGCATTATTGATGTTTCACAGTAGGCTGTATTCATTGTATTTGATATAATAGATTGGGTTATATTAACAGAGGTAGTTAGAGGAGGATTTCATTTATGATATTCCAACAAAACGATGTCATTCTGTTTCAAGGGGACAGCATAACAGACTGGGGGCGTAATCATGAAGACGCTTCATCACTTGGAGTAGGTTATGCAATGATGGTCGCCGCTCGTCTGGGGTATTTATATCCAGAGAAGAATCTTACTTTTATTAACCGTGGTATTGGTGGCAACCGTATTGTTGATTTACAGGGACGTTGGGATCAGGATTGTCTGGATTTGAAGCCGACTTGGGTGTCCATTTATATTGGAATTAACGACACTTGGCGGCGTTTTGATTCTGGTGAAGAAACCACTCCCGAGCAGTTTGAAGCTTCGTATCGGGACCTGATCGAACGCACTCAGAAATCTTTAGATGCTAAATTAGTGCTTATAGAGCCTTTTGTTTTGCCTGTACCGAAAGATCGTAGAACTTGGCGTCAGGATCTTGATCCTAAAATTCATATTGTCCGCGAGCTGGCACGTGAATATGGGGCGCCGCTGGTTCCGCTAGATGGACTTTTTGCAGCGGCTTCCGTAAAAGCAGAACCGGCTTACTGGGCATATGATGGAGTACATCCTACTCCTGCAGGTCATGCACTTATTGCGGATGCTTGGCTCAAAACGATGGGAGTAATCTAATCAATTGCCATTTTAAGACTAGAACCACGCTTTAATAAGCAGGTTGTAGTCTTTTTTTAATCGCGTGTTCATAAAGTCGTTTTTATATATTTATAGACACTGTTATAATTGGAATATGCTTATGTATTGGAGGCGATTCGCATTAGGCGGTTAATATGGATAGCACCTTTGTTATTGGTCGTAGTGTTAAGCGGATGTAAAAGTGATTTGGGCTTCATCAATGCCAGATGGATCGAAGGCGTGTCGTTGACACCCGTGGCAACGAGTGATCAGAAACAAGCGGATCGTCCTTTGCACTCAGAGAGCTTAACGCTAAAGGATTCTGTTTTGATCAAGACGCTTGCGGAGGCTATGAACAAGAGTAAGAAATTTTCTGATGATCTGGATTGGGGTCCGGAATTTGAAATGAAGCTTGTTTATGGGGACGGCTATTCGGAAGATTATTACATAGCGCTTGGAGATCAACTTGGACATGAAGGGATGTTTACTACAGCAGAGAACAGCAGTCAGGGCTATACAATTCCTGTAAAAAACTCTGACCAGTTAAGAAAGCTCATTTATGGAACAATCGATACGGAGAACATTGAACAGGCAGACCCTGTGGAGACTTCTGTCGAGGTAACAGGTCCAGTAACCCTATCACATAATGAACTGTCTCCGGTCACAGGCAGAGCGGGATTTTTAAATCTGCAACTGCTAGAGGGGACATATAGCGAAGATTGGACTACACCGAGTCCGTTAGCGGGAAGAAACTGGAGTGGCCGATTTAGGCTAGTAGTGACTGATGAGCATGGAAAAACACTGAGTAGCTATCCGTTAAATGATCAATTTGCCCAGACCTTTAATGATTTTTTCCAGCTTCAGTTTGAGGATTATAATGGAGATGGTGATCCCGATTTTACGATCGGACAATATGGAACGAGTAACGGTTATTTCTACAAGCTTTTTACACTCAGAAGAAATAACGTGATAGAAGAACTGCCTATTAAACCTGAAAATCAGCTGTTTATCAGCAGTCCTGAGCGGTATTCCATAAAACTGGATAAAGTTGATGAGCATAGCTTCAAGAGAAGTTACTACGATAACGCAGCAGGCAAACAAGTGGAAGATACTTTTCAGTGGGTAGGGAGTGCATTTCAGAGGCTGGACAAATGATTAATTCATGAAGTGAGAGGAATGTGTGTTGGATGACAAGTGATACGGTACAAGATTTAGAAGGGTTAAAAGCTATTGGAAAAGTGGTGGGCCACACCATCGCCGAGATGAAAAAGAAAGTAACCCCTGGGATGACGACTGCGGAGTTAGATCTTATTGGAGCTGAGATTCTGGAAAGCTTCGGAGCATCCTCAGCCCCGAAGATAACTTATAATTTCCCGGGCAGCACCTGCATCAGTGTGAACGAAGAGGTTGCTCATGGTATTCCGGGTCCGAGAGTGATTAATGCTGGCGATTTGATCAACATTGATGTCTCTGCTGAGCTGAATGGGTATTATGGGGATGCTGGCGTTTCTTTTCAACTGCCGCCCTATAACGATGATATTCTGCGTTTATGCCGGAGTACAGAGGAAACCATGATGAGTGTGATCAATCATCTGCGGGCAGGAATGAAGGTTAACGAGATCGGCAGAATGATGGAACTTGAAGCTCGCAAACGCGGTTATAGAGTGGTGCGTAATCTGTGCAGCCATGGAATTGGCAAATCACTGCATGAGAAGCCTTTTGAAATTCTACCCTTCTATAATCCAAGAGTGACCACGGTGCTAAAGGAAGGACAAGTAATTACGATAGAGCCCTTCCTCTCGACTGGAGCGGACTATGTGGAGCAGCAATCGGATGGCTGGACGCTAAGTGTTGTAGATAACGGTCGGGTAGCGCAGTTTGAACATACGATTATCGTGACTAAAGGTGAGCCTGTTATTCTGACTAAGGCATAAAGAGTAGTGTGCGAACAGACCTTATTATTTATAGGTTGTGCCCCGCATACGCGATGCAAGGAATCGTTCGAATCTGAAGATAACTATCGGAGGGACCAGAGATGGCTGAGCAAAAGATGATTGAAGTGCCGTTTCAGCAATGGGTAAACGATAAGGAGCTGTGGGTACAGCTTAATGATTTGATGATGCAGGAGAGTAAACTCCCAGGACCACGAGTGAATTTGGAGCTCTCAGACCATTTTGCTAAACAATTCGCTCATCCTAATCTAACAGATACAGGCTGGGAGCTGCTCGTCTCTTGGACTGACATTACTGAAGCTGAAGCTGGGGTGAATGATCCCCGTGAGTTTCTGCCGTTTTGTGCAGTTAGGGCGTTGGGTGCTTATTACAGTTACGCTGGAGAAGAGCAGCAAGTAGTGATTCAAAACATCATCAAGACAGCTATGAATGATTCGCGATGGAGGGTGCGTGAAGCGTCTGCTATGGCGTTGCAAAGTATAGGGGAGGATGATTTCACCCTGCTCAGGCAGCTGATTGACATGTGGGAGAAAGGTGCGAACAGGCTTGAACAACGGGCTTTTGTAGCGGCGTTAGCACATCCTCCTCTTTTAAAAAAGAAAGAAAATACGCTGTATTGTCTTCAGTTGGCTGCCGGAATCATGGAGAGTATAGATGGTGGGGGAGCGCAACATGAGGACGCTGAGCATTTTCGTGTATTATCTAAGGGACTTGAATACAGCTTGAGTGTATTTGTGGCGAATGAGCCTGAAGAAGGCTTTGTTATGCTGGAGAGATTTGCAAAGAGCCGAGATGCCCGAATCCTTAAGATTGTGAAGAGTAATCTTGGCAAATCGCGTCTGAGTAAAAAATATGCTGCCCAGGTGGCTGAGATCCTAAAGGAATTCGATAACATAGGAAAAGACACTTAGGATACGAGTGCCATTTGGCAGTTGTATTTAATCATTTTTTTTGTTTTTACTTATATTAGAATTAACAATTAAAGAAACAAAGAGAATTAATATAATCAAAGAAAACCACTCTATGGATTGTTCGAATATTAAACTGTAGGTTATATTAATAAATTCAAAGACAACTATTATTAAAAGTATTGCCCAACGGTCTTTTTTTATTAAAATGCACCAACCTATCTATATGGAGAATATTGATAGATTATAAGTTGTTCATATCCTCAAAAGTTTGACAAATGCATAAAATGTAACTATTATAGTTGCATCTGAAGGATGTTTTGCAGCAAGGCAGAAGGAGAGATTTCCATGAATATTAGCACCCGATTTGCGGTAGCCATTCATATATTAACGTTGATTGACAGCAATAAAGAAGGCAAAAGCACGTCGGAGTGGATAGCTGGTAGCGTAAACACAAACCCTGTAGTTATCCGTCGGCTTACGAGTATGCTGCAAAAAGCAGGACTGGTGAATGCCCGCCCCGGAGTCGCAGGCGCCTCGCTTACACGTAGCGCATCCGAGATTACGCTGCTGCAGATTTATAAGGCAGTTAATGCGGTGGAAGAGGACTCGTTGTTTTCTGTACATGAGCATCCTAATCCAGATTGTCCTGTTGGCAAGAATATAGCCAGTGCAATTGTACCTGTGTTCTCACTCGCCCAAAAAGCAATGGAGAATGTTCTCCAGGAGGTTACATTGGAACAGATTGTGAATGAAATGCCAGAACTATGATTCCTCCATATCACAGCTTAGAAGTAAGGCCAGAACATGTGAAAACGTGATTCTGGTCTTTTTTGGCTTAATTAGGTTTATGGTCAAAGAAGGGAAGTAAGAGAGAATATAGAATCTGTATTTATAAGCCGGATTAAAGATAATATACATACATACATTGAGGGAGAGCTAAAGAATGTTAAAGAAATTACTGCCTATACTACTAATTATAGTAATGATTACCGGATGTAATGAATCAAAGGATACCACTAAATACGAGGATACTAATTTTGGAATCACCTTTAACTATCCGGATGATTGGGTTGTAACTGAGAAGTATGGAGCGCCATTATGGTTGATAGTCTCTACGACTGATTATAAACCTGCTGAGGGACTTAAAGGTCCGGGAGTAATGCTCTTTGGATTTAAGCCTAAGGACATGGAGCTTGTCAACAAATGGCTCGAGGATGCCCAAACGAATTACAACAACGGGGCGGAGCTGACAAAAAGTAAAGCTAGTTTAGGCGGGTTAGAGTCCGTAAAGTACGAAACTGAAGTATTCGAAGAGGAAGGGAGTAAAGGAAAAGCTATCTATTACGTTATTGAGGAACCGGAAATGTCATTTATGGTGCAGTTCCCTTATAGTGTGGATGAAGTACATAAAGAAGATATGAAGAGGATAGAGGATATTTTACAATCCATAAAGTTTACAAAAGATTAAGTGTGACTAGAACGAAGTAGCTGGAATGGTGGAATGTACGGTATAAAATGCGGTTGAAATGTACTAAAGTGGCTGGAATGGTGAAATGTAAGGTATAAATGCCGTTGAAACGGGCTGAAGTAGCTGAAATGGTGAAATGTATGGTATAAACGCCGTTGAAATGTGCTGAAGTAGCTGGAATGGTGGAATGTACGGTATAAATACCTTTGAAATGTGCTGAAGTGGCTAAAATGGTGAAATTTACGGTATAAATACCGTTGAAATGTGCTGAAGTAGCTGGAATGGTGGAATATACGGTATAAATGCCTCAGATTTGGCTGAAATCATCCAAAGAAGCAAAAAGAGAAGCAAAAATGCCCTATAAACGAGCAATAGTCGCTGAAAGTGTGAAAAGAAAGGCAAAAATGCCCTATAAACGAGCAATAGTCGCTGAAAGTGTGAAAAGAAAGGCAAAAATGCCCTATATACGAGCAACAGTCGATGGATGAGCGAAAAGAAAGGCAAAAATGCCCTATAAACGAGCAGCGGCCGCTAAATGAGCAGCAACAGCTGCTGATGCAGTACAATTACAATTAGTTTAGGATAAGTAACTTTTTTAAAGATCAATATATACGGAGGTTCTACAGTGGAGCAAATTGCAATAATCTCAGACATTCATGGAAATATACCGGCCCTTACGGCCGTTTTAGATGACATCCAGCAGCGGGGAATCAGCAGAGTCTTTTGTTTAGGCGATATTGTTGGAAAAGGACCGAACTCAGACCTAGCCGTTGATATCATAAAAAAGAATTGTGAAATCAGTGTTATGGGGAACTGGGATGATTTAATGAATCAGGATGTTGATTTTGAGATGGCTCGGTGGTGCCGCGGGTTGTTAGGTCAAGAGCGCCTAGCTTATTTAAGCACGTTGCCGTTTTCGATTGAGTTTATGATGAGTGGTAAATTTGTACGGTTATTTCATGCTTCGCCACGAAGCCTGTATGAACGTGTTCAACCTTGGGATGATTATGAAAAGCGATTATCTTTGTTTGATTATTCTGATCTCTGCCAGGAGAAACGACAAGCGGATATCGTAGGTTACGGGGATATTCATAATGCTTTTATTCAACATCTAGAAGGTAAGACCTTATTTAACGTAGGCAGTGTGGGGAATCCGCTTGATCTAACCCAGGCATCTTATGTGATTATGGAGGGAGAATACATGGGAGTGTTAGCAGCTCCTTTGAATATGCAATTTGTAAGAGTGCCTTATGACATCGAGTTAGCTGTTCAACAGGCCGTTGAGGCAGATATGCCAGCTGCAGAGCCTTATATTCGTGAGCTTAGAACCGCGCAGTACAGGGGAAGTGTCCGGGGATAATAAAGGAAAGGATAATAAAGGAAACGAAAAATCAAACTGCAACCTTAATCCAAGCCATCAAAAAGTAATGGAGGGAACAAATTGAAGCTTAGTCACGTATTTGAGCAATTCCCTACTTTGGAATCCGAGCAATTATTACTGAAAAAGATTGAAGTCAGCAACCTTAATGAGGTATTTGGGATATATAGCAATGATCAAGTATTTGAGTACTGTGGAATTATTCCGAAACATAATAAAGATACAGTCAAGAATATGATCGGTCATTTCGAACGTGATTTTACCAAAGGGGTAAGAGTGAAATGGGGGATTTTCCTCAAAAATAACCCTTACATACTGCTAGGTATCATCGAAGTTATGGATTTTAATCAAAAGGTGGATATGGTGACGATCGGTTACTTTTTGGCGGAACCTTATTGGGGAAAAGGGATTGCAGCTCAGGCCATTCAGTTAGTGGTGAAATATTTATTTGAGACTGCAGAAGTCAATCGAATTCAAGCTGAGGTTATGCCCTTTAATGAACGATCGAAGCGGGTGCTTTTGAAAAATGGCTTTACGAAAGAAGGCACGTTAAGGCAGGCGCATGTATGGTCAGGTAAAGGTCTGGTGGATCTGGAGATCTACAGCATTTTGGCAGAGGAATATTTTGCAAGCATCGGTAAGCCAAGAGTGAGCAATAGGATGTAATCCTAGTGAAAGAAGGGGAAATCATGGGCACTATCGTAGTGATTGGCGGGGGAGAGTTAATCGAGCTTGAAACGCTGGAAATTGATCGTAAAGTTGTGCAGCTAACTCAAAAGGCTAAGCCGAAGGCGTTATTTATTCCAACAGCCAGTAGTGATGCGCCGGGATATTGTGATACTTTTAGCAAAGTATATGGCGATATTCTTGGATGTGAAACAAGTCACTTATTGCTTGTGAGCCAAACCTACACTCATGATGAGATTACAGATTTAATTACAGCTGCTGATTTGATTTATGTGGGTGGAGGCAATACCCGAAAGATGCTGGAGATTTGGAAAAATACAGGGGTAGATACGCTTTTGAAAGAAGCTTATTCCTCTGGAACTGTATTGGCCGGGCTTAGCGCAGGTTCCATCTGTTGGTTTGAATATGGGCATAGTGACTCTGAAGCGTTCGACGACCAGGGGGAATGGCAGTATATCAAGCTTGAAGCCATGGGGATTCTGCCGGGCATTCATTGTCCGCATTATAATGAGGATATTCGGGTTGAAGATTTTACACGCATGGTTAAAGGTGGAGGTTTGCCTGGAATCGCGGTGGATAACAATTGTGCAATCATCTATAAAGATAAGGAATATAAAGTGATGTCGACCAGAGAAGAAGCTAAGGCCTACCGTGTGATTGACTCCGAGCAAGGTGTTGTCGTAACGGAAATAGAAGAACATCCGAGCTACAGACCACTTCATGAATTGTATGGTGCGTTATGATTATTTTTGAAAAGCAAGAGATCAGACTGAGAACACTTGAGCTAAACGATGCCGCATTACTTGTAAAATGGCTCTCAGACCCCGTTGTACTGGAGTTCTATGAAGGTCGTGATCGCCCGCATGATTTGGAGCTGGTGAAGGAGCATTTTTACGACGAGCAAGCCGAAGTTACGCGGTGTATTGTGCAATACAAGGAGCGGGATATAGGTTATCTCCAGTTCTATCTTATAGATGATGAAGAATTAGAGGTGTACGGCTACGTGGGATTCGAAGGTCAAATCTTTGGGATGGACCAGTTTATTGGCGAGCCTGATTTATGGAATCAAGGAATTGGTTCGCGACTTATTAAAGAAACAGTCAATTATCTAGTCGAAGCAAAACAGGCGGATAAAATTGTCATGGACCCGCAAGCCTGGAATGAAAGAGCCCTTAGAGTATACGAGAAGATTGGCTTTGTGAAGAAGAAATACCTTGAACAGCACGAACAACATGAAGGAGAACTAAGAGATTGTTGGTTGATTGAATACACGAAGCAGTCGAGACAATAAATATCTTTTTAACAATCGGATAAGGAAGGTGCACTTATTAAACTCCTGTTTGTCTGCAGCCAGAATCGCTGGCGGAGTCTAACTGCGGAGAAGATTTTTCAAGGAATTGATGGCCATGAAGTGAGATCTGCAGGGACTGAAGATCATGCCAGAATTAAAATTTCTGAAGGGCATTTGGGTTGGGCGGATGTGATTTTTGTGATGGAGAAGAAACATGTTCGAAGAATTCAAGATAAATTTAGAGACTGTGTAATGGGCAAAAAAATAATTTGCCTGAACATAGCTGATGACTATAAGTATATGGATGAAGATTTGATCGGCCTTCTGGAATCCAGTGTATCCGAATATTTTCTGGAATGGAGCAACAAAAATGAGGATTAGAACAGAAACTGTGGCAGACTATAATGGAGTATTTCAAGTGAATGTTGAGGCTTTTGGTGATCGGGAAGATGAAGCGCAGTTGGTCGAAAACATTCGTTCAGAAGCAAGGAATCGGCAAGGCGCTGATCCAAGAAGGGGTAAAAAGATGTAGAACGCTCGGATATGAGCTTGTCTTTTTGATCGGGCATCCCGAATATTACCCAAGATTCAGATTTCAACCCGCAGGGCTACATGGGCTGGAGTTGAAACAATTCGCGGTACCGGAGAATGTCTTTATGGTCTGTGAGCTGAAGGAAGGCGTACTGCAGAGGATTAAGGGAGAGTTGAAATACCCGGAAACCTTTTTTTGAATTACTTATAATATTATTTTGTGAATCATGTTTGGCTGTGAACCAGTCGACATGATTTTTTTATAGGTAATTGACAAACATATAGAAGGTAACTATACTAAAGATAGTTAATTTGTAACTGAAATAGTTACAGCGTGATTAGGAGGAATTTATAATGACGACTAAAACAATACTTCAACCAGACACTCAGATCGGTCTGGTGCAGATTAGAGTAAGCAATTTGGAGCGTTCGCTCACCTTTTATCAGAATGTTGTGGGATTAAGCGTTTTGCGGCAGACTGGCCGCGAAGTGGAAATGACCGCTGACGGTCAGAATGTGTTATTAATCTTGCGGGAGATTGAAAATGCGCGGGTGATCCGCCCTAATTCTGTGGCTGGGTTGTATCATTTCGCTATCCTTGTTCCAGATCGTCCTAGCCTTGGATTGGTTGTGCGCAATTTGATCTCTTCGGGGATTGAAGTGGGGCAGGGGGATCATCTGGTCAGTGAAGCGTTGTATATTCAGGATCCAGATAATAATGGGATTGAAATCTATCGAGATCGTCCTAAGAGTGAATGGAAATATGATGCGGAAGGGCATGTAATGATGTCCACTGATCCAGTGGATGTAGATGGACTATTGGCAGCTTCTGAAGGTTTATCATGGAACGGGCTGCCAGCGGGAACAGTGATTGGGCATGTACACTTTCATGTGGGGAATTTAAATAAGGCGAAAGCCTTCTACGTCGATTTGCTTGGTTTTGAACTAACAGCTAATTATGGAAGTGCTGCTATGTTTATCTCTGCTGGTGGCTATCATCACCATATCGGGCTGAATGTTTGGGCCGGACAGGGCGCACCTGCGGCTCCAGCTGATACTGTGGGGATTGATTATTTTACCTTAATTCTTACGAATGAAGAGGAACGCAACGCTGTGGTGGAGCGAGTTCGGCAGGCTGGTTACGCAGTTACAGAAGTGAATGGAAATCCTACATTCCAAGATCCTTGGAACATTGGAATCAGACTTGTTTTAGAGAGATAATTATATATCCATTTTCGTCCATTTATTTTATAATATTGGAAATAGATGGGCGGAAGGGTGAAGTTTGTTGGAAGCATTCAAAATGGCGTATATCATTCTTTGTCATAAGAATCCGGAGCAGATCAATTTGCTAATTGATAGTTTAACTAACGAGTCCGTAGAGTTTTTCCTGCATGTCGATCAGAAAAGTAATATTGAAGCTGATATTATTCATCGTAACGATATTCATTTTGTGGAAAAGCCTATTGATGTGCAGTGGGGGCATTACAGCCAGATTGAATGCATTTTGAAGTGCTTTTCGCTGATCAAAGAACATGGGGATTTCAATTATATCCACATCCTAAGCGGTCAGGATCTGCCTCTGGCTTCAAATGAAGTGATTCTAGATTTCTTTAAGGTGAATGAAGGTAAGGAATTTGTGAAGTATTTGCAGCTGCCTAATGCTGCGGAAACTTGGGGATGTTACGAGCGGGTCTCAGTTTATTATCCTAGATTCCTCATCTCAAGGACCCGGCGTATGACAGCGATCCGAATGAGGTACATTAAACTAATTATGAGCGTTCCGTTTCTGCAAAGAAGATTAAGCGCTCTGCCGAACGGTTTATATAAAGGCTCAAACTGGATGTCTATTACAGGTGGATGTATGGAGTACATCTTGGATTTTACAAAAAGCTCTCCGGAATACGTCAGATTTTTTAGGAACACTTTATGTGGAGACGAAATTTTTTTCCATACGATAATTTTGAATAGTGTTTATAAGATGCATGTGCTGAATGAAATTAAGCGGTATACAGATTGGGAAACAGGACCGGATTATCCTAGAACGCTAACGATAGAAGACTATGATCGGATCACTCAACGGGGCACGGAATGCTTTTGGGGGAGAAAATTTGATCTCGATATCGATAGAACCATCGTTCAGGAGCTCCTTGATATAAATATTAAAGCGAAAACATCGTAAACTCAGGAGGACAATCATATGAAAATCGCAGTTGTTGGAGCAAGTGGAAAAGCTGGAAGCCGAATTACGCAGGAAGCGTTGGATAGAGGTCATGAAGTTACAGCGATTGTGCGGGATGCATCTAAAGTAACAAATAGTAAAGCGAATGTCATTGAAAAGGATGTATTTGCACTTACCGCTGAAGATTTGCAGGGGTTCGATGTGGTTGTGAATGCTTTTGGTGCGCCGTTTGGACAAGAACATCTGCATGTGGATGCCGGGAATGTGCTTATTGAAGCGTTGAAGGCTTCGCCCGATACAAGATTGATTGTAGTTGGGGGTGCAGGAAGTCTTTATGTAGATGAAGCCAAAACGCTTAAAGTAGTGGATACGAATGACTTTCCTGACTTTATTAAGCCAACAGCGACGAATCAAGCCAAGAATCTGGAGATTCTGCAAGGAACAGATGCACTCTCTTGGACCTTTGTTAGCCCATCTGCTGATTTTGCCATCGGCACAAGAACGGGTTCTTATGTAAAAGGTAAGGATAATCTTCTGGTGAACTCCAAAGGCGAGAGTTATGTCAGCTACGAAGATTATGCCGTTGCTATTGTCGATGAAATCGAACAGCCGCAGCATATTCGTGAACGGTTTACGGTGGGTTCAGAGTCTTAAGTGATAATGAAGAATAACGATTATATATAACAAGAGAAGGCAGAACCGGATTTCAGGCTCTGTCTTCTTTTGTATCATTACAGCTTTCCTTTTCCTTCTGCTAGTTCAGCAATGCGTCTGTTTGCATCTCCGCGGTAGAGTCCGCCATGATAACAAATGACCGTATCGATCTCATACTTAGAGAACTTGTTCAGAGAGGCCAAAGCCAGCTCCATGTCAGGTGTGGCGGAAGGAGTGGGACCCTGTAGCTCGCCATCCTGAACGGTCAAGGCATCGGCGGCAATAAGTGTACGGCTATCATGATGGTAAAGACTGAGGTGCCCTGGGCTATGGCCAGGGGTATGGATCACCGTAATTCCACCGGCAAAAGGTAACTTTTCTCCATCCACAAGCGTTTGATCCACTTTTCCTTTAGGAGGATGGGCTAATACAGAGAGGAAGGCACGCCGCCACTCCTCAGGTACATGAGCTGGGATCATAGCCGCTGCCGCCGCTAAAGCTTCAGGAGTGTGCTTAAGGAGCATTCGCTCTCCTTGAATATAGGGCTGCTCAATTTCATGAGCCAGAACAGTAAGCTCTAGATCTTCATCAGCCAATAGGGCAGGGAGGCAACCGATATGGTCTAAATCCTGATGCGTGATAATAAGGGTACGGAGCTTCTCCCAAGGCACATTCGCTTCTTTTAGAGCCTCTTTGAAAGTAGAGAGTAGACCCGGGAATCCGGTATCGACGAGTACGGCGGCATGTTCATCCCAGAGTAGCGTGGGGTAAATCGTGTCTTTTCCACCCATAACCTGCGCTGTAATCTCGAGCATTTCTATTCCTTGAGCAATGTACATTATATCCCTCCGTGATTGATAATAAGAGCGACGCCGTGAGGCTAATGCATATATTACTCAAAACTGAAAATAAAAACAATAGATAAATATTTAATTATAACACAAATAAATATTTATGTCAATATGTATCTGATGGAATTTTTGTGGAATTTGTAGGGGATTTTAATGTTAAGAATCTTTTGCTAGATTTTGCCCTTGCCTAAAGCTTTGCGATATAATAATCAAATATAAAAAAGGGAGTTGATGTGGTTTGGAGACATTTCTAGTTGTACTCGTCCTACTTGGGCTTATCGCAATATCCAACATCATAAACCGATTCATTCCCTTCGTGCCGATACCCTTAATACAAATTGGCTTGGGTGTAGTGGTCGTACTATTGCCTTTGGGAATACATATGTCACTGGAGCCAGAGTTGTTTTTCGTGTTATTTATTGCTCCGCTTTTGTTCAATGACGGAAAGCGAACACCAAGAAATGAGTTATGGAACCTGCGGGCTCCAATCTTAATGCTGGCACTAGGCTTGGTATTTGCTACAGTGCTTATCGCTGGATATTCCATTAACTGGATGATCCCCACCATTCCACTCGCAGCTGCTTTTGCGCTGGCAGCGATTTTATCGCCGACAGATGCTGTGGCGGTAAGCGCAATCGCTGGGAGAGTACATCTTCCCAAGAGTATTCATCGTATTCTAGAGGGCGAATCATTGATGAATGATGCCTCTGGCCTTGTTGCGTTTAACTTCGCTATTGCAGCAGCTGTTACAGGCATATTTTCTTTGCCGAAAGCCTCCATTAGCTTTGTGATTATCGCTTTAGGTGGGCTAATTGTCGGAGCAATACTCGCGTTCCTCCTGATTCGGTTCAGTGTATTTATCCGCAGACTGGGGATGGAGGACATCACAGTACATGTGCTGCTGCAAATCCTGACTCCTTTCATTGTGTATCTGATTAGTGAAGAAATAGGGGTATCCGGCATTTTAGCTGTGGTTGCAGCAGGGATAATTCATGCGGTCGAGAAGGATCGTGCAGTTTCGCCACAGTATAAGCTACAGCTGGTATCCGCCAGCACATGGTCTGTGCTGCTCTACATCTTGAATGGCTTGGTCTTCCTTATTCTCGGATTGTCGATTCCAGATGTTATTGAAGTGATCTACCGGGATACAGCAGTGGACAATCTTATGGTGATTGGTTATGTATTAGCGATAACGTTACTGCTTTTTGTGCTGCGTTTTATATGGGTATATGTATTTTCCCTGGCTGGCGCCGGCCTGCAAAAAATGGAAAAATCGTCTATTAAGTCCATGCTAATCCTGACTATTTCAGGAGTGCGAGGCGCGGTTACTTTAGCCGGTGCCTTTTCGATTCCTTTTGTGTTAGGAGATGGCTCACCTTTTCCTGAACGTGATCTAATTATCTTTATCGCTGCGGGTGTGATTCTGATGTCGCTGCTGATCGCTAGTATCTTTTTACCAATTCTCGCAGGTAAAGAAGAGCCGGTTGCCGAACCAGGGGACACTGAGGTTGAACAGGCGGCCAAATCTAAGGTCGTTGCTGCCGGGATAACGCTGCTTCAAAGTATGATGACGGAGGAGAGCAAGGATTCCGCACAGCCAGCTTTGAGTGAATTCAGAGAAAAGGTTTATAGTCTGAACCGCGAGGATCAAGCAAACGATCCGGCATTTGAGGAACTCCGTCGGCTTGGGGTTGAAGCAAGGATAGTGGGCTTGCATGCTGAACGCAAAGAGCTGACCCGATTGCTTACTAACAATGAGATTCCTGCCTCAGTGGCTCAGAAAATGGAAGAATTCTTGGATCATAGTGAAGTTTTCTTAGCCAGAAGTCTCAACTCTCAAATTAGATTATCCCTTACAGAGATTAGAAGGCTATTTGCGGGGATGTTCTCAGGACAAAACGAACGGGAAGCTAGCCAACAAATGCTGCAACAGGCTGAATGTGCAAGAAAAGCTAAGGTTTCTATGTCCCGCGCAGCAATAGCTGCTGTTAATGCAAGTATGAATGAGAACAACCGAAAAGCAGTAGAGAAGGTTGCATGCAGTTATGAGCAACTAATCTCACGCTTCGAGCAGGGTCAAGGCTGGACAAAGGATGGTCTCGTTGATGATCAAAAGCTTGAATTGAAACTGAAAGCTATTCAGGAGCAACGGGATAAGGTGCAGCAAATGTACCAGGATGGAACTATTAACCGCAAGCTAGCCGGTAAATTACGCAAGTTCGTCGATCATTTGGAAACATCCATTTGGGAGGATTAGCTGTGTTGAACAAAGTAATGGGAGAAAGCTTGTTATTCACTGAAATTCGCGAAGAGCATCTGTCGGATGTACTCGATATTTATAACTATTACGTGCTGAACACTACGGTTTCTTTTCATACCGAGCCTTTAAGTTTGGACGAAATGCGGCAATCAGTGATGAATGATGATCCGCGGTTCAAATCATACGTTATTTTATCCTGGGATAATGTTATTCAGGGCTATGTTCTGATTGCTAGACATAAGAGTAAGCCGGCTTATGATAGCTCTGGGGAGATCAGTGTGTATTTGAAACCTGCTTGTGTGGGTAAAAGAATAGGACAGCATGCCTTATGCTTTATTGAAAAGAGAGCTGCCGAACTGGATTTCCATGTGTTAGTAGCTACCGTTTGCGCAGAGAATGAACGCAGTCGCCAGCTTTTCTCAAAGAATGGATATGAACAATGTGCCTACTTCAAGGAGATTGGCTGTAAATTTGGTCGAAGACTGGATATCGCCAGCTATCAGAAAATCTTAGGGGGAACTTAAAGATGAAACTTGCGGAAGCATTAGTGAACCGAAGTGATCTTACCCGTAAAATCGCGCAGCTAAAGCAGCGGCTCGATCGGGTCGTTAAGGTGCAGGAGGGGGAAGATCCGGCAGAGCAGCCGGAGGCTCTTTTGCATGAGCTAGAAATAGCTGTTAACGAGCAGACGATTTTGATTCGAGCGATTAATCGAACGAATTCATCTGTTGCCTTCAATGAGAATTGGAGTATTGCCGACGCCCTAGCCGAACGGGATAAAATGCTTCAGCTGCGGAAGCTGTTTAGCGATTTGCTTGAGCAAGCTTCGATCACTCAGGATCGGTATAGCCGCTCTGAGGTTCGTTTCCAGAGAACGGTGGATGTCGCTCAGATTCAGAAGCGGATTGATGAACTGTCTAAGTCATATCGGGAGTTGGATTTTAAAATTCAGGAGAAAAACTGGACGGTAGCCTTAATCACACCGTAATAAGCTTTATCACAGCAGAAGGTAACTGATCTTCATAAAGGCGAGTGCAACCCGCCAACAGGGAAAGTTGGACAAATTGACAGATGCCGGGCCATATCTGACCAATCATAACTTAGCCCCGTACTGTAACAACTGTAAAGAGTACCTATTAATGTAACTACCAAGCGCTGATTTATGTAAGAAAGGTGAGGGTGGGGACGGGGATATTTTTGCTGTGGTTAGGCTTTTACATAACATGAACTGGCTCTATTAGGATAGGTATATTCGTCATACATAATGTGAAATAATGTCGAATAAAGTTGAAAAAAGTTGAATAAAATTTGCATTATCGGCCTGTTTTGCCTATCTTATCGCTCGTTATCTTGTATAATTTACGAATACGCACGAGGACTTCCTAAACCGCTGATCTATTCGTATGTTGATTGTACAGGATGAGAGAGTGATTCATTGGCCGAGAAGGTTTAGTGGCCCTTGTCTCTTCAAACATTCTACTATTCCTTTCATGAAAGAGAGAAGTGACAAGTGACCATGAAATCAATTGCCTGGGTAACCGACAGTACATGTACAATCGATCCTGAATTCGCCAAGAACAACCATGTGTATATTGTTCCTTTACGTCTGATTATTAACAACGAGTGTTATAAAGAAAATATAGATATTACGATCGATGAGTTCTATGAGAAAATGCGTCAGCATGATCAAGTAGGCAGCTCACAGCCGCCAATCGGTGAGTTTATCGAGTTATACGAACGGTTGAAGGAAGAATATGATGAGATTATCGCGGTGCATCTTTCGACAGGGCTTAGCGGAACATACAATGCTTCCATGCAAGGTGCTGAAATAGCGGAAGCTAATGTTATTGGAATTGATTCCAAGGTTGGCGCTTATCCGATTCGGGAAATGATCACGCGAGGTATTCATTGGCACAAGATGGGCTTTACTGGCCTAGAGATTAAAGAAAAGATAGAGAATATCATTCAAAATATGTCCTTCTACTTAATTCCTGCAAGCTTGTCCCAGCTTCACCGCAGTGGGCGTGTTTCTGGCACACAGGTAGTGCTTAGTCAATTATTGCGGATAAATTTGCTGCTGCGTTTTGACGAGGGGAAGGTCATTGTTGTGGAAAAAATCCGCACGATGAAGAAGACAAAGCAGGCGCTGTTAGATATCTTTAAACAGGATTGTGGACTTGTTAGCGATGTGTGCATCATGCATTCCAATAATTTAGAAATGGCGCTGAAGCTAGAAGAAGACATCAAAGAAATGGCGCCTGATTTACGTACGGAGATTATGACATACATTCCTGCCGTGGCTGTTCATGCGGGTGAAGGTACCGTAGGACTTTCTTGGATTAAAAATAACCGGATCAATAGTATTTATTCGGAGGTTGAACCTGTAGCAGTACTTGTGTAGATAGGACAGTAAACAAAGAAATCGCTTCTTGGAAGAGGGATGGATGATCCTCATTATACCAAGAGACGATTTCTTTTTTTGAATCTATGAGATGACGTTGTAAGAAGGTTATGCTTTGCTTGCACGACGGCGGAACATTTGTCCGATAACTTCACTCAGTACCAGTCCAGCCGCAATTGCGCCAGAGAGCATTAATGCCCGAACAGCGATTTCTACAGCCAGATTATAGTTCTCTTCCACAAATCTACGCATAGCATCGTAAGCAAGGCCACCCGGAACAAGTGGGATAATACCGCCAACACTAAAAATAATAACCGGCATTTTGAAGGATCGGGCAAACAGCTGGCTGACGATGCCCACCACTACAGTAGCCGCAAACGTAGCAACAACAGGCCCACACTCTACATCAAGGATTACATACACCATCCAGCCTACCATTCCAGCAAAACCACACTGCAGTAGAGCGCGCTTAGGCGCATTAAATAAAATACAGAAGGTTGCCGCGGCGATAAAACTGGTTATAAGTTGCAAAATCATGAAGGGCTAACCTCTTTCACATGGAAAATTAAAATAGTGATAGTACAAGCCCAATGCCTGTACCGATCGCAAAAGCAGTTAGAAAGGCATCTGCTCCTTTGGATATGCCTGAGACCAGATGACCAGCCATCAGATCACGAACGGCATTAGTAATGAGTAGACCGGGTACTAGAGGCATCACGGAGCCGATGATGATTTTGTCCATTTCTTGACCTATGCCCAGCTTTACAGAATAGAAGGCTAGAAGTCCGATCAGGAAGGAAGCAGAGAACTCTGCAAAAAATCTAGTCTGCACAAGACGATGCAGGTAGATAACCGCAGCAAAACCTAACCCGGAAATCGGCAATGCGGGGAGAGCATCCCACAAGCTGCCCTTAAACATAACGGTGAAGCAAGCGCCGGTAAGCGCCGCTGCTATGATTTGCAGCCATACCGGATACGCATGTGCGGCATCATCGACCTCTCCTAATCGTGTCCGAGCTTCCTCGGCTGTAATCTGACGCTCGTTCAGACGCCGCGAGATATCATTAACCTCCGAGACTTTCTGCAGATCTGTTGTCCGCTCGGCAATCCGATATAACTTAACGGGCTCCGTTCTATTGGTGGTGAACATAATAACGGTTGGCGTCACATAACTGTGTGCCCCTGGAAAACCGAGAGAAGCAGCCATACGTGTCATTGTATCTTCTACTCTGTAGGTTTCTGCACCGTTTTGCAGCATGATCTTGCCAGCAAGAAGACAGAGATCAACGATTTCATAATAGGTAGTGTTAGTGTTGCTCGTGCTTTCCAACTTCTCCGGTCCTCCCCTGGAATGTTACATATCTATGTGTATATACTTATGATTGTCGCTTCATTGTGTGAAAATAAAATAACAACCTCAATATAGCATTATAAACGATATGGGATATATTTTAATATAGTTTCAGAAATAAAATGTATAAAGATGCACTGTTTATTTATAGTGCCCGCCAATCTTTCCGGATCTGTCCTTAAGTTGTCCAGCATCTGTGAACGATGCGGCGCGTCCGATGATCGATTCCCCGTATTTATTCTTCAGCGCATCAGTGGCCCGTTCGAGCTCGCGGTAGCGGGGGCGCGACTCAAATAAGGTTAGCTGATATTGGCTTTCGTCAGACAGATTGGACAGGCTTAGATGAATTCGGCGCACAGGCTGACCTTCCCAATGCTGTTTGAAAAGAGCGAGGGCGGCCTCGTATACCAGCTGGGTTGCATTCGTAGGATCGCTCATCGTAGTCTGTCTCGAGAAGCCGCTGGGGTCATCAAAGCTGGCGCCTTGGCAGCCAACAGACACGACTGCACCATGCACCTTCAGTTTGCGGCTGCGCCTGCACACCAGCTCTGAGAGCTCCAGAATGATGGTCTTGATCTCTTGCAGTGTATAGTAATCCCGTGGCAGTGTCATTTGGTGCCCGACGCTCTTGGGTGCAACTTCATAGGTAGCGGGACTTACAGGGCTATCGTCGATGCCATTGGCAATTCGCCAATATAGCTCGGCATCGATATCGCATTTTTTATGGAATTTCTCCCGCATGCGCCATTTCAGCTCGCTTAGCGGCATCTGTGCCAAATGGCCTATCGTTGTGAGACCCATGCTTTGGAAGTGCGCGGACATGCGGCGGCCTACCATAAACAACTCACTAATGGGCAGCGGCCAAAGTACATCTGGAAGCTCTTCCTGAGTGAGGGTAAATAGACCCTCCGGGTTCTTCTTGGCCCACAGGTCGCAAGCCATTTTGGCGGTAACCTTGGAATAACCTATACCGATACGTGCGCGCACACCTGTATTTCTGCGGATTAAGTCCTGAATGGTCGTAGCGATCTGTCTTGGGCTTCCGAATAAGCTGAGGCTGCCGGTGATATCAATAAACTGCTCATCGATGGAATAAGGTTCTACGAGGTCACTGAATTTGCGTAGAATGTCCGTGATTTGGGAGGAAACATCGATATATTGCTGCATATGTGGTCTGACGACGATTACTTCGGGGCATTTCGCGAGTGCTTCCTTCAAAGTCTCAGCGGTAGTAATGCCAAAAGATTTGGCTAACGGACAAGCGGCAAGTACAATCCCGCTTCGTCTAGCCGGATCTCCGGCGACAATAAGCGGTTTGTTGCTATATTGCGGATTAGAGGCCTTCTCCACGGAGGCGTAAAAGCTCTGACAATCGGATAACAAAATAACACGCTCTTTATTCATAGATTCACACTCTCCAGGTGAGGTAGAGATACGGTAGATGATTTTCTTATTATTATAATACGAACATATGATCGTGTATATTCATATTTTTTTCCATTTCTCTTCAGTCTCCAAGGTGCAGAGACCTGTGGCCACACCCCCAGCGATAATCGTGAGGATGGAGTGGAAGAAGGTTTCTTTGGAAATCAGGAGTCCTCCCGCGCCGATAATTATAAAATCTGTCAAAAAAATGATGAGTCCAAGGTTAAGCGGGAGATACCTTTTGATATATTGAGCAAGCAGATCCGTTCCGCCTGTACTGGCTTTGAACCGCAGCATAAGCCCAAGACCCGTTCCCATTAAAAAACCGCCAATAATGGCGCTGGAAATGGAGCCGAACTCAAAATAATACAGAAAGTGGTACTGCAAAGGACCGAGAAGCTCAATCAGAAACGATGAGGTCAATAAACCTAATACACTATTGAAAAAGATATCGCGTTCCTTCAGCCAGGCTAACAGGAAAATCGGAAAGCTGCAGAGAAGGACAGCTATACCGATTTTGGCATCGGATAAATAATTGATGATGAGGGCTATTCCTATTATTCCCCCATCTAGGATTTTATATGGGACTAGAAAAAAATTAGTTGCTGCTGCAATGAGCAAGCTTCCGATCAGGATGATCGCGTATCTTAATAATGACTGCATATTTAACATCTCCACATTAAAGGCATGTCTTATAAATATGCTTGTCACTTCCAAAAAATTGCAGTGAAGCAAAAAAACTGATTTCGGGCCTAATCATGCGGACCCAGAAGACCCTATTAGGCAGATACAAAGTATTTTTTCGAGCTAACGGACCCAGTTGCAGCTATTCCCACAAATGTGGTCCGATTGCGGGCAAATTATGAGCAATAAGAGCTATACAGTCCGAAATTTCCGAAAAATGGGCCTGAAATCACAAATAGGTGCAATAGGGTCCGATACGATCAAGATCGAGCAAAAGGTAGCTGATTTCGAGACGTAGACAGCTAGGTTGTGCAACAGGTAACAAAATCTGCGCACGGAGTAGCTAGGTTAAGCCATAGGTAACTAATTCCGCACGTAGTAGCAGGTTGAGCCATCGGTAACTAATCCCGCACGGTGTAGATAGGTTGAGTAACAGGTAACTAATTCCGCACGGAGTAGCTAGGTTAAGCCATAGGTAGCTAATTACGCACACGGAGTAGATAGGTTGAGCTATAGGTAGCTAATTCTGCACAGTGTAGCTAGGTTGAGCCCTAGACAGCTAGTTTAAGCACTGGGCAGCACGTTTAGGAGCAAATTTGTCAGGCGGCGATCTTTTCAGCAACTGTTCGGACTCAGTTGCTCTTATTTCCATGATTCCGCTCGTTTTGTCACACTATCGGACGCAGTTGCAGCTATTCGCTCAAATGTGCTCTTTTTCTGCGCAAATCAAGGGCAATAAGAACTATACAGTCCGAAACCTTCGCAAAATGAACCCATATGCTGAAATAGCTGCAATACGGTCCGATACGATACGATCAAGTTCTAGCAAAAGGTAGCAGATTTCGAGACGTAGGAGGCTAGTTTGAAAAACAGGTAACTAATTTCTCGCAGAGTAGCTAGGTTAAGCCACAGGTAACTAATTCCGCACGGTGGTGTAGATAGGTTGAGCTATAGGTAGCTAATTCCGCACAGTGTAGCTAGGTTGAGCCCCAGACAGCTAGTTTAAACAATGTCTAGCACGTTTAGGAGCAAATTTGGCAGGCGGCGATCTTTTCAGCAACTGTTCGGACTCAGTTGCTCTTATTTCCATGATTCCGCTCGTTTTGTCACACTATCGGACGCAGTTGCAGCTATTCGCTCAAATGTGCTCTTTTTCTGCGCAAATCAAGGGCAATAAGAGTCATACAGTCCGAAACTGCCGCAAAATGGGTCGAAAATCACAAATAGGTGCAATAGGGTCCGATACGATCAAGATCGAGCAAAAGGTAGCTGATTTCGAGACGTAGACAGCTAGGTTGTGCAACTGGTAACAAATTCTGCGCACGGAGTAGCTAGGTTAAGCCATCGGTAACTAATTCCGCACAGTGTAGCTAGGTTGAGCCCCAGACAGCTAGTTTAAACAATGGCTAGCACGTTTAGGAGCAAATTTGGCAGGCGGCGTTCTTTTCAGCAACTGTTCGGACTCAGTTGCTCTTATTTCCATGATTCCGCTCGTTTTGTCACACTATCGGACGCAGTTGCAGCTATTCGCTCAAATGTGCTCTTTTTCTGCGCAAATCAAGGGCAATAAGAACTATACAGTCCGAAACCTTCGCAAAATGAACCCATATGCTGAAATAGCTGCAATACGTTCCGATACGATCAAGATCGAGCAAAAGGTAGCTGATTTCGAGACGTAGGCGGCTAGTTTGAACAACAGGTAACTAATTTCTCGCAGAGTAGCTAGGTTGAGCCCCAGACAGCTAGTTTAAACAATGGGCAGCACGATTAGGATCAAATTCGGCAGGCGGTGTTCTTTTTAGCAATTGTTCGGACTCAGTTGCTCTTATTTCCATGATTCCGCTCGTTTTGTCACACTATCGGACTCAGTTGCAGTTATTCCCACAAATGTAGCCCGATTTGGAGCAAATTATGAGCAATAAGAGCTATGCAGTCCGAAACTGCTGCAAAATGGATCGAAAATCACAAATAGCTGCAATCCGGTCCGCAACGGGGAATGCTATGAATGGATGATTAAGTAGACGCGTCTCCGGGGGATACAGAGAGTAGTGTGATGGCTATACAGTGAGTTACTTGCTGATAAGCTTTGGAGGGTCGAGCCGCATGATCGCCGTTGATCTATGATAAGTATGAGTGCGCCACGCCTAGGAAGGTAAACTGGTAAAATTATTGCAAGGAGCAAGGAGCAAGGAGCAAGGAGCAAGGAGCAAGGAGCAAGGAGCAAGGAGCAAGGAGCAAGGAGCAAGGAGCAAGGAGCAAGGAGCAAGGAGCAAGGAGCAAGGAGCAAGGAGCAAGGAGCAAGGAGCAAGGAGCAAGGAGCAAGGAGCAAGGAGCAAGGAGCAAGGAGCAAGAAGCAAGGAGCAAGGAGCAAGAAGCAGCAGAAGGATTTAGGCGGATCACGGGTACACAAGAAATGTGCCAAGCGGAGTACTGCTCCATCATAATAGTTACTTAAGTTTCTCCGATCTAGAGGAGCATTTCGCATCTCGCATCCAATTAATCCATAGCTGATCACGTAAGCCAGCAGCGCAGAAGAAAGCCAGCAGCACACAAGAAAGCTACAGCAGCGCACCGCATTAACAACGAAAACAGCACGCCTCCAATTATGAGACATGCTGTTTTTGCCGTTATCGGGAATACCGCTTGCGGAAGCGAAGCGGAGAGATTCCGATCTGCTGAGTAAAGCGACGCGAGAAGTAGGCGGTGCTCTCGAAACCGATACGTTCTGCGATCGCAGCTATAGGCATCTCTGTTTTAAGCAGAAGCAGCTTGGCCTGTTCCAAACGGTAATCCGTTAAATACTCCATCGGAGTCAGTCCATATACGCGTTTCATGCAGCGGGCAAGGTAGTTATAATGAAAATGCAGCGCATCCGCTAAAGAGGCATTGGAGAGAGGCTCCGCATAATGATTGCGGATATAAGTCTCTGTCCTCTCGGCGATCTCTACCGCATGACTTTCTGAAGTATCATGCTGCGCTAGATCCATCATCCGCAGCATTTCTTCAAAAATCCTTTGCTGCTCCCAAACTGCACTGGAACGTCTTCCAGTGGACAGCTGTAAAAGCTTCTCAGCTTGTCCACTCCGTTTAAAGGGATCAGGAAGGGGACCAAACTGCGGGATGCGAATGGTATATGGATGAGTAAGAAACTGCCGGAAATGTGTCTCTCGGTTGATATACACGGGCTCGCCATCAGAGCTTGACCAATCTGCGAGGGTATGAAAATGAATCCAAATAAACGAAGTCAGCTCCTCGCAAGACTTAACGGAATAATGATAGCGGTCAGGCAGCAGAAGCAGCGTATGCCCAGCCGCAACCTCCCATTGATTATGCTCTTCACCGATAAATAGGCAACCTTGCTCTACAATAATCAGATCAAATAAGCCGATATGGCTTCTATTTGGATGCTGCTCTCCGGGTTGATAAACAGTGTGATTGCATTCCAGAAAATATGGAAAAGGCGGCGCTGCGAAATGTACATAGGAAGGACTCACTGTGTTCTACCTCTCTTTTTATCGTAGTCCGAGCTCAAATAGTCCTTGGAATTAGGAGTGTGAAATAGTACAAAAAAGGGGTTGATTCTGATTATATTTTTTATCTATTGTACGCTCTATAATTGTAATTAGCGAGTATAAAATAAGGCTAAGGGGAAGATGATGATGAATAAAACGATCCAGGATCAGCAAGTTGTAAAAGATCAATCCGTTAGCATTAAAGATGATTTCTGGGGAAGTTATATAAAGCTGGTTCAGGATGTTGTAATCCCGTATCAATACGAGGCATTGCACGATAAAGCAGCGGGAGCTGAGCCCAGTCATGCCATTGCTAACTTTGAGATTGCTGCGGGCCGGAAGAACGGTGAATTTTACGGCTGGGTATTTCAAGACAGTGATGTAGCCAAGTGGCTGGAGGCCGTAGGTTATTCCTTAAGCATCAAACGTGACCCTGAGCTGGAGCGTCAAGCGGATGAAGTGATTGACCTCGTTGGAGAAGCGCAGCAGGAAGACGGGTACTTAAATACTTATTTTACGATAAAAGAACCCGGCAAACGCTGGACTAATCTGAACGATTGCCACGAGCTTTACTGTGCTGGGCATTTCATTGAGGCAGCCGTTTCTTATTACGAGGCTACAGGCAAAAGAAAACTGCTCAACATCATGTGCCGAATGGTTGATCATATCGATTCTGTGTTTGGTCCGGAAGAAGGAAAAATGCGGGGATATGATGGCCATCAGGAGATTGAGCTTGCGCTCGTGAAGCTGTATCGGCTCACAGGTGAGGAGCGGTATTTGAAGCTCAGCAGCTTTTTTATTAATGAGCGAGGTCAACAGCCGAATTTCTTAAAGCAACAATGGGATAGTCTGGGGAGTATCAATTTTTTCACAGGTCAGAAGGAGAATTTAGATTTAAAATATTACCAAAGTCATCTTCCGGTAAGAGAACAGGAAGTGGCTGTAGGACATGCTGTGCGTGCGGTTTATATGTATACTGCCATGGCTGATCTAGCCGCACTTACGGGAGATGATACCCTTCGCGAAGCATGCGAGAGACTGTGGAATAACATCACTACTAAGCAAATGTACATTACTGGCGGGATCGGATCTACGCATCGGGGTGAGGCTTTCACCTTCGATTATGATCTGCCTAACGATTCGGTGTATGCAGAGACTTGTGCATCTATTGGGTTGATCTTTTTTGCACAGCGGATGCTGAGAATATCGCCGGATGCACGTTATGCCGACGTCATGGAGCGGGCGCTTTATAACAATGTGTTGGGTTCAATGGCACAGGATGGTAAACACTATTTTTATGTGAATCCACTGGAAGTATGGCCTAAGGCATGCAGCTGCAACCCAGATAAACATCATGTGAAGTCCGAGCGTCAAGGCTGGTTTGGCTGCGCTTGCTGTCCTCCGAATGTGGCGCGTCTGCTGACTTCGCTGAATCAATATATCTATACGATCCATGGTGATACGCTCTATACGAATTTGTATATTGGGAGTGAGCTGACAACAAAGCTGGGTGGAACAGATGTTGCGATTCAGCAAGAGAGTAACTATCCATGGGAAGGTACAGTCTCGTTGAAGATTAATCCTGCAGCGGAAGCAGAGTTTGGGATTGCCTTGCGGATTCCATCTTGGAGCCAAGGAATGGAGATCAGAGTCAACGGTGAAGCAATGAATACTGCTGAGAACATCGAGCAGGGATACCTCGTTATCCGGAGACTGTGGAGAGCAGGAGATGTAATCGAAGTGCATGACCCTATGGAGGCACATCGTATCTACGCACATCCAAGTTTGCGTGCTGATGCTCAAAAAGTAACGATTCAGCGTGGACCTCTTGTGTATTGTCTTGAAAGTATCGATAATGGTGAGCCGTTAAGCTCGATTTCTTTAAAAGAAGGCAGTGAACTTACTGCGGCTTTTGATGAGACGTTGCTCGGCGGCGCTGTTGTTGTCGAGGCAGAGGGGCTGCGTGTAGATAAAGAGGGCTGGAGTGGTGAGCTTTACAGCAGAGTCAAGGCACCAGTTCAAACCGTAAAAGTTAAGGCGGTTCCGTATTACTTATGGGGAAATCGTGGCAGTGGTGAAATGAAGGTATGGATTCCGGAAGCCAGCGTTTAAGTTATAGGTAGACATAGATCTCGGGAATGGCTGTAGTTTATCAACATTTACCGATGAGGACAGCTGTAATTTACAGTCTGTCCTTTTCTTTTTGCAAAAAGGAGAACACACGCGAAATGGCGAAATTAGAAGAAACATAGAAATATTCTTAAATCCTATAACAGTGGAGGCGGGCTATATTTATAATCATGCTCCAGAGGGTTATACTTGTCCCTTTTGTTTGTTGGTTTCGGGCATTGAAAATGAAGATGTGCATTCTAAGCAAGCGGATATTATTTATAAAGATCATTACATAACGGCTTTTATTGCTTCTCATTGGTATCCGAATAATGAAGGGCATGTTCTAATCATCCCTAATCAGCATATCGAGAATATTTACACATTGGAGGTTGAGATCTCAAACCGGATACATGAGCTGGAAATTGAAATTGCTAAAGGTCTTAAAGAAGTTTATAAATGTGATGGCGTTTCTTCTAGACAACATAATGAGCCGGATGGCAGCCAAGATGTATGGCATTATCATTTACATGTGTTTCCAAGATATCATGGGGATAATCTGTATGGTACTTTTGGGAAGTTATCGGATGAATCAACAAGAAAAAATTTCGCCCAATTATTAAGCGGATATTTGAGCAAAAATAAGAACATTGGGGCTTATTAAGTTGAGAGAGGGAGAAGTATGAAGTCAAACTTTTTCGAAAAAGTTATAGAGTCAGAAGAAGAGCTAAGGTCTTTATTTGGGTACCCAAGCGAATTGGTTAACAACAAAACCATAACTGTTATAGATCATCATTGCCGTGATTATATCTCAAAATCTCCAATGCTTTTTATGGCTACAAGCGGTTCGTCCGGTGCTTGTGATGTCTCTCCGCGCGGGGACGCAGAAGGTTTTGTTCACGTGTTGGATGATAAACATTTAGTGATCCCTGAACGCCCTGGGAATAGACGGTTTGATTCTTTGCGGAATATACTTGAGAACCCAAAAGTCGGTTTGATATTCATCATCCCCGGACTTGAAGAAACATTAAGAATAAATGGGCACGCGAGTATAGTTAAGGATGAAGATATATTGAAACCTATGGAAGCGCATGGTAAAGTCCCGATCATTGGAATTGGCGTGGAAGTAGAAGAATGTTATATGCATTGTGCAAAAGCCTTTAAGCGGTCACATTTGTGGGATGACGATCATTGGCTTGCGAAAGAAGTCTTGCCTAATCCATCAAAAATACTGGCGCAGCATGCCCGTAAACTTGGAGTTACTCCAGAGGATATCTCAAAATCACTAAAAGAAAGCTATGAAAAACGGCTATATTAACATTTTCGACTTAGAAATGGAATGGGATTTGCCCTTCATTGTATGCTATATTTGATCTGGATAAGGTAACTGATCATTTTACAGATAATAATGGAGGCATCACAATGAGTAAACGTTATCGGATGACAAGAGCAATGCAGAATGCTGGAGATTCAGCAACAACCCTATCTTTAGAAGAGTGTAAGCAATATTTCGCATCCAAACCTGATTTCACCTATACATCAGTTTTTACAGTAACAGGTGCCACTACCATGTCCATTGAGGGAGATTTCTTTATGTGGAGCTATGGTGATACAACAATCCCATTTAGACATTATCAGGGCGATATTTATGTTTCTGGCGCCAATGAAGCCGTGATTCCTAGAATGCTTGAGGTCGCGAGTGATTTAAGAGCAGATATTGTGGAAGGGTAAAAAAAAGATGCCCCCTGAATCCTTCAGGGGGCATCCCACTGTTAATTTTAGATCCGATCCGCTCAATCGTTCAAACGAACGGTGAGCGGATTTTTTTGTATTAACCCAGTTCTACAACTACTTGGTGTACAGCACCGTCTCCAACAGGAGTGATGATGTTACCTTCTACAGCTGCGCCATCCAAGGTAAGACTAGCTACACCTTTGGATACATGGTTCGGGTTCTTGATTTGAATCACATAAGTATCTCCACGGAAGACACGGGTGATTTCAAAGCTGTCCCACTCTGTAGGAATACAAGGATCGATCTTCAGACCATTGAAGTCCGCTTGAATACCAAGGATAGATTGTGTAATCGCTACATAGTTCCAAGCAGCAGTACCAGTTAACCAGGAGTTTTTAGCTTCCCCATGGCGAACGGCATCTTTACCTGCGATCATTTGCGAGTATACATAAGGTTCAGTACGGTGAATTTCACTGATGTCCTCCAAGTAAGCAGGAGCAATTTTAGCGTAAATTTCAAACGCTCTGTCGCCATGTCCAAGTACAGTTTCAGCGATCATGATCCAAGGGTTATTGTGGCAGAAAATACCAGCATTTTCTTTGTAGCCCGGAGGGTACGTAGAAATTTCACCCAGGTTCAGATAGTACTTGGAATATGGTGGCTGTTGCAATACGATACCGTATTTAGTATCCAAATGCTCTTGCACGGAAGTCAGAGCTTTTTCAGCTTGACCATCTTCCACACCGATACCGGCCATAACACAGATACCTTGTGGTTCGATGAAGATTTTACCTTCTTCGTTTTCTTTGGAACCGATCTTGTCGCCATAGTGGTCATAAGCGCGCAGGAACCAGTCACCATCGAAACCGTGAGTGAGTGTGATTTCACGCATGTTGTCAATCTTAGCTTCTGCATCCGTAGCTACGTCATTAAGTCCGCGCATCCGGCAGATTTCTGCATAGTCCGGTCCAACGAAGACGAACAGACCCGCGATAAATACGGATTCCGCTACGCGGCCTTCGATGTTGGCAGTAGTTTGGAAAGATTCGCCTGGTTCTGTAGAGAAGCAGTTCAGGTTCAAGCAGTCATTCCAGTCTGCACGACCGATCAGCGGCAAGCCGTGAGGTCCGAGATTGTTAGTTACATGCTCGAAGGAGCGTTTCAAGTGCTCAAACAGAGTAGCTGTGTTATCCGGATTGCTGTCAAAAGGAACCTGCTCATCAAGAATCGATGTGTCGCCAGTTTCTTTGATGTAAGCAGCTGTGCCGAGGATCAACCAAAGCGGGTCATCATTAAAGCCGGTACCGACTTCATTGTTACCTTTTTTGGTGAGCGGCTGGTATTGGTGATAGGCACTGCCGTCTTCAAATTGTGTAGCGGCGATATCGAGAATACGTTCTTTAGCACGTTCAGGAATTTGGTGCACAAATCCGAGCAAGTCTTGGTTAGAATCGCGGAAGCCCATACCACGGCCAATACCGGATTCAAAGTAAGAAGCGGAACGGGACATGTTGAAGGTAACCATACATTGATATGGATTCCAGATGTTAACCATACGGTTCAACTTGTCGTCGCCACTTTGGATTTGATATTTGGACAACAGGTTATCCCAGTGTGCAGCCAGTGCAGCCAAAGCAGCATCCACTTGAGCGTCTGTAGCAAATTGCTCGATCATAGCCTCTGCTGGTTTTTTGTTGATTACGTTCAGAGATTCCCATTTGTCTTCTTCTGGGTTTTCAATGTAACCAAGGACAAAGATGAAGCTTTGCTCTTCGCCCGGCTCCAGAGTAATGTTCAGGGCGTGCGATCCGATAGGGGACCAGCCGCTCGCTACCGAGTTAGTTGGTTCACCTGCAGCAACAGCTTGCGGGCTTTCCAGACCATTGTACATCCCTACGAAAGCTTCGCGGTCAGTATCAAAGCCGGCGATTTCTTTGTTAACAGAGTAGAAAGCGTAGTGGTTTCTGCGCTCACGGTATTCTGTTTTGTGATAGATAACAGAACCCTTCACTTCAACCTCACCAGTGCTGAGATTGCGTTGGAAGTTAGTCATATCATCTTGTGCATTCCAAAGACAGAACTCTGCAAAAGAGAACAGTTTAACGGATTTCTTCGCGGAACCCGTGTTTTTCACTACAAGACGATGTACTTCAGCGTTATGACCCATAGGTACAAAAGCAAGCTGGTTTACAGAGATACCGTTGCGTTCACCAGTAATGGAGGTGTAGCCAAGACCGTGACGGCATTCGTAGAAGTCCAGATCACGTTTTACTGGCATCCAGCCTGGAGTCCAGAAATCACCATCATCATAAAGATAGTAGTAACGGCCGCCAGCATCCATTGGGATATTGTTGTAACGGTAACGGGTCAATCTTCTGAGACGAGCGTCTCTATAGAAGGTATAGCCACCAGCAGTATTAGAAATAAGTCCGAAAAATTGTTCATTACCAAGGTAGTTAATCCAAGGGTAAGGTGTTTTTGGTGTGTTAATTACATACTCTTTACGAGTGTCGTCAAAGGTACCGAATTTCATGTGAGAAAGTCTCCTTTCGATTGTGAACGCGCGTTTATAAGTTTCAGGAAAAATTCCCTCGAGGGAAGGGATTCTTTCCGTTGTTTCTAAAAGATAGTATTAGGCAGTGATTTCGAGACCCAATGATAGCAGCTCCACAGAAAAATATGTATTCTTCAGTGAATGATGAATCTGTGCTACTTCTTCGGCGGTTGACAGGAATCTCTCTCCACTAAACGAGCTGGAAAGCTGATCGTGCTGAAAGTCGGCTGCTGTGAATCACACAGCTCGATTACTTTTTCCACTGCAGCCTTGGACATTTCATAAATCGGCAAGCGTACAGAGGTCAGCTTAGGCTGAATACGGGATGCCAGCTGAATGTCATCGAAACCCGCAATGGAGATATCCTCAGGGACAATGATTCCATGTTCGGAGAACGCTTCCATCGCTGAAATAGCCATGTCATCGTTGGAAGAGAAAAAGGCAGTCGGCAAAGGTTCACCAGAAGCAAGCAGCTTCTTGACCTCTTCATAAGCCGTCTCTTTCAGAAAATCACCCTTAAGAATAAACTTTTCATTCATAGGCAGACCATGTTTTTTCAGCGTGTCCTCATAGGCCGTGTAGCGTTCTCGACCAGAGTACGTATTCATTTGCCCACAGATGATGCCGATCTCTTGATGGCCTAAGGAGATTAAATGTTCAATCACTTCTGTGGTGCCCTCGTAATCTTTGGAATTCACAATGGCCAAATGATTGCGGTCAAGATGCTCCGACATAATCTCTGAGATATCATAATCAATCAGTACTAGCGGAGAATCGAGTCCCACCATTTCGCGGACGATATTAATATCCTTCTGAGTGCCGACAATTATACCACCGTCAATCCGTTTTTGCAGAAAAGCTTGTTTTACCTTCAGAAAATCGTCCGGAGAGTATACCGTATGAATCAGAACGTAACATCCGCGGGCATTCGACGTGTCGACTACGGCATCGACGAATGGTGCAAAGTAATTGTTCTGATAAATTCGGGTAGTGTTCTCTTTCTCGTTCATACTGATGGCGAACAATCCGATGGTATCGGTTTTCTTACCGGCCAGAGCCCGTGCAAAGCTGTTCGGTTCGTACTGATGTTGCTCAATCACCCGCAGCACTTTGGCCCGGGTTTCTTCAGGAACATTGGAATAGTTGTTGATCACGCGGGATACCGTACTTCGGGAAACCCCGGCCAACTTAGCAATATCTTCGCTGCGCATGTTTCCCCTCTTTTCATAAACGCGCGTTTATGAGTTTATTGTAAGCGAAAGCATCGTATAAATCAATCGTAAAATAAGAAATTTTGCGATTAAATTAATAAAGGATGACATATTTTTAATAGAAGAAGAATCCTACCGAATAATGATAGAGCAGAACAACTAGAAATAGTTTGTATAAGTTTTTTGCGGAGAAAGTGCATTGAAAGCTATGAAAGTCATGCTACTATTGTGATAAAGGTTATTGAGAATGATAATCAATGACAATAAAGCATAGGAGTGAAGGGATCAATGGCAAGATGGGGTCAGAAGTTTTTATGGGCAGCGGTACTTATAATGGCAATAACTGCGCTGGCAGCATGCGGAACGAATAACAATACTGCGAAAGAAAACGTTGCTAAGACACAGAATGCAGAGGAATCTACCTCAGCGAGCACTAGCGCACCAACTGAAGGAAATGGAAATGCCGCAGAAGAGGGTGCAACTCGGACTATTGCCGGGGAATTCGGGGATGTTGAAATTCCAGTTAAACCGCAACGGGTAGCCGGGATCTATGTTGAAGATTATTTGAAGGCATTGGGCATTACCCCGGTGGTGCAGTGGTATCATCCAAGCTGGGGCAAACAGGATTATTTAAATCTTGATGTACCAGAATTTGATATTACCGGTAGTATGGAAGTGTTGCTGGAAAAAGACCCTGACTTGATTATTGTGGATGGAGGTGCGGATGCGGCGAAATATGAACAATATTCCAAGATAGCACCAACCTATCGTCTACCTGAGGCGGTGTTGCAAGACTCAAGACAAGTGCTTACGGCTATTGCAGATGCGCTCGGTATTCCGGAGAAGGCGGAATCTGTTCTTGCAGCGTACGATCAGAAAGTGGCAGAGGGGAAAGCTAAGCTGCAACAGGCCCTAGGTCAGGAAAAAGTAGCAGTGATCCGGCTCAACGTAGCGGATAAAACCTTTGCTCTATTCGGTGTTAAAAACCGTTTCACCGGTGTAATTTATTCTCAATTTGGCCTGACACCTGTGCCTATGGCGGCAGAAATGACCGAATATCAATCTATTATCTCCGAAGAGCTTATCCCTCAGCTCGAAGCGGATCATATCATTGTGTTCCCTGACAACGGGGGCTGGGATACTGAAGGGAATCAGGAAGCGACTCAAATCCTTGATGGCCCGTTGTGGAAGAGCTTGCCGGCGGTGAAGAACGGGAATGTTTATAGAATGGAACGTTCCCACTGGCAGACTGGTGCCATCACAGCCAATTCGATGAAGCTTGATGACTTGCTGAAAGCTATGGTGAAATAAAACGGCAGCCGTCGTAAGGAATAGCATAAAGAAGGTCTATCAGCATAGTTGATAGACCTTCTTTTTTATTCTAAACTATAGTAAAGTGAATGAAAATGGTTCTCAATTGGAGGGCGCTAGAATGGCAGAAGATTTACAAGACAGCAATAAAAAGAGGCTATTCTATAGCTTGATTAACATAGAAGCCCAATCCTTATCGGTGAACGGACAGACCTTAGTGTTTCAAAATCATACCCTGATCATTGTATCGGAAGGACAGGGATGGTTAGAAGCCGAGGAGAAGCGTTTTCCTCTGGAAAAAGGTGTCGGGTTCTTGTTCGAACCTGGGCTAATAAGCAAAATCAATGCCGAGGAGCGAGGACTTAGCTTCTATAGGCTTACGTTTGAAGTCATCGAAACGGGGGGAAGCAGGCAGAGTGGAATGGAAAAGGGGACTAAAGAAGGAATTCTCCAGTCCGGCCCGCTAAGCTGCAGACCTTTTTCACAATGTGCATTACTGCTGGAGGCTATCTATCATAGTCGCAGAAGTACGGAAGAGATTGAATGGTTCGCAGGCCATACCCGCTTTCAAGAGTTACTGCTGCTGATCATGCGGGCAAATTCCTCTGTCATCCAGATGAAAGGAGCCCATGAGGCGGTACAGCGTTCCATCCGCTATATGCAGGAACACTACAATCACGCCATAACCGTCGATCAATTAGCTGAAGTGGCAGGCATTACACGTGCACGCTACACACAGATTTTTAAAGAAGTGACAGGGCGGATTCCCTTAGAGCATTTGAACGGACTTCGTATTGAA
This sequence comes from Paenibacillus sp. FSL E2-0190, assembly GCF_037992965.1. Taxonomy (NCBI): domain Bacteria; kingdom Bacillati; phylum Bacillota; class Bacilli; order Caryophanales; family Paenibacillaceae; genus Paenibacillus; species Paenibacillus sp. FSL E2-0190. Next base: position 2,764,888 of record NZ_CP150306.1, read on the forward strand.
AGGGCGCAGCAGCAGTTGCTGCTTACGAATGACCGTATGCATGATATCGCGTTATCTGTAGGGTATAGCAATGAGTATTATTTTAACCGGCGTTTCAAAAGATCGGTGGGCGTTACGCCCGGCCAATACAGAAGCTTCCATCAGGAAGGGCTGCGGGTGTTCGCTCCTTTTCTGGAAGACTACCTGCTGGCTCTGGATATTACACCGGTGGCGCAATATTCTCACGCTCAGTGGGGGAAGCAAGAGTATCTGTCCCTCCTCGATGTGCCTGCGGTTGATATTTCGACTGGCGATTGGCAGGAGCTCTCCCAGTACATGCCCGAACTGATCCTGCTGGATGATGGCTTTCAGCGTTGGCACCTGGATGAGTGCAGCCAAATTGCTCCGTTGTTCAAGCTGCCTTTTCATCAAGAGGATTGGCGGGCCACGTTATTTTCCGCAGCAGCCGTCTTTGGCAGAACGGATCGTGTCCAGGAAGTGATCGGCAATTATGAGCATCGGGCGCAGCAAGCTAGACGAGAGCTAAACCGTTCTGTCCAAGGGCAGACTGTAGCATGCCTTAGAATATCTTCCTACGGAATCAATCTCTACGGATGCGGGCAATTGGGTTATACAGGTAGCGTACTCCATCATGATTTAGGTTTGCAGCCCCATGCCTTGGTTCCGAAGTTGACTCGTGGACAGAAGCGGGTGAGCCTAACAAGAGAAGAGCTTGCGAGCCTCACTGCAGATCATTTGTTCATTACCTTTGATCGACAGGAAGGAGAAGGACGGGAGCTGTTGGATACACCGCTTTGGCGCAATCTGCCCGCTGTTCGTAATCGTTGTGTATATGAGGTGGATTTTATGGCCTGGATGAATTATGGGGTATTGTCGCATCAGCGCAAGATTGAAGATGTGTTAAGAGCGTTAGGGTAAGTCAGAAACTAGTCCAGATAAAAAAGAGGATAATAAGTGCCACTATACTGCTGATGCGAGTCATTAATAAATAGGCATCACTGGGTTCTACATCACCTTTCATCATCCAGCCATAGCGCATGTACCATCCCAAATGAGGAAAGAAGATATTAAGCAATGCTAACAGTACAAAGAGGAATATAAAAAAGCCCATGATTTATCACTCCTTTATCTAATGTATACGCCAGACTATACGGAGCGTTCCCTAACTAACAAGTGAGCTTCCATATATTTATTTTTAGGCGGGGGATACCCTAGCCACCTTGACAGGTGGTTGGGGTATTTTTGCGGCACTATTCAAGGCTATGTTATTGAAGGTGAATGTTTAGAGGCGTGCTGGTTGTGTTTACATAACAAAGAGTTCGGAAAATATAAAAATGTATTTCTAAAAATAAAGGAGGAATTGATCGATGTCTAACCAATATACGATGCAAGATCCTACCACTCAGTACACTAAGGCTGGACCGGAATTTCAGCAGCAACAAGAGGAGCCGGGTCTGCAGAAGAAAATGAATCCAGTACCTGATACAGGAGAAGATACCTATAAAGGAACTGGGCGTCTGACCGGACGTAAAGCGTTAGTTACGGGAGCCGACAGCGGTATAGGCCGTGCTGTTGCTATTGCTTTTGCTCGTGAGGGGGCAGATATTGTTCTATCTTATATGCCCGAGGAAGAGGAAGATGCAAAGCAGGTGGTCAAGCTAGTGCAGGAAGCGGGTCGTACTGCAATCGCCATTCCAGGCGATCTGAAGGATGAGACATACTGCGAACAACTCGTCGATACTGCGGTTAAAGAGCTAGGTGGAATTGATATTTTAGCCAATATCGCGGGCAAACAGCAATTCGTTCCAGACATCGCTGATCTCACTACGAAGCATTTTGACGACACATTTAAGACGAACGTGTATGCTATGTTCTGGCTGTGCAAAGCTGCGGTGAAGCATATGCAACCGGGCAGCACCATTATTAACACTTCTTCTATTCAAGCTTATAATCCCTCACCGATCCTTTTGGACTACGCGACCACCAAGGCTGCTATTAATACATTCAGTAAGTCTCTCGCTCAGCAAGTAGCTGATAAGGGGATTCGCGTCAATGTAGTAGCACCTGGTCCCGTATGGACACCTCTTCAAGTTGTGGGTGGGCAACCGGAGGAAGTGCTGAAGGAGTTCGGGTCGAGCACACCACTAGGTCGTCCGGGACAGCCTGCGGAGATGGCTCCGGCATATGTATTCCTGGCTAGCCAGGAATCTAGCTATATCAGTGGCGAAACACTGAATGCGAACGGCGGAACTCCAACTCCATAAACCGCTCAGCGGAATGTTGATATTGTAAATACGGCGAAGCATCCAAAAGTACCCTGCTAATTTTAGCTGTGGGGTGCTTTTGTTTTTATATATAGAAAGGAGTATTATAGAATTCGAGACTTTTTCTCCCATTATTTTCATGGAATATGATCTATACTGATCAAGATTGTCGAATACATAGTTTTCCTGCGATTACCCAAGAAATAATTTGAACGGCTCTAAGTTATAGGGGAGACCCAGAAAGAATTAGGAGATGTATGATGCGAAAAAAGAAACTAGCGATCCTCACCATTTGCTGTGTCTTATTCATGGCGTGTTTTCAATCGGGATCTGTCCTTGCGGATAAAGGAAACGGAACAGTAGTAGATAGTGGAACCAAGGAAAGGCTGATGGAGAAGTATGATCTTGTAGAGCCTGAACCCGCAAATCCAGCAGCGCATGGGAGTCAATACGATTTTGGAATTAGTAACCCTATTTCTTTATTGGTCAGCATCAGTAGGCTGTATTTGTATCCATATGTTTTTGCAGCAGAGGAAATAATTAATCATATGATCGATCAAAGCGAAATTAGTTATTAGTTACGTGTATGTCTTTCAAAATATAATCCCAGCTATCATAATCGTTCATATCCTCAGGGACTTCTAACACACAAATATTATTTATGTTCCAATTTAATTCTTGTACCGAGGTTGATTCACGAACGGGAATAAGAATAAGAATAATAAATTCGTTCGGTTTTAATAAATCAGACAAAATTGACTGTAGCTCTACAGCCTGTTCATATGAGGCAAACCATCTAATGAATAAAGTTTTTTTACTGTGGATTAACTTGTCCAAAAATCTATTAATTCGTAATTCCAGCTTCGCTTTATACGAAGGATAGGTTATAGACCAGTGTTTACCTTGGTGGATTGGAAAATCATGAACTGAGATAATGTTATATAAAGTATCCTGAATAAAATAGGATTTCACTAGTGCATTTTTATTCCCATTAGGATAGACTGGTAATCCATCCTCCAGAAAAAAATGTGTTTCATCAAGAATTTGCAGATTTATTAATTCCATGAAATTTTGAAATCTATTCTTATAAAGTCTATTTACATCAGCCAATGAATAAGAAACCATCCAGTCGAGCGGCATGGAGAATTTCCTCAAGCTATTTCTTTGCAGATTTATAGCAGGAGCACAAGACATCCCTAAGCTTACTATTAAATCATAGCTTTTTTTCACAGCTTGTAATTTCATGGACTCACCCATTTTCAATCAGATTCAGTTTCTAATAAATTATATACACCATTTTCTAGGATTGATTGGACTTTAAGTGCAATGAGATACACAGGAAAAAGAGAGCAGCAATTTTCACTGCCCCCTAAACCTATTAATTACGTTGTAACAAAATATATCCGCTAATGCTTGAAGTTTTTTTACGAAAGACCACTTTAAAACCAACATCGTTGTCTAATAAGCAAGCCAAAGCGGTGTTAAGCAATCCGTTGGGTCTCAAGCTAGGTCTGCACGGCACGGCATTTCCAATAACACGGGCGGCAATAATCCTACGTGCTGATCCAGCAACCAAAGGATTTCTGCTCCAACTGATCAATACTAAATCTGGCTGACGAGTAGCCATGGAAGATCTACCCCTTTCTATTAAGTTTCTTTATATAAAATGCACCATTGATTTTAATGTGCTAAACCATAGCGGAGTAAGGAATACATAGGATCGAGTAGGGAGACGGGCTAATAATATGGACAAGGTGTTACATAAGATAGCTAATTTGATTAGCGGTGAGGCTAATAGATTCATCATTGGGATTTCGGGTCATGGTGCATCTGGAAAAACAACGTTTGCTCATAATCTTTTAAAGCTTTTGCAACAGGATGATGTGAATTATATTAATACAGACCCCTATATTGTTGAATCTAGTCTTAGAAAATACACTTCTATCGACTATGAATATAAGAATGTACATTATCACGATAAAGTGACAGCTTGTCATCCTGCTGCTCATCATATATTTGCTTTAGAGAGAGACATTCATATGTTGAGGGATGGGTTGGATTTTTACACAATTGGCACAGACTATACAAAAAGTATATTCATATCTTCACAAAACAAGGTAAATATTGTAGAAGGCATGAGCGTTGCCTTTACTGATCCGGATTTGTATGATCTGAAAATCTACTTATACACGGATGGAGAAACTGAGTTGATGAGAAGGAGTATACGTGATGTTTCTGAAAGAGGAACAGATATTAATTATTTAAGAAAATCCCATGAACAGCGCAGGATGCAATATGAGTTGTTTATGCATTCTTATCATCATAAATTTGATATCGTTTTAAAAAATTCCAATGAAGAGTATGTTCTTGAAAAGGGAACGTTGTAGAGGAGGAAGAGAATGCTTCCAAATGTTAGGCTAGCAACGATATGTGACGCGGATGTTTTGTCTAGATTAAATCATGAGTTCAATGGTGGAGTAAAACGTCCTGTGCCAGAGATCATCAAGTGTTTGAACAGCAATAATGAAGTGGTTGGTTTTGGCTGTGCTCAAAGTTTGAAATCATTTTGTTATAATGAAGCATATGGTGAAATTACTGAAATGTATGTAAAAGAGTCAGCTCGTAGGAATGGTGTCGCTACTGCAATAATTTCTTTTCTGGAAAGTCAGCTTTATTCTCGTGGAGTCAAAACAGTTAAGATTTTAACAGGAGAAGATAATCGTGTAGCCATTAAAGCGTATGAATTGAGCGGGTATGTTAAGGATGATGAAGTAATGTTAAAGAAAAAACTTTAAAGCCATAGTGAACAGAGAATCAGGCAATATATTGTGCTGGTCCAGTCGGATATCAATAAAAAAACGGAAGCCGCTTTACTGGCTTCCGTTTTTTTGGAACTGTGTAGAAGAACAGACACTATTTATTTATCGTTGAGTCACCTATTGGAGTGAATGTATTCTCCACAGTAAGGTTAGAGAACTTAGCATAGTTCAGTTGCTCAATCTTATTGGCGACATCATTGCTGTCAACGGCGAATCCGACATATACCGAACCATCCATAACAATAGTTCGCTCGCCAATTAGCTTCCAGTCTTTTCCGTCCGTTGATCCGTAAGCATAGAAAACATCTCCCTTACGGCCAAGCTTGAGCCAATACCCTTGCTCCACACCATTAATTTTAAATGGAATATCTGAAAGAAGTTGAATGCCAGCTTTTTCAGCAGCAGATACGCTGTCTAAAGTTTCAGTTAATTCATCAAATCCTCCGCCCTTAATGTTTCTGCCCGTCAGATAAGATGACCAGCTGGTCTCTTTGGACAACTTCACATAGGAGATACCAAGGGCCGCGGCGGCGCTGTCTTTATTCAAGTCATCGCGGATCATTAGCCCGGTGAAGGCATGGTTGTCAACGGCCCCGATTTCTTCGAGCTTCGCGGTAAATTCCATATCTCCGTTCATTTCTTTATACACGAAGTGGAAGTCATCTTTGGTTGCATTGTTTGCTTCGGATCGTTCTGTGCCACCTTCACTTTTTCCAAGCTTTCCGTTGCCTTTAACGGTAAGCACATCATTTGTCATACTTCCGGAACCCTTAATGTTCGGATCACCGATATCTGCTGTAGTCCAACCCTTTCCAGCCAGGGAAGAGGTAGCAGCATTGATATGGATGTTAGTGGCTGTGGTCTGCGTCTCATTTCCTTGGGTATCGGTCACTCTTGCAGAAATATAGTAGGAAGCATCCGTTAAATTCTTGAGGGTGTATGTGTATGTGTTGCCTTTTTTGACTGCTTCCCCAAGATATTTAGAACCATTATATACAGCAACTTTTTTTATTTTGTTTCCGGATTTAGGGGAAGCATTAATTTTAACTTCGACCTCTTTCCCGGTAACAAATTGTGCATTGTTTTCTGGCGCTAAAAGCTTAGCATCAGGGTTTTCGGCGACGTGTTTCATATCAACTAGGCCGTTAATATAAAGCTCAAGCCAGGTGTAACCATTTTTAGTAACCGTTTTGTATGCATCCTTGATGCCCCAGATTTTATTTTTCTTTTCCCACTTGTCGTCTATTCCGTTTTTATTAGTGTCAAATTGCTTATCATATTGTGCCTCAATGACGCCAAAGTCTGAAATGTAACCCCCGACTTCATGTTCAGTGTTGATATATCTTCCCGAGTTCTGCTCGACTTCTGCCACAATTCTTGCATCGATAGCATCGCGACGTGGATAGGTAGCTCCCGCTTGTTGCAGAATGCTTTTTAATAGTGATTCATTCGCTAGCTTTACGCCGGACTTAACATAATTATCAAATGCTTTATTGGTAATACCATGGTTAACTCCAGTACTGTCCGCGGAAAGATATGGTGTGGCTGCAAGGGTCGTCTTTTGTTCACCACTCTGTACGCCAGAAAATTTCACATAATCTGAAGAATCATTCAGTAAACCTGTGAGCTTACCGTTAATTCTGTTTCCAGTAATATAGAAACCGCCCAGCTTGGTAGCTTCACCGGCATCAATCACTCGGTTAGTTACATTATCTCTTGTACCTGGGCCGGCAATTTCGATATTGTTCATAAAGTTAGTAAAAGTAAACCCTCCGCCATAAGTGCCGTTAAAGCCCCAATTGTAAATTACATTGTTCGAGAACTGAACAACCGCCACATGATCAGCATCTGCCGCACCTGCGTAACCGCCGCCTAGTCTTGGATTTCGCGAGGTATGGTTCGCATACAGATTGTGATGGAATGTTGTTTTGTCTCCGCCTGAAATACCGCCGTAGCCATGTCTTCCTTTGGAATGCCCGGATAGAGTCAGGCTTTCGGAAATAATGGACCACTGGATCGTGCCATTTTCGCCTCTATATAAAGATAGAGTTTCATCTGTGTTCCAACTGAAGGAACAATGGTCAATGAGGAAGTAGTTGTTGTCTCTCCCCCAAAGCGCATCCATTGAATCACTGCCATTATACACATTAGTGGCACCCGGACGGAAAGCGGTGTACCGAATAATGATATTCTCTGAATTGCTGATATTGGTATCCCAACCTGCAATGGTAATTCCGTTGCCTGGAGCGGTTTGCCCAGCGATGGTCAGGTTTTTAATATTATTGAGACTTAACGTGCTCTTCAGTTCAATCGTTCCGGAAACATGAAAAACAATGGTACGACCCTCTTTAGGCGTAGATAAAATTCCATAGCGAAGGGACCCTGCAATCGGTTTGTCTTTTACAGCGTAATCTTCAAGGGTAGTTACGATGTATACATCGCCCCCTCGACCACCGCTTGTATAGGCGCCGCCACCTTCCGCGCCAGGAAAAGCAAGAATAGAGGCACCCGTAAAACTTTTGTCTCCGTCTGCCTGCCCTGAAGCTGCAAGTGTGTGACCTCCTAAAAATGAAAACGCTACCGAAAAACTCAATAAGACACCTATAACCTTACCTGATTTTTTACTCTTCCATTTCATCTTTTTGACGTATAACATGGATACAGTCTTATCGCTGAATGCTGTTCCTGTTATACTTCCTCCTCTCAGTGAAATGTTACTGGTCTGCGACAAGTAGCTTACTGGTAATACTTTAAAACTTTTAGGGCGTATTTACCTGCCAAAAAAATCTTTTTTTGTGCCAACTATTGCTCTTTGGTTCTTGCGTAAACGAACAAATTCATATTATGTTCTTAGTATTACAGCAGCTATAGTGCTTGGCATTCCATGACGATAGGGAGAAAAACATGAATATTAAATATCAGCATCGTGACCAGGCGTTTCACTCCTTTATTTCTACCAATAACACTTATCCTCTTCATCTACACAAAAATGTAGAGATAACAATGGTTTTGTCCGGCAAAATCAATATCAACATCAATGGAAAAGAGTATGATTTGTCTGAAGGAGACATAGCGATTATTTTCTCCAATCAACCTCACAGCTACAAAACCCTAGAGAAAAGCCAGATCCTGCTGTTCTTTTTTGACGCCACTTTTCCGGGGGATTTTGCGGGGGATTTGCTTAATCATGTTCCGGATAACCCTATAGTTTCGAAACAAAAGGTGCTTCAAGATCTGTTGGCAACCTTGTATAAACTATATAAAGAACAATGTGATGTTCGTCTGCTCAAGGCTTATACCTCTGTAGTATTAGGGCACGCGCTGCCGTTACTGCTAATGAAAAAAGTAGACTACAAAAAAGAAATGGATCTCGTCCCCAAAATCCTAGCTTACATCGACATGCATTTTTTAGATCACATAAATCTGAATACGCTTTCAAGAGAGCTTGGCATTAGTAAATTTATCATTTCCCGAATCTTTTCTGAGCAGTTTCACATTTCATTTCGTGATTACATCAATGGCCAACGGGTAGCCTTTGCTCATATGCTGCTGTTATCCACTACCCATCCGGTCACGGATATCGCGTTTGATTCCGGATTCAACAGTTTGCGTTCTTTCTATCGTGTTTTTAAAAATGAATACGGGATCACCCCCAATGAATTTCGCCGAAAAGTATCGAAGGAGTGTGTAGAATGAAAATGATGAGGATGGCTTATATTCTATTTGATGGGATGACCACGTTAGATTTTGTTGGTTTTTACGATGCGGTTACCCGGATGGGAGTTCTAAAGGCGATAGAAAATGTATCGTGGGATTTTTGTTCCAACAAGGAAGAAGTCACGGATGATCGAGGATTGACGTTGAAAATAAACCAGGTTTCCCCTGATCTGTCAGCCTATGATTTGATATTTATCCCTGGAGGGTTTTCGACTCGACAACTTAGATTCGATACTAATTTTATAACATGGATTCAGACTGCCCGAGAGGTTGAATACAAGGTGTCAGTGTGTACAGGAGCTTTGATTTTGGGAGCTGCCGGTTTCTTAAATCAGAAGAAGGCGACTACCAATCCTTCTGCATATGAACTATTAGCACCTTATTGTTCCGAAGTAGTTAAGGAACGGTTCGTAAGGGATGGAAATGTTTTTACTGGGGGAGGAGTAGCAGCTTCGATTGATCTGGGTTTATATTTCATAGAATCGCTTACTAATGAAAATGTAGTTCGAGAAGTTCAAGAGAAGATGGATTACCCATATTACAAGACAATTAACCCTTCCAAAGGGAAATCATAACTATAATATATGGGAATTAATGATATAATATCCAAAGTGAAATAATTAAGGCGATGAATAGAGGTGTAAGGTAATAGATATGAACTATCGTAAAGTATTCTCACTACTTCCCATGATCATTTTTTTGTTTATTATATGGTACTTTTTGATGGCAGGGACTTCAGCTGTTGTTAATGTAGTGTCAGTAAATAAAAGAGAAATAGTAATACAAAATATGAGCGGTGATCAAAATACAGTCACAATCCCAAAAGGAATATATAAGTTAATAGATGTAAATGAGGAGTACTTTATTTCATATAATAGTAGAATAGGGCAAAAGCCATTCTTAACCTCAATAAAACCAAGTGCGAAATGATGATTTGAAAAATCGGCTGTAAGTATAAAAAGCATAAAGATGGTGGGATTGTTTTGCGTGCAGTTAAGCCTATAATGTTATGGTTTATTTCGACGATTTTATTCACCCTGGCAGCCTTTGGATTGGAGCTTTGGGAAGGAACTAAAATAAGTACAACAGAATATTACGGTTTTCAAAACATTGGGTTTGCTTTTATTTTTCTGGTGTTCCTCTTTTCAGTTCTTCTTTACCCGGTTATACTGCTTCCTTTATCATGGGTTATTCGAAAGATAGTTAATCCTTTAGTAAACCGCATAATGATATTCTTATTGAGTGGTATTGCGGGATATGGTTTCTTTTACGAGGTGTACGATGAACGCTTTATACGGGAATACCATTTGAATAGTAGTACAGCTATTATTTTTTTCGGTATTGCTGGTTTCATCTATGCGCTGGTGGATTACTATTTTGAGCGGCAAGCCATTAAAGCCGAACAAAATCCCTGCTAACCGTGGCGGCCGGCAGGGACGTTATTTTTTAATCTAAGTATTAGGTAATTTGTTAACCTCATCAGTAAAGGCTTCCAAGTACTGGGTGAATAATCCTGTATCTATTTTGGTGGTTGCATCATTTGCAATAGGAGGCGTATCTTGGATTTGTTTGTACATACGATCCATCTCACCCGTGAGCTTAGCCCAGATGCTTTTAATTGAATCATATTTTGCATCAAGGTTGCTGATATAACTATCGTATTCCATTTTTTGAATCATAGCTTTTCCTAATTGCTCGATTGTAAAATCTATATCTATTGTTTCACCCGTAGAGCCAGTTCCTGAACCTGCATACCAGCTGATATCAACAAATCCATCATTCCAAATATCTGAAACGACAAAATTACTGATTTCTTTAAGCATCGCTTCAGGAGACTGTTCAGTTGTACCTGCATTACCTGAATCTGAAGTATTAATTACAGGTTCCTTGAAGAGTTTCCTCACTTCGTTAAATGCATCCTTATCTTTGTCATTAGACGAATACCCCCAACCAACTTTGTCATCTTTAATAAAAATGATAAGTTCGCTATTGGAGGAAGACTTCTCACCTTGGATAAGCACGAGTTTATCTTTTCCGCCATCTTTGTCCGTATAATCAGCTGTTTCAATTACTGTAGGGTTCTTAAGTTTATTATTCTCGGGTGTCTCAGTAGATTCAGCCATTTGGAAAATGGGTTGTACATCTGGAAGTATATTTTCGGATACGAATTTCTTTTTCGCTTCGATATCTGAACCATTGAGGAAAATCTCCACATAGTTGAGAGCCAGTTTCTCGGAAGCTGTAAGTTTCTTTTTTGGCTCAGGAGTGGGCTCTGAAGGACTGGCTGTTGCTTCGGACGGTGTAACTCCTGTAGACGTTGTATTTTTTTTCTCTGAATTTGTTGTGGAGCTGCCACATCCTGAAAGGATTACAATAGTTGCCACGATACATAAAAAAGCTTTTTTGTTCAATCTGATATCCCCCTAAATCTGCTAATAATTGCTAGTTAATTCTACCAGATATAGGAATAGTAATCTATGAATTATAATTTATGGCGGAACCAATATATTAGATTAGCGTGTTTTATTTTTCGGAGGTGATCATTTTGCTGAAAGTACTAAGAGTATGCGGTATTTTATTCAGTGCAGCAACAATCATTCTGGGAATCACATTTTTCCGCGGCCAGGATCAAGTGATAGTGTCTTGGACTATGCTGGGGATGTGCGGAGCTTTAATATTTAATGGAGCGGCATTGTATTTGAAAACTAAAGATAAAATGGCTGTGCTATCCTCGATTGTTGGGATTGTATTGTTAATAGCCTCGCTTACTCAGTTTCCTTTTTAAAAATAAAAACAGCCTCGTCAACCTTAATAGGTCGGCGGGGTGTTTTTACGTTTGTTTTTTCCCTTTATATTTATTTCTTTTTTTTCTTAGTGGGTCCGATCTGGCGTCTTACCTTATCGTTCTCATCTACCTCAATAATATAAATCTCCTTCACTGTACCGGAGAGAGTAAACCATTCACGCATAGCTTCAGCCTCAGTCATCGGTCCTAATATTCGTTTCCCCCTATAACATATAAAAAACACTCATACTCCTTAGTTTGTTTGCGGAAATGCAATAAATGCTTATAGAACAAATTATAAACCTGAGCGATGACTTTGTATGTAATAATTCATGCCTGGCGGGATATTTTTACATTGATTAACGAACGTACGTTTGGTTATAATACAAACAAATGTTCTTATCTTTGGAAGGTGAATAATTATGCAAATAAGCATCGGTCAAACCATTGAAATAGTGTACCAAGATAAATCAGGTAAGATATCTCAACGTAAAATTGATGTGAAAGGGATTCGTGGAGGATATATTCGCGCAACTTGCTTATCAACCGGAGCTCCGCGCGTATTTCTGGAGGCTAATATTCTTGCTTGGCAGCCTGTGCAAAAAAAGCGCTATGCTTAGTGACACCGCACGAAAGCTACTAATGATCATGCGACACTCTGCTGTGCATCATGCTCATATGCCAACTTTACAGGAGTTAGAGATCAAGAGTGGACGGACACCAGATAAGATCATTAGTGGGCTTAGGGAATTAGTTAACGAAAAATATATAGAATGGACCCCACACACTCCACCAGAGAGCGCCCGAATTATTGAAGGCTGGGAAAGGATTGACCTTAGGTTTAAAAAGAGAAAGTCAGAGCCACAAGAACTCCAATGGGGGATAGATGGTAGTAAAACGAACTACTGGACGGATTATTAGGAGGGCAGCTTCATGATGAAAAAATTAGAGAACGTATGGGAGTGTAGCAGAATGATATTGCCCGAACATAAAAACCGGATTATAGATGACAATAATGAGCAGGAACGTCGTGAAAAGCCTATTCTAGATTTACAGGAGATAGAGCGCTTTGAAATATTGTTATATCGTTCTATGGAAGAGCACAGCCCGATTACACTCACTCTGTTTGATCCCATGGAGAATATATTAAAACGAGGTATCGTGATGAAACTGGATAAACAACAGGGAATTAAACTCCGCTGGTCGGAGGAGGAGTGGGATTGGTTCAAGATGGAGGATGTTATTGCAATAACTACATAATTCACTTCGTAAAAAACAGGTTAGGAGCAATCTCCTAACCCGCGCTGTACTTCTGATATTAATGTTCTGCTCCGTGGAATAAGACCACTGGTGAGGTACTTGGCAGTGCTGGCGCAATGCTGACGATGGTGAGGACCAACAATAAAGAGACGGCAAATTTTTTCATAGAGACTCAACCCTTTCTTTGAAATTTATTATTTTCTCTTCAAAATCTTTAATCTGAGTAGCATCAGCATATGAACGTAATGATTCGAAGTATACTACTGCTTGTTTAAAGATTTTATCAGAGTTTGTGACCTCAGCAGAATCTAATAATTTCATGCTATATTTGATAGCTGAATTATAATCTTGAATTTTTGTTTTATATCTGATCATATTAATAAAAAAAGTTTCTTGGTAGGAATTTATTATAATTTCATCAGCAGCGGTATCCTCAAATTTTGAAATACTATTAGAGAAAAGTTCTAAATGAGATTCAATGTTTAAATTGAAATTAGTAGCTGTTTTTAACAAAGTTATCAGTCCCGGTAGAACTTCTTTAGTGTTGGATAAAAGGAAAGAAACATAACGATCTATGAATTGAATATTTCCGGAAAGCACTTCTACTTCTAAGAGATTTGGCTCTGATATGTACTTATAATAGGCTACCTCATTTAATCCTTCAGCATCTAATCCCTTGAACCAACTCAAATCACTGTAAGCTTTAATGTAAGTTCGAGCTTTATCATAATTTTCGATTTCTTTGTGGGCTAGTCCCAACATAAGCAAGCTGTATCCATAATAATAAATTAAAGGTCGTTGGTGTTTTAGTTCCAGTTCATTATTGTGTGTGTAATTATTATAAATTTGAGTTATTCGGTTGAAAAAGGTATCTGCTAGTTTTAGAAGATTGGGCCAGCTTTCAAAAGAATATATCATTTTAAGAACTTTTACGGCTGGATCAAGATCTAGAAGATTTATATCTAAATCTAAATCGATATTTCCATCCAACGGCCTCACCTGCCTTTATTTTACATAATATACCTGTATTATACAATGTAATCAATAGATGGTCAATTAAGTGCTCCATATAAAAAATAGATGATTAATAGGGACCAATAGAGTAAATCTATCCATTATTGCCCCATGATGTATGTCTGGGAAAGCTTTGGTAGTAGTAGATTACCGCTCTAGATGGCCACATAAAAAGTCATATAGATTATGTAATGCCTCAAGAATAGCAGCAGCTACGACATAAACTAAAAGGTTGCTATTGATTAAATCATTTACCGTATTATGTTTTGTGAGTACAAACTGGAAGAATGTGTACATCGTTTGGAGGATGTGACAACAGTTGCTCTACTTAATACACAGTACGAAGATACAGTTCATTAGATGAGTAGGAGTATCCCTCTTCTCCCAAAGGCTATGACGAAGTAGCCGCAAACTATTCATTTAGTTGAGTTGAGCAACGTGAAGTAAATAAAAAGCCTACACCATAAAAATGTAGGCCCACCCATTAAAAGTTACTCTGTTACTAATTTTGAGAAAATGCTTAAATCAATAAACTTTCCTTTGGACTTTTCGCACTTTCTCATTGTTCCTTCGAATGTATAATTTAACTTTTGCAAAACTCTGATGGAATTATTGTTTTCGGGTTCGACTTTTGCTTCTATCCTGTTGAAATTTAAAGTGTTGAACGCATAATCCATCAGAGATTGAATGGCCTCAGGAGCATATCCCTTGCCCCAATAATCTTTACTAATATCGTATCCGATCTCTGCTTTAGCGTTTGAAGAATCTATAGAATTATAACCGCAGGAACCAATTATGCGATTTGATTCTAACTCAATTATGGAATAACGAATAGCTTTGCTTTCCAAAGACAGGTTATTAAGAATTTTAATCATTTCTACTGCTTGGCTTTCCTCAGTGAAACTATTGATATTCATAAACTTTGTAACCTCAGGATCAGACCAAATGTTAAACAAACTAGCAGAGTCAGATAATTTCATTTTTCTTAATATTAGTCTTTTGGTTTGTATTTCTGTAATCAATATATTACCTCCATTATCTATTTGTTTTGGGGTTAAGATATCGATATCTGCGCATAGTTCAGTCCCTTCAATATTTAATTCAACATTATTATAACGTAAGAGTTTTTTATGTCACAGTACGAAGATACAGAACATTAAAGGAGTAGGAGTGTCCCTCCAAAGGTCATGACGAAGTAGACGCATATTGCGAAGTATAGAGGCTATCTAGCGGTAATGCAGCCTATTTCTCTTTTGGCAGAAGTAATGTTCTTATAAAAGCGCCAATACAGCCAGAAAGAATAATAATCATTACAACATTTAGTGATCTAATAAGTACCGAAGATGAAAAAATTAATTGAAGGCTTTTTTGTACGATGATAATTCCAAATACCAAAGACATGGTGATTAAGAATGTTTGGATAGATATTTTCAAATCATTAATTCCTCTCTAAACAAATTAACAAAATCTAAATTTAGTTTAACAAAAAATGATTGAGTGAAACGTAGTACGAAGATACATGACATTAAGAGATAGAGGAGGTTACAGAAATCCTCTCCCAAAAAAGGCTATGAAGAAGTAGCAGCCTATTGCGCATCAGGGAAGAGAAGGTCGTCGTTTTGATAATGAAATGATGTTTTTGTCCTTATCATCACCATGGTCTGCATTTTCTTCTATCTCTTTTTTCTCATCGTGAAACTCAACAGGAGATTGGGCCGTGATGTAGTCAAATGGAGTGTAATTATTATTTGGTAATTTTCTTGAAAGGATTACCTTTACAATGATGATTCCTAATGAGAGATAGAAAATCGCGCCTACTCCAGCCAACATGAACAGTACTAATCTCATTGTTAACACCGCCTTTGTTTGATTTTATAATCAAATGTTAATATTTACAAGATTTAGGCTGCTGAGTACTATTCATTCGACTGAGATTTGATGCACAGTAGGAAATGCTTGGGCCACTAGATTTTACAAATGGTGGAACCTTCGAACATAGTCATACCTACACATGAAATGGTTTGACAGTTATAAATATTAATTACTTTAAAGCATCACAGAAAGGTTGTTTTACAGACACCATACTCGTATGGATATCCGATCTCATCTATAATTGTAACCTCTGCACCATATCGACAGATACTGCTCTTAGAGACAGAACCTTTAATGTTGTATATTTCATCTACTGTGCTTCTTGGGAATAAGATAGGTTTTTAGATATATCTGTTTCTAACGGTAAGACCAATTTTTATGTAGTTACTACATTGAATAATAATGGAAAGTTAAGTTTCAAAAGAAGCATCAGCTACCCCTCAGAAGGCAGATCAACCTGAACCAGAACCATCTGGTGATCGCGCAATACTCACAATTACATTAATAACTGGTCTTGAAAAAGTCAGTGTGGCGGTGGTGCCCTGAACTGCTGTATTTCTGTAACGTTTCCGCTTAATTGGCTTTGTCAGATGCTTCATAGATTAGGCAGCGAAGGGTCTGATCAGGATAGCGGAACTCCGCGGTATAGCTACTTCCATCTTCCAGCAACAGTTTAACATCCACCATCCCGCGTTTGTTGTTAAATTCGGTATCGGTTAGATAAGCTTTGATAATGGTTCTTGTTTCTCCCTGCTTGTCCGTGATGACCTGCACGGCTTTATGAATCCAACTGGCATCCTTCTGGATGGTGCCGGCTGCGTCGTCGTCGATGGGAGTTCTCTTCAGTGCCAAATTAATGGCTGTCGTATCCTCTACGGCACCGGTTGTTGCATTAATCAACACATCATATTCCCAGAATACCTCGCCTGATCCGAGCAGGGTAAGCGTCTTGTGAGGAGCAAAATGAACTGTCCAGGTTGGACGTTTGGTTAGTCCCAGCTCAATCAGCATTCCCGATGTTTTTAGCTTGGACACGTCGGCATCGAACAGCTTGCGCACACTGTCAGAGGCCAGTGCCTCAGCTTCAACCTGGCTGATTTTCTGAGGCTGAAGCTGAGGCACAGTCGGATTTCGTTTGGACACGAAGTAATTCAGCCGGTAGTACCAGTCAATCAGCTGTAACAGTTCCTCATCAGTCATACTCCTCTCCGGGTAGGTGTACGTATTGGTTTCTAAATCTAGATACAAATCTGCTTGTCCAGCCTTTAACGGCAGCTGCTGCTTGGGGCGGAGGCCGTCATACACATACTTATCGTCCAACACTTGTCTGCGGTTGATTTCGGATTCGGTTTCTTCCCGACCTGAAGTATGGGGATCTTCTGCTTTATCTATAAAGTCATAGATTTGCTGGATTTGCGCTGCTGTCATCTGTTGATACAGGTCTTGTTGTATGGTGGATACTGGCGCCGGCGCCTCCACCTTCAGCACGGGTATCGTGCTTTCACTCAAAGCCAGCCGGTTACTGCCCTGAATTGACGAACTGTTCTTGTCGAAAACTACGGAATTCATCAGGCTGGGGACGAGCAGCGCACTGGCTGCAAGCACACCAGCTGAAAACAGGATAACAACTAATGTAGCGGACCGCTTTTTCTTGTTCAATCGGATTACCTCCATTGGGATCTAAGATGATGAATTTTTATACATCTTAACACCAAGTTATTATAGAATTAGGAGGACAGTTGTTATGGAGTTGTAAAAAGATCGGATACTTCCCCTTCACCAAGGACAGTCAGGAGTTAATCTCAATTTTGTCCACGTTTTTCTTCAAGAGCCACAGCTACAATGCAAGAAGTGTCTTTACAATAAAGATGTGCCAGAAGCGGGAAGTGTTTACTTAGTGTCGTATTTACATCGATGTGATTAGTCATAACTTTTCACCTAATTGGAAGTATGATTCGTGGGATAATTACATGAACAACAATAAAGTTATTAAGATGGACTTTAAAGCAGAAAAACGATTGGTTGCGAAGAAATAGATAGTTCGGAGAACAAGGAGTTTTTGTACTGATGAACAATAAAGATTTTCAATACAGAGAGACATACTTTATTGTGGGGAATCCAGCAACTCTATGGATACTCATACTTGGATTGGTTTCGTTTGGAACCAGATCCAATAGGCCATCTTATAGATTATGGTGGGATTGTAGAGGGGATGCACCGGATCTATTAAACTTGCTGGATCTCATTTTGTTTGGAAGTGATTTGAATTTAGAGCATGCATTCAATAACCTACGATATCACACTTCTTTAATCCGTTTGATCGCCCAAGAAGGAAAAGAAAATAAACCACTCTTAGTTCTTATTGTGAAGTAACCTGAAGAGTCGCTCTCCTGACAAAAACCAACATATGTCTCTCCACTGACTAAATGTATTTGTAGTTGTAATTCTGTTTCAATTGCGTGAAAAATCAGTGTGAGATTCATATTATAGCCCCCTTGCATAAGATGATTATATTCATAAAATACCCACTTCATTGTTAATGAACGCAAAATAGTTGACAATTGACAATGTTGTAATATTTTAAGCGTGATTTTGGCATAAGCATGTCTATAACAAATCCCCCAACAACCTTAAGTGGTAGGAGGGGGATTTGTTGTATTGATGAAAACTAACGATCCTTACCAGTGTTATAGAGCAGCATATATACTTCCAAATGAATTATATTAAGGTTATACAGTAAACTTTAATTCCTTTAGAATGATATTCAGGTGATTCCTAACGGATTTGTTTAATGGTTGTAAAGGCAAGGAAGACTAGGACTTTTAATTAAGCCGATTATTTCAGCAGCTGCTGAACTCACTCGAAGGCTACCGTAGCTATTGAATAACTTCCAGATCGGTTCTAGTAATGTTGAAAGGTGTTGTGCTTCTTCTAAATGGCCACTTTGAGTCATTCTTGTGATATCTAGACATAACCTCGGAAATAAACCACCTAGCACTGAGTACCATAAGTCACAACCTGCACTCAAGCCTGGATATGCGGATGGATTCCCGCTTATTCCAAACGTAACATGGAGTGGAATAACAGCTCTGAGTTTTTCTACAGCAATTCTGCTGTGCAGCTCATCACTGAAATGGAAATGTGAAGTGCCGGGATTATCATAAACACAAAGTGGAATGGAGAGTGAACTTGTCACCTGTTCGTATAGAAAAAACACCTCTTCATCTGTTAGTGCCTGATAGGAGATAGGAGCCAAGAGTACTGCACTTGCCCCAGCTTGTTGTGCATCTTCCGCTAATTGAAGTCCTTCTAAAGTTCGAATCGCACTTATGCTTGTCATCACGGGAATCCCTTCAGCAGAACTAACAGCAAGCTCAAGGACACGCAAACGCTCCCCTCTACTAAGATACGCATAGTTTCCAGTTGATCCCAGTACACCAATTGAGTCTACTCCCGCCTTTACCAATTCTTTAATAAAAAAAGGGACCAATTTTAGAGGCTAGGTGTTGTTAGAAATTATGAGTTGCCACGTTTGTCCCGTAGCGATTTAGATTCAGAACAAACATAAAATAACCTGTCAAGCTAATGCCTGAAGAGTCTATTAGGTGCTTATACGATAAACTCTGTAAATACTGGGCTTCGAAGCATGCCAGATTTGGTCCGGGACTCCAGATGTACAAACTCCGTATCCTTACCTTTGTATATCAAGATATCAAAGATGGCGTAATACGCTGGGAGTGTCCCAGTGAGTTGAGTTATTTTATCAGTTCCTCTCGCTTGAAATCGGCTCATAACAGATTCAAAATCGGATACTCTCAGTACGAAGATACAGGGACAGAGAGGGTTAATAGCCCTCCTCTCACAAAGGTTATAACGTAGTAGATACATATTGCGACATGAAAAAAAGATAAAAATGCTTATGCATCCTTATCCTTTTCAAGTAATTCTATTATTCTGTCTAATTTTTTTTCTCTATGCTAGTAGTTTTATCTGAAACCTTGTTTTTGGTTCCATAATCACCTTTTAACAGTAAAACCAAGGGAATCGCCAAAACAAATACCAACGGTATTAAAAAAAAATATTGCAAGATAGCACCTCATTAAAAGTTTTTATTTAAGTATAACAAATTTCAAAAAAAAGACTCTCTCCCACAAGGAGGATATAAGAGATAGTTTGGCTGTACTGAACTTATAAAGGGGTTGGATAATCTTCATTTCTTACCCATTAAAGATATACCATAGTAATCCATAAGCTATTCCGAAGTAAGCAATCACACCTAGTAAAGAGATGGATAAAAGAATAGTGATAACTTTCTTGCCGTTCATAAAATTCACCTCTTAATTAATATAGCACGGATTTAGGGAGGAACTGACGTCAATATGGTTAAGATCATCTTTGCTTTTATTCTCTTAGTTTCATTCATAGGGTAAATCGCCGAAATGGACAGAAATAAATTCGGTAGCATGACATGGCAGCAATATGTGTTGCTTCAATAATCGCATTAGCTGCGGTGGTTATTTTTTCATAAAACCCAAATTTGAGAGGAGCAATTATAAATGAAAGCCAACGTAACTACAAAGATCAAGGATATCAAATTTGGTAATAAAGAGGACGTAATCACGTTAACGATCGAGGGCAATATCACAGACCAGCAGGTATCCATCCTGCGAAACATTAAAAATACTGGCTAGCATTCGTAAGCTTCAGCAGCTCGCAAGCTGATCTGGATGATTATACTCCAACACATACGCATCAAGGTATTCGCGGAACGATTGATAATGATGGATCGGTTAATGTTGACTCCGGTCAGATGACGATAGAAGAGGTGACTGAAGAGGAAGACGAGAACGAAGAAAGAGAAGACGATCAGGAAGAACAGGAAGAACAACAGGAACTAAAAGATACAGATGGTCAAATAATTCCTGTGAATAAAGACGATCTGCCGTTCTAAGATGGTATACTCCCCGACTTCGGTCGGGGGATTCTTAACAAAGGGGGATTGCCCAGTGCAACAGATTTTATTGCCTGAGATAGATAGAGAACGGACGCAAGCTGCCGTTGAAGCGGCTCTTGAAAAATATAGGATATTTGAGTTTTTGTCTTTCGAGAAGGAGGAAGAGAAGGGTGATTGAACAAATGTATAAGACTACTTCTGATTATCCCTCTGTACTTACAGCGAAGGAAATACAACAAATACTTGGTATAGGTGAGCGTCAAACATATGAACTATTAAACTCGGGTCAATTTCATATCGTGAGGGTCGGAAAGATGATAAAAGTCTCAAAAGATGTATTTCTTAAATGGTTACAGGGATAAAAAAAAGTGGTGCCGATTATGGCACCACTTTTGCTTTAGTCTACTACAGGGCACCATAATGGCACCAATTTGTAATTCACTCAAAACATAAACATCCCTAAACAAAAGAAAAAGCCTTATTATATAAGGCTTTTTCAGTATAGGACGGATGGGGTTCGAACCCATGACCCCTACCCTGTCAAGATAGTGCTCTCCCGCTGAGCTACCGTCCTGCGACGAAATTTATAATACCATACGATAGAGTAGGATGGCAATTCTTTTTTATAATCAATATAGATGTAGAGTTGTATTTACTTCTTAATTTTCTCCGATTAAGTAGTTAAATAGCTAGAAAGGGGATGACCCTTCATCCCCCTGCACCGAGTCAGATAAAAAACGGGAGTAGAAATAGACTGCTTATTCCGAAAAAAGGGATACGGCGTGGATAGAAGCGGCGTCTTGGGTAAAAGCCGGGCTGGAACCCGAATTGTCTATAGTTCGACTGCTCAGCAGGCATTCCATTCATACGATCGACCATTTCATTGCTGGGAACCGCTAGGGTGATATAGTTCTGATCCACGTGAGCGATGAAGCCGTCAAAGGATTGACCATCAGTCGTTACTATACCTACATATTTATTCATGCAATTCCAAGCGACCTGTTGATGAAAATTTGTATTTGATTCCATGGATATCCTCCTCGAATGTTTCAATCCTGATAACAGTCTATGGTCCTTTGCCTACAACGTTCACGGCGTTTGCCTATATGTAGGAAGGTTAATTTTCAGGGATAATCACTGAGGAGGATTCGATTAGTTCTTTAATCAATACACATGCTTGTGCTGTACTTTCTAATCAGTATTATTCTTGGAGTTATTGGAATGAGCTTCAATGGAGTAGATAACTTCTTTTTTGCCAGTAAGCGGGGAGTCATTTATAAAATACAATTTGTCACCGCTCCGTTTTACGAATTTCAAAGTATCTCCTTTAAAAGGAACATCGTTATTTTCCGCATATTCCTGATCCTTTGCTGTGAGTAGCTCCTTATACAAAAGGGTTCGCTCGCCTGTTTGGCGGTCGATTAAGGTTAGCAATCCATTCTGATTTCCACGAAGCAGTATGATTTCTTTATCAATGCTTTCTACATAGTAAGCATCTTCCTCGCCACCCAGCTTTACAAGATCAAGAGTATCTATTACATTGCCTGTGCCGTCTTGGATGAAACGTAAGGTATTACCATCATGCAAGATGAGGTTGCCATCATAAGGTTTGAAATCCGCATCTCCTCTGAACTGGTAAGCGAATGTGGCCTTGCGTAGTAATGCACCATTTTTGAATATGAGTGTGATTTCGCGTGTATTAATATGAGGCTCTCCATAGGAATCAATAATCTTAATGACTAGCAGACCCCCCGCCGTTTTCTCAATCTTCATTCCTGCCCAGTCAAAGTTTGTTTGGAGTGAAGTGAGTTTTATCACCGTATCCTTGCCTTGTGAGACATATAAATCACCATTAGCTTTGACCAGCGTATAGGTACGCCCTCCAAAGGATTCTGTGAAAACATTGTAGGTCTTCAGATCATCTGCTAAAAGTGTGTTCGTTGTGGAGTCCAGACGGAGATGGCTGCCTTCGAAAACCTTAACGATAAAACGGGCCGGCACATATATCCCATCTTCTTTGGATTTAAAAGGTATTCCTCCTAGATCTACCGCTTTCCCGTCAAGCACGCCAGTTTGACTCCCGATTCGAACAGCAAAACTTTTAGTCCAGCCTTGGAACAGAGCACGTTTGCCGGATTTATCCCATTCCATTTTTAAGCCAGCTTGTTCAGCGATCCCCCGAACATCTACGTAGATTACACCATTTTTGAGCAGCGCAGGTCCGCCTATGTTTCCACCAGGAATGCCAAATTGGTAGTATACTTGCGAAGTATTAGCAGAGGAAGCTTGGGTGAGCGCAGAGGACACCGATACAGTTAATGAAGAGCTTGCTGACATGGTGGCAGGGAGTAAAAATGTTGAGAGCATTAAGACGGATAACCAAGCTTTGGAGTGAAAAGAGAGCATATGAACCAACCCTTTCTTTATCTGGCAGTAAAATTTATCCATGATAGTTGGTTTGACGCTGAAACGTTTCTAAAAGTTGCGTCGTATACTTTCCGAAGGGCTCACTGTAGAAATATATTTAATGCTTCTATGATAAGATAGATGGAACTGTACAGTAGTTTCTTAAAATTGAAAGATAAAGGAGCTTGTGATCTTGCCGCAAATGCAAAATGAGCAGAAAAAGAATACTTCTACTCCGCTGAAATGGTTGGGGGGCGGAGCCGCCATGCTCCTGTTAAAAGGAAAGGCGATTTTGTCTCTGCTGAAAATAGGTAAAATTGCCGGGCCGTTAATTTCCATGATGGTTTCGATAGGGGCATATGCTTTGATTTATCCGTGGGGGTTTGCTATAGGTATTGTCCTGCTTTTGCTTGTTCATGAATTGGGACATGTTATAGCCGCTAAGCGGATCGGGCTACCCGTCAGCGCTCCGTTATTTATTCCTTTTTTAGGCGCGTTAATTACTATGAAAAAACATCCGCTGGATGCGAAGACAGAAGCGTATGTTGCTTTTGGCGGACCGATTCTGGGTACTATCGGGGCTACTGCTGTGTTTGGAGCGGCATATTATATGGATAGTCCACTTCTTTATTCCCTGGCTTATATAGGCTTATTGCTTAATTTGATTAACCTGCTGCCAATCCATCCGCTAGACGGTGGACGTATTGCTACCGCAGTTACGCGCTGGCTGTGGCTTGTGGGTCTGGTGGGTGGCTTAGCTATAATCGTTTACTTGCGTTCGATTTTGTTCTTTATCATCTGGGCAATGTTTGCTTACGATCTGTATAATAAATATGTGAAAAGACGTAACAACAACCGCCCGCAGTCTGTGACTAAGGGGTTCTTAATTCCCGTGGAGCCCTTGCGAGAGGCGGGTTACATGATTCCAGGAGCTGAGC
The DNA here is from genome assembly GCF_037992965.1 of Paenibacillus sp. FSL E2-0190. Taxonomy (NCBI): domain Bacteria; kingdom Bacillati; phylum Bacillota; class Bacilli; order Caryophanales; family Paenibacillaceae; genus Paenibacillus; species Paenibacillus sp. FSL E2-0190. The sequence goes on from NZ_CP150306.1 coordinate 2,788,917, forward strand.
ATCGCCGGGATTTACCTTTTACTACCTACAGTGATCTAGAGAGACAGCAGTATGTTGTGGTCAGATGGGACCAGCTGAATTATTATGGCAAAGCTACACTGCCACAGCAATGTATTATTGAAAAGGTAAGAATTTCGCAGCTGGAGCAAGTAACGTTAGAGAATGGTCTTCATTTAAAGATGCAATGTGACATCAGCTGTACCGTGCACGATAATGATAAGTATTACGATGTGCCAGCCAGTACACGCTGGAAATATGGAACAGCTTATTTTGTTTTAGCAGGCTTTTTGGTTGGGATGATGTATCTAGTCCATTTGGTTGGAAACGTCAATCTCTAAGAGGGCAACTGGAATGAATAGCTCCTATTGTTTATAAAGCTCCTGAATCGTCAAAGCTGTAGTGAGTATAACTGCAGCTGCGATGAAAGGAGCTTTTTTATGTCTAAAATTGTGAAATGGGAAGTCGGCGTTTGCCTAGTGTTACTGCTGGGTGTAGTGGGGTGCTCTACGGTGAAACCCGCAAAAGTTATCGAAATCAATGAGATGACCAATCTGGATGGCAAATCTAAAAGTCAGTATCCTCCGTTGTCACCTGTGATGCAAGACGTATATAACCGTTCAATCCCTGAAGAAGTATATTCTGTGGATTAGTCTACTGAGAGGTTAAGGATTCCATGTGTAGGCTTTTCTTTCTTGTCATTATTTTATATAATAGACAACTATCGTTGGCTATATAGAGAGAGGAGTTTGCAACTAACATGGCGGCAGAAATCTTACGGGTAACTACAGAGGAACAGCTTCAGATGGGGCTGGATATCCGCACTAAAGTATTTGTTGAGGAACAAAAGGTACCGGCCGAGGAAGAAATTGACGAATATGATGCCATCAGTCCGAATGCGCACCATATTCTGATTATAGATGAAGGGATACCTGTAGCAACGGGTAGATTGATCTATTACAAAGCAGGTACGGCTAAAATGCAGCGCATCGCCGTATTGAAAGAATATCGGGTCAAAGGATACGGACGTGTCTTGTTACTGGCGATGGAAGAGCTTGCTCGGGAGCTTGGACTGGAAGCTTCAATTCTAGATGCTCAGTGTCAGGCAGAGAATTTCTATAAGAAACTCGGCTATGAAGTTATTTCTACAGAGCCATTCTATGATGCAGGTATATTACATGTACGGATGCAAAAAATGCTTTAAAGATTGGTGCACATAATTATTGGACGCTCTACGCAAGCTAGGATGTGCCGAATGATGGCAAATCCAAGTGCAAGGGGCGAGCTAAAGTGCCAAATAACGAACGTGAATCTTTCGTAGCTGTTCAAAAAAATGGGGATGGCGATTTAACAAGCTTCCAGACCTCTACAGGACGTGTGCTGGCGTATGACCAAGCCCTGCAAGAAGTACAGGCCGGAAATATTGCCGGAGTGAACGCTTTTAAAGGTAAGGATGGAGAAACTTATATTCGCGGAGATGCGGATGGAGATCCAACTAACAATCTGGATAATTTGCCGACATTTTCATAGTTCAACACGAAAAGCCGTACATACGTCTACAGACGTTTATGTACGGCTTTTTTTTGTAAAGATCAGAGTTTATAGTTCACATGCTGCTCTAAAAATTCCATCTCTCCTGTAAGTCCGACGAAATCTGGTTGTTCATCGCTATAATGCATGAGCTTGATCCGCTCGCGAACATCTTTAGGCAGAGACATCAGCTCTTCCAGCGTGGTGTGAACAACGCCTGTTCCACCTAGTTGGCAGTCATGCAGGATGATCCGGATCCCGCGCTCCCGCACAAGGCTAATCAGTAGATCCGGCTGAAAGGTCATGTCCGCACTATAAAAAATCTCGTTGTTTATTAGAAGGGAATAACTGTTTTTCCCGGGAATATGCGGTGTTTGTATGATCTCTAATGAAAGAGTAGGAGAGAACTTGTAGGTATTTTCAGGCTGCATGGGCTTAACATCGAAGATATCAGATAAGGAAGACACAGCATCTTCTTGGTATAGACCTCCCTTTAACGTATTGTTCCATAAGGGCTCTATAAGTGTCTCGGGAAGAAGTAAGGTCATTTTTTTACCGTGCACATGCTTTAAGGTTAGTGCAAGCTCTTCCAGCCCTCCAACATGATCTGCATGAATATGTGTAATGAGCGTAGCATTTACGTCACTGAAGGATTTTTCAAGTCTATGCATGGCAAGCGGGGCTGTTATCCCGCAATCAATCAGCAGGGTGTAATTTTCATCTAGCAGCAAGCCATTGTTGTTAAAATATTTTTTCGCAAAAGCATTGCCTGTTCCTAGCATTTGTAGGCTTAGACTCATAAGAAAGAACCCTCCTGAAATCGGTTATAGCTAATGTTTCTACTTCGAATAAGACCATAATATCATTTTTCGCAAGATCAATGAAATATTTACCTGAAATCAGCGCAACTTGCTGAAACAAAGTAAGTATATATTAACAGCATGAATTATCTGGAGGGTCTCAAATGAATAGATGGAAAAAAATCACTTTTTGCGTGTTTGCTTTTTCCTTAATGGGTGGCTCATTATTATTCGCCGATTCCGTTAATCAGAAAATTAGAGTATGGAGCAACGGAAAAGAAATTGTAGACGGCGGTTATCTAATTGATGGAAAAACGTACATTCCTGCTAGAGAAACAGGCGGGGTTGTTACTTGGGACGGTTCTGGGAAAGTTACGATCCTTAAACCTAATGTCCATATTGTACTTTTTAAAGGGGATACGGTTTTTGGCAATGTCAATGTAGGCAAGCTGAAAATAAAGATATTAACTCAGGTAGATAGTCTGACCGAAGAGATTTCAGCTGTGAAAGTGGCCATGACAGATCCGTCTGGAAACGTTAAGGATATTCAGTCACAGGTGCTTGAAGGCTCGCAGAAGGATAATTTCTGGTTTCCAACCTCGGAGTTTACTTATGATTTTAAAGAAGCGGGCAAATACCGGGTAGGCTTCTATATTAAGCCCTCCAAAAATGCCGATTACGTACTTGTGTCGGAGAAGGTAATAACAGCGTTAAATTAGGTGTTCTAAATTGACCTGAACTAATCTAACGTGGTACGATACCAGATGTAGGATAATACAATTCAAAGTGAGGTATTACAATGAGCGATCACAAACATGAGCATGGTGAAGCATGCGGTTGCGGGCATGATCACGACCATGAGCACGAGGAGTTTGTGCTGACCTTGACGAACGAGCAGGGCGAAGATGTGGAAATGGTGCTTGTAGAAACGTTCGACATAGGCGAGAAATTATATGCTCTGTTGTTAGAGCGCGAGAATCCAGAAGCAGACGGCATTATTCTGCGTATGGAAGAAGAAGACGAAGAAATGGTATTGTATAATATCGAAGATGAAGAAGAATGGAAAGCTGTTGAAGAAGCTTACAACAATCTGCTTGCTCAGCAAGAATAGATTCTAGCGACTAAACTTAAGCTGTTCTATGTGAATGGAACAGTTGATGCTTATATACAGAAACCCGATACTCATTATGGTATCGGGTTTTTGTATAAATGATTTAAGTTTTTAAGGAAAAAAATAGATCTTAGGATATAGGATCGGCTTCAACAATCACCTTAACATTAGTGATGCTGCGGTCCTCAGGCCCTTTAACCGGCAGGCCGATTTCGACGTGGTCGATAATGTAGTCGATATTATCCTGAGTAATGACTTCGCCAGGGAGGAGAATCGGTATCCCCGGTGGATATACATAGATAAACTCTGCAATGATGTACCCAGCAGATTCGCGGAACGGAACTAACTGAGTGTCAGCATAAAAAGCATCTCTTGGAATTAAAGCAAGCTGCGGGATTTCTGGAACCTGAACCTTCAGTTCATAGATTTCACCCTTGCTATAATGGATAGCGGATAGCACCCGTAAAGCAGCTAATAATTTATCTACTGATTCTTGAGTATCACCTGGGGTAATAAGGCAAAGAATATTATACATGTCACTCAGTTCAACTTCGATGTTGTATTTCTCACGCAGCCAGTTTTCGGTTTCGTAACCAGTGATCCCTAAATGGCGAACGTGAATGTTAAGTTTGGTTGGATCTAGATCGAAAGTTGCTTCTGTTCCAAGTATTTCTTTACCAAAGCTGTACAAGCCTTCGATAGTGTTAATGGTCTCGCGTGCGTAGTTGGACAATTGGATGGTTCTTTCCGCCATTTCATGTCCGTTCAGCGCGAGATTGCGTCTAGATGTATCGAGAGACGCTAATAAAATATATGAGGTTGATGTTGTAGTCAGCATGCTCATAATGGTCTGCACCCGTTGTGGGTTAATCAGCCCAGTCTTCGCATTTAGATTCAGTACCGAGCTTTGCGTCATGGAACCACCAAGCTTATGCACACTAGTGGCAGCTATGTCCGCACCGGCCTGCATGGCCGATACCGGCAGATCCTCATGAAAATGAATCAGTACTCCATGTGCCTCGTCCACCAGAACGGGTACCCCGTAACGGTGAGCCAGGTCGACAATCGAACGCAGGTCGGCACATACGCCGAAGTACGTTGGATTGATAACTAGAACTCCTTTAGCGTCTGGATGACGCTTTAACGCTCGTTCCAGCGCACTGGTGGTTATGCCGTGATCTATCCCGAGATTCTCATCCTGTACAGGCGAGACGAACACAGGCTTGGCTCCGGAGAAGATAATGGCCGACATTACGGATTTATGAATGTTACGCGGCACAATTATTTTTTCACCCGGTGAGCAGACAGAGAGGATCATCGTCATGATGGCATTGCTCGTGCCCTGTACGCTAAAATACGTATAGTCGGCGCCGAAAGCCTTCGCAGCCAGCTTTTGAGCCTCCTGGATTACGCCAGTTGGCTGATGTAGATCATCAAGCGGTGCGATGTTGATTAGATCTATGGATAGAGCGTTATCGCCGATAAACTCACGGAATTCGGCATCGGTTCCTAGCCCCTTCTTATGCCCGGGAATATGAAATTGAACTGGATTGCCGGCGGCATGCTTTTTTAGAGCTGTGAAGAGGGGAGTACGGTGTTGATTCATTTAATGCTGTCACAACCTTTCGCGAATAGTTAATTTTTAAGGCAAGCATCAGTATAACAAAACAATCTTCAGAATACTAGGATTTGGATGTGATAGAATGTCCACGAAAGCTGAACAACGGATGAATATTAGTTTAGCATCACCATTTATTGTTGAGATGTGGGTAATTATTTTTTTAGTTGAATTTGTTAAAGGTTCGCTGCTTGTTGCCTTATTGCCAGTGTATATGGAGAATATACTGGGGCTGTCGGTGACAGTAGTGGGATTCGCTTTTGCCCTACAGTATTTGGGGGACAACGTCTTCCGCAGTCCTTCAGGCTGGGTTATGGAGCGCATAGGGTTCCGCTGGACGATGACAAGTGCATTGCTGCTGATTCTAGTAGCCATTGGTTTGATCATCTATGCCAAAACGGCCGTTGCGTTATCCATCGCCTGTCTCATTCTTGGGATCGGGACCTCACCGCTTTGGCCATGTGTGATGACCGGGATTACCGAGCTGGCCGGATCAACCAAAAGCGGCAGCAGTGGTGCGGCCATGGGCGCTGTTGAGATGGCTTCTCTCGCAGGAACAGGAATCGGTCCAATTGTTGTGAATTTTTTAATGGATCAGGGTGGACAAAGCTATCACGTAGCTTTTCTAGTCTTGTTAGGTTGTGCTGCCGCTGTAGTTGTAGTAGCCCTTTTCTTACCTAAACGAATCTCTTCTAGCGGGTCTCATGCTGTCGTGAGGGACATGCATGGACTTGGCGGAGCAATGGAGCGTAAAAAGCTTAGTCCGTTAGAAAGTATAAAAAGAACGCTGCATCAGGTGAGAACTACCCTGAAAGTCAGCAGATGGCTGTACCCGGCGTTGTTCCTACAGGCCTTCGCCATTGGCTTGATGACACCTGTAGTTACCTTGTTTGCACGTACAGAGCTGCATGTTAGTCCCAATCAATTCAGTTTGCTCCTCATTGCAGGGGGAGGGATTACAGTTCTTGCACTTATTCCCGCAGGTAAGCTGGTGGACCGTATAGGGACAACGGTGTTTCTGAATATAGGTTTTTTGTTAGCTGCCTTTTCGCTGGCCTTTTTCTCTCAGGTTCGCTGGCTGCCACTTGCCTTTATCGCGGTTGCGCTGGTCGGTATAAGCTACGCGCTTATCCTCCCGGCATGGAATGCCTTTCTGGCTAAGCAAGTTCCTAAGGGGGAACGAGGGACGGTCTGGGGGCTGTTCTTGACACTCCAAGGCTCAGGAATGGTAGCGGGGCCAGTATTGTCAGGTAGATTATGGGATCATGTAGGACATGGTGTCCCATTCCTGGCAAGTGCTATTGTAATGTTGCTGCTCTTCGGGCTGCATCTGCTTATCGTGCATAGAACGAAACAGAAATTTAAGACTAGCTGAGGAAAAAAAGCCGCTGATAACCGGAGAATGATCCGGTAAATCAGCGGCTTTTTAGAAAATTAGAAGGATATACGATATAACGGAAGTAAGTTTCGAAGGTCTTCTGTATGACACTGTGCAGCTGAAGGACTAGAACGTTTATGCTCCAAAAGGACTAAAAGGCATTAAAATTCTCGATCAGCGTTTGGAGAAAGGCTGTTGCGGGTAAAAATAGTCAATAAACCAAGTTACCGCTACATAAACTGAAGTATAAAATAAGATTAAGACGAACGCAAAAAGGAAGTTAACTCAAGAAGAGGTCCGGCAGCCATGATTACTCTGGAATTGAACTAATGAAGGTTGGCTTTACAGATGTGAAGCTGTTAGGGGGGAGTGCCGTGAACAAAAACGACGAGGTGGAGTATTGTAACCTGGAACTGCGGTTCGACAGACAGCATATCCAGGACCTGATCAAGGATTTGATTCAAGAAGGTTATTCCCTATATTGGAGCGAGAATGAACAGGTCTTTGTGATTTCGGTCCGTACGGGTCGTAAGTTAGTGAAATTGCGGTTTCAAAGGATTAAAGACGGCTATAAGCTTGTGGGTGATTATATGATCCGTGATGCTCGCTTGTCAGAGTGGATGGAGAAATTAATTGGGGATATGCGCGGGCATGCAATCGTTAAACGTTTCCGGGATCGGCAGATTATTATTGAAAATATTTTGTTTGGCGAAGTGATTCGCCTAGTTGAAATTTCTGGTTATCAGCAGCGCGTGTTATATCAGAAGGGACCTATGCTCACAGATGAGGAGCTGACAAGACTCTTTTATTCTATTGAAGGGGAAGAACGGGTTCGCCAGCGGAGAATTGAAGTGGATGAACAGTTGGATCGGTTAAATGATGCCCTAAAGGCTGGAGATACGGTTCGCGCGGACAAATGTCGAGCTGAGCTTGCCTTTTTGACCAAGGAATTGTTTATGTTAGAATGGTAAGCAAGTGCCGCAAATGTTCTTTCAAGGCACCCCGTTCATCGGGGTGTCTTATATTTGTATTGGAACTTGCAGACAGGGGTTCACTTCTGACGTTAAAAACGTTAAAATAGTCATTGTGATCATTTCTTAGACTGAATTTGTCAATGAAATTGATCTCTATTCGCAGGGCAGGCTTTGCTGTCTCTGATAAAGGGTGGTATTCTTATACTGCGAGAAATGGATTTCACAAAAATATAGGGTGCAAAGGGTGGAGGACCAGATGGCAAAACAACAAATCGGCGTTATTGGCTTGGCGGTAATGGGCAAGAATTTGGCTCTAAATATCGAAAGCAAAGGTTTTTCCGTATCCGTATTCAACCGCTCCCCGGAGAAGACACATGATCTTCTTGCTGAAGCGGAAGGTAAAAACCTCGTAGGCACATTTTCCGTTGAGGAATTTGTAGCTTCGCTGGAAACACCGCGCAAAATTCTGATCATGGTTCAAGCTGGTAAAGCTACTGATGCTACCATCGAGCAACTGCTGCCGCATCTTGATCAAGGCGACATCATTATCGATGGAGGGAATGCTTACTTCCCTGATACAGTTCGTCGTAGTAAAGAACTGGAAGAAAAAGGTTTCCGCTTTATCGGTACTGGAGTTTCCGGTGGTGAAGAAGGTGCTCTTAAAGGTCCTTCGATTATGCCAGGTGGTCAAGAAAGTGCGTATAAACTTGTAGAGCCTATCCTAACGGCAATCTCAGCCAAAGTGGACGGAGAGCCTTGCTGTACATATATCGGACCTGACGGTGCAGGACACTATGTTAAAATGGTGCACAACGGTATCGAATATGGTGATATGCAATTGATCTGTGAAGCTTATCAGTTGTTGAAAGATGTTCTAGGTCTGGATGCAAAAGAACTTCACAATATTTTCAAAGAGTGGAACAGCGGCGAGCTCGACAGCTACCTGATTGAGATCACTACTGATATCTTTGCTCAATATGACGAAGAAACCGGCAAACCTATGGTTGACGTTATCCTTGATTCTGCTGGCCAAAAGGGTACTGGTAAATGGACAAGCCAAAGCTCACTAGATCTTGGTGTACCTCTGTCCATGATTACTGAATCCGTATTCTCCCGCTTCCTGTCTGCTATGAAGGATGAGCGCGTAGAAGCAAGCAAAGTGCTTAACGGACCAGAAGCAACAACATTTGAAGGCGACAAAGCCGAATTCATCGAGAACGTGCGTAAAGCATTGTTCGCGAGCAAAATCGTATCCTACGCGCAAGGTTTCGCTCAACTTCGCGTAGCTTCCGACGAATATGGTTGGGATCTGAAATATGGCGAGCTGGCTAAAATCTGGCGCGGCGGCTGCATTATCCGTTCCCGTTTCCTACAAAATATCACAGATGCTTATGAGAACAATGCAGAGCTTAAGAATCTGCTTCTTGATCCTTTCTTCAAGAATGTTATGGACAATTACCAATCTGCATGGCGTAAAGTCATTGCTTCTGCGGTAACTTTGGGTGTTCCAGTCCCTGGATTCTCCAGCGCATTGGCTTACTATGACAGCTACCGTACAGAACGTTTGCCTGCTAACTTGCTTCAGGCTCAACGTGATTACTTTGGCGCTCACACCTTCAAACGTGTGGACAAAGAAGGCGTCTTCCACCACAACTGGATGGCAGCGGAATAATCTAATTGACTGTATGACAAGCGGCCCGGACGGCTTCACCAGAAATGGGGAGCCTTTCGGGTCTTTTTTTACTGGAAGAAGCGGATTGTCTAATGTTTTGACCCTGTGTTATGATATGACAAATATCGCGGTTGGAGGATAGTCATGGCTGGGGATACAGAAGAACTAAAAACGATGAGTCAGGAAGATAAGAACAAAAACATTATTTTAGTAGGGATGATGGCGACTGGTAAGTCAACTGTTGGTGCTATTTTGGCCGAGGAGCTGGGCTATGAGCTGGTTGATTTGGATCATGTCATTATTGAGACTGAAGGCAGAAGCATTGCAGAAATCTTCGCAGAAGATGGTGAGGAATACTTTCGAAGCGTAGAAACTACGGTTCTAAAGCAAATGCTAGAGTCTGAGAATAAATTAATATCTACTGGTGGAGGCGCGGTATTGGCGCCGGGAAATACAGCCTTAATGCTGAGTAAAGGGCATGTAGTTGCGCTAACGGCAACTGAGGAAGAGATTATTGCACGTGTTAGCGGGGATGAGAATCGTCCGCTGCTCGCCGGCAATGCAGAAGAACGGGTCAGACGAATCATGGAAGATCGCCAGGATGCATACCTATTCGCGCATTACACGGTCGATACAACGGGACTGACTGCGGCAGAAGTGTCGCAACATATTTTAATGCATTACCGCGGTTGAGCTTTTAAGAGAGTGTCTCATTCCATTCAATCATACCGCCGCTGAGGTTCGCAGCATTATAACCAAATTGCTGTAGATATTCGCAGACACGTTGGCTGCGGGCACCGGAACGGCAAATGAAGATCACTTTGGCGTCACTTGGAATATCCTCAGTTCGGTGCGGAATTTCTCCCATAGGGATATGTTGTGCACCAGGAATCATCCCAAAGGCCACCTCTTCGTCTTCGCGAACATCGATGAGTACAAGGTCTTCACCTGTCTCTATACACTGCCGTAATTCTTGCGGTGTGATTTGTGGTACATTATGCATGGGTTTGACCTCTTTTCATCAGAAGAATGGTTTAATGATAACACAAGAACAGAATACCCTGTCAAACGAGCATTACATACCAACTACATCTACTAAGGAGAGTTTATATTATGGACGTTATTGTTAGGCCAACGCCATCTCTGCAAGGAGAATTTGGAGCCCTCTCTTCCAAAAACTATACGACACGTTATCTGCTGGTTGCGGCATTGTCTGAAGGAGTAAGTACGATTTATCATCCTGCACATAGTGAGGATAGCGATGCGATCCGCCGCTGCATAGCAGATTTGGGTGCTGTGCTTACAGAAGATGAGGAAAAAATTGTGATTCAAGGCTTCGGACGTCACCCAAAAGATGTTAAAGAACTTAATGTAGGAAATGCCGGAGCGGTGCTGCGTTTTCTTATGGCTGTGGCCGCGTTAAGTCCTGAGGTTACTTTTGTAAATACGTATCCAGACTCATTGGGCAAACGTCCGCATGACGACTTGATTGTGTCATTGGAACAGTTAGGTGTTCAGGTTGAGCATAATGAAGGGAAACTGCCGATCACGATCCGTGGGGGTAAACCGGTTGGAGGCAGAATTACTGTCTCTGGTGCAGTAAGCTCCCAGTTCCTAAGTGCTCTGCTATTTCTGACGCCATTGCTTGAAGAAGATAGTGAAATTATTGTCCTCGATGATTTGAAATCGAAGGTTGTCGTGGGCCAGACCTTGGAAGTGTTGGAGCAGGCAGGTATTGTGGTGCACGCTGCGGATGATTACATGTCCTTTAAAGTTCCCGGTCGTCAAGCTTATGCAGCTAAATCATATACTGTTCAAGGTGACTACCCAGGCTCTGCGGCAATCCTTGCGGCGGCTGCCGTTACAAAGTCGGATGTGAAAATTCACCGTCTTGCAGAACAAAGTAAACAAGGTGAAAGAGCCATTGTTGATGTGCTGCGGATGATGGAAGTTCCTCTTACACATGAAGAGGGTACAGTACATGTCCAAGGGAACGGTATCCTAAAAGCTGTTGAATTCGATGGAGATGCTGCAACCGATGCGGTACTGGCCATGGTGGCTGCTGCAGTATTTGCAGAAGGTACCTCCCGATTCTACAATGTTGAGAATTTGCGCTATAAGGAATGTGATCGCATTACCGATTACTTGGCAGAGTTAACCCGTGCCGGAGCCAAGGTAGAAGAACGCCGCGATGAGATTATTGTTCACGGCATGCCCGAAGGTGTCGAAGGCGGAGTCACCATTAATGCGCATTATGATCACCGCGTAATTATGGCACTATCCGTAGTAGGCTTGCGTGCGCGTCAACCTCTTTTGATTAAGGATGCACATCATGTGGCAAAATCTTATCCGCAATATTTTGATCACTTGCGTGCGCTTGGTGCGAATGTGGAGTGGGTACAATAGGAATAAGGGAGCTAGCGTATCTAGCTTCAGTTCTAGCTTCAGTTAAACAAGGATCATTAAGTGTAACTATGGAAAGGGGCACTACTTATGAGCTTTGAGAATCCAAGTCGGGAGCAGATCGGAGATATTCTTGCTTCCGCAGGTAACATTGCTGTTGTCGGCTTATCAGACAAAACAGATCGTACTTCTTATATGGTCGCGGGCGCCATGCAAAGCCGGGGATATCGGATCATCCCCGTTAACCCAACGGTGGACGGAGAAATCCTGGGAGAAAAGTGTTATCACACTTTAGCAGAAATTCCAGAGCCAGTGGACATCGTCAATGTATTCCGTCGAAGCGAACACTGCGCAAAGGTCGCGCAGGAGGCAGCTGACATTGGCGCACGTGTGCTGTGGCTCCAGCAGGGTATAGTTAGCGCGGAAGCCGCTGAAATCGCCGCTGAGCACGGTATGATCGCCATTATGGACCGCTGCATCAAGGTCGAAGAAGCGATCACAATGCATGGGCGTAGCAGGCAGTAGGTTCGGTCATATAAACTGTTGAACTGATCACGGAGTTAAATGTGTAGTGATTATAGTTAGCGTTGACCAACGGACGTAACAAGGAACTGACGAAGAACGAACTAGCTGGCGAAGAACGAACTAGCTGGCGAAGAACGAACTAGCTGGCGAAGAATGAACTAGCTGGTGAAGAATGAGCAAACTGGTGAAGAACGAACTAACAGGTGAAGAATGAGCAAACTGGTGAAGAACGAACTAGCTGGTGATAAACGAACTAGCTGGTGAAGAATGAGCAAACTGGCGAGAACGAGCAAAAGTGGAATAAACTAACTAGGTTTAAATTTATGATGCTGTGGCTAATGCAAACTTAGATGATGAAGTTTAGCCAAAATAAGTGGTATTGTGTAACGCAAGGTGCGATTTCTAATGTAAAACGCCTGTTGAGCTAGTTATAATAAGATTAGACGAAGAACGTCCTTTAAACCGCTTTTTGCGGTGAAGGGCGTTTTTTTATTTTGTAGGGGAGGCTATAGGTTATGGAGTTTGAAGAAGCGCATGGTTTGTTTATCGACCAGCATATGAAATCAAGAGCAGGTGAAAGAAGAGGCAGGCTGCTTAGAGGACATAATTTTGCGGAAAAGCTATTTTTGCAGAATGTATGGTGGCCTATGTTTGAGTCCCTAGACGATTTGCATCCAGAATACGAAGTATATGACTGGAATCGTAAATCACAATTTCTGGACTTTGCTTATCTTCCACAGACGGGCAGCAGCTTTGGGATCGAGTGTGATGGATATCAAAGCCATGTGAAAGATATGGACCGCGAGAAATTCAACTATTCAGTAAATCGGGACACTTTTTTGACTGGGATGGGCTGGAGGATGATTCATTTTTCTTTTGATGATATCCAGCAACGTCCCGAGGTCTGCCGGATGCTGTTGCAACTGGTGCTGGCGCCTTACTTGGCGCGTAAATCTGCTAGCGTAGCTATTTTATCTGAGGAAAAAGAGGTTCTGCGTTTCGCTTGGCGTCTCGGTAGACTGGTTCGTCCAAAGGATGTGGCCATGCATTTCTGCATTAATTTCCGTACGGCGCGTCGATTGCTGCAATCATTAAGTGAGAAGGGGTTGCTGAAGCCGGTTAATCAGGGAGAAAGAATTCGGTATTATGAGGTGAAGGTTCTCAGACCAGATCAAATGTGGTAAGGATCTTTAGAGGCTGCGCAAGGGAATAATTGCACTTTATACAACTAAAACGCTAAAATAGCCATCTAAATGCGAAATAGTTGTACTTTGTACACTTAAAACGCCTCAAAGATTAGATGAAGTGGAAAATCACTAAAAATAGTTGTATAAAGTGCAGTTAAAAAGGTGCTCAGAGTAACGTCGATATGAATAGTTGCACAAAGTACACTTAAACTCAGGTGGAATTCCTAACTGTGAGTTTAGGGTGTTGGAGATAGTTAATGGGGGAGAAAAGTTCGATGTTATGAAGCGGATGCTCTGAGATCAGATTAGTTCAGACCAGACCAGACCAGACCAGACCAGACCAGACCAGACCAGACCAGACCAGACCAAATCAAATCAAATCAGATCAAATCATACCTGATCTGATCGGACCAGGTATGCTAGGGACATCTATAGGACAGCTGCGCAAGGGAATAATTGCACTTTATACAACTAAAACGCTAAAATAGCCATCTAAATGCGAAATAGTTGTACTTTGTACACTTAAAACGCCTCAAAGATTAGATGAAGTGGAAAATCACTAAAAATAGTTGTATGAAGTGCAGTTGAAAAAGTGCTCAGAGTAACGTCGATATGAATAGATGCACAAAGTACACATAAACTCAGGTGGAATTCCTAACTGTGAGTTTAGGGTGTTGGAGATAGTTAATGGGGGAGAATAGTTCGATGTTATGAAGCGAATGCTCTGAGATCAGATCAGATCAGTTCAGACCAGACCACACCAGACCAGACCAGACCAGACCAGACCAAATCATACCTGATCTGATCAGTTATGCTAGGGACATCTATAGGACAGCTGCGCAAGGGAATAATTGCACTTTATACAACTAAATCGTCGAAATAGCTATCTAAATGCGAAATAGTTGCACTTTGTACACTTAAAACGCCTCAAAGATTAGATGAAGTGGAAAATCACTAAAAATAGTTGTATGAAGTACAGTTAAAAAAGTGCTCAGAGTAACGCCGATATAAATAGTTGCACAAAGTACACTTAAACTCGATTCTAACTCTGTAGTATCGATAGCCTCACGTAAATACCAGCCGTTCTATGGATACTAATGAATAAATGTTTAGTGGAATGTGAGAATATTTGTTTTAAAAATGTAACGTGAAGATCTCATGAGTTTCTTTTGACAAAAATCCCCGCAGCGCTTACCATTCAATATAGAAAGAAAGGAGAGGGTAGCCTTGAATTGGCTCGGATCATTGCAGCAATTGGGCAGAGCCATAATGCTTCCTACCATGGTACTGCCGGCGGCAGCCATTTTGCTGAGTTTGGGCAGCTTACCTTGGTCTGCATGGGGACTTTCTTCGGTGTCTGAAGTGGCTACTTACGCGGGGCAGGCAATATTTTATTATATGCCTTATTTGTTCGCTGTAGGTGTAGCATGGGGGTTATCCAATCAAGCCGGAACAGCGGGTCTGGCAGCGCTGGCTGGGATGTTCACTTACGACCGAATTGTCACCCAAATGGGAGACGGGCTTGTACAACCTGCAACACTAATCGGAATTTTGCTGGGGATCGTTGCCGGTGTCGCGCAAAACCGGTTTAAAAATATTAAGCTTCCAGAGGCGATCCAGTTTTTTGGAGGGTCGCGTTTTGTTTTGCTGTTCATGGGCTTGTTTTCTGCCGGGTTCGCATGGGTAATGTTAGGAATATCTCCGCTGCTGCAGATAGGGCTGGATAATCTTTTTCAGGGAATATTGCAGACGGGCGGGCTTGGTGTTTTTATCTATGGGGTCCTATATAGGGTTCTGACCGCTTTTGGACTACATCATATTCTTAATAATGTGTTTTGGTTTCAATTTGGGAATTTTACGACTCCTGATGGCAGTGCTGTGGTTCAGGGGGATTTGCCGCGTTTTTTTGCAGGCGATCCAACGGCGGGGATTTTTATGGCGGGGTTGTTTCCGATTATGATGTTTGCGCTGCCTGCCATTGCTTTTGCAATTATTCAGGAAGCGCGCGAGGATTTGAAGCCCAAGATTAAAAAGACTTTTGTGCGGGCGGCGTTGGTTTGTTTTTTGACCGGGGTTTCGGAGCAGATCGAATTTGCATTTTTATTTGCTTCTCCGTATTTATTCGCGGTACATACTGTAATGTCCGGTCTCGCTATGGTACTGACCTACATGCTGGGAATCCATCACGGGTTCTCCTATTCGGCTGGAGCCATCGATTTCTTCTTGAACATGCATTTGTCACAGAGGGCTTGGCTGCTGATTCCGATTGGTATCGGCTACGGGATTGTATACTATAATTTATTTCGCTGGGCGATTCGCCGTTTTCAAATCCCGACACCGGGGCGTGAAGAAGGTTCAGAGCTTGGGGATTGGGCCGGCAATATCCCTTATCAGGCACCGCTGATCTTAGAGGCGCTTGGAGGCAAGGAGAATATTGTACAAGTGCAGTCCTGTATCACCCGTCTGCGGCTTACCGTTCATAATGACCGATATATAGATACTGGAGCGCTTAAAGGTTTAGGTTCTGCTGGGATTATCAAGCTAGGCGGCGGAAATGTCCAGGTAGTATTTGGCACGTATTCAGAACTGATCCGCGAGGAGATTAATAAGCTTATGCTTCGTGATTTACCGCAGGTGCTGTTCAGTTCGCCAATGCAGGGTAGAATGATGCCCATTGAGGAAGTGCCTGATCACATTTTTGCAGCTAAGCTAGTGGGGGATGGGGTTGCATTTTTGCCGGAAAAAGGGGAACTTACTTCACCCGTATTCGGGAAAGTTATGCACGTCTATCCTACAATGCATGCCGTGGGTATTTCGACGCCGGAAGGGTTGGAAGTACTCATGCATATAGGGATCGACACTTCACAGCTCAAGGGACCCTTTGAGGCGGTTGTAAAAGAAGGCGACAGCGTGGAGCCGGGTCAATTGCTTGTTAAATTCGACCTCGCTTATTTGCGTGAACATGCGGCCTCATTGGCTACACCGATGGTGATCACGAATCCTGATCGAGTCAAATCATGGAGCTATGCTCCATTTAAAAATGTTAAAAAGGGGCAATCATCAGTAATGTCCGTAGTCTTACACGAAAGTAACGTTGGAGGGATTGAAGGATGATACAAGGCATAGGCGCAGCAGCAGGTGTAGCTATCGGGAAGGCCTTTGTCTTGCCGAACTGGGAATGGAGCTTACCGGATACACAAGTTAACCCAGTGGATCTAGCTAAGGAGTTTGAGCGTTTATACGAAGGTATCCGTACCTCTAAGGACGAGATTGAATTCATCAAAAAAGAGTTCAGAGAAGTGGTAGGTCCGGAGGAATCGAGTATTTTTGATGCTCATCTGGCGATCTTAGATGATCCTGTGTTCATGAGTGAAATCCGCGGGATCATTGAGCGCCAGTACAAGGCGGCAGAAGTAGCTGTGAAAGAAGCGATTGATCATTTTGTAGCGATGTTTGATCTGCTAGACGATGAGTACATGAAGGAGCGGGCGGTGGATATCAAGGATGTCGGAAACCGTCTTTTAAAACATCTTTTAGGCGCTCCAGAGGTTACGTTACCATCGGATACACAGCCATATATTCTTGTTGCGAAGGAGTTGTCTCCTTCCCAGCTAGCTCACTTGAATCCAACTTATGTTCTAGGTATTGTCACCATGATGGGCGGTAAAACCTCACATTCCTCCATTATGGCTCGTGCGCTAGGCATTCCTCTTGTAGCAGGCTTGGAGAATAATCTGTCTAATCCTATTCAGACCGGGGACATGCTTGTGATCGACGGTGATACCGGATCTGTACAAATCCATCCAGATGAACTTACGATAAATGAATACGTAGCGATTCGGGATAAACAGCATAAAAAGAAAGAGCAACTGGAACTGCTCGCCACCGTGGAGGCTGTTACCAAGGATGGTGTGAACCTGCGACTTGCCGGTAATATCAGTTCAGTTAAAGAACTCAACATAGCGCTTAAGTATGGAGCTGAAGGTGTGGGTCTGTTCCGCACAGAGTTTCTTTATATGGACCGCAGATCTTTTCCAACTGAGGATGAACAATTTGAAGTGTATAAACAGGTTGTCGAGAAGGTGGGCAATAACACTGTAGTGATTCGTACGCTCGATATTGGCGGGGACAAGCAGTTGGATTATATTCAGCTGCCTGAAGAACAGAATCCTTTCCTTGGTTATCGGGCGATTCGCATCAGCTTGGACCGATTAGATATGTTCAAAACCCAGCTAAGTGCCATTTTGCGGGCAAGTGCATACGGGAATGTAAAGTTAATGTTTCCAATGATTTCTTCCGTAGAGGAAGTGCAGGCGGCAAAAGTTGTTTTAGAAGAAGTGAAAGCTGAGCTGGAGCAACGAGATATCCCTTTTAACCGGAATCTTCCTGTGGGTATTATGATTGAAGTTCCGGCGGCGGTTATGATTGCTGATTTACTTGCTGAGGAAGTTGACTTTTTCAGTATCGGCACTAATGATTTGGTTCAATATGTGTTAGCGGTAGACCGTATGAATGAACAAATTGCTCATATGTATCATCCGTACCATCCAGCGGTTCTGCGAATGATCCGTATGACGGTAGAAGCGGCACGTAATGCCAAGATTGATATCAGTGTATGTGGTGAAATGGCGGCGGATGAGCGTTCTTTGCCTCTTTGGCTGGAGCTTGGAATTAGAGAACTCAGCATGTCGCCGCAGGCGCTGCTGAAGGTTAAACACCGCACACTGAACACACTGGCCAAGGATGCTAAAAGAATCGCCAAAGCGTGTTTCCACCATCGTACAAGCTCAGAGACGGAAGAAATGTTAACTGCGTTTGCCCAAAAAAGTGGTCTTACACTTGGATCAAGCGGGGAACTACAGGAGAAAGCCTCATCCTAAAATTACTGTAACTTTTATTCAATTCATATCAAGGTTCGGCATTCTTGCCGAGCCTTTTTCTTTATTTAAGCCATACTTTTTAAAAAAACAAAACCGTTTGCCGTGCGGCGCAGTCAATACATAGAGAGAGTTACACAGAACCGATTTAAGAATAAAGGCAAGGGGGGAGGCAGGCCGAAAATGGATCACATTATAAATGACGAAATGGAAATGGCTGCTACGGACGAAGAGCTGTTTTATGAGCAAGTGGCTGGACAGAAAAGAAAACTTTATAGCATTGCTTACAGCTATTTACGAAATGAAGCGGATTCGCTGGAGGTTTTGCAGGAGGCCACCTGCCGTGCATGGATTAAACGAAAAAGCTTAAAAGATGCGGAGCGTTTCGCTCCTTGGTTAACACGTATTTTGATTAATTGCTGTAATGATGAGCTGAAGCGCCGAAAGAGGAATACAGTCGCAGAAGCTGCTCGAAGTGATGAGGGGATCATGGAGATGAAAAGTGACCGCAGACTGGACATGGAACAAGCGCTGGATGGAGTGAAACCCAAATATCGCCAAGTGCTGGTGCTCAAATATTACAAGGATATGACCCTTGCCGAGATTGCAGAGGTGCTGGATAAACCCGAGGGCACAGTGAAGACATGGCTGAATAAAGGATTAAAACAACTGCGTGACAAAATGAAGCGGAAGGGGGAGCTATTTTATGGCTGAGTCTGAAGAGAAGCTGCTTAAAGATTATTTTCAGAAAATCGATGCGGAGGCAGAAGAAATTCTGGATGTAAAACTGGACACCGCGATCCGCAAGGGGATGCAGCAAGGGAACCGTTCACGTTTGCCTTTTAGAAAAAAGTACGCTGTTGTTGTATTGGTAGTCTTGGCATTCTCCTTACTTATAATTGTGCCTTGGGCAAATCAGATGATAAATCCCGTACGTGCGCAATTACCTCCAAAAAGCTGGGGTCAGCTTGAAGTGTTTAGACCCGTTATTGCTAATAATCTGACGATTAAATCAGCACTTGATGCGGGGATGATGAAGGAGGTAAATATCTCTTCTCCTGAGGTGGACGGGATAACATGGACTGTTAATGGAATCATTGCAGACCGAAGAGGCATTGCGGTGCTTTATACAATCCAGAACAATACGGATCAGAAGATGCGGCTTTTTGGCTTGTCTTTGAAAAAGACTCCAGAGGATAAATACCACCTTAGTGGATACAGCGGGTTTAGCACTTCTAATGCACAAGAGGTTGGGTCCCCTGGGACGACTCGTATGTATGAGCAAATCGTCTGGGATAAATATCAGGATGAGATACCAGAGGAGTTGAATATCACACTATCGCTTTTTCCAGATGATCTTGGTCAAGTTTTTAATAACAAGGATATAAAAGAAATGGATGTCAAAATTCCACTGGAAGCTGATAACAATTATTTTGAAGGAGAACTCGTTGATCTGAAGGATAGTCTGTCTATCGGCGGACAGAAAATTATAATGGACCAGGTTTATATTGGGCCTACGGGTATTTATATGCGACAAACCTTTGGCAGAGAGAATACAATGAGGATTTTCAGTTTGCTTTCACCTAAGCTTGTCCTCGGAAAAGGGGATCATCAAGAGGAACTAATGTGGGCAAGTGGTTCGAATATTTACCACAATGACAATATGAGACCTGATGATCCAATCAAACTTGAAGTTGAGGGAATCTCTGCTCTAGATCAGTCAGAGGTCGAGCTAGTGATTAACACGGAAACACAGCAGATTTTAAAGGCAGCTGATAGCTATCTCACGATTTCTAAACGGACCGCGGACGATGAGAAGGGGATTATATTATTGGATTTATTGATTCCCAAAAAAGTTGAGGAGTTGCATGAAGCAACCGGTTTTGGGATAGATGATAATTTTGTGGATAGTGCTGGAAGCGGACATTGGCTTGTACATGATTCTGAGAGTTATTCTAGATATAGAGAATACCGTGAAGACGCTAAGGGAACTACAATAACTTATTATCTTAACGTAGGCAAAGAAAAGCTGCCTCAACCTTTGACTTTTAGGTTTACAAATTATCCAAATATGATCATGGAGACGGATTCCATGCGGATTAGATAACCATCTGGATTTTAAACGCCTCAAATCAAAAGCCCTGTTCCTCAAATTGTGAGAAACAGGGCTTGTTTGATTTTAACTATATTCCTACTGTTTATTCCCCAGCTAGTGCATCGCAAAAGGCTTTGCCGTATGGCGGAAGATCTGGCGGGCGGCGAGCAGAAATGATATGTCCATCCGTAACCACAGCTTCATCCTTCCAGATGGCTCCGGCATTCTCCATGTCATCACGGATGCCTGGCGTGGAGGTGACGGTTACACCTTCCAGAATTTTAGCAGAAATTAATACCCAGCCTGCATGGCAGATCTGCCCAATCGGTTTTTTAGCCGCATTAAAATCCTGTACAAGCTTTAGAACGGCACTGTATCTACGGATTTTATCAGGAGCCCAGCCGCCTGGAACCAAAATCCCATCATAATCTGCGGCATTAAGCTCGTCCCAGGAGTATTCTGCTTTAGCAGGTACGCCATATTTACCGATGTACGTCTTATCTTTTTCCAGACCTGCCAAGTGAACCTCGGCACCTTCTTCTCTCACCCGATACACGGGATACCAGAGCTCCAAATCTTCAAATTCATCGTCTACGAGTGCTATGACCTTTTTACCGGCTAGTCTCATTTAGTTAAGCTCCTTTCGATTCCCATGATTCTTTCATTATTCTATCAAATTTAAAATATGAAGTCATCTTTAGGGATGTAAATTATAGACAAATTGCCAATTTAATCATTATATGCAATAAAGGAGGGTTTTAATCGAGTAGAGTCGAATATAGAAGTTGAAAAAGTCAAACTTTGTGCTTTATTAATTTTGTGCAAGAGGTGTAGAAGATGTATAAAGATAATTTGATGGAGAAGTTGTGCAGTTGTGGTGGCCTCATGAACTTACATATGCATTCTTTGATTTTTAATACGAAGATGAAGATTACCCATGTTCCTGTCTATACCTGCCCAGAATGCGCTAGTTATGAACCTTTGCAGTTTATTAAAGCAGATCTAGGCAAATTAGTAAAAGAACTCAGTGGAGAGGATCCGGGAAAAGATTTTTTGTTTACGGAGAGAAATGAATTGGCCAGTGTATTAAAAGAATCTTTGTCAGAAACTATAATAGGGGGAATATCAGAACTAGAGACGATAATCCGAGAGAGGATTCAGAGCCGAGTCGATATGCTTCTCGATATCTATCGTTTAGCTGAAAAGCTGTCAGACCAGCATTGGATGGAAGAAACTAGTCGAAGATTGTCTCAATTAACCTTCCAAATGGCTGAAAATGAAGATTATAAAAAAATTGTGTGAAAATAATGAAAATTTTTCACGGAATGTTGGATTTTTCACTCACTTTTTGTTACGATAGATAGAAGTTACATTATTGATGCTCTTGGACAGGTTAACCAGCACTGGTCACAATTTTAATCCAGGGTGACGTTTTCAGCCTTGAAAGAAATTTTGAAAGGAAAATGAAGCGTTATCATTGCACAAATGTACAAAGTGTCGTATCATATTTTTAATTAGTCGAACGATAAAATTTATCGCAATGGAGAGAGTAATTTGACGGTAACCATTTACGATGTAGCTCGAGAAGCAGGCGTATCTATGGCTACGGTATCACGGGTTGTGAATAATAACCCTAACGTGAAACCGCAGACCCGGAAGAAAGTTTTTGAAGCGATTGAACGTTTGGGATATCGTCCCAATGCCGTGGCAAGAGGTCTTGCCAGTAAGAAAACGACAACCGTTGGGGTTGTCATCCCTGATATTTCAAACTCGATTTTTGCAGAAATTGCACGCGGGATTGAAGATATCGCGAACATGTATCATTACAATATCATATTGTGTAACGCGGATAAGCGTAAAGAGAAAGAAATTCGTGTCATTAATACCCTTTTGGAGAAACAGGTCGATGGTCTGCTCTTCATGGGGGGGACAGTAACTGACGAACATATTCAAGCTTTCCAGACTTCTGCAGTTCCGATTGTTCTATGTGCTACACGGGATGAGAAGGGAACTTATCCTTCCGTTGACATCGATCATGAAACCGCTGCTTTTGATGCTGTGAACACATTGATTCGTCACGGTCATCGTGAGATCGCTATGATCAGTGGCACACTGCAGGATCCTGCAAATGGATATGCGCGTTTCCATGGTTACAAGAAAGCATTGGAACAGGCAGGAATCGAGTACCAAGAGGATTTGGTACGCATCGGTAACTACCGCTATGAATCTGGTGTAGAAGCAATGAAGTATTTCCTTGGACTCAAGAAGAAACCAACCGCTATTTTTGCGGCAACGGATGAAATGGCTATTGGTGCCATTCACAGTATTCAAGATGAAGGTCTGAAGGTACCGGATGATTTCTCCATCATTAGTGTGGATAATATTCGTATGGCTTCGATGGTTCGTCCTTTGCTGACAACCGTAGCTCAGCCTATGTACGATTTGGGCGCAGTTGCGATGAGACTTTTGACCAAGCTTATGAAGAAAGAAACCGTTGAGAATCCGCGGGTTATCCTGCCTCATGAAACGATTCTCCGCTTGTCGGTTAATCATCTGAATAAGTAATTTAAGAACTGAACAGTTATTCCGTAAAAAGCTCCTTATGGAGCTTTTTATGTTTTTATTTGCTAAATAAATCTTCAAAGGAGGTATTTACTGTGAGTGAAATCATCGGATTAATCGGAGCGATGGATGAAGAAATCAAGCTGCTTCTAGAGGGTATGGAGGACAAGCGGACAAAAGTTAAAGCAGGTATACAATATTACATAGGAAACATATTAGGAAAATCCGTAGTGCTCTGTAAATCTGGCGTGGGTAAAGTAAATGCAGCAGTTACGACTCAGATTCTAATTGATAATTTTGGCGTATCCCGTGTGCTGTTTACTGGGGTTGCTGGAGCAGTACATGCTGAATTGAATATTGGAGATATTGTTATAGCATCTACATGTGTACAACATGACATGGATGCTACGGGGCTTGGGTTCGCAAGAGGCGAAATTCCTTATCAGGAGACTTCCGTCTTCCAGGCAGACCCTGCGCTAGTGCAGCTTGCTGAGAAGGCATGCAATGAGCTAGGTCAAAAGTACTTGATAGGCAAGGTGTTATCTGGTGATCAATTCATTTCTAATGCGGAGATTGTAGCTGAATTAAGAGAGCAAATGGATGGAGCTTGTGTGGAAATGGAAGGGGCGGCGGTTGCCCAAGTCTGTCATATGAACGCCACGCCCTTTGTCATCATTCGCTCCATGTCAGATAAGTCTGATGGATCAGCTGAGGTGAATTTCAGGGAATTTACAGTACAATCTTCACAACGCTCGCATTCCATATTAGAATTTATGCTGCAGCATATTTAATGATCAATACATAAAGCGTTGTCTAAAACGTACTCTGTCAAAGGTCTCCTGGGAGGACATGGGCACCTCTTGTCCAATGCGAACCATTAGGCAGTTAGCGGGATGTGAGCAAATTTCTGGATCATCCGTAGCATACCAAACCATATTTACGGTCTTCATCAGCCGTTCCATCATCTGGCGATAGGCCCATACGTCCAGCCCACTGCCTTTTAAATCCCAGTGCCAGTAATACTCTGTTGTAAAAACAATACAATTCTCCAATTGCTCCCGCTCAAAAGCAGTAGAAACCAGCAGCCGGCCTAGTCCGGCCCCTCTATAATCATTACTCACCTCTATCGCTCCAAGCTCAATAAGATCCTCCATACCACCCTGTGACCATAACTCCATTTCATCTGGATAATGGAAGGTCACATAGCCTACTATAACGTCATTCTCTACTGCGGTAATTACACGGCCCTCTGGCAAGCTGGCGATCTCTACGAGCGCCTCTTGCTGCTCTAAGGGCCTGCGGAAAGCATCAAGGTCCTGATGCATATGCAGGACTTCAAGGTCCTCGGGAGATCGGGGTCCGCTCACAGTTATCGTTCTACCCATATAGGAGAGAGTATGGGAAATAGGGATTTTGCGATGCTCCATGACAGTGCTCCTTTCAGATCAAAAAAATGGTATGTAAACGCTTGCTATGGTATACTAATTCAGACATAAAAAATTCACATTCATTGCATTGACATCATTATTTAAAACATGAGTCTTACCCTTAAAGCTTAAATCAAACGAGTGAGGGAGGCAAGAGTGATGGGTCAAGTCCATAGCGAAATTTTGCCGGGTCGTGTGCAGAGCTCCAATATGTCTGATTATGCGGAGGCAGTAGCCAATTTTGAGTGGGAGGATGTTGAACGTAATTTCTCATGGTATGAAACCGGCAAGGTTAATATGGCCTATGAAGCCGTTGATCGCCATGTGGATGAAGGGCGGGGAGCGGCAACGGCCCTACTCTACAGTGACACTGTACGGGAAGAATCCTATACATTTGCCGATCTGCAGGAGCGGTCGAACCGGTTCGGAAATGTATTGCGTAAATATGGCATCAGTAAAGGAGATAGGGTATTTATTTTTATGCCTCGCCAACCGGAACTGTATTTCAGTCTGCTAGGTATTCTCAAAATCGGAGCCATAGCAGGACCCTTATTTGAAGCCTTTATGGAAACAGCAGTTAAGGATCGTTTGGAGGATAGTGGGGCTGTTGCGCTGGTAACTACGCCAGAATTGCTGCATCGGGTCAAGCGAGAAGAGCTTCCTGAGCTGCGTCATATTTTTCTAGTAGGTGGAGCAACTGATATTGAGCAAGGAAACTTAGGATTCGCAGAAGAGATGGCTAACGTTTCTGCTGATCTTAATTTAGAATGGCTTGATTTGGACGATGGCCTTATTATGCATTATACTTCTGGTTCTACAGGTAAGCCCAAAGGCGTTTATCATGTGCATAGAGCAATGATTCAACATTATTATACAGGTAGAGTAGTGCTAGATCTACGTCAAGACGATATATACTGGTGTACGGCAGATCCTGGCTGGGTGACCGGAACTTCATACGGCATATTTGCCCCTTGGTTAAACGGGGTGACCAATGTAGTCAGAGGTGGCCGCTTTAGTCCTCAGGATTGGTATAAGACAATCGAACGGAATAAGGTATCTGTATGGTACAGCGCACCTACAGCTTTTCGTATGTTGATGGGTGCAGGGGAGCACTCTTTACAGGGGATTGATTTAAGCAGTTTGCGCCATGTTCTATCGGTTGGTGAACCGTTAAATCCGGAAGTAGTACGTTGGGGAGATAAATTTTACAATCAGCGTATTCATGATACTTGGTGGATGACTGAAACAGGGGCACAATTGATTTGTAATTATCCGTCAATGGATATCAAACCAGGCTCGATGGGCCGTCCGTTACCGGGGATTGAAGCAGCGATTCTGGATGACCGGGGAAATGTTCTCCCGCCTTTTTCTATGGGGAATCTTGCGATAAAAACTTCGTGGCCATCCATGATGAAAACGATCTGGAACAATCAGACGAAGTATGAGGAATATTTCCGGATTCCTGGCTGGTACATTTCTGGCGATTCAGCTTATATGGATGACGAAGGATACTTCTGGTTTCAGGGACGAATTGATGATGTTATCAACTCTTCTGGTGAGCGTATTGGTCCATTTGAAGTGGAGAGCAAATTAGTGGAGCATCCGGCAGTGGCAGAAGCGGGTGTAATCGGCAAACCGGATCTTGTGCGGGGGGAGATTATTAAGGCTTTTATCTCGCTTAGAGAAGGTTATACTCCAACTGCTGCCTTGAAAGAGGAGATCGCCGCTTTTGTCAAAGCGGGTCTGTCTGCACATGCTGCCCCGCGGGAAATCGAGTTTAAGGATAAACTTCCGAAGACACGATCAGGTAAAATTATGCGGCGTGTCCTGAAGGCATGGGAGCTGCATTTACCGACAGGAGATCTATCCACGATTGAGGATTAGAATGAATTGTAAAAAAACACCGTTCCCCGATGAATTCATGGGAACGGTGTTTTGCTGTGTAAAATTATTTAATGATCTTTGGGTTAACGTGTCCCTGCATTATTACCTGCTGTGGTATTATTACTGCCTCCAGTACTGTTACCTCCGCCGGCTGGTGTTTCCGTCGGTAGTAGCGGGAGAATGTTACCTGGATCCTCAATAACGTCTCCTGGTGTCGTCTCAGGCTCTGTAGGCGCCTCTGTACCAGGTTGTTGATCAGGTGTAGGAGTTGCTTCGGGTGTTGGTGTAATCCCTCCAGCAACGCTGCCAGAAGCCGTCTCATTACCTGCAACATCCACGGCGGTTACATAAAAGGTTGCATTAGCACTTGCAGGTGTACCCGGTGTGAATACCTTGTTCTCATCTGCCATGAGTATAGATTGCTTCTGGAAAGAACCTCCGTTTAATGAACGATATAAGCGGTATCCCACAACATCTGCCGAGCTGCTAGCGGAGAAGTTGATGACCGCTTTACCAGTGCTATAAGAGACGTTAACATTTCCGGGAGCAGCAGGGGAAGCCCCATCGTCCACACGTGGATCAACTTCTGTTGGGAAATCCGTCTTGGCATCGGCTGGCATATAATACTCCAGTGATTTATGATCCTTCATCTTAGGGAAGGCAGCCAGGAGTTCTTTGACTAGTTCCTGTATCGGCTTCTCGCGTTTAACGACGATTTTTTCCTTTAGGAACTCCTCTGGAGTGCCTTCCAACGGGATATAATTGACGCCTTTGTAAGTAATATACTTGGCTTTGGAAATCCCGTCGTCACTCTCTTTTGGCACATATTTTGTATTAAATATATCCGTTGTGAATTTATCAGTCAGGGATGTTGGCAGTTTGCCGCTATATGCGGAAACTGTCTTTTTGATAATTCCCTCAGGTTGTGCAAATTTGTCTGTGACGAATAGTTCCGGCTGCTTATCAATGACAGCATTCAACACTTTTGCCCATAATGTTTGGGCTTGACGTTTTTGTGTATCTCCCGTAAGAGTGTTGATTTGCTCTTTATAGCCGACCCACATTCCCAGTGTGACATCAGGAGTGTAGCCCATAAACCATACGTCTCCATAATTCTGGGTAGATCCAGTCTTACCGACAATCGGAATTTCTTTAGAGTGTTTATATTCTCTTTTTACTGTGCTGGCTGTACCCTCTGTAATTACAGTTCGCAGCATATCTGTCATTAGGTAAGCTGTTTGCTTAGAGAATACTTGCTCAGGATTAACCTTGTGCTGATAGATAATTTTGCCCTCTGAATTGACGATTTTCTCAATCATGTAGGCATCATTAAAAGCTCCTTGGTTACCGATAGCGGAATAGGCATTGGTTAACTCTTCTACGGATACTCCGTATTTCAGACCGCCTATAACCCCAGTCTGCGCGCTGTAATCATCATCTGTGAGGGTGGTGATCCCCAGCTTTTTAGTAAAGGCCCAAGATTTCTCTATTCCGACCTTTTCATTAAACAGCTTAAGCGCAGGCAAGTTGAGCGATTTGTTAAGTGCGTAACGGGCAGTGACCAGACCTTGATAGCGATTGTTGGCATTCTTAGGAATGTGGAATCCTTTTCCGCCGTCTTTTAGAATAATTGGCGCGTCATCCACAATCCCGGCAGGCTGAATCAGCCCTGCATCTAAGGCTGGTAAATAAGCTGAAATTGGCTTCATAGTCGATCCGGGCTGACGGATCATTTGGGTAGCATAATTCATCTGCTCAATATTGAAGTCGCGACCCTCAATCATGCCGAGAATGGCTCCGCTTTTGTTGTCGATTAACATGCCAGCCGTTTGTTCCATACCTTTGGTTTTGCTGTCTTTAGTAAAATTATTGCTGTCTTCTGAGACACTATGCATTGCATTGTAAACTTTTTTATCAATGGTTGTGTAGACTCGATAACCGCCGGTCATGAGCTGCTGTCTTGCTTCCTCAAGTAACACGGCATTGTCAGTAGTGCTATTGGCATCCGTTGTGCCATTTTTCTCTTCATTCAATGATAGAAGGATCTCGGATGCTTTACGCTCAGTCTCCATCATCAGATATGGATAGGTAGCATAGGCTTTTTTGGTGTGCGGCGCCAGAGAACTCTTGATATCAAATTGAAGGGCTTCATCATATTGAGAGGTAGTGATCTTATTCTCCTCAAGCATACGACGAAGTACAAGATGTTGACGGTCCATAGCTCTGTTGAAAGCTTTTTCGTTGAATTCACCTATGCCATTAAATGCAGAATAAGTGGAAGGGAGCTGCGGAAGACCAGCCAAATAAGCTGCTTGAGCCACGTTCAATTTGTCCAGATCGTCTAGACCGAATATCCCTTTGGCTGCTGCTTTAATTCCGAATACATTGTAGCCATTCGAACCATTGCCGAAAGGAACCTTATTCAGATAAGCCGTTAATATTTCTTGTTTGGTCAAGAAGCGTTCCAATCTAAGAGAAAGTAGAATTTCTTTTACTTTGCGATCTTCTGTCCGATCCAGATTCAGGAATACACGTCTTGCGAGCTGCTGGGTGAGTGTACTGCCTCCGGTCTGAACGGATTCATTGAGAAGCTTTTGTTTGACGGCACGCAAGGTGCCTTTGAAATCCACGCCATTATGCTCATTAAAATTATTGTCCTCTATAGCGAGAACTGCATCGATAATAAGCTGGGGGATATCGTTGAATTCAATGAGCCTTCGGTCTTCTTCTGTCCGAAGCTGGCCGATCGGTGCGCCGTCTCGGAAATAAGCGAATCCGGTGATCGCATTTTGACTGACCTGCTGCTGAATCATTTCTTCGGAGCGAACAGGTTCATCCTTCACAATGGAAGCGACATAGCCTGCTACAGCACCACCGGCAAATAGAACGCCTATTATTCCAAGAATAAACATCCACTTAACTACAGAACCGAACCTGCTTAGGGCGGATCTGCGGGGTGAAGGCTTCTTAGCGTTTTTTTTCTTGTTCTCTTGAGCCATCGACGATAATTCCTCCTTTTAACGGAATTATTATAGCATAAATTGGCGTTTTTGAATGCGCTTCTACCTGATTCTCATGGTCTTAAGATTCGACTTTTGTGCAAAAATTATAAATAAAGTAATTTAGGGTATGATTTGCGGGAGCATAACCTTTTACAAACGGCATGGAATTTAGGATATTGACATAACAAAAAGCCCCCGGATTAATCCGGAGGCTTCGGTCATACCCGCTAAAAGCGAGATATTAACGGTTGTAGAACTCGACGATTTGTTTCTCATCGATATCCTGGGAAAGCTCGGAACGTTCTGGCAAACGAATATATTTACCTTCGAAAGATCCTTCAGCATATTCCAGGTAAGCTGGAAGGTGGTTACGGTTAGCAAGAGCTTCTTTAATGGAAGCCATGCCTTGGCTCTTCTCGCGAAGACCGATAACGTCGCCTAAGCTTACACGGTAAGAAGCGATG
The DNA here is from genome assembly GCF_037992965.1 of Paenibacillus sp. FSL E2-0190. Taxonomy (NCBI): domain Bacteria; kingdom Bacillati; phylum Bacillota; class Bacilli; order Caryophanales; family Paenibacillaceae; genus Paenibacillus; species Paenibacillus sp. FSL E2-0190. The sequence goes on from NZ_CP150306.1 coordinate 2,818,423, forward strand.
TCGACTTTTTTGCCGTTTACAGTTACGTGTCCGTGGGATACCAACTGACGTGCTCCAGCACGGGAGTTAGCAAATCCAAGACGGTAAACTAGGTTGTCCAAGCGGCTTTCAAGCAAGAACATGAAGTTTTCGCCCGCAAGACCTGGAAGTTTTTGTGCTTTAGCGAAGAGAGTACGGAATTGTTTCTCTCCCAAGCCGTACATGTGACGCAGTTTTTGTTTTTCCAAAAGCTGCATTCCGTAGTTACTTACTTTTCTGCGTTGGTTAGCGCCGTGTTGTCCTGGTGGGAAAGGGCGTTTCAGGTCTTTGCCTGTACCGCTAAGGGAAATGCCCAGACGGCGGCTGAGTTTGAATTTAGGTCCGGTGTAACGTGCCATGTTATAGTAGACTCCTTTATATTTGAAATTTCAGGTTAGGGCTCTATTTGCGCCGCATTTCGTATCCGTGATTAGCATTATTGGCTTCCACACTACCAGGGAAGTTCAGCCGCTGCCCTGGCAGTAACGAAATGCGTGAGGGTGACACAACGTTACGCCCAAGTAAGACTTGTTACAGTCTTGTTCAACAATAAATATTATATGAAAGTAGCATATAAAGTCAAGCGCATATTAAAAGAGTTTTTGTCATTCTTTGTCGTTAGTTCTTTGGTCCTAAAAAAAATCCCGGAAATAAGGAAAATATAATGCAATACACAAAGAAAGGGAGTAAAATATAGTTAATTAGATGTTAATTGGGAAGGTTTTTTTTCTTAAATGAGAAGCAAAGGGGATCTTCGTTATGTCAGAACAGAAAGCATACGCTTCTCAAGACAGTCGTATGCTGATACAGGACAAATTGCACACTAGTAGAGATTCCGAAGATCCCACCGCCTGGCTTAGGGAAACGGAAATAGTGTCCCATGACTTCCCATATTTGGCCAATCTGATTGCAGACAGCTTCGAGGAATGGATCGATGGGCTAGAGGCTCTACCATTCGCTAAATCATGGGATTGGTGTGTGCTGAATTTTGAAGGCAGATATTTTGCTAATATTGCCGATCAGCAAGAACGATGGAGGCACCAATGGGAGCAAGCGGCTGCAGCTAGTTTACTTTCTGGCGCAACCTCATCTGTTCAACTTACGGTGCAGGGTCAGGATATGAGCTTTTTTACTATACCGCTCATCACTCGCGTTGACAAAGAAATTTTTGCCTTCCTGGGCTGTGCTATGCCGACACAACAATATTTAATGGGTGGACGAGATACTGCTGAGGCTATATCTTTGCAGTACAGGACCATATTCTATCATAAGTTTGAACATATTTTTGTAACTGATCTTGCGAGTGTTCATCAACATGCTGAACGTGAGAGCAATCGCCGCTCCTTGTTATTTCAGATCGTTCAGCGGATGCATGACAATATTGATGTGAACGCTGTGCTTACGGAGGTTATAGATAGCATTTCTGCAATGTACCCTGGTGCTAGGCTTGAGCTGTTTATGTCGCAAGATCACCGCAGCACTCATCCGCAGGTCAAACCTTTACCGTTTCAGATGTCCAGTGATGATGTCTGCGCTAGAGCATTTAAAGACGGCCGTGTTGCTCTGAACACCAACACTGAAGATCAACACATTGTAGAGATTGGTCTTCCGCTAGGCGGGAAGCAAGGGGTTTATGGCGTATTCCACATGGTGATGGATAACTCGATCTTTATGGATGTAGATTTACGGTTTCTCTCGATGGTGGCGGATACCGCAGGTACTGCTTTTGAGAATGCCAAGCTGTATGAACGCTCCAATCAGCTCATTCGTGAGCTGCGTATGAGTAACGAACTTACACAACGGCTGAATCAGAGCTTGCGTTTAGGGGATATTTTTCAATTTGCGTTTGAAGAGCTGCTTGAGATGTTTGGCGCTGACTACTGCTGTATTTTACATATGAACGAAGAAAAGGGCGGGCTAGAGGTTATTGCTTGCAATCATTCCTCCTTGCAAAATGAAATTTTAGAAGTAGGACAAGGTTTAGGCGGGAAGGTCTATACTACTGGGGAATCATTAATCATGTCTAACTACATAGATAATCCTAATACTACTTCTCGTTTAATGAATGCTACCGGGTCGCAGTCGCTGATTGCCACACCTTTAAGTGTAGGTGGTGAAGTGCGTGGTGCCATCATGTTGGCGCATCGCGATGCCCATTATTTCTCTTATGACAATTACAGATTGCTTCAGGCGATGGCGGGGCATATTGGACTAGCTGTAGGGAATGCAAGGCTGCATGCCGAAGTTAGACGTCTAGCGAACAGAGATAGCCTAACTGGACTTTATGCTCGTCATTATCTGGACGAAGAAATAAAGGAACGGCAGTCTACAGATTTTTGCGGTTGCTTAATTGTTGTGGATATCGATCAGTTCAAGATGGTGAATGATACCTATGGTCATCAAAAGGGCGACAAGATCTTAAAAGAGGTCAGTGAAATTGTGAAGTCCTCCATCCGTCAAGGGGATATTGCTGCGAGGTGGGGTGGAGAAGAACTGTCGGTCTATTTACCATTAATGGGAGTAGAACAGGCAGTAAATGTGGCTGAACGTATTCGTAAGCGAGTGATGAATGAGACCGAACCTAATGTAACAGTGTCCTGCGGTATAGCGGAATGGAGCTGGATGGACGAACGTGTAAGCGTCGAATCCCTGTTCTATCGAGCAGATATGGCACTGTATAAAGCTAAGAACAATGGGCGTAACCAAGTGATCGTTGACACTAAAGAGAATGGCAGCGGTGTGAAGGGATTGCCTCATAAGTAAAAAAAATAGCAGAGCAGCGGTTCTCCCGTTATTGGAGAGTCGCTGCTTTTTGTTTTGGCAGATGGCTTGCTGCTTCGACTGTGTATCAAATATGCCGCTGCGATGCATTCGGACTCAGATGACGCTATTGGCGTGTATTTTGCCTTTGGGGCATGTTTTCGGACACCAGAGACACTATTGCTTGGAAAAAGACTCATTTTGTGCGTTTTTAAGGTCAATAGCTGCGCTGGAGTCCGTTGGTATGGGAAATATCGGGAAATGCTGCGTTAAGGGTCAGCTGTGTCCGATAGAGATAACGGCGTGGCGACTGCAACGGTCATATTCGCGCATTAGCATTTGAACAGCGGTTCTCCCGTAATAAGGAGTTGCTGGTCATTGTTTTGTTAGTTGGCTCGCTGCTTCGACTGGTGTATTCATCATGCTGCGAGGCCTTCGGACTCAGATGACGCTATTGGCGTGTATTTTGCCTTTGGGGCATGTTATCGGACACCAGAGACACTATTGCTTAGTAATGGGGGCATATCGGGCACAATTCGGGTAAATAGCTGCGCTGGAGTCCGTTGGCATACGAAATACCGCAAAATACTGTAATTAAGGTCAACTGTGTCCTATAGAGACAACGGCGTGGCGACTGGCAGCGGTAACTTCGTGAGTCTGAAGGTGGTATGTACTGACATTCAGAAGCAAGCGACGAACGCGCATAAGCTAGAGCTTAGAGCAATGTATGAAAACCGATAGCAGCAACGTATTTGCATCTGTATAAGGCGCGCAGGAAGGGAGAACCCTATAGTGGGCTGTAAAGTAAAATACTCCAAGAAAGGCCTGATGACCGTGAGAAAGTCATTATTACTGAAGGGGTTAGTTCTTATGATTTTTACCTTGTCCTGCGTGTTCAACAGCGGTTGCAGTGTTATTAGAGACAAACCAGCCAAGGAAGATCTAAGTTTGGTGTTAGCGGGTATAACGGGCAGCGATGGGGTTACTTTTAAAGGGTCAACCATGCTTACAAAGGGTGGAAAGACCGTTCCGGAATCCATGATATTTTACGAAGGCACAGTACAGGACCATAAGAAGGTCAATCTGTATACACTGCTTCCTGATAAATCCTCATCCACAAAAAAATCAGCAAATAGCGCTAAAGATTTAAAAAGCAGCATCACTTCTATGAAAGCTTTCCATAGTCAGCTAGAGAAAAAAGAGGGGGAATGGGTAGCGTTGACCACTGAAGGTTCCTCTGAGGACGGAAATCCGCTTGCTTTGCTTAATCCGTTGAAACAGCTGGAGGAGCTGCAATCCATGGAGGCTAATGTGACTGAAGATGCGGGTGCAGGCAGAGGGACAAATGTGCTGCGGATCGAGCTGACGCCTGCTGAGGCCAGAAAGCAGCTGACTGCTGAATTGGAAAAAGAGATGCAAGACCTTCGACCTGAAACACCAGATTCTGCAGGAAAAATAACAAAGAACGATCAGGCGGTTACGCAAGCTTTGGTGGAGCTATGGGAGAAGAAAAATAATGAATTACAGCAAAAGCTGAAACAAGCTAATGTTGAGACTGTCTACCATTTAACCGTTGATACAAAACATAATCTGCCGAGAAAGCTCACCTTAAATCGTAAGGTTACCTACTCGGAAGCGGGGAATAAATCTGATAATGAAACTTATGTATCACAGGTGAATTTTTCAGGCTTTCGTTGATTTTCACATTATCCCACAGGTCTTGCGCTCCATACAGGGCGTGCTACAATAGAAAAGCTTGCTTATTTTTTAGACAGAGGAAGGAAGAATACACAATGAAAGATCCCAGAATTCAAAAGCTGGCAGCTAACCTAGTCGGTTATTCTGTAAATGTCCAGCCAGGCGAGAACGTGCTCGTCGAAATGATTGGCAATGAAAGAGATTTAATCAAAGCTGTTGTAGAGGAAATCGGCAAGGCCGGCGGTCATGCTTTTGTACAATTAACAGATCGTACAGTCCTGCGCAGCATGCTTAAATACGCAACTCGTGAGAGTCTTCAGACATGGGCTGAAATTGACTTGAACCGGATGAAGCAAATGGATTGTTATATCGGGATTCGTGCAGGTGAGAATGTGAACGATCTGTCCGATGTTCCTGAAGAAAATATGAAATTGTATAACTCGCTGTACTCTCATCCAGTGCATAGCGAACAACGTGTGAAGCATACGAAGTGGGTAGTACTGCGTTATCCGAATGCGAGCATGGCTCAGCTTGCGAATATTAGCACTGAAGCGTTTGAGGACTTTTATTTCGAAGTGTGTAATTTGGATTACGCCAAGATGGACAAGGCTCAGGATGCTTTAGCTGATCTCATGCGCAGAACGGATAAGGTACATATTTTGAGTGCTGGAACAGATCTTAAGTTCTCGATTAAAGGAATCGGTGCAGAGAAATGCTCCGGGCAAAAAAATATTCCGGATGGCGAGGTTTACAGCGCCCCAGTTCGCGATTCTGTAAATGGAACGATCAGCTATAATGCACCGTCAGTATATAATGGAGTGACCTTTGAAAATATCAAATTCAAATTCGAGAACGGAAAAATTGTTGAAGCCACCAGCAATGACTCCGCCCGTTTGAACGAAATTTTGAATTCAGATGACGGAGCACGTCATATTGGCGAATTCGCTATTGGTTTTAACCCTTACATTCTTCACCCGATGAATGATATTCTTTTTGACGAAAAAATCGCAGGCAGCCTGCACTTTACGCCAGGACAAGCATATGATGTTACAGATAACGGTAACCGCTCCTCCATTCACTGGGATCTTGTGTTGATCCAACGTCCCGATTATGGCGGCGGTGAAATTTATTTTGACGATGTATTGATCCGTAAGGATGGAATTTTTGTGTTGCCGGAACTCGAAGGTCTGAATCCTGAAAACTTGAAATAAAATGTAATAACAAGAAAACTCCTTGCACAAGTAAGCGGATTCAATGTATCATAAGAAATGATAACAAAAGACTAAAGTTTTATAATCAAGTTGCGGAGGGATTTCTATGTCCAGTAACAATGCGGCAATTGTCGATATTGCCCAAACGGCAGGCCAGTTCAACTCTTCAATCGTTCTTCAAGCGGACAACAAGTACATTGATGTTAAAAGTATCCTTGGTTTGTTCACTACTTTGGTATCCAGCCAAAGCTATGAGCTTCATGTTCATGGGGCAGATGCTGAAGAAGCTAAGAAGGCAATGACTGAAGTGTTTGCAAAACACGGTTTGAAATTCACAGTTGTTGCTGAGTAATAGTCGTGCTAAAAACGTCCTACCGGTTTTCGGTGGGGCGTTTTTTCTAGAAGTAGATACGAAACTTGATAGGATAACGCAGCAGGTTCTTTTAAATATATGGTTAGTATAAACTGAATTGTTGTATTGATACCGGATTTCGTCTAATATTAAGTAAAATAGTAAAAGCAGCTTAACTTTTGGACATGGGGGGGATAGAGGCATGACTTCATCGGAATTACAGGAACAGTATAATCTTAAAGCAATCAATCTTCTACAAGAAGATGCCGATAAAATTCAGCAACTTATAGAAGTGCAGATGGAGAATCTGGCAACACGCTACTGCCCTCTCTATGAGGAAGTGCTGGATACCCAGATGTACGGTTTCTCCAGAGAAGTGGATTTTGCGGTTAGAGCAGGTTTGGTCCCAGAGATTACTGGTAAGATGGTACTAAGTAAGCTGGAGCGTAACTTAGCAGTACTCTACGAGGCTTTGAACAACAAAGCGAAGGAAGAATAAATATCGGTTTCTTAAGTATTTATAGAAGCGCACATGAGGACGAATCGCTCATGTGCGCTTTTTGTTGTGTACAATGGTTAATAATGATTATACGAGATAGAAGGAGACTCCTAAAATCAGGTAGACCGTTAATAACAAGAGACCCTCATACCAGTTAGTCGAGCCGTCCTGAGTAATTGATTTGGCAATAAAGACAGCTACACCGATGGCGACAATTTCGATGGTCGTAAAAACTATGTCCATTGTATCACCCATGAAATAACTGGCGAAGATTAGGACAGGTGCTACGAACAGGGCGATTTGCAGACTGCTTCCAACCGCAATTTCTACTGCTGCACCGATTTTGTTCTTCATGGCCAGCATAATGGCTGCACTATGCTCTGCGGCATTACCGATGATAGCTACGAGGAACGCACCTACAAACAGCTCGCTGAATCCGAAACGTTCTGTCAAAGTCTCTAACGTTCCTACCAGCCACTCACTCACGAAGGCTACCATTACAGTGGCAAGCACGAGATAAAGGATGGATTTGTTTCTGGACCAAGCAGGGGCATGTTCATGAGCTAATTCTTCTTTACCCTCTTCTGTAACGTCCTCTAGATGTTTCTTATGCGTGATCATGGAGAAGATTAGCCAAGCTATGTACGAAGCGATGAGCAGCCCGGCAACGATTAAACTGAGCACATCGGTATCCTTCTCCGTAATAGAGTGGGTGGTAAAGAACATAGCGGGAACAAATAAGGCAATGACGGCAACGATCATCAGGGAGCCATTCATTCCGGCAAGGGTTACGTTGAAGTTCTGAACTTTGAACTTCATCCCGCCGGCGAAAATACTCAATCCTAGAACAAGCAACAGGTTGCCGATAATAGAACCGGTAAGACTGGCTTTGACCATGTCGAACAATCCTTCCTTAACCAGGAAGAAGGCAATGATTAGCTCAGCAGCATTGCCGAAGGTGGCGTTTAGGAAGCCGCCCAGTCGTTGTCCGGCATAATGAGCTACACTTTCAGTGGCCCGGCCGAGAAAACCAGCCACAAACACCACAGCGATTGCTGAGAGAATGAACTGCAGGGTATGATCCCAATCGGCATAATGGCCGATCGCACTAAGGATAAAGGCGATACCCATCAGTGATGGTGAAATCCATTTTTTCAATGTAAAGGACACTCCTATCTATGTATTTAGATTGAATTCATAATCAATATACCCAAATTGTTCCTAGGTGTAAACGAGAAAGCGATAAAGTGATTTGCTTTTTAGCCTGTTTTGGAATTACAATAATTGATAATGAGTGTAGGGGGGATATGGCATGGCAGAACAACTTCAACTGGAAATGGGAAATATACGAATTTCAAATGACGTCGTCTCAAAAATTGCCGGTTTGGCTGCCTTGGAGACTCCGGGAATTGCAGCCATGTCTGGTGGCCTGTCAGAAGGCTGGGCGAAACGTCTAAGCGGTAAGAACGTTCAGAAGGGCGTTACCGTTGAAGTAGGACAGCTGGAAGCAGCAGTAGATCTACGAATTATCGTTCTCTATGAAACACCGATCCACGAAGTGTGCCGGATGCTTCAGCAGAACGTACGTGAAGCTGTGGAGAGCATGACTGGACTTCATATTGTTGAGGTAAATGTCAAAGTTGAAGGCGTAGCTTTCAAGAATGATGAAATCTCTTAAAAAACTTGTACACAAAAAAGCAGTCCAAGGTTAATTCCCTGGGCTGCTTTTTTATGTGTAAATTCCCTAACCTCCGGCTTTATAAAGCTTACCGGGAACGAACCTGTCTAACCGTTGTTACAGATTTCGTTACTTCCTCTTTGGCAGGAAGGTTGGTTTCTCTTGAGATGCTTAGCATAATTCCCATGCACAGCATGCTGACAAGGAGTGAAGAGCCCCCGTAGCTGATAAACGGCAAGGTAACGCCGGTAAGAGGGATTGTATTGGTTACACCGCCGATATTGACAAAGGCCTGAATGGCTATGAGGCCCATAATCCCAATTCCGACGAGCGTACCAAAGGGATCCTTACACCTTAAAGCGATTAGAATACCTCGCCAGATAAAATACAAATATAACATCAAAAATATGGAGGTCCCAAGAAAGCCGAACTCTTCACCAATTACGGGGAAGATAAAGTCCGTATAAGGGTATTTTAGATAGTCCAGCTTTTGAATGCTTTTGCCGAAGCCGGAACCACTTACTCCACCTTGGCCAAGAGCGGTTAAGGATTGAATAATGTTATAACCATCACCCTCAGCAACCTGATAAGGATCTAAAAAGGCAACGATACGACCTTTTCTATAATCCTGAGTGTCAGTGGCTTTATCGGATGGAGATAAGGAATCAATCGCTGCTTTGGCGCCTACAACTAGTCCTACACCCAGCACTAGCAGTGCTATAGAGCCCAGAATATGCTTCATGCTGGCACCGCCGGCATAAATAACAAGTCCGCTGGTAGCTACGAGAATGAGGCAAGAACCTAAATCCGGCTGCATCATTATAAGTCCGGCAACAATACCCACGATGACCATTACAGGGATATATCCTGTACGGAAATCTCTAAACCGTTCACCTTTTTTGGTGATGAGTGCTGAGATATACAGGATAATCGATATTTTGGCTAATTCGGTGGGTTGAATTCCAAGTTTTCCGATACTAAGCCAGCTCTTGGCACCATTAATTTTTTCAGAGAAGGCTACCACGAGCAGAAGTATAACGGTGATGATAAAAATAGGTACATACCACTTCTTAAACTTACTGTAGTGAATGTTCATAGCTATAAACATAACAACGGTTCCGAGTACGATCCAGATCACTTGGCGTTTAATGAAATATAGAGGGTCATTACCGAACTTCGAGCTTGCTAAGGTTAAGCTTGAGCTAGCACTGAAGACCATGACTAGACCGAAACCCACAAGTAGTAGTGTTAAGATAAGTAGTTGGAAATCGGGTGTTCCTCTTTTGGGCAGGCTGACATTTTGTTTCGTCGTTCCCTTTCTGTTACTCAAGCCTCTAACAGCTGCTTTAATTCAAGAATCCGCTTAGCAGCAGTGTCCAATACTGGTTTTGGCACCGGAGATTCATATTCCAGGCCATGAGGGAAGGTTGCTTTTCCTAAGTATACGGCTTCAATTGCAAGTACGGCATCAGACTTCTCTAGCTTTCCCTCGACAGCGCGAGTGTTAATGCGTAGGAAGTATTCGCCACCATCCTGTGGGTCTTCAATTTTGCAGTCGTAAGTGGCACGATAGTATTCCCATTGCCAGCGGATGAAGCCAGCTTTTGTGGCACTCTCGTCCAGATAGAGAAGATCACTCTTCAATCCTACGAGGCCCGTGTTCTCAAAAATCATAGCACGCATATCCCCCTTATGAAGTATAATGATGAATTTCTGATCCGATTGCTGATGTTCTACCTCATGATAGTATGTTTCTAAAGGTTGTGCAAGAGTAGGCAGTGCCTAACAATACCCAGTTTTTTGCGTTTCTGCTACAATAAAAGAATTATAGTCGTTCGCGGCTGGAACAAAGTGAACAGGACTGCTATCGCTTGCTATGGATGCGGGTTTATCGAGAAGGGGATGGAGAACTTATGAAGAGCTTAGCGGTTGATTCGCTCATGCCGGAGATCGTAGAATGGAGACGCCATTTGCATCGTCATCCGGAGTTGTCTTTTCATGAAAAGGAAACGTCAGCATTTATAGCAGATAAGTTAGCCAAATTCGGAATTGAAGTCAGAAGAAGCGGGACAGGGTATGGTGTGCTTGGCATACTACGGGGAAAGCGGCCGGGGAAAACCGTTGTTCTTCGCGCGGATATGGACGCCCTACCTATTAAAGAGGAGAATAAGAAGGATTACGTTTCGCAAAATGAAGGGGTAATGCATGCCTGTGGACATGATGGCCACACTTCCATACTGCTCGGTGTAGCCTCTTACTACAGCAGCCGGCTTGAGGAGCTGGAAGGCGAGCTGCGTTTTCTTTTTCAGCCCGCAGAGGAAGTATGCCCAGGAGGGGCGCAGGGAATGATTGCCGAAGGCATGTTAGAAGGAGCGGATGCGGTGTATGGTCTGCATCTGTGGACTCCATTGCCTATGGGAACTGTAGGGAGTGCTCCGGGACCGTTGATGGCATCTGCGGACGAGTTTTTTATAGATATCATTGGCAAAGGCGGACACGGCGGCATGCCGAACCGTACCATTGATAGCATCGTGGCGGGAGCGGCGCTGGTGACCCAGCTCCAGAGCATTGTAAGCCGCTCTGTGAACCCGCTGGAGCCCGCTGTACTCAGTGTAGGGACCATCCAAGGAGGATTCGCCCAAAATGTCATTGCCGAGCAATGCAGGATCACAGGGACAGTACGGGCATTCGACGAGGAGACACGGCATTTGATACGCCAGCGAATCGAAGAAATGACCGTTTCTATTGCCAGCGCTTACGGGGCAGAAGCTAAGATAGATTACGTTATGGGATATCCTCCCCTCGTAAATCACGATGGTGAAGTGCAGCGGTTTTTCGAGGTGGCCCCAGCGGCTTTAGGAGAATCTGTTGAAGTGATTCGGATGGAAAAGCTGATGCCAGCTGAGGATTTTGCCTATTATGTTAAGGAGATTCCAGGCTGCTTTATGTTTGTGGGTGCCGGAAATCCGGATAAAGAGGCTGACTATCCACATCATCATAGCAAATTTGATTTTGACGAAGATGCCATGCTGCACGGAATGAAGCTGCTCATTGCTATGGCGAATTCCTGTATGCGTGAGAACACAATCGTATAATTTCGTTTCATAGAGGAGAACCTATTCCCATAACATGGAGACCATGATTAGGAGGGTTCATTCTTGAAGACAGTGAAAGAGGTTATGACGAAGGAGCCTGCAACGGTTACGCTGCAAGATAATGTGTATGAAGTTGCCGTGAAAATGCGAGATTATGACACTGGATTTATACCTGTTGTTGATAATGAAGAACATAAGACACTGCTCGGTGTAATTACTGACCGCGATCTCGTGATTAGAGGTTATGCGGCTAAACATCCTGGTTCAACCTCAGTGGAAACTGTAATGAGTAAAGAGATTCAGGCCGTCTCGGAGAATACTTCAGTAGATGAGGCTGCAGAGTTAATGGCTGGCTGGCAAATTCGCAGGCTGGCGGTGACACGTGACCAGAAGCTGGTGGGCGTAGTGTCGATTGGAGATCTGGCTGTGCGCGACATTTTTGCGGATGAAGCTGGTGAAGCCCTCCATGATATTTCGCAGCAGCACTTACATTAAATAGTCAGATAGGGAAGCTCATGACCGTTATGCGGGGATGGGCTTTTTCCTGTTATATGAAAATAAACAAAATTACATAGCGCAAGCTTAAATCACTTGAACACTAGGGAGGAAAAGCTATGAATGGATCAGGAGCTTGCATCGTACGCAGGGACCGGACAATTTTACTGGAATGTGCTCATCCGGATTTTGAGGTGGCAAGGAAAAAGCTAGGGACCTTCGCGGAGCTGATAAAAAGTCCTCCTGCTTACCATACCTACCGAATTACCCCTTTATCTCTTTGGAATGCAGCTGCGCTTAATTATACTGCTGAGGAGATTATCACTAGCCTGCATCACCTTGCACGCTGGGGTGTTCCCACAGGATTGGAGGAGGAAATTGAAACTCTTTTGTCCAGATATGGAAAGCTGACTCTTCATGGCCAAGAGACTCAGAATGAGGTCGTTATGTTAAGAGCGGATGCTCCTGAGCTTTTGAATGAATTGAGTGATGTACAAGGTCTAAAAGCGTTGGGTCTACTGAGAATAAATCCTCTGGAATGCTCGTGCCCCGCGGAGAATAGAGGGCTTTTGAAACAAGAGCTGATGAGATTGGGGTATCCAGTTCTCGACTACGCCGGATATCATGAAGGGCAAGCGCTTAGCTTGACCTGGAAGGAGAATCTCGATACCTGCAAGGCTGATTCGGCAAACGATTCATTTGGCTTACGTGAATATCAGCAGGAGGCCGTTCAGCTGTTTCAAGGGACAGAAGGACAAGGGGGAAGCGGTGTGGTGGTGCTGCCTTGTGGCGCAGGGAAGACAATTGTAGGAGTAGCAGTACTTGAAAGTCTCCAATGTGAAACCCTGATTTTAACTTCAAATACAACGTCCGTAAGGCAATGGATGGATGAATTGCTGGAGCGAACAGATTTGGCTGGGGAGGCAGTTGGTGAATATTCGGGTGAAAAAAGAGAAGTGCGGCCAGTCACCATTGCCACCTATCAAATATTAACGCATCGTTCGTCCAAAGACGGTCCGTTTCTCCATATGAAGCTGTTTAACGAACGCAATTGGGGCTTGATTATATATGATGAGGTTCACCTGCTTCCAGCGCCTGTATTTCGGGCTACAGCAGACATTCAGGCTACACGTCGACTGGGGCTTACAGCCACTTTGGTTAGAGAAGACGGGAAGGAAGGGGATGTGTTCTCTTTAATCGGACCGAAACGCTACGATTTGCCTTGGAAGGAGCTGGAGCAGCAGGGCTGGATCGCTGAAGTGGAATGTGTAGAGATCATTGTGCCGATGAATCCGGAGCTTAAACAAGAATATATGTACGCGGCGGCAAAAGAAAAATTTCGTATGGCTTCCTGCAATCCTGCCAAAGCTGAAATTGTAGCCAAGCTTCTAAAGGTCCATACAGGTTCTTCGGTGCTGGTTATTGGACAATATCTCGACCAGTTAAGTGAACTGGCTGACAGGATCGGGGCGCCTTTAATTACCGGCAAAACGAAGCAGCGTGAAAGAGACGAGCTATATGCGGCTTTTAACGAGGGAGATATACAGGTACTGGTGGTGTCAAAAGTAGCGAATTTCGCGGTGAATTTACCTGACGCGTCAATTGCTATTGAAGTCTCGGGAGCTTATGGATCACGGCAGGAGGAAGCCCAGCGACTAGGTCGAATCCTCCGTCCCAAAGCGGGGGAGAATAAAGCCTATTTCTATACACTGGTATCTGAAGATAGCCGGGAACAGGATTTCGCTTTGCGACGCCGGATGTTTTTGACTGAGCAGGGCTATGAATATGTCGTTAAAAAGATGCCGAGTGGAGAGGAGAGAACCATCCATTGAACCAGCTGTCTACAGAAGCATTAGAGGTCTTAAAGCGATTATGTGCAGCTTATGCTGCCCAGCCGTTTGAGGAAGGGAAGGAAGAACGATTGCGCCCTGTGGCGCTTTGTCGTGCTGAGCAAAAGCTTGCAATGAACGAATTGCGCCGCGAGGGGCTGTTAACTGCAAGGCATAAAATATTAGGCGAAAAGCTGTACCAGATTCCTGTTGATCAGCTGCCGGCAATTGAACAAGAATTTTTCCCGTATCAGCCGCAATTCATTGCCGGGCATTTAGTGAGTCTTACCATGGAAGCAGGAGCCGGACTGGCGATAGATTTGTTTCGGGCTTTGCTGTTCACCGCTTGGGAAGGGTTGCCGCTGACAGCCAAGGGGATTATTCATAAAAAGCATCTTAACCGCTTAGCGGCGCAGCTCTCTTTTGGGGAGGAGCATTTGCAAGGGCTCTCCGTAGGTTCTCTATTAGAGGAACAGAAAACTCTTTCTGTCATTGTGACGGTAGACATCCTGCTGTGTCTTGGACTTATCCACAGGCAGAACACCGGATACACGCTTGATCTGGAGCTGTTGGATCGTTGGCTGCAGCTTCCTGAAGCGACGATGAGTGACATTCTTTATGGGATAGTAATTAATCGCTCTGGAAGCGTGGGGCCAGCCGATCAACATTTTCGTTATATAATTTCTAATGCAGATTTTATCCCCGGGAAATGGATAATGCTGCCCGCACTATTAGACTGGATGATGGCTTCTAATCTCACAGGTAACGTTGCCCGTAATGAGCTTGAGAAGTCAAGCTTGAACTGGTTACGTTGTTTAACAGGCTTTGGCTGGTGTGAACTGGGAGAAACCGCTGAGGGCATGTTGTGTTTTCGCTGGACCGCTGCTAAGCCAATGCTATCTGCTGAGAGGGGATCATTCGCTGCTGTTGGGTCTGGAGATACACAGGAACAGTTTATTGTGCAGCCGGATTTCGAGGTGCTGGTTCCACCGGAGGTCCCCTATTCTGTACGATGGACACTGGCTGGCTGCGCTGAGCTCCAGCAAAGTGATACGATATGGAGCTTCCGGCTGACGAAAGAGAGGTTGGAACTTGCAGCTGAGCGTGGAATGTCACCGAATGACATCATCTCCTGGATAAGTGAGCATGCAATGGGCGGGCTTCCTTCGGTGGTTCAAATGTCCCTTGAGCAATGGGCAAAAAGCATTGGCCGTACTTCACTATCGCAAGTAATTCTCTTGACCTGTCAGACGGAAGCCGATGGAGCTGCTATCGCAGCTCATCCGCGTTTACAGGAGAATCTTGAACGTATCGGTCCTTTACATTTCATAGTGGACCCGGAATATATGGAACAGATACGAAAAGAACTGTACTCCGCGGGGCTAGCGCCTTCCAGAATCATTGGAGGACAGGTGGAGGATACAAACGTAGGGTGGTGTTGGTTTCCTGATGAAACAGGAAACCCCGAAGCTACGTATGTTCTTCCAGAGCTGAATGTAGAACTAGGATTGCTGTCCAAAGGGAATCCTTTTCTTAACCTGCCGGTTATTGCTCCTGAACAAGAGGAGGAGATTCTCTTCGGTGGAGAAAATGTACCGCAGATCTGGAGCAAAGAATGGCGGCATTATCATAGCTCGACTGCACAAAAGGTGATGGAGCAAGGGTTAAGATGGGGAGTCAAGGTGCGTTTTGCACTAAAAGATCAGATGTTAGATTTTATCCCTTCCCGCATAAGCGGAAATCCATGGAGAGTTTCCGGACAGCTGCTCTATCACGATGGTGAAACGGTTGAAGATATAGAGCTCACTCCGGAAGACTGGAAGGAAATGAAGTTAGTTATTCCCAAAGGACGAAGAAATTCCTCTTCTGCTCAAGCGAGTGATTATGGTATGATAGAAAAGTCTACTGAATCGGTAGATCATTAACGAAGAAAAGAGCTGAGTTCATGAGCGTAGCTGAAATAAATACGGTCGATATGGCTGAAGTGCTGACATACGCCTATGAATTAGGCGATATGATTAATCAATCCGCCGAGGTGTCGGATTACTTATACTGGAAAGGACGGGTTGATACGAACCCCGAAATTCAGGCCATGGTCAAACGACTTCAGACTAAGAAGGAGTTGTTTGAAGAAACACAGCGATTCGGACATTTCCACCCGAATTATCATTCAGCAAAGGATGAGGTTTCGGCAGTAGAAGCGGAACTGGAGCGGTTCGAAGAAGTTGTTCGTTTCAAGCTGGCAGAGAAGACCCTTGACGACATTCTGCATTCCATGTCGGAAGCGATTGCTTTT
This sequence comes from Paenibacillus sp. FSL E2-0190, assembly GCF_037992965.1. Classification (NCBI taxonomy): domain Bacteria; kingdom Bacillati; phylum Bacillota; class Bacilli; order Caryophanales; family Paenibacillaceae; genus Paenibacillus; species Paenibacillus sp. FSL E2-0190. The sequence goes on from NZ_CP150306.1 coordinate 2,834,354, forward strand.
TCAGTATCCGATAGCATTAAAGTACCAAGTAATGATCCTTCCCCTAAAGGTGGATGCGGCAGCGGGGGAAAATGCTCCTGCGGATAAGCTTCCCTTAGGATTTAGAGAGAGAAAGGCGGTTTAGCTTATGTTTGCGGAACGGACAGGATACATCATTTGGGTAAGTGACGTTAAAGCGGCACGTAACCTTGAGAAATACGGAACATTACATTATGTTTCTCGGAAAATGCATTATGCAGTTATGTATGTAAATGCAGAACGGGCCGAGGAAGTTATGAAGAATGTCCGCAGACTCTCCTATGTGCGGAAGATTGAAAGATCTTATCGTAACGAAATTAAGACAGAGTATACTAGTAATGGACCGGACAAGTCCCGTAATTACAGTATGTGATTCCAGGAGATAAACAGGCGCTTAAACAGCGCCTGTTTTTTTTATGCTTATTTACAAAAAAACGCCATTACTCTCGACGGTAGAAACTTGTACAACTTTCGGCAATGAGGTAAGATGACAACATTAAGTGCATACTAAGACCCTTATGGTGGAGTGTGATGATGATGCGCAACAAGGGGACGGATTGGCCCAGCACTTATGAGCCCTTCCACATCATGCTGAACGATTACAGGGTCGCTGATATCGTTATAACCAATCATGCGAAGAGCCGTTATATGGACCGCATCAGCAATGGTGCAAGCAATGCCGAAGAGGTCGCTGCATGGATGTGGCAGTGCCTAATGCAGAATCGGATCAAGCCCTTTTCAAGCAGTGATTATAACGCATATTTAATTGACGATGACTCTGTAGTAATCGCTGAGTTTACGGAATTGACAGGTGAGAGAGATCTCTCAGGCCAGCCATTATATTCTATGATCATCGTTTCGTTTCTTGGGAGAATCTCGGAGATGCCACAGTTGAGAGATTTAAAGACCTATTTTTCACTGCTGCGCAATTCTCACCGCACAAAGCTGTCGAAGAAGAAACGAAGACGCAAATAGTCTATAAAGAAACGGGCAAGAGGCATGCGGCGAGTCTGCATGTCCTTTTTAAAAATATAAGAATTTATATACTGCACGATTATAATATTCTTAAGTTTCTACGAGAAACGATTGTCGTCTTTAAAGGACGTTCTTTTTTGTAATATAAGGAGTTGCGAAGCATGAACTTTCATCAGCTGCATATTTTTTATACGGTCTCCGAGCGGGGAAGCTTCTCGGCGGCGGCGCAGACTTTACATATGACTCAACCAGCTGTGACCATGCAGGTACAGGCACTGGAGGATTATTTTGGCACCAAATTGTTTAACCGTTCCACCAAAAAAATCGTACTCTCCGAAGCAGGGCACACCCTGATGCCATACGCGCTGCGCAGTATTCAGCTGATGCGTGAGACGGATCAAGCGATGTCAGCATTCACACATATGCTGGAGGGGCGGCTGCAGCTTGGGGCGAGTCTTACGATAGGAGAATACGTGCTGCCACGGCTGTTAGGCCCTTTCGGAAAGCAATATCCTAACATTTCAATTATGATGAAAGTGATGAATACCTCGCAAATTATGGAGGAAATCCTCAAGCATCAACTGAATTTCGGCTTAATTGAAGCTCCGGTCACACATCCAGACATGGAGATCGAGCCCGTGATGGGGGATGAGCTAAAGTTGATCGTGCCACATGATCATCCACTTGCGGAGCAGCAAGAGGTTACCTTGGAGCAAGTGCTTCAGCATCCTTTTGTATTGCGTGAGCAGGGCTCAGGAACGCGGCGTGTGATGGAGGAGCAGCTGTTCTCCAAGGGACTTGATCCGGGAACTATGAAGATCGTGATGGAGCTTGGAAGTACGGGAGCTGTGAAATCAGCGGTGGAAGCAGGTCTTGGCATAACGATCATATCGACCTCTTCGGTCAAGCATGAAGTTGCGCTGGGACTGTTGAAAATTGTGAATATCTCCGATGCCTCTTTTAAAAGACAATTCTACGCCATTCATCTAAAATCAACACTGCTGCCAATTTCTGCAGTAACCTTCCTGACTTATTTGCGTGAGCATTCGAATCAAATCTGATAGTTAAAGCGGGGGATATTACAATGTCAATTGTTCTACGTGGAGAAAAGCTAGTATTGCGCGATATTACAGAGGCTGATTTTCAGAAGCTTTATTATCACTATCATGAAGCTGAAGACCGTGAACACTTGAAATGGGATGGTCCCTATAAATCTCTGGCACATCAAAGATTCGAAAAGTTTACCGAGGACTACATAGGTCATTTGGCGTTAGTTGAGACGGAAACCCCGCGTAACCTGTTGATCATAGAAATAGACGGCAAGGTAAAGGGCAAAGTAGGGCGCTACTGGATATCGCAAGAAACCAACTGGATGGAGATTGGTATAGTAATCTTTGATTCTAGTTATTGGTCAGGTGGTTACGGTACGGAAGCGTTTAAGATGTGGATAGATTATTTATTTAATTCTCTTGATACAGTCCGTCTTGGAATAGGCACCTGGTCAGGGAATAAAAGAATGATCGGGTTGGCAGCGAAATGTGGCATGGTGGAGGAAGCTCGCGTCCGTAAAGCACGAATCGTGCGAGGAGAATACTATGATGCCATAAAAATGGGGATTCTGCGGGAAGAGTGGGAGAATTCAGGTAACCTATCTGCTAAGGATGTATGCGACCTCCATACCCATACTCAAGCCTCTGACGGCATGCAGCCGCCAGCGGAGAATGTACGGCTTGCTAAGGAGAAGGGGCTAAGCGCTGTTGCCATTACGGATCATGATACAGTAGCTGGCGTGAAGGAAGCCTGTGAAGCAGGAGAAAAGTACGGAATAACCGTTGTGCCTGGTGTAGAGATCAGTACGCGTGCTGGTGGCAAAGACATTCATGTGCTGGGCTATTATGTTGATCCTGAGAATGAACAATTTCTCTCACGTTTGGAAGGGCTAAGAGATACCCGGGCACTTAGGAATGAAGCGATAATTACCAAGCTGCAAGACCTTGGGATTGCGATTACCTTGGAACAGGTTATAGCGGGGATTGGGCGGGAATTGAAGCCTGACGAAAGCATCGGCCGGCCACATATTGCCGACGAGCTGGTTCGGCTTGGGGCAGCTACCGATATGAGAGATGCCTTCAACAAGTATTTGGCCGAGGGTGCAGCAGCCTATGTGTCACCTCCCAGAATCACACCGGAGGAAGCTTGCGAGTGGATCATTGAGGCAGGAGGGTCTCCAGTATTAGCCCACCCGGGCTTGTACGGGGATGACCTTCTGGTGCGAGATATTCTGGAGCAAGGCGCTTTTAAAGGGATTGAGGTCTATCACTCTGATCACGGACCTGCGGAAGAAGAACGTTATCAAGTTATGGCTGAGGATTATAATCTGTTAATAACCGGAGGTTCTGACTTTCATGGTGCCCGTCAAGGCGTAATTTTTCACGGGGATATCGGCAGTGTTACGGTTTCTACAGAAGTACTGAAGTTTTTAAACAAGAAGGCATGAAATTAGTCGATTTGCGGAGCGAATTATAAAAACCTCCAGCCTTAGATGTTCAACATCTGCAGCTGGAGGTTTCTTTATATCTAGTAGTTAGCTTCTCAAAGTATTTGGAAGACTCTTAATTCTTTCCTCATTAGGTGTTACGAACAGTGTCTTTTGATGATCATAGATTACAAATCCCGGCTTGGAACCGCTTGGCTTACGTACATAGCGGATCAATGTACAGTCCACAGGCACACTGCTGGACTGTTTGGCTTGGCTGAAATAAGCGGCAAGTTGAGCGGCTTCTTCTAGCGTTGCATCTCCAAATTGCTCACTTCGGATGACCACGTGTGATCCGGGGATGTCCTTGGTATGCAGCCAAGTATCATTCGGAGAAGCCAGCCGATTGGTGACGTATTCGTTCTGCAAATTATTTTTGCCGACATAAATATCGATTCCTTCCGAAGAGGTGAAGACCTGTAATGTGGGTCTGGTGGCCTTTTTCTTCTTTTTACCCTTTTTGCTCCGGTCACGCAGATAACCTTGGCTTACAAGCTCGTCGCGGATCTCCTCAATGTCGTTGAGGGAAGCGTGGGCAAGTTGCTGCAGCAGACTCTCCATATACAAAATTTCCTCATGCGTCTTCAAAAGCTGTTCATTAATAACAAGCAGGCTGTTTTTATATTTGTTGTATTTTTTGAAATAACGTTGTGCATTGTCCGAAGGATTTAATAACGGATCGAGCGGAACCACCATTTCCGCCTGATTTTCATCATAATAATTGACCAAGGAGGCTTCTTTATCCCCTTTGGATACCGCGTGTAATGAAGCGAAAAGCAACTCACCCCAAATGCGGTAACGATCAGCATCCTGAGCTTCGTCGAGATCCTTCTGCAAATTAGCGAGTTTTTTAACGTTTTTGCTCCGTTCATTGCTGAGGAAACGGATCAAATCACTCACCCGTTGCTTTACAGTATCGCGCTCGGCTTTATCCCCGTAATAATCCTCCATACATTCACTGATGGAGTTGTAATGTTTCGCACTCTCACCCAGAAGTGTTAAGGGGATCGCAGAAAAAATCATTTTACCTTTTGCGTTTGCACCTGCAACAGGAGAAAACTCGTTATCGCATACGGGTCCCATTACGGAATGGAAGGCAACCCATAATTTTGTTGGAAACGCTGCTTCGGTTTCTGTAACTTCGCCTTTATCCAAGGTGTTTCTCAGACGAAGAGCAATTTCACCAGCAATCAGCGGGCTCATTCCGCTGAAAGCATGTACCATCCAGCCTACCGGGTCAGCTGAGGGAGATGGACCGCCAGAGCCGTCAGGTTTTTGCTCTACTGCTTCTTTTGTGATCAGATTAGCAAGCTCTCCCTCAATGATTTCTTCTGGCTCAGCTTCCTCCTCAACATCCTCTATCAGCGCAGCTTCTTCAGCAGCCGAGATTAAATTGAGAAATTGCTCCTGGCCGATTTCCAAAGGGTTCAGCTTATGCTGCTGAGGCGGCTCTGTGTAGGCGATGCCGGGCATCACAATCCGATAGCTGCTAATCGATGGAGTTACATGATGAATGCCGTCTATGATCGTTCCAGAGCTGAGATCAGTAAGAATGATGTTACTGTGCCGACCCATGAGCTCTATGATGATCTTTTTGGCAAATACGTCACCAAGCTCATCTCTAGTCTTGACGTTTATGTGAATAATTCGTTCCATGCCTACCTGCGTAATGCTTTCAATGGTCCCTCCCTCACAATGCTTCCGCATAAGCATGCAGAACATGGGGGCTTCCGAAGGATTAATGCTGTTTCTTTCGGTAAAATGCACCCGAGGATACGTAGGATTAGCAGAGAGCAGCAGCTTGCCGCCGCCACCTGCGCCGCGCAGGTTAAAAATTAAATCGTGATTGTTCGGTTGATATATTTTTCCTATACGTGCACCTATGAATGATTGCAATTCGTGCACGATAGCTTTGGTAACAATGCCGTCTAATGCCATGATAAAGCTCTCCTGTCGCCGTGAAATGAATTTCTTAAATATAAGAAAGTAAAAGTTTCACACAATACTTTATGTCTTATATTTCTCGCTCAAACGCCTACCTGTCCTTATAAGGACGCCAAAGACGTTTATGCTTACCTCTCTATGATGCCATACTTTAGGACATTCGCGCAAAAGGGGAATTGGATAGGGGTGATATTATTGGACGACCTTGAATACATTTGTCATGAACAGGTGGAAAAGCTGTGCGCCGCCGGAAGTAAAGAAACGACCGGGAGGGAAAGAAAAGTCATGGAACAAAACAGTTGGCACCGTCTCGGTGCAGAAGAGCTGCAGAAAATGTTCAATGTCCAGCCAAGGACGGGCCTCAGTGATGAGGAAGCCGCGGAGAGACGAAAGGAGAACGGGTACAACGAGCTGTCGGAAGGAAAGACAGTATCTCCGTTTACCCTGCTGTTGAACCAGTTCAAGGATTTCATGGTGCTTGTGCTCATGGGTGCAACGCTTGTATCCGGGTTGCTAGGCGAATACTTGGATGCCATCACGATCATCGCGATTATCCTACTGAATGGAGCGCTTGGATTTGTTCAGGAGTTTCGCGCCGAACGTTCGCTCAGAGCTTTAAAGCAGCTCTCCGCACCTTCTGCGAAAGTGCTACGTGGAGGGAATAGCGAGATTATCCCAGCCAAGCTGTTGGTGCCAGGCGATATTGTCTTGCTGGAGAGTGGTGATCGGATTCCTGCTGATGTACGTTGGTTGGAATGCAGTGCTCTATATGTGGAAGAATCCGCACTTACTGGGGAATCATTGCCTGTCTCGAAGCATTCGGAAGCGATCCGTGCAGAAGAGATTCCGCTTGGTGATCAGAAGAATTTAGGCTTCATGGGCACTATGGTAACCAGAGGAACAGGGAGAGCTGTTGTAATCCGTACCGGTATGAATACGGAAATGGGTAAGATAGCAGATCTAATCCAAAATACGGATTCTCAGGAAACACCTTTGCAGCACCGGCTTGAGCAACTAGGAAAGATTCTGATCTACGTATCTCTGGGATTGACAATTGTAGTTGTGGCAGCAGGTATTCTGCATGGACAGCCTGCCACCTCCATGTTCTTGGCTGGTGTGAGCTTGGCAGTTGCCGCGATTCCGGAAGGGCTCCCCGCTATTGTAACTATTGCGCTTGCGCTAGGTGTGCAGCGGATGATCAAACGTAAAGCTATCGTTCGTAAATTGCCGTCAGTGGAAACGCTGGGCTGTGCCTCGGTAATCTGTTCAGACAAGACAGGAACTTTAACGCAGAATAAAATGACGGTGACCCGATTATGGACGGGTGGACGTGGTCTTGAGGTAACAGGCGAAGGGTATGCTCCAAATGGACAGGTTCTGGAGAAAGGTAAAGCAGTGGATCTAAAACATGATCAAAGCTTACGGCGGATGTTGCAGGTCGGCGCATTATGCAGTAACGCGGAAATCATCGAGACCTTCCAGTCTGAAGTGCGAGGCAAACGCAAAGGGAAGGATAAGGATGCTATTCTTGAAAAGTCTGCAGACAACACTTCCGTTTGGGAACTGAAGGGCGACCCGACTGAAGGAGCACTCGTGGCACTGTCAGGAAAGATGGGTCTGACCGCTCAGACGCTTGCTGTAACCTACACTCGTGAACAGGAATTTCCGTTTGATTCTGAACGGAAGCTGATGTCTGTGATCGTAGGCCATCCTGGAGGACGGATGGTATGTACAAAAGGTGCGCCCGATGTACTGCTCAATCGCTGCTCATACATGCTTTGGGAGGGCGGTGTTGTGCCTTGTACGCCGACTTTGCGGCAAAAGGTGCTTGATGCCAATGAGCAGATGGCTTCTGGAGCCCTTCGTGTGCTAGGTATGGCTTACCGGGATATGCGTCCAAATGAACATGTGAATAGTGAAAAGGATGCGGAGAATCAATTAGTCTTTATTGGTTTGGCTGGAATGATTGATCCGCCACGTCGTGAAGTCCGCGATGCCATCAGCGTCACACGCCGGGCCGGGATTAAGACGGTTATGATTACCGGTGACCATGGAACAACTGCCGAGGCTATTGCTCACCAGCTGGGAATTCTGCAGCGTGGTGGAACGGTGCTGACAGGTGCTCAGTTAACCCGGATGGATGATGATGAGCTGGATAAGGTATCGGACAATGTGTATGTATTCGCCCGCGTATCTCCAGAGCATAAGCTTCGGATCGTTAAATCGCTACAACGTCATGGTCACGTAGTGGCTATGACCGGAGATGGAGTGAATGACGCTCCAGCCATTAAGGCTGCGGATATCGGAATAGCCATGGGTATCACAGGCACAGATGTGACCAAGGAAGCATCATCACTTGTTCTCGGAGATGATAACTTCTCTACGATCGTTGCTGCCATCGAAGAAGGCAGAAACATCTATGAGAATATTCGTAAATTCATTCGTTATTTGTTGGCATCCAATGTAGGAGAAATTCTGACAATGTTCTTTGCCATGATGCTCGCTCTGCCATTGCCACTCGTTCCCATTCAAATCCTTTGGGTCAATCTGGTGACAGACGGACTGCCAGCGATGGCCCTTGGCGTGGATCAGCCCGAGAAGGATTTGATGGAGCATAAACCGCGTGGTGCGAAAGAGAATATTTTTGCCCGCCGCTTAGGCTGGAAAATTATAAGCCGTGGACTCTTAATTGGCTTATGTACGCTAGGAGCATTTTGGCTAACTTTACGTATAGCACCAGAGAATCCTGCACAATTGATTCGCGCACAGTCGGTGGCTTTTGCGACACTCGTTATGGCACAGTTGATCCACGTCTTCGATTGCCGCAGCTCGCGCTCAGTGTTCCACCGCAATCCGTTCCAGAATAAGTATCTAGTGCTTGCCGTATTGTCATCAGTCTTACTGATGCTGGCCGTAATGTACGTGCCTGTGCTCCAGCCTGTCTTCAAAACAGTGCCGCTCAATTTCCGCGAATGGTGTCTGGTGTTTGTAACAGCCGGAATCCCAACCTTCTTGATGGGTGCCGGCAGTGTTTGGGGCGGCAAACGTAATCGGGGGCGCAGCGGCAGTACGATGATAAAAAGTACAAAAATTTCAGCATAAAGTCAATACTAATGCTCCATTCCTAAAGGTATACTTGTTGCAGTTAACCGCTCATATGCTTGCGAAATGCTAAATTACACAGAACCTTAAGCTTAAGCGAATGCTAACATAACATAACCTTTAGGAGTGGACTTTTAATGGAATTTACAAAAATGCACGGCCTCGGTAATGACTTCATCGTTGTTTTCGGTGAGCAAGAGCTGCCAAGTAATGCAGCGGAGCTTGCTGTAACCCTATGCAACCGGTTCTTTGGAATCGGTGCTGACGGACTGGTATATATCCTTCCTTCTGAGCGTGGCGATTTCATGATGCGTATTATGAATTCTGATGGTTCGGAGGCGGAGCAGTGCGGAAATGCCATTCGCTGTGTCTCTAAATATGTATATGACCACGGACTGGTAAGCTCAGAGCAGATTGTAATAGAAACGATTGGTGCCGGAGAACAAAAGGTTACATTAAACGTGAAAGACGGTGTTGTGGAGACTGTAACCGTAGATATGGGCGAACCTGTATTGTCCGGTCTGCAAATTCCAGTATCTATTGATGCAGAGCCAGTGCTCTCTCAGCCGATTGAAGCGGACGGAACCGAATTTACGTTCACAGCGGTATCCATGGGAAATCCTCATTGCGTGATTTACGTAGAAGATGCAGTGAATTTTGATCTTGCCACATGGGGACCTAAGCTTGAGGTACATCCTTTGTTCCCGAGAAAAGTAAACGTTGAATTCGCAACGGTACTGGATCGGGGGAGAGTGGATATGCGTGTCTGGGAACGTGGGGCAGGACCTACGCTTGCCTGTGGCACTGGAGCCTGTGCAACCCTTGTCTCCTCTGTGCTGAACGATCTTACAGACCGGGCAGCTTGGATTAGTCTAAAGGGCGGCGATCTCTATATTGAATGGAATGAAGAGGATAATCATGTGTATATGACTGGACCTGCTGAGGTCGTATTCACGGGCAGTGTAGCAATATAAAAAAATAACAAAAAAGGCAGTCCAAGAGCGCATTCTTGGACTGCCTTTTTTGTGTTTCTAACCTGATGTGACTTTAAGCAGCCGAATAATGGAAGGAGTAACCGAGAATAATACTACAATGTTTATGAGAGAAAGGAGGGGAGCTTGTTGAACATCAACGGGTTAACTAAAAGAAATAAATCCGGTAAGGGACAGCAAGCAGACCCGGCGGGTTCAGGTTCTGGAGCCAGATTAACCATTCATCTGGAGCAGACACTAAACAATATCATTACCGAGCTGGGAGATAGTCCGGATCTTAGAATCCGCCAGGTAAAGCTTGGTGAGCAATCCTTTGTTGAGGCTGCTGCGGTACATCTTAATGGTCTAGCTAAGACAGAAACCGTTAATCAATTTGTAATGGGTTCATTGCTCTCTATTACGGATGAGATGCTCAAGGAAAGTAATACTGCAGCAAATAATCTGAATGACCTCATCTTAAACCGTGCCCTGGAAATAGGTGAAGCGCAGCTGCAGGAGGATTGGAACGAGGTGCTGCTCGGAATTCTTTCTGGGAAGACACTGATTCTCATTGAAGGTTATGACAGTGGCATCATGTGTGAGACTGAAGGAGGGGAAGCTCGTTCTGTCACCGAACCCTCGACTCAGCTAGTTGTGCGTGGTCCAAAGGATAGTTTTGTTGAATCTTTGGCTACGAATGTCTCATTAATACGCAGAAGAATAAGATCACCCAAACTAAGGCTCGAGCATGTGAAGATCGGGTCGGTAACTCAGACCGATGTGGCTTTAATGTACATCAAGGATACTGCGGACGAGAAGCTGGTTGAAGAAGCTAGAAAACGGCTGCAACAGATTAATGTAGATGCCATCATGGAATCCGGTTATATCGAAGAGCTGATTCAGGATAAGACCTTTACCCCTTTTCCAACGATCAATAACAGCGAGCGGCCAGACGTGGCTGCAACGAATCTGTTAGAAGGGAGGGTAGTGATTGTCGTTGATGGCACCCCCTTTGTATTGATTTTGCCTGCGGTTTTCACTCTTTTTTTTCAGTCAGCTTCGGATTATGCGCAAAGGTTCGATATTGCTATTCTGATGCGAATTATTCGGTATATCAGTTTTATCGTGCTTATTCTAGGGCCTTCCGTGTATATAGCTTTGACGACGTTTCATTATGAGATGATCCCTACGACTTTGCTGATCAACCTGTTATCGCAACGAGAAAATGTGCCTTTCCCCGCTTTTGTCGAAGCTATTCTAATGGAAGGTGCGTTTGAGATCATCCGGGAAGCGGGAGTAAGAATGCCACGTGCAGTTGGGCAGACCGTATCTGTAGTAGGTGCTCTGATTCTTGGTCAGGCCGTGGTAGAGGCTGGAATTATTACGCCCGTTATGGTGATTGTGGTCGCGTTGACCGGGATTGCGAGCTTTGCCATTCCAGCGTATAACATGGCGATTGCGGGCAGAATTATCCGCTTTGGTTTTTTGATATTGGCCGGTATGTTTGGTTTTTACGGGATTACATTGGGTTTAATCGTACTGGTTGCACATATGAACAGTCTGCGGACTTTTGGCGTTCCTTATTTGTCTCCAATCGTGCCTTTGTCATCCAGAGGTCAGAAGGATGCTGTCTTAAGGCTGCCTTTGTGGGCGCTTGGCACAGCAGAACCAGCTCCTGCTACTGCGCAGCAAGGGAACATTTCAGAAGGGAAGGAGATCACAACCGGACATGAACAGAACCTATCTCCAAAAATTCTTGATAAGACTAAAGGGACACAGTCGCATAAGAAAGGAAAGCAAGATTCTGAGTAAATGCAATTTTTTCTTAGCAGGACTTTTACCTTGCGTATTGATCTGTCTTAGTCTCACAGGCTGCTGGGATAGTGTGGAATTAAACAGAAGAGCCATCGTTTCGGGTGTGTCCATAGATAGAGGACCTACAGAAGAAGAGAAATACGTAGTATCCTTTCAGGTTATCGTTGCTGACGAAATCTCTGGGAAGAACGCTAGAGGGACTTCACCTGTTTCGGTATATAAAGGTAGCGGCCGCTCTATGTTTGAAGCATTAGCCAATGCCTCGCGTCAGACTGCACGTTTTTTGTCTTTAGGACATATTCGGGTGGTCATCATTTCCGAGAAGTTCGCGCAAGAAGGCATCAAGGATATCATGGATGTGCTGGAAAGGGAAAGTGAAACCCGGCTGACAAGCCTGATTTTTATTTCCAAGGGACAGCCTGCTAGTGAATGTATGACGACTATGACCGTGTTCGGAAGAATTCCATCCAACGATTTGGTGGAAAAGCTGCAGACGACCTCTAAACAATTCGGATATAACTATCGGATGGAAGTGGATGATATTATCCGGGGGATACAGGTTCCTGGTGGGGGGCCAGTGATCAATGGCGTGCTAGTGACTGGAGATTTGGAGCAGAGGGAAAGTAATGATAATTTAAAAAAAATAAGACCGGAGGCCATAATAAAAGTTACGGGTCTTGCAGCTTTTAAAGAAGACAAGCTTAAAGGGTGGCTGCAAGGGGAGGAGGCGATCGGTACCGTTTTGCTTAAGAATAAAATCTCTCAGATGCCGGTACTGGTCTCGATAGGTGAGAATGATTATATATCGTTTAATGTGTATTTATCACAGGTACATATCCACGCTGATGCGAAAGACATAGAGCATCCTATCTTCACGATTAACGTCACTCAGCAGGCTGGATTAAAGGAATCGCCCAATGGCTTGGATCTAACAGATCCAACGGTGTTAAATAATCTTTCGAAGCTTTTGGAAAAGAATATTAAAGAACAGATTCGCGCTGCCATAACAACTGCCCGTTCGTTAAAAAGTGATTATCTAGGTTTTGGTGAAGCAGCAGAAAGAGCTAATCCACGTGGCTGGAAACAAGTAAAAGATCATTGGGATCGTATATTTGAAACCTGCCAGATTAATATCAATACGGATGCTGTGATCAGGCATACGGATATGCGGAGTGATTCCTTTCAGTCCAAGTATAAGTAATGACGATAAAGGAGGAGCAGCTATGGGAAAAATAAAAATAGGACTACTCCAATTTTTCACGTTGACTTTGTTGTTTGAACTTGGAACAGCACTGGTAGTGAATCTTGGGATGGAGTCTGGTAAAGATGCGTGGATATCCATACTGCTCGGAAATTTGATCGGTTTGATTATTTTTTCGGGGTACACTTATTTATACAGAAAGTTTCCGGATCTCCCCTTAACGGCATATACCCGCAAGCTGCTGGGAAGATCCTTAGGTACGGTGATTTCCGTTCTCTACATTATCCTTTTTCTCAATTTAGCGGGTCGTGATTTACGGGATGGCAGTTCCATGCTGGTTATGGCTACTATGCACCGCACACCGTTGTTTATCATATCTACATTGATGATATTATCTTCTGCGTATGTTTTGCATAAAGGAGTAGAGGTGTTATCCCGAACTTCATTGGTATTCGCAACTCTCGTAATGCTGATAGGTATATTTTGCTCGATCATGCTGATGTTATCGGGCTCCATTAATTTGAATCGATTGCTTCCTGTTTTTGAGAATGGGTTCCAGCCTGTGATCGAATCTGTCATTCGTCAGAACTATATGTTCCCTTTTGGTGAAATGATTTGTTTTACCATGCTAATGCCCTATCTGAATAATGTTAAAAAAGGTCCTTGGGTCATCGGAGCAGGGATATTTGTTTCAGGTTTGCTCTTAAGTCTGACTATGATGCTGAATATCTCCGTGCTGGGCACAGATATTGTGAAACGTTCACCCCTCCCTCTGATGCCCACGATTAGCAAGATTTCAATCTCTGATTTTATTCAACGTGTGGATATTCTAGTAGTTATGGTGCTGATTATCGGCGTTTTTTTCAAAATGTCAGTGTTTTTTGCGGCGGCACTTATAGGGATTTCCGAATTGTTCAAAATTCCTTACCGGAGAATGGTCTATCCCTGTGCTCTGATCATTCTGTTCAGCTCGATGTTGAACGCGCGGAGCTTTACTGAACATATTAATGAGGGAGGGAGATTGTTATATACGATTTTCCCGTTCTTTATGGTGTTGATCCCTGTAATTCTTGTCATTGTTGCGGCGATAAGAAGTCATCTTTCCCCGCCACGTTCTGGTTGATGTCCTGTTTTCCAGTAGTAGATATCGGGGATGAACAAGCAGAGCAGCAAAATACAAGCCGTTGCTTTCTCAGAGGCGGTATAGAATAGATAATTAAGGATATAGCCGACGTTACCCAGCCCATAGCCATACAGCCAATCTAGCAAATAAATATACAATAAGCAGAGAGTGGCTAGCAGTAAAGTTACAGCGTATTTTCGGATCAGAAACTTTCTTGTTTTTTTCTTCAAAGTATTCTCTCCTTTATGGAAATATCAGCATTAACGTTAGTATGAAGCTTTTTATAGATGAACATGCATGGTGGATATTTTGGGCTAAATGCATTTCTTTTGGAAAGCTTATCATCCATACCGATTTATGTTACATTAGTATGAAACTAAAGTTAGAAACTAATGTGGCAGGGGAGGATCTTGTTGTGAAGCCGGATTTACGTTCCGCATGGGGAAATAAAGTATTAGTCGGAGACGGAGCGATGGGCACCTACTTATATCAGAAGGGTTTCCCGGTCGGCATTTCCTATGAAGAATTGAATTTGACCTCTCCGGGGGTAATCGAAGATGTTCACCGCAGCTATATTGAGGCAGGGGCAGTGCTGCTGGAGAGCAACACCTTCTCGGCGAACTATGACAGGCTCTCTAAATATGGTCTAGAATCTAAGGTTGAGGAAATCAATCGAGCCGGGGTTAGAATCGCTCGCCGGGCTGCTGGAGATCATGGGTATGTATTAGGAGCTGTAGGATCTATTCGCGCGGGCAAACGTGCGAATCTCTCTTCCACAGAGCTGAAAAAATATTTTACACAGCAGATTGCTGCATTGTTAGAAGAGGACGTAGATGGCATTATGCTGGAAACCTTCTACGATGTTGAGGAACTGCATTTAGCTCTAAGAACGCTCCGCAAGATCAGCTCGCTTCCTGTAGTTTGCCAATTAGCTGTCGATGAAACAGCACGCACATTAGATGGATTAACTTTGCCGGAAGCTTTTCGTATCCTGGAAAACGATGGTGCTGATGTTATCGGATTTAACTGTAACACAGGCCCGAACGGAATGAAGCGGGCGCTCAAAGCTGTACAAGGGAGTCTGGTTTTGCCAGCTTCTGTGTATCCAAATGCGGGTGTAGCGGATTATGTAGACGGAGAATACCGGTACGGGGCTTCTCCAGAATATTTTGGGCAAATGGCGCAGACTTTTGCGGAGATGGGCTGCCGGATAATCGGTGGTTGCTGTGGTACAACTCCGCAGCATATCGCAGAAATCTCGTCTGCACTGAAGAATTATGTACCGCAACCGCTTCCTAAACCGTTGCCACCTGCTGTGGAGCGTGTATCGCTGCAAGATAATTTTGGCGATGATGGTAGAGAGGGTAGAGAGCCGAACCTGGTTGATCTGGTAAAGGAACGACATACGGTTATTGTTGAGCTTGATCCACCTCGTGAATTGGATATCGCAAAGTTTATGCAGGGTGCAGAAGCGCTAAGAAGAGCAGGCGCGGATGCGTTGACACTCGCCGACAACTCTCTGGCTGTTACACGGATGAGCAATATGGCGTTGGGGCATTTGGTGCACGCTAAAACCGGACTTCGTCCGCTAGTGCATATTGCTTGCCGGGATCGTAATTTGATTGGTACTCAATCCCATTTGATGGGTTTTGATGCGCTTGGAATTGATCATGTGCTGGCCGTAACAGGTGATCCTGCGAAATTTGGAGATCTTCCCGGCTCAAGCTCGGTTTATGATTTAACTTCTTTTGAGATAATTAGAATGATCAAGCAGCTGAATGACGGGATTTCCTTCTCAGGTAAACCTTTGAAACAGAAAGCGAATTTTGTAATCGGAGCTGCGTTTAACCCGAATGTTAAATATTTGGATAAGGCAGTGCAACGTCTGGAGAAGAAAATCGCCTCTGGTGCCGACTATATTATGACCCAGCCTGTCTATGATCAGGAACTTATCGTGAAGATAGCTGAGGCAACAGCACATCTGGAAATCCCTGTATTCATTGGGGTTATGCCACTGGCAAGCGGACGAAATGCAGAGTTTCTACATAATGAGGTTCCCGGTATTCAGCTTACGGACGATGTCCGCAACCGGATGAAGGGACTTGAAGGGGAAGCTGGAAGAGCAGAAGGTGTCGCTATCGCTAAGGAACTGTTAGATGTTGCTACTGCCCATTTTAATGGGATCTATCTGATGACTCCGTTCATGTTCTACGATATGAGCGCACAGCTAATGGAGTATGTGTGGGAGAAATCAGGACGCAAATTGTCCCCCTTGTTTCGCTAGTAATAATCAATTACAATAGTGTAATGGATGTGATTCCGTTGTCATTTAGCATGACCGGATACGGTCAATCGTCCCTGCAATTCGGCGGCTACAAGATTATGTTCGAAGTGAAATCGGTGAATCACCGGTACTGCGAAGTTGTACTGCGGATGCCCCGGGATTGGACGGGTTATGAGGATGTGTTGAGAAGAAAGGTTCAACAGCACATCAAACGGGGAAGAATAGATGTTACCATCAATAGAGAGCACGATGAGTCGACTGTTAGACCGGTTCTGAATCACTCTGCTGTAATGACCTATCTAAAGGCAGCAGAGCAGCTTAAGAATGAATATGGTTTGAGTGGTGAGTTGACTTTACGTGATATACTTTCTATACCCGGTATTATGGACAGCAAAGACGAGGCTGCGGGTGCCGTGTCTGCGACATTAGAAGACTACTCCGAAGTATTGGAGGCGGGACTTGAGCAGTGTTTGCAGTCTCTGCTGGAGATGCGCGCCCGTGAAGGAAGTTTTCTAGCCGCTGATATTGAACAGCGCCTGAACCATCTTGAGAACATGCATGCTGAAATGGTTGAACTTGCACCTGTCGTAATCATTGAATATCGAGAGAAACTTCGACATCGGTTAAATGAACTAAATGATGGGACGTTCGCTTTTGATGAGCATAAATTTGGGATGGAGATCGCTATTTTTGCAGATCGCTGTAATATTGATGAAGAGTTGACCCGGTTGTATAGTCATTTCGAGCAATGCAGAGCCCTCCTGAAGGGGAAAGGACCGGTAGGACGCAAACTGGATTTTCTCATTCAGGAGATGAACCGTGAGACGAATACAATCGGATCGAAATGCAATCATCTAACTCTCGTGGGTCTTGTGCTAGATATGAAAGCAGAACTGGAGAAGATTCGAGAACAAGCTGCGAACATAGAGTAATCGGGAATAGGTAATAGCATAGAACTTTATGGGGGGAACTACCGGAACATGGCAATCAAACTTATTAACATTGGCTTTGGAAATATTGTGTCTGCCAACCGCATTATTTCTATCGTCAGTCCGGAATCTGCACCAATCAAACGTATTATCCAGGAGGCACGTGATCGGCATATGTTGATCGACGCCACCTATGGCCGACGGACTCGTGCCGTAATCATTACAGATAGTGATCATGTCATCCTATCGGCTGTACAGCCGGAGACTGTGGCGCATCGCTTATCCAGTAAAGATGACGACAACGACGAATAACAACTAAATGGAGTGTATTATGTCAAAAGGATTGCTCATCATATTATCCGGACCTTCCGGCGTAGGTAAAGGTACTGTTTGTACAGCACTACGTCCGAAGATGCCCGAACTTGTCTACTCAGTTTCTGCTACTACTCGCAGTCCGCGTGCGGGTGAGGAAGATGGCGTCAACTATTTTTTCAAAAGCAAAGATGAATTTATGGCAATGATCGAAGCCGATCAATTGCTTGAATACGCGGAGTACGTAGGTAATTATTACGGTACTCCACGTGATTTTGTGGAGAGAACTCTCAATAGCGGCAAAGACATTATTCTCGAAATTGAGGTTCAAGGCGCTCTCAAAGTTAAAGAGAAATTTCCTGAAGGGATTTTTGTGTTCCTTCTTCCTCCATCCATGGACGAGTTGAAGGACCGTATTCGCGGACGGGGTACTGAGCATCCAGATGTGATCGATCACCGCATGACTGTAGCGGAGGATGAGATCAACTTAATGCAGCATTATGATTATGCTGTTGTGAATGATGAGATTGATCTGGCTTGTAAGAGAATAGAAAGCATTATTATCGCCGAACATTGTAAAGTCAGATAATTTATGCTGAAGGTCAAATGTATTAACAGTAAACTATGAAGAGGTGTCCCAGTGCTATATCCATCCATTGATGAAATGATGACTAAGGTTGACAGTAAGTATTCGCTCGTTGTCGCTGCTGCACGTCGTGCTAGACAATTGCGTGAGGGTGGCAAGACAGATGTGAAGAATCCTAGATCGCATAAATTTGTTGGTGTTGCTCTTGAGGAAATTTACGAAGATCGCATTACTCTAACCCGCGGTGAAGAGTAGTCTCAAGCATAAGTAATAATGACCTATTGTAGAAACGGATGCCGCCTATTTGTTTTGAGGCGCTGCCGTTTCTTCTTGGGTTATGGAGCATTTACGGGTCTTAAATTTATGATGAAAGCCCAGAACCGGGCTCTTTATGACAACCGGAAGGTTGTTATTTTTTTCTCGTCGTAAAGATAGCCATTCGTTGTAAGAGTAGGGAACAGGGGGGAGATCATGTTGAAGAGCTTGAAGGGGAAGACTATTTTACTTGGGATCACAGGAGGAATTGCTGCTTATAAAGCGGCGTCCTTGACCAGTAAGCTTGTCCAAAAAGGTGCCGAGGTCCATGTCATTATGACAGCTTCGGCGAAGCAGTTCATTACAGAATTAACTCTACAGTCACTATCGAAGCAACGAGTATACAGCGATACATTCCAGGAGAGAGATCCATCCTCCATTTCACATATTGATCTGGCAGATGCTGCGGATCTTGTGCTGGTAGCACCCGCGACCGCAAATATGATTGCCAAAATGGCGCACGGGATCGCCGATGATATGTTATCTACAACGCTGCTAGCTACTACGGCTCCTATTATGGTTGCACCAGCTATGAATGTTCATATGTATCAGCATCCAGCTGTACTTAATAATTTGAATATTCTAGCTACTCGGGGCATTCAATTTATTGAGCCTGGTGAAGGACTGCTGGCATGTGGATACGTTGGCAAAGGTCGGCTAGAAGAGCCAGAGGCTATTGTGAGTGTGGTTGAGAATTTTTTTGCACATCAAGCAAGCGTCGCATCCAAACCTCTTGTGGGTAAAAAAATCGTCATCACAGCGGGTGGAACGGTAGAACGCATTGATCCAGTACGTTATATCTCCAATGATTCATCAGGTAAAATGGGCTTCGCATTAGCACGTACTGCGCGCGCAATGGGAGCTGAGGTAACGTTGATTGCTGCGCGTACAGATGAGGCCCCTCCACAGGATCCAGAGATTTCAGTCATTCGTGTTCAATCTGCACAGGAAATGTATGAAGCAGTTACCGCACAGTGGGACAGCTGCGATATTATGATCAAGGCGGCGGCTGTATCGGATTACCGTCCGAAGCATAGTGAGCCTTCTAAGATTAAAAAAAGCGGAGAGACGATGACGCTTGAGCTTGTGAAGACAACGGATATTCTGGAAACACTCGGTAAGAACAAAAACAAGCAGTTTTTGGTTGGCTTTGCTGCGGAAACGGGCAATACGGAATTTTATGCTAAGGACAAGCTGGTCCGCAAAAACTGCGATCTCATCGTTGCTAACAATGTAGCGGCTGCAGGAGCCGGATTTGGAGCGGATACGAATATCGTTTCGATATATGATGTGAATGGATTGGTGCTTGAATTGCCACAATTGTCGAAGGATGAGGTTGCTCGTCGTTTGCTGACGCTCGTGGCAGAGCGAATTACTGGAGCTTCATTATAATGGATATCGCCAAGGTCATTGTGGATGTGCCTGTACGCAGCACTGACCGGCCATTTGATTATAGTATTCCAGAATCCCTGAAATTATGGATTGAAGTGGGCAGTCGGGTAGCCGTTCCGTTTGGGCACCGGACAGTCCAAGGTTTTGTAGTTTCTTTAGAATCAGGCGAGACACTAGTGAATCCTAGCCTGAAGCCAATCCAAGAAGTGTTGGATCTGCTCCCGCCTTTATCTCCTGAATTAGTTGAGCTTGCGGACTGGATGAGTAAAAGATATGCATGTAGACGAATTTCAGCACTGCAGGCGATGTTGCCCACCGCTCTAAAAGGGAAGGCAGAACGGCTGATTTCACTTGGAGATGTGCAGGAAGAGACAGCATTTCCAGAGGATGAATTGTTCCCAATGTTTGCGGACACAGGGGATGAGGAACGGCTAATCACAGAATTTATTGGACGTAGTGGCGAAGTTTCCATGAAGCAGCTTACTCGTGCATTTCCTGAGGCTGCTGAGACGGTGAAGTTCATGCTGCGGCGTGGAGTACTTATAGAGAGTCAATCCATTAAGGATAAAATGGGCAAGAAAAAGCTCAAGGCAGTCGATCTGGCGATAGGTGTCACTGCTGCCCGGGAGGCTTTGAACAAATTTCCGAAAAAATCAGCACGCCAGAAGGAAGTTCTGAGCTTTTTAGTTGATATGGAAGCTACACTCCCCATGGCCCTTAAAGAAGTTTTGTCTGCACTCCAAGTAACGGCAAGTACTGTAAAGGCCTTGGAGGAAAAAGGATTTATCGAGATCAGTGAAATTGAAGTCTATCGCGATCCTTATCAAGGGCGAGATTTTAAACCTACCGCACCTCTACCGCTCACAGCGGAACAAGAGGTCGTATATACAAGGATTTCTCGAACCGTAGAAGAGCAGCTTCACGAAGTATTTCTGCTTCATGGCGTTACGGGTAGTGGTAAGACAGAGATCTATTTGCAGTGTATTAAACGTTGTTTAGATCAGGGTAGACAGGCTGTTGTTCTTGTTCCAGAGATTGCTTTAACGCCACAAATGGTGGAGCGGTTTAAGGGACGGTTCGGCAGCGGGGTCGCGGTTATGCATAGCCGGCTGTCTGTTGGTGAGCGATACGATGAGTGGCGTAAAATCCGTGAAGGAAAGGCCACAGTCGCTGTAGGCGCAAGATCGGCCGTGTTTGCTCCTTTCTCCAACTTAGGACTGATTATTATGGATGAAGAACATGAGACCTCTTATAAACAGGAGGAGAATCCGAAATATCATGCCCGTGATGCTGCTATTCGTAGAGCGGAGCAGTGTGGGGCAGCTGTGATTCTTGGATCTGCCACGCCTTCGCTGGAAAGCTATCATGCTGCAAGATCGCAGAGTGATATTCATTTTTCACCGGTACTGCTGGAGATGCCTACCCGTGCGCTTGGAAATGAACTTCCAAAGGTGAACGTAGTAGACATGCGGGAAGAGCTTAAAGAAGGCAACCGTTCGATGTTCAGCCGAAAGCTTCATTCAGCACTGGAAGAGAGGCTGGAACGCGGAGAACAGACGGTGCTGCTGCTTAACCGTAGAGGTTTCTCAACCTTTGTCATGTGTCGTAGCTGTGGTTACGTAGCCGGTTGTCCAGAATGTGATATCTCACTAACATATCATAGCCGTAGTGACAATTTGCGTTGTCATTATTGTGGCCATGCTGAACCAGCACCTAAGCTTTGTCCGGAGTGTGGGAGTGAGCATATCCGGTTTTTCGGAACGGGTACACAGCGTGTGGAAGAAGAGCTTGGTAAGCTGTTCCCAGGCATAAGAGTGATTCGAATGGATGTGGACACAACAACAGAAAAAGGCTCACATGAGAAGCTGCTGAACCAATTCCGGGACAAAAAAGCGGATGTTCTCCTGGGGACTCAGATGGTAGCAAAGGGACTGGATTTTCCAGATGTCACTCTTGTTGGTGTAATCACAGCAGATTCAGCGTTGAACCTGCCCGATTTTCGCGCAGCAGAGAAGACATTCCAATTGCTTACACAAGTTGCAGGCAGAGCAGGCCGGCATCAGCTTCCAGGCGAAGTGGTCGTTCAGTCCTATACGCCAGAGCATTATTCCATTATTCATGCCAGCGGACATGACTATCTCTCTTTTGTACGTGAAGAGCTGAAGCATCGTAGAGGCCTCCATTATCCGCCGTATTGCAGACTCATCCTGGTCACATTGTCTCATGAACAGCTGCCGCTTCTACTGCGGATGGCAGAGAATTATGCTCTGAATCTTCAAGGAAAAGCCAGACAGCTAAGATGGTATGGAAGTCTCGATAAGCTAACCAGTGATGTGTTAGATCTGTTGGGTCCTGTGGCTTCACCTATCCCTCGATTAAAGGGTAGATATAGATTCCAGTGTATGATAAAATGGCGCGGCGCCATCGATGTAATTGGACTTGTCCGTCAAGTGGCTGAAGAGTTAGAGGATTCTGTACGGGATACTGGTCTTCAGATCAGCATTGATGTGGATCCGCAGATGTTGATGTAAATCCGTATCATGTTACAATGTAAAAAAAGAGCTTTATCAATTGACTTTAAATATAGAAATGTTCAGAACGGGAAGGTGTTTTGTAATGGCTATACGTTTGATCGTTAAGGAACCGGATGAAGTATTGCACAAAAAAGCTAAAGAAGTAGCAGTAGTTACTCCTAATGTTAAAAAATTGCTGGATGATATGGCACATACGATGTATGACGCTGAAGGAGTAGGGCTGGCGGCACCCCAAGTCGGAATTTTGAAACGTCTAATTGTGGTGGATGCGGATGAAGAGCATGGATTGATCAAAATGATTAACCCTGAAATCATCAGCATGGAAGGTGAACAGCTAGGGCCAGAAGGATGTCTTAGTATTCCTGGCTTGAATGGTGATGTACGCCGTGCGGAGACTGTAACTGTACGTGGCCTTAACCGTGAGGGAAAAGAGATTACGATAACCGGCAGTGGTTTACTTGCCCGGGCTTTTCAGCATGAGATTGACCATTTGAATGGAGTTCTGTTTACAGATATCGCTGAAAAAGTGTACGAGATGACTGCTAACGAGACTGAGGAGTGAGGAATATGAAGATTGTTTTCATGGGAACTCCAGCCTTTGCGGTGCCAAGCTTGCAAATGCTGGTAGATGAAGGCTATGAAGTTGTAGCTGTCATCACCCAACCGGATCGTCCGCAGGGGAGAAAAAAGATCTTGGCTCCTTCACCAGTTAAGGAAGCCGCATTAGCTCTCGGATTACCTGTGCTTCAGCCTGAACGCATGCGTCGTCCTGAGGCAGTCGCTGAGCTGGCTGCATATGAGCCGGATTTGATCGTCACGGCTGCTTATGGTCAAATTTTGCCTAAAGCTGTGTTGGACTTACCGCGGAATGGTTGTGTGAATGTACACGGTTCGTTGCTTCCTAAATATCGGGGAGGTGCTCCGATTCAGCGTAGTATCATCAATGGTGAGAAAGTGACCGGCGTTACTTTGATGTATATGGCGGAAGGGCTGGATACCGGTGACATGATCTCTCGTGTCGAAGTGGCTATTGAGGCTGAAGATACCTCTGGAACTCTTTTTGAGAAGCTAAGCCTAGCGGGACGAGATCTGTTAAAGTCTGAAATGCCACGTTTAGTGAGTGGAAAAGTTCAAGCTGTTCAGCAAGACGATAGTGAGGCAACTTATGCTCCTAACCTTAATCGCGAGGATGAACGTTTGGATTGGAACGCGAGCTCGCGTGATAACTATAATCGAATTCGTGGATTAGTTCCTTTTTCCGGCGCATTTACGCTCTGGAATGGTGAGACCTTTAAAGCTTGGGCTTCTAAACTGCCTGAAGAGCAGAAAGCAAGCGATAGTGCTCCAGGAACGGTGCTTTCTGTAACCGAGCAAGGTGTCGAAGTGAAAACAGGTGACGGAAGTCTGCTGCTGACAACGGTTCAACCTGCTGGCAAAAAAGCAATGAGTGCGGCCGATTTTAGCCGTGGTGCTGTTATGAAGCCAGGGACGGTGTTAGGTTGAGCGGCGGTGGAAATGGTGTTGGCCGATCAGCAGTAAATCCTAACGCTGGGAAGAGACAGGGGAACAATTCCAAAGCAGTTGGCAACAACGGCAGAGCTGGCAATAAGGGTAAGGTTGCCCCTGCTTCTGCCCGGGAAATCGCGCTTGATATAATGGTTAAAGTTGAGCAGCAAGGTGCATATAGCAATTTGCTGCTCAACAGCAGTCTACAGAAGGCGACACTTAGCAAAGAAGATGCCGGACTGGTCACAGAACTTGTTTATGGCTCTATTTCGCGGATGAACACCTTGGATTATGTGCTTGAAGGATTTGTTAGTAAAGGGATAGCTAAACTACAGCCATGGGTCCGTAATTTACTGCGGTTAAGTTTATATCAAATTATGTATCTGGATCGTATACCGTCCCATGCAGCTGTTAATGAGGCTGTTAATATAGCGAAGAAAAAAGGCCACCAGGGAATCTCAGGGATGGTTAACGGTGTGCTGCGCAGTGTGTTGCGCGCTGGTGATCTACCGGTTCTGCCTGAGGGGCTGAGTCAAGCGCAGCGGATATCGATATTATACTCACATCCGTTGTGGTTAGTGGAACGTTGGATTACCGAGTACGGTGTCGACACGGCGGAAGCGATTTGTGCATCTAATAATGAGCCGCCTGCGGTCAGCGTACGTGTGAATACAACGATGATCAGTCGTGAAGCTCTGTTGAACCAGATGATTGAACAAGGTCTGCAAGCTTCAGCATCTGAGGTTAGTCCCTATGGCATTGTTGTGAAAGGCGGCGGAAACCTGGCGCTCACCTCCTGGTATCGTGATGGATATCTCTCCGTTCAGGATGAGAGTTCTATGCTTGTAGCTGAAGCGGTAGCTCCGGAGCCTGGGATGAGGGTACTTGACTGCTGCGCTGCTCCGGGGGGCAAAACAGCACATATGGGCGAGCTCATGAAAGATGAAGGATCAATTTACGCTAATGATCTGCATTTGCATAAAGCGAAATTGATCTCAGATCAAGCAGAACGTTTAGGTCTTGATTGCGTATCTACAGGCAGTGCAGATGCGCTGGAGCTGGAGCACACTTTAGAGCATCAATCCTTTGATAGAATTCTTCTCGACGCACCTTGTTCTGGTCTCGGCGTAATTCGCCGTAAGCCAGACCTCAAATGGCGTAAGCAGCCGGAAGATGTGGCTAGCGTAGCGTCATTGCAACGGGAATTGCTGCAGTCGGTCTCTAAACTGTTGAAACCGGGTGGCATTCTGGTATATAGTACCTGTACTACTGAACAAGCGGAAAATAGTGAAGTAGTAGCTGACTTTTTGAAGCAGAATCCTGACTTCACCGCTGTAACTTTTGCCTCCCCATTATGGGACAGGCTGGAGGGTACTGCGCTGGCTGAGGGTGAGGGAATTCAGCTGCTGCCTCATCATTATGGGAGCGACGGGTTCTATATTTCCAAGCTGCAGAGAGTCTTGTAATATAGCAAATTTTCTGACAATTGTAGTATCCTCCGCCCGCCGGGCTACCGTACGGCGGGCGTTTTCTTTTACCGTCTCTGAAATTTGTGTTAAAATAGGAAGAATGAGAAATAATACGCATATCCTTATGAAAGAACAGGTGTAGATAATAATGAAACCTTTAATATATGATTTTTCTTTAGAAGAGTTACAACAGTGGGCGAAAGACAATGGTGAGCCTGCTTTTCGTGGTGGACAAATTTTTGATTGGCTGTATGTAAAACGTGTGAATGACTTCGAAGCAATGAGCAATTTGTCCAAAGGGCTTCGTCAGAAGCTGAATGAACAATTCTCTATTGCAGCGCTAACTGAAATTACTAAAATGGAATCTAAAGATGGAACTGTAAAATTCCTGTTTGGATTGCATGACGATCATGCTATCGAAACAGTTATCATGAAACATAATTATGGCAATAGCGTTTGTGTAACAACCCAAGTAGGGTGCCGAATCGGCTGTACTTTCTGTGCCTCCACACTCGGTGGATTAAAACGGGATTTGACAGCGGGAGAAATTGTAGCTCAGGTTGTTCGTTCCCAACAAATCCTTGATGCGCGCGGCGAACGTGTCAGCAGCATTGTTATCATGGGTACTGGTGAGCCGTTTGAGAACTATGATGCAACAATGAGATTCCTGCGTCTTATGATTCATGAGAAGGGCCTAAATATCGGACAACGGCATATTACTGTTTCCACCAGCGGTATTGTACCGAGCATTTATAAATTTGCAGAAGAAGATACCCAGATCAATTTGGCGATTTCGATTCATGCGCCTAACGACGCCTTGCGTTCAAAGCTAATGCCTGTTAACCGCCGTTTTCCGTTTGATGATGTAATTGAATCATTGCGTTATTATCAAGCTAAGACGGGACGACGTGTCAGTTTTGAATATGCCTTGATCGGCGGGGTAAATGACCAACCGGAGCATGCTGAGGAATTGGCCGGGGTGCTTAAGAGCATGCTGTGCCACGTCAATTTGATTCCGGTAAACCATGTGCCTGAGCGAAAATATGTACGTACTTCACGCAATGATATCTTTGAGTTTCAACGTATTTTGGCTGATAACGGGGTGAATGTTACTATTCGCCGTGAGCAAGGCCATGATATCGCGGCCGCATGCGGACAGCTGCGTGCCAAACATATGGAGTTGGGGTGAGGATATTTGATCAGAACAGTTCATGCCAGCGATATTGGCCGAGTGCGCTCTGTCAATGAGGATTCGGTCTGGATCGGCGCGACGCGCCACGGTTATACACTCGGCATAATTGCCGATGGGATGGGTGGACATCAGGCTGGTGAAACCGCAAGCAGGCTCGCTTTGGAGACAATGAGGAATAACCTGGACGGGTTAGAGCCTGAACTTCAAGACGAAGCTCTGCGTGATGCGTTGTCAGCTGCTATTTTGGAAGCTAACAGCACTGTGTTCAGGGAGGCTTCCGGTGACGATAAGTATCATAATATGGGTACTACTGTCGTTGCTGTTCTTTTGAATGGATCAAACGGATATATTGGCCATATCGGAGACAGCAGAGCCTATTTAATAAAAGACAGTGCGGCAGTTCAACTAACCGAGGATCATACGCTAGTCAATGAGCTGTTCAAGAACGGTCAGATCAGTGTGGAGGAATTGGATAATCATCCGCGTCGTAATGTGCTGACGAGGGCACTTGGAACAGACGCTGAGGTTGAGGTTGATATGGCGCCTATAGCTCTGCTACCAGGGGAAATTTTGCTTCTATGCAGCGATGGTTTAAGCAACTTTGTCACAAATGAGCATTTAGGCAAAGTAGCAGGTATACATGAGATATCGTTAGAGGAAAGAGCGGACCGTTTACTTCAGCTGGCACTGCTCGCCGGCGGTGGCGATAATATTAGCGTCGCTTTGTTAGAACATCATGGAGAGGCCGCTGTGCCCGAAACAAAGGAGTGGGATTGATGATCGGTCACGAATTGGGCGGCCGTTACCAAGTCATCGAACGGATCGGCGGAGGTGGAATGGCGCTCGTCTATAGAGCACATGACATTCTTTTAAACCGAAATGTCGCCATCAAAGTATTGCGCAATCAGTTTGTGCATGACGAGGAATTTATTCGCCGTTTTAGGCGTGAGGCGCAGTCTGCCGCATCTTTGTCTCATCCGAATGTCGTCAGCATATACGATGTAGGACAAGAAGACGAAATTCATTACATTGTCATGGAGTATATTGAGGGTCAGAATCTTAATGAAATTATAAAAGAACGAGCGCCATTGCAGGTTGATGAATCCGTACGGATCGCTTCACAAATCTGTGATGCCCTAGATCATGCGCATCAGAATCAAATTATTCATCGTGATATAAAACCACATAATATCCTGATCGGACGCAATGGACGGGTGAAAGTAACCGACTTTGGGATTGCCCGAGCAGTTACGTCAACAACCATAACACAGACCGGTTCTGTGGTTGGTTCAGTACATTATTTCTCGCCAGAGCATGCCAAAGGTGTCTCTACAGGAGAAAAGTCTGACTTGTATTCATTAGGTATTGTACTTTATCAAATGCTTACTGGAAGCCTGCCCTTCTTGGGAGAGAGTCCGATTAGTGTAGCTTTAAAACATCTGCAAGAAGAGTTTGAAGAGCCAAAACTTCTGAATCCACTCATTCCGCAAAGCGTTGAGAATGTAATTCTGAGATCAATGCGTAAAAATCCGGAGGAGCGGTACGACTCTGCTAAAGAAATGTTGCAGGATTTGGAAACATGCTTATTGCCGGAGCGTCGCAGTGAGGCGAAGATTCTGTTCAACGATGAAGAAGATGAGGATCGTACGCGGGTTATCCCGGCGATAAAACCGATTCAAAGAAGCAATGGTAATCGTAATCATCGTGAGGAACGGATGGTTCGTGATGAAGATGATGAACCGGTGCCTTCAAGCAAAGGTAAAAAACAATGGGCAAAACCTACATTATGGATTGGGCTTACCTTGCTGTTGCTGTTGGCTATGGCCAGTCTCGTATGGTACGTTAAATCACAGCTAGTTGTTCCTGAAGTTTCCGTTCCTTATGTAGTAGGTAAACAGATAGAACAAGCTCAAACTGAGCTTGAGGATTTGGGGCTTGAGGTTGCTGATCCTATTCTGTATGACTACAGTCCGAATTTTGAAGAGAATGTGGTCATTAAGCAAAGTAGGGAAAAGGATGTCAAAGTGAAAAAAGGAGCGTCCCTTATACTCACTGTGAATACGGCTAAGCCACTACCCAAGATGCCAGATGTAGTTAACAAGAGCTTTGATGATGCGGTTAAGGCATTGATGGCGCTGGGTGTAGCCCAGGACAGGATTGATAATAAACCTCTCTATGACGAAAATACAGATGAAGGTCTCATTGTAAAATCTGACCCTGCATTAAATACTGAATTCGATCCTGAGACGGTTCAAATCACCCTTTACGTTAGTAAAGGAGAAGAAAGTGTACTGTTGCCAGATCTCATCGGTAAGACGGAGAGTGAGGCAAAGGCGCTGCTTGAAGGTGCCAAGCTTGTTCTTGGAGAAGTGAAGAAAGAATCCAGCTTCAGCATTGAAGAAGGTAAAGTAACAAAGACTTGGGCATTTGATAAAGGGACAGGTACTTCTGTTCCACCTGGAACAGCGATTACGATTTACTTAAGTACAGGTTATCCACCTGAAGCCCTGAATTATACCTTTAATGTGCCAGTCGCTCCTGCTCAGGATGGGAAAAAGAGCAAGATTCGTATCGAATTCGTGGATGCGCGCAATAATGGAGAGAAGCAGGATTGGGGAACACGTACCATTGGAAAAAGCCAAGTGTTATCTGTGAATCTAGTATTGGCTCCTAATAAAGATGGTTCAGTTATTGTTACCCGTGACGGTGTACTTTTGGACACTTATGTCATTCCTTATATCGATGCTAAGAACGGAACCGTTCAGGAGCCTGAACCACCAGTTATAGCAACACCACAGCCAACTCCAACACCTTCTGCTGAACCTACGCCTACAATTGAACCTACGATTGAACCGGAGATCTTGCCGGGTTCAGGTTCAGAGAATGACGGAGGGAATAACGGGGCGGTGAATCAGACAGGGTTCGTAACCAATAGTTCGGTAAACAGTGAATCGACTAATAATGGCAATAACAAGCACAATAATAATAAGAACAATAATAAAGGCAAGGATAAATCTAAAGATAAAAACAACAACTAAACAGGATTTAACCTGAACGGTTGGCGTAGCGAAATGACCCGGGGATATCAGACTTGGGTCATTTTCGCAAAATCAGGAGAGGAAGGCTCACTATGTATGCCTGAAGGTATAATTGTTAAAGCGTTAAGCGGTTATTATTATGTGAAACCGCTCCGCGAAGGGTTAATTGCGACTGAAGAGCATTCTGTTCAATGCAGAGGCCGAGGAATTCTCAAGAAAAAAGGGATCGCTCCGCTAGTTGGAGATCGGGTTATTTATATACTTACTGAGCATGGAGAAGGAATGGTGGATGAACTTCTACCTAGAGAATCTGAACTGATTCGTCCACCTGTAGCGAATGTTAAGCTCGCAGTGCTTTTATTCTCCGTTCGGGAGCCCGATATGAACCTGAATCTGTTGGACAAGTTTCTAGTTCATATTGAACATTCGGGTCTGGAACCCCTAATTGTTCTGACTAAACAGGATTTGGCGGATGATGATGGTGAAGCTACCCGTTATGTTAAAGAACTTTATGAGGATATCGGATATGAAGTGATGGTTACAAGTTCACTTACTGGTGCCGGAAGCGATGAGCTAAGACAACGGCTTACTGGTGGTATTAGCGTTTTTGCGGGTCAATCAGGGGTTGGTAAGTCCACCTTATTGAATCGTATTGTTCCCGGGCTTAAACTGGAGACTGGAGAGATCAGTTTACGATTGGGGCGTGGTCGTCATACGACCCGTCATGTGGAGCTGATGGATATTGGTGGTGGAGGTTTTGTTGCAGATACCCCAGGTTTTAGTCAGCTTGATTTCTTGGAGCTTGGTGTAGAAGAGCTGTCCACTTGTTTTCGTGAATTTGCTCAATACGCATCCGATTGTAAGTTCCGGGGCTGCAGTCATCAGCATGAACCAGGCTGCCGTGTAATAGAAGCTTGGAAAGCAGGGAAAATTGCGGATAGTCGCTATGATCATTACAAACTGTTTTTTAATGAAATGAAAGATAAAAAGCGGAGGTACTAACATCATGATACGAATAGCACCATCTTTATTGTCGGCGGATTTCGCGCGTTTAGGTCCAGAAGTTGCAGAGGCGGAAGCCAGTGGTGGAGATTGGATACATGTGGATGTAATGGACGGTCATTTTGTGCCGAATATCACGTTGGGTCCACCTATTGTAAAAGCTGTATCGTTACATACCAAGCTGCCACTTGATGTTCACTTGATGATTGAGTCACCAGAACGTTATATCCCTGATTTTGCTGCAGCAGGTGCAAGTGTGATCACCGTTCACGCTGAAGCATGCGTTCATTTGCATCGTGTGGTTCATCAGATTAAGGAACTGGGGCTGATGGCAAGTGTAGCAATTAATCCGGGTACTCCGGCTTCAGCGGTGCGTGAGGTGCTGGAGGATGTGGATATGATTCTGGTGATGACCGTTAATCCAGGCTTTGGTGGTCAAGCATTCATTCCTAACACTTTGCGCAAAATCACTCAAATTCGAGAATGGGCGAATGAAGTGAATCCAGATTTATTGATCGAAGTAGATGGTGGAGTATCGGAAGAGACAGCACCATTAGTTGTGGCAGCTGGAGCCGATGTTTTGGTAGCGGGGAATGCAGTTTTTGGCCGGAGTGATCGTGCTGCGGCGATCCGAGGAATTCGAGAAGCAGCCGAATCAGCACTGCGTTAAAAAATAGGCTATTGAGACTAGAGGTATAGGCCAAGTCCTCGGTGCATAAATATGGTTACATGAGCAGAAATCTCATGTAGCCTTTTTTGTTTTGGCAGGGAGGACTGCAGTTCGTTTCCGTTATTGACAAGAGGAAAGTCTCCTGCGTACGGCATGAATTGATGGGAGGGTAAATCATGAAATTTTACACGTTTAAGCTGCCAAGGTTTTTGGGAGGTTTTGTTAAAGCAATATTGAACACATTTCAGAAGAGTTAAGCCTCTAACAGAAAAGAAAACATGAAAAAAAGCACCTTACAAATGTAAAGGGTGCTTTTTGCTTCATATAAGTTATCGTTCGGTCTTAAAAATTGCTAAAGACTAAACGCGTTCAACTTTACCGGCTTTCAAAGCACGGGTGCTGACGTACACGCGTTTTGGTTTACCGTTCACGAGGATACGGACCTTCTGAACGTTAACTCCCCAAGAACGACGGTTGCGGTTATTAGCGTGAGACACGTGGTTGCCGCTGCTCGGTTTCTTGCCTGTTACTGCACATTTGCGGGACATAGATTACACCTCCTTATTCCTAACACCTGCATAAACAATACTTATCTATAATATCACAGCAAATTTTGCTACGTCAACCGATTCAAAAACATTTATTTCTTTTAATACTTATAGTACAATGTAAATTAGTGCATTATGTCCTGTTAATCATAGAATGATTAGGCATGAAGTTAGGAAGGGGAATTCTCAATTGAGTAAGCGTTCTATAAACGGAACAGATTTTACCGCTATGGTATTGGCTGGAGCGGATAAGCTGCAACAGCATGCAGAACACGTCAATTCCCTAAATGTTTTTCCGGTCCCAGACGGAGATACCGGTACAAACATGAATTTGACGATGACCGCAGGTGCGAATGAATTAAAGAAAAATAACACCACTTCTGTGGGCCAATGTGCAGGTGTACTCTCCAAGGGCTTATTAATGGGAGCTCGCGGGAATTCCGGCGTTATTTTGTCCCAGTTATTCAGAGGGTTTAGCAGGTATGCGGCTCAACATGATGAGCTTAATACACAGCAGTTCGCTGCTGCGCTGCAAACTGGAGTGGACGCTGCGTATAAAGCAGTTGTAAAGCCTGTAGAGGGAACTATTCTTACTGTAGCTAAAGAGGCTGCAAGACATGCTGTTTATTATGCCCGCCGTACTACTGACGTTGTGGAGCTGATGACAGAGGTATTAGCCAAAGCAAAAGAAGCCTTAGCTTATACGCCTGAGCAATTACCTGTATTGAAGCAAGTCGGTGTTGTAGATTCTGGCGGTCAAGGTTTGGTCTACATTTATGAAGGGTTTCACCAGCATCTGACGAACGGAAGTACCGGTCTGTCTGAATCTGTGCAAGGACAAACCCACACACCCGTTGCACCAGCGCCTAACCCCGTGTTAACGAAACCTGAAAATGAACTGTTTTCTGTACAGTCTTCTGCGCAGTCACAGCTATCTACTGAAGATATAGAATTTCTATATGATATGGAGTTTTTCATTAATCGCCAGTTAGGCGTTAACGTGAGAACTAATTTTGATGAGGAAGCTTTTAGGAAAGCGTTGTCAGTTAATGGCGATTCCATTATTGTAATTTCGGATGATGAGACGATTAAAGTGCATGTGCACTCTAAAGCTCCGGGTGAAGTGATGAACTTGGCTCTTCTTTATGGGGAGATCACGCAGATTCACATTCTTAATATGCGAGAGCAGCATCGTGACCTGCTGACTGCGGGTATGGATATTGCACCAATGCCTGATGTATTCGCTGATATGCCGAATGAGAAGAGTGCAGTGCAAATGTCTCCTGCTGAACCACCAGCTGATGATTTGGCACCTTACGGCTTCATTGCGGTATCTTCTGGCGCAGGTATTGCTGATATTTTCAAAAGCCTTGGAGTGGACGTAGTCCTAGCTGGTGGTCAAACAATGAATCCTAGCACGGAGGATTTCGTGAACGCGATTTCTTCTATATCTGCGAAGCATGTTTATATTTTGCCGAATAACTCGAACATTGTTCTTGCCGCTCAACAAGCTAAAGATCTTCTAGAAGGCGAACGTGAGATTACGGTGATTCCAAGTAAAAGTATTCCACAGGGAATAGCAGCAGCTTTTGCGTTCCAAGAGGAAGATGCTGTGGAGACTAATTCTGAGAATATGCTGGAAGCAATTTCTCATGTGAAGTCCGGACAAGTAACGAACGCTGTGCGTGATACAAGCTTTGATGAGCTGGAGATTAAATCGGGCCAATTTATTGGAATTTCTAATTCCAAAATTGTTGCTGCGGCAGATGATCTTTTGGCTGCAAGTCAGGCGCTGTTATCCAACATGCTGGAGAATGGCGACGAAATCGTCACGATCCTTATTGGTGCAGAAACAGAATCCGAGGCTACTGATTCTTTGAGTGAGTGGCTGGAAGAGACTTATCCGAATGTGGAAGTTGAGATTCATGAGGGTGGCCAACCCCTGTATTATTATCTGTTCTCTGTAGAGCCATAGGTAGGAATTAATGGTTCTTTAACAATGGAGTAGAAATTTGTTATTGCGTAGTTGGCAAAATTATAGCTTGGGGGAGAAAATCCATGAATCGTACCATTATCGTCACCGACAGCACTTCAGATATCCCGCCAGCAATGGCGGAAACGTACGGAATTGAGGTAGTACCGTTGACCTTAATGTTCGGCGAAGAGGCTTTTAGGGACAATCTGGATATGACTCCGGAGCAGTTCTATGAGCGTCTTCCCCGTACCTCACAGCTGCCGACTACTTCTCAACCCTCACCGGTTGAATATATGAATGTGTACCGCAGTATTCTGGAGCGTAACCCGGGCTGTTCTATCCTTTCCTTTCATATTTCTTCTGGACTGAGCGGGACTTATCAATCTGCATTGCTGGCTAAATCGATGCTGGAGGAAGAGGGAGAAGGAATCACTGTTGTGGATTCTCTCTCCGCTTCTTATGGTTTTGGATTTATGGTAGTGGAAGCTGCCAGAATGTCTGCTGAGGGCAAAGGACCTGAAGAGATACTTGAGGCTGTAGAAAGCCTACGTCAATCGCGTAAGCTTTACTTCTTAGTAGATACACTTGAATATTTACAAAAAGGCGGGAGAATTGGGAAAGCCTCCGCTATTCTGGGGACACTTCTGAATATTAAGCCGATCCTGTCCATTGATGCAGAAGGAATTATTTATGCGGTGGAGAAAGTTAGAGGCCGTAAGAAGGCTGTCGCCCGTATGATTGAACTGTTCAAGCGGGATCTGCAGGGTGTAAACAAAATCAATGTGGCCGTGGGTCATACGGCTGAACCGGCTTCCGGCGAAGAGTTCCTGAATGAGCTTGCAGGACACTTCACCTTGGAAGAAAAAGTGCTGACGAACGTCGGCCCTGTCGTGGGCAGCCATGTCGGTAACGGTACATTAGCTGTGTTCATTTGGCCTGCAAAATGAGGGATAAATATGACACTGGCATTAAATCAAATTGAAGTAAAAAACATAACTGGCGTGAGTGCTCAAAAGCAAAGCGAGCTTCACGCCTTTGGCGTCTTTACAGTAAAGGATTTATTAGAGTATTATCCGTTCCGCTACGAGGATTATCGGCCCCGCTCGCTTAGCGAGACTAAACACGGGGATAAAGTGACCGTTGAGGCAAAAGTGATCGGTATCCCTGTGCTGCAGCGCTTTGGCGGCAAGTCTCGTCTCAGCTGTAAGATGGTTGCAGAGCCCTGGATGTTCACAGCAACCTGGTTTAACCGCCATTACGTAAGAGAGCAACTCACTGTGGGACGGGAAATTGTGCTGACCGGAAAATGGGATCAGAAGCGCAATCAGATTACAGTGACTGATTATGAATTTCCGGATCGTGGTGTAGGGAAGACGGGAACACTGCAGCCAGTCTATTCAGTAGGTGGTAAGATCACGCAATCCTGGATCAGGAAGGTTATTAATCAGGGACTTCAGCAGTATGGGGATCTGATTCCAGAGATTTTACCGCATTCTATTATGAGGGAATATGACTTCATGCCGCGTAAACGGGCCATTGCCACAATTCATAGGCCTGAGGACACTCGTGAAGGGCAGCAGGGGCGCCGTAGGATGGTATATGAGGAACTATTCCTGTTCCAGTTGAAGATGCAAGCGTTCAGGGTTCTGAACCGCGGGAGGATGGATGGGGTAGTCCACACAGTGGATAACGCGACGGTACGCCAGTTCGTACGCAGTCTGCCCTTTGAGCTTACAGATGCGCAGAAACGTGTAGAGCTGGAGATTTTACATGATCTGCGTTCACCATATTGCATGAATCGTCTGCTGCAAGGAGATGTTGGCTCAGGTAAAACAGTGCTTGCGGCAGTGGCGCTTTTTGCTACGGTAAGATCTGGTTTTCAGGGCGCACTTATGGTGCCCACAGAGATTTTAGCAGAGCAGCATATGCGTTCACTTACCAGAATGTTTGAGCCGTTCGGGATTACTGTAGGACTCCTTACGGGCAGTGTGACTGGCCGAAAACGTAAAGAATT
The DNA here is from genome assembly GCF_037992965.1 of Paenibacillus sp. FSL E2-0190. Classification (NCBI taxonomy): domain Bacteria; kingdom Bacillati; phylum Bacillota; class Bacilli; order Caryophanales; family Paenibacillaceae; genus Paenibacillus; species Paenibacillus sp. FSL E2-0190. The sequence goes on from NZ_CP150306.1 coordinate 2,869,805, forward strand.
ATTGGCCTCGTTGCAAATGGGGATGCTTGATATCGTGGTAGGAACACATGCTTTGATTCAGGAGGATGTATTTTTCCGTGATCTGGGTCTTGTAGTAACTGACGAGCAGCATCGTTTTGGTGTGAATCAGCGTGGTGTATTGCGGCGTAAAGGATATAATCCAGATGTACTGACGATGACGGCGACGCCTATTCCTCGTACGCTTGCTATCTCTGTTTTTGGAGATATGGATGTATCCACTTTATCTGAGAGGCCGAAAGGCCGGGTGCCAATAACTAGTTACTGGGTAAAGCATGATCTTATGGATCGTGTGCTGAATTTGATTAAGCGTGAAATTGATCTCGGTCGTCAAGCTTATCTGATCTGTCCGCTTATTGAAGAGTCAGAGAAGCTGGATGTGCAGAATGCTATTGATTTGCATATTCAGATGAGCCAAGCTTTCCCTAGCTATAAAGTTGGGCTTTTACATGGTAAAATGACTCCCGCTGAAAAAGATGAAGTGATGCGGGCGTTTTATAACAATGAGCTGCAGCTGCTTGTGTCCACTACGGTGGTGGAGGTGGGTGTAGACGTTCCTAATGCTACATTGATGATCATTATGGATGCGGATCGTTTTGGCCTGTCACAGCTGCACCAGCTGCGTGGACGGGTAGGAAGAGGGCAGCATGCCTCTTTTTGTGTGTTGGTAGCTGATCCAAAATCTGAAATCGGACGTGAGCGAATGACTGCCATGACCGATACGGATGACGGATTTGAGATTTCCCGAAGGGATTTGGAGCTGCGTGGTCCGGGGGACTTTTTTGGGACAAAGCAGAGTGGATTACCGGAGTTTCGGCTGGCAGATATGACGGCTGACTTTGAAATTCTCGAGCAGGCGCGGGATGATGTTGCTGAGCTGCTTAAGGATGAAGCCTTTTGGACATCACCTGAATATGCATCTCTTCGGCATTATTTACAGAGTGAACAGATCTTCCAAGGAGAATTAATTGACTAACTAGGCACATGTAGCACCGAAGGCTCATATACTGTGAAAGATTGGATATGACGGGAGGTGCTACACTTGGGTTATCAACAATTCGGAATTAGCCCTCAGTTGGTGGATCGCATCAAGCTGAAGATGAAAAACTCGACTGTGAAGGATCGTATCAAAAGTATGATTGAGGGCATCTCGAAACAGGAGCTGCAGGATCCTGCGGTTGTTCGCAGATTGGTACGAAAAGCGTCAGGTGTATTGAACGAGAAATTGACCTCGACACAGGAAGAACAAATTGTAAAGTTTATCATCGCGCAGAAAATCGATCCGAACAACACCTTTCATTTGATCCGCTTGTGGGGAATGTTCCGTTAAGTAGCGGATTAAATGAAAAGTAGGGGTTGTCCATAGATGTTTTTTTCATCGTATGTGACAGTCTGCAAGCAGCGATCCTCCTATTACTGGAGGATCGCTGCTTTGCGTTTTTGGTCGCAGTTACGGCAAGCTGCAATACGTTTCTATTCTGGACAACCGATGCCACCGAATCGTGGTCATTCGTCGTCCGGTACCGCTGAATGATGTTCATCCATCGTTTGATGCCACCGAATCATGGTCAACCTTCGTCAGATGCCACTGAATCATAGTCAACAGTTGTCCAATACCGTAGAAATATGATCATTCGCTTTCCAATCCCGCCGAATTATATCCATCCTACTACTAATACCAGCGAATCATAGTCATCCGCCGTCCGATACCCCGAATCACATTCACCCGCCGTCCGATGTCGCCGAATCAAGTTCATCCACTGTCCGATGCCGCCGAATCAAGTTCATCCACCGTCCGCTGACCCGAATCATGTTCATCCGCAAGTCGATCCCGCCGAATTATGTTCATCCGCTGAGGTATTCGGACTCCAATGACGTTATTTACAAATATATCGCCTTTGGAGCAAGGTTTCGGACCCCTGTGCAGTTATTCATAAGAAATAGACTCGTAGTTGGTGTTTTTTGTGCCAATTGGAGCTATGCGGTCCGATAGCATTCAAAATTCAGGATAATTCCGCGTATAAGGTCCGCTGTGTCCGATGCCACCGAATTCCATTCATCTGACGTGGGGTACCGCTGAATTATGTTTATCCATCGTCTGATGCTACCGATTCATGTTTATCCATCGTCTGATGCTACCAAATCATGTTCATCCATCGTCTGCTGACCCCGAATCATAGTCATCCACCGTCTGTTCCCGCCGAATCATGATCATCCGCTGTGGCATTCGGACTCCAATGACGTTATTCGCAAATATATCGCCTTTGGAGCAAGGATTCGGACCCCAGTGCAGTTATTCATAAGAAATAGGCTCGTAGTTGGCGTTTTTTGTGCCAATAGGGGCTATGCGGTCCGATAGCATCCAAAATTCAGGATAATTCCGCGTATAAGGTCCGCTGTGTCCGATGCCACCGAATTCCATTCATCTGCCGTGGGGTACCGCTGAATTATGTTTATCCATCGTCTGATGCTACCGAATCAAGTTCATCTGCTGTCGGGTACCACCGAATCTTGTTCATCCGCAAGTCGCTACCGCCGAATCATGATCATCCGCTGTGGCTTTCGGACTCCAATGACGTTATTCGCAAATATATCGCCTTTGGAGCGAGGTTTCGGACCCCAGTGCAGTTATTCATAAGAAATAAGCTCATAGTTGGCGTTTTTTGTGCCAATAGGAGCTATGGGGTCCGATAGCATCCAAAATTCAGGATTATTTCGCGTATAAGGTCTCCTATGTCCGATAGCTGCCTCAATCGCGCAAACATGTTAGATTAAGCGAAGTTTGAGGCCTCACACAAGGAGTTTGAGGCTTCGATCAAGAAGTTTTGGGTCTCAAACAAAAAAAAGGAGTCTTCGCTCAAGAAATTAGGTCTCGCGCAGAAAAATTGGTTGCGATCAAAGGCTAAATTCAAAAAGAAGGGAGCGTTCCAGCCATATTCATGGCTTAAGGGCGCTCCCTTCTTTTTATTCGTGTAAGCGTGTTTGTCTATGATCTTTAGTGGCTGATCTAAACACAATTTGGCTCTCTGAATCACACTGTAGAACGAGTGCCCGAAGATGCTCTTCTTCCATTCTGTTCGTCAGACAAAACAACGTGCTAACCTCTCCATCTTGCCCTGAACCTTCAGCAATCGCAGCTTCTCGGTTTAGGGAGCTTGCGATTGCTTGCTGAATGTCCAAACATCGGCTGCTGGTAATCCAAGCAGTGCGGGAGTGGGATAATCCCCGTAGTGAGATACGAACACCTTCGAAAGCCAGCAGGTAGGCAATAATAGAATACATTGCTTGCTCCCAACCGAACAATGTACCTGCAAAAAGCAGAATTGCACAGTTCAGGATCATAATAACGACTTCCGTTGACTTTGGAGGTCCGCCGCTCAGCAGAGAATACCCCTGGTCACTGGCTTGTTTATTTACACCGCCGAATCTCACAGATATTCCAATACCTACTCCAAGACAGATGCCTCCTGCCATTGCGGCAGGTAAAGGATCACTAATCACAGCAGGAAAACGATGCAGCGCAAGAGACGCGATGGTTAGGCAGGTTAATCCCAAAACAGTGTAAAGAGCAAAGCGGAGATTTACTTGTTTTCGCGACATAAATATAAAGGGCAGATTGAATAGAAATAGAAACAATCCAAGCTGCATTTCAGTAGTATGAGCGAATAATGCGGATAAACCTGTAATCCCGCCGACAACAAGGCCATGTGGCATTAAAAATAATTCCAATCCTACAGCAGCAAGCAATGCGCCGGCAATGACTGTGAGAACTCGGAAGGTAGAGCTTCTTTGTAGCTGTTGACGTTGATTTATTTTGTTCTGCATAGTTTTTCCTCCTTCAACAGGGGAAACGACCTTACTCATTTTCAGTGGCTATGGCAGATTTTTTTAGATATTCGTGCATCATGTCGTTTCTCAAAGTTGAATACTTTATCCATTATTTTATAAATCTATTTAGATTCCTTCGTCAGACAATGTCCAAGGACAACATGGATCAGCACGTAAATGTCTGCGAATGTCTGCAAATGGCTGCGAAAGGCTGTAAATGGCTGCGAATGGCTGCGAAAGGCTGTAAATGTCTGCGAATGTCTGCGAATGTCTGCGAATGTCTGCGAATGTCTGCGAATGTCTGCGAATGTCTGCGAATGTCTGCGAATGTCTGCGAATGTCTGCGAATGTCTGCGAATGTCTGCGAATGTCTGCGAACGGCTGCAAATGGCTGCAAATAGTGAAGACTAGCCAGCACTCCGCTTTCTTTACCCAAATTGGCTATAACAATTTAAAGTTTATCCCGTGAGACTTTAGGCATCCAATGATAGATGAAGCATGAAGGCTGTGACCAACGCTACGTCCGGCCAGCAAGCCTGCAACGAAGTTGCCAATCAGCGTAACGACAACTGCTGCAAGGGAGCTTAGAGCGCCTCACCGCCTAAGGTAGGTGGATGTACCTCAGTCTCAAGCTGAAGAAGAAGATGGCACCTAAGAAATAACGAAATAGGATCACGAGCTTTTCAATTCGTCTCACATGTTCGGTTTCAGTGAGGACAAGTCCACTAGTAGTGCGCCAATAACTTCTGTCTGCTAGACGAGTACTCTCGGAGAATCCAGCAATCAAGAATAGTGCTGCGAATATTACTAATGTACACCGGAACGGATATCCAGAACATGGTTCAGCCAAGATACTTGCTTTCTTCCAGTGGATGATGAGCAATGCGAGCATGTATAGCCACCGGGAAATCCGCATCTCTATAATTCATGAACCTAAGATTTTTATCAATTGAAGTTCTAAATTCCCTTCAGCCGACATTCATTTAGGGCAGAGGTGAACTTCGTTAGTGGAGTGAAATTAGAAAATGAGACGTGAATTTTAACAGGTACAGCCGCAGTCGAAGCAGGAATTTATAAATCACTGGACGGAACAGTAAAGAAAGTACAGGGAGTATTGCAATTACCGCAAGTGACTTCGCTCCCCACTGTTCAGTTATTTTGATGGCTCCTACCTGAGGGGTTATTTGAGGTGCAATCCTTACGGGAGGTGTAAACTTTCGCTCGTAGCGTTCAATTTCGGATGTCGTTGATTCTTGCTCCGTAGTGAATAATCCTCCAGACCAGGCAGGTGGAAAAGAGAACATCATTCCCAGAATTAGGACGATACGAAGAAACCAATGTAGTGATAAACGCGCTATATATTGCACCGAAATAACACCTCCCAACTGTATGTAGTATAAAAAGCATACCATACCTTTTCCTTTGAATCCAAATTGTTTTGTGAAAAAATTCATATATAGATGATGAAAACATGAAACCGAACGGGAAAAATGACGTATTTCGCAGCATAGATAACTTTTATTATCTAGTTTCAGTCAGGAGGGATAAATTTGAGCGAATGGCAGGATTTTAACGGTTTTGATGAGCGCAGCTTTTTCGGAAGTTTCATTCATGAGATGCCACTATTTTTTAAATTATTTGCTTTGCTTTTTCTTGGCCTTTTCGTTTTTATAATTGTTAAATCAGTGAGAATCTGGATGTCCAATAACGCAAGTCCTTTGATAAAAGCAAACTGCACAGCGGTCACCAAACGAACCGAGGTATGGGGTGGATCCGGTGAATCGAGAGCAAATACTAGTTATTACGTTACGTTTGAGTTTGCCGATGGCTCTCGTTTAGAGTTGCAGGTAAGAGATCAGGATTTTGGCCTGATTGTAGAAGGGGACCGAGGTGAACTCCTATATCAAGGGACTAGGTTTAAAAGCTTCAATCGCGATTTGAAGAAAGAACATCTAAATTTCTAAAAAAGTACATACCATTCAAGAATCACCATGCCTGTTTTGGGTAAAACTCATATGAGAGGTTTTACCAGATCTCAATTCTGGAAGGAGGCTATGGTCTTGAATTCAAATAATTCACAATCGCAAGGGCTGGTACCCTTCCATACACTGAGCGAGGAAGAAGTGCTGAATAGGCTGGAAACTCGGAAAGAGGGTTTATCTTCCGATGAAGCGGCTAAACTTCTGGAGCGATATGGGAAGAATGTACTGCAAGAAGCGAAGACTAAATCGCTATTAGAAAAGTTTATCGAACAATTTAAAAATGTAATGATCTTTATTTTGCTAGTAGCAGCTGTATTGTCAGGAGTTTTGGGGGAATGGACGGATACGATTATTATTTTGCTTGTAGTCATTCTGAACGCGGTGCTTGGAGTTATTCAGGAAAATAAGGCGGAGCAGGCACTCGATGCGCTTAAAAGCATGTCCTCTCCGCATGCCAGAGTAAGACGTTCCGGTCAGGTTACTGAGATAAAAAGTGAAGACCTCGTTCCCGGGGATATCGTATTACTGGAAGCCGGAAATGTAGTTCCGGCGGATATAAGACTTTTGGAAGCCGCATCGTTAAAGACGGAGGAAGCCGCGCTTACAGGAGAATCATTGCCATCAGAAAAGCGGGCCGGTGTGCTTGAAGGCAGCGACATTGTAATCGGTGACCGCACCAATATGGCTTACATGAGCAGCAGTGTTACTTATGGCCGGGCGGTTGGTGTCGTTACAACAACAGGAATGCAGACGGAGGTCGGTAGAATTGCCGGTTATATCTCGGAGGAAGATAATGATGTAACACCGCTGCAAAAAAAGCTGGATGAACTAGGGAAATATTTCACCTTTATTATTCTTGGCGTTTGCGTGATTATCTTTGCCGTTGGGATCTTCGAGGGAAGAGAGCTAATGGATATGCTACTCACCTCGATCTCACTTGCGGTAGCGGCTATCCCGGAAGGGCTGCCAGCAATTGTTACGATCATTCTCGCGCTTGGTGTGCAGCGAATGGCGGGACGAAAAGCGATCATTCGCAAGCTTCCTGCCGTGGAGACACTCGGAAGTACAGAGATTATATGCTCCGATAAGACAGGTACTTTAACATTAAATAAAATGACTGTCGAAAAAGTACATGTCAACGGAAAGACCACTGATTCCAGTGCAGGACTTGAAGGGATTCCTGGTGGTGAGTTATTGCTTCAAGCTATGACGCTTTGTAATGACTCCAGCATTGACGAAGGAAAGACTCCTAGTGAAACTGAAGCAAAAGCTGGAAACAAGGATCCCCAAACCAAGAGCGGAAAAGCAATCATCGGCGATCCGACGGAGACCGCGTTAGTCGATTATGCGCTTAGTATAGGTACTGACAAAAGGGAGCTTGAAAAGAAATATCCACGTAAAAATGAGCTGCCTTTTGACTCTGATCGCAAGCTGATGACAACGATTCATGAGGTAGAAGATGGTCGATATCGTGTGCTGACAAAGGGTGCACCAGATGTACTTTTGTCCAAATGCAGCCATATTTATGTGGATGGAGAAATTGTACCTCTACAAGACGAACATAAGCGGAATATCATGGAGAGTAATAAAATGCTCGCAAATGACGCACTTCGAGTGTTGGCGTTTGCTTTCCGAGATGAGCAGCAGCTGCCGACCGATCTCTCACCAGATACCACGGAGATAGAGTTAGTATTTATTGGTTTGGTTGGTATGATAGACCCGCCGCGTGAGGAAGTACGGGATGCGGTAGCCATCTGCCGTAAAGCGGGAATAAGACCTGTAATGATTACAGGGGATCATCGTGATACAGCAGCGGCTATTGCCAAAAGATTAGGGATTATTGAAGATGAATCAGGTGTATTAACGGGCAGTGAGCTGGATAAATTCAGCGAAGAGGAATTTGCGGAGAAGGTTACCGATTATTCGGTTTATGCACGCGTCTCTCCTGAACACAAGGTGCGTATCGTTAAGGCTTGGCGGCAAAAAGGAAAAATTGTGGCGATGACCGGAGATGGTGTAAATGATGCTCCTGCACTTAAATCATCCGACATCGGTGTGGGCATGGGGATAACCGGAACGGATGTTGCCAAGGGTGTATCAGATATGGTGCTTGCCGACGATAACTTTACGACTATAGTTGTTGCCGTTGAAGAAGGACGGAAAGTTTACAGCAATATCCGCAAAGCAATCCAGTTCCTTCTCTCCGCTAACCTTGGGGAAGTGCTGACATTATTTATTGCCACTATGATTGGTTGGCGTATTCTAGAGCCGATCCATATCCTGTGGATTAATCTCGTTACGGATACTTTACCTGCACTTGCCCTCGGGCTTGAGAAAGCCGGTGAGGATGTAATGGCGAAGAAGCCGCGTAAAGCAAGCAGTAGCATTTTTGCTGGCGGCGTAGGAATCGGGATTATATATCAAGGGATTATAGAAGCGGCGCTTACGTTATTCGTGTACCAATGGGCGCATACGCATTACAATGAAGGTATTGCGGTTACAATGGCCTTTGCCACATTAGGATTACTGCAAATTGCCCATGCTTTTAACGTCAGATCCAATAAAAAATCGCTATTCCAGATCGGTTGGTTCAGCAATCGGTATATGTTATGGGCGTCGCTGATCTCTATACTAATGCTTGTGCTTGTGATCATCATCCCGGGCTTAAACGACTGGTTTGGTGTCTCACATTTAAGTGGATTACAGTGGGGAATAGTATGTGCAGCAGCTGTAGCGATTATTGTCATAGTAGAACTTGTAAAGCTGTTTGTCCGGATAAGCGGAAGGGGCAAGAGCTGGGATTAAGAATTTGGTTAAGAGTTGTAGTCAAAAAGCCTGAATCCCTTCAATAGGGATTCAGGCTTTTTGAATGATTTCTTTTAAAGTATGGAAAGCTTATAAAACACGTTGCATGTGGAGGATTACATTACTCCAATAACCCGAGTCGAGGTCACTGATCTGAACTCCGGGTTCACCCCAAGTGTGGATAAACTTTCCGTCTCCAATGTAAATACCGACATGACCAGGTATAGCATCACTTTCAAATCGGCCGGGAACGGTAAAAAAGATAAGATCTCCTACATCCAGTTCGCTTCGACTTACACGAGTACCTAAATTATCTTGATCTTTAGCTAAACGAGGTAAGCTGACACCGAATTTTTTGAAAACATGCCTTGTAAAAGAAGAGCAATCAAATTTTTTGGTTTCTTCATAAGATCCAGCGCCAAAGTCGTAGGGTACACCTAAGAAATTTTTGGCAAAAGCGACTAACTCCTTTTTATCCGCTTCAGAAATACTTTGAATGCGTAAAGATTTAGATTCACTCGTGGATTCGACCGTCGATAATTTTTCGATAGTCTTACGTTCGGACGGTGTAGCAATGTTTATCTCACCCGACTGGGGATTCCAGCCTACTTCTGTTTGCAGAAATTTGGACAAGGCTAAAGGGGTGATATAGATTTGCCCTTCTTGTCGTCTAGGGGCCTGTGGCAGTGTGATTTTTTCCCCAAGTGAGAATACCTGTGGTGAGCCAGGGCGCAGCATATACATAACATCGCTATAACCGATTTTAGTGTATCCATCACTTGAACCATCATCTTTCATCCGATATCCGAGCGAAGTAACCGCAGGCTTAAGTGGAATCCAGTACTTTCCCTGAGCGTCAGTAATTGCAGATTGTTCATAATAACTGGAGGCATTTGTTCCATCAGGAGTTAGCGCGTTAACCTTAGGTTTTTGCGATTGAGATGAATAACCGCAGGATGAACTCGTTAAAGCGACAGCAAGCAATACAGCAGCGGTGGTTAGTAGTCTTTTGTGATTATTAGCCATTTAACACGCTCCATCTTCAAACTGTAAATTAAGTTTGTGCAGGGCGATTTTTTTTATGTAAAAGAAACGAAGGCAATCGTTGTAAGAGACAACCAAGCATTACCTGTTTTGATGTCATATATTCTTCAGAATTTGAAATCTATGGAAATATGATAAGTGATTGACGGATAAACAACCTCCATATAATATAGGTTTAATAGATTTCTATCATTAATGTGAGGTACGTGTAAGCTTATGCTTTAATGCTTTTATCGATAAAAGTGATAATGCTGAGTCGCTCACCTTGATGTATGCGTTAATAAACTAATGAAATGGGGTACTTTGATGAAAAAGAGAAACATTTTGGCGGGATTAAGCTTATGCTTCATGCTCGTAGCAGCTGGTTGTGGTAACAATAACACTGCGGGAAACGCAGGAAATGCAGCGAATTCCGGTAATTCCCCTACGAATGCAGGAGCAGCAGATTCAAAAACGTACAAAATTGCGATCTCGCAATATGTGGAGCACCCCTCACTTGATGCTACACGTGAAGGAATTCTCGCTGCTTTGAAGGATGCAGGAATCGTTGAAGGTGAGAACCTGAAGGTTGACCTTGAGAATGCTCAGGCTGATCAAGCGAATAACTTGTCCATTGCTCAAAAGATTGCCGCTGACTCTAATGATTTGGTATTGGCAATTGCAACGCCTTCCGCTCAATCAATTGTTCAAGCACTCAGCAAAGCAAGTAAGGATACACCGATTTTATTCGCAGCCGTAACTGACCCACTCGACGCGAAGATTGTCACGGATCTGGAGCATCCAGGTGGCAATGTATCAGGGGTATCGGACACCAATCCCGAAGCGATTAACAGATTAATGCAATTTATAGCTACCCAATTTCCTAACGTGAAAAAGCTGGGCATCGTTATTAATGAAGGTGAACCAAATGCAGTAATTATGGCTGAGATTGCTAAAAAAGAGTTGGATAAACATGGAATCGAGCTAGTGAAGGCTGCCATCACGAATACCTCTGAAGTCAAACAAGCTGCAGAATCACTTGTGGGTCGTGTAGATGCATTCTACATTACTTTGGATAACACAGTCGTAAGTGCAGTGGATACCATTATTCAAACAGCTAATGACAAGAAAATTCCCTTCTTCTCCAGTGACCGTGATACGGTTGAAAAGGGAGCTTTCGCCACCGTTGGTTTTAAATATTTCGATCATGGCTATCAAGTGGGTCAAATGGCCGTGGATATTTTGAAAAATGGTAAAAAGCCAGCTGATATGAAAGTAACCATGCAAGAAAAACTCGATCTCATTCTTAACCTGAAATCTGCAGCAGCGCAAGGCATAGAAGTGACTGATGCAATGAAGGCAGAAGTTGCCGATCAAGCTAACAATATTATTCAATAAGCCATTATATAGGGGGCGATTTCGTGAGAACGCCCCTTTCCGCTCGAAGGAGGAAGTCATCTATGTTAAATTCGATGCTCGGGGCCGTTGAAATGGGACTGCTTTACGCATTTATGGCTTTAGGTGTATACATTACCTTTCGTATTCTTGATTTCCCTGATTTGACTGTAGATGGGAGCTTTACCACTGGTGGTGCCATTGCCGCTGTTATGATTACTAACGGTTATGCACCATGGCTTGCTACCCTGGCCGCTATTGCTGGTGGAATGCTGGCAGGAATGTGTACGGGCCTATTACATACGAAAGGCAAGATTAATGGACTGTTATCCGGGATTTTGATGATGATTGCACTCTATTCCATTAATCTGCGGATATTTGGTGGCAAACCGAACTGGTCTTTAATGGGCGACACTACCTTGTTCACTTCCATTGATCCTCTGCTCGTACTGCCGTTTGTAGTTATTTTTGTGAAAATAGTAATGGATTTATTCCTGCGTACAGATCTTGGACTTGCGCTGCGGGCTACCGGAGATAATGCAAGAATGATCCGTAGTCTGGGTGTGAACACGGATAATACCACTATTCTTGGTGTCAGTTTATCCAATGGAATGGTGGCGCTCTCGGGGGCGCTAATCACTCAGTATTCTACTTTTGCGGATTCCTCTATGGGTATTGGGATGATTGTAATCGGGTTAGCTTCGGTGATCATCGGTGAAGCCATATTCGGTGCTAAAAATGTATTTCGGGCCACATTGGCTGTTGTGCTCGGATCCATAGTTTACCGGATCGTAGTTGCACTTGCCTTGCGGGTACCGTGGCTGAAAGCTTCGGATCTTAAGCTGATCACAGCAATTATCGTTATTTTCGCTCTTGTATTCCCGTCGATTCAGCGTTTCCTGAAGCAGAAGAATATGGCGCGGAGGCGTTCCGTTGAATTAGCTGAGCAGGCTCTAAGCAGCAAGAGAGGAGGCACCATCGATGCTTAAACTGGAGAACGTATCTAAGCTGTTCAATCCCGGAACACCCGATGAGAAAATAGCGCTGCTCGGCATTGACTTGGAGCTTCTTCCCGGTGATTTTGTCACCATCATTGGAAGTAATGGAGCTGGCAAATCTACACTGATGAACATTATTTCCGGTGTCATGAAGCCGGATCTGGGTACAGCCAGCATTGAAGGAAATTCAATCAGCCATTTGGCGGAATTTCAAAGAAGTCGCTGGATCGGCCGTGTCTTTCAGGACCCAATGGCGGGTACGGCTCCACATATGACGATTGAAGAAAATTTAGCTATGGCTTATAAAAGAGGCAAAAGCAGAGGGTTAACCTTTGGCGTAAATAAAGCAAAAAGAGCTTTGTTTCGCAATGAGCTAAGCCGTCTGGGGATTGGGCTGGAGGATCGCCTGCGGGCAAAAGTAGGGTTGTTGTCAGGTGGAGAGAGACAAGCGCTAAGTCTGCTAATGGCGACCTTTACTCAACCGCAAATTTTACTTTTAGATGAACATACAGCAGCCCTTGACCCTTCTCGTGCGGAGCTGATTACTAAACTTACAGAGTCCATTGTCCGTGAGATGAAGTTAACCACCCTAATGGTTACTCATAACATGGAACAGGCCATTCGTCTTGGCAATCGTCTGATCATGATGGATAAGGGCCGTATTATTTTGGATATCGATGAGGAACGTAAAAAAGATCTTACTGTAGAACGGCTGCTCGGAGAATTCGAGACAATCAGCGGACATAAATTGGCAGATGACCGAATGATGCTTGGCTAGTCAGTTGTAGGTGTGAAGGTAGCTCAATATAAGGGCTTGAAGTGAAGTCTGATTCTGGATTTCATTTCGAGCCCTTTTTTACATAGGAATTTTTTCGCCGAGCCATTATACTATCCTTATCTTTCAGTTCACGTAAATTTACCCAAATGGAACATTATGGTTTATAATGGAATTATAGTGATAATAAATGAAAATTATCATATTTAGGGAGCGGAGAATGCAGATGATTTGGAAAAATGTTAGCGCTTACAGAAGTTCGGGCATTTTCAACAAAATGATACTGATTATTTCCTTTTTGCTTCTACTTTCCTTTTTATTCTCTTTGACCGTTTTACAATATGTGTATCGTATCTATGACAAGCAAATTTATGAAAAGGCCTCTGAGGTACTGGGGATGTCCTCCATTAGCATCGAAAATGCCCTAAGAGAATTGGATCAGCTTTCTTTTACAGTGGTGTCTGATGAGCAAATTCAAGAATGCCTGCGCCAATTGCAGAATGATCCACAGCCTTATGAAAGACAAGTTCTACATAACAAGATCATAAACAGGCTGGTTGCTTTTGCAGGGGCAGAGAAATACGTTTATTCCATGATGCTGATGGATACGAGTGGCGGAGTAATGACTGCGGGCAATCGTGAAGGAGTATCACAGGATCTGCAGGATCAGTTAAAGCCGTTAGCTGCGGAAGCTAGCGGGAGTATAGTGTGGTATCCGCAAGGAAACAGAAATTCACTTTTGGCGGTTCGGCAGATTAAATCTTATACAGGGTCAACGTTTACGCTGGATGATCTGGGAACACTCGTGATCCGTATTCGGATCGATCTAATCATTGCGGATAGTACGAGCGATACTGATCAATTAATCGCAGTTGATGCCACGACGGGACAGGCAATCTATCCTGAAGCGCCAATTCTTTTGCCAGAAGAGCTTAAAGAAGAGACAGAACGTCCGGAGCTATATCGCACGGCCAAATATCAAGAAGGTACCTACTTTATAACCAAGACGAAATCATCTTATATAGATTGGATCTACATCAATGCCACTCCATTTAATGAGATGTTCAAACATATTACTTTTGTCAAAAAGCTGGTCGTCATCATATTCGCACTAATCTTATTAATTGGTCTCCTTTTAGGCTACAGGCTTGCTCGCAGTATTGTACGTCCGATCTCTAAGTTGACCAAAAAAATGAAGCAAATCGAGAAAGGCGATCTGGACAATCTGGAGGAACAGTCATTAGGTGTGGTTTCACAGACTGCGCAGGACGAGGTTAGTCAGCTAAACCGGACTTTTAAAATGATGATCCGCAGGATCAGAGAGCTTATTGATGAGAACTATGCGAAGCAGCTGATTATTAGAGAGACAGAGCTAAAAGCTTTGCAGGCCCAGATTAATCCGCATTTTTTGTACAATACACTGGAATCAATCAACTGGTTAGCCAAAATGAACAAACAAGCCAAAATCTCAGAAATGGTAGAAGCGCTCGGTTACTTGTTCCGCAGCTCTATTGGTCTAAAGGATCCGCTGATTACACTTGAAAAAGAGATCACTATCGTGCGCAATTATGTCATTATCCAGAAAACACGGTTTGATGAGAGGCTTGATTTCCGGATGGATGTACCTGAACATCTGCATGACGCTTTGATTCCGAAGCTGACCTTGCAGCCTTTAATCGAAAATGCTATCCGCTATGCACTAGAGCCTAATATTGAACCGTGTACCATTTCTATAACAGTTAGTGAAGATGAGCAGGGGCTCGATATCAGAGTCAGTGATAATGGACCGGGAATGAGCGCTGAATTTATCAAAGATTTGCAGCTGGGAAGAGTTAAGACCCGTGGAGAAGGCATCGGCTTAGCTAACATCGCGGAACGGATTCAAATCGTCTTTGGCCCTGAATGGGGCACTTCCATAGAAAGTGAACCGGGTCAAGGAACAACTATACATGTGCGTATACCTTACTTAAAAGGAGTGCTAGAGAATGTATAAACTGCTGTTGGTGGATGATGAACGCTTGATTCTGGAAGGGATATCGCAGGTTGTGGACTGGGGACGAGCGGGAACAGAGCTTGTAGGCACGGCGTGGAACGGGATTGAGGCTTTGGTGAAAATAGAGGAGCTTAGCCCTGAAATAGTGATTACGGATATTTCTATGCCTGGTTTAGATGGTTTGGGACTGGTGCAAAAATGCAGTGAACGATTTCCAGACGTGAAATTCGTTATGCTGACTGGTTATAAGGATTTTGATTATGCTTGTATTGCTATGCAGAACGGGGTTAAACATTATCTTTTAAAGCCGTGCAATGAGAATCAGATCCATGATGCATTGGTTGAGCTGGTAGCGGAGCTCGATGAACAGAAGAGCCGGGGCGAATTCGTAAATAGCATGAAACAACGTCTTCAGAAGGTATTGCCCCATGTGAAAGAACAATTTTTGAAGGAATGGATCTCTAACAAAACTTATGGAAGTCAGGATCTAGAGTACTATCAGGAATTATTCGGCATTGAACTCAATGACAAAACGGTACGCTTGCTCCTGTTCCGACTAGAAGGTTCTTACGAATATGAGCAATTGTTCGCTCTGCAAAATATTGCCCAGGACGTACTTCAGGAAACACTCCTGAGTGCGACGATAGGCGGTCATTTATTAATATTACTGGAAGACGAAGGAAATACGGTGCAGAATAGCCCCTTGCTTAAACGTATCGCTGAAGTAAGAGAGGTATTCTGCAAGTTTTATAAAATGGATGTGACAATCGCGATTAGTGATGCTGACCTTATGATTCATTCCCGGAGATTGTATCGTCAGACCTTGCAGTGCCTAAACCATCGTTTTTATTTGGAGGCGGGCGGTTTGATTACCGGGAGTGATATCCCAAGTGATGAGCTAAGTGGAAGAAATGATATCGAGCTAGATGAAGAGCATATTTGTCTACTTATAAAAGCAGGCGATCAAAATACGGTGGAGCTGGAATTGGAACGATTATTCAACTTGCTCGCGGATGAACGGTTAGATATTAACGTGACGCGTTCTTATGTTTTACAGTTATATTCCGCTATGATTCGTTTAGCAGTCCCTGATGAAAGAAATAGCTTCACATCGGGCTTGGCGGAGCTTGCCGAAATTAGAACCTTGGGAGGTTTAAAAGCATACGTCAAAGAGGCAGCGGTTCGCTTAACAGCGATGTATGACCGACATTTTAGTTCCCGGCAATCGCTTATTGTAGACAAAATGTTCAAAATTATCGCAGAGGATTACAAGAATGCAGAGCTGTCGCTTAGCTCGGTCGCTGCTGAAATGTTATATATGAATCCCGACTATCTAGGCAAAATATTCAAGAAAATTACCGGAGAGAAATTCTCGAATTATGTAACCAATTACCGGATTGCTAAAGCATCGGAGCATATTTTGAGAAGTGGGGATGTAAGAGTATTTGAACTGGCTGAAATGTTCGGCTTCGGTGGAAATGCACAATATTTCAGTCAGGTTTTTAAAAAAGTAACCGGCCAGACCCCTACAGATTTCATGAAACCCCCTCAAGCGAACTGATTATTGAACAAACAAGACGGTTTTTTGTATTCAATAATCACGGAATATTTGAGAAAATTTAACCAATGAAAGCGCTACCTAAAGGGATCAGAGCCTTTACACTATCATAGGAAAAGGGGACATGAAATTGAAAAAGAGATTCGCTTTACTAGCCGTACCATTATTGTTGTCGTCGATGTTAGCTGGTTGTGGAGGTAACAACAATAACAATGCTGCTGCTACGGATTCCGCTACAAATACTCCTTCGGAGACGAAACCTGCGGCCACGACCTCAGCAGAACCAGTAACCCTGCGTATCGCATGGTGGGGTGGAGATACAAGACATTCTTATACACAACAAGTTATTGATATGTATGAAGCCAAATATCCGAATGTAACCATTGAGCCTGAATATGCATCCTTTGATGATTACTGGAAAAAGCTTGCTCCGCAAGCTGCTGCAAATAGACTTCCTGACATCGTTCAAATGGATATTTCCTATATTAATCAATATGGATCTAACGGACAGCTCGAAGATTTGAAACCTTATTTGAACTCTCAGATTCAAGTCGGCGATGTGAATGAGAACGTGCTGAGTACTGGAGTGATCGGTGAGAAGCAATACGGAATTCCGTTAGGGGTTAACGTACTTGGTTTTCAATATGATCCAGAATTGCTGAAAAAGGCAGGTGTTGATTCTATCCCAGAGAACTGGACTTGGGATCAATACAAGGAAATCGCCGCAAAAGCTAAGTCGGCTGGACTGTATATGGACGGTTCCATGGCAGCAGACGTGTTCTTCAACTATTATCTGCGTACAAAAGGGCTGGCACTCTATAACAATGATGGTTCCGCACTTGGTTATGAGGACGATGCGTTGTTCACTGACTTTTTCGGAATGTTGTCTGGTTTGATTAAAGATGGAGCGGTCCCATCACAAGACAAACTGAGCCAAAATAAAGGGGTTATTGAAGAGTCGGATATTGTTAAAGGGACAGGTATCGGTGTATGGCAATGGTCGAACCAATACGTTGCTTTGCAAATCGCTGTAAATCGTCCTATGGAGCTGGCACAAATGCCTGGTCCAGATATGGATAAAGGGCTTTACATGCAGCCAAGTATGTACTGGTCAATTACTTCTAACTCTAAAGTGAAGGAAGAAGCAGCGAAGTTCGTTGATTTCTGGATTAATGATGTGGAAGCTAACAACCTGATCAAAGGCGAACGCGGAGTACCGATTTCAAGCAAAATCAAAGAATCTGTAGCTACACAATTAACTGATTCCGGTAAGCAAGTATTTAAGTTTGTTGCTGACATGGAGCCTACTACTTCACCTATGAGTCCACCGGTTGGATCACCAGAGGTTGTAGCCCTGCTTACAGACCTTGCTGAACAAATGAACTTCGGGAAAATCGATCCAGCAGCAGCAGCGGCACAGTTCCGAAAAGAAGCGAACTCTATTCTTTCCAGCCGTTAATCGTAGGGTAACAGATAACTATACTGCGTCTCACATGGGAAACGGCATGCCATTTCGCTAGGCGGCATCCCGTTTCCCATATTATTCACATAAAAAGGAGTTGGAGACCCTTGGCATTAACGAATCCCCTACCTTCGAATCCATTGGCTGTTAAGAAAAAGAACCTCACCGGCCGGCGGTTACGAAGCAACCTTACAGGATATGCCTTCATCAGTCCGTTCGTCATTGGCTTCCTTTGCTTCACACTGATCCCGATGATCATTTCGCTGTATCTTTCTTTTACCAAATACAATTTATTCGCTCCACCTAAGTGGATTGGATTTGATAATTACATCAAAATGTTCTCAAATGACCCGAAATATTTGCATTCACTAAAGGTAACGCTGCTTTACGTATTTATCGGTGTGCCTTTACGTCTAACCTTCGCATTATTTGTGGCCATGATTCTAAATACGAAATCACGTATGGTAGGAGCCTATCGGACAACTTATTATTTACCTTCTATTATAGGGGGTAGTGTGGCGGTCTCCATCATGTGGCGTAATATTTTTAGTGATACAGGAATTATTAACGGCATGCTTGGCTTTTTCGGAATTGGACCGGTAAGTTGGTTTGGCAATCCGAATGCTGCGCTTATCATGTTGATAACTCTATCTGTGTGGCAGTTTGGCTCATCCATGTTGATCTTTCTTGCAGGTCTTAAAAATATTCCTGGTGAAATGTATGAGGCAGCTAGTGTGGATGGAGCCGGATTCTTCAGAAAGTTCTTCAAGATTACTATGCCACTCTTAAGTTCAGTGATTCTGTTTAATCTAGTTATGCAGACGATCAGCGCATTCATGACCTTTGTTCCAGCTTATATTATCTCTAAAGGTGAAGGCGGACCTATGGACGGCACTATGTTGTATTCTCTCTATTTATTCCGTCAGGCCTTTATGTTTAATAATATGGGTTATGCTTCGGCTATGGCTTGGGTAATGTTGTTGCTTGTCGGCATCATGACCGGAATCTTGTTCAAGACATCCAAATCGTGGGTCTTCTACGAGTCGGAAGGAGGAAAATAATCCATGGCGAAAATTAAACTGAAATGGCCGCTTTATCACATCCTTATAGGTGGCCTCGCTATCGTTATGCTGTATCCGATTCTGTGGATGATCATGAGTTCTTTTAAAGAGAGCCGGCTTGTGTTTGTTACAGCGCAGCACCTTATACCTGATCCATGGGAATGGGGGAACTATGCTAAAGGCTGGGAAGGTATTGCAGGTTACTCCTTTGGTGTCTTCATCAAGAACTCTTTTGTAATTGTTATTGTCGCAACACTGGGCGCAGTCATTTCATCTTCACTGGTTGCCTTCGGTTTTGCCCGCAATAAATTTGTAGGCCATGGCTTATGGTTCGGAATCATGATGATGACCCTGATGCTTCCTTCCGATGTGGTGCTCGTCCCTCAATACATTATCTATGCCAAATTGGAATGGCTCGACAGTATCAAACCGATCGTTGTTCCACAGTTCTTCGGTGTCCCGTTTTTCATTTTCCTAATGCTGCAGTTTATTCGGACCATTCCTGTTGAACTTGATGAAGCGGCTACCATCGATGGTTGTGGGAAATTTGGACTTTATTTCAGAATTATACTTCCACTTATTCGTCCTTCTATGGCTACTGCGGCGATCTTCTCCTTCTATTGGCGCTGGGAAGACCTGCTTGGACCGGTATTGTACTTGAACTCACCTTCTAAATATACAGTTTCGATGGGGCTTAAAATGTTCCTGGACAGTGAGTCCGTATCCAACTGGGGTCCAATGTTCGCCATGTCTGTTCTAAGTTTGGCACCAGTCATGATTATCTTCTTTATCTTCCAAAAGCAGATTGTAGAAGGAATCAGCACCAGTGGTTTGAAAGGTTGATTTCAGCAAACGAATATAAATGTTTTAAATCTCTAATTAAGAAAGGTGCGGCTGAATTTGGATAGCTATCGTTTTGATTTTGGGATTAAGGAAGCTGAGCCTGGCTACACCAAAATTCGGCCGGACACATCTTATTCTAAGGGAATAGGGTATGGTTTCACTTCTGATTCCTCCGTCTTTGGTCGTTTCAGAGGGGGAACAGATATACTGCGAAGCGATTGCTGCATCCCACAGAAAGCAGTTTTTCTTCTGGATCTCCCGAATGGGATCTACCGTGTTACGATGCTGTTGGGTGATGCTCTGGCAGATACCAGCACATTTATCAAAGCTGGAGAAGGCAAGTTCGTATTGGACACGCTAAATGTGCCTGCGGGCCAATATTTGCGCGAATCCTTTGCAATTAGGGTTAAGGATGGGCAGCTAAAGCTATCGTTCTCGGGTGCGGCACCGCGTATTAACGCCTTGGACATTCAGATGGACAATGAAGCGCTAGTCTTATTTCTGGCAGGAGATTCCACGGTGACCGATCAAGGGGAAGAAGGTTACCCCTATGCGGGGTGGGGCCAACTGCTGCCACGCTGCTTCAAAGCCGGAATAGCTGTAGATAATCGAGCACTTTCTGGACGCAGTTCCAAGAGTTTTATTGAGGAAGGGCATTTGGAGGGCATTGCCGCAGATATCAGACCCAGAGATTATCTGTTCATCCAGTTTGGACATAATGATTCCAAAACTGATGATTTAAGACATACCGATCCCTTTACTACATATAAAGAACATTTGCTCCGGTTGATTACAGTCGCCCGAGAAGCGGGGGCCTATCCGGTTCTTGTGAGCTCTGTACATCGGCGAAGATTTGATAGTGAAGAAGCAATTGTAGACACGCATGGAGATTATTTAATCGCCATGCGGGAACTCGCAGATACCGAGCAGGTTCCACTGATTGATTTAGCCGAGAAGAGCCGCAAGCTCTTTGCAGCTTATGGCTCAGAGGGCTCAAAAGATTTATTCATGTGGAGCTATCCAGGAGAATTTATTGCGCATCCAGGTGGGGTGCAGGATAATACCCATTTTCAAATTTTAGGGGCTCGTCTTCTAGCTGAGCTTATAGTGGAAGGGATTCGGGAAGTTGGATTAAACGATCTCATCATTCATTTTCGTCAGGGAGAATAATAATCCTA
This sequence comes from Paenibacillus sp. FSL E2-0190, assembly GCF_037992965.1. Taxonomy (NCBI): domain Bacteria; kingdom Bacillati; phylum Bacillota; class Bacilli; order Caryophanales; family Paenibacillaceae; genus Paenibacillus; species Paenibacillus sp. FSL E2-0190. Next base: position 2,890,724 of record NZ_CP150306.1, read on the forward strand.
AAGGAAAAGTAAATATCTGTCGGTTCAACTTCTGTATGCAAGGTTAAGGTTAAGGAAAGAACTTAACTGGAAGACTTGCATGATTAGAAGGAGGATATAACGATATGGCAGATAAAAAGCTTGTAGGTAAGGTTGCAGTTGTAACCGGAGGCGGCTCAGGAATTGGCCGGGCAACCGTGCTTGAGTTCGCACGTAACGGAGCCAAAGTTGTATTATTGGACAGAACTGTGGAGAACGCTGAAAAGGTTAGACAGCAAGTGGAGAAAGAGGGCGGAGAAGCCCTAGTTATCGAATGTGATGTTGCTGAACCACCACAAGTGGAAGCGGCGATAAATAAGGCGGCCGCGAAATGGGGTCGTCTTGATGTTGTTTTTGCCAACGCAGGGATTAATGGGGCGATGACGCCTATTGAAACGATGGATATTGAAGCTTGGGATCAGACCATTCATATTAACCTGCGTGGAACCTTCGCGACTGTTAAATATGCGATACCGCATCTAAAAGAAAGCGGAGGCAGCATCCTGATCAACAGCTCCATTAACGGAAATCGTGTATTTTCTAATGTTGGTTTTTCTGCTTACAGTACGACAAAGGCAGGACAGGTTGCTTTTATGAAAATGGCGGCACTGGAACTGGCTCAATTTCAAATCCGCGTAAATGCGATCTGTCCTGGGGCTATAAAGACCAATATAGATGACAACACTTTTCCATCAGAGGATCTGAAAGAAGTGAAAATCCCAGTAGAATTTCCTGAGGGAGATCAACCGCTCGAAGAAGGTCCGGGGCGACCTGATCAAGTAGCGAAGCTGGCGCTGTTTCTGGCGTCTGAAGATTCAGATCATATTACGGGGACGGAAATTTATTGTGACGGTGCAGAGTCGCTTCTGCATGGTTAATTTTTCAACATAATCTTGGCCTCTCATAACGGATTCCATCCTCGTCGCTATGCCGGACCACACGGGTCGAAAGAGCATCTGCGGTGAGGATGGCTATGCCGTTTTTTGTTGTAAAATAAAGCTAATCATTATCTCCAATTTCCGTTATAATGGAGTATCTCTGGAGAAAGGAGATTGCGATATGGATTTTCAATTGGAATCATTAATGAAGTTACTAGTGGCCATGCTGTTCGGGCTGTTCATCGGGATTGACCGACAGATCAAGCAGAAACCGCTGGGGATACGGACCAGTATGGTCATAAGCATTGCGAGCTGTCTTGTCACAGTGGTGTCTATCCATGCCTTTGATAAGTTCGCAGGACCAGAGCATCCAAACATGGACCCAATGCGGCTTGCGGCTCAGATTGTCAGCGGGATTGGTTTTTTGGGTGCGGGTGTTATTCTGCGTAGAGGCGGAGATGCCATTTCGGGCCTTACTTCGGCAGCACTCATCTGGACAGCTTCTGGAATTGGTATAGCTGTGGGTGCGGGATTCTATATTGAGGCAGCATATGCGGTTATTCTGCTGATGTTTGCTGTGAATTTAGTTCCTCATTTAATCCGTTCGCTAGGACCAGAAGTACTGAATAAACATGAAGTTTCAGTGAGGATCATTATGGAAGCTAATTTTGTGCTTACAGAAGTGATCCAAAAAATCGAGCGGCCTCAGGTCAGCTCGCAGCGTAGTACTAGAGGTCCATCCCGAGCGATTCGAAGAATGAAAATTAAAGATTTGGAAGATGGCAGACAAATGATCGATATGGTGATCTCAGCACCGGATCGGGATTACGCAACAGAAATCTATTACGATGTGAAGAAAATTGAACATGTAATGAGCGTAGAAGTGGAGCAATTGTAAAAAGAGCATGTCACCTCATGACTAGATGTGGTAATCTATCAAGTGGAGACAATTATCAGACACTGGAAGGGAGAACAATATATTATGTCAATCACAGCGTATGAAGGACAATATGAAGGAGAAGCAGCTATCTGGTTGAAAGCCGGTCGTTATGAGGCAGCTATTCTGCCAGGCATTGGCGGCAACCTGATCTGTTTCCGTGATACCGAAAACGGATATCGCTTCCTGCATGAGCCTGGAGCTGAAGAGATGGAAGCCTTTAAGGCAAGTCCGGGGATTCACGGAATTCCTGTATTATTTCCTCCAAATCGTTATGAGGATGGTAAATTTCCATGGAATGGTCAAACTTATCAATTCCCAGTAAATGAAGTTGCAACGGGCAACCATTTACACGGATTTTTACATACTGCAGCTTGGGAAGTCGAAGAATTTGGCAGCGGTAAGACTGAAAGCTTCGTAACCGTATTCATCAAGGTGGATGAGAATCATCCTTCTTATCAGTATTTGCCACATAAGTATACGATCAAATTGCGTTATACCCTCGGCGAAGGAGGATTATCTCAACAGGTGTTGGTGCACAATGATGGAGAAGATGTGATGCCTTGTTTGCTGGCATTCCACACTGCCATTAACGCACCTTTCGCACCAGGAAGCAGTGCACAAGATTACCGCGTAAAAGCTACTATTGGCGAGCGCTGGGAGCTCAACGACCGCATGCTGCCAACAGGCAAATTCCAGGCGTTGGAGCCAGGAGAAGTTCAGCTTCGTGAAGAAGGTGTGAATCCATATTTTGCATCGATGGACAATCACTACACGGCTGTACCTCAGAACGGACGCAACCGGATGGAGCTTACCGATAGCAAAGCTGGAGTAACCTTGGTGTACGATGTAGGGACTTCGTACAAACAATGGATGATCTGGAATAATGGTGCTACAGAACAGTTCTTCTGCCCTGAGCCACAAATTAACTTGGTGAATGCGCCAATGGTAGATCTTCCTGCTGATGAAATCGGCTTGTTCAGCCTGAAACCAGGCGAATATTGGGAAGAGAGCAGCCGCCTGTACGTAAAATAGAGTTCATGTGAATATGAATAGGTTATAAAGAAGGGGCTGTCTCAAACGTAGTTTTTCTACGATTAGACAGCCCCTTAAATTTATCTCTTACTAATAATCTCTTCATTAATCTGTTCAATGATGTCTTGGATACTCTTCGAACCAAGATCACCTTCACCACGTTTTCTTACAGAGACAGTGTCGGAATTTTTTTCGTTCTCTCCAAGTACAAGCATGTAAGGTGCTTTTTCAAGCTGAGCTTCACGAATTTTGTAGCCTAACTTCTCATTTCGGATATCTACTTCGACACGAATGCCAGCCTTCTCCATGTGATGCTTCACTTGCAGTGCATAGTCAACATAGTTCTCAGAGACTGGCAATAACTTCGCATGAACAGGTGCGAGCCACAGTGGGAAAGCCCCAGCGAAATGTTCAGTAATAATCCCCATAAAACGATCGATCGACCCATAAACAGCGCGATGGATTACGACCGGGCGATGTTTAAGATTATCTTCCCCGATGTAAGTAAGATCGAATTTCTCTGGCATTTGCCAATCTAGTTGGATTGTTCCACATTGCCAGCTACGTTTTAGCGCATCTAAGATATGGAAATCAATCTTAGGTCCATAGAACGCGCCATCCCCTTCATTCACACGATATTCGATCCCGAGATTGTCTAATACATTTTGTAAAGATTGTTCAGCCTGATCCCATAATTCTTCAGATCCCATATAATCTGCCGGCCGAGTTGATAATTCAATCTTATACTCAAAGCCGAACACTTGATAAATATGGTCAATCAGTGAGATTACCCGTCTTATTTCATCCTCAATTTGCTCTGGCAAAACGAAGAGGTGAGCATCATCCTGGCAGAAAGTGCGGACTCTCATCATCCCGTTCAGTGCTCCAGAATATTCATGGCGATGCACTTGACCGAATTCCGAGATACGGATAGGCAGTTCCCGGTAGGAATGCAGATTATTTTTGAAAATTAGCATATGCCCAGGGCAGTTCATCGGCTTAAGGGCAAATTTTGTTTCATCTACATCTGTGAAATACATATTGTCCTTGTAGTGATCCCAGTGTCCTGACTGCTCCCAAAGCCGATTGTTCATCATCAGCGGTGTACGAACTTCATCGTAATCTCTCTGTCTTTGTAATTCCCGGGCAAAGTTCTCAAGCTCTGTACGGATTGTCATTCCCTTGGGAAGATAGAAGGGCATGCCTGGAGCTTCTTCAGAGAACATGAACAACTCAAGTTCTTTGCCAAGCTTACGGTGGTCACGTTTTTTAGCTTCTTCAAGAAACAGTAAATGTTCCTCTAACTGCGCTTTTTTAGGAAAGGCAGTTCCATAAATACGTTGCAGCATTTTGTTATTGGAATCTCCACGCCAGTAGGCACCCGCTACATTCAACAGCTTAAAGGCTTTGACCAAGCCAGTAGAGGGAAGATGTGGCCCACGGCAAAGATCGGAGAATTCACCTTGATCATAAATAGTTAATACTGTGTCTTCCGGCAGATCATGAATAAGCTCCAGCTTTAAAGGCTCATTCAGCTCTTCAAAAAGTTTAATGGCCTCTGCGCGGCTCACCACACGGCGGACAATCTGGTGATTCTCTTGGATGATTTTCGCCATTTCTTGTTCGATTGCAGCAAGATCATCAGTGGATAGAGGTTTCTCAATATCAATGTCATAGTAGAAGCCGTCTTCGATAACAGGACCTATGCCTAGCTGGACAGCTTTATCTCCATATATACGTTTTATGGCCTGCGCCATGATATGTGCAGTACTGTGTCTATAAACCTCAAGACCGTCTTTGCTATCCAACGTAACAATATCGAGCCGGCAATCATGTTCGATCGCTTGGTTTAGATCAACAGATTTTCCATCAATTTTTCCAGCTACAGCATTTTTTTTCAGACTGGTACTTATGGCACCTGCTGCTTCTTTAATCGTTGTTCCTTGCAGTACCTCTCTAATTGTTCCATCTTGCAGTGTTACCTTGATCTTCATGATTTTAGCCTCCATTTCTCAAATATTGTTAGTTGTGAACGCAAAAAAACGCATCTCTCCCAGAAAGGGACGAGTGCGTTCAGCTCGTGGTTCCACCCTAATTCGACCTGTCATATAGACAGGACCTCATTGGTATCCGATATCGGGGATAAATCGGTGCCGCATACTACCGAAAAAACAAAGTTCTACGGATTCAGCGCCACGGCTACAAAGGGGTAACTTCACAACCGGTAACTGGAGAAGCTTGCAGCCTGGACTTCTCTCTCTGGACAGTTCGTGTAGGAAATCATGTCTTTGATCATTGCCATATTCTGTTGCTAGTTAATATTACTCAATAGTATTCGATAAAGTCAAGGGGGGAGGTGCACAGAAATCGGATGATCGTTTCTCCGCGGTCTTCATTTGCTTATTGGTAAAGGAAATGAGGATGGACTTGGCGAATTTATATTTCAACATGCTTAAGGGGGATTGTAATGCAGATTATTGCCATGCTGACGATGCTAATCGACCATATTGGCTATATCTTTTTCCCGGAGAATCTTGCTTGGAGATATGTAGGGAGAATAGCTTTTCCGATTTATTGTTATGGGCTTGTTCAGGGACATATCCATACTTCATCCAGACCTAAATATTTATTTCGGTTGCTCTTGATTGCGATTATTGCCCAGATTCCCTATAATCTAGCGCTAAATTCTGGTGGCTGGAACGTGGTGTTTACGTTATTGCTGTCAGCAATCGTACTGGTAATTTTGGACAAGCTGCCTTCACTATGGCTTGGTATACCTGTGGTAATTGCTGCTATAGTGTTAATGGATTATTACCCTATAGATTATAATGCGTACGGTTTGCTCTTAGTATTGATTTTTCGTTATACGAAATCGTACTGGCTTGTTGGAGCCCATCTGGCACTGAATCTTTTCTATATGTTTTATAATTATTGGGTTGTACAGATGCTCAGTATTTTACCTACCTTGCTGATTGCTTTTACGCCTTTAATTTGGGATCGCTTGGAGCGGCACCGGGTTCCGCGCTGGATGTGGTGGTCATTTTATCCTGCACATTTACTGATGTTGGCGATAGTTAAGGCTGTAATTTACAAGGATTGGGCTCAGATCGAATGGCGAAGTTTGTTGAATATCTAAACATTTTACAATAAAAGGAACTTTGATTTACAAAACTTACCTTAGCTGAGATAATGGATTGATTTCACAAAATAAGATGAAGGAGACATGCTATGAGTAGAGTTAAAGCGAAATTGAAGTGGTTTTTGCCTTTTGTCGCACTGATGCTAGTTCTTGCCGGCTGTCAGTCGGTAGGGGGGTTCGATGTTAATAAGGCGTTGATTGGGGATGTTGATGTTAAATCATCAGAATCCAGTATGACTTTTTCCATGAATGCTGAGCCCATAGAGGGAATTAGCGCGGAAGATAAGGAAATGGTTGATCTTATTAATTCTTTTTCCTTGAATATTAGTAAAGCTAAGTTACAAGATAATGGGAGTTTATCGGCCCAAGGAACTGTTGGTTATAAACAATTGAATATTCCATTCACCTTGTTTATGGACAAACAAACACTTGCTTTTACAGTTGAAGGAGCAAAACAACCGTTCTACTTCCCTGTACAAGGATACGATGAAATCTTAGGTGAAGTAGGCTTGGATACGGCAAAAGCTGAAGATGTCAGTAAGCTGTTGACGAAATTCGTTGTTAAGAATCTTCCAAATCCTGGCGTAATCAACATTACACCGGTTAGTGATGCTGTGTATGGTGAGCAGTTGAACATGACGAAGCTGCATGCAGAAGTGACTGGTGATGAGCTTCCTGCATTGTTAAAAGGCTTCCTGAAGTCTGTTTCCAAAGACACAGAAGGTTTTACTGAATTGGTGGGTGGTCTTTACGACTATCTGTACCCTGTGATCAAAGCTATGGATGAAGACGGTTCTGGCGATATTTTCAATCTGGGATTCGGAGATATTCCACTGGATGATAAAGAAGCTGTCGTAACTGTATTGCATGATGCTGCCAAATTGGCTGTTGATGCATTGCTGCTAGTATATGACAATCAAGTGGACAGTCTTTACAAATCAACTCCTGAGATGAAGACCGTGTTGAGTAAGGATACGAAGTTATCTGTTGATATTTTCGTTGATAGTGCTCTGCATGTGCGTAAACAGAATGTTGATCTGAAAGTGGCGCTTCCGGGTACCGAGGATTTCCCATTGAAGAGCCTCTCGCTTAAAGCTTCCAGTCAGATTTGGAACATTGGCGGTGCTGTAACCGCTGATCCAATCAGCACTGAAGGTGCACTTGATATTTCTTCCGGACTTACACCTGGAGAGACTTTGAGAAACTTTGCCCCAGATTCTGATGTATATCGTATATTGAAGGATGATCTGGGCATTACGAAGAGAACCATTGTTATCGAACCTGATGACGAATATTATTACCCGATTGTAGACAAGAACACTACTTATATCCCACTGCGTTATTTGGCAGAAGATTTAGATGCTACTGTAGAATGGGATACGGCCAATCGTGCAATTAACGTTACTGATGGTGTGTACGGAGATAAACTGGTATTCAAAATCGGTTCTTCCGAAGCCTTGATTAACGGCACGGCTGTAAAGCTTGCCCAACCTGTATTTGTTGACGAGTATGGCGATGCATATGTATCCTTGCGTCTGCTTGCTGAAGCGCTTCATGCTACTGTGTCGGTAGATGAAGATGGTTGGATTACTATTGTACGGAAATAGTTGTATCTTAACGATTAATTAACACAATAAACCCAGCTTCCATCTGACGCATAAATGCAGGTGGAGGCTGGGTTTTTCATATGAATACATAATCCAGTTATTGCTTCGTTAATACCACCTCTAAAGCTATATTACTAAGTTCTTTGTCCTCTGTCATACTTTGGATGTATCCACCTAAGAAGCCTTCTTGTAGGCCTTCCCAAAGCTTGTAGCCTGGCATCGCTTTAATATCTTCTGAGGAGCTGCCGGCTGTCCCCGCGAAATATCTTACATTTAGCTTGGCCATTACCTCTGCCATCGATGCCTTTTCAGACTGCGTAAAGGAACTCTCCTTTAAACCATCCATAGCTTTGTTATAAGAGTTTGTAGCAAAAGTATCCTCAGCATAGGTCTTGAAGTTTAAAAGATTCTGATCTGTATTGCCATTAGCTTTAGCCCATCCCTCTACATTTAAGGGCGTTGCTTCATAATTGACGGTTCTGCTCAGGGGATCGAAGGTCATCGCTCCGTATTGATGTGGATAGACAGCCATTGCACTTGTTGCTATATCATAAATTGGCGTTTCTTCCGAAGAAGTTACCGGGTCTACCCGGATGTCCTGCATATGGATATGGCCTGACAAGACTAAATTAAGTTCATTTTCACGAAGTACCTTTATTGTTTCCTGACTGTTGTTAAGCTTAAAGCCTGAAACAGACATAGAGGTGTGGCTTAGTAGATTGTGGTGCATAACCGTGAGAACAGAAGCATGCTCCTTGGCAGCCAGTTTAACAGAATTATCTATCCATGATAGGGTAGAGGCGGTCAGGCGTCCGTCCGTTTGGGGGAAACCGTATTTCTGATTGTTATGATATTGGCTGCTGTCAATCATAAGGAGCCATAAATTTGGCGCTGCCTTAACGATGTAACTTAGTGATTCTTTATCACGTGATACAGCTTCTTTGTAACCGAAATCCTCATACATCTTGGTAAAGTCTTTGTCTGTAATGGAATCCGTAACAAGCTGCTTATCCCCGCTGAAGGATCTGGCCCAAGGATTAAATAAATCGTGGTTGCCTGGAATGACATAAACAGAGGTTCCTTGTGCTTCGATTCGCTTTAATTTTTGGGTTAGCTCCTGATGGCTGCTGCGTTCTCCGTTATTTGTTAAATCTCCACTCAGGATGAGAAAATCAGGCTTCTGCTGCTCAGCGTCATAAACCAAGGTTTCAAGGATTTCATCACTGTAAGGCAGCATTTTTCCATCACCGCCAGTTACATATTTTTGAAAAGCTGTACCGCCATCTTGTAGCTTCTTATCTAAGAAGTGAGTGTCCGTTGCCACCCAGAAAGTGAGGGGGTGAAGATCATTCGGATCTTGTGCTGTTGAGGTTAAATTAGACGAATTTGTGTCTTTACAGCTAGTTAGAGCCAAGCTCATTGAAAGGAGCAGCAATAATGAGATTAAGGCTGATTTTCTATGCCGAACAAGGGCTTTCTCGCTTGGGAATTTCATGATTATAACCTTCCTTCTATACATTTGCTGCACTATTGTAGCGCATTTTAGCTCGTGGTGTATATCGGAAAAGGAAGAGGGCAGTTTCTAGCCCGCCTGAAGTGATTAATGATTAATAGATCAAGTGCATAATTAAGCCCATAAATGCGACAATAAGAGTTGGCAACGAATATATCCGACAAAATAAGTTGTGAATAACTGTTGTGTTTTCAGAAAAAAGGTGCTAAGATATACAAAAGTAAGTTACTAAAATTAATGGAGGTAGTTATTTTATGTCTAACAATTTCTTTGAAGCAGTAAAAGGAAGACGTTCCATATATGCCCTTAGTAAAGAATCTACGATTTCGGATGCACAAATTGTAGAAATCGTTGAACAAGCGGTGCTACATAGCCCAACTTCTTTCAACTCCCAAAGCTCAAGAGCCGTTGTTCTTCTTGGAGAACAACACGATAAACTATGGGATATCACTACAGAAACATTGCGTAAAATCGTTCCTGCCGAACAATTTGAAGGAACAGCGCAAAAATTAGCGTCTTTCAAAGCAGGTTACGGTTCCGTACTATTCTTCGAAGATCAAACGGTAGTGAAGAGCCTGCAAGAGAACTTCGCTCTATATGCTGAGAACTTCCCAATTTGGGCTAACCAATCCTCTGGTATTCTGCAATTTGTAGTATGGACAGCACTTTCTGAAGCAGGTGTAGGTGCATCCTTGCAGCACTATAATCCACTGATTGATGATGAAGTAAAAGAAGCATGGGGCATCCCTCAAGAATGGAAATTGATTGCTCAATTGCCATTTGGTAAAACAGTTACTCCTGCTGGTGAGAAACAATTCCAACCGATTGAAGATCGTGTTAAAGTCTTTAAATAAGTGAAATAAGCGTTTGAAACCTCCTTAACCAGGCTAAGTATGTATATAGACTGGTTAAGGAGGTTTTTGGTATGCCATGGAACAAAGAGGATTATCCAGAATCATTGAAGAACTTCACAGCACCTGTTCGCAATAAGGCAATCGATATTGCGAATGCGCTCCTCGAAGATGGTTATGAGGAGGGGCGGGCGATTTCAATTGCCACAGCGCAGGCGAAAGAGTGGGGGGAGAACCACGATAAACAAATCCGTAAAAAAGGCCATTAAGGTTTAATCAAAGGCCTGAACATAGAAATGAAAAAAAGCAGGACAGCGTTTATTAACGCTTGTCCTGCTTTTTGACGGGCACAATTATTTAGTGGATTCATTTCCTGCTGCTGCGCTTGCAGTTGGCTCAGCTGTTGCAGCTGCATCTTCTTTAGCGTCAGTAAGTGTGTTCGTGATTTTTGCTTTTTCAGTTGTTTCTGACATCCAAGTGGAGGACAGAGTGGAAACCTTTTGCGAAACTAGTGTTTTACGAATTTCATCTTTCTTTTCTTCCAGTGTATAGTCTTTAGCATCTTTATGGTCGGTTACTTTAATGATGTGATAACCATAATCGGATTTGACAGCATCACTGGTTTCACCAACTTTTAGCTTAAAGGCTACATCAGAGAATTCAGCTACCATATCGCCACGTTTGAAGAAGTCTAGATCTCCGCCATTATCCTTGGAACCCGTATCAGAGGATTTTTCCTTGGCAAGAGTAGCGAAATCTGCGCCTTCTTTCAGTTGTTTCAGAATTGCATCTGCTTCTTCTTTAGTCTCAACGAGAATGTGGGAAGCGCGAACTTGTTCTTCTTCACTGAAAGTAGCTTTATTTGTGTCATAGTATTCTTTGATTTCATCATCCGTTACAGTGACTTGTGGCTCAAGGATTTTACGCAGCTTTACTTGCAGCGGCATTTGCTTTTTCAAGTCGTCTACAGTCATTGAGCTTTGGGACAAAGCAGCATTAAAGGCAGCTTCTCCGCCGAATTGTGCTTTAAGATCTTCAAGTTCAGTGTTGATGTCTTCATCTGTAACAGTTACGTTAGCTTTTTTAGCCTCTTGATCAACAAGCTCAGTTGTAATCATAGATTGCAGCGTGCTTTCTCCGCCTGCTTCGATCAATTTATCATAAAGTTGTTCTTTTGTGATTTTTGTTCCGTTTACTGTTGCAACAGCTTTTTTGCTGTCGTCTTTTTGGACGACCAGAACAATGATTAGTGCTGCAGCTAATACGATAGAGGCAATCATCCAAGCTTTATTGCTTCTAGGAGCAGTCGGAGGTGTAGGTGGCGTAGCGTTGTTCGCACCGACTTTGTTCATTACTGGAATACTGTCTGCTTTTGTTGTATTCACAGGTTCCTCAGCAGCAACTTGCGCTACTTCAACCTCTTCATTGATAATCTCGGAAGTGTTCAATTCTTCTTCCGTGGTACCGTTGTTTTCTAAGTTCTCATTTCCATTCAGATCTTTTTTGTCCATTATTAGTAATGACTCCCTTCAATATAGGTGTTGCTTGTCTATTTACAACTTTAACAGAAATCCTAATCCTAAACCTTAAGAAAGTATAAAAAAAGGCAGGATCTTTTTAAGTTTCTATTAATAAAAAGCAAAAAGCCGGAAATGGCATCAGTAACATGCCCTTCCGGCTAATGGGAATAAGATGTCTACTTCAGTCCTTTCAGAAGATGACGAATGCTTTCTTGTTTTCGTCTTGGGACACGTACGTTTTTAGCATACAGGCCCATTTCACCGAAATAAATGCAGTCATCTGCGATAGAGCTGATCTTGTTCAGGTTGACATAACAGCCACCGTACACATGATAATAACTTGAATTGGACAACAATCGATTTAATTGCTCGGCAGTCATTCTCTTTTTTATGTTATAGTTTCTGCCGTGAAAAATGACCAAATCATGGTCCCCGACCTTAAAGAACAGAATGTCTGTTTCCACCTCGAAGTCCTCGTACACATTTCTGGCTTCCAGCAGGATGCTACTCATTCATGTTCCCCCTTTATACGGAATAAAAGACTAATGTTAGCGCTTTCATTATATCACAACAGTTAATCGTTGGAAAGACCCATTTTTGAATTGTTTCGTACATTTCTAACTTTATCGTTTGTAATTAACGTTTAAAAATTGTAGATTATATAGATGATCACATCTAATGAGTGTGAAGTAGCAATACTTTTGAGGAGGAATATAGAGATGAATGAGCAGAATAAGTTATTGCTATTTACAGGTTCTTATGCAAGTGCCGCGGAAAGCGGAGTGCAGGTGTTTGAATTCGATGGAGCTGCAGGTGGTACGCTAAAGCTGCTGGATTCGGTGCAGGGCTTAACTAATCCTACCTTTGTTAATGTAGATACCGCTGAAAAACGTCTATATGCTATAGGAGAAAAACCGAATGGTGAGGGTGGAAAAGAAGGCGAGGTTGTTACCTTTGCCATTGATCCAAAAGACGGGAAATTGAGTGAACTGAAACGCATTCCCTCCATGCCTGCTTCTGGCAACCGTCAAACAACCACCTGCCATATCAATAGAGATTTGAATGATGAATACGTTGTTGTATGTAGTTATCATGGTGGAAGCGTTGGTTTGATCAAATTAAATGAAGAGAAAGCTGCGGATCAATTAGTTGATGTGGCCGTACATTCAGGTCATGGCCAGCATCCTGAACGGCAGGACCGCCCTCATCCCCATTCCGCTATTTTCAGTCCGGACGGGCAGTATGTGTTTGTATCGGATCTTGGGCTTGATTTAATTCGTGCCTATAGAATCAATAGAGAAACCAACAAGCTAGAAGTGCATGGTGATACGGCGCTGCATCCAGGAGCGGGACCACGCCACTTCACTTTTCATCCAGACGGAAAGTCTGCTTATGTAATTAACGAGGTGGATTCCACCATTACATCGTTTACATATGACAGTGCCGCAGGCACTCTGCATACTGTAGATACAGTGCCGACGCTGCCTGATGATTTTAACGAAGAGAATACTTGCGCTGAAATCGCCATTTCCAAGGACGGAAAATATCTGTACGCTTCAAACCGTGGGGCTGATAATATCGCTGTGTATGCTGTGGATAATGCATCTGCTAAGCTTACACATCTGGAATATGTATCTACTCGTGGGGGACATCCACGTCACTTCGCATTGACACCAGATGGAGCTTATCTTATCGTGGCAAATCGTGATGCGAATAACCTGGTTGTATTTTCAATAGAAGCGGCAAGTGGCCGACTCGAATTTACTGGAAATACAGCTGAAGTATCCAAACCGGTATGTGTGAAGCCCGTAAATGTTCCTGTATAAAGTTACTCCATTTGAAGAGTGAATCAGTGATCTTGGGAAATGCTAAAGGGAACACCGGATATAAAGTCCGGTGTTCCCTTTTTTTGAAAATAAAAGCCTGTGATTATCTGGTTGATGAGGTGAATGAGGGAGTAGACTATTTGAGCGAAACGGGCTTAAGAGGTACAATAGTGGATACTGCAGATTTGAATAGTACATTTTGCCTGCCATCACCTTGACCTTGTAAAGTGATTGTGAAAGCATCGTACGAGGTTACGAGCCCTTGCATTTTCACACCATTCGTCGTAAAAATCGTCACAGGCACCTTTGTGGAAATGAACTGGTTCAACAATCGTTCTTGCAATTTTAAACTCTCCACTTTGGCAGCACTCCATCTTCTGTGAATTTTTTTCTCTCAATAATTATAACATGGGTTAGTCCCTCACTGGAAATGAGATCAACAGTCACCTGAATAGACATGGAGGTATTTATGCTTTATTATCAGAACTGGTCTAGAGCTTTTCACTTTTTTTTAGGGTTTGCTGCTTGTTTCGCCGTTATAGCTGTCCTTGTAAGTATGAATAAGGTATCAACCTTTGATAACTATATTATTGATGGGGTACAATCAGCGGAATCACCGGGGTTGACCTCATTCGCCAAAGGTTTATCTCTGATTGGTTCCTCTAAGATCGCTATTGGCCTATCTATCGTTACCATGGCACTGCTCTATTTTTTGCTGAAACACCGATTTGAATTAATCTTGTTCCTGTGGGTTGGATTAGGCTCACAGCTCTTGAATACAATAATGAAGTTATGTTTTCACAGAGAACGTCCGAATTTACATCGCATTGTTGAAGAGATTGGTTATAGTTTTCCGAGCGGGCACTCAATGGCAGCATTCTCTCTGTACGGCGTTATTGCCTTTTTATTGTGGCGTCATCTGCGGCGGAGGCATGAACGGGTCTTATTAATAATGTTCGCCGTATTCATGACCGTGGGGATTGGCTGGAGCCGTATCTATCTGGGTGTTCATTACCCGAGTGACGTAATTGGGGGATATATGGCTAGTGGCGCTTGGCTGATGTTGTCCATTTGTTTATTTCAAATCTACAAGAGCTCGCGTAAGAAGTAGGATAGATACAAAAACGGATATCTTTCATAACGCATGAAGATATCCGTCTTTATGTGTAAGAGGATTGTTTAAGGAGTCGTCACATGTTGTTCAGATGTTTTGCGATCCTGGAATTGCCCCATTTTGCTTATTCTTTGCTTCAGCATCGCAGGAAGTCCTGCTTTAAGCTTTTGGGCTTCATCTTTTGTCAGACGTCCTTCGGTGATGGCTTGATCCAGCCGTTGGTTTGCCGATTCGCAGAGCTTCTGAATATATTGATCTTCCGTCCAGCCTTTTTTCTCAAGAGCAAGTTGCGGGAGCGTTTTGCCTGCTTTCAGGCTATTGATTAGCTCTGTACGATCCATTTCCAGCAGTTTAGCCGTTTCAAAAATAATGAAATGTCCACCAGCCCTAACCTTTCCGTCTTTTCCTGGATGGTGACCGTGACCTTTCTCTGAAGGATGGGCACCAGGTGCGGTGGCTGTAGGGGTTACTTTCTCAGCAGAAGCACTTCCGATTGGCGCAAGAGCTGGAGACAGGCTGAGAAAAATAACGGTCGTGAAAGTCATTAATCTTTTGATATTGTTATTCATTCACTCACCTCGTATGTTATGTGATAGGCACTACTCGAATTAGTATTCCCTGAAAGCTGAAAGAAACATGAGTGAGAGCTTAAATGTTCTTAAAATTCATCAACTCCAGGCTGGGGTAATTAGAAGTACGAGGGTTCGCTGATGTTCATATTGTAGCGTGGGCTAATTTTTAGGAGGGATAGGTTTGGCTTTAGGAGCTCGCATATTTAAAACAGGTTTGGCCGTTACGCTAGCCCTGTATTTAGCTGTAATGCTTCAATTTCCTTCTGCCGTGGGTGCAGGGATTGCGGCGATTTTCGCTATGCAGCCCTCTATTTATCGCTCTTGGCGTTATTTTCTTGACCAGCTCACGACTAGTACAATGGGGGCCGTTCTGGCTTTACTCGGAGGGATGCTGTTATCCAACAGCCCAATAGCAGTCGGTTTGGTCTGTATTCTAGTCATTATGATCAGTATGAAAATCAACCGGGCGGATACGATAAGTCTTACGTTAGTTACTGTAATAACAGTGATGGAGGCTTCGGGTGAATGGCAATTCGCACTTAATCGTTTTTTATTAACTTTGACAGGTATTGTATCTGCATTTCTAATCAATATTATTGTCGTTCCTCCAAAACCTCGTAAGCAATACATTAAGCAAATTGAGAATGTTTTTTCAAGCCTCTCTTTATTGCTGAGAACAGCGGTTTCTCATGAGATGAAGGAAAGTGTATTTCGTGATGAAAAAAATGCTTTGCATTCATCCATAAAATCGTTGGCTGATAAGTATGCATTGTTTGAGGAGGAGCAGAAGCAGTTAAAACGGGCCAAGTATAGCCAGACAAGACAAATGGTTGTGTATAAGAACCTGTTAGCTTCTTTGCAAAAAGGTTACGATGTTCTCGAGGCCGTAGATCGGCATTATTTCCAGGCGGATCGGACCGAACATACAGATGCTCTATTTGATAATCATTTGGAACATTTAATCAAATATCATCAGCACATCTTACTTAAGTTTGAAGACAAATTAAAGCCCAATGCCAATGAATCTGAACCCTTGGGAGAAGACAATGATGAATTCCTGAATACCGCGATTTTGGGGTATAATGCAGAGAAAATAGGTCAGCTGCGTTTATATGTTGTGGCTGCTGCAATTTATGATTACGGATATCAATTGGAGCGCTTAGATAAAGTGGCCGATCAGATGAATCGTATAGCGGAGGATAAAGAATCTGTGCATGAAGCCTAAACATAACCTTGTGAAGAGCAACATATAAGCTTTGTAACAGCAAAAAATCCGGTTCCACAGGGACCGGATCATCTATTTAAGAGAATACTTGAAATCTCAAACTGAAATTGCTAAAATGATAAGATATCGAATAAGTATGCATTTAAAAACATAAATATGCAAATTTATCATATCATGATTCAAATGGAATGTCAACCTTCCAAAAGGGGATGAAATGTAGTGGATAACAATGAAAGTCAGTGGAAAGAGGAACAGGAACGGGTTGACGGAGTAACCAAGCTTTTGTCCGCCCATATTCGCAATTTATCAGAGGAGCTTGGACTTCATCGTAGTGATGTAGTGGATATGCGGAAAGACTTCTGGGAAGAGGTAACCGTAAACTTCAGTAGCCCGGATGATTTGGGAGAAACCTCAACAAGTCTTCGCCAACAGTCCCAAATCCTCAATGAACGGGAACGTCATCATTTGCAATCAAGCAAGGCGCTGAAAAAATATAAAAAGCTGGTTGTCTCTCCTTACTTTGGCCGAATTGATTTCACAGAGGAACCAACGGGCGGGCTGGAAAAGATTTATCTAGGGATTGGATCTTTGATGGAGGATGATGGCACCTTTTTGATCTATGACTGGCGTGCGCCTATCTCCAGTCTGTATTATGACGGAGCACCAGGTCCTGCAGCTTATGAAACACCTGGAGGATTAGTCTCCGGAACAATGAATCTTAAACGCCAGTTTGTTATTGCTGACGGTGTAATTGAAGTTATGTTTGACACTGGGGTTACGATCGGGGATGAGCTGCTGCAGCAGGTGCTAAGTCATAGCGCTGACGATCGAATGAAAAGTATTGTTGCTACAATTCAAAAAGAGCAAAATGCGATAATCCGCAACGACAAAAGCCGGATGCTAGTTGTGCAAGGAGCAGCGGGAAGCGGAAAAACCTCTGCTGCATTGCAGCGGGTAGCTTATCTTCTATATAAATACCGTGAAGTATTATCAGCAGATCAAATGCTGCTGTTCTCACCGAATCCGCTGTTTAACAGCTATGTATCTACAGTGCTCCCGGAGCTAGGCGAAGAAAATATGCAGCAAACAACGTTTCAAATGTATTTAGAACATCGTCTTGGACATGAATTCCTGCTGGAAGATGTCTTTAGTCAGACCGAAAGTTTACTTAATGCTCCTGAGGGTCCTGAGGTTGCTATACGTAGAGAAGGCATTGCCTATAAATCGTCCGTCCCTTTCCTTGATGTGATTCGGCGGTATGCTACGTTGTTGGAACAGGAGGGTATGCTTTTTAAGCCTTTAATGTTTCAAGGGAAAGCAGTGGTCAGTAAAGAAGAAATGGAACGCCAGTTCTACGCGTACGATCCTGCCATAAAGCTTGCAAATCGTGTGGATTTGATGATCCGCTGGCTGCTTAAGAAAATTGCAGATTTTACTCATGAGGAAAGAAATGCGAAGTGGGTCGAAGATCAGATCGAGCTGCTGGATTCCAGCGATTATCACCGTGCATATCAGATGTTGCGTCGGAAGAAGAAAGCTTCGCAGGATAGCTTTGATGATTTTGATACGGAAAAAGAAGTGTTATCTCGTTATGTAGTCAGCCAGCGGCTCAAACCCCTGCGTGGTTGGACTAAACGGGGTCGATTTGTGGACGTTAAGGGCTTGTACAGCACGTTATTTACAGATCGCGAGCTTATGGCGCGCCTCAATGGAGATTATCCTTTACCAGAGGTGTGGGATGATATCTGTGAGCAGACATTGGAATCCATTGGAGTGAACGAGCTTGCTTATGAGGATGCTACGCCATTCCTTTATCTGAAGGAGTTAAGCCAAGGCTTCCGAACCAACACACTGATCCGTCATGTGATTGTAGATGAGGTACAAGACTATTCTCCATTCCAATTAGAGTTCATGCGGCGTTTATTTCCAAGAGCAAAAATGACCGTATTAGGGGACCTGAACCAGGCCATTTATGCGCAAGGTGAGGTACTGGGGGATTTGTCTAGTCTCGTAAGTATATATGGTGAAGAGAACACAGAAGTGATCTCGTTAACCCAAAGCTACCGTTCAACTTATGAGATCGTGGAGTTTACGCGGTCAATGATCCCTGGAGGAGAACGAATCGTACCTTTTAATCGGCGGGGAGAAGAACCCCAGATAAGTGTGGTATCCAGCGAGAAGGAGCTTCTGAATGCTGTGGAACAGGATATCCGCAAGCTGCATTCTGAGGGATATCATTATGTGGCGGTCATCTGCAAAACAGCGGAGGAAAGCGCAAGGGTTCATGCTGAACTGAATCGTAGCCTGCCGGTGAGACTTGTTACAAAGGAAACACCGAATTTTCAGAAGGGGACACTGGTTCTGCCTGCTTATTTAGCCAAAGGCGTGGAGTTTGATGCGGTCGTCATCTATGATGGCTCGGCTGATCAATATGGCAGAGAAAGTGAACGCAAATTGTTTTATACGGCGTGCACTCGGGCTATGCACTTGCTGCACATTTTTAGTCTGGGTGAACCTAGCCATTTTATACCGTCCGCTAATGTGGCATCTTTAAGCGCTGGGTCGCTGTAAGCATAGATTTCTTCATTTTAAGATCGTCCTTTCCGCAGCAGCGGAGGGACGGTCTTTTTGTTTTCATGAATAAAGAAGGGCGAACAAACCACAATAAAGAATGTTGTACACAATGACAAAGGTGGTCAGTTCATGAAGGAAAGAAAATGGGATCTGCTTGCCTTAGCATCAATCCCACTAATAATGACCCTCGGTAACTCCATGCTGCTGCCTATTCTGCCGCAGATCTCCAAAGAACTCGGCATTAGCGCTTTTCAAGTCAGTATGCTGATTACCGTGTATGGATTGATGGCAATTGTAATGATCCCTATTGCAGGTTATCTCTCAGACCGTTTTGGGCGAAAGAAGGTTATTCTTCCGAGTTTAATCATTGCTGCAATTGGTGGTGCTGTCTGCGTGGTGGCTGCTTGGTTTATGAAGGGGGTTAGCGCTTATTGGGTGATCTTAGCGGGGCGTCTGTTGCAAGGAATTGGTGCAGCGGGTGCTTTTCCAATTGTAATCCCCTTTGTAGGCGATTTGTTCAAGGAAGAAGAAGATGTGAGCAAAAGTCTGGGAATCATTGAGACCTCCAATACGTTTGGTAAAGTACTCAGTCCAATTCTTGGTGCCTATCTTGGGATATGGCTCTGGTTTGCTCCTTTTATTGCAATTCCCATTCTATGTCTAATTTCATTTTTGTTAGTCTTATTTCTGGTCCGAAAACCCGAAGCAAAGGATGAACCTGAGAAACAGGAACTTCGGGCGTTTTTATCTGGAATTGTGAGCGTTTTACGTAAAAAGGGACGTTGGTTGTACGCTATTTTTGCCATAGGCGGCATCTGTATGTTTGTGACCTTTGGTGTCCAATTCTATTTATCAGAAATGCTGGAAACTAAATATAAAATGCACGGAGCGACGAAGGGGTTTGTGCTGGCGATACCGCTTGCCCTCTTATGTCTGTCCTCCTATGGAACAGGAAAGATCATTGGTCAGAATAAAACGCTAATGAAATGGCTGGGCTTTGGGGGCATGGTGTTACTGACTGCGGCGATGATTTGTGCGGGATTCAACAAAGGCATTTATTTTTTAGTAGGGTTTATGGGTTTAGGCTGTGTTGGAATCGGAATTGTACTTCCCTGTATGGATGCTTTAATCACGGAGGGGATTGAGAAGGAGAACAGCGGCACAATCACCGCTCTTTATAGTAGTATGAGGTTTATAGGGGTAGCGTTGGGGCCACCGGTGGTATCGTTGCTGCTAAGCAGTGGGCATTGGGTCTTGTTTGCGTTGATGGCTACAGTAGGGGCAATTGGTGGATTGCTGACCTTGTTTGCAGTAACTCCGAGTAAGGGGGAAAAGGGGGAGCCAGGCGTTAAAGACACAGAGAAGGTAATTCCTCCAATCTGGCCGAAACGTATTCGCCAAACCTCCTCAATGTCTCTGGATGGAAAAAAGGGCTATCCCTAAGCTGCGTTGCCGCAGCTTGTGGGATAGCCCTCTCGATAAAAGAATAAAAGATATTCTTAGGCTTGTGGAACAGATTCCCAATCCTTTAAGAAACGTTCAATACCGTTATCTGTCAGCGGGTGCTTCCAGAGGGTTGGCAGAAGTGAACCTGGGATTGTAGCGATGTGTGCACCAGCAATAGCTGCTTGCTCAACATGAGCAATGTTGCGGATACTTGCTGCAATGATCTCGGATTTCAAGTTGTAGTTAGTCAGGATAGTCTTCAGATCCTTGATCAGCTTCATTCCGTCAACACCGATATCATCCAGACGACCAACGAAAGGAGAGATATAAGTTGCGCCTGCTTTAGCAGCCATCAAACCTTGAGCCGCGGAAAATACTAGTGTAACGTTAGTTTTGATGCCTTTTTTAGTAAGCTCATAACAAGCTTCCAAGCCATCTTCAGTCATAGGGAGTTTAATTACAACGTTTGGAGCCCATTCAGCAATTTCGTATGCTTCTTTAAGCATTTCTTCTGCTGTAAGTCCGATTACTTCTGCGCTTACAGGTCCTGGAACGATTGCAACGATTTCTTTGATAACATCCTTGAACAATCTTCCTTCTTTAGCGATCAGCGAAGGGTTAGTCGTTACGCCATCCACTAGTCCTAGGCGAGTAATACGTTTGATTTCTTCAATGTTTCCGGTATCCAAGAAAAACTTCATTTTAAATTTCCTCCCTTGATTTCCATATGGATTGACAAGCAACATTCATATTTACATTATGAGACATGCAAATCAAAGTTTCAACTGTTATTTTGAATATTTCAAAATAACTTTATAGAATCAGTATTACCTGTATGCGCTGAATTTCAGATAATATAAGATTGGCTTAGGCCTCCCTCCATGATAATATATAACCGGAATTGTTATTTTGGAGTGGGAGGTGGGGATGGGATGATGTATGCGATACTGGTGATTTTACTTGTGCTTGTGCTGGCAGCAGCGGGATTCCTTGCCTACCAAAACAGCAAGTTGGTGTCTAATCAGAAGAAACTCGGTACTTCATCAAGTGATCCTTCCCTTATGTATTCTATCTTTGACCAATCTAGTGCAGCTGGTGTTGAAGAACCTGAGGCCATTCCGTTATTTCAATACACTGTATTTGCGCGGTCGAATGGAGCGGTTGTTGTGAACAAGCCTGTAGCTATGATTATTTTGTGCAGAGTTGCAGCGGGAAAAGGGGATTACTTATTGGCTGATGTCGAGCGTAATATGCTTGACAAGATTAGTAGACCAATGCCTTTGGATGCGTATTCAGAGCATAAAGCCTACTTACACAGGACGGCTAATCACACAGAAAAAGAGATGATTCTCAATCTAGAGGATGCAGTGAATTTACAATATACATAGAGTAGGGTGAAAAATATTGATTTTTTGCTCTGCGCAAAGCATAATACAAATTTGGATATAAAAAAGAATCAAACAGCCGGAAGCAATCGTGTTTTATGTTAAACACAGCTACCGGCACAATGATTGGTAAAATAATGGATGGCAGTCAGCACTTAGGCATGATATCTCCCTACGGGTGCATTAAGCACCCATTCCAGCATCATGATCATATCTTCAACTCTAGTGAGCTGAGCTTGTAGGTTATCTTGCTGTGGGCTGTTCTCTGTTAATGAAGCTAATCTTGATTCCAGAGATCTGCGCTGCAGTGTCAATTCGTTGATTTTAGATTGAATTTGGTTTTCGGTTCTCATCCGGAATCCTCCTGAACAATAGGTGATTTCAACATCATCATAGATCATTATAACGGATAACATGGGGGTAATAAAATGAGTATCAATGTTAAACAATTAGCCGCGGAAAAAGCAGTGGAATTTGTAAAAGATGGCATGAAGATCGGCCTTGGCACTGGATCTACAGCCTATTGGGCGATCAACAAGCTTGGTGAGCGCGTCAGTGAAGGTCTAAAAATTACCGCTGTAGCAACCTCCCGTGCTTCCGAAGAACAGGCGCGTGAACTTGGGATTCCAATCGTAGCTTTTGGAGATATTGATAGTCTGGACCTGACCATTGACGGAGCGGACGAGCTGGATAGTAGTCTACAGCTTATTAAAGGCGGCGGCGGCGCGCTGCTTCGGGAGAAGATTGTTGCGAGTAACAGTACTCGTATGATCGTTATTGCTGATGAGAGTAAAGTGGTAAACACACTTGGCAAATTCCCGCTGCCTGTGGAAATGGTTCCTTTTGCATGGGAATGGACTGTGGCTGAACTTGCCAAGCTGGGTTGCAATCCTGAATTGCGTCGTAGCGGAGAAGAGCTGTACAAGACAGATAACGGCAATTACATCGCAGACTGCCGGTTCGAAGTCATTGAGTCCGCACCGAAGCTGGCACTGACCATCCAAAGTATTCCGGGAGTTGTGGAACACGGCTTATTTATTGGAATTGCAGCAATGGCTATTGTGGGTAAAAAAGATGGAAGTATTGAAATTATAGAAGTTAAACCGGGCAATTGATCATTCGTAGATCTGGAGAATCTAGCAGATTACGGAAGCTGAGAGCATTGACACGGATAGGGCTGACTCTGTATAGTGCTACTGTTATCTATTGGATGTTTATCGGTTTTGGGCGAGAGATCCATACAGGTGGCCCGCTGCAGTACAATTTGATTCCATTACGTACGGTGTCACTTTATTTCGACATGAATAACGGGGTATCGCTGATCAGCCGGTTTGTGAATCTGCTTGGAAATGTTGTTGTGTTTATTCCATTTGGTATACTAATTCCACTTGCAAAGACACGGCCAATTTCTTGGAAAAGAATCTCTTTATATGCTGTTCCTTGCATCCTGCTTTTGGAGTCTCTGCAAATGCTGCTGCATGTCGGAAGCTTTGATATTGATGATCTATTGTTAAACATGTTAGGGATATGGACAGGTTACTGTATGTTTCGAATCGAGTACAGAAGCAACAGAGAAGGAGGAATGTGAACAATGTTGGTAGATCTTAAATCCCTTATTGGTTCGCCTGAGGTGAACGAGCTGTTGACGTATGCGGTCATTGATGACCCCAACGCGTTGGAGCAGACATCGTCTGAGTACAGCGAACAAGCCGGGCTGCAGTTATATGGCTGGGAAGAAGAAGAACTCCTGCTTGGTCTTGTAGGCTTCGAAGAAACCGAAGACGGTTCTTTGGACATTCGGCATATTGCCGTCTTGCCAGAGAATAGAGGGAAAGGTTATGCACGGGGAATGATTCTGGAGCTGCTCGCTACTCGTCAGCCGCGTTATCTGGTAGCTGAGACTGAGGATGAAATCGCCGCAGATTTTTATCGTAGTCTAGGGTTCATGGTGTACAGCTTAGGAGAGAATGAAGCCGGAATTGAAATGTTAAGATGTGTATACGAAGTTGAAGAGACCGAGGATGAGGACTAAAAAATCTTTGAAGGTCATAAAATGGCAGGTCGAGAGGAATCTCGGCCTGTTTTTTTTGCGTTTTGCCTTTAAATGCCCGAAAAAAAGCCAATTGACTTTTATAAAAGCAGGTATTATAGTTTGACAATGAAACTGTTCGATAGTTGAACTATATATTGGAGGTAGGAAGCTTTGGATAACGAAGTGCAACATTGGATCAATCGCTACATGGATGCTTATTTGATTGTAACAAGACAAGTAGCAGCAAGAATTAAAGATAGTATTGCGGCGGAGACAACGAATGATCAGTATCAAATTCTTCGGTTGATTAATGCTCAGGAACAATGTACGTCTACATATCTTGCTGAATCTTTTTGCGTGGGTAAAAGCTCCATTACTGCAATCATCAACAGATTGGTGCAAGCGGGTATAATCGAGCGAACTCGTGACGAGAATGATCGCCGCCAGGTGTATTTGTCGATGTCTGAGCACGGAAAAAAAGTTTTTGAAGCAGCGGAGACGCAGGTTCATGAAGTGATTTCCCCGTATTTGTTTCATTTTGAAGAGAAGGATATTGAAATGTTCGTCATGATGTTCGAGAAGCTGGCGAATTTAATTCAGAATGATGATGGAGGGAAGAATCCATGAAGACGATTCTAAAAGCAAGATGGGCGGTTATCGCAATCTGGCTCGCTGTGGCCGTAGTTTTGGTCATGACGGCCCCATCGTTCTCTGATCTTGTACGTGAGAAGGGGCAGGTTACTGTACCTGATGGCTATTCCTCATCTAGAGCGGCAGAAATCTTAAAGGAAGCGGCGAATGATAAGGGCGGAGAGACCCTGCATCAGGTAGCTCTTGTATTCAATAATCCAGAGGGAATCGGAGCCAATGAAACAGCTAGTATCCAGCAGGGCGTTGAGAAGTTGGCTGCGAATAAGGAGACGCTGCAGATCGATTCCATCACCGATCCTTTTTCACAAAGTGAGCTTAAGGATACGTTGATTGCCAAGGATGGCAAGACGATAATGGTGGCGTTGTCTATCAAAGGCGGAGGAGAGTCTGTCACCGCACTTCCTGATAAAGTGGATGAATTACTCACAGATGTTAAGGCGGATCATTATTTAACCAGTGAGGGTTTGATTACTGAGGATATGATTGCTAGCTCGGAAGCCGGGCTTAAGAAATCGGAATATATTACGGTAGTCTTTATTTTACTTATCCTGTTCGTGGTGTTCCGTTCGTTCGTGGCACCGTTTGTTCCGCTACTGACGGTAGGACTCAGCTATATTGTTTCTCAGTCCGTTGTGGCTTTTTTAGTGGACCGTTATGATTTTCCATTATCTACATTTACTCAAATCTTTATGGTTGCGGTCATGTTCGGGATTGGTACGGATTATTGTATCCTGTTAATCAGTCGTTTTAAAGAAGAAATGATGACAGCAGAAGATACCAAAAGTGCTATTATTGCAACCTACCGTAAGGCTGGGGGAACGGTGTTCTATTCCGGACTTGCGGTATTCGTAGGTTTTGTAGCGATTGGATTATCCAAATTCATTCTGTATCGCTCGGCGGTAGCCGTTGCCGTGGGGATTGCGGTTATGCTGCTGGCGCTTGTAACCATAGTTCCATTCTTCATGGCGGTACTTGGCAAAAAGCTCTTCTGGCCTTCACGCGGCAAGCTGGAGCACAGTGAGAGCCGTATTTGGGGAGCAGCAGGTTCTTTTTCCTTAAAAAGACCATGGGCCGCGCTGCTAATTGTTGCAGTAATCGTAGCTCCGTTCCTTGTTACCTATAGCGGAAAGCTGTCCTTCAACAGCTTGGAGGAAATTGGCTCAGAATATGCCTCGGTAAAAGGATTTAACATCATTTCGGATAGCTTCGGGCCGGGTGAATCCATGCCTGGCAAGATCGTAATCAAAAATGATGATCGGATGGATACTTCAGAATATCTTGGACTTGCAGAAAAAATCAGCCGCGAGCTGGAAAAAGTGGACAGCGTAAAATCGGTGCGCAGCATGTCTCGTCCAACGGGAGAGCTGATCAGTGATTTCTTAATCCCGAATCAGGTGGGGACTTTATCTGACGGTCTGGATCAGACCAGTGAGGGATTGACCAAGATTCAAACGGGATTGTCTGAAGCTAGTAAACAGCTGAGTGAAAATGCACCTAAGCTTACAGAGGCTGCTCAAGGCAGCGCTAAGCTGACGGAAGGCACAGCAGAACTGAAAGATGGAATCGTCGCGTTAGGCGATGGGCTGGCACGTATTGAGAGCGGAATAAAAAGCGGCTCAGCTGGTGCAGGAGAGATCAAAGCAGGACTTCAACAGGCAGCTGCTAGTGCCAAGCAGCTTGCGGATGCCAATACGAAGCTACTGGAGGGATATAAAAAAATCGGCAGCGGTTTAACTGCGCTGGATCAAGGGCTTGGGCAGCTTCCGCAGCAGCTGCAAGGTGTGGCAGAAGCGTTGAAGGGACTGGATGGTTCTTTTAATGGTCTTGAGAGCAGTTATCCGGAAATTCTGCAGGATGTTAATTATCTGACCATTAAAGGCACCGTAACGCAGAGTGGTACTGGGGCTGCTCAGCTGGCAGCGGGTCTTGGGCAGATCTCAGAGCAGCTTAAAGGAGCAGCAGCAGGCTTAAATGAGGCGAATGCTGGCTATGCCAAAGCTTCGGCTGGGCAAACTGCACTCGCACAAGGTTTAGCTAAGCTTGTTGCGGGCATCGGTCAGCTGCAATCTGGGCTGGAGCAGGCCGCAGCAGGCCAAGGACAGATCGTAGATAAAATTCCATCCATTACTAGTGGCCTAGATCAATTGCAAGGTGGACAGCAGCAGCTTGCGGATGGGTTTGGTCAATTAACAGGGCAGATAGGAGCCTTAACTACTGGATTAAGCGACAGTGCAAACGGATTGGAGCAAATTACCAGTGGGCTGGGCTCTGCACAAGATTATTTGAATCAGATTCAAGCGGCTAAGGATGATGAGCTGAGTGGATTCTTTGTACCGGCTGAGGCTCTTGAAGCTGAAGGCATAGAGCAGGTATTTAATACCTACTTGTCTGACGACCGTAAGGTAATGACGCTGGATGTAGTATTCACTGAGAATCCATATAGTTCAGAAGCTATTGACAGTGTTGATGATATTCAAGCAGCAGTAGATCGTGCAGTGAAAGGTACGAAGCTGGAAAATGCAGAGTCTGCAATCAGCGGGGTTACAAGCAGCCAGAACGATTTGCGTAATATTTCCAACGAAGACTACACACGTACAGTAATCTTGATGCTGGGTGGGATCTTCATTATCTTGGTGTTGCTGCTTCGTTCAATCGTAATGCCGATTTACCTTATTATTTCTCTTTTGATTACTTATTTTTCAGCATTGGGTGTTACAGAGGCTATATTCGTTCACCTTCTGCACTTTGAAGGGATTACCTGGACAACGCCATTCTTCAGCTTTGTTATGCTGATTGCACTTGGTGTAGATTATAGTATTTTCTTAATGGCCCGCTTTAACGAATATAAAACATGGGATGTACGGGAAGCGATCCTGCATGCTATGCGCAATATGGGAACAGTCATTCTTTCGGCGGTAGTTATTTTGGGCGGCACCTTCGCATCGATGTACCCTTCAGGGGTATTGTCGATGATGCAGATTGCAACAGTGGTGCTTGTAGGGTTGGCCTTGTATGCACTAATCTTCTTGCCGTTTTTTGTTCCTGTTATGGTGCGGATCTTCGGCCGTGGGAACTGGTGGCCATTTGCGGTCAAACAAAGTGGAGAACCCACTAAACAAGATGTAAATATGTAATCACTCTACACAGCAAAAAATCTCTAGTGTTTGCCTAAATAGGCGGCTAGAGGTTTTTTTGTGAAAATATAAGTACAAAGTTTATTTCATTTTGGCAAAAAAGCTACGTAACGCCCAGCCGCGTTCTTGCCGTTTTTTATATTTGGGTAGCGAACGGTAAATGGCGGTGGATTCGTCGAAAGCACGTTTAGCATCCTCAGTTCTGCCCAGTGCTTTGTACATGGAGCCGGCTAAATAATAGGCTTCACTAGAGGAAGATTGAATCTCTTGAAATTGAGTAACGTAATGCAACGCTTTATCGTGATTTGTATGGCGAAAGGTTTCCGCTAACCGAAGATATGGCTGACCATATTGGGCTTTTCGGTTGATTTCTAGACCTCGAAGCATCTGATCTTCGCCTTCTTCCAAAGCGCCCAGCTTAAGATTCACATGACCCAGCTCCAGCCAATATTCTGCAGATTGTTCGTAACGGTCTTCGATCTGTAGCAGGATATCCTTGGCTTCCTTGTATTTTTTACGTTCTGACAGATTCCGGGCTAAATCAAATTTAGCAGAAACATCATTTGGATTCAATGATACTGTTGTGCGCAGCTTGGAGATTTGCCGCACCCGTTTGAAGGGCTTTGTAATACTAGGGAAAATTCCCACGTATCGCCGATCTAAGAAATATAAGATAACAAGCAGGATGAATAAAGCCAGAAAAGGGTTGCCCACTAATCTGAAAAGCATCATAATACCTATAAATTTAAGCATGATTTCCCTCCATGATCATTTGGTTCCGGTATTGCGGTTGAATAAGAGTAGATCTAAGGCAGCGTAATTATATCATAATTCAAACCAATCTGAATCCCGGGATTTAAGATAAACTACAACTTTTGTCAGCTTTATAGCGTCTTAGTGTAATAGAAATAATAATTACAATAATATCATAAGAAGGGAAAATCAAGATGCACTTATTTTCAAGGAAGCTAAGGCTGTTTAGTTTGTTGGTTTGTTCAAGTCTGGTGACTGCATTGTCTGTCCCTCAAGTTATAAGTGCAGCTCCATCACCTGGGAAGTTGGGTGGGATTAAGGAGATTGTTGCTTCGCCTGGTTTTTGGGGTGGAAGCTCTTTTGCGGTGGGAACTGACGGAGATGTTTGGTCCTGGGGGAGTAATGTTTTTGGTCAATTTGCTAATGGTACCGCCGGGCCTGAGGGGTGGACGATTACTCCCCATAAAATAGCTGGGCTTGAACATACGAAACAGCTGGCGATCGGCGAAGCGTACTATGTAGCGCTGAACGAAGACGGTACGGTTAAGGCTTGGGGAGATTATCGGGATAAGAGTGTAGCAGAAGCTGGCAATGGGGCAAGTGCTAAACAACACAAGGTTCTGCTTCCTCAAGGGATCTCAGGAATGAGTGATGTGGTTAGTATATCGTCAGGATTGCATAGTGCATTAGCTTTGAGAAACGATGGAAGTCTACTCCAGTGGAATCCTCCAGAAGCATCAGATGTGGGCTATACAGAGCTGCCTGCTGCCACTAAGGTACAGGGTTTGAGCGAAGTGAAGTGGATCGGAAGCAG
This sequence comes from Paenibacillus sp. FSL E2-0190, assembly GCF_037992965.1. Lineage (NCBI taxonomy): Bacteria > Bacillati > Bacillota > Bacilli > Caryophanales > Paenibacillaceae > Paenibacillus > Paenibacillus sp. FSL E2-0190. Next base: position 2,919,748 of record NZ_CP150306.1, read on the forward strand.
TATTTATCATGCCGCCATTCGAACTAACGGTACGCTGTGGATTTGGAGTGCTATCCCGCAAACAGAGAACACGAATGTGATGAAGAAACCGACCCCAGTTAAGGATTTATACCATGTAAAGTCCGTCTCTATGAGCGATCGCAGTATACTGGCTTTAACCGAGAGCGGGAGCGTCTGGGGAACAATTGACAGCAATAATTATAACGAAGTCACGATGAGCAAGATGCCAGGTCTTACGGATATTGAATCTGTCCAGACGAAAAACGGGTTCAATCTTGTTGGCAATAAAAAAGGAGAATACTGGGTATGGAAAGCTGGTACCTCACTACAAGGTCTGCAAAAGATTACAGCCGTAAAATCGATCTCAAAACTTACGCTGGATTTAGACAACTTTGCAGCTGTTAAAAAAGATGGCACCGTGTGGACTTGGAGTACCCAACCATCAACCGACAACCGTTTAGTTTTTACGCAGCCTAAGTTAATAAAAGGATTGAGTGATCCTGTTTCTTTTGCCATGGGTGAGAATAGTAAGTATGCAGTCCTGAAGGATGGAACAGCTGTGGCTTGGGGAACAAATAGGTTTGGTCAACTCGGAATTAGCGCGGTTGATTCACGTCCTTTTACTATATCTCCTATTTTAAAGCCTGTTACTGTAATTGTAGATGGTCAAAAAATGGATTCCGCACAGTCTGCTATTTTTATGGATGGAAGTGTAAAAGTACCGATTAGGGATGTAGCAGAAAGTCTGGGATATACCCTGTCTTTGGAGGGGGAACTGACGTTGACGAAAGCTGGGAAGAAAATTTCATTACCATCAGCAGAATCCATTAAAGTAAGCTATACTTCTCTAGTGCCAGCAGCGGCTTTGGCCAAAGCTACAGGTCTATCTGCGGAGTGGAATAGTACGCTGTACCAATTAACATTACAAACAAAAAGATGACTTACATTTAACACATATATTAATATTCTGAGGTACAATAAGTGAATTAATCTCAATTTCACCATAATAACCAGTCTGGAGTGATAGGAATGGCTTTTACAATATGTGTGTTTGCCGGATCGAATCCAGGTCTTAACTCTGAATATACGGAAATGGCTAGGGAATTAGGTTATCATATAGCGGCACAAGGCTGTAGGTTGGTCTATGGAGGTTCGCGGAATGGCCTTATGGGACAGGTTGCGGACGGGGTACTCGCTAATGGTGGCGAAGCTGTAGGAATTATGCCAGTGGATCTTTTTCAAGATGAAATCAGACACTCCGGATTGACGAATCTGATTGAGGTCTCTAGTATGCATGAACGTAAGGCGGTAATGAGCGGTATGGCGGATGCTTTTATTGCTTTGCCGGGAGGTCTTGGAACCTTCGATGAGCTATTTGAAATTCTGTGCTGGATGCAGATTGGTATTCATCAGAAGCCTATAGGGCTGCTGAATGTTCGAGGTTATTTTAATCCACTGCAAGCCTTGATCTCCCATAGTGTGGCTGAAGGTTTTGCACCAAAAACTGCACTTCAAATGCTGCATATGAACTCAGAACCCGAATATCTGCTTGAACTGATGAGAGGGCGAGTGGATCATAATAATGATGAGAAGGGGAAAGCAAGGTTCCCGTCTCAGCGCTAGATTCAAGGTTTCCACTGCTCTAAGGTGCGAATAATTGGTTTAGCACGCTATTCAAAATAAGGACGCAAACACTTCACGGTGTCTACGTTCTTATTTTTTTTCTTTTTGTAAAATCATTTAGTAATAGGGGGAAGGCTTATGATTCGAAAATTAGGCTTTGCGGCTGACGACCGTCTGTTAATAATTAATGCCGACGATTTCGGAATAACTAAAGGAACTAATGAAGCTATTGTTAACTTATTTGAAGGACAAGCTATAACATCCACATCTATTATGATGCCTTGCCCAGACTCAAATGACGCTATAAAGATAATTAATTGGAAAGGAATAAAGAATATTGGAATTCATCTAACGCTAACGAGTGGCGAGAAATATCCGTATCAACCAGTATTCAAAGAAAAAATCTTGAGTAGCTTAATTACGGGGGAAGGGTATTTTCATCAAGATGCCACTCTTCTGGAAAGAAACGCTGCTGATGACGAGATTAGATTAGAGTTAGAATCGCAAATCCAAAGTGCAATCGTACAAGACATTGATCCAACTCATCTGGATAGTCATGGGGGGAGTATCATGGGGTTATACACTGGGCGAGATTTTATAGAAATAATATTTGATTTGTGTGAAAAGTACCGCCTGCCCTTTAATTTACCTATTAGGATATTAGAACAACCCTTTTTTAATAATGATCAGTTGAGATTGTTTCAAAAAAGAATTTCTTCAGCAAAAGAAAGGGGGATTTTATTAATCGATGATATAATTTCTCTTCCTTACTGTTTTTACCCTGCTGCGGAATATAGCAAAATGAAAATGAGATTAACTGAATTGTTAAAGAATTTAAAACCTGGAATAACACAGTTAACTATACATCCATCTAAAATAACAGATCAATTAATAGCAATAACGAAATGTTATACAGAAAGAATTGGAATATCGTCTTCTAAATGATATTGAAATTAAGGAATTGATTATTAATAAGGAGATTAAACTTATTTCGTGGAAAGACATACGTGATTTACAAAGATGTATTTAGCATATTCTAAAAGCTGCACTTTTTCATTTTTTAATATGAATCTGATAAAACTGTTTAAACTTTGGAGAAGCTGGGTAAATAAGCCGTAAGTAACCAAGCAGAAATGCAAATTTCAGGAACATCACGGAAGGAGGTTGAAATCCAATGAATGTGATCGTACATAATCTTATGGCTTACAATCATCAGTTTTTTAGACCTCAGCCCGTGGTCAATCCCAAGCAAGGAAAAGCAGACAAGAAGAGAATGAGTTTCCAGGAAGTTCTGAATGAGAAAATGAAAGCGTACAGCACCTACAACAAAAATTAAAGATGAAAGCTATACCCTATGTCTGTTAAAGAAAGCCGGAACGCGATGATCCTAGAGATCATTGCATTCCGGCTTTCTTTAGGGTCTGACCTCAAAAAATTCGCAGCTCTTGCGTGAGTAGTAAGTCAGATCACTAACTCTAGATTGAATAACAACATCGAAATCAGTGAAGCGGACAACGGTTGCTCCTGAATTTACTAAATGATCGTCCTGAAATACACGAACAGGTAATTTGCGGTCAACGGCTTCTTGGAAATCGCTGTCGCTTAGCAGCGGGCGGTTAATGGGCATGGGTAATAACTCCTTTGATCATGTAATGAAGTAAGAAATAAAAATAGTATACCTGCGGAAGCACAAGAAATCCAATTTAAGATGAAGTACACGTATTCTGTGAGGAACATATTTGGACGAAATTTTATACTCCCTCCTTAGACATAACATAGATATGAATGGTTTCGTAATTATTTCCACCATAAATCGGAAGTTTACCTCCTCAAAAAAAGAATTTAAACCCTGTACACTAATTCTTGTAAGAGAAACCTTTGAAAGGGGTACAGGGGAATGAATAAAGTAAAACACTTGGCGCTATCGTTAGTCGCTATCATGCTCGTAGGTTCACTGGCAGCATGCGGAGGCAACAACGCCGAGAACAACAACACATCAAACAAAAATGCAGGTAACAACGCAGCAAGCACAAGTGAACCTACTAAGGATGAGGGAACAGAACCGGCTGAGAAAATCGAACTTTCTTTCTGGACACTGGGCAACGTGAACTACGAGGATTTAGCGAAGGAGTACACTAAGGAACATCCAAACATTACGATCAAAGTGCAAAATACCGGTGACCAAACCGCTCACCATAATAATTTGACCACTGCTTTGTCGGCTGGATCGGGTGCGCCTGATATTTTCCAACTTGAAATCGGTTTCATGGAACGTTTCATCAACGCTCAGGACAAGTTCTATAACCTGAATGATCTGGGTGCCAAAGATATTCAAGCCAACTATCTGGATTGGAAATGGAAACAAGCTTCTTCCGTAGATGGCAGCTTCCAGCTAGGTCTTCCAACAGATATCGGTCCAACGGTTGTATATTACCGCACAGATTTGGCTGAAGAAGCTGGACTGCCAAGTGATTCAGAAGGATTCGGCGCTGCTATTGATACTTGGGATAAGTTCGCAGCTGTTGCCAAAGCTTTTAAAGATAAAACAGGCAAACCATTTGTAGACCTTACGGATCTTACCTTTAATGCTTTGCGTGACCAATCTGCTGATGAAATCTATTTCAGCAAAGCTGATGGCAGCTTTATCGGAGATACCAATCCGCAAGTCAAAAAAGCTTATGATTTCACGGTTAAAGGTATTCAAGAAGGCTGGATCAGCAATGTTATGCTCTGGTCTCCTGAATGGGGTCAAGGCATGAACGACGGTTCATTTGCAGTAGTTATGGGACCAGCTTGGATGGCGGGAAATGTTAAGAGTAATGCTCCAGACTCCTCTGGCAAATGGAAAATTGCTCAGCTCCCTGAAGGTGCTGGTAACTGGGGTGGCTCGTTCCTGACGCTGCCAAAAGAAGGCAAACACTCGAAAGAAGCTTATGACTTTATCGCATGGATGGATAACAAGGAAAACCAACTGGAATCTTTCAAAACCAAAGGCCTTATGCCTTCCATTCCTGCCCTGTATGAAGATCCTGCATTCGTAGATTTCAAAGATGATTTCTTCGGTGGACAACAAACCGCTGTAGAATTCGGTAAAGCAGCAAACCGGGTAAAACCTGTATACTACGGTCCGCTTCACGACCAAACCGATACTTTCTTCAAAAACGCCTTGAAAAATGTGTTGGAGAAAAAAGCAGATCCGACCAAAGAATGGAACGAAGCAGTAAAACAAGCGAAAACATTGGCTGAACGCAGCTAAGATTTCAAGCTTATGAAATTCAATTTCTAGAAGGTCCGGATTCATAGAGTGAAACATTCTCTGTGAATTCGGATTTACACGTTAGATTACCTGGAGGTGTGACATGGCACAACCTGTTATTTCAAGTCCGCATGCCGAGAGCAAGCGCCGCTTTTTAACTGAACAAAGAAGGAGCCGCATCACTGCTTACACGTTTATTTCGCCCTTTTTTATTCTGTTCTCGATATTTGGACTATATCCGATCTTTTTCACGATCTATCTCTCGTTCTTTAAATGGGATGCCCTGAATCCTATGAAATTTGTAGGGTGGAAAAACTATGATCTGGTCACAAGTGATCCGACCTTTTGGATTTCTTTTAGCAACACGTTAATTATGGGGCTTATGGGTACTGTTCCACAGATATTACTAGCTCTATTGATTGCTGTTTTGTTGAATTCGGCGATGACTCGCTTTAAGAAGACGTTCCGGGTTTTATTTTTTATGCCTAATATTACGTCTATCGTTGCGGTTACGCTCGTGTTCAGTACACTGTTTGGCAACAACGGAATGATCAACTGGATACTAAACGGCTTGGGACTGGATAGTATGGCCTTCAACTCTGGCTGGTGGGGCGTTAAAATCGCCATTTCTACGATGGTTATGTGGCGCTGGACGGGGTATAATGCCATTATTTTTCTATCAGGCTTGCAAAGTATCCCTACGGATCTATATGAAGCGGCACGTATTGACGGTGCGAACAGAAGACAACAGCTAACCTTTATAACGTTACCGCTATTGAAGCCATTCATTGTATTTGTTACCTTGCTTTCAACTATAGGTGCCTTGCAGCTGTTCACTGAGCCTTATGTATTTTTGGGCCAAGCGGGAACTGGATCTACACGTCAGGAAGGAATCACTATGGTTACTTATTTGTATAGCGAAGCATTCCGCAACGGATTTTTTGGTACGGCAGCAGCTACGGCAGTCTTGCTGTTCCTGGTCACGATTATTTTCTCTGTCCTCAATATGCTGGTCTCAAATCGCATGGGTGGAGATACGGGAGGGGGTAAAGCGTGAGTACGCTGCGTGTATTTAAAAAAGATCCGGATGATCTAGGGATCATCGGCAAGTTAGGATTTTATCTGCTGCTGATTGTTGGTGCGCTCGTGTCCATCTTTCCTTTTTATTGGATGTTTGTAGTTGGCACTAATGACAGAGGCGCAGTATTCCATGTGCCACCTTTGCTTACGGTTGGAGACCAGTTTTTTGAGAATTTCCAGCGGGTACTGGACAAAACAGACTTCTTTCAAGCCTTGGGCAACTCTTTATTTGTCTCATCTATGGTTACAATATCAGTCGTGTTTTTCTGTACACTGGCAGGTTATGCCTTTGCCAAATATGAATTTCCGTTTAAAAATTTTCTGTTCTACTTTGTAATTGCTACATTATTTGTGCCACAGCAGCTTGGTGTATTACCTACTTACGTAATTATGGCCAAGCTCCACTGGATAGACTCTTTCAAGGCACTTATTGTTCCGGCGATGGTTAATGCCTTCGGGATCTTCTGGATGCGGCAGTATATCACTACAGCTGTACATACGGAATTGATTGAAGCAGGTCGGATCGATGGCGGCGGACATTTCCGGATCTTCTGGAACATCGCTATCCCGGTCATTACTCCAGCTATGGCTACACTAGGTATACTGAATTTTATGACCGTTTGGAATGACTTCTTCTGGCCTTTAGTGGTACTGAAGAATCAAGAGCATTTCACAATTCAGATTGCGCTCCAGCAGCTGTTCTCCAATCGCGATGGTCTAGACTACGGAATGATCATGTCAGCAACGTTTACGGCAACCTTGCCACTGCTGATTGTATTCCTGTTATTTAGCCGCTGGGTGATTGCTGGACTTACTTCAGGAGCTATTAAGAGCTGATCTTACTTTTTGATCTTTACAGGGAATAGGCGGTTTTGTGAAGAATACTAGAGGACAGAGACAGCAGGGGGAAGGGGAATATCATGAAACTCCGCCGTAAAATCTTGTTCGCTATTATTCTTCTCGTCTTTATTCCGGTTATTCTGATGGGGATCGTCACTTACGTTAATTTTTCTAATGCAATGGAGAAAAAATCAAGCAATTTCTACTGGATTTCACTGCTTGAAACGGATCGAAAGCTTAAATTCGCGCTTAGTGAAATCACCTCGATCACGAATTCAAAAATTACGCAGCCGGTTGTTCAGCAATCACTGAAGCAGAAGAATTTTGTAATCACTTATGATCGAAAGCAGGAGCTTAGCAGTTATCTCATTGATCATCCAATGATTACTTCATTTAGTTTTTATAGTAAAGATCGTTTAATTTATCAATACAATGCATCGATGTCTTTTGAGGACTTGAAGAGACAAAGCTGGTTTGACGCGATGGAAGGCGCCGAAGGGCGGCCCGTGTGGTCAGGACCGGGAGAAAATGGCTCGGAGATCTCCGGCAATCCGGTACTTGTACAAGCAAGAGTAATCAAAGATTCATATTCTCTCGAAGATATCGGATATCTGGTTGTTAATGTAAAACCTGATTTATTGGATCAGATTTTCTGGGAAGCAGCAACCCTCAAGAAGGGGGATATTTTGCTGGTCAACAAGCTAGGCAATATCGTTTTTAATAAATCCGGTGAACATATTGGACAACGCACAGAGTTCCCCTTTTTACAGAATGATTATGCTAAGGAACATGACTATTACATCGACAACTATCAGGGGGAAAAATCACTCATAACCTTCCTACCTTCTCATAATGCAGCCTGGTATTTAGTAGCCATTACACCTATGAATCTCATCTCGTCAGAATCTGTATCCATCCGGAATATTGCGATTATTTTAAGTACAGTTTCGCTGTTGTCCGCCATTTTGTTCGACCGCTATTTCGTACGGAGGCTCGTTCATAGTATTAATAGTGCGGTTAACGGGATGAAGCGGGTGAAGCAAGGGATATTTACGCCGATCACTACACCCTATCGTGCTGATGATGAAAGTGATTTGCTGATTGATGGCTTTAATCGGATGAGCACGCAGATCAATGAACTGCTTGTGCAGGTGGAGACTGAGCAGGGACGTAAGAAGGAAGCAGAAATGCAAGCGCTAATGGCGCAGATTAACCCTCATTTTATTTATAATTCACTCGAATCGATTAATTCGATGGCAGTGCTGCAAGGCAATAAAGATATTAGCAAAATGGTCATCTCACTCGGCAAGCTGCTGCGAATCAGTATCAGTCAGAATCAGGAGCTGATTCCGCTGCATATGGAGTTCGAGCATGTCCGTCATTATTTGGATATCCAGAAGTTTCGTTTTGAAGATAAATTCTCGTATATCATAGATCTTTCGGATGGTCTTAGGACGTTCATGACACAAAAGCTGATCGTTCAGCCGATTGTTGAGAATGCGCTGTATCATGCGATTGAGCAGATGGAGGACCCAGGGGTCATTGAGATTACGGCCTATGAAATGGGCATGGATATGATCATTATCGTAAAAGATAACGGCCCCGGCTTTGACCTTGCCAAGATGATGAGTCTTTGGGATAACGAGGGAAGTGCTCAGAAGAAATACAGTGATAGCGGCGTGGGGCTTAAAAATGTGCATGAACGCTTGAATATTCGGTTCGGCAGTCCATACGGCATACTAGTGTGTTCATCCCCCGGCTTTGGTTCAACCATCCGAATCCGAATACCAAAAATACTGCCGTAATCGACCGTACGGAAAGAAAGGGGGAGAATGTTATCAAAAAATGGTTATTGAAATGGGGCTGGATGTGGTTATATCTAGTGCTGATTTCGGGCGCGGTTTTATTTATAACTTTAGGAAAGCAAGAACCCATTGAAGATGATTCACCAGAGAAAATCACATTAACTTTCCGTCATTTCTGGATTAAAGAGCATGATCGGCCACTGTTGACTATTTATGAAGATATCGTGGACAAATACCAGTTAGAGCATCCAAATGTGAAAGTTAACTTTGAAGGTTTAGATCAGACGTTGCACCGTGATCAAAAGCTGAAGAACGAGATGGTTACTGGCACCCCGCCAGATATGTTTGTTTTGTTCGGTGGAGCGGAAATCGAGCCCTATGTGCGCTCTAAGCGTCTGATTGATCTGACGGATTTCGTCCGGGAGAATGCGTTAACCAATCAATTCAAGGATCTGGATCTCTGGACCTTTGACAACCATATTTATGGCTTGCCCATTGAAGGGAATGCTGAACCTTTATATTTTAATAAAACCATATTCGAAAAGCTGGGTTTGAAGCCGCCAGAAACGCTGCAAGAGCTTGATGCTGCCATACTAAAGCTGAAGTTGGCAGGATATATTCCATTTGCACTTGGCAACGAAGATCGTTGGCCCGCAGGAATTTTTGCACATTATTTAATGGATCGTTATGCCGGCGCCGACTTGATCGAGAAGCTGATCACTGGTGAAGATCAAGCCAGCTTTCAGAATGAGGCGTATTTAAAGGCTTTTCAGCACTTGGAGCAATGGATCAAAGAAGGTGCCTTCAGCACGAAATCGAATGCATTATCCACAGAAAATGCGGTGGGATTATTTACGAGCGGCAAGGCTGCGATGTATCTGAACGGAAACTGGGATATCAATTTATTTGCAGGAACAGCAGCTCCTACGGATTTTCAAAATGAGGTAGGTGTTATTCCGTTTCCCACATTGAAGAAGGGGGAACAACCTTCGATTGCCGGCGGTTATACATTTGGCATCGGCCTTTCCTCCGAACTAAGCGGAGCGAAGCGGGAGGCTGCGCTCGATCTCATGAAAGCTTTTTACACCCAGGAGGTTCAGACTCGGATTGTATATGAAGGGTTGAGAATTCCGTCTATGCGCATCGCCTTTGATCCTGAGAAGACAGGACCCGTATTCGCGCAAGTCATGAATATGATGGAAGTTAACCGCAAGAGCTTTGTCCCTTATGATAATGTATTGTCACCAGAAGTGAAAAAAACGTTCCTGAGTGTTATAGAACAGATGATTAACGGAGAAATGTCTGCTGAGCAAGCGTTAAAGCAAGTGCAGGCATCCTCCATTCAATATTGGAATTTGATCCAAAGCTCAAGTGTACAATGATCCTGGAGGTGCAGGGAATGGATGAGTTACAAGAGAAATATAAAGTAATAATCGTGGATGATGAGCCGATTATTCTTCGTAGCTTAAAAGCAGCCATTCCATGGAATGATCTTCAGATGGAGATTGTGGGAGAGGCCCGAAATGGAGAATTAGCTCTCCGCTTGATAGAAGACACTTCACCACATATCGTGATTAGTGATATTCGCATGCCCGTAATTGACGGGATTACGTTGATGAAGGAAGTATTGTCTAAAAACCCGAAGCTGGTGTTTATTTTTATAAGCGGGTACGGAGAGTTCGAATATGCAAGAGAAGCATTACGTCAAGGTGCTTTTGATTATTTATTGAAGCCGATCGATCATGATGAACTGGTTGAAATGCTAAACCGCGCCAGAACCAAGCTGGATGAACAGAAGCAAAATGATCAGCTGATTCATTCTGTGCAGATGCTGTCATTGCTTGCACGTGAACGTCTGTTTGCAGAAATCACTTTGGGAAATGCAAGGCCGCTTGAGCATCTGAAATGGCTGGAGAACAGTGAACTGGAGAGCGGATATTTCATGGCTGTTGTCCAGTTAGATGACTACACCACACTGAGCAGTCAATGGAGTGTAGAAGAAAAACGGCTATGGCTGTTTGCAATCCGCAATATTGTGGAAGAATGGTCACTGGAGCATGGCGTGCTGACGGTTTTCCCGTTTCATAATGGAGAGTGGATACTACTGTTCCCTGGATCTTTAAGCGCCAGCAGGAGAGAACTTGGTGAACATTTGATAGCGGGAATCAAGAGATACTCCAAGCAGTCTTGTTCCGTAGGCATCAGCCGCACCACACAAGGCATTGATCAATTAAGTACGGTTTACCCTCTGGCCGCGAAGGCCTTATATCAACGGTTCTATTCGGGGCTTGCCGGGGTCTTTATTGATGAAGAGATATCGTTCCCAAGCAGTAAAGAGGTGAAATACCCAAAAGAGCTGGAAACCGCGCTGATTGAAAGTATACGTACCTTAAATAGAGACCGGATGTGGTCTTTATTTGATGAGCTTGCTTTATTTATTGAGTCACAAGCTGTTCCTAAGGATATGGCTGAACGTCTTCTTGTTGAATTGATCGTTGTGTTATACAGAAATTATGAGTATTTGAATATAAATTCAGATTGGTCCTTGCATGGATTACTTAGCAAGATGCACAATCTCGGCACTTTAAATGAAGTGATCTCTGCTCTGAAAGAAGAGTTTGGTGTGCGATTGGAGCAAGGGAACAAGCCTGTGAACCGCGAGGATACGCGTAGCGCCATCGAGAAAGCGAAACGTTATATTGAGAGTAATTACCATAAAGATTTAAGTATTGAGGAAGTAGCGGAGCTGGCTGATCTCAGCATCAGTCATTTCTGCACTCTATATAAGCAAATAACAGGCTATACCTTTTTGGAGTATGTTACACACTGCCGGATGGAGCGGGCGAAGTATATTTTGCAGAGCAGCAACGTAAAAGTGTATCAGATAGCTCCTCTTGTCGGTTATCAGGACCCACGTTATTTTACACAGGTTTTTAAAAAGGCTAGTGGTCAAACACCAACAGAATACCGAGAAGAGCATACTAAGCAGATCCATTAACGAGGAGGTAGGGGATGGAATTTCATTTGGAGATGATTGTTAAGTGTTTAACGAACCACAAGCTGCAGAAATATTGGAAAGGGTTCGAGGCTGTTTCTTTTGCATTTTATAATAAGGATAACGTGTATCTGTACAATCATCCCAAATTCAAAACGGTAGGATATCATCCACATTTGCTTCCTTGGAGTAATGAATTCTCAGGAGATACCATCATTTTATATGAGGATCACCCTACAGCCATCGTTAATCTGGAATTACATGAAGAATTCGAAGACTTGTACGCCATTTGTGTACACGAATTATTTCACGGTTATCAATTCCTGATGGGAGATGAACGTTATGCAGATGAATTATTGATGATTACCTACCCTTTATCCCTCGAAAATATGGAATTGCGGATTCAAGAAAGACATCATTTATATCTTAGTGTAATGGCAGCTACTATTGAAGAGCGTAATCACGCAATGTACAGATTTATTGCCATCCGTCAACAAAGAGAACAACTGCTCGGGGAGTACGTGCTAAATGAATATCTTATTGAAACGCTGGAAGGACCCGCATGGTATGTTGAATTAAATGCCTATGCCGAAAAATCCACCCTACCTAATGAGGAAGTATTGCACAAATTCAGTTCGTATTTAATAGATGAACTTGAATCTTCGGCTAATATCAGAAGAAGCTGCTACGGTTCTGGTCTGTTTATATGTTTGCTGCTGGATGAGCTTCGGACCGATTGGAAAGAAGAGTTTATGAAGTCGGAGTTAAGTTTATATGCGTTTTTTAAGCAATTTGTGGATCAAGTCATCATTCCCTTCGAGGAGATATCCATCAGCAAAGAAACGGAAGATATTATGCAATCGGTCAAAACAATCAGGGAGAAGGAATTCATTGATTTTATCAGCCTTGAAGGGTACCACCTGTATATTGAAGGAGATATAAAATCTACGGGTTTTAATCCTATGGGTATTATTGGTGGAGATGAGAAATGCATTCATAAGAATAATTTACGAATCCAAATCAATGATGCGGAGTATTTTCTGGAAAAGCCAGTGATTAGCTACTATACAGCTGACCTTCGAAATATTAATAAACTGCACCTCGTACTAGATGAACCTCCAACTTTTAATAAAGATTCGTTAATCCTTAATGGAATTGGTGAGATCAAAGGTCAATACGAAGTGAAGGAAGATGGATGTTGGCTGCAATGCTAACGTAATTTAAATGAGAAGGAGAGTATGACATTTGTCATACTCTCTACTTGATGTTTATGACTTATAGGATGACACTTTATCTTCTATACTTAGAGTAGATGAAAAGATCCTTAGCCGGACACATCAAGGAGGAAACGATATAGATGACTACAAAACAGACATCACAGCTCTCCAGCCTTAAAAAGAGTGTAGCCCCTTACGAGAAAAATGACCGCAACGCAAGTATAAGACAGCTCATCAATACTTTAGGACCACTTGTGCTGTTATGGGGCGGAGCTTATTTCTCTTTATCCGTTTCCTATTGGCTCACCCTTCTGTTAGCTATTCCTGCAGCAGGATTTGTAATTCGAACCTTTATTATTTTTCATGATTGCACACATGGATCGTTTTTTAAGAATCGTAAAGCGAATGATATTATCGGAACGATCACAGGTGTACTGACACTGGTTCCTTATCGGCAGTGGAAACATAGTCATTCCATTCACCACGCCAGCTCCAGTAATCTCGATAAAAGAGGGATCGGCGATATTTGGATTATGACGGTCGAGGAATACGCAGCGGCTTCCTTCTGGAAACGTCTATATTACCGGATTTACCGCAATCCCATCGTGATGTTTGGTCTTGGACCGATTGCTGTTTTTATGATTCAGTATCGTTTCAATGTTAAAGGTGCTAGACGCAAAGAGCGGATGAATACCTATTTGACGAATATTTCAATCGCAGCGCTTTATGGCTTGCTAATATGGGCTATTGGCTGGCAGGCATTTCTTATGGTGCAGCTGCCTGTAGCATTTGTATCAGGGTTTCTCGGCATATGGTTGTTCTACGTCCAACATCAGTTTGAAGACTCTTATTTCGAGAATGAATCTGAATGGAGTTATGTGATGGCCGCGGTTGAAGGTAGCTCATATTATAAGCTGCCGAAGGTGCTGCAATGGATTACGGGCAATATCGGCTTCCACCATGTGCATCATTTAAGTCCAAAGGTGCCAAACTATAATTTGGAAAAAGCGCATAACGCGACGCCACCGCTACAAAAAGCAACAACGATTACGATTGGTACCAGCTTGAAGGCCCTTAATTTCCGTCTTTGGGATGAGGAAAATAAACGATTCATTAGCTTCAAAGAGATGAAGTCCATATTAAATAAACCGAAAACTGCAGGCGAGGTCCTGCAAGTTCATAAGCCCAGACTCCAGGGAGAATAATAGCTACATTGTAATCAAATAGCAGCAAAATGGAAGGTTAGAGCCGGAGAACTCATTCGCGCTCTAATCTTTTTTCTCTTTATCGTTGTGGTTCACCGGATTTTACCGGATTTATGCTAGAATAAGGTGAGTGGCATATGGCAAAAAGGAGAGCGAACATGCAGAAGTGGCATCATATTTTTCATAAAAGTACAGGTCTTAGCCCTTATGTATGGGTCGTATTTTATATTCTACCGTTTTATTTCATCTTTCGGTCCTCTTCTCCCTACCAGGTAGTTTCGGGAATCTTGATGATCGCTGTGTTTTTTGTTTGTTATGTGCTTTCTTTTGTCTCCAAGGGTTGGTTAGTTTATTTTTGGACGAGCGTGCAGATACTGGTCTCTATAACGATGACGTTGTTGTTCGGATATATGTATTTTGCGCTTTTTTTAGCCTTTTTTATTGGGAATATCCAGAACCGAGTAGGGTTCTTCACCCTGTACTCCATTCATTTGCTGACTACGATTATTACGATCAATTATGAGCTGCTGTCGCGTAATCCCGTATTTATCAGCCAGCTTCCCTTTGTGCTTGTCAGTATGATTGCAGTGATCCTGCTGCCAATCAGTACCTATAACCGGAATAATCAAGGGAAGCTGCAAGACCAATTGGAGGATGCTAATAAGCGTATTTCAGAATTGGTTAAGCTCGAGGAACGCCAGCGGATTTCACGTGATCTTCACGATACATTAGGTCAGAAGCTTTCGTTAATTGGTCTGAAAAGTGATTTGGCAGGAAAGCTTATCGACAGTAATCCGACGCAAGCAAAAGCCGAGATTAATGATGTACGCCAGACGGCAAGAAGTGCACTGAAAGAGGTCCGGGAGATGATTACGCGAATGCGCGGCATTCGGCTTGAGGACGAACTCGTTCATATTCAGCAGCTTCTTGCGGCTGCGGAGATCGACTATGTTTTGCAAGGCAATCCTAAACTGTCTAACACTTCATTGATTACGGAGAATGTGCTCAGCATGTGTATTAAGGAAGCTGTCACAAATGTTGTGAAGCATAGTAATGCACAATCTTGCGCAATTATCATTGAACCCACACGCACAGATCTCATCATTAAAGTGAAAGATGATGGAACCGGCATCCCGGGCAATGATCTTTATTTTAAAGGACATGGGCTGCAAGGTATGCGGGAACGTCTTGAATTTGTAAATGGCTGTATGGATATCGTGCGAGATGAGGGTACTACGATAGTGATTAAGGTCCCAAATGCATTTAAGCATCCGGAACAGGAGGTAACCGTATAATGATTAAGATTGTAATCGCTGAGGATCAGCGAATGCTCCTTGGAGCGCTGGCATCTTTGTTGGATTTAGAAGAGGATATGAAGGTCGTGGGCCGGGCAAGCAACGGGGAAGAAGCTGTAGCGATGGTTCAGCAGCATAAGCCGGATATCTGTATTATGGATATTGAGATGCCAGCGATGAGTGGTCTCGACGCTGCGGAAGCGCTGAAGAATAGCGGTTGCAAAACGATGATATTAACCACCTTTGCCCGTGCGGGATATTTCGAACGTGCGCTCAAGGCGGGAGTTCATGCTTATTTGCTGAAAGACAGTCCTAGCGAAGAACTGGCACTTTCGATACGTAATGTGATGGCAGGCCGACGCATGTATGCACCGGAGCTAATGGATGAAGCCTACAGCGGTGAAGTAAATCCTCTGACTCAGCGGGAGAAGGAAGTACTTGGACTCATTGCCGACGGTAAAAATACAAAAGAGATCGCCAGCCAGTTGTACATTACCACGGGAACAGTCCGGAATTACATCTCAGTTATTCTAGATAAGCTGGATGTAGGTAACCGCATCGAGGCAATCACTCGATTTAAGGAAAAAGGTTGGTTTAAGTAAGCGGGGGTAAGAAACGATTAGTTGGTTGAAGCAGCTTGTAAACGTGAATAGCAGAGCGCTGATTGCTGATTGCTGATCGCTGATTGCTGATCGCTAATTGCTGATCGCTGATTGCTGATCGCTAATTGCTGATCGCTGATTGCTGATCGCTGATTGCTGATCGCTGATTGCTGATCGCTGATTGCTGATTGCTGATTGCTAATCGCTAATCGCTAATCGCTGATTGCTGATCGCTGATTGCCGATTGCTGATTTATACTCACCAATCGCAAATAGATGTATTTCCTACAACTATATGCTATAAAATGCTCTGCAGATGCGATTTAGTTGCATTTCTTACATCTAAAAGTTCACTTAGAGGGCATTTCCATTATTTTTCGGGGAAATAGTTGTAGAGAATGCAGTTAAAGAGTTGTCTAAGCAGAAAATAGACTTATAATTGTACTGAGTGCAGCTATTTCTTTTATTAGCATTAGTGAAATTCAATATAATCCGCTAAAAATAAAATTTTTAATGTTATTTTGATGTTAACACTCGCCAAATGTTCCCGCGCCGTATATCATTAATTATCGGCCTATTATCCACAATAGGACAGTTAATCAAAAGGAAGTGTATTTTCTGATGTCAAGAAAGCTAAGAGCCGGCATAGTTGGCGGCACAGGTATGGTAGGACAACGTTTTATTGCCCTTCTAGAGAATCATCCTTGGTTTGAAGTAACTGCGATTGCTGCCAGTGCTAGATCTGCTGGAAAAACGTATGAAGAATCGGCCAAGGGCAGATGGAAGTTATCTACTCCAATGCCTGAGAACGTAAAGAATATTATGGTCCAAGATGCTTCTAAGGTAGAAGAAGTAGCTGCGGATGTAGATTTGATCTTTTGTGCTGTAGACATGAAAAAAGATGAGATTAAAGCGCTCGAAGAAGCTTATGCGCGCACTGGAACGCCAGTAATCTCCAATAACTCAGCGCATCGCTGGACGCCTGACGTGCCTATGGTCATTCCTGAGATTAATCCGGAGCATCTTGAGGTTATTGCACAGCAAAGAAAACGTCTGGGAACAGAGACAGGTTTCATTGCGGTTAAACCTAACTGCTCCATTCAAAGTTATGTGCCTGCACTTCATGCACTCAAAGACTTCAATCCATCTAAAGTGGTGGTCACCACCTACCAAGCCATTTCTGGTGCAGGAAAGACTTTTGCAGACTGGCCAGAAATGCTGGACAACGTGATTCCTTATATCGGTGGCGAAGAAGAGAAAAGCGAGCAAGAGCCTTTGCGGATCTGGGGAAGTGTTCAAGAAGAGGGTATCGTAAAGAGTGAAGCGCCAACGATTACTTCGCAGTGTATCCGTGTGCCTGTAGCGGATGGACATATGGCTGCTGTATTTGTTTCTTTTGAGAAAAAACCGTCCAAAGAAGAGATTCTGAATCTCTGGAAGAGTTTTAAAGGACGTCCTCAGGAGCTTGAACTGCCTAGCGCACCTAAACAGTTCATTACCTATTTTGAAGAGGACAATCGTCCACAGACTAAGCTGGATCGTGATATCGAGAACGGAATGGGCGTATCGACGGGCAGACTTCGGGAAGATGCCCTCTATGATTACAAATTCGTAGGTCTCTCCCATAACACCCTGCGCGGAGCAGCTGGCGGTGCTGTGCTGATCGCTGAGCTTCTGAAAGCAGAAGGTTATATTCAACCGAAATAAGTCCATGCATGAGCTGCAAAGCTGATGTGAATAGACACCTCATCAAAGCTTAGTCTTTGGTGGGGTGTTTTTATTTTAATTTTGAATTTGGTAAAATAAGTTATGGAAGGAGAGGATACCATTGAATAAATATTTATTAGCTTTTATATGGTTACCATTAATCCTGTTTACAAGCGGTTGTACATCGTCAGCTCAAGAGGAACAAGAGTATGGAGTGTCCTCTATAAATGCCGAAATTCCTATTCCGAAGAATGCCAAAGAAATCGAAGTGATAACAAATTCAAATAATCCTAATATAAAAATAGGTGTAAAGTACGAATTGGATAATATAGGGGGAGAACAAGGTCTTTATCGGCCTGACGGCTATTTTAATAAATTAAACGATGCTGGATGGATAGAGCTGGAGGACAAGCGGTTAGGGCATGTGCAATTTTTTGAAAAAAAGGACACCGTCATCGCCATCGAAATACATCAGGATACCTTTGATATTCATGAAATGAATAAAGATGCTAAATTCTAAACAGTTGCTAGTTAGATGAAGCATTTGTTATTACTTAAACAGAAAGGTTGAGAGTGTGGTAAGATAGGTAAAGTGTATAAACTATACGAATTCTGAATGACTGACGGAGTGATATGATGGGTGCAAAAAGTAAAGGTGGCGGCACAGGCAGAGGTACGGGGAGTAAAGGCTGGACACGCTGGAACAAAACAGCAAAACCAGTTAAACCTGCTAAAAGTGACCCAACGACGGGTCCAGGTGCTAAAGGTGCAGGTGGAAGCAAGGGCAGTAACGTGAAAAAAAGCGGAAGCACCAAATAGCTCCCTTAAACTGGGTTATTCCTGAAGGTTAACATCTGATTTTGATCGTTAAAATCAGGTGTTTTTTTATGACTAGAGGTAAGTATATAGAATGAAAGTAGGATCAGCAGTGAGAATCGATAAATATATAAGCGAAACAGGCTTTTGTTCCAGAAGGGAAACCAAACGATTAATTGCAGCAGGTCGAATCGCTGTAAACGGTATTGTCTGTGAGGCGAACATTCTTATAGAGCCAGAGGATATCGTATGGATCGATGGGGAGCCGATAACAAGCAGTAAAGGGGAGCCAGTGTATCTCGCTTTGAATAAGCCGATAGGCATTACCTGTACAGCAGCCCCACATGTGGCTGGGAACATTATTGATTTTGTAGGGTATCCTTCACGGATCTTTGCGATTGGCAGATTAGACAAAAACTCGGAAGGCCTCATTTTGTTAACCAACGATGGAGAGATTGTAAATAAAATGATGCGTTCCGAGAATGGGCATGAAAAAGAATATGTAGTTCATGTAGACAAACCGGTTACGTCAGAATTCTTACAAGAGATGTCTAGCGGCGTGAACATTCTTGGAGTCACAACGAAACCTTGTGAGGTCTATCGGATCACTGAATGTCAGTTTAGAATTATCCTAACTCAAGGTCTTAATCTGCAAATACGCAGAATGTGCAAGGAGTTAGGATATAGAGTACTAAAGCTGGAGCGCATAAGAATTATGAATATTACATTAGACGGCTTGGAGCTGGGACAATGGCGGCATTTAAGCAGTGAAGAGCTGTGTGAGCTTATGTCCCGCTTAAACTGACTTTGTCAACAAAGCCTCTGGCAGTTGTGGTAATATCTTCAGCTCCGGCAATCGCTGAGATAACAGAGATCCCATCCGCACCAGCTGTTAATACTGGTGCAACATTTTGCAGCGTGATTCCCCCAATGCCAACCAAAGGGATGGTAATGCCTTTATTTCTTAGTTCTTCAATCATCGCAGTGCCTTGAACAGCTTTGGCATCCTCCTTGGATGACGTAGGATAAATGGGACCCACGCCCAGATAGTCGGCTCCATCGGCAATCGCCTGCTGAGCTTCAGCGAAGGAGTGAGCGGATACACCAATGATTTTATTCTCTCCAAGTAGCTGGCGGATCGCCAATGCAGGTGTATCCTCCTGTCCTACATGAATTCCGTCCGCATCAAGCGCGATCGCTAAATCAATGTCGTCATTCACGATAAAGGGCACGCCATTGGCATGACAGATCTTTTGAAGTCGTCTGCCAAGATTAAGTCGTGCCTTATCACTTAAGGATCCGGTACCCTTTTCACGGAATTGAAACATGGTTATGCCCCCAGCTACCGCTTCCTGCAACACCTTAACGGGAGCTTTACGGCAATTTACGCTGCCCATTATGAAATAGACTTTTAATAGATCTCGCAGATGTTCACTGTTCATTCGTTGCACTGTTTATCCCTCGCAGTCTGTTTTGATAAGCAAAATGATTGGTTGGTCCATGCCCAGCCCCTATGCCCAGCTCGTCCTCAATCGCCGCTTGTATAAATGCTTTGGCAGTTTGAATGGCCTCAGCTACGGATTTGCCTTTGGCTAGCTCGGCGGTGACCGCTGCTGAATAGGTGCAGCCTGTACCATGCGTATGTCTGGTCTGAATCCGGCTACTCTCCAATAAGGTATATTCGTGACCATCATATAGAAGATCGGTTACGGCTGTGGTCGAGGTATCATGTCCCCCTTTTAGTACTACATATTTGGAGCCCATGCCATGAATGATTTTGGCTGCTTTTTTGCGTTCTTCTATGGTGGAGATCGTCATCTTTGTGATCATTTCGGCTTCGGGAATATTGGGTGTCGTCACCAATGCTAAGGGCAGCAGATGGCTGATTAAGGATTGAACCGCCTCCTGCAGCAGCAGTGTGGACCCTCCTTTAGCGACCATCACAGGATCAATTACAAGATTAGACCAGCCGTAATACTTAATTTTATCTGCCACAATGCGGATGATGTCGCTGTTAAATAACATCCCTGTCTTTACGGCATCTGGTTGCAGGTCAAGTCCTATAGAATCAAGCTGCTGAATTATGGCGTCCAGAGTCACTGGATAAACCCCTTGGACACCCAGCGTATTCTGCGCTGTCACAGCTGTGAGGACGGACATGCCATAGACAGAAAGCTCTTGAAAGGTTTTTAGATCGGCCTGAATGCCAGCACCACCGCCGCTATCGGAGCCGGCAATGGTTAGAGCTTTGGATATAATCATCGATTTCACTCCTTTGAGGGTCATTAACTGAGCTGTTTGATACTAGATCTTTCTAGGAAGACTTCTGGCGTGACCCATGTCAGTTGATTTAGAAACTCAACCTGAAAGCTTCCCGGCCCTTGACCAGTTGTTAGTTCAGCGGCGATTTCAGCGGCTACTCCATAGAAGGAGAGGGCTTCCACTGCAGCCTCCAACGAGGCACCTCCACTTACCGCGAGAAATGCACCCACAACAGCGCTGAGCAAGCAGCCAGTTCCTGTAACCTTCGTGAGAATAGGGTGACCGTTGCTGGCAATATAAGTGTTTTTTCCATTCGTGATCACATCGTCTTTTCCAGTTATGATGACCACACAGCTTAACTTCCTCGCAGCAGCTTCAGCCAAAAGGACTACATCGCCTTCACCTTCGCCAGCATCCACCCCTTTAATGGACCAACTCTCTCCAATGACATTAGCGACTTCAGCTACATTCCCCCGCAGTGCGGTGATTTGCATCTCATTCACTAGCTTTTGAGTGACAGCGGTCCGATAAGAAGTTGCGCCTGCACCTACCGGGTCAAGCACTAGGGGAACCCCGTGTTTATTAGCGGATTTACCAGCGAGCAACATAGATTGAATGGCGTAGTCATTGAGTGTGCCTATATTTAGAACTACAGCAGACGACATAGCGGCGATGTCGATCACTTCTTCGTGGGCATCCGCCATAAAGGGAGAGGCACCCAGCGCCAACAGACCGTTGGCTGAGAAATTGGCTACTACAATATTAGTGATGTTGTGGATCAAGGGGTTGGATTCCCGTACTTTGGCTAAGTAACTCATCATAATTCCTCCTCAAGCTTGTATGAATAACTAACTAAACGTTACAGATTGATAAAAGCTTCCTGTGCTTTAATATCTTCTGGTAGAAGATCGTTGGTGGATAACCACAGCTGAACCTTTTCCCAAGATGTCGGGTCTTGATAACCAAAAGATTGATCGCCAGCATTCATCAGTGGCAGTAGAATCTCAAGACTTTTTTTCTCAATCTCCTTGTCGAGCGGTGAAGTTGCATCTTCATGTGCAACCAGTAAATCCAGGGCTTGTTCAGGATTCTGCTCCACAAATATCTGTCCTTTTGTTATGGCATTTAGAAATTTTTTGAAGTAGGCTTCAGAATTTTGCAATCCTTGTTCGCTGGCCACCAGCACAAGCTCATAATAGTCAGGTACTCCGTAATCCGTTGGATTAAGCGAGGTGACCGGATGTCCCTCTTTTTCAAGGATCAGTTGTTCATGGTTGATGAACCCGCCCATTATTGCGTCCACTTGTCCTGTAGAGATCGCAGGGATAAGGTCAAAACCTACGTCAATCAGCTTGGCGGATGAAGGATCGCCTCCATCACTCTGGATCATTGTCCGAATCATTGCTTCATAGAGCGGAATGGAGGAATAGCCGATTTGTTTTCCCACGAGCTCTTTGGGACTATGAATACTGCCTGCCTGAGGAACCATCAGATGATTCAGTGGATGCCGCACGATAGCTGCAATCGAACGTACAGGAATTTTCTCGCCGCGTGCCATAAGTACCTGAGGCTGATAGCTGAGCGCTAGATCAATTTGATTTGCTGCTACAAGCTTTAGGGCGTCATTGCTGTCCGCAGGCATTTTGATCTCGACATCCAAACCTTCCTCTTGGAAAAAACCTTGCTGTTGCGCAGCGTATAGAAAGGAATGAACGGCATTGGGATACCAATCAAGCATAATCGTCAGCTTGTGTGACTGTTTATTTTCGGAATTGGAGGAACCGGTTTGGGAGTTGTTATTTAGCTTGTCTGCCTTCCCGCAGCTGCTTAAGAGCAAAAGTGTGCATACTAGAAATACAGAAATAAGTCCTCGTTGTGGTGATTTTAAATGATTCATTGGTTAGATCCTCTTTTCTTTAAAAATAATTGTTCGAGTAAAGCTATCGCCAGAAAAAGCACAACACCAAGCGCGGACAGCAGAAATACAGCCGCGAACATTTCATCGCTCTGCATATTTCCGGCCATTCTGCGGCTGAAGTAACCGAGTCCTTTACTGCCGCCGAGCCATTCCCCGATAGTAGCTCCGATGACGCAGTATACAATGGACAGCTTTAAGCCAGAGAAAAAAGCAGGCAACGCCAGTGGAATTTGGGTTTTGACAAGCAGCTGCCAGCGGTTTGCACCAAATGTTAATAATAAGTCCTTGTAAGTCTGGCCACTTGTACGAAGTCCATCATATGTACTCACTACAACTGGAAAAAAAGCCGTCAAAAACACCACAGCCACTTTGCTCCACAGCGAATATCCGAACCACATAATAAAAATGGGCGATAGCGCAATTAATGGGACCGTCTGGCTAATGATAAGGAAGGGATAGATGGCCTTTTCTACGGGGCGAAACAGGAACATTCCAATACCCAGCAATACACCAAAAATCACAGAAAGGACAAAACCTACCAGTATCTCCTGCAAGGTCGCTAATAAATGCTGTCCAAATAATAATTGCCTGTGCTCGATCAATGCGATGCCAATAGATGAAGGTGCAGGGAGAATAAAGGCTGGAATCAAGTGAAGGCGAACAGCTGACTCCCAGATTACAAGAATGAGCAGTACCAGAAGAAGGAAGGGACCATAGTTGTCTAGATGTTTTTTAAAAGGTATAGGTTGCATGCAATCTTCGCTCCAACTCTGCCCGTAGTGCTATAAACCGGGGTTCATAGTTCATCTTATAATGTCTTGGTTTTGGTAGATCGACAATGATCTCCTGTAATTCGCTGTGCGTACCGCCAGATAATAAATAAATCCGGTCACTGAGCAATAGGGCTTCTTCCAGATCATGAGTGATGAGCATAATCGTCTGATTCAGTTCACCCCATAACTCCAACAGCCAACGGTGTATCTCACGTTTGGTCATGGCATCGAGAGCGCCAAAGGGCTCATCCAGCAGCATAAGACCACTTCCGCCTCCAGCCACTAAGGTGCGCAGAAATGCTACTCGCTGTTTCATACCTCCCGAAAGTTCATGGGGATAAGCCTTCTCTACATCTGTTAAGCCGAAGCGGGCCAACATTTCCCGAATCTGAGTGATCGTTTTCTGTTTACTAAATCTGGGCTTGATCTCCCAGGGCAAAAGGCAGTTGTCGAGCACTGTTCTCCAAGGCAGCAATAAATCCTGCTGAGGCATATAAGCGATCTGACCTAAACGACTAGCGGTTGAGGGGAGCGTAGGGAGTTTTATTTTTCCATGAGTAGGTTCGAGTAAACCGGCAACCGTTTTGAAAAATGTGCTTTTCCCGCATCCGCTAGCACCTACTACGGAGACGAATTCCCCTTGCCTGATATCCATGGATAGATTTGCGAATACAGGGGGTTGTTCAGTTTCCGGAAAAGAGTAGGTTAGGCCTTGAATAGATAAAATGGTCGTGATGATCTAACCTCCTAATATTTTTGTGGAGCGTCTAAACAAATAAAGACCCATCCATTTCCAGAGGAAATGAATGGGTCAAAAAGTTCATTCTGCATAATAACACTTAACATGCTTGATGAAAATTCTGCTCCACTTCCCTCCGCTGGTATGATCCAGATCAGGTTCCAAGGGTCCGGAGCTTGAAGCTCCGTCTCAGTCGGCCGACTCCCCTAGTGAAATAACAGGTCCATATTAATTTGTTTATAAATATACCATATCTTTCTGAGAAGTAAAGAGAGAAAGAAGTGAAGGATTAATCCAAGATTGGGTAAGATATAAGTAGAAATCTAGTTAATATTACAATTCCGATGTATATAATCGGAAAAAAGTATTGACGATCATGTGATGGCAGTGTACTATTCAATTTACCGGAAAAAAACCGGATAGAGAGAGGGGATTTAATAATGAAAAAATGGAGTTTAACTATTATATTGGCGTTAACCGTGGTCCTTGTAGCGGCTTGCGGCAATAATTCGAATACCAATACGGCTGCTGAACCAACAGCTGGAACGAATGGTGGAGCAGCATCTTCAGCGCAAAACAGTTTGGAGGCTGTGAAGGCCAGCGGCAAATTGCGGATAGGTACAGAAGGGACTTATGCACCTTTTACTTATCATGACACTGCGGGGAAATTGACGGGTTTTGACGTGGAAATTGCCGAAGAAGTAGCCAAACGTTTAGGTGTTGAAGCTGAATTTTTTGAAACTCAGTGGGATGGTATTTTTGCTGGGATGGATGCGAAACGGTTTGATGTCATTTTTAATGAAGTTTCCATTAACGAAGATCGCAAAGTGAAATATGATTTCTCTGAACCCTATATTGTATCCAAGGCAGTATTGATCGTGAGCGAAAACAATGAGGATATTAAGACCTTTGCTGATCTAAAGGGTAAAAAAGCAGGACAATCCCTGACTAGTAACTTATCCGACATCGCTCGTGAGAACGGTGCTGAAATCGTAGCTACGGACGGTTTCAATCAAGCGATGGATCTGCTGACTTCGGGACGTATTGATGCAACTGTGAATGATGGCTTGTCTTATCTGGATCTGAAAAAACAAAAACCAGATGCAAAAATTAAAGTGGTTGATGAGATTCCTGAAGGCTCACAAAGTGCTGCGGTATTCCTGAAAGGCAATGATGAGCTGGTGAATGCGGTCAGTGATGCGATTAAAGAGATGAAAAGTGATGGAACGTACTTGAAAATTTCCGAGAAATACTTTGGAGCTGACGTTTCAAAATAATACAAGGCTAGCAAGGCTAATTAAGCCTAGAAGCTAAAAAGGATGTCTGAATAATGGATGACCGCAAAATACAAATTTTCTTAGATACACTGCTACCCCTGCTTAAAGCCGGGGTGGCTTTTACCATTCCGTTGGCGCTACTTTCCTTTGTGCTTGGATTGATTTTGGCGATCCTAACCGCGTTGGCACGTCTTTCACCGTGGGTAATTCCGAAGCTAATCGCCCGTTTTTATGTATGGGTCATTCGGGGAACCCCGTTGTTAGTGCAGCTATTTATTATATTTTATGGTTTGCCGGCTGTTGGTATTGTACTCGACCCTTTCATTGCCGCCACCATTGGATTTACCCTTAGCGTAGGGGCTTATTCATCGGAAATCGTACGCGCTGCTATCCTGTCGATACATAAAGGCCAGTGGGAAGCTGCCTTCTCAGTCGGGATGACTCGTGGGCAGGCTCTGCGCCGCGTAATTCTGCCACAAGCTGCACGCGTTTCTGTACCGCCGTTATCCAATTCTTTTATTAGCTTGGTCAAAGATACATCGCTTGCAGCGATCATCACCTATACGGAGATGTTTAGAACTGCTCAGCAGGTAGCCTCTACCACTTATGAGCCTCTGTTGGTATACTCCGAAGCAGGATTGTTTTATTTAGTGTTCTGTTCTGTGCTGTCGGTGCTGCAAAATTACTTGGAGAAACGACTCGATCGTTACTCTGCGACCTAAAGGAGAGATACTTGTGATTGAAATCATTAATTTGCATAAATCCTTCGGCGCACTCCAAGTGTTAAAGGGTATTGATCTGAAAATGGAGCATGGAAAGGTACTTGTCATTATTGGGCCATCCGGCTCCGGAAAGACTACACTGCTGCGCTGTTTTAATCTGTTGGAAATCCCGGATCAAGGCAGCCTGTCACTTGGGGATATCACCATCAATTTTACAGATCATAAGAAAATTCCTCAGAATTCCGTATTAGCTCTTCGGCAGAAAACAGGGATGGTCTTTCAATCGTATAATTTATTTCCGCATATGACTGCGCTAGGCAATGTGATGGAGGGACAGGTAACTGTCTTGAAACGAACCAAGGAAGAAGCGCGTAAGCGGGGCCTTCAACTGCTGGCTAAGGTGGGTTTGGCTGATAAAGCTGATAACTATCCACATCAGCTGTCAGGAGGACAGCAGCAGAGAGTGGCCATCGCCCGGGCTATGGCAGTAGATCCAGAAGTGCTGTTGTTTGATGAGCCCACTTCGGCGCTCGATCCCGAGCTGGTAGGGGAAGTGCTTAAGGTCATCAAACAATTAGCAGCAGAAGGTATGACTATGGTGATTGTGACCCACGAGATGAAATTTGCCGCCGATGTAGCGGACCGGATCATTTTGATGGATGGTGGTCATATTTTAGAGCAAGGGACTCCGCAAGAAGTGCTGGAGCATCCGAAGAATCCCCGGGCTCTGCAATTTCTGAATAGACTGAATGGTGAAGAAGAGTAGAAAGACAATATACAAGAAAAAGCAGCTCGGGAATCATCCGGAGCTGCTTTTTCTTGTGTAGATTATTCAAATGAGAAGAGTAACTGAAATTTGGCTTATACTCCTGTTTTCAGGAACTCCAAAGCGTTGTAGAGCATAATCGCAGCTTCGGCACGGGTGAGTTCGCTTTTTGGATTAAACTTTCCGTTAGCGTCTAGAGTATTGATCTTGTATTTCAGGGAGCGCTGAATACTGCCTTGATATGCAGGGGTCAGTGACGCTTCATCAGCGATATCTACTGGAACGATATTGATCATCGGCAGATTACCTACGCCTTCGATCGCTTGCACTAGATAGTTAGTGAATTGCTCTTTGGTCATAATTAGGCTAGGATCAATGTCTTTTGGTAGCTTAACTTGATTGTAATAAGCATTGATAAAGGCTTCAGCGTACCAGGCTTTGTCTTTTACTTTTGTGAACAAGCCGCTGGCAACAGGAGCTTTGTTAAAGTCAATGGCTGCGAGGCTGAGCTGGAGACCGCCGGAGATAAACTGAATCCCTTGGGCTGTAGTTACCTTAGAGCCAGGGAGAAATTGAGATTCGCTGACACCTTTAATTAACCCTTGATTTTTTAAAGAAATGATTTTTTCTTTGCCGTTTATGTTATCAATATCCTTAAAGGTGTTCCCAGCTGCAAACATCTGACCACCCAAAGAAAAGGAGAAAATGGCTACGGTTGTGATCACTGCTAGTGTGCTTTTTTTCATGTTCATGTCTTTTCACCTCGTTGTATGGATAGGCTCCTTAGCCTTTGTCACTCCTTTAACGTTGTAAATTATGGAAAGGTTGCGGTCTAATCTGTATTATTTCACGAAAAAGTAGATTTTAATAGAAATATAGGCCAGATTGGGGTGTAGTACTTTGGATAAGTGGCATGAAATGATATAATGATGTCAGGCTCTTTTCATTCGTGGTTAATTTTGTTATGATTATATCGTAACGATTACTATTTATGGTTTGTCTTAACTGCATAAATAGGAGCGTCTCAGAGGGTACGGATGTTAAATCGTTCCGGGAAGGTAGGAGACCAAATGGATCAAATATCAAATATCAGTCAATTGTTTGCGGCGCAAAAATATAAATTAACGCCTCAGCGTGAAGCTATAGTGAACGTTCTGCTCGACAATGAGAAGGATCATTTAAGCGTAGAAGAAGTATATATGCTTGTTAAGAACAGCTATCCACATCTGGGCCTGGCAACGGTATACCGTACACTTGAGCTTTTATGTGAGCTACACATTGTAGAGAAGATGAACTTCGGAGACGGAGTTGCCCGTTACGATTTGCGCGGGAACGATCATTCGCATATGCATCATCATTTGATATGCAGCGTATGCGGTCGGTTGGAGGAAATTAAGGACGACTGGCTTGTGGAGCTGGAGAGAAGAGTGGAACGTGAATATGGCTTTAACGTCACGGATCACCGCCTTGATTTCAAGGGTACTTATGGAACATGTAAACGTACTGGCTGCAAAAAAGCAAAAGCAGAAGCAGATAAAGCAGTCTCGTAAGATTGCTTTCTAACCTAAAGACACAGGCTTTCTCTAAGCCTGTGTCTTTTTTGATTACTGCGTTCTAGGAAGTCTAGCTTCGAGTAGGTACAAAGGATTTGATCCACGTTCCGAAACTGCCAGGGTTACGGCTCTGAACGAGAATTACACCTTCTCCACGGAAGCGGCAGACAAGTGCTTCACCACTGGTTATGCTGTTAAGCCAGCCAGAGGCTGCCTTTTCCACCTTGTAGTCCATATAGTCTGGCCATGCTACGAGGTGTCCGTTATCGATAATCATTTCTTCACCAGGTCCTAAATTTATTGCATGGATAGCACCGAAGGAAGACAGGAACACCGTTCCTCTGCCACTGATTTCTACAATGAAGAAGCCTTCACCGGAGAAGAGCCCTCTGGTTAAATTCTGCATTTTGGTATTTACTTGAATGCCTTCAGTTCCGGCGAGAAATCCGTCTTTTTGAACTAACAGTTTATACGATCCGTCTAATTCTATCGCCTGAATATCGCCGAGTGAGCCAGGTGACAGCAATACCTCACTTTGACCACGGGTCGCTCTAAGTTCTTGAAAGAAGAATTTCTCACCGCTCAGCATTCTCCCGAGACCGCGCATTAAACCACCATCCACGGTTCCTTTTAATTCTACGTTAGGTGACATCGCGACCATTGCGCCCATTTCAGCCTTTACGCTTTCACCGGGATTTAGTTGGACCTTTAACATAGCAAAAGCACCTTCATACAAAACCTGGTAATTCATCCTTTAAACCTCCGCATCTATTTAGATAAGATAGAATACTAGCTTTGCTCTAAGTGTAACGGAATTCTTGCTTCGCTCATAGTCTGGAATATGTTAAAATGAAGTTGTCTTATAGATGTAAGATCAATAATCATTCACCCATGAATAGGAGAGTGGTGTCACATGGCACGAACCAAGACACAAAAAGCCTTGCGTAAGGCAGAGCGCTCCGGAGCCTGGTGCGCAGCACAGAGTCGTAGATTGAATAGTGATTATGGAGCCATTTCACAGCATGTACGATTAACACCAAGCAAGCAGGAACAATTGAATAAGAATAGATATAAGGGGCAGATCTTCCAAGATGATGCTCCTTTTTTATTGGCTATTTGATAAGAGAACATCGCTCAGCGTATAGTAATTGAAGAAATAATATATAGGAGATGTATCCCTGATGAAACAAAATAAATATGACGATTCGAATTTCTTCTCTGCCTACCAGCAAATGCCCCGTTCTATTGGAGGGCTTGCAGCAGCAGGAGAATGGCATGTATTAAAGGCGCTTCTTCCAGACTTACATAATAAAAGTGTGCTTGATCTGGGCTGCGGCTTTGGCTGGCATTGCCTATATGCCCGTGAGCAGCAGGCGAGTTCAGTTATAGGTGTGGATATCTCTGAAAAAATGCTGCAACAGGCGCGTGAAAAAACGAACGATCCTGCTATAACTTATATCCAGCTGCCGATTGAGGACATTGATTTTGCGAGCGAGCAATTTGATGTGGTTCTCAGTTCATTGGCTTTCCACTATATTGAATCTTTTGCAGCCATCTGCCGAAAGGTGCATTCGTTTCTTAAGCCTGGCGGGAGTTTTATTTTTTCAGTGGAGCATCCAATCTTTACTTCACGTGAAGAGCAAGACTGGTATGCCGATGAACAAGGAAACCGCCTGCATTGGCCCGTAGATCATTATCAATCAGAAGGACTTCGTGAAACGAAATTCTTAACAGAAAATGTGATTAAATACCATCGCACGATTTCCACCTATTTCAATGACCTGATTGAAGCTGGCTTTACTATTAAAGCGGTTAAAGAACCAAAGCCTTCAGCAGAAATGAGTAATGATCTATGGATGAAGGATGAGGAGCGTAGACCGATGTTCCTGATCATTTCGGCTGTAAAAGAATAATCTCATGCTCACGAGTTATGTTCGAATATAGAAGCAGGGGTTGTCCTAAAAGTAGCTTTTTCTACTAAAGGACAACCCTTTTGCAATGAAACGGGTTTTCTTCATTTACACCTGTTCTCTGCTGTGCACACGATATTCTCTTGGTGACATCCCGAAACGACTTCGGAAGACCCGGTGAAAATAGGTGTAGTTCGCAAAACCACAAGTTTCTGCTACTTGCTCCAGCGGCATGGGACTGAAGGTTATCCGTTCTCTGGCCATTTCCAGTCGGACATCGTTTACATATTTAATAATACTGGTCCCAAAGGCTTCCTTAAATAAATGAACGGCCCGCGAGACGGATATACCCACAAAACCTGCTACATCTTCCAATAGAAAGGGTAGGGTTGCGTGCTCCTCAACATATTGCTTCATTCGGTATGCCAGATAACCTTTTGGAGTAATTGCTGGCTGATCTGTAATTAGCCGGTCGATTTCCATACATAGAATTTGCAGATAGCAGGCAGATATTTCTGGAGAGAAGTCGGAAAGTCGACGGTGCTCCAGAATCAATTGGCGAAACAAGCCAAGAAAACTCTCACTAAGCGGCACACTTAGGCGAGTGGGTCTTTGTGAACGTTGCCACCATTCATCAATCCATGTTCCTCCGCAAAAGATATGATAATCTCCGCTTTCAATTCGTGGCTTGCCCACAGGGTACTCTTCTTTATCTATGATCAAATAGTAAGGATCATTTGGAGCGAATAACATAATATCCCCGCTTTCCACAGGTGACATTACACCATCGATCAATGCACGGCTCCTTCCTTCTGTTTGCAGACGTATAAGAAAGTTCTGGTTCCCTTGACTTTGAGACATATGAAAAGGCTTGCGATGAAAAGAAAATCCGGCTGATAATACGTGACAGGTAGCAGAATGAGTCATAGGTCCTCCTGGGTGTATTGAAATGATAAGCAGATTGTTCATGTTTTAATCATATTATTCATTTTAATATATACGCTTTCATATTACTATGTAGCTAAGCAATAAAGAAAGAAATCGACCATCAACGCTAGAAACAGTCGGTATTAGCTGTGCTTACAAGAATGACAGTTTAAGGAAACTGATGTGAATCAGATTAGTCAATTCTGTTACAGCATTATTGTTCAAGTGATTGTCACTACAGAAAGCTAACTTTAAATCCAATTGGAGTGATTCGAAAATGCTGAAGATAGGCCTGCAATTGTATACGCTCAGAGAAGAACTGGAACAGGATTTTGAAGGGACACTGCGTAAAGTAGCAGCCCTTGGTTATAAAGGTGTGGAGTTTTTCCATTACTTCGGCCGTAGCGCAGCAGAAGTCAAACAATTGCTTGATGAACTTGGACTAGTAGCGCTGGGCGCACACCGTCCCTATGACGCATTGTTGAATGATACAGAGGCAGAGATCGCGTACAACCTGGAGATTGGAAATCATCATCTAATTGTGCCGTATCTGTCAGAAGAACAACGTAACTATGAAGAAGTTGCTGCGAATCTGAAGATTATTGGAGAAAAGTGTAAGGCGCGTGGAGCGGTTCTTTTGTACCATAATCATGACTTTGAGTTAACTGATCGATATGGTGACCGTACAGCGTTTGACGGTTTGTTTGAAGAGGTGCCGGCTGATTTGCTGCAAGTTGAAATGGATACATGCTGGGTACATCACGCAGGTTATGATGCCGTAGAGTATATCAATAAATACGCTGGCCGGTTGCCAATCATCCATCTGAAAGATTTGAAGAAACATGAGGATGGTTCACCGGAAACGGTTGTTCTAGGCGAAGGAGAAGTAAACCTTACAGCAATTCTTGATGCGGCTGTACAGGCAAAGGTAGAGTGGGCGGTAGTGGAGCAGGATTATTGCAGCCGTTCACCATTAGGAAGTGTAGAAGATAGTTTGAAATGGGTAAAAGCATACGCTAATCAAGGGGGAAATGTTCATGTCTAAAAAGTTGAGAATTGCTATTGTCGGTTGCGGTGGAATTGCTAATGGAAAACATATGCCAAGTTTGTCACGTCAAGCAAACGCTGAAATGGTAGCCTTTTGTGATATCGTCGAAGAACGTGCACAGGAAGCAGCAAAAACCTATGGTGCTGAAGGCGCGGCTGTATATACAGATTATCAAGAGCTTTTGAAAGCCGGAGGATTCGATATCGTGCATGTATGTACACCGAATGACAGTCACTCCGTGATCACAATCGCAGCATTGGAAGCTGGCAATCATGTAATGTGTGAGAAGCCAATGGCGAAGACTACAGCTCAAGCACAGGAAATGTTAGAGGCTGCCAAACGTACAGGCATGAAATTGTCTGTAGCTTATCAGAACCGTTATCGTGCGGATAGTGAATATCTTAAAGACGTTTGTGAAAACGGTGAGCTTGGTGAGATCTATTATGCAAAAGCGATTGCCGTTCGTCGTCGTGCGGTTCCTACATGGGGCGTATTCCTGGATGAAGAAAAGCAAG
Source organism: Paenibacillus sp. FSL E2-0190 (assembly GCF_037992965.1). Taxonomy (NCBI): domain Bacteria; kingdom Bacillati; phylum Bacillota; class Bacilli; order Caryophanales; family Paenibacillaceae; genus Paenibacillus; species Paenibacillus sp. FSL E2-0190. The sequence continues at coordinate 2,952,598 of NZ_CP150306.1, forward strand.
GCGGCGGTCCACTGATCGATATCGGTACGCATGCGCTTGATCTAACATTATGGATGATGGACAATTATAAACCGCGTAGTGTTATGGGCTCGACTTTCCATAAGCTTGGTAACCGTAAAAACGGCGGAAATGCCTTTGGTCCATGGGACCCTGAACAATTTAAAGTAGAAGATTCAGCATTTGGATTTATTACCATGGAAAATGGTGCTACAATTGTACTGGAATCAAGCTGGGCTCTTAATGTATCTGAATTTGGAGAAGCGAAGACGCTCCTAGCAGGTACAGAGGGTGGTGCAGATATGAAGGACGGGTTACGCTTAAATGGTGACCGTGGTGGCCGTCTATACGAGACTAAAATTGACTTGTCCGCAGGGGGAGTAGCTTTCTTTAACGGAGGACAAGAGAGTGAATCCGATCGTGAAGCTCGCTTGTGGCTTGAAGCAGTTCGGGAAGATAAAGAACCAGTAGTTAAACCTGAACAAGCCCTTGTCGTTACCCAAATTTTGGAGGCTATTTACGAATCTTCCCGTACAGGTCGTGCTGTGTATTTTGACGGAACATCAGATAACTAAACGAGAAGCAGGTGTGAAGTTCATGAGTTCAAACAGACATTCTGTAGTCATTGTTGGTTTTGGAGGAATGGGAAGTTATCACGCAGGATTGATAAAAGAGACCTCTACCTTAATCGTAGTTGGAACGTACGATGTGCTTGAAGCACGTCGTACCAATTCCAACGACGCTGGCTACAAGGCGTACCAAAGTTATGAAGAAGTATTGGCAGATTCTTCGGTCGAAATTATTCTAATTGCCACACCGAACGATGTGCACAAAGAAATTGCGATTCGTGCATTACAAGCTGGCAAACATGTCATTTGTGAGAAGCCAGTTGCTCTATCAAAGGTTGAATTTCAAGAAATACTGGCGGCGGCTGATAAAGCCGGACGTGTGTTTATGGTGCATCAGAACAGACGTTGGGATGAAGATTTTTTAACCATCAAAAAAATGTACGACGAGGAGACGATTGGATCCCTATTCCAGATCGAATCCCGCGTGCACGGAGCGAACGGAATTCCTGGAGACTGGCGTCATGTTAAGGCACAAGGCGGAGGGATGCTGCTGGATTGGGGCGTTCACTTATTGGACCAGCTATTATTCATGATTGATAGCAAAATTACCAGTGTGAGCAGTAGTTTAAGCTTTATTTTAGGAAACGATGTCGATGACGGTTTTGAAGCTATTCTGCAATTTGAGAATGGAATTAAAGCGATCGTAGAGGTTGGGACGACTAACTTTATTACTTTGCCAAGATGGTATGTGAAGGGTATCGAAGGCACTGGAATTATTGAAGACTGGTCTTTAACTGGAAGATTGGTGACAAGAAATAATGCAGGCGAAAAAATCGAACCGAAGCCGATTCGTGCAGGTGTAGGACTAACTAAAACTATGGCACCTCCATCGGAGGGGGCAACGATCACTGAGGAATTACCTCAGCCGTCGGAGTTAAGCTCTAGCTTTTATGATAATTTCGCTGCTGTCATTGAGGGTACTGCAGAACCTATCGTTAAGAACGCTGAGGTTATGCGGGTACAGAATTTGATTGAAGTTATTTTTGAAGCTGCTGAGAGTAATCAAGTGGTGAAGAATTTTGATCTTTACGATAAATAATAAATAAACTATTTCCAAGAGGAGGTGGCCTACAATGAAACTTGGAGTATTTATGGTCTTGTTTGGAGGTCGTAAGCTGGAGGATGCTCTTGATTATGTAGTATCCAAAGGGCTAAAGGCGGTAGAAATCGGTACGGGAGGCAATCCTGGCAACAGCCACTGCGACCCTAAAATGCTGCTGGAGAATGAAACAGCCTTACATGAATTCAAACATGCTGTGGAATCTCGCGGACTTACAATCAGTGCTTTGAGCTGCCACGGTAACCCATTGCACCCGCAAAAAGAACTTGCTCAAAAGGATCATGAGGATTTCGTAAACTCGGTCAAATTGGCGCAGAAGCTAGGGGTTCCGGTTGTGAATACCTTCTCTGGATGTCCTGGAGATCATGAGGGTGCTAAATATCCGAACTGGCCTGTAGCTCCATGGCCCAATGATTATCAAGAAATTCTGGACTGGCAATGGGAGAACAAGGTTATTCCTTATTGGAAAGAATGGGGTGCCTTTGCCGCTCAGCAAAATGTAAAGGTAGGTCTTGAGCTGCATGGCGGATTCTCTGTACACACACCAGGTACTCTGCTGCGGCTGAGAGAAGCAGCAGGTGAAGTGATCGGTGCGAACCTTGATCCGAGTCACATGTGGTGGCAAGGAATTGATCCTGTGCAAGCGATTCATATTTTGGGACGCCAAGGTGCAATCCATCACTTCCATGCGAAGGATACCGTTATTGATCCTGTGAATGTCAATATGCACGGATTAACTGATATGCAGTCGTATACCAAGATGCTTGACCGTGCTTGGCAGTTCCGTTCTGTCGGCTTTGGACATGATCTTAAGACTTGGGCTGACATTATTAGTGCACTTCGTTTGGTTGGGTATGACTATGTGGTTAGTATCGAGCATGAAGATGGGCTGATGTCTATTGAAGAAGGTTTCTCCAAAGCTGTAAGTAACCTTCAACAAGTATTGATTGAGGAGCCACTGACAGAAATGTGGTGGGTTTAAACGAAATGGAGAGCTTCACGAAAGTTAAATTAAATGATGAACTGCTGGATATTTTGGTGAAAGCGGTTTTCGGTTCAGAAACTGCGGTTAACCTTAGTTCAGAACTTACGGGAGGCTTTTTTAATACAGCCTATGATTTGGAACTCAGCACTGGGAAATCTGTCATTCTAAAGGTTGCCCCTGCTGTAGAGACAGATACGTTAAGTTACGAGAAGAACATTATGAGAACTGAAGTGGAAGCTCTCCGTATGGTTGCAGATAAGGGTGTTGTGCCCGTGCCTGCCGTCTACCATTATGATGAAAGTCTGCTGCTTACTCCTATTCCGTATTTCATTATGGAGAAGGTGGAGGGCCAGCCCTACAGTGATGTAAAGGAGAGTCTTTCGCTTCCGGAGAGAGACGCTATCGAAACTGAGCTGGGGCGTTACAATCGCATAATCAATGAGATACGCGGAGAACGTTTTGGCATTTTTGGAACGGATTCAGAGGAGCCAAAAGCCTCGTGGAGAGAGACCTTTTCATGCCTGATGGAAAGTGTACTTGCTGATGCCAAGAGGCTGAATGCACAGCTCCCTGCGTCCAGTGAAGAGATAATGCAGGAGGTTTCCAAGTATCTCCCTGCATTAGATGCTGTAACCGAGCCACGACTGGTGCATTGGGATTTATGGAATGGGAATGTATTTGTGAAGGATGGAGTCATCGTATCGCTGATTGACTGGGAGAGAGCCCTGTGGGGCGATGTGCTGATGGAGTATTATTTTAGGCATTTTGAGAATTCTGCCGGTTTCTATAAGGGGTACGGAACAACCTACGACAGTCCGAACGAGATTCAGCGGAAGAAGCTTTATGATCTTTATCTTGATCTTATTCTTGCTATCGAATGTTATTCACGCAAATATGCAGACGAAGGTTATGTCCGTTGGACGCATGATAACTTGACTGAGGGTTGGAACCGTTTTAAAGGCAGCAGTGAATGAAGGTTATAGGTGTGAAAAATGACGTGCGAAAGCACGTCATTTTCCTGTATCTAATTAGATTGGAGGATTACCATGCAGCCGTTAAAAATACCGAGAGAACATAAGCTTCAGATTACAGCTAGTATGCAAGAATATTTTGACACAGAGCTGTCCAGTGAAATTGGGCAATTAGCCAGCGAGAACCTTCTCGATTTTATGCTCAAAGAACTTTCGCCTTATATTTACAATCAAGCGTTGGCAGATGCACGAAAAATGATTGAGCAAAAGATGATTTCTCTGGAAGAGGAGATTTATGCTCTCGAACAACCCTTATCCTCAGGCAGAAGATAATCCAAAAACACGATTAATTTTAGCGCAGATTTATAACAGTTACGTCTGGATCAGTATCAGCTTCGTAATCTACACCTTCAGTCTCGAATCCAAATAGCTGGAAGAATTCCTGTTTATAGCTATGCAGATCCGTTAGGTCGTAGATATTGTCTGAAGTAAGCTGGTCCCAGATTTCTATTACTTCTTGCTGGACTGCCGGAGACAATTCCCAATCATCTATACGGATACGCCCTTCTTCATCCAGAGAAGTTCCTTTCGCTGCGTAGAGATGTTCAGCAAACAACCGATAGGTTTGCTCAATACAACCTTCATGAAGACCGTGCTCTTTCATGACTTTGTAAAGGGCGGAAATATAGAGGGGCACGACAGGAATCGCCGAGCTGGACTGTGTGACAAGACCTTTTGTGACCGCTACATAAGCTCTACCGTGAGTAACAGATAACGCTTCGTTAAGTGTTCTTGCCGTAGCTTCGAGATGGTCTTTAGCAAGTCCAATCGTTCCCTGGCGATATACGGCTTGAGTAAGCTCTGATCCGATATACGAATAAGCAATAGTGGTTGCGTGATCAGCTAATACTCCGGCTTGCTGGAGTGCTTCTATCCATAACTGCCAATCATCACCGCCCATCACCCGTACGGTATCATGAACTTCCTTATCGGTCGCGGGTTCGATGGAGATTTGAGTGACTTCACCCGTATGAAAATTTACAGTTTTGTTGGTAAAGGTGTCGCCAATAGGTTTGAGAACAGAGTTATATACTTCACCTGTCTCCGGGTCTGTACGGCGCCCAGAAGCAACACTGTAGATGACCAAATCGACTTGTCCTAATTCGCTGCGGATCAGCTGAATCGTTCTTTCTTTGGTCTCTTTGGAGTAAGCATCTCCGGTAACGCTGTAGGATTGCAGGCCTGCAGACTCCGCAAGTTGTTCGAAGGCGGCGGAATTGTACCACCCAGCAGAGGCTGTACGGGCTCCATTGCTGCTGCTCGGCCGATATACGCCTACTGTGCTGGCTCCAGCCCCAAAGGCGGCTGTAACCCGTGAGGCGAGGCCGTAGCCTGTGGATGCGCCAATGACAAGTACCTTCCGGGGTCCTTTGATCGCGGGTTGTGCCTTAATATACTCAATTTGCCGCTCGACTTGACGAGCGCAGCCTTGCGGATGTGCGGTTGTACATATAAAGCCACGTGTTCTAGGTTTTATGATCATAATAATAGTTTCCTCTCTTTCATGAAAAGCAGCTAATGATACGTGTTATTTCTAATTTTAACAATTTTCATTCCAATGGAGAAGGATTGTTTATCTTTCTTATATCAAATACAATGAATCCCGGGCTTTTATGAGGTTGGATTTTTGCATTTTTACTTAACTCTGTATGGTGGTGAAGTCTTGGAAAGTCAGACTAAAACAAAATTGACGGTTGAGCAGCAGGACATCCTGGTGGGTGCTGCTTTTGGAAGCCATGTGAAAATCATTCAAAGTACGGAATTGACGGGAGGTTATTTCAACGCAGCTTATGACCTCCTATTGTCAGATGGCAGAGCTACGATCCTTAAAATATCGCCATCCGATGAGACAGACACGCTAAGTTACGAGCACGATATCATGGCTACAGAGGTTGCGGCAATGCAGCTAATGAAGTCTAAAGGAACGGTACCTGTGCCTGAGGTATACGCTTATGATAACAGCAGAAATTTAATATCGAGTGACTTTTTTTTCATGGAGAAAATAATCGGCCAGCCCTATAATGAAATTAAGGAAGAGCTTAGTCCGCAGCAAAGAAGTTGTATTGAGGAAGAATTAGGTCGTTATAGCCGGATTATCAATGAGATTCAAGGGGATCATTTCGGATTATTTAATGTATCCTCGAAGATAAAGGGGACTTCTTGGCGGGAAACCTTTCAAAATTTGATTGGCAACCTCCTTGATGATGCTCGGCGCTTAGAGGCAAAGATGCCCATTCCTTTAGAAAAGATTGAGGCGGAGATCAACAGCCGTATACATGTGATGGATGTGGTCACTGAGCCACGTTTAGTTCACTGGGATCTATGGGATGGGAATGTGTTTGTGCGAGAGGGAAGCATTGTTGCCTTAATCGATTGGGAACGGGCGTTATGGGGCGATCACCTTATGGAATATTATTTTCGCTATATTGAGGATTCTGAGCATTTCTGTAGAGGTTATGGGGACAGCTTTGATAGCCCTAATGAATGTGCACGCAAAAAACTCTACGACTTATATATCGATTTAATTTATTTCATTGAGTGTTATTCGCGTAAATACGATAGCCAAGGCCATTTCCAGTGGGCACAGGATAATCTGCTGGAAGGTTGGGAACGTTTCATGGGTTAGGACATTTTCAGCAAGATTACAACATAAGAAGGTAAGGAGGCTGAGCAGGAGAAGGGAGAGGATTCTCATGTTTGAGTGGCTAAGTGTACATATAGATATCGTAAGTTTGCTGTGGCTGTTGCCGATCCTATTTATGTTTCATGATTTTGAAGAAATATTAACGATTGAAGCATGGGGGGCAAAGTATAGAACCAGGTTAGAGGACGCAATTCCTTCGTTTATGCGCAAGACGTATCATTCGATGTTACAAATGACTACACGTAATTTTGCAATGGACGTATTATTCGTGTATATTTTTATAGTGACGGTAACTTGTATTGCAGTATTCTTTTCTAATTACTTATTGTACTTGGCAGTGCTTGCGGTATTTTTCTTACATTTATTTACTCATCTAGGACAGACGATATATTTAAAGATATATACACCAGGGGTAGTTACAGCAGTACTAGTAGTTCTTCCCTATTCTCTTTATGCGTATTATCGACTATTGAATGACAACTTGGTATCTCTTGGAGATATCGGATGGTCTCTGCTGTTAGTTCTTTTGCTGCTTCCGCCAATATTGTGGTTGTTAGTGAAGAATAGAACTCGCATTAAACAGAACTAGTACATAAGGCTGCTGCTGGCCATATCTTTTTCAGAAAAATCTTGACTAGAACCCTTAGAACTAGATAAAATAATACTTATTGCTTACAACTTGGTGAGAATCATTATCATAATTGACGAGGAAATGAGAGGGTGACAAGATGGAGCGCCTTTTAGAGGTAAAAGATCTAGCGATATCATTCAAAACACACGGTGGAGAAGTACAAGCGATCCGTGGTGTTAGCTTCCATGTAGATAAAGGTGAAACTCTAGCGATTGTTGGGGAATCCGGTTCCGGTAAAAGTGTAACTTCACAAGCGGTAATGAAGTTAGTTCCAACGCCGCCAGGAGAATATAAACGTGGACAAATTTTATTTGATGGACAAGATTTGATCGGTAAGTCTGAGAAGCAAATGCAGAAGATTCGTGGTAAAGAGATCGGTATGATTTTTCAGGATCCGATGACTTCCTTGAACCCGATGATGAAGGTCGGCAGACAAATTACTGAAGTACTGCACAAACATGAGAAAATCTCCAAAGAAGCTGCCAATAAACGTGGGGTTGAACTGCTTACGCTAGTAGGTATTCCTTCACCAGAGCGCCGCTTCAATCAATATCCGCATGAGTTCAGTGGCGGTATGCGTCAACGTGTCGTTATCGCAATGGCACTTGCAGCAAACCCTAAGCTTCTGATTGCGGATGAACCAACTACAGCGCTCGACGTTACCATTCAGGCACAGATTCTTGACCTGATGAAGGAATTGCAGAAGAAGATTGATACGGCGATTATTTTTATCACCCATGATCTTGGTGTTGTAGCAAGAATGGCGGATCGTGTAGCAGTAATGTATGCCGGACAAATTGTTGAAATGGGAACTGCAGAAGAGATCTTCTACGATCCAAGACATCCTTACACTTGGGGATTGCTTGCGTCCATGCCAAGTTTAGAGAGCAAAGGTTCTTTGCTTACCGCTATTCCTGGTACCCCTCCAGATTTGATCAAACCGCCTAAGGGTGATGCCTTCGCACTTCGCAGCACCTATGCGATGCAAATCGATATGGAGAAAGAGCCTCCAATGTATAAGGTTTCGGATACCCATATGGTGAAGTCTTGGTTAATGCATCCGATGGCACCTAAGGTGGAACCACCAACAGTCGTTAAGAATAGACAACGTATACTTAAGAACGCTTATCCAGAGCCAGTTTTAGTGCAAGAAGGCGCTAAGTAAGCAACTTGTTTTAACTAAATAATAAGAGGAAACGCTAGGCCATTTAGTTGGCTTAGCGTTTTTTTTATTTTCTACAACGTTCACTATTATTTAAATAAATATGAATTAATACGAACTTAATTAAATAAAAGGGTTGACTATTTATCGTTTTCATCTCAAAATGAAAAGGCATACATAGGGGGTATAACGATGAAGAAGATAATTATTACTACTTTACTTAGCGTTTCATTATTAGCTGTAACCGCGTGCAACAACGACACGGCTAATTCTGGCAACACAAACAGCGGACCTGAGCCTGTTCAGCCTGTCTTCAAGAATGTTTCTGTACATGATCCTTCCATTATTTTGGCTGATAATAAGTACTATGTGTTTGGCTCACATTTGGCTTCTGCTAAATCCGACGACCTGATGTCCTGGACTCAATTGTCCTCTGGAGTTGTTGATGGAAACGTACTCATCCCGAATGTCAAAGAGGAATTAAAAGAGGCCTTAACCTGGGGAAAGACGGACACTTTATGGGCACCGGATGTCATTCAATTGGCGGATGGTAAATATTATATGTATTACAACGCGTGTAAAGGTGATTCCCCATTATCAGCACTTGGTATAGCCGTGTCAGACCAGATTGAAGGACCTTATAAGAACAAAGGGATCTTCTTAAAGTCAGGTATGGTGGGTGTAGGCGATGACGGAGAAACTTATGATGCCACACAAAAGCCGAATGTTGTAGATCCGGATGTGTTCTTTGATAAAGAAGGCAGATTGTGGATGGTGTATGGTTCTTATTCCGGTGGTATTTTTATTATGGAACTGGATACAAGCACAGGATTCCCACTGCCAGATCAAGGTTATGGCAAAAAGCTTCTAGGCGCAAATCATGCGCGGATAGAAGCTCCCTATATGCTGTACAGTCCTGAGACGGATTACTACTACCTGTTCCTATCCTACGGGGGGCTGGCTGCTGATGGCGGATATAACATCCGTGTAGCTCGCTCGAAGACACCTGATGGACCATTTGAAGATTCTGAGGGCCAGGATATGATCGATTCACAGGGCACAGCTGGCGTATTGTTTGATGATCCTGCTTATGCTCCTTACGGAGTTAAACTCATGGGGAATTTCGAATTCCTGAATAATGACGATGAGCTCCCAGTAAGTGGGGAAGGATATGTATCACCAGGACATAACTCCGCATTTTACGATGAAGAGACTGGCAAGTATTATTTGATCTTCCATACACGGTTCCCGAATCGTGGTGAAAAGCATGAGGTTAGAGTACACCAGATGTTCATGAACGCTGATGGCTGGCCGGTGGTCGCACCACACCGTTATGGTGGCGAGACCATTGATAAATATACGAAAGAGCAAATCGCAGGCGAATACAAATATGTGAATCATAATAAAGAAATTACGGCAGATATCGTGCAATCGGAGCTAATTCAATTGACGAAGAGTGGTAAAATCAAAGGCGCAGTAAAGGGCAAGTGGAAGCTTATCGACGATCATACTGCAGAGTTAACGATAGGTGGTTCTACTTATAAGGGTGTGTTCCTGAAAGAGTGGAATGAAGCTACAGCCAGTAATGTTATGACGTTCACCGCGGTTTCTAATGAAGGGATCTCTATCTGGGGAAGTCAGGTATCACCTTCGGAATAAGATAGTTTAAAAGGATTAACAGCAGAAGGGGTTTCAACTAGTCATGTGTAATGGCTAAGTTGAAACCCCTTTTATAATGTAGGATTAGTCTACGAACTTTCGGATCACAATAACAGCATTATGGCCGCCGAAGCCAAATGAATTGGAGATGCCTATTTCGAGATTAGCTTTTCGTGCATTGTTAGGTACGTAATCTAAATCACAGATGGAATCAGGCGTGTCCTGATTGATGGTAGGAGGAATGATCCCTTCTTGGATACTCTTAACTAAAGCGATGGCTTCTAAGCCGCCAGCGGCCCCTAAAGCATGTCCAGTCATGGACTTATTAGCGGTTACGGGGATGTGGTAGGCATGCTCGCCATATAATTTTTTAATCGCTAGGGTTTCAGAATGGTCTCCTACTACTGTACTTGTCGCATGCGCACTGATTACATCTACGTTGTGGGGCTGGAGATTAGCTTCATTTAGCGCTAACTTCATAGCTTGATAGGCACCAATCCCCTCTGGATGAGTGGCAACCATATGATAAGCATCAGAGCTAGCACCATACCCGATCACTTCACCGTGAATCTTGGCGTTTCTACGCTGAGCATGGGAGAGTGACTCAAGAATGACTATGCCGCCACCTTCACCGATTACAAAGCCATCCCGTCCTCCATCGAAAGGGCGGCTCGCTTTAGTAGGCTCTTCATTTCGTGTAGATAAAGAGGTGGCATTCCCGAAGCTGGCCAGCGAGATTCCAGTAATAGCAGCCTCAGAACCCCCGGCTATAACGATGTCCGCACCGCCATAACGAATTAAACGGAAGGCCTCGCCAATTGCAGTATTTCCAATAGAACAAGCTGTTACTGGAGACATGGTCGGGCCGAGAGCTCCAAATTTAATGCTGATCATCGCCGCAGCCATATTGGAGATCATCATGGGAATTAAGGTAGGGCTGACTCGATCAGGTCCACGCTCTTTCAGGACCGTACCTTGATCCATCAAGGTCTGAATTCCTCCAACACCAGATCCTACATAAACGCCAAGTCTCTCCTTGTCAATCTTATCAAGCTGGAGGCCAGAATGTTTCCAAGCCTCTTCAGTAGCTGCGAGGGCAAACTGACTGAATCTGTCCATTCGCCGTGCCTCTTTACGCCCAAATCTGCCCTCGGCATCGAAATCACGTACTTCGCCGGCAATTCTCGTCTTAAAACCTGTTGTATCAAATGAAGTGATCGGGGATATACCCGATTCACCAGAAATTAGCCGATCCCAAAATTGCCCGATTGTATTTCCAAGTGGTGAGATTAAGCCCATGCCTGTAATCACTACGCGTTCCATAATGAACCTCCTCAGCTAGTGTATACTAGTATTTTTCCACTTTATTTATCCTATTACAAGTTATCGTTTATCCTAGTATAATTTGTACTATACTAAAGGAACAGGAATCCCAAAGTGGAGGTAGCTTATGGCTAATCAAACAAGATTACAAGCATTATCCGATTTTTTGAAAGCACGTCGTGCTGCAATTTCACCAAGCTCTGTAGGCTTGCCAGAAGGCACACGCAGAAGAACGCCAGGACTCCGCAGGGAAGAGGTTGCACAGCTTGCAGGGGTAAGCAGTACCTGGTATACGTGGCTTGAACAAGGCAGAGATATAAAAGTCTCGTCCTCTGTTTTGGACTGTATTGCCACTGCACTTAGGCTGACTAAAGATGAGCGGAAGTATCTTTTTGCACTGGCTTTAGAAACTGGAACCGGAACCACACCCTATCCGCAAGATGAATCTTCCGTAATTAGTCCTTCGCTGCAGAAAATTTTACAGGAACTTAAATATTGTCCTACGATAATTTCTGATAGACGTTGCGGAATCGTCGGTTGGAATGAAGCTGCCGCCCATGTTTTTCTTGATTTCTCAAAGCTGCCTATCGAAGAGCGGAATATGATCCGATTGTTATTTGTTCGTAAGGAGTTTAGGCGCTTAGCAGTGAATTGGGAACAATTCGTCAGCGGTTATCTTTCTATCTTCAGAGCGTATTACGGACAGTATGTAGAGGATCATTGGTATGATGAATTTATAGAGGAATTGAAAGAATTGCATCCGGCTTTTAATGAGATGTGGGAGCAAAGTCGGGTTAGCTCGGCCCCGGATGTGTTACTAGAATTCAGACATGCCAAGGCGGGAAAAATGTTATTTCATCTAACCTCTTTGAAGGTTCATGGCAGTGCAGATTTACGCTGCAGCATCTATACTCCTGCGGGAGATTCGAATACTGAAACCAAGCTGAAGCAGCTTATGGAGCAGCATACAATAGAAGGATTAAGCTAGATTCACATAGAGAAGCATCCCTAGCTGAACTTCCAGCTAGAGATGCCTAATGCTACACTATTAGAAATCTGATGTTGAAATTTCAATAGTTCCGAATGTGGTGCCAGCAGGAGTGCTTAAGAGTGCAGCTACCAAAAGGGCATGAACTGCGAGCGTAAGGCTATTGAATGCTGGAATCGTGTATGTGATAACTGGAGCATTCACACGAGTGATTACTAAATCTACTGGGAAGTTGGAGTTGTTGTTCACAGTAACAGCAGCGTTAATTCCACCTGCAAGGTTTTCATAATAAGATTTACCAATGACAGGGGCTAAATTGAAATATTGAAGCGGTAATACGATGGCCATAGTAACGACCTCCTTTTCGTTTGATAGGATATTCTATGTTGAAAATCTATTAATGCTAGAGCGAATGCCATGGTGAATTAGCACTTTTTAATAGAAAAAACCGGGGATGTCCAATAGCCACTTAGAAAGCGGCTGGGACATCCCCGGTTTATTTTCGTACGCTTATTCCGTTTTTTTACGATAAATCAGATACAGTATCAATCCGAATAGCATGCCGACAAACGACATTGCGGAGATCGTTAAGTAAAGAGCTTTACCCCCAAAGGCATCATATAATGCCCCACCAGCATAAGAAGCCAGGATACCTGATACACCGAAGAACAATAGTGCAAGAACGGTTTGCCCTGTAGCACGCCATTCCTCGGGTACAATGCTGTAGAGGTATTGAATAGCAGCGGAGTAGAACACAGGGAAGGTAAGAATTTGCAGAATCTGCAAATACGCTAACAAGTGTGGATCAATGATCCAAGCTGAAATCAAGAAACGAAGGAAATAGAAGGCTCCGGAAATCGATATGATAATCAGTTCTTTTCCTTTTCGCAACCACCAGAAGCTTAATGCAAAGACAATGATTTCACTTATTGCCGCGAGGAAAAATGATTGGCCTACCAGTTGAGGACTGCCACCAAGCTCACGAATATAAACTCCAATAAATGTATCGTTCATTCGTGCGGGTACAGAGCTAATAAATATGAGCACCAGAAACATCAATGTCTTTTTGTTGCCAAAAAAGTGCTTGAGGCTATCCAGCGTGACCGGCTTACCTGTGACGGGGGCATCTGGCATGTTCCAGCTTACTATAAAGCTTATAAGGCAAATGGCAACAAACAGAAGAGCTATTCCATGAGAGCCGAAAAAACCAAGCACATAGCCAGTAATCAGAGCCATTACACCATAACCTAGCGCACCATATGTACGGATAGAACCATAGCTAATTCCAGCCGCCTCAGAGACTCGGAAATTCAAGCTTTCTGTCAGCGGATCAATGGGCATCAAGAAGAAATACAGCAGCATAGCAAAAAGAATGAGAACAACGTAACTGCTGGAATCGAACAAAAAGTATCCGGTTACCGCTGAGCATAACAGCAGAGCTAACAGCACTTTGCGGATGGTTTTGGTTTTATCACTGATCATCCCCCATAAAGGCTGGGCAACGATGATAACAAAACCACCAGTTCCAATAATGAAGCCGATTTGCGATGGGCTTAGACCTTGTTCACTTAGATAGACTGGCAGAAAGGGAATAAACATGGCTAGCAGAGCAAAATACAAAAAGTTAAACCCTCGTAAAAGATTTGGTGCATTCATAAGTTTTTTTACCTCACGTGTTAGAAAATTTGTATAGAGTCAATTTTGCTATTGTATCATGGATAATAAATGATTAGGATATAAATCTATTCGCGGAACTGCTTAAGATGACCCTAACCCTCTATAAATTTCTGGCCGTAATATGATAAACTGGTTACTATTAAAGCAAAATGCAAGGAGAAACGTTAATGATAAAGTTGGTATCATGGAATGTGAATGGTCTTCGGGCCTGTGTGAAAAAAGGGTTTGATGATTATTTTAAGGAAGTAGAAGCAGATATTTTCTGTGTACAGGAGACGAAGCTGCAAGAAGGGCAGATTGTTCTGGAACAGGGTGAAGAATACTATCAATATTGGAATTATGCAGTGAAAAAAGGGTATTCAGGCACAGCTATATTCACCAAAATCAAGCCGATCTCTGTGAGATACGGAATGGAAGAGGATGATGAAGCGGAAGGCCGGATTATTACGCTGGAGTTCGAACATTTTTATCTAGTGAATGTGTATACACCAAATGCCAAACGAGATCTGGCTAGATTGGATTACAGAATGGAATGGGAGGACCGCTTCCGCAATTACCTTCTGGAACTGGACAAGCTAAAACCAGTCGTTGTATGCGGCGATATGAACGTAGCCCATCAGGATATTGATATCAAAAATGCTAAAGCTAACCGCGGAAACTCTGGCTTTACCGATGAAGAAAGAGGAAAAATGAGTACGCTGCTGGAGTCCGGCTTCATAGATACCTTTAGATATTTTCATCCAGAGCTTGAAGGCGTTTATTCATGGTGGTCTTATATGCCGAAGGTGAGAGAACGGAATGTAGGCTGGCGGATTGATTATTTCCTAGCTTCTTCTAGACTTGCACCTAATCTGCTGGATGCCCAAATCGATTGCCACATTATGGGGAGCGATCATTGCCCGGTCATCCTCAAGCTTGCTGATTTCACAGACTAGAATCGAATATTTAAAAGGCCGCTAAGTCTCTTTAAAGGACGAAGCGGTCTTTTGGATTCATTAAGAATTATAGTCTGCCAATGATCTCAGGGAATTCAGTCGGTCCCATATTCACATTAAACTTTTGTTTAAGAATTAGCTGATTCTCTAGTAAGATTATTTCAAGAGTTATGCAGAAAGGCATTTCAATAAACAATAAAGTAAGCTGTAGCTGATCATCAGCAACCCAAGTAAAGCTGGACATGATTCGGTTCAAGGAAGCATCAATGACCTGTGCGAAGCTTTCGAGCCATTCCCCTCGACCAAGACAGATCACAGAATCCTCTCCAGTCTTAAATTGTAAAGTAACTGCAGCTTCGTTGTTATTGAAAGAGATAGAGAAGGTGTCCAAGGCAAATTGGTTGTCATCGAGCTTATAGGTTAAGCCGTTTATTCGTTCTTCTTGTGATGAAGAGGGCTGCAGTTGTGGCGGATGGATAGATAAATTCTTTAATTGTTCAACCAAGTGGGCAGAAGCAGCCGGCTCTAATGGCAAGGGAGCTGGCTTCATCGCGGGAAGCAGATGTTCCGACACAGCATTCAACATTCCTTGTATACTGTCTGATGCAGCAGTAGTAATAATTACGGCATCTTGCTCCGGAAGCACAACACAGAGTTGACCGAAGGCGCCATCTGCCCGGTAGCCACCGTGCTGGCATTGCCAGAACTGATACCCATATCCCATTGCCCAGTCATGATCACCTTCGCCATTGGAAATATGTTTGGAAGTAGCCTCATTAATCCACTTTTCAGGCAGAACCCGTTGATTATTCCAGATTCCTTTTTGTAAGTATAGCTGGCCGAATTTAGCGATATCCTCGGTTGTAATGTTTAAGCCAAATCCCCCTGTGTTAATTCCACGTGGACAAGACTCCCACGTTGCACCGTGAATGCCCAGAGGAACGAAGAGGCGCGGTTCTAAATATTCTAGCAGTGTTTGGCCAGTAACCCGTTGAAGGATCGCGGCCAGCATGTAAGTAGCACCGGTATTATATAGGAAATGTGTACCCGGTTGTTTCTCGACGGGGACGGAGAAGAAAGCTTTCACCCAATTCCCGTCGGTACTTTTGCGAAGGGTGTCCATAGTATCCACGACATGCCCGGTACCCATCATCAATAGATGTCTGATTGTCATATTGGATAGATTCTCCGTGATAGTCGAAGGAGCCTCTTCAGGGAAAAAGGAGAGGACAGAATCATCGAGGGTGACAAGTTTCTCAGTAACAGCTAACCCGATTGCGGTTGAGGTGAAGCTTTTGCTAAGGGAAAATAACATATGCGGAAGAACGGACCTGTAAGGAGCCCACCAGCCTTCAGAGACCACATAACCATGTCGTAATAGCATAAAGCTGTGCAGGCCTAAATTTTGTTCTTCTACTGCACTAATAAAGCAGGATATTGCGGTTGATGAAATCCCCTGTTCTTCTGGAAGACTTCTAGATAACTGCAAGCTGCTTGTAGTTTCCATACGCTCATCTCCTAAATTTTGAGAATGCTCACCTCCTAATTCTATAATAATTTCCAATGTAAAAATACCATTTAAATAATAACTAGTTTAGCTTTCTACAGGGCTGTTGCTGGATACATCAGATTGGAGCCGTTTCTCTGGCCAAGAAATAACATGAGAAGTTCGACTTAGTTTCTCATACATTAGCTGAGTTTCTTTTTTGAATATACTAATGACTAAATGAATAAAGAAAGCCAAGTCTATCAATAGAACAAACAGATGAATAAGCATATTCCATACGGAGGAAAGATGCCCTAGAAGGGCGGAATCAAGCAAAAGAGCGTGAATCCCAAGCAGCACCCAATATAGCAGGCCATATCTGATCATCAGAGCCCAGAAAAAAGCATGATTCCCGCTGCTCTTCACCCGAATCCGCACCATCCATTTCCCTAAGGTCCGTCCGCCCGTGAGAGCCGGAACAAGCATGAAGTAAATACCAGTTACAATCCAGAAGGCAGCTTTTATATCGAATCCGAAGAGTACCCCAAACCCAATGCTCCACACCATACTATCGATTAGAAAAGCTATTCCTCTGCGGGTATAGGAGACTCTTTTGGCAGAGCGGTCAATGTTTGTATCCAGTTGTTCTATACGTGGCAATAGCCCGGAGATCCAAATGGAAATTCGAAATCCAAAAATCCCTCCGATTGTGTTGGTAATGAGATCATCGACATCAAAAAGACGGTAAGGATGATCGAAGAAACCATAAATTCCTGTAATCTGCGTGATCTCAAAGGACAAGGAAAAGGCAAAGGATAGTAGAATGCACACGACCCAGCGTGTACGAAAATAATAGCCCAGAAACATTCCAAACGGTACGGTCAATGCAACGTTAAAAATGACCTGTAAAAATGCAGGCTCACGCAGTAATGACCAGTAGGTCGAGATTTGTTCAGGGATGATTGACGATCCATCCACAATATCCTGAATAAACTGAAGGGGAATGAATTGGACGACACTCCCAGAAGGTGCTGCATTGTGCCGGGAGGATGGAAAAGGAAGCAAGACAAGAAAATAAGCGTTCATCAGATAGAGCAGCAGCAGATATAGGATTAAAGCTCTAAGCTTATGTATATAGCCATGTCTGCGGTATTGTACGATAAGAAAAGGTAGTGTGAAGACCAGCGCTGCTATTGGAAACATCATGAACGCATACGAAATTGGAAAAAAGTACGAATGAAACATAAGTCACCTGCCGTGGAATTGTTTTTATAAGAAAATTGACTCTACTTGGAAATAAGCTATCCCCGGCTCATTATAAGTTTTTATGATAGGGAACTCAACTAATTTATCGAACGTTTCCGGCATACATATGTCTATGAAGGAGCGTGAAGTGGATGGAGAAAAAGGTTCAGCAGTATTATCGGCTCAAGCAAAAACAAAAGGATATTGAAAAAGAATTGGCCGAGCTTCGTCAGGATATTTTAAATTATTGTAGTCAGCAGGAAACTAACGAGACTGAAATTGGCAGCTATAAAGTGAAGCTGGTCGTGCAAAACCGCAAAGAATACGATGATGCAAAGTTATATGAGACCTTATCAGACCCCGAAGTGTGGCGTTTGCTCTCCAAATCAGATCCGGCAAAGGTGGCAAGCTTGACCAAGTTGAATGTAATTTCAGAGGATAAAATCATGCATACTTATGCTTTGAAGACAGTGACACTGTTACAGGTGGATAAAAAATAGGGATTGAAGTGAGCGGTTCCTCGTGGGAGCCGCTTTATTTGGCTCATAACTGTCCAAATTAAGGAAATATGTTACAGTATTAGGGTGGAAGGGAGGTTGAATAGTGAAAAAAATAATCATCGGAGGCGTCATGGGCTTAACGATTTTACTTTTTTTCTTCTTTATTTTGCGGCATAATAATCAATCACTTGAGGTAAAACCGGATGTTATGTTCCCAACAACGGAATACAGGGTGACTGATAGTAGTGCTCCAGGATTACATATACTTATAACTGCTGAAGGGGCGGATGTTATTAAGATACAGGCTACATCCGGCAATTTATTGTTATGGAACCCCCCTGACTACAAGGTGCATAACAAAGGTCTTGAGCTGAAAATCAAATCTGGAGATCAAATTTATTGGAGTCCAATGGATGGGGAGAATAAGCAAATAGATGAACCTCAGGATACCAAGATCACAGTGATTGCTTACCATAATGATAAGCAGATCGGAACGTCCAATGTAGAGATTCATAAGAATGATCTAGGTGTCTATACAGGCGAAATACCTGAAGTGAAGTAGCTGAGAATCTAAATCGAATCGCAACTATCCTCGTTTTGCGTTAAAATAAGAAGTGAAGCTGACCGAGTCCTTATAGCAACCCTAGAGATGGAGGAAGAGAATTCATGAAAGATTTTGAAGTAATGCTGGAGAAATATGCGAACCTAGTTGTAAAAGTAGGAGTAAATGTACAGCCTGGACAAGTCCTTATGGTACATGCACCGATAGAAACCGCAGAACTTACTCGCTTGATTGTAGCGAAAGCCTATGAAGCGGGAGCTAAATATGTAATTGTTGACTGGGACGATGAAGCAACTACACGGATCCGTTATGAAAAAGCCCCAGAGGATTCTTTCGATTACTATCCACAGTGGCAGGCTGAGATGATGGAGAAATTCGCGGAAGAGAATGGTGCCATCTTACATATTAAAGTACCTGATCCTGAACTGTTTAATGGCATTGATTCTTCTAAGGTATCTAGAGCAGTCAAAGCAGCGGCTGTTGCTCGCAAGAACTACTCCAAATATACTCGGAACAGCAAAATTAGCTGGTCTCTGGTCAAAGCGCCAACACGTGCTTGGGCGAACAAGGTTTTTGCCGATCTTCCTGAAGAAGAGCGGGTAGAGGCGATGTGGGAAGCTGTATTCCAGATGAATCGTGTGGGCAGCAATGATCCGGTAGCTGCTTGGAGAGAGCATATTGGTCAGTTGAAAGAAAGTCAGGACAGAATGAACGCTAAACGTTATAAAAGCTTGCATTACCGTGCTCCGGGAACGGATCTGCATGTAGAGCTTCCGGAAGGCCATTTATGGCGCGGGGGTGGCGGTGAGAATGATAAAGGCGTTTATTTTGTAGCTAATATGCCAACGGAAGAGATTTATTCCATGCCCCATCGTACTGGCGTTAATGGCACAGTTAGAAGCACGCTCCCTCTTAATTTGAATGGACGGTTAGTTGAAGGACTTTCATTCACTTTTGAAAAAGGGAAAGTCGTAGCTTATGAAGCTGAATCCGGACGCGAACATTTAACCTCACTGCTGGCAACGGATGAAGGTGCATCTTATCTAGGAGAAGTAGCCTTAGTGCAGCATGATTCTCCAATCTCTCGCTTGAACCGCATTTTTTACAATACAGGGATTGATGAGAATGCCTCCTGCCATTTCGCGCTAGGAAGTGCTTATCCTGTAAATATTGAAGGCGGCACAAAGCTTACGAACGAAGAGCTTGTGGCTAGAGGAGCTAATGTCAGCTTAACTCATGTCGATTTTATGATCGGTTCAGCAGAGCTGGATATTGACGGAGAGCTGGCGGACGGCACGATTGAACCCGTATTCCGTAAGGGAAATTGGGTGTTGTAAGGAGAAGAAAAAAGCCGGATCTCTTCCAATGAGATTCCGGCTTTTTTTGAGTCCCTATACTGGTCATTTTTAGATTGAAAAATAGTTAAGACTCATAGCCTCACGTACTTCGGCCATTGTTTCTTGAGCAATGCTGCGGGCATGCTGTGTTCCAGAGATTAAGATTTCCTGCACAAGCTTTGGCTTAGTAGCATAATAGGAACGAAGCTCTCGCATCGGTTCTATAAGCTGATCTAGAGCTGTCGAAATCAACTGTTTGCAAGCAGAACAACCCATGGTACCCCGCTCACAGCCTTCACGAATTTCGGTTACCCCCGCTGAGCGAAAAGCACCATGATAAGCAAAAATAGGACAGATATCTGGATGTCCAGGATCATTTTTATGCACACGCGCTGGATCGGTTGTGGCTTTTCGTATCTTAAAGATAATCTCTTCCTTAGTGGAGTCCAGCTCGATGGCATTGCCAAGGCTTTTACTCATTTTAGCGTTGCCATCCGTACCCACAAGCCTCGGCGTCTCACTGATCAGCGCTTTGGGTTCCACCAGTATCGGGCTGTACAGCTCGTTGAATCTGCGGACGATTTTGCGGGTTAATTCCAGATGAGGGAGTTGGTCTTCCCCTACAGGAATGATCGTTGCTTTACAAAATGTTATGTCAGCAGTCTGACTAACTGGATAACCAAGAAAACCGTAATACAATTCATCTAAGCTCGAATTTTTCGATTCGGCTTTAATCGTGGGATTATGCCGTAAAGAATTCACAGTAACAAACATAGAGAACAAGAGGGTCAGCTCTGCGATTTCAGGGATCATCGATTGAATAAATATAGTTGTTTTCTCCGGATTTATACCCGCAGATAAATAGTCCAGTGTGATCTCATGCAGATGTTGACCCAGCAGCTGTGGACGATCAAAATGGGTCGTTAGGGCTTGAATATCCGCTAAAAACACAAAAGTTTCATATTGCTCCTGAAGGGCTACTCGGGTCTGCAAGCTGCCGGCGTAATGGCCAAGGTGAAGCTTTCCCGTCACTCGATCTCCAGTTAAGACACGTTCGTTCATCATATAAATTCCTCCTGTTATTTAGCATTTGGTTACACTCGAGTCGCCACCACCAGCCATCATCCATGGCCATCACCTCCTTTAAATGACAAAAAAACCTCATCCAATAAGGACGAAGTTGTCGTGGTACCACCTTAAATGATCGTGTCACCTTACGATTCTTGGCTTTCGATCTTCTCTTACCTGTACGGAGAGGTTGAATTTATTCTCGATACAGGTCCCTTGATAACGGCGGGAACCCCGGTTTTCCCTACTGCATCCATTAAGATAGTTCGGAAAAACAACTATAAAGGCCATTCGAGCATACGCTGGTCACCGGTTCGCACCTACCACCGGCTCTCTGAAGACCATGTTCGTCTGTCTACTTACCCTTTGTCATCGTTGTTCATGATATGTGAATTATTGTAATTCTGAACAGGGGTGTTGTCAATGAGTAGAAATCGTATGGTGATTGACGAGGTATCTAGGTTTATATGATCTAGCAAAGTATACCTTAAATGTATATAATCATCAGGAATTAAGTCCAATCTATCATTGTGGATTCACAATATACTACTCTATAACCTTGAAATGGAGTGATGATAAATGGCGACAATAATAAGTTATGGGTCACAGGCAAAAATCCCGTTAGATCCGTTTACTACTGCTATAACGGTTGCAGGGATTCCTGGAGCTGGAGCGGGTTTAGCTACAGCGCAAGTAAATATTAGTCCGGCTAATCCGGCTTCTTTCTCCAGTAGAGTC
The DNA here is from genome assembly GCF_037992965.1 of Paenibacillus sp. FSL E2-0190. Taxonomy (NCBI): domain Bacteria; kingdom Bacillati; phylum Bacillota; class Bacilli; order Caryophanales; family Paenibacillaceae; genus Paenibacillus; species Paenibacillus sp. FSL E2-0190. The sequence goes on from NZ_CP150306.1 coordinate 2,974,255, forward strand.
GAGTTAAATGGAAGTTTTAGTCTTACTGCACTTGCTAATAGCCAATTTCTTGTTATCATCCGACGAGCTGGAGTCGATATTTATAGATCCTTTTATCGTTTCACTACAATTACTGATATTCAATTAAGTGCTCAGTGGGTCGATGGTGCTTATATTGGAGTCCACAACTATGAATTGGTAATTCAGAATGATAGCAACTTGCCTATTAATCTATTTGGACCCATATCATTCACAGCAACTGCTATTGGAGGAGAGGGCGTAATTTAAGTTATGTTCCTGTGCGCCATTCAAGGGACGGGTGAATCAAAGCTTTGGACAGTTGAATCGATCTGATTCAGCTGTCCTTTTTTCGTGGGCATATAATTGAAGTACAACTCTCACAGCATAAATCTCCAACCATTTCCTTGATATAGCGGTTTATTTATTTAAGATGTTATCCTCTAAAACAGCGTATTTATCACCGTATTGTTTAATGATATGTTGTTCTCCCCAATTACATAATGCAGTCAAAATATCGCTTAAACTATCCCCATATTCACTAAGCTCGTATTCTACTTTTGGTGGAACCTGATTATAAACAATTCGGTTGATGATTCCATCTGCCTCAAGCTCGCGTAGCTGCTGGGTTAACATTTTTTGAGTAATGCCCGGCATCAACTGTTTTAACTCGGAGGTGCGTTTTTTGCCATGAGTTAAATGACATAGAATTACGCATTTCCATTTCCCTCCGATGACCTCTAGGGTGGCTTCAACAGAAATATTGTATTTTTTCTTGACAGTTGTTGTAGATGTTGTTGTCATGATAACCTCCAAGGTATGGGTACTTTTTAGCACCTATGGCACTTTTGAGTGCGTACTATTGATTATGTCCAATATAACTCATCATAACATTTTTCGTTCAATTTTTATAGAATGCTATAATTTAGAGAGCTTTGGGCGAAAAAAAGTTAAATGAAATAAAAACCGTTTCTATACCTCCCCCGTCTTAATCTATGAAAGGTTGAAGAGAGGAGGCTAAGGAAGGATATGACGATGACTAATGCAGAAATGAAAAAAGTAACGATTCTTGATACTCGGAGCGAGACAGATTTTTACGATTCGATATTGGTACATAGAGAACAATTGTACAGTATTGCTTATAGTTACTTGCGTAACCGAAACGATGCGCTGGAAGCGATGCAGGAAATGACTTGCCGGGCTTGGATTAAAAGAAAAACTTTAAAGGACCCCAAAGCATTCAAATCATGGATTATTCGAATTCTAATTTATGTCTGTATAGATGAACAAAGACGGAGAAAACGTTCCATGCCGCTGGTAGATGAAAGAATAGGAGAACAGGTCACACACATTGGCCATCATCGGATGGAAATGCTGTGGGCACTCGAGCAGGTTAAGCCCAAGTATCGCCATGTGCTGCTGCTAAAATACTACAACGATATGACCTTGACTGAGATCGCTAACATTATGAATAAACCCGAGGGGACGGTTAAGACTTGGCAGCATAAGGGGCTGAAGCAGTTGCGAACCATCATAAAGAATCGGGGTGAATGGAACAATGAGTAGTCAAGAGGAGCTTGCCATGTTAAGCGATGCCGAACGTATCCCACAAGAACAAAAAATAGAGAATGCAGCCGCTCAGATCTATGCGATCCAAGCAGGTTTGGAATTAGGCAAGAAACGTGGCAGAAGGTTAATATTCACAAAAAGTGCGATGTCTGTGCTGGCGGCTGCAGTGATGATAGCGGGCTTGCTGTTCTTCAATCCAACCCAGCTGTTGCCACAGCAAGGGACTTCGAGTGTTGATACGTTCGATTGGGGCGTATTGGAGCCTTTTAAAACATTGGCTGCAGCTGATATTGATGCTCTTACACTAGAGTCTGCAATTCGGAATGATTATGTACAAATCGTTAATAAGAGTGCTGAATCAAATGGATATAAAATTACGCTAAATGCTGTGCTTGCTGATGAAAATAAAATCATGCTGCTGTATACAGGGACAACAAGTGATGGTCAGGAAGTGTACAGTGTTAATAGTGTGAAGCTGACAGAAGCTGAAACTGGACGAGACGTAATGGAGGAGAATGGGAATAGGGGCGGAATGGGAGCACACGCAGAGGGAACCATATATACTTGGCTCGGTAAAACTGTATTCTCACTGGACCGAAATAAACCAAGGCCAACAGACGTAGTGGCGGATTTTCAGATTGCCTCTGTAGACCCGGGAATGTTAAGTAAACCGAAAACAGGAACGGTTTTATCCGACATGCGGTATTCTGATCGTTTAAAAGTGAACTTCTCTATTGATCCTAAGTTTTGGGAGCAGAAGACGGAGACATTAGTTGTAGACCACCCCTTCATAATTGACGGACAGGAAGTAAAACTAGCCGAAGTCGAGCTTTCTCCGTTAAGCATAGCGCTCAAATTTACGATAAATGAGGAATTGAAAACGGATTGGATCGTCCGAAATGAACTGTTTCAAAAGCTCCCCTATGAATTAACAGCGCAGGTTGGGAAGCGCGACATTAAAATTAATCCGAATTCTGGTAGTGGATCTGATGATGGATTTATAAGTTACTTCAGCAGTAATGTGTTGGATCACCCGAAGTCACTGCGACTGAAACTTAATGCGGGGGCAGATCGAGAGAAAGAAGAGTATATTGATATTCTGAAAAAATGAGCGGTAAGCGATATTAGTGAATATGCGTTGGGAGTTGTAATATAGAAAAAGGCCGCTGGTTGCGGCCTTTTTGTTATTGTTGGGACATTATACTAACTTTGCGAGTTACCTTTTAACACCAAACACGCCACTTGTTAAATGAGAACAAACTCCTGATGCTCCTATCGGGACTGTATGTGCATAATGCTCCTCACGGGGGCTATAGGCGCTTAATGTTCCTCAGGCTTCACACTTTTCTCAGGCTTCTCATGTTCCTCAGGCACCTCATGTTTCTCACGCTTCTCACGCTTCTCACGTTTCTCAGGTTTCTCATGTTCCTCACGCGCGTAACACTCCTAACGGACCATATTGCAGCTATTTTCGCTTTTTGGACCAATTTGCTTAGTTTTCGGACTGCATAGCTCTTATTGGTCTAAATCCACACCAAAATTGAGCATATTGGGTTGAATAGCTGCATCTGAGTCCGATAGCACTGCGAAATGCCCGGATTCTTCGAAATAAGGGCTCCTGTGTCCGAACCATCTGCCTCGTAAATACTGCACTGTAAACTCGCCATCTGACCTCGTAAATACTGCACTTTAAACTGTAAATCACCGTCTGAGCGTCTTAGCTATTTCGGCAGAACAAAAGTGGCATTAGTGCGGTACAAAAGAGTTGCTAATGTGGCAACTAAGTTAATAACGCTCCTCAGGTTTCTCATGCTCCTCAGGTTTCTCATGCTCCTCATGTTCCTCACGCGCGTAACACTCCTAACGGACTGTATTGCAACTATTTTGGCTTTTTTGACCAATTTGCTGAGTTTTCGGACTGTATAGCTCTTATTGGTCTAAATCCACACCCAAAATGAGCATATTGGGATGAATAGCTGCATCTGAGTCCGATAGCACTGCGAAATGCCCGGATTCTTCGAAATAAGGGCTCCTGAGTCCGAACCATCTGACCTCGTAAATACTGCACTGTAAACTGTAAAATCGTCGTCTGACCTCGTAAATACTGTACTGTAAACTAAAATTGTCGTCTGACCTCGTAAATATTACACTGTAAACTGTAAAATCACCGTCTGAGCGTCTGAGCAATTTCGGCGGTACAAAAGTGGTGTTAATGTGGCGTTAATATGGCGCTAGTAGCACTAATATGTCGCTAATTTGGTGCAAAGGTGGCGCTAGTGTGACAACTAAGTTAGTAACTTTTCTCGTTGTAGTAATGGGATATGTGTTCAGTAATTTGTTTTCAACCATTCCTCGTTTGACCAGGACAATTTGCCTGCCCCTGAGCCGTCAACAGCGGTAAGTCTAGATTTTAGACTAGCTGGGTCATCTGAAGTGTAGCTATAAGGTAGTGTTGTGAATCCGTTCCATGCAAATGCTTTAACGGCAGCGGGTACAGGGGAGAGAGGGCTGTTCTTAGATGTACTGTCTCCTCTGAACGTTGCTCCATCTAGTGAATAGATCGTATCTAAAGCTGCGATTGCACCCGTATATTTGCTATTACTTGCATCCGCTTGATTGTTGCGAAGAGGATACACTACATCAATGATTACAGACCTTTCAAGTAATACAGCTCCTCCTTCTGTAGAGATGGCTCCGTTACTTGTAACCCCGAAATGATACCCCTTGCTTGAGATCGCTTTTTCCATAGCGGAAGTTAGACGTTTTTTAGCCAATCTAGTATCTTCGTTGTCCATTACAATGTTATAGGCATGCGCATTACCACTACGAAGGCGGGGCATGCGGTCTTGTATATCTTTATAGTAGTTGTGATGGAGCGTTACAGAAAGAAGCGCATTATCAGCTGCAAACTCTGTTGCGCCTATTAAGTGGCCCTTTTTTTGACTAGCGGCAATCGCAATGATGTCGTCTTTACTTAGGCCAACTGAGCTGCTTCTTAAATAAGCGTACATGGGATAGGCAGCCTTGTTGGCTTCCATAGCATTAATTTGCTGAGTAACCCAGCTGTTTGCGTTTCTATCATCCCCTAAGAAGGATGACCATGAAATGGTGACGCCGTTGCTGCCTTTTTTAACATCGACAACTCCGTCATAAGATTTATTGAAGGTGCAGTGGTCGATCCATATGTTGTTGCTGTTCTCAATGGTGATGTAGTCCCAGTCGTTTTTATCGTAATTTCCTTTGGTTGCTTCATCCCATTCCCACAGCTCATCAAATTCAAGGTTGCGGATGATGACGTTAGAGCTTCTTTTAAAAGTAAAAGCGGCATGTTTAATGGTTGCACCCTTAGCTGAGAAAATGGTCAAACCGTCGAAGTTGTCTATAGACACTTTGCTGACACCAGTCTCTATTAATACGGGATGTGTTAAAGCACTGTTATGAGCGCTAAATGGGGAGATCTTTGCCGCATCAGAAATTTCATTCCATCCCAGATCCAAGTCGTTCATAATTTCAATAACCTTTATTTTGGATCCTTTTCTCAGTGCAGTGGCAAGATCTTCTGCGCTATATACCTTTTTATAGAGTGGACTGGTTTCTTGGATATTTCCACCACCTGTTGTTCCTATGGCAAACCCAGCCAAATCATATTCACTAACCTGAACCGGTGTAGGCGTTGGTGAAGCAGTCGGTATCGGCGTAGCAGTTGGTGTTGGTGAAACAGTCGGTATCGGCGTAGCAGTAGGTGTCGGTGAAGCAGTTGGTGTTGGTGAAGAAGTCGGTATCGGTGTAACAGTCGGTGTTGGTGAAACAGTAGGTATCGGCGTAGCAGTAGGTATCGGTGTAGCAGTAGGTGTTGGTATAGCAGTCGGAGTCGGTATAGCAGTTGGTGTTGGTGAAGAAGTCGGTATCGGTGTAACAGTCGGTGTTGGTGAAACAGTCGGAGTCGGTATAGCAGTTGGTGTTGGTGTAACAGTCGGTGTCGGTGAAGCAGTCGGTAATGGCGTAGCAGTAGGTGTTGGTGTCGGTGTAGTGCCAATGGTGTCAGAAACGGTCACGTTGTCGAACATCGTAATTGTCTTAAAGGTAACGAGCCCTGCTGCACCTTTTTTTAATTTGGAATCGGAAGCTGAGAGCTCCAGCGTATCATTTACATACATGTTGATGGTATTTCCGCTCATTTCGAGTTTTACGTTATACCAAACTCCTGTTTGCAGAGCGTAAGGTTTGCTGGACAAAGTTGTAGTAGATCCAGAAACTTTCTTTCTGATTTCCAGCATGCCATCATTATTATTATACAAAGAAGCTGCATAAAAATTATTTCCATCTATGTATCTGCCTGCAACATAAGTTCTGTTTGAGCCATTAAAATCAACAACTTTTACATCCGCTTCCACAGTGTAATCGCTCCAGGCTGGATCACCTGCAGAAGTACGTCCTTCTTTTGTGGCAGATTGGTAATATACGCTGTTGCCTTCGTCCTCAACAATAGTCCAATTCCCACTAGTGGATGTCCATAGATTATCGCCCTCTTCAAAGCGGTCTTGGAAGAAGGTAGAAGCACTTGCCGGATACACAATAAAAAGAGAAAAGAGCAGGGTAATGCACATAATAACACTAGCATTTTTCTTGAATGATTTTAGCAAACTCATTGTAATCCTCCTTATGTATTTATAAATTTATATTAATATAAATACATATATCGGAAATAAATATAAGTAATAATATGATTATAAAGTCCTTTTTTTAATTAGTGCTATAATAGCTTTTTGGGTATTCAACGATGAATTCTGATCTATACGAACTAGGAGTGATAGACTTGAGCGTAATCCGAATGGAGAACGTAACTAAGAAATATGAGAATACATTGATCTTTCGAGATATTTATTTTCGCGTGGGCAAGGGTGAACGTATTGGCTTAATCGGACGAAATGGAGCAGGTAAATCTACTGTTTTTAAGCTAATCATGGGAAAAGAGGAGCCAACGGCAGGAAAAGTAGAGTTAGATCCCAATGTGAAGATCAGCTACTTCTCTCAATTTTCGGAGCTTTCCGGGTCTTTGTCTGTACAACAAGAGTTAGAACTTTGCTTCGAAGAGGTAGCACGCATTGAACAGGAGCTTAACCAAATAGGAGAACAGCTTGGGCAGGTGTCGGATGATGTCCAGATGAATGCACTTTTAGAGCGCCAAGCTGAGCTTTTTGAACAAATGGAGCATTTGGATGGCTGGAATGTATCTGTGGAAATCAATACGGTGCTGACTAAATTAGGATTCGATGAGAGATCGCGGCATCAACCTGTAGAGGAGTTATCCGGAGGCTGGAGGAACCGCGCGGCACTGGCTAAAGTCTTAATTGAAGCGCCCGATGTTGTATTGCTCGATGAGCCTACTAATTTTTTGGATATGGAAGGGATCGTATGGTTGGAGCAGTGGCTGCACCGTTTCAATGGGGCGATGCTTCTGGTTTCTCATGATCGGCAATTTATTGACAGAGTGGTCACGCGGACGATAGAAATCGAGAACTATCATTTTCAGGAATATGAAGGCAATTATACCGATTACGTTCGTAAAAAGAAGATGCGTAAAAAAGTGCTCGATCGGCAATTTGAGTGGGAAGAAGAACTTCTCCTTATGGAGTCCGAGGCCATTGAAAACCGTGGTAGTAAGAAGTCTTCTAAGGACCGTCTATCCCGTAAGCTAACGGATATGAAAAAACGAGTGGAACCTCATCCAGTTAACGTATTAATCACTGATATTTATAGTAATTTACGTTTTCCTGACAAGCTGGGGGAAGTGAAGCGGATTGGACAAAGTTATGATGGCCGCTCCATTTTCCAGAACATTAGCTTCGATATTCAAAAGGAAGACCGGATAGCTATCGTAGGTCCGAACGGCAGCGGAAAATCGACACTAATCAAAGTACTGACTGGACAAGAAGCACCGGAATCGGGGGAAGTGACTTGGGAACGCGGGGGCGGTTATGCGTACTTTAATCAGATGTGGGATGAGCTGGATCATAAAGATACCGTCAGCCATGCCGTAAATGTTTATGGACTGGGACTGGACGCACCGCGGAAGAAGGTGAATAAATTTCTAGCGATGCTGCAATTCTCGGAAATGGATCTGAGTAAAACGATTGGCAGCCTTTCAGGCGGACAGCAGGCCAGAGTGGCTTTAGCGAAATGCCTTCTCTCCGGAGCTGCTGTCATTATTTTAGATGAGCCCACTAACCATTTGGATTTAACCAGTATTCAGGTGATGGAGCAGGCGTTGATTCATTTTCCTGGCGCTGTAGTAACAGTTAGTCATGATCGGTTTTTTATTGATAAAATAGCGACGAAAATGCTCACCTTTGATCCTGAATTAGGCATTACTGAGCAAAATGTCTAGGATTACACGGGAAGTCGGATGATCACTGTCGTTCCTTCACCTACGTAACTGGAAATTTCAATTCCATATTTTTCGCCAAAATGAAATTGAATGCGATCATGAACATTTTTAATGCCAATATGTTCTTCATCTAAGGTATCTGAGGGTTGAGAGAGACGGAAACGCAGCTGCTTAAGTTTCTCTTCCTCGATGCCAATGCCGTTATCTTTAACGATAATCAGCATATCCTCCCCCGATATCACCGAGGATACCTCAAGCAGACCTGGTTCACTGCGGCTTTCTAGGCCATGTACGATAGCATTCTCTACGATGGGCTGCAAGGAGAAGTGCATGACCTTAACGATCTCGCATTGCGGATCTAGCTGCTCCATGTACTGTAATTTATCCCCAAAACGCAACTGCTGAATCTTCACATATAGCCGGACATGCTCAAGTTCTTCGCGCAGGGTAACGGTGATTTTCCCAGTCTGGATATGAATCCGAAACAATCTGCCCACGATCCCCACCATCTCGCCAATCTCTCTTTGTCCATTGATGATGGCTTTCATTTGAATAGATTCAAGGACATTTGCCAGAAAATGCGGATTGATTTGGCTTTTGAGCGCACCATACTGGGCTACTTTTTGTTGAGCCTTGGCCATCGAAGATCGCTCAATATAGTTTTGCAAATCCTTAACCATCTTACGAATTCCATTATATAGAACCCCAAATTCATCTTGACGATTACTGTACAAATCCACATCGAAATTCCCCATCCCCACCAGCTTCACCTTCCGGCTTAACAGAATAATAGGTTTGGTTACGCGTTCAGAGAGGATATACATAAATAAGAGTGCAGTGACAAGCGATAAGAGCGCCAAGGTTAAAATGATTTTGCCAAGAAAAGAAGCCTGCTTAGTCATCTCTTTTTCATCAATATATTGAATGACCTTCCAGTTGGAGTAAGGAGAGGTAACAAAATTAATGTACGAATCCTTGTCATCAAAAGTACCATATAAGCTCCCGGCGTCATTGTTCATAAAAGTGTTAAGCGCCTGTTTGTCGATAGGGACTGGCTCTAAAGGACTCGTCTCCAATGAATCTGAGCTGTAAACGTTGCCCCCCTTATCGTCTAAAATAATAAATTTCCGCTTGCTATTCTCGGACAGCTTTAAGATTTCCCGTAATGAATCCAGCCGGATATCGATTAACATGACACCTAAGGGCTGCTTGCTTCCTTTTTTATTAATGACTCTGGCGATGGAGATGACGGATTGTTTGGAATTGGTGCGATAGAAGGGGAGATGACTTCCAAACAGGATTACGCCCCCCTTTTTTTGCTGCGTCTGTAAATACCAATCCTCTTGGGTGTAGTCCTTCACATCATAATCCGCACGATTGAAATTGGCGGAGTAGAATACACGTGACCCCGCGAAAATCTGCACACTGTCGACATTTTTAATCGTCATTTCAATCCCGCTGATGAACTGTTCAATCGTGTTTCCATACTGAATACTTAGATCATTCCCGATATTATCTTTGTTGATAGTCCAATGCTCGAGAGCGGTTTGTAATTGACTATCTACCTGGGCATTAAGGGTCCCTTTTTCAATACTTTGCAGATACTGGTCGATGTTGAAAGAAAGATTATTAAGGATGAGATTAGAGCTGCTTTGATATTCATTTTTGACGGCTTGATTTGAAAAAATATAGATAATCGCGGATATAATCAGCAAAGGAATAGTAATGGTCAGGATCATCAGCACAAAAATCTGCCGATTGACATGCCGCATCCGATAGCGTTTTTTTGGCTGGTTTATTTGCATCATTTTGCTTACCACCCCGATTGTTTTCTATAGTCTGATGGGGTCATGTTGGTGAAGAGCCGGAACGTTTTAACGAAATGCTTATAGCTCTTGTAACCACACATTGTGCAGACATCGGTCACTAGAATTTCCGGTTTTTTTAAGCATTCCTGCGCGTATTCCATACGGATTTCGGTTACAAATCGCATATAGTTCTTATCGAGTTTTCTTTTGAACAGACGGCTTAAATAAGAAGGGTTATAGAAAAAGCGATCCGCTACCATTTGTAGAGTAATATCTTGATCAATATTAGCTCTAATGAAGGATTTAATATGTTCAAAGATAATCACATCCTGCTGATGGTTATCCGTCAGACCTTCGGTATATATGTTCCCCAGATGAACCATCCAATTCCCCAGCCACTCGAACATGACCTCAAGGGAGTGAAAATCCTCAACAAAAGTAAGGTTTAATAGTTTATCGCTGTACACACCATCCCTATGAATGTGGTTTTTATTAGCGAAGCGGATAATGACACTTATGATTTCTTGTACATACGCAAGCCATAGATCAGGTGAAGGGAAATCTGCTTTATGCAAAATATCTTGTGCCAATCGTTGCATTAATTGTAGAATTTCTTGTTTATTGGCATTTTCGATGCAGGAGATTATTCGTTTCTTATCGTTGTCATCTAGTTGGATAAGCATTGGTTTAGTAGCTGTGGCGCCTGCCTTTATGGAAGAGATATGGAATATATTCTGTTCATTCTGATAGAAGCGTTGATATAACAGCTTTTCAGACTCGTGAAGTAATGAAGTGATTTGAGACAGTTCGTTCGTCACTGTACCTATGGCAAGATAAAGGGCAAGATGACGTTCTAACGTAAGCTTGTTCAAATGCTGATCGAGTTCAGTAAGTACTTGGGTCTCAAAAGGGACAATGCTCGTTGCAGTCTGTGATCCCATGACTATTAGCCCGTAGAGTTTGGATTTAGCAGCATATGTAAAAATAGATCGTGGCAGACTCGCCGGGAGATAGGCCTCCGTTGCAAGATGTATGAACTTAGTCGCCTGTTCTCGCATCCACCTTGTGGATGGTGAAGGTGTTTCTCTGATAGGGAAACCTGCCAAAACAAAAGGGAGATACAGATAATGTTTACTTTTAAAATTACATAATTCAGCGATCAAATTAGTGTCAATTGCAGGTTGTTCTTCTTCGAGTAGTAGCTTTATAAGTTGTGAGCCTTCCAGAGTAGAACGTATCCTTTGTTCTTGTTGTTTAAGTTGCAGCTTGTTCATGCATTCTTGAATCACGGTTAGGCTTTCTTCATATTCCAGAGGTTTGAGCAAAAAAGCATGCACACTCCCAAGTTTAATGGCTCGTTGAGCGTATTCGAAATCATTAAATCCTGTCAAAATAATAAACAAAGTATCAGGAAGGAATTGGCGAAGCTCTTCTATCATCTGAAGACCATCCATTTCGGGCATGCGAATATCAGTGATCACTAAATCTGGCTGCTCACGTAGTGCGGTAGCGACGCCTTCTTTTCCATTCTCCGCTTCAACAATACTCTGAACACCAAGCTCCTGCCACGAAAAGTAATGTTTTAATCCCGTCCGTATTAACGGTTCATCCTCTACAATCATAAGCTTGTACATGAAATCCCTCCGGAAGACTAGATTTATAGTGGATTTTTCAACAACGATATCATCAAATGTAAGTTATAAGCTAAAAATTAAAATAATTATAGGTGAAATATGTAATGTATTATAACATTGAAGAGGGGCTGAAAGAAGGTATAGGTCAGAATACGACCCTAAATGTAAAAGGAGTGGGATTCTCCTGAATTTATAATTGATTTATGATTAGCGCAAGGAATGAGAAAGCATTCTATTCCACAAAAATAATAGGGGGTAGCACATGAGAGCAATGAAAAAAGGGCTAATGAGCATTGTTGGTGTCGCACTTTTAGGTACACAGTTAGTTGCATGCGGAAATACGAATACAGCGAATTCCGCTAATGAACCAAGTAATAATACTGATAAGAGTGAGCCCGCGGCCACTGAGACTGCTGCTAAACCAGTAGAAATAACATGGTGGAATTTTCCGAGCTTTCAAGCTTTAGATGGTGAAGTTGGCAAATATGAGAAGGAAATCATTGCAGCTTTTAATGAGAAGAATCCGGAAATTAAAGTCAACCTTGAGATGATCACCTTTGAAGGCGGCCCTGAAAAACTGAATGTGGCAATTGCTTCGAATACCGCACCTGATGTAATTTATGATGCTCCTGGACGGATTATTGACTGGGGTAAAAAGGACTTATTAGCACCTCTTAATGATATGGTGACCGATGAAGTGAAAAATGATATTTCGGAAGCCTTTTGGAAACAGTCTAGTGTTGGCGAAGAGATCTTTATGTATCCGATCAATACAGCTCCTTTTATGATGGCGGTAAACAAGACCGTTTTTGAGAAGATTGGCGCGCTAGATTTGCTTCCTCTGGATAAGGAAGACCGAACTTGGACGTTTGAAGAATATAAGAAAGCGCTGGAAGCTGTTAAAGAAAAAGCACCTGATGTTATTCCTACCGGATTCTTCGCGAAGAGCCAGGCTGGAGATCAAGGAACTCGTGCATATCTTGCTAACTTAGGTGTATCCAGATTTCTAAATGAAGATAATTCCGCAGTCGCTATCAATACTGATAATGCTGCAAAAGCGTTGGATTGGATCGTTCAAGCTACAAAAGATAAACTTAGCGTTTCTGGTGCGGCTTCCCTTGCGGCTGCTGACGTGAACGACTTATTTTTACAAGGGAAATTAGCCTTTACACTCAACTATTCTGCAGTACTTAAAGCTCAGAACGTATCTAAAAAAATGGTTGAATTCGAAGATGTTCTGCTTCCATTCCCTACTTTAGATGGATCGGAACCTAAGCTTGAACCTTACCTCGGCGGTATGGCTGTATTCAATAATGGTGATGAAGCTAAGATTGCAGCTTCTAAGAAGCTGATTGATTTTATTGCTAATGATCCTGTATGGGGGAAGAAAAACTTGATTCAAACAGGTGGTTTGTCTGTTCGTAATTCGATTACAGGCCTCTATGATGATGCAGAGTACAAATACGCTGAGTATGCTCGTAAATTCACAACAGATGCACCTACCATTGCCGATGGATATGCTGATATTCGTACCTTCTGGTTCCCTGAATTACAACGTGCTTTAACTGGAGGAGCAACCGGTAAAGAAGCTTTGGACAGCTTTGCTGCAAAAGCAAACGAAGCGATTACGAAAGCAAAGGCTGCAATGAAATAAAAAAAGTGAATGGTGTCCAAAAGAATAGAGTGCGGGAAGCACTCTTTTCTTTTTAAATCATCGAAGAAATGGGGAAGGACTGTGGGGACAACGGTTCGCAAAATAAAAGGTTATGTGATTCGTGACTGGATGATGAGTTATCTCTTTTTAGTGCCGGCATTTGGGTTTTTCCTGCTTTTTGTAGCTTATCCGATGGTGAAAGGGGTCTATATTAGTTTCTTTGATTACTCCTTGAGAGATTTCAGCTTTATTGGCCTCGATAATTATATCTCCTTAATAAAAGATGATAACTTCAGGAAGTCGATGGGAAATACATTATTGCTTGTACTCATCACCGTACCCATCGTTATTATTTTCTCGTTATTTATCTCTATGAATATTTATAAGAAAAAAGAGTTTGCCAGATCGTTTTTCCGCGGAGTGTTCTATTTGCCGGCTGTATCCTCGGTCGTAAGCATCACAGTCGTTTGGGGCTGGATCTATCATCCGAACTATGGGATTCTAAATTATTTGACCAGCTTTTTGGGAATGGAGCCTATATCCTGGTTAGGAGATACGAGGACTGCACTGCTTGCTATTATTGTGGTTCTGATAACGACCTCTGTAGGGCAGCCGATCATTTTATATGTGGCATCTATTGGGAACATTCCTACTTCTTACATAGAAGCAGCTGAGATTGATCGAGCGACGCCTTGGCAGATTTTCCGGAAAATATTATGGCCAATGCTAATGCCAACGAACTTATATATTATCGTGATTACCACGATCAACACCTTTCAATGTTTTGCACTAATTCAGTTGCTCACCTCGGGTGGACCTGTGTATAGCACATCGACTGTTATGTATGGCGTTTACGAACAAGCCTTTATGCTCGGTCATTTTGGATATGCCTCGGCGATGGGTGTCATCCTTGCGATTGTGATCGGGATCATTTCTATCATTCAATTCAAATACTTTGGCAGTGATGTTGAGTATTAAGGAGGGGACATCATGAATTCTACGAATCCGTTAGAACTGAGAGCACCTATTGGCCAATCTAAGAAAGTAAGCAAATGGAAAAAAGAATTGACGATTCCAAAAATATTAGCGACCATCCTGTTGATTCTAGCAACGTTGTTTTTTATCTTCCCTTTTTATTGGGTGGTTTCAGGGGCATTTAAGCTTCAGACTGTGGCAACAACGATCCCCCCGGAATGGTTTCCGGCTAAGCCGACTCTGCAAAACTGGACCGAGTTATTTAAGAATCCCGTTGAGCGCTGGATGTTTAACAGTTTCATCATTGCTTTTTGTGAAATGGCAGCGATTTGTATCGTTTCTTCCTGTGCTGGATATGTGCTAGCCAAAAAGTCTTTTCCTGGCCGAGGCATTATCTTTACGATGTTTGTTGCCGCTATGGCATTGCCTAAGCAAGTTATTCTTGTCCCGCTGTTTACGATGCTTGCAGATTTTGGGTGGGTCAACACGTATAAAGGGCTTATTTTACCGGCGATTGGCTGGCCATTTGGAGTCTTCCTAATGAAGCAGTTCGCGCAGACGATTCCAGGAGAATTAATTGAAGCAGCCAAAATAGATGGCAGCTCTGAAATTCGTTTGTTCGGAACCATCATTTTACCTTTGTTAAAGCCTGCAATAGGGGCACTGGCAATCTTTACTTTCATCACTTCTTGGAATGATTATTTCAGTCAGCTGATCATGACCAGATCGACTTCAATGATGACATTACCACTTGGGGTAGCGACTCTTCGGGGTGAATTCACAACAAACTATGGATTGCTTATGGCGGGTGCTGCGTTAGCCTCTATTCCTATGATTGCAATTTTTCTAATGTTCCAAAAAGCCTTTACCCAAGGGATTACTATGGGGGCTGTAAAAGGCTAGTTATTCTTATAACAACGAAAATTAATAGTAATGAATTAAACGATGGAGGCTGTAATTTATGAAATTATATGATCTTGAATCCTTTAAAGGCATTATTATTGCTATGTACTCCAGTTATGATGCTGAGGGGGAAATCGATAAAGAAGCAGCCCGAAAATTAGCTCGTCAGTATGCTTCTACGGGAGTAAAAGGTCTTTATATTGGCGGAAGCTCTGGCGAAGGTATGCTGCAATCTGTAGAAGAACGCAAACAAATGCTCGAGGCAGTTATAGCAGAGGTTGGAAAAGAGCTTACAATCATTGCTCACGTGGGTGCTCCATCTACAAGAGACAGTGTTGAACTAGCTATCCATGCTGAGAAAGTTGGCGCACATGCCGTATCGGCTGTTCCTGCGATCTATTATCGTCTGTCTCCGGACAGTGTTGAAAGTCATTGGCAGGCAATTATTAATAGTACAGCGCTTCCATTTATTATCTATCACATCCCGCAAACTACAGGCTTTCAATTATCGAAAAGCTTGCTGATTAAGATGGCAGCTCAGGATAAAGTGATCGGGGTGAAAATTTCGGCGGAGAGCACGTTTGAGCTTCAGCAATTTAAAGCCGCAGGCGGGAAGGATTTTCTAGTCTTAAATGGACCTGATGAGCAGTATTTGGCGGGCCGCAGTATTGGGGCAGATGGCGGGATTGGTGGAACTTATGGGGTGATGCCAGAGTTATTCCTAAAAGTGGAACAATGTTATGTGCAAGGAGAGATGGCTGAGGCGCAGAAATGGCAGTTTATCATCAATGATCTCATTGTTGAATTGCTATCCTTTCCTTCATTATATGGTGCGTGTAAAGCGATCCTTAGTGTGCGCGGATTTGAAACAGGTCAGCCAAGAATGCCGCTTTTACCGATTAAGGATTCCGATCAGGAGCGGGTGGAAGCTCTGAACAATAGAATATTAGATTATATTCTTGAAGCGAAAGGATAGGGTTAATAATGACTCGAATAAGTGATATCTTTCCGGTGAAAGGTCTGATTGTTTCCTGTCAGGCACTTGAGCATGAGCCGCTTCATGGTGGGGATACAATGGCTAAAATGGCAAGAGCAGCGGTTCAATCAGGAGCTATAGGAATCCGGACAAATGGTGTTCCAGATATTGTAGCTATCAAAAAAGAAGTAAATGTACCGGTCATTGGACTTATTAAACGGGATATTCCCGGATCAGCCATATTTATAACACCAACCTTAGATGAAGTGAAGGCGATTGTTTCTGCAAAAGCAGAGATTGTTGCGCTTGATGTAACGAATCGGGAAGAACGCTTAGAGTCAGTAAAGCCATTAATAGAATATGCACATCTGAGAGGTGTGCTGGTTATGGCGGATATTTCGACATTTGAGGAAGGGCTTGCCGCTGAGAAATTAGGTGTGGATTTCATCGGTACCACGCTTTCAGGCTACACCCCATACAGTACACAGCAGGAAGGACCGGACCTTGTCTTAATTCAACAATTAAGCAAATTAGTGAACATTCCTGTTGTTGCGGAAGGACGGATATGGACACCGGAAGACGCAGCAAAAGCTAAGAATGCGGGGGCATCCTATGTTGTTGTAGGAAGTGCAATTACTAGGCCGCAATTGATCACTTCGAGATATGTTAAGGCCGTGAGCAATTTCAATGACTGACGGAGGTGAGTCCGCGATGGAAGGGTATGATCCTCATATAGAATATGCGATCGGAGTAGATATTGGCGGCACGAAAATTAATGCCGGACTCGTCTCTTCACAAGGGGACGTTTTACATACTGTAAGCCTAAGCACATTGGCTGGACAGACGAAAACAATGGATCGTATTATACTAGCAATTCGGACATTAATGGATGAAATAACAGCACAACAAGCGGGAATTCAGCTCCAAGGAATTGGCGTAGGATCGGCAGGGCAAATGGATTGGGAGGCGGGGCGTATCCGCTCCGCTTCGGAGCTTATCCCTGGCTATGCTGGCACAGCTTTGAAGGAGTTGCTTCAAACACAATTTCAACTTCCAGTAATCGTTGATAATGACGTGAATGTATTAGCAATAACAGAGAAATATTTAGGTTCAGGCAAAGAGGTAAAAGATTTTATCTGTCTTGCCCTTGGTACGGGCGTGGGTGGAGCGATAGTCGTAGACGGCCATCTTGTCCACGGTTCTTGGGGTGGGGCTGGAGAGTTAGGCCATATGTCCGTAGATTTCAAAGGGCCTGCATGCGTTTGTGGTGGAACAGGCTGCTTAGAGCAGTATGCTTCAGGCACAAGTATCGCACGTCGCATGCGCGACAAGCTTTTATTACATAACCAGTCCCCAGAGAATGTAGACTCACGGGAAGTGATAGCGAGATGGCGGGCAGGTGACTCTCTGGCTACAGCGTTAATGGAAGACACGATTGCTGCGCTCGGATCCGCGATTGCTTCATTAATCCATATTTTTAACCCTAAAGTCATCGTCATTGGCGGTGGAGTTGCTGAAGCAGGCGAACTTTTGTTTGAAGGCATTAGAAGGGAAGTAAAGGGCAGAGTAATGCCATCGATGCTGGAAAATGTTCGTATTGAAGCAGCCTATCATGGTAATTTATGTGGAATGATCGGTGCGGGGCTGCAGATGTGGGAGTATAGTCCCGATAAAGTAAAGAGAGCAGAGTTATAAGGGGCTATTCACCATCTATCTGTATAGAAAATCACGGGGAGCAATACGTAGAAGCGAGTTTAATTGTACATCGTACAACTATATTTCTCGAATCCCTCCAGCCGATGGGTATAAGTGTATTTTGTACAGCTATTTTCTTGATTTACAGCCTTAGTGGTGGCTTCTCGTGTTTTTAGTTGTAGAAAATGCAACTAAAGTCAAAATGATTGCATTCGCCTACGAAATAACTGTATAGAATACATTTATTCTATTTCTCAGATTCCCCTGAGTGCGGTAAAAACAATTGAACCATTGAAGATTGATTAGTGTTTTGGGATTGGTTAAATTTTTAAATAATTTAGTTAGAACCACATGTGAATAATACTCCATGTGGTTTCTTTTATTAGTTATAGCCCGCCCCAGTACCCACTGCCGAATAAACCTTTCGTTCAACCATCAACACATCTAATCCATGTTATGGGAAGCAGTTTTTCGCTTTTTACGTTGAATTTATGATGATGATTCATTAATGTGAGCATATCACACGATATCGCTACGACGAATTCAATGTGTCCAAAGACTCGGGGAAATTCGACCTTAACTGGTCCGGCTCGGATAACTTGTTTGACCAAACCAGCCTAGCAAGATTTTAATTAGGCTTAAGGGATACAAATTTTCCAGTTTGTATCCCTTAACTTATATAACAAAGGATGGGAAAATTATGGTCGATTATAATAACAACGAAGGAATAGGCGGTTTTCAACAAGGCAGCTATCGTCCATTAGCCATTCATCCCATTGAGGCGAATTGGACCAGACAATCCCGATTCAGAGCTCCAACATCGCTTTCAGTTTTGAAGCGAGTTGTTGACTCGGGGCGGCCGGATTTTTCATATGGATTAAGCTCGTTTACAGTGAATGAACAAAGGAGAGCCATTTTGGCTGTGGGGCAGGGTGATTTCGAGCTTAATCATCAATACGGCAAACTGTTTCGGGTTTGCTTTGAATCTGACACTGTGGAGCTGCTATTGGAGACTAAGGCATCCCTTATGTCTCCCCTGCTGATCAGCCCAGCCTCCATTTTAGTTGCGACCAATAGCATTCGAGATAATCAGCTCATTTCGGTTGACGAAAACGGCCAGATAAATTGGAAGACTGCAGTGGATGGTGTACCGTATGGCAGGCCGGTGGTAAACAGCGAAGGGTATATTTACCTGTGTACATATGAAGATGAGTCACAAATTATTGGGAGACTCTATGCTTTTGATGCGGATGGAACCATAAGATGGGTTTACAAGTGCTCGTCCATATTTTGGTGCGATCCGGTTATTTCCCGTGAAGAAATCATATATATTGGTCAAAATGTGAATTCCAAACTTTATGCTTTTAGTCCTGATGGAGAGTTGTTGTGGGAGAAACCGATGGGTCAAGGAGAAGGGCACCGTCCCCCTGTCATAGATCAGGATGGGGTTATGTATGGGTGTCTTTCTAGCCAGTTATATGCCATTGCTCCGGATGGCGAAGTGAAATGGATATACCAACCGGAGGAAAGCTACGTTGACACCAGCCCTTCCCTGGGCGCAGACGGTAATTTACACGTAAATTTGACCGGCGGGGAATTCATTTGTTTAACGCGAAACGGTGAACAGCTATGGAGAGCGGAAACTAAAGGTTTTGCAATAACTCAGCCAATTCTCGGCCGATGCGGCAACGTTATTCAAAGTCGCTTAATGGATAACTCGATTGAAAGCTACTCCGTTGTTGATATTTTTTTCCAAAAAGGAGTGCATTTAGCAGAGACCGCAATCAAAGGTTCCATTCATTCGGTGATTTTGGCAAATGATGAAGTGATTTACGTCCTGTCCTCCTATTGGACGGCTAAGATGGAGCCTAAATGGGAACTTCATTTGCAAATCTCCATCGGGCAGTCCCAAGGTTGGACAACAGTACTGGGGGAGAAATTCAACTGGGAAACGATTGGTGAAAGCGCCAGATCTTTGTCTAACTTGAAGGAGCTGAAGCAAAGCGAACTTCAATCCGATATTATTGAGCAAAAGAATATTCTTACTGAAAGATCAGATGAGGAATTGTTGACTTCACTTCAGCACGCAGATACTAGTGAAGCGGATATAAGGTGGTACTTGACGGAGAATACGCTGGGGATAAGTGTGCAGATTTCTCATGCTATCGGAGATCATGCTGAGTTTGAAATCAAGTATGACAAACTGAAGTTTAAGCTGAACACTTTTCTTTTTTCAGAAATAATAGAGCCTATCAAATTCCCTTGATTTAATAGAATAATTTACCGATAATGTTAATGGGGGAACCCAGAATCAAATCCGTCATGAAGCAGGAGGCACTATCGGACAATGATGACTTTAATGAACATGGTGCGGGGAACGGAGAACGATCTTCCTGCTAAAGAGATGATTAAGTATTGGAATCATGAGCCTGGAACCTTAAAGATGGTAAGGGCCAGCAGCAATTTTATTTATACCTTTCAGTGGAATGGTAACCGCTTTTATTTAAGGTTTACTCATGAAGAGGATAATTCTCCAGACAATATCCAGGCAGAGCTGGATTTTATGATGTATTTATTAGAACAAGGTTATGAGACTGTCTCTCCAGTGCGTTCTAAGTCTGGCAATTGGATTGAAACGTTGTTAACGGATCACGGGCGATACCACGGGGTAGTTTTTGAACAGGCCCAGGGTGAATATGTTTCACTTGATGAGATGAAGGAACCTCATTTTTATCAATGGGGCCAATCGCTTGCACGTCTGCATAATTTTTCGGAAACCTATGCACCGAGCACACCTTATCGCAAAAGCTGGGTCGATTCATTGAATTTTATTTATTCCGTATTGAGCAGGCATCCTGAGGAGCATAAGGCGCTTAAGGAATATGAGCGGATTGAAGCTTGGCTATCAGAGCTTCCTTTTGGAGTAGGGCATACTGGGCTCGTACATTATGATTTTGAGATGGATAATATCTTTTATATGCAAGAAGAATCCCGCTACAGTGCCATCGATTTTGATGACTCTATGTATCACTGGTTTGCGATGGATATTACATCGGCGTTAAGAGACCTGACGGAATCGGATGATAATGAGAGTAGAAGAAACATTGACCATTTTATTAATGGATATAGATCGGTTAAGCAGCTAGATGATGAGTATATGAAGTTGATACCTGAATTTCAAAGATTTGCAGACTTATACAGTTTTGCTAGATTACTTCGGTGTATGGAGAATACGGATGATTCTATTTTCCCGGATTGGGCGAAACAGCTTAAACTGAAATTAGAAAGAGTTTGTGACCGATTACGAACCGGCTTTCAAGCACATATAGTGCTGAAGGATATCACTGAAAAAAACTGGTACGCTTGTACTCAATTAGAAGTATCGGATGAGCAAAAGGCTATTTTTCCTGTACCAGTGGTCTATTGGTTAGCAGAAGCAGCTTATTGTGGTATGACCCCGCTCGCTTTATACGCAGATGAAGAATTGGTAGGTTTCTCTGTGTATAGCGTAGATCCTGAGGATGGAAGTTATTGGATTATGGCTTTTATGATTGACCAGAAATATCAGAACAGGGGTTTAGGCAGAACGGGTATGGATACCTTAATTCGTTATATTAAAGCAGAACATCATTGTGACAAAATCGTTATTGGCCATCGGATCGAAAACGAACGTGCTACGAATTTATATACATCACTCGGGTTCGTTGAAGTCAGTAGGGACGAGTTTGAAGTTATACGAGGGTTGGTAGTGTAAAAAGGGAAAAGCCGCCAAGGGTTTGGCGGCTCTTTTTTATATTAGGAAATAAATTAATCTACAGAGCCGGTTGTCAGCAGCTGATCAAAAGAGACAGGGAATAGTGGCTCAATTAGCGATAAAATTGCTTTTGCATACTCCTGAATTTCTTTCTGAGCGTCATGCTCCAGTCTTTGATTTAAAAAATGGGCTACAGATTGAACTGAAGCTGTCCAGTACCAACGAACGAATAATCCATAAGCAGGTAGAAACAGTCTTGCTTGTTCAGCACATATACCATCTGCTAAAGCTGCTTCATACTTAGATAATCCTAACTCGGTGTATTCTTGAAGCTCACGGGTGTATTTTTCACCAAGCTCCCATGCAATGATGTCACCACTGCCTTGTTTGGAATTCTCTGGTTTGGATCTCCATTCTCCCGCAGCAGGTTGATAAAAAACGGGTTCTTCTGTTATGTATCTGCGGCTGGATTCGTTCCAGGCTTCCAAGCTATCTCCAGTACCTTCGTAATGAGCAGAACCGACTACGTATTTCCACCACTGTCTCGCAACCATTAATGGGGCATAAACCTCAAATTGTGTGATGGCATGGCGGAAAGGAGAGGTATGTCCTTCACGGGCAAGGAATTTTATTAGTTTAATATCCCGATCACTAAGCTCAAAAGATTGTTTTGCATAAGAAACACGCGCAGCGTTAGCAACCGTTAAATCTGAGCCCATATGATCTACTAATCTTACATAACCTTCATTTAAAACTTTGATTGTTGTCAATTTAATGTAGCCTCCTTTTCCAAAGCAGAGTAAATGAGTTCGTCACACCATTGTTGATTGCAAAATCTAGTCTCTCTGAGGATTCCATCCCTAATCATTCCTGCTCTAATCATAACTTTTTCAGATTGAAGATTCTCTGCATTGGCATAGGCAACGACTCTATGGGCATTAAGAGAGCTAAAGGCGTAGCCTATCAGTGTTTTGACGGCTTCTGTCGCATAGCCCATTTTCCAGTATTCCGGCAGTAGGACCCAGCCAATCTCCCACTCTCTGATCTCTTCCCAATTTAACTTTATACTTACGTTGCCTATGGGGGTTCTATTTTGCTTTGTACATACTGCTAGATCATAATGCTCACGCGGATCGCTGGTAGTCTGAGTCAGAATCGAAAGGAAGTTCTCTTTAATTTGTTTTGCATCTGGTGCGGTGTTTTCATATTTGTGAGACAAAGGATTAAGTTCCAGTTCTTCATAAAAAGAAAAATCATCGCTTGTATAATCTCTTAATATCAATCTGTCGGCTATTATTTCCATGAGTTAATACCTCCTAATCCATGATTATAATGGAAGACTCTGTAATTATCACGGAGTAAATTCACTAGAAATACAAAAAAATATTTCTGTAAATTTTTCTCTAGTAAAATTGTGGAATTGTGATACAGTAATTAAGGTTTATATATTTAGAGGGGGATGTAAGGAAAATGAAAGCTATTAAATGGAGCATCACTGCAGCGTTAGCAGTATCTATGTTGGGTCCAATACATACAGTGAAGGCGGCAGATACGCGTAACGTCGATTACGATCAAGGTAGTATTTTACGGAGTGCCAGTTCAGTTTCGTCATCATACAATGAAGGCAATCCGCAGGTTGAAGATTTGATTTTTCAGATGGATGCGACCGAAATCACTGTTGGGGACAATGTTCCGGTACAAATCTATGCTAAAGATGCCGATGGCATATCTGAACGCGTTCCGTTAGCTCAAGCAAATGTCGTAATTGAAAAACCTTATTTGCTGCAAAAGCAAGCCGATGGCACAATGAAAGCCTTAGCGGTAGGAGAAACGAACGTAACGGTCATTTCAGGATCAGATACCAAAACAATAAAAGTTTCGATCAGTGCGGACCATGATATTGATCAAGGTGCATTTGTTAATGGAACAATGTATTTGCCGGTTCAATCGGTTTTTCAAACGTTGGGAGCAACAGTCCAAGTTAATACAGCAACTAAAATCTTTAGCATTCGCCTAGGAGATTTGCCAATACAGCTTCAACTCGGAAGCGATATTGCAATGGTGAATGGTGCGAAGGTCAAAATGAGTGGTAAAGTGCAAAAGATCGACGGATCTACAGTTTTTCCTGCCACGCTTTTAAAAACTGCACTGTCAGCAGAGTTAATTTGGGATGGAAATTATCAGACGATGGAGATCTACTTCGGCAAAGCAGAGTTGTTCGCCTATACGAAACAAACTGCGCAGATTTTTAAGAAGGAAGAACAAGGAAACCTCGTTAAGTTCATTGGAAAAACATATTGGCTCAATCAATTCGACTCCGATTATAAGTTCCAAAAAGTCACTATTGTAGATATTCTACCTGATTATGAAGGTGAATTCGCCATTTCATTTAAGGTTTTATCAACGGGGCAAATTCTTAACTCTTATACAATGTCGGGGGATGAGTTGATCCGTACATTAGGAAATAAAGAATATTTCTTAACAACGGATCCATTTAAGACCTATAAGTGGTCAGATGCGATTTGGAGTAAGATTAAAAAGAGCATAGTTGCTACTGGGATGACCAAGCAGCAAGTGGAGTTTAGTTGGGGTAAGCCAATAAGTAAATCCACATTATCAGGTAGTGGCATTCAAGTGGAGACCTGGCAGTATGGTAATTATAACTATGTTACCTTTACGAACGGTGTTGTCTCCATGATTTATACGAATTAATTCTTCCTAACTTCTGCGTTACTTTAGTCATAGAGCCTGTCTTTGCGACATATCATTTTGGAGAAGCACTTTCAGAATTAAAGTGTTGACTATTGTTGGCCGAAATGAGGGGTTTATTCATGGCAAAGTCAAAACGTGGACATGCACTTTGGAATTTACCATCAAGGGGCAGGGGCACTTGCCCAATCTGTCAGAACACCCGTATTAAGCTGCTTTATCCCAAGAAAAAAACGGATGGAGCAGTCGTTAAGGTCTGTAAACGCTGTGACAAGGCTCCGCAGACGAAAGTGGATGCCGTGTTGATTTAAAAAGAGTACACAAAAAGAGGCTGTCTCAAAAGTGGATTTTTCTACGTATGAGGCAGCCCTTCTCATGAATAAAACAAAGAAGCGCTTCTCTAATAAGAGAGGCGCTTCTTTTAAATTCTACAGAGATTTAGTACGTATATGATTATTTCGTTATCCGATTAATGACCTGTTCGCGTCTAGGACCCACGGAAATCGTAGTAATACGCGTGCCAATAGAGGTTTCAATAAAATCAATGTAAAGCTTAGCTTGTTCTGGCAGATCTTCGAAGTCGGTGATCTGAGAGATATCGCAGTTCCAGCCAGATAAATGCGTGAATATCGGTTTTGCAGAGTTCAGTTTATTCGTAGCCGGGAACTTGTCGGTGATCTCTCCATTTTCAAGCTCATAAGCCACACAAACTGGAATCTCATCCAAATAACCAAGCACGTCAAGATTAGTCAACACGACTTCAGTGGCACCCTGCATTTGGCAACCGTAACGAGTAGCTACAGCATCAAACCAGCCCATACGTCTAGGACGGCCAGTCGTAGCCCCGAATTCCCCGGCATCGCCACCTCTTGTACGAAGTTCATCCGCAACGGGCCCTTCTAATTCCGTAACAAAAGGTCCAGCGCCGACACAACTGGAATAGGCCTTGGTTACAGCGATGACATTCGTGATAGCTGCTGCAGGAAGACCGGCACCGACAGGTGCAAACCCGGCAAGTGTTGAAGAGGAGGTGGAGTAAGGATAAATACCGTGATCAGGATCACGCAGAGCCCCAAGCTGACCTTCAAGTAAGATAGTCTCTCCCTTAGCATAAGCCTCTTGCAGCAAGTCTGTTGTATTGGCTACATAAGGCGCTAGCTGTGCAGCTTCTTCTTGCAGCTGAATCATTAATTCCGAGATTTGGATCGGCGCTTTCTTATATAAATGCTCAAGTAAAATATTTTTGGAAGCGAGTAATTGTTCAAGACGTTTCTCAAGTCGGGCGGTATCAAATAAATCCGCTACCTGTATGCCTAGCTTTGCATATTTATCTGCGTAAAATGGTGCAATTCCCCGTTTTGTTGAACCGAATCCTTGAGATCCCAGACGTTCCTCTTCTAGTTCATCAAACAAACGATGGATTGGAAGCACGATTTGCGCCCGTTCGGATACGAATAATCTAGGCTTTGGCACACCTCTATCCGTTAAAGCTTTCAATTCTATTATTAAGACTTCTGTATCAAGTGCTGTTCCGGGTCCAATAATGTTTGTAACGGAAGGATAAAATACCCCAGATGGCAGCATATGCAATGAAAATTTTCCATATTGGTTTATGATGGTATGCCCAGCATTACTACCACCTTGAAAACGAACGACAAAGGAAGATTGTGCAGCTAGCACATCCGTCATTTTTCCTTTTCCTTCGTCGCCCCAGTTTGCTCCTACAATTGCAATTACGGTCACGCGTTTTCGCCTCCCAAGCTTGTTTTTGGCTACAGGACTAAGTATAATGCTAGTTAAATCATTAGAAAAATTGATATAAGTTATATCTATTATAAGGTGGAGTAATGACGTGGGGATGGACATTAATTTGGAGTGGTATCGCTCTTTTTATTGGGTAGCGAATACTGGGAGTTTAACTGCTGCGGCAGAACGACTCAATATTACACAACCGGCAGTAAGTCACACGATTAAACAATTGGAAGAAAAAATGGGCGGCCCGTTATTTTTTCGCACTTCTCGCGGGGTCGATTTAACAACAGAAGGAAAAGTACTGCTAAGCTTTATTGAGCAAGCCTTTCATCATGTAGACATGGGCGAAAGAGCGATCGCAGATATGAACAATCTGAACAGCGGCGAGATTCATATCGGAGCAAGTGACACCTTATGCAAATATTATCTGTTACCTTTTTTGGAGCAATTTCATGAACAATTTCCCAATATCCGCATTCATATTACGAATCGTACGACACCAGAAACACTTACGCTTTTAAAAGAAGGGAAAATTGATTTTGGTATCGTCAGCTTGCCGACATCTGATAAACAGATTGATTTTCGCAAAAGTACTCAGCTTCAAGATTGCCTGGTAGGGGGCAAAGGTTTTCGTCATTTGGCGGACAAGACCATGCCGCTTGCAGACATTCAACAGTATCCGTTGTTATGCTTAGAAGCGGGTGGCAGCACCAGAAAGTATATGGATCAGTTTTTAGCTTCTAATCATCTGACGATTACACCTGAATTTGAACTGGGAAGTGTGGATTTGCTTGTTCAGTTTGCGAAACGTGGTTTTGGCCTTGCTTTTGTTATTCGTGATTACGTAACCGAAGAATTGAAGAAAGGTGAGCTTGTCGAGATTCCTCTGGACCCACCTTTGCCAGAACGTAACATAGGAATTGCTACCCTGCGTGGAGTTCCTCTTACAGCTGCTTCAAAGTCTTTTCTAACATTATTAGAGTAGAATCAGGAAAGAGCTATTAGAGCATACATAGTGAAGAGGAGGAAAGGTAATGAATCCTTTACTGGCTCGGCTGCGCAAGGGATACGGGAAAAAGCTTCGGGCGCTTCATACCTGGAATGGCTGGCTGGTTGTGTTGCTCACACTCACAGGACTTGTACTTGTAGGTGGCTTCTGGCGTGGCTTCTTAGGGGAAGGCAGAGTATGGATCAAAGGGCTTCATATCGTGGTCGGTGTCGCTTCGATCATTCCGGTTATTTATTATTTGCTGCTGGCAGGGAAACATTGGAAACAACTGAAGGAGCGGCCTTGGCAACGTTTTAATGTAATCGTTGTACTTTCATTGCTGCTCGGCTGGTTCGTTTCAGGAGTACTACTCTGGCAATTCCGCGTGGTGGGTCCACATGTATCGAACGTTGCTCTGATCGTCCATGACTTATTGACCTGGATAGGCCTTCCTTATATTATTTATCATTCTTTGACTCGGGTAAAATGGCTTAAAGAACCGAGCCGGCGGATAGTGAAAAGTGGCATTGAGACAGGCAGCCCTTCGAATCATCGGGAAACCCCGCAGCCGGTTTATACACGTAGAGCTTTCATACGCGGATCGATTGGTGTTGGGCTTGCGGTAACTATAGGTCCATCGTTTATAAAATGGCTCGGCAGTTCAATTGGAAATATCGGAGGCAGCGAAACAATTGATAAGCTGATCGAAAGTGATCGTAATCAGTTGTTGCCTGCACCCCAGCCACTGGCGGCATCCTCACCCCCTCTCGGAGGAGGGGCGCAAGGACAATTCCGTGTTTACACAGTCACTCCGATTCCAGAGTTTACGAACAACAATTGGTCTTTTACGATAGATGGGCTTGTGGAGCAGAATTTCAAGTGGAACTGGGAACAGTTCGTAAAGCTGAAGCGGACCGTTCAGGTGAGTGATTTTCACTGTGTGACAGGCTGGTCAGTCTATAAGAATACCTGGGAAGGAATCAAGCTAAAAGATCTTTTGAGTCAGGCCGGTGTGAAGCCCACAGCTAAGACTGTGAAATTCTATTCGGGTGATGGTGTATACACGGATACGCTCACATTGGAACAAGCCGACATGGATGATGTGCTGGTCGCGGTAATGCATGATGGAAAGCCGATTCCTAGCGATCTCGGCGGTCCTGTACGGTTAATCGTTCCGAAGATGTTCGCATACAAGTCTGTGAAGTGGCTGAACCGGATTGAGCTGATCGAAGGCGATCATACGGGATATTGGGAGCAACGCGGGTATTCAAATGATGCGTGGGTATAAAATAGGGATCGTTAACCTTAATGGGCTTATTGCCTGTTAAGGTTTTTTTGTTGATTAATTCCTTATTTTTTTAGCATATAGCAAATGAAGAGACGTAATAACAGAAATTGCTCCATACAATAGAAGTGACTGGGATGCAGGAGGTGGTTGTGATGAACGGGGTTAGAGCCATAAAGCTGTTGGGACTTATTCTCGGTGTGGTACTACTGAACATTATCGTGTTGTCACCAGGTTTATTAGGGGTGGAAATCGGAGGAACCAGTGTATTTGAAATAGCTTTAGGTGTGACATTGTTGTTTGTTAGTCTACTTGTTGTTCTTTACGGAAGTTATATTTTATTGTTTAAACCTTCATCTATCCCTGCTGTGAAAACACTGAAATCTTATGAGGATTATATAGCCGCGCTTACTCAATACAAAAATGTCAAAGTGCTGAAAAAAGACATTGCGCTTGCTCTAGATCAGATATCCCGGATGGAAAAGAAGAGAAGTACCTTGTTAGATGTTTTAGGTCAGAGATTCGAATCCACTGAACTTAGCTTCAAAAAATTTAATGCAGTCAGTTATGAAGTAGCAAAGCTTTTTTACCTGAACATTCGAGGGATTCTGAATAAACTCAGTGTATTTGATGCCTCAGAGTTCACCCTTTTCTCCAGCCAGCATAGACCCTCGCAGTTCTCAGATAAACTGGTGCAAAAAAAGACAGCTTTGTACAATGAATATTTAGCCTACGTAACAGGGTATCTTGGGGCAAATGAAGAGATTCTGCTGAAGCTGGATAAGCTGCTGCTGGAAATATCGCTACTTGACAGTACAGATTATACAGATGTTGAAGAGATGCCTTGTATGAAGGAAATCGATGAGCTGATCAAGCAGACGAAATTCTATAAGCAATGAAGGGGAGATGTGTATGGCTAATAAAGGAAAAACAGTAGCAGTTTTAGGGACCATTACGGTGGTAGTTTTTGCTCTCGTGTATTTTGGAATCACCTTGACTTCTAATATAGGAAAAACCAAAACCCAGATTTCTTCCGAAGATGCGGGGAAGCAGCTTGAGAAGCTATATAAGAACATAAACGTGACCACTGCTGAGCAAATCAAAGGCCAGATTGATCTGGATCCTGTCGCGATTGGGGATTCACTACCAGATATCTCAAAGTTTCCTGTATCCGTAGACAATACAACAGATAGCTTTGTAGAGATATTTTCTTCTACAGAGAAATCAGGAACGGGTAATGATGGTTGGCTAAATGAAGTTGCTACAGATTTTAACAACTCTAATATTGAGGTGAACGGGAGTCATGTTTCTGTGAAAATCCGTAATATTGCTTCAGGTACAGCGACAGATTACATAAGATCTGGGAAGTATGTGCCAGATGCCTTTACCCCTTCAAATGAGCTGTGGGGCGAAATGGTAAAAGCAAACGGGATGAACACTCAGCTAATCACTAAACGTCTTGTAGGTAATGTAGCTGGTATTGTTACCAGTAAGGCGAAATATGATGAACTAATAGAGAAATACGGTTCTTTAAACGTCAAGACGGTTACAGATGCCATAGCAAATAATGAATTATCAATGGGCTATACCGACCCTTTTGCCAGTTCTACGGGTTTAAACTTTCTGGTAACAGCGCTTGGGACGTTTGGCGGTTCAGACTTACTTGGTGAGCAAGCGGTGCAGGGCTTTGAGAAATTCCAAGCAAATGTTCCCTTTATTGCCTCAACCACTTTACAGATGCGAGAGGCTGCAAAAACCGGTAAGCTTGATGCTTTTGTCTTAGAATACCAGATCTTTTTGAATGCAACAGATTTGAAAGGGGGGTATGTATTCACTCCTTTTGGTGTAAGACATGACAGCCCGCTTTATGCTTTAGGTGATCTTCCTCAGGAAAAACTCGATATTATTAAGAAGTTTGCTGAGTTTGTTGAACAGGATAAATACCAGGAGCTGGGTGAGAAAAAAGGCTTCAATGGTCTTAATGATTACCAATCAGAGCTTAGTACAGTGGATGGCAGTCTCATATCCTCAGCTCAGAAGCTGTGGAAAGAGAAGAAAAATGGCAATAAACCTATCGCCGCAGTATTTGTGGCAGATGTCTCAGGAAGTATGAACGGGGAACCCTTGAACCGCTTAAAGCAATCTTTATTAACAGGCCAGAAGTACTTGGGCAAGGATAACAGCATTGGTTTTGTCTCTTACTCTGATAACGTTACAATCAATCTTCCGATTGGAAAATATGACACGAACCAGCAGTCCATGTTTGTTGGTGCGATTGACAGTCTACAAGCAAATGGGGGGACGGCTACTTTTGACGGGATCGCGGTAGCCATCCATATGCTTCAAACGGAATTACAGCTAAATCCGGATTTGAAGCCGTTGATCTTTGTATTAAGTGATGGAGAGACCAATGAAGGGCATTCCTTGAATGATATCAGAGGTCTTATTGAGACCTACAAAATCCCGATTTACACGATTGGCTACAATGCGAATATTAAGGCGCTTGAGAGTATTTCGAGTATAAATGAAGCGGCCAACATCAATGCAGATACAGATGATGTAGTCTATAAAATCGGCAACCTGCTCAATGTTCAAATGTAAGCTATTTTTTATAGGAGGGGTTCTATGTCGTTTACCATGGAAGTCGTAAGTCAGGAAAAGCTGAAATCAGTAATTGAAGAGCAGGTCAAACCTGAGCCTGAGGAAGTATCACAACTGAAAACACTGGCAGTAAACAATGTCTCCGCCATTCTGGATCTGAATTTAGAGTCACTGGATAAGCGGAAAGCGGTGCTGCAATCCATTGATAGCTTCGGTATGGAAACGATGAGATCCTCTTCGGACAAAAACTCCCTGTTGCAGGTTTCAGTGGGGAATTTATCAAAGACAGGGGATGAAGGCGGCCAAGTAGCAAAAGGTTTGACGGAGCTTAATCTCCAGCTGAAGGATTTGGATCCCAGTGCAGTAGATTTTGCCAAGACGGGTTTTCTTGGGAAGTTCTTTAATCCATTACGTAGTTATTTTGCTAAATATCAAAAGGCGGATGCTGTCATTTCAGATATTATAATTTCTTTAGACAAGGGTAAGACCGTTTTGAAGAACGATAATACTACGCTGGAATTTGAGCAACAGGCACTTCGGGAACTTACAAAAAAGCTACAAAAAGAAATTCAGCTCGGCATGCTGATGGATCAGGAGATAGAGACGCAACTGGAAGCGGCTAAGCTGCGTGATGAGGATGAGGAGAAAGTTCGGTTCATTACAGAAGAAGTGCTTTTTCCGTTGCGGCAGCGTGTCATGGATTTGCAACAGATGCTTGTAGTGAATCAACAAGGAATTATGGCCATAGAGGTGGTTATTCGAAATAATAAAGAGCTGATCAGAGGGGTGGACAGAGCTAGAAATGTTACCGTGTCTGCCTTGAAAATATCGGTTACGGTAGCTAGTGCGCTGTATAATCAACGAATTGTTTTGAAAAAGATCGAACTTTTAAATCAAACCACCGATAGCCTGATCAGCGGTACCTCAAAAATGTTGAAAAACCAAGGGGCGGAAATCCATAAACAGTCGTTAGAATCAAGTATTTCAGTGGATACATTAAAGCAAGCTTTTACAGATGTGCTATCCGCTCTCGATTCCATCAGTACTTATAAGCAGGAAGCTCTCCCCAAAATGCGTGAAACCATTAATCAGTTCAGAGAGCTGGCAGATAATGGCGAACAGCAGATTGTGCGGCTGGAAAAGGGAAATAAGTTGGGGCTGTAGCCTAGCAAAATCATAAATCCGGTTAATTATGCGCCTTGAGCAACAAATCCTAGCCTTTAGTCTGGTATGACTCCAGCCCCAAGACTGTTTTGAGCCTTCTTTTTCCCACGTATAATGAGATTAATTGAAAAACGTGAGAGGAAGGACAATAGAAATGAATGATAAGTTATACACTATGCCGATGGGAGCTCTTGATTCCATGCATATTCCAGCAGAATCACAACCCCAATCCAAAACGCGCAAACGTGGAGCAAGTCCAAAGACATATCGGAGTATTTTATACTTCTTAATCTCTTTGCCGCTTACGATTGTATATTTCGTGTTTATGGTGACAGGGCTGACGTTATCCATTGCGTTAACCCCATTATTCATCGGAATTCCTTTGTTTTTTGCAGTAGCTAAGGGATTGGATTACATCGTACAATTTGAGCAAGAGCTGGTCAGATCATTGTTAGATATTCCTAGACCTAGTGAAGAGGCCAGATCGGATATGCAGCTAGAGGGAGCGGGCTTCCTGCAACGAATGAAGTTAGGTTTTCATGGAGCGAAGTTTGCCCGTAACGTCATGCTGATTATGGGGCGATTCGTATCCAGCATTATTTTCTTTTCAATAACAGTAACTGTAGTAGCGGCTGCACTGGGCCTGATTACACTACCTGTGCTGCACCAGATTTTCTTGCAAACCATGGATTTGAACATTTTAGAGAATAGTGTGTTTGCTTTGTTCCAGATCGACTGGACATTATCCCAACAATATATCTCCTATGTAGTAGCTGGATTTGTTGTTGCCTTGTTAGCAAGTTGGGTGATTCGTATGCTTATGGATGTGCAACGTAGAATGCTGTTCGTATCCTACGAGGAAAGACAACAGTACTAATTGGAAAGAAGAGATTGTCTCAAAACAACCCTTTCTGAATCAGAATAAAACACCAGACAATGATCCTTCAGTTCGTGAAGAATCATTGTCTGGTGTTTTTGGTCTGCGGGGAGGTTTGCTTTTGCAAATGATGAGCTAGTGGAAGCTGACTGATTGCTTCTTTGATTTTTTTGGTGTCGGATGTTGGTGTGGGATGTTGAAGGAATCTGCGAAATAGCTGTACTTTGTGCAGTTATTTCGAGTGCCCAAAGAATAATCCTGACTTTAACTGTACTTTATACAACTAAAAACTAGAGAATCTACTTATAAGGGAGTAATTTCAGAAAATAACTGCACGAAATACACTTATATCCAGTGATCGAGCCTTCTGTTTGATTATAGTTGTATGAAATACAATTAAACTTGAGCGCTTTATAACGCTCCCCAACTTGTGAAAAAATGTTCATAATCCCATATAAATCCTGTATAATAAGAGTTGTGAAAACGTTTGAACAAAAAATCAGGAGGGGTTCTATGCATTCAAATGGATTATTTAGATGGAGCTTTTTGGGGTTTGCAGTATTAGTTTTGTTAGCGCTTTCGGGATGTTCCAGTTACGAAAATGTAAATGAAAAAGTTGCTACATCACCAACCCCCAATCCAACGATAAGCAATACTTCTAATGCATCGGAGAACCCAACCAATGTGGGGGCGGCAAAAGGTACTGTGCACATAGAAAATATAGGTGAGCGGAGAATATTTGTTTATTTACCTGCAGGTTATGAAGCTGACAGTGAGCGTTATCCTGTTGTGTATATGCACGATGGGCAGAATATTTTCAATACAAATACCAGCTCTTTAGGCAAAGAATGGAGAGTTGAGGAGATTATTGATCAGCTCGTTGCTGATGGAACCATGGAGAAGGTTATCGTGATAGGAGTCGCTTCAAGTGATGGATCAGAACGGGGAATGGAGTATGTTCCATTTCCGGATGAGTCTATTCCTTCGGATGGAGCGAGTGCAGCCGAATTTACCCAATATTTTATCAATACAGTTATTCCCTATGTTGATGGTGCTTACCGGACCATTCCCGATCGGGATCACCGGATGATAATGGGATCGTCATTCGGTGCTATTCAGGCTTTATGGATGGGGTATCAGCACCCGGAGACCTTCTCAGCGATAGGGGCTTTATCCCCTGCCACTTGGGTAAGCAATGGACGTATATTGGATGAGTTGGCGAAAGAGTCCGGGAAGCCTGCATTGAAGATTTGGCTCGACATGGGCGTAACCGAAGGAATGCCAATTGATCCGCTTGTGACTGTACTAAAGTCGAAGGGATTTGTATTAGGGAAGGATCTATTCTTTCAGATGGACCCTTTGGGTACACATGAAGAGAAGTCATGGAATAGACGTGTACATAGTCCATTGATTATGTTCGCCGGGAAAGAGGCTGGACAAACGATCAAGCATGAAGTAAGTGACTATCTGACATTAATCGGACCAGAAGCTATCGATATACGTCTTAATTTACTAGTCACTATGGATAATGGGATGGATTTTACAATCCTTGATGGAGTTGAATATCAAGTGTTGAATCCTGAAGTAGGGCAGGTAGACAAGGCAGGTAAGGTGAGCTTCCTGAAGCCGGAATCCTTGAAAGTAAATGTTTCATTTCAAGGTGTTACTGAAGAACATTTGGTTAACTATGAGCATTATGTAAAGGTATTTAAAGTTTATGTGAAATCTCTTGATGTTGACGAGAACGGGGATGAGTTCTCCATTAATCTGAAGGCCTCTGCTCGAAAAATAAATTCAACTCCTGAGTATATCACAGCGCTAGTGAGCGCTGCTGAAAAAATCGGTATATATAAAATTAAGGAGACTCAGGAGGATGTAATTCGTATAATCTTTACTACGAAGTAGTCATAGAAATTAAAATTCAACTGAGATTATGCTCCTTTTTTGAATTTACTATGATCGTAACTAAGGGGAAATGATCCCCTGGCTGATAATCAGGGAATTTCTCCCTGACTCTTTAAACTAAAGAAGCTGAGTCAATAAGTAGCGTTTCCAACTTATTGACTCAGCTGTTTTTTATCGCAAAATATATCCCCCATCCGGAAATAAAGTACTTCCTGTTGTATAGCTATTGGTCATCAAATAAATCGTTGTATGTGCTGCTTCGTCGGCATGACCAACCCTCCCAAGGATATTGATATTCGTATATTCGTCGTAAGCCTTGTCTCTAGTTTCCTGTTCTGCGCCTTCCCAATTAAAGTTGGTATGAATGGTTCCAGGGGAGATGACATTTACCCGAATCGGAGCCAATTCTACTGCTAATGCTTTTCCCAGACTTTCAATCGCGCCGTTACAAGCTGCATAGGAGGCACCGTCTGCAAGTGGACGCTGGCTGAATGCGCCGGACATAAGAACAATGGAGCCTGTTGGGTTGATAGAAGGGATGGCATGCTTTACAGCATTATATTGCGGCCAGAACTTTGCATTAAAGCAACTGTGTGCAATCTCCAAGCTAGAAGTAATCGGTCCTCTAACATAGGAGGCTCCCGGAGTGAACAAATGGTCAAAAACGCCGATTTTTTCAAAGAAATCCTTCAAGTCCTGTTCATTTTGATTATCTAGTGAATGAATTTCAACAGAATCGAATCCCAGAAGGTGTTGAGCTTTCTCTAATTTATCTTGTGAACGCCCAGCGATTATGACAGCTGCGCCTTGTTCAATCGCTTGTTTGGCAGTCGCAAGCCCTATTCCGGAGCTTCCTCCGATAATGACGATGCGCTGGTTTTTTAATGAAATAGTGGACATATTTATCTTCTCCGTTCATAGTTAATTGGACTTATTAAGTTTTGTTTTTATTATTAGCTATAAAATATAACCTGCACAGTACGCACTTTTTTCGTACTAGGTACGATTTTTCGTACTAGCTGGTTCGAACATACAGTTATATAACTATCGAAAGAGGGGATCGCATGGATTTGCTGGAGCCGAGATTAACCGGGGTTCTTACAACACTTGAAAAGATCGGTGGAAAGTGGAAGCCGCTCATTTTATTTATTTTATTGATAGATGGCACAAAACGATTTGGTGAACTTAGACGGATTATCCCAGATGTCTCCCAAGGTACGTTAGCTAAACAATTACGGGAGCTTGAAGAGGATCAGCTTATCGACCGGGTGAGTTATCATGAGCTTCCACTCAGGGTGGAATATAGTATTTCAGAACATGGCAAATCCCTAATTACAGTTTTGGATAGCATGTGTGGCTGGGGTAGGATGCATAAAGAATATTTGAATAATACAAGTAAGTAGAGGGGGTACATTATTATTCATACTATTTTGCAGGAACCAACGGGTCAGACCTACAAGACGCTGGTACAGGTAGCTATGGAAGTATGTGATGAATTTATTCTAGTAAAACGTGATCAGATGGAGTTGGAGCCAGAAGGATATGAACTGCTTGAACAGCTGGAACCTTTTCTCAAAAAGGTCATAAAAGATGACTATTGGCCGGGGACTCGGCTTATGGGGCATTATGCAGATGTTTATTTTTTTGATTGTTCACCTGAAGCGGTCAATATTCTTTTATCCTATTCCACCAGCTTGTACTCGTGGGTACAGACCAGGCTGCCTGATGATCTTTGTTTTCTAAAACAGGGACAACCGTGGCTAATCAATACAGCCCATGAGAGAGAAAGCAATTTGCTCACTGATGTGGATGAGGAACTTAATAGACTAGAGGCGTGCGGATTATTGTTCCGTGACTTATCTGAGTTTTATAACGCTGATTAAAAAATGGACTCATATTTATAGTGCAGAAGAACCCGCATTTGGTGCGGGTTCTTCTGCATGTTCACTAATCATTCAACGCAACTGTTAAATTACAAGATTTCATATAATCAAAGAAAAGTATTGATAATTATTCTCATATGATTTAATATGATAACGATTCTCATTATCATTACTTTAGTTTGAAGAATGATAAATAAAATATAGATGGGGAGATTGATTATGAATCAGAAAAAATATTTATTAGCTGGGGTATCAGCAGTTTTAGCTTTGAGTTTGGCAGCTTGCGGTAACAATGAAAAGGATAAGACAGCTTCAGAAAAAAGCACAAATAATGCTGCAGTAGCAGCAGAAGGAACTGCAAATAACAATGGAAATGCGGCTCAGGAGGCTGTTGCCACTGAACAAACCGTTACATATTTGGGCAAGGATTATGTCGTGCCTGCAAAGATTAATAATATTGTAGCAGCAAGTCTCGAATCTATGGAAGATGCTGCCATACTGGGAGTGAAACCTGTAGGTGTACTTGCAATAGCTGATGCTATTCCAGGTTATCTGTCAACTGACCTAGCGGGTGCATCCTTAGTGGGAGATAAATTTGCTCCAAGTAATGAAGCGATTCTGCAACTGGATCCAGATGTTATCTTAGGGTCTTCCAAGTTTGGGGAAGATGTGGCCGGCGCACTTAATAAAATTCAAACGATGATTCCTTATTCACATATTTCAACAAACTGGAAAGATAACTTGCTCTTATTAGGCCAATTATCCGGTAAGACCACAGATGCAGAAAAAATTATTAGTGATTATGAATCTAAAGCTGCGGGTGCAAAGGCTGAAATTGGAGAAAAGCTGAAAGATCAATCCATTCTAGTCATTCGTATTCGTCAGGGCAGTATGTGTGTGTATCCTGCTGGCGTTTATTTGAATCCGGTTATTTATGAAGATCTGGGTGCTGCCATTCCTGAGGTGATCTCCTCTACAGAAGCACAAGCAGAGCTTTCATTAGAAGCTTTGGCGGATATTAATCCGGACTATATTTTCTTGCAGTTTGAGACTAGTGAGAATACTGATAATGCAACAGCACTTGATGATTTGCTCAAGAATCCGATCTTCAAAAGCGTAACTGCTGTCAAAAATAAGCATGTGTTTGTAAATGCAATTGATCCGTTGGCACAAGGTGGAACGGCTTGGTCTAAAGTAAGATTCCTGGATGCGGCAATTGAAAACCTGTTGAAGTAAAACCGAAGGTGCGATGAATAAGATGAATACAAAAAATTGGAAAGTTATATTGATCCTATCAACTTCTCCATTATTCATCGTATTAGCAATGGTTGTATCCGTCTTATATGGTGTTAAAGATATTGGAATATTGACAATATGGCAGGCGATTACACACTTCGATGCTAATAATGTGGACCACAACATTATTATGACATCTAGATTTCCGCGTGTAATCGCCGCTTTATTAGTTGGAGCGGCTCTGGCTGTTTCAGGGGCGTTAATGCAGGGGATTACACGTAACTATCTTGCATCACCATCGATTATGGGAGTAAATGACGGATCGGCATTTGTTATTACGTTGGCTATGGTGTTTTATCCGGGATTATCGAATGTTCAGATGATTATTTTATCTATGGTGGGTTCAGCCATCGGAGCAGGTTTGGTTTTCGGATTTGGTTCATTGGTTAAAAACGGTTTATCACCAGTCAGGTTAGCTATTATTGGGACTGTAATTGGTACTTTTTTAAGTAGTATCGCCTCAGCAGTAGCGATGTTTTTTCAAGTCTCACAAAATGTTAGCGTCTGGTATAGCTCGAAAATACATACCGTTAATCCAGATATGCTAATATTATCAGTTCCTTTTATAATCGTTGGACTGCTCTTGGCGGTTAGTATTTCTAAGTCAGTAATGGTTGCTTCCCTGGGGGATGAAACCGCGATTAGCTTGGGTCAACGAACAAAATGGGTGAAAATTGTCAGTATTATATCTGTTATATGTCTGACCGGGACAGCAGTAGCTTTAGTCGGCAAGATAGCCTTTGTGGGTCTAATCATTCCTCATATTACACGTTTTATCGTAGGTATAGACTATCGCTTTATCATTCCTTGCTCAGCGGTGATTGGAGCTGTTTTTTTAGCGTTTTGCGATGTCTTAAGCCGTTATATTAACTTTCCGTTTGAGACGCCAATTGGTGTTGTAACAGCCTTTATTGGCATCCCTTTCTTCCTTTATTTAATTCGGGTTAAAGGGGGAGAGCAGCGTGGATAGAAGTAAAGTACAGTTTAGCCGCTATATGCTTACACTATTAGTTTTTATCCTGTTAACCCTTGTGGCCGGGTATTTTCATCTTACGAATGGCGTGTTTGATATGTCTGTAATGGACGTGATAAAAACACTGCTGCGAATAGATCCTAATGCTAAATTTGACCTGGTTATTTTTCAGTTTCGGTTACCACGGATCATTATTGCCTCATTAGTAGGAATAGGTCTGGGGATGGCGGGAACTGTCATTCAAGGGATTACCCGTAACGGGCTGGCTGATCCAGGTATCCTTGGGATTAATGCAGGCGCAGGAGCTGCCATCGTTGCATTTATGTTTTTCTTTCAGATGTCGGGAGTTACTTTTTTTAAAGAAAGCTGGTTCTCGATACTAGCCATGCCGCTGTTTGGTTTTGTAGGTGGGCTTGCCGCAGTTGTCATTATCTTTATTTTTTCATGGCGGAATGGTGCACTCGATATGCAACGCTTGATTTTGACAGGGATCGCGATTAGCAGTGGTTTTGGTGCGTTGTCGTTGTATATTTCTCTGAAAATGAATGCAAGTGATTATGAGATGGCTGCGGTTTGGAGTGTCGGAAGTATTTACAGCGCGAACTGGACTTATATCATTACGATCGCACCTTGGGTGCTTATTTTAGGATTTATAATGTATCGAAAAAGCTATTTACTCAATTATTTTCAATTGGAGGATTCCAGTACAAAGAGCTTAGGGATCTCTGTAGAAAAAGAAAAGCTGATCTTTCTGTTATGCAGTGTGGGGATCGTAAGTGTTTGTGTATCTGTATCCGGTTCTATAAGTTTTATAGGCTTGATGGCTC
Organism: Paenibacillus sp. FSL E2-0190; assembly: GCF_037992965.1. Taxonomy (NCBI): domain Bacteria; kingdom Bacillati; phylum Bacillota; class Bacilli; order Caryophanales; family Paenibacillaceae; genus Paenibacillus; species Paenibacillus sp. FSL E2-0190. Next base: position 3,013,868 of record NZ_CP150306.1, read on the forward strand.
CTCATATCGCCAGAAGATTAGTAGGGATTAATCACCGCTATATTATGTTATCCAGTGCAGTGGTAGGGATGTTTTTGCTGGTGATCTCGGATTATTTTGCCAAAACAATATTTCAGCCGGCAGAGTTACCCGTGGGTATAGTCGTTTCGATTATTGGAATTCCTTATTTCTTATATTTATTAGCAAAGTCAAGAGTGTAGGGGAGAGTGTACAGAAAAAATGACAACACAAGTAGAGCTCGAACACACAGAATCATGGAAACTTGAATCTCAGTATATGGGTTACACGTACGATATAAAGGTTTCTCTTCCCAGAGAAGCAGCACCAGAAAAGGGCTTCCCCGTGTATTACATGCTCGATGGTAATTCATATTTTCAATTGGGTCGGGATGTTGTGAAATTGCAGTCAAGAAATGCCCCGAAAACTTTTATTGCACCAGCAATTGTGATTGGCATTGGACATTATGGTTCAGATGAAGAGGTCTCTAAAAGAAGATTTTATGATTTCACACCTCCAGCGAAGCATTATGTATATCCGGACCGATTGAAAAATGCTGACATAGGTCCACATGGTGGGGCTGAGAATTTTTTGGCTTTTTTAGAATTAGAGTTAATGCCAGCAATCAACAAGAAATATAATGTGGATCAGTATAAACAAGCCTTGTTTGGTCACTCTCTCAGCGGTCTATTTGTCCTCTGGACGTTATTCACTCGTACGAAGCTATTCCAGTATTATTTGGCCTCTAGTCCATCCATTTGGTGGAATGATCATGAAATCCTGACGTATGCGGAGCAGTTCTATAGCAAGGGTCAAGAGTTGACGGCCGATAAACAAAAGTTATTGATTACCGTAGGGAGTGAAGAGTCGTTTATGGTCGATGACGCAGCAATATTATTTTCAAAATTGAATGAGTATGCTTTGCCTAATTTAGAGGTTAAGCACTATGTCGCACCCAATGAAAATCACGCTTCTGTAGTACCAACGATTATGAGTAGAGCGTTTCGAGTACTGAACTGTTAAGGAGTGGGGATATGACCCAAATGAGGGCAGGCGAGCTTGTGCTTTTTGAACATATGGATCGTCAGATTACCGTGTATTTACCGAAAGAATACCATTTATTCCCGGAGCGGTTATTCCCAGCGGTTTTCTTACAGGATGGAGATTTTTTGTTCAAAGAGGCGATTACAGCTATAGAGAAAGATATGGAAGAGGGAGTAACAGAACCGGTTATTTTTATAGGGATTGATTCTCAGTTGCGGAATGATGAATATACACCTTGGGAAATGCCTGCTCTTTTTAAGGATTGGTCCTTTGGGGGCAAGGGCGATGATTATTTGAATTATGTCTATCAGGATCTTGTACCCTATATCAAAAGCTCCTATCGCATCTCCAACGAGCCGGAGAAATTGGCTTTGGGTGGTGTTTCACTAGGTGGATTAATAAGTCTGTATGCGATGTACAAGACTGAAGCTACTGTTGGAAATTTTATATTGATATCTGCGTCTGTATGGTTTAAAGATTTCATTCATTTCATGGAGACATCAAGACTAGATAGGGAATGCAGAATTTATATGTATGTTGGTGAACAGGAAGGGATCCACAAGACAAACGCCCAGAAGGACATGGTGCCTAACAGCAAACGTGCTTATGATATTTTAAAAGAGAAGATTGTTGGAACGGATCAGCGAGTGAAGTTTGAGACGGATCCGCTGGGCACGCATAATGACACGTTTTTCCTGCAATATTTTCCGAATAGTATCAGGTTCTTATTTCCTGCAAAATAAACATAATAGGACGAGCAGGAGAGAGTATCCTTGCATCGTCCTACTTATCGTGTGATAGCTGCTCTAGTTATTCTTCTGTAAATTCTCAAGATGGGCGTCCAAATTATCGAAGGTTTGGGAAATCCCCTCTAACATCCCCATATCAATCACTTGTTGCAAGGCTTCCGGAGAAGTGTATTTACCGGTATTCACCAGCTTCGTTTGACCCTCCAGGTGGATAAAATCTAGCTGGACAAGCGTTTCAGGCAAATCTTTTGAAATATTACCTTCTGCATCTGAGAATCCATCTGTATAAATGACTTGTTCTGGGACTGTAATTTCCTTATACAACGCCTTGCCCCATGACTCCATACCGTAGAAATCCCCTTGATTCTTATCCACGCACTTCATGCAATAATGCCAAGTACCCCCTGGACGGAAATCGACATTACATACGGGAAGCGTCCAACCTTTTGGACCCCACCAGTGCTTCAAATGCTCAGCCTCAGAAAAAGCCTTGAATACTAGCTCACGTGGAGCTTGGAATACGCGCTCTAATACTAATGTGTTGCCATCAACAACTTTGGATACCACTTGGTTGGACGGGTTAGAATTTGTCATGGGATAGATCCTCCTCAAATTTGTTTGCTTCCTGCCAATTTCGACCTGAGGCTATGATTTATTATTGTTTTCATTTCTCTGTAGCTTTTGTAAATAATCATCCAGTCGATCGTATCGTTCTTCCCATATATGGCGGTAGGAGTCTAACCAATCGTCTATTTCCTTAAATGGATCAGGACGGAGCTTGCAAATGCGCTTGTTAGCAACAGCTTGAACTTCAATTAAGCCCGCTTCACTAAGGACGCGCAAATGCTTGGACGCTTGAGGCTGCCGTAGCTGAAGACTTTCTGCAATCTCCCCAACGGTTAGAGGATTCTCGCGTAATAGTTCAACGATCTGCATGCGGTGGGGCTCAGCTAAGGCACTCATAACGTTAGTATTCATAAACAAGGATCACTTCGATTCATTAAATTCATTCGTATCTCTATTATGACATACTCTGGTTAAGCGGCTCTATAGCGCCTCCTTTTTGGTATTTCCTGTTTGTGATGATAATATACCACGGAGGGAATATTCCTGTAAAGGAATATATAATAACGATTGTATGACAACTGCTAGAGAAGGGCATGATACAAGCATTAAAAAGAAATATGTTCCATGATAACCAACAAACTTTACAAAAAACATAGGAATAGATATAATTAAGTATAACTTATCGGGTTTTAGAATTACGCAAGGGGCCTAACGCCAGTGGGCTCCTTTTGTATTTCTTGGCCATGTTACAGGAGGGTGAAGGTCATACACAATGAAAAGATTATGGTTTGTGTTCATTATGGTCCGCATGGGGAGCGTTTAATCCGGCGTGGTGTCCAACTATCTGAAATTATAGGGGCGCCATTGTTTGTATTAAATGTCGATAGTTCGGATATTGATGAATATAATCAGAGCAAAGAAATGTATATGACGGTCTGGAAACGTCTTGCCGATGAAGCTGGCGCAGAGTTTATCATTCGGAAACGTGAAGGCCGAAAAACAACAGATATTATTGTAGAAGTTGCTGAAGAGAATGAGGTTACACAGATCGTCATTGGACAATCTGCTCAAACTCGGTGGCAGGAGCTTACCAAACGTAATTTCATCAATGAACTCATTGGTAAAATGAAAATGATGGATCTGCATGTCGTGGCTGTGCAGCGGATGCGTGCAGGGCTGGAAGAAACCCATGAGGAAGGCGTTATCGCTTACCTGGTCAAAAACGGGGCTGAGTACCAGCTCAGTGATGAACCTCAGGGAGAGTATTCGCTTAAGGGAAAGTTCTTTCACGAACTACACACAGAATTTGAGAACGGTTTATTCAGAATTGAGCAAGAAGATGGAAAGGCTAGATATCTGCATATTTGTGATGGCACATTGACCGATTCTTTATAATCGGGCTTGCCCTTATCAACTTTGGGGCCTTGTATAAAAGGCCCTACCAATCATATGATCTTTGGCTTTTGGTAAAAAAGTAAGTACTAAAGTTCACAACTTGATAAGCTCAAGTGGAAAAGGAGGACTGCCTTTGCTGCATGTAATCATACTTGTTCCGTTTCTAATGGCCTTAGTAATCGCACTTTTGTCCAAGAGAGCACCCAACCTTCATAGAGGATGGCTTGTTTTCCCTGGTTCACTCGTTTTGTTTGTTTATTTCTTAACCCGGATTCCCGTTATTAAAGGTGGGGATTTGGGATATGAAACCATTTCATGGATTCCTTCACTAGGAATTGATTTGGTTTTCCATCTGGATGGATTAAGTTTGTTGTTTGCTTTGCTAATCACTGGGATGGGTAGTCTTGTAATTATCTATTCAATTTATTATCTGGACCGGCGAAAAGAAGCGTTAACCCCTTTTTATATTTATCTAATGTTGTTTATGGGGGCGATGCTTGGCGTTGTGCTCTCGGATAACTTGATGGTGTTATACGGCTTTTGGGAATTAACAAGTGTTTCGTCATTTCTGTTAATTGCCTTTTGGCATCGGCGGCAAAAATCGCGGTATGGTGCTCTCAAATCTATGTTGATTACCGTATTTGGTGGTTTAGCGATGTTTGCCGGCTTTTTAATGCTTTATGTAATGACAGGCACCTTTAGTATCCGGGAAATTTGGAGTGAGGTTGGCGATATTAGCGGGCATGCTTTATTTATTCCGGCGATGCTACTAATTCTCTTAGGCGCCTTCACCAAATCAGCTCAGTTCCCGTTTCATATCTGGCTGCCGGATGCCATGGAGGCACCGACACCCGTCAGCGCCTATCTGCACTCGGCAACGATGGTTAAAGCTGGATTGTATCTTGTCGCCCGTTTCAGCCCTGTTTTTGCGGGGCAATATGAGTGGTTCTGGGTTGTGTCAGGCGTCGGTTTGATCACCTTGATTTATGGCTCCATCCAGGCGATGAAGCAGACGGACCTGAAGGCTCTATTAGCCTATTCAACGATTAGTCAACTTGGACTGATTATGGGATTGCTGGGAATGGGATCGGCAGCGGCATTTTATGTAGGGGAAGATTCAGTCTTTTACACTGCTGCAACAACAGCGGCTATCTTTCACCTTATTAACCATGCCATCTTTAAAGGCTCTTTGTTTATGATGGTCGGTATAGTTGACCATGAGACGGGTACCCGCGACCTGCGAAAGCTGGGCGGATTGATTTCCATTATGCCGGTTACCTTTACGGTAGCGATGATCGGCAGTTTCTCGATGGCTGGTTTGCCGCCATTTTCCGGGTTTTTAAGTAAAGAGATGTTTTTTACGGCTGTTCTGAATATCCGAAACCTGGATATATTGTCTATTCCCTCGTTGTTTACGCTCTTCCCGGTTTTGGCCTGGATTGCCAGCGTGTTTACTTTTGCATACAGTATGATTTTGGTTTTCCACACCTTTTTCGGAAAATATCAGCCTGAGAAGCTGGACAAAAAACCGCATGAAGCCCCATTTGGACTTCTGCTTGCCCCGTGCCTGCTAGCAGTGCTGTCTATATTTATCGGTTTTTTCCCGAATATATTATCCAAAACACTTATTATCCCTGCAATGAATGCTATTCACCCTATCTTGCAGACCGGAGAACCCTTTGTTGTGAATATTCATTTCTGGCACGGCTTTACACCAGAAATATGGATGACACTTGGTGTTGTGATTCTTGGTATTATTGTATACCGAATCTATGGCCGCTGGAGTCTGGTCGATAAAGAATGGGGCAGTGGCTACACTTTAAATCAAGTCTATGACGGAGTAATCCGGCTGGTCGAGAAATCGTCTAGGGCGTTGACTGGCACCTATATGACAGGTTCCATGCGCCATTACTTGATGTATATCTTCGCTTTTCTGATCGTAGCCATTGGTGGAGCCGTGTGGTATACCGATGGAATAACGCTTGGGACAACTGAATATGCTCCGTTTTCTTTGTTTGAAGTTATTGTTGTTATGGTTATGCTTGTGGGCGCTTTGGCTATCCCCTTTGTTCGTTCCAGAATCACAGCCATTTTGTTAACAGGAATGGTTGGTTATATGGTTACTTTACTCTTTGTTCTGTTCCGGGCACCTGATCTGGCGCTTACCCAGATGATTGTCGAAGTAGTATCCGTTACATTGTTCCTGCTATGTTTTCGGCATTTGCCTAAGCTGGAGAAAGAGCCGCTCAAACTTCGGTCCCGCTTGCCTAAGCTAATTATTTCCATCGGGATGGGAATAACTATGACATTGGTTGCACTTGCTGCTTTAGGCAGTAGTCCGTTCGAATCCATCTCGAAATATTATGTGGAGAATAGCTATACCTTGGGTGGCGGTAAAAATATTGTTAATGTTCTGCTCGTTGATTTCCGCGGCTTTGATACCATGTTTGAAATTACAGTGCTTGGCCTTGCCTCACTTGCTATTTATTCCATGATCAAACTGCAGTTGGATACGGATGGAACTATTGCCCCACTGAAGCGGGCTGTGAAGGATAATAAACCACGTTCTTCTGTAAGTGATGATGTGTTACTACAAGCGGTAGCTAAAGTAGCCTTCGTTATGATACTAATATTTTCGCTTTATCTGTTTTTCGCCGGACATAATAATCCGGGAGGCGGATTTATTGGAGCATTGATGGCATCAGCCGCATTGGTACTGCTCGCCATTACTTTTGGGATTGATATGGTTGAGAAGGTATTGCCTATCGACTATCGTAAGTTAATCGCGGTTGGGGTATCTGTAGCTTTTCTTACAGGAATAGGTTCGTTTTTATTCGATGTACCTTTTCTGAGCCAAGCGTTTGGCTATTTCCAACTGCCACTTATGGGCAAAACAGAACTGACCACAGCAATGTTCTTTGATCTCGGTGTTTTCTTGGCTGTTATTGGTGTCACTATGAATATCATATTTACGATCGGGAGGGATAGCTAATGGAGCTTATTATTGCCCTGGCGATCGGTGTACTGTTTTCCGTAGGTGTTTATCTAGTTCTTTCCAAAAGCTTGCTGCGCATCCTTCTGGGAACCACTTTAATAACGCACGGCGTTCATTTGTTGTTACTGACAATGTCTGGCCTCAAGACAGGTGCTGCACCATTGCTGGGTGAGGAAGCGGAAGCTTATGTCGATCCTTTGCCGCAGGCGCTCATTTTGACCTCTATTGTAATTAGCTTTGGAGTAACAGCATTTTTTATTGTTTTGGCATACCGGACTTACCGCTCGACGGGTACCGATGATGTGGAAGGAACCAAGGAGGAGAGACGATGAACAACTTGTTAGTGCTGCCTCTGCTGATTCCGGCCATTACGGCAGTTATACTCATTTTTTTGAAAGAACGAGTACGTCTGCAACGAATCATAAGTGCCGTCAGTGTGTTTGTAAATATCTTTGTTGCAGGATTCATTGTGTATCAGGTAAATACAAACGGTATCCAGACCTTATATATGGGGGGATGGCGTCCACCTTATGGCATTGTGTTTGTTGCCGATATGTTTTCGGCATTGCTCGTTTTGACTGCGGCCATTGTTGGCGCGGCTTGTCTGTTTTTTTCCTTCGCTAGCATTGGGGAAGACAGGGAACGGTTTTATTACTATCCGTTTTTCCATTTTTTATTAACCGGGGTATTTGGCTCTTTCCTCACTGGGGACCTGTTTAACTTGTTTGTCTGCTTTGAGGTGCTGTTAGTTGCCTCTTACGCTTTGATCGTACTTGGTGGGTCCAAGGGTCAACTGCGAGAGACATTAAAGTATGTATTAATTAATGTGATTTCCTCTTCCTTGTTTGTGGCGACGATTGCTTATTTATATGCCGCGACAGGAACACTGAATATGGCGCATCTATCTATGCGTGTAGCAGAGGCGGGACAAGGCGGTGTAATGAACGTCATTGCGGTCCTGCTGCTAATTGTATTTTCGATTAAGGCAGGTTTACTGCTCTTTTTCTGGCTTCCCGATTCTTATAGTGCACCACCATTGGCTGTTAGAGCCCTGTTTGGGGCTTTGCTAACCAAGGTCGGATTGTATGCAATTACTCGTACCTTTACTTTGATTTTTATTCAAGAACCGGGACTCACCCATACATTGATTGCCTGGATGGCGGGGGCGACGATGATACTTGGGGCAATCGGGGCATTGGCATACAACGATTTGGGCCGAATATTTAATTATAATATCATCATCAGTGTAGGATTTATTGCTTTTGGGATCTCTGTCGCGACTCAGGATTCGTTAAATGGTGTAGTGTTTTATTTAATGCATGACATGGTTGCCAAAGCATTATTATTCTTTCTGGGTGGGATGATTATCTCAGCTTCAGGCACTGACCGCTTAAAAGAAATGGGTGGTTTAATCCGACGTTATCCGTGGACCGGCTGGATGTTTTTTGTACTGACTTTGGCATTGGTTGGTGTTCCGCCCCTTAGTGGTTTCGCTGGAAAAGTGATGATGGTGCGGAGTGGATTTGGCGAGAATCACGTGGCTCTGGCGCTGATTGCACTTGCATCCAGCTTCGTAGTGTTATATTCCTTGATCAAGGTATTCCAGCAAGTGTTCTGGGGTGGCGAGAAAAGGGAAGAACAAGTCAAACCACTTCATTATAAAGCTATGATGGCACCGGCAGCTGTTCTGTTCGCAATTGTAATTCTGATGGGTGTGGGTGCGGAGACGGTAAACGGACTTGTCAGCCAAGCCGGAGCTGTACTGGCTGATCCAGCACTATACATTAACGCTGTCATGAAGGAGTGATACTATGGCTTTTCAACTATTATTGAATTTCATGATAGCATTCCTGTGGATGTTCCTGCACAATGACTGGACTGGGCCACGTTTCGTCATTGGTTTCTTGATCGGTATCCTCATTCTGCTCGGAATGCGACGTTTTTGGCCCAGATTATATCTAGGAAAAGTGTGGGCAATTATTAAGCTAATCCTGTTGCTGCTGCGGGAGCTGGTCGTTTCAAGTTATGTAGTGGTAAAAGCTGTTCTGAGACCGGAGCTTAATATACGTCCGGCAATCTTGAAATATACTACAGAGCTGAAATCGGATTGGGAAGTGGCTACGTTGATCACATTGCTCTGCCTTACTCCCGGATCTGTGGTACTTGAAGTATCGGATGATAACCGGACTTTGTATATTCATGCCATGGATGTTGAGGATCCCGCACAGTTCAGAGCGAATATCCGTGACACCTTTGAGCGTGCGATATTGGAGGTGACCCGTTAATGATCCATTTTATTCTTATGCTCTCGCTTACGATTATGGCGCTGGCGATTGGTGTATGTGCCTGGCGGTTGTTGAAGGGACCTTCTTTGCCCGACCGGGTAGCGGCACTGGATACGATTGGAATTAATCTGTTAGCCATGGTAGCCGTTCTTTCTGTTTTACTCCGAACGCAGGCTTTTATCGAAATTATTTTGTTAATAGGCATTCTTTCCTTTATCGGCACGACGGCATTTGCCAGATACATCGAAAGGGGAGTGGTGCTTGAACATGGAAACGATCAAGATAGTCGGTGAATTGCTGTTTGCCTTATTAATACTGATGGGGGCATTGCTTAGTGCTGTAAGTGCTTATGGTCTGATTCGGCTGCCTGATGTTTATCTGAGATCACATGCCGCTGCCAAAAGTGCCACCCTTGGAGTTTTATGTGTTCTGAGCGGGGCCTTTCTATATTTTGCATTTTTTCTAGATCATATAAGTGCTAAGCTGCTACTGGGGATTGTCTTTGTATTTATGACCTCACCTTTATCTGCGCATTTGACGGGCAGAGCTGCTTATCGCTCAGGGGTTCCCTTATGGAATCGCAGAATTCAAGATGATTTAAGAGAGGTACTGGAGAAAGAAAAAGCTGTAGCAGCATCCCCTGAACGGGATGTGCCTCAAGAATAAAATCCATGAAATGGTGATCTGCGATTTCGGATTACAACAATAAGTTTGGATCGCAATAGCTAAAAAGCAACAACCCTGCATGAAAACGCGGGGTTGTTGCTTTTTTAGATTAAAACTACTCTTTTTTGTTATCTTAACGAACTAATATTTTGCCTTCTCCAGCAAGGATGCGAAGTACCCTTGGGAGTCGATCACCATCATTCTCAGGGATGTCCAATTGAATGCCGTAGTGGAAACTGCCTTGTTGTTCTTTGTTCCATTTCAATATTCCTTCTATGTACATAGATTCATCCGTAAGATTCATTTCCATGCCAATGCGTACTAGGTTATTTTCTGGGTTGATATTGAGGGGTAACGATAAGTGGCAACCCGATCGACTGATGTCGAACAATACAGCCCTTACAGGCTTGGAAGGAACCTGGATTCCGTTAATAGTAAGAATATGAAGATCAAATGTTACAGGTTCTTTAAGGGTATATCGAAAAGGTTCGGTTCTGCGATTAGTGTTCATATGCTCCTCCATACTTTTCCATGTAATATAAATTATCGACATAAAAGTAGGATTAGTGAAGAGCTGATTCCATTTTTGATTTATTTCACTACTTGAGCAGTCTCGTAGGTAAGGCAGCGTAGACTTTGATCAGGATAACGCATTTCTGCCGTGTAGCTGCTGCCATCTTCCAGCATCATCTGAACAGCGACCATGCCGCGTTTATCATTGGTGTCAGTGTTGATCAGTGTTGCTGTAGCAATTTTCCGGTTTTCTTTTTGTTTATCTGTAAGGATAGTTATGGCCGCATTGATCCAACGGGCATCTTTATAGATAGTGCTGGCAGCAGAAGCGCTAATTGGTGTTCTTTTCAGAGCAATATTAATCGCGGTCGTGTTCACTACCATACCGTTTATGGGATCAATTAGTACATCATATTCCCAGAATTCCTTACCTTGCCCTTCTAGGGTCTTGGCGTTATATGGACTGAAATGTACAGCCCATGTCCACGGCAGCGAGGTTCGGGTATCACTCAGAATAACCCGCATCTGCAGCTTGGCAATGTCCACATCGAATAATTTGCGTACGCTTGAAGCAGCCAGAATAACGGCATCAGTCTGACTCAAATTCTCTGCAGCAGGCGGTGTGACAGTGGTCCGTTTGGATTCAGAAGTCTCATGACCCGCCATGTCTATGAAATTGTTAATGGTTTGTATTTCTTTAGGACTCATCTGCGGTTGCAGATCGTCATTCACTGTGGACACCGGCGTTGGTGCTTCCAACTTCACCCCTGGGGTTTTGGTGCTGGTTAAAGCTAAATGGGTGGTGTTTTGAATGACTGCACTGACGATTAGCAGACTCCCCGAGAACAGGAGTATAGCTAAAGTAGTGGGGAATTTGTTATTCACTTGAATATCCTCCATTTGCTTCGGATGATGCTGAATCTTCCTAACCTTAAACTATAGATGTTATAGAGTAGGTGAACAGATGTTATGGAGTTGTAAAAAGATGCGGATACTTGTTCCTTGACCTAAAGTAGAATTCAGTGAAATTCTAGTTTGATGCGCATCTGCGATTTGCTTGCATAAAGATAAACCAAGACCCGCACCTCCGTATTCGCGTGTGCGCGATTTTTCACCTCGATAAAAGGGTTCAAAAACACGCGCGCTCTGTTCCGGTGTCATCCCAAATCCTGAATCACATACTTCCAATATGGCTTCATTTTGTAATACATAGGCAAGCAAGCGGATGGTGCTCCCTTGCGGAGAGGCATGAATGGAATTTTCGACAAGGTTAACCAAGAAGGAAGTTAGCAGATCATGATCACCCCAAACCGCAGGGATGGAATAATCCATTTCTAGTTTGATGCCTGCTTCGTCCAATTTAAGCTGCTCAATCTGTTTAACCGATTTGAACAAATCTGATATGTCTACTTGTTTCAGAGTCAGAGGATGATGCCGTAGGACGGACAAATCCAGCAGTTTGAAGGCTAAATTCTTCAGGCGTAAGGTTTCACTAAGGATATATTGACCAGCCATTTGCTGTTCTTCCTGGCCTATATTCGCGGAAGTCAGAAATTCAGCAAATCCCTGCATACTGGTTAAAGGTGTGCGCAGTTCGTGGGCGAGGTTATCGACCATTCTCTGCTTTTCATCGGCCATATTAGACAGTTCGATCACGTGCTGCTCCACTGCGTTTGCCATTCGGTTAAAGTTCAGGGCCAACTCACCAAATTCATCTTTACTGCGCAACTGCACGCGCTCGGTATATTTGCCTTCAGCGATCGTTTTTGTAGTTTTTGAAAGCTGTTTAAGTGGTTTGGTCAACTGCCGGATCAGCAAGTAGAGTAATAGGAGCAGAATTGGACCGATAATCCAGTTAATCATTACAAAAAAACGGTTCAGCTCATGCTGCTTAGCATACAGGTCACTGATATCACGTTGATAAACGATCGACAAAGCTTGATAGGGAGCAGGGAGCTCAGTAGAGAGTTGAATAGAATGTGACTCCGGTGTTGAGACTGATGGGACTCCGACATTCGGATAAACCAGCTGGTCATTCTCCCAGAGCTGTAGTCCGATTCCCTGCTTATGATAAAATTCACCATAGGATTGAGCCACACTTGAGATTAAAGTAGAGGTAAGTGTGGCCCCACGGGTCTGAATCGATTCAAGATTTTCATAAATGTTGTTTGCAATTAATAGCTGTTCGCTTGAAGCACGCTGCATTTCGCTGTCCATGTTCAGCTGCCAGCTTTTTTTCATAATCATGATTACACTCACATCTAGGGCGACGATGAAGAAAGCGAGGACTGACAGCAGAATTTTATGCCAGAATCTCATACTAGACCTGAACTTCCAAGCGGTAACCAAGCTTAAATACGGTTTTAATTCGTTCTTCCCAGCCTAGTTTTTTGCGCAGCTGTCTGATGTGAACATCTACGGTACGGGTATCTCCTTCAAAATCATAGCCCCAGGCTAATTCCAGCAACTTTTCCCTTGATAAAGCAATATTTCTGTTGCGGATAAGGACCTCAAGCAGCTCAAATTCCCTAGCGGTTAAATCTACGGGTATCTGATCCACCATCACAAGCCTCTCAAGATAACGTACCTCAACGTTTTCACAGAGAAAATTGGAAATGCCTTTTTCGCTCCTGCGTAACACCACATTGATTCTTGCCAACAATTCAAGGATTTCAAAAGGTTTAATGATATAATCATCGGCGCCCAGCTCAAAGCCTTTGATGCGATCAGCCAGTGAATCTTTTGCGGTGATCAGAATCACCGGAATTTGTAAGTGAGCAATCCGCTGCATGATCTCAAAACCGTCCAGTTCGGGCAGCATTATATCGAGCAGAATTAAATCAGCCTTTTCACGTTCCAGCAGTTCAATAACCTCCAGCCCGCGATAAGCCTTGCTATAGGTATGTCCGACTAATTTTAGATTCATAGTAATTAAGTCACTGATTGCACGTTCATCTTCTACGACTATGATATGTCCCATAGTTCATTGTTCCCTCCTAAGCTAGCAAATCACTTCCTAATGCTAATAAACTATAAACAACTTATTACAGAATTGTCCAGTGCAGGTATGGAAAAGCATCTAGTTCTTCCTAATTTGGTTTGTTGATAAAGCTCAAAAAGGACTGAAAAAGAGAGCGGAAGCAGTCTCTTAATCAATCCTGAAAAACATCATTATAAACCTTCGCAACTCTTGATTAATTGGAAATTCCATCTGTTGTTGACTTAGACAAGTGGGCATCAGGGGCAATAAATTCGTGAACGATTTGACGAAAATATTCGTGATTATCATAGCTGTTGTACATACGCCAGGCCACTGTTTGGGAGTTGCCGAAAAATAACCGCTCAAACTGGGTTTGACGACCTCCGAATGCACCCGCTCCTAGTTCCCAAGCCAGCCGGAATAAGGCATTTCGATACCACGCATCCGAGACATTTCCCTTCAAATACTCATAAAGATACGAACCAGCGCTTGATGTAAAGTCGGCTTCAGAGGGGATCATGATGAGCCCGCTTGAACTGAGGTTTTGAACCATTTCAACCATCTCTGGATAAAACTCTGAAAAGTGAATGGTTGAAGCCAACAGTGGACCTTTATCTGGAACGAGATATCCAAATTTGTCGAGCGAAGCCCCTATTTCCGCTGCAAGTCTTAAGGCTTTGAAAGTTTCTAAATAGGTTAATATTCTGGAAATAGGCAAAATCGTGTAGGCCTCAAGGACAGCATTTTGTTCTTCCGCCAAAGACTCTAGCATACCAAGAAAAAACTCGGTCTTTGCAATATAGCGGGTGATAATTTGGTGGGCCATATGCGTATGAAAGTTACTCTCGCCGAATAATCGGGAACAGTACCTCTCATCGCCATAATAAAATATACGATCATGAGGGATCAGTACGCGGTCAAAGATAACAAGGGTATCCATTTCTTCATATCTTGAACTTAACGGATGGTCGTAGGTGGATGAGGCAGCGTAGCTTTCACGGCAAAAAAAAGTCATCCCAGGCAGATCATTAGGCACCGCAAAGGCAAACGCAAAGGGATTATCATCATCCACAAGTGAGGGTGAGGGAGTTGGGAATACAAGCATTTCATCGCATGTAGCTCCCTGTGTTGCCATCATAAAAGCACCGGTAACAAACATCCCTTGATCATTGATTTCTACGACTTTTGCAGCGATAGAATCCTCTGTAGCATCAATCTGGCCGGATATTTTGCTGGCTTGAGGCTGGATGAAAGCATGGGATAAGGTAATATCATGATCTCGACAGTAGGCATAGTATTTTCTGAGGTTCTCAGCATATTTCGGATTATGATCCTCAAGGATATCAGCAGCTGTGAACAGAGACATGATGGCCGTATTCATATAATCGGGGGAACGTCCTAAAAATCCGTGATGTCTGTTGGACCAGAGTTCAATCATTTTTCTCCGGCGTTCTAAATCTTCAGCATTTTTGGGTGGAAGAAAAGATAAACCAACCGGATCTCCAGTATCAGGTGAAGGATAGGTCATCTGCGCCAAATAACGTTCATCACACTGCATGTTATACATTTCGGCTTGTGTTTGTAAGAGACCTTGAAAGGCAGGGTGTTTGGATAAAGGACCTTCAACACGTGTTCCTTTGTACCAGATATTGATCTTTTGCCGGTCGATTCGTTCGATGTATTGATTACCTGTTTTTATAGGCATAGGTTCCACCTCTTTGAAGTCATCTTTGACTAATAAAGCCGTATTATTGCTATTAATGTACGTAATCATGAATCTCCGTGTACATTGTCCATAAACCGTGGTGAGCTGGGAGTTTAGGGTTGACATAAACGATGCTGACTTGTATATTTTGGATATTGGATTACAAGTGTAGTCATACAGAGGAAAGAAAGGCGGATAGAATGATGTCTACGGAAACTCCAAAGATCTCGGATGCCGAGTGGGAAGTGATGAAGGTGCTGTGGGCAAGTGCCCCACGCACTGCAGGTGAGATTGTTGAAGCACTAGAAGGCAGCAGGGACTGGAACCCAAAGACGGTACGGACGTTGATTAAGCGTCTGACAGAGAAACGGGCTATTGGTTATAACCAGACAGGTAGGGTGTATTCCTATTATCCGCTGGTGCGGGAAGAGGAATGTGTCCAATCGGAGACAAGATCCTTTCTGAAGCGGATCTACGGTGGAACTCTGCGCCCGATGTTGGTCAATTTTTTGCAGGATGAAAAGTTGTCCCGGGAAGATATTGAAGAACTGAAGAGAATTTTGGATGAACGAAAGGACTGAGCCGCTTGCTGGAAGCTGCATACAATCTGTTCGTCAAGGTATTGTCGCTGTCTGCCATGGCGAGCGTGCTGGCTCTGCTGATCTTATTGACCCGCTTTCTGTTCAAGGATCGTCTGAAACCTACCTGGACGTATCTTCTGTGGATACCATTGATCGTGAGGCTGGCTATACCTTGGGCACCTGAAAGCACATTTAGTATTTTTAATCTGTTGCCGCTGGAGAAAGAAACGGCGCAGAGTTCCTTTATTCCGTCAGCGCAATCGGAAGTTGGCTTTACTTATGTCCCAGAGTTGACCGGAGGGGAAAAGGAACCGCCGTCAGTTACTGGAATTGCAAAAACTGGACCTTTGCCGGGAGAATCGACATCGGATGTTATGGCACAAGTCAATCCGCAAACCGATTCAGGATGGCAGCCGATACATGTACTGGTTTTGGTGTGGTTTGGCGGAGCGGCGGTGGTGCTGGGCATGTCGGTTCGAGCGCAACTGCGATTTACCGCACGGGTTCGACAGGAAACGGAGATCCATTCCTCACAAATCCAACGGTTGTTCGTATCCTGTAAGCAGGAGATGCAGGTGCGTCGCCCAGTCAAGCTGATCGGGACGAAGCAGATTGCCGTACCGACACTACTTGGCGTTATGCGGCCCAAGTTGCTGCTGCCCACCTCTACTTTACACACTCTGGAGACGAACGGACTCCGTCATATATTCCTTCATGAGCTGGCACATGTGAAGCGCCATGACATTTCGCTAAATCTGCTGACAGGTCTGCTGCTGGCCATGCATTGGTTTAATCCTCTGTTGTGGTATGCCGTACGCCAAATGAAAGAGGATCAAGAGGTTGCCTGTGATGCTCTGGCCTTGAAGCATCTTGAACCAGCTTGCCACAGAAGTTATGCCTTGACACTTCTTAAATTGTTAGAAACCTTACCCGATCCGATCCGGTTGGCAGGTACAGCTGGCATTTCAAGCAGTAAAAAGGAAATGGAAAGAAGGATTATTATGATCACCAGGCACAAAAAATTTACGGCAAAAAGCTCAATGCTGGGCCTCGCTGTAATTATGATCTTAAGTGGCTGTACCCTTACAGGAGCAAAGCTGAATTCTGCATCAGCTCCGGCAATGAGCGCTCCTGCTACTTTTCAGGCAGAAGTGCAGGATAAAAATACCACGGCTTCCGGGGTTAAAGGCACTCTTTTGGCGGAAAAAAACGGAATCACGGTATTTGCTAATCCCACTGGGGAGAATACACTTTTGCATAAAGTCACGGTAGATGTGCGTGGTGAAGTAAGCCGTACGTTCTTGTGGAATGCAGGAGAAGATAAAACTCGGCCTCCATTGATTGAAGAAGCAGATGTGAACGGAGATGGAACGAAAGAAATTTTCATACGCATTACGACCGGCACGGGTACTGGACTTTCTATGAGTGAGATTCATGTGCTCCAGCCTGCTAGCTTGGAAGAGCTTGTGGTCGAAGATCCGATCGAAACGTTGAATCAGAAGCTGAAATCATCCATTACACATCGAAATAACCACACTTATGTATCTGCTGAACTGGACGGAAAGCATTTGACCAAAGTGTATGATTACACGGAGGGAGCTTGGGGAGAGAAGGTCGGATTTGGCTCTATAGTTTCATACGAACTGATAGATGACCAAATTGTAGCCCATATGTCCGGTGCGGCGTCTATGTCTGAGTTTCCGCTCGACGTTATTGCCGTTTACGGGAAGAATCTGACCCTTGAGAGCGCACAGATGTACTATGGATCGTTTATATCTCTACCACTCAGTGAACAGGATATCAAGTCCATGATGGAAAAACAGCTTCCGGCAAGTGGTTGGACCTTTAGCAAAGACGGAGATCAGTATAGGGTGGATATAGATCCACTGAATGGCGTAGGGGAAGGCAATAGCTATAAAATAAATCCGCTTACCGGAACGGTTCATGACGTAACTTCTGGCAGTCCACTGAGAAGTCTTGTAAACCGAGAAGCGATAGATCTGTGGAACATCTCTAACGGTACAGAATACCAGAAGGAACTGTATAAGTTACTCCAACCAATCTTTGATACAGAGGGTTTCAAGCCAACAGATACGGACTTGATTTCAGGCTTTATCGGGGATGGTTATTTGTTCAGTGATGTTAGGCAAGGAAGCAGGGAATTCACGATTAAAGTAGATGTCTTTACTGGTCAGTGGGAGGAAATTCCTGACCCGTATCAATAGTTAAGTTTCAAGGTCTGTACCGTATTATTGAAGAGACCATTACTAGCGAATTGAAACTAAAAGCAGCCAGTACGCGCCGATAGATTATCGGCATGCACTGGCTGCTTAATTTTTCTAGAAGGGAGGACAGTCTTACGACTGTGCAAATTACGGATGACTAAAGGACTATTCGACCTGGAACTGGTTTAATTCGTCCTGAAGCTTTTTGGACAACTGATTGAGCTGCAGGGACAGTTCGGCAACCTGTTCAATGCTGTCCAATTGTTCCTGCGTACTTGCGCTAACTTCTTCGGTTGAAGCGGAATTCTCTTCTGTAGTTGAAGAAATGATTTCGAGTGCCTGTAGGATTTCATCTTTGTGTTTATGGACTTTGGAGGTGTTGCTGCTGATTTGAATCATACGTAATCTTAAAGCCTCCAAATCGCTGTTGATGCTAAAGAATACCTGTTTCGTAGCCTGCACGGATTTTGCATTTTCTTCGGCAATTTCAAGTCCTTGGGCTGTGTATTCCACAGATGCTCTAGTTTTCTCTTCGATTTCATGAACCTTTCTGCCAATCTCCTGTGTAGCCTGTGCAGTCTGCTCCGCCAACTTGCGAACCTCTCCGGCAACAACGGCAAATCCGCGTCCCTGTTCTCCCGCACGTGCTGCTTCTATGGAAGCATTTAGTGCCAGCAGATTGGTTTGCGTAGCGATTTGATGTACCGTGTCCACGATGCTCGAAATTTCATGACGGCTTTGATCAATATCATGGATGGCAGACGATATCGAATGAGTGGAGTTATGATTTTCTTCTGCCCATTTTGATAACTGATCCAACACACCCAACCCCAGTTCGCTCTGGTCGGCAGAAGCCTGCACCATCGTCTCTATGGCTATGGCATCATTAGCGATTTCGTCAATTTGACCAGATAATGATCCGGTTTTTTGCAAAATCGTATCCGTTTCGATCGACTGATAGTTGGTTGCATTCGCAATCTCATTAATGGCTGTGGCTGTATCGTTCATCGTTATAGCTGTACGGGAAGAAATAGATTGCAGATCCTTTGAGGACTGGTTTAATACCTGAGCGGAGGTACCCACTATTTGGAGCATCCCTTGAATTTTCTGGACCATGTTGAATATTCCGTTGGAGATTTGTCCAATTTCGTTGTTGGAATAGGCATCAAATTGAACCGTCAAATCCCCATTTTCCACCCGTTTGATTTTGGTAAGCAGCTTCGGTATAGATCTGAGCAGATAACGGAGCGTGATATACGAAAATAGAACGAGCAGAATCGCCGCTGCAACAAACCCGCCAATCGTAATCCAGGTGAACTTTTTTAATTCGGAGAGCACTTCCCGCTCTGAAATAGTTAAACCTACGGACCAGCCGGTATCTTTACTTGTAGCATAGCCGATGTAACGGCGTTCTCCGTTGTCATTAATCAGATGTACGCCGGATTCACCAGCGATCATTTTCTTGCCGATTCCCCCAAGATCACCTGGCAGCTCATTAATCTTTTCCTTTGTGACCTTAGACTGGTCTGGGTGATACAGAATATCACCTGTTTTGGAGGCGAGAATGGAATAACCTGTGCTGCCTAGCTTATAGCTTTCCATTATCTCAGGGATATTTTTAGACGCTATATCAACCGCGACAAAACCGATTAATGTATTGTTGTCATTTTTTATCGGATAGAAAATACCCATCAGCATATCACCTGTAGTGATGTCAATATAAGGATCGGAGTAGTACAGGCCGTCTGCTTCGACTGCTGGCTTATAATACGGCCGTTCTTTAATGTTAAAAGCAGCATCTGATGTCGTACCATTGTTGAGGATATAAAAACCTTTGCCGGCAGTACTCGCAATCCATGCATCTGCAAAAGTGGGTTCCACCTTTACTATGTCAGCTAGTGTCTTTGCTACTTCAGCGGCATGCGGAGAAGTCTTGGCCATTTCAGGAGCTTCGGTGGTTTCGATGTATTGTTTGAATAAGTTATTCGTTGACATTTGCTTGACCAGTGAACCCTTTTCCTTAAATAGTGCATCAAATTGACTGACAAGTGCCTGTGTTTTGGTCTGAAGCATAGATTCTTGTTGTTTCACAAGTATGCTGCGAGTGCTGGAAAACATAAAGGTTCCCAAGATTGAGAAGACGACAACAATAATAACTAAAAGTACAATGGACAAAGTATTTGCTATGCTTGATGAACCAAACCGCCTTTTTTTTAGTTGTTGTAACATGCTACCATCTCCCCCAAGTTGTCTCTGAGCAAATAGCTCATAAGAACATATCGGAAGATAGTGAGATTTTCGAAATAGTAATTTTGAGAATGAAAAAATTAAATTAAAATGGATGATGCACAGAATAAATCCTTGACTGGTGCGGGATTTCAAGATGGTGGGGGGAGAGGGAGATCTTAACAATTAGCCTGTAGCTTGGCACATTGCATCTACTGATTCAAGGCGAACTGTTGTTTTTTTAGGTGATGCTTAACTGCCTTTATCAGACTTCTTGTTTGTAGATTGCTTCCAGCTCTTGCGGTTGATAATGATTATCAATTATACTTCCGATAGGAAGGAGGCGAGTAAAGATTTTAAACGCTGATGATAATTTGATGCTCTGGGATTATGCACATATCCGGCTGATTGATATTCGCCATATGTTGTTTAAGGCAGGAGACAAGCTGAACTCCTATAGGTTCCCGGCTGCAGGTTTTTTATATATGGTTCGCGGCAACGTGGTTTTTCGGCTCAATGGAAATAAACATGCTGCAGAACGTTTTCATATCCTACACAGCGGAAAAGGAGGGCAACTGGATATTGATTGGGTCAGGGAGGAAATGGAGTTTTATTTTATTTTCTATAAAGCCTCACTTTCGCTAACGTCCGGATCAGGTGTACGTAGACTTTTTGAAAGAAACAGTCCTTTTCAAAAACAATATGAATTTGCTCCGAATGCTCCAGTGGCTTTGCTGTCACAAGTAAAGGAGATGCACTGGAAATGGCTGGACTCAAGTTCACTTGAACGGATTCAGATCAAAGCAATGCTTTATCAATTTGTCTACGAAGTTGAGCGGCAGAGACAGGCATATGGAGTCTATCCCGTCAAGCCGGATCTGGTGGAGCAAGCAGTTCGATACATACGAGAATATTACAGTCAGCCTATTACCTTATCCTCTATTGCAGAGCAGCTTAATTATAGTGTGGCCTATGTGGCGAAGCAGTTTAAAAGCAAGACGGGTACCAGTCTGATTGATTTTCTTATTCGGACGCGAATAGATAAGGCGCAGGAACTGCTGCTAAATACCGATGCATCATTGCAGGAGGTTGCCGCCGGAGTGGGGTACACGGACCTATCCTATTTCATCCGTATTTTCAAGAAAACAACCGGTGTGACTCCGGGTAATTTTAAGTCATTGGCCCTAGGCTCTGCCAAAGGATCAGATCGTCCTAAAATCAGGCTAAGATTGTCTAATGCAGGATGGGCTGAGCCAAGTTATATTGTTAATGATCATGATAATCATTATCAATATAGAAGAAAAGGGGATTTACCGATGGTTAGAAATACAAAAATGTCAATGGGAGCAGCGATGCTGTTATGTCTGGTTTTAATGCTTAGTGCTTGTTCTTCAGGGAACAGTCCTGTTAATTCTGTGAATGCTGGCCCTAGTCCGGTATCCTCTGTGCAAACAGAGACAAGTCCACCGGACTCAGCCACCAATTCAAAATCTACAAGAGTATATAAAGACAGTCAGGGGCATGAGGTTGATATTCCAGAGCGTCCACAGCGGATTGTGCTGCAAGGTAATTCGATCGGAGACCTGCTGGCACTCGGGATTCAGCCGGTCGGTGTCGACCGCCGGTTTATTGAAGAATCAGTCTATTTGGATAAGGAGACAACCCCGGCACAGGATATTGGATTTCCTACAAATCTGGAACTTGTTTTGGATCTGGAACCGGATTTGACAATGCTGGGTTATGTGATGGACAAACAATATGAAGAAGTGTCCAAAATATCACCTACTGTTGTATTTGACCAGAGTAAACCCTTGTCTGAGCGTCTGCCTGTCATTGGTGAGATAGTGGGTAAAAGGGCTGAAGCAGAGCAACTGTTGTCCGAATATAATCGCAAGGCCGAGAATATGTGGAGCGGATTGCGTCAGGAAGGCAAACTTGCCGAAGGAGAAACAGCGGTAGTGCTGATTTATTATTGGAACAAGACAATGTATTTGATGAAAACTGGTGGTATTCCTGCACTGCTGTATCAGCCGCAGGGCTACAAAATGTCCGAGGCAGTGAAGGAAATCGAGCCGGCAGAAGGTGCACCCTATATTGAGGTCTCCCCTGAGCTAATGCATAAGATGCTTATTGGTGACCATTTGTTTGTCATCTATCCGGCCAATGCTGATGCGGAAAATTCCTTTAATGAGTTAATGAAAACTGCGTTGTGGAGCTCGCTCCCTGCTGTAAAGAGCGGAAAAGTTACTTTTGTGGAGACTAAATGGAATTATGACGATATGTTGACCAGCAGCATGCTGCTGGATGAGTTCCCTAAACTGCTGGCTAAATAAATGAGATCTCAGGTTAATCCGCAACAAAGAAGCAGAGGAGGAACTCGCTGCTTCTTTATTTTGTTTATAAAGTAAAGAGTGCTGAATATAGAATAGTAATCGGTCATTGTTTTTTGTTGATTAGCTAGACTCCAAGAGTAGCATCGATTAATCTGAAGAAGTGGAATGCGGGTTATGATTGAATCGTCGACATAGATAAACGGAGGCTAACTATGACTTACTCACAGATCTGGAACAACTCAGGAAATGAAGCCGATATTCTTTATTTGGAGCAGCAGATTAAGGCCGTTAAAAAAGAAATAAAACGAGCAGAAGCTGCAAAGCTTCAAGAAATATTGGATCAAGCGAATCGTAAGCTGGCTGAATTGGAAGCGAAGCTGGACGAGCTTGAGGATTAGGAGCTCACCGCCCTTTTGTACCGTTTGAACTTTATGTTTCTGAATTTGCACCGGTGTCTATATAGTTTTATAATTGTAGTTTACTTAATCGTATTACTGGGAGGAATGGGGAAATGGATAAAAATAGAAAATATATGCTTGTCGGTGCGCTTCTGACAGGGGTAGGTGTCTCTTTGATGGCCTATACAGCAAGCCGCTATACTTCGTTTAAACGAATCGTAGCCAATACCATCCGTTTGGAAGAAATCGCCTCTCTAGAAATCTCGCGATTGTCTTCAGTTCCCGGTGAAAAGAAAGACATCATTATTACTGATCCTGCTGTTATTGAGCGGATTTTTGCTGATTTCTCTCATGTTCAATTAATGAAATCGGCCCGAAATGTCAGTTCTGACAAAAACTTCAGCTATTATATTACGATAGTTCAGGCTGACTGCAAGCAACGATTTGATATTATTTTAAAAAGCAGACAGCATATGATCATTTATGATAATGATTTAAGCAATCCTCACTTGAATGCCTATAAAATTATCAGCCCTTATTATCCGCAAGCACTGGAACAGGTTTTCGACTGATTATATAGAGGTGCGCAATGAAGTAATATCATAGCCCATTTCCTGCATAGCATCCAATCCATCTATGATCTCTATTGTCCGGGTGCCGTCCCAGCCTTTAGCCGTTCCATATTCGATCCATTCGCGGATACGCTGTGGATGATTTAGATTATAGACATCTTCAAAACCCTTTTTATGGTTTTGCAGCAGATAGCCTGTATTTAGCGGACAACCGGCAATAGGATCATCCCATGTTAGGAGTTGGATGCGGAGGGGGTGGAGCTTTACATTTTTATGATAAATCTTTAATTCAAGCAGACTCCGTTCGTCATGGATTCTCATGCCCAATATATAGCTGTATTCCAGTTCCCTGAGCGTGATAGAACGCAGCTTTTTTTTCATGAAAATCGCCTCTCATCCTAATAATTTTGTTATCATAGCAAGCATAGGGATATTTTTCAAGCAATCAACAGGAAGGATGTTTATATGAAGTATGAATTTGGGGTCATGGCATCCATTACAGAATTGGTGGAGTACCCGGATGAGCAGAGTGATACCTATATTCCGCACCCGAATTTTCAGATCATCATGGATCAATTGGGTATTACAGTACCCGTTGCTGAGATTTATGAACATTTTTTTGCCAACCCTGTTCACACCGGACATGTGCTCGTTTACAGCAATCCAGAGCAACCAAACGCTTGTATTGTCCTCGACACTTACCGTGATCCGCTGGACCAGCTAGACATGATTTATTTCGGATGGCGCTGTTCGTCCGAGAAAGACAATATCCGTGAGCTGTCCCGGCGTTTTTATGATGAATGTGAATTTGCGGTCCGTTATGAAGAAGGTCAATCCGTGCTTTACAAGTTGTTGAAGGAGGATACCTATCCGCGAAAATTTTACTATAATACCGTGTTTGAGCAGCAGTTGAAACGATACCCGGCAAAATAGGCGCTAGAAATACATAACCGAATCACTTAGCACAAAAACGCGAGTTCAGGGCAATGCCGCCCAGACTCGCGTTTTCTATATACCTGTTTTTGAAATGCTCTGCATCATTCAGGCAATTACTGTGCCGTCAGCAGCTGCTCCAAAATTTCGGCGCGAATCTTCAGCAGGCTCAGCTCTTTCAGCGAACGGCTGCGCTGTGGAGTATCAATTTCAATAATTTTTACAATCCTGCCCGGATGTCGGGACAAGATCATAATTTCATCCCCCAACAGCAGGGCTTCATCAATATCATGTGTCACAAAAACGATGGCACATTTCTTGCGCTCCCACAATGCGATTAATTTCTGAACTAAATCAAACCGCAGATGATAGTCCAGGGAGTGAAAAGGCTCGTCCATCAGCAGCATATTTCCGCCGTGATAAAAAGCGCGGGCAATGGAGCAGCGCTGCCGCATGCCTCCTGACAGCTGATGAGGATAATGATTCTTGTAGGCAGCAAGCCCGACCTCTTCCAAAAATGCTTCGATTTCCGACGCAGAGGTCGGAGAAGCCTCCTTAACAAAGCTGATGTTCTCACCAACTGTAGACCACGGCAGCAAACAATTCTCTTGAAAGACATAGGACAGCTTCAGCTCTGGATGCACAGTGACCCTGCCAGAATCGGCGTTTTCGGACTGTGACAGGATATTCAGCAACGTTGTCTTTCCCGCACCTGAAGGGCCTAGAATGCAAATGATTTTCGGCATCTGGATTTCAAAACTGATTTTTTCCAGGACAGGAACTCCCGAATAGTGCTTGGAAACTTCTTGTAGTGTAATAAGCATAAGCCCCACCCTTATTTATTCAAATGCGTCGGCAGGCTTACCCTGCTGCGGAACAGAAATGTAATGCAAGATTTGATCACATTCCAGAAAATAGCCATAAACAATGCCAGGGCAAACACGCGATCGGTCTCCAGATTTGTTCTGGCATCGGACAGCAGGCTGCCGATCCCGTCGACGGAGGTCAACAGCTCCGCCATTACGGCCAGCTTCCAGCCCAGTCCCGCTGAGGTGATCATGCCTGATTTCAGATAACTTTTGAGCGAAGGCAATATGATATGCCGGAGAATCTTATTGCCGGGCACATGATAGACCTTGGCCATCCGCATCAATTTGCCATCGATCGCCGCAAATCCCTCGTACAGATTGACCACCAAAACCGGTGTAGTGGACAACACGATAATAAAAATTGCAGGCAGATCCGTAAGCCCAAACCAAATGATCGCGATGCCCAGCCAGGCGATCGGCGGCACGGATTGCATTATATCGATGACTGGTTCCAGATAAGGCTTCCAACGCGGATAAAGTCCAAGCAGCAGCCCCAGACAGCCGCCCAGCAGCAGAACGCAGACCATGCCGATCAGCAGCTTGAGCAGCGTGCGATAAACTGCATAATAAAACTCCGGATCACCGAAATAGCTCAGGACCGTGCGCATCGTCTCCAGCGGGCCAGGCAGGACAAAAGGGTCCATCTGCATAGCTACAAGCTGCCACAGCAAGGCAATGCCCAACAGGGATATGGCTTTTTTACTTAGGCTGATAATAGAACTGTTCATCGGGAAGCTTGCCTCCAATGCTGTCCTTGCTGTAATTCATCAGCGTCTGGTAATACGTTGACAGAACCTCTTTGCTCTCGGAAGCGGAGGCGAAATCCAGCGCCATATGCGGAATCGCTTTCTCAACCACACCGGCATCCAGCTTGAAATACTTGTTGGCCAACTGAGCCGCCTCTTTGGGGTTGTCCAGCGTCCATTGCAGCGCTTTTTGATATGCTTCCTGGAAGCGGGCGACCAGTTCCGGCTGGCTGGCAATTACTGACTGCTTGGTTGCGAGTCCGGCGTTGGGCAGATCGGTGTTTAATTTGGTAACCTGCTGCCATTCCTTTTTGTAATCCACGATCGTGCGCACCTGATCATTTTTCATTTGTATCGCGGTAATTTGCGGCTGAATGCTCACAATTGTGGAGGCCTTGCCGGATAACAACAGCTGAGCTCCCTCAGCCAGCTGGGTGTAATGCAATGTGATGTCTTTCCCTGGCTCCAGTCCGTTATGCTTCAAAAAGGTCTGCGTAATATAATCGACAGGCGAGGATTTCATAGGCACATACAGCGTTTTTCCTTTAAGATCCTCCCAGCTCTGGATGGACGGATCTGTTGTAATCATGCTCATCACTGACCAGGTATTCACATTCATCAAGGAAAGATCCATTCCCTTGTTATACATCACGACGGCATTGTTCAGCGGCAGAGCTAAGAAGCTTACTTGATTGTCCTTAGCCAGCGCGGTCAGCGTGTCGATGGACTCCCAGGTTTTGAACTCGATGTTGACCGATTCTCCCAACGCCTTGGATTCAATTAGCCTCAGAATAGGCAGAGAAGGCGGAGAAGGAGGGCCGCCGACCGTGATATTCAGTGTTTCTGCCGGGCCAGCGGAGGGAGCGGCGGATTTGGGCGAATTTTCATTTTTTTGTTGCGAACAGGCACTTAACATAAAAAATAAACTTAACAGTAAACTGAGGCACAAGGCATAAACAGATTTAGCTTTCATCGTGAGTTCCTTTCAAGCGGTTATTTTGACAGCTAGATGGTAATATTGATGAATTTTATTGATAATTATTCTCAATTACAGTGAAAATAAAAACCTATCATAAGACATGATAGGCCTGCGCCCAACTATTTTTTGCTGCTGCAAACGGCAATATAATTCAGATCTTTACCCGTCGTATTAAAAAAGGTAAACATCTTTTTGAACTGTTCCCGGTTCTCTTTCTTGAGCCCGTTTTTCACAATACGCAGCGCCCCGATAACCCCTTCATCGCGAATGAGTCCATTGATACTCATTAAGGACATGGGACCGGTAGCATTGTCTACTTGCTTAAAGCCTGCGGAGTGGAACAATCCCGCCCAATGCCCAACAGACAGCGGCTCGACATTGATGTGAATGGTGCGGCGAAGCTCGGCTAGATGTTCTTCCATATTTTCCTTGGCAAAGGTAATATCATGTGTTAGCAGAATGCCGCCAGGCTTTAGTACCCGATAGTATTCGGCGACTGCCTTTTCCTTCGCAGGCTGGTTAAGCATCGTGAGCATGGCTTCATTAATGACAACGTCAAAGCTCTCATTCTCAAAAGGGAGCTTCATCGCATTGCCTTGCCGGACATGGATATAGTTTTCCAGATTGGCATTTTTAATATTTCGGTTTGCTTTTTCCAGCGCCCGCGGGTCCATATCAATGCCGGTAATTTGACAGTGGTATTTCCCGGCCAGTTGAATGGAGGTGGTGCACATATTGCAGGCTACCTCCAAAACCTGGCTGTCCGTACTCAGATTGGCTTGCTGGATCAGCCAGTTGGTTGCTGCAACGCCGCCGGGCCGCAAACGTTTTTTTCCCAGCCGCGCCAAAAAATTATGGCCTACTTCCTTTTTCATCGCATTCACCCCATTACTTATCCGGCTTGACTACAACCAGAAGCATCTGAAACGCTTCTGTTGCGTATAGGGCATGCGGAATATTGGCCGGCATAACTAGGGTCTCCCCCGCATGAACTGTGTAGTTATCTTCTCCAATTGTAATTTCCGCTTGCCCGGACAAAATGTTGACCATGGCATCGCCCGGGGAAGAATGGCCCCCAATCGACGAGCCTTTATCCAGCGAAAGTAAGGTCATTGCCAGATTTGGCCGCTGTACAAGGGTCAGACTGGAAACCTGCTGTTCCTCTATTGTGATGATTTCTTTCAAATCTATGACTGCGGATTGCGGCAGTTTTTTAATAAATAAACCTGTTTCCATTTTGAATACCTCCGTTTTATATACTGATTTGCAAAAATTTGCAGCTGCTGTGGGCGGAATAATCATGCCATGTGCCCGCTGGGACGATAACAGATGCGCCGGCTGTCAATTGATAGGGCTCTGCCGCCACCAGCAGATGAAGCTCGCCTTCCAGCACATGGATGATTTTAGATTTGGGGGAGGTCTCCGAACTGATAGTCTCCTCCTGATCCATGGCATACAATACCCATTCCGGTTGTGCTGCTGTTTCGGCTGCAGCTACGGGTAATGACAGCGTTCGGCTCGCAATCCGGTGCGGCTTGACGCTGATCATATCTGTTAAGAAAAATACCTTGCCTGCTGTAATTCCACTCATACGATCCCCCTATTCAAAGTACAGTGTTTTGATTATTTCCAAATTGCTTGATTGAATGATTCCTGCAATTTGATATAATGAGAATGACTAATGAGAATTATTCTCATTTATTTTATTGTAGCAGAGTATTCATCATGACTCTGTTGCCATGGCAACAGGAGGCTGAGAAAATTGCAGAAATATCTGAGCAGGATACAGAGCACCACTTTGTTTAAGGGATTCGCGGACCGGGAGGTGCAGCAAGCACTGAGCTGCCTGCAGGGCACAATCAAGGATTTTGCGCGGAAGGAGGTTGTTTTTAGAAAAGACGATATTCTGGATTCGGTGGGCATTATTATCCATGGCAATGTTTTGCTGTGCAAAGATAATATCTCAGGCATGAGATTTATTTTCTCGGAACTCGGGGATGGAGAAATCTTTGGCGAAACGGCGCTTCGCCTTGTCCAAGAGCACAGCGGCTATGAAGCGGTGGCGGGATCGGAATGCCGGATTCTGTTTATCAAAATAAATAAAATCGTCCGGCCCGGCCAGGACACTTGCCATTTAAGGGGACGGATCATTGAGAATATGTTGGCCCTGCTACTTGAGAACAACCGGTCTATCTATCAAAAGCTGGATCTGGTCTCCCACAAATCGCTGCGGGACCGTATCCTGCATTATTTGGCCCTCCAGACCAAAAAAAACAATTCCGCCTGTTTTGAAATTCCGTTTACCCGCAGCGACCTGGCTGATTATTTGACTGTTGACCGCAGCGCCTTGTCCAGAGAACTGCAGCGAATGGCACAGGACGGGCTGATCCGGTTTAATCGAAATCAATTCGAGCTGTTGGACGCGGAGAATCAGCTGCGGATCAGCGATTTTTAGAATAATTTCTCCAAACATTGAAAAGGAGTAAACAGAGGGAATAATCAGCTAGAAAGCGCATTGGGAAAGGATTTGACCGATCTAAACAGCATAAAAGACGTAGTTAAAGTTAGCTAACTGTTGACTTGAGTTTTGATTTGTTGATTTTAGCTATCTATCGGAGTTACTCATAAATACAAGAGCCCGCGTCGGACGCGGGCTCTTGTATTTTACTCTCCTCCAGTAGCCACCGGATTCTCCTCATATGAAATCCAATCACTCCAGCTTCCTGCATACAGCTTCACATTCTTGTACCCGGCTTTGCCTAGTGCGAGCACATTTGGGCAGGCACTTACGCCTGAACCGCAGTACACGATAATTTCTTGCTCAGGATTAATTCCTTCATAATGCTCTTTCAGCACCTCAGTTGATTTCCAGCGCCCTTGCTCATCCAGTACATCCTTCCAGAACTTATTGATCGCTCCGGGAATATGACCTGCCTTCGGATCAATGGGTTCTTCAAGTCCTTCATAGCGGCGGGACTCGCGGGAATCCATCAATAGTGCGCCACCGTCGTTAACTACATTTTGCACATCTTCCATGCTAACAAGCATCTTCTTCTGAACATCTGCTTCATACTGGCTAGGAATCCTAACCGCTTGATGATCACTGACGGGAAATTTACCATTTTTCCAAGCAGAGTAGCCTTCATCCATTACATACACACGTTCATGCCCTAAATAACTGAGCATCCACCATAAACGGGAAGCGTAAGCTCCACCTTGATCATCATAAGCAACGACAATGCTATCTCTGTTAATGCCAACCTTGCTAAGAACGGTGGTTAGCTTCGAGATCTCAGGCAGTGGGTGGCGTCCACCGTGTGCGCTTACTGGAGCGGAAAGCTGTTCTTCCAGATGTAGATAAAGTGCTCCGGGAATATGATCTTCCGTATAGGCTTTACGCCCAGCTTCCGGATCCGTGAGTAAAAAACGGCAATCGACTATAACAAGTTCAGGCTCGTATAACCGAGCAAGCAGCCATCGAGTAGAAACGATCGGTTCCATAAAGTAGCCTTCTTTCCTGTTTAATATGTATGGAGTCATTATAGCGGAAAATAAAAGAGGGCGCACCTTAAGCTTATGGCTTAAACTGCGTCCTCATTGAATTAGATCAAACGATATCCTGATGGCAAGCTGCCGGTACGTTGAATGGTGCGAACCTGCGCCGGGGTCAGCCGTTGATTGCTTGAAATGAGCGATTCGACATCTCCTCTTCGCAGAAAGTCGTCCAGTTCGCGGATGCTGCGGTTACCACGCAAAATGACGAAATTATCGCGGAAGGCAGAACGATCGAATAACACAAGCGTAGCGTTCGGATTTGTGGAGAAGAAGCGCAAGCTTTCTATTCCTGTAAGGACTGAATCTATATCTGCAATGCCCAGGTTGCCGCGAAGAGTTCTGCGAAGCCCCCGAAAGTTCTCCTCACTAAACA
Organism: Paenibacillus sp. FSL E2-0190; assembly: GCF_037992965.1. Classification (NCBI taxonomy): domain Bacteria; kingdom Bacillati; phylum Bacillota; class Bacilli; order Caryophanales; family Paenibacillaceae; genus Paenibacillus; species Paenibacillus sp. FSL E2-0190. The sequence goes on from NZ_CP150306.1 coordinate 3,044,554, forward strand.
CTCTTAGCCTAGGATATATTACAGATGTTACTTTTTTTGTAATCATGGTTAATCCCTCCAAGTTCGATTGACGAACTGTCGTTTTCGACAACTCGCCGCCAGATTTACCATAAATGAATGCGGTAGTTTCGACTGGAAAAAGGAGTGACCTGGGCGCTAGGCTCCGGATTACTCCTTTTTGTTGTTGTAAGCAATTCCTAGATCAAACGATATCCCGAAGGCAAGTTACCGCTGCTGCGGATATTACGGATTTGTTCGAGGGTTAAGCGTTGGTTAGTAGAAATAATGGATTCCACGTCATTACCTGAAATGAAATCATCCAGATCCCTAATGTTGCGGTTCCCGCGAAGAACACGGAAATTTCCTCTAAACCGGGTTCTTGTGAAGAGTACCAGTGTAGCATTGCTGCTAGTAGAGAAGAACCGAAGGCTCTCAATACCATCGAGGATGTTGTCCGTATTACGAATACCCAGGTTGCCAGTATATACTCTACGGCGTCCATTGAAGTTTTCTTCATCGTACACGGTCAAGCGAGGGAAAGTCTGAGAAATGTGAACTTCTTTTTTCATTTGTAATTCCTCCTTTGTTATCTAATCTATGTTCATATAACTTTTTGGCTTGGCTGATAGTCTAATAGAAAGCCCTTATTTGCATGAATTTATTATTTTGGGCTTTACTCCAACAATATATTAGTGTACTATTTAACTAAGACACTGACACAATATAAAAAATGAACAATACATTAGTTGGCAGGGAGGATTCGCATGAAACAGGGGAGTGGTGTAGAAATGCAAGATTCAATCGTTCTGCAAATGAATGAGGTAAGTAAGATCATCAAAGGAAGACCAATTGTGGATAAGCTGACATTTGATATCCGTAAGGGTGAAATTGTTGGATTGCTAGGTCCAAACGGTGCAGGAAAGACCACAACGATTCGAATGATGACGGGTTTAATAAGGATGAGCGAAGGCGATGTGATTATCCAAGGCCACAGTGTAAAAAAGGATTTTAAGCAGGCGATTGGCCATATCGGTGCGATAATTGAAAATCCAGAGTTTTATCCCTATATGACTGGACTTGATAATCTGAAGCAGTATCAAAGAATGACGGATAACATTGAGGCTGGCAGAATAGATGAGGTTGTAGAACTGGTAGGACTTCAAGAAGCGATGAATAAAAAAGTAAAGGCTTATTCGCTGGGGATGCGCCAACGTCTTGGGATTGCTCAGGCGCTTCTCAATCGGCCGAAGTTATTGATTTTAGATGAGCCTACGAACGGACTTGATCCGGCCGGAATACGGGAAATGCGTGATTATATGCGTACCATCGCCGAAGTGGAAGGCATTTCTATTCTGATTTCCAGCCATTTACTTACTGAAATTGAACAAATATGCCATCGGGCTATTGTGATCCAGAATGGTAAGCTGGTGACCGTAACTACGATTGGTGAGGAGCAGGAAGCAACCGCACAAGTGAAGCTCACCATCCGTGTAGGATCAATCGAATCCGCTATAAATATCTTGGAGCGCTTGGATTATGCGGAATTGATCTCTATGGATAGCGCGCGATCTGAAGTGACAGTAAGTCTGCTTGATAGCAGAGTACCGGAGCTTGTATCTACTTTTAGTGATGAAGGTGTGGGGATTTTTCGGATTACGGAGAATAAACAAAGTCTTGAGGAAGATTTCTTGAAATGGACAGGAGGAAACCGCATTGCGTAACTTTAATAATCTGATTGTGAATGAATGGCTCAAGCTCTCAAAAAAACGCACATTTTTTATGCCATATCTGATATTAATTCTATTATCCCTGCTGTTAGGTTATATAGTTCATTCTGTCTCACCTGACCTGTTTGAATCAGCTTATGATTTTTCAGCTATGATGCTGCTTTCTCAAGGGATTGGGCAAGTGATTACAATTCTTGCGATCATCGGAACAGCAGGTATTGTCTCAAAAGAGTATAGTCAAGGAACCATTAAGTTCCTGCTTATCCGCGCCAGAAGCCGTACAGCAATCCTCGCATCCAAATATGTGGTTGTACTGTTGTATGCTTTGACTTTGACTGTCATCGGAGGTATAGCCGTTTTTGGAACAGGAGCTTTGTGGTTTGGACTAAGTGGTGGAGAAGCGGGTATGAGTGAGATGCTTACAAACCTATTGTATAATCTCGTTAGTACGGTTGTGTATGGAACACTTGCTTTTATGCTGGGGATATTGACCACTTCAACGGGAGTAACGATTGGGGCTACTATGTTTGCATTAATGATAGACAAATTGATTATTTCTCGTGATTTTTACAAATATGTTCTGTTTCCAAACTTAAATTTATCTGCTTATGAAGGTGGAGGAGCACCAATGCCTGGAATGACACTGACCTTTTCTGTCGTGATGCTTGTCTTATACACAGCTGTCTTTCTTCTCGTAGGTTTCTCCGTCTTTAGACGAAGGGATGTTGCTTAATCATGACAATCGAATTCGATAACAACCTGCCGATTTATATACAGATCATGAATTACATCAAAGGTGAAATCGTCACAGGCAAGCTGAAACCGGGAGATAAAATACTCTCAGTACGAGAACTTGCCAGTGAACTGCAGATTAATCCGAATACGGTGCAAAGGACTTTTCAGGAACTGGAGCGTGAAGAAATCGTGGAAACCCGGCGTGGAATGGGAAGATACGTCACAAGTAATGAAGGTACTATCCTGACCATCAAAAAAGAAATGGCCAAAGATGTGCTAGATCGTTTCATTCGTGGTATGCAGGATCTTGGCTTTCAAGGCGAAGATATTTTAGCGGTGGTTGCGGAGAATATCCGTAACAAGGATAAAGAATAGGGGGATAAACAAGTTGGGGAATATACTTGAGGTTCATGAAGTTACAAAAAAATATAGATCCAAGCATGCCCTCCACAAGGTATCTTTTAATCTGAGTGCGGGTAAGATCACAGGACTGCTGGGCAGTAACGGCAGCGGCAAAAGTACACTTATGAAAATCATCGCTGGACTGACACAACCTACCTCTGGTCGTGTATCCGTCATTGGGGGTTCTGTAGGAACAGAAAGTAAAGCGGTGGTGTCGTTTATGCCTGATAAGCCGCTTACAGAATCCTGGATGAGTGTTTCTGATGCTCTGAAATTCCAAACTGACTTCTATCCGGATTTTGATCAGACTAAAGCCTCGCGAATGTTGGAGTTTATGAAACTAAGAGCGCAAGATAAGGTAAAGGACCTGTCCAAAGGGATGAACGAACGTTTACAGCTTACACTTGCCCTATCACGCCGAGCTAGCCTTTATTTGCTGGATGAACCCATTGGTGGTGTAGATCCGGTAGCTAGAACAAAAATTCTTAACGCGTTAGTAGAGTTTTATGAAGAGGACAGTACCATTCTCTTATCAACCCATTTAGTATCGGATATTGAGCGGATCTTTGATGATGTGATTTTTATAAAAGAAGGAGAAATTCTGATGCATACTGCGGTGGAGGATATTCGGCTACGCCATGGCAAAAGTATTGACGAACTGTTCAGAGAGGTGTACGCAGAATGCTAAAGCTAGTGAAGTATGATTTTAGACGGGATAGGGATAAGTTTCTTGCAGTTTTTGTAATCATAATTCTGGCACAGATTGGGTTAGGATTTACCAAACTGCATGACTATGAACGGTTTACTTTGAACGGAATAGCTTATGTTATTGCAGGACTGATCTTTCTTGTCATGGCAGCAAAAACCTTTTTTAACAATATAAATTCCTATAATCGTCGCCTAGTGCCCGTAAGAACTTTGAACACAGTCCTTTCTCCGTTAGTGCTCTATTTAGCTCTAATGCTGGGTATTATTTTAATAGCTTTGATCCATTTTGGTGTGTATCTTTCAATGTATCCCTCCTCATTTCTTCCGGAGAATTTCTGGAAAGTGGGATTGTTAGTTCTCTTGCAGGCGTATTGGTTTACCGGTTATATCATGCTTACCTTGATGGTCTCCATTACGGTTGCACGAAGTGTGAAATTTAAGGGGCGAGTATGGATTGGGCTGGCCACTGCGTATTTGTTACAGAATGGAATATTCTATTTGGAGTATTTTATTTTCAAAAGTAACTTCACTGCTTGGGAAAGTGTATTCCAGTTCGAGGTCATAGATGAGACGGATACCGCAAATGGGATACAGCTTATACAGGGTCATTTGAATCTAGCTCCTCTTCTGTTTGAAGCGGTGATAGCAGTTCTTCTTATAGCGGTCATCATCAAGCTCGTTAATAAAAGAGTGGACGTTTAGCCACAACTTGGCGGAATAGTTTTTTGAACGGAGGCAGAGTGATTTAGCTTTGGCTTCGTTTTTGTGCAAAAAAAAGACGTCCTTCTAAGTGAAGGGCATCTGTTAGGGTAAGTTCTACAGACCTTCAACCCGAAGGGTGGCGGTCCATGTTTCAAGCTCTCTTATTAGGCGTTCTTCCTCATTTTCGTCCAAGCGGAATTTAACTCCATATTGATATTGGCCAAGCCCAAACATCCAACCCCACCGGACGCTGCATAAGAGCTGAAGCTTCTCTTCATTTAATTGAAGATGAATAATAAGCCTAGTATCTCTTGCAGTGAATCGAAGATTCAAAGGAGTACGTACCTTACAACCCGAACGGCTAAGATCGAGTAATACAGCCTCTGTTAACTTTCCAGCACCTGGACCGGAATTGTTAAGCGGAACTTCAATCCAGCATTCAAGCGGATGGTTCATAACATAACGGAATGGTTCTTTCCTGCTGGACACATCCATAATTTTCCTCCCCATTGTTTATTTGCTATTATATCGAAAGGGAATGTTGAGAACAATCTACTAAAGTGCTATTTTTAATTAAGAATTAATTTTTTTAATACTAACGAAGGTGATGAGATTTATATGTACCAATACCTTAATGAAACGTTCCGTAATCACAATTTTGATCAAGGAAGCTTGCAGGATGGTGAGTTAAATAACTGTACATTCGAGCAATGCTCCTTCAAAGGCACTTCTATGGAAGAGATGAACTCTATTGGCTGCCGATTTATTGATTGTGATTTTACTGGAGCCATGCTTAATGCGTCTCACCATAAAGGTTCAGCGTTTACCAATTGTAAATTTACGGGAGCGAACCTGTTTGTATCTAAATTCGAAGATTGCAAGATGGTTGGATCGGATTTCTCAAATGCATATTTGGACGGAATCTCCCTACTCGGAGGGGACTGGTCGTACACGAACCTAAGACATACTAATCTAAGCAGACAGGATCTGCGAGGGATTCGATTTACAGAAGCGGATTTAATGGGCTGTAATTTGCAAAAAAGTGACTTACGCGGAGCGGATTTGAGCCGTGTACAATTGTCTCAATGCAAGCTTAAGGGAGCGGATATGCGGGAAGCGATTGTTGAAGGAATTGATTTAAAGAGTCTGGATCTGCAGGGAGTGCGGATGGATATTGAACAGGCGGTACTCTTGGCACGTTCATTTGGGGCAAAAGTAGGGAATTAGTAAACTGACGGCATCAGATGCTAGCGTGGATCATAAAGACCTCCGCTAGCAAATCAATGCTTGAAGCGGAGGGGGTGGCAGCGCAGATTATTATGAGTACTCTAACTGCTAAACCTATTTATTATTGCATATGTAATAGTATGCGTTAACGTAACCGTTTTCTGGATTTTGCCCACCATTTAATCCATAAGAATCCATCATCATCACGAAAAAACTTTATACCTACCCAGCGCAAGGGTGTCCATACTTCTTTAAAATAATATGAAGGCATAGTCTGTTAGACCCTCCTATATAGTAAATTATTACTATATATTACGCTAATTCTACGGGATTCACAAGCTAGATTTACTAATAATTACATATTGTCCGGGTGAAAGGAGTTGAGGATGCATTATGCAGGACTTAAGGCACCGCTTGAGCTACGGAGAAGTGCACCCCTCCATTTTACATAGACGCTCCACGTCATAGTGGATAGGAGTGGTCGATGTCATGAAAGACAACGGAGTAGTAGTTCTCTAATAATAGGAGAACTACTACTCCTTTTTTTGGGATTGTTAATTGCTGCTTTTACACCACCGAGTCATATTCAGTCTACTGAAGCTTAAGGACCCGGATGACGTTATTAGCATGTTTTTAACCTTTTGAGCATGGATTCGGACCCCAGAGACATTATTCCATATGAAGAGCTTGATATTGAGTGCTTTTGGTGCTAATTACGTCTATGGGGTCCGTTAACATTCCAAATGTGAGCTAAAGCCGCGTACTAAGGTCGGCTGAGTCCGATAGCGGATTCGTAAGCGAATGAGATGTAATTAGGAAGTTAGATGTTCAGATCATTGAGGCTACTCCAGCAGTCATTTCATGGGTAATGGGATGGCTTTTTTTGTTGCCGAGTTGGATTCGAATCTAGTAAAAACACAATGTTAGAAGGGGATAAGCACAGTCATTTTATGATGCCCCGCATTTAATAAATGGAGAGGATGTGATGAGATGACAGAAGGCGAGTTTATAGCGAAGATTGCGAATTTTGCTGTAAAGGACATGCAGCTCACTAAGGTTCCTGCTTCGTTAACCATTGCTCAAGCGGCTCTGGAGTCAGGCTGGGGCAGCAGTGGATTGACTATCAAAGCGAATAATTTGTTTGGGATCAAAGGAAGTGGACCTGCTGGCAGCATTACTGTACAAACTACTGAATATATTAACGGTAAAGCTGTTAAAGTTAATGCCCCTTTTCGAGCCTATAACAATTGGGGAGAATCTATCGCGGATCACTCCGACTTGATTGTGAATGGAGTCTCATGGAATCGCAACCTTTACAGCAAGGTTCTCGGTGCAAGTGGCAAGGAGGCTGCACAAGAGATTGCCGCAGCTGGTTACGCTACTGATCCGAACTATGCAGCTAAGCTGATTCAAATTATGAATACCTATAATCTGTATCAATATGACGACAAATCCATGGGAGGAGATGATGAGATGTCAGCAGAGGATAAGCAAAAGCTTGTTAGTCTAGAATCGGAAGTAAAGGAACTGCGTGCTCTTATAGCAGCTCTTACAGATAGCAGGGATACGCTGAAAACAGGTGTGCAAGAACAGGGGCAGTCGATTAATAAGCTTACGGATCGGGTAACATTCATTGAAAATCGGGCAGTCATGAATGTCCCTGCATGGGCTGAGGCGGCTGTGAAAGCAGCGACTGCGGCAGGACTTCTCGATACTCCATCGGGTGGCAGTTACGATTTCTATCGCATATTAACGGTGCTGAACCGTGCAGGTTTACTTGTAACAGGAAGTAAAAAATGAAATAAGGAGGATTAAAAAACATGTATAACGATGCTCTCAACAGTGTGCTTGCCTTTGCTTCAGTCCTAGCTGTTTTTGTAATGGCACTTGTACAACTTGTGAAGAATAGCATTGAACTTCCGCGGAACATTGTGCCAGTAGTGGGGTTGGCTATTGGCTTGCTGGTTGGAGCAGTTGCCTATCCGTTCACTGATATGAATCTGATTCTGCGACTCTGGGCGGGGGGGCTTGCGGGGCTATCAGCGACCGGTTTGTTTGAACTGGCTTTTAATAAAAGGGATGGGACGAAAAAAGATGATAAATAGATCTTGCCTATGAGTTTTATAAAACAATCGTTTTACACTGGTAATGTGGCTATGCATTCAGTCGAGAACACTAATATATTATGGTATGCCAATTTATAAAGGGGGTGCAACGATGGGAACTTACCTTGATGCAAGAACATCTCAAAATGCCAGCCTAGCCAACTCTATAGCGATTCCTATTACGGTACTTAACACGCCGCAGCTTTTTGGACAGATTGGGTTGTTAACGGCTGGAGTGACTACCAATCCACGTGTTCTCCTTAAAGGAACGATATCAGTGACACTTCCGCTAGCGTTAGTGGGTATCACAATTACGATTGTAAGAGGAACCTTGGCTACTGATCCAAAAGTGTATTCTGCTACTTCAACTTTTGGTCTTAGTATATTGGCTCCACAAGTAATAACTTTTTCGGCAGATGACTTCTTACCCGCGATTACTCCTCAGCTCACTTATACAGCATTTGTTTCTTCTAATCTTCTCGGTACAGTACGTGTGGGCCCAGAAAGCTTTGATGGTATTTTAGTTTCTGATTAATTGTATAGCCCTAAACCTCGCTGGTAACCCAGTGGGGTCTTTTTTTTAACCGTACGCCCAATCTTCTAAGGGGTTATCTACATATCTTATGATGTATTCTAAATACGAAGGAGGTCTTCTCATGGGTGCTGAATTTGGTCATGTTGGTGGTGCTTTTACTTCTACAGGCGCAATCTTAGTTTTGTTCATCTTATTAGTAATTATTACAAGCGCATGCATATTCTAATTCACTAAAATAGCAGAGCTCCATGTTGGCATTTTGCCGACTTGGGGCTTTTTTTTTGTAGGTATTTTGTCCATTAAGGCTATATAAAATATTAAGTTAAAAGAATACTAATCACGTAGTGAATAACATGAGTTTACAATACTATGATTTTGAATATTCAAATATACATGTTATCTTAATCTGATAACATAGATTAATACTGTTAAATTTTATTTAGGAGAGAGCTAGTTTGAAGAAAAAAATGATGATCGGAATTTCTTCTGTTATTGTACTTTTAATCATTGTTGTAACTGTGGGAAGCTTTTATTTCTATCATGTTGCTATTGCACGTGCTTCAAAGGACTTCTTGAATGAAAGCCCTGACCTGCAGTCCAGTCCAGAGGTAGAACAATCTAAAGATACCTCGAAGGCAGACCAAGAGTGGTGGGATACCCAGAGCTTTGATAGATGGGAGATGAATTCTGATGACGGAATAGAGCTTAAAGCATACTATTTAGCTGCTCCTGAACATTCCAATAAGACAGTGATTATTGCTCATGGGTATGCTGGAAATGCAATTCAAATGAGCGGGTATGCCAGAATGTATTATGAGAGACTTGGATATAATATTTTGCTGCCGGATGCCAGAGGACATGGAGAAAGTGAGGGTGACTATATCGGATTTGGATGGCCAGAACGTAAGGATTACTTGAAGTGGATACAGAACGTTCTGAAAGCAAACGGTGAGGATACACAGATTATACTGCACGGTGTTTCCATGGGGGGAGCTACCGTAATGATGACAAGCGGTGAGGATTTACCAGCTAATGTTAAAGCAATTGTGGAAGATTGCGGTTATACCTCAGTGAAGGACGAGCTTACCTTTCAATTAAAAAGAATGTACCATCTCCCCGCCTTTCCAATTGTAGATACGACCAGTATGCTAACAAAGATTCGGGCAGGTTACTCCTTTGGTGAAGCCTCAGCCTTAGAACAGGTGAAGAAATCTAAAACGCCAACCCTGTTTATTCATGGCGATAATGATACTTTTGTTCCTACGGAAATGGTTCATACGGTATATGAGAATAGTCCGGTCGAGAAGGAGCTTTACATCGTTCCTAATGCGGGTCACGGAGAAGCTTTCCGCATGGATCCGGTTAAGTATGAGAGCGTAGTTTCTGAGTTTATCGGAAGATTTGTGAAATAGTTGTTGCTGAAAAGGCTGCCGAAAGGTAGTCTTTTCGTGCTTATAATACCGTTAAACATAAATTCGGGGCCCTATCTCTAGGGCCCCTTTCATGGGAGAGGAGAAACCGGACGAAGAGCTTATGGGGAAACGTAAGCCTGCTCCGCGGTTGTCTACGACATTTGTGGTGTCGATAATTACATGATGTCCCTGGAAGTCCAATCTTATACATTAAGATGACTTATTTCTCTGAATAAGCTGTTTCGCCTTCTTATTTCATATCTAGACAAATTTTTTATTTCATCGCGCAAATGTGTTACGATAGGCGTGGACTTATGCCTTTTTGGGCATAACAAACAGAGATATAGAGCGGGTGAATAACAGTGAGAGTGGTATCGGGAAGTGCAAAAGGAAGGCCACTGAAGAGTGTTCCGGGAAGTGGGACAAGGCCTACGACCGATAAGGTGAAGGAAGCTGTATTTAGCATGGTAGGCCCATATTTCGAAGGTGGAGCGGTGCTGGATTTATTCGCCGGTACTGGCGGTTTGGGGATCGAAGCCTTAAGCAGAGGCATGGAAAGCGGCGTATTTGTTGATATGGATCCTAAAAGTATCGACACGATCCGCGCCAATCTGAAGGCTACTAAGCTGGAAGAACAAGCGCAGGTGTACCGTAATGAAGCTGGGAGAGCGCTAAGTGCGTTGGAGAAGCGGGGGAAAATTTTTGATTTGGTCTTTTTGGATCCTCCCTATCGCTTGAAGCACGGGGATGAGCTTATGCTTATGATGGTCGAAAAAGGAATGCTGCAAGAGGACGCAATTATTGTTCTGGAGCATGAATCAAGTTATGCCTATCCTGAAGACATTCCAGGATTTTATAGGCTGCGTCAGGCCGTATACGGAGAAACGACAATTTCTATTTACCAGTATGAAACTAATCCTGCAGAGGAAAGTGAAGCTGGTGAGGAGGTAGAGAATGAGTCAGCAAATTAGAAAAGAACGTGTTGCCATTTATCCAGGTACCTTTGATCCCGTGACTATGGGACATATGGATATTATTCGGCGCGCATCCAAGCAATTCGACCGTTTGATTGTAACGGTGCTTAATAATTTGAGTAAAAACCCGCTGTTTACTGTTGATGAACGGACAGAGCTATTAAGACAGGCGACCTCTGATATTCCCAATGTGGAAATTGACAGCTTCCGTGATCTGTTAGTGAATTATGTTCGTCAAAAAGATGCTCAAGTCATTGTTCGGGGTATCCGTACCGTTACTGACTTTGAATATGAGCTGCAAAACGCATCGATCAACCATAGCCTGGATCCCGATGCAGAAACGATTTTTATGATGACTAATCCGAAATATTCCTACTTAAGTTCCAGCGTTGTTAAAGAAATCGCTCACTTCGGCGGGAATGTGACTGATTTTGTGACGCCTGAGGTTGAACAAGCGATGAAGCGTAAATTTAACCGAGCCGATGGCGAATAGTACTTACTAGATACGTTCCAGCAGATAATCCCAACAGGATGATGAGCAGAAGGGCTTGCAGACTTAGCAGCTGTGGAAAAGAGCTCCATATGTCCGTTATATTAATGGTGCCGCTTGGAGTCGGGTGTGAGTCTGCAAGTGCTGGTAAAGCAGCTTTAGGGATAGCCAGCAATGGTTTCCAGAGCAATAAAGTTAACAGAAAAGCATAAAGTCCATGCATCAGACGAACCGTAGCGTAGGGTAGAAATCTGACTCTGGCTTGTTTGAGCATGGTCAGCACCTGTAGTTGCGCACAGAGTCCGCTCCAGCCCAGTGCAGCAGACAGCAAAGCTATCCCAAACATACTAGAGGGACCTGTTCCTATGCTTGCTAGCCCTTTGCTGATTGCGTCGGCGCCTAAATGAATTTCCAGCAAGCTTGCTGGCAGAGCAGCTGGCAATGCGGGAAGTACAGTAGTGATGATATTGATGACTACAGCGAACATAATCATGTAACCGCCCACGACCATCAGACTTTGCACGGCATTAGCGACGGACTCGCCGAGAAGCTTGCCGAAGCTGCGTCCGTCTTTTGCTCTGGCATCTGTTGCTGCAAGCTGAACGCGACTATATAAAGAAGGCTGTTTGGTGTCTGTGGGGATCTTATCAACTGGTTTCGTGTTCGCTGACCGCCCCTTTAATAGAGCATCGGTGTAGCTGGCTAGAAGTCCAGAGATCCAGTGGATGGCCAGCAGGAAATAACCTGCTGAAGTACTGTGTAGAAAAGCTATGCCAATTACTATAAGCATGGTTACCGGGCTGGCGAAGTGTGTAAGTGCGGCAAGTCGGGCGGCTTCCTTGTCAGAAATGCTGTTCTGCTTGTGTAGCTGCATGACCCCTCCAGCTCCACCGGGAAATCCGGCTGTGATTCCGAGTGCCAAGGTCCAGCCGCTGGCACCGGGCAGACGAAAGACCTTTTTCATCAATGGCTCCAGAAGCACTCCAAAACCATGCACGAAACCCGAGGCGGTAAGCATCTCTGACAGCATCAGGAAGGGGAGCAGGGCAGGGAATACGAGTGTCCACCAAAGCTTCAATCCTTGGAGTGAAGCCTCAAAGGAGCTCTCCGGTGAGATAATAATTGCAATGGCTGTCAGGATTGCCATAATCCCGGGTATAAATGGTGTGGAGCGTGTAGCTAGTCGGCGTATTTGAATATTTTTCATTTCTCAGATCACCTCTTCATAACTTAAGGCATGGACGATGTGTTATCAATTTATGCAGAGTAGACAACCATCATGCCAAACCACTAGTCGAAGCGGTAATGAAGTTCAATCATTCATATCCTAAAAGTGCCGCGGGAAAGAAGGGAAGAGCAGTGAAGCAACTGAAGCATCGGCCGGGTTTCCGCGCCACAGCTTATCTGTTTACGTTTGTAGTAATCGTGTATGTATTTGTCTTTATGAACACCCCGTACATCGTATATCAGCCAGGCAGTGCATCTGAGGTTGCCCCTATGATTAAGGTAGAGAATGCCGATCCGGCTGAAGAAGGAACGTTTATGATGACTACGGTGTCTGCTAGTTATGCTAATGTGGCCTTATTGGTCGCCTCTGCTTTTAATTCCAATTCAGAGGTTGTGCGAAAAGAAACCCGGCTAGGGGATAAATCAGAAGACGAATATGCTGCAGAGCAGGTTTATTATATGAATAGCTCACAGTCTTATTCTGTTCAGGCCGCTTATCATGCGGCGGGAATTCCATATGAGGATGTAGTGGATTATCTCTACGTCTTTTCGGTTCCTGTAGAAAGTAATAAAGGACAATTTCTGCCGGGTGACAAAATCATTAGTGTAGAGGGACAAAAAGTGCCAGATCCTGAAGCACTGTCTAAACTGCTCTCCTCTAAAAAAATCGGAGATCAAGTCGCTGTTGTTTTGCAAAGAAATGGCAAGGAAGTACAAGAACAAGTGACGTTGGTTGAAATAAAGGATAAAGAGGGAGCTGCCGTTCGACCTGGTTTTGGAGTCACTATTGCCGCCGTTCAAAAAGTAAAACCAAAAGAAGCAGGGAAAACTGTCAGCTTTGTAGATACAAATGTTGGCGGACCTTCGGCAGGGCTAATGTTCACTATGGAAATTTACAATCGCCTTACTTCTGGAGATTTAACTAAGGGCCATAGGGTTGCAGGGACGGGTACGATTAACGCTGAGGGTGTAGTTGGTGCTATCGGTGGAGTGAAACACAAGATCGTGGCTGCGGACCGAGAAGGGGCGGAGATTTTTTTCGTGCCTGTTAAGAATTATGACGAAGCCAAAGCAAAAGCTGATAAAATCGGCACATCTATGAAGCTGGTGCCTGTATCTACGCTGGATGAGGCGCTGAAGTATATGGTGGAACTGCCGGTCAAACCATGACCGGAGGTTCCAAATAATCGCGGTACATATCATTTCTACGGGGTTCCTTAAAAGCTCCCGCGAAAGCGGAAGCGGCTTGAAGATCTCGCTCAAGCTGCGGATGGGAACAAAGGGACGGGCGCATGACGATGGGCAACGTAGTTTTTTGTTTCATTTCTTTAAGCAGTGCTCGTCCGCTTTCTCTAAAACCAAGAATACGAATATATCCGGGCCCCTCTGCTAGTATGGAAGGGGTCATTTCTTTTTTAGAATGATTTAACAGAACATGTAGCAGCAGACGCTGTAACCGTGTATGCGTGTAGCGCTTGCTCTTAAGGGCGTGAAGCAGGCCTGAAACAGAGAATTGCTCCAACTCAGGCAAAAGCCGCAGTATTCGGTTCTCCAAGCCTTCATTCATATCATGGATCGCGTGTAACTCGGCAGCAGTATGGGTGGTCAGCAGATGGCGGAGCGGGATACTGAAGCTCTCCAAGCTCAGAGGGCCCCTTCCGGCTGCATGCTCTCTTTCCAAAATGGACACGCTATAATCCGGCATATAAGCAGCGGGAGATCCGCCTTCTTGCAGCAGCTTGCGGATGGCCGTCGCACTTGCAATAGAAGAGTCGGCTTGTAATGGGTCATGGAAGCCTGCTGCTGTGCGCGGAACGGTTAGTGGCATTATCTTGCTGTGCAGCCGCTGCAAGGCGATAAGATAATGCAGGCCAAGGCTGTTATTCGGCTGGCGCAGCAGCTCGCCTGCATCTCCGGGACTCTCCGTTTCCGGGAGAGTCCCTTCAAAGGCCACCGCCGCCGCTGCGCTGTACGCGGCGGGGAAGCTCGCTCCGAGCGCCATGCGGCGGCGGATCTCGCTCTGAAGCTCGCTGCTTTCCTCAGCCAGATATCTGGCCAGGGGGAGCAGCGAGCCCAAAGTGCCGGCTTCGGAGCCGAAGCACAAGCTGTCCACGACCCCGGTCGCTTCCAGCAATGCAACTGCTCCGAACGCGAACCACTCGGCTGGCTGGACGGCATAAGCCACCGGCAGCTCAATGACGAGGTCGGCGCCCATATGCAGCGCCATCTCTGTCCGGGCTTGCTTGCTTACCGCCGCCGGCTCGCCGCGCTGGGTAAAGGGACCACTCATGACGACGATGGTGCGCTCTGCGCCGGAAAGTCTTTTGGCTTCCGTGAAGTGATGCACATGTCCGTTATGTAAAGGATTGTATTCTGCGATGATTCCAACCGTTGTCACTGTGGCTTCCCTCCGATAAGTAAGGTATATTTATTGAGTTTAGTAGGGTAGATTTCTAGAGATACTGTTAGCACAAGCTGATCTTTTGATTTACACTAATAGTTATATCATAATTCACCGCATTTTCTGAAACAATATAAAGGGAAAATGGTTGACAAAGGTATAGAATACTAGGTATAATAAATTTTGTTTGTTTGGGAGTGATAAGTATGCAGATTCACTTTCGCAAATTAGCGAATGCCGACGAACCGTTACATATTCACGATGTTGTGGATGTCAGCGAGGTAGTCAAAGGGCGCAAGGATATTCTAACTGTTGCTCCGCTCTCAGTAGACCTTAAAGCGCTGCCCGCGGGAACCGATTGTGTGAACGTGGTGGGAAAACTGAGTGGAGATGTGGACATGTTATGTTCACGTTGTCTCACGGAGGTCAAAAGTGATTTGAACATTCCTTTTGCTGAGACTTTCAAGTGGCTTAAGCAGCCAGTTCTTCCAGATGATGACGAAGATGAGGATCTCATTTACGTCAAGGATGAGGTTGTGGATCTTATCCCGTATGTGGAAGAAAATTTCGTACTGCACTTACCGGATTCGGTATTGTGCAAGGCAGACTGTCTTGGTCTTTGTCAGAAATGCGGACAGAACTTGAACGAAGGCACCTGCAGTTGCGACAACACAGTGATCGATCCTCGACTCGCTGGGTTGAAAGACTTTTTCAAATGAAACATTACAACAAAACACATCCTGCTCTGAGGAGCAGGCTGACAGAAATATCACGAGGAGGTGGAACACATGGCAGTACCACAACGCAGAACGTCTAAAACACGCCGTGACAAACGTCGCACCCACTTTAAGTTGGTTGTGCCGGGCATGGTGAAATGTGAACAATGCGGAGAGTTGAAACTAGCTCACCACGTATGCAAAGTTTGCGGAACTTACAAAGCAAGAGAAATCATCAAACAATAGTTTCAAAAATAAGTAGTACTTCACTTCGGTGAGGTACTATTTTTTTGTCCAAATCTAATAAAGATAGGGTATGCACCTATACTTTATGTTCCGCTCAGAAGTCAATGCTTTATTTTTGGTGCGGCATGCTTTATACTACATATTAGTACCTGGTTCTAAAAAATATTTATGATTGTTTGACCTAATATAACAGCGGCCATTCAAGCGGCCGGATGCTTTCTTTAAAATATAAGGAAGTATAAGTTATGCACCTATACTTTATGTCTTATATTTCTCGCTTAAACGCTTACCGTCCTTATTAGGGCGCCGAAGGCGTTTACGCTTGGCATGTGCCAGGAGGTGAGCCGCTATCGAGCGGATGTCCAAGAAAGAACGTCAGCAACAGCTGCTACATATAATTGCAGGCAATCCTTTTGTAACTGATCGGGAGTTGACTCGTCAGCTGAAGGTGAGCATTCAGACGATTCGGTTAGACCGGATGGAGCTGGGAATACCAGAACTGCGTGAAAGAATGAAACAAATGGCAGAGCATTCCTATGATCAGGTGCGCTCTTTGCCTGCGGATGAAGTGATCGGAGATATTGTGGATTTACAGCTCGATAAGAGCGGGATTTCGATCTTTGAAATTCGTGAGGATCATGTCTTTTCCAGAAATGGGATCGCCCGTGGCCACTACGTGTTTGCTCAAGCCAATTCGCTTGCGGTTGCTGTGATTAACGATGAAATTGCCTTGACTGCTTCAGCCGACATACGATTTGTTCGTATGGTTCTGCTTGGTGAGAAGTGCATTGCTAAAGCTCAAGTGCGGTCACTTGCAGGCAGAGGCGGCAAAGCAGAGGTGGACGTATTCACCTATGTCGGAGAAGAATTGGTATTTCAAGGCCACTTTATAGTGTATCGTTCCGCTAATGAAGAGTATAGTGAAGGGGGTAACCGTAGTGCTGATCGCCATTGATGCCATGGGCGGGGACAACGCTCCTGAATGTAATGTCGAGGGGGCGTTGTCCGCGGCCGCGGAATGGAAAGATACGCAGATTGTGCTCGTAGGTGACGAAGCCAGACTAGAGCCACTGCTGAAGGACAAGCCGTCCAACCTGAGTGTGCGGCATGCAGGAGATGTTATTGGTTCTGATGAAGAGCCGGTTAAGGCGGTTCGCCGCAAAAAAGATTCATCCATGGTTGTAGCTGGACGTATGGTGCGTGAGGGCGAAGCAGATGCTATGATTTCGTCAGGTAACACGGGGGCGCTTATGACTACAGGGTTACTTGTAGTAGGCCGTATGCAGGGGATTGAACGTCCGGCGCTGGCACCTATGATTCCGACGCTGGATGATGTTGGCGTGCTTGCGCTTGATCTTGGCGCTAACATGGATGCGAAGCCTGAACATCTGGTGCAATATGCGCTGATGGGCAGCATTTATCGGAATAAAGTGCATGGCATTGCTAAGCCGCGGGTTGGACTTCTAAATGTAGGGACGGAGCCTGGGAAAGGCAACGAACTGACCAAAGAAGCCTATCCACTGCTGGAGAACTTGCCGGGCATTCATTTTATCGGTAATGTTGAGGCACGCGACGTACTGACAGGAAACTGCGATGTGCTTGTCTGCGATGGATTTGCTGGTAATATCCTGTTGAAGTCGCTTGAGGGTACAGCGGGTGCATTGTTCTCTTTACTGAAGGAGCAATTCAGCCGTTCTCTGAAGACTAAACTTGGAGCGGCTATGCTGATGCCGGAGCTTAGAGCCCTGAAGGGCAAGATGGATTATAAAGAGCATGGCGGTGCACCGCTGCTTGGTCTTAGCGGATTGGTAGTTAAGGGGCACGGATCTTCAGACGGAAATGCGGTTAAAAATGCAGTAAGACAAGCGCGGATTGCTCTGCAAGCCGATCTTGTGCCAAGTATATCCAAGGAAATTAGCGGGAAGTGAGTGACGAAATGAAACAGTTGCGGCCGGTTGGGATTATCGGTACGGGTAAATATGTACCTGAGAAAATTTTAACAAACAGTGATCTAGAAAAAATAGTGGAGACTAACGATGAATGGATCGTCAGTCGGACAGGGATCCGTGAAAGACATATCGCTGCACCACATGAGGCAACTTCTGATTTAGCCTATGAAGCTGCACTTAAAGCTTTGGATTCTGCAGGCATGAAAGCCGAAGATCTGGATCTTATTATTATTGCAACGGTAACCCCTGATAGCTCCTTTCCTTCCACAGCCTGCATTTTGCAGGATAAACTTGGAGCAAAAGGTGCTGCGGCATTTGACTTGTCAGCAGCCTGCTCTGGTTTTGTATACAGCCTAGCTACTGCGGTTGGCTTTATTCAGAACGGAATGTACAATAATGCACTCATAATTGGTGCGGACACTTTATCCCGCATCACTGATTATACGGATCGTAACACCTGTGTACTGTTTGGCGATGGTGCAGGAGCAGTAATCATCGGTGAAGTTCCAGAGGGACGCGGTTTCCAATCCTTCGATCTGGGTGCTGAAGGTTCTGGAGGAAACTTGCTTAAGCTGGAAGCTGGGGGTTCGCGCTTGCCTGCATCTCAGCAGACGGTTGAAGACAAGAAACATTTCATCTATATGAATGGCCGTGAAGTGTTTAAGTTTGCCGTTCGTGTTATGGGCTCAGCTACAGAACGTGTGCTTACTAAAGCCGGATTAGGTAAAGAAGATATTGATTTGTTCGTACCGCATCAAGCGAATATTCGTATCATTCAATCCGCTATGCAGCGGCTTGACCTGCCACCGGAGAAATGTGTAATCAATGTTGATAAATATGCTAATACATCAGCAGCTTCTATTCCTCTAGCTCTAGTTGAAGCGGCGGAAGAAGGACGCATGAAGGAAGGCGACACGGTTCTGATGGTTGGATTCGGCGGTGGCTTGACTTGGGGCGCGTCCGTATTGATCTGGTAATAGAGGAAGGAGTTCTTACTTATGAGTAAAATCGCATTTGTCTTTCCCGGTCAGGGTGCACAGGCAGTTGGAATGGGTAGAGATGTATATGAAGCTCTTCCGCACAGCCGCGCGGTATTCGAAAAAGGTGATGAGGTGCTCGGATTTCCACTGAGCCAGCTGATTTTTGAAGGACCTGACAGTGATTTGAAACAGACCGTAAATACGCAACCGGCTCTGCTAACAGCAAGCGTGGCTTATCTGGAAGCATTACGTGATCAAGGGATGAAGCCGGATTATGTAGCTGGTCATAGCCTAGGAGAATACAGCGCACTGGTTGCGGCAGGCGTATTGTCCTATGAAGATGCTGTAAGACTCGTGCGTTTACGCGGTCGTTTTATGGAGGAAGCTGTTCCAGGTGGACAGGGAGCTATGGCTGCAGTGCTTGGTGCGGAGCGGGATGCTCTGGCAGAATTATGCCGGAGCGTATCCGAGGAGAGCGGCGTGGTAGAACTGGCGAATGTGAACTGCCCGGGACAGATTGTTGTTTCTGGTTCACAAGCCGGGGTTAACGGTGTTGTGCAGCGTGTTAAGGAAGCAGGCGGAAAGCGGGCTATTCCGCTGGAAGTAAGTGGACCTTTTCACTCTTCGATGATGAAGGCTGCGGCAGACCGCTTGGCAGACGAGCTGAAGAGTGTTACTTTTAATGCTCCGGCTGTACCTGTTATTGTCAATGTTACCGCAGCACCTGTAATGGATCCTGAAGAAATCCGTGAACTGCTTGTTCGCCAGGTGTACTCCCCTGTGCTCTGGCAAGACAGTATTGAATGGCTGATTGCTGATGGTGTGGATACTTTTGTGGAAATTGGTTCTGGCAGTGTTCTGGCAGGTCTGATCCGCAAAATAGACAAAACGGTCAAAGTAATCAACATTAACACACTTGAAAGTGTGCAAGCTGTCTTGTAAGATACGTTCAAACATTGTTTATCAATAGCAATATGATCGAAAGGGGAATAAATGATGTTCTCAGCATTGCGGGGTCAAACGGCCCTTGTAACTGGTGGTTCTCGCGGCATCGGCCGCAGTATTGCACTTGCTCTCGCGGAACATGGCGTGAAGGTGGCCGTGAACTATGCGGGCAGTGAAGCAGCCGCACAAGAGACCGTAGCTCGGATTGTCGAGCTTGGCTCGGAGGGTATTGCCCTTCGTGGCGATGTCGGCAATAGTGAACAGGCCGAGAACCTTGTCAAAGAGGTTCTGAATACCTGGGGACGTATTGACATTGTTGTCAATAATGCCGGCATTACCAGAGACAACCTGATTATGCGCATGAAAGAAGAAGAGTTCGATCAAGTGATCGAAACGAATCTAAAAGGGGTGTTTAACTGCCTAAAGGCAGCTACACGCCCTATGATGAAGCAACGCTACGGGCGAATTATCAATATTTCTTCCGTAGTAGGTGTAACAGGAAATCCTGGACAAGCTAATTACTCCGCAGCTAAGGCAGGTGTCATCGGTTTAACGAAGGCATCGGCTCGTGAGCTTTCCTCACGGGGGATCACGGTGAACTGTATCGCTCCTGGCTTCATTGATACAGATATGACGCGTGAGCTCTCTGAGGAAGTGCGCAGTGAGCTTGAGAAGGGCATTCCACTTGCTCGTCTGGGGCGTCCTGAAGAGATTGCTATGGCTGTAGTCTTCCTGGCCTCTGAAGGCGCTGCGTATATGACCGGCCAGACACTACACGTGGATGGCGGGATGTATATGTAACTCTCCGTCAAGGAGAAATTACACTGTTTTAATGCTGAAATGTGAGGGATAAAGAAAGCGTTTTTGACGCTCTATGGTATTTTGAACTCATATCTCGTATAATACCAAAAGAGGAGGTGAACCGGATGTCCGATGTATTAGAGCGTGTAAAACGCATTGTCATCGACCGCTTAGGTGCCGATGAAGCTGAGGTAACATTAGAAGCGTCTTTCAAAGATGATTTAGGTGCTGATTCTCTTGATGTAGTAGAATTGGTTATGGAATTGGAAGATGAATTCGATATGGAAATCTCTGATGAAGATGCAGAGACGATTACGACCGTGGGTGAAGTTGTGAAGTACATACAATCTCATACCTAGAGTCATATGATTGAGAGTCCCGTTCCTGCTAGGGCGGGACTTCTCCTCATTTATAGAGCATTAAAGATGAATCAAAGGTTGCCTTGAGCAACTATATAAGGGATATAACAGAACCGCAGGATGGTTAATGATGCGGTTATCGCTGTTCATATAGTAGCAACAGAAAGTATATAAGTTCTGAATATAATGTATACAACCTATAGATGGGGTGATTGTGTTTGAGTCATAGAGTGGTTGTTACCGGGATGGGCGTAGTTACATCATTGGGCAAAGATTTGGAGACGTTCTGGGATAATCTTATGAGCGGCAAATCCGGTGTATCACAGGTTGAGACCTTTGATGTCAGTGAGTATACTACGCAAATAGCATCCTCTGTTAAAGATTTCGATCCAGAGGCACTTTTTGGTCGTAAGGAAGCCCGCAAAATGGACCGTTTTGTACAATTTGCAGTGGCTGCCGGTGAGGACGCATTGCGAGATAGCGGACTTAAGATCGGTGAAGATATTGATGCCGAAAGAATAGGTGTATCTGTAGGATCAGGTATTGGTGGTCTTGGAACTTGGGAAGACAATCATAACTTGTTGCTTGAAAAAGGACCGAAGCGGGTTAGTCCGTTCTTCATTCCGATGATGATCGCTAACATGGGTTCTGGGCAGTTGTCCATTAACCTTGGTGCAAAGGGTCCTAATACGACGACAGTAACTGCTTGTGCTACAGGAAGTCACTCCATTGGGGAATCCTTCCGCTTGATTCAACGTGGAGACGCAGATGCAATGATCTGTGGGGGTTCCGAAGCGACCATTCGTCCAACAGGTATGGCTGGTTTTTGTGCTATGAGAGCAATGTCCACTCGCAATGATGAGCCTGAGAAGGCAAGTCGTCCGTTTGATGTGGATCGCGATGGTTTTGTTATGGGTGAAGGTGCCGGGATTCTTATTCTGGAATCACTCGAACATGCTGAGAAACGTGGAGCGAAGATCTATGCTGAGGTTATCGGTTATGGTCTAAGCGCAGATGCTCATCATATGACTGAGCCTGATCCAGATGGTGCAGCTCGCTGCATGAAGATGGCAATCCGGGATGCTGGTATCTCTCCTGAAGATATTGATTACATCAATGCTCATGGTACTTCAACGCCTGTAGGAGATAGATCAGAAACTGCTGCTGTTAAAAAAGCATTGGGTGACCATGCCTATAAAGTGGCAATTAGTTCGACGAAATCCATGACAGGTCACCTTCTGGGTGCTGCTGGTGGAGTAGAAGCTATTATCTGTGGCCTTTCTTTGCAAAAAGGGATGATTGCGCCAACGATTAATTTGGACAACCAAGACCCGGAATGTGATCTGGATTATGTACCAAATGTGCCACGTAAAGCTGATCTTGATATTGTAATGTCGAATTCGTTCGGCTTCGGGGGACATAACGCAACAGTTATTCTAAAAAAATATAATTAGTAAGGGGACAGTGCGGTGAAAGGAGAACTGAAGCAGTTACAACAGCAACTTCAAATCCAATTTCACGATTCTGTGCTTCTGAAGCAGGCCTTTACCCATGCATCCTATGTGAATGAACACCGTTTCAATCAGCATCAGGACAATGAGCGTCTCGAATTTCTTGGGGATGCAGTTCTGGAGTTAACGGTTTCTGAATATTTGTACAATCTATTGCCAGACCGACCTGAGGGAGAGTTGACCAAGCTGCGGGCCGCTATTGTATGCGAGCCTTCACTGGTCAAGTTTGCGGAGAGTTTAGGTTTTGGCCGTTATGTACTATTGGGCAAAGGGGAAGAACTTACGGGCGGACGTACTCGCCCGGCCCTGCTGGCTGATGTATTCGAATCCTTCGTGGGAGCGCTTTATCTCGACCAAGGACTGGAAACAGTGCGGAGTTTTCTTGATAATCACGTATTTCCTCTCGTGGAGACGGATGGGAAATTGCAAATGCAGATGACCGATTATAAGACGGAACTGCAAGAGCTAATTCAGCAGCACAATATGGGTACATTGGAATATCGAATTATAGAAGAACGGGGACCTGCACATGAGCGTGAATTCGTCTCAGAGGTGTATATGGCTAACCGTTCACTTGGTAAAGGAAGCGGCCGGTCCAAGAAGGAAGCAGAGCAGCAGGCTGCAGCAGCAGCACTTTTGCATCTGAAAGAGGACGGTGCCTGAGTTTTGCATCAAGGGGACAAGCGGAGGAGAGCAGCAAAGGTCTGAATACCGGCGTTTAGGCGGAGCTCAGACCGTTGCTGCTCTTTTTCGACAATATAAGAACTTATATGTTCCGCGTTACAAAGGATAAGGTACATCTTAATGGTTTTTTAGGGTACAAACGCTATGGTATAATGGGTCAGAGGTGATTGGCAAGTATGTTTTTGAAACGGATAGAATTAGCTGGTTTTAAATCATTTGCCGACAAAACAGAAATGGAGTTTGTACGCGGTATAACGGCTGTAGTTGGCCCGAACGGAAGCGGCAAAAGCAATATTTCTGACGGCATACGCTGGGTACTCGGCGAACAGAGTGCTAAATCACTGCGTGGCGGCAAGATGGAGGATATCATTTTTGCTGGAAGTGATGCGCGTAAAGCCGTGAATTATGGCGAAGTATCACTTACGCTTGATAATGAAGATCACACACTTCCGCTGGATTTCAGCGAAGTTACAGTGACTCGGAGAGTCCACCGCAGTGGAGATAGTGAATATTTAATTAATAAGCAATCCTGCCGTCTGAAGGATATCACAGAGCTGTTTATGGATACTGGTATCGGACGTGAAGCCTATTCGATTATCGGGCAGGGTAGGATTGAAGAGATTCTAAGTACTCGTTCCGAAGATCGGCGAGGCATCTTTGAAGAAGCATCAGGTATTGTAAAATATAAATCGCGCAAGAAAGACGCAAGTCGAAAGCTGGATGATACTGAGCAGAACCTGCTTCGTATTCATGATTTGATCAGTGAGCTTGAGGATCAGATTGGGCCACTTAAGGATCAGTCCGAGAAAGCTATCCGCTTTAAGGAACTTCGCGAACAATTAAAACATCAGGAAATTTCAGTATACGTACACCAGATTGAAGGCATTCATACCGCTTGGCAGGAAGGTAACGCTAAGCTTGAAACGTTGAAGGACGAGCAGCTGGAGCTGTCTACTGTGGTTTCGGCTCATGATGCCAAGCTGGAGAGCGGGCGATCTGAACTGCGCACAATCGAAGCACAGATCGAGAAGCAGCAAGAGCAATTGCTGCGTTATAGCGAAGCATTTGAGAAGAGCGAAGGTTACGGTGAAGTGCTGAGGGAACGCAAACGTAATCTGGAAAGTAATCGTGAGCAGTTAATGCTCACGTTAGGTTCGGTTGGCGAGCGTTCTGCAGATCGTCAGCGTGAAGTCGTGGATCTGGAGCTTAAGCTTGAGCAATCGCGGCTTAAGCTTGTGGATCTTCGGAAACAGATCGAAGATGAAGAGACAAGGCTTGAAGGTGTGGCAGACGGGATTAGCCAGAGCCAGGAAGAAAAGCTCAAAAGTGCTCTTTTGGAGCTAATGAACCTTATGGCGAATGCACGTAACGAAATTCGTTACGCGGATCAGCAAAAGGAGAATCTGGAACGTCGTATGAGCCGCAGTGAAGAAGAAAGCGGCAAATGGACAGCCCGGCATGAAGAGTTGTCTGCCAACCAGAAAGGGCTGAAGGACAAGATTGCCCAGCTGGGGAAGGAGCTTAGCAATCTTCGCGGGGCTTATATCACTGAAAGTGAGCAGCTCAGTAAACGTCAGAAGCTGATCGAAGAAACACAGTCCGGTCTTCGGAAATGGGAACAGAAGCGGGAAGCGCAAGTCTCTCGTCATGAGACCATGAAAGAGATGCAGGATGATTTCGACGGCTTCATGCTTGGGGTTAAAGAAGTGCTCAAGGGTGCGCGCAAAGGACAGCTCAACGGTGTGCATGGTGCGGTTGCGGAGCTGATCTCTGTTCCGGAGAAGCTGGAAATGGCGATTGAGACTGCTCTAGGCGCATCACTTCAGCATGTGGTCATGGATAATGAGACTGTGTCCCGCCAAGCGATATCATTTCTAAAGCAACGTCAGCTGGGACGAGCTACCTTTCTTCCACTAGATGTTATCCGGCCGCGCCAGATTTCTGGCAGTGACCGTGGTATGGTGGGTGATGCTGACGGATTTGTTGGAATTGGTTCCGAACTTGTTGGTTACGATGATAAATATACTAGCATTATTGGCAGTTTGCTCGGCAATGTGGTTATTGCGGAGAGCTTGGAGCAAGCGAACCGTATCGCCGCTAGATGCCAATATCGTTATCGGGTAGTTACCCTGGAAGGCGATGTAGTTAATGCCGGCGGTTCGATGACCGGGGGTAGCCAGCATAAGAAGAATAATAGCTTGCTTAGCCGTAAACGTCAGCTGGATCAATTAAGCAGTGAGATTGAAGAAAGCGAACGTCAAATAGTGAAGCTGAAGCAAGGCATTGCCAGACTTCGTGAGGAGCAGGAGAACGCTAGCGTGAAGCTGGAGGACCTGCGCCGTGATGGCGATGAGAAAAGACTGGAAGAGCAAAGAGTCTCCGGTGATTTGAAGCAGCTCGAGCATGAGCTTCGGCATGTGCAGGAGCAAGTGGAGAGCACAGGTGCGGAACGCAGCGGCTTTGAGAATGAAGTACGTGCGCTTGAAGAGACGCGGAAGCAAGCCACTGCTGAGCTTGAACGCCTTGAAAAGGAAGAAAAGGAAGCCCATGAGGGTATCCGTAACGCTGAATCAGCGCGTAAAGCGAATGAATCAGCTAAGGAAGAGCTGCAAGGCAAGTTGACCAGTATGAAAGTCTCGGAAGGCAAGCTCGATCAGGAGATATTCTCCCTGGAGGAGCAGTTACGTCGCCTAAGACAAGATGTGGGTTCACAGGACAAGGAGCTGCGCCAGAATCGAAATCTGTTACATACGATTGAACAGGATCTGGCTAACAATGCTTTGGAAGCTGTGAAGCAGAAGGAAGATTTGAACAGTTACCGCTTGAAGAAGGAAGAGACGACTGGAACTTTGGATTTTGCGCGTGCTGAGCGTACAGCGTTAACCCGTAAGCTGGAACTTGAGGAAGGCAAGACTAAAGATCAACGTCAGGCCCTTAAAGTAGTCGAGGACAAGCTGCGTGCCACTGAAGTTTCTGTCGGTCGACTCGATGTGGAGCTGGATAATATTCTCCGCAAGCTGAGTGATGACTACGAGCTAAGTTATGAATTAGCAAAACAGAGATATCCAGTGCCTGAAGATGTACCTGCCGCACAAGCCGATGTACAGCGTTTGAAGCGCAGTATTTCTGTGCTAGGAGAGGTTAACTTAGGGGCGATCGAAGAATATCAGCGGGTCCATGAACGGTATACGTTCCTCAGTGGACAAAAAGATGATCTAGTCGAAGCTAAGACTACCCTGTATCAAGTAATCCGCGAGATGGAAGATGAAATGTCCAAACGTTTCAAACAGACCTTTGATGCGATCCGCAAACAGTTCGGGACCGTGTTCTCAAAGCTGTTCGGCGGCGGGCGAGCGGATCTCATGCTTCTGGATCCGGAACATATGCTGGAAACAGGTATAGATATCGTAGCCCAACCACCGGGTAAAAAATTGCAAAATCTGCAGCTTTTATCTGGCGGTGAACGCGCTCTAACAGCGATGGCGTTATTGTTTGCTATTTTGCAAGTGAAGCCAGTTCCGTTCTGCGTATTGGATGAGGTCGAGGCTGCGCTCGATGAAGCGAACGTTGTTCGTTTTGCACAGTATTTACGCGAGTTCTCTGAACAAACTCAGTTCATCGTCGTTACGCACCGCAAAGGAACGATGGAAGAGGCGGACGTGTTATACGGAGTAACGATGGAAGAGGGCGGTGTCTCCAAGCTCGTTTCAGTACGTTTAGAGGATGAAGAAGCTGAGATTGCTTAAATTCATCAAAGAAGAAAAACTTTTAGGAGGAACCAAATGAGCTTTTTTAGAAAATTAAAAGAAAGCATTTCCGGCAAAACGGAAAGTGTAACGAAACAATTCCGCGACGGATTAGAGAAAACCCGTAAAGGTTTTGTAGAGAAGGTCTCCGACCTTATCATCCGCCGCAAAAAGATAGATGAAGAGTTCTACGAAGAGCTGGAAGAGATTTTGATTGGTGCAGACGTGGGTGTAAACACTGTTATGACCCTTGTCGAGGATTTGCGTGCCGAAGTGAAGCAAAATCGGATTGAAGATGCTGCCGAGCTGAAGCCGATTTTGTCCCGTAAGCTTATGGAGCTGCTGCGCGGAGATGATGATAACAGCCTGAAGGAAAATCCGAATGGAATTACGGTTATTTTGTTCGTTGGGGTCAATGGCGTGGGCAAGACGACTACCATCGGCAAGCTGGCTCATCGTTACAAACAAGAAGGTAAAAAAGTTCTTTTGGCTGCAGGGGATACGTTCCGTGCCGGAGCGATTGAGCAGCTTGAGGTTTGGGGCCAACGCGCAGGCGTAGATGTCATTAAACAACAAGCAGGCTCTGACCCGGCGGCTGTAATGTACGATGCGGTCCAAGCGGCAAAGCAACGCAACGTGGATATCTTAATCTGCGATACTGCTGGCAGACTGCAGAATAAAAGCAATCTGATGGAAGAGCTCAACAAAATCTTCCGCGTCATTCAAAGAGAAATCCCAAGTGCTCCACATGAGGTACTGATGGTGCTAGATGCTACGACGGGTCAAAATGCACTTACACAAGCCAAGTTATTTGGTGAAAAGAGTGGCGTCACTGGCTTGGTCTTGACGAAGCTGGACGGTACGGCTAAAGGCGGAATCGTTGTAGCGATTCGTCAGGAAATGAATTTGCCGGTGAAGTTTGTAGGTCTTGGAGAAAAAATGGAAGACTTGCAGCCATTTGATTCGCAGCAGTTCGTACATGCTCTTTTTGCCGGATTAATTGCCGAGGAAGAAGAGTCAGAAGAATCGGAAGAGCAAGTGTAATCAACAGCACAATATAATCATAAAGAAGTCATATTTACAAGGAATGCCCTCGAAGCTATATTTAGTTAGGAGGGCATTCCTTTTCTTTTTTATAAAGGGTTTGTCCGTCATTTTGTAGCAACTGCTAAGCGACTTTTAGAAAGTATAAATGCATCGCGTAAGGGATCCCTTTAAATAACAGCTTTCCCTCACTAATTAGCCTCCAGAAGCGATATTCTATGAATGAGGTACTGAGATACAAATTCCATTGCCCTATAATTGTGCCTACAACTAGACCTGCATTTACGTAGCCATCTCTTTCCTCACACTGTTGAAGTTGCAGAATTAAAGAAAGAATTTCTTCGTCATAGTAACTCTCGGGAACATTCATAAGCTGGCCCTCAGCCCAAACTCTAAGCATATCCTCGGTGTTGCTGATTTTTTGCCATTCTAGTTCATACTGTTTTCTTTGAGCGGAGGTGATAGGGGGTGTGTTTTCGGTAATTTTTATAATTTTTTGCAGAGCTTCATTTGGGAGCTGACTAAGTGCTCTGGGATATAAGCCGATTTCAAATGGAGCAGCAATCTCCCTATAAGCCTTGACTGGATCAATAACATGAATAGGTTGCGTCCTCTCACTAAGAATAGAAAGTGCAAATCGTAAACCCGTTTGATCATGGGAGTTATCTCCGCACCAAATAGTGATTTTTTTGTCCTCGGGAATTTCTTTTAAGGTCTGAACCATGGCTGCCAGTTTATGCTGGGGATTTAAATGATAACCCTGATCCGGAAATCGTTCCTGAAACCATAACTCACGGGTATGATAGCCTTCATTATTATGTAATCCACGCAACGGTCCAGCAGAGAACATCTCATTAAATGAAAGTACTCGTATTAAATGACGACAACCCAGATGACTAAGGGCTACCTTCATTGATCCCGCTTCAGACAGGCCAAATAACAGATA
The DNA here is from genome assembly GCF_037992965.1 of Paenibacillus sp. FSL E2-0190. Taxonomy (NCBI): domain Bacteria; kingdom Bacillati; phylum Bacillota; class Bacilli; order Caryophanales; family Paenibacillaceae; genus Paenibacillus; species Paenibacillus sp. FSL E2-0190. The sequence continues at coordinate 3,073,126 of NZ_CP150306.1, forward strand.
AATGTGATTCCGCCTAGTCTCTTCCTGCTCAATTGACATAGTATATTTGTGCTCCATAGGTCACTCTCCCATCGCAACAAATTATACCATACTCAATGAATCCACATCCTCAGGCAACTATATAAAAAATACATTATATGAAAAATTCATAACAGTAATGCTTGTCACACTTCCTGCATACAATTCAATGATGAATCTACATTTCATCTCCGGCAACCTATATAAGAGAGAAAGGAAGCGATTCCAAAAAATACAAATATCTCCGGAATCACATTTCTCTGTTATATATGTTGACATGAACGAGTGGATTTACGTATTATGAGAATATAAACCAATATTTTTATGGGTGTTTTCTGAAATGGAAGTATAAGTTGTTAATAAAGATTACATCTATCGAAAGGAGTCGGGCTCATGTCCAAATTAGATCCTCTGCCAGGTCTGTCTCCGTATCCATTACAGCATTTTTTCGATGAAATGTATGCTGATAAGAGGAATGTCCGGCCGCACTACAGACATGTGAATCGCATGTTTTCCGGAATGAACTCCGAAGAGCTGCAAGGGAAGCAAAATTTAATGCAGCGTAGGATGATGGAAGAAGGAATTACCTTTACGCTTTATAACCCGGCTCAGGATCATCCTATGGAGCGAACGATCCCCTTCGATATGATTCCACGTATTATCCCTAAGAATGAGTGGGAGAGGCTAGAAGCTGGAATTATTCAGCGTATCACAGCTTTGAATTTATTCATTCATGACATTTACCATGAGCAATACATTGTTAAAGATGGCATCGTCCCTAGGCGTATGATTATTTCCAACTGTTACTTCCGGCCAGAAATGTCAGGTCTGCGAGTGCCCGGTGGAGCTTATATCACCACCTCAGGAATCGATCTGATCCGCCACCACGATGGGCATTATTATGTACTTGAAGACAACCTGCGAACACCCTCCGGCTTTTCCTATCTTTTTAAAGGCAGAACTCTTATGAATCAATTGTTTCCTGAATTGTCCTTTGCCAGCTCCATCCGAGATGTAGATCATAGCTTAAATCGCTTCTTATCCGTGCTTCGTAGTCTATCTCCTTCAAGAAGGTCAGATCCGGTTATAGCACTCCTAACGCCTGGAGAATACAATTCTGCATATTATGAACATGCTTTTTTGGCACAGCAGATGGGTATACATTTGGTCGAAGGACGAGATTTGGTAACAAAGGATCACAAAATATATTTGAAAGAAATGAACGGACTGCGTCGCGTGGATGTGCTGTATCGTCGGTTGGATGATGATTACATTGATCCGCTAGCCTTTCAACCTGATTCTTTATTGGGTGTGGCAGGACTTATGAATGCGTATAGGGCAGGCAACATAGCGATTGCTAATGCGCCGGGAACCGGTGTTGCAGATGATAAAGCGATGTATGTCTATGTACCGGATATGATTCGTTATTATCTGAATGAAGAGCCGATCCTTGGTAATGTGCCGACGTATTTGTTGTCCCGACCCGATGAACGCCTGTATGTTCTTGAGAACCTATCCGAAATGGTTGTTAAAGAAACCTCATTATCCGGAGGATATGGGATGTTGATCGGAAGTGAGGCGACCAAAGAAGAATTAGCCGAGTTCCGAATGAAAATTATTGCCGATCCGGACCGGTATGTGGCACAGCCAATTATGTCCTTGTCCAGAGCGCCAGTATTGTCGGGAGGCACTATGGCACCCCGGCATATCGATCTTCGGGCTTTTGTATTAATGGGCGCAGACCGGAAGCCGCATGTCATACCTGGTGGATTAACACGAGTGGCTATGAAAGAAGGTTCACTGGTTGTGAATTCCTCGCAAGGCGGTGGCGTAAAGGATACTTGGGTTATGGCTTGATCTATTATCTTGTAAGCCTTGATTGTGAATCAAAAATATGCAGCATCAATTTGGAGGATAAAGGAGTGGCTAAAGATGCTGAATCGAAATGCGGAGGCTTTATTCTGGATCGGCCGATATATTGAAAGGGCAGAGAATCATGCGCGGCTAATCAATGTACATTATCATATCCAGCAGGAAGAGGATTTTCAGGAAGAAGGACATAAATGGTCGAGGCTTATCGATGCATTAGGAGTTCGAAGTGAATATTTGCAGCAGTTCGAAACCTTTTCTGAACAGGACGTGTTATCCTTTATTACACTCGATTTGGGCAATTCGAATTCATTATTCTCTTGCGTACATCATGCTAGAAATAATCTTCGCACACTGCGTCAGCATCTTCCAAGTGAGCTATGGGATATCGTCAACAGCTTTAATCTATGGCTTGGGGAGCGGTCAGTCGCTGATATTATGAGTGGCCCACATCATTTCTACCAGCAGGTGAAGGAACGTGCGGCTATGTTTCTAGGAGCAGAACAGTCCGTAATGCTTAGGGGAAATGAATGGCATTTTATAGAGAGCGGCCGTTTTCTGGAACGGGCAGAGAATACGACGCGTATTTTGCAGGCAGTTATTGCCTCTTGCCGTTTTAAAGAGCTTAATGCAATTTATATTCAGTTACAGGCGGTGCTGAAATCGGTAAGTGGTTATCAGGCGTTTCGCCGTTACTATGCAGATGCTATGTCACCGGAGAGCATTTTAGATTTTTTGATCGCAAATCCCAAATTTCCACGTTCGATCCGCTTTTCTTTTCACCAGCTGGAAGAGCATTTAGCTAGACTTGAATTAGATTCCTCAGAAAAAGGCTCAGGTCATGAGAAGGTCATCCGTCAAGCAGGAAAGCTGAAGGCAGAGCTGGATTATATGGAGAAAGAGGAAATGTCCGGTGAGCTGGTGGAAGATGTGCTGCAATCACTCGTAATATCTTGCCAGAGACTGGGCAAAACGATGGAGGGCGCCTTTTTTCGGCGAGAAGGAGTATCTGTATGAAGATTCAAATCAATCACACCACCACATACAGTTATCCAGAACCGGTTACGGACAGTGTCAATGAAATCAGGCTTACCCCACGCACCAACTATCGGCAATCCTGTTATCACCATGAGGTTGAAGTATCTCCGGCAGCTAATCTATTAACGTATGAGGATTTCTTCGGTAATCGGGTGCATGCCTATTCGGTTAATAAGCCACATACGGAAATGGTAATCCATACGAAAGCTACTGTAGTAACGCTGGATAAAGCCCAGGGTACCGATCTTCCGCGAACCAGCCTTGAAGAGCAAGTTAAACTATTAAATGATGAAAAGTTTCAGAACCGTTATATTGAGTTTATTTTGCCGACCCGTTATACCGAGGTGACTCCTGAATTAGTGGAGTTCGCCTCCCAGTACCCTTTTAGTGAAGCTGAGGATATGTATGAATGGATTCTGAAGTTATCTTCGACGATTTATGAACAGTTCACCTATGATCCTGAGGCAACAAGCGTAAATACAACGGTAAAAAAAGCCCTGAAGCTTAAGCGTGGGGTCTGTCAGGATTATGCTCATCTTATGATCGCTGTCTGCCGCAGTGTAGGTCTGCCTTCAAGATATGTTAGTGGATATCATTTTGTCGGTGATCTACAGAGCAGCAATGCTAATTTCGAGCAGGCTTCACATGCTTGGGTGGAGACTCATGTTCCGGGTACGGGCTGGCTTGGTTTTGATCCGACGAATAATGTTGAAGTCAACTGGCGTTATATCAAGCTGGGTCATGGACGGGATTATAAAGATATAGTACCTGTAAAAGGGGTATATCGCGGTGGAGCAGGCACACTAACTGTAAAAGTGGACGTACGCAAGCTGGATAACTGAATTGAAATAATCGAAACATCGAACATCGAACATCGAAACAATCAAAAAAATCAAAATATTCGAAACAAACTCTCCGCTCATCTTATTGAATGGGGAGATTTTTTTGTGCGGCGTGCCTAAATTCTGAAGATTTATGAACGAGATGATTCCATTACAGGTTTATTTGGGTAATCTTGATCCATAGTACTTATCTTACAGACATTAGAGGAGAGATTACATATGAGCCCAAACATATCTAAGAAACAAAGATTTATTGGAAAAACAGCGATTATAACCGGAGCGGGCTCGGGAATTGGCCGTGCTACCGCTATTAAGCTGGCGCGGGAAGGTGCAAATGTAGCATTGTTCGATTTAAATCTTGAAAGAACCTCTTCCTTGGCAGAAAAGCTTAATAAGCTTCGAAAAGATTGCGCGCTGGCCATAGAGGTAGATACTTCGGATGAGAAAAAGATGGAGGAAGCCGTACGTTGTACGGTGGAACAATTCGGAGGCGTGGATGTAGTATTCGCTAACGCGGGAATTAATGGCGCTGTGGGCCCGATAGAAGAACTAAGCTTGAGCGACTGGGAGCGTACGATGTCGGTGAACTTGACGGGGACTTTTTTGACTCTAAAATATACTATTCCTCATCTGAAAGATAGAGGGAAGGGCAGTATTATTATTACTAGTTCCATTAATGGGAACACTAGATTTGCCAGCTTTGGGTGGTCTACTTATAGCACTACCAAAGCTGGACAGGTGGCTTTTGCCAAAATGGCAGCTCTCGAGCTTGCTAAGTTTAAGATTCGTGTAAATGTGATCTGCCCTGGGGCTATAGCTACGAATATAGATGAAACCACTGAAATGAGCGAGGATGTAGAAGCAATCGTCATTCCGATTGAATTCCCTGATGGAGCGCAACCTTTGGCGGATGGACCGGGCAAGCCGGATAATGTCGCTGATCTCGTTGCTTTTCTGGCTTCGGATGAATCTATCCATATAACAGGTGCGCAAATCGTGATTGACGGCGCGGAGTCCTTGTTATCCTAATTTCGAGATCGCTTCCCGGTATTGCTCGTACCATTTATTCCATTCGTCTTTCCGTGACTCCAGCGTCGTGCCTTCCAAAAGATGCTGGATCACTTCTAGACAAACATGCCAGCCAGCGAGATCTCGTGGTGTATGCGGGGTAAGCGTTTGTAGTGTTTCGTTCAAGACGAGTAAACAGCCTTCTGAATTAGGGTATAACTCAAAACGAACAAGATCTTCAGCCCAAGTAAACTCAAAAATAGATTGATGCTGCAGTGCGGTAATTTCCATATCCACAAACGTTCCATTCTGCATATCAAACTTTATAAGTCCGCCTTCACGCAGGTCCTCGATTTTTAATTCAGAGAACCATAAGGCAAGCTTCTCATTTTCGGTCAAATAGGACCAAATCTCAGTTGCGGAATGCTTTAACTGGCGTTCGAAACGAGCGACATAATGTTGATCTTCTTTTTGGATGTTAGCTAACATTTATATTTCTCCTTTGGACTACTGCGGTAGTCCTTTTTTTATTGAGTTGAGGCTCATCAGAAAGAGTATAGCAATCGCCTGTGTTAATTGCACGATCCGGCTGTGAGTTAGAAGACTATCTTATAGGGAATAGAGGGCAATAAAATAGCGGGAGAAATAAGGTCCTAGGCAAGTCCACGAGCTTGATTTGCGTACGGCGCGGAGATAGTGTTGGCGGGGAAAAGGGATTGAAGATAGGGATAAGTGAATGATGAATGGCGGAAGTAAACAGTAGCATCTACGGTGGCGAGGATGCATCGGCGTTGCGGACTGTATTGCAGCTATTTGGCGTTTTTGTTGTGTTTATTAGAAGTATCGGACCGCATAGCGCTTATTGCTGCGATTTTAAAGAAAAGTAGGGCATGTTTGAGTGAATAGCTGCAACTGTGTCCGATAGTATAGCGAAATGGACTAAATTAGTGAAATAAGGGCTGCTGGGTCCGAACGATCTATGGCGACGAAGATGTAATGAGGGTGTAAAGGATGTAGTATACGAGCAAGAGCTACTGGGTCCAATCGATTTGCGGAGGCATGGATTCGCTGACGTTGCGGACTGTATTGCAGCTATTTGGAGTTTTTGGTGTGTTTATTAGAAGTATCGGACCGCATAGCGCTTATTGCCGCGATTTTGAACAAAAGTAGGGCGTATTTGAGCGAATAGCTGCAACTGAGTCCGATAGCAGAGGGAATAAGCCTGAATTTGTGAAATAAGGTCATCTGAGTCCGAACGTTACATGGTAGCGAGGATGCATCGGCGTTGCGGACTGTATTGCAGCTATTTGGTGTTTTTGGTTTGTATTTTGAACATATCGGACCGCATAGCGCTTATTGCTGTGATTTTGAACAAAAGTAGGGCGTGTTTGAGCGAATAGCTGCAACTGTGTCCGATAGTACAGCGAAAAGGACTAAATTAGCGAAATAAGGGCTGCTGGGTCCGAATGATCTATGGCGACGAAGAGGTAATGAAGGTACAAAGGATGTAGTATATGAGCAAGAGCTACTGGGTTCGATCGGTTTGCGGAGACCTGGATTCGCTAATGGATCGGACTGTATTGCAGCTATTTGGTGTTTTTGGTTTGTATTTTGAACATATCGGACCGCATAGCGCTTATTGCCGCGTTTTTGAACAAAAGTAGGGTGTGTTTGAGCGAATAGGTACAACTGAGTCCGATAGTACAGCGAAAAGGACTAAATTTGTGAAATAAGGGCTGCTGAGTCCGAACGATCTATGCCACGAAGATGTAATGAATGTGTAATGAATGTGTAATGAATGTGTAATAAAGGATGTAGTATACGAGCAAAAGCTCCTGGTTCCAAACGTTTCACGGTGGCTAGTGTATGCTGACATTGCGGTTATGGGCTTAGAATATGCATTGTGTACGATAGTTACAGAGTCTGAGCTATTCAACTGTGCGACGAGGGCAAGGGGCATTTGAGTAAATAGCTCGCCATCCCTATAGTTAACAGCATAGGAAAGATCTGAGAAAGCATTCCGGCACCTTGATGCAAATCCTAAGTCTTTTATGCTAAAATTAACGCAATTCCGTAAAATCTACTTTTGCTTAGGCAGGGTAGTTAATAGTGTGGCATTGGTGAAGGAGGCTGCGTATATGGGGATGATGTCTTGGTTAGCTGAGCAGCGGATTCAGGAGTCTATGCGTAACGGGGAATTTCGAGATTTACCTGGGCATGGCAAGCCGCTGGAGCTCGAGGATTTATCGGGTGTGCCGGAAGAATTGCGGATGTCTTTTAAAATCATGAAGAACTCCGGACTGGTGCCTGAGGAAATCTCTCTGCGAGCTGAATGTGTTACGTTGGAAGGATTGCTAGCGGCTTGTCATAATAGCGGAAGTGCAGAAACAAGTGAGGGCAAGACTTTGCGGTCAAAACTGTCTATGAAAAGACTTCGTCTACAGGAGTTATTGCGTGAACGCGGCTTGGATAGTAACCCTGCTTTTATGCAATACAGTGCTCAAATACACGAACAGATGATAAAGGAAGAGGAATAACGCTGCTTAAGTTACTGCCTAAATGCCTACATTCATTTGGACATCAAAATAAATAGTGTAAAATAAAAAGGCATCTCTTGGTCGTTTTAGACAGAAGAGCTGCCTTTTTGCTTGTTATGTGTAACTAAACATGTATACTCATCTAATTTGTTTAAAATATACCCATTCCGGATCGCCATCATCTAAATTCTCAATGACTCCGCTTTTAACAAACCCTTGAGAAAGACATAGTTGCTGCATGATCGTATTGGATTCATTGGTGGAGGTGAAAAGCTTGGGGGTTGGGCATTGTTCCTCGATGTAGCTAAGGAGTGTTTTGGCTATGCCTAGGCGTCTGAACTCAGGATCCACAATGACCAGCTGAATAAAACAACATTCGAAAAAGGTGGTATCGTAGCAAGCAAATCCTACAAGCGTTCCATTATGCGATGCTACGTAACACTGCTCATGCTTGATATATTTTTCAATCTTCGATTTGCGGCTTTCATTGCCAATGATCTTGCTGTCTATTTTGGTGAGCATGGGTAGATCTGAAATTGTAGCTTTTGTTACGAATATCATAGTAAGTCTCCTTATTAATATTATAGAGGGTATGGATGGTAAGTCTTGATCTTTAAGGTTTTTTCACACATGATGAAGATGATCTAAGATAACTTCAAGGAAAATTATAACATATGATTATAGACGATGGAGAGATAGAATGAAACAGCTTCCGATTATACAGGTGCTTCCTGACCTGAAAAACATACTTAACACTGCGCAGGCAGCAGTACTTATCGCTGAACCGGGTGCAGGCAAAACAACAGGAACGCCTCCGGCGTTTTTGGACGAGCCTTGGATGGCGGGTAAAAGCATTTTAATGTTAGAGCCTAGAAGGCTTGCTGCTAGATCTGCCGCCACTTACATGGCATCCTGCCTTGGAGAAAGTGTTGGACAGACGGTAGGTTATCGGATGCGGAATGACACTAAAGTAGGCAAAAATACGCGGATTGTTGTAGTCACTGAAGGAGTATTAACGAGAATGCTGCAAAGCGATCCTTCTTTGGGTGATGTGGGTTTAGTTATTTTTGATGAGTTCCATGAGCGCAGTCTTCATGCGGATTTGGGACTTGCCCTTACACTGGAAGCACAGGCTGTGCTGCGGGAGGATCTAAGGATTCTTATCATGTCAGCTACCTTGGACAGTGAGCGGGTGTCTGCTTTACTAGGCGATGCGCCCGTAGTAAATTGTCCGGGCAGAACCTATCCTGTAGAAACAATCTATGTGCCAACTACTGGGAATCTTCCACTGGAAAAAACTGCTGCAGCTGCTGTGAGACGTGCGCTTGCTGAACAACCCGGAGATATTCTCGTCTTTTTACCGGGGGAAAGAGAAATACGCAGAACTCAAAGTGAGTTGGAAAATGGAAGCTTGGCAGAGCAGACGGTAATTCGCCCTTTATATGGCCAGCTGCCACAAAATATCCAAGATGCAGCTGTGGCTGCATCGGTTCAAGGTGAACGAAAAGTAGTGCTCGCGACTTCTATCGCTGAGACAAGTCTAACGATTGAAGGCGTGCGAACGGTAATTGACACAGGGCAGCGCCGTACACAGGTATTCTCACCACGCACAGGAATGCCAAGTCTGACGACAGTCCCGGTATCGAAAGCCTCCGCGGATCAACGGCGGGGACGTGCTGGACGAACAGCCCCTGGTGTGTGCTACAGGCTGTGGAGTCAGGAGGAGCATAATCGACTTCCGGATGACAATGTGCCGGAGATTATGCAGACTGACCTTGCGCAGCTCGCTTTGGAGCTGGCGCTGTGGGGCGTGCGCGATCCTGCCGCGCTATCTTGGCTTGACGCGCCGCCCGCTGCGCCTTTTGCGCAGGGCACCGAGCTGCTGCACCAGCTCGGCGCGCTGGACGCCGGCGGCGCTATTACGCCGCACGGCCACAGCATGGCCGCGCTTGGCGCGCACCCGCGAGCCGCGCATATGCTGCTGCGCGCGGCAGAGCTTGGCGCAGCACCGCTCGCCTGTCGGCTGGCGGCGCTGCTGCAAGAGCGGGACCTTTTCAAGGGTCCCGCGGCCCTAGATTGCGACCTCACGCTCCGCGTTGAGGCGCTGCTCCGGTTCGAGCGCTCCGCTGATAGCGGCGGAGCGGACCCGGCGGCTCTGCGCGCTGTGCAGCGCGAGAGCCGCCATTTCCTGGCGCAGCTGCAAGCCGCGCCAGGCGAGAACGTGAACGACATCAGCCGCTGCGGGCTGCTTCTGTCGTTCGCCTATCCCGACCGGATCGGGCAGAAACGCGGCGATGGCGCGTTTCTGCTCTACTCCGGTCGGGGGGCGGCCATGCGGGAAGGACAACCGCTGGCCCGGTCATCATATATCGTAGCTGCTTCGATCGATGATCGCGCTACACAGGGCGCAATTATGCTGGCAGCTGAGATAGAAGAAGGACAACTGCTTTCCTATCATGCAGACCGCATCACCGAGGAAGCGGATGTGTATTGGGATAAAGAAAGTGGAAGTGTGAAGAAACGTCGTCGCACAATGCTCGGCGCGTTGGTCTTAAAAGAAACTTCACATGAAAGACCCTCCGCGGAAGAAATGGCAAATGTACTATTAAGTGTCATCGCTACAGATGGCATTGAAATCCTACCGTGGGAGAAGGGAACCATACAGCTTCGCGAACGTTTGATGTTTATGCATACCTTACGTTCAGATTGGCCGGATGTATCAGATGTTGCTTTAATTGCTACGTTGGATGAATGGCTTTTGCCATATCTGCAAGGTATGAGGAACCTCCGCGACCTTCAGCGTGTACCGTTAGCGCGAGCGCTTGAGGGGATGTTAGACTGGAATCAGCGGCAGATGCTGGAAAAGGAGGCACCTACATATATATCTGTTCCTAGTGGCTCGCGTGTGCCTGTAGATTATACTAATCCTGCTGCCCCGGTATTGGCAGTAAGATTGCAAGAGATGTTTGGACAGCTGGACACACCTCGAATTGGAGGGGGAAAAGTGCCAGTATTGCTGCATCTTTTGTCACCAGCTAGACGACCTGTGCAGGTAACCTCTGATCTAGCAAGTTTTTGGCGGGGGACCTATTTTGAGGTCAAAAAAGATCTGAAGGGACGGTACCCGAAGCACTATTGGCCAGATGACCCATTACAGGCTATTCCGACTAATCGTACACGTCCTGTAAAATAATTTATGGTTACATATGCTCTTGAAATTTTTCCTTAGATGTTTGGTCTCCCGTTTAAAGGGTAATTACTAGCGAAGACAATTACTAAGGAGGGCTTCAAGTGACTAAAAAAATCGTAGGTATTTTCGACACAGAACAAGAAGCAACCAGAGCAATTGAAGGACTTCACAATCAAGGATTTAATAATGATGAAATATCAGTAATCACACGTGATCGTGATGAGCTTAGAAACATCTCAGAGGATACAGGCACAAAAGCTCCAGAAGGAGTAGCAACAGGCGCTGCTACAGGTGGTGTAGTTGGCGGCGTTGCCGGACTATTAGCAGGGATCGGAGCATTGGCGATTCCGGGGATTGGACCGATTCTGGCGGCAGGGCCTATAGTTGCAACCCTTACAGGTGCAGCAGTTGGTGCAGGCGCAGGTGGATTAGTCGGCGGCTTGATCGGACTCGGTATTCCTGAGGATGAGGCTAAAGAGTACGAAGGTTATGTGGAAAGCGGCAAAATCCTTGTACTAGTCGATGATAATGGACGCGGCTATCAAGCACATGATGTGTTCCGCGGTAACCGTTCGCTGAATACTCAGCGTTACGAAGGCGTCTATAACGAAGACACTAGACTAGGAAATTCGATGGCTAACAGAGCGGATCGGACGGCTGAAGTCTACAACCGCGATAAAATATAACATTATAATAACCTGCTTTAAAAGCGGTAAAAGGTTACAAGGAGCGATTCTCCGATTTAATGGAGAATCGCTCCTTTTGTATTTTTAGTCCATCGCGCCTCCCGGAATCCCCCTTTGCTCATCCTCTTCTGAGGTGTACGGACCCAGATGACGCTATTGGCTAATTTTTGGTCTTTGCAGCAGGATTTCGGACTCCATGGACGCTATTCTATAGAATGAGGCTCATATTTGCTGTTATTTATGCCAATAGCTGCAATGGGGTCCGATAGGGCTCCAAATATTGAATAATATTGCGGTTAAGGTCCGCTGTGTCCTTTGCTACTACGTTCCTGCATCGTTTCGGAGTGTCCTTATGCTGCTACGCACGTGCTGTCCTTGTATTGCTACGTAAGCGCACCCGGTCACGTGTCCTTATGCTACAGAGTATTCGTATCGGATTGCAACTCTGAACGTGCCCCGTTACGCAGTGTCCTTAATACTACTACGCACGTGCTGTCTTTGTACTGCTATCTATGCGTACCCGATCACGGTGACCTTTGTTGGAGGTGCATCGTTCCGCTGTGTCTTAATGCTGTTACGTACATGCACCGTTCCCTAGAGTCCTTTTACTATTATCGTTCCACTGTGTCCTTGTATTGCTACGTAAGCGCACCCGGACTCTGTGTCCTTATCCTACTGAGCATAAGCCCCCGGTTTGCAGCTACGAAATCCCCCCGTTCCGCAGCGTCTTTATGGTTGGTAATCACATGCCCCGTTCCGCAGCGACCTTATGGTTGCTAAGCACATGCCCCGTTCCGCAGTGTCCTTATATGCTGTTACCTTGCACGATCTTAATCAAGGATACGAAGCATGCGGATGAAAGAATCAGCTGCCACGGATAACCTCATATCGCGATGGATTGCGAAGCCTATATTCCGGGGGGGAGGGGGATCATCTAATTGCAACTCGAAAAGTTCTCCTTTTTGAATCTCCTCAATTACAAAAGAACGGCTAATAAAGGCTACCCCGTAACCAAGTCTTGCGAATTCAGAGAGTAAATCGATGCTGCCCAGCTCTATATCTGGTTTAACGGACAACCGCTTACCAGCAAACCAATGATCAACAAACAGTCTGGTGCTGCTTTCTGGGGATAATAAAATAAAAGGTAACTCTGCAAGTTCTTTTGCCGTAAGCGAACGGTTTGCCAGTTCCTGAAAGGCTCGTCCCACTACAAAACAATCCTCAAGGGTGGCAAGCGTCTGAATACTTAATTGTGGATCGTCAATAGGCATATGGACGAGCGCACAGTCTATTTCGCCTTCTTTCAAACGTTTGGTGATCTCATGCGTTTTTCCGTGTGATAGCCGAATTCGTATGCCGGGATATTGTTTGTGGAATGCGTTCAATTGCGGCAGCAAAAGATTTTTTATAAGGGAATCACTTGCTCCAATCCGAACTTCTCCCTCGTTTAATTGCTTTAGATCATGAAGATGCTTTTGTGCAGAATCCAGCATGACTAAAGAGGGCTCAACATATTCCAATAACGCCCGTCCTTCCTCGGTTAGCTCTACACCTTTAGATAAACGATGAAATAATTTGAGGCCTAAAGAATCCTCCATTTGTTTAATGGCATAACTTACGGATGGCTGTGTAATATGCAATTCATTTGCAGCCTTTGTTAGATTTTTGTAACGAGCCGTATATAAAAAAATACGATACCATTCAAGGTTAAAGAATTTGATATAGATCACCTCTATGACAGTCTGTTGAAAATGTGATTTCATTAATTGCAACAATCTTATTATAATTTGGATATATAAATAATAAAAGAGTCGGCAATGGAGGTTTGAATATTATGGCAGGTAACACATTTGGAGAAGTATTTAAGATTACTACCTTTGGAGAGTCACATGGTGCAGCGGTTGGGGTCATAGTGGATGGAGTTACACCTAATGTTGAAATTGATGAAGCATATATTCAGAAACAGATGGATAGAAGGAAACCAGGCCAGTCCTCTGTAACTTCACCGCGTAAGGAATATGATGTGGTGCAAATACAATCAGGAATATTCGAAGGTAAAACAACCGGAACTCCACTCTTTGTAGTTCTGTACAACAAAGATATGAAACCGGAGGCCTATAACGATATTCAGCATTCATTTAGACCCGGCCATGCGGATTATACTTTTTTGCAGAAATACGGAATTCGCGATCATAGAGGCAGTGGGCGGGCATCTGGCAGGGAAACAGCGGCAAGAGTAGCTGGCGGAGCGATCGCTCGGAAACTGCTCGAAAGAAGAGGGGTTGAGGTACTAGCCTACACGCAAGAGGTCGGAGGGATTAAGTGTCAAACCTTTGATGAAGATGTTATTGAACAAAATGCAGTCCGCGCCTGTGATGCTAAGGCTGGAGCTGAAATGATTAAAAAAATTGAACACTTAGCTTCGATTGGAGACAGCTGCGGAGGTATCGTGGAGTGTCGGATTAGAGGGGTTATTCCGGGTCTTGGAGAACCCGTATTTGATAAATTGGATGCAGAGTTAGCTAAAGCGATGTTATCTATTGGTGCTGTAAAAGGAATAGAGTTTGGAGCTGGATTCGAAGCGGCCTCTATGCTTGGAAGTGAACATAATGACGCGATGAATAAGGATGGATTTCTTAGTAACCATTCCGGTGGAATTATAGGCGGAATCAGCACAGGAGAAGAGATTATTTTTCGAATAAGTGTAAAGCCTACATCCTCGATTTCTGTTACTCAACAGACCATAAACACGAATGGTGAAGAAGTTGAGATTAAAACGGAGGGCAGACATGATCCATGTATCTGTCCGAGAATCGTCCCGGTTGTTGAAGCAATGGCTTGCTTAGTATTGGAAGATCTTTATAAAAGACAAGCTGCTATTTTTGGATGAAACACTTTATAAAATGAAACAAATCAAAGACTGCACCTCTTAGCAATAGACTGTGAGGTGCAGTCTTTTTTGCATATGTGGTATCATATGGATAATCATTCAAATTATGCTTTGTCTCTAGTTATGCCATAAGATACAGTACAGCGAAAAGGAGGGAATAGATGAGAATCTTTGTTGCAGGTGCTGCTGGTGTGATTGGACGGTCATTGCTTCCTAAGTTACTACAAGCGGGGCATGAGGTTATCGGTCTGACCCATAAAGAAGAAAACAAAACAATCCTTGAGAGCTTAGGGGCACAAGCGGTAATCGCGGATGTGTATGAGCGTGAGTCTATATTTGCGGCTATTCAAGCAGCCCAACCTGAAGTGGTAATTCATCAGCTGACTTCATTAAGTCAGCGGAATTTTGCAGATAATTCAAAGATAAGAATAGAAGGAACACGAAATATTGTCGATGCTTCACTGACAAGCGGGGTTAAACAGATTATTGCCCAAAGTATCTCTTGGGCTTATGAAGCTGGTGAGGGACCTGCCACGGAGAATACTCCATTAGATACTAATGCTTCTGAATCCCGGATGAGAACCATTGAGGGTATCCGCTCACTTGAAAAGGCAGTTGCAGAAATTCCTAATCATGTGATTTTGCGGTACGGAATGTTGTACGGCCAAGGGACTTGGTATGATGCTGCGGGATTAATGACAGAAGAAATTCGACAAGGGAGACTGACTGCAACAGAAGCGGTTACGTCATTCCTTCATGTGGAGGATGCAGCTAACGCGGCGGCGCTTGCTCTGAACTGGCCTTCTGGTCCAGTTAATATTGTGGACAATGAACCTGCGCGAGGAATAGATTGGGTGCCTGTTTTTTCTGAAATCTTGGGAGCTCCTAGACCTCCTTTGCATATGGGCAGAGAAGGCTGGGAACGGGGAGCGTCCAATACAAAAGCTCGAATGGATTACGGATGGAGTCCATCATACCCGTCATGGAGGTCAGGTTTTGCTCAGAGCTTGAAAGGTTAGAGATGAATCCAAACATGTAGAAGGAGAGATGACATGAGTAAATTAAAGAATTTTTCTTTAGTAGTCGTGAATTTAATTGCTGATCTATGGTTTGGAATCGTTCGAAAACCAGAGTTTTATGATAAACACACCGTTACTAGAACAAAGAAAGGGTATGTCCTGTTTGTATCTATGGCAGGCATTATCGCAGTGGGTTCAGCTTTTTGGTTATGCTCAAGAATATATTAGAAAAAAGGCTGCCAATTGGCGGTCTTTTTTTTTGATATTGGATGTCAGAAAGCTAGAATGTTATGTTATTACTTAATAGATGGTTAAAACAGGCTCTTTATTATGTTCAGCGCATAAGATTAATGTCTAAACTCATGGATGAAAATCGTGCCAAAGTGACGCTTATTGCCGCCTCAGCTGGGTTTGGAAAAACGACACTTGCGGCCGAATGGGCTCGTACTCATTCCGATGAGGTTGCATAGCTTGCAGATAACCATCTTGTACGATTCTGGTTAAATTTGCATGCTGCAATTGAGAGAATCTTTCGCCCCTTTTTAAATCGCTTGGATTTGTTTATCCAGTCTGTTCGTGACGGTTCAGTAGAAACTGCGATTCCTCTTTTATTAAACGATCTGCATTCTCTTCCAGGCTCTATTACACTTATAATGGATGATTATCATGCGATTACGAATCAATCGATTCATGAAAGTATGGGCTTTTTCATCGGACATCTTCCGGCTAATGTGAAGCTTGTAATATTGAGTAGAACCCTCCCGCCACTCGCCTTATCCCGCCTAAGAGCACAACAGGAACTTCTAGAATTAAGTAACGATGATCTGAGGTTTACATTTGACGAAAAAGATGAGCTGCAATCCCAATCCTTGAGCGAGCATCTTACACAAGAAGAGTTATTTTTGTTCGAGCAAAAAACAGATGGATGGGTAGCGGGTTTGATTCTTGCCTTCCGCTCTTTTTCAGGAAGGGCTGGTCTTGGAAGCTATCCAGCATGCTTTTGAGGCAGAGGATTATACGTTTTCTGCATCATGTATGGATAGGCCTTTCAATTCAATTATCAAAGATGGCGATGAATCTTCATTGCTAGATTTATTAGATAAGTTGCCGATCAAAAATAGATTGTGCACCCTGATTTGTTTTATTTTCAAGCGGGTTCGATGGCTGTCGCTGGACGATCAGATGATGCCAAACGCTTCTTACAAAAGGTTGAACTTTTCATGGAAGAGGAATTTATTATTCCGGAAAAAGAGCAAGCCGTAATTCAAATGCGGTTGGATCTGTATCGTGCTTCGGTTGCATTTTATCAGGGGGACGTGGATACGTTCGTTGAGCTATTGGACCAAAACAGGGAAGGCATAGAGAAATTTGCATCTATAGTAAACGTTACAAGGACATGGTTTTGTATTTTTGGCGGATCTTTTCTATGAACGGAATCATCTTAAAGATGCAAATGTCCAACTGGACAAAGCGCTTGTTATGTGTAATTCCACGAGGCATGTGAGCGTGTGGGTGCCAGGGGTTATTTTGCAAGCTAAAATGTTAAAAGCAATGGGTCATGTGGAAGATGCAGCGGAGGTTTTGCAGACAGCTATTGCGGAACTTAAGCAATATCATTCTCCTGGCAGGGAAAGATTGCTGGAAGCTGCATATATTCGAATTCAGTTCTCGCAAGGACCGTTAAGTAGCGGTGATGAATGGCTAACGAAAAGGCATATTAGTGCAAATGATAAACCTAATGTTGCCCGGGAATACGAACAAATCACACTCGCGCGTATGCTGATGGTCCGTCAAGCTTATCAAAAGTTAGAGGTTAAAAACCAGGTAAAGCCGTTTCTAAGATAAAAGAAAAGCATTTGCTTTAAATCGGCAAAAGACTAATATAACAGTTTATTACCAAACATTTACTTTAAGAAGTGATACTATGGAATACAGAAGGTTATAGGACTAGTGAGGAGGAAATGTAAATGCAATTAATGGCATGGTCTGATTACGAGATTTCATATGACTTAAATAATGATTTTTCTATTCGTAAGGCAGAGTCGGAAGAATGGGGACTGTATTGTTCCATTTATTATAATATGCAATATAATGGTTTTTTTAAAGAAGAAAGGTTCAATTCTGCCCAAAGAAACGCTTTTTGGATCTATAAAGGCGAGTCTAAAATAGGTGGAGTAAGGATGTCGCCTAACCGGATATATCATTTATTTGTTATTCCACCGTTTAACGATACATTTGTGGTGCTGAAGCTATTAAAAAAGCTTTTGATTTATTGGTCGGATAGAACAAAACCTATAAAAACCTTCGAGGTTCTGCCAGACCAGGTTCAATTATTTGCGCGGGCAGGGTTTTGGCCTGATGAGTTCAGATGCCGTTGGATGCACCGTCCTACAGATTATTTTGAGGTCGAATGGAACAAAGAGTTAAGGATTGAAAGTCCTCAGATCGAAGATAATGGAATGGGCGCTAAACGTTTTATTCTTGAAGAGCAGATCGCCGAATGTAACTATGCGAGCTTCGATGGAAGTCTTGAGGCAACAAGGAGAAAAAAATTCGCTTATGAAGATTTTATCCCAAGTGAAGAACCTAATTACACAAATGAAGAATTACTGACAGCGTCAACGCTTGTGTATGATAAGAAATCAGGACAGCTAATTGCGAATTGTCTTTTGGGTTTACAAGATGATTACGCAGCAGTTTACAGTATTGGTGTAATACCTGCTTACAGAGGAAAAGGGATTGCTACACTGATGTTGAAAAGAGGACTTAATCTCCTGAAAGATAAGTATCCGATCCTAAGATTATATGTCATGGAAGGTAATGATGCGGAGTCTGTTTATTTAAATCTAGGATTTGTCCCTGGAGTACAAGAGATACAGAGTATGTATATTCCTATGCACGACTAAGAAAGGCTGCCAGATGGCAGCCTTTTTTTTGTTAACTAGGCATGAGAGGTAATAGGAAACATGAAATGTTGAGGGAGTTCTTTTAATAACGGACGTATAAATAAGGTATCTTCACTCTGGGAAATTAATTCTGCCTTAACTTGATCGATTGGATAATCTGGTGTGAAATAAAAATGTATAACTTCAGTATCCGGAGAAATAATGCTTTTCAATACTGTGTTGATATCAAAACTTGTTGTACTAATAATATCAAAAATATGAAGCTGATGATCCTCATGTTTAAAGATCACAATAACGTCAGCCTCTTCAATATAATAAAAGGAATCGTGAAAAGGAAGAATAAAATAAAACAGCAGCTGATGTTCATTATTTATCACACTTAGCGCAGAGGATACCGGTGTTCTTTTGACTGCAAAATTTTTGATCATGCTAAAATCAACGGGGTTACCTATAGATAAAGGCCGCACAGAGTAGGTTGTAGTTGGCTGATTGCTAAGATGAGCAACGTTAAGTGAAAAGCTGCTTTCTTGCATGCGTTCAAACCCGAATTTAGGATAAAAATCCAAAGCGCGCTCATTAGCAAATAAGTAGAGGAAGTCGTATTCATGTTCGTACTTAGCGATAATGTGGTCTATTAATTTTCGGGATAAACCTTGCATACGATAATCAGGATGTGTCATCACCGTCCCAATTTGGATGGCGTTGTATTCTTTTTTGTTGATGAGAATAGTCATTTTATTAATAGATGCATTCGCAATGACGTGATCTTCATCGATAAAGGAATAACAAATATATTTGTCATTCCAGCCCCCTTGTTCATACCAAGGTTTAAAATCAATACCAAAGATTGATTGGGCTAAAGAATTGAAGCTAAGCTTATATTTATCGATGTGTTTATAATCGCTAATCAATTGATATTCATTCATAGAATATACCTCTATTTCAGATGATTTTGGGATTCGCATTTTATGAATATATAATACTATGCTTTTTAACCGTAAAGTTGATTTTAAAAATACTATACCAATATAATCCTGTAGATGTGTTATCATAATCTCTAAATTATTGACTCGGAGGTATAAGATGAGAGAGATAGATTACAGTCATTATTTTTGGCAGGATGAGAAAATAAGACTAAGATCTGTTCACATTTGCAGAATTCTCATCACAGCGACTGATGTTTACGATCGAAAATCTGAATGGTGAATATGTGGGTGGAGTAAATCTTAATAGCATAGACGAGAAAAATGGTACGTTCAGTATAGGCGTGCAAGTGGATAGAGACCATCGAGGTAAGGGGTATGGGACAAGAGCTATCAACATCCTGTTGAAGTGTGCTTTTTTGGAGCTTAGACTCAACAAGTTTAACGAATGTACGCTCGAAGGTAACGAACCCTCAGCAGCTATGCTTAGAAAAGTGGGTTGTGTTCAAGAAGGCGTGCGCCGTAAAGTTATTTATACAAATGGACAGTATTTAGACTTGCTGTTGTTTGGATTGACGAAGAATGAATTTGTGGAGAAAAACGCTATGAAATAGTGCTTAGGAGAGGTTACTTGGAAAGCGGAGTGGCGCAGGGATTATAGCTGAGAAGGACGTTTAGAAAATGAACTTGGCAAAGTGGAACTTATTAGTTACCTAAAAAGCGATTCTTCAATAACTGGAGGATCGCTTTTTTGCGTTTTGCTGTTCGAATTGATGTTCTATTGAAGCTTGCGGACCCAGAAGACGTTATTTGCATATTTTTCGCTTTTTCAGAGTAGTATCGGACTCTAGTGCAGCTATTCCTCAAGAATCGCTCTATTTATGTTACTTTTTATGCCAATAGCCTCCATGGAGTCCGATAGCACACCAAAAGTGGGGAAAAGCAGCGAATAGAGTCAACTGGGTCCGATAGCAACTCGAACGAGCAAACTTGAACAAACTAAACAAAGAATGGGAGGAGGATCATGCAGAAGCATGTGGATTCAGATGTAGTTTGTATCGTGCTGAAGTATATTGATCCAGATGGAGTTTGGTTTGCGCAGAAGTATGTGGGCTTAGATAGAGTTTATTTCGTGCAGAAACTTGTGGATCCAGATAGAGTTTAGTTCACGCAGAAACTTTCGGACCCAGAAGACGCTATTTGCAAATATTAAGCTTTTTCAGAGTAGTATCGGACTCCAGTGCAGCTATTCCCCAAGAATAGCTGTATATATGTTACTTTTTATGCCAATAGCGTCCATGGGGTCCGATAGCACACCAAAAGTGGGGAAAAGCAGCGAATAGAGTCAACTGGGTCCGATAGCAACTCGAACGAGCAAACTTGAACAAACTAAACAAAGAATGGGAGGGGGAGCGTGCTGAAGCCTGTGGATTCAGATAGAGTTTATTTCGTGCAGAAACTTGTGGATCCAGATAGAGTTTAGTTCACGCAGAAACTTTCGGACCCAGAAGACGCTATTTGCAAATATTTAGCTATTTGAGAGTAGTATCGGACACCAGTGCAGCTATTCCCCAAGAATCGCTGTATATATGTTACTTTTTATGCCAATAGCGCCCATGAGGTCCGATAGCACACCAAAAGTGGGAAAAAGCAGCGAATAGGGTCAACTGGGTCCGATAGTAGCTCGAACAAGCAACTGATCAAACTAAACTGATCAATCCAAACGGATCAAACCAAACAAACCAAACGAATCAAATTAAACAAAGAATGGGAGGGTGTGCCGAAGCATGCGGGTTCAGATGGAGTTTGTATCGTGCCGAAGCTGTGGATCTAATTCTTCGAGGATCATTCTACGAAATCAACGATTTACAACCGTTTATTCCGTGATTTCATCATATGAAAAATTCACAATAGAAAACCACAAAAAACTAAACTCTCCCTACTCACATCCATATAAATCATCCTGTATCCCACCAAATCTCTATAAACAACGTAATAAGTGAACCCTCTACCAAATTTCAGGTTGTGAAAGTTGGAAAATAGTGCTTATACTAGAGTAATAGAAGGAAAGATTAGCCAACAACATTTACAACATGAGGAGGGTTTATATGGCGTTTATGATTGCTCAACGAGCGTTTATCAAAGTGTATCTTATAACAATGGTAGAACAACACCGCGGTTACGGATATCAAATGCTGGAGGATTTACGTCGGGATTTCAAAGCCCATGGTTATTCCCCTCCACAGAGTGAAATCTATCGCGCCCTGCATGAGCTGGTGCAGCAAGGGATTTTATATCGTACCAAGCAGCTGAAAGGCAATGACCCTAAAGTGGATTTTCAAGAAATCGTACTTTACCATTTCACCTCAGATGGTGAAGAAAAAGCAAAATTATATAAAAAGCAGGTAAAGACGGATCTTGACCGCTGCTTAGGCATTTTGAATAAAGCTGTTGTGGACAACTATTAGAACTGCAACTATAGTAATATTTTCAGGATGCTCTCACCCTGTTATAATGGTTACTGCCGGATGATTGCAGTATATACTTGGAGGTAGCAAAAGATGGATGAACATATGAAACGCCGGTTAGACAAACAGCGGAAGCTGTTCAGTCAACTTGGCATCACATTAGACGCTCTAACCATACATGAAAAAGAATTCAGCATGAAGCTGCGTGGCTACGATGCGGAGGAAGTAGATACATTTCTGGACAGCGTAATCAAAGATTACGAACGTTTCTATGCGACGATAGCTGATCTGATGGATAAATGGCAAGAGCAGCAGCTGGAAATGCGGGAATTAAAGGCAGAAACAAAAACAGAGGTTATCCAGGTTCCTGTTTCCCGAGGCATTGATCCAAAAGAATTGGAAGAGGTTATTCTGAGGCTTGAAACTAACGTCCGCCAGCTTAAAGATAAGCTTCCTCGCGTGGAAGAGTTTTTATAAGGCGCTGTTTGGGATAATGGGAGCTCCGCTTGACATTTCTAAATTTACCATTGACGAGTTAGCAGTTCATGAATTATGATATGTTCATAAATGATCATTTATATTTTAGTGGCGTGTTACCGTTAAGGGCATGAGCCAAGAATTGTCTTTATTTCCATTAGACAATTCTTGGCTTTTTTTGTTCCAATTTGACGATAATTAGGGAGAGGAGTGATGAGCTTGTCGCGAGAGATCGAGCAATTTCAAGTACAGCGTGTAATTGGGAATAACGTTGTAATGGTTCAGGGAAGCAAAAACGGGAAGGAATATGTCATCATTGGCAAAGGTATTGGATTTGCAGTGAAGGGTTCTGGTGTGATCGAAGGAAATGATGCTCGGATTGAAAAATTGTTTCGTCTAGAAGATCGCGAAGCCTGGAGCCAATATCAAGTTTTGCTGGAAGATATAGATCCTAAGGTAATGAAAATAACTGATGAGATAATTGCAGATATCCAAAGTCAATTTCCTGACAAGTTAAACGACAAGATTTATCTGGCACTCCCGAGCCACATACAGTTCACCATCTACCGTCTGCGCAACGGGATGGATATTATTAATCCGTTTTTGCAAGAAACCAAAATGTCATTTCCGAAGGAATTTGAGATCGCTTACAAGGCATCGGAGAAAATCAATGCTGAATTTCAAGTGCAAATCCCCGAAGATGAGATTGGATTTCTTACTTATCATGTGTATTCAGCCGTCAATAATGTATCGGTTGGTCAGTTAGTCAAGGCCTCTAATATTGTCAATGAGCTTCTAGACATGATTCAGCAAGAACGAAAGATAACTTTTGAGCACGGCAGTATGAATCATATCCGATTAATGATCCACTTGCGTTTTTCGCTGGAACGTATTTTAAAAGGATCACTAATAGATAATCCCTTTGTGAAACATATTAAGAAAGAATACAAAGAGGAATACAAGCTGGCTAAAAAGCTCGGTAAAGTAATGCAAAGATCGCTTGAGGTCGAAATTCCGGAAGAAGAACTATGTTTTCTAGCCATGCATTTGCACCGGTTATTTCAGACCTTAGTGAAATCAAATTAACATCTTAAGAGGAGTGGAGCATATGTTTTCCAAATGGAAATCAAAAAAAGAAGAGAAACATACTGAACATACCATCGAAATCATGGCACCAATCAGCGGGGAGTCAGTTCCACTAGCACAGGTTCCGGATGAAACCTTTGCTGGCGGTCATATGGGTAACGGAATTGCAATAAAACCATCTGAAGGAATTTTGAAAGCGCCTTTTGACGGTAGGGTTGCTCATATCGTGAAATCGAGTCATGCAGTCATTCTGGAACATTCCTCCGGTATGCAATTGCTATTACATATCGGAATCGATACTGTCAGCCTCAAGGGCAACGGTTTTGTCAGTCATATAACCTCTGGAGATCAAGTAAAAGCAGGTCAAACCCTAATCGAATTTGATCTGGACGTAATTCGCGCGGCAGGTTGTGACACAATTTCGCCTGTAATCGTGACCAGTACAGAGGAGAATCCACCTCAAGTAAGCGGACATTATGGTCAGGTTACAGCAGGACAGGATCTGATTCTTACCGTGGCTTCAAAGTAAATGGTTTATAGAGCACTACTACTATTGAACCGAAAGGATGATTTTAAATGTTGGCTTTTCTACAAAAACTAGGTAAGTCGTTAATGCTTCCTGTTGCAACCATGCCGGCGGCAGCTATTCTTCAAGGGTTTGGTTTGCTTAACTACGAAAAAGATATTCCGCTAGGAGCGACCATTGGTGGATTTCTGAATCAATACTTTGCTCCATTTCTAAACGCCGGAGCGAATGCGATCTTCGGTAACCTAGCCTTAATCTTCGCGGTAGGGGTTGCCATTGGATTTGCCGGTGACGCCGTAGCAGCTTTGTCAGCAGTAATTTCTTACATGGTACTGACTAAGATTCTGCTTATCGTACCGCTTCAATTCTCTTTCATCAATGATGATGTTGTATTGAACATGGGTGTGCTTGGTGGTATTTTTGCCGGTGCTTGGGCAGCGTTCTTATACAAGAGATATCACAATATAAAAATGCCTGATTGGCTCGGATTTTTTGCAGGTAAACGTTTTGTCCCAATCATTACGGCAGCTTCTATGATGGTTCTTGCTGTATTTGTGGGTATGATCTGGAGTCCGATACAAGATGTTATTAGTGACTTCGGGAACTGGGTTGTGTCACTGGGGGCTGTTGGAGCATTCATCTTCGGTACAGCTAACCGCTTGCTGATTCCGTTCGGTCTTCACCACGTGCTTAATACGATTGCTTGGTTCCAAATTGGTGATTTTACGAATGCAGCTGGTGAACTGGTGCATGGTGACTTGTACCGCTTCTTCGCTGGAGATAAAACTGCTGGGATGTTTATGACTGGATTCTTCCCAATTATGATGTTTGCGCTTCCAGGGGCAGCACTTGCATTTATTCATACAGCTAAACCGGAAAAACGTAAAATGGTTGCTTCCATCTTCATCGGTTCTGCCATTGCTTCTTTCTTAACAGGGATCACTGAACCACTTGAGTTCTCCTTTATGTTCGTAGCACCACTCTTGTACGGAGTTCATGCTTTATTAACAGGATTCTCCATGGCCTTGATGTACATTTTAGATGTTAAGCTTGGTTTTGGTTTCTCCGCAGGTTTGATCGATTATCTTGTAAACCTGAAACTGTCTACTAATGCATGGATACTTATTCCTGTGGGTCTTGGATTCTTCGTCTTGTATTATGTACTATTCCGCTTTATTATCTCATTGTTCAAGCTAAAAACACCTGGACGTGAAGATGATGATGAAGAAAGTCTGTTAGCACCACCTGGAGGTAATGGAACGCCTTCATCGTCTTCTAAAGCTGCTCAAATTCTTGAGAACATCGGCGGTCCATCGAACATCCGCAATATCGATGCATGTATCACACGCCTTCGTCTGATTGTTAATGACGAAAAAGCCGTTAAAGATTCCGCATTGAAACAGCTCGGAGCTTCCGGTGTTATGAGACTGGGTCAAGGGGCTGTGCAGATCGTATTTGGTCCAAAATCAGAGCAAATTAAAGATGATATTCAAAAGCTTTTATAACTAAATTGATCATGTTGAAATCATTAAACAGGGCTGGTTCTCATACCAGTCCTGTTTTTTTGCTGTGTCCAGAGATAAAGGGTTGCTTTATAGATAATGCCTAGTATAATACTTGGTATAAGTAAGCAAAGGAGTCGGTACACATGTCAGTCGATGATTATTTGGATCTTTTAAATTACGCCAAGGCGATTAAAGATGGGCAGTGGCAGGCTGACATCATTGAGCGCTTAAAGAATCTTAGTGCAGCAGCGGAAAGTCCTCAGATACAAGAAGAAAGTGTAATAGAACTTTGGTCAAGGTTTGATGCCATTAACATAATGATCATGAAGCTGTTTGAGAAGTTACGGGAGAATGAACATTCAGAGCAACAGTTTCAGTGGAAAGAGCAGCTCTGGGAGCTTAGGCTGGAACGGAGTATTTTATCTAAAAAGATTCTTAATCGTTACATTCGAATTAGGTAAACACTAGAAGACAGTTTCCTTATTAATTTAGGGGCTGTCTTTTTTTACGTAATCTTGATACAAAAATACATTGATAGTCGTCTTACTTATAGCTGCAGCTGATAAGGAGGATTTACAAGATGGAAATTCCGGAATCTGAAATTTTTAAAGCAATATTCTATGAACATTATCCTATTGTCAGACGTAAGCTGACCGCTTTGGTTCGTGATGAGTCGGCAGCAGATGATTTGGCACAAGAAGTTTTTCTGAGATTGTATCGTAACCCCCCAGATGATCCAGCAGCGCTGGGTGCCTGGCTTCATAGAGTCCTTACTCGTATTGGATATGATTATCTGGACAAAAAAGCAAGGGAACGGCGGCTGCAAAATAAACAAGAACAGTTATACGAAGTGAGGGAATCACCTCCTTCAGGAGAGGAAGTCTTAATCAGTAAGCTGGATCAGGAGGATGTTCATGAATGGTTGAACGAGCTGCCTGACAGGGATAGACAAGCGCTTCTGCTTAGATACTCTGGTTACAGTTATGCGGAAATAGCAGGCGAGCTTGGTCTAAGACCTCCCGTAGTAGGGACATTACTGCACCGTGCGACCCAGAGGTTAAGACAAAATGCAGCAAAATCACTGTCTCAGACGGAATAATAAAACGAGATAAGCGAAGCTCCAAATTATTTAGGAGGGATTACTAATGACTAAACAACCGCTAAATCAAGATCATAATAAACAACATACAGATGAAGCCTGGGCCAAATTGCAAAACAAGTTAGCGTCTGAGCCTGCAAGTCCCAAATGGTCTGTGTGGAGTCAGCAGTTGTCTGTGGATGTTATGAAAGATGATGACAAAACAGATCCACATATAGACCAGCCTCAATCTACGGATGACAATCCAACAGCTAATCGCCCATCCAAGCGTCCTCGCATGAATCGTCGGCGCAAATGGGGAGTAGCAGTGGCAGGTGCCGCGATCTTTGCGGTTATACTTGGAACTCCAGTAGGAAATACGGCTATGGCATCGCTGCTGAATCAATTTCGGATGGAAGAAGTTACAGTTGTGAATGAAAATGATATCCGGGATATTTTTTATCAGGTAAATGAAAGTCAATCCATGAATGAAGCTATGAACAAATTTGGTGTGTTTACAAGTTCCTTTGGTTCAAATAAAGGGATTATTCCGCTAAATCAGGTGGAAGAGACTCTAGGTTTTACACTTCCAAGCGGAACTTTGCTCGAGAATGTGAAGAGCGCATATATAACCAATTCACAAGAAATAACCTTGAAGCTTAATATTGAAGCAGTTAATAAAGCAATGAAAAGATTGGGTGCAAAACAGCTTCTTCCAGAAGCCATAGATGGGAAAGAAATTAAATTAGATCTTTCGGAGATCGTGAATTATGATCTTTCGATTAATAATGATAAATGGGCTAATCTTACACAGACGAAGACTCCTTTAATTACGGTAGATCCAACTATAAAGGTTGATGAAGCTTTGGAAGCTATAATCGATTTTCCATTGCTGCCAGATTATCTGAAATCCAGCTTAAAGCAGAGCCGCATTTTATCGGGTGAAATTCCTCTGCCACTGGTAAAAGGCTTGAATACCGATCAAATAAAGATTAAAGATACTACGGTTCTACTGAATCAGAATGAATATAGTCAAGGGATTGTGTACTCGGCTGTTTGGGTACAGAACGGACAACTGTTTGATTTCAACGGAGGAAGCGTGTATACAGATAAAGCTGTATTCTTAGAGAAGCTAGGGGAGTTGATTGAATAATGACGGCTGCTGCAATAGAAGCGAAGTCTTTGACCAAAGAATATGATAACGGACGTGGTTGCCGTGATGTAACGATTACTGTTGGGAAAGGGGAAGCCTTTGGCTTCCTCGGCCCTAATGGTGCGGGGAAAAGTACCTTTGTCAAAATGTTGGTAGGTCTCATTCGTCCATCGAATGGTAGTGCTACTCTATTTGGTCATAAGATCGGTTCACTTGAAGCCAAGTCCCAAATCGGATATTTACCGGAATTATATCGCTATCAAGAATGGCTTACGGGGGAAGAAGTAGTAAGACTGCATGCCAAGCTGTGCCGTGTAGATCGATCTGTAGCCGACAAAAGAATTCCAGAGCTTCTAGCGGAAGTTGGAATTGGAAACCGTGGACGGGATCGCGTGAAACATTATTCCAAAGGGATGCAGCAGAGATTAGGGCTTGCTTGCGCTCTTGTAAACAATCCGGCCATCGTTTTTCTGGATGAGCCCTCATCGGCGCTAGACCCGATTGGACGTCAGGAAGTTCGGAATATTTTGCAGAGGCTAAAAGAGAAGGGAGTTACAATATTTCTTAACTCTCATCTACTGGAGGATGTTGAACTCATCTGCGACCGTATGGCACTGCTGAATAACGGAGTTATACTGCGGCATGGGAAAGTATCTGAGATCTTAAATAAGCGAACAAGCTGGCATTTTAAAGTGGGCGGTTTTACGCCTATTTTGTTGTCTTGGTTACAGGATAGTACTGAACTTCAGATCAAAGTTTCAGCGGATATCGGAGCTCAATCTGAAAAAGGAGCTTCATTCCCAGCTACATTGGAGAGTAGCACAGTTTGGCTGGAAGCGGAATTGGAGAATGAGGAGCAAGTAGGCTGGCTGAACACGTTAATTATTGAACAGGGCATGACCTTATATGAAGTCTCACGGAAGCGAGAACGTCTGGAAGACTGGTTTATGAGTGCTGTATCCGGCCTAAGTCACAGAGGTGAACACGAATGAGAATAATCATAGGAATGACCTGGAAGGAATTGCTGCGTAAACGAGTAATGGTATTAACATTGCTTATGACCATTGTCTTTCTTATAGGATTTTGGTTTGTGGCAAATACGATCGGACAAAGCGGAATACCGAACAGAACAGATATTAGCAGTGGCGAGCATCTCTTAGCTAATTTTACAAATGGTGCTTTTATATTATCACTTGGATTCTTTTTTGGCGCGTTTGTACTCGCCTTTTTGGCGATCTTCAGTTCCTTCTCAGCTATTGCAGGTGAAGCGGAACAAGGGGTTATGCAGGCTTTACTGCCAAGACCGCTGCCGCGGTGGAAATGGTACACAGGTCGCTGGCTTGGATATGTGACGCTTGGGATCGGTTATGCCCTGATTTTATTTATTTCTATTTTATGGATTACTGAGATCCATGCCACCGTTCCTAGAGATGCCGTAGTCCTATTGAAATCATTTTTGTTATTCTCCTCTGTAGTGCCTTTGCTAATTACGATTTCTATGCTGGGTTCTGGATTCTTCTCAGCAGTGGGGAATGGTGTCTTTATGACAATGTTATATGGAGCTGGCTGGTTAGGTGGGATGATTGATAAGATCGGAGGATCGCTGAGATTAGAACCCGATGTCCTTGACACATTAAATAATCTGTCAGGAATGATGGCACTGCTTATGCCAGTGGATGGTTTACAGCGGAAAATGACCGCCGTCCTGTTCAGCGCTAATGAAATGAGTGGAATGATGGGATTGTTCGGCAGCATGAATGGATTGCTGGATTTTAATACGGTTCCGTCAAATATGTTTATTTTTTATGCGATAGGATATACCCTGTTAGCTTTTGTTATAGGTCTACTTCGCTTCGAGCGAAAAGACTTATAAAGGGGATGTTAATCCAAAAAGAGCCCTCTTGTCTCATGATCGGGACAATTAGGGCTCTTTGTGTTGTGTAGCGGGAATCATTTCTTAATACCAAGCTCAATCCATTCGGTAGACCAGTTTCCAATTTCACCAAGTATAGGAGCAAGCGCTGTGCCTTTTGGAGTCAGAGAGTACTCAATACGTACTGGCATTTCAGGATATACAGTTCGCTCTATAATACCTTCGGTTTCCATTTCCTTCAATCGGTCAGATAACACCTTGCCACTGAGATTGGACAGACAGCTCTCAATTTCACCAAAACGGCGTGGCCCTGGCATAAGCACGAAAACAATAAGCGCGACCCAACGTTTACTTAGCAAGTCTACCGCTTTTTCAAAGCGAGGACACATGTTGAAATCATTCATAATATCACCTCGACATTCATTATATCATAAACTTACATAAAGTAATTATAAATATTTAAAGATATATTATAACTTGACGAAGTTATATTACAATGATAAACTTACTTACAAATAGTTACTTATAATTTAACTAATATTTTATCCTTATGCTTAGCTCTATCTAAGCATTGATGAACAATGAGGAAGGTGTAATTATGATTAAACCAGAAATCACTTCTATTTTACAGAATAAAATCACGCGAATTCCTTTAGCAAATTCCACAAATATATTGGTTGGACCCATTACGTTACCGGTGAATTTAGACGGCGAGACCGTTATTTTTAAATGGTACAACTGGCTGAATACAACGGATGCAGAGCTTCTTCAAGAGGATAGCAGTAAAGCAACGGCAGCTTTAATTTCACGTTTGCCATCCATGAACTTAGCAGAAGGACAACAATCCAGTGTGTTGGTATATGGCGATTTCGAAGGGTCTGAGGATGCATTGATCCGGATGCATAGCATCTGCCATACTGGCGATATTTTTGGCAGTAAACGTTGCGATTGCGGATTCCAGCTGCATCAATCCATGAAAATGATTGTTGAGCATGGCTCTGGGGCATTATTTTATCTCGCGAATCATGAAGGAAGAGGCATTGGCCTGTTCAGCAAATCTTTAGCGTATCTTTTACAGGAAGAAGGATACGATACAGTTGAGGCTAATTTAGAGTTGGGATTTGCTGATGATTCAAGAAACTACGAAGAGGCAATCAGTGTTCTGCAAACTTTACGTCACAAACCAGTGACGCTGATTACGAATAATCCGAAGAAATTGGATGCGCTCAAGGCTGCAGGGATGAATGCCGTGAAAAGAGTAGCGTTATGGGGAGATGTATCTTCTTTTAACGAGAAATATTTGCGGACTAAAGTCGCTCGCTCAGGGCATTTAGAAGCTGTGAAGGACACCCATTCGCTAAATGAAAGACTGGCTAAGTAAAGATTGAAGTAGTGCTTTTGCGCTTCTTCTATTATAATGGGGTACTGGGAACCAACTCTAAGCTTAGTGAGGTACAATATGACTGCTATTCAAGTACAAGACTTACGCAAAACATTCAAAGTACAAAAAAACCGCGAGGGTCTCAAAGGGGCCTTCGCTGATTTGTTTAAAAGGGAATATACGGAAGTGACTGCGGTGAAGGACATTTCCTTTTCCATTCCTGAAGGTGAGATCTGTGGATATATCGGCGAGAACGGTGCTGGGAAATCGACCACGATCAAAATGCTCACAGGTATTCTCGTGCCGACTTCCGGAAACCTGACAGTAGGTGGGTATGTTCCGTATTTGGAGCGCGAGAAATTCGTGAAAAATATCGGTGTGGTATTCGGGCAACGAAGTCAGCTATGGTGGGACATTGGCGTGATTGAGTCGTTCCAGCTCCTGCGCAAGGTTTACCGGGTGTCTGAACAAGATTTCAAGAAACGGCTGGATGAATTGGTCGAACGACTGCAACTGCAAGAACTGCTGAATCGTCCGGTTCGTAAGCTTAGTCTAGGTCAGCGGATGCGTTGTGAATTAGTGGCAGCATTGCTTCACAATCCGTCGATTGTATTTCTGGATGAACCGACCATTGGTTTAGATATTGTGGTGAAGTCAGAGATCCGTGAATTCCTAAAAGATATGAACCGCGAGCATGGGACAACCATACTGCTGACTACACATGACCTGCAAGATATTGAGGCGCTTTGCTCCCGAGTGATAATGCTTGATGATGGCCGTATCATTTATGACGGAGGACTGGAAGACCTGAAGCAGCGTTGGGGAACCGGACGTGAGGTTCAATTTCAATTTGGAAATGCTACGAAACGTCAGCAACTTGAGTTATGGACTGAGGGATTGCCTGTTACTTGGTCTGCGGAGAACGATTTAGGGGCGTCTGTCTGGATACCGCTAGAGCTAAATGTATCGGATGTATTAGGCAGAGTAGTGGGAAAAGCAGACATTACTGATATCAAAATCATAGAGACCAATACGGACGATATTGTTCGCAGTATTTATCAATCTGGGTCTGCAGACAAGCCTGATGAAATGGCTGCCGCTCTGAAGGATGAAAGAGAGGCTTTACATGTCTGATAAGCTTAATCCTGCAACAGCTATGTCTTCCTCCTCAGGAAGTTCATCTTCTGGCGGTCCTCAGGAGAATAGCCGTAAATTACTATTCGGGGCTTACTTAGATTTTATACGCATCCGTTTTCTTACCATGCTTGCTTATCGGATTAACTACTACTCAGGTATTCTTATCTATTCACTGAATATTGGGGTTAACTATTTCACTTGGATGGCCATTTATGGCAATGGGGATTCATTGGGTGGCTTTACTGCAACGCAAATGACATCATATGTTGCTGTGTCGTGGATGGCTAGAGCCTTTTATTTTAATAACCTAGACCGCGAGATCTCTACGGATATCCGTGATGGAAGTATCGCTATCCAGTTTATAAGGCCCTATAACTATGTCTTAGTCAAAATGATGCAAGGTCTTGGAGAGGGAATGTTCCGCTTCCTTTTATTTATGATTCCCGGCATGGCGATAGCGATGCTGCTGTTCCCGGTTCAATTGCCAACAGCGCCATCTGCTTGGGCAGGGTTCCTGGTGATGCTCTTTTTCAGCTTTTTAATTAATTCACAGATCAATATCATCACAGGGCTCTCGGCATTTTTCGTGGAAAATAATGAAGGCATGATGCGAATGAAGCGGGTGATTGTAGACTTATTCTCCGGCTTAATCGTACCGATCAGTCTGTTTCCTAACTGGTTATCTTCCGTACTTGAGGTGCTGCCGTTTCAGGCGATTACCTACTTGCCAGGTTCAGTGTTTACGGGACGTGTGCAAGGGGTTGGAATATGGAATGTATTAGGGATACAAATTATTTGGTTCCTAGTATTGCTGATTCCAATTGTCTGGTTATATCATGCGGCGCGGCAGCGTCTCTTCGTGCAGGGAGGTTGAGGAAACATGTATTACCTGGGATTATTAATTGAATATATCAAAAACTATATGAAGAGCCGGCTCACCTATCGCGCTGACTTTTGGGTAGAGGTCATTTCAGACTTACTTTTTCAAGCTACCAACTTTATCTTTATTCTCGTAATTTTTATGCACACAGATAGCCTGGGCGGCTGGAATCAGAATGAAGTAGTGTTCGTTTATGGATTCTTTATGGTGCCATTTGGGGTGTTTAGTTGTTTTGTGAATCTATGGGGATTTAGTGAACGTTACATCGTTAAAGGTGAGATGGACCGTATTTTGACACGCCCAGCTCATAATTTGTTCCAGATCTTTTTGGAAAATGTTGATCCACCAGCACTTATGGGCTCATTCATAGGTATTATTATTATGGCCATCAGTGGCAGCAATCTGGGTCTTCCTTTTGAATGGTGGACGATACCGGCTCTGATCATTCTAACGTTAAGTGCGGTCGCCATCTATACGGGGATTTACACAACGTTGACTTCATTGTCTTTCTATTCGGATGCTCCTACTGGCATTCTTCCGTTAATGTACAACATTCAGACTTATGGCCGGTACCCGGTAACGATTTACAATCGTGCTATACAGGTATTGCTTACTTGGATCATTCCATTTGCATTCGTCGGAGTGTATCCAGCCGCGCTTTTTCTACAGCGGGAGGAGATGACCAGCCTTGCTCTGATGACACCTGTAGTAGGCGCTATATTCCTGGGGATTGGTTTGTTAGCCTGGAGTTATGGCGTACGAAGATATAAAGGTGCGGGGTCTTAAGTTAAGCTAGTGTTTTGTTAAGTTGGAAAGGCTACCTTCGGGTAGTCTTTTTTTCACCCGGAATTCATGAATATGCTAAAATCATTTATATCTACAATGGGGAGGAATCATAGATGAATGTGTTAGATATTTTACCAGCACCCGAAAACTTAAAAAAACTTATGAAAATACTTGCTTCTCTAAATATTGTCCTATGTCCAGAGGACTGGCTTCGCTATCATAGTTTTGATTCTAAATTTGATAAGAATGTTTCTCTAGCATCGATCAATAATGGCTCAGGCGATAATTTGTTTATTATTTTTACACCTCAAGGAACGGTAATTAAAGGTTTTGATCATGAGTCCGAAGTAAGTCCATATGCGCGTGACGAACATGAAGTTTGGCCAGGAATCTATGAAGAGGTTCCAACCTCGCTATTGTCTTTACTGGAAGATGAGGCGATAGCTAAGGATGATGTTACTTTTTGTTTTTGGCGTGAAAATAACGACTTGACGTGGCAGAAGGGGGAGGTAGAGATTCCAGCGGGGGCAGAAGATGGTTCGGACTTTTTGCTAGGGACTATTTTCCGCACAGCTGAGGATTTCGTGGAATTTGCCGAAGGTTATTTTGAACTCACACTCCCCTTAGAGGTTGTTTCACAAGTTTATGAGGGTGCAGCCATTACAAAAGAGATGATCAAAGCGTTAAATCCTGATGGTGATGTAGAGATAATTCTTCAGGAGTTAGCGGAGCTAGACACTTAGGGACTTATCGATTTTGAAAACAAAGGGGGATGCGAAATGGAACTTTACGTGGAAAAGCTGAATGCTGATGCTGCTAGGGATATTTTAAGCTGGCAATATGATCCACCCTATGATTTTTACAATAATGAACTAACTCCTGAAGCTATAAGTGAAATGCTAGAGGAAGCATTTTTTTCTGTACTTGATGCAGATAAACAATTGATCGGATTCTTCTGTGTAGGAAGTCCAGCACAGGTTCCAAATGATAAATATACATATTCTCAGGATTTTATAGATGTGGGTTTAGGAATGAAGCCTGAGTTAACCGGACAGGGGAATGGGACACAATTTTTCACAACAGTCCTTAACTATATCAATGAGAGATGCGAGGAAAAACCAAAGCGGCTGACAGTGGCGAAGTTCAACGATAGAGCGATACGCTTGTATGAAAAACTAGGATTTAGCAGGGAAGCTGAAATCGTTAAAGGAACTACAGAATTTATAATTATGATTTGTAATGAAAATGATAATCTTGCTTCCGTGTATGAGCGGGCAAAACCCGGCGAACTAATTACTTTTGGCGCTTATCCGCAAATGGCGGACGGAGCAGACCAAATGCCGATAAAGTGGCGAGTGCTGCAAAATTCAGGTAGAGAACTGTTCATTTTGAGCGAGTACATTTTGGATTGCAGGCGGTATCACGATGAATATGTTGACGTTACATGGCATGACTCCGATTTGCGAAAGTGGTTGAACGATGGGTTTTATAATGCCGCTTTTAATGACTCCGAGCACAGGCTCATCAAGACTACACAGTGCACAGATAACGGAGAGGGAAGTATAAACACGGAAGATAAGATTTTTCTGCTTAGTGTTTCGGAGGCGAATGAATTCACCTTTAAACTTGGAGAAGATACTTTACGTGCGAAGCGTAGGGCGATAGGAACGGGATTCTCCAAAGTGAAAAAGTACGATGGATGTAAATTGTATGTGTATGATAAAAAAGTCAAAGCTGATTATATCCTTGAGAAGGATGAAGAGTTTGGCTGCTCATGGTGGTGGCTGAGAACTCAACCTGCGATTTCCTCACGTGCGTATTTTGTAGGTACTCGTAGCAGTATTCGCAGTTACGGACATGTCAACTTGGCTTGTTACGGTGTGCGCCCCGCTTTAATCCTTAATTATTAAGCTCTTTCTCCAACATCGTTTCATGGGAAGCGAATCTTACCACAGAAACAAAACAGCCTGAACCCCTAGGAATACAGGACTCAGGCTGTTTATTATTGTATCTATTTCATGGAATTAGACTTGTCTTTAGCATTGAGTGTAGCAATCAGTTTCTCGCCTTCGACATCCAGGTTTGGCAGAATACGGTCGAGCCATTTTGGAAGTGCCCAAGCTTTGTTGCCGAAAATAGACATTACAGCAGGAACTAATCCCATTCGAATAATGAAAGCATCGATTAAGATCCCTACGGCCAGTGTAAAGCCAATTTGTTTAATCATGACATCATCCGTAAAAATAAACCCTGCAAAAACGGAGATCATAATTATAGCAGCGCCTACTACGACACGACTCACCTGGTTGTATCCATGAACAACGGACTCTGATCCCTCATGACCATGAACGTACGATTCACGCATGGAACTGACAAGGAAAACCTGATAGTCCATCGCAAGCCCATATAGGATACCCGTAACGATGATTGGCATAAAGCTTAGCAATGGGCCACCGGTGTCGAAACCAAAGAGAGAATGGAGCCAGCCCCATTGGAACACGGCTGTGGTGATCCCGAAGGTAGCGAGTATGCTAAGCAGAAAGCCGATCGTAGCTTTGATAGGAACGATAATCGAACGAAATACCAACAGAAGAATAATGAGCGATAGGAGAATGATGATTCCTACATAAATGGGAAATACATCTGCCAGTTTGGCCGACATATCGATGTTAACAGCGGTAAAGCCGGTAACCCCGAGTTTAACATCATTACTTTGAGCGATACTAGATTCCGTAGCCCGTAAATCATTCACCAGATTTTTGGTTGTTATATCGCTAGGACCCGTTTCTGGAATCAGACTGAAGATAGCCAAATCCTTAGTCATGCCCAGAGGAGTGACCAATGCGACATTCTTTTGAGCTTGGAGCTCTTTTACAAGATTTCCTAGGAGCTCCGGAGTGACTGGAGTGGAAGAATTCTTTGGTTCTGCAACCAGAATAAGCGGTCCGTTAAAGCCCTCTCCAAAACCCTCGGATATAGCATCATAACTTTGTCTTGCTACCGTATCCAAATTCGCTGAGGCAGCTCCGGGAATGCCCATTTCCATTTTTGCTATAGGGGTTGCTGCTACGCCAAGTACCACGACGATGGCAACAATAGTGACCCAACGATACTTGATGACGAATTTAACCCATCCATCAGCTATACCGCGGTTACCCGTTGTATGATGATCCTTGTTTTTCTTGCGAGCTTTAGGTGAACAGATGCGTTCACCCACCAATCCGAGCAATGCCGGCAATAGGGTTAAGGCAACAAATACGTTGATAAGGACGGTAGCAGCTGCTACTAACGCCATCGTAGATAAGAAAGTAAGCCCGATTACAAGCATACCGCAGAGAGCAATAATAACCGTCAAACCGGCGAAAAATACGGCGCTGCCGGATGTGCCAATTGCTCTAGCCGCAGCTTCTTGTGCGCTTA
The DNA here is from genome assembly GCF_037992965.1 of Paenibacillus sp. FSL E2-0190. NCBI lineage: Bacteria > Bacillati > Bacillota > Bacilli > Caryophanales > Paenibacillaceae > Paenibacillus > Paenibacillus sp. FSL E2-0190. The sequence goes on from NZ_CP150306.1 coordinate 3,109,822, forward strand.
ATCCTTGATCAATAATCATCCGGCGTTGGCGATTTACAATGAAAAGAGCATAATCGATTCCGACGGCTAATCCAATCATAAGCGCCAAGACGGAAGTGACACTAGGCATTTCAATGAATTTGGAAATAGAAAATGCTCCACCTACACCGATGCCGACTCCAAGCAGTGCAGTTATAAGGGGCAGACCTGCTGCAACGACAGAGCCAAGCGTCACCAGCAAAACAATTGCAGCAATGACAAGTCCGACAATCTCAGCTGATCCTACACCGATAGATACTGATTTGAGTGTCTCGCCCGGCAGTACAGTGATGTTGGTATCTTTCTCGACATTCATGACGGTATCAATTACAGAATCAAAAATATCTTGAGAGATAGCAGATTGCTCAATGGTAAACTGGAACTGGAACAATGCAATGCTACCGTCTGCGGAAAGAATAACACCAGGTACTGGAACGCCATCTGCCATCAGAGGACCATAGGAAAGGGGTGCTGTGGCTGCTGCAGACTGATCCATACTGGCAGCCTGAGTTGCTTCAGTAGTTGAACTACTTGCTTCCGCTGCATAATCCGCAGGATTAATCACTTCGTTTATACCGTAAACCTCATTAACACCTTTAGTGATCGCTGCCAAACGTTCTGGCGTATCCAATCGCTCATTTTCAGGTGCTTTGAATACGACACTCCCTTGTCCACCAGATGCAGCCGGAAGTTCTGTTGCTAATTGATCCAAAATCTTTTGCGATTCTGTGCCTTCAATCTTCATTTCTGAACTGATATGAATACCATTCATGCTGATCATAGAGATGACAATTCCTAAAATTAAAATCCAACCTAAAATGAAGTACCCAGGTTTGCGATAAGCGGTTTTTCCCACTCTGTATAATAATGTTGACATGTATCTATTTTACACTCCCTCGATGATGAAAACTGATTGTTAGCCTATTAGAATCCGTTGCGTAAATATCCGTAAATAGTTTCCAAAAATTGATCGAACGTAAGCGTTTCAGGACTTGGATCGTCGCTCGTCGTTTGTCCCGGAAGCAGCACATTAAGTTTTCCGTCAATTAAGGGAAGCACAGTTCCGTAAACCGAATTTATAAGCAGATAAGTATAGACCTCGTCATACTTACCATTTGACAAGTGCAACAATGTTTTTTGTGCTCCAGTTTGCGTAAGATGTATTGCTCTTAGATAATGGGGCTCGAGAGCTGGGAATTTTCGGGAAAGTAAAGAAAGCTCACGCAACCTCCCTATAAGCTCAGATGTAAGTTGCATCTTAATTAGTTGATATAAGGTATCCAGCAGGGAGGCATTTTCAGGGATTTTGGTGAGCAATTCTTCATACTCATTCGTGTTCCGTACGGTAACTGCTCCCATGGCAACTGCCTCTTCCTTGCATGTGAAATAGTTTGCGAAAGTTCTTCTGGAGTAGCCGGCTTTTTGCACGATATCTTCAACAACAAAACCGTCCAACCCATGTTCAAGTGCAAGTTCGAATGCCGCTTCAGCTAGCGCTTTTTCAGTGGCTTCTTTTTTGAAATCTCTCAACGTTTGTTTAATCATAATTTATGTATACACCTCCCATATAGCTGTAATTGTGGTGAAGATTAGGATTACTGACTTTATACTAATGTAAACTTGCCCAATGTGCAAACTTTCTCGTTGGGCAAGTTTATGCTTTGGAATCTGCTTATAGAAAATTCCCAGTAGTTTCACAGCAGAAAACAGGAAATAAAAATAGAATAATTTCTCTTTATCAACAGATGAAAAGAGTACATAATTACAGACGACCTCATTAACTCTAGAAATATTTTGTGAGTATTATAAATGATCTTTTTCAAAGAGGGGAGTTCTTTATATGTATGGAATTCTGGCTGTTTCCGGCCTGTCTTTTCTTCTGGTGGCGGTGTTTACGCCTCTATTAATCTGGACGCTGCATAGACTGAGGTTAACGCAGCCAATTCGTGCCGAGCTTCCAGCAGATCATCAGGCCAAACGGGGTACACCACTAATGGCAGGGTTGATCCTGCTTATCGGGATAGCGATTTCGCTGCAGTTTCAACCCGGGCCTCTAATGTTACTCTTATGCGTTACGTTTTTGTTGTTTAGTTCAGTCGGATTTTTGGATGATTTCAAAAAGGCTTTTTGGCAAAACCCATCCGGCATCAGCGGCCGCTCAAAACTAGTGCTTCAATTTCTTTTTACTGGATTTATATTATATGTGTTATTCCATTCGTTCGGCCTGACGAGTAATATCGAGTTATTTAAAGGCCAAAATCTGCAGTTGCCTGTGTACCTTTATGTGGCCATCATTTTGCTGTTTGTGGTCGGATCCGCGAATGCCATCAATTTTACAGATGGTCTCGATGGGCTACTGATCAATGTTGCCATACCGTCGTATTTTTTCTTTTTTATGATCTCGGACAAACCTGAAGTGCAGACTTTTTCACTTGTTATGATCGGTTGTCTGCTAGGGCTTTTGCTTTACAATATTTATCCTGCAAGAGCGTTTATGGGCGATACTGGATCACTGGCGATCGGTGGCTCCCTTTCCGTTCTGGCTGTCATTGAAAAGGTTGAGCTCTTGCTTCCAATTTTATTTTTCATTTATTTTGCGGAGCAGTTGTCGGTCATTTTACAAGTTTGGTACTACAAACGGACGAAGCTGCGGCTATTTCGGATGGCTCCGATCCATTACCACTTCAGCTTAAAATACGGATGGAGTGAGAACAAAATCGTGATGATTTTCGGTTTCATTTCGTGGGTATCCGTACTGCTGTGCTGGTTGATTTGGAAATATTTAATTCACTAAACGAACAATTCGATACGAAACATGACTCTACATAATGTTATTGCAACAACGAGACATCGGCATCTTTTGTATTTACAAATCTATAAAAGTAGATATAATGGAACACATGGAACCTTTATTGATATTCAAAGCGTTGTCTAACGAGACTCGTAGTCAAATTATGATGTGGCTAAAAACTCCCGAGGAATTTTTTGATGAAAAGCCTTATTTACAACAAGGCCTAAATTTTCAAATTGGGATTTGCGTGGGAGATATTCAAGCTAAAGCGGGGCTTGCACAGTCGGTTATTTCGAGCTATCTATTGACTATGCAAAAAGCTGGTTTGCTGGAATCTGAGCGAATTGGGAAGTGGACGTATTATCGTCGAAACGAAAAGACAATTCAAGAGTTTTCCGATTATATTAAAGAGAAACTATAGGAGAAAGGAGGTAGGGCTTTTTTTTGGTAATACATATCTACAAATCTAAATATGTGAATATAAATGGAGGATTATTTTAAAATGAAAAAGGTTAACCCTTTGCTTATTATTATTTTGGCTTTAGGCGTATTTGGCATTATTACAACGGAAATGGGGATTATAGGTGTTCTGCCACAGGTAACTCAAAAATTTAATATATCAACTTCTCAGTCTGGATGGCTTGTAAGTATATTTGCTTTAGTTGTTGCTATTTCAGGTCCATTTCTGACCTTATTGGCTTCTGGAATTAATCGTAAAATAATTCTATTAACTGCTGTACTTATTTTTGCAATTTCAAATATTGTTTATGCGTATACGACCATGTTTGAAGTAATGCTGATTTTCCGTATTATCCCTGCTATTTTTCATCCCGTGTTTTTTTCAGTTGCACTTGTTACCGCTGCCCAACTTGTCCCTCCGGAAAAGAGCACCAAAGCAGTTACAAAGGTTTTCGCCGGAATAACGGTCGGGTTTGCTTTTGGTGTGCCTTTGACTTCTTATCTCGCGGACAAAATTTCGTTAGAAGTCGCTTTTCTGTTTGGAGCTGTCGTAAGTATAATTGCCTTTTTAGGAATACTAGCTTGGCTCCCTTCCATGCCAGTTAAAGAAAAAATGTCATATGGTAAACAACTTGGTATTTTACGCAAACCTCTATTGTGGTTAAATATTGTGGCAGTTATTTTTATCTTTGCAGCTATGTTTTCTGTGTACAGTTACTTTGCTGAATATCTTGGGCAGGTAACACATATGAACGGGTCATGGATTAGTATCATGTTGATGGCCTTTGGGATAATCATGATTTTTGGGAATTTTTTATTTGGAAGCCTTTTGCATAAAGGCATTACAAAGACCGTTATCATGTTTCCATTGTTATATGCGGTAACTTACTTATTCGTATATTATCTAGGTTCTTATTTCCTTCCGATGGTTGTTATCATAATCATTTGGGGGGCAGTGCATTCCGGCGGACTGATTGTCAGTCAAGCATGGTTAACGACCGAAGCGAAAGAAGCTCCCGAATTCGGTAACAGCTTGTTTATCTCATTTTCCAACCTTGGAATTACTATAGGGACTGCTATCGGTGGCTGGTTTATTTCTCACGCAGGAATACATCAACTCATCTGGATCGGAATTATGTTTTCCCTGCTTGCTTTCTTATCGATCATAATCAAAATAAAGATTTCCAAATTAAACGTGGTGGAAGTAGAGTAAAAGCGAAACAGCGATAGCCAAGAATCTTTTTTCTGGTACATGGCTGTCGCTGTTTTCTATGATTAGTAGTACAGTCTTGTGTTTTTAAGTTTTTTAATTTATTTTTAATAGACCCCATGAAATTACATACGTGTATAAGAAAGAGGTTAACAATGAATAAGATTTATCTAGTAAAAAGCTTTTTAGCTATCACACTCTTACTTGGAACAACAACTGCCTGCAACTTAGCCGAGCAGATTACTTTAGAGCCAGTTCCAACGATTACGGCTGATTCCAGTTCTGGATTGGGTTCTACGCCAGACAATACAACAGAGGACAACAAACGTTTAATAGATGCAAAGGTAACAAGAGTAGTCGATGGTGACACCATGAAGCTGACTATAGGCGGCAAAAAGGAAACCATTCGTTTATTGCTGGTTGATACTCCAGAGTCAGTGAATCCGAACATCCCCGAACCACAGCCCTTTTCGCTAGAAGCTTCTGATTTCGCCAAAAAGATGCTTACGGATAAAGATGTACAAATTGAACTTGATGTATCGGAGCGGGACAAATATGGCCGCCTACTTTGTTACCTCTATATAGATGGGAAAATGTTCAATGAGATTCTGCTAGAGCAGGGTTATGCACGTGTAGCCTATGTATTTGCACCTAATACAAAATACGTAGATCAATTTCGAGCGATTCAGGATAAGGCGCGAGAGCGGGGAATAGGTATTTGGAGCATTGAAAATTACGCGCAAGACAATGGTTTTCATGTGCAGAAAAAGAAATAAACTTTAATTAGCTTAGGATATTTGAGCCTATTAGAAGAAAGGATGTAGTTTTTTGAGCGATTATATTATGGAGTTAAGAAAGCTGGTAGGTACCAGACCCCTTATAATGGCAGGTGCCTGTGTTTTATTGTGCAGCAATCATCAATTATTATTACAACGTAGAACGGACAACGGATGCTGGGGTTTGCCAGGTGGCTCGATGGAGCTTGGGGAGACTTTAGAAGAGGTCGCTAAGAGGGAGCTTTTTGAGGAAACGGGCTTAACAGCCAAAGGTCTTGAATTGTTCGACATGTTCTCTGGAAAAGATCTTTATTATAAATACCCGCACGGGGATGAAGTATATAATGTTGTGGCTGCGTATCTATGCACAGACTTTGATGGGGCGCTAAAAGTAGATGGAATTGAAGTGCAAGAATTGCGTTTTTTTTGTTATGAAGAATTGCCAAGCGAGCTGTCTCCTCCAGATGTTCCCGTCATTAAGAGGTTTTTGGATCGTTTTGTGAAGTGATGTCGGATGGTATTCAAAAGATTAAAGAGGGCTGCCTAGTGGTAGCCCTTTCTTTAGTTTGCCATTTCCTCGGAAGTTTCAGTACAACCACGAATTTTCCTGTTGAAAATAACTATAGCAGCAGTGTTGACTTCGTCAAACTATTGGAGTAGTCTGTAACCAAGACCCAAACTATTGCAATAGTGTAAGGAGATGATTTAAATGACTATTAAACTTTTTGATTCGGAACTTAAAGTAATGGAAGTGTTATGGAAAGAAGGAGATAGGTCTGCCAAACAAATTTCTGATATTTTGAAGGCTGAGATTGGTTGGAATATGAATACAACTTATACTGTTATCAAAAAGTGTATTGGTAAAGGTGCAATTGAGCGCTATGAACCTAATTTTATGTGTCATGCGTTAATTGCTAAGGTGCAGGTACAAGAAATGGAGACAGATGAGCTGATTGACAAGGTGTTCAATGGTTCTGTCGACAAGTTATTTGCATCCTTACTGGGGCGTAAGAAATTATCTGCTCAACAGATTGAGAAGCTCAAACAAATCGTCGATAACGTTGAATGAGGTGATGGCCTATGAGCACCTTATGAATATGAGTTTTACTGCTGCGGTGATGATCGTGGCTATTATTGTCATTCGATCGCTGGTCATCAATAAGCTGCCTAAGAAAACCTTTATGGTGTTATGGGGGGTGGTTGTATACAGACTACTGATTCCCTTTTCTTTGCCGTCACCATTTAGTATTTACACATGGGTTGATAGTTTACCTTTGAATAATTCGAACAATGTGACTTTCGTTAATCCGTCCTCCCCTCTAACCTTACCCATGAATCTAGTAGGTTCGACTTCGACGTCTGAGGTTCAGTCGATTAATAACCATTTGTCTTTTGCTATCTCGTCTATCTTAGTCATTTGGATAATGGGTATGGTTATTTCCGCATTGTACTTCATCATCACTTATGTGAAATGTCGAAGAGAATTTTCTGCTTCTTTGCCTGTTGATCATCCAGTTGCTTTGAAGTGGCTAGATGAACATAAGTTGACTCGCACGGTACAGATCCGGCAATTGGATTTAATCCGTTCACCCCTAACCTATGGAATTAAGCATCCAGTAATCCTACTGCCGAAAAATACAGACTGGAGTAATGTTGAGCAGATACAATACATTCTTATGCATGAACTAGTACATATTCGACGATTCGATCAGATAACGAAGCTGATATTAACAGCTGTTCTCTGTGTTCATTGGTTTAACCCGTTAGTGTGGGTCATGTATATGCTGGCTAATCGTGATATTGAACATTCCTGTGATGAAACGGTTGTGCGATCATTTGGCGAAACAACGAAAAGAGCTTATGCGATGTCTCTTATAACAATGGAAGAACGAAAGAATAAGCTAAACCCTTTAAGCAATCATTTTTCAAAAAATGCGATTGAAGAAAGGATTATGATGATTATGAAGATGAAAAAAACGACCACCACTGCGACTGTTCTAGCCATTGTCTTAGTTGTTGGGGCTACGGCTGTTTTTGCAACCAGTTCAGCGAAGTCTGCTGGCTTGAACACGAATCAAGATTCATCTGTGTTGACTCGTGGGGACAATGATAATATTCAGTACTCAACGAATGGAGGAAAGACATGGATGAACCAAGTGGAGTATGAAGCAAAATATCCCGTTTCAGATGTAGAATGGTGGACTTATGATGAATACAAAGCTTGGCTCGAAGATGAAAAAATAGAACTCCCCAAAATAATTGGAGGAAAAGCATGGACCTCGGGAGATGGGTGGTTCACATGGACACAGAAGCGTGTGGATGATGTTATCGCTAGGTATGAAAAAAACCTTGCGGATATTAAGAACGGGACAAAAATTTCAAAGACCGTGAATGGTCAGGACGATATGATGTTGTCCTCTAATGCGACTGAAATAAGTACTTCTGTCTACAGTGAAACCATTTCGTCGGACAACGGTGAGGTTATCTCATTTGGCCCGTTTGACACGAAGGAAGAGCTTCTTGCTAAGGTTAAACCTTACTGTGAGCAACAAGTCAAGCAAGGAAATATGACGCAGAGGGAAGCGAAAGAGATACTGAGCAAATACAATTAAGAAGAATCCAAGAGTGTGTTGTCACATAAATGTTAGATTCCTGCTTAACTTCGATTTCTAAAGCGTCACCCTTCCCGCAGAACGTTAATAAGATGAACAATGAAACATGACATCAGCCCGGAAAGGTGTGCGATTATGGACGGAACAATCCTGAATTTCTTTGCTGGCGGCAACACAGCTCACGGCTTCTCTAACCTCTATGAGTCGTCATTGCAAGGTTTAACACGTTTGTTTGTTTTAAAAGGAGGCCCCGGTACGGGGAAAACTAGAATTATTCGAGAAATCGGAGATCTTCTGGCTCAACAAGGTTATGAGATCTGGTTAATTCACACAGCGTCAGATAATGATTCACTCGACGGAGTGGTTATTCCTGAATTAAAAGTAGGAATTATAGATGGTACGGCTCCACGGGTCATTAAGTCAGAATTGCCTGAAGAGGCCATCGTACATGTGAATTTGGAGCAGGCCGTCGATACGCTCCAGTTAAGCCAGCGTTGTGTTGAGATCGACAGCTTAGTTGATCAGTACACGGAAGAGCATGAACTCGCTTATTCAGGCTTTGCTGAAGCACTCCGCATTCATGACGAATGGGAAGCGATTTATATTGCGACAATGAATTTCCAAGCCGCTGATGAGCTGACTCAGGAGTATATTCAACTTCTGTATGGTGATCAGAACTTCGAAAAAGTAAGCCGAGTGGATCACCGTTTTTTAGGTGCAGCTACGCCTAAGGGTGCAGTGGATTTTGTACCTAATTTAACCGCAGGGCTAAAAAGATATCTTGTAAAAGGTCGTGCGGGTTCCGGTAAATCTACACTTTTAAAAAAATTGGCGGCTGAAGGAATAAAACGTGGTGTCAATGTTGAGATTTACCACTGTGGTTTCGATCCGAACAGCCTTGATATGATTATCGTACGCGAGCTTGGGTTTGCTATTTTTGACAGCACAGCTCCGCACGAGTATTTCCCTGACCGTGCCACCGACGAGATTGTTGATATGTATTCACGATGCATACAGCCAGGTACAGATGAAGCTTTTGCCGAAACCATCGCAGGGATTAAAGAGCGATATTCCAGCACCATGAAACAATCCATTCAACATCTGACAGCTGCCAAAGTATTTTTGGATGAGTTAAAGACAATCTATGCCGCAGCTACAGATTTTGGACATATAGATCAGATTAAATCCCAAATTCATCAAGAAATCAGCGGGATTGTGGAAAGTCCTCAGGAGGTTTAACCTTCATTAAAGATCGCTCTCTTAGCGGGCGGTCTTTTTTCTATGTCAAGAAATTGGTATGGTACATACGCACCCATGCGGTTATTCCCACCAGAATTGTATCCAAGTATGCTCTCTCTAGGGACAACGATAAGGGAGAGAGAAACTTATGAGTGATCAGAAAGTGATGTTTAGAACGGGTCTTAAGGATTCTGTAGCTATTGTTGCAGGATTTATTCCTGCTTGTTTTACGTTTGGATTGGTCGGTAAGGGGTTAGGCCTGGGGAGTCTGGAAGTGTTCTTATTGTCAGCGCTCGTATTTGCGGGAGCCAGCCAATTTATTGGCGTGAAAATGCTTGCCGCTGGGGCCGCCGCTCCAATGATCCTGCTGCTTACGTTGATCATTAATTTAAGATATTTGTTTATAAGCCTATCTTTTGGGGGTCAGCTTGACCGTACAATCAATCCACTGGCCAAAGTCTGGATTGGGTTCAGTTTAACAGAAGAAGTGTACGCTGTTAGTATGATCCCCCGCAATCATTCAAAAGAAAATATAACACTTCCATATTTGCTGGGTCTACAAATTCCTCCGTATATAGCAAATTTGCTGGCAACAGCTGCGGGAATATCGCTGGCATCCTACATTCCGGCTATATACTTACCTGCTTTGAACACCTCATTATATGCCTTACTGATAGCACTAATAGTGCCACAACTAAAGGGAAGCATTCGGAATTTGGCCATATGTTTAGCAGCGGCGGGTTCTTCATGGCTTCTACATCCCGTACTTGGAAACTCCTCGATACTTGCAGCTATGTTAATGGGTATGGCAGTAGGCTCCTTATTTCGAAAGCAAGCTGAAGTAGAAAAGGAGGTATCCGTATGACTATTCTGATCATTATCGGGATGGCAATCCTTACATTTTCATTTCGTTTTGTACCTTTGCTGCTGACAAAGCATACGAATGGCTCTTCCAAAGTCCAAGCTTTGTTGGAATATTTGCCTATCGCGGTTCTTAGTGCTTTAACGGTTCCTGGGATATTTCAGGTGGACGCAGATGACAATCTTGTAGGTATCGCTTCGGGTATAGTCGCTGTTATACTGGTATTAATTAGGAAAATACCGCTGTTACTTGTGATCTTAGGTGCTGTTTCTGCAGCACTAATTGTAAAAATCCTTACTATGAACCATTAAGAAAACCCGGATTAGAAGGGTAGGAAATCTTATGAAGCATGAATTGCTGATTACTCTCGATAAACAAAGACCCATTCCATTAAGCCGTCAAATTTATGAGCAGGTTCGTAATGCTATCCATTCAGGAGCTTTAAGTGGGGGGGATTCACTGCCTCCATCAAGGACTTTGGCTAATCAACTGGAAGTATCCAGAAGTGTAATTCTTCAATCCTACGAGCTACTACAAGCAGAGGGTTATCTGGAGATGAGAAAAGGGGCAGGAACCTATATAGCGGGGCTGCCGGTGGAGGAGAAAGACCCCCAGGATTCTGAGAACCCTTACAATTTTATAACGAAAGGTCCTGATTTCCTTACACTCAATCCTTCTTCTATTATAGAAAACGACTTGAACACAGTATTATGTAATTTTCGGCACGGTGTACCTGCATGGGACGCTTTTCCAATGGATCAGTGGCAAAAAGCATTAATGAATGCCTGTCGTCGTGCATCTCCTGATACTTTGGGTTACGGCCCGGTCGAGGGCTCTTTGGGACTACGCCAAGAGATTGCACGTTTATTACGGTCCACACGTTCGATGCCCGTGGTTCCGGAGCAAATTGTGATTACATCTGGGGCTACGCAGGCATTGGATATATTATCGAGAATTTTTGTTTCAAAAGGTGATCATGTTATTGTTGAAGATCCATCACATAACGTTGTGCGGGAGATTTTTTCGTTCGCTGGAGCGGTGGTTACACCCATAAGGGTTGACCTAGAGGGTATTTCTGTAGATGAGCTTCAAGTAAGCTGTGATACCATCAAAGAAGGTCCTCATAAAAAACCAAAACTAGCTTATGTCACTCCCTCGCATCAGTTTCCTTTCGGGGTGACCCTGTCGATGAAACGAAGAGTGCAGTTACTGGAATGGGCCAAAGCCAATCAAGCTTTTATTATTGAAGATGATTATGATAGTGAATACAGGTACGAGGGTCCGAAGCTATCATCACTTGCTGGACTAGATGTTGACGGTAGAGTAATTTATGTAGGCAGTTTTAGTAAAGTGTTATTTCCTTCTCTGCGCATAGGTTATGTTGTATTGCCTCCGACTTTGATTCAACCTTTTTTGGCGGTCAAATGGATAACAGATCGTATGTCTTCTGCTCTGGATCAGGAAGCGTTGGCGGAATTTATTCAGAATGGACATTATGCAAGGCATGTTACGCAGATGGGGAAACTTTATGCTGCCCGCAGGGCTTGTCTAGTAAAAAGTTTGGATGCTGAATTTGGCAGTCGTGTACGCTATTATGGGGAAGAGGCGGGTCTTCATTTATTAATTGAACTGGAATCCAATGCCGAAGAGCATCGCATAGCTGAATTGGCGTTACGATATGGAGTTCGGGTCTATCCTGCGTCTTCTTATTTTGTGGGCAGTAAACCTCAAGGTCCTGTCTTTCTACTTGGTTATTCTAATCTCACCGAGAATCAGATTAAGATGGGTGTGAACCGCTTGATGTTAGCTGAAACGGAAGCGGCAGTTAGTACTAGAACTTAATCGAAAGCGATAGAATATCTAATTCTGGAGGTTTTTATGAAACGGTCTATGATAGGGATTGATCTTGGCGGAACCAATATTAAAGCAGGGATTTACGATACTGATTTTATAGCTGTAAAAGAAAGATCTATACCAACAGAGGCTGCTAAGGGCCCAGCCCATGTGTTGGGACGGATTAGAGAAGCAGTACGTTTAATCACGGATGAAGCGAATATTCCATTAGATCTGGTAGAAGGAATGGGAATCGGAGTGCCAGGATTACTTGATCCAGTAACGGGAATTTCTTTTTTCTCACCGAATTTTCCGGATTGGGAGCTTGTACATGTTGTAGATGAGATGAAAAAATTCTATGACTTTCCTACTTTTATTGATAATGATGTTAGGGCTAATCTTTATGGTGAATGGCAACAAGGTGCAGGAAGAGGGTATAACAATCTGGTTCTGATTACCTTGGGAACGGGATTAGGGTCGGGTATTGTGAACGACGGAAAAGTGATCTACGGTACGTCTTATAGCGCTGGTGAAATTGGGCATATGAATATGTACAGGAACGGGCGTCCCTGCAAATGTGGAAGCTCCGGTTGTTTGGGGCGATATGTGTCCGCGATTGGCATGGTGAATACTTTTAAAGAGAAGCTGAAAGAAGGTCGAACAAGTATTATTCAGACTTGGACTAAGGATCAAGTTGAGCAAATTACCGCGTTAATGATATCTGAGGCTTACGAACTTGGAGACGCTCTCTCTATGGAAGTAATGCAGGAGACTGGAACTATACTTGGATTTGGATTAGCGAATGTTGTGAATATCCTCAACCCGGATCTTATTATTGTAGGTGGGGGAATGGCAGCGGCGGGAGATAAATTGCTCCAACCTGTAAGAGAGACTGTGCATCAGCATGCGTTGAAGCTATCAAGCAGTAAGTGTAAAATTGTTCAAGCAGAGCTTGGGAGTCGAGCAGGAACTATAGGTGCGGCCTCTTATGCGTATAGTAAACTGCAAGATGCAGGGAAATTAAACTTTGCTTAGTGTTATTTGTTTTTTTACATGAAATGGAACCAGATCGAGCCGCCCGGAATACAACTGTATAAAACCGTGGAGGTGCTCTTATGTTTGCAATCATGCAATTAATAGGTGGAGTGATTCTTTCTTTGGGATGGATCCCGCAGATTGTTCAAATCCTCAAATCAAAATCCGTAGCCGATTTAAATCTCAAATCGTATTTACTTATGCTGCTCGGGATTAGTTTAATGGAAGCTTATGCGATCAGTTTGGCGGTTACGGGGGTTGGATTAGCTTTTTTGATTACGAATACGATGTCTTTATGTGTTGTATTGCTGGTTATTATTCTAGTGATTAAATATCGAACAAGATAATGAATGAAGCTTATTAATTTAAACTGGATAGTGAATGCAGGAGGTTAATTTGCGCGAAAAAAATTATACATATGAAATCGATGCGGTAACTTTTCAATTACAGGAAGCCTGTGATTTTGCTTGGTTAACTAAGCTGGGAAAAGTGTTTAAAGTGTTCGATCAGCAAGACTCCGGAAATCTTTCTTTTGGCGTGGAGCAGGATGGGAAGAAGTATTTTGTGAAATTTGCTGGGGCGAAACCTTTGACTTATGCCGGGAATCCTCAGGATGCTGTTAACCGTTTAATTGAAGCTATTCCGTTATATAACGAACTTAGATATGATGCGCTGATCACGCTACTGTCGCATTTTGAAGTTGAGTCGGGGTATGTAGCAGTCTTTGATTGGTTTGCAGGTGAATGTTTACATTCGCATTGGCTGTTTGCGGGAGAAGCGAAGCTGAGTCATCCGGAGTCGCCTTTTTTTCGTTATAAGCAATTATCCGTTGAAAAACGTCTGTCTTCATTAGATGTAATCTTTTCGTTTCATGAATATGTGGAGTTACAGGGTTATGTGGCTGTCGATTTTTATGATGGAAGTATTCTATATGATTTTGTAAACGATGAAACTAAAATTTGTGATATTGATTATTATAGACGTAAGCCTACTGTAAATGATCTAGGAGAGAACTTCTGGGGTTCATCCAGATTTAAGTCACCGGAAGAGTTTATCTTGGATGCACCGATTGATGAAGTTACGAATGTATTTAATATGGGCGCCACAGCATTTGTTTTGTTAGGAGGAGCATCCGATCGATCGTTTGCAAAATGGGAAACCAGCCAAGCCCTCTACGAGGTTGCTTTGCGGGCTGTCAGTGCGGTGAGGGAGCAGCGGTATCGGAATGTAGCAGAATTTAAATTGGCTTGGGATGCGGCAAAAAATGTTTGAGGCTGGTGGGAAGGCGAGGGATATAATTTGCAGGTAAACTTTTTTGAGTTGGATAAGGAAAAAGAAGTTGAGCTGAAGTACGTTGTTATTATGGTTAAACATGGTGAAGAATGGATCTTAGCGAGACATCAGAACCGTTCGACGTGGGAGTTTGCCGGAGGGCATATAGAGGTTGGCGAAATCCCGGAGCAGGCTGCTGCCAGAGAATTATATGAAGAAACGGGTGCGGAACAATTCTTACTTTTTCCAATAGCTATTTATAGGGTCACTAGTATTGACGCTCCAGAAAATTATGGTAAGTTATATTTTGCAAATGTGGAACAGTTCGCAGAACTTCCTCCTTATGAGATGGCAGAAATCAGAGGATTTACTGAGATACCAAAAGAACTGACGTATCCCTTGATTTACCCAGCCTTGATATCAATAGTTCAGGATTTCATTAACCATTCATCTTCAGCTGTAGGATAAGAATGATAGCCCTGCTGTTGTCACATGATATGATTAATAAATAGAACAAGCAGGAGGGATTTCATTGAAAAGAGACATTCAGCATGTACCCTATGGCTATGAGCCACCAGTTGAGCAACGTAAAGGGACTTTAGTGTTTTACGACTCTTTTGAACATATAACAGATCAAGAGCTTGAAGTGGCAGCAAAAACTGCAGCAGACCGGCGTTTCACCAAACTGGTGTTATATCCACTTCATGAGGAAACGGTGCGACGGATGACCAAAGAGCCGGTGAGCGCTTATTATAAGCGAGAGGACCGGCTGCATGAATGGAAAAGGGAGCAAGGGCGTAGCTTTATCACGGTAGAGAGTTTGGAAGGGAAGCGAAAGAAGTATACTCCGCTTGATTCAGCGTTGCGGCATCTTTTGGAGATCTATCCTTCGCCGATTTTTCTGTATTTAACGCCTGAGGTGGCGAATCAGTTTGCGTCTTATTCTTCTTTTGAAGAGTGGATTGTAAAGATTCGGTTATTGTTGCCAGCTGCACCTTCATCACTGCATCCACGGTTACTAAAATTTCGCCATCGCTGGGATGTTGTTGGAGAAGAGAGAGATTAAAATTAACAAATTTAATTTGTGCTGCTTTGTTTACGTCTATAATTGTACATTCTCCATTGATAATGGATAAAACATCCGATACAAAAACCTAGGATTGCCACAGTGGCGGCCACCGCAACGAGCGCTGTGAAAATGTAAGCTGCGATCGTCCAGCCAACGATGAAGCTGATGAGACCCCCTGCGAGGCAGAAGACAGCTATGCTTTGATTAAACTGTTGTTGTGACCAGTCTTCGAGTACATAGTGGGAACGCTCTTTTGTCAGAAACCTGGCAGCTAGCTTAATGATGGGATTATAACCGAACAAAAGACCGAGCAATCCGGCAAACAAGGGCAGCGCTAGTATCCAGTGTTGTCCTGTTAGCCATGTTAATATTACAGAAATGACGATAAACGCCTGATTAGTTTTTACTAATGGCCGGGGAATTCCTTTGGGCACGTTTTGCATTTTATTCACACCTTTCTCATTGGAATAATTATAGTATACGCTGGGATTGTGGGAATGGGAAGTAGAGAATTTCAAGCGGACATGGGGTGTCGGAAGTTGATTTAGGGAGGGTTGGAGAAGGTATGGAGATGGCTGGAAGCGGATGGAGGTAGGTGGAGCAGATGGGCGGATGAAGCAGACGGGCAGATGAAGCAGACGGGCTAGAAGGGGGCAAATGGAGCAAATGGGGCGAGTGGGGGCAGAAGGAGCAGATGGGCTGGATGGAGGCAGGTAGTAATTTATTGCCAAAATACAGATGGACATTAATATCATCCACCCACCCAGCACATTACGTCCTCACCTCCTCTCCACAGCACATTGGGACTTCTCTCGTTCACCGCATCTGCTTCACTTCATCTCCTTCACTCCATCGGACCCCAGAGTCCTTATTTGCTGGAAAAGTAACCTTTTGAAAGATTAACGGACCCCAATGCAGCTATGAGCACAAAAAGGGATGAAAGCAGTCCGGTTTGAGGGGAATAGCGACGGTGAGGTCCGGAAAATTGTGAAAAGACATGATTTAGCGCAAATAGCTGCATCTGAGTCCGATAGGAATGTTAGCTTGAGAGCAAGTGTAGTACAGGGAAAACAAAAGTGTGTGAGTAAGTGTGAAGCAAGGGAGTACACGGACAAATGCATACGCGGAAATAGTGTGAGGCAAGTGTGCGACCTAATGAAGCTAATAGCTCGATGAGAAGTAAATGTGAAGTAGAAGGATGTACGAAGTTAGGAGCTATCGGACCCCAGAGTCCTTATATGCTGGAAAAGTAACCTTTTGAGTAATTATCGGACTCCATTGCAGCTATGTGCACAAAATGGGATGAAAACAGTCCGGTTTGAGGGGAATAGCGACGGTGAGGTCCGAAAATGAGCCCAAAAGCATGTTTTAGCGCAAATAGCTGCATCTGAGTCCGATAGGGAGGATGGAGCTAACCCAACCAACCCAACCCAACCCCCACGATCTTCCACCAAAATTACTTTGAATTTAAGTAATTTATGTGTTGACATATCTCTTTGAAATATGGTTTTATTATGTAGACCAATTGTTATAATGCAAAGGAAGTGTCAGCTTGTCGAACAAGCCGAATACGCGTGAGGCGATTTTGGACACAGCTTCGAAATTGTTTTTTTCTCAGGGATATCATGCAACAGGACTGAATCAGATTATTAAAGACAGCGATTCACCGAAGGGGTCTCTTTATTACTACTTTCCTCACGGTAAAGAAGAACTGGCTTTGACATGTATTAACCGGACTAGTGAAGTTGTCGCTCAGAAGCTTAGACATCATATGGAGAACAGCAAGAGTGCGTCTGAGGCAATGGAGGATTTCATTCTAGGAATGGCTAAAGATGCTGTGGAATCCTCATACGAAGGGATTGTTCCGTTTAGTTTTTGGTTGGCGGCGGAGACATCCTGTATTAGTGAGGAGCTGCGGACTGCATGTAAATCTGTGTTTATGGACTTGCAGGATGTGATCAAGAAACGTCTTTTGGATGAGGGCGTAGAGAACAAGCCCGCGGCCGATAAGGCTTCAGTGGTAATCTCTTTATTTGAAGGGGCGCTTCTCCAGACGCTGACTTTTCGGGAGGAACAACCGCTTCTCGCGGCGGCAAAGTTTATCCCAGTAATACTTGGTTAGATACAGACAAATAGATAAGATTATCAGGAGGATTAAGGGTGGAAGCAACTATGCAAGGGAATCAACAAAAAGAGGTCAAGAAGTTTAAGACTATTCCAATTCTTGTCTCTTTATTATTAGCAGGTTTTATCGGAATGTTCAGTGAAACGGCATTAAATGTTGCCTTAAGCGATCTTATGAATGTCCTACAAATTACCCCAGCAACAGCACAATGGTTGACAACAGCTTATCTGCTTACACTGGGTATATTAGTACCAATTTCGGGGATGCTGCTTCAATGGTTTTCGACGAGACAGCTGTTTATAGCGGCTTTATGTTTTTCAATCCTAGGAACATTCCTAGCGGCAGTATCACCTAACTTTGAGTTCTTACTTACAGCAAGAGTGGTTCAAGCTATGGGAACAGCGCTTCTGTTACCACTGATGTTTAATACAATCCTTATCATCATTGCTCCTGAAAAACGTGGGGCAGCAATGGGGATGATCGGTCTGGTTATCATGGTTGCTCCGGCGATTGGGCCTACCATTGCTGGACTGCTAATTGAAAGCCTCAGCTGGCACTGGATCTTCTGGTTGTCATTGCCATTCTTAGTGATTGCATTGATATTCGGGATTCTGTTCATGCAGAATGTAACAAAGGTGACGAAACCGAAGATTGATATCCTCTCCATTGTGTTATCTTCACTCGGGTTTGGCGGTATTGTGTTTGGTTTCAGCAGCGCCGGTGAAGAAGCGGGCTGGGGAAGTCCGAAAGTGATCATTGCAATCATCGTAGGTGTAGTAGCACTGTTATTGTTTGGGCTTCGTCAAATGAAGATGAAGGAGCCAATGATTAATCTGCGTGCTTTTAAATATCCAATGTTCGCTATTGGTGTAGCTATGGTATTTATTTGTATGATGGTTATTCTGTCCTCCATGTTGATTCTTCCGATGTACCTTCAACAAGGACAAGGTTATACAGCTTTCAAAGCGGGTCTGTTGCTGCTTCCAGGTGGAATTATAAACGGATTGATGTCCCCAATTATGGGTCGTATGTTTGATAAATACGGTCCGAAATGGCTCGTGATTCCAGGTCTGATTATTGCAGCAGTAGCCTTGTGGTTCTTCTCCAGTATTACTGTAGCTTCTACGGTTGTGTTCGTAATCGTACTTCACAGTACGCTTATGATTGGTATTTCAATGGTATTTATGCCGGCACAGACGAATGGTATTAACCAGTTGCCACTAGAACTTTATCCAGATGGTACAGCTATTATGAATACACTGCAGCAGGTTGCTGGTGCCATTGGTACTGCATTAGCAGTCAGCATTATGACCGCGGGTTCAAAAAGCTACATGAAAACTGTGGAGAACCCAGCAGATCCAGCTAATATGTTACCTGCGTTCACGAACGGTGTACAAAATGCTTTTATTTTCGGAATGAGTATGGCGATTGTAGGACTAATTCTTGCTTTCTTCATAAAAAGAGTAGTTGTTAATCATAAAATGAATACCCCGATGCATTAATAAATAAATTTGACGCAAGAAAAGGTGTGCGAATAGGTTAGTTTGTAAAATCCCCTTAGGATTGACAGTGAAAAAAAGTTCATGATCTCATGGACTTAACACTGTTGATCGAAGGGGATTTTTTTGTTCGCAATAAGAAAGAGGACCACTCCTCGGTAGAATACCGAAAAGCGACTCCACTTAAAGCTTTCTTTTTAAGAAAAATGCTGGGATATATTAGTCAGATATTCTTCTTCGGCCGTATTTTCTTTCATTTGAATGAGCATTTTTGCATCTTCACCAACAACATATCGGAATTGACTTGTCCCATCTGTGGCGGCTTGATATATTGTTTCCGCAACAAGTTCTGGAGGCGAAGCATACGCAGGTTGTTTTTCCATCTCACCCAATTTACCCAAAAATGCAGTAGTAAAAGGTTTATATTCCGTTAATGCTTCATTAAAAAAGAACTCCATCGATCTACCACCAAAGTCTGTCTGAATGGCACCAGGTTCAATTAACTTTACTTTGATGTTTTGTGATGCTAATTCATAAGATACGGATTCAGAAAAACCTTCTACGGCAAATTTCGTTGAATGATACAGAGACATTGTAGGAAAGGTTACTTTCCCACCCATAGAAGAGATATTGATCAGCAAACCATCTTGGTTAGCTCTAAAATGTGGCAGCATGGCTTTAGTCATACTGATAAGACCAAAAACGTTGACTTCAAACTGTCTTCTGATCTGCTCATCTGTAGCTACTTCTATAAGTCCCATTGTTCCATAACCAGCATTATTGAGAAGAACGTCAATTTTACCGAATCGTTTGATCGCCTCCTCTAACGCAGGTTGAATCGTGTCTGCTTTCTCAACATCGAGCCGTAACACCAACACATTATCGAGTGTAGTGAATTCACTTTCTTGTTCAGGTGAACGCATCGTGGCTACCACATTCCATCCTCTTTCAGCAAAATGTTTTGCTGTAGTTCTACCGATACCAGACGAAGCACCCGTTATAAAAATTGTTTTCATCTACAATTCCTCCTAAAAGTTTTATGAGCGGTACATCTTAACCTGGTTCGTATTAAAACTCACTTCGTAAGTACTAACTTCTCCATGTTTAACAATCCCTCAGCAATGGTTGTTAGTTTAGCCTTATATTCTTCTATGCCAATTTGAATGCAGATGATCTGTGCTGGATGCATTTCATCTTTATAAAGCGAATACTGAGCGAGTAATTGATCTAACTTATGTTGTGATTCCTCTTGAGCTTGCTTCAACCAAATAATCACCTTCTCATACCCGACAAATTCACCAAAATAAAGCCTCATCATAAAATCAGATTTCTTAATACTGTCAGCCTCTAGTGGGGCTAGTAAATAGGCATTAAAACTATCTCTTCCTTTATCCGTGATGTTTAAAAGATTTTTATTAGGCTTACCTTCCTGAGGTATGTTTTCCTTAGTAATCAGACCCTCCTTTTCCATGCGAGCAAGTGTAGGGTAAATCGTTCCATAACTAGAACTATAGAAATTAGAGAATATTTCCTCCAATAACTGCTTTATTTCGTATCCAGTCAACGATTTTTTCATAAGCATGCCTAAAATAACATCCTGACTGTTCAAAATAGGGCCTCCTTTAAGTTTCTAAATATTTGTATATCGTTATCACAATATATCAGACCTTTATATATTGAGTCAATATATATTGGACGGATACTTGGAGTTGTTTTTTTATGTATTCATTTCCCTAGAATATAAATGCAGTGGCGGTAGAATGAGGACTACAAATATGAGGATTATAATAATTAAGAGACATCCCGAAAAAACGACGATCGCTCCCTGGCAGAATACCGGGGAGCGATCGTCATTTAATTCTCACTTATTAAATTTTCATTGTGTCCATTCCATCATATATACTCGTTGTAACTCCACGTTAAGGATCACGATACAGTAGCTACCATCATCTTTTTTCTTATAGTAATAGAATCCTCTTTCTTCGAGTTTTATAGGGTTAGCCCAAAATAATTTTTCGTATTTTTCTTTTTCATTTGGATAAATGGCAATCACAGAGTCTTTGAAACTTGATATTCTCTCTTTTAAGGGGTCAATGGATTCAACATTGAGGGGATGCCAAAATGCTGCATCTTTGATTTCTTTGAATTGCTTTTCGTCATAATCTAATACGTAATAGCTTTCGCCATCCCCATGGAAACTAGGTGGACTTTCAAATATCACCTTTGACTCTGTAGGTTTAGAGATCGATATGCCCCAATTTATCTTCCACGTCTCATAATAGTTCATCGAATTGTTACGGAGCATATATCCAACGAAAACAAATATGAATAGAACGGTAAAACTCAAGATTGTTATTGTTGTTTTTCTCATCGTTGATTCCTCAACATCCTGCTTGTATTACCATTATTATACATGAATGAGGAGAGAATAAGGGATTCTTAATAGAAACTTTACATGCATAGATTTACGATGTATAGTTGTCCTAGGCATAAAAGGATAACTAATATTCATGATATACAGATATTAGTCATGGGAAGAAAAAGCAAATCAACGGTATATATCCCGTAGAATGAGCCGAATCCGGCTCGATGAAGCAAACCAACGGTATAAATCCCGTAGAATGAGCTGAATCCGGTCCGAGGAAGCAAATCAACGGTATAAATCCCGTAGAATGAGCCGAATCCGGCTCGACGAAGCAAATCAACGGTATAAATCCCGTAGAATGAGCCGAATCCGGTCCGACGAAGCAAATCAACGGTATAAATCCCGTAGAATGAACCGAATCCGGCTCGACGAAGCAAATCAACGGTATATATCCCGTAGAATGAGCCGAATCCGGCTCGATGAAGTAAATCAACGGTATAAATCCCGTAGAATAAGCCGTATCCGGTCCGACGAAGAAAATCAACGGTATATATCCCGTAGAATGAGCCGATTCCGGTCCGAGGTAGCAAATCAACGGTATAAATCCCGTAGAATGAGCCGAATCCGGCTCGAGAAAGCAAATCAACGGTATATATCCCGTAGAATGAGCCGAATCCGGCTCGACGAAGTAAATCAACGGTATAAATCCCGTAGAATAAGCCGTATCCGGACCGATGAAGCAGATCAACGGTATAAATCCCGTAGAATGAGCTGAATCCGGCTCGACGAAGCAAATCAACGGTATATATCCCGTAGAATGAACCGAATCCGGCTCGACGAAGCAAATCAACGGTATAAATCCCGTAGAATGAGCCGGATCCGGCTCGACGAAGTAAATCAACGGTATAAATCCCGTAGAATAAGCCGTATCCGGACCGATGAAGCAGATCAACGGTATAAATCCCGTAGAATGAGCTGAATCCGGCTCGACGAAGCAAATCAACGGTATATATCCCGTAGAATGAACCGAATCCGGCTCGACGAAGCAAATCAACGGTATAAATCCCGTAGAATGAGCCGGATCCGGACCGAGGAAGCAGATCAACGGTATAAATCCCGTAGAATGAGCGGAATCCGGTCCCACGCCAATTGTAAAGTTAGAATTTAGGAGGTGTTAGCCGTTGAAAGTAAGTAAAGAGATGCTGAAGGGCAGTACGGGTACATTAATTCTGACTCTTTTACAGGAGAAGCCATTATATGGTTATGAGTTAATCAAAGAGCTGGAGCTGAGATCACAGGGTGTTTTTTCATTAAAAGAAGGAACCTTGTATCCAATTCTGCATGCGATGGAAAGTGAGCGCTGGGTAGAGGCTTACTGGATGGAGGTAGAGGGAAGGAAGCGTAAGTACTATAGAATTCTGGATGAAGGTAAAGAGAAACTCAAGGAGAAAAAAGCAGAATGGGTTATGTTTAAAGGTGCAGTTGACTCCGTTCTGGGAGAGGGTGGTGTATGATGAAAGAGAGGCAACAGCAATTTTTGGATGAAGTGTGTGCAGAGATTAAAGCGAAAAAAACTCACCCAGAGATACGTCAAGAATTAGCTAGTCATCTAGAAGATTTAATTTGTGAAAAAGAATCAGACGGTGTATCACGGGAAGAAGCCATAGCTTGGGCGATCGCACAAATGGGGAATCCGCAAACGTTAGGAAAGGAACTTCATCTAATACATAAACCACATGTACCTTGGGGATTGTTTGGCGTTGTAGCTATATTATCCGCGATCAGTCTGATCGGAATGAGTTCTGTGGATGTAGGCTACAGTGATATTGTTAAAGGTGCTTTTTTGGATAATGCGTTTAGACGCCAAGCGATAAATATACTTATTGGAATTGTATTGATGTTTGGATTGTATTTCATTGATTTCAGAAAGCTGAGAAGTTTCTCGTGGGTATTATACGGAACATCAATAGCAGGAATTCTGTCGAGTATATTCTGGGGGATAACAATAAATGGAGTAAATTATGGTCCTAGGATTTTTTTGATCTTACCTGATATGACATCCTATCGTCCTTATGTTTTGATAGTCGCGTTAGCAGGGATTTTAGTGAATCGTAAGGAATTGGCTAAAAAGAAAACTTGGCGAAGTGGGTTGTTCGACATAAGCCTTCTGTTAGCACCTGCATGGCTTCTTATCTCTTTAAACTCTCTTCCAGAGCTTGTAGTGTATCTAATCTCTTCACTACTATTATATGTATGGATTACTCGCGATTGGATAAAGAGTGTAGTATTATTAGGGTTCTTTGTAATAGTTGGACTAATGTTCATCTTCAATAGCGACTACCTGATGGTCAGAATTATTAGTGCAATAAATCCATCTTTAGATCCAGAAGGTTATGGCTATATATATCAAGTAATGCGTGAAGTTATTAGCTCAGCGGGTTGGTGGGGGCACGGATTCGGAGCAGTAGAACAAAAGCTGCCGTATGTTTACTCAGATATGTTGCCTGTCTATCTTATTCATTGTTTTGGTTGGGCGGGGGCGCTGCTTTTGCTTGCAGTTATCTCCTGGTTCTTTATCAAGCTTCTATCTACGATACGAGCGATTCGTGAGCCCTATGGACAAGCTTTAGTGTTGGGTTTGGCATTTTTACTAGCCATAAGACTAACCTATGGTCTTGCTGTTTTGAGCGGCGGAATGATGTTGACTTCTATCCCGTTCCCTTTCCTGAGCTATGGGAGTCATGTGTGGTTTGAATATGCGGCTATTGGACTTTTGATGGGCATTTATCGTAGGAAGGACATTGGAGCCGTCCAGGATAATACTGTACTGAGTTAGATTCAGGATCCTCTCGTATGTCTAATTATTAAGTATGAATACTTAAGGGAGGTCTTTTAATGGGATGGAAAAAAACAGGCTTGTTAAGTATTGCCTTTGCCCTAGGCTCTATGGGAGGGTTTGGGAGTATACATACAACTGATACTGTAGCTGCCGCAACTGTGAAAGAATCTGCAAAAGTCTATAACCAATTCCAACAATATGTACAGAAACCGGCATCTCTTGCTAACGCACGGAATTATTTGATTAACCATATCAAAGAAGTGGATACCTGGACAGCAACTCAGATGACACTCCAGCTCGAAAATGCACAGAAGGCATATTTACCTGTGTACTCTGAGAAGGTTTTTCCGGAGAATGTTCAGAAAGAGATAAATAATGCTTTTTCCAAAAGCAAAAATCTAACCTACAGCACACTCCTTAATGCGATCAAAGATCCCAATGTACGCAATATGTTAATTGAAGGACGGGATAAGGGGTATAAGCTGGAGACTAGTGAGGGCATGTACTATCCAGTGATGCATTATGAGGGGTTCAAAAGCTTTAAGCCGTATGTCACGAAGGACATCGCTGCTTATATAGACATCATGGCCACTGAATCGAATCAACCAAGTGTTTTTGATGCAGCTATTGTGATTAGTTGGACAGAGTTAACGAACAGGGCGCTTGCACTGGAGGATTTTGTGACGAAATACCCAGCTTCCAATCGGTCAACCGTTCTTCAAAAAGAGCTGCTCAATGCAACTTCACGCTTATTATATGGATCAAGCAACACACCAGCTTATGACTATGATGAGCAAGTAATCAAACCTGAAGTAAAGAAGGCGTATGAGAATGCATTAAAAGGAAACAAAAGCGACACCAGAATCCTAATGATTTTAGAAAAACTACTGCAGTTACTTGATTCCACGAATAATAAACTCACACCTGAAGTGGAGAAATTTCTGAATCAAACGGTTAATTCGAAATGAAAAGGCGGGATCTATTGAGAAGCGGATTTAGAGGAACAAAAATCATAGTTTTCGCATTTGTGCTGTTGTTATGGATAAACACTATTTTTATGGGCAGCGCAGATGCAGCTTACGTTGGATCATCTACAGACAATGTACTGCAGCAAATGCAGCTGGAGAAGAAAAACAGTCTGCCGCAAGGATTTGTCTATTTGGATGAAGTGATTCCTACTGCTCAATTTGAGATTCGTTATTACGGGGACAATAATTTTGTAGGGAAGCGGATTGATGGTTATAAAGCGCCTTTAGCGATCTTTTCACAGACTGCAGCTACAGCCTTGAAGGCAGTAAGTGAGGATTTAGCCAAAAAAGGATATATCCTAAAAATCTATGATGCTTATCGTCCGCAGACCGCGGTGAATCATTTTGTAAGATGGTCACAGAATTCCGCGGATACTAAGATGAAGCAGCAATATTACCCGCTACTGGATAAACGTAATTTATTCAAACTCGGATTTATAGCGAAAAAATCAGGACATTCCCGTGGCAGTACCATCGATTTAACGATCGTCAATAAAGAGACCGGTGTAGATGTAGATATGGGCAGCCCGTTTGATTTTTTCGGAGAGATCTCTTTTTATGATACATCGTTAATCACCAAGACTCAGAAAGCAAATCGCGCAATTCTCAAAGAGGTTATGGTGAAGCAAGGCTTTAAACCTTATAGTAAGGAATGGTGGCATTTTACGCTGATAAAAGAACCTTTTCCTAAGCAGTATTTTGACTTCAAGGTGGAATAATCATTTCTAAAGAAGTGGCTCAACATAATGTTGAACGGCTTCTTTTTTTTCTTGGCTTGATTATCCTTTGGATTAGCACATGCTGGAAACGCACATAATACTTGTAATAACTAAAGGGAGGTTTCGAGCGATGATCAAAATGGCAGCGGTTGTTGTGTTAGGTGTTCTGTTTTTAACTAATGGATTTGGTGGATTTGCCGCTCCAACAGTATGGGCAGACTCCGGCCAGGTTAGCGTGATTTTGAATGGTAAACTACTGGAAACTGATCCCCATTCAGCCTACAATAAGGGTTCCACGGTCATGATTCCGCTCAGAGAGGCTTCCAATGCACTGAAATATACAACAACATATCAAAAAAGTTCAGAAACTATAACACTAACAAGGATAAATGAAATAATTAGATGGAAGCTTAACGAACATTTAGTTAGCATCAATAATGCACAAGAGTTGGTTTTTAAAGATGATTTCGAATTCAGACAGGATCATATCTATGTTCCAATCTCCTTTTTTAAGACAATTGGTTTAGTAACCTCATATGATGGGGAGTCCAATCAAGTTGAAGTGTATACCCCTGAAGTGACAGCGAGTGTTATAGCGGGGTTACTGGTCGGCGGTAAATATAATGAATTATCGGAGCGATATCATTATGATGTGGTCGTAAATAAGCCAAGCTCAAATGGATTACTGGAAGACTGGAAGCAAATTACGATAAAAGCCGGGAATTATCATGGGATTAAATCTACAAAAAGTAGCTATAACGAGGATCAATTTTCTATCCGCTGTGTATTGGATTTTGCAGAGACAGAGATTCCACTTGAAATTATTTTGAACACATCGGGCAAAATTATAGAATTAAGAGAGACGCTCTAATCGGAAAATGATTCCATGATGACTATGCACATTTCCCAAGCGAGAAGATTTTAGGGGATTATGCATAGTCTTTTTGCTGTTCTAATATACTTTCCCAGATAATTTCTGAAGGGTATCGTAAACCCGATGTGTTTTTAATGTAAAAAATGGTTTTATTTGTTGACTTCCAGATTCATCGAATGTAAATTAAAATTTGAAATAATCAATAAAGCATTTAATTAAATTAGAGAAATGAGTGGAGTACTGGATGACAAAAACAATGACTGGAATGAGTTCTGCAGAAGAGCAACCCTTTTCGTTAAAAGCAATCATCCCCCCGCTTCTTGCTATTATTGTCGGTATGATTATGGTTATTCTGGATGGTACTGTTGTGAATGTGGCCGTTCCCAAGCTGGTTGATTATTTTGCTTCCGATCTCAAAACGATTCAGTGGGCGATTACGGGTTATACTTTAGCTTTAGCGGCTGTAATCCCACTCGCGGGCTGGATGACCGATCGTTTTGGATCGAAACAAGTTTTTCTGGCAACTCTTACGATGTTTATTCTTGGCTCTATGTTATGTTCGGTTGCACAAAGTTCATCTCAGCTCATTATTTTTCGAGTCATTCAAGGTCTTGGCGGGGGGATGGTTGCTCCCATTGGGATGGCGATGGTTTTTAAATTAGCTCCAGTAGAACGTCGAGGTTCTATTATGGGGATGCTTGGTATTCCAATGCTCTTAGCACCGGCACTCGGTCCAGTCTTATCCGGTTGGCTGGTGGAGTACGTAAGCTGGCACTGGATCTTTCTGATTAATGTACCTATTGGAATTGTTGGTATTATTCTTGGTGTTAAATATTTGCCGAAGTCTGAACAAAAGAGCAAAGGCAAACTCGATATCCTAGGCATTATCCTTGCCCCAATTGCCTTCTCTATGTTGGCTTATGGGGTGAATGAAGGCGGTGGAACAAGCTGGTCGTCTACTCCCGCTATTGTTGGCTTATCTGTTGGAGGGGTTGCATTGATCCTTCTTGTCATTGTGGAGCTGCTTCACAAAAATCCGCTTTTACAACTGCGAGTTTTCCGTTCGTCGGATTTCACTCGGGGTATTATTTTAACTTGGGTTATGCAAGCTGCTTTGTTTGGGTCCATGTTATTTGTGCCCCTTTACCTGCAGCAGATTCGAAGCTATACCCCGCTGGAGACCGGCCTGATTCTACTTCCGCAGGCTTTAGCTTCAGCAATCGGAATGCCGATTGGCGGCAGGTTGTTTGATAAGATCGGGGCTCGTCCACTGGCGTTTGTTGGGCTTAGTATCATTACGGTCACCTTGTTCCTGTTATCCGGAATTAGTGTTACAACAAATTTATCGTTAATTATGACATACCTCGGTTTCTTAGGCTTTGGGATGGGTCTAACGATGATGCCTTTGAATACTCATGTTTTGAATGCTGCTCCACGTGAATGGGTGGGAAGTGTAACTTCACTTACTGCTGCTGCTCAACAAGTCGTTGTTTCATTTGCTATAGCTGGAATGACAGGTTACCTGACTAGTCAGATCGCTGTTCACATGGGAGCACTGAAAGTGGGAAGTAATCCTTTGACAGCCGCAGTTAGTGGTTTTGATGATGTGTTCTTCCTGTCTGGCTGCATAGGTGTGGTAGGTGTATTGATGAGTATTATTTTGCGCAAGCCTAAGCTTTCCACTGGAGATCCTTCCTCTGGAGAGGGACAGAAGGCAGATGCGGCGATGATGATGGGGCATTAATTGAACCCAAAAACATAGATAATATAGAAAAGGCGTCGTTCAGCTTGTATAGTTGAACGACGCCTTTATTGTTATAAATGCTCTGGTTTCTTCTGAGCCCACGATGCGGGGAGACTTGCTTTACCAAGCAGCTCAGAAGCCACGATTCCCAGCAGAACAAGCGCTGCGCCAGCATAGCCTTGCATCGATAACTTCTCAGCAGCGAACCAATAACCAAACATCGCAGCGAAGACCGGCTCAAGGGAGAAGATTAGTCCGGTGCGGGTTGGTGAAGTATATTTTTGAGCAATAGGTTGCAGGATGAAACCACAGGCACTGCATAGGATACCAAGCGCTAGAATTGCTGCCCAACCTGGCAAAGTAGAGGGGAGCGAAGGTGTCTCGAAGATTGCGGACAACACTAAGGCCAACCCTCCGGCAAATCCTAACTGCAAGATTCCAATATTCAGGGAATCACATTCTTTTACCGCCTTGCCTGTAAATAAGATCTGTACCGCATAGAACACTGCCGAAAGGATACACAGAAAGTCACCCGGTTGAATAGTTAAAGTTGCATTTAAGGTAAGAAGTCCAATCCCGGCTATGGCGAGGATGGAGCCGAACACTTGCGGAGGTGCAACTCTTTTTTTGAAAATAACTCGATCCAAGATCGGTACAAAAATAACCGTCAATGCAACTAAAAATCCTGCGTTTGAGGTGGTGGTTGTTTGAAGTCCGAAGGTTATACATGTGAATACGCCTAGCAGGAGGAATCCGAGGAGAGCACCATATTTTAATGTTCTCATGTCTACTCGTCTTAATCGTTTGTGGAATATCATAGCGGCTAATATAAAAGCAAGTCCGAAGCGGAGTGCAATCAGATTGAATTCGCCTAACGTACCTAACCCCATTTTCATAAATATGTAAGAGGAGCCCCAAAATAATGTTACAACTAACAGCAGCAGCTCAGCTTTGAGCGGTTTCATCTCTTCATCCATCCTTCTTCATTTTCAACTCAATATAGTATAATACGGCTCTATACATAAGGTAACTGAATGTTTATCATAGGATACATGAGTAAAACTTATGTAATTTATAAGGGTGGGAACAGAGGTTGAGCATTAATAAATATGAGATTTTTCTGAAAGTTGTAGAGCTAGGCAGCTTAACAAAAGCAGCAGAAATGCTGGGTTTTACGCAATCCGGAATTAGTCACACCATTAGCAGCTTGGAAATGGAGTTTGGGTTCGCGTTATTAATTAGAAATAGATCCGGTGTGAAATTGACGGTAAACGGGGAACAAGTTCTGCAGCCTATCCGTGAAATCTTGAAATGGAACGAGAAATTGAAGCAGGAGGTAGCGGACATCCACGGGCTAGAGATTGGCACGATCACCATCGGTACGTTCACCAGTGTGTCTGTGCATTGGCTGCCAGGGATGATTAAGCAATTTCGCAGTGAATACCCATATATAGAAATCAAGCTGATGGAAGGCGGTTATTTGGAGGTTGAGCAATGGATAGAGGCTGGAGTGATCGACTGCGGTTTTATTTCACTGCCTACACGTGAGAAGTTTGACGTAATTCCTTTAAAAAAAGACCGGATGTTAGGGATTGTATCTAAAGAGAATCCGCTTAGTGCAGAACCCTTTCTTTCCTTATCGCAAATTGCTAAGGAGGATTTCATTATCCCGAAAGCAGGCTCGGATTATGATGTTAGACGTGTGCTGGATAAGGCGGGTATTAAACCTAATGTTAAATTCTCAGCAGGTGATGACTATGCCATTATGTCGATGGTGGAGAAAGGCCTTGGCATTAGTATTTTGCCAGAGCTTGTCTTGACCCGGCAAAATTATAATGTGGCTATGCTAGAATTGGAGGAACGTAGTTTCAGATCGTTAGGAATTGCTGTCCACTCTATGAAATATGCTTCTCCCGTCACCAAAAAATTTCTAAAGCATGTGCAGGTGTGGCTGAAAGATAACACCTAAATAAATACGTCAAAAAATAAGAAACTGATACCTCATCAAAGTTAAGGGGGATCAGTTTTTTTGTTTAGTACTTCAGCTAGTTTTTCAGAAAACAGGAACTACACACAGGCCCACTGTAATCGATTTTAAAGGATTTTCGTTAAACATATGTATATCTCCATTATCTTATAGTTTTGGCGGCATTATAGAGGATTTAAGAGACGTTAAATTGCATGTTGATCCTCTATTAATATCTGTTTTAGTATAATTAATATGTTATAATTAGAAGAGTGGAAATAAGGAATGTATTCAGATGTTCTGGAAATGTGAGGACTTTATGCACAATTACGGATGGATGAGATTAGGAGGAGGATTATACGATTGAGCGTTACAATAATTACACTAGTCGTAGTAGCAGTATTTATAGGTGCCTTAATGAGAACCGTGTTTGGTTTTGGTGAAGCGATTGTGAGCATGCCACTGCTTGCACTGCTCCCGATTCCTATACATACCTCAGTTTCTTTGATTGGATTGGCAGGCCTCACGGTTGCCTCACTTACAGTTGTGAGTGGGTGGCGGCATATAGAACGACCTATTTTGATTCGACTAGCACTCTCAACAGTGATAGGAATTCCTGTAGGACTAGTCATGCTTTATTTAGCACCTGCAAGTGTAATTATGACTGGACTTGGTATATTTTTGATTGTTTATGGAGTTTATTCGGTGATTAAGAAGAGAATATTTAAGACGATCGATCATCCCTTGCTTAAGGCAAAAGGCTGGGTGTATCCTTTCGGATTCGCTTCGGGTGTCCTTGGCGGTGCTTATAACTTTAATGGTGTCCCTGTCGTGATCTATGGTACTTTAAGACAATGGAATCCGGATCGTTTTCGGGGTACGTTGCAAGCTCATTTTCTTATTTCTGGTTTACTCGTTGTAACGGGTCATGCTATCGGGGGATTGTGGACGGTGGATGCTCTTATTCTTTATGGATATTCTATTCCAGCAATTCTCTTAGCTACGGTGCTTGGGGTATATGTGAATAAACGTATTCCTGCTAAAAAATTTGAGAGTTACTTATTTCTGATTATCATTTTACTTGGTGTCCTAATGCTAGTACCTCGCGGATAGTTGAAAAGAAATAGAAAGACGTTCTTCTCCTTAGTGTATATGAACGTCTTTTAAATTTATCCAATCTTAGGGTTGACGAAGAGCCTTGTTCATGAGAAAATGTACGCGCGTACATTAAATGAATGCGTTTTCGAATAGCGAATTGAACGAGGCTTAATGTCACTGTTCATAACCTATGAGAAGGAGGAATTTATATCGCCAGCCGTAAAGAGGTTGCCGAGCTTGCAGGTGTCTCAGAAGCCACAGTGTCTCGCGTGTTAAACAATGTTGGTCCGATTAAGGAAGAAACGAAGGAACGTGTGTTGGCAGCTGCACTGAAGCTAGGCTATACCCCTAGTTCACTTGCTCAGAGCTTTGCTCGTAGACGGAGCGGGAACTTGGGTGTAGTGATGCCTTATTTGCCGAAAGCCCGCTTGTTCTCCACTTATTATTTTTCGGAAATATTAAGTGGAATAGGGAGCAAGGCGCGAGAAGAGGGTTATGATCTGTTAATGCTGTTTCGGAATGCCGAAGAGCCAATGGATTATAACGAGTTGTTTAAGATGCGGAAGATCGATGCTTGCATTGTGCTTGGCGCTAAAGAAGAGCCAGGTGAGCTAGCCTCACTCCGCCGTTTGAAGGAAGAAGACCATCCTTTTTGTCTGATTAATCAGCATTTTGCTGGGGAAGCTTTTCACGAGGTGGATGCCGATCATGTCGAAGGAAGCTGGCAAGCAGCTAAACACTTACTGGAACAAGGTTTTACGAGGATTGCTTTTCTAAATGGGCCAGAATCTTATTCCAACAGCCGAGATCGTTTAACGGGGTATACCCGCGCTTTGGCAGAGGTGAATCTTTCTGTAGATTCTTCACTTTTGTTCGAAGGTAACTTTAGCCGGAAAAGCGGAATTATAGCTGCCAAAGAAATGTTACCTTTGCTGAATGAGATTGATGCGATTATGGCCGCTAATGATCGGATGGCCATAGGTTTGCAGCAAGGGCTGCAGGAGCTAGGAATACCAAGGGATCGCCTGCCAGCTATTGTGGGTTATGATGATTCGGAAGCTGCGGAGCTTACCACACCTGCATTAAGCAGTGTGCGGGTTCCCTTTTATGAACTAGGTGAACTTGCCGCAGCCCAAATCATTGAATTGCTGGGAAACAATCTGGCAGAAGTACCCGTACCAGCCGTACAGATCAAATTACCGACAGAACTAGTTATACGAGCTTCATCTAAATCTATCAACACTTAGGAGGAATAAGATGAAACAGCTTCGCATTGGAATGATCGGTTATAAATTTATGGGTAAAGCCCACAGTAATGCTTATCGCAGTTTGCCTATGTTTTTCCCGAAAGCGCTTAAACCGGAAATGTCTGTAATCTGTGGACGTAATAGTGAAGCGCTTGGAGAAGCTGCATCGCAGTTAGGCTGGGCGGATTGTGTTACGGACTGGAAGGATCTGATCGCTCGAGAGGATATTGATCTTATAGATATTAATGCTCCCAGCAACGCGCATAAGGAGATAGCTTTGGCAGCAGCCAAAGCAGGTAAACATATTTTTTGTGAAAAACCACTTGCGCTGACCTTGGCGGATTCCCGTGAAATGCTGCAAGCTGCTGAAGACGCGGGAGTTACACATATGGTTGGTTTTAATTATCGCTTTTCTCCGGCAGTTCGACTGGCTAAGAAGCTCATAGAGAGTGGGCGGCTGGGAAAGATTTATCATTTTCGGGCTTGGTTTCTACAAGATTGGATAATAGATCCGGATTTCCCTTTAGTATGGAGACTGCAGAAGGATATCGCCGGTTCAGGTTCACATGGAGATCTGGGGGCGCATCTCATAGATTTGGCTCATTTCTTAGTAGGTGATATGAAGGAAGTAATCGGCATGAGCGAGACCTTCATAAAAGAGCGTCCGCTCGCCGCTGAAATGACTGGTTTAAGCGCTAAAGGAGATAAGGATGCACCCAAGGGTAAGGTTACCGTTGACGATGCCACCTTATTTTTAGCCCGTTTTGATAATGGTGCTCTGGGCAGCTTTGAAGCTACAAGATTCGCAGCGGGTCATCGCTCTACCAATTCTTTTGAGATCAATGGGAGTCTTGGCAGTGTGAAATTCGACTTCGAACGTATGAATGAATTAGAAGTTTATTTGACCTCGGATGCAGAGGATGTACAAGGTTTTCGTCGTGTGCTGGCGACCGATCCTGCTCATGAGTATGCAGAGGCTTGGTGGCCACCAGGTCATACGATTGGTTTTGAACATACGTTTATTCACGAAATGCTGGAGCTTTCTAACGCAATTGAAGAAGGTCGTCAGCCAGAACCGAATTTCAATGATGGAGTGAAATGCCAAGCGGTGTTAGAGGCTGTAGAACGCTCTATTGATGAACGCCGGTGGGTCGATTTATCTGAGATGTAATCTAACCTTAGAAGGAGTGCTGAAGATGAGAAAAGCATTGATTGTATGGGGCGGTTGGGATGGTCATGAGCCTGAGCAGGTCGCTGATATATTCGCTAAAATGTTGCAAGAGGAACAGTTTGAAGTTGAAGTATCGAATACACTGGAGGCTTTTGCTGATGCAGATAAGCTTCTTGGACTAGATTTGATCGTGCCGGTATGGACAATGGGCACAATCGAGCAGGATTTTGTGAATCATGTCTCAGCAGCTGTACAGCATGGAACAGGTCTTGCCGGTTGCCATGGCGGGATGTGTGATTCTTTTCGTAATAATGTAGATTGGCAGTTTATGACGGGTGGACAATGGGTAGCTCATCCTGGGAATGACGGCGTTAACTATACCGTAGAGATTTGTCAAAGCTCAAGTCCTCTGGTAGAAGGATTAGAAGATTTCAGTGTTTGCTCAGAGCAATATTATCTGCATGTAGATCCAGCTGTTGAAGTGCTTGCTACGACTCGTTTTCCAGTAGTTGAAGGGCCTCATTCGTATAATAAGGCTGTTGATATGCCAGTAGCTTGGACAAAACGTTGGGGCTTGGGCAGAGTTTATTATAATTCACTGGGGCATCATGCGGACATTGTAGATCAGCCGCAAGTGCGTGAAATGATGCGCAGAGGGTTAATATGGGCAGCTGAAGGTAAAGCGCAAGCATTATCCAATGTTTCGGGGGTTAGGAATAGCTATAGTGGAATGGCAGACAGTCAATAAATTCTGGGAGCGATCAGCGAATGGATAAAGTCAAAGTTGGTATTATTGGATGCGGTAAAATCAGTAGTATCTATATGGAGAACTGTCAAAAGTTCGAGATCCTTGATCTAGTTGCATGTGCAGATTTAGATTTGGTGAGAGCACAAGAACAAGCGGATAAATACAATATTCCAAACGTCTATACCACAGAACAATTACTGAATGATCCAGAGATAGAAATCGTAATCAACTTAACGATCCCAGCTGTTCATGCGGAAGTATGCCTGAAAGCTATTGAAGCGGGTAAACATGTATACGTTGAGAAACCTCTAGCTGTGACGAGAGAAGAAGGACGCAAAGTTCTGACTGCGGCGCGGGAAAAGGGAGTACTTGTGGGCAGTGCACCGGAGACATTCTTCGGAGCGGGAATTCAAACGGTTTTGAAGCTGATAGATGAAGGAGTAATTGGCGAACCTGTTGCAGCTACTTCGTTTATGCTGGGCCGTGGACATGAGCATTGGCATCCAGATCCGGAATTTTATTATGCCGCTGGTGGAGGTCCAATGTTCGATATGGGTCCTTACTATTTGACGGCTTTGGTGCAGCTGTTGGGTCCTATTCATACGGTTAGCGGAATGACTGGGAAAGCGCTGGAAGAACGTACGATTACAAGCGAGAAGAAATTTGGGAATAAAATTCCTGTTCAAATTCCAACTCACGTAGCCGGAACCTTACGATTTGAAAATGGTGCCATTGCAACGTTGATTACAAGCTTTGATATCTTTGGCGGGAGCAACCTGCCGCATATAGAAATCTACGGAACGCTAGGAACGATTCAAGTTCCAGACCCGAATAACTTTGGGGGTCCCGTGAAACTCCGGCTTATGGGTGAGAATGAGTGGACGGAACAGCCGTTGTTGTCAGGGTATGATCAGAATACCCGCGGGATTGGACCAGCAGATATGGCTTACGCCATTCGGACGGGTAGAGAGCATCGTGCCAGTGGAGAACTGGCTTATCACGTATTAGAAGCAATGTGGGCTTTCCATGATTCTTCTGATGCTCATTCATTCTACGAAATGGAAAGCACCTGCACTCGTCCTGCGGCACTTCCAATCGGTCTTGCTCCTTATACTTTGGATTAGAGAATTCTTCCTGAATCTGCAACCTATCACTTCCGGTCTTCGTTTGAGAAGATGAAGAGTGGAGGTGTTAATAGGATGCGTAAGATAATTATTGGTTGGATATGGATTCCCGTTGTTATTTTGTTAATCAGTGGCTGTTCAGAGGCTCAACAAGCGAATAAGGAGCCGGTTCCAACTCCTGTAATTAGTTCAGAACCACAAATTTTAGCTTCTACGAACCCCGCAATGGATGATCCAGGCGCGGTTAAGACTTTCTTATCAGCCCAGAAGATTCCTAACGGAGATATTTATCTGCAAGATAACAAGGTTCATATTAATATTGTAGGTTTGAACTCGGAGATTGAGCAAAGCCTTGCTCAGACTTTCACTGCAGGTACTTATGAACTTCATGATGTGAAATATACGATGCAAGAGTTATTAGCTGCTCAAGAATTGTTGCATGAACAAGAACTATACCAGAAGCTGAATCTCTACGGCTCTGGTGTAGATACGATTGGTAATAAAGTAACTATAACCATTCCGTCAGATGATGCGGAAGCAGCTAAGCTTGAAATTGAAAAGTGGATCGATCCAAAGATGTTGACCTATGATATTTCAGAAATAGGTGATCCGCATGTAGTAGGTACAATCGTTGATATCGATACTAAACAGGCGAAGCGGATTCTAATCCTTGAACCTGGTAACGAAGATCCATCTTACTGGTTCACATTCAATGCGAAATCTGAAATGTTTAATGAAGCTGGAAAGACCATCAGCTTTAAGGATTTACAGGTAGGACAGCAGGTTAAGTTATGGAATACAGGGATGGTGCTGGAATCTTTTCCCGCGCTTGCGAGTGTGCGGAGGATGGAGCTAGCAATTACTGAATAATCTAATAGACCCGTCAACAGGTAGCAAGTGCTCCACGTATTTGAACTGTAGATGGAAAGTGAGGGTGCTCTAACCCTCACTTTTTTTAATTAGGAATAGTATACTTTTTCTACTTTATATAATGTATGCTCGATTGTTGGACAGAGATTGGCATGTACTTTGTAATATTTAACTCGAAAATATAAACTTTTCAAAAAGTTCTTTATATTATTTTTTTGTTTAAAGGCAGGAAGAAATTCTGGATTTTTCTCCACATCACCAAAACTTTGAATCCATTGCTCTACATAAGTCTGACTAAGCATTTTTCTATCTAAAACACTCATTATGGATCTTACCATTCGCTCATCTTCCCCATCGGAGTATATTCGATCTGTTAGGGTCATCTTTTCGTAAACCAAATCGAGGATAGTTATGAGGTCATTTTCATCCAGTTCGGAGCATTGAGCCAATTCATCTAAAGTATCTGCTGCATGGGCTATGGCATGAGCCCAGCCTTTTTCTTCTTCATACCCCCGGTAATCCCGCTCTTTTTGTACACTGCAAAATACCTTCTCCTTTATCTGATGAATTTGCTCACTTGAGAGAAATGGTGATTCTTTATGCCTCATGAAGAGGAGTGGGATGACTAGCATAGAGAAGGATCTAGTAAAGACAGAGTCTGTATTGGTTTCACCAAGCTTAAAATGCAAATGGTTTTTATCCAAGATAACGGGTATAAGTTGTTCCAGTCCGTTTGTAGTTAGAGAATTACCTGGGATCCAATGTGATAAGGTTGTATAAATTAGCTCATCCCGTAGTTGGGCATCTAAAGAACCAATGTTATTTATCATTTCTTGTACCAACTGGAAGGTATCGGGAGGTGCTTGGTAATCATTTTCTTTTATGCATATCAACGTTTCTTTTAAATTCATTTTACATGCTCCTATTTTCCAGTGTGAATTATTTTCTAATACCGGATGGTGTAGTTCCTTTATATTGCTTAAACAGCTTGGTAAAATAATTAGGATTGTCGCAGCCCACTTGTCCAGCAATCTCCGTTACAGTAAAATCTGTCTCCAGCAACAGTCGTTCTGCTTCATTTACGCGGCAAAGATTAACATAATCGATGAAGGTTCGGCCGGTGAGCTTCTTAAAGGTTTTGCAGAAATGGTATGGATTTAGATTAACGGATCTCGCGGCGCTTTCAATAGTCATTTTCTCATCAAAATGGTTCTCCATGTACTCCAGCAGTGGCTTAAAACGCTCACGATTGGAGGATTGACGTTCATTTGTTCTGCCAGAAACCTGCTCAGGTAAAAAGGTACGGGAGAGCAAAACAAAAAGCAGATGAAGTTGATTTTTGATGATCAGCTGAAATGCAGGACCTTTCTGATGCACTTCATCCACGATAGTGTTCAGAAGAGAGTAATAAGTAGAACAGGTTGGAACTAGTGCTGCTGGTTTAACTGGTAGCTGATATCGATTCTCCAAATAGGGAGCTACGAATTGTTCATGTTGAGGATCTTGCTTCCAATCTTTAAATAAAGAACTATGAAATACGACGGATATAAATCGGACATGATCATCCCGCAGACTATACCCAACGTGCAAACCTCCAGAAGGAACAAACAAAACCTCTCCGGGATGCAGTTCGTAGGGTTTGCTGTCGATGTGGAAAATGGCGCTGCCTGCTTGCATGATAATGATTTCGAAATGCTCATGCCAGTGTAGAAAAAGGATGTTCTGGCCGATTTTCGCATGTCTGCATTCATTAAAAAACAATCGAAACGGATAGGTGTTTCCTTCTAACTGAGGGTATTCTTTAAGATCATTAGGATAGCTCAATATTTATTCAACTCCCACAATATACGACTATATAAACACAATATAATAAGAGTTTTAAGCTCAAATGCAGTATATACTCGGGTTATAGAACTTACTATAAACCAATATTGGAGTGGTACACAAGATGAAGGATACAATGCGTATAGGTACATTAGTTGGTGGCGGAGATGCTGTTAGAGTGATTCCGCAAATCGTAGGTCATGGCTTCGAATCTTTTAGCTTAACCTTCTGGCAGACTACAGGTGAAACAGATCTTGTGGAAACTGGTAAGCGTGTGCAAGAACTTGCGGCAAAACATGATTTTGTGATTTCATCGGTTGGCATCTTTGGCAATCCTTTGACGAATACGGGTGACAATTCCGATGCATTAGCGAGCTGGGAACGGCTTATTGATCATGCTCATGTATTTGGTACTGATATGGTATCAGGATTCACGGGACGACTACCAGGAGTATCCATTGATGAATCGATTCCGAAGTTTGCCGAGGTATTTGGTGAGCTGACAAAAAGAGCAGCAGATCGCGGAGTAAGAATTGCTTTTGAGAACTGTTCCATGGATGGCAATTGGACTTCAGGGGACTGGAATATCGCTCATCATCCAATAGCCTGGGAAAAGATGTTTAACGCTGTACCTGCTGACAATATGGGACTCGAATGGGAGCCCTGCCATCAGATGGTGCAGTTAATTGACCCGATTCCACAGCTGCGCAAATGGACAGATAAGATTTTCCATGTACACGGCAAGGATGCCACCATCGCTTGGGATATTGTAAAAGAATATGGAATCCACGGCCCGAAACCTTATGTATGGCACCGTACTCCGGGTTTTGGTGATACGAACTGGACGGATGTTATCTCCATTTTGCGTCAGGCTGGTTATAAAGGCACCATTGATATTGAAGGTTGGCATGATCCTGTCTATCGGGATGAACTGGAAATGACGGGTCAAGTACATGCCTTGAATCATTTAAAACAATGCCGCGGGGGCAGCTTTGTGCCTAATCCGCTTTAATAAGTCAGGGGGAGAAATATGACAGCACAGTACCGTGTAGCGGTTGCAGGTTGCGGAGGAATGGCTAATGCATGGATTGAATACGCTTTATTGCGTCCAGATACTAAGATCGTTGCTCTAGTAGATATAAGGTTGGAGTCGGCTGAGGCGATGGCTGCGAAGCATGGGATTTCATGTCTGACGTTTACGGATATTAAGCAGGCGATTCAGGAGACCGCAGCAAATCTCGTCTTTGACGTTACCGTTCCCGGAAGTCATTTCAATATTTCTAGTACTGCATTGGAACTTGGGTGTAATGTGTTTAGTGAGAAACCGTTAGCTGAGACTATGGAGGAATGTAATAAGATTGTTGAGATCTCGGAACGGACTGGAAATGCTCATGCTGTGATGCAGAACCGCCGTTATGATCCTCGTATTCGCTCTTTAAGAAAAATCATAGAATCAGGAACGATTGGTAGAACAGGATTTATCGGTGCAAGCTTTTTCCTTGGGGCTCATTTCGGGGGGTTCCGTGATGTTATGAAAAGTCCGTTGCTGCTGGATATGGCGATTCATACCTTCGACCAGGCCCGGTTTATTAGT
This sequence comes from Paenibacillus sp. FSL E2-0190, assembly GCF_037992965.1. Classification (NCBI taxonomy): domain Bacteria; kingdom Bacillati; phylum Bacillota; class Bacilli; order Caryophanales; family Paenibacillaceae; genus Paenibacillus; species Paenibacillus sp. FSL E2-0190. Next base: position 3,149,833 of record NZ_CP150306.1, read on the forward strand.
GGCGCGAACCCTGTGTCTGTATACTGTCAGGAGTTTAATCCTCCCGGCTCATGGTATGAGGGGAATGCGTCGGCAGTGTGCATTTTCGAGATGTCCGACGGTTCAATATTTACCTATCAGGGATCTTGGTGTGCAGAAGGTGCATCCACGTCATGGGAAGCTTCTTGGCGGGTTAACGGGGAGAAAGGAACCGCAATCTGGGATGGTCATGAGCTGCCATATGCTGAGGTAGTTACTGCAGGAGATCAGAGTGATATGTTCATTCGTGACGTAAAGCGTGTAAATGGTGAAAACGTTGAGATGAGTAAAACATTCCATCAAGGGTGTTTGGATGAGATGTTCTTGTCATTGGCAGAGCAACGTCCTGCAGAGACGAATTGTAGAGATAATCGGTATAGTATGGCAATGGTGTTCGGAGCGCTGGAAAGTGCTGAATCTGGCCGGAAAATCGATCTAGTGGAGTTTTGAGATTGACTTCTGTTACTACAATCGCCAGCAAGGAGATCAAAATGAATATTAGAGCTTACCGAGAATCGGATCTTATTCAAATTATCTCATTGTTCTACGAAACAGTTCATTCCGTAAACAAACAAGACTACTCACAGGAACAGCTGGATGCTTGGGCACCTAAAGAGGAAGAGGCACTTAAGCTTAATACTTGGAGAGCTTCTTTACGTCAAAATATCACTTATGTAGCCGAAATTAATAATATTATTGTGGGCTTTTCTGATATGACAGCAGAAGGACATTTGGATCGATTATATGTTCACAAAGATTACCAAGGGCAAGGTGTAGCCTCTGCATTGGCGAATAAGCTTGAATTGAAAGCAAAAGAACAGGGTCTTTATGAAATGGATGCCGAAGCAAGCATCACTGCTAAACCTTTTTTTGAACGACTGGGATACCAGCTTATTGCGAAACAAAGTATAGAACGAAAAGGTGTTCTGTTGGTCAATTATAGGATGAGCAAAAAAATAATGTAATTCAAAAAAGCAGGTTGCTCATTAGAGCAGTCTGCTTTTTATGATAAGAAGGATATTCAAATTCACCCATCAATCAAGTTCATTAATGCTACAGTATCAAATCGATCCCCTTGAACTAACCATTTACCGTCCACATCAAAGAGAGTCAATATACCTTCCAAAGGTACACGTTTACTTTCTTTGTCATCCTTATCCAATAAAACAAGATCCACCGTATATTTTAACTCGACAATATCCTTTTTTTGTTCGGAAAGGTTGAATTTTAGGTTTTCCGGTTTTAAAGAAAGCTTTTGTGTATCAGCGATTTTAAATGGGATAGTTGTAATTCGGTTCGCTATAGCCTTTTCGGAAAAGTATTCTGTAAAATACGGTTTCATCTCTTCATTTCGCGCAAGAATGGATTCATCAGACATTAAATCCTCAGAAGCCTTGACGGTATATTCTATATTTTTATATTTCTCTGCGGCTTTAGTAGCATCATCTACTTCTGAACTACATCCCATAATTAACGCCAGGGATAATAATATCATGCTTAATATCAACGGTGATTTACGCATTAGTACACCCCCAATGTATTTGATCTTGCATTATTATACTTATATTACCATGTTGTGGTTTCATAATTTCAAGAAGAAAATGATTCAAATCCCTAAATATGGTATGGTGTAAATATGATCGTAAATTTGAGGAGATTAAACTAAAAAGTAGAATCGAAAGGATTATTAAAATGAACACAACCTTAAAATTTACTCACGGGAATAAAGTAGGACTGATTGCTTGTTCAGATGGTGTGAGAGTAGAAAACCTAGCAAAAGTAGAGGAATTAAAAAGAGTTTTGCATTCATTTGGACTCCATGTAGTGGTGGCTAATACTTTGTTTAGAAAAGAGGGTTATTTCAGCGGCAATCCCATGGAAAGAGCAGTGGAGCTGAATCAACTATTTAAAAATACTGAAATTAGCGCGATATTCGATATTTCAGGTGGGGATTCTGCCAATCAGATCTTAGAGTACATAGACTATGAAAGTATCCGAATGACCCCCAAACCCTTTTTCGGAATGAGTGATTTGTCAGTTATTTTGAACGCTTTATATACGCAAAATAATTCGAAATCCTATCATTATCAGTTGATGAATTTAGTGTCTTCTGATGGGGCGGAGCAGCAAAGGGCTTTTTATCGAACATTCTTCGAGGGTCAAAACGATCTTTACGATTTCCGGTATCATTGGGTTCGTGGTAACCAGATGAGCGGGATAGTAATCGGGGGGAATATTCGCTGCTTTTTGAAGCTGGCAGGGACAAGCTATTTTCCGGATCCTTCGGACAAAATTTTATTGTTGGAGAGTTTAAGTGGCAGAGCTAACAAAATAGTCTCCTTTTTTGCTCAGCTCCAGCAATTGAAATATTTTGATGCTTGTGCTGGATTGATTCTAGGGTCGTTTTCAGAACTTGAGAACTTTAATGAATTCCCGATAGTAGAAGAGTATGTGAAGGAAATTAGCCATTCCGCCTCCATTCCTATCATAAAGACAGCTGAGATTGGGCATGGCAGTAACAGTAAGTGTATTGTTGTGGGTGATAAAATCACTTTGTAAAATTCTTTATCAAATTCCTCTTGCCAGAGAACTTGGAAATGGAGCATATTTATTGAAATCAGAGCGAGTACATAATACATTTGTAAAGTAATTTAATAAAGTGATTTAAAGGAGGGGTATGATGTCAACACACGATTATCTATCAAAAGAAGAATTGAAAGATGCGATTCATATTTCCTATCAGTCTCTTGATCATGAATTTGATGGCATTGAGAACTCCCAAAGAGACAATCGTATGGAAGGGGTTGATCGTACCCCAGCAGAAATCATTGCTTATCAATTGGGCTGGTTGCATCTTGTTATGAAATGGGATAAGGATGAAAAAGCAGGGTTAACCGTTATTACACCTTCACCAGATTATAAATGGAATCAACTTGGCGGATTATATCAATCGTTTTATCATACATATGCTGCCTACTCATTAGATGAGTTAAGATCTTTATTTCAAGAGACAGAACATCAGTGGCAGAACTGGATTGATTCTTTAAGTGATGAAGAACTTTTTACGCAAGGCGTGCGGAAATGGACAGGAAACAATCCAAGATGGCCAATGGTCAAATGGATTCATATTAATTCAGTAGCACCGTTTAAGACTTTTCGTTCTAAGATTCGCAAATGGAAAAAGCTTAATGTAACTAAGGAAGTATAAAAGGACGGATGATTTTTGAAGAAGATATCTATTATTGTAAGTACATTTATATTTTTGATTGCATTAAGCTCGATTATATTTGTCGTAGTAAACAACTCTTCTAAACCCATTAAGAGTCCTGAGAACATTGAACTAAAAGAGTTGGCGAATGGAAACAAAATTCAAGTGGACTTTTCGGAGAAACCGACTGTATTCGTATTTTTCACCTCATGGTGTCCATATTGTAATGACGACGCTCCTAAGATTGTCTCATTGTATGAGAAATATAAAAATAGAGTGAACATATACGGAATCAATTTGCTTTATCAAGATGATCTTTCTGAAGTAAAACAATACGTGGCGGATTACAACATTAAGTATCCCGTTCTCCTAGATGAAACAGGTGATCTCCATAAACAATTTGGTGAACAAGCTTTTCCAGCGTTGTTTTTTATAAACTCTGATGGCAAGGTTATGGATCAAATTATTGGCTCGACTGATTTTGACGCAATTGAGAGTTCGTTTAAGATTTTCATTAAAAACTATGATTAAGGAGGTTGAAATGAATACGATCCATTTAGAGGTTTTTGCAGCAAAAGATCAATCGGATGTAGATATATTTTGGGGACTTTTTAATAGTTACATTAATGAATTATCTCTCCACGTATCTATGGGCGATGATTTTGACCTGGATTACTTTTATTCAGACGAGTATAGAGAGATCATTGAAGAGCTAAGAACAAGAGATATAAATCCTTTAAATTTGTTTCTTATACATAAGGACAGTACTGTGCTTGGATTTTTAATGTATGTTACTTATTTTGATGAGGGTGGAAAGTGTTTTTTAATGGAGTATTATATTGAACCTACGTATCGGAATTTAGGGTATGGTGAATTTGCCTATTCAATGGTCGAAAAACATGTTTATGCAGACGGTGCAAAGTATATCGAGTTAACCCCGACTAATGATGCAAATGAAAGGTTTTGGCGCAGTGTGGGGTATATGAAATCATCGGATATGGATGAGGATCATAAATACATTTATCGGAAATCACTTTGTATCTAAACCGTAAGGAGTTAATCCCTATGATCAAAAAAAGAAAGAAACTCATAATCATCACCGCATTTCTTTCATTTTTTCTTCTGATGCTGATTGTTGTCTATATGATAAATCCTCAACCTTTTATGTAGAACCAGATTTTTCAGAGGTCACAACAACGATACTTTTGAACGATATTGATCCAGACGGATTTAACTTCGATGTGATCGCCCATTCAGAAATTAATAGATGGTTTGGAATCTTTGTCAGGTTTAGTGGAGCTTATTGATGGATTAAATAATGGAAAAGATTTCAAAACAATCTATAAATCAATCGAATCCCAAAGCTAGGAGGTTGAGATGAAGAAATTCATTATTGTAATTCTAGCCATAATTGCTTTATTGCCATTACATGCGGTCTCCGCGGATTGGGCCGGTTCGTTTGTTGTTTATTCAGGTGACATCTACGAAATATCAGACGATGAACTCATCCCCTCCGAAGAAATCGATAAGAAGATAGGGCATGTAACTAATTATTCCGATGAGGAAGGCACGTACAGGGGAAATTTCTCGAATATTTATCCTAAAGGTACGCCCTACTACTCAATTATCAATACCGATCCAAAAGATTACATTGCTATTAAGACCCAAGAGGATATCTTTGTAAAAGCTTATAATAAAGGCCATTATCCCAATGATGAATTGGTTAAAAAAACGATTTGGATGTATTTCTTATTGGGGACATCGGTTATCGTCTTATTAATAATTTGGATAATGAAGCGGAAGAAAGCAGTGTTGTAGCTAGAACGGCGTGGTGGAAAATTCAAGTTCAAAGGGTGAATCTAGTGGAAGAAGCATCTAGTCTAATCAAAAAATTATCATGGCACACACGCGAAGAGGAAAAGGAAGATGCAATTAATAAGCTACAATATATAAAGGATGAAGCTTTGCATTTATTAGTACAACCTATATCAAAAGACTATTGGGATGGAGCGGCTGAAACAGTCATACGTTTAGGATATCCACGTGTGAAAAGCATATTGCCGGGTTTGCTTGAATGGATACAAGATTTAAATTGGCCAGGTGCGGGGGAAATAGCTGATTTTTTACTTGAAATAGGGGATCCGATGATTCCATATGTTAAAGATGTACTAAATCAACACAGCGATGATCAAGAATGGGTGTATTGGATTTTCGAAAAATTAATTGATCATTGGAACACGAAACAAGTCCAACAGATACAAGCAGAATTAATTAAGATTTCACAGGAAAAAGCCAATGACCTATCGGCATTAAGAATCTTATTAACTCACGGTATATACGCAAAAGATGTGGTCTGTGAAATAATCCAGCACAAAAAAGATGTCCTTGTATTTGAACTCAAGGAACTTCATGATACTCATCTTGAAATTGATTGTGAAGCTCTTCATAAAGAATTCTTAAATCAGCAGCCTAATGTAATTAAACAGTTTTATGAGCACAATAAAGACCGTTTTTATATATGTAATGCGATATCTAACCGCCAAGAAGTTTTAAGAGAAATAGAAATTTTTACTGCTGAGTTTCTCACTTCGTGAAGTTATCAAGCTTTATTGAAATAAATTGAAAGGAGACTAACCAATGAACAACATAAAAGTACTTCATTATGATGCTTTTTCTCCTTATCCCAACAAAGGAAATCCAGCTGGTGTAGTATTAGATGCGGCTCATTTGAGCGAAAGTGACATGCAAGCGATAGCTCATAAGGTCGGTTTTAACGAAACAGTTTTTGTAGTCTCATCAGATGTAGCTGATTTAAGGCTTAAGTATTTTACGCCAGCCCATGAGATCAATCTTTGTGGACATGCTACAATGGCATCTTTATTTGCTTTAAAAACAAAGGGGATCCTTGGTGAGGCTGGCTCGATAAAGATCGAAACAAACGTGGGGGTGCTACCCATTCAATTCAGTATGGTAACTTCATGATTGAAATTGATTGTCTGGGAGAAATCTGTCCAGTACCAGTAATGATGTTAAAAAAACATCAAAAAGCCATTCAAAATGGCGAACAGGTGATGCTGGTTACTGATCATAGCTGCGCAAAAGTTTCCATCACGGATTACTGTCGTGGTTCAAATTTGAAATGTACCATCCAAGAAGTTATTAATGGGGTATGGGAGATTACGATTGAGATATAAGTTCAACACAATGTATCAATCAATGTCTTTTCTATATAACGAATTAATTGTTTCGTATCATTGTCACAACGCTGATTATGTTTTTTTACCATGTAGACATCGTTATTTACTTGGAACTGATCAATATGAATAATCTTGAGTTGTTTACTATACAACTCTTTTTTTATGGACATATAAGGCAGAAAGGCAACACCATGTCCTCTAATTGCAGCAAGCTTTACCGCCTCAAGGGAGTCCAGATTAAACAGTATGTTTAATTTAAGCTCACCCGCAGATATGTTATTTAAAGCCCTTTGCACACAATGAAGCTGTGAGGACCAGATTAACGGATATTTAGGGAGCTCACTCAGTGTGATTTTATCAGGACAAACGGTCGTACTGCTTGCCACTAGCATAACTTGATCAGAAAACACCATATTGGAGCTTAATTCAGATTTCGGGGAAGGCCCGGAAATAAAGCCAACATCACCTTCTTCAAGAAGCAAACGTTCTTCTACTAGTGACGATGCCCCTTCGTTTAGAGTGATATGGCAATTGGGAAAATGCTTTTTTACCTCATATAAGGTACATGGCAGGGCATAATTACAGACTTCTGGAATCGCATAAATAGACAGCTCATGTTGTGTTGGCTGTAAATGATTGATCTCTGTGACCATATCATCATACAATTTACAGATTTGCTCCGCATACTTCTCCGCTATAATCCCTGCTTCTGTTAGGCTAGCCCCTTTATTACTTCTCACAAAAAGCTCAGAACCTAAGGTATTCTCCCAGGATTTCAACTGCTGACTAAGTGCGGATTGGGTGATATGAGATTTCTGAGCGGCTTTAGATATACTTTTTAACGAAGCAATATCTAAAAATAATTTAAGCGTTTCCATATTCATACTTATTCCCCCTGTTGCCCGCTGTTAGTGCAAACTATAGCATACTTGATTACGCTCCATCTGTGCCATTAGTAACACTTATACAGCATAAAGAAAGCAGATAACCACAGCGCAAATAAGTATGTTACTATTTTCACATAGTCAATTACATAAAACGATGGAGGTGTTAGACTATGGGGCAAACCGTAAGTCCCGAAACGAAATCAACCCGAACCAGAGCTCCTAGAAAACCTAAAAAGAGTCAGTTGCCCATCGCGTTGCTGGTCACAGTTCTCATTATTGGGTTTGGTTTTTTCCTAGACCGTTCCCACGATAAAATGGTTGTCTACCTGCTTTTCGGTATTTCGTTTGGCGTTATTTTGCAAAGATCACGTTTCTGTTTTACTGCATCACTTAGAGATCCATGTATTACAGGCAGCACATCGGTAACAAGAGCTGTACTGATAGCATTTTCTCTCGCTACGATCGGATTTACAGCCATAAAGTATCCAGCATTCCTGGAAGGTAAACCGATTCCTGGGATGGATAATGTGGGTCAAATCAGTTTTGCTTTGATAATTGGCGCAGTATTATTCGGAATTGGCATGGTTATTGCAGGGGGGTGCGCTTCGGGTACATTGATGCGTGTAGGTGAAGGATTCACGATGCAGATGTTGTCACTTGTGTTTTTTGTCATTGGTTCACTTTGGGGATCACATGATATGGGTTGGTGGAGAGCTAACGTTATAAAGGATGCACCCACTGTATTTTTACCAGACGTCTTTGGTTGGCTTGGAGCGCTAGTTGTTCAGTTCCTGATCATTCTTCTGTTGTACATCGCTGCAGTTAAATGGCAAGAGAAAAAGATGGGAAGCGCAGATTAGTTTAAGTTATTACGTGAATATTTTCACTATTAGGAATTTTAAAAAATATAAAAGGTGGTTTTTAAGATGGCTGAATTTACACTTGATTGCCTGGGAGAAGCTTGTCCGGTACCGTTAATGAGAACAGAAAAGAAAATGACTGAACTAAATGTTGGAGACGTTCTAGTTGTTGCTATTGATCATAGCTGCGCAATGAAAAACGTACCAGAATGGGCGAGAAAACAGGGACATAATGTGGAAATCGAAGAGGTCGATGATGGCGAGTGGGAAGTTGTTATTGAGAAGATAAAATAGGATCGCTAAGTAGGAAAGGACGGTGAATGAAACGGTGAACGAATTCTGGTTGAAGATATCGTCTAACCGCTTTTACAAGCAATTGCTCAAAGAACCGTTTACTTATGTAACTGGAGCTGTACTTCTCGCTGTGTTCGCTACAGCACATCTGGCTGTTTTCTCAAAAGGATGGGGAGTAACCAGCGCCTTCGCGGACTGGGGAGCTTGGGCGTATCGACTGGTAGGAGGAAATGTAGATAACTGGGCTTACTTTAGTACGGAGAAAGCTCAAAAAACATTATCTTCCGGATTTTTGAATGATGGTGGGTCTATTCGAAATGTAGGGATTATCTTAGGTGCATTAGCAGCGACATTGTTTGCTTCCGAATTCAAGCTTAAGAAAATTAAGTCCAAAAAGCAGGTAGTGGCGGCTGTACTTGGTGGGTTGCTCATGGGGTACGGAGCTAGACTGGCTAATGGATGTAATATAGGTGCATTATTTACGGCTATAGCTTCTTTATCGCTTTCAGGCTGGATTTTTGGATTGTTCCTGCTGGTTGGTGCATTTATAGGCAGTAAATTATTAGCCAAATTCTTTATGTAAAAGTGAAATAGACTGAGCTTATAGTGCTGACGAGAGTCAGCCTATTTTATTGAAATCATAGTCTACACAGGAGGGTCAATTGAAATGGAAAAGAAGACAGAACAGTATGATGTCGTCATTATTGGTGGCGGGGCTGCTGGATTAACAGCAGGGATCTATTGTGGACGAGCAAAATTGAAGACACTTCTTTTGGAAAAATCGCTGGTAGGCGGTCTTGCGACTTATACTAATGAAATAGAAAATTATCCTGGTTTTCCTGAAGGAACGACCGGAACAGATCTTATGGGATTATTTCATAAACAAGCCAAAAAATTTGGTGTTGATTTCAAAATGACAGATGTCAAATCTGTCTCGGTAGCGGAAGAGATTAAAGTAGTGGAAACCTTTCGGGTTCGATATGAATGTAAAGTCATTATCATAGCCAGTGGAGGAAAACCAAGAATTACAGGTGCAGCTAATGAAGATATGTTCTTATATGATAAAGGGATTTCCTTTTGTGCAACCTGTGACGCTGCGGCAAATACGGGGAAAACAGTTATGGTCGTTGGCAGTGGTGATGCAGCTATTGAGGAAGGGATGTTTCTGACTAAGTTTGCAGATAAAGTGATCGTATCTGTCATGCATGATCATGGGAAAATGGATTGTAATGAAATTGCCAAAACGCAGGCACTAGAAAACCCTAAAATGGAATTCATGTGGAATACGGTGGTAAGTTCTTTCGAAGGTGAAGAACGTTTGAATTCCGTCGTTCTGAAAAATTTAAAATCTAATGAACTGCAAATCGTAAAGGTCGATTCATGTTTCTTATTTATTGGATACACCCCGAACACAGAAATTTTATCAGGGGTAGTAGATTTGAATCGTAATGGATATGTACTTATTAATGAGAAAATGGAAACGAATATACCTGGGGTCTTTGCAGCAGGAGATGTGTGCGATAAATTTCTAAAACAAGTTGCTACCGCTGTTGGCGATGGTGCCATTGCAGGGTATGGTGCAGAGAAGTATATCTCTGAATGTGAGGTGTATGAGCATCAAATTCTGAATCAAGGCAAAGCATCTGTTGTTTATTTATGGAATGCCACAGATCCTTCCTGTCGGGAGTTATTGCCTTTAATTGAGGGATTTGAGCAATCCCATTTGGATGTCAGGGTCACAAAGGTAGATGTATATAAGTCACCCGGACTTGCTGCCAAGCTAGGGATAGATTCAGTTCCTTCTATTGTTTATCTGGATAATGGGAAGGTCCAAAAAGTAATTACTGAAAAGATAAATGAAGAAATACTGAGGACTCTTGCTAATTAAGGAGAAAGTCAAAGACACATGCAGATGTTATCTCTGTATGTGTCTTTTTTTATTCAAGCTTAAGGAATATGAGACGAGCTAATGCAAGAGAGTGTCAAAGTATCAATAATAGTTGTTTTGTCATATATTTTTGAAAGCGCTTAAACCTTATGATTATTTTATAAATGTTGCAACTATAGCGGAGGGAGAAAGGACATCAATTATCTGTACATATCTTCAAAATCATCACAAGGAGGATTCACCTATGGCGAACGCAAGCGTCGCACCAGACAAGAGATCCGGACCGAATCTCAACAAGCAACGAACTAGCGGGATCAGACGCTTTTTTAAGCAAATAGATCTACAGCTTATGGTATTGCCAGCACTTGTTCTAGTTTTTATTTTTGCCTATATCCCCATGTACGGGATTCTAATTGCATTCCAGGATTACAAGTTAGGGAATAGCTTTATTAGCAGTGACTGGGTTGGCTTAAAGCACTTTATTTACTTCTTTAATGCTCCTGAATTTGAAGTGGTTATGAAAAATACAATCATCATCAGCTTACTGAAGTTTTGTTTTGGATTTCCTGCACCGATTATTTTGGCGTTAATGCTGAACGAAGTCCGTAAGATGTTCTTTAAACGGGTGATTCAGACCGTTACTTACTTGCCTCACTTCTTATCTTGGGTAGTTATCGGCTCAATGGTTACCTCGATGTTATCCGTAGATAACGGCAGTATAAATATGCTGCTTGAGAAATTGAAATTCATTGATGAACCGATCAACTTCCTTTCCATGACAGAATATTTCTGGGGCATTTTAGTTACAACCAATGTATGGAAAGAAATTGGATTTGCTTCAATCGTGTACTTAGCTGCCATTGCTGGTATTGACCCGCATTTATACGAAGCGGCTTCGATGGATGGTGCAAGTCGGTTTAAACAGATATATTTGATAACGTTGCCTTCAATTATGCCAGTTGTAATCATCTTTATGATTTTGGCAATCGGTAATCTGGTGAATGCAGGATTCGAAGACATTTTGATCCTAGCTTCCAATCCAGCTCTGCGAGAAGTGTCAGATTCAGTTGATGTATATGTTGTACGTGTCGGTATAGACAATTTCAGGTACTCCTATGCGACTGCTATCGGATTGTTCAAGGCCGTGATCAGCGTGACATTACTTACCTTTGCCAACTTCATTGCCAGAAGAGCAGGGAACAGCTTGTGGTAATGAATTACTCAATATAGGGGGACCAAACTATGAAACGTATTAATATAGGAGATCGAATATTTATAGGATTCATATATGTATTTTTGACCTTACTGGCATTTTCCGCTTTTTATCCATTTTGGAACTCACTTGTTATTTCCTTTAATGAGGGGATGGATACTTCGAAAGGTGGAGTTACTTTCTGGGTCCGTGAGTTCACGCTTGAGAATTATAAGATCGTTTTTGAAGATTCTCGTCTAATGGGTGGATTCGTCATTGCTACATTGCGGACAGTAATCGGTACAGTAACAGCGATACTGGCCACTTCGATATTCGCTTATGGAATGTCGAAGCGTGAACTGATGGGTCGCAAATACTACATGATTATGTGTATCATTACTATGTATTTCGGTGGAGGACTCATTCCGTCTTACATGCTTATCAGAAGTTTAGGTCTCTTCAACTCATTTTGGGTGTTTATAATTCCTGCACTGGTCAGCGTATGGAATATGATCATATTCCGGACCTTCTTTCAAGGTCTTCCACAAGGTTTAGAGGAGTCAGCAAAGATTGACGGTTGCGGATATTGGGGGACTTTTGTCCGCATCGTACTTCCTTTGTCGGGACCAGTTATAGCAACATTATCTTTGTTCACAGCAGTAAATCACTGGAATGAGTGGTTCGTAGCGAGTATTTACATTACGAAAGAGGAGTTAATGCCGATTCAGACCATCTTAAGACAGATATTGTTCTCTAATATTGCTTCAGAACAGCTGTCTAATGTAGATGCAAGCTCCATTGCTCATATTAACTCGGCAAAGAAAATAACCTCGAAGTCATTAACGATGGCTACGATCATGGTTGCAACCATTCCGATTGTATGTGTGTATCCATTCCTACAAAGATTCTTCGTTAAAGGGGTCTTGGTCGGATCATTGAAAGAGTAGGATGATAGAATGAGAATGGGTTTAGAGCGTATTGCTTTGAACATAGATTACAAATTGAAAGGGGAAAATACATTGAAGACTAAGAGAAAGATGCTTCTCGGTATGATGTCTACCTTGCTATTAACGACTTTGGTTGCGGGTTGTGGTGGCAACAATTCAAGCGCTCCGGCGGCAACTGCTGAACCAGAGAAAGAAGGAGGAACAGCGGTCAACACAGCAACTGAAGCTCCTGCGGCTGATTTGTATGAATTAGGGAAAGAACCGCTTGAAGTCTCATTCTACGGAAATTACGGCTGGTATCAAATGCCGAAATGGGGCAAAGATGCTGCTTCTAAATGGATTTTAGATAATCTGAAGATCAATGTCACAGGAATTAGCTCTGGTGGTAATAACGCTCAAAAGCTGCAAACGATGATCGTTGGTAACGAGCTGCCGGATATTGTGTGGACCGAGAAAGGTGCTGACGTAGAACGTCTTCGCCAAGCGGATATGCTAGTTCCTTTGGATGAATATATTGATAAATATCCAAACTTTAAGAAATACTTAACAGCTGGACATTTGGAATTGCTTCGTTCCCCTGATGGGAAGATCTATCAGCTGCCGAATTATTATACAACTCAACCAAACGGAAACGCCGGTTATGCTATTAATAAAAAGATTTACAAAGAGCTTGGTTCTCCTAAGCTAGAAACGACAGATGATTTGTATGCTTATTTAAATGCTGTTAAGGCAAAGTTCCCTGACGTTATTCCGTTCGAGACGGGTTTAGCGAGAGATGGTAACGGAATTGACCAGTTATTCTCCTCTTTTAAAGAGAGTAATCTGTCGTATACTAGAATATACGCCGTACCTGATGGCGATAAAATGGGTTCGATATACAAGGATGAAGGATTCCGTGAGTCAGTTGTATTTGCTGCTAAATTAATGCGTGAGAAGCTAATGACGCAGGATGCGAATACTCAAACAGAAGATCAAATTAGAGAGAAAGCGATGAATGGCAAGTTTGCTGTTATTGCGACTTTTGATCCAATGAAATTGCTCGCCACTGCTGATGAAGAGATGAAGAAGACGGATCCGGAAGCTGGATATATGTTTATTAAACCGATTTACAAAGCTGGTTTGGATCAAAGTAAGATTACTCCAGGAACGTATAATCAGTTAGGTTGGAACGTTGCTACAATCACTAAAAACGCTAAAAATCCAGAGGCTGTATTCGCTATGCTTGACTGGATGACAGGACCAGAAGGTTCTATGGTTCTTAACTGGGGTCCTCCAGGACCAGAAGGGTATTGGGATGGATTTGAAGCAGATGGACTTACTCCTAAATTTAATAAAGATAAATATCTGAATGAGCCAGAAGCTCTGTCCGAAATTAACGGAAAAGCCGGTGACTTGGTATGGGTAGGTAATACTGTTTTCTTGGATAATACAAAGAAAATGATGTTGCAAACCCTTCCAGCTGACAAGATTGACTTTAGTAACCGTTGGCAGATGGAAGTAACTTGGGCTTCGCAAGGTGACTTTACGGAGTTCCTGAATTGGGATCCGGCTCCAGACAGTGAAGAAGGGATTATCAGACAAAGTGTCAGAGATATCTGGTTAACAGCAAGAGCAAAATCGATGTATGCGAAGACTGATGCAGAAGCATTAGCAATTCTTGATAAAGCACATGAAGATTCTATCAAGGTTGGCTATGAGAAATTCCTTGATTATGTAACAAAAGTATGGACAGAAAATAAGAAAGCTTTAGGTAAATAATAATTTGTAATACGAAGGTTTGCTATTTAGCAAGCCTTCGTTTTTACGTCCCATTTCTTGTACTCATTGTTTTATCAGCTGTTAGGGAAGAGAATGAATGGTATACTGAAAAAGATTGGTTAGTAGAATTCAGCTGGTTGGATTAAAACATTTCAAAGGGGGATTGTGTTGATGTACAACGTATTATTAGTAGACGATGAGATGCTTGATCTTGAAGGCATGAGACAATTCATTCCTTGGAATGAACTGGGTATGCAGGTCGTGGAGGCAGCGAATAACGCGTTTACGGCATGCGATATTTTAGAACAGCATGTTATTGATATTATTGTTAGTGATGTGAATATGCCGAATATGTCGGGTCTAGAGCTGGCTCGGATTGCCATAGAGAAAAAAAACGATATACGTGTGATTTTTGTAAGCGGTTACCAGGATTTCAGCTATGTGAAACAGGCGCTTTCACTAAAAGCATATAGCTATGTCCTTAAGCCAATGGATGACAAGGAACTTATTGCTGCACTACAGAAAGTAAAGCAGGATTTAGATGATGAAAGTAAACGGCGTGACGTTGAAGAAGCTTATCAGCATATGATTCCTATGGCCAAAAATGATTTGTTGATCCGCTTATTTGAAGGGGAATGGGAGGGGGACACTCAAGCTGGAATGTTAAAGCTTATGAAGTCCTACGGTCTGGATAAGCTGGAATGGCCTATACGTGTGGCGGTTTTGGAGCTGGATTATTTCAACTGGTTGCAAGAACAGGATAATCTAACTAAACATCTAATGTCCAAGGACTTTCTGTATGAAGTGAATACTATTGCTCAGAAGCACGGTATGCCACATTGCTATAAGGTATCTTCTTATCGAATCGCGTTGTTGATTAACGAACAGGAGATGGAGAAGTTTATTGAAGAAATTTATGAGTCAATTCGCACAAAATTTCCTGTCACTATGACCGTAGGGGTAGGGAAGCCTACATTTGCTATGGACCAGGTCCACACCTCCTATCGGCAAGCTATGGAAGCCGTTGACGGAAAGATGTTTCTCGGCAAGGGCAAACTAATTATGTATGAAACGGTTAGCAGCGAACCTGGAATGATTGATGCCCGTACGTTGGATGCCCGTATGGATACACTTTTTAAAGCGATGAAAGAATATGAGTTAGTCCTTATTTATGACGAGATCGATAAGCTGTTTAAATCCGTGAGTAGTTTAAGATCTAAATTCACGATTCATAATCTAGCCATGTATATTATATGGAAGCTGGATCAGCAGTTGAAAGAGGTTAGTGAGGATTTATTTGAAATCTTAGGTATGGAGTTACATAGTTTAGATATTTTGCTTCAATTCGATACGATCAGTGATATACGCTCTTGGCTTGTACTCAAAACGTTTGAAATATCCGAGTATCTACGCAGTAAAACAGAGTCAGTGAACAATAAACTGATTAGAGAAATTATGCAAATGATGAAGGATAAGATGAGCGAGAATTTTACGTTAAAGGATATTGCACAGCAGTTCTCTTTCTCACCCAACTATTTGGGATATCTATTTAAGGAGGAGACTGGGAAAACGTTCAGCGAAGTACTCATTCAGCTGCGAATGGAACAAGCCGGCAAGCTTTTGAAAGATCCGAAGTGTAAAATCTATGAAATCGCGAGCCAGGTAGGTTACCGTTATCTTCCTTACTTCAGCAGACAATTCAAAGAAGCCTATGGTATGACACCTATGGAATATCGTAAGCGGGAGAAGTGATGGGGGATGATGTTGCATGAAACAACCAAGAAGTAAACATAAGTATGTGCCGATAGGGTATAAATTAATGCTGACGTATATTTTTTTCATTATTATCCCAGTATCTGTGATAGGTTTTGTCTCTCACTCTATGTACAATGATTCATTACGCGAGCATACAAGTTCGAATATTAAAGGTACGTTGTTGCAAATTCGCGATAATATTGATTATAAAATGGGGGAAGTTACCCGGATATCCACGCAATTATATAGTGATTATGATTTCTATCGGAATCTGCGAAGCTATGAAGAAGGCTGGGAGAATTATGACCGGATGTCTATGAAGGTACTTCCAAAGCTGGACGTAGCTATTCAATCAACGGGTATGAGGATTGGGATGTCGCTATTTTTAAAGAATGAATCCATTCCTGAGATCTATTCGAATTCACTAGAGGGCTATCTGGATAATAGTAGCTTCTATCATCTTTACCATATGAACCGGATTGAAGGGAAATCCTGGTATTATGATTTTCCAACCGAGAAATATGCGGAGACTATGAAATGGTGGCAGATTGAGCGCGATGTAGAAAATAATCGTATCTCGTTGCTACGTAGATTAATAGATACATATGATCCTCTTGTACCTAAGGAGATTGGCTTCCTGCGGATTAATGTAGGCATTCCAGATCTGTTCAATAGTGTGAATTATACGAAGATAGGAAAAGGAAGTATTCTAATTTTAAAAAACGAGTTCGGAAGAACGATGTACCAATCGGGAGAACTACCAGAGCACTATTCCAACGAAG
This sequence comes from Paenibacillus sp. FSL E2-0190, assembly GCF_037992965.1. Lineage (NCBI taxonomy): Bacteria > Bacillati > Bacillota > Bacilli > Caryophanales > Paenibacillaceae > Paenibacillus > Paenibacillus sp. FSL E2-0190. The sequence continues at coordinate 3,166,619 of NZ_CP150306.1, forward strand.
CCGAACTTAATAAGGATTACCTGACGATTAGTGAAACAGTTACAGTTTCTAACCAAGCTTGGCAATTAAACGCGCTAGTTCCAATTACGATTCTTGAACAGGATGCAGTGAAGGTACGACTGTTTATTATTTTGATGTGTCTCATCTGTTGTGTAGTTTTTAGTTTTGTCGGCATATTTATATCCCGATATTTTTCAATTCGGATTAATAAGTTCGTGTACGTGCTGAATGCCTATCGGGAAGGTGATCTTCACAAGCGTATTTCCTATCGAGGCAAGGATGAATTCTCTCAGATTGCAACCGCATTAAATGATATGGGCGAAAATATCGATATGTTGATTAAAGAGGTATATTTGACGCAGCTCCAGAAGAAGGAAGCAGAGCTTGAAATTCTGCAATCACAAATCAATCCTCATTTTCTATATAATACGTTGTCATCTATTATTCAATTAGCCAAGTTTGGTCAAAATGAGAAGCTGCAGCAGATGGTGCTGGAATTAGCGAAGTTTTATCGCCTGACGCTTAATGAAGGGCGTACCATGATTCCGGTCCCCACTGAAATTGAGCAGGCAAACGCTTATTTAGAAATTCAGAAAATTAAATACGGTGATCGTCTGGAAGTTATGTTTGATTTTGATACAGAAATCTGGCCTTATGAGACTATAAAACTGATTCTACAACCCTTTATCGAGAACGTGCTGAAGCACGCCTGGTGTGGTGATCACATTCATTTACGCATTGTTGGGCGTAAAGAGGGCAATGATATTCTATTCCGCATCATTGACGATGGAATCGGCATGAGACAGGAACGTATTGATCAAATTTTTGATCCAAAGGGCCACACGAATACAGGTTATGGGGTCCGTAATGTGGATCAGCGGATTAAACTGCAATATGGATCAGAGTACGGCGTAACCATTTTTAGCCGTGTTGGAATTGGCACTTCTGTTCAGATACTAATTCCTGCTAATAAGGGCAAGCGTGGCATTCGTTCGAATGTTGTACATGATGAAAAGGGGTCTTAAAGCTAGTTTTTCTAGCCTAAGACCCCTTTAATTTTAATTAGAATCCTTTATATTGAGGCTCTTCGGACTCCAATTCGGTTACCCGGTTCTCTACTTGAGTTACGATTTGTTGTGTTTGCTCGGCTGCGTTCGTGAACAAGGTTTTTGCACTCTCGTTTTGTGTTTCTAGTGCAAATTGTTCAAGACTGGCTTGAGCACCTTTTAAAGAAGATAAACATGTTTTAACTTGTGAGGCTACTGTCATTGAGTTTCTCTCCTCTGTGTTGGATTATTAGCATGACGAATGCTATTGTCCTCAAATGCTTCTAGCGTTATGCAGGAAAAAAATTCATACTTCTAGTAATAGATGATTTTCCATAAATAAGTAGTGAAATTCCGGATTGAATGCGCCTTTATTGACAAATAATGAGTGTTAGTAAACAAGTTTTGATTCAAAAGGAGGGTAATTGTAATGCCGGAGTGGTTAGAGGTTGTAGTTCGAACGCTCTTTGCTGTGGTTGTACTTTTCTTTTTAACAAAATTACTGGGAAAGAGACAAGTATCGCAGCTCTCGTTCTTCGAGTATATTACGGGGATAACCGTCGGCAGCTTAGCCGCTTACATTTCTTTGGATACGGATAAGTTATGGCATTTAGGGCTCATTGCACTGATTGTATGGGTGGCTTGTTCTTTAGGGATCGAATACCTTCAGATGAAGAGTAAAAAAGCAAGAGACTTTATTGATTTCAAGTCCACCGTACTAATTAAGGACGGAAAAATACTCGAAGATCATATGAAAAAAGAACGTTTAACCACAGATGAACTGCTGGAGGAATTACGCAAAAAAGACGTTTTCAATATATCGGAAGTGGAATTTGCGATTATGGAATCTGATGGAGCCATAAATGTTTTACTCAAGAGTGAATATCAGCCGGTAACCCCTAAGCAATTGGGTATAAAGGTTGCCCCGGAGAAAGAGTCGCAAGTTGTCATTATGGATGGTAAAGTGCTCGACAAACCATTAGACACCCTAAACCTGACGCGAAGCTGGCTGGATGGAGCCCTTGAGAAAATGGGTTTTACGGTTGAGAATGTTTTTCTTGGACAAGTTGATTCTTATGGTGAGCTGACTGTCGATTTGTATGCAGATAACTTTAAAGTCCCACAGCCGCAGGATAAGCCTCAATTATATGCTTTGCTGAAAAAGTGTGAAGCTGATTTAGAGATGTTCAGTTTATCAACAGATAACGAAAAAGCTAAAAAAATGTATGAACAATGTTCGGAGCAATTGCAGGCTTCACTGAAGGTTTTGAAACCGTTAATTCAAAGCTAAGGGTAAAGATAAAGGCACTCTCGAGTAAGATCGAGGGTGTTTTTTATATTAATTTAAATAAATGTAATAATATGGGCATAAAGTAGCTGTACAACTTCGAAATATTAATTATAGTTGAGATTAGGCTGGAGTTATAGATGACACAAGATTGGAGGAATGCCTTCGCTTTTTATTTACATCAGAAAACAAGGAGGAAGATGTTCACGTGAAACTAAAAGGAAGATTTTCATTCGGAATTATGGTTGCGCTTACAACTTCGCTGGTTCTAGGTAATTTGGCATGGAGTAACCCTACCGCTCAGGCAGCAAATATCTTCAGTAATGATTTTGAGAATGGAAGTGCCGACAATTGGATGAGTACAACAGGAACTTGGTCTGTAGTTGAAGAAGGTGGCAATCATGTGTATTACCAATCCAGTCAAAACGAAGGACGTTCGTTCTCCGGTAGCAACACGTGGACAGATTACAGCGTTCAAGCTGATGTGAAGATTGATGATTTCAATGGGACTAATCGAACTTATGTGTGCGGGCGCTATGTTGACGGAAATAACTATTATGCTGCATCTCTGTCTAACAGTAATGGTGGGACGCTTGAAATACGAAAAAAAGTGAATGGTTCAAGTTCAACACTGGCTAGTAAAACTGATTTTCCTATAACTACAGGGACTGCCTATACAGTTAGGCTAGAGCTTAGTGGAGATTCGCTTAAAATGTATGTTAATGATGTTTTACAGCTAAATGCACACGATAACATTTTGACAGCAGGAGGTATAGGACTTGTAGCTTATAAGACAGCAGCGAAGTTCGACAATATCAATGTCTCCGATATCACCACGGGCACTCCGACACCAACGCCTACTATAGCTCCAACAATTGCACCAACGGTAGCTCCTACGGCTACTCCAACAGCAAGCGCAACCCCCACTGCGACAGTAGCTCCAACCGTCACACCAACAGCAACACCAGTTGCAGGCTCTATTTATGTAGCTCCAAATGGTCTGGACAGCAACGCAGGAACAATTGGTAGTCCAACCACACTGGCCTCAGCGATTACGAAGGTAGCCCCCGGGGAAACCATCTATATGCGTGGAGGGGTTTACACGTATTCTTCAACAATAATTGTTGGACAAGATAATAGCGGAAGCTCTAACTTACGAAAGAACATCACTGCATATGGGACTGAGAAGCCTATATTGGATTTTTACGCTCAGCCATTTGACCCAGCTCAACGTGGTTTGCAGATATACGGTAACTACTGGAAGGTAAAAGGATTAGAGATAAGAGGCTCAGGAGACAATGGGATCTTTATTGGCGGGAACTATAACATTATTGAGAATGTTGAAACCCACCATAATCGGGATTCGGGACTGCAAATCAGCCGTTATGCTTCATCACTGACCAGCATGAGTCAATGGCCGAGCTATAATCAGATCATTGGAGTGTATTCTCATGATAATTATGATCCGGATAACGGGGAAGACGCTGATGGTTTTGCTGCTAAGCTGACCATAGGTCCTGGTAACGTATTCGATAAATGTATAGCTGCATGGAATACAGATGACGGCTGGGATCTTTACAGTAAATCAGAAACAGGCCCCATCGGAGTGGTGACGATCAAGAATAGTATCTCCTATAAGAACGGACAGACCTCAGATGGAAATTCAACGGCAAACAGTGATGGGAATGGATTCAAACTAGGTGGTGAAAAAATTGCAGTAAACCACATTGTGCTGAATAGCATAGCGTTTCAAAATAAAAAACACGGATTCACTTACAATAGTAATCCAGGTTCCATTCAGTTAACAAATAATACTTCTTGGAGTAACGGACAGAGTAACTTTGCTTTTGATGCCGGTACTCACCAATTTACGAACAACTTGTCTTTTGCTGGAGGATCGAGTGACAAAACAAGTGGAACCGATATTCTAAGTACTAATGTGTGGTGGAAAAGTAATGCAAGTACCAATGCCAAGGGTTTGGTGGCCAGTGCCGCTGATTTTGTAAGTCTTACACCTTCAGTGGTGCGAAATGCAGATGGTTCTTTTAGTCTGGGCAGTTTCCTCAAATTAACTGGGGGTAGCGATCTAATCGGAACTGGAACACCTAGCGGAACTAATATTGGTGCAACTTTTCCGTGATTTGAAAGCTAGGGGTATGAGCTCCTTATTTAATTGACTCTGTAGGATTAGATAGGTCATTTTATTCGATATTTTGATGGGCATGAGTCCGGTACTATACCGGATTTGTGCCTATTTGGTTTGTTTTAAGTATAAACCTTCCATCACGTTGGCAAACTAAGCCAGATTAACAAGTCACAATTTTGGAGGTAGTCTGCAGATGTCTGGAATTATTGAAACAATAAAAGAACAACTGGAAGGATCTAGTGATGCAGTTTTTCAAAACATTCGCCTTCATGGGCATTCCTGTGACTTGATCTATATCCCATTCATCGTAAATTCCCTGAGTCTTCATAAAGATATTGCATTGCCGCTAAAAAATGAAGCAAATTCAGAGCACAAATGGCCGGATTTTTTAGAACGACTGGATCGAGGAGCTGTTTTTCCCATCCCGTATCTTAAGGAGTTTGACATAAACAAGGCTGTGGATTTGATTGTCGCTGGAAAAGTAGTGCTTTATTTTGAAGAGCTTCCTTATGTTTATTATTTTGAGATCACGCAATATCAGAAAAGATCGGTTACGGAATCACAAAATGAACTTGTGGTGATTGGACCACAAGAAGCATTTATTGAAGATATTGAAACAAATCTGTCCCTGCTCCGACACAAAATTAAACATCCGGATCTAAAGACTATTCATTATACGATTGGTAAATATACAAAAACTGATGTGTATGTTGTATATATTGAAGGACTTTATAAAAAAGAAGTTCTTACTGAAATTGAAAAGCAACTAAATGAAATAGATATTGATGGCATATTGGGCATTAGTTATATATCGGAACAATTACGGAAGGGGAACTTGACACCATTTCCGGTATTTCAATATACAGAACGTCCCGACTCGGTGGCAGCTTCTTTAATGGAAGGCCGGATCGGAATATTACAGGATGGCACACCCACTGCAATGATTGCACCTACCTCTTTTTTTACAATGCTACAATCCTCTGAGGATTATTATCAAAGCTTCTATGCCGCAAGCTGGATTCGAATGGTTCGATTTGTGTTCTCCATCCTATCGATGATTCTTCCATCGCTTTATGTTGCGATTACAACCTTTCATCCTCAGATCATTCCCTCAAACCTGTTAATTACGATAGCATCTGCCAGAGAGAACATTCCTTTCTCAGCATTGACTGAGGCTTTGATTATGGAGCTTACCTTCGAAGCCCTTAGAGAAGCTGGAACCCGAATACCAAAGCCTGTGGGCCAGACCGTTTCTATTATTGGGGGTATAGTCATCGGTCAGGCTGCGGTACAAGCGGGAATTGTATCCGCTCCAATGGTTATTGTTGTTTCCATTACCGGAATTGCCACCTACATTATTCCCCATTATGAGCTCGGTCTGACTTTTCGCTTACTTCGTTTCCCTTTATTGATTATGGGGGGAACAATGGGATTGCTCGGGGTATATATTACAGCTTTTTTGATTTACGGACATTTAGCTAATCTTAGACCGTTAGGCTCACCGTATTTACAACCCGTTGCCCCTTTGGTGTTAGAAGATTGGAAGGACACATTATCTCGCTTTCCCTCTAACTATATGAAGAAACGCAGCAAACTTTATAGCAACAGGAATCTAAGGAGACAGAATCAAAAATGAGAACTCTAAAGATAGGAGTTGTTATACTTCTACTCCTAAATTTAACAGGCTGTTGGTCTTCAAAGGTGGAACTGGACGAATTAACCTTTGTGTACGGCTTATTTATAGATGTAGGCAAAGAAGCAGGCACCGTTGAAATTACGATTAACTCTCCTTTGCCCAATCGTCTCAACTCGGGAAGCCAGCCCTCAAGTGGTGGCGGTGATGGGAATAGTTATTCTACAGTTTCTAAGACCGCAGATACGATCGCAGACGCCATGTTACTAGTTCAGAAAGATCTGACACGTCAACTTAGTCTTTCCCAATTGAAAATAATTGTCTTAGGGAAAGCTTATGCAGAACAAGGGATTGGTGAACTCCTATTATGGATTAGAAGAGAGCCAAGTCTCCCCCTTGGAACCTATGTCATGGCTAGTCCCGGCAGTGCAAAAGAGATGAATACATTAACACCTATCTATGAACAATTGCCTTCTGATGTACTGAGGAGCTTTGGAACAGAAAAATACATGTTTTCGACTACAATTAAGGACTGCATATTCGCTGAGGCTTCGGGCGTTGGATTTGCTATAAATAATCTTTCATTTGGCAAAAAAGAAGAAACTACAAAAGAAGGCAAACCACAATATTGGGCAGGCATTCAAGGAGCTATGTTGTTTCAGAATGAGAAAATGAAGGGAATACTAAAGCTTAAAGAGGGGAGGGCATTGGCATGGGCCGCAGGCAAGCTTAAGCTGTCGGTTTATTCTGTTACCTGGGATGGTGGAGAAAGTGCAGCAAGTGTTGTATTTGTTAGCACCAAATCTTCGAAAAAAGTAAAAATAACGGATAAGGGTCCAGTTTTTACAGTGAAATTAAAGGGAAAAGCTAGTGTGATTTATTTAAGGGATCCTAAGAAAAGAAATCTAGAGGAGATCAGTAATATCATTACAGAGAAACTAAGCGATAAAGTAACTGCTAATCTGACCGAAGCTATACGTTTATCCCAGCAAGCAGGTGCGGATGTTCTACAGCTCGGCATGTTGCTGGAATGGAATGATCCGAAACTTTGGAAGCAATTAAGAGAACGTTGGGATAATTACTACGCTCATGAGGCAGATATTAAGGTGAAGACGGACTTTCGGATTGTGGATTTTGGGACAGCAAAATAAAGAACTGAGGAAGGAGAAGTTATGCGTACAACAAAGTGGCAGCTGTTCCGGTTTATCACCATTTTTTTTAGCTCACAAACCACCATTTTTTTGATACCAGCTATTATTGCTACTTCCTCTTATCAAGGCTGGATTGCATTAATCGTTGGCTCCTTATTAGGATTGATATTATTGTGGTTTACAATCTATGTTGGTAAGCTGCGACCTAATCAAGCTTGGGTTCACTTTGGAAAAGAGATCATTGGCAAATGGCCACATAAATTTATGATTCTGCTCCTACTATGCTGGTGTGTTTATTATGTTTCTTTCGATATAGAGAATTTCGTACTATTTTTCGGCTCGAATTATTTAAGAGGAACTCCACCTCTATTTATCCAGTGTGTCGTTGGTCTCGTAATCATGTACACGGCAAGTCTAGGATTTGCAACAATTACATATATGGCCGATGGATTATTTATTATTTTCTTTATTACCGTGATCATATTATTTAATTTATTCCTTCCAAACGCGGACTTTAATATGGTACCTGCTTTCTTTCATTATCATGATCCTGGAATCGCCCTGAAAGATTCTATTGTGGTCATGTCATGGTTTGGAGAATGGATTGTGCTTTTGTTCATTGCACCTGATTTAAAAATTGAAGCGAAAATGATGAAAAGATTAGTATTTGCGCAGTTCTATGTTTCAATTACGGTCTTAATAGGATGGTTATTGACAATGATGAGTTTTGGTCCACATTTAGGCCAGCAACTCCAATATCCTTTTCTTGAGATGGTGCGTAGTTCAAAAGAAGATAATTTATTAGGTAATACTGACCCGCTTTTGATTGGAATATGGTCGTCTTCGATGTTTATTCACAGCGCTTTCCTTATCTATGTAGCTTCAAAATGTGTAGCAAGTTTGTTTAATACTAATAGTAAAAAATTTTACGTTCCCCTTTTAACACTGGCTTCAGTGACAATAGCATACTTATATTCACGCGACGTCGGCAGATATTACGAACACTACAAAAGCTTTGCCATTGTGATCATTTGGCTAATCGTTGAAAGCATACCCATCTATTATGGGATTGTAGCCTTTTTTCGATATCGGCATAAGACTGCGAAATGAAAATCGAATGGAAGACGGGTGCTGTCTAATTACGGACAGTGCTTTTTTTGTGAATTATAAATCGGGTACGCTTTCTGTTATGATTAAAGCACTTATTACATAATTATCCTCAGATTGGATGGTGTATTCACATGAATCTTCAAGAAGTAACTGAACTTATCAAATCTATTAGGGCCAATCTTGCCAAAGTCATTGTAGGAAAAGAGGAGGGAGTAGACCTGCTGCTGACCGCATTACTTGCGAATGGACATGTCTTGCTGGAAGATGTACCTGGTACGGGTAAAACCTTGCTGGCAAAGGTTCTTGCCAAATCATTGGATTGTTCATTTAAGCGCATACAATTTACGCCGGATTTATTGCCTTCCGATTTAAGCGGGATCAACTATTACAATCAGAAGACGGGAGAGTTTCAGTTCAGACCAGGTCCGGTATTTGCTAATATACTGCTGGCTGACGAAATTAATCGTGCAACACCTAGAACCCAATCCAGCCTACTGGAGTGTATGGAGGAACGGCAAATTACTATCGATGGGGTAACGCACGGATTAGAAGCACCGTTTCTTGTCATTGCTACTCAGAATCCGATAGACAACCAAGGGACCTTCCCACTGCCTGAGGCTCAATTAGATCGATTTTTGATGCGGATTACTACGGGTTATCCTACCTTTGATGAAGGGATACATATTTTGCAGCGTTTTCGTGAGAATAATCCGCTCGAAGAGTCTTTTCCTGTAGCAACGGCACAAGATATTCAAGCCGCACAGCGTTTAGCCGCATCGGTAAGTATCAGTGATGATTTATTAGGTTATATCGTACGGATAACGGAAGCTACACGCAAATCTACGGCAGTAAAACTGGGTGCGAGTCCACGTGCCAGTGGCGCGTTGCTTAGATCAGCTCAGGGATATGCACTTATTCAAGGCAGATCCTATGTAACACCGGATGATATCAAAGCCGTGGCTGTTTCCGTGCTTGCACATCGTCTGCTGCTTCATCGGGGATTAGGCTCAAGAGAGGGACAAGCCGCGGATATTGTATTGCAAGTGCTTCGTGAAGTTGAGGTGCCTGCTGAACCCGTGACGTCCTTAAGAGGCGGAAAGGTGGAATGACCTATGGCTTTGCCTTGGTTCATTTTCATTACAGTGGCGTTGGTGTTACTTCTTGCTGACATTTATAAACGGAATGGTCTGAAAGCGCTTAGTTATTCTCGTTATTTTTCAAGTAAGACTGCTTATGAAGGAGAACGTATTGAGATGATCGAGGAGATCATTAATGCGAAGCTTCTTCCTTTGCCGTGGCTCCGATTGGAGTCTAGTATTGCGAGAGGTCTGGAATTTGGAAGTCAGGATAATCTTGGGATTAGTACAGGAGAAATCTCTCAGAATCATATTAGTTTATTCTATTTAAAATCTTATCGTCATATTAAAAGACGGCATCAAGTGACATGTGAGCGTCGTGGTTTATATCGTTTAGAATCCGTGACTATGACAACGGGAGATCCATTTGGTTTGACTCGAAAAAACAAAACATATCCACTCGAGTTAGAGTTGTTGATCTATCCCGTTCTGCTGAATCTAGACGAGCTTCCATTGCCCATTCATAGCTGGCTGGGTGAGCTTCCTGTGAAAAGATGGATCGTTGAAGACCCTTTTCTGACTGCTGGCATTCGTGAATATAGCTCAGGAGATTCTATGGGATTGGTAAACTGGAAGGCTACAGCACGTACTGGTGTTATGCAGGTTCATAAAAAAGATTACACGGCTGATTCCCGGCTCGTCATCTGTCTGAATATAGAGGACAGTGATTCCATGTGGAGAACGGTGACTGATGTGGAACGAATCGAGCAAGGAATAAGATATGCAGCGACTATAGCTGAATACGCAATGCAGCATGGAATTGAGACCGGATTAATCTGTAATGGCAGATTGGACGATGCTGGCGAAAGAGATCCAATTGAAGCAGAGCCGATGGCTCAGCTCGAAGATATGTTAGAGCTCCTGGCAAGGCTGAAGCTGGATAGAACACTTCCTATGAGTCGACTATTGGAATTGCAGGTTGAGAGTGGAATTAGTGACACAGACTTTCTAATCATAAGCTGCCATAGGGGAGCAGAATTGCAAAAGGCGACGGATCTCCTAATGCAGCAAGGCAATGGTGTGGAATGGCTGGATATTCCGGAACAAGGGAGAGAGAGCGCATGAAGCTTACGTTGTCTGGCTATGTAAGGGAAACAGTGAAACTCTGGTTGTGGTCTATTATTGAATTGTTGCTATTTCTACCGGTTTGGGTTCTATTTCAGATTTATTTGTTGCCCCAACAAGATGAACAAATATGGTTGATTGCGCTGCCTATACTAGCTTTAGCAGGCATTCTTTTGCGCAATTTTTGCAATGTAAGATGGAAGCAATTACTTGCCGCCTTAATCCTCGGGGCATTATTAGGTGTGGCTTCAGGGAGTTTATCCATCGAAAGCCTTCCCTTAGGTGTGGCTGGAATTATATGTACATTCTTAGGGATGACGGTAGACTCTAGAAATAATAGATTCAGAATGTTTTGGATAGGTATAATAATCTATTTTGTGGCAACTATAGCGTTTCATAGAGTTCCTGAATTGGAGCCAAGTGTGCCGTTATTGACCTGGTGTGGCAGTCTGTATTTAATACTGACTTTACTTATTTCTAATAGCAGCTATATACGATACAGCGCACTTACTGAAGAGAATGAAACGCTGCCCAAAGGGATACAACGGAATAATCGTATATATGTCATTGTGATTGGAGTTATTGCAGCTGTACTAGCGGCAGGTGTCGGTAAAGCTATAGGATCATTGGTATGGAGACTCTTACGCTCATTTTTCAATTTTATTAATCAGTTATTTTCTGGCACAAAAGAACCAGAGCCTCCGCCAGCAGAATTGCCGCCAGCAACTCCGATGTTACCACCAATTGGCGAGCAAAAGCGTGGCTGGCTAGCTATTATACTAGAATACGGGTTTTATATTTTGGCGGCGGTATTATTGGGATTTGCAGCCTATTATGCACTTCGCTGGTTGTACAGAAATGCTGGAGAAAAGTGGCGGAAAGTCATAGATGCATTGTTATCGATGTTACGTAGGGAACATACCCCTAAGAATAATACAGCATATCTTGACGAGGAGAAAAGCGTCTTTACTTGGGAACAAACCGTTCGAGGGTTAAAGGATTTCTGGAGCTCTCGTCTTCCTTCAAAACATCGTAAGGATCGCTGGGATCAGATGAATGGCGAGCAGGAACGTGTCCGTTGGCTTTATCGGCGGTGGCTTAATATAAAGCGCGATAACGGTTATGAAATGAAAAGTTATCTTACGCCGCAGGAAACAAAAAGGGATGTTTTGCTATGGGGAGATCGTAGCAAGCATAAACGTAAGGGTGATGATGATTCTTTAGCAGCAGATCAATTGATTGAAATATATGAAAAAGTTAGATACGGAGAAGACGAGCCTGCCGCTTCTGATATAGCAGCTTTGAAAAATCAACTGAAATTATAGAATCATTTTCAGAATATATGCAAATTGGAACAAATAGGTTACAAAAGACCTGTAAGAGTTACAACATGGATACAATTGGATCTGTGCTAACCACTATAATAATTCTAGTAAAATACTCGTGGAGGGAAGTCAATGAGAAAGCATAGCAGTACATATGTTGTTTTACTCTTAAGCACCTTTGTCATAAGCCAGTTGACAGGGCATCCCGCTTCGGCTGCAGCAGTTAGTTCTGTTCAGCCAAAATCGGCGGTAGCTGCTGCAACTGTAACAGCTCCTAGTAATCTGGGTTCCGTTTCTTTAGGAGCTAATATCAAAGCTACACTGGAAGATGTGAATATTTGGTCACAGCCTGGAGGCAATATTTTAACTTATACAATTAACTATTCGAATGGCAGCAACAAAAGTGCTAGCCTACTGTATTATTTTTCGAGAGTTATGACCTCTGGCGGCTCTGTTATTCCAGGGAATCCACTAAGTGCGGACGCTACTAAGAAAAAAGTGGGTTCTAACGAAAGCTTGCGCGTTACATATTATGTTAATGTTGGCCAGGTAAATTCGTTAAAAGGTATCAAGATTCCAATGTACGTTTGGGATTCCAAAACCAAGGGGTATCTCAAGCAAGTAGGAACTTTTAATATACCCGCCAACTATTCGCCAACCGCTGTAAACGGAAAAAATGTAAGCACTACAATGAATGACATTCCGGTTATTGCTAAAAGTGAATCCTTGGAGCTCTACAAATACAGCGGAAAGGTTTATGCCAAGGTGGGCATAAGCTTGACCAATAAAGGCAGCAAAGTATTAAGTGATCCTGGTTACGCAGCATATTTGGTCTCGGCAGGGGGAAGCTCGTATGAATTAGCCCTTGACCGTTCTCAGCTTAGTTATAAAATTCAGCCCCAAGAGAAAAAAACCATTTATTATCTTACAGAAATTCCTTCGTATATGAAGACGGAGAATATGAAACTGCAATTCACCCAAAAGGATGAGGCGCTGAAGCTGGAGATTGCCAAATCCTCGTACAAGCTGCCTGCGGCTACTACACCAAATCTGGTAGTTGGCAAAGGTGTAATCAAGAAAATTGCCATCAATAACAATACGGTTGAAACCCAATTAAATAACGCAACCGTATACGCAGAGAACAATAAGGGATTCTGGACTTTTCAGCTGCGAGTGAAGAATACAGGAAAGACAGCCGTTACGTTACCTTCTTATGAGCTTGCTGTCAAATCCTCAACGGGGACAACCTTTCCGATCAATTCTAAGGGCTTGAGCGGATTAACCATAAAACCGCTGGAGGAAAAAATCATCCCGCTTACCGCACAGGTACCCCTTGAGGTAGAACAGAATTCACTGCAATTGCAGATGATTGAGGCTGTTTCTGCTCCAGATAATAGTGAAACGGGAACTACTGGAGAAGGTGCAGCAACTGGAAGCACTGGTGGAACCAATGTCGCTACGAGCAACACAGCTAAACTAACGGTTCCGGTTGCTTACTTTACGATCTCCTATACCTTGCGTCCTGAGATACAGAAAGGTATGGAATATAGAGCAACAAATGAATATGGGACGTTTACTTATAGTTTAGTTTCCTTGCAGCGCTTTCCATGGAAAGACGATGATATCGTTGTTGCCAGATTAAATATTACGAATACCCAATCGGTTGCCTTGTCTCTGCCGGAATTAAAGGGAGCTGTTCAGGTAGACAATGAGGACATGTCATCTTCAACGGAATTGTTTATGGATAAGGAAACTTCAACGATTGGGCCCGGAAAAAACGCTGAAATCTATGTGTTTGCCAAAATTCCTTATACACAAGAGTTCGATAAATTAAAATTAAATCTTTATTCTATGGTAAAAGAAGAGAAAAGCTCGTTCCTGTCAGTTACGACGAACAGCATGATGAACGCTGTAGCCTCTATTGAAACTGGAGGAAGTTATGTTATCTCTGGTAAAGGCAAAAACGCAAAAGTGCAAGAGAACAAAACCATTATTTATGAAGGACTTAACTCCAATCTCGTATACACAGAGCTGCTTCTGAGCAGTGAAGAGAAAAGACAAAGCAAAATGGCTCGCCTCCAAGCTTATTACAAAACGGGAGATGGTCAGCTATTCGAAGCTACAGCCAATCAGCCGGATACGTCTGCTACTCCAGGCGGTAAGCAATTAATCACCTTTTGGGCTAAGGTTCCCAAGGCTGTTAATGCTTCTGATGTAAGCCTGTTCCTTGGGCCAGGGATTACTGGGAATAAGCTGACGGAACCCGGTCAGGAATCCACTGGATTTATTAATATGGCTTCACTGTCATTAAATCCGGTCATCACACCACCAGAGAAGAACTTGACGAAGGTGGCTATTTATCCGTATACCATGTCCGTTCTAAGTTCGGAAGGGCGCTCACTACAAGGCAGTGACTCTATAAATATAGTTATGAATTACAATCTTCTTCGTGACAGCAGCTATGATATGGGAACCTTCACGCATAAGCTGGTCCTCAAAATGACGGATCCATATGGTCTATCTCAGGAACGAAGCTTGAACATTGGCACCGATATTCTTGAAGGGACCAACAACTCGTATACAGCAAGCTTTAGCAATAATATGTATAAGAATTTGTCAGGAGGAACCTACCGGATCACGCTGTACGATGAATTCCAAGGCGAACGGATCGAGCTGGCTAGTCAAGCTTATAACATCAAGATTGATAGAGCAGTTGTAACTGAGAAATAGCATTTCATATCTATTATTGTACGAAGAGGAGCAGCTCCAATGTTGCGAGTGGAAAATGTAACGCATTCTTATAAAAACGGTAATGAAACTACAGCAGTGCTTCATCAAATTGACTTTTCTGTGAAAGAGGGGGAGATGGTAGCACTGCTGGGGAGCTCGGGTTCCGGTAAGTCAACGATGCTCAATCTGATGGCAGGACTAATGAAACCTACGGAAGGCCATATTTATATTGCCGATCAAGATATCGTGAAGATGAGTGAGAATAAGCTATCGGAATTTCGCAGAAAAAATATCGGGTTTATCTTTCAAGCTTATGAGCTGATTACTAGCATGACAGTCCGTGAAAATGTAGAGCTGCCGCTGGTTTTTCAATCCGTTGCACCCTCTATACGTAAACAAAAAGCTTTAGAATTGTTGGAAGGAGTCGGCATTCCTGATAAAGCCGACTTGTTCCCTTCCCAGCTGTCTGGCGGACAGCAGCAGCGTGTTAGTATTGCACGCTCCTTGATTACGGAACCATCTGTTATCTTTGCAGATGAACCAACCGGAAACCTAGATTCGAAGACAGAAGAAGAAATTATCAATATCCTGCTTAACCTGAACAAGAAGATGAAGACCACCTTCATAGTTGTAACTCACGAGCTAAAAGTCGCGGAGCAAATGCAGCGGATATTCACGCTTCGGGACGGATATATGATTACTGAAAACCAAACTTCTTCGAATACTGAACTCGAAGGGGGTATACTCATTGAGGATTAGTGATATTTCCCGCTTGGCTTGGGAACAGGTTAAACGGCGGAAAGTTGTCACAGGTCTTTGTATGGCTGGCATATCCATTGGATGTGCTGCAATCATAGTTGCATTAAGTATAGGAGACTCCGCACAGAGCTACACGGAGCGGGAAATCAACCGCAATTTCAAAATGGATGAAATTACGGTGTCTCCCAACGGAGGTATACCCTCCCAAGGAGGAGGCAGCGGTGGCAGCGGATCGTCTGCGGCCAATGAAAAGCTTGATCCCGGCAGGCTGACAGCACAAAAGCTGGAGATTATTAAAGGCTTGCGGCATGTAACTGCAGCAGCTCCCTTTCAAGAGCTAGGGTACATACAGATGTTGACTATCGATAATAAAATAACAGATGTACAGCTTATTGGAACGGATCTACGCTTGTTAACGAAATATGATAAGAAATTCAAACAAGGCGGAGCTTCTGATTTGGTAGGAATGGCTGTACTGAACTATGGTGCAACCGTTGGACTGATTGATAACGAAACTCGGCAGCGTCTTTTTGAACAACTGAGTACAGATCCATATAACAATAAGTTGATGGAACAGTACAACAGCTTAAGCATGCTTCCAACAGATATGTACAAGCAACAGGTTCAATTACAGTCTTTTGATCCCGCCTCTCAAACCGGAGGGATGTTAGTTAGCTCACCGATTCAAGTTGTGGGAATCCTCGACAACCCGAGTGGAACGAACGAGGATATGGCTATGTACGACAAGAAGATCTATGTGTCACTAGAGACTGGCGAGCGGCTTGTAGAACAAATGAAGCTATCGAGTGGAACCGCTGGGCAAAAGGGTGTCTATAACTCAGCGATTGTAAAGGTAGACAGCACTGAGAATATCGTGGAACTAGAGAAGCTTATTCAGAAACTTACCTTAACAACAAGCACAAATTTGTATCAAAAAGAGGCACTCGCTGATACCTTCAGCATGGTTAAGAAAGCAGCTCTCGGTATAGGTGTATTTATTCTGATTATTGCTTCGATCTCCATTATCGTTGCGATGACTATGTCCACTCATCAACGACGACGGCAGATCGGTATTATGAAAGTGTTGGGCGCCAATATGGGCCAGATCCGCAATATGTTCATTACAGAAGCGGCATTGCTCGGGATGTTGGGCGGATTGCTCGGCATAGCCTTTTCATACTTGATTGTATTAGGAATTAATAAGCTCATCGGTAACTCTTCAGGAATGGGTGGAGGCGAGCCTTTGGTGATTTATATTCCTCTGATGACTCTTCCGGTAGGGATCGCATTTGCGGTAATGACAGGGGTATTATCGGGTATTTATCCGGCGATCAGTGCATCCAGAACGAATGCACTCACGGCGATTAAACGGGATTAGCTATTTTTAAGTTGAAAGGAAGCCAAAGTGATGAAGAGGAGAATCAAGTGGATTGTATTGGTACTGATTATAATTGCAGCAGGTTATTTTCTATATAGTAAGATGTATAAGCCTGAAGCGCAGTTAGAGCCTGTTGAACCCCCACAAGCCATAACTTTTGAGGTCACACAGGAGACCATTACCAATTCCATACAGGTTAAAGGTAATTCTAATTATGAGAAAGAAACGCTTGTTTATGCTCCATATGCTTCAAAGGTGACAAAGTGGAAGGTTGAGAACGGTGGACAGGTCAAAAAAGGTGATTTACTGTTTACTCTCGATCAGGAAGCCTTGAAGAATGAGATTGCTACACAAGAGGCGACCATCCGTAAAGCAAAGCTGGAAGCAGAGCTGAATGCATTTGTGAGCCAGCAAGACGAAGAGAATGCAGCCCTTGGTGCAACTGAAGCAGAACGGATTAAAGCACTCACAGCCCAAGAAGCAACACGGCTAGGGGACGAGCTTAATCAGGTCAATGCCGAAATACAAGCACGCGAATTAACAGAGAAAAAAGCCAAACTCAAAACAGCACTTTATTATGCTCCGGCAACCGGCATTTTCTTATTTGACAGTGCAAGCGAAATTCCGCAAACAGTGACAGATAATCAATATATCGGAAAAATAGTAGATATGAACAAGCTAGAATTCATTGCTCTTGTAGGTGAACAAGACGTCTTCCGTATAAAGACAGGCATGAAGGTCGACGTAAAAATGACAGCTATAAAAGATTTGAAGTTATCTGGAGAAGTTACGAAGGTAGCGAAATTTGCAAAGACAGCTTCAGGTCAGAATGCTACTGCCAGTTCGGTTCCTCAATTCGAAGTGGTTATCACGCTGCAGCCTGACGAGCATTTGATCGGTGGCTTAAGCTTAAACGGAGAAATTGAAACAGTTCGCAAAGAAAATGCCACCGTTGTATCCAGCATAGCTGTAATGCATGAAGGAGACCTCTCCTACGTTATGCTGGATAAAGGGGACGGGCAATATGAACGAAAAGACATCGAAGTGGGTCTGGAAACTACGGACAAAACAGAGGTTCTCTCTGGGTTGAAGGTTGGAGATGTTGTTGTTCTTCAGTAACAATGACTAACGCTTAGATTTACTTCTCAATCGTTTGACGCCAAACGTTAATATCTTTATTAAGATCGGTAAGATCAGGAACCGGGATTTGCTCATCGGAAAGGTTATATTTGGCTTTTAAGGCTAAGATCCGATAGACGCTTTCATCAATCCGTGTTTCTTGAATCTTACCGTTTTTTACGTTTTGCAGGAGGGAGTCCATGACCCGTTTTTCATTATCATAGCCGTGAGCGACAAGGAGAATATCACTACCTGCATTCACAGTATCTACTGCTGCTGTAGTCAGATCGTAGTTCTTCATAATGGCTCCCATGGTTAGATCGTCTGTAATTACGATTCCTTGGTAGCCCATTTCATCTCGAAGCTGTTCACCAATAATGGTACGCGATAAGGATGCGGGTTTGTCTGGATCTAATTTTGGAAACAAAATATGAGCGACCATTACGGCGTCCGTCCCCTCTTTAATGGCTGCTTGGAAGGGGAGCCATTCTAAGTCAGCTAGCTGACCGGCTGTTTTGTTCACAATCGGCAGATCCAGATGGGAGTCGACAGAAGTATCTCCGTGTCCTGGGAAATGCTTGACAACAGGAACGACGCCTTCGCTCTCAATTCCCTTCATTTCGGCAATCCCTAGTTGAATGACTTGGTCAGCAGCATTGCCGAACGACCGGTCTCCGATGACTGGATTGTCTGGATTGCTATTGATATCGAGAACGGGAGCAAAGTTCATATTAAATCCGGCTGAACGTACTTCTCTTGCGAGCAGCTTTCCCATTTTCTCGGCAGCAGCAGCGTCATTACTTGCACCCACTGTTCCGTTAGAAGGGAATGTAGCATATTCTTTAGGCATCCGGCTGACTTTTCCACCCTCCTGATCAACACTCATGAATAGTGGGGCAGGGTTGCCAGTGTTACTCTTTTTCATAGAATTGATAAGACTGATCATCCCTTTCAGGCTATTAATATTGTCCTTATAGAGGATGATTCCACCTATTTTGTCTTCGGTAATCATCTTTTTAGCTTGCTCATCAAGGACAGTTCCATCAATTCCAACTAGGAGCATTTGTCCGATTTTTTCTTCCAAAGTCATCTCAGCAACCTGAAGAGCAATTGGATCGCTGACTGCTGAGGGGGTGGGAGCCAAGCTGGTGGTTGGTGCAGGTGTGGATTGGGAGGTCGGTGAATCGGTAGCTTCGGACTGTGAATTACTGCTGCTATTAGAACAGCCAGCAATGAGGAACAGTGACACCATAGCTGCAATAATGAAGAGTGTACCGGAAATCTTAGGCTTTAGGCTGTGACGGGTGAATCTAATCATCTGAATAGTCGTCCTTTCGTTAGCTAAATTAGATATTGGGAGAGGAATCCTTGCTGACTTAGAAGCACGGTGATAAGATAAACTTAAATATTTACATATTAAATTTGAATAATGAGGTGACGGTCCAATGAAAGATGGATTAGTACAAGCACTTAATGAACAGATGAATTTCGAGTTTTATTCCGCTCATGTTTATCTAGCGATGGCTGCTTATTGTTCCGGCGAAAGTCTGGATGGATTTGCAAACTTTTTTCTAATTCAAGCCGAAGAAGAACGGTTCCATGCCATGAAGATTTATAAATTCCTTAACGACCGGGATAACCGTGCTACGCTAGAAGCACTGCCAGAGCCGAAGAACGAATATAACTCGATGTTAGATGCTTTTGAACATGCCTTCGCGCATGAACAGCAGAACACTAAACGGTTCTATCATTTGGCTGACCTTGCTCTGGATGAGCGTGAACATGCGACGATTTATTTCTTGAAATGGTTTATAGACGAGCAAGTAGAAGAAGAAGCACTCTTTAGCAACATCATCAGTAAACTGAAACGAATTGAAAAAGATAGCAACGCCTTCTACATGCTGGATGCCGAGTTTGCTGCACGTACTTTTACAGCTCCGGCTGAATAAGTTATTGAAGCCCAAAAGCCTGAGAAATCAGGCTTTTTTATTTTATAGATGTAGGAAGTTTAATCGCGAGCAGCTTATTATCCGTCCGAATCATCAGCATCCCTCCAGTTTTAAGGGAAGGGGCAAAGTTACGAGAGCCTGTGTTCACAGTGAAAATAGGCTTTAGAGTTAACATGTCATAAGCGTGAAATAGGCCATCAGATTGTCCACTATAAACCACGTTTCCGAACAGATCCGTCTGTACCACTGGATTCTCTCCAATATTGAGGTCGACAAGCTGGCCGGTTCCTAGCTTCAGTGCGGATAAAGTACCTTTATCTTGATTTTGAAATAACATTCTTTGTTGATAAACTTGGTTCAATGGAGAGTCTTTTTCTTTAACCATCGAGGCCCAGGTTTGCACCGGTTTACCCTCTGCAGAATAATTCCAGAAATCATATTTCACAAACTTACTGCCCTGAAAGATATAAAAGTCCTTTCCATCCAAAAACGCGTTTCCATTCATCCCATTATAACTGTACACACCATCTTTATTCTCGGTATCTGTCCATTTATATAAACGTTCTCCTTTTAATTCACCTGTCTTTATGTTGAACACGGATACTTTGACTTTTCGATTTACCGGGTCATCATCCATCATAAATGTATTCGTGATAGAGTAGAGGAGCCCATCCTTCACTGCTAACGGCATCCACTGCCGGGTCTGGTCCCATAGTTTTTTTCCTGTCAGACTGTCATAAGCGGCGAGTCCAGCAGTTGTTAAGGCCCCTTGAGACAGATAGCTGCGAATAACGACCCCATCTGATTCCATGACCTCTGATAAGCCTGTAAAGTTATTGCTTTTCTCTACAGCCTTCCATTTGATCTTTCCGGTTACGGTGTCAACTGCTGCTAATTGTTCCTCTTGAGTAACATAAATAGTAGATCCTAAACGCTGTATATTTGTAGCTTTGGGGAGTGTTATGGAAGCTGACCATGCTTTTTTACCTGCCTCATTAACGGCATATAGGGAGCCGCTTTGGGTCAGACCGTAGATAAATCCATTGCTGTACGTGAATAGCGGCGCTAATCCACTTCCGAACTCCCATAATTTTTTGCCTGTTGCCGCATTCATTGCGGTTAATTTTTCATTGCGCTGCAATGCAAAGATCTTCCCGTTTTCCGCGAGTGCTGTAATGTCCTGTCCGGTGATTCTGTCTTTTTTTAAAATGGCGAGTTGTGCTGACCAAACAGGTTTTAGGATCGGGGCTGTGACTTCACTGTAATAAGTGTTACTTAGGCTTACAATTGCTTTTTCTGCAGAAATGACTGACATTGATCCACTGTTTGTTATTGGAATTAAAATACTCCCTATAGCTAAACATGTAACAATTTTCTTCGGCAAAGACTGAATCATCACTCCACGCTCCTTTGAATTAGTCATTACTATAATTAGACAATAAAAATAGCAAAAAGTTACTATTCCAGAAGAATGGAAGCAAAGTTGAACGGGGGCAAACTATGTTGCGTCCTGCAAAACAGTTATGACCTTGCAACTCTATTTGACAGAGGGAACTATTGCGCCCCGTAGCAACACTGTTTCTCTAGACCCACCCGATTCTCAAAGTGTAGTATAGAACAATACTATTCTTTGGGGGTTCTTTTTTTGGAAACTTATAACGACATTAAACAAGGCGAAAAAGGAGCTTGGCTAAGCATCGTTGCTTATATCTTTTTATCAGCTATCAAGCTGTTCATAGGTACGGTCTCAGGATCTCAAGCGTTGCTTGCAGATGGATTGAATAACAGTACAGATATTATTGCTTCTATCGCGGTACTAATTGGCCTGAAGATTTCCAGAAGACCGCCGGATTCGAACCACAGCTACGGGCATTTTAGAGCGGAGACCGTGGCTTCATTAATTGCTTCATTCATTATGATTGCGGTAGGGCTTCAAGTTTTGTACCAAGCTGTGAACAAATTTATTCAACCAGCACTGGAAAGTCCTGATCTCATAGCGGCGTGGACGGCAGTGGGCTGTGCTGTAGTTATGATGGCTGTCT
The DNA here is from genome assembly GCF_037992965.1 of Paenibacillus sp. FSL E2-0190. Lineage (NCBI taxonomy): Bacteria > Bacillati > Bacillota > Bacilli > Caryophanales > Paenibacillaceae > Paenibacillus > Paenibacillus sp. FSL E2-0190. Next base: position 3,188,496 of record NZ_CP150306.1, read on the forward strand.
ATATGTATAATATTAGGCTGGCCCGTGCCATTAACAGTAACGCAATGCGGGCAGTAGCACTGGATAATCGATCAGATGCTATAGTTAGCGTGGGCGCTTTTATCGGAATTGTGGCTTCCTCCTTGGGCGTTCCTTGGCTTGACCCGCTTACAGCCATCATTGTCGGACTAATCATCTGTAAGACGGCATGGGATATCTTTAGCAAAGCTACGCATGATCTGACGGACGGATTTGATGCGGAAGAGCTTGAACATATGAAAGAAACTGTAGCAGAAATTGATGGTGTACAATCCATAAAAGATATCAAAGCCCGTATCCATGGGAATAACGTATTAGTAGACACAACTGTGCTAGTGGATTCTCAGCTAAGTGTAGTGCAGAGTCATGATATTACGGAAGAAATTGAAGAACAGTTAAAAGACCGGCACCAAGTTTCCAATGTACTTGTACATATCGAACCGGTGATGAAGTAGAGATTTATCAATAGGTGCCATATGTACAGCTAATGGTTGAATATAAGCACCTGTGATGTTGTTAATAGTTCTTTTGTGGAGAAAGGTGGAAAATAAAATTAAAATGTAATTTTCAAGAAACGGAATGGTGATTTCATGATCGCTTGGAAAGATTCATATGATATCGGTGTAGAAAAAATTGACTGCCAGCACAGACAGTTGTTAGCGAAATTGAACGAATTCTTTGAAGCATGCAGTAATCAGCAAGGGAAAGAAAAGATTGAGGAAACACTGAAATTCTTAAAAGAATACACGATTGAACATTTCAGTAATGAAGAGCAGCTGATGGAGGAGATCAACTTCCCTGAACTAGCTGAACATCGTCAGACGCATGCTGATTTCGTGAAGGCAGTTCTCGAATTGGAAGAAACGGTCAAAACAAAGGGAGTATCCGTACTCTCAACCATCAAGCTTAATCGAACGTTAACAGACTGGCTGATAAATCACATCAATAAATGCGATAAGCTGATTGGTCAATGTATGGCCACACGTGATAAAGCGATATAAGATAAACCTCCAAAGAAGATGCCTATGGGCATTTTCTTTTTTTAGTTCCGATGTTTTCCGAACACCGCATTGCAGTTTATACTGGGTTAACGGTTTGTGTTATGATTTGAGATAAGAAGTAGAGAAGTAGTTAGGTAAAGGGGAGAGAAACGATGAAAACATTACGAATGTTAGCTTCAGGATTTGCTATGCTGCTCATTCTGGGTCTTGTTAATTTCTACATTGGCTATCACGGCTGGTTACTTATTCATGAATGGTTTTCTGGTGTTTCGTCAGCAGTATTCTGGACATTATTTATGCTCATCGCTTTTGCGTATGTCATTGGAATGATTCCATGGCCAAAATCGGTTAAACCGATCGCCAGATTCTTTAAAGTGATTGGATCGTATTATTTAGCGTGTATGGAATTTGCAATCATTATGTTACCTTTGGCAGACCTATTATATGTGATACTGGGATGGTCGGGAATCGATCGTACCTATTACATCGCAGAAGCGGGCGGGACAATTCTGATATTACTGGCAGTCTTTCTGGTCTGGGGTTCAATCAACGCCTGGAGTACCGTGATCCGCACACATTCCATTCCTATTGATAAATCTATTGGCACCAGCACGCCATTAACGATCGCGGTTGCTTCAGACCTGCACTTAGGGAATATCGTGGGCAATCGTCATCTCAAAAAAATGGTGGCACAAATGAACGCGATGCAACCCGATGTGATTTTGCTGGCTGGAGATGTCTTGGATGACAGCATTGAACCTTTTATCCGCAATAGTATGAGTGAACAGATTAAACAGTTAAAAGCTCGTTATGGTGTCTACGCAGTACTGGGCAATCACGAATATTATGGTGGATCAATTAAGGAATATACCGATTTGATGAGTAGTATTGGGATCAAGGTCCTGCAAGATGAGGTTGAAGAAGTCGCAGGAACCTATATTGTAGGCCGAAAAGATAAGACAGCCGAGGCGATGGAAGCCGGTGGCAGACAAAGTGTAAGCTCCTTGCTCGAAGGACTTGATCTTACACGTCCTGTGATTATGATGGATCATCAGCCTACCGGCTTCGACGTAGCCGCTCAAGCTGGGGTAGACGTTCTACTCTCGGGTCATACACACCGAGGACAGATTGCTCCTAATCACTGGATCACTAAACGTTTGTTCGAGCTGGACTGGGGATATCTTCGTAAGGACAATTTGCATGTAGTAGTGTCGTCAGGTTATGGAACATGGGGACCCCCAATTCGTTTAGCCAGCCGGTCGGAGATCATTAAGCTGGAGGTTATGCTGAAGGGTTCTAAAAAATACAGTGAAGAGCCTGTTTCCACAAAAACAGTGTTAATCTAGGGTGAGTTTATATGTAGAGGCTGTTTCATCAGCAGATTTATTCTGCCAGGTGAGGCAGCTTCTTTTTTTGACAACGCATGGGGAGTGTAGTATGTTTAAAATTAGTTAAGGACTTAACTATATTGGAGCTGAATTATAGAAAATGGATCATTTACAACAGTTTGTGCTGAATCAGCCATTGCATACCAAAGCATTTTTTACATTAGTTGAAGCTACTGCAAATTTAGTTTCTGTTTCTGAGAAATATTGGCAGTCGAAAGGATTGAATGGAGCAAGAATTCGTATCTTGGTGGAGATCTCTAAACAGGGAGCGATTCTACCTTCTACATTGGCTCACATTATTGGAGTTACCAAAGCTAATATAAGCATGCTGTTAACACCATTGGAGCGAGATGGATTAATAACCCGTTCGAATGATACCAAGGATGGCAGAAAAAGCGTCATTTCGATTACGACTGAAGGCCAGCAATTACTTCTGGAGCATCTTCCAGAGAATCGTCAGGCTGTCGCAGAGAGAATGAAGAATCTGAATGATCAGGAGCTTCATCAACTTATCTTTTTATTACAAAAACTGAGTACATTCGAATAACAGAAAGGGTGTTATGTATGTCGATTATGGTTACAGGAGCCACAGGTCAATTAGGCAGCTTAATTATGGAGAAGCTTGAGAAGTACGTTCCGGCTAGTCAAGTTATTGCTTGTGTTCGTCAGCCAGAGAAAGCTGTTAATTTTTTAGAAAAAGGGTTCGAAGTCCGTTTTGGCGATTATGACCAGTTAGATACGCTGATTGAAGCTTTTACTGGGGTCACAACGTTACTTTTAATCTCCAGCTCTCATACCGATGATAAGATCAGATTATATCAGCATGCTCAGGTCATTCATGCAGCAAAAAAGGCCAATGTGAAGCATCTGCTTTATACTGGATTTGCCTTTCCACCCAAAGGTCCGATTCCTTCTTATCATGTTCATTTACTAACTGAGCAGATGATTCTTGAATCAGGGATAGATTATACGTTTCTACGTAACGCTTTGTATATAGATTTTGTGGGTGTGCTTGGGTTGAAGGAAGCGATGGAAAGCGGTGAGCTACCCACTTATCCAGGGAACTGGCAGTTTAATTCAGTCACTCGTGAGGACCTCGCTTTAGCTACGGCAAAGGTTCTTACAACGAATGGACATATGAACCAAGTCTACGAACTAGCTGCACCAAACGTTTGGGACTTCAACGAATTAGTTGATGTATTATCAGAGTTATCAGGGAAAAAAATTACGTTTCGCCAGGATTCAAGTATTCAGCATTGGATTTATTCGTTTCTAGCGAAGATAGATACTGCTTCTACATCAAAAGATCTGGAGAGACTGATGGAGCGGCCGGTTACCACACTTAGAGAGAGTATTAAGCCTTTTGTTTGATCTGACTTTAGTTGTTCTATCGTTATAAAGTTGTTACTATGAGTTCATCCATTATTCAGGGAGTGTAAATGATGAAGAAGATTTTAGTAGCAGATGACGATGTGAATATTCGAACATTATTAAAACATGTACTAACAAGGGAAGGATATCAGGTGATGGAGGCCAGTGATGGCCGAGATGCGATACATAAATTGCAGGACAGTATTGCGGATTTAGCGGTCGTAGATGTAATGATGCCACATGTAGATGGGTTAGAGCTATGTCAGCATATTAGAGAAACGTATGATATTCCGATCATTTTATTGACAGCACGTCAGCAGCTGAGTGATAAAGAGCAAGGTTATTTGCGGGGGACGGATGATTATCTAACGAAACCTTTTGAGCCTGAAGAGTTGTTATTTCGGATCAAAGCGTTATTTCGCCGCTATTCCATTGCTTCAGATGATCGGATTCGATTAAATTCTCTAGTTATTGACCGCAAAAATTATGAAATAACCGATGGTGATGAGGTTCTGCTGCTACCGGTAAAAGAGTTTGAGCTTCTGGCTCAACTCGCACAATATCCAGGCAGGTTATATACACGTAGTGAGTTAATTGAACTGGTATGGGGCATGGATTATGAAGGGGATGAGCGAACAGTCGATGTACATATCAAACGTTTGCGTCAGCGCTTTGTAGATTATCAGGAAGATTTTGTGATCCGAACCGTTCGAGGCATTGGCTATAAATTGGAGATGGTTAACGTATGAGATCCTTGTATGTCCGGATGTGTATTGTCTTCTGTTCAGTAATTGTGGTGAGTAGCCTTCTTGGATTTTTGGTGTCTAATATTTACTATCAAGCCCAGATTAAATCTCAGAACGATGCCAAACTTACCGGAATGGCTATCGAGGTTCAACAATTCGCAGAATCACATCCGGAGACAATGGAGGATTATTTGCGGAGTATAGCCAAGCTGGGTTATAAAATCTATTTAACAGATGCTGAAGGGGAATCAAGATTCTACGGGAAGCCCTTTAGAAAAGAAGATTTGGATGAGCAGCAACTAGAGAAGGTTCTGAATGGGCAAATTTATCATGGGGTTGCGGATTTCCCGGACAGTGCATTTATTACCGGATTTTTTGATAATCAACTGCGTAATTCAATTGGTGTTCCTGTAAAAGTAAACAATGAGACGTATGCTTTGTTTATGCGTCCGGATGCTGAAGTACAATTCGGTGAGCTGCGCGTCTTTTTTGCTGTGATCATTGGGTTCACCGTGTTGTTTAGCTTAGGCTTTGTAATGATTAGCGTACTGCATGTAGTTAGACCTATTACACGTTTGACGACGGCCACTAAACGGATCTCAAAAGGCAGATACGATATCAAATTGAATACGTGGCGGCGTGATGAGATTGGTCAGTTAGCTTCCCATTTTATGATTATGAGCCGGGAGCTGGAACGAACAAATCGGGCACGTCAGGAATTTGTCGCTAATGTATCACATGAAATTGAGTCGCCATTAACATCAATTCAGGGATTTGCCCAAGCGTTACAAGATTCAACCTTACCTGAGGATGAACGGTTACAGTATCTCAATATCATTGACCAAGAAAGCCATCGTCTTTCATTGCTAAGCAAACAGCTGCTTACCTTGTCTTCGCTTGATTATGATCCTAATTCCATACAGAAAAAGTCGACAGACTTACGTGCACAACTAAGACAGGTCGTACAAATCATGGAATGGAGATTAACAGAGAAACAACTGGCCGTGCGTTTGAATCTTGCAGACATCAGCGTTCTAGGTGATCCAAATCTATTGTTCCAGGTATGGATGAACCTGCTCTCCAACGCCATAAAATACACACCTGCTGAAGGTTCCATTATGATTTCCGCGAAGCTTGTGGAACAGAACTGTATTGTTTCTGTGTCTGATACGGGTGAAGGCATTTCAGCTGAGGAGTTGCCGTTAATCTTTGATCGTTTCTATAAAGTAGATCGAGCACGTACGCATGAAACACATAGCAGCGGACTTGGACTTGCGATTTCTCAAAAAATCGTAGAAGCGCATAACGGAACCATTGAAGTAACCAGTACTTTGGGTGAAGGGACTACCTTTACAGTTACACTTCCGCTTTTGTAATTCATTATTCATACTCCGTTCATTTTCATCTTCTAAACTGTGACTATACAGATTAGAAGGAGTGGTAATATGTTTTTAGCCTTAAGGGAAATGCGACATTCTAAAGCCAGATACCTATTAATTATGGTTATCATGTTATTGGTTTCCTTTCTTGTACTTTTCGTCACGGGACTAGCCAGAGGATTAGCTTATGCAAATATCTCTGCAGTAGAGAACATGCCGGCGAATTATTTTGTAGTGCAAGGTGATGCGGATCAGACCTTTAGACGTTCTCAGTTAACAGATACGGAGCTCCAGAATGTACGTGCAGTAGTTGGAGACAATAATGCATCTTCACTTGCAATGCAGATGAGCACTGTCACTGCTAACGAGGCAGACGTAAAAGCAGATATTACTTTTTTTGCAGTAGATATGAATGGGTTATTAGCTCCTAAAGTAGTTGAAGGTGACAAGATTACAAACGAGACAAACGGTAAAGTCCTTGTTGATCGTGACCTGGAACAGTCAGGAATCAAACTTGGCAGTATCATTCGTGATCAGGCAACCGGGATGGAATTTACTGTCGCAGGTTTTGTTGAGGATAGCTCTTACAGCCATACCCCAGTAGTTTATATCAACAATCAGGATTGGCAAGCTATGAAGCAGGGGGTTAACCAAGGAGAAGAAACCTCTTCGTCGGTACCGTTTAATGTGATTGCCCTTAATGCGAATGCTGATCAAGTAAATAAGATTTCAACGAATGTAAAAGATGTAGAGGTCATTACGCAAAAAGTAGCTATTTCCAATATTCCGGGCTACTCGGCAGAGCAGGGTTCACTGCTAATGATGATTGTTTTCCTGTTTGTGATCGCAGCGTTTGTTCTGGCAGTATTCTTCTATGTCATTACGATTCAGAAAACTAGTCAGTTTGGTATTCTGAAGGCGATGGGTACCAAAATGTCTTACTTGGCTTGGAGTGTGGTAGGGCAGGTTATGATTTTAGCTATTTCAAGTCTTTGCATTAGCTTACTGCTTACCTTTGGGATGAATAAGGTTCTGCCTGATTCGATGCCATTCCAACTGGAGCCTTCCACCATTCTTTTAACCAGCTGTTTATTCGTTGGGATGTCTCTTTTAGGATCACTAATTTCTGTCGCTAAAGTGGCAAAAGTAGATGCATTAGAAGCTATTGGGAGGGCTGGAGCATGAGTGCAAAACTAATCATGAAGCAAGTAACCAAAAACTACGGTGATGGCGATACAACGGTGTCTGTGCTGAACAATTTGAATCTGATCGTTAATGAAGGGGAATTCGTTGCTGTCCTTGGACCTTCGGGAACAGGGAAAAGTACATTCCTTTCAGCGGCTGGTGCACTTCTAACACCTACTAGTGGTGAAATTTTTATAGATGGGGAATCACTTACAGATAAAAGTAAAAGTGAGCTGACGGAGCTCCGTTTAGAGAAGATAGGTTTTATGTTCCAAAGCGCTCAGTTGTTGCCTTATTTGAAGGTGGAGGAGCAACTCCTTTTTGTAGCCAAGCAGGCGAAAATGAGTGCTAAGGAAGCGAAGGAACGGGCTGCTGATTTGATGAAGCGGCTGGATATCTGGAAACGGCGTAATCATTATCCGGAACAGCTCTCCGGTGGGGAGAAGCAGCGTGTAGCTATCGCTAGAGCATGGATGAATAAACCAGCGATTCTTTTTGCAGATGAACCGACAGCCAGTCTGGACTTCAAACGCGGAAGAGAAGTTGTACACATGATCGCTGATGAGGTGAAGAGTGAAGGTAAAGCAGCGGTAATGGTCACTCATGATGAACGGATGCTCGAATGGTGTGACCGCGTTCTGCATCTGGAAGACGGGCATTTGGTTGAACATCAAGTATAATTTCATAGTGTGGAAGAAAAAAAGCTACTTGTCTTTTCTAAAGACAAGTAGCTTTTTTATAAAGACATCGGTAGCTAAGGAAGAAGAACATTCTTGATGTCGGATGATTGAGAATTGCCTTTCCAGATGATGTTGTCTGATTGGCAGCTCTTTGATCTCACCGCTTTCTAGTTCCTTCCGTACAATCCATCTGGAGAGCATGGCGATTCCGAGGCCAGAGGCTACAGCTTCTTTAACACCTTGAGAGCTGTTGAAGACATAGGATCTTTTAACAGATATATCTTCCTCCTGTAGGAAATGATCACTGAAAGCTCGTGTACCCGAGCCGTGCTCCCGAAGCACCCAAACCTGATCCTGCAACATGCTCTGCTCCACAGAAATCGCTTTTGACAGAGGGTGGGTAGCAGGAGCGACCATAATCATCTCGTCTTTCATATAAGGAGTGACATTCAGATCATTCTCATGGACCTCACCTTCAATAAACCCTATGTCCAGTTCGTTGGATTTAACGCCTCCAATAATCTCCTCAGTATTGCCTATCGTCACTTGCAGCTTGACCTGCGGATATTGATTGGCAAAATCAGCAAGTCTTGCCGGCAAAATATATTCACCTATAGTAAAACTAGCGCCGATATGTATACTCCCAGTGACTTCGTCCTGAAGCATATGGATTTCCTGACTTGCTTCATCGAAATGAGCCAATATTTGTTTGGCGTGTTTATAAAGAATACTGCCGGCTTCTGTTAATCTAACCTGTTTAGAAGAACGATGCAGGAGTTTAGCACCGAGCTCATTCTCAAGATTCCGGATATGCAGACTGACACCGGGTTGAGATAAATTCAGCGCTTCTCCTGCTTTGGAAAAATGACTCAGTTCAGCTACAGTAACGAATACGCGTAATGGATCTACAATCATTGTAATCCCTCATTAGATTAGTCTATACTCCTGAATAAGCCAAGAATCCACCGTCAACGGGGACGGTAACTCCGGTCACAAAGCTTGACATTGCTTCATCTGCTAACCAGAGTAGTGTGCCAAGCAGATCCTCCGGCTGTCCAAAGCGGCGCATTGGAGTATGAGAGATGATTTTTTGGGAACGGTCTGTAAGCTCGCCATCTTCACGAACCAACAGCTTCTCATTTTGTTTAGTAAGGAAAAAGCCAGGGGCAATGGCATTCACACGTATACCAGACTCAGCGAAATGAACGGAGAGCCACTGGGTGAGATTATTAATTCCTGCTTTGGCAGCGCTGTAGGCAGGTACTTTGGTCATTGGAGAAGGTGCACTCATGGATGAAATATTAATAACAGATGTGCCCGTTCTGCCGAGCATCTGCTTGGCAAAAACTTGGGTTGGGATCAATGTTCCAATTAGATTTAGGTCCATCACATTGCGAAATCCATCTACACTAAGGTCAAAAAAAGTGAATATGTTCGGGTTCTCCAGGTCATCATTTTTGAAAATCTCTTGGGTCGTATTTGCTGAGGAATCATTTCCGCCAGCTCCGTTAATTAATAGATCGCAAGGACCCCAGTGATTCTTAACAGCTTCTGCGGCTCTCATAACACTCTGTTGATCTGTAACATCACAGGAAAGTGAAATCGCTTGACCGCCTGCGGCTGTAATTTCAGCGGCAACCAAATCTCCCTTAGCTGCGGTACGATTTAGAATCGCGACTTTAGCTCCTTGCCGACCTAACTCTAGCGCCATAACCCGGCATAATACACCGGCTCCTCCGGTAATCACAGCGATTTTTCCTTCTAATGCTGGATGCAAAGTTAATTCTAGCATAACCATTGAACCTCCCTAAAAGTCCTGAGTGTGATTAGAGTTCCTTATCAAGTACGTGCTGTGATTTTTTTGGCGAAAATCCTATATGATTATAGAACTGTACAGCATCTTCTCTGGTTTGATTGGTACGTACTCTAATTTTGCTAAACCCTGTTTGGATTGCCCATCGTTCACAGGTTTCTACAAGCTGTCTGCCAATTCCTTCTCCGCGGCAAGTCTGATCAACAACAAGACCTCCTATTTCAATAAATGAAGGAGATTCAAGTAAGATTCGAACGGTCGCATGTATCCATCCTACCAATTGGTGATCTGATTCAGCTACATATACAGTATGATCTTTGTGTGTTCCGATTTCTTGTAGTCTTTCTCCTAATTGTTCGATATTCAAAGGATATCCAAGCTGGCTTGAGAGTCTTGCTATCTCTTGAATGTCGCTTATAGATGCTGTTCTGATAAGAATATCGTTCACCACCTCAAAATTGAAGGTTAGAGCCTTTTTATTATAGTTCATCACATAGATTAAGACATTCCCTAATAAATTTACTTAGTGCTGTTACGATAGGCAGAAGGGGAGATTCCTATTGTCTTTTTGAAATATTTAGAGAAATGGGCTAATTCCATACTGACTTGCTCCGCGATATCTGAAATGCTGAAATTGCTATAAGAAAGCTGTCTTTTAGCATGCTCCATTCTTTTCAATTGTACATAATGCATGGGGGGAACCCCTATAAATTTCTTGAAGTAGGGGATGAAATAGTTCGGATGTAAGTGGACAATTTCTGCTAACTCTTCTATTTCTATGGGTTTATCCAGCCGCTCATCAATATATTGAAGCACATAGGCGAGCTTTCCTTGATCCCCCGTATGTATAAATTCTTGCATAAAGTCTGTTTTGATATTCTCGTTCGATTCAAGACAAGTAGCAATTAGATTGAGGACGTTCGCCTGAGTACGCAGAATGGACAATACATCATCTTTTTGAAACTGTTCGATCATTTCTGTGAAAATAACCCGTACGGAATCTGGGTTGGGCGCATCACAGATAAACAGTTTGTTTGCCGAATGGAATAAGGGCCACTCCCCAATATCAGCATCAAAATGGCAGAAATAGCGTGTATAGGGATCATTCATTGACGTCTCTGTAGTTTGAGTGCTTCCTGCGGGCATGATCATTAGCTGACCTGCTCTCGGATAATAAGTAACACCGTTAATGATAACTTTTCCCTCACCGCGGTCAATAAAATACAGCCGATTAAAGGTTGGAGTTTCCAACGTACGATTCCACCCGCTATATCCGCTTCTAAGTTGGGCATGGGTCACTTTTACGGTAAGATTCTGGAGGAATCTGCCGGTAAGGTTACCTGGATTATTCATCATCTAGCTCCTCTATGACTTGATTATCCTTATTATAACGAATTAATTTAACTAAATCATCTTATTATTATGCAAATAATGCTTAGTTTCGCTCATGTTCATGTCTATTAATTAAGTATATTCTCATAACATAACCTCAAATAGGGAAGTGATCTGATTGAATAAAGTACGGTATGGCATTATTGGAATTGGGAATATGGGGAGTGCACATGCACAAAGTCTGTTGAATCATATTAAAGATGCTGAGCTTGCAGCTGTATGTGATGTAAGGGAAGAACGTTTGAAATGGGCAGAAGAGCATTTACCGGAAAGTGTACAGAAATTTGCAACACCCCAAGAGTTATATGAGTCTCATCTCATAGATGCAGTATTAATCTGTACTCCACATTATGATCATCCAACTTTAGCTATCGAGGCTTTTCAATATGGCTATCATGTATTGGTTGAGAAACCGGCTGGGGTCTATACCAAAGCTGTTAAGCTGATGAACGAAGCTGCAGCAAAGTCTGATCGCAAATTCGGAATCATGTATAACCAGCGGACGAATCCTTTGTATCAAAAGCTTAGGGATCTCATTCAGTCTGGTGAACTAGGCGAAATCCGCCGCACAAATTGGATTATCACCAACTGGTACAGATCACAAAGTTACTATAACTCCGGTGGTTGGCGGGCTACATGGGCAGGCGAAGGTGGTGGGGTGTTGCTGAATCAAGATCCTCATCAACTAGATTTATGGCAGTGGACGACAGGTATGATGCCTAAGCGGATCAGAGCATTTTGTCATTTTGGTAAATACCGCAATATTGAGGTTGAAGACGATGTAACCGCTTATGTGGAATATGAAAATGGTGCGACAGGGCTTTTTATCACCACAACAGGTGAAGCACCGGGAACTAACCGTTTCGAAATTACTGGTGATCATGGAAAAATCGTAGTGGAAGACGGGAAATTAACCTTTTGGCGTCTACGCACGCCGGAGCCGCAATTCAATGCAGAGTTTACGGGAGGATTCGGCAGTCCAGAATGTTGGAAATGTGAGATTCCTGTAGAAGAGGGTGGCGGGGAACAGCATAAAGGAATTTTGCGGAACTTTACGAATGCCATTCTACACGATGAGAAATTGTTAGCTCCGGGTGAGGAAGGCATTCACGGTCTAACGCTATCTAATGGGATGTATTTATCGGCTTGGACCGACGATTGGGTGGAGTTACCGATTGATGAAGATTTATTTTATGAGAAGCTCATGGAAAAGGTGGAGAATTCTAACTTCAACAAAGAAACCACAGCCGCCCAAACCTTTGATGTTAAGGGAACTCATTAAATTTTAATCAGAGAGGAAAGATCCTATGAATCGTTCAACCATTGCTGCTCAAATGTACACATTACGTGATTTTACTAAAACTGCGGAGGATTTAAGATCCACTTTTCAAAAGGTCTCTGCTATGGGTTATGAAGCTATTCAGATTTCAGGCATCGGGCCAATCGATCCGAAGCTCGTAAAAGAGTATGCAGATGAAGCAGGACTGGCAATATGTGCAACCCATGTGTCTTGGGATCGGCTAGTGAACGATTTAGATGCTTTAGCCGCTGAACATAAGCTGTGGAACTGCAAAAATATTGGACTAGGAAGTTTACCGGAAAAATTCCGTACGGGGCAAGAAGGTTACCGTGAATTCGCCAAGCTGATGTCAGGCATTGCAGTTACACTAAAAGAACAACATGATCTGCAATTTGTTTATCATAATCACGATTTTGAATTTGAACGGTTTGATGGATTGACTGGCATGGAAATTCTGCTCACTGAGTCTGATCCTGCCGTTGGTTTTGAGCTGGATTTATATTGGGTTCAAGCGGGCGGAGGGAGTCCAGCCGAATGGATACGCAAAGTTGCAGGTCGAATGCAGGTAGTGCATTTAAAAGATATGGCGATTGTTAATAGAAAACAGATCTTTGCTGAAATCGGTGAAGGGAATATGAACTATAAAGAAATTATCAATGTCTGTCGCGAAACGGGTGTTGAATGGTTCGTAGTGGAGCAGGATGTTTGCCGCCGTGATCCTTTTGAAAGCTTGGAGATCAGTCTGCGGTATCTTCTTAATACCTTATAGAATGGAGTAATACTAATAGAAGGAGGGTTTCTATGAATCGAAAAAATGGGATGACCTATGCACCAACGTATGAATCCAAACCCGTAGTGAAGGCGGGGGAATTCATCATTGCCGCTATTGCCCTAGATCACGGTCATATTTACGGGATGTGTAACGGACTGGTTGAGGCAGGGGCAGAGCTGAAATGGGTATATGATCCGGACGAGGAAAAGGTCAGAAATTTTATTAGTAAATATCCCGGTGTCAAAGCTGCCGGATCAATGGAAGAAGTTCTGGAAGATCCCGAAGTACAATTAATTGCAGCGGCCGCAATTCCATCTGAACGAGGACCTTTAGGCAATAGAGTAATGGCTCACGGTAAGGACTATTTTACGGATAAAGCCCCCTTTACGACCCTGGAACAGCTTGAATCCGCTAGAGCAATGGCAGCTGCAACCAATAAGAAATATATGGTCTACTATAGTGAACGTCTTCACGTTGAAAGCGCTATCTATGCAGGGCAGCTGATTCAACAAGGTGCTATTGGCCGTGTCCTGCAAGTCATTGGATTAGGGCCACATCGTCTAAATGCTCCTAACCGGCCGGAATGGTTTTTCCAAAGGGAGAAATATGGTGGGATTCTATGTGACATAGGCAGTCATCAAATAGAACAATTTTTGTATTATGCCGATTGTCAGGATGCTTCGGTTATTCATAGTAAAGTGGCCAATTACAATCATCCGACTTATCCCGAATTAGAGGATTTTGGTGATGCTACTCTTGTAGGGGACAATGGGGCAACACAATATTTTCGCGTGGATTGGTTTACCCCTGATGGGCTGGGCACTTGGGGAGACGGGCGCACGATGATTATGGGGACTGAAGGATACATTGAACTGCGTAAATATACTGATATAAGTCGTTCAAATACATCGGATCATGTGTACTGGGTCAATGGGGAAGGGGAACATTATGAGCATGTAGCAGGGAAGGTTGGTTTTCCTTTCTTTGGTGAGCTAATCCTTGACTGTCTGAATCGGACAGAGCTGGCGATGACACAGACCCATGTGTTCAAAGCTGCCGAGCTATGTCTGAAGGCTCAAGAGCAAGCGATCAATCTAACCCCAGCAATACTCAGATAACGATGGAATGATGAACGGAGGGTAATATAGATGAAAGAACTTGGAGCAGCCATTATTGGATGCGGAGCCATTTTCCCTCTTCATGCAAAAACATTAACAGGCATCGATGGTGTGAGACTACTTGTGGTTGCAGATATTGATGCTGATAAAGCATTGCAGACGTCTAATGAATATGACTGCCAAGCCACTAATGATTATAGAGAAATTTTAAAGGATGACCGTATTCATGTTGTACATCTCTGTACGCCTCATTATTTACATGCAGAGATGGCTACGGAGTTGTTACAAGCAGGAAAACATGTCCTTACCGAAAAGCCTATGGCGGCAGATCTTCCTTCAGCCAGACGAATACTTGAAGCCGCACAGCAAAGCACAGGTCAGCTTGGTGTGGTGTTTCAGAACCGTTATAATGATGCCTCCATGTATATTAAGCAGGTGATTGACTCAGGAATATATGGGAAGCTGCTCTGTATGAAAGGAATCGTAACCTGGCACCGTAGCGAAAGTTATTATAGTGATAGTAACTGGAGAGGACGCTGGTCTACGGAAGGTGGAGGTCTGCTAATTAACCAAACCATTCACACACTGGATTTACTTCAGTGGTTTGGTGGAGAGGTGGCATCGGTGAAAGGGAGTATTACCACGGATGTGCTAAATGGGGTCATAGAGGTAGAAGATACCGCCCATGCCTGCATCGATTTCACTAGTAATGTCAGAGGGCTTTTTTATGGTACAAATACCTATCTGGAGAATTCTCCAGTGGAGCTGGAGCTAGTTTTTGAAAAGGGTACTATCAACCTCCGCAGAGATCATTTGTATCTTTGGAAGGATGGAAAGGAAACCTTGCTGTGCGAGCCTAGTTTCAGTGCCACGGAAGGTAAATCCTATTGGGGCACCGGGCATAAGAGACTGATTGAGGACTTCTATGAACATGTCGCCAGGGGTCAAAAGTTTTGGTTGGATGGTGCTGAAGGGATAAAAGCGCTGGAGTTGGTGGCGGGGATTTATAGTTCATCGCAGAAGGCTGAATAAATAATAAATAAGCTGTATCAAAAGTAGAGTAATCTACGAATGATACAGCTTATTGTATTTTAATGTAAAACACTTGTACTCAATCCTCCTAAATCAACGAAACTCTAAATAACCTGTAACCTTCCTTGGTAGCTTGTCCATGGGGTTGATTTATGTAATTATGTTCTTGGGTAAGTAATTCGTAGATTTACAATAAATATACACTGATGATTAACGGCAAGTAGGAGGGATTAGAAATGAGTGTTACATGGAAAAGAAGGATTCTGATCAATGATCCTATTTCACTAGATCCAGTTCAGATTCAGCAAGACTTGTACAGCGGCAACCAAGTTATTGTCCAGTTCTCTGATCCATCGACCTATGGTTCGATTCTGGATGAAGTAAATGAGCTTTGCGCGCGTTTTGATGAAAATTTTGGAGTGCGTTTTTATGGCCACTATTCTGTATCCTTTGATTGTGAGACACTCCTGCAGATTCCAAATGTTAAAATGCTGCTGCTGAATTGTCTTCACCAGGCACATAACACGAACGTATTGGCTAAGCTGAATAACCTGTATAGTCTGAGCGTGGGGATATATGAGCTTGAAAATCCGGAAATTCTGAGTATAGATACGTTACGGTCTCTAAGTATTTTAAATATTAGCTCGGAGAAAAAGATGCTTAATCTGGAATACCTAAAAGAATTCTCTCGTTTAGAACAGTTGCATGTAATAGGTAAGGTTAAAAACCTTGATGCTATTGGAGATCTGGAGGATCTTACCTATCTCGCGCTGCACTCCATCAGCAACAAACCCTTACATTTTATTAATCGGCTAAAGAAATTGAAAGACCTACGTATTTTACTTGGAGGCAGAGAACATATTCAGGACATCGAAGAAAATGAAATCGAGAGCCTGGAAATTTGTAGAGTCCGTGGCTTTCATGACCTGAGTAATATTTCGGTTTTTCGTGCGTTAAAAAAGCTTGTGATTGAAGATCAAATCCAGCTACGTGAGATTAACTTTGATCAGCAGATGAAGGCACTGGAAGAGCTAACGATTATGAATTGCAAAACATTGGCTCATTTGACGGGAATGGAGCAATTACCTTTTCTGCACAAGCTTCGTATTTTCAAAACGGCGATCGATTTTGATTCATTTATAGAACAAGAGCTTCCAATCGGCTTAACCACATTAGAGTTTGCAACTTTTAAAAGAAAAGTAGATCAGGAAATTCAAAAAACAATAGTGGGGTTGGGCTATCAAAACGGAATTGTCTACAATGAGAACAGGGCATGATGCAGCCTTTTTTTGTTCCATAAATCTTGAGGACTTATTTCTATCTTTTTTACAAGCTTTTAAATATTTTATTTTTTTCATATAATAGTAGATATTAAATTTATAAATAATTGTAATACACCATGATAAGGTTATAATTGATACAGAAAAGGTGTGACGCCTAAGAAGGAGCGCCCACATCCTTTCTGCAAAATTCAGGGGATAAGGATGGTAATAATGGGCAAAAGTGCAACTGATACAGACGTCATTTTAATTGGTGCCGGAATCATGAGTGCGACTTTAGGAACACTTTTGAAGGAATTAGTACCGGAATGGAAAATTAAAGTATTTGAAAAGCTTGAAAAAGCAGGGGAAGAAAGCTCTAATGAATGGAATAATGCAGGAACCGGGCATGCGGCGCTCTGTGAGCTTAATTATACTGTTGAAAAGCCAGACGGATCTATAGATATTAGCAAAGCTATTCAGATTAATGAACAGTTTCAGCTTTCGATGCAGTTTTGGTCTTATCTAGTAAATCGCAAGCTGATACATACTCCCCAGGACTTTATTATGCCGTTACCTCATATGAGTTTGGTGCAAGGGGAGAAGGATATAGCTTTTTTAAAGAAAAGATTTGAAGCGCTCTCAAAAAATCCATTATTCCAAGGGATGGAATTTTCCGCTGACTCTAAAAAACTGATGGAATGGATTCCGCTTATTATACAAAATCGTCCTGCGAACGAATCCATTGCGGCTACAAAAATTGACTCTGGAACGGATGTTAACTTTGGTGCTTTAACGCGTATCTTATTTGAGCATTTAAAGAGTAAAAACGTCGATCTTCACTACAAACATAGTGTCAATAGTATGAAGCGCAACAGTGCTGGCTTATGGGATCTAAAAATCAGAAATGCCAGCGGTAACATTGAACAACATACAGCGAAATTTGTGTTCATTGGTGGCGGGGGAGGAAGCCTGCACTTACTGCAGAAATCCGGTATTCCTGAAGGAAAACATATCGGTGGATTCCCAGTAAGTGGTATTTTTATGGTGTGTAATAATCCGGAAGTTATTGCGCAGCATCATGCCAAAGTATACGGCAAAGCTAAAGTTGGAGCCCCTCCAATGTCCGTACCGCACTTAGACACAAGATTTATCGACAATAAAAAATCACTGCTATTTGGACCATTTGCCGGCTTCTCACCTAAATTCTTAAAAACGGGCTCAATGTTTGATTTAATAACTTCTGTGAAACCGGATAACCTCATAACAATGCTGTCGGCAGGTGCTAAAAATATGTCATTAACAAAATACCTGATCGAACAAGTGCTGTTATCGAAAGAAAAACGTCTGGAAGAACTGAAAGAGTTTATCCCCAATGCCAAAATTGAAGATTGGGATCTTGTTGTAGCTGGTCAGCGTGTGCAAGTTATCAAAGATACAGAAGCTGGCAAAGGCACACTTCAATTTGGTACGGAGGTTATTAGTGCCGCTGATGGTTCGGTCGCCGCATTGTTAGGGGCTTCCCCTGGAGCTTCTACGGCTGTTCACGTGATGCTTGAAGTGCTTAACAAATGTTTCCCTCAATATATACAAGAATGGGAACCCAAAATAAAAGAAATGATTCCTTCTTATGGCTTGTCACTAATGGATAATCCCGTGCTTCTGCAGAAAATTCACACTACAACAGCAGATACACTGGGTTTAGGTGGAAAAGAACATGTTTTTAATCAAAAGGTGTTTTAGTAATAAAGGAGCTGCCGAGAGGCAGTTTTTTTTTTGCTCAAATCTGAACTATTGACACAAAAGTGTATTACACGTATAGTACATAAATGAGATGTATGAACCACTTAGTACACACACTTAGTATATGGAGTTGGTTGTATGACAGAAGAACAGAAATCAGGCGTCAGCTTTAATATTCGTGAGCCGGTATATATTCAAGTTGTGCGTCATTTCAAGGAACAGATCGCCACAGGGCAAATCGGAGCGGGAGACAAAATTCCTTCACGGCGTGAACTGGCATCAGTAATGAAGATTAATGCGAACACGGCGCAGAAGGCATATAAGGAAATGGAGGAACAGGGTTTGATCGTAACAGAAGGGAATTCCCCGAGCCGAATTACACAGGATCAGCAAATCCTAAACTCGATTCGAGCTGAATTAATCGAAAGTGCAGTGGATATATTCATCAGCTCCATTCAGAATATTCAAATTCCAGTTGAAGAACTGGTAGAGATCATAAAGACAAAATATACATCCGAGCGCAAGTTATCTCCAGAGGGTGGTGACACAAGATGATCCAAGTGAATCAGATGGTAAAGAATTATGGATTCAAGAAGGTACTAAATGGCGTTAGCTTCACTGCTGCCAAGGGAGAGATTACCTGCCTGATCGGAATCAATGGTGCCGGGAAGTCAACAGTGCTGAAGTCCATCATGGGACTGACACCATTCAAAGGGGAAGTTTTAATCGATAATGTATCACTAACACCTGCGATGTATGAGAAAATCACTTTCATTCCAGATTCGTTAACGATGCCCTCTAATATGCGAATTGCTGATTGCTTGAGCTTTATGGCTGGCTTTTATCGGAATTGGAACGCTGAACGTGCAAAGGAAATGCTTAAGTTCTTCCGACTGAGCTCTTCAGATCGCGTATCCTCATTGTCGAAAGGGATGGCTGCGAAGGTGAATTTGTTGCTGGGACTTGCCTTGGATTGTGATTACATCCTAATGGACGAGCCGTTCTCGGGAATTGATATGTTCAGCCGCGAGCAAATTACTGATGTGTTCACGAGTGAATTGATCGAGGATCGTGGTGTGATTATTACAACTCATGAAATTAACGATATTGAGCATTTAATTGATAAAGCGGTCTTGCTACAGCATGGGAAGGTAGAACGTGAATTCTACTGTGAAGAAGTTCGCGAGCAGGAAGGTAAGTCCATTACGGACGTAATGAGAGAGGTGTACATGAAATGAGAGCTTTTGTGAAGCTATTGAATTTTGAAATGAACCGATTTGCCAAAATATATATTGGACTCATGGTGCTGACAGTTGCCTTGCAGCTTGCAGCAGTCACCATCGGTGCAAATCATTGGCTGGATTCTGCGAATGAGGCAATGAGAGTGAATCAATGGACACTTGAGCAATATCACAATGTGACTGGATATATTCAGCTAAACAGTATGATGTATGCTCACTATAATGGACTTCTATATTTCGGACCCATATTTTTGAGCATAACAGTGTTGCTAATATATAGCTGCTTCATCTGGTACCGTGACTGGAGAGGTAAAAATACGATAGTATATCGCCTGCTCACCTTGCCATCCAATCGGGCGAATTTGTATTTTGCCAAGCTGGTTACGATCTTGCTATTCGCATTTGGACTTGTTGCCCTGCAAATTGTCCTTGTGCCACTGGAGCGTTTGATAGCACAGTGGATTCTTCCTGCTGAACTATATCGGAACATCTCGGTATTTGATTATTTGAAGTATCCTACTGTGCTTAAAGTTCTGGTTCCGCCCTACTTTTCTGAGTTTGTTCTATATTATGGACTGGGCATTACGGGTTTGATCGTCTTGTTCACAGCGATTCTAATGGAGCGGAGCTACAGACTGAAAGGGATCGGCTTTATCTTATTATACTTAGCGGTTCTAGCTGGATTAGCCTCAATACCCTATCTTATGGGTTATAGCAGATATGATAGCTACTTCTATCCCGGAGAAATCATAGGTGCTTGTCTCGGATTAATAGTGATTATTGCTGGAGGTTCGCTTTGGTACAGCTTATATCTATTGCGTAAGAAAATATCGGTATAATTGAAGGGGTATGGAGGTTAAGGAATGAGAAAATATATGGTTACCGCCGTTCTTGTAGTGTTCTCGGTTGTTACAATCGGGACGTATTATGTACAGGCCTCACAAGAGACACTACCTAATTATAAGCTGACGATGGTTCAAGGGGATGCTTCCCTCGTTGAAGGTATAGCCTTATACGGAAATTATCTGACTAAGGATAGTGTTTTTGGCATCAAACGAGCTAATATCACTACAAATGGTACAGATTATCCAGATGAAAAGTTAACGATCAGCCAAAGCTTAAACCGAAGACCAGTGAACACACAATTGGATAAATGGAGGGATCAGCATCGTCAGTTCATGCGTGGGAAGAAGAACTTAGCTGGGTTCTATGAAAATCAGGATATGCTTGCTTACGTGAATTGGACCGTAGATAAGCAGCAATCAAATGATCCATCAGCGAAGAAAAATGCTAGACTCAGTATTTCTGTGCTTAATAAGCAAAAGGATAATACGCAGGAAATCAGATCCGATATCAATGTGGATCATGATGTTTCAGATATCTATGTACAAAATGTACAGCTTGTTGATCAAGAGCTTGTTGCAATGGTATTTTTGAATCACAGCGCCAAAGGTTATGTATCTGAACCGCAGATTATCCGTGTTAATCTAACAACAAAGGAGATTACGAATGAGCCGCTCGTGTTACCAGGAGCTAAATCTGAAGCAGCAAATGGGGATAATCAATTCGTTAGGTTAGCCAATCAAAATCTGGATCACTCGGATCAATGGATTTTAACGGTTAGTAAAGATAATCATAAAAAGGCATATCAAGTAGATGTTGCAACAGGACAAATCTCGCCGCTCGCGTTCCAAGGGCATGAAATGTTATTGAATAATATTATGAATGCGTATGGACAGAAAATTTATTTCCTGCAAAAAGCTGTATCGGGTAAGGAGAATATAGGATTTACTGTTATTTCTTACGATCTCGTGAGTAAAGAATATGAGACTACTCTGAAGAATACAAATATAGATTTAAGTGAAAACATTACCTATGATTTTAAACAAGACTATCTCTATTTTGTGGGTTATAAGAATATGGGTAATAAGTACTTCAAAGGTAATCGTCTGTATGTATTCAATTTGACAAGCGGTAACCTTGAATACGAAGGAAAAGCAGTATCAACAGAGGTTACAAATCAGGCTGAAGATGAAGCTAACATGGATTTGAATTTTATCGATCTTGGTCAGTATTAGAATTACTTGTAGAATAGAAAAATAGAGATAAAGAGATATGAAAAGGTGAAATAAGCCGAGCTAGTGACTTCAAAAGTCAATTAGCTCGGCTTTTTAGTCGAAAGTTATAAAACAACCAATAATAACTGTATATCGATTAAAATATATTGTAAAACGATAAATAATATGATAAATTCAATTCACAATAAATCTGTGAGGTGTGTTTATTATGGAAAGAGGATCAACACTTTTTTTAAGGGCAGCGGTTATTCTTATTGGTATCCCGGTGCTTGCTTTGTGCATATTTGTGGTGCCGGAAATAGCGAGTTTCGCAGCAGAACTGTATCCGGATTATAGTTTATTGAAATATCTCATTGCCATTGATTTGTATGCCTCGGCGATACCTTTTTACTTTGCACTGTATCAAGCTTTTAAACTGTTAGGCTATATTGACAAAAACAATGCTTTCTCGGAAATGTCTGTGCAGGTTTTAAAGAAAATAAAATATTGTGCAATCATCATCAGTTGCTTGTATGTAGTTGGTATGCCACTCTTTTACCTCATGGCGGAGAAAGATGATGCCCCAGGGATTATAGTCATCGGCTTGATTATCATTTTTGCCTCCATGGTGATTGCCGTTTTTGCTGCAGTTCTACAAAAGCTTTTAAAAGAAGCTATTGATATAAAATCAGAAAATGACTTAACTGTCTGAGGTGAAAACAATGGCGATTATTATTAATATTGACGTGATGCTGGCTAAAAGAAAAATGAGTGTTACTGAGCTTTCGGAGAGAGTTGGAATAACAATGGCTAACCTTTCTATTTTGAAAAATGGAAAAGCAAAAGCGGTGCGATTATCAACGTTAGAGGCAATTTGTAAGGCTTTGGAATGTCAGCCTGGAGATCTATTAGAATACAAAAATGATGAGGAAACATAAGAATGAAGTCAATAACACAATTACTGCATTTCGGATATCATCAGGCGATGAGTTGCATATTTCCTGTTGCGATTTTTGGGACTTTAGCTCTTTCTAACATAATAGAAATGCCTTTTCTTTACCGTTATGATGCCATTCTTCTAATACTGCTTACAGTGCAGTACCTCATGTACCGTACTGGATTAGAGACACTAGATGAAATAAAAGTAATCTGTGTGTTCCACGTTATTGGTTTATTGCTGGAAATCTATAAGGTAAAGATGGGTTCATGGGCATACCCTGAGCCAGGGTTTACGAAGGTGTTTGGTGTACCCCTCTATAGTGGATTTATGTATGCAAGTGTCGCAAGCTTTATGTGCCAGATATGGCGAAGATTGAAAATGGATATGACCGGTTGGCCGGGGCTTGCTTCAGCGGGATTGTTGGGAGGAGCCATCTATTTAAATTTTTTCACACATCATTTCATTCCTGATTTTCGTTGGTGGCTGACAGCGCTTGTGGTTGTTGTCTTCTGGAAAACATGGATCATTTATAGGGTACGGACGGTTACCTATCGAATGCCCTTGACACTGGCCTTTTTTATTGTGGGTTTTTTTATCTGGTTAGCTGAAAATATCGCTACATTTTTTAATGCATGGAAATATCCTGATCAATATCAAACGTGGCAACTGGTTAGTTTCAGTAAGATCAGTTCGTGGTTCCTTCTAGTGATCATTAGCGTCATTATAGTTGCCCAGCTTAAACATGTTAAGGCTAGCCGTAATCCGATAAATTCATAATTGAGCTGAGTTCGGACAATACGGTTGATTTGACGAATAAATCATTCGTTTGTTACAATGACGGCATCAATTAGGAAAAGGATGAGGACGATGGTTCGTCGTTTGAAAAGGTTTAAGAATGTCGCTACTGCATCAAGCTTCTAAGTATAAATGAATTACATTACTTAGAAGCGAGGGAAAGAAAATGAAACAACATCAGTTCAGCCACTGGTCTGAAATTAAGTATTTAAAGGATATTGTCACCAACCCAATGATTGAGGTAGGAGAGTACTCATACTACTCTGGTTATTACGATAATCTTGATTTTGAAGATGGATGTGTTAGATACCTTTGGGGTGATGAACAATCAAGAAAGTTGTTTAATCCCAGTGAAGATTATGGTTGGCATTTAGATAAATTGATTATAGGAAATTATGTTTGTATTGCTAGTGGTGTAATTATTCTCATGGGTGGGAATCACAATCATCATCCTGAATGGATTACCGTGTATCCTTTTGTAGACCAGATTGCAAACTCTTACGAATCCAAAGGGGATACAATCATTACTAGTGATGCCTGGATTGGGATGAATGCAATGATTATGCCCGGTGTGAAAATAGGCGAAGGTGCTATTGTTGCGGCAGGATCAGTTGTTGTAAAGGATGTCCCACCGTATACGATAGTAGGCGGCAATCCTGCTAAAGTGATCAAGCAACGGTTTACAGATCAAGAAATCGAAAAGTTAAAGGAAATGCGCTGGTTCGATTGGAAACGTGAGAAAATTGAACAAGCCACGTCTATCTTTTCCAGTTCATCTATTGATCAATTATATGACTTTTACCTTAAAGAAATAAAAAAATAACAAAATCAGAACAGGCTGCCAGTATATTCGGCAGCCTGTTCTTTTATCTGACAGGTTCGTTTAACAATAATTGTTTTTTACCAGATTAATCCTAATTAGTATGTTAATATAGGAATGGACTCATTTAATAAGTTAGGAGGAAATTATATTATGGCCTTACCTTTACAAATCCGTCGAATGACACAAAACGATATTGATATTATACATATGGGGTTATCTGAGCATGACGTAAGCCAACCTCTTGATTATGTCCAACGTTGTTGGCAAGAAAATCAAAATGAAAAGCGAGTTACACTTTTAGCTTTTTGTGAAAATGAGTTTGTTGGATGGGGACATGTGGTATACAGGTCGGAATATCCTTATTTTGCAGAGAATAATATACCTGAAATTCAAAACTTTGACGTCATCCCGCCATTTAGGAAACGTGGGGTAGGAAGTGTATTAATTGAAGCTCTTGAAAAAGATGCTTTTACTATATCTAATACTATTGGTATTGGATTTGGATTATACGCTGACTATGGAACCGCACAACGGATGTATATAAAGCGTGGTTTTATCCCTGATGGGCGGGGAATCATGTACGATAATAAGCCTGTTGAGCCTGGGGCACATGTTTGTGTGGACGATGATCTCTGCCTTTATCTAATAAAAACTATTGAGCAATAAAAGCAGCTCTTGTACGGGGGGAGATAGATTCTGAAGTATATCGAATTTGGTATCGGCAATACATGGCTTATTAGAACTGAAACGGAGTTAGAGGATGGAACGGAATATGAAGAAAAAGGCATAGTGACACCGGTAAAGTTCCGCTCGTTATATTTTAGGATTTGGATTGGCAAAACTGTAATCATTCTAGACTTAAAACAAGGCTTGAAAATATGTAAGAAGAGTCGTAAAACGTTGAAGATTATTTTTGGTATAACAAGTCTTTAGGTTAAGTATGACAAGGTTGCCGTCTAAATGAACAAATGGAGGAGACCTGACACGAGACTTAGTGCTCTACCTGAGAATTATTAAAAACTCAAAATATAACGACAAGCGAGGTTTAAATGGATAATCCAGAGAATTTGACCCAAGCGCTGTCTAAGTTTTATGAAGAACTTGAACGATCTGATTTACCGGTTAATACTTTTATGCTATTGCGTAAGGGAGAAGTTATTACCGAGTTTTATCGTCAACCGTACCGCAAAAACGTTCCCCAGGTTTTATTTTCTCTAAGTAAGAGCTTTACATCTATTGCAGCAGGCATAGCATGGGATAACGGTTATTTTGAATTAACGGATAAAGTGGTTTCTTTTTTCCCGGATCAGCTTCCTAGCTCAATTTCACCTAATTTAGAGAAGATGACGATACATCATCTTCTTTCCATGAATACAGGACATAACAATAGTATCTATGGTGCGATAGCCAAGCAAAATGATTGGGTTCGTGCCTTTTTAGCTTTGGACGTAGAAGATGAACCGGGAAGTTATTACAATTACAATACACACGCCACTTATATGGTTTCGGCTATTATCGAAAAGACGACTGGAGAAAATCTTGTTGATTTTCTAATGCCAAGATTATTTACCCCGTTGGACATAGAAAGACCGGAATGGGAGACTTGCCCGGTAGGAATTGTTGCTGGTGGAATGGGACTAAGCATAGCAACAGATGGAATCGCGAAATTTGGCCAGATGCTCCTCAATCAAGGGGTTTACAATAGCTGTAGAATTGTTTCTGAAGATTATTTAAAGCTGGCGCTAAATGAACAAAGCGATAATCGTTGGGGACAAAATAAGACCGACTGGTCAAACGGATATGGTTATCAGTTCTTTATGTGCAGGAATGGATGTAAGATGGGGAATGGAGCTTTTGGTCAATTGTGTTTCATTGATCCGAGTCAAGAGATTGTGATTGCTGCAACTTCAAGTTTTACCGAGATGAAGAAGTTACAGGATTTTTTAGATATCATATATGCAAATTTACTGAACCTTGATTGGCCAACGGTTGCATCTAACATTATTAAACCTCCTACATTTACCTCCTTAGTAAACAGGATAGTTAAAGTAGATTATAGATCGTACAGTGGAATTTATATCTTTGAAGATAATAAGCATAAAATCAAAGAATTAACACTGAAGTTTGAAGAAGAGCACCTTAGTTTTTCTTTACTTTACGACGATCATTTAGATGAATTTCCGTTCAATTTTTTAAGGCCTACCCATGCAAAAAGTTTATTTATTAAAGACTTATCCCTTAGTGAGCAGGAAGTTTGTACATCTGCAAGCTGGCAATATGATGATTCCAAATTAATCCTCACGGTATATTACATTGAAACCCCTTACGTAGTTGATTACACTTTGAGTTTTAGCGGTAAAAAAATTGAACTGCATATGCATAGGAATCTTTCCTTAGAGGATAGAGAAGACATAACTGTTATTGGTTGGGAGGGATGAAATGACCAAGGGTAAAGGTTGGATAGCTGTTTTATTTTTGCTGTTTTCTTTAGTTTTTGTGGGAATCACACATCAGGGTACTATGTTTGGGGATTACCTCTTCAGAACTATTGGAATTCCACCTTGGAGCGAACCTGCGACAAACCATGGTTTACATTACTCAGCAATATTCGGGATCATTTTGTTAATTTTCAGTGGGAATTTAACTATTATGCACTTTAAGCAGCGCTATAAAAAATATGTAGGCAGAACGGTTATTCTTTTTTTTATCATTTTTTATTATTTGTATCCATTTCTAACAGAACGATTGTATTATCTTGTGAATATGAACAATGAAGGAATTGAAGTTGTGGATTTTCTGGAAAAAGATTCGCACTGTATGTATGGTACTCAAGAGGATATGGTGGAAGTTCAATGCACAATCAGGCTAATCAACTATGGCGGGAAAAATGAAACCATTATGATCCGTCCAATCTTTCGAGAGTACGGTAATCCTCAAGGGATATGGTCATTCGCAGAGGTTCAGCCGCAAGAAATCACCTTGTTACCAAGATCTAATATTAGACATCACATTTATTTTGAGAGTAAGCCTGATGCTCGGATCGCTGAATTCGGGGCGGACGGTAATACCGATTATTTTGGTGTGGAGTTCGTCAAGGATGGACAGAAAAAGGTAGTCTTTAGGGAATGAATTGATAAAAATAAATATGTGAGTTATTTGCTTTAATATTATTACAGCTGAGTAGTAACAGAAGGGAAGGTTTCCAGTGACTCAACGCCTGATAACAAAAGTAAACCAGCGCCTCGATAGTGTGCGTGTGCTTGTTCAAGAAATGATCATGTCTATAGGTAGCGAACAACGGAAACAGGAAGCGTGTGTTCACCTGTACGGAGTGTCTAGTTTCGCTTCATTGCTTGCCATGAAAAGAGAACAAAATCAGGAATTGGCAGCCATTATAGGACTGCTTCATAATTATTATTTCTTCAAAACCGGAGTCAAGGAATTTCCAGGTCCCAACAGTGCTGATACCGTAAGGCCTTTATTAAGAGACTTGAATATGTTTACCAAAGAAGAGCTGACTCAAATTCTAAAGGCAATCTTCCATCAAGGGGACAGGAATAAAGTTCAGGGTCCCTATGAAGAGATTCTAAAGGATGCTCAAGTTCTACAATTACACTTGCAGAATAGGGGATGTAATGTAACACAACAGGACACGAATAGGCTTCGGAATGTACTTCGTGAAATGACGATTCCAGAGGATTTTTTGGAAGAGTTAGATTACAGTAGCGGGGCTGAAGTTCACCAGCCTACGGATAAACGAGGTAAGTTAGCTAATATTGCTGAAACATTTGGAAAAGAAAACATTGTTGGAATACCAGGAAACGAACGATATCGAGAAATCTGTAAATATTGGCCTGACCAAGGGATTTATAAAGTATTACAAAACAATTGGTGCGCAGCATTTGTATATTACTGCTGTATGCAAGCTGGATTTCTGCTGCCGATTCGATATCCGAATGCTGATTTTCGATTAGCTGGCGTAGGGGCTTGGTTAGAGTGGGCGCAACTACCTGAGACCGCATTTTTTTATTTTGACGGGCAAGAGGGGTTTACTCCTCAGCGTGGTGATATTGTGATTTATGAAAAATTGCTAACTAATGACCCTCACGATCATACAGGTATTGTTTTAGCATGCGATGACAAGGAGATCTTAGTTGCTGAAGGAAATAGGGATAATCAGAATTATTCCAGTGTTTTCTACAGAGATCGCTGGCATTGCGTATATGGCTATATCCGTATCGCTAATGACTATGAATTTGAGTTTAATGGTGAGTATACTCCAATTAGTTGAGGGGAGTTCATTCGGATGATCACAGTTAAGAATATTAAGGCTGAGTATCTATTAATGTCTAACCCTAATTTTGAATTATTTTCAGAACAAGCTCTGGAAAAAAATAATACGCTGCAACTGCAAAAATATCTAAATAAAACTCCGGTTTTTATCGTTACTTTTGAAGGGAGAAATGAGCCAGCTTGGGACAAAGATTCTTGAGCTTCTTCTCTTTTAAAAAGCGAACAAACTTGCCTTTTAGCAATGTTAGAGTTATCATAGATTTCTAAAGTCGTTAATGGAGGTGCTGAATGAAATATTCCCAAGCGACAGATTATGCACTTCATGCAATGCTCTATATGGTGACGGTGGCGTCTGATAAGCCGGTGGGTGTTCAATTGCTTGCTGAGAAGTTAGGTGTTTCCCAAACCTATCTGTCCAAAATGATGACTAAGCTAGTGAAGGCTGGATTGATTCAATCTGCACCTGGTGCTAATGGCGGTTATCGTCTCAGACGCAAGTCGGAAGAAATCTCTTTTTTGGATATTATCCATGCAATCGAAGGAACGGCTTCCTTTTTTGAATGCAGTCTAGATCACGGAAGTGAATGTCTGATTCAACAGGTTGTGATTGACGCTGAGCGACAGATGGAGCAGTACTTAGAGAACACGAAAATTGCAGATTTGGCAAAAACGATGAAGACGGAGTAAAGATCCGTTCTTTTTTCGGGTTTATTAGAGACAATATAAATCCGTAATGTCTTTAATGTGTGTTTTGATACTAAAATGTGAAGTTTAAAACAATGGAGGATGATTACAATGACTGAAGAGCAAAAATTAAATGCCAAGAGGGCGACCTATGAAAAAACCACTCATATTTCGATTCCCTCTTATGATTCATTATTTTCGATGATCCAATCTTATTTTCGTTTCGAATTAGGTGACATCCCTGTATCTATGCTCGTGGTCGGTGCGGGGGGAGGAAATGAATTTTCGGCATGGGGGCCATCTAACCCAAACTGGACATTTACTGGAGTGGATCCTTCGGAAGATATGCTTAAGATTGCGAAATTAAAGATAGATGAACTGGGCCTAGAGAGCCGTGTCAGTCTGATTCCTGGGACAATCGATGATCTTCCTCAGCAGGACTCAAAGTTCGATGTGGCAAGTTGTATTTTGGTCCTTCATTTCATTCATGATGTTCAAGAAAAATTGAATTTGCTTCGCTCTATAAAGGATAATCTGAAACCGGGTGCTCCATTTGTTCTCGTAAGTGCATATGGAGATTTGGATGATCCTGAACTCCACGACAGAATAAACGTATGGAAAAGCTTTTGGGTTGCAGGGTATGAATCTCCCAAAGCGTTTGATAATGTAAGTAGCAATATTACAAAAATTTCTTTCCTTCCCGAAAAACAAATTGAAGAGTTATTGAAAGAATCAGGCTTCACAAGAATCACTCGATTTTATTCTACTGGAATTATGGCAGGCTGGATGTGTCACGCGGAGTGACTAGAATACTTTCGGACCCAGATGACGTTATTTGTATATATTTAGGCGTTGGAGCATGATTTCGGACTCCAGTGCTGCTATTCCTTAAATAGAGGGTGATATATGGTGATTATCATGCTCATAGCGACTATGGAGTCCGCGAGCACCCTTAATATAGGAAAAAGTAGCGTATAAGGTCAACTGTGTCCTATAGTGCGATTCATAAGTGTGATTAGTACTTAATTAAACCAAGTTTAAGGATTAGATCAGCGATCAGGTAGCTTCAAAAAGTAGGGGGTGCCCAACAGCCATTGTATGGCTATGGACACCTCATTGTTTTTAACGAAAGTGACTAATCTATACATGAAGCTTGTAACGATTTGCTTTGCTTATCCGCTGAATGTCTGCAAGTTCCTCCGAAGTGAGTGGAGCTACATCAGCAGCCATTACATTGCTTTTTAATTGCTCCAGACTGCTTGCCCCAGGAATAATAACGGCTACAGATGGATTAGCTAGTGGATAATGAAGCGCTGTTTGTGCAAGATTGCGAGAGTCACTAGTTTCCTGCGAAAGCTGATCATGCAAATTCAGAAGTTCCTCACTACTGTAATCTAAGTAATTCTTCTCGGCTTTGCTGCGACCACGCTCTGATAGAATGCCCCCTGCTAAAGGCCCGCGTGCGATCATGCTAATTCCATGCTTAGCTAGCAGAGGAAGGATTTCTTCCTCAGGACGTCGATCTAAAATGCTATATTGGCTCATAACACTTACGATATTTGATTTTTTCACATATTCTCTAATTACATTAGGACGAATAGAAGAGATCCCATAATAGCGGATAAGACCCTCTTGCTTAAGTTCTTCAAAAGCTTCAATCGTTTCGTCAATTGGATCTTCAATAGTGCCGCCATGCAGCTGGTATAGATCGATGTAATCGGTTTGCAGCCGTTTGAGACTATCTTTGACTGCATTTTTAATATAGGCTTTTGAAGGGTCCCAGCTCCAGCCTTCTTGGCCGGGAATTCTGCGGTTGCCAACTTTTGTGGTCAGGATTACATCCTGTCGACGTTGACGAATGGCTTTGCCAATAATTTCTTCATTACGGCCCTCATCATAAAGATCTGCTGTATCAACAAAATTGATTCCTTGATCGAGTGCTTCATGAACAATGGAAATGGCTTTCGCCTCATCCGTACCCAAAGACATACAGCCAAGTCCTATCTCACTTACATACAAATCGGATTGTCCTAAACGATTTTTTCTCATAACGTAGTCCTTTCTACTTCTGTTGTTGTTATATTATAACGTTTTGGAGAATTGAATTCTAATGGTGCTTCGGACTTCCATTGACTTTATGATCTTTTGGCTTTATCGTCATAGCATATATTATTTATTAGATGAAGATAGATAGGGAGAGATTGGATCATATGGAACAAGCGATGTTTGCAGGCGGATGTTTTTGGTGCATGGTGACACCGTTTGAGGAATTACCAGGCATTCATGGAATTGTATCGGGATATGCGGGAGGGTTAACTGAGAATCCCACCTACGAAGAAGTCAAAACCGGAACAACGGGGCATTACGAGGTTGTGCAGATTACGTTTGATCCAGCGCTTTTTTCATACGAGAAGCTGCTTGAATTATATTGGCCTCAGATTGACCCTACCGATGATGGTGGGCAATTCCAGGATCGAGGAACTCAGTACCGGACAGCGATCTTCTATTATAATGAAGAACAGCGTTTAGCAGCTCTTGCCTCGAAGGAACAGGTTGCGGTCAGCGGCAGATTCTCCGGTCCAGTCGTTACGGAAATTCTTCCGGCGCCAGCTTTTTATCGTGCAGAAGAGTATCATCAGGATTATCATCATAAGAATCCCAAGCACTACAAAGAAGATCGGGAGCAATCCGGTCGGGATACTTTTATCGCTAAACACTGGTAAGTGTTAAAAAAACTTTAAACCAAGAGCATCCTGAGTCATTCATGGCTTACAGGATGCTCTTTTTGCATTATATACAAATTTTATTTATTTTAAATTCTACATACTTTCCACACATTTGTAGACTAAACTACTCTAAATCAAGCGAGAACATCACACAGGAGGGTTTAGGATGAAAAAAATCATACCATTTGTTGCCGTTAGTTTGCTTTTGAGTACAGTGTTAACAAGCTGCCAATCAGGCAATAATTCTCCATCTAAGGTTAATTCGCAAGCTAGTTCTGCAACGGTGGAGCAACCATGGATAGCTACGAAGAATACTACTCGTATTAACACTTCAGATCCGATTCAAGCCGCAGTGTTAGTTTCTCAGACTTTATGGACTGCGCAAACAAAGAATAATAGACCTTCAAGTGTAGTTTTGACGGATGTGAGTAATTGGCAGATCGCCGCAGTTAGTGCAGATTTGATTCATCATCCCAGTAATGGGCCTGTACTGTATACCACAAAAGAAGGGGTTCCTGAGGTTACTCTCGCTGAACTTAAGCGACTGAATCCAATAGGTGCTGAAGGCAATAAAGGGGTTCAGGTAGTGCTTGTTGGGCCTATGGCATCCAATGTCGAACAACAATTAAAGGCCATTGATTTAAAAGTAGACCGGATAGAAGGGAATGAGCCAGCGGCAGTGGCTCAGGCTATAGATACTTATTACGCCAAAGCAGCGGGTGAACTTTCAAAGTCGGTCATTATTGGTTCTATGGATAGCCCTGAGTACACGTTGCCAGCAGTGAATTGGATCGCACATATGCCTGAACCTCTTCTCTTTGTAACCAAAGACGAAATTCCTAACTCAACGGTCGAGGCTTTAAAAGAACGTGGAGGTAGCGCAACCATTTACATCCTCGGACCAGAAGACATTGTCTCAGCAGATGTAGAAAAGCAATTAAAAGAATACGGAACAGTTACCCGTATAGCTGGAGAAGATGTTTTTAAGAACGCTATAGCTTTTGCAAGTTTTAAGGATGCCAATAACGGATTCGGCTGGGGAATCACTACACCCGGTCATAACCTGTCTTTGTTAACCACGGATTCAACGATGATAGCTATCGCCGCTGCGCCTTTTTCTCATTTGGGGAAACATGCGCCGCTTATTTTTACGGAAAAAGACGGGCTGCCAGATTCAGTAATGGACTATATGATGGAGCTTCAACCTAAATTTCAAGATTCACCAGCAGAAGGTCCTTACAATCATGCTTGGATAACTGGGGATAACCTTACAATAAATGAGCGAGCACAAAGTGAAATCGATGACATGCTAGAAATCTCACCTGCTGCAGGAGGCAATCCGCATTCCGGCCACTAACCATAATCACAGGCTGGCATCTTTTAGGGATGATGTCGGCTTGTTCTGTGTTTTTTTTGTATAATGAGAAGAACTAGGTCATAAAGAGGGTGAACGGCTTGAATAAGCTACAGATACTGATCGTAGATGATGAATGGAACATGCGGAATTTATTGCGGATTTATTTAAGTAAAGAAGGGATGTCTACAAAAGAGGCGTCAACGGGTCATGAGGCACTCCAACTGTTGAAACAACACAGCTTTGACCTAATCTTGCTGGATGTGATGATGCCGGATATGGATGGCTGGCAGGTCTGCAAGCTGGTGAGGGAGACAAGCTCTATCCCAATTCTAATGCTAACCGCACGTTCTGAAACCAAGGATAAGGTACGTGGTCTCGGTATAGGTGCAGATGATTATCTTACTAAACCGTTTGAGCCGGAAGAATTAGTGGCTAGGATTTATTCTCTGCTGCGGCGTTCAACACTTACATTTGCCTGGCACTCTCAGGAAAAGGTGCTCACATACCCTAATTTTAAAATATACCCAGAAGCTAGGGAGGTACATATTCAGGATACATCCATTGAATTCACGCTCAAGGAGTTTGATCTACTGGCCACTTTGGCGCAAAATACTACCCGGGTTTTTACGAGAGAAGAACTGGTGGAGCGATTATGGGGGAATAATTATGAGGGGGAGAATCGTGTTATTGACACCCATATTAAGAATATCCGCGAGAAACTACATAAAGCAGGGCTAGCCTATAATCCGGTTCAGACGGTGTGGGGATTAGGTTATAAATTTCATGCTCCCGGTAATCAGGTATGAAAAATAACATCATCGGACTTAAGCTTGGTTTTGTTATTATGTCTGTTTTTGTAGTTGTTTTGCTTGTCCTTGGAGTTACTATAGAGCGGATGTTTACAAACTTTTATTACAACGAGATGCAAAAAGAGACGGAGGAACTCACCTCACATTTTATTGGAATGGCGGAATCGCAGGATAGTTCAAACGAGCAGATGATGAGTACCTTTGCAGAATTTTCGGATGTCAGTATCTTTAATATCTCAAAGGATGGCAATGTGATACTCCACTCGGGTGTACATGATCGTTTGGATCGTTCATTCATCCATGCTTCGGATGTTAGTAGGATTTTCGCTGGGAAAAGTGTTGATTTTGAGTATAAAGATCCTGCTGGACATTCTTATTTTATCATTGGAAAACCAATAATGGAGGGGGATACAACTCAGTCTGCACTTTATGTAATGTCCTCTACAGAGAGTATGAAGCAATCTTTGGCTTCCATCCGGAACCTCCTGCTGATTGCAGGAATGGGGGCTTTTATATTGGCTTTAGGGATCACTGGTGTGATCGCCATGATTTTGTCTAGACCTCTGATCAAGATGCAAAAGGCAACCCGGAAAATCGCGGCTGGCGAGCTGGAAACGAGACTTTCTATACGTAGTACCGATGAGATTGGTTTTTTGGCTGCGGCCATAAATGATCTGGCTGTCGATCTACAACGATACAGGGATACAAGGCAGGAATTTCTGGCAAATATCTCACATGAGCTGAGAACGCCCATTACATATTTGGAGGGGTACACCAAGGTTATAAAAGATGGGCTTTACGAGACCGAGGGGGAAAGGGATCTATACTTGGATATCATTCATCAGGAAGCACATCGGCTCCAGCATCTGGTGGATGATTTATTTGAACTGGCAAAGATGGAGGAAGGAAAGGTTACACTTACCCAAGAGTGGATCGATCTCAGTCAGCTAACGGAACAAGCCGTGCGCAGAGTTGAACTGAAAGCAAAAGAGAAGGGGTTACAGCTGAAGCTTCAGCTTAGCGGAGATGCGTATATGATCCGTGGAGATCAAAAACGTATGGAACAGATTATAATGAACCTTCTGGAAAATGCAATTCGTTATACGGATGAAGGCGAGATTATTATTCATGTGGAATTTGCAGCGGATGCTGCAACTCTAATAGTTGAAGATACAGGAATAGGTATTCCTGAGGAAGAGCTTCCCTATATCTTCGAGCGTTTCTACCGGGTAGAGAAATCACGTTCAAGACAATACGGAGGTTCAGGTCTGGGACTTTCCATTGTTAAAAAGCTGGTGGAATTGCATGGAGGCAAGATTCGAATGATGAGTCAGCCTGGAGCGGGTACTCGTTGCGAGGTGCAACTATTGAATTTATCTAAATCCGAATAAATGTAAGTAAAAAGAGACTTCCGATACAAAATGAGGTCTCTTTTTTGCTTGTTTATAATGTTATTGATTCGACTCAAGCTCTTCAAGTGCCCATTCGCAGAATTGTATAGAGCTCTCCATATCAAGCACACGTTTGCGGATCAGTAAATAACGTCCAAAAGTGGTGGCTTTTAACTCACGAGTCTCACCGCGTTCATCACGCAAGACTTCGTTTGCTTTGAGCAAAACCTTGTATCGCTCCAGCTCACTTTTACAAAACTCTGCACGTTTTAGCAATAGGTCCTTGGCTTCTTTCGGGTTGGATAGCCATAAGCTATACAGCTTAAAATGCAGCTCATCCCGCAGCACCGGAGGCTCTGCAGTAGTTTCCACCCATTGCCGCAATTGTTCCAGTCCTGCTTTCGTAATGGAGTATTCTTTTTTATCCGGTTTATCGGTCTGTTCAATGAGCTTAAAGGTGATATAACCTTGCTGCTCCATGCTCATTAATAGAGGGTAGATTTGACTATGTCCAGCACGCCAGAGCGGCTTGATATTCTGAGTTAATTCATATCCAGACAATGAGTTAGCGCTAAGTAAAGCTAGAAGTCCATAAGACAGTGTATTCATTACTATAAAGCCCTCCAGTTATTATAAATCCGTTTTCATTGAATTTTTCGGGGATATGTCATCATTGACATATTGATCATACGATTATAACATTATTCAAGTCACCTTATATATGTAAAAGTAGACATATAAAAAATAATGAGGAGGGGAAGCATGGAAGAAAATCAAGCAAGCAAAATACATTTTTGGCCGATCATGATTGCCATATTCTTCGGAAATTTCGTCTCTGTCTTAAGTACAACGACGATCAACATTGCTGTTCCTCTTTTAATGGATCATTTCAATACGAGTCTGAACACCATGCAATGGATGGTCACCGGTTTTATGCTGGCGACAGGAGTAACCGCACCACTCGCCGGATATCTCGGAGGAAGATTCAGCTACAAAAAGCTTTATCTTTTCGCCTTGATGGGATTCACCATGTTCTCTTTGCTTTGTGCTTTAGCATGGGATCCAACATCATTAATTGTATTTCGGATGCTACAGGGTTCGTGTAGCGGTCTCATCATGGCTTGTACAATGACCATCATATTTCAAGTAATACCGGGAGAACGCAGACCTTTTGCAGTAAGCCTCTGGTCGTTATCCGCGATGGTCGCGCCAGCCATAGGACCAACGTTTAGTGGGTGGCTGCTCCAATATGCCAGCTGGCATTGGTTATTCTTAATTAACATCCCTATTGGAATCATAGCTGTTATTCTAACCCTAACGTTAATTCCATATTATCGAATGAATATTCCGAAGTCATTTGATATTCCTGGTTTCCTTACCGTTGTCCTCGGTAGTTTATCATTATTAACTGCATTTAGCCAAGGCAATAGCTGGGGATGGACTTCGTGGAAAACCTTATCGTTAATCCTTTTGGGAGTTGTATTGTTAGTTTTGTTTGTTTTGCGCGAGCTGAAGGCGGAGGTACCTCTGCTGAATTTGCGTGTATTCCGTAATCGCCGTTTTACCGCCATGCTTAGTATCTATAGCTTAGTTACGATTGCGATGTATGCCGGAACCTATTTAACCCCTTTGTTCTTACAAACGGTAGAAGGGGCTACAACGCTTAAAACAGGGCTGATTTTATTGCCGTCCTCGATCCTCCTTGCCTTGCTGAGTCCAATCGTAGGTAAGCTGTATCCAAAGTTCGGACCTGTGAAGTTGATTTCTGCGGGTATTTTATTTATATTCATCGGTTTATTCATGCTTAGTCGGCTGCAAACGAACATATCTTATAGCTTTATTATGTGGGCGATGGTCGTTCGTAATCTCGGCATTGGACTAGCCAATGTTCCAAGCAGTACAGCCTCAATGGAGGAAATTCCTGTCGAATGGTCTGGGCATGCTACGTCGATCAACAACTGGGTTCGCAATGTGTTAAGCTCACTTGGGATTGCAGTATTCACCTCACTGCTGTCGAGTAGATCCTTACTCCACTCTAAAGAGTTGATCAGCTCCGGTGCAAGTAATACAGATTCGATACGTTTGCTATCGTTCACGATGGGTGTGAATGATGTTTTTGTGGTAGGTTCCATTATTGTGTTGTTTGGATTTCCACTGATGTTTTTATTACGCAAGAAGCGTACTGTGGTAACTGTACAAAACGCAGGATAACCGGTACGATACAAAAAGCAGATCAAGGTTTTATCCTTGATCTGCTTTTTGTCTTAGATTACGTTTTGTTAATAAACTTTAATGCATCATATCGCCCATTCCACCCATACTCCCTACAATTTCCGGATTAATCATCCCAAATATCATCGCGATATGCGCCACGACCAAGAATCCACTAATAAGCAGAAAATGCAGCTTCATCTTGTGCTCTTCCGATCGTTTACGGGCAATCAGACCAAGATCTAACAAAGCCAGTGGCAATAAGAAGAGTACTCCGCTTAAATAGAAGCCCACGGCTACGATATCAACCCATGTGTGCCATTCCCCATTCACAGACAAAGGAATAAACGCAGTTGGGAACAAGTAGAGGAATACACCTGTGAAATATATCCCTGCGAGTATGCTGCAGACTTTGTTGAAGGATCGTAGTGGGCCTGTTAGATTCTTGGTGAACAAAATAATAAACTCTGTAATGGTAATCGTCTCAGCAAAAATCACGGGGATGGCCATGAATATAATCAAATTCCAAGGCTGGTTGTCCGCTAGCAAAGACATGTAATGCGTCATGTTCATAAGATACTCCTCCGATAATATGTAATAGCTTCAGTTACTTATCGTATTCGAGAAGTATGTGGAAAGTATGTAGAAACGAAGGTATGATAAATATATGCAATAATAACAGTCGAGGGGAGCAAGACAACCGTGGGAAGAGGATTACAAAACATTTTATTTGATTTAGATGGTACTTTAACAGACCCCAAAGAAGGCATCACCAAAAGCGTAGAATACGCTTTGAACAAATTTGATATACAGATCGAGCATTTGGATGAGCTTCTTCCTTACATAGGTCCTCCGTTATATGATTCATTTATCGAGCTGCACCATTTCACTGAGGAACAAGCGCTTCAAGCGGTTGCTTTTTACCGGGAGCGTTACAGTGCCACGGGATTATTTGAGAATATGGTGATTGAAGGTATACCCCAATTGCTGGAGGGACTTAAGACGAATGGATACTCATTGTATGTAGCAACCTCCAAACCGACTGTTTTTGCAGCACAGATTCTTGAGCATTATAAGCTCGATCATTATTTCAAACATATCGGAGGAAGTAATCTGGACGGTACCCGTTCTAAGAAGCAAGAGGTTATTCAGTACGTGCTTGATGAGAATGACATACATCCAGAGGAAGCTGTAATGATAGGAGATCGTAAGCATGATATCATCGGTGCTATTGGCTGTGGTGTCGAATCTATTGGAGTGACTTTTGGTTATGGTCCCAAGGAGGAGCTTGAACAAGCCGGAGCAGACCATATCGCCTTTCGTGTGGAAGAAATTGCAGATATCATTCAGCATATTTCATTGAGAGAACGGTGCACCAAATGAGTGTTATGAATACTGTAATACTTGACGGGAAATCGATTAAGCTGGTTCCAATAGATGAAAGTCATGCAGAAGGATTGGCGAGAGTGTTAAGAAATCCAGACATCTGGGAATTTACCTGGCGAAAAATAACGTCGGACGAGCAGGTGCAAGGATTAATCTCAACAGCTTTAGCGAATCAAAAGAACGGTTCACAAATTACCTTTACTATCATTGATAAAGCAACGGAGCGAATTATCGGAACCACTCGTATTATGCATCCGGATTTGGTTCATCGTAACGCTGAAATTGGATGTACCTGGATCTCACCAGACTATTGGAGAACTAGTGTGAACACAGAAGGCAAGTCGCTGCTGCTACACTATTGTTTTGAAGAACTAAAGCTGATCCGCGTAGAATTTACAGTGATCGCGAACAACTTGAGGTCACAAAGAGCAGTAGAACGAATAGGGGCGGTTAAAGAAGGGGTTCTGCGCAAGCATAGAATCAAGTCTGACGGATCGATTCATGATAATGTGGTCTTTAGCATATTGGATACCGAATGGCCTGCTGTAAAAGAGAATCTGCATTATCTGATAAATGATAAATACGCATAAGTATAGATGAAGCAAACAAACGGGCTAGGGGCCGTTCCATAGGGAGCTACACTTCATCTATAATTGATGAATCAGAGTGGTGACGGAAGCAATTTGTTAAAGCAGAGTGAGCGTTTAATTGTATTTT
Organism: Paenibacillus sp. FSL E2-0190; assembly: GCF_037992965.1. Lineage (NCBI taxonomy): Bacteria > Bacillati > Bacillota > Bacilli > Caryophanales > Paenibacillaceae > Paenibacillus > Paenibacillus sp. FSL E2-0190. The sequence continues at coordinate 3,228,123 of NZ_CP150306.1, forward strand.
GTACAACTATAATTCCTTAATTGGTCGGGGTATAGATATAACTGTATTTAGTACATCTATATTCCTCATTTAATTTCTTATAGGTAGATTTTCAGGGTTTTAATTGTACAGAATACAATTAAAATAAGAATAGTTACTTTTGCATACGGAATAAGTGTACAGAATGCAGTTATTTCACATTTACCCTATATCACTCTCCATTATCTCATTCGAATCCTTTAAATTAGGTGCTAGAAGTATAACAAGAGGGAATGCACCGGAAGCTACGTTCTGTCTGAAAGGATTTCTTCAAGGCATCAGACTTGCAACTCCTGCTTAGTGAGGATGAATATACTATGGTGGATCAGCGGATGATTAAGCGAGTTAAGCCAGAGCGTATAAGGATTTGCCCATGAATTTGCTTAAACCCCCCACAGATCAAAAACACCAGGCAGTGATACTCCAATTCCCGGAGAATCGCTGCCTGGTTGTTTTTTAATAACAGAGACCGCTACAAATTCTAGAAAGAGCTGCTTGGAGCAGCGCCTTCTTTTATGATTCAGCCAATAGGCTGCTTATGGTTATTGTTTAGGACTTACAAGGATTTTTACTTGATTTTTTTCTTTCAAAAGAGCCTCAAACCCGTGATCAATCACTTCATTCAGTTTAATTCTCTTAGTAACAAGTTTTTCAGCAGGGAAGTACCCTTGTTCCATCAAGCTAATTACAGCGGGGAAAACATCACGGTAACCAATGATACCAGTTAAGTTGCGTTCTTTAAGTACGATATTGTTTGGAGTAATCGTAGCATCTTTTTCGAAAATACTAACGATCATGATTTGTCCACTCAATTTAGTGGAATTAATGGCTTGGGTTAGAACGGGAGGTACACCTGTCACTTCAAACGCAACATCTACGCCACCATCGGTACGTTTTTGAATTTCTTCGACCACATCATATTGTTTAGGATCGATTACAATACCACCAAGTTCCTCAGCTTTACTCTTACGTTCCTCGGAAAGTTCTACCACATAGATTTCAGCTGCGCCGGATGCTTTCAAAGCTTCAATGACCAGCAAACCGATTGGGCCAGCACCGAATACTACAGCTTTATCTCCAACCTTCAGTTGACTGGAACGAACAGCGTGTAGAGCAACGGCAGAAGGTTCCACCAGAGCACCTTGTTCATAGGATAAGCTGTCTGGAATTTTGTGCACCATATGTTGGTCTGCTGCGACGTATTCTGAGAATCCACCGCCACCACCAGCCAAACCTAGGAAGCCCATTTTTTCACAAAGATTATATTTACCTTGTCGACAAGCCACACATTCACCACATGCAAAAACAGGCTCGACGACGACGCGATCACCAACATTAAACTTGCTAACGCCTTGACCTACTTCTACGATTTGTCCAGAGAATTCATGTCCCATTACGACTGGAGCTTTTTCACCAGTAAGGGGATGATCTGTTCCTTGGGGAATGAAAATAGGGCCGGCTACATATTCGTGAAGATCGCTGCCACAAATTCCGCACCATTCGATTTTGATTTTCACTTTTCCTTCAAGGGCTGCTGGTTCTTCAATCGTTTCTAACCGTAGATCTTTGACGTTATGCCATCTTAATGCTTGCATATCATTCATCTCCTAGATTAATAATTGATAATAAATAGTGTTTTATTTCTGGAAAAGAGGAAACGTTTCCGATAACAAATATGTCACATAATTTCCATATTGTCAAATTTAAATAATGAAAATATTAATATTGAAAATTAGTGAAAAATTTCACTAAAACAGAGTTATATCAAGCCTTTATGCTCACATTAGTCGTTGAGATAAGTATTCTTCTATGTACTATTATGTTATAATCTATACATTGGAATTTTGATTTTAGATGAGTGGAATAGAGATAAATACGAAAACGATTCCGGAAATAAGGGGACTATCAGAGTGGCTAATAAAAACAAAGTAACCATAGAGGATGTAGCGAAACGGGCGGGGGTAGGTATTGCTACTGTCTCAAGAGCCATTAATAATTCAGAGGGAATTAGTTCCAAGACCAAGGCGCTGGTACTGCAAGTGATTGAGGAGATGGGTTTCACTCCAAATACCTCTGCGCAAAGCCTCAAAATCCGCCAAACGAAGCAGATTGCTCTGGCCGTTCCTGACATTCGCAACGCAATTATTCCGGATATCGCCTGGTCCGTAGAGCAAGCCGCCAAACAACATAGCTATCGGGTAATCCAGATTAATACTTCTGGCAACCCGCGGACTGAGCTCGAAACAATCCGTGAGGTCAAAAAATTACATGTAGATGGACTCATTATCATGCCTCTTGCTTATCCAAAGACCATGGTAGAGTTAATTAATAAATCGAGTGTTCCGGTCTCTATCATTAACTACGGGAAAAGAATCACAGAAAATGTGAAAGCTGACATCGTTAGTTTGTCACGTTTTGAAGGACAATTAGTGATGGAGCATTTAATCAATATCGGTCGTACTAGGATTGCATATGCAGGGGCACAAAAAGATCTTATTGAAGATCGTTATCTTGCTTATCAGCAAGCTTTAAATCAAGTGGATATTTCGCTTGTATATTTTGGCGAAGACTTTTCCTTGCAAACTGGACTACAAGCCGCTGACTATTTCTACAGCCTGACGCATATGCCAGATGCTATTTATGCAGTGAATGACATGGTGGCCATAGGTATTGTGAATCGTTTTAAAGAATTAGGCGTTCGTGTTCCAGAAGATGTGGCGGTGGTTGGGGTAGATAATAACTCATGGACAACCATTACAAGTCCGCAGATTAGTTCGGTCTCGATCATGGGGAATGAAGTGGCACGATTAGCCACACAGCTTCTTTTGCAACGTATTCAGGATAATATTACCGGGGAGTATCAAAGGGTGCAGCTTGATCCGCGATTAATCGTGCGAGAGTCAAGTGTTTCGGTTAGACGTAGTACGAATTAAAGGCCTCAAGTTTGCGACTACTAAGAATGAATAGGTTGTAAATCCTTTAAATCCTGCTAGACTTAATACAGAGTAATTTGATTGGAAATTAAGAAATGAGGTGCGGATCATTATGGCTAATATTTATAAGAGCTTAACCGATCTGATCGGAAATACACCGTTATTAGAGATTTCAAAGTATAGTAAAACCCAAAACGTAGAAGCAAGGGTTCTTGCCAAGCTGGAATCTTTTAATCCTGCAGGTAGTGTTAAAGATCGTATTGGATATGCAATGATCAAAGATGCGGAAGAGAGAGGTCTCATTAATAAAGATTCTGTCATTATTGAGCCTACTAGTGGAAACACTGGGATAGGACTTGCTTTTGCAGCTGCTAGCTTAGGGTATTCACTGATCATCGTCCTACCAGATACATTTAGTATTGAACGCCGTAAATTAATGCTGGCATTAGGTGCTGAGCTTGTGTTAACACCGGGAACTGAAGGAATGAGCGGAGCTGTAAGAAAGGCAGAACAATTAGCTGCGGAAATTCCAAATTCATTTATTCCCCAACAATTCAGCAATCCTGCGAACCCGGAAATGCACAGAACGACTACAGCTGAGGAAATTTGGCGGGATACCGATGGAGATGTTGATATTTTCATAGCGGGTGTTGGTTCTGGAGGCACTATCTCGGGTGTTGGGAAAGCGTTGAAAGAAAAGAACCCCGCAGTCCAAATTGTTGCCATCGAGCCGTTTGATTCCCCTGTTTTATCAGGAGGCCGTCCTAAGGGACATGGGATTCAGGGCATTGGAGCAAACTTTATTCCGGAGAATTACGATAATGAAGTGGTGGATGAGATTTTTCAGGTGAAAAATGATGATGCCTATAGCGTATCACGTGCTCTTGCGCGAACAGAAGGATTGCTGGTGGGTATCTCCTCCGGAGCAGCTGTTTACGCAGCTACACAAATCGCTAAGCGTCCTGAGAATAAGGACAAGACCATCGTGGTGATTCTGCCGGATACCGGTGAACGTTACTTAACCACTACGCTGTTTGATTTTTAACGGAACATGAGCGCTAGATCCAAGGAATTGGCTTTAAAAAGCAAGCAAAAGGTTCAGCTATAGGCTGAGCCTTTTTGTTGTTGGAGTATTGGCTGTATATCTCCAGATAACGGGTATCTCAAGTAACTAAGAAGTTTAAGAGGGATCCAAAACTCCCATTATTTCAAGTAGCTAAGAAGTTCAAGGGGGATTCCAAATCTCCAATGTACCTCAAGTAACTAAGAAGTTTAAGAGGGATCCAAAACTCCCATTATTTCAAGTAGCTAAGAAGTTCAAGGGGGATTCCAAAACCCCATTTTACTCAGTAGCTAAGGAAGTTCAGTGTGTTACGGACCGTATTGCAGCTATTTCGCCATTTAATCTCATTTTGTGCGTTATCGGACTGTATAGCACTTATTGGCCAACATTTGTGGATAAACAGTGTGGTTTTGAGTAAATAGCTGCAACTGAGTTCGATAGCCTGCCGCAAACGCTCAAATAAACAGAATAACGTCTCCTGAGTCCGATGAATCGGCGAAAAGTGTGTTATCCAGCAGGGGATTCCAAAACTCTAATGTACCTCAAGTAACTAAGAAGTTTAAGAAGGATCCAAAACTCCCATTATTTCAAGTAACTAAGAGAGTTCAGTGTGTTAAGGACCGTATTGCAGCTATTTCAGCATTTCAGCTCATTTTGCCGAGGTATCGGACTGCATAGCACTTATAGGCCAATATTTGCGGATAAGTGGTGTGGTTTTGAGCAAATAGCTGCAACTGAGTCCGATAGCCTGCCGCAAACGCTCAAATCAACAGAATAACGTCTCCTGAGTCCGATGAATCGGCGAAAAGTGTGTTATCAAGCAGGGGATTCCAAAACTCCAATGTACCTCAAGTAACTAAGAAGTTTAAGAAGGATCCAAAACTCCCATTATTTCAAGTAACTAAGAGAGTTCAGTGTGTTAAGGACCGTATTGCAGCTATTTCAGCATTTCAGCTCATTTTGCCGAGGTATCGGACTGCATAGCACTTATAGGCCAATATTTGCGGATAAGTGGTGTGGTTTTGAGCAAATAGCTGCAACTGAGTCCGATAGCCTGCCGCAAACGCTCAAATCAACAGAATAACGTCTCCTGAGTCCGATGAATCGGCGAAAAGTGTGTTATCAAGCAGGGGATTCCAAAACTCCAATGTACCTCAAGTAACTAAGAAGTTTAAGAAGGATCCAAAACTCCCATTATCTCAAGTAGCTAAGAGAGTTCAGTGTGTTACGGACCGTATTGCAGCTATTTCGCCATTTAATCTCATTTTGCTGCGTTATCGGACTGTATAGCACTTATTGGCCAACATTTGTGGATAAACAGTGTGGTTTTGAGTAAATAGCTGCAACTGAGTCCGATAGTCTGCCGCAAACGCTCAAATAAACAGAATAACGTCTCCTGAGTCCGATGAATCGGCGAAAAGTATGTTATCTCAGTAGGGAATTCCAAATCTCCAATGATCTTGAGTGTGATCCATCAACACAACACGATGATTGCCCCTAAAGCGACTTGCACGCCTCAAATCACCCGCCTCACAAACTCTAAGCGTTTTTTCCTGTTGTGTAATTTCCAGTTTAGAATAAAATGGAACTATTCCGCTAACCGCGCGTAACCGATAAATAAGAGAGATAATGATAGATCAGGAGGTACATATGAACACGAGAACTCTAAAAATACTGTTACATACCACACTTGCTGCCTTATTGTTAAGTGTATTGCTTTTGCCGGCCGTAAGTTTAGCCAAAACTGCTGTACCTAAGCATACAGGGTCATTTTATGTGAATGATTTTGCGAATGTGATTGACGAGAAAGCAGAGAATTACATGGTGAACTACGGTATTCGATTACATCAGGCTACTGGAGCTCAAGTTGTGCTTGTAACTGTCGATTCTACTGAAGGGGTTTCGATGGAAGAGTATGCAAAATCGCTTTTCAATAGCTGGGGTGTGGGAGCTGCGGATAAAAATAACGGTCTGCTGCTGCTCCTTTCTATAAAAGATGATGATTATTGGGCGGTACAAGGTAAAGGTATAGAGGAATCATTGCCTAACAGTAAGATTAAAGAGATTCTTTCACAATATCTTGAGCCGGATTTCGCAGCTAAAACATACAGTAATGGTGCTAGGAAGACGTATGGAGCTTTTATTCAAGCTATGGGCGGCACTTGGGCAGAAAATGTTGGCACCAAAAATTACGTATCCGATAATGCGGGTGTGCTCAAAAAAGTAACTAAAGACTATCTGAACGATTCCAGCAACAGATATAAAACAACAACCGGAAGTGGAATTTATGTGGTCACCGTAAAAAATGCTGGAGATAAAACATTGCAGGACTATACTTATATGAAGTTTGCTTCGGTAGGTGCGGGTCCTAAGGATGTTATGCTGGTATTGGACATAGGCGGAGACAACTATCATGTTCTACAAGGCAAGGATATCGACAAGGTTTTAACCAATGAGGCTATTAGTAATATTTTAAATACCGTGCTTGAACCCCAATTTGTGAAAAAAGATTACGGTACGGGAGCTACAACGACAGTTAATTCGTTCTACAGTTTCTTGTTAGCGAGAGCGGATCATCCGCAAGGAGTTACTGGAAACAACGGAAACAATGTTAATCCTGGAACTACAACGAACTCTGGTTCTTCCTCTACTACAGCTACAAGTGGAGGTGAGGCGGTTAGTAAAAGCAAGGCTTTTCTAATTTTCTCAGCGATTTTTGGTTCGCTTATCTTATTTGGATTTACTGCTTCACGACGCAATAGATATATAGAAATGTATGGTTTGCCATTTAATCCATATAGCCAAAGGAATATACGCCGTTATGGTCCTTGGCATGGTCAAGCGGATTACGGTTATGGCAGACGCTGGCACAGACGTTATTATCATCACCACCATAGGAATACAAACAATTCGCAATCAAGTTTCTGGGGAAACAGTGGTGGCGGAGGCTCTACTAACGGTGGCGGTGCAGGACGGTATTCCTCAAGCAACGAGAACCATGGTGGTGGAGGTTCCAGCAGTGGTGGAGGAGCAGGAAGACATTCTTCAAGCTCATCCAGCCGCAGCTACTCAGATGATGATAGAGGCTCATCAGGTGGTGGCGGTTATTCCGGCGGTGGTGGCTCATCAGGCGGCGGCGGTAGCGCTAGCAGCGGCGGTGGAGTAGGAAGACATTAGATTTTGTTTAGCTTTAGATGAGCAGGTAGCCAAGATATTGGAAACCTGCTCGTTTTTTTGTTTTTGAATGCTGACTATTACTCAAACAGAAACTTTTAACGAAAATCATCGTCTATGATAAGGACGAGTTGTACATATTATCAAATTAGTAATATTTAGGGAGGAATACTCAGAAGTGAGCACTTCATCATTACCTCAACGTTCCAATGCACGCAATAAGAAACCTGTAAAGAAACCAATAAAAAAGCGGAAGAAACGGAGTTTTTTTCGCACCTTATCCAAAGTTTTTTTATTCTGCTTATTCTTAATGATCGCTGCTGGTGGATGGCTTTATTTTGCACCCTCGGCTCAGAACTTACGTTATACAATCGCAGATACGTTAATTACAACACAACATCGCTATATGGCTAAATATATTATAGGTGAAGATCAACTGAAGGACCGGGTAACCGAATATACCGCCCGCTTTGAAGAGATGGGGGACGAAATAGATACACATACGATCGCTCCCGAACCTGAGGTGGTAGAGAAGCCGCTTGTCGAGATTGAGAATGTCTCAGGCAGTGGCTATACCGGATATGTAATGATTGTTAATGATCCAACCAAAGTCCGACTAGGAATACCTAATAAGATTGGTTCAGGTGAAAAAGTAACCAGTATGGTGAAGCGTACAGGCGCTATCGCTGGAGTTAACGGTGGTGGGTTCGCTGATCCGAACTGGAAAGGTAACGGGTTTAAACCCATAGGAATTGTAGTCTCACAAGGTAAGTTATATTACAACGGTCTTGGCGGTAAAAAATCTACACAGATTGTTGGTCTTGATAAACAAGGAAAAATGGTTGCCGGGAATTATACGCTAGATGAGATTAGTAAAATGGGGGTTCAGGAGGCAGTTACTTTTAGCCCGCGGCTAATCGTCAATGGCAAAGGATTGATTAAGAATGCAGCAGAAGGTTGGGGGATTGCACCTAGAACAGCAATGGGTCAGCGGGCAGATGGCGCTATTATTTTTGTGGTAATTGACGGACGACAGCCTACTTATAGTATTGGAGCGAATCTCTATGATGTGCAGCAAATTTTGCTTAAGCATGGAGCTGTGATAGCGGCTAATCTGGATGGTGGATCTTCTACGGTACTAGTAAAAGATAATGAGATTATGAATAAACCCTCATCCCAATATGGTGAGCGGTATTTGCCTACAGCTTTTTTAGTTTTTGAGCATCCAGAACAGGTTGATATGCCAAATATCTGGAAAGGACTAGATCCTGCCAAGATTGATGCTGGGAAAAAGAGAACACAATAAGTACGCGTTATTGGGCACATAATAAGGATTATCTTGGAATGAGATGTGTATTTATGCTACGATATCAGCTAGTATGAAACAGAATGTAGTACGAATAGGTCTGGAACAGGGGGAATAGGAGTGACGTTGCAGCAGCTCCGCTACGCTATCGAAATTGCAAATAGTGGCTCCATGAATGAGGCGGCAAAGAAACTCTTTGTTTCTCAACCGAGCCTGTCCAACGCTATTAAAGAGCTTGAAAATGAACTTGGGATTACCATCTTTGAAAGGACGAACCGTGGAATCAGCATTTCTGTAGAAGGAATGGAATTTCTCGGATATGCCCGTCAAATCATTGAACAAACAGAGCTTATGGAGAATCGTTATACTGGGAAAAAGCGTAGCCCAATCTATTTTTCCATTTCGACTCAGCATTATGCTTTTGTGGTAGATGCTTTTGTGAGTCTCATGAAGCAAAGTGATGTCTCAGAGTACAACTTCAGCTTGAGAGAGACGCAAACCTACGACATCATCGAAGATGTGCGTACTCTCCGTAGCGATTTGGGGATTCTTTATATTAACGAGAGCAACTATAAGCATATGAATAAGCTGTTCAGTGACGGTAATCTGAAATTCACGCCACTCTTTAATACTGACCCACATCTTTATGTTAGAACTGGACATCCGCTTGCCCAGAAGGAAAGGATCTCGCAGGACGATATCTTACCTTTTCCGTATATTACTTTTGAACAGGGTGAGAACAATTCACTTCACTTCTCGGAGGAAATGTTAAGTTTTTCTCAGATTGAGAAGAATATTAAAGTGAATGACCGGGCAACCTTGACCAATTTATTAATGGGCACGGACGGTTATACAGTGGGTACAGGAATCATGGCATCCGATCTGAACGGTAATGGACTGAAGACGATTCCATTTGAGAGTAATGAAGTATTCACGGTTGGTTGGATTGCGCATAAAGATCGTAGACCTAGTGTGATGGCATCCAAGTATATAGAAATCTTAAATGACTTGGTTTCCGGAAGTTATTTTGATCTTAATCATTTTTTACTATAGCTGTAGGAGGATCGGTATGATTAGACCCGTAACTGGCACCCAGAGAAATGCTCCACCCTTTCGCTATGATATCGTCGGCAGCTTCTTGCGTACGGAAGAGATTAAAGCAGCCCGCCTCCAATATGAGAATGGTGAAATTACAGGTAGTGAGCTTTATGAAATAGAGAATATTGAGATTGCTAAACTACTGGAATTAGAAAAGGAAGTAGGATTATTAGCAGTAACAGATGGTGAGTTTCGCCGTTCCTGGTGGCATCTTGATTTCTTTGTCGGAATTAAAGGAACTGAAAAGATTAACTTAAACCAAGGGAATGGAAGAGCCGAAACGGTTCAGCGTGCAGAATCATTCCGAATTGTTGACCGGATTGCCTTTGAAGATCATCCCATGCTACAGCAATTTATAAAGCTCAAGGAAATGGCGGGAGACCGGATACCCAAAATGACGATTCCATCACCTGCCCTATTTCACTTTGTGGAGGAGTTTAATGGAAATGAAGTTTACCCTGATAAGGAAACTCTATTTCAAGATATCATCGCGGTTTACCAAACTGCGATTCAAGCCTTTTACGATGCAGGCTGCCGTTATCTTCAGTTAGACGACACAACTTGGGGAACGCTGAGCAGTGGCCGACATCGCGCCCATTTACGCAGTAGAGGTACAGATCCCGATCAGTTAGCAAAGGATTACGTTAGGCTGATCAATGAGAGTATTGCGAATCGTCCGCATGATATGACCATCGCGCTGCACGTTTGCCGAGGTAATTTTCGCTCCACTTGGTTCGCTGCTGGCGGTTATGAGCCTGTTGCCGAGGTGCTTTTTTCCAATACCAAAGTTGATGCCTTTTTCTTGGAATATGATAATGAACGAGCTGGCGATTTCGAGCCCTTACGATTTATTAAAGACCAATTTGTAGTGTTGGGATTAGTAACGACCAAACATGGGGGTCTGGAGAGTAAAGAGCAGCTTAAGGCAAGAATCGAAGAAGCCGCACAATATGTAGATATTGAAAAGCTGTGCCTTAGCCCTCAGTGTGGATTTGCTTCTACGGAGGAAGGAAATATTCTAACTGAAGAAGAGCAGTGGGATAAAATACGCCTTGTGATCGAAACCGCCCGAGAGGTCTGGTTATAATTAAATAAGCTAATTTGGTGGCCTGCTATAGCGTAAGCTTATGGTAGGCCATAGTTTTTAGGAGTTACCCTGTCCTGATTGTACAGTGCTATAGTGAATTCAACAGAAAAGCACAGACAATGAAGGAGGCCGAACCCCTATGAGTACCATCCAAAAAGGAAAACAAAGAACTGAAGTGCCATTCAGAGTAGATATCGTTGGCAGCTTCTTACGTCCGGAAACGATTAAGAGAGCTCGTGTCCAATATCAAAATAATGAAATCTCCGCTGATGAATTGCGCAAGGTAGAAGATACAGAGATTGCCAGAGTTGTGAAAAAACAAAAAGCGGTTGGATTAAAAGGTGTAACGGATGGAGAGTTCCGCCGCTCCTGGTGGCATTTAGATTTTATGTGGGGCCTTGAAGGGGTAACAAAGAAAGTCAGCCCAGTGGGCTACCTGTTTAATGGTGTAGAGACCAGAGCGGAAACTGCAGAATTATCCGGTAAAATCCGTGGGACTAACCATCCAATGATCGCTGACTACAGACAATTGGTTAGCGTAGCGGGAAATGATGTAGTAGCGCGCCAAACGATTCCTTCGCCAGCGCAGTTCCTTGCTGAACTTCAGCGCAATCAAAAGACTACTGTAGCTGTTTACGACAAGCAGGATGAACTTGTGGCTGATATTGCTGCAGCTTATCGTGAAGTTATTCGTGATTTCTATGAGGCAGGTTGCCGTAATCTGCAATTGGACGACTGCACATGGGGTATGCTCTGTGATAAAGGATATTGGGAAGCCCGTCAAAAAGAGGGTGTAGATGTTAACGAAATCGCTAAGCTATACGCATTTGTAAATAACGAAGCGATTAAAGATCATCCAGCAGATATGGTTATCACGATGCATGTATGCCGTGGGAACTACGCGTCCACTTGGGCAGCATCCGGCGGATACGAGCCTATCGCAGAAGTGTTATTTGGAACGGTGGATGTAGATGGTTTCTATCTGGAGTTCGATACGGATCGGGCCGGAGACTTTGCACCCCTTAGATTTATTAAAGATCAGCAAGTGGTTTTAGGTTTGTTCAGTTCGAAGTCAGGTGAGCTTGAGAATAAAGAAGAAATCATTGGACGGATTAAAGAAGCTTCGCAATATGTGGATATCAATCAGTTGTGCCTGAGCCCACAATGTGGTTTTGCCTCTACGGAAGAAGGAAACCATCTGACAGATCAACAGCAATGGGATAAACTGCAGTTTATTAAAGAGATTGCAGATGAAATTTGGCAGTAATCTATAAAAAATTAGCAGGCTCCTGATCGAATCAGGGGCTTTTTCTATCTGTATTGTGACAGCTTAGAGGATTAACCTACTACTGCACTTTACTAGAGCTATCGAAGAAGGGTATAATAAGTAACAATTGTTTTTAATTCATGTTGAAAGAGAGCGGGAACAATATGGGTCGTAAGTGGAATAATATTAAAGAAAAGAAAGCTTCCAAAGACGCAAACACTAGTCGTGTTTATGCAAAGTTTGGTGTTGAGATTTATGTAGCAGCAAAGAAGGGTGAACCCGATCCAGAAGCGAACCGGGCCCTGAAAGTTGTATTAGAACGTGCAAAAACTTACAATGTACCAAAAGCGATCATTGACCGTGCGCTTGATAAGGCTAAAGGTAGCGCTGAAGAAAATTATGAAGAGCTTCGTTATGAAGGATTTGGACCTAGCGGTTCAATGATCATCGTTGATGCGCTCACAAATAACGTTAATCGGACAGCTCCATTGATCCGTTCAACCTTCAGTAAGAATGGCGGAAATATGGGTGTCAGCGGATCAGTAGCTTACATGTTTGACTCTACGGCCGTTATAGGTGTGGAAGGTAAAACTGCTGATGAAGTAATTGAAATGATGTTTGATGCAGAACTTGATGTACGCGATGTGCTGGAAGAGGATGATGCAGTTATTGTTTATGCAGAGCCTGATCAGTTCAATGCAGTGCAAGAAGTATTCAAGAATGCAGGCATCACTGAATTTACTGTTGCTGAGTTAAACATGCTTCCACAAAACTATGTGGCACTCCCAGAAGATGCTCAAGCTCAATTCGAGAAATTGATTGATGCTTTGGAAGACCTGGAAGATGTTCAACAAGTGTATCATAACGTAGATTCAGAAGAAGAATAATTTAAGTTTTATAAAGGGCGATGGAGTTCGCCATAACTGTCTCTCTGAGACTAATGACTTCTACCAGTGTGAGCTTCCCTGGTAGGGGTCTGTTTTATTGTTGAGACTAATTTATTTTGTCCTTAGGAGCAGTCGAGATGAATCCATGGTCTACCCGATGGTTTGAAATCACTAAGAAGCGAAGTTATTTTGCTCTTTGGAGTACATTTATCAAATGGATTGTGCTCGGCAGTGTAGTTGGTATTTTATCCGGCACCGCCTCTGCTTTTTTTCTAAAAAGCTTGGATTACGTAACAGATGTACGTTTAGAGCATCCAGGGCTACTTTATTTGTTGCCTCTTGGGGGAGTATTTGTTAGTTTCCTATATATGCGTTACGGAAAAAACAGCGCTAAAGGAAATAACCTTATTATAGAACAAATTCAGGACGGCCAAGAGACTATACCTTTGCGAATGGCTCCATTGGTGTTGTTCGGAACATTAGTAACCCACTTGTTTGGTGGATCCGCTGGGCGTGAAGGGACAGCTGTTCAAATGGGCGGAAGCCTTGCGGAATGGTTCGGAAAGCTGATTAAAATCAGTCCTCTGGATCGTAAGATACTGTTAATGTGCGGGATCAGTGCAGGCTTTGGTTCTATTTTCGGAACACCGCTGGCTGGAACCTTATTTGGTCTAGAGGTAGTAACCATTGGACTTATTAGCCAACAGGCATTACTTCCATGTTTTGTGGCTAGCTTTGTTGGTGATCTGGTCACCACTCGATTGTGGGGTGTTCATCATACACACTATGTAGTGAATGAATTTCCAGCTTTAAGTTTAATGATTATTCTAAAAGTGGTATTGGCCTCTGTAATTTTTGGTCTCGTGAGTATGCTTTTCAGTGAACTGACTCATTTTCTAAAAAGAATCTTCACCGCCAGGATAAGCAATCCAATGATAAAAGGTGCCGTAGGTGGATTAATTATCATTGCCTTAGTATTCCTTGTAGGGTCTCGTGATTACTTAGGCCTCGGAATTCCATTAATCAAGGATTCTTTTGAGGGAGATGTCTCGCCGTTCGCTTTTTTATGGAAGCTGATCTTTACCGCCTTTACCTTAGGAACAGGATTTCAGGGTGGTGAGGTTACTCCGTTATTTACGATTGGTGCCACACTAGGAAATGTCTTGGCTGGAATATTACATGTGTATGGACCCTTTTTAGCTGCCCTCGGTTTTATTGCTGTCTTCTGTGGAGCTACTAGCACGCCTATCGCTTGCTTCTTAATGGGGATCGAGCTGTTTGGTTCGGAAGGAGCCATATACATGTTTATCGCTTGTGTGGTGAGTTATTTATTCTCCGGACATAGTAGTATTTATACTTCACAGCTTATTGGTGTATCGAAGAGCCAGTTCATTACTATTCCTCAAGGGACTAGGATCGGTACGGTCAAACGCGCCCGCAAAAAATAACAGCACCTCTCGGATGGTGGTTGACAAGTGCGGTTACACGATTTAAAATGTAGCCAAACGAAGGGATGGTTCAACATGATTCATGTGGAAACTGAAAAATTATATACCAGAAGCTGCTCCGAACAATCGGATACAAACGATGAAACGTTGTCCGGAGCTTAATCAAAAAGCGAATCGCTTTTTATATCATCGAAAGATAGCTAGGTCATTTTAGTGTGATTTTTCATGCTTATTTGATTACGCCATCTTCCGATGTTAATGATTAAGAGGCTGTAGACAATTTTCGTCTACAGCCTTTTGTGTTTATAATGTTCAGTTTCCAAACTGACAATTATCTATTTGTGCCGTCTATTCGTGCACTAATAAGCAGAAGGCTTGCGCCCAAGGGCGCGGTGTCTTCTGCTTTTTTTTGTGCTTAAAAACAATTATAGAAAAGAGGAAAGCAAATGAGTTTACTTGAGGTTTCTAATGTATCACATGCTTTTGGAGATAAAGTGCTGTATAAACAGGTTTCTTTGGAAGTCTACAAAGGGGAGCATGTAGGTGTAGTGGGTCAGAATGGAACAGGGAAAAGCACATTGATTGGTATTCTGACGGGCGAGGTGATTCCTGATGGTGGAACGATTAAATGGCAGCCCAATATCAAAATAGGTCATCTTGATCAATACGCGGTCATTGATGGGTCAAGTACCGTTCAAAGTTATTTAAGGAGAGCGTTCACTGAAATATACGAAATGGAAGAAAAGATGAATGCACTTTATGCGGAATGTGCTGTTTCTGGCAATGGTGTGCTTTTGCAGGCAGCAGACCTTCAGGAACGACTTGAGGCGCTCGACTATTATTCTATCGAGAGCAATATCAGTAAAGTGGTTACGGGGCTAGGATTAACTGCAATGGGGATGGACCGTCCTATTGATCAGCTTAGTGGGGGGCAGCGAACCAAAGTTATATTGGCAAAGCTGTTGCTTGAACAACCTGATGTGTTATTGCTCGACGAGCCCACCAATTATCTCGACACCACGCATATTAACTGGCTTGCTGAATATCTGATAGCGTTCGATCAAGCCTTCATTGTGGTCTCTCATAACTACACTTTTCTCGATAAAATATCAACAAGCATTTGCGATATTGAAGGGGAAACGATTAAAAAATATCATGGCCAATATGCTGATTTTTTGAGACAGAAGGAGCATTTTCGAGAAAGCCATATCCGGCAGTACCATGCACAGCAGAAAAAAATTGAAGCCACTGAGCAATATATCCGGAAAAATGGTGCTGGTGTTAATTCTAGAATTGCCCGTGGCCGTCAGAAGCAGCTGGATCGTATGGAGAGAATCGCTGCACCGACGTTTGTCACTAAAGCATCTATCCGTTTTCAAGAGCTTCCTGTTACTGCACAAGTTGCGCTTAGAGTAGACCATCTTGTGGTTGGTTACGATAAGCCGCTGCTGCCAAAATTAACATTTTCCATTCGAGGAGGACAAAAGATAGTCATAGCAGGCTTTAACGGCATCGGAAAATCAACATTGCTGAAAACATTAGTTGGTCAAATCCCCAGTGTTGACGGGGCATTCCGCTTTGCGGAACAAGTCTCTATTGGTTACTACGAGCAAGATTTAATTTGGGAAAACGATAACATGACACCTATTGAAATCGTCTCATCGTTTTATCCAAAATTGACTATTAAGGAAATACGTCGTCATCTAGCATTATGTGTTGTAAAAGATAGTCACGTTACACAGCCTATCCGTACACTCAGCGGTGGCGAACAATCCAAAGTTAAGCTGTGTCTTTTATTGCTTACAGCATGCAATTTCTTAATCTTAGATGAGCCCACTAATCACTTAGATGCCGAAACAAAAGATGCTTTACAGAATGCTTTAATCCAATTTAAAGGTACAGTGATTCTGGTTTCTCATGAGGAGCAATTTTATCAAGGGTGGGTGGATCGTGTAATCAATATTGTGGATGAAAATAGAAATAGAGAACTAAAGTATAGCCATAGATAAGGTTACCTAGTAACATGAAGCTGTTCCAAATTAATACAATCATCTTTAAATGGCTTCCTGGTTTAAGTGAATATTAAGGAGGGCTCCAATCAGACATGTACATTAATAAATCTTCGTTAGCTCAGTTTGCTCAGGGCAATAAGACCTCAGATGTGACCATGGATAGATATCTTACGCAGTATTTAGATCTTTACAATAAAGTAGAACCACACGTGCGTGCTTTTGTGCCAGAGGAGAACCGAGCAGATAGAATAAAAAATGAAGTGGCTAGGGTAAGAGAGAAGTATTCGGAATTTCCTAAACC
Source organism: Paenibacillus sp. FSL E2-0190 (assembly GCF_037992965.1). Classification (NCBI taxonomy): domain Bacteria; kingdom Bacillati; phylum Bacillota; class Bacilli; order Caryophanales; family Paenibacillaceae; genus Paenibacillus; species Paenibacillus sp. FSL E2-0190. The sequence goes on from NZ_CP150306.1 coordinate 3,244,717, forward strand.
ATCGCTATATGGAATACCTGTTGGAATCAAAGATTTAATTCACTTAGACGGGTTGCCTACCTGTGCAGGGTCGAACCTTCCCCCACAAGCTTTGACGAAGTCTGAGGGCAGTTTTATTCAAAAGCTTCGGCAAAAAGGGGTTTGGTTCACCGGCAAAACAGTGACGGAGGAATTTGCTTATGCCGGACCTATCACGACCCGTAATCCTCATCAGCTGGATCATACGCCTGGCGGCTCTAGTGCAGGCTCTGCTGCTGCGGTTGCCGCGGGTATCTGTCCATTTGCGATAGGTACACAAACCTTGCGTTCTGTTATGGCACCTGCTTCATTTTGCGGAGTGGTCGGCTTTAAACCTAGTTATGCGCGTATCCCTATAGATGGTGTCCGATTGATGTCGCCATCTTTTGATACGTTTGGATTTTTCACTCAGGATATGGAGGGTATGGACTTTCTCGCCGCTGAGCTTGTAACGGAATGGAGACCTTTTAAAGAAGCTCGTAAACCTGTGCTAGGGATACCCGAAGGTGTATACATGACATTATTGGAGGATGACACCAAGATAACCTTTCAGAAGCAGCTTAAGAAGCTTGAGGAAGCAGGGTTCAGCATAAAAACAGTTGCGATGCCGTGGGAAGATAGCTTTATCTACGGAGATGCCTTGGTGCGGTTTGTTCACGGAGAAATGGCGCAAGTCCATCATTCACTATTTGATATTTATAAAGATCTTTATGAGGATACCGTACGGCAGGCTATTTTATCTGGACGAACCATCACTGAGGAAGAACTGGAAGGATATCGTAGCGGACAAATCAAGCTCAGAAATGATCTATTAGATGTGCAGAAGTCACAGGGGATTGATTTGTGGGTTTCGCCAGCTCAGGCAGGAACAGCTCCGCTGTGGGGTACACGAACCGGATGGACCGGAATGACGGCCATTTGGTCATATGCTGGAGCGCCTGCGGTGAGTATTCCAGCTGCCTCTATAAATAACATGCCATTAGGATTTCAATGTATCGGGGCATATGGTAGGGATGAAGAGTTAATTTATTGGAGTAAAGTGGTTTCTTTAGCGCTTCAGTGATTCTATGGCTTTAGAAATGGATCAATTGTTGTATTTTGTTCTAAAACGTAATCGGTAGATTACACAGTAGGTCTTCGTTTTATTTGAAGATCTACTTTTTTTGTATAAAGTGAGAGTTTTTTTAATAGGGATCGTCTATATAGTATCGTGCTTCAAGGAGGCTTCAAGGTGAAGGGACATGTACCGAAAGTTGAAAAAGAGGATGAGAGGCTATGGATCCAAAATGTTCTCGATGGACATAAAGAAGACTATTCGTATCTTGTAAATCGATATAAGAATAAAATTTATGGGCTTTTGCGAGGAATGGGAGCCAATCATCAAGATGCACAAGACATAACGCAGGAGACGTTTATTAAAGCTTACCGCAAGCTGGCCTCACATGATTTGGATAAGAATTTTGCGGCGTGGCTATACGCTATCGCGACTAATTTACTGAAGGATTTGTGGAAAAAAGACCGACCGACAGCGAGTTTGCCGGACGACAATGCCGAACATTCTCTTTCGGATAATCCAGAAGAAGAATTAATGCGATCGGAGCATCGCACAGAGCTGCTTCACCTGATGCAGAAGCTCCCGTCTAATTATCGTACGGCTTTACTGCTTCGTTATACCAATGATTTAAGCTATGAAGAAATGTGTATGGTTCTAGATGTTCCATTAAGCAAGATTCAAAATGATTTATACCGGGCTAAACAGCGTTTGAAGCAGCTAATTACACTCCAGGAGGTGAAGACCAATGAGGTGCTTAAATTCCTATGAGATCGAAGAATATATTTTAAGCAAATCTATCTTACGAGATCAAGCCGTAACTGAACATATGGCAACTTGTACGCATTGTAATATGATCTACGAAGCAGAGCTTGAGGAACAAGCTGAATGGTCGCAGGCTATGTATGAAGAGCGCTTACCAGATTCATTTACTGCTCAAGTAATGGCTTCTTTGGAACAAGTAGAGCTTGAGGAATTTACTCCAACACAAAGGAATCGGAAGCATCCGAAGCGCAATAAGTTGCTGAGATTATTTATGGGTGCGGCGTTGTTACTGGTTGTGCTAAGTGCCGTGATCTTATATTCCGTTCCTACACTGGCAGAGACTTTACGTTCTCTTTTTGTAAAAAACAACATGGACATTGGCCTTCTACGAGCACAAGAATTTGGGTTGGTAGAGCATCCTAATATTAAGGTGAAGGATAAGGGCTACACAATCAAAATAGATGAAGCAGTGGCAGATCCTACACGGGTAATTGTTGCGTTACAGTTGTTTGGACCAGATGGAAAGCATGATAAAAAGCGGTTGGCCCTTAATGATGGGAACAGTATTGCGATTAAGGATGATCAAGGGAAGGTTGTTGGGGAGTTATACGATATAGGATTTACCAGTGACTTTTACTATTTGATCGCTAATTTCACTGAACCTCTGCAAACTGATCGAATTACGGTCGAAGGTCATATTACTGAATTGGGAAGTGAACGCAAGAACATCCCTACTCTTAAAGGCGATTGGAATTTCAATTTTTCTATGGATATGACAGAAGCGAATAAACAAACAACCTCCATGCCACTAACGGGTATCTACACCTCCCCGGACGGTTTAACTGTGACCTTGAAAAAATTAACTCATATGGTGCAAGGTGTTCGTTTTGAGTTTGATACGCAATTGAGTGAAGAGGCATTGACCCGTTCTCCTGGCGAACTATGGAAGCAACAGGGATTGAAATTCCATTTTGAGGATACAGCAGGCGAAGAGATTCACAGTGTTAATGCTAGAAAGTTTCCTAATAAGAATAGCGTGATGTCCTACTCTAACCTTCCCGGGGCAACAAAGGGACTTATGCACTGGAGCTATACGTTTAAATATTTACCTCAGGATACGCCTTATACTTTCGTATTGGATGGATATTTCATCCCAGAGAAGGATGGTTCTAGTGTGCAATTTGAGCCTGCCAAGTTGAAAGAACAGCCGATTCCCTTTGCATTTGACGGGGATGAACTGATGTTAAATGATTTTACAGTGGAGTCATCTCCCGATAACAATGTATCAGCGAAGGAAGGTGTATTACATTTTAGAGGAAGATTGAGAAATGAGTTTTTAAATAGTGAATGGATATTTAAGACACTAGATGGCAAGGAGTACAAACTCACTGAACAAGGAGCTTTTACTACTAAAGGGGTAGGATGGAAAGATGGTTATATTGAATTTATCGAGTCTCAGTCAAATAATCAAAAGAAATATTTCCAATTCCGTGCCGAAGGCCTTACACAAATTCCCGAGCAGCTTCAATTAGTACGCACGATAAACAATCGAATGTATACTAATGTAGACTGGTCCGTTCCTATCATGGAAGCTAGCAAAAAAGAGTAAATATAGTTATTTGGTTTCCGGATTGTACAAGCAAATAAGGGGGAATAAGCATCTCATATACTATCACAATCGAAAAGAGGTGGTAGTTTATGACTGCTGCAGAGAAGAGAAAAATTCAAAGAGCTTTGAACGCATTGCGTAAGCAAAGAGTGATTCTGAAAGAAAGTCTTAAAAGAATTGAAGCCATTCTTTGCAGGTTGCCTATTGGCAGTCGTGAAAGATTTGAATTGTTAGCAGTAAGAGACTCAATAGTAGAGGCGCTTCGACTAAATGCAATTGCCATTAGAAATTTAAAAGATGCTACTTGTTCTTGTTAATTACCTTAATACCAGTTCTACGCAGTTTTTGCGTGGAGCTGGTTTTTTTGAAATAATAAGATTCAAACTATCCGTTATGATACTATAAACTTAATATGTCGATAACGTAAAAAAGAGAGGAAACCATTTATGACCAACAAACTATACTACAATTCTACATACCAGACTGATTGGCAAACCCGTGTGACTGAAACCATAGAACGAGAAGATGGGCTTTATGTTCTTTTAGAGGAGACGGCTTTTTATCCGCATGGTGGTGGACAACCCTGTGATCTTGGAGCTATTCAGGGAATCCCTGTGCTTGATGTAATCAGTGAGGAAGAGCTTGTACTGCATAAGCTGGAACGTTTACCTAATGAGGAATCGGTAACTTGTCAGATCGATTGGAATAGAAGATTTGACCATATGCAGCAGCATAGTGGCCAGCATTTGCTCTCAGCGGTTTGTCTAGAAAAACATAACTTTATGACCTTAAGCTTTCATTTAGGTGAGGACTATTGCACTATTGATATAGAAGTTTCAGAACTGTCTGCTGATCAACTGTACTCCATAGAGAGAGAAGTTAATCGGCAGATTTACTTAAATCACAATATTCTCAGTTATTTTGTAACAGGGGAAGAGGCTGCACAGCTTAAATTGGTTAAACAGCCAAAAGTGACAGAGAACATCCGGATTGTTGAGATCAAAGATGTTGAATACAACGCTTGTGGGGGGACACATGTGTCCTCAACAGGTGAAATTGGGATAATTAAGCTTTTGAAAGCTGAGAAAATAAAAGGGAACACACGGATTTATTTTAAATGTGGATATCGTGCTTTAGAGGAATTTAATACTAGTCAGCAAATCCTTGGTACACTGTCTTCCAAATTCAACACAGGCAAAGATGAGATTATTGATCGAATTGAAAAATGGGAAAATGAACAAAAGCTGCTGCAAGCTGAAATTTACCTGCTTAAAGAAAAAAATGACGACTATGTTGTGCAAGAGCTTTTAAATGAGCAAGCGGGAAAGATGATCGCACAAGTATTTGAGGGTAAATCTCTAAAAGATCTACAGAGCTTAGCAAATAAGCTGACTTCGAAATGTGATCTTCCTGTATTATTAGCTACTTCTGCGGAGAATAAGGTTGTGTTTGCGCAGAATGGGAGCACGGAGATTTCCTGTGGAGCTTTTTTCAAAGCTCATCTAGGCAGCTATAATGGTAAAGGCGGGGGCAGCGATAAACTGGCGCAAGCAGGATTCCCAACTTGGGAGGATGCTTTGGCATTTTATGAGTTTGCTAGAGGGTGAGAAGAAACTTTTTCCATTATCTTCCGTCTAATTACATATGATTATAATGTCGAAGGAGACGGACAGATATGAATAAATGGAAGGTAACACTAGGGATCTTTGCTGTTTTGATTTTAAGTACTGGGTATGGAGCGGTATCTGCGCAAGCAGACAAGCAAATTCAATTTAACTATAAAGAAATTGGAATCAGCAGTAAACAAGTGATCGCGGAGAATATAACTTTTGTACCCTTGAAATCACTTGCAGATGCTATGGGTTATACGTTATCGTGGGATCAAAAATCCAAAATGGCCAAGCTGGTACGTCCAGAGCGTGAAGTCATCTTCACCGCGGGTACTGCAACGTCAAAAGTGAACGGGGCAGCGACGGCATTAACAAAATCTCCTCGTATCATAAAAGGTTCGTTGTACTTGCCATTGGTCTCTGCAGTCAGTGTACTTGGGGGTAAAACCGCGCTTAATAAAACGGATGGGGTTATCCAAATCGTAGATGAACCTAGATTTGTTGCTGCTTCTGTAGAAGGTAGATCCTATTGGATATCTCAAAAAAACGCTAATTTATATTACCGGGCTACGGCAGCCGGGAAACCAGTAATTATTGGCCAACTACCCCTTAAGGAGTCAGCTTACAATCATGGATTTGAGATTAAAAAACTTGGAAATGGCACGGACTTACTCCAGTTAACGGACAATCACTATGCAATGTTTAATGATTTCAGCAACAGCTATCAGGTATTAGTTCAAGCAGGTACAATAATTAAGCAAATGGATTATCATTATATGATTTCTGCTTATCCACATGCGCCTCAAGTACCTTCCACTCAGGTGTATATGACAGATGGGAAGAATGTTCAGTATATTACTAAGGATGGAGGTTTGGGCAAGTTGTTTGAGATGGAGAAATTAACCGGGGCAACCGGTGATTTCATAGTGGAGTACGCCGCGGAGGATGTGGCACTTGTTCGCTTATTAGATACAACACAATTATATATTGTCTACAGCAGTACAGGAGAAATCGTCAATCTCAGTGAACAACTGATTACTAGTGAGGATCGTAAAGAATGGGATAAAGTAAATGATGGCAGAGATCAATACATTCTGAGCAGAATGTTAGGGATGAAAAGCCGTAAGGGGAATGTGCTGACATTCACCTATACGCCAATCCTTGAGGAAAAAGCAAAAACAGTGACATATACACTTCTAGCGAAATAATTCGGAATCACATCAATATAATTAGTACAAAAAAGGAGCGATGTTGAACATCGCTCTTTTTTATGTATTTATGATTATTTCGTTGTCATCATACTTCCACCCTTAATCTGAACGGGTTGATCATTTATAGATACCCAAACATCTATGGCAGAATTGTTGCGGATAATCGTTTTGTCGGCACTTAATTTCAGTGAATACAGGGCAGCGACATAATCATAAATCTCAATATTAGTAGCGTACCAAATATCTGAATGTCCACCTGCTTGTTGGCAAAAAGTTTCGATTAGCTCCCAATTGTTCTGCTGTGCGAACTCATAGCTATGGCCCCAAACATAACAGAGTCTTAGTTTCTGGGAGGGTCCTTCCATTGTGAATCGCTCCCAAACCTGATGCAGATCTTCAATATGGTGGCAGGTTGGATGCCATTCCATGAAATTAAGAGGCATATCAAATTGTTTAGTAGAGTGAACAGTGCGGCTGTATTCAATTCCAACGGACTGAAGTGGTGCAATTATCTCCTGAGAGTATGTACCGTAGGGGTAGGACATGCCTCGCACTGGATAATCCACCAGCTTTTCCAATCGTTTACGGTCTTCGAACAGCTCTTCAATTACCATCGGTAAAGGAAGACGCTCTAGATGTGGGTGAGTAACGGAATGGGCGGACACTTCATGATTCCTGAGCGAATGCTTAACATCAGCGGGCGATAAGAACCCAGGTGCATTGATCATTGCACTATTTAAATGGAAGGTCCCTTTGATTCCATATTGATCAAAAATACCAGCCAAGCGGATATCGTGTTTCTGGCCGTCATCATAGCTCATAGTGAGCGCCTTAGATAATCCGCCTGGGAATAAGTTGAATTGAAGTTTCATGAATTCACACTCCTATAATTTGGTAAGCTCGAAATTACTTCTTCCAATTATAAGCAATTAACGTTATAATCAGATTCCACGTTTAAAAATGAAAGAGTTTTCAGTGAAAAATATACACTTAAGGAGAGATGCTATCTGCCTGACTTTCTCTACGTTGTAAAGCTACTCTATGTAAAAGACAAAAGAAACTCACTTTTATATTTTATCACTAACCTGCTGAGCCCACCAATTCTATTTGCAGAGCTGTTCATAACGAAATATGTGGTTGACCTCATTCAGAACTTCACGACTAACGCCTACCTACATATCTTACTATTGGTAAGTTCACTGATGTTAATTTTATATCTGGCTGGCATCAATGGTTCTCTTCGAGCCATTTCTGTAACCAATTTAACGGCAAACAGTATTTATGAACTGGAACATAGTATTTTGGCTAAGACCTCTAAATTATCGACGGCTTTATTGGAAGACCCCGCAACAAAAACGATTAGAGAAAAAGCAAAACGGCTTTCCCTGATCGATTTATTAGATCAATGGACCGGAGTGACAATCCACTTTATAACATTAATCGCACTTATCGTAGTCCTATCCTGTTATGGCTTTTATATCCTGGCAGTGTTCATTTTAGTTGTACAAATTCTGCAGCTTTACCTCATGAGATGGATGTCTCGGAAAGTAGAGGCCATTTCAGCGAATCAAACCTCCTCTGTACGAATGATTAATTATATCGTTGATTTGCTGGTTAGTAGAAATACCCTCCCGGAAGTAAGAATGTACGGAATGTCCTCCTACTTGGTTACCACAATGAAAGAGATCTTTAATGGAAATTTCAAACAAATGCACCGAAAAGTTATTTTATCTGAGACCTTAAGCTTCTCCCAAAGTATAATAATGACTTTATTAAACGGGCTTACGATTGCTATTTTAGCAATTACGCTTGGAGGTAGCGGGCAGAGCGCCGGACTTTTCGTATTATTACTTCAGATATCTAGTCAATTATTTATTGTCATTCCTGCACTAACAAGGATGTATTCTGATCTGACCAAAAGTCGCTTGCGCTTCAATGAGTATAGTGCGTATTTGGAACTTGAAGAGCAAGTTCAAAGAGATCCGGAAGATTCCATAAGGAATACCGATGCGATGCAGATCACAATTCAGCAGTTGAATTATCGTTATGCAACCAATGCACAGGACACGCTTAAAAATATAAACATGACCCTCAAACCTGGTGAACGAGTTGCTTTTGTAGGTGAGAATGGTTCAGGAAAATCCACGCTCATCAAGCTGATAGCAGGGTTATACCATCCAACAGCGGGAAACATCCAATGGTTTAATGGAGAGCAGGAAGTTCTGGCTCATAACGTCACAAAGGGTGTGAGCGTTGTATTTCAGGATTTCACTAAATTACATAGACCAATTCGAGAAAACATAGCCATGGGGAATATTGCTGCCATGTATGACGATTCAAGATTATTAGCTGCGATGAGAAAAGCAGAAGCCGATTCTTATGGTGTTGCGTTGGACACTTTAGTAGGTCCACAGTTTGGGGGGATCGATCTGTCTGGTGGACAATGGCAAAGACTTGCGATTGCACGTGCTTACCTCAACAACGGCTCGCTTACGATTTTTGATGAACCTACTGCAGCCCTTGATCCTTACGCGGAACAGCAGGCGTTTGAAACCTTTATGAAATTAGGAGAGCAGCAGACCTCCATTATTGTGACACATCGGCTATATATGTCCAAATTTGTTGATAGAATTTTTCTGTTTGAGCATGGAGAAATCGTAGAAAGTGGAACACATGAAGAATTAATGATATTGGATGGTAAGTACAGGGGAATGTTTAACCGCCAGTCCTCTTTATATGGCTGAGAAAGGAGAGATTCTGCTGAGAAGAGACCTTAAGAATATTTTAACGATACTGGCACGGATGATTGGAAAAAGTCCAGTAATCTCAACAATAACGATCATAGTTCCTATAATCAGTGGATTATTAACTTTTTACTCGTATTCTGTTCAAGTTCATATCATTAATGCAGTAGCTGCTGGTGCGATAACCTTTATTCCGATTCTATGGTTTGTTTTAATTCATGGAGTACAAGCCTGTTCATTGAGTATAACCAACATAATGAAAAGTCGAATGAATGCGGAACTAACTCTCGCTTTCCAATCCGAGCTGATAGATATTGCAAACCAAGTTGACTTTGAGGATTTTGATGATGAAGAGTTTGGGAACAAGCTGCAAAGAGCTAAAACAATAGTTGGAGAAGATTTAGAGGGAATTACTGGTTTTTTGGTGTCCAGTGTAGGAAATATCTCAGGACTTATAAGTATCATCTGGTTATCGGCTACAAGTGGATATTTTTTAGTCACACTGGTGGTGGGTTTAATGATCGTATCTACTTTATCTTTTCGAATGTTTACTGAGATTAAAGTTAGAAGAACAGGGCGAGAGCTTACTTTTGACGGAAGAATGGGGGATTATCTAGCTGTAACTTTGGAAGATCCTAATGCGATTAGGGAAATGCGAATTTATAACTCTATCTCCTATTTTACGGATCTCTGGGCAAAGCTTATGAAGAAGCAGCATGATAAAAGGTATAGTGCGAGGAAATTCGAAATCAAAACAGGGATGATTGTGGCTATGGTTCAGACGAGTGCTATTTTTATCGTATTGGTCTATCTGTTAAGTAAAATGGGGGAGTCAAATACAGTTACTGTGGGGACAATCTCAGTATTATTTCTGGCTTTGTTAACTTGTGGTGGTAAAATCATGAGTTTGACTTGGCCGCTAAGCAAGCTTTACATCAGCAGCAGTAAATTATATGACTTAAATGAAGTGCTTACCTATAAAAATAGAGATTTCCGAAAAAATAATATCAATAACAGCTCTGAAGCTATGCTTCCTATTACCGTTTCAAATGTCTATTTTAAATACGCCAAATCCAGTAAGTCTGTTTTATCTAACATCAATATGGTCATAAAGCCCGGTGAGAAAATAGCCATCGTTGGAGAAAATGGAGCAGGAAAGTCTACCTTGATCAAATTGTTATTAGGGCAGTACACTGCTAGTTCTGGATTTATTTACTGGAAAGACAGTCCAGAACCTCAAGGTAAAGTATCCGTCGTGTACCAGCATTCTATTAAATTCGAAATGACACTAAGAGAAAACATCCTGTTGGGTGATGCCAAATCTTCGGCGGACGATGTGAAAATACTAAGTATTCTGGAAAAATGTGAGCTGATGGATTTGTTTTACGAATTAGGGGGACTAGATGTAAGGTTAGGTCAAATGCTTGAAGGAAGCAGGCAGCTATCAGGCGGACAGTGGCAAAAGCTGGCGATAGCGCGTGCGTTATATAATGATGCGGATCTTCTAGTGTTTGACGAACCTACTTCTGCGATTGATCCGAATGCTGAGATGCAGATCTATACACAATTATTAGATATCTGCCAAGATAAAGCTGCCATCTTCATTTCACATAGACTGGGCTGGGCGAAAAATGTTGATACGATCTATGTTATTGATAATGGAAGTATAGCTGAAGTGGGGCAGCATCAAGACTTAATAAATAATAAAGGGATTTATGCAGATATGTACGTTTTACAATCATCTTGGTATAACTAAAAATGCTTAGCATAGTAGTTTTTACCTTAATTATATTCATGAGGTTTACTGAAAAAATCCACAGCAAATTTCCGGAAATGTATAGCTGCTTGCGATAAAAAGTGCTTTCTGCTCCATGCGATGCCAAAAGAGCGTTGACATAGTGGTTCTGTTATTTTTAATTGAACAATTTCTGTATTTTGACTTCTTCTGCCTAAGGAGAGAGGGAGGGTGAAGGTGATTCCTAGTCCCAGTTCTACTAGGGTTTGAATGGCGCTTACTTCTTCAAGCACGAACGTAATTTGAGGTTCAAATCCAGCTTGTCGGCAAAATTCATCTGAAATTTCACGGAAATTATATCTAGAAGATAAAGAAATGAAATTCTCACCTGCAGCTTCTATCAAAGAAATACTCTTTCGATTAGCAAAGCGATGATTCTTGGGCACAGTTAAACATAATTCTTCTTCTGCTAAGGTAAGCCACTCGATATCTGGTCCGGTAACAGGTGTAGATGATATGCAAAAATCAATCGCTGCACTCTCTAAATCATTTCTCATTTCTAACGCAGAGCCGAGCTGACGTTGGATGATCCGTACATGCGGATGAAGGGTAAGAAATTCTTTTAGTAAAGTGGGCAATACATACGGGAGTGTGGCCGCAATGGAAATTACTCCATGTTCAAGTCCGGCCATATCTGTGAGCTCACGTTGTCCTTCTTCAAGTTCCATAAAAGCTTGCTCGACACGTTGCAGATAGGTTTTGCCGAATTCGTTCAATTTTATATTTCTGCCTTGTCGCTCGAATAAGGGAACACCTAAGTTTTTCTCTAAACGCTGTATGGAATTACTAAGGGAGGGCTGAGATACATTTAATTCTTTTGCGGCCTTAGTCATGTGTTCATGGCGTGCAACTGCCTGAAAATATTGAAGCTGAAGGAATTCCATAACAAAAACCTCACTTTACTTATAACTCTAATGTGATCTATCGATCATATAATATGTATTTTACTTAATTAATTTTCAGTCCTATACTATTGTAACATATAAAAAGTTATAGGTAGGATGGAGAGAGTCTGTTGTGATTAGAGAGAAAATATGGACCCGGAATTTTATTGTTGTTTGCTTAAGTAGTTTTTTTATGTTCCTGACCTTTTATATTCTGGCAACTGCATTTCCGTTATACGTAAAGGAAAGCTTACACGGGAATCAGCAGCAAATGGGGTTAGCGATTACTATCTATGTAATAGGGGGAGTTTTGATCCGTCCTTTTTCGGGACAATGGGTCGATAAATTCGGCAAAAAGAAAATGGCGGTTATTGGGCTAACCATATTTCTAATCGCCTGTATTGGTTACTTCGGATCTAATGGAATTGTATTATTCCTGGTAATTCGTTTCCTACACGGAATGAGTTATGCTGTTGCCTCGACAGCTACTAGTACAATAGCCTCGACGCTAATTCCTTATTCACGTCAAGGAGAAGGCATCGGTTATTTTAGCATGTTTATGAGCATTGCTATGGTCATTGGACCCGCATTGGGTCTTTTTCTCTGGAAAGATGAGAATATTAATGTACTACTGTTAGGCGTGTGTGTGATTGCCGCTCTCTCGCTGTTATTCACGTTAGGTGTTCGGATGCCAAAAGAAGATAAGGCTAACGTTATTGAAGCTGTTAAGGAACCTGCTAAGACGCGAAAAGGGCTTCGCTGGAGAGACGTAATCGAGCCGAAAGCTTTGCCGATATCACTTGTCGGATTTACGCTTGCTTTTTCCTACAGCTCCTTGTCTGGATTTATAGCTTCTTTTACGAAAGAAATTCATCAATCACAGCTTACTGGTTATTTTTTTGTGGCTTTTGCAATTATGATTGTATTGTTTCGCCCGGTTATTGGTAAAGTATTCGATAAATATAATGAGCATATTCTCATCTATCCCGGAATTCTAATCTTCGCCGTTGGATTGCTTAGTTTAAGTCAAGCTCGGTCTGGTTTGATGTTAATGATGTCTGGTGTCATTATGGGAATTGGATATGGTGCACTTATGCCATGTTTCCAGACTCTTGCGCTTAAATTAGCGGCTAAAGATCGTAGAGGTAGTGCGAATGGGACCTTTTTCTTGTTATTTGATTTGGGTTATGGAGCGGGCTCGTATTTCATGGGTTTAATTGCTTCTTATACGGATTACCGAATGATGTATGAGGTTGCGGGGGGAGTAACACTTCTTTCTCTTGCTGCGTACTATTTGCTTCATCATGTACCTCAGGCCAAAGCTAAGCTGCACATACAAAAATCAAATATAGACGTTGTATAAATAGATGGTCTTGGCTGTATGATATAATTATTAGAAAAAAATATGGGGAGAACTGTATGACTACAATCATTGATAAAATTGCATGGATTCATATTCAGAATGGACAAGTTTTGTGTGCGCGTTCCAAAGGGAAAGATACCTATTATTTGCCTGGAGGAAAAAGAGAAGCTGGAGAAACAGACGAGGAGACGCTCGTGCGCGAAATCGAGGAAGAGATCTCTGTTCGTATTAAACTAGAAACCATCTCCTATTTTGGAACCTTTGAAGCGGAAGCTCACGGTAAAGCTGAAGGCGTCATAGTTAAAATGACATGTTATATCGCGGATTTTGAAGGTACACTTAGTCCTGCGTCGGAAATTGAAGAGTTATCCTGGTTATCTTATAAGGATCGAAATCGTGTTTCAGTTGTTACACAGATCATTTTCGATCAATTGCATGAGCATAAATTACTTTCCTAATCCACAATTTAAAGTTCTGAAAGCCCGTTTTAAGCCTAAGAGATGGCTTGAGGCGGTCTTTTTTTTGAAAATATACGAAAGGCTTATAGGGGCAACAACATCGTTTATTTTGGTTTAGGACAGATGTCCTTTTTTAAAGGCCTGAATTGCTTTTTAATATGTAAGAGATCGAAGTTGAGGAGAGAGAGAAATGAGAGGAATTATATTTGCGTTTTTAGCGGGGGCTTGTATCACTCTGCAAGGAGTATCTAATGCTCGAATTAGTCAAGATATTGGGACTTGGCAAGCTGCGACAATTACACAGTTAACAGGATTTATCATGTCGTTACTAATCCTCTTATTTGTTAGAGATGGGAAATGGCAAGGATTAAAAGAAGTAAAACCATTATATCTAATTGGCGGATCTTTTGCCGCAGTCGTTATTTTCAGTGAAGTCACTGCCATTCAACAGATTGGCGTTACTTTTACTATATCGACATTGCTGATTGCACAGCTATGCTTGACCTTCTTAATTGATATTAAAGGCTGGTTTGGGATGGAAAAACGACAAATGAGACTCCCACAGTTTATTGGAATAGGGTTGATGATTGCTGGAGTAGTGATTTTGAAATTCTGAGAATACAATCAACAACTGGAGGAGTTACGTTATGATTTTAGGGTTAATATTAGCGCTTGTCGCGGGTTCATTCGTTAGTTTACAAAATATTTTTAATACGAAGGTTAATCAAAAGGTTGGATCTTGGGCCACAACGACGTTAGTATTAGGGTTGGGTTTTCTGGCTTCCTTTATTATGAGTCTTATCTTTGAAGGCGGCCGAATATTTACTTTGCGAAATATGGAGCCTTGGTACTGGATCAGCGGATTAATCGGGGTGGGTGTAGTAATCTGTCTCGTGCAAGGCACCAAACGTCTTGGGCCTACCTATGCGATCTCGATCGTATTAATCTCTCAGCTTGGGTTTGCTTTATTGTGGGATTCCCTCGGCTGGTTAGGGCTTGAAAAGGTTCCTTTCACCTGGAAGCAGTTGGTCGGAGTACTCGTGATTGTTGGCGGTATTCTAGTGTTTAAGCTAGGTGGTGCCCGGGGGACTCAAAAGTCGGCTTAATTTATCCTCAGACTCATGTTTGTCAAAATAGAAGTGATGGCAGTCACACGAGAGTGAAAGCAAAACAATCTATACTTTGGGAAAGTAGTAACTCAATTATAAATAAGGAGCAGATCATCCAATGTTCATACAATTGAACTCTCTAACTACAGAAAAGTTAAATGAAAACCTTGGTGAACGACCAGGTTATTTTAAATTGTTCTTCGATACAGAGGGCTGTGGTTGTAATGGCGTGATCGTAATTCAGATTATTAGTGAACCCCATGCTACAGATATTGAAGTTCAGAAAGAGCCTTTTACTTTTTTTGTGGACCGTCAACAGGAATCTTTATTTGATGAACAGATGCGACTTGAAGCAGATGAGAATTACCCGTCATTCAGATTAAGTAGTGATTCGGGCCTGTTAGGAAGCAATATTCGAGTAAAAGATATTCGCTGAGTAGAGCACTGCTACTAAAAACCAGAGCATTTGAGATCATCTCTCAATGCGCTGGTTTTTTAAATTTCGTTCCTATATATGGCACTTGCAATTCGGTTCTTACCCATTGGGTTTTTTCATAAAAGCTATATGGTCTATTTTGCTGTTAACCAGTGTAATTAACTGTTCTGCCATATAGCTCGCCGAATATTTGAAATTGACTTCAGCCCAGTGCATAATGACACCTACTGTAGCAGACATTTGGTAACTCAACATAATTTCATAATCCACAGGAGCAGCATCAGCTTCTATCTCAATTCGCATATCCTCACGCATGGATTCCCGTAAACGGTCGAACAGTTCAACAGTCATTTTCCCTCGTTCCACTGCGGATAAGGCTAAAAACTCCGCTTTATGCCCCTCAATATATTCGAACAGCTGCAGAATGGAAGGGAAGACCTCCGTTGCCTCAATACGTTCCAATCCCTCATAAGGGTCTAATAGCGCCTCACCTATACCCTGTAGAAATTCATCATGTATTTCCTTAAGCAAAGCCTCTTTACTCTCAAAATGTTTATAAAAAGTCCCTCGATTGTAATCCGCTCGATTAGTCACGTCCAAAATCGTAACTGAATCATAACTATTTTCCAATATTAGCTCAACGAATGCAGATTTCAGAGCTTGGCGTGTTCTTCTGGTTCTTCTGTCTTCATGTTCTTCCTGTATCAAAAAAACTACCTCCAGCTATGATCTTTTTATCGTTCATTTATAGTTCTTATTTTAAAAGTAACAAAAGATCAGCTAATGTTCAAGATTTAGACATAAGTAAACACGGAGAGCAAGTATGTTGGTTAGGCGACATTACTTAAAATTCTGATTATTGAATAGGTTAACTATTGGGGTGTACTCTAGTAATAGAGATAAGTTATCCCATCTCCTAAGACTATAATATATAGCCAATTCATAACAAAGGATGCGAACATACAATGAGTGAATCAAATGTAAAAACTGCTGTAATTACTGGAGCTGCAGGTGGAATCGGTAAAGAGCTTGCCCGTCGATTGTCTGATCGTAAACTGAATCTTGTACTTGTCGATCTGAATGAAGAAGCGATAAAAAATGTCATCCAAGATTTAGGCTTAAATGAATCTAACTCTTTAGCTGTAGCTGCGGATGTCTCTAATGAAGAAGACGTTCAGAATTATGTTAATAAAGCGATAGAAAAATTTGGAACCATTGATTATTTTGCAAACAATGCCGGAATTGAAGGTCCGGCAGGTCAAATCGAAGAGCTTAACGTTAAAGCACTTGATCTTGTATATAACGTCAATGTACGTGGTGTATTTCTTGGACTACACTATGTAATTCCTGTGATGAAAAAACAAAACTCAGGCGCTATTCTGAACACTTCTTCTCTGGCAGGACTCATGGGTGCACCAGGTATGGCCCCTTATATTATGTCTAAGCATGCTGTAATTGGTCTGACTCGCGTAGCTGCAAATGAGCTTGCACCACTTGGTATTCGTGTAAATGCGGTACTCCCAGGAACGATCAATACACAAATGATGCGTAAAATTGAAAATAATTTTGGAAGCGCAGAAGAATACAAGGCAGCTAACGAAGCTGCAACACCTATGGGACGCTACGGAGAACCGCAAGAGGTTGCCGCTGTGATGAACTTCCTTCTTTCGGATGAGGCTTCATTCGTAACGGGTTCTCTATATACAGTCGATGGTGGTATGATAGGTCAATAATGCAAGCTGATTTCGATCATTAAGGATACTTCAAATAAAGGATTGGGCCTGTGCGTCAAGCATTGGGTCCAATTCTTTTTTATTTAGGATACCCGGATCGGATTTTATAATAAGCAATTTGCTGAATTATCTTATAGAATATACAAAGGGGATTTAATCTTTTTAAGTATTGATCAGTGATTTAGATAAATTGTTGGCGAGGAGTGTTCATATGCATGAATTATCTCAACAGGATTTTAATGAAGTGAAACCGTTACTTACAGGTGCTCCTATTCATCCTGAAATTCTCTCCGTTATCGAGGGAAATAATCCGGGCTGGATTTTTGTAGATCAACTTGTAACACCAAAAAGCGCGTTGGTATGGAGTAAGGGGATGCAAGGATTTTATATTATAGGCGATCACACCAATGAGTTATTTATTAAGAGCTTAGATAGTTATATATCCAGTCATATTGCACCGAGGATGAAAAAGCTTGGGCTGGAGTATTTTGAAGTCTCAGGTCAACACAATGAATGGAATCTGGCATTGATGTTTCCTTCTAGGAAGCTATATCCTTTTGAACAAATGGTGTTCAAGTTATTCCACAAGCCCGTTGAGTCCCTTAATAATGCGATTAGAATTATAAATCTTAAAATGCTGGACTGGGAGGACTTAGATCTAAAGAATATAGAATTTGTACATGATAATATTGATTTATTCTGGTCATCGAAAGAAGACTTTAGGGCAAAAGGCTATGGATATGCTGCTGTTGAGGGAACTGAGATTATGGGTGTATGTTATTCTAGTTTCGTTACGGAGGATACACATGCTATCGGAATTGAAACTCTCTCCAAGTATCGGAATAGAGGAGTGGGGACTCATTTAGCGGCCTTAGTAGCGGAGGATATACTTACAAATGGTTTTACGCCTTACTGGGACTGTTCATTAGATAATGAAGCTTCCCGAAAGCTAGCGCTCCGTTTAGGATTTCAGCAAATTCATCAATATAAGTGTAGTGCTTTTTCAATATGACGGTTTCGCAAATTATTAGGTTAGGATGAACATTATGAGAATATTGCTCGTAGAGGACGATAGAACGATTGCTTCAGGACTTGAATATTCCTTGCAGCAGGATCATTTTGAAACTATTTTATGTTATGATGCAACCTCTGCTAGGAGGGTGTTGGCGGAGCGGTTATCTGAAGTAACACTTTGCATTTTTGATCTCTCTCTACCGGATGGCAGCGGATATGATCTGTGTAAGATCGTGAAGGAGCGGAGCGATATTCCGGTCATCTTTTTAACTGCGATTGATGACGAAGTTAATGTAGTGATGGGACTTGATATGGGAGCAGACGATTACATAACTAAGCCATTTCGGATTCGCGAGCTGTTATCACGCATTAAATCGGTGTTAAGGAGATATAACAAGCAGGCTCAAACTCCATCTAATTTTGAACTAGAGAATATACGGATTAATACGCTTGAAGGAAAAGTTTATAAGAACGGCGATGAAGTTCTGCTAACAGCATTAGAATATCGTCTGCTTCTGATATTTGCTAATCATGTGGGACAAGTCCTTTCCAGAAATCAGTTGTTAGAGCGGATTTGGGATGTCGCCGGAGAATTTGTAAATGATAATACATTGTCTGTGTATATTAAACGCTTAAGGGAAAAGTTAGAGGATAACCCGCAAGAACCCACATTGATCAAAACAGTACGCGGTTTAGGGTATAAGGTTGGTGATTAGATGTTACGAAACAGAGAATTTAGATGGTTATTACTAACGATGTCTACGATCAGCCTTCTGGCGATTATAGGAACGGCATTTATTTCATCAGCAGCGATGGGGATCACGGCGGTAACTTCAGTTCTGCTTATAGGTTGTTGTTTATTATTTACCCGCTGGAGATACCGCGAAATTGAGAAGCTTTCAGGGTATCTACGTCAAATTAGCAGCGGTAATTATTCGCTCGATGTTCGTGATAATCAGGAAGGCGAGCTTAGTATCCTGAAAAATGATATTTATAAGGTGACGTTGATGTTATCGGAGCAGCGTTTGCTTTTGCAAGAGGATAAAATAAAGCTTACCAATGCGATCTCCGACATCTCCCATCAGCTCAAAACACCACTTACCTCCATGACCGTGATGGCAGATTTATTAAGTGATCCTGATCTGGACGTTGAGAAAAGAATAGAATTTACGCGGAAAATCAGCCTTCAGCTCGATCGGATTGGCTGGCTGGTTTCTTCATTATTAAAGTTCTCAAAGATCGATGCCGGAACCATTCAATTTAAAAAAGATTCAATAAAAGTAAAGAAGCTTGTTCAGAAATCTATGGAGCCCATACTGATTCCAATGGATATAAAGGAGCAACGGATCCTAATCGAAGGTGAAGACGCTACCTCATTCATAGGCGATTACAATTGGACAACTGAGGCGATGATTAATATTCTGAAAAACTGTGTAGAGCATACACCTGCTGGGGGAGAGATTACGATTTCTTTTGCAGAAAACACGCTGTTCACGGAAATTGTCATTACTGATAATGGCAAAGGAATTCCTAAGGCAGAGATCCCCTATATTTTCAAACGATTCTACAAGGGTACAAATGCAAACGAAGACAGCGTTGGAATCGGACTTGCCTTGGCGCAAAGTATTATCACTGAACAAAACGGCACGATTGATGTGGTGAGTGAAGTAGGAAAGGGGACACAATTTCGGATCAAATTTTACAAGCAAGTGATTTAACACTTATGGCTTAGTGACTAGAATGTCACTTAAGAGTCACTGAAGAGTCATTGTAGACAGATATACTGATCTCATCAACAAATGGGGGTCTAACAATGGATATTTTAAAGATTGAACATCTGTCTAAAACATATGGTAAAGGCGAGACCGCAGTAAAGGCTCTGGATGATGTATCTTTTTCAATTAAAAAAGGTGAATTCGTAGCGATTATTGGACCATCCGGCTCAGGAAAATCAACGATTCTGCATTTATTAGGTGGGGTGGATAGACCGACAAGTGGTAAAGTATTTGTAGATAACACGGATATTTATGATTTGAATGAAACACAGCTGGCGATCTTTAGACGCAGACAAATTGGTCTTATTTATCAGTTCTATAATCTCATACCGGTGCTGACGGTTGAAGAGAATATCACACTTCCGTTGCTGCTCGATCAGCATAAAGTGGATAAGAAGCAATTTGCAGATACCGTGAAGGCGTTAAATTTGGAAAATCGTTTAAACCATCTGCCGAATCAGCTATCAGGCGGACAGCAGCAGCGGGTATCCATAGGCAGAGCATTAATTAGTAACCCTGCAATTATGCTGGCAGATGAGCCAACTGGTAATCTTGACAGCAAGAATAGCAGTGAAATTATTGAATTATTAAAAATGTTTAATAAAACGTATAATCAAACACTGATTGTGATTACTCACGATGAACGTATTGCCTTGCAAGCAGATCGGGTTATTACTATTGAAGATGGAAGGATCGCTAAAGATGAGGTGATTCGTCCGTGAATATCGTAAACAAATTAACTATAAGACATTTGAAACAGAATAAGCGAAGAACATTGGTAACTATCATTGGAGTTATCATTTCAGTAGCTATGGTAACGGCTGTGGCGACGTTAGGTTTTTCTTTTATGGAATTAATGAAGAAGCAAAGTATCTCTACAAATGGAGAATGGCATGTCCAATATAGAAATGTTACTAAAGCTCAGCTCAAAGCGATAGAAACAGATGATGCGACAAAAGCCCTAGTGATCTCCAACGATCGTGGCTACGCCCCTTTAGAGGGTGGGAAGAATGAGAATAAACCCTATTGGTATATCAAGGAATATAATGCAGCTGGTTTTAAACAATTCCCGATTGAACTGCTGGAAGGTAGACTCCCGAAGAAAAACCACGAAGTAGTCATTTCTGAGGAGATTGCAAAGAATGCAAAAGTCTCTTACAAGATTGGTGAAACTTTAACGCTTGATGTGGGTGAACGTGTCACTAGCGATGATGAAAATAGTGGCCAACCCCTATCTCAGAATGAACGATTACGGACTGAAGAGGATACCCTGCTTGAAAAGATTATTCATAAAAAATCAATGAACTATACGATTGTGGGAGTGATAAAACGTCCTACTTGGGAACCAACATGGTCTCCGGGTTATACTGCCATAAGTTATGTGGATGAAAGCATGATTGGAGCAGCTGAAAAAACCACAGCGACGGTTGTATTAAAAAAGGTGGACAGCTCCATATACAAGCATGCAGAGGAATTGGCAAAAGAAAATAAGATCGAGTCGATCTCTTATAATAATAGTCTGCTCCGCTATTATGGTGTGACGAATAACGATGGCTTACGTAACACACTTCTTTTATTGTCAGTAATTATTATGGTTGTGATTATCATTGGTTCCGTTTCTTTAATCTATAATGCTTTTGCAATCTCTGTCTCGGAGCGTGCACGTCATTTAGGGATGCTCTCCAGTGTAGGGGCTACAAAGTGGCAAAAGCAGAATTCAGTGTTTTTTGAAGGAATGATTATCGGTTTAATTAGTATTCCAATTGGGATCATTTGCGGTATAGCAGGCATCGGGATCACTTTTATGTTTATCAATTCGATGATTAAAGATGTATTAGGGATAACTGAGAGATTAATGTTGATTGTTACACCTCTGTCTCTACTAACCGCTTGTTTAGTTTCAATACTGACAATTTTTATATCCACCTATCTTCCAGCCAGAAAGGCTTCAAAGATCTCGGCAATTGATGCGATCAGACAAACAACCGATGTTAAGCTCTCAGGTAAAGCGGTGAAAACATCCAAGTTCGTGCGCAGATTGTTTGGTATTGAAGCAGAAATTGGTTTGAAGAATTTAAAGAGAAATAAACGCAGGTACCAAGCAACCGTGTTCTCACTTGTCATTAGTATTGTTTTATTTTTATCTGTATCAGCGTTCACTTCTAATATGAGAAGATCGGTAGAACTCTCACAGGATGGTTTGAACTATGATATCCAAGTATATATGGGGACTGAGGACGCTCAAAAAGTGGACCGGTTGACGAACTCGATATCCAAATTACCTAATATAACGGAATATAATGTGACTAAGGAACTCAGTGTGAGTTCATGGATTGATGAGAAAAATATGGCAAAAGAATTGCAAGAGATTGTGCAGGCGGATAAGAGTGTTCTAAAGAACGGGAAATATCCTTACTATATTCAGATCTATGCACTAAATGAACAGAGTTTGAAAACCTATGCAGAAACGGTCGGTATAAATTATGAACAACTAACGAAGCTTGATCAGATGACTGCTATTGTGAATGATACGGTTACCTTTGAGGATGAGAAAGCTAAAAAAATTGTTGAGACCAAAGCTTTTCACTCTGAAGTCGGCCAAAAGCTTGAGCTTATTTATACGGATTGGGATACCAAAAAAGAGACGGATTTATCACCAGTAAAAATTGTCGCTTTAACTGATAAACGTCCAATGGGAGTACATTCAGCAATGGTTGGTGGAATAAACATCATCGTCTCTGAACAAGTCTTCGATAAACTAACAAATGATGCGATGAGCAAAGATATTCAAAGCCGGCTTAACTTGAATAGCACAAACCCATTAGCAACACAACAAGCCATAGAGGAAATGAAAGAGCGGAATATCTATGTTCAAAATGTGTATCAAAATAGACAAAATAGTGAGCAGATGATCATGTTAATGTCTATTTTCACCTATGGTTTTATTGCTTTGATTACTTTAATATCAATTGCGAATATTTTTAATACGATATCAACCAGCATATCTCTTCGTAAAAGAGAGTTTGCGATGCTGAAGTCTGTGGGCATGACGCCAAACGGTTTTAATAAAATGATTAATTACGAAAGTGTTTTTTATGGAATAAAGTCACTACTATATGGGCTTCCGATTAGTATAGTTATTATGTACTTGATCTATAGATCAATGATGAGCAGCTTCTCTTATGGATTCACACTTCCGTGGATGAGTATCTTGTGTGTCATATTGGCAGTGTTTATCATCGTTGGTGCAGCCATGTTATATTCAAGCTCAAAAGTGAAAAAAGAGAACATTATCGATGCATTGAAACAGGAAAATATATAACTCTTAGCCCATCATTGCCGCGTTTAACGCGGCTTTTTTGTGTCATATCTGACACGTTGGTATGTAAATTCTTATAAATTCCTATGATATAATGTACACAATTGAATTGAACAGATTATAACCACGAGGTAGGTGTCAACGAATTGAGAACAGTTGTCGTGATTGGCGGGGGAATTACTGGATTGTCTACCGCTTACTATTTACAGAAATCTATAGAGCATAACAAGCTAGATGTA
Source organism: Paenibacillus sp. FSL E2-0190 (assembly GCF_037992965.1). Taxonomy (NCBI): domain Bacteria; kingdom Bacillati; phylum Bacillota; class Bacilli; order Caryophanales; family Paenibacillaceae; genus Paenibacillus; species Paenibacillus sp. FSL E2-0190. Next base: position 3,267,850 of record NZ_CP150306.1, read on the forward strand.
AAAATCATTTTGGTTGAAGCCAGCGATAGACTGGGCGGCAAAATCAGAACACTAAAACAAGAAGACTTCATTATGGAGTCTGGGGCAGATTCTATTGTCACTCGCAAAACGAATGTTGCACCTCTGATTGAAGAGTTGGGTATACAAAATGAGGTTGTATATAACGCGACAGGAATATCCTTTATTTATACAGAAGGTAAACTGAAGCAAATTCCTAAAGATGCAGTCTTTGGCATTCCGCTCAGTATGGAGTCGCTTGCTACAACAGAACTGATCTCAGCTGAAGGAAAGGTTGAAGCACTCAAAGATTTCTACACTCCCAATAATAAGTTTACGAAAAACGATTCCGTGGGTGATTTTCTAGAAGCATTCTTTGGAAAAGAACTTGTCGAGAAGCAAATTTCACCGGTTCTTTCAGGTGTATATTCCGGGAAGCTAAGCGAACTTACAATAGCCTCAACGCTGCCTTATTTGATTGATTATAAGAATGAATACGGCAGTATTATTCAAGGCTTATCCGCAAATAAAGCCAAATTTCAAGGGAATGGTGATAAGAAGTTCATGTCATTCAAGGGAGGTGTATCTGCCTTGATCGACTCTATGGAAGAACATCTTTCTAATTCGGAGATCATCAAAGGGATTCGTGCCGAAAGAATTGAGAAGCGTGGAGAGCAGTACCAGGTAACTTTGGCAGATGGACGAATCATAGACTCCGATGTTGTCGTACTTGGAACGATGCATTCTACTGCACAAGCGCTACTTCAAGACGAAGAACTAAATGAAGATTTCAATCAGTTATATAATAGTTCTATGATTAGTGTATATTTAGGATTTGATATCCCCGACAGTCAGCTGCCTGCGAATGGCACAGGGTTCATCACTGCCAACAGCGATGATGTTCTATGTAATGCGTGTACGTGGACAAGTCGCAAGTGGGAGCATACGTCAGGACAACAGCGTCTGCTTGTCAGACTCTTTTATAAAAGCTCAAACCCTCATTATGATTCGTTGATCAAGCTATCTGAAGAGGAACTATTGAAGGTGGCTTTGAAAGATATACAGACCAGTCTCGGGATAACAGGACAGCCAGCTACCTACGATGTGACCAAATGGCATGATGTAATGCCAAATTACCATAAACTTCATCATCAAATTGTAGTATCCTTAGAGAAGAAGATGACAGACAGGTATCCTAATGTTATCCTTGCTGGATGCTCCTATTATGGTGTAGGCATTCCAGATTGTATTGCGAATGGAGAAAAAACAGCAGAGCGTATTTTGGAACAAGTAATTACACATTAAAAAGGAGGGTGTACAATCGTGAGAAGATTAGCGATCAGCTCTATGCAAAGTCTAGACTTATAAACAACGGCGGTTGTTTGTATAGAGCGAAAAATTGATTTTACCGCTAGTGCAGTGTGCATGGGTTGTTTAAAGAATAGACTTTGCTACCTTCAAACTCATAAAAAGTTTAAGGAGCAGAGCGATTATGAAATATGTAAATGCAGATACGATTTTCCCAAAAGAATTATTAGAGGAAATTCAGAAATATATCAACGGGGGTATGGTTTATATCCCTAAGCCTGAAGAATCACATGTAAAATGGGGCGAAAAGTCAGGGAGCAGAAAATACTTAAGATCTAGAAACATCGAAATCTGTCTAAGGTTTGCTGTGGGTGCAACGGTTGACCAGCTTTCAGATGAATATTGCCTATCTAGGGATAGTATTAAGAAAATCATTTATTCAAAAAAATAGCTTATCATCCAAAAAAACCACGTTAGAGGAAACTCTGACGTGGTTTTTGGAATTTAATAATAATTTAATCTGAAATACCATACTTTTTCCGATATTTATTGATCCCATCTACGAACTGTCCTTCATACTTCACGCCTTCATCCATCTTTTTATTTGCCGCATTAATAGCTGTACTAGAAACTTTTGTTTTGTATAGTGCTTCTTTCATCATTGTCATTGCTTTTCGTTCCGCCTGGAAGCTTACATTGTAGAATTAGACCTAGTATTTTCCTTTTAAACGCCCAGATATGTGAAGCTGCACTATGAACTTCCTCATTAAACTTCCATATTACTGCTGGATCAGAATCCACAGTAAATCCGAGTGATTTATTCTCTATGGCTTCGAATGTGGCATAGAAATGGTTTGCTTCATTAATTAGTTGCGTGTCTTCACAACGAAACCCAAGGTTTAAGAAAAAAAGAGTGTTCTTTGATGATTCGTGACCAGAATCTTATTTCATCTAGAGGTCTCGAAACAAAAGGATCCGGCATATCTGAGTACACCCCCCATTTTCATACAATTATAATATGCGTGAGGTTTGTACTATATCCGCAAAAGTTAAGACGAGTATATAGAAGTACAGTAGGTACGCTTAACTTAATTATCAAATATAAATGGTGACATTATATAAAAATTAATTCTAATCGAATATGGCATATAACTAGAGCGAGGTCGTAATTATACTAAAAAAGAAGTGACAATAGACAAGAAATTGTGGAGGTATGATGGAGATTAAGCTTGTTCCAGTAACCATAATATTTGAGTGATCTCCATAAATATATTCAGGAATTCGAACAGAAGGTAAGGAGGGTACGACATGAATTTCACAATTACCTTAACTGACAGTGCCTCGAAGTTTATTATTAACAACCTTTACCCACTATACTTACACGATCTATCAGAAATATGGGGGACGATTCCTAATCGATATGGGATATTCGAGGAGGACGAGACACAGTCACTGCAGGAACAGAATAAAGTCTTCGACATTTGGTGGGAGAAAGCTGGCATTTTGTATCCTTATTTAATAAAAGAAAATGATATTCCAGTAGGGTTTGCATTAGTTGCTACACCACCATACACACCGTCTGCTTGTGAATTCTATTTGAATGAATTTTTTATTCTACGGCCCTTCCGTGGTAAGGGGATCGCTGAATATGCGGCTAAGGAAGTCTTTAAGCTTCATTTGGGTAACTGGGAGCTGCAAACGAATCCCACGGATACAAATAGGAGAGCACAGCATTTTTGGAGGAAAACTTTAAAAGAATACACTGGTGATAGTTATTTAGAGGAATGCGGGAAGTCATATGATGATGAATTAAAGATGATTTTTACATTCAATAACCAAACAAAATTATCGAATCCATAAAAGGGGATTTCGAAGTTATGTTTAAGAATTCATTCCTAAAAGCAAAAGCTTATAAGTACAATTCACTGCAATATTTGGTGGCTTTAGTGCTTGGAATGGATGCTAACACAACCGAATAGGTTTAATAATAAAAGCCGATCTAACTATCGTAGTTAGATCGGCTTTTGTTGATCTTAGCTATTTGATGCGTTTAACTTGCAAATATATGCTTACCAATTTTTAAGTTTTGCGGACGTGACCAAATCCATGCACTAGTTGCTGTATCGGGATTGAAATAATAGATTGAATGGTTTGTCGGGTCCCAACCTCGAACAGCATCAAGAGCAGCTAAATAAGCTGTCTGATTTGGTGTAAGCCAATACTGGCCGTCAGATACGGCTGTGAAAGCTCCTTTTTGGAATACAACTTCTTTGATATTGTCAGGAAATTGACTAGATTGTATACGATTCATGACTACTGCACCCACTGCAACTTGTCCAACATAAGGCTCACCGCGAGACTCACTGTAGATAACTTTAGCCAAAATATCCATTTCATTAATATTAAGCGTGTGTTTTTTTAAAATATTCCAAGTTTTTGTCCCCGAAATCCCATCAGCGCTTATGCCATAGGCCTTTTGAAATTTAGCAACCGCTGCTTTCGTCTGTGATCCGTATACCCCATCTAAGGGCTCAGTATAGAAATCAAGGGTTTTTAATCTATATTGTAGATCCCATACATCTCCTGAAGAACTTCCTATGGTTAATACCGGAGCTGCATTAGCAGAACCGATCATAGTAGCCATGCTCACCAGACCCAAAAGAAGCAACAAAGTGAATATTTTAGTCTTCATTATAGCAGCCTCCTTTCAGAAAACATTATAAATATAGTTTAAGCATTGAGACAATACTCATTTAATGGAAAATAAATTACTGTTTTACAAACTGTGAATCCTTAGTTCCGTTTGTGATTTTCTGAAATGGGTAAAATAATACTTATAGGCAGATAAAATTTCGGAGGTCTTTTATATGAAAAAGCAATTATTTCTACTAGTCGTCGCAGCTGCTTTCAGCTTAAGTGCTTGTAGTAATGACAATAGCTATGGCAATCAGATGTCTTCTAACGATACACAAATGGAACATAACTCACATTCAAGTTCAGGTGAAGTTCCAAAAGATCTGAGGGTAGCGGAGAATCCTACTTACAAAGAAGGAAGTGAAGCTGTGATCCAAACTGACCATATGGAAGGGATGAAGGGAGCCATTGCGACAATTGTGGGAGCTTATGAGACGACAGCATATAATGTTTCCTATAGACCTACTACAGGAGGTCAGCCGGTCACCAATCATAAGTGGATTATTCATGAAGAAATAAAAGAAGCAGAGGATATATCCTATCAACCAGGCTCAGAGGTCATTATGGAATCTGATCATATGAAGGATATGAAGGGTGCAACGGCTCAGATTAACTCAGCAGAAAAAACCACTGTCTATATGATTAATTACAAACCTACTACGGGTGGAGATGAAGTGAAAAATCATAAGTGGGTAACAGAAGATGAGCTTTCACCTGTAAAATAATAGATCAACACAAAAACTGCAACTTACTCAGTTACGCATGAGTACGTTGCAGTTTTGTTGTTTTATAGTCAGTTTCAAAGTAATTTGCGGTTAGGCTTTATCCACTGCAAGTTTTGAAGATTTCATGTTTGACGGGTCCTGTTCAGCTTCTTCAGGAACTGGCATTTGGTTAGAAGTACGAAGTGGAAGCTCCTTCAGGAAGAAGACAAGCACGAAAGCTACAACAAGCACAATGGTCCCGGTTAAGAACACGGATGACAATGTCTGTCCTAAAGCGTCACGGATACCCTCAATCATTTGTAAGAAGACAGGCTGCACATCGGCTGGCAGACTAGCTTGAGTCTGTTCAAGCAATGGTTTGTTCATTAATGCCTGTGGATTAGCGAAGGAGAGCATTTGCTCAGCAAGTTTTGGATCAATCTGTGTGAAATCCGGTGCTGATGACGATTGCAGAGCTTCCTTCAAGTTTTTGGTAAGACTATTGGACATAACGGTACCCATGACTGCGATACCGATCGTACCGCCTAAATTACGGAATAATTGTGAGGAGGCCGTTACTACACCCAGTTCGGTGTGTGAAACCGCATTTTGAGTAGCTAGTGAGAATACTGGCATCCCCAATCCCAACCCAAGACCAAACACAATCATACTTAGGACAGCCATCGGTACATTATTCATAAATACCATAATTGTCATACCAGCAATCATAATGGGTATTCCAATTAATGCGTAACGTTTATACTTCCCTTTTTTCGCCATCTTTTGTCCGGTAAGGGCACTGGCTACAACCATAACGATCGACATTGGCATAGTAACATACCCTGCATATGTCGCGGAGATCCCCAGAACACCTTGTACGAAGAAGGAAAGATAGATCATAGCTCCCATCATACCGAAGTTCATAATAAAACCAATAATATTAGATATGGTAACTACACTATTCTTAAATAGATGAAGCGGAAGGATTGGATTTTTAGCTTTGGATTCGACAAAAATAAAGAGAAGTGCCGAAACGACAGTTCCCGCCAACAGGCCGAGAATTTGCGAAGAACCCCAATCATATTCTGTACCTGCCCAGGTGAAGGCAAGCAGTAGAGGCACGATGGTGGTTGTCATTAGCAAGGAACCTAAATAGTCGATGCTGGTTGACTCCCCGCGTTTGCCTTTAGGAAATAAGGTAAGAATCATGACGAAGGCTACTACACCTAGCGGTAGGAAGATCCAGAACAGCCAATGCCAATCCATATTGTCAATCAAAAAGCCTCCAAGCGTTGGTCCAAGCACACTGGAGAAACCGAATACGGCCATCATCAACCCCATCCATTTACCACGTTCACGCGGAGGGAATAAGTCACCTACGGCAGTAAATGCGGTGGATTGAATAATACCTGCACCTACCCCTTGAATCCCACGATAAATGATAAATTGATAAACATCGGAAGATGTTCCTGTCAGAAAAGCCCCAACCATAAATAATAGAATACCTGCTAATAGAAAGGGTTTACGTCCGAACATATCAGATAACTTACCGACAAGAACGGTCGCTATTGTTGATGTTAATAAATAAATGTTAATAGTCCAAGTATAGTAATCCATGCCATCAAGAATTGCGATTATACGCGGCATAGCAGTACTTGTAATTGTCTGATTAATCGCTGCGAACAGCATTGCAGCCATAATAGCTATCATAATACTAAGTTTTCGTTTGCTGGATAAATGTTCCATTCGATTGTTTCCCCGCCACTTTTTAAATTTTATCTCTTGTCTAAATCAGAAATTATAACTGCGAAAATTCTTCTTAAATGCTCAATATCTTCATCGGGCAGTATCTTAAAGTAAGATTCCATAAGTTCTTGATGGCGTTCCTGCACCTCTTTAATCGTTGCTTCTCCTTTCTGCGTAATGGTGATGTGTACCACTCTTCGATCATCCTTGGCGCGTTCCTTATTTACGTAATCTTCAGCGATTAATTGGTCTGTTACGCCTGTAATTGCTGCTGAGGTAATACCAAGAGCTGCAGCAATCTGTGATACGTTTTGTGGACCGTTCTTAGATAAAGTCCTGAGGGTTTTGAACTGTGTAATATTTAGGGGGTAGTCTTGTTTGTTCCAATCTTGAGAGATTCCTTTTAAAAAGGATTTGAACATAGTAGATATCTGAAGAAAATCTTCATTATTAGCCAAATCACGCCTCCTAAAGTTATGAAATAGGGCGGAATAAGTAATTCCATTAAATTTTAGATAACAACTAAATGATTAACTACTTAATTATTAAAGCGTGAAACAATATATCATCCTTTTTTATATCTCGTCAAGAAAAGGTTTGTTTTTTCGAATGAAATAGAGTGGGTTGATAATATATATAGGGAAAGGATCGGGGGAGTTTATATTGAGAGAATGGGTTAAGCATCAAGATCCAAACAATAAGTACGGTGCAAAGTTCACTTTAGGCGATAGAGCTGTAGAGTTACCCCAAACGGCGATTATCTCAGTAACACGAGGAGAAAATTTCAATATATTCAGAATTATGATTAATGGAACTATTAATAATTTCGTTAAGAAGCAACTTCAGAAAAATGAAAATCTCCTATATGCTGAGCTCTCTGGACAACTTCAGGGAGGTGTCGGGCAGACTATAACGGTGTGGAAAAAAGGAAGCTCCATGAATAATTTCAGGAAAAAAGGTGCACATAAATTTGCTATGAGATTTTTTTCATGGGTTTTTTATGGCGGGAAAGTACAGGCTTACTTTTTAACATGGAAAATCTCAAACTCAATTCCTGAAGATAATGAAATTAAAGAAATAGTGAAAAAATATGGGAAACATTATGACGGTGGGAAATTATTAAAATCTGCGCAACAACCTCCCCTGAAATAAATAGTAACCCTCGACTAGGATGTGGGGTTATTCATCTGTTGTTGAAGTTCGTTCCTGAGCTAATGAATTATTTGTTATACTGTGTATAGTTATCGTTATTATCATTTCATTAAAAAAGGAGCATTTATTTGAATCTAGCAACTCCTGTAACACCTATTCAACTTATGCAAGTACTTCTAAACGTTTCTGTGATTCGGCCTGTTTTTATCTGGGGGGCGCCTGGTATTGGGAAATCTTCGCTAGTAGAAGCTTTTGCTGATCAGGTGGGTCTTCCTTGTGTGTCTCTATTAGGTTCTCAATTAGCACCTGAAGACATCATTGGAGTCCCGCAAATCGTTAACGGTAAGAGCCAATTCTGTCCTCCAAAAATGATTGCTCGGGATGAACCTTATTGTTTGTTCCTGGACGAGCTTAATGCCTGTTCTCAAGAAGTGCAAAAAGCTTTTTATAGTCTCATCCACGAACGCCGCATAGGCGATTATCACCTACCTGAGGGCTCTATAGTAATAGGAGCTGGTAACCGTGCACAAGATAGTGCAATTGTTAAACCTATGTCCTCCGCGCTTATCAATCGGATGTTCCATATACAGTTAAATGTATCGTTTCAAAATTGGATCTCTTGGGCATATGAGCATAACATTCATCCTATGGTTATTGAATATCTGGAATTGCGTCCCGATCATTTGTGGAGTGCACCTCCAAAGACTGAAGAGCCTTTCTCCACGCCACGCTCTTGGCATATGCTTAGTGATGCACTACATGAGTTTGGCGATGATATAAATGCGGATACCGTGGGGATTTTAGCGAATGGTTCACTGACACCTGCTCACGCCACACAATTCAGGGCTTTTTATAAAAATCTAACTGGAAAATATGAACTTAATCAAATTATAGATGGTAAATCCTCATTTCCAACGGCTCCAGAAGATCGGGATCTCCTGTATTTCCTGGCGCAATCCTTGCGTGCCCAGATTATCAAAGAACTCCCTCCGATTAAAGATAACGTACGAGATGGACATCGCCAATTTGCACACACTGTTAAAAAGCTGATTAAAGACTTGTCCGTCATTAGCTTCGAAATTGCACAGCTAGTAGTTGCTAAGCAGGAGCAAAGTGATAATATTCCAGATTGGTTAATGGTTGAAATTGTACGTGATTTACCACGTCTTGCAATAAAAGAGCGGGGGTAAATATGGCTAAAAAAACAACTCCAGATAATCCCGCTTTGAAAAATTTTAATGAAGCATGTTCGTTAATCGCGGATCATCCTATTTTTGCGCCGTTATCTGTTCGAGCTTCGATTATTCATAATGAAAATAGTCCCTATCCTGAAGACGGCTGGGCAATTGTCACTAATAACGGTTATATTTACACTCATCCTAAAAGGCGTGGCGAGGTTGCTGAATGGATGTACGTTTTGGCACATTGTTTTCTTCATTTAGGTCTTGGACATTTAAAGATTAAAGAGAATCAAGTGGCGTGGAACGTTGCATGTGATGTGTACATAGCAAAGTTTTTAAATGACTTGAAGCTTGGGAAAGTACCCGCAGATATGGAGTCGCGAATTGATCTTACAATTAAAGATGAACAACAGCTTTACGAGCAGTTTATGATAAAAGGAATTCCGGACACCTCCAGATATTTTGGGACTGCGGGTGTTTCAAAACTGGATATGAATGTTAGAGAAACCACCAAAAGATACTGGGGAAAAGCACCGGATTGGGAAGCCTATTTTGCTTATGGGTTATCTAATGCTGTGACGAATGCAGTAAGTGTTGCTGGAGGCCATGCTAATACTATTAGTGACCCTGCACTTTCATTAACCGCTCCACAACGTGCAAAACGATGGTTTATGGACAGATATCCTTTATTAGGTGCGCTTGCCGCCGGCTTTGAGATTATAGAAGATTCAGCGATATGTCGGCGATTTGATATTTCCATAGCTGCCATTGACGTTATTGAGCGCAAAATATTTATGAACCCTGCAGCCGGACTAAACGATGAGGAGTGTATTTTCGTGATGGCGCATGAGCTTCTGCACGCGGGGCTTCAGCATCACGAGCGATGTCTTGGCCGGGATCATTATCTTTGGAATGTGGCTTGTGACTACGTAATAAATCTATGGCTAGTAGAAATGAGTGTAGGGGAGTATCCGCGAATTGGACTCTTATTAGATCCTGAGCTTAAAGGTTTATCTGCTGAAACGATTTATGATCGTATGGTCGGAGATATCCGCACTTATAAGAAACTGGCGACCTTGAGAGGGAATGGACTTGGTGACATTTTAGATAACGGTTCATCAAGTTTTTGGGATGCGAGAGAAGGACAGACGTTAGATGATTTCTGTAAAAATGCTATGCAACAAGGACTGATGTATCATGAAGAGCAAAGCCGCGGTCTTTTGCCATCAGGCCTAGTTGAAGAGATTAGAGCGCTAGGCCAGCCACCTATTAAATGGGATGTAGAGCTTGCTCGGTGGTTTGATCATTATTTTTCACCGCTTGAGAAGACCAGATCTTATTCACGAATTAGCAGACGTCAATCTTCTACACCTGATATCCCTCGACCACAGTGGGTTCATAGCGGTGCTGCAGATGATGGCCGTACTTTTGGAGTTATTTTAGATACCTCAGGCTCAATGGATAAAAAGCTTCTGGCCAAAGCATTAGGAGCCATTTCAAGTTATGCGCAGGCTCGTGATGTTCCTTTTGCACGGATTATCTTTTGTGATGCTTGTCCTTATGATGCAGGTTACATGCCCCCGGAGGCTATCGCGGATCGGGTACAAGTGAAGGGAAGAGGGGGAACGATCTTACAACCAGCTATTGATTTGATTCAACAAGCTGAGGATTTTCCGAAAAAAGGACCACTTCTAATTATTACAGATGGTTATTGTGACAAGCTGACCATTAAAAGAGACCATGCTTATATCTTGCCCAAGGGAAATGACTTGCCTTTCTCACCCAAAGGACCTGTATTCAGAATTAATTAGGGCTTAGAATAAATTTAGAGCGAGGTAACAATGGATATGAATCCCCCCAAACATATTCTTTCAGCAGCTACAGTTGTATTCAATGATCAAGAAGAAATCTTATTAATAAAAGGGTCCACGTAGAGGATGGGAGATGCCAGGCGGACAGGTTGAAGAGGAGGAGTCCCTTATCGAAGCAGCAATCAGGGAAGCCAAAGAAGAATCGGGCATTGATATAGAGATTAATAAGTTCTGCGGAGTTTTTCAAAATGTTGATCGATCTATTTGTACTAACCTATTTCTAGGGAAAGCCATCGGCGGCGAACCTGCTACTAGTTCCGAGAGCTTAGAAGTTGGGTTTTTCCCGATAGAACAAGCATTGGAAATGGTCACATGGAAAAACCTCAGACTGCGGCTGGAGTATTGTCTAAATGATAAGGTGCAGCCTTTTTACGTAGAGTTACGGGGTACAGAAGTTGAAAAAATCATATTTAAATTAGAAAACCAGCAAACTTTTTAGAGGTCCTCCTGCGTCCTAGCTAATGAGTGTCATCGGAAGGCACTTATAAATAGAGATGGAGGATGACGAGATATGAACAAAAGAACAAAAAATCTATTTAAAATGAGTGCAGTTGGATGTGTAGCCATTATGGGAGTGAGTGCAGCTTCTTTACCGGTTCATGCTATGGTTTCCACACAAGTAACAGCTAATGCTTCTGCGGCTTTACCGTCCAAGACACCAGCCCTTGCTGGCATTAAAGTACAAGAAAAAGTACTTAACACAACAAGTAAATACCTGATTGCAGATTTAAAAGTACCACAGCTAACAGGAATGCTGGATACTCATTATCAAGATGAACTGAACGATATTATCCTCTCTCATGCTGAAAAGGATCTGGCACAGTGGGAGAAAGACGCCGCAGAAATGGGCAAAAAAGCACAAGCTGATCAAATGGAATTTCATCCTTATACTCTTTACATTACTTATGATCTGAAATCAGATGGAACAGGTTCTCCAGCAGGCGTTATCTCCTTGACTGTTACTACTGAAGGTTCTGAAGGTGGAACAAGCATGCCGCGGATCGATACTTATAATGTGAAAAATATAGCTGAGGCAGAACCTGTTGCACTAACGGATCTACTGGGCGCTAACTACAAAGAGAAGCTCGATGCAGACATTCTGGCAGAGATTAAAAAGGATTCAGATAAGTATTTCTTAGAAGAGTACACAGGAACTTCAACTGAGCAGTCGTTCTATATCGATAAAGGTGACTTAGTAATCGTATTCCCTAAATACAGCATTGCACCAGGTTATGTAGGTTCACCAGAGTTTCGGTTCAGCTTAAATCATAGTTCAACGGATACAACTAAGCTAGATTTGAAAAAAGTAGCTACTTTCACGAATAAGAAAGGCGTGCTCATGGTATCGCTTCGTGATGTGGCCAGTCAACTAAACTATGAATTGAAATGGAATCAGTCTACCAAAACCGCTGAGTTGATGAAAGGAGCGCAGTGGACAAGTGTTACGCTTAACAAAGATTCATACTTCTTCGCAAAAATGACTCCTAAAGCTTTAGGTGCCGCACCTGTTCTGCAAGATAACAAAACCTATGTACCTGTTCAATTCGTATCAGAAATTCTACAGGTTGAAGTTCAGAAATAACCATTTAGAAGTTTGTAAAAGTAGTTAGAATTATTAAAAACATCCAGCAGGGTAATTCTTGCGCGGGTGTTTTTTACTTTTGATAACAGATTAGCCAGTTTAAAGAACTTTTTGAGCTGCTCCTGCGTCCTGCCTATGAACAACAAATTAAGGGTAAGGACTGAAACAGAATGAATGACAACAAGCGTTATATGCCTGGTATTGATGGACTAAGAGCTTTTTCCGTACTCGCTGTCATAGCCTATCATTTGAATTTGAAATGGGCTGGGGGTGGACTGCTGGGAGTGGGAATCTTTTTTGTGATCTCGGGTTATCTCATCACAGACCAAATCATTAACCAATGGGAGCGTCATCGAAGATTGGACCTTCTGGACTTTTGGATACGTAGAGCACGGAGGTTGCTGCCGGCGACGATAGTCATGCTGATCGTTGTCACCATATGGCTCTTAATCATAGATCCCACGAGATTAAATGGGCTGACAGGAGATTTCATGTCATCACTATTTTACGTTAATAACTGGTGGTTAATATTTCATGATGTTTCGTACTTTGAAAGCTTTGGACCTCCTTCACCGATCGGACATTTATGGTCACTTTCTATTGAAGAACAGTTTTATATTCTATGGCCGCTGCTGCTCGTATTAGGACTAAAGATCATACCTCGTCGAAGTAAACTTATCGCCTGGATTCTGGCTTGTGCTGCTGTATCAGCTTTAGCCATGGCTATGTTCTATGTACCGGGCACAGATCCAAGCAGGGTCTATTATGGAACAGATACTCGCATATTTGCACTTCTAATTGGAGCGGCGCTTGCCGTTGCATGGCCTAGTCAGAAACTTAAAAATACAGTCACAGAAAGATCTCGTTATATGTTTGATATCATTGGTGCTCTGGGACTGCTGGTATTAATGGTGTTAGTTTACCGGGTTAACGAGTTTGATGAATCACTATATCGGGGTGGATTTTTGATCATCTCTATCATTACTGCAGTAGTGATTGCTGTGCTTGCTCATCCTGCCAGTTCTCTTGGACGGAAAATGGGTTGGAAACCTATGCGATGGATAGGTGTACGTTCATATAGCTTATATCTTTGGCATTATCCCGTAATTATTCTTACCAGCCCTAATGGGAATCCAGATGAGAGCGGCGTGCTTCGAATTATCCTTCAGTTAGCAGGAAGTTTTCTACTGGCAGCCTTATCATACAAATATGTGGAGGAGCCGCTCCGGCGTGGATCATTAAGAAACATTTGGAACAATTGGAGTGCAAAACAACGCCGCAGCTACCGCCCAGTCTTTCTTATGACCATGATCTTTTTGGTTCTTATTCCGATTGCCTGCAATGGATATTTATCCAATGCTGAATCTGACACACCTACAATCGAAGTTGCAGATAAGCAGAATGTACAGCAAGAGAGAACAGCGCAAGATCCAATAGATCACAATTTATTGGCACCACCCGTAGAAAAAGATACGACTGATGTTGAGAAGCAAAAACCTGACACTGAAGAGCAACAATTTGAACCAGAAGGAAACATAGCGGTAACCGAGAAAAATCAAACCGGAAAGAATATTACGGCCATTGGCGATTCTGTCATTTTGGATGCAGCACCATTTTTGGTAGAAAGTCTCCCTGGTATTGTCATCGATGGAAAGGTCGGCAGACAGATGATGCAGGCACAGGAGGTAATTGATCAGCTTAGAGCACAAGGACGGTTAGGGAAGCGGATGATCATAGAGCTGGGGACGAATGGAGCTTTTAACACCAAGCAATTACGTAAACTACTAAACTCGTTAAGCGATGCGGAGCAGATTATTTTGGTCAATACACGTGTGCCGAGAAAGTGGGAGCAGACTGTGAATTCCACCCTTTCAAAAGTTTCCAGTGAATTCAGGAATACGACCATAGTAGACTGGTACTCAGCTAGTGAAGGAAAAGACGACTACTTCTACAAAGATGGTGTTCATTTGAAACGTGAGGGTGCCAAGTATTATGCATCAATTCTAATTAAAGCTTTGGAAAAAGAAAATAAATAATTTATTTGGAATCTCCAAACTTTTTTATACTCACCAAACGTCTTACTCCTGTTACAACACCAGATCACAAACAGAGAAGGATAATCGACCATGTTGAATAGGAAAACCGAGAAAATATTGACGCGATGTATCAAAGAAAACAAAGAAAATGTATACCGGCTTGCTTACAGTTATGTGAAAAACAAAGAGGATGCCCTCGACATTGTGCAGGATTCTATTTATAAAGCGATGACACGAATGGATTTGCTAAAGGATCACGATGCCGTGAAAAGCTGGTTTTACAGGATTGTCGTGAATACTTCCTTAGACTTTTTGCGCAGAAACAAGAAGGTTCAGACGATGGAGCCAGAGATAATAGAAACCTATAGTCCGGCTGTTGAGGATAGCTATACAGATATGGATTTGAAAAGAACACTGGAAGAGCTGCCGGCGAAATACCGAAGTGTGATTGTGCTTAGATATTTTGAGGATATGAAGATTAATGAAGTGGCTGAAGTTCTTAACGAGAACACCAATACAATAAAGACAAGGCTGTATCAGGCCCTTCAGTTATTGCGGGTGAAGCTGAATGATGAAGCCTTAAAGGAGATAAAGTAAGATGGACGAAAGAATACAAGAATTACATAAAGAGTATACCGATATTCCCATTCCGGAAGAACTTGATTTGATTGTAAACCGCTCTATAAAGCAGTCACTTAAAGCCAATAGAAAAAAACACACGACAACTAAGTGGGTGGCTAGTGTTGGTGCGGCCGCAGTTATTTTTCTAGTAGCCATAAACACTAGTACAACCGTAGCTAGTGCATTATCTTCCATTCCAGGCGTTGATCGGATAATAAAAGTACTAACTATTAAAGAATACGTTGTAGAAGAAGAGAACTACGATGCTAATATCAAGGTTCCAGCCGTTACCGATATGGAAAACAAAGAACTGGAGCTTGGATTGAACAGCAAATATTTAAGTGAGAATAAAGCACTATACGAAAAGTTCCAAGCGGAGATCGAAGCGTTGAAGGAACAAGGTGGGGGCCATTTGGGGCTGGATGTAGGTTATGAAGTGAAAACGGATAATGAGCGCATTTTCTCCATTGGCAGATATGTTGAGGAAACCGCTGGTTCATCTTCAATGGAAGTTACTTTTGATACGATAGACAAAGTGAACCAGATCCTTATTACATTGCCAATGCTATTTAAAGATGATCAATACATTGAACGCATCAGTGAAAATATTAAAGAACAGATGATTGCTCAAATGAAAGCAGACTCTGAGAAAGTTTACTGGATCCCTGAGTATGGCGATGATGTGCCAACGGATCAGTTTACCTCCATTACGAAGGATCAGAGCTTTTATATCAACACCGAAGGTAAGCTTGTGATTGTGTTTAACAAATACGATGTCGCACCTGGTTATATGGGCTCCGTTGAATTTGTGATACCAACCGCGGTGCTTGCTGATGATTTGGTCAGTCAGAAGTATATTCAATAAAAGAATTCTGGGAATAACGTGATCTGAGTCCGAAACTCTGCACAAAAGGTGATAAAAGTGGAAATAAGATCATCTGGGTCCGAAGGTTTAGCCAAAACTCTTCGTCAAAGCCTCAAACATCGTTTGATGTCATTATTTTACGGGGGACGCAGCAGCTAACGGACTCAGCTGACCCTAAACGCAGCATTATCGCACTTTTGCAATTCTATCGGACCGCATAGTCGCTATTGGCACGAAAAACACGCCCCAAGCACACTTTTCTAACGAATAGCTGCACTGGGGTCCGAACCTCTGTACAAAAGGTGCTAAATGTGTAAATAAGGCCATCTGGGTCCGAAAGTTTAGCCAAAACTCTTCGTCAAAGCCTCAAACATCGTTTGCTCTCATTATTTGACGCGAACGCTGTTGCTAACGGACTCAGCTGACCCTAAACGCAGCATTATCGCACTTTTGCAATTCTAACGGACCGCATCGTCGCTATTGGCACGAAAAACACGCCCCAAGCCACTTTTCTAACGAATAGCTGCACTGGAGTCCGAAACTCTGTACAAGAGGTGCTAAATGTGGAAATAAGGCTATCTGGGGTCCGATACTCTGCGCAAAAGGTGATAAAAGTGGAATTAACGTGATCTGAGTCCGAAAGTTTAGCCGTAAATAAATCGTTCTACTGCCGCAACAGTAGCATTAATATCCGGGTTAGAATTGTCGATCAACGCAATATTTTCAGCCGGGAGCGGCCATTCTACCGTACGGTTGCCAAGAGAAGTGCGGAATTCATTCCAATGCTGGAACTTCCATTCATCTAGTGGTGATTGTCTGTCTTGAATTCGTTCCCGGTACAATTCCTCGTTGGCTAACCCTACCAAGACAACCTTGACCTCAACATCATGAAGGGAACGCCCGATCCGAGCTAACTCATGGCTGATCCAGTCAGGATTGGCCGCCTCTTTGGTAAAGGGACCAACCACAAAAGCATCTACGTCCAAGCCAATATTATCCATTGCAGCATCCATAGTGATTCGATAACCTAAATCGCGGCATAACCTTTTGTACTCTGCTGAGTCTCTATCTGCCGGATCCAGTCCGTGTAAAGTCATTATCGCGTCAGCAGCAGGCCGTAGTAGAATATCCATATCGAAAAAAGGTATTTTGCGCCGCGAAGCAATCGCTTTAGCTAACGTTGTTTTGCCTGCTCCAGCTGGACCAAGAAAAAATACAAGTTTATTCATTTCTAATTCTCCTTAGTTCTCAAGTCAACTCCAATGTGTATCTATGCATACTATCATATAAAAGATGACGAGCAATCGCCAGCGTAATCCCATTCTCGGCAAATGACGGTCCACAAAACTAAAATTGCTCGCGGATTAGCCCATAAAATGATAATTTTTTGCTTCTCCATTGAGTTTTTAGCTAATCCTGCTTATAATATAGCGAGAAAAATAAGAAAAAGGTGTCCATAAATGAGCATATTAAATGTTGAAGGATTAAGTCATGGCTTTGGAGATCGTGCGATCTTTAAGGATGTTTCATTCCGTCTCCTAAAAGGCGAGCATATCGGATTATTCGGCGCTAACGGCGAAGGAAAATCCACTTTTATGAATATTGTTACAGGCAAACTGCAACCTGATGAAGGTAAAGTCGAATGGTCCAAGCGGGTGCGTGTTGGCTACCTCGATCAGCATGCAGTGTTAACCAAAGGAATGACGATTCAAGATGTACTCAGAAGTGCTTTCCAGTACCTGTTCGATCTTGAGCAAGAGATGAACGATATGTATGGCAGAATGGGTGACGTTTCACCTGAAGAGCTGGAAAAGCTGCTTGAAGAAGTAGGTACCATCCAAGATACACTTACAAATCAAGACTTTTACATGATCGATGCGAAAGTACAAGAAACCGCGCGTGGACTAGGGATTACTGACATTGGATTGGATCGCGATGTAGCCGATCTTAGTGGTGGTCAACGCACCAAAATCTTGCTTGCTAAGCTATTGCTTGAAAAACCAGATATTTTGCTCCTCGATGAGCCTACGAACTATCTGGATGAGCAGCATATTGAATGGCTGAGACGTTACCTTCAAGAGTACGATAATGCTTTTATTCTGATCTCACATGATATACCATTCTTGAATAGTGTTATCAACCTGATCTACCATATGGAAAATCAAAAGCTGACCCGTTATGTGGGTGATTATGAGCAATTCCAACAAGTCTACGAAATGAGAAAACAACAGCTTGAATCTGCTTATAATCGCCAAAAGCAAGAAATAGCAGAGCTGAAGGATTTCGTAGCTCGTAACAAAGCCAGCGTGGCTACCCGTAACATGGCGATGTCCAGACAGAAGAAGCTCGACAAGATGGAGATCATCGAGATTGCCAAGGAGAAACCGAAACCACAGTTTAACTTTAAAGAAGGTAAAACTGCCGGCAAGATGATTTTCGAAGCAAAAGAATTGGTTATCGGCTACGACTCTCCATTGTCCAGACCGCTTAATTTATTGATGGAGCGTGGACAGAAGATCGCGTTGGTTGGGGCAAACGGAATTGGTAAAACAACATTGCTGCGCAGTATTTTAGGTGAAATCTCTGCATTGTCTGGTTCAGTAGAACGTGGATATCATCAGGAGATTGGCTATTTTGAGCAAGAGATGAAAGAAGGCAATTACAAGACTTGTATTGAGGAAATCTGGGATACATTCCCGTCTCTGTCACAATTCGAAGTACGTGCTGCTCTAGCTAAATGTGGATTAACCACGAAGCATATTGAGAGTAAGATTGCTGTACTAAGTGGTGGGGAAAAAGCTAAAGTGCGTCTATGTAAGCTCATTAATAGCGAAACTAATATTCTCGTATTAGATGAGCCGACGAACCACTTGGATATCGATGCCAAAGATGAACTGAAACGCGCTCTAAAAGCATACAAAGGAAGCATTCTTATGATTTCTCACGAACCCGATTTTTATCAGGACATCGTAACCGATATCTGGAATTGCGAAGATTGGACAACGAAAGTATTCTAATAAGTAAGTCTTTGATGAACAAGCCTATGAGTGATAACGAATCTGTTACGCTTCATAGGCTTTTTTTAGCGGAATAGAATGGGATCTTAACAGAGACAGGGAGGGTCTATGTGCTAGAGAATAAAATGCATCAGCTTAACAGCTGTGTTCAGCGGATTTTTGAAGAATCCGAAGCAAAGATAGTCAATTTTACATGTGAAGATTTAAATTATAAAACACCTAACTTTACAACAGCGGGTATCTTTCGTCTAAGCGGTTTTGCATCTATTAATCATAAGCAGCTTCCATGGTCAATCATATTAAAGATAATCAAGCCAGATAGTGCGGAGAAAGATAATCTTAAGCATCACAATTACTGGCGACGAGAAGCTCTAGTCTTTGAATCCAAGATTCTCGACGAGCTTCCTAGCTCAATCAAGGCACCTAAGTGTTATCTTGTTGAGGAACAAGCAGATGGTACCGTATGGTTATGGATGGAACGAATAGATGGGGAATATGCTTACACAAAGGAACAGTTTGATTACATCGCTGAACAGTTAGGTCGTTTCAATGGAACTTATCTGACAGGAAAGAAAATTCCTGATGAGAAGTGGATTTGCAGAAACTGGCTTAAATCATGGACTACCTCGAGTAAAATCTACGCCCCTAATCCAGCAAAATATATAAATCAATTACACAATGATAATGAACGTAGTATCTGGACATGGTTCCAAGACTTCACAGACCAGATTGACAGAAGCTTGCGTTCTTTGAATAGCTTGCCGCGAGTGCTTGCACACCAAGACCTCAGTCAAATGAATATGCTGCTAACTCAAAGTGATACGGACGGCGGACGGCTAATATTAATTGACTGGCAATTTATGAGTATATCGGGGATAGGTGAAGACCTTGGCAAAATGTTTGGCGTAAATATGAGCTTAGGAGTTTTTCCTAATCATCGCTACGAGGAATATAAAGAGTCTTTATTCCAAAACTATATCGAGGGATTAAAAGATTCAGGATGGCAGGGGGACGAGTCCCTTGCAAGATATGGTTATTGTTTAGGCACTGCTTTACGTTGTATCTGGGAAGTGCCTCAATACTTTTCATTGGCCGCACAGTTAAAAACGGATCCAACTAACCTAAAGCTTCAAGATCGAGTTTCCCAATTGGAGCAAATTATTAATATTCAACGGAATATGGCGACAGAATGTATCAAGATGAATACATGGGCGCAATTTAGTTAAAATGTAGTTAAAATCTATCCTCTACAACTGGATACAAAGAGAAAAGGAGCTCCCCACGGGAACTCCTTTTTATTAAACCTCAATGATGATTGGAAGAATCATTGGCCGCCGTTTCGTTTTTTCGTATAGGAACTTACTTAATGATTCTTTGATGGTCTGCTTGATGATATTCCATTGGCCGAGATCCGTTTCGTTCATTTTTTTAAGGGTCGATGTTACATGCTGGTTGATCTCGTCCATTAAATTATCGGAGTTACGGACATAAACGAATCCCCTGGAAATAGTGTCTGGCTCGTTTAATAGACGTCCATCGGTTTGGCTCAGTGTAATCACTGTAATCAGAATGCCGTCTGCTGACAGCTGGCGACGATCGCGAAGCACAACATTTCCAATATCTCCGATCCCAAGGCCATCCACTAGAATTTGCCCAGCAGTCACTCGACCGGATTGGCGGACAACACCAGACGATGACTCAACGATGTCTCCATTTTTTAGAATAAAGATATTTTCCGGTTTGACGCCTACCGCCTCCGCTAACAAGCTGTGATGATGCAGCATACGGTATTCACCATGAATCGGAATAAAGTATTCAGGTTTCATTAGAGTCAGCATTAGTTTAAGCTCCTCTTGGCTGCCATGCCCGGAGACGTGAAGCTCACTGCGTGAACCATAGATAACTTTAGCGCCCAGCATATATAAATTATCGACAATCCTTGAAACATTCCGTTCATTCCCCGGGATGGGATTGGCTGCGAGCAGCACCGTGTCCCCAGCCTGGATCTCCATCAATCGATGGCTTGAGTTCGCTAAGCGGGATAGTGCGGCCATGGGCTCTCCTTGACTGCCTGTACATAAAACAGTTACCTGTGCCGGAGTGAGCTTAGCAGCTTCTGCAGGTTCGATCAGCATATCGTCCGGAATGTTCAAATAACCGAGTTCTTGGGCCACTCTGACTACATTTACCATACTTCTGCCGAGTAAGGTCAATTTACGTTCAGTTAAGTGAGAAGCATCAATGATCTGCTGTAGACGATGTACATTTGAGGCGAAGGTAGAAATAAAAATTCTACGGTCTGCTTTTAAAAAGGCTTCTTCTATGTGAGCGCCAACAAGCTTTTCAGAAGGGGTGAAGCCAGGACGCTCAGCATTAGTGCTTTCTGACAGCAAGATCTTTACACCGTTTTTCCCAATATCGGCCATTTTATGTATATCTGGATACTGCTTGTTGACAGGCGTCATGTCAAATTTGAAGTCTCCCGTATGAACTACGATACCTTCAGGTGTATCGAATACTACGCCAAGGCAATCTGGAATACTATGATTTGTATTAAAAAATGTTGTAGTAATGGCTCCCAGGGTTAACGTAGATTCTGAATTAATACAATGGAGTTTCGTTTGTCGTAAAATTCCATGTTCCCTAAGTTTATTTTCGATTAATCCTAAGGTTAAACGGGAAGCATATATTGGGATATTCAACTGTTTAAGCAGGTAAGGAATCCCGCCGATATGATCCTCATGTCCGTGAGTCACCACCAACGCTTGTACCTTATCAATATTATTTAATAAATACGAAACATCAGGAATAATTAGGTCAATCCCTAAGAGACTTTCATCTGGGAATTTAGAGCCGCAATCAATGACAACAATATCATCTGCGTATTGCAGGATATACATATTTTTACCAATTTCATGAACCCCACCTAATGCTGCAATCGAGAGTTGCTTAGCTGCCATTTTCATTGAAGCCCCTCCTAAATAAATTTCTCTATATTATGTTTGAATCCCATTATAATTATCCATTCTGAAGCTTGATACAATATAATAACTGAAGAAAGCTAATCGAAAGATAGGAGAACGTTACTCATGAATATCCGACTATTACAAATGAAAGATAATAGCTCCATTGAAAAGGTCATTAGGGACTGCCTAATTGAGTTTGGCGGGAATCGCTCGGGTCTAGCCTGGGAGGATGACAGCCTGCATCATTTATCAGATTATTATAATCATAGTGAGAATCGGGCTTATTGGGTTGTCGAAGAGGGAGGGGAAGTATTAGGGGGGTGTGGCATTGCTCCTTTCGGGAATGATGACAAGATATGTGAGTTGCAAAAAATGTATTTATCTCAGTCGATTAGAGGTAACGGGATAGCCAACGAACTTTTAAACACAGCGCTGGACTTTGCCAAGCTTCAATACAACCAATGTTATTTGGAGACACTTCAAAACATGCACGCAGCTAACCGTTTCTATATGAAAAATGGATTTGAGCTTTTGGATGAACCGCTTGATGGGTCAGAGCATTTTGCTTGTGATGCTTGGTATATTAAAAAATTAATGTAATTGCTTTAAAATGTTGGAGGCCTGGATTACCAGGCTTTTTTTGATATAAGGTAATGATTTTTTATTTGACAATAAAACCGTCCAGACGGTATAGTAAATAACAGAGGTGATTATCGTGAACAGTAATTCAAAACGAAGTAGTATTTTATTAGCAGCTTCTATAGTAGTTAAAAATAATGGGGTGGAGAAGCTTACGCTTGAAGCCGTTGCCAAAGAAGCGGGGGTCAGTAAAGGTGGACTGCTGCACCATTTTCCGAATAAGGAAGCTTTAATAAAAAGTATGGTGGAAGAGTTAACAAGTGATTTTTTCAGTAATGTTCAAGAAAGAGTAGCGAATGCATCTAGAGAAACGGGGAAGTGGGGACGAGCGTTTGTTCAGGCGATTGACGACGATCTTAAGGAAGAGCAAGAGATTAGCACAGCGCTTACGGCTGCTCTTTTTACGAATCCGGATATCCTTAAGAAATTTCAAGATCAATACTCAGTATGGCAAAACAATATAGAGAACGATGGAATAGATCCTGTACGTTCCACAATTGTCAGGCTGGCAGCGGACGGTTTGTGGTATTCAGAAATGTTCGGATTAGGAGCTTTAGATAAGGATTTACGAGATAAAGTAATTCAAGAATTAATAAACATGACGGAGTAAGGAGGGGCTATTGTTGAATTCATATGTGTTACTGGCAACAGCGATTATCTGCGAGGTATTTGGTAGCTCCATGCTTAAGGTTTCTAACGGGTTTAAAAAGATTTTACCTTCAATAGGAGTCTTACTCGGCATGGGTTCAGCCTTTTATTGTCTTTCTTTAGCGCTTTCAACGATTCCACTAGGGACGGCTTATGCTATTTGGTCGGGGGTAGGTACGGCTTTAACTGCGTTAATTGGAGTCATCATTTATAAAGAAAACTTCAATCTGAAGAAATTACTCGGCCTGATTCTTATCATTGGTGGAGTAGTCATTATGAAACTTTCTGGTGGATCTCATTAGAGCTTGGAGGAAATGTTATGAACAAGAATAAGGGTTTTTGGGTACTGGGGGTAGCTATTATAAGCGAAGTAATAGGTACAACTATGCTGAAAATGTCAGAAGGGTTCACACAAATATTGCCTACTATAGGTGTTATTATTGGTTTTATTATCGCATTTTATAGTTTGTCCATAAGTCTCAGAGTTTTACCTTTAAGCCTAGCTTATGCGATTTGGGCAGGTGTAGGTACAGTTCTAACCGCCATCGTTGGTATCGTAATATGGGGGGATCCATTTAGTATGCTTACACTTGCAGGCATAGTATTAATAGTTGGAGGTGTGGTTTTATTAAACTCTCCAGATTCAGCTAATGAAAAAGAACTTAAAACCACAAGTTAATCTTCATAAAAAACTAGGGCCTGAGAAATCAGGCCTTTATTTGATGGACGTGATGTTAATAGATTCCATATTTAGGGTAGTTTCGCGATATTGGTATCACATATCTTTTCCGTAGAATTACATCTTATAGCTTGATCCGCTTCTTCTCTATAATGAGAGTGTCTCACATTGAAAGGAGGATCGGTTGTTATTTAATGTGCTCTGAGATGAATTTGATTGTAAACGCTATCATTTGAGCACTCCGATAAGGCGACACGTTAGTGAGTATCTACATTAAGAGGAGGATTATAATGCGCAACAAGTATGTCGTTTGGTCGCTTGTAGTAACCCTGTTGATTTCAAGTTTATACCTGGCAGCGGGTCCGTTCACATTTGTTAGTGCCTCTGGTGGCGCGAATTTGACGCTGGGCAAAACTGTGACGGCTAGTGGTCAATCACAAACGTATAGTCCAAACAATGTGAAAGACAGCAATCAAGAGACGTATTGGGAAAGCAGCAATAATGCATTTCCGCAATGGATCCAAGTAGATCTCGGTACAGAGACAAGTATTGACCAAATCGTATTGAAGCTGCCAACGGGCTGGGAGACGCGTACGCAAACACTCGCCGTTCAAGGCAGCACAAATGGATCTACATTCACTGACATTGTTGGTTCAGCTGATTATGTGTTCAATCCTTCAGCAGGAGGGAACACCGTTAAGATTGATTTTTCAGCAACCAGCACTCGTTATGTACGCCTGAATGTAACAGGCAATACGGCTTGGCCGGCAGCGCAAGTATCTGAGTTCGAAATTTATGGAGCTAGTACACCAACACCGACGCCAACAGCCACACCAACGCCAACAGTTACACCAACGCCAACAGCCACACCGACGCCAACAGCCACACCGACGCCTACAGCCACACCAACGCCAACAGTCACACCAACGCCAACAGTCACACCAACGCCAACAGCCACACCAACGCCAACGGCCACACCTGTTGCGGGCAGTAATATCGCGGTTGGCAAATCGATTACCGCATCCTCTAATACGCAATCATTTGTGGCAGCAAATGCTAATGACAACAACACCAACACATACTGGGAAGGTGGCAGTAATCCTAGTTCATTGATACTTGACCTGGGGTCAAACTACAACGTTTCCTCCATCGTTCTAAAGTTAAATCCAGCCGCTGCATGGGGAGCACGTACCCAAACGATTCAAGTGCTCGGTCACAATCAGAACACAACGACATTTGGGAATCTGGTGTCAGCACAATCGTATTCGTTTAATCCAGCTTCAGGAAATACAGTAACCATTCCTGTTACCGCAACTGTCAAACGTCTACAGCTTAATATTACTGCCAACTCGGGTGCTCCAGCTGGACAGATCGCCGAATTTGAAGTATACGGTACTCCAGCTCCGAATCCGGATTTGGTGATTACTGGCATGTCCTGGTCACCAACGAATCCGGTTGAGTCTAATGCGATTACGCTGAACGCAATCGTAAAGAATATCGGCAATGCCAGCTCTCCAGCTACTACTGTTAATTTCTATTTAAATAATGAGCTTGTAGGCTCAGCTCCGGTAGGTGTACTAGCAACTGGAGCATCGACAACAGCATCGATGACACTTACCGCAGGAGTTAAGCCTGCCGCAACGTATTCAGTTAGTGCCAAAGTTGATGAAGACAACCTAGTTATCGAACAAAATGAAGCGAATAACAGCTACACGAACCCAGCGTCACTTATTATCGCTCCAGTGTCCAGCTCTGACTTAGTGGGAACTGTTACATGGACACCAAGTAATCCTGTTGCTAATAACAATGTAGCGTTTAATGTAAATCTTAAGAATCAAGGAACCATTGCCTCTGCAAGTGGTTCACATGGTATAAGCGTTGTTCTTAAAAACTCTGCGGGGTCCACTATTCAAACCTATAATGGATCTTATAACGGTGCCTTAGCAGCGGGGGCAATAGTTAATGTTGCGATTCCAGGGACTTGGACAGCGATTAATGGTAACTACACAGTCACCACTACTGTTGAAGTGGATGCTAATGAGATAGCTGCCAAGCAAGCGAATAATGTAAGTGTTTCTAATCTCGTTGTCTATGCTGCGCGTGGTGCAAGCATGCCGTATAGCCGATATGATACCGAGGATGCTACACTCGGGGGTGGCGCGACATTGAAATCGGCGCCAACCTTTGATCAAGCATTAATCGCCTCTGAGGCTTCTGGTCAGCGTTATATAGCTCTTCCTTCGAATGGTTCGAACTTAGAGTGGACGGTCAGACAGGGTCAAGGCGGCGCAGGTGTAACTATGAGATTTACAATGCCTGACTCTGCAGATGGGATGGGATTGAATGGTTCACTGGATGTGTATGTGAATGGAGCGAAAGTAAAAACAGTTTCCTTAACCTCATACTACAGCTGGCAGTATTTCTCAGGTGATATGCCTGGCGATACACCTAGTGCTGGACGTCCACTATTCCGTTTTGATGAAGTTCACTGGAAGATGGATACACCCCTCCAACCTGGGGATAAGATTCGAATCCAGAAGAACAATGGAGATAGCTTGGAATATGGTGTGGATTTCCTTGAAATTGAATCTGTTCCAACAGCAATTGCCCGCCCAGCTAACTCCGTATCTGTAACAGATTACGGTGCTGTGGCAAACGACGGACAAGATGATCTGGCAGCTTTTAAAGCTACTGTAAATGCAGCCGTGGCAAGCGGAAAGTCTATTTATATTCCAGCAGGTACCTTTAATCTTAGCAGTATGTGGGAGATTGGTTCTGCTAGTAATATGATCAATAACCTCACTATTACTGGTGCTGGTCTCTGGCATACCAATATTCAGTTCACCAATCCTAATGCTGCGGGCGGTGGTATTTCACTCCGTATTTCAGGTAAGCTAGATTTCAGTAATGTATATATGAATTCTAATTTGCGCTCACGTTATGGACAAAATGCAATTTACAAAGGTTTTATGGATAACTTTGGAACCAACTCTATTATCCATGATGTCTGGGTAGAGCATTTTGAATGCGGAATGTGGGTAGGCGACTACGCTCATACACCTGCTATTTATGCTACCGGGCTGGTAGTTGAAAACAGTCGGATTCGGAACAATCTTGCAGACGGCATCAACTTCTCGCAAGGAACTAGCAATTCAATTGTACGCAATAGCAGTGTGCGAAATAATGGTGACGATGGTCTTGCAGTATGGACCAGTAACACAAATGGTGCACCTGCTGGTGTGAATAATACCTTCTCGTATAACACCATTGAGAATAACTGGCGTGCGGCAGCGATTGCTTTCTTTGGAGGAAGTGGTCATAAGGCTGATCATAACTATATCATTGATACAGTTGGTGGTTCCGGCATACGTATGAATACCGTTTTTCCAGGTTATCATTTCCAGAATAATACGGGTGTAGTTTTCTCAGACACAACCATTATTAACAGTGGCACGAGTAAAGATCTTTATGGGGGTGAACGTGGCGCAATTGATCTTGAAGCATCAAATGATGCTATCAAGAACGTTACATTTAATAACATAGACATCATTAATACCCAGCGTGATGCGATTCAATTTGGATATGGTGGTGGATTCGAGAACATCGTGTTCAACAACATCAATATTAACGGTACAGGACTTGATGGAATAACAACTTCACGGTTCTCAGGTCCACATAAAGGTGCAGCTATTTACACCTATACAGGCAATGGTGCTGCAACCTTTAATAACCTGACAACCTCCAACATTGCTTATCCGAATCTGAATTATATTCAGAGCGGTTTTAATCTAACGATTCACTAATTTTATGTACGAGGTTGAGGGAGAAGCTCTTAGGAGCTTTTCCCTTTTTAGCTTGAAACGAGCTGGATATCTCTAAATTGCCAGAAGGATAATGACTACATGAACAAGAAATTAATATAAGGGGAATTTAAACTATTAAATTTTTGAAATTCTTTTGCAGATGTGTTGATTTCATCATCTTATGTTCGTCATAGCAGATGCGTCGGATCTCAAAGGACCTCCTGATTTTGTTAAACAACTTACTGCGCTTATTCAGGCAAACCATTTAATTACTTAAAGGGAGAGATGAAAAATGAATCAGGAAGTAATCGATTTTATTGAAGCGCTAAAAGAATCATGGCAGGTGGAGTTGTCCACCTCACTACGTGAGGTTGTTCATCAGGCTATACCGGATGTGCAGGAACGTATTCAGTATAAGAAACCTCATTTTTTGAAAAATGGAAAATACGCTGCGGCCATCTCGACATCAAAAGACGCAGTCAGCTTTGTAATCTTTAATACAACCGAGCTAACGCTTCCAGAGGGAGTATTTGAGGGACCACCTGAAAGGAAAACCCTGAAGCTTCGAAAAGGAGACACATTTGATTCTGCACAATTGGTCTCTTTAGTTGCTCAAGCTTCAGCTTCTCTTTGATCCATACTTATATTAAAAGGACGATATCTCAAAGTCATTTGACTTCATGGGAGATCGTCCTTTTTGACGATTATACAGTTTTAGTTACTCGTTGTAGTGCTGAGATAGTGAATCTGCTCTTCCAGGATGGTACTTGCTTTGCCTAAAAATGTTGTTATAAGCTCAAGCTCCTGCTCAGTAAAGGAAGACGCCAGTTTAACCATCTTAGTGTGTAAAGGAAGGTAGGCATTTCCAACGTCGTTATTCTCATATAAAGGAACAATGATCACCTTACGACGGTCATTGAGGTCATGTTCTCTGCGAACAAAGCCGTTTTTTTCAAGTCGATCAACTAATGTGGTAATGCTGCCTGTAGTAAGTCCAGTTAATTTGGATAGCTCGCCGGCGGTGATAGGACCTTTTTCATGAAGGATATCTATAGATAGAAAATCGTTATTGTATAACCCTAGAGAAGTTGCTACTTTTTGCTGATACAAAACCGTTCGGCTACCTAGGCCCCGCATGCGTAAAGTTAAGTCTTCCTGCTGAATTGTAACTTGATTGTGTCGATCTCTTGACAAAAGAGGACCCTCCTTTTAAAATGTTTGTATCTTGATAGTCAAGATAATCAATGAACAAGATGCTTGATGAACATCTAATTAATTGTCTTGATTTTATCGAATTATTCACTAATTTGCAAAGGGTATAACATCACATGGTTTGGAATGAAGCCTGTGCACAATCCTTTAACAATTAGAGTAGAACTAAACATTTGGGAAAAGTGGAGGAGAAAAAGGAGCATGGAAAAGAAAAATAAAGTTGGGGTTATTATAGTAGCTCTATTGTTGGCTACACTTATGGCATCAATGGATAATACTATACTTGCAACCGCAATGGGAACCATTGTAGGTGACCTTGGCGGCTTTGACAAATTGATGTGGGTTACGTCCGCTTATATGATAGCTGAGATGGCGGGTATGCCGATTTTCGGTAAATTATCGGATATGTATGGACGTAAGCGATTTTTTATTTTCGGTATTATTGTTTTTATGATTGGTTCAGCTTTATGTGGTACGGCAAATTCTATTGTCCAGCTTAGTATTTATCGGGCAATTCAGGGTATTGGTGGAGGGGCACTCGTTCCTATTGCATTCACGATTATGTTCGATGTAGTGGCCCCAGAAAAACGGGGGAAAATCGGTGGGTTATTCGGTGCTGCCTATGGTATTTCCAGTATTTTTGGTCCTCTTATTGGCGCTTATATAGCGGATTATATTCATTGGTCTTGGGTCTTTTATATCAATTTACCCATTGGTGTTATTGCATTCTTTATGATCGCTTTCTTCTACAAAGAATCTGTTGAGCATTCCAAAGAGAAAATTGATTATCTTGGGGCTTTTACACTTGTAGCTTCAATCCTTTGTCTCATGTTTGCGATTGAGCTCGGGGGTAAGAAATATGCTTGGGACTCGACAATGATTCTGGGATTGTTTATGGCTTTTGTTGTGTTTTTAATTGGTTTTATTGTTATCGAACGTCGTGCAGAAGAGCCAATCATTACCTTTGGCATGTTCAAGAATCGTCTCTATTCTACGAGTAATGTTATGGCGATATTTAGCGGAGCGGCATTTATTACAGCCTCGGTGTACATTCCAATTTATATTCAAGGGGTTCTTGGCGGGTCTGCCACAAATTCGGGGCTTGTTCTACTTCCGATGATGATTGGTTCTGTTATCACTGCTGCTGGCGGAGGATTCTTGCTCTCTAAATTTAATTATCGCACGATCATGATTTCTACGTTAGTACTCCTTGTAGCAGGTATGGCTCTACTTACCACACTAACACCAGACTCCTCCCGGTTTATAGTCACTATTTTTATGTTTCTGGTGGGTCTTGGCATAGGTTCATCATTTTCTGTTCTAAGCAATGCAGCGATTCATGGATTTACAGCAAGACAACGGGGTTCTGCAAGTTCGACACTTAGCTTCACACGGGAGCTGGGAATGACACTTGGCATTACGGTATTTGGTATTATTCAAAGTCACATTTTTTCGAATAAACTAGCTTCCATGTTCAGTAAGGGAGGCGCGGCACCAGAAGGTGTTAATCTAAGTGATCCAAGTACAATTTTGACTCCCGACACACGGGCCAAAATCCCCTCTGAGGTTCTTGATAAAATCACCGAAGGATTATCTTCTTCTCTTGTTCATACCTTTGCTTGGGCGATTATTCCATCAGTTATAGCTCTAATGGCAGCATTTGTGATGAGCAGGGAGAAGTTTGATCCTGCTTCTGAGCTGGAAGAATTTACGGCATCGCATTAAGGAAATAAAAGATAAAATAAAAGCCCAAGTCCTTTGTTAATAAAGGCTTGGGCTTTTTTGATAAGAAGCTCGGCGATCCTATTTCTCTGAAATGCTATATCGAGAATGTAAATGCCAGATAAGCTCTCTACGGCTACTGACACCTGCTTTAGCGAAAATGGATTTTAAATGATCCTGAACCGTGTAAGCAGAAATATGTAACTCAGCAGCCAATTCTTTAGTAGATAATCCGCGAATTACTCCTTCAAGTAAATGCTGTTCCCGTTTCGTCAGATCATACGCTTCTGCAATGATAGGAAGCATATCTGCTGGACGTGCAGGCTCGAATGAAATAGCAATTTGCGTCTGACCGTCGTATGCATGAAGCCGGCTAGCCCGGATCACTAGATAAGGTCCGTCTGACATCCGGATACAGGACTTTGCCATCCCCGAAGATTCAGAGGGACTATTGATTGCTTGTGTGCTCACCGCCCGAATTGGTCGTGGCAGGATATGGTGATCAATTTTTTCTAATGAACGAAGTTTCTCTAACCAACGGTCCGCTGTAGGATTAGAGGAGAGGAGCATTAGTTGATCAGAAAGGACGGCAATTCCGGAACCGTAATCTTCTTCCAGCCAAGTCTGATTTCTCTCAGGCAACTCAAGACTGAAAGCCCGCATTCTAGCGGCAATCTCAGGAAGCATTAAGCTTATCCACTCACAATCTTCCAGTGAAAATACAGGCTGACCGGACTTTCTGTAAAGTGTCAGATACCCCCAACACGCATCTCCATGAACAAGTACAGCGCGTAATTCATCCTCAAATCCTGCCGGAGACAGTACTTTTTGATAGCGAGCACTCAAATCTGGCTGCCCTTCGGTTGCTTCATATAAAGTAGCTACGTGCACTTTACTATGAACCATTTGCTCATAGGGATTAATATCGTCTTCACCGTATTCGATCTGGAACAAGTGATGATGAATGGATTCCACGTTATCTTCTGTAACCGCACCTGTCGAGAGTAGTGTCTGTGGATCAACATGGGTACAACAGGCAGCATCAAAGGGTACAGCCTCGCGTAAAATCGACAGTAATGAAGTACGGTAGCTATGTGAAGATTCAGAAACAGCACCTAACCTTATGATTTGTTGTTTAATATGATTAAGTTGTCTTATGGTTTTCATAGGTCAGCCCTCTAGTCATGGAGTATAAAAACAAGTATCCCACATTTATGGGATAGTGAATGTAAACCATATCCGTATAATTGAGAATGGTTCTTAATTATTTCTATTATATAGGATGCGGTGATAAAATGCAGAGAAAAGAAGATATTGTAGTCGTCGGTGGATATGGCCATGTAGGGCGTACCATTTGTGAAATCTTAGAGAAAAAATATCCTGGAAAAGTATATGCTGCAGGGCGAAGCCTTGTAAAAGCAAAGCAATTCAGTCAAGCAACTAATGGGAAAATTAAGCCGATGCAGTTGGATATTAATAAACCTTTACCTACTGATAAGTTAGAACGAGTGAAATTAATCATTATGTGCTTAGATCAAACGGATACGGATTTTATAAGAGCGGTGTTTCGAAGCGGTATTCATTATGTGGATGTATCTGCGAACGGTTTGTTTTTGAATGAAATTGAGAAATACAAGAGAGAAGCTGAAGACAATGGGTCAAGTGCTGTCTTAAGTGTAGGACTTGCTCCCGGCATCACTAATCTCCTGGCCCTTGAAGCAGAGCGGCAGATGGATCAGATTGAGGAGATAGAAATTGCGATTATGCTCGGATTAGGTGATTCTCATGGCAAAGCGGCGCTAGAATGGACAGTTGACAGTTTAGCAGCTAAGTTCGAAGTGAAGCAGGATAATCGCCAGGTTGAGGTGGAGAGCTTTACAGACAGAAGGTTGTATCATTTTGGTGATGAGATGGGTAAGCGATATGCTTACCGTTTTCCATTCTCAGATCAACAGACACTTAGCAGAACACTAAAATCATCGTCTATCTCTACACGATTTTGTCTTGATTCAGCTGTAGTTACTAAAATACTGGCAATAACGAAAAGAACTGGAGCCGTTCGCTTACTGCAAATAGGCTGGCTGAAGAATTCAATTGTTCGTGTTATGGGGCGGCTGCATTTGGGGGATGATGGGTTCGCTATTAAGGTTGAGGCACATGGAAGAAATTCAGAAGGTAAATTACTTCATGCGGATTTTTTATTACAAGGAAAGAATCAATCTATCATTACGGCAAAAGTAACAGCGGCAGTAGCAAAACATCTATATGATTCACCACCCCCAGGTGGAGTTTACCATATTGAGCAGATGACTGATATAGCGTATATACAGAAGGAATTAGGATCAGCCATTTCTCTCAAGACTGCGGTAAACTAGTATAATATTAATCATATAGAAAGGGGCGTCTTAGAATGAATAGAAAAGATTGGGAGCTGTTGAACGGTCATAAAGCGGGCGTGTTTTGGTTCACAGGATTTTCAGGTTCAGGAAAAAGTACACTAGCACAACAAGCTGAAAAAGAATTGTTTAAGCAAGGCATCCGATGTGCTGTGATCGACGGCGACCAGCTAAGGAAAGGTTTGAATATTGATTTAGGCTTTTCAGAAGAGGATCGTAAAGAAAATATGCGTCGCGCAGCCGAAGTAGCATCTATGTTTTTGGATCTAGGCTTTATAGTGCTTGTCCCGATGATTTCACCTTCTTCAGCTGCTAGAGAAGCGATTAGATATCGTTTTCAGTCTGGCGAGTTTGCAGAGATTTATGTGCAATGTTCATTAGAAACCTGCGAACAACGTGATCCTAAAGGGCTGTATAAGAAAGCTAGAAAAGGTGAAATTCGTGAGTTTACAGGTATTGATGCTATTTATGAAGCCCCTGAACATGCCGAATTGACAGTTAACACAGAGATTTACGATATGGAGAGCAGTGTGAATCTGCTAGTTGATTTTGTTACACATAATTACGCTAAAAAGATATAGAGGGAAGTTAACAGAAGCCTGGTCAAGTCGGGCTTCTTTTTTTTGCATTCTCAAATGGAATTATATCGCATAAAAGGGATCAAGGTGCTACAATGTGAATGAATAAAATATAATTCATTCACATTGAAGGTGTTATTCAAAATATGCATATATGGAGGGGTTCAAATGAAAAAAGTTACTGCATTTATTGGGAATCAACAAAAGCATGCGACCTTTGAAGCGGTTTGTGAATTTGGCAATAATTTAAAAGCATATGGTGATATTGAATTTGAGTATGTCTTTTTAAAAGATTATCGGCTTGAATATTGCCGGGGCTGCAAGATATGTTTCAATAAAGGTGAGGAATATTGTCCACTAAAGGATGATCGCGATGTATTGATGGAGAAAATGATCCATTCTGACGGAATTATTTTCGCCACACCTAATTATGCATTTCATGTATCGGCACCGATGAAGAACCTCTTGGACCGGCTTGCTTTTGTGTTTCATAGACCTCGATTCTTCGGGAAAACCTTCACGGCTATTGTCAATCAGGGGATCTTTGGAGGCAGCAAAATTGTGAAATACCTTAGTAATATGGGCGAGAATTTCGGATTTCAAGTTACAAAAGGCTGTGTCTTGACTACTTTGGAGCCAAGAACAGAAGTTGCGCAGAAAAAAATGACGAGAGAAATAAAGAAAGCCTCCGAAAGATTCTATAAGGACCTTATGTCGCCCAAGACTCCAGTTCCTTCTTTTCTCAGATTAATGCTGTTTCGAATGTCACGTACAAGTATAAAAACAATGCTTGATGATCATTCCAAGGATTATCGTTATTACAAAGAACAAGGCTGGTTTGAGTCGGGTTATTATTATCCTGTTTCATTGGGGCCTATAAAAAGGACAGCGGGTCTGATCTTTGACTTTATTGGGAAACGTATGGCGAAGAATTCGTAACCATAAAGACACTTCTCCGTATAAGATATGAACATGACCGACAATTAACCAAAAGAGAAGTTGAGGTAATCCACCTATGAATGTGAATGTAACCGATCATGCCGATTCAGCCTATTCGCTAGCCGAGCAGAGGGCGGCTCAGTATTTTGTTTCACTGCACATGCAGTTCAAAGAAAAAACTTATGTATCTACTCTGACTGAAGACATTCAATTATGGAAAAAACAGCATATTCATCGCCGCTCATGGTTGTCATTTTTCTCTAGAGGGAAAAGGAAACCTGATTCGCAGGATTATCATAGGTATATAGGCTGGCTGAATCTTAACGGTAAATTGGATGATTATTTAGATCGCAGCGTGTCCTATTTATATATGAGGGATCTGGGCAAAGCCTTGGATTCTACTGATACACAAAACAGGATTCAGCGAATGGTTGCTGACATTAGATCTCAATTGATCCCAGACGATTCAACAACGATAAGAGATCAATCGGAATTTATGAGCTTGGCAGGAGTATATCGCTGGGCGCAGAAAGAAGGCGTCGAGACCGCCACCATCTGGGTGATCGACAAGCTAAAGAACGTATCAACCCATATTCCGCAGGAAATGAATGCTGAACAAGCGCAGCGTAAGTTAATTAAGATCATTATCGGGGTCATTCTGCATGTAATGGAGGAAATGGGGGAGAGTACCCCACCTTTGGAACGTTCTAAGAAGCTTAGTGAAGCCATTAGACTTGGTTATTCTTATGGGCTGACTTACCCTTTTATTGATGATCTTCTCGATTCCAGTGTCTTAACGGTTCAAGAAAAAGAGCAATTTTCCCTCATGATACGCGACGCTGTCCTTACTAGATCTGTGCCTGAGCTTGGAGAATGGTCCGGAGAGAACATGGAATTCATTCGATACGTACATTCGGAGCTTAGTGAAGCTTTCGAATATATTAAAAGCTATCAACGTCCAGAAATGCAGAACATATTTTTCGAGCAATCCTTTGTGTTTTTTCAATCTCAGGAGCTGGACCGTGTTAAGGAACTTTCCAACGCTAATTACACCAATGAAGAGCTTTATATCCCCATTATCTTAAAATCCTCTTCTTCCCGTTTAATTGTCCGATCCGTTATTAGTGCACCTACAGATGATGGATTTGATCAACGCACTTTTTATTATGGTCTTTACAATCAACTGGCTGATGATTTTGCAGATATGTTTGACGATATGAAAGAGGGAGCGGTAACGCCGTATACCTATTTTCTGAAATACCGTGATCAACGTTCAGATTTGATAAACCCTTTTGAATTATACTGGACCGTCATCTCTCATCTAATCCATTCCGTATATCACTCCGATGCCAAAACCCGTGAAGTGATTCTAGATCGAGCAATTAACGGTTTGAAGCGTTGTAAAGTACGTGTGGGTACTGAAAAGTATAAAGAGATTATGGAGATCTTTGCTTCGGGTCAACCCGAATTTAATCGACTCGTGCAGCAAATGGTGTTGAAAGCTGATGATGTGGATTTTTTTGACAAACTACTAAGAGATCAAATGCTTACGAATTTAAAAAACAACAAGCAGGAAAAGGTGGATTTTCACAATACGATTCAAAAGGTTCGTGGTGAAATCAACAATCAATTGCCGATTAATAAACCTGTTGGGACACCAGCTATGAAAGAAATGTTAATTGATGCAGCCAATTATAGTTTAGAGGGTGATGGCAAGCGAATACGACCTATTCTGACTTGGGTTATGGGGGTGAACGAATACGGATTAGACAGCGCGGCAATTGTGCCGCTTTTGAGGTCTTTGGAATATATGCATACTGCATCCTTAATTTTCGATGATCTGCCCTCTCAGGATAATGCCCCCACTCGAAGAGGCCGTTCAACTCTACATGAGGTGTATAATAGCGCAACGGCGGAATTGACAGGACTCTTTCTAATTCAGAAGTCGATTGAGGAACAGGCATCCCTTTCTACATTCGATGCTAAATCCGTAATTGCTTTAATGCAATATTCAGCTCAAAAGGCGGAAGATACCTGCATGGGGCAAGCGATGGATTTGAATTCTAAAGGGAAAGCATTGACGCTAGAGCAATTAAATATGATTTGTTTCTATAAGACGGGCATTGCGTTCGAAGCTTCACTAGTTATGCCAGCGATTCTCGCACAGGTTAAGGAGACAGAAATTGAAGCTTTGAAGAAATTCGCTTATCATGCGGGGATTGCTTTTCAGATTAAAGATGATTTACTCGACTTGGAAGGGGATTTACAATTACTGGGTAAGCCCACAGGGCAGGATGTTGAGAATAACAATGCAACGTTTGTATCCATTCTGGGTTCAGAAGGCGCTAGAAAAGAGATGTGGGAGCACTATTGTCTTGCCATGGAGGCGCTAAAAGAGATCCCCCGCAATATCAATTTTTTAAAACATCTATTGAATTATATGGTTAATCGTGATCGATAAATATGAAAATGGAGTGTTGGCATCTTTGCCAGCACTTTTTTATGAAAAAAATCAATCGTTTTTACGTTCAACTCCGTCTTACTTATAAGAACATCAGAACGATGACTTTATCCTAATACCGACACTGACAAAAAAAGAGGGGGTGTGGTGAGTGGTGGATAGGACGATGGACGAGGTCAGAATGGTTGATTTTGCCCGAATGGATGAGGAAGTTTTCTTTAAACGCCTGTATGTGGAGCATCGGAAAATGTACACCGTCGCTTATAGTTATCTACGGACAGAAGCGGACGCGTTAGAAGTTGTACAAGAGGCTTCATGTCGAGCCTGGATGAAACGTAAGAAGCTTAAAGATGAACAGTCATTTACACCTTGGTTGATTCGAATTACGATCAATTGCTGTATGGATGAACTACGACGAAAAAAACGAGTGATTCCTACGGAGAAGCTGGCAGAGGTTGCAACTCAGGAAATGAAAAGTAACGACCGGATTGATCTGGAACGTGCTCTGAACCGATTAAAGCCCAAATATCGGCATGTGGTACTTCTTAAATATTACAATGACATGACTACAATCGAAATCGCAAAAGTGCTAAAAAAACCTGAAGGTACAATCAAAACCTGGTTACGCGAGGGACTTAAACAGCTTCGTAATGTGCTGAAGTGATATGGGAGGTGAACGGAGTGACAGATAAAGAAGATCGTATTTTGCAGAAAAATGTTGATGAAATGAATCAGAATACTGAAACTTTACAGGAAATGAAAATTTATAACGCGATGCGAAAGGGAATTATGGAAGGAAAAAAACGTGAGAAACGCCGCGTTTATACCGCAGGTTTGGGAGTGATCGCAGCCGCAGCCCTTTTATTTACATACTCTTCAATCGGGTTACCGGCCAAGGAAGTGGCTGAACCTTCAGTTCAAACCGCCAGCCCTAAAAATACAGATGATTTTGCAGCTTATCGTTCATTTTCAAGGTTAGAACCAGCGCTTGCTAGTGCTCTGGAAGAGAATCTCGTGATGCCGGTGGGTCAGAGCGCGGAAAACAAGGGGTACCGAGTGGATGTAACTGGTGCAGTAACAGATGGAAGGAAGGTGTATATTCTATACAGTGTTCAGAACAATACAGACAAAGAAGTTATACATGCGAATTTTGCGCTTCAATATGAAGGCATACAGGAGTCGAATCTACATAAAGGTGCTGCACTAAGTATGCTTGCCAGCGATAACCGAATTCAACCAGGCCAGTCTAAGGATTTTATATACACTACTAGTCTTTCACCAACGGTTAAATATCCAAAGGAAGTAAACTATAATGTCATTCTCACTGAAACTTCAGATAAGGCGCTACAATCCAGTAGTAATAAGTACCGGACTAATCTGGATGTTGCTTTCGAACTTAATCCTGATATGCTCAAAGCACAGGAAAGAATTCTAAAAACGGATAAAACGCTGACAGTTGACGGGCAAAAGATTAAAGTGAATCTAGTGCAATATACACCGCTTAGTACCTATGTAGATTTGGAGTATGATCCGAACAATGATAAACAAATTTTCCAATTGATTAATCCAGTTCTGATTAATACAAATGGTGGAGCTACCGAAAAATTATTTTACCCCGACATCGTCAACTCAGACAATTCTGAAGTCTATTCGGACAACTCCAAGTTTACGCTGGTGTTCAGGAACAGCCAGAGCAGTCTAAACCGTCAGCCAGACACCGTTTCATTAAAAACCTTTGGTATCTCGGCAGTGGAAAAGAATAAAATGAAAATTGTTGTCGATCTCAATAAGCAGCAAATCATTGAAGCACCGGGAAGTGGCCTTGAGCTTGTTGCTCCAACGCAAGAGAATTATGCTGATGAAGGAGAGATCTTGTTGCGGCATACAATTACTGATGCCGAATATTTAAAATACTACACTAGACTTGCTGAGACTTTTACTGATGCGGAAGGAAATGTGCATAAAAGAGCAATCAAAACAACTTCGGCAGGAAACTTCGGTGGTTACATGACTTCAAAGGATGGTACAGCCGTGGATGAAATGCGTTATACTTTTGGAAAGGGAGCGAAAGATTATCCTCAACCCCTAACGATTATGCTAGAGAAATATATCAATCCGATTATGGATACGCAAGCCGTAGAGTTATTTACTAAGTAATAGATTAAGCTTAACGATTAATAATCTTGTATTAGTTGTAATCCTATAGGAGGTAGTTATGCGTAATTATAACACTGTAATCTTTGATGTGGATGGAACCTTAATTGATACAGAAATCGCTGTTTTGAGTTCTCTGCAAAAGATGTTAAAGGTGGATCATAACAGAGAGTATGAATTGTCAGAGCTCTATTTTGTGTTAGGTATTCCCGGTTCAGCTTCATTACCACAACTTGGGATCGAAGATATTCATGAGGGCAATGAGAGATGGAATGTTTTCATGAAAGATTTCTATGATACTATTAACATCTTTGACGGAATTGTAGATGTAATGAGTTCATTACAGTCAAAAGAGATCGTTCAAGGAATTGTGACTTCCAAGACAAGAGATGAGCTAAATGACGATTTCGTTCCATTTGGCTTAACTAAATATTTATCATATACCGTTATCGCAGAAGATACAGCAAAGCATAAGCCACATCCAGACCCCTTGCTAGAATTTATTAGAGTATCAAAAGCAAACCCTGAATCATCTATTTACATAGGAGACACGATCTATGATTATGAATGTGCAAGAGATGCTGGTGTCGATTTTGGATTAGCTTTATGGGGATGCAAGCAGCATGAGCATATTCCCGCGAAATATAAATTTGAAACTCCGCAGGATATTTTAAAGCTGCAATTGTAAAGTGAATAGGGTGAATATATAGCAGAGCGGCATTTTGCCCTCTGTTTTTTTAATGGAAAAACCTTCATTGTATGTTCTTAACATTGACTCTTCTCTATCTTATCGTTAATATTACCTCTGTGCTTCATTGCCCAAAAGCCTAAAAGCTTAAAAGCTTAAAAGTAAGGAAGCACCGCAATCTCCGAATTTTATCCCAATCACAATGTTAAGGAGCACTATCGTTATGGACCGTCAGCTTAGTTTTTCAAAAAGTATGATTATCATCGCTTTTATTTTCGCACTTCTTTTTGTATCTATTTTCCTATTGAAAGCAGAACCTCATATCCCTCTTCTCGCAACCACAGTTGGCACAGCAGTCTTATTGGGTTTATTTGGCGTGTCATGGAAAGATATTGAGGCAGCTATCATTAAAGGCATCCAAACAGCTATAATGCCCATTCTTATCCTCATGCTAATCGGAATATTGATCGCTGTATGGATGATGAGTGGTACGGTGCCTACACTTTTATTTTATGGTATGGATTATATTAATCCGAACTACTTTGCAGTAAGCGCGTTATATGTCACAATTGTCGTCTCTATGTTTACTGGAAGCTCATTCACCACCGTTAGCACGATCGGCGTAGCTTTGATGGGTATTGCTTTGACGACAGGGATTTCTCCCACACTTGCTGCTGGAGCGATCATTTGCGGAGCTTGTTTTGGTGATAAAATGTCACCCTTATCCGATACGACGAATTTTGCACCTGCAGTGGTAGGTATATCCTTGTTCACACATATTCGTAATATGATGTACACAACGATTCCGGCGCTTATAATAACTACTGTCTTTTTCTTGTTCGCACCAAAAGCCGATGCGATTGATTTATCGTCGATTCAGGGGATTAAGTTTGCTCTACAAGATGGATTTCATATCCACTGGTTAACGTTGATCTCACCACTTGCCGTTATTATTTGCTCAATCAAACGAATCCCAATCCTTCCTACACTGATGGTTGGCATTGTCACTGGTCTTCTGGTGACCGCTATTATTCAGCAGCAGGCAGAAATCGGTGTCTGGTTCAGTGTGATGCAGAATGGATACGAAAGTACTATTGCCAATGAAACCGTTGCTTCTATCGTTAACCGAGGTGGAATGCAATCAATGATGAGTTCCGTTTCACTTATCTTGATTGCTTTATCATTAGGCGGGCTAATACAACATTGTGGTGTCATAGAGGCTTTTTTTCGCAAAATCATTCAACCCCTCAAACGTAAAAGCAGTATCGTGCTTATGAGCGGCGCATCATCCATTGCGGTTAATGGGATGACTGGTGAACAGTATCTTTCTATTTTGTTGCCTGGTCAAATGTTCAAAGATGAATATAATCGCCGAGGCATTCCAGCAAAGACACTATCCCGTACGTTAGAGGATTGTGGAACCCTTGTTAATCCTTTAATTCCTTGGGGAGTTAGCGGTGCTTTTTTCGCTGCTACACTAGGTGTGCCGGTAATTGAATATATACCTTATGCCACCCTTCTGTGGTTAAGCCCATTCATCACGTTTGCGTATGCTTTGATCCCGAAGCTGCAAAAGAACTCGTTAGGCTAACCTTCTCTGAAAGAATGTATTTATTGAACGGATATAAAGAATAATAAGAGTGATTTCTGATTTATATCTGGGGAATTCAGCGGGGGTATTGCTAGTGAGTCGCAATAAGTTGCAGGATAGAATCAGGTTAGCAAATGTCGAGACTAAACATGCAGAGCAATTTAATAATTTATTGCGTTATGTATTTCAAGTGACGAATCGTGATTTACAAATCTTTGGTTGGGAAAATCGTGAAATCACCCAAGCGAAGCTGCCAGTTCTAAAGTATGCTGATGTGGTCGGTTGGTTTGATGGTGATAAATTGATTTCACAGTTAGCAGTATACCCATTTCAAGTAAATATTTTTGGGCGAATTTATGAGATGGGTGGCCTGACGGGTGTTGGAACCTATCCCGAATATGCTAATTTAGGTTTAATGAATAAGCTGATGTTGCATGCATTAACTAAAATGCGGGGCCGCAAGCAATCAATTTCTTATCTATTTCCGTATTCTATTCCGTATTATAGGCGGAAAGGCTGGGAGATCATTACCGATAAAATCTCATTTGAAGTTCCGGATACCCAGCTGCCGAAAACTAAAAAAGTTCCTGGGAACGTGGAGCGGGTAACTATTGAACATCCAGATATCAAGGAGATATATGATCAGTTCTCCATGCAGCATCATGGAGCTATGCTTCGAAATAAGTTGGCTTGGGAAGAATATTTACGCTGGGATCTGGATGAAATGACAGTGGGCATCTACTATAACAATGATGATTTGCCCACGGGGTATTTGTTGTATTGGGTTGCTGAGGAGATCTTTTACATCAAAGAAATGGTATATATTAACGAAGAAGCTCGCGTGGGATTATGGAACTTTATAAGTGCACATTTTTCGATGATTACTCTTGTCAAAGGGGATATTTATAAAGGGGAGCCGCTTTCCTTCGTTTTAGATGATGGTGACATCAAGGAAACCATTGCTCCTTATTTTATGGCCAGGATAGTGGATGTGCAATTATTTATCGAACAGTATCCGTTTAAAAAACAGGATAAAGATGGTTACCTTATCTTCACCTTGAGTGATCCGATGCTGGAATGGAACCGGGGTACATTTACGCTTAATGTGGATAAAGATGGAACAGGTGTTTTGCACGCAGGAGGGACTAACCCTTCTTTGTTGATTGACATTCCTACTTTAACCACGATGTTAATGGGCTATAAGCGACCTACCTATTTGGCTAGGATCGGTCGGATCCAGGCAGATGAAGCTACAGTTCAATTCCTGGAAGGGTTAATCAGGCCAGAACATCCTTATTTCTCTGATTATTTTTAAAAAGCATACTCTAATGAGTGTGCTTTTTTCTTCTTTTATAGTAGAATTGATTCTCGGCAACACTAAATGATATGGGGTGTAAGAATGGCGATTAATTTCACCAAACCAATGATCCAAAGGTTAGAACAAGAAATCATAGAGGTAGAGAGCAAGCTCAAAAACGTGAAGAACAAAAAAGAAAAATCCAAATTCAAAATTAATCAATTAGAACAGGATATGAAATTTAGCAAGTCTCACACAGATTTGAGCAGTAAAATGACGCGAATCAAAAAGCTTAACGATGAAATTAAGAACATGAATCGCCTGCAAGCTGATCTTTCCAAAGAATTAACAGCAAAGAAAAACTCGTTAAAAAAACTCCAGGTAAATGGAACTGCACCTACTACAATTGATTCCACAAAAGGATAGTCGATCATGGCTGCACAGATGAAAAACCGCGTAATTGGCGGTTTTTATTTTTTTACCAGCTCATCTGTTTCTCCCCTTAACAAGGAAATCTCATGCTTATAGGGTGCGTTTACATATTTCTTTTCACCGATGGAGGGAGTCTCTAGGAGTTTGGGAATGGTTGATAGTTGAGGATGGTGGACCACATATCGAAGCGCCTGAAGGCCGATATATCCGTGTCCTATATTTTCGTGCCTGTCTTTATGTGAGCCCATAATATTCTTTGAATCATTGACGTGAATTACCTTTAGTCGCTCTATTCCGATCAATCGATCAAATTTATCCAATATGCCATCAAAATCTTCTTTTACGTTATAACCGGCATCATGGATATGGCAAGTATCCAAACAAATTGATAGACGCTCATTATGGGTGACTCCATCAATAATAGCTGCAAGTTCTTCAAAAGAGACTCCACATTCACTACCTTTTCCAGCCATAGTTTCTAATGAAACCTGAACATTTCGTTTATCTGTTAGCACTTCGTTTAAGCCTTCCACGATCCGAGAGATTCCAGCTTGAGAGCCAGCACCAACATGGGAGCCAGGATGTAGGACGATTTGGGTTGAACCCAAAGCTTCTGTTCTTATGATTTCTGATTGAAGAAACTCTATACTATGCTCAAAGACCTGTGCCGAAAGTGTATTTCCTAAGTTAACAATAAATGGAGCGTGTACAATAATATTAGAAATACCGTTATCTCTCATATGAGCATGTCCTGCTTCAATATTCAAAGCTTCAATGGGTTTGCGGCGTGTATTTTGTGGGGCTCCGGTATAAAAAAGGAAGGTGGTCGCTCCATAAGAGGCTGCCTCTTCACTAGCTCGAAGGAGCATTTTTGTTCCGGTCATAGACACATGAGAGCCTAGGAGTAAAGACATCGGGGTTGACACTTCCTTTCCTCTGAAAAGAGAGCCATATTTAGTCACTATATATCCTATATGTCTATTATTATTTGTGAATTACCCGGATTATATGTATTGGTATTACAAGAAAGTAGGATGTTTTTTAGGGAAGATCAAGGTTGTCTCATCTGATTTATTATTTATGAGAGACAACCTTAGCGACCCGGAATTTAGCGCTAATTAGCGGCGGAAATAGTCTCACCTTGAATTGGTTTTAAATTTTTCTCCCATTTAACTCTGATTGCCCGGGAAGTGAATAGATCAGCTCCATCTGAGATTTGGAAGTGTAGATGGGCCTCGCTCGTATTACCAGAATTACCTGTTAAGCCAATAACTTCACCTTTTTCGACTTTATCCCCCGGTTTTACAGTAACTGACCCTTGTTTGAGATGCGCCAAATGACTATATTC
Source organism: Paenibacillus sp. FSL E2-0190 (assembly GCF_037992965.1). Classification (NCBI taxonomy): domain Bacteria; kingdom Bacillati; phylum Bacillota; class Bacilli; order Caryophanales; family Paenibacillaceae; genus Paenibacillus; species Paenibacillus sp. FSL E2-0190. The sequence goes on from NZ_CP150306.1 coordinate 3,312,177, forward strand.
CCCGCCATGATCAATGACAACGATATTTCCGGTAGCTTGATTCGGATTCATGACCCCAACTGGCTCATTGTCTTTAATGTCATTCACAACCGATACAACGGTGCCGTCCGCTGGAGCGAGGATGTTTTTGCCAAAGGCATAATAGCTTTCATTTTTTAGTGGATCTCCTGTATAGGAATAGTTATCTTTGGTTTGGATAAAATCGTAAGCGTAACGCTGGATTTCTAACTCATAATGATAATTCACAAGCACATTCTCACCACCCCAAAATACATACCAATCTCCCTCAAACGGCAGTGCGTATTCATGTTTGCTTAGTACATTGTCGGTTTCAGGAGAAGGGGTAAGCTCTTGAACTTGAATTAATGTAATCGTCCCATCCGGATCAAACATCCCGACAAGCCCCTTATTGCCAGCATCACTAACCCATGTGCGTCGATCAAATCCATTAAGCTGCATGGTCGATGCCTTTTCCAATGTATGGATACCCTTTGTGAATTCTTTTCCTGTCTCTGTTAATTCTGCTTCACTTATTTCATCTTTTAAAGGCTGATTAAAGCGGGCATACAACTCCTTGTACTTCCCGTCCAGTAGAATCTTTGATAGTTCATCTGGAGCAAATCCGCTCAGAATGGCAGCTGTGGCCGGGCTTGTTGTCTGCTCCGCCTTTTCAGTAGTCGGCACATCTGCATTCTCTCCTCCACAGGCAGCCATTAATAAAGACAATGACCCTACAGCCAATGCAGTTCTTGTATTCAAAATAACTTTATGAATGATTTTTTTAGGTTTTTTGTTCATATATATCGCCTCCCAGTATTACGATTGTAGCAGTCTATCCTTAGCTCTTCTGAAATTCTATATTAACACTTACATAATTTACTAGCTATTTAATGAATACGAATTAAGCTTCCGTTAAGATTAGTAAGATTGCTAGCCAAAAAAATCATGCTATGATGTTAAAAACGTCTATTGTGAAAGGGAAAATTTATATGAATGAGGCTTCAATTTTATTGGTTGATGATGAGGTATCACTTTTAGACATTATGGAGACAGTGCTGCGTAAGGAGGGCTACGTCAATATAGATACAGTGCAAACAGGTGAGGAAGCAGTAAGTGCCTGTGAATCCAAAAAATATGATTTAATTGTGCTGGATGTAATGCTGCCCGGACGAAGTGGTATCGAAATCTGCCCTTTTATCCGTCAGACGACGGATGCCCCTATTCTTTTTCTGACTGCTCGAACGTCTGATTTCGATAAATTAACGGGATTTGCTATAGGCGGAGATGATTATATTACCAAGCCCTTTAACCCGCTTGAAGTGGTGGCTCGTATAAGAGCACAACTGCGGAGATATTTTGCTTCTGCTAACCAACAGGCTACTGGCAAGAGTGTAGAAATAGTCCCCAATAAATCTGCAAATGTATATGATTACGGAAGGTTTAAGCTAGATGAGACAGCGGGAGAACTCCTGGTAGAGGGTCAGTCTGTTGCTTGTCCGGCACTTGTATTTCAACTGCTGGTCTTCTTATGCAAACATCCTAATCAGATTTTCAGCAAAAGTGAGTTATATGAGAAAGTATGGGGCGATGAAGCACTGAGCGATGATAATACGGTCATGGTTCATATTCATCGAATTAGAGAACGTATCGAAGCAGACCCGTCCGATCCAAAATTTATTGTTAACGTTAGGGGTCTTGGTTATAAGCTGGTGAAGGTAGACCGCCAGGAGTTGTCCATGCCATGAATATCAAACGTCGGTTAACGTTAAGGTTCGTTCTACAGCTAGCAATTACGGGAATGGTTGTTCTCGCTATTGCAGCAGTAACGTTTACTTGGATGCTGTTGCGTTTTCTCGATATCAGTATTACGCGTGATTTTGCTAATGTTGGCTTAGAGCAACTGGTTGAATCCTCCAAAATCGATGAGAAGGGCATTCAATTTTCCCCGAGCTTGCTGGAGCAAGTGAAGAAGAATAAGGGCTGGCTGCAAAATATCGATGAAAATGGAAAAGTTGAAAGTGCCTACAACACTCCAAAAGATGTCCCAATTCAATATGGACCGGGTGAAGTAGTCGCCTATTGGACAGGGACTCAGCCTTTTCCGTATACTCTGGCTGTATGGATTCAAGAGAAAAATGGGAGACAATTCACGCTTCTTTATGGCGCGCCAAATACACTAGATCCTTTGTTAAAAAAAATGAGCGAAGGTACATTTGATGCAGTAGATGGAGATCTGGTTCTGCCTGATTCGATTGAAAGAGAAATTAAATCATCACAGGCTTTTGTTCAACTCATTGATTCATCGGGTACGGAGCTGCTCTCCTATAATAGGCCAAAGATGATTCCCACCAAGTACTCAGTGCCAGAGCTAGCACTACGCACTCTCTACAGTGAACGTTACGGCTATCATGTCCGATCTTCTTTTGATAAACAAACGGGCCAAACATGGATCGTTGGACAACCGAACGTAAAGGGTGCAGATACAGGACAAAAGGTATGGGTACCTGAAGAGGTTAAAATTGTCATTAAAGGCTCATTAGCAATGCTCGCGGCTTTATTGCTTGCATTTATATTGCTATCTTTATGGCAAGCTCATAGGTTTGGAGCGCCAATGCTGCATATGCTTGTATGGCTCGATTCTATTGGAAATGCCATATATACAGAGCCTTTGGACCGTAAAGGAAATCGTCGTAGTCGAACACACGTAGGTAAATGGAGGCGGAGATACCGGGTTTTTTCTGATGTAATGGTCTCCATAGAGAAATTATCTGCTAATTTGCAGAGAGATCAGGCGTTGCGGCAACAAACAGAGAATTTGAGGGAAGAATGGATCGCAGGTGTTACACATGATTTAAAAACTCCTTTATCTTCTATAACTGGTTATGCTCATTTACTGGCGGAGCCTTCGTATGATTGGTCGAAAGAGGAAGTTCGCAAGTTTACAAGGACGATGCTGGATAAATCAGCCCATATGGACATGCTGATCAGTGATCTTGCCATGACCTATCGGCTAAAAACAGGGATCAAGCCACCAGAGCTGATGGAAGTGGAATTGAACTCTTGGTTACATCAAACCCTTGATCAAGCTGCTGCAAATCCCGAATACGGGAAGCAGCGAATTATATTTGTGCCGGCACCAAACGAAGTGAGGGCCCGATTGTATACTCCATGGCTAGAGCGGGTTGTGAACAATTTGACTGCGAATGCTTTACTTCATAACCCCTCGGATACGATTTTAACGGTTTCGCTTACTATGAATGATTTGGACAGTGGATTTACTATTCAATTTTCCGATGATGGCGATGGAATGGATGAAGTCACACTTAACCGATTATTTGAACGTTATTATCGAGGAACGGACACCGTATCTAGCTCCAACGGATCCGGCCTTGGCATGGCGATCTCCAAGGGATTAATCGAATGTATGGAGGGCAGAATTGCTGTTGAGAGTAGCCCTGGACAAGGGACCATTATTAAGTTGAGTTGGAGCTAATCATAGAACCAGCGTTTTTCCTAACGGAAATGACGGTGGTTTTTTTGTTCTGAATATAATTTTTTAATTCTCCTGTTTATTATCCAGCCAGAGTTGGGATCATAAATAAGTTGACATCCAAACTGATTGTAACTACAATAGTTACAGGTAGTGGTTAAAATAAATTTATCATCCTAATTTGAGGAGGAAGTAAAAATGAAAATAGCAATAACAGGAGCAACAGGTCAATTCGGATCATTGGTGATAGAAGCTTTACTTAAAACTGTACCCGCAAGTGATCTTGTAGTTAGTGTGCGGAACCCAGAAAAAGCAAGTGATCTTCAGGCACGTGGAGTGGAAGTCCGTCATGGTGATTTTGATCAACCTGAGACGCTGGAATCAGCATTTGCCAGTGTGGATCGATTATTAATTGTATCTGCAGATGGTGATAATGAAACCCGGATTCGTCAACATAAAGCAGCTGTTGCTGCTGCGGAAAAAGCAGGCGTCGGCTTCATTGCCTACACAAGTGTAGGACAAGCAGACAAGAGTGAACTATTTCTTGCTGAAGTTCACCGCATCACCGAAGAAGCTATTCGCGCAACAGGCATTCCTTACAGCTTCCTCCGTAATAACTGGTATTTGGAGAATGAGATCGGCTCCATTCAAGGTGCTCTAGCAGGTGCCCCATGGGTGACTTCAGCAGGGAATGGTAAAGTTGGCTGGGCTACACGCGGAGATTATGCAGAAGCTGCAGCAAATGTTCTGACAGGTGACGGACATGAGAACACAGTGTATGAATTGTCTGGCAACCCTTTAACACAAGAGGAATTGACTGAGATCATAGGCAGTGTAATCGGTAAAGAAATCAAAGTAATCCAGGTTGACGACGAGGCTTATGCCAAGACCATGTCGGAGGTGGGTGTCCCAGAAGCTGCGCTTCCAATAGTTGTAGCTATACAACGTGGGATTCGTGAAGGTTGGCTTAATATTGAAAGTAGCGATTTAGAGAAACTGCTGAAACGTTCAGCTACTCCTCTTGCGGATGTCATTCGTGTTATGGTCGGTAATTTACAAGCATAATAATATAAAAGATAAAAGGCTTCCTCGAGGTTGAAAAACCAGTGAGGAGGCCTTTTTTTGTGTTGATAGAGGATGAATCAAATACATAACTTTTCACTATTTTGCCTTGTTCATAATTGTGTTAGTTTAGTTTAACTAGTTATACTAAAAGAAATGGAAGATACTTTGAGTGAGTACATAATCTGGCGAATAAGCGAAGGAGATGATTACAAATGAAAAGAAATATCTTGGTGGTATCGGGAGCGGCGGTTGTTGCATTAGGTGCGTATTTGTTATTGGGAGGTATCGATAAGGATACGCCTTCAGCACAAGATACAACCGACATTAAGCAATTAGTGCAAGAATATAGTTCAAGCAGTCTGGAAAACCTGTCCGCGTCTATCACTTCTGAGCAACTTATTGTAACCGATAGTAACAATAAAGAGAAAACTTACGACTTGCCTAAAGATGAGTTTTTTGTTTCTATAGCTCCATATGTGGAGAATACGCATCCTTGCGCAACACATAGCTTGACTGGCTGCCAAGGGGAATTAACGGATGATGAGTTTAAAGTATATATCGAAGACAGCGAAGGCAATGTGATTGTGGATCAAGAAATGAAATCGCTATCTAACGGATTTATTGATCTTTGGTTGCCCCGGGACAAACAATATAACGTAACCATTGAGCAGGACGGAAAAACAGCAAAATCTGAGCTTTCCACTTTTAAGAGTGATAATACATGTGTTACAACTATGCAATTGGCAGAAAGTATCTAAAAAGTTGCAGAGAGAAGACTTGAAAAGCGAATGCTCAGCAGGATGTTTCTTAAGCGATGTCGAAGTCGTTATTGATAATCCAATTAGATCTTCCTTCTGATGTATTCTGTATTGGACTTTCGCCAAATGTCCATCGTATCGGACTCCATTGCAGCTATTTTAGATTTTCGCTGCATTTTTCAAGCTTATCGGACTGCATAGCTCTTATTGGCTTGTAATGGCACAGAATTGGAGTGTATTTAGGGAAATAACTGCATCTGGGTCCGATAACCTGGTGAAATGCTATAAATCTACGAAATAAGTGCACCTCGGTCCGATCTAGCGGAGAGTTAGAAAGTGTTTGGGAAAAGAAATCAAAAGTATCACACGAATGATCAAAAGAAATTGCTTTACAGAAGAGAGGAGAGAGATGAATGGTTAAAGAGCTGATCATTGGGGATGTTTTGCAAGAGCTGGCTGGTACACGTCGGATACTGGAGAAGCTGCCTCAAGAGAATATGACATGGAAACCACACTCTAAGTCAATGAGCCTGGGTGGGCTGGCCACACACCTCGTTAACCTTCTGAGCTGGCAATCTGCAATTCTACTTTACTCGGAGTTTGATTTGGCATCTGTGGCATATCGACGAGAAGCACTGGAGAGTCCCGACGCGGTTCTACAAGAGTTCGACCTGAAAGCTCGTGAGATTGAGGAATTAATTACTGCAAGCAATGTGGAGATGCTCGGCGCGGAGTGGACCTTGCGGAACGGGGAGCAGATCATCCGTCGTCAGACACGGGCAGCTGCGCTTCGTACCATCGGATTGAATCATATGGTTCACCACCGGGCGCAGCTTGGAGTTTATCTGCGGCTGCTTGACGTGCCGGTACCTGGTCTTTACGGACCCTCGGCTGATGATTTAGAATTAGCAAACGGTGAAGGTTGATAAGTGAGGAAGCCCTGCACTGCCAAGTAAGTTCAACATATAGCTCTTACCTGATATATTGGAGTATTAAGTTACCTCCAAACATACGGTAATGGGCTTATTTACTTTTTTCTAGTATTACACTAAATAAAACTCACGGAGGATCGGAAAGTTTGGGTTGACACTTTAGCTAATTTGGAGATATTATAGATTCATTAAGTCTATGATGGAACGAATATTTTTTTGGTTTAATAATAGACAAAAAGAGTCTTTAATATCTGCATATAGGAGATGATTCATATGATTTACGATTGCATTATTGTTGGTGGTGGACCCGCAGGCTTGAACGCAGCCCTTGTTCTTGGTAGGGCAAGAAGAAAAGTAGCTTTAATTGATAATAATCAGCCAAGGAATGCTGTTACCCATGCATCACATGGTTTTATTACAAGAGACGGGGTTACACCAGCCGAGTTTCGTCGTATTGCGTATGAGGAGGTACTACGTTATCCGTCAGTTGAGCATATCCAGACTGAGATTATTTCGATTAACAAAAATGATTCTGGATTTGCGGTACATGATTCGTTTGGTCGTCACATTGAAGCTCGCAGATTGATTTTGGCGACCGGGTTAAAAGAGGTCCTTCCTGAGATAGAGGGCCTACGACCATTATACGGAAAAAGTCTGTTTAATTGCCCGTATTGTGACGGCTGGGAATTACGAGATCAACCCCTTGTCGTTGTTTGCGAAAATCCACATGTTTTTCATATGGCTAAAATGCTGCTCAATTGGAGTAAAGATTTGGTTATCTGCACGAACGGCAAGACATTCCTTTCAGATGAACAGAAAAAAAGTCTTGAGGCTAAGGGAGTTGTAGTCAATGAACAAACAGTTTCCTCTTTTATGGGTCATGACGGGCAACTTCAGGCGGTTCGCTTTGCAGATGGTACTGAGATCTTAAGAACGGGAGGGTTTATTTCTCCGAATTTGATCCAAACGTCATCAATCGTAGACCATTTGACTGTAAAGCGGAATGATTCTGGTGGGTTTAGCACGGATGGTGCGGGGAGAACCTCGATTCCAGGATTATATTCGGCTGGAGATGTTTCTTATTTTATGCCTTCTCAGTTAGTGTTTGCCGCGGCTGACGGGAGTCGGACAGCTATGAGTGTAAATATGGATCTTATAGAAGAAGAATTTGAACTTTTTTAACGAATTATGGGTAGGAAGTTGAAAATAATAAGTATGCATGATAACATAATTACAAATTAATGATCGGAGTTGAAAAGTATAGTGTAGTAATTATTCTTGCGTCCCATGATGAATAAAACAACAACAATGGTTTATTTCGTTTGTTTTATTCTTTGTATGCAAGAAAGTTACTACTTCTTTTCACTCGAAAATATATCCATATCTAACTCCATTTGGGGCTGGATTTGCTGTATTTATTTGAGTCACAAGAAAGTAACTTTCTTGTGGCTTTTATTTTGTTAAAATACAGGAGGATTATTTTATGTCATTAATAAATGTCACAAATCTAACCTTTGCCTATGAAGGCAGCTACGATAACATATTTGAGAACGTAAACTTTCAAATCGATACCGATTGGAAATTAGGTTTCACAGGGAGAAATGGTCGAGGAAAGACTACATTTCTTAGCTTATTGCTTGGAAAGCATGAATACAGCGGTAATATTTCTGCTCATGTCAGCTTTGAATATTTCCCCTTTCAGGTGAATAACAAGGAGCTTAACACCATAGATGTGATCAGCGAGATTTTTCCGGATTATATTCATTGGAAATTAATGCGAGAGCTTTCTTTGCTAAAGGTTTCTGAGGATGTGTTATATCGTCCCTTTGATTCATTGTCTAACGGAGAGCAAACGAAAGTGCTGTTAGCCACATTATTCATTAAGGAAAATAGCTTCCTGTTGATTGATGAACCTACAAATCATTTGGATATGACGGCAAGAAAGCTTGTCAGTGATTACCTCAATACGAAAAGTGGATATATTCTGGTCTCTCACGACAGATCCTTTCTTGATAATTGTGTGGACCACATCTTGTCAATTAACAAAACCAATATAGAGATTCAAAAGGGCAATTTTTCTAGCTGGTGGGAGAATAAAGTCAGACAAGATAACTTTGAGATAGCGGAAGACGAAAAACTTAGAAGAGATATCAAACGCTTGTCAGCCTCATCTAAACGAACAGGTAACTGGTCACATGAGGTGGAAAAAACTAAAAATGGAACTAGAAATTCTGGATCTAAGTTAGATAAAGGTTATGTTGGACACAAGGCCGCTAAAATGATGAAACGCTCTAAAGCCATCGAGCAGAGACAGCAATCTGCCATCAACGAAAAGTCTAAGCTTCTTAAAAACATCGAAAATTCTGAGAACTTAGAGATTACGCAGCTTGCTTATCATAAACGTCATCTTGCGGAGCTGGACAATGTTTCGGTTTTTTACGGAGAGAAAAGGGTGTGTTCAGAAGTAAGCTTTACCATTGAGCAGGGGGAGAGAATTGCACTCTCGGGTAAAAATGGTTCCGGAAAATCAAGTATCATCAAATTGATCTGCGGTGAGGATATAGATTATACCGGCACCTTCACTATGGATAGCCAGCTTATCATTTCCTACGTATCACAAGACACTTCAGATCTACGGGGCGATTTAACAGATTATGCTAGAGAGAATGGGATAGATGAAAGTCTTTTTAAATCTATTCTGCGAAAGCTTGATTTCTCCAGAATTCAATTTGATAAGGATATATCCACTTACAGTGGCGGCCAAAAGAAAAAAGTCCTGATCGCCAAAAGTCTTAGTGAAAAAGCTCATTTGTATATTTGGGATGAACCGCTTAATTTTATTGATGTTATTTCACGTATGCAAATTGAGGAGCTATTGCTTGAATATACACCAACACTCGTTTTTGTGGAGCATGATCGCGAATTTTGCCATAATGTTGCCACGAAGATCATTGAACTTAGCTGATATTTTTAACATCGATTGAAAATTTCCAACTCTAACAGACCAATATTATTATATTAATAAAGATAATTATTATATATATTACAGTTATCCAATGTACTATAATGGTATAGTTAAACTTTATGATATGTAATTGATGCCTAAAGAAACAACCTATAGAATTGAACAACAGGAGGAAACAAGTTGAGTACACAGAGTGTGGGAATTCCATTAGAAGGTTTTGCAGAATTTAGCCGGACGGTAGCAGCAGAAGGTGCGGTACTGTTGAAGAATGATCATCAGGTGCTTCCGCTTGGTGAAAGTGATAATGTTGCTGTTTTTGGCAGAACTCAAGTGAATTATTATCGCAGTGGTACTGGTTCGGGCGGTAGTGTTCATGTTACTTATACGACCAACCTGCTGGGCGGTCTTCGCAGTAAAAAGAACCTTACGGTCAACGAAGATTTGGCAGCAGTATATGAGAAGTGGATTGAGCAAAATCCATTTGATAATGGTGGCGGCGTTTGGGCTGCAGAGCCATGGAACCAGAAGGAAATGCTTTTATCCGACGAATTGGTAGCTGAGGCTAGAAGTAAATCGAACAAAGCAATCATTGTAATCGGACGTACAGCAGGAGAAGATCAGGATAATGTCGATGGTTCAGGAAGCTACCAACTAACAGCTGATGAAAAAGCGATGCTGAAGCAGGTAACTACATATTTTGAGCAAACGATTGTTGTACTGAACGTCTCTAATATTATTGATATGAGCTGGCTGAACGATGAAAGCTATAAAAATCCGATTTCGTCTGTCATCTACTCTTGGCAGGGGGGAATGGAAGGTGGTAATGCAATTGCGGACGTGCTGGCTGGAGAAGTAACTCCAAGCGGAAAATTAACAGACACGATCGCATATTCCATCAACGATTACCCGTCAACACACAACTACGGTAATGAATTTACAAACCTTTATCAGGAAGATATCTATGTTGGTTATCGTTATTTCGAGACATTTTGCCCAGAAAAGGTTCAATATGAATTTGGTTATGGAATATCGTATACCACGTTTAAGCTCGAGCCAGAAGAAGCTAAACTTATTTACAAAGCTGGCGAACTTAATGTTGAAGTCGGCGTAACCGTAACTAATACAGGAACTACCTTTGCTGGAAAAGAGGTTGTTCAGGTCTATTATGAAGCTCCACAAGGAAAATTGGGACAGCCTGCTAAAGCTTTGGCAGCCTTCGCAAAAACAGAAGTCCTTCAGCCAGGCGAAGCACAACGTCTTACCGTGAGTTTCCCTGTTCATTCAATGGCTTCCTATGATGATGCTGGTGTGTCAGGGCATGCTTCCGCTTATGTGCTAGAAGAAGGCACGTACCGCATATTTGTGGGAACGAGTGTTAAAAAAGTGGAGGAAGTCAAGGTTGAAGGGAATAGCGGCTATGTCGTGGAAACTCTTCAAGTTGTGGAACAGTTACAAGAAGCTCTTGCACCCACGCAAAGCTTTACAAGAATGCAACCTGGTGTTCAAAAATCAGACGGTTCATATGAACTTGTTTATGCAGAGGTTCCAACACGCAAGATTTCGTTAGCAGAACGGATCGAGAGCAATCTACCAACAACGATCTCCCAGACAGGCAATCAAGGGCATAAATTAAGAGATGTATTTGAACAAAAAGTTAGTATGGAAGCTTTTATTGCCCAGCTTAGTGACGATGATTTGGCTGCCATTGTACGGGGTGAAGGTATGAGCAGCCCATTGGTTACACCGGGTACAGCTTCTGCATTTGGAGGAGTAAGTGATAGTCTATATAACTTAGGAATCCCTGTTGCATGTACGGCAGATGGTCCTTCAGGAATTCGTATGGATAGTGGAGCAAAAGCGACTCAGGTTGCGATCGGAACGCTTCTTGCAGCTACTTGGAATGCCGAATTAGTCGAAGAGCTGTATGTGTTAGAAGGAGAAGAGTTGGTACGAAACAACATAGACACCTTGCTTGGACCAGGTCTAAATATTCGTCGCAGCCCGCTTAATGGCCGCAACTTTGAGTATTTTTCTGAAGATCCTTTGATCTCTGGGGTGTTTGCGGCTGCATGTACACGTGGGATTATGAAAGGTGGCTCTAATGCCACGCTGAAGCATTTTGCCTGCAATAATCAGGAGAAACATCGCAGTAAAGTAGACGCTGTTGTGTCGGAACGTGCGCTTCGCGAGATTTATTTGAAAGGTTTTGAAATTGCAGTGAAGCAGGGTGGAGCGAATTCAATTATGACCTCCTATAACCCTGTTAATGGACATTGGGCCGCTTCAAATTACGATTTGAACACTACAATTCTCCGCGGAGAATGGGGCTTCAAAGGTATTGTCATGACAGACTGGTGGGCTATCATGAATGATGTCGTTAATGGTGGAGCTGCAGACCGGAAATTTACAAATTGGATGGTCCGTGCACAAAATGACCTGTACATGGTTGTAGCTAACTATGGCGCCGAAATTAATGGATGGAATGACAACACCATTGAATCCTTGGAAAATGGATCTTTGACTAGAGGAGAGCTGCAACGTTCTGCAATGAATATTTGTGAGTTCATCATACATGCTCCAGTATTCTCGAGAAAACAGCAAATTGTTGAAACAGTTGAGTCCTTTAAGGCTAATCCTTCACTTACTGCAGAACAAGTACAATCCTTATCTCAAAATCCACAGGTTAAGCCAGCCGTTGAAGGATCGACTTTCTTTGAAGTTGGCCAAGCTGGACAATATCGGATCCTCGTGCATATCATGTCAACAGAACCTGAGCTGGCTCAAAGTGCATGCAATGTTAATTTGAATGATCAATTGATGACAACCATTCAAACCAACGGGACAGAAGGTCAATGGATTAGACAAAAGCTTGTGAAAGTAGAACTCGAAGCAGGTCTTTATGAAATGAAACTGGAATTCATTAAACCAGGTTTACAGATCGACTGGATCGAATTTAATAAAGTTGACTAAGTAGCTCTAAATATAAGTTAAAGGAAAAACCCTGCGCTAATGCAAATCCTCCAATAAGGATGTTTACGATAAACATAATTGTTTAGGCACACAGCCGAACGATTACTGTTGAATTGTAAATAATCTATATTGGAGGATTTACTTTTTGGTGAAGTTTAAATTTGAATACATAGAAAGCCGTATGTCCACAATTTTGCAGTAAAACCTGATCTTAATATCGGTATTAAAATCAAGCCAAATCATCCCGAAGCGCGTCAATGATATTTTCTTTTTTTATCTTGCTAATGGCATACAACATTGTAATAAACACGATAAAGATTACGCCAAACACGCTAATTGCCATACTGCCCCACGGGAATACAAAATTAAAGTTATCTATCCTTTCTACGGCCACTAACCCTTCATAAATCAGCCACGAGATGATTCCCGCTATTGGAATTCCGAACAGCAACGTCCTCATCCCATAAAAGAAACACTCAAAACTCATCATCTTATTGAAATCGCGGTCGGACATCCCCAACGAGCGGAGCATGGCAAGTTCCCGCCTGCGCAGTCTGATATTTGTGGAAATAGTATTGAATACATTTGCAACCGCAATCAGGGAAATCATAATAACAAAAACATAGGTGAACACATCAATAACAAATATTAAACTGCGGTATTGTTCAACTATTGTATGGACATTGTAAAGGGTATAAGCAGACATCATTCCCGTATCCTGAATGATCGCTTCCATTTCAGCCACCGATTGCGAGGGATTATTTGAAAGAAAGGCCAGGCCCATTTCCGCATGGGTATCCGGGCTTTTAAAGTTCTCTTTAAGTGAATAGGGAGCTACCACCATAAAAACGTATGGCCGCTGCTCTAAAGATTGCCTTGGAGGCGGATCCACCGGGTACGTATCGACAAACGTAATGTTTATGCTTTGCCCCTGTTCCATCATTTGCTTGTCATTTGTTTGGGGGGCGACACTAAATGTCATGGAATGATTTGCAAACATATTAAACACTTCGCTTGGCCTTTCATTATTATCAATCCGCTTTTTGGCAACGGCAATCATCTTCGCGTCCTGCCCGGTATATTCATCTGCAGACAAACCCAATTCTTTGATAAAACTCAGATATTTGCTGTCCTCAATAAACTGGATGTCCATGGGTAGTTGAACCGTTTCGTCCGGCGTAGTATACCCCGCGTATTCCCGGTAACGGTCTGAAAAATCGCTTGCCTTAATTACGGATGTATACACATAAACGGTTTGGTACGAGCTTTCATAAACCCCGTCAGAGGTTTTAAGTTTGTTGTAAAGCGGGATCATTTCGCTGTCGTCCGTCACCTGAGTGGTAAAAAGAATGTCATAGTCCATGTCCATTATCAACTGTTCTGAAAGTCGTTTTAGAGTTGTTCCAAAAGCACTTCCCGATACAAACAGCACGACGCTTAAAGTGAGCGATAACACAATGCTGCGATAACGTTTTTTGTTTCTTTTAAAGTTTTTTAACGCAAGTGTACCCTCCAAACCGTAAATACGCTGTGCAAATTTTGATGTTTTTACCGCTTTCGATTCGGTTTTGACCTCGTTGGTCTGACGAATATTCTCCATCACGGGAGTATTTGCAGCTTTTCTGGCCGGGATATAGGCTGAAATCAAAATGGTAACTAAACTGACTGCTGTAGCTGCGACAATTGCGGGGACAGACAACGATAGGTTTAAAGGCACGGTGCTGTGGAAAGTTTTCCCGAAATTCTCGGCAACCATAGGAATTACAAGTCCGATACTGCCTATGCCGACCATAATGCCAATAGGTATGCCGACTGCACCAATGCAAAGTCCCTCAAATAGCACAGAATTTCGCAGTTGCCTTGCCGTTGCACCCACCGATGCGAGAATCCCGAACTGGCGTGTGCGTTCGTTCAGCGAGATGTTGAACGAGTTATAAATCAGAAAAATCGAGCCTATCATTATTATGGCAACCAAAATGCCGCCAACTGAGTACAGAAGCGTGTTGAACAGTTTATTGTCCGAAGCGCCCATGAAGCGCAGTACATCATCGTTAAAGACATAAGCTCCTGCTCCGACTGTACTGCTTGCGTAAGCCGTTACACCGTGCGGATTTTTCAGTGTGACAAATATACTGAAGTTGTCCGCTTGGTCTTTAGGATCTGCTTTCGTTATCAAGGTGTATCCCGGTGCGGAATGTTCCTCAAAACTGGGTCTTTCGCAGATACCTACAACCTTGTAGGTTCTCTCTGATTTTGGAACAAGGGTTTCTTTGTCCTCTCCCGATTCACCCCCGGTCTGATAAGGGTCGTGTTGGCCGAGATTCTTGTTTCCATTCAATCGGCTTCCAACAGAAAGTGAAAGTGTGTCGCCCAACTTAAATCTAACACCGCCCTTTGCAGTAACGTGAGACGGGACGAGAATCTCCTTGCTATTTTCAGGAAGCCTGCCGGAAATCAGGCTTGTGGGTAAGGTATCAAAGGCTTCCTCACTGAATCCGGCGATGAAAAGATAGGGCTTTTCAGGGCTTTTCCCGCCTTCAAGCGTTGCATAACCGATATTTTCAAATGCTGCGCTGTTTGCAACTTTACTGTCATGGGTTCTCTCTTGCACGAAAGAGGAATCAACATCCAAAAACTCAACGTGCCAACCGCCGTATTTCGCAATAGAACCGTTTACCAGATAATTTAACAGGGAAGTGCCAAAGGTAGCGACAGCCGTAATCATGGCGGCGGACAGAACAACTCCGATCACCGTGACAATCGTTCGGGAACGGCTTTTTTTCATACTTTGCAGTGTGACTTTGTTAAAAATATTCATGGCCGAACCACCTGTTCATCCCGCGTTACTTTGCCGTCTGTTATACCGATAATACGGTCTGCTTGCAGGGCAATATTTTCGTCATGGGTGACGAGGATCAGGGTCTGCCCATATTTTTTATTGCTTTCTTTGAGCAACTTGATGATTTCATGTCCATTTCGGCTATCTAAGCTGCCCGTGGGTTCGTCGGCAAGCATAACCGCCGGGGCATTCATCAAAGCGCGTCCTATGGAAACACGCTGTTGCTGACCACCTGAAAGCTGATTGGGTAAATGCGTTTTTCGATCTTGCAACCCAAGCATTTCGAGCAGGTCATTTAGCCTTTCCTCGTTGACCTTGCGCTTGTCCATAAGGATAGGCAAAGTGATATTTTCCACTACATTCAGAGTGGGAATGAGGTTGTGAAATTGGTAAATCAGTCCAACTTGCCGTCTGCGGAAGATGGCGAGTTTTTCATTGCTTTGGCTATATACATCTTGCCCGTTCAAATATACCTTTCCGCTTGTCGGTACGTCTACGCCCCCGACGCTGTGAAGCAATGTAGATTTGCCCGATCCGGACGAACCGATGATTGCGGTGAATCCTCCCTTTTCAATTGTAAGTGAAACATGGTCAAGCGCAGTAACTTGATTATTTCCCTTACCGTAGACTTTGCATAAATTTTCAATTTTTAAAAACTCCATTATGTGAGTCTCCTTTCTGATGGGTTTCCCATATAATAGAACCTTCAACTTACATCTCTGTGACTTTCAGGTGAGAGATCTGTCACTTTGAGAAACGAATGGTAAAGATTGCGCCGCCTTGCGGGTGGTTTTTTGCGGTAATCGTTCCTCCTTGCCGCGTTATAATCATCTTGCAGAGAGCCAATCCAATCCCGTATCCTGTAGCGTTTGGGTTTTTCCCGCGATAAAACCTGTCAAACAAGCAGTGCAAATCTTCTTTCTGAAAACCCGCACCGCTGTCGTGGATGACAATCTCGGTAAATAACCGGTTATCCGTACAATCAATCTCAATCCTCCCGTGCTCGCCTGCACTTTCTATACAATTTTTGAGGATGTTTTGAATTGCTTGCGAAATCCAACCTGGATCGCCTTGAATAAGTACTACTTTCGGCACGTCTATTTGCAAATCAATATAGCGCAGTTCTATTGGGATTAGGAACGGGCGAAGGGCGGAGCGTATCAAGCTATCTACATCTATCTGCTCGTTTTGGAATACCACAATGCCCGCGTCCAAGCGAGATAATTTTAGTAGAGAAGTAATCA
Source organism: Paenibacillus sp. FSL E2-0190 (assembly GCF_037992965.1). NCBI lineage: Bacteria > Bacillati > Bacillota > Bacilli > Caryophanales > Paenibacillaceae > Paenibacillus > Paenibacillus sp. FSL E2-0190. The sequence goes on from NZ_CP150306.1 coordinate 3,328,440, forward strand.
GCCAATCCATCCGCACAAGCAATTCTTCTGTTTCTCGTATAAATGCTTTCCGTTCGTTTTCATTAGGGCTATTCTCTAACAAAGACAGAATGAGGTTGGCTGATGTGAGTGGGGTTCGGAGTTGGTGGGCTATGTCGGCCAGCGAATCGGCAAGATGTTCTTTTTCTTTTTTCAGCGCATCGTTTTGCTCCCGAATGCGCAGTAGCATTTTTGTTATCTCGCTGTGCAGAATAGAAAGCTCGCCTTCGTCCGACTCTTCAATGTACAGAAGGTCAGCATTATGAAGCACAAGGTCGATTTGATGTGAAATCCGTGCAATGCTTATGTATCGGGCTTTGGTAAACACGAAAAACGCTATGCCAAAAGCGGCGGTAGAGGTAGTGGTAAGGATTCCCGCCGTCATATTGATTGCAAATCCCAGCGTCACAGCGGAGGTGGCAATTAAGGAGAACAAAATGACAAAATGTCGAAACTCTCTATTCCGAAGCATACTCGTTCCCCAATCTATATCCCGTCCCACGAACAGTCAGAATAATTTGCGGACTTGCTGGATCGTTCTCTATCTTCTCCCGCAAACGTTTGATGTACACGGTCAGTGTATTGTCATTGACAAACTCGCCTGCAGCGTCCCACAATTCGTCAAGCAGCCTGCCTCTCGTGATAATACTTTTCGAATTGCTAATAAACATCAGCAACAAGCGGTATTCTAATGCTGAAAGAAAGACCTCGCTACCGTTTTTCTCCACAATGCCACTTGCCATATCGACATGAAGCCCGTGAATTTTAAAATCAGATATGGAACGCCCACTTTTTCGCAAGGCGGCTCCAATTCGTGCAATCAATTCACGCGGACGAAAAGGCTTAGTGATATAGTCGTCCGCGCCCATGTTCAGCCCGGTAACAACACTTGACTCATCGCCAGAAGCCGTCAGAAAGATTATGGGAATATCTTGCGTTTTTTTGATTTCCGTGCAAACCGCAAAGCCATTTCCATCAGGCAAAGAAATATCAATCAACGCCAAGTCAAATTTATTTCCGGCAAGCGCGGTAAGGGCTTCACTCCGCGTAGGGACATGAGAGACTGTAAATCCCTCTGAGCGGAGCAGAAGCACAAGGTTTTTAGCGATTGTCTTATCGTCCTCAACCAAAAATATCTGGTTCATTTATTTGCACCGTCCTTTACTTTACTGCAACTATATCGTCCGTTAGCCGGGTTTTTAGCGTCAATTGGAACAAGGCAAGTATTTCCCATTTTTTCGCTGATTCCTTTGTCGTTATATAATCTATGCATAACACCTCCTTAGATCTATTATATTTCTTTTGACAGAAACATACAGTCCGAGGTATAAACAAAAAATATAGGGTGTGTAAACTTATATTAAAGGCAGAAATATGAACGCTAAAATGTAATAGGGTTAAATAGTATGAAGCTAAATGTAACAGGAAGAAATCTCTCGAAAGAAAAGAGTCTGCAAATTAAGGATGAATTTCAAAAGCAATGTCTGATAAAAGGTTTAAAACAAGAAAAAAGCCGTAGGACTTGATAATCCTACGGCAAATCTCAAAAGCCGAAAACATCCTTATTGAACCGTGACAAATGCGCAGGGGATTTGTTCTGTAATAAAGCTATCCATCTAGTTTAAAGTTGAAAATACCTTACTCTGCTTGGAACTGGAACCACTTAAAATCAAACTGGCTCCCCGGTAGAAATATAAAGGTGACGGTTTGCGGACCGGTTATGCGCTCCAATACAAATTCTCTTTCGCAATAATCACTTGACTGTGTAAACTCCACAAGCTGTCTCTTTTCACCCTCTGGTCCGCTAAATAGAATATGCAGAGTATTTTTATCGATAGGCGAATGCCCGCATAAGGTTAGTTTAGTGCTTCCAGTATCACCGAAGTCCATATCTTTAAAGATGAGAGAGACGTTGTTACCAATATTTTTGATTTGTCCATCTGCCAGCGTAAAGGAATCCCCATAAATCTGATTGTATTCTAGAACGTTAAGTTCTTCGTACGCTTTTAAAGGCTTGTTAAACTGAAAGCCCTTGAGATGAATCTTTTTATGAAGAACAAAACAAAGGGTGGTGACACCTTTTATTCGCTCAGGTAATGGGTAGGTCTCCTCTTGATATACATTCCATATGGATGGTTTTTGATAGGTTACCTGTGTCAGCAGAGCTGCGTTTGGAGCATCCGGTGTACCTTTCCATATATCAATCGTATATTTATCGTTATCTAGCGCGAAGATAGGAAGGGTAAGTTCAGTAGTTCCATAATCACCGAAATCGATGTTGTCGAAACAGATCCAGCTTTCTCCTTCTCTTGCAGTAGCCACTCCGCGTTCATTCCCATTTGTTAAGTTCCGGCTCGTATTGCTATGATAACCAGCGGAAACAAACTCATAAGGATTCAAAAAGGCAGCTCCCATATCTCGAATATGGAATTCCATAAGCGAATACAGGCGCACTTGATCTGCACCGTTTTTCGTTGCACATCGTACATAGACGTCTCCGTCTCCCAAAGCCGAAATTACTGCTTCATGTCCATTTGCCTCAAGAACGGCTATATTGGCGTCAATACCGGCAGCATTCGTAACTCGCCATTCAATTTCCTGATAGGATGCGTTCTCTGGATGAATTTGCACACGAACCGGAAGTGAACGGGTGTCCTTCGTTAGTTGATTTCCTTGCGGGCATATGATTTCCAGCTTGCGAACGGGAATTTCATCTGATAAATAGTTTTGGGATAACTCGCTCACATCCGATAGAGATTGTGATGAGTGTTGATAAAGTACAAGCTCTTCGTCTTTAGAATGATCTAGCTCTCGTGCTTCCAAAGTCAGTGTAAGCTCAGCAGACTGTAAGCCATGGGAAGATGCACGTACAACGATTGTACCTGACTCCAATGAAGAGGCAATGACCGCAAGCAATTTGCCGCTGAACATCCGGCGACTTGTTCCTTTATATGAATCGTAGTCAGTGCTGTCACCATTATCCAAACCAACAAGACGCCCCGGTCCTTCTACAGAGATTTGAATACGATTATTGGCGTTCTCCACGGGACGTCCTTCTTGATCGAGGGTCGAGATCTCCACAAATACCAAGTCCGATCCGTCAGCAGTCATCTGAGTTTTATCAGGATTCATGACCACAGTGGCCGAATCTCCGAAAGAAGTTACCGTATCATCAGCGATCTGTACTCCGTGTTCATCATAAGCGACTGCTCGGAGAGTACCTTTGCTATAGGGGAGCTGCCATTCCCCAAGCAGCTTTTTACCATGTTTATGGTCAATGTTAACCGTGCCCATGGATTGATCATTAAAGAACAATTCGATTTGTGGTGCGTTGGAGCATACTCGCACATCAATAAGCTGCCCTTCAGAAAAATCCCAGTACGGAAAAATATGAATCATCGGGGCGACCTTGTAATCCGTCCATTCTGCTTGATAAATATAATAGGAATCCTTTTTGAATCCTGCGGTATCCAGTTGACCGAAATACGAGTTTTTAGTGAAGTACGGAGTCGGCTCCCCAATATAGTCAAATCCAGTCCAAATAAATTGTCCAGGTGAGTAGGTCGCATCACGATCTGCGATGATGCAAGCTTCTGTGTTTTTGGCACCCCAGCTAGTAGAACTGTTCCCTAAGGCTGAGCATTGTTCATCATCGTCAGACAATACAGACTGAGCATAAGGGAAGTGGTAGATGCCTCTGCTCTGTACAGTAGACGAAGTTTCACTACCATAAATAATCCAGTCGGGATGTTCCTCATGATGCTGGTCATAGTATTTTTCGGCATAGTTATACCCTGCGAACTTCACTAGATCTGCGCATTTCTGTGCATTCTCCCATGGCATATAGTTGGAACCGATAGTAACCACTGCATTTCCTTTAGGGTCATGAACCTGCACCAGATCACGTAATTCTATGGTTAACTCTTGGCCGCGTTCATCGGCATGGGTGTCGTATATTTCATTTCCGATACTCCACATGAGCATGGAGGGGCGATTTCTATCCCGGCGTACCCAGCTGGCAATATCTTGTTTCCACCAATCCGGATAAAATCTGGCGTAGTCAAAAGGAGTTTTACTGCGTTCCCACATATCGAATGCTTCGGAAACTATGAGCACGCCCATCTCATCCGCTAGTTCCATCAGTTCAACGGCTGGCATATTGTGGGCCGTACGAATAGCGTTTACGCCCATCTCCTGCAGGAGGATAATCTGTCTTTTTAGAGCTGCCTTATTCACCGCAGCCCCCAAACATCCCAAATCATGATGTTGGCATACGCCATGAATCTTCACCTTTCGGCCATTCAAAAAGAAACCTTGTTGGCTGTCAAACTCCATCGTACGGAATCCGAAGGTTTGGATTTCTTCTTCTATTACCTGATCATTCTCCAGCAGTTCAGTTTTTAGGGAATAGCAGTAAGGCTGGTTAATATCCCAGAGCATTGGATTATTGACGGATAAGAGGGCAGAGCTGGATACAGCAGACCCGACTTGTACTGGACTTTCATTTTCTACATGAGAGATACAGATACCTGAAGCGTCCAGTATACTGTGACGAATTATGTAGTGTTTTTCGCTTTGCAATAGATCATTGCACAAGACTTCGGTATCTACCTCAACATTCCAGGAATCCTCTTTTTTGTGAGTAGAGATATAAATACCATCAGGCACAATATGTGTCCCCGGATACGTCTTCAGCCATACACTGCGATAGATGCCCGCACCAGAATACCAGCGTGAATTAGGAGACTCATGAACCACTTGAACATAGATTTCGTTGATACCTTCAATAATGTATGGCGTGATATCTATTTCAAAAGTGGAGTATCCATTTTTCCAGACGCCTGCGATATGGCCGTTCACATAGAGAGTGGAGTCCATGTATACGCCTTCAAAACGAAGCGAGACAAGACTATTTGGCACTTTCTCATCTATAACTATGCTTTTACGGTACCAGCCTTCTCCGCTTTGATATAGATTATGTGTATCAAAAATTAGCCAGTCATGGGGTAAGGTTACGTCGATCCACTCCGAATCAGCTGCTATCACCGATTCTAAAGTGGACTTAAGCGGCTGTTTGCTGAATAACCAGTCATTATTTAATCTTGTTTTCTGACTCATGAATGAAGTTCTCCTTTATCTTTGGAAAATTTAGAAGTGGTTATTAACGATGTGAATGATTTCCGTAAAGCCTTTTGTACTCTTTTTTATCATATCAAAGATTTTGCAAAAAGACATTCACGAAGAAGAGTAAAAAAACTGTTATAACAACGCTATTGAAATCGCATTCAAAATGATAACATGCCATTGGTAAATTATCTATTTATTTCTTAATATATCTTTTATTGCGGAGGATGAAATTTATACAAAAACAGTACTAATAAATGATGCAGAGAAGTATCTCTGGTCTATGAAAAATGATTTCGCTACAGAAGCTAATGAAAGTGAAGTGAGGGAAATTGCCTGGTACACCGGCTAAGATGTGTTGAGCTTATCGCTGATTTAATACTTTACAAATACTTGTCTGCATGTACTTGTGTTTGTTCGAATAAGTTAGAAAGAAGGACAGGACAAACCATAGGTGGAGATGCGTATAAATGGGGATGCGTAAACAAAGTTTTATTCGTGGCACGTTCATATTAACCGTGTCGTCATTTTTCACAAAAGGGCTTGGTTTTTTGAACGGAGTCTTACTGGCACGTTTTTTGGGAGCAGAGGGAGTAGGGCTGCTTATGATTGCTCATCCACTGCTTCCCTTATTTATTACGCTGACAGAGCTGGGGCTTCCTGTTGCGATTTCAAAGCTTGTATCGGAAGCTGAGGTTAAACAGGATGAAGCGCGAGTAAAGCGGATTCTCACAGTATCCTTAAGTATTACGGGTACGTTGAGTATTATATTAACTTTAGTGGCTCTATTTGGCTCCAAATGGATCGCATCGATTTTTTTGGCCGATCAGCGGGCGTATTATGCTATGGTTGCTATTACGCCGATCATTCCAATTATTGCGATGTCTGCTGTACTGAAAGGTTATTTTCGTGGAAAACAGAACATGAACCCACTTGCCTTTTCCGATATTATTGAGAATCTGGCGCAAATCATTGTCATTATCGGTGTGGTCAACGTTTTGTTGCCCTACGGTATTGCCTATGCGGCTGCTGGTGCAATGGCTGCCTCCGTTGTTGGGGAAGGTTTTGGTTTGCTCTATTTGTTTGCTGTTTTCAAATGGGCAAATCGAGGTAAGATCAAAACCTCTCCACCACCTACGTCAAGAATTTCAATTAAAGGAGACAGTACGTTGAGAGATTTGCTGCGCATCGGCTTACCGATGACAGGCAGCGGTTTTATTCATTCTCTCTATCATGCCTTTCTACCACTGCTGATTACGAAAAGTCTAGTACTGTTTGGTGTGGGTGTTGAGATGGCGACCAAGCAATTCGGACTTCTGGCGGGTTATGCTCTTCCCATGTTGTTTCTCCCCAGCTTCTTCACACAATCGTTGTCGACTGCATTAATTCCGGCGATCAGCGAAGCAAGTGTGAGCAACAATAGCAAGCTTATGCATAGTCGGATGGATATGGCTATGCGATCCGCGCTTATAGTAGGTTTCCCATGTACAATCATCCTGTACTTATGGGCTGTACCCTTAACAACCATGATCTATCATTCGCCAGAAGCGGGCGAGCTGTTAAAGTTAATTGCACCCTTATTTTTTCTTTATTATTTCGGAGCGCCACTGCAAGCAATTTTGCTTGGTTTGGGGAAAGCATCAACGGTTATGTGGAATCATATTCTTACGAATGTCTTTGAAGTGATTGCGATCTTTGTTCTAGGTTCTAATATTGGAATCGAAGGGGTGGCCATGGGATTCGGACTGGGGCTCTTGCTGCTGACACTGTTGAATTTTTTATCTGTGGCAGGAACGATCGGATTTTATTTTGACTTTCGTATTGTATTCAAGGTGGGAGCGGGAGGAATTGTCATGGCGCTTAGCGGGTTGGCGGCTCACGGAATTCTGGAGCGATTGGACCTGGGGCAGATTATTCAACTGTTCGGAGCGTTGCTTGTTTCGTTAATCACCTATGCAGCAACATTGCAGGTAACCCATGCGTGGGAAAGGGCACCAAAACCACCAACAATTACACCTGTTTCTTGAAAGAGGAGGGGATATTCCGGTAGCATGCTCCAAAAAGTAAAATGAGTAATGCAACCCTCTGTGTACCCGTATGGGGGCGGATGAAGGTAATGGATGGGGAGCAGCGAGATGTTTAACTGTATTTTGTGCAGCTATAATCGTTCAAAACAGTTACACATTGAAAATAGCTGTATTTCTTACATCTATTCTCACGAGTTTAAGCCTATTAGGTGATTTCTCTTGATTTTAATTGTATAGAATGCAGTTAAAGTCGGAGTTATTCCCTAGCAATATGGATTAAGTGTATAAAATACAGTTATCTCATTAGATTGCGTTAAAATCTTGCGCTACAAATATACGGAGTGGGGATATCAGAAGTTACAGTCATAATTTGCTCAGGCAAACCGCCAGTGATCCAAAATATCAGGCAATGATCCTTGATTATCGGAGATTGCTGCCTAATTGACCATGTGTTAACTACGCTCAATTGCCTCAAAGCAAAAATGGAGTCTATCTCATAAGTAATTTAAGTAATTCTTATAGGGATGATTCATATGGCAAGTTGGATTGATTAGGTAACATTTTGCGCACACGTATTTGCTATCGGACACAGCTGACCTTAAGAGCAGATTTAGCTTACATTTGGAATTTTATCGGACCCCATCGCAGTTATTACCATGAAAAACTCCAAAAATGACTCTCTTTTTAAGGAATAGTTGCACTGGAGTCCGTAACCTAACTCAAAAGCCTAAAAACAAGCAAATAGCGTCTTCTGAGTCCTAAAGCTCTAATCTTGATTAAGACTGGGTGATTTAGGTAGGTGCAACGGATAAAAGCATTCGACCCCCGGTTCATAACAGCAAAGCAACAATTCTCCTATAACGGATGATCGCTGCTCTGCTGTTTTTTACTAAAAGAAATAGTAGGCGGTCTTTATGGAAAGAAAACATGTAGTATAGTTTGAACAGATGAATACGTACTGGAGCAAGTTATTGGAGAGGGTAGGGGAGCTGATATACCAATCCCTATGGCATTTAATGAATGATTTGGTTGCGTTACTGGTTCGTACCCGTTTACGGACTGACTGTAATGGAGATGTAGACTATTAAGTAAGTACTGATAAGGAGAGTTTGTCGTAAAGGACGGCAAATGGTGCGATTCAAGCTTTTACGAGACAGTTAAAAAGTGGAGCAGGACAACGCTAGTTATTACCGAGTATTACCGAGTATTACCGAGTACTAACCTTGACCGTATTTTTTTCTGTAATGACTCAGTGTGAGTAGTGGCCAGATATACCGATAACTATGATAATTGGAATAGAAATTACCGGGGAGACCAGCGCCAGTGGGATAAGAAGTTTTCCAATCCTCTTCATGAATAGACGTGATTAGTCTTTGAATTCCTTTTTCCACCGCAGCTGTTGGCTCTGGCTGAACGGCGATAATCGCATCGAGTGCCCAGGCGGTTTGTGAAGGTGTGCTTTCTCCTAAAGGAACATATTGTAGTAGCCGGTCGCTGTGACAAGACTCCCCCCAACCGCCGTCCGAGTTCTGAATGCTTAGAAGCCACTTCACTCCTTTTTGCAATGTATCATGATTTATAGGGAGCCCAACAGCCTGCAGGCCTGTTAATGATGCCCAAGTGCCATAAATATAACAAACACCCCATCTTCCGTACCACGAACCATCCTTCTCCTGATGTTGAATCAGCCATTTTGTACCCCTTTTAATGAACTCGTGTTGTGTATTTAAACCAGCGAAGTTTCCGAGAAACTCCAAAGTTCGTCCGGTAAGATCTGCTTCCGAAGGATCAATGGCTGCAGATTTAGCACCATCGATAGCGAGCCATGTGAGCATTTCTTTATTGGTGTTTTTTTCGAATGCCGGCCAGCCGCCGTCGTTATTTTGCATCGATAGGACCCAATTCAGTCCGCGATTCCATGATTCCAGATATGAAGGGTGAATGGTTGATAAGCTTCGGATGGCTCGCAAGGCTGCCGTTGTATCATCTACGTCCGGATTGATTGTATTAGACTCAGAGAATCCCCATCCACCGGGAACTATATCCGGATTATGGATGCTCCAATCAGCAGTTTTATGATGCTGTTTTTCCAGAAGATAAGAAGCAGCGTGTTTTATTCCTTTGTGATCAACTGGAATTTGTGCCTCTTGTAAAGCATAGGAGATTAACGCTGTATCCCATATTGTAGATGGAGAGTTTTGAATTGTAGTATTATGATTTGATTGGCATTGCAGCGCGGTGAGACCTCGAATGGCCTGTGTAATTATCGGATGCTGCCGATCATAATCGAGAGCAAGCAGGGCAAAAACCATAAGAATTGTACTGCTGGCATAGCTGTAAAAGGTACCGTCGGATTCGATTCGCTGGAGCATATATTGCTCCGCTTTGTTTTTGGCAGCTTCATGTATGTAGTGTGGACTCCCGAGTAATCTGCTCAAACCCATTTGAATAACATCCTGCATCTCCTGATATCCACGGGTAGGCGATTCATCTCTATCCAATCGTGTCTCCATAAGATCTGACAGATCAGGAGCATGGGTTGTAGTGATCGAAAATCGCCGATCGGCCATAATGAGCATAGGAGTGAGGTGTACCCTAGAGTAGCCAGAGAATTCGAAATAGTTAATTGGGAAGTAAGACGGAAACAAAAGCACCTCCAGTGGAATCGAAGAAATTGCTAAAGGCCACTTGCTTTGACCCGTTGCGGCGAGAATGACTCTAGTTAAGATACTTGTGACCTTGCCTAAACCACCTTTAGACAGTATATAACGCTTAGCCCGAAGTATTGGCTCGTCTGTTATCTTACTGTATCCAGAATAGAGCAGGGCATAATAAGCTTCGACTGATGTGGATAAGTTCCCAGCTTCTTCGTCCTTATATAACTGCCAGCAACCCTCTCGCTGTTGTGCATCAAGAATGCGATCATGTAGCTGCCGAATGAGCGTTTCATTCTGTAGGTTCAACACCCTAAAGAGAATGATCATATAAGCATCGATCACAATCCCGTTCTCAAAACAAAAATGCCATGAGCCGTCATCCTTCTGTTGTTGTAGCAAGAACGTTGACAAACGTTCGATTTCTTCATCTACTTTACTTAGTATATCCGTCATGTTTTGGGTTCCTCCGAAGGGCATCATTTTTAACATTATATGAAGTCGGAGAACAGGACATGAAAAAGAGCTGCTTAGTCGCTTTTACGCAACTTTGCAGCCCTTTTTACATTCCCTCTTAGAATTATTAAACGGTTAATTTTCAATCACAATACGATTTAGCTTGAGATTAACCGGAGCTGCAATGGTGTCACCTACAGGGCATTTGCTCTCCAGAAATTGTACGAACTGTTCGACCTTCTCAGCAGGGGATGGAGTCTTTATGTAGAATGTATACCGAATATCGGAATAGCCAGGACGTACTTCAGAGCGGTTGAAGAATCCGTCGAGATCCAAGTCACCTTCTACATCTACTCTGAAATCTTCAAGCTCCACCTCAAATTTAGAGGCGTAGACCCGAGCTACAATGGATTGGCAGGCACCCAAAGAAGCGAGCAAAGCTTCAACAGGATTCATTCCTGTATCCGTACCCCCTAGACTTGTCGGTTCATCGATGACCAGCTCGAATTGTCTTGCATTAGTAACGACCTTTACGCCGTCTTGCAAATGAGCAGTTGCTTTGAAAGTTTGAACATTTGGCATGTGTTTACACTCCTTCTTGTGGACAAACTAAGGATGATTTAATGTTTCTTATTTTTTGAAATTCATAGTATGTTTCTAGGAATTGTATAGATTATAGTTCTATTCTGTATACCCGTCAATACATGATTAAAATTATAGTTAGGAGGCAGCTAGAGTGTCGACCGAAATTGAGGGCTATTTGGACTATCCTATGGTTGCAATTCCAGGGGGAAAAATAGAATTAAGAGACGATCGGATAAAGCGTAGATGGAAAGTACAATTCAAACCGTTTCTTCTTGCACCCTATCCTGTAACTATGGATCTATCCAATGCTATAATTAATAACTCATCTCAGGGAGATCTAAAGCCGGTTGTGAATATATAGGTGAAGATGGTATACACATTACTTGGGATAAGGAGTCAGACGGCTTCCATCTTGCCCGGTCTTATTAATGGGCTATGGTTTTGTAAGTGGAATTAGAGGAGGGAATAATTATGCGCGAAGGGCACATAGATAAGCACGGTTATAACGAGCATCGAGAATACGGAGAGCATGAAGAAATGAATATAAATGGAGTCAAGGAGGGTTCGGAGCATCCTCACAAAAGCGCTCAGACCTTTCGTCGTGCTAGGGCGATCGCATTTTTGGACAAGCTAATGATTAATCGTTCGGCGTTGCAGCAGCAGCTAAACGAGTCAGAGATTGAATCGGCAAAACAAGTCATTAGTGGTGAACTAAAAGCTACGGAAGCGATCATCGATGAGTTCATACATATGTTTCAGATTCATGAGATAACTTCTGATAATAGAGAAGAGAGAAGATAGAACCTAAGCCACTCAGCTATATAGAGGTGTTCATTCCCTAAGTTTTGATATGAATGAAAAAAAGACTTCTGAAGAAATCAGAGGTCTTCTTTATGTGTAGCTAATAAAGAAAAATGTCTAATGTAAAGAGAATACATCATTAAGTAAAACGCTTTCATGTTCACTCGATAAATTGATTTATATAATTAGTCCTGTAAGCAATATAAAAATGGGGGGCGAAAAAGAATGAAAAAAGTCAACAAAAAAAGGATTAGCCTAACTCTAACAGTGTTGATGGCTATGTCCATGCTTATCACTGCTTGTGGTGGGAACAACGGGAATAAAGTGAATTCTGAGGCTAATGCAAACGCAGGCAATACGGGAAAAACACCTGCTGCGGAAGAGAAGCTCAAGATTACCATGTGGTCCCAATTCGCGGATCCAAATTCTAAAGACGGCGGGTTTGTTGGTTTTTATAAAGCACTTGAGGCAACCAAGGCTAAATTCCCTAATATAGAAATCGAGCATGTGGGTGTTGGGGGCGAATCTTATAAAACAAAAGTGAAAGCGGCTTCAGCCGCCAATGAGCTGCCCGACATTTTTTACACCTGGGGTGGCGGATTCTCTGAGCCATTTATAGCGGGGAACCGGATTTTGTCCATTGATGATCTCGCAAAAGATGGAACGCTGGACCAAATTGTACCAGGTACGACAGACAATTTCATCTTCGATAGCAAGCTTTACGGTCTGCCGATCAATATAGCTACTGCTCAAATGTACGTCAATAAAGAACTATTTGAGCAAGCAGGAGCGAAAATTCCGGAAACATGGGATGAGCTTGTTGCTGCGATTGAAGCACTAAAAGCAAAAGGCATTCAGCCGATTGCACTTGGGGCTAAAGACAGATGGCCAGCAATGCAATGGAACGCGATTCTAGCCATCCGGATGGCAGGCGTGGATGCTGTAAATGCCGCTTTAACGAAAACAGGATCATTCGACACAGCTGAATTCACAGAAGCTGCTGCGAAATACAAACAATTGATTGATGCGGACTCCTTCGGCAAACATTTTGTTGGAACTTCTTATGATGACGCGACAAATATGTTCCTATCAGGCAAAGCAGCTATGATGTTCATGGGCGCTTGGGTCAACGGACAGATTGAAGATGATAACTCTCTGGTCAAAGGTAAAGTGGTACCGATTAAATTTCCAACCATTCCAGGGGGGAAAGGAAATGCTGACGAGTGGTTCGGAGGTTCGGGTGAAACATTCGTGCTCAATGCCGATCTGAAAAACAAGGAAAGAATATGGGAAGTATACAAGTTCTTTATTGAGACCATGTCTAAAGAAGTATTTCTGGCTGGTTCAGGCTCCTCAGCATGGAAAGTTGATGTAGGTGACACTTCTCAAATGAATCCACTGGCTCTGCAAATTGGTGAATTGTCCTCATCAGCAACTGGTTTCTCCTACTGGTGGGATCAAATGCTGAATGGTAATGACACTGAATCTATGTTCGGTTCGCTGATGAAATTCGTCGCCGGAAAAACAACACCTGAAGACTACACGAAAGAACTACAGAGCAAGGTTAATCAAGGACAATAATCTGCGTCAGGCGGCGAGAATTGTTCGCCGCCTGATCGATTTAAGGTGGAGTGAAGCATGCATCAAGTATTCGGAAACAAAAAGGCTATCGCCGTATTTGTTGTTCCTGCTTTGATTTTATACATTCTTGTTGGTTTTTTCCCGATCCTTCAGTCTATGTATTACAGTCTGCTGGACTGGGATGGGATACAACCGGCTAAATTTATTGGTTTAGCTTCTTATAAGGATTTATTTTTTGCAGATACGTACGGCATGGATTTTAATCATTCGATACTTAATACGTTGTATCTGGCAGTTCTTTCTGTTTTCATGCAACTTCCGATAGCTCTGGTGCTCGCTCTGGTTCTTGCCAGAGGGGTGTGGGGTGAAAAGCTGTATCGTACTTTGTATTTCATTCCAGTCTTGGTATCCTCCTCTGTCATCGGGGTTATGTTTCTGAAAATCTATCAGCCTGAATATGGCTTGCTGAATACGATACTCAATCAACTAGGCTTGTCCTCCTGGACACATGATTGGTTAACGGAAAGCGGAACTGCACTAATAAGTGTTATGATTCCAATCGTTTGGCAATATATCGGCTACCATATGCTTCTAATGTACGCTGCCATCAAAGGGATTCCTGAAGATTTGTACGAGGCTGCGAAAATTGACGGAGCATCAAGTATAAGAACCGCCTTCTCTATCACTATTCCACTTATTTCACCGATCCTGAAGGTATGCGTCATATTTGCTGTTTTGGGATCATTGAAGTTTTTCGATTTAGTCTTCATTATGACCAATGGCTACCCTACACCGGAAACTAGTGTTCCAAGTACATTGATGTATTCGTCGATTTTTAATCGCAATATGTATGGGTACGGCAGCGCGATGGCCGTGTTTATGGTTGTGGAATGTCTCTTTTTCTACTTAGTTCTACAAAAACTGATCAGAACCTACGATGATAAGGAGGAGAGCTAATGACAACAACACATAACCGCCGCTGGCCAAAGGTTGTTTTGCAGATTGCGTTTCTAATCTTCGCAGTTATTCAACTGTATCCGCTCGTGTGGCTTGTATTTTCCTCCTTTAAAACAAACATAGAAATTACAGGCTCAAATGTGATGGGCTTGCCTAATGAGTGGCGGTGGGCGAACTACGACTACGCACTTTTTAAGGCGAATATCGCACGTAACTTTTTGAACAGCCTTATGTATACAACGGTAACTGTCATTATTTCTGCTCTGTTATCGGCAATGGTTTCTTTTGCTGTCGCAAGAATGAAGTGGAAGCTTAATAATGTGGTGCTTACTTTCTTCATGCTGGGATTGATGATCCCCGTTCATGCTACGCTGCTACCTGTCTTTCAGATGTTAAAAATGACAAGCTTGCTGAATACGCCTTGGGCCTTAATCATTCCTTATACCGTTAGTGCACTTCCTACTACAATCTTTATCATGATTGGTTTCTTTAGAGCGCTGCCAGGGGAGTTGGAAGAAGCCAGCGTTGTAGACGGCTGCAATATTTATCAGGTTTTTTTCCGTATTATGCTTCCGCTTGTAAAGCCGGCTATCGTAACCACTTCCATCTTTACTTTTTTATCCGCTTGGAACGAACTGATGTTTGCCAATACATTCATTAATGATCCTGACTTAGCAACAATTACCGTCGCCATCAATTCGTTTAAAAGTGCCTATGCCACAGAATTTGGACCTATGTTCGCAGGAATGGTTGTGGCTACACTACCCATGATCATTATCTACTTGTTCCTAAGTAATCAAGTCCAAAAAAGCATTATTGCCGGGGCAGTTAAGGGTTAAAGCAATGGGATAGGAATCTTTCGAAAAATGCTATACTAGTGTCGTATTGAAGAAGCTATAAATAAAAGTCCGTATTCGCTTAATGTCGGCCAGGAGGTTACCGATGAGGTTTGCACGTATCCGATCACAAATCGTTTTTTACTACTTGGCCTTATTAGTGGTTTCCATGATTGCAAGCGGTATTATGTACCAACGAATCAATGAGAAATTCACCGAGGAAAAGGTAGGTGAGGTATCGCTTCAAACCTTGAACGCCATGAATTCCGGAATCGAATCACTTCTTGACAGCACGAATAATTATTCCAAGATGATCGTGTCGAACAATACGGTTCAGGAAATTTTGGGCAGTGATCTGGCGGGTAACGACATCGGAATTTTAACTTACAAGCTAGAGGTTGCTCTGTCAGATTTTATGCTCGCAGAGCCCTCTATCTCTTCTGTCTATCTATTCGATAATGCAGGACGTAAGTTTGCGATTGATTTGCAGTCAGCAAAACCGATCAGAACGGATGGGATCGAGTCAGCGGAATGGTACTCCGAGGCGGTCGCCTTAGACGGAAAAGCAATTTGGAGGAAAAATGCCGGAGGTATCTTCAATTTTGAGACGAAGGAACCCCAGCAGGATCCACAATATATTTCTCTGATTCGCATCGTAAACGACATGAACACTTCTAAGAAAATAGGAGTATTAGTCGTGAACATTACAGTTCAGGAGCTAAAAAAAAGCTATGAACGTTCGATCAACGATAATAAACCTGATTTAATGATCGAAACTGGATATGAGACACTCCTTGATTTTACACGGCCTGAATTATCGACTTATACAAACTCTTCTATGCTTGATGTGCCGCTCGGCAGTAGCAAAATCGTAAAGATCAAAGATCATAATTATCTGATCTCTTCTCTGGTTTCAATGGATCGTGGTTGGAGGTTTACTAGCGCTCAGCCTTTGGGGGAATGGGAAAGCCCCTATCGTCAATTTAATCTGATGCTGTTAATGATTATGTTGTTTAATTTCATTTCTATATTTTTAGGTTCCGTCTGGATTTCTAGATTCATTACTACACCTATTTTACATATGCTGCGATCCATGAAAAAAGTGGAGATTGGAGAGTTCAGTTTGGTTCGGTACGAGGCGAGAACGGATGAGCTGAACCAGTTGAAAGATAGGTATAACAATATGATTATGACCATTGAGCAAGCGCTTAAGCGGGAGAAAGAAGAACAGAAATTGATTCGGAAACTCGAATTGGATATTTTGCAGCAGCAAATTAAACCACATTTTTTATATAACACGTTAGAATCAGCTGGCTATTTAACTTTGTCAGGAAATAATAATGAGGCGTACCAGATTATTTCTGAGCTTGCAGCCTTCTATCGTCAGAGTCTTAGTAAGGGCAGTGATGTAGTAACGTTAAGAGAAGAAGTAGAGATCACTAAAAGTTATCTGAGTATACAAAATATTCGCTATCCAGAAATTTTCATCAGTGAAATTGAGGTGTCGGAAGAAGCTGAGTATGTTCGGATACCCAAATTGACGCTTCAGCCGCTTGTAGAAAATGCGCTTTATCATGGTATTCGCCCTTTAGGGGAGTGTGGTAAGATTCGCATCCTTGCCCGTATTCAGGGGAATCGACTGAAGCTAGTCGTGGAAGATGATGGTGTGGGGATGAATGAAGACAAACGTCGGGAAATGCAAGCTGAGCCCTATGGGCAAAATGAGTCCAGTTTTGGGTTGCGCGGTACTTTGATGCGTTTGAAGCTGTACTATGGGGCGGACATGAATTGTAGTTTGGTCAGTGCACCGGGAGAAGGAACTCGGATTGAATTGGAACTACCGCTTGAGGAGGGGAATAGTCATGGAGCTTGAACTGCTCAGAGCCATTATTGTGGATGATGAAATTAATGCGAGAAAAATTGTTCCCATCATTATAGATTGGCAAGCAGTTGGTTACAGATTCGTAGGTGAGGCCTCGAATGGAAGCGAAGCGTTAGATCTGATCGAAACCATGAAACCGGATGTAGTATTTACAGATATCAGTATGCCTTTTATGGATGGACTGGAATTAAGCCGGTTGATAAAAGAAAGGTATCCGCTAGTCAAAATTGTGATCATCACTGCACATCCCGAATTCGAATATGCAAAAAGAAGCCTGGACATTGGAGTGCAAAATTTTATCTTGAAGCCGCTCCAAGCCGAGGAGGTACGAAGAGTTGCGGTAGATCTTCATGGAAAAATCCGGGAAGAGACAGAGCGGTGGAACGAATATCAGGTGCTGAACCGACAGTTAAATGAAAACGCCGTTCAACTAAAAGAAAAATTTCTAAATGATTTGCTATCAGGCCTCTGGGACCCCGATCAGTTGGATAGCCGATTCCATTACTTTTTTCCTGAATCAGCGAACAGCTTGTTTTCAATCATGCTTATTGAACTTCAAATTCCCTTAGAAGAAGGGGAGGAACAACGAATCCTACAGTCTTTGCGTTGTAAGAGGTTTATTGATTACGCGCTTGAAGAGTATGAGGGAATCGAAGTTTTTTTTGATAACAGTCAACGGATTGTCCTTCTTAATAGAAAAGATAATCAGAATCTTACGAAGATTGGAGAGTGGCTGGCCCAATCGCTCCATGAAAAGCTTGGATGTAAAGCTTGCATTGGCGTAGGTAGTACCTGTACGGATTTCAATAGGATCAAAGAATCCTATAAAGAGGCGCTGGAGGCAGTTAGATATGGTAAGTTAAAGGGCAGTAACGCCATTTATTTTTTTAATGATGAAATTCATTTCGGGGGCCGATCCTGGGAAGTTAAGACGAATGAAATTGAGGAAATTTTGTTTTTTGTAAAAGCTGGTGTCTTAGACAAGGCTGTGCAATCCATTGAGAAAATGTTTCAGGATTTGGAGAAGTCCAAGGCTTTTTCTGTGGAACGAGCTAGGCTGGTTTCGGCCCAATTTGTCTCCACATTAATCAATTCACTCGCTGAAATGGGAGTTATACTAGATAATAATCTTTCTTTCGATATTTCGCCATATAAAAGGATTTTTGAGCTCGATAGCCTGCCAGACATGCAACAGACATTACTTGAACTCACAGAGAAGGTAACCTC
Source organism: Paenibacillus sp. FSL E2-0190 (assembly GCF_037992965.1). Classification (NCBI taxonomy): domain Bacteria; kingdom Bacillati; phylum Bacillota; class Bacilli; order Caryophanales; family Paenibacillaceae; genus Paenibacillus; species Paenibacillus sp. FSL E2-0190. Next base: position 3,346,588 of record NZ_CP150306.1, read on the forward strand.
TCAAGTAACCCGGGCACGAAGCAATAAAACTAATAATATTATCCATGAAGTTAAAGAATTTATTCAACAGGAGATGCACATTCCGGAGATGTCTTTATCCTATGTATCGAATAAATTCCACATGAATTCCAGTTACTTTAGCCGGATCTTTAAGCAGGACACAGGGATTAGCTTTACGGATTATCTTCTCAAGTGCAGAATGGAAAAAGCGGTGAAGCTTCTGAATGAAACGGATTGGAAAGCTTATCAAATTGCTGAAAAGGTCGGCATTAAAGATCCATTTTACTTCAGTAACTGTTTTAAAAAAGTAATGGGAGTATCCGTTCAGGAGTATAAGAAAAATAGCTTTTCCCTATAAATCACTCCGTTGAAATTGATAATTTTCCTCTTTAAGCCCGCACTTTATGCGGGTTCTTTATTGTTTTTTAAGATATAAAGTAAGCAATAATGATGTTACAAAATGGAAAAATGATCTTGACAGAAATGGTTTATATCGTATACATTTGTATACATGAAGAGCGCGTATACAAATGTATACACCGCAAAAGGAGGAAATAAAATGCGTGAAGGACATGTCGGCAAACGTGGCAGTCATAGGGAGCATGGAGAGCATAGAGATCGTGAGGGACGTGGCGAACACAGAGATCGTGGCTTTATGAAACATGGGATGACGGAATCAATGGATCCACATCCTAAAAGTGCTCAAACTTTTCGTCGTGGCAGAGCCATCGCTTTTTTAGATAAGCTTATGGTTAACCGGGCTACATTACAGCGGCAGTTAAATCAGCCTGAGCTTGAATCGATTAAACAAGTGGTTAGCGGTGAATTAAAAGCAACGGAAGCGATCATTGAAGAGTTTAAACAAATCTTTCAGATTCATGAGATCGCTCCAGAAGATACAACATCAAAAGTTAATAAAGAGGAGAGTAAAGAAAAAGATGAAAATAACTGAGCTCATTAAAACCCGTAGAAGTACAAAACAATTCAAACAGACTCCAATTCGTGAAGAGGAGTTACATTCATGGCTGGAGGCTGCAAGTTACGCTCCTAATCATCGTATGACCGAACCTTGGGAGCTTCTTTTCATCGGACCCAATACTAGAGCGAAATTAAAGCATAAGACGGATTTTGGCAACGCACCTGTTGTTTTTGCAGTTCTGTCTAAGCCTGCCGCAACTGCGTTTGAACGCGATGAGAATGTTATGGCTGCTGCTTGTTTCGTACAAAATTTCTTATTAGCTGCACATGAAGCAGGTGTAGGTACGTATTGGGCTTCGCTGGGGGCTTTGCCTCATAATCGTGAGATTCTTAGTGTTCAAGAAAATTACGATGTTATTGGGATATTTGGAATGGGGTATCCGGAGGAAGTGCCGAATGCGAAACCCAGAACACCGATTAGTTCTAAAATCACGTATTTATCTTAAACAATTGAAGGTGGCGGAATGTGGAAGCTTAAGCATTATTTGAGGCCATATTGGGTGTGGTGTGTGTTGGCACCATTGCTGATGCTGGTCGAAGTGACTATGGATTTACTGCAGCCCACGCTCATGGCGAGCATTGTGGATAAGGGTGTCATGACAAAAGATTTGTCTCATATTTTCTCGACCGGACTGATCATGCTGGGTGTAGCGTTTATCGGTCTAATTGGTGGGGTGGGCTGCACTATTTTTTCGAGTATTGCTTCTCAAAACTTCGGAAATGATTTGCGGATTAGCTTGTTTGAACATATTCAGAAATTTTCTAATAAGAACCTGGATCAATTGAAGACGGGCTCACTGATTACACGATTAACAAATGATGTGGTACAGCTGCAAACCTTTGTGCAAATGATTTTGCGGAGTATTCGATCTCCCTTGCTATTAGTCGGAAGCTTGGTGATGGCGATTCGGATAAGTCCTATGCTGACCCTCATCCTAGCCGTTGCCGTGCCACTCTTGAGTTTAATTTTGTATGGGTTAATCCGACTTTCTTTTCCTTTGTTTCAGAAAATGCAGGTCAAATTAGACGGTGTGAACACAGTGTTGCAGGAAAATTTATCAGGCATTCGTGTAGTCAAAGCATTCGTCCGCGCTAACCATGAACAGAAACGCTTTAATACAGCTAACAAGGATTATACAGAAATTGCGATAAAAGCGGTACGGTTAATGTCATTAAATATGCCGCTAATGATGCTTGTACTAAATGCCAGTATTGTTGCTGTACTATGGTTTGGGGGAGTGCAAAGCTGGAACGGTGGGCTGCCAGTTGGTCAGCTGATCGCTTTTATTAACTATATAACCCAATTGTTGATGTCAATGCTGATGTTAAGCAATATGTTGACCTTCTTCTCACGAGCCAAGGTTTCTGCCGATCGGGAGAATGAAGTATTTTCCACCATTAGTGAGATTAAAGAAGTTGCCAACGCTAAAAAAGATGCCATACACAACGGTCGGATTGTATTTTACAATGTATCTTTTGCTTATGATCCTTCGGATGAAAATCTAGTGTTAGACGATATTAATTTCACTGCGGAGCCAGGAGAAACAGTGGCCATTCTTGGTGCCACCGGTACTGGTAAATCATCATTGGTCAGCCTCATTCCCCGGTTTTACGAAGTGTCCTCTGGATCCATTACAATTGATGGCTCCGACACTCGTATGATTGCTCTGGAAGATTTGCGCAGCAGAATCGGATTTGTTATGCAGCAGGCTATTCTGTTCAGCGGTACTATCCGCGATAATATCCGATACGGCAGACCGGATGCCACAGATGAGGAAGTGGAAGAAGCAGCAATAGCCGCTGAAGCTCACAGTTTCATTTTAGAACTTCCACAGGGTTACGATACAGAGCTCGGCCAGCGTGGCATTAACCTGTCCGGTGGGCAAAAGCAGCGGCTTTCGATTGCACGGGCACTTTTAATTCAGCCAACAATCCTCATTATGGATGACAGCACTAGTGCGCTCGATGCAGCGACAGAGTCACGAATCCGGCAGATGTTAAAAACACGACTGCGCAGCAGCACGAATATTTTGATAGCTCAGCGTGTCACCTCTGTAATTGATGCTGATCGTATTCTGGTATTAGAAAACGGCCGAATTGCTGTACAAGGTACACATGATGGACTTATGAACAGCAGTGAAATATACAGAGATATCTGGAGATCACAGATGAAGGGAGAGGAGGTGCCTTATGTCAAAGCTTAATAATGGCATGAACACCACTCCTTTTAATCGATCAGGCGGATTCGGACCTGGATCTGGACCGGGATCTGGCCCCGGACGCGGCGGAGCTGTGCCGATCGTACGCGCTAAGAATCAAGCGGGAACACTCAAACGCATCTGGATGTATTTGAACCGCCAGCGGTTCGGGTTAATCATTGTGTATGTATTTACAGTGTTGAATGCAATCCTTTCGTTGATCGGGCCTTATCTAATCGGTAAAGCGATTGATACTGCCGTAATTCCTCACGATTATCAGGGTCTTATTCGCTTTTGTCTACTCCTAATAGGTATTTATGGGCTAAGCAGTGTGGTTGCTTGGGTGCAAGCCTATGTTATGACATCCGTCTCACAGAATACCGTGTTTGAGCTGCGTCGTGATCTGTTCAGCAAATATCAACAGCTACCGATTAAGTTTTTTGACACGCAAGCTAACGGAGAACTAATGAGCCGGGCAACCAACGACATAGAGAGCGTATCCAGTACACTTAATCAGAGTGTGACCCAGTTATTAAACAGTTTGATCACCCTAAGCGGTTCACTAGTGATCATGTTAATGATGAACGTTCCGTTGACCGTAGTTTCACTGATAACGATCCCTCTTGTGTTATTGTCCAGCCGTAAAATCATAGGTTTAAGTCGAACTTATTTTAAAAATCAGCAACGCCATCTAGGTGAGTTGGGTGGATTTATCGAAGAAACCATCAGCGGACAAAAAGTAGTCAAACAATACAGCAGGGAAGAGACAGAAGTGAAACGGTTCCGCAAAATCAGTGGAGAGTTGAATAAAGTCGGCATTAAGGCACAAATTGTTTCCGGATTAGTGGGACCGGTTATGAACATGATTAATAACCTTGGATTTGCGATCATTGCCGGGGTGGGTGGCTGGATGGCTTTTCATAATATGGCTACGGTTGGCGTAATCGTTAGCTTCCTTACGTATTCCAAACAGTTCGGACGACCGATCTCCGATCTTGCTAACCAGTACAATCTAATTCAGTCGGCAATTGCTGGTGCGGAGCGTGTGTTTGAAGTTATGGATATGCCATCCGAATACGGTGACGGTGATGAACAAAGTGACGATCTGCCAAGGTTAAAAGGGAACGTTGTTTTCAAGGACGTTTCATTTGCTTACAAGCCGGATTCACCAATTCTGAGTGGGGTTACGTTTGAAGCAAAACCCGGAGAGAAAATTGCGCTTGTCGGCCCAACGGGTGCTGGAAAAACGACCATTGTCAACTTGCTGATCAGATTCTATGATTTGAGCGGCGGCTCCATATTCATTGATGGCCGCGATATTGGAGAGCTGGATAAAAATGCACTTCGTAGTCAATTGGGAATGGTATTGCAAGACGCGCATGTATTCTCGGGAACGATTCGGGAAAATATTCGCTTTGGCCGTCTTGATGCGACTGACCAAGAGGTAGAGGAAGCGGCAAGATTGGCCAATGCAGATGCCTTTATCAATAGACTGCCGCATGGATATGAGACTATTCTCCATGCGGAAGGCAGTAATTTGAGCCACGGCCAGCGTCAGCTTTTAACGATTGCCCGCGCCATTCTAGCTGATCCAGCTATTTTGATCCTAGATGAGGCAACTAGCAGTGTGGATACGCGTACGGAAATGCATATTCAACAGGCGATGGAAAAGCTAATGAAGGGACGAACAAGCTTTGTGATCGCCCATAGGCTTAGTACCATCCAGGATGCTGATCGTATACTCGTTATTCAGGGTGGCGGAATTGCCGAGCAAGGCAGTCATAAAGAGCTTCTTGCGCTGCAAGGTGTTTATTACGAGCTGTACAATACCCAGTTCAAACGAGCGATTTAAAAGAATCTTTACTTGAACCGATAACATTTGTAAGTAGATGCTTTTATCGAACTCATCAGACCTTAAAGGCGAGATTTTCTGATTTTAAGAAGATTAAAGGACCCCACTGCAGCTATTGGCGTGAAAAACACCAAATATAAGTCACTTTCTAAGGAATAACGTCCTGGAGGTCCGAAGCCCTGTTTCAAGAGCTGAAAACTACCAAATAATGTCATATGGGTCCGAAGTCCTTAAAAAGATGTGTAATCTATTGGCGTAATTAATGCCCGATAAAAAAGAGCGCGATTCACCTATTATAGGAGAATCGCCGCTTTTTTTATAAATTCCTCTCTAATAACGTTCCGAGTTGTTCAGCTAAGACTTGATAGGTCACAGGTCTTTCATTCTTGAACCACCATTCCACTACCCCTGCATAAGCCGATGCAACAAAACTAATAATAACCTCTTCATGTAACCCTTCGTTTATGCCTTCGGTGGTAGTTACTTCATGTCTAAACTCATCGAGAAGAAAGCTTAAGAAACGATTTCGGAAATAAGGAGCACCTTTACTCGCTAGCATCATAGAGAAGAAAGAATAATTTTTATCGAAGTATTCCGTCCAGGTCAACGTTGCCTCGCTAAAACCCAATTCAGACGCCGATTCACAAAGTGTTCTTAGGACCTCTATATGTTCTTCGATAAGTTTATCTAACAAATCATATTTATCCAGATAATGAAGGTAGATCGTTCCCCGGCTTACATTTGCTGTGTCGGAGAGATCCTGTATGGTTATGTCGTCAAAATTTTTCTCAGACATTAGTTCAATAACAGCCTTTTTAAGCGCATCTTGAGTTTTGAGTATTCTTCTATCCACTTTAGACATTCGTGGTTCACCTAACTTTCAGAAAATACTGAACACATTCATAGGATCTGTTCAGTATTGAACAAAACAGAATCATCGTACAATTGAATGTATTTTGTAACTGTTTATAATAATAGACTATAGTCCATTAATGAATCAATATTCAATATCGAAAGGGTGTTTATTCGCATGTCTAATATCCAAGATAAAGTCGTAATTATTACAGGTGCTTCTAGTGGGATTGGGGAAGCCGCTGCTAAAGAACTAGCCTCTAAAGGAGCTAAGCTTGTCCTAGGCGCACGTCGTGAGGAACGTCTACAAAAGCTACAAGGAGAAATTGAACAAAGTGGTGGAACGGCCATCTACAAAGTAACAGACGTGACTTCCCAAACACAGATGGAAGAACTGGCTGCTTATGCACTTAAAAAGTTTGGCAAAATTGATGTATTAGTTAATAATGCGGGAATCATGCCACAAGCCTTTCTTTTTAAGAAAAAGGTGGATGAATGGGATCAAATGATTGACGTAAATATCAAAGGGGTTTTATATGCGATTGCAGCTGTTCTCCCCTCAATGAGAGAGCAAAAATCAGGTCATATTATTAATCTGTCATCGGTTGCTGGTCATAACATTTACCCAGGGGGTACAGTATATTGTGGCACCAAACATGCGGTTAGAGCAATTTCTGAAGGGCTTCGTCAAGAAGAAGCGATGAGTGGAACCAATATTCGTGTCACCAATGTTTCTCCAGGTGCCGTCAGCAGCGAATTGTTAACTACTACCTCAGATGCAGAGTCAAAAGCTGGCTTGGATGAATTTTACAAAGTGGCTATTGATGCAGACAGCATTGCACGTGCGATCACATTTGCCATTGAGCAACCGTCAGATGTAGCTATCAATGAAATGATTATTCGTCCAACTGTTCAAGTTGGTTAAAAGGGGATCATTATGGACAGACCCTATATTATTTGCCATATGCTTACCTCATTGGATGGTAAAATCATCGGAGATTATTTGGATGAAGAACGGACTGCCTATTTTATTGATGAGTACGAAAATATTCATGATCGGTATGGATGTAAAGCTTGGATATGTGGCAGGATTACCATGGAGGAGAATTTTACATTAGGCAATAAACTAGAATTAGAGCAGAGTAACCTTTCAAGCATTCCAAGAACAGACTATATCGTTCAAAAAGATGCCTCAACATATGCAGTAGCTGTAGATCCCACTGGAAAATTAGGCTGGACCAAAAACTACATTTCAGAAGGAAGTCACAATAGAACAGAGGATCATATCATTGAAGTGCTTACAGAACAGGTATCTGATGCTTATCTAGCTTATCTGAAAAATCTAGGAATCTCATATATATTTGGTGGAAAAGAACGATTGAATTTTTCTGTAGTCGTGGGAAAGCTGAAACAATTATTCTCAATCGATAAATTGATGCTGGAGGGTGGGGGCATTTTAAACGGGTCTTTCCTGAATGAAGATTTAATTGATGAGTTGAGCCTGGTTATAGTTCCCATCGCAGATGGTGCCTCTAATTCTGTGACCTTATTTGAAATGGATGCATCTTTGAAACAACAGCCCCCAGCAAATTTCAGCTTGAAGAGTGTAGAAAAACTTGCGGATGATGGGCTATGGTTGAAGTATGTAACACGGCGTGATTAAATCTATGTTTCTTAAAAAGCGCAAAGCAAAATATGCTTTGCGCTTTTTGAATTCGAAAAAGTAGTAAGCAATCTTCTCATTCCAAGCCTGCCAGATGCATCGTTTGTTTCAGACGATCTACGTTCACATAGATGTCCTCCAATCCTGGAAAACGAATCGCAGGATCGGGTACACCTTGCCCGTACACCATATAATATTCGAGATTATTATGGTTGCTGATCATCCAATAGGTTGGAACAACATGCTGGGCATGGAAAATTTCAATGACCTGTGTTCCAGGCTGGCAAAAAGCCAGATTAGCGAGTCCAGCACCATGTGGACCTACGATTACTTTCGCTGAGGCGAATAATTGGATTTGCTGGGAAACCGTCCAGTCCTCTAGACAAATCGGTACGATATTAAAATTCTCAAGGCAGCGGATGACATCATCTTCATTAACCAACCGTCTTGAGCTTGCTTTTTTTCGTGAGATATAAAAACGTTCTGGAGTGACTAGTGTTGTTTCTCTATGCGGTAACAAAAATCTCCGCAGTGTATCCGTGGTCCAAGGAGGATAATGTGAATTCATCATTAAGGAAGGGACGAGTAGCTGGTCAGCCTGAACATATGCTTCTGAATTCGTCCGGATCACCCATGACTCGGATATCCCAAGCATGGTCCACGTTTGTTCCACAAAGGGTCCATACGGATTTGGATTCATAATAATAGTGGAATAAGTGATTCCGCTCGATTGAAGCATCGCTAATCTAGGAAGCACATCATACATCCAATGAAAATAGTTATGGGCTCCGCAAAAGGTTAACACCGCCGCGGTCCCGGCAAAATGTTGAAGCTGCGGATCATTCCACCGGTGAAACACTGGGTGCTCATCTGCTTCAAGCATCCTATATTGCTTGGCGTCATATTCTTGGGAAAGATCAAAGATCAATTTCCCTTCTGGTGTTAGAACAGCACCAGATTCTCCCCATACCTTCCCTCTGGAAATGGTGGCAACGTATCCGCCAAAGGGCTTCAAACAATAAGGTGTTAGTGCTGGAGCAATACTCGTTTCAATGCTTTTAGGCGCTCTGAACTCAGCCGCCCGTCCGAAGTCAAAAGGAACGACATTCCCAGCTTCCTTTGTACTGTTTTCGTTGTGGGAAGTAAAGTCCCAGATGCTTTGGTAATATCCTTGGGGTGGTACCCCTTGTGCAGAAAATAACATCATGTCACCTCATATTCCCAAGTAGAAGCGCAGAAAACTTATTAAGCTATTTTATGAAATGAAGAATCTTCGGACACAGACTTACACGGAAAGAGGCGGATGAACAAGATTTGATTCAAATGCTGTTATTACTTGATTAATAGGCTTGACATGGACTAGGATTGAATATAAATTCAGTTTATTCAAACGCCGTTTAAATTATCGATTAGGTGCAATGTACTGCTGGAAGTGTTAACTATTCCCCAGTTCCTTTTCATCGGTATGCGTTGGAGCTGTTTTATGAATTAATATGTACCCCTTTAAGACAGGGCATTAGGATATTACAATTTAATTGGAAAGTGTGGATTCGAGATAAATGAAGTATACAAAACTTGGAAAAACGGGGCTGGACGTATCCCAACTGTGTTTAGGTTGTATGAGCTTTGGCGTTGCCGAACGTTGGATCCATCAATGGGTGCTTGATGAGAAGCAGAGCCGTGTTATCATAAAAAAAGCGCTTGACCTGGGTATTAATTTTTTTGATACAGCGAATGTATACTCCGATGGAACGAGTGAAGAAATCGTTGGACGAGCGCTTAAGGATTATGCCAATCGAGACGAGATTGTTTTAGCAACTAAGGTCTTTAACCGTATGCATGAAGGTCCGAACGGAGCAGGATTATCCCGGAAAGCAATTATGAGTGAGATTGATAAGAGTCTCAAGAGATTGGGAACAGATTATGTAGATCTATATCAGATTCATCGCTGGGATTATCACACACCTATCGAAGAAACGATGGAAGCTCTTCATGATGTAGTGAAGGCTGGTAAGGCAAGATACATAGGTGCCTCAGCAATGTATGCTTGGCAGTTTCAAAAAGCGTTATATGTAGCGGAGAAAAACGGTTGGACCCGATTTGTATCTATGCAAAATCATCTCAATCTTATCTATCGTGAAGAAGAACGAGAGATGTTGCCGCTTTGTAAGGAAGAGAATATTGGTGTTATTCCCTATAGTCCCCTTGCATCAGGAAGACTTACGCGAGACTGGGCGGTATCAACTCATCGTTCAGAAACTGATCAGATTCAAAAATCTAAATATGATGGAACTGCCGATACCGATCAATTAGTCGTGGAGCGAGTTGCGACAATCGCCGAAAAACACGGTGTTCAACGGATTCATATCGCTCTTGCTTGGTTGCTTCAAAAAGAACCTGTTACAGCACCTATCATCGGGGCTACAAAAACATCGCATCTCGAAGATGCCGTAGGTGCGTTATCCATTACTTTAACCTCTGAAGAAATTGCGTTTTTAGAGGAGCCTTATGTACCACATTCCATCGTTGGTTTTAATTAATAAAAAATCAATGGGGGAGGATAATCCCGTAGAGCCGAAGTCAGCGTTGTTTACCAACGTTTAACTGTATTTTGTACAGCTATATTCCTTCAAATCACTCAGCTCGGGGATATAAGTGTACTTCGTACATCTATTTCCTTGATTTTCTACCCATTAGGTAGGTTTGGTTGTTTTTAGTTGTATAAAGTGCAGTTAAAGTATGAAGGTTCTTTCTGCGTACGGAATAAGTGTATAGAATGCAGTTATTTTCCAGATTCCATTAAAACGTAGAGCTACATGAATGCGGAGAGTAAATTCCGATCGCCTCAAGTTCAAGGTTTGCTATAAGCGATTAGCGACCATTAGTCTGTTTATATTCACTTGCCCATAATCTGATCAGGTAATGCGTATTAATTCAAAAACACCAGGGAGTAATTTTCCAATAATAGGAGAATCGCTGCCTGGTGTTCTTTTTTTACACTCAAAGCTTGTTCCTATAGACCTTGGGTGACATCCCATAGATTTTAGTGAATTGGCGAGTAAAATAATTACTATCACTAAACCCGCATTCATGTGAGATTTGGGTGATACTGAGATTAGAATGCTTTAATAACCCGCAAGCCCGTTCCAGACGTAAACGATGAAGATAAGCGATCGGGGTTGTCTGATAGTAGGAGCGAAAGATCCGGTTTAAGTGTCTGACTGATATGTCCGAATGTTTGGCGATCTGATCCAGTGTTAACGGCTCAAGATAACGATCTTCCATAAATGAGAGTGCATTCGCCAAATGCATCAGATGGTTCCCCTGAATCCCTTTTTCCTGTGGGTCATAATGTCTGGACAAATAGACGACCAGTTCTATAAACTTGGAGCCCAGCATGGTCTGATAACCCTGTAGCTTGTTGTGATATTCTTCAATCATACCCGCAATGAGAAAAGAGACATACTCCAGGTTAGGAATCGGCAAGCTGAGTTTGCTTGTGTAGGAATGTTTATGACGATACAGGGGTTCCAACACAAATAAGGCTTGAAAGCCGTTGGATGTCCGCAAATCCGCTCCGGCCGTCGATAGCAATTCAGGCTGAAACATAACATTGCAGATCTTGAAATCCTGAGGATCTTTAAAAGCATGCGGGGTCGAACCATTAATTACAAACACATTTCCCTTTTTGATAAAAGACTCCTCAGTATTAACAATATGTGTAGCTGTGCCACTCAATACAATTACGAGCTCTGAAAAGTCCGCATGTCTATGTAGATCGGTGTCTTCGTCGTGATAGCCGTATTGAATAAAAAATGGAAATTGACGATCAGATGTAAACCATTTTAAATAAAATTCACTCAACTCGTTACCCTCCAAAAGCTTGTCCAGATGAATGTCTATATCATGCTATTTTAGGACCGAATAATCAAGGCTTTCTATCCAGTTGAAGCAGTATAATCCTTGACATAGGTTTCAGTGATTAAGATAGAGAAGGAGAATACTACATGAAATATAACAATCCGATTATCCCGGGGTTTTATCCAGATCCAAGCATTTGCAGAGTAGACGAGGATTATTATCTGGTAAACAGTTCATTTGCCTATTCCCCGGGAATACCCATTTGGCACAGCAAGGATTTGGTGCATTGGAAGCAGCTTGGGTACTGTTTGACTCGTGAGAATCAGCTTCAATTTGATGAATCCGTGGTGTCCGGAGGTGTTTGGGCGCCGACTCTTCGTTATTATAACGGTCGTTTTTATATGGTTACGACAAATCAGGATAGCGGAGGTCATTTCTACGTTTGGGCGGATGACCCGGCAGGCGAATGGTCGAATCCACTTTATGTGGAGCAGGAAGGCATTGATCCCTCCTTGTTTTTTGACGATGGAAAGGTTTATTTCACAAGCACAGGCTCCGAGCAAGGGATGGGGATCTACCAATGTGAGATTGATATTGAAACGGGTCAAAAGCTTAGCGATACACGCTTGATCTGGACTGGCAGCGGAGGGAAATTCCCTGAGGGTCCACATCTTTACAAAATAAACGATTACTACTATTTGATGTGTGCGGAAGGTGGGACAGAATATGGACATATGGAGACTATTGCAAGAAGTAGATCGCCATATGGGCCTTATGAATCGTCTCCTCACAATCCCATTTTGACACATCGAAGTTCAGATTACCCCATTCAAGCTACAGGGCATGCCGATTTAGTTGAAGCACAGGATGGTAGCTGGTGGGCGGTATTTCTGGGGATTCGACCAGTAGGTTATCCTTACCGTCATCATCTTGGCAGAGAGACATATTTGGCTCCTGTTCAGTGGACGGAGGAGGGGTGGCCAATGATTGGTGATAACGGAGTGGTTGGTTTAGAAATGGAAGCTGACCTGCCTTCACCAATGCCGTGGGAAGAAGAGCCTGAAACCGACGATTTTGATCAATCTGACCTAAGAATGAGCTGGAATTTCATACGTAATGCTAATAAGGTGGATTGGTCATTGCAGGAACGGGGAGGGTGGCTAGCTTTACGTGGATCAGATGTGAGATTAAATGAGAAGGGTACGCCTGCTTTTATTGGCTGTAGACAGCGGCATTTGAATTGTGAAATTACCACCAAAATGGAATTTAGCCCTCTTGAGGGTGACGAAGCTGGTCTTGTAGTTTTTATGGATCAGAAGTATCACTACGCAATTGGACTAACGCAGATGGAAGGTGAAAATGTTATTACGCTGCGCAGACAGGTAGGGAGCATTAGTGATGTGGCATATTCTTCGGCTTTCGAAGGAACAGGGGTAGAATTGAGAATCCAGGTATTACCTGAAAAATATATATTTTACTATCGAGGTGTGGATCAAATATGGCATCTGCTTGGCGAAGCCGAGACACACTTGATATCTACTGAAGTCGCAGGCGGATTTACTGGAGTATTCTTCGGCATGTATAACTACTCTCCTTATGGAACAACTGCTTATTATGATTGGTTTAGCTATCAAAAGAAATAAAAGGCGGTCGGCTACGTGATCGTCAGAAAAAGCAGTGTTAGCTTGTGAAAAATACAAAGCAGCGATTCTCCAAGTATGGATGAATCGCTGCTTTGTGGTTTTTGGTTGTTGGATTTAGTTGTTTATTGGTTGTTGTTGATGTTGTTTTTTGGTTGTTGTTGTTGTTTGGATATCGTTGTTTTTTTGTCGTCGTTGGTTGTCTCCCTCAGCTTGTATTTATCAACCTCTTAGGCTTAAGGACTCAGAGGACGTTATTTGCGTATTTATCACTTTTTAAGCATAGTTTCGGACCCCAATGCAGCTATTACTTCGAAATAGATTCATATTGAGTGTTTTTTGAGCCAATAGCGGCTATGCGGTCCTTTAGCATCCCAAATGTGAGATAATACTGCGTTTAAGGTCCCCTGGGTCCGATAGTGATCAGCAGATAGGATAAGCCTGATAGGATAAGCCTGATAGGATAAACCTGATAGGACCAGCCCGATAGAATCAGCGTGTGCGCAAAGGTTACCCATACAAGTTGGTGTTAAGCTGATAGTTCCATATTGTGAATGAAGAACACGTTCGCTTTTATCCAATGAGCATATCTTCCTTCAAACGCTTGATGTCTGCTCTAGGGGGTGAACCAAACATCCGAGAATATTCGCGGCTGAATTGTGATGCACTTTCATAGCCAACACGGAACGCGACATCCGCTGCATCCGCTGATTCAGATAATAAAAGGCGGCGAGCTTCCTGTAAGCGCAGATGCTTTTGAAACTGAATAGGACTCATGGCAGTTACCTCTTTGAAGTGTCTATGGAACGAAGAAATACTCATATTGGCTGTTTCAGCAAGCTCTTCAATCCGCAAAGGTTTATCACAGTTCTCGATAATCTGTTCGATGGCCTCCCGAATGCGGTAGGTGCTGCTACCTTCCATCGCAATTTGAGCGAGTGTAACTCCATAGGGTCCCTGCAGAAGCCGGTATAGAATTTCATCAGTATAAATCGGAGCCAAAAACGGAATGTCCTTGGGATCATCCAGCAAACGTACCAATCTCAGGATCGCATCCAATAGTGATAACTCTATCTGCCCGACATACATAGCTCGCTTAGCATTTTCTTTCGGAGCGAGTTTAAATTCGGAATCATTTAGTACTTTCAAAATCTGACTCTGCGTGAATTCTAGCTTAAAGCTTAAATAGGGTGCGTTGGGAGAAGCTTTTATAATCTGACCGATAACGGGTAAATTCATTGATGATATTAGATAATTTGCGGGACCATACTCAAAACGCTCCTTGGCCAATAAGATCTCCTTTGTTCCCTGCGCAATGAAACATAAAGAAGGTTTGTATACTCTGTATACTGGCTCGGTCACATTGGAGTTACGAATCACAAACAATGAGGGGATAGCGGTCTCATATACTCCATCCTGGCTCGAATGATGTTCAATCAATCTGGCGAGTTCTTCTTTCCGCTCTAGTAATTCTTTAGACATGTGCTCCTCCTAATGTTTTGTTCTTATTCAATTATAAAGTAAAAACATCTTTTGTGTTAGTGATAGTGAGAGGAATAGGCAATCATTTAAGATAATTGAGATAACGGCGTTCACTTCATTTATCGCATAATTAGAACTAAGAAAGGGGTTTTGAAATTGAGCAATGTTTTGATCATAGGCGCTAATGGCGGAATTGCACGACATGCGATTGATTTGTTTTTGAACGAAACCGATGCCCGCTTAACACTTTATCTCCGTAACTCGGACAGATTAAGCCATATAACATCCAGCCGTGCTCGAGTAGTTGAAGGAGATGTGTTGGATAGTGAGCAATTAAAAGAAGCGATGATCGGGCAAGATGTTGTTTATGCTAATCTGGCAGGTAATTTGGAGAAAATGTCTAAGGCTATCGTTGAAGCAATGAACACCACTGGTCTTAAACGTTTGATTTTTATCAGCTCAATGGGCATTTACGATGAAGTTCCAGGAGAGAAGTACAGCAGTATATTGGATCCATATCGTAAATCTGCAGAAATTATTGAATCTTCAAATCTTAACTATACAATTCTGAGACCTGGATGGTTTACCTATAAAGACGAGATAGACTACGAAACAACTCAGAAAGGTGAACCTTTTAAAGGGAGAGAAGTGTCGCGAAAAAGTGTGGCTGCATTAGTTGTTAAATTGGCCGAGTCACCAGATATGGAAATTCGCCGCAGTTTAGGAGTAAACAAACCCAAAATCTAAAGGAGACACAAACTAATGGAATATACAAAACTTGGTCGTACTGGTTTGGATGTATCTAGAATTTGTCTTGGTTGTATGAGTTACGGAGTACCTGAACGTGGAATGGCTCCGTGGTCGCTAAATGAGGAGCAGAGCAGACCCTTTATTAAAAGAGCACTGGAGCTTGGCATCAACTTCTTTGATACGGCTAATGTATACTCTGACGGAACAAGCGAAGAAATTGTCGGACGTGCCTTAAAAGAATTCGCTCGCCGCGATGAGGTAGTCATTGCTACAAAGGTGTTTTTCCGGATGCATCAGGGACCAAATGGAGCAGGACTTTCACGCAAAGCGATTATGACCGAAATAGACAACAGTCTAAAACGGCTGGGCACAGATTATGTGGACCTATACCAGATCCATCGTTGGGATAATGACACTCCTATCGAAGAGACCATGGAGGCCCTTCATGACGTAGTAAAGGCAGGTAAAGTTAGATATATTGGAGCGTCCTCTATGTATGCTTGGCAGTTCTTGCAGGCACAGCATGTTGCTGAGCGTAACGGTTGGACTAAATTTGTCTCTATGCAAAATTACTTGAATCTACTCTACAGGGAAGAAGAACGGGAAATGTTGCCTCTTTGCCGGGAAGAAGGAATCGGTGTGATCCCATGGAGTCCGCTTGCTAAAGGTCGACTAACCCGTGATTGGAATGAACAAACAGCTCGTTCAGAGATAGACGAAGTCGGAAAGGCATTTTATGCAAAAATGGCTGAGGCTGACCGCAAGGTTGTTGAGGTAGTTGCCGAAATTGCGGCAAAGCGCGGGATTCCACGTGCCCAAGTAGCGCTTGCTTGGGTTCTGCAAAAAGAGCAAGTAACATCGCCTATCATTGGTGCAACCAAAGCAAATCATCTGGAGGACGCCGTTGCAGCGGTATCAGTGAAGCTGGAGCCAAGTGAAATAGCGAGTCTGGAAGAGCCTTATGTGCCACACCCAGTTATAGGAAATCTAAGCTAGATAAAAAGCGTGATACCCTTGGGGATCGCGCCTTTTTTTTACCTAAGCTAAACTTTCATCTACCATTTAGTGCCTTTAGAAACTTGTCTTTAGTTTGGCTTAATCGTTGCTCAGCACCATGCGGGTGCAAGGGTTTGCATAAATAGGTGAATAAGAAAACACATTCCAATCGATAAAAATGACATGTTAATTCTTCTTAAGCCAAGGTAATATGTATCCGATATGTGAGAGTGAATATAGAAAAGGAGATGAACTCTTTATTATTAATTCCACATTGAAGCATACGCACATGAATACTGAAATTGGCCAACCAGCCATCCTCAATCCAAGTCAGGTGTACCCGACGGTTTCCTTCACACCGTGTGTTAACGGAAGGGTTGCCGGTGAATTGATTTTTGATAGAACGAAACTGGTGACTGAGTTGCCTGAGACTCCTATGGTTAAAGACTCGTTAATGGAATGGACACCGTTAGGCACGGCTGATCTACTGGGTACTTATGAACTGCGAATGACCCTCAAGCAGGACGGAAAAGCTCCTCAGTATGACTCATATTATTTTACCGTGCTGGATCCAAAGAGCATCCCCGCGGGACAGAGCACAATCGCTTTCCTTGGTAACGATGGAATGATGATGTATATCGGTGATTATCGAGGTAATCGGATCTTGGACTTTTCTAATGCGGGTTATAGGGGTGGTGGTGTTGAGATCCCGAATATTCCCGTTAAGTCGACCGTTCTACCCTTGGACGGAGACGCGACGGACCGTATTCAGGTGGCAATTGACCAGTTGGCTATGCTCCCGCTCGATAAGAACGGATTCCGCGGGGCAGTCCTTTTGAAAAAAGGCAGATATGAAGTCGGAGGCACGTTGTTCATTAAAGCAAGCGGGATCGTCCTTCGCGGTGAAGGTCAGGACAAAGAGGGCACTATTCTCTATGGTACCGGAGCGAAACTGCGAAATCTAATTGAAATTGGTGAAAATGCAGATCTTATGCTGGACAGCAACTCGAAGCAGATGATTTCAGATTTGTATGTGCCCTCAGGCTCGCGTTCTTTCCATGTAGAAGACGGGGGTGCTTACAATGTAGGCGATCAGATCATAGTCCGCAGAATAGGTAATAAAAACTGGATTCACGAAATTGGTATGGATAACATCTATAAGCGCCCGGGTGGAACCGTAACCCAATGGTCACCGTTCAATCTGGATTTTGACCGAGTCATCACTGCTATTGTAGGTAATACGATTACGGTCGATGCCCCATTGGCGAATGCTATCGAACGTCAGTGGGGCGGCGGAGAGATCTATAAATATACAGACCATGCCCGCATTCAGCAGGTGGGGGTAGAGAAAATGAGGGTAGAGTCCGATTTTGACCCAAGCATTATAGATATTAAGATGGATAACGATACAACAGATCCTTATTATGCGGACGAAAAACATGCTGAACGTTTCGTCGTGTTCAACAGTGTGAAGAATGGCTGGGTTCGAGAGGTGAGAGGTTACCATCTGTCCTATTCTCTCGTTCAAATGAAGCGTTATTCCAAATGGGTTACGGTTCAGGACTGTCAAATGTACGATATGATCAGTGTGGTTACTGGGGGTCGCCGTTATGTCATACATCAGATGGGCCAGCTAAATCTCGCTCAACGTATTTATACAGAGACGGCGCGGCATGCGTTCACCGTCGATAGCTGGGTACCGGGGCCGAATGTATTTCTGGATGGAGAAGCTGTTAAAAATTATAACACCAGTGAACCTCATCATCGCTGGTCAGTCGGAGGCCTGTTCGATAATATCAAAGCTCCCATCTCTATTCGGGATAGGGCGTGGTTAGGCAGCGGACATGGCTGGGCAGGTGCGAATTATGTGACTTGGAATACACAAGGAGAGCTCACTTTACAGCGGCCACCAACCGCTCAAAACTACGCCATTGGCCATGTTGGTAGCAAGATACCCGGACTGCTTCCTAACGATTATGATTCCCGGCCCCGTGAAGATGGATATTGGTGCAGTTGCGGTCAACATGTCGTCATTAATAGTCTCTACAAGCAGCAGCTGATGGAACGTTTAGGTCGAAATGCGCTCAGTATTATAAAAAAATAATTTACAGTAGGGTGCGGAATTTTCCGCATCCTTTTTAGTTTGGATCATAAAAAAACACAACCCCTAACAATCTATGCCATGGAGAGACATCAGGATCAAGAGTAGCATAGGAAGTAGAGTTACTGACGAATGATATGACCTGAAAATAGGAAAGGCCAGGTGAACAAGAGTTGAGTGAAAGAAGACGAGCGAAACAAGAGGTGGCATTACCGGCAACCAAGCAGGAATCAGAACGTCTTCGATTATGGTATACAAACCCGGCGTCAAATTGGAATGAGGCTCTTCCCATAGGAAATGGGCGCCTCGGGGCAATGGTGTCCGGTATGATCGGCCAAGATAAAATCCAGCTTAACGAAGATTCAATTTGGTACGGCGGCCCTGGACGTGCAGCTAATCCTGCAGCTCAGCCATATTTAACAGAGATTCGGCAAATGCTGAAAGACGGCAGGCAGGCGGAGGCAGAACATTTGGCACGAATGGCTATGACTGCTTCACCAAAATATGAGCAGCCGTACCAGCCACTTGGAGATTTGATTTTAAAGTTTCTGGATTCCAGTGAGGTTATAGAAAAATACGAGCGGGAGCTCGACTTGGAGCAAGCGGTCGTTACGGTATCGTACCGTTGTGGCGGGGTTCGCTATTACAGGCAATATTTTATAAGTGAACCGGACGGTGTATTGCTAGTCCGATTGACAGCTGACAGACTTGGCAAGATCACGTTGGCTGCGAATCTTATGCGTCGTCCGTTCGATACCGGCTGTAGCACTGGTCCTGCAAACACAGTTTTAATGAATGGGGAATGCGGAGCGGATGGCGTTCGCTTTTGCACAGCACTAAGGGCAGTTCAACAAGGGGGCCGCCAGAGGCTCATCGGGGATTACATCTCTATTGAGGGGGCAGACTCCGTCACCCTTATGCTGGCAGCGCAGAGTACCTTCCGTGTAGATCAACCTGAAAAAGCCTGTCTAGAGCAATTGGATCAAGCTACGGCTCAGTCTTTTGCAACTCTAATAAAGCAGCATAAGGAGGAATACAAGTCCCGGTTTGCTCGATTTTCAATCGATTTAACTAGGGGTGGAGACCTGTACGCTGAGCTTCCTACCGATAAGCGATTACAGCGGTTACAGCAAGCAAAAGATGAAAGAAGCAATCCCAATGAGTCTGGTGATCCGGGACTAGTTGCACTATATGTACAGTATGGGCGCTACTTACTGCTTTCCAGTTCTCGACCAGGTACGTTGCCTGCTAATCTGCAAGGCATATGGAATGATAGCTTTACCCCGCCATGGGAATCAAAATATACAATTAATATTAACCTCCAGATGAATTACTGGCCTGCCGAAGTCCTAAATATGGCTGAATGCCATGAACCGCTGTTTGATTTGATCGAACGGATGCAGTTGAACGGTCAAGAAACGGCAAAAGAAATGTATGGCTGTCGCGGTTTTGTTGCTCATCATAACACTAACTTATGGGCGGAAACCCGACCAGAAGGCATCCTAATTACCTGCACGGTCTGGCCAATGGGTGCTGCTTGGTTATGCCTTCATTTGTGGGAACACTACCGGTTTGGACTGAATCTTTCTTTTCTCAAGGAAAGGGCCTATCCACTGATGAAGGAAGCAGCGATTTTTCTGCTTGATTACATGGTAGAGGAAGGTGGCTTACGAATTACTGGGCCTTCAGTCTCCCCGGAAAACCGCTTCCTTCTTTCGGACGGAAGCAGCGGCAGCCTCTGTATGGGACCATCCATGGATTTGCAAATCGCATATACATTGCTATCCGCCTGTTCGGAAGCGGCATTAATTATTGGAGAAGAAGATACAATGTTTCTCTCTGAACTACATGAGACGCTTGAACACATTCCACAGCCGAGTGTGGGCAGTCATGGACAGATTAAGGAATGGCTGTTTGACTACGAAGAGCAAGACGCAGGTCACCGGCATATTTCTCAGTTGTTCGCATTACATCCGGGGGAACAGATTGACATGAGGCACACCCCTGAGCTTGCCGCAGCAGCCCGGCGAACGCTTGAACGCCGCCTTGACGGAGGTGGAGGTCATACCGGCTGGAGCAGGGCATGGATCGTCAACTTTTATGCCCGTCTCGGTATGGGTGCGGAAGCCTATGAGCATTTAATTAAACTGTTAGCCTCCTCCACGTATTCGAATCTTTTAGACTGCCATCCACCCTTTCAAATAGACGGCAATTTTGGTGGAGCAGCAGGGGTAGCAGAAATGCTGCTGCAATCCCACCGAGCAGAACTTCGACTATTACCTGCCCTTCCTAAGGAGTGGTCTTCAGGCAGCATAAGGGGGATGAGAGCAAGAGGTGGTTTTACCGTTGATCTTTCTTGGAGCCAAGGAAAGCTGGATGAAGCGACGATTCACTCTACGGTTACCGCTGAATATCGAATTTGGTCTGCCGTTCCGCTCGATCTGCCAGAACAATCTCTTATTAGCGATGGTCAGGGATTTGAATATACTTTTTCTTCAGTTGCAGGGAAGTCCCGCAAGATTCGTGCACAATAGTCAATCGTAATAAAACACAGGCAAGCCGAAAAATCTCCATTTTGAAGACCTGGATATTGGATTAACATTAGCCATACAACAAAATCCAAACTGCAACCAAAGGAGCGATAATTATGCCACAACAAGTGCCAGCCGCATTGCCAGCGAGCAGGCCAGATCTTTCCCCATTCCAAAGACGAATGACCAATTTGCGCAAATATAAGGCGCTATATCTCATTTCACTTCCAGGCATTATTTTTTTTATCGTATTTAAATACTTACCCTTGGCGGGTTCCATCATGGCCTTTCAAAACTACAACATATTCAAAGGTTTTACAGGCAGTCCGTGGGTTGGCCTTGATCAGTTCCGGCGGATGTTCACCTATCCAGAGTTTTTGAGAATTCTTGAAAATACTATCCTGATCGGCCTATATGATATGGTCTTTGCGTTTCCGGTTCCCATAATATTCGCCCTCCTTCTTAATGAAGTGAGAAAAGCTTTCTATAAACGGATTTTGCAGACCGTCGTTTATTTGCCCCATTTTCTCTCATGGGTCATTATTGGGGGGATTATGATTGGCATTTTGTCCCCAACGACAGGTATCGTGAACCAGATCTTAAATACTTTTGGGCTCGACTCCGTTTATTTTCTGGGCGAGGACTCGTATATTCGTACCATCCTGGTTGGAACAGGCATATGGAAAGACAGTGGATGGGGAACTATTGTTTATTTAGCCGCACTCGCTGCTGTGAATCCTGAGCTGTACGAAGCGGCTCGGATTGACGGAGCAAATCGTTGGAAACAAACCTTATCTATAACGATCCCGACGATCTTGCCTACTATCATGATTATGTTCCTGCTTCATATCGGTAACTTCCTTGATTTTGGCTTTGAGCGAGTGTTTGTATTTATCAATTCGCTTAATGAGACCAATGGAGATATTCTCGATACTTATATATACCGAGTGGGTCTTATTGATCAGCAATACAGCTATACAACAGCTATAGGCCTCTTTAAATCGGTCGTCGGACTGTTGCTAGTCATGATCGGGAATACGCTTAGTAAAAAAGCATCAGGGGATGGACTTTACTAGAAAGGAGTCGAAGAGTAAATGAAAAATAAAGGTCGCCTATTTGACGTTTTCAACTATATATTTCTGATGCTGGTCGGGTGCTTGATGGTCTTCCCTCTGCTGCATGTGCTCGCCAAATCATTTAGCAGCACTCATGCCATTAATGCAGGCGAGGTTAAGCTATTCCCTGTAGATTGGACGCTTATGAATTATCAAGTTATTCTTGGGGATACCTCCATCTGGAGAGCTTTCATGGTAAGTATATTTATTACAGTTGTCGGAACGCTTATTAATCTGATTTTAACTGCATCACTGGCCTATCCTTTATCCAGATCCGAATATTCGATGCGCAAAGGAGTTCTGATTTTAATCCTAATTACGATGATATTTCACGCTCCGCTCATACCGAACTATATGGTCATCAAAAACTTGCACTTGATCGACTCTTTATGGGTATTAATCATCCCATCGGCCATCAGTGCATATAACCTGTTCATCATGCGTTCTTTTTTCTCAGCCCTGCCTACTGAGCTGATAGACAGCGCGCGAATGGATGGAGCGGGAGAGCTGCGCACGATGTGGAGCGTCATCCTTCCTTTGTCCAAACCAGTTATGGCAACTATGGGCTTGTTTTACGCGGTATCCCATTGGAATTCTTATTCATCGGCGTTGTATTTTATCAATACACGAGCGCTTTATCCACTTCAGCTGCGGCTTCGGGAAATCGTACTGAGTAACGACCTTGGGCAAGCGGGCAGCTTATTAGAAAACGTAAATGAAGTATCTCCGGCAGGTGTGCAAATGGCAGTTATTGTCGTCTCCGTCATACCGATTATTATCGTGTATCCGTTTCTGCAAAAGTATTTTATCAAAGGGATGTTAATCGGATCTATTAAGTCTTAAATCAATCAGCTTGCATCATCCTTTAAAAGAAACAGCCATCTGCTTATCAAAATATGGTAAGATATAATCCAAACTCAAAAATGGAAGCGTTGCCAATAATCGCAACTTCAAATCAATTTCATACCACAAGACAACTGATTCTGATTCCATTCCGGAAGGGATTTGATACAAGTGCGAGTATTGATTGTAGAAGATGAGCCTGTCATTCAAAAAGGATTGGTGAAGATGGTCCAGCGTTATCCGGTCTCATTCACCGCGATTTATACAGCCGACGACGGCGAAGCAGCCTTAGAAACTATCCAAAAGCTAGAACCGCATTTAGTGCTGACAGATTTGCGCATGAAGCGGATGGATGGCCTTGATTTATGTGAACGAATTCACCGTGATTACAGTCATGTCCAGGTGGCAGTCATTTCCGGGTACAATGACTTTCAATATGCACAACGAGCAATGGCCTATGGCGTTAAACGGTATTTACTGAAGCCGGTTCTCCAGCAGGATGTGCATGATATGCTGAGAGAACTGATATCCGGCATGACAGGCAGCATTATTCCTGTTCATAAATACGTGGATTGGGCCGAACAGCTGGAACAACACATCTGGCTGCTGCAACGTGATGAGACAAACCGTCTGCTTGATGAAAGAGAAACATCGGGTTTATTTGAAGGATTGAACGTCTTTAGCATGGATGCAGTGCTGAATGATTGTCTGCAAATGATCGTAGATCGCTTGGAACGCCGAGGCTGGAAGCCTCCGTCCCGGTGCTGTGGAGATGTGAAAGCCGCCAATACGAAAAAAGAAACGATGTTAGCATTTGTCGCGATAATAAACGGTATACTTGCGGAGCTGCAGCTTACTCGCAAAGGCAACTATAAGGACCCGGTTGAAGAAGCAAAAGCTTTCATTGATAAACATCTGGCTGAGGATGTATCGTTAGAAGAAGTAGCCAAACGGGTGGGACTTGCCCGCACCTACTTCAGCGCATTATTCAAAAAAATGACGGGGGAAACCTTCGTACACTATCGGATCCGGAGACGAATGGAGGAAGCGCGCAGACTTCTTGCCGTACCCACCATGACAATCAGTGACATCTCGATTCATGTAGGTTACGAGGATTATCCTCATTTTACGAAGACATTTAAAAATCTCGTGGGTGTATCACCTTCGGAATACCGTGCTTCGTTTGGCATTGAATAATGAGAGCAACCCTCAGCCGGAAGCTGCTATTTTATTTTACCATTGTCATCTTACTTTCCCTGTCAGCGCTGGGGATTTCCTTTTACAGCATTTCTGCCAAGCAATTGCAGTCAAGCACTGAAAACCAAATGATTCAGATCGTAAATAATGCAGTTCATCATACCAATCTCTATATTTCATCCTATCAACGGTCGACCGTGGCGCTACTAACGGATTTGAGAGTTAAAAGATATATTGATCTATCAGCAGACCGTGAGGAATATGAAAATTACCGCTACACGACCGATATACGCGATGCTATTGTTGAACCTGTATGGATTCGCAATCCCGAGATTGAAGCCCTATATATTATCGGGTATTCCGGGAATGCGCTTTATTATTATAATGGCGGTTCAGCGCCATCTTTTACACAGGAAGACACCGCTAGACAGATCCGGTATTTCAAAGAACATACAGATGTCAGTGGACAGTTGAATGTAATCAATTACAGTATCCGTGGGGATCAAACGCCGATGTTGACCTTAATCCGCAGCATTCGCGGTCTTCAGTCACCAGAGATGAAAGGATTTGTAGGCATCGAAGTCAAAGCGGAGGAGCTCTCTACGTTATGGAAAGGAATCGATCTTGGTCCCGAAAGCTATTTTTTTATTGTAGATGGCGAAGGCAGGATTCAATATCATAACGATCAAAACAAAGTAGGGACGTTGATTCCCGATAGTCTTGGCAAGCAAATTGAGCAAGCAGGAGAGGCGATGTTCCGCAGCTCGGCAGAGGGCGTGGAAAAATCTTATATCAGCCGTAATGCGGAATATTCCGGTTGGCATCTGGTTGTATCCATCCCAGACACTCAGCTGCAAAAGCCGCTAATTACCATCCGGAATTATATTATTGTTGTCGCGATTTTGACATTTATGATAGCGCTGTTTCTGGCAAGCCGATTTGGTAAGTCCGTTACTACACCCATCCGTATACTGATGAAAGGAATGAGCCAGACCGAAAAAGGAAATTGGGAATTAATCTCCCTTCCGAAAAGCCAGGATGAGGTCACTGGGCTTATCGTTCGTTACAATCTGATGGTAACCCGCCTGTCAGAGCTTGTGGACACCGTGTATCAGTCAGAACTGAAGAACAAGGAAATGGAAGCTGAGCGGCAGAAGGCCGAATTCCAATCCTTACAGCTGCAGATCAACCCTCATTTTTTATACAATACGCTCGAAACAGTGGTCTGCTATGCAGTAATTCAGGATTCAGATGAAATATCAGAAATTGTCGGAGCCCTGTCCTACATGCTGCATTATTCGGTGCGCACCAATCTTGAAGAGATAACCGTAGCAAATGAGCTGAAGCATGTCATCCATTATATGGTCATTATCAATCACCGGATCGGAAGGCCGTTTGAAATCGATGTGCGGATAAAGCCTGAAATGCTTCTGCGCAAAATGGTTCGCTTGACCTTACAGCCACTTGTGGAAAATGTGTTCCAGCACGCCTTTCGTTATGGTGTTGAAGATTATCACACGATTACGATTGATGCTGGAGAGGATGGCGATATCTTCTGGGTCAGCATTACGGATAATGGCAGCGGGATGACCCCGGAGCGGCTTGAAGAACTTCGCCTCAAACTGAGTGAAAATCGACTCGCCGATGTGGAGGAAGGGAAAGGAAGCCCAGGCGGCATCGGTGTGCAAAATGTTCATCGCCGGATTCAGCTTGTCTTCGGAGAAGAATTCGGAGTTGACGTAGAAAGCAGTCCAGAATGCGGAACACGCATGATCATGAAAATGCCGATTTCCGGAAGGAAGGAACAGCAAGTGCTTAACGCATAGGCGCTTCTCGCCGAAGAGAACGAGGATCAAAAAGCTGTCCTGAGGTCCGAGCCGCGGACTTTTGGGATGGCCTTTTTTTATAACGACAACCGATCACAAAAAAACACATCCCACAATAATCCACCCCATGGGAGTGCTGATGATACAGCTTTATGATGGGTACAGGTAAACCAAATACCTTTTTATACTAATAAGGGGGATTATCCAGATGAAAAAATGGGTTAGTCTGATCCTATCCACGGCGCTTGTCTCAAGTCTCGTCGCAGGATGCGGAAGCAATGAAACATCGGACGGTAACGTCGATGCAGCAGGCGAATCAAAACCGCTTAAATTTAGTATTTCGTTAAACACAAGCGGAAACGCTTACACGGAAAGTTCTAAAGACATTAATACCGATAAGTGGGTCAAGGAGTTAGAGAAACGGGCGAATGTCGATTTAGACATTAAGTTAATTCCTTTGAAGGACTTTGATTCCAAAATGGCTGTTATGTTTGCCGGCGGTGATATCCCGGATGTGGTTCAAAATGTCGGAGGGGCTACGGATAAATCGATGGCTGGGTCGGTTCAGGCTGGTGTTTTTATGCCGCTGGATGATCTGCTGAAGGAGAATGCGCCCAACCTGATGAAGGTTGTCCCGCAGGAAGCATGGGATGAAGTCAGCTACGACGGAAAAATATATGGCATTCCGACTTGGCTCAGCAATCCGTCTCGACGTGCCACCTTTATCCGAACTGATTTATTGGAGAAAACTGGCCTTCCGGTACCAGTAACGATTGAAGATTTCTTGAATGTGCTGCGCGCTTTTAAGAAACTCGGTGTGAGCGCTCCTTATCAGATGCGTGAGAACTTCAAGTATGCAGATATCGCATTTGGTGCATATGACGCGCTTGGCTATCAGTTTACAGAGGATAATGGAGAGATCGTACCCAAATTTTATAATTCCGAGAATATGGAAAAAGCACTGAACGTATACAAGACGATGTATGACGAAGGCCTCATTCAGAAGGATTTTGCGACAATTCAAACGGCACAGTATGGTGAAAATATTGCTGCAGGCAATGCAGGGATCTGGACAGCTAATGCGCAGAATCTCCTGGATTTCCGGACCCAGATCGCCGCGTCCAATCCGGAAGCGAAAGTGGATATTATCTCGTCGCCAACCGGTGACCATGGACAAAAAGGATACGGCTTGTATAGTTCGGTCAATACCTCACTGTATATCAACAATAAAGTCAGTAAAGAAAAGGCTGCCCGGATTATCCAAATGTTTGAATGGATGCAGACCCCGGAAGCCAGTAATTTCTATAGCTTTGGGATTGAAGGCGAGAATTACACGGTAAAAGACGGAAAAGTTGATTATAAGCTGCCAGAGAACAAGGCTGCCCAAGATGAAGAGAAATTCCGCACACAGCTGCGCTGGGTAGGGGACGGAACAATCAACCGCGAACGAACTGAGCTGCTTACGGGTGGTAAAGATGTTTTGAAAGCATTGGATGAAACTCTGAGTAAAGAAGGCTTAGGGGGCATCGGATTTGTACCTGATCTGGAGTCTTTCAGCAAATTCCCTGATCTAGCCTCCAAACGTCCCGATCAGGCACCAAAACTGATCATAGACCATATGGTCAAAATGATTTATGGCAAAGAACCGATTAGTGATTTCCCAAAAGTCATCGAGGAATATAAGCTAAAGGGCGGCGAAGAAATCTTAAAAGAAGCAACAGAACGCTACAAAAATAATGAGGGAATCCTTAATCAGCAAAGTCGGAAATAGATAGATTCTCAGGAAGCCTCTTCATTCGAAGGGCTTCCTGCCAGTTAGGAGGGAGAACAATGAGTCAAACTGCTCTGTGTGATGAAATCATGCGTCTGCCTGTAATCGATACACATACCCATCTCGTCGGCGATAAGCTAAACGCGGCTGACTTCTGGGAAATAGCCGATTATTTCTGGTTGAACCAAGAGCTTCAGTCAGCAGGATATCCGGCGGATGCGGACCAACTTTCGAAAGAGAAGCGGACTGACTCTTTTGTTAGAGCTTACCACGCTTCCCGTAATACGATGATGAATCGTGCTTTTACAGCAATCATGAAAGATTTGTACGGTATCTCCATCACTGATTCAGAGTCGGTGTTCAAAGCGGATATAACGGTTAAACAGAAAAGTAACGATCCCGGCTGGGCGCAAAACGTAGCTGACCGCCTGCATGTGCAGCGGTTTATTGTAAACCGCTCGGAGCATGCCAACTTTGCACACATGAGAGAAAATGCTCTACTGATTCCTCGAATTGACTCCTGGCTGCCTGAGCTGGCAAAGGATATTACAGATGCCTCTGATCCCAGCCGGGAAGCGGCTTATACTCAAGCGAAAAAGTTTATTAGCGAGCAGTTGCACTCATATCAGACGATGGGCTGTCCGGGAATCATGACTACGTTGCCAGCCTTTGAAGCCAATGCTCATGATGTTTACAATCTTAGCAGCGTAACTGGACCGGATGAAATCATGATGCTGCTCCTTCATCATATCTGTTCGGAACTGCAAGTAAGAGGAATGTTCTTGCAGCTGTTTCTCGGCGTCGAACGCAGATGGTGTAATAAATCGGCTGCGCCAGTTAACGATCCGCTACGGATTGTTAAACTGTATGGTTTGTTTGAACGGTATTCCATTCCGTTTGAGCTGGTGGTGGCTTCAGAATTAAATAACCTGGATATTGTGCAGGCTGCATGGAATTTCCCTAACGTTCATGTAGGTGGGATGTGGTGGTATAACTTCAGACCCAGTACCTATTTGCAGAGCATGCAGTATCGGTTGGAGGCACTCGCCCCGCTCAAGTGTTCGCTCATTGTCTCGGATGCGCGCTGTATCGAATGGACATATGGCAAGCTGCTGATCGTTAAAAAAATACTTGCGCGCTTTTTGGAAAGTCAAATAGCGGAAGGCTGGATCAGCCGGGAGGAGGCGCTGAATATTGCGGCGGAATGGCTACATGGGAGTGCTGCTAAACGTTATGGACTAACAGATGTAAAGCAATAAGCCGTGGAGGGAGAAAATGACTTTTTCATTGATGGACCGAATGTTGCCTGCTCCTTTGAACGGAGGGTTCCGCATGGAGGATTGGTGGGTGTGGTGTGGATCAGCTGTGCGTGGCGAGGATGGGCGTTTTCATTTATTTGCATCCCGTTGGCCGAAGTGGCTGCCGATGCATCCGGGATGGTTACTCCGCTCAGAAATTGTCCGCGCATCTGCCGATAACGCGGAAGGACCTTATACGTACGAAGAAACCGTACTACCCGCAAGGGGAGCGGAATACTGGGACGGACGAAGCACCCATAATCCGCATATCCTTCGTTATGGTGATAAGTATCTGTTGTATTATATGGGCTCAACTCATCCATTCGCTGAGCCGCAGCCTAATGAAACAGTGGAACTTGACGACTATCGGGTGATTGCCGCTCGTGCCAACAAACGTGTTGGCTTAGCTATAGCCGACAGTGTATTCGGACCATGGATAAGGATGGACGCACCTATTCTGCCTACACGTCCGGGCAGGTTCGACAGCTTTCTCACATCCAATCCGGCTCCTTGTATCCGCGAAGATGGCTCCTTGCTATTGGTATATAAAGCCCGCAAATACGAGGGCAATTCCTATGGACAGATGACGCTTGGCATTGCCGGTTCATCTAAGGACGAAGGGCCATATAAAGTAATTAACAACGCACCGCTGTTTCCACCAGAGCGGTCTCATATTGAAGATCCATTTATCTGGCGGACCACGGACGGGTACCAAATGATCGCCAAGGATATGGATGGCCGGATATGTGGAGAAAAGCACGGTGGGATATTTGCATCATCTACGGATGGAACCGACTGGCAGCTGGCTGATTCAACGCAATCGTATTCCCGGCGGGTACTCTGGGAGGACGGCACAGAGCAGTGGATGGGAAGCTTTGAACGTCCGTTCCTATTATTTCAAGAAGGGGTCCCTACCCATTTATTCGCTGCAGTAGCAGATGGACCGGGAGGGTTTCGAAATGCGAAGCACACTTGGAATATGGTAATTCCACTACGGACAACGCTTTAAGAAATTAAATTTCATAAATATCATCAGTGTTTACAGGAGGAACTAAAATGAGTGAAGTAATACCAACTCAACAAACTCGCGGACTGGTAATTTCGGAGTCTACTCTGGAATGGGCGGATGGCGCTTGGCAACAAATTGTAAATAAAGTGGAAAAGACTAGTAAGCGAATTGGTGTTAGTTTTCCGCATGCTTCCGTGAGCGGAGTATACGACAACATGCGTCCATCGTGGTGGACAGCAGGGTTCTGGCCGGGTATTTTGTGGCAGATTGCCGCAGAAGGTAATCATCCGGCGCTGCAAGAAATCACCGAGCAAATTGAAGAGAAATTGGATGAACCTCTTTATGCCCTTACCGTACATCATGACGCTGGTTTTATATGGACACTCTCAGCTTTGGCCAATTACCGAGTGACTGGTAATGAACGCTCCAAGCAGCGCGGGTTGATGGCTGCTGCTCAACTGGCCAGCCGCTTTAACCTGAAAGGGTCATTTATCAGAGCCTGGCATGACACGGAGAAGATAAACCGGGCGGGTTGGTCCATCATTGATACTGTAATGAATCTGCCCTTACTATACTGGGCATCGGAAGTTACAGAGGATCCGCGTTACCGGCATATCGCCGCTGCGCATGCGGAAACGGTAGTTGAGCATTTTTTACGTCCGGATGGATCAAGTTATCATATTCTGGAGTTCAACCCGGAATCAGGCGAAAAAATCGGCGCTATGGCCGGCCAAGGTTATGCGGAAGAATCCGCTTGGGCACGGGGCAGCGCATGGATGATTTACGGTCTTACTTTGTCTTTTCACTATACCGGAGAGAATAAGTTTCTAACGGGAGCTAAAAGAGCTGCGCACTTCTTCTTAGCTAATCTTCCGGAGGATCATGTACCTCACTGGGATTTCAGGGCACCTGATGCAGGCGAAAAGCCGCGTGATACCTCTGCTGGTGCATGTGCGGCATGTGGCTTGATTGAGCTGGCAAAGATCGTACCACAGGCGGAAGCCTCTTTTTACCTGCGAGCCGCAGAACAAATCGTTCGCTCACTTTATGAGAATTATGGGACTTGGGACATTCCGGAAGAGGAGGGTTTGATTCTTTCTGGAACATCCAATCTTCCAGGGGGTGTGCACATTGATACGCCACTGATCTATGGCGATTATTTCTTCGTCGAGGCTGTATCTAAACTCCGCGGAGCCGTTCTTCAGTTATGGTAAGGAACGGAAAAACAACAGAAAACCTTCTCGATGATCCGTATAGTATACAGTCGGTCGAAACTCCGATAGATAATGAGCAGGCTCGGCGTATGGAATGGTGGCAGGAAGCCAGGCTCGGCTTGTTTATTCACTGGGGCCCTTATGCCCTGCCTGCGGGTGAATGGAAGGGAAAAGAAATACAAGCTTCTTACAGTGAGCATATTATGCTACGCGCGAAGATCCCAGTGGCTGAATATGAGGAAATGGCCGCAGCGTTCAATCCATCAGCTTTTGATGCAATGAAGTGGGTACGGACTGCCAAGCGTGCTGGCCTAAAATATATCATCTTTACAGCTAAACATCACGACGGCTTCGCGATGTATGACTCAAGTGTATCCGAATATTCGATCGTCAAGCACACCTCATTGGGCCGTGATCCCCTTCGGGAACTAATGGAGGCATGTCGTGCGGAAAAAATGGTACTCGGAATTTACTACTCTCATGCGATGGATTGGCATGATCCAGACTCTCAAGGGAATACCTGGGATTATCCACTGAATATCGGCGCTTACGATGACGTTCAAACGTGGATAAATGATACCGATAAACGAACCCGCTTTGAACGATATTTGCACAGCAAATCAATCCCTCAAGTCCGTGAGCTGCTGACGGACTACGGCAAAGTTGGTTTAATGTGGTTTGATTGCGGAGACAAACTGACCCGTGAGCAAGGAGAAGCGTTTTTGGCGGCGGTTCATGCAATTCAGCCAGAATGTTTGGTCAATAGCAGAGTATGGAAAGCACCACTTGGAGATTATTCAAATACATCTGATAATCAACTTACGACTCGTAACCTTGGTAAGTACTGGGAGAATATTATTACGTTAAACGACTCATGGGGGTATAAGAGATCCGATCACCATTGGAAATCCCCTGTAACTATCATCCGCCAGATCATCGATGTTGTAAGTAAAAATGGAAATCTGGTAATCAATATCGGCCCAACAGCAACAGGGGAATGGGATTCGGTATCCGAATCCATTTTGCTTGATGTAGGAGATTGGTTAAATACCAATGGGGATAGCATTTACGGTGCTGGAGAATCGCCCACAGCCAAACCGTCATGGGGCAGATGCACTCTGAAAGGAAACACATTATATCTGCATGTTTTCGATCTTAAGAAGAGAAATAAGCTAATCGTCCCCGGTCTGAAGACCGCTGTTCAAAAGGTATTTGCTTTAGATGGAGGGGAGGAGCTGATTTTCACAAAGCTATCTGAGCAGGATCTGGAAGTCGAACTCCCCAGCTTACCGAACTTTGCCGAAAATTCTAACAACTTGCCGCTGGTCATCGCAATTGTCTGTGCAGAACCTGTAGAAGGTAATCCAGTCCGATTATTGGACTTTGGAGAAGATACCTTACAAGAATTAGGGGTATTTGAAAGTGAGATCGTTGGTCCAACCCTCCGTTACGATACAGGAAAAAAAGACCATGATAATCTGTTGGACTGGAAGGATAGAGAGGATACCGCAATTTGGCATGTCCGGACATTAGGTCCGGTAAGATTTCAGGTTAGTATCGAATATCGCAGCGAAGAAGGAGAGAATGGTGGTGGCGGAGACTACCTCATCAAGGCAGCGGATCAAATTTTACAAGCTAAAGTTCATTCTACTGATGGGGTTAGTAATTTTCAAAGCTTTCAAGTAGGTGAGCTGTATTTCCCCACGGCAGGAGAATATACGATTCAATTGCAGGCAGAGCGTATTACAGGGGGGTATTTGATGCAGCCTAGATGTTTAAAACTACTGCAACTATGAGATTTTTATATTGAAATAATGCAAAAGAACTCAAATCACTTGGGTTCTTTTTTTTTGTTGATTTAAGGAATGTTGTTGACATATTGCCCTCGGGTAAATATATTGTATATAAGAATAAAAGTTTACCTAGGGAAACAAATTGGATCATAGGAATCATTGTTTCTATTGGGAAATAAATTAACAGGATGAACAGAACAGTGCTACATATGAACTTAACAGAGATAAGGAGTTTTTTTATGATTGAAATCAGAAACCTAAACGTAGATTATTTCGGTAATTCTGCACTAGAAAATGTAAATATTGATATCCCCTTTGGGTATACAATCGGAATTATCGGACCAAATGGTGCGGGAAAATCTACATTCATCAAGTCATTGTTAGAGGTGATAAAGAAGAGAACAGGATCAGTTATGGTGGAGGGAAAAGATGTTTCTGAGTACAAACGGAAGATCGCATATGTGCCGCAAAAGAATGACATTGATCTTTCTTTTCCAATCACGGTAAGGGATACAGTGCTGACTGGAACTTACCCTAATTTGCGAATCTTCCAGCGTCCCGGAAAAACAGAGCGGCAAAGAGTCGAGGAATGTATGGC
Source organism: Paenibacillus sp. FSL E2-0190 (assembly GCF_037992965.1). Classification (NCBI taxonomy): domain Bacteria; kingdom Bacillati; phylum Bacillota; class Bacilli; order Caryophanales; family Paenibacillaceae; genus Paenibacillus; species Paenibacillus sp. FSL E2-0190. The sequence goes on from NZ_CP150306.1 coordinate 3,380,156, forward strand.
GATGGTGGATATAAGTGATCTTGCGAATAAACAAATCAGCAATCTGTCCGGGGGACAACTCCAAAGAGTTTTTATCGCCAGGGCACTTGCACAACAAGCAAATGTATTTTTTTTAGATGAACCTTTTGTAGGCATAGATTTAGTCAGTGAGAAAATCATTGTAAAGCTGCTAAAACAACTTCGCGAAGAAGGAAAAACCATACTCATCGTTCATCACGATTTGCATGAGGTCGAAGAATATTTTGACAAAGTCATCATTCTCAATAAGAAATTAATTGCTTTTGGTGACGTTAAAGACACCTTTACGCCAGAGAATATCCTCAGCGCCTATGGTGCCTCCTTAGGTAATCTGGTGATCAAAGGGATGGGGGCGACAGATCATGATTGATTATTTCTCAGGAGTATTAAACATTCCGATATATGCACTTAACGCGGGATTATCTGCTATCATTCTTGGAATTGTATCAGGGGTTTTAGGAAGCTTTATTGTACTTAGAAAGATGTCATTAATGGGAGATGCGTTATCACATGCGGTGTTACCCGGGGTGGCGTTATCTTATATCTTAGGAATCAACATTCTTCTTGGAGCTTCACTATTTGGACTATTAGCAGCGGTTCTCATTCAATTTATTACAAGTCGCAGCAATATTAAAAGTGACACCTCTATCGGCATTATTCTCAGCTCATTTTTTGCGCTAGGTATCGTCCTAATTACTTTTGCCAAAAGCGGGCTTGATCTAACTCACATTCTGTTTGGTAATATTCTGGCCGTCCCACAGTCGGAGTTAATGCAATCCTTTATTATTATGATTGTTGTTATTGCCATCATTTCATTGCTGTATAAAGAGCTTTTAATGAGTTCGTTTGATCCGGTTGTTTCCAAAGCCTATGGGTTAAAAACAGGGTTCTATCATTATTTATTGATGATGCTCCTATCTGTGGTTACCGTATCTTCGTTATCTCAAGTAGGAATTGTGCTTGTGATTGCAATGCTGGTTATACCGGCTGCTACATCCTATCTCTGGACGAATAAGCTGTTCCACATGATTATCCTGGCTTCTACAATCGGCGCTGTATCCGGGATTATAGGTGTAATTGTAAGCTTTAAATTCAATTTACCTACAAGTGCCACTATTGTTCTGGTCGGCGTAAGCATGTTCGGAATTTCATTTATAATCTCACCCAAAAATAATTTTTTCAGGAAAGGGTTGAAACAAGGATGAAGACCATAAAAATACTCTCTTTGACAATGTTTATCGTACTTCTTACCGCATGCTCAAAGATTAGTGAAGGAGATGCAGACCATGATAAGCTGCAGATTGTTGCAACATACTCCATTATCGCTGATATGACCGAAAACATTGTAGGGGAGAAAGCTGAAGTTTACAGTATGGTACCCATCGGAACAGATCCGCATATGTACGATCCATTACCCAAGGATACAAGTAAGGTTTCTAGCGCAGATTTAGTGTTTTATAACGGTTTGAACCTAGAAACAGGTAAGGGGTGGTTTCAAGATCTTCTAGATGTGACTAATAAAAAGGATGTTGCTTTTGCGGTCTCAGATGAAGTATCTCCAATGTACCTAACAGAAAAAGGAAAAGAAACACAGATAGATCCTCATGCCTGGCTGGATATTCAGAATTCAATAAAATATGTAGATATCATCACAAAACGTGTAATCGAAAAGGATCCCGACAACAAAGAATTTTATCTTAATAATCAATCGGAATATGTTAAGAAACTGAATGAATTGGATCAATATGCAAAAGAAGCAGTCGAAAAAATTCCACAAGAGAAACGTATCCTTGTTACCAGCGAAGGAGCATTCAAATATTTTTCCAAAGCTTACGGATTTGAATCAGCTTTTATCTGGGAGATCAATACGGATAGTCAAGGAACGCCTGAACAAATGAAAAACATAATTAAGATCATTGATGAAAATCAAGTGCCTGCATTATTTCTGGAAACTAGCGTAAATCCAAAAACAATGGAAACTATCGCAAATGAAACGGGAGTACCGATACACTCTAAGATTTTCACCGATTCTTTAGCTAAGAAAGGCGAAGAGGGCGACACATACATTAAGATGATCAAATGGAATATTGATAAAGTTATAGAAGGTTTATCACAATCCTAAATGCCGGCTCCAAGCCTATATTAACCGACCTAAGATTCAGTTTTTTAGCTGATGATTATGTCGGTTTTTTATTGAATAAAATCTACATTCGAGCCTCGAAATAATACGTTTACGCCTTGGGATAACCTGCTACAGGAAATATCTTCTTGTCTACTTTTCAAAAAAATCTTGGTAAGGTAGAGGCTAACACTTAATAAGAGGTGAAGAGTTGTCATGATTAAGAAACACTGTTTGTTCTGTGATGAGATTGTTTCCATTGAACCAGAAGGCGATAACGATAGATATATAGGCTGTTCTTGTTCACCAGGCGGGTTTTATAGTCTACGTAGAGACAGCTACGAACCCATTAATTCGCTCCCGCATCAAAAGAAACGCGACATGCTTCATGTAGTATCTGCTTACATACGTGAGCTGACTGATTGTGATGAAAAGATCACTATATCTGCTGATGATTTAGAGTCCATTGTAAATTCACCCAAAATACCTGTGAGCATTGAAGATAAAGGAAACCGTCTACTGCAATATTTATATAGACATTCTGAAGGCCCGGGGGAAGCGGTTGTCATTCAACCCCTCTCTAGCAGCTATAACTTGACGTATTCTCCCAATCTGCAAGAGCTGGTATACATCATAGACAAGTTGATAAGTGATCAGCTTCTGATCAGGGAAGGCATGACCTTTAAGCTTACTGAAACCGGCTGGAATGAAGCTGCGGAAAGCGCTGGAGGTAAAAAACTAAAACCTTGTCTCGTGCTCGTGTCGGATGAAGAAAATTTGTCTACAACATGGTTGGAGAAGTTATTGCCCAAAATAGAGCAGTGTGGTTTCCTGCCGCGCTTATTAACACATACGAAAACTCAAAACGGCGAAAAATACGAGTTGGATCAAATCGCAGAAAGCAAACTGATTATCGCAGATTTAACGGGGCAATCCCCAGAGGTGTATTTTTCAGCGGGATATGCACTTGGTTTAAACATACCCGTATTATGGACCGTAAACAGTATTGAGGTGGATAAACTTTTTGTACAGCTTAAGGATATTCGTCCTATTGTGTGGGATTCAGCGGAAGAGCTAGCAATTATACTGCAGCAGAAGTTGAGTTAACCCGCAAATTTCTTGTCATGACTCGTCAAACGAAGCTGAAATTTAAACAGGTGTCTTCTTAAATGAGGACGCCTGTTTCGTATGTTACTGTAAGAACACTATCAAATTTTCTTAGGAAGTGATATTGTAACCGATATAAAAAAATGAGCAAATGTATGTAAATGTATGCTTCAGTTAATATTAGCTCATATTCATACTCTGGTTAAGAAAGAGGGATACAATTGTTTTCAAAACGGCAAAAAGAAATACTTTTATACTTAATTAATTCCAATCAACCTGTCACAGCTGCATGGATTGCTAAAGAACTGAATGTTAGCGATCGAACGATCCGTAATGATTTGAAAGAGTTACAAAATATATCCGCCATAGTAGGACTAAAAATAGAGTTAATTCGTGGGAAGGGCTTCGTTGTAAGAGTCTTCGATAAAGATATATTTTCTCAAAAATTAAATGAGTTAACTAATGATAAAATCAATCCTTCTACAGTAGACTTTTCTGAACAAGATAATAGGGTTCTTTATTTGTTGAGTCGGTTTTTATTAGAAAATAAGTATATCAAGTTGGCCACTATTGAAGATGAGATGTTTGTATCTAAATCGACAATCCAAAACGATCTAAAAGAAGTGCGTAAGATACTGGAAAAATACAACCTGAATTTAGTTAATCGGCCTCATTATGGCCTGTTTATAGAGGGCGATGAATTTAAGAAACGAATATGTTTGTCTAATTTTTTATACAAAAGAGAAGAAAACTCCGATCCAACTTTCGATAACTTTACTTTGTTTGACAAAGAGGTATACACGAAAATCAAAGAAATAATCATCGGCAAAGTAAATAAATACAAAATTGAGATTTCAGATATTTCCTTGGAAAACCTCGCTATTCACTTAATAATAGCTTGTAAACGTATCGAAGAGGGATTTTTAATCGAACAACCGTCGGTAAATCTTATGGAAGAGTATCCTTTTGAAAAAATTGTTGCCCATGAAATTGTTAAAGACATTGAAGATTTCACAGATCTGCTCTTTTCCGATTCAGAGATTAATTATATTATCATCCATTTGGTTGGAACAAAATTGCTGCCGAAAGAAAATCTAACGGAGTACAGTAAGTTCGATGAAGTGGACTCCATTGTCAGCTGTATTTTAAAAAGTTTACAAACTGAGTTGAATTGGGATTTTGGCCATGACCATGAATTTATTCAAGCCCTGACCCTTCACATTAGGCCTGCGATGAATAGATTAAGATACAACATGAATTTTAGAAATCCTCTGTTAAATGATATTAAGACGAGTTTTCCAGCCGCATTCGAAGGAGCACTTATTGCGAGTAAATGTATTAACTACTATTTGGATTCAGAAGTTGGAGAACATGAGGTTGCTTACATTGCTTTGCACATTGGGGTTGCTTTAGAAAGAATGAAAAATAAAAACAAAAAAATAAAACGAGTTATTCTTGTATGTGCGTCTGGTGTTGGAAGTGCCAAATTACTTTATTACCGATTGATCAATTCATTTGAGAATCTATTGCAGATTGTAGACACAATTAGTTTTTACAAATTAGCAGAAACGGACCTCTCCTCGATTGATTTTATTATCAGTACAGTTCCGATCAATGAAGATATAGGTATTCCCGTCTATGTTGTAAATACCTTTCTAGAAGCTAAAGACCTCAAAAGAATCAAGGACGTCTTACTGTCTTCAGAACAGGTGGCAGAAACTCATTCTTACCTTGACGCATCTAGAGTATTCGTGAAAAAAGAATTTACCACAAAGGAAAGTGTGATTCATTTTTTAAGCAATGAGCTAACAAAACAAGGACTTGTACCAGAGCATTATGAATCCTTAGTAGTTGAAAGAGAGTCCTATGCACCCACTAGTTTTGGAAATCTTGTCGCTGTTCCACATCCTTCAATTCCTGTTACCTCGGAAACCTTTTGGACAATCTGTACGTTAAAACGTCCTATTCGTTGGAATGATAAGCAAATGGTGCAATTAATTTGTTTATTAAACATTAAAGAAGGAAACAATGTCGACCTAGATAAAATGTATAAAAAGCTAGGATCATTGATAGAGGATAAAGAGATTGTTGTGCAGATCCTTGCTAAGGACTCTGTGGAAGAAATTATACAATTACTAAACTAGAGTGAGTGAGAAATTAGGTACTGCCTTACTATTTGCAATGTAACCGTTTCCTGTTGATTTGGAAAAAGGTTAGCTTAAAAAGAAAGCGATTTAAGTTTACACTAAAGGTGTTCAATAAATGATAATTTTAGGGGGAAGTCAATATGAATACAATTATGTTAGTGTGTTCAGCAGGAATGAGTACAAGCCTTTTAGTAACAAAAATGCAGAAGGTTGTTGAAGAAAAAGGGTTGGATGTCGATGTTTTTGCTAAATCAGCATCTGAAATTGATATTACTTTGCAAGAGAAAAAGGTTGATGTCTTATTGTTAGGACCTCAGGTGAAATATATGAAAAAGCAATTAGAAACAAGATTAGCAGATAAAAACATTCCTATAGAAGCTATTGATATGTTGAATTACGGAATGATGAACGGTGAAAAAGTACTTGAACAAGCCTTGCAATTAATTGAAAGTAAATAGAGATAAGAGAGGAGTAGAGAGAAATGGTAGATGAAGTGAAAGAGGAATACTATACTGTGGCTTTTAACATTATCAGTAATGTAGGCGCAGCTAAAAGCTTAGTAATGGAGGCGCTTTACGCAGCCAAAGAGGGAGAATTTAAAGAGGCACAAGAAAAATTAGAAGAATCAAAGCAATTTTTTAGAGAAGGTCATAAAATGCATAAATCATTAATCAAAAGAGAAGCAAATGGCGAACAGCTTCAATTCTCACTGATCCTTATGCATGCGGAAGACCAACTAATGAGTGTAGAGACCATTTCTTTACTTGTTACGGAAATCATTGAACTTTATAAGCTTTCAAAATAGGATCAAAAAGAAGTGGCATCGCAATAAGAAAATACTTCTTCGGGAGCGTGCAAGAAACTATGGATAAAATAACGAAATTTTTAGAAGATAAGGTAATGCCAGTTGCAGGTAAAATCTCTGGTCAGCGGCATTTACAAGCGCTTCGCGATGCAATGGTTTTAACTATCCCGTTTATTATTATCGGTTCCATTTTTTTAATCTTAGCAAACCTGCCAATTCCAGCCTATTTAGATTTCTTGGTCGCCCATCCAAATATCAAAACAGCCTTACTATATCCGTACAATGGTACATTTAACCTTGTCGCATTAGTTGCAACATTTGCCGTGGGATACAGACTAGCAGAGAGCTATAAAGTGGATCCGCTTTCTTCAGGGGCTGTGGCATTATGTTCATATTTTGTAGTCACTCCATCAACTTCTTTCACAGTAGATGATGTTGTCACAAAAGCAATGAACGTGAATTATTTTTCGAGTCAAGGTTTATTTGTAGGATTGTTAACCGCAATCTTCGCAACAGAAATATATCGCAGAATCGTACAAAAAAATATAGTTATTAAAATGCCGGATGGTGTGCCGCCAACAGTTGCTAAATCCTTTACAGCGATTATTCCTGGTTTCTTTGTTATCGTGAGTGTCTGGGGAGTTCGCCTACTTGTTGAGAACTTTACTGGTTTTGATAACGTGCATACCATTGTTGCCAAGCTTCTTCAACAACCATTAACCACTGTTGGAACAAGCTTAGCGGGAACAATTGTTGTGTTCTTGTTAATCAACCTATTATGGGCAATCGGATTACATGGTTCCACCATTGTAGGTTCTGTCATGTTGCCTATCTGGTTGCAATTGACCTCAGAAAATGCTGCAGCCTACGCAGCGGGTTCACCCGTCCATAATATTGTTACAGCAGAATTCAGATATCTTATCTTTATCGGTGGATCTGGTGCAACTCTAGGACTAACGATTGCTATGTTATTCTTTGCGAAGAGCAAACAGCTGAAACAAATGGGTCGATTGACGATTGGACCAGGACTATTTAATATCAATGAGCCGTTAATCTTTGGGATGCCTATCGTATTAAACCCAATGATGTTAATCCCATTTCTTATAACACCGATTGTTACTGTTTTGATAACCTATCTCTCCATGGATTTTGGATTAGTAGCGTTGCCAATAGGTGTACTGCCTCCGGGAACAATGCCATTAATTATCGGCGGATATTTGATGACAGGTAGTATCTCGGGAATGATCTTACAAATTGTACTGTTTGCAGTAGCGTTTATTATTTACTATCCGTTCTTTAGAATAATGGATAATCAAAAATATAAAGAAGAACAAGATGCCCTTATCCAACAGGTTTAATCCATAGCATATGTTTTATTTAACAACAAGGAGGGTTTACACATGTTTGAATTGAAAACGACATTTCCAGAAAACTTTTTATGGGGAGGAGCAGCAGCTGCCAATCAACTAGAAGGAGCAAGTAATGTTGGCGGTAAAGGGCTTTCTCTAGCAGATGTATATATTTTTGACGAAAACACCCCTAAAAAAAACTGGTCTGACCAGTGGCACCTCATGACTCATAAACAAATAGAAGAAGCACAAGATCCCGCAAGTGAAAAGTATTATCCCAAAAGACATGGGGTGGATTTTTATCACCACTATAAAGAAGATATTGCTTTATTGGCCGAAATGGGTTTTAAAGCCTTCCGTATGTCCATTGCTTGGACTCGTATTTTTCCAAATGGGGATGAATTAATCCCTAATGAAGAAGGTCTTGCATTTTATGATCGTGTGTTTGATGAATTGAACAAATATGGAATTGAGCCTATTGTTACTTTATCCCATTATGAAATGCCACTTCATCTAACAACTAAGTATGGAGGTTGGGTGAACCGGAAAGTTATAGATTTCTTTGTTCGCTATGCAACCACTGTAGCTGAAAGATACAAGCATAAAGTGAAATATTGGATGACTTTTAATGAAATTAACTGTGTAGTACACCACCAATATGTAAGTCTAGGGGTTATCGAAGAAAATCATCCGAATATTGAACAAGCAATGTTTCAAGGAGCGCATCATCAATTTGTCGCAAGTGCACTTGCAACCAAAGCCTGTAAAGAAAGTAATCCTCAAGCAATGGTTGGATGTATGGTTAGTTATCAACTTCTTGTTCCTTATAGCTGTGATCCTGACGACGTTCAAGCCACAGTTGATAAACAACGTACCTCTTTATTCTTTACTGATGTACAAGCGAGAGGTTACTATCCGGCTTATACCGCTCGAATGTTTGCAGAAAAAAATATAGTTCTGAAAACAGAGCCCGAGGATGAACAAATCATGAAAGACTATCCAGTGGATTATGTATCGTTTAGCTACTATATGTCTGGTGCAGTCAGTGCACATCCAGAAAAGATAGAAGGCGCAGAAGGGAATTTGCTTACAGGCGGAGTGAAAAATCCTTATTTACCATCGAGTGATTGGGGTTGGCAGATTGATCCTAAGGGTTTACGAACTGCAATAAACCAATTGTATGACCTCTATCAAAAGCCGGTACTTGTTGCAGAGAATGGCCTAGGTGCCTTAGACGTATTACAAGAAGGCGATGTTATAGAGGATGATTACCGAATTGATTATTTAAAAGAACATATTAAGCAAATAAAAGAAGCCATTGCAGATGGTGTAGATGTAATGGGCTACACAAGCTGGGGTTGCATAGATATGGTGAGTGCAGGAACAAATCAAATGTCCAAACGTTATGGTTACATTTATGTGGACCAAGATGATATGGGCAGAGGTACAAAACGTCGTATAAAGAAAAAATCATTTTATTGGTACAAAAATGTTATCGCTACTAATGGAGAACAATTAGATTAATTATTAAAGCGTACAACGAAATGATTTATCTGGAGGCATTATCAAAAGCAGTCCTATGCTGGACTCGCTTTTGGTAATGCTTTTTTTACTGAATTGTTGACATGTGACCATTTGGTGTCTTATAATCGATCAGACACCAAATGGTGTCCTATTAATTAATAATGATGGATACTAGGTGACATTACAGGAAATATTACGGAAAAGGTGGGGGTGGTTGTGAGCGAAAATAGTCAAGTGAGAGATGTTTATGACGCTGTTGCGGATCCAACAAGACGAAAACTTCTTCAAATTCTGGCTGATGTTGATGAATTACCTCTGTATGAGATAACGATTCATTTTGAAATGGGTCGTACAGCCGTTTCGAAGCATTTAAATATACTTAAAGATGCTGGTCTCGTAATTGCTCGAAAGGTTGGCAGAGAGACGAGGTATCGGTTGAATGCCAATCCTTTGAAAGAAATTCAAGATTGGGTATCTTTTTATGAAGGATTCTGGAAACAAAGAATTGATAAATTAAAACTTATATTGGAGGAATAACTATGAAACCAGATGTATCATTAGATTTTCAATTTACAAGTTCGATCGAGAAGGTATGGAATGCTTTAACGGATTCGGATACGCTTGCGAAATGGATCTGGAGTAATGATTTTAAACCCGTCGTTGGTCATAAATTTCAATTCCGTGCTGAGCCAAATGAATGGTGGGATGGAATTGTAGATAGCGAAGTACTCGTCGTGGATGAGCCGCATACGTTATCTTATACTTGGAATAGTGCGGGAGAAAGTACAACTGTTACTTGGACTTTGAGTCAAGATTCAGAGGGGAAGGTTAATCTCCATTTAGATCAATCAGGATTTAGTGAAGAGACGAAAGCCCGCCAAGGAGCCATCGAAGGTGCTAAATATGCTTGGACAAATATGGGTGGTCAGCTCGAAAAGGTATTAGCAGAATTATAATTTCAAGAATAGGGCGCTTTTCTGGAACAAGGAAAGTGCCCTTTTTAATGGAATAAATCATGGCAATACTAGATGAAGAGAATGGAGATGAGATGAGCTTACTATGAAAATAAATCAATTAATTGCGAACAATATTAACAGATTAGAAACGGTACTGCCAGTTGATGAGTCGTTAGGAATTGCTGGTTTGTCTGGATCTGGTAAAACAACTTTTTGTCAAACGATTGGGGAAGAATCAAAAAAACGTCTCGTTTCCTTACTGCCAAAAGCTGAATACCAGTATTTATTCCCCAATATTATGGAGACTAATTTCAGTGCGATCAAAATGGAAGCAATGCCACTTGTTCTTTTTCTTGGTAGATCATCCATATCTTCAAATCCTCGGTCAACCATTGGCACACATACAGGTGTGTTTACTGAAATCCGTGTCACTCTTGCTGAGCAATATAATCTCTCTCCAGAGGTTTTTTCATTTAATAATGAATTGGGTTGGTGTCCTGATTGTAAGGGTCGTGGAACTACAAAAAATGTCGAGTGTAAAAAGTGTCAGGGGAAACGCTATAATCAAGCAGCTGAACAATATAAAATTGAATTATTGGATCAAGCAAAGAGTATTTCTGATCTAAACGACTTAAGTATAGAGACCATTTTATCACAGGCAGATATTCTAAAAATAAGTGAAGGTAAACAACAAATTCTGAAAAATATAATCAATATGAATATTGGTTATTTAACATTAAATCGTATTATGGGTACATTATCAGGCGGAGAATTAACACGACTTTACTTGGCAGAATTCATGGCAACAAGTGAAAATACCGTGATTATCATTGATGAAATCTCCGTGGGTCTCGATCACCAAACCCTATTGAAGATTTTAGCGGAGATTAAACAGTTGGGATATAAAAATCAAATTTGGCTCATTGACCATTCTGACACCGTGCTGGACACAGCGGATAAACACTTGTTCTTTGGACCTGGCAGTGGCAAATATGGCGGGAAAATTGTTGAAGAATCACCACGTCCTGAGCCCATCAATAGAGAACTAAATCAGGCAGCACCTGCAGAATATTATCAATTTCATGATCTTTATTGTCGTAATATTCAAATGGCCCAAATTCAGATTCCTCAAAATAGACTGGTAACTTTTACAGGTGAGTCCGGATGTGGTAAATCTACACTGGTTAATGAATGTATGGTCAAAGATTTTCTAAAGCGTTATTCCAAAGATAAGCTGGTGATCGTAGGGCAAGATCGAAATCAGTCGATTACCAGTCGCTCGACCGTTGCCACTTTTCTTGATATTAAAAGGAAACTCACAAAGTACAGTGAGGATATTGATGATATTTTTGAGCGCTCGATTGAAGATATTATTGTTGAACTGCCAAATGAGGACATTGCTCATAAAAGACTAAGCTTATTGATCAAGCTTGGACTTGGTTATTTGACGTTGGAGCGAAAAACACAGTCCTTATCCACGGGTGAATTTCAATGTGTCCATTTAGTTTCTGAGCTGTTTGCGGGCTCAAGAAATCCACATACACTTTTTATTTTTGACGAGCCTTCCAAAGGTTTATCACAAAATATTTTAAATCAATTCATTGACAGCATTAGGGACATTCTGCAGGATGAATCTGTCTCCATAATCATGATTGAACATAATTCTTATATGTTAGAGAACTCTGATTTTATCGTTGATTTTGGCAAAAGACAGCTTGCACCTGTGGAGCATCTTGATGTTCTCAGTCATGATGATTATTATCGTCAACAAAATCCTGCTGATAGTTTGGCACCTGCGCACATTTCTTCAACACTCCAGCTACAAAATGGAATTGACTATTTAAAAGAAAGTCAGATCCCCTATTTTAAAAATGCAGAGAACATCTATAAAGGTGGCATCTTAAAAAGCTTATCCTCCATGGCTCGCCTGATTTATGGTGAATATGAATCGGATACGATTGCGCCTGTCATCGCCATTGATCTGGAACGACACTTGTATAGTCAGTTTACTTTCCTTTATGAAATGGGTGGCTTGATCAACCATATTGTGGCAGCGCATCCCACTAATAAAGATACAAAAAGCTTTGATTTCTATCAATCAGACAATCATTGTCCAAGCTGTAAGGGCCGCCGTGTGATTGAAGAATTTGACTTTGATATTGTTCTTCAGGACAAGAACGTACCCTTTTGGGACGGTTCATTACATCCAGATGCGATGGAGATTCTGAAATTCTATCAATTACCAAAAATAAAATTCATCTTTGATGAGTTAAAGAATGAGCTCGGACAGGATATTAGCAAAAGTTATAATGAGATGACAGAAGCTGAAAAACACACCTTTTTATACGGGTATTGGGAAAAGTCCTTCTATGATAAAGCAGCTAAAGCCTCGAGAACTTGGGATGGCTTTAATACCATTATCGGGAACTATATGGTTATCTCGAAATCGATTATTAAAGAGCATATTAAAGCATCCAAAAAAATGATTACCTGTCCAATTTGTCAAGGAACGGTATTAAATCATCATAAAAAGCTTAAATACGGCGACACTGATATTCGTGAGATTATTGGGATGCCCCTTGATCAAGTTATTAGTACTGTTGGCGAATTACAGGTACTAGAAAAAATGAAAGCCATCGTGGGCGGCGATATGGTTTTGACAGAAGAGGTCTCTCTATTACCTAGGGAAACACAAGTCGCTCTAAAAATGCTTGAACTAGAGTTAGGAAGTTTTGCGCAATATGAAATGGTGTTACAAAATGCCCTGCCATTCTGGGACAGCATTAGCGGCAGTATCGAAACCATCAGCATGAAAAACCGGATTACGATCTGTGATTTTGCCAATATCCACGAAACAAGAGAAAATATCATAGATAAGTATTTCACTAATGGAAAATATAAAAAGCTGACTTATGTCTATGAAGCGTTTGGTTACAAAAAAATCGTCACCTTAATTAATAAGGTTAAAGCAAGCCATCCCTGTCCATTCTGTAAAGGAAAAAAAGTTATCTCGGAAGATGGACTTCATGATGGTGTATATAAATTAACTATTCCCTGTGTGAGTTGTTATGCGAGTGGAATCAATGATGAAGGACGTAAGGAAGTCGTTGAAGGTATAGATGTTCAAACTTGGCTAACGGGTAAAGTAAGTGACGTTATTTCTGAAAGCTTAAATATTGAAGCTGTTGCTGATATTCCAATTTTCAATCGTATTCGTGAGTTGAATAAACAAGAGATGATGGCAGTTTACCAATTTCTTGAGCAATAAAGTTTAGTTTTCTTAAAAAGACGATATAGAAAAGAAACGCATCGAGTCTATAGACTCGATGCGTTTTTTTATAATTGATTATAAAGCTCACCATCAACAGGTTCTAACCATTCTGTTTCTCCGGGTGAAATGGCTAAGTGGACAAACCAACTGTCTTTTGTAGCACCATGCCAATGTTTTACGTTCGCTGGAATATTCACAACATCCCCGCTTTGGAGGAATTGAGCGGGTTTGCCTTCTTCTTGATACCAACCCTCACCACCGGTAACTAATAATACTTGTCCGATTTTATGGAAGTGCCAGTTATTGCGAGCTCCCGGGGCAAAGGTTACGTTCCCAATAGGCGCATTCAAAGGTGTCGCATCAGTATAAATCATCTGCAAGTATGCATCACCTATAAAATTAGCTTCAACCTTTTGTCCGAGTGGAAAGATAGTACTGTTGCTTAGTTGCTCATTAGCCATAATAAAAACCTCTTTCGTTTAATTTTTATAAATTTCTTTAGCAATATTAAATGCCGACCATGCTTTAGGCCACCCTACATAAAACGAAAGGTGCGTGATGATTTCCGCTACTTCATCTTTTGTGACTCCGTTTGCCTTTGCTTTATGCAGATGTGGAGTTAATTGTTCAAAGTTTCCTCCTGATATTAATGCTGAAACTGTAATCATGCTGCGGTCACGTGCAGATAATTCTTTCTCTCTTGACCACACTTCACCGAATAAGATATCATCGTTCAGTTCAGCAAATTTCGGAGCGAATTCTCCTAACAAGTCTCGTCCTGCTGTTTGTTTTTCAGCCATATAAGAACATCCCTTTCATCGATGATTAACTGCTTCAAAATGAAGTATAGACCTTAAAGTACACTTTAAGGCAAGCCATAAAAATGGATTCATACTCCGACATTTGGTTTTTTATTAATTTAAGTATATCCTTTGAATAGAAACAAAATTAGAAATGGAGGTGGGGATCATGCCTTATTCCATTGGAGAATTTGCAGAAATCGTCGGTGTTAACAAGAGCACACTCAGATATTATGAATTGGAAGGCTTACTTACTCCACATCGAAGTGACAATAATTTACGTGAATATACAGATCAGGATATAGGTTGGGTTCAATTTTTGCTTCATTTAAAAGATTCAGGAATGACGATGGCAGAATTGAAGCAATATACCGAGTGGCGGGCTATGGGGGACGAGACAATTCCTGAACGGAAAAATTTACTTGAACAGCGTAAGCAACAAGTGGAACAAGAAATTAAGGCATTGCAACAAAACTTGGATATACTGAACCGTAAAATTGTATTTTATAATGATCAACTAACGGGGAATAAATACGAATTCGTCCTTTATCACAATGAAAAGATACCACATCAAGAAGAAAAAGTAGATTCCTAACAAGTTAAGAGGCAGATGAACAACTTTTGATTATCAAAGGTTGTTCATCTGCCTCTTCTAATTTCAAAACTTGAAATCGAAGATGAGAGTCTATTTGTGTAATCATATTGCATGATCCGGTCGAGATATTACATTCTCATTTATCCGTTTATTAATTATATTGAAGCTGTATTCGTTTAAAAAAACCAGAGTAAAGGAGAAATTACTTTTGAGAAGAGAACTGAGGAAGGTTTTGTCTTTTTTGTTGGTTTTAGTGACAGTGGTTGGCACAGGGATTAGCTTTGACGGCAATATTGTAAACGCTTTCGGTCCTAATGTCTTATATGTACCACCAGCAGATTCACCATCCTATGGGGCTTTATCACCTAGGGCAATCCAGCTTAAATATAGTGGCATCAACAATAATAAAATGTATGCTACATTTGAACAAACCTCTAATACCACCCCTGTTTTCCCTATTTATGAAAGCGTTGACAATGGTGTCACTTGGAATCAGGTTGGAGAAGTGGAGGATACTCAAAACGGTTGGGGAATGTTAAATTGCCCTGAATTGTTTGAACTCCCCCAATCTATAGGTAACATGCCTGCAGGTACTATGCTTCTTGCAGGAAATTCTGTGCCAAGCAACAAAGCAGCTACCAAGTTGGAATTATATAAAAGCAATGATTTAGGTAGAATATGGACATATGTAAGCACCATTGCTGAAGGTGGACGAAACGATATTGGTTACGATCCCATTTGGGAGCCTTTCTTTTTGGTTCACAACAACAAACTCATTGTTTATTATTCAGATGAACGTGATCCTGCCCATGCCCAGAAGTTAGTTCATCAGACTACGTTGGAGGGTACGAACTGGGGACCTGTGGTAGTTGATGTGGCATTTGCAGACAGTAAATTACGTCCAGGAATGCCTACAATCGCTAAGCTGGGCAATGGTAATTACGCAATGACCTATGAGATGGTCGGATACCCGGGCGTGCCCAATTATTTGAAAATTTCAGCAGATCCTGAGAGCTGGAATCTAACTGAAGTAGGATCTCTTGTAGGGTACGGAGGAAGTCCCTATATTTCTGCTTTGGGAGATGGGAGACTCGTATTAAACGTTGCAGGAAAAAAAGAAGTGCTGATCAACTCTTCTAGAGTGGATGCATCCGGAAGCTGGGTTCCATATAATCCGCCCGTAGATGCAGGGTATAACCGCCAACTACTGCCGCTTAGCAATGGCCGCTTATTTATCCCTCAAGCCGGATTTTTTAGTGGGAAAAACACGGTGAAATATGGCGATATGTCCGTAGGTTACTACAAATTAATTAATGTGAAGAGTGGGAAGGCTTTAGGTGTATTGGAAGGTGGAACTGCGAATGGCAATCCGCTCGTCCAATGGAGCAGCGGGACTAATTCTTTGGATCAATATTGGCTCATTTCCACAGCGGAAAGTGGTTATGCTCCTAACGGTTACAAATCCATTGTGAATGCAAAGAGTGGAAAGGTCGCCGGAATATTAGAAGGATCAACAACAGAAGGAGCTAAAGCCGTATTATGGACTGAAAACCATTCCGATGACCAGCAGTGGACTTTACAAGCCTCTGGTAACTACTACAAGATTGTTAACCGTAACAGTGGTCAGACGTTAGGTATAGCGCAGGGTTCTACTGAAGAGGGTACCCAAGTTATACAGCAGACTGATGCAGGCAGCACTGATCAGCTGTGGGAGTTAGTTCCAGATGAAGGACATATTATGGTGGACAGTTATCGATTAGTTAATGAGAACAGTGGTAAAGTGTTGGGTATCTATCAAGGTTCGATGGCGGATGGAGGGAAGGCGGTTCAGTGGACCAGCGGAATTTCTTCCCATGACCAAAATTGGTTTGTAGTCAGCACAGCTGATGGCTATACGAAGCTGGTCAATACTAATAGTCGTAAAAACCTGGGCATTTTAGGAGGTTCATTAGCTAACGGTGCTCAAAGTGTACAATGGAATGATAACGGATCGAATGACCAGCAGTGGACTTTGGAGTCCTCAGGTGATTTTTACAATATTATTAATCGTAATAGTGGAAAAGCTCTGGCAGTAGATCAGGGTTCGACGACAGAGGGAGCAAATATTATTCAAACAAATAATACAGGTTCTGCTGGCCAGCACTGGAAACTAGTCTCGAATAGATAATTTATGTAACCAAAAGTCATCGACCTTAAATTAAGGGGGATGACTTTTTGTCGATATAAGCTTTGAATGACTAAATCGTCACCTTCAGTGTCACGGGAATGTCACTTTGGAGAGATATACTATTTCCATCGACATATGGAGGGAATTGTGAAGTTATTATGGGAGTGAAATTACGAAAGATTCTTATTATAGGAACTATTTTGTATACACTGTTGATCTTATATTTTTTGTTTTTTGCTTTCAATAGAGTAGAGCATGCAACAAGCCAGTATGAATATACGTTTATGTTGATTCCAGAAAGTGTTCCGCTTCTTTTTCCTGATCTCTTTGACCTATCCTTTTCTTGGGTTTATGACTTTGGGAACATCGCTGCTTTTATTCCTTTTGGCGTATTATTCCCTTTGCTGTATCGTACACATTTTAAGAAGTTTATTTGTTTGTTTATCTTAACAATTTTTATGCTGGAAAGTCTTCAAGCTTTAACTTTTTTGGGTTCCTTTGATGTAGCCGATGTCATCTCCAATACGTTAGGGGCAATGATCGGATTTTGTGCATATAAGATTGGATTTTCCCCGGAAATCACCAGGAGATCACTTTTTACTTCGGCATTATCTGTTGTTGTGCTATTGGTTGGAATCATGGGAATCTCTGAGATCATTGATTTAACTCTGAAGAAAAGTGAAAGACCTGTGCAGGGATTACAAACGTTGGAAAAGCTTACGGGAAGCATGCCTATCACGCATAATCTTCCCAGTTTCACTATCGCAGGTGAAAATATAATACCAAAAATGAATTTGTACAGCAGTGAAGGTGAAGAAATTAAAAAATACACCTATACTTTGGGTGATAAAAAAGAGGTATGGTTATATTTCAGCTTTGGATTCCCGCAAAATGAAAATTCTAGCAGTGAACTAATGATTATAGCTGATGGTAACATGATCCTTCAATCCAGTGAACAATATAGTTCCCAAGCTGAACTCAACAATACGGCATTAGTTACCGTAAAAGAAATAACCTTTATCCTTAAAGGGAATGTGAAGTTATGGGATGTAGGATTTAGTGAAATGAAGCATTGGTGGGAATGAGAAACTAACCCTTCGTTAATTTTATTAACGGAGGGTTTCTTTTGCTGATCGCCTCATATACATATTCCGATATACAGCCGGGGTGAGGTTCTCGTATTTTTTGAAGGTTTTAATGAAATAGCCCGTGTCGCAAAAGCCCAAATCATCACTGACTTGATTGATCGGGGAATCCGTGGATTCCAGCAGTTGCTTAGCCCATTCAATCTTGAGTCTGGCAATGAAGATGGAGAAATTCTCTCCAGTTTCTTTAGTGAAAATACGGCTGAAATAACTGGGGCTGATATGACAAAGCTTAGCCATCTCTTTGAGGCTGAAATTCTCATTTTTGTGAGCATAAATGTAATTAAAAGCAGGCTGAAGCACAGAATTTACTGAGACGAACTTTTGTACACCATTCTTTAATTTGGTCTCGATCAAGGCCCCGGATAACTCCTGCTGTATGGATTGGATTTTTCGATACGTACGGTCTGACTCGTCCATTGCTTCAGCAGAAGCGGGTTCTTCTATATTGGTGGTCAGAACCTTTTTGTACAAATCCACAGTAGTATGCTTTTGAATGGCTTCCTCCACGATATAGGTACTTAACTGCAGCAGCAGCTCAACACACTTTGTTACTTCATCGTAGGATAAAACAGGCAGTGCCTGGTAATCCTCTTTGAGTGCTTTAAATTTCATGTTCGTCTCCACATTCGGAGGGCGAGAGACAATTTGCTCCAGTTGTGGCACGTCAGGTTCACGAAGCTTGAGCTGTCCGGCCATAATTGCACCTAGATATTGATTATCTATAATGATCGGAATCGCGATATCTATAATATTGAAATGACATAAATAAATAAACGGTTTGTTCTGGCGAACCGCTTCAATCCCAGCGCGGGCATCACATTTTTGACAATATTGAGAGAGATGGGAGTCCTGGCGCACACCTTGACAGAATGGCTGGCAATAGCTGTGCTTGGTCACGGGAACACCCTTGTAATCAACAGTAAGAATAGCCATTTTGGTTACAAGAGATAAGGAATCCTGGAGCTTTTCCCATTTCTTCAAATCAATAATTTCTTCTAGATTGAACCGGGATTTTGACATCACAAAATTCTCCTATGTAAGTTATAGAATCTTAATGAACATTATACAGAATAATTCAACACAATGACATGAAAGTTCGATTTTTCACGATTATGACAAAAAAATACGATAAGAAAACGCTTTAATAAGCTTTTATTGTTTCATGTTTCTTAAATTAGAGCAATCTATAATGATAACTATAAACAACTGAGGAGGAACGAAAAATGAGAAGAGCATTTATCAGTCCGACGAAATATGTACAAGGTGAGAATGAATTATTGAACTTAGGTTACTTCGTAAAAACATTTGGTGATTCTGCTTTGTTAATTGCCCATCCAGATGATGTAACACGTGTGAAAGACAAACTGGAGTCAACTAAACAGAAATTTAATATAACTCTTGTTGAAAGCGGCTTCCACGGGGAATGCTCAAGACAAGAAGTCGCCAGATTACAAGCGCTAGCCAAAGAACATCAATGTTCATGTACGATTGGCTTGGGTGGAGGTAAGGCGATTGATACGGCAAAATGTGTAGCTGAAGGAGAAGCGCTGATTATCGTTCCAACGATAGCAGCAACTGATGCTCCGACAAGCCACTCAGCGGTGCTCTATACACCGGAAGGTGAATTCGATGATTATGCTTATTTCAAGCAAAGCCCGAGTGTAGTCATGATTGATACAACAGTTATTGCCAATGCACCTACAAGATTTCTTGTGGCAGGTATGGGAGATGCACTTTCAACCTATTTTGAAGCAAGAGCTACTGCAAATTCTTACTCCAATGTGAATGCAGGTTTACCTTGCGGAGTTCGAGAAGGGGTTTGCGGTGAAGCTAAAGGAACAGTAACAGCGTTGGGACTTGCGAAGCTCTGCTATGAGACATTGCTTGAGAATGGATTCAAGGCGAAGCAAGCTTGCGATCTGAATATCGTAACCCCAGCTTTGGAGAATATAATTGAGACGAATATTCTTTTATCGGGTCTTGGGTTTGAAAGTGGTGGTTTGGCAGCGATTCATGCGATTCATAATGGGTTAACTGCTTTGGAAGGAACTCATCATTATTATCATGGTGAAAAGGTTGCCTTCAGCACGATTGCTCAATTGGTTCTTGAAAATGCAGACCGGACTGAATTAAAAGAAGTGTTGGACTTCTGTCTTTCGATTGGCCTCCCAGTATGCTTAGCGGATATTGGTGTTGAGCATGTAACCTATGAGGAACTGCTTGAGGTTGCTAAAAAAGCTTGCATTGCTGAGGAATCTATCCATTCGATGCCGTTCCCAATTACGGAGGATGCGGTTGCATCAGCAATTATGGCAGCCGATCAATTAGGCCGTCAATATAAATCAAGTAAGGAGCTTTAAGATGAAAAAAATAATAAACAAGCCGGAGACTCTGGTTAGGGAAATGTGTAACGGGCTTGTCTTGGCGCATCCCGAGCTGGATTTCGATCCTAAATTCAAAGTGATTTCTAAGAAAGAGATCAATCAAGATAAAGTTACCCTGATCAGTGGTGGCGGAAGCGGGCATGAGCCGGCTCATGCCGGGTTTGTAGGAACCGGGATGCTGGATGCAGCTGTATGCGGTGATGTGTTTGCTTCTCCATCCCAAATACAGGTTTATCAAGCGATTCGCCGCACTGCCAGCACCAAAGGTTCGCTGCTTATTATCAAGAATTATAGCGGTGACATCATGAACTTTAAAAATGCGGCCCATCTAGCAACTGAAGACGGCATCGAAGTGGATTATGTCAAAGTAGACGACGACATTGCCGTTGAAGACAGCCTTTATACAGTAGGGAGAAGAGGCGTAGCCGGAACAGTGCTTGTTCATAAGGTAGCCGGAGCAGCAGCAGAAGCTGGATTATCCTTAGCGGAGGTGAAAGAAGCGGCGCAACATGCAATTGATCATGTGCGCAGCATAGGCTTCGCCTATACCTCTTGTACCGTGCCTGCCAAAGGTACTCCGACATTTCATATTGAAGAGAACGAGATGGAATACGGGGTTGGCATCCATGGAGAACCTGGAATACGCAGGGAGAAAATTGTACCCGCAGATGAATTAGCACAGCGAATGGTTACCTCTTTGCTAGACAACTTCCAAATGAATGATCAGAAGCAGGAGGAAGTAGCCGTATTAATTAATGGTTTTGGCGGCACCCCGCTGCAAGAGTTATATTTGCTGAACAATTCTGTCATCCGCGAATTAACCGCTAAGAATAAGCAAGTGTTTAAAGTGTTTGTTGGTAACTACATGACCAGCATTGACATGGCAGGTGCATCGGTGACGATAATGAAGCTGGATGAGACACTGAAGAAATGGTTATCTGCGCCTTGTGATACACCAGCCTTGTCGATTAAAGGCCCTTTTGAGCCTGTGAACTATACTGAAGTAATCCAAGAAGAGAAAGCAGACAGCAATGTATCCTTTAAGAATAATACGGATGCTGCTGCAGCGGTGATTAAGAACAATCGGTTTACTTTGCAAAATATCGTCTATCTGCTCGATCAAATGAGCCAGGTTATTATCGAGAATGAAGTTCCGTTCTGTGAGCTTGACTCCCACGCTGGAGACGGCGATTTCGGGATGAGTGTAGCTAAGGGCTTTAAACAGCTGAAAGTCGAGTGGGAAGATATTTTAGCTCATCATTTCACTAATATCGGTGAGTTCCTTGACGCCTGCTCCATGGTCATTATGGAATATTGCGGTGGAGCATCCGGACCGATCTGGGGATCAGGCTTCCGCGCAGCGAGTAAAAATGTTCAGCAGAAGGAAGAGCTGACCATTCAGGAGTTTGCTGATATGATGCAGGCTGTTGTCAAAGGGATTCAAGATACGGGTGAAAGATCTTTTGGCAGAGGGGCTGTCGTCGGAGACAAGACATTGATTGATGCGCTTGTACCGTTCGCAGATGCCTGGACCCAAAGTGCAGAACAAGGCGACGATATCAAAGTGGCGGCAAATAAAGCAGCGGAAGCAGCTGTCCAAGGTTCTAAAAATACTATAGAAATCGTTGCCCGTATGGGAAGAGCCGGCACAGTGGGGGAACGCAGCATCGGTTATCCAGATGCGGGTGCTCATGCGCTTGGGGTTATTTTCACAGAGCTGGCAAAAGCAATGAAATAAACAAGATTAACTGGCGTATCACCTAAAATTTAGAAAAAACGTACTGCATTAGCTGCAGTACGTTTTTAATTTAAATCATAAATTCAACGATGTATTGTTGGCAAATGAGTTCATATCCCAGCGATTGATATAGAGAAATGGCTCCTACATTCTCCTCAAAAACATTCAAATATACGTTAGCTGAAATGGCATGTCCTTGGCGTGTTAGCTCTGCACAGACTTTTTTACCATAACCATTTCTTCTCCAGGCCACATCTGTTCCGATATTTCCTAGTTCAACGTAATCCTCACTATATATATGGTATCCTCCTACAGCAATCAGCTCGTCTTGTGCCATCACACCATAGAACGGATTCTGTAATTCTTCTTTTGAAAAAGCCATGGTTTGCAGCTCGTTCATCTTTGCTTCAATTCGCTGGAAATGAGCAGGTCCTAAGTGCATAACATGCTTGTCCGCTGTTGGTAGAACATCTTCATGAATATGTTTCATAAGAAGCAATTTTTTGGGAGGGCTGTAGAACTCAAGCTGAGAAGCAAAGACCTGCAGCTCTTGTTCGTTAATAATAAAGCTACCTACCGCATGGTTATGTAGATGTAATTCATCTTTCATGAACGCCAACATTGAGCTGAGACAAAAGGATTGCTGAACTGGATATACAGAAAAAGCATTAAACGGAAGGCCACTTAAAAAGGCTAATACTCCAAGCAACTCGCCCTGGTCAGAATACTGACCGTAATGCACTGTGTTTTGTCTGCGAAAAGTAAGGTATGAATAATATAAAAAATGCTGTTCCTTATTAATCGAGCTTAATATAAAATCTAACTCTGCTGCTGTTAATTTTCTATACATATACGACCTGCCTCCATTAACAATTGCTGTTGCTATTTCCTCTTGCCGAATTTGCACAACCTTTTCTAATATATCATAAATCAGAACTTTAATTGCTTTATTGCTGGGTTGAGTCAAGTATGATACTATTGTCCCCTTAGAAACATAAAATGAGATATGAAGGTTTTCTTGAAAGGATGATATATATTAAGGCAATCTTAGTTCGGTACTTCGGAAATCCGCAAGATCGAACCGCCATGTTCAACGCTGCTTCCTTAGTCATCGATGCTTTTATTGGTATAGGCAAGTTAATTCTTGGGTTATATCTATTGTCCGGATGGTTCATCACAAATGCACTTTATTATCTGATCCTTTGTATAGCCAAAGGACAGGTGCTTCATAAATATACATTAGCTAAAAAAGTCAGTTCAGCACAGCAAAGGTATTCCATGGAGCTTTATGTTTATAAGCGTGGCGGTGTTTTTCTTTGTCTTCTAGGGGTTTCATATCTGTTGGTCTGCCTGCGGATTTATCTAGTCGGAGACGCTTTGGTTTATGAAGGTTACATTGTATATCTGGTAGCACTGATCGCTTTTACAAAACTTGGTTTTGCCATTCATGGAAATATTGTTAACCGTCATCTCAAAAATCCCATTATATCAACATTAAAAATGATTAGCTTTACTGATGCCTTAGTCTCCATTGTTGTCACTCAAATGGCTGTGCTTACAATGAAAGGCTCACCTCAGGCATTAAACGCCAGCGCGTTGTTTGGCATGGGATGTAGTGTTTTATTTTGTCTGGGGGGGATCTGGATGATGCTCCGTAAGACAAAGGCTCCAATGAAGGAAGTAGAATTAATTAATAATTAGATGATATCATAACTTCCCCTTATCCCTTAGGATGAGGGGTTATTTGTATTTTTATGTCATATTATCAGCGTTGAATGCCGAAGCTTATAGAAAATTAAATTTTTATGCAACCTAAACACTTCTTTTCCTACTTTATAAGTGAATGCTTAATCAAATCGAACGGAAGTGATGGAGTGGAAGATAGTGAAATCATACAATTGTATTTTGCACGTAATGAAAGGGCAGTAGAAGAAACATCGAAAAAATATAGAAATTATTGTACTCGGATCGCTCATAACATTTTGTCTAATGCTGAAGATTCGGAAGAATGTGTTAACGATACCTTTCTTGGTGCATGGGAAGCAATACCGCCGAAGTCTCCTGCAAAGCTGTCCTCTTTTCTGGGGAGAATCACACGAAATATTGCTTTGAACAAATACGATTATTACATGGCTAAAAAACGGAATAAAAAATTCGATACGATTCTTAATGAATTAAACGATTGTTTATCCTCTTCAGACAACGTTGAAACCCAATACGAGGAAGCACAAATAGCCGAATCTATAAGCAAATTTCTACACAACATTAAGGAAGATCAGCGGAATGTTTTTTTGAGGCGTTACTGGTATTCTGATTCTTTGGCCGATATTGCCGCACGCTTCTCAATCAGTGAAAGTAAAACCAAATCAATTCTTTTCAGAACACGCAAAAAACTCCAAATATATCTTCAGAAAGAGGGTTATTTCCTTTGAATAATAAAGAGCTCTTCAAAACAATCGGTTACATAGACGAAAATCTGATAGAAAAAGCCAACTCCGCGAGACGCACTAATAAAAAAGCTTATGTAAAGTGGGGCTCACTCGCAGCTTGTGCTGCATTGGTGTTAGGTGTGGCCGTTTATAAATTTCCGCAGACTCCGTTGCCTAATTCACCACAAATATCACAGCAGACACCAGTCTCGTCTCCCACAGGGGTTCGCAAAATTCTGAATTACAATGGATACCGTTATGCATTCGTAGCAGATGGCGCTCAGTTTAAGTTCACAGGTATGGAGCCTGACAAATCGCTTGGTGCATTAGAGTTTGATCTCAACCAAGAGCCCGGAAAGAATGACGGGGATAAGAATGCGGAAAAAGATTATGCCGCTACGTTCGCTATGGGTGGAAAGCTGTATGAAATCCCAACATACCCATCCCATTTTCGTATTGCAGTTAAGGATGAGCAATATTATTATCTAGCTGAAATTGTGGCGAAGGTAGACGATTCTGCAATGAGCGCGAAGGAGTATCTAGATCTGGCTAATCTGAAGGAGCATGCAAAAGATATCTATATTCTGAATCATGTGGGGAATGACGTGCAAAAGACTATCACTGATCATCCTATTGTTGAGTCCATTATCGAAGGTTTGTACAGCGCAAAAAAAACAGAGCTAAGCATTAAGGAATATGAAGCTCTTGCAGCGGCGCAATCCCAAGGAAAATCATATCAATTACAGTTCAACCTCAAAGACGGGACTTATATCGCCATGTATATCATTCCCGAATTAAAGGTGGTGTCTATGGGTGATGCTTATTATTATTTGCCTGATACCTTTTTTGATCAAACCAGCGACCTCTTTTCAGGGCTGACACAAGAAGTGCTACCGCTTTACTGAGAAGGCGGAGATAAGAGATCCTTAAAAACTGTACATTGCAGGTTATCCAATATCTCGCATATAATGATCTAAATGATAAACGTTATCATTTAATAGAAGAGAAAAGGTGATCTGCTCATGATAAAACATAATATTGGGATTACGGAGTGCAGCTTACCTGCTGAGTGTATAACAGAATGACAAGTTCATCTATTCATAACATCTATAACGGGTATTTCGATGCTTTGTTTGAGGCTCCGTCTATGAGGGGCACTACAGAGAGGAAACATTTTGCACAATCCAGTACCCAAGGATACGTCGATAGAGTGATCACACCCTCCGGGATCGAAATTGTTGATAGTGATTACCGTTTTGCTGATGATCGCCTAGTTCGGGTTCAATCCGAAGCGGCGATGATTGAGTTAAGCTTTTGTCTGCAGGGAAGCGGGGAAGTTCATGTAACAGATACCAGCCATGAGTTAATGCCCGATAGTTGTTCATTGCAGTTCATGCAGGATTTCCAAGCGGAATTTCACTATCGCAGTGCTGAACCTATCCGTTTATTGTCCATAGGTGTACCGGTTACACTATTCGATTCATGGATGGCGGATCAAGGCTCTTCACATGCTCGCAGCTTATCCGGGCTGTTAGATTCACGTGCTTTTCGAATGTTCCGTATGCCTATTCTTCCAGAAACCACCCGATTATTGGTGCAATTGAGAGACTGTCCATATCATACTTCCATGCGCCGGTTGTACGTAGAGGGGAAGGCATTAGAACTCCTATCTGTATATTTTGACGCATTTCTTTTTGAGCAGAAACATACTAAACGGAGTTTGCATTTATCACGTAGTGACCGAGAAAACATTCGGAAAGCCAGGGATATCATCCTTGACCACATGGCAAACCCACCTTCGCTAATCGAATTGTCCAAGCTGGCAGGCATTAACGAATACAAATTAAAAGTTGGATTTAAGGAAGAGTACGGAACAACTGTATTTGCATATTTACGGAACAAACGTTTAGAAAAAGCATGGGAAATCATAAGTACCGGGGAAATTAGTGTCAGCCAAACGGCGACGATGGTAGGTTACAACAACTTTAGTCATTTTGCCGAAGCTTTTCGGAAGCAGTATGGAATTAATCCTTCAGAAGTAATTAAAAAACGATAAAAATTAAATAAATATCCGCCAAACCGTTATTCAATCCCTCTGCCGGTAGTTCTATCCTATTAGCAGAGTGTATGATCGGACTTGCTAGAAGTGAGAATGATTATCAATAGATTGGAGAGGGTTGGAAAAAATGTTCAGTTTAAAACGAATCTCTTTTGTCGGAATCGCCTTAATCATGATGGTGATGCTGTACGGGTGTGGGAATTCAGGTCAGGAGGCTAAGGTAGAAAATTCTCAACCTGCGGTAAATTCAGAACCCGTCGCTACTAATTCGACCGAAACACGTACCCTCAAGGATGCTAAAGGAGATGTTGTAATACCGGTGAATCCGGTTAGAATTGCCGATGTATCCGGCTCAACGGAAGAACTTCTGGTGCTTGGATATAAACCTGTTATTACTGGGAATACGGATATGGCTAATTCATTAGAAATCACTCCTATTCTCAAAAAAGAACTGCCTGATGTAACTCCCGCTGGATGGTTTCAGACGGAAGTCAACTTAGAAGCGATCATTGCAGCAAGCCCTGATTTGATACTGGCAGGACCTACCCAAGAAAAAATCTATGATCAACTAAATATGATTGCTCCAACAGTGAGGGTGCCTTATGGTTTTAACGCTTTTAGAGAGCGATTTGCATTTGTTGCGGAGGTGCTTGATAAGAAAGCGGAAATGGAAACGTGGCTGAAGGCCTATGATCAACGTGCTATACTACTACATGATCAAATCACTGAGATAACCAAGGAAGAGACGTTTGCGGTAATCGAAGCTACAGAGAAAGAAATACGCATCTATTCCCGCACAGGTATTGCGGATATGATTTTTAATGATCTAGGATTACCCCTCGCGCCAGGTACACCGGAGCCAGATCCATGGGGAGGGAAAGTGACAAGTCTAGAAGCACTGTCTACCTTTAATCCAGACCATATCATTTTATTATCTGATAATGACCAGAATGTTCTTGACCAAAGCAAGGTCTGGAGTAATCTGAAAGCTGCAAAATCGAATAATATATATCGCATGACAAGCAGACAAAATTATAATGAGGCTTTCTTTGCTTTAGGAAAAGAAGCATTGTTGGAGCAAATAGCCGAACAAATCAAGGAACATATCAAACAGTAAAGGATAATTTAATCTTTTCTCGAATATTCTCTGAGTTGCAATGATTATTATTTGAAGGGATGATTAAATTGAAGCAAGGGATATTAGTTTTTCTAAATGGAACTTCAAGTTCCGGAAAGACCTCCATATCGACTGAACTGATAAAACAGAAAGAGATTCCTTTTTATCATTTATCAATTGATGATTTTTTTAATAATTACAATGATTTTATTAATAATAAATTTCCAGATGAACCTCCAAGAGAAATAGATCATCAAGTCGTTTCCCAAATATTGGATGATTCCATATTCTCAGTGTACCGCTCGACAATTACATTGTTAATAAAAATGGGTTTTAATGTAATAGTAGATACCGTAATCGACAATGATAAGAGGTTTAATGTGTTTCTTGAGCAATTTTTCGATCAGCCTACGTTATTTATAGGTGTAATATGCTCGAAAGAAGAACTCATAAGAAGAGAGCAAACAAGAGGAGATAGAAAGATTGGACTAGCAGCTTCACAGTTTAGCAAAGTATATTGCTTTGATGAATATGACCTCGAAGTAAATACGGAAGAGATGAATTCGATAGAATGTGCCGAAAAGATATTAAGTTTTATTAAGTCCAATAAGGAATACTCGGTATATAAGAAATTAAGTAAAAGAAATGTTAGTGTTTCCTAGATGGCGTATCCAGATAACACCATATTCAAGCGGGTCAAAAAAGAGAGGATCCTTTATAATAATGAGAATTATTCTCAATATTATAAAACTTGATCGGAGAGCGGTAGCAATGACTGGAATAGATTATCATCACAATTTCAATCTTTTTTTCGATGGGCTTGAGCTGCCGCGGCAGAATAGAGATCGTACAGAGCACATGGCACTACATTCGCAAAGGGGAGAAGGGTTCGTTCGTCGATTCGTCCCACGCTTTGATATCAATGTGGTGGTATCCGATTTTACCTTTCGCCAGGATTACAGCATGCCTTTGGTAACCAAAACAGCAATGGTTGAACTTAATTATTGTTTACAAGGGAAAAGAGAAGTCTCTGTAGATGGTGTCCAGTATGAGTTTGTTCCGGGAAGCTGTACGCTACAACTCATGAATGAAGTTGGCTCTCAATTTGAGTTTCAGGGGAATGAATCTTATCTTATGTTAGGCATAGGTATTCCTGTTTCGACTTTTCATCACTTCATGGAAGAAGGCGGGGGTGGGAGATCCGCTGATTTTGACCGCATTCTTGGCCAAGCATCTTTTCGTGTATTCCAGGAAACGATGCAGCCGTCTACTGCTATCGTGCTTGAGCGAATGCTGGCAGCTCTTCAAAACCGCAGCACCAAAAATCTGGAGATCGAATGTAGTACATTAGAGCTTTTGTCGTTGGGCTTTCAATCGATTCTAACAGAGGGTACTTCTGGGACAACAAAGCTATCGAAAAGCGACATGACAAAAATTAGTGAAGCCCGGGACATCATGTTGCAACGGATGATAGATCCGCCAAGCCTGTTGGAGCTCTCCCGATTGATTGGAATGAATGATAACAAATTAAAATCAGGCTTTAAAGAAATGTTCGGAACAACTGTATTTGGCTATTTGCGGGATATAAGGTTGGAGAAGGCTCTACACCTATTGCAGCAAGGTAATTTGAACGTTAATGAGACATCCTGTGCTGTAGGTTATTCCAACTCAAGTCACTTCTCAGAGGTGTTTCGGGAGAAATACGGGATCAATCCCGGCAAGCTTGTGAAACAGTTTGCTTCTTCTGTACTGTTGACTTCAAAACACGAATCGAACCTTTAAAGAATACGGAGATGACAGTTGCAAATAACCCACCAGTCACGACTGGTGGGTTATTACATTTACATATGAAGAGAAACGCAAAATCCCTCAGAATTTATTCTATCTCTCGACTACTGTTTCTCCTTCAATTAACACAGGTTGATAATAAGTATTGTTGGGAAGATCCTTTTTTCCTTGTAATTTTTTAATGACCCAATCCGCTGCATCACGGCCCATAGTTTCTTGGGGATGTGTTAAAGTGGTCAGTTTGATGTTTGCATTTTGGGCAATATAGGAGTTGTCCTGGCCAATAATTGATAATTCCTCTGGTATAGAAATGCCTAGCTGTCTGCAAGCATTGACCACTTCCAGACCAACCTCGTCGTTGTAGCAGACAATCGCAGAGAGGGTATCTCTATTTTTATTTAGGAAATCCTTCAAGTTCGTAGCTAAGGTTTGTTTGGTCTCGGTGTTGAACGAAAATATTTGCTCTGGATAAAACCGCAATTTAGCTTCTTCGAGAGCTTTGATATAACCCTTCATTCGATATTTGCCTTGTAAATCATCCATTTTTGCGATAAGTCCAATTTGAGAGTGGCCTTTGGAGATCAATTCTTTCGTTGCCAGATAACTGGACTGCACATCGTCAAGACAAAGGAAGGGGAGCTCTATTTCCTCATAAAAAGCATTAATCATAATGAGTGGAATATCTTGCTCCTTAAACGACAGATAATACGCAATATTGGGATTATACAGATTACTTTTCGTAGGTTCAATAATTAAACCATCTACGCCGTAGGACAACATCATTTCGAGAGCTTTTTTTTCTTGCGCAACATCGTTATTGGTACTAGCCAATAGTAGTGAATAGTTATCCTCATTCATTCGGCTTTCAATCCCCCGGATAATAGAAGGGAAGATGTAGTCAGAGATATAGGTCGTAATTACACCGATCGTCTTCTTATGGGAACTCCCGCCGGTCTTTGTGCGATATTGGTTGCTGACATACGTGCCAGAACCTTTTTCGCTGCGGAGGAATCCTTCGTTGGATAGCTCTAAAATGGCTTTTCTAACAGTCTGTCTGCTAACCTCGTACAAGGACTGCAAGGCAGACTCCGTAGGAATTTGTTCGCCTACATTGTAATCTCCTGAAAGGATCTTGCTTTTTATATCCTCTATAATCACTTGATACTTTGGTTTCATGTAATTCCTCTTTCCATACTTGTTCGCTTTATAATTCGTAAATTTCGTTAAGTTGTATGTACAAATTATAGCATGACTACGAATTAAATATAAAGGGGCTCTTTTTTTATGAAAAAATGTAAATATTTCGTACCTTTAGATCATCATAAACAAACTAAGTCCGGAGTTAAATTATTATCTTCTCCATATTTGTATGTATATATAACTATTTTATTGACAAATGTACGTACAAAAATTTATACTAAAGCTGTCAATTAAGAAAGCGAATTCTTTTATATTAAAAAAGCGCTGTCAGAGAGGTGACCAACGTGATATCGAATCGATTAAGCATCGAAGAAGCAATCAATAAGGGAGAAACTTCGCTAGGGATTGAATTTGGATCCACGCGTATTAAAGCAGTACTTATTGATCATAGTTTTCAAACGATCGCTTCTGGAAGTTATGAATGGGAAAATCAGTTGAAAGACGGCTTTTGGACGTACAGCCTAGAAGATATTATCAAAGGTCTACAAGATGCTTATCGTGAGATGAAGCAAGAAGTTCAACAAAATTACGGAATCACCCTCCAAACCGTTGGTTCAATCGGGTTTTCTGCAATGATGCATGGATATATGGCTTTTGACGACCAGGATCAATTGCTCGTTCCGTTCCGGACTTGGCGTAATGCAACAACGGGTAAGGCAGCCAAAGAACTGACAGATGTATTTAAATTCAATATTCCTGAACGTTGGAGTATTGCTCATCTTTATCAGGCGATCTTAAACAAAGAAGAACATGTGCCGCAGATTCGGTTTGTTACAACGTTAGCAGGATACATTCATTGGTTATTGACCGGCAACAAAGCACTTGGTGTTGGAGATGCTTCAGGTATGTTCCCGATTGATGAATCCATAGGAAATTATAATGAATCTATGATACAACAGTTTGATGAGCTTATTGCTGGCAAAGGTTATTCGCTGAAGACCAGCAACCTTCTTCCTAAGGTGTGTGTTGCCGGTGAGCAAGCGGGTCTATTAACCGAAGCAGGAGCCAAAATTCTGGATCCATCATTGCAATTACAAGCTGGGATTCCGCTTAGTCCTCCAGAAGGGGATGCAGGAACCGGTATGGTTGCTACCAATAGTGTAAGAAAACGTACCGGGAATGTCTCCGTAGGAACCTCTGTTTTTGCCATGATCGTATTGGAAAAAGAGCTTTCCAAGGTTTATCCGGAAATCGATATGGTGACTACGCCAGACGGAAGTCCAGTAGGTATGGTTCATGCTAATAACTGTTCAAGTGACCTTAATGCCTGGCTCGGATTATTCCGTGAATTCTATGAAGCGATGGGGCAAAAAGCCGAAGCTGACAAATTGTACAGCGTACTGCTGAATAAAGCTTTGGAAGCAGACCCAGATGCCGGTGGATTGCTCAGTTACGGTTATTTCTCGGGTGAGAACATTACGGGGTTAGAAGAAGGTCGTCCGTTATTTGTACGTTCGCCTGAGAGCAAATTTAATCTGGCTAACTTTATGCGTACACATTTGTTCAGCGCCTTTGGTGCTTTGAAAATTGGAATGGACATTTTGACGAAAGAAGAGAATGTAGCCATAGATAGTATTTTAGGACACGGCGGTATATTTAAGACTCCGGTTGTTGGCCAAAGAATGATGGCAGCTTCACTGAATGTTCCTGTTTCCGTAATGTCGACAGCTGGAGAAGGCGGCGCATGGGGAATGGCTATTCTTGCCTCCTACATGATGAACAAAAATCAGGAAGAAAGCTTGGAAGACTTCCTCGATCAAAAAGTGTTCAAAGATGTAAAGGGAGAAGAAATTCATCCCGATGCAACCGACATTAAAGGCTTTGAAACCTTTATCGAACGTTATAAAAAAGGTCTGGCAATTGAGCAATCCGCTGTTGATAATTTAGTCTGAAAATGGAGGGACCAAGATGTTAGAACAACTTAAAGAAGAGGTTTTTCAAGCCAATCTGGAATTGCCGAAACATGGACTAATCAAGTATACATGGGGAAATGTGAGTGCAATTGATCGCGAAAGTGGATTATTCGTAATCAAACCTAGTGGTGTAGATTATGAAACAATGAAAGCCAGCGATATGGTAGTTGTTGATCTGGATGGCAATGTGGTTGAAGGGGAGATGAGACCTTCCTCCGATACCCCTACTCACGCAGTACTTTATAAACATTACTCCGAAATTGGCGGAATCGTGCATACACATTCCACTTGGGCGACTATCTGGGCACAAGCAGGACTTGACGTTCCTGTAATGGGAACTACGCACGCTGATACATTCTATGGCTCCATTCCTTGTGCGCGTTTCTTGACGCAAGAGGAAATCGATCGGGGTTACGAAGCGGAAACAGGTAATGTAATCATCGAAACCTTTGAACAACGCGGGATAGATATTATGGCGGTTCCCGGTGTTTTGCTTAAAGGCCACGGACCCTTTACTTGGGGGAAAAATGCAAAATCCGCTGTAATGAACAGCGTAGTGTTGGATGAAGTATCGAAAATGAATTTATTTGCTAGAGAGTTGAACCATTTTGCGGAAGAATTGCCACAACGTATTCTAGATAAACATTACTTGCGCAAACATGGGAAAGACGCTTATTACGGTCAAAAATAATCAAACTACAAAATGATGAAAAGAGGATGAATATGTCAACAGCAGTAGCAAAAGAATTTTGGTTTGTCGTAGGTTCGCAACATCTTTATGGGGAAGAAGCATTGGCTGAAGTTAAAGCGCACGCACAAACGATGACAGATGCTTTGAATAAAAGCGGAGTTTTGCCTTACCCACTAGTATTGCAGGATTTGGCTGTCAGCGCAGATAAAATCACCAACATTATGAAAGAAGTTAACTACCGTGACGAAGTTGCCGGTGTCATCACTTGGATGCATACTTTCTCACCTGCAAAAATGTGGATCCGCGGAACAAAAATGCTGCAAAAACCTTTGCTTCATCTAGCTACGCAATATAATGAAAGTATTCCATGGGCAACAATTGATATGGACTTCATGAACTTGAACCAAGCAGCTCATGGTGACCGTGAATATGGTTTTATTAACGCCCGTTTGAACAAACAAAACAAAGTGGTTGTAGGCTATTGGGAACGCCCTGAAGTTCAAAAGCAAATTGCAGAATGGATGGACGTAGCCGTTGCTTATAACGAAAGCTTCAATATCAAAGTTGCTCGTTTTGGTGACAACATGCGTAACGTTGGTGTAACTGAAGGAGATAAAGTTGAAGCCCAAATTCAATTTGGCTGGACGGTTGACTACTTTGGTATTGGTGACCTGGTTCAAGTCATTAATGAAGTTAAAGAAGAGGAAATCGATGGTTTGTTTGCTGAATATGCAGAGCTGTATGAATTCGACTATGGCACTAACAGCAAAGAAGCTTGGGAAGCTAGCGTAAGAGTTCAAGCAAGCTATGAAATTGCTATCAAACGTTTCCTTGATCAAGGTGGCTACAATGCCTTCACCTCAAACTTCGAAGATTTACATGGAATGAAACAACTTCCAGGACTTGCTGTTCAACGTTTGATGGCACAAGGATATGGTTTTGCTGGAGAAGGAGACTGGAAGACTGCAGCTCTAGACCGCTTGCTTAAAGTGATGAGCCATAACCAATCGACTGGCTTTATGGAAGATTACACTTATGAATTGACAGTTGGACAAGAATCTATTCTTCAATCCCATATGCTTGAAGTAGATCCAACTTTGGCAAGCAACAAACCAAAAATCATCGTGTCTCCACTAGGTATTGGTGGTAAAGACGATCCAGCCCGTTTAGTATTTGACGGCAAAGCAGGAGACGGTGTAGTGGTTTCCATGGCTGACTTCGGTACGCATTACAAACTTTTGATCAATGAAGTGACTGCTTTTGAACCAACTGTTCCAGCTCCAAACCTTCCAGTAGCTCGTGTGCTTTGGAATGTTAAACCAAACTTCCAAGACGGAGTTAAAGCTTGGATCGAAAATGGTGGCGGTCACCACACCGTTGTTTCATTAACTCTTACAACAGACCAAATTATTGCTTACGCAAAACTTGTGAACTTGGAATATGTAGTTATTAAATAATAGCAAAGCTTTATTACGATTAATAGGACTCCATTCCTCGGCTTTTTGAGGAAAGGAGTCCTATTGTTTTGTTCGATTTACTTCAATAAATGCGATAGTTTCCACTTAGGGCCAGTAAACTAAAGAAGTACAGACAGTTATCATAATAACGACGTTGTCCAGTTCGCAAAGGTGTATCCCAAAACAAACGGACAAAATGCTCTGCCTCCGGGCCATCAGAAGCAAGCGAAGCCATAGCGTTGGTCGCCAAAAGGCCTACCGGATGCAGCGCCGGTTCGTCGAATGCCTGTCCCTCAATGGTATACCTCCGGTAATTGGAAACTTCGATATTCCTAAAAAAAGCTTGAATCCGGTTACATTGATCGACCTGCCAGCTGTCCTTTTGGAACCATGCCCAGTCCAGACCGATATTAGCCGCAACCCGGTAAGCATCACTGAAAAAATGACTGAAATCACCATGAGGCTGGGGTTCTGCCGGGGTGCCGTTAAAATTAGCATATTCGGGAGCGAGACCAGTTATAGGATTACATGTAGTGTGTAGATATGAGCGGCTGGCTTCCGCCGCTTCTCTCCAAAACATGTGGTCACCTGCATCAGCCCACAAAGCGAACAAATCATAGAAATGGGGGAGATGGTAAGATGGATCACTGAAGGTGGATTCCGGTACGAATTTAATCAGTTTCGTTTCCGCGTCCCACATTGAGTCACCAGCGCCTGTTTCAGTTTTATGTACACAAGCACGCAATATTATTCGAGCCTGCTCGGAATAATTATAAGGTGCCGGACCGTTCCCCCAACGTTTTGAGGCAAAAAACAAAGCCATGGCGAAAAACTCTTCCCCGTCCGGTGCGGGTCCTTGAGAAATTCTTGTACCGTCAGGCTTGCAGTGCCAAGCAAAGTAATCGGCATAACGGCCTTCTTTGTGCTGCATAAACGTCTTAGAGAAGTTCCATAAACGATCAAACTCATCTTTTTTATTCATTTGAACAGCCATCATCATCCCGTAGGACATTCCTTCAGACCTAACATCCAGATTACCTGTATCCAGAATATAGCTTTTATCCTCGTCCAGCGGATAGTAGATTCGTACGTTCGGATCTCCGTAAAACAAATCACTCCAAGTTTCTTCGAGTTTAGCGTTGATTTCATCTTCAGAAAAGCCGAGCTCTTTAAATAAATTGCGATATTTCCCCGTATAAAAAGCACCTTGTTGTGTTATTGGCATGATATTTCCCCTCCTGTGCACTACGCATGCACTCCATTTCAATAAAAACTAAGGATGGATGGTTTGAATGGTGCCATCATCGTTGTATTTCAGCTCCGTATATTTTACAGAACGCTTGTTGTCAGCACCACCAGATAAAGAACTATCATGATAAAATAAATACCATTTCTCTTTAAACTGAACAATAGAATGGTGTGTTGTCCAGCCCAGGACGGGTGTAAGTATTTTTCCTTGATATACAAAAGGCCCAAGCGGATCTTTACTGATAGCGTATACAATATTATGGGTAGTACCCGTGGAATAAGAAAGATAATAATAACCGTTATATTTATGAACCCATGGACCTTCAAAATATCTTCTCTCTTCATCTCCAGCAAGAATCGGATTTCCGTTCGTATCGACGATGGATATTTCTCTAGGCGCACCTTCAAAGCTCAGCATGTCCTCGCTCAGCTCCGCTACGATAGGTCCTAGAGCAGGTGCCGTTTTAGCCGGTCCCTCTGCATCCGCAACAAATGAGCCGGTTTGCCATTTTTCAAGTTGACCGCCCCAAAGACCCCCAAAGTATATATATGATTTGCCATCATCATCAACGAAAACAGCGGGATCAATGCTATAACTGCCGGGAATGTAGTTCGGTTCAGGTGTAAAGGGTCCGGAAGGTGACGCTGAGGTTGCAACCCCAATTCGGAAAATATCGTCATGGTCTCGGGCTGGGAAAAACAAATAGTAGGTATTGTTTTTGTATGCTGCATCCGGAGCCCACATTTGCTGTTTAGCCCATGGGACATCCTTCACATGAAGCACTTCACCGTGGTCGATACAAGGGGAGCCATCTCCATCAATAGACAGAACATGGTAATCCTCCATATTATATTGGTCACCGTTGTCATTAGAGATCATATCGTGATCCAGGTCATGAGAGGGATAAATATAAATCTTGCCTTCAAATACATGAGCAGAAGGGTCCGCAGTATAAATATGAGTTACGAGAGGTTCATTGGGTTGCACTGGCTTTGTCAAGTCATTTCCTCCTATAAAGTTAATCGCTTACAAAGTTAATGGTATAAGAACTTTAGGACTCTGTATATATAGCAACTATAGTTTATACCCCACAAAGTTTAGATGTTGCTTTCTTGACCTTGCAGACCCTTTCCCATTTATGCTGCCTCACAATATTTTCTCTAGATAATCTGGTACAATAGAAATCTCCAAACTTTGACCTTACAAATACGATGAGGTGAGATTAACATAAGGGAATATAAATCATAATTTTACACAAGAATGAATGTTAGAGCGAAAGACACCAAGTATTCTACATTATATTTTTAAAAAGATGAGGTCAGCTTAATGCAAAAAATTCAAAATTCCAGAATCTACTTTATAGGTATACATGTCCTTTTATTAATCTTATTGTTCACCTCTTTGTATGCTTATTCCCCCTGGATTCGCATTAAAGTAAAGGAAATTATCATGCCTGCGGATAAAGTATATACCATCGCTCACCGTGGTGCTTCAGGATATGCTCCTGAGAATACAATACCTGCATTCGAGCTAGCCATTGATATGAAGACCGATTATATCGAGTTAGACATTCAGTTAACAAAAGATCATGTTCCTGTTGTTATTCACGATGGGACCGTAAATCGTACCACGAATGCTAAAGGGTATGTAAAGGATTTTACTTTAGAGCAGATCTCAAAATTAGACGCGGGTTCATGGTTTAATGAACAATATCCCATGTTCGCTAGAGATAAATATGTAGATTTACGTATTCCGACACTAAAAGAGGTATTTGAAAGGTTCGGAAAAGAAGTGGACTATATGATTGAGATTAAAGATCCCACGTCGAATTCGAACATCGAGGCATTGTTAAACGAAGAAATTTTAAATTATGATCTGTCGGCTCATGTTGCTATTCATTCATTTAGTGAAGCGAGTTTACGTAGATTCCATTCCATAAATCCAGCAGTCCCTCTTTATCAAATTGTATGGTATGATTTCCCTGTTTATAAAATATCAGAATCCTATGTGAATAGATTAAAAACTTATGCGGTAGGCATAAGTCCTAACTTTCAAAAAATAAATGCGGCATATGTCGCGCAGGCAAAAAATTCAGGGCTAAAGGTGTTTCCATATACTGTGAATTATCAAGTGAATATGGATAAAGCCGTAATTTGGGGTGTAGATGGTGTACATACAAATTTCCCTGACCGCTTTAGCGAAGTAATTAAGAATAATAAAAGGTAAAGGGATGTGAAATCACCCTTTTCTGGACATAAATAAAGCTGTCGAGACTTTCTCGACAGCCTAAGAACCTTTATCCAAAGGTTCTTTTTTTACGGAAAAATCATTTATTTTTGTTTCGTCATACTAATGAAGTCTTTTCTCGTGAAATTGTAGATGAAGCTCCCGTACTTGTTCTGCAAGATCGGGTACAGGGCCATCTACGAACGTTTCGTAAATAACCTCCTGAATACTTAAATTACGGACGGGTGATGCTGCAATTCCCATATCATTTAACCACGCCGATAATTGCTTCGAGGAACTGGCATATACAATTCGTCCTAAATGAACCCACCCGTGTGCCGCTGCACACATAGGGCAATGTTCTCCGGAGGTATACACTGTTGCCTGCTTACGTTCTTCCAGTGTCATATTCTGAGCTGCCCAGCGGGCTAAAGCGAATTCGGGATGCTGAGTATGGTCACCGCTACCTACATGGTTGCGGTCTTCCGCCAGCACTTCGCCACTTGCTGATACAAGGACGGAACCAAAGGGTTCGTCCCCAGCTTCTAGTGCAATTTGGGCAAGTTCAATACAACGCTTAAGATGTTTGATATCCGTGTCGTTTATCATGATGGTAGAACCTCCTGAATTTTAATTTATAGATAAGTTTCATGAATAGTAGGCCTGAGCCTGTTTGTTCACCACATTCTTCTATGTTAGCATGTAAAGTATTCGATGAAAAATATAGCATGCAATATCAAGCTAGGGAGGATATATAAAAATGAAGCACCCATTTATATTGAACGCCGTATGGAACGGTGGCCGTAACAGTGACGGAACTATTGAAGCTGGACAGCTTAAGACTCAAATTTCCATTCCGAAGGAAATGGGAGGACCCGGAGTAGGAACGAATCCGGATGAGATGCTTTTGGGAGCAGCAGCAACCTGTTATCTCATTACACTTGCAGCAATGCTGGAGCGGGCAGGGCTTACGACTTTAGAGCTGACGTTAACCTCAGAGGCGACGGTCGATGTAACGAATAACATTTTTACATATGAAGCCATCAAACATTCACCCCTAATCACCCTTACCAAAGTTGCGTCACAGGACGATATCGATAAAACCATCCGAATTGCCCATAAAGCAGAAGGCTCCTGCATGATCTCCAGAGCCGTTGCAGGAAATGTAGAAATCACGACAGAGCCAACGGTGCTGACTGCAAGCCTATAAAATTGAGTCCTAGGTAATCAGAGAGGAGATGTTAACTTTGAACGTTGAGTTATATAAGGATTTGATCAAGGATGAGCGCGGAAATTATTACGTGGCTGTACAAAAAGAGGGCAACGAGCTGACTTTGGTAAACGCAATGCTAGAGCGGTCTTACCAAGAGGTGTGGGAATTTAATGAAGCTTTCAAAAAGAAGTACGCGGAATACGAGCATCAGTTCATCGGCAAAATGATTATGGACAAGCTGCGGCACGATGTTGTTTTTGCCTCCAAAGAAGACGGCCATGGCCGAATGTATGATCTGGCTGCGGTGACAGTTGATTACAAGCTTATTTTTATCGATATGATCGAATTTTACCGAAACCCTCGAGTAGGACTTAATCATGACAAGAACATCCATTAAGCTTAGTGTATTAGATCTTGTACCTGTTTTTAATACGGTGGATGCTAGTATCGCATTGGGACAAGCAGTGAAGCTGGCTCAGACAGCAGAAAGACTGGGATATACTCGTTATTGGGTTGCTGAACATCATGATATGCCAGGATTAGCATGTACCTCTACGGAGGTGCTTTTATCGCATATTGGAGCGAAAACAGCACACATTCGCCTTGGCTCAGGCGCTTTATTGCTGCCACATTATAAGCCGCTAAAGGTGGTGGAAGCATTTCATTTGTTGGCCAGTTTGTACCCGGGACGCATCGACCTTGGATTAGGCAGAGCTCCCGGCGGTACTGCTGAAGTAAGTTTAGCACTAAGTGGCAATTTTCTCGAAAATGTTTGGAAAATGCCAGAACTCCTTAAAGGCGTCACTGAATTATTGCAGGGTAACTATTCCTATGAAGGACGTTCAATAACCGCCCGTCCGGTCCCTCCCGTATCTCCAGAGCTATGGCTGCTGGGTACAAACAAGAAAAGCGCGGCATATGCTGCCGAGTTTGGAGCAGGTTATGTGTTTGGCCAGTTCATGAGCGATGTAGCAGGGGAGGAGGTTTTGCAGGCTTACCGTGAAACCTTTACTCCTTCTTCACTTTCTCCTGAACCGCAGGCCATGGTTGCTGTTGGCGTCATTTGCGCCGAGACTGAGGAAGAGGCAGAGCGATTGGCCTCATCTGGTACGACATTATTCCAACAAGAAGGTTCTGCCGAAGCGAAGTCTGAGCCCTTGGAACGTAAGCTGCTGGTAGGTACTCCGGAAAGTGTTAAAGGTAAGTTGGAACGGTTATCTCTTTTGTATGGAGTTAATGAATTCATTATCGTTACCATGATTCCAGATTATGAGAAACGATTGCATTCGTTCGAACTGCTTGCCCAAGTGTGCTGGAGTTCTTAATAAAGGAGGTCCATATGTATGAAGTTTCATACCTCTGATCAAATTAAAATCCCACCAGGATTTTGGGCTGGATTAAGTCAATTAGGAATAACTGCACAAGATGTAGCCAGCAAAGCAAATCTTCCACTTAGCCAGATCACAGAGTCAGAAGTCACCACCGCCCAATATTTCGCAGTCTGGCAGGCATATTCCGATCTCATTGGGGATACAGCCGAAGGAATCATTAAGCTTGCAACCGTCTTTGAAACTACACAATATCCGCCTACGGTCTTAGCAACATACCATGCTAAGGACTATCGCGATGCTCTTAACCGAATGGTACGATACAAACAAATGTGCCCTCCTGAAAGCTTGCGTTTTACCGAAGAAGGCGAGCTATGTACAATCGAATTGGAATGGCAGCATCCCGGGCATTTTGGTCCACCGCTGCTACTAGGCCTCACTTTGGCATTTCTTCTAGAGCTTGGGCGGCGAGGCACAGGTCTACCTTTGACAGCACAGCTTGTCGAGTTTTCACAGCCTATAGGAAATGTAAAGATTCTTGAAGATTATTTCGGCTGCCGAATTCAGATAGGTGCTCAATATAATCGTTTGACGTTGCTTCGAAATGATTTGGATCGGCCTTTTATCTCGTACAACGAAGAGCTGCTGGAGATTCTGACTCCCGTTTTGGACCGGACGCTTGCTGAACAGAAGGGCACTCGCTCTATAACCGAGAGGGTCAAATGGATCATGAAACGCAGCTTCAGCGGAGGACGCCCTGACATTCATGCTGTTGCGAAGGCATTAAGTATGAGTGACCGTACGTTGCAACGCAGGCTTACTGAAGAAAACACAAGCTTCAAGCAATTGCTGACACAAGCTAGACATGAGCAAGCACGAGAGTATCTGGCAGATCCATCGTTTGATATTAAAGAAGTGGCTTTCTTGATTGGATATGAAGACCAGAACTCGTTCTACCGTGCCTTCCGTCTTTGGGAAGGTGATACTCCTTCAAATTGGCGTACTGAACATTTAGGTTTAAACTCGGTACCCTCTTCATAAAGACAGTATTTTCAGAGATTTATCATTGGCGTGTTAAACAAGAACTTTGGCGCAATCCGCTAGTTACTGAACAACCCCGGTACGATAATATAATCCTAGCCGGCACACAGGACTGTTCTTAAAATGACAACTACTCAGCACGCCGTGATAAAAGGAGAAATGTAATATGGATATGGGATTAAATAATAAAACAGCTTTAATTACAGGATCAACAAAAGGTATTGGCAAAGCAATCGCCTTTGAACTTGCTAAAGAAGGAGTTAATGTACTAATTAATGGACGGAATTATGATCAGGTAGAACAAACTGTAAATGAAATAAAGTCAAATTTCCCGGCTACCTCTCCACAAAATGCTACAGCGGATATTGTGAATATTGAACAAAGAGAAGCCTTATTCGAAAAATACCCTAATATAGATATTTTAGTTAATAATATGGGTATCTATGAAATTATGAAATATGAGGACGTTGACGACGAAATATTCGAAAAATACTTCCGTACTAATGTCCTTGCTGCGAATGGATTAACAAAATTCTATTTACCTAAAATGTTACAAAAAGATTATGGCCGCATTCTCTTTATTGCTAGTGAAGAAGCCATTATGCCTTCAGGCCAAATGCCTCAATATGCAATGACCAAATCAATGTTATTATCATTGTCAAAAAGCTTATCTAAGTTAACGATAGGAACTGAAGTTACAGTCAATACAATCATGCCAGGACCAACACTTTCTGAAAATGTGCATCAAATTATTGATGGGATATACTCCAATGAAGATATGACTTTTTCAGAAAAAGAAAGAAAATTCATGACTACAAATCTTCCTCAATCTGAAATACAACGATTTATTAAACCTTTTGAAATAGGCAGACTAGCAGCATTTGTATGCAGTCCTTATGCCTCTGCATTTAAAGGTTCTCCAATTCGCATGGATGGGGGAATGGTGCCGACTATTTTTTAAGCTTACTCTAAAAGGATATAGATAACGATACAAAAAAGCCACTCCTTATGGAGCGGCTTTTTTGCTTGAAAAGTTATCACTGTCCTCTGGTACAACAAAGGATACCAAGGTGCCTTCTCCAGGCTTACTCTGGATCGAGAGACCTTGACCATATAATTGACTTAACCTCCTATGGGTGTTGGCCAGCCCGATGCCACCTTTGCCTTCCATCAATGGCTTCAGCAGTAAAGAGAGGGTCCCGGAATCCATGCCTTGCCCATCATCCTCCACTTCAATCTTTACAGCCTTGTGCAGACGGATAATACGTATTTGAACAGTTCCACCCTGTTGGCGCTTAAGTATACCGTGCTTAACAGCATTTTCTACCAACGGTTGGATGGATAGAGGAGGAATTAGGATGTCAATATTCGGATCTACCTTCCAGACAACAGATATCCTTTCTGCAAATCGAGTCTGTTCAATATACAGATAAGATTCTACCAATTCCAGTTCATGGGAGAGGTTCACGAGCTCTCCGATATTTAAAAAGTCAAAACTGATTCTTAAGAAAGAAGTAAACGCGCCAATGAGCTCCTGCATTTTTTTAGTATCCAAATCACTGAGTGCGGCAATAGAGTTCAACGTATTGAATAAAAAATGCGGTTGTATCTGTGCTTGTAGATAGGCTGCTTCTATCCGCACCCGTTCATTGAAGGATAGCTTCATCGCAGTTAAAGCCCGAATACGGTATTTAAGCTCCACTGCATCTACAGGTTTTGTGACATAATCATTGGCACCGGACAAAAATCCAGTATAAATATCCTCAGGCTGACTACGGGCAGTAAGCAGTAGAATCGGAAGCTCATATAAGGAGTAACGAGTACGAACCTTCTGTGTTAATTCGTATCCCGACATCTGTGGCATCATAACATCGCCAATAAGTAAGTCCCAGTTCCTTTTATCCAACAATTCCAATGCTTCATGGGCTGAGTTCACGGTAGTTATGATATAAGGTTCGGTTTCAAGAATACCCTTTAGTACATTCAGATTGACAGGATCATCATCTACCACCAGAATATTTACCTTAAACTCTGTAAAAAGCGGCGGAATCCTTTCAGAGTGATTACTTGGCTGATGTTCGGAAATTCCCCACTCAGTCATCTGTCTATGAATCTCATCTGCCATATACGAAACTGTAGGTTCCGTCTGTTTTATTATCTGTTCGCTGTAAGAATCGGCAAGAGAGAGTGTGAAACTAAAAGTTGAACCTTTACCAAGCTCTGATTGAATGCTTAGGCTGCTTCCGTGCAGTTCTACCAGCTGCCGGCATATGCTTAATCCCAGCCCAATTCCACGCCCGTCATTTATTCCGTGAGGGCCTTGCTCATAGGGTAGAAATATCCGTGCCATAGTCTCTTCAGTCATGCCTACTCCGGTATCTGTCACATAGATAAGAACCTGTCCGTTCTGTTCCTCAGCCTTAACAGTTACAAGTCCTGCTTCGGTGTATTTGAGCGCGTTGTGCACCAGATTTAATAAAACCTGCACCAGTCTTTTCTCGTCCGCACG
The DNA here is from genome assembly GCF_037992965.1 of Paenibacillus sp. FSL E2-0190. Lineage (NCBI taxonomy): Bacteria > Bacillati > Bacillota > Bacilli > Caryophanales > Paenibacillaceae > Paenibacillus > Paenibacillus sp. FSL E2-0190. The sequence goes on from NZ_CP150306.1 coordinate 3,424,504, forward strand.
AACTGGCGGCATAGCTTCCGGGATATCCATAGATAGCTGTACTGGCTTACCTTCAATCATATATTGAAGCATACTAATCACACCGGGAACTACCGATTGAACCGAAATAGGTTCCTGTTGTAAAATAACACGATGCTCCTGAAGACGGACCACATCCAGTAGATCACCAAGCATATGAGACATACGGCGGCTGATTGTAATCAGCAGTTCCATATCTTGACGGCTACTTTCGTAAAGTCTGTCCTTTTCTTTTGTGACAATATTTTGCGCGATATTCATGATTCCGTGAAGTGGTGTACGCAGCTCATGTGAGGTATTAGCGAGAAACTGGTCCTTAAGTTTGTCTGCTTTTTTCAGCTGCTCATTTAGTTCCATGTTCTCTTTAGCATTTTGAAAATACTTTTTAAACCAATAAGCTGAGAAGCCCACGATGGCTGCGATAATATCCAAAGGATAATAGACAATTGAATAGTGTCCGTTACTATCCCACAAATTCCATAACAAATTAGAAACGATCGCCGCACCTGATAACAGCAGAAAAACAACATCTTTATCATCTTGCTTTTTGAACAATAAGCGCCCTAAGCTATAGAGCAACCAAATGAAGGGAATATACTGGAACACTTGAATGATTCCCAAATGAATGGATGTGCTGACTAAATAAGCAGGGACAATAAATATAAACAAGGTATAAAGGAAAAGACACCATGTGTAAGCACGTAACCACTTGTTGACTTTGGTACCTGAGGTGAATTTCCTGAAAACAAGCAGAATAAAAAGGTTTTGCCATAAGAAGGCGATCAAACGGATTTTTAAGGACCAAGTATAATTAATCGGCAGTAATGAAAGCACTAAGTTGTCATTTCGAGCTAAAAGGATTACAGCTACAGATAAGGTCATTAATCCTACTAGAAACAGAGCACGTTCTTTAGGATTAAATAAGTACAGAATACAGGCATAAAGCCCATGCAGTAGTAAGATAATTGCTGTAAGCATTTGAAATCCGACAGTGTAAAAGTATGTCCGGTCAATGAGTTCCTGAGAGCCAAAGAAAATAGGGCCTTTTATACCGCCCTTATAGGGGTGATCAAAGTTAGCTACGTGAATAAATACATCTATCACTGTGGTGTTTTTTGAAAAATAAGCTGCTGTATATGAGGTGGTTTTGGGTACATATGTATCGGCATCAAGAGCTATTACCCCATTATTGAGAATAGGAGTGCCGTTAATCTCCACACTGGAAGCGGAATAAATTTGTTTGATCCAGAAAGAGACAGGTTGCTGAAGCAGGTCTACCAAAATTCGCAGACGATACGTACCATAACCATAAGAAGAATTCTGATCGCTTCCCATAACATGGCTCCAATTTCCAGGAACTTGAAGCGAGTGGGATAGCTTTGGTAGAGTAGAAGTCTTCGATGAAACGAATTGCGAAGGATAGAAGCTCCATTCACCATCCAGCCTGAATAAGTTAGCCTGCTCCAGATCCTGGCCGCGTAAATCCAGTACCCCATTGTTAATCACAGGTACAGTGTCGGAAACCTTAAATAGACTCAACCAAATGCAGCGTAGGCCAAAGAGAATGCTTATAAAAAGTAGAATGATAGCTAATTTGTTTAGGATAGTTTTATTTTTCATGAGAACATTATAGCAAATAATTCTAATCTAGAATCTAAAATGAAGATTATTTACATAAGAAGGAGAAGTAATGAGCAACGGACACTGCTTGGGGCTAAGAGGAATGTTCTCCACATGGAAGAAGCATGATGTATCTCCTTGAACATTTGCGTACTCGAATACACGAACACTCGAACACACGAACATACGAACACACGAATACACGAATACACGAACACACGAACATACGAACACACGAATACACGAACACACGAACACTCGGATACTTGATTGGTGCTTCTCTGTTGGGCGTCTGGATTACCGGATGTGCTATTTGGCTGCTGGTTTGGCGTCTGTGATACCGGATGTGCGACTATGCTGCTTGTTGTGCGTATTGTATTCCCACACGCTCTCTTCACCATGAGCGATCGGACTCAGATGCAGCTATTCGGCTGAATTTTGACTTTTAAGAAGTGTTTCGGACCCCAGAGGCGTTATTTGTTCCAAACATGCGCGATATGAGGGCTTTTCGAGCCAATAGCGACTATAGAGTCCGATAGGTTCTCAAATGAGCCGAATTATGGTTAATAGCGACTATAGGGTCCGATACACTTCACTCCTGCTTCCAATATCATTTTTCATAAGCTAGGCTTCTCGTTTATTGTGTATGTGATTTTGAATACCCCGTTAGTACTAACCTTCAGTGTAATAAGTGGAGGTTAACGGTGGATTCTCCTTAATCCTAAAGGGTATATTATTAGAAAATTCAATGCAAACAGGAGTGTAGATACGATGATTAAAGGTTTCGGAGGAATATTCTGGAGAACTAAAAATCTTGAAGCTACAAAAAAGTGGTACAGTGAGGTGTTGAAGCTTGACATTGAGAATTGGAATGGGACTGTGATAAAACCTCAAGTGGGAAATGAGACTATTTTTTCTTTCTTTACCGAGGATGACAGTTATTTTCCAATAGAACAACAAGTGATGTTAAATTTCCAAGTGCATGATCTAAACGAGACGATTAAGCATTTTGAACAGATTGGTGTACCTCTTGCAAAGAAAATAGAGATTAGTGAATTTGGAAAGTTTATTTGGATTGAAGACCCAGAAGGTCGACTGATCGAGCTTTGGGAGAAGTAAGGAGTTGCAGATTATTGCTATTGAGCTAACAGGTGCGTTTTTTTATAAAAGCTCAGTTCTACATCTAATTGTAAATGTATTAGGGAATAAAGTTGTCAAATCCGTGGGGAATATTTCTTCAAAGCTTTAAGCTCCCAGGAAGAACTTTAACTTCTATCATCTGAGGTGCGGTGCTTGCGCTTCGCTTCATCCACAGCCAACGAAATACTATTGTCAACCCAAATAGGGAGCATACCGTCGAGGTGTACTCCCTATTTCATTGAAGGAATTGGAAAATTAGTGCAACATTTCACCTATAACTTATGTCAATAAAGAAGTTATGTAATAAAATCATAAGAGTAGGTGGTAAATTGAAACTTCGTTTAATCACGTTAATATGTTTATTCACTTTCGCATTCTTTATTGCAAATGGACAAGATGCTAAAGCTTTATCCTGTGTCGAGTTAGGAAGTCCCCAAGAAGCCCTAGAGGTCTACGGCGGAGCTATTTACGGTGAAGTAAAACAAATAAAGGTCGATTTGAAACAAGAAGGATTTACGGGGACAAAAGAGAAAATCAGATATATATTAGTGGATGTTGAACGAAGTTGGAAAACTGAAGTTGACTCTCAAATTATTGTGAGAACAGACTACACTTGGGGTTTTGATTTCAAGGAAGGTAATAAATACTTAATATACATTAGCGAAGTGGATGGCGAATCAAGCAGTAGTCCATGCAGTTCAACAATTGAAATGAATAACCTTAACCAAGCAACAGAACTATTCGGTGAAGGACTTCGACCCAAACAGCAAGTACACCTAGAATACAAGATGTGGTTAATGTTTGAGCAGGATATTGATTTGTATATTGTAATTGCAATAGGACTAGTAGTGATTTCGGTCATTTACCTGAGAGCAAGAAGGAAAAAGGGCTAAGTGTAATTTTATTACACTAATGGTTAGGATAGTTCAATAAAATTAAGAATAAGATAGCTGAACTAATTACTATTCATTCAAAACATGTGAGGTGCGAATTGAATTTAGTAGAAACAATCATAAAAAGATTTAACCTTAATGTATTAAGTATAGATAATGTTCCTGAGTCCTTTAGTTCACAAGTATACAAGCTGAATCTTACTAATGGAGAAACGGTGTATGCGAAGATCCCTTATAACAGGGATAAACTATATCGCGAATATCGTATGCTTGAACTGTTGAGGGAGGTATTACCGGTTCCAAAAGTGTTAGACTTCTGGAGTGGGGATGACTTAATTTCTGGTGCATTACTTTTATCTGAGATTAAAGGTATACCATGTACAGGTGCTATTGACGATGAATTAGCATTTCAAATTGGAGTACTTCACGCAAAGCTGCATGAAGTTAAAATGCCGGGATATGGTGTGGAAGGATTAGACGGTTTTCAATTTTTTAATCAGAAAAATTGGAGACTTTATATAAGAAATAGCTTTGAAAAATTTATAGAACCTTGCAAGGAAGTCCTTGAGAGAGGACTTTTCGAAAAATGTATTAATTACTTTGAGGGTGCTTTCTCAGTTTTACCTCCTCCTGATGGCCCGTGTGTTGTTCATATGGATTTTCGACAAGGTAATATACTAACAAATAATAATATGGTTGTTGGAATTATTGATTTTGAGAGTGCACGGGGTGGATCCTCTGAAATTGATTTCACAAAAATTAACCGGTATGTTTGGGAAGTGAATCCTCAAAGTAGAATTTCGTATAAAGAGGGATATTCAACAATTCGTCCTCTAATGGATTTGGAAACAATACTACCCTTTTATGATTTTTACGATGCTTTTGGTGCTGTTGTCTGGTGTAAAAATAGAGGGATTGAAAAGAATAGGGCGTTCCTAAAGGAAAGTATTTCTGTATTGCAGAAATCCGTAGGTTGTTGAACTGACGGGAAACGATATTTAAAGACATTTTAAGACGAGGAGCTACCTGCATGATGGATAGCTTTATTACATTAAAGGACATGATAGTGAATAAAGGATAGAATAATGGAAATGGCGAATATTAGATCGGCAGTATACTGTAAAATTATTATGATGCAATCATGAATACAATAGCTTATCGTGATATATGGATCATCAGAACTAATAATGAAAAAATCGAAAACCCAAAAAACATAATGGAAGTGTGTTTATGGAAAATATATATAACAAATTACATACAGCGGAAATACTGAGCCGTATCGAGAATTTAAGTCCTAATTCAAACCCACAGTGGGGAAAAATGAATGTTTCTCAAATGTTGGCTCACTGTTCAGCATTTCAAGACATCGCAAATGGAAACTCCTTTCCTCCTAGAAGTTGGCTAGGAATATTAATAGGAGGGTTTGTGAAATCTATTTTTTACAATGACAAGCCAGTACCACATAATATGTCAACAATTCCGACCATACTTATTTTAGATGATAGAGATTTTGGAAAAGAAAAAGAAATACTGAAACAAAAAATTATAACTTTTCAAAGTAACGGTCCGGAGGATTGTTCATCCCATCCACATCCTTTTTTCGGAAAATTCACTCCGGAGCAATGGGGTAAAGGGATTTATAAACATCTAGACCATCATTTAAGACAATTTGGTGTTTAGTATTTTTCCGCAGTGAATAATAATTATTTAACGTCGCCAACTTACATATTTTTTATTGACATAAAATCCCTATTACTTTATATTGTATCTAATTATATTGCAATCAAATGCGACGAAGAGGACAAGTAAATCCGGATATGTCGATCAGAGAACTGCCGGTTGGTGCGAGGCAGAGGACACCCGAATCGAACAATCGCCTCAGAGCTGGCTCCCGAAATCATAGTAGGCGGGCCCGGGATTCTGCCGTTACAAAGAAGCATCGTTGTTGGACGATGGCAGCAGAGAGGGTGTATTCATAAATACACCAATCAGGGTGGTAACGCGGAATCTACTCCGTCCCTAATGGGACGGAGTTTTTTGCGTTCTTATAAATAAATAAGGAGGAGTAACAATGTTTCAAAAAATCAATGTCTCCGATCGAATACTTAGCCAGGATATATTTATTGCTGATGAGGTTCAATACAACCTGATTCACCTTATTTGCGAGTCGAAGAGTTCTACTTGCTTAAAAGATTCTGATGAAACAATGATTTATGCCCAGTCAACGGGACATAACGCATGGCTTTGGAGTTCTAAGGATATTGCCGAGGATAAGAAGGCCGTTCTCTACGAAGAACTTATAAAATTTCTTAAAGAGACTACATTACCGGGAGTATCTGGAGAACCAAAAACAACAGAACGTTTTGCACAGCTGTATTCTCAGGCAAATCATCTTCAATATGAGTCCACGATGACTATAGAATCTTATTTCTGTACAGATCCAAAGAAACCGTTGAACGTAAAGGGTACAATGCAACAAGCAACGAGAAAAAACCTGGCCATTGTAGCAGAGTTTTTGGCGGGTTTCTCAGAGGGGGCTTATGGGGTTAGGGTGAACCCAGAAGCTAAAATTCTAGATGCCAAGAGGATGATTGAGACAGGGGACTTGTATATATGGTTTGTAGACGATAAACCTGTATCGATGGCGTACATTGCACATAGGTCGGCAAGATATTCCAGAATAAATGCGGTATACACACCACCGTCTTGCCGGAAAAAAGGTTATGCAAGTGCACTAGTAGCAGAGTTATGTTCCGTTCTTTTATCGGAGGATTTAGTGCCCATGCTTTATGCTGATTTAAAGAATCCTGACTCGAATAAGGTTTATCGAAATATTGGTTTTGTGGAAAGCGGGAAGATTGTTGACATCAAGTTCAAATAGGCACAAAAGGGCTACCGCAAGGTAGTCCTTTTTCTATGATCAATATGTTACTCGGCATTACTTTTATACAATTTCACATAGTTTGTAAGTTCAGCTATCGCGAAAAATTGCTTCATTAATTGAGAATTCAATTTTTGTAAGGCAAGCTGAAAGGATACCTCCACTTTTTTGTAGTTATGTGTTTCTATTTCATTCAAAAGCTGTTTCATATTCTCGATATAATAAACAGTTTTCCTTAAACTGCTGATAAGAATAATTTTTCTTAATTCCGTTAAAGTGAAGACTCTGTAGCCATTATCTTTGTTCCTATTCGAAGAGATTAGCCCTTCTTGTTCCCAATGCCGAATAGCTGATGGATTAACTCCTGCCATTTGTGCAACTTCACCAATCGTCATTGAATCTGATACAGTTAAATCTTTGTATTTAGATAAATCAACATCCCGAAACATGCGTAAGACTTCCTCTAACCTTTCTTTTTCCACTTGGGTCTTATGTTGCTCTTGATTGATTGCCCAAAGAGCAGACTCCATCTGCTGGCCTTTTATCTTCCTCATCACATCGTACACAACCGGAATTTCATATCCCTGCAATAATGCCCGAATGGTAATAAAAGCTTGCACATGGATGGAAGTGTAACATCTGCGGTTGCTGGCGGTCCTTGGTACATCTGGAATTAAACCTTGATCTTCGTATCTCCTTAAAGTAGTGGTACTCACATTTAATTGCTTAGCTATCAGTGTAGGTGTATATATCTCTTCCATAAACATCATCACCCCAAAACATTAAAGTTGAACATTCAAGTGCTACAACAATATTAAATCGAATTTAGGTAGATATATCAAGGGAGGTAGAGGGATAAACCGAAAGATTGCATGAATGTTATATGATATTTTTATATAACACAAAGGAGTGAGTTCATTGAAAAAGATAATACAATTAGCAAATCAATCAGAAATAGAAGTAGGTATGGCAGTACTTCCAGATTGTCCAACCCTCATGTTACCCATCGCTAAAAAATCTGTGTACAATCAGGAAGCAGAAAACTTAAAGCTGTGGGGAGTAGATCCCGAATTAGGCAAACATTTTGTTGAAGGACTTGCGGATACGTTTCAAGTGCTTTATTTCGATTATGAAGGTCATCTATTTCAATATCCAGAGGAAAATCTAACAGCAGATCATATTGTGAAGGATCTTCTCCACATTGCGGATGAAATGAATGTTACAAGCTTTAGTTACTTCGGTTATTCCTGGCTTGCGTTGATTGGATTGCAAATGGCTATAAGAACAGATCGCTTGGAGAGTTTGGTAATGGGAGGTTTTCCACCCTATAATGGCCCCTATCAAGAAATGAGGGTTGTGACCCATAAAACACATACACAAGCTTTGAGTAACCAAAATGAATCTGTAGAAAGCCCAACAGGATCGGAGAATCCAAACGAAATGGATTGGGACAATATAAAGGTTACCATAGATACCCGTGTTACAGCACAATTTGTCTCTCTATACCAGAGCCTCACAGCCTTTGATGATCGCAGTATTCAACATTTGCTTAGTCTCCCTAAACTAGCTTTTGCAGGTGGAAATGATACGATTGTTTACGGTGAAAATTTCGGGAGCGTTACCGTTGACATCGTCGGGTTGTTAAAAAAGAATAAGGAGCAGTTGGCGGATTTAGGCTGGGATGTTGAAATCCTTACGGGAGCCGAGATGGACCATACAAAAGCTATGCAACCAGCAGTAGTCTTACCACTGATTAAGCCTTGGTTTATGAACGTGTTACTAAAAAATACTGGATTGTAATTGTGGCAGATACAAAAATCCAGTGAATAAGGTATCCCAAAAGAACAATACTTTTTAGGGTAAAATCTTTAATTTGAAGAGATTAAATAGTAAACGATCTATGATAAGATTCCATATGTAATCGCTTACATTAATATATATGGAAGGAAGTGGTGTTGCGAATCTGCCCCAACAAGGAATTGCTTCGACTACTAGAAATACAGACAAGCAGTATGTAGGTATGTAGTGACAAAAAATTTCAGGAGGTAGATTATGTTTAAATTTAACAAGAAAATCGTGACTGTAATTATGGCAGCTACAATGAGTTTCAGCTTGTTTGCAGCAACCTCAAGTGCAGCGACAGACTATTGGCAAAATTGGACCGATGGTGGCGGAACAGTAAATGCTACTAATGGATCTGGTGGGAATTACAGTGTTACATGGTCAAATACTGGTAACTTTGTTGTTGGTAAAGGTTGGAATACTGGATCTCCATCTAGAACAATAAACTACAATGCAGGCGTCTGGGCACCATCCGGCAATGGGTATTTAACTCTTTATGGGTGGACGAGAAACTCCCTCATAGAATATTACGTCGTTGATAGCTGGGGCACTTATAGACCTACTGGAACTTATAAAGGTACCGTGACCAGTGATGGAGGCACATATGATATATATACGACTACGAGAACGAACGCCCCTTCTATTGATGGTACGGCAACCTTCACACAGTTTTGGAGTGTAAGACAATCCAAGCGAGCAACTGGAAGCAATGTTGCGATCACTTTTGCCAACCACGTTAATGCTTGGAAAAGTTACGGAATGAATCTGGGCAGCAGTTGGTCTTATCAGGTGTTAGCGACAGAAGGATATCAAAGTAGCGGGAGCTCAAACGTAACAGTATGGTAACTTGAGCATCGGACCAGCTCAGGCATCTCCAGATTATTAAAATAACTATTAATCACTATCATTGCTAAGGTTGTCGGTCCACAGCCGGCAGCCTTAGATCATTCTAGATCATTCAACAAATGATACTTAACTACATACCAGTGGTTGGAAAGGAGATATATCCATGAGAAAACTATTAATTTCTCTTTTAATAGTAGTTGTTATCAGCGCTTGTTCGCAAGAAAAGCCTGAACAGAAGGATACTTATGTATTAGTCAAAGGCGGGGCTTTCATTAACACAAATTCCAACTACAAAAGTACAACTATATCAAATTTTTATATCGGGCAATATGAAGTTACTCAGAAAGAGTGGGTTGAAATAATGGGAAGCAACCCTTCAGCATTCAAAGGCGACAACTTGCCAGTAGAAATGGTTAACTGGTATGACGTAATAGATTACTGTAATAAAAGAAGTATAAAAGAGGGGTTCAAACCCTATTACAATATAGATAAAAATAAAAAAGATCCGAATAATAAGAGTGATAATGATAATTTAAAATGGACAGTAACGCTCAATGCAGGAGCTAATGGTTACCGATTGCCTACTGAAGCAGAGTGGGAATATGCTGCAAGTGGAGGACAGTTAAGCAAAAGTTACACCTACAGTGGAAGCAATAAAGCAGATGAAGTAGCATGGTATTGGCAAAACGCTGGAGACAAATACTTATCAGGAGATTGGAACTGGCCGATCATAGAAAACAACCATAACAAAACAAAATCTATTGGTGGCAAAAAACCTAATGAGCTAGGTCTTTACGATATGTCAGGGAATGTTAGGGAATGGTGTTGGAACTGGTACGGAGATATAGATAGTAAGAGCGGTTCTTTTCGGGTTGTAAAGGGTGGCGGGTGGATCGGCGGCATTAGCAACAACGAGATTTCATTTCGGGGAAAGATCGAAGCGAATGGTATGGGTCCTGATCAAGGTTTTCGAGTGATTCGTGGTGAGTAAATGGGAACAAGACATACCAAGTATAATCGTAAAAAGCTGAAAAGGGTTTGATTAATAAACAAGCTTTGCGCTCGAATATAATCAATCCCCAATATGTATGTTTGCTATATTTCTTCGATCATTTGGATTAATTTTGACAACGCACTAGAAAAAACCGCGTTCCGGCGATACACAAACAATACCTGCAAATCTCGATATCCTTCAGGCAGACGGTGGGAAGTAATTACTCCCGCCTCTTCGGCCTTGGAAATCGAAGATTGGGGCAGCATTGACACGCCGAGTCCAGCTGAAACCCCACTTAGAATTACATCTAACGTTCCGTATTCCATAATCTTATAAGAGCTCATCCCGCTTTCATTTAGGAAACTCTCAGCTTTGGCACGATGTGTACATCCGACGTCGAAAAACAACATTGGCTTTGTAAGCAATTCGCGCATTTCGCTCTTACCTGGTTGTGAGATAAGCACCAGCTCCTCTTCGAAAGCAACAACATGTTCTATATCAGGCTGGTCAATGGGTCCATAAACAAAGGCTCCATCTAGTTGGTAATCAAGCACCTTTTGTAAGAGGTTATGCGTTTCTCCCGTTATAAGCGATAGATTAACCTCGGGATATCGTAAGTGATATTCGGTTAGCAGAGGTGTCAGATGAGTAGCCGCTGTTGTTTCGATGGAACCTAAACGGAGCGGACCAGCAGGGTGCTCAGAGTATTGTGTGGTTATCACAGCCTCGTCCATTAGTAATAATATTTTGTCTGTATATACCAGTAAGTTCTCACCTGCCGGCGTTAACGTCATCCCTCGATTGGATCGACGAAATAGGGGGATTTTCAGCTGAGCTTCTAGATACTGAATCCGGTTCGTCACATTTGACTGGACATAATTCAAGACTTGAGCAGCCTTCGTTATGCTACCCTCGCGAGCAACCGCTTGAAATATTCTCAAATCTCCACTTTCCATTTCCTTTGCACCTTCTTGGTATGATGATTTATGATAGTCACCTTCAGTTTTGATCATTTTACTGGATTACACCCACTATGTAAAATTTATTATAGATTCATTAATAACAACTTGAGGAAGGGGCTTAGATGATGAAAGCCATTATACATGCTGGAGAAGGTGGCCTGAAGGGCTTGAACTATAAAGAGATTATGGATAAAAGACCGGGGATTGGAGAAGTGAAGGTTAGGTTAAAGGCTGCAGGGCTAAACCACAGGGACTTGTTTATCATGGATGCCAGAACAAAACAGGATGTTCCTTTGATTATCGGTTCTGATGGTGCGGGGAGAATTGAAGCAATAGGTGAAGGTGTGCTTGATCATAAAGTAGGTGAAGATGTCATCATTAATCCGTGCATCGGATGGGAACATACCGATAATGTTCCAAACGTTCCAGCCATTGTTGGGGGACCTTCAGAAGGCACATTCGCTGAGTCAATCATCATTCCTGCGCAAAATGCCATCAGCAAGCCAGCTTACCTGTCATGGGAAGAAGCCGGCGTGCTGCCCTTATCTGCCTTAACAGCCTATCGGGCGCTATTCACTAGAGGCCGCTTAAAGAAAGGTGAACATGTTCTTATACCTGGTATTGGTGGTGGGGTTGCGACTTATGCCATGATGATGGCTTCAGCGGTGGGTGCACGTATCAGTGTCACTTCACGCAGTGAAACGAAAAGACAAGCTGCACTCGCTCATGGAGCTGATCATGCGTTCGACAGTCATAGCAACTGGAAGGAAAGCATGAAAGGAGACACCGTTCATCTCATCCTCGACAGCATTGGGCCTGCGACGTTCCCACATTACTTTGATATTATTAAACCCAATGGACGTATTGTTACGTTTGGTGCAAGCTCAGGAGATCGAATCGAAATCCCGACGCGAGCCATATTTTTCCCGCAAATTAGTATCATAGGTAGTTCAATGGGAAGTAGTGAAGAGTTTGCGGATATGCTTCAGTTTATGGAACACCATTCGATTCGACCTATCATTGATCGAGTGTATCCTTTACAAGACACAGTTCAAGCCTTTCACCGAATGCAGCAGGGAGAACAATTTGGTAATATCGCGATAAGAATAGAATGAGCGGAGTCCCTTATAACTGGAATTCAAATGCCAAATATATCAATTTCGGAGACAGGAAACCACTTTTTCGAAGCCACATCTTTAAAAAATACTTGAATAGTGTAGGTGCCCTTTGTAGTAAAGGAATATGTATACTCATTGGTTTTGAACCAAAAGTTTTCTTCGCTGTTCTTAATTTGTTGAGCATCAATGGTTTCTGTTTTATCCGCAGGATCGGTGATCACAACCTTAATATCTGAAATTTCTGTTTTTAAATGATCCACCTGTAATAGAGTCGAAAATGCAAAACGTGACGGGCTTTTTACTTTACCAAAAATCTCTCCGTTATTATCGAGCATAACCATGTTTATATTAGGCTTGTAGATTCGAACGGTTTTACCTGATTCATCCAAGGTGAATAGTGCAAATAAATCTTTAGACAACTGTTCAGTCGTCAAGGAAATCGAACCTTCGGACAATATTGCGGGCTGTTTTTGAAGCACATTATTCAAATATAATGAAACTTCAGATGAGCCAGCTGCAGCATAAATTACGGTTCCCGGTAAAATCATGATGCAAAATCCTAAAAGAATCAGCTTCCTTATTTTTCTCAATGATTTTCCCTCCTATAGAGCTTTATGTTAATTATACCCATAAGATGGAAGATAGTTTCTTTTACACAATTAATAAAATATAAGAAGGTCAGTAGAGGGAAATACCCTTACCTGACCTTCTTGGTGTTAAATGAGAGAGTTATTATTTGAACCGTCTAATGGTAAATTGAAAAGCTGTTCCTTTTCCCGGTTTGCTTGTAACCGATATTTTTTCTCCCAGACCATTTACAATTTCCTCGGCGATAGCAAGCCCAAGACCACTTCCTTTTTCATTATGGGACTGTTCGCTTTTGTAAAATCTTTCAAAGATATAAGGGAGGTGCTCTTTTGCAATGCCGGGTCCATTGTCTGATATCTGCACAGTTACAACCCTCGAATGCACAATAGCATCAAAAGTTATTTTCCCATCCTCCTGAACGTATTTCATGGCGTTATCCATCAAAATATTGACTAATTGCAACACTTTATCTTTATTGGAAAAAATATCTGGAAGGTTTCTGGCGTTATCTGTAATCTCAAATATAATGCCCATTTCATCGGACAAGAAAGAGTATTTAGACTCAATAAGCATGACTAATTCCTGAGTATCTATTTTTTCTTTATTCCAAGTTTCTTTTTTATTTTGCATTCTTGATAATTCCAGTACATCATAAATCAATCGTTGCAAGCGCGCACATTCGGATAAAATAATTCCATAGTATTTATTTGTTTTTTCTTCATCTTGAATCATTCCATCTGCCAGCGTCTCCGTTAAAGCTCTGATAGAGGCAATGGGAGATTTCAGCTCATGGCTAATATTCGCTATATAATCCCGACGAGTCTTTTCAAGCTGCTTCATCTCCTTTAGATAGGAGGATATAAAGAAGCTGATTATTAGTGTGCCTAACAGAAGGGTACCTGTAAAAACGTAATAGAAGCCATTCAATACCGCCTGAAATTCACTACCAGGTTCTAATAAAAAGACGACTCCGACCGCTTGTTTATCCTGAATAATAGGTGCACCTACGACAATGGATTTACTCGGAAACCCATTAATATTTTTAATCGCAGCGAATTTATTGTACTTAATTACTTCGGGAATATAATCTATAAGGGCATCCTTGAATTCTTCCGATGTAACATTGAAAAAAAGATGCTTATTTTCGTCACCAGGTGAAAGGTCATTCCCCTCTAAATCATACACCTTCATAAGATACGGTTTAAAACCTCGAATGCTCATCTCATTTTGTGCCATTTCAGCAGCTATAGCAGAGGCCTGAGGCAGCATATCTTTTAATTTATAATTCAAAAAAAGCTGTTTAATAATCAAGGTTCCTCCAAGTTGTCCTAAAATGAAACAAAAGAGGATGGCCAGATAAATCACTTTTTTGTTGGAAGTTACTTTTTTCATGTGGAAGTCTCCATTTTGTAGCCCATCCCATAAACAGACTTGATTTCAAATCCCAAATTCTTTTCAGGCAGTTTTTTTCTCATTCTTTTTATGAGATTATCAACGGCTCTAGTATCACCGAAATAATCATAACCCCAGACCTTATTTAAGATTTGTTCTCTTGAAAGCACCTTGTTTTTATTAATTGTAAAATAGATAAGCAATTCGATCTCTTTAGGTGTAAATTCCATTCGTGATCCATTAATTTTGATATTAAAAGCATTTCGGTCAATCTTCATTTCTCCCAGCGTCAGGATGGCGTCTTCACTTGGAAAGGTGTAATGAGTGCGTTTTAAAATGGTTTTTACTCTTGTGACGACCTCCCGGGGGGAGAACGGTTTTGTAATATAGTCATCTGCACCAATTTCCAAGCCTAATATGCGGTCAGTTTCCTCACCTTTTGCGCTCAGCATTATAATCGGGACGTTACTAGTCAAGCGAATCTTACGACAAACCTCTGTCCCAAAAAGTCCTGGCAGCATAATATCTAGAATTATGAGATCAAAATGCTGATCTTCCAATTTGTAAAGAACTTCCTCACCATTGTATACGGATTCATATTCCATATTTTCCGCCTGTAAATAAGCAGATATGCTCTCATGTACAGCTATATTGTCATCACAAATTAGTATGTTCACTTTACCCTGCATAGCTACCACCTTTATTCCGATATCTTGGACCTTATTGTATGTAAATTGTCTAAAAGGAGCAAGGAAGACTGCATGTTCGTGAGGGAAATAATCGCATTCTAAATGGAATGGAAAGAGACCGATTGAAGGATCGGCCTCTTGTAACCAGAATAAGTTACTGTTCTATTATTTATTACTGTCCTTATAGATGTTAGAAGTATCTATACTTATGGTGTGCGTTCCAGCATCCCATTCCAAATTAAAATCAAGTGATTTTGCAATATCCCTCAGCTTAAAATACTCACTACCGCCGATATTATAGCCCGTTACTGAAATCTCTTGTCCGTTCAAAGTTATCTTAGTGGCTGTCATAACACCGGTCTTTGAACTAGTATTTACAGATGCTGAAAGTTCAATGCCCGTCGGAGTGTACGTTTTGTCAGATGTAATGTTTAAAGTATTCGTATTTTCATCCGATGTCACTTCAAACTGTTGTGTAGTGTTGTTTACAGCCATAGCAATGTCCCGTAATTTAAAATAGTTGCTGCCGTCGATATTGTACGCGTTAACAGATATCTTGTTACCATTCACCAACAATGATGATTTGGAAGGAATGGCAGCTGCGGATGCTTTTGGTGAAGTAGCACTAACCTTGTCCGCCCAAGCAAAAAGCTCATCCAGATCGTAATCTCCGCTGTGTGGAATATCCCAAGCCATTGCAAAGTCAACGTTTGAACCTTTGTTCTCAAGCTCTGTTGCCAATATAGTAGAAACAGCGAGGGAAGTATCACTATCCTTGGTTCCCATCCGAATCCGCCAATTATTTGTAGTGGTTGTTCCCTCAGTGCTGATATAGTTCATTGGATTCATCATTTTCACTAGATTCTGGTCAGCAAGTGTTCCCCCCGCTGTATCATGCTCCAAACCGAACTGAGTAAAATGCTGTGCAGCGACATTCGCTGTGCCGAATAGATCGTTTTCACCATTGCTCAGGTCTAAACCGTCAAAGGCTCCAGGCAGTTTCATTCTGCCCAAGTATGCAAGATATTGATCATAGTCGATATCCGTAACAGTGCCATTTTCAATGGTGATCCAGGTTTTGTCGGACAGATCTGTACCCGATTTTAACGCTTTTTGCGCTGAAGCGATCACAAAAGCTTTGATGTAATCTTTAAAGGTGCCATTGCCGTCCGCATCCATCTTCAAAGCTGTTCCGTCAGTATTCGTAAGTCCTAGACTATTGACGTATTCAGGGAACATAGCTTCCAGTTCGTTAGATACCTGAATCTGATCCTCCGTCAATGTTCCTTCTACCAACTTTCTTTCCATGTTAAAATCCGTATTTCCGGAGAAATCAAGTTTTTCATAAGTGTTAATTCCGTTGAATTGCCACTCATAAGCTGCATCTGCGTTATCTAGATTCGTAATCGGCGTGTAGGCCGAAACGGCAAAAACGTCATCACGCTCATCAGCTGCTCCGATCGCTTCCAAATAAGGCTCATATTCCGCATTGTTGCCGGTAGCACCCAGTAATGCGGAGAGCGCGCCGCCAGCACTTGTGCCGTTAGAGATGATCTTCTCGGCGTCACCAGGCATAATGTCGTCGTTAAAGCGAAGGTAGCGGACAGCCGCCTTCAGATCTACGATAGCTGCGGGTGCCTTACCAGTGTAAACACCTTTTTCGTCCTTTGTAGTTCTACCGCGAGCGCCTGGAGATGCGACCACATAACCTTTGGACAGGGCAACTGCGATAGCACTGGGAGATTCAGATGAAGGTGTTCCTGCGTTTTCGTCTTTACCCGCAGCGGGTTTATTCAATTCCGTTCCTGTATCGGCGCCTGGGGCTGCTGCGGATTCCTTGTCTGTTTTCGGAGCGCCGTTCTGTGGACCTGCCCCCATACCCATTCCTTTACCTGTTTCAGTACTACCTGGCTGAGCAGGCATATACCCGCCAACCTGGTTTGGGAAGAAGATAGGTGCGGTATCGGCGGTGTAACTACCGATCGACTTACCCTGGAAGTATTCCTCAGGGACATAGACGTTCATAGTTTCATAATTAATATCTACAGGGTTCTTTACATAAACGATATTCTCATATGCCCGATAAGTGACGGATTGACCATCCACCGTTATGGTCTTTGTAGTATAGTTAGTCGCATTGAATTTCAAGCTATACTCGCTGTTAGTTGCTGCACTTGCAGATCCTGTAGCGAAAGAGAGGCTCATCAGAGAACATGTGAGGATAGGGGCAATCCATTTTTTAAGTTTCATTTCGTATCTCCTTTTTCTAAAAATAGTAGATAATCTCATCAGTCTCTTTTGTACTAATCTGAATGATCCAGTGTCATATACCAACTCCTTCTTTTAAGGCCAACAAACGTTATCAATTAACTCTACTCAGGAGCTCGGATAAGAATGTAACAAAACATTGTGGCATAAAAATAGCATTGGTACTGGATTTCATTTGACAGTAGAGATGAGTTTGGTAAAATTTACATAGGTTATATCAATAGGAGGTTAGCAATGGATATCGCCATTGAGTTAATTGAAAGTATGTTGGTTAAATTTAGATCGGAAAAGAAATGGACGCTCCAAGCAATCGAGCAATGTACCCAAGAGGATATTACATGGTCCCCAACCGTGGAAAGTAACAGTATTGCAAATTTAGTTGCTCATATTAGCGGGGCAGTACACTCACGAATTGAAACCATTCTTTTAGATATTCCTGATACAAGAGATAGAGAGAGGGAGTTTGAAAGAGGTCTAGAAATGACAAAAGAACAAGCTATAACCATGACCAGGGATGCTTTTGATATTATTATCCAATACCTTGAACGGCTCCAATCTAACCCGGAGTTATTGATGTCACAACCCTTTCTTAATTTGCCACCACTTACATATAGCCAAGTAAATAACGAGACCACTGCTCTTAATCTCATGATAGCGATGGTG
The DNA here is from genome assembly GCF_037992965.1 of Paenibacillus sp. FSL E2-0190. NCBI lineage: Bacteria > Bacillati > Bacillota > Bacilli > Caryophanales > Paenibacillaceae > Paenibacillus > Paenibacillus sp. FSL E2-0190. Next base: position 3,442,418 of record NZ_CP150306.1, read on the forward strand.
AGAGAAGTCCATTATCATACAGGCCAAATCATCTATGCAGCAAAAATAAGAAAGGGACAGCTTGTATGGCAATAATAGTTTAACTAGAGGAACGCTGCATACACTAACAAAGGACTGCCAAGAGGCAGTCCTTTGTTCACTCTAACTAGAATCCCCTCACACTGCTAGGGGTTACTTTTTTATGCTTTTTGAAGGTGCGGCTGAAATAGTAGATATCGCTGAAGCCAGTAGTGGTAGCGATTTCAGAAATCGTTAGCTGGGTATGGCGGAGCAAATAATCTGCACGGTCTAAACGGACAGCATTTACATATTCCGATATCGTATGCCCAGTTAGTTCCTTAAAGAGACGGCTGAAATGGAAGCGGCTTAGCCCCGTTAGCGCCGCAAGTTCGTCAACTTGAATCGGTTCTTGGTAATGGGTATCGATATATCGCAAAACAGGTGCGAAGCGTTCAACGGTCTGAATACGCCTCTCTTGCTCAGCTTGTGAGAGTACGGTGACGATATGTCTGCGCAACAACAGCGTTAACAGGCGGTATAGCTCGGACTTGACGGCCAGCTCGTAACCAAATTCGCGACGTTCCAGTTCCCGAATAATCGCCAAAGCACAGTCAGTAATATGCTGATCCCCCCGGATATGGTTACGTAACAGCAGCTGGTTCCGCTGAATCGGGGCGATGAACTTGGTTTCGGCAGCGTCGCTTACCGCACTATGCAGCAAAGAAGTATCTGCAATAATCGCATAATACAATAAATCAGAAGAAGCGCTTACCCCATAATGCAGCTCGTTGCTGTTCACAGCAACTAAATCGCCAGCCCGAACGTTGATCGGTGTTCGTCCGCACTCAAAAACAGCCTCACCACTCTCAATAAATATAAACTCAAGATGCTCATGCCAATGATGTGGGAACAACATAACTCCTTCTTGGTGGAAACGCTGGGTATGTACTTTAATCGGAAACTCGGGATCCGGCATGTCCATGGGTTCCTGTAGATGTTTATCATAGTCCAACATTTATAGACTGCACCTCCTATAGCACAATTGTACAAATGAAACCGCAAGGCTCTGCATGGTGTTTAGGGTTGAAATCATTATAATACGAATCATAACCTATGCAAAATAAAGGAGCGAGTGTTAATGGATAAGATCAAAATTGGCGTAATAGGTACGGGCTCTATCTCCGGCATGCACTTAAGTGCTTATCGGAATAATCCGCAGACAACCATATATGCGGTATGTGATCTGAATGAAGAACGTGCACGCGAAGTTGCTACAGAATATAACGTCGAGAAGGTATACACGGATTATCGTGAATTACTGGCCAATTCTGAAATAGATGCAGTCAGCATCTGCACATGGAACAACTCTCATGCCGAGATCAGTATCGCGGCGCTTGAGGCAGGCAAGCATGTGCTTGTGGAAAAGCCGCTTTGCCGTACGGTTGAAGAAGCGCTTCAGGTACAGCAAGCAGTGGAAAAGAGCGGCAAGATTTTGCAAGTAGGCTTTGTACGACGTTATGACTCCAATGCCCAGCTCCTTCAGACGTTGGTGGAACAAGGAGAATTCGGCGAAATCTATTATGCAAAAGCAACGACGTTCCGGAGACTAGGCAATCCCGGCGGCTGGTTCAGTGATATTGAACGCTCCGGCGGCGGACCGCTGATCGATATTGGTGTCCATGTGATTGATCTATGCTGGTATTTGATGGGCCGTCCGAATCCAGTATCGGTAAGTGCTAATACCTACCGGAAGCTCGGCAATCGTTCTAATATTAAGAATCTCTCATTCTATAAAGCCGCCGATTACGACGCAGCGAACAATACGGTGGAAGATTTAGCGAATGCACTGATTCGCTTTGAGAATGGAGCTTCGCTAATGGTCGATGTCAGCTTTACACTGCATGCCAAAGAAGATGAGCGTTCAGTACGCCTGTACGGTGACAAGGGTGGTTTTGAAATTGATCCTGAGATAGTCATTGTTAAAGAACAGGCGGATACGATCGTCAATACCTATCCGCAGACCGATAATAAGGGGTTTGAGTTCAACAGTGCATTCCAGAATGAAATTAATCATTTTGCGAGCAACATCAGTACCGGCTCTACACCAATTAGTCCTGTGCAAGACGGCGTTACAATTATGAAGATACTCGGCGCGATCTATGAATCCGCAGCCAAAGGTGAAGAGGTGAAACTATGAAGTTAGGAATTAGCACTTACAGTCTGCATTCGGCTTTTTCAACGGGTGAGCTCACGCTTGAAGGAGTCATTGAGACGATCGCCGATCTGGGCGCAGAACATGCGGAGATTGTACCTTTGGGTATCAATTTGGTTGAAAATCCTGAGCTAATTGATCAGATTGTACGAACAGCAGCGGGTCGTGGACTAGAGTTATCCAATTATGCTATCGGGGCGAACTTTGCCGGGCTGGAGACAGCGGAAATGCAGCGGGAAGTCGAGCGGGTAAAGCGGGAAGTAGACGTGTGCGCGGCATTAGGCATTCAGCGGATGCGGCATGATGTAGCCTCCTCAAACGATCTATCCATCACGCATTTTTTGGAAGAGCTTCCACGTTTGGCTGAAGCCTGCCGAGAAATTGCTGATTATGCCGCAGGTTTAGGCATTACGACCAGTGTGGAGAATCATGGATACTTTATTCAGCACAGCGATCGTGTACAGGCGCTGGTTCATGCGGTGGGTAGAGACAACTTCCGTACAACACTCGACATTGGGAACTTCCTGTGCGCAGATGAGAACCCGCTAATAGCTGTACCTAACAACATCAAGCTTGCTTCAATGGTGCATTTCAAAGATTTCTATATTCGTCCGCAAGACCGCCAGCCTGGCGAAGGTTGGTTCCAATCCTCCGGTGGGAACTGGTTGAGAGGTGCCATCGTTGGTCAAGGAGACATCGATATGCCGAGTGTAATTCGAATCGTTAAGGAAAGCGGTTACGATGGATATATCTCTGTAGAATTTGAGGGAATGGAAGAGTGCCGTAAGGGAACAAGACTGGGGCTGGAATACATCAAGCGGGTTTGGAACCAAATCTAATTCATTATACTGGAGGATTATGCCATGGTTAAACCAATTATCACTAATAAAATCGGTGTTATCGTAGACAGCTTTCAGGTTGGAGTGAAAGAGGGATTGCGCAAGGCAAAAGAAGCTGGGGCAGATGGAGTTCAGATTTATGCGGTACAAGGCGAATTTGATCCCGCTACTCTCTCTCAGTCAGCACGCCGTGAATGGAAGGATTACATTGCTTCGCTAGGTTTAGAAATCTCTGCCCTCGTTGGAGATTTAGGCGGACATGGCTTTCAGGACCCTGCCCAGAACCGTGCCAAAATTGAAAAGTCCAAGCGCATTATGGAGCTGGCCAAGGAGCTAGGTACAGATATCGTAACTACACATATCGGTATTGTTCCTTCTAACCCTGCCAGTAAAATCTATGAAACCATGCACATTGCCTGTGAGGAACTTAGCAGATATGCACATGAGATGAATTCTTATTTTGCGATTGAGACTGGGCCAGAACCCGCTGCACGTCTGAAGACGTTCCTCGACGGTCTGGGTTCCAGAGGGGTTTCCGTTAATTTTGATCCGGCCAATATGGTCATGGTGACTGGTGATGATCCGGTGCAAGGTGTTCATACTCTAAAAGACTACATTGTACACACCCATGCTAAAGATGGTCTCAAGCTTGCCGATATCGATCCACGCGATGTTTACGGTCAATATGGTTATGAAGCACCAGCATTAGACCATGAGAAAATCGCTGAAATGGCCGAGACCGGCTCGGCATTCCGTGAAGTTCCGCTCGGAGCGGGTTCTGTTGATTGGAACAACTATCTGCAAGCACTGAACGACATCGGTTATACAGGATTCCTGACCATAGAACGGGAAGTTGGCACTAATCCGGAGGAAGATATCCGCCAGGCTGTGAATTTTTTAAAGGGTTTTCGGGTCTGAACACGGTAGTGATAAAGAATAAATAGTTCATCCAAACAGTCCCTGTGAAAAAAGATCCTACATCCATTGGGACTGTTTGTGTTATAGATTGTGCGGGAAAGACCTAGGACGGTAATGTTCTGAATTTGGAAAGAAGGTGTGACGATGACAGCAGAACGTTTGCTCCTCCGCCGGGCGAAAGTCCTGAATGGAGCGGAAGTGGACATTGTCATAGCTGATGGCAACGTAGTCCAGATTGTTCCCCGAGGCACCGCCGAAGACCATGGTTTCAAGGTCGTGGAAGCCAATGGGGCGTATGTCTCTAGCGGCTGGATCGACTTGCATGTACATGCGTTTGCAGAATTGAATCCGTATGGAGACGAGATCGATGAAATCGGAATCAAATGTGGCGTGACTACGCTCGTGGACGCAGGTAGCTGCGGAGCGGAGCGTATTGGTGAGCTGGCAGAGGCGGGGAAAAAGTCGGCAACGCAACTGCTTGCTTTTCTTAACATTTCAAAGATTGGCCTGATGCGAATTGACGAGTTGTCCCAACTAGAGTGGATTGATCATGAAAAGGTGCTTCAGGCGGTAGTTGCTTATCCTGAATTTATCGTAGGCTTGAAGGCCAGAATCAGCAAAAGCGTAGTGGGTGACAATGGCATTCAACCGCTTCAACATGCACTGGAGCTTTCGGAAAAGACCGGGCTGCCGCTGATGGTACATATAGGCTCCGCACCGCCGGATATCCGTGAGGTTTTACCGCTACTTCAACGCAACGACGTGATAACCCATTATCTAAATGGTAAAAGCAACAATTTGTTCGATAAGGAGAATCGACCGCTCCAAGCGCTGAGAGATGCTATTGAGCGTGGAGTTCACTTGGATGTGGGACATGGTACGGCTAGCTTCTCGTTCGCTGTGGCCGAGGCGGCCAAACAAAACGGTATTGATCCGGATACGATCAGCACAGACATATACAGAGGCAACCGTATCAATGGTCCCGTCTACTCCATGGCGAATCTGTTGAACAAATTCCTTGCACTGGGATATTCCCTTGAAGATACAATTGCACGGGTGACAAGCAGAGCAGCCCAGTGGCTGGGACGCCCGGAACTTGGGGAGATTCGGATCAATAACAAGGCGAATCTGACCCTTTTTCGTGTGACGGATAAGAAGATTGAACTGGTAGATTCTGAGGGGGAACGCCGGGTAGCACAGCAAACCATTCAAGCAATAGGAGTGATCATAGGTGACAAATACATGGAATGCGAAATACGGCCTGAAAAGAGTTATTAATGCAAGCGGCCGGATGAGCATCCTCGGGGTATCGGCACCGACCGATACGGTGATGGAAGCTATGCGTCAAGGCGGACAGAGTTATGTGGAAATCGCCGATTTGGTGGATAAAGCGGGGGATTATGTTGCACGTCATACAGGTTCTGAAGCAGCGGTGATCGTGAACTCGGCTTCCAGTGGAATTGCTTTATCCGTGGCGGCGCTGGTAACCCGCGGTAATATTCGTACAAGTCTACGGCTCCATCAGGATAGCATTTTTAGAAATGAAATTGTGATGTTAAAAGGTCATAACGTACAATACGGTGCACCAGTGGAAACCATGGTTTATCTCGGCGGCGGTAAAGTGGTGGAAGCAGGTTATGCCAATGAAGGACGGGCGGAGCATTTGGCTGCTGCGATCTCGGATCAGACTGCGGCTATCTTGTATGTCAAATCTCATCATGCCGTTCAGAAGAATATGATCTCTGTAGAGGAAGCTTGGGCTGTGGCTCAAACTCATAACGTCCCGCTTATTGTAGATGCTGCAGCGGAAGAGGATCTGCAGAAATACGTGCAAATATCCGATCTGGTCATTTATAGTGGCTCCAAAGCCATAGAAGGTCCAACATCCGGACTTGTGGCGGGAAAACGTCTTTATATTGAATGGCTAAAAGTGCAGCTTCACGGCATTGGACGCAGCATGAAGGTTGGTAAGGAAACATCCTTCGGCCTGATGCAAGCGTTGGATGAATATGCTCACAAACAGGATACAAGCGAAAAGGAAAAAGCTACGCTCCAATTGCTGATGCCGCTCGATGGGCTTCCCGGAATTCGGGTAACTATCGTGCAGGATGAAGCAGGCCGGGCGATTTACCGTGGACGCATCCATGTGGACCCGAATCAGTGCGCAATAACAGCACTTGAGCTGTCCCAGCAGCTTCAACAAGGTGAAGTGGCTATTTACACTAGAGACTATGGGGTAAGGCAAGGTTATTTTGATATTGACCCGCGTCCGCTAATGGGTGATGACATAGAAATGATTACAGCGAGGATAAGGGAATTGACAGGAGGGGCAAGCAATGTCTGAAATTAACAAGCGGTTCTATAAAGGTCGGGTGGCCTTAAACGTATTGGCTAAGGATATAGAAAATGCCAAAGAGGTGTTTGCTGCTGCCGAAGGTTATGTACTGGTCGGTGTATTGTCCAAAGACTATGCAACGGTAGAAGAAGCCGTGCAGGCGATGGAGGCATATGGGCGGGAAATTGACGGTGCGGTATCAATAGGACTAGGTGCGGGTGATAATCGGCAAGCTGCTGTTGTTGCAGAGATTGTCAAATCCTATGCTGGCAGCCACATTAATCAGGTATTCCCAGCAGTTGGTGCGACCCGTGCTAACCTTGGAGCGAAAGATAGTTGGATTAACAGCATGATCGCACCAACGGGACAACCTGGTTTTGTGAATATCTCCACCGGCCCGGCCAGTGCGGCACAATCTGTACCCGCTGTAATTCCCGTAAATGCGGCGATTGCATTGGTTCGGGATATGGGCGGAAATGCTTTAAAGTATTTTCCGATGCAGGGGCTGAGCCGTAAAGCGGAGCTAATCGCTGTGGCCAAAGCCTGTGCGGAAGAGGGTTTTGCGCTGGAGCCGACCGGCGGTATCGATCTGGACAACTTTGAAGAGATCTTGTCTATTATATTGGAAGCGGGAGTGCCGCAGGTGATTCCCCATGTCTATACATCGATCATCGATCCGCAGAGCGGAAGAACGAGAGTGGCGGACATACAACAGCTGTATCGGACGATGAAAAAGCTGGCAGATCAATATGCCTAAACATATCGCCGCTTTTGGTGAAATAATGATGCGGCTACAGGTACCGGGCTTTGAACTGTTATCTCAGGGTAACCTGCTGAAGTATTCGTTCTCCGGCACCGGAGTCAATGTACTGTCCGCATTGTCCCGATACGGACATCGGGGGACTTTGGTGTCCAGACTGCCTGCGAATCCTATTGGTGACGCAGCAACAGCCTATCTTCGGCGACTGGGCATCCAGCCGGAGCATATCCAACGCGGGGGCTCAAGTATAGGGATGTACTTTCTTGAAAACGGATTCGGGGCTCGCCCCTCCCGAGTGACTTATTCCGGTCGCCCGGAGAGCAGCTTCAATACTGCTCCTCCGGGTACTTATCCATTCGCAGAGCTGGCAGACCTCGCGGATGCTGTTCATTTCTGCGGGATAACACTGGCAATGAACGATGATGTGCGAAAAGCGATGAAAACTTATGCAAAAACGGTTAAGCAACACGGTGGTCTAGTCGTTTTTGACTGCAATTACCGCCCATCGCTCTGGGGGGAGAGAGGCTATGAGCTGGCGCGCTCCCATTACGAAGACATGCTGCATTTGGCCGACATCGTGCTGATGAATGAAAAAGACGCAATGCTAATCCTTGGTATGAAGCCCGAAGGAACTTCAAGAGAAGAACAACTTCAGGAGCTGATTCCCACAGTAGCTTCACGCTACAGTCTAAGTACGGTAGCAGGAACGCATCGGTCCATTCATGATGATAACCGCCATTCATTGCGCGGTTATATCTTCAAATCCGGTCGCTTCGCATATTCCGAGACCTTAAGCTTTCCGGTGCTTGATAGAGTCGGGGCTGGAGATGCTTATGCCAGTGGTATAATTCATGGTGAGCTGGAAGGTTTTGATCCTCAGCATACTGTAGCCTTTGCGGCCGCGGCCGGAATGCTAGCCCACACAGTAGAAGGAGACTCTCCGCTGGCCTCCGAGCAAGAAGTTATTGGTGTACTGACGGGTGCTGTAAAAGATATAATGAGATAAAGAAGAAGCTGCCTTACAGGAGAACAGGCCTGTGCGGTGGCTTTTTTTATCGCTACAAACACTGTACTTTTGTTCAGGCCAAGAATCAGATCCAATGGTTACAGGCTAGATTTGGCTTAATTAGATCTTTTTAAATAGGTGTAAAATCTCATTTTTTGCAACTTTATCCTCTATCCGGCGTCAAAGAAGAGAGAATAAGAAGGGGGAGCCTATATGAAAAAGTTAAATCTACTAGCCCTTTTAGCAGTTATTTCAATAATCTTTGTTGGATGTGCCAATACAGGGAGTAAAGATAAAGCGAATAAAAAGCTAATCGATCTGAGTTCTGTGGACTCCATTACAATCCATAATGATAGCGGCGGATTAATAACCATAACGGACCAAAAGCTAATAGAACGTTTCAATAAAGCTATACATACTGCTGAGTATGACAACGCGAAGCTTGATATTGCAGCACCTGATTATGAGGTTACTGTTGAATTGAAGAGTAAAGAAAACGAAAAATTCTCATTCTGGATTATGGGCAATAATAATGGTCTTTTCACCAAATCAGGAGTAAATGGGCATTACAAGTTATCTGAAACGGATAAGGCTGCTTTGCTTACCTTATTTCAATCAACTGAACAACAAGTAGAATCAGATAATCTAAAATTAGATGAGACCATCAAGCGAATCACATTAGCAAACGCTCTAGCACATGGTTCAGTGAATGCTAACATAAAGGATGAATACACAGATCATGAAACCATAGATACTTTCGTCCGAGCCATCCGTACTGCTGAACAAATACCAGGGAATTTAAATACCGCAACGCCTAACTACGATATCGTTCTAATTTCAGATAATAATAAATATGCCTTTCATTTATGGATTAACGAGACAAGCGAGCAAGGCATGTTAATGAATGTGAACAAAACGGATACAGGCTACACACTTACTAAGGAATCAACTGCCGAGTTAAAGAAGATTCTGTTCTCGGAAGCAAAATTTAATGGTTTGGAGTTTAATACAGAACGGAACTCTATTGGAGATCTGGTGGCCAAACCGGTTGGCCTATCCGAAAATAACTATCTGTTAAACGGTGGAGCAGTAGTTGAACTGCAAGGGATCTCTTATCATACCATTCATCTTTTCTATGGCGACCATAATGCTGTCAACGCTTTATTAGCCCATGATCCTGCTACGGATGAGGTAAAGGTGAAATGGAGTGACGAGCTCAACGATTCCAATAATCTATGGAATAATGCTTTTATGAGCAACTATAATATGCTAATCCCGCTGGATGAGGATCATCTATTATTTCTGGAATCGGATGTGACGAAAAAAGCTGGGCAATATCATTTGTCCTCATATAATGTTCTTACAGGAAAGATTGAACGACTTCGGGAAAACTTCTGGCCGCTTTCTGATGATTATGATTACATTTATAAATTTCAATGGAAAGCTGATGAGCAAAAATTGTTTATGCAGAGTTATCTCGGCAATGTATGGATCTTTGATCTGAAAACGGGAAAGGACGATGTCCATCTTCTGAAATATCGCGTAATCCCACATTCGACGACCGGGGCGCCATCCCTGTTCCTCTCACCAACTTTTAAAAGATTTGTACATGATGATGAGAGCGGCGAATTAACCTTTTACGATAATAAAGGAGTTTCTCTTCGTACTGTTCCGTTACCACAAGAGCAATATGTACCTTCTGAGAAAATAAAGTGGAACCCCGCGGGCACGATTGCCTGGATGGATTCAGCAGAGATCAACGAAAACCGAATTCTTGACATCGATATCGATTATCTGAAAATAGCTGCACAAAAAATTAATTTTTATAATCAGGATGGTCATTCCATCGGCTCCATTAAGACTGAAGGCAACCATGAAGATACAGCTATTGAAGTTGTGGGGTGGATGGACGCTAATGTAGCCGTGATAAAATCCTATACTGTAGAACTTATACACAAGGATAATGTAGGGCTTAATGTTAAGGATGTTTCTTATTATCTCTATGATGTAAAAAAGAAGCAGAAGGGGGCAAGCTTTTCGTCCATCCCTTCCCGTGCTATCGTTACTACAGATCTTCGAATGGGCGATGCCGATAATACGGGGGAAATCACTGTGAGTTTTAAAGAAATCACTTATAAAAAAGAAAAATAAATAAGCCTCGGGAGTTCACCGTAACGATCACACAAGATCATTGGGGAAGCTTTCCGAGGCTTCTTTTTATATTTAAAAGACAAATATTTAAGAATTCTCGAATTCTATATTTGTCCCGCTGTAGAACGGACGGAGGACAGCAGGTCTAGCCGGAAGCCTTGTACTAGAGTGTCACCGTTCATAAGATCGGTCTCATATGCACGATTAAAGCCTAAGCGCTGGTACAGTTTGATGGCTGAAGACATCATTTCCGAGGTGTGCAGGTTCAAGGTGGTGGCACCCAACTGTAGTGATCTCCGTGCAGCATCGCGAATCAGAAGGGTTGCAACGCCAAGACCACGAGCGGATGGAGATACGGCTAGCAGACGTAGGATCGGGGAGTGAATCCCGAGCTCCGGTTTCCCGTAAGCCGTTTCCGAGGAGCTGAACAAGAGTGCGCTACCAACGATTTTCTTGTCGATTTCAGCGATGATCCGTACGAGCGGGGTATCACCATGAACGGAATCAAGAAGCGATTTCCGATACTCCAGCCACAACGGCTCAGGCATGATCTCCGAATATTGGTGGTATGCATCTAACAGCACTTCGGCGATAGCATTACGATCTTTATTCTCAGCTTCACGGATAATGATCTTTTGTGACATGTTTTCGCTATCCCCTTTCAGACAAATGTAATGTTCATTCGAATGAAATTATTATATATGATAATTCCCAGTGGAATAAGAGGTGTTTTATAATTCTGATATAGGAATAGAAAAGTTCTATATGAAATAAACATAACGTTTGATTCAAAATCCGATTGATTTACACGGAATTAATTGTTGACAAAAAATAGGGCGATGACTAAGATATAAACAAAATCTATAGGAAAGCATCGCTATAATTCATTGTTTTTTCATCGGAATAGTAAAATTAATAAAAGCATAGGGGGATTAGGGATGAACATTGAAAATATTGAGGCCTTTGTCTACATCAATCATTATGGAAGCTTCAATAAAGCGGCCGAAGTCCTATATATCTCACAGCCGACAGTAACGGCCCGGATCCAATCGCTAGAAAGGGAACTGGATTGCAAAGTGTTTGATCGGTTGGGGAAGCAGATTAACCTGACGGATAAAGGTAAACAGTTTCTACCCTATGCGCAGCAGATTCTTCAGATTTATCAGAACGGTAAATATCAGGTTCAGGCTAAGGGGCACATTCCAAATGAACTGAGAATCGGCAGTACGGTCTCGGTTTCCAATTATTTAATGCCCCATCTGATGCTTCATTTAAAGCGCAGATATCCTCATATCACAATCAAGCTTATGACAGCTTCTACGGAAGTATTGACTGAAAAGTTAAAATCGAAAGAGCTTGATTTGGCTTTTATCCGTAAGGTCGTAAATCCGGCAATTCAAACCTTTCCATTCTGCGAGGACCCCATCTCACTGTATGTACATGAGGGACACCGCTTTGCTAAAGCACAGCGGGCTTCACTGGAGGATATCCGCCAGGAGACGTTGGTTTTTTTTGAATGCGGATCTTTGGATTGGATGCGGCTGCATCGTGTATTTGAGAGTATGGAACAGCCACCGAAGATTGAATATCAGGTAGATAACCTGGAGACAGCCAAAAAGCTGGTATTGAAAAAAGCAGGCATCTGTTTCCTTCCCGCCCTCAGTGTGCAAGAGGAAGTGGCGACGGGGTCGCTGATCCGGGTGGATATTGCGGAGACGGAAGGCATCTCCTTGCGAACCAGCCTGATTTCACTGAATGGAGAGAACGCAGAATTCATCGAAACCTTGCTTGAACTGGGGATTGGTAAAGTGGGAGATCGACTAATTGTATAGATGTATTAAAAAACTCTATTAGCGCGTGGACACATGCAGTGATAAAGTTAATTGCATATAATCACGACTATTTCGATAGGGATTATTAAATTAATTTCCGAAAGGCTGGAGGGCATGTGATGAGTGAGGTATTCAGGCTAGCAGAACTGAAGGATGCGGAGCAATTGCTAGATGTTACATATCGTGCCTATCAGCTGATTCGTGAACTCGGGCTGCATTGGCCGGCGGCCACAGCCGACTTGGCGCTTATTGAAGACAATATAGCTACGAATGAGTGTTATGTGCTTGAAGTTGACGGAACGATAGTTGCAACCATAACCCTTTCAAAGGAAGAAGAGATTAAGAAGATTAGCCCACTGCCTTTTATCAAATGGTTTGCTGCTCATCCAGATTACAGTAACAAAGGTTATGGTGGAAAACTTTTGGATTGGGTTGAAGAGAACATTATTGCTGGACAGTTACGTTCGGCTGCAGTCACGCTGGCAACGGCGAAGAAACATCCGTGGTTGGTTCAAATGTATGAACGCCGGGGGTACGAACGGTTTTTAGAACTGGATCAGCAGAATGGTGACGGCATTATGTATCTGATGAAAAAAACACTTACAGACAAACCACAGTTCATTCAAAGGGGATAAAACAATGAAAAAGTCCATTTCACTAGTATTTGCATCGGTATTGACACTGGCGATTGCCGGCTGCGGAAACAACAGTAACAGCGCTAGCAGCAATCAGAATGGAAATGCAGCAGAAGCTGCGGCACCGGCAAAGGATTCGGCAAAGGTAACTAAGATCATTGTGGGCACGGGTACTGCTTTTCCGAAAGTCTGCTTCATAGATGAGAACGGCAAACTCACCGGATTTGATGTGGAACTGCTCAAAGAAATCGATAAGCAGCTGCCAGAATATGAATTCGAATTTCAAACCATGGATTTCAGCAATCTGCTGCTGAGCCTGGAAACCAAAAAAATCGATTTGGTCGCCCATGTCATGGAGAAAAATCCGGAACGGGAGCTGAAGTACTCTTTTAACAAAGAAGCCTATGCCCACTGGAGAAACCGCATTGTAGTGGCAAAGGATAATAATTCAATCCAATCGCTTGATGATCTCAAAGGGAAAAAGGTACTTGTAGGTGCAACGAGTGCACAAGCACAAATACTCGAGAACTACAATAAAGAGAATGACAATGCGATTGATATCGTGTATCAGAATGGTGCAGCGAATGATACCGTCGCACAGATTAGTACTGGGCGTGTGGACGCTACGCTGGCTGCAGATTTTGTCCTGCCGATCATTGATCCGCAGAGTCAGCTAAAAGCTACGGGTGACGAGCTGTCATCCGCGGATATTCTCTATGTTTTCCGTAAGGATGATGCCGATTCACAAAAGCTGTCAGATGCGATTGACAGTGCGATTAAAGAGCTGAAGACAGACGGCACACTAGGCAAGCTTAGTACGGAATGGTTGGGTGCGGATGTTACAGCGGATTCGGTGAAATGATTGAGCCGGTGAGCACGGGAAGGGGGGGAATATATGGGCGCACAGTTTGATATCAGCTTTGTATTTTCGTTTTTGCCTAAGTTACTAGGGACTTTAAGCACCACGCTTCTGATTGTCGCCTGTTCTCTACTGACAGGAATTCTTGTCGGCTTTCTCGTAGCTCTGCCAAGACTTTATAAAGTGCCTGTGTTAAAAACCATCTCCGAAATCTATATTTCTTTTTTTCGGGGAACTCCGATTCTTATCCAGCTCTTCTTGTTTTATTATGGTCTGCCCGAAATTATGAAGCTGGTTCATGTCGATATGACCCGGACTCCGGTGCTTGTTTTTGTGATTCTTACTTACGGGCTGCATACGGGAGCATACATGTCCGAAATGATCCGGGCTTCTGTAATGGCGGTGGATAAGGGGCAGGTAGAGGCTGCTTATGCTACAGGGATGACGGGGTTTCAAGCCTTTACGCGAATCGTGCTGCCGCAGGCGCTCGGAATCGCAGTTCCGGTATTCTCCAATCTGGTGATTGCTCTACTGAAAGATACGTCATTGGCCTTTACTCTTGGGGTGATGGAAATGTCAGGTAAAGCACAGACGCTAGGCAGCTTAACTCAGCATTTTATTGAAACGTATATCGCGCTTGCGCTAATCTATCTGGTCATCAGCTTTACAATTGAGAAACTGCTGCTTATAGCAGAACGCCGGCTGCTGCGGCATGAGAAACGGAATACACCGGAGAAAAAATCGTTCAAAATCAACAAAAGCTGGTCCTACCGCCGCATCATTGCTGAACTTGGACCGGGTAAAGGAGGTAGCGGATTATGAAGCTGGACCCATCTTTTATCTGGACTGCTCTGGTGCAAATTTTAAGTGCAATTCCTGTGACCTTATCTATTACTGCTGTCTCAGTACTCATTGGATTTGTGATTGGTGTGGCTGTAGCGTTGATCCGGATATACAGAATTCCACTGCTGTATCCGCTGGCTGTCGGTTATGTTACGTTCATCCGCGGGACACCGATGCTGACGCATCTTTTGCTTATCTATTTTGGGCTTCCCGTGTTAATCGATGGTCTGGCAGTGCAGTTCGGCTGGAGCTTCAGGTCGGTAGCCATTCCGATGATCGGTTTTGCCTATATTTCATTCTCGATTACAGCGGGAGCCTATATGTCCGAGGTCGTCCGTTCCGGTCTGCTTGCTGTGGATCGCGGTCAGCTGGAAGCGGCCCATTCTATCGGAATGACCACACCCCAGGCACTGCGGCGGATTGTTTTTCCTCAGGCGCTGGCGGCGAGTCTGCCTAATCTGTCAAATTCGGTAATCGGTATGCTGCATGGATCTACCCTTGCTTTTACCGTTTCGGTGGTGGATATCAATGCTAAGGCGCAAATTGTAGCTTCAACGAACTGGAAGTTTTTTGAGGCTTATCTGGCGGCAGCACTGATTTTCTGGGGACTTACGTTCCTAATCGAACGCGTGACGTCGCTGATTGAAAAAAGAATTAATCTGTACAATCGAGGTGGAGTAGCATGATCAAGCTTGCGCAAATTTCGAAGTCATTTGGTCGGAATCAGGTGCTCAACAATATAGATTTAACGGTGACGAAGGGTGAAGTTGTCGTCATTCTCGGTCCCAGCGGCTCAGGCAAAACGACACTTTTACGCTGTGTGAATTATCTGGAGAAGCCAAGCAGCGGAGAGATCGCCATCGGCGATTTCAAAGTGAACTGCAAACATCCCCGCAAAAAGGAGATTCATCTGCTCCGGCAAAAAACGGCAATGGTGTTCCAGCAGTACAATTTATTCCGCCATAAAACCGCACTGGAGAACGTGATGGAGGGACTGCTGATTGTCAAAAAGCTTCCGAAGGACGAAGCGAAAAATCGGAGTATCGCCCTCCTTGAAAAGGTTGGTCTTGGCAGCAAGCTGGACGCCTATCCAAGTCAGCTGTCCGGAGGCCAGCAGCAGCGGGTTGGCATTGCCCGTGCCTTGGCGCTCGAGCCGGAGGTTATATTGTTCGACGAACCCACATCGGCGTTGGACCCAGAGTTAGTGGGTGAGGTGCTGGCCGTCATCCGTAAAATTGCCAAGGAAGGCATCACAATGATCGTGGTGACTCATGAAATGGGCTTTGCTCGCGATGTGGCGAATCATGTGGTTTTTATGGACGGAGGCGTCATTGTTGAAGAAGGGACTCCGGCAGAGCTGTTTAACCATCCGCGCGAAGAAAGAACGAAGCAGTTCCTGAAGCGGATTACACCTGAATTTAACTATTCTATATAGGAGGCAAAACAATGGCTATTACAATCAGCGTACTTGATCAAAGTCCGATCTATCCGGGAGAAACGCCGGAGGAAGCATTCCAGCATACGATCAAGCTGGCACAACTGTCCGAAGAGCTTGGATTCCACCGGTTCTGGGTTTCGGAGCATCATGACTCCGAGCAGGTAGCCGGTTCTTCCCCGGAAGTACTTATCTCACATCTTCTGGCTAAAACAGAGCGAATCCGCATTGGCTCCGGTGGCATCATGCTCCAGCATTACAGCCCATATAAGGTAGCGGAGAACTTCAATGTGCTGTCTACACTGGCTCCTGGACGAGTGGATCTCGGTGTGGGACGTGCTCCCGGTGGACTCCCACGTAGCACACAGGCACTACAGCAGGGACAAGCTGAAACCCCAGACCTGACGGACAAAATCATCGAGCTTGAAAAGTATGTACATAACCGCCTCGAAGAAAACCATCCGCTGGCAGGGTTGAAGGCAGGTCCCCTTCCTGGTATTCCTCCTGAGTTGTATGTCCTTGGCGCGAGTGTAAGCAGCGCGGAAATTGCCGCTGAACTGGGGTTACCGTACGTATTCTCCCTGTTTATTAACAGCGATAAGGCGGTAGCGCTGGATGCCATTCGTGCTTACCGCAGCGGTTTCGCTTCTTCACAGGGCAGACAACCGCAAGCGATTATCGCTTTAGCGTTAGTGGTGGCTGAGACTGAGGAGGGAGCGAAAGAACTGGCAGGTGCGCATAAGCTGATCCGGATTCAACTGGCGAGCGGGAAGAAGCTGACAGTAGGGACCTTGGAACAGGCGGAGGAATTTGCCCGCCAGAGCAATGAAGCCTACACGATTGAAGAGCTGGAACCGGAGATTACCAAGGGAACAAAATCATCTGTCCGTGAACAGTTGTTGGAACTTTCAGAGGCATCCGGTGTCGAGGAGTTCATCATAACGACGAATGTACATCCCTTTGACAAACGGCTCCGATCCTTTGAGCTACTGAGCGAAGCAATCGCTGAAGTGGCTGCAGAGGCATAAAGCGGGCGGGCTCGGTATCACACAGGAAATCGTGTAAAGGAGGGTGACTGTAAATGACAAGTAAAGCTAAAGAGTTGAGTGCGGAAGCGCTTGAAGAAGAATTAATCGGGATACGCCGTCATCTGCACCGGCACCCGGAACTGTCCAATGAAGAATATGGCACAACAGAATATATTATTTCCCTGCTGGAGCGGGCAGGAGTCAGGATCGTAGAATACGGTCTGTCTACCGGCGTGATCGCAGAGATTGGCGGCAAAAAGCCCGGTTCGGTCATCGCACTGCGCGCAGATATTGATGCCTTGCCAATCCAGGAGGAAAGCGGAGTATCCTTTGCTTCATTATATCCCGGCAAAATGCATGCCTGCGGGCATGATTTCCATACGGCTGCCTTGATTGGTGCCGCCTATCAATTGAAACAGCGAGAGCAGCAATTACAGGGAACGGTGCGCCTGTTATTCCAACCAGCCGAGGAGAAGGCGCAGGGTGCACAACGAATCATTGCTAGCGGGGCACTAGAAGACGTCCGGGCAGTGATCGGGCTGCATAACAAGCCAGACCTGCCAGTCGGAACCATCGGTATTAAGGGTGGTCCTTTAATGGCAGCAGCTGACGGGTTTGTGATAGAAGTGCAGGGTGGCAGTTCTCATGCTGCCGTTCCGGAGGCTGGCATAGACCCGATTGTAGCGGCTTCGCATATTGTGACGGCATTCCAGTCCATTGTAAGTCGCAATGTCAGCCCGCTGCAGAGTGCGGTGGTCAGTGTGACGCAGATTCACAGCGGCAATTCATGGAACATTATCCCCGAAAAAGCGGTGCTTGAAGGGACGATCCGCACCTTTGATGAAACGGTGCGCAGCAAAGTGCTGGACCGGTTTCAGGAAGTGGCGGTCGGTGTAGCAGCGGCTCTTGGAGCAGAAGCTACCGTTCGCTGGATAGAAGGGCCACCTCCGGTTATCAACGATCCCTCCCTAGCAGCGCTTGGAGGTGAATCGGTCGATGCTCTTGGCTACCGAGCGATTCAGCCAGAGCTTTCTCTGGCTGGAGAGGATTTCGCCTTCTATCAGCGCGTGGTACCCGGACTGTTCGTTTTTGTAGGTACTGAAGGAAGCCAGGAATGGCATCATCCGGCCTTCAATCTGGATGAACGCGCACTCCCTGTGGCAGCACGTTTCCTTGCGGATGTAGCTGTACGATCCCTAGTGCAGTACAGTCCCGATGGAGGTGCAGAATTATAGCTGAACATAACAGTTACGATGTAATTATCGTCGGCGCAGGCTCGATGGGCATGAGTGCCGGTTACTATCTTGCGAGGCGCGGAGTGAAGACGCTGCTAATTGATGCCTTTGATCCTCCACATACACAGGGAAGCCATCACGGGGAAACGCGGCTGATCCGGCATGCTTACAGTGGTGATCCCGCCTACATTGATTTGGCTCTGCGGGCAGATCGTTTATGGAAAGAAGCTGAGCAGTTGAGCGGAATAGAACTGCTTGTCCGCTCGGGTGTATTGAATCTCGCAGATAGTGCAGTGTATTCCTTTAGCGGTCGTCTCGCGGAAGCAAAGATACGGAAGGTGCCGGTCCAGCAACTGGATGCCGGAGAGATCCGGCGGCGCTGGCCGGGATTGAACATTCCGGAAACATTCGCAGCAATGTATGAACCGGATGCCGGGTATTTGTACAGCGAGCGCTGTATCACCGCCAACCGCCAGCTTGCCCTTGGACAGGGTGCGGAACTGTTGACGAACACTTCGGTAGTAAACATCACCGCCCGCGAAAGCAGTGTAACAGTTCATACAACAAACGGCGATTATCACGGAGCGTCAGCTATCCTTAGTGCCGGAGCCTGGTTTGGTGCGTTAGCGCCTTTTGTGCATTTGCCAATCAAGGCGATCCGCAAAGTTGTGGGCTGGTTTGAGAGCTCACCTGCTTTTGCAGCCGGTAACTTCCCTGGCTTCACGCTAGGAGCTGAGGAAGGTGGCTATTATGGCTTTCCCAGCATTGCTGGAGCCGGTCTGAAGATCGGCCGGCACGATACGGGGCTGGAATGGAAACCAGGCACACTACTTGCTCCCTTTGGCAGTGAAGCCAGCGATGAGCAAGACCTCCGAAGAGTACTGGAGACTTACATGCCGGGTGCAGCTGGCCGATTACTTAAAGGCTCTGTATGCAAATATGAGCATACACCTGATGAAGATTTCATTATTGACCGCCATCCGCTCCACTCCAATGTGCTGGTAGCCGGAGGGTTCTCAGGGCATGGTTTTAAATTTTCTAGTGTTGTAGGTGAAATACTTGCTGATTTGGCGACAAGTGGAGCTACCTACCACAACATTCAACCTTTTGCGTTATCACGTTTTACACCTGATCATTCGCAAGCAGGCCTTATTTTGGAGGGGATTTAATGAGCAAAGTTCAAATTAGCAATTTTTTAAGTACGCACAACCAACTGGTGCATGCAACCGCAGGGTTATCAGAGGAACAGCTGAAATGGAAGGCAGCACCAACGAGTTGGAGTATTACTGAGGTTTTAGCCCATCTAGCTGATCACAGCATTGTGGTTTCGTTCCGTATCCGTGATATTCTCGCTGCTACAACTGCGCAGCTGCCAGTCTTCAATCAGGACGCTTGGGTCAGCGGCCAGTACGCCAATAGTGGTAGTGCTTCCGATAGTCTGGAGTTGTTCCGCAGCCTGCTTTATTATAACAGTCTATTGTTTGAACGACTCAGCGCAGAGGATTGGGAGAAAAGCGGGGTTAACTTCAAGGGGGAAAACGTTAAAATTTCCGATATCGTCCATAGCTTCACCGCACATGTAGAGAGACATCTTGGCCAGATTGAGCGAATCAAGCAGGGCGCAGCCAATGCATCGTTCGTGCAATGAATACTTTCATAGTTAGTTTTGCATGAAGTAAAACCTGGGAATCGTATGCTCACAAAACTTTTAGGAGGAATGAACATGACCAAACCAAAACAACTGAAGCTAGGCGCACTGCTGCATGGAGTAGGAGGCAGCACGTCGATGTGGCGCCATCCTGATGCTAAGCCGGATGCAAGTGTAAACTTTGAATTATACAAAGCGTGGGTACAGAAGGCAGAAGAAGGCAAGCTGGATCTGATCTTCATCGCAGACGGTTTGTACATTAATGAAAAGTCCATTCCGCATTTCCTTAACCGGTTTGAACCGCTGACCATTCTTAGCGCACTCGCCGCCGTCAGCACCAACATCGGTCTGGTTGGTACCCTGTCCACCTCCTACAGTGAACCGTTTACCGTCGCGCGTCAATTCGGCTCACTGGATGTAATCAGCGGTGGCCGGGCCGGCTGGAATGTGGTGACTTCACCGCTGGAAGGCTCTGCCTCGAATTATAGCAAAACAGAGCATCCTGACCATGGCAAGCGTTACCGTATTGCTACCGAATATTTGCAGGTGACCCGCGGATTATGGGATTCCTGGGAGGATGATGCGTTTGTTCGAGACAAAGAAACAGGTGTATTCTTCGATCCGCAAAAAATGCATACCCTGGACCATCAAGGAGAGTTCTTCTCCGTGAAAGGACCGCTCAATATTGCTCGTTCGAAGCAGGGGCAGCCAGTAGTGTTTCAGGCAGGTTCCTCAGAAGTTGGTAAAAATTACGCCTCAAAGGAAGCGGATGCTATCTTCACTGGCCACGAAACGCTAGAAGATGCCCAGGCATTCTATAGCGATGTTAAGACAAGGGTAGCTTCATTTGGCCGGGATCCGAATGAGGTGCTGATCTTTCCTGGTATTGCACCAATCATTGGCGACACATCAGAGGAAGCAGAGCGCAAATATCAGGAGGTTGCTGGTCTCGTGACGATTGAGAATGCACTGAACTATTTGGGTAGATTCTTCGAGCATCATGATTTCTCGCAATATCCGCTGGATGAACCGTTCCCTGAGCTTGGTGAGTTGGGGCGCAATAGTTTTCAGAGCGGCACGGATAAAATCAAAAAGGACGCGAAGGAGAGAGGATTAACACTAAGACAGGTCGCCTTACAATCCGCTACCCCGCGCAGCAGCTTTATTGGCACACCTGAGCAAGTGGCTGATCAGATTCAAACCTGGTTTGAGGGTGGAGGAGCAGACGGATTTATGATCGCAGCTGCTGTTCCTAATGGACTGGAGGAATTCGTCGATCGGGTAGTGCCGATTCTGCAAGAGCGGGGCCTGTTCCGCACTGAATACGAAAGTAGCACCCTGCGTGGAAATCTCGGTATTCCATTGCCAGAGAACCGCTATTCCAAGGCTTCACAACCGGTAGGGCAAAAAGCCGTACATTAACAATAATAATTTGAATCGAATAATTAGCTTTCGTCATAAAAAATGTAACGCAGCCGTTTAAGGCTGCGTTTATTTGCGTGCGCGCGGAGCTTGTCTAACAACGTAAGCGCTTTAAAGAACCAATCAGAGCAATAGATAACCAATCACTGTTATATAGGCAGGGTTCCCGCTGCACCTTATGATAGAAATATCAAGGAGGGATGTAAATTGTACGCTAAGTTCTACAAGTACCGATGGCAATATTTAATGATTCTTCCGGGAGTGCTGTTGCTATTTCTGTTCAGCTATATTCCGATGGCAGGGATTCAGGTCGCCTTCCGCGACTTTCAGATTGGCACCTCGATCTGGAACAGCACATGGGTGGGATTAGACAACTTTTCTTTCCTGCAAGATCCCCAGTTTTTAACTGTCGTCAAAAATACGTTATATATATCTGTGCTTAAGTTCATCTTCGGATTCCCGGCACCGATTCTACTGGCACTGGTGATTAACGAGGTAACCCGGCCTGTATTTAAGCGATTCGTGCAATC
The DNA here is from genome assembly GCF_037992965.1 of Paenibacillus sp. FSL E2-0190. NCBI lineage: Bacteria > Bacillati > Bacillota > Bacilli > Caryophanales > Paenibacillaceae > Paenibacillus > Paenibacillus sp. FSL E2-0190. Next base: position 3,464,106 of record NZ_CP150306.1, read on the forward strand.
GGTCAGCTATTTGCCACATTTTTTCTCATGGATTGTAGTCGCTTACATCCTGCAGTCTTTTCTGACATTGGATGGTGGGCTGGTCAATCAGTTCATCGAGAAAGCAGGCGGTGATCCTGTATTTTTTCTAGGTTCCACGGAGTGGTTCCGGCCCATGGTTATATTAAGCGGCTTGTGGAAAGAGACCGGCTGGAACACGATTCTCTATTTGGCTGCGATCACAACGATTGATCCGCAATTGTATGAATCCGCCAAAGTAGAGGGTGCAGGAAAGCTAGCCCAGATTCGGCATATCACCTTCCCGGGTATTCTACCGACAATATCGATTGTGCTAATTCTGAGTATCCCAAGCCTGATTTCAGTAGGGATGGATCAGATTTATCCGCTGATGAATTCTGCTAATCAAGGGGTCGCGGATGTACTGGATACGTATATCATCCGCAACGGATTGCAGCAGGGATATTTTGGGATGGCGACCGCAGTGGGATTGTTATCCTCAGTGATCAGTTTGATATTGGTTGTTTCGACTAATCAGTTATCCAGAAAAATAAATGGTGAAGGATTATGGTGATGGTATATGAAGCTCAGCAGAGGTGAAAAAATAGCTCAATACGTCATCGTCATAGTACTGGCCGGTCTGTGCTTGTCTGTACTATATCCATTCCTGTACATGCTGGCTATCTCACTGAATGACGGTGCAAGTGCGGCCAAAGGTGGCGTGTATCTATGGCCCAAGAATTTCACATTAATTAATTATGAGATTGTATTAGGAAATGAGATTATCCGCCAGTCTTATCTAATTACAATCGCTAGGACAGTCATTGGCACATTTGCAGGACTTATCGTCACACTTCTGGTAGCCTTTGGCTTGTCCTACCGCGGTCTTCCATTAAGAAGCACGATACTAGGCTATGTTCTTTTAACCATGTTATTCAGTGGAGGACTGGTTCCTTTCTATATTCAACTTAATAATCTCGGGCTTATCAACACGTTCTGGGTGTATATTTTCCCCGGGCTGTTCTCGGTCTGGAACATGTTTGTCATGCTGAAGTTTATACAGGGAATCCCTGAAGCTCTGGTAGAATCCGCTGAACTAGATGGAGCCGGTCCTGTTCGTACTCTGATTCAGATTATTATTCCACTCTCTCAACCTATGCTTGCCGCACTTGGATTGTTTACCGCAGTGGGACACTGGAATGACTGGTTCGCCGGTGCTTTCTTCGTCACGAAGCAGAACCTGATTCCGGTGCAGACCTTCCTGCAGCAATTGCTCGCTGCACAGGATTTATCCGCTGTCCTTGGCTCGAATACCAATCAAGAGGCTTTGGCGAGAAGCTCACAAATGCAGAACATTACACTGATGTCGATTAAGATGGCAGTCGTTATGGTGAGTGCAATCCCCATCCTGTGCGTGTATCCGTTCCTGCAGAAATATTTTGTGAAAGGAGTTCTTGTAGGGTCAGTAAAAGGTTGATTTTCAATAATAGAACAGGGGGAAAAATCAATGATATTCAAAAAAACGGGTCTAGCCGCTTTGGCTGCAGCAACCTTACTGATGTCTATTGCCGGATGCTCCGGATCAGGTGGGAATACTGCGAACAAGCCTGGAAGCGACAATGAAACGTCAAGTAACCAGCCCGCCAGTGGCTCGACTTCCTTTAATCTCTGGCTTGGATGGACGGCAACCATCAATAATGATAGTTTGGTCCAGAAATATTGGCGTGAACAGGAGCCTGGAGTAAATGTGAAGCTGGAAACCACTCAAGGCGACGCAATGACTGCACTTAATTTGAAGATAAACACAGGCGGCTTTGAAGATGCAGCTATCTTCAGCCGAAACGAAACGGTCAAAAGCGCGATGAACCGGTCGAAACAGCTTATGCCGCTAGAGCAGTATTTCGACATGCCTGACAAATATCCAGGACTGGCGTCTATTCCAAAGCAGTATCTGGAACTTATGAAGGATAATGAGGGTCATATCTGGTCCATTCCTACCTGGTTTGACCAAAACCCGGAAGATCCGTGGCCAGGCTGGGCATCTCAAGCCTGGATTGTCAGAAGTGATGTGCTGGAGAAAACAGGTATGACCAAAGAGGACTTAGCAACGTTAGAAGGAGTTGAGACCTTCCTTCGGAAAGCTGCAGAAGAGAAGGATGCTTCCGGCAAATCGCTTATTCCTCTATCATTCCTGATGGACACTAGTGATAATCTGGGCTGGAGCGATGAAAACGCGATTTTGACAGCATTCGGGGTGACTACAGCAGGTAATGGCGTTGACAAACGCGGCGATGATTTTGTATTCGCTTACGACGATCCCAATTATAAAGCAGCTTATCAATGGATGAACAAGATGTACCAGGAGAAGTTGATCGATCCAGAGGTCGTCACCAGCAAAAGAGAACAGTATACAGAAAAGAACAAATCGGGTCGTATTGCCTTCAATGTCGGCAGCTTCTGGAACATTCCTGCCTCAGCCTGGGAGACATTGGACGGCCCAACAGAGCCAGGGTGGTTTTACGAAGCGATCCCTTTTCCTAAAGTGGATGGTGTAGAGAAAGTCGGAATTAACCAGGTTACCAATCCGAATCCAGGCTATGATGTCTATGTTAGTGAAAAAACTAAAAATCTGGAAGCTATTCTGAAATTCTTCGATTATACCTTGCAGCCAAAACCCGAGCAGCAGCAGGTCATTAATGAAGGACCGGCGGGATTATACTGGGATTGGATTGATCAACCGTTGGGCAAATGGAAATTCACAGACGAAACCTACAAGACGAGCCGCAATTCCGGAGACACCGCACAAAAAGCTAAAGTCACCCCTGAGCTTTACATGACTGCCTCTTACAGCAATGAATGGTACCCATGGTGGAACACAGAGGATGCAGGAAAAGCCGGAGCTGCTAAGACCATTAAGTTCACTGAAGCTATCGGCAAAATGGGAACGATCCGCGTGGCAGAGCCTTATGATCTATTCCAGATGAAACAGGGCGGCGCATGGGAGAAATATTCACCGGAGATCGAAAATATCCGCAAGGAATATCGAGCCAAGCTTTTAATGGCCAAAGACGAGGGGCAATTCGAAAAGAATTGGAGCGATTTCCAAGCAGCACTAGAGAAGCGTGGGCACTGGAGTGAAGTCAAGCAGGAGTGGCTGGATACGTACAAGGAGGAAGTAACAGCCTTGCAATAGACAACCGTGATGCTCTTTCAGTCGCGGATCGTAAACGATAAAAAATTAATGGAGCACCTCTCACTTGGAGGGGGCTCCCTTTGCACTTCATGGGGGGAATCTATGATTAAACAACAAATAGAGAAATGGATCATCCGTATGACCCGTTCCATGAACCTGAGGAGTAAAATTGTATTATTCTACGGACTAATTGTATTTCTCCCCACCGTACTGCTGGCTGCAGGTGCAGGGTACATGATGCTTCATACGGTGCGGGCCAATTATATGCTTACGATCAGGGAAGCCGTTCGGCAAAGTGCGCAGAGTATTGAATTCAGGAAGCAAAGCTATGATCTGCTGGCTACCCGAACGGCTACGGATGGTGAGCTGATCTCTAGATTAGCCAGGGACTATGCGGATATCGATGAACAATTGGGTACGGTCAATTATGTGGACCGTTCCTTCCTGCTCACCAGTAAATACTTGCCAGGGATTGAGAACTTCCGAATCTATCATACCAACGATACACTAGTGCAAGATGGAGGGCTTCTGTGGAAGCCGGAAGAACGGAGCCTTTCGGGAATTCGAGAGCGGGATTGGTATACGAAAATGCTTCGCACAACAGACAATCTGGTATGGACTAATGCAGCTGACGACAGGACTAAGCTAGTGGTATCCCATAAAATTCTGAACGCGTATGGAGATGTTTACGGGATTGTGTACCTGTTACTGAACTATAACGGTGTCTTCATGGAATCGTTCGAACATCCTTTTGAAGGGGCCGGAGAATTGTATATCGTTGACGACAACGAACGCATTATTGCATCCTCGGAGCCCTCTGAAATTGGCAGCCGGTTATCCTCATCCTCCTTAGGTCAGTACTGGAACAACTCGTTGGAAACCTCAGCGACAAAAAGCGGGATGATGCTGATCACTCAGGAGATTAAGTCTGGCTGGACGGTTGCCGCACTTGTGCATCTTGATCGACTGGAGGAGCAGTCTACGCGGATTATGTACTATATCGGAGCAGGTATTGCTTTTTTCCTGCTGCTGTCCATCTTTCTAATCATGATTGTACTTAAAAATGTGATTTGGCGGATCCGCAAGCTGGGCACCAGGATGACAGATATCTCACAGGGCTATTTCGAAGTTACAGTGAGAAACCGTGACAACGATGAGCTGGGGGAGCTTGAGGTACTGTTCAATTCCATGTCTGGCCGTTTGAGAAAACTGGTCGAAGAACATACAGAGGCCATGCTCAAAGAGCGGGAGCAATCATTCAGGGCGTTGCAGGCACAGATTAACCCTCATTTTATTTATAATTCGTTAAGTCTGATCCGTTGGCGGGCATTAGATCAGCAGGACGAATTGCAAATCCGAACCATAGATGCGCTGACGACATTCTATCGGCTGGCACTCAATAACCGGGTTAATGTGACGCTGATCCGTGACGAAATTGAGCATCTGAAAGCGTATATCGAAATTCAGCAGCTGCGTTATCCCGGTCAGGTATCCGTAGAGTGGCTGGTAGAGCCGGACGTTCTTGACCTGTACAGCATTAAGCTGATCCTACAGCCAACGGTCGAGAACTGTTATCTGCACGGGGGCATCACAACTAGAACTCATGCTTTTATACAAATTACGATCAAACGAGTGGAGAATACGGTGCAGTTTCAGATTTTTGATAATGGAAAAGGGATTGGCAGTGAGAAGCTGGAACAGATCCGTGCCGGCAGCTACACGGGTACGCAAAACGGATTCGGGATGAACAATATCCGTGAACGTCTTGCATTGTATTTTGGCACAGAGGGCCGCTTTGAGATTGAAAGTGTAGAAGACGAATGGACTTGTGTAACCATTGATATCCCTGTTTGCAAGGAAAGTCCTGAGATAAAAAAGGGGGATGGAGCTTAATGCGGGCATTAATTGTCGACGACGAGCCTATGCAGATTCAAGGGCTTCTTCGTCATATTGGCTGGAAAGCTCTGGGGTATGAGGAACCGTTAACTGCATTATCTGGTGAAGAAGCACTAACGATTCTAGGAGAAACTCCTGTGGATGTGATGATCGCTGACGTCTCGATGCCCGGTATGACAGGGATCGAACTGCTCGCCAGATGCAGAGCGGATTATCCGACACTCCAGTCTTTACAGACTGTGATGATCAGTGGATATGACGAGTTTGAATTTGTGCAGGAGGCTATACATCTGGGAGCTAAAGCTTACGTTCTGAAGCCCATCAAGACGGAAGAACTCGAAATGAAACTGGCTGTGTTCAGAGAAGTAGTTGAGAAGAAAAAACAGATTGAACAGGAAACCACTGTACTTAGGGAGAAAGTTACAGAGAGCTATGAGGTGCTGCAGGAACGTTTCGTCAAAGATATGGTCGAAGGCTGGATCCACAGTGATGAGCTGCTCGAATCCTGGCGGCGCCTGCTGGATCTGCCTAATGGGGAATGGCAGGCAACTTTATTCCTGTTTGGATATGACCGCAGGTTCCTAGATAATCCGCATGATGCCAAGGATCGGATCCTGCTTAGCGAAGGGCTATTGAACTGCGTTAAGACTGGTCTATCTGGTTTCTCCGGTACCTATATAGGGAAGACAGGAGCGGATGAACTGGCCGTCATTGTGCTGAACGCAACGCCATTGGTGCGGGCAAGACTTGAGAAGCAGCTTGCGTTTATCCAAGATATCCTAAGAGAGCAGTATAAAGCCTCCGTCTCGGTCGGAATCAGCAGAGAGTGTTTGTTCTGGACGGAAATACCGTTGCTGTATAAGGAAGTAAGGCATATGATGACCGGTGCCAGGCTGGCCGGCTACGGACAAATCCTTTATTTCGACCGGAACTTGATGAATGAATATCATGATTTCCGGTTGCGTGAAGAATACATTCCGGAAATCGTTAAGCTACTGGACAGAGGAGAGAGCGATAAAGCTTCCGCTTATTTCAATCATGCTTTCGAAGTGTTACTTGCGCGAGAGCCTGTATCCTTTTCCTATGTGCAGGCTTTCGGAATGGGTTTGCTTAGCGAACTAGCCAGAAAACTGAAGCGTATACATGAGAAGGATTCAGAGATGAACATCCTCATGTGGCAGCGGTTGATCGACTGTACAGGCGTAGATGAAGTCAGGAAGGTCGTACTGGAATATTTGGCGCAATATGCTAAGCTTAATCAAAGAGAGCAGGTCGCTCAGCAGCATAACCTTATCCAGCGGGTCGCCCGCCAACTGGAGGAGCATCTGCATGAGAACATGACTGTAAAGCAGCTTGCTGAGCAGTTTCACTTGAATCACAGCTATTTAAGTGTGCTCTTCAAAAAAGAAATGGGCCGCACGATTTCCGACTTCGTGCAGGAAGCGCGTATGAACAAAGCCAAGGAACTGCTTCGTGACCCCAATATTAAGGTCTACGAGGTTGCCGAACAGGTGGGCTTTCAAACCGCGGCTTATTTTGCCTTCCTTTTTAAGAAAACAACCGGCACTACACCTCAGGAGTTCAGAGATTATCATTATTAGGAGTGATATTTTGCAGACAAAGATCAGCCTGGAAGGCGAATGGAAGTTGCAATTGGATGAGGGAAATCAAGGACTGGCATTGCCTTTTACAGATGTTATCACACTGCCGGGAACAACGTCCTACGCACGCAAAGGTTCGAAGAACGAGGATGTTTTAGTAAGCGCATTAACGGATGAGTATTTGTTTGAAGGGCAAGTCTGGTATTCAAAAGAGGTCGTCATTCCGGAAGAACTAGCCGGCAAAGTCTGCTTCCTATATTTGGAACGCACGAGGCTGACGACTCTATGGCTGGACAATCAGGAAATAGGCAGCCGTAACAGTCTGAACACCCCACATATATACGAGTTGCCGCAGCTTCAACCTGGGAATCATACGCTCACCATCCGTGTGGACAATACTGGTTACCCAACCAAAGGTGGACATTTAACGTCGCAGGATACCCAGACCAACTGGAATGGGATTACCGGACGTATGGAGCTTCAGTTCTATGGTGAGTCACGGCTCAGCGGCATCCGGCTCGATCCGGATCTCTCAGCCCGCTCAGTCCGAATCACGGCAACCTTGGACAGCAGGAACGAATCTATACTTACAGTGTCTGCGCAGAGCTTCAACAGCGACAATACACATGCTGTGGACCAGCGGGAGTACCCAGTCTCACCGGGTAGTTTTTCCTTTAACTATGAGCTTGGTCAAGACGCGCTGCTCTGGAGTGAAGGCGCTCCCAATCTTTATAACATAAACCTTGTTTTGAAAGACAGCGATGGATATATAATGGACCGACAGGAGCTCGTTTTTGGATTGAAGGAATTCCGGGCAGAGGGCGATAAGTTTACAATCAACGGACAAAAAACCTTCCTCCGCGGCAAACATGACGGCCTAATCTTCCCGCTTACCGGTTATGCCCCGACTGACGTCGAGGAATGGGTAAGAATCCTTGGCATCTCCAAGTCTTACGGCATCAATCATTATCGCTTTCATACCTGCTGTCCGCCGGAAGCTGCTTTCACCGCAGCGGATATGCTCGGTATCTACATGCAACCAGAGCTTCCATTTTGGGGAACAATCACGGAAGAAACCGACGAGGGCCATAATCAGGCGGAGCAGGACTATCTGATCAGCGAAGGCTATGCCATTCTCCAGGCTTTTGGCAATCACCCCTCCTTCGTGATGATGTCGCTTGGCAACGAGCTATGGGGCAGCAAAGCTAAGATTGATTCCTTCCTAAAGGACTATAAAGCATTTGATAATCGGATTCTCTATACACAGGGGTCCAATAACCACCAATGGGTGCCAGAAATTCTGGAACATGACGATTTCTTCAGCGGCGTGCGCTTCTCCAGAGATCGGCTGTTCAGAGGCTCCTATGCGATGTGTGATGCTCCATTAGGTCATGTCCAGATTGATCTGCCAGGCACGATGAAAGACTATGACGATCAGATCGTCCCTCAGGATCTCTTCAACGGAGAGGGGATGGAAGCTGCCGCTGGCGGAGAGATCCAGATCCAGTATGGTACGGAAGCCAAGACGGTGAAGGCTGGAGACGCTTCCGCAGAATGGATACCGCACATTCCGGTAATCTCGCATGAGATCGGACAGTATGCTACCTATCCTAATTATGGGGAAATCGATAAATACAACGGTCCGCTCAAAGCTGAGAATTTCAAAATTTTCCGTGAACGACTGGAAAGTAAAGGGCTGGGTCATTGGGCCGCCAAATATTTCGAATGCTCGGGGCAACTGGCAGTAGCTTGCTACAAAGAGGAACTCGAGGCGGCATTCCGCTCCCGTCGGCTTGCGGGTTTCCAACTGCTTGATTTGCAGGATTTCAGTGGCCAGGGAACGGCGCTGGTGGGTGTCCTCGACGCCTTTATGGATTCCAAAGGAATGATAAGTGCTGAGGACTGGAGAACTTTTTGTAATGATGCCGTTCTGTTGGCGAGATTTCCCAAGTATAACTATGTCTCTGGTGAAACGTTCGATGCCCATGTCGAACTGAGCTGTTTCCGCAGTGGTATGCCGAGTACATTTGAACTGCATTGGGAGCTTACCGAGGATTACGGTATACTCGCCTCAGGTTCAACCGAGGTGGACGTACCTGCAGGAACGAATTATATCGATATCTGCGATCTGGCAATAAAACTACCTGTAGTTGAACGGATGAGTACTATCGTATTATCCCTCTCCATACAGGGAACAGATATCCGCAAGAGCTATGACCTGTGGATTTATCCAGTGAAGAGTGGCAACATGCTGGAGGGTGTCCATGTCTTCGACAAGCTATCTGATGATGCGCTTGCATTGCTGGAGCAAGGTGAGAATGTGCTGCTTATGCCGAACCCGGAATCTCTCCAAAATGCTGTTGAAGGTTATTACTGCACAGATTTCTGGTGTTATCCAATGTTCCGCTCGATCTCAGAGAGCATGAACCGGCCAGTACCCATTGGTACTATGGGGATGTTGATTGATAACAAGCACCCGGTGCTTCGTGAGTTCCCGAGCGAGGAATATTCTACCTATCCTTGGTGGAGTATTGTTGAGAATTCGAAATCGCTCATCATGGATGCGGCAGACCGCAACTGGAATCCCGTAGTGCAGACTATCGATAATTTTGAACGCAATCATAAGCTGAGTTTCCTAGTGGAATGCAGTGTAGGAGCAGGCAACCTGCTGATATGCGCATTGGATGCTGATAAGGTTAGCGATACGCCGGAAGGCAGACAGTTCTTATCCAGCCTTGCGGGTTATATGAAATCAGATGATTTCAAACCACAGTACAAGGCGAATGTTGCGGAGCTTCTTGAGCTGATCCAATAGGTAGAGGCAGGCGATTACTAAGGCTCCTTATCGCATTTCATATGGATGAACAGTCCAAGGGCGCTATACTAAAAACTACTTTCTTCATTGAGTAAGACAGACGGTTTCATCGTAAAAAGATCTAGAGCAGCGATTCTCTTAATAAAGAGAGATTCGCTGCTCTTAGTTTTTTGCTGCTTTTAGTTTATTGGTAGCCGCCAGCTTCAACAGTGTCATCGTTATCTGAGTCTCTGAGGGTTTCGGACCCAGATGACACTATTTACTAATTTTCAGCCTTTTGAACAACATTTCGGACTCCAGTGACGCTATTGCTTAAAAAGAGGTCCATATGTGTTGTATTTCATACAGATAGTGGCTATGGGGACCGTTAGCCCACCAAAAGTACAATAATACTGCTTTTAGCGTCATCTATGTCCGATAGGTGGTGCTACATTGTTGCAATAGTTCTTAGAACTTCTATCGAACAAAAAGTAAAGGAGTTCACCAAGCAGCCTTTCGCGGCTCAAGGGAACTCCTTTTTTCGCGTTCGACGTATTACACGTATTGGTAAAGCACGGGAGTCAGAGGCTCCGAAACAAAACAAGCCTTAAAAAGCCACCTCTATAGATGATTGCTGATAAGCCTCACTCCAGCCTAGAGGGGTTGTTTGTGTTTATCAGCAACTGAGCAGTTTTACAAACGATTTCACAGGGTTGGAGACCTTTGAAAACATTAACCCGGTGCTATCATTGGTAATGAAGCTGCACACCTAAAGTTGTAAGCGCATTAACGAATGGCGCCAGAGCCGCTCATCGTCAGGAACAGCGCCAAATTTAGCAGGGTTTGGGGGAACGGGAAGACATGAATGAAATTCGATTGAACGATTTGAAGTGGGAAGTCAAAGGGTATTGGCCCTGGGTTCCGCTAAAGGGCACCAGTATGGAGCTGGGACAGGAATTGATGGGGGTTACGGACTGGATGCCTGCCACTGTGCCGGGTGGAGTTCACTATGATCTCTTCAGACAGGGCTGGATTACCAACCCTAATCAAGAGTTAAATAGCCTGAGTTGTGAATGGGTGGAGAACCGCTGGTGGGTTTACCGTACGACCTTGAAGCAGCCTGAGCTGAGAGCAGCCAGAGTTGAACTGGTCTTTCAGGGACTGGACTATGAAGCCTCGGTATACGCTGATCATTTACTGCTGGGTGAACATAAAGGTATGTTCGAGCCGGCTGTATTTGATGTTACAGACCTGCTCTCCGGGCGGGAAAGCCTTGAAATTTCAGTGCTGTTGAAGCAGGCGCCAGATGAAATGGGGCAAATCGGCAAAACCTCGGCTACCTTCACGCAGAAGAGCCGTTTTAATTATAAATGGGATTTCTCTACCCGGTTGGTCAATGTCGGAATTTGGGATGATGTGGTATTGAGGGTACATCAACAGTGCTCTTGGGATGATGTGTCGATCACTACAGATGCGGAGTTTGGCGAGAACGATAGAAATCAGATCTCGTCTGGTCGAATTACCATTCAAGCTGGAATCAAGCGAATGGCTGGCTCTGAAGATGATGGGACACTGACAGCGTGCATCACCTGTGCTGATCCGGAGGGGAATCCGCTGCTGGTTCAATCGCGACTAGTTCGAGCTGGAGAGCTTCTGAACGCGGAGCTGGACATACCCGAACCTGAGCTATGGTACCCAAACGGTTATGGAAAGCAGCCACTGTACAATCTTGAACTAAAGCTACTGGATGAAGCTGGAACGGAGTTGGATACCCAGAGCTTTCAAACGGGCATTCGCAAGCTCGATTATATCCACAATGTAGACAGTCCAGACAACGCTCTACCATATACAGTGGTGATTAACGGAAGCAAGATCTATATGAAAGGGGTAAATATGACCCCTCTGGACCATCTCTACGGGAATGTAACGGTTGAACAATATCAACTGATGATTCGTCTGATGAAAGCAGCTCATATTAATCTCGTTCGGGTATGGGGCGGTGGAATCATTGAGAAAAAGGCTTTTTACGACTTATGTGATGTGAACGGCATTATGGTCTGGCAGGAGTTCATTCAGTCGAGTTCAGGTATTGACAATATCCCTTCGAAGCAGCCGGAGTTTCTGGAGCTGCTTCACAAGACTGCCTGCACAGCGCTCTGTGACAAACGCAATCATGTATCGCTAACGGTATGGAGCGGCGGCAATGAATTAATGAGTGAGCCAAATAAGCCTTCCGACAGCAGCGATTCCAATCTGGCGATGTTGAAAGAACTGGTAGAACAGTATGATCCGCAGCGACTCTTCCTACCGACCTCAGCTTCCGGCCCGGTAGAATATATTACGGATGCCAAAGGTCAGGGGCATGATGTGCACGGTTACTGGAAGTATATGGGAAACCCTTATCACTACGAGTTATATGGCAGCAACGATAATCTGCTGCACAGCGAATTTGGGGTGGACGGTCTGAGTTCTCTCAAAAGTCTGGAGAAATTTCTGAGTGAGACCAACCGGCGACCGGTTTCTATGGAGAACAACGCGATATGGAGACATCACGGGGAGTGGTGGGATACGCTGAGCCGTGAAGAAGAAATGTTCGGCAGCATGACAGATTTGGAGCAGTTCTCTGCCTGCAGCCAGTGGATACAGGCGGAAGGAATCCGGTTCGTGCTGGAGGCTAACCGCCGCCGTAAGTTCCGAAACAGCGGCAGCATTGTATGGCAATTCAACGAGCCGTGGCCGAATGTGTCCTGCACTAACCTTGTCGATTATTACGGTGAAACGAAGATGGCCTACCATTGGGTGAAATCTGCCTTCCGTCCGCTACATGTTTCGCTGGACTACCGCAGTCTACTGCTTACACCAAGCACCGGATTTCAGGGAGATGTATACGTGCATGGAGGAAATGGACACAGGGTAGAAGTCGACGCGGAAGTCTTCGATGCAGTCGGACGGTGCATCTATCAGCAATCATTTGAGGCAGAGGGAAACAAAGATCAGGCTGTCGGCGCTGGGGTGCTGAATTTCAACGTGCCAGAGCATGAGAATGCTTTATATTTCGTCAGATTGTCCTACCAGGACGGCGATGAAGCACCACAGCAGAATTTATATGTATTCTCTACCAATAAAAAGCATCCATATGCTCCCGCGCTTGCACTTATAGGAGGCAATCTTGAGGTGCGTCAGGAGAGTTTATGGCAGCCGACGGGTGCTCAGGAGAAGAGCCAGCAGGCCCTTTTTACAGTCCAAAATACCGGTAGTGAAGTTTTACTGCATATCCATGCAGAGGAAAGGGGAGACCGCTACTGGATGGAAGCGGATGAGCAGTTCCATACCCTCTTTCCGGGTGAGACCAAAACAGTAACGGTTACTTGCACTCCTAAACTCTCAGGAGGATTCCTGTCTGGGGAAAATTATAGGATCACAGATGGCTTGCCAGAAATTAGATTCATGTCGTTCCTAACAGCACAGAGCAGAATGATACAGGTTGGAGGAGAAAAAAATCGTGAGTAAAACATTGTGTTTTGTACCGGAGGTACATGTTCCGCTAAGTCGGTTTATTCAAGCCAAGGGATCTACACCTGTCGCTATACCTGTTAGCAGAGCAGTGGCTGATTACTTAAGGCTGCACAACGCTCCACTGCTGCTTGCTTGCTTGCGAGGCGGCGAAGTAGCTTATCAGAAAGCGAATTGGTCAACCCTCCATGAAGACACTGTTGAAGTTGAAGCAGCAGAAGGGATCTCCGAGAAAGAGGAGGGGGTATTTGTATTAGTCAGTCCTATGCTGACCAATATGCTTCCTGTAGTGTCTCACTGGGATAATAGCGTTGCTGAGGGAAAAGGAGGCTTCCGTTATGGCGGAACAGATGGCATAGGGACATTGCGGATGGACGAAGCCGGGGAAAAGGTTGTTTCCGAGCATGCACGGCTCTACAATAGCGACCCAGATAGCCCTTATGTATACAATACGGAAGATCATCAGCTGTTCGGAGGCAACGAGGGAAATAAGAATTTTAAAACTCCGCAATTCGAGCATTATATCGGTGACCGCTACAGTCTCTATGCTGTAGATGATCTAGTTGCAGTTTCCTTGAGCGACCGCATCCTTAAGACCTTCGGATTTCCGGTGGTTTTCCGCAATGCATCCACAGACAATGCTTCACTTTTAAGTAATGCGCCTGTATTTCAGCTCATCAGCGGCAGTCTGCTAGTTACAGAGAATGACCAGCATAGCCTTGCTTCCTATATTCTGCCGCCCTTTTGGAGCGCGGCAAATGTTAAGGGATATCCACTGTTGTTCAATGGTTATTATGATGCCAATGAGAATACCTTCAGTACGGTAGGTCCCTCATTTCTGGAAATCATCGGCAAGACTCTGGCCAGCACCGGCAAAGGCGTTGTCGGCATTCTGTGGAACGGAGGAGGATATATCGGCAGCCGTTCCTTGCAAGGCTCCATCTATGCTGGCATTGGGGCGGCAATTACCAGAGGTCAAGAAAGTTATGGCGGTGATGCAGAGCAGGTAGTGGCTGTAGGTGGTTCGCGCGGCGGCTTAACTGCGCTGCTGGCTGGAGGCAATCCGCTTTGCTTACCCTACCGGGTGCGCTACACACTGTGTTATGCACCGCCGTTGATTCTGAACGGGCTTACCCGTGAGTTTGCCGAAGGAGCTTGCCCACTGATCTGGCATGTGGCGGAAGTAGACACCGGTTACCGGGAAATCTGGAAGAAAGATTGGCAGCATCCACAGAACGGCAGCACGGGAACCGAGACTCTGCTACAGACTCTGACGGGAACTATTGACTCTGCAAGTCTAAAGGAAACGACCGGACTGGAATCCGAATTTTTTCTGGAGGGTCTTAAAGCGAGTGGCACAAAGCTGCTGATTAACCATGGCACGCATGATGCCTTTACCCTTAGCCGCTTCAGCTTTTCCTTCGCGGCTTTGGTCCGGAGTCGCGGGATACCGCTTCGCCATGAGATCGGATACCGCTTCGGCCATAACAACTGCACGGATCTTTACGAGCAAGCTACTCTATGTCTAATAGCTCTGCTACAGGAACAGGAGCTCGAATTCACGGGCACGGTGCATTATCGCAGACGCAGTCCGGCTGCGGGAGAGTGGGAGCAGACCGAACGTTTTGTCCCAACTCATCAACCCGTTTTTCTGGAAGCACCTAAGTTCGTAGCGGTGGGTAGCCCTGTGGCTTGGACTCTTTATGGAGAGCCGGGAATGGAATACCGCCTGGATCTGGGAATCCTAGATCAGCAGGCTTGGGAACAGAAGCAGCAGGTAGTTCGAGATGAGCGCATCACACTGGCGTCCGGTGTATTGCCGGACAAACAGCATCCGCTTGAACTCTGCTCGTGGCAGGATGGCGTAAGCCAGCTCACTGACGGACAACATGCGGGCTTATATCTTTATGAGCTGTCATACAGGCTCAAGGGTGAGCAGAAGTGGAGCGTAGTTTCTCCCTCCCGTGTGCCACAGCCCGGCGTAGAGCCTCAGTCGGTGCTTCGTATTTTGGAGGAGCAGCCCAATCCGGCGAGCGAAGCGTTTCGGGCGGAAGCGGCCGTCCTCTGCATCAGCGCAGGGTTAAGTGAGGCCTAAACGATTCACCATAACATGAACATAAGTGGTGTGCGGCCATTCCGGTGCGTGCACTGCTTTTTTTTGCCAACAAATAAGTAGCTTTACAAACGCTTTCGCAGGGTTACCGGATTTCGGCGCTCAGTAGGAAGCGCTATCATTTAGGTATAACAACTATACAACGCCTGACCGGATTAAAGCTTGATTCCGGGAGGAAGGAAGGACAGGAGCATGATTGGAAAAACCAGTGAACTAAATCCTTTAATGACAGAGAAAAAGAAAGGTTATCCTGTACGGCGTTTATTCAAAGATTGGTCATCCTGGATATTAATTGTACCCACACTGTTTGCCTTTTTCTTTTTTTCCTGGCAGCCGCTCGTGAAGGGCATTGTGCTCTCTTTTTTCAATACTGAGGGTTATAATGCCGTAAGTTTCGCCGGACTGCAGAATTACAAGGATGTTATACAGAACTCGGCGTTTCAACAGACATTGACCAACTCTTTTGTGTATGTGTTCTGGTCACTACTGATCGGTTTTGCCGTACCCATTATTGTCGCTGTCGTGATTAATGAATTGAGACATGGGAAGTCATTTTTTCGCTTTTCGGTCTTTTTTCCGAGTATGGTTCCCGGCATTGCCGCTTCGATGTTATGGATGTTTTTGTTTGAGCCCGGAAAGGGTGGCGTGCTGAATATTATGCTGAGTGCCATGGGATTTCCGGTGCAGCAATGGCTTCAGGATCCGCAAATGACGATAATGCTGATTATCTTCACGATTACCTGGCGAAATTTCGGGGGAACAGTGCTGCTTTATCTGGCAAGTCTACAGAGTATTAATCATGATCTGTACGAAGCAGCCTCGATTGACGGTGCGAATGTATGGCGGAGATTCAAAAGTATCACCATTCCGCAAATCTCTAGCATGATCGGACTGATGATGATTTTGCAGATCAGCGGTGTATTCCAGATCTTCAATGAACCCCTGGTAATGACTGAGGGTGGACCGAACAATGCCTCAATGACCTTGATGCTGCAAAGCTATTATTATGCGTTCCGGAGTTTTGAAGCAGGCCATTCAATGGCGCTCGGGGTTATTACTTTTCTAGTCCTGATGGTGCTTACCATTATTTATTTCCGGCTGGATAAGAAATTGAACAGGGAGTAGAAGCTATGAAAACTAAAGAAGCATATGGCATTATCGGCAATATAGAATACAGATCACCTTGGGTGCGCCTGCTGTATTGGTGCATGTTCATTCTGATGATTGTGCTGGCCGCTGTCTGTATTTTGCCTCCGGTCTGGATTATGGTCTCAAGTCTGAAGGACATCAAAGAGTTTTATGCAATCCCGCCCACCCTGATCCCCCGCTCGTTCAATGTTGGCAAGCTATGGGAGACCTGGCAGGAGTTTAACTTCCTCAGTTATTATCTGAATACGGCTTATCTGGCCGCAGGTTCTGTACTGTTCTGCCTTACTTTTAACGGACTGGCCGGATATTTCTTCTCCAAGCTAAAGCCGCGGGGCAGTGCCCTGCTGTTTGCCCTGATCGTGTGGACCATGATGGTGCCGAATACAGTGGGCATGGTGCCGCTGTTTAAGAATCTGATTGATTTTCCGCTGTTGCACTTGAACCTGACCAATACTTACTGGCCGATGTGGTTTATGGCTGCTGTGAATCCGGTGGTAATTCTGATCTTCAAAAACTTTTTCGATACCATCCCACAAGCGCTGCTGGAAGCAGCCAAAATTGACGGAGCGAGCACCATCGGTATTTTTATTCGAGTCATTCTCCCGCTCAGCGGACCAGTTATGGCTACAATTACAATCCTTACGATGAACAGTGTCTGGCAGGACTTCTTCTGGCCCTTTATGGTGCTGAAGGATAAATCGACCTGGTCGGTCATTGTGGCTATTTACAATCTGAAGGCGACATTGCCGCAGGACATACAGTTTATTGCGTTGACGTTTGCGATTCTGCCGCCGATTATCCTGTTTATTTTTTTCCAAAAGTACATTATGAACGGGCAATCCTTCGGCGGCAGTATTAAAGGGTAACATCACCCGATCACAAACCATTTCACAGTTTTGCCCCGTAGGGTGCTGCAGAAGGTGCATGTTAAGATGATTTCAGATTCAAAAAGAAAGCGCTTTACATGTTGCGAAGAATGCTTTAACAATAAGACTAGGGGGAATTACATTGAAAAAAGGACACACCAAGAACCTGACAGCTACACTGGCACTTACGCTGCTTTTTTCTGCCGGACTGGCTGGCTGCGGAGGCGGCTCCAATGAGAAGAATGCCGGAGGAAAGACGGAGACAGCGGGCAATCAACAGGTGACGATCAAGGTCAGTAACTGGCCAAAGCCGAATGAGGAAGCCAAAATCGCCCAGTATGAGCAGGTCATGGCGAAGATGAAAGCCAATTATCCGGAAATTATTGTGGACAAAGATGAATGGGGGTATGACGTCAGCTCATTCCTGCCAAAAGCGGCCAGCGGCCAGCTTCCGACGGTATACGAAACCTTTTTTACAGAAACAAGCAAAATCATCAAGGCAAATTACGCGGCTGACATAACGGATACGATGAAAAAATATGGCTACGACAAGGCGATCAATCCAGATCTGCTGAAAATGGTTACCAAGGACGACAAGTATTATGGGATTCCGAAGGACGGATACGTCATCGGTATGCTCTACAATATGAATCTTTTCAAGGAGGCTGGACTGCTGGACGACAAGGGGATTCCTAAATTTCCTAAAACATATGAAGAGCTAGCAGAAACTGCGCAGATTATTAAACAAAAGACCGGTAAAGCCGGAATGTTCTTGCCTACAAAAAGTGGTCAAGGCGGTTGGATGTTCATGAACATTGCCTGGGCATACGGAGCAGAATTTGAAAAACAGGTAGACGGGAAATGGCAGGCGGTGTTCAATTCGCCGGAAGCAGCAGCGGCCCTGCAATATGTGAAGGACTTAAAATGGAAATATGATGTACTGCCCGACAACAATCTGGTCGATGTTACGAACGATATGTTCCGCTTGTTCGGAACCGATCAGGTCGCTATGAGCTTCGGCACGAATGACTGGTCACCGGTCATCCAGCAACAGACTAAGATGTCCAAGGACAATGTGGCAATGTCCGCGCTTCCAGTAGGACCAATCGGGAAACCTGTAACCCTGCTCGGTGGCGGCCTATATATGTTCTCGCCTAATGTAACACCTGAGCAGATTGATGCCGGATTCAAATGGCTAAAAACCTACGGATTTACACCAGAGTCCTCTGAAGAGGCACTGACCGGTTGGGATATTGAGAAGAAGACACTGAGCGATCAAGGGCTGATCGTAGGGCCTTACGGGCTGCGGATTTGGACTGATGAGAAACGGATTGGAGAAGAACAAAAGATTCTCGACAAATACAACAACGTCAATCTGGATTTGTTCCGTGATTATATGGACAATGGCAGCAAAGGCATGCGGGCGGAAGAACCAGTCAACGCACAGGAATTGTACCAAAAGCTGGATATCGTACTGCAAACCGTACTGACGGACAAGAACGCAGATCCGCAACAGATCTTGGATAGGGCTGCCGAAGAATTCCAACGTGATTATCTCGATAAGGTTAAATAAAACGCAGACCAACGGCGACGTCGTCCTTCTGAAGGGCGGCGATGCCGTTTCTGCGTAGATTGCCTTAACTACTTAAATGAGATAAAGGAGATATGCATAACATGGCAGCAAAAGAATGGGGAGACTGGGGAGCACGCTGGATCTGGCCGCAGGAGGAGCAAGGATCAGCGGATAGGGAACAGCAGCACGAGCGTGCGTACTTTCGCAGAGTGTTCGAACTGCCAGCTGGTATCGGAAAGACCTGCACCCTGGATGTGGCCATTACCGCAGACAGCCGCTACAGGCTGTTCGTCAATGGGCAGCGTTTATGGGCCGGTCCTTGTAAAGGACATGGTCATATACAGTATTATGAAGAATTCAGTCTGGACAATGTTCTACAACCAGGTTTAAATGTGCTTGCTGTTATGGTCGTTCATTATGCAGGGACTACGCCCTTTGAACTGGGTGAAGACGGACCTTTGTCCGTCTGGCGCTCGCAAAAAGGCGGGCTGCTTGTGGAAGCGGCAGTTACACAAGGCGGGCAGCTAGTACAGGAGCTAAATACGGATAGCTCATGGAAAAGTATTAAGGATCGCAGCTATAAGCTCCAGCAGTTTCCGATCATACGCTGGATGGGTGGACTGGAAGAAGTGGAGGGTGACGCAGCGCTGCTGGATTGGACACTGCCCGAATATGATGACAGTGCCTGGCTTGCTAGCGGAATTGTGCAACCGGTGCGGGATGAATATGGCCAATTAACCCCTTGGCAGCTGGCCCGGCGTCCGATTCCGCTGTTGTATGAGCGGGAGCAATTTTTTCTGAAGCTGATGCGCAGCAGTAGCGGGGAAGGGCATGCCTTTTTTGAGGAAGGGCATAGTCTGGATCTGCGAAATGGAGATGGCGGCGCTTCACCCAACGCAGTACTGCCTTCCGCTGGAATAACAATAGAAGCAGGGCAACATTTTTGGTTGGAGTTGGATGCTGGTGAGCTAACCACAGGGTATTTGCAGCTTAGACTTCTTAGAGGCAAAGGTAGCCGGATTACCCTATTATGCGCTGAGTGTTATGAAGAAGAAACGGGGGATGATGAGATTCGCCGCAAAGCTGTCCGCGATAATACGAAGGAACATGTATTAAGAGGCGGTTACGATAGCTATCACCCGGCAGGTTACGGCATCTCTGCGCGTACGGAAATCTACGAACCGTTCTGGTTCCGTACCTTCCGCTATGTACGGCTGGAAGTGCAGGCTGGTGTCGAGCCTCTAACGATTTCCAGCTTTAGCTATAGGGAGACCGGATATCCACTGCAGCCGGAAGGAAACTTTCACTGCTCCGATGAACAATATAACCAACTATGGGAGCTCAGTGTACGAACACTTCAGCGCTGCATGCATGAGACCTACGAGGATACTCCGTATTATGAACAGCTGCAGTATACCATGGATACCAAACTGATGATGGAGTTTACGTACCTATTATCAGGGGACGACCGGTTAGCGCGGAGAGCTATGGAAGATTATAAGGCCTCTCAGCTACCAAACGGGATGCTGCAAAGTCGCTATCCCTCAGTGCTGCCGCAGGTCATTCCTTCCTTCTCCCTATATTGGATCGGAATGATTCATGACCACTACAGATCCTTCGGGGATATGGCCTTGGTGAATCAGTACCGGTTAGCGCTGTTATCTGTGCTGGACTGGTTCGATCAACATCTGACTCCGGAGGGTCTGGTGGACAGAACGCCCCGCCAATATTGGAATTACTTCGATTGGGTGGAGGAATGGCCGCTCGGCGCACCGGATTGTACGGATGATGCACCCGCAACCGTACTGAGCCTGATGTATGCGGCCGCGCTGGAGCAAGCGGCTGAATTGCTTGCAGCCAGCGGTTGGACACAGATTGCTGGTGAACTGCGTCAACGCAAAGCGGCGGTCAACGCTGCGGTAATGGATTGCTGCCGGCTAACGAACAGTCTGCTGTTCCGCGACAGTCCGGAGGCAACTGCGGGAACGCAGCATAGCCAGCACACGCAGGTCTGGGCGGTTTTGGCGGGCACAGTGGATGTTGTAGAAGGGGCGGCACTGCTGGAGTCAACGTTAACAGACACATCACTGGCTAAGCTTTCGTTGCCGATGAGCTACTATCTATTCCGCGCGCTAGAGAAATGCGGAATGTATGACCGCTCGTTCGGACTATGGACACGGTGGTTGAAGCAGTTGGAGCTTAATCTCACTACACTTCCAGAAATAGATTCAACCGGCACCAGAAGTGACTGCCACGCATGGAGCGCACTGCCGATCACTGAGTTCACCAGAGGGATATTGGGTGTCCAACAAGGAATAGAGGGAATAACTATAAAGCCCCACTATGGAGAACTGCGGCAGGCCAGCGGAACCGTAAGTACAAGTATCGGCCCAATAAACATCAAATGGGAGATCCGTTCAGTAACAGGACAGGAGATCTTCCACATGAAAGCTTTTTGGCAAGCCGGATCGGCAATTACAATAATTCTGCCTAATCATGAAGTGCATGAGACAGATGAGGGTTCCTTTTACAAGGAGATCGACATTAGTCATCTTAGCTGTTAGTCTGATTTCAGTTGATTTTGTTTTCATGATTCATACACCGGAGGGGGATGGGGAAGTCATATGTTCAGATCGTTCGGCCGCAATATCCGCCTAGTCCTGGTGTTGTTCATTACTGTCTATATTGTCGCTTCGAGCTTCATTCTGTACCGTACTATGGAGCATAGAAGCCTTGACATGCTGCGGCAGCTATCCGTTCAGTACACTGGCCAGCAGCATAAGAACACACTTCTGTTCATGAACTGGCTGGAGGAGACCTCGAAGCTTATATCCAACAACCAGGTGGTGCAGAATGCGCTGAAAAAACCAACATATGACGGGGCAATCTCTCCGATACTTGAGGGCATACGTTCTTCCAGTAGTGACATTCTCGGCATTTACATTTGGGGAGAAGCAGGGGGAACTTACTCCTCGAGCAATGTTTCCGGGTTGCTGCCCTTTGCAGAGATCAAAAAAGAACCAGGGATGGAACAATTTCTAAATAACCGAGAGCAGGCTTTGCGCTGGACGGTGCTGAACCGGGAGCATCTAATGAATGCACCTTCGGATCTGCGCGACCGTCTGTTGCTTGAAGTAAAAATTAAGGGTTCGATGGGAGACGTCCTCGGTCTGCTCTCGCTCGAAGTGGAGATTGACAAGCTTTACAGCTTCTACCTATCTGGCGAGAATACAATCTACGGGGAAAATGAAGTTTACCTACTGACCGGAAACGGGAAGCTATTGAGTGCTGCCGATGTCCCGAAGGAGCGACTGCAGGAGATCAAAGCAGCACTAGTTACTTCGGAAAAAGCTACCTTGGCTGAGCCAGTGACACAGGGTATCGATCAAAATAGTACAGGCAGAGGTGATGCAGATCTGCTGGAGCGGGAAACGGCTGACGGCCTGATTTTGCTCTATCCACTACCGGAATCGGCAGAGCGGATTGTCACCTATATCTCAGCAGATGGCATGAATGCAGAGCTGCGAACGTTTAAGTATTTAATGCTCGCCCTGAACCTCGTAGTGTTCATAGTGTTCTGGCTGCTGATCTCAGTGCTTAGCGGCAGTATAGTTAATCCACTGAAGCAGTTGTACCTGAAGATTAATTCAACAATGAAAGACTAAGATAAGATGGAGTCTAAATCATGAAAATCGCTAACCGAAGTGTATTTCATACATCTAGCGTGGGCAATAAACGGATGAAGTAAGATATAGTTGTATTCAGTACACTTATTATTCGGAAAGTTAGTTGCTGCCAACAGAATTGGAACGTATAGATGTACCAAATACACTTAAACTTCTGCTCGCTGCAAAAAAAGGGTACTTTAGCTGTATTAAATACAACTAAAGCACCTATAATTCTCGAAAGTATCTTTAATTTGCCACTACTCAGAAAAAAATAAGAAATCGTCTTTTTAAGCAAAGTAGAAGTCCCTTCTACCCACTCAAAAAGGATCGATTTCTTTGTTATGTCCGCATTTATAAACTAAATTCGCTAATTGGGCAGTTCCTTCTTCAAGTTGATCGTAACCGTGGTGCCTTGCCCCGGCGTGCTGGAGATACTTAAACCATATTGAGGACCATATTCCAGTTTAATTCGTTCGTCCACATTTCTTAGTCCATACCCGCTCTGAAACAACACATCTTCCTTGGCTTGGCTAAGCGTCGCACCGTTGGAAAATCCCACCCCGTCATCAGTCACTGTGAAGCGAATCTCATCTGCCACTAATTCGCCTTTAATCCAGATTCGGCCCATCCCGCGTTTCTCGCTGATGCCGTGTTTGATCGCATTCTCTGCAATAGGCTGAAGAATCAGCTTCAGAATGCGAACCTTGCGCAGCGATTCCTCAATCTCGTATTCAATCTCGAACTTATCCGGAAACCTCATTTGCTCAACTGTCACAAAACTCTGCACCAAGCGGATTTCTTCGTCCACGGTCACGAACTTGTCGCCTTTATGCAGGCTGATTCGAAAAAAGGTAGCTAATGAAGAAATCAGCCGTTCGATATCGGGCTGCTTCTTCAGTCGGGCAATCCAGGCAATTGCATCCAGTGTGTTGTAGAGAAAATGGGGATTGATCTGTGATTGAAGTGCGGTCAGCTCAGCTTTCCGTTGCTTTTCTTTCTCCTCATCTTTCTCCAGCATTAATTGGCTGATCCGCTCCACCATCTGATAGTAGCTGTTCTCAAGCTGAAAAATCTCATCAACCTGACCGCGCTGTTCATAAACAGCGGCCAGATCTTTTTTGCCAAACAGGCTCAGCTTCTTCTTCAAGTTCAGCAGTGGACGGGTGATTTTGGCTGCCAGATAGAAGGAAAAAATCAGTAGCACAATAAAGGTAACGCTGGCGAACAGAAGCGCATTTTGATTGCCTTTGGCGATTCCCGAGAGCAGTTTGTGATTGGAAATCACACTGGTGAATTCCCAGCTGACCCCAAGTGTCTCCAACCGGGGATTCAAAGGATAAGTAGCAATGATGTAGGAATTTTCGTTATCTGACCAGGTACGATAGCCTTCTTTTTTACCTGGGCGAAGAGGGGCGTTTTCCTCCAAAAAATTGCCCAAGAGCCGTTTGTCGGGGTGAGAAATAATCCGATTGTCGGAAGTCAGGAAGGAGTAGCCGATGCCAGTGAAGCTGGAGGAATACAGGTCCGCCAAAGCAGCCTCCCTGACATAAATGATCACGACCCCGATATTTTGTCCAGTATTGAAATTGCGGAACTGCTGGCCGAATGGAATATACGCATTGCCTTCTCCATCCCGTTTGATCTCACCGACAACAGGCATGCTGCTCTCCTGAATGCGTTTGATGAACAGGGCTTCAGGCACTTCCAGCATCTGCTCCTTAGACTGGTAAGAATAAAGCATATTATCGTTGGTGCTGATAATTACATTACCCACCAGGTCGTTCTGGGCCAGCATACCGTCGATGATAGCTCCAATTCGCGATTCCTTGTCAGCTGACGGCAGGGAATCGTTATTGATGATTTGGTAGATATCACTGTTCACCAGAAACCGCAGAAACAACATTTGAATGTCATCGACCATGAGCTCCACGCTAAGCCCAATTTGGCGCTGAGTCTGAACGACATGGCGGTACAGATCCTTTTGCAGGTAGGTATAGGAATAAAAATTGAAAATAACGAGCATCAGCACCAGATGCATAGACAGTCCTGCTAACAGAACAACAACAATCCGGCTTTTGATCTTGAACCGCCTCATCCAGGAATCCATCCGGTTGGCTAGTCTCCGCTTACCCATAGGTTTTTGCATATTCACTCGGCGGGATGCCCGTCATTTTTTTGAAGATCTGGCTAAAGTATTTGGAGTCGGTGAAGCCGACCTGATTGCCAACCTCGTACACCCGATACTTCGGATTGCGCAGCATACGTTTGGCTTCCTCGATACGGTATTCCGTCAGACATTCGTAAAAAGTTTTGTTCAGATCTTTACGGAACAGATGCATCAAATGGGTTGGACTGACGAAGACCGCCGCAGCAACCATCTCAACGGTAATGTTTCCGGCAAAGTGCTCCCGTATAAAAGCGAGTGCGTCCCTGATTTCGCGCCGGCACCGAGCTCCAGCCTCTTCTTCAGCATACAGCACACGTTCAATGCCAGAAAGGGCACGCTGCGCAGCAAGTACAGCCTGCCGGTATGAATCTACGATCCCGTTCCATTCTCCCGCAGGTTTACCTATGCCGACGCTTAAGGCCTGGCCGAAGTGCTGTTGGCTCCATTCAGATAGTTGTTTGCCCAATTTTCGTGCAGAATCTCCGGCCAGCTCTGGTTCCCCGGTCCGAAGGATCATAACCCACTCCAGATGGCTGTCGCGGAATAGACACAGTTGCTCAAAAGAATGCGCTTCCAGAATAGTCGCCGCTGCATCCTCCAGCGCTTTGCCTACAGTATTTCCTTGAAGGCCGTTATCAGGAGGAAAGGTAATGGACAGCGGTAGGATAGCTTTTCCAGGTTCCAATTGCAGTTCCAGTAATTTTATCTTATTTGAAATAAACTCTTCGTCATGCAGTTGGTCATGCAGCAAATCCTGCCAGAACTGCTTGGAGATCGAGGCCAATTCCTCATTAAGCTGTGAATACCGCTTGGAGAGTTGCTTTTTGCCAAGGATTTCATCCCCCACGCTTCGAACTGTATTTGCAAGTTCTTCTATATTAATGGGCTTTAGCAAATAGGTGGAGGCGCCATAACGCAAAGCAGCCTGAGCATATTGAAATTCGTCATAACCGCTGAGCACGACAATCCCTACGAGCATGTCCTGTTCCCGTATTTTTTCGATGAGCTCAAGACCGTTCATATACGGCATACGAATATCGGTAATGATCACATCTGGACGGTGCAGTAGGGCAAGCTCCAATCCTTCCTCGCCATTGCTGGCTTCTCCTATGATCTCGACGTTGTATTCTGCCCAGTCTATGGTCTGGGTGATGCCCATGCGGACCAGATATTCGTCATCCACTACAAGCGCTTTCAACATTGGCTTCACCTCGAAGTAGTTTCTAATATGTCTTACAGCCATTATAAACATGAAACCTCTTAAAGAGGAGGTATAATTTCTGAGGTTGTCAGGATCGCAAACGATTTCGCAGTATATTCCCCGGTGACTCTGCGCAGTGACTGCCACGTAGCGTAAGGATCAAACATTTCAACAGCTTCGCAAACCGTTTCATAGGATTCCATCCTAACTTTTGCAAAATCCACTGTGATAGACTTTAAGCGTAAAAGAGCAGTAAGCGCTTTTATAAACATAGAGAGATCGAAATTGAACGTTGTAGGAGGAGTACACTAGATGCAAGATTCATTTATTCCATTTGGGTTTCAATATTACCGTTCCCCGACCCCCTTCCGTGATCAATGGGAACAAGACCTAAGCAATATTGCCGGACAGGGCTTCAATTGTGTGAAATATTGGGTACAATGGCGCGCGAGTGTGTCCAAAGAAGGGACCTATCATTTCGATGATATTCAGGAGCTAATGGATATTGCGCAGAGGAATGGTTTGAAGGTCATTTTGAATGTAATTTTCGACGTGGCGCCGGCCTGGTTCTATAAAAAATATCCTGATTCCAAAATGGTTACAGCGGACGGTTCCATTCTGGAACCAAGGGCGATTAACTGCCGCCAGATCGGCGGAGCGCCGGGGCCCTGTTATCATCATGCAGCTGCCGCCGAAGAAAAGGCAAAGTTTCTGGCGGAGACGGTGAAGACTTTTAAGGATCATCCGGCGCTCTGGGTCTGGGATTTATGGAATGAGCCTGAACTAACCACAGGAATCAAGCGCAAGCTGTCTTTTGACAACCAGGTGTGTTATTGCGAGCAATCGCTGTTGGTGTTCCAAGAACGGCTAAAAAATAAATATGTTACTTTGGAAGCCCTCAATGAATCATGGCAGCGGACTTACGGGAGCTGGGAGGAAGTAGAGGCACCGCGTGGACAAGGCGTATTTAATGATCTGGTGGACTGGCGCCTGTTCATGTCCGGTACTTTAACGGATGAGCTGCAGAGCCGGGTAGATATAGTGAAGTCACTGGATCTTTTGCATCCTGTTATGGCCCACACTGTGCCCGCCCCTATCTTTAATATGATTACAGCGGGTTCGGACGACTTCAAGCTGGCTGAGCCCTGTGACTTGACAGGCAATAGCCTTGGGTCCTCGGCCTGGTCTGCTGATCTACTGATCTCTGCCGCCAAAGGTAAACCCATTATCAATTCGGAGATTCATGCTTTGCCAGGCAATACTGCAATGAAGCCGCGTCAGCCGGACCTGCGGGAAATGAAACGGCATATTCTGACCCCGCTCGCTCGTGGCATCACGGGATATTTGTTCTGGCAGTACAGACCAGAGATATTGGGACAGGAGGCCCCTGCATGGGGCAGTGTATATTTGGACGGAAGTCCAACCCCATGGTACAAGGATATGGCTCATCTAAATAAGCTGGTGCAAAACAATAAGCAAGAGCTGATGCATGCAAAACGGCGCGGAGACGGGATTGCCATTCTGTTCAGTCCGCAGAACCAGGTTGCTAACTTTGCGGCACATGATCATCTGGACACCTACAACGATTCCTTACAAGGCGCCCATAAACTACTGCATGAGCTCAATTATAAAGTTGAATTTCTGCATGAGACGGATGTTAACGAGAAGACACTGGAGCAATACCACTGCTTGTGGATGCCTTATCCTCTATATTTGAACCGCAAACTGTGTGACATCCTACGCCAGTGGGTGGAAAAGGGCGGGATCTTGATTTCGGAATGCTCGTTCGGTGCACTTCAGGCAGAGAATGGCTGCCACAGCTATACGGTGCCCGGTTATGGATTTGACCAGGTGTTCGGGGTCCGTGAGACTTGGATTCATTCCGCTGAGAACCTGGATCACAGCTATCATCAGGTTGCGTTCGAATCACGGACAGCGATTCCGTTGCGGAATGTTATGGAGCACAGCAAGGCGGAGGAATCGGCAGCAGACGATACGGCGCACGGATCCTATTACAAATCGGATATCGAGCTGGAAAGCCATGTGAAGGTACTGGCTGAATTTGCCGAGGACCGCATGCCTGTGTTGACTACCGCCGCTTATGGCAACGGGCGTGCCGTATGGTTTGGTACCTTGCTTGCGGCTGCCTACTGGCAGGATGGACATCCCGGAACGCTTCAGCTGGTGCGGGATCTATTACAGAAGGAACTAAAGCTGCAGCCGTATGTACAAGCAAGCGGCGGTGTCCGCGCGGATCTCTCCGAGTGGGAAGGTGAGCAGGACCGAGGGGCATTTCTTTATGTTCATAATGAAGGGGATATGGCGGTTAAGGCTGACGTTACGCTGGGTATTGTTTATACTTCTGTCGAACCGTGGTTTGATGATGGCAGCGCTGAAATTCAACCAATGAATCTATTGAAACCCACAACTACAAAACTGACTGTGCGGGTAGAAGCTGGAGATGTTCAAGTATTCCGATTATCTTAACCGGTATCAGTAAAGAACGGAGAATATAGAGCTGGTGAAAACTGGCTAAAGGAGTGTATCTATATGCGTTCGTTAGATTATGTTAATCCATTGCAGGGGACGGAGTCAGATTTCCGGTATTCACATGGCAATACGCTGCCACTTACAGCGCTGCCATTTGGTATGGCGGCTTGGTGCCCGCAAACCTATGAAGCAGGTGGAACCTGGTTCTTCCACCCGCGCCATCGCCACCTAGAGGGTATCCGGCTGACCCATCAGCCCAGCCCGTGGATCGGAGATTATGGGCATCTGACCCTGTTGCCACAGACAGGTCCACTTCTGCTCAGTCCCGGTTCACGTTCTTCTTCCTTCAAAACGGAAGAGATGCAAGTGTCCCCTCACTATTTCGATGTGTTTCTTCAACGTTACCGCACCCGGCTGGAGCTGACTCCAACCGAACGTTGTGCAGCGATAAGAATAACTTTCGCTGAGAGGCAGCAGAACAGGCTTATTATAGCACCTCTGAAAGGTGAGTCACATCTCACCTTCCAGCCGGATAAACGTAGAATCACCGGCTACACAAGAGGCCATACCGCCGGGGTGCCCGATAATTTCGCGATGTATTTCGTGTTCCAGTTCGATAGGGATTTTCACATGGAGGAGTCGGGAATCTTTAACGGAGATTATCAGCCACTGGAGACCCATGAAGGGACTGGCGAACGACTGGGCGCTTACGTAGGAATAGCTGCACCGGAATCTGGCATAGTGGGAGTGAAGTGCGGGACTTCCTTTATTAGCGGAGAGCAGGCGCTGCTTAATCTGAACCGAGAGATTGGGGAAGACGGCTTCGGAGAGATCTTGAATAAAGCAGAGGCAAGCTGGGAAGAACGGTTGGGGCGCATTGTTGCTGAAAGCGCAGATGAAGAGAACCTCCGCACCTTTTACAGCTGCATGTACCGAATCTGCCTGTTCCCGAGAACGTGGCATGAATATAACGAGCAGAACGAGAAAATCCATTACAGCCCTTTTAATGGCAGCATCTGCCAGGGTCCAATGTATTCGGATATCGGGCTGTGGGATGTATACCGAACCAGCCTTCCTTTATACAGTATCTTATTCCCATCTTTATTGGGTGAGATTATGCAGGCGTGGACATTGGCATACAAGGAGAGCGGCTGGCTGCCAAAGTGGCTGTCACCAGGGGAGCGCAGTGCCATGCCAGGCACACTGATTGATGCCGCAGCTGCGGATGCCGTGGTTAAGGGCATCGGCGGATTTGATACAGAGGTACTGTATGAAGGTCTTCTGAAGCATGCAGATCGTCCATCAGTGGACGAGAAGCTGGGCAGAAGGGGCCTTGAATTGTACTTGCAGCATGGTTATCTGCCGCATGACCGTTTCCATGAAAGTGTAAGCAACACGTTGGATTATGTATACGGAGATTTCTGTATTGCGCAGATTGCCAAAACACTTGGCAAAATGGATGATTATGAGCGTTTTATGGCTCGGGCACAGAATTATAAGCTGCTGTTTGATCCAACAGTTGGGTTTATGAGAGGTCGCAATGAGGACGGTACTTGGCAGGAAGCATTTGATCCTCTGGAGTGGGGTAATCCGTTTTGTGAAGGCGGGGCTTGGCAGGGGAGCTGGGCAGTGCCCCACGACTTCCCGGGACTAGCCGGGCTGATGGGTGGTGAAGAGGCTTTTGTCCAGCGTCTGGATCAGTTGATGACCGAGGAACCGGTATTTAAAGTGGGATCCTATGGTTTGGAAATACACGAAATGTCGGAAATGGCCTCCGCCGATCTGGGGCAGTTTGCCATCAGCAATCAGCCGAGCTTCCACATTCCTTATATATTTGCCAGACTGGGTGTGCTGTCCAAAACGCAATATTGGGTCCGCAAAACCATGACCAAACTGTTCAGCAGCCAGATGGATGGTTTACCCGGCGACGAAGATAACGGCAGCATGGGTGCTTGGTTTATTTGGAGCGCCATCGGCCTGTACCCTTTAAGTCCTGGAATTCCTGAATATGTGCTCGGCAGCCCGCTTTTTGATAAGGTAACTATTCAGCTTGAAAATGGGCAGCAATGGATCATTGAAGCAGAGAACAACAGCCCCGCCAATGTGTACAGTAAATCCGTCCACTGGAACGGATCGCTATGGCAGCACCACTCTCTGTCACATGATGAGATTGTCAAAGGTGGAGTCTTGAATTTCTGTATGTTTTCGGGCACAGATCAGTCTTAAGAACAATGCAAGGCAGTCTGGAAAATTCCGGACTGCCTTTGTTTTTATTAGATGATTTTACAATCAAAAAAAATTGAGGAACACACTGAATCAGTGATGAATGCAAATCGACTTTTCTATAAATCACTCCGATCCCGTAATTGCATGGAAATCATGCTTGATATACAACAAGCTGCTGCTCACTCCCGACAAACGCGCTGAATTTTTGCACATTGTACAACATTCCACGTTCGAATACGTAACTTCTCTATTCTCCGACAGCATTTTTTTATAGGGCGAAAACTGGGCTTTACGGTCAAATCGTGAAATGGCAAACCATTTCGCAGCTTTCCCGCCTGTTATTTCAACGTAAACATGTCTAATATCGAAGAGAATGAAAGCGCTTAACATCGAGGATGAGAGAGGAGGAAATAACTTATGACTCTAAAACTTCATTCCAAAAGAAATCAGCTAATCGTTATTCTGACCGCTCTGTTAGCAGGAAGCCTGCTGCTGATTGGTGCGAAGAAGTTGCAAGCTCCACAAGCAGAAGAAATGCTTCTGACCCTTAACGATCAGGAGGCCACAGCAGCGGAGTTCAACTGGCATCTTCAAATGAATCGGGCACTGATTGTTGATTATTTTAAACAAACTTACAACGCCGACTATTCAAAAGACTTCTGGTCTGCCTACTATTCCGGCGAAAATCCAATGCAGAAATGGATCAATACAGCTCAAACTCAGCTTTTGACGAAGCGGATGGAGCTACAGCTTGCTCAAGAAGCAGGAGTCGTAACGGATATCAGTTTTGAAGGTTTTCTCAAGGAAATGGAGCGCGAGAATAATCGGCGGAGTCAGGCAGCAGCGAATAAGGAGGTGGTGTATGGTCCTCTTCATCTGGAGGCGCAGGCCTATTTCAGTTATTACATGAGCAACCTTGAGGATGCCACGATTGAGGCCATGCGCAGTAACGGAAGTATCGTGATTTCAGACGAACAGGTGAAATTGGAATATGCAGCAAATCTAATTGCGAAATATTCTCTGCCGGGAACGATTCGTCTGGAATGGGCAACGCTTCCCTTTGGCCCAGAAACAGAGTACAAAGATCAGCAAAAAGCCTTAGAAAGAATGGAAAAGCTCCATGCAATAGCAACAGCGACAGCAGCAACAGATTCTTCAGGCACAGGCTTCCAAGACCAGGCAAAAGAGTTTGGCGTAAACGTTGGCGAGGTGAAAATAACAAGTGCTTCACGGCGAACAGCAGCTCTGGAAAATCCAAAGGTATTGCTTACCGCAGAGCAACTGGCGCCGGGAGAGATTAGCAGTTTGTTTGCTGAAAATGGGGCTATCCATCTACTTTACTGCCTGTCGGCAGATGATGCAGTTGTTCAGCCGCTCGATCATGTGAAGGATGCCATCGCACTGAATTTGGCGCAGCAGAAGTATAGATCCATTGTGGACGAAAAGCTGTCCGAAGCTGTCGTGGAATGGAATTACCCGATGGCTGAAGGTCTCGCAAACCAAACCATCCAATAAATGTTCAAGGGGGAATAATACAATAATGTTCAAAAAACTCGCAAAATCACTGCTTATAATGGTGCTGATCTTCACAGCGGTGCTTCCCGTAATGGGCGTTTCTGCCCATTCTGAAGAGGCGAATGCCGATGATTTCTCAACCCTACCGGCAGCGGAACACAGGTCCGAGAACTGGCTGATTGACAGTAGTAATCCTCAATTTTTCGGAGGAGATGCAGCCCGGCTGGTCAGAACCTCCACGGAGACTGGCTATGCCATTTACCCTTTGACTGGAGTTCAGTCGTTTACGCTTCAAGCGTATTATTTCTCTGGTTCCACGGCTGTTATCAAGTTCTACGGATCGCCAGATGCAGATATCTGGACGGAGCTTCCAGCCATCAACGACAGTCCAACCGCAACCGGTTCTGGCTGGTACGGAACAGTATATACACCCTTGGGGGCGCTGCCGGATGGTGTCAATTATCTCAAAATTGAAGTCAGTGGTGACCTCGATACCTGGCTGATGCAGCTTGGGCACCTTACGCTCTCCAATGTGTCGCTTGCACCACAAACGATTGTTGATGAGCTTGACGACATTGCACAGCTTTATACACACAGTACAAATTGGTCTTTAGATACAAGCAATCCCGCTTTTTTTGGTGGAGATCATTCTCGTGCGGTGAGAACAGCAGACTCAGCAGAATCACTCGTGTACCATTTGCATAATCTGCAACATTTCACAGCCCGCATGCATTCCTTTGCCGGGTCTAGCGGGACTATCAAGTTCTATGGTTCGGCGGATGCATCCACTTGGACAGAACTTTCTGCTGTTCATGAACCTCCACAGGCCACTGGTGATGCGGCTTGGACCGGGACGAATTATACTCCGGCACAGGGGATTCCTTCCGGACTTCATTACTTAAAAATAGAACTTAGCGGTGATTCCGCACCCTGGCTGATGCAACTAGGATCGGTCACCTTATCCAACCGCTTGCCTGGAGATGGAGGGAGCAGCGGTGGAGACGGAGAATATTATGTGGATTCATTTGCAGGCAGCGACAACAACGATGGAAAAACACCGGAGACTGCCTGGAAGACCTTCTCTGTAGTGAATCAGACTACCTTTGAAGCTGGGGATCGTATTTTGTTAAAGAAGGGTGGAATCTGGAATGAACAATTATATCCTAAGGGCAGCGGCACAGATGAAGAACCGATTACAATATCTGCCTATGGGAGTGGAAGCAAACCGATTATCAACGGTGGAGGCATGGCCGGAGCAGCTGTATACCTACGTAACGCTTCGAACTGGGTGATTCGGGATCTTGAGGTCACTAATTATGCTTCCGAGAGGGGAAGTGTTTACCGGGAAGGTATTATGGTGGAGAACGCAAATGGAGGAACATTAAGTAATATCCGCATTCAGGATAACTATGTCCATGATGTATCAAGCAGTTTCCGTTATCCAACGGTTTCCGGAGCCGAAGGTGGCCCACATGCGTTTGGAGGTATCTCCGTATATGTGGGCGGAACGACGGGCACGGACAAGTTCGATGGGGTATGGATCGAGGGCAATACAGTGGAACGGATAGGCCGGACCGGTATTGTGGTATGGGATCAGCGTTTTAACGGAGCAGACTATGCTACGGTCAATGTTACGATCCGTGGAAATTATGTCAAACAAGCCGACAGCGACGGTATTCTCACCTTCGGTGCGGATGGAGCGGTGATTGAGCATAACATAGCGGAGGAAGGCGGAAATTATTCCGAAGAAGGCGAGTTTAACGGCTCTGCCGCAATTTGGCCGACTCGCGGCAAGAATAATATCGTCCAGTTCAATGAGTCTTTTAACACGAACAAACCAGAGGGAGATGGTCAAGGCTTCAATCTGGATATCGATACGATGGACAGTGTGGTTCAATATAATTACAGCCATGGCAACAAAGGCGGATTCATGCTTTTTGTCGATGCCCGTTTGACTCCAGGCGTGCTGACAGGCTCCTCTAACAATGTAGTCAGATACAACATCAGCCAGAATGATCTAACGCATACGTTTAATTTTGCAGGCGGGGTTACGCCAGATACACAAATCTATAACAATACTATCTATATCGGAGCTGGGCAAAACACCAAAATTATCGATCATGAATGGGATGACGCAGGAAATATTAACGCTCCATATTCTTTTAGGAACAATCTGGTCTACAACCTTGGTCAAGGAGGTTATAATCTGCCAGGGGTGAACGGTAGCTTCGACCATAATCTATTATATGGCAACCATCCAGTAAGCGAGCCGGAAAATACCAATCCTATCACAGCAAATCCACTCTTAGTTGCTCAGGGCACCGCCGGAATTGGTTGGAATACAGTGGACGGTTACAAGCTGAGAGAGGGGTCTCCTGCACTTGGGGCCGGTGCTGTCATTGCAGACAGCGGTGGGCGGGACTACTGGGGCAATCCCGTTTCAGCAGCAACTCCACCGAATATCGGAGCTTATAATGGACCCGGACTTGATCCTGCTACGCTTCCAGAAGCCCCTGTAGATGATCTGCGACTATATTTTCAAGGTTTAAAAATTGCTCCTCATATTACAGATGGTAATAACGGCGGCATGTCGCTACAACTTCAATTTACGAACAGTTCCAGTGTGGATCCTCTGAGAATTAAAAAGATTTCCTGGACCCTAGGGGAAGAGACTGGTCAGATCAGCGGTAGTGAATCGCAATTGTCTGAAATTGCCCCAAA
Source organism: Paenibacillus sp. FSL E2-0190 (assembly GCF_037992965.1). NCBI lineage: Bacteria > Bacillati > Bacillota > Bacilli > Caryophanales > Paenibacillaceae > Paenibacillus > Paenibacillus sp. FSL E2-0190. The sequence goes on from NZ_CP150306.1 coordinate 3,498,789, forward strand.
TAGTGGATTTACTTATTCAATTCCACTGCCGGGATTCTCTGAAGGGGTTAAATATCCTCTTGAGTTGACAGTTGACCTTGAAGGTTATGAGACAGTTCACCTCAAGCAAAACATAGATATTAACCGGATGCAGCATCAGTCCGATACACGAAGTCCAGCTCTGATTGATCTTGCGGACGGAACCCCTTTGCTCAACGGATATAAGGGTGCGGATGATCTTAGTGGAACAGCGCAACTACGCTGGGATGAAGAACACATTTATTTGACCGCCGATATCCGCGATGATGTATTCAGCCATAATGCCGCCGGGATTAATATTTGGCAAAATGACAGTATTCAGTTCAGTCTTGCTCCCGGTGTACCGGGCGATAGTCAATCCTGGTATGAATACGGAATCTCGCAAACCCCAGAGGGGCCGCAAATATATCGTTGGCTGTCCATGAAAGGTGCAGCTACCGGAGTGTTGACTAAGGGAACTTTAAGTGTGACCAGAGATGAGGCGACCAAGGTTACATCATATGCACTGGCACTACCTTGGAGCGAAATAAGCCCGATCCGTCCAGCGGCGAGCGATATCTTAAGCTTCTCCATGCTGGTTAACGATAATGATGGCGCGGGTCGAAAAGGATATATTGAATGGGGATCAGGCATTGGCGCTGCGAAGGACGCCTCACTTTTCCGCACCTTCCAGTTTATGAACGTAGAAGGTGAAGAAGAGACCCCACTGAGTGATAATGCCGATTTGAGCGTTTTGAGTATGGACGGTACAGACATCCCTGGGTTTGACCGTAAGAAACTGACCTATACAATAAATGTGCCCTTTTCCAAGACAGCGGTGGCTGTAACTGGGACACCTTCTGATGCAGAAGCCAAATTGACGGTAACAGGCGGAAGTGAGCTTAAGGTAGGAGATAACAGAATCGATGTTAAAGTTACCGCTGCGAACGGCATAACAACTAAGACATACACTTTGAATGTAGTGCGGAGTGAAGAAGGTGGGGGAACAGATACGCCCGGCAATTCGTCCGGCAGCAATAATAGTGGCAACACAAATGAGAGTAGTGGAGGAAAAATAGTTAATCCAGTGAATATAATTTCAGCGGGCCGTATTCGCATTCAGGGTTCACCCGGTGCTGAAGGAATGAAAATTGCACAGCTTCCCACAGGAGAACTCCAAAAAGCGATGAAGGGAGTGCAAGATGGAGCTTTAGTACTTGAGCTTGCTGAAGAGGATGCGACTGCCAGTGGTGTGGCTTTTCAAGTGCCCGTTCCCGAACTAAAAGATAATGTTACTTCCCTAACTGTAAAAGCAGGTGCTGCCACAATAACACTTCCAATTAACACTTTAGGTGAGAATATTCCAGAGGGTGCCCGGCAGTTGGAGCTATCTATCCATTTTGTTGATGCGTCAACCCTTCCAGTTGCCTTAAAAGAGAAATGGAAAACGCATGCTTTGTTCCGGATCTCAATGACGGTAGACGGTAAGTCCAAAGAAACATTAAGCCCTTCTGCGGCAATGAAGGTATCATTTGGATATGAATTAAACCCTGATGAAGTCCCACATCAAGCCATCGTCTACTCTGTTACCGGAGAGGGAGTGGCCAAAGTGGTCAAAAACTCCAAATACGTATCAGGTACTGGAAAAATTACGTTTACATCAAGTGATTTTGGACTCTATGCTGCAGCTAATGCAAATATCCACTTCTCTGATGTTGATTCAGGCTCCACAGTCATCTTGGAAGCTTTGGCTTCCCGTGATCTTATTCATGGCACAGGCGGGGGCAAATTCGAGCCTGCCCGGCAAATTACAAGAGCGGAATTTGTTCAGCTGTTAGTATCAGCGCTAGAACTTCAAGCCGAGAGTAGCAGTACTTTCAAAGATGTGAGTTCAAATGCTTGGTATTACCAAGCTGTCTCAACAGCTCAGGCGCTAAAGCTTGTTAACGGACGTAGCGAAGGCGTATTTGCCGCAAAAGAACCTATTTCCCGCCAAGAAATGGCTGTTATTCTGTTTCGCGCTCTGAGATTATCTGCTCTCCAGTCGGATAGCTCCGGCAAGGCAGCAACTTTTGCCGATGAGAAGCAAATCGGTTCTTACGCGATGGATGCGGTTGAGTACCTGCGGGAGACAGGAATTGTCAACGGTTATACCGACGGTACCTTCAGACCACTGAGCCTGACCACACGTGCGGAAGCCGCTGCTTTAATTTACAGAGTAATGGAATTGTAAGCACCACAAAAGAGCTGGAGCCAAGTTCACTTGGCTCTAGCTTTTTTTGCTTACAAAGTGTTTATTAATAGGTGGCGAAAGATCTAATAATTAAAAATGTTGTTTCCTTTCACATGTATCCATTAACAGCTACAATTATTAATAAATATCTTTTGAAGTAAGGAGTGGTAAACATGGAAGAATAGCATTTATCACACTAATCACAGGACGCTATTCAGCCACTTATTTCTGTTATTAAGGATCGTTGGGTTGGACGAACCAGCCCTTTGGTCGAGTCTTTGGATGGAGGCAGTGTTACTAGTGAATTTATTGTGATGCTGAGGTTACTTCTTACTTGGATGCTACAGTCATAGAGTACGATAACTTCTTCGAAGCGAATATCACTAATGATGAATGTGACTCCTATACAACGGAGCAAAAATATACTCTGGTAATAAATGGAAGATTGTGAACTGAGACACTATAATATAATTAATGATTAGTGGTAAAACACAGAATAAAACCATTTTCGTTTTTCGTCTGTGAATGGTATTAAAGCGTATCTATTACAAAATTCCCTTCAAAGGTAATTATTCTGAAGGGAATTGTAGCTCGCTAACTGAACTATCCGATGTTGTTGACCTTACAATTCTAGTGGATAAATTACCCGAACCGCGCAGCTAGTGTAGCCACACTTTTCTGTGAAATTGCTAGGTATTGTTTATCCATGATCTTAATTTATATTGAAAAAGCGAGACTGTACTCTCTATATTGAAGTACGGTCTCGCTTTAATTTTTGACTTTGGTAGCTCGTGCATCTTAAGATTTTTTTAGCTCATTTATCATTTTTCAGAAAATTATATTCGTGCAGATAATCTAATTCCGCTTAATTTCTTTTTTACTAATGATCTTCCCCGTAGTTCTATTAAATACGATTTCATACCATTTACCGTCAATAAGTACTATCTTATTTTCCAGTACGTCTGCAAATATTTTAAAGTCACTTTGTTCGAGTGGTGTTGTATATGAACTAGCTTCTATATGTACACTCAAAAAATTACTAAAAAAAGCAATGATTATAATACTTCCAATGATCCTCTTGAAAATCTTCTGGTTCTTCATTTAATATCGTCCTCTTTCATTTTTATGATAGGTAACTTATCGTAAAACGGATTAATCTCTTGTATGGTAGTGAAATAACCTAATTTATTGAGATAAATATCAAAAGTACCATCCTTGTTTTTTATTATGTAAGCTGTATCAGGCGTTATATCAATAGCTGTGCTAGCGTAATTATCTGGAAAAGAATATCGTGGTTGTACAACAAAAAATAATGTAGACACAAAGCATGATAAGGCTAATATACTCGTGGTTGAAAACCTTAACCATGATTCTTTAGGTTTATTGTTTGATAACAGTAGCTCAAAGCGGTTCATGAAAGTAGATCTGTTTTTATCAATAAGGTCCATAGTAAAGGGCATATATTTAGATTTTATAGAGTTTTTATAGGTATTCACAAGAAATTCGAGGTAATTAAGCCGTTTATATTCCTCCCAATTTTTTGTTATGGTAAGATCATTTTTTATTTCCAAAATTCTATCCACTTGGTTACGCAATTGATATACAAAAGGATTCCACCAATAAAAAGCACATAACAGTTCAATTATAGTTTTAATCCAATTATCTTTATTAAAATAGTGATGCAATTCATGCCGAATAATAAAATATTCCTCTTGATCAGTAAAATTATGTACTGGAAAAACAATTGTGGGTCTAAAAAAACCATACATCATGGGAACTGAAGTCAATGAGGTTTCAATTAACTTTAAATTTTTAGGTATTTTAATTTCCTTCTGGAGGACACTTAAAAGTTCAGAGTTTATATTTTTCTTGATAGAACACGTCATTATTAATTTACACAAATTAGAGTATCTTTGAAAAATCCGACTAATACTTATGAGTGTTCCCGATAACCAAATAACACCCAAAAAAAGATATAAGTTAATCTTTATTTGATCGCTGAATGAATAAATAGAAAAATTAAAAAAATCATTTATTATGGGTAGGAATTTTGGTAATTCGATAGTATGAGCAAAAGGTACTTCTATTGGAACAAGTAATCTGATTGTAATAAGTAACAGCAATAGGGATAAAACCGGAACACCAACTTTACTAATAGTAGATGATTTTTTAGTTATAAGGCAATATAAGCAAATAAACAAACTACTTACTAATAGAGTAGTTTGTATACTCCAAATGGTTATCATCTATCGACCTCCCCATTTTTTTGCGTCAGTTTCGTTTGTTCAAGCTCTGTTTTTTTCGCTTTTATTAACTTTTCTAATCTATCAATCGTGTGTATATCAATATTTTCATCCTCGAACTTAAATAATGTTGAGATTAATTCTGTAATACCAGTTTGAGCATCATCCGTTGAGTAATATTGAGCAAATTGCATAACTGCATAATCATTTGTAGTGATAATAGGTCTGTACTTTCTTGCAGTTGTTTTAAAAACCTTTGTATAAGCTGCAACTTCAATTGCATTTTTAGTAAGTAACGATTGTAAGGCGTTTTGTATGCTGTATATACTAAATTTCTCCTCGATTTTCTCAAAAATATTTGTCGCGGTAAGAGGGTGGGGTTCCTTCCATAAAATATGCATGATTTCTAATTCCCGATTAGTCAATTTTGTATAGGACATAAAGGTTCCCCCAGTATAATATAGTATCTTAAAATTATAGATCGATTTTCACGTTATATCAACCGTTGATTTTTACTTTATATTAATAATTAAGAGAATAATGGTATCTATTAAATTATTGTTGACAAAATAATGATTTAAATGGTAATTTATCCATACACTTTAAATGTTAAGCGTTAATGTTAAAAGTATATACATGTCTTTATTTTATTCATATGAAGGTGGGTGGTCATATTGATTTATTAATAAGTACAATTGTTGTTACTTTTTTCTTGTGATATTTTTTGAAACTAAATTGTTGATGATGTAAATAACTATTATTTGGATAACACATTTTAACGAAAAATTCCATAAATTCGAAAGGGTGACTTTGATGCGATATGAAAAAAACTGTACTAAGATAGGTGGTTTAAAAAAAAGGGGTGGAGCTGTAAGAACACAAAAAACTAGAAAAGTTTTTACAATGCTGCTTGCATGCTTTTTTTGTTTTGGTCTAAGCACAACCGCTTTTGCAGCATCAGAATATCAGGATACAATTACTGTAAATGAAGCCGGCGCAACTGAAACTTATATCGGTGACTATGCATCCGAGAGTATCTTTAAATCCGAACAGGATACAATTACTGTAAATGAACCAGGTGCAATTGAAACATATATCGGTGACTATTCAACCAAGCGCAGCTTTACACCAGAACTGGAAACAATTACGCCGAATGAACCCGATGCAACAAATTATTTGGCAAGAGCGACATACACACTTTCTAATGTAAGTAAGCCTATAAGTTATAATTTATTTAAGCCAGTCTCAGATTACGTTGCTTATCCTGGTACTGTTTCAGTTTCGAAAGGAGTAACCACAACTGTCACTGCTTCAGTTACGGGTGGTGGTGGAGTGGACGTAGCGTTTTTAAAAACCAATATTTCAGGAACGATCGGTTCAAGTGCTGCATTCACAACGACACAGACTATTTCGTACCCAACTACTAAAGGATACAAAGGTAGGATTATTTTAAGATATTACCAAGAACAGTATACTTATGATGTTACTAAGTTAGGTGTTAAATATGCAGGCAGCGCTTTTACTGAAGCACATGACCAATATTACGCATTACAGCAGGTTGCTCTATAGATTTGATATTAAAGATGAGTTATAACAGCAGAAATAGGTTTGAGAGTTTAAGAGTTTAGTTAATGTAAAAAAGGAGTGGATACATACTATTCACTCCTTTTTTATATCTGTATAACTGGAAGGGAATTGACACTATTTGAAAAAAATAATGTTTTTGATTGAAGTAGCTCTTCTATTAATAGTATTTGGGTGTGAATCTAATAGCATTAGTAATATACTAAATAAGCTAGAATTCAACCAAGCAGTTGGGATATATACGATCAATATAAAACATTCAGAAAATAATGGTTCGTCATTGCTGTTATTTGGATCAACATCAAATTTAAAAAAAGATACTTTTGAAAAATTAAATAAATCGGATATAACAATAACTTTATCCAATGAAAAAAAGGATGAAATTGAATTTAGCCCAGACGATATAGAATGGGAATTGACTGACCAGAATTTTTTAGTAGAAGGATTTTCTATAAGGTTAAATTCTGATAGGATATTAGGTTTAGAAAAATTGGGTTTTGATAAAATCAAAATAAAACTAAGAAGTAAAACCTTTAAAAAAAATATTAGTCCAGTATATTTACAATTTTATTCTGGTGAGGAAAATGGAATTTCCGTAATGGAATCTCCGATATCCCCTAAAAATGTAACAGCACTAAATAAAGAGTATTCATACTCGTATAAGATATTAGATTCAAATCATATTATTACTAGTGATATAAAAGCAGAATTAATTTATCCGAAAGAAGTAAAGAGTTTTATTGAAATTGTTACTGTAGAAGTTAATCCAGATATATATGCAGAGGAAGAAATTAAGGAAGAATTCAGAAATAAAGTTGATAAAAAAATTTTAAAAGAACTGAAAGTTTATGAAATTAAATGTAATTATATTATTAAGAAAAAGGAGAATATAGTTTTTCAACCAGAAATAAAACTTCTTTATAATAATAAAGAACAAAGTTTAGCACCATTTACACCAATAAGTTTTTTTAATTTTTAGAAAAATATATTATTAATATAAAAATAGGAGATAAGTAATTATTTCATGAAGATGACTTGTAATAGTTGCTTATACTAAAAGTATTAAATGCTAATATAGAATCTATAAGAAAAGAAACAATGAATAGTAATATGCACATTTTTCGTTTAATCCAGAGTGTTTTACGATGGAAGTATGATAAGCGGCACTTCTCTCCAGATGCAACTTTGTAACGATCGCGTTCCCTTTGCTTGTCTTTTATCACAATCTTCATGGGTCTAATGATTTGCTGAACGTTTTAGTTATTTCACTTTAAAATGAGAGCAGCTGAAAATATGTGGTGTGTCGAATAAAATTGAGGAGTAATATGTAACTAAGTACAACACTCATCTTTTTCTGATGTATTACAATAAGAATTAGAAATGGTGCTTTATTGAAAAAACGAACAAGTTTCTATTAAAGGTAGCAAACTAAATAAAATTAAGAAGTTTATTAGCTGCAAAAATTACAAGAACTAAATAAGCGGGGGAATATCTATGAAAAATCTTAGTAACGTTATTAGTTCAATAATTTTAGGAATTGCAATCATTACTGGTTGTTTTATCATCAAAGGCAGTCAGTCATCTATAAGTCCAACAATTAACAATGAATATTCAAATAAACCATTAATGACACTTAAAGAAACTGCTAAATATTTAAACATCACTGAATCTCAAGTGCGCAAGATTATTACTACAGAAGAAACAATGTTGAAAACACAAGGTGCATATACCGGTGTGTTGTTTCCCATTATTAAAATCGGAGATGAAATTTTTGTTAGTACATCCGTTTTAAATGATTGGATAAAAGAATCTATCCAACAAAGGAAAGAATTTTAAAGGATATTGCACCGATAACAGATGTAGCTCAAGTTTTAGCCATCATCAGTGGAATGATGTATCTGGACTAGTCATCGAATCCTTAATTGCAAATATCCACGAAAACTAACGCTTCGGACCATTCCGAAGCGTTATTTTTTTGTATGCGCAAGTTATGTTTCGTCATCTACCGCATGCCTAAATCCAGAAAATAATAATTTTCAAATTAACTATTTTTAATTTTATGAAAATGATATAAGATAGTGTAACAAATGAAACGATACGTATCGTTCTATAATTACATCCTTTTAATAACTTAAATAACATCTAGGAGGTGAAATGAATATGAACTTGAAAAACAAAGAACCTCGAAGTAAAAAAGAGATTCTTACTGCAACACTTGAAATGTTAGAATCCAACAGTTATTCATCTTTAACGATTGAGGCGATTGCAGCACAAGCTGGAGTAGGCAAAACAACCATCTATAGATGGTGGGAAAATAAAGCGCGTCTTGTACTGGACGCTTTTCTAATGACCGTAGAATCAGAGTTTGAATTTGATAGTAATAAATCCATTCAGGATAACTTCAAACAACAGCTTGAAGCTTTAGCTCGTATCCTCAATAGCAAAATCGGGAAATCCACTTTAACTATAGTTACAGAGAGCGAAGAAATCGCGAAAGATTTTTACGTATTGTTTTTAATGACAAAAAGAAATGAAGCCAAACAATTACTCCAAGCAGCCATAGATATGGGAGAATTGAAACCAACAATCAACCTGGATATAACTTTAGATCTGCTTTATGGTCCCATATACTTTCAAATTCTCATCTATAAACAAATTCCGGATGCGGATTACATAAACGATTTGTTGATCCATGTCTTGGAAGGCATCACTATTGCAAATTAATAGTAAACCGGGGGATATTTACTTTATGAATCAGACGATAGACGTTCAGAATTACAATAAGAACTATTCATTAATGACGATTATTTTATTTTGGTGTGGATTAGTTATTTTAACTAGCATGTATATTACAATTCCATTATCCGAAGTATTTTCACATGCCTTTCAGATTAGCTCGAGTGAGGCGGCTTGGATTGGGAGTTCATTTTCTCTTTGTTATGCTCTGGGCTGTCTTTTGTATGGACCTTTTTCAGACAGATATGGACGTAAAGTATTTTTAGTAGCCAGCATTATTGGGTTAACCGTAGTTACGCTTGCATTAGGATTTGTGGATAGTTTTTACGGGCTTATTATGCTCAGAGGAGTGCAAGGCCTAGTGGCTGCTGCTTTTGCACCTATTGCGCTAGTGTATGCAGGGGAGATGTTCCCGCCTCATAAAAGACTAACAGCCGTTGGATTTATAAGCTCAGGACTGTTAATGGCAGGTATAGTAGGCCAGGTTTTTAGTGGGATTGTTAACGAAGCTCTTGGCTGGCGTGCTATTTTCTTTATTTTGGGAATTGTGTATGGTATTACTTCAGTGATAGTAATGAGGTTCCTTCCTAAAGATGAAATGCTAAGACCGAAAGAAAATGTTCTGCGGAAGTTTAAACAAATGACAATTCTGCTAAAACAATCACAATTGCTTTTGGCTTTTGCGATAACCTTTATGCTTCTATTAACTTTAGTTGGCATGTACACCGTTTTGGGAAGTTATTTAAGCTCAGCTAAGTTTGGTCTTTCCTCACAGGATATCCTTTATATTCGTGCATTTGGAATCGCGGGGATGCTTTTATCACCCTTTTCCGGAAGAATTGCTCAAAAACTTGGAATGGCCGCTGTTCTAAGGGGAGGCTTAGCTTTAGCTGCAATTGGGTTGCTTGCTCTAGGTTTTAGTACGAACCTGCCACTTCTTGTCCTAATGAGCGTTGTATTTGTGGCTGGTATCGCGCTGGTAACTCCCGTTATCATCTCAATCGTCAGTCAATTAGGGGGAAATGCAAGAGGGTCTGCGATTTCATTCAATGCATTTATTCTATTCCTAGGCGCTAGCACAGGCCCGATATTAGCTTTGAAATTACTAAAAACAGAAAATTATTCGTTATCCTTTACTATATTAGGTTCTATTCTTTTATTAGGTTTTTTAATTTCTCTTTTTCTTAGATTATCGGCTAGGGTGGTTCCAGTAGTGAAAATTGAACGGGCTGCTACTTTACCCACAGAGTGATAGGAATGAATAAAGAAACGGAGATTTGCATTGTTGGTGGTGGACCTTCTGGTCTCTTTCTAGGGCTGTTGTTAGCCAAAAACGGAATTAGAGTTACCGTACTGGAAAGTCAAACAAGCTTTAATCGCAAGTTCAGAGGAGAAGTTCTTCAGCCTCGATTTGTAAGGCTCATGAAAGAGTTGAATCTGGAACAGCGTCTTGAAAAGTATGAGCATATAAAATTATTTAATGCTGAAATATGGAATAATAAGAAATATATCACTCAAATTGATTATGAAAAAGAAATGCCGGAGGCACCTTACGCAATTAAAATAAAACAATCCGTCCTGTTAACTTTTCTTTATGATCTAGCAAAGGATTTTAGTAATTTTGAGCTCATTTTTAACGCAAAGGTCACTTCAACTATTAAAAGTGCAAATCGAACAGTCGGAGTAAACGCCTTAGTAGATGGACAAATGACTGCGATCCATGCTTCTTTAGTAGTCGGAGCGGATGGACGGATGTCCACGGTTAGGAAGACAAGCGATTTTTCTTTTAAGTATAAAAAAGAAGATTTTGATTTAATCTGGTGCAAAATATCGACTAATGAGTTCAAGCTAAATCAAAAACTCCTTTTCAGATTGTCTGATTTTAGTAACTTCATAGGGCTTCCTTATTCCTCTGATTGTGTGCAGATAGGTTTTACAATGAAGAAAGACCAATGGAATTCCATAAAAAGCAAAGGCATCGAACCATTAAAGCTTGAATTCATAAAGGCCTTTCCTGAGCTTAAAGAAGACATTGAAAAGATCATTGATTTCAAATCGTTTGTTTCTATCCAATCAGAAACTTTCATGGTGGACAATTGGCATAATAAGGGTTGTATTCTAATCGGTGATTCTGCACATTGTTCCTCACCACTCGGAGCTATCGGATTGTCCTTGGCTTTTGAAACAGCGCTGGTCGCTGCTGAACTTATTGTTGCATCAAAATTAGAGCCAAATCATGAATACAAGTGTTTAGATCGTTTGCAGCCCATTCGTAATCGGGAAATTCGTTTTGTGCATTTTGCTCAACAGTTGATAATCAGCATAGCCGTTAAATCCCCTAAAGGGGTTAAAAAATTCTCGCTAGCCTGCATGAAACTGATGGGAAATAGCAGGATCGCAAGATATTTAATGCGGAGATTCTTTTTGGGGAGTCCTAAAATAACGGTTGATAATGCCTTCAAATTTTAACGCAGCCTCATTCCTAAGTAGAGTTCATTGGGAATGAGGTTATTTTAATTTGCTGAAACGCAAAGAATTTGTATAGAAAACGCTTTCTATCCATTGTAAAATACAGGTTGAGGTGTAATTACAAAACAAGGATGGAAATCCCATGCGGATCAAATTTAATATTTTTCAGAAAATGTTAGTGTTGTTGCTGATTCTGCTAACTCCGGTCGTGGCGCTGTACTATTATTCTACCTCTAAGAGCATCAACGTCATACAGGAGGAGCTTATCAAAGCCAGCCTGAACCGGATGGAGCTTTTCGTGGCACAACTGGATGCCAGCATTGAGAAATTCGACTTAGTCTCCGCACCTATGCTAGTTGACACGAACGTGCTGGAATACCTTTACAACCTCAACATGAGCGATTATTCCCTAATGAAGACAAGGCTGCTGATCCAAGAGAAGCTGTCGCTGGCCAGCGCATCGGGCAACTGGCGCAATGACGTGACCGTCTATTTCCCGCAACGAGACGATAGTATTTCTTCTTCCCCCTCCTATGAATATGACCTTAAAGAGTTTGATAGCCGATTTTCGCTAGGGTGGAGCTACAGCGAAGATTTGGAGATTGGCTCCGGTTTTACTCGAACTTATGTCACTACGGGTTACAAACCAGCCCGTCCGGACGATCTGGATGTTGCCGTTCGCATTAACCTCTACAAGTGGAGCTTTGAAAATTTGCTTGATACCTACAAATCTGGGCACTCTGACAACCCGTTTTTTTACAAAGAAGGACATGCCATCATCGCCAGCCGATCCGCAGATGGGTCCAAGATGGACCAAATTATCGCGGAATTAGGCGACAGGATCAATAGCCGGGATTCAAGTTTTTTAATTCATTCCTTCGACGACAGGCCTTATCTGATTACCTATTATTATTCCAATATTCTTGAGTGGCATCTCGTCGATTCTGTTCCACTTAACCAGATTATCGGACCTATCAAGCAACAGAGGTTATTATTTGGAGCTTCTTCGATTATTTTGCTCCTATCCTGTATTACCGCCGCGTCTGCTTTGTACTGGAACGTACATCGACCTATCTTCCAACTTGTGCGTGCGGTGCAGCGGATTAAGGAAGGCGATTACGCGTACCGGCTACCGAAGAAATCAAACAATGAATTCACGTTCCTGATGCAGAACTTTAACGAGATGGCGACGCAGATCCAAGATCTCATCGAGAATGTCCTACAATCGCGTATCCTTGCGCGCGATGCCACGCTAAAACAGCTACAAGCACAGATCCATCCTCATTTTCTGTACAATTGTTTGGGTTTCATCATTAATATGACCAAAATGGGAAAGAATCGGGCAGTTATAGACATGGCGTATCATCTGGCCGACTATTACCGGTATACGACGCGAATGGATAATCAAGGAGTCAGCCTGGGTGAAGAACTGGCGTTCGTGCGTATTCACCTCGAGATTCTACGGCTTCGCAATGAGACACTGTCCTACAGCATCGAACTGCCTGAAGAGTTGGCGGAGCTGCGAATTCCCCGGCTTCTTATCCAACCAATCGTGGAGAATGCGATCGTGCATGGACTTGAGAACGTCGAATATCCAGGCCGGGTTGAAATTAGAGTTTACGTCAATGAAGACCAATTGCACTTGGAAGTGGAGGATAACGGAAAAGGATTAAATAAAGAACGGATGGACCAACTGCAAATGGAGCTTCATATTCCGGCCAGCGAATATGCAGGCTGCGGTCTTTGGAACGTATATCAAAGACTGCAAGGCAACTTCGGTTCAGACGCTCAAATTGAGTTTTGCCCGTCCAGACTGGGTGGTCTAAACGTGAGGCTGAATTGGAGACAGGGGATGAAAGAAGAAACGAAGGAGGAAGAGCATTGAATAGCCTGCTTGTAGTTGATGACGAGAAACATTATGCGGACAGTCTGGCAGATACGATTCCATGGGAGACACTTGGTATCTCCCGCGTTTGGAAGGCTTACAGCGCGAGCGAGGCACTTGCTCTGATAGACTCCTTCCCCATTGACATCCTTATGACGGATATCCGTATGCCACGCATGAACGGCTTGGAACTGATCGAACAGGCCAGGCTTCGTATTCCAGGGCTGAAGTGCCTGCTGCTCACAGGTTATGCGGACTTCGATTACGCCCGAAAAGCGATTGAGCTGCAAGCGCTCGATTACCTGATGAAGCCCGCGAAGGACGAGCAGCTACTTACGGCAATGGGCCGGATCATTAAGCAGCTTGAGCAGGAGCGATCAATCGAACAGGGCTTCCGTATCTACCGAGACAATAGTGCAGAACTGAAAGCAGGGTTGTTGCTCAAAGTGCTCAGCGGAAATCTGAATGGCAAGGCGCTTGCGGAGAAGTTAAAGCTGTTTGACCTCCCTCTTCCAATACCAGGTCATGTCTCGATGTGCCTTGTTCGGTTGGGTTCCCCTTTCGACGGACAAGATCTCTATTCGCAGTCACTGATCCGGTTCGCGGTAACAAACATGCTGGAAGAATTGCTGATGGACCGCTATGACTGCTGGTCGGCTGCGGATGATGAAGGAAACCTGCTCGCTCTGGTATACGACCTATCAGGAGCACCACCCGAACCGGAATGGGTGCTTGAGCGGATAGAGCGATTAAAGAAAGAAGTACAGCGTTTGCTTAAAGGTGAAATTTCTGTAGGAGAAACCGACTGTCTATTCCCGGAAGAACTGCAAGCTAGTTATATGACAGCTAAATCACGATTGGATAGTGACAGTTTTTCGGATGGGCAGGTGCCAGAGCGGAATGAAGAGGAAGCGCGTCTTATGCGCAAGCTCTATGAAACGCCTCTGCTGACACATCTTTTGGAAACGGAGCAATGGGAAGCGGCGGAAGTTAAGATCCGAGCGTTCGTGTCACCGCTTATGCATACGGGTTCACCTTACCTCATGCGCGACGTCTTTTTCTTTCTCTCCAATGCCTTCCAGTATATCGCGAATCGCAGTGGCAGGACGCTGGCCCAAATGCTCACTCCTGAGCAATCGGCTTTCGTAAAAGGAAAAGCAATGCTGCACGCATCGCAGCTGGAAAGCTGGGCGCTCGACTTACTACGCACACTTCGCGATAAGCTAGGGGAGGAGACCGAGGACCACAGCCAGGTGATCGTCCGGAAGACGCAACTCTACATCCAGAAGGAGCTGGACAAGGACTTGTCACTTACTTTGCTGGCCAAACGCGTCTTCGTACATCCTAACCATCTGTCAAAAATCTTTAAGCAGTGTACAGGCACTACCGTATCCCAATATATTTACGAGCAGCGTATGCTCAAAGCCTGCGAGATGCTCAAGCATACAAATAATAAAATCTACCATATTGGTGAAAGCATTGGCTATCCCAATACTAACTGGTTTATTCGGAAATTCCGTGACTATTATCAGGTGACGCCGCAGGAATTCAGGGACAGATACCGATCGGGAATGGAGGGATTGGGCCGGTGAAGAAGCAAAAAAGAAAGGCCATCTTTCTATGGGCAGTTCTGAGCGGAGTGCTGCTAGTTTCCGGCTGTTTAAGTAGCACAGGGAAAACGGCACAGAACAGTACATCCAATGGGGAAAAGAAGCCGGTATGGGACTTTAAATACGATCCGCCTATAACGATCACAACAGGAATCGTAGACGAGAATCGGCCTAACGCATTCAAGCCAGATGAAAGCCTTACAGACAACGTGCATACCCGCTGGATGGAAGATAATCTGGGAATCGTCACGAAGTTTGATTGGATTGTCAGCAAGTTCGAAGATGCAGATACCAAAATTCGGCTCGCGCTGGCTGTGAATGGCAAGCTGCCGGACACCCTTAGCGCTGAAGGAGACATCCTGAAGTATCTGCTCAAAGCCGACAAGTTGCTTCCGCTGGATGATGCCATCGAGAAGTATGCTCATCCTAAGCTAAAAGAAGCGCTGGAGAAGTACGCTTATACCATGGCAGAAGTGACCAAAGACGGCAAGATATATGGACTTCCCCGTTTTAGTGCAGGAGATGAGGGAACGGTCATGTGGATCCGTAAGGATTGGCTTGAGAAACTGTCGCTGAACCCGCCTACGACGATAAGTGAGTTGGAGAACGTGCTGAAGGCATTTTCTGAACAAGATCCTAATGGGAATGGCGAAGATGACGAAGTTGGTCTAGCGGTTCCGCTGAAGGAAGGTCCCTGGAGCTGGATGGGGCAGACAGATGCGATTGCCGGAGCTTTTTCAAGGCAGATGATTAGCACGTCTGACATCAAACTGTTCTGGAATGAAGACGAGAAGGGCAGCTTGATCTTTGGCGCCGTACACCCGGATGCTAAGAAATACCTGGAAACGATGGCGTCCTGGATGGCGAAGGGCTACATGGACAGGGATGCAGGCATGCAGGACCCGAGCCAAGCGTCCGAACTGGCGGTTAACGGAATGGCTGGTGTCATGTTCGGCCCGTTTTGGATGGGAGCCTGGCCGCTCGGCGATACAGTGAAGGTCGACCCGGAAGCGGCTTGGCAGGCTTACCCCCTTCCTGCCGGACCAGATGGGTTAAAGGGCAAGGCACAAAAGCCGTTGTACGGTATCTACACGGTGTTCAGCAAGGATTTCACGAATATGGAAGCCTGGTTCGCTTATTATAACAAGTTGCTTGCCAAAAATTTCGGCCCGGATGACCCGTACTTCGATCCCCGATTCGCACAAGGGTTTCACGAAGGTTACGATTATGTGATCATGAACGACAAAGTCATTACTGTCAATTTCGCCACTGAAGGCGTGCCAAATGATAAGTGGCCGCTTGCGGACGGGTCTTCAATGGATATGCGCTGGATGCTCTATCCGCTGACAGGTGGTGCTCCAGCCTTGCCTTATATGAATGCGGATGCAATCAGAAAATTATCTGAAAATTCGGAAGCCATAGTGACGACGCCGATCGAACAAGCTATTAAAGGTTTAAATTCAGCTCAACTTACGGCGGCTGGGGTGGCGATTGCCGAGCAGGGACTCGAAATCCCAAACCGATACCACGGACCTTTAACGGACGGGATGGAGAAACACGGAGTGTTCCTGCAGAAACTCGCAACGGAGAGTTATCTGAGCATCATTTATGGCGAGAAGCCGATCTCCTACTTTGATGAGTTCGTAGCCCAATTTTACAAGAATGGCGGCGACGTAATCACGAGAGAAGTAAATAATTGGTACATGGAAAACAAGCCATAATATTGTGGCTTGTTTTCTTCTATGTTCCTTTATTTCTTCTATATAACAGGATTAACTTCGTGAATTAAAATGATTTTATTAGAAAGCGTTTTCAAAAAAAGAGGTGATGGTATACGAAGTTAATCATAGAGTAACTCTCACTAACTAAGTGTAAACTTTCGAACTGATTTTTGTATGAAGCGGAGCGAAGCAGTTTATGCTCACAAAACTTTTTAGGAGGAGAGGTAATGAGGAAAAAAGTAAGCGTGTTTCTGGCATTAACTATGTTTGTGACTATCTTTTTTTCAAATCCGATCAAGACTAATGCGGCAACCCCCGAAGCGCCTGCAGGGTGGAGAGACTTACTAGATTACCAAATATTCAGTAATATATCCGACGGCTGGGCAGGAGATAGCGGGTTTGGATTGGAGACGGAGAACAGCAAGCTTCCCATTGATTCTACAGCAATGTACAATGGATTGCCTTCATTATTGTTGAATGCGAAGACGCCTACCAGTCCTTCCTGGTACAACGCTTTAATTACGGTTGCCGGCTGGAAAGCATATGACTTTACCTCTTACCATCCAAATGGATTCCTTGAGTTTAATATCAAAGGAAATGCGGGCGGAGAGTCCTTTTTACTGGGCTTCAAAGACCGGGTATTCGAAAGAGCTGCCGGCAATGAAATTACCACTACAGTAAACATTAACAATTACGTCAACATTACTACAAGTTGGACCCATGTGAAGATCCCGTTAAAGGATCTAATTCAGGTCTCCCAAGGAATTGATGTATCTTCCATAGATGCATTATCCATCAAGAATAATGGTTTTCAACCTTTAAAAGTGTGGCTTAATGACATTAGGGTTACGTCTCCCGATAAGGAGAAAGAGTACGCCCCCATCAAGGTTAATCAATTAGGATATCCCGTAGATGGAGTAAAGCAAGCGCTTGTAACTGGTTTTGAGGATGTGCTCACGGTCGATGCAGGTACTCCGTTTAACATTATTAACGCCACAAATAATTCGACAGCTTACTCCGGAACGCTTGTACTCACCAAAAATTATGATGCTATCGATAGCGGGGAGCGTATTTTTACCGCCGATTTCACAAATTTAACGATTCCGGGAAAATATTATGTTTCAGTGCAGGGTCTCCAGAATTCGCCCAAGTTCACTATCGGCGAAGCTAACGAAATCTATGAACCCTTTTTAAATGACGTAACGAGATACTTCTATTACCAGAGAACCGGGATTAATATTACCAGCCCATACACTCAAAATTATCAAAGAACAGATTTTACTCCTGACACAGCAGTACCTTTAATGTCCAACCCTTCCATCAAAAAAGATGTTTCCAAGGGATGGTACGATGCGGGCGATAAAGGCAAGTACGTTAACGCAGGAGCCAAAGCCTTGTCGGATCTCTTCTGGGCCTATGAAATGATGCCGGAGAAATTTACAGACAATCAATTTAATATTCCTGAGAGCGGAAACGGCATTCCCGACATCCTGGATGAGGCAAGGTGGGAACTGGAATGGATGCTCAAAATGCAGGATGCTGCAACTGGCGGTTTCTATGCGCGAGTGACCTTTCAGGATGACGACAATATGGTAGACAGAGAAATTATCGATAAGGATACGGTAAGCTCGCGGACTGATATCAAAACGACCGCCGATACAGCTACCGCAGCCGGTGTATTGGCACATGCCTACTTAATTTATCAGAATATTGATCCGGCTTTTGCCCAAAGTTGCTTGGATGCGGCAATAGACGCATGGGGGTACCTGGAAGCACATCCGGAAAATATTCGGACGCCTAACACGGGCAGATGGCCTTACGATGTGACGGATGACGCTTCGAATCGTCTGTGGGCTGCAGGCTCCCTGTACCGATCGACCGGCGATGCCGAATACAATGATTATTTCCTGGCGAATTACACCGATATGGGAATATTTTTTGAGGATACCCTTGATTTCGCCAGTGGTTGGGCAAACACCTGGAATACAGGCTTCTTCAGTTATCTGAAATCTGCTAATCCGGACTCCGGAGTCTTAAGCTGGTATTCGGATAAATTCCAGCAATGGTTCAATGACAAAGTGAGCAGATATAACGATAGCCCTTGGAAAAGCATCATAAAAGATGGTAACTACTATTGGGGAATCACCATGCAGGTTGCGGACACACCGATGGAAATGATCATCGGTACGAAGTTACTGGGAACTTTTGAGAGCAACCGCGCTATCATTAATGAGATTAACAATAGTCAGTTAGACTGGATTCTTGGCCAGAACCCGGTAGGCGTATCTTTTGTATCAGGTTACGGCGATAACAGCGTGAAATATCCGTTCAGCATCATGTATAGAACAGATGGATTAACTGGTGTACCTAAGGGATATCTTGTCGGAGGACCGAATAAATACTCCAACGACATAACCGTAGGAAACCAGATATCAAGATTTGCAGCCAAAAACTATACCGATAACTTCCAAGAATGGACTACAAATGAACATACCGTTTATTGGAATTCAGGGTTGGTATTCATTGCCGCATTCGCAACCGGAAATAGCAGCAATTCAACCATTAGTCCAACGACTGCTGCCTTTGATAAGAAAACAGCAAATCAAGCTGATATTCCGGTGACTCTAACGTTGAACGGCAACACGCTCACCGACATTAAGAACGGTACGACATCTCTTGTTGTGGACACGGACTATACCGTTTCGGGCAACACGGTCACTCTACACAAGAGCTATCTCGCTCAGCAGCCAATCGGCAAGGCGAACCTTACTTTCCTGTTTAACGCCGGTTCATCTGCTACGCTATCCGTTGCTGTGAACGATTCGTCGGTTATTAACTCGACGATCAGTCCGACGACCGCTGCCTTTGACAAGCAACCCGCGAATCAGACCGACATTCCGGTGACCTTGACGCTGAACGATAACACACTCATCGGCATTAATAATGGCACGACTGCCCTAGTTGCTGGTACGGACTACACCGTATCAGGCACGACAGTGACGATTCAGAAGGCATATCTGGCTGCCCAACCGGTGGGAACAACAACGCTGACGTTCAACTTTAGCGCAGGAGTAAGTGCGAATCTTGAGGTCTCCGTGGTCGATACCCCCACTGCCGAAAGTGGTTCTATCAAAGTGCAGCAGTACAATTCTCCTGTTACGGCAACGAGCAATTCGTTGAGCCCTCGGATAAAGCTGAAGAACACCGGTACCACTGCCATCAATCTGTCCGACGTGAAGCTTCATTATTATTACACGATCGATGGGGAGAAGGACCAGAATTTCTGGTGCGATTGGTCCACTGTCGGCAGTAGCAACGTAACTGGCGACTTCGTCAAGTTGCCGGCTCCTTTGACAGGAGCTGATCATTATCTGGAAATCGGCTTTACGAGCGGAGCCGGAAGTTTGGCAGCTGGAGCCAGCATTGAGCTTCAGATCCGCGTGAACAAGACCGATTGGACGAACTACACGCAGACGGGAGATTACTCCTTCGATCCGACCGATTCGACTTACACCGATTGGAGCCATACAACTGGCTATATCGCAGGCGCTCTTCAGTGGGGAACAGAACCTCAATAAGTAACGTCACAATTGACGTTACGGCTCAATAGTGAAAACCTGAACTCCCCATTACCGCCTAAACAACGGTGTGGGGAGTGTGTAAGACAGTGAAAGGAGTGCAACAACTCTATTGAAAGCTATGCCGCTTCCTACAAATAGGAAACCAATACGTACTGTACGTAATTTTTCCATCGTGAAGAATATTCGTACTTACTGGATGTTCTACGCAATGATGCTGCCGGGAATCATTCTGCTTGTAATAAATAACTACATCCCTTTGTTCGGGATCGTTATTGCCTTTAAAACAATCAATTACCAGGACGGAATCCTGGGAAGCCCATGGACAGGGATGAAGAATTTCGAATATCTGTTTGCCTCGAAGGATTCGTACATCATCATTCGCAACACATTGCTTTATAATTCGCTGTTTATTGTATTGAACATGGCGCTTCCTCTAGGGTTCGCCTTGATGCTTAATGAGATGAAGAACCGCTTCCTCTCGAAGCTAC
This sequence comes from Paenibacillus sp. FSL E2-0190, assembly GCF_037992965.1. Classification (NCBI taxonomy): domain Bacteria; kingdom Bacillati; phylum Bacillota; class Bacilli; order Caryophanales; family Paenibacillaceae; genus Paenibacillus; species Paenibacillus sp. FSL E2-0190. The sequence continues at coordinate 3,519,336 of NZ_CP150306.1, forward strand.
ACCAAACGATCATGTTCCTGCCATACTTCCTGTCGATGATCGTCATCTCGTACTTAGTGTATGGGTTCATGAGCGACGAGCGAGGATACTTCAACGGCACGTTGCTGCCGGCGCTTGGTCTTGATTCCGTACGCTGGTACTTCACGAAAGAAGTGTGGCCGATCGTTTTGCCGATCATTAACACGTGGAAGAACATGGGGTACTACACGGTTGTGTATATGGCAGCAATCATTGGTATCGACGAGGAGTACTACGAAGCCGCGACAATTGATGGGGCAAACAAGTGGCAACAGATCAAGAAAATCACGATTCCCTTGATCATGCCTGTCCTCACGATTATGACTTTGCTGCAGGTTGGCCGGATCTTCAATGCCGACTTTGGCCTATTCTTCCAAGTGCCACGTGAATCGGGGGCATTGTTCCCTGTGACAAACGTTATCGATACCTATGTCTACCGCACCTTCCTGACCGTTGGGGATATCGGACTTTCCTCAGCAGCAGGCCTGTTCCAATCAGTCGTTGGTTTCATCTTGGTTTTTGTATCTAATTGGGTCGTTCGCCGCTTTAACCGCGAGAACGCGCTGTTCTAAGAGAGGAGCCCTTATGACCAATACAATGAGTAAATCCTTATCTGGGTCCAATCCAAAGAATCAGCTGTCGGGATGGGCGTCAACCCTCATCAACATCTTCTTTGTCATCTATTCGGCGCTCTGTATCCTACCGCTTTTGCTGATTCTTTCGGTATCGTTCTCCGATGAGCAGTCCGTTATGACACACGGATATCGATTTATGCCCGAAAATTTCAATCTGGCAGCCTATCGATTCCTAATGAAAGATATCAGTCAAATCGTTCATTCCTATGGAATCTCACTAACCGTCACGGTGATAGGTACGATACTAAGTGTCATCATAATAGCTCTGTATGCGTACCCCATTTCACGGAATAATTTTCCGCAGGCAAAGTATTTTACATTTTTTGTTTTTCTAACGATGCTGATTTCCGGCGGCTTAGTCCCTTGGTACTTGGTATACGTACAGATGCTGGAATTAAAAGATACACTTTGGGCACTGATCATGCCGCTGATCATGTCCGCATTCTGGGTACTGATCATGCGCACTTTCTTTAAGGAGACCGTACCTGAAGCTGTGCTGGAGTCAGCAAAAATAGATGGGGCAGGGGAGCTACGGATATTTATCCGAATTGTATTGCCATTATCTCTGCCGGTTCTGGCAACCGTTGCACTGTTCCAAACACTGACATACTGGAACGACTGGTTCCTAAGCCTAATGTTTATTACAGACAACCACAATATATCCGTGCAGTACTTTCTTTACAAGATGATGGTCAACATCCAGTACTTATCCAGTAACCCGAACGCGATGGCTGAAATTACCCGAGCTGGCGGAATGATCAACTTCCCAAGTGAAACCGTGCGTATGGCGATGGTGGTTGTAGGTGTTGGACCTATCGTATTTGCTTACCCGTTCTTCCAGAAATACTTTATCAGAGGCCTGACAGTAGGCTCCGTTAAAGGCTAAGATTGCCGATCACTTACGTGGGCACGGAAACGGCTAAAACCAGTATATGGTTTAGCATATCATTTTATTTTATGGGGGGATTACTTGAAAATGAAGGATACGAAAAGCAAGGCTTCACTGCTTCTCACACTGATGCTTATTTCAGCATTAGCCACTACGGCTTGCGGCAATTCAAACAACTCGAACAACGCTACACCAGATAATGCCGGAAAAGAAAGCGCCGCACCGAGCTCATCAGCGAACTCAACCACCGATAACACATCCAATGAGCCCTCGAAGCTGGAGCCTTATAAAATAAAGCTGGTCTACGAAGGAGCTCCACAGGCGGACGAGGCTATCGTCGAGGAAGCGCTGAACAAGATCTTGACCGAAAAAATCAACGCGACGGTAGATATCGCACCAATCGATTGGGGAGCATGGGATGATAAGACTAACCTCATCATCGCTTCTCGAGAGCCCGTAGACATTCTATTTACAGCCTCATGGAACGGGTATGCAAAGAACGTTGCCAAAGGTGCTTACTTAGATCTCGGTCCCTTGCTCGATCAGTATGGCCAGGGCATTAAGGATAGCTTAGATCCAGCTTTTCTCGATGGCTCCAAAATCGGCGGCAAAAATTATGCAGTCCCTACGAATAAAGAATTGGCATCGTCAGGGGGCATTGTGTACCGGAAGGATATCGCTGATGAACTCGGCATTGACATGAGTAAAGTGCAAAAGATCGAAGATTTAGATGCCGTTTATAAGATCGTTAAAGAGAAGAAGCCAACCATGTATCCGCTGTATACAACGGGTGGCACGTTCGCCTCTCACTCCTTTGTGGAATTGGATTTTTTAGGTGATACGACGATACCTGGCGCTATCGATAAGAATGGCACGGAAGCGACAGTCAAACCGGCCGAAGAGTATCCACAATACTTAAATGCATTAAAAGTAACCCGTGATTTCTTCCAGAAGGGGTATCTTAACAAAGATGCGGCCACTTCCCAAACGTCATCCCTTGATGCTTATAAGACGGGCAATGTATTTTCCACGGTAGAGCCTCTTAAGCCAGGCAAAGCAGAAGAAATCGCATCCGCGACAGGACTTGATGGCAAGCTTGCACAAATTACTTTAACAGGTAAAACGGTCGCCACATCGGAGACTACCGGCGCCATGTTAGCCATCTCATCAACGTCTAAGAACCCGGAACGCGCCATGATGCTGATTAACCTGCTTCATACAGATCAAGAGATTATTAATCTGCTTAACTTCGGTATTGAAGGTACACACTTTACACTTAATGGTAATGTTATGACGCAGACGGAGAAGTCAGGACAGTACGCACCGGGCGTCGCTTGGGAGCTGGGAAATCAATTCCTGAACTATGTCTGGAGTTCGGAAGCTCCAGACAAGTGGGAGCAGTTCAAAAAGTTCAACGAAGGCGCTAAATCATCGCCGGCACTGGGCTTCACCTTTGACAGCGAGCCAGTCAAATCCGAAGTCGGAGCACTAGCAAACGTTCTAAGAGAATATCAAAAGATGCTTGAGACCGGATCGGTTGATCTGGATAAAGAATTGCCGAAATTTATCGCCGCCCAAAAATCGGCCGGCCTAGATAAAGTCATTGCTGAAAAGCAAAAACAGCTTGATGAATTCCTTGCCAGTAGATGATATGTGTTCATAGCAAATAAAGGACCTACTCATTGTTCTGGATAAGAACAATGAGTAGGTCTTTTTGACTTTCGCTATATAATTCACAGTGTCAACTAGGCTTTAAGAGGCTTGGTCGAATTGGCTATTATAAAGCTCCGCATAAAAACCATTTTTGGCAAGTAGTTCTTCGTGGCTGCCGCTTTCCAGGATATCGCCTTCCTTCAGAACCAGAATCACATCGGCGTTCTTAATGGTTGAGAGTCTATGCGCAATAACAAAAGAGGTTCTTCCCTCCATGAGCTTATCCATTGCCTGCTGAATCAAGAGCTCTGTTCTTGTATCGACTGAGCTTGTAGCTTCATCGAGGATGAGCATTGGGGCATTTTTGAGCATCGCGCGGGCGATCGTAAGCTGTTGCTTTTGGCCGGTGGATAAATTAACTTTGTCATTTAGTATGGTATTGTAACCGGCACTTAAGGTCTGAATGAAATGATGCAAGCCTACCGACTTACAAGCATCTTCAACTTCTTTATCGGTTACACCTGTTTTGTTGTACACTAGATTTTCCCTGATAGTGCCCTCAAAAAGCCAGGTGTCCTGCAAGACCATACAGAATAGATCATGGATGTTTTCTCTTGTTAAGCTGCTGATGGGGGTATCATCAATATATATTTCTCCGCCCTTTAATTCATTAAACCGTATTAGAAGATTTATCAGTGTAGTTTTACCTGCGCCGGTAGGACCGACTATAGCAATTTTTTGCCCAGGCTTAATCTCTGCAGAAAAATCTTTAATCACAAGTTTATCTGAATTTTCATAAGCAAATTGCACATGTTCAAAATCAACTTTGCCCACAGCAGTTTTAAGATGTCTTTCTTTATGACTTTCATTGTCCATTTCGTCAGCATCGAGGAACTCAAAGACACGTTTGCTTGCCGCGGAAGCCGATTGCAGACTTTGTGCGGCTTGAGCAATCTGAGAGAGCGGTTGTGTAAAGTAACGGACATACAGTATAAAGGCTACAATGACCCCAAAGGATATCGTTCCGTTCATAGCAAGTACAGCACCAACTACACAAACGGCCACAAAACCTAGATTGCCTATAAACATCATAATCGGCATCATAAGACCGGAGAGGAACTGCGCTTTAAATGCACTATCTTTAAGATTCATATTCAGGGATTCAAATGTATTGCGCATTTGTGATTCACCATTGTAGGCTTTCACTACAGTATGTCCTGTATATACTTCCTCCACATGGCCATTGATTTTCCCTAAGTATTCTTGCTGACTTTGAAAATACTTTTGGGATTTTTTCATAATTGCCGCTATGAGGCCAAAGCCAATGATAGTTGCAACAACCGCCGTAATAGTCATGATCACATTTGTTTTGAACATCATGATGATGGATCCCGTAAAGAGGGCAAGGGCAGTTACCAGTGTGCCGACGCTTTGGTTTAAAGCTTGCCCGATCGTATCCACATCGTTGGTAACCCGGGACAGGATGTCACCGGTTGTAGAATTATTATAATAAGAGATCGGAAGTTTGTTCATTTTGCGTGAGAGATCGGCTCTTAAGTTTTTGGAGACCTTTTGCGTAACTGCGGACATAATTAATCCTTGTACCAAAGATAACACAGCGCTAAGGATATAGATAAATACAAGGAAAAGGCCGATAGAAGTTACTGCTTCCATATCAATACCGGTGACGAGGCCCGCAGTGATCAAGTCTGTCATCTCCGAAAGCTTATCCGGTCCAAGCAGAGTCAGAACCGTACCGATTGCTGCACTAATAATAGCTATAAGAACTACAGGGATATATTTTCTGCAATAGTGGAGAAGTTTGCTCCACGTGTTGAGTTGCTCTTTGCTTTTGTTCATTAAGCTAGCTCCTCCTTTGAAAGTTGTGAGTAAGCAATCTCTTGGTAGACATCACAGGTCTGCATCAATTCATCATGTGTTCCCATGCCTGCCATTCGTCCGGCTTCCAGTACAATGATTTTGTCTGCATCTTTGATTGTACCGATCCGTTGGGCAACGATTAGTATCGTTGTACCGCTGGATTTTTTCTTCAATTCACTTCGCAATTTGCGATCCGTCTTATAATCGAGCGCTGAGAAGGAATCGTCGAAGATTAATATTTCAGGACGACGGGCAATGGCTCGGGCAATGGAAAGACGTTGTTTTTGACCGCCAGACAAGTTCGTACCGCCTTGAGAGACATGAGCCTCGTAGCTTCCTTCCATCTTTTCAACAAAATCTGAAGCTTGAGAGGTGTAAATGGCATCAACAACATCCGAGGACAGATCACTGCCATTATCGCCAAAAGCAACATTAGAGCTCACCGTGCCGCCAAACAAAATCGCTTTCTGAGATACATATCCCATTTTATTGCGCAGTGCAGTTTGCTCATATTGGTTAACATTAATTCCATCCACCAACACTTCACCTGCTGTAGCATCATAAAAGCGAGGAATCAGGTTCACGACGGTACTTTTTCCGCATCCGGTTGAACCGATAAAGGCTACAGTTTCTCCTTTTTTCACCGTAAAGCTGATATCTTCAATAACGTATTCTTCTGCATCCGGATATTTAAAGCTGACATTTTTGAATTCGACCTCACCCAACCGATTTGCCTTGGAGGAAGTAAGTGATCCGTTCTCTAAGCTTGGCTTAGTATCCAGCACTTCATTGATTCTTTTAGCGGATACATGGGCACGAGGCATCAGGATAAAAATCATGATCAGCATCATAAATGCCATAACCACCTGCATTGCATAGGATGAGAAGACAATCATATCTGAAAATAAGCCCATCTTCGCCGTACCATTGGCATTTTGAATCAAAATAGCACCAATCCAATATATTGCGAGACTTAAACCGCTCATAATCAGAGAAATACTTGGCATCATCATGGACAGTACATTATTGGCGAATAAATTCGTTCGGGTAAGCTCGCTGTTGGCTACGCTAAATTTATCTTCCTGGTAACTTTCCGCATTATACGCACGAATGACACGAAGGCCGGTAAGATTCTCTCTTGCAACACGATTAAGATTATCAGTCAGTTGCTGCAATTTTTGGAATTTCGGAAGCACTAGCACGATCACTATGCCGACAATAAGAATCAATACCCCAATGGCGACACCGGTAGCAAGCGACCACTGCCAACTCTTGCCTGTAATTTTGAGCATTGCCCAAACGGCAAGGATGGGAGCCTTCACCAGGAGTTGCAGACCGATGACAATCAGCATTTGCACTTGTGTAATGTCATTTGTTGAACGGGTAATTAAACTAGCTGTAGAGAAGTTGTTGATTTCTTCCATAGAGAAAGACTGTACCTTATCAAACAATTTGGAGCGTAATCTTGAAGAGAAGTTAGCGGCAATTTTAGCGGCGATCCCTGCCACTATGATTGATGTAGCTAAGCTGCCGAGGGCACAGAGCAACATCCAGCCTCCGGCTGCAATGATTTCGCTCATTTCACTTCCTGGTATCTGTACAAGACGAGTAATCTCGCTCATATAACCGGGCAATTCCAGATCCAGCCATACCTGTGTGACAATGAACAGGATGCTGATACCGATTAGGGCCCATTCCTTCGGTTTTAAGTACTTAAGTATAGTTACCATACATCTGACTCCTTTATGTGGCGTTGCTTAAATGATAACGAAAGAAGATAAACTGAAAGTTAACTTTTCTGAAAAATAAAAAAAACCTGAAAGAACGATGAGGTTCTCCAGGGCTCGTACTACATTCCAATCGGAATCGTAACTGTAAATGTGGTTCCTTGTAATGGAATGCTTTCGCAAGAAATGGTTCCATGGTGTAGATGAATGATTTTTTTAACAATTGCTAATCCAAGTCCATTGCCTGCAGTCGAGTGGGAAGTATCCTGCTGATAAAATTTATCGAATATCTTGGGAAGAGCCTCAGGATGAATACCGCTTCCGCAGTCACGAACTAGAATCAACAGGTTATCTTCGTTTTTCTTCATGTTAACTTCAATTTCTCCATGTTCAGGAGTGAATTTGATCGCGTTATCCAATAAATTTAACCAAACCTGATTTAAAAGCTCTTTATTGCCGGAGAGTTCATAATCCTGAATATTAACATTCAGCTTCAGGTGCTTCTTCTCAAATTTGGCAGCCAGTAAAAGCACAGACTGGCGAATTTGTTCCCCAACATTAAACCGCATTTTGTTTGTCAGAATCTTTTGCGTCTCAACCTGCGTCAGCTCCAGTACATTCGACGCAAGGGAGGCAAGTCTGGTCGACTCCTCAATGACAATATCTAGATATTCATTCCGTTCTTCTTTGGTAAGATCATCGTTCTTTAAGACTTCGGCAAACCCTTTAATAGATACAATCGGTGTTTTGAATTCATGGGAAAAATTATTCACAAAATCGGTTCGCAGAATTTCGATACCCCCAAGCTCTTCAGCCATCCGGTTAAAATTCTCTGATAAAATTTCAAACTCTGGCGGGCTTTTGAGCTGGAGCCGCATGGAGAAGTCACCGCTGGCAAGACGCTCTGTGGCCTCAATAAATAACCGGATGGATTTTACCATTTTCCGGCTTGTGATGGCTGATATCGTGGTACCGATAATTGTACAAGCGATTAATACCATTATGGGTAGTACGAATCCATCCTGGGCAAGCTCTTCGTTCAACAAACCAAAAACCTGTGCGAGAAAGAAGAGTAGTCCTGTAATCACAACGGTAATAAGAAAGATGAAAAATATGATAAGAGAAAAATAGATGGGAAGGCTGATTCTGTTGCTGAGCTTGTTACTTATTTTGCTCACTGGCTTCGCACCGCCTTGTATCCAAGACCTCTGACGGAAACCAGTTCAAACTCTGGATAAGCGTCAACCCGTTTCCGCAGGCGATTGATATGCACATTAACGGTTGTATCCGTACTTTCACTTTCCATGCCCCATATCTCGTCCATAAGCTGGATGCGCGTGAAAATCCGTTCAGGATAAGACAATAACTTATACAACAAATAGAATTCTTTTTGCGGTAGCGTTTGTCTCTCGTCCTCCCGGGTTACTGTCAATGCGTCATAATCAAGGATCACTTTACCCACTACTAATTTGCGGGCACTTGCGATTTGTGAACGGCGAAGCAGCGCTTGGATTCTGAGCAGCATTTCTTCGGTATCAATGGGTTTGGTCATATAATCATCAGTTCCAATCCGGAACCCCTTTTTCTTATCTTCAGGCAGCTGTTTTGCTGTAGCCATAAGAATGGGGACCAAGCTATCGGCATCTCTTACTTCCTTGGCGAATTCATAACCATCCATATTAGGCATCATGATATCCAGAATGATTAGATCAATATGCTGTGAATCAAGGACCTCCAAAGCTTTAACTCCGTCTTCAGCAGTTACAACATCATATCCTTCGCGTTTCAGAACAGCTTCAAGAAGTCTTCTTACATGCTTATCATCTTCAACAACGAGTATGTTAATCATTACTGTTCACTCCAATAGTAGGTTTGTATCCATTATTACCTGTGGGGAATTTGTTTTAAAGGGAGCAGAATCAATATTTATCTAATCTTAAGATTTGGTTTGAAATCCTTGTAGTCGATATAAAGTGACTCATACATAGGGAGGATTCAATGAAATGAGAGGAATAGGCAATGATTTAATACTATTATGATATCTGTTTTGTGAAAAATTGTTGCATACTAAAATAGTACCCAAACTAATTTAGCTGGATTAACGTGCTGAAAATAATGCAGACTACGTCGAGCGTTGAACTTTGACTGAACTTCATGCGAAAGGAAGATCACGGATGCAAATGCGTAAATTAGGAAATAGTGGCTTGGAAGTTTCGGCAATAGGGTTTGGCTGTATGGGAATGGATCATGCCTATGGAAAGCCAGCAGATCGTAATGAAATGGTTAAATTAATTCGCAGAGCAGTTGAACTAGGATGTAATTTCTTTGATACTGCTGCTTTTTATGGAGATTCCAATGAGGAATTAGTAGGCGAAGCCCTTGCACCACAAAGAGATCAAGTTGTGATTGCAACTAAATTCGGAATTTTAGGACAAGAAGCTGTAGACGGTCAACCTCAACTTATTTTGAATAGCACACCAGATTCTATTCGTGAACAAATAGAAGGTTCATTAAAAAGGTTGAAGGTCAATTGCATTGATTTATATTATCAGCACCGAGTGGATCCAAATGTCGAACCTGAAGCTGTCGCTGAAACAATGAAAGATTTAATAGCTGAAGGGAAGATTAAAACATGGGGTGTCTCAAATGCACCGATTGATTATATGAAACGAGCAAATGCTGTATGTTCGATTACTGCAACCCAAAATCAGTACTCCATGATGTGGCGTGAACCGGAAAAAGAGTTGTTTGAACTTTGTGAAGAATTAGGAATTGCTTTTATCGCTTACAGTCCATTAGGAAATGGTTTCTTAAGTGGTAAATATACCAAGGAAACCAAATATGATGAAGGTGACTATCGAAGTTTCATGGGAAGATTCAAACCTGATGTGATTGATCATAATCAAGTGTTATTAGATTTAATTACTCAAGTTGCAAAAAGTAAAAATGCAGCACCAGCTCAAGTCGTACTCGCGTGGGAATTAGCTCAAAAACCATATATCATTCCAATTCCAGGCACTACAAAATTAAACAGATTAGAAGAAAACCTATATGGAGCTGATCTCAAATTAACAAAGGAAGATGTAGATAGTCTAAATGAAGCTTTGTCTAAAATGGATATTGATAGTTCACACTTTTAAATAGAGCTATATCATCAACTAATAGGAGGATTTTTTATGCAAAAAGTTATTTTGAACAATGGTGTTGAAATGCCGATACTTGGTTTTGGGGTTTTTCAAATTCAAGATGCAGCTGAATGTGAACAAGCTGTTTACGATGCGATCATGTCAGGTTATCGACTGATAGATACCGCAGCCTCATACCTAAACGAAGAAGCGGTGGGAAGAGCCCTCAAACGGAGTGGAGTACCAAGAGAGGATCTATTTATTACTACGAAATTATGGGTTCAAGATACAGGATACGAACGTACAAAGGAAGCATTTGAAAAATCCCTTTCAAGATTGCAACTTGATTATTTGGATTTGTATTTAATTCATCAGCCATTTGGTGATGTGCATGGTTCTTGGCGGGCGCTGGAGGAATTGTACCGTGAAGGAAAAATAAGAGCGATTGGCGTAAGTAACTTCCAGAACGATCGTCTGATTGATTTGATTATTCATAATGAAGTAACTCCTGCCGTTAATCAAGTTGAGACACATCCCTTCTGCCAACAAATTGAAAGTGCTGCATTCATGAAAGAAAACAATGTTCAGATTGAATCATGGGGTCCATTTGCTGAAGGTAAAAACAACATGTTTCAGAACGAAGTTTTAGTATCAATAGCCCAAAAATATAATAAATCTGTTGCCCAAGTGGTTTTACGCTGGTTGACGCAAAGAGGAGTTGTTGTGATTCCAAAGTCTGTCCGGAAAGAAAGAATAATTGAAAACTTTAATATCTTTGACTTTGAATTAAACTCAGAGGATATAGAACAAATTGCGCTGTTAGACACAAAAGAGAGCTTGTTCTTTTCACATAGAGATCCTGTAATGGTAAAAGCGTTAAGTACAAGGAAGCTGGATATCTAATTTTTCTTAGGATCTTGTTGGTTTTGATAAAAGAGGGGTTAACCATAATTAAGGGGTTAACCCCTCTTTTATTTATAAGACCCTTAGCCTTGAACAGTTCATTTTAATTTGAAGGTTTAAGAATAAAGGCAGCTAAAGCTTGTGAATATCGCATTATAATCTTGATCTTCTCCAGTGGCGTACAAACCAATAAGCACACCTGTGAATCCTCCGGCTATTTCAGAGGATAGATATTTGGTTTGCGCAGCTCCGAGTAAGATCTCAATACCGTCTACCTGGATATAAAATTGATAATGCGTTGGACTGCTTTTGACAACTAATGAAGCATGGTTGCACTGACCTATATTTTTTGTTTTTTCAATGGATTTGATATCTCCGATATTCAGCCGTTCGATAATCTCATAACCCTCTGGATGTTTACGCAAGGCCAAATCATAATGGTGATTTTCGTCCATGTAAAGTGTAATTCCGGCTTCACCATTCGTAAGGCTGACTTGGCACGAAATAATTGCGTTAAAATCTTTTTGACGAATACCAATAAATGTCGGAGTAGCCGGGATATCTAACGTAACTGCAGTTCCTTTAAGCTTTATTTTATCAGCTTCTAACCGATAATTTTCTGTAACCGGGTGACGCAGGTAACACCAGTCTAAATTCCAATCTGTGTTCTCGAACGTAAAGACTCTTTTCTCCTGCTGAATGACTGTGTCCGCAATACGATCAGTCTCGAAACTTATAAGTGTGGTACCTTCATGACCTGCTGTAAACCATCCATCCTCGCCAAAGGTAATCGGAGTTAGAAAAACCTCGCGCCCCAAATGGTGATAGGTAAGATACTGGCCAGTCTGCCGGAATCCAAGATGTAACAGCCACCAATCCCCCTCATGGTCTTGTACCAAATCTCCATGTCCAACTCCCTGAAGCTCGTAACCGCCTAAATTTCGATTAGTCAATACGGGGTTATGCGGGTAGGCTTCGAATGGACCAGTAGGAGAATTGCCCCTTGCATAAGTAACCATATGCCCATATTCGGTTCCACCCTCAGCAGCTAGTAGATAGTATTGTCCATTAATTTTGTATAAATGAGGACTCTCCAAATAACGCCCACCGGATCCTTGCCAGATTGAACGGCTTGACGACAGCTTCTGCCCAGTTTCAATTTCAATTTCACATTGGACTATACCATTAACTCCGTAATCGTCTGTCCCATTACTCATGAAATACGTTTTGCCGTCTTCAAAATACAAATCCGGATCAATACCGCCTTGATCTACATTAATCGGATCAGACCATTCGCCGTAAATATTGTCAGTCCAGACATAGAAGTTCTGGCGCAGAGTGTCATTAGTGGTCGTCATGTAGAATCGTCCATTATTGTACCGCAGGGTGGGGGCGAATACACCACCGGAGCTGTCCACAGTATCCAGTTGAATCTGGTTCTTTCGGGTTAAGCAATGACCGATTTGGGTCCAATTAATTAAATCTTTGCTTTCAAAAATCGGAACACCGGGAAAATACTGAAAGGAACTGCAGACCAAATAATAAGTGTCTTCAACTTTACATGCGCTGGGATCAGGATAAAACCCTTTGATGACCGGGTTATTGTATTTCATTTCTCCACCTCATTAATAAATTCATATAAATAAGAATTCAATATATTTAACTACTAAGAAAATTAAACACTATTGCTTATAGGTTTTCAATGAATCGGGGTTGAAGATGTACGTTATATTTATTAAATTAATATATATGTAATTTCAATAAGCACAGGTCAGGTGATTATGATGATGATCAAAGCAAACGGCGAAGCAAAATTCATGGCGTTATATGAAGCGCTGGCAAGCGAAGTCAGATGGAGGATTATGAGCCTCATTGCAGATAATGAAATGAATGTGAAGGAGATCGCGGCTAAGTTAGAGCTTAGTCCTTCCATAGTTACTATGCATATCCGAAAGCTCGAACAAGCTGGACTTACAGGAAGTCACAGGATACGCCTAAACGGAGGAACGCACAAAATGTGTTTCCTTAAACAAAAAAGAGTTGAAATCGAACTCCCCACTGCCACTCAAACCCCGAGGATCAGAGAGCAGACCATTTCAGTCGGTCATTATACCTCGTTTGATGTCCATCCTACATGTGGTCTTGGGACACAAGAGAAAGAGATTGGGGTTTGGGACGATCCCCGCTATTTTCTCGATCCCGAGCGGGTCAACGCCGGCATTTTGTGGTTTGGGAGAGGTTACGTAGAGTACAAAACGCCTAACTACTTACTTCCCGGTCAAATGCCCGAGGCCATCGAGATTTCAATGGAAATTGCTTCTGAAGCGCCAGGCTTGAAAGATCATTGGCCTTCGGATATTGAGTTCTTTTTTAACGGTGTGAAGCTTGGAACTTGGACCAGTCCGGCAGACTTTGGAAGAGCGGCACGAGGCATATATACTCCGGATTGGTGGCATCGGAATGTAAATCAATACGGGTTATTGAAGACGATCCGCATTGACACTTCGGGCACATTTATTGATGAAGAAAGGATGTCGGACATTACTGTCGCAGATATTTTGCTACGGGAACAATTCTGGACGCTTCGGTTCGCAGTTGACGAGAAGGCTGTTAATGTTGGTGGTTTGACACTTTATGGGGCTGGATTCGGTAACCATGACCAAGATATTTTAATTCGTGTGTACCTAGGAACGATGACCTAATGAAGCAGGATAGTTCAGTTATAGTTGTTTTCTCCATCCTGTTTATCTGCTGGAACTGGTAAACTATCCATATATTGAAGAAGTTGAGAGGAGAGATATTCTGAATTATAACGAGGTTATTAAAATCGCTGATACACACTTACTTCCATTAGTGATGGAATTGTACGGATTGGAAGGTTATGAAATCAGGCTTATCAATGCACATGAAGGAGGACGGAATGTCGCATATAACTGTGATAAAGCTGATTATGAAGCAAAAATAATCAGAATTGCCTTTTTAAGTGACAGAAGCCGAGAAGATATTTTGGGTGAAGTGGAATATATCAGGTATTTGTACGAGCATGGCGGCAGTGTTTCGAATGTGGTCAACTCCCAGAAGGGGAATCTGCTGGAAACGATAACTCTTAATAATCATACCTTTTTTGTCTGCTTGTTTGAAAAGGCCAAGGGGGGGATGCTCGCGGAAAATAATTATCAGTATCGGGAAGGCGTTCCTATTACGGAATACTATTATAACTGTGGCAAAGTTCTTGGGAAAATGCATCAATTGTCGAAGGGTTATACACCTGTCCATTCTCGGTATGATTTTTTTGATAAATACAATGCCGATTATATAGATAAGCTAATACCTAACTCGTTATCTCTTTTGAAGGAGAAACTGGTAGATCTCTTAACAACCTTAGAAGGGATGGACAGGAATCACGAGTCTTTTGGGATGGTTCATTTTGATTACTGCGATGGGAATTATATGATCGATTTTGATACAGGGCAAATAACTGTTTTTGATTTCGATAACTCCTGCTTTTGTTGGTATATGTATGACCTGGCAAATCTCTGGACACTTGGAGTGGGCTGGATACAATTTGAACAAGACACTGATAAACGCAAACAGTTTATGGATGATTATTTTAAAACAGTCCTTGATGGCTACAGATCCGAGACCAGGATCGAAGATTCGATGTTAGACACATTGCCATTGTTTATCCAAGTAACCCTCATGGAAAACATCGTTGATGCATTCGAGGTAATGCGGAACAATGGTGAAGACCCGGAATGCGATGAAGAGCTGTCATATCGTATAAAATGTCTAGAAGACGATATCCCATATGTAGGATTTTTCCATGAAATTTACTCATGTGATGAACCCTTTGAGTATGAGAAACGAGATATTTAGGATGAGGGTGTTTTTGATATGCTGCGGATAAATTCATATGTAGACTCAAATAAGCAGGAGTTGGAGTAAATATGGCTTACGAAAAACCGGAATTGACCATGAGTGAAATTGAAAAAGTACTGTGGAATCATCTTGGACAGGGAGCGGCTGAGATTACACCGTTGTCTGGCGGCAATATAAGCAACGTGTTTTCTTTTATTTTAGAAGGAAAAGACTATGTTGTGAAATTCAGCGATTTGGAACGAGCATATGAGACCGAACAATTTGTATCTAATTTGCTACTCGACCAAGGTATCCCTTTCCCAAAATGTTTGGGGTTAGGGAGGACTAATCAGTTAACCTATTTGATCATGGAGCGAATGGAAGGTCGCAATCTATCCGATTGTACAGCAGAGGAACAAACCCGTCTGATGCCAGAAATTATCGGCATTTTAACAAGAATGGCCGAAGCGGATATTGGGGGAACTAACGGTTATGGTTGGATCGGACCTGACGGCAATGGTTCCTATTCATCTTGGAAAGACTTCGTCATTGCCGTAAATGCGGAAGATCAGACGGGGACATTCTGGGAGAATTGGCATGAACTCTTCCGCACGTCTTGCTTGGAAAGAGACGTATACGAAGAAATCTATAGTCGTTTGATGACCTATGTACCCTATAATGAATCTAATAGAAGCTTTATACACGGAGATTTTCAACAGTGGAATATGTTGTCCAACGGAACACGGATAACCGGCATTATTGATGGAAATTGCATGTATGGCGATTCTCTCATAGACCTTGCGGTTCTCGACAAGCATATGCCTTGGTGTGATGTCATTAACACATATCAAAATTATCAAAAGAAAGCTAGAATAGTGACCCCGAATTTTGAGGAGCGGCTAATCGGTGCCTATTATTTTAAGGGACTCGATGGACTTCGATTCTATGCTAAGATGGGCTGGACAGAGGCTTATCAGGACACACGGCATTTTCTTTTAAACCTAAAAGCGTAATAACTGACGCTATACCTTATCATAAACATTTAATAGCCGCATAATTGCGGCTTTTTGTATATAAATATCAAATTTCTAGGAGCAAATTCCCCACTGGGATTATAGCCTAGGCTGACAACCTGTAATAAATGCACCTGAACTTGCCATTAATCCACTATCTATAGCTTTGTCCAACTTGATAAAATGTAAGCGCAATCATTTAATCAATCGATTGGAGGAGTATGGCATGAAAAAGATTGGGGCAGGTTTTATATTCTTACTTGTGATGTGCGCAGCCTTATCCACAACTGCGTTCGCGAAACAGCCTTATTCATCCTATTGGTTTCCGGAGCAATTGCTTCAGTGGAGTCCGGCATCCGACCCGGATGCCGCATTTAACCGGAGCACAGTCCCGCTGCAGGACCGTTTTGTAGCAGATGGAGTCAACGCTCATGCAACCAAAGCGCCAAGAGTCATGGCTTTATCAGCACTGAACCCGGGAACAAGCGGAGTTCCATCGCAGGGTTCAAGCAAATTCGAAGCTAACACATTTACCTATTGGCAATATGTTGACAAGCTGGTCTATTGGGGTGGTTCCGCGGGCGAAGGGATCATCGTACCTCCAAGCGCTGATACGATCGACGCGGCTCATAAAAATGGCGTGCCGATCATCGGAACGGTGTTCTTTCCACCAACCGTATATGGCGGGAAGTATGAATGGGTCAAGCAGATGCTTCAGCAGAATAGTGACGGCTCCTTTCCTGCTGCTGACAAGTTGATCCAGGTTGCGAGCCATTACGGATTTGACGGCTGGTTTATTAACCAGGAGACTGAGGGCGGAACGCCGGCCGACGCACAGCAAATGAAAGCTTTCCTAAGTTATCTGGAATCACACAAGTCAAATTCTATGCACATCGTATGGTATGATTCCATGACCAATGAGGGCAGTATCAGTTGGCAAAATGCACTTAACGACAAGAATGCGATGTTCCTGCAAGACAATAAAAAGCAAATTACAGACAATATGTTCCTGAACTTTTGGTGGAAGGATCTTAAAAGCTCGGCAGAGAAGGCTAGAAGCTTGGGCAGAAGTCCATATGACTTGTATGCAGGCATCGATGTCGAAGCCAAGGGTTACGATACAAAGGTGAACTGGAATCTGTTGTTTCCGGATAAAGATCCTGCCGTTACTTCCCTTGGTATTTACCGCCCCGATTGGGCTTTTAACAGCGCAGAGAGTATGGAAGATTTCTTCGTACGCGAGAATAAATTCTGGGTGGGTCCAAACGGGAATCCGAGTAACACCTCGAGTGATCAAGCCTGGAAAGGTATCGCTAACGATGTGATCGAATCATCACCAATCAATGAGCTGCCTTTCACCACCAACTTCAACACGGGAAGCGGACAGAAATATTTTGTAAGAGGGAAGCAGGTGCGGGATAAAGGCTGGAACAACCGGAGTCTGCAGGATATTCTTCCCTCCTGGCGCTGGATTGCAGACAGCAAAGGTACCCCGCTTTCACCAGTGCTCGATTGGTCCGATGCCTATTACGGCGGCAGTTCGTTGAAGGTATCAGGCGTGCTGAACCCTAACAATGCGACACATTTGAAGCTCTACAAGACCGACCTTAAGATCGAAGCAAGCACAAAGCTGTCTATTACGTACAAAACACAAAATAAGCCAAGCCTGAAGGTTGGTCTTGCATTCGCAGATCAGCCCGATCAAAATATCTTCCTTAATGTGAAGGATAAGACATCGCCAGACTGGACAACTGAAACATTGAATTTGACCCCATACAAAGGGAAACGGATCGTAGCGTTGTCACTGTATTTTGATTCTAAGAATGAGGTTAATAATTACAACATTCAAATTGGCCAGCTCTCCATTCAAAATGCTAATGACCCGATCAAACCACTACCCGCGGTTCGCGATCTTAAGGTCACTCAAACTGATTTTCGCAATGGTATTTATGGAGATGCCAGATTACAGTGGAAACAGCTTGACCAACAGGTCAAGCAATACGAAATCTATCGAGTGCTTCCAGATGGCAGTGAGATGTTCATAGGTGCAACACCAAATCATGTGTTTTACGTTCCTGAGATGCGAAGAATAGACAAAGAAACTATCACAGTATTGAAGGTTGTTGCCGTCAATGGAAGATACGAGCAAGGTCAATCCTCTAGCGTGAAGATTAGCTGGCCGGATTATCCAAAGCCGACTGCGGAGTTCAAAACTGATCAAACCCTAGTCGCTCCAGGCGAGAGCGTAAACTTCACCGACCTGTCGACTGAAGTGACAGAAGGATGGTCATGGACCTTCGAAAGCGGAAGCCCCGCGGTCAGCACATCAAAGAACCCAGTTGTGACGTTCGCTCAGGAAGGCGTTTATAGTGTGACACTGACTGCAACTAACAGCTCGGGCCAAGACACAATTACGAAAAAAGAGCTCATCACAGTGAGTAAGGAAGCTGGAGCAGTGAAAAATCTGGCACTTGGTAAAACTGCAACAGCCGATCATGCCTGCGGGGAAAAGGAAGGGGCACCTAACGCCGTAGATGGTAAAGTGACGGATAACAGTAAATGGTGCGCAATTGGCAATCTGCCCCATTGGCTTCAAGTCGACCTCGGCGCCGAACATCAACTCAGCGCTTTTGTCATCAAGCATGCTGAGAGCGGAGGAGAGTGGTCCGGTTTTAATACCAGTGATTATACGATTCAGGTCAGCAGCGACGGAACGAACTGGACGGATGTCGTCAACGTCCAAGGAAACTCGGCTGCCGAGTCGACTGATTCAATTGCGTTAGTAAAAGCCCGCTATGTAAAATTATTGATTCTCAAACCTACGCAGGGAGCCGATACGGCAGCGCGGATCTATGAGTTTGAAGTGAAGGGATTATAATATACCCTATTACGTCATTCTAATATTAAAGCAAATAAACCGTAGGCCACTTGAGGGGCTACGGTTTATTTGCTTTAACACTAATGATAGCTGAAATCAAAAAAAGAACCTGATTTATCTCATCAGATTCTTATATATTGCATATGAAAAGACACGATGATATAATCAACTCACGACTGAAATTCTATAGTTAGGCATAATAATTGCATCTTATATATTTATATTATCATACCGTTAAATTCTTGTCAATTTTTTTCTCAATTTAATAGTTAGGAGCGATAATAAATGCGTTCTTTAGTTCTCGGTTTTCAGGAAGTGGACAATACACAGCTTTTGCTCGTTGGCGGAAAAGGGTTAAATTTAGGGAAACTATCACAAATAGAAGGAATACAAGTACCAGAAGGATTCTGTATTACAACAGTAGGATATCACCAAGCCCTCGAACAGAACCAAACGTATCATGCTTTGTTGGATCAA
Source organism: Paenibacillus sp. FSL E2-0190 (assembly GCF_037992965.1). NCBI lineage: Bacteria > Bacillati > Bacillota > Bacilli > Caryophanales > Paenibacillaceae > Paenibacillus > Paenibacillus sp. FSL E2-0190. The sequence goes on from NZ_CP150306.1 coordinate 3,538,393, forward strand.
CTAACTATGCTAAAAGTAGAAGATCGGGATCAAATCGGTGAAATCAGTAAGAAGATTCGGCAAATCATTGTGGAAGCAGAAATTCCTTTCGATGTTGTGAAGGCAGTTTCTCACTATCTCACCCAGCTGGGTGATGAACATGCTTATGCAGTGCGTTCTAGTGCCACCGCTGAAGATTTACCACATGCCTCTTTTGCAGGTCAACAAGATACCTATTTAAATATCATCGGCATAGAAGCAATCCTTCAGCATATCAGCAAATGTTGGGCTTCTCTATTTACGGATCGTGCCGTAATCTACCGTATGCAAAATGGATTTGACCACAGTCAAGTTTATTCATCCGTTATCGTTCAAAGGATGGTTTTTCCACAGGCTTCAGGGATTTTATTTACCGCTGATCCGATTACTTCTAACCGAAAACTGCTATCCATCGATGCCAGTTTTGGACTTGGCGAAGCTCTGGTCTCTGGCTTGGTATCTGCCGATGGTTATAAAGTACAGCAAGAGAAAATTGTCGATAAGAGAATAGCAACCAAAAAATTGGCTATTTACGGACTAAAAGAAGGCGGAACAGAGACCCGGCAGATCGAACTCGATCAGCAAGAGACTCAAACACTTACTGAACAACAAATTTTACAATTAGCAAGGATAGGCAGACAGATTGAAGCTTATTTTGGTTGCCCACAAGATATCGAATGGTGTTTGGCCGAGGATACATTTTATATCGTCCAGAGTCGGCCGATCACGACTTTATTCCCCATCCCTGAAGCGAATGATCAAGAAAACCACGTTTATGTATCTGTTGGTCATCAACAAATGATGACAGATCCCATGAAACCGCTGGGATTGGCTTTTTACCTGTTAACGACTCCTGCACCTATGCGTACAGCTGGCGGAAGATTGTTTGTTGATGTCACATCAAGTCTTGCTTCACCTGGCAGCAGAGAAATGATCATAGAAGCCTTAGGTAAATCTGATCCCCTCATAAAAGACGCACTCATAACCATCGTAGAGCGAGAAGATTTTATAAAATTTTCGGCAGATAATGAAAAGGCTTCTACTCCGAGTAAGAGCAATACAAGCCTGCCACCTAGTGATTCTCAAGTAGAACTCGAAAATGATCCGACAATCGTTTCTGACCTCATTAAGAGCAACCAAGCCTCGATAGAAGAGTTGCAACAAATCATTCAAACCAAATCAGGGGCGGAGTTGTTTGATTTTATTCTGGAAGATATGCAGCAATTAAAGAAGATTCTATTCAACCCACAAAATATGCGTGTGATTATGGCGGCTATGGATGCCTCAGCATGGATCAATGAAAAAATAAATGAGTGGTTAGGTGAAAAAAACGCAGCGGATACGCTTTCTCAATCTGTACAGGGCAATATTACTTCAGAAATGGGTCTGGCGCTACTCAATCTCGCTGATGTGATTCGGCCATATCCGGAAGTCATTGATTATTTACAGCAGGTTAAAGATGATAATTTCTTAAATGAACTGGTTAGTTTTGAGGGTGGGCAGGAAACCCAAGACGCTTTCTATGACTATCTCAGTAAATACGGAATGCGATGTACCGGAGAAATCGATCTTACAAGAACTCGTTGGAGCGAAAAACCAACTACACTTGTCCCCATGATTCTCAGTAATATCAAAAACTTTAAACCTAATGCTGGCCATCGGAAATTTGAGCAAGGTCGACAGGAAGCTTTGAAAAAAGAACAAGAGCTATTAGATCGATTGAAGCAATTACCCGATGGTGAACAAAAAGCGAATGAAACAAAACGAATGATTGATCTCATCCGGAATTTCAGCGGGTATAGGGAATACCCCAAATACGGTATGGTTAATCGCTACTTCGTTTATAAACAAGCTTTACTGAAAGAAGCTGAACAACTAATACAAGCGGGAGTTATTCCTGAAAAAGAAGATATATACTATCTCACTTTTGGAGAACTATGCGAAGTTGTAAGCACAAATAAATTGGATTACCAGATCATCAGCAAACGCAAAGAAGAGTACAAATTATTTGAAAAACTAACTCCACCACGTGTTATTACGTCTGAAGGTGAAATCATTGCGGGTAAGTATAAACGAGAAAACCTCCCAACTGAAGCTATTGTAGGTTTAGCGGTTTCTGCCGGTGTTATAGAGGGACGTGCGCGTGTCATCTTAAACATGGAGGATGCTGATCTGGAAAACGGAGATATATTAGTTACCTTATTTACTGACCCTAGCTGGACTCCATTGTTTGTATCTGTAAAAGGCCTAGTTACTGAAGTTGGTGGACTCATGACCCATGGGGCAGTTATTGCGCGTGAATATGGCTTGCCAGCAGTTGTCGGCGTGGAGAATGCTACCAAATTGATAAAAGACGGGCAACGAATTCGTGTGCATGGAACAGAAGGCTATATCGAGATATTGTAATGGCTGAATCACGAATGTGGTTTGACAAATTCAATCTTTTGAATTATTTTTAATAGTGAATTATCAGTTCATTATTAAAGGTGAGGGGCAATATGCAGTCAAAAAAAGATGAAGTAAAACAGGAAATTGAATCCGCCGCTTTAAAGGTATTTTTCCAAAAAGGCTTCTCTGATGCCAAAATGAATGATATTGCCGATGAAATTCAAATTTCTGTTGGAAATATTTATACTTATTTTAAAAATAAAAAAGAGTTGTTCTATTCGGTTGTTCCGCCGTCTTTAGTGGACTATTTGAAGAATGTGTTAGTGGAAAATATTCGCATCGATAACCAGACTTTTTTTGATGATGTTAATAATGAGAAAAAATCAGCTATCGTTCAAGAGCAAATAACTATATTAACCCAATACAGCAGGCAGATTGTCATTATTTTTGAAAAGAATAAAGGGACCGTATATAGCAATGCCAAAAACGAGCTGATCGATCTGATGATCGAAACTAAAAGACCCTATGTTAAGGATCATTATAAAAGATACGAAATCGGAACCGAAGAAAATATGATTCTGCTGAAGATCATCGCGAACAATGTCATCAATATGATCCTGGATTTATTAAAGCACGAGATGAGCACCGATAGCCGGAAACGGATTTTTGAGGCATTAAGCTTATACTGGCTGCATGGACTAAAAAGCTTAAACGAATAACGTCAATGCGCCGAATTAAGGTTTGGGGTGGAACTGGCGCACAACACTGCAATGAGGGACAACCAAGTGGATATGCACATTTAGCATCTACGAGGGTCCCTATTTTTTTAATCCAATAATGAATATTTAATTCATTATTGGACGGTGTAATCATGAAACGGGGGAAGCTACGATGAAGATAGGTTATGCATTTAAGGACTGCAATGTTATTTATGGAGATGCAATAAAAGGCACGGATACCCATATGACTATTTTGATTCAGGAAAACGGATTGATTCAAGAGATCGGGAAAGCAAGCGCTGTAACTGTTCCGACCCATTACCAAACGATCGATTGTTCGGGGAAATATGTGATGCCCGGTCTCATCAACGCGCATGTTCATCTTTTTGCCGATGGGAAGCCATTTACGCTATCTGCCAGTGAAGGGCTGCTGAATTTTGCGTTTCATCATATTTTGGATACGAGACTGGGCAGAAACGTATTGAAGAAACGGATGAAAAAAAATGCCCTAACCGCATTACATTCCGGAGTAACAACGATGCGTAGCGTAGGTGAATTTTTTTATACTGATGTTCTTTTGAGGGATGAGATTAAGGCAAATCAATTTATTGGACCTAATCTTTTGGTATCCGGGTATTTCCTGAGCGTAACGGATGGCCACGGTGCACCATATTTGGCTTTGGTCGGTGATTCACCATGGGAAGGGAGAAGAAATGTAAGAATCAATGTAAAAAACGGAGTGGACCTAATCAAAATATGTGTAACTGGCGGGGTTACCGATGCCAAAAGGGTCGGAGAAGCAGGCCGCTTGCAAATGACGGAAGAAGAGGTGGCTGCGATTTGCGAGGAAGCTCATAAAATTGGGATGCGTGTGGCGGCACATGCAGAAAGTACCGAAGGTGTAAGAGTTGCGTTAAAGGGTGGGGTAGATACTATTGAACACGGCGCGGAGATGGATGAGGAAATGATCAGGCTGTACAAAAATAATCCCAGAGCCTTAAAGGGCTACACCGCTGTGATCCCTACTTTACAAGCAGCTTATCCCAGTGCGAAATTAGATCCGAGCCTGACAAAGTTGAATACAACCGTTAAGGAAAATGCCCGGCTTGTGTATGACTCAATGTTAAAAGGGCTACAGCAGGCTATAGAACATGATATCAAAATTGGTGTGGGCACGGATGCCGCTATGTCCTATGTAACCCACTATGATCTTTGGCGTGAGCTTGATCATTTCATGCGACAAACAAAGCTGAACGCAAGTCAGGTTATTGAACTAGTAACCAAATCAAATGCAGAGATTTTGGGAATCGATCACCTGACAGGTTCTATAGATGTTGGCAAATATGCGGATTTAATCATGATGGAGCAAAACCCATTGGAGAACATAAAAGCTTTGTCGAATGTAGCTATGGTTATGGTCAGAGGGAATTTAATACAAACACCCTCTGTGAACAGAATTCAAGCAGTGGACGAGCTGCTGGATACGGTTTGGAGTATTTAGGAGTGAGATGAATGATTGTAGAAGCACGTTTGGGTATCCTAGCTATTCTTAAAAGAACAGCGCCCCGAAAGAGGCTGGAGGCGGCAGCCATGGCTACATCCCAGAGTGAAATCCCGAGGACGATCGCTCCACTGTAGATCAATAACTGCTGAATTGGATACTCGCTAACCACCTTAGCTAATATTGAGCCGTATATACCCAGCCAAAAAAGGATGGAGAGGGGATTAAACAAGGACATCAGAAATCCCGAAAGATAAGATTTGGACAGTGAGACATCGTTTCCCCTCATCTCGATCCCTGAAATTTCTCTTGTATTTTTAATGCTGTCTACACCTGAATAGACGAGGACAAAGAATCCGAACAACCATAAAAACACTTTAACAAACGGAGCATCCAGCAGATGAATGAGGCCAAAATAAACAAGCAGCATATAGATGATATCGGCACTAACCGCCCCTAAACCAACTATCCAGGCAGGCATAAATCCTCCGCGGAGTCCCTTGTCCAGCTGTGCTGCATTAATGGGTCCGAGAGGTGCCGAGAGGGATAATCCTAGAATCATATAACCTATAAATACGTTAATGTTGTCCTCCTCCTTAATATAGATAACATATTCTAATAAAGGTAGTAGTAGGACAAGCAAAAGAAGGCCCGCGGATGATTGCAGGCCTTCTTTTATAAGAAGCTGAAGAGTGAGTAGGATTACGCCTTAACGGATTCAGGTCGTTTGACAAGAAGAGGTGGAGGAATCAACCAGCCTTTTTTCTTAGTCAAATGTAGAATTTTAAGGCCGATGGCTGCTTTGGTAAGGTGATATTTAGCAAACAAAGCCCCTATATCTTCTCTGATCGATTGTCCCATTGCCTGACTACATGCCACAAGTCCAACAGCATTATCAGCTGCAAGTTTGGCAGCAATTTCAGGATCTGTGAAACGTGCCCCTACAGGAATATCTTCAAGCTTGGCATCGGGCCGATTTGGCATTACTGGTGCAGATGCAATACCTTGCTCTGAGAGCAGTGTATCACACTCACTGATTTCAAGCTCCGCTTGATCAATTAAAGCTCCTAATATTTTTTTCAGGTCATTGTCACCAGCGTGATACATATAAGCTCTGTAACAAGAGAGTGCTCCCTTTGCTACCATAGAGGCTTGCCAAACCGTAAAAATCTCTCCATAATGCATCGGTTCTTCTTTGGGGTTACCGCCTAGAATCCCTGTCATAAACAGTCTCCTTTATTGTTGAATTTGAACAAACATTAGCATGCCCACAAAAACACGGAAATTGCAGCTTTTCACATAAAATTGGTATGTCAATTTGAGGCGTCGTCATTCGTGCAAGTTTAAGGATAAATGTGAAAATAAGGAACGATAAAATTGAACACGAGTTGTGGAGGAATCAAATGTTTTTCAACGTGATGATTGGAAGTATAAATGCCTTTTGCATTCAATGAAGTTGCTTATCACTGGAGATGGTGGAGTGTATCTCCAACCGAGGCAGGGATTGATGGGGAGTCATTGAGACTTCCAACACCTTTGGTAAGTACTCAGCTAATCAAACAAAAGATAACCTGTATGCAAGGAATATTAATGCAACGGGTAATCATAATTCAACAGCGGTAGAACCGAGCGCAGGCAGTCGGGGATGAGTATCGAGAATAGGAGGTGGTTGGTCTCTTAGAGTTGCTTGGACTTACAAGCTTGCGGAATAGAAGCCGAGAAAAAAAGCTAAACTTTTTAGAGCTAAAGGGAACTGTAGGGGGAATGGACACTCTATGGTTCGAGATTCGGCAATTACGATCAGGATATTGTAATCCGCTTGCACTTTAACGATATTTATTAATTCGATAATCCGCTGAATGAAAATAAGGAATAAAAAAGAGATCTGTCTTATTACAACAGACCTCTTTTTATAAGTTGTAATCTTAGAAGAACCAATAAAGGATTACGCCGTGCGGCGCATATCTAGCACCAGCCACAGGTTCCAGAGTCGTCCGTAACCCGCACATGTTGGCATGCTCAGTGAGGAGTTCCGCGTATTCCACCGAAGCAGGACTTCGCAATGATAATTTTACTCCGAGTTTACGAAAATTGGCGGAACCGGACAAAAGTGGGAGAACAACTACAGTACTTCAGAAGACAGAAGCTTCTGGACCATGTTTATGATTGAAGAATAATTTTTTTAAAACTAAGGGATTTGAATTCAAAGACCCTTATTAATTAAACTCCAGATGCGTTCAAACCTGTCTTGGTAGTCAGGTAAATTCCAGGATTCTTTGAAGGATGGGAGGCTAAATACTGCAAACGCAGAGAGAATCGCCTCAGCCCGTTCCAAGTGGGGATCGTGATAGTCCATGAGGCCGTCAATGATTTGGTAGGAATCCCAGAGAACATTGCGTAATACCAGTGGATTGCTATCCACGTATTGAGTATTCAAGGCAAACATCTTGGGATTCTCGTTATAAGCGCGTTTTTTTGCGTTAACAAATGCCCATAGCCAATCGTGAAGCAATTCTTGCGGTTTAGTTAAATTAGTCATATCTAATTTAATTTGTTCTGAAATCATCCGGTTGAACCAGCTCTTAGATACGGCTGCCCAGAGCTCTTGCTTATTTTTAAAGTGCTTATAGAGCGCTGCATGGGTGATACTTAATTCATCCGCAATTTGTGAGAGTGTCACTTCGGATTTTTCCGTGCGTTTAATTAATGCCTCAGCTGTTTCAATAACAAGCTCTTGAGTGATTTTAGCCACCGACTGTCAACCCTTCTTTCTTCAATAAATTCCTTTTTGTCGTTTATACACTTGCGAGTATTTTAACATATGAAATATCCAGTAACAATTGTTGACTTTTGTAACTTATAGTTTTATGCTTGTTGTGTGAGTTACAAAAATAAATAAATGTTACTTTTTTAACGCATAGGAGGTCATTTATCATGAAAGCAGCACAGATCACCAAATATTCAAAAAAGTTCATAGTAAAAGTGAACGATATTCCAATCCCAGAAATAAGTGATAACGAAGTCTTGGTCCAGGTGAAAGCAGCAGCAGTTAATCATTTGGAATTGCTCATTAGTACCGGAAGTGTAAAGCTGATTCAGGATTATGAATTCCCATTAGTACTTGGTAACGAGCTGACGGGTGTTATTGAAAAAGTGGGTAAGAAGGTGCAAGGTTTCAAAGTTGGCGATGCAATTTATTCACGTCTGCCACTACAAAAAATCGGTGCCTTTGCGGAATACGCGGCAATTAATGCAGATGCCATCGGGTACCTACCTGCCAACCTGAATTTTGTGACTGGTGCTGCTGCGCCATTAACAGGATTAACAGCTTATCAAGGATTAAATGAAGAATTAGATGCTAAAGCAGGCGAAATCGTGTTTATCCCTGGAGGGTCTGGTTCATTTGGCCAAATGGCCATTCCTATCGCCAAAAGCATGGGGCTCAAGGTCATCATCAGTGGAAATCCAGGAGCACGTGAACGGACAATGGCCGCTGGTGCAGACCAATATATTGATTATACGACTACGAACTATTGGGAACAGCTTAGTGATGTTGATTATGTGATGGATACCTTAGGACCCAGCGAATTTGATCATGAGCTTTCAATTATTAAAGCAGGAGGCCGCCTTCTTTCTCTGCGGACCGGTCCTAACAAACGTTTTGCAGAAGATCTGGGCTTCTCTGGCTGGAAACAAAAGCTCTTCACCATCGCCGGGGCTAAGTATGATCATAAAGCGAAGAAAAAGAAGATTCAATATCATTTCATTTTTGTTCGCAGTGATGGCGAACAATTAAAGAAAATTACGAAGATTATTGAAGATAATGGGATTGTACCAGCAGTGGACCCTACAGAATTCCATATAGAAGATATTAACGAAGCACTGAATTTTGTTGCTGAAGGTCATCCTAAAGGGAAAGTTATTATCAGATTTTAAGGAGGGGGCTCAATTGTTGTCAAAAAATTCTTTACTGATCATTCTAGAATTGATATACTGATGCAAATTAGAGTTAATAGTGTAGTTTTTTTACCTTAACTAGAATGATCGTTCTTGAATATTTTGAAGAAATTTATTAAGGGAGGGATGAATGAGATACAAGTTTAATCGTGAACAAAACTCTATTGAAATGTTGTTAAATGATCAAAAAACTTAAAAGGGAGAGAATAATATGAAATATACAGTGATTACAGGAGCAAGCTCAGGAATTGGGTATGAAACAGCATTAGCGTTTGCTGCACGCGGTAAAAATTTAATTTTGGTAGCTAGAAGATTAGATAAATTAGAAGAACTTAAATCAACAATTCAGAATATTGATCCTAATGTAGATGTTATTGTTCGTTCAAGTGATCTGTCTGTTACAGAGCAGGCTTACACACTGTATAACACTTTGAAGGAATACCAAATAGAAACCTGGATTAATAATGCAGGACTTGGTGAAGCTTCTTTTGTGGTAGAACAGAATTTAGATAAAGTTGAAATTATGTTACGTGTTAACATCGAATCCTTGACGATCCTTTCTACACTATTTGTGCGAGATTATGCTGATGTAGAAGGAACTCAGTTAATTAACGTATCATCCGCACTCGGATATGCCATTGCTGTTGGGAGCGTTGCTTATTCTGCATCTAAATATTATGTTAGTGCCTTCACCGAAGGGCTTGCAAAGGAACTAGAGCTTAAAGGCGCGAAATTAAAAGCAAAGGTTTTAGCACCAGCAATAACTGAAACGGAATTTGTGAAGAAATCTATAGATGCTGAAGAATTTGATTACAAAGCAAACATGCCTAAATACCACACTGCCAAACAAATGGCGAGTTTCATGGTAGAGCTTTATGATAGCAATGATATGATAGGAATTGTTGACCAGAACTATGACTTCAATCTGAGAGATCCAATCTATCCAATTATATCTGAGTTTTAAATCGAATTAGATATTAGTCACTAAAACGATCGTTGAAGAAACTGGAGCAAAAAGAACTGGCTTCCCTATTCTTAAACGTGGGGTACAACTTTTTTGCATACGCTGGAAAAAGATTGGACTCTGGATTGTTTATAAGCAGACAAAGTAAGAATTCTTCGGTAAGCATCAGTTAAGTTATCATGTTATGAATAAAATCAAGCATCTTGCTTGATTTTATTTACGTTTTATATATTAGTTTGCGGATCGTTTACTTAAATGTATAATGATTGCTTGAGGTGATTACAATGGCAAGAAGCAAAGAATTTGAAATTAATGAAGTACTAGATAAAGCGATAAAACTATTTTGGATGCAAGGTTACGAGAAAACTTCAATGCAAGATTTGGTAGACTGTATGGGAATTCACAGAAGAAGTATCTATGATACATTTGGTGATAAGCACGCCTTATATTTGACGGCACTCCAAAGGTACGAATCTACTCAAAACAAAAAAATGAGATTCTTGGTTGAGAAACAAGAACCCGTAAAGGAGATCATTCGACAATTTCTAGAATCTTCGATGAGGAGCGAAGGAGAACCTCAAGGATGTTTCATAGTTAATTCGGGTGTGGAGTTGGGAGTACTGGATCCGGAGGTTGCATCCTTTGTTGAGAATAGCTATTCAAAAACGGAGAAGTTGTTATATGACCTCGTTCAGACTGGCCAGCAAAGAGGTGAACTTAGAATTTCACTGGAGCCCGAGGCTATTTCCCATTATTTAATGAATGCCTGGTTAGGACTACGTACAATGGTAAAAACGGCAACGGACCATGGGAAATTAACAAGTATTATTCATACCATACTGATCACTCTAGATTAAAACTCCTTTATCTATCTGCAGTGTAAGAGGACAAGCACTTGTATCGAATGCCGAAAATAGACAATCAACTTACTGCTACCCGAGTACGCGAAGAATAGAACCGACTTAATACGCCCAGCTTAACTATATAAATATCGCGTCCGACACCAGCTGTAAGGAACTAAGAATGCAGACACTAAAAAAACCCATGTTGACGATGGGCTTCTTAGTCAATGTGGATATTAATCTGTCCAAGATTGATAGATACGGCGCACTTCACGGAAGGATTGTTTAGGTTTGCGGTATTCATTAACCAGACCCTTGTTGTTGAAGCCGCGGGCACGGTCGCGAAAGTTCTTGCTGCTGCTCTTCAGATCGCTGCGGATGTCTGCAAACTGCCAGATGTAAGTCCCGCCAATTTTCGAATCATTTTTGAAGATCGCCAGTGCTTCAGTTACAATATCTGCCTGATAATCCTCGCTGAACAATCTCTGCTCCCAGCCCACATCCCCAAATAGTCCAGCACCACCGAATTCGGTCATGAGCACTACCTTGTCACCGGCTCCCATCTGCTCCGCACGCACATGGAACTGTTCCAGCATGTCTTTAAAGCTGGCTGTATCGCCTTCGTACCAACCAAAATATTTATTAATACCGATAACATCGAATAAAGGAAGTAGAATATCTTCGAGTGGATGCATCGTAGCGTAGGTGACAAGCCTAGTACTGTCGAGTTTCTTCACCAATCCGACTAGAGCTTGTGTGAAAGCATATGCTTCTTGCGTCCGGGTATCAATCTCATTATGAACGGACCAAAAGATCACACTTGGGTGATGCATATGCAAGCTGATCATTTCTTCAATCATAGTCAGTGCACGCTCCTGGAAGAGCGGCTCACTTACTGTTTCGTTCGGCAGAAAGGCTCCCCATATCGGAATTTCGCTCCAGTATACAATCCCTTGCTCATCGAGTAGATCAAGCCAATATGGGCTTTGGGGATAATGAGAACCCCGGACGGAATTGCAACCTAACTCCAAAATGATACTGAGCTCCTTGTGCATCAGCTTCGGAGGGAAGGCGAAACCCCACTCAGGATGCTCTTCATGTCTATTCACACCCTTAAGATAAACGGGTGAACCGTTAATTAGAATCCGATGATCCTTTGTTTCAATATAGCGAAAACCGATCCGTTCAATCTTGTCGTCTTCCTCTGTCCGCAGTTGAAAGGTATACAGTTCTGGAAGACCTACGTTCCACAAACGTACTTCAGGCATAAGCAACTTGAACGTATGACTGAGGGTCTGGCCAGTTTCAATCTGTACTTCTTCCGAGTGCAATTCATGTCCGCTTTCGGAGAATGTGATCTTTGTAGTGTGCTGCTCCTTAAAGAAGGAATGGAGCCTCACCTGAACAGTGACATCGGCATCTGGTCCATGCAGTTCATAATCAATCTTCAGTTGTTCGATGTAAAGTTCAGGCAAATATTGCAGCTCCACCGACCGTATGATTCCCCCATAATGAAACCAATCCACCTGCTCCGTAGGAATCGTAAGTCGGTCCAAGGTGCTGTCCGTCCGGACGATAATCTCATGTTCTCCTGCCCCTAAGGAAGGAACAATAAATTCAAAAGGTGTAAATCCTCCATAGTGATACCCAAGGTGCTGCCCGTCCAAATAGACGTCGGCGTGGCCCAGCACGGCATGAAAGATGAGTCTGACATGCTGCGAATTCACAGTCTGTATTTTTTTACGATACCAACCGACACCTTCATAATCGTACATTCCCAGTTCATTATTCCAGCACGAGGGCACATAAAGAGACTGCCAAGAATGTGGAAATCGCTCAAACCATTTTTCTTGAACACCCGTATTTAACGGATCCTTCATGAAATCCCAAGGCCCATCCAACAGCGCAGTTCTCCGAATTTGATACTCGCTAAAAGTCCTTAACAAGTGTGTTCCTCCTTTATTTCCTGTAATGTATTGTGAATTTCAGACATCTTGATAATATGGATAGTAACATTTGGAGTTTAAGCATTGAATAGAAAAAAACGTTACCGTCTTGTTTAAATCGCTCTTTTAGCAGCAGGAGGGGATTATTAATTGGAAGAAAATGATTACAAGCTGAATGACCTCACAGTGCATATCCATTTTGTACTCGACAAAGCTACTTATCCCGGCTGGGAGGACATCCGTAACATGGTAAATGTGCACAGCTTGTACTGGATTCATGAAGGTAAAGGGGTTTTCCTGACCAATGTTGAGCACAAAGTAGAGGCTGGAATGCTAATCTATTTAAAACCAGGCCTTAAACTGTCCATGCGCTCGCAGATGGATGCTCCACTTCGCATAACGATGTTGCTCTTCGATTGTGCAGAGCTTGGTTATGATGCGGTATGGAAGGAAGTCAAGCCAATCGTAAAACTGAGACTTCCCTTCTTAAGCCAATATAACCAACAGCAAGCTGAGGAAATTAGCCAGCTGGTCTGGGGGATTCACCAGGACTGGCTGCCCGGACTAACCGATGGCATAGCTGTATCCCGGGCTAAAATGCAGATCCTACTGCATATGCTGCACCAGACCGTACAACCGGACTGGAATCTGATGGAGTCTGGAGCTTTCGCCGCCTTCGAACAGATCAAGAAAACTCTCGAGAACGACTATAAGGATCATCACCGGATTGAGAAATTGGCGGAGAAATACGGCATTTCGCCATCTTACTTGCGGAAGATGTTCCTGAAATTTACGGGGATGGGGCCAAAGGAATACCATATGCACTTACAGAACCAGCAAGCTTGTCGTTATCTGGTTTTTACCGATTATCCAGTTAAGGAAATCGCCAAATTATGCGGGTACTACGAAGAATATCATTTCAGTAAGATTTTTAAACAGCTTAACGGGATCCCTCCGACAGTATACCGAAACAAACAGAGAATCAAAGATTAATTGTCCGTAGAACCGCTGGCGAGAAAATCTTGCGTTTATGTTTTTTTACGGGAAGGACTTTACCATGATAATATTGAACTCATTGAAGCATGTTTAAGGAGGGAAAATTGGGCATGATTATATCACTCAAAAATGTATCATGGCAACGTGATACGACAATGATCTTACGCGATATGAATTGGGAAGTGAAGCAGGGACAACACTGGTGTATCGTCGGTCTGAATGGATCAGGAAAAACGACGATGCTAAACGTCGTGAACGGCTATATCTGGCCGACAACAGGACAAGTCGAAGTGCTGGACCATCGCTTTGGCGATGTGGATTTGAGAGAGCTACGCAAACGAATCGGTTGGGTAAGCACCTCCTTGCAGCAGAAGCTGTACGGCCATCAGACTGCCCTGAACATCGTCCTAAGCGGAAAATTCGCGACGATTGGTCTGTATGATAAGACGAATGAAGAGGATCAAAAGCAAGCCGAGGAGTTAATGGAGTTTCTAGACTGCTCTTCTTTGGCTGGTCGTACATATGATACCTTGTCGCAAGGACAGCGTCAGAAAGTCCTCATTGCACGCGCACTAATGGCCAATCCAGATCTACTAATCCTTGATGAGCCGTGCACGGGACTAGATATTTTTGCACGTGAACAGCTGCTGCAGATGATCGAGAAGATAACAAAGCAACCTGGTGGACCAACCTTGCTGTATGTAACCCATCATATCGAGGAGATAACACCATGCTTCACGCACACGCTGCTGGTAAAGAACGGTGAAATCTACAAAGGTGACGAGACAGTAAACTGCTTGCAGTCAGATGTTTTGAGTGATTTCTTCGATACCCCCGTTGAAGTACAGGAACATCATAACCGCAAGTGGCTTACACTTGCCGGTGATAAGTAGAATATCAAGGCACATCGAATAGGCGAGCAAACCGCTCTGAAGTGGTTTGAAGGATTGCTTGCAGATATAAAAAATGAAAACTAATCACAATATAATTTTAAAATAACCCGCGCAATGCGCGGGTTTTGTATTTGTTTGCAAGCTTATAAGCCACGTCCATAAACAGTCAAACAATATATTAACGGTACCTGTAAAAAAACATTTTGACATATCTAACAGGTACCGTTATAATACAAATCAACAGGTACCGTTATAAAGTTAAACAGGTACCGTAAAAACTTAATGGAGGATTCATTATGGACATGAATACTGAATTGTACGAAAAACTCGCGAAACTGCAATGGCTGTTGCAAAGGCAACACTTGAAGTCTCATGCCGCGGTTGGTCCTATGGCCGACGCATCACGTGGGCAAGGGAGGATATTAGCGTTTCTTCGGATGAAAGACGGTATCAGCACCAAAGACTTATCCTATATGTTGGACATCCGTGTATCATCCCTCAATGAATTGCTTGGTAAACTGGAGAAAGCAGAATACATCACCCGTAAACCCTCAGAAACAGACAAACGTATCATGTTGATTTACCTAACGCAAAAAGGACAAGAGGAAGAGAAACAAGAGATAGACAGCGGCAACATATTTTCTCGCTTATCGCCAGAAGAGCAGATAGCTTTCGGGGATTACCTAACTCGCGTCATTACAGCTTTGGAGGAAGAACTTGGATCGGACGGAGAACGTGATTTGATGGCTATGTGGATGGAAGCTGCCAAGGCGCGTATGGGAACAGAGGAATTTGAAAAAATGATGGCTATGCGCGGACAAATGCACAGAATGTGGGGAAATTCTAGGGACGAACGCTTTAGCGGAAGGTTCCCTGGATTTGGCGGAGAAGGGCGTGGTGACATGCGCGGATTCGGCTGGCCTTCCAGCGATGACAGTAATTCGTCACCTGACAAGTCACATGACCCAGACGATAAGTAATTAAAGTCTTTTAGCAAACAGTAGCTGAGGCGCTGCCTTTCCACCAGAGAAAGATGAACGGCAAAGGCAGCGTAATGTGAAACTGAAGAATAGTCAAATTTCGTACGCCAAATCTGAAAACTCGTCGTTAGGGTACAGGTTTGCTTGTTGCTGCGTCACGGATCATATTGGACCGATAGTTAGAATTCTAAGTAATTTCAAAAAACAAAATAAAGAAAGATAGTGGTGAACCTTATGGATGCAGAAAACCTCCATTACTTTGAAAAAGCACCTGTCGCAAAAGCCGTAGCTCACTTCGCAGTACCGATGATGCTAGGCATGTCGATGAGTGTCATATACTCCATTTTGAATGCCTATTTCCTTGGTACACTGGGCAATACTGCGATGTTAACCGCACTCGCACTAACTTTACCGTTATTCGCCGCCATTATGGCGCTAGGTAACTTGATTGGTATCGGTAGCAGTGCATTCATCTCCCGTTTGCTGGGAGAGAAAAAATATGATGATGTAAAGCATGTGTCTTCATTCGCCTTTTACAGCAGTTTAGCTCTCGGTCTTATTTTGATGGCTGCCGGCATCCCGTTGATCGATTCAATCGTTCATGGCTTGGGAGCGACGCCTGACTCCTTCGGGTTCACGAAGGACTATGTCACGATTATGCTTATTGGTTCACCTTTCGTCGTTCTATTCTTCACGCTGGAGAATATCGTGCGCTCGGAGGGGGCAGCGATCACTTCGATGATCGGCATGCTTCTCAGTGTTGTTGTGAATATTATTCTCGATGCGCTAGTCATTTTCGTCTTCCATTGGGACGTGATCGGGGTTGCATCTGCTACAGTCATTTCTAACTTGGTTGCAAGTGCATTCTACGCCTTCCACATGGGATATAAGAGCCAATTCTTAACCATCTCTGTAAAATGGTTCAAAGCTTCCAAAGACATTCTCAGCAATGTATTTAAAATTGGAGTACCCGTTTTTGTTATGAGTCTCTTCATGGGTGCAATGTCACTTATCTTTAACCGTTTTCTGGTCGAATATGGGGAGCAGGCCATTGCGGCCTTCGGAATTTCATCACGATTATTACAATTTCCAGAGGTTATTCTGATGGGCTTATGTGAGGGAGTCGTGCCGCTGATTGCCTTCTCTTTTACAGCCAATAAATTACGCATGAAGCATACCATTACATTCACAATCAAAGTGACTGTGGCATTAGCAGCCGTGTTCGGCATTATTGTATATCTGATTTCCGACCACTTAATCGGTTTATTTACGAATGACCCGCAATTAATTGAACTGGGCAGCTATATTCTTCATGTAACGTTCTTATCCCTGTTCATTTCAGGAACGACCGCGTTGTTTACGGGGATCTTCCAAGCGACAGCACAAGGAACCGCCGCCTTTATTATGTCAATTATTCAAGGTGTTACTCTGATTCCAGTATTGTATATCGCTAATCGAATGAACGGTTTCCACGGAGTAGTCTGGTCGCTCGTCATTTCAGATGCTGTTGCGTTCCTTGTGGGTGCCATCATGCTGTATGTTCTGCGGAACAAATTGCAGCCTGATTTAGATACTTTAGTACAGTAAAATTCTAAGCTTTAAGTTGAAATTTTTAGTTCATCTAAAAAAACCTTGGATCAGCAAGGTTTTTTTGGCTCGTATGATGAAGCAGCCTGCCATGAGGCAGCACTAGCTGCTTTGGAGGCGAAGCTCCAGTTAAATTTTAATGCTAACTTCTCCACTTGAAAGATACTCTTCGTCACCATTCTCATATCTGACTTTCAGATGGCAATCGTCATCGATATCAATGGCTGTTGCTTTACGTTGTTCATTATCCTTTATCACGGTCACAGGTTCGCCAAGTGAAATTAACCTTTTTTTGTATTCGGAAAGAAACAATCTGTCCGTTAAATGTTCATAATATCTCATGAAATGGTTTAGTACTTCTGCAACGAGACGGTTGCGCAGATCACCATAAGGATTGTTTTCTGAAATTACAGTTGTTGCAATCTCGGTAAGATCATTGGGAAAGCCTTCGGAAGGGAGGACTACATTGATACCGATGCCGAGGACAGCATAATCAAGCCAGCCGTTTTCCAATGACACGGATGCTTCGGTAAGGATCCCGCATACTTTTTTACCTTCCATAAAAACGTCATTTACCCATTTAATCTGCGTTTCTTTACCGGATACGCTCTCGATAGAAAGGGCTACAGCTACTGCGGCGCAAGTGGTCAATAAAGCTGAGTCTGTTGCGGACAGCTTGGGACGCAGCAGGATGCTCATATAGATACCCGTTCCAGGTGGAGAAAAAAATTTCCGGCCCATTCGCCCGCGACCAGCTGTTTGTTCTTCCGAAAGAATCACTTTACCTTCAGCTTCTCCATTTGAGGCAAGGTTTTTTACGGCTTCATTCGTGGAAGATATGGTCTTAAAGACTTCAACACGTAACTTTTGCCCCTGAGTATCCAGGTACTTTGAAATTGCACTGGCTGATAAGATATCCGTTTGTGGTGACATGGAATATCCTTTATTGGTTACAGCTTGTATGGAATAACCGTCTGTCTGTAAAGATTTTATGGCTTTCCAGACCGCGCTGCGCGTCACGGATAACTGAACGGCTATTTCCTCGCCGGAAAAATATTCACCCTTATTACTGTCGAGCAAGGCAAGAATATGTTCTTTTACTGTCATGAACTTAAACCTCCAAAAGTATAACTCTCCGACCAAAACCCATTGAATAGATTAACATCCAACGATTGCGACTGAATACTCTAATTCTATATAACAATAGGAAAAACTCAAGCATGGTATTTTATTCTATTGTAAACCATATATAAATTTATGGTTTACAATAAAGAATAACTCCATTATAATTCAGCTTACTGGACGTATTTACTAACCAGAATACAATCATTGATATCCAATGGAGGTCATTTTTTTGAAGACAAAAGAACTTATTTATGCTGCATTATTCGCAGCACTTATCGCGGTATTGGGGATGATACCGCCCATCCCCCTCGGCTTCATCCCCGTTCCGATCACTGCCCAGACGCTTGGCGTCATGTTGGCTGGATGTTTTCTGGGGAAACGGATGGGCGCCCTCAGTCTCATTATTTTCATCATACTAGTAGCCATTGGGCTGCCTGTACTGACTGGCGGTCGCGGCGGAATCGCGGTGTTAGTTGGACCTTCTGCAGGATACATATTTAGTTTTCCAATCGCGGCCGGCCTTATTGGCTGGTATTCCGAAAAAATCTGGCCGAAGGTTCGAACTTGGAAGCTGGTAGCTATCAACATAATCTTCGGTGTATTACTAGTGAGTCTGATTGGTGCCCCTGTCATGGCATTGATAACCAATACTTCGATCTGGGCTGGTCTTGTCGGAGCGTTGGCCTTTCTTCCGGGAGACATCATCAAAGCCGTTATTGCAGCCATCATAACGATGCAGTTGAAAGCAATTAGCCCTATTGAAGAAAAAACACAAATATAATGTGATTTGAAACTCGGGTAAATAAAACCCGGGTTTTTTTATTGAAAAATAATAGGGTTATGGTTGCGAATTTGTTTATACTATAAAAATTAAAACGAAATTGAAGTGGGTGTAGAAAAATGGATAAGGGATTTAATTTAGCTAGTCAACTATTAACGCTGCTTGATACAGAACATAGATGGTTTACCTTAGCGGAAATAGAAAAAAGTTTAGGGATCTCTGATAAGACCATCCGGAAGATGGTGGAGGAAATCAGCAAGCAATTACCATCTACTGTAACCATTGAGGTTTCTAGAGGAAAGGGAATAGTTCTTCAACGTGATGGGCGAAGTACGATTAGTGAAGTGATTTCTTCTATGTTCAGACAAACCATCTTTTATCGGCTGATGGATTTTTTGTTTACGAATGTGGGTCGACTGTCAGTGGAAGAGCTCTCCGAAGCCATGTTTATGAGTACCTCGTCTTTGAAGAAATTGATTGTGCAATTAAATAATGATGATCTAAAAGCTTATAAGCTACGCATTAGTTTTTCTACCCCCATGATTAAAGGGAATGAAATGAATATTCGATATTTTTATTGGAAGTTATATTGTGATGCGTATGAGTTTGCAGGCTGGCCCTTTGCGAATGTTGATTTTGCTTATATTAATCAGTTAATCACAAATATAGAAAATGAGAATAACATTGTATATTTTATCAATTCCAAAAGGAGATTATCGTTTTTGTTGGCCATTGTTATAAAAAGAGTGGCTAAAGGAAAATGTGTAAAAATCGACGAAAATGCTTACCCTTGGGAAAAGGGGATGTTTTATTTTCCAGTGAAAACTATTGCAAAACGTCTTGAGGATATGCTGTCCCTTGAATTTCCAAACAGTGAAATATTCTTTATGCAATCCATGGTTAGTCTCAGCCAATATCATTATTATGAAGGGTCAGAGATCACTCCGATGAAAGAAGTCGAATTACACAAGGATAAAGAAGAATATCAAATGGGGAATCTGCTTCTAATGTTATTAGCAAAGGTATACCCGAACTTAGATATGCAAGAACGGTTTATTTTGGAGATTTACGGGTTCTTTGACAAGCTATTAATCGAAAATGCCATTCCTGAATGGATGATGATTTCAACAAGTCATTTAACAACATATGTTCAAAAGGAATGCCAACAGATTTATCAAGAATTGCAAACCTGTATGCAAACGTGGAATAAAACTTACCCTTCCGTTTTGTTTAATCATTTTCATTTAACAAAGCTAACCTTAATTGTCCGCTCGAGTTTACGTTATAAAAGTAAGAGGGCCTTTTTAGTGATCGGGGAAGAATTTTCAATTCGTCATTACATAGCAGATTTGATAAAGAAGGAGATTGGGGATCAGTTGATCCTTAATACTTCCATAATGAAAGGCTTGACCGACGAGATCATGCAGCAAAATAATATCGATCTTGTCATTAGTAATATCCCGGTTGCATTAACGACAGTGCCTGTTGTTATTATTTCCACGATCCCCTCTAAAAGAGATTTAGACAACATTCGTAAAGAACTGCTTTTATAATTTGACCAATTATTTTCCGTAAGCTCCGTAAGTTTTTGGTCTAGTTTGTAATGTTAAAAAACCTTATGCTCAATCTAGTTTCGAAACTGATTTTACTTGAAGGCAAGTGGAAAGCGATTTCGGTAAACCTCAGTTTACTATTAAAAGTTGGAGGAAGAACTATGAGTAGGCATTTAGGTGCAAATAAGGGAGAAATAGCAGAGCTCGTTTTGCTCCCAGGAGATCCTTTACGTGCAAAGTTTGTGGCAGAACACTTTTTAGAGGAGGCTTATTGTTATAACGAAGTAAGAGGGATGTATGGATACACTGGATTATACAAGGGTGTGCCTGTGTCGGTTCAGGGGACAGGGATGGGAAATCCATCGATGAGTATCTATGCAACAGAATTGATCGTCGATTATGAAGTTAAGAAATTGATTCGCATTGGTACATGTGGCGCGATGCAGGAAGATATCAATATCCGCGATATTATATTAGCCCAAGCAGTATCTTCAGACAGTAATATGACGGAAAAGATCTTTCATGGCTGTAATTTTGCACCAACGGCAGATTTCTCATTGCTAATGAAAGCATATCAACAAGCACAAGCTAAAAATGCAAAGGTGTTTGTTGGTAACATCTATAATTCTGATGAATTCTATCGTGAAAATTTAGATCGGCTTCATAAGTTCATGGATTTCGGTGTATTAGCTGTAGAAATGGAAAGTACCGCCCTATACACTTTAGCCGCTAAATATGGTGTAAAAGCGTTATCGATTTTGACCGTCGGCAGTCAATTGTTAAGACAGGAGCACCTAACTCATAAAGAAAGTGAACAATCCTTTTATGAAATGGTCGAAGTAGCTCTTAACACAGTCGTTGAAGGCTGATTTATTGATAAGAGTGCAGTGTTGTTAGAAAAGAGAGTGAGAAAGAAATGAAGGTAATACTGTCAGGATTGCAGTGGATGATTTTTATGATCGCTGGTGCAATTGCTGCACCCATTGCTATCGCAGATTTATATAACTTAACACCCATAGAGACTTCTGGACTCATTCAGAGCACCATGATTACTTTAGCAATAGCTGGATTTTTACAAGGCCTGATGGGTCATAAATTCCCTATTCATGAAGGTCCAGCAGGGTTATGGTGGAGCATTTTTACCATTTACGCGAGTTTAGTGGGGGGGCTCTATTCCTCTAACAACGGCGCTTTACAGGCTTTAAGTGGAGCGATGATCGTTAGCGGAGTGTTGTTTATCCTAATTTCAGCATTTAAGCTAATGGATAAAATCGCTCGTCTTTTTACTCCAACCATCACCTTTATTTATTTACTTTTATTGATCTTTCAATTAAGTGGATCTTTTATGAAAGGGATGATGGGGATTACCATAGCCCACACCATGTTAGATGTTAAAGTATTCATCCTTAGTGTGATCGTGGTCTGCATTACCTTTTGGTTAGGCAACAGCCGCTTTGTATTACTAAGCCAGTTTTCAATAATTCTCAGTATAGTGATAGGCTGCCTATTATTTATAATCTGCGGTAGTATGCCGGCGGTTTCTCGTGCGGATACTCTATTTAAGCTGCCGGAAATATTCCCATTTGGAACACCCCGATTCGATGCCGGGACAATTACTACTGCATTTTTACTAACCCTATTATTAATAACCAATGCAGTGGCATCCATCCGTTTGATGGAGACCGTTATGAAACCAAAGCAAGGGGATCATCGTCGTTATTTGCGCGCCGGGTTTACTTCTGGAATTACGCATCTTATTAGTGGTGGTTTAGGAGCGGTCGGCTCAGTCCCTATTTCGGGAGCGGCGGGATATGTTGAGCAAACAGGGATGAGGGAGCGCAAATCATTTTTAATTGGCTGCAGCTTAGTGATCTCAATATCCTTGTTTCCGCCTATGATGAATTTCATATCTGCGATTCCAGCTCCCATAGGCTATTCTGTTACCTTCGTCATTTTTGTGAAGATGGTCGGACTAGCGCTAAAGGAATTGAAAAAGGTTATTCATGAAGAGCGAACATTTATTGTCAGTGGGCTTTCCCTTTTAGTGGGTGTAGGTTTAATGTTTATTCCTGCATCAGCTACGGCCCATTTATCTCCGATCGTGATAGCCATTTTAAATAATGGATTAATATGCGGGAGCCTGTTAGCGATTATTTTGGAACAAGGGTTAATGTGGAAAGATGCATTTCGATATGAGGATTCCAAGAAAATTAACCGATAATTTGGAGGGCTAAAAATGCATTATCTAATTTCTATTGCTGGTCTGGTTATTGTTCTATTACTGGCATGGCTAGGAAGTAACAATAAGAAAAAGATTAAATATCGTCCAATCATTGTAATGATTGCTATTCAGATAGGTTTGGGATTAATTATCCTAAAAACGAGCATTGGAGAATTTTTGATTAAAGGGTTTGCTGATAGTTTTGCAAAATTACTTGGATACGCCAATGAAGGTACTGACTTTGTGTTTGGCGGCATTGCAAATGAAGGGGCGCATACATTTTTCCTTTATGTTTTGATGCCCATTGTTTTTATGTCAGCATTGATAGGGATTTTGCAACATTACAAAATACTGCCATTCATTATAAAGTATATTGGTTTGGTGCTAAGTAAAATAAATGGCATGGGTAAATTGGAATCTTATAATGCAGTTGCAGCCGCAATTGTCGGACAAAATGAAGTATTTATTTCGGTGAAAAACCAGCTTGGACTATTGCCAAAACATCGCTTGTATACATTATGTGCGTCTGCAATGTCTACGGTATCCATGTCAATCGTTGGTTCCTATATGACGATGCTAGAACCTCGGTATGTAGTAGCTGCATTGATATTAAACCTATTTGGCGGATTTATCATTTCATCCATCATTAATCCGTATGAAGTTACACCTGAAGAAGATATTGTTGAAGTTCAGGTAGAAGAAAAACAAACGTTTTTTGAAATGCTGGGCGAATATATTATGGATGGCTTTAAAGTAGCCATAGTAGTTGGGGTAATGTTAGTTGGTTTTGTGGGAATCATTGCTTTAATTAACGGAGTCTTCAGTGGCATATTCGGAATCTCGTTCCAAGGAGTTTTAGGCTACGTCTTTGCACCCATCGCCTTTCTTATCGGTGTGCCATGGCATGAAGCTGTTGAGGCCGGTAGTATTATGGCGACAAAGCTTGTTGCGAATGAATTCGTTGCTATGCTTGACTTTGTTAAGATTCAAGAAGGTTTAAGTGGCCGTACTACAGCCATTGTCTCCGTTTTTCTAATCTCATTTGCTAACTTTGGGTCGATTGGTACCATTGTGGGTGCAGTGAAGGGATTGAATGAAAAGCAAGGGAATATCGTCGCACGATTTGGATTAAAGCTGTTATTTGGCGCCACACTTGTAAGCGTTTTATCAGCTTTGATTATCGGTATCATATTCTAGTTGTAGCAAGGAGTATTAACATGAAACAAACACCCCGGTTTAAGCGGATTTTCGTCATCGTTATGGATTCTGTAGGCATTGGTGAAGCTCCAGATGCTGACAAGTTTGGGGATGCAGGATCACATACATTACGGCATATTGCAGAAACAATGAATGGGCTACATGTTCCTGCGTTATCCAAGCTAGGGTTAAGTCATATTGACCCAATACCCGGAGTTCCCAACGTAGAGCACCCTTTAGCTTATTGGACCAAAATGCAGGAAGCTTCTAATGGAAAGGATACGATGACAGGTCACTGGGAGATCATGGGTCTACGAATTGATGTTCCTTTCAAAGTGTTTCCTGAAGGGTTTCCTTATGAATTAATTAATGAATTAGAAGAAAGAACAGGACGAAAGGTGATTGGGAATAAAACCGCTAGTGGTACAGCTATTCTCGATGAGCTTGGACAAGAGCATATGAACACAGGTGCACTCATTGTCTATACTTCTGCAGATTCCGTGATTCAGATTGCGGCTCATGAAGAGGTTATTCCTTTGGAAGAACTGTATCAAATCTGTGAGATTGCCAGAGAGATTACTTTACGTGAGGAGTACATGCTAGGAAGAGTGATTGCTAGACCATTCCTCGGGCAGCCCGGAAATTTCAAAAGAACATCGAACCGTCATGATTATGCCTTGAAGCCGTATGGAAGAACCGTGATGAATGAGCTCAAGGATGCCGGGTTCGATGTACTAGCGATTGGCAAGATCTCAGATATATACGATGGGGAAGGTGTCACCAAGTCTTTCAGAACAGTGTCTAACATGGATGGCATGGATAAACTCATGGAGACCCTTCATACTGATTTTACAGGACTTAGTTTCTTGAATCTTGTCGATTTTGATGCACTTTATGGCCATCGTAGAGATCCGATCGGGTATGGGAAAGCGCTAGAAGAATTTGATGATCGATTACATGAAGTTCTAGCGGAGCTATGTGAAGATGATCTTCTTATAATTACGGCAGACCATGGGAATGATCCCATTCATGCGGGCACGGATCACACCCGTGAATATGTTCCTTTACTCCTCTACAGTAAGAGTTTCAATCGACAAGGGGAGCTGCCTATATCGAGGACTTTTTCGGATATTGGAGCAACAGTTGCTGATAACTTTGTTGTGACCATGCCCCAATTTGGTAAGAGCCTCCTACAGGAGCTTAAATAAACTATAATTTGAATAGACACTTTGAATAGAAACAGGATACCTAACTTGTATTAGTAAAAGGTATCCTGTTTGTTTTTTATCTACATATCTTTGTATCTAAAAAGCTGCCGAGAAAGCGGCTTTTTTTGTTATTACGGATCAAATACTAGGGTAATAATCAATTATTAAAGGGGTTAAATTTAGAGCCACCTGTCGTTAACCCTTTTTTCGATGAATCGCATTCTAATACAACGTTATAAATAATCTAGTTTCTACTCATGCCACTCCTTCGATAGTAATAGTATTGACAACCTGTATATACAGGTTTAAACTGTGTGAAGTGTTTGAACTTGTATATACAGGTTTAATGGTTGAAATAAAGGAATTCTTTTTGGAGGTGTTCAACTTGAGTCAGTCCCAGTATTCGGAATGGTGGCGCCGCTCCACGGTGTATCAGGTGTACCCGAAGAGCTTTAAGGACACTACAGGCAACGGAACAGGAGATATTAAAGGACTTATTGAGAAATTAGATTATTTGCAGAAGCTTGGAATCGATATTGTCTGGTTACAGCCGGTTTATGTTTCGCCGCAACATGATAACGGTTACGATGTAGCAGATTATGAAAATATTAACCCGGATTTCGGTACGATGGAGGATTTTGACGAGCTAATACAGGAACTGCATAGACGCGAAATGAAGCTAATGATCGATATCGTGGTTAACCATACCTCGACTGAACATGAGTGGTTCAAACAGTCCATTTCAAGCAGGAACAACCCTTTCCGTGATTACTATATCTGGAAGGACCCGGCTCCGGACGGCGGCTTACCCAACAACTGGCAGTCGAAGTTCGGTGGGCCTGCCTGGCAGTTCGACGAAGCGTCGGGACAATATTATCTTACTCTCTTCGATAAAACCCAAGCGGATCTGAACTGGGAGAATGAGAAGGTACGTAGAGCAGTGAATGATATGATGTTATTCTGGGCTAAAAAGGGTGTCGACGGCTTCCGCATGGATGTAATTAATTTAATCTCCAAAGATCAGCGCTTCCCTAACGATGACGGGAGTGTTCCACCGGGGGATGGACGTAAATTCTATACTGACGGTCCACAGGTCCATGCATACATCAAAACAATGTATGAAGAGGTGTTTGGTCCGTTTGAGATGGTGACTGTAGGAGAGATGTCCTCAACTACACTGGAGCATTGTATCCGGTACTCAAGTCCCGAAGAGCGGGAATTTTCTATGACCTTCAATTTTCATCATTTAAAAGTCGACTATCCGAATGGACAGAAGTGGGAACTGATGCCTTATGATTTCGAGGCAATGAAACGGTTGTTCGCGCAGTGGCAGACCGGAATGCAGAAAGGCGGAGGCTGGAACGCACTATTTTTTAACAATCATGATCAACCGCGTGCCCTTTCCAGATTCACTGATGATAAGGTCTACCGTGTGGAAAGCGCCAAGCTGCTCGCGACAACTCTGCATGGCCTTCAGGGAACACCTTATGTATATCAAGGGGAAGAAATCGGTATGCCGAATCCGGTATGGAAAAGCATCGATGAGTTCCGCGACATTGAGTCACTAAATATGTACCGCATTCTGTGTGAACAGGGGAAAAGCCCGGAGGTTGCTCTCAGCATTCTCCAAGAACGTTCGCGGGACAATTCACGTACGCCGATGCAGTGGGATGACAGCCGGAATGCCGGATTTACCACTGGTACTCCATGGTTGAAGGTAGATGAGCGGTATCCAGACATCAATGTGCAGAAGGAACTGGAAAACCCTGATTCCATCTTCCACCATTACCGCAAACTAATTGCACTTCGCAAGGAGTATGGAGTATTCATAGAAGGTATTTTCAAGAGACTCGATGAAGGTCATCCTGAAGTCTTCGCTTACGCCAGAACAGGAGATGGGGAGACACTTGTTGTGGTCTCGAACTTCAGCAATAAAGAAATCTCTTTCCGCTTTAAAGACAATCACTGGACTGAATTGTCGCCAAGTGGTAAGGACGAGCTTCTGATTGGGAATACAGCAGATGCACCATCATTAACACAAGAGCTTCAGCTTAGTCCTTATGCTTCCTACATGTGGTTAGTCCGCTAACGAGGTGTACTTGAGAAGGAGCACACATCAATTTTGTAAGGAGTGAAGATATGGCTATAGACCGCAAAAATGTTGAAGATATTGTACGGGCGGTTGGGGGCAAGGAGAATATTGAGGTTGCGACGCATTGTGTAACCCGGCTGAGATTCTCGCTGTATGACGAGAGCAAGGTGGATTCGGAAGCCCTGGACCGTAACGAACTCGTAAAAGGACAATTCTCTACGCAAGGGCAGTTCCAGATCGTTATCGGACCAGGAACTGTAGATAAAGTATACGATGAAATGATTCAAATCACTGGTGGTGCCCGCTCTTCCAAGGATGACGTGAAATCAGCGGCAGCACGGAAACAGAATCCATTGCAGCGGGCGATCAAAACACTGGCTGATATTTTTATTCCGATTCTTCCGGCCATCGTAACCGCAGGTTTGCTGCTTGGGATTAATAATATTTTGACCGGACCTGGTATCTTTTTTGATAGTAAGTCATTGGTAGATGTCTATCCTGCATGGAAAGACATTGCTGCGATTATTAACACGATTGCCAGCACAGCCTTCACCTTTTTACCAGCCCTTATCGGTTGGGCAGCTGTTACACGTTTCGGGGGCAGTCCTCTGCTCGGAATCGTGCTGGGTCTCATTCTCGTACATCCGGATCTATTAAGTGCCTACAGTTATGCAAGTGCTTCAACTGAGGGAACCGTTCCGACCTGGAATTTGTTCGGCTGGCATTTGGAGAAGATTGGTTATCAGGGGCAAGTATTGCCTGTACTGGTTTCGGCCTATATTCTGGCTAGACTGGAGAAGTTCCTCAACCGCCGGGTGCTTGATTCCATTAAACTACTGGTCGTTGCTCCAGTGACCCTGCTGGTTACAGGTTTTCTGGCCTTCACCATTATCGGACCCGTTACGTTCGCCATTGCCAATGCTATCACCTCGGGTTTGATTTATGTATTTGATCATTTTGCGCTCCTTGGTGGTTTGATCTATGGTGGATTCTATGCACTTCTGGTCATCACTGGGATGCATCATACTTTCTTGGCAGTCGATGTTCAGCTCATCGGCAGTGAGGGAGGCACCTTCCTCTGGCCGATGCTGGCGCTCTCCAATATTGCGCAAGGCGCTGCGGCACTGGCGATGATGTTCGTTGTTAGAGAACAAAAGGCAAAAGGTTTGGCGGCTACGTCTTCCGTCTCTGCGTTCCTCGGTGTGACTGAACCGGCAATCTTTGGGGTGAATATCCGCTATCGCTATCCTTTCATCTTCGGGATGATCGGCTCAGCAATTGCCGGTATGCTCCTTACCGTTAACCAGGTTCGAGCTTCATCCATTGGCGTAGGGGGAATTCCCGGTTTCCTTTCGATTTTCCCGAATCAGTGGGGCGTTTTCTTTATTGGCATGGTTATTGTTCTCGTTGTGCCATTTGCCGCCACAGTATTGTACGGACGTTCTGTAGTGGGTCGTTCCGAAAAGAACACAGCTACAGAGGCTTCTAGTACTACGAGCGAACCAGAGGAATTGAGCAGCCGTCATTCCGTTCAAGGGTCACAGGAATCAGTTAATATTCTGGAGCTTGTCTCACCGCTTAGTGGAACTGCAGTATCGCTGGAACAGGTGCCCGATCCTGCCTTTGCTGAAAAGCAAATGGGTGAGGGAATTGCAATCGAACCTTCTGAGGGGAAAGTATATGCTCCCTTTGATGCTACAGTAGCCCATGTGATTAAGAGCAAACATGCGCTTATACTGGAGCATGCCAGCGGTGTTCAGGTATTAATCCACGTTGGAATTAACACGGTGGCGCTTAAAGGTAGCGGTTTTACCAGCCTGAAGAATATTGGTGATAAGGTGCAAGCAGGAGAGCTTCTACTAGAATTTGATATGGAAGCTATCCGCGCAGCAGGTTACCCGGTGATTACTCCAATCATCATTCCTGCAGGTCAGGAGATGGTCGAGAAGATCGAGGAGAAGACCGGACCAGCTACGGCCAAACAAACAAGTATCTTGACTATTCATCTCAAGGGTTGATAAAGGCTATATTGGCAAAGACTTTATACTTTAGAAAGACAGCCCCTTGGGGGCTGTTTTTCTATAAATATAAGAATTTATATGTTCAACGCTATAAATTCCCCTCCAATTGAATCGATGCTTCCAAAGGCATGACGTGATACAATAAAGGGCGGTGATCAAAATTGAGAGAAAATAAATATTTGCAAATTTATAATGAATACAGCAACCAAATCCATTCTGGACAACTGCTGCCGGGAACCAAGCTGCCTTCCGAAAGTGAACTCGCCGAAGCTTACGCCACTTCACGAGAGACCGTGCGCAAAGCGCTGAATCTACTTTTCCGTGAAGGATATATTCACAAAATTAAGGGCAGAGGCTCCTTTGTGCTTGACATGACCAGAATGGATTTCCCTGTTACCGGGTTGATTTCATTTAAAGAGATGGCCGATACCCTGGGTACTGCCTCACGGACACTGGTAGAGCGGACGATACAAGAGCCGGCAGGCTCCGCAATCGCCAGACATCTGCAGATTCCACCTGAAACTCTGATTTGGAAGGTTGTTCGCGCCAGAGAAATTGAAGGTGAACGGATCATTTTGGATAAGGATTATTTTCGTGCGGATATTGTTTCCTTTCTGAGTGAGGAAATCGCGGAAGGCTCAATCTATGAATATCTGGAGCTGGAATTGGGGCTTAAGATCAGTTATGCGAAGAAGCTGATATCCGTTGAGCCTTCTACTGAGGAGGATCATAGACTGCTCGATTTGAAGAATTTTACGCATATTGTAGTAGTACGAAATTATGTGTATTTGGAGAACACGGTGCTTTACCAATATACCGAGTCTAGACACCGGCTGGATAAATTCCAGTTCGTGGATTTTGCTCGAAGGGTGAGGCGATAAGCTGATCCGAGGGTGTCCCAGTTATCAGTGTATCCGCTGGTGCCTTGCATAGCATGGCTCTGAAAAGCGATGGAAACGTATGGATATGGGGAGCGAACAATGAGGGCCAGCAGAACCTGTTGCAATTTCGCTTGTAGAAGAATCTTATTAGATTTGAAGAGTAGGGAATTTCATGCCTAAGTGGCAATGAATTCCCTATTTTTATAGGTGAGTCAAAAAGAGAAAACTCTTTTCATATTCATTCTTTATCATTACAGCTATCCGTCTAGACTGTTAAAATGATGGAAGTATGGTAGACAAAGGAGATAAGCAATGAATAATGGCTTTCGGATCAATACTGAGGAGAACCGACACCGAACTCTGAGGCAAGTAAAACAAGCGGCGTTTCATGCTTTACAGGAATATGAAATAGACTGGAACTCCATTCACTTCATTCAA
Organism: Paenibacillus sp. FSL E2-0190; assembly: GCF_037992965.1. Taxonomy (NCBI): domain Bacteria; kingdom Bacillati; phylum Bacillota; class Bacilli; order Caryophanales; family Paenibacillaceae; genus Paenibacillus; species Paenibacillus sp. FSL E2-0190. The sequence goes on from NZ_CP150306.1 coordinate 3,568,701, forward strand.
GTATCCGAACATGTCACCTTCCGCATTGTAAGCGATGTGGGGGAAAAGTTCTTGCTCCGCATTCACCCGGATAACAAACAACGCGAAGGAACCATTTCAGAAATTGAGTGGTTGTTCGCTTTGAAGAGCAAGGGCCTCCTCTTGCCCGAAGCTGTAATCAATCGTGAAGGGGCCTTTATTACGGAAACATCGGTGTGTGACGGACAACGGTTTTATTCGAGCTTAATGCGATGGGTCGAGGGAAAGCATGTAGACAAAAGCGAACTAACGGAGGAGGGCATCCGTAAAACAGGATCATTGATGGCAAAGCTTCATGAGGCCAGCTCTGATTTTAGTCCTTCCAGCGGTTTTACTCGTCCTTCTTGGGGTGTACTGAGCTTTAAACGGGACTGGGATCACCTAAGTCTACATCGCAAACATTTCATATCGGATGAGGGTTTTAAGTTATATTCCGCAGCCGCCACTAAAGTGGCAACATGTCTCGAAACGTTCACAAGACATGAACAAAATTATGGGATGATCCACGCGGACTTACATAATGGAAATGTCATTTTTCGGGATAATGAACCGTATCCTATCGATTTTGGCAGATGTGGCTTCGGCTATCATCTTTACGATATAGCTCAGGCTATTATGGGATTATACCCAACACAGAGAGCTTATTTCGTCGAAGGATATCAGAGAATCAGGAAGCTGGAAAATGAATATATAATGAAGCTAGAGTGCTTCTTAGTCATGGCAATAATCGAAGCCTATAGCTTTCATGCAGAGAATCCGCTTGAGACCGAGGGGTTGATTGAAGAGCAGCCATATGCTCAAGCGATTTTGAGAGCTTATGTGAACGGGACAACCTTTTTATTTAATTCTCTGGATATTTCAATATAAAAGATTAGAAAATGATGTGCGTTATATTTTTCAAATGGTATTATTAGGATGAACTGCTGAAAACTATTTAAATTGTATTTGGAATCTTAGCAATGAAAATGGTTGACAAAACTTTATAAAAAGTGAGGAGTAGAGCAATGAACTTTGATAAAGAACAGCTTTTTTGGATAAATCCAATCAATGATTATTCTATTACAGAAAACAGGATTGAATTTGTAACGATGCCGAATACAGATTTTTGGCAACGAACCTATTATGGTTTTAGAAATGATAATTCACCTGCACTGTTAATGAAAACTGCTGAGAAGTATTTTTCATTTATAGTAAGAACAGATTATGATAGTACACATAGATACGAGCAGTGTGGGATAGTCATCTATCAGGACAGTGATAATTGGTTCAAGGCATCGGTAGAATATGAAAATGAGGAATTCCAAAGACTTGGAAGTGTGGTTACAAATCACGGATATTCAGATTGGGCAACAACTGATATCGATGCAAACATTAAAACTATGTATTATAGACTAAGTCGACGCGAAAGTGATTTCTGTATTGAAAGCTCTTTGGACGGGACTATATTTGAACAGATGCGTATTTTTCATTTGTTTGAAGGGAATGAGGAAATAAATTTTGGCTTATATGCTTGTAGCCCAGAGAATTCTTCATTTAAAGGTGTTTTCACCGAAATGGAAATTACAGAGTGTAAGTGGTTGGAGCATAAATAGTCGTTTACGCAGCTGAAAGTGAATATTACTCAAAAGGGCCTTCCTAAAAGGAAGGTCTTTTTTTATGAGCGGCTATAAAGTTGTCATCAGTTTGCGATTTCTATAGTTATCCATGTGGTGAAATTAGGATAATTGGATCTTGGGAGGCGAGGACATTGAGTCTTGTGATGATCATTTTATTACTGTTCTTAAATATTCCAGTATATAAATTTTTATTTCGCGTGTTCTTCGTGAATAAAGATGATTATAGCGAATCGATTAGGCATACTTTTACACCTAACATCATTTCATTATTCCGGGGAGAGTATTGGAAGGATAGAATGAATACGGCAAGGCTTCAGTTTTTTATACTCATTTGCGGTGGGATTGTTGTTTTGGAATACCTTGTTTTGCATAAAATAATTGATATTTTTCGTTAACTAGAACTTCATTTAGAAACTTCTGCTTATGGTGAGCAGGAGTTTTTTTATCTTGCATAAGCACCGCCCTATTATGGAAAACTTATGTAGTGCGAATAAACAGCATGAATCTATTTTGCGAGGTGATAATGATGACAAATCAAGATCCGCAGGAGCTTCTTAAAAGTAAACACAAGCTGGATGAGCAGAAGAGGCAGTTCACAAATTTTGCCCGAAGTGCTTCCGGTCATGGTGAAGCAGAAGCAGGCCAGGAATTCAGTAATGACCGAGTGCCAGATGATCAAAACCGCATGAAATCTGTTGAGAACAGACAAGATTGATCTTAAAAAGCTATCAAATAAGCCGATCCTTTTCTGGATCGGCTTAGAAAAATAATTTTTACGTTGTAAGGTTGTTCAATAGGTATCGGATGCTAGAGTTTTCTTGCTTTAATTACAAAAGTTACAGGAAGCATCTTTGCTTTTTTTGCAAAATCGCTTTTATCGTCCCGCGACTGCATAAGTTCATCATCAGATTGCTCAATCATTTGCTCAATAACAAATCCAGCTTTAGATAGCGCATTCACATAAGTTGATAATTTACGATCCGATAAAGTTAGCGTACTTTCATCAAGAGATACTGAATACCAAGATTCATCGAAATAACATTTTTTAAAAACAAGCATATCATTTTCTGCAACAACACATTTGTGTATAGGGTGAGACCAGCTGAAAATAAATGATCCATCTTTTTTAAGGTAAGAAGCAATCCGGCTAAAAGTACCCTCAAGGTCAGTTGTCCAGCCTATGGCATAAACCGAATATACAAAGTCAAAATAATCCTCTGGCAGGCCACATTCTTCTTCCATAGGTGAGCAGATCAATTTTGCTGAAAGACCGTGCTCCGTCAAAAGTTGCCTAGTCTTTTCGATTTGGTTCTCAGCTATATCCGTACCCCATAGTTCAGATGCATTGCGTTCCCCCAGATATTGCAAAGATTGACCGCTTCCACAGCCTATCTCCAGCAACTTTTTCCCTGAGACATCACCAAAAAGTTGGCATTGTTCTTCCGATACAAATGCTCCATAAAGAGGAAGTGCAGTAGCTCCTAAAACTTCATTTCCTTTTGTATCCCAAAATAAGCTGTTTGTTTCATGAATAGTATTCGTATCCATATCGACCGAGATGGCGACGCCAACCTCACCAGCGCCTATAACGTTTGTTCTATAACCAGAATTTTTGTCCATGCAGACACCCGCCCCAAATATAGATTATATAAGCCTAAACATATCTCCCGACTTGCGCGTAATCCCAATAACATATATCGAACACGAACAAGCTGAGGGATTAACCATAGAATAATCTACCATTTTCCCATGAACATATCCATCCAAAATTTCCCGCTAAAATTTCCAATTGTGAAATAAAGCATGAATTTCTGTTTATCTCTCGCAGGGGGAGCCAGAATAAGTATGAATGTTACGATATTTTAATTTACGAAAAGGATCAGTTTTTCATGCTGCTCTAGGCATGCAACTGGACTTGCACACACCTTTCCTAGATAAATAGGCAGTCAAGCTATAATTTAATTCTAGCTATTGTATAGTCCAATCCCGACTACAGTTCTTACATACATTAAAGAGAGACTGGTAGTTTATATTAAATCTTTAATTAAGGGAGGATTCACTAGAATGGCCATTCTATCATCAGGACCTATTGATAATAGCGCTGTGAGCGGTTTCAGACCTACTGAACAGGTGACGGTCAAGATTGATAACCGGGATGCGTTAAATCAGTCCGCAATTCTGATCCAAGGGTACAATTTAACCCTCACAAGGACCTTGTATGTAAGCGAGCTTGTTACTATTTCTCCAGACGAGGTGATTACAAGAAATTACTTTGCCAATCTGGATGCCTATGAGTTTGTCTTTACAACGGAAGGTCTTGCAGAATTACAGACGGAAATTTCCATGTGGGGCAAAAATACAGACGGGGAGCTGGTTACCGCCCACCGGCTTGTATCATCTGAGCTGCTGGGAACTGAAAATGGGGGAGCCACAGGCTCCGTTAACCGCATTTATGTTTCCAATTTCAATAGCAATGATGTTTCTGTGATCAACGGGGCAACAGGTGCGGTGATAGTAGTCATCCCTGTAGGTGTGAATCCTGCGGGAGTAGCCATAAACCCGTTAACTAATCGTATTTATGTTGCTAATTTGAACAGCGACAACGTATCCGTTATCGACGGAGCGACCAATACGGTGCTGGCTACCATTCCTGCCGGGGATGGAGCAGGTGCTGTCGCGGTCAATACTGCTACCAATGCTATCTATGTTGCTAACTTTAATGATAATAGTGTTACTGTCATTGACGGATTAACCAACACAGTGGTGACTACCATTATTCCCGCCGGCGGTTCTCCTTTTCCAACGGGGATCGGCGTGAATTCCTTAACCAATACTATTTATGTAGCTGAATTCAACTCGGATATTGTTACCGTCATTGACGGGTCTACGAATATGGTTATTACGCAGATTCCCGTTCAGGTTAATCCATTTCGGGTGGGCGTTGATCCCTTAACGAACCGGATTTATGTCTCGAACTTTACCAGTAACACCGTTTCAGTCATTGATGGAGCCAGCAATACTGTGATAACTAACTTGCCTGTAGGAACGACTCCGGCTGAATTGGGAGTGAACATATCAACCAATGCCATCTATGTGCCAGACCGGGATGACGACAATGTGTCGGTGATTGGCGGTTTAACGAATACGGTGATTACTACCATTCCGGTCGGGAATAACCCTAATGGTGCAGGAGTTAATCCATTGACCAATCGCATCTATATCACCAATCAGGATGATAACACGGTATCGGTCATTGATGGGGTTACCCAGACTGTGATTAGTGTTATTCCTGTAGGTGCACGTCCGTTCTCAGTCGGTATCAATCCGTAGGAAGCAAGGACAAAGAATTTAGTACACTCTAAATTCTGTTCTTCATCTTACCGCAGGGGGTGAATCATACGATGAAAATAACATCGGCAGAAGAAATTATGATCCTATTGTCGAGTATGGACAAAGAGCATTCTGCAGCACGTATCTACGTTCCGGGCATAGGTGAATTCACGATTATACTACAAAAGAAAGAAGGTAGCAGCGGGACAGCAGCAGAAGAACGCATAATACCGGCAGCAGGGTTAACAAGGAACCCTTATCTTTAGTGATAATCAGTAACTCAACCTTCTTCCGGTAAGGAAGAGGCTGGGGGTTTGTATCTTGGAGTTTTGTATATGAGAGAAGTAGAAACGTCTTGGACTGAATACGAAAGTCCAAGACTGTTTCTACTTTTTTTCGCCTAATGTTTCGAGATAGATTTCCTGCCTGCAGCAGGTTGTACAACTCGAAGACCTTTAATAGGAGAGGTACTCCGGCCAACATTTTTCCTTTTACCAGGAACTGCCGTGTTGACATTTAAAAACTTAGATTGACTTTGAATACTAGTGGATACAATATTAACCGTGTAATTTCTGTAGTTACCAATACTGATTTTTCTCAATCCAAGCCTTCTACAAAGCGGAGCAGCACAGTAACCTGCGCCACCACAAAGTTTGAAAGCATTTTGCGGTAGAGTAAGATAGTTAACACCTGACCATACAAGACGCCTATCTGCAGATTCGGCATAGTAATATATCTCACGATTGTTGACTGCCCCATTCAATACCTCTACCGTTTGACCTGGATTAATTGTGTACCAACCTACCGCTTCATACCAGCTGGGCCAAGGTATTAAGGGGATAGAGCCCTTATTACAGCTTGCAGAGGAGTAATATGCAAAGGCAACATATATGGTTACACTGGTACTATTACGAAAACTAAGTCCCATTGCATTAAGCTCCTTTCTTTTTGATAGAATAAAGTATGCAGTTTAATAGAAGAAAGGAATGGACATTAAGAAAATAATTTCGAATCGATTGGGTTGCTCATATGAAGAGTCAGGGTAGATAAATTAAGAAGAGACCTCTCGCGTGCCGTCCTTTATCTATGTCATCCTATTTTATCGATCGAACTTATTAATTCGTCAGAGGACGTAGATCTGTTCTGTTTGGTCCGAGTCAAAAAAACATATGTGGATGTATATATTAGAAACATAACACCTGCAGGGTTGTAATGAGTATTTGCTCTGACTAATAGTTAAATTAATCCCAGCATTTGTCATACAGACGCTCCCCTATGTGTCGATGAAATATCAACAGTGACTATAGTGAAGAAATGCGTGAACTGGTATACACACTAGGCAAAACTTTACTTAGATTTCTGGTCGAACTCCGCAGACCTGTTCCAAGGCTGACTTATTTCCAATGACATGTACAACATTAAGAGTATCAAGTAAAATGGCTGATATAAGAATTCTGAATGTATTGGTTTGATCAGGGGGGAGTTTTACAATGAAGAAAAAGGTACTAACTGAACGTCAGTTAAAATCGCAACAAGTCAAAGAAAATATACATAATGCAGCCATCAGGATGCTGAAAGAATATGAATACGACTATTTAACGGTTCGTAATGTATGCAAAGAAGCCAACGTATCTACAGGTACGTTTTATCATCATTTTAAAAACAAAGATGATCTTTTGACCTATTATTTAGCATACGGGTACGAAAAGTACATGGATGAAAACGAGATTCTGTTTGATGATGATGTGAAAAAGAACATCGCTCAAATTTATCATATTTACATTTCTTATTGTATGGAGATGGGTATTGAATTTTTATCAAATTACTATTCCACTAAAAATAAAAGCTTAAATACACGTGATAAACATTCCCCAGAAGAAATCCACAAGGTTCCATTTTTTGAAAAGTCGATCATTGCCATAAAACATGGGCAAGAACAGGAATTTATATCGCCAGATGTAGATATACATGAAGCTGCTAATGATATTTGCACTTTAGTTAAAGGACTCATCTTCGAGTGGTGCCTGACAGATGGGAGCTATGACCTACAAAAGAATGTTCAAAAAATCTTAAGGATTTATTTGAATAGTATAGTTACAGAGGCGTATAGAGCTTTGTACGAATAAATTTTTGGAAATAGTTATTTGACAACTATGGATTTTTGCTTTAAATTTAGAACACGTTCTAGAAATGGTTATTTGTTCTCTAAGCAACGCCAACCGGGGGTCTTTATGGAGACCTTAGGATGAAAAACTATTTACTGAGCGTTTGAGTACTTTACACGGTGATCGTCTTCCCCTAGTGGCAGTAGGTTTTATTCATAGTCCAGAAGAATGCTAGACATCCTAAACAGTGGGATTACTCTTGTTGCCATGGGTCGGGAATTTATTGTGGAACCGCATTGGGTGAAGAAGGTGATGGATGGGAATGAAGGAGATATTGCTTGGGAGAAACTATTTTTTATCGAAGGTTGGGTACCTGTGGCGAAAAAAATGAATAGGGTGGTGTAAGGTCGGAACTATGGATTAAAATCTCAAAGTAAAGCAAAACATTCTAATTTAGAAAACTAGTAAACATAAATAACAGGATAATCATATTAACCTTTTATATGCATGCGCATGCAAATATATGGGTGTTTTCAAAATAAATACGCCAACTAATTGTTCAATACGAGGATAATAAATATTCCCTTATAAAAGGAGCCCTTTGAGAAACATGATTTCAATAAACATATTGGACTATTCGCCAGTGGACGAAAATTACGATGCACAAGAAGCATTGATTCAGACAACGGAGTTGGCAAAAAGAGCGGATCAACTTGGATATAAGAGATTTTGGGTATCAGAGCATCACCAAATGCAGTCCTTAGCAGGAAGTACTCCTGAACTGCTCATGATGCATCTTGCGGCTTCAACAAATCACATAAGAATCGGTTCTGGAGGAGTGATGCTTCCTCATTATAGCTCGTATAAAGTGGCTGAAAACTTCCGGATGCTAGAGGCTCTGTACCCTAATCGTATTGACTTAGGTATAGGAAGAGCTCCCGGAGCAAATAGATTAGTCACTCACGCACTTAATGAAGAGAAAACTAGACCACTTTCCTATGAGCAACAAGTTATGGATCTAAAAAGTTTCTTAACGAATGATTTTCCAGAAGAACATCGTTTCAAAGATTTGTTCACTACGCCTGATATTTCTACAACTCCTGAAATGTGGGTCTTGGGTGGGGGAGGAGGAAGTGCCAAAATAGCTGCTGATAATGGCGCTGCATATACGTTTGCTCATTTTATTAATCCTTATGGAGAAGGGATAAGAGCAATAAATCACTATCGAGAAAACTTTAAACCATCCAAATTGTTTAAAGAACCTCATGTAATGATTGCTGTATTTGCTGTAATCGCAGAAACAAATGAAGAGGCAGAAGAGCTCGCAAAAGCATTTGATTTATGGCTTTTGAAAGCTGAGTCTGCACAAACTCCAAATTCTTACCCTTCAATTGAAACTGCAAAGATCTATTCATACAGTTCATTTGAGAAAGAAACTATTCATCGTAATCGCAATCGCGTTGTAGTTGGTGATGTAAATCATGTTAAGGAACAAATTGAGAATCTTGCAAAAAAATATGGAGTGAAAGAAGTAACTATTCTGCCAAATATCTCAGGAGCTAATAATAGAGTTAAATCTATTGAACTGCTGGCGCGAGCTTTTAATTTGAAAGAATTATAATTTTTATTAAGGATTAGAAAAACGGAGCACAACTATCAAATTTATCATTGAAGGGGAAGTCAAAAATGTTGAATTTAAATGAATCATTAAACGATAATCTAAGCTTAGAACAAAGAATAGCTCGGTTAGAAGATATTGAAGCAATCAAACAGTTAAAGTATCAGTACGCACGTTATTGTGATAACCATTATGACCCGGATGGAATCGCCTCATTATTCATACCAGATGGACATTGGTTAGTTACTGGTATTGGTGGCGAGGCAACAGGCCATGATGAGATAAAGAAGCATTTCGTTGCAGCTTCTAAGGATATTGTATGGGTCGTACATTATATAACGTCACCAGAAATCGTAATAGCTTCTGATGGGAATAGTGCTACTGGAAAGTTTTATTTGAACTGTCTTGCTACCATTATTAATAAAAATGACAGATCCCAAGAAGACGCAGTAGTAATGACCGGGAACTATGTTGATCATTTCGTTAAGGTAAATGGAAAGTGGTACTTCAAAAAATTAAGCGGTGCTATAACTCAAGCGTCTGAATGGACAGATGGTTGGGTTCGTAAGCCTTGGATTGAATGAAGTATTCCTGCGTTATAAACCATTAGAGGGTAAAAGCTAAAATATAACAACCCACAGCCAAGATCATATTTATTATAAATCTTGGCTGTGGGTTGTTATTTATTTGTAATGAATATTATGATAATGGTTCATATCGCTAGTCATTGGATGCTCATGTGTGACATGGAAAGGGTTTGGAAAGTGCCACAGCAATTGTCAGAGTCTAACCGTATAAACACAGTTTCTTCCTCCCGCTAATATGTACTCCCCCCGTTCAATATGAACATTATTACCTAGAACAGTTTTAAATAGATGTAACTCATTTTTGCATAACCCGGTACATACAGCAGCAGCTTCACAGATCGGGCAATGTTTCTCAATGAATAAAAGACTGCCATCATCCTGCTCCTTAACCTCGGCCATATACCCTTCATTTGTTCGAATCTCGGCCAGTTTCTCCAGCTTCTCTCTAACGTCTGCTGTATCACCAAGATGCTGAAGATATTGTTCTTGCATATTCTTATTTCGAACAGCCAGCAGCTTGTCCAGCCCCTCATTTCCGAAAGCTTCTTTCATGGAATGGATCAGACTGACGGATAAATCCGAATATCCGCTTGGAAAAAACCGATCGGCCGCGGGGGTTAAGATCCATAGCTTGGTGGGCCGCCCCATGGGACGGGACTCTTCTATATTAGTAACCAGCCCTTCTTCTTTCAGCGCATTCAAATGTTGACGAATAGCCATTCCAGATAGCGAAAACTGGGAGGAGAGTGCCATAACATCCATTCCCCCTTGTTGCTTTAACAAATCAATGATCGCTCTTCGGGTCTTGGTTGAGACATCCTTTTTGGTTTGATTTCGGCTCACGTTGCACCTCCTACTGAAACAACTAAATCTACATCACAGACTACATTTTAAACAAAAATGTTGACAAAGTCAAAGCTGGACTGTAGCTTAGACATTATAAACAAAAGTGTTTACTAAGTGTCCGGATACGATGTATACATACCAATTTCCTTGGAGGTCACATTTCATGTCGTCTAATCATCAAAGTATTTTCAGCCCACGTTATTTTGCACTATCCATAGGTATTATTCTGTCAGTGATGGCCGTTGGATTCGAAGGCCTGTCCGTAACCACCATTGCCCCTTCAATTGCTAGAGATTTGAACGGCCTTAGCCTGTTTGGCTGGATATTCAGTACGTATCTGCTTGCGCAGATTATCGGGACTCTGGTCGTCGGTCGAATCATAGATAGAAGAGGACCTGCAGTACCGTTCACTATCGCACTTCTTTTGTTTATCGTTGGGTTGATTGCTGCCGCAACATCAGGCGATATGTATACCATGATAGGATCACGGGCCATGCAGGGTTTGGGTGCCGGAGCTATGATGACTTGTGTGTACACAGCAATATCCTTAAGCTACCCGGATGAATTACGCGCCAAAATACTCGGAGCATTTGGTACGGCCTATGTTCTTCCGTCCATGCTCGGTCCTTACGTTGCAGGTCTTATTGCAGATCAGTGGTCCTGGCGGTTTGTTTTCTGGGGAATATTACCGATCCTGATGATTTCAGCACTGCTTAGTTTACCTGCGTTCACGAAATTAAAAACACCGAAGACGCAAGGGGATATCGGAGCTTCATCAACTTGGAATGCGTTACTGTTAACGATGGGTACAGGGATTTTCTTAGTTGGTCTAAGCATGCTTCCGAGCATTATGGGATTTGTTTTAGTCATTATCGGCTTAGTACTTATGATATTTCCGCTCCGCAAACTGCTACCGAAGGGAACTCTTACGCTTAGAAGAGGCATGCCAGCTATTCTGGCAACACGTGGGCTGTTCTTCGCTGCCTATACCAGCACACAGAATTTCTTGGTATTGGCTCTAATCGATGTGAAAGGAATAACGCCTTCTCAGGCCGGATTGATTGTAGCGAGTGCTGCGTTGAGTTGGTGCGTCATAGCGTATCTGCAAGGACGGTGGGATTCGGCAGATCAGGGCCGTGGACGGCATACGCGAATTATTCTGGGTGTATTGCTGCTTGCCATAGGGATTACTATCGTATTTTGGATACCCGTTGTGACCGTTACCGTAGCAGTTATTGGACAGATCATCGCTGGAATCGGCATTGGATTGGCGCATCCGATTAGCGGTGTTGTGGCGTTTTCTCAGACAGGAGAAGGAGGTGTCGGCAACACCTCGGCTAATCTGCAATTTGCGGATTCTTTTACACCCGGTGTAGTTATCGGGATCGGCGGTTCTATCCTTGTGGTTTGTCAGGCTGGCGGAATGTCACTCCAATCCGGATTAATTGTAGCAATGGGTTTCCATCTCTTGTTGATTGTAATGAGTTTATTTGCGAGCACTCGGATCTCACCAGTAGCTGAACAAATAGGAACGGGTATCCAATCTTTAGGTTTGAAAAACAAATAAACGAAGGAGGAGTTCACAATGTTCATCGAGGTCAGTGACAAAGCATCAGAAAAAATCGCCGAAATCTTATCAAGTGCGAATATCCGAAATCCATTTCTAAGAGTGGGTGTTGATGAAGGAGGATGCAGTGGACTATCCTATACCCTAGTCGTGGATGAGCAGCAAGCAGAAGAGGATATTATATTAAATAAACAAGATTTTAGTATATTGGTTCACCCGAATAGTATTCCATATATTGACGGTCTTGAAATTGACTATGAAGAGAGTGGAATGGTAGGCGGATTCACTATGAATAACCCTAATGCAAAAGCTTCATGTGGATGCGGAGCCAGTTTCAGAATGGCCAATTATCGTGGCGAAATAAAAAAATGTGATTAAACAGCAGGAAGGAGAGAAGAGGAATGATATCATTTGCAGTATCCGAAAAAGCATTGGATTCATTTAAGAATGAATGGGGTTTGGAAGAGGGGCAATATGTAAGAATTTATGCAAAATATGCCGGTGGAGGCTCTGATGCTTTCACTGTTGGAATTAATGCAAGTGCTACACCGATCGATCCCGCATGGGTTCAATCCATTGGCGGATTTCATTTCTTTGTTGAAAAAACTGATGTTTGGATTTTACAGGATGAACTTCTTCAAATTGATTGTAATGAAAACGGCATATTTTCAAGCAAAATCTCCTGAGCATCTTCTTGGGTTGCAGTGTACAGTAGAATATCTACTACACTTCTAGCAATTTCGCATACTATTGTCTATACTGTTTTAAATAAATATCAGAATTGGATCTGATTTTTATAAGAAGCATGGTGCTAGGAAGCAGGTGCAGAGCATTGATAAATTTGGACAAATTAGCAAAGGCATTTACTAAAGGTGTCTATGAAATAGAAGATAGAAGCCGCTTAGTCATCCAGCCCAAAAGCTTATTAAGTGAATTCACCACCGTTAAGCATGGATTTCTATTTATCATTCGCGGGGGAGCCAGAATATGTGTGAATGGAACGGTATATGAATTACGGCCAGGATCAGTTTTTCATGCTGCTCCGGGCATGCAGATGGATTCGCAGGTTATAGGACAATCTGAGCTCGAGTATTACTCCCTTTTTTATAAATTGGATATGCCGGAAGAATTGAATAGTACTCACGAATTTGACTCTCATTTCAAGCTGGAGCCGGGAGCGAATCTAAAAATTATTGAATTACTAATTATGCTCCATCAGAATGCCCATCCATCCGGAGAAATTGGGAAGCTGCGTATCAAGGAGTTGTTCTTAAGCCTGATGCACCAGGTTCTGATTGCGTGCAGTTACAGAGAGAACGATCGTTCTCCGAATCAAAGAATGGTAGACGAAGCCCTTGCGTATATTAAACTTCATTATATGAATTCACTTACACTTGGTGAGTTAGCGGAACAGCATGCAATGAGTGCCAACCGCTTCTCTTACCTCTTTCATAAATATACGGGACTACGACCCATCGACTATGTTGTTAATTATCGTTTGGAACGGGCCTGTGAATTACTCAAAGCAGGTAATTTTCCTATCCGCGAGATTGCTGACCGTGTCGGTTATGACAATCCACTATATTTCAGCCGATTATTCAAAAAGAAATTCGGTGTTTCTCCCTCTGCCTATAAATAATGTACATAATGAGCTTCTTGTACTTGAACTACGTCTGCAGCTACTGGTGATAAGCCAGAAGTGCAGACTTTTTTTATTTAGATTAAATAATGATGCATGCTGGATTTGAGATTTGTACATTTGAATTTATTTAAATTTTTGATAAACTCACCTTTGTAACTGAGAATCATTATCAGTAAATTTATTTATAAATGAAAGGCTGGTAGATATGACAGAAAAAAGACCCAAACAATTATGTATTGGCCTGTCCTTAAATGCAACCTGGATGAAAGGAGACGGCTGGCGGCACCCGGATAGCGGAGTAGAAAAGATGGATTCTATTGATTACTATATTGATTTGGCAAAAATGGCGGAGAATTCAAAGCTCGATTTTCTTTTCAGAGCTGATTATCTGTATGTTAGTCCGCAGATGTTAGGAGATTCCTCAAATTTCGGTAGCCCAGACCCTGCATTGTTTTTTGCAGCGATAGCTCGTGAAACCGAGCGGATCGGACTGGTAACGACGATTTCCACTACTTTTAATCCGCCGTATGTTGTTGCAAGGCAGCTGCAGTCCTTACACTGGCTGAGCAATGGACGCGCCGGCTGGAATATTGTCACTTCTATTGAAGGCGCCGATAATTTCAGCGACTCACCTATGCCGTCACCGGAAGAGAGATATGCCAAGGCTATGGAGTTCACGGATGTTGTATGCAAGCTTTGGGAGAGTTTTCCGAATGAAGCGATTGTTATCGACCGTCAGTCAGGTATGTTTTCGGATAAGGATAAAGTGACTGCCATTAATCATTCCGGGGAATTTTTCAGTGTAAAAGGGCCGCTTACTTTGCCTGCTCACAAGTCAGGAACGCCGCCGCTATTCCAAGCTGGGGCTTCGGATATTGGACGGAATTTCGCCTCATCTGTAGCTGATGCTATTTTTGCCGCAATGCCGGATATCGAATCGGGAGTGGAACTAAGGAATGATCTGAGAAGAAAAGCGGCTGAGCAGGGCCGTGATCCGGATGCTATCAAAGTTTTGCCGGGCTTATATTTTTTCCTGGCCGATACGCGCGAAGAAGCACTTGAATTACATAAAGCTGCACATGCGAATTTAAGCCTTGAACGCAGACATGCATCGCTCAAATCGGTGCTGGGTCTTGATTTAAGCGGTTATCCCTTAGATAAGCGAGTAACTGCCGATATGTTACCCGATTCCAGTCAGGCCGTCCGCAGCCGGACTCATGCTGAGTTGTTACGGCGGTATATTATTAAAAATCAGCCTACAGTGAAAGAAATCTTGGACAGGCCGGAGGTTGTCGGATCTGCACATTGGGTATCTGTCGGGACAGTCGGGGATGTGCTGAACGATATTATTGAACGGTTTGAAGCGGGGGCTATAGATGGCTTCATCGCCCTGCCAGGCGGTTCGGAACAATCTATGGAGCTGTTTTTTGAGAAGTTGGTACCGCAGCTGGTTGAAAGAGACTTATTCCGGAGCGAATATACGGGTAGCACTTTCCGTGAGCATTTAGGGATTTAAAAAAGAGAAATGAGGCGATTGAACGATGCATGAAGAGGAATTGTTTGATGTTACGATTATTGGCGGCGGTCCGGCTGGATTATTTGCTGCATTTTATAGCGGACTCCGTGAAATGAAAACCAAAATTATAGAATTCCAACCTGTGCTTGGCGGCAAGGTGCATGTCTATCCGGAAAAGATGATCTGGGACGTGGGAGGCTTACAGCCTATTCTTGGCTCACAGCTTATTGAACAAATGGTTGGTCAAGGGATGACTTTCCAACCGGAGGTTGCCTTTAATGAAAAGGTCACATCCATCTCGAAAGATGAAGCAGGTTACTTTATTTTACACACGGCCGCAAACCGGAAGCATTTCACTAAAACTGTCATATTGGCCATTGGAGGAGGCATTCTGAAGCCGATCAAGCTCGAAATCGAGGGTGCCGAAAGATTCGAAATCACAAATTTGCATTATACGGTGAAGTCACTTGCCCGCTTTAAAGAGAAGACTATCCTAATATCGGGAGGCGGCCATTCTGCTGTTGACTGGGCGAATGAACTGGCTCCGATTGCCAAAAAGGTATTTCTGACGTACCGGAAAGAGAACTTAAAGGGGCATGAAGCCGATATTTCACGCTTGGCAAACAATGGCGTAGAGTGCTTGTTAAATACTTCAATCGAAAAGTTGATTGCCACACCGGATCACGAAAGAATAGGGACTGTACTGCTAAAAAGTAATGACAACGGAGAAGGATTTGAGCTGTCTGTCGATGAGGTCATCATTAATCACGGTTATGAGCGCGACAAAGAACTGCTGGTGAACAGTGAAATTAAAATGGATCTGTGGGAACACCGGATTTCAGGATCAGTAATGAGCGGGACATCCGTGCCGGGTATTTATGCGGCAGGTGATGTTCTACATCATGATGGGAAACTGCACCTGATCGCGGGGGCATTTCAGGATGCTGCCAATGCGGTAAACCAAGCCAAACAATACATCACACCGGAGGCAAATTCATCCGGGATGGTGTCTTCACATAATGACCTGTTCACGCAGAAAAACCGTGATTTAATGAAGCATTTATATAGACAGTAATGATAACAACTCAAGGGGGAGCCAAATGAAAAGACTATATGGATGGATTGCATCCTTAATTATACTAGCAGGATTACTGGCTGGGTGTTCCGAAACTTCAGTCACGCCTACACCAGAAGTTGGCAAGATCGAAGAAGCAGGATGGCCAAGAACAATTGCGGATGCCAGCGACAATGGAGTGGTGCTCAAGACACGACCTGAGCGTATAGCGGTTCTGCATCCCTTGTATTTAGATTACTTTTTTGCTCTAGATACGCCTCCAATCGCATCAACTAACGCAGCGGAAGCGATGAAGGATTTTGCTACTTTACAGCCTTACGCTGGAACTGCTGAAATCATTGATTTGGGCAGCAGCAATGCGAATCTGGAAATGATCATGGAAGCAAAGCCTGATGTGATTGTAACCTTCAAGGGTTCTGTTGATAGCAATTATGAAGAGTTGAATAAGATTGCACCAGTCATCTTAATTGACTACACCGATACCTGGGAAAAAACGACGATGCTGTGTGCTCAAATTGTTGGTAAAGAGACATTAGCGGAACAAGCCATTAAGGAAACCCAAGAAATGATTGCAAAAACAAAAGAACAGCTAAGTAGTCTTGAGAATAAAACCTTTGCTTTACTACGGGTCGACGGAAAAGCTAATTTTAATGCTCAAGGCTCTAAAAACACAATGTACTACAATCAAACTGTAGGCTTCAGGTTGTTGCCACCGAAGGGATATCCTGAAGAGGGAGGAGCCCTTTCTCTGGAAGGGATATACAGCATGAATCCTGATTATATTATTATCCAGCATGATATGGATATCGCAAAGGCAGCCATCAAGGACAAGGAAACTTCGAACGTGTGGAACTCACTGGAAGCAGTGAAAAACAATCATGTTCTAATCTTTGATAACTCACTCAATAGCGCAAGTATCCTGGCTGTCCGTTTGGCTGCAGATCATTTTCTGCAATTGGCGTCTGAACAATAAATTTATATTAAAAAATCCGATTGCACCTTTTAGGGCAATCGGATTTTTGTTATTAAGATAAATATCTTGACTGTTATTGATAATGGTTATCATTTATGATGAGGATTAGACAGATAACGGAGGGGTAGTCATTATGTACAAAAGCAATGAAATATTGCTTTGGGACCAAGCGACGGTCAAGTTATTGGATGTGCGCCATATTGAAAGGGTTCAAGGCGAAATTCTTCATAAGTACAAGATTCCTGCCAGTATATTTTTACTTTCGGTACAAGGGAGCGCTCAAGTTCAGTTAGATCACTCTGAATTTTCTTTTACAGGATTTCAAGTCCTGCATAGCGGGAAAGGGGCGATACTTAATATTGTTCCGACAAGTAAGAATTTTGTTTACTATATCATTTATTACCGTGCATGGATTCAAGAGGAGGATCTGTTCCAATCACAATATTGTTTTTCCCCTGATGCACCCATTTTACTTTATAACAAAATGCAATTGATGTATCAAAAATGGAACGAGCAAGAAGAGAGACTCAACGTAAAATCACTTTTTTATCAATTCATTCATCAGGTTTTAAAAGAATTACATAGAAAAGAGACTGAGGTGAAACAGACCAGTGTTGCAGTCCAAGTAATCACCTACATTCAGGAGTACTATGCGGAGCCAATTACATTAGATTCTCTTGCGGAAGTATTTAATTTCAGTGCTTATCATTTGTCATCCTTGTTTAAAGAGTACACAGGCATGAGTCCGATTGATTACTTAATTCGGTTTCGGCTTGAACTTGCAACAGAGCTTTTAATGACAACAGATGCTTCGGTCGGGGAAATATCAGCAAGCGTTGGTTATAAAGACGTATATTATTTCAGCCGAATTTTCAAGAAAAGAAAAGGTGTATCCCCTGCACATTTTAGAACAAAAGAGTCACAGCGGCCAAAAGTTGCTGAAAGTCCATTAAACTTCCCCACATCCTCTATTTTTGAAACCATCGTTCAACAGTATATTAATAATGATAATCATTATCATAATATGGAAAAAGGGGAATTACATATGTTTAAAATGACAAAATCTCAGACGACGGCCGCTTTACTGCTTTGCGGTTCTCTATTATTAGGTGCTTGCTCAAGTGGGACGGGTACTGCTACGAAGGAACAAAGTAATGGAAATGGAACCGTAAATCAAGCAACATCAGAAGAAAGTACGAACACTCGAATAGTATCAACGCCTAAGGGAGATGTGGAAGTACCAGCAGAGCCGAAAAGAGTGGCGGCTGACCAATATATGGGGCATTTATTGAAATTAGGAATTGTACCCATCGGAGCAAGAACGTTTATGCTGGATGAAGGCTGGATGGAAAAAGCGGACATACCCAAAGAAACGATCGAGAAAATTGAGGATTTAGGGGATTTCCCTTTAAATCTGGAAAAATTAACGATGCTAGATCCGGACTTAATTATCGGTTCGATCGATGAGAACATAGAACAATATGAGAAAATTGGGACCACTGTATTTCTGCCTTATTGGGAGGGGTTAAAAACAGCAGGGCCGCTTGATAAATTTAGGAGTGTAAGCAAAATATTCGGAAAAGAAAAAGAAGCAGAAGAATGGATTACGGAATATGAACAGAAAGTAGCTGAAGCAAAGTCTAAACTTGCCGGGGTTATCAAGGAAGAGGAAACCGTTTCGATTGTTCAGTTTTCACAAAAGGCGGTATACGTCTTAGCGGCAAAGGGAGGAAACTATGGTTCTTCCACTATATACAATATGCTTCAGCTGCCTCCAACAGAAAGTGCAAAAAATATGGCGGAGGGATTTGAATCGATTTCATTAGAAGTGCTTCCAGAATATTTAGGTGATTATGTTTTTGTTTATAATGGCGATGCGGATGCTACCAATAAAGCAATGGAAAGTAACATATGGAAAGGCATCCCTGCAGTGAAAAATGGCAAAGTTTATTTGTATGGTGATAATTATCATGATGAATTCGTAATGGAAGATCCTTTTTCATTAGAGCTTCAGCTTGATACGATTGTGAATTTGTTACTTGGTTATCAGTAAATTAGGAGAGAGCGAAACGGAGCATTTATCCGTTTCGTTTTTTTTTGCTAATATCCCGATAGTCCAATCCTTCATCATAAGCCTCAGCAACTGTGACTTTTTTCATAATACCCTTTCTATATTCGACCCGTTTTATAGGCCAAAAGTATAATTTTTACAGCAGTTTACATAAATCTATCTTTTTTTTAATTGTTTTGAGATAGGATAGTAGATGTCTAGCAGGTGGGTATTTATGGTAATTACTCACCGGACTATATCTTGAGGAGGAAGGGTATGAAGGAGAAGAATTCAGTTTGGAAAAAGAGGCTGATGAACAGCACTCTAGCTGTGGCGGTGGCCGTACCACTTCAGCTGTTCACGTTCGGAGCCGGTTCGGCGGTATTCGCAGAAGGACCAAACGATCCTGCGCCGTACATTGAGGCCAAAGTCGTCAATGAGCATGCAGGCCAGAAGATCCTGTTCGACAACACCCATGAGCAGACTGCGGGAGCAGCCGATTGGGTGATTGACGGCGCTTTTTCAGACTTTGGGAATGCCCTTGCCCAGGAAGGCTATTATGTCAAAGAACTCCGCAAGACGACTCCAATTACTTTGAGTGATCTTTCCGATTATGATGTCTACATCGTCGCCGAATCCAACGTGCCCTACAAAGCAAGCGAGCAGCTTGCGATGGCGGAATATGTGGAGGATGGCGGCAGTATTTTCTTCATCGGCGACCATTATAACGCCGACCGCAACAAAAACCGCTGGGATGGTTCAGAAGCTTTCAACGGCTACCGCCGTGGAGCGTGGGACAATCCAGCCAAAGGCATGAATGCCGATGAGGTCGCTTCTTCAGCCATGCAGGGTGTGGTTAGCTCTGACTGGCTGGCGGACGAGTTCGGTGTCCGTTTCCGCTACAATGCGCTTGGCGACATTAACGCAACCAACGTCGTGGCTCCCGATCAAGCCTTCGGCATTACAACGGGCGTATCAGCGGTAGCTATGCATGCCGGTTCAACGCTGGCCATTCTAGACCCAGCCCGTGCGAAAGGTATCGTCTACCTGCCGCAAACCAATGCTGCCTGGGCCAATGCCGTAGACCAGGGGGTCTATAACGGCGGCGGTGTGGCAGAAGGTCCCTATGTGGCAGTTGCTAAAAAAGGCGCCGGCAAGGCAGCCTTCATCGGTGACTCATCTCCTGTAGAGGATGCAACACCTAAATACCTGCGCGAAGATACCGGCGCCAAGAAAACAACTTACGATGGCTTCAAGGAAGTGGACGATGCCACACTGCTGGTTAACACCGTGAACTGGCTCGCCGAGCAGGAGAGCTATACGGATTTCACCCAGGTGAATGGCCTGACGCTAGATCAGCCGACAACACTGCTGCCATTCGAGGAGCCGGCGCTGTCCACTGAGCCGCAGCCGGAGCCTTGGGCTCAACCTAATGCTGGCTACAAATGGTATGATCGCAGCACCTTCAAAGCAGGCTCCTACGGCGGACCGGCAGCCACTGCAAGTGCGGTTTATAACTTCACGCACCAGGCTGTGCTGCCAAATGCACAGAATTTTCAGATTCGGGTGAGTGCAGATAATCTTCCTGCAGGCACAAGCGTATCCGGCTTCCAGGTAGGTGTCTACCAAGTAAGCAGCGGCGCCCAAATCGCCAAGATTCAGAACAGCGACGGTACCTGGCCAAGCAGCTACGGCTATAGCTCCTCATTCAATCTGACAGGTGATCTGAACGGTCATGCCTATAAGGATCTGACGATCCAGATCAAGCCGGGCACCACAGCTGCATCCAATCTGCGCCTTCGCCAGAACAGTACAAACCTCAAGACTGAATCGGTGACGCTGGGCAATGTTCCTGCTGAACCGCTTCCGGCTGAGGAAGATCCCATTCCGGCTACAATCTCTATCAGCGACTCCCGGGCTAAAGCAGCCGGATCACTGGTAACGGTGGAGGGGACCGTGACGACTGAGCCGGGTATCTTCGGCGGACAGTCCTTCTATCTCCAAGATGGAACCGGTGGGGTTTATGTCTTTCAGAGTCAGAGCGGCTTCCACGTGGGCGATAAGGTCAAGGTAACAGCGTCCACCGCATTGTACAACACAGAGCTGGAGCTGACAGAAGCAGTGCAAATTGCGAAGACGGGCACGGCGACACTGCCGCAGCCGATTGCGGCGAGCATGGTGAATGATGCCAACCAAGGCCAATTGGTTCAACTGAACGGTGTGACCGTGGCGAACATTATCAACGCTACGCCAAGCGGCTCCTTTGAATTCGACGCCGTCAATACCGACGGGACAAGCAATCATGTGCGCGTGGATGCCCGGACAGGCATTACTAAGGATATCTTCCCTTATACAGAGGGACAGAAACTTAATATTACAGGTGTTGCCGCAATTTTTAAAGGCATCTACCAGCTCAAGCCGAGAAGCCTCGATGACTTCGCCGCAGCAGCAGAAGAGGGGACTCCGGTAACAACGGCGACGCTTTCTGCCGAGCCTAATGATTCCGGCTGGTTTAACCAGCCGGTCACCGTTACCCTGAAGGCGAATACAGATACAGCTAATGTTTATTACTCGCTGAACGGCAACAAGGAAGCTGAGTACAGTACACCTGTGGACCTGAAGGAAGATGGGCGGCATACATTGACATACCATGCTGTGCCGGCAAAAGGCAAAGTGGAAGATCTAAAGACGCTGAACCTTAATATTGATACGGCTCCACCGGTTGCCGAACTGAAAGAATCCGGTCATGAAGTGAGAGATGTAGAAGAAGGAGCACAGCTTTACTTTGAATTGACTGCTGACGATGTATTGTCAGGTGTCACCTCGAAACAGCTTCTATTAGATGGAAGACCGATTGCCGAAGGCCAGACCCTGAGCGCCGCCGATTTAGGCGCCGGCCCCCACACCGTGAAATACATCGTGCATGACGCAGCCGGCAATACGACTGAAAAGAGCAATACGTTCCAGGTTATTGGCGGCCAGGTGATTGCGACTGGTAAGCCAGGACAAGCTGTGCTATCCTCCAACAGCAGCTATGCTAATGGACTTAGTGATGGTAACTATACAGTCACCATGAACCTATGGTGGGGTAATAACGGCACGAGTTACAAACTCTATGAGAACGGCACACTGATTGATTCCAAGACACTGAAAGATGTATCGCCGGCTGCCCAGACGGCAAGTACAGAGCTTCATGGTAAGGTGAACGGCACTTATGTTTACACTGCGGAGTTAATCAACAAATATGGCACGACCAAGAGCGATCCGCTTACGGTCACCATAAGTGACTCCGCGCCGGGCAAGCCGATACTATCCGAAGATAACTGGGACGGAGATGGCACCTATAAGGTGTCGATGAATCTGTGGTGGGGGACTAACGCTACAGAATACCGCCTGTATGAGAACGGGGAGCTCATCGACTCGCAGCCGCTGAATGCCCATACGCCTTCGGCACAAAGTGCAGCAACCACTATCAGCGGACGCACTGCCGGTGTGTACGAATATCGGGCGGAGCTGGTCAACGCGGCGGGAGTGACTGCCAGTGATACGATCAAGGTAACGGTCATCCGCTAAACAGACTGACAGTAACAATAAAAGTAAAAAACGAAGAGCGCCGGATTCCAGGCCGCTCTTCGTTTTTTACTTTACCATTAGTTCAATTGTGCCTCGCAAAAAGCCCTGGTTCGCACCAGGGCTGCAAATCATGTGGATTATAGGCCGCTATCATCGGTAGTTTCGTAACCATAGTCGAAGGTCTCGATAGTACCATCATCATATTGAAGTGTGAGCTGGTCAATAATAATCGTATGTATTGTATTCTGATATGTAAAATCACTGAAAATAAATAAAGTATCATTGGGCTCAACCGGCCCCACATATTTAAGTGAAAAGCTGCTCTTGCCGTTCAGCTGATCATTGGAAGGATCGCCTACTGGATTAAACGTGCTGATGTGGGCTGTGTAATAATTGATCCTTTTTCCAGTTAAGTTGTCAGCTTCCCAAGTAAGCTTAACAGCATCGGCAGAGTTCGTACTATACTTGAATTCTAATGGCGCACCAATCCCTTGCCCGGATGGGGTATCTGCTACTGACAGATCTTCAGAGTCATCACCAACGGGTCCAGTATCATCGTCCGAAGGCATATCTTCCAAGACAACGGCTTCCGGGGAAGGTGAAGGTGAAGATTCAGTAGGATTTGATTCAATAGGATTGGATCCAGTAGTGTTGGATTCAGCAGCAATAGCAGCTTTATCTGCGGTACTAGGCGGCATTTCTTCGATAACGGGATTACTTGCCACAGTCTGCCCATTCAAGCGTGTTTCAACGCTAGGGGCCACGTAAATTCCTAAAAGAAAAGCTATCATGATGGATAAAACATAGATGAGGACTAGATTGAACCGACTCAAATACACACTTCCTTTATTGTTATTTTTAATATGAACCTACTTATAATGACATGATTCCTAAGGATTTGACAATATTATTGTGAAAAATAGTTGCGACTGTGCAGAGACCAAATGTTTAAAGATCAACTCATTTAATAGGGGTTGATTTTTTTATGTCCTACATAAAATAAATCAATTTAAGACTATTAATTTAAAAAGATTATGCTATAATCGTAATTATTACGATTAATATTTTGGAGTTGAATGCCATCAATCGATACTTGTTGCAACGCTTATTGCAGCTCATTCCCGTGCTGCTCGGCATCTCTTGCATTACCTTTGCGCTGATGCATTTAACACCAGGTGATCCAGCGGAGATCATGCTGCGTGCTGACGGCATCAAACCTACGCAGGAAGCTATTGAGGCGACCAGACATACACTTGGTCTGGATGGTCCTGTACATAAGCAATATTTTCACTGGTTGAACCGGGTATCCCATCTCGATTTTGGCTTATCTTACAGCAGCGGTCGTCCAGTGTTCACAGAGCTGATGAGTCGTTTTCCGGCAACTATACTGCTCAGTGCCTGTTCCGTATTGTCCGCTATTCTTATTGCCCTGCCGATAGGAGTGGGGTCTGCATTATATCCGGGTAGAATGCTTGATCGACTGGGAAGAGTATGTGCAATGCTCAGTGTTTCAATGCCAGGATACTGGCTGAGTCTGCTTCTGATTTATTATGGTGCGGTGAAGTTTAAGCTATTTCCTGTGATGGGAATGGATGGGGTATCCAGTGTCATTCTACCTGCCCTCACACTAGGATTTGGTATGGCAGGAGTCTACATCCGCTTGATTCGTTCCAGTCTTCTAGACGTTTTGGGCAAGCGTTACATCACAGCAGCTAGAGCTAAGGGGCTGCAGAAATGGAGAATAATCATTCGGCATGCACTTCGTAATGCGCTTCTTCCGAGTCTTACTCTCCTTGGGGTTAACATAGCGGGGCTATTAGGCGGTTCCGTTATTGTTGAAACTATATTTTCTTGGCCGGGAATTGGTAAGTATGCCATTGAGGCGATTTTTGCGAAAGACTATATTGTCATTCAGGGTTACGTATTATGGATGGCTGTTGTCGTTGTCCTGATTAACTTGACAGTGGATTTATTACATCTGCTGCTGGATCCGCGAATCAGGCTGCGGTGACGATTTAGAAGGAGCGGATTGTCATATTTCGTATTAGCTTATTTAAGAATAAGGGAGCAAGGTTAGGAGCGGGCATAGTACTTTTGTTCATATCCGTTGGACTCTTTGCCCCATGGCTCTCACCTTCCGATCCGCTGCAGATTCACATGGAACACAAACTGGCTATACCTTCCTGGCAATACCCGCTCGGTACGGATCATCTGGGACGCTGTGTCTTATCCCGATTAATCTATGGGACCCGAACCTCCCTGTATTATTCGTTTATGGTGTTGATCGTTGTTTTTGCGATTAGCATCCCTGTTGGTTTACTGGCTGGTTACGCTGGCGGCAAGATCGATCATTTGATTATGCGGATCATAGATATATTGCTTGCCTTTCCCAGCTTAATCCTATCCCTTGCTATTACAGCCATGCTAGGTCCCAGTATGAAGAATCTGCTAATCGCATTTGCTGCTGTCTGGTGGACGGGGTATGCCAGAGTGATACGCAGTATGGTCCTTCAAATCAAGGAAAGTGAATATATTACAGCGGCCAAAGCGTCAGGCACTTCTCATTTACAAATTATTTTCAGGCATATTCTGCTGAACGCAGCCCGGCCTATTCTGGTTCTTGCTTCTATGGAAGTGGGTACGATTATGCTCTCCATTGCGGGTTTGTCCTTTCTGGGTTTGGGAGCTCAGCCGCCTACACCGGAATGGGGAGTAATGCTGAACGACAGCCGTGCCTATATTCAAACGGAGCCGCGGTTGATGCTATTTCCGGGAATGATGATCATGCTGGCGGTTCTGGGCTTTAATCTGTTGGGAGAAGGCTTGCGACAACCAGAGCGTGCTTTCAATTCTGTAGTAAAGTGGGGGACCATAACATGATGGCAGAGTCTCCACTGTTGAAGGTCAGTCATTTACGCACCTGCTTTCACACAGGCAGTTATAAAGTTACAGCGGTTGATGATGTCAGTATCGAGGTGAAATCCCGGCAGATTGTCGCACTTGTAGGTGAGAGCGGCAGCGGTAAAAGTGTTACGGCAATGTCCATATTAGGATTAGTAGATTCTCCAGGCATAGTTGAGAGTGGAGAAATCTGGCTTAAGGGTAACAATCTACGTGAGTGCTCCAGCCGTCAGTTACAGAAGCTTCGGGGAACAGAAATGGCTGTTATCTTTCAAGATCCTATGAACGCGCTGAATCCGGTACTTACTATTGGCAGGCAGATCATGGAGACGATTAAACTGCACAAGCGTATATCGGGAAAAGAAGCAAAGCTGCTTGCCATGAGGCAGATGGAGCAAGCAGGGCTCAACGAGCCTAAATTGCTTTTCAATAAATATCCTTTTCAAATTAGCGGTGGTATGTGTCAAAGAGTAATGATCGCCATCGCACTGGTATCCGGTGCACAATTGCTAATTGCAGATGAGCCTACAACGGCATTGGATGTAACCATTCAAGCCCAGATTCTTAAAGAGCTGGACCGAATCAGATGGACGAACAATGTCGGCATCCTATTAATTACCCATGATCTTGGCGTTGTTGCGGAGCTTGCAGATTATGTATATGTGATGAAGTCCGGTAAGATTGTGGAATCAGTCAATGTGTTTGAACTCTTTTCTAATCCCGTGCATCCCTATACTAAACACTTAATGGAGTGCAGATAACAACGGTAATATTACATTTTTTAGGGACGTGGTGATCTTGAAGTTATTGGAAGCGGTAAGCCTGAACAAGAAATATGGGATGGAAAGGGGGTGGTTCACACGTAAAGCCAGAAGTGTTCATGCCGTCAACAACCTGTCTCTCAGTCTGGAGAGCGGTGAGACCCTTGGTTTAGTGGGGGAAAGTGGCTGTGGTAAGAGCACTTTGGCCAGACTTCTGCTGGGACTGGAGAAACCATCCTCCGGAAGAGTTATGTACCGGAACGAGGATTATACGGATTGGACCTTTAGCGAAATGCGCATGATCCGCAGGAAGATGCAGATGGTGTTTCAGAACAGTCTGGCTTCATTTAATCCGTTGTTTACGGTAGAGCAAATTATCGGGGAGCCTCTTCGAAACTATGAAGAGAGGAAGGCTGGAGCCCGCAGGGCCACGGTAGCAGACACACTTGAGCTTGTGGGACTTGAAAGGCGGCATATTCACCGCTATCCGCATGAACTCAGCGGCGGACAGCAGCAAAGGGTCGGAATTGCGCGCGCAATCGCCTTGCGGCCGGAGTTGATTATCTGCGATGAACCTTTCTCAAGTCTCGATGTCACCCTGCGAAAGCAAATGATGGATCTGCTGCAGGAATTGAAGCATGAGCTGGGATTATCCTATGTATTCATTACACATGACTTGTCAGTTGTAAATCGTTTTTGCGACAGTGTGGCTGTGATGTGTCAAGGGGAAATTGTAGAGAAGCAATCGGGTGCAACCATGTTGCAGCAAGCAGACCACCCTTATACAAAAACATTGCTCTCCTCGGTACCTGTGCAGGACCCCCGCTTAAGAAAGAAGAGACTGGGAGAGGAGTGGCAACCCAGCCATTCCTATGATGTTAAGTAGAGAAAGGATGTACCAAGAATGAGAACGAACCCTAAGACAAAAAACCTATTATCAAAATCGTTATTCTTTATGCTTCTTGTAATAGTTGTGTTGATATCAGGTTGCAGCAACAGTAATAACAGCAATTCTACGGCTAGAGCCAATAATACCGCCAATAATGAAGCTGCACAAGGATCTGAAGCTCAGGACAAGACAGTCACTGTTGCTATATCGTCTGATGCCGGTATAGACCGATTGGATGCCGGTGCCTATGATGGTTCGATGAATGTGCACGCGATGATATATGAGGGGTTAGTGGAGTATGGTGAAAAAGGCGAAATACTGCCGTCGCTTGCGGAGTCTTGGGATATTTCAGAAGATGGGAAAGTATATACGTTCCATCTTCGCCATGACGTCAAATTCTCTGACGGTACGGAGTTTAATGCCGATGCACTTAAATTCTCCTTCGAACGCTGGATTAAGGATCCAGCCAATTCGTTAAATGTAGCAACTGCGATGCAATCCCTTGTTGTTGTGGACGAACATACGATCACAATGACATTCAACAAAGCGTATTATCCCTTCTTAACTGAGTTATCCTTTGCAAGACCGGTCCGAATTATCAGCCCTTCCGCTGTGGAACCCGCAGGAGATATTACGGGTAAATTCATCAAAGCGATTGGAACTGGCGCATGGATGGCAGAGAGCTACAAAACAGATCAGGAAGCCATACTCGTCAGAAATCCGAATTATTGGGGAGAAATGCCGAAGCTGTCGAAAATTATTTTGAAGGTAATCCCAGATCCACAGTCCAGAGTACTAGCGCTGCAAGCTGGAGACATTGACATTGCCGGGGGACAAATGGGAAAGATTCCAGTCGAAAGCGTGCCAGTGATTGAAGCGGATTCTTCACTAACTTTGCAAAAAGCACAAGGAACAAGCTCTCATTTCATGATCTTTAACTACAAAACGCCCGCACTTCAAGATCTGAATGTGCGCAAAGCTATCAATTTGGCAATTAATAAAAAAAGCATTGTCGAAGATCTTATGGACGGTATCGGCAGTGAAGCTCAAAGCCTGTTCCCGCTGACAGTTCCTTATGTGACGGAGTCCAATAATACTTGGTACGGCTTCAATCCGCTGGAAGCGAAGCAACTGCTAGCAGCTGCCGGTTACACGGATTCGGACGGAGATGGAATTGTACAGAAGGACGGAGCGCAGCTTGAGCTTAATTTCGTGCTGCAGCAGGCTGAATATCCCGAATGGAAGTCCATCAGTGAACTGGTTCAGTCTGAGTTAAAGGAGATTGGCATTAGAGTGAATCTTCAGGTTCTTGAGCCGAATGCTTATTATGATGCCTTATGGACAAGCAAAGCTTATGATCTAATCATGTACCGGACTTATGATGATGCTTATAATCCGCATGCATTCTTGCTGTCCCTATTTCATAAAACAGCTGACGCATCTGCTGTCGTATGGTCTGATCCTGGACTAGAATCACTGATTGACACAGCAGTAGGAACAACCGATATTCAGGAACGTCAGACCGCATATGACTCCATTTTCTCCAAATTGTATCAGGAGGCTATGTTTGCAGCTATTTATTTCCCTGACGATATCTTAGCAGTAAATAATAGAGTGACTGGATTTAAACCGGGGTACTCCACCTTTATGCCGGTCTTCTGGAATCTACTCGACATAGGAGAAAAATGATGTTAAAAGAGATTTCGAAATACTGGACATCAAGCTCGGAGAGTTATGACAAAGTCATACAAACTCAATTC
The DNA here is from genome assembly GCF_037992965.1 of Paenibacillus sp. FSL E2-0190. Lineage (NCBI taxonomy): Bacteria > Bacillati > Bacillota > Bacilli > Caryophanales > Paenibacillaceae > Paenibacillus > Paenibacillus sp. FSL E2-0190. The sequence continues at coordinate 3,597,528 of NZ_CP150306.1, forward strand.
CGCAGCAAAAAAACCATAAACCTCTGGAAACAACTGCTTATTAAAGGGTTGGGAACAACTCCCCAGCAAAAGGTGCTGGATGTGGGAACAGGGCCTGGCTTTTTCTCCATACTCTTATCACAGATGGGGCATCTGCCTACAGCGGTGGATACCTCTCAGGGAATGATCGAAAGAGCTTCACGAAATTTTGAGAGTTATGGATATAAAGTTCCAGCTTATGTCGCTGATGCTGCCGATTTGCATATGGAGCTAGAGAATAGCTTTGAGGCAGTGGTCTGCAGGGATGTAGTATGGACGCTTCCTGATCCACAGAGGGCTTATGCTGAATGGTATCGGATTCTAAAACCGGGCGGGACCCTGATTATTTTTGACGGCAACTATTTGTATAAAGAGAGCAAGACTGTATTCCATAGACTTTGGTATGCCTTGTCCTGGACACTGATTCTACTCACAGAACAAAGAATCCGCCAGCGAAGCAGTCAAGATAAAAGCCTGCTAAGCGAGTTGCCATATGTTAATGTATTACGGCCTGAAGCTGACGAGACAGCGCTGAAACAGGCCGGGTTCCGAACCATAGATGTTCACCGGAACTTTATCCCTGCCCGTGCGATGCCGCTAGATTATTTGAAATACGGTTACCAGAATGTAAACCGGTTCATGATACTTGCCAAGAAGGAGTGAATGATAAATGGGTTTCCTGGCTTCTTCTCTGTGATTCTTTCGAGTGCCGGGCATCTGGTTACTGCGATCGATTGTACCGACAATATGCTGGAAGAAGCACGTGCCCACTCCATTCGGGAAGGTGTAACCGTTACTTTCCGCAAGATGGATTCGCACAAGCTTGACTTTGCTGCGGAGAGCTTCGATCTGATCGTGTGCCGCAATGTTACCTGGAGCCTTACCGATCCGCAGTCAGCCTACAAAGAGTGGAGAAGAGTACTTAAGCCTGGGGGACGGCTGCTGGTTTTTGATGCCAACTGGAATCGCCATCTCTGGGACGAAGAGATGCAGCAAAAGCGAGTAGAGGATCAGCAAAACTATGTAGATAAGGGCTTTGGTGAACTCCCGCATCATAAGGACATAGAGGAGACAGACCGTCTGAGTCTTGTATTGCCGCTGACCAGAGAATGGCGTCCCGAGTGGGATATACGGACTCTCAAAAAAGAAGGCTTCGTTAATATTTTTGCTGAAGAGAATTTGAACGCAAAAATTCTGGATGAGAAACAGCAAGTCTTAAACCGGTCAACACCGATATTCATGATTTGTGCTGAGAAATAATAGAATAGTGAGAACCTACACATATTAAATGAAGTATACAATAAAAAGCAGCGATCTCTAATGAGAGGCGCTGCTTTTTGAGTAAAGGACAAGAACATTATTTCATTTCCGATTTGATGTTAATCTAAAACTTCTTTTTTTTTGTCTTGTTCATATTCCGTTCATATTGTCGTCACGAAGAGTACATCTTGATTGATTACACTTTGAATATGTCGTCAAGGCGGCACTTCAGATACAGGGACAAGGAAGGGAAGAGATGAACGTGGCAAATAAGGTAGAAATAAAAACAACAGGGACTAAGAGCCACAAGAAACGGAACCTATGGTTAAAAATAATCGGAGGTATTGTAGGGGCGCTCGTGCTGTTCATGGGCATCGTTTTTATCGTTGATGCAATCAGCGACGGGGTAGAGAAAAAGAAAATCGAATCGTATGGCCAGTATGTCAATGTGGATGGGAAAAAGATGAATGTGCTTATTCAAGGCAGTGGAGAACAAACGGTTGTACTCCTACCGGGACAAGGAACCCCGACGCCTGCACTTGATTTCAAATTGCTGATCGATGAAATTACCCCTAATTATAAAGTCGTGGTGGTCGAGCCTTTCGGTTATGGTTTGAGCGATGAAACCGAGAAGGAGAGAACGACTGAGAATATAGTAAGTGAGGTTCACGAAGCATTGCAGCAACTGGGTGTAGACCGTTACATTCTAATGGGACATTCCATCGCGGGACTTTACGGAGCGACCTATGTGAACACATATCCGGATGAAGTTCTTGCTTTTGTCGGCATCGATAGCAGCGTTCCCAATCAACCCGGAATGGATGTCAAATTACCTTTGAACGCCATGAAATTTCTTCAAAAATCAGGTCTAATGAGATTGGTCCAAAAAGTGAGCGGAGATCCCTATGAATCGCTTGCGTTCGATGAGCATACCAAAGAACAGATGCGTTTGATTTCGAATCAAGTCGCGACCAATCCAACGTTGATGAATGAACTGGGCCACCTCGGTTCCAATTTCAAAAATGGAGAAAAAATCACAATGCCAAATGACTTGCCGCTGCTTCTCTTCGTTCAATCAAATAACGAGCACAATAAACAGTGGATTCCGCTGCATGAGGAGCAAGTCAAACAATCCGCACAGGGCAAAATGATCCCAATGGAAGGTTCACATTATCTGCATCATACAAAATACAAAGAAATCGCCGAGGCATTCAAAGAGTACATGAAACAAATTCAAATTCAATAGTAGGGTTGATAATTAAACTGCGGAGCCGAACTTGGTTCCGTGGTTTCTTTGTTTTTTCATTTATAAACACGATTTTTAAACCTTATTCCTGGGACATTGGAGTATGGTATACCTCAAGACAAATTTTGGTCATTTCGTCTATGGATTTTGCAAAGTCTGATTGTATCCATTTAAGGAGAACATTATAGAGGGCCCCCGCTTTAAAGTATATTCGGTACACATTCTCGTCGCTTTTGTCATGAGCAGTAGAAAGCATCATTTCATTCAAGCAATCCAGAATTACATGATCAAACTTTGCACTCTGAAGTGCTTTGTAGATGTTCCGCTGCTGAAAAATAACTTCAAAAAGCACTTTGATAAATTTTTGAGGTTCTTTAGCTTTGCCTGTTAATTCATTGGTGTAAGGTAAGAGTTTTTGATTAATTTCAAAAATAAGCGAATCGACCAAATCCACCAGGATCTCTTGCTTGGAGGAATAGTTGTTGTAATAGGCTGTTCGAGAAACCCCTGCGCGCTTCACAATATCGGTGATGGTGATTTTGTCAAAAGGCTGTTCCTGGATCAAGAAGACTAATGCCGTACAGATGGCTTCTCTTGTCAAACGGTTGGTTTCTTTATTGGAACGATGCTGAGAGGTATTTGGACTGTATAATTCATGATTTGAGATGACATTTCCCCTCCGTTTGTACATTCTGATGTTCGTTTCATTGTTTTTCATGAGTCTTTTCAATATGCTAAAACCATAAGGCATTACAAATGTAATGTCAAAATAATCGTTAGTTAAAATGGGAGGGCGTCATGTTAGAAATCTTATATAGACGATTGTCAGCAGTGCTGCTTTTGATCCTAGCACTAAGTGCTACGGTATTCATTGGCGAAGAAACGGTAATCTCAATCGTGACCATCATCTTTTTATTAGCAGAATTAGGCATCTCTTTTTTACTATTAAAGAAGCGTGAGAAGTTACATGTAGTATTTATTAGTGCGATGGTGGCAGAAGGGTTATTCTTACTAACAAGAAATTTTTGGCTGCTTGCGCTTTCTATCCTCTTGCTGATCATAGCGGGCATATGGAGAGGACTCTTGGGGCAAAAGGTAAGCAGAAGAGTTACTCCGTTTCTAGTGGTTCGTAAAGTGTTATTCAGCATTGCTGCACTTATCGTTACTGCACTTTGGGGTATTGGAGTCTATGCAAAACCTATTACAACACCTGTAGCATTAGCTGCTGATACGACAGTGACGATCGATGAACGCAATTTGGATTCTGCAGCAGTGATGCTCAAAGATATTGAAGTAATGAATTCTTTTGGAAGCCGTACAACCGGCTCTGAGGGTCACAATCAGTTTATTGCTTGGCTGGAGCAGCAGGTATCTGATATGGGGCTGCAAGTTTATCGTGATCGCTATACTTTTGACCGATGGGAAGAAAAGAACAGTACTTTAATGATTGATCAGCAGGAAATTCATGTCTCTTCAGCTTTTCCCTATTCCGGGGAAACTGACGAAAAAGGTGTAACTGGGGAGCTGGTGTATACGAAGCGTGGTGAATATGGCCAGGCCAGCGGAAAAATTGCTGTCATTGAAATTGAGAATTTCAGAAATTTTCCAAGTGGGATCGTTATGAATATGCGGGATTCATCACCAATGGACAACCAAATTGCCCCAAATGAAGGCGATCTGGTCCTCACTACAGCATTAAAAGAAGCTAAATTGGAGCAAGCGAAGGAAATGGGCGTAAAAGCTGTTGTTTTAGTCTGGAAAGGGGTATCTGACGATAAGGTTGAAGAGCAATATGTGCCTTTTACCACCGATTATGCTGGAATCCCTGCGATTTGGGTTAATGAAACGGAAGGGAAAAAGGTGATCAGCGCAGCTCAGGAGCATAAAGAAGGTACGGTTATTTTAGAAGCGGAAATACAAAAAGATGCCCCAACAGAATCCTTTTATGTGAAAATTGACGGTAAGAATAAAGACGAAGCAATTATCGTAAATACTCATACGGATGGGATAAATGTGGTGGAGGAGAATGGCGCTGTGGGCATGCTGTCTATGATTCGTTACTTACAGCAGGAGCAGCCGGAACGTACGATGATATTTGCTTTTGTGACAGGGCATTTTAGATTACCGGAGTTCAAAGGTTCCTCTCAGGCAACTTCCACCTGGATGGAGGGGCATCGAGAGCTGTGGGATGGCAAGAATGGCCATTTAAAAGCTGTAGCTGGAATTACGGTTGAGCATTTAGGCAGCATGGAGTGGAAGGACGATGATACGGGTCATTATGGTCCAACTGGACAAATAAGTACAGAATATACCTATGCAGGCAATGAAATGATGGCAGGCATTTGGCTGAAGGCTATTGAAAAGACAGATAGCACACGTACTGTATTATTGCGTGGACATAACAAGTTTGAGTTTGGAGAGAGTCAGCCCTTATTTGAAGCAGGGATACCGGTGATTGGTTTCATTCCAATGCCCGACTATCTGCTCGTGGATAGTGACAACAGAGAGATGGACAAATTTGATGCAAAGCTAATGCATACGCAAATTGTATCGTTGCTGAAAGCGGTCAAGCTAGTGGACGGAACGGAGACGACTAAGCTTGGGAAATCAGATGGGTATTCTTTTTTCTACGGTCTTACTAAATGATAGTAGCAGTTCAAGATTTGTCATGACAAAGATGAAATTAGCTTTAATTCAAAAAACACTGATGATTTGAGTCAGTGTTTTTTTGTTGCAAAAAAGGGGATATATTACGGCTCAAAATGAGAAAATATCGTTTTTTTGCCAGCATCGAAGTAGGAGGGAACTTGTGACATCACATATGCACTAATCAATCAATAGCTCCTTCGGGTACTTTTTGTGTTATTCACTGAGTTGTCAGAAAGATTTGACCCTTTCTTGAACGTTTAGGGATTAAGAGATATCTGTGATTGAATTACTTGCAATTTAAGATAAGATGATTTTAATCATTAGGTCACATTATAATTTTGACTGTTCAGTATCAGGTAAATCGGGCTCGCCAACTCTTGCTTTGTGAATTTTTTCTCTTTTTACATAGCAAAGAACGATGAACGTCATACTAAAACGAACAGGCAACGATGTCGCTGAACCTTGCTAAACCTGATATTGAATGCAGCCAACAGTTAGCAGACCTAATCATAGAAAAATGAACAGTGTTTTGAAGGGAGCATTAAAGAATGGCAATTGATACGGTGCTATGGAGCAGGCTGGTGACAGGCTTGACTCTCGGGTTCCACGTTATTTTTGCGACGATTGGCGTCGGTATACCGCTAATGATCGCTATAGCAGAGTTTATCGGGATTCGGAAGAAGGACCCCCATTATACACTTATGGCAAAGCGGTGGTCTCGAGGATTTGTCATTTCTGTGGCGGTTGGTGTCGTGACCGGTACAGCGATTTCACTACAGCTGGCCCTGGTATGGCCGAATTTTATGAAACTGGCTGGGAATGTCATTGCACTTCCGTTATTCATGGAGGTGTTCGCGTTCTTCTTTGAAGCTATCTTCTTGGGCATTTATTTGTATACGTGGGGTCGGTTCAAAAATCCGTATATCCATTGGCTGCTGACGATACCGATTGTCGCCGGGGCAGGCATGTCTGCCGTTTTTATTACGACGGTGAACGGATTCATGAACCAGCCTGAAGGCTTTGTCATGGAAGCAGGCCAATTCACAGCGATTAACCCGGTGCAAGCGATGCTGAATACGGCGACGTTCTCCAAAGTGTTCCATGTATTAAGCTCGGCCTATTTGACTGGAGCTGCCTTGTTAGCCGGGATTGCAGCCTTCGCGATGCTGAGAAAAGGTGTGTCCGCATACCACAAAAAATCTTTAAATCTAATGATGGCGGTCGTTTTACTATTCGGTTTGCTGAACACGTTAGCCGGTGATGTGTCCGCCAAGTTTTTGGCCGAGCATCAGCCAGAGAAGCTTGCAGCGGCAGAGTGGCATTTTGAGACGAGCAGCAGTGTGGATTTGGTACTATTGGGATGGCTGAATGCAGAGCATGAAGTTCTAGGGGCTCTTCATCTGCCGAAGCTGCTCAGCTTCCTGGCCTTTGGAGACTTTAATGCAGAGGTGACGGGGCTCGAGGAATTCCCCAAGGAAGAATGGCCACCGCTTCTCGTTCATTATCTGTTTGATTTAATGGTCGGAATTGGATTTACTCTGCTCGCGATTTCGTTTCTATATTTTCTGTTTGTGTTCTGGAAAAAGCGTAATGCGCTTAACAAATGGATGCTTCGCATCATCGCACTGAGCGCCCCTCTCGCTTTTCTGGCTGTTGAGCTGGGCTGGTTTTATGCAGAGGTTGGCCGACAGCCGTGGATTATCCGTGGATATATGCGTGTTGAGGAGGCTGCCACGTCTTCACCGAATGTAAGAATTATATTCTTCGCCTTATTGCTCTTGTACATCGTACTCGGCAGTATGTGTGTAATCGTGCTAAGACGTTTGTTCAACAATAATCCTGCAGAAGCTGAGATGGAGAAATGGATGAAGGATCATCCTAATCAATTTACGGAAAAGGGGGGCACTGAATGATGAGTTACGAATTGATTGGCATCTCGGTGCTCTGGCTGTTTTTGTACGGCTATTTAATTATAGCTTCCATTGATTTCGGAGCGGGCTTCTTCGCCTTTTATGCACGTTTAACAAAGCAGGATCATCTCATTAATCGTCTGATTTCCCGATATTTATCACCCGTATGGGAGATTACAAATGTATTTTTTATCTTTTTCTATATTGGCATCGTCGGATTTTTTCCGGACACAGCCTATTATTATGGCTCCGCGTTACTTGTTCCGGGAAGCATTGCAGTGATTCTTCTTGCGATTCGCGGTTCATTCTATGCTTTTGAAAATTACGGTTCCAAGAAAAACATAGTATATCTTTTTTTGTACGGAGCTACAGGTTTGCTTATTCCAGCATCGTTGTCAGTGGCGCTAACTTTGTCTGAAGGCGGCTTTATCGTGAAGCAGGGGGAGACGGTTTCTCTAGATTACTGGGCGCTGTTTACCAATCCGTTATCGTGGAGTATCGTTGGACTGGCAATCGTGTCCGTTTTGTTCATTAGCGGCTCATTTCTGACATTTTACGCTTCTCGGGCGGAGGATCATTCCGCGTTGAAGCTGATGCGCAACTACGCCCTGTTTTGGAGCACACCCACGATAATCCTCGCACTGACAGCATTTATCTATTTGGGTCAACACAATGAGCGCCATTTTCAAAATATGATGGATTTATGGTGGTTACTGGCACTTTCCGTTGCTTTCTTCATGATCGCGATGTGGCTATTATATAACGGACGCCGTTACGGATTAGCTTTTATATGCGTCATGTTGCAGTTTTTCTGTGCCTTTTTCGCTTATGGGATTGGGCAATACCCTTATATTCTTGATCCGTATATCACGATTCAGAGCAGTGCAACTTCACCGGCAATGGGTTTAGCGTTAGTAATTGTGTTTATCGGCGGTCTATGCCTGTTGATCCCATCCCTTATTCTGGTCTTCAAACTCTTCCTGTTTGATGCGGATTATGTTAAAGGGAAAAAATAAAGCTGATTAATCCATTACGGCATGTTTGAGGTTTTCCTACAAGCCTATAGATAAAGGAGGTGTGATCTATGAAGAGGAAATCCAGTCTGATTTCTCAACAAATGTCTTCACAAAGGAAAAACATGGCTCTCCTCGCAATCATTTCACTAGCGCTTGGTATAGCTATTGTGAGTCAGGCTGGACTGCTTGCTGAAGCAGTCCAACGGATTTTTGTCGAGAAAGCTTCATTTTCATCGGTTATCCTGTTGCTCGGCATACTTCTAGCTGTTATGGCTGTGCGCACACTGTTGTCTTATGGAAACGGTATAGTTGGCTTACATATGGCTGCCACTGCTAAGACAAATATGCGCGCTGCCGTGCTGCAAAACTTGACTCATGCCTCCATGCCTTCAACCCTTCGTGGACAGACGGGAGGAAAGGTCAGTGTTGCTCTGGATGCTGTGGATGAGGCCGATAGTTATTTCAGTCAATACATGCCGCGTATGATGGAAGCTGCTATCATCCCGGTTCTGATTTTGGTCGTTACATTTATCCAACATGCCAACACAGGTTTCATTCTATTGTTTACTGCTCCGTTCATCCCGCTGTTCATGATTTTGGTAGGGCTGAAAACGAAGAACAAATCCGAAGAAAAATATGCGCAACTGGCTGAGTTCTCAGGGACGTTTCTGGATTCTCTTCAAGGACTGGTGACATTGAAAATATTTGGACGGGCTTACCGTCAGCAACAGGAGATCGAGCGCAGTAGCTTGGGTTATCGTGATGCCACAATGGGCATTTTGAAGATTGCGTTTACGAATACCTTCATGCTGGAATCGATCGTAATGCTTAGCATTGGCATTGTCGCTCTTGAACTGGCCATCCAGTTGCTCGTTTTCAAAGCTATGACGTTCCACACCGCCTTTCTCGTTTTGCTGCTCGTTCCCGAGTTTTACAACCTGTTAAAGAATACGGGAACGGCCTTTCACAGTGGCCGGACAAGTATGGGTGCGGTTCGTAAGGTGGAACAGATGCTTGAGGAAACGGCAGGGGGGAGCAAAAACATGAATAGCAATGAAGGCGCAGGGACATCCACTGGAATCGACGAGATCGACAGCATGGATAAGGTCGGTGATAGGACCGACAGAATAAGCAAATTGGAACTCACCCATTCTGGAGACCTTTTAATACCGCCGTCCATCGTAATTGACCAACTCCGGTTTCAGTATGCTCCAGATTCTTTCGAGCTTAAGACGGGGCGGATCCAGCTTAGTCCAGGAGAACACATTGCCATTGTTGGCAAAAGCGGTTCCGGCAAAACGACTTTGCTACATCTCATTGCCGGTCTGCTGAAACCAGAATCGGGAACGCTTCTGGTGAATGGAAGTCCACTCTCGCAATACGATGAAACCGAATGGTTCGAACATGTTAGCTACATTACACAGCATCCGTATATTTTTGCAGGCACATTTTCTGAAAATATTGCGATTGGTGCTCGTGGGAGCATCTCCAGAGCAGAAATTGAGCGGGCGGGGGAAGAAGCAGGACTCGCTGCGCTTACAGCCCAATTAGAGCATGGATTTGATACCTTTGTTGGTGAAGGAGGCCGGGGACTGTCTGGTGGGGAAAAGCAACGGCTTGCCTTAGCACGCGCTTTTTTGAAGCGTCCTGCTATCATTTTGTTTGATGAACCCACAGTTGGACTGGATTTGCACACCGAGCGGGTACTGCAACGCTCCATAGCCAAACTGGCAAAAACGGCTACAATGATTACGATAGCTCACCGATTATATACGATTCAACAAGCCGACAAGATTTTGTTTATGGACAATGGAGTGTTGGTGGACTCGGGACGACATGACGAGCTTCTGGAGCGCCTGCCTCAGTATGCCGAGATGATTGATGTAGAGCGGAAAGGGGGGATATCCTCATGAATGAACTGGCTGTTCTGTCAAAGGCGATGATTCAGGAGCGCAAGGATATCATTCTTTCGATTTTGGGTGGATTTATCGCCGGCATAGCCGGTGTGGCACTCTTTTCTGCGAGCGGATATCTGATTTCGCAAACGGTATTTGCGCCACCGCTTTATACTTTAATTGTACTCACCTCCATGGTCAAACTGCTGGGTCTGCTTCGGGCGGCGAGTCGTTATGGAGAACGCTTGTATTCTCACCGGGCGACATTCTCCATGCTTAGCCGTTTACGTACATCCTTTTTTGCCAAGCTTATTCCTTTAACGCCTGGTATATTGAACAAAAATCGAAGCGGGGATCTGCTTGCGCGGATCGTTGGGGATGTGGAAAGTTTGCAAAATTATTTTTTGCGAGTCGCTTATCCTCCGATCATGGTCGTCATGGTGTTTTTGGCTACGGTGCTGTTTACTTCTACCTTTTCGATCTGGATTGCCGTTTTGTTTGTAATAGGTATGCTGGTAACGGCATTCGTTGTACCGGGAATTGTGTTACTCGGGCAGCGGAGAATACATGGACGCGTTCGTGAGCAGAGGGCGCAGCTGTCCACGGAAGTTACCGAAGTGTTGTACGGTTTCCGGGATTTAAAAGTATATGGTCAATTGGCACAGCGGGAGGAACATCTCCAGCATGCTTCCACTGTATTGGCAGCTGAGCAGCAACGAGCAGCCGGGCAACTGCTGCGCGGGCAATCGATGCACACTTTTGTTACGTTTTTCGTTTCCTGGGGAGTGCTTACGCTTGGCGCCTATTTAATTATGGAAGGAGCGCTTGCAGGCGTATTTCTTGCCATGCTGGTTATGGCATCACAAACCGTATTTGAAGAAGCGGCGGCTATGGCCACATTACCCGCGTATAAAGAGGATAGCGAACACGCAGCCAAACGACTGACGGAAACAGTTCAGACCTTTGATGAGCAGTCTTCGCAGCCAAGTGGCACATTGTCTGTTGATCATGCCGTTACGATGGAGCTATCCGATGTTACGTTTCAATATGAAGGGGAATGGAGACCGGCGCTCAGGGATGTATCCCTGCAGATTTTACCTGGTTCCAAAACGGCGATTGTCGGGCCGAGTGGATCAGGAAAATCAACGATTATCGAATTGCTGCTCAAGCTGCGAACACCAACGGCCGGTGATATACGGTTAAACGGCATTTCGGTGAAGGAACTGGATGAAACGAGCATTTGGCAAACGGCTACTGTAGTGTTTCAGCAAAGTCATTTCTTCCGGGGAACGATCCGGGACAACCTGCTGCTGAATGGAGAAGAACATGCAGACGAACAATTGTTGGATGTGCTAGCAAAAATGCAGCTGCCCGATACATCGTTGACCGATATGGTGTATGAAAAAGGGGAGAATCTGTCAGACGGCGAGAAGCAGAGGTTGGCTCTGGCGCGAGCGATGCTCCGCAAAGGACGGGTATGGCTTCTGGACGAACCCACTTCATCGCTGGATTATGTGACAGAGCATCATGTTTTGAAGCATCTCTACGCACAGGCGGCTAATGATACGCTTCTCCTGATTTGTCATCGGCTAACCGGATTGGAAGAGATGGACCAGATTGTGGTCATGGACCAAGGCAGGGTAGTCGAAACGGGGTCCTATTCGGAGTTGATGGGGCAAAAAGGCTATTTTTATGAGATGAAACAAATCGAACAGCAAATGATCGGAGAAGTTGGAGTGTAAAAAAAGCAAGAGCTCCTCTGAGCATTCGATCAATCTTACCAAGCAACAGGCTAAAGAATAACTTCCGGTGTAATATCGGGAGCAGTTCTTTAGCCTGTTTTGCGATTCTCGCCTAGACTATAATCCACGTTTGTCTTAAACGATGAGCAGTTCTTCAAAAACTGGTAATAAAAATCGCTTCAGAGAAAAACGCTAAACCGGCTCAAATTGTATTAGCACACGTAAATTGGAACGTCTGGAAGAAGAAATATATAAAATTAAACAGTAAAATATCCATTATATCCATTAATGATGGCATGTTGAACGATGGGGAGGTTTAATCTCGGAGAAGCCCTCAATTTACGTGACACTAAAAAGTTGATCTATTTTGCAGATCAACTTTTTAGTTTACTATGTTAAGGGAGAAGAGACATCTTGTAGGGAGATTATTTTCAATGATTATTGCTTATAAATTTGTTCTCCAAGACAGGATACCCGCGTTCATGCTCCTGCACGCCTTCATTGCAGATTCTGGGGTATGAAGTTCCTCACCCCAAGTAACATAATATCGGAATTCATAGAATCCTCCCAGTGTCGCCTTAAAGTTTGTCTCCCAATAATTATTCATGGGCCATGAGTACAGGTGGGCTGGATCATGGGCAAGCTCCGGATGGCCGCTCAGAAGACGATCCTCATAGTCTAATGAACCGATTTGAATCAGCGGCGTGTCCGGCATGGCAATCGCAATCCCTCGTCCTTCACTGATATACGCCACACCCTCATCAACACAGTAGAAATCGGCAAGGGAACCCGGGAGTTGGTCGATACGCGGTCGTACTGACGCACCGGTTTTTTCAATCCATAGTTCTTGCTGCGGTGAAGAGGGAGCACTTCCGAACGGAAGAGAAATGTATAGATTTTCTGGGTCCCATACACTTTCCTTATGCATGCGTACGGCAACATCAATTCGCGCACGATCACTGTATAAGGTGACAAGTAAGGAATAATGACTGCAGCCATTGACGCTGTATGTCAGACGAACTTTAGCGTATAGTGCGCCTTTTTCAACAATATCAACATTAACCAGTGTTCCCACAGAAGTAATTGCATCAGGGCCTCTACGATTGCGTCCCATCTTGCGCCGAACATCATACATACCAAATTCGTTAGCTGCCCGAGTCACATTATAAACAGGAGAAAATGCATGGTGATTCCGATCTGCACGAAGCAGGTTCTGATTCACGGTCTTGTCGATCCATTTCGTGATGCCAGCACCGATCTCCCATTCAAGTCTTACGTATTGCGATTCCATATATTTCGGCGTAACGTGAAGCTTCGGTGCGACTGGCGGGATGATATCCAACATACGATCCGAGCCTACATAATCTGTTCGATACGCAGTTACAGGTTTGTGATTGATAAGAGACTTGATCGTCAATTGTACCTGCTGCTTTGGCTGAAGCGTTACCGGAATGGTAAGGATGACACCGCGGTGCCCTGTAACCATTTGCACCTCATATTCAGTGCCCGTCGATTCATCCATGACTTCAAAACCGTTCTTCAATTCCGATATATTCCAGCCTTCCATAATGAGTTCAGCATAATCAGTTTGCGCAAAATCATTAGGATTATATAACTCAAATTTCATTGGACAATTAGGACGAAGCAAAGCGTCACCGCGAGCCTCAAGGATGTCGTATAAAGCGGTATGAGCGAGTGAGCTGGCATTGGCCGCATAGGCTTCTTTCCTGCAGCCAAGCTCTTGAACGAACGGATTCCAAGGTTCGGTGACCGAGGAATGATAACCCCATGTATGCTCAGCGAATAGCGCTAGCTCATATTCCATTGCTTCAAGACGTTCTTTGGAGACGATCTCGCATGCGGGATCTAAAAGCTTCACCTTTGTATAGACACGTTGTGCTTCACGGAAAATCTGTACATGCATCGGCGTCGTCGCCGAGCCATCTGTCCACCAATCTGGCCAGTCCCCACGGAAGGTCTCGATTTCCTCGGGATGCTCCTCTGCATAAGCTCTCAAATCTGCAAAGAAATCGTCCAAGGTCGCCGGTTGAATCCGGATGCGTTCGCCATGCTTCTCATTCCATGGATTCACAAAATCCATCAACGCTGCGTTCGGCGAGCCGTTGTCGGTAGGAAGTCCGGACACCATCACCGGTACGAACGGGAACGTGTAACCATCAGCAACCAATTGCTGTAAATAACGATCAAAACGTGCTTCGGCCACTTCAAAGGATACACCGTTTCGGACATCATGATCATCGCGAATCGTATAAGATCCGCCAATGCCTGGGGTCAATCCAAGATCATTGCCGAACATGTAATGCTCACCGCTCCAGGTGAGAATACGATCTCCTTTCGGCGTTTCCCACCAGAACGGAATCTGCTTCTTCCACAGTGGAAACATGGAATGATGCGTATGAATACATGTAATCAAATTCTCGATACCTGCATCCGCCAGCACTTGACTGTATCCCCAACCAAAGCCTGTAATGTCTGCCGTCATCGCAGAACGTACCGGGAATTGAATCGATTGTCCATAATCTGTTATCCGCTTAATCATGATAGAGAGTATCTCTTGATTTAATTGCTCACCGAAATTGAGATAGGTGCCGGAGAGACCGATATAACCTTTCTTCACCGCATGAGCGAGTTCTTCTTTTTCTATGTCTGTGGCTTTCAATAGGAAGGATTCAACAGGCCAATAGGTTTCACATACCCACTTATAGCCTTTTAAGTCAGGTCTGGCGCCGCTCTCAATATCACGTACAATTTGCAGAGCCTGCCGAATATAATTGACATGATATTGACGAATTTTTTCTTGACGCTCGGTATAGCCGACATCGGTATGGGAATGTTGAATGACGTAAATTGTCCAAGGTTTGTGCTGATTCATCGTAGAGCTCCTTTCGGAATTACAGGATTATCGAATCGAGATATAAACGAAGGGAAATTATATATGTGATTGAAAATACAGCTTGAAGCGGAACAAAGCATCTTCTTCATACCATGCTTGGAAGTTCGTTCCCCATACATTGTTATGCAAATTCACATGCATACCTCCGGTAAGCGGAGCAAAAGTATGATCAAACTGAAGCAAGCGTGGCTTTCAGGACAGATAAGTGCAGCATCCAACGTATCGATTTGCACTTTTCCATCTGCTGCTGCATAGTACATCCCTTGCTGAACCGCATGCATGTTGAGATTTCCACCTTGAACGACATCCAAAGGTGAGATGAGTTGTCCGATTTTGTCCAGCTTCCATTGATTTGGATTGTTCACGATCGGATTAAAGCTCATCCAAGAAGCTTCAGGAAGGCGATAGGCATCTTTGTCAAACCACTGCAGCTTGCATTCCACTGTATGCGTATGTTTTTTAAAGACATACTCAAGCGTTAATTCCCGTGGAGCGCCCATACGCTCACATGCCGCTCTCGGCATACGTAGGTTTGCAAGCACGACATCTTGCTCTTCACAAAAGACAGCCTGCAAAGACTGAAGCCTTGGTGTCATAACTTCATGTGCTATCCACTCGTGGGTTAAGTCCATCCCTGGTTTCCCAAAATCTCCGGTTGCCCACACATGCGTATGTCTCCATCTGAGATGATATTCACGATACCATCGGTCATAATCGGCCTGCGAATAAGTTTCGTAGGAGAATAAACCAATTTGATTTTTTGGACCGGCCCATGCCCGACCGCGAGCATCTTTCAGTCCGACAATTGCGCCACTATCCTCAAACACAACCTCAAAATCTCCTAATACATAAGGCTGGTCACTTGATAAGATAGTTGCATCCGTTAGAGTGCTACGAGATGGTTTCAACGCGAGCAGGGCAACTTCGGCTTTCTCTTGTCGTTCAGGTTGAAGTGCTTGGATTGCTTGTTTCAAGTATTCACGCTGTTCCTGCCAAGACTTCTCTATAAGACTAAAGGAACGTGCATTCAGCTTGGCATCGGCTTCCTCACCAAACATTTCAATCATTTCAGCGCGGGAGTTCATTTCGTAGAACCGATATTCCAGCGGGTTTAAGTTGATATCGACCTTATCGCGTATGCGTGCTTCTTGGAAGTCATCTTTACCATAGTGGATATAATCTGCAAGATATCTTTTGATATCTACACCCCACGTATGCTCAGGAATCATAATTAACTCATCACAGAAATTGCGATATTCTTCATCGCTGTCTGTTAACGCCCCTTCTTGCAGCCACTTACTCTTCAAGCGTAGCAATTCTCGGTAACATGCTAATTTGTAAGGGTCGGTGGAAGAACCGTGAATCCAGCTGTCGCCGATTTCTTCTTCTACGACAGTTAAGGTATTACGAATAGCCCATACCTTTTCGGCATACTGGTCTAATGTGGAAGCTTGTATCACTGCCTGCGGATAAGCTTCTCGCAGCTTGGCGAACTCAGCTTCAATCTGCTGCACCGTAGAAGGGCCATGATTATCATGGGTATGCGCGAAGTAAAGGATATCGTTCAAACTTTCGATGTCAAAGGTTGTGCCGTAATCTTTGCTGTAGTGGACAACAATTTCAGATCCGTCCGTATTTCGCCATAAGAACATTTCAGGAACGTTAGGAACATTGCTGGAAGGGTTAACGCCTAAGTGCAAATACTTTAGATCAGCCTTTGCCATATGCGTGATTAACGAGCGTGTATGACCGGGAACGTCCGTCATTTTGGCTGCGATCGTACGCTTGCCAAATCGCTCATCAAGTCGCGTCGCCATTTGAATGCCATAGTCAAGCAATTCGCGATCATATAACTCGGTATATGTGGTGAAAGGAAGACCATGCCATCTTAAATAATCCTTTGCAATCGCTTCTTCGACTTGTTGTCTTACTTCGTCGGAACCGTGCTTTAATAGATGATGGATTAACCATGAGCCCGTTGTCCAGATAAAGGAACCTTTCTCCGGGTTCTCGGCAAAATATTTCGCTGTTTGAATCGCACTTGGAAAAAATCGCCTCATATATCGGTCCGTCACATTTTTCGCGAAATCCGTGTAGCCAATATCCAAGTGTGTTTTGAATATAACGTGAATGTGTGTTGCGCTCTGATTCAAGTTCATCGCTCCTTCCTCATAATCACGATTTCAGTGTATAGCAATTTATCTCATTTGACTTTTCGATTTATATTGAATAGGATCAGAAACAAATCATGCAGAGGTGGAGTATAGATTGTGGCGAATTATATCAAAAATGAACGGTGGGTATATGTCATAGAGGGAGAGAATGGCAACTCGGCTCGAGTAAAGGATTTATTGTTAATGGGGTATGACCATTTTAGCAAAGCGATGCCTTTAACGAATCATGTGCATGAGGATGCATACGAATTCGTCTATGTTGATCAGGGGGCTGTCGACTGGGAGATCGGAGACGAAACATACCATACGAATGCCCAGCAAGTTATACATACAAGTCCGGGGGAGCGGCACCGTGCCAAATTTGATTATATTGGTCCATCCACCATTTGGTGGATGATTATTCGCGACCCAGCCCGAAACAAGGAATGGTTCGGGCTTCAAGAGGAGGAGCGTCAGATCTTCGTTAATTGGATGCAGAACTGTCCACGCATTCAATTGGTCAGCAAGGACGTTGTCGTCTATTTCAAACAATTGAAGCAGCTTCTACAGAACCAGAGTACGGTACTGCTGGAATTTCAACTTCGGCATTATGTCATGGAAATTTTGCTGCATCTATTTCATCATTCGCAGCTTGTTGTGCATTCCCCAAACATGCATACCTACACGCAGCAGCTGAAGGACAGACTTCAGCAGAATCCATCTGCTCGTTATTCAATTGAACAGCTTGCAAAGGAGTTCGGGTTGAGTGAGTCGCATTTCTATCGTGTGTTCCGAGAGACGAATGGACAATCGCCTATAGTGTATATGGAACGAGTTCGTATAGATTGTGCAAGCCAGATGCTGAAGGAATCGAAGATGTCCATCACGGATATTGCCATGGAACTTGGATTTAAGACAAGTCAGCATTTTGCTACAGTATTTAAAAAAATGATAGGGGTGACACCGAAGGCCTGGAGAAAGCAGAATATGCAGCGATGAATTTGGTATTGAAATTTTGAAAACACTCGTCATATAACGGAGTGGTCATATGAACTTAAAGATTGATCGGCAGGACTTGATGAACAGGTTTATTCTCGAACGCCGGCCCGGACAGTGCTTCTCAACTAGCGCATTGGATGTACTTAAATCTTTCAAGTCAAATAAAGCGCTTAAAGCTTTCGGCAATTTGTTGATGTTTCTACGGACGCGATTCTGAGATACAGCATCGCTTACGCTACAGCTCATTAATAGTATGGAAGTTTCTCTAGATTCGTTGCATGTAATAGTGTATAAATATTGGATAAACTTATAACAATTTGGGTATTCAAACAACTCAAACAAAATAAGAAAGGAAAACTTCTATTATTAAGATAAATCTATTATGGGAGGTTTTATTATGAAGAAAAAATTGATGATTTCCTTATTTGCCTCAGCTTTACTTGTGCTTCCAGTAATACCGGTGCATAGCTTTGCAGCGGATACATCCAAACCTACGATCATAAATAACGGCCAAATTAACAACGGTCGAGTTCTCATTCCGTTACGAGCTGTTTCAGAAAATTTAGGCGCAAGTGTGGAATGGTTTCAAACGGAGAAAGAAGTAAAGATTAAAAATGGAGACTCGACCCTCTGGCTTGCTGCAAATTTCAAACGCGCAATTATTGAATCACCACCGACTACAGATAACCCGGATATTCCGCACCGGGAATATATTGATATAGATACTGCCACGCAGGTCATTAAAGGAACAACCTATGTTCCGCTACGCTTTGTCGGTCAATCGCTAGGTGCAAATGTCTTATGGAACCAACAGTCTAAGCAGGCGACCATAACATTGGGGGGTAAGGAACTCGTAGTCAACATGGAGCAACAACCTATTCAAATCTCTGATAAGCAGAAAATTATGGATCCACGGTTAAAACAACTCTCCGATAAATTAAATCAAGCAGCTGATATCTCTTCAATTAAAAATATTAGTTCCTACTTCAAACCGTACTTTACCGATAAATTAATTAAGTCTATCGTTCAAAATAAAGGCTTGAATACAGCTAGTACCTATGAATCGCCTGCCTCGTCGCCAGTATACATTAACAAGACTTTAGCCACGCTTGCGCAATCGGTTATATTGGCAAATGGTCTAACAGGAGAAGATCAATATGCCGAGGATCGTACGATCACTCTCGTATTTACGAATGGTGTATGGAAGGTTGATAGCGTCAGCAAGGGGTTGAGGGTACTAATCTCAGGGTTCTCAGATTTTCAACCTCAATAATTATTCATAGGCTCCTGATATTTGAGTAAGAAAAACAAAGAAAGCCCTCACAAGAAGGGCTTCTTTGTTATGTTTATTAATATTAAAGTTTGAAAAGCAATATGTGCCAGGGGAGATGCTAAAAAACGAGGGGTTAATAAAGAAGATTTATTCTTGAGATTTTTATTGCAGTCACATTTTAGGTTGAGCTCTTCGTTGTATAGAGTGAAAGGGGGGGAGACAGCTTGAATGATACGGAGTTAAATCAGATCATTGCAGATGTGTTGGATGGGAACACAGAACAATTCGAGAAAATCATGGAGATTTATCAAAAGCCGATTTTTCTCTACTGTTATCACATGCTGGGCAATTATGCCGAAGCCGAGGAAAACGCACAGGAGGTATTTTTGAAGACCTTCAGCACCTTGAAAAAATATACCCAATATCAGATGGATTTTGGTGCCTGGGTATACAAGATTGCCTACCATCAATGTATCGACATCATCCGTAAGCGAAAGTTGGTGAAATATTTGCCTTTCTTTTACCAAGATGAGAAAGAAAATAATGAAGTCGATTTGCATATTGAAGCCAACTATTTTGATGAATCCGTACATCAAGCCATGGCAAAATTATCGGCGGAAGAGCGTAATTTGTTAATCTTACGTTGTGTCGAGGATAAAAGCTACCAGGAGATCGGATTGATTCTCGGCAAAAACAGTGCCAGCCTTCGTAAAAAGTACGAACGTGCATCTGCAAAATTTCGAAAGTATTATGCTCAAGTGAAGGGAGTGGGAGTGTATGAATATGGACAGGGATCGGGATTTGAAAAGACTGTTTGATGACCCGAGCATTCCCGACGCCGACTTGACAGGAAAAGTAATGAGAATATTACATGCTAAGCCAAAAGAAAAGGAGAGGTTTTTTATGAAATATAAAGTTGTTTTGACTGCGTGTGTAGGGATGATGTTAATGGCCTCCACAGGTTATGCGGCAGTTCAATATCATTCTTTGACGAATAAGGATGGCGAAGTCGTATATGAGACTAAATCGACGAAAGATTACGGAAAAACAGAATCGAAAGATGAGATAGAGCGTTACAAGGCATTTTATGAACTTAAGGATAAGGTGCTAAAGAACGGGGAAGCTGGGCTGTTCTATATGGTTGCCAATAATCCGAATCATGAAACAATTCTTGGAACGAAGGTGACTATCTTCCAAGATCTTTCTCAATTGAGAGATAAGATTACGGATAAATCCATTAAGATCGCAGACAAAGTCAATGGAAATTATACATTCCAAAAGGCGGACGTAATCTTTAAAAATGCTCAGGAAGTGAATCCTCCTTCTTCGGAAGAAAAAAAGAAAATGGCAGAAAAGCTGAGAAGGCAGGCGGAAGAATCCAATCAGGGATATGCCATGATGCCGGTTGAAATGACAGATCAGTTTTTCCTTCTCTTTGCTACGTATCAAAATGGCGAAGATAAAATCGGGGTTAATATCACTAATCTGAGTGGAAAGAGCGATCCTACAATGTATATTGACGAGAAGGTTGAATTTAAGCAGGAGAAGGTTCAAGTGAAGGGAGTAGAAATGCTGCATACAGAATTTGCTCCTTCGCAGACGCACGAGCTGAAATGGGTATACGAGAGCCCAGACAAAAAGGTGAAATACGCCTATACTTTACGTGGAGACATAAATAAAGTAAGCAAAGAAACTTTGATGAAAATTGCAAAAGGCTATTTGGAATAATAAATATTAAAAACAACGGGAATCTTCTCCCATCCAATTGGGGGGATTCCCCTCTAGTAAACCATAGTCCTTCTTCATTTTTTATCATAATCGTTTCTAAGCACCGATTTTAATTCCGTGGAACAATGCAAAAGAACGGCCGCTGTTCGCATCATTTGCGACAGGGCCGTTTTTTTGTTTTTCATAGGTTAGCTGTAAATTGCTATTCTTGCCAAACACTCATAGGGTCCCATGGCTTGATCTGATTGTCATATTTTCCAGCCAAAAAAGCTTTCATGTCTTCCAGCTTAGCAGGCACCTCATTCCAAACTGGATGGGGTGGTAACCCTCGTTTGCTTTTCAATAGGATATCCACTGTAACATACAAGCGTTCTGGCTGAATCCAATGAAGGAAGCGGGAAATATCCATTTGCTTGGTCAGGGACAAGGAATCGATTTCGTCATTGTAATGCTTGTTGAACTCGCTGATCAGGTTCAAGAGGTAGTCTCTCTGCTCCTTCACGAAATCCAAGCCGCAAATGGCGCCATGCCCTGGAACAACGATTTCGGGTTTAATTTCATCAATAATGCGATCAAGCACTTTAACCCAATTGAGGGTTCCCTCTTCGCTGTATGCCGTACAACCATTAAACACGACATCGCCAGCGAACAGCACTTTTTCTTTTGGCATCCACAACAGTAAGTCACTATCAGAGTGGGCTGGAGCTACGTTGTGAATCATAACTTCTGTATCACCAAGACGGATGTTGATATCGTCCTTTATCTCAATATTCGGGAGCACCCATTCTACGCCTTCCAGGTCAAATCCTTCAAATTCCGCTGCAAAAAACCGTTCGCCCGGAGTCGATTCCGAAGAATTTTTTCCTCTTCTGATGACGCTGTCCATCCAAGCGATATTTTCGGTGAGACGCTCTCTGGAGGCTTCCTTGTGCATAATAATACAAGCATCTTCAAACACTTTGTTTCCCCAGGCATGGTCGCTGTTATAGTGCGAGTTCACCACATATGCGGGAGAGCCGCCATTGCTTACTTCCATAAAAGCCTCCCGCATTTCCCGCGCATGGAACAAATCGAAAAACGTGTCATACACCAACCCGTCACCCTTGTTGATGAATCCGGCATTGGCCCAACTGATCCCGCGATACGGCGAAATACCGGCAAAAACGCCATCTGCGACTTCAATAAATTTAACGCGAGGTTTTTGGATAATACGTCCATACTTCATGAAAATTCTCCTTTTTCGTATATGTTTTTGGGGTAAGGGATACTGACTATGGCTTTATTATAGAGAACGGAAAACATAAATGCAAGCATGTACTTGCATGCATTTATGCTGTACGATATGATAGTAACAGAACAACATCACACTACATGTATGGAGGCGCTGTAACATGAAGCTAGTAACCTTTCAAACCAAAATATCCCAGGAACCTTTGTTTGGGCTTGTAATTAACAAGAAATTTGTCGTGTCTTTTGCCGCAATCATGAAAAAGCAGGGAACATTCGTTGACAGTCTTGAAAGTATGGACAGCTATCTTCATTATTTGCCGGCAAGTTATGATGCCGCTAAGGAATTGATGCAATATGCTGTCGAACAGTCGCATCAATTTAATGAAAATGAAATTTGCCCGATTGTAGCGGTAAAACTGCTGCCGCCAGTTCCAAATCCGGCTGCGCTTATCGATTTCGGGCTGACGCCAAGACATCTGAGAAATGCTGGCGTAAATCTGCTGCAAAGAGAATATACAGGGCCGGAAAGAGAAGAGCTTAAACAAAAAATCACTGAAAAATTCCAGCAAGATCCGAATAAAGTAACTTTCAGTTATTACAAATGTAACCATAATGCATTAATTGGCGATGGAGATACGATTCATTGGCCTTCGTATTCTTCCTACCTGGATATTGAGCCGGAGCTGGCCTTTGTTACAGGGATGGAGAACTGCATTGCAGGTTATGTTATTTTTAATGACAGTACTGTCCGCGATGTGCAATGGCCGGATTTCCAGGGGCTGACCGGACCGACGCGCTGCAAAGATTTTGATCGCAGCAAAGGCATAGGGCCATTTCTGGTTACGCCGGATGAAATCGACAATCCGCTGGTACTGGATGTGAATGTATGCATCGGGGAGAGACTGCACTGGAAGGGGAGCACATCCGAGTATTCTGCACACCCTGCAAAAGTGATGGAGGAGGTTCTCAAAGTTTTCACGCCGCTCCCGGGCACGATTATAGGAATGGGGACGATACCGGATTGCTGCGCAATCGAGACCGAAGAATGGCTGTTGCCCTCTGACCGAATCCAGATTACATTTGATAAATTAGGCACGCTCACGCAATTGGTGCCTGATCATGTCAAGATTACGGAACCAAGCCGCTGGGAAAAAAGAAGCGATTTGCCTTAAAAAACGTTTATCAAAATGATGAACCCCGACCCTGCTGCATATGCAAAACTTGTAGTAGAATAGGATTAACATATGCAAAAGGAGAAATACAATGCAAACTTCAGACAGAATCATTGAAGCCGCGACACAGCTCATCAAAAAGAATGGCTATAGAGGAGTAAGCACCAAAGCCATTGCAACGGAAGCTAAAGTCAATGAATCTACGATTTTTCGGCAATTTGGAAGCAAGCAAGGCATATTGGAAGCCATCATTGAAAGACATTCGGATATTCCGCAATTTGAGAAGCTGTTAAAAGAGGAAGCGACCGATAATCCGGAAGTCGATCTGCTGAATGTAAGTCAGCAGTACCGTTTATTTTTCCATAAAAATGCGGACATCATTTTGATTGGCATCCGCGACAAAGGAATGCTTCCCGAATTAGACAGAGTGCTCGCCGATCCGCCGGCGAAGCTTCACTCCTTGCTGGTTGAATATTTTGAACGCTTGCAGAAGAAAAAAGTTATCGCCAGACAGGATGAGCGTCTTGTCGCAATGTCTTTTCTCGCGATGTGCTACGGATTTCAGATGAGCGAGCTGATTCACCGGCAATATCAATCCCAATTCGTCACCGAGGAAGAGTTCTACAAGCATAGTGTCTCATTGTTTGTTAAAGGAATTTTAGCCCAGTCATAAGCATTATTGATTTATCCCATTCATCTAATGGAAGAGCATGCAGCGAGGGTTGATGATGTGGTAATTATTAAGCATGGAACAATCGTTGCAGATGGAACATTGGAGAAGTAAAAGGTAACCCTTCCATGATGGAGGATACCTTTTTTTGCTCATGAATGTAGTTTTTAGTAATGGAAAATAAAATACGTGGATGCATTATATAAAAAACATGACTCATTAAATTAAGCCCAATTTTTTCTAGGGCTTTTTTTGTTTGGGTCCTCAGGATTGTATTTGGTCTATACTCAAACTTTCGAGCCAGAGTTATTGTACAGCTTTAAATCAAGACAATCATGCCTATTGCATTGGAATTATCCAGGGCTGTACTTACTTAATATCTTATAAGAAATTCTTGAAATTACAGAAATTTATCCAATAGGGGGATGCTATTATACAAATACAAATAAAGACGAGGTGATGATATGCAAGCAAAATTGGCAGCGGACGCCATTCCCCTCCCCAAAAAGCGGAACTCATGGATAAGGACGATAAAAAAGTATAAAGTGATGTACGCTCTCTTGTTCCCGGCATTAGTTTACTTTGCCGTATTCAAATACATTCCTATGGCGGGAATCATTATTGCCTTTAAAAACTATAATCTGGCTTTGGGACTATGGGATAGCCCATGGGTGGGATTTAGAAATTTTACAGATTTTATGAACGGCGTTTATTTCTGGGACATCATGAGAAATACGATTATCATATCCCTGTATAAGCTGTTGTTCGGTTTCTCAGCTCCTATCATACTTGCTTTGCTGCTCAATGAAGTTTATACCCAATGGTTTAAGAAAATCGTACAAACGATCACTTATTTACCCCACTTTCTATCATGGGTCATTGTTTATGGAATGATGGTGGCATTATTAGCCCCAGGGGATGGTCTTTTTAACATGATATTGAAGGAAACTGGAGTTGAACCCATCTCATTCCTAACGGAACCTGCCTGGGGCAGACTGCTGATCATCTTATCTGAAATATGGAAGGATATTGGATGGGGAGCGATATTGTACCTTGCAGCATTAGCAGGAATCGATCCAAGCTTATATGAAGCGGCTAGAATTGATGGCGCTTCCAAGTGGAGACAGCTATGGCATGTAACACTTCCCGGCATTCGAGGCGTGATGATTCTGATGCTGATCCTTAAATTAAGCCATATTCTGGATGCTGGTTTTGACCAAATATTCATGTTTGCCAACAGCTTTAATCAGGAGAAGATCGACATTATCGACACATGGGTATACCGTGAAGGGCTCGAGCGACTTAAGATTGGCTTGGCTACTGCTGTGGGATTATTTAAAGCGGTCATCGGATTTGTTTTAGTGTTGGCAGCGAATAAGCTCGCCAAAAAATTCGATGGGCAAATTTGGTGAGGTGGTTATCAAAATGATCAATTTGACAATCGGAGAAAAGGTCTGGCAAGCATTCGTTTATTTTATTCTTATTTTGCTAGCTCTACTTTGCTTACTACCCTTTCTATATGTGGTTGCTGTTTCAGTAACGCCAGAATCGGAAGTGCTAAGAAGAGGAATTGTTATTATACCAGAAACCTTTACCTTTCTAGCCTATAAAGAAGTATTCATTTCTCATGGTATTGGGCAGGCGTATAAAATCACATTGTTTCGAACGATTGTAGGCACTGCTCTCAATGTGTTCTTTACGGTAATCGCGGCATATCCGTTATCCAAAAAATATTTGCCGGGTCGCAGCCCATTTTTACTATTCATTGTCTTTACCATGATGTTTGGGGGAGGATTAATTCCGACTTATTTACTAGTCCGCTCTCTGGGATTGCTAAACAGTCCGTGGGTATTGATCATTCCAAATCTCATTAGTGCATTTAATCTGGTGATCATTAAAGGCTTTTTCGAGCAATTGCCTGCTGAAATCGAGGAATCAGCGAGGGTAGACGGTGCAAGTGAACTTCAGTCGTTATGGCGGATCATTTTACCTCTGTCCTTGCCCGTCCTTTCCACAATTTCTTTATTTTACGCAGTCGGGCATTGGAACAGTTACTTCGATGCTATTGTTTATATCAATGATTCCAACTTAATGCCGCTTCAAGTGATCTTGCGCAACATCCTGCTTAACGTCGCAACACAAAGTGCTGATTCGCTTGCCAATACCGGAGCTGTTAGTACGTTCGCTATACAAATGGCAGCAGTTGTCGTAACTACAGTTCCGATTTTGATCGTTTACCCATTTATGCAAAAGCATTTTACCAAAGGTGTGCTCTTGGGATCGGTTAAAGGTTAAAAAGATATTCCAACCTGAGTTGTTACGGGGAAACCGTGATAATATAGAAGCAAAGGAGAGGTCATTATGCAACGTAAAGCGATTACATTTGCTATTCTGACAGCAATGGTCGGTGTGGGAACAGTATTGTCAGGCTGTGGGGAACAAAAAGAGGTTACATCGACAGCTTCGGGTAATTCACAAGGCCAGTCTAGTCCCTTTGAAACCAAATTGAAAATTTCGATGTTTAACCAAGGAACTTTCAATGCTGCTGCTCCGATTCCTCCCCGTGAAGAAGATATCCAACGCCAAATGTTGGAGAAAGCAGTAAATATCGACTTGGAAATGATGATTCCTCAATCAGGGCAAGCAACGACTAAATTAAATACGCTCATTGCTGGCGGAGATATTCCAGATTTGATCTTTTTAAAGAGCCGGGCTGATCTCGCGCAATATTATGACCAAGGCGTTCTTGCGGATTTGACACCGTATCTGGATCAATTCCCTGAACTGCAGAAACGTTTTAGCAACGACTCCTGGGAGGCGATGTCCTATCAGGGAAAAACCATTGGGGTTCCAGGTTATGATAACGTAAACGGTATTAGTCGAAGCTTCTTTATCCGTAATGATTGGCTGAAAAAGCTGAATATGGAAGTGCCAACAACACCTGACGAGCTATTTGAAGTTATGAAAGCCTTTACAGAGAAAGACCCGGACGGCAATGGCAAAAATGATACGTACGGATTCATAGGCGGTATGAATAAAGAAGGCAATCTGCAAACCTATGGCTTCGATAGTTTGATGTGGATGTTTGGAGTCAATCCTCCCTCAGCCATTGATGTGAAAGACAATGAACCGGTGTTCCTGTTTACCGACCCAAAAATGAAAGAAGCGCTCGCTTATATCAATAAAATGATGGAAGCTAAAGTTGTAGATCCAGACTGGGTGACGATGAATACTCCCGATTTATTGGACCAAAAGCTATTTAAGGGTAAAGTTGGCTTTATGATAAGAGATGCCCGCAGGCTGGAACCAGATTATCAGCAAAAAATGAAAGAAATCAGTGGAGAGGTGCCGGAATGGATCGTCATTCCTCCAATGACAGGTCCTTATGGTGATCAAATTGTAGAGAGAAAATCGTTCCAAGGCAATTCATGGGCCATATCCAAGAAAGCGGATAAGGACAAAATCATTCGGATCTTGTCCATGCTGAATTATCTCTTTACCGACAAAGACGCATATCCGAATTTTGCATACGGAATTAAAGGGATTCATTGGGATTTGGTAGACGGCAAGATCAAAAATAAAACCTCCGAATTATCAAAGGAAATGAAAGAAAAGTACTTATGGGTCGATCATTATAGAATGCCGCGTCGTGGTGATGATGCTGAGTACTTCAGCTTCCAGAATCCTAAGACGGCAGAAGCTTTTGAGAACAATCAGAAATACGTGGCGGCTACGTTGCCCGGGAATTTATTGACTGAAGACCCGAACGATTCATTGGCTGCTGACCGCCAACGCTACATTAATGAAAGCTTGGTCAAATTTATGACTGGCAAAGAGCCTCTTTCGAACTGGGACAATTTCCTTAATACATTGGAAACTAAGTTTGACATGCAGAAGTATAAAGATTCAGTAATCAAGCAATTTAAAGAAGCAGGCTTAATCAAGTAAATCAAACGAAGAGAGCGGCTATAATTAGCCCCTCTCTTTATTGAAATATAAGAAAGTATAAGTTTTACTTTATACTTTATCCTTCTATTTTTCGAAGAAACGCTTATCGTCCTTAAAAAGGACGCCGAAGGCGTTTCTTCTTATCATATGCTATTATTTGTTTATTACAGATTTAAAAGGAAGATGATCGATGCGAAGAAGAATCAGCTTGCCTTTAAAACTATTTTTTATCGTGTTTGCATTTGTATTAAGCTGCATAATCTTGATAAGCCAATTGTCTTATCGTTATGTCCAAAAGGAAATAAGAACCTCTGACATTTATTACACCAACCAAATACTTGATAAGATTGATCAGTATTTCACAGTTAATTTTTCCTCCTTCCAGACGATGCTGTTCTCGGTCGAGTCATCGGTGAAAGCCAACATTGACAATCCGGACGTGATTAAAAAGCAATTAAGAGAGCTCTATGAACTCAACAGTAATTACGTCAGTAATATTTATTTGATCAAAAACGATTTATCTATTCTAGGCGGAAGTACACCTACCCGAATATTTGATGAACCTTTAGCTGAAAGAGAACCATTGTTTGATGCAGCTGACAAGAATAGAAGGATTACATTTGTCAGTGATCCTTACAAATCTAAATATTCCGGCTGGACAGTTACGATGGTCCGATATCTGAACAGTGCTCCGTTTCCTATGGCCATTGCAGTAGATTTAGATCTAAATGCCATTGAAGATACCTTGTTCAAGATTAATAAAAAAGAACAAATGAATTTGGCTCTAATCACCGCATCGGGAAAAATCATTGCCGGATTTTCGGAAAATAAAGGCCCCCTGAATGTTCAAGATCATACTTTTTCAATCGGTGAAACGTCAGCAGAAGAAATTCTGGATACTACAGAAACAAACCTTCAACTGCACACCAAGGAGGGGATTCAAGTTTCCCTTCTAAAAAAACCGACTGAAAAATTCAACTGGACCATCATCTCAATCAACGATGAATCACGCTTGAAAGCTGCTTTATCCAGATTGGAAACCTATTATATCGAGCTTCTAGCTGCTGGTTTTCTCTTAAGTCTGTTCGTTTCCTTCTTTATTGCCAAATATATAAGGAACCCGCTCTATGCACTCAAAACAAAAATGAAGCGGGTGGAGCAAGGCTCCCTCACAACTACAATATCGATTAACCGAAATGATGAGTTTGGAGATCTCTCCCGAGCATTCGATCGTATGCTGCAGCAAATTGTGGAACTGATTCGGGGAGCAGAGCTTCATAACGAACTTGAACGAAAGCTGGAAATTCAAGTGCTGCAGTCTCAAATAAACCCTCATTTTCTGTATAACACGCTTGGTTCTATCAGTAATGTCATACGACTCGGACAAATAGAGAAAGTAGATGTGGTGATCGAGTCTCTCATTTCAATATTGGAATATGGGATAGCCGACGCTTCGGAGAAGGTATCACTGCGTCAGGAATTGCAGAATGTATCAGACTATATCGCGATCCAGAACATCCGCTATAACCGAAACTTCCAATTAATCGAAAATATCGAAGCAGGGCTAATAGATTTTCCGGTTTTTCGAATGCTGTTGCAGCCCCTTGTGGAGAATAGTATCTTCCATGGTTATAACGGAGGGGGGATCGAAGGCCCTATTACTATTCATGCGTACAGGGAGGGTGGCAACGTCATCATAGAAGTAGTTGATCAGGGCGAGGGAATTCCAACTGATAAAATAAAGCATATTTTAATTTCAGAACCGGGGGATGTGGAATTGAAAAGGAAAAGAATCGGGTTAAACAATATTCATGACCGAATCAGACTTCACTACGGAGAACAGTTCGGGCTCCAAATCATAAGCATACCTAAGGAAATAACCCGGGTTCGCGCCTTATTCCCAGCAGGCTTGTTTAAAGGAGATGCATGATGATGAGAGACTACACCTGCTTCATTGTTGACGATGAAGATCTAATCATTCAGAGATTGGAATTGTTTTTTCACGAGCGCTCCCTTAGGGATAAGCGATTTCATTTAGTGGGAAAAGCGAATAATGGGCTGAAGGGGATAGAGGAGATCGTAAAGCTTAAGCCGGATATCGTAATATCTGATATCGTCATGCCGCGAATGGATGGGATTTCCATGATTGAGCAGCTAAAGCCAAAGCTTCCCCATACCCAATTCATTCTTTTGACCGCTTATTCATCCTTTGAATACGCCCAGAGAGCTATTCAAGCCAACGTATTGGAATACATTGTTAAGGTTCCGCTCAGAGATGCGGATTTGGATCGAGCTTTAGATAAGGCAGCCGGGATTTTAAATGAAGTTAAGAAAAAAGAAGCGGAATTTCAATCTTTAAACGTATCCGTGCTTGAAAATAAATATCGAGTCCGCAAGCAATTTTTTAACGAGCTTATCAGAGGCGAAATCCCTTCTCATCGGGCATCAGATTTTGCCAATCGTATGCAGTTCCATTTCTTTCAAGCCAACTATCGCTGCTTTATTGTCGAAATGAATATGTATGAAAGTTTCCGAAATGATTATTCAGCGTCTGATCAGAACATATTGAGGTATGCGATTACAAATATAATCGAAGAAACGGTGATGAATGGTGGCAGTGGTGTAGCTGCGGATCTATCCGATAATCGTTTTATTGGCTTTCTATCCTGGGAAAATAATCGTAGTGACTTGGAAACGGAATATGATTGCCAGACATTGGGGGGGCAGATCGTCTCCCATTTGCATCAATATTTGAATCAAAGGGTATCCGTCGCTTTTGGAGGTCCACACCGAGGCTGGGAATCCATCAAACAAGCTTACACGGAAGCACAAAATGTGAGTGATGATTTCTATTATCATACAGAGAAAGTAGTAAAAACACCCATGCATCGGTTCCATTACCATAATGACAGAAAAGAAGAATTTCAGCAGAAATTGGCTGATTTTCTTGCTGGGGTGAAAAGAAAGGTTTCCAAGGAAGAGCTGGAGAAAGCATTTGCTGATCTGAACCAATTTGTTACGGACCATAAAATCCATAAGTCCATCATGGCGCCTATGTTAAGAGACTTGTACAGAGACATTATTGTGAAGTTTAAATCGGGGAACAAGTTGGCCACGGAAGTAGCAGAGTTTCCCATAGAATTTTTAGCTTTTCGGGAGCAGCTTGCCTATATTGGCGACTTTACCTTCGAATATGTACACGCTGGCCAACTTTTACATCGTATAGAAATCATGAGTGCTATGCGGTTTATAGAGAAAAACCTGAAACAGCGATTAACGCTCGAGGCGATTGCCGAGGAAGTGAATTTAGCTCCATCGTATTTTAGCAGCTTATTCAAAAAAACAATGAACGAAGGCGTTATCAGCTACATCAATCGTAAAAAAATCCAATTAGCTCTCGAGCTGTTAAATGTACAGGATTATTCTATATTGGAATTGTGCGAAGAAGTTGGAATTGTGAATGAAGGTTATTTTTGCAAATTATTTAAAGAATATACGGGTGATACTCCTAAGCAATATCGGATAAAAATGACACGGTATGAATCCAATTAAGGTTGCAAAAAATGTGTGATTTTTTCGCGAAATCATGTAAAAAAAAAGGGAGCAAAAGGATTACCATGATAGAAGGATCTAATCATGGAGGTTATCAAAATGGAGCTTATTAAAGCAGATGTAACCGTCGTCGGCGGAGGTATTGCTGGGATATGCGCTGCAATTGCTGCCGCACGCCAAGGGCTGCAAGTGTCACTTATTAATGATCGACCGGTTCTTGGGGGAAATGCGAGCAGCGAGGTCAGGGTTCATATCAACGGGTCGGCTTATCTCGGAAACAGTCCATCCTATTATGCACGCGAAGGAGGGTTGGTGGAAGAACTCAAGTTGAAGATTTTCCACTATAATCCGTTATACAACAAGAAGCTGATGCTTTCGCTTTCGGATACGGTCTTGTTGGATATGGTCTATGCTGAGCCTAACATTTCTCTATTTCTGAATACATGCGTGCATGAGACGGGCATGGAGAACGGCAGAATTAAATGGGTGGATGGTCTTCAATTGGCTTCCGAAAGGAAATTTCGTTTTGAAAGCCGAACCTATATCGATTGCTCCGGAGATGGAGTTGTCGGATATCAGGCAGGTGCTCTCTTCCGATGGGGGAGAGAAGCGAAACATGAATACAAGGAAGAATTGGCTCCTGAAGTGGCGGACCATTACACCATGGGTGATACGATCCTGTTTCAAGCCCGTGACGTAGGGTATTCCGTTCCATACAAAAGACCTGGCTTTGCGTATGATATTACGAAGTTGACCTTTTTCGATAGTATCAGAAAAGGCTTAAATCATCGGGCTTTTCCAAGAAAAATCAACGGGCTTGGCGGATTGTGGTGGCTGGAATACGGTGGACATATGGATATTATCAAAAATAATGAAGACATCGCGTTGGAGCTGCGGAAATTGGTATACGGGATTTGGGATTATCTCAAAAATAGCGGTGAATTTGATGATGTAGACAATCTCATTTTGGATTATGTATGCCCGATCCCGGGAAAGCGGGAGTCGAGGCGGTTTATTGGGGATCACATGTTGTCTCAGAACGATCTCACAGCAAAGCCGCATTTCGAAGATGCTGTATCGGTCGGTGGATGGTATATGGATTTACATGCTAATAAGGGCATCTACGATGAGGGGCCGGCTACAGCTTGGAATTTCGTGCCTGGATTGTACAATATCCCTTTCCGCAGCTTATATTCACGAAATATTCCTAATCTCATGTTCGCTGGTCGCAATATAAGTGCTACCCATGTGGCTTTCGGATCTACAAGGGTTATGGCAACCTGCGGTTGTATGGGGCAGGCGGTTGGAACAGCTGCTTCGTTGTGCTCGAAATATGAGGTAGACCCTGCGGCTATAGTCGAAGCTCATATGGGGGAGCTGCAGGCGCTATTGCTTCGAGACGGACAAACCATTGTAGGCCTTCAAGAGGAATTGGATCCTTACTTCGCTGACGGATTAACTATTCGTGCCTCGTCTCAGCGCAGCTATGACAATCTTCATCCAACCGAAGAGATTTCCTTGGAGAAAGGGTTATGTTTGGTCTTGCCGATTCAGACATCCGTGGCTGAAAGCGTACGGTTTAAAATTAAAAATAGCTCCAAGCATTCGGAAACTCTACATGTGAAGCTGTTTGGCGGGGAACGGAAGGAAAACTACATTCCAACCAGCGAGTTGAGAGACTACCACTTGGTTATTGCAGCCGGTCATAACGACTGGATTACGCTAGACTTGGACTGCAAGAACCCGGCTGACGACAAAATCTACATCATATTGGAGGGCACGGCGAGCCTTGCCATATACGGTAATGAAGAGAAATTGACAGGAGCGGTCAGCTTCCACTATAGGCCGGAAGAGCCGTCCAGGCTGAAGAAATTCAATAAGAGCATTTGCTTTAAGGACCTGGTGCCAGCTCAGAATATGTATAGTCCTGAGAATGTTGTCAATGGCTACTCCAGACCTTATGGCCAACCGAATGGCTGGATTTCTGAACATTCGGAAGGACAGGAATGGTTGGAATTCTGTTTTGCAAGCCCCAAAAATCTGGACGAAATCCATCTTGTTTTTAATACGCAGCTGGATTTGGAGCATTTCAACGACCCGATTGAGTCTCTTATCCAAGATTATGATATGACCTTGACCTTAGAAGACGGAACCGAGAGGACAATCATAACTCGTGGAAATTATCTCACGTTGAATAAACATAAGATAGATGCGAACGGTGTAACCCGAATCCGGATTAATTTCTGCACAACTTATGGTTCGCCTTATTTTGAAGTGTTTGCTGTAAAATTGTTTGCTCCTAAAATCGATAAATGAGGACAGGTGAAGTCACGATGAAGGAATTATTCCCTCGTAAAGGGCTCCCCAATATAATTCAAAAATTGGAAAATGGGGATACCGTAACAATCGTCTATTTCGGCGGCAGTAATACACGTTCTGAAGGCTACAGGGTTATGACGGCGGATTGGCTTCGTAAGCAATATCCTAAGGCAGATATCCGCTCTGTGAATGCAGGCATTGATGGGACAGGATCGGATTTGGGCTGTGCCCGTTTGGAGACAGATGTACTGCGTCATCGACCTGATCTAGTATTTGTTGAATTTGTCGGTAATGATGGCGGAGATCCCGAATCCAAGGCGCGGATCGAAGGGATTGTCCGTCAGATCCGCAAGCGGAGCCGGTTTACTGATATCCTGTTCGTTTATACGCTGAAGGAGCGGGATGTGGCCTTATTTCAGTCTGGAGAATACCAGAAGGGGGCTCTAATGCAAGAGGAAGTGGCCGACTATTACGGTATTCCTTCGATTCATCTGGGCGTAGCGGTTAGTCACTTGGTGTCGGAGGGAAAACTCGTTTTCACCTCAAGGGAAGATGTGTCCATTTCCGGAGCCGTTGTTTTTACACATGATTCGATCCATCCGACTATTCCCGAAGGACATCAGATTTACACGGATACGATCACCCGGTCATTTGAGAAAATTAGAGAACTTCAGGATCATCCAGGAAGGTCAGTACATCACTTACCTCAGAATCCGTTGGTCCCGGCTAATCCTTGGGAATATGCGAGCATGCTGCCATTGGATAGTCTTACCGATTTTTCCGCAGGATGGTCTTACATGACTCCCGATGATTGTGCTTTAGTACGCGAGTACAATTGGTTGTTCCCCGGCCTGTGGCGAGCAGTCGATCCTGGAGAGGCTATTACGGTGCAGTTCGAGGGAACCCATATCGGGTTATTCGATATCGGGGGGCCTGATTCTGGCAGATTGAAGGTATCGGTGGATGGTGGGGAACCCTTTATTGTCGATCGATTCACACTACACAACGATCATAATCGTAATCAGTATGTATTCTTGCCGGAGCTCCCGAATGGGAAACATACGGTGCGCTTCGAAGTCGATACCGAAAAGACAGACAAAGCGGCTGTATTTGAGGCATGTGGCAATGAACGAAGTATTGAGCATGTTCGGCAGCATCCAGATTGGTATGATCAAACGGTGATCCAGCTTGGGAAGTTGTTATTGGTGCAGCCGCCATTATAATTAATCATAAGGTTTTCTCCAATTGAAAGACCTATATCATACTGACTGCAGTTGAGCGGCCAGTTATGATGTAGGTCTCTTTTTTAAAGGAAGACAAAGTCGTTTCTTCTTGCTTAAAATCTTATAAGAAATTCTTGAAATCAAAGAAATTTCACAGTTATGTGACATGCTATGATAAAAACGACGGAGCGGGATTAGCCAGAAGAATACGGCTGATTGCTTCTTTATGATCTTCGAACAAAGGAGGGTTTTATTATTTTGAAAGCGTTATCAACTTAAGGGAGGCTGTGAGTTGTATGATAAAAAGGAAGCTGTTTTTCTTAATCGTTTTCATCGTGACGATATTAGTTCCTTTCAGCCTAGACGGAATAAGGACCGCTTATGCAGAGACCTTACCGTATAAGACGATTATTATCGATGACGGGAGCATCACGATCAATGATGTTGTGACACCTGATGTGGGTAACGAGAACAACGGATATTCGGCTCCGAATTGGACCACAAGTACAGGGGTGAAGGGGTATGATAACTCCAGCTCCAAATATACGAGTACAGCAGGCAGAACGATATCATGGAATCCACGATTGGAAGCGGGAACGGCGAAAATTTCGTTATACAAGCTTAACTGGGAAGATAAAGCGGATAGCAATGTAAAAATTGAAATCGTCCACAATGGAACGACGGATGTTCTTTTTATGGATTTGAGACCTTCGTTTGGCGCTTCTGTGGGATGGGTTGATTTGGGAGAGTACTATTTT
Organism: Paenibacillus sp. FSL E2-0190; assembly: GCF_037992965.1. Taxonomy (NCBI): domain Bacteria; kingdom Bacillati; phylum Bacillota; class Bacilli; order Caryophanales; family Paenibacillaceae; genus Paenibacillus; species Paenibacillus sp. FSL E2-0190. Next base: position 3,633,203 of record NZ_CP150306.1, read on the forward strand.
TCCGGAGTTGGTAACGAATTCGTTAGATTAACTCGGTCTACCAGCACAACCAGCACGATACTTACTCGTGCAGATGCGGTCAAGTTCGAAGGGAATATTCAGCAAAAAGAGCCTCATAAGACGATCATCATTGATGATGGAAGCATCACGATTGATGATGTCGTCACCACTGATGTAGATAACGCAAATAACGGGTTCTCCGCTCCTGATTGGACTACAAGTACGGGAGTGAAGGGATATAATAATTCCAGTTCCAAATTTACCGATGCAGTAGGAAGAAGCATCACATGGAATCCGCGATTAGAAGCAGGGACGGCGAAAATTTCATTCAACAAGCTTGATTGGGCGGATAAAGCAGACAGTAATGTTAAAATCGAAATTGTTCACAATGGGATTACGGATGTTATGTTTATGGATCTGAGACCCTCGTCGGGACCATCGGCCGGATGGGTTGATTTGGGGTCCTATTATTTCAGTGGTGATGATAGCGAATTTGTCAGACTGACTCGAACACAACCTACGACCGGAAAAATCATTACGCGGGCCGATGCGGTCAAATTTGAAGGGAATATACGGCAGCAAGCTCCGCCGTTGCCTCCGCTGCGCAGCCGTACATTGGCGAATCTCAGTTACACGGAAAAAGGTAGCATCGAGAATGCCAGCTATAAGGCTTCCTTTTATGAAGCTGCTTGGGATGAAGGCAAAACCATCGTTCGTGATATGTTCTACAAGGATACGGATACGGGGAACTGGGTGCCTGTCAATAATGTGGCGGAAAGACTTGAAGAACAATGGGTCTTATTGGATGGGAATGCGGGGAGTCGAACCAATTATTACGATACGATGAACAAACGCTGGATTACATTCGACGAGATCAATTTCCCAGACAGCCACACGGCGATATTAACCGATTCTTCACATGAAAGCGATTACGATTTACAAGTGAACTGGTCCATGTCAGGGGACAAACCTGATGTTTCCTTCGCCTTTACACCTCGCAAGGATGGCAATTATGTAATCGGTTATCAGTCCTTCACAACAGAGCAAATCTCAGACGTCAATGAAGTGTTAAATGGTTTCAGATCACACGCCAAAATGGTAGGTTCAGTGGAATCAACAAGCTTAAGGGAACTAAACGCTCCGATGAGTCTAATTGAGAAGTATGACGGTTCGGGGAATCCATTGACATATGGGGTATTTGTACCGTCGGATGAGCTTCCGGTTGAATTTGAACCGACGGGAGGCGTTACGAAGCAAAGGCTTGGCATGAGCCTTGTCAACAACGAAGGCAGCGTGCAGCCAATCTTGTATGCTCCTCAATTAGGGACCTATTCGCAAATGAACGCAGAAAGCACTTATCAATTTCATATGGGACTAATCGCTCAAAAAAGCAAATTGTATGAGTCCTACGCGGATATTCTTCGCAAAGAGTACGGTTATTCTGCATACCGGGAAAATGTATCAGATCAGTCGCTTACTGACGCGATGTTCAATATGATCGATTTACTTAAGATAGAGCCGCAAGGGGATGACTCTGTTGATTATGTCCCGTCACCCAGCGGGTGGTGGAGCCGTGCCAAGGGCTTTATTGACATCGAAAACGAGGATAGCGTTCGAACAAGCTCGAATGCGGTTCTTTTGGGGGCTTACTATTTGACTGGGGATGACCAGCTCTACGATACGAGAGCATTGCCGTCCGTCCAGTATGGCTTATCGCGAAATGGTATAGGCTGGTCGCCGACGCAAAAGCCAGTATACGGTGTGCCGTCGTTATGGAAAATGGCAACCTTGCCGTTTGATTTTTCAAGCGTAACCGCTGTCAATCAGATGATGGGTACTTCGGCAGGAATTGGGGCGCTGGCACAAGAAGAGTACCTCGTACGTGATCCTGACCAGAAAGACCGGGGTCCTGTTATTCAACCCCTGATGATGTATCGTATGACGGGAGATACTCAGTATTTACAGGCTGCCAAGGATGCAGCCGACAGCTATATCATGCAGCATATTGATACGCCTGCATCCGTCAATCTGAGTAAAAATGAGTTCATTTATTATTATAGCAAGCTGTGGATGGAGATCTTGGAGCTTTACGAGGAAACTCAGGATCCCAAATACTTGAATGCCGCTTATAAGGAAGCAAAACGGTATGCAACGATGTTTGTTGCTCGTCCGGTTCCTGAAGGTAGCGTTACGATTCCGCAGCCTGAGACGTATAATTACGCGGAGTCGTTCCATTGGCCGGAAAGTGGTAAATATCAATATCCTCGGATCAAGCTCCCAGAAGATCTAGCCGGAGGCGTACAAGCGGATAGTTGGCTTGTTTCTCCCAATGGATTGACGTTTGAAGCGGGAAGTACAACTGGCTATTATCGGATGAATGCTCAGGAAGCTCCATTCATGCTGAGATTGTCGCTCTATACAGGTGATAAACTGCTGCAGGATATTGCTCATAATGCAGTTATTGGACGATATTCTAGTTATCCAGGTTATTACTATAAGGGCTTCGCCGTTAGCCAACTTGAGCCAGAGTTTCCTCTGGAAGGCCCAAGCGGGGCTACATCCATCTATTATCACCATATCCCGGGACAGCTCGGGCAAACGATGGATTATTTGATCAGCGAACAAACGTTGAAATCGAATGGTAGTATTACATTTCCTTCTGTTTTTGAAACTAATTTTTTATGGTTCAAATATCACCTCTATGGAAATAAACCAGGGAATTTTTACGGTAATTCCGACGTTTGGCTCTGGATGCCCAAGGGGATTATCAAGACCAACCATCCTCAATTGAACTGGATAACGGGAGAGAGCGGGAATAAATTCTACATCGGGTTAAGCAACGAATCATCAGCTGAAGTCCAGACTCCGATCGAATTGAATGCGCAAATCATTGGGTTCAACCCGGCACAAGATTATACCGTAACCATCATCCGCGACAATGGCACACCAGAGCAAGCGGTTATGAGTGGTGGAATCATTCAAGCCACGGTTTCAAGCAAAGGAATAACCGCTATCATTGTAGAAGGACTCAACATTGATGTGCCGCTGCACCAGGTCAGAACTGCTGATACATCGGATGCAAGCTATTTCTTCGATATCCACAGTCCAATAGATGCTGTTAAAGGTATGCTGATCGTCAAGCCCGACGAAACGGCCTATGATGCTTATGTGCAGGCAAAAACGACAAAACCAGCGACGATCCATTATTCCTTGGATGGCGGAGTAACGTATACAACCATTCCAGATACGATCTATCCGATGGAATGGTCGATACGGGTAAACGATTTATCCCAAACCTTCACTTATTATGTGGAATCGGATGGGAAACAGACCCGCAAGCGGACACTCTATTTGCCTGATCAAGTACAAGAAACTCCAGTTCAACCGGATTGGCAGGAGAGTTCATCGATCATTGTGGATAATACGGAGGCAGAGACAGAAGGCGTCTGGATACGGGATACAACGGCTAACGACTATTACTATGATAACTATGTGTACGCCAAATCGGCTGCCGGCACAGCGACAAGCAGAATTAAATGGCGGCCTGAGCTGCCGGAAAGTGTTACTTACAGTGTGTATTACAAGCTTCCGCAAATAACCGCTACAAGTGAAAATTGGGCAACGAATGGCTCATTTACCGTTTATTATAGTGGAGGCTCCGAGACGGTTACCGTTGATGAGACAACGGCCAATGGGACTTGGGTGCACCTGGGAGATTATCCTTTTGCAGCAGGCGATAGCGGATATGTCGAATTAACCAATAAGGCCAACAAGTCACGGGTAGTTGCCGATGCGATGATGTGGGTGGATCCAAACAGTATGCCGCAATTGGAGTCTGTGGTGATCCTGTCGGATCGGGGTGAACTGCAAATGACTCAAACCGCACAACTAAGCGTAACCGGCTATTTGGATAACGGTCTGATTGGTGATCTATCACAGGCAAATGTGCAGTATTTCGTTGATCGAACCGATCTGGCTGAAGTGGACAGTAGCGGTATGTTGACCCTTCTAAGTCTCGACGGAGAAACGGATCATATTGAGGTATGGGCCACTGTAACGATTGACGGGGTGACCTTAACAACACCTTCTATGACAATTGCGATCAGGGACTTAACGGTTATTGTCGACAGCACGAATACGACTGGGTTATACACGACAGAAGGATCTTGGAGCCAAAGCAATTTAGCTGGATACAAAATTGGGGTTAAGTCCCGTTATTCTACCGTTCAAGGTTCATCAGCGACGTGGAAAGGCCAGTTCCCAGAGGGGAAATATACGGTCTCCATTTACAAGCTCGTCCATACGACGGCAAACGATAACTATGTCAAAGTGGAAGTGAAGCATCAGTCGGTTACCGAGGTTACGTATATTGATGCAACCGTCGGCTCATCAGGTTGGGTTAATCTAGGAACGTTCGACTTTACTGGAGACGGCAGCGAGTACGTTCGTCTAACCAGGGTTACTCCGACAACGGTAGATCCGACAACTCTACCTGCCGATATGATTTATACGAGGGCTGATGCAGTCAAGTTCGAACGGCATTCCGTTAGCCCGGAATTGCTTGCAAATGGGGTGCCAGGTAAACCGATACTTTCGAATAATAGCGGTGTTGCGACAGGTATAAATGATGGCAATTATGAGGTTACAATGAATATGTGGTGGGGAAACAATGGCTCACTGTATAAGTTGTACGAGAATGGTCAATTGATCCAAACGAAGTCACTGGCCGATGTTTCGCCAGCCGCCCAGACTTCCATTATTCCTATTCAAGGAAAGCCGAATGGAACCTATGTGTATACATGTGAGTTATCGAATTTGTATGGAACGACTTCATGTGATCCACACACCGTCACCGTGGCTGAGGCAAATCCCGGCAAACCTGTGTTGTCTAGTGACAACTGGGATCAAGATGGCGACTATAGTATTACTGCTAATATGTGGTGGGGCACGAACGCAGAACAGTATCGATTATATGAAAATGGCGAACTTATTGAAATGCAATCTTTATCTTCACAAACACCAAGTGCTCAATCGGCCATTACACAAATTTCAGGGAAATCTCCTGGCATCTATCAATATCGCGGTGAGTTTATGAATGGAAGTGGAACAACGGAAAGTGATACGATACAGATTATTGTAAAATAAACTTATGAGCTGAGTGGATGAGAACAATCCATTCGGCTTTTTTATTTCCTGGAATTTAGTATAGAGCTATACAAAAAGCTAATCTTTCAAGGCTCTCAACTGGGTGATATCTACATAATACTGCTCATGCTAGATTAGCAGGGCGTTTTCAACCAAACGTGGTAATTTGAACATGTCAAATTTGTTCTAATTCAGTCTAAATAAGCGCTTACATTAGGGGGTGGCTAAACTTACAATAATGTCTAACCATTTAAAATTGGGAACTTCTCCTGCAACGGCGAAGAATTTCACTATCATGGCTTTCATGCAAAGCTAGGTTGAATATTGGAGAGGAGGCTGTCATGGGGATTACAAGACGAAAACCAACAGTGATTATCTTGTTTACCGCTCTGATTGTTCTTGCTTTACTCATGTTGGGCTTAACTAACAAAAAGGTGGAACTGCCTGAAAATTGGATATTTACAGTAGATGGATACGCCGTAACAGAGGAAGAATTTCAATCTTTTGTCAAAGAGCAGAGAGCTATAACGGTAGACTATTTCTTCAGAACTTATGGGGCCCAAGTAGATGAGAGCTTCTGGACACGTCAATACGGCAAAAATCATGAAACCCCCTCTGAATACGCCAAAAATTCTGCGATGACAGCATTGCTAATGTCCAAGCAGGAGCAATTTATTGCAGACAAAGGAGGAATCGCCCCTTACCAAAGCTTTGATGAGCTTAAATCCGACATGGAAGAAGAAAATGTTAAGCGAGCTAAGATGGATGATTTAGGAGAGACTTACTATGGGTTGCCTCAGTTTGATTTATATCAATACATGCAATATTTAAGTGGCGCCCGTTGGCCGGATTTGATAGAAACCCAGGTAAAGAAAACGAAAATGAGCGACGCCCACTTACAAGTTGAGTATGCATCAAAAAGTGCGGATTATATTCGTGTAGCTGATAAATTAACGGCTGCGTTAGCGACAGCGGGACAAGTCAAAGAAGAGAAAGTGCTAAATCGTTTAGATATATCCAAAGAAGATACCGAGTCTCTTAAGTTCTGGGAGTCTTTAGCTGCTGCTTCTGTAGGTGAGACAGTAATCGGTAAATATATGGGTGAGGATGTCGTTGCTACATTAACCACAAAACCGGAAATCACCAAGCTTAAACTGGAAGAAGTGAAAGATTCCATTCTATACGGATCGGCGGAGACTGACTTGCGAGCGTTAATTGCAAATACGAATGAATTGAAGATCGTGTATAACGGTAATCGATTCAGTGAGTTAGTAGTGAACTAGAATAGTTAGTTTTTAAGTTTATAAAAATCTATGTCTATTGAGACTTCCATAGATACAGATTTTTTATAAAGTATAAATTTATTAATTTCAAAGGGAGGAAATTTTGGAATGATACGATGGAAATGGATGCAAAAAGCTTTGTCGATAGTTACAGCTACAACGTTGGCATTCCCTGGTCTGTTCAGCTTGGCGCCTTCATCCGAAGTGTCAGCTGCGGGAGGGAGCGAATCTTTTGACTCCGTTGTACTAGAATTGACACAAGCGGCAGGTCAAACAGGTAGGGTAAATCTTACGTATAAAGGTTCACCTTTAAGCAGTCTGGTTAAAGGACCGGTTATTGACGAGGTAAGTTATGATTCCAGCAATTCGCAACTTTTAACTGTTAATAATCAGGGGAACATTACTTTATCTAACGGTTATACATTTGCGTCGCCAGATGCTCCGGGCGTTCCGGTGACAATCACGGCCAGGGCGGGTTATTACCCTGACTCAGAAGTGTTATTCATGGAGGACTTCGAGAACAACAATGGTCCGATGACATCTATGAGCAAATTAGGCTCGTCATTCACGCTGTCCGATGCACAGTCCCGTTCTGGATTGAAAGCGATTACACCTTCGGATGATACGAATAATGAAAAGGTAGCTCAAGATGTGGCATTGCCGGCTGGCAGCAATTATAAGATGACGGCATGGTATTTTGACCCGTATCCTAATGAGGAGAAGACTGCGACGGATAGAACGCAATTTGCTATTGTAGATGGTAAAAATGCCACCTTTGCCGGGACATTCTATCAAAGTTCAGAGGCTGATGTTATTCATAACCCGACGAAATATACTTGGGCTTATGCACCATCATCAGCGGGTACAGCAGGCAACCGTTGGAAAGATAGCGGGGCTTTACGTTCCACAGGCTGGCATAAATTCGAGTGGCTTATTACACCAAATGGTGCGACGTTACAAATAGACGGAACATTAATATCCGATTCAGCGCAAAGTGATATTTACAGAGCTATGAAGAGCGGTACAACCATTCAGCCTAAAATAGCGGGAGGATGGAATAGCCAGACAGGGAACAAAGCTTATATTAAAAATAAACATCTAATTGACGATTTTTATGTTGTAAAAGATGTGGCTACAACAACAGGAACCAGAACATTAACAGTGAATTTGGTGCCTCCCGGCGGATTGCCAAATTTAGAAATAAGCACTCAGCCAACAGCTGCAGAAGTGAAACAAGGTGAGACAGCAACATTTAGCATTACGGCATCAGCCGCTGCTACTGCTTATCAATGGTATGTATCTGATGATGAGACTGGCTTGAGCGGGACAAAAGTCAGCGGAGCTGATAAGGCAGTATTAACACTTTCCAATGTGGACGCAGCTTCACAACAAGGCAATTTTTATTATTGCGAGGTTTCCTCGGCAGAGGGAGTTGTAGTGAAATCCCATGCTGTACCGTTGTTGATAACCACCAATACGCAGGTGAATGCACCAATTAATCCAACGCTTGACTCGGATACGGGTATTTATAATGGCGCTTCCAATTACGGGGATACCCTTGTAACACTGTTCAAAGACGGTGGACCTGTTGGTTATTATTTATCGAAAAATGGGGGACCCGACCAGCCTAACAATCATGAAAGGCATCATGTTCTGCCCTATGCAAGGGCACTCGGAGTGGGCAACTACACTATTACAGCTATTGTCATAAATAATGCGGGAGATATCAGTGAAGAAGTTGCAGCATCCGGAATATTAAAGATTGAGAAATTGCCTGTACCGGCAAATGCCAGATGGAACGGCACATACGCTACATGGGATCGCGTCGCTAACGCATCTGCCTATTCGGTTCAACTCTTCAGTAATGGAGTGGTTAATGGAAGCCCGATTGCAGCAACAAGCAATGATGCGGCTTTGTCCCCGACTTTAAATGATACATTTAAAATAAAAGCAAACGGCAACGCAACGTCACGATTCTTAGACTCTGATGAGTCAGGGGAGAGTGCACAATATTCAGCGAACATTGCGCTAATTCGCCAGAACGATACATTACGGGCAGGAGATAGAACGCGGTTAATGGTTGACACAGCTGATGTGTTCGTTGCTGATAACATCAGCTTCAGTCCGGCGGATCAAGACAAGGATAAGATTGAAGTTGATGATGCCGGATTCGTGACGGTTAAGAAAGGTTATATTCCGACAGGGAACGAAGAAGTTACTGTACATGTGAGCGTTGATTACTTCAATAAGGCTGACACTAAGTTTTACGATGGATTTGAAGGGGAGAAGAAATTTTCAAATGGTGCGAACGGATATGTTCACAGCGATGTGATGTCCCGTACCGGAGGAAAGGCCGCGACATCAAGCGGCGCCGGTCAGGTGGCGACTGTTCCAGGTACCTATAATTATGCCCCTGCAACCGGTAAGACAACAATCGTTACTGCTTGGTACTATGATGATGGCAGAGCGGCTTCCAATGACCACGCTGTCTTTGGCTTAACCCCATCGTCCAATGAACATATCGCAATAAATTATGGCAATGGAGATGGTGACTGGGCGGAAAATCTGACCAATTACGCAGTCAGGCCTGGTTCATCCGGGAGATTCTATCCTGTAGATGTCCAGCGAAGCGAAGGTTGGCATAAATTTCAATGGTTCGTTACATCAACAGGAACAACCTATAAAATCGATGGACAAGACATTCAAAGGCAAACAACAGCTGGCGGAAATTTTGATACTCCAGTTAAGAACAATATTTCCAAGATCGATGCATTGCAGCTTGCTACGAACTGGGGCAACAAGCCTGGAACGGTTAAGGATATACAGAACAGGCATTTTATCGATGACGTATATGTTATCGATAGTGGAATAGCAGCCCAAACCGGAACAGCTTCTATTACGCTAAAGCTCTTGCCTAAAGAGTATAGTCACTTGGAAGACAGCACATATGTTATTGGTCTGGATGACTATAATATCACCGTAAATCCTGATTTAACGGATCTGGCTGGAGTGAAGATCGGCGCTGTAACTCTGCTGCGGGATGTGGATTATACGGTTAGCGGTAATGTATTGAAGATTAACAAAGAATCATTCACAAGAAATAATATCGTGCCGGGAAAATATACCGTTAGACTTGATCTGTATCCTGCCGAAATCACCTTCGAGTTGAACATTGTACCCCTTGAAGTCCGTGATTATTATCTCTCCAATAACGGTGACGATCATGCAGATGGACGCACACCAGCTACGGCATGGAAATCAATCTCCAAGATTAATGAATATGTATTTATTCCAGGTTCAACTATTTATCTGGATGCGAATAGCGTATGGAACGAACAAATCAGACTGCGCGGCAATGGTGAGGAAGGAAATCCGATTACGCTTACAAAATATAATACGACCGACCCTAACCAACGCCCGGTAATTAATGGTGGAGGAACAGCGTCGAGCCCATCAGGCATATCCTTAAACGGTACCATTGAGTTATATGACGTAAACTATTGGGTAGTCAGTGGAATTGAAGTAACGAACATCGGCAATGCGGCAGGTGACGGCCGCTCCGGTATCGCTGTAATGTCAAGGATTTCGAAGCTGGGACAAGGTCAGTTTAATATTCAAGATTATGCTGATGCTCGTATGCAAGGAATCGTCATTCGAGATAACTATGTTCATGATGTTAATGGGCTGCACCAAGCAAATGGAGCAAGTAAGGTATCCGGCGGCATCATTATTAATGGTTATGTGGATATATTGGTTGAAGGCAACAAAACCCTTCGTTGTGATAACGAAGGTATTCGCAATAATGCCTACGGGCCAAGCAATCCAGGGACTAATAACACAGGCATTACTTGGAGTAATTCTAGCTATCCTTGGGCATCCAACGCTGTGTTTAGAAACAACTGGGTTTCTAGTTCGGTTGGAGATGGCATTGTCATGTCCGGCGGGAACAACTCCCTTGTGGAACGAAATGTGGTCACAGACAACGGTTATAGCTATTTAAGCGATAAGAGCGGCAATCTGGTTACGAACTGGGGGCCAAATAATACAACACCAACATATCTAGGTTCGCAAAACTATGCGGCTGCGTGGATTATGGCAAGTAAAGGCACCATCTTCCGCTATAATGAAGCTGTGGATAACCCTTATCATGCAAGTAATGACGGTATGGCTTGGGACATTGACAACTATTGTCAGGACAATGTGTATGAATACAATTACAGCCGAAATAACTATGGTGGTTGGTACTTACAGATGAATGCTGCCAAGGGCAATATCGTTCGCTATAATATTAGCGTGAACGACGGCCGCAGCCCCGATTTTAACAAGAGCTTTAACAGTCTAATATTGCTTGCAGGAGGTTCTTCAACGAGCGAGGAATTAAGTGGCTTATACTATAACAATGTCATCGTCACACCATTGAAGAATAGCAGTTCGTTAGTATTTGACCCGACAGCCTCCAACTTGCACATTTATTTCCAAAATAATATATTTGCCTACACTGGGGCAAACAACCAGGTTGGTCTGAAAGGCGAGGGAACATCAGCTCCATTTGCAGCCGGACGGTTTACGAACAACATTGTGTATCCGGCTAATCTTTTTGGCAGCATGAACGCAGGTGGAGGCGGATATCTAGGTGCAGGCGTAACAGCAACAGACAACCGCTATGTAACGGAAGAGGAACTGAATTCTATATTAAAAGATTATAAATCTGCACCTGAACATTGGATTACCAACAGTGGGACAGTGGATGCCAAGCTTGATTACGATGCGATGAACGGGTTCCGTCTTGCGGATGGTAATAACCTGGCCTATGGTGCAGGTGCCGAGATTGTAAGCCCATATGTGGATCGGGCGAATGCTCTGCCTCATATGACGGAGAGAACAGACATCTTCGGCAATTCACTTAGCGCTAGAACGCATTCCATCGGCGCGCACAACCCTTATGCGGTAACTTTTGATTCCAATGGGGGCAGTGAAGTTGCGGTGAAGTTCGCTGACATGGGCGGTACAATTACTGAGCCAACAGCGCCGACAAAAGATAAAACTGTTTTCGGCGGTTGGTATCAAGATAAAGGATTAAACGATGCTTGGAATTTCGATGCTGATCCTGTTACAAGGGATATTGAATTATATGCGAAATGGGCTGAAGACGCAGGTACGGCACCAACGATAATGACGAATTCGCTTGCGGATGGCAAGGTAGGACAACCTTATTCGGCAGTTCTTACCACTGATGGCGATAAGCCGATCAAATGGGCCGTTGTAGAGGGGCAATTACCATCAGGATTGAGCTTGGATGAAGATGCAGGTGTTATCTCTGGTACACCGGATCAATGGGGTCAATTTAAGTTCAAAGTTCAAGCAAACAATGACGTTGGCAGTGACACAAAACAGTTCAATATAGTGATCACTGAAGTTGTCTCAGTTGATACAGCTCCGGAGATTATCACTAAGAATTTACCAAATGGCAAAGTTGGACAACCGTATACAGTAACACTAGCGGTATATGGCAGTGAACCGATTTCTTGGAAGGTCCAGGGAGGAGATTTGCCAGTAGATTTGAACCTAGATGAAGCAACAGGCGTTATCTCGGGTACGCCTCCAGAGGCAGGATATTACGAATTCACGGTTGCAGCATCGAATGATTTTGGTAAAGATGAGCGAGAATTGAGCATCGAGATTAAAGAAGATAAGCCAGTGGATACAGCTCCGGAGATTATCACTAAAAATCTGCCAAGTGGCAACGTTGGACAACCGTATACGGTAACATTAGCGGTTTACGGCGACAAACCGATTACCTGGAAAGTGAGTGATAATTATTTACCTGCTGGGCTGAATCTAGAAGGAGCTACGGGTGTTATTTCAGGCGTGCCTACTGAAGCGGGAACTTACAAATTCAATATTAAGGCTTCCAATCATGCTGGCATGGATACGATAGAGTTAACTATTGTAATTACTGCAAATAACAGTGGTGGCAATAATGGCAATAACAATGGCGGCAATTCAAATGGCCACAGCAGTACGCCGACTCCTTCGCCAGAGTTATCAGTAGCGGAGCGTATTGATGCTACAATCAAAGAGCAGCTGAAGAAGGGCAATTCCATTGCATTGACGATGTCAGCCGGAAAAGATGAGCTTGAGATTCAAAGCGATACGATCGGTGCGATTATTAATGCCGACAAACCGCTAATCGTTACGAATAACACCGTATCTGTTAAATTGTCCGCTGAATTGTTGAAGCAATTGAATACAGGAAAGTGGATGAAGGTTGTCATTAAACCTGTAGATGAAAGAGGCGGAGCTATAGGGCGGGGATATGAATTAAAGATCTTCGTGGATGGCCGGGAAGTAACGGATTATACAGGGCTTATACCCGTAACCTTCGATCTGTCAAAAGAGAAGTTGTCGACAAACGAGCTTAACATGTTATGCGGTGTTATGCTTCAATTGAACGGTAACATGGAGCGTTTAGGCGGCAACTATGAGCGTGAGACAGGTAAATTTACTTTCACGGCAAAAGGACTAGGTTATCTCTTCATTACAGCCAAGCCTGAACCTGTGAAATTGGAATTCACTTTAGGAAAGACAGGATATAAATTAAACGGAATCGAAATGAGTATGGACGTTGCTTCAACGGTAGTTAAAGGCAGAACGTTAGTCCCACTGCGCTTCGTTGCCGAGAGCTTAGGAGCAAACGTAAGCTGGGATAACGTTACGAAAACCGTAATGATTACTTTGAAAGGTCAGACTTTGTCGATTAAGATCGGTGAACTTGCACCAGGAATGGATGTAGCAGCTGAACTTGTAAACGGTCGTACTATGCTCCCATTACGTTTCATTGCTGAGTATTTTGGTGCAAATATATTCTTCGATAATACTTCGAAATCCATTAGTATCACGAAGTAGTATTTCCTAAAATTAGCAGCTACGCTCGAAACCCTCTAACATGCACTGCCATGTTAGAGGGTTTTCTAGTGTGCGCCCGGCATAGACGATAACTTGGCGGTGAAAGTCCTCTATTAACGAACAATAAAATTGTCTTAACTGGAAACAATTCTTTAGATTGTGTTAATCTGTCTAATAGTGAACTCGGTTTAGAAAGAGGGAAGTTACTTGAAAAGAAACGTGTTATATATTGAAGATAATGAGAAGATCGGCAGTTGGGTAAAGGAAGAATTGGAACAACGAGGATTTTCAGTACAGTGGCTGCTTTCTGGTGAAGGAGCTGAAAAAGAAGTAAATCAGCATGAAATCGTTATTTTGGATATCATGTTACCCGGTTTAGACGGATTTACTGTGGGGAAACGATTAAAAAAGGCAGCTCCTGCTGTTCCTATTTTGCTGTTAACTGCTCGAACATCGATAGATGATAAGGTAGAAGGGTTACAATTTGCTGATGACTATTTAACGAAACCATTCCATACGGATGAACTAATTGCTAGATTAGAAGTATTAATCCGTCGAAAGGGCGGAACACATTCCGAACGCATTTCATTAGGGAATTATATTGAAGTAGATCCAGACATCCAAATGGTATTTGATAAACACACAGGAGAAGAAATTATATTGACAGGGAAACAACATCATATTTTGATGTACTTCTTACGCCACCCTAATCAAGTTTTACCAAAAGAACAAATCTATGAAGCCATCTGGGAAGAAGCTTATATCACAGGTGATAAAACATTAATGGTACATATTCATCGACTGCGTCAAAAGCTGGAACGCCATCCAGACTCCCCAGAGATTATTGAAACGTTGAAGGGAATAGGCTATCGGGTGAAACTATGAGACAGACTAAATCACTATTTCGTCGTTTTCTAAAAGGACATTTTCTATTTATCTTTTTACCTCCGATCGTACTTATTTTCTTATCTGCGTTCATTGCGTCTCCTTTTAATGAAGAAGAGCTGAATAAGTTAAATTATTTTTACATTGTACTTCTTGTGTTTGGTTTTATTATTGTCGCATTTGTGGTAATCTCTTGGATTTTCTTCTTGAGACTTCGTAAACGTCTCACCTGCTTACAGGAAGTCATGTCATTTTCAGCTAATCATAACTCATTTCCTAAACCAATAGCTGTTCAAAGTGATCGTATGGATGAAATAGACCAGTTAGGAAGTTCCTTTAATTGGATGATTCAGCAGCTTGAAGACAGTCGCAAGCGAGAACATGAAGAGGAATTGTTACGACATCGACTCATCGCGAATTTATCTCACGACTTACGAACGCCGCTTACCATTTTGAGAGGACATGTCACCCGATTAAATAAAGAATCAATGAGTCTAGAAGGACAAAACTCATTATCAGAGATGAACCATACGATTACTAGAGTTGGAGATCTAATGGATGATTTACTTTCCTATACATTGCTTACATCAGGAAAACATCCTTTTGAGCCCACTTCAACAGATATTGGACGTTTAGTAAGAGCATCTGTTGCTGCGTGGTATCCTGTATTTGAAGAAAAAGAAATCCGGATCGAGGTTGATTTACCGACAGAGAAGACTTTTTATTGGGAAGCAGATCCTAAATGGATGACACGTGTTCTGGATAATTTATTTCAGAATATTCTTCGCCATGCAGCAGAGGGGAAATATGTAAACATTGTGGTTGATGTAGAAAAAGAACAGATCATTGTTGCAGACAGAGGTCCGGGGATGGATAACTCTTCCTATGAGCGTGGGGCGGGGATAGGTTTATCGACTTCAAATTATATGTTGAATAAAATGAAGCTTAAAGCTGACTTTACATCAAATGAAAACGGCACAACAGTGGCTATTGGTAGAGCTTAACCTAAAGTTAAACCAGAAGTAAACAGCAGGATAACCGAGATGTAACTTTGCTTCTTTATAATTAGAACCATAACAGAAAGGAAGTGTTATGGTTGCTTACAATTAATAACTTAGTCAAACATCGCGGAACTGGGAAAATCTTATCAGGTATCAGTTTTAAAGCTAGACCTGGCAGAGTAACTGGTTTTCTAGGTCCAAATGGAGCAGGTAAAAGCTCTACACTTCGCATCCTGCTTGGATTAGATCGTGCTACCTCAGGGAGTGCACTAATCAATGGAAAGCCATTCGCAGAATTACATAATCCTGTATCAACAGTAGGTGCCGCACTTGATGGATTTGGAGCTCATCGTATGCGAACAGGACGGGCACACTTGCGTTGGATTGCTCGTGCCGCAGGATTGTCTAACTCACGTGTCGAGGAAGTTCTGGAAATAGTAGGTCTTACTAATGAAGCCGGAAAAAGAGTTGGGAAGTATTCTCTTGGTATGGGGAGGAGACTTGGAATAGCAGCTGCGCTACTCGGTGATCCAAAAGTATTGATTTTAGATGAACCCGTAAATGGGCTCGACCCAGAAGGAATTCGGTGGATTCGGACATTTTTACGTGAACGTGCTGAGTCTGGAAATACGGTGTTGTTATCCAGTCATCTAATGGGAGAGCTTGCAGAGACGGTTGATGATGTGGTGATTATTAAGCATGGAACTATCGTTGCAGATGGAACATTGGAAGAAGTAATAGGTAACTATTCCACGCTGGAGGAAGCCTTTTTTGCCCTGACATCTGAAAATGCAGGTGAAGTTGTATGAGAGCATTTAACGCGGAACTATCTAAATTGTTCTCCTTACCGGGTATTTGGCTTGCTTTTCTCATTGGAGCGTTTGCCCCAGCGCTTATTTCTGCCTTGGACAGCATAGCACAAAAAGAGGAGATTATAGCTGGAGTTAGCACGCGGCTATCGGAAGTTGGCTATATCGGGTTAGCTCTTGGTGTGCAAGGCGTTATTATTCTTGGTGTGCTTGCTGTCAGCAGTGAGTATTTGACAGAGAGCAGTGAATCTGGTGGAGGACAACAGATTACAACGAGTTTAACTGTTGTTTCATCCCGAATTCATTTTTTATTGGCAAAAGCAGGTGCTGTGACTGTGATCAGCATACTGCTTTGTATTGTTGCTATTATGACAACTGTGTCTGCAACGCATCTTATTCTTGGTGAATATGCCCCTGCATTTGAATGGTCCAGACTTATCGGTGCCATTTGTTACTGGACATTCACTGCTCTTTTAGCACTTGGAATTACTTTTCTAACTAAGAATGGCATCCTCCCGCTTGCTGTGCTCATAATAAATTCATCCGTTGTATCATTTAGTGTCCTGTTGTATAGGGTTACAAAGTTGGCGTTTTACTTACCAGATAGGGCTGGCGCTGAAATGTTTATGTTTACGGACAACACGTCCACAGGCAGTTTATTCGAGAGGTTTCACACCCCCTTCACAGGCGGTTTAGTCATGTTTGCCTGGGTAGTCGTTGTTTTCATTGTTGCAGCTATTGTATTCCATAGGAGGGACGTTGCAGCATGAGTGTCTCATCTAGTAGAAAGATAACACAAATCCTGGGTGCTGAACTGGATAAATTAGTTACATTACCATTGATAGGGCTCACTCTTTTGGTTACATTCATTCTTAATTTAGGTTTAGCCGCTGCTTTTACTTCTGTTGATCTACAAGGGGCAGCAGGAACGCAAAATATACTGAATACAGGACTTTCTTCTATGGGATATCTTCAAGCAGGATTCATTATTCTTGGTATCTTAGCTACTTGTTCAGAGTATACAGGGGGACAGATTCGAACTACTTTAACTACGATACCTTGGCGAGGGTTTCAATTATCCACGAAGTATTTGGCCTTGACCATTATAACCATTCCTGCGGCGTCTTTTACTACTGCATCAGGTGTACTATATACCTTTATCATGATGAAAGACACAGCAGTAGTGATTGAAATAGACGAAATGATAAAATCATTAGCAGGTGCAACAGGCTATCTAACTTTAACCACACTTCTCAGTGCAGCTATAGGTGCTTTATTAAGACGAACTACTCCTGCTTTAGTGGTACTGCTTGGCTATTACTTCATTGTCAGTCCATTGTCGAAAGATTTTCTACACAATACTAAATATTTTTTTCCAGATACAGCAGGATATTATATGTATATGCCGCCTTCCTCCGATGAAATAAATGTCCTTACACCAATGGAAGGGACAGGTATTTCCCTGCTATGGACACTGATCTTTATTACAGCAGCTATTATATTTTACCGTGAACGAGATGCCTAATTCTGAACTAGCTGATTTGATCATTAAACTAGAACAATATGCAACAAACATTGATGTTTGGATAAAAGATGTTTATGAGCAATTCAATGACTAAGTATTTGCTCTTAAGAACGGACACCAATATGAGTGTCCGTTTATTTTATAAATCTGGACTGATCAGTTCAGATATGTTATATTTCAATGACGGGAGGTGTTACTTATCGCTAGGACAAAAGAATTTAACAAAGATCAAGCGCTGCATCAAGCTATGCTGTTGTTTTGGAAAAAAGGATACGAAGCGGCTAGCATACCGGATTTACTAGAGGTGATGGGCATTAGCCGATCCAGCCTTTACGATACGTTTTCCGACAAGCAAACCTTGTATACAGATGCCCTTGAGCATTATAAAAAGGGGAATTTCAATAAGCAGGCTATTCTTGAACATGCATCTAGTGTTAGAGATGGAATTCTTCAATTTTTTGAGTATCATATTGCTTCAGCATACGATACCAGCCTGCCGGGCGGGTGTTTTGTTACGAATGTAGCTACAACATTGGAGTCGCCAGATGAAAAAATTAATGAGTTGATAAAGACTAGTTTTTTGGAATTAGAGCAAGCTTTTTGTGACCTTTTAGAAAAGGGCCAGCAACGGGGAGAAATTGATAAAACGACTGATATCAAAGCGTTGTCTTATTTATTGTTGAATTTACATCAAAGCATTAATATTATGGCCAAAGCAGATCAGAATCCGGAACGTGCAAAAGAGATGATTAGCTTTGTAATAGCAGGAATCTAATTTTTTTTAATCATTCCGGAACGATCGTTCCGTTATCATATTCCCCATATTATGAAAGTGATAATTGAAGAGTATATGTTAGACTATATTTTTTTGATTATTTCGGAACGATCATTCCGTTATTGAGAAACCCATCAAAATAAGGAGAGGTGTCTAATGAAAGTATCGTTTATTGGGCTTGGAAATATGGGGCTCCCAATGGCCCAAAATCTATTGAAAGCGGGTTATGAATTAGTCATCTTTAATCGGACCCCTGAAAAAGTTGAACCCTTAATGAAACAGGGAGCACGATATGCCAAAACACCGCTAGAGGCAGTGAAAGAAAGCAATCTTGTAATTACCATGCTTTCTGATGATGCTGCTTTGAAGGAGGTCGTCGAGGGACCAGATGGTGTTCTGAATGGATTGTCGGAAAATGGAATTCACATCTCTGCCAGTACAATCAGCGTAGATCTGGCTCGAAAATTATCCGTCTCGCATGCGGAGCGAAAGCAACACTTTGTGTCTGCCACGGTGATGGGGCGCCCAGATGCCGCTAAAGAAGCTAAATTGCGTATTATTTTAGCTGGTCCGGAACAAGCAAGACAACGGGTACTTCCCGTTTTAACAGTATTGGGTCAAGAGATAGTAGAGATTGGGGATCACGGCGAAGAAGGGAACGTTGTGAAAATTGGCGTTAACTTTCTAATTGCTTCAATGCTGGAAGCTTTGTCGGAAGTGCAGCTAATGGTAGAAAAGCACGGTATTGATTCGTCCCGATTTATGAATGTCGTGAATGCTCTTTTTCAATCTCCAATATATCAGAACTATGGAGCGATCATGAGCGAACAGCGCTTTGAACCGTCCGGTTTTAAAATGAAGCTTGGGTTAAAAGATGTTGCATTGGCTATTGAGGCAGCGAAGTCCGTTCAAACTCCTCTACCTTTAGGTCAGCTTATCCACCATCACTTGTCTGAAGGAATTGCCAATGGTTATGGTGAGTTGGATTGGACGGCTTTAATCCGTTGTCTTGAGCATTCTTCTTAAGAAATTGGGTTGCACCGATGATGTCGGGCGAATTGCTAGAGAAAATATAAGGAGAGATTAACTATGGAAATAGGTGTTACTTCGTTCATAGAAACAAAGCCTGATACTGAGACCGGAGTTGTGATGAGTCACGCACAGCGATTACGAGAAGTCGTCGAAGAAATCGTCCTTGCGGATCAGGTAGGACTTGATGTGTTTGGCATAGGTGAGCATCATCGTGAAGATTATGCAGCTTCATCACCAGCAGTGGTGTTGTCTGCTGCAGCCCCCCTAACAAAGCGGATTCGATTGACGAGTGCTGTGACGGTCCTTTCATCAGCTGATCCTGTCCGTGTGTTTCAGGATTTTG
Source organism: Paenibacillus sp. FSL E2-0190 (assembly GCF_037992965.1). Lineage (NCBI taxonomy): Bacteria > Bacillati > Bacillota > Bacilli > Caryophanales > Paenibacillaceae > Paenibacillus > Paenibacillus sp. FSL E2-0190. Next base: position 3,652,907 of record NZ_CP150306.1, read on the forward strand.
CCACGCTTGACGGCTTATCCAATGGACGTGCCGAGATTATAGCGGGCCGGGGTTCCTTTGTTGAATCCTTTCCGCTTTTTGGGTATGACTTGCATGACTATGAGGATTTATTTAATGAAAACATCGAGCTGCTTCTGAAAATACGGGAATCTGAGAAAGTTACATGGAGTGGAGGACATCGATCAGCGATAAATAATCTGGGTGTATACCCGCGCCCTGTTCAGCACTCTTTACCCGTATGGATTGGTAGCGGCGGTACCCAGGAGTCTGCCGTGCGTGCAGGACTTCTGGGCCTGCCATTAGTCCTGGCGATTATCGGTGGAAACCCAACCAATTTTGCACCGCTTGTACAACTGTATAAAAAGGCGGCAGCTCATGCCGGACATGATGCATCACGGCTTCAGGTAGGTTCACATTCCATCGGATTTGTTGCAGAAGATACGGAACAGGCAGCAGAACTCTTTTTTCCGTCAACCCAGTACGGTATGAATAAGCTCGGCAAAGAACGGGGGTGGGCGTACTACGATCGTTCCAGCTATGATGCTGCCCGACGCTTTGATGGTGCGTTGTATGTAGGGGATCCGGAAACAGTCGCCCAAAAAATAATCCATCTGCGTAAGCATGTAGGGATTACACGATTCATGATGTATGTTCCCTTAAGTACGATGCCGCATGAGTTGGTTATGCGGGCTATAGAACTGCTCGGTACAGAAGTTGCGCCGCGAGTACGAGAGGAAATTGCCAAGTGGGAAGCTCAAATGGGATAAGGATTATCTATGAATAAGACGTAAACGAACGAATTCATTATTTTATTTGGAGGGATTATTATGAGTGTTGAACCACGTATACTACCAGAATTAAGAGAGGGAGGATACGTGTTAGGACATCCGGATATGGACGACGAATTATGCGAACGTTTTGTTCAGACAGCTGAATGTATAGTCGTATCGGTTGATTATAGGCTTGCTCCCGAGCACCCTTATCCGGCGGCGATCGAAGATTGTTATGCTGGATTGGTATGGATGACGGAGGAGGCAGCCTTGCTTGGCATTGATGTGGATCGGGTTGCAATTGCCGGTGCTAGCGGTGGCGGCGGACTGACAGCAGCACTCGCGCTGATGGCGCGTGATAAAGGAGGACCGTCTCTTATTTTCCAAATGCCATTATACCCGATGCTTGACAACCGTAACATCACACCGTCCAGTCATGAGATTACGGAAGCAGGCGCAATCTGGAACCGAACAGACAACATAGCAGCTTGGAACATGTACCTGGGCAAGGAGAGCGATGTCAGAGGAGAATCTACTTATGCAGTACCCTCGAGAGCGGAGAACTTGGCAGGTTTGCCGCCAGCCTATACTTGTATAGGTCAGCTCGATCTATTCCGAGACGAGACAATGGAGTATGTGGCACGACTTGCACAAGCAGGTGTAGATGTTGAATTCCACCTGTATCCCGGTTGTTTTCACCTTTTCGAAATTTTCGCTCCAGAAACAGAAGTGAGTCAGCGCGCTGTTCAGGGCTATATGGATGCGATGGCCCGGGCACTTCATCCTAGCTAATTATAGGGACTAAAATAAACTGCGAATACGCAGAAAAAGTTGATTGGTTATTTAAGTAGAGACACGTAATTATTCGGGAAGTATTCATAAAAAAGATGAGGTTGTTGATTTTAAAAACAGCCTCATCTTTTGTTATATATTATTGATTTCAAAAAGGGCTTAGATTACTATCGTATTGTTCATTGGAAGCTTATTTCTTCAATTTTTATTTACATGATGCAAAACAGTTTAAATATTGATAGGGTAGGCTTATATATTTGTAGACAGCTTGATCCAAATTATATCTAGTGATAAGGAGAATACAACATGTGGGATAAGATTAAGGGTGGGCTTTACGGCTTATTGATTGGAGATGCTCTTGGTGTCCCCTATGAATTCAGATCAGCGGAGCAGCTCCCACCTCTGGAGCAGATTGAGTTTACTCCTCCTGTGGGCTTTCAGCCCACCTACCGAGATGTTCCAGCCGGCACCTGGTCGGATGATGGTGCGCAGGCACTATGTCTGCTGGAGAGTCTGATCGATAAAGGTACACTGGAGCTAACTGATTTTGCTGACAAATTGGTCGACTGGTATCATGAAGGTAGATGGGCAGTAGCCCAACAAGTTTTTGATGTTGGAATACAAACCAGTCGTACGTTGTCTACTTATTACCAAGGAATGTCCCCTTACGAGAGTGGCAATACAGTTCCTGATGGGAAAGGGAATGGGGCGCTAATGCGCGTGCTACCACTTGCCTTGTGGCACAAAGGAACAGATAAACAACTCGTTCAGGATGCACATACTCAATGCCTTGTAACTCATGCACATATCTGTAATCAGGTATGTTGTGCCTTCTATGTGTTAATTGCACGTGAACTGTTGCAAGAGCAAGACTTCAATCTGTGCTACCGAACTGCTCTTAGCAAGCTTCGAACGATCTACCAGCAGATGCCTGAGCATGAACGGGAGCTCGAAGAGAACATTCATCCAGATAAAGTATTCTATGGCGAAGGATCTGGTTATGTCGTAGATTCCTTGTTCAGTGCGTGTATGATCCTCCAAACCTGCACTTCCTACGAAGATGCCGTCAAACGAGCAGTTGCCTTAGGCAACGACACGGATACAACGGCCTGTATCACAGGTGGTCTTGCCGGAATCCGATATGGCTATGAGCATATCCCTCAGCGCTGGATCAACCAGCTGCGAGAGGCAGATCTGGTTGATCAACTGCTTCTCCGTCTTCAAACTGCATGAGGTGTACTAAGTTCTATTAGCATTAACAATGAGGAGGAGTGGGAATGAACGCAGCAGTACAGAGGTTTTTAGACGATGTGTGGAGCGAGATGATAACCATATACAACAAAGAGACTATAAGAATAAATGAATTCATAGGAAATCGTCCGCTCCAGGCAGGGATAAAGGATTATCTTCAGGTAGCTTGGCGTGACGGAAAAATACATATTGATGTTGAAGAACCGTTTGATTGGACAGACAGCTCTTATAAAATCGAAGCAGGTCCTTATATCGCCGAACTCACGGATGAATTAATTAGATCTGAACTTTACCCGGCTTTATGCAAGAGAGTGGAGGAGCTTTTTTTATCAGAGAAGTTAGGTCCTCGTTTTTTTGATTACCGATTCCAGATCGTACTTTCCTTTGAAATGGAGGACGAAGACTTAACACTTTGCGTGCATCTGGTTAACGAAGAGAAGCTGAACGAACTCCGCAAATCATTACAGAAGTTTATAACATCCAAAATCATGTCTAATCTTCCCGTATTGCCGAGTGTTGATGACCAGTTTTTCTTTTCTCATCACTTGATGAACCCTGATCTTATGAAGCAAGAAGAAAATACGGTTGGCCCATTAATTGAGCATTTATCCGACAAGCTCAGAAGTAATAGGCGACGCTTAGACGAATGGACTGGCCAGTATACTTTGGCTATGGATAATTGGATTCAAAATATTTTTCTTCCACGCTATTTTGTGCGTACAGGCAGCTTTAGAATGGATTGGATACCTAAAGAGGATATGGCGCTTATGGATCCGAATGCAGATCAACTTTCCTTTTTTGTATATGCCGCTCTGCAAATTGGAAAAACGAAACCGGACATCCGGGAACAATATTTGAAACTAGCTGTCCAGCTTGGTTCAAAACACGCAGCGGAGTATATCCAGGGGGGAAGCGGGAAATTCACTCCAGTATATAAAGGGACCCGTGTTGAAGTTGATAATAATGATGTAACGCAGAGCATTGAAGTCCGGATTTTGAACGAGGAGGAAGCAGCTTATGGAGAAGCATTGGATCACATTACCCAATTGCTGCAGCAGGGATTCCCGAAGGAATATAACCTGAAGCTGAAAAGCAAACAAAAGAACTATCTTCCTCTAAAAAAAATGGCTAAATCAGGTCTTCATCAGTTTTTTGCTGGTGCACTAGCCTATCCGTCTCTTTTTCCTAAGCTGGCTGCGTATGCGGATATCGCTATGGAGCCCTATGCGTGGTACAAGGACACGGAACCGGGTGAAAAGTCGGTCATGCCTAGTACCTATGCTGTACTCGGATTAGGATTATATAGCAAGGAATATTTCTCACTCGTCTCTCGTTATATGGAGATGGTAGATTCGGAGCACCAAATGATACAGGATAGTTATGCGGAGACCTTTATTGATGCGCACGGCGTGGAGGCTGAGCTTATGCCAGTCCTAGTAGACATCCTGCTAGCAGGAAATGAGGAAGCAAGATCTGTCAAAAACTTCGTGATCGATCGGGTCGAGCTTGCAGAAGCGCTGCTTCAAGAGCTGTCGCCTAAAGAAATATATGAACGGGAGCAGGTTATATATCGGATATTCGGAAGCCGTGCAAAGCTGGAAAAAGCCGTGAAGTCAGAGCAGACGGAACTTGAGCTTAGTGTTATTCTCTCGGAGCTGCTGACTCTTATAAGTTGATTACGATATGTAAAAATGGAATTCTCTATTGGTTCGGGCAGGAAGAAGAAGATGATGTTTTTATTGTGGCTTCAGTGGAGCCAAGTGGTTTATCATTTTATGCACAGATGAGTAATAGTGATTGGAGTTCTTGGATAGAGAGATTTAAATTGGAGGCGACAAAAGTATTAGGATTTGATGTTGGTGAACCCGAAGACGGGTTTATGTAATGAAGTGCACAATTTAATTGTGGGGATGATTTCGTGTTTACTGAAATGGTAGCTCAGTATTTACCTCTTCTCTTAGAAAAAGAGGGTGATTATTTATTTGAGTAGAAAGACGGAATAGTAAACCTTAAAAAACAGTCCACCTATTGGTACGTTAGTTGAACAAGATTAGAGGAAATCCCTTTTAATAGGGGTTTCTTTTTATTTTTACAAATTTAAAGTTAGTTCTGTTGAGAAGCCTTAAATAAGTACCTGTCTGTGGAAATAGGAAAAATTTGCTTGCCCTTCGCAGAATTTTCTGTTACTTTTGATAGTAACAATATGTTATTATCACAACGATACTAAGTACAACTAATTTTTTTCGCTCTATGAATGAGTGGAAAAAGCGGAGGGATGCAAGATGAAAAAGGTGGCGGCTAACTGGAATCTGTTCGAAATTACGTGGTTGATACTATTTACCTCAATCGCTGTCGGGTTTACAGTGATTACAAAGGACTCTTTATTCGGATTCACGGTATTTATTACTGGGGTGTTATGCGTGGTGCTTGCAGCGAAGGGCAACCTGATGAGCTATGTTTTCGGCATGTACAATACCATCGGTTATGCTTATTTGGCCTATATTAACGGTTTGTTTGGAGAGGTTTTGCTGAATCTGCTATTCTTTGTTCCAATGAATGTTATTGGCTTCTACATGTGGAAAAATAATCGCCAAAAAGACGGTAGACTGACCATGCGGCAGATGGATCTTAGAAGACTGCTCCTCGTTGGGATGGTCTGTGTAATCGGCTGTTTGCTGCTCGGATTTGGGCTTTCGTTCATTCCGGGACAGAATTCGCCTTACATTGATGCCACTACAACGGTGCTGTCTGTTGTGGCGACCTTCTTAATGGTTAGAAGATTCAAGGAACAATGGCTGGTCTATATCGTGCTAAATCTCTTTACGGTGCTGCTGTGGGCGATTCGCATGCTGGAGGGCAGCGGGGAAGGCCTACTGATGATCGTGATGTGGAGCGCGTATCTGGTCAACGCAGTTTACGGGTACTATATTTGGAATAAAGGGGCGAAGGAGGTGGCGGCATGAACACGCTTGGACTAACACTGGGGAAGTTTGCCCCGCTGCATAAAGGTCATCAGTTCATGATTGAAACGGCGCTACAAGAGGTCGATGAATTGATCCTAGTCATTTACGAAACGACAGTCACTCCGATCCCGCTTCATGTCCGGGCAAATTGGATTCGCAGGCTCTATCCGGAAGTCCGGGTAATCGAAGCTTGGGATGGTCCGGATGGGTATTCGGATGACAGGGAGCATGAGGTTCGGGAAGAACAGTATATACTCGGTTTGCTGAACGGAGAGCAAGTAACGCATTTTTACTCGAGCGAATTCTACGGCAAACATATGAGTCTCGCTTTGGGTGCAATAGACCGGCGGGTGGATGAAGCCCGAGAACGGGTCCCGATCTCAGCAACGATGGTCCGTTCCAATCCATATCAGTACAGGGAGTTCGTAAGTGATATCGTGTACCGGGATTTGATCACGAAAGTGGTGTTCGTTGGAGCAATGTCGACGGGTAAGTCGACGATCACCGAAGCGCTGGCACGGCGATATTGCACGACGTTTGCGAGCGAATACGGACGTGATTATTGGACCGAACATCAGGTGGACCGCCGAATCGGCTTGGAAGCGTTCGATGAAATCGCAGTGGGTCATATCGAGCGCGAAGAACAGGCAATGCATGCGGCGAACCGGGTTCTGTTCGTCGATACCAATGCGATCACGACGTATATGTTCGCCCTGGATTACCACGGCCGGGCCCCCGAGCTGTTAACCCGCATCGCTCTGGAGAACGCGCAACGTTATGATCTGTTCTTTTTATGCGCTGACGATATTCCTTACGACGATACGTGGGACCGCAGCGGGGATCAGAAGCGGCATATCTTTCATAAACAGATTATCGCGGATTTGAAGGAGCGGCGGATCCCCTATATTACGCTGCGGGGGAGTCTGGAGGAACGTATTCGCAGGGTTGATGAAGTGTTGGCGAAGTTCGAGCCCTACGGGAACTATTTCGGAGAGCTGAACGGTTAAATCAAATATAAAGGAGGCGTACCCACTTGGATTTGTTGGATAAGGATGGACTTATGGAACGCGAATTTTTGGAGCAATACAGAGCAGGGGATTACGAGCGGCCTTCAGTGACAACGGATATGGTTATCTTCACTGTGACGGAAGACGAGGCTGACAGTTATCGCAAACTACCAGAAAAAGAGCTACGCGTCCTACTAATTCGCCGGGGGGCTCACCCCTTCCTGGGCAAATGGGCGCTGCCTGGCGGTTTTGTCCGGCCGAATGAGACGACTGAGCAGGCAGCAGTAAGGGAACTATGCGAGGAAACCGGCGTGGAAGATGTTTATCTGGAGCAGCTGTATACGTTCAGTGATATCGGGCGCGACCCACGAACCTGGGTAATAAGCTGCAGCTATATGGCTCTGATTAACAGCGACAAGTTGGAGTTAAAGGCAGGAGATGATGCAGCAGACGCCGCCTGGTTCAAGGTATCCTATCGGCCGCTGCGGGAGCAAAAAGAACTGATTGTGGACGGATACATCAAGACGCTGGAGTACGAACTCAAACTAAGCAGTGAAGAAGAAGTACTTTCGGCGGTCGTGGCGAGGACTATGACAGCGAAGACTACATCGACTGGCACGGATTATGAGATCGTATCGAATGACGGATTGGCCTTCGACCATGCGAAGATCATAGCATGCGCTATTGATCGGTTACGGGGAAAAGTGAATTACACCGATATTGCACTGCACTTGATGCCGAAGCTTTTTACCTTGACGGAACTGCAGCAGGTTTATGAGGTAATTATGGATAAAGAGCTGTTGAAGGCGGCCTTCCGGCGTAAAGTAGCCGATCTTGTAATGGAGACCGATCATTATACCGAAAATGCGGGGCATAGACCATCCCGCTTATATCGGAGAAATTTGGAGGGTTAACGATGATTTACAATATCGATGAGTTAAGAAAAGCATATAACGAGGGAAAAAAGTTCAAATTCGTGTTTTTTTGGGGACATACACCGCCTAAGGACGGGAGCGTTGATAAAAGCTGCTTCAGCCAATGGTGGATGTGCCCGTTCACGGTAGAGGGAACGCAGTACTCATGCGCCGAGCAGTTTATGATGGCCGAGAAGGCAAGGTTGTTCGGCGATGACGAAATGCTGGAGTCCATCCTTAAAGCTAAGCATCCAAAGGAGATGAAGGCTTTTGGACGTGCGGTCCAAAACTTTGACAAAGATATTTGGGATAAGGAATGTTACAGCATCGTCAAAAGAGCCAGCTTGGCCAAATTTTCGCAGAATCCGAAGCTTAACGATTATCTTAACTCGACGAAGAACCGCATCCTCGTCGAGGCTAGCCCGCGGGACCGTATTTGGGGGATCGGCATGGGCCAGTCCAATCCGGATGCTGAGAATCCCATGAAATGGCGGGGCAGAAATCTGCTGGGGTTAGCACTGACGGAAGCGCGGGACGAGTTGCTGCGGAGTTAGATTTATACAAGATTAAATTAATGGACTTGAGGAAATCAATGACAGGATGAGGGATGACCGTGAAATATACCGATTATATCTGCCTGAAAACAGGAAGATACCAATCAGTAGGAAAGTTTGGCGATAATATTTATGCATATGAGGTCCTTACGGGGGTAACCGACTCCCCGGAGTACCATCAAATTTCTAAGGCGGAATTCGATTCTTTTGAAACTTGGAGCCAAGAGTACATTTCGGATCTTAAAAAAATGTATGAAATCATTAACCGCCCCGTTATCTGCAGCGGCTACTTAGGGAGAGCGGAACTAAATCTTTCACTGCTTCGGAATATTTAGCTGTAAATAATATCTTCTACTGAGAGTATAGAAACAATTCTTCGCTCAGAGGACAAGAACATAGTCTCACGGGATGCCGCGCTGTGCGCGGCTTTTTTTATCGGTACAAGTGCTTGTCTTTTGTTTAGGGCAAGAACTTGTCCCCAATGTCACTTAATGATGATATACTTACCTCATTAATTATGATATTGATAATCAATATCAATTGAATTGATAGGTGATATATAAATTGCAAAAGGTGAGATGAAGGAGCGCAGATAGATGCAAGACGAAGCAGCAGCAAGCCAGGTATTTACACCGGAGATGATCGATACGATGGCCCACATTTGGACACGTTCGATCATTACATTAATAGATGTACGTTTTCAGAATGTAGCGTCCCAATACCCGTTGGAGCAGTATAAAATGCCTAGTAGCATGTTTATCTATGCATGTGGAGGAGAAGCACAAATTCAACTGAATGAAACCACATTTGGAATGGAACGCTTTGGTTTAGTTCACGGAGGGAAGGGGAGCCTGCTCAGTATTTCGCCTAAAGGGGAGAATGTGAAGACCTTTATGGTATTTTATAAAGCAGAATTACCTCTTTTTTTCAAGAGGCACCTGCAGCAATTACTCGAGGAAGTAAATCCATTTGTTCAACAGTATGGTTATACACCAAGTAATCCTATCTTGCTACTCGATTGGTTTCAACAGATGATGAATGGCTGGAACCGCGGCAAAGCGATGGATCAGTTGCAGGCCAAAAGTTTTCTATATCAATTGATACATGGGGTGTACAGAGATTTTGAGAGTGGGGAGATTCGGTATCTCCAGCCAGATCCAGCCTGTTCTGCCAAGATATATCTCGATAAACATTACATGCAGCCGATTATGTTCCAAGAAATTGCTGATATGTTTGGGATCAGTGGCGGGCAATTGACGCGGCTGTTCAAAAAAAAGGAAGGCATGAGCTTACAGGAGTACCTCATTCAGAGAAGGATTGAAGCTGCCTGCCATGACTTGAAACATACAGAAGCAACCATTAAAGAGATCGCAACAGGATCTGGTTTTGCAGATGAGAAAAATCTGTTTCGGATGTTTAAGAAGTATTACAAGATGACACCAAGTGATTATCGGAAAATAAACGCACTATCTATGCAGGTTGATGGTATTGATAATGATTCTCATTTTCTTTACTATGAGAGGGAACTAGCGGGTCTAGTCCAGTCTTATAGAGAAGGGGAATCAACCATGTTTGGAAAAGTAAGAAGTAAAGAAATGATCTTGGCGGCGACGATGAGCTTGATGCTGTTATTGTCGGCATGTGCGTCGGGAACGCCATCGAATAACGGGGGAACGGTGAATTCAAACCCTGCGCAGACACAACAGACGACACAACCGGAAGCTTCAGAAGCAGTCTCGCAGACGAGAACGATATCCACAGTAAAGGGTGACGTTAAGGTACCGAACAACCCTCAGCGTGTTGTAGTCGATTATTTGGTTGGTGATGTGGTGGCCCTAGGTGTAACTCCTTTAGGGGTGGCGAGAGCGGCAAGGGACGGGAAAGAGGCTGTTTTTGCTAACCAGATTACAGACTCTATTAAAATAGCTATGGAGCCTGAAGATGTCATGACTCTTGAGCCTGATCTGATCATTTTAGCATGGGGCGATGAAAATTATGAAGATTTATCCAAAATTGCCCCGACAATTTATGTCCCTTATGGTGATATGACTACAGAAGAGCGGATACATTTTATTGGTGATGTTTTGAACAAGCAGGAAGAGGCTAAGGCTGTTCTGAGTGCTTATGCCGGAAAAATAGAAGAAGCGAAGCTAGCCCTTCAGAATGCAGGTCTTTCAGACGTGACGATTACTATGGGGGAATTCAGTGATAAAAGTAACTACATCGCTGGAGCCAAGCATGCGGTTGGCGAGCTTGTTTATAATGGACTTAAAATGAAGGCACCTTCAAAAGTTCAAACTGATATTATTGACACAGATAAATATTGGGGAGATATCTCTATGGAGGTCTTGGCTGCTTACATAGGGGATTATCTAATCGCTATAGGAGATACGGAAGTCCCTACTGATAATGCGGTCTGGAAATCGCTACCTGCTGTGCAACATAATCGGATCATATCGGTGGGTACATCGCTATCTTGGTCCACGGATATAATGACTTCCAGTGCATTGATTGATCATATTGTAAATCAATTGCTGGCTATGGCTAGATAAGGATTTTGACGAGGTAAAAAGAAGTACTCCAATTTGTAAATATGACTATCAGTAGGTAAGGAAAGGAAAGCGTAATGAAAAACAAGCCTGAACAAAAACTCCGTGGGGCGGTGAATTTCACCATGTACATGGTGGTAGGGCTTGGATTAACGGTTCTCATGTCGGCGGCGTCGATTAGCTTCGGCGCCGCCGACATGAGGTTAGCGACTGCATGGGAGGCTATTTTCCGATTTGATCCAACGCTCACTGAGCATCAAATTATACAAACCCTACGTCTTCCGCGTACCGTAGCCGATCTGATCGTCGGATGCAGCCTTGCGGTATGTGGGGCTATTATGCAGGGAACGACGCGAAATCCGCTGGCTGACTCCGGGCTGATGGGCATCAGCTCTGGTGCAGCATTCGCGATTGCTCTTTGCCTGGCCTTTCTGCCGGGTTATTCGTATGGGCATATGATGCTGTTTGCTTGTCTGGGAGCAGCACTCGCGACCGGGATCACTTACTTCATCGCGTCACTGGGCAAGCGCGGGATGACGCCTCAGCGGCTGGTACTGGCAGGACTGTCCATCTCTATGCTATTTGGCGCACTCAGTCAGTATTTAGCGATCAATTATAATCTGGGTCGAGCATTAGCATTCTGGACGGCAGGCAGTACAGCGGGGGTCAAGTGGGGGGAATTGCTGATCATCTCACCGCTATTTGTTGGTGGTGTACTGCTGGCGCTGGCGCTATCTCCTTCTGTTACACTGCTCAGTTTGGGGGATGATGTGGCAAGTGGACTCGGTATTCGTAGCGGACTGGTCAAAGGTTTATCGACGATTATCGTGCTCGTGCTGACTGGATTAGCTGTTGTCTTAGTTGGTCCTATCGGGTTTGTTGGTCTGATTACCCCACATATTGTGCGATACATGGTCGGTGTCGACTATCGTTACATTATTCCGGCAGTTGCACTATATGGTGCGTTGCTGACCGTGTCGGCCGATCTGGCTGGCCGCTTGATCAATAAGCCGTTCGAAACACCGATTGGTATTATATTTTCTATCATTGGTGTGCCGTACTTTCTCTTCCTGGCTCGCAAGCAAAGGAGGGAATCTGAATGATCAAGCAGCGTTATACGGTGCAAAGGGGCATTATCGTCAATATAGTGCTTATGGTGCTCATCCTTATTTTTGCTGTCATTAGCATGAATTCTGGCAAAATGAATCTTTCACCGCTAGAAGTGCTGAATGTTCTCCTCGGAAACGGTACAGATAAGCAAAATCTGATCGTGTTCGATTTTCGCCTGCCACGAATCACACTGTCGATCTTGGTAGGTCTGGGAATGGGAGCGGCTGGGGTCGTGATGCAGAGTTTGCTGCGTAATGACATGGCTAGTCCAGGGACGCTGGGGATTAGTTCGGGATCGGGTTTGTTTGTCCTGTTCTTCGTCGTATTCATCGCATCGACAGGAAAGGGCTCCTTTATTGCCCTACCACTACTGGCCTTTGTTGGCGGATTATTGGCGGCGGGATTGATCTTCTTATTATCGTATCGCCGTGGGCGAGATATTTCGCCAATCGGTTTGATCTTAACCGGGGTCGCACTCGGAAGCGGGTATGAAGCGCTGACCACCTTCCTGACTCTCAAGCTGAATGATTCGCAGATGGATTTCATGCTGCATTGGCTGGCGGGAAGCTTATGGGGCGCTGATTGGCGTTATATTTCCGTACTGGCACCATGGGTCTTGATTTTACTCGGCTATATTTTCTACAAGTCTCGCATACTTAACACCCTCCATCTGGGCAATCAGACGGCAGAAGGGCTGGGTCTTGCCGTGAAGCGGCAGTTTTTGGGGTTGTCGATCGCTGCGGTTGCTTTATCCTCTGGCAGTGTGGCCGTGGGCGGAAGCTTCTTTTTCGTTGGCTTGATCGCTCCGCATGTGGCAAGAAAACTGGTCGGGCCCGATCACAAATTGCTCGTTCCGGCTGCCAGCCTGACCGGAGGATTAGTCGTGGTGCTGGCTGACACGATTACGCGCACGGTTAGCTTGGGGGGAGATGTGCCGACGGGAATCGTCATTACGGTCATCAGTGTTCCGTACTTTCTTTATTTACTATCGAAGGCCAATTAGGAGGACGTCATGGAAAGTATTACAGCGCAACAAATCGATATTGCCTATAATGACACGCTTATCGTAAAAGAACTGAACTTGCAGATTCCGCGTGGACAGATTACCTCGATTATTGGTCCCAATGGATGCGGCAAATCAACCGTACTAAAGGCAGTCGGTCGGTTGCTCAAGACGAATAATGGTACGGTTTATCTGAATGGCGCCGATATCCGTACGCTGTCCACCAAGGAAGTGGCCAAGCAGATGGCGATTCTGCCGCAGACGCCGACCGCACCGAGCGGTTTGACGGTCGGTCAATTAATCGCCTATGGGCGTTTTCCACATCAACGGGGCTTCGGCAAGCTCTCCAAAGAGGATAAGCAAGTAGTAGCCTGGGCCCTATCGGTTACACAGCTTACAGCGTTTGAGCATCGTGAGGTCGATACGCTATCTGGCGGTCAGCGTCAGCGCGTATGGATTGCGATGGCGCTCGCCCAGCAAACCGATCTGATCCTGCTGGATGAACCCACAACCTATCTGGACCTGGCGCATCAGCTTGAAGTGCTGGAACTGCTCTATGAACTAAATCGCAGTCAACAGGTGACGATTGTGATGGTGCTGCATGACCTGAATCTGGCAGCACGCTTCTCCGACTATATGGTGGCGATTCGTGAGGGTCAGGTGGTGGAGCATGGTTCGCCAGAGCGTGTAATGACGGTACGGACGCTGCGTGAGGTATTTGCCATTGATGCCGAGATTATGCTGGAACCACGAACAGGGCGACCGGTGTATGTGACGTACGAGCTCTTGCGTGATAATCGTAGAGAACAAGGTGTGGATCAAGGATTTCCAAAAGCTAAGGAACAGAAGGAGGCGATTGCCACTTGAAAATCGCATAGCGTGTCCTCCTAGGCGCACGGAAATACTGGTGCAGTTAGGCATTGGATTTGCCGGTGTCATGATAGCCACGATTCAACGCGTATAGCCTTTGGTGTAGCTTCCACAAGCAACTAACTCCATGAAAGTGGGCTAAGGCTTGTTGCAGAGGGGAGAGATAATAATAAATAACAACATATCCTAAATTCACAGCCGCAGGTAACTAGCTTGCGGGCTTTTTTTATTATTCGGAGCACTAGATTACGTGATTAATTTGAGAGAACCAGTATATATAACTCTAAATGAAGCAAGGAGGACTATTGAAGGTATCAGAGGAATGCGCAACAAGCAGATTGCCCGGAAACTGCAGATGGGGACCGCAACACAGCAGTTGAGAAGATCAGCTGGTTCAGACTCAGGCGCACAATCACAATAGAATCTAAACGTGGCTGAAATCTTGGAACAGATGTATCACACGGTGAAGACAAATCGGGCTGAACCGTACCATAAATAGGGTGAAAAGTTGAGTTGAAGGTTGAAGCTTTAATGCTAAATATATCAGGAATAGTTCTCCATCATTTGATATAAATAATTTCGAAAGTCTTCAACATAGGTTTTGGGCTCTACAACTTTTAGATGAGTGCCGAAGCTTGCTAAAAGTTGAAATCCCATACGATTTTGTGGGACATAAATGGTTGCTAATAAAAATCCAGAATTATGGTCTTCAATACTTCTTCGACCATACCTTTCGATGATTTGATCTTTTATGCTAGGCGATATCCAGGCCTTAATCGTGACGAATTCAGGTAGATAATTTGCTTCGTGTACTTGCTCTGACCAATCGTCTCTAGGATGAAACGCGCGTTCATCCATAGTAATATGATCGATCCGAGATAACTTGAAAGTTCGATATCCCTGTCGATGTAAACAGAATCCTTTCAAGTACCAACTCGATTCGCTAAAATGCAGCTCATAGGGCTCGACCATTCTATTCGTTACAGCCCCGTCCTTATCTGTATAATCAAACGAAACCAGCCTCTTTTTTGAAATGGATTCTTGATATGTCTTTAAGGTTTCAAGAATCTCGGACCGACCTTCCCAATCATAAAACGACAGTTGAATGGAACGATTTAGAGACAATGGACTAACCATTGCCTCTATTTTTTTTATCGTTCTTTCAACTTCTTCAGTACGGAGGATTTGTTCCAATCCGCCGAGCGCAGTTAATATATTCTGTAAATCGGAGCTGCTTAAAAGGCGTTTATCAACCTTGTATTCATCCATTATGCCGTAGCCCCCTTTGACCCCATTGACAGAGTAGATCGGGATGTTCGATAAGCTCAATGTTTCCATATCGCGAAGGATCGTTCTTTTGGAGACATTGAATAGTTGTGAGAATTCCGTTGTAGAAACAACCTCTTTTTTCAGCAATATCATGATAATCGAAATGAGTCTCTCCACTTTGTCCATAATTGCCCTCTTTTTTTACATGATTTCAGAAAGGTGACACCTAGATGTCACCTTTTATTCATTATACTACAAGTATCACAAGAAGGAGGTTTTAATTCAATGTTTAATCCAATCGATTTTCCCAAGCCCACCCTTATTTCAGCCAACGGTGTGGAACTCGAAGTGTTTGAAGCAGGCCGAGAAAACGCAGGAAAACCTATTGTACTCTGCCACGGCTGGCCAGAGCATGCCTTTTCTTGGCGCCATCAGATGGACGCACTTGCCGCAGCGGGCTACCATGTCATCGTCCCCAACCAGCGGGGTTACGGCAACTCATCCCGTCCGACCGAAGTAACAGACTATGACATTGAACACTTGTCGGGTGATCTCATCGCGCTTCTCGATCACTATGGATACGAGGACGCTACCTTTGTCGGTCATGACTGGGGTGCATTCGTCGTTTGGGGACTGACCTTGTTGCATCCAAACCGCGTCAATAAAGTGATAAATCTGAGCTTGCCTTACCAAGAGCGTGGAGAAAAACCCTGGATCGAGTTCATGGAAGAAATACTTGGCGGCGATTTCTATTTCGTCCACTTCAATCGACAGCCAGGCGTCGCGGACGCCGTATTCGAAGACAATACATACAGGTTCCTTCGCAACCTGTACCGGAAGAACGAGCCTCTCAGAGCACCTGAGCCAGGTATGGCGTTGATCAATCTCGCCAGAGCAGAAACACCGCTCGGTGAGCCCGTATTGAGCGAAAGCGAGCTGGCTGTTTACGTCTCCGCTTTTGAAACATCAGGGTTCACGGGCAGCATAAATTGGTACAGGAACCTTGACCGCAACTGGCGCTTATTGGCGAAAGTGAACCCAATCATCCAGCAGCCGACCCTCATGATCTACGGCGACCGGGATGTGGTTGCGAAGTCTGAAAACCTGACAAAGTTCGTGCCCAATGTGGAAGTGGTCAATCTGGATTGCGGTCATTGGATCCAGGAAGAAAAGCCGGAAGAAACAAACCAAGCGATTTTAAAATGGCTGGAACAATGGGAGATGTAGTTTTTTTCAACAACCAAGAAGAGTTTAACGATTGGTTAGAAGAACATCATGCTGAAGCTAGTGAAATTTGGGTGGGCTATTTTGGGATAAGTACAGGTCGTGCAAGCCTTACTTGGTCTGCATCAGTAGATGCCGCTCTTTGTTTTGGGTGGATTGACGGTATACGAAAAACCATTGATAAACAAAGCTATAAGATTCGCTTTACTCCGCGCAAAGTAAATAGTGTATGGAGTGCTGTGAACGTAAAGAAGGTAAAAGCACTAATACAGTTTGGAAAGATGAGACCAGAAGGAATGCACGTCTTTAACAACAGAACCGATGCACAAGGCTATTCCTCTGAACAAAGAAACGTGGAACTTGCCAAAGAATATGAAGAACAAATCAAGGCAAATCAAACAGCCTGGCTATTCTTCACTAATTTATCACCATCCTATAAAAGAGATTCAATCTGGTGGGTAATGAGCGCCAAGAAAGAAGAAACACGATTAAGAAGGCTTGGAATATTGATCGCTTCATCTGAAGAAGGGCTAAAATTTCAACATTGCAAAAAATATATTACAGAATAAGGAAATATAAATAACAAAAGAATGGTTAAAAGGATTTTTGGTACTGCATAAATCTGGGTCTATTGTTTCCCTGATCTATAGGAGAGAGGAGCTACTGTATTTCTCAATCAATTAGGGTTTAATTCTCATCAAAAGTCAGAACGTTTTAAATGCGAGGCATAAATCAAATCGCTAAATGAAGAAGGGATGAAACAGCTCATCCAAAATCGCAACCCCCTTCATTTTCATGGTACAGCCGACCCTCATGATCTATGGTGACCGGGATACGGTCCAGAGGTCTGAAAACCTGACAAAGTTCGTGCCTAATGCAGAAGTGGTCAATCTGGATTGCGGTCATTGGATCCAGCAAGAAAAGCCGGAAGAAACAAACCAAGCGATTTTGAGATGGCTGGAAGAGCAGAATGATGCTGAATAGAGTCGCTTAGCAAGCAAAACTTAGAAAAACAATAAGGACACCCAAACAGGCAAGGTCATTAAGTTAAGCTCAAAGGTAAGAACGGGAATAAAAATGGAATTCAAAACGGCATGGGAAAGCCCCGTGCCGATCGCTGTCAATACGAGTCCTGAATGAACTTCATTAACAATCTCTTGAATTTCAAGTACTGTCCATGGAGATGTCTCGTCCACGCTCAATGCATAATCAACATAGGTTAAGTTCGACGGAGTAACATCTGTTACTCCAGTAGTGTCAAATATTGAGTGGTCAGGCGCATCGCCAGCTTGCTGAACGTAGTAAGCATTAATCGTACCCAACGCGGCTTGTGGAGACAATGGTGCAGGTGTTTGTGTAGGTGTCTGCGTTCTATAGATGTTACGCTGAACCGTACCATTAAATAGGGTGAAAATTAGTTGTGAATGAAGTTTATATAGAGATAAAATTAACCCCTAAGATGACTCTTAGTTTTTTTCATATGACTTAATACAACAATATTTACAAATTCATGATACGATATTGCTAAATCGGGAAATAGATGCTCCATATGTAAGATAGAATTAATTATTTATGGAACTGTTGAAGATGAATCATAACAAAATGATAGATGATCAACCAAGGATGTTTACTGAAACTATTATGACTCTGTAGAAGGGGGGCCACTATATGTCATTAGCTAATAAAAAAGAAGAGTGTTTACTTATCGAGACATTAAAATCGCATATACCAAATGTAGAGGAATTACTGAATCCAGCAGTTGAGGAATCAGAAATAAATCTTTTCGAGAGCAAGATGAACTGCAAATTTCCAGAAGATTTCAGAAAGTTATACATGAATTCTAATGGAGAAGGAGAGCAGATTTTTGGCGTTATGGCTGGTCTTGGTTGGATGAACATTGAATCGATAGTAAGTAACTGGAAGTCCCTTTTGGAATCAGCTTACGATATTATATCCAGCAAATCAGATGTAATAAAAGACGGGAACTACAGAGAAGGCTGGATTCCTTTTGCTGAAGATGGTGGTGGCTCATTTTTGGCAATAGATTTAGACCCCGGAGAAAAGGGCGTTTATGGGCAAATTATCACGATAGATCATAATTCTCATTTTTCCTATGTTATTGCAGAAAGTTTGGGACATTTCTTTGAATTTATCGATTCGAGTCTCAGAAATAGTAGTATTGGTATTCGTGAAGAAGAAGATGTAATCATATTATCCCGTGAAAGTGGAAGTTTGTTAGATGATATTTTGGCTTTGACTAATTTGAATATCGAAGAGAACAGCCTTATCCCTGTAAGCGGATTTTGGGAAGAGTATTTTAAAGACGATGTTGAAAGTGGTTTTGTATCTTCAAAAACATTGAAAAAAAAGAGAATGGTATTTATTAGAGCTGATCAAGCTCAAAAATACGGAGCAATATCTTTGGATATTTTAACCCATATGGTTAATCTTAAAGAACTTATTATACATGCGGATGGAATTACTAATTTTGATGTACTTCAACGCTTGGCTTCTTTAGCAGAACTTGTGATAGGATCAGAAGCTTTTAAAGAGTCTGATTTGAAGTACTTAGTTTCTTTAGATGGGTTAAGGAAGCTAACATTAATAGGACTTCCATTAAAAGATATACATACACTGAAAGATATAAAGAAATTAAAGAGTTTGAGATTATGTAGAATGAACTCAATTGATAGGGGATTAATAGGAACTATAAAAAATTTGAAGGAACTAAGTTTAGAAGAAATGGAGGTTGGCGACCTGCTTTATATTTCAAACCTTAGTAAGTTAATAAAACTAGAGCTCAAACAAGTGACAATACCACATTTATCATTCTTAAAAGCTTTAAAGAATCTAACGGTTTTTGAGACAGATAGCTGTGCAATAGATGAATCACATATAGAGGTTATAGGAGAATTGAAGAAATTAAAGCAGTTCACTTATCCGGTTGGAGATTTAACAATACTCAAAAATTGTATGAGTCTAAAGCAGATTGGAGTAGATGCATCAAGACTTAAAGGTTTGGAGGAAATTTCAGACTGTAATATAGTCGATATAACTATATTTCATGCAACATCGAAAGAGAATGCGAAGTCCGTAGTCGCGGAGTTTAATAAATACTTTAAACTTCAGTCATATGGATGGCAGGTAACATGGAAAGATTAATGAAGCTTGCCTACACTGAGCTTTATCATTATAGGGTGAAATTTTTATAAAAGAAAGGAGACTAGCCATTTTGGTTAGTCTCCTTTCTTTTTGCCGTTAGACCAACGCTGATACCTAATAAAATAGTAATGATGAAGCAGAAAAATTGTAGACATAAGATTTAAACCATTGACCTTTCCGCTAAGTAATCAGAGGGGTCTTTTTTGCGAAACAAGAAATAATATACATGGGTCTGTGAATTTTACAATAGTAATCCAATCATTGAACGTCTAGCATTAAGTATAATGGAGCGACGCATTAGGCAGATAAGGCGTACTACTGGTTGTTTATATTATCCTCGCATATTTTTTTCGAAATGGAGAGTTTATGAAAAAGACTATTGTTTGTGTAATAACGATACTTATCGTATTCTCAGGATTCGCAACACAAAGTTATGCGTCGTTGTCAGATACGCAATCTGTGGCAATACAGACGTTGTTGGATGATGCCAGTCGTATATCAGGTGTGCCGGGAATGTCAATCTCGATACTAGCTGATGATGAAATTTTCTACTTTTCTTCCGGGTATGCAGACCGTGAAAGTGGGTTGTCTGCAAGTGAGAACACACTATATGAACTGGCCTCGGTCAGTAAAGCCTTTACCGGCATGGGTATTCTGCTGTTGGAGGAACAAGGGCTGCTGTCAATGACTGACACTGTCCAAAAATATTTACCTTGGTTTACGTTAAAGTATCAAGGAAAACCTGTTGATATGCAAAGCCTTACACTCAATAACTTTCTTCACCATACTAGCGGCCTAACAAATGGTAAGCATTCTCAAAATATTCCACAAGGCAATACACCAGATTTGCTGCAAAAGACTGTGGAAATGCTGGTAGATGTTGAGTTGGCGTTCCCTCCCAGTGAACAGTACAACTATGGGACCGTTAATTATGACGTATTGGGTTTGGTTATTGAGATTGTGTCGGGACAAAGCTATGAAGACTTTATGAGGGAACAGGTATTTCAGCCGTTAGGTCTTCACCAGACGTATGTTTATAAAGAAGATGCTCAAGCCACCGGACAGTTGGCACAGGGCTACCGTTCTTCCTTTTTTATGACAACTCCATATAACGCGCCGGATTTTTCCGGGAATAAACCCGCAGGCTACATCATTTCTTGTACAAAAGATATGGCGCGTTGGATGGGCATACAGATGGGTATTGTGAAGGACATACCCGAAATATTCCATACGGTTATTGAAAAATCACATCAGGGTGATATGTCTGTTCCGGCTGTCAACGAAATGTATTATGCGGCGGGCTGGACGGTAAACGCCAACCAAACGATTATAGAGCACCCAGGGGGAAATCCCAATTTTGGAACCGAAGTGGTCATACTGCCAAATGAACGAACAGCCCTGTGCTTGCTGACCAACGGCGCAAATATCAATAGAAGCATGGTACTAAAAGTTAAAGAGATATTAGACGGCAATCTAAGGCAGTCATATGAAATAAGCGGCACACAGCTTTTGGACATCATTTTATCGTCTACCACAATTATTTTTTGCCTATTGGCCGTTCTGTTCTTTCTCTTAGGATTACGCAGAAGAAAAATGAATGGGCGGCAGCCAATGACTAAAAAGCGAATAATCGTAACAGCTATTTTGCTGATGGCTACGATTGCCCTGTGTATAATGTGCTGTGCATTAGATTGGCCAACGATACTTATTTGGCAAACATATAGTGTTCTTACAGCCTTGATTTCTTCAGCATTATTAACAGCAAGCATTACATGGTTTGTATACACTCAACGGTATAATAGTCTCATAAGAGGTGGGGCAGAGCGCGGTTTTTTTGATTTATAAATACATGTTCTTGTCGCGATCAAAGGACAAGAACATGTAACCATTGCCGCTAGAAGCAGAGGGGGGAAGGAA
Organism: Paenibacillus sp. FSL E2-0190; assembly: GCF_037992965.1. NCBI lineage: Bacteria > Bacillati > Bacillota > Bacilli > Caryophanales > Paenibacillaceae > Paenibacillus > Paenibacillus sp. FSL E2-0190. The sequence goes on from NZ_CP150306.1 coordinate 3,674,262, forward strand.
CATAAAAGGATATTTTTGATTTTAGCAATTTATTTTACAACCCGATTGCACCTATTGAACTTCCATATCACTTAGTTAGCATATTTATCAGCATTGTCTAATCCTCATCCTTAGCTGGTCCTCGCTCTGACCCTTCCTTACGACAAATCCTTTTTATACTGGATGGCCATGTAAATTCCACCAGCTAAAAACGCTAGCGTATATTTGAACAAGAAAAAGATGTTCCACATATACTCTTTAGGAAAAATCATGTCACATAGAATAATTGTCAACAGCATAAAGTAACTGCTTTTCAAAAAGATTTTATTTGTCCGTTCATCGTCTTGCCCAATCTTCTTATAAAATACATAGGTAAAAATCGCACTACCCATGAGCAGTAAAAAACCTACTCCAATGAGAATATTCCAATTTCCCGTAGATTGCTCAGCCCAGGACTTTAAAGGGTGAAAAATTGCGTTATGGATATCAGAAATAGACTTAATTTTCATTTTGATCATTTCCTTTCAAATAAGTAAAAACATCGTTTACATCAACATTAAAAAAATCGGCAATTCGAAAAGCCAATAGCAGAGTCGGCACATAATTTCCTTTTTCCATTACGAAAATGGTTTGTTTGGAAACCCCGACTTTCTCTGCTAATTCTTGCTGAGACATTCTGGCAAGTACACGATATTCATAAACCTTATTGGATATCGAATCACCGAAATCTTTCTTCATGACCATCACCTCTTGAATCAAATTATAAACTGATTTTTAACAAATGTAAAGTATACTTATACTTCGTTACATAATACATTTATTTTTACCTGGACTACTTTTATTTAACAAAAGCCAGAATGCAGAAAAAACCTGACGAAATTCATGATTCCGCCTGGTTCACATATCGATCTAATGTAATTTATGGTTTTTGGTGGTGCATTTTATGATTTTCAGTGGTGCAAATCGATGAATGATTGCCACGATCGTGCAAGAACAATTCACAGTCAATAGCAGACGGATGGCAATCGGATTACTTAACGGATCTGGGATGGACGAAATCCATGCCTTTTAGCACACCAGGCAACAAACAGAGCAAGAAGCAAGAGAAGCAGGAGTGCCCAAGGAAAGGAGGTGGTGCCCCATTGATTTAGAAGGACTCCTCCCAATATCCCGGCGCCGGCGATAGCCAGATTCCAAACCGTTGTATTGATAGGCATCACGATATCCACCCCTTGCTTCCCCGCAGCCTGAGCAAGTGCTGTCTGCAACAATGTTGCCGCACCACCGAATGTCAGCCCCCACAGCGCAACAGAAATGAAGATAATAGTACCATGCTCACTCCAAAGTCCTAGTACAAGAGATATCAGAGCAAATCCCAATCACCCAGATTCCCACCAGTGCCATAATTCCAAAAACAAGCAGAACCTGTCCGAGATAGGGTTCCAGCCCCATATCATCCAGGCAAGAACCACAACCAAGATAGGAATCACCCCAGGTGTGAGTAAAACTTTGAATACTGAAATGCGTTTATCAGCTGACTGTCCCGGATAATAAAGCAGCGACAGTCCAAGACTTGATAAATAAAGTCTTGGACTGCCGCTGTTCAATTATCATTTCCCGTTAGTTTATTCAAGGATGCTACGAAAAAACTATATATTTAGATTTTCATATTCAGATTAATGCCTGATTGAAGGATTTAATGAAAATAAATTAAAAAATACCATACTATTTTAACAAAAAATTACTGAACATGTATTTCCGATTTGATATCATGTTGACTTAAAAATTTCATTAAATCATTACTCAGCTGTACAATCTCATTGTTAGCATTATTCGCATAATCCGGCAACATCATATCCCTAACCATCTTAGTTCGTAGCCATGTCATAAAGAAAAGATCCAAAAATAAGTTTGGAAATTTAAGCACCATTTTAAGCATTGGAGGATCAATTAAAACACCCGCTTTTTGTATTTCCCTAAGATACGCTTTTAAAGTGACTGTTATTTTGCGTGCCGTCTTTCTGGTTCTGGCTGTTTTTTTGTCAATAATCTTATTCTCAGAATGCAAAAAACTCAACATGGCAATATCTGATACGGAATGTGTGATTAGATACGCTTGCATATCCTTTTTAATAACGTAGGGAAGCTTTGCTGTTTTAAATAGTTTTGCGAGGTTTTCTATACGTTCTGTCACTGCACCATTAATTTCTCCAAATGCAGTTGCCGCTATAAACTTTGGTAGAAATCGCGCATGTAATACTCCATCTTTAATCTGTCCACCGAAGCCGGGAAAAGCTGGTAGAAGTCTATCCCCTACGATATCCAGCCACGAAGAAAATCCAATTGAATTACTAATCATCGTAACTATATTTTTGCTTTGATTATCTTTTAGCGCTAACAATGCTGATTCGGACCGATCATAACGAACAGTAACGAAAATAAAATCGTATACATCGTCATTTTCGAGCGTATCCATGACATTCACTTGTATCGATCTAACTGTACCTTTTTCTATATACTGCAGGCCATTTTCTCTTAATGATGTATATCTATTCGAATGTGCAAACAGGCTAACGTCATACCCTGCTTCAATAAGCTTTATTGCGTACATGCTCCCGATGACACCTGCACCAAAAATTAAAATTCTATCTTGTTTTCCCGACATATAAACCACCTCTACTTATTAATATTCCCTTTTTATTATCCGACAACATGTTGTATGATGTGATTATAAATCTTCATTATTCCTTGATCAACCATCAGTTTTTTATGATTTGTCGGATGATATTCTTATTCACTAGTAGGAGGGAAACATGAAAAAGCAACCCCAAATAACGGAGAAAACGAGACAAAAATTTGTAGAAGTTTTTTGTGAGTTGTATAGCCAAAAGCCGATTGAGAAAATTTCGATTCAGGAAATTTCGAATAAGTCAGGATATAACCGCAGCACCTTTTATCAATACTTTACTGACATTTACGAATTGTTAGACTCTGTTGAAAATGACTTATTGAATGACATGAAAAAAGAATTGGCGAATAAAGAGCTATCGAAGGATACGGTTCAAGATACGCTCAATTGTCTGGACAAAAAAGAACATCTCCTGGTTCTCAACGCCCTTTTGGGTGATTATGGAAGTGCCCGTTTTTTAAAACGCTTAAAAAAAGAAATCGCTTTGGATCAATTAGAATTAGACGTTCCTCAAAACCAATCCTTAACGCCATACTTCATTGAGTTTTACCTGACAACTGCTCTTTCTTTGTTTCGTCTTTGGCTCCAGCGTCAAAAGGATTTATCGTCAGAAGAATTTTTCAAGTTAGTGGAGAACCTATATTCAAGAGGGATTACGCCCTATTTTAAAGAATGAGTCTGTCATTCAAACCAAATCCATATGTTCTATAACAATAAAAAAGCGCGCAAAAGCTTGTTTACACAATATACTCCATAAAAACTGACCTAACTTACTCTTAAGGTGGACGATGTTATAGACCACGAGATGGGGCGTTATTGCTTATATATGTACGGAGTGAGAGATATGAACATCATTAATCAATATAGCAATGAGGATTTAGCAGATTTTCTACACAGTGCTATTATGCATCATTAATCTCAATTGTGAACAGGAAAATTGGGCTAAAAATAGGAAAACCACAGATTGAACTAACGGGAAACATGGGGAACTTCATCGTTATAGGACCCTTTATGAAGTATATTCATGCTGGCAATGGACAACGCTTAAGGTTAAGTATTATCTTATGCGGGAGGTCATCACTTCTTGAAATTTGAACTAGGACGTTGCTTACTGAATGAACGATTGATGGAATCCGGGAAGTCTGCGGAATGGCTGGCAAAAGACTTGCTTTTTAAACCGGAACGAGTTTACGACTTTATTGAAAACAAAAGAGTGATGCCACTCAAAATTGCCATATCGATCGCCGATTCCATCGGGTGTGATGTTCGTGCCTTGTATGAATTAATTCCGAATGATAATGAAGTAAAGGGAGATTAATGGAATAAGTGGTAGGTTGCATTAAGACTACGAATGTGATCTATTAAGCTAAGATAATGGGAAACGATAGCTCAATCAAAATAAAAAGGCAGCCGGTCAAATGATCGGCTGCCTTTTTATTAAGCTAATAAGCAGTTTACAGAAACGAAACTGATACATTTTGGATTCAGAAACCGTCTTTATACTGAAGCAGCAAAAGGAGGGGGGTTAGGCTAGCTAGGTAGGAATGATTGGAACAAATGAAAATGAATTTTTTTTAAAGGAGACTTGAGATGAGATTGTTTGAATTATTGCTATATTTGTCAAACATCAGTTTATTTGTATTAACAGTTGTATTAAAAAAAGGTCAGCGTATTATTCCAGTATTCGTTGCAAGCGGGATCGCCGCAGTTTTGCTGGTCATTCATTGGACGGTAGAAGGATACAGAGTTCAGCTGTTTTTCCCATATTGCATAACGGTCATTTTTTTAGCCATTTCAGGTTATAGTTATTTTAAAAAAAGCAGTTTCCAAAAAATCCCTCGATTCCTGTTGGGTTCAGCTTATACCGCTATAGCGATCATGCTGGTCGGAACAGCTGTTCTCATGTATGCTTTTCCTGTATTTAAACTCCCTGAACTGACAGGGGAATTTAAGGTAGGAACGCAAACGTTTCATTTTGTGGATACCAATAGAGAAGAGATTTTTGATAAAGCAAGAGAGGGTAAAAGAGAATTGATGGTTCAGGTATGGTATCCGACTCAAGCTGGTAGTGGCAAGCGAACTGCTTTTATTCCCGATACGCGGATTTTAAGTTATATGGCCGCAAACTATGGTCTTCCCGGGTTTACTTTTCAACACCTGAAGTACGTATCCAGTTATGCATATTCGGAGGCGGAAATCTCTACGGCACAGACTTCATACCCACTGATCCTTGGGAATCCCGGCAACGGCTCTTCTAGATTCCTCCACACTTCGCAAGCCGAATATCTCGCGAGCCACGGATATATCGTGGCAATGATCGACCACACCTACAACACATTTGCAACCGAGTTTCCGGACGGTCGAATCACGACCAGCACAACCAACGACTTATTCTCGCCTGACCATAATTATCGGACGGAAAGCAGAAATCGCGACAAGTTAGGGAAAGTTTTAACCGAAGATGTGGTGTTTGTGCTGGACCAATTCGAGCTTATCCAATCGGGGCAGATTCCAAGTCATCTAAAAGGCTGGATTGATCTCGACCATGTCGGGGTGTTCGGTCATTCTATCGGCGGAGCAACGGCTTATGACGCTTCTTACGATCCGCGAATCGCGGTTGGCATAGATCTGGATGGAGGGCTTTATCGTCTGCGTGAAAGAGAGGGACTGCGAAAGCCGTTTTTGTTCCTCAACTCGGAAAGCTATTTCGAAAAATTAAAAATGGTGATGGATAACCAGGTCTACACGGATGCAGAAATTAACCGTATGGGCTCAACCAGAGAGTGGGAGGATCAAGTAACGGAAGATAAAAAGTTGGAGCTTGAACGGATGCGCAAAGCGGTCGACGAAGGGGGACAAGTCCTCTATATCGAAAATACGGAGCATTTGAATTTTACCGACGTACAGTTCATTTCTCCGATTTTCAAAATGCTGGGCATTACAGGAAAGATTGAGCCCGATAGAGCGGACTCTGTTACCAATACCTATATGCTGAATTTCTTCGATATGTATCTGAAAAATCAAGACGGAATCTTAATGAAAGGACCAGATAGCCGCTTTCCGGAGGTGAAGTTCGTAACCTCGCTATAAATTACGGAGCAGGTTAATAAGATTGCAGTTATTCTAGACTGAAGCAACATCATTACGCTTATGGGGAACGATCAATCCATACACGATCGCAGCCGTCTAGATGATCGGCTGTCTTTTTATTAAGCTAACGGTCACCCGTTAACTTTACCCTTTTAAGTACCGTAGCCGAAGTAGACAATCTTCTTGTCCACCGACATGTATATAACGAACTGTCCAAAGACACAAAAGTGCCAACATAAGCTATTCGACAAAAGCTTGTTAAATCAGGCTTTTCTTTTTTTTATGTAGATACATTTGTGTCAAAAAAAATGCACAAATGTATCTACATTGTGGTTTATTGACTTAAAGTTACCTACATAGTCGCGCTATGATGGGGAAGGGATCCGTTCGGAGGTAAGTCACCACAGACCAGTCGGAAGGAGTGAAGAAGAAAGCTAAGAGAGCACATCGTTAATAGTGATTAGAAAATCTATTCTTTACCGATCGTTCTCAATATGTTACATTTACTATTAGGGAGGGAATCGAATGGCAAGAAGCAAAGAATTCGAAGAGAACGAAGTATTAGATAAGGCGATGAAGCTTTTTTGGGAACAGGGTTACGAGAAGACATCTTTGACAGATCTTGTAGAGCATATGGGAGTTCATCGAAGAAGTTTATATGACACATTTGGCGACAAGCATACGCTGTTTTTGAAAGCCATGGACCGTTTTCGCGATAAAGTGAATGCTGAGCTTTCAAGAGAAGTTAAACGTTCCAAGACTGCAACTGAGGCACTCCAGCTTATCTTTAGTTTCATAATAAATGGTGAAGAAGATTCGCCCTCAGGCTGTTTGATGGTGAATTCAGCGGTGGAATTAGCAATGCGCGATGCCAATGTGGATTTGAAGTCCATTGAATCGTTCACATTATCAGAGAAGCTGCTCAAAGATATTATTCTGTGGGGCCAGCAGGATGAAGAATTTAGCTTGGATTTCAATGCCGACGATCTAGCGGAACATCTGCATTCTGTTTTTGTGGGATTAAGGGTAATGACTAGGACCTCAGTGCCTAAAGAAAAATTACATCGAATAGCCGATTTATCAATTAAACTTTTATATAAGTAATTATTATTTAAATATAATTGCTTATGCATATTCTAGAATGATTGTTCTCATAACTCAGTCTTGTCTCGATTAAAGATCTCTTTAAACGATCCTTCTTATATGTTTTTTAGAATGATCATTCCCATATAGTGAATAAACGATGAATAAAAGGAGTAACAAAAATGATAATTTCTGAACAAGTAGCATTTGTCACTGGAGCAAATCGAGGTTTTGGCCGCCATCTCACGCTGGAGCTTTTATCCAGAGGGGCTAAGGTTTATGGTGGTGCAAGAAATCCGGAAACCATTAACATTCCAGGCGTTATACCAGTAAAGCTTGATATTACCAACACTCAAGAAGTTGAAGCAGCTGTTATCCTCGCTAAGGACGTGACGCTTTTAATCAACAATGCAGGCTCAGCTACTGGCGCCAGTTTGCTGGACGATGAGGTAGAAAAAATACATTTGGAGTTTGATACGCATTTCTTCGGTACGCTGTCCATGGTTCGTGCTTTTGCACCAATAATTGAAAAAAATGGGGGAGGATCTATTTTAAATGTTCTTTCCGCATTATCTTGGTTTAGTTCAGGAACTGTAGGTGCTTATTCAGCTGCAAAGGCTGCAGAGTGGGCATTGACGAACGATTTACGTTTAAATCTATATCCTCATAATATAAGAGTATCAGGATTACATGTGGGCTTTATGGATACAGACATGACAACCAGCTTAGAAGTCCCCAAAGCAAGCCCTGCAGATATCGCAAAAATAGCTATTAATGGCATAGAATCTGGCAGCTTTGAAATTATTGCAGATGATAACAGCCGAATGATACAAGGTGGACTTGCAGGTGGCGTTCCTGCACTGTACCCTCATCTTTCTTAATAACAATTTCATTTCTAATTTAATTCATAAAGGGGAATAATAAATGAACAAATTGTGGAGTAATACGAAAATTGGAAATATGGAATTACCTCATCGTTTAGCAATGGCACCTATGACACGTAGTAGAGCACAGAAGGACGGCACACCTGGAGAACTAAGCTCTCTTTACTATGCTCAGAGAGCATCAATGGGATTAATTATTAGTGAAGGTACACAACCATCTGATGATGGTCAAGGTTATTTAAATTCACCTGGCATCTATACTGAAAAGCAAATAGAAGGTTGGAAAAAGGTTACGGATGCGTTGCATGAAGCAGGTGGCTTTATGTATATACAATTAATGCATGTGGGCCGTATATCGCACCCCGACAATACTCCGCATCATCGACAAGCAGTTGCACCTTCTGCGATCGCACCTGGTGTAGAAATGTTTACTGCTAAAGGAATGCAGGAAATACCCGTCCCACGAGAGCTAAGTGAAGAAGATATTCAAAATACTATTGCAGACTTCCGAAGAGCAGCTGCAGCAGCTATTAAAGCAGGTGCTGATGGGGTTGAAATTCATGGAGCCAACGGTTATCTAATTAATCAATTTATTAGTGAAAATTCTAATAAACGAATCGATAAATACGGTGGATCTGTGGAGAACCGTGCTCGGTTTGCAATTGAAGTAACAAGAGCAGTCGTTGAAGAAATTGGAGCAGAAAGAACCGGTTTCCGTATTTCACCAGGAACACCTCTTGGTGGGATTGTTGAAGGCGCACAAGGACCAGAGGTTTATCGCCATCTTGTAAAAGAATTAGCTAATTATAATTTAGCATACCTCCATGTGATGCATTTAGGGAATGAAATACTGCTCCATGAAATTCGTTCAATTTGGACAAATCCATTATTGGTCAATCGAGTAGGGCGGGCACTTGAAGATATTAGTGTAGATATTGATAGTGGTACTGCTGATGTCGTACCAGTCGGTATCTGGTCTTTAGCTAATCCGGATTTTGTGGAACGACTAAAAAAAGGAACACCTTTAAATGAAGTTGATCCTAAAACATTATACTCTGGTAACGGAAGCTCAGGTTATACAGACTACCCTAGAATGGAAGAATTAAAAACTCAACATCAATAAGAATATGTGGAATCACAACTGGCGTACAACTGAAAATTGTACGCCATAAAATTTTCAAATGGAGAGGAAGCTGGCAGAACATGAGAGCAGCTCAAATACAATACTCAAAAGAAATTCATTTGGAAATAAACAATGTTAAGATACCGGAAATCGATAATCGTGAGGTACTCATTAATTTTAAATGGCAGTATCCGAATGATTACTGATTATGATTTCCCATTAACATTAGGTAATGAACTATCTGGTGTTATAGAAGCATGTGGTAAAGATGTTGTTAATTTTCAGGTTGGTAACCGAGTTTATACGAGGTTGCCGGTGAATAAAATAGGAGTTTTCGCTGAATATGTGGCGGTCAAAGATGAAGCTATATTTAAAATGCCTAAATATCGGATTAACTCGAACTTGTATCTCGAATATAAATTGACTGAATTAGAACAACATAAAAAATCCGTAGGCTATTACCTAATAGATATAGTATTTTTAATTGAAGAATTTTTTGAAGATAGATTTTTTGTTATCATTATAGGGAAGATGACATCTATATTTTATGTAGGTAACTTTTTGTCATTGTACACTTAAAAGAATCAGTTCAGATAAGGGATAATATCAAACCTTAGACATATGTACAAAATACGGGTTTTGTGAGGAAGTAGTGTATAAATTAATGGAAGCAACCAATTAGTTCCATAATATTACTAATTAGCTATCCATTACTGATATCTAAGCAATGTTCAAAACTGTTCAAAATCGCTGCCCTTTCCTAAGCAATAGATTCTTATTTAGTAATCGTATTATCTAAAACGAGTATTAAGCTTTAAAGCTCATCAAATCTCGCATAGAACTTTAAGTACTAATAATGTTTTTATTGTTTGCATTAGATTACATAACTCTCGATTATATAAAAAGTTAATTATTTCCATTATTTAACTTTTAGAATCATCATACATGTTCATCTTTAAACCTTCAATTTCAAAGTAACTCTTCAGCTAACCTTAATTGTCTCTCACGTTCTTTAGTAGCTGCCTCTGCAACTGAAGAATGATCTGATATGTAATTCACCAGTTTTACTGCATAGTCACTGCAAACCATAGCGTGTCCTCGCATATGTCCAGTTGCAATGGCTTGTGCAAAAGAACGGGCAGCATACTTACTAGCCTCGGTTGTGGACTCTTTGGCTAATTCATTGACAATAAATCCAACTTTTCTTAAGTCAAAGGCTCTAATCTCACCAGTTATACGCTTTTCTAGCGTTTCTATACCTAAATCAATCCGCGGGTCATTTACAAGCTGCTGGACCAGATGATCCAGGTGCTCAACTGCTACTTTCAAAGCCCATTTGGCCAGAAACTTCTGCGGCAGCTCTTCAAGCGTTTCTTCAAGCCGATTTCTTAATTCATGGTTATCTACAATCTTTATCTTTGGACTAGTATAAGTAAACATGTTAGTTTCTCTTAATTGCTGTTCATGTTTATTCCATGCATATTCCTCAATATTCAACGAATCACCCCCCCATTACAACACGGCACTATTTAACTGCTTCAGGTCTTCTTTTATAAAAAGAGTGTACCATACTGAAAAAATGTAAATTAGCCAGATTCTACGCGAATAGTCGCCTTTATTACTCCGATGCTGGGCAAACATCTCTTCGATGATATTCATATTGAATATTTCTTCAATGCCACTATAGCGTATTTGTTCAAACATTATATCTGAAATTGGAGTTTTGAGCCAATCACGAATGGGCACGGGAAATCCTAGTTTTGGGCGATTCACTATAGCTTCCGGAACGATTCCTTCCATAGCTTTACGCAAAGCAAGTTTTGTTGTTTTTTGCCCAATCCGATTGGACACAGGTATTTTACTAGCCGTCTCGAAAACCTCTTTATCTAAAAACGGGACTCTTAATTCTAATGAATGTGCCATGGACAGCTTATCTGCTTTTGATAAAATGTCTCCAGGTAACCAAAAATTCATATCAATAAACTGCATTCTTGTCGTAGGGTCTAGGTGAGCTGTCTTATCATAAAAAGGCTTAACGATATCCGTGGGATGTAAAAAGCTATTCTGAGCGTGTACCGATTCGTGGAGCAAGTTCATTTTACCGCTTTTGTTAAAAATATTAGCATTTCCGAAAAAACGCTCTTCTAAAGGTGTCAGACCCCGAAGTAAATAATTTTTGCCATAAAAATGATAGGGATATACAGATAATGATTTTCGTAACGAATCCTTTATGAAGTTAGGCATCCAGGTTATCGGTCTTAATGCATTTGGCTCTCTATAGATTCTATACCCTCCGAATAATTCGTCAGCGCCTTCCCCTGATAGGACAACCGTTACATGTTCTTTTGCAAGCTGGTTTAGATGATAGAGTGCAATAGCGGAAGGGTCTGCAACAGGCTCATCTAGATGCCAGACCGTTTTCGGGATACTTTCAAAAAAGTCTTTTTGCGATAAAATGTGAAAATAATGATCTGTCCCCAGTTTGGCTGCCGTTTGATTTGCAATGATTGTTTCATTGTTCAGCCCTTCAAATCCAATCGAAAAGGTTTTTGTTGATTCTTCTGCTCTCATCATTGCAGCTATTGCGGTGGAGTCAATTCCACTGGACAAAAAACATCCTCTATCCACATCACTTTGTAAATGAAGGTTTACAGACTCTTTCAATTTCCACTGAATTTCTTCAGCATAGTCTGCTAAAGATCGTTCTACCGGTTGAAAATGGGGTTCCCAATATTTCTCGATCTTCATTTCACCATCCGAGTTAACAAATAATCGCTCCGCAGGTCCTAATTTATGAATGTGTTCAAACATCGTATCAGGATGCGGGACATACTGAAAAGTTAAGTAGCTGAATAAACTTTGATATTGAAGCTTTCTGGGTACCCCTTGCACTGCAAGTATGCTTTTAATTTCCGAAGCAAATAAAAGATTATTTTCGTCTTTGTAATAATAAAAAGGTTTGATTCCGAAATGATCTCTAGCAGCAAAAAGAGATTGTTCCCTAAGATCCCAAATCGCAAAACTAAACATTCCACGTAAATGATGGACACAGTCCTTGCCGTATTCCTCAAATAAATGCACAATGACCTCTGTATCTGATTGCGTCTGAAAGTGATGTCCTTTTAGCTTTAACTGATCTCGTAGTGTTTTATAATTATAGATTTCACCATTAAAAACAATCCAAAGAGTACGATCTTCATTCGTCATCGGTTGATTACCATCACGTATATCAATTACAGACAATCTGCGAAAACCAAGTCCAATGTGAGAATCGAGCCATACTCCCTCATGATTGGGGCCTCGGTGATTCATAACCCCTGTCATTTGTTTTAAGGTTTCTTCCTGTGGTGGCTGTCCATTATATTTTAATATTCCTGCTATTCCGCACATACTATGGTAGTCCTTCCTATAATAAAGATTAGGATATAGAGTGCCCATAATTGCTTTGATAAATTTATCATTTTTTTCTAAAGGATTCACTTATTTGAAAATACGAAAAAAAGAAAAGCCTGAATTAGCAGGCTTTTCTCATTCATTCTTACTTTATCTCTCCCATAAAGCTTCTAAAGTTCTCGACGATATCTTTGGATCGGGTATGGTGCAAATAATGCTCCCCATCAAGCAACATCAATTTCCCGTGTAAGGAGTCTTTAATCTGTTCTTTATGCAGGGATTCCCAGCCTGGAACATCCGTATTTTCTTTCACTAGGAAGAAAATAACAGGAAGATCTTTAGGGAAATTTAATGTTTCCGTGACTTTGAAATTACTTTTAAAATGCTCTGCTTCGCTGATGATATTAGGATTCATCATGTTTTTAAGTGAAATCATTCTATTTTGTTCTTTAGTTTCCTCATCATCACTTGGTGTAACGATTTGGGCTGGATTGAGCTTTACCAGCAATCTCATAAATCCTGAGTTTTTAAGCAGCTTATAGGTTCCTGATGGAAATTCTTCATCGTTGCCCCCTTGTGTGGGTACGCTGCTGTCTATGCCTACGAATGCACTAACTTCGTTTTCGTATTTGTTCACATAGTCCAGTCCGTAAATTCCCGCTATAGAATGTCCCATCAGAATATAACGATCTATCTTTAATTCTTGTAAAGCTTCATGAAGCTCACTCACGATATTGTCGACCGTTCGTTCTTTTGTGGTGACATCGCTTAGTCCATAACCAAACGGTTCAACTACTACAACTTTATAGAAAGGAGTCAGTTCATCTACAAGTGGTTTGAAATCAATTACGGGTGATGCGGTTCCAAACCCTGGGAGTAACACGACTGTTTCCTTGCCTTGCCCTTGTATGGTAACATTCATCTTTTTCCCGTCGACAGGTACAAGCTGACCATAGGGTTCTATTTTTCCTTTCTCCACTTTATTGCTGATCACATTGACTGTAAAAACGATGACCAGAAAAAGTGCTAGGAGTATGACTATAGCGACTATTACTTTAAGTAAAATTAATAATGTTTTTTTCATACTTTCATTTCCTTCCTTGATGTTTCTTTTAGTTTCTCCAACTTCTGCACCCCTTCATGTTATCCCTTATCTTTTGTCTATTTCATTCTAACAATCCAGTCTTAGATCCTGTGTAACGCAAGTTTAATTGATTCTTAACTTTCAACAGCTCCTAATGATAACGAATTAAGCTTCTGTTAAGATTTATATAACAAAAAACACCTCTAGATATCCGTCGATCAGCCATAGGCTAATCTAACGTTATCTAAAGGTGTAGTTTCCACTTATTAGTTCATTGATTATTTACGCGCTGCACGAAGCTTCTCAGGGGTTACGTCATTTCCATCCGGATCTAAAATTGTCACTCCAGAAAGACTGTTACGAACTTGTCCACGAATTTCACGCAGATAGTCTTCACGCAATGCGATCTGTTCAACCCATTCGCCTTGTGTCAAGCCTACTTCACGTTCTTTCTTAGCTAATTCATTGATGCGAGTCAAACTTGTAATCATCTATGTTCCTCTTTTCTTAGTTTTAATTAGCTTACTAACGGTTATGGCGATTAGTTCCAGATTCAAGCTAAATTATCGGCCATTTGTTTCATAAGTCTTCTTAATAATAAACGTTCTTCAGGTATAATTCCGGCTAGTAATTTATCCAGCTGTTTGTTCCAGATCTGTTCCACAGGTTCGCAGAGATTACGTCCGGCTGGGGTTAGATACACTCGGCTAACTCTGCCATCTTCAGAATCTCTTTTTCGAACAACAAACCCATGATTTTCAAGAGATTTCACCATATTTGTTATGGTTGGAGGCTCACAATTCAAGCGTTCACTTAGCTGTATTTGTGTCATTCCATCTGTTCTCCATAACCGGCATAATAACTGTTCTTGACCCACATGAAGATTAAGTTCTCTAAGCAGTTCTGCATAATCTCTACGCATTTCCGCTGATATTCTATCCAGTAGTTCCCTTATCTCATCTTCTATCACAGATATTTCCTCCGTACTGCCTTACAAATTACTTAGCAAGCTAATAATATCACGATTTATTAAAAATTTCAAATAAATGTCCGGTAACGTTCATCCTGTCTGCTGACCAAACCATTAAAAAAGGAGTAAAACCACAAGATCACATAGATCTCGGTTTTACTCCTGCTTAGTCGACACTTGACTTCGTTCTCAATTATTTTGTGGAAGCCGTACTTCAAACATCGTCCGCACTACACTGCTTTGTGCAGAAACTGTTCCAGCATGTTGTTCCACAATGTTTTTAGTGATAAATAAGCCCAGTCCCGTACTCCCTGTGGGATGCGTTCGCGCTCGATCCCCGGTGTAGAACATATCAAAAATACGCGGGAGCTCTTCCGGATCAATACAATCTCCATAGTTAATGATCTCAATAACGACTTCATTTTCCTCTAAATACCCATGAATATCAATAAATTGACCGTCGCTTCCATATCGCGCTGCGTTGGTGAGGAGATTCTCAAATACACGCGCCAGCAGCTCACCGTCACCCTCTATCTTCAGAGGTTGGGTTACATCCAAGCGGGAAGTAAGACCATTTTTCTCAAAAACGGGATATAACTCTTCATTTAACTGCAAAAGAAGCTCACTCAGGTCGATCGAGGTTTTTTCAAGCGTAAGCTTACCATAGTTCATTCTTGTGATTTCAAATAGCTCATCAATTAATTTTTCCAAACGTTGAGATTTAGTATAAGCGATCGTTGTATAATGTCTGGTCTGTTCTGGCGTTAATTCATTGTCCTTCAGGATAAAATCCAAATAACCTATAACGGAGGTAAGTGGTGTACGCAGATCATGTGCCAGATTTAATACAAGTTGATCTTTACTGCTCTCCGCAAAGTCGCCCCGCTCGATAGCTTCCTGTAGATGATCAATAGCCAGATTGATATCATGGCCAATAAGGCCGAACTCATCTTTAGAAGGGATATCCACCCGCTCCGAGAAATCACCCGACGCCAGCTGATGGATCCCTTTCGAGATTTCCTTGAAATAATTTGCATATGGTTTAGTAAATATAAAAAAGAATAAGATGGCCAAAGGAATGAAGATAATCAAAAACGCATTAACATCACCGATATCCCGCATCAAGTAGCGAACTTTAGTCAATGGATTTTCTAATAAGACCTCTGATCGATAATATCTCTGCAGAATTTTATAGATTGAAAAGGTAATTCCACCGGATACAAGCATACTGGCCATCAGCAGCATAATCATTTTTGTGCGAAAGCTATAGATCATTTTAGGCATTGGTTATATACCCTTCCCCTACTATTTATCTTTGTAGTGACAATGGTATATGAATTCATTCAAAATCTCAAATCCTTCGAATCAAAGATCTTTCCGCACAAAAATCCGCAGAGAAATGATATATGAACAGCTAAGCAAGAATACATAAGCCAGCCCTAGGATTATAAAGGGAATGACTGTACCTTTCACTCCAAAACTCAACCATCTGTTCACATCAGGTATCCACTGGATCAAAAAGCTAAACACGTTCGGTCCAAACATTACAATCATCATAAAAACAAGATTAACCACTTGCGCTCCCTTTGCCCCTAACCAGTAATGAATCGGTAAATAAAGCATCGCAAGGAGAGGGAAAATGGATAACGTAATACCAACCTCTTGCCAAAAATGAGGGGTTACGGCTTTACCTGTTACAATAATCAGGAGATAGGTAAAGGACGTGGCTGCCAGCCCAACAAGCGCATACGGAAGGATCGAAAAATATTTGGCACGGACAAGCTCTTGTCTCCTTACAGGGAGATTAACGAGAAACCGTTGTGTCATCTGCTGAGTATCCATTGAGCAGGAGCTTATCAATAACAGCATGGGTGGCATTACCGTAAATAAACTGAAGCTATGATAGTTCGAGTAAGCTATAAAAATAAAAAAGGGGATTAGCAGCATCAGAAATTTACGCAGAAGAATGAAGTCTTTTTGAATTAAAAAAAATGATTTATACACTTTACGTCCTCCTTAGCTTATAACTCTTCCTTGCTAAACAATCGTAGTGAAATCCTATAAGAGCAGTACAATATGGAGAGATAAACAATCCCTATCAAACCAATCGGCAACAGATGATCCTGCAGCTTTATGTCGGTAATTGTTAAGAAAAAGGATGAATTTGAAAGTGAAGATCCAGTGTTCAGGGTGGTAATCGTTATTACTACATTAAAAAGGATATTGAAGTAATAGTTTTTGGAACCAAGCCAATAATGAATCGGCAGATAAATAGACGCAGCCAAAGGAATCATAAGTAACGTTAAAGATACCCCTATCCAATAAACCGGGCTAATGGAATATCCAAATGAAAAGGAAATTAGTAACAAAGCTAAAGAGCAAACCAAACCGATGAAACAATAAGGAATAAGTGATAAGTATTTAGCCAAGATAATCTCTTGCCGTCTTACTGGTAACCCTATCACAAACTTTGTGTTGTTATTCTGTGCATCCATAGAACAGGAGTATACGAGCAACAGTAAAGATTGAAAAGTAGCAAACATGCTGGAGTTATCCAGTTGAACATATGCGATGAACAAGATACTCAAGAGAAATATAGGGATAAAATTCCGCAGGAGAATAAAATCTTTTCGAATCAGCAACAAGAGATTAAACATACAAAGCGTTTCCCTTTACCGTAAAATACATGATTTCTTCCAGAGTAGGCGTTTCGCATATGGCATGACCTCTAAAGAAGTGTTCCCCCTCAGAGCGATTGTTCAGAAGACCCTCGAAACCAACTTCCGTCTCTCTAAGCCCGATGAACCATTTTCGTACATCCCGATCAAGCAACTCTTTATTGCCTTTTACCAGCATATATTTGTTGGCTAGAGATTCTTTCATTTCATTAAATACTAGGTGCCCTTCGTTCACAAAAACAATATAGTCCGCGATCCGGTCCAAATCAGTCGTATTATGCGTTGAAAAAAGAATAGACTTCTTCTCATCCTGGATATGCTCACTAAGTAAATCAAGCAACTCTCTTCGGAATATAGGATCAAGTCCTGCAGTAGGTTCATCCATAATGAGCAGATCTGCACCATGTGATAAAGCAATGGCGAGCGAATACTTCATTTTCATTCCTTTGGAGAGCTCCTTAATCTTTTTCCGCGGGGAAAGCTTGAACATCTCTATGTATTTCCTATACGTTTCTTGATCCCAACGACTATAAAAAGGAGCAATAATCTTACTCATCTGATCGATGGTTAATTGATCGTAAAAGTAATTTTCATCGGAGACATAGCCAATCCGATCCTTATTCTCTGCTTCATGGATAGACATCTCTTGGTCAAAAATCTTTACGCTGCCATGATCAGGAAACACCATCCCCATCATCATTTTTATTAATGTTGTTTTCCCTGCCCCATTCGGTCCAATTAGCCCCGTGATATACCCTTCTTTAATACCGAACGTAAGTTCGCATAGGCTAAAATGGCCATATTTTTTAGATATTTGGTCCAATTGAATGACTTCTTTCATTCTGTCTCCTCCTCATAAAGCAATTTCAACATCTCACTAAACTCAGCAAAATTAATCCCCAGCATTTTACTCTCGTCGATAATCTCCTTCATTTTGTTCTCCATAATCCGTAGCCGTTGTTCCCGAATAAACTCCTGATCTGCACCAGAAACAAAGGAACCTTTCCCCACAATTGAATTGATAAGCCCTTCTCTCTCCAGTTCTTCATAGGCTCGTTTCGTTGTAATTACGCTAATCTGCAGCTCTTTGGCTAATAGCCGGATAGAAGGTAATGGGGTGCCAGACACTAACTCTCCTTGCAGAATCATCTGGCGGATCTGGCTGACAATCTGTGCATAGATGGGTTCACCGGAAGTGTTGGATATCAATATGTTCATGTAATCGTGCCCTCACTCCTAGTTTATGTGTTATCAATGTATATATGTAATATATACACTATACCCATTGTTGTCAATTACCTTTCTTGTATCGGCAAAAAAGCTGATTCCTAGGATCTAAGAACCAGCTTACACAGTTATCAGATATTTTCTCTATCACAATAATCCCGCACTTTTTAAAAAACGGCTAACAATATCTATCTGATAGCGAATCCGTAGCTCACGATCAAGGCTCCAGCAGGTTTCCACAGTAAATGCTTTAGCCCCTAATATACGGGTAACGGCTGCCCTTGAGGAGCCGGGGCGCTCCCGTAAACGGATATTAAAATGATAAGCGGTTTTGGGAATCGTTCGATTAATGCCTTTGATGACACGTTTTGCTGTACCTGTTCCTCGGCTTCCCGGAGTGACGATGATCGACTGGCCAAGTCGCTTCGGATTTTTTTGTGACAACCCATTTGCTTCATGAAGATCCAGAAACCAGGTGGGACGATATCTTAGTACTAGCTGTAGCAAAGCTGAAGCTAATGGATGTTTTGCCGCTGTTTTGCTAGAACGTGGAAAGGTGCGATTTAAATCGGGTACACCTCTGATCCGTTTGCGGTAAGCTTTTTGATTCATTAGAGGTACTACAATGATCGTGCCCCGGTGTATATACAACCTTCTCTGGTTAAAATGTTCTACAATGATCTGTGCGGCACGAATACTTCCTGTCTCATTCCCATGTATCCCCGACACCACCATAAAGACAGGACCAGGAAGCTCACCTCTAATCACATAATAAGGAGTAGCATAAGCTGTGGACGATGCTAAGGTATAGCTTTCAACGATCATAAAGGATCACCTCCACATTTAGATAATCCATATATGTGTATTCCGATGTCCCCCAGTTGTCCTAGACAGATAAGCAAGAAGAAACGACGTGGTCTTTTTTAAAGATAGCATTCGGTTTTCGTAGAAATACAATCAAAAAAAGCCTGATTTCTCAGGCTTCCTTAGTCCTAACTAGTTAATTTATTTATACGCCGGGAGCCAGTCTCCATGGGCTGTGATCAGCTCGTCGCACATATTTGTAATGTCATCCATCGACAATTCAGCTGCTGTATGTGGATCGAGCATTGCGGCGTGATAGATATGCTCTTTCTTATGGGTAATCGCTGCTTCGATCGTTAACAACTGTGTATTAATGTTTGTACGATTCAGTGCGGCGCACTGTGGAGGCAGATCTCCCACGTAGGTCGGAGTTACTCCGCTTCTATCTACTAAACAAGGGACCTCTACACATGCTTCTTTTGGCAAATTAGTGATAAGACCTGTATTCATAACATTGCCACCTATTTTGAAAGGCACATTAGTTTCGATAGCTTCCATAATATAAGACGCATATTCATGCGAACGTTCATGTTTAAGTTCTTTGTTATTAACCAATTCTTCACGCATTTGTTGCCAACGTTCAATTTGATCTACACAGCGGCGTGGATACTCGTCGAGTGGAATTTGAAACCGTTCGATAAGCTCTGGGTAATTACGTTTGATAAAATAAGGATGATACTCTGCGTTATGTTCCGAAGATTCCGTAATGTAGTAACCGAATTTAAGCATCATTTCATAACGGACCATGTCTCCGTGATGTTCTTGTTGCTTCTCAGCGGCACGGCGTTTAATTTCCGGATACAAATCCTCGCCGTCTTTAGTAACCTCCAATAACCAAGCCATATGGTTAATCCCAGCGATCTTAGCCTGAACACCTGTCTGATCCATACCCAGATGCTCGAACAAGCCCGGAATACAATGCTGCACACTATGACATAATCCCACCGTCTTTACACCGCCATAGGTATTCATCACATTGGTCAGAACTGCCATAGGATTTGTATAGTTCATAAAGAGTGCGTCCGGACAAACCTCCCGTACATCCGCAGCAAAGTCCAGCATCACTGGAATAGTACGCAGGTTACGGAAAATCCCACCTATGCCAACTGTGTCCGCAATCGTTTGCCGCAAGCCATATTTCTTCGGAATTTCAAAATCTGTGATGGTGCAAGGATCGTAACCTCCCACTTGGATTGCATTAATGACATATTTAGCTCCACGCAAAGCTTCTTTACGATCCGTATAGGATTTCACAACACAAGTGCTGCCGCTGCTCTCTTTTATATTATTTAGCATATTCTCGGAATCTTTCAGGCGTTGTAGATCAATATCATACAGGGCAAGTTCAAACCCTTGCAGGGCTGGCGTTCTCATACAATCTCCCAACACGTTTTTGGCAAATACGGTGCTACCCGCTCCGATAAATGTAATTTTAGACATGTGAAATTTTCCTCCTTATAGGTGAGGTGAACGGTATTAACATCGCAGTTTTATGGAGTAGAGTAAACTATAATTCCCTTATAAACACTAGGATGTCAGATCATAACCGTCTGCTCTCTTCACTAATCACTATAAATGAGAGCGGTCCCAATGAGTATGGAGAAATACAAGAGATATATGGACGTTTGTTGCATTTGTATATTCAATCCTATAATCTAAATGTATTATAAAAGCAATCTTGGGGAGGTTCTAAGTAAATGGCTTCAGAGCATTATCATTTTACAGCAGGGTTTAATCTGGCTCCCGATGATCATGACCTATCTGTATTATTCAGCGGAGAAGGCAAACCCGTTCCTGGCCATAAAATGGGCCCCTCTGTTCATGATTACTATCTCATTCATACAGTAATTGATGGGGAAGGAGTTTTTCAAAGTGGCAGTAATTCGCAGGGATGTAGTAAGGGGGATACCTTTGTTATTTTTCCGGGGGCGTTATTTAGCTATCAGGCAGACATGGATCGTCCGTGGACATATGTATGGGTGGCCTTACAAGGGGAAGCGGTTGAACAGCTACTACACGAAGTGGGAATTACAAGGGACAAGCCAATAATCCACTTAGATAAACTAATAGAGATACATAAAATATATGAACATATTCGTTTATCCTTTCAGCAATCTGCTTATCCTCGACTGGAGAGCTTAGAAGCTTCGGGTTGGCTGCGGCTGCTAGTGCACAAATTCGGTGTTGCGAACATAAGTTCGCTTCCCTCTCAATCGATAGAATTACCGGATGTTATCGACCGTCAGATCGATCAAGCGATCCGTTGGATTTCTCTACAGTTTCATCAACAGATCAGTATCGACCATATGGCATCGTCTCTAGGCTATCATAGGGCGCACCTCTCTAAAGTCTTTAAACAAAAGATCGGCATGTCTCCCAAACAATATTTATTAAAGGTTCGTATGGATAAAGCAAAAAAACTGCTAGGAGGCACGCTGACCATCGACCAGATCTCTTCCTCGGTCGGTTTCAATGACGCGTTATACTTCTCCAAGCAGTTCCGTAAGTGGAGCGGCATGTCTCCCAGTGAATTTCGAAATCATCTTCGAACGGGCAAGTGATTGATGTTTCTTACGTTTCTTTCATGGCTTTAGATAAAATTGAGCTAACAAACGTTGTCTTTCCTTCACAATAAGCATCAATGTCATAACGATGTTGTTCTGCCAAGCGTTGTTTGACCTCTGCATACGCTTGACGCGCTGCTGTATTCGATCGCAGATAGTCTCTGAAAGCGATATGCTCCAAGTAGCCTTTTCCATCCTTAGGACATACATACAGATGATATTTCATAAATCCATCATCCTGAAGTCTTTGAAACGCTTCTCTTCCCTCTATTCCCAAGTTCCCTTGGTGTTCATATCCATGCTGTTGTAAACGTTCTATGATTTGTGGGAGTACATCGTAGCTGTCCATCACAAGATCAAGGTCGATGATAGGTTTAGCAGCTAGCCCTTCAATCGAAGTACTGCCCACATGCTCGATAGAAATAATAAGATCTCCGACATAAGATAAGAGCTGTTCTTTTAATCTATTGAATTCTGCCTTCCACTCTGGGTTATACGGGACAACCTCTATAACTTTCGTCTTCTCAGCGATGATCAAACACCTCCCGGGTATAATAAAAGGTACTATAATCCGTTTCTAGCTAATCTCTGGTATATCCTCTTTCTCGATCACTCTATAGACGATCCATATGCATAAAGCGGCTACAACTAGCGTTCCCCCCATTAAGCAGACACCACTCCAGCCCCAATGCTGCCATGCAAAACTTCCCAGCGTGGATCCAATCGCTCCACCTGTAAAAGTGCTGACCATAAAAACAGTATTAATACGACTGCGAGCCGCTGGTTCAAGTGCATATATCCGTGTTTGGTTACTGACCTGTGACCCCTGTACCCCAAGATCCAGAATAATAACTCCAGCAATCAAACTCCAGATCGTAAATCCGGCTAAACCAAAAAATCCGTAAGCAATTAATGTAATTAATAGTAGGATTCCTACAATCTTTTTAGGAGCAATTCTGTCTGCTAACCTCCCGATAAATGGAGCACCAGCAGCACCTGCTACACCAATAAGACCAAACAATCCTGTAATAGAGCTACTGTAGTGATAAGGTTCTCCTTCCAGAAAGAAAGCTAGAGAAGTCCAGAACACACTAAATCCGCCAAACATGCAAGCCCCAATTAAAGATGACTCACGAAGCGTCGAATATCTGCGAATCAGTTGTCCCATTGATTTCAGCAGATCTGAGTACGAGGAATTATTGTCTGGTTTCGTTGACGGGATTAGCCGATAAAGAATAAGGGATAACAATAACATGACTACTGCGGCAATCCAGTACATCGCTCTCCAGCCGAACATATCCCCTATAATTCCGGATATTGTTCTTGCTAGCAAAATACCAAAAAACAATCCGCTCATTACAGTGCCTATAACCTTCCCCCGCTCCTCCGGTAAAGCTAACTCAGCCGAGAGAGGAATGATGACCTGCGGCACCACCGTAGTTATGCCGATAGCAAAGCTGGCGATATACATCCAAGTGAGGTTTTGTGCGGTAGCGAAACCAATTAGTGACAGTGATACAGCAATAAGAAGTCCTGATATCAGTGTTCTGCGTTCACGAATGTCACCTAGTGGAACAAAAAATAACATTCCCAGCGCGTAGCCGATTTGAGTAAGCATCGATACATATCCCACTGCGTTAGAGGAAGCATTAAATGTGCGTCCTATCTCAGCTAGGAGCGGCTGATTATAATACATATTTGCCACGCTTAGTCCTGATGCAATGGCTAGAATTAGGATGAATTGCTTAGATAGACCTTCTCCTACACGAACAGCAGCGCCTGTGATAGATTGTGTCATGAAATTATGTGCCTCCGTTCACGTATGCTGCTTCAAACAGCGAGCTTTATTTTCCCTAATATATTATAACAGCCAATGTCAACCTTCCTTCTTCAATAAATTAATGATTAGTAAAGGAAAAAATATAAATATCTGCATAAGTACAATTTATAGTAAAATATATAAATCTGAGCAAGGAGTGGATGGACGTGCACCAGAACGAACGAATCATAAACAAATTACAAACGAATCCCTTAAAGAATGTAAGCTTGTTAAAAATGTTAAACTCCTTCCACGAAGTCATGGAAACACATCTAGTTGAGCATGGTGATCAGTGGGGTATTGTATTACTTCTTCCAGCCACAGCATACGCATATGATCATAGGGTATATCCTCAAGCGGATTACATCGTATTTTTGGATTACAGCTGCCCCGATATATTTCCAGCTTTACTACCACTGCTCCCAGCACAGGCGAAGCTTGTTTTTAAACTACAGGATGTGAAGTACCAAGAGGCACTGTCTGCGCATTTTTCTTTAGAAAAAACTCGGGGGTTTTTCTCTTACAGCACAACTGAGGGGTTAAGGTATAGTAAGGACAAAGAGGTGTCAATCAATCATTCATTTGACGACAGACTACTTCCACTTTGGGCTGCTAACCATTACAATAAGGAAGAAATTGAGGAATATTTCCAAAAAGGAGCGTTTTCCGTTTCAATCTTTCAGGGCGACAATCCGGTTAGTACCTGCCTAGCGTTCCGAAATGAAGAGCAGATTTGGGAAATCGGCGCTGTTCATACTTTAGAAGCATTTCAAAGATACGGATACGCGAAAATGGTAGTTCGCACAGCCATACAAGAAACGTTAGAACGAGGCTTTATTCCACGCTATCACGTCCTTGAAAGAAATCAAGCGTCCATTCGTCTAGCTGAATCTATTGGGCTTGTCCCTTGTGTGCAGCTAGAGCACTGGATTAACTACATTCAATAACAATTTCTATTGGAGGTGATTTTAATGAGCTATCCAACAAACGACAATTTGAACTATTATCAGCCTCCACCCCCTCCGGCACCGACGAATGGTAAATCAATCGCTGGTTTTGTCTTGGGAATCCTCTCTATTGTTGTGCCTTATATTGGTTTTCTGTTAGGAATTATTGCGATTATTCTATCCGCCTTATCGCTGAAGGAAATCCGTAATCGTTATGAACAAGGCAAAGGCCTAGCGATTGCAGGCCTGGTATGTGGAATTGTGGGCACGCTGATGTACGCAATTATTATATTATTCGTCGTTGTGTTTGTTTTTGCAGCTTCTACTTACTAACCACGAAAAGGATCTCAATAGCCATCATCGGCTGCTGAGATCCTTTTCGAGTTAACACGCTATCAAGTGAACCCTTCATTCAGTCGTGGAACCAAAATCGGTGATTTTAAGCTTAACATCAAAGGTCAATGGCATCCGAATAAATTCCTCGTCCCAATGATCCTTGATCTTTTTCCAAACCTGCGGTTTTTCTATGCTAAACCAATTTCCGAACCCTGCCACATCTACTTTATAGGTGGAATGCATTTTGTGAATAAGAGCATTGATTTTTTCGGTTAATCTCTCCTCGAATATCTTCTCCAATTCTTTGAAATAGGCAACTTCCGCGGAATGCTCATTATCATCCCAATTCTCAATAAGACGTCCATCAGACTCAATGGCTACATGAATAGAGAACTTCTCATCAGCAGTCTCCTTCAGCGTAATCTTGCTCTTAACTGACTTAATTTCATAAGTAATCGCTTCATTCAACTGATTATAGGCTTTAATGCTCCCACCTTTTATGTCCCCTTTGATCCAGGCAATACTCTCCACATCCTGTTGATCAATATTGCCAATCCACTGTCCTGTGTCTCCCTTGATAATACCTGCTCCGGAAAATTCCACCTCACCCTGTGCCTCCACAACGTTCTGTAAAACAAAGCTTTGCCTGGAGTACATAAGTGCATCTAGATTAGACAACGTTATGCCCTTCATAACTTTACTGGTTCTGAAGTGGTTATGAATCATGTCTGCCAGACGAAAAGAAGGAATCTCCTCCGAGGTTGTTTTAAGTGTGTCTGATGCAGGCCCTTGGCTAAGAAATATAAGACAGCTAGGGCGGATATCATTATCTCGCAGTAAAAAGTCCATTAGCCGTCTGATCTTCTCCTGTTGCACCAGTTTCTCAGATATGACAACAACCTTGAGGTGATGACCTATAATCGGACGGTTCTTACGTATTGAGATTTGGCGGAATATCTCAAGCAGAGAATCCCCTGTCTCAGAAATATTGTGATAATGAGTTTGTGGTGTTGCGCCATCTTTGCCAGAGTTTCCGAGTATTT
Source organism: Paenibacillus sp. FSL E2-0190 (assembly GCF_037992965.1). Taxonomy (NCBI): domain Bacteria; kingdom Bacillati; phylum Bacillota; class Bacilli; order Caryophanales; family Paenibacillaceae; genus Paenibacillus; species Paenibacillus sp. FSL E2-0190. The sequence goes on from NZ_CP150306.1 coordinate 3,700,035, forward strand.
TTTCAGGCACAATTTGTACCGTAGCCGTCATTTTATTTTTCTTAAAATAGCTTCCTCCGAGTTCCTCAAACTCCCGTTCGACTCCTTTCGGCTCCCCCTTGTCAAGCGCCAATCCCGTATAAACACTCAAGTCTTCAATCTCCTTACTGCTCCAGCAGCCAGACTGCGTAAGCAGAATCACGAATACCAATAGTAGGCGAATAACCCGCTGTCTAAACATTCTGCTTGAGTCCTTTCTTCCTAATGATTAATACAATCGACAATAACAGTGGCAGCATTATAAAGATCAGCACACCCATATAGCCAATCGCATCACCAAGACTAAAGACATCATTGATGCGCTGAGGGATCATCGTACAGATGAAGATGATGGGCATTAAAGCGAACATAACCGGATGGATCTTTAGGTGGAATACCTGAGAGATGCCAAGTGACGCATTAAAGAAAAAGCTGCAAAAATTACAGAACATCTGCATCAGCCAAATGACGAGCAACGGAAATTCAAATCGTTCAAAAAAGAACCCTGATATTTCAAAGCTCCGTACCAAATCTATCGTAGGCCAGGTGCTGGTGATTACAGAATTGATGGATAGGCCGCCGATAACCATCACAACAGTAACCAGATACAATACCAGCGGGATACTTAAACCGACCATCATTCCTTTGACCGCTTGCTGCGGATGCTCCATAAAGGCCGTCATTGTCATCACAACCTCACAACCGGTAAAAATCAGGATGCTCGACTTCATGCCTCGGATCACCGGCATCATGCCTTCACTCAGAAAAGGACGCAAATGCTGGATATCAAATATTCTGGTACTTAAGATATAACAAATAATCAGAATAAAAATACTAATCGGAAATACAATCTGAAACACGCGGGCCATGGAATTAATCCCGCCATACACCAAATAAGTGCCCACCCAGATGAACGGCATCACAATCGCCCAGATCGGTGTCCCTTCCAGAAGAAAGAACAATGTTACTTCCGCCAGAACGCGGATTTCGAAACCCGCAATCACAATAAAGTAAAGAATCAATATTGTACTCATTACACTGCCTGGAAAATTCCCAACAATTCTTTTAGAATACTGAAAGACAGTCTTCCCTGGAAATTGCTGGCTAAGCTTCACCATAACCAATATGACCAAAGATACGACGATACCTCCCAGCACTACTGAAATCCAGGCATCGGGAGTCTGCACAGCCTTAACAACATTTCTGGGCAAAGTCAAAATTCCCGCACCTAGCATTGAATTGGTCAAGATTATGGAAGCCTGCGAGGTTGTGATCTTATCATCAGTTCGTTTAAACACTGTGGTCTCCCCTCTGCTCCTGCTAAGAATACATTCTCTAGGACCTGCGCTTTTTCTTCTGGGTCTTCAGCATCTCCGGTCTTCGCTTCATGATCGATAACGGTGCACGAACGAACAAATCCTTCCAGTCACTTAAGCGGAAAGGGGAAATAGGGGTGACGTAAGGAACTCCAAAGCTTGAAAGCCGAGTCAGATGGCTGCAAATAAGCAGGAAGAAAAGGATGGTTCCGAACATGCCCAGGACCGCCGCAAATAACATGCCTGCGAATCGTAAGATCCGGAGAGTAATCCCCGCACTGTACATCGGTATGGAAAACGAAGAGATCGCTGTCACAGCTACAACAATTACCAAAAAAGGACTTACAATACCAGCCTGTACCGCGGCATCTCCAATGATTAGACCTCCGACAATCCCCATTGCCGGACCTATGGGCTTCGGCAGCCGAATTCCAGCTTCACGCAAAATTTCAATGGAAATTTCCAGAATCAACACTTCAATTAATGCAGGAAAGGGTACACCTTGGCGTGTTTCGATAATGGAGATCGCCAGTTGTGTAGGAATCAGTCCCGGATGAAAAGAGATAAAGGAAATATACAGCGCCGGAGCCAACAGAGCCAGAAATGATGCGCAAAACCGGAGTATCCGCAAAAGTGTACCCGGAATCCAGCGCTCATAATAATCCTCAGGAGACTGCAAAAGCATACTGAATGTCACTGGAACAACGAGTGCAAACGGTGTGCCATCCAGCAATATAGCGACTCTTCCCTCTAACAAGGAAGCAATTACCCGATCGGGTCTTTCCGTATTCTGTGTCTGCTGAAACGGGCTTAAATAATCATCCTCGATCAACTGTTCCACATAGCCGGATTCCAGAATAAAGTCCATATCAATTTTGGAGATACGTTCCTTCACTTCCTGGAGCAGATCAGGATTCACAATGTTTTTCATATAAGCGATAACCAGGTTCTTCTTGATTTCGCTGCCTACTTCAACCATTTTCATTTCCAGATTCTTATTAAGCCCTTGGCGCCGCAGCATAGAGGTATTCTCACTAAGCACCTCTGTAAAGCCAATCCGAGGCCCACGCAGTAAAGCCTCCGAGGTCGGCTCAGTAATCGCGCGCACGGATCCATGCGGAGAACCCACCAGCAACATCTCACGCATGCCTTCGACAATCAGCGCAGTGTATCCGAATAGGACAAACTCCTGCAGTTGGTCTAAATCCTTGGCTTCACTAAGCTGAGCTAAGGGGAGCATATTCTGTTTCAAGTAGTTGTATATTCCTTCTGAAGCCTGCGTTTCGCCGGCATACATCAGATTCTGCAGCACCTGCTGATTGATTAGCTCCTCGTGCTGCATCCCCTCTAAATAGACCAATGCGGCACGTGCCTGTATACCTTTAACTGAGAATTCACGAAAATGTACATCACTGTTCTCCCCCAATGCCGTTTTTATCGCTGTCAGATCGGCATCATAGTCCTGGGTAAAAGCAGTAGACACAGGAGGCTGCGGATTTACTTCCCGATTGTCATTCTTCTTCAGTTCCGCATCCTGTGATTTGGCCTCTGTTTCCTTGGAGCGTCCGCTTCCAACATAAAAATACAAATGCCTGTAAAGATAAAAAATCCCTACGGGAAAGAGCAGCGTAATCGCCGCCTGCATAAAAATTGTCCAGTCCGGAATATAAGAGACTATTTTAGGCCACATCGCAATCATCCTCTATAGGAATCTGTTAGTACTATTCTCCTTCCACCCTATTCTTATGCAACATTTGAAACTTAAGGAAAGTTCATATATCAGCATTGGTCCGGACATAACAAAACGCCCGCATAAGCGGACGTCTGCAATTTAGAGTATTTTCAATGGGTACTGCTTAAGGTTAATTAGGTTGCTGCCACTGCTTTAAAACTTCAATCAGACCCGGAACATCTAATCCATCCAAGGAAAAAGCTTTGCGCAGCAGCTCATGCGGGATGAACTCATCGTATTTTCCGAGATAGGGTGCTTCATCTGGGGATAACAATGATAATGGATCTGTGGCAGCCATACTTTCGGCAATGATCTCTGCTTCCAGCGTTTCTGCATCTGTTTTACCCGCAACGACCATATAATAAGGTTCCATGGGAACGATAGAACGCAGTCCCAGAGGGCTCTTCAGATTGTTCTTCAGAAGGCGCTCCAGCGTGCGGAATTGCCGACTGCCCGCCCAGGGCAGAATGAACATGGAATCTCCACCTGCCGGCATAACGGACCGCACAAGCATTCCGCTTTCCTTCGCTAAACGACGGGCTCGTTCGAGCCGCGCAGCCGCACTCGGAGCTAAATACGGATACAATGAAGTGGCTCCTAAGATTTCACGGATCTTGTTCATGATGCGTGTATGTACATCCCCACCCGCACCAAGCCACAACGTATCTACTTTGCCGCGTGAAGTTTTCACATAAACGGCTTTATGGCGATTATCCACCTCTTCTACCTTCCAAAGCTTACCTGCCAGAGTAAAACAGTAGCCTGGTGGTGGAACCGTTGTGATCGATCCAATTTCCTCAGTTCCGTTATAGACCACATGCTCTTCATCATCTTTGAAGACCGCGTAGAAGCGGAAGTTATTCACGATCTTCTCTCCCGCCATCCCGATGATCAAGCTGCCTTCGTCCATCTTCTCAATTTGTCCCATGCCTAACAAATAGGTCATGAAAATATCATAATCAGTAGGATCAATGGTTTTAAACGAAGGCAAACTCAGAACCGCTTCTTTTAAATCATCCGGTTCGGCCTCACCCATACTTTTCAAAATGCTCATCGTCTGATGGTACAGCAGTCCAACTGGCAGCTGACGCACGACCAGGGGCTCCACCCATTTCTCGCGCACATATAGCTCAATAACCGCTATCGCTCGAAGCAGTGTCCACGGCATCCGCGCCGGAAGCTGAGCTTCCTCGTCCTCTTCCTCGGGCGTGACAAAGATCATCTCGGATGCAGCGTCTCCACGCCTGCCCGAGCGGCCTAACCGCTGCACAAAGCTTGCGCAGCTATAGGGAGCGCCGACCTGTAGCACTCGCTCCAGCTCGCCCAGATCAATACCCAGCTCCAGCGTCAACGTCGCTGCGGCAACAGCCGGTCCGGTGCCTTGCCGCAGCGCGGCTTCCGTCTCTTCACGCAGCATCGCGGAGATGCTGCCATGGTGAACGTGAAATACATCCCGTTCACCACGCTTCGCGGCCGTCCTCCGCATCTCTAGGGTCGCCGTCTCCGCATCTGAGCGGCTGTTGGTGAAGATCAACGCCTTCTTCAGATGCGTATGATCATAAATAAAATCGTAATAAGACTGCTTCGCACGTTCTAAATGCTCCGCCTGCACCTCATCCCGTGCATCCGGGAAAGAGAAATGCTCCACACTTAAACGGAGCTTACGCCCGCCTTGTGGAGCGGACACTTCAACGCTCTCCAGCGTGCCCGCCGCCAGCCACTCTGTGACAGAAGCGTAGTCACTCAGCGTAGCTGATAGTCCGATTCTGCGAGGATGGCATCCCGCCATACGTGAGATTCTCGCCAGCTGGCTTAACACCTGAATCCCCCGGTCAGCTCCCATAAAGGCATGCACCTCGTCAATGACAATAAAACGTAGATCATGGAACAACGCTGGAATAGCATTCGGGCGGTTCATCAACAATCCTTCAAGCGATTCAGGGGTGATTTGCAGCACGCCTGAAGGATTCTGCACCAGTTTTGTTTTATCGGCTTGTGGTACATCTCCATGCCAGTGCCACACCGGAATGTTGCCTTCACGAAGTAAATCATTCAAACGTGTAAATTGATCGTTGATCAAAGCTTTCAGAGGGGCGATATACAAAATGCCAACCGAACCGGAAGGACGTTCATACAGCTCAGTAAGCGCAGGGAAAAAAGCTGCCTCTGTCTTACCTGAAGCGGTACCTGAGGCAATCAGCAGATGATGCGGGGTATCAAAAAGCACCCGGCAGGCATCCACCTGTGCCTCACGCAAAGTCTCCCAGCGGTTCTTATAAATAAACTCTTTAATGAAGGGAGCCAGCCTATAGAACGGATTATCACTCATAATTCAAACTCCGCCAGGAATCCATCCAGTTCATTTTGCTCAGTCTCAGCTGGCTTAGCCGTTTTTTCGCCCACTAGCTGTTCAAAAGTAATCTCCGGATGCTGGTGGAGCGTATGCAGCAGATCCATGAAATCACGAACTACCTCCCGTGGCGTCAAGAGTTCCTCAGCCCCTAATCTTCCAACCGCTTCCTCCATAAAATGAACCAATTGTTCCTGTGATAAACGCGCTTCATAACCATAATGTAGGGCGTGAATCTCTTTAAGCTTTTGCAGCAGTACCAGAATTTCCTCGTGTGATAACATGTCCAGAGCAATGATAGGTCCAGTATAATTGTTCAGACCCGCCGCCCCGTACCGGCCAGCAACCAATCTCGATCGCAGTGCCTCATAACTAAATAAACCACGCCGTCCATCTTCCACAAATTGCGGAGTTCCCCCTATAAAAATCCCTAAGTTCTCTGCCTTCCCCTGCATCGTATCATTGAACATGGTAAGCAGCTTTTCATAGTTGCTCTGACGGGAAATACTGTTCGTAATTTTATAAAGATTGACACCTTCATCAATAAACAGCAGCAGACCTTTATAGCCAATAGCCGCAGTAAATTCCGCCCAAAGCTTCATATAGTCATACCAATTATCATCATCAATAATCACGCCAACTCCAAGCGCTTTGCGGGCTTCTGTCCGAGTTGCAAATTCTCCACGCAACCAGCGAAGCGAATCCTGTTTCTGGTCATCATCAGCCAGCTTGTGTGCATTCCAATAAGATGCTAGCACTTTGGAAAAATCAAAACCATGCACCAAACCACGCATTTCAGAGGCTACAGCGTAAATTCGCTTCTCTACTTCTTCACCAAGCTGAGGGTGATCAGGCCCATATTCCTTCTCCTGCATCACGGACTGCTGTAGCGTAATAATCCATTTCTGCAGGATGATCTCCAACGCTCCACCATCTGGACGTGTGCGGGTCGATAAATGGCTCATTAGCTCCCGGTAAGTCGCTAGGCCTTGTCCTTTAGTTCCTACTAACCTACGCTCAGGGGACAGGTCAGCATCTGCTACTACAAAATCCCGATCCATCGCGTAATTACGGATCATCTGAAGCAGAAAGCTTTTGCCGCTGCCGAATTTGCCTGTAATCAGCTTAAAAGCTGCCCCACCCTCTGCAATGTTCTCCATATCTCTTAATATGGCCTCAATCTCCGGCCGACGGCCAACGGCTATGTGCTCTAGTCCGATACGCGGAACAACACCAGCCGTCAACGAATTGACTAGCGCAGTTGTCATTCGTTTAGGTATTTTTAATTCACTCATCCAAAGTTCACCTCATTAAATATTGCGCAGCATAGAGATATATTCCTCAACAATGTCTTCCCCCTCAATGATCAGATCACCAAGAATGTCCATTGCGAATTCATTAATCTCATCAATTAGAAGCTCTGACATCGTGCCATTAGCAGCAGCCAGCTTCAGTAAAGCTTGACTTCCATCCTCATCCAAAAGAGCAAGCAGTGCTTCCCGTTGTAGTGGACTTAAAGCATTGGCAAACTGTTCTGCCTCCGATCCTATGCTAACCGCTTGAGCTTCTTCAATCACCTCTACAGGCAACAATTCTTCCTTACTATCTTGTATTGGATCGATTTCACCAATAGTTGCTTCGAGCTCGCTAGCCTCGTAATCTTGCTCGTCCATATTCTCAACCGTAAGCATCGTCCTTACAATTTCAGAATCACTTTGCAGGCGTTCTAGCTTCTCCGGATCTATGACGACTGTCGGCCCTCTGTCTTCCTGCGTCTCTTTAAGGTACTCACGTTTTAGAAAACGAGTGATCAAATCATCCATATCGGCATCTACATTAATACCTTTAAGTCGTCCGCGGTAGCCCATCAGTTCCCGGAGTTTATTCTCAGTCAGACGAAATAGCCTTGTAATCAGACTGCGAAGTGGTGGAGATTTACTAATACGTACAACCGGTATAAGAACAGAATAGCCATATAATGAAATATCATATACGGCACTTCGGAATAAATAACGCTCCCGCATCACCGCTGGTCCAGGCGGAAACATTTCAACTAGATTGGAGCCGTGTTTCCGGGTGACATAAGCATTAATTAACGCCACGACCTGCGGAATGTATTGTTCAAGAGCTTCTTTGCCTTCTCCGATGTAGAACTTGGATTTACTAATATCATAGTCCGACATTGCCGTTAATACTGCGAAGGTTAGCTGCTCAGGAGCAGTCGTCAGTCCTCTCATTAATTCAAGCTCCGCCAGATCCCCAGCAAGACCACGTGAACGAGCCACAATGATAGAAAGCGGGACATCCAAATGATGTACAAAAGAGAAGTCCGCGATCCAGCCGCCAAGATATTGATCCAAACGTTTATAACTTTCCCGGTAAGCTTCCCAGATCAGATTTAGCTGCCTATAGCCATCATTAGGGTCAGTCCACCCCACGCCATTAATAAGCTCATATACATGCAGAAAAATATAAGAAAGATCTGTTTTCAGATATCTGCCTTGTCTAACTTCATTCCGCCAATAAAAATACCATCTGCTTTGCGTGCCTGTCATATGGCCATATGTAGGCCAGTAACTCTTAAAAGGAACAAAAAGCGCTGAGTCCTCAGTTTTTTCAACTAATTCCTTCGCTCTTGTTACGAACTGCCCTTCGGTGGTAGTCACAGGCTCCGGCGTTTCCATCTCTGTATCCCAAAGCTGCAGCTGTAATGAAGGTTCAGGGGTTGGATTTGTTTTGCCATTATTCTTAGAAGATGACTTAGGCAGCGCAGGTTCAGGGGAATTTCGCGGCGGAATCGGTACATTTTGTTCCGTACTTTCCCAGACTAATTCTGTGAAATGCGGTTGCTTCCTATCATTACTCATGTGCGATCGCTCCGTCCTTATAAATAAGGATTAATGTAAAAAAACGGTCCTGTTCACAACTGTGAAGGAACCGTTTTGTTCTTACGTGAATAGTGGTCATCCATACAGGACGACAACATCGTTTCTTCTTGATATTTTAGCATTGTTGATAGATTAACATCAAGTATGTAATGCAGAATCACACTTTAGAGAAGCTCGGTTCCCTTTGTTTCTTTGCCAAGGAACAATACCGCTAATGCACCGATAATAATCGTTACAAAAAATAGCATAAAGATCGAGCCAATCGCCATAGATTTACCTACTAGAACCCCTACCAGCAAAGGTGCGATAATGCCCCCAATCCGGCCAAAGGAAGTTGCTAAACCAGCGCCTGTGGAACGAATAGCCGTTGGGTACAGCTCTGGCGTATAAGCATACATGCCACCCCAAGCGCCAAGATTGAAGAAGGATAAACAAATTCCTGCAGCCATCAGCATGCCTTCAGTAGTCGCATTTCCGAACCATGCAGCGCTAACTGCAGTGAACAGCATATAGATGACTAGGACAAATTTACGTCCGAACTTTTCAATAAAGTAAGCGGCAGTAAAATATCCAGGCAGCTGAGCGAGCGTCATAATAAGCACATACTCGAAGCTTTTGACCAAGCTGAAGCCTTTAAGTACCATAACTGTAGGCAGCCATAGAAACATGCCATAATACGAGAACACCACCGTAAACCATAAAATCCACAACATAATTGTAGAACGGCGATATTCCGGCGACCATACGGTAGCGATTCGTTTCTTTAAGGAAACGGGTGCCTTTTTAATCTCAGCAAATTTCGGTGAATCATCAATCGCCCGTCTTAGATATAAAGCGTAGAGTGCAGGTACAGCCCCAATTCCGAAAGCTATACGCCAGCCATAATCAGGGATAATGAAGAACGCGATTAATGCCGAAGCAATCCAACCGACTGCCCAAAAGCTCTCCAAAAGCACAACCGCACGGCCTCTCTCCTGAGCAGGCATGCTCTCTGAGACCAAGGTAGAAGCGACAGGCAGCTCTCCGCCAAGACCAAACCCAGCAATAAAACGAAGCACACAGAGGATCGTAAAGCCTGTTGCAAATGCAGATAATCCGCTTGCCGCCGAGAAAATAAGGAGTGTCCACAGCAATATCGGTTTACGGCCAAAGCGGTCTGCTAATATCCCTGCCGCTGCAGCACCTACTGCCATACCGACGGAATTAATACTAGTCAATATACCGATCTGCTCCGGTCCCAGATTCCAATCCTTAGCTAAAGCTGCTACAACAAAAGAAATCATTCCGACGTCCATCGCATCGAACATCCAGCTCAAGCCAGCGCTGAAGAGTAATTTCCTTTGTTTCGGATTCCGCAGCAGTGTCATTTGATTCACATCGAAGCCCCCTTATTTCAACCTGTTAACCAATAAACTTACTTTTGATTGTTTCACTTATACATTTTAAAATTGAAGTGCTCAAAAATCAAGAAATAAAGCAGCATTAAAGTATTGCCTAGCCAGCGATTGAAAATAACAGGTCTGCACAGAAATTGTGGCGATAAGCAGCATATTACGAACGGATTCTCTCTGCGCTCTCGATAAATGTGTCAGCCGGTTAATTACACGATCTATAGAGCTTTTTAACGAGGTATCTTCTTTCCAAGAGAACTCCTTGTGCAACACTTGATCTACTTTACATTGCGTCTGAATCGATGGATTGCTTTTGATCTCCTCAAAAAGCCCTGCATAGGCGTAATACAGCTTGGCCGGTTCAATTAGATCATCATCATCGCGATCCGGCTTTAGGAACATTAGCTGGAACAGTTGGCGGATACTTTCAAAGTTAAGAGCGGATTTGAGATCATCGATAATAAACAAAAGCGCCGCCTGATTAACCGAATATTTCTTTCCTTCTTTAGGCGAACCGAGATATTCCTTGAAGTCGCGCTTGACCCAATTTTGCATAGCTGTGACGGTCAATGTGGAATACTCTATAAGATGGCCCAATGAAGCAATTTCACCAAGTGAAAAGCCTTTTACATGGCCACCTTTAATGATCTTTTGTAATATGGGTGGAACATTGGTTGATAAAAAAGCGGGTAACGAAGTCCCCTTTTGTAATTCTTCACGGTGAAACTTTGCCCATGCCTCTTGGAGGATATTCAGCGGTTTCCGGTCTGACAATCCGGTCAATGAGAGCAGTAGACTGGACATCTCCACACGAGTCAATGCAAATGATTCCATATCTGTTTCCCTCCACCATTTGATATTTTACTGAAAAGTTCGTAGAATAGTTCATAAGAACTCATAATAATGAGTATAACCTATTTTAGGAACGAAAGGGATGGTAAAGATTATATGGGTATAGGACTTAGTTTGACGTTGGTGGTTATTTTGATTATTTTAACCGCTTTTTTTGTAGCAACAGAATTTGCATTGGTGAGACTTAGAGGTAGCCAGATCAGTCAAATGGTGCTTGACGGAAAGAAGAATGCCTTGGCAGTACAGAAGGTATCCGCTAATCTTGATGGCTATTTATCCGCTTGTCAGCTCGGGATTACTATCACTGCGCTGGGTATTGGTGCACTGGCAGAGCCTGCATTCGAACAGTTATTGCTTCCTATTTTCGACTGGGCCAATATCAGTTCTAGTGTGAGTCACCCTCTTGCGTTTTTACTCGCATTCATCATTGCAACATTCTTGCACGTCGTTGTCGGAGAACTTGCTCCGAAGACGGCAGCTATAAACATTCCGGAAAAAATCGGTCAAATTACTTCACCGCTGATTATTTGGTTCTACAGAATTTTGTACCCTCTCATTTGGTTCATGAACGGTTCCGCTAATATGCTTGTTCGTCTTTTTGGGATGAAACCAGCTAGTGAGCATGGAGACGCGCATAGTGAAGATGAGATTCGTTTGATCCTGTCCGAGAGTTACGAAAGCGGGAAAATCAATAAAGCCGAATATGGCTATGTTAACCGAATCTTTACTTTTGATGAGATGCTCGCCAAAGAAATCATGGTTCCGCGAACCGATATGGTATGTCTTTTCACCAATCATTCGTTGAAAGAAAATTTCGAAATTATCCGCAAGGAGCAATATACTCGTTTCCCTGTGGCACAAGGCAGCAAGGATAATATTATCGGAATGATCAACACGAAACAGCTCTATTTGCAGTATGATAACAATCCTGATTTTGATTTTCATAGCTTAATTCAACCCGTACTGACAGTATCTGAGGTGACACCGGTCAAGAATCTTCTAACTCGTATGCAGTTGGAGCGTGTGCATATTGCCTTGCTGCTTGATGAATATGGTGGAACATCCGGTCTCATCACGATTGAAGATATTTTGGAAGAAATCGTTGGTGAAATCCGTGACGAGTTTGACGGTGATGAACGCAGAGAAGTCGAAAAAATAAGCGATACCAACTATCTGTTCGACGGTAAGGTATCTCTGTTAGAGGTCAAGGATCTTACAGGGCTTGATTTCGAAGATGAAGAAGTGACCACAGTTGGAGGCTGGGTATACAGTCATATCGCAGATCCAGCCATTGGCAAAAGTATTGTTCGTGACCATGTAACATTGACCATCCGCGAGATGAACAGATACCGTGTCCGCAAGGTTGAAGTTGTTATCGAACAATCAAGCAACACTGAATCATCATAAATCACGAAATCATAACCTTTATTCATAAAAAAAAAGGATAGGGTCATCAGATTAAATCTGACACTCTATCCTTTTTTCTTTTTGGAGAATTTTGCTCATATAATACTCATCCACCCACTCACCATCGACAATAAGAGATTTCCGCTTCGTCCCTTCGATTTCAAACCCGCTCTTGGTATACAGCCCCAAAGCAGCTTGATTATGGGTCATGACGGATAACTCAAGACGAACAATCCCATTGTTCATAGCCCAGATGTCCATCTCACGGAACAGGCCAGCCCCAATCCCATTCCCCTGATATTGTTTCTGAATCCCAATCACTATGTACGCGCTATGTCTATTGCGTCTAACACTTCCACCTCTAACAGACAAGTAACCTGCCAAATGATCGTCAACCTCTGCCCCTATAAGAATTGAAGTTTCTGCTGCCAGAAAGCTTTCGAGCATTTCTTTGACCTGACAAAGACTAGCTTGTCTTTCATCCGGTTCCAATAACATAAATTTGGACTCTTGGTCTAACTGATGCTGAAGTCGAAGCAGTTCACCTGCATCCTCCGGCACCAGTTCTCTAAGTGTAACCATCATATCATCACTTCCAATCGTAAATAACTATAAATACTTCTTGAATACCTTGCTGGAGCTGCTATCATAACCAAGAATTTCGTAGAAACGATGCGCTTCTTCTCTCTTTGCAGCACTTGATAACATAATCTTAAGGGCTCCCTTGGAGATCGCTACATTCTCGGCATGTCTCATTAGCATTGCGCCATACCCTTTTCCTCGTACTTTTTCAGCCACAATGACTCTTTCTATGACAGCAAAGGGCCTATCGTCACACAAAGCATCCATACAAAAATGAAGATGTAACGACCCGACAATTGTTTCTTGTTCTTCGCACACATATAGAAAACTCTCCGGATGATCTGCTATCTGCTTCAGCCGCTCAGGAGATACATGAATAGCTGGATGCTCAGGCAGCAAAATCCGATAAAGTTCTTCAATGTAGGTAGCGTCTTCGGTCCTAGCTTCTCTTATCATTCGTCTACTCCCTTCTATACAACGATTAACAACGACAGACCATGATCACATTTCCATCGGGATCTTTAAAATTAAACCAATGATCATGCTCAATATCCGTGAGAATCTCTCCTCCGTTGGCCTTTACATAATCATAAGCAGCATCAATATCCTCGGTGTTAAGATGAAACGAAGGGATGTTTAGAACAGATTCAGCGGTGTAAATCTTACTGTCCAAAACGATGCCCGGTCCCTGCATAGGGACAACATATAAATGACCGAATAATACCTCTCCATCTAATGGGAGTCCAAGCAATTGGCAATACCATTGTTTTGATTTCTCAATATCCTTTACCGGAATAAAAACAGCACCAATCTGATTCAGAATCGGACTTATCATCATTAAGAAAGCCTCCTCTTTTAAGTTGACGGATAGGGTGTTATTCTAGAATAATTCGATAAAATATGTCAATTACCTCCCTCCATTTAGGGAAGGGCTGGTAAGTTGTGTTATAATTCTGTGAGCATTACTCCAATATCACGTACGTCAGGAGAATTACATTGGCTAACCTGAACTTCGGTGGTTTTAAAATGACCCCGCCCAAAGTTTTATCACTAGGATTCTTAATCCTTATCACTGCCGGGACTTTTCTGCTTAGTCTCCCGGTCTCCTCAACATCCGGACAAATATCCTTTATCGATGCCTTGTTTATGGCGACTTCAGCCACTTGTGTAACAGGCCTTGCGGTCATTGATACGGGAACTCAGCTAACTACCTTCGGACAAGTTGTTCTACTCATTTTATTTCAAATCGGAGGATTAGGCTTTGTAACGATGGCTACTTTGATTACCTTGGTCCTTAATAAACGGATATCCTTGAAAGAGCGAATCCTTTTGCAAGAATCCATGAACCAAAATTCGATGCAGGGAATTGTACTCTTAATCCGTAGAGTCCTGATCTATTCTCTTGTTATTCAGCTGTCGGGGGCCGTGTTGTTTGCTGGAAGGTTTATGATGGATATGCCCTTTGGGAAAGCAGCATATTATGGGATTTTCCACAGTATATCTATCTTTAATAATGCAGGCTTTGATCTCTTCGGTGATATTCATGGGCCGTTTAGCGGACTTACTCGTTTTGTAAATGATCCCATTGTTAACTTTACCTCAATGAGTCTCATATTTCTTGGAGGGATTGGTTTTATCGTTCTGTCTGATCTTATGGACTTTCCTAAACGCAGAAGACTCACTCTTCATTCAAAGGTTGTTCTTTGGACTTCTCTTATATTGATTGTTATTGGTGCGGGGCTGTTTTTTTTACTGGAGTTTAATTCTTCGCTGAAGCCCTTGAGTGCAAGCGGAAAGTTTTGGGCGACCTTTTTACAAGCGGTAACTCCGCGATCTGGTGGTGTCACCACCATTGAAGTTCCACTTTTACGGCAATCCACGCAATTTCTAATGATTCTATTGATGTTTATCGGAGCTGCACCTGGGTCGACGGGTGGAGGTATCAAGATCACTACATTCGCCGTACTGGTTACTGCAGTAGCTGCGCGATTACGGGGGAAAGAAGATATTGTAATGTTCCGCCACCGGATCGCTAAAGAAAATGTATATAGAGCCCTTACTATCACATTAATGTCTCTTATGCTGCTTGTCATCGCTACGATGTTATTATCCTTAACCGAGAGCGCTGAATTTCTAACTGTACTTTTTGAAGCTGTATCTGCTTTTGGAACCTCAGGCTTATCTATGGGCCTTACTCCGGAACTGACTACGGCAGGAAAGGTTCTAGTGATTATCCTGATGTTTATGGGCCGGACCGGACCACTTACACTTGCTTATGCTTTGAAACCAAAAGGTAGTAAAGAACTGTACCGTTACCCAGAAGGTAAGATAACGATTGGATAATCATGATATGGCCAGCGGCTACCATAATGCCGCTGGCGTCATATCAATAATATTATTGTTCTTCCACGATTTCTTGTTGATCAAGTGCAGCATCCAGCAACTGGTTGTACACATCATCGTTATTCTCCAGCAATGCATCCGTTTCTAAGAACTGTTCCTCGCTCCCAGGCTCACCCGCAAAGCTTAGACTGTAATCCCATTCCGTTCCTCTTGTACTGAAGAAAGTAATTTCATATGGAGCCTTATGATTTTCGAGAGTGAATACAGTCCTCCCTACATAACTTTTATCTTCTTTACGGCTCATTTCAGCACTTACGATCTCTAAATTCATCCACTTATCTTCCTTCCTATCATCAAATCAGCTACCCTTTCAGTATATCATTGAAATGAATGTAATTCCTTCTCTTTGCACTGTAAATTCCACGTAATTGACTTTTTTCATCCGGCGGTTAATAATTTAGTACAATGCTTGTAAAGTACTAAACTATTAGTAAATGGAGGAAATTACAATGACTGATTTTCAGGCTAAGCTTAGTAAATATGCAGATTTAGCTGTACAAATAGGTGTTAATGTTCAACCCGGGCAAATTCTAGTGGTGAATGCACCGATTCTTGCCGCTGATTTCGTACGTCTAATTACCGCTAAGGCATATGCTATCGGAGCAAGTTTAGTTAAGGTGAACTGGAGTGATGCAAGCATTACACGCCAACAGTTTGAACACGCTGCACCAGAGGTATTCACTCAGCCTCCTACTTGGTACGCAGGTGAAATGACTGAATTCGCCGAAAAAGGTGCGGCTATCCTTAACGTGATCGCTGAAGATCCTGATGCACTTAAAGGTATTGATCCAGTACGTATCTCCAATTTTCAAAAAGTACGAGGAGCTGCCCTCACCAAATATCGTGAAATGCAAATGTCCGACAAAGTGAGCTGGAGTATTGTAGCTGTTCCTTGTCAAGCTTGGGCGGATAAAGTATTCCCTGAGGTTCCAGCCGAAGAACGTGTAGATAAACTCTGGGAAGCCATTTTCCACACCGTGCGTCTTGACCGTGAAGATCCAGTAGCTGCATGGCAGGAGCATCTTGACACCTTGGAGCAAAAAGCGAATGTACTCAATGCAAAAAAATATAAAAAGCTGCATTACATAGCACCTGGCACTGACCTTAGCATCGAGCTTCCTGAAGGCCATATCTGGGCACAAGGAGACAGCATTAATGCAAAAGGTCATTCTTTTGTAGCCAATATGCCTACCGAAGAAGTCTTCACTGCACCACTAAAGACTGGTGTTAATGGCACTGTAAGAAGCACTAAGCCACTTAGTCATGGCGGCAACATCATCGATGGCTTCTCTATTAGCTTTGAGAACGGCCGTATTGTAAGTGTTACTGCTGAGCAAGGTCAAGAAGCGCTAGAGCACCTCATTAGCATGGATGAAGGAGCGAAATACTTAGGGGAGGTTGCCTTGGTTCCTCATAAATCCCCTATTTCTGAATCCAACATTCTTTATTACAACACATTGTTTGACGAAAATGCTTCTAATCACCTTGCTATAGGTATGGCTTATGCCTTCTGTTTAGAAGGCGGTAAAGACATGAATCCAGAGCAGTTAATTGAGCATGGTCTCAACAATAGTGTAACCCATGTGGATTTCATGATCGGGTCAGCTGAGATGAACATTTACGGGATAACTGCTGATGGAACTGAAGAACCTGTCTTCCTGAATGGAAACTGGGCGTTCTAATTTAAGCACACAAGAGATACAGGATATTGGGAGGAATAGAAACTATGTTGGATTTCAAGCAAAAGCTGGAGAATTACGCATTGCTGGCCGTGAAGATTGGCGTTAATATTCAACCGGGTCAGACACTCGTTGTGAATGCAGATATTGTATCCGCAGAGCTTGTGCGACTTGTGGTTCGTAAAGCCTATGAAGCCGGCGCGAGACTTGTAAAGGTAAATTATAGTGATGAAGTTGTATTACGTACACGTTATGATCTTGCTCCATCCGATTCCTTCCTGGAGCCGCCGCAGTGGCAAGCCGATGAATTAGAGGATCTTGCTAAAAAGGGAGCCGCATTTCTAACCATTATCTCCGCTGACCCAGATCTTTTAAAAGGCGTTGAACCTGGAAGAATTGCCGATAATCAACGTATCTCTGGGCAGACCCTAGCACCTTATCGTGAGTACTTAATGGGGAATCATGCGAGCTGGAGCGGCCTTGCCTTCCCATCAGCCTCTTGGGCAGCAAAAGTGTTCCCTGACGCTCCATCAGAGCAGCAGGTTGAACTATTATGGGACGCCATCTTTAAAGCCACACGTGCGGATCAGGAAGATCCTATTGAAGCATGGAGCCGCCATTTAGATGGACTCAAAACTCGTTGCGCTTCCTTGAATGAAAGTAAGTTTCGCAAGCTGCACTATACAGCACCTGGTACAGATTTAACTATTGAGTTGCCGGAAGGACACATCTGGTGTCAGGCTGGAGCTGTGAACGGTAAGGGCGTCCCTTTCTTAGCCAATATTCCTACGGAAGAAGTGTTTACTGCCCCTCTGAAGTCTGGTATTAATGGTAAAGTGAGCAGCACTAAGCCACTTAGCTACGGCGGCAATCTAATCAATAACTTCACGCTGACCTTTGAGAACGGTAAAGTGATTGATTTTACTGCTGAAGAAGGCGCAGAAACTTTGGCATCACTAATCGCACTGGATGAAGGCTCTTCCTATCTTGGTGAAGTTGCTTTGGTGCCTTTCCACTCTCCGATTTCTGAGAGCGGTATTCTTTATTACACTACATTGTATGATGAGAATGCCTCCTGTCATTTGGCTTTAGGTGCAGCTTATGCCTTCACAATTCAAGAAGGAATTACGATGACTAAAGAACAGCTGTTGGAAAAAGGAATGAATCAAAGCCATACCCATGTTGACTTTATGATGGGCTCACCTGAAATGAATATTGACGGAATTAACGATGATGGAACAACAGTACCTATCTTCCGTAATGGGGATTGGGCTTAAGGTATAAACAACACCCGTTAGATCCTAGATAGAACCAACTTCAAACAACCCGCTTAGCTCTCTAATTAGAGAGTAAGCGGGTTGTTTTTGTTTTAACAGCAACATTTCAGGTGGTAAAATGCCCAAATTTGAATAAAAGTTCAATATTTGTTCACACTATTGTTGATTTCCGTTCACAAATATGTCACAATACAGTTAAGGATTGAATTTCCAAGGAGGGGATTATCATGTTGAGAGACCCAGTATCCAAAGAAGTTGACAGCCTCGAAGAAGAACAGCTAGAAATTCAACCACCGGTAGATTCAAGAATTGTTGCATCTAATGCTATTAAATACACTGCCTATGTTATGCTGCTTTTTGGATTCTTGTATTTCCTGATTGCTTACTTGGCGCCTATGTTGGAACCTTAATGTGATGGATAAAATTTTATTGGAAAACGCTTACGGTTAATCACTCTCTATGGAGCAGTGATTAACCGTTTTATTAATTCCATGAGAATGCTTTGTTTGTCCAAGCTATTGCTGTTGGCGACCATACCCCGTTCATCTTCGTTTGTATCCAAGCTCTGGCCTCTTCTCTATCCCCTTCAAAAGCGGATAGACCGTTATCTGACATCCAGTGACTGACCGTCTCGAACGAGGTGCTGCTCCAGCCATTTACTTCACCTTCATCATTCAGGCGTTGCTTAATGCCTGAGATCACCATATCTAACGATCCTTGAAGCTCAGTAACCGCGTTATCGAAGGCTGTTTTCTTTTCTTTTGCCTTCATATCAGCCTCTGCCCGAAGTTTACGTGTATCAATGCCTTCATGTTCACGAACAATCTGCAGTAAGGTCACAGCTTCTTTACTAGCCAACCCATCCTTATACCGCTCTTCAATAGATTTGGTACTGCCTACTGCTGCTACAAATGCCGGAAACCACTCCCTTGAGACCAAAATAGCCTTTTTTTTAATAAACTTTCCGTATCCTGCAAGACCCTCACCTGGAAACTGCGCACGCCATGACCACGGATCTAAATCTGTTCCAGTATGCCAATTCTCGGGCTTAGTTAAGCCGTTTAAAGACGGGTGCCCGGGAATCAGCGCAGCAAGCGGTAAAATCCCCAATTTCGCAATAATCTCTGCTGTTTCCCCATAAGTGGTGACACTACCTTGTTCGTATTCCTGACCCATTTGTTCATCATCTCCTAGATCTAATTTAATCTGATTTCATATTTCCAATTCCGGTTATAAAAGTGCTAATCAAGCGGGTTAGACTCTCGTTAGTATCGAGCGCCATACCAAATCCACCCTTTTGATCCAATGAGGCGAATCCATGTAGAATACTCCGTAATCCCCTTACGGCATGAAGTTCTCCTTCTTCACCTAATTGATAACTCTTCATCACCTGAATTATAAACTGCAAAATATGCTCACCAGCCGCTTCAAGCTCCGTGTTCTCCTGTTCAGGCGCTCGTAGTGTAGTCTCATACAAACCTGGTCTACTTCTAGCAAAATCCACATATGCTCGGCCCATCGCGTGTACAGCAGCATCTCCATTTAATCCCTCAGCTGCGTTCGACATGCATGTAAATAATAACTCTAAACCGTAAATGGCGAGCCCGGTCCGCAAATCCTGCAGGCCATTTATATGGTTATATAGTGACGGGGAACGAACACCTAGTTTAGCTGCTAGTGCAGCCAAGGTAACAGCTTCTATACCTTCAGCATCGGCAATTTCTGCTGCTCTAATCACTAGCGTGTGACGATCTAATCCTGCTCTAGGTGACATTTAATTACTCCTATCCTGAATCATTTGTGCCTTACGTATGGCTTTCTCCATCTCTTGCTTCGGCGCTTTAAGTAAGTTGCCGTGACCCACAGCAAGTAAAGCTGGAGATAACTCTAGAAGCTTAATCGCACTATTCAGAGCTTGAGCTTTATTCCATGTAGCCATTGCTGGAAAAGGAAACAGGGGGATGATGGTTCCAGCCACCGCAGTTCCCCGGAAGGTCTGAAGAGCATCCCCCACGATTACAGCACCGCTGCGTGAATCAAGGAAAGACATAGAGCCGGGGGTATGTCCTGGAGTGTGAATCGCTGATAATGAGCCAATGGTATCCCCTTCGTGGAGAAGGACATCTGGCTTGGTAGCTATCTTCTTCGGCACGCCTCCCTTAATAGGGGTTTGAGGTTCTCCTTCCCGAAGTGAACGATCTCCACGTAGTAATGCCGAATCTCGCTCAGAGATGTACACCTGAGCCTCTGGACGTTGCTTTTTCAGTCCATCCAGTGCCCCAATATGATCATCATGCGCATGCGTTAAGATTATGCGTGTAAGCTTCTTATTTAGCTTCGCTTCAGTCTCCATAATTCCTTTTAGACTAAATGGCATAGCCGCATCTATTAAAGTCAATCCATCATTTTCCTCAATAATGTAACAATTCACTGGAAAAAAATTGGGCATCCAAGTCAACTGCAATAAATGACCTTCACGTGTTACTCTCATCCTTACCCCTCCGATAAACTAATGGTATTAGCTTAAATATAAACTAATGACATTAGTTTTTCAAGAGGTAGTTATCTTTAATATTAATATTTAATTCTCAATGTTCTTGTCAGCATTTTTGTTGGATTTATTAATTATGTACCACATCGCCCAAGTGACCCCTATGAAAAAAACAACCGACCCCACGAGAGTACTCGATATATTTTTTCTAATATCCGCTTCTCTAAAATCAAGCAAAAATGTTAGCGTGGCCCAAATAATCGTGCTGATAACTCCCGATATTAAATGAATCTTCTTAAACCGTTTGAGTTCTCCTTCCTTACTTGGCAGCAGGTATATCCCATCTTTGACACAACGAACGGTAACATACAAACAACCTAACAGCATAATCACAAAAGTATCTATCCAATATTTGATGTCCCACTCCAGGATAAATACTTTTACCAAAAGGCTGATCATAAATCCAACTAACACAATCAACAATCCGTGCGTACTAAACTTCTGAATTTCTGTGATAATTCGTTCGTCTTTAATTTTTGGCCCTTTCACAACTAATCCTCCCAAAAAATATCGTTTAATGACGTATCCAACGCCTTGCAGATGGCTATGCACAGCTTAATCGTCGGGTTATAGTTACCAGCTTCAATCAGGCCGATCGTCTGCCGTGTAACCCCTACAACTTCCGCTAACTGTTCTTGGGAAAGATTCTTTTGGATCCTAGCCAGCTTTAACTTGATGTTTTTGTTCTCTCCCACACCATAACCCCCCTTTAATGTTTGTGATGCATTCCATTTTCCACCATTGTAATCTATATCGGTCATTATGTACATTATATATTGCATTTAATTGGTGGGACAACGTTTTACTTTAGGATCGACGTGTCATATTAGGATCGACGTTTCTTATTAAGATCAACGTTTCATATTAGGATCCAGACTTCATTTTCCATTCCCTGTCCGTCAGGAAATACTTTTCTCCCCACCGTTGGATCAAATGGTGAAGAGTGATTGTAACTGAGTACATAGCCAGTCAGCTGCGATGCCTAACTCGCCGCCTTTGCTAGTATGTAAGCACACTTTTGCCAATGGTTCGGACTCAGATGACCTTATTTCTCCAATTCGCACTTTTTAGGCGAGCTATCGGACCCAATTGCAGCTATTTACTCATAACCAAACAGATTCTGCGCCTCTACAAGGTAATAAGAGCTATGCGGTCCGATACATCTGCAAAATGACTCAAAAAGCTCAAATAGCTG
The DNA here is from genome assembly GCF_037992965.1 of Paenibacillus sp. FSL E2-0190. Lineage (NCBI taxonomy): Bacteria > Bacillati > Bacillota > Bacilli > Caryophanales > Paenibacillaceae > Paenibacillus > Paenibacillus sp. FSL E2-0190. The sequence continues at coordinate 3,721,676 of NZ_CP150306.1, forward strand.
CTATACAGTCCGTAACATTTTGAGGGTCTTTAGTTAGTTTGGGTAGTTTAGGTTAGTTTGGAGTTAGTTCACTTATTCGCCGTTGCATCGGACTGAGGAGTCCTTATTTCGTAGATTTGCAGCTAATTGACGTGCTATCGGACCCAGTTGCAGCTATTTACTGATAACCACACCAATTCTGCACAGTTACAAGGTAATAAGAGCTATGCGGTCCGATAGATCGGCAAAATGACTCAAAAAGCTCAAATAGCTGCAATACAGTCCGTAACATACTGAGGGTCTTTAGTTAGTTTGGGTAGTTTGGAGTTAGTTCACATATTCGCCGTTGCATCGGACTGAGGAGTCCTTATTTCGTAGATTTGCAGCTAATTGACGTGCTATCGGACCCAGTTGCAGCTATTTACTCATAACCACACCAATTCTGCACAGTTACATGGTAATAAGAGCTATGCGGTCCGATAGATCGGCAAAATGACTCAAAAAGCTCAAATAGCTGCAATACAGTCCGATACGGAGATCAGTAGGAAGCCCGCAGGAGGTCAGTAGGAGATCATTAGGAAGTAAGTAGAAGGTTGAGCCACATCAGCAGAGGAACCAGCAACGAAACGTGATCAGCACCCAGTAGCCCTCCCCCCCACCCGACTACGGCTAGTCAAAGCAACAAAAAAAGCATCCCTAAGGATACTTTTGATCTTTCGATGCTTATGATCTTTCGATCTTTTTGATCTTTCGCCGCTCTTAATATACGAATGCCTTCGACTTTCCTTATTCCACTACGCCATTCTCTGGATAGAAGTCTACGATCTTCAGCAGCTCCGAAGCGTCTGTGCGTGGACGGCTGTCAGGTACAGTCTCCGGATATCCGGCATGGATCATGGCTACAATTTTTTCGCCGGGCTTCACACCAATTTTAGTGCGGAATTCAGGGTTGTTGATGTATGGATCAGTCTTCCAAATTGTCCCTACACCTTGCTCCCAAGCTGCGAGCTGGAAGTTCTGTACAAGTGCGGACGCTGCTGCAAAATCCTCGTCCCACTCTCTCTGCCGAGGATCTTCAGGCATCACTACGATTACTGTTAATGGAATATTCGAGATATATTCTTTACGTTTAGCAGCCACTTCTGGATCAGCTATAGCACGTTTTACAAAAGCAAATGCAGATTCAGCTAGGAATTTCGAACCTTCCCCTTGAAAGGCAATAAATCTCCACGGCTCACGCACACCATGATTCGGTGCCCATACCGCTACATTTAATAATTCCTCTAAAAGGCCTTGTGGAAGTGGATCTTTTTTAAAAAGCTTAATCGAGCGTCGTTCTTTTATTATTTCGGCCACACTATTCTGTTGAGTCTGTTGAGATTGCGTCATAAGATCCACTCCCTAATATATTAATAATGATAATCATTATCACAAATGATACAGCATCTTTCTACCTTTTGCAAATAACAGGTAACCATTCGAATCACAGTTAATTTCATATAAAAACAACCGATATACTTCGCAGAAACTTTCGGATGTTATTGTTTCTCTGCATATTAACTTTTGAATTCACAAAAAAAACACCGTTCCTGAAGGAACGATGTTCACAGCTTCAGCCGAATCGGCCCATGATATATTCTTGCGTCATTTGATTCTCTGGATTGGTAAAGACTTTATCCGTCTTATCATATTCGACAAGGGAGCCAAGATAAAAGTATGCAGTATAATCAGAGATCCGAGCTGCCTGCTGCATATTATGTGTCACAATAACGATGCGAAGCTCTTCTTTTAACTCCTTGATTAGCTCCTCTACTTTACCTGTGGAGACCGGGTCTAGAGCTGATGCTGGTTCGTCCAAGAGCAGAATTTGCGGGTTAACCGACAACGCTCTAGCAATACAAAGACGCTGCTGTTGTCCACCGGAAAGTGCAAGCGCTGAATCTTTTAAACGATCCTTTACCTCATCCCACAATGCTGCTTTGCGAAGACTGCTCTCAACAATCTCATCAAGAGCCTTTTTACCTTTAATGCCATGATATTTAGGTCCAAAAGCGATGTTATCGTAAATCGATTTATAGAACGGATTTGGCTTTTGCCATACCATCCCGATCTTCTGACGCAGCTTAATCACATCCGTACCCGGAGCATTAATATCCACTCCATCAATCCAGATGCTTCCTTTTGTTTTTGAGCCAGAAATTTCGTCATTCATCCGGTTCAAAGAACGAAGAAAGGTTGATTTACCGCAGCCGGAGGGGCCGATCAGTGCAGTAACCGTATTTTCAGCAAATGGAAGGCTTATCCCCTTTACTGCCTCATATGTTCCGTAAAAAATACTCAGGTCTTCGGTTTGAAAAGATTCACGCACTGCTGTTGCCGACGTTCCCATCGATTACTCCTCCTACATCTCTACTTTAATTTGTATGATTAGTTCATTCTTTTTGAAGCTGTAAGCTTACGATAAATAAATCTTCCGAAATAACGTGCTGCCAGATTGAAGATTAACACCATAATTACAAGCACCGCCGAAGCTCCCGCAGCAATTTGTGCAGCGTCTGGAGCTAGACCTTCACTGTTGACCTTCCAAATGTGGACAGCCAGCGTTTCCGCTGGACGGAAGGGATTCAGTGGTGAATTCGCACTAAGTGGATTCCAGTTGGTGAAATCCAATCTTGGACTACTCATCCCTGCTGTGAACATCAAGGCAGCTGCTTCCCCAAAGACACGGCCAGCGGACAAGATAGTACCTGTAATAATTGTTGGTAATGCTACCGGAAACAACACCGAGGTAACAATTTTCCACTTGGACAATCCTAGTGCAAAACCAGCCTCTTTTTGTTGTTTTGGAACACTACGGAAAGCTTGCTCTGTAATCCGCACCATCAGCGGCAGATTAAAGACCGTCAATGCCAGCGCACCGGAGATTAAGGAGAAGCCCAGATTGAAATAGTTAACAATCAGCAATAGACCAAACAAGCCGACTACGATGGAAGGGAAAGATGACAATACTTCAACAATCAAGCGAATAAAGCCGGTAATCTTACCGGGACGAGCGTATTCCGCCATATAAATACCGGCACCCAGTCCAAGCGGAACTGTAATAATAAGTGTCAGTACCAACAGGAATAAGGAGTTAAATAGCTGCGGTCCGATCCCTCCACCTGCTCGAATTTTTTGCGGTGCGGAGAAAAGAAAATCCCAACTGATATGGCTTAAGCCTCTAAAGAGGATATATCCCAAAAGTCCAAGTAGAATGACAACGATGAGCATCGCGAAAAATACAATAAGACTGGTGGCAATTTTATTTACGGTTCTCGGCTTCAAATTTTATTTCTCCTTTCAAGCATTCTCACAAAGAAGACAAATACGAAAGTCATCAGCATGAGAACCAGTGCCATACTCCACAGTGCATTATTGTGAGGTGAGCCCATGGTCGTGTTCCCCATACCGAGTGTGATCACACTGGTCAAGGTAGAAGCTGACTCAAAGAGTGATTTTGGTACGAATGGCGCGTTCCCGATAACCATTTGTACAGCGAGTGCTTCACCGAAAGCACGAGCCATTCCCAATACAATCCCTGTCATAATGGCAGGAAAGGTTGTTGGAATAATCACCCGCGAAATCGTCTGCCACCGGGTGGCACCAAGCGCATAGGAAGATTCTTTTAAGTTTTGCGGCAATGAAGCCAGCGCGTCTGCAGCCACGCTTGTAATCGTCGGAAGAATCATTACCGAGAGCACAAGCGCGCCTGCAGCTACCCCGATGCCTTGGCCCGGCAGGTTGTTGCGTAGAAACGGTACAATTACACTTAATCCGATGAAACCATATACTACCGAAGGAATCCCTGCCAAAAGCTCAATAACAGGTTGAAGTAATTTTTTGCCCCACCCTGGAACAATCTCAGTCATAAATAACGCAGCGCATAAGCTAAGTGGACTAGCAATCAATGCGGCAAGCAAAGTAACCAGGAAGGAGCCCGAGATAAATGGAAAAGCTCCGAAGGAAGGCGTATCCGCTTCAGGCGACCACTTTGTACCGAAGAGAAATTCAGAAACTGTAGCATTGCCACTTGTGAAGGTTGAAATTCCTTTAGACGCTACAAAATATACCATCGATACAATGATTGTTATCAACAGTAATACACAGAAGGACATATAAGTACGTCCAACAAAATCTTCAATATGATGTTTTTCGAATCGTGAGTTCTTTAGTTTCACCCTCAATTGCTCCCTCTTTCTAAAGTGAAAAGAGAGGCAGATGTATCCGCCTCTAATCACTTGAGATTCTAATCAATAACATTGCCTAGAATTAAATTACTTAGCGGTAACAGTTCCTGCAACGTCGCGAACAACTTGCATTTTAACAGCTGGGATGTATCCAAGTTCAACAACTTCACCTGTTTGCACTTCGTCAGTTAAGAAAAAGTCGAGGAATGCTTTTACTGTTGCATTAGGTTCACCATTTGTGTACATATGCTCGTAAGCCCATACTGGGTATTTACCAGAAACAACATTGTCAACAGATGCTTCTACACCGTCAAGACTAAGTGTTTTAATGGAATCATCCAGGTAAGAAAGAGCAAGGTATCCGATTGCCCCTGGAGTTTCACCGATCATTTTCTTAACCGTACCGGAGGAATCTTCTTGAATCGAACCTGGGATATCTTCTGTTTTGGTTCCAAGTGCAAAGCTTTCAAAGGTTGCACGAGTACCGGAGCTGCCTGGACGGTTGATGATTTGGATTTTTTGATCCGCTCCGCCTACTTCAGACCAGTTAGTGATTTTACCAGTGAAAATGTCCACCAGTTGTTGTTTAGTCAAGCTATCCACACCAGCATCAGGATGAGATACTGCTGCGATCGCTACTACTGCTACTTGATGATCTACGAGTGCTGCTGCTTTTTCTGCATCTGCATCTTTTAATTTTTCTTCTGCGAATACGTCAGAGTTTCCGATATCTACTTGTTTCTCAGCTACTTGAGTAAGACCAGTACCACTGCCACCGCCTTGAACTTGAATGTCCACGCCAGTGTTTTTATCCATGAAATTCTCTGCTACCAGCTCAACCAAGGGTTGTAATGCTGTTGAACCTGAAGCCAGAATCGAACCACTTATTTCAGCGCCGCCGCTTCCTTCGTTAGTTGCTGCAGCGTTTCCTCCTGTGTTGTTTGCCCCGCCGTTACCGCAAGCCGATAGTGCCAGTACGCTTGTTAAAGCCAAAGTCATGATCCATGATTTTTTGAATTGCATTGTTTTGTCTCCTCCTAAATGGTTTGTTAGCATGGCTCCCTGATCAGTTCATACCAAACTGGCTTCGAAAGCTTTAACATGGTGTTGTGGAGCTTGGCCCCCATATGCATGGTTACTGTAAAAGTTCATCAAACGCATATGTTATATGTTGTCCGGGACTTCTTGGCCCCTCTGACTCTTCTTATTCTAGAGCTCGTTCGTTAGAGAAACTTCTTATCTTTGTAAAGCGAACGAAAAAAATACCAATATAAAGTGTATATCTATATAGATATAATCTATAATGGAGATATAATTTATAATCCAACTTAGCATTATGTGGAGGAAAGTCATGAATATTATGAAATTGAACATCGTAGTTCTAATTGAAAAATATAAAAAAGTAACCGATGTAGCCGCAGAATTAGGCCTTAAACAGCCAACTGTTTCTTTTCATATGAAGAATCTGGAGGCTGAGCTCGGAACCCCTCTATTTCTTTACCGAAGCGGAAGAGTGCTGCTTACGGATGCTGGACGAGCCCTTTATCAATACGCCCTCAAAATCGTCTCTCTCACAGCAGAAGCTGAGCGCACAGTTAAACAATTTTCTTCCCCCTCAAAAGGAATATTAGAGCTGGAAGCCAGTTTTATTCCTGCAACTTATATTTTACCTAATGTGTTAATCCAATTCATGAAACTCTATCCGGGGATTAACAACTCTTTGACTGTTCAAAGCGATGCTTTGTTACGTGAGCGTCTCCGTAGTCGGGATATTCAGATGGCCATTTTACATACTGCGGATTGGCAGGACGAATCTTTTGATTTTCAGCTTATTGTCCGTGATGAACCTGTCCTAATTTTTGCAACTGGTCATCCATTTGAAGGCCTAGAGAAATTAACACCTGAACTAATTGCCAATGAGCCGTGGATTCAGCATGAGCAAGGATCTTGTTTACGAGGGTATGCCGATCAATGGGCACAATTCAATCAAATCCGTTTATGGAACCGATCCGAGTTGAATTCTCCAGAAGTGATTAAGCAGCTAGTTAGCGGGAGTGACTGTGTTGGCATATGTTCTAAAGCGGCTGTTAAAGCTGAGATTGAGCTAGGCAAGCTTAGCTATGCCAACCTGCCAGGGATTCTGCCTGAAAGCGGCGGGTTTGTGCTCGGCTGGCGTAAAGATCATATTTTAACACCGTTGCAGCAATCCTTTGTTGATATAGTAACGACTCTTGATCTTTAAAAAAGCAAGGTAGCTTCTAAAGCCGCAAACGGTTTTAGAAGCTACCTTGTTCATTTATTCTATAAAAGGAAACATTAATTTCTCATTTTCACTTAAATACATATTCTCCTTCGTGATGATCACGGAGCCTGTATCTATTATCCGTTCCACTTTCTCACCCTCAACAGCTTCAATCGCTGTCTTCACAGCTAAGTACCCCATATTAAAAGGCTTCTGCATAACCGTGCCAAGCAAGATCCCTTTTTCGAGGAGCTTCACCTCATTGCTAGAATTGTCGAACCCAAATAATTTCACTTTGTCCTGAAATCCCATATCCATAATCGCCTGCCCAGCACCTAGTGTAGAAGGTTCATTAAGACCTATTATCCCTTTTAGATTTGGCTCGTCCTTTAGTAAATCAACAGTTAACTGGTACGCTTTTCGCACGGAACCATCACTGAATAATGTAGGCTGCACATCATGAACTCCATTCTCTAAAAGGGCATCACGAGCCCCTCTTTCCCTCTCAATTGCGGTGGCAGAGCCTTGTACAAAGTTAACGATAGCGACTTTATCCTCCGGATCAATATATTTTCTTAACTCCTGCCCTGCCTTACGTCCTGCTTCATAATTGTCTGTAGCAATAAAGCTCTCTGATACACCACCGCTTAAGCCCGAATCTACAGTAATAAGCGTAATGCCAGCTGATTTGATCTTTTCCGCGATTGGAATGAGGCGATAATAATCTGTAGCTGATAAAATAATGGCGTCAGGCTTCTCCTTAATTGCTTGCTCCAGCAGTTCTATCTGTTGATCTACATCAAGCTCTGTATCCGTTCCAACCGTGCGAACCTCTGCGCCGAACTCCCTAGCCGCTGTTGCCACACCTTGTTTCATCACTTCCCAGAATTCAATACTGCTATCGATAGTCTTGGGCACATAAATAATGGTCCTAACCTTTGCGTCAAGCTCATTTGTAAACATACGATAGGCTAATGAACCCAAAGTAACAATGAAGAGCAGTAGCAGAGTATACAGGCCAATTTTTGACCGTAAAGCGCTCATTGACTCTCCTCCTCATAAATCACAGGTATTCGTAAAGTGGCCGTCGTTCCTTCCTCCATCTCGCTTGCAAAAGACAAACCGTATTTCACACCGAAATACAGCTGGATACGATGGTTCACATTCGCGACACCTACACCGCTGCCAGTCTTGAAATCTGATTTTTGCAGCAGTACCTTACCCATTTGCTCTTCATCCATCCCAATACCGTCATCAATGACCTGTACGATAATATCGTTCTGTTCTTGTCTTGCTCGGATCAGAATGTGCCCTTGCTCAGGATTATGTTTTATGCCGTGATAGATCGCATTTTCAACCAAAGGCTGAAGTACCATTTTTAAAATGCTGCAGGTTAGGATATCTTCTTGTACCTCTATGGAATAAGTGAATTTATTACGATAACGCATGTTCTGAATCGTTAAATAGTGCCGAATATGCTCTAATTCTTTGGCCAGCGGAATCAATTCCTCACCCTCACCAATTGTTGAACGAAGCAGCTTGGATAGAGATGAAGTCATCTCAACCACTTCCTCCATCTTTCCTGTCTCTGCCATCCAAATAATCGAATCAAGTGTATTGTACAAAAAGTGAGGTTTAATCTGCGCTTGCAGTGCCTTCAGTTCACTCACACGTTTCATCTCTTGCTCCAGAACGATCTGTCCCATTAACTCTTTAATCTTCATAATCATAAGATTAAACGTACGAGCAAGCTTGCCGATTTCATTCGTGCTCTCAATCTCCACGCGTATGTCGAACTCTCCACGTTCCGCTTTTTTCATATTCAGCTCCAAATTCTTCAGCGGTTTGGTCAGTGCGTAAGAGAGAAATATCGATATAGCCATAGCAAAAATCAAACTAATTGCTCCCCATAAGGCGGCGGTTCCTTGCATACGTTGCTTGTTCGCGACCAAATCATCCGGATAAGTGACTCCAACTATTTTCCAGCCAAAGCTGGTAGTGTCCACAGTGTACAGTTTCTGATCATTCCCCGTATTAACCGTAACAGATCCACTCTTGATCCCAAGGACCGTCTCTAATTGTTCGAACTTGAGCTGGGAGTAGATCAACTGCTGTTGTGGATGATAGACAAGGCTACCTGCGGGATCGACGATAAAAACATAACCTCGTTTTCCCAGTTCGATTTGTTTACATAGATTATTAATTACACTGTAATTGAGATCTACGAGCAGTACACCTTGTTGATCCGCTTCCGTCATAGCATTCGCATTCGAGAGTTTTCGGCTGATCGAGACTACCCACCGGTATTCATCTTGAAAGATGTGCTGCACATGAGAGGAAGAAACTGCAACGTCTAATTGATTCATAGCTTTTTGATACCAATCTTGAGCTATTAGTTCAGGAAGCGGTTTCAAAACAGCATGCTGTCGATCCGAAACGGTCATGCCATCTGAGCCTGCATATAATATAGAGGAAATATCCGAGCGGGACTGAACGACTGACCGGAGATAATGACTGGCAAGCAGTTTATTCTTAAGTGCCTCTTCTTTATCTAAATTCGAGCCTTTTATATACTTCTCTAGATCACTGCTAGTTAACACCAGAGCGGCTATGCTCTCCATATTGCCAATGTAATTCTCGATATTCAGTTTTACTTGTTCTATTAACTGTGAAGTATAGGCTACAGAATTGCCCTTGACCGCGGCTGAGGACAGGCGATAGGAAGTATAACTCAGGACAATAGTTGTGCAGAGGATAAGAAGTGAAAAGGAGACAGCAATATTAGTATGAATACTTCGGCTGCGGAAAAAGCGCTGTGATCTCATAGAGAGAGATTCTCCTTCTGCCGGTGTCGATATTCCTTCGGTGTGCTTCCTACATTACGTTTAAAAATAACACTAAAATACTGTGGATCAGCATAACCAACTCTGGCAGCGATATCATATGTCTTCAACTGTGTGACCGTAAGGAGTTCTTTTGCTTTTTCCAAACGGAGTCGAGTCAGATACTCTATAAATGTTTCACCGGTGTGCTGTTTAAAAGTTGCACTGAAATAACTGATGCTCATAAAAATATGGCTACACAGCTCATTGAGTGAAAAGCTGTCATTACAATAATTCTCGCGAATATAAGCTTCTGCGGCTTGCATCTGAGAAGTCCGAACCGTTGTTCTCTGTTCCGATAGTTTAAGTATCAGCTCATAGCAAGTCCTCTCCAGATAATTCCTTGCTTCATCTAAAGTCTTAAGCGCAGCAACCTCTGCAAACATATTATGCGAAACAACTACTGTATTTGGGAAGCCGATGTCGACCACATAGTTCATCAAAGAAACCAGCAGCTGATAGATGCTGCTACGGCAGCCTTCTATAGAGGAGGTATTACTTTTAAGCTCCTGAAACCACTTCAACAGAATTTCCGATACAGCAGAAGCTTTACCTGTCTTTAAAGCGGATATAAATTGCTTTTCCCATGAGGTGAAATGCGCCTGATCCAATCCCTTGCCAAACTCAAGATCCTGTATGGAGATAACTTTATCTATGCCTAAAAGGTAACGATATTCTATGGAGGAGACCGCTTCTTGGAAGGATAGTGGAATTTGTTGCAAAGTATTATATTTTCTACCGATGCCTATGGTGGATGACAGCTTCAAATATTTATTTAAGCTACCCTGGACTTGCTCTGCAAGAAGCTGCGTTGCTACTTCTAACGTCTCCGAATTGCCGGATCTTATCGCAGCGATTTTTCCATCTCTCGTCTGGAATACCACTCCATCTTGCTCTTTCTCCAGCTGCTCTTGAACAATGTTAAAGGCGCCGAAACGCAGTAGCTCTGCATCAAAAGCTAGGTCCTGGCTTCGTTTCTCCAGTTCTATATCTATAACGAGCGCAAGGTACACTTGACCCTGCAACGGAATATGAAAATAACTCAATTTTTTCTCGATTTCTTCGCTTTTCATTCGAGTAGTTACCAGCTGCTCCAAAAATCGTTCCCGCAGCAATGGAAGACTCTGACTAAGTTGCATACGAAGCTTAACTAAATTCGCTTTTTGTAGATGCTCTTCATCTAATTCCTGCTTCATCTTACTTAGAAATTCAGCAAACTCACGTGCATTAATCGGTTTTAATAAGTACTCAGTCACCTTCAGTGTTATGGCCTGCTTCGCATATTCGAAGTCTTCATATCCAGTGACGATAATGACCTTCATATCCCGGTACCTATCCATCACAGCTCTGGCCAATCCCAGTCCATCCATAAAAGGCATACAAATATCAGTAATAATTACGTCAGGCCGATGCTGCTCGATTGCTTCCAGTGCATCTCTGCCATTATCGAAATCACCAACCAGCTCAAACCCATATTTACTCCATGTAATCTTCTGTTTGATCCCTTCACGAACCTCATCTTCATCATCAACCAGAATTATTTTATACATCCAACACCTCCACAACTTTGAACTTATCAGCATAAGCATAATAGAGGCCGCCTGCGTGAGGCAACCTCTATTATTAAACTCTATTCGTATAGTAGAGGTTTGATCTCATCGGAATCCATATTGTTTTTATCATACCAGTGGAACCCCGTGTCGATGTTCTTTTCAACCGCTTCCCCTTTAATCGCTTGCACAGCTGCCTTCACAGCTTGATAGCCAATACCAATGGGGTCTTGTGTAACAGCACCAGCCACAACACCACTGCGGATAGCATCCATCAACTGCTTGCCAGAGTCAAAGCCGACGACTACGATCTTACCATTCATTTGCAATTCATTTACTGCATTAGCCACACCTACAGCAGAGCCTTCATTAGAGCCATAGATTCCTTTCAGATCCGGATTTGCCTGCATCATCGCTTTCGCAAGGTCTGTGGACTTTAACTGATCTCCACCCCCATATTGCGGCTCTAACACTTGAATATCCGGATATTTTTCTTTCATTTGTTCCAAGAAGCCATCGCGACGCTGTTGCCCCGTGCTGCTTGTTTGGTCATGTATGACAAGACCCACTTTACCTTTCTTGCCAATCAGTTCAGCCATTTTATCTGCGGCCAACGCCGCTGCTGCTTTATTGTTAGTCGCTGCCGTTGCTACAGGGATATCACTGTCTACACCAGAGTCAAAGCCGATGACCGGAATCTTATTTTCCTTTGCCTTTTCTAGATAAGGAATCGCAGCTTTGCTGTCCAGTGCGGCAAGCGCAATTGCAGCTGGCTTCTTATCGAGAGCGGTTTGCAGCATCTCAATTTGTTTATCCACCTGACTCTCATTTTCTGGACCTTCGAAGGTAATCTCAACATCAAACTCCTTAGCAGCTTTCTCCGCTCCTTGCTTTACCGCTTGCCAGAATTGATGCTGGAACCCTTTTGATATGACTGGAATGTATGGTTTGTCTGAACCGGATGCACTTTTGTTACTATCATTGTTGTTACATGCACTCAGCAAAGTAGTGACTAACAATAGACTGGCAAGCATAATAAACCCTCTACGACGCAGTTTCATTTGAATCTTCCCCCTCGTCATTTGCTTTGTATATCACTCCGGATGGAGATCATACCAAGTTTATTGCTTACGGCGGCGTAGAATATCAGCGTAAACCGCAATGATGATTACAACACCGACAATGACCGTCCGCCATTCCTGAGCCACGGACATAATCTGTAAGCCATTCGTCAGCACACTCATAATCAGTGCGCCAATAATCGTGCCTAGAATAGAACCTACACCTCCACTTAAGGAAGTTCCGCCAATGACCACTGCCGCAATAGCCTCTAGTTCATAACCGGTGCCCAGTGATGGCTGTGCTGAATTCAGACGTGATGCCATCAGGATACCTGCGATTCCACTAAAAATCCCTGTAATGGAATAGATAATAATCTTCCATTTGACTGTGTTCACACCTGATAAGCGAGTAGCTTCTTCATTACTGCCAAGCGCGAAGTTGTAACGCCCAATAATCGTCTTAGACAAGATTATGCTTGCGATCATACCGAGTAATAAGAAGATAACGATGGTGTTGGGTATACCGGGGATCATTTTACCCATGGCGATCTTGGCGAAGATCGGATCATCGTTGAAATATATAGGTTTGGCACCGGTGATGACAAGCGACAAGCCTTTGGTGACCATCATAATCGCCAGAGTGGCGATGAAGGGTGGAATGTTCATCTTCGCCACCATCAAACCGCTGATAAAGCCGCACAGTGCTCCAGCCAGAATCCCACCTACAATGCCTAACGGGACGGGCAGACCCCAGAAGGTAATAATGACTCCAACCATAACAGATGAGAATGTCATTACAGTACCCAGAGCAAGGTCGATGCCGCCCGTAATAATAACAAAGGTAGCTCCAAGCGCTAATACTCCGATTACAGCTGTAGAAACTAGAATTCCGACAAGATTTGAGAATTGAAAAAAGTTGCTGGAGGATAAAGAGAATACGATGACCAATATGATCAGACTGGCAAATGCCAATATTTTTTGTTTGAATCCGGATTGCCCTCCCGATTGCTTCATACCCGCTGGCTGACTAATCTCTTTATCCGCGATCTTCATAGTCCTGACACCTCCGGTTAACTCTTGAACAGTTATGAACGTTTCGTCGCATATTTCATAATCGCCTCCTGCGATGCTTCTTCTGCGGGGAGTTCTCCTGTTATACGCCCTTCACACATAATGATAATCCGGTGGCTCATTCTTAGAATCTCAGGAAGATCTGAAGAAATGATAATGATCGCCTTCCCTTGACTCGCAAGCTGATCCAGCAGCTTATAAATTTCACTTTTCGCGCCTACATCAATACCTCGTGTAGGCTCATCGAAGATGAGTACATCACAGTCTCTAGTCAACCACTTGCCGATGACCACTTTCTGCTGATTACCTCCGGACAGAAACTTAACCTTTTGATCTACACTTGGAGTTTTGGTGGCTAGCGCTTCAACATGCTGCTCCGCTGAGCTTCGCATCTCCCGCTCCTTCATCCAGCCAAATGAATTACGGAATTTATAAAAGGAGGCAATCGCATTATTCATGCTGATATCCATATCCACAAGCAATCCGAAACGTTTGCGGTCTTCGGACAAATACCCAATACCATGCTGTACCGCTTGATGTGGCTGACGTATCCGAACCGATTTTCCATGGAGCATAATTTCACCCTCATCGATGGGATCCGCACCAAATACGGCACGTAAAACCTCGGTACGTCCAGCTCCCATTAAACCAGCGAAGCCCAAAATCTCACCTTTATACAGATGAAAGCTAATATCCTTGAACTCATGCCCTCTAGAAAGATTCCGAACTTCTAAGACAACTTGCTGAGTCTGTTTTGCAATCGTTGGTTTCGACGTTTGATATAATTCACGTCCAACCATCATGCTGATGATCTGATCAATCGTTATTGAATCGGTACGAACGGTATCTACATAACAACCATCACGCATAACTGTAATGCGGTCTGTAATTCGCTTCAATTCATCCATGCGGTGAGAGATATAAATAATTCCCACACCTTTATCTCGTAGCTGCTCAATCATTCGAAATAACTCGTTAATTTCTGTATCTGTTAACGCGGCGGTTGGTTCATCCATGATCAATACCTCGGCTTGGAAAGACAAGGCTTTAGCGATTTCAACCATTTGCTGATTAGCAACGGTCAGGTCTGATACCAAAACTCTGGGATCCAGCTTCAGATTCATTTGATCAAACAGTACCTGAACTTTTCGGTTCATCTCCACATCATCAACGAACCATTTCAGACCTTTTCGCGGCTCTCGTCCAATGTAAATGTTCTGGGCGACCGTAAGATGAGTCATTAAATTCAATTCCTGATGGATGATACTAATTCCAAGCTCCTGTGCTTCACGGGTATTAACAATCTCCACTTCATTTCCCTTGTACCACATTTGACCAGCATCCTTAGAATAGACACCTGTCGCAATCTTCATAAGGGTAGACTTGCCAGCGCCATTTTCTCCTACTAACGCATGAACTTCCCCACGCTTCAGCTCAAATTGACATTCATTCAAAGCATGAACACCTGGGAAAAACTTGTTGATTCCCTCCATACGAAGCAACACTTCGTTCATTTTGATATCCACCTCAAATTCTTTGAGAATGCCTTAACCCTTAAAGTAATCGCTTTCAATCCGGAATGTAAAATCATTGTATTCCCTATAAGTTGCCATTGTAATGGAATAATCTCCGTAAAAAAGTTTAAAATTTTATGTTTTACATACAAAAAAAGCTGAACCGAGAGCACCTCAGTTCAGCACAAATGTTATACCCTAAAAATCACATGTCAGCGAACCCTCCTAAAGGCTTGCGCCATTTCCAGCCACCAATGTGAAGGTCTTAGGAATTCCCTTATCATACACGTCGGAAGATAGATTAGGTTCTTCTACTAATTGGCGGATCACTAGTCCGCTATTAGCTGCTGCGGTTACAATTTCTCCGAGTGTCCAGCGGCGCCAATACACAACACTATGCTCTTGTTCACCTGCTGGTTTACCTGTGGAAGGCAAATACTTGGAATAGGATACCTTCTTCTCTTCCAATGAAGAGTCAAAATAATCTCCGTTTACTTTGTGTTTGCGTACCTTCGCAGTAGATCCCTTCGAGGAAATAAGCTTGGTCGTTACCGGATGAAAATCGCGGAGTACAAATACGCCTCCAGGAGATAGCAATCGGCGAGCCGTTTCCATGAATAGTGTAAGGTTGGTAAAGTAATGAACAATTCCTAACTCTGCAAAGACGATGTCATATGAACCATCAAGGACGTCTTCTGGCAGCTTAAGAATATCTGAGACGATATAGGTTAGTGGTACCCCTGCTTCTTGGGCAAGATCAGCCGCATATCGCGCATTGGCTTCCGAGAAGTCAGCAACCGTTACTTCCGCACCTAGTAATGAGAGTGCCACGGCCTTCATCCCGTTTGAGCCCATTAAATTCATCATTTTCTTACTCTTCACCTCTCCAAAAAAAGAAAGGAGCGGGTGAAGCTTTGCACTTGGTTCCTTTATTAATTTTGCAGCTGCTTCTGACGGTGTACCAAACCGAGTTACCCAAGCGGTATAAGTATCTTCGTTCCAAAGCTCTTCGCTTGTTGGCACAGCGTTTTTTTCTGCCTGATTATTTGAATATTGATTCTGCTCTTCCATCCATTGCTACCCCTTTATGTGTAAAATATCTGTTATGAAGCATTCTGAATGGCATCAGCCATCCGGATAGTTTTCCTTCTTCCCGCGTACAAATATACTGCGAGGCCAATCATAACGAGCAGCCCACCTGCCCATTGTAAGGTTGTTAGCTGCTCACCCAAGAGTAAATACGCTAAGATACTGGCACCCACTGGTTCTCCTAAAATGTTCATTGAAACCGTAGTCGCGGATACATATTGTAGTAACCAATTAAACAAAATATGGCCAAACACCGTTGGCACCACTGCTAACAATACAAAGATTCCCCATTCCTTGGCCGGATAATTAAAAAAGGAAATCCCCATGAACAGATTGTATACGGCAAACACGCCAGCGGCTGATAAGAAGACAATCAAGCTATATAAGTAAGAGGGCATGCGCACCACTAGCTTTTGACCGATCAGCATATGTACAGCTACCGCGACAGTACCTCCGACCGATAATAGATCACCTTTTAGATTATCCGCAGAGATGCCGATATCACCCCAGCCGATAAACACGACACCGCCAATCGCAATGCCAAGCCCTAGAATAGCGGACAGAGCTGTCTTTTCCTTATACAAAAAATAAACACCCAGCATAATAAATACAGGCTCCAGCGCCATGATCATTGTTGAACTAGCTACCGAAGTATACTTCAATGATCCCATCCATAGCAAAAAGTGCAGCGCAAGCATTGCGCCTGAGAGGATGAGCATTAGCCAGTCTTTTTTACGAAGAGCAAAAGCAGCTCCACTATAGGGTCTTGCAAAAGGTAGCATCAGCAGTGAGGTAAATAATAATCTGTACATGCCTTGTATAGATGCAGGTGCATCAGACCATTTAATAAAAATGGCGGAAAAGGAGATGGCCACAATCCCTATCAACATTAATAGTGGAATCGGAAGTGGCGGTTTTTTAAGTTTCACATGTTACGCGTCCTTTCAATATCTTAAGTCACTTATGTTAATTTAACGCAGACCGTGAAAAAATGCATCTATTTTCATAAGATTTCACTAAAAAAAGCACAAGCAATGTCATTTCTGACGAAAGCTCATGCTTCTTAAAAGGCTACGGCTTCAGAACAACCTTGATGCAATCCTCTTTTTTCTCACTAAAAACGTCATAGCCATGCTCCGCTTTACTAATTGGCAGGCGATGCGTAATGATATCTGTAGGATCAAATTTATTTTCTTTAATCATCTTATACAGCAACGGCATATAGTGAATCACCGGCGCTTGTCCCATTTTTAAAGTAATGTTGCGTTCAAATAGATGACCCAAAGGGAACATATTGTAATTAAGCCCATAAACTCCCACAAGCTGAATAGTTCCGAATTTACGTACGATATCCGAGGCCATTCTAAATGCACTGAGTGAGCCTCCCTGTAGCTTCAGAGTGGTTTCCACTTTCTCCAAAGCAGATATTTTGGCATCTAAACCTACACAGTCAATAACTACATCTGCGCCCCCATGTGTTATCTCCTTCAAATGAGCTTCAATATCCTTAATCTCTTCAAAGTTGTAAATTTCGACATTATTGGTCAGCTTCGCATGCTGCAGACGATAGCCAATATGATCAACCGCAATGACTCTTGAGGCACCTTTGATCCAGGCAAACTTCTGAGTAAGCAGTCCAACAGGACCGCAGCCGAGAACAATGACTGTATCCCCTGGCTTCACTCCGCCGCTTTCTACTCCCCACCAAGCAGTAGGCACAATATCAGATATGAAAAGAATTTTCTCATCTTCCATTTCTGCATCCTCCGGAACTACAAAAGGGCCAAAGTTACCATAAGGTACCCGTAGCAATTCAGCTTGTCCGCCTGCAAAACCGCCATAAGTATCGGAATAACCAAGATAACCGCCTGTGTCCTTGGCGTCATTAGCATTGTCGCATTGGCTCTCCATCTCATGCTGGCAGAAAAAACACTGCCCACAGGCGACATTAAAGGGGATGATGACTCGGTCACCTTTTTTGACTTTAGTTACGTCAGGACCCACTTCCTCAACAATCCCCATCGGCTCATGACCAATAACATAATCATCATGCATACCTGGTATTTCCCCGTTATAAATGTGCAGATCCGAGCCACAAATCGCCGTAGTGGTAATCCGAACAAGGATGTCATCTTTTTTCTCAAGCGTCGGATCAGCTACTTCTTTAACTTTCACTTTTTTCTTCCCTTGGTAGGTTAGTGCTTTCATGCTGTTAATCCGCTCCTTTGGAGATGGTCTAGAGATATAATTTTCATGCCTTTCTATGTTATATCCCTAAGCCCTACCCTCTTATCCATGAAGAAGCGGAGAATACATCATTAGTGCGTAATTATCAGTTACAGCTTCATCTCCAATTAGATCTCCAGAGCGTGTATATACTTTTCGACTGATCTTGTTACTGCGTATATATCCGCCCCAAGGCTCTAGACTAATCCTATGATCACTTTCGTATACTTCATAATCATAAAACGCCTGCTCATTGCATCTCCACTCCCCGTGTAAATGGCTATCGTCCAGCCAGAGCTTTAGTTGATACGTTTGAGCGGTGTTATTTTTTAATTGAAGATCCAAATAGTTATAAGAACAGGTCGCCCCGCTTCCAAAAGGTTGTGTACGTTGTTCATCTGGAAATACATCATAACTGTGACGATGCCGTTCCATAACGGTAAGTGGCGTATGCAGTGCCATCCAATAGATCAGATTAGACAACTGGCATAAGCCTCCTCCAACCCCGGAATGAAAACCACCATAATGCAGCACCATACCCTCCAGATACCCTTTTCGCTTAGTGGGCTTACCAATACTTCTCCAGTAGGAAAAAGTCTCCCCCGGCTGCACAACAAGTCCATCCAGCTTCGCAATTGCCAGCCGTAAGTTAGTTATTTTATTGTATTGAAGCACCATATCTACATTCCGAAGACTTCTTAATAACGGGGTAGCATGAGTCATAGCTGCATAAGTTAAAGTTTCATCCGTACGCTGCTTCGCTATTTTGCTTCGTCCAGTGCACCATTTCAAATATCTTTTCCAAATAAAATATCGTTTGCCAGCAAACAATCTAAGGCGAGAACGCTGAATAGGCTTCATGGCAGCCTGGGGTGTATTCATCTAGAACTGAACCTCGCTTTCAGCTCGTAACTGGGCGAATCTACCTCCAATTATCGCATTATGATGCTTAACGATCTCCCTACTACTCAGAACCCCATTATCAAAGGTGCTATGAGCGTCTGAGACCAGTACACTTTTATATCCCATGCTGTATGCGCGTCTTATCGTCGTATCCAGACAGAATTCACTTTGCATCCCACAGATCACCAGATTCGTAATCCCGAGCTTCTGGAGTTCATCTTGCAGTTCCGTTCGGTGAAAAGCATCCCAAGTAGGCTTCTCAACGATAACTTCGCCTTCCTGCGGTGTGATGCGGTGACTGATCTGCCAAGTGGGTGTACCTTTTGTGTACTCCTCATCTTCGGTATGTTGAATATACACAATAGGAGTACCTGCTAATCGAGCTTTTTGCTGAAGGGAGACAATCCTGTCCATCACACCCTCTTCATCGTACAGCTTTAGATCATAGGAGAACATGGCTTCTTGAACATCGATAATTAATAATGCTGTTGATTGTTCCAAATGAATAACCTCCAAGAGCTTTTTTTAAAATCATACCAGAAACTGGGACAGACTATCTACCTACTAGAAGTTACAACTGTTAAAAATAAAAACCGAGTATCTGTAAGCAGATACCCGGACGATTTCATCAAACATTTATTTGCCACGCTTATTATGCCAGATCAATGCATGCAGCTGTGGAAGTACACGAACCTTGTTCATACCCGAATCCGCGATTACTTTATTAAACAACCACTCCAGCCTTCCCAGAAGTCGAGCAGAAATGTTGCCCTCTTCCGTGACATCATCATTACCAGGCTGCAGAAAGAGCTGCACATTCGGATATCGCTGGTGAACGTTTTTCGCATAATCAAAATCATTATCATCAAACACTACGACCTTCAAGCTATGCGTAGAACGACCCAGTTTCTCCATCTTACTCATGATGTTATCTAGCATTTCCCAATTCGTTGTCATTCCTGAGCTTGGAGGTTTAGGACTGATTGTCAGCACATCCACGTCATTGAACCAATCCTGCCATTTACTCCCCTGAGTTTCTATCGCTGCTTTTATTCCACGCTCATGAAGCAGGTTGATGAAGGTACCCATTCCTTCACCAATCAAGGCAGGATTACCGCCTGAAATCGTAACACAGTCGAAATTATCTCCAGCTAACGCCAATAATTCATTTATGATTTCTTCTGCTTCCATCATGCGAACCTTATTCTTAGCCGTACCATCCCAAGTAAAAGCGGAGTCACACCAGCCGCAGCGATAATCGCAGCCATAGGTGCGGACAAACATCGTCTTCACTCCAATTACCGCACCTTCGCCTTGAATAGTTGGACCGAACATTTCAATTACAGGAATCTTACTCACAATCACAGCCTCCATACAAACGGTAGGATGGCCCTTCATCCGGAACATCTTCAGCCAGCACCTCTGCCCAAGAGGTTGGAGTCTCCCATAGCTTTACCGAGTACAAAGGCAACCCTGCTTGCTTAAGCTTGTAGGCAATATATGAAGACATATTCTCTACTGTGGTGCGGAAAGACAACAAGGCTACTTTGGAGCCCGTATTCGTTAACGTCTCTAACACAGGTTCATTTCCCATGGCAAGAAAAGCGTGATCTAAACGATCTACAAGGCTTTGTTGTACTGTCATTTTGATATCGCTGAAATCAATGACGAAACCTTCATCCGAGTGGCCTTCCGCGGCCATAGGTTTGCCCTTAAGCACTACTTCGAGCTTATAAGTATGTCCGTGCAGATTGCTGCATTTCCCTTTGTGTCCCACTAACTGGTGTGCCGCATCGAACGTAAATATTTTGCAGACTGAAACCTCGTTAAGCATTAAGAACCGGCCTCCATTCTCTCCGCCTCATATTGCTCAAGACCACGCTGACGCAATAGACAGGCTGGACAAGTACCGCAGCCACTGCCAATAATACCGTTGTAACAGGTCAGTGTGTGTTCGCGAACATAATCAAAATACCCCAGTGCATCGGCCATTTTCCACGTTTCTTTTTTATCCAGCCACATTAGGGGAGTGTGGATCGCAAACTCATAGTCCATAGATAAGTTCAGCGTAACATTCAATGATTTCACAAAAACATCACGGCAGTCCGGATAACCGCTAAAGTCCGTTTGGCAAACCCCAGTGACGATATGGGAGTACCCCAGTTGTTTAGCTAATATTGCGGCAAAAGATAAAAACAACAAATTCCGTCCATCGACGAAAGTACTTGGAAGCTCATCTCCTTCACCAGCCAGAATATCTATATCCTGACGGGTAAGTGCATTGGGTGCCAGCTGATTGAGCAGCCCCAGATCAAGAATATGCTGTTTTACATTAAACTTAGCTGCTATCTCTGTTGCAACTTCGATTTCAGCCGCATGACGTTGACTATAGTTGAAGGTAACTACCTGCACTTCCTCATACTGCTGCAATGCCCAAACCAGGCAAGTGGTGCTATCTTGTCCGCCGCTGAATACGACGAGTGCTTTTTTGTTCATATGAATCTCTCCTTATCACAAGTTGGAATTTAGCGGTTGTCCACTTTTTCTGGATAGAGGTCGTGATTGATTAAGCGGTGTTCCGCCATCGCCTCATACTTCGTACCCGGTCTTCCATAGTTGCAATAAGGATCAATTGAAATGCCTCCGCGCGGAGTGAACTTGCCCCATACCTCAATGTAACGCGGATCCATCAGTGAGATCAGATCATTCATAATAATGTTGACACAGTCCTCATGGAAATCACCATGGTTGCGGAAGCTAAACAGATACAGCTTTAATGATTTGGATTCCACCATTTTTTGTTCAGGAATATACGAAATATACAGCGTGGCAAAATCCGGCTGACCCGTTACAGGACACAAGCTAGTGAACTCAGGGCAGTTGAATTTAACAAAATAATCACGCCCGGGATGTTTGTTATCAAACACCTCCAGAATGTCTGGATCATAACCAAACTTGTACTGTGTTCCCTGATTACCAAGCAAAGTAACTTCTTGCATTTCCTCTTTCAATCTTCCTTCTGACACGACAAAAAACCCCTCTCTTTTCCTTCGGCCTTGGCCGGTAATGGAAAGAAGAACGAGATTTCGAAAACTTGGCTCCACTAAGAAGAAACGGAAGCAACGTCCGGATAAAGGACAGCAACCGCTTGTACTGTTTAATATATTCTTAGTTTTTTATAGAGGGAGTTCGCGAACCTCTCCTGCACAACTTTAGCGCAGACTTCTTCTTAAAGCATATTGCGTCTTGAACTATACCATGGGTAGCCCGCTCCTGACAAGTTCTACTCTTTACTGTTACCTTATATAGATCAGCAAATAACTCCAGATTAACGTGGATAGACCTGCGTATGTAGAGATTAGGAAGCTCAAAAACCACGGCAATTTGATCGCGGATTTCTTTTTAATTACATGAACTATTCATACAGTTAATTAAGATGTGGCAAAAAAAAGGATTCAAATCCTAAGAAAAGGGTAACTTATTCATAATAATCTTCGAGCTAAGGGTGGGAGCATTTTATGGAACAAAGTATACAGCAGCTTATGGATTGGCTTAACAATCATTTAAATGAAACAATCGCTATTGAAAAGAAAGAACTTCGTGATCTGGATAAAGTTCATTTCAATTTAGAGGCCGTAGATTTCCGCAGTGCAGACGACGTAATTGATGAATATCTTGGAAGTGCACTGATATTAAGAGGTTTCGGCAGCACACTTAACGCCGATGGTGAACTGGTATCCCTGCCACAATCCACTTATGATTTAGCTGTTGAAGGTCTTCAAATCGTAGACTTAGCCGACCGCAAGGCAGAAATAACTACGGACAGAGCTAATTACATCCTTTCAGTAGATTAAACGAACATGATTATGATAAGCAAAAAGAGCCCACAGCGATCTGCGGGCTCTTTTTGCTTATCATTTATTCTTCTCCAATGATCTCCACTTCAGTTTCCAGCTCTACACCGAATTTATCCTTCACAGTCGCTCTTACATGGTGGATTAGCCCGATGTAATCACTGGCTGTTGCATTATCTGCATTCACAATAAATCCCGCATGCTTCTTGGATACCTCAGCACCGCCGATTCTTGTACCCTGTAAGCCGCTCTCTTGAATTAACTGACCTGCAAAACGGCCTGGAGGCCGCTTAAACACACTCCCACAGGATGGATACTCAAGCGGTTGCTTCGATTCACGTAAATAAGTTAGTTCATCCATTTTTGCCTTGATCGTTAAAACATCACCGGAAGTCATAGCAAATTTGGCCTCAAGTACAATATACTCACCGCTTGCGAATACACTTTTTCTGTATCCCCATTGCAGCTCATCTCCTTGCAGAGTTACCAATTGCCCGTTCTTATTTATAGCTAGTGCACTATGCAGGACATCTTTGATCTCACCGCCATAAGCACCTGCGTTCATATAGAGCGCTCCACCAACTGTTCCTGGAATGCCACAGGCGAACTCAAGACCCGTAAGCTCCTTATCAAGCGCATATCTGGAAACATCAATTATTTTGGCACCACATTGCGCATATAAGAGATTGTCGCGAATTCCCATTTCGGTCAGTCCTGCCGTTTGCAGAACGATTCCACGTACACCTCCATCACGGATAATCACATTGGAGCCATTCCCAAGTACCGTAAGGGTTATCCCATTTTGTTCTGCATATGTAACGATCTTTTGAATTTCATCATAAGTAGCTGGTGCAGCCAAAATATCAGCTTTGCCGCCCATTTTAGTGTACACGTGATCTTTTAAATTCTCATGACTTTTCACTATTCCTGCAGTCATTAGCTGCTCTAGATCATCTTGAATTTTGTCAATATTCATGTTTTCATGCTCCTTTAACCATGTATAAATGATGGTCCTTGATCTATTTTAAAGAGTTATTATGAAATTGTAGGCAACCACAACTGTAACAACGAACAGGCTCCCTTGTCAATGACGGGAGCCTGTTCGTTGTATGTTTTTAGATGATAATTACACAGCTTTATAGGCAGCAAGCTCGTAAGGAAGACACAGTGGCACACCCGTACGTGGATCCGGAACGATATCCGCTTCAATTCCAAACACTTCCCGCAATACATCTGGTGTCATAACCTCAGTAGGTGAGCCTTCGCTAACCACAGTACCGGACTTAATCGCTACCATATGCTGCGCATAACGAGTAGCATGATTCAAATCATGCACGACCATGATAATGGTACGGCCTTCTTCCTCATTCAGCTTTTGCAAAAGTTGAAGAACTTCGAGCTGATGCGCCATATCTAGGAACGTTGTAGGCTCGTCAAGGAATAAAATATCTGTTTCTTGAGCCAACGCCATAGCGATCCAAGCGCGTTGACGTTGTCCACCAGAGAGACGGTCAATAGGGCGATCATGAAAAGATTCCATGCCCGTAACAGAGATGGCGTTGGAGATGATGTTGCGATCCTCTGCGGTCATCGTGCCAAATCCTTTTTGATGAGGGAAACGACCATAGCTGACCAGCTCAGATACCGTCAGACCGTCAGGAGCCGTTGGGTTCTGCGGTAGAATCGCTAGCTGACGAGCAACCTCTTTAGTTGAAAAGTTATGGATCGATTTGCCGTCCAGCATTACGGTGCCACTCTTCGGCTTCATAATCCGGGCCATCGTTTTGAGGATTGTAGATTTACCGGAGCCGTTAGCGCCCACTAGTGCGGTGATTTTCCCCGTAGGGATAGACAAGTTCAATCCCTTAACTATAGTAGCCTCAGCATACCCAATACTTAATTCTTCTGTATTCAAACGTTCTGACATGATCTACAACTCCCTTAAAAGTTTTATGGAGCTATGCTCCTAAGTATGAACTAATTTACGCTTTCGACTTGGCGAGTAAATATAAAAAGTAAGGTGCGCCAATAATCGCAACCACAATGCCAGTAGGAACTTCGGCAGGTTGCAATACCCATCTACCAATGGTATCAGCGGTAATCATAAGAAGCGCCCCTGTCAAAGCACTAGCAGGTAATAACACCTGATGACGGGGTCCCACCAGCCTGCGAGCCAGGTGTGGTGCTATCAGGCCGACGAAGCCAATACCTCCACTTACCGCGACGCAGGAGCCGGCAAGCGCTACGGCTGTTACCAGAAGGAGAATACGTTCCTTCTCCACACGCATTCCTAGACCTAATGAAGTATGGTCCCCTAGATTCAATACATTTAGAACCCGGGCTTTATAGAAGGCGAACGGTAACAGAATCGCGATCCAAGGCAGCAAAGCAAGGACGAATCTCCAATCCCCACCCCATATTTTCCCGGCGATCCAAGTAGCTACAAATTGATAATTATTAGGATCAAGCCTAAGTGCCAATACAAGCTGGCAAGCATTGATTCCTGCAGCGACCGCAATCCCGATAAGGATCAGCCTTGTAGGAGACAGACCATCTGCCTTCCGGTAGGCAAGAATATAGATTAAAGCTGCGGTCAGGCCAGCCCCACCAAGCGCTAGGAGAGGCAAGACAAATACCGGAGCTGCTGTTGTAGCCGGAAAAAACGAGATAAAAATGATTACCGCAAAACCTGCACCAGCACTTATGCCCAGCGTAGCCGGTTCAGCGAGTGCATTACGTGCGAGACTTTGTAGAATACAGCCCGATACTGCAAAGCCCGCTCCAACTAACAATGAAATTACGATGCGGGGTAATCTGAAATCAAATAAAATAAGCTTTTGCTGATGTGTTCCATCACCCATGAGTGTATGTAATACCTCTAGTGGGGATAGACGCATAAACCCTGTATTCATACTGACTATAAACACAACGACGATCAGTATAGCAAGGAGTGATAACACCGTTAGGGCGCGTGTGCGGCGTTCTTTTTCATCTGGAGTAAGGGTTAATTTGGGCATTACAGCTCCCCCTTCCGCTTACTCGCTAAATAAATAAAGAACGGTACGCCGATGATGGCAATTAAAGCTCCTAGCGGTGTCTCATACGGTGCATTTATCATTCTTGCGGCAATATCTGCAAAGATAATCAATAAGCTCCCTAGAACTGCGGAGCAAGGGATAATCCAGCGGTAGTCCACTCCAACGAAATAACGAGTAACATGTGGAATAATTAGTCCTATAAAAGCAATCGGGCCAACCGTTGAAACCGCACTTCCAGCTAAGATAACCACAACAATCATACATGCCAATTGAACTAACCTTGTCCGCTGCCCCAGACCAACCGCTACTTCTCTTCCTAAGCTGAGCAATGTGACGGATCGTGATAACATCATTGCTGCAATTAAGGCTACGGCCACCCAAGGGAATATAATCTTGATCTGAGTCCAGCTAGCTCCACCCATCCCACCAGCTAACCAGAAGGCTATGTCCTGAGATAAGTTGAAAAGAATAGCTACTCCCTGACTAATAGCAACCAATAAAGCACTAACAGCCGAACCTGCTAATGTCAATCGCAAGGGGGTCAGGCCATTAAAAGAAAGCGAACCGATTCCGAATACGATAAAAGAGGCCACAGCGGCACCGATAAAGCAATACAACATTAGTGAAGTGAATGAGAGTGAGGGTGCAAAAGCAAATACTATGGCCAGCGCTACCCCTGCTCCTGCATTCAAGCCTAACAGCCCTGAATCCGCAAGCGGGTTTCTTGTCATCCCCTGCATGATAGCCCCTGCTACTGCGAAGCAAGCACCGACTAAGGCGCCAGCAATAGCACGTGGAAATCGCAGTTCTCTAATTACCTGATGTTTTTGTAAATCTGGATTGAAATGAAATATAGCTTCCCATACCGTAGCTAACTTGATATCTGCTGCACCTACTGAGACCGAAAGTGCCAATCCGAAGGCAATGGCAGCAAGTCCAAAAATAAGAATACCAATGGCAGCTGCCGGTCGGGTATGTAGAGCTTTTTTGGGTTCATTTTTAATACGATTTGCGAAATCTGAGGGTGAAACCATGAGCCGTCTCCTTATTCAATAGTTACAATGGTTTATATGATAACAACAATCATTCTCATTATCGCAAAAATATTTATGTTGTACAATTGCAGGAACGATTTTTCCGTACTATTGGATTGGTTTATAAAAAAATGGTGCAGATCTTTGTATCCCGAGATACTTGATCTGCACGCCCTTCCCCACCGAAATGATCAGTCTCATTCATGGTGAACTACGACTTTTATTTCACAAGACTTTTTAGCACATCGTCAATGATTTTTCTGCCAGCGTTCGCACCACTGTAAAGCCAGCTGCTTGTTGAGCTCATTTCATGCACATTTCCAGCTTTTACAGCTGGGATGCCCTTCCAGATTGCACTATCTAGGATCTCCGAACCCTCAGTCTTATCACTATTTACAAGGAAAATATGATCTGCGGTCAGCTCAGAAAGCTTCTCTAGTGAGATCGGATTCCAAGTTGCTCTTGTTCCTACTGGGATCTCTGTTACTAAGTTAGGCAGCGTTACGCCAAGGTCTGTATATAATACAGCTCCACTGCTGCGGGTTTCGTCTACAATATAGAAGTTTTTTTGCACCAACCATAAAATAGCCGCGGACTCTTGTCCAATAGCTCCTGCAAGCTGTTCTTTCGCAGCCGCTGCTTTAACATCATAATCTTTAATGGCTTTTTCTGCTTCAGGGGTTTTGTTCAAAATCTCACCCATCTTGAGCAACGATTTGCGCCAATCTTGATTTAGTTCATCCCCAATTACATAAGTGGGTGCAATCTTATTCAACTGATCGTAAATCCCGTTCTGAACAGAAGACTCCGATGGGATGATAATAAGATCCGGAGCAAAGCTGGTTACAGCCTCTAACGGAAGGTCGTAACTAATTGTAGGAACATCCTTCAATTCAGTGGCCAGATAATCCTGAACGCCGTTTGTAACTGACCATTGAGCTACTGGAGTTACACCCAGAGTTACCAAAGAGTCTTCCAAATATGAACCCAGAACGCGCTGTGGATTAGCCGGAATCGTTACTTTATGACCCATTGCATCTGTTAACGTCTTAGGTGCAGCAGGTGCCTCTGTAGATTCTGCTGTAGGCGCTGTTCCTGCATTTGATGAGCTTTCAGCATTATTATTACCACAAGCGGAAAGTATTAGCGTCATCACTATTAGTCCGCTCATCGTCACTTTCATGCTTCCTGATCTTTTTCTGTTAAGCCAAAACATTAAAAACCCTCCTATATGTAACTGCTTTGATATTCAAAGGTGACCTTTACCTCTGCTTCACTTTTAAATGATATTGATTCTCATTCTCTGTGTCAACATATAAATTTCAAATTCTGTGGATTTGCAACAATTTCCTTCATATAAAATACAAAAGAGGTTATATTCCGAACGTTCCGGATATAACCTCATCTTTAATCTTCTACTTATTTATTTAAATGATACGGGACAGTCGCTACTACAACGTCCTTTTGATTCATTAGATACGAGCGGATTAAAAAGCTGGTCTGATTATGAAGCACGGCTTGCCACCAATGTTTGGTAATAAACTGTGGAATCAAAATCGTGATGTGATCCGTCGCAGCGGTCTTCCACTCTACCGTATCGATAAACTTCACTAACGGACGAATGATACTACGATATCTGGAACGAAGAACAATCAGGCGTACACCTGGATTCCATTCCTCCCACCGTTGCTCCATCTTATGAATGTCTTCTTCATCAAAGCCTACATACACAGCAACAACATTATCTGTTAGAGACTTCGCATAGCTGATGGAATGTAATACAGCACGTGTAACCCCTGCAACAGGAACAACTACAGTACTTCCTTTAATTACAGGTTTATCAGTAGCCGGACATATACGCAGTTGATCCGCAGTATTCAAATAATGCTTATGAATACGGTGGAACACGAACATTACAGCAGGTAAGAAAATGAATGCCATCCATACGCTCGAGAATTTAGTAATGATAAATATAAGCGTAATCGTCAATGTAGTCAGCATACCGATGGTATTTACTACAAATCTTTTCACCCATCCAGCGGGTCTTGTTTTGATCCAATGCACCATCATCCCCAGTTGGGATAAGGTAAAAGGAATGAACACGCCTACCGCATATAGTGGAATCAAACCTTCCGTATTCCCATGGAATGCAGTCACAAGTATGATAGACATAACTCCTAGAAAAATAATGCCGTTTGAGAAGCCCAGGCGGTCACCACGGACCATAAATGCATGTGGCAGATATTTATCTTTTGCAAACATAAAGGCGAGCAGCGGAAACGCTGAATATGCTGTATTAGCTGCCAAGAACAAAATCACTGCTGTAATCCCTTGAATGAAAAAGTACAATCCGCCACGGCCAAAGGTCGATTCAGCGATCTGAGAGACAACCGTAGCCTTTTCATCTGGCACAATACCATACCAATATGCCAGCACAGTGATTCCGGTAAACATAAAGCCAAGGATAAGTCCCATGATCATTAGCGTCTTGGCTGCATTTTTCTCAGCCGGTGCCTTAAAGTTTGGGATCGCATTAGATACGGCCTCAACCCCCGTTAGGGCTGAACAACCAGAGCTAAACGCTTTTAATAGTAGAAACAAACTTACATTAGATACGGCGCTGCCTATTTCAGGAACATTCGCATGCGCGCCACCCATTGCATATTTAACGATACCGGAGATAATCAGAACAACAATCGAAACCACAAACAAATACACTGGAATTGCGATAAATGAAGCCGATTCAGTCACTCCGCGAAGATTAATGATTGTTAATAAAACGATAACAGATACAGCGATGAGAACAGTATGATTATGAAGACTTGGAAAAGCCGATGTGATCGCATCCGTCCCTGCCGAGGCACTAACCGCTACGGTAAGAATGTAATCCACCAATAATGAACCCCCAGCGAGCAGCCCTGTCGGAATACCAAGATTACTCTTGGCTACGATATAAGCTCCGCCTCCTTGCGGATAAGCAAAAATCGTCTGCCGATAGGATAAAATCAGGATGGCCAGCAGGCCCAATACGGCTAATGCAATTGGCAGGGAATACCAGATGGCAGTAAACCCGGCAGCCACCAGTACAATCAGAATTTGTTCCGTTCCGTAGGCTACAGACGAGAGCGCATCAGAAGACAGAACAGCCAGTGCTTTAACCTTGGATAACTTTTCATGATCGAGTTCATTCGACTTCATCGGACGTCCGATCAATAGTCGTTTTACCTTGCTTACCATGGTGGATACAGTTCCTTTCTTTGGGAGCTGAAACGGAATTTCCGTGCGCTGTTTTCATCGGTGGATTTCATAAATGCAGACACAAAAATAAGCATACGGAAATGATCCGCATGCTTATGCATGGTCATTTTCCCACCTTGCTTACGAGGTTAGCTGGCGGATTCGGGCTGTGGTTATAGCCCTACGGTAGAGGTCTGTTCGACCCGGTTCCGATTCACCCCATTGGCATGAATGCCAAGTTTGGTTCCCCCGTTTTTCCTAAGAAAATTCAGCGCATATTCAACTTCTCACAAGGTCTAATATTAGTCTACAAAGTGCCTACAGTAAAGCGTTGAAAAAAATGAAAAAAGAATGAAAAAACATCCAATAAGCTCAAATATAGCGTCTTATTGGATGCTCTCTTTCATTATCTTCAATTATCCCTCTAGCCCGTGATTTTAATACCTTTTCAGCTTTTTTGTACCTTCCAAAGTAAAAACTAAAATCCTAAGCTCTCCTCAGCATCTACTTCAATCACTTCTTCTTCCCTACGTCCATACCAAAGAAGGAGACTTATTAGAGCAAACGCTATTAAAGCTAACAAAGGAATCGTTATAAATCCGAAGTAGTTCAAGTAATCTTTATTACAAGGAACACCAACTGTACAAGGTAGAACTTTACTTAACGCTGGAATCTTCTGTTCCGCATAATGATAGATTGAGATACTGCCACCAATCAAACTTAATGGAAGCACATAAGGAATGATGCGCTTATCTCCACGGAAAGTGGCAATTCCCAACAAAAATAACTGCGGATACATAAAAATCCGCTGAAACCAGCAAAGCTTACAAGGTTCATACTTCAAGACTTCACTTAAATACAAGCTACCAGCTACAGCAACCAAAGAGACGAACCAGGCCAGATAGAGGCAGTTACGCTTGCAAAAAGATAGGAATTTTGTCACTTTGCCTCCACTGCTTTTGCGGCGGTGTTAATTTCAGATGTAATCGCTTCAATATCGAAAGGTTCAGCCGTTTTCACTCCATTAATGTAGAGCGAAGGCGTAGTTGTCACGCCTGAGTCAGTTGCCAACTGAATGTCTTTCTTCAGCTCATCTGCATAAGTTTTCTCTTGGATGTCTTTACGCAACAGATCGTAATCGATCGCTAATTTCTCTTTTTCAGCAAGGCTTACCAAGAAATCCTCAGTCGCCCATTCCACGCTCTCATCCCCTTGCTGCGCATACACAGCATCATAGAACTTCCAGAATTCATCCTTATTCTGATGGTATACAGACAATGCAGCTAGTGAAGCTGTCTCAGAGTCAGGACCAACGAAAGCCATATTTACAAAGTAAAGAGCTGCTTTTCCCTCATTGACAAAATCTTGAACAATTTTCGGTTTCATGGAGCCAGCAAATTGGGAACAAGCTGGACATTTGAAATCACCAAATTCAACAAGCTTAACAGGTGCATCCTCATTACCAATCCTAGGTAGCTCACTGTAATTGAATTCTACCGGTTCTCCTGTAGAGACATTCTTTGCTGCATCTTTCGAAGCTAACATAAACAATCCAACAAAAATGATAACTACTACAGCTATTGAACTAATAACTAAAATTCTCGTTTTCTGCTTCTGTTGCTCCTGTTCTACCCGTCGTTTCTCTTGTTTGCTCAACTGGGGAACATTTGGACTTTTTTTAGGTTTACTCAAGGAGAATTCCTTTCTGTCCTCTAGGGACTAATGTAGTTTTTATCATATACATTTAAAATTATATAATTATTAATCTCTTTTTGGCAAACAGTATGGTCAAAAAAAACAGCGTAACTCCAAAAGGAGAAACGCTGCTCTTATTTTAAAAATATATAATTCCATTAAGCTCCAGCTTCTTCATTCAATAACTGTAACCGCAATAGCTTAATTCGAGAAATTCGCTTATTCTCAGTCTCTTCTACAATAAATAGATGATCATCAAATTCTACGGATTGCCCTTTTTGAGGTGGATTAACCTCCAATTTAGAATACAGCCAGCCGCCTATCGTATCGTAATCCTCAGTCTCCATATGAAGACCTAAAAGATCATTAATCTCTTCAATAAGCATCAAACCGTCAATGGAGTGTTCATCCTCGCCAAGCTTCTCAACACCGGGACGTTCCTCATCAAATTCATCCTGAATTTCTCCAACAATTTCCTCCATGATATCTTCCAGTGTCACCATTCCTGAAGTACCCCCATACTCATCGATCAATATGGCGATTTGTGTCTTCGCACGCTGCATAACTTTCAGCAAAGCACTAATCTGAATGGATTCCGGCACGGTCAATATTGGACGAATTAATTTCTGATAACTTTGTGGACGATCCTTAATTAAGTCCTTTATATGGATGAAGCCTAAAATATGATCCTTATCACCGTCACAGACGGGATAACGTGTCCTCATGCCATCATAGGCAATCTCAAGGTTCTCCTCAGCAGAAACATGATTATTCAGACAGATCATCTCTGTCCGCGGAATCATGATCTCCCGAGCCATGGTATCCACAAATTCAAAAATATTGTCAACTAACGCCATTTCAGTATTATCTATAAAGCCGCTTTTGTTACTTTCCTGCATGATAATACGAATTTCTTCTTCCGTATGCGCCGTTCCCAGCTCTGAAGCCGGGGCTAATCGGAAAATTTGCAGTAAACCACGCGCCAGCCCATTAACGATCCATATCACTGGATACATGATTTTGTAAAATACATTCATCGGTCCTGCTGTTAGTAAAAGGACAGATTCAGCCTTGTTAACAGCAATGGTCTTAGGTGCAAGCTCACCTAATACGATATGCAAGATAGTAATGAACATAAGAGCAATAACCAAAGATACAACATTAACAGCAGTTTCTCCTAAACCTATGCTTCCTAATAAAGGCCCGATAAGATTAGCTATAGCTGGTTGACCCAGCCACCCTAACGCAAGCGAAGCCAATGTAATGCCGAGCTGACAGGCTGAGAGATAGCCATCCAGGTTGCTGACAATGCTTTTTGCATTAAAAGCTTTTTTACTACCTTCTTCAATCAGGGTATCAATTCTACCACTTCGTACTTTCACCATTGCATATTCGACTGAAACAAAAAATCCGTTTAACAATACCAACAAAATAATAAGACCAACATGTAATATACCGGGTAAAGGGTCGCTCAATTTATACTCCTATCCACCATTTTCCGTACATGGATGGATAGGCCCACCTCCTTCGTTTTTTCAGAGTATTGGCAAAATGCTTGCCGTTTGTTCCTTTCAGTATCAATTTCCCAATGGTTTCATCTCCAGTCTAGAATCACGTTTTTGAATATATACTTTATTATATTAATATATTGGGGCAAACCGCAAGCATGCGTGTCCTTTCGAAAAAAAATGGGCGATGATTATCAAGATTATTCCATAAATTCATCACAAATAAAAAGAACTCCTAACCTTTTGGCGTTGGAGTTCTTCTCATCGAAGATAGGTTAAATTTAGCGACAATTTCTCATCGTTGGAGGATTGCCAATTACACCTGGGTATTGGTAAGTAAGGGGTTCATCGAAGGTAGCATAATCAAAATAAATCATAAGTAAGACGGTGCGTTGGCCGGTCGCAGGGTCACTGATAATAATGTGGTCACGGCCTGCCGCTTCCAGCACACCCTTGTAAACTTTGGCATTCCAGTCTTTATTGTTCTCATAAGTAAAATAAAACGTACCTACTTTTCCTAAATTCAGGCGGAAAATATTCTCAATGTAGGATTGTTCGAACGTTTGTGGTGGATTCTGAACTACTACTCCCCCTGGAGTCATTGGACTGCCACTGCTTACTTGGGGTGGCATGCTGCCCATGCCTTGCATTCCAGATGACATCGGCATTCCGGAAGACATTGGCATACCTGAAGAAGAGACACTACCGATGGTATAAGTTACGGGGCGGTAAGGTTGAACGATCATTTACTGAAACCTCCTAAATGTTTATCAGAGCATAAGCTCCTTTGGACACTAATGAAACTTACATTTGGACACAATTGAAATCACACTAACTTTCTGTGAGAATTACTCATTTTATTGAGTAATTCTCTTTGCACAGTTACCATCCTAATTGCCGATAAATACAGTCGGGCAATCTTCTCCGGTCGGAGTAAAGAAGCAATGGGCTTTAAAGCGGCCTGTGTTTTGTTGGTTATACCAGGTTGCAGGACAATCACCTGCGGGTCTGAAGAACCACAAAGCATTGGTAGCTGGCCAGGTTCTTTCACCAGCAATTACACGTTTGGCTAGACGGATATCTGCTTCTCTGGCTCGCTGGTAGAAGTATCCCTTCTGCGGCGCTTCGAAACCTCCAGGACTTTGATAGACCATATCATTCACATTCCGAATGTTATTAAAGTCCAAGCAATTGCCAAGAATCCGGTTGACGCCAACATTGCCGACCATGAGCATGCCGAGATCTCCATCTTCCTCAGCTTCCGCTCTCATCAACCGCGCCAGCACCTTCACATCTTCCGAGTTCGTTTTGATGACGGCCACGCTGTCTCCTCCTTGGGGTCACTTCTTGTAGCAACCTCGTTCTTAACTGCATGCTGTATAGTATGTGCATTCGCCTAAGAGGTGACAGTTCCCGCCTATTTTTTAGAGTAGGGATCTTTCCTGTTAACCACTCAGCAAATCCCCATTATCTACACTCTAAGCTGCGTATGTCCATATGCTGCATATGTCCGCGCTAAAGCGTCAGAGTCGGGGTCGGGGTCGGTGGCAGCATCAGAGTCGACGTCGAGGTTAGCGTCGAATCAGTGCTGGCATCGGAGTCCACGTCGGTGGTAGCGTCGAATCGGTGCTGGCATCGGTGTCGGTGCTAGCCACAATTATCTACGTCAGCATCGATGTTCTTGTTAACGGCAGCTTTAGCATCAGAGTCCACGTCGGTGGTAGCGTCGAATCGGTGCTGATATCGATGTCAATGTCAGCACCCGCTCAAAAGGCGCTATCGGACACAGCTGACCTTATTCGCGATATTAATCCACTTTTGAGATTCTATCGGACCCTAAAGCCCCTATTGGCCCGCAAAGCACCGATTATAAGCCTCTTTCTAATGAATAGCTGCATTGGAGTCCGAAACTAGGCTCAAAAGACTTGAATTTGCAAATAACGTCATCTGGGTCCGCAAGGTGAGAGGGTAATGAAGATCTGACACTTAATAGATGATCGCACCTACAGTGAGCTTTGAGAACTACGAGGTCAGTGAGCTTTGAGAGCTACAGGATCAATGAGCTTGAATGGTACATAACCAAAACGCAAAACAGCGATCCACCATGAGCATGAGGATCGCTGTTTTGATTTAATACATATGACTACTCCGCAGTTGAGTATTGTGCCTGTCGTTGGAATCCATGATATCTGGTTCCTTGATAAGTAAGCATTCCTCTATCGCCTTCCGCACTCAAGCCATATTCATGGCCATCTACTTTAAATTCCATGCGACTACCGCCCTCCAGCTCGTACGTTAAATAGTAAGTTGTACTAGTACGAGTTGAGCCATTCTCTTCCTGAAGCTGCTGCTGTCGTACTTCAGTCCGTTTGCTAACGATATGCGCAGGGATTGTTAGTATGGGGGAGCCATTGTTCCTGCCCCATTGAAGCAAGCCCCTGCCTGCTGATATAGCAAGAATACCAATCATAACAACGATAAAGATCGGCATCACCGTTCCGGCAAAATCAAACATCCATGAAAGATCCGGGCCCATTCCCATGACAGTTTCCCCCTTCTTCCTCTTGTTATTCAGCCTAATTGCTGCGTTCTGGGTACTTCTGTACATGTATATGCCTCATCTAGTCCAGAAAGCATTAAATAAGTGAGACTAGATGCAAAAAAGACCACTTCGTTTTCTTAGAAATCAAGAATTCGAGTGGTCTCTATACAGAGTTTTCAGTTATTAAATTAAGCATGAACTAGGTCTAGCAATTTCTTAGTTTCGTCTGTCTGATCATCTAACATTCCATTTTCAGCCCAGCAAGCTCTGCATTGTTCTTCAGTTTCACAAAGATGAGCGTCATCACAGTTGTAGCAAAGTTGCAAAAGGTTTCTTGTCATATAATCTGTTTCGAATGTTTTCATTGTAATCTCTCCTATTCGATGTCTGAGTTTGTGAAAATTTGAACTTGTTTTCTATGTGTTAAATATATCACAGGATTCTTTAAATGTCATGTGATTTTTTTCACATTTATAAAGAAAATTTTAAATAAGTTTTTTCCTTATATTCAATCATTCACAAACAACAATAAACCCCCACTCTGCTAACAACAAAAGAACCTACCATCAGGCAGGTTCTTATTCCTTATTACATTACGCGCCAGCTGATACCACCATTCGTAGTCTGTAACAGTATCGAGCGCTTGTCCTCTTTTTTCTCAATCAAAAGCCACCCCACCTCAGTGGAAAAAAACTGTAGCTTTACAATCTCCGGATATTCCAAAAGCTTAGATCGCAGTACACTGCTCTCTTTAAGAGGTAACCAGGTCGCTCCTTGATCAATCGTATGGTAAAGGGTGTCGCCGAGTATGGTCCAACCGATCTGTGAATTCAAAAAAGTCGGAGCAATTAGACGATTAACACCAGCTTGTGCGTTCAATCCAAAGGAAGCGAATTTCCAATTAGCACCGCCGTTAGCTGTAAAATATCCATGGTAAGTGATCGTTTTTTCTTTATCCTTTTGACAGCCAACAGACATCCAACCAGTAGACTTACTAGCATCGAAGAACTCCGGTTTGCCAGTAATTACTCGGTCACAATCTTCTAAACGTTCGTTAACTAGAAAAGCTGGCCCGAGGCTCCAGCTCTTACCGCCATCTTTTGTCATAAAGATTTTGGGAAGAGCACCTGTCTGTAGTGTCACAAATCCATGTGTACTATTGCGAAAAATCATTCCAGTGGTGACCCCGGCAAACGGTATCGAATCATTTGGGAAATTCGGATTGTATTGCTCATTCTGCATCACTTCTTCCCAAGTGGCCCCACCGTCTGTCGTTGAAAAAAGTGCCTTGTTCTCTTTATTGGAAGAAGCGTTCCATGAGGTCATCAGCCAACCCTTTCTGGGTGAGTTGAAATATACAGAGGATACTGTATTCACATCTCCTAAAGATGAGATTTTCCAGCTTTGGCCACCATCTGTGGTTCGCAGCACAATCGTTTCTGTCGAGCCAAAAGCACTTCTTATAATCCAACCATGAGATGGATCCGTGAAGAAAATCCCCTTCCCATACACAGGATTGGAGAGGAACTGCACATTTGGTGCTGGTGAAATATTAGCCCAAGTTGCTCCGTTATCCCGGGTCAAGTACAACCGGAGTTCGTTTTTGGTAACCCCCCAGGCCAGACCCTCACTTTCACTAAGCAGCTGAAAATCTGTAAGACGAGTCTGAATTTGATATTTCGGAGCGCTATCATTGTCAATATGATTGGCGTCTGGAGTAATCAGGGTTATCGTCTGTCCTTCTTCAGGTGCCTCTGTCGGCTGGGGCTGCTGAGTAGGTTCAGGGGGAGGAGATGAACAAGCCGTGACCACCCACGCTAACAAAATCAGCATCAATATTAATCTTATTCCCTTCAATCCAGCAATCTTAGATGCCAATAACCTCTCTCCTCTCGGATGGATTGAATCTTATTTATGATTCAAATTACTATTACGATAGCCATATAGTGCATAGATTAGAAGTCCAACAACTGTCCAAATTAGAAAACCAATCCAAGTCTCACTTCCTAGATTATACATCAAAATACCACAAGTTGCCGCACTTAACAGCGGAATGAAAGGTACCCAAGGAACTCTGAACCCTCTTTTTAAATCCGGATGAATATATCTAAGCGCGATTACCCCTAAAGACACTACAAAAAAGGCAAACAATGTTCCTATGCTTGTCAGATTTGCCAACCGGTCCAGTGGGATGAAACCCGTTAACACAGCTATTAAGATACCTACCATCCATGTGCTTCGTACAGGTACCTGTGTTTTAGCATTAATCTTAGATAAACTTATGGGCAGTAGGCCATCACGTGAGATGGCAAATAACAGCCGAGTTTGACCGAATAACATCACGAGCAGTACCGTAGTCATTCCCGCAATGGCTCCAACAGAGATCAGACCGGCAATCATATCCTGATTTACAAAGCGAAGCGCATAAGATACAGGATCACTAACATTGAGATCAGTATATGGAACAATACCCGTTAATACGAGTGAGACAAGAACGTACAAGACAGTACAGATAGCAAGGGATGAAATAATTCCAATCGGCAAATCGCGTTGGGGTCTTTTCACCTCTTCAGCAGCGGTTGCTAGCGCATCAAAACCTATGTAGGCAAAAAACACTGTGGCCGCGCCATTGATCACGCCATGGTACCCAAAAGGGAGAAACGGAGTCCAGTTCTCTGGCTTCACATAGAAAAATCCTGTTACGATAAATAGAAGCACCACTGCTATTTTGATAAAAACCATGATTGCGTTAAAGCGTGCCGTTTCTTTGGTTCCCCGAGTCAGTAAATAGGAAATTAACAAAATGATGATTACTGCAGGCAGATTTATTATTGTACCCGCTTGTGCATTATAAGCCCCCGATAGTGCGGTTGGGAGATGTATCCCAAAGCCCTCTAATAACCCCTGAAAATACCCTGACCAGCCACTGCTTACAGCCGCTGCGGCAACTCCGTATTCCAAGACAAGATCCCAGCCTAAGATCCAAGCTAATAGTTCTCCAAAGGCTACATAACTATAAGCATAAGCACTCCCGGAAACAGGAATGGTCGAAGCAAATTCCGAATAACATAATGCCGAGAGCACACAGGCAAACGCCGCTAGTAAAAAAGAAATTATAAGACCAGGACCTGCATGTTCTGCTGCGGCAACTCCTGTCATTACAAAAATACCTGTGCCGATAATGGCTCCTACCCCAAGCATTGTTAGATCCAGGGCACCCAACGTCTTGTTTAACTGCGTCCCTTCAGAACTTGTGGGTATGTGTAGAGCCTTTTTACGAAATAAATCCATCCTTACATTCTCTCCTGTCTAGTCTTGCTAAGATAATGAAATAAAAATCACATTTTAGTATGGCCTTAATTAGGGTAATGCATTAAATAAGATCAGCTTGAAAACACTACCGTTAACGATTATGATGGACAAGATTGAAACCAAAAATTTGAAATATTAAGGAGATGGAGACATGGCCCCCCCAAAACCCAATCGGGTCGTAGTTATCGGTACTGGAGCAGTTGGTACAACTACAGCCTATACATTATTGTTACGTAGACGTATGCCCGAACTCGTACTTATTGACGTTAATCATCAGAAAGCACTTGGCGAAGCACTGGATATGAATCACGGCATGCCTTTTGTCGGCGGTGTGAAGTTATGGGCTGGTACTTATGAAGACTGCCGTGAAGCAGATATCATTATAGTCACTGCCGGTGCATCACAAAAACCGGGAGAAACCCGGATAGATCTGCTTCGTAAAAATATTTCGATTTTTAAAGATATCATTGAAAAAATAACAAAGTATAACCAACATGCCATTCTACTTATTGCAACTAACCCTGTAGATATTCTGTCTTACGCGACTTTGAAAATAAGTGGGTTTGACCGCAGACGTGTAATTGGTTCTGGTACGGTACTTGATAGTGCTCGTTTTCGTTATTTGATCGGTCTTCACAAAGAAATCGATCCTCGCAGTATTCACGGACAGATCATCGGTGAACATGGAGATTCAGAGCTTCCGGTTTGGAGTCTTGCGAATGTAGCTGGGATTGATCTTGGTTTTGACGAAGCAGAACGCGAAGAAATCTTCCAAGATACCAAGAATGCAGCCTATGAAATTATTGATGCCAAAGGCTCAACCTCTTATGCAATAGCTCTTGCACTGGACCGAATTGTAGTCTCCATTCTTCATAATGAAGGCGCCGTGTTGAATGTTTCTACTTTATTAAATAACTATAACGGGGTTTCGGATGTCTATCTCGGTGCACCTTGCGTAGTAGATCGCTCGGGTGTTCGACAGGTACTGGACCTCCCACTCAATGAAACCGAACAGGCTTTATTCCAGAAATCCGCTGAGAAGCTAAAAGCAGAAATAGCTAAGCTAGAATTGTAAGCGAATATGGCTGGAAACAGCCCTTTTTGACTACAAAAGACACAAGAAACCGTCCTTTTTATATGTGGAGCGTTGCCTCCACTATGAAAAGGACGGTTTTTAATATAACACGAATTAACTTAGCCTGCCAATGACAAAAAGATCCTTTAGCAGGCCAGGCTCACCTGAAATTCCGGATCTTTTTTATCAATTTATTTAGTGATAGGTTGCTTGTAATATTCTTTGAGAACTTGTTCGGCTTTTTTGCCATAAATATCAAAACCACGGTCAATGGAAGCCTCTTCCAAGGCATATAATTTCGTGCTCCAGTCCCACCAGAAGTAACCGGCAAACCAAGGTTCATTCCAGAATGCTTCCAGCGCTGACCGATAGAAGTTGGCTTGTTCATCTTCTGAATACGGTAAGTCTGTATATGTAAAGTCCCATGGCATGGTGGCACATCCATGCGCACTTCGGCATCCAATCTCGATGAATACGAGAGGCTTGCCAAATCGCTCAGACAGTGACTTAAGCCGCGGTTTCTGCCGCTCCCAACCAGCCAGCATATTCTCATAAGAATCTCCCGGCACGGAAGCTACCGGATAATAAGCGCTGGTTCCGATAAAATCCACCTCATCCAGCCACTCGATTCCTTCTTCTTTGCCATGATTAGCATTATAAATGATCGGCCCTGTATAAAGATTGGTGACCTCTTGAATTAATTGTCTCCATTCCGTAGTTCTAGACTCTGTGCCTACCATTTCGCAGCCGATACAGAACATCTCACATTCAAGCTCTTCCGCCAACTCTGCATAGTGTTTAATGAAATTTGTATAAGAACGGAACCATGCTGCCCAATAAATCTCTCCCTCTTCCGGAAATCCAATCCTAGCTCTCCAAATGCCATCCCTCGAATTCACAACCGGTTTAAGACAAACTTTAAGACCAAGCTGTTTTGCCAGTTGTACCGCATGTGCGAGATCACGATCTGTCACCGTGTAACCGTAATCATAATGAATTTCTGTTGAATGCACTGTGTCTTGCCATGTCCAAAAAGATAAGGCGATCCATTCGCTTCCTGTCTCCGCCAGCTTTCTCATCGAATCTTCTGCATATTCTGTACGGTATTCGCCTCGTTTTGATCCCCAGCCATAAGTCATCCCTTTTAGAAATACATCCTTCACGATTAGGACCTCCTATAAAAAACTCTTAATAACTGTTAGAATAAATCAATACCGTTATAATAACAAGTTATTTTTTGTTATCAATTTTCTGAGGAGGTTTCTTTCTTTTCTATCACAGCTGGATTTGCAATTTAGACATAGCCTCTTCCTTCTCACGACTGGTAATATGTGTGTATACGGTTGTAGTCTGGATCGAGGAGTGACCAAGCAGTTCCTGTACAGTGCGCAGATCTGCCCCTTTTCTCAGCAGCATGGTTGCAAAGGAATGTCGGAGCTTATGACTTGAATACGGACGTCGCTGTGCTGCTGGCACATCCCTTTGGAAACGATCAAAGGTATCTGCTGCAATTTGCTGAATGCCGCGGATCGACAA
Organism: Paenibacillus sp. FSL E2-0190; assembly: GCF_037992965.1. Lineage (NCBI taxonomy): Bacteria > Bacillati > Bacillota > Bacilli > Caryophanales > Paenibacillaceae > Paenibacillus > Paenibacillus sp. FSL E2-0190. Next base: position 3,763,250 of record NZ_CP150306.1, read on the forward strand.
CCTGCGTCCTTTTTGTGAAATGAACATCGCTTCCTCTTTACTGCGCCAAGGATCTAACCTTTCTGCTAACGCAGAGTCCAGAAAAGGCACTACATCCTCGGGAACCGGCACATTACGCCATTTACGCCCCTTCCCAAACACACGGAGAGAATGTCTTTCTACATTATAATCACTCAAATTCAGTGTGTGGACTTCCCCCACCCGAAGCCCCATATAGGACATCAACAAAAAAACTGCTAAATTGCGCTTTTTGTATTTACCATCTATAGAAGATAAAAACCGACCCAGATCACTTTCATCTAAGTAGACCGGCTCACGATTGATCTCCGTTTTGGATTTCTTAATCCCGGCTGCCGGGTTGTTCTGAAGTAATTCCAGCTCGATCAATGCCTTGAAAAAACAGTTAATCGCAGCATGCTTCCGGTTACGGGTCGCATCACTCACTCCACGTTCGCGGACAGAGGTCAAAAAAGAAATGACATGCAGCTTCTTCACCGTCTCAAGCTTTTTACCATTCAGGCTGTCTAAAAATTGTTTCACATCTACTAAATAGGATTTTTGCGTATAGGGAGTGTACCCGGCATCCTTCATCCAGATGAGAAAGGCCTCCAGCCCTTCTTCGTAGTCTTCACACCACTCATTCATGCCTTAGAGCCTCCTTGTTAACGTTGATCTATATTAGACTTCTCCATTGCTCAGCATGTTTTTGTATCGCAAGTAAGAACTCCGTCAGTACGGGCGATTTCCATTTCTTATGATGATAGGCGATCTGCGTCGCCACACGCTGTGATTCATCATTCCAATTCAACCTGGCAAGTTTGCCTTCGGCGAGTTCATTTTTTACAGTAATTAATGGAAGAAAGGCAATGCCAAGATCAGCCATCACACATTGCTTTATCGCCTCGATGCTCCAAAACTCTAACGTGGGGTCAGGAAAAACACCGTAACTGTTCAAATGCCGTTCAAATAAAGTCCGGTAGGAACAGCCCGTTTCGGTATGAAGTATGGTCACTCCTTTTAAATGAAGGGGTTCTACCTCAGCAAGGTTTAATAAGGGATGATCTGTCGCTGCGATCAGCGTCATCGGCTCATGTACTAATGTTTCTATATTTAAATCTTTATCTTCCGTCTCAGGTTGCAACAAGAACGCTAAATCCAGTTCACCCGAACGGACAAAATCTGATAGTTCCCAGCAAGCTCCAGGCTTCAGAAGAATTTGCACCTTCGGATATTTAGCGCGAAACTCCTTAATAATACCTGGTAAGCGAAAAGCAGCGAGAGATTCAGGAGCCCCAATCCGTAAAGAACCCGTAAGCTCACTATCCGAACGTAACGCGTCCTCTGCTAAAGTGTGCATTCTGGATATTTCTTGAGCGAACGGGAGCAACCGACGCCCTGCGTCGGTTAGGATAATCTTTTTACTGATCCGATCAAATAATGGCTGACCAATTTCAGACTCTAGTGCTTGGATTTGTGCAGTAATACTGGATTGTGCATAATCAAGCTTCTGTGCTGCTCTAGTAAAACTGCCCGTCTCCACTACCACTAAAAAGGTAAAAAGATGACGTGACTCCATGAATTTCCCCCTAAATGAAAATGAACCATCGGAATATCGAATGGATACTATTCAAAAATTCTGTTTTTCCAATGGATCTATTATCTGCTACTCTAGAACAAAAGACAAGGAAAGCAGGATAAAAAAACATGAAGGAATCCGGTTCAAACACTTTACAAAAAAACATTGGCATGCCTCAGGCTATTGCCCTTTACATCGGGGCTGTGTTGGGTTCTGGGGTCTTAATTGTTCCTGGTTTAGCTGCAGAAATGGCGGGTCCCGCTTCATTACTGGCGTGGGGATTTATGTCGTTGCTGATTTTGCCGATGGCCTTATCAATGGGTCTGCTCTCTGCTAAATTCCCTAACGCTGGAGGCGTGTCCCATTTTGTAACGCTTGCTTTTGGTCCAAAAGCTGGCTCACTGGTAGGATGGTTTTTTCTGATGTCCGTTCCGATTGGCGCACCTGTTGCTGCACTGACTGGAGCTGGTTATATGACCGCCGCTATGGGCTGGGACGAATCTGCAAGAATTACTATTGCCGCTATTATGTTGGTCATTGGCCTGATTACGAACTGGATTGGTATGCAGGTAGCTGGAAAGGTACAAATAGCGGTAGTTATAGCGATTGTTGCTGTGCTGGTCTTCTCCTTTGCTACTGCACTGCCCCGTATGGAAGTCGAACACTTCACTCCCTTTATCCCACATGGGTGGATGAGCATTGGCCAGGCTGCTGCAATCTTATTCTGGTGTTTTATTGGCTGGGAGGCTGTCTCACACCTATCTGAGGAGTTCAAGGACCCACAGCGTGCCGCCGTTAAAGGAGTAACTATCGCCGCTATTATAGTAGGGATTCTATATTTTCTCTCCGCACTAGCAACTGTTGGTACACAAAGCTACCTCAAAGGTGGATCAAGCACTTCACTCGTCTGGATTATTAGTCAGCCTCTTGGGCGCTGGGGAGGATTTATTGCTGGACTTACCGGTCTGTTCATCTGTACAGCCACAATTATTGCCTATGCAGGAGCTGCCTCACGTGTGGCTTATGCTTTATCCCGCCAAGGCTCTGCGCCGAAATGGATGGGTAAAATATCCAAACAGTATCATACCCCTATCGGTGGCATAGCTTTTCTTCTGCTCTGTTTTGTATCGGTGATGACGCTGTATGGCAGCGGGTCCCTCTCCATCACCACTCTGATCCAGTTTCCGAATGCTACTTTTATCCTGACTTATATCGGAGGTTGTGCTGCAGGAATACGTCTGCTCAAAGGAAGTCGCTTAGGTGTGACGATAAGCTGGATTTCTTTTTTAGCAACAGCTGCTGTGTTTCCTTTTACGGGCTGGGCGATAGGCTATCCGCTACTCATTACTTTGGTATTCGTTTGGATTATCCGTAATAAGCGTAAACAGAGGATACGTGTCACTGAAGAGATTGGTCCTGAAATGCATAAGGAACAACAAAAGGTGTTGTAAGGCTCTAACTGCGTTTGAACTTCTCCTTAAGGAATAGTTGTACTGGTGTCCGAAACCGTGCTCAATAGGCGATAAATGTGCAAATAGCGTCAAATCTCTAACTACTCCTAAATTGGCATTCGTTTCAGCAGCTGCTTAGATGGTTATGGAATGAAGAGGGTATACTAGACTATGACCAGTCAAAGGAGACGATAAATCATGCCAAACAAAACTAAGATCATTCTTGAGCCAGCTGCTCAAAAATTTGCCGATGATAATGCGAAACCTCCCTTTCTACCTGACCTTGGGCCAGAAAAAGGCCGTGAAACGGTAGATAGCGTACAATCCAGTGAGATATATAAACCTGAAGTTGATATTGAAGATCTAATGGTGCCAGGTGGACCTAACGGTGATGTTTCCATAAGAATCGTTCGTCCCCCAAGCTCCTCATCAGCGTCGCTGCCTGTTATCCTGTACATTCATGGCGCAGGCTGGGTGTTTGGGAATGCTCATACCCATGATCGCCTGATCCGTGAACTAGCTGTCGGAGCGGAGGCCGCAATTGTTTTCCCAAATTACAGCCTCTCCCCAGAAGCTAAATATCCTACAGCTATTGAAGAAATCTATGCAGTACTCCAGTGGACAGCTGAAAAAGGAAGCGAGCACGGATTAGATACTAGCAAGCTTTCTATAGCCGGAGACAGTGTTGGTGGGAATATGGCCGCTGCTATTACTCTAATGGCTAAAGAACGGAGTGGGCCGAAGATAGCGAAACAACTATTATTCTATCCGGTAACGGATGCCTCGTTTGATACTGAATCCTATCATGAGTTCGCCGAAGGCTATTTCTTGCAGCGGGACGGCATGAAATGGTTCTGGGATCAATATACTACTGACCCTAAGGAACGTAATCAAATCACGGCCTCCCCTCTTCGTGCTAGCCTAGAACAGCTGCGGGATTTACCAGATGCACTGGTCATTACTGGTGAAGCAGATGTGCTACGGGATGAGGGTGAAGCTTATGCCGCCAAATTGCGGGAAGCTGGCGTGAATGTTACGGCTGTCCGCTTCCAAGGCATCATTCATGATTTTGTCATGCTGAATCCTTTAGCCGAGACTCATGCTAAAAAAGGAGCTATCAAGTTAGCGACAACATGGCTTCGTGAAGGTTTCTAAACAAATCAACTATTGACATATTCCTTTACTAGGCGAATTGGTTCCCACAAGAATTCTTGTGCGAAACTGATTCGCCTTTTATTGTTAACATAATATTTATTATGTTAACAAGTGTATTTTTACAATTGAGAAACAAATATCCATTCCCTGCGTCAATATATTATAAATGATGTATAAGGAGCTAAAATCGTGAAATATGTACCGTTTATCCTAAAGACCGTTATATCTTCCTCCTTGCTCGTATCTGGAGCTGGTATATATTTGTCTAGTGCTCAAGCAGCAGTAACAACCTCTGCCTCCTCTTCAACAACCGTCGACTCTATCACCACAATTAAACCCTTATGGCACGACAAGGCAGATGGTCAAGGAATTTATAGCCAACTGGCTCCTATTGCAAATGGATTATTCTATTATTCATCAGGCGGGACACTAAAGGCCGCCGATCTCACTACAGGCAAAGTTAAATGGTCCTACAAAAACGGAACAAATCCTGAGATTATAACGAATAACTCGGTTTTCTTTATCACTTATGAGGGTTATCTTGTAAAAGTTAATGCTCAAACGGGGAAATTGCTTTGGAAGGTTAAGGCTGCCAAAGATCCGATTGAGATCGATGCTTTCGCGGAGTTAGTTAACGGAGTGTTGTACTTCCGGAACGAGCATGGTGGAATTGCAGCTTATCATCCGGTCACTGGTAAAAAGATCTGGGAGAATAAAGACATCCCTATGTATGTAGGAAGTATCGACGGCCTTTATAACGGGGTATTGGTAGTATCCAGTACCGTTGATAATAGACGCACACAGTTTTTCGGTCTCGATCCGGCTACAGGCAAGAAGTTATGGAGAATTCAGGGATTATATAGCTTTGTTGCTTACCGGGATGGTGAATTATTACTCCGCGAACAAGCCAATGCTGCAAATGATGCCTCTAACGAGCCTCTTAAAGGCTATCAGTTGACCTTGATACATGTAGATGTTAAAACTGGAAAAGCGAAGACCAAAAAGAACTACAAACCGCTCGAAGATGTCAGTAGACTCGGTAATTATTTTACATCACTTCAAGGCTCGTATCTATATACAGTCGATGGAGGTTTAGACCAATGGGGTGGTCATCCACTATACCGCTTTACCTTAGGTCAAGAAACAGCGAGTGAACCCAAAAGTTATGAGGAGTACGGAAATTGGGTGGCTGGTCCAGTAAATAACATGGCTTTTTTCCAAAAGGATGCACAGATTACTGGCGTTCAAATGAACGATAATCGCATTATAAGCTTCAACGGTCCGGACAGTCCCGCGCTTAGCGTTCAATTTCTGGGTAAGGGGATTTACGCTGGCTATGAGAATGGCTACTTCTATATCATAAATGCAGAAACAGGCAAAGCGCTTGGCAAAGTAAAGACCGGAGCACAACAATACGGCACACTATTTAGTGCGAATGGTATACTCTACATCCAGACGGAGCACGATATATTCGCGATTTCCCTGCCAAAAGAATTAAAATAGTTGTTGTTACTCCTCATCTTTTGCAGCCACTTCTCGTTTAAACTCACTGGTTCGACTCTCCAGATGAACTGACCCGCTGTTTCCAATCTGGAAGGTCGTGCCAGACCCAATCGACAGAATTTTTATATATTGTATATTAATCATTGATTCTGCGGAATCCTTTAATATCACAAATTCATCCGCTTCATTCCCTTGGTTTGTCCATACAGGGATAGGAATATCTATGAGTGTAGTTTCTTTCGTGTGATTATTAATCTCCTTTATGTTAAAAAGATAATTCTCCTTGCTTCCCAGGAATTTAGATTGAACCCGGTCTACAGATCCACATATAAAAATAGAACTATCGGACAGATTGTTGATATAAACATCTTGTATGCGTGAGGTATGCATAAGTTAACTGCCTTTTTTGACTTGATCTGGCGCGCTCTGAGTATATTCTATTACGCTGTCAGACGCTGAGGAGCAATGAATGGATTGAGTATCCCCTACTAAAAATACTGATGAACCCGAGATCGAAACGACTTTCACTGCATTGACACTAATATCTCTATTGATCACCGTTATCTTCATTCGTCTCCCGCCTTCCGGTTATATTTATTTCCAAATGCCGCTCTACTGCCATAACGATATCTCGTTTGATTTGCTCTACAATAGAAGCGCATTCCTCATCAGTGTATCCACGCCCTTCTTCTGTGGCAGGGAGTTGGTTTACATACTCGTTAATCCGTCCATCCATTTGATTCAGCAGATCCTGAGTCACCATTTGGATATATTGCTCATCAATGCTTAAATTCTTCTCTTTTTCTAAACGTGAAAATTGCGAGGGAACCTCTTCTTGCACATACTTCAAAATCTGTGGGCGAATCTGATCCGATAAGGCAGTTGTACCATCCTCCCGCTCCCCAATAGGTTTACCGTTGATCATCGCTTCATCCAGATTGTTTCCCTCATTCGGTGTAATGCCTATATTTAAAGTGCCTTCCAGCTTTTCGATTTTTAATTGTTCAAAATGATAATTGATAGGTCCTATACTTGCAGATTTATTGTTCTTTATGCTGTCTACATCGCCTTGCAAATCGCGAAGTTGCTTCTCTAACTGTTGAATCTTCTCCGCTTGCAATCTTAGTGTATTAAAAACCTGCTGAGCGTAATACGGATGCATACAACCCCCTCCTATGGTTTATTGTATGCGGGGACAAAGAGCCTAATTCAGATGTGCATATAGTTCCGCCGCTGGCGGTAAGGATACAAGGGGTGAACCCATTTTTTTCGCTGGAGTTGTTGGAGCCGATGATGGAGCTCCAGAGGTCTCATAATTATGAGACAAAGTATTGATTCGTCCCGATGTACCAATCTGAAGTACCGAGGAATTAGAGATAGTGCCGATTTTTAGATTATAGATCGATATGCATTGATATACCGTAATGTTCATTTAAACCCCACCCTTAAGGAGGTGATACTTGATCCACCACATCTGAATCCATCGTATTTGTACTGCTGGCCGCATTATTCGTTATATTCGTACCTATGGAGTCACCTATGGAGAAGGAGTTGGCACCGGCATAAATTTTAGAGTTGCTGCTCAGGATAACGGATGCCGTATTTCCTACTAAGACTGTGGAGCTGGGGCCTACGCTATTGATTTTAATATTGCCGATGATTGAAACCACCAAACCACTCCTCCTTTCGGAATGATAAGCTATTCTATGTAGATATTCGCCCAGATGTCACTGAATAAGTCAAACGCCCATACAATGGATAAAAACCGTAGGAGGCGCAGAGCTATGAGTCCCAATAAGACGAACCCTTTAGATTGGATGAATGAAGATCCCTTTTTTAAGAAAAAGTTATCCTTGAAAGCTCTTGAAGAGCAGTGGAAGTTGGATCCTAACCAAATTGACGGGTATGTCGAAAAAGTAATCCGTGAAGCAACTGCAGCGACCTCCTCTTCATTTATGAACGAAACCACAAGTTTAAGTTTTGAGCATATCGACACTCATAATCACCTGATTACCAAAATTCGTATTCCGAACGGAATTCACCCCGAAAGTATATGGGCACAAATCAATCGCACACAAATTAAATTAACAGGTTTAGGAAAAGATCATAGCGAGATTATTCAGTTGCCAGTTCCCGTCATTCCAGATCAGAGCAGAGGCACTTATAAACAAGGTTCCCTGCAATTCAGAATGCCTAAAATGTCAGCGGGAAGATTCAAAGATATCGACATCCGATATTTATAAAATATTCCTTTAAAATCCACCTGTTTTACTCGTCCAAGTGCCCCACCCCCCTAAAAAAAATGTCTTAAAATCAAAACAGCGTATAATTTAAGTTATACGCTGTTTTTTGAGGGTGATTTTTAGCCCTTTTTCTTCCGATTTTCTATTCTTTTCGCTCTTCGAACTTTAAGTTCCTCTTGGTCATAAGATGGAGTATTAAGAGTAAAGGTGGGGGCAAATCATGTCTAAAAACAAACGCGGCAAAGCACTTTGGCGCATTCCATCCCGGGCCAGAGGAACATGTCCGATCTGTGGAAGCACACGTATTAAGCTGTTGTACTTCGGGAAAGGCATTTCAGGTGAAAAGCTTAACGTATGTAAAAAATGTGATGGGAAGCAAAAGGCATGAAAGCATTTAGCAGATAATTCACAGAACGGGTTACCAAATAAAGTGCGACCTTAACCTCGAACCTAAGCTCGACAAAAAAGCTATCGCACTTTGCTTGGTAATCCTTCACTTACAAAAACTTTTATAGTTCAATCCGATAGCGTCTTTCCTCATTCGTTAGAATGAAACCGACAGATTCATATAGCTGTAATGCAGAATCATTTTCCGTAAGCACCATCAGACATGCCTCTTCCAGTCCGTGGGTTCTAAAATAGCTCAATGCTTGAAAAAGCATGTACTTAGCAATTCCGGATCTTCTCCATGGCTCAAGTACAAATACATTTTCGATGTAGCCACCCTTCTCTTCCTGCCAGACCATTAAGCTACCCGCAACCTTCTCCCCTTCTCGAACAACAAGTGATGTCCAGAGCGGATTTTGTTTAAATTCAGCTAACCGTTCTTTCCCTAGCGGAGTTTCCGGCCAAATCTCAGCTTCTAATTCCAAATAATGCTCGTCTTCTTCAGGCGTCTCCATATTCCAGGTTGCGAATTCAAGTTCCTTAGCCAGAGTGGGTTCAGACAAGCCATCACTTAGATTGTGTTTCATCTTAAATAAGCTATTATAATGAGAGAAGCCCTTCACTTTTTCGAAAAATTGAGTATTCAAGACTTCTGCCGAATCGTTCCCTACACATAGAGTGGTTTTGTAATCCTTTGATAACGTTTCTTTTAATTCGAGTGCTCTTAATAAGAGTGACTGATAAACTTTTTCTAATAAATCATAATCGGCTTCACGTTCTGGTATTGTTTTTAAGTTCAGGTAGATCGAATGTCTGCTATCCTTGGAACGGCCGGGTGGCACAATATTGATGATGCTCACTTGACCTTTGGCCACCATTTTACCGTCCTCGAAAGCGCAATATACATTTTCCCAATTTTCCTCAGTGCCAACCCACCAAAAAACAACATTCCCCTTTGAAGATACTGAGTTATAAAGTTCACCAAGTAATGGCATGTCACCTTGTTCAAAATGACGGATAATAGTCAATACAAAACCCCTTTTCAAATCATTAATATGGAATATATTTATAATAACATGCAAGTCCACGCTTGATTTGGTAATGAATTTTTATAACTAACTTCTCCTTGTTGTAACATTTTTTAAGTAACCCCTGTCTTACTTATATAGGGGGACTGAAGAATGAGAAAACGATTTTTTATAGGGATTACGATATTTCTGATTACTTGTGGAGTTGCTCTTGGTGTAGGGACGATATCAAATCTTCTGAGTCCGTTTAAAAGCTTCTCAGTCATCGTAGATAATCAATCTGATGTTGATATTAGCTCTATCGAAGTAGGATTAATTGGTGCGGATTCAAAGAAATTGTATACAAGTCCAATAAAAGCAGGACAAAAGAAAAAATTCAAACCAAAATTGAGTTTAAATGGTGAAGGTGCTATATATCTTCGATATACCAACTCTAACGGACAGTCTAAAGAACAAACCGTGTGCGGTTATACCGAATATTTATCAGGTCATTCCAAAGTCACGATTACTAATGAACGCACAACCGTTGTTCAGCAATGTAATTAAATCCATTCACATCTGACCTTCAATCCTGCTTCACTCTGATGAGAGATATGTCTTCTAATAGGATAAAAAGCCGCCATTAAGGCGACTTGCTAATCAAATAAGATTTAGTTTTTTAATTTGGAAGATGGGTCGGATCCAATCCTAGAGGGAATACTTCCTCAAAGTTATCTTGCTTTTCATATAAGCTATACCAAGTCTCTGCAATAACATCAGGATCACCAGCTGTTCCTGCTTGTATCATTGTCCCTATGGAAAGATGGCCGACAAATACTCCTTTATCTATTAACTCATTGTGTAACGCAGTAGCATAATTTCGTATACCAGACATAACAATGCCGCCATTTCCTACAAAAGGCAAAGGGAACATAGCAGAAATACCAGTGGTAAAAAGAATGGCTCCTGATCCTCTATGGATCATATCGGGTAATACTTCATTAACCGAAAGAACGGCGGGCAGCAAGTAACTGTTTATTTGTTCCAACACACTTTGAGGTGTAGTTTCCAGCACATGAGTGAATTTATCCCACCCTGCATACGGACTGAACTCTAGTACATCGATTGAACCAAACTCTTTTATTATCGCTTGAAAGACTTGTTTTAGAGCAGCTAAATCTGTCACATCCGCTACAAAAGATTGTGCTTCAATATTAAGTTTCTTAAGTTCACTAATGATCATTGATAATTTCTCGGGATTGCGTGAAATGACAGCCACCCTAAATCCATTAACTCCGAATTTTTTAGCTAGAGACAATCCTAACCCAGGCCCTGCACCCACGATAACAATATTTCTCATTTTTGATGAACTCCTTTTCTATGATATATTAAAGTAACAGCTGTTGCTTTAATTGCTAATATACAGCTACTAATTTAATGTATCAATCAACAATCAACCTGCAAATGTTGCTATAGCAACAAGATTGCTAAATTGTTGGGTAGGAGTGAAGTAATGGCTACTAAAGTAAACAATATTCGGCTGACACAGACTAAACAGTCTTTAATTGACTCCTTTTTACGGTTAGTTTCCCTGAAGGATTTTGAGAAAATAACAATCGTCGATATAACAAAGGGAGCTAAAGTTAATCGAGCCACGTTCTATGCACACTTTAATGATAAATATGAATTATTGGATTATATTATGGGTGATTCGGCATCCGCTGCTATTGTAAAACATACTGAAGGTGAAATTAAATTCGATCAAGAAGGCATCACTCAACTCGTATTATCGGTATTCGATTTCTATCAGCAACCAAACATACAATGCCGCAGCAGTTATATAGGGATGGTTGTCCCTCAATTGAAAGAGAAGATTATAAATGAGCTGAAGGTTCACTTATCTAACGCTTTAGGAGATATCTACCCAGATCACGGGAAAAGCTTTTATGTACCGATCATCGCACAAATGATCCATGAAGGTGTCTATCAATGGGTGACAGGGAATAATACTATAAATCAACAAGAAGTCGCCGAGAGAATTTCTTCATTAGTCATAAGCGGGCTGCAATCGTAATTTAAAATCAGAAGATTCCTCAGACCTTTCCGCTGCCTGAACACTAAGGGGCCGAGTACGTCATTTTACAGACGAACTCGGCCCCTTGTGATACAGAATATTATCTGACCGTGCAACACATCAATCGATTACACATTCCCCGAAAGATTTAATTGCCATGACACACCAAATTGATCCGCTACCCAGCCAAATTTCGAACTGAATGGATATTCGCCTAGTGGCATGAGCACCTGTCCACCCTGGGATAATGCAGCATAGACGCGGTCAATTTCGGCTTCACTTTCACAATTCACATATAAGGATACCGCTGGAGTAAAGGTGAATCCATGCTTCACGTAGCTATCTATACACATAAAGACTTGTCCATGTAATGAAAAAGTAGCCTGCATGACACTCCCTTCAGGGCCTGCTTCATTTGTCCCATAACGTTTAATACTGATGATTTCGGAGTGATCAAATAAAGAAGTATAGAAATTCATAGCTTCTTCAGCCTTTCCTTCGAACATTAGAAATGTCATTATCTTTTGATTCAGTTCCTTCATAATCGTCCAGCTCCTTAAAGTAATTTTATACAGATCATCTCATATCATTAACGCTTTCGTATACTTTCAAACGGGCATATACGGTTTCGAGAATAGGATACACAACTTGACCAGATACAGCCATCGCCAAAAGTGCACCATGCAGATGCTCAGCTTCCACTGGCAGATGTTTTAGCATATCCCTATGCATAGAGGAAGTAAATTCGGGTAGTACCGAATCCATCTTTTGCATCGTGGCAGTCACCATATCTGCTCCAACAGGCATACCTGCACTTTGCGCTATACTCACGATCTCATTCAGAAGCTGTTCATAAATAGTACGCGCTGTAGATGAGGCTAAAATGGGTCCAACCGAGCTATCCATTAAAGTTGTAATCCCGCTTAAACTAGCTACGAATATATATTTCTGCCACACTTCGTGCTGAATATCAGAGCTTAGTATCACAGTGAATCCTGCTTTATCCAAATGACTGAGAAGTTTCTGCGTTCGTTCTGACTCCCCACCCGCCCATTCACCAAACACAATACTATGAAAAGAACTACTTTGTATGATAGCTCCATTAGAACCTAACGTTGTCTCGATATAACAAAGACCACCCAGTACCTTTTCTGCTCCAAAATGCTGCTGCAAAATACCAAAATGTTTATACCCATTAAGGAGCGGGAGAATCATAGTCTGTTCACCGACGAAAGGGGTAAGATCCATCATCACCTGAGGCAAATGATAGGCCTTCACTGCAATAATAATACAGTCAAAATGCGCTGCCTTCTCCCCATATGTAATCGTCCTAACGGGAGTCTGAAAGTCACCATGCACACTTTTTATTGCCAGACCCTCATCTTCTAACTGCTTTTGTTTAGTAGAACGGACTAGAAAAGTTACATCTTCCCCTTTTTGAACCAGACGTCCTCCAAAATAACCACCAATAGCTCCTGCACCCACGAATAGAAAACGCATGTAAGTCTCCCCTTTTTTCACCTAATTTTTAACAAATAAAAAGACCGCTTAGCTTATCCGCTAAACAGGTCCGAATGGCAAAAAAAGAGTCAAGTATCGACCGTTCTTTTGTCTCGGTCCATACGGATCTGAGCAAAATCCAACGAGTTCACCTCCATGGCTACAAATAAATTACTATTCATAAATCTGATCCATCTAGAGCGCCATTCGATTCTATCGATACAGCCTCCCTGGAAAGTATAACAAAAGAAAACCTTAAAGCCTAGTTTTAATCCATAACTTAGAGATGTCCAGAAACCCGAAGGAACCGGTGTGCAGACCAAACAGGCTTTGATTTAGCTGAGCTTTTTTATTCATATGACAGCCATGTAGCACCCAGTAATTGTCTCGAAGAATCTCCTCTGCTTGATTCAGTAGTTTCACCCGTTCATCCTTTGGAGATTCTGTGAAAGGACCTAATACCTTCGAAAACAATGAAATCTGGTCCTTTCTAAGCAAAGAGAATAAATAATTAGATTTATTATTAAAGTAGTTAATCATTCCCCATTGCCAATCATCTTCTAAAACCTCTTCAGCAAGCTGGATCTCGGCTGTTGTCTGTATATGATCTGCCTTAAATTCATTGAAAAAATATAACTCAATTTGCAAACCTACGGAGGCAGCGCGTGTTTGGAGCCATAACGCTTCTTCTCGTTCTTCTTTTTTATCCTTAGTTGCTAAAGTAATGACTTCTCCCTGATACCCATTTTCCGCTAAAAGCGCTCGGGCATGTTCCAAAGTTGGATCTAGAAGCTCTCTCTTACTGCTCTCCCATGGCAAAAAGCTATCTGCTGGAGTGATACGATTGCCACCCAATTCTTTTATTAAAGCCGTTCGACTGTAAAGGATACGGATGACTTGGCGAAACCATAGCTGCTGATGAATTCCCTCTCTATGAAAATTAAACAGAATATATCTACAGCCTAAGGCCGGGTAATCTATACTGTGATTGCTGATGATATCAGGTAAAAGTTCCCCATGTTCAGGATCTGGCAGCTGGTATTGGCGTTCATTAGAAGCCTCTTTTGGCAAATACCAAATCTCAACACGATCCAGAAGCGGCCGAATTCCGAAATAAAAATCAAAAGCTGCGAGCACCAAAACATCCTCATTCAGATCCAATAAACGGTAGGGACCTGTACCGCTTACTTCACTAGTGATGTCTATATCGTAAGGGAGAATGGACATGTGAATACAACTGAACAGATGCAGAAAAAAGAGATTTGGACGTGACAACACAAACCGGATTCGATGATCTCCTTCAACCTCTACTCGTTCGATATCCTTATAAAGGCTAACCGCAGGGCTGTTCAAGTCGATAAGCCGTTGTAGCGTCTCTTTTACATCTCTCGAGGTCATGATTCTTCCGTGATGAAAGCGCACCCCCTTACGGAGGTAAAAAATATAACTTGTATGGCCCTCATTAGCTTCCCACATATGGGCCAAACCAGGAAGAAAGGTATCGGTCGTTGCGTCATAAGTAACTAGTGTGCTATAGATCTGACCCAGCAAATAGGATTCAAAAGCGGTGTATACATAAGCAGGGTCCAGTACTTCCATATGCCGGTTACGGGTAATCCGCAGGACGTCCAGCCCTGAGGTTGACTCTGCTTCACTACGGAAACCCATCTGTTTATTTAACATCGTTAACAATCGTTCCTTTAAGGGACCGGTCACCTGATCGCTGCTCATCAATTCGATAGCTTCTTTTATCTTGCCTTTACTAACTAACTCCTGAAAGCTATCCTCGAATACCTCATCAATACTTTTTAAAAAAGTAAGTTGAGAGATATGCCCCCTGCCTCTCCCCGGCTGCCATTGAATATATTCCTGCTCTTCCAGTTTCCGCAGCACGAATTTAACATTACGTGGAGTGCAAATCAGGATCGAAGCCAATAAATCTATCGTCACAGGAACAGGTTCATTCACTTTGAACGAACTAGTAACGCCTGCTGCTAAACATAAAAAATGATTACTTATCTGGTCCAAATGGTTCACTCCTTTAAAGGTGAAATGGTCAATGTAATTCTTACACTTTTCCTTCCCCCTTTTATCATTATAATTATACATAAATCAACAAGGAATATGCAGCAACAATATTAGAGCAATAAGACTAGGAGATCGTAATCATTATGAATCAGCATCTAAGGCACATTCACCCACTAGCCTGGACAATTATCATCGGCACCATGTTCGGACGTCTGGTGACCTCGATGAGCATCCCGTTCTTATCCATCTATCTAACCCAAGTTCTCGGAGCTTCCCCGACACAAACAGGGATTACGGTCGCGGTTAGCTCGCTGGCAGGCGTATTGGCCAGTTTTTATGGCGGTTATATTTCTGATATTGTTGGCCGCAAAATCGTCATGTTAATCTCGGTATTTGGCTGGGCAGCCGTCTTCTTCGGATTCTCAGTGGCTCAACATCTATGGGTATTTTTCCTGGTGAACACCTTGAACGGCTTATGTCGATCTGTATTCGAGCCTACTTCACGGGCACTTTTGTCCGATATTACACCACCCGAGAGTAAGCTGCTTGTCTTTAATCTTAGATATGCAGCAATTAATCTTGGTGTAGTATTTGGTCCAATCATTGGGCTACAGCTTGGCTCTGCGGAATCAACTTTTCCTTTTCTAATCGCAGGAATCGTATATGTTGCATATGGAATTGTATTATTCATGCAATTTAAGGCACATCGTTCAAGCATGCCCGCCCGTACACAAGCTCAAGCACCACGTTTACTCGAAGCTTTGACAATCACCGGTAAAGATCGTGTGTTCCTACCTGTACTCCTGGGTACCATCTTTTGTGTATTAGGATACGGTCACTTCGGCTCAACAATGGCTCAATATTTAGCGATGAATACGCATTTCACCAATGGTGGGCAATTATTCTCCTATATGTTGTCACTGAATGCTATAACAGTGTTAGTAGTGCAGTACCCCATTGTACGAACGGCAAGTAAATTCCCGCCGATTGTCCCTTTAATCCTTGGGAATATCTGCGTTGCACTTAGTCTTCTCTTAGTGGGGCTTGCTGGTGGTGTGGCTCTATTAATGATCAGTGTAGTTCTGTTCACTATAGGGGAAGTCTTACTCTTTACGATGATGGATATGTTGATCGATCGGATTGCCAAACCTGAAATGAAAGGGACGTACTTTGGTACGATTGGCTTTAATAATTTAGGGAGTGTTATGGCACCTATCTTCGGCGGGGTGTTGTTAGACCATTATGGCGCTCAGAATGGCCTTGCGATCTTCGTACCGTTGGCTTTAACAACAGCTTTTGGTCTTCCTTTTCTTCTCGTAGCGCACAAAAGACTTGTTGCCAGAGAGAAATTAACACTTGGTGTTGAAACTAGAGCAATAAAAGGATAACTTATCTAATTAAATATGTCATTTACTGGATCATACTCACCTTAGTTAACATAATCATTATTATGTTAACTAACTATATGAATTAATTCATTTATCAGAAAATCGGGACCGTATCTTTGCAGAATATGCAATAGCTACGGTCTCTTTTACATAGAAAAAACGGTTAATCATATATTCCCTGCAGAAAACTCAACTGACCTTTCACATATTGCCTTAGCTCTAAGGGCTCAATGATTTCGGAATGTCCTATTATGCTCCAGATATTAGCACATGCACTTTCATAACCAAACATATTCACCTTTAAAATGAATGCATCCCCTTCTTCCCTCATTTCCATGACCTCTAGCTGAGATAAAGAAGACCTTGTTCTCTTATCGGCTCTAATCACAACAGGATAGACCTCTTCCTCTTTACAAGCTTGCTTAAAAACCTGTCCCTGCCGCTTCCAGTGCTCTTCTAATGAAAAATCCATAGGTATAGAGTACTCTTCTTCCACAAGCTGCGTAGAGGCAATTCGCTCACATTTAAATGTGCGGATGTGCTTAGCTTCTTCACAGTAGGCTATAAGATACCATTCCTCTTTTTTCACCACAAGACCATAGGGCTGTAATTTCCTGCATGATATTTCTCCGCTAACCTTTTGGTACGCAATCTGTAGTTTCTGAGATCGCCAAACAGCTGTCCGAATAGATTCCAGACAGGGAATTTCTATTCGTTCTGTCCACCAAGGTGTGTCATCGAAATAAAAGCGTTTTTGCGCTTTCTGAATGTCAGGTTGGTAGGATGCGGGCAATGTTTTTTCTAATTTCAACAGCGTCGTTTTCAGCTTAAGACCCGATTCAGAATGGCCCCCAGAATAGATGCCCATACCTGTTAAATATAGATTGATTACATCTTCACCATGTAACTGCTTCAGGTTAACTGTGTATCCCTCCATTAAGGAGATGCCACCATTGGGCCCCGACATAGACAACAAAGGAATTCCAGCTTCAGCTAGCACATCAATATCTCTATAGATTGAACGTACAGAGGTCTCCAAGGCTTGAGCTAGTTCATTAGCCTTCATTTTCCCTCTCGATTCCACTAATAATAAAATAGCAATCAAACGATGCAAGCGCATGAGAACCTCCGAGCTTTTCTTTTTTATCTAGTATACTTCAAAATTCTTGCCATGATGTTGTCAACAATAACAGGTTATGATTAGTTCATTACATAAAGGGAGCTGAAACATATGAAAATTGCCGTATTAGGAACAGGGTTCGGAGCTTATCATGCAGAATTATTGACGAAAAATGAGCGTGTAGACAAAGTTATTGTTTATGGTAGAAATGAAGCTAAGCTGCAAAATTTAAAACAAACGTTAGGCGTTGAGATTACCACAAATATAGAGGATATCATGCTTGATACCACGATTGATGTGATCGATATCTGTCTGCCCGTGACTTTACATAGACAGTATGCCGTTGAGGCGCTTAAGCATGGAAAACATGTATTCTGTGAAACCCCCGTATGCTTTACCATTGAAGATGCCCTTGCGATGAAGGAAGCAGAACAATTGTATGGCAGACGAATTCTCGTGAACCAATTTATTAAATTTGATCCTGCGTACAAATATTTATACGAAACCACTTCTAATGAGAAATATGGAAAGCTTTTAGCCTTCACCTTAAAAAGAGAAACGTCTCCTCTCTGGGGGGATCTCGGACTTCATTCTATCTCCACAAATCTGATGATTCACGAACTTGATTTTGTAACGTGGCTGCTTGGATCGTTAGAAGAATACTTTGTGTGGGGAACCGATGGTGGACGAAGTGAACAAGCTTTAGTGCGTACCCATTTTCAGAAAACGAATGTCTCCGCAGAGATCGTTGTATCCTCACAAATGCCAACTGGTTATCCTTTTTCCGTAGGGTATGAGGCTTATTTTGAACAAGGAAAGCTAGTCTATCAAGAAAGTGACGACATGAACGGCACGGTTGAAGGATCATTAATTGAATATACCTCTGCAGGTAAACAGCAACTTTTGTTAGAACAAGCTAATCCTTTTGAAAAGAGTATTACGCATGCTCTCCAATGCTTAGAGGAGGGTTCTACATCAATAATCGAGTTAGACTATGCCTTACAAGCTATGGAATTAGCAATAAAAATAGAAAAAAAGCTTGTTTAAACATAAGGGTTGGTGTAGATATCCTTTTTCATGGTTTTTGTTTGTATGGGCGTAGAATTTGTAGAATTAGTGGATAGTAGCTAGGGAGAGGAATAGGTTTTGAGTTTTCTATTGTGAATTTTTCATATGTTGAAATTGTAGAATAAAGTAGTAAATTCAGTCCTTTTTGGTACGCTATGCTTAGTTTTTGTTCATAAAAAGCTGTTATTTCACAGCATTTTGGAGGGATTTCATCCTTGGGATTAAGATAGTTCAATTAGAGGATAAGTTAGCTGAACAGGCTGCCTATGATCTCGGCAGCCTGTTGTCATTGTGCTATCGTGCCCCATTAGCGTAATCGCGAGATTTATTAAATCTAACGATTAGTTTCGGAAAACTGAATCGATTGGATTGTATCAGTTAGCGGGTCAAATTGGATCGATACAAAAACTCCAAACTCGTTACCTGCTTTGCTTCTAATCCATAGTTTGAATTTCTCTTCAGACTTTTTAGGTGTTAGTTCAGTACGACCAATGTGCTTATAATCAATTATGACTGCATTGTATCGTTTTTGTGTTTCCTCTACTGCAATTTTGCCCCATTTTGCGTATTCAGGCGCAGCCTCTACTGTAACAGTGGAAAAAATAAGTATCGCCAAAAATGATATCAGTATTTTTTTCATAATAACCGCCCATCTGGAGAAGTTTTCAGTAATATCTCCCACTTTATCCAAATGTATTCTTAGACAACTTAACGCCAGCGTGCAGTCTACAACTTTATTTTTCAATTTATCAAGATCTAGATTTAGGAAAGTCAGATATAATAAAGGGTTCCACATATTAGTCATGACTAATATGTGGAACCCTTTATGCTTAACTATCGTACTCCGTTAGGATTTCTGTGGAACGAATATTTTAAATCGCATTGTTACTCATACGGCATCTTGTCCTTACCCATATATAACACACTGTTATATATGGGGTAATAGATGTAAAGTCGTTGGGTGTTCCATTCTTGTATATTTACCTGATACTCCCATATCTTTTATTGTATTGAATTCATCAACTCATAGTAATATTTAGAATCACTAGTCTTATTAAGGCTATACCAGGCGTCTAATGTTTTTGGAGAAAACACATCCAAAGCTTTCAAGATGTGTGCAGAAAATTCCAACGGAGCTATTCCAGATGCGGTGATCAGTTTTCCATCAGTTACAGCAGACTCCATTTTGTAATACTTTTCTCCTGTATAAGTGGGACAGATCATTTTAAGGTATTCCAGATCATTGCTTGTATGCCCACGTGAATTCAGCAATCCTGTCTGGGCAAGTCCCATTGTAGCACCACAAATCGCTGCAACCCATATACCTTCCCTTAAACACCTTTCAGCGATTTTTAAGAGGGGGTGGTGAATGGTTTCTGTCCATGTATCTCCACCGGGTAAAATCAATAGATCGGATCTTTCAATACTGCAATCATCCAATTTGATGTCAGGCAATATTTTCAATCCGCCCATTGTAGTTACTGGAGTCTTATCAATTCCCACGGTAACTATTTTTGATGGGGCCAGCCCCTTTTTATAATATCTTCCCGAGTTCAGTTCGGCAGTTAAGTAACCTATTTCCCAGTCTGCCATTGTGTCAAACACATAAAGATATACCGTATTATTCATTTGTAAGTTCTCCCTATTTTACAATTCATCAAGTGATACCAACCTTCGGTAATCAATGATTATCATCATTATAAAATGACTTCACTGACATCCGCTGTCAGTAAAGTTTTTAAAGTTGATAATATTCCATTAACTCCGACACAACACCAACAAGTTTTTCCTTCAAACTCTGTGGTTCGATTACTTGAATGGATTTCCCGTAGGATAAGAGAAAATTAGGAACATAGGTATGAATTGATTTTTCCTCAAGTAAAAAGATTGCTTGATTTGATGTACGTTCTTTCAGATGATGCCCCAAAAACCAATGCAGGCATAAGTCATCCAACGCCTCTGACCTACCTTCGATAATTAAAGCAATTAACCCGTCCTTGCCGACTAAATCAGGTAATAGATTTCGCAAAAAAAATTCCCGAGCCAAAAAATCTTCGGAACGTTTAAATATGTTTTGAGTCCGCTTGATTTGTAAAATCCGTTCTACCCGAAAGCTGCGGATCTCATTTCTCAGGTGGCAAAATGCAACAATATACCATTTATTGTTCCAGTACACCATTCCATAGGGATCTATCACCCTAGTCTTGGGTTGATCATCACGGCGTGTGTGATAATCAATTTCTACAGAGAATTCGTTTGCTACAGCTTGCTCCAATTCCGCCAATACTGGCTGAATAGAAGGGTCTCCCCTACGGTTTATAACTTCAAATCCGGCTAAATGATGGCTGAGAACACTTTCCTGTTCCTGATTCGAATACATTTTCAATTTGGATGTCGCATTACCTAAAGCCTCACTCAAAGGGTATCCGGCTTCTTCTGCAAAAAGAGCAGCATGAAGAAGTGCTTTTTTTTCTTCAATATCAAATAGCAGAGGTGCTCTGATAAAATTATTCAGTAAGCTATACCCGCCATTATGACCAGTGTCGGATATTATAGGCACTCCACTGGCACTTAGCGCATCAATATACCGATAGACTGTCCTTATATTTATTTCTAACTTTTCGGATATTTGTTTTGCGGTCATTTTAACACCCGAATTCAGCATCCATAGGATTGCCAGCATATTATCGTTTTTTGGCATCACATATACCTCATCTTTTATTAGGATCGCACTAAATTATTTACTTTGCGAATCGCCTGCATCCCTTTATTCATCAATCTTTCAGCCTTTCAATCCTCACTTAGCAATCTATAAACAACAATCTGCAATTTTTAACATTGCTGCTCTTAGCTCAACCCAACAATCTACTTTACCACAACTTGTGATACAGTTCACCGCGCTGTTTGTAACGGTAAGTTTTTGGGCCATCCTTTGCAGAATGCTCTTTCTTTGATCCGCTAGGTTCCAATTGCCCTAACCGCCGTTCAGGGGACTAAAGAATATACACAGCATATACATCACCTGGAAGAATGGATATTTCCAGTTTCAATAAACTTGAGTGATGCGTATAGCCTTTACCAAGTAGACAGTTAATAACGCCTTTACACAAAAACAAACTTACCATGCGTCTGCTCATGAGCAGTAACGCACGGTAAGTTCCATCAATAATAACTCTTTATTTGGTAATATGTTGTATTTTTATGAAAATATCTTCCTTCTTCATATATTTATGCCTTCATCAGTATTTAAGCTCAATATCCTTCCACATGGTATTCCCATCCTTGTCGAAGCCTGTCATCTCGGTAGCGCTCATCAATTCGCCTGTTTTGACATCAAAGAAAGCGCTCATTCTCAAACTGTCATTCTCACGATTAGGAGAATTCGGCGAGATGCCCATAACTCTTAGCAGCAGACGTGTTTTGGAGGAGTTAGGATCAGTATTATACCCGCTGATAGTAAAATGATACCCCTTGATCCAGTCATCAGCTATAGCAGGATTTCCTGGTTTCATCCCCAGTCTCTCAACAGCTTGTTTAACTGCATCGGAAGAATCGATTTGAATATCAGATATCGCATACTGTCCTTTTACAAGTAAATTCTTATCGTGCCTTTTCACATCAGTCTTAATGGCCATTCCATTATCGATCTTGATATAAATAAAAACATTCCCTTTCTTGCTGCCAAATTCGAGATTCCAAGCATCTCTTGTTCCATCCGAACCATCGGTTCGTTCCTGGGAAACAGAAGTGTCATCCGTGCTTGTTATGTTAATAAGTAATGGCTCTTCTTCCGTCAGCTTCTTCGCCTCTGAGTACCCAAGGCGCAGTGCCTCCATCGCGGTTACGCTCTTCTTTTCATTGGTTACCTTATTCGTTATTGTAGCGGCTGGTTTCTCTGTCTCGTTAATCATCTCACTGGTTGTTGTGGCGGCCTGTTCCTCTGATTTGTTAGAAGAGCCGTCGAAAAGAACATTTTTCATACTGAAGAATAGAACGACCATAATCACAACCAATGTAATTGAGGCAATGCTAACATATTTCTTCTTACGCAAGGCTGCTTCTCCTTAGTTAATGAGTATAAGAAACTTTGGTTACGCCATAATTAACTGCTGAAGTAGTTTACGTACTGTCCACACAATGACGATTAAATTTTCCAATTTTTAACACACCAAAATCATACAATATTGTTTCCTTAAATGCAATTCTTGTCGCATATTTTAAAATAACGGCTACTATTTACATTAGCTCGAAACGAAATTGATCCTAGCTCACTGGTTTCAAGGGTTAAACTTGCCCCTATTTATGATACGATTCACCGAGTCTGATCTTAAACTAAGCTGCCCGTAAGTGAATAAGTTAACAGTCATTCCCTCGAATCCTTTGATAGACATCCGCATAGGAAAACTTAAGTTGTTCTCGCAACTTTTTATTTTCTTCTTCGAGCTTCTTCATCTTTCGTTTTAACGACGCAATGATGGTGTCCTTGTTGTTTTCATCGAACGCCAACAAACAATTGCATTTCTCCGCCTCATGCGTTACACTCTTTACATTGACAAATTTGCAGGTCTATAAAAAGGAGGTTAACGCGCCCATGTGCCCCCGTACCAAAGAACAAAATGAGCTCATACGCATGCAGCGCAGGGAACAAATCCTGGACTTCGCCGCGCGCACCTACTTCCGTACGGGCGGAAGCTTTGATATTCGCGACGTCGCCCGCGAGGCTGGTCTCGGTTATGGCACGGTATACCATTATTACCCCAACCGGCATTTACTAATAGAAGATGTGCTGAGCAGCGGCTTCGAGCGATGTGAGCAAACCCTGACTCAATGGGCGAACATCAGCCGGGACACCCCTGACGACAGGCAGTTGTTACCGTATTGCAAGACGTTACTCCGGTTGTGGCAGTCAGATGCCCGCGCATATCTCGTCTACAAAATGGCAGCGGAACATTTTACAGGCTTGCCAGAGAAAGATCGGCATCCTGCCAAAAGACGATTCACGGAAAGACTGTATGTTCCACTCCAATCGATCATCCAGCGCGAAGACGACAGCGTCGACCTTATGCTTGCCGTGTTGGTCAGCTGCTGCGGTCTGCACTACTATGCGAACACTTCCGAGTTGGACATCGATCGAATTGCCCAGCTCGCGATGCAAGCTATTACAAAGGAGTCCTAATACAAACATGGTTATCTTAAAAAGCAAGTATGAAATCGAAGCCATACGCAAGGCATGCCAGGTTGTGGCCGAATGCCATCGCACAATTGCCCCGCTCATCAAACCGGGCATCACAACGAACGAGATTGAGCGCATATTCGAGGATATTATTTTGAAGCACGGCGCCAAACCATACACGAAGGGTTACAATGGCTATCAATATGCGACCTGTGCCTCCGTCAACGACGTAATTGCACATGGCTTCCCTACAAATAAGCCACTTGAGGAAGGCGATATTGTGACGATCGACACGGTAGCGGAGCTCGACGGCTGGCTCGGCGATTCAGCCTGGAGCTATGCGGTCGGGAAGATCTCACCGACGGCTGAGAAGCTGATGCGCGTCACGAAGGAGTGCCTTGACCTCGGCATCGCGCAGGCACAGCCCGGCAATCGGCTCGGAGACGTGACGAGCGCAATCCAGCGGCATGCCGAATCGAACAACTTCGGTGTCGTGCGCGACCTTCTCGCTCATGGCATCGGTCGTGACCTTCACGAGGAGCCGACCTATATGCATGTCGGCAAGCCCGGCAAAGGCCCCCGCATCAAGGAAGGCATGGTATTCACGATCGAGCCCATGATCACTGAAGGCACCTACAACATGACAATTGATCAGGACGGCTGGACCGCCCGGACGCTGGACCGCAAGCTCGCCGCCCAATACGAGCATACGATCGCCATCACCTCTGAAGGACCACAAATCCTGACCGCGCAATAGAACAATTAGAAGCCGACCAACGAGAGGGTCGACTTCTTTTTTATTTATTGAGCAGAACTTCTTTCTTCATCCGATACATGCGTTCATCCCGTTCTTTTATAGAGCTCAGCCGAAACAGGTTCGCCGACAGCCTCCATTAATTCCTTATTTTACCATCATGTACCATTCGCTTAATTCAATCTCATTATGTTTCTCATTTGTCTTTTGAAGTGTTTGAATAATTGAACCTTTTCAAATAATCACTTATTATACTCTGATCCTGATGCCACCATAACATGGAAAAATCAATTTTTTTTGCAAATCCTAGCTTTTTCGCTAACTGTATCGATCGTTCATTGCCAGCGTCACAACTATAATTCGGCAATAGATTGTGGTTCAAACAATGTTCTATAAATGCCGTACCCGTAAGTGTTGCTAACCCTTTATTCTGGTATTCATCCACGGTTACAATATCGATATCCGCATACCCTCGACCTACAAAATAAGAATTACAAACACTTGCAAATTGATCATCCTTCACTAGGCAGTATCCAAACCCTCTATCTATAAAGTTTTGTGCCGAACTCCATAGCGAGTCATAAGAAGCGTCCATTTCATTTTTGTATTTATCGAACAGAATGCCATCCATACGTTTCATTACAAATTGTTCTGGCGATGAGTTAAGGGTTTTTAGATGTTGGAATTGGGATAGCTCGAACGTAAAAGAAGAACGGTACAATAGTACAGTCTTTCCCGCTAGCCTATCGCCAATTTGAAAAAGCAAATCCGGCGTTGAAACATAAAGATCGTAGTAAATTGAATGATTTTGATCATTTAGCAAAAATTCAACCACATCGTTCATGAAGCTTTCATTGTCGCCACTGCCAGTCAAAAGATACTGTCCATATAAATTGATAATTAGACCGCAAGTAGGATTTTCTCTGCGATCAACAAACACTTTTCCAGACTGATTACGCTCAATTACGGAATATGCAAACACAGGTTCATACGCTAGATTTTTCAGCAGTGGCAGAATGTGAGCGTACTCTCCTTTAGATAACTCTATCATTTCATCTCTCCCTTCTATTTAGTTCCTCTACTTTTCACAAAACCTGATGCTTTATTACAACACAAAATATAGGAATAAATAGGATAAATAAAATAACCACTCTAATTTCATTTTCACCTAAGATTATTGCTGGTTTATCCCACCCTTTAGTTAAGCAAAAAAAATGGCTGCAGAAGCAACCACTATCAATTCCCGTTAGTTAAATGTATTCATTGAATTATCCATCCTTTTCAATTAATACAATTGCGTCACCTTAGATTTTTTCTATCGCAATACATTACGTTTCTCCTAACATTTCCTACAAACACTAATGATAGATGAAGATGACGGAGAAAACGGCGTTTTATCCCAGTCAGCATATTGATGTTCGACGCAAAAGCCGTGACGAGTTAATAAAGAATGTAGCGTATTCGGATCCGTGAACCGACAAGCAATTCGGGAAGTCGTTCGCTTATACCCCCAATCACGCATCGTGACCCAATGCATGATATGCTGGCCAGCATCGTAACATTGGGTGCCTGATACCTTGACGTTATTTCCATCCTTATCAATAAATGCTCCCCATTCTGTCTCCTCTTGATCGGATAAATCCGTTCCCTCCGGATTTCGGGTCTCAAATGCAAAGATTCCATGGGCTTGTAAATGTTTGTGAACGGTCGTGAGCAAATCGCTTTGATCTTTATCACTTAAGAATGCCTGAAATGCATTACCAGTCAAATAAATCATCGAAAATCGCTTGTCCGATTCGAAGGTACGGGCATCACCTTCCATAAAAGTAACAGTCAGCCCTTTCGCCTTCAACCGCGCATATGCAATCATCGCTGAAGAGATATCTACACCCGTCATTGTTAAACCGGCTTTCGAGAGGGGGATCGTTGTTAAGCCTGTACCACAAGCAAGTTCCAACACTTCCCCAGGACTCGATCTGGCAAGCTCAAGATAGAACTGATATTTGTCCATTTCACCGTCAAATTCAAGATCGTAATTTACCGGATCTTGAAATTCTTCAAGATTGTTATGTTCAATCAATACCATTCTCCCTTTCATTCCTTGTTAGAATATAATCGAAATAAATGCTAATCGACAGCCATCGCGCTTAACAGTATTATTTTACTTTTTTTTTGATAACACGTTTGGTGATAAACGGTTATAATCAATTTTTATCAAACATACCAGTCCTCGTTAGTTCAACCCTGAACGTTCCATTTCATATTTTATAAAATATACTTTCACCATTGAGGAAGGGGCGACAATACTCAGCGCATAATTTGGGCATTCTTTCACGCATCCAGTCATGAACATGTACATTCTCTATCTGGAACACGTAATACCCAATAATAGCGACCAACATTAACCCTTCCAACTGCAGTAGATCATTCGCTGTATTTTCACACTCTCTGTAATAACCCTTTAGGAAAGTATCTCTTCGATCGGAAGGCAGCATCATAGCTCCCATGGCTACATCAAGTAAAGCATAACCTTTTCCGAAAAAGCCAAAATCGATAAAACGCACCTTTCCTTCGGTTGTGATGATGATATTACCCATACACAAATCCCCATGAATAAGGTCCGGGCCAGCCTCCCCGCCATGGTCATCTAACCGGGAGTTGATCAATTGCAGCGTTTGTTCAATGACATTAGCATCAGAAGGCGTAAATAAATTCTTTTTCACACCCGAATGAATCACACGGATCATCCGTTCATTATAAGCTTTGCCTTGACTCGGGCGAATCTCCATACCTGAATGTTCGTACTGCCGAAAAAAAGTATGCAGTTCTGCTATTTGCGATCCCAGTTCTTTTACCAGTTCAAGATTGTTAACATCATTCATATTCATGTCTCTTCCATCCAACCAGGTGAGGACGGAGCAGTTTAGCAGTTCACCTTCGTATTCAATGATCGTAATAAGTTCACCCTCATTGTTTCTTACGGGAGTCTGTATTTCGTTGGTGCTCCAGCTTCCCAGCTTCTCAAGCATTTGCAATTCTCCAAGAATGCCGCCGAATGTATGTTGCAGACCTTTCATGTCCTCTATAAAAGGTTCATGAATGCGGAGTCAATATGATTTTCCCGTTCTGTCATTAACACGATAGGTTGTACTTCTACAATATTTTCGAAATATCCTGCCTATAGCTTGACGAAGCTACCGGAATGATTTTTCGCGGCAGCTTCGTTGTGAAAGGATATTCAGCGCTCAGTTTCAATAGTCCAACCAAACTCTTTTATTTCTTAGTGATAGGCACCCATATTTCACTTTTAAAATTTGGCGATGTGATATCTTTGTGCTCATTCCATAGAATTTCAGGCCCTTTAATTAGCTCATATCCCGATGACGGAGCCCATTCCGAATATATTCGCCCCCAGATCTCTTGTAGCGCACTCGGAAAAGAGCCGACGACTGTGAATACAGCCCACATAGAGGCCGCCACTTCCAGCTGATCCAAGCCATTCCATGCGTCTTTCGTAGTGGCAACGCCAATATAATGATCGAACTCTCCTTTTTCCTCCATACGTCCTTCAGAGAAATTTGTAGAGGCGCTTATAAATCCTGAGGGCTCAACATCAGAAAATCTCTTCATCTCATCAATCATTTCCGGCGTCAACCCTTCATACATCGATGCAATCTCCGGATTAACCCCTTGGAAAATGATTGGAACCCGTTTTTTTATACCCACGATGCGAAAAGACTCTTTGTTTTCAATCCGGTAATTCATTTCATTTCCTCCTTTGATAGTCAGCTGAAACGACATCCGAGGGAATGCCTTAAGGGAATGTCCATGGACCCGAGCTTCCGAAGGACTAACCCCATGCATGCTATGGAAAGCCCTAGAAAAGGAATCCGGCGAATTATAACCATACTTCAGAGCAGCATCGATAATTTTGATATTACTTTGTGAAAGCTCGAGTGCTGCCAAAGTTAGACGTCGACGCCGGATGTATTCCGACAGAGTAATGCCTGCTAGGAAGGAGAACATACGAGTAAAATGATATTCCGAACAGCAGGCTATTTTCACAACCTCCTGATAATCAATGGGATTTGTTAGGTTCTCCTCAATATAGCTTATTGCTTTGTTCAGTTGTACCAGCGTATCCATGACGTTGCCTCCCCTCGTTAATTATAAGGTTATCAGAGATGGTTTTTATCTTCCCGACTTTATCTGCACGATTCTGTAGGGTTTTTTCATGTTTCGATGAACAGAGACTCAATACGAGGAAGTTACTCTCTTCTCACAAGAAGGACTACTTTTTTTGATTGTCAAATTATAGTTAACATAATCATAATTATGTTAACTATAATCCGAAGTGCGTTCAGAAGCTCGATCGTCCACTCACTTTCACAACCTTTTCATAGCAAGAGCAAAACGCTCGATCGTCTCTTTTGATAACCCATTTACGTTCTTATTTTTTCCTTTTACCATCCGCAGTACAAACCGGTCTAGCAAAGTTAGCTTCTCTTCATAGATCTCATCTCCAAAAACTTCTTTCGTCACCGATTGGTCATATAACACTTCTGGAAACGCAGATTTCAATTCTTGTGAGGCCTGTTCACCTGTTGCTCCTGTACAAACAAACAATCCTACTCGTTTTTTCCCTAGTTCATTTTGATATTTTGTTGTAAAATCAGTCATTTGTTTTTGGATTTTTCCATAATAAACAGATCCTCCTAAGATGACCGTATCATATCGTTCTAGTGTCGGCTCTTTAACATGCATCAAATTAACTACTTCGGTTTCTTCGCCCAGTTGAGATTTTAATAAATAAGCCGCTTTTTCCGCACACCCATATTTCGAGGTATACATAATTATTGTCTTCATTCTAATCACTCCCTGCCGCTTGCTGGTCACTTATTATCTTAAGGGTTCACGTACATGCTTTAACAAAATAACCATACAAGCAGCAATAGCTACAGTCATCGTCGGAAAAATTACACACTCGGCTATAGACACAGCCACACCGCTATAGATCATTGCCACCAGCATTGCCGTAATTGCTAGCAGTAATGTAACTCCTTTAAAAACAACGACAGTTGCCAGTAGGTACCCAAAAGGTTGTCTACGAATGACCATAATCCCCGTTACAATTGCTAATGGGACTAAGATCGCAAGATCCAAAACTTGAATTACCAACGTACTATAGTGCTCTAGCCCTTGTGGCGGTGTTCCCCCCAGTAGTGAATTCAGTATTTTCCCTAGCCAGAGCAATAAAATCATAAAAGCAATAACCATTAGGGAAAAGCCGATTCCTTTAGAAGGTAAACTGTTTTTAAAGTATGTATGAATGGATTCTTTGTCGAAGGAAAATAAGGCTAGGATGAATGCGAAAAAACTTAAAGAAAACAACAGCACATAAACTAAAAACAATGAATTGTACATCGTCAGAAAGCTGTAGGATGCGTAAGTATATAAAAAGTACCCCAGAGTACCCGTAAGGAGCATCCTCCCCTTTATCGAGCCTTTAATTGTCATGATGAGTGAACTGAGCAGTAAAGGTATGGCAAGAAATAATGTAACTCCATCCTGTGCTTTAGCTTGTGCCGCCGCAGAGACAGAATCATGGCTGTACACTCCTGACCCCTGAAGCTTTACATCCTCGCCCCATATTGACGTGAAAGTATATTTTGTTCCATCACTTATCCCATCTGAAAACAACCCAACTGCTGTTGCAAACACTGCAATAACCGAAATCAACACCGACAGCACTACGACTTTCCTTATATGTTTTATAACACCCTCCCCCTCCTCCATGAAAATATTTAGATTTCACCTGGAGGCAATAGCAACCATTGAATCCAAATGACATGAAATCAGAGCTTCGACCTGATCATTAGGCAGATCCTTTTCGACAAGCAACCGCATAATTAAACCGAACGCTGCACTCCATATCACCTGAGCTGTGAGTTCTACGAAAGCTTCTTCACGGTTTTTTTGTGCTTCAAATCTGAGCAGGCCCTGGCAGAGCATCCCAATCGCTTTACGTTCCTGTGCAGCTCCTCTAAATAGAACAGCCGTGTAACTAAGAACAGCCGGTGCATCGTTTAGCATGACATTCCGGTATTCTACACCCATAGAAAGAGACATCCTGATGAACTTCTCCAATGATCGTTTTAAAAGTGTATCTGGAGGTAATTCCTGCTGTACCTCTTGTTGCACAGACTGAAGCTCAGAAAGCATATCCGTATATTTTTGTTGCAAATAGTTCTCGATAATCTCTTCTTTGCCTTTAAAATAATGATAAATAATTCCCGGTGAATATTCGATTTTCTCAGCGATTTTTCGGATAGACAGCTTCTCTATTCCCTCTTCGGCAATCAATAAAGCTGCATTTTGCAGGATCAGATTTCTCATTTCTTCACGCTCACGTACTTTTCGTTGTTCTTTAGTCATAAATTCGTCTCCTTGTGGATTGAACACCGTTTAATATTTGAACATTGTTTAATATATATTTTGAATTATTTTATGTCAATCTCCTTAGTCACATGTATTCTCCTCCCCCAATGTACATATCGGACATAAAAAATCCGCCAGTCATTTAGACTGACGGAACCTTTAATTTGTGAAGTTAAAGGATTACAGACAGAGGGTTTTAGTAATGATAACCAACAGGATAAACAGAACCAGAATAGCTCCTGTGGAAGTGAAACCACCGTATCCTCCTGCAAATTCGCCCATTGTTGACTCCTCCTTTGTAATTGAGTACATCATAAGATATGCAATATTGCCCTCACTGACTGGGTATTTTGAACACAAAAAATAAACCAACGACCTTTTTTATGGTGAATGGTTTAATAGGTTGACATAATAAATGTTATGTTAACTACAATAGAGAGCATAAGATGCTCCCTACATCACAATTCGTATATGTTCTTAATAGCTAGCCAGTTTTATAAAAAATCACAATTTCCTGACCTTCCGTCTTGACGCTCTCTTTGTCATTCTCTACTGTCTAGCGCTCACTCGCTTAGCCCCTTTTTCAATCCATTTGCCGTTAGTAGCAAGCTCCATAGCTAAAAGAAACCAGCAATATAACGGTTTTTATTTCTTAATCCTATTAATAGTTAATGTGTTGAAGTATTGGCTGGGGTTGCCTTGCTGTGGATTAAAGCGCTCTTGAAACTCTCCATGGGTATAGTCCCCGATCACTTTATGCCAGAAATCACGAGCAGGTATATTCGCACGGACTTGTGAAACCTTCCATTCCCCAGAGTACATATCAAAGAGCTTATGCGCAGCCCATGTACCTACACCACTTCGGCGGTATTTTTGCATCACAAAAAACTCAGTCATATAAAACTGGCCTTCAGGATTACGCAATAACCTGTCCACCAAAGCAAAACCAGCAATATGCCCGTCCACCTTAAACAAATATGCGAATTTATTATTTCCGCTACTCCAATAAGCTTCTAGTCCCGGATAGGCCGGAAATACCCCGTCTTGATTGACATCAAATTCTAAATAACGGGTGAAATCATATAGGTAGAACTGCATTAATCTGCTTATAGTATGCTTACGTTCTTTGGGAACCAGCTCAATTTCAAGTTTCATTATGTGCACCTCTGACATTTATGTTTACTTCACATCATAAAGCTTAGCGGCATCAGGAGCAAGGCTCGGACCTAGTTTCCCCTTCATTCGAAGTCCAATCCGGGACAAAACATGTTAAGATAGAAGGAAGAGATTTTATGCAATCTATGGAAAAAGGTGAATCACATGAGCGTTCAAAAGAACGATGACCGTAAAAAACTTGATCAAAAGCTACCCCTCATGCCCTGGTTCGTTCAGCAGTTTATTGATTATAAACGCCCTGATCTCTCCCCTTCCACACTGCTGGAGTATATCCGGGATTATGAATCTTTTTTCGGCTGGTTGCGTGCAGAGGGCTTATCTCAAGCCGGCTCAAATACCGAGATCACACTTCTAGAATTGGAAACCCTACATATGGACAGTATTGTCGGATATCGGTTGCATCTAACTACTCGCGCCGAGGGAACGAACACTCGAGTTACTGTATCCCGTAAGTTATCTGCATTACGCTCCTTATTTCATTATTTAAGTCAAATCGCCGAGGATGAGAACTTTTATCCATTGCTTAAACGCAACATTATGGCTAAGGTTGAGGTCAAACGAACACATAAGCCAAAGGATACTGCCGCTAAGTTAAAGGGTAAGATTTTGGAAGATGAGGAATTACTGGAGTTTGTGGGGTACATTTATGAAGGTTATGGACGGGATGTGGAAGGTAACAAACAGGCTTATTATTCGTTTCAATTAAATCATGAGCGCGACGCCTGTATTGCCAGCTTAATTCTGAACTCTGGCCTGCGTGTGTCTGAGGTAGTCAATCTAAACGTAGACGATTTGGATGTTAACAACAAGCTGCTATATGTCACCCGCAAAGGGAATAATGACGAAACGTTCAAGACACCTGTCTATTTTCGAGAGCAAGCTAAAGATGATCTAGCTCTTTATCTTAGTCTGCGCCAATCTCGCTACAAAACACCCAAGAGAGAAAAAGCCTTGTTTATCTCTCTCCCTAACGGGCGTCAAGAAGGCAAACGTATGACCAAACGTGCGATTCAAGAAATGATTATTAAGTACGCTAAACGCTTTGGTAAACCGTATCTTACGGTTCATAAGCTGCGTCATTCTTTTGCAACAGATTATTATCTGCAAAATGATATTTATAAAACGAAGGAACAGCTCGGGCACGCATCCACCGAAACAACTGAGATCTACGCTCATCTAACGGATAAAACGATGTCCGAGGCGATCGAACGGCGTACCGATAATTAATCATCACCAAGGGGAGTTATACTTCGGATGAGTAGCCGCTCTTCGCTAGTGCAGAGTTGTTATCGGTCTCAGCGGACCTTAAACGCAGGATTATCTCACATTTGGGTGGCTAACGGACCCCAAGGTCGCTATTGGCCTGAAATACGTAAATATGAGCTCCATTCTATGAAATAGCGACGCTGAGGTCCGAAACCCCGCTTAAAAGGTGATAAATAAACAAATAAGATCATCTGAGTCCTTAAGCATCCGCGGGGGATTAATCTCGGCAGTGGTGCAGGCTAATAACTCCAACCAGCAGAGCAGCGACTCTTCCGATAGGAGAATTGCTATGATAGTGTCGCCTACCCGGACATTTCATTCTCGCTTTTTTTCAAATTTGAGTACAACCGGCGGGCACCCCTAACCCTTTTATTGTTGCACTAAAAACCCACTTACGGTACGCAAGTGGGTTTTCTTATTCTAGTTTCTGGGGTAAAATCTCCCTTTAAACCGGTTGTAAGCGACTATTGGGTTAGCGCGAAAACTGTTTTTTTGTTTGTCTATTGTGAATTTTTCATATGTTGAAATGTTGGAAATAATTCCGTTGACCCAGCAATTATATGTTGATTTCCGTACGTGCGTGGATATCAAATACCTTTTAATCATCGATGGCCAGAGTACCCTCCACATCTAGCCCCGAATCTCTCCTGGCAGTTTGATCACTGTTACCTTATCTCCGGCGGATAGCCCCTTTTCTTCTGGGGGTACAACTATCAAACAGTCGCTATCCTTGATCGTGACCGTTACGGAAGATTCATCAATGAGTGCCGGATAAGCAAACAGGCTGCCGTCTTTAATTTCTAACCGAGCTCGCACAAATCTAGTAAAATTATTCACTCTTTTATAATCTGTGCCGAGTGTAGCGCTCCATTCCGGTAAAAAAGGCTTAGAAGAACTTTGCATCAGTGAAATCACAGGTCGTGCAAACAGTTGAAACCCAACGAAACAAGCCCCCGGATTTCCTGATAAAGCTAACAGCAGCTTACCCCCTCTAACCGCAGCAGTAGTTACGCTTCCCGGACGCATCGTCACTTTGTTGAACAACATATTACCACTTTGTTCGCGAACCAAGTCGCCCATGATATCATAATCCCCCACAGAAACGCCACCCGTTGTAATCACAAAATCATAAGTTTCCAGCGCCATCTGTACTTTACTTCTAGCCAGCTCCAGATCATCCACAATAGAGCCTAACATTACTGGAACCCCCCCTGTTTCTTTGACTAGAGCTTCTAGCATAGGGGAGTTACTATTGCGGATTTTGCCAGGCTCCAGCGGCTCATGCACTTCCAGCAGCTCTGTTCCTGTGGCAAAGATGGCTACCTTGGGACGACGATAGACTTTCACGGTATGTAATCCAAACGCTGCAAGAACAGCTATATCCCCCGCAGAGATTAACCTTCCTGTAGGCAATACAAGATCACCTTGGCTTAATTCGAAACCTTGAGGTGTGATATTGCTGTTTGCTTCTAATTTTTTTCGAATACCAACGTAAGTCTTTCCTTCCTCTTCACGTCTCTCCGTGACCTCCAGCATCACCACAGCATCTGCACCAACCGGTACTTGTGCACCCGTCATAATTCTTGCGGCTGTTCCCGGAGTTATATCTACCGCAGGCACTGCGCCACACGGAATATTATCCACAATTTCTAACCATACCACTTGTCCATTAACACAGTTACGGGTATCCCCCGCGATAATCGCATATCCATCCATACTCGAACGATTAAACGCAGGAAATGGGTGTGGAGCAATCACCTTTTCAGCCAAATAACGTCCACAACACTCATCCAGCGATACGTCTTCTGATTCTAGCGGATTGGCATATTTGATTATTTTGGCCTGAGCTTCTTTTACTTGCAGTGCTTCACGCTGAAATTTATTATCCTTCATAAAGACCTCCGCTCTGAAACGTCGATTTTTGCAGTAATAGGTATTATTTTAACATGAGACCTCTTGAAGTAAAATTATAAACACAAAAGGCCACCATCCATGTTTATGGGCAGCAGCCTTTTCTACAATATTTTTTCCGGTATAGTGACCCGTTACTTCTCTACTAGTCTAGGATGCTCTAATTACCTTTACATCCCCAGGGATTATTTTCTCCCCTTCATAAAGCATAAACCGTCCATGTTGCCACTCTACACGCAGTAGACGTGAATCATCTGATTGATATTGCCACACATGCTGCTCTCCACCGTTCATAAATGGAGTCTGACCTGCAACAGCAACAAAACCTTCATATTCTTCCTCCAGGAAAAATGTATAGCCGTCGAGCTCAAGCGTTGCTGGAACCTCAGCAGGATTATCTAACCGCCCATCGATAGGTCTGTACAATCCATATTGCAGCTGTTCCCGCTCTTCTATATGAAGATAAGCTATCTGGCTTCCATCTCTAAGGGTCAGAACTACAGCATTACGGCCCCGATTATGTGTCCGGCCAGTAACTTCATAGGTGACAAGCGATACTTCACAAATGTCTCCGGGAGACAAATTAAGCATACTTTTTTGAACTTCCTGAGGCGCTGGCTTAGAGAAAAGGTTACCTATACGTTTCCACATACTCAACTTGATCGTTCCTCCTACATAAAGGCAGTAATAATTAAAGCACCCGTAATTTGCAGTGAACCTGATAGCAGGCCATATCCGATTTTACCAAGCTGTGTACCATGATCCAGATCCAGCTTCCCCCAATTTGCTAGTAGAAGTCGAACTGTTCTTTCTAAAATTAACAAAAGCAAAAATGATACCAACGAAATCAGCAACGCATCTAACAAACTATTAGAAGCCGCTATCGATGAAGATAAAATGAAGGCCTGAGCTAAAAGCTTCATTACAAACCGTGTAGTCACCGCCATATTTCCAGCCTTTAACTCTTCTATATCGTTATAACGAGTAAAAAGTGAATCTATATACATCAGTACAAACAGCAACACAGCGCCGCTCACCGTCCACACGACCATGGACACCAGAATATGGAGATCCATTCTATAGCCCCCGCTTAATCATTTTGCATGCCTTTCATAAGCATAGATAAAGCGAAGAAGAAACGAATTTCTGTCTCCCCTTCGCCTGTGAACACCAGCCGTGAACCGGCTAAAGATCAAATGTTATTGCTTCTCGTATTGTTTCATCAGAGCCGCCAGTTC
Organism: Paenibacillus sp. FSL E2-0190; assembly: GCF_037992965.1. NCBI lineage: Bacteria > Bacillati > Bacillota > Bacilli > Caryophanales > Paenibacillaceae > Paenibacillus > Paenibacillus sp. FSL E2-0190. The sequence goes on from NZ_CP150306.1 coordinate 3,799,706, forward strand.
ATCTTCAACCGCTTGATCTTTGTTCAGCTTCTCGAATTCATCATCCAGAGATTTATTGCCTGAACTCATCTCATTGCTGGCTTCAGCCTGAGCTTCTGCTTGCAGCATTTTATCTTCCATACGTTTGAGTCCTGCAGACGCTGAATCGGAACTAAATCCGCTCATTGCCTTGTTGATCTCGGTTTGAGCTTTGGCAGCATTATAACGTGCAACCAATGTCTCACGTTTGTTCTTCATTTGGGTAAGCTGTTTGCGCATCTCTTCAAGCTTGCCACGAAGGTTATCCGCAGAGGCTTTGTTCTGATCAAAGCTGGCTTTGTATTCTACCAGTTTAGCTTCAGCAGCATTTTTCTCTTCCAGAGCGCGGCGAGCAAGGTCAACATTACCCGCTTGAGCTGCTGCATGAGCCTGTTGGGTACGTTTGTTAACAAGCGCTTCTTGTTCTTCATACAGCTGTTTGAATTTCTTCTCAATGGCGATTTGCGCCGCTACAGCTTTTTCTGCATCTTCTAAATCTTCGGTCATATCACGAATGTATTGATCTGTCATTTTAATCGGGTCTTCTGCTTTGTCAATAATCGCGTTCACATTAGACATGGTTAAATCGCGCAATCTTTTAAATATAGACATGGTTTCATTCCTCCAAAAGATAATTTAATTCCTCACATGCTATCTTTTACGTAGAATTGCCACTACCGTTTCATATTTGTTGCGCTAAATATTGATTTACTTTTAAATTCACAATTTCCACGACTTCCATAATACCTTCTTTCGTGAGATTGTCGTAATGAATCCCCATCACTACTGTGACCGTCTTGTTCAGCGCTTCAGCTACTCTGATCGCAATGGGCTCGCTTATCGTGTGCTCTTTATGATGAGGAACCGCTGAAGTCAGTACTTTAACCTGCTCCCCCTCCAGATAAGCAGTACTCGTCGCACCAATATGCCGAACACCTCCACTAATTAAGAGCAAGAGATCACGTCCGACAGCCGTCGCCTTCAGCTCAATATCCTCAGGATCAATCTGGTTAGTAGTCAATAGTATTCCCCTCACTACTTCACTTTATATAATGCCCCGTATTTCCTCTAGTGATTGAATATTTTCTTCAACCATAAATTGCTCAAGCTCTGCAACTAGCTGACTACCTGCACGCAAGTTCATGAAATTATAAGTTCCCACTTGGATAACTGCAGCACCTGCCATAATAAACTCGATGATATCCGTTGCTGAAGTGATGCCACCCATTCCGATCACGGGAATCGTTACGTTTTGTGCAACTTGATGCACCATACGCAGAGCGACAGGCTTAATCGCAGGTCCAGACAATCCAGCATATAAGTTATTGAATACACTGCTTCTACGGCGGACATCAATCTTCATTCCTGAGATAGTGTTGATGAGCGAGACAGCGTCTGCACCCTCCTCCTGACACATTTGTGCCATTTCAACGATATTTTCGGCTCCCGGCGACAGCTTTACAGCGAGGGGCAGTTTAGTTGCGCGTCTAACAGCCTGTACTACTTTTTGAGCTTCTGAAGTTTGGATCCCAAACGCAATGCCGCCCTCTTTAACATTTGGACAAGAAATATTCAATTCAATCATGTCTACTGCTGTCTTACCTGCACTCGCACGAGCATCTGCATCCCGCTGAATCATCTCAGCTCCAAGAACATAATCTTCAAGTGTGCCTCCACCCAGGTTGACCAAACGAGCGGTGTCGAGTGTTTCCCAATAAGGGCATTCTTTATCTAAAAATGCAGCTACACCCGGATTCTCGAGTCCCACACTATTCAGCATACCAGAAGCTGTCTCGTATACACGAGTGCCGGGATTCCCCGCTTTCGGATTGAGGGTTAACCCCTTGCCAGAGATTCCGCCCAGCAGAGACACATCATACAGCTTGCCATATTCACGGCCAAAACCAAACGTTCCAGAGGCCATTATAATTGGATTTTTAAAATGAACGCCAGCAATTGTTGTGTTCAACTTAGTCATGGAAAAGCACCTCCTCAGAAAGAAACACAGGTCCGTCTGCACAGGCCTTCTTTTGGCCATCACGGCAGGATACACTGCAGACCAGACAGGCTCCAATCCCACAAGCCATTCGGTTCTCTAGAGAAAGGTATACTTTCGTTCTACTGCCTGCTTCTTCAGCAGCAATGCCTTTACGTTGAGCAGCTTTAAGCATAGGGTGTGGGCCGCAGACAAAGACATGATCATATTGGCTGAAATCCACACTATCCAAAATTAAACCGCCAACATCGACTACAAGCTCACTTGCAAGTGGGCGAAACGCTTCTGTCCGGTAAGCTTCACGGCTAAAGCCCAAAAAAATATCACTCCCCGGAAGCTGCTTCGCGCAATAATAAAGCGGTGCAATTCCGATCCCACCGCCGATGAGTGCAACCTTCCCTTCGACCTGTGGAAATCCATTTCCAAAAGGGCCCTCAAGCTCTACCGAATCACCTGAACCCAGTCGTGATAATATCTCCGTACCTTCCCCAACGACGTGATACAGAAATTCAACACTATCCTCGTGTACTTCATGTATACTTAAGGGTCTGGATAGGATGGGGTAAGCTCCCCATGCCCGTAACATGTAGAATTGACCCATTGCTCCGCCACTATTCGTCTCTACCTTAAGGTGATACACACCATCTGTCAGCCGTTCGTTACTTAGAACCGTCCCCACGTTATCAAGCTCCTTCAAATTTTATCTTTATTAAGATTGCCTTAGAAGGAGCATAAAATCTGTGACAAACTTCACACCGAAAATGGTCTAGCCTCTTTTCCAAATCCCACGTTCATAAGGTTTAGGTACATCATGTACGCCACCAAGCGCTTCTTCAGCATGTAAAGCCCAATAAGGATCACTTAACATCCCACGGCCAATAGCTACAAGCTCCGCCCTTTTTTCTGCAATGATGGACTGTGCCTCAGAATAGGCTTCAAGCCGTCCTACCGCAATTACTGGCACTTGTAATCCACTGCGAATATATTCTGCCAGATCTGCTTGGTAGGCTGGGCCCGCATTAGGTCCACCATTAGAGCCAATGGGACCTTCACCACCTGAAGACACATGGAACATATCCACTCCAGCATCCTTATATCGGCGGCAAAACGCCAGGGCATAGTCAGCATCATATCCACCATCAACATATTCTTTCGCGGAAACCCTCATGATCAAGGGCATATCTACTGGCACTACTTCTCGGATTGCTGCAACTACTTGTACTCCAAAAAGTGCTGGATCTTGTCCATATTCATCCAATCTGATGTTGGTCAGAGGTGAATGAAACTGGTGAATTAAGTAGCCATGCGCACCATGAATCTCCACAGTATCAAATCCTGCCTCCACAGCTCTACGAGCGGCAGCACGAAAGGCTTCTATCATCTCAAGGATGCCTTCCTTAGAAAGCGCCTGTGGCTGCTTAGAACGAGCATCAAATGGAATTGCAGAAGGGGCAATCGGCGGTTCAGCATCGACTGCTTTACGTCCAGCATGACCTAGTTGAATGGCTATTTTTGCCCCATAGGCATGTACACTTTCTGTGAGCTTACGATAAGCCTCTATATGTGTATCACTCCAAATCCCTGTATCCCGGTTCGTTATTCTACCGTCCGGGTGGACTCCAGTCATCTCGACAATGATTAGACCAGCACCTCCAACAGCACGGCTAACATAATGAACAAAATGCCAATCATTAGGAATTCCATCCTCTTTATCCACCGAATACTGGCACATAGGCGGCATAACAATACGATTTTTCAGCGTTAAACCCTTCAATTCATAAGGTGCAAACAATTCTGACATCCTTGTCCCCATCCTTCCACCTGTCTATAATTGGCCCGGGAATATCCCGTTCTATTTAGTATACACGCATTAGGGTGTGCAAGAAATCTTTACCAGAGCCCTTGAAGAAACGGCATAAATTCATCCTTCAATGGAGATAACAATGAAGAATATGGTGATGATCAGGTAGTAAAGGAGGCATATGGGGATGTATGATCAACGGAGAGTCCAGAAACTGCTAGTAGTATTAGGATCAATCATTGTCCTGCTATTTCCAACCTCTTCAGCAGAGGTTGCTTCAGCCCCAGCTCAGAGTCAGAAATCCTCACAGGATCAAATTAAAAGCACGCAAACCACTGACGAAGACAAGGCGATATCTGCGGGAACTTCTACTACAAATAATTCAACGAGCAGCAACAATAAGAACACTAAGGGCTTGTCTCTGAGTCAGCTATTACACAAATATCCCGAGACCTTTAAGACCAGCGGTCCTCGGAATAAAGTCATCGCCTTAACTTTTGATGATGTGCCTGACCCAAGGTTTACACCCCAATTGCTAGATGTTCTTAAGAAATATCATGTCAAAGCAACCTTCTTCGTGGTGGGAAGCCGAGCTGAGAAACATCCCGCTCTAGTGAAGAGAATGATTAGAGAAGGACATGCTATTGGAAATCACTCTTATGATCATCCTCAGTTTGTAAAGCTAAAGATGCATGATTTCAGATCACAGATCATTGAGACCGAGAACATTATTCAAACCTTAGCCGGATATAAACCACGCTTGATTCGTCCACCCTATGGAGATATCTCTGAGCAACAGTTGAGATGGGCAAAAAATCATGGTTATAAGCTTGTAAATTGGAATGTGGATTCGTTGGACTGGAAGGGACTTTCCAAAACTCAAGTTAGAAATAACATCTTAGCTAATGCTGGAAAAGGAGCAATTATCCTTCAGCATGGTGGAGGTGGGCCGGGTAGTGATCTTCGCGGAACGATTCAGGCTTTACCTGAGGTAATCACGATTATGCGTAAACGTGGCTATTCTTTTGTTACCGTTCCTCAATTGCTGCAGGTCTCTAAAAATAAATAAACAAGAAACGGAGGCAGCCGCTAAGGACTCCCTCCGTTTCTTGTTTAACCTTTTTAACCCATTTCATATCTTTATAATAAATCTCTATATTTTTATCTAGCTATTTAACAATGTATAATTGTACATATTGATAACCAAAATCGGCTACAAAGCTTTGGCTGCCTGGGATAAAGATATCGATCCGGTTACCTTTAATGGCACTTCCGGTATCGGTTGCAGTAGCCAGAAAAGCTTCTTTAGGCAATCCTGCGTGTGAATGTCCGGTAACCAATACTTTTGTTCCGAGAGGAATTACACTTGGATCAACTGCGATGGTTCCTAGCTTGAGTGGGTTCCCGAAATAATCAACGGCACCCCAGCCTCCATTCTCACTAGCCGCTGAGGAATAAGCAGAAGCCTTAACTTGTATCGATTTCTCGTAGTTAAAGGACTTGCCCCATGCTTCAACTGTTTTTGATTCTGGAGTAACATTCAGGCTTGGTGTAAGCACTGGAGTTTCTGTCGTAGCCACAGACTCTGCTTGCATTTTACTTGGGATCGTTATTTTAAGTCCATCGTAAATATTAAGAGCAGCAACGTTTGGATTAGCTTTCATTAAATCATTAACACCGACATTGTATTGCTGAGATAGAGTATAGAAAGTATTGCCTTCCTTTGCAATATGAACGCTGTCTGCAAAAGCAGGAGCGGTGTGCAGCAATGCACTAATTCCCATAACTGCAGCAAGGGTTTTAATGGTTCTGAACTTGTTCTTCATAAATGCCTCCTCTTTAGATGGGCGTAAGCGGTATGACTTCCGTATACGCTCGTGTACATTTCCTGTACTTATGTACATCTTGTGTGATGTCCTGATGTATTGTTGTCATTTGTAAAACTGACAGGACTTAATATATCACAATTTTGTAACCTATGCGTATGTAATTGTTACCATTCTGAAATAACATGTTTAATTATTGTCTTTTGTCCATTAAGAAGTTAACGTAATTTTGATTATGTTAACTAAATAGCGACAATCACATCCTATTATATAAGATAATTAAATAATATTCTTTGAGATTTTACATAGATTTAACATTTCGTGCCTCATCCAATAGTAAAATGATAGAATATGATAAATAGATTTGAGATATAGACATCGAAGCATATTTGGAGGTCCCATGAATACAGAAGAGATTAAAAACAATCAGAGCAGTCCAGCCACTGCTTACCTCAATAGGGATTTGAGCTGGATCGAATTTAACCGCCGCGTACTCAAGGAGGCGCAGGACCCTGATAACCCTTTAATGGAACGTGCCAGATTTCTGGCGATCGTCTCGAGCAATCTGGATGAATTCATAAGCGTTCGTGTGGCGGGAATTCAGGATCAGATCCGGGCGGGCTATACTAAAAAAGATTTCACAGGCTACACCCCTTCCGGGCTGTATAAACGCCTCATCAAACGCGTAACCAAAATCATTGCCGATCAATACCGGACGTTCCGTGATATTTCGCGGAGTTTGCATAAAGAAGGCATCGTATTTGTGGATTATGAGGATCTTACCCATGCCCAAGAGCAGTCCATAGAACAGTATTACCGGGATATCATCTATCCTGTACTAACGCCAATGGCTGTTGATCAGAGCCGGCCGTTTCCACTCGTGCACAGCCAGTTTATCTACCTAGCTGTTGTTCTTACTCGTAAGAATGGTCTTGAAGAGGAGCCTTATTTTGCTATCCTGCAAATTCCTTCGAATCTGCCAAGATGTATCCCTCTTCCCCACCGCTCTAATAGTAAGAAAAGACAATTTGTATTTATTGAAGATGTGATCCGCCATCACATTCAAACCTTATTCAGCGGTTACGAACCTGTTGCGGTTAGTGAGTTTCGTTTGACTCGTAACTCAGATCTTACAATCGATGAGGAAGGTGCAGAGGATCTACTGGAAGAGATCGAAAAAGAGCTGCGCAAGCGTCGTCGCGGGGTGCCAGCCCGTTTGGAAGTACAAAAAGGTATCCATCCCTATGCTCTTGAGCAGCTGCAAGCGGAATTTGAGCTGGAGGACTTCGTATTTGAAATTGAAGGTCCGCTTGATCTAGGCTTTCTTCGTAATTTTGCCGGAAGCTTAAAAGGTTTTGGTTACATGAACTATCCACCTATTGAGCCGGTTTATCCTGCTGAATTTCAAGAAAATGAGGATTTCTTCGAGGTGCTGCGTGAACGGGATGTATTAGTCTACCACCCTTACGAGTCTTTTGATGCAATGACAGACTTTATCATTCAAGCTTCAGAGGATGAGCAAGTGATGGCGATTAAAATGACCTTATACCGTGTCAGTGGAAATTCTCCACTTATTACTGCACTAGCCAATGCTGCGGAGTCTGGTAAGCAAGTTACAGTGGTTGTAGAGTTAAAAGCTCGATTTGATGAGGAACGGAACATCGCTTGGGCACGCCAGCTTGAAAAATCAGGCTGTCATGTCGTTTATGGTCTGATCGGACTCAAAACGCATGCCAAAGTGACCTTGATTGTCCGCCAGGAAGGCCCTGAACTGCGCCGTTACGTGCATGTAGGCACAGGAAACTATAATGACAGTACAGCCAAGGCCTACACGGATCTCAGTCTATTCACCGCCCAAAGCGATATCGGACTGGACGCTTCTGAGCTGTTTAATCAAATGACTGGATATTCGGCTAATTTTGACTGGCATTCCTTCATTGTTGCACCGACGAATATGAGCTTATCCTTGCAAAAGCTAATGATGCGTGAAGCTGAACATGCACGGGCAGGCAGACCCGCTCGCATAATCGCCAAGATGAACTCGCTCTCTAATCAGCAAGTAATAGACGATTTATATAGCGCAGCCCAAGCCGGTGTCTCCATTGACTTAATCGTGCGAGGGGTTTGCTGCCTACGTCCGGGAATAGAGGGCTTAAGCGAAAACATTACCGTACGCAGTATTGTAGACCGTTTTCTGGAGCACTCCCGGATCTATTATTTCGAAAATGGCGGCAAACCTGAGGTGTATTTATCCAGTGCCGACTGGATGACTAGAAACCTAACCCGCCGGATTGAGCTGATGTGTCCTGTCAGAGACAGCGGCATCCGTAAACAGATCGTCAAGATTCTAGAGTTGTCTCTAAAAGATAATGTTAAAGCCAGCTTCTTGCAGGCTAATGGATATTACGAACAACCAGACGACAAAAAGGCCCCTTTCCGGAGCCAGTTTGCTGCAATGGATGTTACACGTTGGAAGGGAAGCCGAGTTTTACCTTCACCGCCCAAGCATTCTTAAATGCTTTTATCGCGTTCTCAATGTCCTCTAGGCCAATTAGCAGTGACGATGCGCCCTCTAAGTCCAGATGAAGCGTATTGCCGTGCAGATTGGCCTTCAGGCCGCTTACAATTCCAATCTCCGTGCTGTCCAACGCAATGCTAAGCTGGACAAGCGACCCGAGCTTATGAATCCACTCTTCGTCGGATGGCAGCAAAATGTCCTTATGTTGTTGGGACAATTTCTGCTTCCGGCTTTTTGTGCTGTATGAGGCAATCATGGCGCAAAGAATAAGCTGACGGTGGGTAAGTCCACGAATTGGTGAATTCATCAACCAATACAAAGTATGTCTTTTGGATTGGTAATAGTTAATATTCGTTCCCGTACGATGCAGCATGATGGACACGTAAATTAACATCTCGTGCTCTGCTCTATTCGATTCATCTTTAAATGCGTCAAACAGGCTGAGTGCTAGCTTGTTGATATGATCTAAATACCGTTTAGAAGTATGAATATCAAAGCGAATGATCGTGTTTAAGCTATATTCCAATGCACTATCACGCACTGGCTGCTCCGGCTCCAGCAGATCATGCAGCAAGCCTTCTCTGAGCCCTTCCCCGCTGATTACCGCCTCACTCGCCCCAATATACTGATACACCGTATGGAAAATAATCAACCCGGATACAATGATATCCGCCCGACTCTTAGATAATCCATCTAAATCCTTACGTTTTTCGTAAGGCATTGAAGGTAAGGTGTTCATAAAGTGCTCGATCGTCTCACTGGTCATCGTATAGCCATGGGAGTTAGGCAATGAGTATGCTCGTGTCTTCTGATCCAGCTTCCCTAAGGAACGAACCGTCCCTCCTAAACCGAATAAAGGAAGCCCAGCTTTGGCATTTAGCCAATCATGCTCAACCAGTCTGCCGAGAACAAAAGTCTGCAGCTTGTGAATCTGCTCATCGCTCCAATTCCCACCTTGGCCAAACATTAGGTTGGTATTTACTGCCCCGAACGGGAAAGAAATGCTGTGTTGATAACGCCGCTCACAAAAAAGAGTGATTTCAGTACTCCCGCCACCAATATCAATGACATAACCATCCTCTACATTAAAGGCATTAATAACACCCAAGAAGCCATAATATGCCTCCTGGTGGCCACTGATCACCTCAATCGGAATGGAAGAGGATTGTGACAAAAAGCTTATTATTTCACTTGAGTTAGCCGCATTACGAATGGCTGCCGTTGCACCCGCCCGAATGGTTTCCACTGCAAAAGCGTTGCAGATTTCCTTAAACTGCCGCAAGACCGGAACAATCGTTTCCATGTCCTTTTGTTCCAGTCTATTCTCCTTCGTAATCTTCTCACTAAGGCGAGCGGAGTACTTACACTCCTTGATGATCTTATAGCCTCCTTCGCGCGTTGTATCATAAATTACAAGACGAATGGAGTTCGAACCAATATCAATAATACCTATCCGGCGTAGATCATCTCTCATTATGTATGTACTCCTTTTCCTGTTGATTGACTGACCATCTATTATACATGGTTTACATAAATAAATGAACTCAGCCCCCAGCGATATATTCCCACATTACCCTCAGGACCCTATAACAAAACGGCCACCGGATACTTGTCCAGGGCCGTTTTGACGAATTCTTTATAATACTTTACTTAAAAAATCCTTAGTCCGAGCATGTGTAGGATTACCAAATACTTGTTCAGGAGTACCCTGTTCAACGATGAACCCGCCATCCATAAACAGAATGCGGTCACCCACTTCACGGGCAAAGCCCATCTCATGTGTAACAATAACCATTGTCATTCCGTCTTCGGCAAGCTTTTTCATAACCTCAAGTACCTCTCCTACCATTTCCGGATCAAGCGCTGAGGTAGGCTCATCAAAAAGCATCACATGGGGCTGCATGGCTAATGCACGAGCAATCGCGATCCGCTGCTTTTGTCCACCGGACAATTGAGCTGGATAAACATCCTTTTTATCTTCAAGCCCTACAGTCTTGAGGAGCTCCATTGCGAATTTATCGGCCACAGCCTGCTGCTGTTTTCTTACTTTAATCGGTGCGAGCGTAATGTTTTGCAGAACGGTTTTGTGCGGAAAAAGGTTGAACTGCTGAAAAACCATCCCCATCTTCTCACGCGTTGCATTGATATCATGCTTCTTTGAGGTGATCGATTCCCCTTCAAAAGTGATCTCTCCACCTGTAGGCTGCTCCAATAAATTCAAGCAGCGCAGAAAGGTACTTTTTCCCGAACCACTGGGCCCGATTACAACGACAACTTCACCCTTTTTAATCTCCAAATCGATTCCCTTGAGAATCTCCAGCTTTCCGTAATGCTTCTGCAGGTTCTTAACGGCGATCATCGGTATTCAGCCTCCTTTCGAGTCTACCTAGGATCTTGGAAAGCGTAAATGTTAGAACAAAATACATAAATGCAGCAATCACGAGTGGTGTCATGCCATCATACGAAATAGTTGTAACTGTACGAGCTTGAAACATCAAATCCGTTACTCCGATAAATGAAATAATCGATGATTCCTTGATAATGGTAATGAACTCATTACCGATTGCCGGAAGTACACTTTTAAGTGCCTGAGGAAGTACAATATGACGCATGGTCATCCCTTGTTTCATTCCAAGTGAACGTGCGGCCTCCGTTTGTCCACGATCGACACCCTGAATCCCGGCACGAAAAATCTCTGCCAGATAAGCAGAACTGTTAATGGAGAGTGTAATCGCCCCGGACTGAATCGGAGTAAACTCAATCCCAAACGTCGCCAGCCCGTAATGGATGAGAAACAATTGCACAAGCATTGGAGTGCCCCGCAAAAATTCAACCCAAGCTGTGGCTAAGAAACGTAACACTCTCCATTTTGACATGCGTAGTAGAGAGATGATAATCCCAAGAATGAAGCCAAATAATACACCAAGAACAGCAAGTAGCAAGGTATATTGTAGTCCAGTCAAGAAAAGATCACGATAATCATAAGCCATTCTAAATAAAGTAATATCCAATATCTTATCCTCCTATCTCCAAAAAAATAGAAAATAGCAAAGTTCCGCTATTTTCTGTAATACACATACAATTTACTTCAGCAGACCTAAAACAATATACATTCCTTACTTCGTGCTTTCAGCAAGCTCGCTGGCAGCCGCTACATATTCATCAATCTTACCTTCTGATTCTAGACGTTTAAGTGTAGCATTTACTTTATCCAGAAGCTCTGTATTGCCTTTTTTAATCCCAATTGCGTATCCATCATCTTCTACTTCAGGCTTAGCATCGGTAATTACAAGACCCGCTAAATTCTTAACAAAAGATTTGGCTACAGGTCCTTCAATAATTGCTGTATCGATACGGTTAGATTGCAATTGCAGAACGATCTCGGAGATTTTACCAAGAGAAGTGATCTTTGCGCCTTCAATCTCTTTGGCGATTTCTTCTTGAATAGAGCCTGTCTGTACACCAATTTTGGTACCCTTCACCGCGTCCATAGTAGCGTATTTATCTTTATCTGCTTCGCGTACTACAATAGCTTGTTCTGCTTTGTAATAAATATCTGAAAGTTCAACCGCTTTTTTGCGTTCTTCAGTCGGGCTAAGGCCGGAAATTACCATATCTACGCGTCCACTGGACAATTCGTTAAGCAGTGAATCAAAAGGCAGATCCTTAACTTCAAGCTCAGCGCCCATGTCGGCAGCAATTTCCTTAGCGATGTCGATATCAAAACCTACGATGGTATCTTTTCCGTCCACTACTTTATGGAATTCGTACGGAGGAAAATCTGCACTTGTTCCCATAATCAGCTTTTTAGTAACTGCACCGGAATTTGCATTACCACTAGCAGCGGTATCATTATCATTTTTATTTTGACCGCAGCCTGAAAGCAGACCTACCGCTAATACCATTCCTAAACTAAGTTTACCCCATTTGTTCATTTCTATATCTCCCCTATTCATATGAAAAAATCTAAGTTGACCCAATGACTGACTTATTATAAATCAGAACGCATGAATATGCAAAGGCATAATTGTGACAATAACTTCCTTTTAATGGATTTCTATGAGGTGAATTCTATAATACGCAGCTAAAAAATCACTTTTATTCACGTTGAAGCTAAATTTATACATTTTTACTATCCCCTATACTAGCTAAATCATTCGACTGTTTATTCCTAATTTCATAAAAAAAGGACTGCTCCCAGAGTATTTACCATACTCCCAGGTGCAATCCCTTATTAACCCATTACAGAATTCGTTAAACTTTATCTGGTTATATCATCGTAGATATCCATGTACTGCTGAGCGGATACATTCCAGCTATAATCTCCCGCGAAAGCATTTTTTGTGATCTTTTTCCAATGTTCAGGCTGCTTGTAAAAAGAAAGCGCCCGGCGCAGCGTAAACATCATATCGTGTGCATTATAATTGCTGAACGTAAAGCCATTGCCTTCACCGGTTTCTTCATTATAAGCATGCACAGTATCATTTAGGCCACCTGTCTCACGGACAACGGGTATGCTACCATACCGTAAAGCGAGCAGCTGGCTGATGCCACAGGGCTCAAACTTAGACGGCATAAGGAAGATATCGCTGGCAGCATATATTTTTCGTGAGAGTGCATCATTAAATAATATCTGTGAAGACAGCTTGGTCGGATACCGCCATGCCGCTTCCTTGAACCAACGCTCGTAGGATTCATCACCTGTTCCAAGCAGCACAAATTGAATATCCTCGTGATATAGCAGCTCATCCAGCACTCGGGTAAGCAGATCTAAACCTTTGGAGTCCACGAGACGCGTGACCATGGCTACCATTGGGATATTAGCATCCACAGGTAATCCCAGCTCTTCCTGCAAGGCTACTTTGTTCTCCGTCTTCTTGGTCAAATTAGAACGATAACGGGTAACAAGGCTCGAATCTGTCGCTGGATTATAACTTTTAGTATCAATGCCATTCACAATCCCACTTAAAACATCTGACCGTGCGTTCAACAAACCATCCAGGCCGTAACCATAATAAGGTGTGCGAATTTCTTCTGAATAAGTCGGACTGACGGTCGTGACCCGATCACTGAATACAATCCCGCCTTTTAAGAAATTCACATTACCATAGTACTCCACACTACCAAAATAGCTGCTATCCAGACCTAACAGCTCTCCAAGTACCTCATAAGGAAACACTCCCTGATACAACAGGTTATGTATTGTAAATACACTCCGCATTTCACTGTAAAATGGATTGTGGCGATAATGCCCCTGTAGCAACATTGGAATTACGGCCGCGTGCCAATCATGGCAATGCAGTACATCAGGCTGGAAATCAATGGCTGGCAGACACTCCAGCACTGCACGATTATAGAACGCAAACCGTTCACCATCGTCCATATAACCATAAATTCCATCACGGCCAAAATAATACTCGTTGTCGATAAAATAAACGGGGATACCCTCATAGATAATGCGTTCAATTCCACAGTATTGTTTTCGCCATCCAATTGGAACATACACTTCCGTTAAATGCTCCATTTGAGCGGTGAACTTGTCAGGAATCCCACGATATTTAGGCAAAATCACTCGTACATCTACCCCGGCAGCCTTCAGCGCTTTAGGTAATGCTCCAATGACATCGGCCAAACCACCCGTTTTGACAAAAGGATGGGCTTCAGCTGCGGCAAATAAAACCTTCATGATTATTTCCCCCTTAAACTGTACGGATTCTCTATTCGTACTTAGATCTATAACTCTTTTGCCTCTTTATTCTTACCCATTCGTGACGTTTTTTTAAACACCAGAAAGCTAAGGGGCGGAAGAGTCAGCTCTATGCTGTTCACCTGATTGTGCCATTCCAGCTTAACGCTCTTTTGAGGGACATTGTGCAATCCGGAGCCACCATACTCTACATTTTCTGAGCTAAAGAGCTCTTCATAAGTCCCGGCCCGTGGCACGCCTATACGATAATTGTGCCGTTCTACCGGTTGAAAATTGATGACTATAAGCAGCGTATCTCCTGGTTTCTTCCCTCGGCGTATATACGAAATCACACTTTGATCATTGTCATCCGCATCAATCCACTGATAACCCTCTTGAGAATGATCCAGCTCCCACAACGCTTTTTCGGAGCGATACAGTTTATTAAGTGCAGCCGTGTAGGCAAGCATACGACGATGGCTCTCATAATCCAACAGCAGCCAGTCCAGCTGCTCCTGATCCTTCCACTCGATAAACTGACCGAATTCCCCACCCATAAACAGAAGCTTTTTACCGGGATGAGAGATCTGATATCCCAGCAGCTGCCTGAGACCTGCGAACTTTTGTTCATAAGCACCCGGCATTTTGTCTAACAAAGACTTCTTGCCGTGAACAACCTCATCATGCGATAGCGGCAATGCGTAATTTTCGGCATAAGCATAACATATTGGGAACGTAAGTAAATTATGATGATAAGGGCGCCCACCAAAATCATGTTCTATGTAGCCTAGCGTATCATTCATCCAACCCATATTCCATTTGTAATTGAAGCCAAGGCCCCCTTCATGCACTGGTGCAGTAACCCCTGGCCAAGCACTGGACTCCTCCGCCATCATCAATGCTTTTGGGAAATAATGAAAGATAGCCTTGTTCAGATTCTGGATAAATTTGATGGCCTCCAGATTCTCCAATCCACCATTAACATTCCGCCGATATTGATGATCCCGCTTTTCGAAATCTAATCGAAGCATACTCGTAACCGCATCTACACGCATTCCGTCGATATGATAATACTCGAACCAAAACAGCGCATTAGAAATAAGAAATGAAGAAATCTCCGGCTTACTGAAATCAAACGAAAGTGTCCCCCAGCCTGGTTTTTCAGCTAACATTGGATCGGCATATTCATAAAGTGGCGCTCCATCAAACATACGTAATCCGTGTGCGTCTTTGGCAAAGTGAGCGGGAACCCAATCTAAAATCACACCGATACCTGCCTGATGCAGCTGATCGATCAAATACATCAACTCATGGGGTTCGCCATAACGGCTGGTTGCCGCAAAATACCCCGTCCCTTGATAACCCCAGGATAGATCATATGGATGTTCTGCCAGCGGCATAAATTCCACGTGTGTATAGTTCATCTCCACCAAATAAGGAATCAACAGCTCGCTCATTTCCCGGTAGGTGTAGAACTCTCCATCCTCTTTTTGACGCCAGGTACCGAAGTGCATTTCATAAATGTTCATTGGTTGTTGATATGGAGCTTTGCTTTTCCGACGCCATGCTGCATCTCCCCAGCGGTAGCCATCCAGTTCTGCTACTACCGAAGCCGTTGCCGGTCGAACCTCAGCTTTAAAAGCAAAAGGATCCGCTTTAAGGAAACTTGATCCATCTGAGGCAAGAATCCTGTATTTGTAAAAAGTTCCCGGCTGTATTCCCGGAAAAAAACGACTCCAAAATCCTGAATCGGGTATCTTATATAACGAGTCCACGCCCTGTGTTCCGTCCCAATCATTATGATCACCAGCTAGTCCTACATATGTCGCATGAGGAGCCCACACGGTAAAGCGCACACCGGTAACGCCTTCTTCAGCGGCAGTGTGTGCACCCAGCATAGAATAGCTGCGATAATTGGTGCCCTCATGGAACAGATAGATATCAGCAGCTGACGGAAGGGTCTCGATTTTTGCTTTTTCAGCCAATTCTACACCACCTTTTTCAATGTGCTTGTACCTATTACCTTACCCGAATATTACCATTTTGAAAATGTTTTGATGTTAAAAGAAAAGATTTTCTGATAAAGAAATATTAATTGTAATTTTTCTGTTTACAAAGCAATATATTTCACCTATGTCGTTTCAAGCGCTTGTCGTAAGTTTATATTACAAGCATTGACAAAATAATGGGAGGGATAACAAATGAACAACAAAAAAGATTGTATCGCCATGTTATTGGCAGGAGGGGAAGGCCGCAGATTGGCTCCCTTGACTTCCAGTATGGCTAAGCCTGCAGTCCCTTTCGGTGGACAGTATAAAATTATTGATTTCCCGCTAAGTAACTGTGTAAATTCGAACATTGATACAGTAGGTGTTCTAACACAATACGAAGCTGACTCTTTGCATAATCATATCGGTGAAGGTGAGCCTTGGGGCTTAGTTAGTCAAAAGGATAAAGGTGTCACACTGCTTCCTTCAGGTGTTGAGGGCAGAGACAGTTATACAGGGACTGCTGATGCGATTTATAAAAACATTGACTTTATTGATAGCCGCAACCCAGAACATGTGCTCATTCTATCCGGTGACCATATTTACCATATGAATTACCGTAAGATGCTGAATTATCATATTGAAAAAGGAGCAAAAGCAACCATCTCCGTAATGGAGGTTCCTTGGGATGAGGCTAGTCGTTTTGGAGTAATGAACGTAAACGATGATCTGAAAATTTCCGAATTTGCGGAAAAACCTAAAGTACCAAAAAGTAATCTTGCTTCAATGGGTATCTACCTGTTCGAGTGGGCTTATCTGAAGGAACACTTGTTGCGGGATGCAGCTAATCCTAATTCCAGTCATGACTTTGGCAAAGACGTAATTCCTACCATGCTGGATCAGAACGATGATTTATTCGCTTACCGTTTCAAGGGTTACTGGAGAGATGTAGGTACAGTCGGCAGTCTCTGGGAAGCACATATGGACCTTCTGCAAAAAGACAATGGCATGAAGTTAGACAAGACTCATTGGCCTATGTATAGTCGGGTTCGCCGGACTAAGCTTGCAGTTCATAAACCACGTGTACAGAACCCAGCAACGGACTCTCTCGTGAATGAATCCTGCTCCCAAGAAGGTAGTCTACAACGTTCTGTAGTCTTTAATGGGGTAGAAATCGGTAAGATGAGCCAGATCAAACAAAGTGTTATTATGCCTGGAGTTCGCATTGGCCGTGGAGTGCTGATTGAGAATGCCATTATTGGTGAAGGGGCAATCATTAAGGATGGAGCAGTCATCAAGGGAAGCATAAATAATATCGTTGTCGTTGGACCACATGAGACTGTGGCTGCCAAGCCGGCGGTCCGAAACCAACCTTCCCGTCTGTTTCAGGATGTGTATGAGAAGACAGGACGTTTGCGTGAAGTTCTTCCTTCATAACAACCATTATATAGAAAAATACTTTATATAAAAAGGGGCTGTTGTCCTGGTCGATCATGACCAGAGCAACAGCCCCTTCGGTTGTAAAGAATTAGTGATTTTATGAATTACGGCTAGCCGTCCATTCTCTATCTAATATGCTCATTTCCACACAATCTACATATTGCTCACCGAATAAAGCAGACTCACGTTGAACACCCTCCCGCTTAAAGCCAACAGCTTCATAAGCTTTCAGGGCAGCCGTATTGAAATCGAAAGCACCCAGAGACAGACGATGCAGGTCCAGACCTTCAAATCCGATTCGAAGCATTTCTTGCATCATACGTTTGCCAATGCCTTTACCTTGAAACTCAGGATCTACTACTACCCTGCCGATACGTGCAGAACGATTAACCCGGTCAATGACTGAAAAGCTAATATGGCCCACTACCTGCTGCGTAGCTTCTTGAATTGCACAGAAGATAAGGCGATCGGATAAGCCTGGATGATTAGCATCCTTTAAGTATTTAACAAGCTGCTCATCATCTAAGGGATAAGTTAACGAAGGTCCTGCCCACTGCTTCAGATACTCTGGAGAAACACTCCAGCGCTTTAAGTGTTCAAAATCAGATTCCGATATAAACCTTAGGATCAGACGGTCTGACTCAGCACCTTCCTCAAAATGTTCATATAAGTTCACTAAACGACCATTTCCCATATCGTTAGTGCCCATGTAGTGAAAACCCATGCTCTGATAATAACGATTAAGCTTAATGTTATGTGCCACAGTGTCAAACCTAAGACTATTACAGCCTAGATCTTTGGCTAGAACTGCTGCATATTTAAGCATTTGCTGTCCAAGTCCTCGGCCGCGGTGGGAGTCTTTCACAGCCAATCGGTGCAAATAAGCGTAGGACTCATCATTTTTACTGCCCCAGTACTGTGGATCACTGAATTGCAACGTGAACATGCCAACTACAGCCCCATCGTCAAGGGCTAAATAAACATGTCTGTCAGCGAAATATCCTGCAATATCGCTCTCATTAAATTGTCCGGGTGTCCATTGGTTAATCCCGTTACGCTCCATCCATCCTGCCGCTTCTTGCAGTAGCCTCAAGATGTCGCTAACCCGATCTGGCTCTCCACGAACTATACGGATCGAATTCTTCGTTACCCCCATCTCACGTTAGGCCTCCCAATCATCTAATTCAGGAAAGGTAGCTGTCACTTGAGTTACCTCTTCTGTGATAACTTCCGGCTGTGGTTCTGTAAGAGGCAAGATGACGGTAACTTCCGTTCCTTTTCCAAGCTCACTTACCATATCAAGTGTCCCATTATGAAGTTCTACAAGTTGCTGTGAAATCGCTAACCCCAAGCCTGTTCCTCCATTAAGTGCATCCACTTGAAAGAAACGGTCCTTCACTCTGGATATATGTGCTTCACTAATCCCTATCCCGCTGTCTCGAACCATAATCGCTGTTTCTGTAGCAGACAGCCTCTTTGCTGACAGTTCAATACTGGAATCTTCATGTGAGAACTTCACTGCATTGTCTACCAAGTTTAAGAATACCTGTTTTAGCCGATTGGCATCCCCTTTAACAAAGATCGCATCTTCACATTCCAGCAACAGATGAATTCGTTTCTTTTCCGCTTTAGCCCAAACATTCAGTATGGTCTCTTGTAGCAGCACCTTTACATCTACAACCCCAATCGACAGCTTCATTTGGTTCTGCTGCAGCTTAGAAAAGTCGAGAATTTCCTCCACCAGCCCAATCAGACGTTCACTTTCTTTGGAGATGATGCTGACTCCAAGTTTTGTCTCCTCCGGATCATACCCGCCGGAAACCAAGGTTTCGCTCCAGCCCTTGATACTTGTAAGAGGTGTCCGCAGCTCGTGAGAAATGGACGAGATAAAATCATCCTTGATCTGATTACTGCGTACAATCTCCTGAGCCATATAATTCAGCGTTGAAGCCAAATCACCAATCTCAAATTTATAGTCTCCCTTAATCCGTACGTTGAATCTCCCCTTGGCCATCTGGGCTGAAACTGCCGTAATATTATTCAGCGGCTTCACAATCGAATTGGCCAATCCGAAGCTAAACCCAACAACTACAGCCATAACAGCTGCAGCAATAGCAGTAGACAATAAGGTAAGATTAAGCAAATCATTATTGATTTCTTCTAGTGAAGTAATATACCTTAGGACATACTTATCCTGTCCATGAATCTGCAGCATTTTGGAAACCGCCATTACGCTCTCATTCGTGCCTGCCTGACGCCCTACCCAGCGTCCAACGCTGCCGCCAACGGCTTCTGGTACATCACTGGTCGTAATGGTCCGATCCGGCTGAAAGCCAGTGGAACTAGTGATGATATCCCCATTTAGCGATAAGATTTCCAGCTCCGTCTTGCTCAATGAGAACCTCTCCAGTACTTCTTGTAGCAGATAGATGCTATTATCGCTGGGTATCATGTTCTTTTGAAAAAACGACTCTGAAACAGAAATGTGATTTTTAATCTTGCTGTATACACTGTCATAATAATATGTTCTGATGGCCAGCAGGAAGATAACTTCTACGAGGAGAAGCGCCAAAAAAACTACAAGAATGTAGTGCAGAACAATCTGTCTGCGCATCCCCTTCTTAATCATTGTCCTTGGCCTTTCCATCTATATCCGTGCCCCCATACAGTCTGCAAAAATTCCGGCTCCGAAGGATTGTTCTCAATCTTCTGGCGTAAGCGCCGGATATTTACATCTACAATTTTGGGATCACCCATATACTCCTTGCCCCACACATGATCCAACAGAAGATCGCGGCTAAGTGGAGTGTTTTCTTTTTCAAGAAAGAATTGAATCAGAGAGAACTCCGTAGGCGTCAGTTCAATGGCTACATTATCACGTTTGAATTGTTTGGTAATAAGATCCAAGCTGAAAGGCCCCGAATGAAAAGAAACCTTGGCCGACTGTTCACGATGCACATTTACACGGCGCAGCAAAGATTGAATACGCGCAATTAGCTCCGTTGGGCTAAATGGCTTACTAACATGATCATCTGCACCTACGGACAAAGCGTAAACTTTATCCTGCTCCTGAACCTTGGCGGTAAGAAAAATAATTCCCAAGCGTTCATTAGTCTCCCTAATCCGTCTACAAACTTCAAATCCATCAATGCCGGGAACCATAACATCCAATAACGCAATATCAATATCAGGTATAGTGGTTAATTTATGCAATGCTTCATTCCCGTCAGCAGCCTCCAGCACTTCGAAACCATTACGCTTCAAATTAATGACTATGAAACTGCGAATGGACTCTTCATCTTCCAATATCAGAACTTTACTCATCTATTCCCTTCCTTTCAATAGGGGAGGCAATCTTATTGCTTCCTTCTTTAGTTGTACTTTGTTCTAGCTCACCACGGTAGCCGATGACTTTATCTAAATCCCGTCCAAGCAGCTCCCAGCCTTCATTCTTAGCCTTATCCCATTCCGAAGGAGAAAAGAAGGAAACCTCAGCAAAAGTCTCTCCGGTATCAGTCATGATGAACTTAAGGTTTTTATCCAGAACAGATTTCGTATCAATACTTACCTTTCCATGCAGCTCTGGATCAAAATTAATAGTAAAGCGATCCGATGGATCACGATATAGCTGGACTGCAAAGGTTAGGCCATCTTTTCCATCCCATTTATAATAGGAGGTGAAATAAGGAATATCTGCGGGGTCGAAATACTCCCATCCTTTTGGCGCTTCAAGCAATCCAACTTCAATAATGCCATCATGATCGATATCTTCGCTTGCAATCAGACGATCTTTGTAAGTCCTCGTATCACCTGGCAAAACCACACGCAGCTTGTTATGCTCCATAAGAACAATTAAACTGTAGGCGGATTGGAAATCCACCGAAGCGTCCAATACGATTCCTTCTTTATCCTTGGCAATCTTTCCTGCGACAATATTGTAATAATTAAAAAAATACGGATCGATATCCTCAATCTTATCGAGCACCTTAAAGCCATCATTGTACTGATAGATCGAAATGGTTGCAAATTCATTTCTTTTAAAATAAACAACGGTGATGTCTTCAATTCCATCCTTGTTAAGATCATCAAGCATATATTTGGTGTAAGGAAGTGAAAGCACTTCTTCCAATGATCCGCTGGAATAGCTATACACGACGAGGCCTTTTTCTTCCCCGCGTGAATAACCTGTAATGATATTCAGCTTCCCGTCACCTGTCATATCTTTCAGATCGACGGACTCCAGCATAGTTCCATCCCCATCAAAAACAAGCTTTTTGACCCAGGCATCTCCTTGCTTCTCTAAGATCATCCCGTGAATCTCTACAGCTTCGCTTGGCGTTCTATAGAACACCAACGACTCCATAATTCCATCGTTATTGAGATCCTCTGTGAAAATTGAGCTCTCATCATTAACCGGGCGGATCAACTCCGTACCCGCTGGAATATGTGAATTAATAGCAGCCATAAGTGTTGCTTTGTCAGCAGACAGCTGCGGAGCTTTCATCTTCGAAACGGGATCACTGATGAAAGTACAACCCGAAAGTACGGATAACGACAGTGTTGCAGCTGCCAGGCACCTAAGACTTTTTATACTCAACCTCATCACTCTTTTCCTTATCCGTGTCCAAACTTTACAAATTTGCGCGTTCCTGAGACGTTAATCTACGTCCCTTTATATCATGCTTAATTCGTCCATCTTCTAGTACCCATATACGTGAAGCGAAACGTTCAGCCAGTTCAATAGGCAGCACCGTCACTACGGTAAGACCCGTCTCTTTACACAGTCTGCGCAAAGTTTCCAATACACTTTCTGCGGATTTGGGGTCCAGACCCGTAACCGGTTCATCCGCTAGAATTACTTTGGCACCATGAGTTAATGCTCTAGCAATCGCTACACGCTGACGTTCTCCACCGCTTAGCTGGCTAGTCTTCATCTTCGCTTTGTCTAGAAGTCCAAGGGCATCTAATTCATCCATCGCACCCATATAATCATCTGAACGAACCATCCCTGTAACCATACGCCACATTGGCGTCTGTGCGGACTGGCCGATCAGCACGTTTTTCAGCGCTGTGCGGTTAGGATTGAGCTCTGCATTCTGCTCCAGGTAAGCCCACTCCCGTCGAATTTTTCTTTTTCCGGAAAAGGCACTCGCCATAATATCCGTACCGTCCAC
Source organism: Paenibacillus sp. FSL E2-0190 (assembly GCF_037992965.1). NCBI lineage: Bacteria > Bacillati > Bacillota > Bacilli > Caryophanales > Paenibacillaceae > Paenibacillus > Paenibacillus sp. FSL E2-0190. The sequence goes on from NZ_CP150306.1 coordinate 3,822,153, forward strand.
TCTAAAATTCCCTCTGTCCCACTTCTCTCGCAGCGCTAAACAGCGTAATAAAGTGGTCTTACCGCTCCCACTCGCTCCAAGTATGGCTACGAGCTCACCCGGCTCTAATTGAAATCCTATATCCTGCAGGACCGGATTTTTGTCTTCCCCAACTGCCTTGGCTAAGTGTTCAACTGTGATCATAGTTCAGCCTCTCCCTGTCTTCATCTATAATCTATAGTGTACTCTGAATGTGAGTTCAATTTCCATGCGAGCACTCGTTCTTATCTTACCTCAATTTCTAGGTTGTGGCGAGAATAATAACCCAAGCAAGCCGAACACGATATATAAACCACCCATCAGGGCGAAAATACCGCCGCTTAAGCCCACTTGCAGCAACAAACCACCAATGCCGGGGCCGATAATACTGCCAATACTAAAATGGAAAGAAGCAACCACATTGGCAGCAGGCAGTAGATGTCTTGGTAAAATATCCGCAGCCAGACTTAGACCTAAAGAGAAAAAGGAACCTACTAGTCCTCCTGCGATCATCAGAAGCACCATTGTCAGCGTAAAATGATCACCTGCCAGCGGCAACATCGCAAAGGCGATCCCGCCTCCGATCCCGGCAATAATCAGTACCCGCTTGCGGCCAAACCGGTCGCTCCACAGACCTAATGGAAACTGCAGAAGCAGTCCTCCAATCCCCGCAAAAGGCAATAACGCTGCAATTTGATCTGTGCTGTAACCGATACGCAGACCATATACCGGAAAGCTGCTATTTAAGCTGGCTTCCATAAAGCCATATAAAAGGGCTGGAATTAAAGCGAACCAGGCTAAGCTGTAACAACGACCGAAACGGCGAACCTGGCTTTCACCACTCTCCGCTTTATCTGGCCGGGAATCCGGCAGAATTGTAGTCACAAGGATTAAGACTAACAAAAATAGAAATGCGAGAACAATAAAAGGCACGGCCTGTCCATAACGCAGCAGACTTATCCCAAGTGGTCCTAAGCTAAAACCCAGACCATAGGACATGCCATATAGTGAAAGATTACGTCCGCGATGCTCGGCAGGTGTCATAAGCAGAACCCAAAGCTGGGCCCCGTAATTAATCGCAGCATCGCCCACACCCACAAGCAGACGCAATACAAACCATACCTTGATCCCTGTAAAAAAGGGAAACATGAGCAAGCTTACTAAGACTAAACTAATCCCACCAGCTATCAATTTTTTAAATCCAACCGCTCCAAGAACACGTTCAGCAATCAAGGTCATCCCAAATGATCCTATGTATAGTGCAGCAGCATTCAGTCCGTTCAGTGACGAGGACACTCCTTTTTGCTCCAAAAGAATGGATAGAATGGGCAGCAACAGCCCTTGGCTAAGCCCTGCGGCTATAGTAGCGGTAATAAGAATCATGAAAGTCATTTTGCTATTACTTCGTATAGATACTTTAAGCCGGTCTGACACGGATGATATCCCCCTATAATAAAAACAATGATGTGATCTAACGCCAATTGGCAAACACCGAACATTATAGTGGACAACCCTCTTCAAAACAAGAGATAATATGTAGAAGTTACGGATTTCTGGGGGTGCATGTTACATGGATTACGAATTAAAAATCGACGTATCGCCGGTTTATGAACTGTTGGACAGTTTTATGATATATGTAACCAGAAAATGGATCTCCAATTTAGACCTCGGTCCCCACTGGGTTAGTGATGTGGAAGATCGCATTACTCCTCATAAAGTAACAGCTCTCATGCAAGCTGCCGAGTGGCCATTTACAGATTATGATGTGTTATATGCTTGGGTTTACAGCCGGGGGCCCGCAACATCAGTGCTGCATTTCCTGGATGATCTGGATTCAGCTTCTATAGAAGAGTGTTATCAGCAGATCGCACCGTTAATTCATGATTTCACCATAGATGAAGCTTCCCGGATCAAGAGCAGCTATAGTCCGCTTCTTAGACTCTGGTATGAGCAATATTTTCGTCATGTAGAACACAAGATTTTACCGTTATTAATTGAAGATGCCTCTGAGAAAAAAATGCTGGAAAGCAAAATGGACCCTATTTCTTTAATTGAATATGCATCAGGTGGTGTAGTTTTCGAGGATATACGGGATCTTAAGACTATAGTATTATTGCCTACCGTTCATAATCGACCAATCAACACCTACTGCTTCTACAAAACTATGGTGATTGTACAGTATCCTGTAGATGTGCCATTGGAAGATGAAAATGAGCCACCGATGGTGCTATTGCGCATGACCAAGGCGCTGTCAGATCCAACCAGACTCCGATTGCTTCGGTATGTCGCCCATGAACCCAAATCTCTATGGGAGATGCAGTCCGATCTAAATCAATCCAGAGAAATGCTTATGCATCACCTAATGATCCTACGCGTAGCCGGTTTACTCCGTATCCATCTTCGCGGGGAACAAGACGAGCGCTTCAGTATCCGTCCAGACGGCGCTTCTGAGCTTCAAATGTTTCTAGAATCTTATATTCACCTATAGAACACTATACAGATACAGATCCAAGGAGTGAGAGATATGAAATACACAACTCAACAAGTAATTTTCGATCTAGATGATACGCTGGTTCATTGCAACAAATATTTCGATTTAATTTTAGGGCAATATTTCGAGCTCATGACTGATTGGTTTAATGAATTTGGTCCAAGCACCAGTGAATTACGCAGCAAGCAAATAGAAATTGATGTTGATACCGTCAACACAAGTGGCCTGGCCAGCGACAACTTTCCCAAATCCTTAATCGCCACCTACCGTTATTTCTGCGCCAAATATAACCGTCCGACAGATCGCTTTCAAGAGCAGCAATTACACAAGCTCGGCCTAAGCGTCTATGACCAAGAAATTGAAGCTTACCCTGGCATGGTTGAAACACTCGATACGCTGAAGCAAGAGGGTCACCATTTATTCTTGTATACTGGCGGGGACGACACCATTCAGCAACGTAAAATTGAACAAATGAAGCTGGATGCTTATTTTGACGATCGTATCTATATTCGGAAGCATAAAAATGTTGAGGCGCTTGAAAATATTTTGGCTACCCAAAGCTTTGACCGCAAACGTACCTGGATGATTGGCAACTCGTTACGTACAGATGTACTTCCCGCAGTTACCGCAGGCATCAACAGTATTTACCTGAAGCAGCAAAATGAATGGAGCTATAACCTTATCGAGCTGGAGCAAGAGATGCAGCAAGCCGTGATGACTATTTCGTCCATCCACGAGGTGCCCCCTGTCATTCGCTCAGCCGCTAAATTCAAAAACTAATAACTAGCTACAACGTTACGTAGCATTGTTACAAATGACATATCTACACTACCTTCTGGATGATTATACTATTTTTATAGTATTCCTATATTGTCTAGGAGGTGAGATATGAATAAGAAAGTGTCAGCTAAACAATCTCAGACCAAAAGACCTTTGCTTCCCATGATATTAGGTGTCGTTGTTGTAATCCTTCTCGCTGTAATTGTTTTCATCTTAAGCAATAGGACTGATGATACAGCAGATCTACCCAACTACACCGACGTAAAGGGAAGCATTGTTGTTGATGGGCTGAAATATGAGAAGCAACCTCATCTTGGAAGTCCTGATGCCAAAGTTAAAGTTATCGAATTCGCAGATTTCAAATGTCCCGCCTGCAAAATGTGGACTGAAAAGTATCTGGATACTTTTATTAAAGACTACGTAGATACCGGAAAAGTGGAACTTTTCTTCATGAACTTTGCATTTTTGGACCGGGACTCTTATCTTGCCGCTAGCGCCGGCGAAGCCATCTACAAGCAAAGCAACGAGAAGTTCTGGGAATACCTTCATAAGCTGTACGCTAATCAAGGCGATGAGAGCGAAATTTGGGCCACTCAGAAATTCATTTTAAAATTCGTTAAGAATAACATCGAGGGCATTGATTACGCCCAATTTGAAACAGATCTCAAGAATCATACCTACATGTTCGATGTAAAAGAAGACTTTAAGATCGCTGGTTCCTACGGAGTCAACGGTACTCCTAAATTTATGGTGAACGGAGTGCTGCTTCAGGATTCTTCCTATGAAGGGTTAGCAGCAGCGATTGACAAGCAGTAATCAGTCTTTAAACTGCGCCCTATAAGCTGTTCACTTTGAAAAAAGTGACCTTCTTACAGGGCTTTTTTGTGTGTATGAATTAAAAAAGATGACTTCTGTGATAAACAGAAGTCATCTGCTGATTACTTAATTAAGCCACTGCTTATTCTACCAAATGACACACGGCACTATGGCCTTCTGACACGATTTTCCGTTCAGGCTTGACAGCCATACATACATCCGAGGCAAAAGAACACCGCGGATGAAAAGTGCAGCCACTTGGTGGATTAAGCGGTGATGGCACCTCGCCTTGAATCGATACCATCTGCTGCTTCTGCTCCACACTATCCGGAATCTTCAAAATCGAATTTAGCAGGACCTGCGTGTAAGGATGCGTAGGTTTCTTGAACAATTCATCCGCCGGAGCTTGCTCAACCACCTCTCCTAAATAAAGAACCGCGATATCATCACTCAAATACTCCACTACTGCCAAATTATGCGAAATAAAGATATAAGTCAGGTTAAACTCCTTCTGCAAATCCTTTAGTAATTGAATGACTTGAACCTGAATAGATACATCCAATGCGGACACCGGTTCATCACAAATGAGCAATTTGGGATTCAGTGACAACGCTCTGGCAATCCCAACCCGCTGCAATTGTCCACCTGACAGTTCATGCGGATAAGCGTATTGGACTTCAGAAGGCAAACCGACCCGCTCAAGTAATTCGATCACACGCTCATGCCGGCTTACTTTAGTTCCAATTTTGTGGATAGCCATTGCATCTTCAATAGCGTCTCCTACCGTCATTCTCGGACTGAGACTCGCCTTGGGATCCTGGAAAATAATTTGCATATCCCGGCGCATCGCCCGCAGCTTCTCTTTATTTGCCTTTGAGAGCTCCACGTCCTCAAAAAATATTTTTCCTTTGTCAGATTCGAGTAGACGCAGAACCATTCGCCCTAAGGTTGATTTTCCTGAGCCACTTTCCCCAACAAGCCCCAGTGTTTTCCCCGCTTCCAGGGTAAAAGAAACATCCTCGATGGCATGCAGCTTTTTTCCTTGTACCCGAAAAGTTTTCGAGACATTTTCTACGCGCAAGAGCGGATTATTGGGCATAGGAAGCGACCTCCTCAGCATGATGGCAGGCGATCTGATGATCGGTGCTAAAATCACGAAGCTTGGGAACTTCATTCTGACACCGTTCAGTTGTATAGAAGCAACGATCGGCAAATGGGCAGCCGGTCAATGTCTGTGTAAGTGTCTTTGCCGTCTTTGGAATAGGCATTATTTCTTTTCCCTTGTGGCCCACTTCGATAATGGAGCGTTTCAATCCAAGTGAATAGGGATGCGCCGCCTCACTTATGAACTTGTCCGTAGTGGCTTTCTCCATGATTTGGCCCCCGTACATCACGATGATTTTGTCACAAAAGTTGGTCGCAAGGCCAAAATCATGCGTTACCATCACTACGCTCATCCCATGTTTTCTGCGCAATTCCTGCAATAGTGCAAGAATCTGCATCTGCACAGTGACATCAAGCGCGGTTGTTGGCTCATCGGCAATCAATAATTGCGGTTCACATGCCAAAGCAATAGCAATCATGATACGTTGGCGCATACCACCGGAAAATTCGTGAGGATAACTTTTAAATCGTGATTTAGGATCCGGAATCCCCATTTCATGCAAGAGCTGAATGGTGCGGTCAAAAGCTTCCTTCCGGTTTGCATATTGATGTGTTAGCATGGCTTCCATTATTTGATCCCCGATACGCATGATCGGGTTCAAGCTGGTCATCGGATCTTGAAAAACAACGCCGATGTCACGTCCACGAATATCTTCTAATTGTTTGGGACGCATTTTAAGTAAGTCCTTACCATTAAACTGAGCTGTCCCCGATGTTATTTTTCCATTTTCACGGATGAGCCCAATTGATGACATCAATGTAACGGACTTACCGGAGCCACTTTCACCAACAATCCCCAAGGATTCATTTTCATTGATCGAAAAACTGACGCCGTTTACGGCATAAACTTCATCTTCACTGCGGGAGAACTTCACATGAAGGTCATCAATAGAAAGTAGCGGTTCACCCATATTAATTGCCTCCTTTCGGACTGAATGCTTCCTGGAGACCGTCTGCTACAAACAGAAACGAAAGCAAGGTTATTGCAAAGATACCTGCCGGAAAATACAGCAGCCATGGAAAGCCGAGAATATTCTCACTGGCTTGAGCAATCATACTCCCAAATGAAGGGATTGGCGGCCGAAGCCCCATGCCAAAAATACTTAAGCCTGCAATCTGGATGAGATCACCGGGAATCCCGAAGGCGAGAGAGACACCCATACTGCCGATAACATTCGGTAACATATACTGTCTGGCAATATGCGCCTGAGATGCGCCTAACGCTCTTGCCGCTTCCACCATCTCCCCGTCCCGCATACTTAGGACCAGACTTCGGATCAAGCGTGCATACCCCGCCCAACCCGGAATTCCAATTGCTAGAATCAAAGATAAATACCCACGTCCCAGCATAATGACTAATATCAAGGCGAACAAAAATCCCGGCAAGGTCATCATAAAATCCACAGCACGCATAATAATCATATCGGCGATTCCGCCGCGCAATCCGGCCCACAAGCCCAATATGATCCCGATAATGAAGCTGACCAAAGTCGCGCCAAAAGCAATAATCAGAGCGCTTCGAACACTGAACAGAATCTGGCTGAACATGTCATGCCCCACATTATCCGTACCAAAAATATGCTGCCAGGTCGGCCCTTGATTGATGGCCAAAAAATCTCCCGTGCGATAGTCATATGGGGCCACCCAAGGTCCAATGATCCCCGCGATCAAAAAAAGGATAACCCAGACCAAACCAATAACGGCAAGACGATGTCTTTTAAATCGCTTCCAACCTTGATAAAACTGGGATCTCTGAAGATTCTTTTTTCTCTTCAAAGCTACATCCGATTGAGTTGCTGCAACTGTGCCAGCCAATTGCTCCCCCTCCTAGGTTCGTATAGTCTGTGCCGCTTATAATCTGACACGCGGATCAATAAAGGCATAAATAATGTCAACGAGTAAATTCATAATCATAATCATGGATCCCAGCAGAAATACAGATGTGATGGCGAGCGGATAGTCGAAACTGGTAAATGCCGTCTGCATCACCTGACCAAGCGCTGGAATGGCGAAAATTTGCTCCACCCAGATCGTGCCCATCACGGTAAAAGCAAATTGTGGTCCGATGACGGTTATCATCGCAGTCAGCGAGTTTTTGACACCATGCTTAAAAATCATCGGCCAATATTTGACACCCTTAGCTTTTGCGGTTCGCATAAAATCCGACCTCATGGTTTCGATCAGACTGCCCCGCATATATCTGGCAACAACACCGACATTCGCCGCAGATAAACAAATAATCGGCAAAATTGCTTGCCTCCAGTGACCCCATCCCGTTACGGGCAGAATCCCTTGAAACACAACACCAAATAACAAAACCATAATCACCGCGAGAACAAATGCCGGAATAGCCTGACCCGTCAATGAGATGGTGCTTACCACATAATCAATCCAAGTGTTACGTTTGAGTGCTGCAATAATGCCAAGCGGAACCCCGATAATTACCGAAAGAACAACAGATCCAAAGGCCAAAAGTGTACTGATCGGCAAAGCCTGCTTCAGTTGAGTCGCAATTTGCAAAGACGGATTCTGCATCGAATTACCGAAATCGAAGGTTAATTGATGCCAAATATACTTCATGATTTGTTGCCACAGCGGTAAATTCAAACCATACCGGCTTTGAAACTGGTCCATGACTTGTTGATAGAGAACAGGGTTTTGCCCTTGCAGCGGAGCCAGTGCCGTAGCCATGGTATTCGTATTCATGAAACCGCCAGGTGAATAATACATCATGGTATAGCTAACTGAAATGACCAAGATTAAAGTGATAATAATTTGTAAAATGCGCTTTGAAATAAATTTCAATATGGTCAAATCCGACCCTCCTTTACCGATTCACGGGCACCATAATTGGCGCCCGTGATTGGTAATTATTCAACCCATTTAGGATTATTCTACAGATAAAAGATGTAGCCCATAGAAGTTGCCCCATGCCCAAGGATTTGATTGCACTCCTGTAATGCCGGGTTTTACCAAGAAGTATTGCTGTTGATAATACAACGGAACAGCATAAGCTTCTTCGAGCAGGTTATTAACTACCTTAGCCGCGATAGGAGCAGCGTCTTCGACGGTCAGCGCATTTACGAATTGCGCTTGCCACATTCTCAAATCTCTTAAGGTATCAGATTGATAACTGTTGTAATATACCTGTACATCAAGTGCATTTTGATTCAACTTGCCACCTGGCGCGTTTGGTGCTACGAAGGTCCAAGCGGTTACAAAGGCGGCATGTTTTTCATCGTTATTTTTAGCATTTTTCCAAAGGTCTACAATCTGTTGCCATTGTTCAGCGGCCGTTGGAAGCCCCGGTTGTTTCAAATAAGGCTGCCAATCTGCAGGCTGCTCTGCTGTCCATTTATCCAAAAAGGCGATATCCTCATTAGCAGCTTTTTCTAATGCTGCCCATTCGCTCCATTCCACACCGGCGTTCTTATTATCCGGATCCCCATATTTTTCAATGGCCGGTTTATAATAAGTTTCCTTGGTCCAATCCACGAATTGTTTCGTAGCTTCTAGCGGGGCATCCAGTGTTCCTATGGAATATAGTTGCTGCGTTGCACCCATGTCCAAACTTCCTGGTTCACTCCAGTTGGTTGCGCCCGACGCCAGAATAAAGCCTGGTTTTGCATCGCCCTGAGGTCCGCTGTACTGATAAGCGTTAAACTGCGCCTCATTGAGCTGAACTAGCTCTGTTTTGATACCAAGATTTTGTTGCAGTAATTGACCTAACGCCAAAGCGATTTGTTCACCCTGAGCATCTACTTGCTTGACCCCAACATACAACGATAGGGTTGGCAGACCTTTACCGCCTTCATAACCAGCATCCTTCAATAATTGTTTGGCTGCCTCGAGATCTTCCGGAAGTCCTTGCTCCAGTTTTTCCGTTGGCCAACCTGGTGAAGCAAAGATATTGGTCGCCCCGCCCATGCCGTTCAGCACCGATTCTACGATCGGTTTACGCTGGATCGCTTTGGCGATAGCCTGGCGCACCTCTTTTTTGTCATATGGAGATTCCGTTGTCGGGTTGCTCCAGAGCAAATATTTGATCGCATAAGTCGCTGCAGTATACAGCTGGGACTTTAGCTCCTCCGTTTTCTTCACGTATTGTAAATCAGACGCGCTTTGGATTAGAACGACATCTGCATGGCCGGACATATAATCCTCCACCGGCACGGTTGTCGCCGGAAGAACATGGATGGTCTCTACATTGCCGTGATTAAGCTGGCCGGCTGCACCTACATAATTCGGATTGCTCACCATGACGAGTTCACCGTTAGGTGTAAAAGATTTAACCATGTAAGGGCCATTGCTCACAAAATTCCCCGGTTCAAACCACTTACCAGGGTTCGCTTCGACCGCTTTAGGATTCATAGGCATCGACCCGGAAAGAACCATATCCCCCAGAATAGCGTGAGGCAGCGTGGTCGTAATTTCCAGCGTGTAATCATCAACTACTTTTAGACCAACTTCTTCTTTACTTACAGATCCGGCATGGTATGCATATCCGTTCTTCACAAAATTAAGTACGCTTAGCCAAAGTTGTGCGGTTGTGTTAGCTGGATCCAATTGATACATATAAGAAAAATAAAAATCATGGGCGGTTACTGGATCGCCGTTTGACCATTTGGCATCTTTACGGAGGGTAAATGTCCAAGTTTTTTTGTCATCGGAAACGGTATAACCTGTCGCAATTTTCGGAACGATTTCATTATCCTGATTGTAGCCATAAAGCCCTTCGAGCAAAGTTCCTTGCCCTACCAGAATTTGTCCTTGCCATTGTGTAGGATCGAGCGTCGGGATCTTTGGATTGAAAACGGTTACCGAACTTCCCGCTTTAATTTCAAGATCAGAAGCGCCCTCATTCTTAACTGCCGTTTGACCCACATCACTGGTTGCTTTTACCGAAGTATTGCTATTACCTGCAGCATTTTTACCGTTCTCATTGGCACTATTAGAGGAATTACTGCAAGCAGTCACAGATAACAAAGAAAATGACAGAAGTAGAGCTAAGAACGCGTTCTTTTTTTTCATCCTCAAGTGAACCCCCTCATACATAGTCTTGAAACAAAAAAACTAACATTTTATTATCTTGTTATCTATGATGTTATCCTTCACCTTTTCATGCTTTGCCCCCCTAAATTTAAACTCCGATGTTTGTTGGTGAACTTACGAATATCTTCTTTTGAATATCACTCAGGAAACTAAGAGTAATCGCTTACATTCTAAAATTTTCCACAAAGATTGTCAAGAAAAAATGTTACGTTAGTTAGCATAACTAGTTATTATTAATATAACTTAATCTTATAATATGAATTTTTCGTTAATTTTTTATTAGCTTTTTTAGTGTTATTTCGTAAATAACACTAACTTATTGACGAATTTTAGCTTATTTCTTGTAATGCTGATATAAATGCTATAGAAGAACTAGTTCTATGAGTTGAGTTCCTTAGGACATAATAAAAAGAGTGCATCCCGGCAGTCATTTTATGACCTTTGGGATACACTCTGAACCATTTAGATATGGGAATCGGAATAAAATACTGTTATCGATACAAATATCAGAATAGGTGGACTCTGCCTCTACCGGAAATTATCTACACACTCATGTAGAAAGGCGTCTAGTGTGCGTGGATCTCTGCCGAGTAAACGCTTCACAGTGTCATTTGGACTTTCTGGCACCATCCTAGACATGGTTTGAATTTCCACAACGTGGTTCGCGAGCCAAAGAGGCAGATTCCCATGCTCAATAAGATTACGGAGTAGTACTTGAGGGTCCATGTTGATGTAACTTATCGGCCGATTAAGCAGGGCAGATAGTCGACTCGCGATCTGGGGATAACTGAAAATCTCCGAACCAGTAAGCGTATATATATGGCCTGATACCTTGTCGTTGGTCAGAACTTCTGCGGCAACGTCTGCAATATCGCGACAGTCAATAAAGTTACACGGTGAAACGCCCATAGAGCCGAAGAAAACATTTTGGGTTGTGATCGTTGGTGCAAAGCGCATTAAATTTTGCATGAACGCATAAGGGCGCAATACGGTATGGGTGATACCCGATACCCTCAACGTGTTCTCAATTTCTTGATGCCAGCCCGCCACTGCCACTGGAGCGCTATGCTCAAAGGCTGGACTGGATATTTTTACGATATGTTTGATTCCAGATTCGGTGGCAATCTGAATGATTGAGGTTTCCAATTCGATTTGTCTTGGACTGTTGGACATGGCAAGGAAGAGCTGGCTAGCACCTGTAAACGCGCGGCGCACCGATGTAGGGTCAGAAGCATCCACAAAAGCGACCTCGATAATTGATCGGCTTTTTTCTCCGATTTGATCACGCAACTTCTCTGGCTCTCTGCTCAGCGCCCTGACAGGTACACCAAGATCAACCAAACGTTCCAAAAGCGCACTTCCAATCGTACCTGTTGCTCCCATAATAACTATCATTTTTATCTTCTCCTTTTGGATGAAAAATCAGTTGTGACGGCAAGTCGCCACCGCCATGTCACTATCGTGCTCGCTATGAATCCAGACAACGGGAAATCGATCCAGACACGATTTACCCAGACCAAGTGATTACTCGGAATCATAATTTCTACTACAACAGATGTCACCCATGCAGCGTATAGCCCAAATGAGGACCCGGCCATTGCGAATACCCCTACCACAACCAAGTGAGGTGCACCGATGACCCATCGCAAATGGCCCACTCGACTATGCAACAAAAGTCCAATCATCAAGGCCATCAAGGCGGATGCACCGCCAATAGTGGTCAATGCCGCTATTTGAAGCCCCCTATCTGCAGTAACCAATCCCCCGATACCTGCCATAATGGCAGGAGCAGCATAGGCCATTACAACTTCACGCCATAGTACAAAAGTCTTTTTCTTGGAACCAACAGCCTTGATGCTGTAAACATCATCTGTCTGATTCGGGTTTTTCATCTGGTTCATTTACTTGCTCCCTTCTTCTTTGAAATAGTTCAACGATTGATTTCAGCGAACTATAATTAGGCGCCTAACTATATAAGAGTAAAAATAGGCTAGCTTCACTAGCCCAATTCTACTCATTACTGATGTTTCCCCTTTGGTTTCGAGCCTAATTCGCCCGTAAGTGCTGAAATGCCTTGTGTAACTCGACCTAGCAAGTCGAGAAATACGCTGCGTTCTTCGATGTTGAGCAACCCCACCATAGCTTCCAGCCGAGCGAAATGCTCAGGAGCCATTTCACGGAGCTTCTTCGCTCCTTCTTCCGTTAAAACAACTGATTTCTGACGGCCATCGTCTGAGCTTAATCGCCGAGATACTAGCCCATCTCGTTCAAGAATGTCGATAAGACCAGTCACTGTAGCACGTGTAACTCCTAGATGCTCCGCTAATTGCGAAGGCAACTCTTCTCCTTCGTTATCTTCAAGATCTGCCAATAAACGATAACGCCCTGTTGATAAACCGAATCTAGAGAAATGAATCTCCGAGGCGTGTCCAAGCATGGCTCCCGCTGCCATTAGCCTAGACGCGACGAGTATAGCCTGTGCGTCTATGTCTAGGTTATAGCGATCAATCTGACGCTTGGATTGTACAAGCGAGGGAATAGCCTCAATGTCGTTTATTTTTTTATTATTGTTGTTCATATATGTAGTATGGTCCCTAACTACTTTTATGTCAACTCATTTTTTTATACCTCGGCAACCCTGGAGTTAAACAGTTGCATTTGGTTGTAACTCTATATTTCTCCCAAAGCTTGATCAATCGACCTTCAAGATCTTCAATCCGTAGTGAATATTCTGCTCTTATTTTCTAAAGTAGTAGAAGTTCTGTCCGCATCATTCTACTATTCAAATTTTAACTGAAGCGAATCACAGATTGGCATATAGCCTATCTTTTGATAAATGCTATTAGATGTGGGATTTGCTAAGTCGGTATATAAGACGCATCTAGTAAACCCTTTATCCAATGCAAGTTGGCTTATTTGCGCCACAATTGAAGTTGCGTAACCCTTTCCGCGCTCATATGGAGGGGTATATACAAATGCTACGCCAATAGCCGTCTGCATCTCCCTTGTATATCCTGCCATAGAAACGGGTATCCCGTTGTCCTCTAAAATATATAGTTTTTTCGATGCTATTCGGTAGAGGTAAGGGTCTGCATCTTGCGGGATGGACATTTCTGTTTTACCATAACTCCCCGCTGCATAAAATGCTTCAGCCCAGTAAGGGAAAAAGTGAATATCCTTTTTATCTAATAATCGAACGATACCAACCTTTTGAATGTCTGGGTTTACTGCCGTAAGTTCATATATACGTTGGGTCATGATTGTTTTAAAGGTTGTTCCCTTGCGCAAGGTATATTCTTTGGCAAAATACTCTGCCAAGGTTTTTTCGGTCATCACACCTGGAATTTCACGGTCTTTCAGCCCATCTATCAGACAGTTTATAGCTTCTGGGTTAATTATGTTGTCTGTTGCATAAAGCGTAATATTGTGTGGCGGTGTCATTATGGCGGTAAGTTGTATGCCCCTAGCATCCGAAATCGTTACCATAAGCCAATTTACAGGGTCACGCCAGTCTGTTTTGTCTTTTCCTTCATGTCCAATTATGATATTGCCAAGAGGAATCAAATTTTGTGCTTCATGACGCATCAGCATACCATAGGTATCATTGTAAAACTCATACACATCCGTATACAACTTGAATTGCATTGCAATATCCCCCTTTCATCTGCTCAACGTTTTACCGGATTTTCCGAACTAATCGTTCTTCTTACAGTTTGTTGATTTTTCGCCTGCCAATTTAATAATTAATTAATGAAGACGCAAAAAACCCCATCCCATTAGGGACGGAGTTGCTCCGCGTTACCACCCTGATTGACGTTTATAATAAACGTCCTCTAAGCCATCGTCCAACAACGATGCTTCTTTGTAACGGTAGAATCCCGGTCCCATCTACTATAATTCGGGGGACAGCTCTGAGGTGATTTTTGGATTCGGATATCCGCTGCCTCGCACCAACCGGCAGTTCTCTGAACGGCTTTTCCAGATCTATCTGTCAATAATTCAAACAACAATAAGGACCTTTAAACTTATATTGCTTCTAAAGCAGATAATCTAACTAATCATGCGACGATATGAATGCGGAGACTACACTCCAGTCTGCTTATTTTCTTCATCAGCACATAGCACCAACCTTTTACTTACCTGCTTAATCTGTTTCGATTAGCTTAGAGGTCAACTTCACTACTGGCCTGATATACTTCAAAAACCGCTCCGGATCGTGATAAACGTAAATGATTCTCCCAGCGGAAGTATCAAAGCAGTAACCAGTGTCTGCAAAATTAAAAGTTGCCATTGCCCTTTCCATCTTTTCCTCTACACTACGATTTTCCTGCTCATAATTGAATGGCCCATGTTCAAAAACAATATACTCGGCTTCGAGAACATCAATCATAAGCATTTGTGGAGGTACTTCACCTTTATAATCAAAAGGAAGACGTACACCAAAACACTCTGTACGTGGAATACCCCAATCGCAGAGTCTGCCATCCGGGTCATTAATGTAAGCCATAATCTGACCGCTGCCACCGTTAGATTCACTCCCGCCCTCGTCATCCAATTTGCCCTTGATACTATCGAGTAAGCCGCAAATTGTTTCGCAGTCCTGTCCTGTAATAAGACTTTGCTTTTGCCAAAAATCCCAATACCCATTACTCTCATAGTTTTTAATGTGCAAAAATTTGTGAGTGGGAATGGTTACAAAATAAATGTTAAGATCATCTGTAGATTTCATCATACCAATCTCTCCAAATCCGAAAAAGTAGCGGTCGAAAGAGTTTATTTTTGTACGAAGGGCGACAGGCATAGGCTTTTTCCGGTAATCACTTGGAGTTACACCATATGTTCCCTTGAAAGCCCTGGTAAAAGCTTCATGTGATGAAAAACCATAATCAAAAGCAATATCCAAAATGCTCTTTTCACTATCCCGAACCTCTTTTAGTGCAAAGGCTAATTTTCTATGCCGTAGATAATCCCTAAATTGCATTCCCGATATTTCCTTAAATTTTCTCGTAGTATGAAATTCGGAATAACCTAACTTGTGAGAAAGAAATCGTAGCGTTATTGCTTCACTGTTACGATTCTTAATACACTCGTCAATTTCATTAACGATTATTTGGATTTGCTTGTGCCACTCATACAATTGGTCTGTTCACCTCGTTTCAACCACTCTATAGTCATTGTAGAGTAATGGAATTTGCATTGCTTGATTCTACTTGCGGAAAAGAGATGACAATTCAAACGTTTTGGTCCTACTATTTCGGAATCTCATCATGAAACGGTACCACTATTTCGTTTGTATCGTTAAGGAATACATATTGAATCTCAGATTTCCTCTTTGCATTTAGTGGTCGGTGTATAACCCTATCGTTCTGTCAAAGTTATTTCCGCAAGCAGCTTAAGCGTGTCATGCATTCGCAGGATGGACAAGAAGCATGGAGTATCGGGAGGCATTAAACAAAAGGGCTCGGACCCGTTGAGACATGGGAGTGAAAATGACATGCCCCTACAGTTGTTCCAAGCCACCGCCTCCTCAATTTCCTTCTTATCTCACATTTAGCTAAAGGGTTAAATCCTACGAATTCATGAGCCTGCATGAGTAAACTAAATCATTTCGGAGGAGTTCAATGCCCATCTCATTCCGGGTAATGGTGATGATTAGGCCCTGTTAGAGTCTGGCGAACGTGATGTAATCGACTTGGACAGGTTCTGCCAATTCCATCCGAAGTGCCCGGTTGATCTGTCCCCGGTGATATTGCCCATGTAAAATGACCTGCGACAAGATATCCCGGACGGACGTTTGGAACGGGACTCCGTTCTGGTTCGCATAATCGACCATCACGTCCAAATCAGATTCCTCGAGCCCTTCGATATACACACGATATTTCTCGGCGTTTTCTTCGAACATCGTTCGGATCGCCGTCAGGTCCTCCGCTTCCTCCCACAACGAATATTGCGCACTACCCTTGCCCTGCAATCGGGACAGCCAGACTCGTTCCGCAACCGCAACATGCCGAACCAGCTTCAGAAGGTCCTTGTTCTTCATCTCACTCTCCTCGAGCGCTTCTAAGATTTGTGCGTCCGCCCAGTACAGGTGGTCCATCATACACTTGATCGTCTTCATTTTCGTTTCCCCCTCTTCGTCTCATTGATTAATTGAACCTACCGTTTCCCGTAATTGGTCATTTATTTCACAAATCATCATAATCTTCATCAGTCAAAGGTTCTATTTTTTATCGCGCTCAATGGAATCAGGAGACGTGTGTCGTCTTTTGGTTAGAATCAGAAAATATAAAAGATGAGACCTTTGCCCTCGGCTACAGTTTGGCTGTAGAAACGCCGGATTTCGTTAAAATGCTGTAGCAGGTAGGCAAAGAACGCATCCTTATCCTCGTCTGAAACAATATCAGGTTCAAGAGGATATACTTCTTCCTTAACCATGGCCGGGAAATCATACCGCAAGCGGAGCTGCGCTTCATCCAGCTCAGAAATAACCTGATGAGCTTCTGCAACTTGCTTGGCACGTAAGGAAAACGCCCCGAATGAGCCAAAATCGATGCCTTTGTCTGATGTCAGCGGAACAACATAACTAAGAGGGGCATCTCCATCGGAAATAACTCCACAAAGCAAGTAGTGAATCGCCTCCCAGGATCTATCAATGTCCAGTCCGGGATAATCGTCTATTTTCAAGCTATTCAATGCAATGTCGCCTGTAACAATTTGTTGCACTAGGTTGTCATCCATAGCAAAGTAATATCCACGCATTCCCATGTTGTCATCCTTCCTTCCATTCTAGTAGTGACTATACTGCCCTATCATAATGTAACCTCTGGATTTATCCCGCAGGATAGAAAAAGAGTGAAGATCAGCCCCCTACGTAATCATAATATCTTGTGCGCACAAGTTACTACATCCCGTTTAAGATAGGTATGTCCTACACTCTTTAACTAATGAATTTTATGTGTAAAATATATAGTCTCCCACAGCTGTCACCGAAACCATATCCCATATACGGCGAGTCCGACTAATAGTCTTGACTACGGACCCAGCTGACGCTATTGGCGAATTTATAGCCCTTGGAGCAAGTTTGCGGACTCCAGCGCTGCTATTCTCTCGCAAGCGGTGCATATATAGCCCTTTTCATGCAAATAACGACTATGCGGTCCGATAGCAGTCCAAAAAGGACGTATTCCCGCGTTTAGGGTCATCTGTGTCCGCTAGCGGCTTCGTACATGCAAATGTGATGTAATCACCCATGATCCATACAAACTTCCAGTTAGACTATGACTCCACTGTTAATTGACCCGTATCCATATTATTAAGCACAAGTTTCCCTTCCAGCGGGGTGCCATCTTCGCTCGCAAGCTTCAGCTTACCCGTACGGCCCTTTTCAATCAATGCCTTTACTTGTGTATCTGTAAGGGTACGCCCGTGGTTCTCTTTCCAGATCACGAACTTGCAGCCTTCTTTGTAATGAGAGCAGCCGTAGCCTTTTTTACCCATAAAAATCATCCCGCCACAGCCAGGACGCGGGCAGTTTCCGATAATTTTCGGACCTGAATTTGCTGATTCTTCTTCGTTAGCTGGTTTACGTTTTCTTGGCGCGGCAGGTTTATCGCTGGTTTTACGAGATGTACCTCCACCACTCCGACCTTTAGCCCCTGTGTTCACAGAAGGAGTTTCCCCTTCAAAAGAAGTTTTGGACGCCCGAGACTGCACACGAACCTTGTCCACGATCATGCAGGCAAATCTTTTTACATTCTCCATAAATTGTCCGTCCGACGCCGTTCCTCTTGATATTTCGTTCAAGCGACGTTCCCACTGGCCGGTCATTTCAGGTGAAGTCAACAGCTCGATGCCCGCTCCACGTATCAGTTCAATAGCCGTTCGTCCTTTTTGCGTGATGGCGATTTTTTTGCCTTGCATTTCAATGTATCCGACATTCTTAAGCCGTTCAATGGTTGCAGCACGGGTGGCGGGAGTACCCAGCCCTGAATCCTTCATAGCATCCCGAAGCTCTTCGTCTTCAATCTGCTTTCCGGCACTTTCCATCGCTCTAAGCAGCGTGCCTTCCGTATAGTGTTTTGGCGGCTGTGTATCTTTCTCTTTAACGATTGCGTCACTACAGATCACCTCATCTGCCGGAGCGATTGCGAACGGTTCATTCACTTCAATCTCTTCGTCTTCCTCATCATCCTTGTTTTTTCCCTTGGACGACTTCGCTTTATCTTTTTTCTGGTCCGCGTAAATGACCTTCCAACCGAGACTTAATAATTCCTTAACAGTAGTTTTGAACTTTTCGTCCTCTACATCAGTCATAACCGTATGCACTTTATATTCCGCAGCCGGATAGAACTGTGACAAAAAGCGCCGCACAATCAAATCATACAGCTTTCCCTCATCCGCACTAAGCCCTGTTGCTTTCCGATATGTAGGCAAAATCGCATGGTGATCCTCTACCTTGGAGGGATTGCAGATAAATTTGTTTCCTTTATGAACGAGATTACGATTCGCACCCTTCACCCATTCATCATAAGCCGTCCCTTGGAGCGCAGATAAAGTCTTATGCATCTCCGGAATATTTTGTTCTGTAACATAGTTAGAATTCGTCCGCGGATAGGATATCACCTTATGCTTTTCATATAAGGCTTGTGCGATATCGAGTGTTTTTTTAGCGGAAAAAGCGTACTTCCCATTCGCCTCCCGCTGCAACAGCGTTAAATCATACAGTTTATTCGGGTACTCTTTCGTTTCCTTAACCTCATAAGATTCAATACGTCCCGGTTTTCCTTTGACCTTGGCAGCCAGCGCCTCCGCCTTCTCACCATCAGTGAGGCGGTCACCCTGCCACATACCTTTATAAGTCATTTCATTTTGTGTAAAATGGCCCTCCACCTCAAAAAACTTAAGGGATGAGAACGCCTCAATCGTCTTCTGGCGATCATAAATAAGTGCAAGTACTGGGGTCTGAACTCTCCCCACAGACAGCAGAACATTATGTTTCGTAGTAAATGCACGTGATCCGTTCATACCGATTAACCAATCGGCTTCACTGCGCGCTTTTGCCGCTTTAGTTAGATTCTCGTACTCCGCCCCATCCTTTAGCTCTTGAAAGCCTTTGCGGATTGTCTCTGGTGTCAAATCGGAAATCCACAGCCGTTTCACAGGATGTTCAAGCTTCAAATGCCGCTGAATGAGCGAAAATATATGCTGGCCTTCTCGCCCGGCGTCACAAGAATTTACCAGCAGATCGCTTCGTTTAGCCAGCTCTCCGATTACCTTCAGCTGATCAATGGTCCGCGCATTAGGAACCAGCTTGAATTGGTCCGGAATAATGGGAAGATCATTAATATTCCATTTTTTGTATTTTACATCATATGCATCCGGCTCAGCCAATCCGATTAGATGCCCTATTGCCCATGTAATAATGTACTGCTCCCCTTCAAGATAGGAACGGTAATTTTTAGCCTTTGGTTCTATTGCGGCGGCGATATTCCGCCCCATGTCCGGTTTCTCCGCAATAATAAGTGTCTTCAAAAACATTCGCTCCTTACCTTCTCGTTCTTAAGTCCAAAACAGGTCCAGTACTCTATTATAACATTAACCTCGCTTTTTTTTAATCGACCGGACTTTTCATAATCTTTCGTTTGATTTAAAATAAGTTGGTATAAGCGTTCATATATCGGAGGGAAACAAACCTTGTATGAGAATCACAGATTTACAGAACCTTTTTCAGATCGAAACCTCGCCGCCCTGAAGGCGGATTGTGAGCAGTGCTTTGGCTTGTGTTGTGCCGCATTACCTTTTGCTGCTTCCGTAGATTTCGCT
Source organism: Paenibacillus sp. FSL E2-0190 (assembly GCF_037992965.1). Classification (NCBI taxonomy): domain Bacteria; kingdom Bacillati; phylum Bacillota; class Bacilli; order Caryophanales; family Paenibacillaceae; genus Paenibacillus; species Paenibacillus sp. FSL E2-0190. Next base: position 3,842,296 of record NZ_CP150306.1, read on the forward strand.
AGAGACAAAGACGCTGGACAGCCCTGTCACAATCTACAGTCGGACTTTCGCTGTGGTGTACATACAGAGCTAAGAGAATTAGGATACCGTGGTTGTACGGTCTATGACTGTTTTGGAGCTGGGCAAAAGATTTCTCAAGTCACTTATGCTGGAGAAGACTGGAGGAAAAATCCGAAAACTGCGAAGCAAATGTTCGAGGTATTTCCGATCATGTGGCATTTGCACGAGCTGCTCTGGTATTTACATGAATCTTTAAACTTAGAAATAACCCGTACAATCCATACGGAGCTGCAAACAGCTCTCGATGAAACGGAACAGCTCACTTTACTTAATCCTGAAGCACTTGCAAAAGTGGATGTTGCCGCTCATCGAGCAAAAATCAATATGTTACTGTTGCAGGTCAGTGAGCTTGTACGAACTGAGGCTCGCCGTAAACTAAAAAAATCAGCGAAGAATTTCAGTCGAGGTGCCGACCTTATGGGAGCTAAGCTCAAAGGAGCCGATCTCAGAGGCGCCAATTTGAGAGGAGCCTATTTAATAGCCGCAGACCTTAGGGACGCTGATCTCAGAGGTGCAGACCTTATTGGGGCAGACTTTCGCGATACTGACCTCAGAGGTGCTAATTTAGCAGAAGCTCTCTTTCTCACTCAGGCACAGATCAATGCGGCAAAAGGCAATACTCTCACAAAATTACCAGCAACACTCTCCTGCCCTGATCATTGGCATTCCCATTAAATGAAAAAAGATCATTTATATCAGCGGTGAATAGAATTGTTTGATCCGAGACACAGCTTCCATAATTTCTAAGACTTCTTTCCCCGCTGTGTTTCGGTTCAGATACTCTACTCTTCCCTGTGATGCTTCCTTGCCCACAACTATTGATAGAGGTATCCCGATCAAGCTTGAATCTTTAAATTTCACGCCAGCGCGTTCATCCCTATCATCAATCAGCGTCTCTATGCCAAGCTTGGTTAGTTGATCATAGAGACCTTCGGCAACCGTCCGCTGCTCACTATCCTTGACGGACATTATCAAGATATGAACCTGATAAGGTGCCAATGCTGCTGGCCACATTAATCCATCCTCATCATGATGCTGTTCAGCAATAGCGGATAAAAGCCGTGAGATACCAATTCCGTAACAGCCCATAATCATAGGTTGACTTTTGCCTGAAGAATCTAAGTAAGAAGCGCCTAGCTTTTCACTGTATTTAGTACCTAATTTGAAGACATGACCCACTTCAATCCCTTGATGAAAATGCAAAATACCCTCCAAACAATGCGGACAAACTTCACCTTCTGCTACATTCCGAAAATCCCCCACATGCCAAGGCGAAAAATCTCTGCCGGGTACGACATTACGGAAGTGATAATCTTTTTCTCCCGCCCCTGTAATCCCTTGAGTCATATCAGCTACTGCCGCATCTGCTAGGACAGTAAGCGTTAAGCCTACAGGTCCTACAAATCCACTTTCAACGCCCGCTAAGGATTTCACAGACTCGTAGTCAGCAAGCTTAATCTCATTCGTTCCTAAATATTTACTTACCTTTATTTCATTGACTTCATGATCACCCCGGACCAGTACAGCAAAAATCTGTCCGTCACCTTCATAGATTAATGTTTTGATAATCTGGTCTGGCCGGATATCTAGCTCCTGCTCTAGTTGCTCAATTGTGCGCAAATCAGGAGTGAGGAATTTCTCTATCTCCGGTACTTGTATGACAACTTCATTTTTTACAGGCCGCACGGACTCTGCCTGTTCCAGATTGGCCGCATAATCACAAACGGTGCATGCAGCAATCGTATCCTCCCCAATATCAGCCAGCGCCATAAATTCATGACTGCCGCCCTCGCCTCCAATCGCACCGGAATCCGCATGGACAGCACGGAATTTCAATCCACATCGCTCAAATATCCGGTGATAAGCCTCGAACATTTGGATATATGATTTATCTAGACCTTCCAGGTTTGTGTCAAAAGAGTAAGCATCCTTCATCAAAAACTCTCTGCCTCTCAGCAGTCCAAAACGTGGTCGGCGTTCATCTCGGAACTTGGTCTGAATCTGATATACGGTAATAGGAAGCTTTCGATAGGAGCTGATCTCATTCCGTACGAGTGTGGTTACTACTTCCTCATGTGTAGGACCTAGTATGAATTCCCGCTCATGACGATCCCGCAGCGTCATCAGCTCCTTACCGTATACCTCATACCGGCCTGATTCTTTCCAGAGCTCCGCAGGCTGCATAGATGGCATCAATACCTCCTGAGCCCCAGAGACATCCATCTCATGCCGCACAATCGCTTCTATTTTCCGTAAAACTCGTCTGCCAAGCGGTAAATAAGTATACACACCCGCTGCTAATTGGCGGATATATCCCGCACGCAGCAGTAGCTGATGACTGCTTGTCTCCGCCTCTGAAGGTGCCTCACGCAGAGTTGTTAATAAAAGATTACTTTGACGCATATTTGTACCCTCCCTAAAAAATGAACGCTCTAAACGCAAAAAGACACATTCGTCAGGGACGAATGTGTCGTGATACCACCCTTATTTAACCGCCAGCCCGTACATAGTCTACACTTGATTTGGCGATCCTCGATCGAATAACGGCCGATTCCGGCAGCGGTTATACGCTGCAGCTACCCAGGCAGGATACCATCCACACGTATTTGAGGAACCTTTCAGCCGGTGAGTTCCCTCTCTGTTCTAACGCTACTAGGATCGTAAGTCCTTGGTCAATGCTTTTGTCATTTAAATATTGTATTAAATCTATATGAAAATAATATTTCCGTCAAGCGTCAGCTCCAAAAAAAGCCGCTTCTCCAGCAGGTAAACTGCTTTTGAAACGGCTTCTTGAATTAATGCCTAGACAAGAACGCTTGAGCCCATCAGGTATTTATCCACTTCACGTGCAGCTTCGCGACCTTCATTGATGGCCCAGACCACCAAGCTTTGACCACGACGCATATCGCCAGCAGCAAACACTTTATCCACGTTCGTATTGAATTTGCCGTAACGTGCTTTCACATTGGTACGACGATCAGTCTCCAGGTTAAGCTCCTCAACAATATCTTGCTCCGGTCCATCGAAACCAATAGCGATGAGAGCGAGTTGAGCAGGATATACAGCTTCCGTTCCAGGAACGGGCTGGTAGATTTTACGACCTGTCTCATCCACGATCCGGCGGATCTGCACCGTATGAAGCTCCTTCAAGTTCCCCTCTTCATCCCCAACAAATTTAGTGGTCATGATAGAGAATTCACGCGGATCATCGCCAAAAATAGCTTTCGCTTCTTCTTGCGCATAATCCAAGCTGTACACATTCGGAAATTGTGGCCAAGGATTAGCAATCGGATCCCGTTGCAGAGGCGCTTTTTCATGTGTACCAAATTGAGTGATACTGCCGCAGCCATGACGAAGCGCTGTGGCAACACAGTCAGATCCTGTATCCCCGCCACCCAAGACGATTACATCTTTACCTTCAGCGGATACATAGTTACCATCCTCCAGATTGGAATTCAAGTAACTCTTGATCGTGCCATTTAAATAATCCATGGCATACATAACGCCCTTAAGCTCACTGCCTTCAATGTTGAAACGGCGTGCTTTAGTAGCTCCACCACACAGAACGACCGCATCATACTCATCAACAAGCTGCTGAGCCGGAATGTCTTTACCAATCTCAGTGTTCACTACGAAGTTAATCCCTTCAGCAGCCAGCAAATCTACACGACGTTGTACAACTTTTTTATCAAGCTTCATAGTAGGTATTCCATATGTCAGCAGTCCGCCAATGCGGTCACTGCGCTCAAATACAGTTACAGAATGTCCAGCCTTGTTAAGCTGTGCTGCTGCGGCAAGTCCAGCAGGTCCAGAGCCTACGATTGCAATTTTTTTGCCAGTCCGTTTCTCCGGTGGATTAGGTACAACCCAGCCCTCTTCAAAACCCTTATCAACGATCGCAAGTTCAATTGTTTTGATGGTTACCGGCTGTCCGATCAGGCCCACTGTGCAAGAGCCTTCACAGGGAGCGGGACAAATACTGCCTGTGAATTCAGGAAAGTTGTTTGTCTTATGCAGACGTTCCAGTGCTTCTTTCCAGAGTCCACGATACACCAAGTTATTCCATTCCGGAATTAAATTGTGTACTGGACAACCTGAGGTCCCGCCAGCCATATCAATACCTGTATGGCAATAGGGGGTTCCGCAATCCATACAACGTGCGCCCTGTGTCCGAAGCTCGTCCTCGGATAAATGATGGTGGAATTCTTCCCAGTCCTTTACCCGCTGCTCAGGATCCCGATCACCTGGGAGCTGCCGTTTATACTCCATAAAACCTGTAGGTGTAGACATGTTTACGTTTCCCCCATCCGTTCTCTTCGTGTTGAAGTATAGTACATTGTAGCATATTGCGGCTTCGTATGGTTGTCAGCAACGCAATGAAGTACCTGCACATTCTATTCTATACCTATACATAATCATTTCTAATTTTAATTATAGTAACATTCATCACTTTTGCACAGTAATGGATAAATCTACTGATTATTTGTACTATTTCACATGTTATGTCAGAGAAAACGTTTTATTGCTATTCCGTACGTTCATAAACAAGGAAACGGTAATCATACGGATTCTTCTCATCACGAATTCCCTTGATATTGGAGACCTCTTTCCACATCCTCCAGTCAATCTCAGGAAACCGGGTATCTCCTTCAAAATCCTGTTCGATCTGCGTCAACATCAACTTGTCAGCATACGGCAACATCAACCGGTAAATTTCCGCACCACCGATTACCATCAGCTCATCTTCTTTTCTACCCTCGCTGAGAGCCTCTTCAAGCGTGTGTAGAACCTCTGCACCTTCAGCTGAATAATCAGTATCTCTAGTTAGAATTAGGCTCGTTCTGCCCTTCAAGGGCTTGCCTCCGAGCGAATCCCATGTTTTGCGGCCCATTAGCATTCTTTTGCCCAATGTTTCTGCTTTGAAATAAGCAAAATCCAGCGGCAAATGCCAAGGCATATCGTTATCTTTTCCTATGACATGATTGGCACCCATTGCCCATATTAAGCTAATACTCATGAAGTTCTCTCCTTCCTCCATACTAAAGTAAAAAAATATACTGCCAGAAATAATATTTGCGAATCTTCATTTACAATTACGTTATACTGCGATCGGCGCTTTTATCGAAGGATGCGGATTGTACCCCTCAATGACCAGATCTTCCAGTTCAATATCAAAAATTGATTTCTTCTGTGAATTAATAACCAGTGTAGGCAATGCTCTTAATTCTCTTGATAATTGCTCTTTCACTTGCTCAACATGGTTTGAATAGATATGCGCATCACTAATGCTGTATACAAACTCGCCTACTTCTAGCCCACATTCGTATGCGATTAAATGCGTAAGCAAAGAGTAAGATGGAATATTGAAGTTTGCCCCGAGAAAAGAGTCCGCACTGCGTTGCAGCAAGTGACAGCTTAGTTTACCATTTGCAACGTAGAACTGGAACATAACGTGGCAGGGCGGTAACGCTGCTTTGCTTCCTTTCGTCCCAGCATTTATAACATCTTCCGGGTTCCATGCGCTGACAATTAAACGCCGAGAATCAGGATTTGTTTTGATCTGATGAATAACGTCTTGTAATTGGTCAATTGATTCGCCAGTTGAAGATGTCCAATTCCGCCATTGCTTACCGTAAACGTTTCCTAGCTCGCCATATTTCGCAGCAAACTCATCATCTTCTAAGACACGATCACAGAATGATTTCATCTCTGCTTGATATAATTGATTAAAATCTTCATCAACTAAACAACGATTCCCGAAGTCTGTCATATCCGTGCCTGCATATTCGTCCGATTCAACCCATCTTTTAAAAGCCCATTCATCCCAAATATGATTATTATTTTTCAATAAATAACGAATGTTGGTATCGCCTTTAATAAACCACAATAACTCACTTGCAATTAAGCGAAACGGTGTACGTTTTGTTGTAAACAGCGGGAAGCCTTTTGATAAATCAAATCGCATCTGATAACCAAATACACTAATTGTACCAGTTCCTGTACGATCTTCTTTTTTCACACCATGATCCAAAATATATTGTAAAAAATTCAAATAGGTTTGTTCTAACTCATTCGTCAAAGTATTGCACCTCCGTAATATTTCACCTCATATATTATATCTGAAAAATCCGATTTTTGTAGAAGGTAAGATAATTTTTAAATATATTTAATAATCGGGTTACCTATTCAATTATAAAGGATTGATTCAGCAATTGTATCTCTACTCCGCTATCCTAAGCTCCACTCTTGCCCCATAAGCCCGAAGGCTTGCTTGTCCACCCACAGGAAAGGTAATCATCGGCGATGTATGTCCAAAGTCCACGTCTGCAATCACAGGAATATCGGATAATTCTTCTTTTGAGCGGATAATTGTGGTCAGTAGCTTCTTTGACATACGCGATTCTTTTTGGAACCTGCCGATCACCAACCCTTTGACCTCTTCAAACTCAGGCTGATGAATTAGGGATTGCAGATCTCGATCAAAGGTTGCAGGTGCTGACTCATAATCATCCTCAATGAACAAGATAGAATTTTTTAAACTTGGCATATACTCTGTTCCCTGCAAAAGATTTAAAGTGCATAAATTGCCACCAATAATCGTTCCTTTCGCTTCCCCATCATTGATATTGAACGGACCTTCATTTTTAATAAATATCCGGTTTTCCTGATCCAGATACCACTCATCATCACTCCAATGCCTGGAAGGCTGCACTAGAATTTCTTTATTGTCCATCATCAGCTTGCGGAAATATTCGATGGTATATTCATTATCGTGGAGCATCGCAAATGTGGAAAAATGCGGTCCGGAGTATGTAACTAATCCTGTTTGAGCATAAATCGCATTACTTAGTGCAGTAATATCCGAATAACCACATAAACGCTTTGGATTCTCTGCAATGATTGAATAATCGATATAACGCAGGAGCTGGTTACTATTGAAGCCCCCAATGGTCGTTAATATTCCTTTCACTTTGGGGTCTAAAAAGGCTTCGTGCAAATCCTCAATTCTCGAATCAATAGAAGAGGAAACAAAATCATCCGTCTCAAAAGAATTTGTTGAAATGGATATCCGAAAACCTAACCGTTCAAGCTGCTCTTTAGCGATTTTTCTTTGCTGAGCATCGATTAATGACAAACTTCTGGAAGGAGAGATAATACGCAGCTCATCTCCAGGCTTTAATTTATCAGCTCTCATCATTGAACCTCCCTATATTTATAAAATACAGATTAAGTAATTGCTCTTCCTCCCAGTATATCTCTTTTCAAAAAAGTGGAAAACACAAAAAAAGGCGGAACGCATTTGCGTCCGCCTTTCTGTTGCCTGCTAGAGCAATTTTTGGAGAAAAATTATTTCATTACATGAATTGGGTGACCTTCAACCAATTCAGCAGCTTCCATGACGATTTCGCCAAGGGTTGGATGCGCATGAATAGTCAAAGCGATATCTTCAAGCGTTGCGCCCATTTCGATTGCCAAACCAAGTTCAGCGATCAAGTTAGAAGCTTCGATACCAACGATTTGAGCTCCCAGTACCAAATTATTCTCGGAGTTAGCAACAATTTTGATGAAGCCTTCTGGGCTGTTCAAAGATACTGCGCGACCATTTCCTGCGAATGGGAATTTGCCGCTTTTCACTTTGTAGCCTTTGTCTTTTGCTTCTTTTTCAGTCAAACCAACGCTTGAACACTCAGGATCTGTAAATACAACAGCTGGGATGACTTTGTAGTCAACAACAGATGTAAGTCCTGCAATTGCTTCAGCAGCGATTTTACCTTCGTAAGAAGCCTTGTGAGCCAAAGCAAGACCTGGAACAACGTCGCCGATAGCGAAGATGGTAGGAATGCTTGTGCGTCCTTGGTGATCAACTTTGATCAATCCGCGCTCGTCGAGCTCAAGACCGATCAGATCCAGACCAAGTTCACCGTCAGTGTTAGGACGACGACCTACAGTTACAAGCAAGTAATCTGCTGTAACTTCTTTGGACTCGCCACCAACAGAGTATTTCACGGTTACTTCTTTGTCGTTCTGAACAGCACTTTCAGCTTTAGCGTTAGTTACGATTTCGATGCCAGTTTTAGCCATGTTTTTCGCAACAAGACGGGTCATATCTTTATCGAAGCCTGGAAGTACAGTATCCAAACCTTCGATGATTGTTACTTTAGTGCCAAATTTAGAGTACATTTGACCAAGCTCGGCACCGATGTATCCACCACCGATTACGATCATGCTCTTCGGAATTTCTGGAAGTTCCAGAGCTTCAGTCGAAGACAGAATACGTCCGCCGAATGGGAAAGGTTTAAGTTCAATTGGACGGGAACCTGTAGCAATGATGCAGTGTTTGAAGCGGTAACGTGGAGATTCATGATCATTGAACACACGTGCTTCTGTGTCGCTGATAAACATACACTCGCCGTTAAATACTTCAATTTTGTTGCCCTTCATCAAGCTAGTCACACCGCTAGTCATTTTTTTAACTACGCTGTTCTTGAATTCTTGAGTTTTGGCAAAATCCACTTTAACATTCTCAGCTGTAACGCCGAAAACTTCACCATGCTGTGCGGATTCAAATTGATGCGCAGCAGCGATCAAGGCTTTAGAAGGAATACATCCACGGTTCAAACATACACCGCCGAGTTCCGATTTATCCACGATGAGGACTTTTTGGCCGAGCTGGGCGGCACGAATTGCCGCCACATACCCACCAGGACCTGCACCAATGACCAATGTATCAATATCTAGTGAAGCGTCTCCTACTACCATAATTATACCTCCATAACCAGCAGCTCAGGATTATTGAGCAGCGATTTAATGTAGTTCATAAAGTTTTGAGCAGTCGCACCATCGATAATACGGTGGTCAAAGCTGAGTGACAACGCCATTACTGGAGCAACTACGATTTCACCATTTTTCACAACTGCTTTTTCACTGATACGGCCAGTTCCGAGGATAGCCACTTCAGGGAAGTTGATGATTGGAGTAAAGAACATACCGCCAGCAGAACCGATGTTACTGATGGAGATCGTGCTGCCCTTCATTTCGTTAGCAGACAATTTACCGTCACGGCCACGAACGGCCAAGTCAGTGATGCTGCTAGCAATCATCCAAATGCTCTTACGGTCAGCGTCTTTGATAACTGGAACGATCAAACCGTTTGGTGTATCAGTAGCGATACCGATATTGTAGTATTTCTTGTAGACAATTTCGCCTGCTTCTTCATCAATCATAGCATTGAGTGCTGGGAATTGACGGGAAGCTGCAACAAGTGCCTTAACGATGAATGGAAGGTAAGTAACCTTAACGCCTTTTTTCTCAGCAATAGGTTTCATACGTGTACGGAATGCTACCAGTTCAGTAACATCTACTTCATCCATGATGGTTACGTGTGGAGCCGTGTAAGCCGATTTAACCATTGCGTTGGAGATCGCCTTACGAATACCCTTGAATGGTACACGTTCTTCTTCAAGACTAACGTTACCGCTAGCTGCTGCAGGTGCTGCTTTAGCTTCGGTTTTAGCAGCCTTAGGAGCTTCAGACGACGCTGCTGCTGCAGGAGCTGCTGGTGTAGAACCACCTTTCAAGAAGGCTTCTACGTCTTCACGAGTGATTTTACCACCTTTTCCAGTTCCGTTCACTTTGGAAATATCCACTTTTTGCTCACGAGCAAATTTGCGAACGCTTGGTGTAGCCAATACATCGCGGTCAGGAGCTGGAGTTACACTTGCAGATCCGCCTTCTTTAGCATCAGCAGGGCTTGTTGCTGCAGGGGAAGAAGTAGTGTTTGCACTTCCTTTTGCTGCGTCGGCTTCAGCAGATGCATGACCTTCTTGTTCAGGAACGTCGCCTTCAGCAGCGATAATAGCAACAACTTCGCCTACGCGGCAAACTTGGCCATCTTTAGTCAGAACTTCCAATACAGTACCATTCACTGGACATGGAACCTCAACTACAGCCTTATCATTTTGAACTTCCATGATGATGTCATCATCCGTTACCTTGTCACCGGCTTTGATATGCATTTTGATGATTTCACCTTCATGCAGACCTTCACCCAGCTCAGGGAAGCGATATTCAAAATTCGATGCTTTGTTAGATGCTGGAGCAGCTGGTGCAGCTGGCGCTTGAGCAGCAGGAGCTTCAGTAGCAGTACCCTCTTGATCAGGCACGTCACCTTCTGCTTCGATAATAGCCACTACTTCACCGACACGGCATACTTGACCGTCTTTAGTAAGAACTTCCAATACAGTACCGTTTACTGGGCAAGGCACCTCAACTACCGCCTTGTCATTTTGAACTTCCATTACGATATCATCATCCGTTACCTTGTCACCGGCTTTGATATGCATTTTGATGATTTCACCTTCATGCAGACCTTCACCTAGTTCAGGAAATCGGTATTCAAACTTTGCCACTTTGAAAACCTCCTCGTGAAATTGGGACTAACCTTATGATTTAAACTTTATAAGATGAAACAACGTTGTCATCCATATGGATGACAACTGTTTCTCGTAAAAATATTTAGAATTCCAAAACTTTCTTTACGCCTGCAATAATACGTGCAGGGTTTGGAAGCCATGTATCTTCTATTTGTGCGAATGGATACACAGTATCAGGACCTGCGATACGAAGCACAGGTGCTTCCAAGTGCAGTAGTGCTTTTTCATTGATTTGTGCGATAACTTCAGCAGCTACACCCGCACTCTTTTGTGCTTCTTGCACCACGATAGCACGGTTAGTCTTCTTCACAGACGCTACAATAGTATCGATGTCGATCGGACTTACAGTACGAAGGTCGATAATTTCAACATTAACGCCTTCTTTTTCGAGTTGCTCGGCTGCTTTGGTAGCTGTATGTACCATCAGCCCGTAAGTAATGATCGAAACGTCAGAACCTTCACGTACTACGTTCGCTTTACCAAGTTCAACTGTATATTCACCTTCTGGCACTTCAGCACGGAATGCATGATAAAGGTTCAAGTGCTCCATGAAGAAGACAGGGTCATTGTCGCGAATAGACGCGATTAGAAGTCCCTTCGCATCATATGGGTTTGAAGGAATTACAACTTTAATCCCTGGGCTTTGTGCGATCAAACCTTCGAGTGAGTCAGTGTGAAGCTCAGCAGCCTTAACTCCGCCACCAAAAGGAGTACGGAATACTACTGGAGCGTTATATTTACCGCCAGAACGCCAGCGCAAACGTGCTGCTTGAACAACGATTTGATCCAGTGCTTCAAAGATAAAACCTACGAATTGAATTTCAGCAATCGGACGGAAGCCTTGTACACCAAGACCAAATGCCAGACCGCCGATCGCAGACTCAGCTAGTGGTGTATCAAAAATACGATCTTCGCCAAATTCCTTTTGCAGACCTTCAGTTACACGGAAAACGCCACCTACATTACCAACATCCTCTCCGAAGATAAGAACGTTAGGGTCACGATTCAGTTCAACGCGCATCGCGTCGCGAATCGCTTCTTTCATATTCATTTGTGCCATTGCCTGATATCCCCCTTATTCAAAATCGGCTTTTTGCTCTTCCAGATGTTTAGGTGTTACTTCGAACATGCTGTCGATCAAGCCAGGTATTGTCATTTTTTCGGTTTGTTCAGCTTTTTTGATCTGCTCGTTAACAGTAGCTTTCGCTTCATCCTTCACGCGCAGTGTATCTTCTTCAGTCCAAAGACCTTTCTTCTCCAAATACTTGGCAAGACGGGCGATTGGATCCTTTTCACTCCATTGTCCTTCTTCTTCTTTCGAACGATATTTACTTGCATCGTCAGAAAGGGAGTGTGGACGGAAACGGTAAGTTACAGCTTCGATCAATGTAGCACCTTCGCCGTTACGTGCACGTTCTGCAGCATCACGTACAGCACTGATTACTGCAAAGATGTCCATACCGTCAACCTTAATCCCTGGAATACCAGCTGCAACCGCTTTGTGAGCGATCGATTTGGAAGCCGTTTGTTTAGCGAACGGAGTCGTAATCGCATAACCGTTGTTTTGAACAAAGAAGATTACAGGCAGTTTAAAACGACCAGCAAAGTTCAAGCCTTCGTAGAAGTCACCTTCTGAAGAACCGCCATCACCAGTGTAAGTAATTGCAACATTCTTTTGTTTTTTCAATTTGAAGCCCATAGCAATACCAGTAGCGTGCAGGATTTGCGCACCGATGATAATTTGTGGCATCAATACATTAACCCCGTCAGGAATAGCTCCACCATGTTGGTGACCGCGGGAATATAAGAAAGCTTGGTACAATGGAAGTCCGTGCCATACTAGCTGCGGAATATCACGGTAGCCTGGGCATAAGAAGTCTTCTTTCTCCAAAGCGAACTCACTACCAATCATGGTAGCTTCTTGACCGGATACCGGTGCGTAGAAACCAAGGCGACCTTGACGGCCAAGGTTTACTGCACGATCATCCCAAGTACGGGTAAATACCATACGATACATAATTTCTTTCAGTTGATCGTCGGTTAAATCGGGCATCTTATCCTTATTGATAATTTCTCCATCCGGGGAAAGTACCGATAGAGCCTCGACGTCCTCTGTATACACTTCATAAGGAACTTTACTCATTATCTTCACCTCAATAAAAAAATTTGAATATCAGCTGCCTCTGTTATAATATTATTATACACCTGTTTAGTTACTTTCGTCAAAGAAATACTTATAAAATTTATATTCCTTCAAATTTTGTATGTATAACAGGTGAGAAAATTTTATATAACAGTTTAACACTTTTCCAACAAGTAAATGATTAATAACACAGTTACACATTTAATAATTTTAGCGTAACCCTGTGTGTATTGCAAAATTCGACAAGAAAGGTGACGTGACAACGATGAGCGATTCTGTTTTTCTGAAACGCACAATTGTAAAAGAAACGCTTTGGAGTGAACATCTGCAGGAGGAACGTAAATTACGTATCTATCTGCCCCCAGGCTACAATGAAGTTCTGAGTTACCCCGTGGTGTACTGCCAAGACGGAGAAGAATTTTTCAACTTTGGACGCATTGCTACACTTGCTGGACAACTTATTATAGAAGAAGATGTCGAGCCCTTCATTATCGTTGGTGTAGAAGTTAACGTCGCTGTTCGGACTCAAGAATACGCTCCGTTCGGCAGCCGATTCAAGGAGTACCTATCTTGCTTTTCCGAAGAGATTATTCCCTTCATTGAAAAAAATTATCCCGTACGCCGTACACCCGACGAACGAATCTTAGCCGGTGATTCCCTTGGAGGCAGCGTCTCCCTCCATCTCGCTCTTGCTTATCCAGCTATCTTCACACGTATCATCAGCCTATCCGGTGCATTCTATCCCGAATCACAAGCCATGCTGGCTAAAGAAGAAGATCTCTCCTGGCTCAACATTAATATGGTCGTTGGACTGCAGGAAACAGATTACCAGACTGATACAGGGACCTATGATTTTGTTCAGATGAACAGAGAAACAAAAGCATTGCTTGAAGCACGTGGAGCTACCGTATCCTACCGGGAGAAAGACGGTCGTCATCTCTGGGGCTTTTGGCAAAAGGAACTCCCTGAATCTCTACTCTATTTTTTAAACACATAATGCCTTATTGATAGAAGCAAAAAATGAACATCTAAAGAACGTATGTAGATTTCAGCCGTGTTTACGCTTACAGTTTAATCCAGCAAATTTCCTTAATTTACTTTAATACTAATCAGAGAGGCTGGAACCCAACCGGGTTACAGCTTTTCTCTTATCACCATTTCTAGCAAAACATCACAGCCTGCATTGATCAAATCATACACCTGTTCAAAATTACCTGTAAAATAAGGGTCTGGTACTTCTCTCAATTCTTCCTCAGGCAATAAATCCATGAAGAACAAAAGCTTAGCCTCTTCCCCACCAGGAACCTTTCGAACATTCTCTCCATTAGACTTGTCCATGCAGACGATATAATCAAACTTCTGAAAATCCTCGCTACTGACCAAACGCGCTGCCATATTTGCATAACTAATCTTGTTTTGATCAAGTATACGTCTAGTCCCTTCATGCGGTTCCTTACCTATATGCCAATCTCCAGTTCCTGCAGAGTCAACCAGAATCTTATGTGAAAGCTCTCGTTCATCAATCTTATGGCGCAGAACGGCCTCCGCCATTGGTGAGCGACAAATATTACCCAGACAGACAAATAGCACGTTTACGATTTCATTCACCTCCCAATTGTTAAAACATTAGTAAATATGAATTTATGCACATAAAAAATCGCACACTATCATTTTAGCGTTGTCTTGGTCAATTGTGCAACTTTTCGATCTGCATTATACTGGGACAGGATAACCAACTAGAGTTTTAGAGGAGGAATGGATGTTATGCCATCCAAACGAGTTGTTATTTTTGCCGGTGGAGAACTATCTCCGGAATATTTCGCTCTATTAGATGAAGAAGATTTTATTATCGGTGCGGACCGGGGTGCATTATTCCTCATCTCACATGGATATATACCCGATATTGCGGTAGGTGATTTTGATTCTGTATCGCCTGAGGCTTTTCAGGATATTCAATCCAAAAGTAAAAAAACAATCACTTGTGACGCCGTGAACAAGGATTTAACCGACAGTGAGATGGCACTCGATATTGCAATGAATCAGCAACCTGATTCTATTTTACTATTAGGAGTTACAGGCACTCGAATTGATCACTCCTTAGCGAGCATTCAAATGATGACAAGGGCTCTGCAACGGCAAATCAATTGCTACGTGATGGATTCTAATAACTATGTGACACTTACCGGATCCCAAACAGTCATTGAAGATTTGGGCTACACCTATGTATCTTTGCTTCCATTAACTCCTGAAGTAACAGGGATTACATTAGAAGGATTTCAATATCCTTTGAATGATGCTACTTTAAAGCTAGGGCAATCTCTAGGTGTAAGCAACAAACTGATTTCCTCCACTGGAACAGTTAGAATACGTAGTGGATTATTGCTGATTATCCAGAGCAAAGACTAAATACATAGTGATATAGAAACATCCTTGTAACTTTTGTTTCAAAATTAAAAAGCCGTTAAATCCTTTATATATCAAGGGGTTTGCGGCTTATTTTATTGCTCAAAATATCAAGTTATTAATTTTTTGTAACTTTTAATGAATTTTTAATAAAACGCTTACAACCCAGGCCCAGCCTCACTTTATTGCTGCTCTACCAAATTTTATGACATAGATAACCTGCTATACTACGAATCAGGCAAGCAAGACAAGCCAAGCAAGACAGATTGATATACTAACTTTGGAGGTACTTACAACATGAATAAACAACAATGGATAAAAAAAGCGATTGTTATAGGAATGGTTACTACAATGGGCTTAGGAACAATGATGGCAACTGGTGTAGGTGCAACTAAAGTTGAAGCCGCTACGGTGTCCAAAGGACAAAGCGTCGTCAATTTCGGAAAAAACTTTATGGGAACTCCATACAAATTCGGAGCCTCTACTTCTACTACTAAGGTTTTTGACTGCTCTTCCTTTATGAAACATATCTTTAATAAATATAATGTATCATTACCCCGCACAGCTGCGGCTCAATCAAAAGTAGGAACTGCTGTATCCAAAGCTAACCTTCGTGTCGGCGATCTTGTATTCTTCTCCAGCGGCAGCAGAGCAACTGGTAAAAATGTAACTCACGTAGCTGTTTACGCTGGGAACGGTAAAATTCTGCACACTTATGGTAAACCAGGTGTTACGGTTTCTGATCTTAATTCTGGTACATGGAAAAAGACTTATCTAAAGGCTCGCCGCGTACTGTAAACAACAGCTCTATAGTAGAGTCTTTTCTATAAAAGAGAATTAGTCTCAGGATGTGGTGCTGCCTTCGGGCACCCTCATTACATATCCTGTTCCGCGAACAGTATGAATCAACTTGTTCCGGTACCCTTTATCAATTTTTAAGCGGATATGCCTGATGTATACATCTACAACATTGGTATCTGCATGGAATTGATATCCCCATACTTGTTTGAGTATTTCCTCGCGGGAACATATAATCCCTCGATTCGCAGCGAGATAATATAGAAGATCGAATTCTTTATGCGTCATCTTAAGCTCGATCCCTTCACGGGTGACCAGCCTGCGGCTGGGATCGAGCATTAAACCATCTACCTTTAACAGATGTTTTAAATTTCGACGCCGACCCGTGAGGGTTAATAAATTTAGAATTCTACATTTAAATTCACCGGTATGTAGTGGTTTTGTCATGAAATCATTCCCTCCGGCTAAAAAGGCCGCAACTGCTCCGTTACCAGATAATTCTTCGGAAATCACCATGACCGGAAGAATCATTCCCTCATCTCTTACTTCGGAAATGATTTTCCATCCTTCCCATGTTCCCACCTCGCCTAAATCAGCAAGCAGTAATACCGGTTCTACTTCAGAAATGGATAAGCGAAGATCTTCGGGATCTTCGCTTTTTGTTATTTGCAGACCGATATCATTAAACACTTTCGCAATAGCGTCTAGTTCTTCCTCTCCTCTTCCGTTTCCCGCAGACATGTACCATATCATTTGCTCACTCACGAAGATCCCCCGTATCCATCAGACATGCATCAGCATCCCATTAATAGATATAGAATCCCCGGAAAACAAAGAGACCATTCCTATGAAATGGCCTGAAGATCTGTTTATTATGCTTTTTATCCAAAATATCGATGATAAAAGCTACGGGCAGCGGCAATATCCTTCGTTCCATGGATCAATGCCCGGCCATCTGCGAAGATCACCATCCGGTAAGGACCTTCCTTAAAGGAAATTAGATAAGGATTGCTCTCTACCTCACCGTCTCCTAAACGAGACAGACGACTGGCTGTTTCCTGCAAGTTAAGTTTCTGCGGCCGGGCAGGGCGGATCTGTACGGTATCCCTGCCACAAAGCACATCACTTCGTTCCGTATTTAAGGCTGTTAGATAAGGGTAGATCGGATGAGTCCCACAAGAAGGACAATTCTCCTTTTTAGCACTTTTCACGCCAATTTCTTGATGTTCATTACGCCATACATCGAAAGTCAGCAGTTTATTCCTTAATTGGTCCTTACGGTTACCGAGAAGCTTTAACGCCTCAGCTGTAGCATTTGCAGTAACCAATTGCACGGCCTGGGGAAGAATACCCGCTGTATCACAGGTATCTCCCCCTAGTGGAACTATACCTAAAAGACAATGAAGACATGGCGTTTCTCCAGGCAAAATCGTATATGTAATTCCATAGCTTCCTACACAAGCTCCATAAATCCAAGGGATATTATTCTTTTGGGCAATATCATTAATGATGAGACGTGTATCGAAATTATCAGTCCCATCCATAATCAGGTCCACCCCTGAGATGAGTCCTTCCAGCTCTTCCTTCCGCACATCCATAACATGCGCTTCTATGACAACCTCAGAATTAATCTGCTGCAGTCTGTTCTGGGCTGCAATGGCTTTTGGAGCTCGCTCCTGCGCATCCATCTCGGTATATAGCTGTTGGCGCTGCAGGTTACTCCACTCTACATAATCGCGGTCAACGATGAGAACATGCCCAACCCCACAGCGGACTAATGTCTCTGCAATCCCTGTACCTAACGCACCCGCACCAACTACAAGCACTTTTGATTTTGCGAGACCCTGCTGTCCTTCAGTACCAAATGGCGTGAAACGTATCTGCCGTGAGTATCGATCTTCTCGCCCAGCGTTATGAAACATGCATTATCTCCTCCCCATATCCAAAAAGCGGAGAACAGCAGGATGTCTGCTATTCTCCGGATTTATGATTATTCTATACTTGTACAGCTGACCACTGCTCAACATCCCAAATTTTCGTAACCCAATCTTCATAAAAATCAGGTTCATGAGATACAAGCAGGACTGTGCCTTTATATTCTTGCAAAGCGCGCTTCAACTCTGCTTTAGCGATAACGTCAAGGTGATTGGTAGGTTCATCGAATAGTACCCAGTTGCTTTCGCGCATCAAAAGCTTACAAAGTCGCACTTTCGCTTGCTCCCCACCACTCAGCATACTAAGCGGACGTGTAATATGTTCATTTTTTAGGCCACAGCGTGCCAGATGTCCACGAACTTCGTTCTGAGTTAAACTGGAGAATTCATTCCAGACATCCTCAATGGGTGTAAGACTAGCTGCTTTCACTTCTTGTTGGAAATATGCAGGGTTCAGATAATCCCCAAGATAGGTTTTGCCGCTGTATGTTGGGATCACTCCCAGAATTGTCTTCAGCAGTGTCGATTTACCCACACCATTGCAGCCAACAATAGCAATCTTCTCTCCACGTTCAATGACCATATTTAGCTGTGGCAGCAGCGGACGATCATAACCGATCTCGAAATCAATTCCCTCGAAGACAGTTTTCCCGCTTGCCCGGCTCTCTTTAAACTTAAAGGTCGGCTTAGCAGCTTCTTCAGGACGATCAATTCGGTCCATACGATCAAGCTGCTTCTCACGGCTTTTTGCCCGGCCTGAAGTTGAAGCACGCGCTTTATTCCGCTGGATGAAGTCCTCTTGTTTTTTGATAAAATCTTGTTGCTTCTCATAGGCATCGATATGCTGGTTTTTGTTCATCTCCGCCATATCGAGGAATTTCTCATAGTTCGCCGTGTAACGGGTCAATTTACCGAACTCTAAGTGATAAACGACATTAACGACTTTATTCATAAACTCAGTGTCATGGGAAATCAATATAAATGCATATGGGTACTGTTTCAAATAGTTGGTCAGCCAATCGATATGCTCAACATCCAAATAGTTGGTAGGCTCATCAAGCAATAGTACATTGGGTTTCTCCAGTAGCAGCTTCGCCAGCAGCACTTTGGTTCTTTGACCACCGCTGAGAGAAGCAACATCACGATCTAGCCCAATCACGGACAGGCCTAAACCATTGGCCATTTCCTCTACTTTTACATCAATCAGATAGAAATCTCCGATATCCAGTTGTTCCTGAATGTCTCCCATCTGCTCCAGTAGTACTTCTAGTTCCTCAGGCGAAGCATCACCCATCTGCTCTGTGATCTTCAGCATTTCCTGCTCCAACTCAAGCAATGGCAAAAAAGCGTCCTTTAGAACATCGCGAATCGTTTTGCCCGGTGTAAGAATCGTATGTTGGTCCAAATAACCGTAACGCACCCGAGGGGTCCACTCTACTTTACCATTATCCTTCAAAAGCTTTCCTGTCAAAATATTCATTAGCGTCGATTTACCAACGCCATTTGCTCCAACAATTCCAACATGTTCTCCTGGTAACAACCGGAAAGACACGTTCTTGAACAATGTCCGATCCCCAAAATTGTGGGAAACGTCTTCTACAGTAAGTAAACTCATAAATTCTCCGCAAGCTCCTGTCTATACTTAAATAATGCGTAAATCAAATCACGTATAAATATATATTTTATCATACTTTAGCGGAACACTGAATTAAATGTTAGTCCCAATAGCCTATCTTAAGAAAAAACCACGGCGTTTTCCAACGTTTCGCTCGCCCTTAATGTCCCCTAACAGCTCAGCAATTACATCTGCCAACTTCCCTTTTTGTAAAAATGGATCTTGCTGACACGGTAGATTATAAACTCTATCTATACCTAAAGAATTTCGCAATACTTCAACAGATTGGTATTCAGCAAGTGGTAACCCCACTCTCCATTCCCGTTCAGGCTGCAGCCCACTCCGTTTAATCCATAATAAAGTTTCCTCCAATCGCCAATCGGCGCCAGAAGCAATCAGAATGGGAATATCGCTATGCTTGATTTCTTCCAGCGCTCCATCAAATCCACCCGTTCCCAGATCTAAGACAACAAATTGATAACCCCCTCTCATAAGCTCTGCTACATTCCCATGGAGAGGTCGCTTCCAGTAATGAACCTTCCTCCAGGAAAATGCAAGCTCAGGGC
The DNA here is from genome assembly GCF_037992965.1 of Paenibacillus sp. FSL E2-0190. NCBI lineage: Bacteria > Bacillati > Bacillota > Bacilli > Caryophanales > Paenibacillaceae > Paenibacillus > Paenibacillus sp. FSL E2-0190. Next base: position 3,862,248 of record NZ_CP150306.1, read on the forward strand.
TCTTAGCAGGAACTGAAGCGCTCTGCGCGTCAAGCATACTGTGCATGCGATCATAAACAGATGAATCTGGAGATAGATCAACCCAAGCTGTTGAACCGATCTGTCCCAAATAACTGCTAATCGCAAATGAAGTATGTGTTGTTCCAAGTCCCGGCCTTACTCCAAGTAAGGCGATCACTATAGCCTTCCGTTTATCAACCGCTAGGGGCACAGACACTGCTAAAGGATTACCTTCATCCATATCATTTTCCACACGAACCAGCGCTTGAATAACAGCTGTTGCCTCCTGATATCTTTCCTCCGGATGAGGCCGTAATAAACGTCTAATTATAGGAATAAAAGCTCCGGGAACATGGTCACGCAACTTATTTTCCATTCCAGACTCCCAGTGGCTGCATAAGCCTCCGGTAGCCATATACAAAAGTAATGCACCAAGACCATATAAATCAGAAACCGGCTGACTCTGCCCATTCCCATACTGCTCAGGAGCCGCAAATCCTACTGTACCAAGCTTCACCGTATCTTCATCGATTCCTTTTCTATAATTTCGAGCGATTCCGAAGTCGATTAACATCAATTCTTTTTGCTTAGTTAACATAAGATTGGAGGGCTTTAAATCACGATAAACAATGGGCGGATGATGACCATGCAAATATTGCAGAACTTCTAAAAGCTGTTTAGCTATTTGTAGGATGAACTCACAAGGTAAAGGTCCGGGATTATCCTTCATCAGCTGACTTAAAGTTATCCCTTCAATATAATCCATAACTAAATAAGAATACCCTTCTTGATCCGAAAGATAGTAATCAACAATACGTGGAAGCCGCGGGTGATCCAGACACATTAGCATCTCCGCTTCAGCTTTAATGTCTGAAGGCATCTCATCTGAGCTTACACTTTCTTTTACAGCCCAACGTTTCCCCTTTAAACGCAGATCCTCCGCAAGATAAACAATACTCATTCCACCTGTTCCAATCTGATCAATAATTCTGTATCTGGCGTCCATTATCTGCCCTACCCCAAGCTTCGATGCAAAATCCACCTGAACTTCCCCCTTTTTCACATAAAAAAAAGAGAAAGCTTCCGCCATTAACGTTGTTACCGCAGATTACGATAACGTTAATAACGGGATGCTTTCCCTTAAGATTTTAAATTAGGATCTAACTTAGTATTTAATCATATAAAGTGTTATTTCGTCACGATTATGAAACAGCTGCTTGGCCCGTTGAATCTGCATACGTTCGCCCTCAAACATTGCGATGATCTCTTTGATCATCGCTAGAGGTTTCTTATGCATCAGCTTTACGGTCACAATCGCTGTTCCGCCTGGGGACAGGCTGTGCAGCAGCCCGGTTACAAGCTTCGCCATCAGCTTAGGACTCCAGCTCATATCACATACAAGCAGATCAAATTCATTATCGCGGAATTTCACTTCTCCGGCATTTTTGCGCAGGATCTTCAGACCCGGGTAATTACGCAGCGATTCATGCATCAAAGCAGGGTCAACCGCTGTTACCTTCATTCCACGCTCCAGCAAGAAAGAAGTCCAGCCCCCTGGAGAGGCACCGATATCAAGCGCATTACGGAAGCTGTAAAAAGGAATACCGAACTCCTTCTCCGCTTCCATCAGCTTGAACTTAGCACGTGAGATTTGTCCGTCTTCCTTGCGGAAACGGATTGCACCGCCATTCCAACCGGATAGATTCTCTTCTGGTCTGGACACTCCTGCATATAAGGCATTCCCGTCTGCGTAGACAGAAATGACCCATGCCGGATCTTGTACTGTAAATTCTGCACCCAAGCTTTGCAATTGCTCCTGCAGCCATTCACGTAGTTCGCCCGGACTTTCCTGCCAGAAGGAAGGATCCCCTTTACGAACATTTAGGGATATTTTCTCCCCCTCTAGCTCACTGCGGCGGCTTAAATAAACAACCAAACGCTGCAGCGCATCCATGGTTCCTTCATCCTGAAACTGCACAGGCTGTATATGACGAAGGAAAATGGGCAGATTCTGTGTGAGCAATCGTGATACTTCCTCGGGTTCAGACTGCAAGGTGGCCAGAAAGATTTCTCCCGGCAGCAGCAGCGTACTCTTCACTGCGCCGAACAAGCGCCGAAGCTCTTCCTGAGCATATGGCGCAAAACCGTGATTAGCTGTACAAATATATCGGGAGTACACCATTTCTTCCGGAGCAGTGGTCTGCTCTTCGTTATCATGTCTTAATTCGTTCAAATCGTTTTGCCTCCAGGTCTAATTTTAATCCAGGGACGACCGCTATCCCATTCTACATCAACAGGAATATCATAGGTGGCCAAGATCATTTCTTTGGTTAATACTTCTTCTTTCGGTCCGGAACCAGCTAGCTTACCGTCGCGAATTAAAGCAACATGTGTAAAAAGCGGGACGATTTCCTCCACATGATGAGTTACATATACAACGGAGACATTACGTTGTCTCAGCTTGTCTACTTCAGCCAGCATTTTTTCTCTTTCGTACAGATCAAGACCTGCACAAGGCTCGTCCATAATCAGTAGTTTGGGGTCAGCCATAAGACATCTTGCCAGCATTGCTTTTTTTCGCTCTCCCTGTGACAAGGTTCCAAAAGGATGAAGTGCCATATTGCCCAGATTCATATCCTCTAGCAAGCGGATTGCCTTCTCCTTCACTTCGTGTGGAATGCTCTCGTAGAAACGCAAATAAGCGTAAGCTCCTGTAGCTACAACCTCCCACACCGGATCATTTAAAGACATTTTCTCCATTAAGGAAGGACCAATATAACCAATCTCTTTACGAACCTCGCGTAAATCACATTGACCATATTTATTCCCCAATACCTCAACAGTTCCTTTGCTAGGGAATAAATAACCTGTCATAATCTCCAAAATTGTTGTTTTGCCCGAACCATTTCGTCCCAAAATGACCCAGTTTTCGCCTTCCTTCACTTCTAACGATACATCGTCCAAGATTAGGCTTTCTTCTCTGCGCAGAGATAAATGTTGTAATGAAATGATCATGATATAACACTCCTTATGTATTCCAGAATCCGCTCAACTGAAACCATTGAATAATAAATATGCGGATTCTCTATCCGGTCAGCAGAAGCCACAAGTAGAGCAGGAACACTGGTAATACGGTATTGTTGGACCAGATTAGGCAACATGTTTACATTTCCGGCAACCATTTGGAGTTCAGCAGGCAATAGATGTGCCGCTACTTCCAACATGCGTTCTGTAGCCTTACAGGTACCACACAGCGGAGTATGCAAAAATACTACCAGCGGTTCTCCCGGTCTCGTGAGTATCTCCAGTAAATCCGCTTCATTCATTTCCTTCATTTCAGATCCGTCTCCCCAGCGATATCATAAAGCTTATCAGAACTTAGGGGACCATTAAACAAGATCATCCCCTCAGGTTTAGCCGCGTATAAGATTTCATACATTTCTTTTCTCCCTAAAACACTGGAGGTGTGTAGATAGATTTCACGGGGGTACAGCCCTTCCAGAACAATCCGTCTGGCCACTTCCCCACCAGAATAATCATCCGGTCCCATATCATAATCTAACGATAAAATACCAACCTCACACTCACGCAGCATCAGAAGACATTCTTCTGTTGTCCTGGCTAAAGCAAATCCAAGCGGACCTTTACGGAGATCGTCCATATAGATATGAATCACTTTCTAGCCCCCGCTTCAAACCAACTGCGAACAGTAGCTATTTCATTCCGATGACTGCCATCTGGACCCTTTTCAGTTTCCAAAACAACAGATTTTTTACGTAATGGATCAGAAGTTATTAAGCGCTTAAGACCCTCTTCACCGATATAACCTTTTCCTATTCCAGCATGCCGGTCCCGTCTCGAATCAAAGGGAAACTTAGAATCATTTAGATGAACAGCTACAAGATGCGGCCAAAATCCAAGCTGGTTTCCTCGTTCAAGCAAGTCTTCCGTATGCTCAGGATTCCAAATTCCCGCCGCAAAAGCATGACAGGTATCCAGACAAAATCCAATCTTCTCGGGAAACTGGCTAAGCTCACGAACCTTCACCAATTCTTCAAGTGTAATCCCTTCGGTACCATGGTTGCCCGCTTGATTCTCGATTAGCAGCTTGGCGTTACCTTCCCATGACTCCAGCGTCTCATTCATACATTGTATAATATTTTGATAGCCTTGTAACGGCTCCATTCCAGCAAAATGTCCAAAATGAACAACAATGCCTAAGGAACCGCAGGCTTCAGCAATTTCCAGATCATTAAGTAGGGAGTCTACATACACCTTTCGCGGGGTAGCGTCATCCCTATTCGCAGCCATATTGATTGCATAAGGGGTGTGGGCGATAGAGGTGATCCCTTTTTCTTGGCAAAAGAGTGCACAATCCCTTGTATCTCGAATATCAACCGTCTTTAACTTCAGACTGCGCGGATTTTTCGGAAAATATTGAAAACTTGTTGCACCGCTCTCCCAAGCAAATCGGGCAGCTCTCCCATATCCACCACGAATGCTGACATGAGCCCCTACTTTGGGTTTAGGCTTCATGCTGACAGTCTGGGCAAAAAAATACTTTGCGTCCAGACAGCTCTGTTTTGATAATCGTTCCCCCATCGCGTAGGCAAGGCTCGCCCTCACGGTCATAGACTTTACATTGATCATTATAAGAACCCGTAACCGTATCACCGGTCATAAATGGCATTTCCATGTATCCGCCAATCTCTGTCGCATCAGTTAATACTTTTTGAATGCTTTGATACAGGCGGGAAATGGCTTCAGGTGATAAATTTTGTACTAAAACTGAAGGCAGAAGCCCTGCGTCAAAAGCAATCTCATCCGCATAACAATTTCCAATACCCGCCATTACATGCTGATTCACTAACAGACTTTTTAACGCACCACGCCGCCCTTTTAATATTCCTGCAAAACGTTCCGGCGTCATCCGTCGATCCAGCAGCTCAGGTCCAAGCTTACCCATCGTTGCTTCGCTTTCCTTCACGGATACTAAATGTAAGAACCCTAACCGCAGGCCCATAAAATAAAGGATCTGATCACCAAATGCGATTTCTACTTGCGTATTACGATCCGGCCGCTCTTCTTCTGAACCATAAAAAAGCAATCCACCCAGCATTAAATGTAATAGTAATCTTCGTCCATCATGGAGATGAAACAAAATGTACTTGGCGCGCCGCTCTACAAAAACAACACGCGCACCGATCAAGGCATTAATGAAAGCTTCTGTTTCCATGTTAATTGTTTTTTCTCTGTTCACAATTACATTAGTTATCGGAACATTTATAATACGCTGGCTAAGCAGCTGTCTATAATTCTCCATTTCCGGCAATTCTGGCATACTCATCGTCCCCTCTAAGTTGGTGAAGTAATAAGACCCTAGCTATTATACACCGAGAAACATTTTAAGTTCAGCTAAATCGGCACATATTTCATCGGGAGTGATCCCTGTGATGCTTTTATAGTGCTCCAGGTTCTCTGTAGTGGTTAAACCGGTAAGAACAAGGATTGTACGACAGCCCGCATTAACACCGGCAGCGATATCCGTACGCATATTATCCCCAACAACAGCAGCATGTTCAGGTTGAATGTTCAGAAGATCTGTCGCATATTTGATCAGGTGGGATTCAGGTTTACCGATCACTACTGGCTTCACTCCACTTGCAGCCTCAATTGCTGCACCAATCGTACCCGCACCCGGCATAACCCCATCATCTGATGGTAACATTAAATCTGGATTGGTGAGCACAAACTTTGCCCCGCTCAAAATCCAACGCGAAGCTTGAGCTAACGAAGCATAATTAAAAGAACGATCGATACCTTGCACCACATAATCAGGGGATTCTGTGACGATTTGGAGCCCTGCCTCAATGCAAGCCATACGCAGTCCCTCTTCTCCAAGTATCGCCACTGTAGCCCCAGGTGATTCCTCAGCTATGTAACGTGCGGCTGCCATAGAAGAGGTACATACCTCCTCAGCTTTCGCCTCAATTCCCATTCCACTTAAGTGGGCAGCAACGTTAGCTGCCGTACGCGATGAGTTATTAGTAACAAATAAAAAAGGGATATCCGCTTCACGAAGAGCTTTTATCAGCAGATCAGCACCGGGAATCATTTTATGCCCATGGTACAATGTACCATCTAGATCAATCAATAATCCTTCAATTTGTTCCATCACTAACCCCTCAGTTTCCACAATAAATTTAATTAATATAATAAATAAATAATAGTATTAACAAACTTGTAGCCTTTGCCCTGCTTGGATTTACAGAAAAACTCAATCCCTTTAGGTGGAAGATATCACCTACTGATTTTCGGCAATATGTCCAGCCATTCGTTCGTCTTTTACTCCGTGATTACTTTAAATCTAACACACTTCGTCGAATGAAATCGAACAACCGTCCCATCCAGCATTTTTTAGCATAGCACTGTCATTTCCTGCGCTTTCCCGGAAAATAATCATTCCCCCTATTGCCCATTTAGTCTGCGAGGTACCGGATATGCATTAAATTCCTCAGCTAATAATGTCTCTGGGAATAGGAGTTCAGCTTCCTCAAGCAAAGGAATTAACTCTTCATGCGAGCTGTAACGAGAACTGAAATGAGTCAGCAACAGCTGTCCTGCTTTGGCTTCTTTTGCTAACTCTGCAGCCTGACGGGCTGTACTATGATGATATTGATACGCCATGTCAGCCAGATCATGGGCGAAGGTTGCTTCATGAACGATAAGGTCTGCATTAAGAGAGAGTTCTAAGGCTCCCGAACAAGGTCTTGTATCTCCAAGGATAGTAACAATACGTCCTCGTTTGGGTTCCCTGACAACATCAGCAGCACAGATTCGTACACCTTCATCCGTAACAACGTCTTCACCTTTTTTTAATTTCCCATAAATCGGTCCCGGTTTTAAACCATAACTCTTAAGCAATTCCGTATTGAGGCTTCCGGGACTATCCTTTTCCGTTACCCGGTAGCCATAGCTGTCAATCCGGTGCTCAAGTAATGCAGCCTCAACTTTAAAGCTATCATCCTCGAATATAATTCCTCCTGAATGCTCTACAATCTCAATCTTATAAGGAATTCGGGATTGGCTCACAGCTAAGGAGATCTCTAAGTAAGCTTTTAATCCAGGGGGTCCGTACACCGTTAACGGCGCTGTCCCTCCCTGATAACCACGACTTGATAATAGACCTGGAAGACCAAATAGGTGATCACCATGCAAGTGGGTAATGAATAGCTTTTCCAGCTTTCCTAGCCGAATCGGTGAACGAAGAACCTGATGTTGTGTACCTTCCCCACAATCGAACATCCAAATACTGCGACGTTCTTCCAGCAGTCTTAATGTAACGGACGTTACATTGCGTTGTAGCGTTGGCACACCTGCATTAGTACCTAAAAAATATAAATCCATTCTTTTTCCTCCCTTCTGCTTATTGGCTCAACCATCTCTTTTCAATTCTAAACGACCTTCTTCCAGCAAAAAACCCCCCAGTTACGGGAGGTTCCGCTGAAAGGGATACAATCCCCTACAGACCAGGTATATAAATGAAAGAATTACAGCTTCTCTACATTAAAATACTGCGCTTCTGGATGGGCAAATACCATAGCCGAAACGGAAGCTTCGGGCTCCATCATAAAGCCTTCTGTGAGGTGAACACCGATATCCTCCGGAGATAACAACTTAAACAGTGGACCTTGATCTTCTAAATCCGGGCATGCAGGATAACCAAATGAAACACGGATTCCTTGGTATCTTGCCCCATGTCTTTGCTTCATCGTCATATCCGCCGGATCCGGGAAACCCCAAGTATCGCGCATCATATGATGGACGCGTTCCGCCAGTCCTTCTGCCACTTCAAGTGCAACCGACTGCAAGGCGTGTGAACGCAGATAATCTCCGCTTTCTTTCAGCTGAGTAGACAATTCACGTACACCGTGACCTGCTGTTACAACTAGGAATCCAACATAGTCCATAATACCACTGTCAACAGGTTTCAAGAAGTCCGCCAAGCACAGATGAGGCTCTACCCCTTGTCTCGGGAAAGTAAAGGTATGCAGGATCTCGGACGTATTCTGTGGATTATACACTATAATATCATTCCCTTGCGATTGTGCAGGGAAGAATTGATACATAGCATGTGGAGTAATGGTACCCTCTAGCATCGCTTGATGGAGAATATCGTCTACGGTACCCTTCAGTTCAACAGTCCGCTGATCTCCAGCAGCTAATTGGGCTTCTACAGAACCCCGTAACCCCAAATGATGACCCAGCAGCATTTGCATATTCACATAGGGGATAATATGCCCCAATGGATAGTTACGCAGTACGTGGCGTTCTAAATCCGGTGGAACAAATACAGGTGCATCTGGAGATATTTTGGAACGCACTGCTCTGGTTAGTTTCGGCAGTTCTTGCTTAGGCGCCACCGCAACCGCTGCTTCTGCCTCCACACGAATTTCCTCGGCAATCTTCTCCCTTTCTTCAGGGTTCATAAGCCGATTGGCAATATCCAGCCCGTCCATAGCGTCCTTAGCATACAATACTAGACCGTCATATTCTGGACGAATACGGGTCTTCGTAAATTTACGGGTCAAAGCTGCGCCACCAACCATAATCGGAACATCGATCCCTGCTGTACGTAAATCCTGAGCGGTGAGGACCATCTGCTGAGCAGATTTCACAAGCAACCCGGACAATCCTATCGCATCAGCTTTTTCTCGACGGAAGGCTTCGATAATGGTCTCTGGTGGTACTTTTATACCCAAATTAATGATCTGATAACCATTATTGGAGAGGATGATCTCCACTAGATTCTTACCAATATCATGCACGTCCCCTTTTACGGTTGCCAGCATAATTTTTCCTTTAACCGCTGTCTCATCCTTCTGCATAAACTGCTCTAGATGATTGACAGAAGCCTTCATCACTTCAGCGCTTTGCAGCACCTCAGCAACGATCAATTCATTATTATTAAATAACCGGCCGACTTCCGACATCCCTGCCATCAGCGGTCCATTGATGATCTCCAGCGGACCAGATTTAGTCAATGCTTCATTAAGGTCAGGAATGAGTCCTTCCTTCGTACCTTCAACCACATAGGAAGCTAAACGTTCTTCAAGTGACAGGTTGGAAATCTTCTCTTTTTTCTCTACTTTTTTACCACGGAAAGCAGCTACAAAAGCAGAAAGCGTCTCATCATTCGTATTATAAATCAGTTCCTCAGCAAGATGACGTTCTTCAGCAGGAATGGAAGCATACCGCTCCACTTTTTCTGTATTTACGATCGCATAATCCAACCCAGCTTTTGTACATTCATAAAGGAATACGGAGTTCAACACTTCACGTCCCGCTTCCGGCAATCCAAAGGAGACGTTGCTGATGCCCAAGATCGTATGAACACCTGGAAGTGCTTCCTTGATCAAGCGAATGCCGTCAATCGTTTCTTTTGCTGAACCGATATATTGTTCATCTCCGGTTCCTACAGGGAACACCAATGTGTCAAAAATAAGATCTTCTCCTGCTAAACCGTACTTATTCACTAGCAAGTCATAAGAGCGTTTAGCCACTTCCAGTTTATCTGTGGCCTTAATGGCTTGTCCCGTCTCATCGATGGTACCCACAACAATAGCTCCACCATATTTATGAATGATCGGCGTCACCAGCTCGAATTTCTCTTCACCATCTTCAAGGTTAATGGAGTTAATTATCGCCTTACCTTGACAGTACTGTAAAGCTAAATCGATAACCTTAGGATCGGTAGTATCGATCATCAGGGGTACTTTAACCTTTTTCACAACCAGTTCTAAGAAAAGCTTAATATCTTCAATCTCATCACGGTCAGGGTCTTGTACACACACGTCAATAACCTGTGCCCCACTCTTCACCTGAGCACGGGCAATTTCTGAGGCTTCCTCATATTTACCTTCGACGATAAGACGTTTAAATTTACGAGAGCCAAGTACATTCGTACGTTCACCAACCATGTATGGGCGGTTGTCGTTCTCAATATAGATAGGCTCAATGCCTGAAAGTGCAGGCGGATGATTACCTGTCAGCGGGCGTGGAGGATATTCAGAAAGTGCTTCCTTCATCGCACGGATATGCTCTGGTGTCGTTCCACAGCACCCCCCCGCAATGTTCAGCCAGCCTTTTTCGGCAAAGGCTGCAATCTTGCGAGCTAAAGAATCTGGAGATTCATGATAATGTCCGTTCTCATCCGGCAATCCTGCGTTTGGATAACAGCTCACGGCTGCGGAGGAGATCTCCGAAAGCGAACGAATGTGATCCCGCATAAACTCAGGACCAGTCGCACAGTTGAGGCCCATAGAGATAGGCTTCAGATGTTCTAATGAGATATAAAATGCTTCAATATTCTGACCCGCCAATGTAGTACCCATTGGTTCAATTGTTCCGGAAATCATAACCGGCAACGTGATGCCAGTCTTTTCAAAAGCATTACGAATACCAATACTTCCAGCTTTAACGTTAAGTGTATCTTGAGAGGTCTCCAGCAGCAAAACATCTACTTTACCGTCCATCAATGCCACTGCTTGTTCCTCATAGCTATCAACTAACTCTTGGAAAGTAACGCCTCCAGTTACTGAGAGCGTTTTTGTTGTTGGACCCATAGCCCCCACGACGTATCGCGGACGGTCAGGTGTGTCATATTTGTCTACTGCTCTGCGAGCCAACTCTGCTGCCGCTAGATTGATCTCACGTGCCCGCTGAGGAATATCATATTCAGCTAGCACAACAGAGGTTGCACCAAATGTGTTAGTCTCAATGAGATCAGCCCCTGCTTCGAGGTACTGCTCATGAATCGTCTGAATGACTTCTGGACGTGTTAATACCAGCATTTCATTACAGCCGTCCAGCTCATCGCCTCCAAAATCTTCTCCAGTAAGAGGCACCTGTTGGATCATCGTGCCCATTGCGCCATCAAGGATCAAAATCCTTTGTTGTAAGCTTTCCTCAAGTGTATATTTAGCCAACTAATAGTCCCCCCAGTAAAACATTAGAGTAAGTTTAGCAGAATAAAGGAATTTCGAAAAGCCTTCCTTTCCACTCTGCTTTATCTGTTATTGCTCAGTAACCTTTGCGAACCTTTGAATCATGGTTTCACAGACAGCTCTTTGCTAGGCATAGAGTGCTGTGTCCGGGCTGTCACATGTGAAGTGACATTATATTGTCCTTCCTTTTCAAGGGTCCCTTCTGCTTGATAGACTCCTTTACCAATTAGCTTTCCCTTAAGCTCTATTTTCTGTCCCTCATCATTTTTATTCACAATTTCGAACAGAACCTCTTTTGCATCATCTACTGCCTCGTTATCTTGGGTCACCACAGCTTCAAAGGTTACCTTTTGATTTACAACAACTTCTTCAGGACTCCATTGTAGTTCGACTTTGATAGGTTCCATAGACATGTTCATATTCATGTTATGTATTTCTGAATGCTTGGTTCCATTTGAAGAACATCCACCTAGTACTAGAAGTGTTGCACCTAATAATACAGCGACTAATTTCTTCGATCTCATCATTTGGAGCCCTCCCAATCATTATCGAATAATAAAAATCTACCAATTCATGTTATACATCTCCATCTATTATACACATTATTATTGGTTTTTCAGTATTTTGCATCAATTCCGCATTAGTCTTGTGACTTAAATCATTTACTTGAAAATCTAATGAAATCCTTATGTTAGTATGTATGTACAGAAAAGCAGCGAGTTTCTTAGGATCTCAGAAACTCGCTGCTTTTATAAAGTCTTTATGTTGGAGCTAATAGCTCTATATATCTTACAAGGATTGAACTAGTGGAAGAAGTTCCTCAAGGTGATTGATTTCATGATCCGGATGAATATCAAGACTAGGTGCTCTACCTTTTCTATTAATCCAGACCGTGGTCAACCCTGCTGCCAGCCCCCCACGGATATCCGTTGTTAGCTTATCGCCGACCATAACCGCTTGCTCAGGCGTTACATCAAGAAGCTCTAAAGCATGCAGGAAAATTTCCTTATCCGGTTTGCCTTTACCAAAGCTTCCGGAAATCACAATATGATCAAAGAAAGGAATTAACTCGGGCACACCATCTAGTTTCTCTTGTTGCAGTGCAGGACAGCCGTTCGTAAGTAGCAAAAGCTTCACTTGACCCCGTAACTGCTCCAGTACATGCATTGTTTCTTCATAGATGTATGGACGTTTTCTGCGCTCTGCTGCGAATTTAGTTGCCAAGGTCTCAGCTAGTGCTTCGTCTTCCACCCCTAACGCTGCAAGTCCGCGACGCCAAGACTCTTTACGATATACCGGTGCAAGCTGCTCCAATTGACGGAATTCTGGCTGTTCACCTGCCGTAAAGTTAGCCCAGAGTGCTTCATATGGATTAATTCCGATCATCTTTGTAAATGGGAACGTCTCATAAGATTCATACAAGCTACTTGCTTCCTTACGAACTGCTACTTCTAGTTCTTGTGGATCAATCGTATCCCCGGCGGCTTCACAAGCAGAACGAAATGCTTCTTCGACGCTCCGATCATCCCACAGCAATGTATCATCAAGGTCAAATAGTACAGCAGAAATTGGCATTACAGGTCTCCCTCTCCCTTTAACTGGTCTAGTTCTATTCGTGAACTACTTCAATGTTGTGAGCTTTAGCAAATGCTTCTAATCGTGTACTCATCGCATTAGTATCATAGCGATTCATAAGTTTTGTGAAAATCCATTTCGTACGTTTCCCTTTGTGCTTAATGACTACAGCTCCACGCGAAAGGGTGATTTTCTCAATATCTGCAGCTGGAAGTCCGCGTTCGCGATTGAATTTAATAGTGGACAGTCTTGCTTTTTCCACCTTTAAGTACGGACGACGGAAGAACAATAGCGCTGCCAGCAAATAGTACAGTACTACTCCCAGCCAATTAGCCAGCATGCCATTACCTTTGGCCTGATCAATAGAACCAACTACCCAAAACATAGTGCCAAGTATCACTAACACTACCGGAAATGCAATGTTGCGACCTTTAAAGACTTCGGCATTCTGGGTAGGAGATTTAGAGGCATAAATCGTATCCTTGCCTTGTTTCTTTCTTTGCTTGTTGATTTGCTGTGTGTTGCGTTGAACCATTCTTTCCCAAGAACGGGCCATGTGCGTTCCCCCTAGTCATCCTGAAATATCTATGAAAAGGAACAGCGAGCTAATGTTTAAGCCCTTTGTTACCTTGTTCATGCTCATCGTTATCTACTATTTCAATAGTATTTAATTGTGCTCGGAAGTTATTGCGGATATTCCCCAGGTAAATTTCACGAAGCTTGGCGCGTTCCGCCACTTCCTCTTGATTAAGGCCTACGCTCTTCTGTTTGCGTGCCAATTCGTTAATTCGCGCGACCAACTCATCAATATTCAATACTTTCCCTCCCCCTATAAATTAATTCTAACTCTGCCATGAGAAAAAGAGCTTGTCAAGATCTACTCCCTGCAAGCTCTACTGGTCATTCTATTATGTTCTCAGAAAATTAATAAATAGGTAAAGTAAGTATGTCTCCAGCGTTAATTTGACTACTCTTAATCCCACTTGAACGTTTAATTCCTTCTATATAAACAACTGTCTTCATATCAGCTGGTTTATTCTTAAGAGCAATACTCCATAGTGTATCTCCACGTTCAACCACAATCCGCTTCTCTTCCTTCATTATAGTCGTCGATCCTGCAAATACATTTCCCACTACTGTTAGGCCAGATAATACTAGCACGAAAATCAATATTAACTTAATAAAGAAATCTTGAGGGAACAACGAAATCATCCCTCCAAGCAAACGTTCCGTTATCTCTTTCACCTTAGCGGAATTACGTGCAACGTCATTATGTCCTATAGATTCAACCACTGGGGCCTTATCGTAGATGCTGCGGTATGTACTGTATTTTAGCATAATCATCATCCTCCAAACACTTGTTCTTACTTTCGAATTTATAATAACACGAACATGTGTTTTGTTCAATACTATTTCAGAACAATTGTTCTCTTTTTTTCGAGAGACTCAAGCGGTTCATTTTATTATCATTTGTCTACCATTTTTTAACTCTAGCAGATTTATATTTATAATAGTTAGAACTTATGTTTGTGCGAACGGTAGTTCTATGTTATAATTTTCCCAAACATTACTATATGGGGTTGATTCCAATGTCAAAGATTTCAAGTCGCCAGCTGGCGATCCTGGAATTTATACGAAGCGAAGTCCGCAGCAAGGGTTATCCACCTTCCGTCCGGGAAATTGGAGAAGCTGTTGGCCTTGCTTCCAGCTCCACAGTTCACGGTCATTTGGACCGGCTTGAGAAGAAGGGACTTATTCGTCGAGATCCAACGAAGCCACGTGCAATAGAATTACTAGGCCAAGAGGATTCAGAGAATGTTCACCAATTCGCGCAGACCATCTCACGGATTCCTGTCGTAGGTAAAGTTACCGCCGGGGTACCTATCACTGCTACAGAGAATATCGAAGACTACTTCCCACTTCCTACTCACTATGTAGGTGACAACAAAGTATTTATGCTGTCTGTCATGGGTGATAGTATGGTGGACGCAGGCATTATGAATGGTGACTATGTGATTGTTCGCCAACAACAAACAGCGGACAACGGAGATATCGTTGTAGCCATGACCGAAGAAGATGAAGCAACCGTTAAGACCTTTTACAAGGAACGTGATCATATACGGCTTCAGCCGGAGAATCCAGCTTATGAGCCGCTTCGCCTTAATCGCGTAACTATTCTCGGAAGAGTCATCGGATTGTTTCGAGATATCCACTAAGTATGCACTTCTAACATAAAAGGCTGTTCCGCATATGCGGAACAGCCTTTTTTCTACGTTTTTTTGCTTTTCCAACCACTTACGAACATTTGTTCCCAATGGCTAAAATGGCCATTTTCTATGAATAACCCTTTAGGCGTTCTGCTCATATCCTAATTAGAAAGGAGTGTTGCGTATAATGCCCAACTACCGAATTATTGTAGATCTGACCCAACGAATGTTATATCTTCTGGACAATGATATTGTGATTAGAGGTTTCCCTGTCGGCATCGGTAAGATGTTAACCCAATCCCCAGTGGGTGAATTCACTATTATTAACAAACAACCCGACCCAGGGGGTCCCTTCGGTGTTTTTTGGATGGGACTGTCTAAACCACACTACGGAATTCATGGAAACAATGACCCTTCCTCCATTGGGAAAGAGGTGTCCCACGGCTGCATCCGGATGTACAACGAGGATGTGTTAGCACTCGCTGCTATTGTCCTTATAGGCACACGAGTAACGATAAGAAATTAAATTCGAATGGAGGCTCGGCAACCCCCAAATCACATTAAAAAATGGGGGGCATTACATAAGTAAGTATTTTTTCATTAGCATACTAGGAGTTTGGTGATTATATGTCGAATATTGTTAACAGGATTGCAAATTGAAAAGGATGTGTTTAGTTTGAATAATTCAAAAATTAGAACCCTCGTCGATTTTAAAGTCGATGCACTGGGTAAGCTGTCCGGTTTACTTTTAAATGATGAACAAGCTAGTGGAAAAAAAGTGAATTTGCTCACCTCTTTTGGCAGCATTCAGGGAATCGTCTCTCCAACCGTCTCCAACAAAGAGGATGTATTTGATTTAAAATCTTTGATGGATGATGTAATTGTAGACGAATACATATCTTATTTGGGAGCAGAACACCCTGATAAAAATTTCAGCTATAACTTTGTTGTCCTCAATGACGTTACTGTAAGACCTTATGCTAGTTATGGGACTCCGATCGAATACAAACAGCTGATTGTTTATACCGATCATATCACTGCCTTCAATTTTCTATAGGTTTACATAATCACCTTAAAAAGCACTCTTGCAGCAACCCCCAATTTTGCATCATTTGCAGAATCGGAAGGTTTCTCTGGGTGCTTTTTTTGGGTTAATCGTGAAGCCGATCCTATAATTCCACGAATTTCCCTTTTAAAAGATACTAGTGGAGATCATTCAGGCATATCTTTCAATAAGCAACAATTTGAGTCTAATGAGATAACTAGGAGGTGTGATTATATGCTGATTATCCTGATGTACTTATTTGCTATTTTAGGAGTTGTTTTAATTCTAAGTGCCGCCATTATAAAATTGAAAACGCTATCTGCTTCATCTGAAATTTCTAAGCTAGTTAATGCGACCTCATCTTTTAACATCAGCTTCACCAAAACATTCATTCCCCCCAATCAATCTCACTTGATCGCACTTAACGAGCCTAATAAAAAATTAGCAATTGGCACCAAAAATCCGAAGAGTAACAAAAAAGCAGTAGCAAAGCTATACTCATTTGATAATGTAATGGGATCCGAGATTGTGGTTAACGCACTTACCCTTTCAAAAGTATCCAAAAGACATCAAAACAGCAAAACTACTGCAACAAGTGCAGATATTAATGTCCTTAAGGACACCGATGAAGAAGCTAATGTGATAGAAGAGCTTACGCTTAAAATATATATGAACAGCAAAGAAACGCCTGTGTATTGTATCTCCTTCTTGCCGGGTTTATTGCCTATTCAACAATCCGACAACCAGTACAAGGAAGCTTACTCCCAAGTACAACAATTGCATGCACTGTTCAGGTCAATCGTATCTGAATAATTAAGTTGTTTTTTGCGCAATAAGATGTGTGAATTATTTTTCGCAAAAGCCTTTGATGTAGACACCATATCGCCATACCCCCATTTGTTTTCGACATAGAAAAATCTAAAATTGCACACTAAACCCATCAAACTGGTGAATGCCCGTACCATGTTCCACTACCTTTTGCTCACGTAACTCACGAACTGCCTTTTCGACCTCTTGTAAAATAGATGGATCTAAACCCAGTGTATTATGAGAACCGAATACTTGGGTAACTCCTGGAATTTCCGTAATCTTTTCTAAGGATGCCACTAAATCAACCGGACTAGTCGAAGGGTAAAAGGCATAGATTGGCGTAACGTCATACAATAAATCACCTGTAAACAGATATCCGTTGGCATGATCAAAAAGGCTGATATGACCTGGCGAATGACCTGGTGTGTGGTAAATTTCTATTTTGCGCCCGCCTATGTCGAGCACATCCCCTTCTTGTAAAAGAGCTGTTGGTTTCCCTTGAAAAGGTATGTAGGTGTTAGGATCAAAGGTTTCAGGAACAGGAAGGCTGATGTCCCGGCTCATATCTTTACGAATCTGGGCAAGGGACAAGCCTTTTATTCCGTTAATCAGCCAATCCGCATCCTCTTTATGTACATAGATTGTCTCGAATTGCCCATGACTGCCAATATGATCTGCATGCACATGCGTAGTTATGACAGCGATAGGTAAATCCGTTAACTGATCCGTTATTCTTTTTATATTATCAATACCTAATCCCGTATCAATTAACGCGGCTTGTTTTTGCCCCAAGAGTAAAAAACAATGCACCTTTTCCCAATGTCCATATTCACTGATTGCATAGGTGGTCGGATCAATTTCCGTTACTGTAAACCAACGATCTTTAATCAATTACGCTCCCCCATTCCATTTTTCCCTTACATGCTCTTCTCCCTTACAATAATCCGCCTGTTCATCCGCTTGATAGATTTCTTGATAGGGCAAAATGTTGATTTTGCCTGAGTCTGGATATTCGCAAATATCTATTCCCTGATTCGTTCGGAGATCCAGATACCTGCATGGTGCATCGGAATGATTATAAAGCTGGTGCGCCCCTTCCGGTCCCATTTCAAAAAATATTACATCCCCTTCAGTAACCTCCGTAAAACCCTCGGGTGTTCTTAACATCGCTTTTCCCGCTAAAATCACAAATATTTCTTCAGCATTTCTATGAAAATGATAAGGAAAAGAATATTTATCAGGATCTAAAGATCTGATATCAAAAACTAAATGCTTGGAGCCCACCATTTCAGCTAACCTTTCACTCGTATGCCAAGCAAACTCTGGGATCGGGGACTGTTTTTGTGTAAAAGAGACCGTATTTTCATTAAAAATCTTCACCATCTGCAACACTCCTCCTTATGTTGTGCGTTCATTTACAACAAATAAAGAATCCCAGCTACAGCTAATGAAATAAGACCACCTAAAGCGGACCAATTCGCTACTTTGTTTTTAGCTTTACGGTCTTGCTTAGATTCCGAATAAAAGTTACCTCTTTGTTGTGTACCTGTCGTGAAGGCTCCAACACATATACCTGAAATTATAAAGAAGCCCAATCCTATGTAAATAAAAATTTGCATGAACTTACTCCTTCCCAGGAAAGAATTAGTAATCTATATATAAGATATTTTAACATTAAATCCCTCTACTACGTGCCATGACTTTCGGACCCAGATGACGCTATTTGCTAATTTTGAGCCTTTGAAGCATGGTTTCGGACTCCAGTGACGTTATTCCTAAGGATGAGGCTCATATTGAGTGTTTTTAATGCTAATAGCGACTATGGAGTCCTTTAGTATCCCAAATGTGGGGTAAAGCTTCGTATAAGGTCTGCTGGATCCTATAGCAGGCTCATACGCGAAATTTGCAACCTCAGCAAACGAAAATTGGCGTTCGAATGAAGTAAGGTACCAAAAAGAAGAAGAAGTGTGCCAACAACCATTTTTTTGATTATGGTTATGGCACACCCCTTCTACTCCGCACAACTCCTTCGGCTCTGATCACACTTAATTCCTTTCAAGTTCAAGTGTTGCCAGTGAAACCATCACCCAAGGTGCAAACTTATTCGACGAATCCCCCTTAGGATTGTGTATCCGAAAAAGAAAAGCTTCCCCCGCCTGATTCTTCCAGACCATATAATCTTCTATCCCTTTATCACCGGTTGCCTGCAGATATAGTTCAGCAAAACCTAGAGGATGTTCAATTAGTTCCCCGCTATGGTCGTTGGCTTTGCCAATTGCAGA
This sequence comes from Paenibacillus sp. FSL E2-0190, assembly GCF_037992965.1. Classification (NCBI taxonomy): domain Bacteria; kingdom Bacillati; phylum Bacillota; class Bacilli; order Caryophanales; family Paenibacillaceae; genus Paenibacillus; species Paenibacillus sp. FSL E2-0190. The sequence continues at coordinate 3,881,173 of NZ_CP150306.1, forward strand.
AAGCTCGGTTTGTCCCTGCTGCTTCAAAGCTGTGAGATCGTAATCGGCAGGTAAGTGTTTAATTTCGGCATAATAGGTTGGATCCTCAGTTAATGATAAACGACCAGACTGTGAGTCTAGTGTGAAACCCTGAAAAACATACAGGGAATATCCATCACCTTTCCCAAGTGTACCTTCTTGCCCTGAGACCCCTCCCTCCTGTTCACCAAATGCTTTGGTCTTTGGCCGATCGGATGTTAGAGGATCAGTGGCCTCCGGACTGGCGGACTCCTGCGCCTCCATAGAAGGAGTAGCAGAAGGTTCAGGAGTGCTTGTAGCTTCAACAACTGGCATTGTCGCTGCACTTGACGCTGTAGGTTTTGCCTCGTCTGTTGTTTTATTGTTACTACATGCACCGAGTATTGAGGAAGACAGAAGAATACTAATAACTGTAGTTAATAATATTTTTTTCATTACGCACCTCCTTATTACTATAATAGTTATTACCCACATGAGTGACGTGTCCTCTTATTCTTCAAACCTTTTCTCAATTTTATTGCTACGGATTGAAAAATTTCAAACAATCGACTCGTTCTTATTTACAGCTATGGAATTGTGCTCGAAATTCAAATTGTTCCCAGACGATTCGGGCACCTACTATCTTAATTAATGCCACCAGATTCCATAAAGTGACCCATGAGATCTTAGTTCTTCTCGGTTTCATAAGGTTAATTGGACTGAGCAAGAGCAAGGTAGACGATAAAACAATTAAGTAAAACAAATTCCACAAAACACTTTAATTAACACATTTTCAGAAAAAAATTAAATAGCGACTCACAGCCAACCGCGGGGGGTTCTGTAAATCGCCATCCTTAATGATCTGAAACTCAGGTCTTGTGTCAATACTCTTTGATAAATTCTTTTATAGTCACGATGCGGGAATATAACCAATGACTGACCATAACTATGTATAATCGTCTATAGAGTTATTTTTTTGATTTATAACTTCTTACTAATAAACTAATACCTTTAAAAATCAAAACCACTAATATCCCGAAAATTATCAAAGTTAATATTAAGTTTGACCAAACTATATCCAAATTCACTCCTCCGTCTCTGCATTTAATTCATCTATCTCCCATGATATCCCATTATTTATGATAAATGAACAACTTCTTACACGTTAAAATTGTTAATCAACAATATGCCAATTTTGATATTCACCTGTAAAACATCCTCGAATAACCTTAACCTCAGCTATTTGTGGGCATTTCGCGGGCATTTTTCGTAGACATATCATCGATGGTTACAAAACCACTATTTTGCCCAAACAAAAAAAAAACTCAACACCAAAGGCGTTAAGGGTTTAAAGGTTCTAGTAAAGCGTCATATATTGGTTTCTTTCCCACTCGTGAACCGAGTCCGGTTTACAGTTTGCCCTTTTTATAATGGTCTGAATAGTACCTAATTCCGTTAAAATAAAGGGTTCTCTGAGAAAACGATTACGGATTTCATTGTCTTCCTTCTATTATTTGTGAGCATTTTGTGGGCGTTTATGTGGGCAGGAAATATAGCCCAATTTTCAATCAGAAGAGGTACTACAAATGCAATTGAAGATTTCAATCTAGGGAATAGAATCCAGAACATCGCTATCTTAAAAGTGGCTTGAAAATCGTATTGGGAGAATCATCGCCATTAAAATTAACTGTAGATATCGGATAACCATCGCTAATTGGCTTCGCTCCGGAATCATTGGTGGATGAATCATAGGATCTATTGCCTCCGTGAGGGAAGAAATTTAATGTATGAACAAAAAACCCGCTACCATCATGGTCAGCAGGGTTTTATTATGACGCTTACTCGTGGAGTTGATTACAGATAAAACAAAATTTTTTGAGCAATAAAAGAGCAGTTCAGATTATCCCTGTGATGACTCTTCTACATGGTACAACTCCTAACAGCAGCAATACAATGTTACACAGCTTATCTACTACTAAAGGACAAGAAAAAAGGAACCATAAAACGTCGCCCGCGCGGCAAACGAAAATAGGTTCCCGGAGACGCCACTGACGCTACCGATACAACGACAGAACCATTACTCAAATGACAGGGCTACTTACTTTGGAATGTCCCAGAGAACTTTTGAAGAACAAGGAGCACCCCCTAAATTATGAGATGGGAAGATTTAAAGCCGGGACAGTCCGTGCGTATCTGTGACAATCACGATAGCGGATTTGGTGGAAGGTGCGGAAGTATTGTAGCTATTGGTACTTTTATTGGTATCAGCGAACGTATAGGTGCGTTGATTGACATATATGAACCGTTACTAATAATTATTGAACCAGAAGCCCTCGAAGAAGTCGACTTCGAATCACTGCCACCAGGATGGGCTGAATTTGATATAAGACACATCAAATTATAATGCCTCGTCAGCATTATCACTGACGAGGCGATTTTCACAATCGTATTAGCTAGGTGTCTCATTGAGCTATCGTTCTCCGTTAGTTGAATCCACCCGTGGAATGTAAAACTTGGCCGGTAATCCACTCCCCATCATCGGTGGCTAAGAATGCAACCAGACGAGCTGCATCCTTAGGCAATCCTACTCTACCTGTTACAAATTGCTTAGATAACTGCTGTCGTAGGTCAGGAGTCATCCAGCCGGTGTCTGTGGGTCCAGGATTTATCGCATTTACGGTGATGCCTTTCGGTCCCACCTCTGCTGCAAAAGTTCGTGTGAAAGCATCTATTGCCCCTTTCGTTGTGGCATACGAGATTTCACCAGCCATGGGACCTAGTGATTGGCCCGATGTCATATTAATAACTCGACCACCTGCCGATCGCGTAAACCGTCTAGCGAATTCCACACTAAGCATAGTTACCGCCCTAACATTAATTGCGTAGTGTGCATCCAAAGACTCTGGGGTAATCGTGGTTAAGTCATCGTTAACCGAATAACAAGCATTGTTAACAAGAATGGAAGGTTCTCCTAGCTTCTGCTCAACGTTATTTAATAAATCCACAAAGCTTTCAGGTACAGAAAGATCCATCATTAGGTGTTCGCAACGAACGCCCATGGAACGTATTTCCTCACAAAGTTGCTTTTGCTCCTCGTTATTGCTACCCCAGGGCATCTGTTGATCGTAACTAACCCAGTGTGTAAAAAATACATCAGCGCCTAGATAGGCCAACTCTTTGCACACTGCAGCACCGATTCCTGTGCTGCGACTTGCACCTGTTACTATTGCGATTCGACCTGTTAATCTGCCAAGTGTAGTATTCATGGGCCTTTTCTCTCCTTTTTATTTTGAAGTCGCATTAAACTGCGGTGACTATTGTGCAAATCTGCCCGTTACTTCAATGAAAACAGCAGGCTACCGTAGCGCCTGCTCCTTAATGTGTATTATTCAACTAAAGTTCCCGTTAGCTCAATAGTCTTATGTTTTAATTAGAGTCGCTGCTTATAGTTGTGAGACTTGCCGAACACCTAACGCAGTGACGTCCCGACGGGCTTAGGGGGCTGGATGTGGTCACTCGCTTCTCAGAGTGACCCGGAGCGTCAATATGGTGTTAGCCGAAGGAAGTTCTGGAAGCAGCCATTGTATTTAAGGCGTTCTCAAAATAGCTATATACTTCATCTGCAATTCCCAGAAACTCTTCAACAAGTACATTACTATCCAAGTAACAAGCATACAGATAATCAACTAAAGCGGAGTCAATGTCACAATAGTTTAATATGGCATTCTTCATCTTAATAATGTCATCTTGCCATACACCTGTATCTTCTAAAACCAAAGAGTATAATGCACGAATTAATCTCTTAGAGTAACCTTTAATATATCTAGTTTTCATTGTGTTATCACTAGCATTAGAAAGTAAACTATGTATACGATCTACTTCCTCCTTGGTCTCTGTATTTAAGTCTAAAATGAACTCTGGAGAAATAATTATCGGTGGTACTTTTTCACCAACGTCATGACCATATATGCAAACACAAATTATCTTTACCCAAAAACCCCACTCATTTGGTTTACTTAATACATCGTCAATCGAGCAAATTATCGTATCAATCTTAGTTACTATTGGATATTCTTCCAAAAGCCTGTCTTTAATATTTGACAATCTTTCGTAATCAATATCTTTGGGATTTACACATACAATAGTAAAGTCTGCATCTGACTTAAAAGGTTTAGCAGTTCCTTTTGGAATCGAGCCACACATATAAATGCTATGAATCTTACCTTTGAATTCGGTAAGTATATTATCTATATACTTATCAACAAAATCCTTATATTCACTTTGTATTTCAATTCTATTTATAACTTTTTCTAATATCATATAGACTCCTCCTAAACTAAGAACTTCTTTCGGCTAACGCCTTTTTGCGAACTTCGTAAATTCGTCATGACTTAAGTTATTCGCGAAATCATTCAACTATCCTGCCCCGTTAGCTTAATAAGGGATAAGTGAAAATGTATTCTGATAGACTACTCCAAGAATCAATCATTGGGGTATTTATTTTTTATGAAAAGAATTATTGTTCCAATCTTCATGTCACTTTTCTTATTATTGATGCCTGTACTTGCTGAGGCACATCCAGGACGCACAGATGCAAATGGGGGTCATTATTGCCGCACAAATTGCGCAAAGTGGGGACTGGAAAACGGAGAATACCATTACCACAACGGTGGAGGTTCAGATTCTAAACCGGCTGCCACATTTGTAAGACGTTAGATTTTTCAGCTGAGGATGAAGCAACTCTATTCGGAGATACAAAAACGTTTAATTCGCAACGAACGATAAAAATTAGTCAATCTATCATTAGCGATCTAAAGCAACACATTAAATATCAGAACCAAAATAAATTAGCTTGGAAGGGTTCCTATAAACATAAGTTAAACTTAGTTCTTTGTAGAGATGATGGAAACTTCATGCCAAAGTCTTCTTTATTCAATTCTTTTTCGCGAATTTTGAAACGTATTGGTCTCCCGGCGATGCCGATTCATTCTCTTCGTCACACTCATGCTGTTATTTTACTTGAGGCTGGTAACGATATGAAGTATGTACAAGAACGTTTAGGTCACGGTAGTATGAGAATCACAGCGGACATATACACACATATTTCTAAGAAAATAAATGAAAGCAGTATGGAGAAATTTGAAGCTCATATGAGAAGTATCCTCGAATGATCACTACATTTTTTGGGGGCATTACGGGGGCGTTCATAAACCTCTACAATATCTCCTATCCTTACCCCTACAGAAAAAAACCCTCAACGCTTAGAGCGCCAAGGGTTGATGTAACTAGTAAAGCGTCATGTATTGGTTTCTTTCCCACTCATGAACTTGTGTACGATAGATATCCCATTCGATTTCTTTCAGCTCGTAGAAGTGAGCCAGCGCATGTTCGCCGAGAGCTTCGGTAATTACATGGCTGCGGATCATTTCGCTTAGCGCTTCTTTCAAATCGGATGGCAAGCTTGGGATGCCTTCTTCAATACGCTCTTCCTCAGACATCACATAGATGTTACGGTCAATTGGAGCTGGAAGATCAAGCTTACGCTTAATTCCGTCTAGCCCTGCTTTCAACATAACAGCAAGTGCGAGGTATGGGTTAGCTGCCGGGTCCGGGTTACGAACTTCAACACGTGTGCTAAGCCCTCTCGAAGCTGGGATACGAATCATCGGGCTACGGTTACTTGCAGACCAAGCTACGTAACAAGGTGCTTCATAACCAGGAACAAGGCGTTTGTAAGAGTTCACTGTTGGGTTAGTAATCGCTGCAAAAGCACGAGCGTGCTTCAAAATACCAGCCATATAATAACGTGCAGTTTTGCTCAGACCTAGCTTGTCACTTTCATCGTAGAACATGTTTTCTTTGCCATTAAACAAGGATTGGTGAGCGTGCATACCAGATCCGTTAATACCAAACAATGGTTTAGGCATAAAAGTTGCATGCAAGCCATGTTGACGGGCAACCGTCTTCACAACGAGCTTAAAGGTTTGAATTTGGTCAGCAGAAGTGATCGCGTCTGCATATTTGAAATCAATTTCATGCTGGCCGGAAGCCACTTCATGGTGGGAAGCTTCGATTTCAAAGCCCATTTCTTCAAGGGTCAATACGATTTCACGACGGCAGTTTTCCCCTAAGTCTGTAGGAGCTAAGTCGAAATAACCACCTTGGTCATTCAATTCTGTAGTTGGGTTACCTCTTTCGTCTGTTTTGAACAAGAAGAATTCAGGTTCAGGTCCAACATTCATCGCTGTAAAGCCCATTTCTTCGGCTTCCTTCAGACAACGCTTCAGGATACCACGTGGGTCTCCAGCAAATGGAGTACCATCCGGCATATACACGTCACAAATCAGACGTGCAACACGGCTATCAGTCACCCAAGGGAAGATTACCCAAGTATCAAGGTCTGGGAAGAGATACATATCGGATTCTTCAATCCGTACATAACCTTCGATGGAGGAACCATCAAACATCATTTTGTTGTCGAGTGCTTTTTCCAATTGGCTAACCGGAATCTCTACATTCTTGATAGTACCTAACAGATCTGTAAATTGCAGACGAATGAAACGAACATTCTCTTCCTTGGCAATGCGTAAAATATCCTCTTTAGAAAAGCTCACGTGATCCTCTCCCTTTCAAAACTCTGTATATTATTATTTATTAAAAAACCGGGATAACTCACCTTGAATAAGCGATACCTGTCCCGGTCTTTTACCGGAAACTAGTTCTTGCTTCAGCAAACGGTGAAGCTGCGAATCTGATAGCTCTCTACGTCTAACCTCTGTGTCAGGGGTAATCACTGTAGCTTCTTCGGATTCCTTCGAGACTGGGTTCATTACTTGCTTGATGCCAGCAATGTTAACACCCTTTTCAATCAAGGCCTTAATTTCTAATAGGCGCTCAACATCATTAAAAGAGAACAAACGTTGATTCCCAGAGGTACGTGCAGGTACGATTAAACTGTGCTGTTCATAATAACGAATTTGTCTTGCAGATAAATCAGTTAACTTCATTACAATTCCAATAGGAAATAATGCCATATTTCTGCGGATTTCATCACCCATGACTCATCCAACCTTCCAATGATCTTTTTCTGATCTCATTGTACATTTCCTAATACAGCGTGTCAATGGTGTGTAAGATTTTCTGACAGTAATTTTCGATCACGCATACTTTGGAGTGCCATCAAAACGCCATATTTGACATGGGAGTAGGTTAATCCCCCTTGCATATAGCCAATATAAGGCGCACGGATAGGCGCATCTGCCGATAACTCTAAGCTACCACCTTGTATAAACGTACCTGCCGCCATGATGACAGGATGTTCATATCCCGGCATATCCCATGGTTCTGGAACTACATGGCTGTCTACCGCCGCAGCACGTTGAATTCCCTGCACGAAGGCAATCAAGTGATCCGGTCCATCAAAGGAAACCGCCTGAATCAAATCTGTACGAGGTTCATTCCACGCTGGTTTCGTCTCAAACCCGCAGCGCTGAAATACAGCTGCCGCAAAAATACTGCCTTTAAGGGCTTGTCCAACTGTATGCGGAGCCATGAATAGGCCTTGGTATAACCCGCGGGTAGTTCCTAACATTGCGCCTACCTCGCCGCCGATACCAGGAGCTGTAAGACGGTACGCTGTAAGCTCTACTAGATCTCTGCGCCCACAGATGTATCCACCCGTCTCAGCAATTCCACCACCAGGATTTTTAATTAATGAACCCGCTACTAGATCCACTCCAACCTGCGGAGGCTCAAGCTCTTCAGTAAACTCACCATAGCAATTATCAACGAACACAATAACATCCGGTTTCAATGACTTCACTCTCGCTGTCATGTCACCTATTTCGGCTACTGTGAAGGAAGCACGCCAATCATAACCACGCGATCTTTGGATTCCAATTACTTTAGTTTTCTCATTAATAGAGAGAGTTACCTCTTCCCAATCAATCTTACCCTCTGATGTAAGGGCAACTTCCCGATATGTAATTCCGAAGTCTGCGAGTGAGCCTGTCCCATCTCCTGCTTGGCCAATCACCTTGTGTAAGGTATCGTACGGACGACCTGTGATGTATAAAAGCTCGTCTCCTGGTCGCAGTACACCAAAGAGGGCTGTTGAAATGGTATGTGTTCCTGAAGCAAAATGCGGGCGCACCAAAGCTGATTCCGCACCAAAAACGTCAGCATAGACAAGATCCAGCACTTCGCGTCCACGGTCGTTGTAAGCATACCCCGTTGAACCCGCAAAATGATAATCACTGACCTGATGACGTTGAAACGCTTCAATAACCTTCCATTGATTCTTATCGACAATTCGATCGAGGGCTTTGACTGCACCTTCGATTTCAACTTCTGCGGACTCTGCCGCTCCTAAAATATCTTCTGCAAAAACTGCCATTAGTTCTTATTCGCTCCTTACATTTACTTGCCATCATAATGACAGAAAGCGACAGTTGCCTGACGCTTTTTGTCATTAGCTATTATTTTATACCTATACAACAAGCATTTCCACTTTAGGGGAACAAAGAAGATTACGGCTGGTCCACAAAATCAGCAAGCATGTAACCCCATTTATCATAATCCTCTTTATTAAGACGGACGTTATAGATAACATCGTTCTCATCATAGGTGGTTTCCAGAACCTCACCTACTCTGTAAAGCAGAGAAGAAATATCGCCTCGGTCTCCAGGAATGCGAAAATTCAGCGTATCTCCAGCCAACTCATCAGAGATAATTTCAATAATCCGGGTTAAATCCTCCGGGTTAAACGCACTGATTTTCAAAAACCCTGTGCCTGTTGGCAGCATTTCCAGTTGCTCAGGCTCACATAGATCGATTTTATTAAAAAGTACTATTTGCGGTTTGCTGGCTGCCCCTAAATCTTGCAAAATAGTTTGCACAATCTCCATCTGCTCCTCACGCATTGGAGATGAGGCATCCACTACATGCAACACCAGATTGGCCTCATTGACTTCCTCCAGCGTTGCGCGGAAAGATGCTACAAGATCATGCGGAAGATTCTGAATGAAGCCTACAGTATCCGTAAGCACTACCTCTTTGCCACCCGTTAGTTGAAGCACACGTGAAGTAGGGTCAAGCGTAGCAAACAATTGATTCTCAATATAAACATCCGCATCCGTAAGCTGCTTAAGCAGCGTCGATTTACCAGCATTCGTGTAGCCGACTAGAGCAACCTGCACTGCCCCTGCTTTACGGCGGCGTTCACGGTGCAATTCACGGGTTTTAACTACCTCATCCAACTGGCGTTTCAACTCCGTAATCCGACCGCGAATATGACGGCGATCGGTCTCAAGCTTACTTTCACCTGGTCCTCTGGTTCCTATCCCCCCGCCTAATCTGGATAAGTTTTTGCCTTGACCGGATAACCGCGGCAAAAGATAGGACAGCTGTGCCAGCTCTACTTGAATAATACCCTCTCGTGTTTTGGCCCGCCCAGCAAAAATATCCAAAATAAGCTGCGTCCGATCAATAATCTTCAGATCCAGAGACTCTTCAAGGTTCCGTACCTGCGCTCCAGATAATTCCTGATCAAAAATAGCCGTATTAGCTCCAAGACCATCAGCGGCCATGCGAAGCTCTTCTACTTTACCTTTCCCGATAAACCATTTTGAATCCGGTGTTTCCTTATTCTGACGCAACACATCCAGGACTTCAACACCTGCTGTTTCTGCTAATTGTACTAATTCCTGCAGAGAAAGCTCTGGGTCAATACCGGTACGTTTAATTTTATCTGTGACGAGAGTGACCAATATCGCCCGATCTTGAATATCCGTTTCTGTATCATGCGTAGTTATTGCCATTTATTCATGCTCCTTATGACGGTAATAGAATCTTTGTGTACCATTTAATCAGTTTTTCACTTCTTGCTGATGTTATACAGATGAACCTGTTCATTCACAGCGCTTCAAGACATTTTATCATAAGTTTCATTGGTAATATAGGCTGATAATGGAACGGCTCACCATTCTGTCCGCATTTTCATTATGATAATCTTCAATCTTTTATAAAAGATAAACCGACTAAGCACGTATAAACTTAGCCGGTGTCAATTTATTTAAGAGATTATACTCTCCCCTTTTGAATAATCATCGACCGGAAGAACAAGGTCTCTCGGTAAGATCTCCATCAAAGATTGTTTAGATATTTTGACATGCCTGCTTATTAATCTAACCGCTTGATGGCGGATTGCCTGTTCGAGGATATTGCGTACATAACGGGCATTACTAAAGTTTTCTTCAATAATTTTCTCATTAAGGATTAACTCTTTTAGTTTCCCGTTTGTTTCTGGAGTAATTATATAGTCTCTTTCAGCAGCCATTTTATGTGCAATCAATATCAGTTCATCTGTTGTGTAGTCCTGAAAATCGAGTTGAATTGGAAATCGTGAGGGAAGCCCGGTATTAGCCTCCATGAACATCTCCATTTCATTTGGATAACCCGCTAAGATAATGATGAGATCATCATTCCTGTCCTCCATAACCTTTACAAGACAGTCGATTGCCTCTTTTCCAAAATCTTTATCCCCGCCTCTAGCCAAGCTATAAGCCTCGTCAATGAATAATACGCCACCCATAGCCTTCTTAACAAGGTCTCTGGTCTTTTGAGCTGTATGCCCTATGTATTCCCCCACTAAATCCGCTCTCTCTACTTCGATTAATTGACCTTTACTTAATATGCCCATATTCTTTAACAGCTTGGCAACGATTCTTGCTACAGTTGTCTTCCCAGTCCCGGGGTTGCCTTTAAACAACATATGATAAACCTGATTAACTACATTTAACCCCAGTTCTTGTCTCATTTTTTCCACTTGGATAAGCGCATGAATTTCATATATAAGATCCTTCACCTTTTCAAGACCGATAAGCTCATGAAGCTCTTGCAGGATTTCTTTTGTAGATTCTAAATGATTATTTTGAGCCAGCGCGCTCTCCAATGTTTCATTCGTAATATTTGTTGGGTCTTGATTTTTGAAAGTTATATTCATTCTGGAATCATTAATGGTTATCTTTCTTAAATTTTCTTCACCCATTGTAATCACCTCGTTAGAGCATTATATGCAATAACTGAATGACATCATGCACTTGTTTTAAAGAATGGGGTTTCGACATTGGATTCCCTGCCATCTCTCGCATCTTCTACGATGGTACACGAGGATAGAATGACCGAAATGCATAAAAGTCATAAGCAGACATTTATTTTTTTATCATTTCACAACCCCATTATTTTTACAAATAACAAATAGCCCCCCTTTAGAGTTTAGTCCATTTGGGGGCTGGCTTTTCTAATCAAGTCTCTTCCGGAATAGGAAGCATTGTTAGAAGATTCTGATATTTGGGAACAATTACAGGAACAACTGCTGGATTTTCCATTTCGTATAGGCTAGAATTTCACGCGACTTATGCCTTGTCATCGACAGAACAGTGGATTCAGTAAGCCCCAGTTCAGAATTCACATAACCGAGCTCGTCCGCGATTTCGTGTGAACGCCATCCATGATATGTATGCGTAATAATAATTGCTGAGGACAATCCCTCACTTGTCATAATTGATTTGCTATACAGAAGATTCTCGTAAGTGCTGGTAGCTTTATTTTCAACAGAAATGGCGCTATCCGGAACTCCATGAGCTACTAAATAATTGCGCATGCCTTGACCTTCGGTATATTTAAGATCAGGTTTATCCAAACCTCCAGAAACTATGAAATGCGGGAACATCCCCTCTTGGTAAAGCTTAAGCCCGTAATCCAATCGTTCCTTCAATCCCGGGCTAGGTTCATCTCCCCACATCGACATGCCAAGAATGATCCCTGTATCGGCTTTGAGCATAGGATCTGTCGTTGCAGCTTTATTGATATTCCTCAATGCGTACGCACACCACAACAAACCAACTACAACAATAACCATTAAAGCAATAAGCAACGTTCGTTTAGACCAAATTCGGCGTTTTTTGCGAACAATCCGAATCGGGGAAGAGTCTCTTCCATAAACGTACCATTCCATCTTTATTTCCTCCTGAATTCTCCATGATGAAATAATTCGGCACGATGTTTCAAAGAGAGTGAGAAATAAGGGAAAGCATGAGCATCGATGCCACGTAAAATAGTATGGGCAGTCTCCCAGGCTAGCTTATAATCGTTTTCTGAGATGTCTTGCCTCTCCAGTGCTTCCTCCAGTTCATCCTCATCGAGCAAAAACACCTCGCCGTTCCAAAGTACTACCACGTCCAGATACAAATCGTCAAACCAAGGCACACCTTGGTCAGTAACGCCTTGCACTTTACAGGTGTCTATGTACCATTGAACAATATTTTGTTTTTCGTCGAACATAGCCGTCACAATATAGTGACTATCTTTCGGAAAATATTGCAGCCAGGAATAACCTTTATCTGCAATACGATATGTATGTCGTCCATAGCTCTTCCACAGTGGTTCTTTCAGCCCGTAGATGGTATAAAGCGTAATATATCCGCTGAATTCCCGGCTCTCCACATAGCGGCAGGCAAAATGGCGACGCGTAATCCGGCGCCAGTTGGCCCGGTCTCCGAATTTACGTTTCATAGAAATTACCCTCTCCAGTATGGTCTATTCAGCTTAACACATTTAGAGGATACACTCAAAATATCCCGCAAAATACAAGAAATTTTTCTTCTAAACCTAATAAAAACGGCAGTCCAGCTTCGCTCTATAAATAAAGCAAAGCTGGACTGCCATGGATAAAGCTATTGTTTGAAATTCAAATTCGTTTTATTGAGTGGAAGAATCCCCGTTCACAAAACCTGTCTCTGGATCAGGGTTTGTGGATACATTCCCACTCTCATCGCCGGAACTCTCTCCACCGATAGTGGGTTCTGGAGTTGGGGTCGGCATTGGTGTTGGCGGTGGCGGGGTGATTTCAGGGATTGTAGTACCACCGTCATTTCCGCCACCCTCATTGCCGCCTCCGTTATTGCCACCATTTCCATTCTCTCCGTTGTTGCCACCGTCCTCGGGGGTCGGGGTCGGAAGATTAGGATCTATGGTGGGTTCAGGGGTCGGCATTTCATCCTGCACGGATACACTAACCACATTGGAGGGTTCGCTCTCCACTTTTAGCGCAGGGTCATAAGAAGTTACATAATACTCGTAAACCAAACCAGGCAGTGCACTAAAATCGCCTGCGCTGGTAGTCACTGTATTTAACAGTGAGCCAAATTCAGCTTCCGATGTCTCTCTACGATAAATACGATACTCAACGCCGGCAACAGGAACTGCCTCCCAATTGAGATTTACAGTCATCGTAGAAGGATCATATGCTGCTGATAGTCCAGTAACGGTCTGAGCTGTTTCTGGTGTTTCAGTAGGCTCAGGAGCAATCTCGTTATCGAGCTGCGGGAAGGATTTCTTAGGAACATCCTTCAGCGCTTCCTCCATGACCTTACCCCAGAAAGCAGCGGCAAGCGGACTGCTGTTCTTAAGCAGATGCTTTTTACTTGGCTTGTCGTAACCCATCCAGACTGCTGCAGTCCATTCTGGCGTATAGCCTACAAACCATACATCACGGTTCGAGCTGATTCCAGAATATCCACTTTGCGTCGTACCGGTCTTACCGGCAACAGGACGGTCAATCCTAGCTTTTCTACCCGTACCGCTCTCCACGACCTTCTGCATCATCTCAGTCATTTGATAAGCTGTTTCCTTACTCATCACTCGCTCAGGCGTTGTATTCGCTTTGTAGACCGTCTCACCACTGCTGTCAGAGATGGATTTAATGGAATAAGCCTCTCTTAGTTCGCCGCCATTTGCAAAAGCGCTGTAGGCTTGCGCCATTTCCAGCGTATTGGTCCCTTTGCTCATGCCTCCAAGAGCCAGCGAGAGGTTCTTATCCTCATCTTCCAATCCAATGCCTAGTTTCTTGGCAAATTTAAATCCGGTATTCACACCAATTTCATTGAGCAGCCAAACAGCCGGAATATTCTCTGATTTCTGAATGGCATCACTCATGTTGATGCTCTTAGAATATCCGTGCAGGTTGGTTGGACAATAGTTCGCGAAACATTGCTTCTCGTTGCTTAGCGTTGAATTCATGGTGAATTTCCCAGTTTCCAGCGCTGGAGCATAAGAGACAATTGGTTTGAAAGCAGAACCTGGAGAACGACGGCTGCCAGTTACACGACTGTAGCCTTTTTTCTCATAATTCCGTCCGCCAAGGAGTGCGACAATGCTGCCATTCTCCTGATTCACAATCGTCATCGAGCCTTGTACCAGCTCTTCATCTACACTCTTTTCAAAATTATCACTATCTGCAAAAGCATCTTCAACCGTTTCTTGAGCATGCTTATCCATGGTAGTGTAAATTTTGTATCCGCCGATATTCAGATCATCTTCTGACAATCCAAATTTTTCTTCCGCCTCATCTACTGCAAAATCAATAAATGCTTGATAACGCTGTTTCTTTTCTGGCGGCTTATAGTTATAATCTACGGCTTTTGCTTCGTCTCTTTCCTGCTCCGTAATGTACCCTTGCTCATACATAAGCTGAAGCACTACTGCCCGGCGTTCCTTCGAAAGATCAGGGTTACGCAGCGGGTTGTAACGAGACGGGCCTTTTGGCATGGCCGCCAATGTCGCGATTTCCCAAACCTTAAGCTGACTCAAATCACTTTTACCAAAATATCTTACTGATGCTGCTTTAATTCCGTAAATTGTACCCCCGAAGTTAATCCGGTTCAGATACATGGTAATAATCTCTTCTTTAGATTTCTGATTCTCCAGGGCTACGGCAATCGACACCTCAGTTGCTTTACGGAAAAACGTCTTGTCCCGTGTCAGGAAGATGTTTTTGGCGAGCTGTTGAGTAATGGTACTACCGCCCTCTACCATACTTCGTGCGGCTATATCCTTTACTGCTGCCCGGCCAATCGACCATAAATCCACACCAGAATGTTCGAAGAAACGTTTATCCTCTGTGGCTACAAAAGCGTTAACCAATAACGGTGGAATTTCTTCATACTCTACTGGATCACTTTTCTCCAGTGATAATTCGCCGATTAAATTAGCATTGCGGTCATATACCTTAGTCGTTTCATTCACTGTTAGCTTATCCTGGTTCTCAAGCAGAAGCTTTTGACCATTTAGCATAATGAACAGATATCCACCTAATGCACAGAAAATGGCCAATGCCGTAGCGAAGAACAAGCTCCACAGCACACGCTTCTTCGTCAAAAATTTCTTTTTCTTTTTTGTTTTTGATTTTGGTTTTGATTTGGAACTGGACGATCCTCTATCTCTATTGTGATTCGTCCTGGATGTATCGTCTCTAGACATAATGCCTCCTGACTCCCTTTCGGAAATAAACATAAATGGTCTGCCATGAATGAAAAGAACAACCTTCACAGGTTGCTCTCTCACACTCTATTCAAACGATTTATAAACAAGAAAGGTTTCAATTCATTTTTGATAAATGTTATTCTTCACTACTGCTGTCTTGCATCAGTGATACACTACGTTGTGGTGTGAACGTGGAAATTGCGTGTTTATACACCATTTGCTGGCGTCCATCACTGTCAATGACGATTGTAAAATTGTCGAATGCTTTAATTATTCCCCGGATTTGAAAACCGTTGGTCAGATATACCGTAGCAGGGATATTTTCTTTGCGTAGTTGGTTCAAGAATGTATCTTGGATGTTAATGGACTTGTTCATATGACGTACCCCCAATGGTTCAATTAGATTGTTCAGAAGTATATTCAAGACCTGAGAGAAACTTTCCTGCTATTATACCACGTATTTTTGAGAAATTCTCAGAAAAGTTTTGTTCACCTTCGACATCGATCCACTCGATTTCCTTCATGTGGCGAAACCATGACAACTGTCTTTTGGCGAATCGGCGAGTATCGCGTTTAAGCAGTATCACAGCTTCTTCCAGCGTCAGCTCTCCCGCCAGGTAAGCGGCAATTTCCTTGTAACCCAATCCCTGCATGGACACAAGGCTTCTGCTGTAACCGTTATCCAGCAGTCCCTTCACCTCAGCAACGAGACCATCCGCCAGCATGCTATCAATTCGGTCCTCAATACGTTTATATAGTATTTTCCGGTCCATTGTCAAACCTATGAGACATAAGTCATAGGGAGATTCCTTCTTTTGAGCAGCATGAGAAGCGGAAAGTGTAGTGTTTGTCTGGTGTTGAATTTCCAGTGCACGGATAATTCTGCGACGGTCGTTAGGATGAAGTTTGGCTGCGCTGACTGGATCAACCGCCTCGAGTCTGGCATGCAGTGCAAGCGCTCCATGTTCTTCCGCAAATTGATCCTGCTCTTTACGGAAAGCTTCATCAGCCACTGCTTCCGAGAACTGAAAGCCGTAACATAAAGACTCAATATACAGTCCAGTCCCCCCTACGATAAAGGGAAGCTTCCCTCTAGCGCTTATCTCCTCGATGAGTCTAGTGCCCTGCTCTTGAAATTCAGCGGCAGAATACGCATCCTGCGGATCATGAATATCGATCAGGTGATGGGGAATGCCGTTCATTTCGGCGGGTGTAATCTTAGCTGTACCAATATCCATACCACGATAAACCTGCATCGAATCGCCGGAAATAATCTCAGCGTTATAAGCCGCTGCCAGCTCCAGACTTAACCGGGTTTTGCCTACGGCAGTTGGTCCTAACAGCACTAGAACCTTATGCCTTTCTTTAGTTGTCAATGTGTATCACCCCGTACGATGTTTTGGAGTTGCTTCGGAGCAGCTCAGTAAACCCTAGACGTTCAAATTCGCCACTCAAAGCCTTTTCTTTTAAAAGAACAGTCTTACGGGCGACCCTAACCGCTTCGGCTACACTCTCTGTCGATAAGGCTGCACGGTTAGCGAATTGCCGCAGCGGGGAAATCGAGGCAGAACCCGTCAGAGGCACGCGAAACATAGGATCAAAGTAAACAATATCCACACTTCGATCTGGTTGAGACCGTAAATAATCCAAATGTTCACTATGCACGACATTAACTCTGCGTAAAGCCTCATTGACCTTTACTTGCCCAGAGGTGTAATGAGACATCCCTTCACTGAGCAGTGCGTACAGCGGTAATGAGCTCTCCAAAGCGGTAACCTCTGAGGACTCACCACCATGTACAGCAAACAGTAAGGAGTCAGCTCCTAATCCAGCTGTACAATCCAATACGCTATCTCCGGGAAGCATTCGAGCCGCAACAAGCATCGGCTCGATCTCACCCTTTAGAATTCGTTTAGCGCGAACGAAGCCCATGCTCGGATGAAACTCCATAGGCTCCATTCCTAAGCGGTGTAGTCGAACAGCGTCCTGAGATAGAATCAGAATATCCTCATCTCCGTAATGTTCAACCATCCTTGTAATGGAGAGCTTCTCACGTGGAGCATAACTACAACCCGTTCTCTCCGCAAGGCTTTGCGCGCGTTCTACTATTTCCATTATCGGGCTATACCCCGTAGTTATAATCATGGTGCCTCCAGTCTTGCTCTTAACAAATTTCAAAAAATGTATAATTACATAACCCGCTTGAACAATTTCTCTAAATCATAGGATGAAAAAGAGATCACAATCGGCCGTCCATGTGGGCAAGTATACGGTTGTTTGCACTCTGCCAGTCGGGACAACAGAGCCTCCACTTCCTGTTCTGTTAGTTTATGGTTGGCCTTAATCGAGGCTTTACATGAACACAGAATCGATGACTTTTCTCGCAGCTTCGCAAGATCAATCATACGTTCGCTTAAGACCCACTCCGCCATTTCTTCAACGACCGCCTTCTCATCCCCTTCAGGAAACCAATAGGGCAAAGAACGAACAAGAAAGGTCTGTCCGCCAAAGTGCTCAAGGTATACCCCGGCCTGCTGAAACCAATGTAGACGTTCACTAAGCTGACGACTTTCAGAAGGCGTGAACTCCAGTGTAATCGGCAGTAACAGCTCCTGTGAGGCATCCTCCGGCCGACCAAATTTCTCATAGAAGTATTCGTAATTAATACGTTCATGTGCCGCATGCTGATCGATTAAATAGAGTCCTCCATCATTCTGGGCTATGATATAGGTCCCATGATGCTGGCCTATATAATTAAGCTCAGGAAAGGCTGGAAGTCCAGGCTCTTCTTGTTGTGGTGGAGCCCATAGCTTCTCAACCGAAGGGAGCTGCTTCTGCGCCATTGACGTTTCTTGCGGGCGATAGCTATTGGAATAACTAGTATTCGCATTAGTTTGGCGCCCCTGCGAAGATGAAGACGGATAGCCTGACCCGTAAGCTGGAGCTACCTCGCGAGCCACCTGATGATCTGCCTGACCTTCCTTGCTAAAATCACGGGAATTACGGTCAAGGTTCGATGACTGTAGTCCACTTAAGAAGCTGGCAGATCCCGTAGGGGCTGTATCCTTCTCATCACCATTCGAAGATGACGGCGGAACAGCTCCTTTGGAAAAAGCAAATTGCTCCTGGATAAAGGAGCTGCTGCCCTTGGGTCCGATTGTTTCCTTGCTTGGACGTGGAATCAGACTTTGCCCCAGCAGTATTTTGCGGATCTCCTGCTCAACAAAGGTGTAAAGCTCATTCTCTTTACTGAATCTAACCTCGAGTTTTGCTGGATGTACATTGACATCTACCAAAGAGGGGTGCATATCCAGTTCAAGAACTAATAACGGATAACGGTTAATCGGAAGCAAGGTGTGATAAGCACGCATGATGGCTGCGTTCAGTCCATTACTGCGAATATAACGTCCACCGACAATAGTAGTGATTGCATTTCGATTGGAACGTGTCCATTCTGGACGACTAATATATCCGGAAATCCGGTAATCCAAGTCTTCTGCCGTAATCGGCAGCATTGCTTTGGCGGCATTGGTTCCGTAAACAGCTGCGATGACCTGCAGCAGATCACCATTTCCGAGCGTATGCAGCAGCTGATTGCCATTATGATGCAAGGTAAAAGAGATCCCCGGATGAGCCAGCGCCATGCGGTACATGGCATCTGAGATATGTCCCAGCTCCGTCTGAATACTCTTCATATATTTCAGCCTTGCCGGCGTATTAAAAAACAATTCACGAACGGCAAGATCACTTCCCCGGCCGGATGGAGCGTCCTCATTTCGCATGAGATTGCCACCCTCAATGTCTACTAGCCGCCCTTTGCCGTCATCGGCAGTTGCAGTTAGAAGCGATACCTTGGAGACCGCGGCAATACTGGGAAGTGCCTCTCCGCGGAAGCCTAAGCTTGTGATTTGAAATAGATCGCGGCCATTCAGAATTTTACTTGTAGCATGACGGTAAAAGGCGGTCTCGCAATCTTCAGGATCAATCCCGGAGCCATTATCTTTAACGCGGATGCTCTGCAAGCCCCCCTCTTCTACCGATACCTCAATTCTTGTACTGCCAGCGTCAATTGCATTCTCGACAAGCTCCTTTACAACAGAAGCTGGCCGCTCTACTACTTCACCCGCAGCTATCTGGTTGGCAATATGCTCGTCCAATATATGAATTTTGGCCATTTCATTCACCTCTTATTTAGGCAATCAATTATTATAAAATCTTTATTGCAGATCCTTAACCTTCATCTTCAGCTCGTTCAACAGACTCATCGCCTGCAGCGGCGTCATATTCATAAGATCAGCGTCACGCACAGAAGAAATGAACTCTTTTAGCGCAGGATTCTCTTGGATTTCGGTTACCGCAACTTGATGTGCACTACCTTTGCGATTCTTGCGTGGTTCTTCCTCACCAAAGATAGACAACTGAACAACCTCATTTTCTACAGGTGCCTCAGTGATGACACTTACGGCTTGCGCTATCGAGGATGCGCTAGCAACTTCTCTTACAGCCGCCTGTCTTTCGAGGCTTCCCCCGTAATGAAGTTCAGAACCACCAGGATGGGCTGCCTGCTCAATGCTCTGCAAGAGACCATAAGCTCGGTCAATAATCCCTTCAGGAAGACCCGCAAGACGTGCACAATAGATCCCATAGCTGCTGTCAGCCGCTCCAGGAACTAGCTTGCGCAGGAAGTTAACTTTATCACCGCTCTCTTGAACAGCCATAGAGTAATTCCGCAGTCCTTTAAGACTTCCTTCCAAATGAGCCAATTCATGAAAATGCGTCGAAACTAGAGCTTTGCAAGAAATAACATCATGTACATATTCAATAACCGCCTGAGCGATGGCCATACCTTCACTGGTCGAGGTACCTCTTCCCAGCTCATCAATAATAATCAAGCTACGAGCTGTTGCTTTCTCTGTCATAACCTGGATATCAGCCATTTCCACCATAAATGTACTTTGTCCACCGATCAAATCATCAGCTGCTCCAATACGAGTGAAAATCCGGTCTATAAGCGGAACTTCAGCACTGTTTGCTGGTACAAAACATCCAATCTGAGCCATGATGCAGATCAGCGCCACCTGACGCATGTAAGTACTTTTTCCCGCCATATTAGGACCTGTAATTAGAAGAATATTACCTTCTTCCTTACTCAGCGTGCTTCCATTTGCAATAAAAGCAGAATCTTTAAGCACCGCCTCCACAACGGGATGACGGCCCCCTTCAAGCCGAAGATCATAACCATCCGAAAGGACTGGCTTCACAAAACGATGTTCGGCACTAACTGCCGCCAAGCATTGATACACATCAATCTCGGCAACCTTTTCCGCAAGATTTTGCAGGCGGGGAATTTGCCCGCTGATGCGATCACGCAGTTCGGTAAAGAGGCTGTATTCCAAATCCGTCATTTTATCCTGAGCTTCAAGGATGAGTGCTTCCTTCTCCTTAAGCTCAGGAGTGACAAAACGCTCTGCGTTGGCAAGCGTCTGCTTACGTTCATATCTTCCTTCCGGCAGTGCAGCCAGATTGGATTTGGTGATCTCTATGAAATACCCGAAGATTTTGTTATAGCCGATCTTCAGTGACTTAATGCCAGTGGCCTGTCTTTCCTTAGCTTCCAGTTCAGCGATCCAACGTTTACCGTTACTGCTAGCTTCCCTAAGCTCGTCCAAACGTTCATGATAACCGGAACAGATAATGCCACCGTCGCGCACAGACACCGGGGCATCCTCGACGATTGCGCGGTCAATATCCTCTCGCAGCTCAGCGCATTCATCCATACTTGCACCGATCTCTCGTAAAGTAGCTGAACCGGAGGTCATACATAAATCCTTCAATGCAGGAATTTGTGCCAGCGATAATTTCAGAGCATTCATATCACGGCCATTGGCGCTGCCAAAAGCAATACGACCCACCAAACGCTCCAAATCATAAATTTCTTTAAGCGCTAAACGCAGGTCCTCGCGAACGATAAACTGATTGTACAAATAATCGACAGCCTCTAGGCGCCGTTCGATCGGAGCTCGCTGCAATAGCGGCTTATCAATTCTGCGGCGCAACAGACGGGCGCCCATCGACGTTTCCGTTCGATCCAGCAGCCAGAGCAGGGATCCTTTTTTGGAGCGTTCGCGAACCGTCTCGGTTAGTTCAAGATTCCGGCGTGTAAATGGATCTAGAATCATATAATTGCCTGGTTCATAAGGAGAAATCTGACTAAGCTGCCCTAACGAACGCCGCTGGGTCTCATTCAGATAAGAGATCAGAAGCGCCAGACATTGTCCACGTTCCTTCTCTAGACGTACCCATGCCGCTTCACCGAACTGACGACGTGCCAGCTCCTCCTCGCGTTTCTCCCAAGGGGTGTAAACTACAGGTTTGGCTAACAGCGGCGTTTCGCTTCGCAGGATCTCCAAAAGTGCAGCGTCTCCGATGATCTCAGCCGGTTCATAAATGCCAATCTCATCACGCAGCCATTCGGCTCCAGATAATACCGAAGTAACATACAGCTCACCAGTTGTTAAATCGCAGGCAGCTAATGCCATCATTCCGTCACTTTCGGTGACGCAAACGAGGTAGTTATTGCTCTTGTCAGCAATGATTTTTCCATCCATCACGGTTCCTGGTGTCACGACGCGTACAATATCCCGCTTCACCATGCCTTTAGTGACTGAAGCATCCTCTAACTGCTCACAAATGGCGACTTTATATCCTTTTTCTATCAGGCGTTGAATATATCCCTCGGCGGCGTGGTAAGGCACTCCACACATAGGGATTTTCTCCTCGCCCCCGCCTTCGCGGCCTGTCAACGTAATCTCAAGCTCCTTGGAAGCCAAAATGGCATCTTCAAAGAACATTTCATAGAAATCGCCCAGTCTAAAAAATAGGAAGGCATCCTTAGCCCCTTCCTTTACCTTTAAATATTGCTCTATCATCGGCGTATATTGTGCCATGGTCAACCTCCATGCCTATTTAATGCTGTCCCCCATTATAACAGAAAATTGATGGACAAAGTTACCCTGAAACCTCACATTAGTACAACGAAAGACTAGAATACTTATCAGACAAACACTTACTTGAGGTATATTCTTCTGCTTTTAAATATTGTAAAATCTTAACACAGAGCGTCAGCCCATAAAAAAATCAAAGGAGAATACAATATGATACGAAAGCTAACGAAGGATGATCAAGAGCTGCTGATGGCATTGCTGCGGAAAGAGCCGGCGCTTAATTTATTTATCATTGGCGATGTGGAGAATTTTGGGTTTGAGCAGGATTTCATGGATTTATGGGGAGAGATTGACCCAGCCGACGGGCGGATAAAAGCCGCTCTGCTGCGCTTCTATAGAAGTTACCTTCCTTATGCAGATGGCCCTTTTGATGTCGAGGGGTTCGCTGAGATTATCCGAAAGGATAATGACATACATATGATCTCCGGAGCCTCAGAGGTGGTGAAGGCTTTTGACGGGGAAATTAATTTCAAACAAGTAAAACAGCTGTATTTTGCTGAATTAAAAGAAATGAACAATAAAATAAGTGAGTCCTTCTCTTCAGCTGAGCCTATTAAAAAAGCTACGGTTCAGGATGTAGAAGCGATTTGCGCACTCACGGATACCATTGAAGAATTTGAAAGCAGCCGGAATGGTTCAAGAACCAGCCTGCGTAAAACGCTGGAAAGCAACACCGGCCGCACCTATTATATGGAACGGGAAGATAAGGTCATTGTCACCGCTTCAACTTCAGCGGAAAATTCCATGTCAGCGATGATTGTAGGGGTTGCCACACATCAAGCATTCAGAGAGCAAGGCCTTGCTTCGCGCGTAATGGCACAGCTATGTGCAGACCTGCTCCATGAAGGAAAGTCATTGTGCCTCTTTTATGACAACCCACATGCCGGAGTTATTTATAAACGACTTGGTTTTCAAGATATCGGTTCATGGACCATTGTTAACATGTAGACCAAATAGTAAAATCACACTTTTACTTTGCTGCACCATAACTCACGTATATCCCGTGATTCATCCCACGTCCGTTCAGCGGCAATATAGTCGAATAAAGGCTCGATATAGGGGGCGGCAATCTCGTAGCCGCCTAGGGAACGCAGCTGCGCCAGCAATGGGGGGATTGCGGCGCGCAGCGGAGATTTATCGCCGCTGTAGTAGGCGATATGCAGGTCTTCCCGGTCGAGCGGGCGTTGCGTCAGGTCCTCATAATGGCTCACGATTAGGTGAGCCAGATAGACCGCGCCTTTAGCGATGACCGGGGATACCAGGAAGCTCGGTAAGGTCCGGTACTCGAAGCCGCCATGCGGCTGAGTCCGGAAATCGCCGAGCACGCCGTATCGGGGACGACGCGCCCCTGCGCGGACGTCTTCGAGCAGAAGCATGGGCAGCGCGAGATAGTTATCGAGCGCGCGCAGCAGCGGCGCCGTCAGCGTCACGCCGCTGAAGTGCAGATGGCCGCCGAGGGCCCAGCCCGTCAGCGGCATACCGCCCGCCAGCCAGCGCAGCGAGCGGTCGGCGATGATCCGGTCCGCCAGCGCCGCGGCGGACATCAGCTGCGCCAGCAGTGCGCGCGGTTCCCCGCGCGGCTGAGGGCGCAGCTCGGCGACCGGGAACGCGCCGCGCGTTCCCGGAGGTCCGGCGTCGCAGCCAGCGACGCCGTCCGTGGGCAGGTACCGCGACGCAGGCACGACGCGGCCGGTGGATTCCCGGAGGATGATAAACTCCGGGTCCATGCCCATCAGCAGGCCGCTGCGGACCGGCTGCTCCAGAGCCAGCTTTCGTTCCAGCGCTAGCGCTGCGGAACGATAAGGCTCGGGCAATCGTTGCCCGGAGGTCTTTACTAGTGGAGTGACTCCCTCCACCACATACCTCCGGTTCCCCATTGCCCTCAGCAGGACCTCACCGCTATCCAGCCCCAAGCTGTACAGCGTGCGGACAGCAATCCGCTGGAGCAATTTCATCACCCCGCGAAGCTCTCCCCGCACTCGGCCTCCCGTGGTATTGCTCTCGGCATTAGCAATCCTCACAGCTTCGCTGTAATTATCGGCGGCCGCACGCATTCCAAGACCTGCTCCAAGCAAAGAGATGTGGAGGACAGTCAAATGATAAACCAATATCTTATAACACTGCCTGTGACCCTTCTCAGTAGCATCCGAAGCATATGTATCGACAAAATGTTTTCCAGATGGCGTCAGCGTTGCTTCAACCCCACTTCTAAGCAATCTGGACTCTCTCTCTGCCACAGACAATTCTGAATACACCTTAAGACCTTCATTCATACTCTTTAGCGCCTCCATCCGAGCGTGAACCTTTTTTCATCCTAAAAATAAATAAAAAAAAGGAGGGCATTCGCCCTCTACGCCGCCGCACTCCCTACATATAATGGACCATAACCCATTGATACTCAGTTAACGGCGGCGTATCCTTCCTTACAGCTCATCATCCAGATTGTCAGGGTCCAGATCATCGTAATCGAAGCTATCACCTTCAAAATCATAATCCTTGTCTTCTGGATCATCACTTTGCTCAGTGACATACACACGGACTTTGGTCTCAGCCACCAACTCCACTTCGAATTCGCGCTCTACGCGAAGTGTCACACTGCCTCCGCCTGGCGATACGCCCGCCTCTACACAGTTGGGTTCCTGCGTTGCCTCCGCAGAGACCTCAACTGTTGAAGTGCGGTGTCTCGTGTCCAGGTAGGAAAGCGGAATGAGCTCCACATAAGAGACTGTTTCCTTTGCTACCTCGGTCTGCTTGTTCTTGTCGTACGAGTACCAGATGTTTACATCATAAGTACCAATTACTTCGATTCCGTTCCCGGCGGCAACCGCTTCGTATTGGTGGTTGATAATCCAAGCCCCCAAAATACTAGTCGGATGATGTGGCGGAGTCACGGTATGGGTTGCTGTAGAGAACTTACGACCTTTGCCGCAAATTGCCTTCGTAATGATCTCCCTTGTTTGACGTTTATGGCTTAATGACATCTTTGAACCTCCTCCATACAATCATTCACTATCAAGTGTATGCAGGTTCTAGGCATTTGTTGATTGTTAGACTATAAATAAATTTGAGTAAGCCCTCAAGAAGGCTTTTTCAGGAGACTAATAGTTCATTTTATTTCAAAATTTGTACATATATGAGTAGATTCCAAAAATGGTCCAACCTGTTCCAGAGCCATTCCTACCCCCTCAAAAAACCTTAAAACACCAGCTATTGCGGGATTACCCGCACAATTCCAAGCGATCTATGTTTGCTTAAGTCAATAAAATCCTCATCAATATTCACCAGTGGCCGCAAAGGGTCTGTAGCAAGAATCATAACAATTTTTCCTTTTCGCCCATCTGTCAATTCCACTTCGTTCCCTAGCATTGACTGCATTAACTTATTAATAAACACTCTGCAAATATAAGGGTCGAGCTTACCGAACACACTCTCCTCCATTTGCAGTAATACTTCGTATAAAGGAGCCGCTTTGCGATAAAAACGGTCGGAGGTCATCGCGTGAAACACATCAGCCACAGCAACGATTTTACTGAAATCAGTAATCCGGTTTCCAAGCACACCAAATGGATAACCACTGCCGTCCATTCTTTCATGATGCTGTAAGGCTACTAGCGCTTGGGTATGGTTTGTGCCTACCGTATCCCTGATCATCTCATACCCAAAGGTCGTATGCTTTTTCATCAGCTGAAACTCTTCGTCGGATAATGGACCGGGCTTGGTTAATATGTCATCCGGGATTCTCATTTTGCCGATATCGTGAAGAGTCGCTGCAATGGTCAACATGCTCAAATCCTCAGACTTTAGCTTCAGCCATTTGCCTAGCAAGGTAGATATTATGCCCACAGCTACATTATGTCTGTATGTATAATCATCTTTGGTCTGCAAAGCAGCCAATACTCCGTAGAAGTCATTCTTTTCGCTTACCTGCTGGATAAACGGAATCACTTCATTTCTAACTTCCAGCATAGGAATTCTTTTATTTTTGTTATGACGAATCTGTTCAAAAATATTCTCAATCGCAGCTGTACAATCATCAATTGCGAGCTGGAAAAATTCCGCGCTATCCAGCTGGACGACGTCATGAGATTCCAGAGTGATCTTATGTTGACGAATTAATCTAATATGTTCAGCACTCAATAAAGTCAATGCGGGTAAAACAAATACTCCTTTGTCATTAAAGAGGTTAGCTACAAGTTGTTTTCCGATAAATGATTCCATATCTTTGTCCATACGCCTCACCTGCCAATGCGGAAAATTCGTATATGAATTCCCTGCTTGAATTTGAACTCACCCTATAATTGTTAATCCCTTTCGAAGATCAACTTTTAGTTCATACATATTTTATCGTGATTTCAGGGGCGAATGTTAATACTTCACTTTATTAAAGCCTAATTTTAAGCTTTTTTCCGGGTGAGCAAACGTTTCTCAGGCTTATAGCTGACCGGTATTTTATGGCGTTTCGCAATTTTTAAATAAAGTGCCAATTCTCTGCAAAGCTGCAGAATCGCTGATCGCACTTCAAATTCCTCACGTGTCTCTGGCAAATCCATGCTTTCAAACTCATGTTCAAGCTCTTCCAGCAAATGTTCCGTGCGGCCTGTATATTCTTCAGCCAAAACATCTCCGCTAAGCTGGTCGAACAATTCAGCTACCATCTCTCCATGCGGTAAATGGCGATATACTTGAGAAATCAGCTGCATCATGCTTTGTATCGATTCCAGCTGCTCCTTACGCATATAGAAATAGACATTCCAAGCTTCATCAGGATGAATTACATGATTCTCCATCTCGCGAGTAGCTGCTGTCAGTCCCCGCTGCACTGCATTATCCGCATCAATTAATTCTTTGCCATCCCACATATACGCAGGCTCACGCAAAGTACGAGCCATTTGAGTAAAAATAACTGAAAAGTATCGATCCACTTCCTTGCGGATTCCATAAATAACTCCCCCAGTCTGTGGCATGTAAATTAAGTTGACCACCCCCGCTGAACCGAGACCTATGGCCAGTAGCTCTACTTGCTGCAACAACACATGTAGCGATAACTCAGCTTGTCCAAACACACGAAACACAATAACAGAGCTAGTGACAATCCCTTCCTTGTAGCCAGACTTCACAATCATTGGAAAGCCAACAAGAACGTACAGTCCAAGTACCCAGTAATGAAACCCTAATATCCAAAATAAAATACACCCAAAAAAGAGTCCCACGAGCGAGGCCAAAAAACGCGCCGTTATCGTCCGGAAACTCCTTTTCAAGGTAACCTCCACACCCAGAATGGCTAAAAGCCCTGCACTTTGTGCATTGGGTATGCCTACTGCAGACGCGAGAAGAACGGACATTAACGTCGCAGCAGCTGTTTTAATCACACGAAATCCCATAACCCTATCTCTCCTTAAAAGCACTAACCGTTAATAGGTAAAGATATAGACATGTTACAAGATTTTGTGAATGGACACAACGTTACATTAGACTTACCGACGGTATAACAAGCGCTTCTCCAGATACACTACCAGTTGATACATTGCCGTTGCTACGGCTGCAATAATCAGCAGACTGGACATTACAAGCGTGAAATTAAACACCTGGAATCCATATATGATCAGGTACCCAAGACCGGATTTTGCTACTAGAAACTCTCCTACGATAACCCCGACCCATGACATTCCCACATTCACCTTTAGGGTAGAGACCACCGTTGGAAAAGATGCCGGAAGAATCACTTTAAAAAACACCTGAACTTTAGAAGCTCCAAAAGAGCGGACCACCTTCACCAGATTAGGATCCACACTGCAAAAGCTATTGTAAACAACAAGTGTAGTAATAATCACCGTAATCGATAAGGTTGTCACAACGATAGCGGTGAAGCCCGCCCCGAACATTACGATAAAAATCGGCCCCAAGGCCACCTTCGGCATACTGTTAAAGACAACCATAAACGGATCAAGCACCGCTGATAAAAACGGAGACCACCAAATAATCACTGCCAGCAGCGTTCCTAACAAGGTTCCCAGAACAAAGCCTACCGCAGTCTCTCCTACCGTCATCCCCAAATGAGGCCACAAGCTTCCACTGATCATATCCTGCCAAATCTGCTTGAAGATTTTTGTCGGGTAGCTGAACAATAACTCATCAATCCAGCCCATTCTTGCTCCCGCTTCCCACAACACAAAGAACAGCAGCAACAGACTGCTTCTTACAGCAATAACCTGATTACGCCGGCGCTGTTTAGTTTTTTTGAAATCCACATGCATTTGCTGCAGCCACAGTTCACGGGAAGCTAAGACACCCGCTTGCTCTGTTCGTTTCATTAGCTTTCCCTCCCTGCGATCTCCATCTCTGTCCATACTTCATGAAAAAGCTCCGCAAACCCTGGCTGATCACGCGCATACAGCGGTGGGGCTGAGCGGATTAGCTCCGGAACAGGAAAAACTTTACGAATCTTCCCTGGATTTCGCTGCAATAAAATAACCCTACTGCTGACCGCAATCGCTTCTGACAGATCATGCGTGACCAAAATAGCCGTGGTTCCCCGGCTGCGTAAGGTCTCTGAGACTAAATCTTCCAGCTGAAGTTTGATCTGATAATCAAGTGCCGAGAACGGCTCGTCTAACAGCAGCAGTCCTGGATTGGTAGCTAATGTTCGTACAAGAGCCACCCGTTGCCGCATCCCTCCGGATAGCTGAGAAGGATAGGCCTGTTCTTTCCCTTCTAATCCCATCTCGCGCAGCAGCTCCAAAGTCCGTTTATGACTTTCTTCGTTTAAGCTTCCGGTAAGCTCCAGTCCAAGCACGGCATTGTCAAGAATACTCCGCCAAGGAAAAAGATAATCCTGCTGCAGCATATATCCAACCTCAGGTGAAGGGCCTAGAATGGGTTGGCCATTTACGAATACTTCTCCCTCAGAGGGCTGCAGCAGTCCGGCAATAATCGATAGGAGAGTCGTCTTACCACAGCCACTTGGGCCTACTAAGCTGACGAACTCTCCTTGCTCGACATTAAGATTTAGATCCTCAACGGCCAGTGAAGCTTCCCGATCGCCGAGATAGGCATGCGTTACTCCCTTTAATTGCACTACTGGAAGCAAGGTCATCCCCTCCTTATAGTTAACAAAATCCATTTAGGATCTTATCTCTCTTATTTAGAGCCACTGCTCTTTATGGTCTTTTCAGCTTTTTCAGCAAAAGTATTGTTCACGATTTTTTCTGCTGGAACACGTTCTTTAAGTTCACCTGCGTTGTCCATAACATCTAGTAGATTATTCCATTCCTCATTATCAACAACCGGATTAATGGCGTAGGTGTCCTGCTCCTTGTAACGTTTTACAGCAGAAATCACAATGTCACGATCCGTTTTATCAAAATAAGTTATTATGGCATCCGTAATTTCTTCAGGACTATGTTCTTTCACCCAAAGCTGGGCACGCTGGATGGCATTAGTGAACTTTTGCACGGTATCTCCATTTTTGCTAATGTAGCTGTTTTTTGACATGAATACCGTATAAGGTAAATAACCGCTCTCCACCCCAAACGATGCCACTACAGCTCCCCGGTCTTCTCGTTCGAAGATAGAGGCCTGCGGCTCAAACAGCTGCACATAATCCCCAGTACCTGAAGCAAATGCACCGGCAATATTAGCAAAATCGATATTTTGGATCAAGGTAATATCCTTCGCAGGATCAATTCCCTTTTTAGATAAAGTAAACGCGCCTGCCATTTGTGGCATTCCGCCTTTTCTTTGACCAAGGAAGGTAGAGCCCTTCACTTTATCCCAATTAAAATCTCCATCAGCCTTCCGGGCGAACAGGAATGTTCCATCCCTTTGAGTCAGCTGTGCAAAATTAATGATCGGATCATCCGAGCCCTGCTGATACACGTAAATGGAGGTTTCTGAACCAACCAACGCCACATCAATAGCTCCTGAGAGCAATGCAGTCATGGTTTTATCTCCACCGGGAATCGTCTGCAGTTCTACATCCAGCCCTTCATCTTTGAAGAAACCTTGAGTCAAGGCAACATACTCGGGTGCATAAAAGACAGAGCGGGTAACCTCCCCAATCTTCACCTTTACCGTCTCTGACTTTCCGCCGCAACCGGCAAGTACTGAAAAGCATAAAGTAATGATCATGAGCGACAATGACAGCTTTTTCCGAATCTTCATTCTTCATTCTCCTTTCTTACCGGGTCCTTCGCCCTTGCTTAAAGCATATGCACATGCCTACTGAAAGGTTAAAATCCCGAATATCGTGGGGAATTAAAAGAATATCCATGATATCAGCGGTTTTTATTGATTTTATGGATAAATATCACTGGATTTGCTGTTTTTATATCTGTGCAAACGTTTTACCTGAGGATTTGATTACAGTACTATAAGAATTAAAGCGCTTACCATTTCCTTTATAGGAAAATTGCAGCAGAAGGGGTTATTTTATATGGATAAACTAGCAACATCTATCGCCAAAAAACACACAATAAACGGACTTTTGACTCTTAGCTTAACTGCCGTTCTGCTATCCGGTTGTTCAGTAAATAATAACAATATTCCCTCCTCTGCCTCCCCTTCTCCATCGCCAAAAGCAAATACAGCTCAGAATACTACAACACCTCCCGCTGCAAAAACGATAACCACTGACGAACAGCCCTCAACGGTTTATTATGAGATTTTTGTTCGTTCATTCTATGACTCTGACGGGGATGGCATCGGTGACCTCAAAGGGATTACCAAGAAATTAGATTACTTAAATGACGGAAATCCTGACACCACAGACGATCTGGGGATCGGTGGGATTTGGCTTATGCCTATTAACCCTTCACCAAGCTATCATGGTTACGATGTGACAGATTATCGTGCAATCAATCCAGATTATGGGACGATTGAGGATTTACAAGAGCTCGTTACGGAGGCGCATAAACGTGGGATTAAAGTAATTATGGATTTGGTCGTGAATCATACCTCCAAAGAACATCCTTGGTTCGTAGATTCCGCTAAAAATAAAGACAGCAAATATCGCGACTGGTACATATGGGCTGAAGATCAAGGACGCCCTGCCAATGGAGCTAGTGCCGCTGGTAGTGGCAGTGCATGGCACTCTTTACTGGGTAGTCATTATCTAGGTGGCTTTTGGGAAGGCATGCCTGATCTAAATTTTGATCATACGGAAGTTCGTAATGAAATGAAGGATATCGGTAAGTTTTGGCTGGAACAAGGGGTTGATGGATTCCGTTTAGACGCTGCTAAACATATTTACGAAGACCTTCTAAGCGACAAAAGCCAAGCCACAACCAATAAAAATGTATCTTGGTGGCAGGATTTCCGCAAATCGATGAATGAAGTAAATCCTCAAGCTTATATTGTCGGCGAAGTATGGGAGAATTCTGCAGTCACCGTAGGGGCTTATTTGGATCAAGCCTTCGACTCTAGCTTTAACTTTGGGTTAGCCGAGACCCTTATTAATTCCGTGAAAACTGAAAAAGACAGCGGGACTGCCTTTACGCTGGAACGTACGTATAATTTGTACTCCAAAATATCTGATAGCCATTTTACCGATGCAATTTTTTTGACAAATCATGATCAAAACAGAGTCATGAGTCAATTAGACGGCAATCTGGATCATGCAAAAATGGCAGCAGCCCTGCTGTTAACCTTACCTGGAAATCCTTTTATTTATTATGGTGAAGAAATAGGAATGCTTGGTGTAAAACCAGATGAAGGAATTCGTGAGCCCATGAGATGGATGACAGCGGATCAGGGTGAGGGGCAGACTACTTGGGAGGTCGGCAGCAATAACGCTGATGATGTTAGCATTAATGTCGAAAGCCAAACTAACGACAGCAGCTCACTGCTTAAAAGATACCGCGAACTCATTGCGTTAAGAAACGAAGTCCCTGCGCTCCGTGATGGCGGAATTCGAGACTACACTTCTGGCAATGCAGGGGTAATGGCCTACGAACGTATAACAACAGAGGATCAAGTCCTCGTTGTTCATAACCTAACTGGAGATGAACAAATCATTACGCTTCATCCAAATGTTGAGGGTATCTCTTACACCAAGATCCAAAAGACAACTGCTGACAAAGTGACCTTAAATTCAGATCAGCTTACTCTTCCTCCCTATTCAACGGTTATTGTGGACTAGGAAAAGCGGAGGAATGAAACACCCACTCTGCCACAGAACCACATAATTGTGCTTTCGATATAGGAAGAGCTACAATCCAGTCTTGGGAAGGATCGCTGCTCATTCGCAGCAACCAGCCACTTGAATGATCACTTATGAAGCTAGCATACTGAAACTTCCAGCCATTTTCACTAGAAATACAGAGTCGCAATTCTCCCTCTGCGTCGAAGCATTTCATCACTCGTGCAAGATGGTTGGAATGGACATCATCTCCTGTCTCTGCAGCTAAACACTCTGAGAGTCTGTGAACCGTAGAGGAATCAGAGCCTTTTTTCAGCTCCTCGAACCTTTTTTTTGACATTAGTAACGCCGGAATCCCGTGAGCAAAGGGCTCCATCGCTCTCTCACATTCGAACAACTCGAGACAAAAGCTCTCTGTTTCATCTCTGTTCTTCAGCACACACGGGGGAGAGTCCGGTGTATTATTGCAGTAGGCTAGTATTTTATCCTTATGTATTTGTAAACACAGATCTTTAGTTTTCTCCTTCTCTCTATATTTGAATCTACCTATCCTTTCTGCTGTAGACGCAGTATTTAACAATTCATTTAATACTACTTGGTCGGTTACCCGATCTGGAAATAAAAATTCCGTTAAATCCGTTAAATCCGTTCGTTCTTTCTCATTCACATTATTGTATCCTTCCTGTATTACATATAAATGTATATTAAACTAGCAATCTTTATGTTATCATAAGCTAATTTTAAGGTAAAATTAAGAAACAAGGGGTATGATCATTAACATGAAATACTTGTAGCGAGGTGATTTCAAAATGAGAATGCTCATCACATTTCAGAACAAACTTGTACCTGTGTATTTCACAACAGAAAATAAACAGCCCACTCAAAAAGTACTTAGATTACTTAACAGTACGCTGGAGCTCAAAATTCAAAAGGGCAAAAGTGCCCTCCAGAAATGCCTCAATTCTCTGATTAGTATCGAAATTAAAGGCTCTGAAGCTATATTGCACAGTTACAGTGAAAATGATTCATTGGCGCTATCCCTCTATTAATGGAGGGGTAGTTTTTTTGTCACAACATTGCTGTCCTCAGCTTTCTAATAAGGAACGTCCTAAGTATCCAAGTGGTGCAGCTTGGACTCGTTGTCTTTTTGAAGCTAAACTTGATCCAAAATGACACTCCGTTTGATTGAGATACTATTTGCGCATACATAGGCATACATAGCTTCAACTCTCAAAGTCAGGGACCTTGGTTCGCTGGTCCTGCTTGGTCCTGCTTGGTTCTGCTTGGTTCTACTTGGTTCTACTTGGTTCTACTTGGTTCTGCTTGATGCCACTTTGTACTGATTTGTGCTATTTCATGGCACGTTTGGATTTCTGCTTGCCGGCCATCCCCATAGCCGGCTGCTATCGGACTCAGATGACCTTAATCGTAACTTTTGGGCTCATTTGGAATTCTAACGGACCCCAGGGTCACTATTGGCTCGAAAAACACTAATTATCGACCTCAAAAAGCTAAATAGCTGCGCTGGAGTCCGAAACTCTGCTCTAATGTTCATAAATTCGCACATAGCGTCATCTGAGTCCGCGGTAATCTAAATTCGAAACTCAGTTTGCTTTAGTTGCTATTGTCGTGTACATAGTTGCTACTATCGTGTACATAGTTGCTACTGTCGCGTGCATAGTTGTTACTATCGTGCACATAGTTGCTACTGTCGCGTACATAGTTGTTACTGTTGAGCTTTAGTCGCTGCTTTTGAACTCATAGCCACTGCTTTCGGACTCAGATGACCTAAATCGTAACTTTTGGGCTCATTTGGAATCCTATCGGACCCCAGAGTCGCTATTGGCGCGAAAAGCACTAATTATCGACCTCAAAAAGCTGAATAGTTGCATTGGAGTCCGATACTCTGCTCTAATGCTCATAAATTCGCATATAGCGTCATCTGAGTCCGCAGTAATCTAAATTCGAAACTCAGTTTGCTTTAATTGCTATTATCGTGTACATAGTTGCTACTGTCGTGTACATAGTTGCTACTGTCGTGTACATAGTTGCTATTGTCGCGTACATAGTTACTACTGTTGTAGCTTTAGTCGCTGCTTTTGAACTCATAGCCACTGCTTTCGAACTCATAGTTGGATGCTTTCGGACTCAGATGACCTTAATCGCAACTTTTGGGCTCATTTGGAATCCTATCGGACCCCAGAGTCACTATTGGCGCGAAAAACACTAATTATCGACCTTAAAAAGCTGAATAGCTGCGCTGGGGTCCGAAACTCTGCTCTAATGACTGAAAATTCGCATATAGCGTCATCTGAGTCCGTTGGCCGCTGAGGATACTTGGAAGGTCACTTAGCGAGTGATTTGTTGTCTGACTTAGCCGTTAACTTGGTGTGTAGCTCAGTTATAATCAGCGGGTGACTTGGTGTTACTTGGTGTGTAGCTCAGTGAGTTACTCGGCGGGTGATTAGTTGTGTTAGTCAGTGAGGTGACTTAGCCGTTAACTTGGTGTGTGACTCAGTGGGTAACTCAGCGGGAGATTTGTTGTGTGCCTTAGTAAGTCGTTTAGCGGTTGACTTAATGTGTGACTCAGTTAGTGACCTACACGTTACTAGTTATGTGACTCAGTTAGTAACTTAGCCGTTAACTTGGCGTGTGACTGACTCAGTGTGTAACTTAGCAGTTGACTTAGTGTGTAACTCAACAAATGACTTTGCATGGGTCATCAGATTAGATGTAGCGGGTGGCCTGACCCTACTATGTCACCTGCCAAAAGTGACGTTTGTCGTAGGTTGGCTTTCATTTGCTGCCCCTTTATGCTGAAGCAATCTGCCAGAACTAAAAAACGCAGAGCAGTGATCCCCCCTTAACGGGAGGATCACTGCTCTGCTATATTTACGGACTTTTTTAACCCAAGGACTCTGTCTCATTCAGCGAAAAATCTACTATTAAGAAGAGCTCAGCAATTATCAGCTGATCTTGTAATTCTTCTGCTCTGCTTTTTCAGCTTTCTGGATTCGAAGTCTAAATAGCTTCACTAAATTCTGACGCGTATGCTCTTCGTGACAGCTGTCCAATTTTTTAATGATAAACCGATCGATGGACATGTCAATCGCTCCTTTTAGATCATTCTGGAACTTATAGAGACAGGAAATTATTTCCTGTTCTCTTGTATCACCTATTAACCTTGTTTTCATTTTTTCAAACTCCTTAAGCGCAAACAAATTTCAAGAACAAAAAAATAATTTACAAACAAAAGATTACATGCTATATTAAATATAGTTAATATTAAATACACACATGCAAGGGAGAAATCATAATGTCTAAAGTTCTATTTATTAAAGCAAACAACCGTCCAGCAGAACAATCCGTAAGTGTTAAGCTGTACAATGAATTCTTGGAGAGCTACAAACTCAACCACCCAGAAGATGAAATCACTGAGCTTGATCTGTTCGCAGAGCAACTTCCATACTACGACAATACCCTGATCACTGGTATGTATAAAGCCGCTCAAGGATACGAAGCAACACCTGAGGAAGCAGCTGGTGCCGCTATCGTTAATAAATATCTTAATCAGTTCATCGCTGCAGATAAGGTAGTATTCGGTTTCCCACTGTGGAACATGACTGTACCTGCTGTATTGCACACTTATGTAGATTACCTTTGCCAAGCTGGTAAAACATTCTCTTACACTGCTGAAGGTCCAGTTGGTCTTTTGACAGGTAAAAAAGCAATCGTTCTGAATGCAAGAGGCGGTATCTACTCTGAAGGTCCTGCTGCAAGTGCTGAAATGGCAGTAAACTTCATCGTTGGTAACCTTAACCTGTGGGGAATTAAAGATATTACACAAGTAATCATCGAAGGCCACAACCAACTTCCAGCACAATCCGCTGAAATCATTGAAAACGGATTGCAACTGGCTAAGGAAACTGCTGCATCCTTCTAAACCATAACCGTTTAGATTCAATTCAATAATGAAGGGCGCCCCTTAGCTGTCAAAAGCTAAGGGGCGCCCTTTTTCAATGTCTATGCCGTTATATCAATTCTTTTTAATATTCATCCAGCTCTTTACGCCATCCGTATCCTCTGGTTCTGGATGAACTCACTTTAGTGGAAGCTGCGCTTTTTCTCTTAAGCTTGGCTTCTTTATTATTTTGGTACAGTACTTCTCGTTGTGTTTTTCGGTAGTTGAATAGTCTCTTCTCTTCCAGTTCACCTGTTTGGACTGCTTCCAGTACAGCACAGCCCTCTTCGCGTTCATGTCTACAGTTACTAAACCGGCACTTAGAAGCTAGACCGCTGATATCACTAAACGCTAGATCAAGACCACCTTCATCTTCCCAGAGCTGCAGCTCCCGCATCCCCGGTGTATCTACGATAATCCCCCCATCCGGCAAAACAAACAGTTCACGGTGGGTAGTAGTATGACGTCCGCGGCTATCCCCTTCTCTAACATCCTGCGTAATCTGAAGGTTCTTCCCGCATAGCCAGTTGACCATTGTCGACTTCCCACAACCGGAAGAGCCCGTAAGAGCTACTGTTTGACCCTCACCAATGTAAGGCAGCAGCTTCTCGCGTCCTTCATCTTGTATTGCACTAACAGCATGTACTGATACTCCGGGAGCCGCGCTCTCCATTTCAGCGATTTTACTGTCTGCATCATGACAAAGATCCGCTTTAGTGAGTAGAATAACTGGATTTGCCCCACTATTCCAAGCCATGATCAGATATCTCTCCATCCGGCGAACATTAAAGTCATCATTCAACGCGCTGACCAGAAATAATGTGTCTACATTGGAGGCAACAATTTGCTCATCTTGTGTATTTCCTGCGACCTTGCGTGAGATCACACTCTGCCGAGGCAATACGCCATGTATGATTCCATGCTCGCCGCCATCTTGCATCGCCAATGCTACCCAGTCTCCAATGGCAGGAAAATCACCCGAGGCTACAAATGTGTGTCTCAGCTTCCCGGCAAGCTCTCCCCACGTCTCTCCTACATCAGTTAACACCTTGTACTTACTGCCAAAGTCACCAACGATTCTCCCGGGAATAAATTGTTTATCCTCTGCATGACTCCACTTTTCATTCCATTTTGTACTCCAGTTTTCATTCCAACCATATTGCTTTATGCTATTCATTCATTTCCTCCTAAAAGATATGTTTATGTTTTTTCTTGCCCCTTGGCGTTTTCCGAGAACACAAAAAGCCGCCGGAAATAAAGACTCCGGCGGCGGTATATAGACATGTGGATTTATTACACCAAATCCAATCTTTCTACACACGCAAAAAAGCCACCGGACCCTATACGGTTCCCGGTGGCTCTAATAAGCGTAATTGAGCTTACCTGCTAAACTGCCCGAATCAATTATTCGGCAGCAGCTGTTCCCGGAAGACACGTATCCACAACAGTTGAGTTCATTACATTTAAAACTGTCATAAAACATCGTCTCCTTCCGAAATTTAAGATGCTGTTATCATAATTGGTGCAGCAGTAAAATGTCAACCCCAAATTTTCCAGATTACAAAATAGCCTTTAATTCTTTCAGCTCACGGATCATTTTCCAAGGTTGGATGTCCAGCTGATCATCCCAAGGATGTTTCCTTTGCAGCCATATCCCTTCAAGGCCAGCCTTACCTGCCCCCCAGATATCATTTACCGGATGATCCCCTATAAACAAGGTTTGATCCGCAGAGGCACCCAGCCTGTCTAAAGCTAATTGATAAATCGCAGGATCAGGCTTCGCAATGCCAACTTCTCCAGATATAACTATAGCCTTGAAGTACTCTCGCAGGCCGAGAATATCAATTTTGGTGTTCTGGATTTCTTTTTTACCGTTGGTGACCAGCCCCAAAGTATATCCACGCTCCACGCAATACTCCAGAACCTCCAAAGCATGCTCCATGGCTGCACCATGATTGATGTAGCTCGCATCATAATACGCTCGGATATGTTCAGCCGTCACAGGCTTTTCCCAAGGCAGGATCTCACTAAGTTCTAAAAAAAATCCGTCTTTATCACGGTAGCCATCAGCGTCTCTGTGGATCATATCCTCGATCACGGCCTGCGCTTCCGCAGGTTCAAGATGCCCAAGAAAATCCTGCACGAACTGAGTGCTAAAGCTGCGAAATGTATAGTCGCGATCCATTAAAGTATTGTCCAGATCAAATAAAATAGCCTGTACTTCCTTCATCAAGCAATTCCCCTTACATGCTGTTAATTTTCAAACCTAACCTACAGAATGTAATTGTACTATGCCTTTAGAGACAAAGAAAAGACTATTCAACAAAAAGGATTTGTGGCTTCCCTTTTACTGAACAGTCTTTGTGAAGATTCATATCTGCGTCATTCCTTTACTCGAAATGCTCTGCCCGATGGGTCAGCATCATTTCTTCATCCGTAATATACAGCGGAAAAGGAGGTGTTTCTTTTAGATAACTTTCTGTAGATAACAACCGATAATGAACCTCTGGCAACCAGGTGTCTTCAAGCAGCGGTAGCTTGCCTGTATCACTAATATAACTGTCTACAGCAGCCTGAACTAAATCCAGATAATACGGTACTAACTTGTCTTCTTCCTCGAAAATTTCATAGGTCTCTCGAGACATATAGAAATTCCGTTCGGGTATTCCACCCAAATAACGTTTCAGACGACTCATATCGATTCTTTTGTCCTCTAAGATTAATGCTGTTCTATTAATAGGTCCAGGCATATCTTCTTCGAACTTTCGAATCGCCTGTTTCACTTGAGGTAATGTGACGGTTACATGATCTGATTTGGGTTGCTTTTTTGTGCGTTTAAATAACATAACGAAAGTCTCCTTTCTAAATATGTCTCAGATAACGCTTACAATTCCATTTTATTCGAAATTCGAATAATTAATCAGTACATTTCAAATCGACACAGAATGTTAATATTTAAAAGATCATTATTTGACATATTCCCACCGAGTCCATACTTCTCGAGGATTTAGTTCATACTTGTCCTTCTCACGATACATAAACTGATGCATGATGAATTCACGACGAATAGTGGCAAAATCTTCATGAAACTGCTTAATAAACTCATTGATTTCC
This sequence comes from Paenibacillus sp. FSL E2-0190, assembly GCF_037992965.1. NCBI lineage: Bacteria > Bacillati > Bacillota > Bacilli > Caryophanales > Paenibacillaceae > Paenibacillus > Paenibacillus sp. FSL E2-0190. The sequence goes on from NZ_CP150306.1 coordinate 3,920,705, forward strand.
TTTTCCGTATAAACAACACCTGGCTCCAGCTTCTCAACCATGTATTGAAGCGCTATCAATTTCTTCTTGTATTGTGCTGGAATTTGCCGCAGCCGGCCATCTTTAGAGAAAAAATTACGGATTACAGTATCCTGAAGACTATTCTCAGGCAATTGCTCTTCCATATTCTCAGCTCCTTTCGAAAAAATAAATTGCAGTGAAGCTTCAGCCCCATTATTGATAAACTCCGGATTCAACTTAAAGTAAACTGTATTTTTGTCGCGTCTTTCCTTTATTAGAGCCGCTTCACGTAATTTAGCCGCATGATGAGTGACTGTAGGCTGCGATAAATTCAACTTTTCAGCCAGCGCTTGCCCGTGCATTTCTCCTTGGGACAAAAGCAACAATAAGCGAAGACGCGTTGGATCAGCTAAAGCTTTATGATAACTCACGATTTTCTCCAACTGCACTGGGTTCACGCTCCTAGAATTTCACAATAAATTGATACATTAGATATATATCTAATTATATAATAATCAACGTTGTTCTTGCAATGGTTATTATACTCAATCTACTTTTATGGAAAAATTCATGAATTTAGGGTAGGATTTAAAGAAAAGATAGTAACAATCAGGAGGTAACCCGCTTTATGAAAGATGTCATTATTATCGGTGCAGGTCCTTGCGGCCTCTCGGCAGCTATCGAATGCCAACGCCAAGGCCTGTCCAGCCTTATCATTGAAAAAAGCTTTATTGTGCACTCCATTTATTTGTATCCAACAAATATGCAATTTTTCAGTACGGCTCAGTTATTAGAAATCGGGGATGTTCCTTTCACTTCGACGAACGACAAGCCTTACCGTCATGAAGCGCTTGTCTATTACCGCCGAGCCGCCGAGCAATATGGTCTAGAGATCGCCGCTTATGAAGAAGCTTTATCCATTGAGCCGCTTGAAGATGGAACCTTTGCCGTACATACGTCAAATATGCGTGGTGAGCATCAGAAACGTATCACTGCAAATGTAGTTATAGCAACAGGTTATTTTGATCAGCCGAATATGATTGGCATTCCAGGTGAAGAACTACCTAAAGTTACTCATTATTTCGGTGAAGCCCATCCTTACACGGGAATGAAGGTAACTGTAATTGGCGGCAGTAATTCCGCAGTAGATGCAGCACTGGAGCTTATGCGTGTAGGAGCTACGGTAGATATGGTATATCGTGGTGAAAGCATCTCAGAGAATATTAAACCTTGGGTTCGGCCAATCTTTGAAGGCATGGTGCAAAAAGGGAAAATCACTCTGCACTTAGGCTCGCGTGTCACTGAAATTACTGCAAGCTCAGTAATTGTTACGGATCATAAGGGGGACAAGAAAGCATTGGATAATGATTTCGTTCTTGCCTTGACTGGCTTCCGTCCGAGCCGTACCCTCCTCACTTCAGCGGGTGTGATCATGGATGACGACATGGATAAGCCTGCTTTTAACACCTCTACCATGGAAAGTAATGTTCCAGGGTTGTATGTTGCTGGAGTAATCGCCTCCGGCCGCAATGCTAACGAAGTGTTTATTGAGACCGGAAGAGGGCATGGTAAGCTCATTGCAGATCACATTGTGTCAAAAGAAAGTTCTAATCCTAAGGAGTTGAAACATTAAGATGGACATGACCTCTTTGCTTTTGCTTGGACTTGCAGCGCTCGGAATTATCAGCAGCAATTCCCCTGTAACAATAGCAATGGTCGTCCTATTACTGCTAAGAGTACTTGGCTTACAGCAAACTTTTCCTTGGCTAGAAAAATACGGTTTAACCATCGGGATTATCATCCTGACCATCGGGGTCATGACCCCATTAGCCAGCGGCAAAATATCGCTGCAGACAGTCGGTCAATCCTTCTTGCACTGGAAGTCCTTGCTTGCTATCGCTATTGGCATTCTCGTCGCTTTTCTTGGAGGCCGCGGTGCTACGCTCATGACCAACCAACCCACAGTTGTTGCAGGTCTGCTGATTGGCACGGTGATCGGGGTTGCGTTATTTAAAGGCGTTCCGGTCGGTCCGCTGATCGCAGCCGGCATTTTATCACTTATGATCGGCAAAATGTAATAGAACAGCACAAAAAAGACCGCTTTTGGCGGTCTTTTTTATTGTGCCTTTTATACAACCATCTTTCTCTCTATTCCTCCACCTGAGAAATGGACTGCGGAATTTGCTGCACCGCTCTTTTTTCAACGACTAATAAATCTTCAACGCCATACTCTGTCTTAATTTTCTGCAACTGCTTCAAAGCCTCTTCTTCTGTATTAAAATATCCTGCTTCCACGAGATATAAGCCTTTCTCATCCTTTAACATCCGCACATCCTCTAACCCATATAACATTTCTTCAGCCATACCCAGCGCCTCACCAGAAGGCTGTGAGACCGTTCTTAACGAATATACAGAGCCCTCTTTTGCTTCGTCTCCTTTCTCTTTTAACGTAATCACTACCTGTGCTGGCTCTTTATATTCCTTTACCTCATAAGCAACCGAGTCCGTAAGCGTGACATTGAACCGAATAGCCGAATCATCTAGTGTAATTAGTGGATAAGCATCCTGAACATATCGGCTTTGCTTTAATGTCTCCAGATCTTTGACTGCTGAGAATTTTCTGGCCCCACTTACTGTAATCGTCATTGTTGCCGGATTTTCCGTAAACTTTACGTTATATGAGCTTGCTAACTGTTGTGTTTCATCTGGATTTGCAAAATTCAAAATCAATTGATCGCTATTCTTCAATTGTTTCACCGAAATAAAGTTCACATCTACTCCATCCTGAATGGTTCCACCGCCTGCACTTCCTTCCGTAAATTGCAGAACACTGACCAGCTTACCTAGAACCGGTATTTGATCCATACTACTCGCAAAAGCAGGAACCGTATTTACACCCACCGTAAAAGAAATCAATACAGCCGCAGCTACTGATCCTGTCCATTTCAAGGCACGTTTTGAAGAACTATTTTTCTGTTTATAGATTTTCCCTCTTTCAATTCCTTTACGAGAAGCGAATGATAGTTCTTTAGGAATTTCAATCTCATTATAGGCTTGCTGTAGACGTTCTAGTTGCTTATCCAAAGTACTCACTCTCCTCCATACTTATTTTTAATTTTTCCAAGCCTCTATAAATAACGGTTTTGACACTGCTCAGGGGCATATCGAGAACCTCTGCAATTTCCTTTATGGGCAAGTCCTCCAAATATCTCATCACAATCACCATTCTTGATTTTTCATCAAGGCCGCTGAGCGCTTCATGCAAGTCCATAACTTCTTCCCTAGATTTCGGAGCATAGCTGCCACCCAGCTCTTGATCTATATACACGATTTTTTTAGATTTACGGATAAAGTCCAGCGCACAGTTGACAGCGATCTTGGTGAGCCAAGTTTTAAAATATTGCGGTTGCTTCAATTTATGAATGGAGATATAGGCTTTGAAGACGGTCTCCTGCACAATCTCCAGCGCATCCTCTTGATTCCGCACATAGGAGTAGGCCATTCGGTATAAACGCTCCTGCATGCCGTCAATAAGCGCAGTAAAGCTGTCTTCATCACCTGCTATCGCCTTTTCCTCAAGCGTGGTTTTATTCACGTTCCTCACTTCCTTTCATGATGTTTATAAGCTTTAGACGCACATGATCTCCGAAAAGACTCAGATTCCGTTTAGAATTTTTGCCATAGTATAAGTTACTGTGTGCCGCCACCCTGATTGGAATTCAAAAAAAGTGGCCTTCTCTTTCGAGAGGACCACTAAGGTGTTCAAGTATTTTTCCAAAAAATATTAAGCGTCTAAATGCTGTACGTTAAATAATCGCGCATAACTACCCTCTATCGCCATCAGCTGTTCATGCGTACCCCGTTCAGTAATTTCACCATTCTCAAGTACGACAATCTGATCCGCATGTGTAATCGTTGACAGTCTATGCGCTACAATTAGTGTAGTACGTTCCGAAGAAAGAGACTGCAGCGCTTGTTGAATTAAATGCTCCGATTCCAGATCCAGCGCCGAAGTAGCTTCGTCTAATATAAGAACCTTCGGATCCTTGAGAAATACCCTTGCGATAGCAACCCGCTGCTTCTGTCCTCCGGATAGCTTAACACCACGTTCTCCCACTTCTGTCTCATAACCCAGTGGCAGCTGCTCAATAAAATCATGCGCATTGGCAGCTTTTGCTGCTGAAATGACCTCTTCTTCCGTGGCATTAGGATTACCGAACAAAATATTCTCACGCACAGATCCGCTGAATAAGAAATTATCTTGCAGGACCATGCCGACAGACCTTCGCAAGCTTTCCTGTGTTAATTCCTGTATATCATAACCATCCATTTGGAGGCTGCCTTTACTGATGTCATAGAATCTCGGGATCAAGCTTATAAGGGAGGACTTTCCTCCACCGCTCATTCCGACGAACGCAATGGTCTGTCCGGGCTGAATACTCAGATTAATATCTTTTAAGACCCAATCATTCTCTTCGTTATATTTAAACCATACATTCTCAAAAGCAATCTCACCACGTGAATCCTTTAGCACTTTTGCTCCCGGCTTGTCTACAATATCATAAGGCTCATTCAGCAGCTCAAGCACCCGTTCAAGAGAAGCAGAGGCTTGCGTAAGCACCGTCGAGGAATTAATCAATCTCCGCAGCGGGGAATACATCCGGTCCAGATAGCCAAAGAAAGCTACAAAGGTACCTACTGTCAAATTGCCATGAATGACCTGATAACCACCATATCCGATGACCAAAAGAGGTGCTATATCCGTTAATGTATTAATAATTGCGAAGGTCATAGCATTCCAGCGGGTTTGCGCCATCGCTTTTTTAAGAAAGTTACCGTTGATGTCCTCAAACTGCTTCTGATCCACTTTTTCCATCGTAAAGCTGCGGATGATTGATATCCCTTGAATCCGTTCATGGAGATAACCTTGAATGCCAGCCAGAGCTTGGGAACGATCTTTCGTTAACAGCTTAAGCCGCTTATACAATTTGTTAACTGCAATTGCGTAAAAAGGTAATACCGAGATAGACACGAGCGCCAGCACCGGATTTAAATAAAACATAAATCCCAAAGCAAAAACTAGTGTGAACGTGTCGAGCCATACATTCATCATGCCGACTTCGACCAAATTTTTGGTCTGCTCAACATCGTTAATAAATCTGGAAATGGCTTCTCCCACCTTGGTATTCTGATAATACCGCAGTGACAGCCGCTGTAAATGACTGTAAAGCTTATTTCGCATATCGAACAACACTTTACTTGTGATAAGCTGAGCAAAGTATTGGCGATAGTACTCTACGGGCCCTCTTACGATAACAAATAAAATTAAGGCACCACCCAGAATAAGCATCAAATGTGATACCCGTTCCTCAATCCCCATGCTCGGGTTCATTAGCAGGTCATCGACCACGTATTTCAGAATCATTGGCAGTGTTAGCGGAATACTGAATTTGATCATGCCGATAAACAGCGTAAACACAATCAATTTCATATAAGGTCGTACAAAAGTAAAATATGATTTCCATTGCTTCACAGGAATATTCTGTCCCTTCTCTTTAGTGAGTTGCTAAGTACAGTTGACTTTTGCTCTCTACAGTGTTTTTATAATTTTAGATCATAAGTACAATTGCAGTACCGAACTTCAGGAGGATAACGATGTCTAGACAATTTGTGACGGAAGCCGTCATGATGGCGATTTACGGCCAGCTTCTCGTATCGAGCAGCCCTGTAGAATATATAGTGCCTTATACTACCGTGATGGAACTATACGAACTGCGAGACAGCGATGATCCGTTGATGAACCGTCCGGACGACGACAAGCATGTTAAGTTGAAGATTAGCGAGCTCATTGCTTATTTTGAAGAACCGCTCAACGCGAAGAAGATCAACCGCTGTTTAGCTGTGCCTTGGGCGAAAAGCTCAGGTATTCTCCTTGGCGGGCAATCCAAAATCACCATCATTAACAGTATGGATACCGCTGCCTACGGTGAGATGTTCGATCCCATCGAAACAGAGCTTCTGCTGTCCTCACAACGTGAGAAAGTACCTATCCTAACGGATCAATTTGAATTGATTCAACGGATCATCGAGGGTGGAGTTCCAGTTCAGGTGTACGATATTGACGACTTCGACTTCGCTCTGGAGGAAGAAACCTCTCGCAATTTGCACTGATAACACCTATGTATCTCCAACTGGAATACCCTCATTTTAAAGACAGCATTTGAAAAGCCCCTGCCTTTTGGCAAGGGCTTTTCCTGATTAAAATAAACAATCATTAAGACAACTATACCTGCACTTCACCGGATACCGGCTTTGGTTCGTACTTATATTCAATGTCATCCTCTGACTCAGAGTATACGATAGATAGGTCATAACCTTCCATATACCACAAGTCCTGCTCCTCCATGTAGAACACAATATCATCCTGTTTGACCTGAATAGCTGGACGCCCAGGTGCTTCTGTAGCAATGCCCAGCGAAAAACCGGGGTGAAGTCCACCTCCCGAGCTATAACGGGGAAATAAACGAATATAGTCTCCATTCTTAAGGTCCAATTCTCTCTTAAACCAAGCTGCCGCTGCTTGACTAATTTCCATGTTCATTTCTCTCAGCTCCTTTGTATATTCTAATCATAACGAAAATAAGTCGATATTCAAACAACTTTATGCAATTAATGATTTCCCAATCCATTTAAAATTAAGTTTGACAAATTCGCGAACCGGATGATAAACTCTGAACATAACTAAACGTCTTCTAGTTATTACCAAATTAATGAAAGGGGTGAGCGCGGTGTTTACGAAGTTACAGCCATATTATTTTACTATTGTTGGAATTTTTACTCAACCGAATACCGAAGCAGCCCAAGTGATTAAGCCATCCTGAAGTTTTTGCGAGTCTTATGGACCGTATAACTTTAGTTCTTGAAGGTCTCTCACATGCTTGGTGCTGTAACGCACCGTGCGCATGATAGCTGTAAATTACAGGCATATCGTCCGTTTTCGGATGATATGCCTTTTTTGTTTGCTGAAGAGATAATCACTTGCGCTTTTATCAGCATCACAAGCAATCATTACAACCTGAAAGGAAGGGATTTACTTGTTCTCTGTTCTTCGCGATCTCGGCTGGTTTTTTCGCCGAGAAAAAAGGCGTTACCTGATTGGACTCATATTACTCATAGGTGTGGGCGTTCTTGAATTACTCCCTCCACGTCTGCTAGGCAATGCCATTGACGACATAGTACGCGGTTCGATTACTACAGCTTCGCTTGCCAAATATATCGGCATGATATTCATTTTGCTGCTAGTTATTTATTGGATTACCTACATATGGATGCACAAACTTTTCGGAGGTTCCAACCTTGTTGAGCGCCTGCTGCGCTCCCGATTTATGAATCATCTTATGACTATGACACCTTCGTTCTTCGAAAAAAATAGAACTGGTGACCTCATGGCCCGGGCAACCAATGATATCAGAGCCGTCTCAGCTACCGTAGGATTCGGGATGCTTACACTGGTGGATTCTACAATCTACCTCACGGTTGTGCTGTTTGCGATGGGCTTTCTCGTGAGTTGGAAATTGACCCTTGCAGCAGTATTACCATTACCCCTAATTGCAATAGCTATGATTTTTTATGGTAAAGCTATTCATGATCGGTACAGCTTAGCGCAGGATGCATTCGGAGATATGAATGACCAAGTGCTCGAATCTGTCTCTGGTGTGCGCGTAATCCGTGCTTATGTCCAAGAGCGTCTTGATGAAAAACGTTTCTCGGATATTACTGAAGATGTTTACAACAAAAATATGGCCGTAGCTCGTGTCGATGCTTTCTTCGAACCAACCATCCGCTTCTGCGTCGGACTCAGCTACATTATTGGTCTTACTTATGGGATATACCTTGTATTCCGCAATCAGATCACACTGGGTGATCTAGTCTCCTTTAATATGTACCTCGGTATGATTGTATGGCCGATGTTCGCTATTGGAGAATTGATCAACATTATGCAGCGTGGTGGAGCTTCCCTCGAACGTATCGACGAGACGTTAAACTCCAAACCCGATGTTCAAAATGCTGCCCATCCCGTTCAAGTTCCCCACCCTACTCGAATCGAGCTTAACGATGTGACTTTCCGTTATCCTTCTTCGACGATAGACAATCTAACCCATGTCAACCTAACCCTGAACCAAGGGCAGACATTAGGTGTAGTCGGGCGTACAGGAAGCGGGAAATCTACACTGCTCAAACAATTGCTCCGCGAATATCCGACAGGTAATGGAGAAATCCTTATCTCTGGCGTGCCTATTCAACAGATTTCCCTGGATCAGCTGCATAGCTGGATGGGTTATGTTCCACAAGAGCAAATCCTTTTCTCCAAATCCGTTCGGCAAAACATTCAGTTTGGTCTAGACAACGCCGATGACGATACGATTATGCAAGCCATTACAGCTGCCGCTTTCCAGAACGACCTGGGCACATTGTCCGATGGTCTGGATACTCTGGTGGGTGAACGTGGTGTATCCCTCTCCGGTGGACAAAAGCAACGTGTCTCTCTGTCCAGAGCTTTTATCGCTAATCCAGATATTCTTATTCTGGACGATGCCTTATCAGCCGTTGACGCTCGTACGGAAGCTCAGATTATCGACAACATCCGAAATGAACGTGCCGGAAAAACCACATTAATCTCTACTCACCGTCTCTCTGCCGTCCAACATGCCGACATGATTGTTGTACTGGATAACGGACAAATTGTTGAGCGAGGTACACATCAGGAACTATTGGATTTGAATGGCTGGTACCGTGAGCAATATGATCGGCAGCAAGTCGAAAATAACTTATCGAATGATTAAACTACAACCATAAATAAACGAGCTACGACTACGCAAAACATTTTAGGAGGTGTCACGGTTGACACAAAGTACAGGCAAACGCCTGCTGGAATATGCATTGACCGCAAAGAAAACCTTTATCGCAGCCCTTCTGCTGCTTTCAATCGGGGTAGCGGCAGAGCTGGCAGGTCCATTTATAGCCAAAAGCATGATCGACAATCACATGCTGGCCATCGAGAAGCCCTATTTCAGCACCACGTCTCCCGATAAGGCGGCTGAATATAACAATAATTTATACAAACGCGGCGATCGCTTTGAGCCTGGTGAAACTAAAGGCCAAGAAATTCGTGTCCTTCAAGCAGGGAGAAGTTTCTATTTTATTAACGAAGCTGTAACACAGCCTGACGGTGAACGAAAGTTCATCGATGGAGAGATGCATATCACCCGTGGTGATAACGAAGTTATCTATCCCGCGGTTAAGCTGTCGGCCGATGAGCTGTTCGCTTTTTACAAACCCGAGCTTCCTGGAATCTATCAGTTGGTCGGAATGTATGCTATTTTTCTTGTAATCTCCATCTTTGCTGAATTCGGAAAAACCTATTGGCTGCAATCTTCGGCGAATCAGGTAATCCGGAAGCTGCGGACAGATGTATACGCGCATATCCAGCGACTACCCGTTCATTTTTTTGACAATTTGCCTGCTGGTAAGGTAGTGTCGCGGGTTACAAATGATACCGAGGCGATTAAGGATCTATTCATTGCCGTCCTCTCCAATTTCAGCACCGGTATTATCAATATAACTGGCGTATATATCGCTCTGTTCTTACTTGATGTCCGTCTGGGTCTGATCAGCTTGTTCATTGTACCTATTCTTGTGTTATGGATCGTGCTCTATCGCAAAATTGCGACCAAATACAATACGATCATTCGCTCACGTCTAAGTGAAATTAACGCCATTATTAATGAATCGATTCAGGGGATGTCAATCGTCCGGATATTCCGCCGTCAGAAGCAGCTTAGTGCAGAATTTGAGAACCTGAACGATGATTACTTGAAATATCAGAATAAAATGTTAAATCTGAATGCTTTCACGTCCCACAATCTGGTGAACTCACTTCGCAGTCTCTCTTTTGTGATGGTGCTTTGGTATTTCGGACATGGCAGTATTACTGGTTCAACCTTTGTATCCTTAGGCGTTCTGTATGCCTTTGTCGATGTGCTCGGACGTTTGTTCCAGCCTATCACAGGCATGGTGAACCAGTTGGCGAACCTGGATACTTCTATGGTATCTGCAGGACGTGTGTTTACGCTTATGGATGAACCTGGAGAGAATGTTACGGACGGCTCCATGCCACGCTACAAAGGGAAAGTGGAATTTAAGAATGTATCTTTTGCTTATAAAAAAGACTACGTCCTGCGCGATATCTCCTTTGAAGCACGCCCGGGTGAAACTGTCGCTCTTGTAGGTCATACGGGTTCCGGCAAAAGCTCAATCATCAATCTGCTGTTCCGGTTCTATGATCCACAAAAAGGCGATATTACGATTGACGGTCAAAAGGTTACGGATATTCCGAAGCAGTGGCTGCGGAATCACATGGGCATCGTGCTGCAGGATCCGTACCTCTTCACGGGCACCATTGCTTCGAACGTCAGCCTAGGGGATGAACGAATTTCCCGTGAACGGGTAGAACGTGCTTTGCGTGAGGTTGGTGCGGATAAGTTACTCGCTCATCTTCCACAAGGATTTGATGAACCTGTCATCGAAAAAGGAAGTACTTTATCTGCGGGTCAGCGGCAATTGATTTCTTTTGCGAGAGCTCTCTCCTTTGACCCAGCTATTCTCATTCTAGATGAAGCTACCTCCAACATCGATACAGAAACGGAAAGCGTCATTCAGGATGCGCTGGAAGTTCTCAAAAAAGGACGCACCACTTTCATCATCGCTCACCGCTTATCCACGATTCGCAGTGCAGATCAGATTCTAGTCCTGCATCACGGAGAGATCGTAGAACGCGGCAGCCATGATGAACTGATGGCGCTTGGCGGAAGATACTTCCGTATGTACCAGCTGCAAGTAGGTGCTGCTGCTAACAGCTCTGACGATAACGCTGGCGCAAGCAACCGTCCAGCACTCGGAAACTTGCAACCCTCTCTTGAGAAAATGTAATTTACAACCCTGAGTCACTTCATTGTGATTCAGGGTTTTTTCCTGCTTGATCTTAGAACAGATGTTCTGTATTATGGAAATTAATACATAACCTTGGAGGAGCAAACGATGCTTACTTATAATTTGACTAAGAAACAAGCCAGGCTTTTTCTGCTATCTCATCAAAAGTTAACTGCTGGAGCTATCCCTTCTGGAAAACTTAGTATTTATGACTATGTTCGTCACGTAGGCTGCATCCAATATGACCCCCTTAATATCGCTGGCCATAATCATGAGCTGGTCCTCCAGGCACGGATTCCGGGATTTACGCCAGAACTGGTCCAAGAGCTTCTGTATGAAGACAGACTGCTCGTTGATGGCTGGGACAAGAACATGTCAATTTATTGTACAGAGGATTGGCCTTATTTTAAGCGGAGAAGAACAGCTGCTGCCTCCCACCATCAGGCTAATGAGCCTGTAATGGTCGCTGTAGCACAGGTTCGTGAAGAGCTTCAGAAGCGTGGCCCCCTCTCCTCTCTGGATTTAGACGGAAAGGAAAAAGTAGATTGGGCTTGGGCTCCGACAAGATTATCACGAGCTGCAATGGAAAGCATGTACTTTTGGGGAGAGATTGTTGTCCACCATCGTGTACATACCCGGCGATATTATGATTTCGCTGAACGTTTGTTACCCTCAGAGCTGCTGAGTTCAGCCGATCCAAATGTCACGGAAGAACAATTTCATGATTGGTATGTGTTACGTAGAATAGGAAGTATCGGCTTGTTATGGAATAAATCTGGAGACGGATGGCTGGGCATATCCGGACTGAAGAGCAAAGAGCGTGCGGCGGCGATTCAGAGATTGCTGGAGAAGGATAGTCTCAGAAAAGTTTGGGTCGAGGGGATTAAGGTTCCGCTTTATATCCGCAGTATAGATGCTCCAACCTTGGAGTCTGTGATACTGCAAGAATCTGAAGAGATTGGGCTTCAACCACGTGATTCATTTGCGGCCGTTTTGGCTCCGCTGGATAATTTGTTGTGGGAACGTGAGCTGGTTCGGCAATTATTCGGATTTCATTACCGCTGGGAGGTCTATAAGCCGGCAATAGAACGAGAATATGGTTACTATGTACTGCCTATATTATATAATGATCGTTTTGTTGGCAGATTTGAACCGGTGATGGATAAGAAGAGCCAAACATTGAATATTAACAATTGGTGGTGGGAACCTGGAGAAAGCCTAACACCGGAGATGATTCCGGCATTAGGCGAAGCTTTAACTGCACTCTCTCGCTGTGTTAGAGCTTCTTCGGTTCATTTTAGACCAGAGGTTGTAACAGCTTGCGGATTAGAAGGATTATTACAATAAGTTTTCCTCCTCTAATCCAAGTTTCGTGAACATCTCTGTGCAGTAGCCTTGCAGTTTAACTTCAAGTCTACTTGCTTTATTTTTAAAACGTTTCAGCTCCCGAATCATTTTAGCCCTTCCGGCAGGCGTAAAGGTTTCCTGTATACGCTCTTTAAAGTAATCATGAACGATGTAATTACGTTGTTTCCACACTTCCTCCAACTGAGCGGTTTCTTGCTCCGAGAAAGGAAAATGATGTTGGATTTCTTTGATGAGTTGGCCGAGTGAATTGCTGAGTTTTCGCTGATAAAGGTCTGTCAGATCTGCTTCTGTTGGCGTTTTTCCTTGTGATAGCTTAGTAAGCAATAGCAAGTTGGTAAGCTGCTGCTCGAGGGCCTGTCCATAATAAACTGCCAGTCCAAAATAGGCGAATAACTCTTTTGATTGTTCACTCTCAGGTACATATGTATCCTTCATCTTTTCCCCCACTTCTGTATCCTTGTTCCTTTTATCTATACAAGTTATGTTTTGTTGTAATCCCTCTGTCTTGATCTGTACAAATAAAAACCGATAAGCAGTGTTATATATACTAATGCTTGTGCAAAGGAACCTAACAACTCCGCTAATGACAATGTATCAGCTTTCATCATGGCCTCCATTACAGGAGTTACTGGCGGCAACAACCAGATCAAAAAATGAAATATACCAGGCAAACTTTCGCTGATTTGTGCTCCGCCCAGTGATAGTATAACGATAGCTAACAACATACCTGTCGCATGACTGCCTTTTTGAACCCAAGAAGATTGAAAGAATAGGGCAATAGCCACACCAAGCATACCCAATAATCCATGTCCTATGAGCGCGAGAATTAACCGATATCCCCCGGGTGATTCTGCAAAATGACCCGTTACCCAAGGATAAAGGACAATCAATAGATCTAGCAGCAGCGTTAGAAATGCAAGCGTTAAGATACCACCTGCACTATGTTTAGCCGCACTTCGCATGTGAACAACTGCAATCTGCCGATGAACAGCGTGCTCATGATTCAAAAAACTAAGACTCATCCAAACGCAGCTTATAAAGAGCATTACTGCTGTAGCGGCATAGCTATTCATAACTGGATTGGGCTTATAAGAATACAATATCAAGACTGCAATCACAATCCCTGCTAACGGGCCGAAATAACGCTGAGATCGAGTATAACTTCGCAGCATGTAAACGATAAACGGATACACGTAAGACCCCCTGTTCAACTCCTAGGATTCATCCATTTTTCTAAGTCATGCGATCCTCCGCGAGGTTCTACCGATTGTATTGAACCACCCGACTCCAAGATAACCCGCAAAAAAGTATCTGATTCTGAACTTGTTACTGTCAACGCCGTACGTTCTATGTTACAACTATCCTTAAACGTATTTATTGAAATGAAACCTGCCATTTCCTTCAATTGCTGCAGTTTCTGAATCGACAGATTAGACAATAGTATGTATGTAGAGGGTTTTATGTTTAGCTTCTCTGACCCCTGAATTGACTTTACAATTTTCCCTTCATGTATCACATGAACCTGATCCGCAAGCAATTCAATCCATTGGGTTTCATGTACAGAGAAGACTATAGCAGTCCCCTTATTTCTCAAAACGATGAGAAGATCAGCTAACTTATTCATTGATGGGAGATCAAGGCCCGACATAGGTTCATCAAGAAGCAGCAACGAGGGACTTCCCAACAAGCTTTGAATCAAATTAATTTTTTGCAGCATTCCTTTGGAGAAATTTAGCATCGACTGCTTGCGAAAGTGCTCCAGTTTAAAAAGTTGAAATAACGTTGTTAGCTCCTGTTCGATCAGGACTGGCGCAAGGCCGCTAATCTGACCCATACTTCGCAAGTACTGTTCTGGGGTCAGCTTCAACCCTGGAAACATCTCAGGTGCATAACCAATTCTCAGATTTGGATCCTTACAACTCAGCTTTCCTGAGGAAATTTGGACAAGTCCAGCTAAGATTGACAACAGGGTACTTTTGCCGGATCCGTTTCGTCCGATCAGAGCTGTTACAGTTCCCTTTTCAATAGTGAACGATACATCCTCCAATACGGGTCGGCGTCCATACTGTTTACTGATCTGCTCTAATTCAATTAGGGAAGTAGCAACACCTATACTACCGCCGGCAAAGTTACGATCTACTAAGTTCGCCACTTAACATTCTCCCTTCATATCTACTGTTAATTCTCCGGTTCCCTACGAATTTCCTCTTCTAGGAATCAAAAAAAAGAAAGAACTGCCATAGCAGCCCTTTCTAAAATTTACTTTCAATCCAGTATTTCTCCCCTTTTTTTGTTTATTTTATATTCTGAGATAAAATCTCATCGGCTTGAAGGCGGAACTGTTCGGCAGCTTTTTCAGGAGTGATTTTGCTGAACATAAGCAGATCATATAATTGACGTAATACGCTAGTTACTTCTGAAGCACCCACCGGATCCGGTGGATCCATCGGACTGCTATTCTGCTCCACCCAGTCAATATATTTAAAAACCTGTGCAAGCTCTGGCTCTAGAAATGGCTTCATCTGCTCTTTAATAGCTGAGGACACCGGGACGCCACGTTCTCCCTTAAGCACTTTATTAGCTTCCAAATTATTGACAAAGAAATCAATGAATTTTGCTGCTTCTTCCTTTTGCTTAGAGCTTTTTGAAATCGAAAAAAACATCCCTGGTTTCAAGAATAAGCCGCGATCATTGTGCGGGCCTGGCATGGTGGCTAAAGCCAGCGGTTTTCCGTAACGCTGAACAGTGCTAATAAACTGATTAGAATATCCCCAACCCAGCAATGCTTCCCCTTTGTAAAAAGGGTCTTGATCCGGTTTGTTAACATCTAACGTCCAGATATCAGGTTCGAAAATCAGTTTTTCCTGCATCAGACGCTGCATACGTCCGAAATACTCTACAAACAAGCGATCATCGCTATAGCCAAGGGTTATTCCATCTTCCGAGAACATTGACGCTCCATTCTGCCGTAAATAATAAGCAAAAAACTGTTCTGGCGTCAGATAAGTTCCCAGATAAATTCCTTTCCCCTGTTCCTTTAAAGTAACGCCGATCTGCTCAAAATCCTCCCAGCTCCAATCCGTCCCTGGAGGCTCAATTCCCTGCTCCTTAAAAACTTCTGGATCATACACACTGTACAAAGCATTAATCCCTAGATTAAAACCATATAGCTGCTCGCCTAGTTTACCTCCGGCAAGATTGTTGTCGCTGATGCTGCTCGTATCTATAAGTCCGCTCTTAATATAAGGTGACAAGTCTTGCAATAAATTCAAAGTTCCATATTGCGAAAGGTAAGAGATATCCATTTGGATAATGTCTGGAAGAACATTGCCTGCTGCACTAGGTGCAAGCTTTTTCCAATACTCATTAAAGGCGCTGTAATCATATTCAATTTTCACCAGAGGATTCTGTTGTTCATACATTTGGATAACCTGAATTGTAGCGTTATTCCGGAAGTCACTTCCCCACCAGGCAATCCGGAGGTTAATTTTTTCTACTGCATTCTCTGGTGGAAGGTCCGTTTGTTGCCCGCAGCTTCCGAGAGTTGTAATCATGCATAGCAGTGCCAAGCTAAGTATGAATCTGCGCATCACCTACACCTCCTGCGGGAACGGCAAAAGAACACTGACTTTTGTTCCAAACCCAACCGTACTCTCAACATAAATGCCATATTCCTCACCGAAGGCAAGTCTGACCCGGTCACGGATGTTAAGCAAGCCAATACCTGTGCCTCTAGTCTCTACTTCCCCATTTAGTAATCGTTTGAGGAAATCTGCTTCCATTCCGGGCCCACGATCCTCAACTACAATCGCTAGCTTGCCATCAAATGGTTCAGCATATAATAGAATTTGACAAGGTTCAATCATCGTCTCAACACCATATTGAATAGCATTCTCCAACAGCGGTTGCAGGGTTAGCTTTGGAATAGAGACAGTATTAAAGACCTCTGGAATCTCCATATGAAAATCCAAACGTTTCTGAAACCGGTAATTCTGAATAGTGATATAATGCTTCACAATTTCTAGCTCTTGCGCGACTGTGATTACATTTTGTTTCAAGCTGATCGATGACCGAAGAAGAAAAGCAAGCGAGACAACCATGCTCGAAATCTGTGCATGTTCACTTTTTTTAGCTAACCAGTGGATCGAATCCAGTGAGTTATAGAGGAAATGAGGATTAATCTGCGCTTGCAAAGCCTTAAATTCTGTCTCTTTTATAATCAGCTGGTTGGCATAGTTCTCTTTGATCAATGTGTTAATCTGTGTTATCATCTGACGAAATGTCCGTTGTAATAACCCCACCTCATCCATTTGCTGAAGTGGAGGAGCCATCAGCTTAGTATCCATACTGTCCAGATCTCCATATTGAACCTCTTTCATTTGACTGATCAGCGAGCGAATCGGTTGTGTCAGATTACGGGCAAAGCTCATCCCTAGCGCAATTATAATCACAATCGCAATTCCAAATATAATGATCATTGTATTCTTCAGCCAAATGGTTTTTTCAAAAATATCATTATAAGAAACATAGTTGTAGTAAGTCCATCCAGAGTAGGAAGATTGCTTCTGTGATACAAAGGCAACTTCTCCATTCATCTCTTTGATTTCGTATCCAGCCCCTGATTTTAAAGGCTGTAAAACCGCTGTTACACCGTCCGCCACTTTCCGATAAGGATAAACCAGTTCCTGACCTGCTTTCAAAATAATATCGCTGTCTTCTGCGGCCACACCAGCGTAATCTTGGGCTAACCTCCCAATATTAATGCGTAAATAGAGCGTGCCCAGCTTATCTAGCGTCATTGGATCATAAGCTCTCACTTCTCGGACCATGACCAGCATCGGATCTGAATCGTCAGGATACAACCAACGTACAGCACCATTCCCCGCTTCTGCCTCTCGGTTCATTCGTGCCGATTTCTCCTCTGTGAACAGAATCGTCTCTCCGTATCTGCTGACCTTCCCTTGGGAATCGATCAAATGTACAGACTGAATGTAACGTTCGTCCATACTGATATGCGTCCATAACCGATCAGCAATCATCTGCCGTGTAACATATCCAGTAAAATCGGAATCATCTTTGCGCAATTCCTTAAGGCCTTCTTGAATTTGCCGATCAGCAATCATCGTCAAAGTCATGGATTCCAGCTTTTTAAGCTCCATATCAATCGTAGTCGAAGACAAATTAAGCAGCCGATACGACTTGTCATAAAGCTGCTTGTCATAAATAGAGTAGGCATAATATAAAGAACCGAACGCCATGGATATAATCAGAATCAGTATCAGAACAATCATCAGGAACACCTTCATTTTAATACTCAAATTCCGATAAACTTTCATCCGGGCTCTCCTTTGTCACTGTAATATAACTTGTATACCACATTATGGATAACCCGGATAGTCTTCTTAATCCGCTTATTTAGCCATGTAACGGTCATACGCAGCCTGATGGATTTTTATAGCTTCTTCAATGCCCATTCCTTTGATCGTATCCACCATTTTTTCAAATTCTGAGATTGGTTTCTGGCCATTAATGATTGCTGTCATCGTTTCATTCAGATACGTGTTGACCTGACTCATAATGGAAGTGCTTTTGCTGGCTTCGTCAACGCTCAAACGAAACGGAGGAAGCGTCAAATCAGAGCTAGCCTTCATCCAAGAAGCATTAGCCTCTCGTTGCCCCTCATCGAACAATAAAGCATCCAAATAACGGCTATCCTGATTGATGGGTCCATCCATAATCGAAAGCGCATATGAGGCTAACGCTTGATCGTAAGTCAAACCTTTAGGATTGTTGGTAATGACATCTGTGAATTTTATTCCTTCTCCTTCCTTCACATAGCTCTCACCTTCAATTCCGAAGTTGAACAATTCATGTCCTTGTGGGCTGTAATTGAAATCCATCCATTGGACAATATCCTTCAGTTTATCCTTATCCGCTCCGGTAGTGATTGCTTCACCATACGTCAATACTTTATTGTTCATATTAAAAGTAGCATAAGCTGTTCCGCTAGGAGAAACCGGCCAAGGTACACCTGTAAGATTAAAGTTCGGATCGGTATCGCGCATCAGGTTGAAGAATTTGCCCATACCGCTAAAGACACCACCGCCATAAGAACCGGCTAAATTATTCGTCACTTTATAATCAAAGGCTTTGCCATCGTTGGTCATAATTTCCGGATCAATAAGCCCTTCCTTATACCATGTGGCCATCGTTTCCAAGAAGCTTGAATAACCTGGCTGAATCGGCCCGTATTCGACCTTATCCCCATTCATCTGAAAACCGCCGATTACCCCAAACCCTGGTGAGAAATCGTGCAGCTTCGTCAGGTCACCAGGACCCCAGTTTCCAGTGAACGGCAGCTCATCGGCCTTCCCGTTGCCATTAGGATCTTTTTCTTTAAACGCTTTCAAAACAGTATGCCATTCCTCAATGTTGGTCGGCGGCTTCAGTCCCAGCTTATCGAGCCAATCCTTGCGCATAATCAACCCTGAAGTGGCATTCAGCTTCAGCGCATCCAGCTTCAGAAGAGGGAACATATAAATCGTTCCATCATCCAGTGTGATTTGTTTTTTTACATCCGGGTCGGATTCAATGATTTTGCGAAGATTCGGTGCATATTGTTCTATCAGCTCATTTAAACGGATAATTCGGCCATCCTCAATTAATTTCTCCGGCCCACCAACCGCATCCGCCCAATTATAATAAATGACATCTGGAAGCTCTTTCGTAGAAATCAACAGGTTGAACTGATCCTTCTGCTGTCCAAGTGGTGGGTGCGTAAACTTCACTTTGATGCCAGTCAACTCTTCTTTCTTTTTATAGCTGGCCATATCACCAAAACTCTCCAAAGAAGCGGTAAGCTTACCATCATTGGCACGCCAGTAATTAATCGTCATTCCGTCTTTTGTAATTGGCAGTGGAATTTCTGTCAGCTTCTCCACCGGCGTATTAGTTGCGGTAGTATTCCCCTTATGATCTCCCGCCTTATTACCCGCACTAGTTCCATCATTATTGCCTGAACAGCCAGCCAGCATTGTAGAAAGAAGGACGGAACTTAACATCATGGCCCCTATTTTTCTTTTCACCCAAAATCGCCTCCATAAATAAATGTTATTTATTGTTTCACGGCACCGATTAAAGCGCCTTGAACAAAATATTTCTGGATAAACGGATACACCAGCATGATTGGTAACGTTGAGATTATGATAGTGGCGTATTTGATGTTCTCACCGATAGCGAAGCCTGTATCTACCCCAGCTCCCATTGACTCTGTACTGCTGCTAATCAGAATATCCCGCATTACAATTTGAATCGGATAGAGATCCTGACTGCGCAAATACAGCATCGGGGCTACATAATCATTCCAATGGTCAACCGCATAATAAAGAGTCATAACCGCGAGAATAGATTTGGACAGTGGCAGTACAATTCGGAATAAAATCAAGATATCATTAGCTCCGTCAAGCTTCGCCGACTCGATCAAGCTGATCGGTATTCCCTCAAAGCTAGTTTTCATTATCAAAAAATAAAAAGTACTAATCGCTCCAGGTATAATCATCGCCCAGCGGGTATCGACCATCCCGAGGTTCTGAATGAGCAGAAAAGTCGGGATCATCCCTCCGCCAAAAAACATCGTGAATGTGATTAACTTCATCAGTGTTTTTCTACCGAAAAGATCTGATCTGGACAAGGAATACGCTGCGATTGATGTCATCAATAAATTAACGATTGTCCCAACAGTTACATAAAAAAGTGTATTTAAATATCCACTATAGATTTTCGAATTTTGAAATACCGCTTTGTAAGCTTCGAGCTGAAAGCCTTCAGGCAGCAGCATTAATGACCTGGAACGCAGCAGTTCGTTCGGATCACTCACAGAGGAATTCAGCACATACAGGAGCGGATAAATCGATACAGCCATGATGCCTAACAACAGCAACACATTAATACAGTCAAAGATACGTTCACCTGCCGAACGTCGCATAGGTTCACCTCCTGTTCCTCACCAAAGACTGGTGGAGTTCACTTTTTTACTAATAGAGTTGGCAAGCAAAAGCAGTGAGAAATTTATAACCCCGTTAATTAATCCAATGGCTGTGGAATACGTATAATTGCCTTCCAGCACCCCAGAACGGTATACAAAGGTTGAGATAACATCCGAGGTTTCATAGGTTGGAGCGGTCTGCATCAGTAATATTTTTTGAAAATCGGAATTCATAACCGCGCCCAGACGCAGAATCAGCATAACGACGACAGTAGGCATAATTCCCGGCAGGGTAATGTTCAGAAGCTGTTTCCAGCGACCTGCGCCATCTATTTTGGCAGCCTCATATAATTGGGGATCAATTCCGCTAAGCGCCGCCAAAAAGATGATGGAAGCCCAGCCCGCACCTTGCCAGATGTTGGAGAGAATATAAAGTGGCCGGAACATATCCTTCTCTGCCAGAAACATCACAGGCTGTAGATCAAAAAAGCTACGAACTACGTTAAACAACCCGCCATCAAGTGCTGAGAATGTTTTTAACATACCGACAACAACCACGACTGAAATGAAATGCGGCATATAGCTAACGGTTTGAATCGTGCTTTTGAACCACTTATTCCGGACCTCATTTAACAGTAAAGCCAATATAATGGGTGCCGGAAATCCGAAAATAATACTGTAAAAGCTAAGAATCAGTGTGTTCTTAATAATCCGCCAAAAGTAGTAGCTTTCAAAAAACATTTTAAAATTATCAAACCCGATCCACTGCCCCGCCATAATCCCTTTTATAGGACTATAGGATTTCTGAAAAGCCATTAGCAGACCGTACATCGGCCCATAGCTGAAAATCAGATAAAAGAGCACCACGGGAATTAACATGATATACACATATTTATTCCGCTGCAGTTCTTTTTTCACATAAGACCATTTGCCGGGTTTCATACCGGACTTCTTGGTCAGCAGCTGATGCTTAAGCTCCATTGGTTGGCCTCCCCGTATGTAATATGACTAGCTTCCTTATGCACATAACTTTACAGGTAAAGCTGTCCTTTCCCCATGTTCATATCCGGTAATTATTTGTTCAAAACCGTGGAACCCTCTTTGTCCTCGCACACAAAAATACCCCACAGTACTTATCGATCAAGTACGTAGGGTATATGGGCTATCTTTAAATGAAACAATTATGGAGCCGTTTTTTTATATTCGGAAGGAGAAAAACCCGTGAATTTCTTGAAGGCTTTGCTAAAGTAGGATACATTATCTCCAAAACCGACTTCTTCAGCTAGAGGTCCAATCGTAAAATGTGCACATCCTTCGATGATTTCGAGCGCTTTTTGCATCCGGCATTTCATAACATAATTCGTAAACTTTTCCCCCGTTTCTTTCTTGAACATCTTACTAACATAATCAGGATTCATATAAATCTCCTGTGCAACAGTCTGCAAAGTTAATGTCTCTTCACAATAACGCCTATCCACGATACGCTTTACCTCTGCCACCATTTGCGATTGCTTACTGCGATTGCGGCTATAACGATCAAGGGTAATCTCTTCTGCAATACTCATTACAAACTGCTGAAAAGACTGGAGCGTGCTAGTCTCCATCATTCGGGGCAGCTTATCAATATATGTTTGCATCTTGTTTTGATCACTCAAACGTATAATCTCCATGAAGATCTGGATCAGATAGGATTTGGTCTTGGCAATGTCATATCTAAAATTCAGAAGTTGATGCAAAAGTGACAGCAGCTCGCATTCAGCATCTGCCCAGTGCCCCGCTTTAATGAGCATAACGAGGTGTTCGAGATCCAGTTGCAGCTCTAGACCTTCCTCATCCTCTGGAATGCTGATATCTTTTTCTGTAATTAAGCTCCCTTCCCCCAGATAAAATCTATGGCTAAGACATTCAATCGTCTGCGTGAATAAACGCCTTACTTGCGTCAGCTCTCCAGGTTCACTTAATGCGGCCGTCAGATCAATATGATAATATTTCATAAAGGTAGCGCGGATGCTGTCTATTTTCTCAAATAAAGCAGCTTCAGACAGGTCATCTTCCATTAGTAACAGAACACGCCGCCCTACGGTGGAGCTTAAAATATGATGTTGAAAAATATCTCCCGCAATATTACTGACCGCGAACAAATGCTCATATTCATGTTCTCCTTCAATCTCTACCAGCAGTAGCCTAACACGTTGACTCTGAAAATTCAGTCCAAACAGCTCACCAAAATATTTCCATTCCTCCACACCA
The DNA here is from genome assembly GCF_037992965.1 of Paenibacillus sp. FSL E2-0190. Classification (NCBI taxonomy): domain Bacteria; kingdom Bacillati; phylum Bacillota; class Bacilli; order Caryophanales; family Paenibacillaceae; genus Paenibacillus; species Paenibacillus sp. FSL E2-0190. The sequence continues at coordinate 3,943,296 of NZ_CP150306.1, forward strand.
TAGGTCTTGTTCGTCACAAGCTCCTTCAGGAATTGTTCTTTGGCATGTGGAAGTACACGTTCCAGTCCATATTTTATCGATAGGATAAAGTTCTCCTCGTACTGCCGTTCCTCTCGCTTCTGAACTACCTCGCTTAGCGCTTCATTCAGGCTCTCTTCGCTGCACGGCTTCAGTAAATAATGTTTAACCCCATACTGCATCGCCATCTTAGCATAATCGAATTCTGAGAAGCCTGTCAGCATAATAAAAGAGGTCTCAGGATGAAGCGCTGTAACCGTCGCCACCAGCTCCAGCCCGTCCATTCCCGGCATACGAATATCGGTAATAATAATATCAGGTATAGCTTGCTTGATTAATTCTAATGCCTCCAAGCCATTTTGCGCGGTTCCAATAAGTTCTGTGCCCAATGCTTCCCAGTTCATTACCGATGAGATGCCATCCAGGATAATAAATTCATCATCAACTAAAAGGACCTTTTGCATGATACTGCTCCTCCAATCTTTTTTGTAAGCGCTATCAATAATATGTAAAAGGTTAAATCTGTATGTATTTAGCATTCTACATGCTTGTTTCCTTTTTTTCTACCAATAGCATGAATCAAACAGACCTGGATATAAAAAACCAGACTATTGCTATATCTCTACAGCAACAGTCTGGCTATTAGTTCATATATGAGAGTTAAGTTATACGATTTACGCATATACCTCAACAGCATCGCTAATCAAACGGCATGCCTCTGCAGCTTTACGGCAGGCATTAATACATTCTTGGCAGTGATTATGTATATGCTTGCTGCTCTCATCCGCGCATGCTTCACATATTTCTGCACATAGTTTTAGAATTCCAGATACAAACGGACTTTGACGGGTCATTGCTTGAATGGCATAAGAACAAATATCCGCACATTCACGATCGAGTCGCATGCTCTCACGAAGAGATGCAAGATCATATTCTTTTAGGCTTGAGACATAGCTGTAGTTACAGGCATTCATACTTTCGAGACAAGCGTCAATGCACTCCTGATATTGAATTCGGGTCATAGCCTTCAACCTCCTGCATTTTTAATGGTATGCCTTACTATTAACCTACAAGATTAGGAATGAACCACAGCTTCTTCTGAAGCAGAACGGATTACAGGCTTCTTTTGATCGTTCCAGGCCGAACTAAAATACGTCCTTCCATCTCCAGCAGCTTCGTGCGTAACTCACTGGATGAGAAATGTTCCCCGATAAATACAGCTACGTCTGGCACTTCGCCTTGAGGTGTGATTTTCATAAAATCAGCTTCACGGTAAGCATATTGAAAAAGAAAACGACTGGAGGTGTCATTAAAGGTCACAATGCCTTTAGCCCTATAAACATCCCGCGGAAGCTCCTTGACGAACTGTTCAAAGGTCTCGCTGTTGACAGGTCGTTTGAAGTAATGTGTGTATGCCATCACGTGATCGTGGGAAGCATGGGTGCCTCCTGAAGGTTGCAGAGCTTCCTCATGCACATGGCTTTCACTGTCGCCCTCTTCAAGCTGTGAATCCGTAAGAACTCCACCTGCGCTACGCAGGAGCTCCTCTGTGTCGATCTCACAACGCTCCGCTGGCATAATCGGTGCATAAGAATTCCATTTTCGCAGAACGGTTGTGATCTCTTCCGCTTCATCTGCTGAGACACGGTCAGTTTTATTCAGAATCAAAACAGAGGCGCAGCGAATTTGCTCCTGCATCAGTCGATAGGTTGCGCCTTGCTGCGCACGGTACAATTCGAGCAAATGCGCGGCGTCAACGACAGTGATCAAGCTTTTCAGCTCTACTTTTTGATACAGTGAAGTTTCGGTTACGCCATCTACAATTTCCAGCGGGTTCGCCGCACCTGTGGCCTCAATAACAACAACATCCGGTGATTCCTTCTTGATAAGAGTAGTTAGCTCTGTACTGAGATCTCCTCGGATAGAACAGCAGATACAGCCGCCGAGCAGCTCAGCCATAGGAACGGTTTGCTCAACCAGCAGCCCATCCAGATTCACTTCACCCAGCTCATTCATCACTACTGCCGGGCGTAAGCCCTGATCTTTCCAATGTTCCAGCAGGCGCTGCAGCAGGGTAGTTTTGCCGCTTCCCAGAAATCCTGACAATATATACACAGGTACAACCTGTTCCATGATTCATCGCTCCTTGCAAATTACGGGTATGGTAGCGAGTTTACTACATGATGCCAAAGCACGCAAGCGGCATCCCTATAACCTCAAAAGATTAGCGCTGGATAACGAAACTTGTCTTTGCTTCCTCCATACCCTATCATGAGAACATCTCTAATTTAGGAGCTGATCTCATTGTCATCCGTTGAAGAACATCGGAAGGAAGCACCACAATCCGTATCCTGCTATATCATTACCGTCTCCGACACCAGAACTACCGAAACCGATACCGGTGGAGCTTTAATCCAATCCATGCTTGAGGCTGCCGGATATGAAGTTATAGGCCGTACCATTATCAAAGACAACTATCAAGACATTCGTGAACTACTCTATAAAAACGCTGATCACACTGGAGTTGAAGCCGTACTGCTCACGGGTGGAACAGGAATTTCTCCCCGTGATACCACCTACGAAGCTGTTTCATCCTTGCTGGATAAAACGCTGCCGGGCTTCGGTGAGATTTTTCGAATGTTAAGCTACACAGAGGATATAGGTTCGGCGGCAATCCTTAGTCGAGCAATTGCAGGTACGATTGGCAACACAGCTATTTTTTCTATGCCCGGCTCCACTGGAGCCGTTAAATTGGCTATGGAACGGCTAATTATCCCGGAGCTTCGTCATGTAATGCGAGAGATATACAAACAATAATCCCACCCATTTTTTTATAAACTAGACAAATAACCAAGCATACCTTTGTTCTGTGCGTATAATACGGTAAGTTCACACACAAAGGAGCTGAAGGAAATGTCAGAAGAATGTCCAAAATGTCCGGCCCAAACTGTCACCGACCCACCTAAGGTGGTTTATCAAGATTATTACCACCCTCAAGTTGTGAATGTTATTCACCCGGTAGAAATCGTTAGACGCCATCACTGTGTCCCAGTTCCTCGCCATTGCTACACCTATTCTGTTAAAGATATCATGTGCGATAACTCTATGATGCCTAGAGGCAGAAGATAAAACTCTACTTCATAACTCTATTAAAAGAATCCTATAAGTGAGAGGAACATCCATGTCCAACGCATGGGGATGTGCTCTCGCTTTTTTCTGCATAAAAGATTTGACAATCTTGACCATTCCCCCTATAATTTTGAACACTTTACGCGAAAGTGGTTTTTGATTAACCAAACAGTTAATCGGAAAGGAAAGAGATGAGCTCACTCCAAACTTTAAATCGAAAGATCAAAACGGTCGTCAGTCCTTTTCATGAGTTATTATGCAGTCTGCATGTCTTCCATCAACCAGAACACCATCCAACAAGATTACAATGGGCTCTGGAGCTCAAGAAAAGAATGCCTCTTGCTCTACAGGAGAACATCCACACACTTGGGCAGTTGTCAGAACGTTGGATCGCTCTGCTAGATTTACCGGACCGTATGGGTGTCCCTATTTCTTGCAATCAAGGAATCACCCTACTCAAAAAACTTCCGGATGCAGAGCTAGTGTATCTATTTATGAATCAAGAAATTGCACTAAGTACCATAGTCGAATGGCTGAATGAATCTGAAAGCAAGCGTTCGCTGATGAAGTTGAGTGGAAACGTGAAGTACCTGATAAACAATCTGGCTAGTGTTCGCAAGCTATTAATCTCAACATTAATTACATACGAACATGATTATTTCGGGCAGGAATGGGACTATATTGAACCATTTATGAACATCTCAGCCGCTCAGTTTCAAGACTTAGCCAGTCGTTCCCCGGAAAAGGCACTAAATACGCTCCACCCACGCCTCCTCTCAGAGAACGGGACTCTGACAGTACAAAAGGCTGTAACGTATTACTTTCCTTATGACCAGCTTGGACAAGTGTACGTTTTTCCTTCTACATTCATATTTCCGCATCTGCTTGTTGGCTGGTTCGAAGACACTTTATTTTTGCCTCTCACGGTGGATGTTCCCGGTCTTGCCTTTAGTGGGGGACCGCCGAGTGACCTGTTGCGCCAACTCAAAGCTTTAAGTGATGATACGCGGATGCGAATTCTGAAACTGCTGTGGAAAGGGCCGCATTGTACCAAGCAGCTTGCGCCAATATTGGGTATTTCTGAAGCTGCGGTCTCTAAACAACTAAAACAACTAAGTGAAGCAGGATTTACCCAATCACAGCGAAAAGGGAATTATTTATTTTATTCAGTGAACAAAGAAGTCTTTGATAATCTGCTCATCCTGCAAAGGCAGTACCTTGAACAATGAGGTTAATGAAAGGTGTGAGTATATATGTGGCATATCGCTATCGCAACCCTAAAAAGAAACCAAAAATCTAATCTTAGAGCCTTTCCCTGGACCTTTACATTCGGGCACATTATTGATGGAGTTTATCTAGTCATCATCTCTTATTTTTCTTATGTGTATCTAATCAAAGGGGATATAGATTCAAAATTTGCTATCTATAGTGGCAGTGAGGACTATCTGACCTATGTAATTATTGGAGGTATGCTCAGTATATTTTCCGTTAGTATGATGATGAACGTATCCAGGGCACTTATTACCGAATGGAGAGAAGGTACACTTGAGGCACTGTTGCTCTCCCCTTCAAGCCGGAGCGGTTATTTTCTAGGAAACGCAGTCCAGCAGTTGTATCGAAGTGGGGCGGAATTGCTGGTAGTTCTCTTCTTTGGCCTTTTAGCAGGACTTCGACTCCCCTCCGTTGACTTCCTATCTGTCTTCATGGGAATTTTGCTATTTTTACTATCGTGTTATGCGATGGCGCTGGTGCTAGGAAGCATTATGCTTTATACAAGGGACACCTTCATTGTGCAAAATACTCTATTTACGCTAACTGCTCTACTGTGTGGATTTCAGTTTCCAAGGCAATACTTGCCTGACTACTTGCAGGCTATAGGTGAGATTTTCCCATTGACCAATGCGCTACAACTCCTTCGAGGCTCGCTGCTAACTGGAGAAGCAATACGATTACCTGACATATGGCCAATCATACTGCTTAGTGTTGTATACATAACGGTTGGTCAATGGACAAACCGGCGCATAGAGCGCGGGTTATTCGAACGATTCTAAAACCTTGGAGGGGTGAAACCATTGATTAATATGCATGAAGTTACTAAGATTTACGAGAGCAAACATAAACTGAGCTGGTTCCGTTCGGAAAAAAGATCAGTGACAGCAGTGAAATCACTATCTTTAGATATCGCTGCGGGGGAAATCGTAGGTCTTCTCGGTCTAAATGGCGCTGGAAAAACCACTACAATACGTATGCTTTCTACTCTCCTAGAGCCAACCTCCGGCAGGATTGAAGTCGATGGAATGTCACTACACAAAAATCGACAGGCCATTCAGCAAAAAGTAAATATGATCGCCGGAGGAGAACGAATGTTGTACTGGCGGCTCACTGGTAGAGAGAATCTTGAATACTTCGGTAAACTCTATGGAATGAACAGCCCTCTCATCGCTAGAGAAGCAGGACGTCTTCTGGAGGAAGTGGGTTTGACCCAAGCTGCTGACCAACCCGTTGAACAATATTCTAAAGGGATGAAGCAACGGCTGCAAATCGCCCGCGGACTTATCAACGATCCACAATACTTATTTCTAGATGAGCCCACACTTGGCCTTGATGCCCCTATTGCCAGGCAGCTTCGCAGTACGATAAGAAAGCTTGCACTGGACAGTGGAAAGGGTATCCTTCTGACCAGCCATTATTTACAGGAGGTCGAAGAACTTTGTGACCGAGTTTATGTACTGAATCGAGGCGAGCTTCTGCTCTGTGACAAACCTGAACGGATTGTCCATCAGGTTGCAGGCTCGCAAACTGCTCATTTAGAGGTTACAGGCTGGCATGAATCACTTCGTCCCAAGCTACTAGAGCATCTACGAACATTTACTCAGCCTGCGGAATTAATGGGTGTCTGCGCAACAGAAAAACTAGAACTTCAAAATGATGGACTGCAGCGCATTTCTGTAAAGACACCTTCGGCTGATAGAATCATTACAGAGCTGCTGCCATGGACTACTGAGCAGGGGCTTAGCATTAAAAGCTTCGCATCCGAAAAACCTACTTTGGAGGATGCGATTATCCTCCTTTCGGAAGGAAGGGTATCATGAACTTACATAGCTTATGGTTTACCCTTAGCGCGGAGATCACTAAGCAGCATCGAAATAGAGTTAAGGGACGCGCAGTGTTTTTTTCACTTCTACTCTGGCCGGCGCTCACCTTTTTAACCACCTACTTTACTATGCAGCCCTTTAGAACCGGAGCAGGATCAGCACTTTCAAAAGTAATACCAGATGGACGGATTCCCCTTTTTCTGCTGAGCGGATATCTCGTCTTTCAGTTATACTGGACGGTTGTGCAAGCCGCATGGTTATTCGAACAAGAACGCAAAGGGGGTACACTTGAGGTAGTGTTCCTAACGCCAGCGTCAAAAATGGCCTTCCTGTATGGACGTTCCGTATATTCACTATTTCACGGAATATGGATGTTCGCTTGCTTCTCCTTTCTGACTTTCATTTTTCTTGCGGACGTAACGACTGTTAACTGGGGCGCCTTAATACCTGTATTAATACTTATCATGATATCAGCGGTTATATGGGGAGCTTTGCTGTGTGCGATATCTCTCTTCTCAAGGGATTCAGGGCTACTCTATTACATCTTTCAAGCACCAATGGAGCTGTTTGGCGGGGTTCGTATTCCACCAGCAGTATTCCCAGCATGGGCAACGGGTTTATCCCTTCTGTTTCCACTCACATATAGTCTGGTTCTTGTGCGCGGGGCGTTATACGATAATATCGGTACTAGCTGGTGGTGGGCTCTCGGCGCTTTAATCGTAGGTAGTGCTTGTCTTGTCATTTGTACCCGCTATCTTCTGGTTAGAGCAGAGCAACATGCAAGAGTAAAAGGAAACTGGACTTTATTCTAACTGTAAATGACCAAGTCTTTAACACATAGGACCTAAGAGACGTTATTTGCTGGTTTTTTAGCTTTTTCAAAAGTTTCGCGGACTCCAGTGACACTATTCCTTCAAAAAGGGTTCATTTTGGGAGTTTTAGGGCCGATAACTGCTATGGAGTCCGTTAGAATTCCAAATGGGAAAGAAAGCTGTGTTTAAGGTCAGTGGTGTCCGAAAGCTGCTTCTTACGCGCAAATGCTCCCTAATCACAAAAAAACCCGGCAGACAAATCTGCCGGGTTTTTTCATATTTTATATACTGGAGATAGACACAGCTTATAAGTCAGGATGTTCGTGTTTTGCCTTGAGACGATTCCAACGGCGCTCAACTTCTTCTTCGAAGCTGTGTAAAGCTGGCTCATTCTCAGGTTTCAACAAATGACGAGTTTTACCCATTGTCTTCAGCCATGCTGAGAGCTCAACACGTTTGCCCTTATCTTCAGGATTATATGTGATATTCGTAGAACCATGCTCTACTTCATATAACGGGAAGAAGCAAGACTCAACAGCTAATGATACGATGTTCGTGCCTTCCTTATCATCAGACATCCAGTTTAGCGGACATGCGATCAGGATTTTACCATACACCAAACCTTCGTTTTGTGCGTACCACTGTGCTTTTGCCGCTTTTTTCACCAGATCCTGCGGATAAGCCTCCGAACCCGTGAAGACATAAGGAATGTTAGTAGCCGCCATAATTTGTGCTGTATCTTTATGCTGAGTAACTTTACCTTGCTGCTGCTTGCCGATACTGGAGGTTGAAGTACGGTGACCCAGTGGTGTCGAATAGGACTGCTGTGCTCCAGTATTCATGTAACCCTCGTTATCGTACTCTACAATAATCATTTTGTGACCACGCAGTGCAGCTCCAATTGCCGGTCCCATCCCGATGTCCATACCGCCATCTCCGGTTACCATAACAAACGTAAAGTCCTCTTTAAGCCCTAGTCCATCCAGCTCACCGCGACGTTTGCGTTCCCAGAACATCTCTACGACACCGGACAAGGTAGCCGCTCCATTTTGGAAAAGATTATGGATAAACGTTGATTTATGGGAGGAATACGGATACCCCGTTGTCGTTACCATGGCACAGCCTGTATGATAAAGTGCGACGATATCCCCTTCAATTCCTTTGAAGAAAGTCTCCAGTCCTGAGAAAATCCCACAACCTGGACACGCACCATGCCCTGGGGAGAGCCGTTTAGGTTTCTTCGTCAAGCTGCGCAGTGGCGGAATCCGTACGCTTAATTTGCCTGTTGCTTCATCCTGTTTCACAGTGATTAAGCCTGTCTTCAGTGAGTCAAAGTCCATTGGCTTCAGAAGACGTTGCGGAGCTTTATCTGATGTACCCGGATTGTGGCCATAATAATCAAATGGTATGTCTACTCGATCTGCAGCAACAGCATCTATTGCTAATTGGAAAAAGGCATGACCATCTTCTGCGTAGAAGTCCTTACCACCCAAACCATAGATACGGCTAATTACTTTAGTCGTAGTGTTGCCATATGTGAACAGGGCTGCCTTGATTTCATTGACCATGTTACCACCATGTCCGCCAACAGAATCTGCACGGTCACCAACGGTGATTGCTTTAACATTTTTCAGCGCTTCAGCAATTTGCTTCTGCGGGAAAGGACGGATCATATTCGGCGAGATTGCACCGGCTTTGATCCCTTGCAACCGAAGCTGATCCACAACATCCTTAATAATCTCAGAGGCGGAATTCATCAAGAATACGGCTACTTCAGCATCTTCCATCCGATATTCCTCGATCATTGGATAATGACGTCCGGTTAACTCAGCAAATTCCTTCGCAATTTCTTCAAAAACTTCACCCGCATTGTACATAGCTACGGACTGCTGATAGCGGTTGTTAATATAGTCAGGTTCGTTCATATAAGGACCAACCGTTACCGGATTATTGCGGTCTAAAGTATCGGTAAAGCCTGTTGGAGGTTGTGGTCCAACAAATTTATGAACATCCTCCCGATGAGTAAAAGCTTGAACGCGGCGTTTCTGGTGGGAGGTGAAATATCCATCTGAAGCCACCATTACCGGAAGACGAACTTTAGCATGTTCCGCAAGCTTCAATGCCATTAGGTTCATATCATAAACAGATTGTGGATCCCGGCACATTAAAATAGGCCAACCTGTATTCAAAGCAAAATACAAATCTGAATGGTCCCCGTGAATATTCAGCGGTCCAGAGATCGAACGGCAGATTAGATTCATAACCATAGGCATACGCGTACCAGCTTGTACAGGCAATTGCTCAAGCATGAACATATAACCTTGGGCACTGGTAGCATTAAATACACGTCCGCCAGCCGTTGAAGCGCCATAACAGATACCAGCAGAGCTATGCTCGCCATCTGACGGAATCAGCATAATATCATGCTGGCCGTTCGCTTTCATCGTATCAAGAAATTGCGCTACTTCTGTCGATGGAGAAATAGGAAAATACCCCATTACATGATAATTTATCTGATGAGCAGCATAAGCCGCCATTTCATTGCCGGATTCATATAGGAATTTCTGCTCTACTTTAGCAGAGCCTACTTCTTTTTCATAATCTATAGCCACGTGTATTCCACCTTTCCTCCGTTAATTAGGCCTCAGTAACGAGATCAAAAATATGCCGGACCGTATGACTCTCTGCGTAGCCCTCTTCCTCACGTTCGCCAGACAAGGCAGTTGTAGGACAAGCTTCTACACATTTTAAACAGCCTTTGCAGTATTGATAATCAATACCTTGCAGGAACATTTGTGGACGCCCCTTCTTATCAGGCTGCTCATCCCAAACAAAACACAGATCAGGACACACCGTATCGCACTGCGCACAATGAATACAATCCTCCTGCTTAAAATGAGGCAGCAAACCGGAGCGAGAAATGCTCAAGTTCTTTAAAAAGCTGCTGCCAGGATTCGTAATGGTACCGCCGATAGGCTGTGTTTCATAACCCAATGCGGAAATATCAGACCGCACGAACTCAGGCATTGTCACGCCCGCAGGCAGTGGAAAATGCATAAACTTAACTTCATTAAATCCACGGTCGAAAGTAGTCAGTGCTGACTGTACTGCCTGTGGATATTTTTTGCCTAGTGATTTCTCTATAACGCCTTTCATAATTTCAGGGTCCAAGAAATCACACATCCGGAACAACGCGCCTAGCATCGCCATATTAACGCGGTTTTTCTCATCTAAGGCGATCGTTGTAGCATCAACGACTGCAATAGTTCCTGCCATCATATTCAGGGAGGATTTCAATTCCTCCGGCGATTTTGCTGAGTTCACCAATACTGTGCTATGTTCATAAATTCCGCTAATTACGTTAACTGTCTTTGCTAATGCTTCGTGAAATACCCCAACAACATGCGGACGCTCAACCGGAGACGTGTCACGAATAGGCGTATTCAAATCACAAAACCGGATATGCGCTTTTACCGCTGATCCCTTCTTCTCCGAACCATATGACGAAAAGCTGACCCCATTCATTCCAGCACCGACAACACCTGCTTCTGCAAGCATTTTACCAGCCAGGTTCGCACCCAACCCTCCAATTGACTCCAGACGAATCTCAAAAAATCCGAGCTCGTTCACTTTTGGTAACTGTACCACCGACATAGCCCCTTTCAGAATGTCATCTAGTATAATATCCTTTTGACTTTTTCAACGATTGTAACTTGATTTTGCAAGACGCGAAGTGACAAATCTTGCATTTTCCAAGTGTTGCCTAAGCTTATTTATCTACTTTCATTTAGCAATAAAATTAAAAATTAAGATGTTAAATTCATCACATTCTTCGTGATCTATGCATAGTATCAACAACTTCGTCAATAACCTTTGTTCCTTTTTCCAATTGATTTTTTTGCATCCTCTATGTATCAATAGCATTGTTAAAAAACAGAAAAAACGAATAACATTTTTACTCCTTGTGGGGAACCTGTGGGGAAAGCCCACAAAGAAAGAGACCCGGGTTATTCCCCCGGGTCATCCACTTTAAGAATATCTTTAAAAGGTATTTTAACGGTGTCATCGCATCCTACTTAATAGGACGAAGTAAAGAAAATTAACCTTAGGGGATGGAAAAATTGAAAATCGAAGAATTAACGCTTGGCGTTCAAGTCCGTATCATAGATGGTTTCCATATCAGTAAGATCGGCATTGTTATAGCTAAAGGAACAAAAAATGTCTTGCTCGATATTGGAGAGCCGTTACTTATTAGTGTGCTGCCAGCACATCTAAAACCAGCACCTGAGGATCCATTACCACCAGGATGGGAAGAAATCAAGGTATAAATTATCTAATTAAAATGCCTTATCAGTGATTATACTGATGAGGCATTTTAATTAGATAATTGTTTTAGGGTCTTATTGTCTTTATTGAGCTATCGTTTCCCGTTAGCGTAATGAATTTTACCGAATGTTCCGATGCGTGATTATGGTGTTATTTGTAGTTCCTACCTTCTAAAGAATATACATAATCTATATGTTCTCTAACAAAACCCTCAACTTTTCTTTTTTTATGTATTTTGAATCCAACACTCTCATACATTTTTTGAGCAGATATAAAGTCGATATTAGTAGTTACAACAATTTTCCTAACATCATTTTTTATGATTCTATTAACAGCTTCTTGGAGTTGCATTTTACCATAACCATTGCTTTTTTGTTTTGTAGCAATACAATTATGTCCGATTTCCACATAATCAGGTACATTTCTTGGGTCCCATGAAACAAAACCAATTGCTTCATCGTTTAATGTAGTAATAAACCCACATTCATCTGCAATCTGTAAATTATCAAAGAAGAAATTATCAAATTCCTGCCAATCTGAACTACAATTTTGTTCATATCTGCAATCAAATAAGTAAGCATCTGTCAACAATTCAAAGATTAAACCACGGTTAAAATCACTTACTTTTCTAAATTTAATACTCATAAATTAATCTCCTTTTCTTTGCTTAGATGTATAATATTAATTTCTCGTCCATATATTTTCAAACTATTTTAGCTTGTATGTCGCATAACGTTAATCACGAAGTTCGTAAATACTCCATCTCAAAAAGAGTTCGAGAAACGATTGAGCTATCCTGCCCGTTACTTCAATATAAAAAGCAGATTGCATTAGCAGTCTGCTCTTTACGCTATCGTTTCTCGTTAGTTGAACGAGCAATTCGTCTTATTCTTCGTACAACCATTCAAAATCATCATGTAGAATATATTCGTTTGATCCTAATTCCATTGAATAACTTGAACAGACTATATCCTGTTGGTTATATTCGTTTCCGTTATCAATTCCTAAATAAATATGTTAAAGTAGTTTGTTTGATTTTGCTCGCTCAGGGACTCTTTCAAGCATCCTTGAGGATTTAACAATTGCAGAACGATAAAATTCGCTCCATTCATCAAATTCCATACAATAAGGCAAGTTAGCGTAAACGACACCTGAGAAAGTTAAAATTGCTTCCCTAACCTTATATGTGAAATTATGTTCACCTCGGTCAACACGCTCAACTACCTTTAAAAAGTGAACCTCAATCGATTTGTTTTCGTAGTCTACTATTAGTTTTTTTATAACTGAATCATACATGTAAATCATCATTATTTTTATAATCTTCTATACTCATTTAATCCTCCCATATTGGGCTAGTTCCTTAGTTAAGTTATTCGCTAAGCAATGAATCAATCCTGCCCTATATCTTAATGAAAAAGAAGCACTGCGGATCGCGTGCTGCTTCTTCGTGCGTTGAACAAAAGTTTCTCGTTAGTTCAATCCTTTGTATGCTATTCCGTCAATCATCATAAGACAATCAGAGTCAAAAAACTCTGTCGTAGATGTCATTCTAGCAGGGAATTTATCCTTTTCAAAATACTCACAAAAAACCTGTTCCATTTCAGGTAAGTCCTTAATGTACTTTAGGTATACATTCACCTTAACAACATTATCCAGTGGTACATCAAGTTGATTAAGAGTCTCTTTTAAGTGTGAGAAAGTATTGTGAATCTGTTCTGTAAAGCTCTGTCCAAAACCCCGATGTAATCCGAGAAACACATAGTCACCAGCCGCAACAGCAGATGAATAACTAAATGGTGTTGAAATTCGATTTATCATATACATGGCCTCCTATGTATTAAGTTCCATAATATATTTTAGAACATACGTTTTAAATGTAAATATTTACTTGTTGGCTCTCCACGCAATCCTGCCCGTTAGCTTAATACGAGATAAAGCGACACTCGATTAAGTGATTGCCTCAATAATTTCCTCTAGTTTAATCCATTCCCAATCGTCATCATGATGGAACTTAATCTGTTTCAACTGCCGATCGACTCTCATGACTATTCCATGGATGGATCTGTCCTCATATTCCCCAAACAATGTAATCGTGATCGGACTGCAATCCTCTAAAGATTGAGCTAATACCTGTGAGATTTCAGCTAATGCTTGGGGATCTAAATCAGGCTTTGATCGCACCTCTTCTTTCAGCGAATCGTCCAGAATCCTATTTTTATGCTCAGGTATTATCACCCGACTTCCCTCCCATAGTCCATTACCTTCAAGTTTCTTACGCTGTTGTGATTTCATTGTCTTCGTCGACTCCCTTAATAACTCTCAACGCTCGTGGCATGTTCTTACCTCTCTGTATGTACCCCTTGATCTCTAAGCGCTCCATGTGCGCATGTATTACCGCTGTAGATGACAATCCTACCTCCTTGGCAAGCTCCCGCAAAGTAGGTGGATAGTGATTGACTTTGATCATCTTAATCAACGCTTCAAGGACTTCTTTTTCTTTATTCGTTAATGGCTTCATGCAATTGCTCCTTTATCACTTGGCTGCCAAGCTAATATGTTTGTCGCTAGAAACACCCTCGGCGCTCCAGTGTTTAAACAAGTTGCGCGAATCTTCCCATCCTTTATGCCTTTCACTTCAATTTTGCGCTGAGTGATTTTACCGACTTTATCAGAGTAAATAATTTCAATGGTTTGACCAATCTGCATATGCATGTTGATAGCCCCTAAAATAAGAACATTTGTTTGTATTATATACGAACATACGTTTCATAAGCAACAAGTAAACGATCACTCAAATTCCTGCATATGTATTTTTAAAGAACATATATATTTTATCCCATATAAAGTAATTAATGTTTAGACATATTCCTCCATTAAAAGTTAATATTCAAACGTTACGCAAAATAAAGGTGGGATTCAATGAAAAAGAATAAATAGATTAAAAAGTGGAGTTATCAGAACATTAATAAGGAGGAGTGTATCAGATGAAAAAGTTTAAAATAGCTTTACTATTCGTTTTTAGCTTCGTTTTTATTTTTTCGGCTTTACCTATGAAAGAGACTTTCGCTGCTTCTGAAGGATTATTAGATGGGAAAATTTTCTCAGTGGGAACTAATGCATACTTACAAATGTACACTACTACTAAAATTACAGATGGTGATTCAAAAACCTCAGAGGACTTCAGTTCCACTAATAGGGTTATGTGGATAGATATCGAAAAAACTGATATAAAATACTATAGATATACAGGCAATAAACACATTTCTGTACTTCTTTACACCACTGATCTTTCTACCACTTCGGCTGCCTTTTCTGCGATTCCAGATGGTGTAATTCGTGAAATTCCACTTTCTCCTATCACACAAAAAGGAATTACAAGAATAGGTCTATATGCTGGAGAAGGGTGGTCAGCAAGTGAATTCAATGTTTATTCAGAAATGCCAACACCTACGCCGACTGTAACCCCGTCGCCAACACCAACGGCTACTCCAGTGCCTACAAGTACTCCTAGCCCAACTGTTACACCAACACCAACTGCTACACCAACACCAACGGCTACTCCAGTGCCTACAAGTACTCCTAGCCCAACTGTTACACCAACAGTGACGCCTAAACCTACAGCAACTCCAGAGCAGCCAACAGGTGATCGTGCTATTCTTACCATCACTCTGGTGAATGGAACAGAAAAAGAATACGACCTACCAATTGCAGAAGTAGATGCATTCTTGAAATGGTATGACTCCCGTGATGCTGGTAGAGGACCAGGTTCATATGCTATTGATAAGCATACAAATAACAAAGGACCTTTCAGCAAACGTAAAGACTATGTTGTATTCGATAAAATACTCACATTTGAGGTAAGTGAGTACACAATTCAATAAACAAAAACACCCCCGTCGACCACTTAAGGTTGACGGGTTATTTCATAATTTGGGAATTTACTGTGTGCACCATTACAATGCCACGTATCTCCTTATCCTCAACTAAGTCAAAAAGCGTTGATCCCTAGCTGATTATCTTCCTTATATTGATTAAAAAAATAACCTATATTAGAAGACATGATTGGTGACACCAATCTGTATCCTAATATAGGCTTTCAGGTATTTAATCGATTTTTGCCAATTCGGAAAATTCCCCTTACTTGGTCATATATACTACTATTTATCGTTTACTTTACATCAAAACGAAAGATTGCTAGAACGCTCTCCTCTGTAGCTCATATAGAATGACCCAAACATGAGTTATCCGAACTAGTTTTATAAATATAGATTTAAAGTTTAAAGAGAATAAAAACCGACACTAATAAAGAAATAACGCCGGCGATTCCCAAAAGAAAATTTGAAGCAGTGGAATATTTTTTTTCATAATGTGATTCTCCCAATTGTAAAAACAATGACACACTCATACTCAAAACCATAAAAAATAGGTAGATTGAGTGATGAGGATCTAGGAAAATCAGGACGACAAATATTACTGTTACAATGTTGAAAAAATAGCGTGCAAATCTGATTAGAGATGTGTTTTGCAATTGATACACCTCACAAACATTTATTAATACTCGTTCACAACTTGTCCTCCATTATTATACAACACACTATAAGCATTTTTTATAGCGGCCCGGCCACTATTCCCATTTTCATAGATTGCATAAGCACTTGCAGAAGACCCTATAAGCCCCAGCACAAATCCCGGTGTCAATATGCCTGCACCGGACGCTATAAGAGCTGCAGACGCAGTTGAAATATTTGAACGAGCGCTGGCTACATTATTAGCATACATTTTAAAATCTGATACAACAGAACCTTGGTTAGCCAACAAGACTACTTTAGGCCATTTTTCGCCTCCAGGATCAAGAAAAAAGTTAGTATTGTCTGAATAGGAAAAACATTGGAAGCGAGTAGCATTCGAAGTTGTAGCGTTTGTATAATATGCACCGTAGTAGTATCCGCCTGCTTCAGTAAGATATCTAGGCATCAACCCTAATTCTTCATTCAAAGATACTTCTGAGTTCAGCACTTCATCACTAAGTTGCTGTCCATCAATAAAATAATCGCCAGCAGATGTGATTACTATTTCCGTGTGTTTAATTTCATCTTGAAATAGCCTAGCATAATCACTTGATGGCTCATTAAAAGTGTACCGAATGTCTTCTTTAAGATCAAGTTTTGTTTCTGTGTCTGTGATTATCTTTTCAATAATTGTGTCTACTGTTTTTGTACCTACTACCTCATTGTTATCATCAAAAACATCAGTAGTGAGATTATAGGGTATAATTTCGCTTGAGTTTTCTGTAGTTCTTTCTGCTGAATTGGCATAAGTTGAACCTGAGAAAACAATCACGATACACAAGGTCATTATTAAACTGGTGATTTTCTTAAAATTATTCATTATTATTCTCCCTCAAATTTTATTTTTATTTTTAAATCCCTATCCTCCTCCCTATTAAATTTGCGTTCAACAAAACAATATCACACATCATTTGAGAATAATGTCGTTTTATGTATTTTAAACAACATCATCCTTAAAAGTTAATATTTAGTGAACTTTTGGCAATATATAACTACATCATGTTGCGCGTACTTGCCGACTTTATCTATGTAAACAATTTTACCAATCTGCATTTCCATGCTAATAGCTTTCCAATAACAAGAACATTCGTTCGCTTTATAATCAAATGTGTATTCGTTAATCAACATAAAAAAAATCCCGCCAACCATTTAAGGTTGACTGGGTATTTGTTATACACACTTATGCCAAAACGATCCTAAACTCAAATTCATTTCTCATGTAATAAGCATCAGCAACCTTAACGCTAACTGGGCTCCATTTTTGGACTGGACCACCACAATCAATTATACAGCCACCCAGATCACCGCGACATTCAAGTATATCCACTTGAGACTGTTTTAAGGCAGCTGTTAAAAATTCAGAGTCTGTCTTTAATACCTTGTATATATTGCTCATATAACGTAATCCTCTCTGTCTTCCACAGGTTCTTCTAAAACTTTGGGTACTCTTATATAATTAATTGTATGCTCAAGTACTTTTTTCCTCTCAATTATTCTAAATTCAGTTGCCTCTTCAACCGACTCCTTATTGCCTAATAATATATTATCTTTATCCGTAGGGTGAAAAACATACCATTTTTTGTCGCTGTTCACCTCAATAATATAAAACCCTTCACTTATATATTTGTTAAATTTCTTAATAAATTCTTTAAATGTATTTCGGGCACTAAGTAATAAGAACAAATTAACAACACAATTAACCGCGAAGAAAATAGCCATCATTATCCAAAATTCTGCAGTAATTTTATCATCTGCACTAAAATTGCTGGAACTCACCACACCAGCAAAGAAGCTCGGTAATGCTGTAAAGATAGTTGCTGTATGTACTAATAAAAATATTACAGATATGATAATGTTCAGAGCACTAGAAAGATGCTTATCCAGCAGAGATTTCTTTGTGCTAACTATGTATTGAAGCATCATATATGTAAATGAAGCTACAATAATAATACATGTTACAACAATAAAAGAAATATTGAGTGTGTACAGAAAAAAGGCAAACAAAGTCGCTAAGGTACAACTGATTATCCATTGTACAATGAAGTATGCTAATTTTACAGAAACTCTTCTTTCTTTGGTAAATAATACTCTTTCTAATTTTGTCGAGGTCAGCGCTGTAATTGGTTGTGCCTTTAAAAGAGGTAGAATAATAGCCCCTAGTATGGCAACGAGACCACCAGCACCGATAAGTTTATTGCTCAAAAATCCTATAATCTGATCCCACAACGTAACATCTCTCCGATCATCTAGTTATTGGAGTAATCATACTTGTTTTGGAACATTATGTATATGTACTCTATATCACTAGTAAGGAAAATTTTTCTTTGGATACCAGTCCGGATGTATAATAATCATAAAAGACCCGAGGTGTGGTCATGGATAAAAAACTTAAGCAAAGTTTAAAGGTCGCAGCCGTAAGACGAGAATTGATTGTTGTATGGCTATTTAATGGGGACAAGATAAAGGGTATTGCGGAGGTATCAGCAGATTCAGAGCGAGTAAAGATCAATACGATCGAAGGGCCGGTCTGGGTCCCTTATGTGGATGTGGAGGATATTTCACGGGTTATTAGATTTAGAGTTGAGGGAGAAACTACAATATAAAAAATCCGTCATCCTGTTAGAGTTGACGGACTACTTTATGTATAGGTTATCTCCAGAGAACTGGTATAGAAGAAATATACCTGCTAGCACTACTTGTATCATGACGCATTATTTCGCATCCTCAGTTTTTTTATTTTCTGGATCCTTATCTTCTTTTGAAGATCGATCCAGAACATATTCATCTTGAATTGCGTTGTACCTTTGTTTGTATTCATTGTATTTTTCGTAAGAGCAATTATCGTTATTGACAATATACAGACAAATATCCCTCAAAAGCATGTTAAGTTTATTAAGCATTGCAGTTTCTTGTGATGAACGGGTTTGAAAATTTCCAAAAGCATCCCAAGTATTTATTGCTGTCAAAAAAGCACTCAACACTACCGCAGTATTTTTAACTAACATTCCTGCATTAATCCCGAAGAGATTCTCTTCAGTATTTAATGTAATACCAAGAATAATCGTAATAAATAATGAAATAGCTATGGAAGCAAGTTTAAACCACCATGCTCTGTTAAGGAGCTTTTCTCCTGACTTTTTGCAAGCATCCATATCTAATTTAATAAAACCGATGAGCATGTTTATTTTAGACAAGACCGCCTTAGAATCCTGATTCCCCATAATTCACCCTATCTATGCATAAATGAAGTCATTGAACTTAAAAATGCTAATATTGGTTCGTCATCTATTACGTTATTCGTTATGACTTCCTCTAAAGTTACTTCGTCATGAATATTTTGCGGGGCGTCCCCTTCATCTTGTGAAACTTGACTATCTAAAGACAAAGGGGACTGATCTTTTAAATTAGAATCGCATCCCTTAAGAACATCAAATACACAGTTTTCATCTAATGTCTGCTGTTCTTCTTCTTTAAATTGTTTAATTCGGAAATTGATTTTCACGTATCTGACGACGTCAGATACTTTATACGACTTGTCGCATTCTTCACAGTACACAACATTATCCATATCATTTAAATCATCACGAGTCAGATATACACGAGAAGAGCATTGAGAAGAACATTCAAAATAGTAAATCATTTCGAAAACACCATCATCTTGTGCAAATAACATAAAAAACTTAAGAGCGATATTAAATTTTATATTTGCGAAATTCGCAAATTGGTAAGGGCTAAGATTTTTTTTGTAGGCTGAGTGATTCTTATCTAAAAAATCATCAAGTTGAGCAACTAGGGAAACAGGATAATCTGGTGAAGCAACCAAACTATCTTTAAAAATTCTCAGCAATCTTTCGTAATACATACTCTTCCTTCTCCTTTCTCCCTTCTCTTAATCGAGCATAATAATAAACTAGCAGTCCGCCATTTTTAGATTCCATTCTGACATCAACAAAGGAATTATTAATTTTCCAATGGAATCCGCCTTCTTGCATCCTTTCAGTTCTGTGTATAATTTCTTTAAGCTGCCAAAAGGCTTGTTGGCTATAAACCGGAGAACGTTTTTCGGCATTCTGTGAGGCTCTGCTAAAATCACCTTCACGAAATCCGAGCTTAAAGATCCAGCCTGTTCTAAAACGGGTATCTTCCATTGTTCTACAAATATCTTGATAAATTACAGCTTTAATTTGCTTGATATACTCCTCTTTCAGCTTTGGTTCAAGATTCTTTAAGCCAACATTCTTCATAAAATTGTCAATATGAAGCAAGTTCTCTTCTGTCATTTTTGAATCTAGGATCTCTTCTGCTTCTAAACTCAAATCCTTAAATAATTTATATATTGTTGAGTTTACAGTGTCTTCGTTAAGTTGCTGTAAACTAATTTTCATCCAATCAAATGAATCTGAGAAATCTCCTACCCCTGAAAGTGCGCTTCTTATAGAGTTTATAATTGCAAGAGGTTCGTTATCCATCCTATTGAACTGATTTTGGTTAAACTTAAACATTAAGAAATCATGTTCAAAATCTAAAGTGACCCCGCAGAAAACGCTTGTTTTACCATAATCGAGTTCTATGTTTGCGATACGAAACAAGAAATTTAATGTTTTTAAATCATCATTTGCAAAATAATCAGCTCTCGTGGTACAAAGGTTAATTCTTTTTGTGTTATCTTCCCACTCGACCAGGCTCTGATTAAACATAAGTTGAGGCATTCGAGAAAATATTCGTGTTATTTCTTTTCGATTCCTAGAAATTTCATGTAAGTAACTCGAGAACCTAAATACATAATGAATATTGTTATTAGCATAAAATAAATATTTGAATAAGAATTCATCGACCGCTTCAGAGGTTAAGGTTCCCACCTCCACAGAGGCAATCTCTTCTTCTAAAACACTTATATAATTTAAATATTTCAATTCTGTACCAGAGGCGGTGATTCTGGTGGTTCTACCTTTGACTTCGTTATCTTTCAAAAACCCTTTTAATTCTTGTATTTGAATGTTCTTTAACACTTTATCAGTTAGCAAAATAATCCCCCTCAAAGTTATGCTAGGGGTACCAAAATAATGACTATTGATAAACATCAACTTCACATTTAGTCTTGATTTATGTTAAAATTAAGACAGATGTTAAGAGGAAGGTGTCCCAAACACTTTGTCCTTATCAACAGACATTAAAGGTAGCCGCCTTTTTTGTCTGTTTTTATTTTACAAGAAATTGTAGAATTTTGGTAGGAATAATTTGCTACTTCAAGGTGTTTTTATCATTATGCACGAGCACATGTTCTTATTTCAAGATGTTTATTTCATGTTTACCCACTTACAAAAGCAAGTGGGCAAAAAATGACCCCACCAATGTCCGGCAGAGTCTAGTACTATATTATAAGGGGGTTATGTGATTACCTATAATTCTCTTAGCTTAAATAAGTATGAAGACAGGATAAAGATACTATTTAGCCTTGTTAGTCAATGTGGCTGTTTTAGTATATTATCCCCCGAGCAAATTAAGAATGAGGAACTGGACCAAATCTGGCATGCTTCGAAGCCCGGTATTTACGGAGTTCATCGTATAAACAAAAATAGACCAGTCGGGTTTGTACCTGACTGGTCTATTTTATTTCTGCTCTAAATTCAAATCGTCCCCGAACAAAATGAGCACCAGCGAGCTTAATTGAATCCGGTGTATACCTCTCTACAATTCCACCATAATCCATAAGATGACCTATTGGATCTGGGTCCATCCTAAACCATACGGATACCTTTGATTGGGCTAAGGCTGCTGTCAAAAATTCCGCATCACTCTCTAAGACTTTGTATGTAGCGCTCAAGTAATCACTCCCAAACAACAAAATACCCCACCAGCGATGGCAGGGTACGGTGCTTCCGTTGCTTTTATTTTAACGGGATAGGGAATGATTTGTAAATCCTATTCTTTTGTAGTTCCATCCCTCTTACTAAACGCTAGTTCAAACAATCCCGTTGCTGATAGTCCAGCAATTCCACCCGCCCACAAACGAAGCACTAAATCTAGCTCTGTGAATTTATAGCCAGCTGCACCGATCAGCAATCCAATAGCAAGCCCCACGAACGGGATTAGATTTTTAGGCATTGTGATATTATTCTTGACCAGTTGCACCAGAGCCAGCACAAATACGGCCAACACCGAAGCGTAGGCCAATACATCCGTTAAATTTTGATTTTCCATGCTTTACTTGTCCCCCTTTTGTTGTGCTGCCAGCCCAAGCCGATACAGAATTGTAATCATCCGTGCTTCCGAATATGTTGCTGATCCCGGTGTATCAATAACTGGCTTGCCATTGAGAACTGACGGCGTACATGCGAATGCCTTTAAAGCCTCTTTGGACCAGTCAGGAGGGTTCGTATTCGTCAATTCCAACAATAAAGTGCTAAGTTCCTTAATATCTGCAGCCTGTTTGAGAGACTGTTCTTTAAGTACATCTTTGCTATTAGTCAAGCCTGTTACGACTTTTAATAGCTCCTTCACTTGTTCTTCCAGTTCTGCAATTCTACTCATATCTTCATCTGCCTCCCCTTTTATTCGATCTAAAATAGCCGTTGCTTTTGCCATTGCTGTTTCTGATGGTTTGCTACCAGCTCTCAGCTGAGTAAGAGTTAAGCCAAAGACCATTTGGAAATGAGGATAATCCTTAAATGATGTCCAGTCACCGCCCCAATCAAAGCCGAGCTTCTTAGCCTCTTCCACTACTTCAATCCAGTCTTTTATGTTGTTTCCGTTGTAGTCTCGGTTCATATCCCATGAAACACTCGACCCATTAGGCAGCAGTAAAGCAAAATCAACAGCCAAACCAAAATTGTGGTAACTATACCCGCCCTTTGCATTGGTCACGATAGATCCGGGTTTTGTACGCCCTTGTGCGTAGAGAGCGTCTTGATCCGCAATTGTTCGTAATCCTTGAGTAATAAGAATAGGCACTCCCCGAGTGTAACAGCGTTCAATTAAAACTGTTGCAGCAGCCAATACAATGGGATGCAACCCTATCAATCTCGTAGATGATTTACTTTTCACTTGATCTAAGGTTAACATTACGCCCCTCCTTTAAATAAAAAAGCAATAATAGCGAAGATAGTACCGGCCAGAACGTATTTAAGTAGATCGATAAACACCTTCCGTTCGCTCTTACTATCCGTTTGCGATTGTTGTAATAACTGAAACACACGAGAATCCAATGTATCCCACCGCCGCATAATCTCGTTGAATTGGATCTTCATTTCGATTGTGGATTCTTTGATTTGTTTTACATCTTCCTCATGTCTAGACTGCTTCTCTTTTAGCAATCGCAGTTCAGTGCTAAATGTGGCATGTTCTGCGCCGAAGCGCATCAACTCGTCGGACATTCCGGACAAACGATTTTCAACATCATCCATACGATTCTCCAAGGCTACACCTCCGGTCCCTCCTCCTGAATTGACTCCCCCAACTGACATAAAACAACTCCCCTCTCTATCTATTGATCAATATAAATAGCCCCCGGATATGGTCCGAGGGCAAAATAAAAAACGCCTCAATGGGCGCCGTCTTTATTTATTCTTCTTCAGCAAGGAATTCAAGTCCGCTATCAACCAAAATTTCTTTTACTCCTGGTCTCAAAGTAGATGGAACCTCAATATATTTGGTCTTACCTAAGATTACGCGCTGTGCAAAAAACATAGCCATCATGATGTCACCCCCTTTCCTCTTTGACATGAACCAGTAAAAAATGCGCGCTATCATTTGTATATCTGCATTGCCATCTCAGCAATGATATCCTCAATAAAATCGGCACGTTCAGTTATTGCGTTGTTCTGTGCTTTTAAGAGCATGTTTTCTTTTTTTAGCATCTCAATTTCTGAGAGTTCGCCAGGCTTCGTCAACTCCGCAATCTCTTCTGGCGTTAAACCCTCGATCCATAAGTTATCAGGCTGTGCAGGAGGTGTATAAACTGGCTCAGGACCTTGTTCCTCTCCCTCCGCCCATTGCTCCCGCCAATCGTGTAGCTCGTCGGCATAGTCGCTCTGTGCCTCTAGTACAGCGCCCTGATATGCATTCCATGTGACCAAATCAAATCTTGGATGATATAATCCGTTCGGCAACGTAATGCCTACGAGATAACCGATGATCTCTCTTGGCTGTTCTGGTTCTTCGGATACGTCCGCCTCATCTTCGATCTCCCTGTCTTCCGGCAGATCTGGCGCTTCTTCCGGCTCTGGCTGAGCATAAATAGGGACAACCCCTGTAAAGGAATCGTCCTGTATTACGTCCTCTATATACAGACCATCCAGCCCGATTCTAGGTACTGCTTTCATGATAGCCACCTCCTACAGTTCCGCCTTGAATTTTATTACAGATAAATCAACTGAGGTAATTGCCCCATTAAATATAGCAACGGTACCGTCACCGTATAACACTACAACGCCAACCCCGCTACTGTTCGACACAGCAAATCTCATTGTCGATGCTGGCCTGTAACCTTCCGGAAGTTTAAATAGTGCCAAAGACAACGCCGTAGCATTAATTAAACCTCGTAAAGATACGATTGACGAGCTATCTTTATAATATTGAGCAACAAATTCTCCGTTCCCCACATTAGTCGCCCCGTTGAGCAACGTAGGTGTTATCCATGCTGGAGCATCCTTCTCCGCTTTCTTGGCTTCCACTACGGATACCCGCGCTAGGGCTTCATTCACTCCATCTGTAAGATCACGTAACTGTGCCTTCTCAGACGCTGCGTAAAAGCCAGTAACTCCCGGTACTGGCGATTTATCCAGTTTAATGTAAGAGACACTGTATGAGGCGGATGGATCAAATATTTGAGTCTTAACCCTCTGCAATCCATATGCATCAAGCGTATCTATTACCCATGACTGATCTATCAATCCATTTTTAAATACGGATAATATTGCTTGCGCTTTGTTTTTCAGGCGCGATTGTTCAAAACCTGCAAACGATGAGTTGATATACCACAAATTTCCGTAAGCAGCCCCACCAAATGGCATTGCTCGCTCTCGAGATACATACCCACTACCTACCTCTATGAAGTTATCTCCCTCAAGTAGGGATAGGCTGCCGTCTTCTTGAACTTGATCCGTCGTTACGGATGCAAGGCGGTATAGGAGTTGGTATGGCTGCCAACCAGGTGCACTTGTGCTCGGGATTGTTGTATATCCCCACACCGTATTGTCTTGATTCCGCCAAAATTTTTGCCCTGTGGTGTACGGTGTATTACGAGTTGTATTAACGTCTGCTGCCGAACCATCATACATCTTCCACCCGTTGAAGTAAGCTTTAATCTCGTCAGCACTCGGTGTATAGGAGTCTCCCCAACCGGAGTCTGAGGAAGCTATATTGAGATAAAAATTCGCATCTGACGTTAGTTGCCTGTAAGTATCCGCACCAGCAGCAAACACATTTACACTTGAGGGAGTATTTACTAGGCTTATACCGTTGTACTTAGTTACAAAGCCAATTAATCTGTTATCTCCTGCAAAAGTTGCAGCAAGTTTCGGCAGCTTGACAACTTTATAACCTGTAGCAGTCCCATGATATTCCCACAGCAAAGTTCCATCCGCAATCAACTCACGCCATAACCTCGTTACCTCATATCGCCCGTTAACCTCACGCAGTATATCCGGTTCGCTGCCATCCGTTGGGTTAGCGTGTAACTCTACTCCACCAAAGGCAATAAGGCTGTCTTCACGCGGTTGGAACGGTGTGGCGGTGTTGCCAAGTTCTAATTGAGGGTTAGAATAACCGAAACTACCTGTGGTTGAATTTGTTGTTGCAATATAAATAATCCCACTTGCTGGTGCAGTAAATGAGGTACTCGTTACACCATTAGTGCTGGATAAAATTGTTCCTGTACTATTAGTATCAACAATTAAAAAGTATGTGACTGTACTTGCAACATCTCCCTGTGAAAAGGTGTAGCGTTGTCCAGGTATAACATTGAGAGTTATATTACTGCGTTGAGAACTGCCAGTTGGATTAGCAATTAGCTTATAGGGTTCTGCTACTTTAGCGTATACATGTAGTACCCATGCTTGATCTGAAAATGGTGGTATCAAATTTCGACCATACCGTTTTACCCATAACCCATCTACTCCATTAATACCAGGAGGGACGAAAGGCCAGCGTTGTGCAATTTGATCCGATGTCATGCTGTCGAAAGAAGTGTAATCAGACGCCGATACTTCGATTACCCGGAGGCTATCGAACTGTACCCACCCCACGGTTCCTAATCCATTATAGTTGTATAAACGTAGGATGATAGTTCCCGATGTTGTCGGCATGAATTTAACTGAGTGTGTTTTTGTTGCGGCAGAAGTTACAGAGGAGGCATTGGTTATTGTACTTGTCCCACTCGCAGCAGCGAGATATGCGAGCGAGGTACCATCTGTTACAACATCCACGAGAGCCACATAGCGTTTACCAGACTCAACCGTAATATTACGCTCTAATCGTCTAGGTGTCCCCGTATCAGCTGCAGTTGAAGTAATACGTTGTGCCTTACCGCCGTTTATCGACACTAGGGATGGCGTTGCTCCGTAAAGCACAGCTGCCCAACCGTCGGCCATTCCGTCCGAGTTACTATCTGTTTTAAAACTGTCAGATAATAATGGCATTAACGTCCTACCCTGTACCTTTAATCCTTGTAGTCTAGCGTTCTTTGTGGCGTTTAAGATTTGCCTTCCTGCTGAGAGTGTAACGGCTGCTAGTGATTCAGTATCTAGTCTTGTAGACTTCTCCGCGAGTTCCGTCTCTATTTTATTAAGGTTTATTGCATTTACTGGCGTTCCAGTTTCACTGATCGTTCCCTCTGATGGAGTATGCGTTATACTACCATCAGCGTTAGACGTTTCAATGTACGTCCGAGGTCGTGAAACAACTCTATCTTTCCATACTGTTTTGTTATACGCCACTACAGAACCGCCTCCCCACTTGAAAAAGTACCACTGAATTTATAATTGTCTATGGTTTTGTTGAGTAACTCATACAGAAGAAATAAGTTGCGCTCAAGCCGATTCGCATCACTGTACCCGAAAGCTTGATCGGATGACCACGTAGTTTTACTAGCTTCCCATCCTGCTGGAATATAAAACTTACTTACCAATAGAGAGATATTGCTTTCAATCCTATTTAAGCTATCGAAATATTCAAACCTTGTCATTGTACGATTTAATACAACTGATAACGTGATGGTCTGACCTAGATAACTTCCAAGCATGGTGGCTAAATGTTGGATATTATTTTCGACTCGATTTAGATCATCAGAATTATAGAAATCAGTTGGAAGCCAATTAATTTTGGGTATTTGCCAAGGCAAGTTAATCACCTCTCACATTTATCGTTCTAATTTGAATATAGAACCTTGCCTTCGTTCATCCTGAATACTACAGAAAACGCTTGCTGATGTTGGATGATTTTAAATCTGAATCTGATAGGACCGTTTAAGTTGAAATTACCTGGTATAGATACAGTACCTAAGCCTGATATTTTAAACTGACGTGTTGGAACATCTAAAAACAAAGTATATGTCGGATAGGTTGAACTTCCGGAAATAGTTTGGGTAAATCCCACCTCCATTCCATTGGAATCAACTAAACATAAAGCTGCTATAGAAGATGATGAGCCACTTAAGCCAGCAATTGAAAATATTGCATCATTACTGAAAGCACTGAAATATCTTATCCCAGCTGGAACAGTAAATATATCAACTGTGTACCCTGCTGAATTACCACCAGAAGTGTAATCGAAGTCAATTGTTCCAGACATTCTTTCCTTTAGGTTGCCTACTATCCCACGGATGTTCACATTTTCTCTGACATTTCCCGGTATTAAGTTACTTTCAACAGCTTGCAATTGAGCTAAAGGAATTCTTATTTCGCCATTTCCTACTTGACCTGGATAATATCCTTCTGGGATATAAACAGCTAAATCCAAATTCGCCCAGTTGGCAACGCCATTAGAGCCAATAACGCCAGTACGATTTGGCATGGTTCCAGCCGTACCAGCTATTGTTGTCCCTGCCTTAACATTGGCTGCTGGGACATCAACAGCCGGCACTGTGATGGGTGTATCGTATATCCCTGCTGGCTTGACAACCGCCGTTGCTCCCGGAGTGACCGTACCACCAGTTTGAACCGGGAGTGTACCTGTAATATCCCCTGCATCCGTTGCCGCCGTTTTCCCCGCGCGGATATCTCCGGCTGTAGCATTGCCAGAGCCACCCGCGCTATCTGCCAAAAAATCCAACCCTACTTTACGAAATGTGTACGGTTTTCCAACTAATAGTTTTCCTGTAGCAAATGCAATGCCCTTTTGATCCTTTAAGGGAAACGCACCTAGTGCGTTTATATTCAAGGTTGGATTAACGCCATTTGTTACATGGGGCACAATCGTAATGCCAAATCCATCAGTCAATATCGTCGGCACCGGGTTCAGGATAACCGTGTATGCCGTTGCCGTCCCACTAGTTACTGAGTAACCTGGTTGCCTAACGTAATCCGCTACCCCACTGCCTACGGCCATAGAGATATCAGCTATTCCCTGCTCAATACGATTCATGTTATCCGCTATGATCGGAGTTCCTGCCTCTACAATCACACCTTCTTTAGGGACTAAGGTAACTGAACCATCTGCGTTATTCTGTAATTGAAAGGTCCGAGGTCTTTCAACTTCCCTGTTTTTCCATATCAATGGAACATAAGCCATCATATCCCGCCTTTCGTTTCCGTCTTTCCGGATAGATACCCGGCATATTCAAATTCTTGCTTTGTTATTCGGCTCTGCTTCTTAGCTCCAAAGCTATCCTCAACAATGACAATATCTCCGGGTTCTAGCGCAGGGTTCTGCCGCCAATTGACACTATACAACGCTCTTTGATTACTCTCACTTAAAAGCCAAGCAGCGACACCATGAGCTAGTGTCAGAGATTGAATCAATGGATTATCCAACTTTAAAGCTGTTCCCTCTTCCACTCCCACATTAGGAAATAGATATTCTGTTTTACTGCTACCACTGTAAACATTAATTGTTAAAGCTTTAATCAGCTTGCTGAGCTTTATTTGTGGCGGCGCGTATACATTATCAAACGAAATATTTTTCATCAGATATCCAGAGTCTGTTGCTACATAGGCAATGCCTGCATACATATCAGGTTCCCCGGCAAATTGTATATAAGTTGTTCGTGCGTCCAACTCTTTGAACTGGCGAACATTGAAATCTCCGGATCTCGCTTGATACACAGCACACTGTGAAGCAATCCCAATACATTGCATTGCCTTCCTGCTATTAATTTTTGCCGGAAACCCTGTTGTAGGTATATCCTGCAGCACAGGATCTAGATAGTACCCCGTTATCCCCGCTTTTGTCAGAACATCACTAGCCAAACCATACAAAGTCCCTGTATATGTCGTATTGTATTCATATTGGTCAAGCATCTCCAACGCATCACGTGCTGTGAAAGTTGTTGTCAATGCCCCTTCATTGCTCTGCCAATCAGTTAAATAATATTTTTTGATATCGATATACTCAAAGACGTCTGGTGCGATCTCTACACCGATTGAAGCGTTCACTTCCTGGCGTTTATTTAGGTATTTATAAAAGCCTTCTGGATTAAGAATATTAAATTCGCGATCAGTGTTATCTACCGTGAATTTCAGCTCATTAGCCGGTATAGTATCGCCTGTGACATTCATTTCCTCAATCAGATTCATTTTGATGAGCTTTTCTCCGGTGTACACTTCGACTAACCCAAAATCAATTTCAGTTATACGTGCTCTACGATATGGTTTAGCCCATTTCCTGATTGTGATAACAATCTTTCTGTATTTATCTAATCCACGCCGATACACATACAAGTTTTTCGTGTTACCCGTTACAGATAGATGGTCAATCACAGTATTGACTCCATTGAAGACATCGATATCAAAGTCTGCTGCATATTCATCTGTTGCAGGATCAAAAGCTATAGTAATTCCAGCAGTGCTATGATCATTTGTAAATGTAGAGGTAACTACTTGAGCAGGTGTAAATGCCCCGTTTGCATCTGAAAGTGTATTGCTCCACCATCCGAGCTCGAGACCGTCAGCAGCTGCTTCAGACTTCTTAGGCGGCAAACAAAACGTACCATCCAATCGCCAGTAATCTTTTTCAAAAGTTGCATATCTAGAGGACATTCGGCGTACCTTATTGTCCATCTGAGTGAGTCGGCTTATTTCCGCTTCAGACGTAACAGTGTACGTATTATCGTCGTAAGCAGTATTATCCAAAATATCAAACTGCACAGTTGCAATTGTCTTTCGACTAGGTGCATAAACAGCTTGCTTGTAGGCTAAAGATACTTCATTCAATCTACACACCTACCTTTCTATTAGATTGAATTTAATGTCTTTATAGCGGATATTACCATCAAAGAAATCTAGAGCTGGCGCATTTCTATCACCACTATAAAAGGTGCCTGTTTTATTACCGCCAGCTTGCGGATCAATATAAGTCACTGTAAAAAAAACTGGCGATACCGCATTTAGCACGGCAGCCAGTTCAGATTGACTTAAATATTTCCAAGCCAGTTCAATTTTCCGCTTAGTCGCTATTCGCTCCATGATCATAAGGCCGTTAGCATTGCGTTCACCCTTTGATAGATCTTGTATCGCTACCGAATAATCAGATGGAGTGGGTAGCGCCACTCCGTTCACAGTAATCATGTACCCACTCCCTTATGCTGTAGTTAAAATAGTCCCACCAATGCGGCCTTGCTCCTGGCTCAGGTATGGATTTATTATTCGAGCCAATGTGGTTCCATCTACTTGCACCACAATATCCCCACCGCCACTTGGCGCTGAGTTACTAGATCCACCCATTTGCATTGCTGCCATAACAGCCGAACCCAAAGCACTAGCTAAGGTGTTAACAAAGCTAGTGTTCTCCAGTGGGATAACAGCCTCTTTCCCTGCTTCACCGATCATAGCGACCGTAGGAGAATCAACAATACCCCCTCTAGCAAGTCTCGGAATTCTCTCTATGTGCGGCAACCCTATGGAGCCTCCACCAATTTTCTTACCGAAAACGTCCACTTCAGGAATATCAATGCTAATGCTATTGATACCGTCAACAATGGTATTAATACCGTCGATGATAAAGTTAAATGGAATTTTAATTATAGGCCAAAGTGTATCAACTATACCCTTAAAGATTGATTTGATTCCTTCCCATGCCTTTTTCCAATCCCCAGTAAATACACCAGTAATAAAGTCTATGAGTCCGCCCAATATTTCAAATAGCCCTGAAATCACTTCGCCCATTGTCTTTACTGTGCTTTTTACGACTGCGAAGACCTCTTTAAATGTCGTCACAAATGCCGGTCCGAACAGATCTATTAAAAAGCCCACAATTGGATGAATAAATTTGTTGTAAATATCCGTTGCTGCTTCAACGAGTTTCAAGACTAATTCAACAGTCTGTTTAAGGACTCCTTTTAGCGTACCCTCCCACATCTCCTTAAGCATTTCTAAGAAAGGAATAATAATAGGTTTAAGTATCTCATCCCACAAACGCTGACACGTTGCTAATATGTTATCCATAACCTCAGATAATTTGTCGAGGATAGCATTTCCGTGCTCATCCCAAGCTTCCTTAAGGACTTCTAAGGTATCTAATACAATTTCCTTGATGAGCTCGAATATAGGCATGAGAGTTGATGTCCAAATATCGTTAATTAAGTTAACTGCCCATTCAAAAGCTTTTGCAACTTCCTTCCAACCCCATACTAAATTATCAATAAGCATAGGGACTAGCGTATTTTCTATTTCTGCTACAATTGGAAGTATGAAATCATTTATAGCATAATCCACAAATGGTTTTAGTGTGTTGTCTAACAAACTCTTGATGGAACCACCTATTTTATCCATTGAATCAATATATGCATTCTTAAGCTTATCTATAGCAGGCAGCCAAGTGTCATTCCATAGGCTGTTAACTGTATCAGTTACATTTTTGAATATTTTAGAAAACTCTTGTATCGCCCAAACCAATGTTTCTGAAAACAATGGGATAAAAACACTTGTGAACTTACTGACAATCGGAATAATGAAATCATTAATCATATAACTTACAAATGGCTTAATCGTACCATTCAACAAGCTTTGAAGTGTACCGCCTATCTCCGGAATTACCTGCATAAAGGCATCCCTAAGCGCTGTTACAGCTGGCATTAATGTAGTTGTAAATAATTCATTTACAGTAGCTACAACTGTCCCAACTACACTTGCAAACTCTTGAATCGCCCACACCAACGTTTCTGAGAATATCGGCACGAATGTTTCGTTAAGCTGCGCAGCTATGGGAATTAAAAATTGATTGAGCATGAAATCAACAAACGGATTTATTGTATTGTCTAGTAAACTTTGTATAGATGCAGCAATTGAAGGCATCGCTTCCAAGAAAGCGACCTTCACATTCTCCAGAGCTGGTAACCATGTACCTGACCATAATCCCCCGACCACATCAGTCACATTCTGAAAAGTCTTTGCGAATTCCTGAAATGCCCAAGTAATCTCATTAGCGATTACAGGAGCAAAGGATTTCGTGAATCCCACCACAATAGAAGGAATGAAATCGAGCAGAATATACTTCCCTATAGGAATAAGCGTCTCATCTCTTAATTGGGCAAATGTCTTACCCATTTCCTTTACTGCTGCCATGATCGGTTCTTTCATATCGATTAAAGGCTGCAAAGCTGGGCGTAAACCTGACCACGCATCTGAAAATACTGTCCACAATCGAGCCAGCTCAGCACCCAATTCATTTAGTATCCTTTTTGCTTCATCAGCGGCCGCTTGGATTGCTTCTGGAATAGGAGCCGCTGTAAAATCGTTGATACCGGGCATTAGGTCCAAATCGCCTATACCAGAACCACTTGCTCCGCTATCCTCACTATCCGAACCGGATCCAGATCCAGATTTATCAGCCAATTGATTGATCTCATCAAACGCCGCTACTGCACCCTTAGCTTCTTTGGCCGCCTTCTTCGCCTTTTTACCGGCTCCCTCGGCTGCATCACCAACATTTATCTGGGCAGCTGCAGCTTGATTAGCGCTGGCAGCTTGTGCCGTTTGTCCTTTTGATACACCAAACAATGCTTGCATAAAAGAAGCAATATAAGAAGCCACACGCGCCACAGCATTCGCTAATGTTTGTAGTAAAGGTAAGATAACATTTGCAATCGGCATAAACGCTTGACCCATGCTAACCTGAATATCCTTCATTGTCTTTGTAAGCATTGCTATTCTGCCTGCGTATGTTTCTGTATATTTCGCAGCATCACCGACTTGGAATTTGGTTTCTTCTATTATCCCTTGGACTTCAGCTTCTATTTTTTGTTGTTTGGTTAGCTCTGTATAAGCGATACCATGTGCTTTAGCATAATCCAGCCACATTTTAGCAACGTTCTTTGTAACCCCTGCATTATCCACCAGTATACTATTTTCGTTTTTCAGACCTTCTGTAGCAGTTTCTACAGCCTTTCCTAATGTGTAGGAGGCTTGTCTACCAAATGCAGCGGAATCCTTTAATCGAGTCATTACTGTTTGAATCTGATCTTCAGTATAGCCACGAGCAGCAAGGTTTTTATAGGCAGTAACAGCACTTGTTAAAGGGACTAAACCATCCTTAATGTAATCTTGGATGTACTGGTTAGCGCTTTTCATGCTTAGACCATGACCAACAACAATGCTTGTTAATCCGGCCATTGCACTTTCTAGCTCACTCGCCGCATTAACTGCATCCTTCACTAGTTTAGCTATCCCTAGCGCTGCAATAGCAGCTGCCACAGCTTTAAACGCCTTACCCATTCCATCTGTTGCCTTTTTTACGTCACGTTCCATGTTCCCAACTTCACGTCTAGCGTCTCTGATTCCATCCCTTAAGCCGCGTGTTTCAGCTGTTATCAAAATCCGAAGTTCATCAATTGTCGCCATTTAATATCTCACCCCGCTTCAGGCGTTCTGCTGCGTAAGCTTCTACACGTGCCTTCATAATCTCCCAATTTTGTTGCACTACTTTAGGTTCTTGAGAACTTTCTGTTTGCACTTCAATTTGCTCTTTAAATAAATGAGGGAATGAATCTTCAAGCTTAGGATATTTTTTTGGAGAATTTACTCCTACTGCGATCAGGCTTCCAAGTGTATGAATCATTTGAGCTTGTAATTTCATTTCTCTTTCCTGGTGCCTTTGTTTCGCTTGTATTGCTGTTAATATCTCTTTATAGGTCATATCCCAATAAAAAGCTGCATCCACACCGCATTCGCATGCGACAGGATACAGCTTTTCAAAAAGTTCCGTTAAGTTCTTTATAGTTTCACTCGTAGATTCTTCTTGTTCTACTCCGTCAGTTTCTCCTTGGGAAAAAAACCACTCACCTTGAAGACCTCCAACAATACAGGAATCAAATCAGTGTAAGATTGACCTGAATCGACATAATCATCGTAAAGACTCAATACATCCTTGAAAGTCACATTGCTTTGGAATTTTTGCATTGAGGCATGTAAGATAGTCAATAGATTACTCACAGATGGCAAGTTGCCTTCATCGAAAGCCGTTAACACTCCGAGAGGGTTTTTGCCTCCCAGCTTCTTCTCCAACTCTGTGCATGCTGTAGCAGTTAGACGTAATTTAAATTCCTTTTCAACAGCCGTGAATGTGGTATATAACATTAATTTTTCATCCTCTCAATTTTCCGCAACAAAAAAGCACTCTTAGGAATAGAGTGCTTTTTTAATCGGGTATTTAATTTTCATTCTATTTTGGAAACAATCTTACTCAGTACCTTTGTCCTCTTTCAATAGCATGCACGATTCGATCAGTACGTTTATCGGCTTTATAAGAACTAACAACCAGAATTGCATGAATTATTCCCGGAATGTACCCGAAAATAGTCAAAATAATGCTAAGCAAGAAAGAGCCAGGTTTTTTACATGACAATACAGCAAGTGGTGGTAGAAGGCAAAGTAACCAACGCATTTTATTTCCCCCTAATCGTGGAACATTATGCCACCATTCTACCACAATTAGCCAATTATGTCGTTGGTGGATGTGTAACCGTTATATCAGATTGCAACGACATATTTGCTGTAAAGGTTAAGGCTCCATTAACTGCTGCTGCTCCCATTTTTACCGACACATAAGCATCAAAAGCATGTTTTGTGCCATCTGGATATGTGAGCTGAAACGAGCCCAGTGTTTTTGCCGTTTGCAGCCCACTTAACACACGATAATTACTTGTGGGTTTGCTGTTATCATAAAGAAAATTAAAGCTCAAATCCCCTAAGTCCTTGATTCCCGGGATATACTTCTTCACACCATCTTTCAGCGTGGTAACTTCGACCTTTTCAGGATCACCACCAATTTCAGGGACTTCCATCAAGTACTCCAATTCTGTATATGTGCTACCGCTCGCCTTGAGCCCTAGCGTTGTATCTTTACTCAATACTCCTGCCATGAGTTATTCACTCTCCTTTTATTGATATACAAGTTCATTTCTAGCATCGACTACACCATGAAATCTCATAGTTTTATGCTTTATTCCATCGGGATCCGGCACATCAGCGGCAATTTCGCGACGAAACCCAATACTATTCATTTTTTCATCCACTGCAGCCGCTAATGTTCCGGTTGAGCGGTTATGCCAAATATCTATTTGTACTGCAATCTCCGATAAAGGACCGCTTTTAATACGTAGTGGGTCGGTATTGCCATTTTCATAGAATGATATATGCGGCAACTTATTAAAATCAGCTGGATAAGCATCGGATACTGTAACTCCTGGTATGGAGGACAGCAAGGTATTAATGGTTGGCTTAATATCATACATTACTGTCTACCTCCCATTAGTTTGATAATATCCTGCCTAACCTTGTTCTTAACGATCTGAGGAACGATCTTTTTATTTTGCACCGCAGCTGGATATAAGAATGGTTGGGCTCTGTTCCCCTTCCAATCCTGCCGGTATCTTAACCTTCCAATCATCGGAGGTGGGTTTACTGATGCTTCCCCACGCTGACCAGTCCCAAACTCAACGTATGGGGCGTAATAGATATTAGTTGATATAAATCCCTCAGTCTTACCTTCACGCTCTCTAACGCCAGCCTGAATGCTATTGCGGAGTATCCCCTCATCCACTGGACAAAGGTCTTTTGCATCACCCTGAACTTTATGCGCTGCCTGCAACATACCAACCTTTAGTGATTGATCAACTACGCCGCCTAATTGATCAAGCTTACGAAGTAGACTAGGCAATCCCTCTATTGTCATGCGGGCTTCACCTTCTCCAAATCTACCAATGTATGACCTCCCCACGGCCTTACTGCAACGACCTTGTAATCAGGCTCGGATTTATAGATGCATGCAAAAGAAGCCTCCGGAATAAAAACGGTAGGCTCCACATACATCGTCAACATATATGCCAAACGTTCTCCATACATTTCAGCCATCAATCGTCCCCCGGCTGGCTGGACATTACCTCGGATAGTTACACCTTTAGGATCCCAATCCTCATATGTTGTGCCATCAGGCTCCTTCAATGGAATTCGGTTCTTGAATACTACTGAACGTTTATCTCTTTCCCTAAGCCTCACGAGCACCCACCACCTTAACAAGTACATGGCGGCTGATAGATTGTCTTATAGATAGAGGTAGATCATCAAATGACCGACTTACTCCACCTTCACTGTGACTTGTCTGCCCTTCAATACCAACTTTGTTATACCGCATGATAGCCAGTTGTCGGAGTGTGGGTTCAAGTGTTAGCGGTAAAACACTACGGTTAGTCCACATCATTAGATCAGCCTCAGTGTCAGCAAGCAGTAAAGAGAGCGTTGGATCCTGTGTCTCATCACCAGCTAAGATCCCTAATGCAATCTTAATTTTTTCGAGAGTTGTCATCATTGCCACCCCCATAAAATAAAGGGCGGTTATTCGCCGTCCTCTTTACCTTTATTAGCTTCTGCTTCTAGAATGGCGTTAAGCACATCCTCTTTCTTTGTTGCGCCACCAAGGTCAATTTCGTTTTTCTTGGCATAAGATTTGAGCTCGGTCGCACTCATATCCTCCAGATCCTTCTCTTCTTCTGGGATTTCACCTTCAATGACACCCAATTCAAGTAGGCGTTCCGCCTGATTATCATCCAGCTCGATCTCTCCGGATGTAAAGATAACCCCGCCTTGAAGGACGGGGCTTACAACTGTATATTTAGCCATAATTATAATAGCTCCTCTCTTAAACCGACAGGCGGTAGATTTGGGATGGTTTCTTAACACCAACAAAGGCCGATTCGCCTACATAAATCTCATCTTGTGGAGGCGGCCCCATGTCACTCTTAGGTACAACGTAGATCCCTGGATTAAAGTCCTTCTCTACAGTCGGTCCGTGTACAGTGATAATAGGCTCATCGCCTAAAAAAGCTACTGTTCTGAGCGGCAACAGTCGCGTTGGACCTCCTGCGATTACCGATACTTCATCATCATTCACACGGATCTGCAACTGTGGAGAGTTGACCGTTTTGCGAATAAGGGCTTCAATTTCCCCTTGATTCGGTACCATGGCGTTGTTAACCCCGTATAGACCTCCACGCACTTGTTGATTTAACATCAGGTCCAACAATGCATCTCCTGAGATATCCATATACACTGGCATAGCACCACCGTTAGCTTTCTTATAAGCAGTGAATGCTGTTCGAATATCATCAATTGGTGTAGAAGTAGTGCGGTTAGTCCATGGAGTTGCAACAGTAACCATAGCAGGGAGGTTGAAGTTGACATTTATCTTAGCATCATCACTCTGGTATACAATAACTCCCAGATAGACAGCTTGCCCACGCAACCACTCTTCAGTATCATTAACTCCTTCAATCAACTTGTCAGTTTGATCATAAATCTTCTGAATAGCTTTCTCTCTTTCAGCTTGTACTCTTGGATTCTTGAATTTCAATTGTTCACGCTCATCAATACGTACACCATGTTGCAGTTTCGCGATCTCTTGAGTCAGCGTCTTAAGGCCTTGCTTATCTCTCAATGGAGCTCCTGAGTTCCATCCAGTGATTGCAGCCCCAGGAGTATAAGTTTGAGTGAACACATCGTAGTCAAAGGTTAAATCAAACGTTACGTCAAATTCTGATATAGCCTTTAACAAGTATTGTTTTGGTAGTACGCGGTTTTCTACATACCCCAAAAATGTTGGTTGTTTAAATTGATCCAGTGAAAGAATTCCCATTCTTATTTCACCCTTCCTTTTCTATTTTAGTAGTAACGGTAACGGCCACCAGCTGCTGTCTTAAACGCCGCTGTAACCCCGGTAAGCTTACTTGCAACAACTAGTGCCTCAGCCCACGCGCCTACGATCACGTTTGCTGTAGTAGCTTCTCCTGTGAATACATCGTGGTTTGTCAGGTATGGTGTGCCTGTATCGGCATCAGCCCATGGCTTAGCTAGTCCGTTTGCTTGGATACTTATCGCCGAACCCGCCGGAATGAGCGTGTTAACAGCGAACTTAGTACCGTCCAGTGTGATACCCCCAACCTTTTCAATAGAACCTTTGACCGTATAGAGGATTTCCTTCTGTGATCCGTATTCTTTAACCCGTGGATTCAAGTTCATTACTTGCCACTTCCTTTCTGGTTTCTTTGTTCTGCAAATGATTTACCAGCGTCATAACCCTTAGGTGCTGCACCACCACCACCCCGTGGAGGATCACCTTTCAGACGCTCATTTACTGCTGTTTCTACAGCTGCTCGGAACGCTGCCTCTACAGCCGCAATGCTGCTATTCGTGCTTTCAGCGTCTGTATAAACAAGTATTTCTGCCAACTGAATGGGTAGGCTCTTCTCTGCCAGCTGCTCCAGCGCTGTTGCTCGCAACTCCCGGCGATTGATTGCAGCTTCGCGTTCTGCTAATTCATTCTCACGTTTAGTACGCTCATGCTCAGCTCGTTGGTCAGCGTTCATCTTAGCCAGTTTTTCAGCCTCGGACTTTTGTGCTTCAAGTTTGGTTTCAAAATCTTTTTCCCATTTAGAACGTTCCCGAGCTATTGTCTTACTGACAATCTTGTCGATGTCCTCTTGAGTAAAAGTTTTGCTACCTTCTCCTTGCCCTTCTTGACCGTCTCCTTCACCTGAACCGCCTTGACCTTCTCCACCTTCACCGCTGCCTGATCCTTCGCCCTCACCGCCTCCATCGCCTTCAGCAAACAATTGGAGCCAATTCACAGGCAATCTATCACGTAACGATTTAGTTTCTGCTTTGTTCATTTTGAACCTCCGGTTTACGCCCCTCGGCTAGTCTCATGCAGCTTTTATAGCGTCCTCAGCACGTTCTGGACAAAATAAAAACACCTCAGCGGGTGCCCTTTTTTCGATCATTCATATTTTTTCTTTGTTCAGCCATTCTTTCTGAAACTCGATCAAACTCGACCTCAAAAACTTTTTTATCAAGTTGTAAATCTTTCATGCCATCCGCTATGAAGGTTTCAATATCAACTTCAATTTTCATTGTATTCGCCACCCGCCTCTCTACAGATTCAAACGAACTTAGCGGAACTACTATTTCGGGATCTCCATTACCTATCATAATTAAACCAGATTCACTAACTATCCCACCTCGGCTATATATCATATTATCCATGTACTCCACTCACTTTCTTAACGAAATAACACCCCAATCACTGCTATTTCTTCGGATATTTTCGACACCTCTTTCTTATTTCTTTGATGACATCTTGTCAGCCATCGCCTTCTTCAATACTCTCCAGTCAGCACCATCCCCATATTTCATATCAATGAATTTAGCCAACGATTTAGGAGCATCTCTTCCCAGAGCTTCTTTATACTTTTTAAAAAGCGCTTTGTCAGAAGCTTTATTCTGCTGTTGCTTCTCAATTGTATTAACTCGATCAGCTCCGTGTTTACCTACTACATACCTCTCATGCCATTGTTTATAATTCATAGAGGCTGGCACCAGTTGAGTTTCCCCTGTAACAGGATCACGAGCACGGCGTTGTATCCCTGTTAATGTATCAGGCCCGAAGTAAGCGCGTGTTGTACTGCGGCAGAATGCATGCAGCGGCGGCATGTTGACTCCTGGCATCGCTTCTTTAACGAAGAATACCTTTCGGTCGGCTTTGCGACATTGGAGCGATGTACGTTTATCCAATGTGGCCACATAAATGTATTGATCAATCTCCGCTGCCTTATAGGATTGCATCTCTGCAGCATTAGCCATGTAGGTGTATTCAGTACGAATTAGCCGAGTAGCTGCAAATTTCCCTGAGGATGTAGCCTCCATGATCTCCTTAACCATCTGAAAGCTGCCTGCTCCCGACATAAATCCAGCGGTCATTATGTTAGTAAGGTTGTTTGCAAGTACATCAGTATTAGCCCATACCCGAGTACTGAACTGTTGCCCACTCCAAGGATTGGTTAATATCTCCTGAACTGTACTGTTAGGCATCTGAACGAAGTCAAATCCAATACCTAAGCCTCTCTGTATATCAAACATATGTCTGTAATAGGCATCGTCTATTACTTTGATATAGGCTCTCCTACTGGTCCTGATCTCTACATCAGCGATTTCTTTAGAGCCTAGATATATTTGTTCCCTCAACATTTGAAGGCGCGTTATCCGAGCCTTATAAGCTGGGGCGTTGAGTCTTGATAATACGTCTCTCCGGATATCAGGGTCTTGAATACCTGGTAGCCGCCTCTTTAATGCTGCCCATTCCCTCGGAGATACTGTTTCATTGAGCATCTTTGCTGCAATCTTGGGGTCCATCTTGCCATTGTTAGCGTAAGTCTTGAATATCTTATCAATCTCAAGGCTTAAATCAGACTGGGCTTTATCATAGGCTGCTGTAACAGTTTTAATTGTTTTATCCGCATCTCTGTGATAACCCGCCATTCGTTGGCGGGATCGGAATGTCCAATAAGCGCTATTCTGTTTCTTCATCGGCTGTTACCGAATCCTCTGATTCATTTGGAAACTGCATACCAAACGCCTTTTGATTACGTTCTACGTCAGCTGCCTTCTGCTCATTAACCTTGAGTGTTTCCTCAGCAGCATCTTTAACGAATGACAATTGCGATATTAGTGTCTCGTTACTTACCATTCCATCTAGGGAAGATATCATAGTGGCCGTTTCTGCATCGTTGCTCGGCAAACTACGAGTCATAATAATTTCGACATCTGAGATATCAACTTCCTTAGCCTTCACACTTAGGAAATTAGTAAATATCTTCAATCGCTCCCTGAGTCCCTGCTTGAAGTATCGCTCTTTGGTTTTGGCTAATTGCTCTAAACCAAATAATTTATATTTCATGGCTACACCAGATGCATTAGAAGCAAAGTTTTCATCTGTCAGGTTAGGAACCATACTAAATTCATGTATGTCCGATTTAATGGCATTACGAAGTACCTCGGTATCTGCCTCATTGAGTGTTTTGGTCAGCCAAGCAGCATCGGCATCCACTCCCGCGGGTAATTCAAGTACTTTGTACTTCTTTAACATTTGAATTGTCTTAGAGTATTCCGTTTCATCATCACCAAGAGACGCACCAATAAGCTTCAGAATGGCATCAACGAACTGTTCTTTGTCGTTAACCCTATCAGAAGCTAAAACGTTGTATGCATCAACTAGACTCAATTGCTGTTCAAAGTCTCCCTGACGTTCTTCGTTATTCCAAAACTCTACGATTGGCACACCTTTAAAGTAATGATCCTCATCTTCAATCAACTCAAAGTCTTCGCCAGATATTTCCTTGACCTTGTAACGAAACCATTTATTTTCAGTACATACATTAACCGCATAACCTACGACTTTATTATCTATATCCTTCTTCTCGTAGAAGTGAACGCCAAACATCGGCTTATACTCTACTGTATCATCAACCACAAGGAAAATTTGCCTTGGGTCTATCACGGTCGCTTTTGGAATCGGCTCGGCATCGCTGGAAGCAAAGTATAATTCTCGACCTTCGCCGAACATTGATAGATCTTTTCCCATCTCGGAATCATGGCTAACGATATCAATCTTATCGTATACATCCAATAGGTCTTGAATCTTATCACCTTTGTATTTAACCGGATTTCCCATTACATATCCTACAGCTACATCGGTGATGTACTTGGCGTGATTTGCTACCAGTTTGTTATTAGGAAGCCCTTTATCATCGCCCCCTAAATCACGATCTAATATTGCGTGTTCACCTTTGTAGTACTTCTCTAGCTTATCCAGCCGTTCAATTCCTGTCATATGTTCGGCTATGCAATTCTTAAGCAGTGCTGGCGGGATAGTAGACTGATCTTCCCATAGATCTCGGTCACGTATAATTGCCATTTGTTTATCTCACCCCCAGCGCCCATAAAAAACTACATTTGATAATGAGAAGAAACAAATAGGGGTATTGATACCACTTGATATCATATTCGTTACGCGCCGTTTTCCAAGCCAGCAACGGAAACCCATACCACCTAATAAAAAGCCTCACATCAAAGCTCAGCCCCTGCTTAGTGAGATCATCTGGATAAATTGTATAATACACTCCGGGACATATTTTTTGTTTGCCTGACGGAATTCTCATTACCTCACCCCCAATGCTGATTTCTTACCTACAGTTACAGCGTACCCCTTCATATCAGCTACTTCGTAATCATCCAAGGCATACCAAATAGCCGAGAATGTATGCGGATCAATGTTGAATTTATCCAAAATAATTTCTCCGGCCTTGTCTACTGCATATGTTAATTCTTTCAGTTCTTCTATGGTATTTGGGCAGTTCGTAGAGCATATTATCCGCTTAAACCGCTTAATTTTCTTCGTGTACTGGTCTCGTGAACCGCCGAACTTCTTGGCCGCCTGCATGTTGAATTTCATCTGTCTGAAGTAAGTAATGGTCTTAGGCTCAGCACTGTCCGCTCTGATCAGTTCCTTTGTTTCTCTGAATTCCTTGATCTCTTCGGCGGTACGATCATCCGTCATGTTGTTCTTGTAATATTCCCAGTAGATGTAAAGGATCTTCTCCTTGTGATCAACTGCCACTCGCACTAGCGCATTATAAGAATGTTCGAACCCAAA
Source organism: Paenibacillus sp. FSL E2-0190 (assembly GCF_037992965.1). Taxonomy (NCBI): domain Bacteria; kingdom Bacillati; phylum Bacillota; class Bacilli; order Caryophanales; family Paenibacillaceae; genus Paenibacillus; species Paenibacillus sp. FSL E2-0190. The sequence goes on from NZ_CP150306.1 coordinate 3,986,373, forward strand.
GTCCATACCAGCTCGTTTAACCGGTGACCGGATACTCTGAATAGCTGCCATAACTTGATCATGTGCCATTTCTTCAAACTGCGGCAGCACCCGCTTACCATTCACGCCAAATCTACCATTACGGGCCACTCGGTACAGGTCAGGGTCGTAAGTTTTCATATCATCCAGTTGGTCAATATAACTCTGCGGTAGAAACAAATTATCGTCAGCGGTAGAGTGGTGATAGTAGACGTTCTTAAGGATTATCACTCGTTCACGATAGAGTTCATCATCATCAAGTGTGAAGCGTTCTTTATCCTTGAAGAAGAATTTATAACACCAATTTGCCGTGCTCACTGGATTCGTCGATAAGATCATGTGCAGCGGTAAACTCGGGTGCCGCATACGTCCTAAGAGCTCCTTGAAGCCGGCATATTTCACTTCTGAACATTCTTCTATCCATATAAGAGAAATATTATTGATGGATTTAAGCTTGACTGGCTTATCCATACCTTTGAATATAATCTTACTGCCATTTGGAAATCTAATATGCATTGGGGAGGACATCGGTTTAACCTTACCCTCTAGTCCCAGATCAACTATGATTTCTTCCAACAGCGAGAAGGTTGAATCTCGATGAGTGTCATATACCTCGCGAACAACCAAGGCGGTACGTTTCTCTTCCAGTAGCTTAAGAATGATCTTCAGCCCTACATGATAACTCTTTGATGATCCATATCCACCTACAAGGAAGTAAAACTTATGAAGCCAATCGAATATAAAATCTTCAAAATGTGGGTTTACCTCTTTTTCCATCATGAGCGTTCACCCTTGCGCTTGATGATGATTTCGATTGGTTTGTCATCATCCTTATTCACTTTTTGCTCAAGAAGTGAAACTTCACCTTTTAGCTTATTAATCTTTAGTTTCTGCTCTTCATCTGCATTACCCTGGCGGCACATATCCTCATATTGTTTAATGAGGCTTTGTAATGTGCTCATGGCTCTGCTCTGAGCGGTTAATAATGTGGCTTGTCGATCCCAAGAGAACTGAAATTCAAATTCTTCTTCAGTGACCACTTGTTCCAAATTCGGCTTATCGTCTCCGGTATCATGGACTTCAAATTTCCGTTTCTTTAACTCTTTGATCATCTCGTCTTTATTCTCGACATGCATGATTCGCTGAGCTCGGATTATGGCCGCATATTGAATCGTGATTTGATCCCACATCATATCCAATGGTGAACGAGTCTCTATCTGTTCCATGATCTCAGCGGTATCGTCAGGCAAGAACTTCCGGAAAAATCCATGTGTCACTGCCTTATCATTGCGATAAGGACCGCCTTCACCACCTGAATTACCTACTGCATTTTTATTTCCTATCGGAGGGCCGTGCCCAACGGCATTACGATTCCCCTTCGGAGGTCCTCGCCGTTTCATGGATGCATCTTTAGTGTTGGATGCATCTTCTCTGTTGCTGGATGCATCTTTACTCCAACCTTGTCTCTGCTTTCGACTTTTTATGGTTGGATATTTGATACCGTGTTTATCAGCCAACTCAGATAATGAAATTCCCGACGATTCGTATTCTTTTCTTATCTTCTCCCAGTCCATTGTTACATTTCACCACCCCCGGCAGTCGTTTGAGTTGGTTTTGCAAGCCACATCACGTTTATCCAGCGTTTCATTGTCACCAACCCCGTTTTAAAGCATGAAAAAAGCACCCGAAGGTGCTACAGATAAACCGATTAATTATTTATTATCTTTTGCGTTATCTTCTCAATGATACCAACAGCTAAAATCTCAGCAGATTTTTGTTCACGCATTCCCTTTTTTACCATTTCCTCGTCGATACTAGAGTTTTCAAGATTAATAGAATTAAATGCTAATAAAGAACCTTTTATAAAATGATCAAACGCATCAACAAAATTCTTATGCTCACTCTCAATAACTTTAGGCACATTCATTTGTTCTAATTTCGACTTACAATTACGATAATCTTCTATGCTTTTATAATATGCATCTCGTCTGTGCTTAAGTATTTCGACTGTTGTACCAGCAATAAGATTTACTTTACCGATTTCTTCAGAAATCCTCCCTATTTGTTCACCTATCTGACCAATTAATTGAGCGTATTCTTTGAATTCCTTTTTCATAATAATCCTCTCCCTTCGACATCATATTTCGACGTTCAGGAAGGATTTCCCTGCTACTATTTACCCATGTACCTTACTTCGCCATCACCTCTGCAGCTTTTGGGGTTTAGATTATGGGCAGGTATTAATTTAGGATAATCGCTGCCACAGCAGCAAATGCCAAACAATAAAAAGCTTCATTCCAATCCTTCTTACCACGCGCTGTATTTGATTTGAAGAGTAAATATCCCATGCCAATACTTCCGATGATTCTAAATGCAACCAGTACATATTCCATGAGTCACCCCCGTTTCTATACTCCCTGCTGGAATCGAACCAGCGACCACAGAGATATAAGCTCTGTACTCTTACCGCTGAGTTAAGGGAGCAAACTAAAACGGCATACCGCTCTAACGCCCAGAGGACATTGTCAGCATACCGTTTAATGATTTTTATATGGTCGAGCTCAATTAACCGTGAGCTCATCGGCTGGCGTGGGTTTTTACACGTCATTCATTATAAGAGTCGAACCGTTAATAGGTTCCTCCTATATATAGGTGGCAGGCGTACGGCAAGATTAGACACATTGGAGGAATAGACTCATTCCCTTGTTAATCTCTACTTTGGTTGTAGCCCGATCCAGATAAGATTGCACCGTGCTTTTTTTAGTATCCAGTTCAAGAGAAATCTGTTTAAGGGACATTCCACAACCGTGGTGTAGAACGAAGCATTGCCTTTCTCTCTCAGATAAATTGTGCATGGCATCCTCGATAGCATATTGTTCATGAGGTTGCAAACATCGTCCTTCCTCTTCCTCCTGTTGAAACTCTACTTCATAGGCTGTGAGATATTCCATCCATGCAGGATCCCATACACTTGTTCGTTGAGCTCCAGATCTTCTGTCAATCGTTCTCCGCCATCCTGGAGGATATCCTGTTTCCATCCATTCAATTGAATAATCTAGATCACTTATAATTGCAGACATCATATTTTTATCTAATTTGATCGGTTCCATCTGCTTACGTAAGAGTTCACGCTCATTCCTATCTTTGGAGTCTTCTATTTTCTTCTTCAGTGGCTCAAGTTCTTTTTCCAGTGAAGCAAGCTTTTTATTTAACTTCCCTTTAGTGTCTTTATAACTCGCAATCAACGCCCGATCATTCATCATTAACCCTCAACTCCTTTGTGATATAATCGACTTGAGGATAAAAGCTGCTATTGCCCTGATGCGTCAGGGCTTTTTTCTGTATAAATACCTTCCACCAACATAGAAAACATCTTCATATTTGTACTGATAGGATATGTGTTATACGTATCTTTGAATCTAACCCAGCTCGGACCCCACGCCAGTACATTTACAGGTTCTCCAGGGCTTGCAGTAAAGATGAACTGTCTATGACCTTCTGCTAATGCTTTTTGAGTGTCCTTGTATCTCATTCTACTGACCTCGCTTTTATAGTGTCTTGTTCCTCTCTTTATGGGGAGCAGATTATGTAAACCTTATCCGGCCCCCGTTATCACTGGGATTATTCGGTCTGATTCGTTGCCCTTCGGCCTAATCCTTCATGTGGTCCTTGATCCGGGCTTTCGGCAGCCGCATTACAGCGAATGCTCCAAAATCCGTGAGTGCTCCCTCGCCTTCTATCGCATCCTCAGGGATCCATATCTCACATTTGATGCGGTAATACCCCTTGTTCTTTCCTGACTTACTAGGTGCATGCGTTGACATGCTGCCTACGAATGGTGCCAATACCATCATGCTGTCTTCGTTAACCTTCTTAATCTCATCCATTGCCGTGCCTACTGTTTCCTTGGTGACACCAAAGATTACCGCTTTGCTCATATCCTCTTCTCCCCCTTATACCTCTATTAGTTCTGGATTCTCGTAGATGTTGCCGATGATTTCACATTCATCCGAAATGTACTGGTAATCCTCGCACAACTGGCTGCCGTCCACTCTAAATCCGTATTCCTAAAAATCTACCGCTGCTGTATGGTACGAGGTGCTTGTGTTTTCTGGAGTCTCGTAAAGGTCAGGTATCTGCAGAATGTCTCCTTCGAAGATCCCCTCGCCGTTCTTATCTGTTAATCCCGTGTACTGCATTAGCTCGAAATCCGACATCCGCAGCTTGTTGAATCCTTTTCCATCCAGTTCTAAGTACACACCTAGCACTTTTACTTCGAAATTGATCATTTCTATTTTCTTGGAATCAAGCATGATGCCCAATGGCTTATACCACGCTCGAAATTTAATTTCACGCATTTTTTCCACCCTCCATCAGTTCGGGATTTTCATAAATGTTGCCTACGACCAGGCTAAATTTTATTGTCGAAACCGTCTCATCGTGAAGATTAAGTTCCTCAACAACAGCGCTGTTATAATCCGCAAACTTATCCAGCATGAATCTTCCTTCTTTAAAACCGACAATGGCGCGATTTGTGAAGTCGTAACCTTCCTTGTACTCATATCCTTCTTCGCCCATGTCGGCAAACTCCAAAACGTCCCCTTCGTATATTTCACGTAAGTTTTTGTCTAATAGACCGGAGTATTGAGAAACTGTCTCGTAGTCAACTTGATGAATCCCGCTATACACATTTCCATCTCTGGATTGTATAAACGTTCCTCCTGCATTCCTCCAGAAATGGCCGTATACCCACTCTCCATTATCCTTGCGCTTTCCCCGGAACTTAATCTCTCTGCCCATCGTGTATCGTCTCCTTTGATTGGGGTCTCAGCCCCCTTATAAGTTCATCCAGCCCTGCGGCCTCCGCTGTCGCTAAGTAATGCGGTCGAATCGGAGGCCTAACGGCCGTTATAATCCAAGTACTGCTAATAGGGCAGCCTTGCAGCGCTGTTCTGGAGTGGCATGTACCATATCAAATCCTTTATTACCAACAATCAATTGCAGCTCTGTCATGTAATATCCGATGTACAGGGGTGCATCAATCGCCATTTCTTTGATTCTTTCTTCCACTTCCCATGCCTCGGATATGTCTTCACCGAACCGCGGACAATCCAGCCAAGCCTTTTCCTCCGAATTTCTCCATTCTGCATTGTGCCATGTGCCCTTCATTGGCTTCCATGCTTCATATCCAAACCAACCGATCAACAGCCGAAGCTCAGGAAAGTTTTCCTTACCGATAACTTTGGCTTTGAATACATGCTCTGCAACCACTGGACCAAGTTCAATCGGGTCCATCGCCAGTATCTCTTCCCTTGTGAGTGTCATTGGTTATCTCCTTCCTCTGATCCAGTTTTTTATAGGACGTTTTACCAAATCCTCGAACAGTAAGGCAGGTAAGAGCCATACCCATTCGTACCACTTCACATCATCAAATAGGTTCATCATCGGCTGCGCCCTCCTTGGGTGCTGGGGTATCAGGGTAAAGGGTGGATAAAATATCGTTACATTCCTCGTGAATTCCTCCGTAGTAGAAGTCATGAGCGCTGTTTTCTTCTCGAAGCTTTTCCACAAATGCTTTCAGTTGTTGTTCCCGGGCCTCCGCATCATTGGCGCGCTTCTCCTCATCCAGATGCCACATTTTGTATTGGTCCCGTTCACCTTCCATCAATCCTAGTTCCTTTTGCCAGTCCCTTTGTGTCATTGGGCTTCCTCCCCATAAACTGGTTCGAGTCCGATAACCTCAATTTCACCTATCATTTCTTCTTCACTCATTGAATCAAGTACATACGATGGATAATTTGCACCTTCTAATATTGTTCGGTTAGCATTCATCTCTTATATCCTCCTTGTGGGATAGGAGGGCTATTAACCCTCTCTGTCCCTGTATCTTCGTACTCCGAAATTAATCTCCATCCACCATTCTCAATTTACTTTCAAACTCTAACTCTTTGCCATTTTTCACTTTCCAATAACGCAGATTTCCATTCGCCATTCTTAATTCATAGGCTTGATGACATTTAGATGCGTCCATACAAGCAAAATTCTTAACTCCGACTTCGTTCACTTCTACTAAGAACTTCTCTTCAATTTGCTTCGCTGTCAATCTCAACTTAGCACCCCCTATTACATAGTTTGCGTCTACTCTGTCTTTGGGAGAGGAGGGATACTCCTACTCCCTTAATGATCTGAATGATCTCTTACGGCTCGCGCCTATTCGGTCGTTACGGTGGCCTGTCGGCCGTTTCTTGGTACTGTTCAGTAGCTTTACCAACTACCCAGCCGTACCGAATAGGGATAATCTGAATTTCTCTCCCATTCCTCGCTGTCACGTATTCGCTTAAATTCACGAAGAGATTCTAACGAATTATTTAGGTCTTCCCTAAAATCTTCTTTTTCCCCATCCTCCTGTGCAATCGAAAGCTGAAAGAGGTTCCATAGGGCATTACTTACAAGATGTGCTTGCTCCATCAAATCATATCTCTGACTGGTAGCAGCTCCTGTATTCATTTGATTTTTGATTCAGGCACAATATTTGAGTACTGCTGAATCTCCCATAGAATTTTCCGTTCTGTTTTATTCATTGGAATCTCCCTTTATTAGCGAACTCTCAAGCCTGATACGTTCTTCACTGGATATGCAATTTTCAATAATCTCTTTATTTGATGGAGACTTACCATGTTCAGCAATATACTCAATTACAAATTCACCGATCTCTTCCCGAAAGTCTCCCGCGAATGGGCCGTTAGGGTCATCACCTGCCAGTGTTTCGTATTCCTCTAGAAACGTTCTTCTATAGCGCACCATTCATCACTCCTCTAGGTCGTGGCGACTAGAATAGGAAGTATTCTCTTTGCCGCAGGATGGGCAAAATGGAGGATAGGAATAACTCCCGGAAGTGAAGAACACTTCTTCACATTCAGCATCTAAACACTTTGCCTCAAACAGAGACTCATTCTCTGAAATCGGAATCACACGAAGTCCTTGCGTAGTAGTGAAGGTTTTCATTTTCTGGATCCTTCCTCGACCTGGGATAGCGTGATATATGCCGCCTCTGCCCTCTCTCGTGGGCTGGCGTTATTAATTTTTGCCGCAGTCATGAAGTCCAGCAGTTGATTGGAAAACTCTCTTTCGTACACCAGTTCACCAAACATGACGATTAAGAGATTTTGTATATATCCACTAACATCAACTCTAGTAGCCTTTACCTGTACCTCTAGGCTGGCAGCAGGGTCTCCCGTAAACCATGGTTCATCAAGCCAAGCAATTGCCTCTGTTGGTCGTTCAATTGTGCTGTAGTCACCCGTAGGATCTACTAACATGTAATAGCATCTCTCTGGGACATCCTTGTCATAGTGGTAGACTGTGTACCCCATCAACTCCGCCAGCGCCCGATTAAGCTGCTGGTCTGTCATCTTTACCTGTGTCATGGCTTACCCTCCCCGATCCAGTCCGTTACAGCCCAGTACACTTCGGCAGGCAAGTTATTTCCCATTTGAGCGCTGACCATTTGTACACGAGTGCAATTCAATTTGACTGCCAATTCAGCAAAATTCAGCCTCTCTATCTGTCTCTTTCGATACAATGCTTCTTTTTGTTCTATCGTCAATTTCATGCCTTGTCGCTCCCTTCCTCACATACGTAGTCACACGGTACACTACACACAAATAAATTCCCGGCCTACTTGGATGGTCTATAAGGTGTTGGTTGCCACATGTGGGACAGTTTGGAGTAACCGGCATTGTCGTCCCTTCCTTCAACAGTTCACGTGCTTTACTTCCTCTGTCGCTCGTAACCTTTGATTGACCTCTACCGAAGCTTGGCAGTGACCAATGTTCTTGATTCGCGTAGAACTCAAGCGCCTTTCGTTGCCGGACTATGATCTGCTGTGCCTCTACTAACTCAGTGTCGCGTTCCCTTAACTTCTCATTAGCACGTTTTTGAGTATCCTCGCGGTTGAATTCAAGTGACTTAACATACAATTCGAGTTTCCCAATACGTTGTTGTGACTCTTCTAGAGCAGCCAGCACACGTTCATCTTCTGAAGGTAAAACGACCTTTTGCAGAAATTCAGGTGCGAATGATCCGCTGTACCCTTCGAGGAATACTGAATCCTGTGCAAATACTCCGTTCCCTCGCGTAAACTGATCTGTCTTGCACGTCCATATCTTTCCCGGTTCTTCCTCGGATTCAATGCAAGTGTGCATTACGACACGATCACCCTTTTTAAGCTTGTTCTCTTCTATCCTTACTGGTGTCATGACTGCACCCCTTCCCAGTTCCAGAGACCTTGCTGTCCCTTGGCTGGGATCGGAATTATCAGACGCTCAACATTAGTCAACTCCCATGCATATCGTCCACGGTCATAAAAATCGAATTGAAATTTATTTGATTCTTTCCCCAGCCAAATCTTTGGATATCCATCTTTCATCAAAACTGCGTCACCGGTATGGTCGATGTGTATCTCGTAGCAATCTACCAATTCGGCAGTTGCAACAACACACCCCGCGTGCATCCTCTCTAAGGCCCTTGAATTGATGGTGAACTTTTCATAAAAGCAGTTCATGATGGAGTTCTGTACATTTGTAGAGAGCGTCCTTAGCATTAAATGAGGCTCCCTTTTACTTGCGTGGATTGCAATCTGCCCGCGATAGTTCGTCTTCCACTCTCGCGTTTCATAATGTTTCCCTCCTATTGCAATCAATGATGCCCACGGTTCGTGTATGGTTATGGCCTTCATCTCTTTCCCGCCTCTCTCTTAAATATGTCTACTATTACAAGAATGTAAGTTGTATTTGTATCCATATATTGTTTAGTATGCAGTTTTCTTTTTTGCAAATGATATCGTTATATCACAACAAAAAAGGAGAGTGTCTAAACAATGCTGTCGTCCATTTCTTATAGTCCAGCTAATAATTCAGATGAATACAACGAACTGCTTCGTCAGAATCATGAAGGGCTTATTCTTTCCTCTGAAGATTTCGAGAAATTTCTTATTGAAGAGAAGATCACATTAAAACCTGATGTTAAAGATAATTTCTTAAAAGATTTAGTATTTCTTAATGGGGGATTTACCACAGCGAATTATGCTGTGCTAGCAAATGAACTAACCTTTCAACAATTCAATGACCTTCTTTATCGATTTGGCTTTTCCTTGGAGTTTTTTTCAGACCATATCGATTATAGATGCGTTCAAGATGACCACAATATGTGGGTTTGCAAAGCAGAAAAAGGGTACATTTGCAATTCCGAAAACTGTAAATGGAAACCTTAAAATCTCTCTGAAGCCATTTTATTTAGAACGATCAAGTGAAAACTAACACTAAAAATTGATTTATTCAAACCGCCTGTTAAATCACGCAGGTGGTTTGTTTTTATTTAGAATCAACCTTAAATGTATGTCCGACCTCATCGCGTCTGGTGTAAATGATGGGGTTATCGCAATACTTACATTCAGGGTGCATCGGCTATCCCTCTGACTTTCTTCAAAAATTCAGTAGCAAACCCACCACTAAAACCTTCAAGCAACACTACCTCTGATCCGCACAAGTCCCACGGTTCCGATTTCACCGTCCATACCTTATCCTTATTTACTTCCTTCCGAGCTTCGTAGCATGTATGCATCATTACTTTGTCTTCCGGTTTCAGTCCTGATTTTTTGAATTTTGGTTGTTTTGCCATTTCGTTTTTCTCTCCTTATGGGCTATGCCCTTATGATGTCTTTGTAAAATTAATGTGTTCTCTCTTTTTTGGTAAAAGTTATGAGTTTCGGAAATACTGTTACAAAAGGAGGTTGACCTTTTGAAGAAGAAGATTTCTGTTGGTATATTGTTAAGCAGCCTTTTGCTGTCTCCTAAAATTAGTGCTAACCCAGATGACCAGGAACTGCTCTGTAAGCAAGCTCTCCTCAACGCATTGAATCCTACTATCAGCAACGCAGTAAATGGATATTATGGCTCTCCCCAGCAATTTGGCATCTATGACGCAGAGGTAATTAAAATCGAACGTGATCAAAATGGAGCTTTCTTATTCAATGTAACCGTCAGGGTCAAAACTTTTACAGGCCCTCATAATCCCCCATATGGTATTGAGACAATGACTATAGCGATTGATTCGGCATATCCCATGGTGATTGACTATAAACATCAAGATGAGAAATAGAATTATCTTTAAAAGGCGGATGCTTTAACGGTACTGGTACTGGAGGTCCTGGCTAAAGGCTAAACTCCATCTGGCCCACAACAGACCTATAACGTTCCAAAGCCAGATGCTGCCCAGATCCTACACACATTTCTGGTAGGTTTGCTTTCACAAGTGCCTTAGCAAATGGCGGCGGTACAGCATTTCCACAACGGGCAACCTGTGCGCTCTTGGAATAACGTTTGCCATCAGCATCCACTTTAATGATGTAGTTGGACGGGAACCCTTGAGCTGCGAATAGTTCATGTGGCTCAAGCATTCTCATACCGATATCTACTATCTGATATTCCACACCATGGATCGTGACTAGCCCAAATCTATCTTTGGTAACTACCGTTTGCAGGGGATCTGATAGATCCTGTCCTACGCTAGAACCGTAATAAGCAATCAGGAAGGCTCTAACCTCTCCGATATGCAACCCTCCTGCGGTCACTGTATGGACTGGCTCATCTGTTGCATGTCCGATATTAGTTCCCCGTAACTTGACCATATGGCTTGTAACGATAGCATTATGATCTACCGTTGTGACTGTAGAAAGCGGTTCGTCTGCTGCGTTCCCTGGTCCCTTATATCCGCCACCATAGTGCTTAATCAAGCAAGCTGCGGCAAGAGCGAACTTGTTTCCAGCCGCTGTAATCGTGCCGACCGGTTTATCAAGATCAAGAGCTCGTGGAGCTTGTCCCTCCCTTTCGGTGTAGCCCATTTGAATTAGTGTAGGGCTAAGCAGCATGTGATGACTTCCAGTTGTTATCGTCCTGAGTGGTTCATGTGGTGGACTTCCGGGATGGCCGGTAGTATTGACCCCCAAAATCGGAGTCACAAGCAAGTGTTCTGCTTTGGTAGTGATTGTAGTTAATGGATCTTCCACTTCGTATTGCAGGCGGTCCCCACCAAATCCAGTCTGACCAATACGAGCAATATAGGGAGTTACTAGACCCCAACCATTCTTTGACGTGATAGTCTTAAATGGTTCTTCGATAGAATCGCAATAATGATGATTAGATCCACTATGATTCACTCGCACTATAAACGGATTAGTATTATTGATTACAAACTTCTGAATCCCCCGAGCGATTCGACGTAAAGTGTTATCTGCCAATGGCTTTTTACGTTCAAATATGGATGGGCAAGGAAGCGACCAATCAATAATCTCAGCAGCCGTTCTCCATGGTGCACGCTTGCCGGCTAACACTTCCTGACTATCCGGGGCTCCGTGCGTGGGTTCCGGCCAGACTATCGGGCGTCCATCGCGGCGAGCAATTAGAAACAGTCGTTTACGAATTGTTGGCGCTCCGTAATCACATGCTCTCAGTTCACGCCATTCCACGTTATATCCTTGACGGCGTAGAGCGTTGACGAAGCAATTGAACGTCCGTCCCTTTTGATCAGGATCGGGATAACCGTCTTTCATCAGCGGTCCCCATGTTTTAAACTCTTCAACATTCTCCAACATGATCACCCGAGGACGTACCGTAGCTGCCCATCTTACTGCGATCCATGCAAGCCCTCGAATGGTCTTTTCTACAGGTTTTCCACCCTTGGCTTTACTGAAGTGCTTGCAGTCGGGTGATAGCCAAACCAATCCTACTGGACGACCTGCTGCAATTTCTCGGGGATCAACGTCCCACACAGATTCACAGTAATGTTCAGTTTCTGGATGATTCGCACGGTGCATGGCTATAGCTGCTGGATCGTGGTTAATCGCTATGTCCACTGAGCGTCCAGTTGCAAGCTCAATCCCTGTGGAAGCACCTCCGCCACCTGCGAAGTTATCAACGATGATTTCTTTCATACTCCCAACTCCCGCATTTCTGCATCCTCTGTAGCATCCAAAGTGATTGATGGCATGCCATCCCATAACTCTCGAATCTCATTAGCCTTAGCAATTACTGCTGCTTTCTGCTTTGGTGTTAATACGATATCCATAGCCTCTTGATAATGGTTTTCTGCCTTGGTATAAGCTCGGGTATGCAGTACATTCATGTACTTCCAAAACTTTTCGTTACTCAAAGATTTGATTCGCTGGAAGTGTCTGCGACGTTCAGTTTCTGTCATCAATACCACCCTTTCCACGTTGTTATATGAACTAACTAATCTTCAAATCGGTCATTAGGATGGTAAGATCCCTGTGCTGCATAGCCATTAAGAGCATCAGTAAACATCGCGGTGAAGATATTCAAATCCTTAGTTTCAAACGACTCCAGCAATCTAAGCTCCTTTGCTCGAAGCTCCCGACCGGCTGCCGTTGCGATTAGATCCGCTATAGGTTCAATCTGCTGCAATCGTTCTTCTTTTACCTTCTCTAGTTCCATCTGCTTATTTAGCTTGTGATTGTATTCGTCCCAATCTTGTTCATCAAACCAAAAGTAATCACCGTATTTATTCCAAAACACTGAAATCCAGTACTGCAAGAGCTCTTCATCCGTTTGGATAATGTCATGGCAGACCCCACAAAGGCGTAATCCATTTGTCTTAACTCCCCTGCCCTTTCTTCCTCGTGGCATTACATGATGTGTTGTTGTATCCGGGGCAGTTTTACAATGTGAACATTTACCGTCAGCCTCTGCAATCAATTCCTTAATTACTGCCGCTGGAAACTCACAGCGCTGTTTTGAACTTTTACCTGGCTTGTGATCTGCGAATATCTTTTGCTTCAAAGGAGATACCTCTTTCTTCTCCTTCTTCCGCTGCCCTAAGCTGCTTGTCTTCTTGGGTTTCTCTTGTTTCTGCGGTTTCCAGAAAGTTTTATGAGGGGTTTCTTGAACCATGCTACACCTCATCTCTCTTTGATTTTGTTTAGTAGGTTGTTCTATAGATAATTGCTCTGCCTCCCACTCACATTCAGTACAACGATATAAGTCCGGAGTTATTTCCCTCATATCTGATCCACACTGGAGACATACCAGAATCATGATCCTCTCTCCGCTTCTGCAAGTTCGCCTGGCGTGAGCTGGCTTACTTCGATCTGTTGTTTATCCCGAGCGTACAATGGAGCATAGCTATAAGGTGGAATTGCATTTCGTACATGAAGATAAGCAATAGGCTGTTCGGTAGCTTCCACATGAGCTTTAAGTTGCGCACATCGATATTTTGGTAGGATTGCCCAACCTTTGGGACGTTCTGGACGCCATCCGGGACCGCCTGTGATATAAAGTGGCTTACCACATTCTGCAGCTTCGTTACGGGTCAGCCAGCCATTTCTATCAGGCATTCTTCTGAGTGTCCTCGAACCAAACTCTATCAACTGTAGCTAAATAATCTAGTGGCATGCTTCGTCCTGAACTAACTTCATAGGCATCTATCTCCATGTTATCTAGTGTCATGCTCTTACGGCCTCCACGAGCTGCCTCAGTCTTATAAGCTCTCAACGTAGTGAATGGTAATAAGTACGTCTTTCGTTGCTTTCTAAACTCCACCAGCACGAAGCATAGAGCTCCGAACTTATGACACTTCTCTAGATGCTCGTACTGATGATCCTCAACCTTTTTTAGGTCAAATCTATCAAGCTCTTGGATTGACTTAGCTTCGAAAAAAATAGCTCTTCCACGATAAATTCCATCATAGTCAACAGTTGATTTTGCCTCAAAGAATCCTGCGAGTACCTTTGTTCCTTTACTTCTTGTTACTTTTACTGGGGTTGATCGCTTATTGATCACGGCTAATTCTCTATGTTCATAGGATTCATTTGTGAAATTAATTAAGTTTTCAAAAGCTGCACCTCTATTTCCTTGAGCCATCTTTACCACCCTTTCTAGGAGTCCGCGGCGGATCAAGTACATAACGCATATCATCAATCATTAGTACGCTCGGGGCATCCTCATGCATTTTTGCAACTGTTACGATCTTTTTATATTTCTTACCAACCTCGTAATGTGTCATTTCGAATCTTTCCTCGCTCTTTTTGGGGATTCTAATTCACGTTTTTCAGCTATTTGGTCAATCATGTCCTCAATCTTTGCCCGTACAACTTTTTGACTAGTTGATAACCCAACACCTGCAGTTGATGCCTCTGAGATAATTTTAGCTACGATATGGTCAGCTGCGGCCAGATGTTCAAAAAGTCGATATTCCAAGGATTCAAAGATTCTATCGAATTCATTTAGCAAGTATTTCTCCCGGCGTTCAGCAGCAGTCATAATCACCACACCTTTTCTCGCTTGCGATTGACGAGTAGCATTATAAGCTTTTTTATTTTTTCTCTAGCTATGAGTTCTTTAGTTGCGTGGATTCGTATGTCATAGTCAAGTGATTCATCGTTTATGATCTGCAAAAGTTCAGCGTCAGTTCGACAATTAAGAAAGGTCATCGATGTTTTGCCTCCTTCTGTTCTCTTTCTCTCGCCGCTTTCATTTCCTTTGCCCGTTGCATTGAACGTTCTAATTCTTCAGCGCTAACCGATTCAGCACCGGCATTTGTTGTAATTTCAAGCTTTGGCTTTCCACTCGGTGTACTGCTATTTCGTTTTGTCTGCTGTTGTGCTCTCATATGGGTTAGTATTTTTGGATAATGTTCTCTGAGATTAGTTGGGCTAAATATGATTGTCCGGTAAAAGTTTTCGTTCAGACCGTATTTGATAACCTCGCCTAACTCAACCTCTGAGATCTTATCTCTTTCAAGTATTAATCTGAATGTGTCCGCCCAGTTCTGAAAGTTAGGCTCCTTGATTAAATGGCTTGTCCCAAGTTGGAGAGCATTCTCATAGGCCAATTCATGAAATCGTTTAGCCAGCTTATAGACTCTGTCATCCTCGGAATAAACGCGTTTAGCGTTTTTCTGAGAGGAAGATTTTTTTAATTCTTTTTCTTGTTCATTCTTGTCATTCTTTACATTCTTGTTTATATTGTTGGGTTGCCGTTGCTCTCGCGTAGGCTTCGCGTCCGTTTCGTCATTGCCTTCGTCGTTGCTTTCGTCCTCACCAGAATCTTGATAAACGCTGTAGTTAAGCACTTCTACAAGCATTCCGTGCGTTGCTTTCGTAGTTGCAATCATCGTTGCTTCCGTGTCGCTTTCGTGACCCCCTCCATCAGGTTTTCGTAGAAAGCTCAAAACCTGATAAACTTGATCCTTTGTCGGACGTTCCACTCGGGCTCCTACATGCCATTTACAAGCTTCGATGATATCGGGTATAGAGGTACTGATTTGCCCTCGTTTAAGCCCCTTGTACTGAGCATGTTGCGCTGAGATAAGCAAATACATCCAGACCTTCAGATACAGCGGCGGCTTATCCCAAATGGTGCTTTCTATAATCTTTCGATGTAGTTTGATCCAGCCGTCCATTTCACCACCTGCTTACTTTTACATTTTCATGAACTACCCAGCATCAATTGCTATATCCCGGCAGTTACGCGAACAGTACCATGCACCCTGATACTCATAGACATTTTTCTTCGAGTAAATTCTTTCTCTACAACAGACACAAACCCCAATAATCTTTTTGTGCGACCTCTCCTTTTCAGATGTTGTTTGCTTTGTTTTTTTCATAGCCTTTTCAGGTTCCGCTTCGATAGAACGTTTATCAATCCATTTCAGCGCTATCCTTAAGCCTTCTATCGTTCTATTTCTCTTGGAACACGGCTTGCCGCATTTTCGTATATAGTTTGACTGGTCTTGGTAGGCAATTCTCAGTTCTAGGCGTATCCTTGCACGTTCCGCCAAGCGTTTTGAATCTACTTTTGCCATCAAAGTCCGCCTCCTAGAGTCCTATTCTCGCGATTAGCCTTCAGGTGTAGTTCAAATAATTGTTGTAGTAGAGATTCATGCTCGTTTTTCCACATCTTTCTTTCTTCCATAGCTTCAGCCTCTAACATCCTCAATTCCTCTACAGCTATTTCAGCGCGTGTTTCCTTATCTCCGGGTCCTGGTTCCATCTTGGCGCGAGCATAGGTGGATTTCCGAAGTGCGTATATCCGCCAATACTCTCCCTCTCTCACAGCTGCCACGCGTCCCATGAGCATATGCGCTTTAGTCAGTAGTTCAATCTTCATAATGTCCGCGCCAGGGGCGTTTCCATCGTACTGATCAGCTTGGGCGCGTAGTATCTTGATATCCTTGATATACTGCTTAATATCAATGTCCATTTGACTCAGCTCGATCTTTTATTAATTTGTTACCGAAGCAATGATAATTACAGATATGACCGCCATGGGCTGATAGATGTACCTGGCCTTCAGGAATA
Source organism: Paenibacillus sp. FSL E2-0190 (assembly GCF_037992965.1). Taxonomy (NCBI): domain Bacteria; kingdom Bacillati; phylum Bacillota; class Bacilli; order Caryophanales; family Paenibacillaceae; genus Paenibacillus; species Paenibacillus sp. FSL E2-0190. The sequence goes on from NZ_CP150306.1 coordinate 4,002,763, forward strand.
ATTTTCTCGCAGGCTAGACAGCTAAAATTACCGTTGGTCCAGCCTGAAGTTACTTTCTCACGCTGTATCTGACGCTCTAAAAAGTCTCTTCTCCTTTGTTCTGGAGTTCTCATCCATTCCGGATAATTCATCGTTTTTAAAGCAAGGTCTAGCGACTCTTCACGCATGTCCTTTACATATTTAGAGTGATCTATTGCAGCACGTTCTTGAGCCGTGAAATCCATCCCATCAAGGATGGGATCGGCATAGGGTTGGCGTTTATGCATAGATAAAACTGCATTAAATAAACTTGTAGATTGGATTGTAACCTCATATTTTCGTCCAGTTACATCTACCATAGGTAAATTCCAATCTTTAGCTTGCATTGCTTTTTCCTCCAAATGCTGATAGACTGTCCTTAATTAAATTTGTTTTGCACGTGACTAGCTCCCCGGCTCCTACCCCGGTGGGCTGTTTTTCATTTAATCGGCCATCTCGGAACTTGTCTAAGGCGATTTCATCCCAGACTTTCAGCAACTTATCCCGACATTCCCGCCGATTTTGAGCAGCAAATAGATAGATATTAAAATCTATTTCTCTTCCCCGTAACAACGCATCATCTTCAATTGTCTTCCAAAATGCAACCTCTTCGCGAAGATCTGCAACAACTGTATGCTTGTCCATAAGATCCCTCCTATTCTTGATGAGTTCAAAACAACATTTGACCATTTGCTTGTTCAATCTGTCTCATTAGGTTATTGGGTGGATTCCAATGTGGAACGTAGTTAAGCGCACGATCATAATCTTTAATGAATGTGTTGTTATATGAATTGATCTCAAAGAACTCAGTGAATTCATTCCACAGCGCTGAATATACTTGCGTCCGAAGGCTGCTATCCTTATAGGCGGCTGATTTCTTTCCACCCACGATTTCTAAAACTCGCTTGTTCCCTGCCTTTTTTAGTGTTCGTTGCTGCCCGTAATCAATCGTTGTGCGGTTTTCTAAATGCTCTACCCGATCTTCCATTTCTTTAGTTCGAATATCCAGCATTAGAATTGCTTGTAACTCTTTACTAGCCCCTACGAATGGATTCTTGAACTTCTCTTCCATTGCTTCGAACTTGGTAACATATGCAGCTGTGAAGAGTATTCCTTTTTCGCCAGTCATTTTATTGGCAACCATGTCGCATCCCTTACGAGTAAGTTCAAAGCAACCGAAATTCTTGTTATTGCCTTCCACCTTGTAAATGCTCGGGATAAAGAAATCCTGAGAACGCAATTCTGCGTTTTCTAAAACTCGGATATATCCTGAGATACTTCTTAGCAGATCACTGTGCCTAACATCCGTCATTATCGCTACTTCACGGCTGTTAATTGTAACTGGCGCCTTAACAATTTGTTTATGCATGAATCGCTACCTCCCTTTACTCCTAGCTGCTCTCCTATCTTTCGCGTTAATGGAGTCGCTAGGGTATCCGATATTTAATCGCTGAATTGGCGTGTGTCCTTCTAGATTCTTGTTTGCGGCTTGAGGATCGTATCCGATACTTTGCGGCTTGCCGTGTTTTCCGAACAACTCTTTACGCTCCATGTTATGAGCTGTGCGGCAATGATTAACTGTGATTACTTCACCTGTATGACCGCAAGTGGGGTAAGGGCATCTGACTGTGCTGCATATGATTACTGTCACGTAACTAAACCTCCTTACCTTCACCTAGAGAAGCTATATACCTTACTTCTAAGTCATCTATGAGTGCTAACATACTTGGATTATCTAACCAGTTACGACGAGTGCGGTCTGCGAAGTCTTGTATTTGCTCTGGCGTACAGCCACGATTCAAACAGTTTTGAAATATTGTTGCCAAATCAGGGTATCTACTTTTCTTATTACTCATGGGGTAACTCCTTTCAGGTATAAAACCCTATGATGTGGTTATGATGGCGGATAGAGGGCTACACCTGAGAACTGCAGCTTGCCCTCTCTTGTTCGGCAATCCAGTGAATCAAAGTTGACTTTTGGATACGACGCACTTTACGAACCTTGATGCTTGGAATATCCCCTTCTTTACACCAACGATAGACAGTGTTGCGAGTGACGCCTAGATATTCAGCAATTTGTTCAGGTGTACAAATTTCCGGTAAATTTGTGAGTTCCATATTAGTACTCCTTTTGTTGCTAAATCGCAACATTTTGATTAAAAAATTTTGGGAATACCTCTTCAAGAGTCATCTTGAACTTATGCGCAATTTTGACAGCTTCTTCAAGAGTGATATCCCTATCCCCTCTTTCTGACCTCAGATAAGTTTCTTTGTTGACCCCAAGTAAATCAGCCATTTCTTGAACTGGAACTTTTATCAACACTCTCCTAATATAAGCTAATTCGGCGTATCGGGTCTGTTTCGCTTCCATGTCTTCACCTCCTAGCGTGTTTCAATCGTAATACAAACGTTGCGGTTTTGCAACATTAATTATTCATTTTATCGTTTATGATATTTTTCGCAACGATTTTGTTGCCAAATAAGTATTACTGTTGTATATTTATTTCAGGAGGTATCAAAAAATGGACATATTTAGTAAGGTCTTTTCAGAGTTGGTTAGCAAAAGTAACTATACAGACGCAGAATTAGCGAGACGGTTAAACGTTAATCGCTCAACTATAGGACGTTGGAAAAACGGAGATTTGTCCCCAAAATTACCGAAGCTAAAAGATATTGCTGATCTATTTCAAGTAAATCCCCTAATTTTCGTTGACGATCAATATAAAAAAACAGTTCTTCCCAAAGAAGCCATTCCTGTAAAGGGTACTTCCGTTTTAGTTCCGCTATATGGTTCAATTGCAGCTGGTTTGCCTCTTGAAGCTATCCCAGTAGAAGAATACATAGAAATCCCTGAAGAAATAGGAAGCTGGTATCCTACTGCATTCCTTCTCCGAGTTAACGGGGATAGTATGAACAAAGTTGTCCCTAATGGCGCTTACGCGCTCATTGATCCTTACAATGGTGAGGACGTTGTGAATGGCGATGTTGTAGCTGTGCAAGTAAACGGATATGAAGCTACCCTAAAACGATTCTTCAAATTACATAACACGGTTGTCCTTGAGCCTGATAGTTATAATCCGGATCATGTTGCTCAAAACTTTACATCTCCAGAACTGGACAGTCTCAGAATCATGGGTAAATTGGTGTGGTATATGTCTCCGCCAAACGTTAAATATTAATTTCCGTTCTTGAAAGGGGTGAATTTAAAAATGGCCAGAAAAGCAAAAGAACCTGTTAAGTACCCAGGGGTTCGCGAAAAAGATGGACGGTTCACTTATCGTTACAGTATTCAAAGTACAAGTAAATCGGGAAGAAAACAAAAGGAAACGCCTAGTTTTCCTACAGCCAAAGAAGCATATGAGGCAGGAATTCGGATTAAGGCCGAGCTTCTCAATGGTGTTTACTTCGAAGAAAAGGATATTTTATTTGATGCTTTTGCTGATGAGTGGTTACTAATGTATGCAGCTCCTGGAAAAGTGAAAAATTCTACTGTTGATATTAGGAGATGGGAATTAAAAAAGTGTTCCCCATATTTTGGAACTAAAAAAATTGGAGACATTACAAAATTAGATTACCAAAAAATGCTTGATGATCAAAAAAAGAAAGGAGCAGCAAAGAATTCAATCTCCCTCTTAAACACAACTTGCAAGATGCTTTTTAAGAAAGCTGTTGAGCTAGGAGTAATTAAAAACAATCCCACAAATGGCTCTGAACTCCCTGCATACACTGAAACTGTTGAAGATTTGGAAAACAAAACTGATCTTCCTCATTATCTAGAGCGTGATGAATTGTCTAAACTTTTGACCGTTATTAAGATCCAAGGTGAAACGCAGGATTACAACCTCTTCTTTTTATTGGCATATACAGGCATGCGAATCGGTGAATTAGCTGCATTAAAGGCGAAAGATATTAATAAGACTGAGGGCTATATTTCTATAACCAAGACCATTTACATGAAGGGTAAAGCAACTGAATTTTCCTTAAACACGCCTAAGACAAAGTCCTCTCGTCGAGAAATTGATATAACACCAAATGTTTTATCGGTATTGGAAAATCAATTAGCATGGCGTAACGAATTCAAGATGTCTCGGAGAAACGAATACTACGATAAAGATGACTTTGTGTTTGTTAATAATAAAAACTTGCCTGGATACCCTTTGAACATCATTTCATTGGACAGGAGGTTTAAAGATTATTTGGAACTTGCAAAATTGCCTTCGAACCTAACGCCTCATAGTTTTCGTCATACTCATGTCTCTTTATTGGCTGAAATTGGAATAGATATCGAGACGATCCAAGAAAGACTAGGTCACAGCAATGCCGCAGTAACAAGACGCATTTACTTACATGTAACAAAAAAAAGGAAAAAAGAAGCGTCAGAAAAGTTCGATATGCTCATGAAAGGTATATAAGTGTGGGGATTATGTGGGTAAATCATTGATTTTGTCTTATTCTATAAGAGGAATTTATCACATTCTTCATGATAAATATCACACACCGATGAAAAATCACCTCTATTTCTACAAATGTGTATCATTTATACTTTTCAACTAGTCCATTTCAGGATAAACTGATTCTTGGTGTAATTTTTTGAACCTACTTAGGAGGCATTAAATGTGAAGTCAAACGAAGCATCATTACAGAAAAAATTGCTTCCACGGCATATCAGCTTTATGGCGATGGGCGGCGTAATCGGTACGGGGATTTTTAAAGGAAGCTCTGAGACGATAAGCATTGCTGGACCTGGGGTTGTTCTCTCCTATGTATTGGCAGGCTTGCTGCTACTAGTCGTTATGGGTGCAATTGCCGAAATGGCCACGGTATACCCGAACAAAAATATGAAGGAATTCATCCGCGAGGCTTTTGGAGAACGGCTCTCCTTTATCGTGGGTTGGCTATATTGCTTCATGTGGTTGACTGTCTGCGTGATCGAAGTGCTGGCGGCAGGAAGCTTCTTGCAATACTGGTTACCGGATGTTCCATTATGGCTACTGAGTCTAGCAAGTGGTGCTTTAATTATTGGCATCAATATGATGAGTGTAAGCGGTTATGGAGAGACGGAGTTTTGGTTAGCAGGAATCAAAATAGCTATGATTATCATCTTTATTATTCTGGGAGCTGCATTATTGTTTGGGCTATTGCCTATGTCTGAAGGGACTCCCTATTTAAGTAATTTTACGGATTATGGCGGATTATTCCCACAAGGCTGGACACCTATCTTCTCTGCCCTTCTGGTCGTCATGTTCTCCTACGGCGGATCTGAGCTGATTGGACTAACTTTAACAGAAACTCAAGATGCAGAAAAAGTGTTGCCTAGAGTTGTCAAAAGCTTCATTTTACGTGTTATTCTGTTCTACACCATTCCAATTCTGATCATCTGTGGGTTAATTCCTTGGAATCAGCTTAGCGAGCATACCAGCCCCTTTGTGCAGGTATTAGCGGCTACAGGACTTAAGGGTGCTGACCATGTTATGAACTTCATACTGATTACGGCTGTGCTCTCTGCTGCTAACTCCGGTATCTACGGCGCCACACGGATGTTGCACTCTTTGGCTTCACAGGGTGAAGCTCCACGTAGCTTAGCAAAGACCTCAGCAAAAGGTGTGCCGATCAACAGTCTTAAACTTTGCGCTATAGTTCTTTTTGTTGGTTCTATGTTAGCGTACTTCGCACAGGATGGACTTTTCCGGCTGCTGATGGCTGTTCCCGGCTTCGTAGTAAGCTTGGTATGGATCAGCATCTGCCTATCACAGCTGAAGCTGCGGAAAACCTATCCTAAAGAGCCAAGCTTTAAAGTGTGGGGTTTCCCTTATATTACGATTTTGACGCTTATCTGTTTGTCGGTTATCACGATTTCCTTCCTTTTCGACACTCAGAACCGGATCAGCATAGGCACATGTCTGGGCTTCCTGCTGATGCTTACCATCTGGTCATTCGCTAAATTCCGAAAGAAGAACTAAACTATATATCTCGCACTTACATGAAAAAAGGTGTATCCATTATTCTTCGCGATCGCGTAGAACGGGGATACACCTTTTCTTATGGGACCGTTGATTTGCCTACTCGCATCGAATTCGCCCTATTCTACGGAATTTATACCGTTGATTTGCTCACTCACACCGGATGCGCCCCATTCTGCGGGATTTATACCGTTGATTTGCCCACTCGCACCGGACGAGCCCCATTCTACGGGATTTATACCGTTGATTTGCTCACTCACACCGGGCGCCTCATTCTACGGGATTTATACCGTTGATTTGCTCACTCGCACCGGATTCCCCTCCTTCTGCGGGATTTATACCGTTGATTTGCCTACTCGCACCGGATGCGCCTCATTCTGCGGGATTTATACCGTTGATTTGCTCACTCACACCGGATGCGCCTCATTCTACGGGATTTATACCGTTGATTTGCCTCCTCGTACTGGATTTGCCTCCTCGTACTGGATTCGCCTCATTCTGCGGGATTTATACCGTTGATTTGCTCACTCGCACCGGATTCGCCTCATTCTACGGGATTTATACCGTTGATTTGCCTACTCGTACTGGATTCGCCTCATTCTGCGGGATTTATACCGTTGATTTGCTCACTCACACCGGATTCGCCCTATTCTACGGGATTTATACCGTTGATTTGCCTACTCGCATCGGATTCGCCTCATTCTGCGGGATTTATACCGTTGATTCGCCCACTCGCACCGGATATGCCTCATTCTGCGGTATATATACCGTTGATTTACCTACTCACACCGGATGCGCCTCATTCTGCGGTATATATACCGTTGATTTGCCTACTCTCACCGGATTCGCCTCATTCTACGGGATTTATACCGTTGATTTGCCTACTCTCACCGGATTCGCCTCATTCTGCGGTATATATACCGTTGATTTACCTACTCACACCGGATACGCCTCATTCTGCGGGATTTATACCGTTGATTTACCCACTCGTACTGGATTCGTCTCATTCTAGGGGATTTACTTATTCTTTTGGGGTATGGTAATTTCTCGATGTACTTTAAGTAGTGTTCTGTTGCACAAAATGCAACGAAATCCAAATCAGATATACGCGGACAAACTAGCTAAATATACTTTCAGAAAATAAACTTACGGCGTTCGAAGTTAACAAACGCAAGCTTCACCCAACGTCAGCTTCACCCAAACGTCGGCTTCACCCAAACGCAAAAAAGCACGGGAATCTAATCTTCCCGTGCTTCTTTCCATCGAAACTACAAAACCTACTCTATCTCCGGCTGAATATGCTCCGCGATCAATTGTTGCTTGCTGGTCCAGACCTTCTCACTCAGATTCACCCGGTACACCTCTGGATTGAGCTTACGCAGATATTCCGGCCAGAACAGATCCTTCTGCTCCCGATGGTAACGGCGAACTTCATTCAGATCCGGCAAAGTATAGACCTGGAAGCCGTTCACGTAAATCGGCTCAAGCATAGGCAGCGCTTCATAACGCTCCACATACTTGTGCATGTATGGATGCAGCGGATTAAACAGCTTCACCCGACCGCCGTTTCGTGGAGCTTCCTCTTCCGGGAAGCAGATATAATCTGCTAGCGCTTTGCCATTTTTCCCGATAATCCGGAATACGTCCTTGCTGCCTGGTGTGGATACTTTTTCAGGGTTAGAAGAAATCTTGATTGTCGGTACCATTTCTCCAGTTGCGGACTCAATTTCTACCAGCTTATAGACCCCACCCAAAGAGGGTTGATCCGAAGCCGTAATCAATTGTGTGCCTACACCCCATGTGTCGATGGCTGCACCTTGCAGCTTCAGATCCATGATTGTATTCTCATCCAGATCGTTGGACGCCACAATCTTCACATAATCGAGCCCCGCTTCATCCAGCATATTCCGTGCCTGCCGGGATAGATAGGCCAAGTCACCGCTGTCTAAGCGGATACCGATCATCTTTTTACCTTGAGCTTCAAGCTTTTTAGCGGTTCTAATCGCATTCGGCACACCACTGCGCAACGTATCGAAGGTATCAACTAATAGTGTAACTTCATCCGGCATCACCTTGGCATAAGCATCAAAAGCTTCCTGCTCACTGCTGAAGCTCTGAACCCAAGAATGAGCATGTGTACCTTTGGTAGGGATGCCAAACATTTTACCTGCCAGCATGTTGGAGGTTGCATCAAAGCCGCCGATATAGGCCGCTCTAGCGCCCCAGACCGCCGCATCCGCTTCTTGTGCCCGACGGGTACCAAACTCCAGCAGAATATCATTCGGAGCTACCTGCTTGATTCGGGAAGCCTTTGTAGCGATCAGCGTCTGGTAGTTCATGAAGTTCAGAATAGCGGTCTCCACCAGCTGCGCTTCCATGATCGTCCCTTCCACACGGATTAGCGGTTCATCCGGGAAAATCAACGCCCCTTCTTTCATCGAATAAACGTTGCCCTGAAAATGAAATTGCAGCAATTCTTCCAAAAAAGCAGGAGCGTAATTTTCTTCTTGCTCCGACAAGTAACGGATATCATCTTCGGTGAAACGCAAGCCGCCGATGTACCCAACGATACGCTCTAATCCTGCGAACACGGCATAGCCGTTTCCGAAAGGCAATTTGCGGAAATAAGCTTCAAATACAGCTTTTCGCTTATGGCTTCCATTCACCCAGTGGGCATACATCATATTGATCTGATATTTATCTGTATGTAGCGCAAGTTCTCTCTTCAAGTCCTCATCTCCTAATATCCACGTTGCTGTATGTGTATGTTTTTTATAGTATTATGCCTTAACAACGTCTGCTCCTAAACTTCCCCGGAAATGATTTAGTGCCCATTTATGTCCATCCGCGTTGAAGCTGGCGACCGCATCTTCGTGCACAGTAATAGTAAAACCTTTGTTATATGCATCCACCGCAGTGTGCAAAACACATATATCTGTACATACGCCAATCAAATGAAGGTCAGTAATGCCACGTTCCCGCAGCTTAATCTCCAGATCAGTTCCACTAAAAGCGCTATATCGAGTTTTGTCCATCCAATAGATGGAATCCTGGTCAGCTTCATAAACAGTTTTCAAACTTCCATAAAGCTCCCGCCCTCTAGTCCCTCGTACATTGTGAGGTGGAAACAGTTTACTCTCGGGATGATAAGGATCATTGTCTTCATGTAAATCAACAGCCATTACAACATAATCGCCATTTTGGACAAACTCAGACGTTAATTGGCTGATTCTTGGCTCGATATCGATTGCAGGCTGCCCAACCGGTAAATTCCCATCGACAAAATCATTGGTAAAGTCAATTACTATTAGTGCTCTCATGAGAATCGTCCCTCCCCTGATTTAAGACACTACGTATAAATAGACAACAATGGCTCGTGATCTGTAAACATATACAGCTGAGCCGGGCGTTGTGAGTATTGATTGGAGCTGAGTGCATTGCCCTCTTCATCTCTCACTTCTTTTAATATACCCTGACGGCTGCGTGTTGACGTGATTTTACGAATAAAATTTGGCTCTTTAAATTCCGGCACTACTGTCTGAATCACCTGATAAAGCTCACTTAGCGTAAAATGTCTAGGCAAAAACTGTCTTGCTATCGTTGTCTGCAGCATTTGCTGTTGGATACGTACGTATGCATCCTTGATGATTTCATGGTGGTCAAAAGCGAGCTCCAGTTCTTCTAACGCTTCCTGTAACGTAAATAAACCCACTTCACCCGCATCGTCGGAAGCTTGTCTTTGCTCCAGCATCCACTCTTCTACTAAAGCGAAAAAGGCATGGCTGATAATCCATCCCCGAGGGTCGCGGCCAGGTGTACTATAAACCCCAAGATATTCTAAGTGACCTCCATCGACACCGGTCTCTTCTTTCAGCTCACGAGTTGCAGCATCATATATAGACTCATCTTCCTGACAGAATCCGCCTGGTAGAGCCCACATGCCTGCACATGGCCATTTTTTCCGTCTAATTAACATTACCTTCAACTCACGTAAAGGCAGCGTCTTGGTGACCGTCTTCCGTTCGCGTTTGGTCAGTGTAAACATTACAATGTCGGCCGGAACACCATCCGGTGTACGATATTTTTTGGCGTTATAGGTTAATTCCCCATTGTCGCTCATAATTGCCCCATCCTTTTCCGAAGCTGTAGTTTTACTTATTCGTATCTTTAAATGTACCAAACATGTTCTTCATAAATCAACAGATGAATTCCATTATTTTACATTATCCTACAAAAAGACTATATGAGAAACGACGTTGTCGTTGAATTATAAGGATTATGTATGTTCATGTACTTTACTTCTACCTCTTATATTGAAATAAAGGGACGGATCTGCATCCGCCCCCTGAACTGAGTGTGGGTTATCCGCATGTGGTCGGAGGCGCTTCAGTGCCGGCTTCCACATTTATTTTTTCCGAAACGGTATCTCTAATCACGGAAATTACCAGCTGGAGCAAATAATTAATGTCGCTCTGGCTTTGCTGAAATTCGTTCACGACTGGAATACCGTCGATCTCATCTTGCAGCACTTCAATTTCACGTTCAATTTTGGCGACCATATCTTTATTATTGAAGCTTTCGAAGGCCACGATTTCTTTTTGTTTTTTCTTAATGGTTGCAATCAGTCCTTGCACACGCTCGTGATTAAGAATTTTTTGCTCAGCCTGCTGAAAATGGCGTACCTCTTCACTGGTTGAGATTAATGATGCTAGTTCTTTAGCTTTGCCCATAATATCCTCGCGAACGATCAGATCACGGGTATTATAAGTTTTCATTCCATATTTATTCAACTGTTGTTCTTCTGTACTCATTAGTCATCTCCCCATTCGTATGTGATTAATGAACAGCTGCGGCCTCGACCACAATATCCCCTTTAATGTACCATGTTTTGGTATCTGTAATTCTCACGTTTACAAATGTGCCGATAAGCTCCTTAGGACCTTCAAAATGGACCAGCTTGTTAGCGCGGGAACGGCCGGAAAGGACTTCGGAGTTATTCTTACTCTCCCCTTCAACCAGCACCTCTACAACTTCACCCAGCATCCGGTCATTAATGATCCGGCTGTTCTCTTTGATGAGATCATTTAATCTTTGCAGACGTTCACTCTTCACCGACATCGGTACATTATCTTCCATCGCCGCTGCTGGTGTGCCCTCACGTGGAGAATAAATGAACGTATATGCCATATCATACCCAACCTCACGCACAAGCGATAGGGTATCTTCAAATTGCTCATCAGTCTCCCCAGGGAAACCAACGATAATATCGGTACTTAATACAGCATTCGGCACACTTATCTTAATCTTGCGTACTAATTCCAGATAAGCTTCCCGGGTATATTTACGGCTCATTTTCTTAAGAACGGCAGTACTTCCCGATTGAACCGGCAGATGGATATGCTCCACCAAGTTGCCGCCTTTGCCTAAAACCTCAATCAATTTATCGTCAAAATCTCGTGGATGCGATGTCATGAAGCGAATGCGCGGAATATCAATCAGACGCATATCATCCATCAGGTTCCCGAAGGTGTAATCAATATCCGTAAAATCTTTACCGTAAGCATTTACGTTCTGCCCCAATAGCGTTACTTCCTTGAAGCCTTGGCGCGCAAGCTCTCTCACCTCAGCGATAACGTCCTCTGGACGACGACTGCGTTCTTTACCGCGTGTAAACGGTACGATGCAATACGTGCAGAACTTATCACAGCCATACATAATGTTCACCCAAGCGCGCATGCCTTCCCGCTTCTTCGGCAAGTTCTCAATAATGTCGCCTTCTTTGGACCATACCTCAACCACAAGCTCCTTACTAAATACCGCTTCTTTAATGAGGTGTGGCAACCTGTGAATATTATGCGTACCGAAGATCATATCCACGAAGCCATGCTTTGACATAATCCGGTTGACTACGACTTCCTCTTGGGACATGCAACCGCATACCCCTAACAACAGACCCGGCTTCTCGATCTTCAGGTTCTTAAGATGTCCTAGCTCTCCAAATACCTTATCCTCGGCGTTCTCCCGAATCGCACAAGTATTCAGCAAAATGAGATCCGCGTCATTCCGGTCAGCGACACTGCGGTAGCCCATCTGTTCCAATAGGCCCTTCATCGTTTCCGTGTCATGCTCATTCATTTGGCAGCCATAAGTCGTTATATGATAATATTTGCCCACTCCGAAATTCTGCATCTCTTCAGGAATCTCGAAATCATAATGCACTTCTATTTCTTCCTTGCCGCGCCGTTTTCCTTCTTTATAGTCAGGCTGGCTATTAATTTGCACATTTCTTCCTTTAATCCGGTAAGTAACCTTACCTTCCTCTTCACTAATTACCTTTGCATCACTAAAATCAAAATAATTCGAATAATCCTTAGAACCCTTGCCGGATTTTAAGTCCGGTGAGTTATGGTTCCCCTTTGTCATGCTGTTTTCACGTCCTCTATTGTTCAACAATTATTTTTATACTTTGCTAATTTAAAATTATAACATAATGCTGGCCTAACATAGAAGTGCCCGGTCTATTAATGATGTAATGAAGCGTTGCATATCGACAAAAAAATACCCCGCCAACGTTTGGCAGGGTCAAGTTCTATCATATTAAGGGGGGTATGCTACTATTATAAGCAGATACACTACTCTTGAAACAGTTACACAACCTCTTACCTAAAAAAATAGTCATTGTATATTCTGCTAGTTTTAGTAAAGCGTATTCGTCGCTTCAGGAGTAAATGGGATGATTTCGTCTATCGCTCCACTTTGTACTTTGGCAGGCCAAGCCGGATCGCTAATAAGCGCTCTGCCCACTGCAACCAAATCAAACTCCTCCCGATCGAACCTTTCAGTTAACTCATCAATATTATCCTCAGGCTTCTGAGCTTTATCTTCCTCGAAGAAATCGCTTTGCAGGCCAATAGAGCCTACTGTAATACACGGCTTCCCGGTAAGCTTCTTAGTCCACCCAGCTAAATTAAGATCAGAGCCAGCAAATTCAGGTTGACTGAAGCGTCGGGTCGAGCAATGAAAGATATCTACACCCGCTTCGCTAAGCGGTGCTAGGAAACTCGCAAGTTCTCCTGAAGTCTTCGCCAGCTTCTCATCATACGCCCCCAACTTCCACTGGGAAAAGCGCAGCACAATTGGGAAGTCTGGTCCAACCGCTTGACGGCATGCTTTAATGATCTCGACAGCGAATGTTGTTCTTCCTACCAAATCGCCACCGTAACGATCGGTACGTTTATTCGTTCTATCCCAGAAGAACTGGTCTATCAGATACCCGTGAGCGCCATGCAGCTCGATGCCATCAAAGCCAACGCTTTTGGCATTTTCCGCCGCTTGAGCGAAGGCTGTTACTAAACTTTCAACCTCTTCTGTGGTCAGCGGCTCTGTCACCGGCTCACCTGCTAAATTCAGACCCGAAGGGCCTACAGGAAGGGCTTCAACGTTAGGATACTCGCCGATTGTACGCGCCATCCCCACATGCCAAAGCTGCGGGATGATCTTGCCGCCAGCTGCGTGAACCTCTTCCACAACCTTCTTCCAGCCTTCTAAAGATGCTTCTTCATGTATATTAGGAATATCTTGGTGACTGACAGCCGCTGGATGATTTATCGCAGTACCCTCAGTAACAATTAATCCCACTCCACCCTCTGCACGTCTACGATAATAAGCGGCAACATTGCTTCCCGGCACACCCTTCGGAGACTGCGCGCGTGTCATCGGCGCCATTACAAATCGGTTCGACAGCGAAAGATTCCCCACTTGAAAAGGTAAAAATAGTTGCTCTGTATTCATATGTTACCTCCAATTTATTAATTGATTACTTTAAGTAAGCTTATTATCTACCCAAAAGATGGGAAATGCAAATTTTAAGAAAAAGACAACAAAAACCGGACCTCGCAGAATCTACGATTGCCCGGTTTCACCAAATTATAATGACTCTCTAGACTTCAAGAATCCCCGCTTTAGGTGTAACTCCAAATGCTTTAGCTAAATCCCATAGCTGTTGGTCTGTGATCTTTTGTTTGATTTCTCTACCGCCAATCAAGTTGTAGATCGTCGCAGCCTTTTCAACCGTTTCTACTAGACCAAAGGTAGCATCCATGGTGGAGCCAGTGCCAAAAATCCCATGCTGCGGCCAGATGACTAAACGGTGATCCTTCATTTTTTTGGCAGTCTCACGGCCGATTTCACTGCTGCCCGGAACAATCCACGGAATAACACTGACGCCATCAGGGAAAACAACAAGGCACTCTGTGCACATTTCCCATAACGTTTTGGTAAACTTCAGTTCGTCCAGATCATGCGTGAAGGTCATCGCGATAACATTTGTAGCATGTGTATGCAGCACGATACGGTGTGTGGGATCTACTTTCAGACGTTCAATATGACTCATAAAATGCGAAGCGAGCTCACTCGTAGGAACTGCACCATTCCGCAATCCCCACAATACTTCCACACTTTCGCCATTGCCGCTAACCCTTAACACACCCAGATTCGCTTCAGGGTCTTTAATCACATTTCTGAAATATTTGCCCGAACCTGTTACGATAAAATACTTGCCTGCTAATTCTTTTACGGGAAAGGTGAGTTTGATCGTGCGCAACGGCTCCAGTACATTAATATACTTAGCCACCTCATTCTCATCCAGTAAATAGCTGACATTCCCACCATTCAGTTCATCCCAGCCAAGCTCCCACATATGACGGGTGATCTCTGACATTTCCTGAATAAATGGAGCTTCACTGCTGGCAATATAACCTTTTGATTCTAACAAAGATGTACTCATAGTCTATTCTCTCCTTTGTATTTGCTGCTCTCCGTATCCACTTCTATCTTAAAGACAAAACGTCTTGTTCGTAATTTTTCACTTCAGTAAGCCATTGCTCACGCACCGGTGTACCTTGTGATGCACAGTAGTAATCCCAGACCGCTCCAAACGGATACGATTTGAACTCTTCTACCAGAGCAAGACGTGAAGTATAATCCCCGGACCGCTCGATTTGCTTAAGTTCTTCCACTGGTTCCAGCATCGCACGCAGCAACGCCTTAATAGTGTTGCGGGTGCCAATGACCCATGCCGCGAGATGATTGATACTGCCATCAAAGAAATCCAATCCAATATTCGTACGAGGAAGTAAATCCCCGCGAACCAATTCACGGGCGATTTCCAGCAGCTCATCATCCATTGTTACCACATGGTCACTGTCCCAGCGGACAGGTCTGCTGACATGCAGCAGCAGCTGCTCACTGAACATCAGAATCGAAGATAATTTATTCGAAATCACTTCTGTAGGATGAAAATGTCCCGCATCCAAACAGATCGCTTTTCCATTTGTTAAACCATAACCCATATAGAATTCATGAGAGCCAACCACATAACTTTCAGAACCAATTCCAAACAGTTTACTTTCCAAGGCATCCATATTATAAAGCGGATCTATTTCCTGACTAAAAATCTCATCCAGCGACTCTTTTAAACGTACTCTTGGTGCTAGCCGATCTACTGGCGTATCTTTATATCCGTCTGGAATCCAAAAATTCGTCACACAAGGCTGACCCAGCTCCCGCCCAAAATGCTCAGCGATCGTACGTGAAGCTTTACAGTGTCTGATCCAGAAATTCCGAATCTCCGCGTCCGAATGACTGAGGGTGAATCCATCGGCTGCTTTCGGATGTGAGAAACAAGTAGGGTTAAAATCAAGCCCTAAGCCCTGTTCCTTCGCCCAATCCACCCAGGATTGAAAATGTCGTGGCTCTAGTTCATCCAAATCTACAGCTTCATCTGTATCTGCGTAAATAGCATGCAGGTTAACCTTATGTTTACCAGGAATAAGAGACAACGCCTTTTCTAAATCTTGACGTAGTTCATCTGGTGTACCCGCTCGGCCCGGATAACTTCCCGTTACCGCAATGCCCCCGCTTAGTTCTTTTTCCTTAAAAAGAAAACCTTTTACATCATCACCCTGCCAGCAATGTATGGAAATTTTAATTTGCGCGAGTCGCTCCAGCACTTTATCCACATCAATACCGTGGGCTGCGTATAGTTTTTTGGCTTCGTTATAACTAGTGATAATGCTCTGATCCATGCTGTTTATCCTCCTAAATTAGTGCAACGTCTGTTTCGCTTAGATAAGCTCATTCACCTTGGACAGATGAAGGCTTCTCCAGCGATTTAGAATGTTATTAAAATGCTTGATCGGCTGCGGAATGTATGATGTTATTTCAAAAGATTGTTCGATAATAGCTCTTGCCTCAGTTATGTCTGCAATGGAATCTGTGCTAATCATCTGCACTACTATATTTCCTAGAGCAGTCGCTTCCGTTGGTCCAGCCTTTACTTCCCTGCCGATAACGTCAGCTGTTAGTTGGCATAAAAGCCGATTGTTCGCCCCGCCGCCGACAATTTGCAATCCCTCGATCCGACGTTCTGTCAGCTCCTCCAACTCTTCCAAATAAGTTAGATAGGATAACGCCAAGCTGTCAAAAACACAACGTGCTAACTGTCCAGGTGTCTCCGGAACGGGCTGCCCACTCTCCATACAGGCACTGCGGATTTCTTCTATCATGTTGGATGGATTAAGAAACCTTGGTGCATTACAAGGGATCAGGCTGCGAAACCCCTCTTCTCCCTGTGCAAGCTCTGCAAGTTCCGCAAAACTATAGCAATTGTTCAGTAATCTGCGAACCTCTTGAATAAGCCATAAGCCCATTACATTTTTGAGGAATCTATAAGTTCCGTAGGCTCCCCACTCATTGGTGTAGTTAGCCTGCATGGCTTTTAGAGAATTTAGAGGCTCCGTTCTTTCTACACCGAGTAAAGACCAAGTTCCACTGCTGATATAAGCTGAGCCTTCTTGAAGTGGAGCACCTAGCACTGCTGAGGCCGTATCATGGGAAGCCACACAGATCAGTTGGCATTCAGGCAGGTCATATTGTTGGATTAAAGCTTCGTCAAGAGGACCAACCACTACACCAGGCTCAGTTAATTTTGCAAATTGATCTTTCCTGATATTCAAAAATTCTAATAGGTCATCGTCAAAATCCCGGCTTTCCAGATTCAACAGCTGTGTTGTAGATGCAATCG
The DNA here is from genome assembly GCF_037992965.1 of Paenibacillus sp. FSL E2-0190. Lineage (NCBI taxonomy): Bacteria > Bacillati > Bacillota > Bacilli > Caryophanales > Paenibacillaceae > Paenibacillus > Paenibacillus sp. FSL E2-0190. The sequence continues at coordinate 4,019,824 of NZ_CP150306.1, forward strand.
TAACCTCGTTGATTTTGCGGCCAGTCAGTCGGTAATATAGATAATCTGGTACAAGTAAAATCTGATCCGCTTGCGCTAGCTCTTCTTCTTTATGAACATATAACTGATTCAAGGTATTGATGGATAACTGCTGGATTCCTGTCTTTTCATAGACGGTTTGTGGTGAAAGCTGCTGTGCCACCTGATCCACAGCCAGATCCGTTCTGCGGTCCCGGTAGGCGTATACTTCCTGAACACGATTCCCGTCCGCATCTACCAGCACATAATCTACACCCCATGTATCAATACCGAGCGTACAGGTAGTAATTCCATCGGTTTTAGCCTTCCGAAGCCCGATCATAATCTGCTCTACTAAATAATCAATGTCCCAGAAACAGGAACCCTCTTGTTCCGTAAAGCTATTGCTAAAGCGATGAAGCTCTTCTAAGGAAAGAATACCTTCTTGCAATATTCCGCGCACCAGCCGCCCACTTGAGGCACCGATGTCAACGGCGATGTGATTATTCATAAACAATCTCCTATGATAAGGGGTGATTTATAATATTTTTTTGAACAGTGTAATAACTTCTTCTTTAGTAGGAATAAAAGGGTTCCCTGGTGCACAAGCATCCTTCATCGAATTTTCAGCCAGAAGATCAAGATCTACTTCTTCTACACCAAGCTCGGATAATTTGGCTGGAATCCCTACTTCTTTAGACAACGCCTTGATCGACTCAATTACGAAATCTGCGCATTGTTTATCTGTTTGGTTCTCTACATTTAATCCAATCGCTTTAGCAATGGATCTGAATTTCTCAGGCACATATTTGGCATTTTCTTCTTCCACAAAAGGCAGCAGCATCGCGTTACATACGCCGTGCGGCAGATCGTATACGCCGCCCAGCTGATGCGCCATCGCATGCACATAACCAAGCCCCGCATTATTGAAAGCCAATCCGCCAAGGAATATCGCGTATACCATCTGTTCACGCGCTTCGATATCATGGCCATTCTTCACAGTACGAGCCAGGTTAGCAAAAATAAGTTCCACTGCGGCTAGTGCCGTAGCATCGGTTACCGGATATGCTCCCGGCGTCACCAGCGCTTCAATCGCATGAGTCAATGCATCCATACCCGTAGCCGCGGTAAGTGCAGCGGGTTTATCAACCATAAGCTCAGGATCGTTGACTGAAATCGTCGCAAGGCTGTTCTTATCTACCATAACCATCTTCACTTTGCGTTCTTCGTCTGTGATTACATAGTTAATGGTCACTTCAGCCGAAGTACCAGCAGTGGTATTCACGGCGACAATCGGCAGTGATTTATGCTTAGACTTGTGTACACCTTCATATTCTTTGATATGACCGCCATTTGTGGCAATGATACCAATGGCTTTGGCAGTATCCTGTGGTGATCCACCGCCAATGGAAATCAGATAATCACAATTCTGCGCTTTGAGATAATCAACGCCATCGTGGACATTTTTACAGGTCGGATTGGGTTTCACTTCATCATAGATGGCATATTCAATCCCCGCTTCGTCCAATACCGCCAGCAATTTACCAGCAATGCCACTTTTCATAAGGAATTTGTCCGTAACAACAAGCGCCTTTTTTAATTTAAGCTCTTGGATGTATGGACCAATCTCCTGCAAGCATCCCTTGCCCATAATATTGATCGATGGAACATAATACACATGCGTGCTCATGCTTGACCAGCCTCCTAAAGTTAATTTATCAACACCAAAGTTTTACACACAACTCTGCAAGCTAGAGCGTAGTATTCCGGCTGCAGCGCCTCAGGCTGGCCTCTAAATCGCAACTGGGCCGGCTCTGGTATCTTTCAAATCTAATTACCACTACAGGATCTCCTTCATCGTATGCCTCCAAATCTTTGTTGTCAACATTTTAAATATTATTTATGTTGTTTTTATTTGTTTTATATCCGTTTTGTGAATATTATTGGAAAACAAACATGATTTTACGTTGATTTTATTGCAAAACACAGATATTTGGAGCTATGATTAAGGAATATAAAGATTTCGGAAAGGTGATCCCTATGCTTGCAGCTGAAAGACGCAAAAAAATAATTGATCTTGTTCATCAGGATAAACGAGTATTAGTCTCTGATCTAAGCCGGATGTTTGAAGTTACAGAAGAGACGATACGCAGAGACTTGGAGAAGCTGGAGAAGGATGGCATTCTAAGCCGAACCTATGGCGGGGCCATGCTGAATCGTCACACGAACGAGGATTTGCCTTTTGTTACACGCAATGCGCTGAATACAGATATCAAACGGGGAATCGCCCTTAAGGCGCTAGATTTAATCAATGATGGAGATACGTTAATGGTGGATCCTAGCTCCACAGCCTTTGAGTTTCTAAAACTGCTTGGCAATAAAAACAATCTGACCATTATTACGAACTCGATTAATATTTTGCATGAGTTCTCGAATTCTGGGATGGATATCATCTCTACCGGAGGTTCTTTACGTTACCGATCCATGTCACTCGTGGGTCCTGTAGCACATGACACCATTCAAAGATACAATGTGGACACTGCGGTTATCAGTTGTAAAGGAATAGATTTGGAGCGAGGCATCACAGATTCTAATGAACCGGAGTGTGAGCTCAAGAAATATATGCTACGTCAAGCTAACAAGGTCATACTCCTGGCCGATCACACCAAATTCGATAAGACCGCCTTTACGAAGCTGATCGAGCTTGGCCAAATCGACTTTTTGATCACAGACCGCCAGCCTTCTGAGGTTTGGTTGAAGCGCCTGAACAAAGAGAATATTGAGCTTCTCTATTAATCGGGCTCAAACGCCTTCGCAGCCCATTTAAAAATGCCGTTCCCCAATGAGTAATGGGTGACGGCATTTGTTGTATGGAGATGATTATCTTTTTGTATAAACCTGAGAGATTGGGACTACGTTGACTGTTGATTTGGGATTTTCGCGTTGCACTTGCGTTGTAGTTTTTTTCCTGCAAATATATATAAGCGCTGGTGGAAAATTCAGCAGCACCCACTTCGTGTGTAGGATCTCAAAATGCTGGCTCAACTCTGTTTTCATCCGCGGAAAATATTCATAGGTTATAAACCACCCTCCTTCTTTTAAAGAAGAAATGATCTGTTCCATAAACCTAGTGCGGTCTGGCTTCGAGAAATTCATCAAAGACAAACTACTCACGATACAATCCAGCTTCTCCAGACTGCTGTTATGAAGCGCAAGACGCAGCCGGAGACAATCGTTGTTGCAGAAACATCCGGGGAATTCCTCTCTTAACTGACTGCGAAAATCAGGATCTATTTCAAATAGAAGAACATTCATACCGGTCTTTTCTCCACGCGGAATAAACCTTGTGATTGCACCAGTCCCCGCACCCAACTCAGCCATAGAATGCACTTGGTTCCAAGGCACTGGATCAAGCAACGTCTGGGCCAGCCAATGTGAACTGGGAGTTACACTACCATATTGTCGGGGCGCATGCAGAAATTTATTTAGAAAATGAAGTCGCTCACGAATTCCACTTTGCATGAAATCTCCCCCTTGCTTCCTAACTTACCCTTCTACCCCTAAAATATGTAAACTGCATTAAATTCGTACTCCATCTATACTTCCCATTATCTATTCCCCTTAAAATAAAAAGCCCAAATTTCTCCGCAACATAAATTGCGGGAAATTCGAGCTTGTAAACACTCAATTCAGAGTCGGCCAATCTTATTTAGTTTCCACAGCGTGTCCGCCGAACTCGTTCCGCAGTGCAGCAACTACTTTTCCAGTGAATGTGTCGGTCTCAAGGGAACGGTAACGCATCAATAACGCCATTGCGATGACCGGAGTCGCCGCTTGTAAATCAAAGGCGGTTTCAAGCGTCCATCTGCCTTCACCAGACGAATGCATAATGCCCTTAATCTCATCTAGTTTAGCGTCCTTCGAGAAGGCGCGTTCCACAAGTTCCATCAGCCACGAACGGATTACAGAGCCATGATTCCACACCCGAGCTACTTCCTCAAAGTTGTAGTCAAATTCACTCTTTTCCAGAACCTCAAAACCTTCACCGATAGCAGCCATCATGCCGTATTCAATACCGTTATGCACCATTTTTAGAAAATGGCCGCTACCTGCTTTACCAGCATATAAAAAGCCGCTTTCTACAGCTGTATCACGGAAAATAGGCTCCACAACTTCCCAAGCTTCGGGATCTCCGCCAACCATGTAACAAGCGCCATTACGCGCCCCTTCCATACCGCCAGAGGTACCTGCATCCATAAAGTGAATTCCGTGCTCCTTCAATTCCTCATACCGACGAATCGATTCCTTATAATGCGAGTTTCCTGCTTCAATAACGATATCACCTTTAGACAACTGTGGAGTAAGTTCAGCGATTACAGAATCAACGACCTGATGCGGAACCATGATCCAAATGATTCTTGGTGTTTCCAATTGCTGTACCAATTCTGGAAGCGTTACTGCTCCACTAGCGCCTTTAGCTTTCATTTCTTCTACAGCAGGTGCATTCAGATCAAAAGCAACAACCTCATGTCCATGATCCAGCAAATTTTGACCCAAATTAAAACCCATTTTTCCTAACCCAACTAATCCTACTTTCATGTAAATTCCCTCCGATTTATAGATTCTTGTGATGTATTTTAGCTAAATTGGCAAAAAAAACAGGCAGGGGCTTAAGCCCCTGGCCGTATAGATTCCTGCGCTGCTGCAACTTCTGCTTGAGCGTCGAGAAGATCTGACTCCTGATCTGTATCATCAAACCACCAGCGGTCTTCACCCAAAAGCTCCATAGCCGCATCTGGACCATAAGAACCTGAAGCATAGGTATGAAGTGGCATTAGCCCCTCTTCCATAGCTTCCTGGATTGGTGTAACCCATTGCCATGACAGCTCGACTTCTTTCCAATGAGCGAAGAAAGTGGCGTCACCACGAAGTGCATCAAAGATCAGATTTTCGTAAGCTTCTGGTACGTCTGAAGTTCCGGCTTCATAAGTAGCGAGGACAGGTTCAAGTTTCCCTTTTTGCAGCTGATCCTTCGTATTCAACTGAAGCGTAATGGCTTCATTCGGACCGATCTCGATGATGAGTAGATTTGGAACGTCAGTTCCTTTATTTTTGTTATTGTTATCATTAAACGGTTCTTTAAATTCTATAACAATTCTTGTTGATTTCTCTTTCATTCTCTTGCCGGTACGGATATAGAACGGAACTTCATTCCACAATGGATCATCTATAAACAAACGCGCTGCAATAAACGTCTCATTTTGTGAGGATTGGCTAATTCCTGGTTCATCTAAGTAGCCTGCAACAGATTTACCTTTAATTTCACCTTCAGCATATTGTCCGCGGACAACATATTGATTAACTTCGTCTTTACTTAGCGGAATGAGGCGCTCCATGACATATCTTTTCTTCCCACGGATCTCTTCAGGTGTACTGCCTTTTGGAAGCTGCATCGCCATCATCATGAGCAATTGCAGCATATGGTTCTGGAACATATCACGAAGTGCCCCAGCTTTATCATAATAGCCTGCCCGTTCTTCAACGCCAACAATCTCACTCGCCGTAATTTGCACATTTGCGATATACCGATTTTTCCACAGTGCTCTAAGCACAGGATTTGAATATTTTAGAACTTCCAGATTCTGAACCATCGGTTTACCCAAGAAGTGGTCAATTCGGAAAATCTCCTCTTCAGTAAATACGGCATTCAAGCTGTCATTTAACTCTCTTGCTGTTTGCAAGTCTGTACCAAAAGGCTTCTCAATAATCAGACGCTTCCAGCCCTTCGTAGATCCCAGACCACTAGAGTGAATATTGGCGGCAATTTCCTTGAAAAACTCAGGACCCACCGATAAATAGAACATCCGATTCTCCGGAATGTTAAAAAATTGCTCACGACGTTTAACATGCTCCAGGAGCTTCAAATAATCCTCTGTATTACCTACATCTAGAACGCTATATTCAAAAGCTTCCAAGAAAACCTGCAACTGTGGAGATTCTACTGCCGGCTGTCTAGAAAATGTCTGCAAAGATTGCAGGACTTGCTTACGGAAAGCTTCAGTTGAAACTTCTCTTCTTCCTAATCCAATCACTGAGAGAGGACCTGAAATTTGACCATCTAAAAAGAGGTTATATAGTGCAGGATAGATTTTACGTTTTGCTAAATCTCCTGTAGCGCCAAAAAGCACAAATGTTGATGATTCCACTTTCATTCCTCCCGCTATTATATATTATTTATTAACTTACTTTTAATTACTAGCATACTCAGTAGAATCAATCATACGACTGATATTTTTATTCGTCAACCTCATTTCGACATTTACGAAAAGTTATTATTTTCACAAAGCTTCGAATTGGTAATTATGATTAATGTCACACCAATTATCTTATTGGATTATTCGTATTAATTTACTAGGAAATAATCCGAAAATAAGATAACAACCCGCTCCCAGCATGGCTTTTGGCGTTCTGAATTTACACACTCTGATTTAAAATTCTTGATCCAAAGCTGTTTACAACATAAACAAAATTCCCAGTCGCTTAAATAAGCTCATCCTTCCACTGTGTTTCAAACTAAGTTTAAGTAATTGACTGGATTGGTCTGGCACGCCTCGAAGAAGACTATGCGTTTTGATACCAAGTTTGGGAATTAAGCATAAAAAGTGACTGCTTCGAGGAATATTACTTGAGAATACTTCGAAGGAATTTTTGCTAAGCACATTGGAGTGACTGGAGTCTGTGAAGAGAACGATTGGGGATGAGATGACGTTTGCAAAGAGTACCATTGGGGATAGGTTGAAGGTTGCTAAGAGTACCCTGTGAATGTCTTGAGTTTGCTAGGTGAACCATTGGGATTGTCCTGAAGTTTGCTAGGTGTACCCTGTGAATGTCTTGAGTTTGCTAGGTGTACCATTGGGAATGTCCTGAAGTTTGCTAAGAGTACCCTGTGAGTGTAGTTTGCTAAGTGTGCGCTTTGGGGGATCACTTAAAAGTTCGCATAGAGCGTCTTTAGATCCAGATTGGAGTAACATTTATGTTTACCCGCATCTCCGGCTGCGGCGAGATCAGACCTTGGAGACCTTAGACGTCGATTCTTACTCATCTGCGGTGGTTTTATGTCCACACCATGGAGGAAACGGACTCAGGTGCCCTCAAACGTCGATTCGTACTCGTCTGCCGTGACCTTATGTCCACACTAACTATGGGTTCGGACTCAGGTGACATTCTACTTCGATACTTACTCGTCTGCTGAGGCTTTATGTCCACACCATGTATGGTCCGGACTCAGGAGACGCTATTTCACAGATTTTGGTCATTTCGCCCTGCTAACGGACTCAGATGCAACTATTCGACCAAATATACTCCTCTTTGGAGCAAAAACTTGGCAATAAGAGCTGTGCGGTCCGATACTTCTGAATAATGCTCCAAAAACACCAAATTGCTGCAATACAGTCCGAACGATGATGTATTATCGTCAATCTTGGCTAGTCCAGACTCAGGTGACATTATACGTCGATAATTACTCGTCTGCGGAGGCTACATGTTCTTGCCATCGATGGTCCGGACTCAGGAGATGCTATTTCGCAGATTTAGCCCATTTCGCCATGCTATCGGACCCAGATGCAGCTATTAAACCTAATTCGCTCTTTTCTGGAGCAAAAACTTGGCTATAAGAGCTATGCGGTCCGATACTTCTGAATAATACTCCAAAAACACCAAATAGCTGCAATACAGTCCGAACGATGATGTAGTATCTTCAAACTTGGCTAGTCCGGACTCAGGTGACATTATACGTCGATACTTACTCGTCTGCGGAGGCTGCAAGTCCTCGCCATCGATAGTCCGGACTGAAGAGACCTTACACGTAACTTCACACTCGTCTGACGAGATTGGATGTCCACACTAACTATGGGTTCGGACTCAGGAGACGTTATTTCGCAGATTTAGCCCATTTCGCCATGCTATCGGACTCAGATGCAGGTATTAAACCAAATTCACTCCTCTTTGGAGCAAAAACTTGGCAATAAGAGCTATGCGGTCCGATACTTCTGAATAATGCTCCAAAAACTCTAAATAGCTGCAATACAGTCCGAACGATGATGTAGTATCGTCAATCTTGGCTAGTCCGGACTCAGGTGACATTATACGTCGATACTTACTCGTCTGCGGAGGCTACATGTTCTTGCCATCGATGGTTCGGACTCAGGAGACGTTATTTCGCAGATTTAGCCCATTTCGCCATGCTATCGGACCCAGATGCAGCTATTGAACCAAATCCACCCCTCTTTGGAGCAAATACTTGGAAATAAGAGCTATGCAGTCCGATACTTCTGAATAATACTCCAAAAAATCTAAATAGCTGCAATACAGTCCGAACGATGCTGTAGTATCATCAATCTTGGCTAGTCCGGACTCAGGTGACCTCAAACGTCGATTCGTACTCGTCAGTTGAGGCTGCATGTCTTCACTAACTATGGGTTTGGACTCAGATGACATTATACGTCGATTCGTTCTCGTATACGGAGGCTGCAAGTCCTCGCCATCGATAGTCCGGACTCAGGAGACGCTATTTCGCAGATTTAGCCCATTTCGCCATGCTATTGGACTCAGATGCAGCTACTCGACCAAAAAGTGACCTCAAACGTCGATTCGTTCTCGTATGCTAAGATTGCAAGTCTTCACCATCTAGGGATCGGACTCAGGAGACCTACACGTAGATATCTCGTCATCCCCATGGATCAATCAGATCCGGAAGTCCTTATATCGCAGATTCAAACCACCTCACATTGGACTAGTTACCTACCAAGTTACAATGCCATTTGTTTAGAGCCGGTACATTAAGTGTTATAGTTAATGAACATAAGATTTTTCATTCAGTTCACGAAAGGAAGGAGAATTTTCATGAATATGGAGCAATGGGAACAAATTCGGACGGGACAGGGATTTATAGCTGCCTTGGATCAAAGTGGTGGCAGTACACCAAAAGCGCTGCTGCAATATGGTGTTGCAGAGGACAGTTACTCTAATGAAGATCAAATGTATGGGTTGGTTCACGAGATGAGAACGCGCATTATCAAGAGCCCTGCATTTGATTCAAAGCATATACTGGGTGCAATCTTATTTGAGAACACAATGGATCGTTCCATAGACGGGCAATATACTGCCGATTTTCTATGGGAGAAAAAAGGGATTGTGCCTTTCCTGAAAATCGATAAAGGTCTTGCCGACCCTGAAGACGGAGTACAACTAATGAAGCCTATTCCCGGCTTGAGTGATCTTCTGAAGCGGGCCAACGAACGTAACATCTTTGGTACAAAAATGCGCTCGGTGATTAAAGAGGCTAATCCTTCCGGTATCAAAAAGGTGGTTGAACAGCAGTTTGAAATCGGTAAGCAGATTTTAGCAGCGGGACTCGTACCTATTATCGAACCGGAAGTTGATATCCACAGTGCTGATAAAACGGCTTCAGAGAAGCTGCTAAAAGAAGAACTATCGGCCCAATTGTCTACGCTGGGCAAAGACGTGAAGGTCATGCTTAAGCTCTCCATCCCAACGGAGAATAATTTCTACCGCGAATTAGTGGATGATCCTCATGTTTTGCGAATTGTCGCTTTGTCCGGCGGTTACACACAAGCGGAGGCCAACGATAAGCTCGCCCATAATCAAGGACTGATCGCCAGCTTCTCACGTGCGTTATCGCAGGGACTAAGTGCTGGGCAGTCAGAAGAAGAGTTTAACGCGCTCCTCTCCAAATCTGTAGAAGCGATTTATGCAGCCTCTATTAAATAAGATCCTCATTTAAACCAGCACATAAAAAGAGCTGTTTCCCTGACAGGTGTTCCCTGCTGGGTAGCAGCTCTTTTTTTATGATGAGAATTTACTTTAAAAGTCTAGAACTTTCAGATTAAACGCCATTCTGTCTACTCATTCAGCCCACACAAGCATGCAATGGGTTTGTTAAAGTCCCTTACATCTTATCTAAGGACCACACCTGTAGCTAAAACACATTAATCAACCAATTCTCTGTTGTTTCTTGGTACACCATCCATAATTCCTGTTTTTAATCCAGCGCATTTCATTACCCAATAATTTCTTGATCTTACGCAAAAAAGGCTTCCACCACGCAAGTACGCGAGGTAGAAACCTAATCGATTACTTCTATGTTATCTTAAATCGAAACCACGAGGATTAATGCAATTAAAGCTGGCAGTCCTTGCATAAATAAAATAGACTTTTTCACCGTCAGTCCGCCATATAACGCTGCCACTATAACAGTTGATAAGAAGAAGATTTCAATTTGATGACCGAAATTTACATTCGGATGAACCAATCCCCAAATTAAACCTGCCGCCAAAAATCCATTGTATACCCCTTGGTTCGCTGCCAGTGTTTTAGAAGCATCCGCAACTTCCTGTGTCATTCCAAAGACTCGAAGCCCTTTTGGCTTTGACCAAGCGAACATTTCTAAATAAACAATATAGATATGTATTAACGCAACAACACCGACCATAATATTAGCTACCCATACCATCAAAATAACCACCTTATTTTAATTTGTGTACAATTTAATTGTATCACATTAAAACTCAAAAGTGTATACAAAATCCCATAAACAATTCGACACTAAAAAAAGAATAGCCATAATCTTCAAAAAAAAGACTATCGCTATTCCATACGTAATGTTTTATGAAATTCTAAAATACTTTTGCAGCAATATAAACGGTTACACTATTGTAAAAACCATAAAGAGAACCATTGCTCCAGACGAAATTGCTAGGATCTGAAATTCCCGTATTTTGAGACGCTTGATGTCCATGTTTCTCTGACCATAGACCTGAGCTATTTTGAAGCATGAAGTGGTAATCTACGTTATCCTCAGGAATATCGACTTTACCATTACCATTTGAGTCGATCCATCCCACTCTTAGTGCAATTCGATGTTCATCGGAATTAATCGCTGCAGTTCGGCCCGGAAGTATCCGCCAACCCGGTTTAAAGTATAAAGGATTCGTATTGCCATCTTGAACCACAAGACCAGCAGTATAATACACGTTAGTAAAATAGGCAGGATCTCTGACATTTGAGACCCCGTCTCCATCACCAGGGTTGATTGCCCCTGGAAATCTTAAGGCATAACCATAACAGTTAATCCCATAACTATTTTCGGCTGTATACGGCCACGCATGACCATAAGTGGAAGCTAGAATTGCTTGCGGAGAATCAGGTTCAAAAGTAGGTGTTATTAGCTCCGGTGCTAACAATTCATTATTAATAAGATTGTCATCTGCCGGGGGTACAAAGCTTGATGACTCTTTGAGTTCTCCAACTGTAGTAACATTTCCTTGTGTGTCCACAATAATCGTATCGTCGCCCTTCCATTCTCCAACCCAAACCTTTTCCGGTCCAGAAGTTTGGACTTCTTTCAAATTACTCACGTCGACGTCGATGGGTGCGGCCATTGCAGCAGAGGACAGGGCCAGATTCAGCAAGAGCGTGCAGGTTAGTGCAACTTTATAAGTCTTTTTCAAAATCACAAACATCCCTTTCTATGTAAGATAAGTAAAAATTAACATTTTATCCTAAAATAGACTATGAAGAATGTTATGGCTTTTCCAAACCCCTATAAAGCTTTATATTCAAAATAGTCAAAATAAGCCGGCTTCGCTTGCTGATCCAAATCCTGAGCACATACCCCGACATAGGAACCGGTAAAGCCAAGCTTGCCGCCATATTCATCCGAAAGCGTACCAAAATCTAAGGGAGTACAGACAGCTGTCCAATTCACCCCGTCTGATGAAGCATAAAACAACAGATCACGTCCATGAATTTCCGCCTTTAGATAATAACGATCCCAATCTTTCACAGATAGCTGCATAGAGGAAATCTCATCGTATTTGCCACCTCTACACAGCACAACGCCCAAACTAGTTCCACGAATCTCATCTGCGGTAACACGCAAATAATAGTAATCACTGTCATCATAATAGAGGACTAACCCAGCCATTTGCAGGAAGCTATTCGGCTCGAATTCCAGACAGGTTGTAGCTAAGCATTCAAAATGTTGAATCGGCCGGGCAATTAAACTCTGATCATGCAGTGAAGCTAATGACTCTCTGCCGCGCAGACGAAGAAAACCCGGACGTTCCTTCAAGCTAACCCAAGATTCATCAAAAGGCACACGCAAGCTTTGGTAAGGAAATCCAAGAACCTCTCCATCAAATTCATCTCTGTTTGGCAGCTCCTCAAAAGTGAATATCGGCAGTTCAGGAGCCACGGTCTCCAATGCAGGCAGCTTCCCTCCGTGGGCCAATCGCAACCAGCCATCCTCTGTCCATTCACAACGTTGAATCGCAGTTTCCCGGCCTAACGGATTCATCGTTGACGTTCCCGGAATCGGGCGTGTGCATAAATGCGCCATGTACCAGTCCCCATTCTGAGTCTCTACGAGCGATCCGTGCCCTGCTTGCTGAAACGGGTAGGTCAGATCATGTGCCGTGGTCATAATCGGGAAATCCGGATCCGTCTCATAAGGACCTGTGAGGCTTCGGCTTCTAGCTAAGGTGACCATATGGTTGATGCCGGTGCCCCCTTCTGCTGTCAGCAAATAATAGTACCCATCCTTCTGGTACAATTGCGGACCTTCGGTCACTCCGATAGGTGTCCCTTTATAAATTTCATGGATAGGTCCCGTTAATTTGCCAGTCTCCGGGTCATATTGCTGCATAACGATGCCAGAGAAGTTATTGTGATTTTTACGGAAATCCCAACGCATATTAAGCAGCCATTTGGTCCCTTCCAGATCATGGAACAAAAATGGATCAAATCCGCTGCCATTAAGTCTAACCGGCTCACTCCACGGGCCCATGATATCCGTCGCTGTAATTAAATAATTATGCAGATCTTTATATACACTTTTGCGAGATTTCACATCTGTAAATAGCAGATAAAATACGCCTTGATCATAAGAAAGCGCGGGTGCCCAAATGGAACCAGAGCTTACGTTACCACGCAGATCTACTTGTGAGGCTTCTGTCAGCACACGTGAAATGGAATGCCAATGAACTAGATCCTTGGAATGATGAATTTCTACACCTGGAAACCATTCAAAAGTAGAGGTTGCGATATAATAATCATCCCCTACTCTAATAAAAGACGGATCTGGATGAAAACCTGCCAACACCGGATTAACAATTTTTTGCGTCATAATGTTACCCTCCACTACCGGATTTTTCATAGTTTAACGTATTTATTGTATCGCTTTCATAACGATTAAAGTTATAATGAGATATAAGAAAATGTTTGTATTTTGTCATCTTGGAGGGCCTATGAAGCAGCTGTTCGAACCTGTTGTTTTTGAAGAACATAAGACCTTGATTTGGGATTATAAAATATATACCGACGACTATTACAAAGGTTATTATCACTGGCATCAATGCTGTGAAGTCATGTTCGTGTATGGCGGACAAGGAAACGTTGTTGTGAATCAGCAGATGTACGATATTCGCAGGGGAATGTTATTCTTTTTCCAGCCCTATCAGCTGCACCGGATCTATTCTGAGGTTTCTCCCGAATGTCCTTTTGAACGAACCATCTTCTACATTGATCCACATGTTGCTGAACACCTGCTGGAGGGTTTTGCGAAAAGGAAGGCTTTATTCACAGCGCTTTGGCAAGGGAAAAATACACATTGTGCCTTTGATCTTAAGGATCACGTTGAGTCGGTGGAGTGGATTCTGGAGCAATATAATCACAATAAAAAAGTCAGTCTGACTGAGGATACCGAAGACATTTCACTGTTAATTCTTCAATTATTGAGCAATATAGGAACTGAAGATCAGCATGTATTCCAATCAGGAGAACGGCGAACCTTGCGTTATTCTGAGAAAATCATGAGTTTTATCGAAGAGCATTATCATGAGGAGGTTAATCTGGATCAGTTAGCTGAGGAGATTCACTTGTCCAAATCCTATATCTCCAGAATCTTTCATCAGGAAACCGGAGGAAGGCTTGTTGATTATCTGACTGCCCGCCGGATCAAACAGGCCTGCCGCTTGTTAGGAACGACAGACCTGCCTGTGGAGCAAATCGGAATCACTGTTGGTTTTCCAAATGCCTCATATTTCAATCAACTGTTCAAAAGAGTCCTAGGGACGACGCCATTAAAATATAGAAAAAGTAATTAGATCCAATCTACACAACCGTATTTTTTTCAGTAACGAAGAGTATATTTTTAGCAAAATGATTAATATCTATCAGCTCTGGGCGGGGGGCGTCCACCAATTCACCATTGATTTTTAAATTGACAAAGGTCACATTTTCAACAGCTCTCTCTTCGTCATATCCATAAATTCGTGAAGGGTTGGCCGTCCCGCTATAGCTGATGTCGCGAAATGTAATGTTCCGGATGCTTGTCCCCGGCTCTGGATTGTAATCCTTGTTATAGACCACCCGCACATCAATTAGCTGCCCCCGCTCAATACGCTCTACACGTATATTTTCATATAGAACATTACATACCCTATTTCGATCCCCGGCATTAATCGCCATTGCCCCCCAATAGTTCTCTTGCGGTTCGTGATGATTCAAGATATCAATATTTGCAAAAACAATAGACTCAATGGTGTCCCCGTTCCGTTCATGGTCCCCATGTGTACCAATCATTAATGGATGAGCGACATCCGCCCACAGAATGGAATCACGAACGCTAATATTACGGGTATCCCCATAAAAATCCCATCTCGAGCCGTAAATAGCAATACAATCATCCGAATTACGCATAAAAACATCCCGGATTCTAACCTCGGAACTAGACATAATATCAATGCCATCAGACCACCCCCGAGTGCTAAACGATTTGAAATTATCAATCACAATCTGCTCAGACTGCCCGATGAAAATGCTGTAATGTGGCGGATCAATCACGGTAATACCTTCCACATTTATGGATCGCGAAAAAATAATTCGTATCCCTCGAAAGGCCGAGAATCGATGAAAATCCGCAAGATAAATTATACCGCGACCACGAATGGATACATCATGAACTCCCTCGCATACCAAGGAACCTACAAGCACTGAACCTCCGGCAAGATACACCGTGGTTTCCGAAGGGACCGGCAATACTGTTTCTTCTATATAATGTGTGCCTGGAGCGAAATAAAGCACCTTCCTTTTTTCACGAGGATCAGCAGCGGCATTATCCAGCAGCCGTAAAAGATCAGGTTTCCGGTGTATACCCGGTTGGACTACTAGAACATTAGCATCCTCTGGTTGAGGGGCATCCTTCTCCTTAGGGTTAGCAAATAAATGCAGATTCCGAAAAATATCACCGTTGATCTCAATCGATAACTTTTGCGGACCTGTTAGCTTAAACAAAATGGTATTTCCATGATATTCGTAAGAGATCCCTCGCGAAGCCGGAGCAATGTTCACACAATCAATCTCCGTATAAAGACAGGTGACTTCAACTTCTACTGTACCTTCCAGATCAAAATAAGCCATGGATGCAGGACGCACCTCATGCATATCTACCTTAACCTCGTAAATAAACAAGCTATGCCATTCTCCTTCAGGCTGCCGTACTCTAACCTTATAATCCTCACGTCCCGGGATATCTTTAGGTGCTTTATATACTTGTAAATCATCCACTTTACCATCCTCCTGTTCATTTCGATTGTATCGCTTCCAACACCGATAAAGTTTTAATGTGTTATGCAGAAATGTTTGTATTTTGTCAGTTTTAAATTATAAGCCAACTTCAACATGACAATAATCAAACATTTCCTTATATCAAAACACAACTTTCCTGAGCTTTAGAAAGCTATACTCATAACATCCTAATTACACTGGAGGCAATAATAATGACAAGCCCTTATTGGCAGGAAATCATGGGTAGACTTGATACAAAAGTGGAACGTATGGTAGAGCAGATCGGTGACAAGTGCCCGCATTTCGCCGGGAAAGATGGCAAATTTGATGATATCGGTTCAGACTGGTGGACTACAGGGTTCTGGCCTGGACTCCTCTGGATCATGCATGATATGACCGGAAAAGATCTTTACAAGGTGGCTGCTTGGCATTGGGACGGTACCTTGGAGGAATGGTTTGTTAAACCAACGGTTGAGATGCATCACGATGTGGGATTCCAATTCCTTCCGACAGCTGTAATCAAACATACAATTACAGGTGACGAAGATGCCCTGCGCAGAGGAATTGAAGCTGCGAATTTCCTCGCTGCCCGCTATAATCCTGTAGGCAAATTCATCCGCGCATGGAATGAAGATAAATACGGCTGGGTAATTATCGACTGTATGTTAAATATCTCCCTGCTGTTCTGGGCCAGCAAAGTGACAGGTGATCCCCGCTATAAGCATATTGCAATTAGCCACGCCGAAACGACAATGCAATATGGCATACGTGAGGATGGATCCACCAAACATATTATTTCTTTTGACGCAGAGACAGGTGCTTATCTTGAGAATTTTGGCGGTCAAGGCTACTCGGCTGAATCCTCTTGGAGCCGAGGAACAGCTTGGGGATTGTACGGCTTTATCAATACTTATCGCCACACTGGTGATGAACGTTTCCTGAACACTGCTAAGCGGATCGCACATTATTTCATCTCTGCTTTGCCTGAGGATCAAGTCCCTTATTGGGATTTCCGCCTAGAGGATGATACCCGGATGTTCCGAGATAGCTCCGCAGCCTCTATAGCCGCTTCAGGATTATTAGAGCTTGCAGATATCGTACCCTTAGGCGAAAAAAGTCTATATGCAAATGCAGCGGAGCGAATTCTGCGCTCACTGACGGAAAATTACGCAACCTGGGAGCTGCCGGAGCATGAAGCGATTTTATTGCACGGAACTGGCAGTGGCAATTCCTTCATTGATGTATCCCTGATCTATGGAGACTACTATTATATCGAGGCTATCGCTAAATTAAATGGCTGGAAACATCGGATATTTTAATTGCAGATAGTTAATTTAAACAACAAAAAGACACCTCTCTTGAGGTGTCTTTATATATTTCAGGCTATTCGTTCACCAGTGCCGCAGCACCCTCCAGAAGCATCAAGCCGCTGAGTTGAATACTCAGCTGAACCGGAAGCTCCGGTTTCACTTCCCACGATGAACTGCACAGACCCAGTTGTTTATCCAGACCTTTTTCCCACAACTGCATTGCATTGGCCAATATAACCTCGCGAATACGGATATTTACAGGAGATATTTTACAGAGCTGAACCAAATAACGAATCAGAATGCCCTTGAACAATCCAGTATCATCAATGCCTTCATCAGGCAACATCAGATTAATTGGATCGCATAACCGATCAATACATGTATTAGCCGTTCGATTCGCATCTTCTAAGTAATGAACATCACCCGTATTCTTGTAAAGCTCTAGGCCAGCGCCTAGAAACACCCCCTGACAGTAAGTAAACTCCCAATCGTAATCGATCTGGCCATCCCCGAGTCTATTCATCCCATCCCACACAAAACCAGTCGTAGAATCCATCAAATATATCTTGTTCCATTCATAGATACGGAGCGCCCACTCCAGATCCTCTTGCTTATGAAAAAGTTCATATAACCGGGCTGCAAGAATGACGGCAGGTGCATTGGCAGGTGTGTTTTTATAATCTAGCTGATCCTTCTTCCACGCCAGACCTCCACCCAACTGTTCATTCCAAGCCGTCTTAATATCCTCCCATAGATTAAGCACAGCACTTAAATAGGCTTCATGTCCTGTTACCCGATAAGCACGCAGCAACGCCAATGCTGTCCATTCCATATCATCATAGTAATTATGCCTGAAAGTCCCCCCGTTATAAGCTTGCAGACTCTGACTTAGCTCCTTAATTTTCAAGGAATACACAGGATCTCCACTACGCTCATAACCATCTACTAAAATATCAATGACATGAGCCTGCCACCAATAATAAAAGTTTTCCCCCGCAACGTTGTACGCTCTGGGATACCATTGGTTCATGATCCCCGTCTCAGCATTATAATAATTACGTAGTAGACATTGTTGGAACCACTCGGACTTTTCCTGCCAACTGACTGCTTCTATGGCTTCCTTTGCTTGTGTCATTAAGAACTCACCTCAACCCTGTTCTTTAGTTAATTCAGCCATCTTCTCCAGCAGCTTGATCGCACTAAGCTGGGAGCTGAGCTGAATCACACCAGCGGAAGTCGAAGTCCAATCTGTGCCAAACAACACTTTATCCTCTGACTTTCCTTGTTCCCAGAGACATTCTGCATTCGTTCGCAGGAAATCTACAGCTTTAACTGCTGCGGAATCAGCTTTGACCCATTCAGCTGTATAGCGAATCAGGATTCCTTTAAACAGTCCCGCATCACCATTTCCTTCATCTGGCAGCACACCTCCCTCAGAGTCAGCAAGTTCATGGGCTGCGGCGGCAAAGGTTAGACGAGCATCCTCTAAATATTCCTGCTCTTTAGTGATACGGTACAGTTCAACTGCTGCGCCAATGAAAACACCTTGGTTGTAGGAGTATTTCCAATCTTTATCGATCTTTCCATCGCCAGTGCGATTCATGCCATCCCATACAAAACCCGTTGCCGGATCTACTAGATGCTCTTTTTGCCATCTGTATATTTTTAACGCCCATTCAAGATTGCCAGCTTCACCAAAAGCTTGATACAAACGAGCCGCCAGTATAGCTGCTGGTGCATTGGCAGGTGTATTTTTATAATCCAACTGTGACTTCTGCCAAGCGATCCCACCACCCATATGCTCGTTCCAGCCTGTCTGAATGTCTTCCCATAAAAGAAGGGCTGTATCTTTATAACCTTCCACTCCTGTTGCTTGATAAGCACGAAGCCACGCGAGAGCCATCCATTCCATATCATCATACAACTCATTTGGCCACATACCACCATTTCGTTGTAGCAGACCTTCATGAAGTGCGGAAAGCCTTTTGGCATACCAGTTCTCTCCAGTCCGCTGTAGTCCATCTACCAATACATCCACAGCATGGGCCATCCACCAATAATGAAAAATCGTGTTGCATTCTCCATTTGGACAAGGTGTTTCTATATTGTACATTTTGATCGCTTCATTCCAGAAGAATGAATCCAATGCAGCTTGTGCTTGATTCGCCCGTTCCTCCCAAATCCCTATCTCCAATTGATTCATATAGACTCTCTCCCTGGTTCGATTTTTATTGCATTAACCCTTAATACCACTGAAGGCTATCCCCTGTACAAAATAACGCTGAAGCGCTAAAAACAACACCAATATCGGC
Source organism: Paenibacillus sp. FSL E2-0190 (assembly GCF_037992965.1). Taxonomy (NCBI): domain Bacteria; kingdom Bacillati; phylum Bacillota; class Bacilli; order Caryophanales; family Paenibacillaceae; genus Paenibacillus; species Paenibacillus sp. FSL E2-0190. The sequence goes on from NZ_CP150306.1 coordinate 4,039,088, forward strand.
AAGATTGCTACTAGCGCTCCAGCCATCATTGGACCGTAGTCTGTTTGAAAATTATAAGAAAAAGCTTGAAGTCCCATCTGAATCGTTGCTTTGTCGGGATCATTCAGCACAATCATTGGCCATAAGAAACTGTTCCAGCCCGCTTGGAAGGTAAAGATACTTAAAGTAGCCAGCGCTGGTTTAGTCAACGGCAAATATATCCGCCAAAATATTTTAAACTCTCCACAGCCTTCGATCCGGGCCATTTCCATCATGTCACTAGGTAAGGTGAGAAAGAATTGCCGCATGAAGAACACAGCAAAGGTTCCAGAAGCGCCCGGAAGAATAATGCCCCAGAATGAGTTCATCAGCCCGTTACCCCCGCTACCAAAAATATCATTTCCTCCAAAAAGAGGAATATGGCGCATGACATAAACCGTGGGGATCATCGTCACAATGCCTGGTATCATCATCGCCGCAAGCAGCACGCGGAATATCGGCTTATTGAGCTTAAAATTCAATTTTGCGAACGCATAACCACTGATAGAACCAAAGAACAGATTCGCCAATACACCCGCTACTGCAAGTACAAGCGAATTCCAGAAATAGAGCGCAAACGGAACCGTAGTAAATGCCTTACGATAGTGTTCTAAGGTCAAATGTGAAGGAAACCACCGGATGGGCATGGCGAAGATCTCTTCGTCAGGCTTCAAGGATGTAAGAACACTCCAATAAAAAGGTAGAAACATTACAATAGCAATAACTATGCACACTATATAATAGATAGATTTGCTTAAGCTTCTTTTTAATAACGAACTTCCGCTAGTATCCATACCTCTATCCCCCTTCTGCATGGCAAGCCCGGCTTATACAATGGACTCCTCCGCCTTTGTGATCCGCATGTTTATTAGTGAGAAAATGAGAATCGCCACAGCAAGCACAAATGCTTGTGCAGACGCATACCCCATTTGCAATTGATTAAAGCCCTGCTGATAGATCAGATAAACTGGAGTCTTTGTCATATTCGCCGGACCCCCCTGCGTCAGCACAAAAGCTTGGTCGAACAACTGCAACGCACCAATGATTGACATCGTACTGACAAGAAAGGTTGTTGGTCGCAGCTGCGGCCAAGTAATAAACCGGAAACAAGCCAGCTTATTAGCACCGTCCAGCCGTGCAGATTCATACAAATAGTCGGGCACGCCCTGCAGACCTGCCAAGTAGATAATCATATTAGAACCTACCGATTGCCAGAGGGTAAGCATAATAATGGATAACATCGCTGTTCGGGTCTCGGATAACCAAGCTGGACCCGTAATCCCAACATAAGACAACAATCCGTTAACCAAACCAAATTCAGGATGCAAAAGCCAGATCCAAACGGTAGCAGCAGCAACGGCGGATGTAAGGGTAGGCAGATAATTCAATGTGCGGAACAACTTTACCCCACGCCAGGATCGACTAAGCAGAATCCCGAGGAGAAGCGAAATCAGAATATTAAATGGAACGAAAATGATGGAATACAGAAATACATTTCGGAATGTTTTCCATAACAAACTGTCCTCTATCAAACGGCGATAGTTATCAAAACCGATCCAATCGTTTCTACTAAGTACATCGTAGTTGGTAAAGCTTAAATATAGCGCCATTACCACAGGGATGACTGTGAATACTGTAAACAGCAATACCGTGGGTGTAATAAACAGATAAGCCGTCCGTGCCTGATGTTTCTCTAGCTTTCTGATGGAAGCCATTTCAGCTACCCCCTCCTAAGCAAAAGGGAGGCGAAACCTCCCTTCACTTCAAATGTCTTACTTATTATTTCACTCCTTCATTATCCTTCAGCATTTTGTCGCCCTCTTCTTGCGATTTCTTCAAGGTCTCATCAATACTCATCTTGTTTTGCTGGTTAAGCTGCAAATTAGGGGCCAAAGCATCAGTCTCCATCACGGAATATCCAGGATGGTTCGGACGAACCTTGGCGAACTCCAACGTTTCCAGAAACGGCTGCCACTTTGGATCATCCTTGAAAAATGGATCTTCCATCGATGGCTTATAACCCGGCAGGTTTAGACTCGTCTTTGCCCAGAGCAACGCGTTATCCTTGTTCGCTGTCCACCATTTGATGAACTCCCATGCTTCTTCCTTATGTTTGGAGCCTTCTGGAATCACTAGCCCAAATCCACCCATGACACTACCTTTATCACCATTTGGTCCGGCTGGAGGAGGAACGATTCCATAATCCAGGTCTTTACCATATTTGTTATAGGTGCTGAGCATCCACGGACCGGAATACAGCATAGCCACTTTACCTGTGACAAAAGCATCTTGCCCTTCACCAAGTCCAAGTTCGAACCCTACTTTATACACTTTGTCCTTGTTCATTAGGCGATCCCAGAACTCAAGCACCTGCTTGCCCTGCTCATTATTAAAATTGGTCTTTCCATCCTCTGTAAGCATGGTGCCGCCAGCCTGTTGGAGATACATATTAAAAAGTCCCAAATCTCCCATAGAAAAACCTGCAGTCTCCAATTTATTGCCATTCCATTTCGTTAGCTTCGTAGCCGCTGCCTCTAACTCACCCCAAGTTGTTGGAGGCTGAAGTCCTGCCTCTGCGAGCAGCTTCTTATTATAGAAAAGAGCACGGGCATCTACTGTAAGCGGCAGCCCATATAATTTATCATCGTATGAAAGCTCCCGTAGGGATTCACTGTAGAAATCATCTTCGGAAATTCCGTCACGCGTTAAGTATTCATCCACCGGATGCAGTACATTTTTCGGGGCATACAGCGAAGTTCTCCAACGGTCCCAAAACAGTACATCAGGAGTGCCGCCATTGGTCGCAGAAGTTAGGAATTTCGTGATCATATCCTGTTGCAGCACATATTTTACGTGAATTTTATCCTGCGATTTATTAAAAGCATCCACCATGGTCTCGAATTGCTTCTGCCCCTCACCGCCCCAATCTCCCCAGAAGGTAAGCTCTGTCTTTTTCCCGGTACTGCTCCCAGCTTTGCTTGTGTTTCCGGTCTCTTTGTCCGCAGATCCGTTATTACCACCGCAGCCCGCAGCAAGTGCAGTAGTCATTACCAAAACAATTGAGGTAACCAGCCATTTTTTCATGTTCTCTATCCCCTTTAGAGTCGATTATTCAAACCTTGTTGGTCTCATCCGCGCTTAATCTGCTTACCGCAGCGCATGAGTACAAGCTCACAGAACATCATGTTTGCCCAAGAGAACCATGGACGTGTAAATTCATCAGGATTATCCACATAAAACCCTTCATGCATAAATCCAGTTCCTGCATCCGTCTTCTCCAGCAGATGAAGTAAGGCTTCCTGTTCCTCAAAGCGGGTAGATGTCATTCCCTGCATCGCTAAAGCTATGGGCCAGATATACCGATTTGGCGTATGCGGACTTCCAATGCCAGCAGCCGCTTTTCCTGCGAAAAAATAAGGATTAGTGCTACTTAAAATAAGTTCACGGGTATTTTTATAAATAGGATCATCAGCAGTCACATAACCCAAATAAGGGATAGAGAGTAGACTAGGTACATTTGCATCATCCATAAAATTCACCTGTCCCAGACCATCTACTTCATAAGCATAGACCGCTCCAAACTCTGGATGTTCTACAATTCCATACTCACTTATTCCCTTATTAAGCTGGTCAGATAGTTTTCTAGCTTTCTTTTCCAGCTCCTGATCACCTAAAATCTCACGGGCAATTTCACACACATATCGTAAAACAACCACCGCGAACATATTGGCCGGAACCAAATACCCATATTCACAGGCATCGTCACTAGGACGAAATCCAGACCAAGTCATTCCGGTATAAGCCGTCAACGTCCCTTTGCCTTCTCGAGCTAACGTATCCGTGGGCGGACAGTTCATCCGTTGAAAAAGATATTTTGAATCGCGCTCATGGTTCTGTTCGGTAGTCCATAATGTTATGATTCTTTCTACGCCTGTTACAAACGACTCATTAAACTGACTAGTACGGCCCGAATTCTTCCAGAGCAGATAACTCAGTTGGATTGGATAACATAACGAATCAATTTCATATTTTCTTTCCCAGACTCCCGGGCTCATCTCCGTCAGATCCTCTTGGTGGCCATGCCCACTTTCTTCTTCATTGAATGCGTTAGCATATGGATCAAGCTGGATGTAAGTAAATTGTCTACGTACAAGTCCCTCAATCATGTCTGCAATTTCTTCATCTTCGGAGGCAAGGATTAGGAAAGGTCTGACCTGTGCGGCGGAATCCCGTAGCCACATCGCTGGAATATCTCCGGTAATAACAAAAGTGCTTCCGTTTGGCATTCGTTTTAAGGTTGTGTTCCAGGTGTTGGCCATACATTTCTCGAACATTTCGGCTAATTTCGGGCGATCACTCAGCTGTGCTTTTACGCTAGATGCCAGTTTATGCATCGACTCGGGTATTTCTCTAGTTGCTTTCAGTTATAATACCCCCTTTTTCTTTTTAACTTTGAAGCGCTTTCACTGATTAGTATATTGTCATGTGATTAGTATGTCAATATGTTTATTTTATTATAATGATATATCAATACATCTATAATGATAAATACATATCTAAAACAAATAAAAAAACCCATCCAAAAAGATAGGTTTTTATAACAACTAATATATGTTTAATTTGGAGAATAAGCCAAAATTCTATTTAGAGATAGATTGTTTAGCGGAGCTTGTGGATTCACCAGAAATCAACTGAGCTTCCAGCATTATCTTATTGGACACACTCTGCCCGTTCATAATTCGCAATACATTTTCTACTGCAAGCCGCCCCATCTCTTCTTCATTTTGCCGTAAATGGGTAAATGCATAACCCGAACCAAGTGGAGTTGGCGGACTATCAAAGCAAATGATCGAAATATCTTCTGGAATTCGTAGCCCAAGTCGTTGGACCGCAGTTCTAGCCAGCAGCGCAATATTATATTCCACAGCAAAAAGCGCCGTTATTGTTGGATTCTTTTGCAAATGAGAAATTAGCCGCGAAATGTCATGTTCAATATTCTCATCGTTGAAGGAATCCGGTAGTGTTGAGGTCAAATCGCTGACCCACAATCCCTTGTCTACAGCTATTCCCCGTTCCGCATGCGCTTGAATAAATCCCTCTACCCGCTCTTCAAGAGCTGTGGTATCCGCTGGAGGTGGAGAGAGAAAGGAGATATGAGTATGCCCGAGATCAAATAAATACTCCGTACCTTTGAGTGCAGCCTGCATATTATCAGTACTGATTGATGCTGCTGCCACTCCTTTTAAATGGCGATCTACCAGAACTAGCGGGAACCGCCCTATCACCAATTTTAGAATCTCCGCATTAAAAAATTCGCCTTGAGCCGGAAAAATGATCAGACCATCTACACCTAAGCTGAGCAACTTCTGAATAGATTTCTCTTCGTTCTCCGGCACCCCAAACGTTCTTCTTAAAACCAGAAAACAATCATTATCACGTGAAGCCTGCTCCATGCCATAAATTAAGCCTGTGCCATAGCTGTTGCCAAAGTCGGTAATAACCAGACCGATCGTCTTTTCCTCATGGTTAAAGGAATTGAAAACAGTTCCGTCGGAGACCGTCCCCGGAGATATCGCTGATTCCATGTAATCGACTGCTGGATCTGCCACAAATGAACCTCTCCCCGGTTTTCTCACAATTAATTGTTCCGCGGCGAGCATTTCCAGAGCTTTTTTACTCGTAATCCGACTAACATTATAGGCTTCAGCCAGTTCTTTCTCAGAGGGAACCCGTTCCCCTTGTCCATAGGATTTATTAACGATAAGCTGCTTCACTTCATCAAATATTTTTTCATACATCGGTTTGGATGATGTTGTCTCACTCATGACTTTCGTTATCTCCTGACTCTAATTTTTTTCATCTTATACATAATAATATATCATGATATATTAAGTTTGTCGACAGTTGTGCGGCTACAGCAAAAAAAGAGGGAGGAAGGATGTAAAGTGGAAAAATACAAAACTTCGTATATAAACAGAGATAACCCGTATTCAGTGAATGCTGGTTAAATAAAGGCTAAGTAATCGCTATAAATATCATTTCTACTATATTCTTAGATAATATCAAACCGTATTTCATCTAACAAGTTTTTACACTTTTGTCCATTTGTTCTTTTTTTATTCAAAAACAGCTAACACAGGTCTATCGTAAATTGCTGTTCAGAATATATAATAGAGACTATCTGGTATAGAAAGGAAGTTGAATAGTTAATGAAATTTAATGATTATCGCTATGAGCGCCCGGATGTAGAGAAGTTCAAACAGGATTTTAACAACCTGCTTAAAGATCTCAATGACACCGAGCCATTAGAAGTGCAAAAGGCTTCCGTTACCGCTATTAACAAGCTTCGCAATGAGTTTGACACCCTGCAGACATTGGTTAGCGTTCGCCATTCGATCAATACAACAGATGAATTCTACAAGGCTGAACAGGAATTCATGGACGAGATTGGCCCTATCGTTCAGGAATACATAACGGACTACTACAAAGCACTCGTCAATTCCAAATACAGAGCCGAATTCGAACAAGAATGGGGCACGCAGCTGCTTCAGCTTGCAGAAGTAGCTCTGCGTACTTTTAGTCCAGAAATCATCGAAGATTTACAATTGGAGAACAAACTCTCTACAGAATACGCTCAGCTTATCGCGTCCGCCAAGATTCCATTCGAAGGCGAAGAACGCACGCTGACTCAGCTTACTCCTTTTGAATTGTCCACGGACCGCGATATGCGTAAACGTGCTTCACAAGCCAGATATGATTTTATGTCTGAACATGAAAGTGAATTTGATCGAATCTATGACGAGCTAGTTAAAGTCCGTGACCGCATTGCTAAAAAGCTTGGTTACAGCAACTTTGTTGAGCTAGGTTATGACCGGATGATGCGTACCGATTATAACGCCGACATGGTAGCCAACTTCCGGAAACAAGTTCTGGAGCATATCGTACCCGTCTCCCAACAGCTTAAGAAACGGCAGACTGAACGCCTAGGTCTGGATGCCTTGAAGTTTTATGACGAGAACTTCAGCTTCAAGACTGGCAATGCCACTCCTAAAGGAGATCCTGACTGGATTGTAGCTAACGGATCCAAGATGTACAAAGAGCTCTCTCCGGAAACTGATGAATTTTTTACTTTTATGTTGGATAACAATCTAGTGGATTTAGTAAGTAAAAAAGGTAAGCAAGGCGGTGGCTATTGTACTTATTTCAGCCAATACCAAGCACCTTTTATCTTCTCGAATTTCAATGGAACCTCAGGGGATATTGATGTCTTGACCCATGAAGTGGGGCATGCCTTCCAGGTGTATGAAAGCCGAAATATTAATGTACCTGAATATGCTTTTCCTACTTATGAAGCCTGTGAGATCCATTCCATGAGCATGGAGTTTTTTGCTTGGCCATGGATGGAATTGTTCTTTGAAGAGGATGCAGACAAATACCGTTTCAATCATTTGGCAGATAGCCTTCAGTTTATTCCTTACGGAGTTACTGTAGATGAATTCCAGCATTTTGTTTACAGCAATCCTGAAGCAACCCCTGCTGAACGTAAGCAAGCATGGCGAGAAATCGAGAAAAAATATTTGCCGCACCGCAATTATGAAGGTAATGCTTATCTGGAACAAGGTGGATTTTGGCATAAGCAAGGCCATATCTTCGCCTCCCCGTTCTATTACATTGACTATACACTAGCACAGCTATGTGCCTTCCAGTTCTGGAAACGTTCAAATGAAGATTTTAAATCCGCTTGGAGTGATTATTTAGAGTTATGTCAAGCTGGAGGAAGCAAATCCTTTATCAAGCTGGTTGAACTTGCGGGCCTGACTTCACCTTTTGAAGATGGCTGCATTAGTTCGGTCATTGGAGAGATTGAAAGCTGGTTAAACAGCATTAATGATAAAGAACTTTAATAATACCTTGCAGTACCGATAAAAAAGCAATCCCTGCTTCTTAGCTGGGATTGCTTTATTTTCATATTAAGGTTATTTAGCGATAACGAATCAACAAGTCCAGTGGATAACGACCTGCATTACGGCCATACAAAGCTAGCCCGCCGTCCTCTGCTTGCAGCTCCAAACGGAAAACACGATTGCGATCCAGCTTCGCTGCTAACTGCCCCGGTACACTTGCCTTGCATAGGTAGCCATAAGATCCAGCCTCATCCAGCTTATTCGCTATTGGCTGATAATGCCAAGACAAAATCCCTCTGCTATCAGCCGGATCATCCGGTAAATAGAAAGAACCAATCCGCTGCCCATCCACCAGAACGTTCACTCGGGAAGGATGACGCTCTTCATCCGTCATATAATACGTATTCGGATTATATTCCACCCTCGCATCTGCCCCATGCATAAGATCAAGGCCCATATCATTAAGCTTCGTACCTTCAACATGCCGCGCCAGCAATCGTTTAGCACTTGCTTCGAAGATGATTTCGATCTCACCAATCATTGATTTATCTGCTGCATCTGGCAGTGTAACCTCGTATACATACTGACCTTGCCCAGCACCATTGATCTTAGATCCTTGGATAGCATCCCATTGATGCTTAAAGTTATGATCGGTATAAGCTCCCACTGGAATTTGAATAAATGCTCCTTCACCTTTAAACAATACAGTGTTATTACCGCCTCTTACATCAAAAGTAATGAAATTCCGCGTGATCGCTTCACCCTTCTCATTAATCAGAGAAACAGCAAGTATTGCAGCCGCCTCCTGACCAGGCATTGTAATGTTCAAAGAAGGAAGTATAGTGTTTCCAAAGTTATCCCATTTCACAGACATATGTCCACTTTGCGCAGTGACCCGAGTCCCCAAATTGTCGTACCACAGTTCCCATTTCAGCTTCAAATTATGACCGTGATAGCTGTCCGCGAAGCTGGAACCTAGCAAAGGTACTTTAACACTCTGCCCTGCTTCTACTGTCTGGCATGGAGGAGCATCTAACACGATAAAATCTGGGGAATGCAGATCCGCAATCGTCATCCCGGGAACAAAATCCCCATATCCAAAATCCTTATCGCTCCCGTCTAGCCGGTAATAACCATTGAACTCATTCGTAACATCACGGAATTCAGTAAATACGAATCCACATAGCTTATCATGCCGCCGGAATTCATTCATCATATAGCGGTAATGCCATGCCAAATCACTGTCCCCTGCACCACCTTCTATCCCCCACACGTTACCGCATTCGCTGTTCATTAGAGGGGCATCAGACTGTACGTTGCCGCCAATACAGTTAAACTCCGATCCCGGGAATGTTTTATCTACAACCTCATTTAAGTGGGCTTGCAGCTGCTCGTAACCATTAATGTAAAAGTGCCATGTATTAATATCCGATTCCACATGATCATAATTACACGGCGAGTTATCCTCAACAATTCTAGTCGGATCAAGCTGCTTCGCCCAGCGATATTTCTCCCGCACCCATTCCTGTGTCTCTTTAAGATAACTACTCTGCTGCTGTACATCACTTGTGAGGCTAGCCTCCTGAGCATCTGTCTTCAAACCCCAGGTCTCGTTGAACATAACCCACGAAAAAATAGATGGATGATTATAATCTCGTTCAATCACCTCAAGGGCTTCTCTCTCATAGGAGGCTCTGGCCTTGTCATCCGGATTACCCCAGAAACAAGGCATATCTTCCATAACAAGAATGCCAAGCTTATCCGCCCAATACAGCTTACGGGGTTCTTCGGGCTTAATATGAATTCGCACCATGTTTAGCCCTAAACGTTTCATTAGATAAATTTCATCCCGCATGTCTTCATCCGTTGGATAGGTGAAAAACCCTGTCTTGTGATAGGACTGATCAAGAGTACCGTTCAAATATATCGGTTTACCATTTAAGGTGATCCACCGATAATCACGATCTTCAAAGCGGGCAGTCTGAATTTCGCGAATTCCGAAATAAGTGCTGACTGTATCTGTACCAAACGATCCACTAAGCTGCAATTCACCTTCATATAAATAAGGATTTTCTGGACTCCACAAATGCGGATTGGGAACATCGATAGACAGCTTACATTCGTTCACCCCTGCTATAAGCTGCAGCTTCTCTGTATGAACAACAGAATGATCAGCGAATTGCAGCGTAAACTCTGCCGAACCCGTTTCATGCGCAATTATTCTTGTAGTTACCTTCACCTGTCCATCTATACGGGTCACAAACTTTGCATCTTTCATATAAGTTTCGGGACGTGCTTCAAGCCATACAGGTTGCCAAATTCCACGGATTTCTCCATATCCTTGTTTGCCCCGCGCTTGATAAGCATGATCGAAATCCTCAGCTCTTACGACAATATTATTCTCACAATTAGCTGCCCAGTAAGGTGTAATATCAAATTCAAATGAACCATATCCACCTTGATGTGAACCTACATGTTCTCTATTTATCCACACATCACATGAATAATCTACTGCCCCAAAACGTAAAAACAATCGTGTTTGTTGGTCAACAGCCTGCCCATTCACGGTGCGGCGATACCAGCCTATTCCTTGTTGATCGCAGCCAATTCCGGATAAGGGACTTACCCAAGAAAAAGGTACAGTGATCATTGAGTCGTAAGCGATTTCAGGATTGGAGTACCATAACGCCTTCATACCTTCATTGTTCGGATCAAACTTAAATGACCATTGCCCATTCAAATTCATCCATTCATGACGTTGCCAATGTGGATGAGGGTGTTCAGAACGAGGAATCGCAAGTGTCTCAGAAGCTAATATAGAAGTTGTCATATGGCGAGCACAGCCTTTCAAAATAAGAAGTTGAGCCCATTTTAGCACCAGTATATGTTTTTCGCAATGTTTATTATGATTTTACAATACTCGTTCTTCATTGTACAATAACCTCAACCCATCCTATACGAAAAGGAACAAATATGATGAATGATATTTCACAAGAAACGATACGTTATCCCGCGTCACGCATTTTAGATGTAGCTAAAGCACTGTCTGGTGACGTCCGCGTCCGCATTCTTGAAGCCCTTGGAGAGAAGCCTATGAGTGTCAGTCAATTAGCTGAGACGTTAGGTGTAGCTCAGCCAACGATATCTATCAATGTGCAGACGTTAGAACAGGTTAATCTTATCTCATCTACACAAGGAGCAAATCGCGAAAAAATCTGTGCGGTCACCTGTCGCTCTATTCAACTCGATCTCCCTTCAAAGCTAGGGGATGGGCTGCATCAAACTGAGGAAATACATATGCCCATCGGAATGTTCTCCCACTGCTCCATACAACCGTCCTGCGGGATGGCCGGAAAAGATGGTGGTGTCATTGGCTCCCAAGATGATCCAAGAGCATTCTACATGCCTGAACGAGTCGATGCCTCTCTCTTATGGTTCGCAGAAGCCGGTTATGTCGAATACTATTTTGCCAACCCCCTGCCTCCAGGCGTCGAGTTGGACGAAATCCGCATTTCGGCAGAAGTATGCTCAGAAGCCCCTTCATTTCGAGAGGATTGGGCCAGTGATATCAGCTTATCCATCAATGACCAGTTAGTCGGGACTTGGACCTGTCCCTCCGATTTCGGGAACCGCAAAGGGAAACTGACCCCTGAACGTTGGAGAAGTGGAACTGAATATGGAGCTCTTACTACATGGAGTGTCTCGGAATCGGGCAGCAGCTGTAATGGTTCTCTCTCATCTTCCACTACAATCAGCTCTTTAAAGCTGGCGTTTAATGAACCTATTCGTGTACGTTTTGAAATTCGGGAGGATGCACTCAATAAACGAGGACTAAATCTGTTCGGAAGTGGGTTCGGGGACTATGCCCAGGATATCATACTGGCGTTTGTACGACGTCCGAAATGAGGAAAAAGAGGCAGGAGTGCCTCGGAAGTGGATCCAATGTTCACCAGCATCAAGAAGAACATCAACAATGGATGCACACTTCCAGCCCTGACCAGATGGACCTCTCTATTTCATACCAGTAGAGACCTTATTTTGCTTCAACTTTTTTTAGATTCTCAGCGACTCTGAAGGTTACAATCTTGCTAATTAATTCATAAGGCATAGGCTTATCAATAGGGAATTGAACGGAACCTTTAGCACCTTTATAGCCTGATAATTCATCTTTAAAAGCATTAATTCCACTTGGAGTTGGATAGAATCCAATATGCTTGGGATAAGCAGCGAAATGCACCAAATTTCCGTGTAATGCAAAAGTAGGCATCTGATAGCTTATTTTTTCCTCTGCTTCCGGTGCCGCCTCTTTTATCACCTTTCTTAACGTATTAAGGATTTCCTGAACCTCAAGCGAAAACCCGGAAATATAGGCATCGATCGATTCATATGTGATTTTACTTTCATCCATGATATAACTCCTCTCTGGATCATCTCCACGATTTGCATAAATGTAGGGCCGCTAAAGCCTCAGCTTCAGTACTTTTGAACAACATTTTATCGCCTTGATTGCATTCGTAAATAAAATCATTCAGACTTTTGCTGTTATAGCTTGTAAATTCTCCTACGATAGCAACTCTCATCTGATAGTTTGTATATTTTTGTGCAATCTCACCAGCAACTCCAGACTTTAGCTCGAAAAAATCATCCGTAATCTGTTCCTTCCTCAGAAGCATTTTATCGCATCCTTGGTATTTCACATTCATCATTAAGTCTAAGGCATCCCTTACATTATTGATTATGATCTCCTCACCAGAGATTATAGCTACCGTTGAATCATTCTTATCATCCACTGTGATTTTCATTCAAGACTACTCCTTTTCCGCGAAGAATTTCTGCAACATTATGATTACTCTGCTTAATCGCAACCGACCATGCAGATTCACCACTTTTTATTTTAGCAGAAATGTCGGCGCCATGTTCGATTTACAACTCTATTAGTTCTACATTATCCGTATGAAAAGCAGCAGAATGTAAGGAAGTATAACCATCACTATCGAATATATTATTCTCCATATTCGCAAGGTGCGGATGAGCTTTCGGGATTTCTTTCAGCCGTTCTGCATGGCCTGATTGTGCTGTCTGAAATACATCATTAATGATTAATTATCGTATAAACGAGCTAAGCCATAAAAAGAAAAGAGGATTCGTTCAATGTTCTTTGAACGAATCCTCTAATGATCACAATTCTGGAGCTCAGTAGATTAGATTAAATCCGACTTTTCAAGTAGCCGCTTCACGATCTCTGCAACCTCAGCTCTGGTCATATCATCTTTCGGAGCAAGCCCTTTACTGCTTCTTCCCATGATAATGCCTGCCTGCAAAGTGTCAGTAACTCCACTGATTGCCCAGTTAGAAACCTCACTACTATCTGTAAATGGAGCTAACAAAACGTCAACCGATTGAACAGAAAGCTTAGTCTGTAGCGCTGTAATTTTCATCGCTTTAGCAATAATTAACATCGCTTGTTCACGGGTAATATGTTCATCAGGGCGGAACATGCCATCTTCAAAACCATTGATTAATTGATAAGTAAATGCCGTGTTGATCGCACTGTTATACCAATCCGTGGTCTTTACATCTGAGAATGGTGTTGCAGCTTGTTCCATCTCAAGTCCCAGACCGCGCACAACAATCGCCGCAAACTCAGCACGGGTAATGGCTTGATCCGGAGTAAATTGACCACTACCTGTTCCCTCAATGACTAATCGGGAGCCCATATCGTTCACTGCCTCTTTTGCCCAGTGATTAGCTACATCACTAAATTCAAGCGGATGCCAGATTACGGAGTAAGTACCTCCGCTTAGGCTGTTGATAGTAGCAAAATATTTGCCATCAATTACAACCACTTTAGTAGGAACATGCTGTACCGAACCTTCGGAATCAACGTACACTCCCGTTGTAATCTTGTTCGGGTCCATCCCTTCAGGAATGGCTATGGTACGTTTAACATACGTATTGAATTGGGAAAGTTCAATACTCTTATCTCCGTAGATACCTCTAGCCGTAAAATTAACTGGCGCGGAAACTAATGAGAAGGATCCTTTTTGCGCAGCTGCTTCTAAAGCTTTAACTTTATCGGCTGTAGGAGCACTAATTTCAATCTGTATCTTAATATCTTGCAAAGCTACCGACTTGCCGATTTGCTCGTTCAAAGCGTCAATATTAATTTGTTGAGCAGGCAGTGTAAATGTCGCATTTCCCGCTTTAATCTCAAGAATCGCTTGATTACCCTGCATATTTTTAACCATTTGTCCATTTAATTCGCTAACTATAACATCAGATTTACTATTTGCACCGATAGAAACTACTGTACCTTTACCTTCAGTGGCGAGCTTCTCCTCTAGCTTCTTCTGATCTAACACAATAGTGGTTAACGTTTGCTCATTCCGTTTACCATTCGTTGCGGTTCCAACTGTTTCAGCTTTACCATTGATTAGAATGGAAGCAGCATTTACCACAGGTGCCGGAGTTGGTGATGGGGTTGGTTGCGACGGAACAACAACATCACCACCAGATGGAGTGCTAGGAACAACTGCATTGGACTCAGCAGAGAATTCGCTGATGCCAGCTTTATTGATTGCCTGTACCGTGAAGGTATAGCTTGTTCCATTCGTCAAACCACTGATTGTCAGAGGACTTCCAGTTCCTGTAACCGTCAAACCTCCCGGATTAGCAGTTACAATATATCCTGTGATTTCGCTGCCTCCATCGTTCACCGGCGGGATAAAGGTGATGATTGCTTGACCATTCTCTGCAGTTGCAGTTACGGATGTTGGAATTCCAGGTGCTGTAACTGGTTTAACAGATGCCTTCACAGTAACGGTTGTAGAAGCCGTATAACTACCATCTTTCGTCGTTACCGTTATGATGGCTGTTCCTTCACCAATCGGCGTTACTACTCCATAAACAACCTTAGCTACTGTCTCATCGCTCGAGCTCCAGATCATACCTTTATTTGTTGCATTAGCAGGTGCTACTGTCGCTTGTAGAGTTCCCTCGCCTTCACCCAATGTTAAGTTAAGTTCTGTCTGGTCTAAAGTCACCCCAGTTACGATAACGTCAGGTGGCTTAGGAGCGGCTACATTAACTGTGGTTGTAGCTGTAAAACTTCCATCTTTCGTCGTTACCGAAATAACTGCTGTCCCCTCACCAACCGGAGTTACTACTCCGTTCACAACGGTCGCGACTGTTTCATCGCTCGAGCTCCAGATCACGTCTTTATCCGTTGCATTGGCAGGCTCTATTGTTGCTTTTAGGAGTCCATCAGCTTCACCAGCTGTTAAATTCAGTGTCTCCTGATCTAGCTTCACTCCAGTTACATCCACAACCGGCGGGATTGGAGCACTCACACTAACTGTGGTTGTAGCTGTAAAACTTCCATCTTTAGTCGTTACCGTAATAACTGCTGTCCCCTCACCAACCGGAGTTACTACTCCGTTCACAACGGTCGCGACTGTTTCATCGCTCGAGCTCCAGATCACGTCTTTATCCGTTGCATTGGCAGGCTCTATTGTTGGTTTTAGGAGTCCATCAGCTTCACCAGCTGTTAAATTCAGTGTCTCCTGATCTAGCTTCACTCCAGTTACGTCCACAACGGGCGGGATTGGGGCACTCACATTTACTACAGACGAAGCTGTAAAACTTCCATCTTTCGTCGTTACCGTAATAACTGCTGTCCCCTCACCAACCGGAGTTACTACTCCGTTCACAACGGTCGCGACTGTCTCATCACTAGAGCTCCAGATCACGTCTTTATCCGTTGCATTGGCAGGCTCTATTGTTGCTTTTAGGAGTCCATCAGCTTCACCAGCTGTTAAATTCAGTGTCTCCTGATCTAGCTTCACTCCAGTTACGTCCACAACGGGCGGGATTGGGGCACTCACATTTACTACAGACGAAGCAGTAAAACTTCCATCAGTAGTCGTTACCGTGATGATCGCTGTTCCAACGCCAACTGGAGTTACCACCCCGTTTACAACGGTTGCAATAGTCTCATCACTAGAGCTCCAATTTACTGTTTTGTTCGTGGCATTAGCAGGTGCTATTACGGCACTAAGCGTGTCTCCTGCTTCTCCTTCCGTTAAACTGAGTGTTGGTTTATCCAGGGTCACTCCGGTTACGATTACATCCCCCGTATTGTTTACCGTCACATTAAAAGTGTAGGTGTTGCTTAATGCTCCATCACTTACCTTAACAGAAATCACACTGGTGCCAAAAGCATTCGCCGCGGGTGTTATTTCTAAAGTTCGTAACTCACCACTTCCACTTATTTTCAGTCCATTATTCGGAATTAAGAGCGTATTCGAGGAAGTAGCTGATACTTGTAGGTCATCTCCATCCACATCGAGAACCTTAAAGGATCGTGAGACCGACTTGTTTTTATCGGTTGTAGTATTCCCCATAAAACCTGTGTCCTGCTTCCAGGTTGCCCCAGTAATTGTGCCGTTCTTAAGGGGAAGACCAGAGGTATTAATAGCGACATTCCCATCATTGCTATTCGCTAATTTATAGTTTAAAGCCAGATTAGGCTCCGAGCCTGTCAAGTCGACATTCATTTCTCGAACAATATCACTTTGGGTCTTGGCTTTACTCCAGAACCTCACGTCTCTCATTCCACCGTTATAATCTCCGTCCTGTCTCCACGTGCTTTTTCCAAGCCAGTTATTCGGACGTGCAACGTTTCCTACTGTACTTAAATCCATGGCCCCTTCTGCCTTAAGTACACCATCCCAATAAATCCGTCCCTTTTTCTGACTGTGATCATAAACAATCGCGACATGAACCCATTTAGAAATCGGGAAATCCTCAGTGACATTAATATCTCCCTTATTAGTGTAGGCAGTGAAATTCATCCGTTTACCGTTAAAACCTACAAAAATATTGTGGTTCTGCTCTGCGATCGAAGATTCAAAAAATCTCATCCATGTCTGAAAAGCATCTACCTTCAAAAATCCTTCAACTGTAAAAGAATTCCCATAAATCCGTTGATCCGGGAAGGTCACATAATCCCCGTTACCGTCAAAACTAAGATAGTCCCCACCATTTAGTTCTGTCAGATAAGGTGCATCGTTCACTGGATTTACAGTAATTACGGCTATACCCGGATCTGAGCTGAACGCGGCAGATACTGTGGTATTCGCATTTTTTTGATAATTTTGATAACCGGATGCTGTTGTATCCCATAGCTTAAAGCTAATGGATGCCGTTCCGTTCCAGTCTTTCGCCGGGACAAAACGGATTTTCTCCGATTTCAGCAGCAGAAAAGCATTACTGTTTGACACCGGCTCGATATTATACCAAATTCGTCCCACCGTGTTGTAATACTGCCAGGCCCCTTTGGTATTATCTAAAGCTACTACAGCAATCCCTGTTGACGCTGGATCCGATACTTTTCCTGTCAAAAAGCTGGCTACCTCAACTCCTGCGTTGGAATAGTCATCTTCATTGATCGACGTTATTATAGCTGGGCTATTCTCGAGCCAACCGAAACTAGCTTTTGCACTTATGATTGGAGTTTGCATAGGACCCACCCCCTGCACCACAAGTCCAGTACATAACGAAATACTAATGCCTATTTTCATAAATGATGGCTTCAAACTCTATTTCCCCCTCTAGCATAAATCATGTCCTTAATTCGACAATAATCGAGAGTATTATACAAAATTAAGATAAACAAAAAATAAACAAAAAAAGAACCCTCGATAGCCATCCTTTCGAAGGTTCCTTCCATTACAATAACTTCTGTTTCATTAACGCTTTAAGTTTAGGATCGGGTGTTGTTCCGAGCTCTTGCTGCAGCATCTCTTCCAATTGACCAAATTTCCGCTGTGCTTCATTCATTCGCCCTAATTCAATTAATAAGTTAATGATTTCATGATAGATGTCCTCTCGCAAGGAATCTAATTTTATTATTTCTCCAAAATAATGCAGTGCTTGCTGCTGCTGATTCTGCTCCAAATGAAATCTTGCAGCCAGCTCCAGCAATCCTATATATTCATGCTCGAGTCTGCGCGTCCTGCCACTGGCCCATTCATAGGCTTTTCCTTTGAGTAATGCTCCTGTGTATAAAACTTCTGCTTGAATCATCCATTCAACATGTCTTTCAGAGGTTTGCCTGATTTGCTTTAACAATCGCTCAAATTCATACAGATCACAATAAATGCTGCTTTCTACTACATGAATTTCATTCCTGCTAGCTTTTATATAATTGGCGCCGATTGCTTTTCGAATATAATACAGCGTCGAGTTCAGATTCTTCCATGCTTTTTCAGGCTCCAATCCGCTCCACAACGTGTCGATAATTTCCTCCCGGCTAACCGTCCCTTTACTAACCAGAAAAGCAAATAATTCTTCTGTTTTTGGACTTCTCAGCTTGATTAGCTCTCTGTTCTGCGTTCTGCGGTACACTTTTAAACCATTAAATAAAAAAACTTCTAACGTAGGCTCAGCCGTTGTATTTCGATTTATTTTTTTGAGTTTCTCTAACGTCTTAGACAACCGCTCCGCAGTTACAGGCTTCAAAAGATAATCCACTGCACTCAGGTCAAAAGCCTGCAGCGCATACTCATCAAATCCGGTTACAAAAACCACATCTATCGATTCATCCAATTCATGCAAAAGGCTAGAAAGCTTCATCCCATTCGTCTCAGGCATAGAAATATCCAAAAAAGCTACATCTATCGGATTGGCCTTCGCAAAAGCATAGGCTTCCGCAGGATTCAAAAACGTCTCATAGACATCAATCTCTCCGCTCTGCGATAAGATCCGCTTCAGGCGTTTTACCGATAACTCCTCATCATCTACAATAATCGCTCGCAGCATGCCTCAACCTCCCATCCGCTTAAGCTGCTGTATTGGAATTTCAAAAGATACCGTTGTGCCTAATCCTTCAGCACTTTGAATATGAATATTTTTTCCATATAATAGCTTGATGCGCTGACTGATATTCCACAGCCCCACCCCTCTTTTATCTACATCTGACTGCATTACTTCTTTCAATTTATGCTCACTCATTCCAGATCCATTATCCTCCACAATAAAGCTAATCACAGAATTCTCTAATTCTTTTACAGATATAATTACCGTGCCACCCCGCAAATTGGACATTAGGCCATGCCTTATTGCATTTTCGACCAAAGGCTGTAGAATCAGCGGAGGAATCCGGTAATCCGTATTCACTCTCACATCATATTCCACATTTAATCTGGCACCGAAGCGTGCTTTTTCAATATTGATATAAGCCTCTACCAGCTCAAGCTCATTCTCCAGACTCGTTAGTGAATCCAGTTGTTTGAAATCAAAGCTGCTTCGCAAATACTGGGACAGCTGCAGTGTCAACTCTTCGGCCTTCTCAGGTTCTTCCACACATAGTTCAGCAATTGAATTCAGAGCATTGTATAAGAAATGAGGTTTGATCTGGGATCGTAAAAAAGCAATTTCGGCGTCTTTAGCAGTCTTCACGGAAGCTCTCAATCGGGTCAGACTTTTAACACGTGCCATTAGCTCTTCAGCTTCAAAAGGTTTTCCCACATAGTCATTTGCACCGTTATCCATGGACATCTTCATATCGCTCACCCTGTTCTTGGCCGTCAGCATTAACACAGGTAGCTCAAAAGGAGTAAATCTCTCTCTAATCTTTTGCAGAATCTCGTAACCCGAAATGTCCGGCATGGTAATATCCAGTACCACCAGAAAAAAGTCTGTGTTTTTCGCTAGCTCCTCAAGTGCCATCTGCCCGCGATTGACAACCACAATAGAATATTTCTCTAGCTTAAACAGATTGATCATAGATTGCAGATTGGCAAAATCATCGTCCACTACTAAAATGGGCTCATCGATCTCGCCTTTGATATAAAGGGGATAATCACCATGAGAGAAACTTAATTTTTTATAAGAATGTGCCGCCTTAAGGGTTGGCCTCGAGATTGGCTTAACCGCTTTATCCCACCGTGGAAGTGTAAAAATAAACACCGAACCTTTTTCCACTGTAGATTCCACAGCTATGTTCCCACCATGCAGTTCTACTAGCTTCTTAGTAATACTTAATCCGAGCCCTGTTCCACCATGACTATGAATCTCCGCCTCATCCACCTGCTCAAAAGCTTTGAAAATACGCTCCTGCATATCCGGTGAGATTCCCAAACCTGTGTCTGCCACACGTACTTCCACCCACTCCTGAATAACTCTGGCACTAATCTCTATTTCACCCTGTTCCGTAAATTTAATCGCATTATCAACCAAGTTGTGGAAAATTTGAATCAGACGATTGCCATCTGCATTCACCATAGGGAAATTCGAAGCGACTCTGTTAACGAGCAGGATCGACTTTTCTCCGAGCAAAAAAGAATGAATACCCATGACGGAATCAACAACGGCTTTCAAATCCAGGTTGCTTTTGTATAATGTGATGTCTCCATACTTCATTTTGGAATAATCAAGTAGTTCATTTACCATATGTGTTAATCTTCTGCCGCTCCCTATTACGATCGCTAGATTCTGCGCTTGTTTTTCATTAACTGGACCCTCAACCCCATCCAGCAGCGTAGCTGTAATGTTCACTATGGCATTTAGAGGTGTTTTTAGTTCATGTGAGGTGTTGGAAAGGAATTCATCTTTAATTTTATCCAGCCCGATCAGCTGGTTTTTCATCTCGTCTATGGTATGGTAGGCTTCAAAAAAACGTAGAACAATCAGCACGATCATGATGATATTAAAAGCCACAATGTAAAACTGCCCGAGCCAAAGGTTCTCTTTTATAGAAAGAGCAAACAAAATAATGTCTATGGAATATAGATTAATAGCTAGAATCGCCATAAACATCAGCAGCAATTTGATTCTATTTACTTCTGCGCTTCTGATATACAGGGTGGCCACTCTACATAACATCCAAATTAACATCAGCTCATATAAAATAATCACATACGGATAAATGACCGTGTAAGAACGAATCGGCAGGATGGCGACCAGAATTATAAAGCTGCCTAAAACAATCGTTATGGCTTGAGTAAATTTTAAAGATATTATGCTTTTGTGCATTTGGTAAAAAAATATTGCGAGCACAATAAAGCAGGAGATGGAGCTTATATCCTTTACTTTGTAGAGCACTATGAACGAAAGTTTAGGGAAAAAGAGTAAGAGTGAACGCTCGCCGATCAACCCATGATATATCGCAAACAGCAAACAAATAGTTGCAAACACAAGTAAAGAGTAATCCTGCTTACGGTATAAGGACGCTGCCCCAAAGCAGATAAAAAAGATAAGGGCAAGTGTGCCTAAAATAGCAACGGTGCTAAATTCACGGGCCGTACTCTTCTGCTGAACCTCCATCATTGCTGCTTCCTCACCAAAGGATAAAGAAACCGGAATGCCCCCATTTACATAATCGAAGTTAGAGACTTGAATTATGATTTCTACATCTCCCTTATCAGACGAAAAAAGCCCAATCAGCGGGATATTCCCTGACCGATAATCAGCTTCATTAGCAGCAGGATTACCATCCTCAATAACTGACTGTCCA
Source organism: Paenibacillus sp. FSL E2-0190 (assembly GCF_037992965.1). Classification (NCBI taxonomy): domain Bacteria; kingdom Bacillati; phylum Bacillota; class Bacilli; order Caryophanales; family Paenibacillaceae; genus Paenibacillus; species Paenibacillus sp. FSL E2-0190. Next base: position 4,060,526 of record NZ_CP150306.1, read on the forward strand.
TTAACAAAAATCCTGCTTGAAAAGCGGATATTAGTTTTTTTCAAGGCGAATACCCCGCTTACAGGCAGGTTTTTTAGAACCATCCGATAGGTGGCGGAACCGAAGGCGGGTAAAGGGCTTCCATTAACGATGTTGCCGTTCCACCGGGAGGGCACCTCCATCCAAGCTGTAGAATCAGGTATATCTGCGCTACCCGCCCTAAAATGCTCAGAAGTTAATAGCTGGTTCCAATAAAACTCCCATTCACCGTCTAACTTGATAATCTTATCCTGTTCATAATCCCAAGCCGCGAGATCCATGACTCCATGCTGCACTTGCAGGTGACTTCCTTGTTTATCGTGACCCATAAGAATGGATAGAGGAATCGCAGATAATAAAATTAAACCAATCAAATAGATAAGTAATGTCCTTTTGAGCATCGTATCGGCCCCTTTTATGGAAGAGTAAAGCTGCAGCAATCACCAGGGCCATCCTGCAACACGTGATGTAGAGTAAAAAGTTTAGATGAACATAGATAATTCTATAAAATTTTCTAATTTCCTTCACAATTCGACAAAGTAATAGGCCTTTATTAGGATTTTTTTCCGGAAAAAGCGGGACTTGTATGAAAAGAGGGTCTGATATGACCATGATGAGTAGGATGACGGTATGAGCATGATGAGTTTAATGATGAAATGAATGGAACAGTTGGGCGACTTGTGCTACTTTGGCGACTCGAACGCATCTGCCCGGCACTTGCGGACTCAGGAGACCTTATTTGCTGAAAAACGAAGGTTTTGACACGCTATCGGACTCAGTTGCAACTATTCGCTCATAACTACCCCATTTTGAGTCGATATGCAGCTAATAAGAGCTATGCAGTCCGTAACTTTTGGAATACGAGCGAAAATGTACGAATAGCTGCAATACGGTCCGTTCATCCCGGAGTTACATGACTTTGGTGACATGGACAACATGTATAATCTGACGACTTGGACTAGATAGACAATTCTGACGTCGTTGGGAACTCTGAATACTTACACCGCGCGTTTGCGGACTCAAAAGACCTTATTTGTTGAAAAACGAGGTTTTTGCCACGCTATCGGACTCAGTTGCAACTATTCGCTCATAACTACCCCATTTTGAGTCGATTTGCAGCTAATAAGAGCTATGCAGTCCGTAACTTTTGGAATACGAGCGAAAATGTACGAATAGCTGCAATACTGTCCGCAACGTTCGAAAATGAATAATGATATTGCGCAGAGCACGTAATCCATTTTTGCGGATCAGTAACCACATGATGTTCGTCCTAGAAAAGCCATGCGGCCGCGCGGGGGAAGAATCCGCTTTTAGAGTAACTATTAACTTCAGCAAATTCAGCTCGTTCACCATGCTAGCTTCCTTCATCTAAAACCTATTAGAATTCGTCATCTTTATACACAGTAACTCATTGAAGAAATCCCCAGCACTCGTTATAATAGCAACTATAGGTCGTGAAGAACACGCCGCTTTTATACAATCTCTATCCTGGGTTAAGCTCAGGAGGAATTGTATGGGAGCGGCTTTTTCTTTTTTCAAAAAATTACTTAAGGAGGATATACAAAATGTCCAGATTCGAACAGCAACTAGAGGAATGGTTACAGATCAACTTGGATAAGGAGAACAATCCCCGCAGACAGGAGCTTCTTGCAAAAGGGTTGGGCTATGGAACAGTCGAATTTCTGCGTGCCGTATGGTTTCCTGCTGTAGGAAACTTCAACTACTTGTTCCCCGAATGGGAAGTGCGCGATTTCAACAATGGTTATCGTTATCTTGATCTGGCCTATATGCCAGGTGGAGCAAAGGGTGGAATTGAGATTCAAGGCTACGGTCCGCATGCTAGAGATCTTGATGTACGACGATTCAAAGATTTATGTAGACGCCATTCCTTATTATCGCTAGACGGTTGGACCTTCCTATCCATCGCCTATCCCTCAATCACGGACGAGCCTCAGCTATGTCAACAACTAGTACTCGCATTCATCGGCAAATTCATGGCTTCAGACGCGCCCTCTTCATTAACTTGGTTAGAAGCTGAAACACTTCGTTTCGCAAGACGTCTTCTGCGTCCTTTCACACCTGTTGAACTCACCCATCATCTTAGAGTCACTAATCGCCATGCCCGACGTGTTTTACATGAGTTAGTTGAACAGCAGCTACTAGAGATCGTCGGTGGAAAAGTACGCAATCGAACCTATCAGCTTAGAATGTGATGACTTGACTAGTTTGGTTTGATTAGTTTGGTTTGATTAACAAAGTTACGTTCGGACCGTATAGCTCTTATTTCCCAATTATCTTCGTTTTCGCCACGCTATCGGACTCAGTTGCAGCTATTTACTCAAAAACACTGCTCTGACCTAATTTTTCAGCTCAATAAGAGCTATACAGTCCGAAACTCAGGGAAAATGAGCGAATTAGCTGAAATAGCTGCATTATGGTCCGTAACGGCAACTCTAGGGTCATACCAGCAAGGCTCATACAAAAAATGATCCTGAATCTAATCCGTTGCACCCCCGCATTGTCCTTCCAAAATCTAAGTCTTTTTCAATACTACCCATTACTATTACTAATCATTATTCAGAAAAAAAGTGCTCTGCTTAGTCCGTATTTTAATCAACACTTGACCTTAGGTCTGACCTAAGGTTTATAGTTATTTTATCAAATAACTTACAGTTAGGAGCACCGCCCTTGAATCCGTACCTTACAATTGGCGAACTATCAAAACTTATGAATGTATCTATCCACCAGATTCGATATTTTGAAGAAAAAGAAATCCTGTTTCCATCCTATATAGACAATAATCAGTACCGGATGTACGGCATCGATGAGATCTATCAATTGGCACATATCCTGTTGCTCCGCAAATTAAACATCCCTGTCAGCACCATTAACCAAAGTATGAATAAATCCGCAACGAATGACTACCAACTGCTGTTAGAGAAATCGTTAAACAAAATCAACTCAGAAATAAACCAATTAATAATGCTGCAACAATTTATACAAAAGGTACTAAAAGAGCATGCAGATTATGGCAACATGAAGGGGGATTATCAAATTAAACATGTGGACAATCGTTATCTGAAAAAGTGGTTGGTGCTAGAGGATAACGAAACAATAACTGCACGAAGTTTATATGAAAAAAGACCGCAATACCATCATTTATTTGAAACAGATTTGCATTATGTATACGATTCTGAACAAGTAACCTTATGCTTTGAAACCATTGAAACCACTCCCGCCCCTGACATTGTTTTAGAAAAAGGGTGTTATCTCTATAAAGCATTTTTTGTAACAGACGATCAGGATGTAGATCATGAGATTGCCAAGCTGGAACACTTTTTAAATGGGCATCACTACATGGTATTGGGACCAATCATCATTTTGGAGAAATCGTACCTATCCATGTTTAACAACGACAAGCTTCATTATGAGCTTCAAATTCAAATCGAGCATGCCTTAGATGATACCACTAAATGAGTACAAACGAGGTTATCATCGCCCATTACCAGGAACAAGATCGTGAGGCTGTAAGCAGGCTTTTGGTAGATGCATTTCACGGGAAATTTCACTCTCTCCTCTCTCTCGAGGACAATGAAATTGCTGATCTACTTATAAGACTTTGGGAACAAGATTCTTCTTCCTTATCATCTAAACAAATAATCGCTTATGAAAACGGAGAAGTGGTTGGCACTATCTACTTAAAATGGCAGGATACAATCTCCCTTAAAAAAGGATCAATTAAACCACTGAATCGGGCTCCCTTTTTGCAGCTATTCAAGAAATTTGGATACTTAAATGTTTGTAAGTTAATCCTTGGGTTATATTTTTTGGATTATCAACCTAGAGCAAAAGAGTGTTATGTGGCTCATTTGGCTGTTCGGTCCAGTCACCGTAATAAGGGAATTGGCAAAGAGTTGCTGGGTTGGGCGGAAGATTTTGTAAACAGTCATTCTGAAATTGAAAAATTAACGCTACATGTTGCTAACAAGAATAAACGTGCCATTAATATGTACCAGCAGTTGAACTTTGAGATCCATAAATCTGACTATAGCGCGGTAAGACATTTACTTTTTAAAGAGCCTGTTTGGCATTACATGATAAGAAAAACATCGCTACAATCTGGGGGATCAATGAATGAAAAAGAAAATTAAGCTAACTGTCTGGATGATTACCATTTCGTTGTTGATTGCAGCGGTCCTGTTCGTACTACAGCAACATTCTTTTTCAATGACTGAGCAAAAAATTGAAATAGATACGCCTCAAGGTCAACTAACAGGAACCTTAGTTCTGCCCAAAAGCTACTCTGGAACCGTCGGACTGGTAGTTTTTGTTCATGGGGATGGCCCAGTTAATGATACTTACGATGATGGATATAAACCTTTGTGGGAAAAGCTCGCCTCTGCCGGATATGCTTCCTTATCTCTTAACAAACCGGGTATTGGGGGTTCTTCAGGGAACTGGCTAGAGCAAAGCATGGAGGATAGAGCGCAAGAAACTATATATGCGATTAACTGGGCTAAAGCCTTACCTATGATTGATGATCAAGCTATTGGTTTGTGGGGAGCAAGTCAGGCGGGCTGGGTGATTCCTAAGATTGTTAAAAAAGTGCCTGATCTCGCCTTCAGTATTCTTGTATCCCCCGCCATTCAATGGATTTCTCAAGGACACTACAATACCAGACAAGAGATGATTTTAGAAGGTTTTTCAGAACAGGAGATAAAAAAGAGAGAAGATTATAACGCGCAAATCCTACTGCTACTTAAAGAACAGGCGTCGTATGAAAGTTACTTGCGAATTGCACAATCGGACGATTTAATTTCCAAAGAAAAATGGGGTTTTTTCGCTAAAAATTATCAGTCAGATGCGAGCGGGGATTTAAAAAACTTCACTACACCTATCCATTTAGTTCTTGGCGGGCAAGATATAAATGTAGATGTTGAGGAAACCGAACGTGTTTACCGTGAAAAAATTCCTGAAAATCTGCTTTCAGTCTTCTATATTCCTGATGCTGATCACTCTATGCTCTCAAAAAAGAATGCCTCATCACCATTAAGAACATATTTGACCGCTGTCTTTTTTCCACGACATATTGTTGTTGAGCCATATTTAGATGATTTGGTTCACTTTGTAAGCCAGTTTTAATCTGTTTGCCATCCATTATGCACTCTCGCCAGCTGAACTCCCTACGTTCGGACTGTATAGCTCTTATTTTCCAATTATCTTCGATTTCACCACGCTATCGGACTCAGACGCAGCTATTTTCTCAAAAACACTGCTCAGATCCACTTTTTCAGCTCATTAAGAGCTATGCAGTGCGAAACTCAGGGAAAATGAGCGAATTAGCTGAAATAGCTGCGTTACGGTCCGTAACCACAACCGCGGAAGTAATTAATGACTGCCCAAGCCCGTGTATTGGCTTTGATTTCCCCAGAATCTACGTATCTTATAGAATACCTAGGTCTATCACCAATGCACTCCATACGTTCGGACCGTATAGCCCTTATTTCCTGAATTTCCTCGTTTTCACCACGCTATCGGACTCAGACGCAGCTATTTACTCAAAAACACTGCTCTGATCCACTTTTTCTGCTCATTAAGAGCTATGCAGTCCGAAACTCAGGGAAAATGAGCGTATTAGCTGAAATAGCTGCGTTACGGTCCGTAACCACCACGCGGAAAGTACTTAACAACAGCACAAGCCCGTGTAAAGGCTTTGATTCCCCAGAATCTACGCTTCTTATCAGAAATACCTACGACTATCACCAATGCACTCTATACGTTCGGACCGTACAGCCCTTATTTGCTGAATTTCCTCGTTTTCGCCACGCTATCGGACTCAGTTGTAGCTATTTACTCAAAAACACTGCTCTGATCCACTTTTTCTGCTCATTAAGAGCTATGCAGTCCGAAACTCAGGGAAAATGAGCGAATTAGCTGAAATAGCTGCGTTACGGTCCGTAACTCCAATCGCGGTCATAATTTTTGCTCAAACGGTCGCGGACTTCCACTGCGAACGTACTTATCGGCAGCTTAGGTTCACTAACGACAACCGAGTATGTAATTTTTGCTCAAACGGTCGCGGACTTCTACTGCGAGCATACTTATCGGCAGCTTCGGCGCCCGTAACCACCACGCCAGCGTACTAACCACCAGCAACAGACTCCGAAAACTCCACGTAAGTAGCAGAAGCAAAGGCATAAACTGGGTGTCATTAACTCAGATTCTCCCTCTCCTGCTGCATAAACAGCGTTATATGGCGTATTGATTATAGCTGTACGCTTTAGTGATAACGTATAATTTCGGATGATCAAGCTTAGCTTTGGTCAAAATCGATCATATAAGGAGAGGTTTTAATCATTGAGAAAACAACAACGTTTGTTAGCCATGCTCGTAACCTTCCTGCTTTTGTGTTCCTCTTTTCCGTTATCGATGTTTGCAGAGGAAGCACCTGATCCTTATGAAGGAATGATTAACATTCAAAGTGAATGGCAAGGTAGCGTATTTGGTGATGTTGGGGGGCAAGACAAGATTACTGCGGCCAACTTTGGCATTACGGAGAACACGGATGGATCAGCAACACTGCGAAGCTCGAACGATAGAGGTAAAGTATCGGGCAGCACGGAAGGTATCGCTTATTACTTTAAAGAAGTTGATCCAAGTGTTAATTTTGAATTGAAGGCAACGGCTCACGTGGATGCTTGGACAGCCAATAACCAAGTTTCCTTCGGAATAATGCTGCGCGGCAATGTGTGGGATAACCAATTCGGAGCCTACTCTGGTGATTATGTCGCCGTGGGTGCTTTGGATCAAGAAATGAAAGCGTTTCATAAATTGCAAAATACAAGCCTACAGAAACTTGGGTACGTGTTTGATAACGCTAATCGCCCTGCCCAAGGAGAGAATTACGAATTAAGCATCAAAAAGACCGGAAATCTGTATATTATCCGCATCGGCAATGAAACCAAAACGATCGAAAGCTTTGACGGCTCCATTCAATATGCGGGCCTTTATACTGCTAGAAATACTACGGTTACGTTCCGAAACATTCAATTCAGTCAAGAAGGCCAAATCGAGCTAGGACCTTGGGGCTTCAGCGCCTTCGGAGGCAATACTAGTCCAGCAAAGAACCCCGAACCTATAATTGAAAGTCCAACCTCTGTAACGATGACGACTTACGGCGGCAAAATCTCCAGCAGCGATGAGGGATTATCTTTTTATTCGAAAGAGATTCCTGTGGAAGCGAACTTTGAACTGAAAGCGACCGCTTCAGTGATTGCTTTTAATAGCAATAGCACTGTCAGCACACCTAACCAGAAATCCTTCGGTCTTATGCTCCGCGACAGTATTGGGACGAACGGAGATACAAGCACAACCACTTCTAACTATGCGGCGGTGGGTGCTTTGGATCAGGTAATGAAAGGTTTTTATAAAAAAGACACCCAAGTGAAGTTAAATCCTTTTAGCGATATCCAGGCTCCGTCCGCAGGAGCTGTATATTCGCTAAGTATTAAAAAATCAGGAGCTACTTATCGATTAAGTGTGGGTGATCAGACCGAAATCATAACACTGGACGATACGTTCACAGATACTCTTTTTGCCGGAATTTATGTAGCTAGAGATGCAACTGTTACTTTCAGTGACATAGACATCCAGCTTGAATCCAAAATCGTAACCAGCTTAACCGCTGATACGAGCGCAATGACGAAAACCACTTATCTGGTTGGTGAACCCCTTGATTTGACTGGATTAGTCGTTAAGGCTATTTTTTCTGATGAGAGCGAGGCAGTTTTATCTTCTACGGATTATATTGTTACAGGCTTTGATAGCAGCAAGGTTGGAGAAAATATCATAACCATTAACTACAACGGTGCTTTCGTGAGCATTCCTTTGCAAATCGTTCCATTATCTATGACCTCATTATCAGTGAAGTATTATCCAGCTAAAACCGTATATTACCCAGGGGATACCTTCGATCCAGAAGGTCTTGTTCTTGTTGCCAATTATAACGACGGCTTCCTGACCAAAGAACTGACAAGTGATCTTTATTCCCTCTCCATTAACGGACAACCGATCAGCGATTTATTACCGTATCTATTTACGCAATCAGGCTCCACAGCGGTATCCGTTACTTCAACAGAGGCGCCGGCAATCACAACGACCTTTAACGTGGAAGTAAAAGCAGCGACGTTATCCGCTTTAGAAATTCGAAATGAACCTAAACAAACACTCTACTATATCGGTGACTCCCTCAAACTAGAAGGACTTGTGGTTTATGCTCATTACAGTGATGGTACACAGATTCGGCTGTTGAACAATGAATACAAGGTCTCTCTTCTCGACACCACGACATCTGGGGATAAAAAAATCACAATTACGCATAAAGGCTTAACAACCTCTTTTCAAGTTAAGGTCAACGTTAAAAAACTACTTGGCATCGAAGTCACCAGCTATCCTAAAACTACCTTTTTTATTAACGAAAACTTTGACAGCAAAGATCTCTTCGTATCCAAAGTGTATGATAATTCAGATAGAGAGAAGCTAAACAGCTATACGCTCGACACTTCCAAGTTCAACAATCAGGCAGCTGGAGTGTATGAAATTGGCATACTCCCTACCGATTCTTCTATTATGCCCATTACGTATTCCGTTACAGTAAAAGAAAAGATGGATCCCGTTTGGAAAAGCATTCAATTCGGTCAGTCCACTTCAGCTGCTAACAATCAGACGATTGTCAACGAGGATGGATCCGCCCAACTGATCGCTTTGGAAGGCGGCGGTAAAGTCACCGAAGATCATGACGGCATTACCTTCTATTACACCGAGCTAGATGCTGCGGAAGATAATTTCGTGCTGTCTGCGGATATCCAAGTGTTGGCTTTTGCAAAAAATCCATATGACGGGCAAGAATCTTTTGGCATTATGGCACGTGACGTCATCGGCACACAAGGAAATTCTAGCGTCTTTGCATCCAATATAGCTGCCATCGGTGGTTATAGCGGCGGGACGAAAAGCGATCTGGGCACACAGCTTTTTGTCCGTACGGGAGTTGAAAAAACGGATGGGACTGGCAGTAAAGGGATTCAAACCATCATGCTTCAAAAAGAACGTCCTGCACCTGCCAATACTGTTCCAGCAGCACCTTACCATTTAACCTTAGCAAAGACGAATAGTGGTTTTACAGGACAGCTCAATAATGGCCAACAAGCTATTCATTTCACACCAGACATTCTAAGCGTACAGGATTCAAAAATGTATGTCGGATTCTATGCTGCTCGTTTAGCCACAATTAATGTAAGCAATATTCAATTAACAGTCACTTCAGCAGCTACAGATTCTCCTAAAATAGAACCACCTGCGACTCCCGTCACACCTAGCTTAAATATACTTTCACTAAGTAAAACCTCAGATCCAGCTTACCAAATGATTGTGCGCTCTAATGTCAACGGAACGGTGACGTTGAAGCAAGGTTCTACGATCATCGCTCAGGATATCGAGGCAATAGCTGGTAAACGTCTTTCTATTCCCACGAGACTTCTTGATCAAGGAGATACGAACTTCAGCATTACTTTTTTACCAGATGATACTCAGTATTTGACCTCTTATGAGAAGATCATCAGCAACTTTACCGTCACCCTAAAAAGTTATAACGAAGATGATGATATCTACGTATCCCCCACCGGATCAAGCTCCGGAGATGGAACAATCAATCTCCCACTTGATATCGATACTGCGATTGATTTCGTTAAACCAGGTCAGCATATTATTGTGCTTGAGGGTCGTTATGTGCGGAAATCACCACTTGAGATTAAAAAGTACAATGATGGCAAAGCCTCCGCCAAAAAGTATATAGAAGCAGCACCAGGAGCAAGACCTATCTTTGATTTTGACAAAAAAACAGAAGGCGTTCTCTTGAGCGGAAACTATTGGCATGTGAAGGGACTTGATTTCACTCGCTCAGCTGGGAATACCAAGGGCTTTACAGTGGGAGGCAATTATAACATCGTTGAAAATAGCCGTTTCTATGCGAATGGTGACACTGGTCTACAAATCAGCCGAACAGATGGTACCGCGATAGAACTCAGTGAATGGCCTTCCTACAACTTAATTCTCAACAGTACCTCCTTCGACAACCGTGATCCATCTGACAATAATGCCGATGGCTTTGCGGCAAAATTGACTGCGGGTGTTGGTAATATTTTTAGAGGTTGTCTGGCGCATAACAATATCGACGATGGCTGGGACTTATATACGAAAGCAGGCTCAGGTGCAATAGGTTCAGTGCTGATTGAGCACAGCGCCGCCTTCAACAATGGGTTCTTAACAGACGGAACCGTAGGTGCCGGTGATAAAAATGGCTTCAAGCTTGGTGGCGAAGGCATTCATGTCACACATACCATCCGCGATTCCATCGCCTTTGGTAATGGCGCTTATGGTTTTACAAGCAATAGTAATCCAGGTGTGATCGCCATCAACAACATCGGATTTAACAATACGCGTGGTAATATAAGCTTCACCACTTATGATCACATTACTGCAGACTTTACGATTGACGGTTTCTTATCTTACCGAACTGCCAACATTGCAAAAGACCAATATCCAGCTTCTTTAGCTGCGGACAATAATTTCATGTTTGACGGTACGCGATCGGCGAATAAATCAGGTTTAGAACTGAGTGATTCTAACTTTGTCAGCTTAAATCCTGTAGTCAATTACTCTCGGGATACTGACGGGAATATAATCTGGGGCGATTTCTTGAAGTTCATTCCTTTGGATGGGCCGGAACCAAGTCCGACGGCTTCTCCGAGTCCAACGGCTTCTCCAAGTCCGACGGCTTCTCCGAGTCCGACGGCTTCTCCAAGTCCGACGGCTTCTCCGAGTCCGACGGTTTCTCCGAGCCCAACGGCTTCTCCAAGTCCGACGGCCTCACCGAGTCCGACTGTTTCTCCGAGTCCGACCGCTTCTCCAAGTCCGACCGCTTCTCCAAGTCCGCCGGCTGCCGCGAGCTCAGGCAGTTCCGGATCATCGGTTGGAGATTCGGCCACTACTATACTCCATTTGGACGGTAGCGTAAGTATTGAGATACCTACTACTATGAATGGAGAAAAAGCTAGCGCAATATTGACTGAATCTTCCTTACAAAAGATTATGGCTTTAGCCAAACCTAATTCCGCAGGCCACAAAATCCTAAGAATTCAGCTCGCAGAGGAACAATCGTCAAATGTTGGCTCATTTGAAGTCACTCTCCCTGCCGCAGCATTTCTTGTTGGAGCATCCACATTGCAGCTGGAGATCAATACATCACTAGCTACCTTTGTACTTCCGGATAATCTATTCCCGGCGAAGACACTGGACAATGTGAAGACGGTTACCTTGCTCCTCAAACCTGTCGATACAACAGGAAGTTTAAAGAAGCAATTGGGTGAAAGTTTGCTTATTGATTACGAGTTACTTTTGGATGGTACAACAGTTCAATTAGAGAGTTTAAATTCGGCCATACAAATTGGGCTTCCTTATCCAGCAGCTGTACCTCCATTGAACAACGCCTTTATTGTAGTGTGGAACGTCAATGAGCACGGAGTCATCCAACCGGTAGTAGGCGGGAATTATGATTCAGATAAGAAGCAAGCTATTTTCTCAACAACAAATTCATCTGGACAATACGCCGCCGTTTACAATCACAAAACGTTCAGGGACATAACTGATTCTCATTGGGCGAAGTTTATTGTAGAAGTACTAACATCAAAAGGTGTCATTAATGGTGTAACAGAAACAGAGTTTAGGCCCGACCAGACTGTTACACGTGCAGATTTCGCACTTTTATTGGTTAGAGCTTTAGGTCTATCCGCAGCAGAAGGAAATAGCTTTGCTGATGTGTCACCTAACGATTATTTTTATGAGGGACTTATGACAGCTCAGAAATTAGGGGTCGTTACGGGCCAAACCGACGGCCTTTACCACCCTCATGACTCCATCTCCAGACAAGAAATGTTTGTTATGGCAGCTAGGGCATTGAAGGCTGCTGAGGTATGGGAATCGAATACGACCTCTTCCTCCCCCTCTGCATTAGACAGCTACACCGACCATAATCAAATTTCTAATTATGCGGCAAATGATATTGCAACGCTGGTATCAGCAGGTCTCATTAAAGGAGACTCTCAGCAGCAGCTTACACCAACTGCCCATTCCACACGTGCCGAAGCCGCCATGCTGATTTACAGAATTATGATGCAAAAATAAAAAAAGAACTCCAAGACCACTATACTCGTGGTTTTGGAGTTCTTTTTATCCTCTTCCCTCCCCCCTTAAGTCTTCTAGTTCATTTCCTTATCAGGCGGATTGGAAACCCGATACCCTTTCGGTGATTGATGGGTGATTTTCTGGAAATTCCGATGAAATGACCGTAAGTTACTATAGCCGCAAAGGTTGGCAACTTCACCAATAGTCAGATTCGAGTTTTTTAATATATAACATGCTTGTGAGATCCGATAGTGATTCAAGTAATCTGTGAAGGGCATTTTCATCAGCTGGACAAATAGCTTTGATAAATACGGGTAATCATATTGCAGATGTTTTGCTACAGCTTTTAATGTGCAATCGGCAGAATAATTTTGTTCTACAAAAAGCAGGATTTTATAGAGCACCTTTGTTTGCGGGGACTGTTTGACCGGAGCAAATGATGTCTGACAGATCAACTGCGCACATACACCATACAGGAAACTTTTCTGGCTATAAATCGAATCCAGCTTTGTACAATCAGGTTCATTCACAGCATGGAGAACATTGTCAGTTGGAATAAAGCTTTTATAATTCATGTGAAAATCACCTATCAATTCTGTGGAGAAGAGGATTACCATAATCTCCGAAAAATCAATCGTCTCAAATTCATGCATCTGATTAGGAAAAATAAAAACCAGATCATTTTTCTGTACCTGATAGCTTTTCCCATCAATGGTGATAGATAACTGCCCTTCTTTGACATAAATAATCTCAAATGCCCGATGAAAATGAAGTGGAAAATGATAGTTTTTCAATGGAATGAGTTTAAAGTAATCTTTTTCGCTGACACCATGTTTTTCAAAAAAGGGCCACAAGTAGATTCTCCTTCACGAAAACACTAATTTTGTCTTAAAGTGTACTATATAAAGTATAGAACTAACAACGTTATTTCCTATAATATTGGATAAAGTCAACCAAGCGGAGGTTATAGGACAATGGAATATCACATATCAAAAACCGGTTCAGATCAAGGTCAAGGCACTCAGGTGGATCCCTTTTTAACCATCAATAAAGCGGCTTCAGTAGCTGTAGCTGGGGATAAGGTTATCGTTCATGAAGGGATATATCGCGAGTGGGTAAAACCGAGATACAAAGGATTAAGCGAACAAAGAAGAATTATTTATCAAGCCGCTGAAGACGAGCAGGTTGTCATAAAAGGCTCTGAGCATATACAAGATTGGCAGCAGGTTGAGAACCAAATATGGAAAGTGATCTTGCCGAACACGTTTTTTGGCAGCTTTAATCCGTATGTTGAGGAAGTGTCTGGCGATTGGCTCGTCACTATAGAGGAGACAAGACACTTAGGGGATGTATATCTAAATGGCATGTCTTTTTACGAGGTCAGTCAGTATGATCAACTGGCAGCTCCTGTCGAAAAGCTGGAGTTCAAGGATCTCTGGACACAAGAGATGGTTCCGGTCCAAAATCCAAAACAGACGACCTACGTTTGGTTTGCCGAAGTAAGCCCTGACCACACCACGATTTACGCTAATTTCCAAGGTGCCAACCCGAACAAAGAACTGGTAGAAATCAATGTACGCAGATCTTGTTTCTACCCTGAAGAAACCGGAATTGATTATATTACTGTAAAAGGTTTTGAAATGGCGCATGCGGCAACACCTTGGGCACCTCCAACGGCAGACCAGCCCGGACTGCTAGGCACTAACTGGAGCAAAGGCTGGATTATTGAAAATAATATCATTCACGATGCCAAATGCAGCGCTATCAGTATCGGCAAAGAAGCTTCCACAGGCCATAATTACCGCACCCTTCGAAAAGACAAACCCGGATATCAATATCAGCTTGAATCCGTCTTTACTGCTGAGCGTCAGGGCTGGAGCAAAGAATCGATCGGTTCACATCTTATCCGCCATAATACCATTTATGATTGCGGCCAAAATGCCATCGTCGGCCACTTAGGTTGTATTTTCAGCGAAATTCATCATAACCATATTTACAACATTGCGACAAAACGGGAATTCTGGGGCCACGAAATTGCCGGGATCAAGCTTCACGCACCGATCGATACTCACATCCACCATAACCGGATTCACGATTGTACTTTAGGTTTATGGCTGGATTGGCAGACCCAAGGGACAAGAATCACCAAAAATCTGTTCTATCAAAATCATCGGGATTTGTTTATAGAAGTAAGCCATGGCCCTTACATTGTTGACCATAATATCTTGACAGCTAAACATGCTTTAGAGAATGTAGCCCAAGGTGGAGCCTATATCAACAATCTGATCGGCGGCAGGATGGTTCATCGAAAGGTACTAAACCGGTCCACGCAATATCATCTTCCGCATAGTACAAAAATTGCCGGTTTCTCACTTATTTATGGTGGGGACGATCGGTTCTATAACAATATCATTGTTGGAAAAGACGGATGGACAGGCGTGGGAACATCACATTTCAATCACTACACCACCTCTTTGGCGGAGTATATCGAGAATGTCCATAAGTTACACGGTGATCTTGAGGAGTTTGAACTCGTTGAACAGCCTATGTTCATTAATAACAACGCTTACTTAAACAGTGCAGAGCCTTTCGAAAAAGAGAATGTAAAGCTGGTTGAGGAAAGCTTTGATCCAGACTTCTTTATTGTAGATCAAGGAGATGAGGGATTCCTTTCCATTGATCTGCCTGATAGCTTCGTTAACTTCTTAGGTGAAGTACATTCAACTGAAACTTTGCCGCGGGTGCGCATCGTGGATGCCGAGTTTGAGAATCCGGATGGCAGCAATATAATCCTGGATACAGATTTTCTGGATAACAAGAAAGAGAATAAAAGCACTTTAGGACCTCTTACACTTTTGAATAAGGGCAAAAATTATATTAAAGTGTGGTGATCGGTAAAGCAGGTGGCTAGTCCACCTGCTTTTTTCATTGCAATCATTGAGTCTGCTACTTATTGGCCTTAATCTTTTGAATAGATACTTCGTTTTGTTCTATTATGATTTGATATTCAACAATCTCTCCTGCTTTAAATTCTTCGTTAAATTCTTTACTGACCGTTCAAAGAATTGATCTGAAGGTCATGGACGATAAATAAAACGAATATAGATAAGTCTTGTGAAAAGTTATCTGAATGATACTCTAATTCAAAATAATAATCCTGCCCGTGATTACACCCTTTTCATCTCTGGAAAATTGAAGTGCCCTAGTTTCTTTATCGTCCGCACTGAAGCTTACGGAATCCGAGTAACCGATTTGCCCTTCCTCAAACATATTTTGGACAAAAAGCTTGACACTCCAGTTATCGTATTCATAATTGAAAGCCCCTTGTTCATCAACACGCACTTCCTTTACAGATTCAGGGATAATCGTGCCGGTGGAGATTTTTTTCTTCATATCCTCTATTTTTTTAATTAGTTCCTTCTCATCATCATCAATAGAGGCAGCTGCATCTGTTGAAACCGCTGAATCAACTTTGCTGTCGGCAGAGGGTTCTTTCAACAGCTCCTGTAAATAGCTCTCAGCTTTGACAGGGTCAGCTTTGGTTGGGTCCAGCGGAAGTTCAAATAGAATAGCGGTTCCCTTGTAATCGTTATTAGCGCTAATTTCCCCCGTACTTTCATTATAAGCAAACGCATCTTTGCTGAAAAAAGAACTACCATTACTGACAGCTAGATATACCCCTCGGTCAGCGAACATCTCCACTCCATCACATTCAATCAGCCGGTACATAATTCCATCTATAACAGCCTCGCTATAGCCACCATTCATTGTTGTGATATTAACCTGCCATGGTTTTAGTCCCTTTATAAGCGGTGACACAAAGAATGGATCCTGGCCATACTCCGGTTCACTTGTAGCAGGCATGGGGCCACCGTCTATTCTGGCGATGGATACAACGGCATAGGATCTGTTTGGGTTAATATTCTGATCAGACTTACTCAGTTCTGAAAGACCTTCCCCCGAGACTATTCCATTCAACGTCACGTTATAATCACCAGATATAACCGATTGGTTGATTTCAACAGCATCCCTGCTTTCGAATGCTTTTGCCAGCAGTTGCTGGCCCAGATGCTCAGCAACCTGCTTGGGGCTAAATAGCTGTGTAGCTGCATAAGCCGTTAAAGACATTACAAGCGTGAATATAGCAACCATTAGTCCAATCGAAACTCTTTTTTTATAGGCTGGTTTCATTGGTTTAGTCTCCTTAAACTGTTGGATGATTCTTTCGTTTAATTCCTCTGTCGGCTCTGCTGTAGAAGCTAGCGCTTGCTTTAGCAGTTGATCCAACTTTTCGGAGTCATTCATTGGGATTCAACCTCCAAAATCTTTTTCATCGCCTTGCGGGCTTGGAAAAGTCTGCTTTTAACTGTGCCCGGTGGAATCCTTAGCGCTGAAGCAATCTCATCAACGGTCATTTCTGCGGTATAGTACAGATAGAGCGGTATTTTCAGTTTCTCATTCAGCCGGTCTGCGGCAGCATGAATCATGTGCCGAAGCTCCTGGGACAGCAATGCATCCTCTGGCATAACCTCTCCATCGAAAGTACACGCCAGATCGACCGCTTCATTATAATCTGCTGTAGGTGCAATTCTTTGCCGCCATGCCCATTTTCTGCGTTTGTTTTTGCGTAATGAGATAGCAATCGAGATAAGGAACGCTTTCGGATTTTGGTTCAGGTCCATTTTATGCCGCATTTCCATAGCTTTTAAAAAAGTCTCCTGATAGAGATCGTCCGTATCCACCCTATTCCCCGCAAGCGTAAAACAAAATGCGTAAATTGCTTTGCCATGTAATTTTATTAGGTCACTCAACTCTTCAATTTCCAAGTAGGCTACTCCTTTCTGAATGGCCATTCACCTATATATTGTCGTAACCTTAGAATCGGTTCACTATTTTGCTGTTGACTTTGACCTTAGGGTAAGGTGTTAAGTAGAGCTAGAACCAAACATCGATGTTTTGGCTTGGAAGCTTAATTAAAACGAAAAAAGGAGATGACTTTTTGCTGTCGATTGGAGAATTCTCGAAGATATGCGAAGTTTCTACGAAGACGCTTCGATATTATGATGAGATCGGATTAATTCATCCCGATGAGATTAACCCTGAGAACGGTTATAGGTATTACTCCATTAAACAACTTAAAAAAATGCTTTTTATCAATCGTCTGAAAGGTTATTGTTTCTCACTGGAAGAAATCAAAGACATTTTACAATGGGAACAGAATCATTCAGAAGAGAAGCTCTACTCAGCCCTTAATCTCAAGAAAAAAGAAATACAGGAGAAAATAAGCGCTTATGAATACACCTTACAACAAATCAATAGTGATGTTTTAAATCTGGAGAAAGGTATTCCCATGATGTCTTACCTGAATGAGATAAAAGTAGAGCTTGTTGAAACTCAGCCTATGAATATTCTTTTTATGCGTCAGATGTTGAGCAGTGATGACTATGCGTTAGGTTATGGACATTATTTTAGCAGGCTATATGAAAAAATCGCCACGGAAAAACTCACTTTGCTCGGTACGCCAATAACGATATATCACAGCCATGAATATAATCCAGCCGGAAATGATACAGAGTTTGCTCTCCCCATAAAAGAGGGTGTAAAAGGTACAAGAGATTTGCCTGATGCTCTTTGTGCGAGATCTGTTCTTAAAGGCACCTATTCAGAATTGACCTCGGTCTATGCTCAGCTGAGAGAATGGATAGAAAATGAAGGTTATGAATGGGTGAACTCACCTTATGAAATCTACTTAACGGACCCGACACAGGTTGCTGTGCCTGAGGATCTGGTTACCGAGGTCTATTTTCCAGTAAAGAAAAAAAATTCATAAAGGAGTAACTTTCATGCTCAAAAACAATTATCCAACTTCAGATTGGCAAATCTCAGCCCCCGCAAACTTAGGAATGGATGCTGATATGCTTTCAGAACTAGAATCGAAGATCAAATCCGAGTATAGCAATATCAACGGGATTGTTGTGGTAAGAAGTGGAACTATCGCTTATGAAAAATATTATAATGGCGCTAGCCCGAATGACACACATCATGTGGCCTCTGTAACAAAAAGTATCATATCCGCGCTCATAGGCATTGCCATAGAGGCTGGCTTTATTAACAATGCAGATCAAAAGGTACTGGAGTTTTTCCCGGACTATGTTCCAAACGCTGCTCAAGATCCGCAAAAACAAGAAATCACCTTACGCCATCTCCTTACGATGACCGCATCTTATGCTTTTGCAGATTGGCACGAACCGCTGGAGCAAATGTGTATGCAGCCTGACTGGGTAAAATATACGCTGGATATGCTAGGCCAACAAGGAACAATTGGGGATTTCAAATATTCTACCGCTGGAGCACATCTGCTTTCTGCCATCATCACGCGCAGCACTGGACAAAGTGCCCGTGAGTTCGCCAACGAACGTTTATTTAAACCTATCGGAATGAATGAAATCCCGGATTATGAGATGAGCTCATTTGGGTTCGATGATTTGTTTGGGGTTAATGTGAAGGGGTGGGTGGAAGACCCAAATCGTATCACCACAGGAGGATGGGGACTTACGTTGTCTCCACGCGATATGGCGCGTTTTGGTTTATTATATTTGAACCATGGACAATGGGAGAATAATCAGATCATTTCGGAGACATGGATTGAGGAATCAACAGCGATGAACCCTAATCATTACGGTTACTTGTGGTGGCTACGCGAAGAAGACGGGGTTTACACCTACTCAGCGTTAGGTGATGGTGGTAATGTCATTTGCTGCATTCCAGAAAAAAAACTTGTCGTAGCCATCGCCTCAGAATTCACACTTCAGCCTCGTGACCGGTGGCCCCTGATTAAGGATTGTATTATTCCGTCTGTTGTAGAGTAAAGAAGATAGAAAACATGCTGGTTGCCACTACTTCATTAACAACTAGGAGAGCAACCAGCTGTCTACACTCTAAATCATTTTGCTTCAAGGAAAAATAATATCGCCTTCGTTGCTGCTTACATCAAAAAATCCTACTTTGTGTTTTATAGCCAACTCCCGCATCGCCGTATAAGCTTCCTCAGCTACAGAATAAGCGAAAGCCGCATAGATGACGGATGAGCCAAGCGAGTAGTCAGTCAACCGGTTATCCGTTCCGGCTTCCTCCATCGCTTCAAAAATCTCGTCCTCTACATTCATATTAGGAAATTGCTCAGACAACTCACTATAAAAGCGTTGCAACGCCTCCGATAAAACTGATGGATCATTATAGGCATGGTCTTCCGACCACTGCACTTGCTGTTCATACCACTCCATAAACGCTGCTCTCTCTTGCGGTGCTTTAGACGTCTCGAATGCCATCAAATCATAGCTCATTTAAAATCCTCCTCTAACCCACCCTAATCGTGCATTTTCAGTTCCTATAAATTGTTGGGCTGTTTTGATTATATATTAAAAATCATCAGACCCATACTATAGAATCATGATACTTCCTCACCCGTTAAATATCATGTGAGCTCCGGTGTATCCACAAAAGTAACCACTGGCTCCATTACGCCATGTAGTTCGAATAAGATTAGCTCGTTATCACCTTGACGCAGAAGCGGCGCTGGTAAGTACAGTGTTTTAGTTGGACCCTTCTCCCAGTAGCGCCCTAAATTAAAGCCGTTTATAAAAACCTGACCTTTACTCCATCCATCCAGCTGCAAAAAAGTATCCTCAGGCTTACTGACTTGAAAGCTCCCCCGGTAAAAAGTGGGCTGCTGACGTTGCTCGCAATCTATCGGTGTGAATGATAATCCCTTAAGATGGGTTAAAGGCAAAGAACGAATCGTCCAATCATGCAGGAATTGATAGCCGAGTCTAACGCCACAGGTTATGCCTTTTGGATCACGAAGCAGCGGGCCATAATTTACACGCCCCATATTCTCCACAAGGATGTCGATCTGCAGTCCCTCCGTTGGAACCTCTAATGGAATTCCTCGCGGATCCCAGCGTTCAACTGTACCGACAAAGGCCCCATTCGCGAATACAAGCGCACGATCACGTACTTCTTGAAGGACGAGCTCCGTACTGCTGCGGGGTCCACTGATCTTCGTCGAATACAAAATGAACCCATAATTCTGATTCAGTTTCTCCATTGGCTCGGGACATGCTCTATGTACTGGGTGAGACAAAACGTCTAACTGAGTGAACAGTGGTGCTGCTTCTGTCATCAACACTTTACCATAAGCTTGTGACTTTATTAACGGCGGTAATTCCAGGGGCGGCAACGTTACGTATTTCTCAATTATTGTTCGAGCTGCATAGAATTTTGCAGTTGGCTTACCGGATTCGTCCAGCAGCGTATCATAATCGTAGCTGGTTACGATGGGCTCATATTTGTCAAAAAGATTTGCCCCATTCATAAATCCAAAATTCGTCCCCCCATGGAACATATAGAAGTTAACAGAGGCTCCTAAAGCCAGCATTTCATCCAAAGTCTCCGCTACTTCAGATTCGGGGCGTGTATTATGCGGTTTCATCCAGTGGTCAAACCATCCATTCCAGAATTCCATACACATCAACGGTCCCGTAGGCTGATATTCACGTAGTTTAGCAAAGGCTTCCTTTGCCCGTGAACCGAAATTCACCGTGGCGAACACTCCGTCAATCATGCCCCCTTGGAGCATATGATCTTCAGCTCCATCTGAAGTAAACAGCAGAACGTCCATGCCGCGGGCGATCATTCCTGCTTTTAGATCATTCAGGTAAGTTTTATCACTACCAAAGCTTCCATATTCGTTCTCTACCTGAAGAGCAAGCACAGGACCACCGTTAGTGCTTAACAAAGGCCGCAGACGTGGAAGCAACTCATCGAAATAGGCATCCAACTTAGATAAATAGACGTTATCATTACAACGCAGCTGTATGTTATTGTCCGCAAGTAACCAAGCTGGCAATCCACCGAATTCCCATTCCGCACAAATATAAGGACTTGGCCGCAAAATCACGTGCAAACCAAGCTCTCCAGCAAGTCTAACGAAAGCCTCGATGTCAGCAAATCCAGCAAAATTGAAGCTCCCCTCCTCTAGTTCATGTAAATTCCAAGGAATATAGGTTTCAACAGTATTCAATCCACAAGCCTTCAGCTTCAGCAAACGATCCTGCCAATATTCCGGAACGATCCGGAAATAATGAAGCGCACCAGAAAGCAACCGGATGGGTTGTTCGTCTAATGTAAAATGATCCCCTGATATGGATAACTTCCGCATATAATTTCTCCTCCAACATTGAGATAGACTATTTAATTATAGGTAATAAAAATATCAACCCATATGGACGATTCTAATGAAATATATGGAGAATTCATTGGTTGCTAGAGGCTTTTGTGATGCTATACACTATATTCATAGGGGGTTGTTACGGATGTCAAAAAGAACTCATATTTGGTTAATTACCACAGATCAAATGCGTGCGGACGCACTAGGTATCGAAAACGCTTCCGTACTGACACCTGAGCTTGACAAGCTTGCTTCGGAAGGCACACTCTTCACTGGTGCTTACTGCGCTAGTCCTGTTTGCACGCCTTCACGTTCTTCCATTTTTACAGGCAGGTATCCGCATGTTCACGGTGCCTGGAACATCGGTACCACACTCAGAGAAGATGAACTTACCTTATGCGATCATTTAAAGAAAGCGGATTATAAAACCATCGGTATAGGAAAGATGCATTTCCGCCCTCAGATGAAGGGGGACTTTTCACAAGAATATGAAGAGCCTGCTTATCGTGACCGCGGAAGAGCTTCCGATGGAACGTACTACGGATTTGATGAACATCATATTACGGAAGATAATTGTATCGGGGAATATATGGAGTGGCTTAGAGTGCGCAACCCTGAAGCGGCAGAACGTTTCAGCAAGGACCGTTACAGAGCTTCTAATGCTCAAAACGATGTGTGGGAGAGCGAAATCCCTCCAGAGCTACACCAGTCATACTGGATTGCTGAACGGAGCATCGATGTGATCCTCTCTCACAAAACCGAACAACCGCTATTTTTATGGACCAGTTTCGTCGATCCACATCACCCCTTTGACCCTCCAAAAGCTTACGCGGATATGTACGCTGACACTGACATTCCATCTCCAGCCAGCGAAGCAGACGACGTGCATCTTCGTCCTCCACATCTGCTGCGTCAGAGTCAGGGAGGATATTGGCCTGGTGGCGGTGAGGAGCATTCTCTTGATGAAGCGCATATGAAACGGCTCACCCGAAATTATTATGCGATGATTACCTTCATTGACGAGCAGATCGGACGTATTATAAAAGCTTGGCGTCAAAAAGATATGTACGATGATGTAGTCATCCTCTTCACCAGCGACCACGGAGAACTGCTCGGTGACCATGGGCTGATTTACAAAGGGCCGTGGTTTTATGAAGGGTTAACACGAATCCCGATGATCGTACGCGGTCCTGGGATTGCTTCCGGGCAACGGGTCCCTGCTTTGATGGAACATGTTGATATTGTCCCCACACTGCTTGCAGCCGCAGGTCTCAAAACTCCCTACGGAATTCAAGGTGTGTCACAGATGGAGGTGCTGGCTGGAAGAGAGTCCCATGTGCGCAATTCTGCCCTAACCGCTTATATTGCTCATGATCGCGGCATTAACGCTAAGTGTTTGCGTACAACACGCTATAAGCTGGTGATCTTCGCAGGTGAGACCTACGGTGAATTGTATGATTTGAAAGAGGATCCTCATGAGAACTCCAATCGTTTTGAAGATCCCGATTATAGTGATATTCGCCATTCGATGATTGAATTGCTCGTCCATCGAATGATTCAAGATCAGGACCCTTTGCCTGAACGCCGGAGTAGCTGGTAAATTCACTAACCTTTCTTTCTATCCTTAACAGACTTAGGGCAACCTGAAAGTTCAGGTTGCCCTAAGTTATGATTATTCCCCCAATTGGGATGCCTTTAGAATATGAGAAATTGGGCGTCCGGCAATCCATTCGCCGTTGTTTACAAACCCTTCCTCTCGTCCCTCCAGCTCGTGAATAAGACGCTCTCTCCATTCTTTTATGCGCTCGAATTTATCAATACAGCCTATCGCATTAATCTTCTCTGAGGGGTCTGCCGCTAAATCAAAATACTGCTCTTCCCCTGTCTGAGAATACCAAATAAATTTCTCTCTTCCATCCGTTAAGAAGTGGTGGGACTTTTCTCCATAGGCTTGTTCCCCATGAATATAAGATCGCCACAATGTCTGATCTCCCCTGCACAGCGGCAACACACTTTGCCCTTCTACTGTAAATGGTATTTGGACGCCAGCAGCTTCAAGAAATGTGGGCATAATATCGCGAAGCTCTACAATGGAATCAAGCCGGGAGCCGGCAAGAAGTCCAAGCGTTTCTCCCGGATCAAACACTATGAAAGGAATCTTAGCACTTCCTTCATAAGGAAGAGATTTCCGGAAGTAATGGTGATCCCCCATCATTTCACCATGATCAGAAGTAAATAGAATCAAAGTTTCATTTAAAACTCCATACTCCTGCAGGCCATTGATCAACCTCCCAATTTGGTCGTCAAGATGCGTAATTAGCGCGTAATACGCGGCACGGGCACGATCCAATCTGCGCTTTGGCAAATTAGTGAACGAAGAAGTTGGATCCTTAGCTGCGTTTAAGGCAGCACTCTCGTCCACCCAATCTCCGATTGGAGGATCAGGAAATTCCAAGTCCTTGTACATATCTAGATAACATTGTGGCGGATCCAAGGGGGAATGCGGGCGAACGAAGGAAGACCATAGGAAAAATGGTTTCCCAGGGTCTCTTCTTCGCAAAAAGTCTAGCGACTCGGTTACGCACCAATTCGTTGGATGCATCGCTTCCGGCAAGTGCCAGGGGCGGGCAACCGTTGAGGCGTTGCAATCGAGGCCTAAGTCAGTGATATCCGAATTGGTATCAGTTTGTCTTCGCAGCCACTGCAAATAATCGTCCACTTGATCATAGTGTTCATCATGGAACGTTTGGTTCTTATCCCGATTGTAGTGAAGATATCCATCATGAAGCACCACATTATGGAATCCACATAGATTACGTGCAGGATACACATGCATCTTGCCAACACACTGCGTATGATAACCAGCTTGAGCAAGCTCGCCGGCAATCGTATGGGCGTAATTCCATTCAACCTTATCCTGATAACCAACCCGGCCATGTGATCTTTGCCCCATTCCTGTCATGATAGCAGCCCTGGCGGGAATACAACTGGGGGTAGCCGAATACGCGTGCTCAAATAAGATCCCCCTTGATGCCAGAGCGTCCAGGTTGGGTGTCTCAACGACGGGATGTCCCATAATGCTCAGGCAATCAAAACGCATCTGATCTACGGTGATAAGCAGAAGGTTAGGCTGCTTTGTACCCTTTTGATTGTCCAGATTAGTATCAATCATAACCTCACCCCCTTCTTAAACCCCAGCGATCACGGATGGTGTTGCAATCGTGTGCCATAAATTCGCACTTATCGCCCTGGGGTTGCCCTCGTCAACAAGGCCGTCGAACGTCAGAAGCTCCTCTTCTAATTCAGCAATCTGTTCCACGTTCCCTTCGACATAGCGATTGATTCGATGAATCGCCGTTCTGATTCTCTGAAGCAATCCTCCCATACGAAGATCAAAGACATCAAGACCAAACACCTTATTTTCCTGCTCCCATTGCACTCGATAGTCGTCCATGAATTGTCTGGCCAAATCAGATAATTGTGGCAAAGTCACCTTGGCAAAGTGAGCCAATTCCTCTAAATCTCCACGATGATAAGCTTCGCGTATAGAAATCCCGATTTCGCTCTTTATTTCGAGCAAGCGACACAAGCTGGCTTGTACAGAGAATAAGGATTGCCAAGGCGAATTGCGAGTGATCGCCTGTTCGAGCTTTTCTGCACTTTGCTGATAATGCTTCGAATACGAGCTAGGAATAACATGTCGATCGAACAAACCACATAAAATATCTTGATAAAGCAAGTATTTAGCCGGATTGATAGAACATCCCCCCGGTGCCGAATTACCCGGAACCAAGTTGGCCGCATCGAGTGCCATAAAGTCATCATAATTGCCTTGCACGCAGCTACTGAATCTTTCTTTGACATGGTTCTCCACGAAACATCTCGTGTAGCAGAGCTCCGCCCAAAGTTGAAGGGTAGGAAGAACCGAGAAAACGGAAGCTTCAGCGCCATTATCTCCCCATGCGGTAATCAACACTTCTTGAATTCCATACTTAACACAGCTATCATGAGCCAGCAGACTGACATGGCGACTGAATTCATTGTTTGGAGCGAAGCCCATCCATTTCCAAGCACCACCTGCAAATCCAATATGATCATTTAGCTGCTTATGTTTGCTTAACATCCCGTCGTATTTCTCCTGCGTTTCCGAATAATAATCCCAGTAGATCAAGGTAACATCTTCAGGAATCAGCTTTACAATATCAGGGCTAATTGGACTTTCAGCATCGTAATATTCTCCGGAACTGGCCAGACGAAAAAACATGTCGCTCCACATCATCGTCTGGAAACCATATTTTCTGGCGATCTCCATAACAGTGCTAAAGTGTTTTAACATTAACGAGGAGCGATCCTGATACCCATGCTTATCCAGGTATTTACCAAGTCCCATCATATGAGCTTCGTCCATCCCGATATTTATGCGGCGACTGCTTACATGAGCCGACATAAAAGCAAACATTCGATCAATTAACTCATAAGTTCTGGGATCATCAATAAGGAGAATATCCTGGAAATCCACAAGCGGTGCATGTGCCTGCCATTTCAACGCTTGGCCGAGATGGGCCAGGGTCTGAATACAAGGAACCAGTTCTATGCCAAATAACGCGGCATACTGATCCAGCTCCCGAATTTGATCTCCTGTATATCGGCCTCGCAAATAGCCGAAATAAGGGTATCCCTCCAGTTCGTAGGTGTCTTCCGTATACAACTGAACCGTTGAATATCCCATAAGCGCTAAACGCCGGATCAATTCCTTGTATCCTTCATAGTTAAGAACCGCATTTCGCGAACAGTCTACCATGAAGCCTAACTGTTCATAAACCGGCCGTTCATTAATTTCAACTCGTTCTCCACGGCGTACGTTCTCAAGAAATCGGCTGAGTGCCCGGAACAATTGATGTTCCTGTTCATACGCAATGGTGACCTGAGCCTCATCGTAAGATATTCGAATGCCCTTCCCTTGCTTCTTACAAATCACTGGTATCCCTGAGCGTTCCATTCGAATACTCAATATTCCCGCTACTTCTGAAACAGCTGCTAACTGTTTCTCGGTTAACCCTGTCAAATGAATGCTAAGGTTCATAGACTTTACCCTCCCAATCTTATAAGTATGCGGTCTGTAGCGCCGCACAGTCTAAGCCATACTTCAAATAATTAAACGGAAGATCCGGGCTACTAGCGCCCGGATCTTCTCTATTCATCCATTATTCAATACCTTGTTCCTTGGCCTTCTCATTTACTTCCTCTATCATTTTATCAAGACCTTTAGCCTTATAATCGTTCACAATGCTATTCCAGTAACTCTCAACGGGTTCTTTGGAAAGCATGATCTTAAGCAAATCATCATGGTCAAGCACAGTAAATTTATCCTTTGTTGGGGTGGACATATAAGTTAACCGAATGTCGTATTCTGGCACCTTTGTATTGTTCTGAATCCAGTCGATGTAATCGACAGCTTCTTTGCGGATTCCTTCGTTAGCAATCGTCGGGTTATCCATGTTATAGCTATCTGAAGTTTCATAAGCCACCAAATTCTTCAGAAATCTGCTAGCTGGATACTTCTCATTTAATGAACCCTTTTCAATGACAACCTTCTGCCCATTTTCGAGCTTATAATCTACACCTTCGATGCCATAAGTCAACAGATCCTTGCCTTCAGGAGACAACACATAATCATAGAGTGCCATGATGCGATCCATCTTTTTATCGTCAATCTTATTGCTGAAATAGCTTTCTGACCAGTATGTTTTAAAGATGGCATGTGAGCGTTCACCATCAGGACCGATAAGCGGCTTGAGCGCCTTCACGCTCTCCGTCATATCCTTATCCGGATAAGCTGTTTTCCAGCGTTTTTCATACATATCGCTATTTAAATTTATGAAACCTCCACCGCTTAGAAGAGCAGCTGCTTTGCCTGCTACGAAATTGTCATAGGACTCTGCTGGTTTGACGAGCGCGATGTCTGGATCGATCAATCCTTTTTCGTACATATTCTTCATGTTTTGCAGCGCTGGCAGCGCATTTTTAGAGAATACAGCAGGGATAAACTTTCCATCCTCTTTGATCCATTTAAAATCACTGCCGCTTCCATCACTAGTAGCAACCGGGTTGCCATACAACCAGAAGAATCCGCCCAGCATCTTGGTAGTTGTCGTCGTAAGACCAGTAACATGCTTGCCTTCCGGATCCGACTTTACGATTGCATCAAGCATGGCTTCAAACTCTTCCCATGTCTCTGGCTCTTTGGTGATCCCGGCCTTTTGAGCAAGATCCCAACGATAGAAGACCATACGATCCAGTGCGCTCCAATCAACACTCGGGAACATCCGGCGAGGCACAGTATAATACTTTCCATCTACTCCTAATCCTTTAATATCTGGGGATTCGAAGTATTTTGCAAGGTTTGGATACTTTGAAAGATCCGGGAGCGCTTTGACAACGCCTTGATTCACCCATTTGCGCTGATATTGCGTGCCGACGGCGTCGATCGCGAAAATGTCTGGCAATTGGCCGGAAGCGGCCCACATTTGAATCTTCTGGGTATAGTCATCCCATGACAAATTGACAGGTTTTAGTGTGATGTTGAATTTCTCCAATACTTGTTTAGCGATCGGGTCCTTTTCGATGTTAGCAATCTCGGCATCCGCATCCCAAAACCCAAGAGAAATGGTCATTGGATCCTTGTAAGGATTATCCGTGGAGTTAGAAGAATTCGGAGATGTTTCACCGTTTGAACCAGCCTGCCCTTTGCCGTTATTGCCTCCACCGCAAGCCGTGAGTACTGAAGCCAACAAAGTTATACATAATGCCAATGTCATTATTTTCTTTCTATGCATGCTTGAAACCTCCCTTTATACTATTTTAGGATAGAATCAATCTATTTAAAATCTTTCTTATCCTTTTATTGAACCCACCATAATCCCTTTATTAAAATGCTTCTGCAGGAACGGATAAACAACAATAATCGGAATACTCGAAACTACAATCGCTGCCATTTGAAGTGCAGGTGTGTAGACCTTCCCCGTCTGCTCCTGCTCGGCCATCGTTTGTGCCATTTGGCTTAGCAAGGAATTCGAAGTAATGAGTGTCTCCCGCAGATAAATCTGAAGTGGTGCTTTTGCAGCGTCACTGATAAAAATCAGCGCATACCACCATTCATTCCATCTTTCCACAGCATAGAACAAAGCAAAAGTCGCCATGAATGGAGCAGAGATCGGAATAATGATTTTGAAAAGAATGTACAGATCATTCGCCCCGTCCAGCTTAGCCGATTCTTCCAAGCTTTCTGGAATGGTATTGAAATAGTTTTTCATAATGATTAGATAAAACGTATTGAGACCCGCGGGGATGATCATGACGAGTATATTGTTTACGAATCCTAGATCCTTAACGACTAAGTAAAAAGGAATTAAACCGCCATTGAAAAACATAGTGAACAAGATCAAGCTGAGCATTATGTTTCTGCCGGGCATACCCCGCTTGGATAATGCGTAAGCTCCCGCCACAGAGATTGTCATACTGAACAACACGCCAACCACAGTTACGATGACAGAATTAAAGATGGAAGTCCAAAACTTCATATCCTGAAGCAAAAGCTTGTAAGCGGACAGGTCAAACGAAAGCGGAAAAATATAAAAGTCACTTTTACTAATCGCTTCGAACTTTGCCACAGAGATAATAAGAACATTATAGAAAGGAAAAAATGTTACTATTGCTAGGAGCCCCAGAACCACGAATGCGACGATATCGAAGACACTCCACTTTTTTCTCTTTTTAACCGTTGTGTCGGTCACTTGCTTCTCCCCTTTTCCTGCAGATTAATACAGCCCTTCCTCGCCCATCTTCTTAGCGAACGTATTGGCCGCCCATAAAAGGATTAGGCTGATAATGGACTTGACGACACCCACGGCGGTCATATATCCAAAGTCTCCTCCAATCGTGAAGGAAGTCCGATAAATGTAAGTATCGATCGTGTCGGCAACCGAATATACCGGCGAACTATACAGGTTGAAAATTTGCTCGAAGCTCGAACCTTGGGTTAGTAGTTGTCCAACTTGAAGGATTAACAGAACTGCGACTGTACTCTTCAAACCCGGCCATGCGATGTTTAGCAAACGGCGAAACCGGTTCGCTCCGTCCACTTCAGCCGCTTCAAACAGCTCAGGATTGATCCCTGCCAGAGCCGCCAGGTAAATGATTGAATCCCAACCGATCTCTCGCCACACATGCGTGATATACAGAACGGGTCTGAATGCACTTTCATCGACAAGAGGAGAATTCGGATCTCCACCAAACAGCATGATGATCTGGTTATAAATCCCGTCCTTGCTTAAAATATTGATAATAATCCCCGACAGTACAACCCACGATATAAAATGCGGGAACGTCAGGATCGTCTGAAAAAACCGCTTCATTTTTGTCCTGGAAAACTCATATAAAACAATCGCCAGGATAATGGGCATCGGGAAATGAGTGACCAGCTTCATCAAGCTGATAATGACCGTATTCCAAAACGCCTTGCGAAAATCGGGGTCGGTCAGCAGCGTTTGGAAATTCTCCAAGCCAACCCAAGGACTTCCCAGAATCCCCTCACTGTAATTAAATGTTTTGAACGCTAGCGTTACACCGTACATGGGAGCATAGCTGAAGAGGGCATACCAGATTAACACCGGTAGAACCATGAGGTAAAAATACTTGTACTGTAAAATCGTTTTTCCTAAACTTTGCTTTGGAGCACGAGTTTTTAAGCTTCGTTTAGGCGTACGAGCGGTTACAGAATCAGCCAATCTTCTCCCCACCTTTCTGTATGAGTTTGTTATGCTTGTAAGCGATTTATATGGTAAATTATATCGGGAGTGTAAATTCTCTTGTATAGAGAATACAACTCCGATTATGTGGATTTTTCACACCTTTGCGGGAGACCTTCCTGTGGCACGTAATATCGGACATAGTGAGCGTAAGATCGTCCATACCCCCCTTGGTCCACAATCGCTAGGATAAATCTAAGAGCTCTATAAAGAGAGGGGGATTCACTTATGCGTTCAGTAATTATTGCAGATGATGAGAAGTGGATTGTAGAAGGAATTAAAGCAGGAGTGAATTGGAAGAAATACGGCTTTGAAGTGATCGACGATGCCGAAAATGGGCAAGAAGCCCTTCAATTAATTCAATCGCTTCGCCCCACCCTTGTTCTAACAGATATCAAGATGCCTGTTATGAATGGACTAGAGCTCATTCAACGTGGCAAGGCCATCGCGCCTGATACGATCTTTATCGTACTCAGCGGACATGCCGAGTTCGCTTATGCACAAAAGGCAATGAATTATGGCACTTTCGGATATTGCCTCAAACCCTTTGAAATCGAAGAAATTGAAGGAATGCTCAACCGAATAGCCCAGCAACACGATTCCAAGACAGTTAAAGAACAACCTATCCACGACTTCGAACTTTATGAAGCGGTTTGTTCCGGAGATCTTGAACGAATTAACTTATGGTTGGATGAGAAGAAAATACCCTTGTCGAAAGATACCCCTCATATCCCCATTGTTATCCAAGGGTTAAGTTCACCTGTAGATGTCAGGCAGTTCTCTTCCCTGGTCTTCCCAATGAGCCGCCGTCGGTATGGTTACTTATTGGAAGAGTGCCAATACGAAGTCTTCCTCCAGGGTCTTGAACAAACAGAAGTTGTACAAGAGTGCGGAGTCGGGATCGGTCCTCCTATTTCGGATATACACCAATTAGATGCGTCTTTAGAGTCCGCCTCTCATGCTGCTTTCAGTATGTTCGCAACAGGGATGCCCGGATGTTACAGGGTGAATCCACAGCAGGACATACCGATCGACGAGAAACTCAAAGAGATTTCCCGGATTCTTCATAATAAAGACCGGCTCGGTTTCATAGCAGCCATGGAATCGATAAAGAAATTATTCAAAGAGGGAACGTTCACCATTAAAGAAGCCTATTTGCTCTATACATCGATCCTCTACTTATTTCCTCGGGAAGGGACTCGGGTTAGCGGCCGTTTTTTTGAAGGATATGAACAGCTCTATTATCGGTACGGCACGGCTGAAGCTATGATCGATGATCTGATTCTTATGACACTTGATATTTTTATGAACAGAAACGAATCTGATATTTCACGAATCTCAAACCACAAAGTCAAAGAAATCATGTTATACATCCGCAACCATTTCAATCAAGAAATTTCGATCCAGCAATTAGCCAATCAGTTTTTTTTAAGCCCAAATTACTTATGCCAATTATTCAAAAAAGAGGTCGGCGAGACCATCATCGAACATATCAGTCGTTTACGAATTGAATACGCTTGTAAAACGCTGATCGAAACCAACCTTTCCATTTACCAAATCGGTGAGAAATGCGGTTTTCAGGATTATTTCTATTTCACACGAATTTTTAAGCGGCATCTCAAAATGACACCTACACAATATAGGGAACAAAACAATGAAGACATTTAAGAGACTATCCATCCGTACTCAGGTTTTGCTATTCGGGTTATTTATTGTTGCCATTATCCCAATCATCGTTTCACGAGTCTACCAACTATCAAGCGAGACTATCATTAATCAAAATACGCAATACAATACGGAGCTGGTCTCCCTCCTCAAACAACGGATTTCTGACAACTATGCCAACGTCTCTTCCATGATGATGAATGTGGGTTACGATTCGACCGTCCAAAAGTTCCTAGTCGAGAATGATAAGCTTCGAGTCTACGATCTATCCCAAAAAGTTGAAGGATTGTTGAGCATCGCCCGAAATATGAACACGGATATCTTAGATATTATTGTTATCGGTAGCTCAAACACACGTATTTCCTTAGCAGGAAGAACAAAATATGCTATCGATCTTATGAAAACAGCTGAGGAGGATGGAATCGTTCATTATCGCGGATACAGTCCTCCAGACAAAGTCATCGACAAGAGAAAACTGCTTTTCGGGATGAACATCTTCGCTTCAGGTGACACGTCCCTATATGGTGAAAAAATTGGCTATCTCGCAGTTATTGTAGATATGAAAGCCATTCAAACTGAAATTTCTGAGTATCCCCGATTGGTCGGAACCAGCTTTTTTATGATGGATGATAAAGGCATGATCTACTCTAATAGCAATGAGCCGGAGGATATGCTCCAGCAGTTTCAAACTCGGGCAACTGGAAGGGATGGAGAGTCCATCGTCGAGACGGTTCATGGAAAGAAATATGCAATTCAGTCCTTTAGCTTACCGGAGATCTCTGGAAAAATCATAACTGCTGTTCCTGTCCATAATTTAATGAAAGAACTGGAGAAATTGAAGAAGGTCAGCTATGCTCTTCTAGCCTTAATCTTGCTGGTCGTCTCTATTCCCTATTCTGTGCTTATGATGAATCTCTTAAGACCGTTGTCTAGGCTTATGCGCTATATGAATCAATTAAAGGGTGGAAGTCTGGGGATATTGAACAACAAGGTCGATTTAAAGGGCTATGCTGAGATTGAAATCATCTCTCGACAGTTCAACGATATGACCACACGGATCCACGATTTGACAGACCAATTAATCGATGCTTCAACTCAACTTTATCTGACCGATCTGGAAAAGCAGCGGGCGGAATATTCGTATTTACAAAGTCAAATTAATCCGCATTTCTTAAGCAATACTTTAGATACAATCAAGGGCGTTGCGATCGTAAAAGGAAATCGGGATATCTTCGAGATGACTACCGCCTTAAGCACAATGCTCAAGTACAGCATCAAAGGCAAAGAGGAGGTAACTCTTGGGGAAGAGCTGAAAATCGCGGAATCTTGTGTGAGGATTTACCAAGGCCGTTTCCCGGACAAATTTACTTACAAGCTGTTGTGTCCACAGGAATGGTTACACATTCCCGTGCCTAAAATGATCCTTCAACCTATTGTTGAAAATGCGCTTGGTCATGGGCTTGAGGCACAAGGACAAGGAATTCTGCTGATCTCCGTAGAGAAAAACGAAGCGGGGCTGCTTGAAATCGTGGTTGAAGATAATGGTGTAGGTATCGATACAACAAGACTGGAACAACTTACGGAGTTGCTGGCTGGTAAGAATATAGAATCAGGAGATCATATCGGTCTCCTAAATGTCAATAATCGTCTAAATCTTAAGTATGGCGATCCTTGCGGCGTTCTGCTGTACAGTAAGGAGGGTAGCGGGACGAAGACCGTTTTGAGGCTTCCCGGATCTTTAATAGATCCACAAAAAGCGAGAACATAAATAGGGAGGTTGCCCATTCAGGGCAACCTCCCTTTCATATGTCTTTCATTCGCCGCATTTATTAGGATATTATTAAGCATCCTATAAGGATGCGCTCAGATACTCTTTGGCATGGTAGGGTCCACCTTCCATAAGTACCGTCCATAATGGATCGATATCACAATCCATGGAGCCCATCATATGATCATGCCATTCATTCAACAGATAGACAGCCTCCATACAAACGTCTTTACGTACTTCGGCAAGATTATGTTGTTCATAAGGATCATGCTTCAAATCAAACAGCATTTCTTGCGGGAATCCATGGTGTCCGTCATGATAGGTACGTATATATAACCAATCCGCAAATCGGACGCTGCGTTGACACACATGCGCGCATTGTGAGATTACGAGATACTCACGCCCTCCCAAATTCCCCTTCAGAATAGCACCTGCATAACTTTCACCATCCCAAGAAGCAGCCGCTTTCAAATTCAAAAGGCTCGCTAATGTAGGTCCTAGATCAAGGTGATAATGTAGCCCCTCCTCCACGATTCCCTTCTTGCCCCCTGGCCAGCGAACAATCATCGGAATACGGCAAGTCGCCTCGTCTGCTGTGCCATGTTCGGAGTAAATTCCTAGTTCACCCAGACTCTCTCCATGATCCGCAGAGATCAAGATAGCCGTATCTTCCATCACGCCAAGTTCTCTCAGCTTAGAAAAAACTTTCCCGAGATGCTCGTCCAGATACTTAACTCCAGCATCATAGTTGTCAAAGATAACACGCAGGTCATCACGGTTCTCTATCTCCTGCTGATGCCTGAAATGCTGCTGATAATACGATTTCGCGAGCGCATTCATATCTTCAATACTATGCTGCCCCTTCTTATTTCGGTGAAGCTCAAACACTTCTTCCGTGATCCAATCGGGTAAAGGCTCCTTCTCGAACGGATTACCGTAGCTCTCGGGTGTACGATAAGGTGTATGCGGATCCCAGAAATTCAGGTGCAGAAACCAATTTTCGGACTCCCCGTTATCCTCAATCCATTTAAGTGCCACTGGAAGCACCTGCTCTGCCGTCTCATGCCCTCTGCCACCAACATTAAACACTTCTTGGAACCCGGCGTTAAAGGTCCACGCCGAGTGTCGTTCGGAGAAGGTGCTGATCGATGCGGTTTTCATCGCCGCTTGCCTTAATATAGCCGGAAGGCTCTCCATCCCCAGACGGTCATTGAATTCACGTTTGGCTCCTTCTCTACGCATATCAGCAGCGGTTCCGCCATGCCCTACAATCCCATTATGAATGCCAAATCGCCCCGACATTAAGGCGGAACGAGACGGCAGGCAAGGAGCATCTGAACAATAGTAGTTGGTAAAGGTGACACCTTCTTTAGCGATTGAATCGATATTCGGGGAGGTATTCCGATGATAGCCATAACATCCCAGATGGTCCGGGCGAAGCGAATCCAAATCCAAATACAAGATTCTCATGAGTTATTCCCTGCCTTTCCTTTTCATCGAAATGGTTACGCTCGATTCGGGGAGCTTAGAATGATCTGCTCATGCTTATAAGAGTAAATGAATATGGAAAACTCCGCTATGGAGCAGCGATGTTTGTTTTTGTAAATTCGATACTTTTCCGGTACTCTGCCGGCCCCTTGCCGTATTCGCCACGAAATACCTTGCTGAAGTGTGAAGCATCATAATAACCACATCTCTGGGAGATATGCTCGATTGGATAATCCGTATATTCCAGCATTTGTTTAGCTTGCTGCAGCCGCAATTTTCGCAGCATTTGCATGGGTGTCAGTTTATATATTTTCTGAAATGCCCGGCTAAAATAAACAGGATTCATATGATAGAGCTTGGAAAGCTCCTCTCTACTAATCTCCTGATCAAGCCTCTCCTCCATATATTGCAACGCTTCGTTAAAGCGGTCCGTGATAAAGGGATCTCGTGAAGAGCGGCGCCCGCCAAGCTTGGTACTCTCCATAATTTCATAAAGAAGAAAAAATGCCAATGAACCGACCTGAACATTCCTGAAATCATCTTCCTCCTGCAACCACAGGCTTCGCAACTCGTCAAACCTTCGCTCATATTCGCTTCGATCCCGGACCCGAATCACCTTGCCTAAAGGGAATAACTTAAAAAAGTCATCTCCGTCTTTAACTTTAGCGTTAATATTAAACAGATAATGTACGCCATCCGTTTTGGAGATTACATTGAAAGGCTCGTTAGGACGGTGGATCATCACATCTCCGGCAGAAGCAACATATTCTCCTTCGGAGGATGTCGTCAATACCTCACCTTTTTGGATATAAGAGACGGTATAACAAGACTGGACGTAATCGAACAGGATCCGCTTCTGATATTGAATCTTTAGGACGTCCAGCACGCTGATGTCAAACTGACTATGGATGATAGAGGACAAGGAAGTTCCTCCTTCTTATGTAGTAGTCGTAAAAGTGCTCTAACCTGTATAATCAGCCGCACATCGAAAGCCAATATTCCCGGCAGAGCTGTCTGGAGTATTTTTGCTTCTAGCCGCCACCCGATAACGGTTGCAGTAAGATTTATGGCACAAATACGATCCTCCGCGCATCGATCTTGCGACACCACTTACTGGACCTTTCGGATTCACGGCTTCGGAAAATAAATGATAGTCCTTAGTAAACCAATCCGTGCACCATTCCCACACGTTTCCTGACATATTATAAAGACCATAGCCGTTGGGCAGATAGGAACTTACAGGTGCGGTACCTGCAAAACCATCGCTGGCATGATTTTTATCGGGAAACTTTCCCTGCCATATATTACAGCGATGCTCTCCGTCTGGTTTTAATTCGTCCCCCCAAGGATACCGTTTCTGAACCAGTCCTCCTCGTGCGGCATACTCCCACTCCGCTTCCGTAGGCAGACGTTTACCAGCCCAACGACAATATGCATCCGCATCATGCCATGATAGGTGAATAGCCGGATGATCAAGTCGTTCATCTACATGGGAATCCGGACCTTCAGGATGACACCAATCCGCTCCCTCCACCACCCACCACCAGGGGGTTTGAGTGGCTACTTGGGTCACCTTTTTCCCAGTCTCCATGGAAACAAAAGAATGAAACACGTAAGACCATCCAAATCGTTCCGCATCTGTAACATAGTTTGTTTCCTTGATAAAAGCAGCAAACTGCTTGTTCGTAACCGCCGTTCCATCCATCAAAAAGGAAGATAAGGTAACCTTCCTAGTCGGCCCTTCTCCATCTGCGGGGAACCCTTCCTTATCATCCGTCCCCATAAGAAAAGTGCCTCCAGGGATAAGGATCATGTCCGAGAAATCTTTCACCCCTGTTACTCCTTGAACCGTTGTGTTCTCCTTACAAACATCAATAGATTCTTGTTTCGCGACTTGATTTCGACTAGCTGAACAACAAGCCCGTATATTCTCTGACATGATTTACCTCCAATCTGGGATCGTCCCGGCTCTGTCTAAAAAAAAGCTACCCCAAGAATGCCAGAAGCAACGATAATGGTGAGCGGATGCAGCTTATATTTCATTAAACCATAAAGTGCAGCGAATACAATGATCAACATGCCAAGGGTCTGCCAAGTAATAAAAGCATGTTGCACGCTATTTAAGCCAAAACGAATCGCAGCATAGGCAATCAAGCCTGTAATCACTGGCCGCAAACCATAAAATAACGTTTTAATCCATTGACTGTCCCTCACCCGATAAAAGAAGACGGAAATAACGATGATGATTAAAAATGAGGGCAGAACCATGCCTAATGTTGACACAATCCCTCCTTCGATTCCGGCTATACGATATCCGATCAAGGTTGCACTGTTCGTTGCAACAGGCCCGGGTGACATCCCTGCGATGGAAACTACCTCTTGGAATTCCCCTTCGGATAACCAACCCCCAGCCATGGCTTCATGCTGAATCATCGGAATGATGGCGTACCCTCCTCCAAACGAGAGAAGGCCAATTTTTATAAAAGTGAAAAACAAACTCCAAATCACATCGCTTCCCCCTAGATGTAATACTCCGGATAATTCGATTCTTCATCAGAAGCTTTCAAGGACTCCTTCTCCGTTCGAACTTGGAGCCCTAAGAGCTGTTTAATTTGCAGATATACAAACCCAATACATAGACCAATTGCAATCACGTAAATGGGATTAATTCCGAAAACCAGTAAAACAACCGGTATAACTAACGCCGTAACAGCGGTAGTCTTGTCAATTATAGCGTTCTTGGCCATTCGATATGCAGCTACTAGGATCAAGGCAATAACAGCACCATTTATCCCTTTCATAGCGGCAATGACTTTTGGCTGGTCTGCCAGTTGGGAGTATACGGCGCTAAGCAAACAAACAATGATAAAGGTCGGAATCATTATCCCTGCGATTGCAGCAATCGCACCCTTCACACCAGCAAGACGATAACCAATGAATGCTGCTGCATTTACACCTACACCCCCAGGTGCAGCACCAGCTAAAGATAGAATTTCATCCATCTCCTCTTCACCCAGCCATTTTCGTTTAGCGGAAATTTCCCGTTCGATCATAGGGATCATCGCATAACCTCCCCCGAAGGTTACAGGACCAATTCGAACAAATACCCAAAACAACTGAAACAATAGACTTATCCTCAGGTCTGTATTCGGTATCATATTTGTTTTCATAGTTGTTCTCATGGAATCCACCCTTATATAATCTGTCGTAATTTCATTATATCACTTTTTCCCAAAATGAAATTAAGTTTTTTGAACGGTAAAATACAACCAAGGGTTTATGAGTTATACTATATTCATGTTAATAAATACAAACTATATAAAAAACGATCTTACAAGTTCATCCTATATATAGCTTGGAGGTATATCGTGGAAAAGCGCTCGACACATATTCCGTCACCAAAAAAACTCCTATACGACCGAATCGCCGAACAAGGCACTGTTTCCAAGTTGGATCTTTTACAGACATTTTCGCTTACCAAAAGCACAATGACCCGGATATTAGATGAGATGACGGAAGAAGGCTTGCTGATAGAAAGCGGATTTGGAGAATCTAGCGGAGGAAGAAGACCCATTTTATACCAGATCAATCCTTCCTACGGTTATATAATCGGTTTAGAGATTTCCAGGGTGTATTCTTCCCTTGGTTTATTTGATATGCAAATGAACCCAAAATCAATAGTTCACTGGCGAATGGATCAGGCATTCACACCTGAAAGATTTATAGATCATATCAGTAATCAAATACGCGCTTTCCTTAGGGACCATCAGTTAGTGGACAGTCAAATCATAGGGATAGGAATAGGGGCTGTGGGGCCACTTGATCGGGAAAATGGCTTGATCCTAAAACCGCTGCACTTCCCTTCTTCAGGCTGGAACAATCTGCCGATTTGCAAACTGGTGGAGGAACGGACGGGGTTCAAGGCATGGTTGGACAACGGTGCCAATTCTGCACTGCTTGGGGAACGATGGTCTATCCGTCACGCAAACATTCAGCATATGCTTTATGTACATGCTGGAGCAGGACTCCGCTATGCGATGATGTCGCATGGAAGTATTGTTCATGGCACAATGGATATGGAAGATGCCATTGGTCAAATGATCATCCAGACAGATGGACCCCGATTAAATCATGACGGGAACTACGGGGCTCTGGAAGCATTCGTATCTGTGCAGGCACTAGAACAAAGTGCGCGCTCAGAGGCGAAAATGGACAACGATCTGATCCTCCAAAGATATAAAGTGGCGCCTGAGAAGCTGACTTATGATGTATTGGTACAAGCCTTTAGAGACGGTAATCCACACGCGCGTGAATTATTTACCCAAGCTGCCAGCCACTTCGGGATCGGGCTCGCCAACGTTATCAACCTGTTTCATCCAGAGACCATCATTCTAGGCGGTGCACTCATTCACTCTCACGAGTTGTTTTTCCAAACAGCGGTGGAGGTGGCACAGAGAAACACTTACCGTTATCCTGAATACCAACCTCACTTCTCCCTAGGTATATTAAAAGAAGAAGCTGTGGTGACGGGTGCGGCAATAATGGCGAGAAATCATATGGTTCTATAACATAACAAAAAGGTTGTTCCCAATCCTTTGCATGACTGTTGGGACAACCTTATCTAGTCAAAGCTATAATGCCTGACAGCAATTTTTGAATTTCTTCCCGCTTCCGCAGAAACATGGATCATTTCGACCCGGAAGTGGTTTTGCACTTTTCCTGTACTCCAGCATCCGCTCCGATCTAAGTCGGTTCGCCAGTAATAGCATGCGTTCATAGGCGTATGAGTAGAATATTTTATAGCTATGGCAGAAATAATCAACCTCAGTCCGATCATTAACATCAAGCCAATTCCGGTTGCGCGGACATCCCCCATTGCAAAAGCTAAGGTACTCACACTTATAGCATGATTCATTCATATTGGGCTTCATTAACAAAAAATCATCATATACTGGGCTGCTTAGCAGTGCTTCCAAGTCAGTTTGGCCGATATTTCCTAGCCTATGCTCTTCATCAATAAAGAAATCGCAAGGGTAGGCATTCCCGTTCGTTTCAAGCACCATCATCTTCGGGCAACATGAGTTGTGAACGCATGACTCTGCCTCACGATGCATGAATACAAGAAGCATATTCTCAAAAATACGAATAGGAAGCTCTGGGTACCCACCGTTGTACCAAAGGTCAAATGTACGGCATAAAAAGACTCCGTATTGTTCAGGTGTAATTCGGAAACGTCCCGCTACTTCACTTTTCTGAGAAACAAAATCCATGCAGGGGATAAACTGAATATTAGGAAATTCGTGTTCTAGATATAATGCCATCAACTCATCTGGTTTCGTCACGTTATCTTCATGAATCACCGTCAGAATACTATACTCCACACCCTCATTCTGTAAATGACGAATCCCACGCATAACTAGATCATAACTGCCTTTCCCCGAACCCGTTACACGATGAGCATCATGAATAGGCTCTGGGCCATCCAGACTAATCCCGACCAAAAAGTTATACCGTTTAAAAAATTTCGCCCATTTCTCATGGATAAGCGTTCCATTGGTCTGCAGTGCATTACTGATCATCGTATGAGGCGGAGCGTACTTAGCTTGAAATGAAATCACTTGTTCAAAATACGGAAGTCCGGCCAATAATGGCTCCCCACCCTGCCAAGAGAAAGTCGCTATCCCTGATGATCTTTTCATGTACTGAGCGATAAACCGCTCCAGAAGCTCCGTATCCATCACTCGGATCGGTTGCTGAGGATGTCCCCCGGCAGTACTGTAATAGCAATAATCACAGGCTAGATTACAATCCTCTGAGACGGTTTTCCACATGACATGAAGGGTCTCCTGCTTAGAGGTTTGTATACATGCAGTCATACGATTCTGCCCCTCCTATGTAATACTATCTTTGTAAAACCTAATTCCTATTTGTTCAATTAAATCATAGATCTGCGAGTCAACGATGAGTAAAACATCATAGCTGGTCAAATAACTGGGCACAAAAAAACTGCACTCCCCATTGTCCGTTGGGACAAAGCAATAAGGGTGTGCAGTTTCTTTGTGGATGAGTCTAACGGTAGTTAGAGACTAGTCTTATTAATTACGGACGTATTCTCTATTTGCTGTTTCCAACATGGATTTCCAATCCGCAAACTTCGTCTCCCTAACAACATGACGATCAAACAGTTCATCAGGTATGTCAGCAACATCTTCTTCTGTCTTTACTTGAAAGTTCCCTTTGGTTACAAACTCATCGAAACTTTTGTAATTGGAATACTTACTCATAAACGCTTCATTAAACAATTTCTCGAAAGAGATGTGATTGGGATCTTCTTGATACGTTTTCTGTCCTTGTAACTCATTCATTAATTCTTCCATGGTCATTGGTTTTTGTCTTCTCAAATTACCACTCCTAATTTTCTGTTATAGTTGTAGAATATCATGTTAATCCATAAATCACACGAACCCTAAGCTTACCATAATTTTGACGATTTCACCTTTCAAATTTCACTTAATATGCAAATAGTCGGCCTCTATACTTAAAATACAACAAAAAACCTTCCTTATTCATAAGGAAGGCTTCTTATTATTAGGACAATTTCACCAGGCTGTAGTTTTTCTTACCTTTACGGATAATGATAAAACGTCCGCCGATGGCTTCGCTGGCTGTAACTTCAAATGCTACATCGCTAACTTTTTCGCCATTCATGGAAATTGCGCCTTTGGTGATGTCCTCACGCGCTTGACGTTTGGATGGCTCAATTCCTAGATCTACCAGCCACTCCACGATATTTTTGGACTCCAATGTCGTTTCGTAGGTCGGCATTTCCTTGAAGCCTTGCTCGATCTCGTCAGCGGTCAGAGATTTAATATCTCCACTGAACAGAGCGGCAGTAATACGTTTAGCCTGCTCCAGCAATTCCTCACCATGCACGAATCTGGTCATTTCTTCAGCCAGTGTTATTTGCGCTTCACGTTTATGCGGTTCGGTCTGCACCTTTTCTGCAAGTGCATCAATTTGTTCTTTAGAGAGGAATGTAAAGTACTTCAGGTATTTCACAACATCACGGTCATCTGTATTCGCCCAGAACTGGTAGAATTCAAAAGCTGTCGTTTTGTTCGGATCCAGCCAAATGGCTCCGCCAGCTGTTTTACCGAATTTTGTACCATCGGCTTTCAGCATAAGCGGGATGGTAAGTCCGAATGCTACCGCCTCAGAACCTTCTTTTTTACGAATCAGATCTAAGCCACTTGTGATGTTCCCCCATTGGTCAGAACCACCGATTTGCAGCTGCACATCTTCATGCTGGAACAGGTGCAGGTAGTCCAGGGATTGCAGGATTTGGTAGGAGAATTCCGTAAAGGAAATTCCGCTGTCCAATCTGCTCGCTACAACATCCTTGGCAAGCATCGAATTGATGCTGAAGTTTTTACCATAGTCACGCAAAAATTCGATAACATTGATTTTATGCGTCCAATCGTAGTTGTTCACCATGCGGATTTGATTGTCGCCATCAGTCACGAACAGTTTTTTCATCTGTGCTGTAAGTGCGTCAACGTTGGCTTGGATTTGCTCCAGCGTTTGCAAAGAGCGTTCAGATTGACGCCCACTTGGATCACCAATCGTTCCCGTAGCCCCACCAATAAGAATCACCGGACGATGTCCTGCCAGTTGAAATCTTTTGAGCACCATGAATGGAATCAAGTGGCCAATATGCATACTGTCACCTGTTGGATCTACACCGCAGTACAGGGATACCGATTTTTGATTGGTCAGTTCTCTAAGCCCTTCGGCATCTGTTTGTTGATTGATGGCATCGCGCCATTCTAGTTCGTCGATAATATTCATTGCCTTACACCCCTCAAAATTAGTAGTTATCCTATAAATGAAACATCAGTCCGCCAAGCGGAAACGGTTCGCCCTCCTGATTAGGACGGGACCGTTTCAGCGAGAAATATAAGGAGTATTGATGAAGTGAACCCTATAAATCCTTATATTTAAAAACAAAAAAAATCGTCCCCTTGTCTATTGTAGACATAGGGACGATTGAATAACCGTGTTACCACCCAGATTGCACCCATGAAACGCTTATGCTCAAGCATACCATTGATACCACTCTTGACGAGATATCGTTCGCCATTCCGCTCGGTATTACCCGAGATACTCCAAAGTGTAATTCGCAAGCTTAGTGTGTACCGGGTTTCATCACCCCCCGGCTTTCTGAAACAGGGACTAAGTTACTACTGGGCTCCTTCAACGTATATCGTATATAAGATTACAGCCAGTATAGTGAAATAATTCTTTTATGTCAACTATCTTCAGGAGAGAATGCCGTCACACACTTCTACTGTAAAGCGCTACTAGGCATTTCCACTTTTTTTCTGATACAATTACGAAAAAAGAGGTGAACGAATCCGCATGCTAGATCCTATCGATAACCATATTTTGATGCGGCTGGCCCAAAACAGCAGAATTTCCTATACTGATCTAGCTAAAGAAGTCAGTTTATCAAGTGTCGCGGTGAAAGATCGTATTGATCGGCTAGTCAATCAAGGGATTATTGAACAGTTCTCGATTGTCATCAGTGCTGAAAAGCTAGGAAAGAAAATCTCCGCCTACCTGGAACTTGAAGTAGAACCTGCTCATTTAAATCATATCGTCGATGTATTAAAGGAAAACGAACGCGTAGCTGTATTATACGAAATGACGGGACCATGTATTCTGCATATTCACATCTTGGTAGAGAATCTTGAAGAGATGGAACGGTTTATGCATGAATCAATCTACTGTCTGGATGGACTGGTACGTGTAGAAAACCAAATCTTATTAAAACGCCACAAAAATCAGGACGGATTGAATATATAAGAAAAAGAACCGCCTATAAAGACGGTTCTTTTCTCATTTGGATTTTTTTAGGATTATCGAATAATTGCTATTTCGTCCTACTCTGTCTTAGCCAGCTTAGCTTTATAAAAGTTCACGAAATATTCGCTGACCACGATCTTCCCGTTCACAACACTTATTGGGGCTACAAGCTTCACTGTCTCTCCGTTGTAAATCCCCGTTGTCGCTCCAACCTTCATCTCCAGAACATTGCCATTGTAGCTTAGCGTAACTGTCTTAGTGGCTGGCTGCCAGCCAACCTTTGCTCCAAAGTTCTCAAAGCTGCTCCGTAAAACCACGGGCTTGCGCTCGGGATCTCCGAATTGACCTTTATCAATTAAGGCGTGTACGCCCCAGTTTCCATCCACCACTTGTGTAATTCCAAAATCAGCTGACACAGACATCAGAGAGTACGCCTCATCTTCGCTCAATTCCATTCCAGCCATTAAAAAATCTTTTGTTTTATGAGCGGCATCCTTCATCGCTTTGTCGATGGACGAGTTTTTGAAGATATCCGTCTGAGCACTAGCCCCCAGCTCCTCCAAATAATTGGCGTAGCTGAATCCATGTACAACCCACTCGTTCTCATTTTCAAGTAATGGGAAGTTTAAACCTTTCAGCTTGTTGTTAAGCGATGCTTTTTTA
Organism: Paenibacillus sp. FSL E2-0190; assembly: GCF_037992965.1. Classification (NCBI taxonomy): domain Bacteria; kingdom Bacillati; phylum Bacillota; class Bacilli; order Caryophanales; family Paenibacillaceae; genus Paenibacillus; species Paenibacillus sp. FSL E2-0190. The sequence continues at coordinate 4,105,266 of NZ_CP150306.1, forward strand.
TGAAGAATGACTTGTATATCCCCAGTGACCGATGTCTCGATCGCAGTTCCGTTAATCTCCGAATCACCTTGACCGGCATGCGGGTCACCGATCGACAGAAGTGCACCAGCTACGGATACTGGATAATACATCGTTGCACCTTCGGTAATCCGCCAATCATCTACGTTACCGCCGTTGTAAGAAGGTGGAACGGAGTCAACAACATCCGCTTCTTTCGGCGCCACACCCATTGTACCAAAGTGGAGACGTACCGGAATTTTCACGCCTTTTAGCACATCGAAGTTCTTATCAATCGTATTATGGTCAACGATAACACCCGGGTAGTCAATTGTCGGGTGCACTTGACCATCTGGATCGGTTTGCACAGACCATTTGTAGTTATATACAGCTGTTGCATAATCTGTTCCACCCTCCGTATCCATCTCGTAGATAGTTACTACCTCACGCTTTTTCGGCTCCTCTACCATATCTCCGTATAGATAGCCCCAGTTCGCTGCGGCATTCACGCCATATGTTTTGCCAGCGTATTGGTCATTCCCATTTGGTCTCAGCTTCATGTCCAGAATCTTCACTTCCAGCACATCTCCTGGTTCAGCACCTTCAACAGCGATAGGACCTGTCATAATGTGTACGCCTGGCCCGCGGAGCGCTTCGTTCTTCTCCCCTTCAATCCAGTGGAAAATATCCTCTACTCCCGCATCTCCTTTAATCATCCGCTCGTAATCATCCCCTGAGTGATGTGTAATGGCCTCAACCGTTACGATGTCTCCCGAATGCACAGTTAGAGCTGGATCTCCCTTACCTATATTCCCCCATCGAACAGTTTCCGAATTCGCCTTCAGTACATGGGTTTTGGGTTTATACGCATCGTTCGATGTGTTAGCATACATAACACTCGATAACGAGTTCACCCCTAAAAACAGGGATAACGTGACACCTACATTACGAATTATTTGTTTTTTCATACGAAAATCCTCCATCCCTATAATTAGTGTTAGTTTTTATAACATTTGGTGTTTCTGAGTATAACAGATGACCTGAGGATTAACAATATAAATATTTTCATGAATTTTGGTTTAAATAATAAACACGAAGGAGTCTTTCTCTTGAATTATCCAAGTTAACTCCACAACAAAAAAACGCCAACACTTATTAGCCCATAGTGTTTGACGTTTGATTATCCAGTCTAAAGTGATGCACTTATTTTATTTTTGATCAGTAATACTTCTTGTAGCCCGGATTACAATCCGCTTTGTTTCCTTGGTACCTGATAGGTTCAACCATTCATCACAAATTTGCTGTACCCATGCCGGATGGCTTTTGCTAGCATCATTTAACCAATTGCTTACAGAATCCTGAACGTATTTTGCCGGATCAGAGTTAAGCGGTTCTAATAGCTGAAGGCCAATCGCTGGATTTTCTTTGAGCGCTGTAATATGCTTTGCCCATACCCCATGTGGGCGCGTCAATTCGATCGCAAATCTCCTAATATTTGCGTCCTGATCATGAACCCAAGCCTTTAATAATTCAATGGAAGCATCCAGCTCGGCAATGACTGATTCCCTTAAAGCCATCCATGAAATCTCACGCACCCCAAAATGACCATCCGCTGCAAAAGGACGGATTGCTGTTAGTTTTTGAACTAGACTCCATTGATGATTCTGGCCCACGATATAAGCAGCCCAGCAGCGAACACTATCGGATTTATGATGAGCTAACACAGCAAATAATCGGGAACGTTCCAGCTCTGATTTACAGTCAAATAGAAGCTGCCACTCACGTGAAATCACCGGGATGAGCTTCATGATTTTCTTTTCCGATAACGCATTCAGCCTTTGTAAAATTGGTTTAGCTTCCTGTTCAAAACCTAGCTCATTCAGTACATTTTCCAGCAATGTAAGATGATCCACAGCAAGCCATTCCGTTAAATTCACGGTCTGTAAATATCCTTTATTCAGCAGTTCTACAATCTCAACGGGAATTTCAGTAACCTTTCGAGCGCCCTTCCTGTGTTCCATGGAAATCGTCCCTTCACTATGATTTGAAAGCTTAAATCACCTTCATGTCATAGCTAGGATACCGTTGTTTCTAAAAATGAAGCTGTAATCTCGTTTACAACTCGATAGCTATGTTATATTTCTTTCCAAAATCTTGTCTCGCTGGATATAGATAGTTCTGAACCCTGTCTGAATAACCTCCGCTTTCACCAATTCTTGCAATGCCACTGTTACAGCTTCTCTGCTGGCTCCAATTAAATTAGCGATTTCTTGATGCGATAGAGGAACATTAATTTTGTAACAATTATCCTTATGCTCAACCCCATGCTGATCCGCTAGCTTTAAAAGAACGCACAATATTTTATCATGCAGATTTCCGATGGCTAGATTTTGAGTTAACTGACTCATACTTTTTATGCGGTCGCTCAATACTTGCAATAATGACATCATAAACCTAGGCCGGTGAGAGATAAATTCTTCAAACCTTGCAGGATCAATTGTACAGATATGGCTTTCCTCTATCGTTTCAATATAATGTTCCTTCGTTCCAAAAGAAATCATACCCATTTCACCAAAAACATTACCCTCACTGAGGATATCCGATGTAAATTGCTTACCGTTTGCGTTTAATTGGTACAAGCGAACCTTCCCTTTTTTCACAAAAAACAGCCCTTCAGAAAAGGTTGACGGTATTTGGATATATGTATTTTTGGGGACTACTGTTATTCGCGTTAATTCTTCCATTTCAATAAGATCTTCCAGTCCTAACGATTGAAGCAAATTGAATTGAGATAAATAATGATTTTTTTCCATTGCCCCTCCTGTATAAAACGCTATTCATTTCTTCAGTATACCTTACAAAAAAAGCCACGTCCTAAGGACGCAGCTTACTAAATTAGCGGTTACTTGCTTCCCAGCGCGCTACTTCTTCCCGCACACGTGGGGCCACTTCGGTGCCCAGCAGTCTAATCGCCTGCATAACATCCTCATGAGGCATCGTGCCGTGCGGCACATGTAAAAAGAATCGCGTAATTCCCACATGCTTGCGCAGATGAATGATTTTATTAGCGACAGTTTCTGGATCACCTACGTAAAGGGCGCCATCTAAGCTACACGCTGCATCATAATCTGCACGATGGTACGGAGGTGTTCCTTTTTCCTTCGCCCGCACATTGGTCCGGGCATACGTTGAAGGAAAAAATTTCTCCAGCGCTAACTGATTAGTCTCCGCTATGAACCCGTGTGAATGCGAAGCGATTGGAAATTTTGAAATATCATGCCCGGCTTCAGCTGCTGCTTTTTTGTAAAGCTGTACATGTGACGCATAATCCAGTGGTAGAACATTCCCTATAATCGCTAAAACAAAAGGCAAACCTAGTGATCCTGTGCGGATCGCAGACTCTGGACTTCCAGCACTCCCGATCCAAATCGGTAAAGGATCTTGAACCGGACGCGGGTAAATCCCCAAATTTTCTATAGCTGCTCGGTGTTTGCCTTTCCAGGTCACTTTTTCTGACTTTTGGATGGCTAATAACAATTCCAGCTTCTCATTAAACAGTTCTTCATAATCCTTCAGATCATATCCGAATAGAGGAAAAGACTCTGTAAACGAACCCCGGCCGATCATAATCTCCGCACGTCCGTTTGAAATTCCGTCCAGCGTTGAAAAGTCCTGAAACACACGCACCGGATCGGCTGAAGACAGGATCATTACAGCACTGCTCAGCCGGATCTTAGTAGTCAACGAAGCAGCCGCAGCCAGTACAACCGCAGGTGAAGACGCCGCATAATCATGCCGATGATGCTCACCTACTCCGTATACATCTAATCCCACCTCTTCGGCAAGTACGATTTCCTCCACTACTTCACGTAGTCGTTCTGCATGACTTATTGTCTCACCCGTTTGGACATCAGGTGTGGTCTCGACAAATGTGCTTACTCCAAGTTCCACTATTCATTTCCTCCTAATATTCTGCACGATGCATTATTCTCTGGATGTAAAAAACCATAAAGGGACTACCTAATTATACTAACTAATTTAGGTCCCTTCGACTATAATCGAAGTTCATCTAATTAGATCCCCCTCACTATAGATCGGACTGAGGAGCCGTTAATTTAATAATTTCATTCATATTGCTAAATTATCGGACTTAGATGCAGCTATTCGTGCAAAGTAGCTTCCATAATGTGTGTTTTTATGGAAATAAGCGCAATACAGTCCGAAACTATCGCAAAATGAACTAAAAAGTGAAAATAGCTGCAATACAGTCCGAACAAACAAGACCTCGTGTGAACTGACCATAATATAACAATTATACTGGGACTTTACCGCCAATGTGCAAGAGTGCAGCTAATGCGTGGTAACGACGAAGTTTGTTTAATTGTATTTACCACCAACGCACAGTGCAGCTAAGGCGTGGTAACGACGAAGTTTGTTTAATTGCATTTTGTGCAACTATATACGCTTTGAAGGTAGCCTTTGTGGATTTAGTTGCACTCTATACACTTAAATACGAGCAATTGCCTCAATATGGCGGGATTCTAGAATAATAGTTGTAAAATTTGCAATTAAACTGCCCTAAAGCTGCGAGCATAAGAGCTTAATTGTACTTTTTACAACTATTTTGCTTTTTTAATGAGAATTGAGAGGATGCTGCTAGTGCGATGTAATCGCGATGTAATAGCAATGTAATTAGCGAAGTAATCGCAATTAATACAAAAACAAAAAAGACCACTAATCACCTTAATACAGACGATTAGCGGCCGGTCAAATCCAAGCTAGTTTGCATTCCCAATACTCGGAGTTATCGGCTTATCCAGCGATTTCGGTGGTTTGCTTGGGTTTATCCCAACGCCGATCCGACCGAATACATACGCTCCGCCAGGAATACGATTCGCTAAATTCATTATAAGTGCCGAGCCTATCACACAACCAACAAATTGCAGCAGAACACTAAATAGTCCAAGGTTTTGTAACCCAAATGAAGCTGGAAGCTTGACGAATATAGCCAATAGCAAAGGATGAAGCAAGTATATGCCAAAAGAGTATCTGCTGCTCCATTCCAGTACACGTGGCACTTTCTTCATTTTCGATGCCACGGAGAAGAGCAGCAAAATCATGCTTAAGGCGAATAGAAGCATATCAATTCTTTTGGAGCTATGCGCCGTTATCCAGCCTTGACTATTCACGAACAGCACTAGCGCACCTGTCAGAACCGGGAGCGTGTATACGGCTATGCGGAACTTTTTTAATTTTTCCCGGAACCACAGCTCATTTCGTCCCAAGTAATAGGCTACTGTAAAGTAAAAAATCCAACCAGGTGCGAAAATCCAGTACATTTTATCCCAGAAATAATGGGCGGCTGCCGTATCTGCGGGCGTAGTAAAGTTGAAGAAACCCAAATAGATAACGTTAATAAGGAACGATACGATTAGAACATTGCGGGGGTTAAGCCGCTTCGCATACGTCTGAAACCAGAGGAATAAAGCATAAAACTGAAAGATAATCAGTATAAAATAACCATGGAAATCTCCAATCAGCAAATGACGCCAGAGGTAATACCAAAAAGCCTGCAGCAAAGGAATGCCATCACTACTCGACAGCTCCAATCCTTTTAGTCCTGCATACAAGGTCCCAAAAAAAAAGTAAGGCAATAAAATATACTTGATTCTTTTCTCCCAAAATCTCGCTGGAATTTCATTGGGATAGGCAAATGACAACACGAATTGGGAGATAAATACGAATACAGGTGTGCCAAACGTTAGCAGTAAACCCACCGACTCTACCCAAGATGTATTTCCATCATCATAAACCCGATAAAGAGCATGCAGCAGGGCTATACTTAAGCAGGCTACACTACGAAGAACGAACATTTCCGAGTTCATTTTGCGTTCCATGCGGAGTGCCCCTTTCAATGGGTGCTTTTAATGATCTACTGCGCTTCCTACACTTAAGCGGTCAGTAATTGTTTTTTTCAGCCCGGTATGAAAGTTATGGTTAGGGAACCAAGATAATAATTCCTGGGCTTTTTGATTGTTTAAGTAGCTATGGAGAATATCCCCCGGACGGGGCTCCGCATAGGTTGTCAGGAAATCACCACCCGTGATGTCGCTTAACATCCGAACCATCGTATTTATCGAGGTTGGTATTCCGCAGCTAATATTCATCGTCTCATTATTCACCCTGCCTTCGGTCTGAACCGCGTCAACAAACGCTTGCGCCACATCCTCCACATAGACGAAATCTCTAGTCTGCTCACCGTCCCCATAGATTACGAGATCCTTCCCTTGCTTTATACGATCCAGAAAAACGGAAACAACGCCAGCTTCTCCATGTGAACTTTGCCTTGGCCCATATACATTAGCGAGACGCAGAATCGTATATTTCAGCCCATGTAAGCTGGCAAACATCCGAATATATGACTCTGGTACACTTTTGGATACACCATAGCAGGACTCGGGATTTAAGGGATGCTGCTCATCAATGCTCAAATATTCCGGGTTCCCATAAACCGCTGCCGACGAGGCATAAACTAGCTTTTGAACCTGATGGATCTCGCACATGCGCAGTACATTCAGCGTGCCAACAATATTCACATTCGCATCAAATAACGGGTTCCGCTGTGATTCTCTGACGTCGATCTGTGCAGCCAGATGAATGACTGCATTTGGCTTTTCAAGGTTAAACACCTCATGCAAAGTCTCATCCCGAATATCGTACTTATACAGAACCGCAGCAGGATTCATATAAGTCAGACCGGAGGCTCCGGATACATTATCTACAATCACAGTTTCTATGCCCTTTTTTATTAGCCGATCAACCACATGGGATCCAATAAAGCCTAACCCCCCAGTTACCAATACCTTCAAAATAAAAAACTCCTTTCGCCCGCTAAGAGTGATCTTTGTACCGTGCATTCCCCGAAAAATTCACATAAAATACAAAATCAAAGGATAAAGGAGTGAAGTATATGGCTACTGCCCCTATTCCAGACAGCTCGGTGACTACGTCCATCCTTTCTGATGGTGCGGTCACATCTATTAAAATAGACCCTGAGACTAACGGTTATGTGAACGTCCGATCGTACGGCGCTGTAGGAAACGGTATCAAGGACGATACAGTAGCGATTCAAAATGCTATCAATGCGGGAAACGCCAAAAACAAAGTAGTAATCTTTCCTCCAGGTGTATATAAGGTATCTTCGGGACGCATGCGTAACCCCTCCATCCTCGACTGGTGGTGTCTTCGAATTCCAGCCAAAACGAATTTAAGCTTTGAAGCCGGCTCCAAACTTGTGCTTGCCCCGAACCCACCTTCAGACACTAGGGTTCTAGTAATCTTAAATGCCTCAAATATCACAATCGCGGGCACCCTTGAAATTGATGGAAGTGCATCGACTGTTAAAACAGCCGTCAACGATCAGCTTCACGGCTTGTTCATTTCTTCTTCGCAAAATATAACGATAGAGTCAGTGTACTCTCACGATTGCTATGGGGATAATATCTTCATTGGGGGGACAGAAGAAATCCCCTCCGTTAATGTGCACATCGGATATGCACGCTGTGAGACTGCTGGACGAAAGAACTTTGTGGTCCATTTTGTAGACCAGCTTCATGTCAACAGAGCGGTTCTGAATAATAGCCGCGGTGGCGCGCCTGGTTTTACTGGTGCTAACTCTCTCGATCTTGAACCCGATGTCTTTAAAGGAACGCGCAGCTTTTATCAGCGATTCGACTCCTTGACAACCATAGGTTTCGGTAACGACCTATCAGCAGGGCTTACAGATGCTATCGCTAGACTCTGGACACTCGACATCGGTTCACTAGATATGCGTGTAAGCGGATCGGTAAGTCCAGCCTTACTGTCCTATGGACTGACGCTCAAAATCAATCACTTGGCTATCCGCTCCACCGATCATAAAGCTAGCTTCGGTCTACAGACGATCTATTCACAATTTATTGATATCGCTAGCGCCAAGTTCGATGGCATCGGGGGCCCTGCGATCTATGCAGCGTTTAATGCTGCCGGAGGTAAACCAAGATTGCATATCGGTTCGTTAGGAATGTACGGCTCGGGTTCCACCTTAGCAAGTGGTGTCCGAATCGACGGAGGAGATCTTTATGTGGGGACGATAGATGCACAGGATTTAACGGGCAATACCTTGCATTTATTCACAACGGAGTCTGACGCGATGGCTACTGTCGACAATATGATCGTCCGCAATAGCGGAACCAATCAGGTAGTGCTAGTCTCTTCTTACGGTGCAGCTAAACCGTCTCTGCGCCTCAATAATGTAGCGGTGTTCGATACCCGAGCAGTGAAGGTAAAGCGAATTCTAGAATTCGAAACACTAATCGGCATGCAAGGCACATCACTAGGAACCTTGTATAATCCATATTCGCTTCTTGAATGGTTCTCGACCTACGGTAACTTCAAACGGGCCATTCGCCTCACTGGGGGGACAGTGTTGCCCGCGGTGTTCATAGTAGAGGGTTCGCCCGAGGGAGTCGTAACCGCCCCAGTTGGCAGTCTGGCCATGCGAACGGATGGCACGGCACAAGCCACTTTGTATGTGAAGGAAAGCGGATCAGCTGCCAGCGGATGGAAGGCTAAATAAGATGAATCAACGGTATTGGTTACATGTCTCTATCGCATAAACGACACGTTCCAAATCCTCATCTGATAAAGAGCTTCCAGAAGGCAGGCAGACACCTGTTGAAAATAATTTATCCGATACACTGTATTCCTCACTGTAAGGATAGTAGTAATTGCTCTCGAACAAGGGTTGTAAATGCAGCGGTTTCCATACAGGTCTAGCTTCGATATTGTGCTGTTCCAGACATGACAGGAGTTGTTGTGAAGAGAACCCCGCCACTTCTTCATCGATGGTCAGCGCACTCAACCAGTGCGTGCTGCGACAATTGCGCGCTTCCGGCATAAAATGAAGACCCGGTATGGACCCTAAACGTTCCCTATATCGCCGGCCAATAGATCTGCGCCGTTCAACCCGCTCGTCAAGCAGTTCTAATTGACCGCGTCCTATGGCTGCCAACAGGTTGCTTAACCGATAGTTGTATCCCATTTCGGAATGTTGATAATGAGGGGCAGTGTCTCGGGCTTGCGTAGACCAGAAGCGCGCTTGATCTAAGGCTTCGGTATCGTCGGATACGAGCATGCCCCCACCTGACGTCGTAATAATCTTATTTCCGTTGAAAGAATAGATTCCGAATTGGCCCCACGTTCCGCTGGCCTTGCCTTGATAGAAAGCACCTAGTGATTCGGCAGCATCTTCAATCAAGGTAACTCCATATCGGTCAGCTATTTCTACAATGGGCTCCATGTCTGCGCTTTGTCCGTATAAATTGACGACAACAGCCGCTTTTGGCAGCAGTCCTTTGTCATTCAAAGCTTGGCAGGCCCGCTGAAAAGCTAGCGGACACATGTTCCAGGTCTCAGGCTCTGAATCGACAAATACGGGGGTGGCCCCCAAATATAAAATAGGATTGGCGCTAGCAACGAACGTGAGCGTTGAACAGATCACGTAATCTCCTTGTGTGACACCGGCTAGACGAAGTGCGAGATGAATCGCCGCCGTGCCAGAGCTTAACGCTAGTGCACCCTTTGATCCTGTGTAGGCGGCCATCTCCCGCTCGAACGCATCAACTTGCGGACCAATAGGAGCAATCCAACCAGAGTGTATCGCCTCCTCCATGTAGACCTGCTCACGTCCACTAATATGCGGCGGGGATAACAAGATTCGTGGCAGAATGCTTGTTTGACGAATGCTCATGCGAAGCTCCTTTCTCCATTTGGACCGATTTCTTCAGATGGAATACATATCATATCGAGATCTGGATGCCGATAGAGCGGAAAGTAATTTCCTGATATTCTGGTGTCACAAAAGGATATGATCCGCTCATACAACTCTGGGAAAAAAATTCGTTTACCTAAGTAATAGTCAAGGGGTTCCAGTTGTGTCGCGAATCTATGCTTGAATTGAAATAAGTCGTCATTCCCCTTATATCCCCCGCCAAGATGAAAACATTCAAAGCCATTTTCCATCCCCCACTTGGCTGCTGCGTGTATTAGCAATTTGGTAGGTGACCACTGCAGATAGGCGCGATCCCAACCACATAGGTGATAATGCATCCACGGTCGTTCATGTAACACGATGCTGGTCGCCACCGTTTTCTCCCCATCCATAGCTTCGAATAGCTCTACTCTCCCCTCAAGTAGATGACTAGTATCTTCTATAAATTTTTTGGGAAAATAATAAAAAGAATCCGCCTGTAAATCGTTTAGTGTTCCGTAATACAATTCACTGAAGGACTCAATACGATCCTTCAGATTCGAATTTCGAATCGTAAAGGGTGCGGACTTTAATTTATGAATATTCCGTTTATGATTGCTGCCATAATGCCGGATAAGCTCTGACTCCGAACCCACAGTCAAATCAATATAAATTGTATTCCTATTCCATTCGGTGGTCAGACCGCTTTGATATTCCGTAGCGTTGCCAATCAAGGGATGAAATCTTACAAACTCGGTCATGATCTTTTTCTCTCTACAGTAATCCGTGAACGTTTCACTGAATTGCTGGTACAGCTCACTTCGTTCGGCTCCCGGAGGGAGATTCGATATCGGTCCCCCGTATCCATAGGGTGTACTAATGTCGTACCAATCGCCTTCAAGCCCCAGTTGGATTACGGCAGGAAGATGGCTTATGGAGCGAAGTAAGTAAGGATAAACTATGAGCTGATCTCCCTGCTTAAAAACAAACAGCTCTGCCTGCTGATGCTCTCCATCCTCGAACAGCCGAAAAAACGCTGAGGAGAAATAGATATCCTTCGTCTCTAACTGGTTCAAATAGGCATCCCATTCCGCTGAACTAGAGCTGCCTAACACGATGAAGTTACTCATACAACACCTCTTGATTCTCCAATATTTTGATCATACGTATACTTTCAGTGCTTAAGATTAGCCCGGGGTCTCGCTCACGCAAATAAGCATCTGAAGAAAGCAACAATAGCCTTTTCTCCCGGTCTAAATCCATTAATACGTCTGTCAAAAGATTGCAGCCACTCCACCCTCCACTTTGCAGTTGGATACGATAATACTGTTCACCTAACCGGCCCACAACTGAAGTCTCTTCCTTCGTTCTAATCTTAAGAGAAGAGAATCCATACTTTTGATGATGTGCCTCTGCCATCGGATAATCATCTATGATGTACGCCAATGCTTCTCTATCCCTATCAATCGATGGAGCCAAATCTCTTACATACCAGTAAGTCCGGCCTTCCTCTGCAAAACCAAGCCGCAAATACCAAGCATGAGCTTGCTCATTCCACGAAAATACATCAAGTGCCAGCTTCGAAATGCCATCCTTTTGGGCCAACGTCTCCCCGTAGGCCATAAGCTTGCCACCGATGCCGTCTTTTCGATAAGCTGCGTCCACATTCAAGTTATTCAGAACCAGCATCTGCTCCATTCTTCGCCATTCAGCGAATCCAATAAGAAGATCTTCAGAATAGGCACCAATCAGCAGTGTTGCTGAATGGCTTCCGCATTTACATGCTGCTTTCAAATATTCGGGATAACCGCCACAGGCGAATATGGTTTGATTATAGACCGACTCTGGCAAGTTGCTCTGTAAGAGCCGGCATGCAAGGTGAATATCATCTTCCTGAAGCGGACTAAACCGCAAATTCATGCCGACCCCTCCTTTTGGTTCATTCTGTACTCATCGAGCGGCAAACTATGCTCACCCGGATTGGCCACAACGTCATCTTGGCGGATCACCTTCAGCACAGTTTTGCATAAGATCAACGCATCTAATCTAAAGCTCAGCTTCTCAACATAGGTAACGTCATAGGAGAGCCGCTGTTTCCACTCCGAAGTATTACGTCCAGATACCTGCGCCAATCCCGTTATTCCGGGTCTTACAGTAAATCGCAGCCGCTCCCGTTCAGAGTAATGCGGGCTGTAACGGATGAGCAAAGGTCTTGGTCCGATCAGACTCATTTCTCCCTTCACAACATTTACTAATTGCGGGAGCTCATCCAGACTCAGCTTTCGAATCAATCCGCCGAATTTGATATAACGCCGAGCATCCGATAACGGCTGGCCCTGCGCATCATACATTTCAGCCATGGTTCGGAACTTGTAGATGTAGAAGGGTCTTTCTCCCATTCCCGGCCGTTGCTGCTTGAACAAAATAGGACTTCCCAGCTTTATCCGAAGCAGCAACGCCACCACAGCCATGACCGGACTAAACACACCTAACATAACGATCGCTCCCACCAAATCGAAGCCCCGCTTCATATGGCGATACATGGTAGTCTTTCCCCCGCCTTTCTCTTATTCCGTAAAAAGACGTTCTGTAAGTGACTTTACCTCTTCCGGATTTGCACTCCAATAATACACTTTGGTTCGGACGAGCGGATCTAGAGCAGAGCTGTTATGGCCAGGAATCTGTTCATAAGCAAAATCCGCGGAATCCATTCCCTTGAATAGCCAAGCTAAGCTCATCAAATCACTGTCACTAAAACTCGTATCAATAATGTCTTTCTTTTCACGCAGTAGCAGTCCCGCTAGATCAGGAATATGCTCCGGACTTAATAGCTTTTTGGCTACAGCCCGAACGATATTGAATTGCTCCCGTTGGCGGCTAAAGTCACCCTCCGGAGTCGAGTAGCGCTCCCTTGCTAAATAAAGCGTGTGGGCACCATCCAGATGCTGCTCACCTTTCTTGATGGTGATCTCCGGAGTGATGGTCACATCCTGATCAATCAGCATATCGATCCCGCCGATCGAATCGATGAAATCACGAACACCGGAGAAGTTCGTCTTGATGTAGTAATGAATAGGAATATTCATAAAATCACTAACGGCTTGAATCAGTGTCAGCGTACCCTGCTGATTCCCACCCTTTGTCTCACCAACGATATGTGCATGATTGATCTTGGTATAACCGATGTTCTGCACATAAACCCGCGTGTCCCGCGGCACAGATACGATATTCGCCTTCCGTTGATCCGGCATCACATGGGCAACCATGATCGTATCTGCCCGCGAGCTTTCTCCGCCCCAAGTGTCTGTTCCAATTAGCACTACATTAAAGGATGAGCTTTTCTTGTCTGTTGGAGATGTCACCGCAGTTGGAGTCTGTGTAGACGTTGTAAGGGTAAGCTCATCCGTTTGCGCTTGTGGGGCTGGTGTGCTGAGCGATTGCACCATCGTTTCATTGTCCGTAACCACATTAGAGCTAGGGATCGTCAAAGGGTTAAGAATCGCCTTATTAAAACGATGCTCTGGATTCAATATCCCTCCAATCCAGATCCCCCCAACTACAACCACAACAAGAATAACAATCAGGCTGTATCGTCCCACCCGCCGCATGCGTGAACGTTTACCAGTAATTGCCTTGTCGCGCTTGCCCCATAATCTTGTCATCCATGAATGCTTAGTCGACTTCATAGGTCAGATTCCCGCATGAACTTCGGATTTAATGCGTTCAAGATCATGTGTGCCCACCTGCGGTTCTTCCTGAAAACCCGAATAGCTTGGAATTAGCTGCTTTAGCAGTTTTTTGATCTGATGACTGCTTGGCATCAGTTCATACCGTTTGCACAGGTTCTCCAGAACCCCCAACACCAAATTCAGTTCAGATCTGGAGACACTTTGCGGGCGGCTAATCATAATACGGTAGTTGTTAGTGACCAATAACCCTTCTTCTTCAGTCAAAAGCTCCTCAAACAATTTTTCTCCAGGACGAATGCCAGTGACCACAATGGGAATATCTTTGTCAGGCTCGAGACCCGACAAGCGGATTAAATCCCTCGCTAGATCGTATATACGAACTGGCTTACCCATATCCAGCACAAACACTTCTCCCCCTTGTGCCAGCACACTTGCTTGAATAACCAACTGTACCGCTTCGGGTATCGTCATGAAGTAACGCACCATATCCATATGTGTAACCGTCACCGGGCCGCCGTTTTCGATTTGTCTTTTGAATAACGGAATGACACTGCCCCGACTGCCCAGCACATTACCAAACCGTACAGCGGCAAAAACCGTCTTACTTAAGGAATTCTGATCATTAATGATCATTTCCGCAGCTCGTTTCGTGGCCCCCATAACACTGGTAGGATTAACCGCCTTATCCGATGAGATGAGGATGAACCGTTTAGCGCCATATTTAGCACTCGCTTCCGCTACATTCCTTGTGCCGATCACATTATTTTTAACTGCCTCTACTGGATTCATCTCCATAAGAGGAACATGCTTGTGAGCAGCGGCATGATACACAATGGAGGGGCGGAACTTTTGAAAAACGTTATCGATCCGCGATACATCCTGAATGTCCGCTATAATGGGATGAATGATCTGATCGGGATATAACTGCCGCAACTCTTGTTCAATAAGATAAATGCTATTTTCTCCATGCCCCAAAAGCAGCATTTCCTTCGGACGATACGCAGCCAATTGCCGGCATAATTCCGAACCAATTGAACCGCCTGCACCCGTGATGAGAATACACTCGCTTCCCAGATTCTCACGAATCTCTTCCGTATTAATTTCTACGGGACTTCTCCCCAACAAATCATTTACGGATACTTCACGGATCATGTTAATGGCCATTTTCCCGTCCAAAATATCGGTCATACTAGGCATTAACTTGATCTGAGCTTTGGTAGATTTGCAGATTTCGATGATCTCCAGTAATTCCTTTTGAGGAGCCGTAGGCAAAGCGATGATAATGAACGAAATGTCCAGCTCCTCGACTGCCTGGGGAATGAAGTTACGGTTACCGACTATCGGCAACCCCATAAGCTCCAGCTTGCGCTTTGAGATATCATCATCTATGAAGGCAACTGGGTTCATGAATTTAAATCTTGAATGCTTGATATCTTTGGTAACGAGGATGCCTGCTTTTCCCGCCCCAACAATTAGCAGATTGCCTTCGGATGAACCCTTTGTTCCCAGTGTTTCGAATCTATCGTTGATGAGGCGGTTAACTAAACGTAAGCCGGCAATGCCGAGAAATACGTAACCCGCTGCAAAATAAATCGAAATCGGCAATCGATAGGAAGGGACGAATACATGCGCAGATACATTGACAACGACCACTCCGCAGAGTGTTAAAGCACTCACTTTTAGCAGCTGCAATAACTCACCTATACCGGTGTATCGCCAAATATTGTTATACACCTTGAATCCAAATGAGAACGCTGCGTACACCATTATGTGAATGAGTATCGCCCACGGAAGCATCCACATGTACTGCTCAGGGATTTGAAAATCAAACCGAAGTAAAAACACAAGCCACACTGAAGCCGCTATAATTCCCGCATCCAACATGACTAAACGTACGATCCGCATTTTCATCACTTCTTTCTCCCTAATTAACTAATTATTCGTTTATTCGTTTGTTGTCGTATATGCGAGAATGAATTATCTATCTGCTGTCAGACCCGGTTGTAATTCAGACGGAAATGGCTTTATCCCTGGTTCTTTCAGCGCTTCTATATAAATCGAGTCCATTTCACGAAGCACCGCTGGCAATCCATAGCGAATAATCCTGTCCTTGTTCGCCTTACCCATTGCTGCGGTCAAAGCTGCGTCCGCTCGCAGTTGAACCAGTGCTTTTGCCGTAGCGGCAATATCATCCACTGGAACCAACATGCCCGTTGACTCATGCTCAATCAAATCGCGAATGCCCCGAATATGTGTGCCGATCACGGGTTTGCCTGCTGCCATCGCCTCCATAATCGCCCGGGGTAACCCCTCACGATAGGACACAAGTGCCGCAACATCACACGCTTGTAGTAAATCCGGTATATCTCTTCGGAACCCCAGAAAATGCACCTGATCCCTAACCTCTAACCGAGTAGCAAGTTCTATAAGGGTTTGCTCGAAAGGACCTGTACCTGCGAATGCTAGATGAATATCGCTTGCTTGATCACCCAAATGATGTAGTGCTTCGATCAACTGTTTTTGGTTTTTGTTAGCATTTAACTCAGCGACGCAGAGAACAACGAATGAAGGATTATCATTGTCACTCTTAGGTAAATCAAATAGCTGGTGACGACTTACCCCCTTCATTTTTGCAATTTCATCATCCCCCTCACCGCTACCGTATACCTGAAGATCAAGCCCGACTCCGCTCACATAAGTTACTCTTTTTCGCACAGGGAATTTCAGAGCACGCTCATAATCTTCACTATTAATGGTGATCAGTACATCCGTCCAACGTGCCATCAAATACTCCAACGGATAATAAAGCATCCAGTTCAGAAAAGGAGCACCTTTAAAAAAATGAAAACCATGAGCTGTATACAATACGCTAGGGACACCTGCTCTATGGGCTGCAATCCGTCCGAGAATCGAAGCCACTGGTGTATGTACATGGACGAACTGAAATTTTTCCGCTTGGAAGCTTTTCGTTAAGATCCGCAGAGCCGTCCAATTCTTCAACTGTAAAGGACTTCGTTGTATAGGTACGTCGTGACATACAATTCCCCGCTGTTCCAAGCGCTGTCTGGCTTCGCCCGGCTGAGCGTAAGCATGGACTTCACACCCTTTTTGCAGCAATAACACCATGTAAGGTAAATGAAAACTCTCGAAATGCCCATATATGGAGGCTACAAAAGCAACCTTTGCTTGTAAGCCACCCTCAGCTGGAATACTCCCGATGTCCTTACTTGAGCTTTTATTGAGGTTGCTCTGCTCGTTGTCGAAGCTTGCGCCCAGTTGACCGTTCAACGTGTTGGGTTCGATAGGGCATCTCTCCTTTCAGGTTTTTGTCTGTTAACCGGATGCAAGCTCCGTTCATCGCCATCATGAACCACCAATACCGCTGGAATAACGCCTCAATACCCATCGATAACCCAATCATCGCCGCATGGGACAACAGCAATGCCATAATAATTGGCCTATGAATGGGATCTGCTGCACGATAAGAACGGATACCCACAATGAAGAACCAAATCATAAATCCTCCATATACAATCAAGCCCAATAAGCCGAATTCAGTCAAAAACCATATTGGCGTGTTGTGGATAATAATGCGCAGTTCGTAATTATAGGAACCAAGCCCAATGCCTAATAATGGACTTTGTGCGATCCAATCCACCGCTTTGTCAATGATGTCAAGACGCGACTGGATCTGGGAAGGTCTGCTGGACATAGACTCCAGCACATTTAGATAAGCGGTGCCTTTATACAGCAGCAGAGCTATAAAAGCCACACCAAACCCCATTCCGATCTTGAGCAGTCTGGAAGGTTTGGTAATCAAAAGTGTAAGTAATACAAGGAAGAGACCAATCCATGACGAGCGCGAGAAAGTCATCATAATGCCCCCGGCTAAGCTTATCGTCGCTAGTATGCTGACCCATCCCCGCAGCAGCTTTATCTTCTCCCCACTCGTCATGATATGAATGGCAAAAGCCGTCACCAGCAATCCCCCGTATGCATTGGGATCAATTAACATGCCGGACAACCGCCCGTCTTGCACCATAAACGGAACCTTTACTCCGCTGAAAAAAGCGAATAGGGCAACACCATTTAAGAGCAGCACACTGATCAGGAAAAATCGGAGCATCTTATATAACCGTTCCCAGCTATCTACGGCTTGCACAAGCATGATGTAGGTCAACAATAGGAGTATGAATCCAATATCTTTTTGCAGTAAGGCGTATTGGGTTATGAAGCCGTTGCGCCAAATGGATACAAAGGAAGCTAGAACAAAAATGAACAACATGCCCCAATGCCATGAACTGAATATCCTCCGGTCCAATTTGAGATGGAATCCAGCGGCAAACAAACCTAACATTAAGAAGAGATCCGACGGGGCGATACGGAAGGCTCCACCAAAATCAAACTGTGCCGGAAGGCATATGATATACCCCATGACCGCAAACAGAAATAAATTATGCATGGTGTAGGGCTTCCCTACAACAGATACAGATGTCATACAAGTTCCTACTTTCCTACTTTCCTACTTTCCTACTTTCCTATAAAACAAAGAACTTATGCTGCCGCTTCCGACTGTTCCCGATTTCTTACCTTTCCGATGACACGATACAGCACAACTACACTGCCAATCATCTGTACAAATAACGACGAACTAGCTCCCATCGCAGCACCTACTACCCCGTAATGAGGTACGAAGATCAGACAACATAAGCCATTAGTGAATGCTGTGCACAGAAACAATGGAATCTGGGCTTTGTACCTTCCGGTAGCCGTTATGGCGTACCACAGGTAGGATGAAATAAATACCAGCATGGTGGACGCCAGCAGCCAATGAAACAACCCTAACTCTCCTGCCACGTCTGAACTGAATAATAAGGTTAACAGCTTGTGTCCAAACAACCACCCTATCAAACAAGCGACCGAACTAAAACCCAAACCCATCGCTATCATTCGGCTGAGTAAAGTGACAAACTCCTTGTGTCTCCCGGCTGAATGCCACCTGGCAAGACGTGGTGTTATGGCTTCACCAAGTGCGGTGACGACAACATTACAGGCAACAATCATATATGAGAGTGAAGCATAAATACCTAAGTCATGCTCCCCTTTAAAATAGGAAATCGCGTATAATGGGATATTCGTATTTAACGACATCAACGCCAACACCACGCCTAGCGGTGAACTGACGATCAGTAAACTCCATAGGCTTCTTTTGTTGAAGAGTGGCCTGAGAGAAGTGTATATTCTCGCTTTACGAGCATCATATCCAATCGTTATCGCTAACCATCCGATAATCATGACTAACAAGGCAAGAATAAGGCTCTGTGTAGGGATAAATACGAGGATGAAGATTAGAATGGAGAATAACCCTTTTGCCATTCTGGAGATTGAGATTTGATCTAATCTCTCCTCCTTTTGAACGATGCCTAATAAAATATCACTGATTGATTCAACGATTCTATACAGACCGATGAAGAAAATAACCAATGCTGTATTCCAATCCAAACCACTCATTATGCAAAAACCTGCGGTAATCGTAAACGCAAGGGCGGTTGTTATCAGCCGTAAGCCCAGAAAGTCTCCAAAACTGTATTTCCCCGATGAATCAACGATTAATACGGAACGAAGATGTAGATGCGACAGCATAAAGATCGGAGCAGTAACTGCAAGCCCTAGCGAATATTGCCCCACGATTGCCGATGACCCGAATTTATTCAGCAGGATCACAATCACAAACTGAGCACCAGCGTAAGTGATATTCCCGAGCAAATAACGAAGAGAAGCAAATGACATAGACGTCAGACCATTCCTGAAGAAGAGGCCCACTCGGCAAAATCTTCACCACGAATCTTGGAACGCCTGCTCTTTTTCCGATAATTCAATACGGCTCCCAGTAAATGTGCTCCCTGCTGCTCTAACAAGTGCTTGGCAGAACTCGTGTGCTTTAAGAGCACTTTTCCGGATTTCACAACTAGCAATACCCCCTCAGTCATCGTTGCCAAAATAAGGGCATCCGAAAATGGCATTAATACAGAAGATGAGTCGATGACAATCGTATCAAAACGCACGCTCAGCTCTGCAAACAATCGCTTCATTCCTTCAGAGCCTAGTAATTCAGCGGGATTTGGTGAAATCGGACCAGAGGTCAATACAGACAAACCTTCTGCTTCCTCAATAGAAATAATGCAATCCTCTAAGCGGGTATGATCCACTAAGATACTGCTAAGCCCGATCCAATTAGGCAGATCAAATGCCTTATGCACCGTTGGCGTACGTAGATCCCCATCAATGAGTAGAACTGTCTTACCAGCTTCCGCCATGGCAATCGCCAGGTTTATCGCTACCGTTGATTTCCCTTCATCCGGAAGCGAGCTTGTGACTAATAAAGAGCGGATCTCTCCACCAACGCGGGTATAACGAATATTGGAGCGTATGCTTCGGAATTGATCTCCGTTAGATGACTTCGGTTGTTCCAGGCAATATAATTTTGGCGTCTTCTTCTTCATAACTTGTGGCTCCTTCTGCTGATTTGGTTTTCGCTTTATTCCGCCGTTTACGTGGCTTCAATTTGCCCACGGTTCCCAGAAGCGGAAGCTGCAAATCAAGCTGAATATCTTTGGCACTTCTCACGGGTTTCTCCATCATTTCCCGGAGGATAGAGATTGCGATCCCGGTAATCAGCGCCAATCCGAAGGCAATAGCCATATTGAAGACCGGCTTAGGTGAGACAGGATCAGAAGGAACCTTGGCACGGTCGAGAAATACAACATTCTCAACCCCCATAATCGATTGGATATTTGCATTAAAGGCTTCTCCGAAGCCATTCGCGATATCTGTTGCCCGTTGAGCTTTTGAATCAGTCACAATTACCGTTGTTACGAGTGATTCACTGTTGGTTCTTGTCTTCACATTTTTGAGCAACTCTTCCGCTGTCATTTTTAGCTGCAGCGTTCTGACAACCTCTTCCGCTATCCTGCTGCTTCGAATGATCTCCCCGTAAGTGGTTACCAGCTTTTGTCCGGCCATAATGTCATTAATTGCTTTCTGCTGCCTGTCCCCTTGAATAAGTATAGAAGCTGTCGCCTCGTATTTCGGCTGTAAAACATAATAGCTAACACTACCAGCGAGCCCGACTGCAGCGATACATAATACAATAATGAACAGCAGCCTACGTTTTACTAGTTTCAAAATGCTGCCCAGTTCGAATTCCATCGATCATTTCTCCTAACTAGTTAATGTATTGTCGCCTCTTTAACAAGATTATTGTTGTATATTCATATTCTCTTTCTCTCAACATATGTCCAAGTCCGTACTTAAAATTTAAATGTCAAAATATTAAAGGGCTCATTTAGCTCACCTGTTAAAATCCAACAAAAAAAGGCATTCTTCCAGTAAAATCAACTGGTAGAATACCTTACATATAATCTATCTAGTTCAGGAATGTACAAGTGCAGTTAACACCATCAGGAGATATCTTTACGTTTCAGAACATGATGAACATTGCTTAACATGCCGGATAGAACTCCAGCAATTGGGAATACTGCCCAATTGACGTCCCAGCGCCCATAGACAAAACCCGTGAACAGAAAAATCGCCGTCGCCAAAGGCCATAATACAGCCCCAACAACTCCAACAAATCGGTTCTCTTCCTGCTTCTCTGCAGTGATATTCGGCTCCTCCAGCAACTTCGTATAAGTACCCTGGATATTCCCGTAATAGATGAACAAAAACACCGCCACAGCTGCAATAAACAGAAAAGCAGCGACTCCATAGGGAGCATAGTCATCGTTGACATAGCTAGTGGTAAAGATAAAAGCCGGCGACAGCACGCATAGGCAGACTCCTGTAATCAGAGAAAGACGGTAAGTCGGAGCATAAAGACTTTGGCTGCGTTGAAGCGCCATTTTTAGAGCATAAGGCAGCTGAAAGCCTTGCTCCAGACTCTTAAAGCGATCCAGCTTCATTCCGCTGTGTATAAACATCCCGACCGCGATAGCGACCAGCACGAACATTCCGACCAGCCCCAGCATCGAACCTTTATCACTCATAACAGCCTTATTTTCAAATATTGTATCCAGGGTGATCAAAAACGCCACTCCGCATGCGCAGAGAAAAACGCCGATCCCCGTCCATAATCCAGCGCTTCGTCTGGCCGCCGCATAAGCGTAAACCTCTTCTTCCGTCAGCACCGGAATAGCCTGTTCTGGCGCAACTGGATCGATGCCAAGCTCCGCTGTCAGCTCTTCAATATTGCCGAATTCCGATATGACGATACCAATCGCCTCATTCTCCGACTTGCCAGCAAGCTTCAGCTCCAGGTACTTCTCCTCCATCCCTGATAGCAGCTCTTGCTTCAGATGTTCCAGTTCCGGAGTCTTTGGCAGACCCGCAAACATATTATCCAGATATACTATGATCGTCTCCATGCTCTATCACCACTCCTTGATAAATTGGTTTACAACTTGCTGTGTAACCTTCCATTCCTCACATTTTTCTCGGTAATAGGCGAGACCCAAAGGGGTAATCCGGTAATACGTACGCCGCTTGCCAAGACTCTCATCCAGATAAAAGGATTCTATATATCCGTTTTTCTCCAGTCGGGTGAAGGCAGAATATAACGTTGTCTCCTTCATGACATATTTCTCCTGCGTTAACTGCCTGATATTTTTGGAAATCTCGTACCCGTAAGATTCCCCGTCCAGCAGCATGTATAGGATCATCGTATCATTGTAGCCGCGTATAACATCACTGCTGATCAAAAATATCCCCCCATGATTACTTCATCTGTCGTAGTAGTTGCAGTATAACATAATTACTACGACAGATGAAGTAGTTAATGGAAAAATAGGCCAACATAATTTGAGGACCGAACCTTCCTTGATTAAATCACAATTGCTGTCTGCGCATGAGGTAGCTTCCAATATGAGGTTAGGTATACGAAGGTGCAGGCCAGTAGTGTTTGCGGGGACGATGGTGTTTACTAGTAGGCTGTTTGCGAGGGCGGGGTGTTTACCAATTGGTTGTTTGCAGGACGATGGTGTTTACTAGTAGGCTGTGTGCATAGACGGTGACGTTTACCTACTCTTACATTGGCGGATGAGGTACTATCGGACTCAGTTGGCGTTATTCGAGGCGTTATTCGAGGCGTTATTCGAGGCGTTATTCGAGGCATTTTACTACTTTTCAGGTTCTATCGGACCCCAATGCACCTATTGGCGCACAAAACATCATATTTAGGGCCCTTTCTAGGGAATAGCTGCACTGGAGTCCGAAACTACGCTAGAACTGCGAAAAACATACTAATAACGCCATTGGGGTCCGTTTGCCTTGCTTGCCCCATTTTTTTTTGAACAACCAACGCTGGTTTGTTTTCCTTTTTATTGAACCTTAATACAATAAGGTTGACTGCAAGAACATAGGTGTTTACTTCCCCTTACTTTGGCGGACGAGCTACTATCGGACTCAGTTGACCTTATTCGCAGAAATTCCCCACTTTTCTGATCCTATCGGACTCCAATGCACCTATTGGCGCACAAATCACCACTTTCGAGCCCACTTCTAGGGAATAGCTGCACTGGAGTCCGAAACTACGCTAGAACTGCGAAAAACATACTAATAACGCCATTGGGGTCCGTTTGCCTTGCTTGCCCCATTTTTTTTTGAACAACCAACGCTGGTTTGTTTTCCTTTTTATTGAACCTTAATACAATAAGGTTGACTGCAAGAACATAGGTGTTTACTTCCCCTTACTTTGGCGGACGAGCTACTATCGGACTCAGTTGACCTTATTCGCAGAAATTCCCCACTTTTCTGATCCTATCGGACTCCAATGCACCTATTGGCGCACAAATCACCATATTCGAACCTACTTCTAGGGAATAGCTGCACTGGAGTCCGAAACTACGCTAGAACTGCGAAAAACATACTAATAACGCCATTGGGGTCCGTTAGCCTTCCTTGCCCCATTATCTATTGAAGCAACAAACCAACGCTGGTTTGTTTTCCTTTTTATTGAACCTTAATACAATAAGGCTGACTGCAAGAACATAGGTGTTTACTTCCCCTTACTTTGCTGGACGAGCTACTATCGGACTCATTTGACCTTATTCGCAGAAATTCCCCACTTTGCTGATCCTATCGGACCCCAATGCACCTATTGGCGCACAAATCACCATATTCGAGCCTACTTCTAGGGAATAGCTGCACTGGAGTCCGAAACTACGCTAGAACTGCGAAAAACATACTAATAGTGTCATTGGGGTCCGTTAGCCTTCCTTGCCCCAATATCTATTGAAGCAACAAACCAACGCTGGTTTGTTTTCCTTTTTATTGAACCTTAATACATTAGTTAGTTAATTACTCTAGACGAGCTACTATCGGACTCAGTTGACCTTATTCGCAGAAATTCCCCATTTTGCTGATCCTATCGGACTCCAATGCACCTATTGGCGCACAAATCACCATATTCGAGCCCACTTCTAGGGAATAGCTGCACTGGAGTCCGAAACTACGCTAGAACTGCGAAAAACATACTAATAACGTCATCTGGGTCCGTACCACAGTGGATGATTATGAGTCGGCGGTGTGATTGAGATTTAGATGTCGATTGTTGATGTTGATTTTGTTGATGTAAATACAAGCGAACGGAGTCAAAGTCAGCAAGTCAAAACACAAAACAGCGGTTCTCCCATATTGGGGAGAACCGCTGTTTTGTTGTTTTTTTATAATCAATGAAATAGTTAATCATTGCTAAGGAATACACCAACTTGAATACGTTGACCTATTAATGTCGTGTACGGAGCATACGTCCAACAAAATAAAGCATTTGTTTACGTGTGAAAAAACGTGACATTTGAGCAGAAATATAGTTTGTAAATCCTGGGACAGCAAATACTTTTTTAGCCTGAAGCGACCGAAGAGCCACTTGAACGACATTTTCTGGAGTGTCTCGTTTGCCTACCGAAGCCTCATCGGCTCCCACGACATTAAAAAATTCTGTTTCCGTAGACCCCGGACATAACGCAAGAAATTGTACGCCCCGTTTCCGATTTTCCTCCCATAGCGCTTGAGTAAATGATAATACAAAAGCTTTTGTCGCTCCATATACAGCCATATTAGGGAGAGGTTGAAATGCAGCTGTTGATGCAACGTTTATGATCACTCCACTTTTTCTATTTAACATCTCTGGCAAAAACAAATGGGTCAGATCTACAACCGCCAAAACATTTAGCATCACTTCTTCATGTTGTCTCGAACCAGATAGTTGTTCAAAAAGCCCATGCGTAGCAAAACCTGCATTATTAATAAGAATATCAACGTTCAAGCCACGTTCTACACATTGTTGATAGAGCCTTTCAGGGGAACCTTCTTGAGATAAATCAGCAACTAGAACCTCCGCTTGAATTTGAAATTCTCGTTTTAATTTTTCCGCTAAAGCAATCAGTTTATCTTCAGAACGGGCGACTAAAATTAAGTGACTTCCTTTGGCTGCAAGTTCTCGAGCAAACGCTTCACCTATACCCGAAGAAGCTCCGGTAATCAACGTCCATTTATTTTGAATTGTAATCATTGTTATCCTCTCTCCCTTTAACGACCATTTAGAAACAGTGTTTCAATAAGAATCATTGTATCCAAGTGAAGTTGCGTTGTCAAATAAAGTTCTACACATTTAATTATTGGCTATTTCTCTTCTACATCAGTAAAATAAGGTTTAGAAATAACGGCTATCTAAAAAAAGCTAAAGTAAAGTTCTAAGGAAGTGAAACTACATGCAAAAATCGTCCAAAATATCTTCTATAGATGCACAATCTGTTACAACCTACCCAAAAGCAAAACAACAGCATGCGGAAACATTAAGACTCAACATTATCGAAGCCGCTGCGGCCATTATGCATGAATCTGGACCCGAAGGTGTAACCATCCGTAAGGTTGCTGAAAAAATGGAATGTCCCACAAAAATCATTTATAACTTGTTTGGAAACAAGGAAGGTTTAGCGAAGGAGCTTTTTCTGCAAGGGTGTAAATTGTTGGCTGCTGCCTTTCAAGCGGTTCCAAAACAAGACAATCTAAATTTATATCTTCGCGAGCTTGGACAAGCTTATTGGGATTTCTCACGGAATCATACTAGCTATTATATGGTTATGTTCGGAGGAGCCTTTAGCGAATTCAAACCGGAGGAGGAAAGCCTACATGCTATCTTTACGGCACTACAACAAGTGATAGCCCTTATTACAGAAGCCATCGAACAAGGATTTATTAACGAAAAAGACCCTCTGCTTGTTGTGAACCTGGTGTGGGCGTCATTGCATGGCGTCATTCATCTGCATTTAGGGGGACATATTCAAAATGAGGAAACGGCTAAAATATTATATGATAGATCGGTCTCCAATTTAATTCATACCTTCTTTAAAAAAGATAATTAATTCTAAAAAGGCCTCTTTGCAAGTCCCTACTCAATAAATTCAAGCCGTAATCTTGGGATATCCTTAGATCACGGCTTTTTTAACATGCTAAAAAAACACAAAAAAAACGGCATTTCTGCCGCTTCTTCATCTCTCTAATTATGTCCGGCGCATATATGCACGCACAGTGATAGGTGCAAAAACCGCAACAATCACAGCGGCTCCGATAAGTGAAATAGCGAAATCCCAACCTACGGTTCCAGAGTTAGCAAGCTCACGGACAGCTGACACAAGATGCGAGATTGGATTGACTTTGACAAACCATTGCAGCCAGTTAGGCATCGTATCTACAGGCACGAAGGCGTTGGATAGAAACGTGAGTGGGAACAACACAATCATTGATATCCCTTGTACGCTGGAAGCGGTTCGCGCAATCACACCAAAGAAAGCGAAAATCCAGCTAATCGACCAGGAGCAGACAATAACCAAAAGCGCAGCAATTGCGACATGCTCCAGACCGCCATCAGGTCGGTAACCCATAATATAGCCCATGACAAAAGTAAGCACAGTAGCGATCGTATATCGAATCGTATCTGCCAACAAAGCTCCGGCTAATGGGGCTATACGGGCAATCGGCAATGACTTAAAGCGGTCAAACACCCCTTTATCCATGTCTTCCCGCAGTTGGACACCAGTGACGATGGAGGTCGTAATTACAGTCTGCACTAGAATACCAGGAATAATAACGGGCAAATAGCTCACTACATCTCCTGATATGGCTCCACCAAAAATATAAGTAAACATTAATGTGAAAATAATTGGCTGCAGCGTTACGTCGAACAATTGCTCGGGTGTGCGACGGATTTTCAATATCCCGCGATAAGCCATCGTTAACGAGTTACGAACAGATTGCTTGAAGCTCGTATGGTTTTTCAATTGTCGGGTCGCACCTGGACTAATAGTAGAAGTTCTCATACTCATGCTCTTGCTGCCTCCTTATTCATTGATTCTTGTGACGCTTGGGACGCCTCATCCGTAACTCCATGGCCAGTGATCGTCAAAAACACTTCATCAAGCGTCGGTTTCTGCACACTCATCTCTGCGAGTGGAATCCCCGCTTCGCGGAGTGCAATAAGCAAATCAGTGACTAAATCAGCATTCGCCATCGGTGCAGTAATTTTTCCAGCCTCATTCGGCACAATAGACTGGATATGCAGCACATGTTCCACAATCCGGCGCGCTTGAGCGATATCTTTAAGATTTTGGACTTTTAAGTGCAGCGAGGTGGTGCCCACTGAAGCTTTTAGCTCATCCACGGTGCCTTCTGCAACGACATGGCCATGATCAATAACTGCAATGCGATCTGCCAGCTGATCGGCTTCCTCAAGATACTGTGTAGTTAACAGCACTGTTGATCCTGTGTTCACCAACCGACGAATGGTATCCCACATTTGCGAACGTGTCCGTGGGTCCAGACCTGTTGTTGGTTCATCCAAAAAGATAAGCGGGGGCTGGGCAATCAGACTCGCTGAAAGATCCAGACGTCGGCGCATACCGCCAGAGAAATTTCGAAGCGGCCGTTTCGCCGCCTCCGTCAGACCAAACTCTTCTAACAACTCCGCTGCCTTTTGCCGCGCCTCTGCCCGCCCTAACCCTAAAAGACGTGAAAAGATAATCAGATTCTCTGTAGCACTAAGTGACTCATCCACAGAAGCATATTGTCCCGTAACCCCTATCAATTGCCGGACAATCTGCGACTCCTTTACCACATCATGCCCGAAGATTCGCGCCGACCCCGCATCCGGACGAAGTAACGTAGCCAGCATCCGAATTACCGTCGTCTTTCCTGCCCCATTGGGACCGAGAACGCCGTAAATCGTGCCTGCCTTAACGTTCAGATTTACTCCATCAACTGCGCGATTGTCACCAAACGTTTTGACGAGCCCACGCGCTTCGACGGCCCAATCTCCAGGGTTGGGCTCAATTATTTTTTTGCGTTCATTTACCATTACAATTCCTCCAACGTTTTAGTTTGTATTGTGATGGTAACTCCCTTTTATAAACTGAATTTAAACAACACAAAAAACCGGGGAGCGCGATCTCACGCCACCCGGTTTATCACTTCTCATCTGAGTCAGCCTCAACATATTCTTTAAGCGCAAACAATTTATTAGCCCAGTAACCTTCAAAAAAGGCAAGCCAATCTTGCAGCTCCAGCAAAGGTTCTGGCTGAAGCTTATACCGGGTCTCCCGTCCGACTTTCTGACTGCTAACAAGCTGCGCATCGGACAATACCTGTAAATGCTTATTAACAGCGGTTCGGCTGATCGGGTAGCAATCCGTAATAGATGCTATAGACATTTCCTTATTAGCGAGCAGCTTTAGCAGACTGCGTCGGGTAGGATCTGCTATCGCTTGAAATACATCATGTCCTGCTTCAGCAACCGGCATATTAAGCCTCGATATAAGCAGGAAGTTTTTCTTGGACGATTTTTTCCCAGCCGCTATTCATAAAGCCGCGTACGATTGGATGTGGTTGTCCAAATTCAGTAACTTTTTCAGGGTCCCATCCAGAATGAATCAAGGTAAATTCCGTTTTTCCTTCGATTTCTTTCAGTTCAAAAGCAAGATGCCAATCCTTCCCCCAATTAAAACCAACACGATTCGGAGGATCAACTTCAGTTACTTTACAAGGAGAATCTCCGAATTGTCCAGCATGCAGGATGAATTCATGCCCAACAACAGGCTCAAATGTACTAGGCATCCACCAGGCTGCCATTCCTTCTGCCGTGGCAACAGCTTTCCAAACCTTTTCTATTGGCGCATTTAGTAAAATCGTTTGACGAATTTCTTGTAAGGGTTCTTGAGTTTGCATAATAAATAGCCTCCAGCATTCATTTAATATAACACCTTTTGGGTTCGCTTTTCATTATAACACCTATAGGTGTTATGTCAATTTACAGATTTCCCTAATTCTCCGTTCGTTATTCAACGTCTCAATCCCTCAATAGTATCCTTTAACTGCTATAAAAAAAACCCTCCCTCGTTCATCCCGAAGAAGGGGCCTTCTATTACATCAGCTCTATGGTCAGTTTCTTGGCTTGACAGTTACTGTGATTTTCTCGCTAGATGTCTCGCCTGATGCATTGACTAATACCGCGTAGTATTCATATACACCTGGTGTCTTATCTTTAAGTTTCGTAACTGTCATCTGAGCCGCAGGGGTAGCCGTGCTTAGTGTCTGTGTGTCGACTACTTCTCCATTCTCATACAAACGGTACTCAGTACCATTGGTTCCCCACCACATATTCATCACAACGTCGTAAGTTCCATCCCCACTCCAGTTGTCGTGGGATACTATAGGCTTGCCCGGCGCTGCATCTGTAACAGTAAGGATTAGCGGATCGCAGGCAGTCGAACCGAAGCTGTTGACTAGCTCGCACGTGTACGTGTAGGTTCCATTTGATTTGCCCACAATATCCGTACTCATGGCTTGTGCATTCGGTGAGCTGTCCGTCAGCATCTGGGTACTGATCAGTACATCGTTTTCATAGAGCTTAAACTCGGTACCGTTGTTCCCCCACCAAAGATTCATCGTGACGGCATAGCTGCCATCTCGAAGCCCGGTGTCGTGCCCATTATTGTCAGATAACACTGGCTTTCCAGGGGCTCCACCAGCAAGCGGAGTTGTACTCTGGAGCCATTGTGACCAACGGACTAGAACCTCTGCCTGCTCAGAAGTGAACACCTGATTGCTCTGGAGATTCACTTCACTATTAAAAGCTTCCAGCAAGCTGTGAACTTCTGCGCCAGCATGCTGCTGAGCTTTTTCTTTGGCGTTAGCCAGCTGCTGCTTAAGTGAATTGGTTACGTTTTCTAAATCTGGAGCACCCGTCTCAGCTGCAAAATTTTCGGTTAATGCCGACAAGCTGTCAAATGTCGCATATACACTATACGAATGCTCTGCCAGCCCGACATTGCCCGCCGCATCCTCGGCTTTCGCAGTTACACTATGAGTTCCCGCTTCCAGCGTATACGCTTTAACATCTGCGAGCGTTGAATCACATGGCGAATAAGTGATGCCTGATACAGTATCAGCTGCACTACAGGTGATGTTTAATGTCTGCTCTATGGTATAGGAACTCTCTCCTTTAATTACCACCTGTGGTGCGGTCCGATCAATCTTCATCACAGCAGTCTTCTGCGGCTGTTCCACATTACCCTCTCTATCAACGCTCCAATAAACTAACTTATGTGTTCCTTCATTGGACAAAATAACTGAATTCCCGGTTTGCTGCTCGCCATCGTTTACTGTGAAATAGGTTGCCGCAACACCAGAGCCCGCATCTGTAGCTGTGAAGGTTACCAACGTATCCTTGTTGGTCCAACCTTGTGGCGCATCATCCGTTGTCACCGGAGCTGTTGAGTCCGCCCCTTTCACTACGCCATAAAAGCGTAATTCCGCCATGTTTCCAAACCAATTACTACTATTATAGATCCGGATATAACGATAGGCTTCTGCGTTACTAATACTTAAGGTCTGCCAATCCATCGTTTTTCCTGCAGGAGAGGAGATTGTCGTCCAGCTTGTATGATCATTCGAACCCTGAACCACAGTCCCATTGATTCGTGTAAAATAATTATCTTGCCTGGAAAGCACCTCTGCCTTGGACAGCTGGACCCTATTCCCTTCTTTAAAATCAAACGTTATAAATCCTCCATATCCACTACCATTTACCCGAAAATCCGTAATTGTGCCTGCATTTCCATCGAATAATGATCCCGCAACATTCCTGAGATCGGTGGGTGTTCTCCCACTGGAATCACTTAAATTAGTAATCGCAAGCAAATTACTAATCAACTCGGTCTCATCGGGAATGTACAGAGAGGAACCATCTGTAGTTGATGTTTTTTCCGGCCCCTCGATTCCCTCCTTTGACTTGTATTTAATACTAAAGTTCACAGGTCCAGGTTGTGCGTTATTGCCCATGACCGCTTCAGCCGTCCAATTGATCTTATCGACAGTAGCAACGGTTGCGACTTGATCCTGAATATTGACATTCACTTGGTTAATTGCATCGCTTGCTTTAAAAGACAATTTCACCGTGTCCCCAGGCACAATTCGTTTCTGGATACTTTGTTCGGAGCTAATGGACACCGCATCAAGCTTTGAATTGATTGTAACATCACCATACAAACGTAGTTCAGCCATGTTTCCATACCAGTTGTTTCCATTGGTGATGCGGATATAACGATAGGGTTCTGTGCTGTTAATCGTCAACGTCTGCCATTCCGGCGTATTTCCTGCTACATTAGAGATCGTGATCCACGTCACATTGTCATTGGAGCCTTGCACCACTGTTCCATTAATTCTGCCCGCATAATTATCTTGCCTTCCGATTACTTCTACCCTAGACAGCAATGCCTGGCCGCCTTCTTTAAAGTCAAAGGTTAGATATGCACCATAACCACTGCCATTTAAACGAAAATCAGTGATGGAACCTAAATGATTATCAAATAAAACTTTTGCTGTTGCCAAAAGATCAGCCGGATTTCTTCCACTGGAATCGATTAGGTTTGCTATCTCAAGCACATTAGCGACAAGTCCCGTCTGATCTGCAATGAATAAAGTAGAACCATCTGTTGTAAAAATAGTCTCTACTGCATCCGCTCCAGCTGCCGTTTTATAATTGATCTTAAATTTCACAATACCTGATGGAACATATTCATTCACCACAAGCTTAGCTGTCCAGTTGATATTGTCCACAGAACTGACTGCAACAGATTGACCCTGTATATGGGCCGTGGCATTATGGATCATTTCTGTAGACTTAAAGGATACTTGAATCGTATCCCCTGGTATAATTCGATTTCTTAAGCTTTGATCCGAGTGAATGGACACGGACTCTAATTGATTTACTGTCTCATACCGCTGGCCAAAGATTCTAAATTCAGCAATTTCCAGCATAGTACTCGAAGGCTTTATCATTTCCATTTTCAAAAATCGGAATTTTTCATGCTCCAGGCCTGCTTGAACCTCAAGTCTCTGCATCTCTTCAGTAACTGTTGTCAAGCCGGGGGTTAAGCGGGTCCAATTTTCTTTGTCATTCGATCCGAACATTGCAACGCCGCCAATTCTCTCCGGAAAACTAGCTCTTACCTGAAGCTCAAAGCTTTCTGCTGATATTTGAAAATCCGGTCCTAAATCCATGTAATGCGCCCGATCCTGCGCTGTATAATACCCCACAAAACTATCATTTGTGTTGTCCAGCAGGTTCGGGACAGCGTTACCAAAGGTTGAGCTAACAAACATATTCGTAAAATTAACACTTCCATCTTTCATTAATGGCGTCAATTCTTTAAGACTTTGCACTGCGAGATTCAGGTCAAATAACTTCTGATAGAAGACCTCGTCAGTGGCAGTAGTAATTACATCCATTACCTCAGCGTGCACTTGCTTATAGTAAGCTAACGTTGCCGAAATGTAAGGCACATCAACATGATAAGGAGAAATGACGGCGTTGACGGCAGATTGCCGATCATTCGCTACTACAACACTAACATCCTTGGCTGTAACCGAAGTTCCATCTGCAGCACTCACTACAAAGGAGTAGGTTCCCGCATGTGCTCCAGACCAAGAGAAAACACCTGAAGTCTCATTGAACACTGCACCCTCAGGTAACTGATCCGCTTGATAGGTAACAACATCCGTTGCACCTGCGTCTGTCGCAGAGAAATCAAATTGAATTGCA
This sequence comes from Paenibacillus sp. FSL E2-0190, assembly GCF_037992965.1. Classification (NCBI taxonomy): domain Bacteria; kingdom Bacillati; phylum Bacillota; class Bacilli; order Caryophanales; family Paenibacillaceae; genus Paenibacillus; species Paenibacillus sp. FSL E2-0190. The sequence goes on from NZ_CP150306.1 coordinate 4,137,892, forward strand.
GCTGTAGATCCCTCATAGGTAAACAAAGATACTGGTGCCTTTCCTGATGTAAATACTGGAGGGGTAAGCTGTGCCCCAGCTTTTAAATTAATATGGTCAATATCGACTGTTGTTCCATTTCCTTTTACATTAAAATAGACAAGATCGCTGAAGCCTTGGAACTCATTGAACTCATACTGAATATACCTCCATTGCCCCTTTGTATCAGGCAGCGTAACGGTATCGCCAAACACCTCCATGGTTGCTATGCCATTAGTCCGAATCTTAAAAGCAATGATTCGTTCGCCACTGCTTGCACCCACAAAAGCAATTTTACTGCCCTCATCTGTTGCGGTAATTTCAACGTAAGTAGTGTCTCCTTCTTGTTTTGTGGTGGAGTGACCATCAAGCTTCGTGTACCGGTCTTCTAGTTCTCTCAAATCTGGATTCGTTATCACCTTCGGCAAATTGAGCGTACCCTCGCCCTCTGCTTCTTTAGGAATGTACAGCCAATAATCCCCGCCTCCATCCGGAGACTCCCAATAGAAAGGCAATCGCTTAGCAAACATCTCGCTAAAATAAGGAGCTTCAACCTCCATATTTATTCCAACTGTATATTTATAATAATAATAAAGGTCATAGACATTACCGCCAATTCTCCCCCTGTAACCGCCAGCCAAGTGTTTATAGATAATCGTTGGATTTCCATTTACATCTGTATGTGCCGCCACTGGAATCCAGGGTGTATCATGGCCAATCATATACTGAGCAAAGTAGTCGGCAGCTTTTAAAATCCGTTGATCTAGAAATTCATACGGACCCACCGCATTTGGCGCACTAGAAACAGTCCCCTCTACCGGATCTACCTTTGTTTCCTGAGCCAATAATAAACGTGATAAAATCTCTACATTCGTTATATCCCCAGCGCCATGCGCCTGATCTCTGCCCATTTCAACATGCTGAACTACGGGTGGATTAACTTTTTCCCCTGTTACAATATTTGTATCAACCCATCTGAATAAAGCTTTTATCGCGCCATTTTGCCCCTGATCGACAGCGGTTTTATTGACGGTAAACCATTCAACTCCCTCATTGTACCTCTCTGTATTTCCTGTAAAAATATAACCTGACATAGCTCCAAGCAGCGGATAAAGATGCTGGTTCATAAAACGATCATTTGTGTGTTGGAACGTTTCAATAACCGGATTAATAAGATTATTCGTAAAATCAGCGACATCTTTTTCCGTCCATTTCAGCTCTTCAGTTTGAGCACTTGTGTACCTTAAGATTTCCGCCGCAGTAACCATTCGATTAAGTGGAATTCCTGTATGAATATGTGCATCATTAAAATACACGTATTTCTCAGGGTCCATCTGTGACCAAATCCGGATAATATGCATGGCATTGGCTCTGTAAACCTCATCACCCGATATTACATACAATAGAGCTTGTGTATAAGCCTTCAAACCATCCGCTATAAATCTTGAATTAAAGCCCTGGCTATTAAAAGCATCGCTCGCTGGTTTCAACGGATCCGCACCACTTTGATTGTTGGAAGTGACCGTCCTTGAAGCTGCCGGAGAGAGAAGCATCTGATTATAGTAAGTGATCCAGGGTTCTTTTTGCGCCCGTACCTGTGTCCTAATATTCTCAAGAATTTCCTTAGTCAGGCCAACACCCGGATGTTTGAATCCGCTTTCATCTATAACCTCATTAATGGTAGGTTGGTAATCCGTAATTATCGACAGCTCTGTCGATTCTACTGCGGCTCCTTCTGCCGATAAAGGCACTAGCGTTACCAACAAACTTAAGGAAACTGTGATCCTAACAATACGTTTAAGCGATTTTCCAAAGAGTAGCTCTTTAAATGAATTCATTGTTCTCCTCCATTCATTTACATCCTCTGATTTAATGCAAATAAAAACCGCTGGCAAATTCATTCACTACAAAATGTTTGTTATTCAGGTCGACAATAACCTCTCCATTAATCTGAAGATTATAAAAATAAATATCCTTCACACCTCTTTCCTCGTCATAGCCGAATATACGGGAAGGATTGATATTCTTCCCATTGTAGGTGATATCGCTAAACTCTATATTTTCGATACATCGTCCTGGCACCGGATTATAGGTTTTATTCCACACCACGCGGACATCAAACAGCTGCCCCAGTTCAAAATCCTCCACCCGGATATTTTTGAAAGTAACCTTACGAACGGTATTGTTGTCCCCTGCACAGATTGCCATAACCCCCCAATAATTTTCCTGCGGCTCGTGATGCTCAAGCACATCGATATTTTCAAACCAAATATTTTCTATAAAATCGCCATTATGTTGGTGATCACCATGAATACCGACATGCATGGCATGAGCAACGTCCGCCCAGAGTATGGAATCTTTAACCGTGATATGGCGTGAGTCTCCATAATACTCTCCACGGCTGCCGTAAATGGCAATGCAATCATCAGAAGTTCTCAAGAACACATCTTTAATATCCACATTTGAGCTAGCCATCATATCAATTCCATCACACCAGCCGCGTGTACTGAAAGCTTTGAAGTTATGAATGCGGATATGCTTAGACGCTCCGATATATATACTGTAATGCGGAGGATCAAGCGTGATGATCCCTTCGATCTCAATCTGTTCAGAATGCTGGATTTGAACGCCTCTTAAATAAGTGGTTTTCTCCATATCCGCTAAATACAGAACACCTCTGCCGCGAACAACAACATTCTCAGCATGGTCAATCATTATGGATCCGCAAAGGATCGCGCCTCCGGCAATATAAACTGTGGTCCCAGAAGGGATATGCAGCATTGGATTCTCGAATTGATGAAGCCCGGGCATAAAATATATCGTCTGACGCTCCCCATTAGCCCTTTCTGACAAATGCTGAACTTGTTCTGCGATAGCCGCAAATTGATGTATTCCTGGTTGGACAAGCACTACATTATCATCGTCAAGTTTAGGTGGGGCTGTCTCCAAGGGGTTGGCAAAAAGATGCAAGTTACTAAAACGTTCTCCATTGATTTCAATGGAAAGCTTACACGGGTGCTCCAATGTGAACAAAAGGGTATTCTCTTCGATTTGAAAGGGAATATGGGTTGCCAAAGGGCGAATAACCGCTTGTTCAATCTGCCTGTTATTACAATGAACAGAGACCTCCACCGTGCCTTCCATATCAAAATAAACCATCGATGTCGATCGAACCTGATGCATATCCACCTTTGCTTCAAAAACAAACAGTGCTTGCCATAACCCACCAGGCTCTCGTACACTCACTGTAAAATCGTCTTTCCTCAGGGCTTCATTCGGCTGCTCATAAATAATTAATTCGCTCATTTCTACCTCCGTTATCTTAGAATCAACTCACTTAAGGGTTTAATAAATAGGCTGGAGCAAGCTTTTGCTCCAGCCTATCATCCAGTACTAATCAGCGAACCCTGCTATTTACGATCTGCCAGCACTTTATTTACCTCATCCGTTACTTCCTGGCCTCCGGCCTTTAGCCAGCTATCCTTGAAATTATCAAAATCTTTACCCGTGTTCGCTTCTCCTGTAATTGCTTTGATAACAAACGTATCTTGCAACGTCTTCAGATTGCCCCAATACTTGGGTTTGCTTGTTAATACGGCTGGTCCCAGTACATCTAGCAATGGTGTAACACCTGGAGTGATCTTGTCTCTCAAATCTAGCAATTCTTGTTTTACCGTATGTTTTTCCATTGAAGTGTCTGTGGAGCTAAGTGGATTATAGAAATTGCCCGCTCCCATCTTCGGAGCACTAACCTCTTCATCCGCTTTTGGAATGGCAAGGTCCCCTTCCATATCATAGCTCACACCCAATTGACCGAAACCTGTCAGCAGAAAACCTTCGGAATCCGTAGACACATATTCGAGAATTTCCATAATCTTATGACGTTTCTTCTCATCCTTTTCGAGTTGAACACCGAACAATACTGGCGCCTGTCTTGCACCATACGCGAAAGAATAAGCAACGCCATCTGGAGCTGTAAATGGCTTGCCAGGCACGAATATTTGACCTTTCTCTAGACCAGGTTTTGCGACAAACCCAGATTCTTTATAAAAATTGCCCCACTTCCCGTTATCCACCATACCCACTTTTTGGTCAGCAAATTTAATATTGATTTCGTTATTATCACTAGTTATGAATTCAGGATCAATCAGACCTGCTTTGTACCATTTGCTCAATAACGCCAATGCTGATCGCGTCTCTTCTGTAATGCCTCCATAAACTACGTTCCCGGAAGCATCCTTCTTGAACTGATAAGGGGAAACAGCAAATGCTGAGAAGACACTTGTGAACAATTGCTCTGGAAGCTTGCCGCGGCCGATTAAGCCGTAAGTATCCTTCTTCCCATTTTTGTCCGGATCTTCATTAACAAATTTGGTGAGTACATCCTCAAGCTCTTCCAGGGTCTTTGGAGGTTCTGAGTAGCCAATATTTTTCAGCCAGGCTTCATTATAGCCCGGAATAAATCCATCAAGACCACCTGGCCAAATTTTCGGGATCCCCCAGTTTTTTTCGTTGTATAAGCCTACGCCCCATGCCCCGGAATCAACCGAATCCAATGCTGCTGCATATTTCGGCATCAGGGATTCAATTTCAGCCTTATCAATCGTCGCAATAATCCCTTGATCTGCCCATTGCACCATATCCGTTTCGTTTGCATCGACCGGGAAGATATCAGGAATATCTCCAGAAGCTAGAAGCACTGAAAATTGTTCTTTCCAAGTTCCACGTTCCAATTTAATATTTTTGATTTTTACATTAAATTTCTTCTCGAGCTCGGTTTGCACATAGTTACCGTCTTCTTCTGGCGTATTAAAGTTGTTCGCCCAAATAATTTCAATCGGAGCTTCAGCTGCTGATGCACCCCCTTGACCTTGATTCGTCGCCTTCGCTTCGTTAGTGCTATTATTCGCCGCATTCCCGCCGCAACCACTCATGACAAGTGAAGCCGATAGGGCTATCGCAGCAATTTCCAACCATTTCTTGGATGTATGCCTCATATTCTTTTATTTCCTCCCTTTTTTTGTTCATCTATATATTTAGACAGCCCGCGGATATAGCGGACTGTTTAAACCGTTCTAAGCCTTCTAACCCTTAAGTGATCCAACCATAATTCCTTTGACGAAGAAACGTTGCAGGAATGGATAGATCATTAATATAGGCAGCGCTGTAAACATAATAATAGCCGCTTTGACCATTTCAGGAGCCTGCTCATTGGTAGGAAGTGGTAACATCGGATCTCCTTCGGCTGAAATAACAAGCCGTCTTAAGAAAAGCTGCAGTACAATCTTTGATTGATCCTGCATATACAACATTGCATCAAACCAAGCGTTCCAGTGCCCTACTGCAGTCCATAGGGCTAATGTTGCTAGAACAGGCTTCGACAGCGGAATAACAATCGTAAATAAGATCCGCATATCATTAGCCCCATCTATTTTAGCTGAATCCTCCAGTTCCTCCGGTATACCCATAAAGAAATTTCGCAGGAGCAGAAGATTAAACGTGCTGAGCAGGCCGGGGACAATATAAACCCATAACGAATTTATAAGTCCCAGACTTTTGATTAGCAGATAGGTAGGGATAAGCCCGCCGCCAAAAAACATCGTTACGACAATGAACATTGTATAAAATCCCCGGTGCGGCAAATATTTACGAGATAGCGGATATGCTCCCAGTGACAGAAACACGAGTGTCAGAACTGTTCCTACAACTGTGCGGAAAACCGTATTCCCCATCGTTTGCCAGACCGTATCTGTTGTCAGTACACGCTTCCAAGCAAAGAAGGAAACTTCTTTGGGATAGAAATGAATTCCCGGCCGTAGTGCTTCCGCAGGGGTGCTAAACGATATAGAGAGCACATGCAAGAAGGGATAAATCATCGTAATACAAAGAATGATTACAAATAGGATTAGAAAGACTTGGAATACTTTTTCACCAGTGGATAGCTTCAATTGTAGTTACTCCTTCCTTACATTCATTCATTAATAAAGACCTTCCTGCCCCATTTTTTTCGTTATGAAGTTAGCAAATAACACCAGGATAAGACCCACCACATTTTTAAATAATCCAACAGCCGTCGTTAGACTGAACTGAAAGTTTTGCAGACCTATCCGGTACACATAAGTATCTAACGTATCCGCCACCCCATATACAGCTGGTGAATAAAGTGTTAAGACTTGATCGAAGCCAGCATCCAGCACACTCCCTACCCGAAGAATAAGCAGAATAGCAATCACCGGCAGGATCGAAGGAATGGTGATAAATAACGTTTGTTTCCAGCGATTGGCTCCGTCCAGAACTGCAGCTTCGTACATTTGGGAATCGATGCTTGCTAATGCTGCTAAGTATATAATCGTTCCCCAGCCGATTTCCTTCCATATTCCTGACATAACGAGCGTAAAGCGGAAATATTTCTCGCTGCCTAAAAAGTAAATGGGATCAAAGCCGAGCCACTGAATAATATAATTGACCACACCGGAATTCGGAGATAACAAAGCGATCAATATCCCCCCAATAACGATCCAGGATAAGAAATGGGGTAAATAGGATATCGTCTGTGCAACCTTCTTGAAGAAGGAAAACCTAAGTTCGTTAAATAACAGAGCCAATATGATCGGTGCAGGAAAACCAAAAATGATATGGTAAAAACTGATAATAAGTGTGTTCTTAATGATTTTCAAAAAGTCGGGTGAAGCTGTGAACAAATATTCGAAATGCTTTAAGCCGACCCAAGGACTTCCCCAAATTCCATCACGAATAAAATAATCTTTAAAAGCCAGTTGAATGCCATACATCGGGCCATAAGCAAATACGGTATACCAGATGATCACGGGAGCTAGTAATAAGAATAAATATTTGTTTTTTTTGTATTGGCGCCAAGTATGTGTCCACCTCGAGACTTTCGGCTTAAGATTCTCTCCCTGTTTTTGAATGCCAGCAGTGCTTGCCGGGTTCATAGTTGTTTTCTCCTTCCGAATACGATTTTGCGTTAAGACTGTGTCTGAACACCCCTTACGTTAGGGCATTGTAAGCGCTTTTTCTATTGTAAATTCATTAAAATCAGTAAATTATCTTCGTATTGGGGCTATAATTTTTCGAACAAAAGAAAAGACAATCGCGAGACGATTGCCTTTTCCACATGGATTGGAGAATTATGCACTTGAATGGTTCGAATGGTTTGCATTGCCTGCGTTCCTATACTGGACCGGTGTAACTCCGTAACGTGTTTTGAATTTGTTGTGAAAATATTGCGGGTTACGATAACCCACCTGAGCAGAAATCTCAGCCACCGACAGCTGCTTTTTTTCTCTTAATAAATCAGCCGCCTTCTCCAACCGCACTCGGGTTACATATTCAGTGAACGATTCATTCATAACGGTTCCGAACAAGGTAGAAATATACGATGGCGCCAACGAAGCAACCTCAGATAATTTATTTAGCGATAAATCCTCTTGAATATTATCATCGATAAAGATTTTTAATTTATGAATGATCTCTGTATGTGCGTGATTTCCTGACTCTTGAATATAAGCTGTAATTTGTGCCGATAAATCACGAATGGAATCAAGGGTTTCGGCCAATGTCTCCTTTTTGAACTCATCGAACAGACTGGAAGGCGAAACGATTTGTTGCAGATCAAGCTCAATAATGGTCTGATACAGGACCGTAACCAACTGAAGCAGGCCTAACTCAACCGTCTCCAATTGGACATCACCTTTCTCCATGACCCTTTGGAAATCGTCCATAAACCTGTTCATCGTAACGTCATTGCCCGCCTTTAAGGCATTTTTATAAAGATCAAAAGAGAATAAGTGTGGTGTAACATCGTTAAGCGGGATATGTGAATACCGCGCAATAGCTTCCGAACCATAGATAAACCGATATCGATAGGCATGTAAGGCATTTTGATACGAAAAGGGGATTTCTTCAGGTGCCTGAACCTTCGATCCAAGCGCTGCTCCAAAGTGTAGTTGCTCAGGCAACACATTTTTTATAAGCTCCAGTTCCTTCAATAATAAAAGCTCCAGCTCTTCGTGATCCTTATTCAACTCACTGAAATAGATAAGCGCCGCTTCCTGGGTATTTAAGCTGACGAATTTATAAAAGCTATAAGCAGCATGCTGTTCATAAAAAGCCCTGAATTCCTCGCAATCTCCCTTAGTTATACGAATATAGCTACTCATGTAATGACATTGCAAAGGTAAATAATCGTAGTAATCCGAGCCAACGCCTGCACCTAATACCAGATTTTTTAGTTCATTCACTTTAGCTTTAGATTCTAAGGTTTCGATTTTTTGACCTAGCTTTGAGATTGTACTACCAATAATAGCGAATTCATTTTGCGAATAGTTTACGGTGCCTGGATGATAAAAGCTGCGAACATTGTTAACAAGCTTCTTCATCGGAACATATACACGTTTGGAAATCAAATAAGCGAATAGAAGCCCAATTAACAATACCAGGATACAGCTGACAAATATTTGGCTCTTCAGCTGCTTTGATGAGGATACAAATGAATTCATAGGCCGTATTAATACGTATTTCCATTGATTATTCGAGGTTTGGTCATTTTTAAAAGACAACACATATTTGTCGCGTTTATTATAATGAATTTCCTTATTATTCCCTGCTGACTCCATCCATTGCTTAGCAGTCTTAAGCCCCTCTTCGACGTTCGAGCCCGTATGGATAATAGGGCTGCCCTTTTCATCAAAAGCATATAGCTTTTCCATCGGCGAGCTCATCGTGCTGGAAATCATTTTATTGATGTATTCTAAGCTAACGTCAATGTACATGGTGCCGGTTGATGTTTTTGATAAAGCACCATAGGGAAGGGCGATTGCGTAAGTCAACACCTCTTCTTCATCCGATAACGTTCTATATGTCCAGCGGTTTAAGGCTGGTGTCACTGAAGTTTTCAAGAAGGAAGCATCTGGAGAATTGTCCAGCTTCGAATAAAATTGGCTGTTATCGATGATATAATTTCCTTTCTCGAAGTATGTGGATATTTTGTAAACGCCTTCATTAGTAAGCTTGAAAATTTCGAGATCCTTGCGAAAAGCTAATATTCTGCTCGTATTGCCTTCCCATTCACTATCCAGTAAATAATTCAGCATAGATTGATTTTCTAACGACAAGGTAGACACTGCTCGGTTGCGGATACTGTTTTCGTATTTTTGCAGCAGCGTATTCTCCACAAAATCACTTGAAGTCATCAGTCGTTGCTTACTGTCTCTGGCAATCTCATCCACCATTAAGCGATTAGCCTGAACATACAGATAACTGCCCACAAGTCCGATTAAAACAACGGCTAATAATGTGAATGAAAAAATCAGATGGGTAAACCATGTGCCTCCATTTCTTACTCTGCCGCCGATCTTCATCACAAGCCCCCCTTTAGTTCATAACCCTATCTCTGTAACTTTCTAAATTGAAAGCATTTATAATTAAAGATACTAAAATGCACCAACTTTAGCCATTATAAAATCTTCTGTTTAAAGATAACGCATCTTATAAAACCGAAAAAAACAGGCTTCCCCGAAATTAATCGCTGGAAACCTGTTTATTAACCTATACAAAACATCTATCGCGACAAAGAAAGTAACTTCAATGCCCCCGCTCCCTTTTTGAATATTCCTTCACCCATGCAATCCATTCTAACCTGTGCGTATACATAAGGATCACAAAGCTCCCAAACCATACCCACAGGATAGGAGCAGACCACTTACTGATGCACAAATAAACAAAAAGGAGCAGCATTCCGCTAACCACTTGCACACCATCCGAGACAGGTGAATTCCCTCTGCTTTTGTACCCGCTGCCGAGCACTTTCAACACTGCCAGGATAACTGCTAATGCTAAAGAGGCCTTGAATCCTGTCAACGCGCTCCATACCCCAAAGGTTACGGCGATCGCCTTCCCTCCTTTTCCTTTAAGAAATGGAGAGAAGGCATGACCGGCAATAGGAGCTAAGGCTAGCGGAATAATGAAATAACCCTGACTATAATGACTTTCCATTACCCATAAAAGAGGCAAATATCCTTTTAAAAAATCCAACAACACCCCAAAAATTCCGAATTTATAGCCAGATGACTTCCAGAGATTCAAAGCCCCCGGATTACCGTCGCCAATGTCTTTCAAGTTCTTTTTACGCGCAAGAGCAAGCCAATAGGAAAACATAAAAGATCCCGACAAAAATAAACCCGCGACCCACAATATGATCATTAGTCCCTAGGGCCTCCCACCTGGATCTGCCTTCCTTTCCAGCTTACATGCCTCAGAAAAACAACCTGATAAATCGAATACAACATGATCAAGATAAAGAAAACAGTTGCCACCACGTGAAATACAGGAATAACGATGCCAAATACACCTACATATTTTATAAAATAAAAGAGCTGGAACATATAAAGGAGATAACCGATCAATAAAGGCATATACCATGAAGTATTCGCAAAAATAAACACAGTTTCTGAGATGATGAGTCCGATCACCCAAAGCGCGATTGGAATAATTGTCCGCGGGCTTAACGTTGAGGTGCTTAAGACAGCCCCTTTACTGAAGCCTTCAATCTCACTTTTTATCCCCTTCGGATACATACGAAAAGATACTAAGCCATAACCGATAAAATTTCTAATGGGAACACCTGCAGCGATAAACTTCTCTCCTAAAGACAAATCATCCAGCACTTCAGATCTAATGCTTTGATGGCCATTAACTTTTTCATAATCCTGCCTTAAAGCTAGAATACACGAACCGTATAATCCTTTTTTAGCGTTATTCTTTTCAAAAACAGAGGTGAATGTGAAGATCCCCAGCATATTCATGATTAAGGCAAGTTTCTCAAACAGCTTTTCTGTATGATGAAAAGGAACTACCGAAATGACACCTTTCGATAGCTCCCTTGCTTTTAATAATGAGGCCAGAGCGTTAGGCTTTAACCGGATATCTGCATCCAGAAAAGCAAAAATATCGCCCGAGGCTTGTAAATACCCATTCCAGACTGCCCAGCTCTTGCCCGTCCATCCCTCAGGGAGACTGCTGTTGGCAATAACCTTAACTCCATAGCTTTCGGCAATTTTCTTGGTCCGATCCTCCGAGAAATCATCCACAACAATAATTTCATAGGGGGCAATGGTTTGGAGCTGGAGTGAGTCGAGCAGAAAACGCAAATTGTATTCTTCATTTCTTGCGGGGATGATGATGGACAATTTCTCCGGTCCTTGAAAATGTTCGGGATGGGCGGCCAATAAATTCTTTCTAAACAATATAAAACCGGAGAGACATCCAACACCTATAATAATTAACAACCACATTTACAGCTCCCCCCTCCTATAGCTATATATATGAAGGGTTAGTCCGTAATATATTCAATTCAAACTTAACCGACATTTACTTTTGCTGAGTATTGATTTAGCTTTTCTGTACACAAGAGCATAACGATGGCGAAAAAAACGATCATCGCAGGAAAAATACCCAGCGTGAATTTCGAAGCTAATAAGCCGATAAAAGGCGGCATCAGCGTGGTGCCGGTATAAGCTGTTGCCATCTGAAAGCCCATAATCGACTGAGCATGTTTCTTCCCGAATCGTACAGGGGTTTCATGAAGCATACACGGAAAAATGGGGGCTAACCCTAAACCTATAATCATAAATCCTACAAGTGAAACTATAGTTGGAAGCGGCAATACTAACAGCACCGTACCGATTAAAGCAATGAGCTGGCCATATCGAATTAGCTGTTTATTACTCATTTTAAAAGTAATGAAACCCGTCACCATTCTACCAAAGGTAATCCCTAGATAAAAAAATGATACCCATGTCGCTGCAGTTGATGCAGGAATGTCTTTAATGTTTACAAGAAAGCTGCTCCCCCATAAGCCCATACTCGTTTCGATGGCAGAATAAAATAAAAAGGTTAACATTGCTAGCTTTACCCCTCTTAATTTCCATGGTTTTGTGTTCTCTGCGGCATGCTCTAGCTCCGGATGGTTGAACTCAGGATCACTTTCAGCATTCGGGTGGTTATTGCTCCCAGCCACTCTATCCCATAAGGGCAGTGTAACGAATAGAATAATGACTAAGCTCAATTGTATGTAAGCAACCGTAAGATAACCTTGCCGCCATAGACCTTCTCCAGAGATAAAAGAGCCCATAATAATAGGACCCAGCGTGGCGCCCACTCCCCAGAAACAGTGTAACCAACTCATATGATGGGCTTTATAATGCGTAGCCACATAACTATTTAATCCGGCATCTACAGATCCTGCACCTAAACCAAGTGGAATTGCAGCAATAATTAACCAGACTAACGAAGGTGACCCTGCAAAACCAAGCAACGCTACAGCAGTCATGATACAGCTAATAAGAGTTACTTTCCCTGTACCAAAACGTTTAAGGATAACACCACTCATTAAACTGGACACAATTGTCCCTACTGCAATAACCATCGAAAGAATTCCAGCAGTACCTAATGAAGCATTTAAGTCCATTCTCATCACTGGCCAAGCGGAGCCAAGCAATGAATCCGGCAAGCCTAAACTAATAAATGCTAAATAAATAATAATAAGAAAAAAAGTTGCCATAGTTATCTCCTTAATTGTTCTCATCTATTTGTTGTGAAACTAATAAGCCTAATCCAAGACTTTGTAATCCATTCAGATAATCACGTTTCAAGTTACTTACCGCTAACGCTGGAAGATGCTCCTTCGGAACGTATGTTGCACTCCGTTCATAGATTTGATTAAGCATGGCTGGAGCTAATTCATCCTCACAAAAAATAATATAATGCGGATTCAAAATAGAAGTCATAGTAGCCACTAATCGACTAATCGCATCCACACTATGATTCGACTGCATATTTGATCCACCAGGATCTCCAGTTAATGCCTCTATGAAATTTTTATGATCATATTGTGGCAAAAATTGAACTTCTCCTGAAAAAAACGTCTTTCCTCGCACGATTTCACCATTAACCGCGATCCCAGCCCCCGGACCATTTTTCCCTAAATACAGATACATTAGAGATATATTCTCTTTCAAATTTCGTTGCGTCATATAGCCGATTACAGCGGCATTCATATCATTTTCCACGATTGTCGGAATAGATAGTTGATCTTCTATGTGTCTTTTCAAATCTAAATTCTGATATTTCTCATAACCCGGAATCAGAAAAATCTGCCCATGATTCACCGCACCTGGAACTCCAATAGCCACAGAATGGATTTTAGGATTGGCCTTTTTTTCATCTTCAATAAGCATGACCAGTTTACTAACATCTTCCTCAAGAATACTGGGCAAACTCCCTTCTTTGATTACCTCCCCAATGCAATTATAGATGGTATAATTGGTTTCATTTTTTTCCAAAAAAACAGCCATCCCTAACCGATAATTCGGATTATAGGTGTATCTTATTGCCCTTCTTCCCCCACTTGACTCATCCAGACCGCTGACCGTTATTTCCCCTGCCTCTTCCATCTGCATTAGAAATTTACTTATCGTTGGGAAACTGTATTGCAATTTATGGCTTAACTCTGCCTTCGTTGCTTTTCCTAGTTCTAATAATGCTGTTCGAATACTTCGGATAATTTCAGATTTCATTTGCTGTGAAGGAAGTCGTTTCTCACTCGCCATGGCTCTCCCACTCTCTCACCTATAGTCATACTGACTTATTAAACGCGTTTAATAAGTCAGTATGACTATAGCAGCAATTAAACCTAACGACAAGTTAATTCTTGAATCAAGCTCCTTCAGTAGGTGCAAGAATGAAATAAGGAGGCGTATAGCCCCCCTAATCCCTAGCATTAATCATTATCAAAATCAAAGCCTTTGCAGGATTCGCTCCCACCTTCCAGGATGACTATCGTCTAAGTACACCGGCTGAAATCCTAATTTCAAATAAATACGGATGGCGGGCAGTCTGAAATCATCGGTCTCTAAAGAGGCTGCCGCTCCACCTGATTCTCTTATTTTGTGCAAAACAGCAAGACTTACAGCATAACCGAGGCCTTTGCCAGAATATTCCGGAAGCACTCCAACCATATGCAAGTACCAGCGCTTAGGGTCTCCACTGCTTAATTCCCAGGCCGTAGCTGTCGCTACAGGCTGATCCCCGCGGCAAATGAACAACAAGCGATCCGAATACAAGGGTACATGATCACTGATTTTATCTACGAATTTAACTTCTCTCGTAAAAGAATGACGGATAAGATCCTCCCAATTTCGCTCGTCCTCCGGCTGGAAGGACGTAAGCCGATACCCAGCGGGGCAATGAAAAGCAGGCAAGTCGGACAGCATTTCTTTTTTCATTACAAGTTTGGAAAGCGCCTGTTCCACCGTCAAATTCTCACCATCGATCTAAAATCAGGAAAAGCTATAACTTTCCCACCCATCTCTACAGATTCCATAGATAATGTAAACACAGAGCTCCAAGTAACGGCATCATATACGTCCACCGAAGGGGTGCGATCCTCCTGAATCGCGGAAATGAATTCCTCAAGCACCATAAAATCACCTCCGCCATGTTTCGTCCCAGCAGCGTATTCGCCCCATTTTTTCCATGTTGGATGATCATAAAGTGGCTGATAGCTGCTTAACGGCTCCCACAATTCCTCTCCATTCTCTATATTTTTGGGCGAAAGATTCCTGAACCAGATCAAATCTTCCTCTTGCTGATGGCGGCCCGTAATATACGCCCCTTCAGTTCCTTGCAGCAAATAATGAGTTTTATTATGAGGTCGTACAGAGCTCCAGTCTACACGCAGCTCAATCAGTACACCCTTTTCCGTTTGGATGACCGCAACCGCACTGTCGCCTTGCCGCCAGAAACCTTCACGCGCTGCCGGATGATCTTTTCCATAATGCTCTCCAAAATAATATTGTAAGGATCTTGATTTAGAAACAAAAGTCGAGATGCTTTTTAATCGATCTCCATCAGGCTTTTTGAGATTAATCCATTGGGCAACTGGACCTATAGAATGCGTCGGATAATTGATCCCGTTATAATGCTGATGTAATTGCCCCCGCCAAGTCAGAGATCCATCCGGATGATGAGTCAAGTGACGTAAATCATGGATGTATCCGCCTTCCAGATAAGTAATTTCACCGAACATGCCTTGATCCGCCATATGTTTAATCGTCAGATTGGAGCGCGAGAAGCAGTAATTTTCAGACATCATATATTTAAGTCCAGTTTGTTCAACAGTTTCGATAAGCTCCCAAGCTTCCTCTAAAGATTGGATCGAAATCACTTCGCTTAGGACATGCTTACCCGCTTTTAAAGCATCAATAGATTGTCTGGCATGCAAATGCATGGGGCTTAAGATAAACACCGCATCAATTGCCGAATCTTTTAACATTTCATGATAATCCCGATACGTTCGGATGTCCGGAAATTTCTCTTTCCATTGATTAAGCACCCACTCATTCAAGTCACAAGTGGCGGTCAGATGTATCCGATCCGATAGAGAGTATAGTGCATTCATAAAACTGGCCCCGCGATTCCCGCCTACGATGGCTAATCTTACTGGCTGGCGATTCATTGCTGGTCCACCTGCTTTCTGTCCCTTTGAAGTCGATTGATGATTAGTTCCTGATCTCTCGCCTCCCCTTCAGCCTGCGGATATTTTTCATAATCAAAAATGCTGAGGGTAAATAATGAAGACCATTTACTTAATTGCTCGCTCGCCAGACTCACCATCTCTAACCGGATCTCATCTTCAAGCACAGTGAGAATTCGAGCAGCAGGAATATCCAGAATGGAGGCCGTTTGAATGAAATGCCAGTTTTCTTGTCTAACGATAGAATGCACATGATTATGCCCGTTGAAATAGAAACCCACACCTTGCCATTGCTTCAATATCGGCCAAATATCCAAGCTGGGATCCAGTGACATCATTGGCTCAGTTGATCTAGCCGTCGTATTATACAAGGGATGATGGCCAAAGACGAATAGTGGCTTATCTGTAGTCCGCTTCATTTGTGCTTCGAGCCAGGCTAACTGTTCATCATCAAGCGTTCCGCTCCAATCGTCACGATTTTCCCGTGCGGTATCCAGCAATATAATGATCGCATGGGTCTCTTCAATCACACTGTATCGCTGCTGCCGGGTGACGGAAAGGATTTCTTGCTTAGGATAAGTGTACGTATCATGATTGCCAAGAACATGTAGAAAACGCCTGGAATGCTTGCTGTCCTTAATCTTACCCATGATATAATTAAATTCGCTAAATTCTCCTGCATGCACCATATCTCCCACAGAAATATGATAATCGGCTGGGATGGACAAAAATAGATTCATAAATTGCTCGTAAAAAGCATCTCGTGCCTCTTTAATCAAAACCTTGTTGTTTAACAATTCGTCCGGATAATGTAAGTCTCCGATAATCGCCAGCCTCATAAATGCCTCCTCCTAACCTTTAATGCCAGAGCTCATAAAACTACCTATCACTTGCCGTTGGAACAATAAAAATCCAATCATTAAGGGTGCCGAGACAATCAGCGTAGCCGCGCAGACATCAGACCACTGTGCGCCTGATTCCGTGGCTTTTGCGAACATGGCCAATCCTACAGTTAACAAGCGATTTTCCTCTGAATTGGTTACAATTAACGGCCACAAGAAATCATTCCAATGAAAGCTGACCGACACGATGGCAAAGGACACATAAATCGGGCGTGACAGTGGGACATAGATTCTGGAAAGAATATGCAGCCGTGAGGCGCCTTCCACCCGGGCAGCTTCATCGAGCTCATAGGGTAATTGCTTAAAGGATTGTCTTAAGAGAAACACTCCAAAGGAGGAGGCAAAGTAAGGCAGCATAATCCCCAGCTTGGTATCCAGCAGACCCATTTCGTTCAACACCTGATAGTTGGAAAAGATAAGAACATCCGGCGGCACCATAATTTGCACCAAAAATAACAGGAACAGCAGCTCTTTTCCAAAGAAACGTACCCGTGCGAACGCATAAGCAGCCATTGTCATCGTAACGAGTTGCACAGCTAGCACAACACCGCACACCAGCAATGTATTCATTAAAAATCGTCCAAAAGGCGCTCCATTCCAGACATGAATCAAATTCTCGAACGTAAAGCCCCAAGACCAGCCCGAATCGATAGCGACGTCTTTAGGTAAAAAAGCCGTTCTGACCACCCATAGGAAGGGAATGATCCAGACCGCGGCAAAAGTAAATCCAACAACATGCCACAGTATCTGCTGGATTCGGCGCTTCGTTTTTTCTAAGTTCAACATGCGCTCCTCTTCTAAAGCTTTACGTGTATTCTGCCTTAATACTAAGTGCAGCTTTAATGGATTATCCTCCACGGATTCCACCTCCTATTCATAATGAATTTTCCGATCCCAGCCAAAAAACTGCAAAGAGGAAATCAGGAGCAGCAACACGATCATGACCACCGTCATCGATGCGGCCATTCCTTGATCGTAGAAATTAAAAGTGGACTCGTAGATATAATAAAGCAGCAGGTTGCTTGCATTGTTCGGGCCGCCTTTTGTCATAATCCAGAGATGGTCAACCAGCTTAAAGGAATTCGTTATCGCCACAACAGCCACGAACAGCGTAGTTGGCATCGTAAGCGGAATTGTAATTCTACGGATGGAGGTGAACGTACCAACTCCGCTTACTGCAGCCGCTTCATATAAATCCTTAGGAATCTGCTGCATTCCTGCTAAATAAAAAATCATAAAATATCCGGCTTCTTTCCAAATCATCATGATGACTAATGCGCCCATCACCGTATTAGGTGTTCCCAGCAAATTCACAGGCTGATCTGCGATCCAAGAAGCCAGTCTGGCGAAAAGACCAAAATGAGGGGTATACAGAAACAACCAAATGTTCGCCACCGCGATCATTGGGATCATATTCGGATAGAAAAAGGAAAGACGTGCCAGTCCCCGCCCTTTTATCGCTTTGTCGGCAAACAGTGCCATCAAGAAAGCCAAAACTATTGAGGTTGGTACTGTGCCAAGAGCGAACCATATATTGTTACTGAACACCTTCAAAAAAACATGGTCATGCAATAGATTAGCGTAATTCTCAAATCCTACGAACAAAGGCTCAGGAGTTGCTAAGTTTTTCTCATAAAAGCTGAGCCAAAGCGATTTAAACATAGGGTAATAAGTAAACAAGCAAAGAAAGAGCAGCGAAGGCAACACAAGTCCCCAGCCGAATCCGTTTCGTCTAAGCCTCTCACTCCATCCGGCATTCATACCATTCAATCCTTCCCTGTTAAAGGTTTCTAAGATTATTGAATAATGGAATGACGCCAGAACATGCTACCAAGGCTGTCCTGGCGTACCCCATACCTTAATAATTACTTATTGAAGGGAGCTAGTGCCTGATCTGCTTCTGCTTGCGCTTTTTTGAGCGCACCTGCGGCATCAATCTCTCCTGCCAATGCCGCTTGAATCTGATTCGTTATTGCCGTCGATACTTTACCATGATTATGAGTGGATAATTCCCGGAACGCATATTCCAGCTGGTTTCTTGCAACCAATGCTTGCGGGAAATCCGCCGTATATTTCTTCATTGCATCTGTATCATATGCGGATTTTCTTACGCCAACATAACCGGATGAGCTGCTGAAGAGGGCCGCCTGTTCCGAAGCCGTCATGTATTTGGCGAATTCCCAAGCTGCAGCTTGTTTTTCAGGAGAGCTGTCCTTGAAAATATACAGATTACCGCCACCAGTGGGTGATCCAAATTGCTTTTGTGCAGGTGGGAACGCTACACCGAATTCGAATTTCGCATTATTTTTTACATTGGTTAAATTGCCGCTTGTATGCATCATCATGGCTGTTTTACCTTGAATGAAATCCGTTGGAACCGTAGCCCAATCAATAACACCTTCCGGCATCGCCTTATATTTATGGGATAAATCCAACCAGAATTGCAATGCCTCCACATTCTCCGGTGTATCAAACATCGCTTTTTTGCCATCGGAAGACATTATGTTTTGCTTCGGATCAGAAGCATTTTGCCGAGCAAGCATTTGAAACATCCAATACGAATCATCATTGCCCGGAATTTCCAGCCCAACGTGACCGTCTTTGTTCAGCTTCTTAGCATAGGTTACAAGCTCATCCCATGTAGTGGGTGGTTTCTCTGGATCAAGTCCTGCGGCTTTGAACATTTCTTTGTTGTAATACATAACAATCGTACTTCGCTGAAAGGGCAGGCTGTACGTTTTACCTTCAGACTGAGTATCCTCCACAAAGGCGGGATAAAAGTCTTCCATTTGAATGTCCTTGTCCTTCGCAATATAATCATCCAGCGGAACAATCGCATTCATATCGAGCATGCTGTATAGCTCTGTTGACATCATGACCGCGACATCCGGTGGCTGCTTGGCTTGTACACCCGCTTGGATTTTTACGGTATTATCTCCGTAATTGCCTGTATACACGGGATTAACTTTAATCTCTGGGTGCTGTTCCATGAATGTATTAGCCATCCCATCGATTACTTTAGTAAGAGGACCCCCCACATTAACCGGATAATAAAAGGTAATCTCCACCGGCTTAGTAGCTGGAGTCTCTGTGGATTCAGGAGTTGCTGCGATTGCTGTAGGCTGAGCGTTATTAGCTTTCGCTTTGGCTTCAACTGTACTGTTATTGGCTTGACCGCAGCCCGCTACTGCCAACATCGAAATGGATAATAACGTTAGAATGGTTTTGGATTGCTTTAGCATTTCTGTTAGCCCCTTTTTTCGCTTGGATTTGAATTAGAATGCATAATGGCGAAAGTTCACACTAATACGATTTGAGCCTACATCAAGAATATGAAGCTGGGCACCATCAGCGGTGGGCAATACAGCAATTCCTTGAGCTTCTGTACCACTAGGCAGATTGCGATCAAAGGCCACAGATACGTTTCCAGTCTCTGGATCAATCTGGTAAACCGTTTGGGTCGCGTTATCCGTAGAGGCATATAGAATACCGTTGTACACTTCGGCACCTTGAATTCGATCAATGCTTTGGGAAAGTGGAACGGTTGTGATTACATGCATATCGTCGAGGCTAAGGACATTCAAGACGCTTGCATTACTCCACTGAGCTGTATAAACCTGACCGCGAGCGGCATCCACCGCTACCCATGGTACACCGCCAATATGCAAATTCAGCGGCAAAGCATAGGATGTGCCCGTATATTTCAAAGTGTTCACATCATAAAGGGCAATGTAAGGATGCTGATAGTTTTTGCCGTCTTCAATAGGAGCGTATATTTTACCGTTATAGTAGGAAATATCACCAATATGGTCTCCACCTTGGGAGGCAATCTCCAGTGGAATAGCCAATTCATTCCGTGCTTTTACGGATTTTCCATCAAGTCCAGTCCGTAAGAGCCCATACGAGGAATTAAAGATCAATGAATTCCCGTCTGTAGCCACCCCTTGTCCTCTTTCAAGAGCATCTAGTACCCAAAAGGTTTGCTTGGATACTTCATGCCATCCAGCAGTGATCATTGAAGCTGAAGTTGACTCTGCGCTGGACTCTACCTCGGTGTTTACTAGGTTATCCGGTCCGACAGGTGTGGCAGATGCTACTAAAGATAAAGAACTGGTCGTAAGTACCCCCGCGCAAATCAGACTGAATAATCTTTTTAATCTCATGTTTTCTCTCCTCCTAATAAGGTTGTAGTTCGGCATTTGTACGCCTTACTTCAACCTTATTATAGGAGCTGGCTGCAGCTCTCTAATTGAACAAAACACTTCATTCCTTGAATAAAACTCTCATTTACAAGAATAAAATTAATAAACCATATGATTAGGCTTGGAGGCGCTTTGATTCGCATACAGCTTTGGGGTTAGGCCGGTTTCTCGTTTGAACAATCTAGTAAAATGTCCTTGATCAGCGAAACCCACCTGAGACGCAATTTCCTTCAACCCAATTTTCCCGGAACGAATAAGAAATTTAGAACGTTCGATTCGCAGCCGGATTAAATAGTTATGGGGGGTATACCCTGTCTGTTGTTTAAAAATCCGAATAAAATGTGATTGGCTCATATTAGCCATGGTTGCGAGATCAGTCAGTTGAATCTCATCTTCCAACCGCTCACGCATAAATTGAATGACCTGAAATATCTCTTGGTTGGCGGGCGTTTTACTGTTTGAGTGCAGGGGGATCACAGAAGAATAGTGTTGTAACAAATGAATAATTAACATATTCGATAAAGAGTCGCTGTATATTTTCCCTTTGGCACCGCCATTCTGCAATTCCTCCAGCATCCAAAGCCCTAATTGCAGCAGCTTGGAATCCTTGACATGAAATTTGCGGTCCAATTGGATATGTCCTTCCTTCAGATAACCTGATTCACGAGCAATCTCTTCGATGACCGCTGGTGTAATTTCAATTTTCAAAAAATAGAGCGAGGTTCTGCCCCAAGGACAAAGAAGGCTCTCATTACAAGGGGTAATATGAATGGTGTAATAGTTTTCGTAGTAGGCTGTGCAGTGAATCCCAATTAAATATTTCGACTCCGAGGATGGGGTGAAAGCTTGCTGCGGGCTATACCATTGTGAAACCTGAAGCTTATCCCAACCATAAGTATCGCTTGCAAGAACAGGCTGGGTAGTGGTAAAGGACGATTCTTCCATTTCTCTCATATTTCATCCCCCTTTTCCCCTCAATATAACAAGCCTATATACGCTCCGCGTCAATGAGCTGTAAAAGCTATATTAATTTCCTCTCAGCTTCGAAAGGTGTATACTTCGAAACAGCAAAAAAGAGGGGTAGCCCCCTCTTAGTATTTATGCATATTCCGTTTCTACTTATTGAAACTATCTATTCTTATTTCTCATCCAACCACAAAATCGCTGTAACGCCACGCGGATAATATTTACTGCCCGTGATCTCACCGGAAATAATCTGATCGCTCCAGCTCCAAATCGACAACTCCGGATGGGTAAGCCAAGCTACGTGAGCACGATCCGCTGCCGCTCCCCGTTCCTCCCATTCCAGTCCCAGAATGCTGCGGGCGATGAATTGGGAGAGATAGATTTTACTGAGCCAGCTATTATTGCTGGTTGAAGAGATTTTCCAGCCTCCGTCTTCGAATAAGCATACTCCCGGCTGTAACACCGCATGCAGATGCTTGTCGAGTGCGCCAATATAGGCGGCGAACCGTCCATTACGATCAAGAGCTTCTTTGCAGCCTGTAAAGTAAGGGAAGACAAGGCCTTCGATAGCCGGAATGATCTTGGAGTCATTGCCTTCTCCAATGACAGCCGGAATATACCCGTCTGCTGTAACACTTGCCACCATTGTTGCGGCGCATTTTTCAGCCTGATCCCCTGCTGTTTTGGACTGTTCCGCACGCCCATGCTCTGCAAATATTTTCTCCATAGCCAAGTAAGCAGCCCAGCATTTTCCTGCCAGATAAATATTGTTACGAGCCTGACCTAAAGACACATCCAGACTGTCATACGTAGTAATTTCGGCTCCGCCCATCGTACGTGAGCTATCAAGCCCCATGACACCATTTCTTTGTTCAGGATCTGGATGATCGCGATTTACCATGCTATCCAGGCATTTCTCCATAATACTCAGATTACGTTCCATCCAGCCGCGGTCGCCTGTATGCTCTGCATAAGTTGCTGCACTCAGCACCCAGTTAACCAATTGTTCATGTGTCATATGTGAGAAACAACCATCAATGCCATAGACCTCATAAGCAGAATATCCCGGACGTGAAACTACGTTGGCTACACCCATATCATGTGTGAAGCTAATTCCACCTGGATACTCTGTATCCTCACCCGGGAAACGCACCGTATCTTCGTAACTGAATCTTTCCACGAACATATCTAGTTCATTACGTACAGTCCAAGGATTCAAACGCAGCTCATAAAATAACTGATCGACGGTAAGATCAAAGGTATTCATCATCCGGTATTCGCCTTCGTTGACGATCCAAAATGGCTTATTCTTGTAGTCCAGCAATTGCGTGGAGCCATAATAACTACGAATCGCATGCGCTAACATAAAGGTTTGATCTGCGGATAGGTCATCATGAGTAAATCTATCGTTAGCTTGCTCCGCTTCTTGCTTAAGGATATCAAATCTAGCTAATGCATATTCAGCCACTGCCTCTATATTGTTGAAATAATGATTGTAGTAATAAGAAGCATCAATTCCTGAGGTGATATAACCTGAACGGTGAAAACAAATAGCAAAGCGGTAAATTTCTTTTACTCCGGCTGGAACATCCATGATCAAAGCGCCGACTCGTCCCAGTCCAAAGGTCCAATTCTCCTGCAGCTCCTCCGTTAGAATATCCTCCATCGTGAAATGCAGTGCGGACTTTGCAGTTCCTTTTTCCGCAGCAATCGCAATAAATCTTCCTTGGCCAACGCCTGTAATCTCCGATGATACATCATCCAGTCTTCTCATTCCGCTATACACATCTGTTCCCTGAAAACCAAAGAATGCACGGCGCGAGGTGGCGGATGAGGAGTTGTCCACTTCGAGTTCAACCAGCACTGCAGGCAGCAGCACATCCTTCATTTCTTCTATAGAGGCAGTTTCTGGATCCGGTACAGAACGAACGGGGGACAGAATCCGGAAGGTCAAATCACCCGCACTCCAGCTGTCTGTGGCTACATGAAAATCTCTGGAAATCTCATTCTCTTGAAAAGGGAACAGAATATTCTCCTTATCAGGATTAGGATCCGGATTCTCAATATCATAACGTTTGCTTTCGTCCTCACCCCCGATTTCATGAAATGGCAGTGTATCATATCCCTTCCCGTCAGCACGTTCTAATCCTATGAATATATTTTGTCTAGGTGGTTTTCCAATCTCCAGATCGAAACCTCCACTAGCTCCTTTGAATCCTAAAGTGAAACTCGCAAATGCACCAATCGGTGAATGATGGGCATTAAAAAATTGATTATGCGCCATAAATAATAACACTCCTTCCAGCATGGTCCCGGATACCTCCGGGCTATATCTCCATGTTATCGATCTTTCCGGAAGTACAACAGGGTTAAAGCCTTCTTTTATTTGGGCAAATCAAACATCGATAAAAACATATGTTATAATGAAGCCAAACTTTACAGTAAAAGAGGATTGAAATGATCTCGAATGATCCCGCTTTTCATAATTCTATTGATGGCCAGATGTCTCCAGACATCCAAGCGGCTTTCCATATCTTCGCCGCGCATTGGAGAAAAGTAAATCCGGATTGGCAATATCCCGTACACACTCATCCTATGTTTGAGATTAACGTTGTACTGCAGGGTGAGCAACATATGACGGTCGGCAATAAATCTTTTATCCAGCAAAGCGGTGATATTTTGTTCATTCGTCCCGGTGTAGAACATAGCAGCCTCGGTTCGAATGCTAGTCGTGACATGACTTATTACTGCCTACATTTTGATATTGATGATCTGATTTTACGGCGAGCTTTATTAACAGCAGACGCTGTTAGTCTAAGTGGCAATACCCCGGAGCTGCGAGCCATTCGTTCCGCTCTAGATGTCATCATAAATTCTTCCATCCTGTCAGAGTCAAAGGACTCACACAGAAATCGCCTGATTACATTGCATGCTTCGCTGCAACTTCTAACCGCGCTCAGCGGCTGGGTACTTTCGGAGATGCCCCTCCTGGCAGATACAGAAGCTACGGAAAATACCGTCGCCTTAGCTAACGCCATCGAAGGATTGCTGCAAGGATCTGTCTCCTCTGCTGCAAGCACAGGCGAAAGAGGCGGCGGTATTGAGCACATTGCGGCAAAACTCGGATACAGTACAACTCACTGCAATCGTGTTTTCCACCAAATTTATGGCATGTCGCCAAGACAATATTTATCCCGCTTGATCATTCGTCACGCCAAACTGCTGCTAATGGATAATAGTCTATCTGTCGAATCGGTTGCCCACCGGCTAGGATATCGGGATGTGTCCCATTTCAGCAAGCAATTCAAACGCTGGACAGGT
The DNA here is from genome assembly GCF_037992965.1 of Paenibacillus sp. FSL E2-0190. Taxonomy (NCBI): domain Bacteria; kingdom Bacillati; phylum Bacillota; class Bacilli; order Caryophanales; family Paenibacillaceae; genus Paenibacillus; species Paenibacillus sp. FSL E2-0190. The sequence continues at coordinate 4,162,854 of NZ_CP150306.1, forward strand.
CTCCCGCCAATGGGCTACCGCCGTTTAACCGCGAATCCAAATACGCTTTAGTGATTGTTTCCCATACAAAAAAAAGGGATGTACCCCGCAGCCCACTAAGTGATTACAGGATATATCCCTTTTTATGAATTAACCCTTCGTTGCACCAGACGCAATTCCCTTAACAAAATACTTCTGCAAGGCGATAAACACAATCAGCACAGGCACAACCGACATTGCTGTTCCTGCAAAAATCATATCCCAACGTGAGGAGAATTCTCCGATATAACGGTAAATTTCCACGACCATAGTTTTAGCCTGTCCTGAAGGCAATACCAGCATCGGCATCAGGAAATCATTCCAGATTCCAAGTCCGTTTAAGACCACCATACTGGCTGTGACGGGTCCTAGCAGCGGGAAAACAATTTTCCAAAATATCGCATAACGAGAACATCCGTCGATCTCTGCCGCTTCTTCAATTTCTCTAGGAATGCCTTTGACAAAGCTTGTATACAGCAGACATCCAAAGCCCACCGCACCGGCTACATAAATTAGAATTGGACCGGCAAGGCTGCCGTATAACCCCAGCATTCTAAGCTCTTTAAACAGAGGAATCATATACGCCTGAAAAGGGATCATCATTCCTGCTAAAAAGTAAACGAACATGAACCGGGTCCATCTGGCATTTCTGCGTTCAATTGCGTAGCCCGCCATCGGAATAATCAAGACCTGTGCCGCAATAGAAAATGCTGTCAAAATCAGACTATTCAGAATAGCCCTTGGAAACTCTGTTTCAGTTAACAGATATTTAAAGCTGTCCAGATAAAGGGTTTTCGGAAAAGCAATGGCATCCTTCATAATCTCTGCATTACTCTTGAAGGCTGACATCAAATTAAAGAAAATAGGAAAGAAAAAGATAATAGCCACTAATAATGTAACAATGAAAAGTGCGATTTGCCCAACTCTTTTGCGTGTCTGCATCGTCATCTTAGAGCTGCACCTCCCGCTTCTGGAGAACCTTCACTTGGAAGACTGTAATGATGAGTATGATTAAGAACAAGACCATCGCCAGCGCAGTACCAAAACCTTGTCTTAATTCACCAAACCCAACCTTATAAATAATATAAGTTAATGTCTCCGTCTCAAAGCCCGGACCACCATCAGTCATGACGGCAATCTGATCAAAAATCTTCAAGGCGCTGATCATCGATAATACCATACATACAGTCATTGACCCCGCAAGCAGCGGAAAGGTAATATGCCGGAACTGTTGCCAGCCCCCTGCTCCATCAATACTGGCCGCCTCATTCAATTCCTGCGGAATACCTTGCAATCCAGCGAGATAAATGATCATATAATACCCCGCGCCTTTCCAAACGGTAGACAAAATAATCGACAGCATCGCATATTTAGGATTGCCCAACCAATCCACAATCCAGGTTCCAAGCCCAACAGACTCCAGAATCTGATTAAATACACCAAAGTTGTAATTCAGGATCATCGCCCAGACGAAACCCATTACGATCCCACTAAGCAATGTAGGGAAATAAAATACACTTCTGAATAAATTCCGGAACCAGCGTACCTTATCGACCATCATAGCCATTGCAATTGCTGCAATATTCTCTAGAACAACAAGTGAAATGGTCATGATCATCGTATTTTTCAGTGCGTTATGCACCCTTGGACTATTCCAAATTTCCACAAAGTTAGCGAAGCCGATATACCTTACGTTGTCGCTAATGCCATCCCATGAGGTGAAGCTTAAATAGACACTGCCTACCGTAGGGACGATAACGAACAAGGTGTACAAAATAAATGATGGTAATATGAACAGCAGAGCGTAGGACTGCCATTTTTTCTTTTTCTTTTTGTGCTGCACAGTGCCTATCAATGACTTGTCAGCATTTACTGCGGATGTAGCCATGGCTACTCTCCCTCCCTTAAAGACCGCGCTTGTTAAAAAGAGAACCTCTGCAGCAGCAGAGGTTGCTCGATCAGGCGCTGCTCTTACATCTGATTAGCTTTCACTTGGTTGTCATACTCTGTATCCGCATCTTTCATGTACTTTGCTACATCTCCATCTTTTACCACGAGATCCTGCAACAGCTTGTAGTACCAGTTACGGAATTGTGGAGGGATTAGATTGTCTCCCCACCAGTTATTGATCGCCAACGATTTCACTACATTCGGGTCAGCAATAAGATCCAAAGCCACCTGCATTTGTTCACTTGTGTCATAGGTTACTTTCTCTTTTGTTGAAGGAATCGCATTTATCGTTGCTAAATAGTTCGAATACTGTTCTGGGGCGAAGAAGAAACGGATAAAGTCTTTGATGGCTTCTGTTTTGTCTGCATCCTTAGCGGCTTCAGCCGATAAAGACCAGCCTGCAGGTGACGGAAGACCTATGACATTGATTTTCCCTTCACGGTCAGGAAGAGCATAGAAGCCAAATTCAAAGTTCGGGTCTGCTTCAGCGATTTGTGTAAACATCCACGTACCGGAGTACAATTGTGCTGCTTTGCCAGAAACAAGAATCGAAGCGGTCTGATTGTCGCCCGTGCTGAGCCAACCTTTATCGACATAATTCTTGAACAATTCTTTGAAGTCCGTTATGCCTTGAACTACATTAGCATCAGTGAAGCTGACCGTTTTAGCGGTACGTTTGGAGTTCCAATCTGCATCTTTCGAGTAGACCTCATCAATCAGGAATTTGTTAACCCAAAAGCCCATATGGAAAATATCTTTTCCGCCTACTACAATCGGAGTAATGCCTGATGTTTTCAATTTTTCTTGGATGGCGATGAATTCGTCATAGGTTTTTGGAAGCTCGGTGATCCCTGCATCCGCATATGCTTTTTTGCTGTAGATAATCCCTTGGGGAGCGTTCACTTGCAGCGGTGCGTTCCACACCTTACCATCCACTTGTGGAGGGGCTTCGAACAAATCTAGCAGATCGGAAGGCAGCTCTACAATCTTACCCGCATCGGCAAAAACTTCTGTATCCCGCATTTCCACCAGGTCCGGGAATTCACCCACAGCATCCTTGGTTTTCAGCCAGTCAAGATAGGCAGCGGATGAAGTTTCGCTCAAATCTTTAATAGTGACATTCGGATTAGCTGCAGTAAACTTTTTGACCGTATCTGAGATAGCTTTTTTGGTGGCCGGATCTCCGGAGGCGTAACCTATCGTAAAGCTAACCTCTTTTTTGGTCTCTTGCGGTGTATTTGAAGGCGTCTCGGATGCTGGCGTATTAGTTGCCTTACTTCCTGCATTATTATTATTTCCACCGCAAGCAGTCAAAACTGTTGTTGTGGCAAGTAACAATACGGATAGTTTCATCATTGTTTTTTTGTACATATCATAATAGCCTCCCCTTTTAGTGAACCGTGGAAACTGAAGCAAGATGTGCGCATCATCTCTCGAAAGCGTTTCCGTTGCTAATAGAATAGCATTCCTTATAAATAGTTAGAATGAACTTTTTTAAGCGGGATATGCGGTGAATTTAAGAATAAGTAAAAAAAGAACGAAAGACCGCAGTCTTCCGTTCATCGTCTATCCTTTACGCATTCTCCGAATCCGAGATTTTATACGGATCCTCTACAATCGGAAGCAACAATAGAATTGATGTCCCAATATGCTCACGGCTGCTGATAGATACCCCGTATTCTGCACCGTACACTGTACGAATTCGTTCATGTACATTTTTTAGTCCAACATTTTTGCTAGGCGAACTAGGCTCTTCCAAGGTTTCAGCCAACTGCTGTACCTTTTCCTTGCTCATACCGATTCCATCATCATAGATCGTAACCAACAGCATTTCATCTTTCTTTTCGATCGTCAATCCAACTGTCCCTCTGCCTTGACTGCGTAAGCCATGCTGGATAGCATTTTCAACTATCGGCTGAAGTGACAATTTCAGAATGTACCAGTTCAGATCCACTTCGGGTGAGAGATCGACTACAAGCTCAAATTTATTCTCATACCGCACAGAGATAATATAGAAATAATCCCGTAGATGCTCCAGCTCCTGTCGTATGCTTACCCTGTCCTCTCCATAGTCGATTACATATTTCAACTGGTTAGAGAGTGATAAAATCATATCTGCGACCTCATCATTATCTTTATCCACCGCATTCATTCGAATGACTTCCAGGGTGTTGTATAAATAATGCGGACGAATCTGACTCTTCAGAGCATTTAACTCCGTTTGCTTCTGCTTGATCTGGGCAACGTAAGCTTCATCGATATAGGCTTGTAAACGCTCGACCATTCGGTTAAAACCATGGCTAAGTCTACCCATTTCATCATTGCTGTTCACGACCATCTGGGTATCCAAATTACCGGATTCTACGATAGCCATTTGCTTAATTAAGTTCCGAATCGGAGCAGCCAGCCGCCTAGAGAACCAGACGCCCATGATGATCATTGCAATCGCACAAATAAACATCGCTATAAACACCGTCGTACGGGCTGAAAAAAGCTGATCGAATAAATTTGCTCGATGAATTCTGGCAGTCACCGTGCCTTTAAGAAAAGGAATCTCTTCACTGAGAACGATCATCTCCTCGTCCTTTTTAGCCCGAAAAGCCTCTCCATTCGCTGACCTTGTCTCATTCGTGAAATATACATTTCCGTCGCCATCCAGCAGAAATAATTCATCCTGTCCCCCCAGATTTAATTCTCTGAAGAACTGATTAAATAACGAAACATCCACATCCATAAACAAGGTCCCAACTATCTTGGGATCTTTGGTGACACGCCCGGAAATATCAATTAAAGTACGGCCGATGGTGAACACACTGCGCTTTGAACCTGTATAATATTCTTCGGAATGGGTAGGGAAAATTGCCACTTGTGAAGGATTTGGAGCCATTTTAGTTAACCACTCTTGATAAGGCAGCAAATCAAAATTGACCCCTCTGTTTTCTTTTTCCTGATAGTAGAGCTTATCGTCTGACTCCCTATGAAAATAAACACTGGTGATGTAGGAATCACTGTAGAGAACTGTTTTTAGAAAGGTTTCAATAGGAATCGTATTGATCTGCTCCAGCTCATTTACATTATAGGTTTGATTCTGCGAATAACTCTCGATAAAACCTTCATATCGTCCCGTATACATCAGCTTAGAGACCTCATTGTACTGATTAAAGGCTGAATTCAGGTTATAGCTCATATATAGCACCATTTGCTGCAAATTGCTTGTTGTGTAACGCTCGACATATCCGGAAAACGTCTGCACAGAAATGTAGCTAAGTGCAAAAAGCGGAATTAGGCCGACTAATAAAAAGGAAGCGGAGAATTTAACAAATATACTTTTGGATCTTCGGCCCCAGATAAACATGAATGAAGGCATCCCCTTTGCTATCCATCTGACTATTGGCTTTTGAAGGATTGCTTATATTCTTGTGGCAGCTTGCCATATTTCTTCTTAAACATATCGCTAAAATGCCGGGCATTGTTGTAGCCTACACTATCGGCAATCTCATAAACCATCATATCGCTTTGCAGCAATAAACGAAGGGCATGATTCATCCTCACCTCAGTGACATAATTCTTAAAGTTCTGTCCGGTATGTTTTTTGAAAAAGCTGCTGAAATAATAGGAATTCATAAACATCATCCCTGCCATAGATTCCAGTGTAATATTTTCTGGATAATGCTCCTCAATATAAGCCTTCACCTGGGATAGCTGCTTCAGTTCCTTACTGCCCATGCGACTGCCAATTTGCCCGGACATTTTGCTCAAAAGCACACGGAAATCTTCCTCCACCTCTTGGAAGGTAGAATAATTAGCCAATCGTTCAAGAATCGGATTTGTATCCTGAAGTGATGGACCTGCCTCCACACCGAATTGAATAAGCTCTTGTTCAAGCTGCAAGAATGTATTGTATACGGTAGAAACGGCTTGGTTTCTATTCCCGCCTGCCGTCTGCCGAATCGTCTGAAATAATCGCAGGCACTCTTGCTCAATTTGTTCTTTGTGTTGTAATTTCATGGCAATCCCAAGGGCGGACTGGATTTCATGCAGCGGAGCTTGAATCAATGATTCACTCTCATACCTGCTCTCTTTAACAGGAATCACACGATTAGGCCCTGTAAAATATTTATAATTTAGCGCTTTCAAAGCTTGGCGATAAGATTCATCAGCATCATCCATACCGTCAACAGGATTGCCTACCCCAAGAGTCACCTTTAATTTCAGAAAACTTGTAATTTTGTCATGGAGGTCTAAGGCAATTCTCGCTGGTTCCTCAGCATATTCATGCTGGAGCAGGATACAAAAACGTTCCCCTTTACGGAACATATAGCTATTATCGCTTTGCTCCACGGTTTCTTTAATAATGTTAGACAGTGCAAAATCAATTAGCTTACGTTCGCGTTCTTCCCATCTGGAAGGCTGCCCCGACGACTCGTCCGTCTCTACCAAACAAATACTGACGTAGCGACTTAGCGCAATAATCCCCATATCAAGTAAGGTGTCTGCTGTTCCCTTATTGCCGTCCGTCAGCTTGTCGAGCAATTCTTCGATCGTTAATCTGCGGTTTCTCTGTTCATAATGGTTCAGCTTCTCTTTGTTGCGCTCGCCTTCTGTTTCTTGACGAATAAGGGAGACGGCTTTGCTCACAACCTGTTCCAGCTGATTTTTGTTCACGGGCTTCACCAAATAATCCAGCGCACCATATTGCAGTGCTTGACGGGCATACGTAAACTCCTGATAAGCGCTTATAAAAATAACCTTCACCGCTCTGCCAGCTTCATGAATTTCGCGGATGATATCAATCCCTGTATATCCTGGCATGCTTATATCACTAATAATCAGATCAGGATCACAATCCTCGATCTGTTGTTTCAGCTCAATTCCATCACTGGCCTCTCCAACAATGGTGAGTCCAAGCTTCTCCCATGAAATCAGTTTTTTTAGGCCTCGCAAAATCACCGGTTCATCATCTGCGAGCAGTACCCGAATACTCTTCATTATGCAGTCCTCCTACCTTAGAGAAATCATCCCACAGCTGTCCAATCATCTTAATCTTATGATAACAGACAAACAATCTTTGGTGCAGCTTCAAGCGGATGAACTTTCTTAAGAAGAAACCGCAGTTTCTTAAGAATATTATATCTACGCTTGTTACTACTCACCTGTTATTTTTATCTAAAGTTCAATGAAACAAACTATCCTCAACTTTAATATTGTTGAAATAGAAACAAAAAATCAATATAATTTGTTAATGTAAGAGCGCTGGGAGGACAGGCCATGAACAAAGAAGATCAGGTCATGATGGGTTTCAGGGACGTATATAACAAGATGGTTTGGCTTAATAAGGATAAGATGGAAGACAGTCTTAAGGGTTATAAACCTTCTGAAGTACATTGCATCGAATACATTGAAAAAAATGCAGATTCCAACGTCACAAAACTTGCAGAGTCCTTTTATATGACTCGCGGTGCCATAAGTAAATTAACTAAGAAGCTCATCCAAAAGGGCCTCATCGAAAGCTACCAAAAATCGGATAACAAAAAAGAAATCTATTTTAAGCTTACTGAGCAAGGGAAAGTAATTTATAAAATCCATGAGGACCTACACAAAGAGTTCCAAGAGCGGGATAAAGCCGTATTTGAGCAGGTAACTGAGGAGCAATTTGACAGTATGCTTAGCTTCGTAGAAAAGTATAGTAGGCATTTGGATGCAGAAATAAAGAAACAGGGTATAGATTTTAATCCGAATAAATTCGAATAATGAAAATGAAACTCCATGCAGCCGGGCTCTTATGAGAAAGGCTGCATTTTTATGGTCATTATTTTGTTGACACGGAAACAAAACCGTGATAAAAATGGTGATGTACCAGATTTGTTTCCAAGGAATCAAAACATCAACTTTTGAGGAGAGAATTTAATGTTCAAATTCAGATCACATAATGAACAGAACACAGAGCAAACCGTAGATAAACACGCTCTAATCTTCGGTTTGATCTCTGTGTTTCTGTGCGGAATAGGCTTCAGTATCATCATGCCCGTTGTCCCATTTTTAGTGCAGCCTTATATAAGCAATCCGGGAGAACAGGCAATAGTTGTCACGCTGCTAACCTCTGTTTATGCAGTCTGCGTATTTTTTGCAGCCCCTGCACTTGGAGCTTTGAGTGACAAATATGGGCGTCGTCCATTACTTTTGGTATGCCTTTTGGGTTCCGCGATTGGATACTTAGTTTTTGGGATAGGAGGAGCGTTATGGGTTCTCTTTGTTGGACGCATAATAGAAGGTATAACCGGCGGAAGCATAGGTACTATCTTCGCCTATTTTGCTGACATCATTCCACCAGAACAGAGAACCAAATACTTTGGCTGGGTGAGTGCGGTTGTTGGTGTAGGCACCGTCATTGGTCCAACGCTAGGCGGTTTACTTGCCAAGTTTGGTTATTCTGTACCTATGTATTTCGGAGCAATAATAACCTTATTAAATGTTGTTTACGGATTCTTTTTTATGCCTGAGAGCCTTGACAAGAACAATAGACTAAAAGAAATTACCTTGGTAAGACTGAATCCATTTACACAGCTTGCAAGCATATTGTCCATAAAAAACTTAAAAAGGCTACTGGTCTCAGCATTCTTACTCTGGATACCCAACGGATCTTTACAGGCTGTTTTTTCACAATTCACAATGGATACTTTCAGCTGGAAGCCTGCACTAATCGGACTGATGTTTTCAATTATGGGCTTCCAAGACATCATTTCACAGGGTTTCATCATGCCTAAGCTTTTGCTGAAATTTAGGGATAAACAGATCGCAATTCTTGGAATGGTTTCGGAGATTATAGGCTACAGCCTTATTGCACTATCTGCTTTGTTCTCATACTATCCGCTTTTTATCGCTGGAATGTTTATATTTGGTTTTGGGGATTCGATCTTTGGGCCTTCATTCAATGGGATGCTTTCCAAGTCTGTCGATTCTAGTGAACAAGGGAGGATTCAAGGAGGTAGCCAATCTATTCAGGCTTTAGCAAGAATGATCGGGCCTGTCATTGGAGGGCAAATATATGTATCACTTGGCCATGCTGCACCCGCTTTTATGGGGATGATCCTGATAGCTGCGGCAATATCCGTTTTGTATAAGGATGCGCATGTAAATATGTAATCTTGCAATCTCATGTTACAATACAACCTGAACTTATATTTTTAGAAGGCGGTTGATACTGTTGATTTACATCATCAAATTTGTATACAGCTTTGTGCTTCCTCCCGGCCTGTTTATCGTGCTTCTGCTAGGTTTAGTCATTTGGTTATGGAAAAAAAACCGCCGGCCAGCACTAGTTCTACTCGGGGTTACACTATTAATGTATTTCTCCATGACACCCTTAGTCAGCGATGCGCTGATCGGCAGTCTAGAACGGAAATATCCGCAGCCGGAAACTTTGCAAGGAGATGTCATCGTCGTACTCGGCGGGGGCGCCAGCTCTGGCACACCGGATATAGACGGCGAGGGAAATTTATACGGATCAGCGGCAAATCGCCTGCTTACTGCTGTTCGCCTCCATCGGCAGACAGGTCTGCCAATCTTATTTTCTGGCGGACAAGTATTCTCCGACAGTGGTAATGAAGCGGATATCGCGCAAAGACAACTACTGGGTCTCGGCATACCCGAAGAGGACATCCTGATCGAAAATCAATCCCTCAACACGGAGCAAAATGCTGTAAATACCGCAGCCATCCTGCAACAAACCGGACTAAAAAAACCTATATTAGTTACTTCAGGTTTTCATATGTCCCGTGCGATGTTGCACTTTAAGAATGCGGGGCTAACAGCGCAAGCCTATCCTACGGATTATATCGCCAGCGCTGATATTGCACTGCAGCCCGCCAAGTTCAGTCCCTCCCCAGGAGCGATCTCTACAACAGGGTTAGCATTGAAGGAATATTTAGGCCAGCTTGCTGCTCGGCTATTTGATTAGTTCTGTAAACTTCGCATGCACAACCTCAGCGAGTAACTGTGGGGCTACATCCATTTGCTGGCCAATCTTCCCAGCGCTGACAGCCATCGTGTTCAGCCCTTCTGCACTGCTATCAATGAACGTGGGGTACAGCTTTTTCATTCCAACAGGTGAACAACCACCGCGGATATACCCTGTCCATTTCTGCAGATCCTTCACTGGCAGCATCTCAATTTTTTTCTCTCCGGCGGCTTTGGCCGCCTTTTTGAGATCCAGCTCTTCGGCAACTGGGATAACAAATACATAAAGATTTGCGCCGCTATGAGCAACCAACGTTTTAAAAACCGTCTCTGCCGCCTTTCCAATCTTCTCAGCCACAGCCGTGCCATGGATTAGTCCATCTTCATTGTCATAAGCGAACACTTCATAGCCAACTTTTTTGGCATCCAGCATTCGCATCGCGTTGGTTTTGGTTACTTGCATTGTTGACCTCCCTTTCTATATCCTCTATTCCTTACCTTTATGATCAAAGAGGCCCCAAAGCTATGATAGCTTTCAGGACCTCCTGTTGCTGCCGTGCCCATTAATCTCTGGGATAATTAACCTGCATGATATCCATAAAAGGAACTTTTATGATTTCTTCATGGTTACTGAGGTGTACTTTCCCGGTTCGCGAATCCATTTCCACGATCATGCCGCGTACCTCTTCTTCTTTTCCCCATACGGTCAATAAAATCTCAGAACCTTCTTGCTTAGCTTCAACTAACTGATTACCTAACTCCTCAAGCACAAATTCATCTCTTGTGGGCCGCTTGGCCACCTTTGCTTTTGCCACACTAATCCTCCAATAAGCTATTACGGATATTAAGTATATTAAATACTAAGTATGAATGCTCTCATTTATTATACCATGTTTCAGATTAAGGCTCGAACCCCTTCTGGCTCAAGAATAGCTCCTCTTCGGAAAAAACTTGCTGAAGTCCTTCATACACTCTGCGATATGCTGCAGGATCATACCAATCTTCCAGTTGCAGCTCTTCATATAGGGAATAAATCCCTAATCTCCGTGTGCGTTTGCCGCCGCTGCCGTCGCCCATAAAATAGTCATCCACACAGACTCTATCTACCAAAGCCCTTAAGGTTGCTGGAAAAGTTGGACTGCTTGGCAGTACTGGCGCTATAGTAGCTTGAATGGGGATGCCAGCTTCACGTAAAAGCTGTAACGTCTTCAGTCTTGCAGCAATGGGAGGAGCGCTTGGTGTGAATTTTTGGCGAATATCTTCTCGGTCTGTTTCTACAGTTATACTTACACGAACCTTATCCTCTAAACGTAATAATAAATCTATATCTCTGCGAACCAGCGGACTACGCGTCTGCACGAATAGGAAATCGGGCGGATCTTGAACCATAACCTCCAATAAAGATCTCGTCACCTCTTCCTTGTGCTCTACCGGTTGATAGGGATCTGTGCTTGACGACATAAAAATAGAGACGGGACCTTTGGCCTTCGCTTTGTGCAGTTCTTTTTGTAAAATTGCAGCCGCTTCTTGTTTAACATCTACCCATGTCCCCCACTCCTCTTTGCGGAACAGCGAGACAGGCATCTGGCGTACATAACAATAGGAACAGCCATAAGTGCAGCCCGTATATGGATTTAAGGAATGACTGTAGCCTGACAGATAACCTGTTCCTTTATTCAGCAAGGTTTTTGGGGAGGTGTAATTGGACTCTATTTTCATATATCTGCTGTATACTCTCCTCTCTCCAACTGAAGTAGCTTGGTCTTCATATCCAAACCACCCCGGTATCCTGTTAATGTCCCATTCTTACCAATAACCCGGTGGCAGGGCACCGTAATCAGAATCGGATTCGCGCCAATGGCAGTCCCTACCGCGCGCACCGCAGCTGGTTTTTGAATATGTGTGGCAATATCCGAATAGGACCAGGTTTGTCCATATGGAATTTCACATAACGCCTTCCACACCGCAAGCTGAAATGGAGTTCCCTGATAATCAAAAGGAATGCCGAAGCTCTGCCGGTTCCCTTGCAAATATTCACTAAGCTCCCTTACATAAGGCGCCATCTTCTCATCGTCCTGCACCAGTTCACTCCCCGGAAAACGACGTCTAACCCATTCGCTTAATTCCTCAAAGGGTTGCTGCTGCGAGCCCACATAACTTAAACCCTTCTCTGTGGCTGCAATATAAAAACTCCAGTCCTTATCGGTTAATAATGTCCAGTATAGAATAGCATTTGTTTTATTCTCCATGATTCGGTCCCTCCAAATGAAAATCAGAAGCCAACGTTACTTTCTGTTTGTTAAGCTGACGAAACTGTGTGGGCGTATACCCTGTTTTTTTCTTATATAAAGTAATAAAATACGATGTATTGGGCAGACCCACACGTAATGCAATCTCAGCAACTGCCTGCTCTGTAGTAAGCAAATACTCAGATGCCTTAGCGATTCTCTTTTGCTGTATATAATCCACGGGAGTGATTCCTGTTACTTTCTTAAAGGTTCGATGTAAATGATAAGGACTGCCATGACATACCTCAGCTAACGTTTCAAGGGTGAGGGGGGCCATATAATTATGATCAATGTACTCCGTCATCACAGCTACCCATTCCTTATCAGGAAGACGCTCACCTGTCGGTTTACATCTTTTGCAAGGACGAAATCCGGCTGCCAGCGCTTGTTCAGCATTCTGAAAAACACACGCATTCTCCCGATTGGGTGCTTTGGATTTGCAGGAGGGTCGACAAAAAATTCCTGTAGTCTTCACCGCATAAAAAAATATGTCGTTATAAGCAACATTGTTTTGCAAAATAGCCTGCCATTGCTCCTCAGTCATTTGTTCCTCATCTTCAATCCTGTTCATCGCCTTCACCTCTAATGCAATTATACCCCTGAGCAGGCTCATCTGTACTCAATTTGGAATGGAAAAGCAAGATAGTGAAATCCAAAAGGGTGAGATTGCTCGTAATTACACTTTGTTTAGCGAATACGCACTACCTTTGTCAACCGTGCAGGGAGCCGCTGCTGGACAACGAATATTACTCATAACATGACTACGTGAACTGGAGGAATCGAAATGGATATTCTAAAAACAAAAGATGCCGCAGAGCTGCTGTCAGTTAGTCTAACCACAATTAAACGTTGGGCTGCCATGTTCCCTGATTTTTTTCCAAAAGACCGATTTGGCCATTATGTTTTCTCGGAGCAGCAAATCGACCTGCTCAATCATATTAAAGACCGTATTAATCACGGAGAGGCCTTGGAATGTATACAACTCACACTCACGAATGAGCAGCAAATTTCCACATCACAACAGGAAAATCCACTACAGCACACAGATGCTGAGCCTATGAAGGATATCTTGTCTCGCATCAACAATGTTGAACGTGCACTCGATCAAAAAGCCGATGAAGTAGTATTGATCCAACTGCTCCAGCAGCGTGAGGAGCTTGAGGACCTACGAATAATGATCAAGCAAATCGCGGCATCCATAGAACCGTTGCAAGTGTCTAACGGCAAACCGCTCACCTCTTATGAAAATTCCCAGTCCACTGCCACTACCAGACTAACGGCTCCGCCAAGAAAACGCGGCCTGTTACGTTCTTTATTTTTCTTTTAAGCCTGAAATGTAAAAAAAGAACCTACTTCAGACAATCGCGAAGTAGATTCATATAAATTAAAAACATATTTAAGCTCTCCCCCTGTCACCCTAAACGGTGGCGGGGGTTTTCTTTTTCCAAGCAAAAAGCTCACTCCTCCGGAACAGAACATCCTACTCTTTATGCAATAAAGCTGCTCCTGCAATCCCCGGGTGTGTCATTTCGTATGGATCCAGAATCAGATTAAGCTCTTCTTCGGTCAGCACATTATATTTAATGCACAATTCCCGTACAGATTCCCCAGTCAAAATCGCCTCTCTAGCGATCCGCGATACCACTTCATACCCCAGATGCGGGTTCACAGCCGTAATGATTCCGACACTCCGCTCCACATCCCGCTCAAGCTTTTCCTTATTGGCTTCAATCCCAGCCAGACAGAAGTCTGTGAAGACTTGGAAGGAATTGTTCATGATGCTGATGGACTGAATAAGATTGAACACAAGCACTGGCTCCATAACATTCAGCTCCAGTTGACCCGCTTGGGAAGCCAGACAGATCGTATGATCGTTCCCTATGACTTGAAAAGCCACCTGATTAATGACCTCTGCCATAACCGGATTAACTTTCCCCGGCATAATTGAAGATCCAGGCTGGCGTGCAGGCAATGAAATCTCATTAAACCCAGTCCGCGGACCGGAGGCCATCAACCGCAGATCATTAGCGATCTTGGACATGTTCATCATGCACACTTTTAGAGCAGCAGACACTTCTGTATAGGCATCCGTATTTTGGGTGGCATCGACGAGATGATCTGCCGTTACGAGCGGCAATTCACTGATCTCAGCTAAGTGCTCTACCACCAATTCAATATAACGAGGATCAGCATTTAATCCTGTACCCACTGCTGTTGCTCCCATATTGACTTCATACAAATGATGGCGTGTATGCTCAATACGTTTGATATCTCTTTCAAGCACTCTGCGATAAGCCTCGAATTCTTGACCCAGACGAATCGGCACTGCATCTTGAAGATGTGTCCGGCCCATTTTTATCACAGGATCGAATTCATCCGCTTTTACCGCAAACACATCATGCATTCTGTGCATCGTTACAAGTAGCTGCTCCAGCAGTGAAAGTGTGGCAATATGAATTGCCGTCGGAAACGCATCATTTGTAGACTGCGCCATATTTACATGTGAATTGGGACTTAAGTGACGATAGTCTCCCTTTTCATGGCCAAGCAGTTCTAAGGCACGGTTAGCAATAACCTCATTCGCATTCATATTTAACGAGGTACCCGCACCACCCTGAATAGGATCTACAATAAATTGCTCATGCCACTGACCCTCGATGATTTCTTCTGCTGCTTTCACTACAACTTCTCCAAGCCCTCGATAGAGACGGCCAACTTCCATATTTGCAAGCGCAGCGGCTTTTTTTACAATTCCCATCGCTTTGATTAACTCTTTGTGAACCCGATAGCCCGTAATAGGAAAGTTCTCGACTGCGCGTAGTGTCTGAATCCCATAATAAGCGTTCTTATCTACCTGTTTACTGCCTAGAAAGTCATTTTCTACACGAAATTCAGTTTCAATCACTGTTATATCCCTCGCATTCATTATGATTAGGTTTATTAGAAAATAAGTAAGCGCAATCATTTCTATCTCACTTAGATATTAACCTTTATTGTGACAAATGTCTCTCAGAAAAATAGGGTTTAATGTAATTAATTACTATTTAGTAACCTAACACCGCTATTCTAAAGGGAAATGTGCTTAGGGAGGATTGAATTACCAAATCGTTAGGTCTAGTTTATCCAGATAAATCGTCGTTCACCCCAATTATAAGTATTTTGGACAAAATCACGTTTACGGATACTTAGGTATCTATTGCGGGCTGTACAATGGGGCATCACATCCTTTCATGTACCTCCTTATTAAAGAAGCCGGCCAAAAAAGGCCGACTCGGATTACTATTTATCACAGCAATTGTGTTTTTTTATACTGAATAATGATCTAATGAGATCTGGATTCCATTAAGCTGAGCTTGCGGTAATTCTGACTCCCTACTAATACTCAGAACTAAGCTTTCACCATCTATGTTGGTATAATTCGCTGCTAATACCTCTCCCACTTCGAAATTCCTTTCTTTATGAGCCATAGCTGCGGCAAAAGCCTCTAAACCAATAATACCACATTCGGCAGCTTTCTTAATGCCCAATGCTTCAACGATTACACCGCCCGGCATCCCTGCGACGGATACCTCTATGAATCTGGACCGTTCCTGCAGCTGATAAGGGTGAGATAAATAAATAATAAAATACGTCTCACCAACCTGCCCGTACAATGTATTAGGCTCTTGTTTCCATTCCCCTTGGGGAAGTACACCGATGATCGTATTCTTCTCACCCTGAGGGATTGGGAATAAAGAAATGATGACATTCTTGTGATAGAGAACCTCCATATAACGGCTTTGATGACGGGGATCTCCCTCATTGTAGCCTTGTCCCGGATGGAAGAAATACAGCTGATTTGCGCTTCCCTCTCCACTCACAGGTAACGAAAAAGCCCAGCGAAGCTGCTCATTATCGAATTCCTCAACCCGCTCCCACATCCCGCCTGCTGCAAACTCCTCTGTAATATAAGCATAGGAATGAAGCAAAGGCTGCGGCTGTGGATCCGTTGGGACAACCTTCTGAGTAATCTTCCCTACTTCCATTGGTGTCTGGCGATTCATAGCTGCGGCTAATATTTCATCGGATGCTTGATAGAATAATAAACCGGCATACTCAGTGCGCGGCATCCTCTCAGGCAGCTGGAAGTCTCCAAACTGAACATAATCATGAAGTACATTAGCATCGCCGGGAACATCATGCGGCCAGCCTCTAGAATGCGCACCAACCCAAGCACCACGCAGATAGAATTCAGCTCGTACATTCCATAGATGGTCAAGCATTTCTTTAAGGCTTGTAGTAAGCTCCGTATCCTCAGGCGGGACAAGTTCCAACGCGCAGGTGAATGCCTGCACCCAATGCCAAAACCACGGAAGACTGCCGTATTCCGGCATCCCTTTAGTACGAATATAAGCCAGCGTATCCTTCAGACTCTGCCGGCCATCCTCAAGCAATATTTCATCCGCAAACAGGGTGCCAAAAATCAGCTTAGCAGCTGTATATTTAGCTTCATGATGCCCAAAAGTAACCACCGGCTTACGGTAGAAATCACTGCGATAAATATGTCCAAACGCTGTATTCAGAACTATGCGAAGTTGAGCATTTAATGCTCCTCCGTATCTTTTGCAAAAATACGCCAGCAGGTTGCCCATAAGCTCCACTGGTAACTCATGCGGTGACGCATCTCGCGGAACCGGATTCAAACCGAGCGGCCAATGACCATATAACTCTGTGCCGGGCTGCCGGTTCTGAAGCATTAAGATCTCCAGCAGTACATCCTGTGCTTTCTGTTTCGCTTGCTCACGATCAAAAGGCAGCTCCAAAGAATCATCAACAGCCGCTGCAAAAAGATACGAAGCATAATAAAAGTTATTTCGCACATCATCATGGAACCAGAGTCCACTTTCCAATAAAGGGCGTTGCTCTGCTTCCAGTGCTATATTAAAAATAATTTCTTGCTGACGTTCCTTATAAGTACTCTGGATATTTTTCAACCCCGGCATTACTTTTCAACCTCCATCATTTCAGTTTTATATCATCTTCCGTCATTCATGAAAATCGAGCATAATAGCTCTATTGTGCACACTTTTCGTTCATTTTGCAATTGGAAAAACCAATAAATAAACATAAATAAACGAAATAAAAAAGATTAGTACTTGTAAAATGAACATAAATGGACTAAAGTGTACCTATACGAACGATAATATGTACACAAAGGAGATTGAACATTCAATGGAAAGACGTTTCGCATCCCATCCTAATGAAGTAAAACAATTTGACACTGAGCGCCTCCGTAAGGAATTCCACATTCCCGTTATTTTTGCTCCTGATGAGCTAAAGCTTGTCCTAACCCATGAAGATCGTATGATCGTTGGTGGAGCTAATCCTGTAAAAGAAGAGGTTGCGCTAACTACTGACCTTAAAGAACTTGGGGTTACTTATTTCTTGGAACGCCGTGAACTGGGCATCATCAATGTCGGTGGTAAAGGCTCCGTGGTTGTAGATGGCACAGAATATGAAGTGGATTTCAAAGAATGTCTTTATGTAGGTCAAGGCTCTAAAGATGTAGTCTTCAAAAGTGCAGACGCTTCCAAGCCTGCTAAATTCTATTTGAATTCTGCTCCTGCCCATCAGTCCTACCCTACTACCAAAACCACACTGGCCGATTCTGAATCCGGTGCGATGGGTGGTCTGGAGAACTCTAACGAGCGGACAATCCACCGCTTCATTCACACAAATGGTGTGCAAAGTGCCCAATTGGTTATGGGTATGACCCAACTGAAACCAGGCAGCATGTGGAACACAATGCCAGCACATACCCATCCACGCCGGATGGAAGCCTATTTCTATTTTGATCTTCCGGACGATTCCGTTGTGTTCCACCTGATGGGAGAACCTGACGAAACCCGCCATATCGTAATGCATAACGAACAAGCCGTTATTTCTCCAAGCTGGTCCATCCACAGTGGTGTCGGCACTCATAACTATACTTTTATCTGGAGTATGGCTGGCGATAATAAAAGATATGATGATATGGACCCCGTATCCATGAAAGAATTACAATAGAGATAAATCAACTACGGAAAGATGAGGCAGGCGGATGAACCCGATACGACGACACGAGATGATTATGGAAGTTATGCTGAACCAAAAAGATGTAACGGTGAATGAACTGAGCGATAAGCTTCAGGTTACTGGAAAAACAATACGCGAGGATTTAAGCAGGCTGGAGGAACAAGGGCTGATCGTACGTGTACATGGCGGAGCTGTGCTGGCACAAAGCGACCAGTTTGGTATTTTGCCCTCCAAGGATCCGCTGGATAAATACTCTGACGAGAAGACGGAGATTGCCTTGCGTGCGCTTGCTCATATTGAACCGGACGATATTATCGCTCTTGATGGCGGTAGCACTACGCTTGAAATTGCTCGGCGTCTGGACAATATGCCACTAACGGTAGTCACCAATGATGTATACATCATCAGCGAACTGGTTCCCAAAGATAACATCCGTCTGGTCGTTCCCGGTGGTTATCGTGTCCGTAATATGTTGGCTGGTCCTGAAGCCGTCTCCTATGTACAAAAGCTTAATATTCAAAAAGCATTCCTTTCATCGACTGCTATTCATATAGAGCATGGGCTCTCCATTTATACCGGAGATTTGATTGAGTTCAAGCAAGCCCTTGTATCTACAGCCCGTAAGGTATTCGCGGTTGTAGATCATCATAAATTCGGCCATACTGCACTGCGTACCTTTGCTTCCCTACAAGAAGTTGACGTGATTCTGACGGACAAAGGGCTCTCCCCCGAAACGGCAGATCAGTTCCGCAGTGCAGGCGTTACCATTGAATGCGGGTAAACCCGGAATAACAATCCATTTACAATAAAGGGGCGTAATTTATATGTCATCATTATTCAGCTTGGCAGGTAAAACAGCTATTGTAACAGGCGCAGCTCAAGGTCTTGGACAAGGAATCGCGCTTGCATTTGCAGAAGCCGGTGCAGACGTTGCATCTGTCTCCCTTAATTCGAGTGAAGAAACTGTAAATGCAGCAAAAGCTTTTGGAGTAAAAGCAGTTAGTATCGAATCTGACTTAAGTGATCACAGCAAGCTGCAAAGTACTTTTGACCAAGCGCTAGAGCTGACCGGACATGTTGACATTCTCGTAAACTGCGCAGGAATGATCCGCCGTGCACCGGCAAAAGATCATAGTGAAAAAGACTGGTTTGATGTCATCAATTTGAACCTGAACACAGTTTTCCTTCTGTCGCAAATCGCAGGCCGCCACTTCCTGGAAAGAGGATCCGGCAAAATCATTAACATCGCCTCCATGCTCTCCTATCAAGGCGGAATCAATGTCCCTGGTTACACTGCGAGTAAACACGGGGTTGCGGGTCTTACTAAAGCTTTTGCCAATGAATGGGCAGGCTCCGGTCTGAACATCAATGCAATTGCACCAGGCTATATGGCTACTGAAAATACCGCTCCAATCCGTGCCGACCAAAGTCGTTCGGACTCTATCTTAGACCGTATCCCTGCAGCACGTTGGGGAACGCCTGATGACGTTAAAGGCCCTGCTGTATTCTTGGCTTCCGCAGCATCTGACTACTTGAACGGTCACGTTCTTAATGTGGATGGCGGATGGATGGCTAGATAATCCAAAAAAATGGGTGTCCCATAGGGGCACCCATTTTTTTGTGTGGATATGAAGCACTATCGGACTCAGCTGAACAATCTGCACACGCAGCAGCTAAAGGACTCAACTGAACAATCTGCACACGCAGTAGCTAAAGGACTCAGCTGACCTTATACACCGTTTTATCCGCTATTTGGATAGCTATCGGACCTCATAGCCGCTATTGGTGCAAAAAACACCAATTATAAGCTCTTTCATGAGCAATAGCGACGCTGGAGTCCGAAAACCTGCTCAAAAGACGATAAATTCGCAAATAGGGGCAGCTGGGTCCGAAAATCTCAGTATCAGTGGTTGTGGATCGTTCCGCATCATTTAAATAAGCTTGCAATGGAATTCACATCAAAATCACTAGTCATTCTAAAGTTTCCCGAACTGTATTTGTCCTTCTTATCAAGATCTGTCACATACAGGAAGTTAGTATCCGTAAGATTCATGCCAAACCTCAAGCTGTTATTTACAATAATACTTATCCAGTAGGTCTCCGTAGATTTGTCCAAAGCACTACTTCTTCTCAATTTTACATCTGAAAAAGCATAAATGATCTTTTCAATTTCCTTCGGATCTTCAATCACTACCTTTTCATCCACTAAAGATTTCTCAATCTCGATTGAGGTGATTTCAGTTTCATCGATTTGATCCAACACTAAATTCTCAAATGAATTATAACTATGGTAGAGATTAATAATTACAGGGATTTCGATTAATAAAAAAATGAGTACGAGAAATACATAACGTTTCTTCATATTCATAATTATGAACACCCTATTTCTACAAACTCCTCTGGATGAGTGCGAATATAATCGCCGATAATTCTATGCGTATTTGGTGTCAGGTTCTTATATCGTTCGAATAACTCACTAATTACTTCTAACAGCTGAGGGTCTCGATCCAAATCCGTGATGGCCGCATCCGCCCACTCTTTACCCAGTCGATGATTTCTTTCCTCGAGAAATGTCTTTGTTTCCTGAAGCAAAAGAATCATGGGTGAATCGTCAAAAAATCGTATGCCTCCTATCACCCCTGTCCAATACCCTGGCAGGTCTTGCATGTAGGAAATCCAAGCATAATATTCTCCTTCGGAATTACAGCTGTGACCATATAGCACTCTGAACATACATAAGGCTTGTTGCCCCTCTGTGAGCTTCGAGATCACTTCTGATTTGGTCGATGGCGATTTTCCGCGAATCAGCTGAAAGGTTGGCTCCATACAGGCCCATCCTAACCTTTCATCACTTAAAGTGTCCAAGTCTTCCCGCTTCATGGCTACTAAATTCATTTTACTCCTCCTTTAACATCCAAAAATATACATATATTTCTTAACGATGTCAATAAAAATCACTTGGGGACATTAAGCAATTCGATCGTTTTTATGATAGGCTTTAAGCAGTAGATATTTTCACAAAGGAGCTTTTCTATGCATAATGAGATACTTACTATATTTGATGAAGCGGGTCACCGAATCGGTACAGCTCCACGGGCAGAAGTACATCGGTTAGGACATTGGCACGAGACCTTCCACTGCTGGTTTATAAGCAAAACACAAGAAATCCCCTATATTTATTTACAGCTTCGTAGTGAGCAGAAACAAGATTATGCAGGATTGCTGGACATCACGGCCGCTGGACATTTGCTGACACACGAAACGGTAGAGGACGGGATTCGCGAGGTTCAAGAAGAACTCGGTTTGGAGCTAGCTTTTGATGAACTGATTCCCTTAGGTACGATTCCTTACAGTATGATCAAAGAAAATCTTATCGATAAAGAACGAGCGCATGTTTTTGTTTATAACAATCCTTATCCTCTGGACGATTTTAAGCTGCAAGAAGAAGAGGTCGCAGGAATAGTTATCACAAAGTTTGCCGACTTCCGAAGCTTTTGGCTGGGAGAAATACATAGTCTACAAATCAATGGTTTCAAAGTGGATTCAAACGGACAAAAAATCAACATTCAACAAAGTGTGGATCGGACTCATATTGTGCCTCATGAAGCAGCTTATTTCACTCGGATCATTGAGGGCATCGAAGCAATAATTCTAACATCACCCATCGTCACGGAGGACATATGATCATTAATCCTCAAACATTTACAGTGAATGGAATCCAATACAGCATTAGATCTGCGGCCTCTCATGATGCTAAAGTGTTATCTGAATTAAGGGTGCGGATCGATGGAGAAACCGAGAATTTAGATCGGGAACCAGGCGAAGCCTTTATTGACGAAAAAGGGTTTGAACAGCTTATTCAAGCCGATTCTGAGAAAAATAATAACCTTTTTCTAGTCGCAGTAGTTGATAATCAAATCGTTGCGTTCTCCAGATGCGAAGGTTATCCCTTAAAAAGATTTGCTCATAAAGTAGAATTCGGAGTATGTGTGCTGCAGGATTATTGGGGATATGGTATTGGAAAAAATCTTCTCGCCGAATCGATTGCCTGGGCTGACACTAATGGTATTCAAAAGATCACCCTAAATGTGCTGGAAACGAACACCAACGCTATTAAGCTATATCAAAAGCTTGGCTTTGAAATTGAAGGGATTTTAAAGAAAGATAAACTTCTATCGGACGGCAAATTGTATAACACCATTATGATGGGAAGAGTTAAGAACTGATTCTATTCAAAAAAAAGGCAGAACCTGAAACTCAGGTCCTGCCTTTTTATTATACTAATGCTTTACGCTTCAACATCGCAAGTCCATTCACCGCTAGATTCAATAGGGCCGGAGCTGAAAGACCTGTTTCCAAGTCTGTGTATTCCGCTCCATCCAGCTCTACCGTTTGCGGACTGCCGCTGAAATTTTGCACAAAAACATAATCACTTTCGCCATCTGTGCGAAGTTGTGCAGTCACACCTGCTGGAAGCTCACTATCCATCGCACGGGTAATTCCTGCCTTAGATGTGATCGCTGCGTATAGCTCAACATAGAACGAAGTGTCTTTCACACGGGTAGCAAGATGGTACGCATTTCCTTCACCAAAACGATTGACTGTAAGCGCTGGACGGCCCGCATAGAAATCGTTGCGATAATGCCCCAAAGCCTCTGCACCTTCCAAATGAATCAGCTCGGCTATCTCATGCGCATCGTAGTCACCGCTTAGCTTAAGTTTATTACCGGCCTCCATCACTAACCCGTTCAGATCACGGCTGTGCAGCCCTTCTGTCTCCTCTGCCCAAATCCCCAGTGTTCTGCGCAGTGGACCAGGGAATCCTCCCAGATGACATAAATCCGTTTCGTTAACTACTCCTGACCAATAGGTTGCGAGGAATGTGCCGCCTTGCTCCACATATTTCTCAATGCGCTTTCCATTCTCTTCACTAATCAGGTATAACATAGGGGCAACAACCAGCTTGTAAGCAGACAGATCATCTCCAGAGCCTATAATATCAACTGGAATGCCCAGCTCCCAAAGTGCACGATAATGCTGTAGCACCGTCTCCTCATAACGTAATCCAGAATTACGGATGCCTTGCGCATCCTTTATCGCCCAGCGGTTGTCCCAATCAAAAATAATCGCCGTCTGCGCCGGAGTGGACGTACCCACTACTTCCGTCATTCCCGCCAGCGTCTTTCCTACTTCCGCTACATCTTGGAATACTCGAGTCTCGGAGTGGCCACTGTGGTCTACAACTGCACCGTGGAACTTCTCACTTGATCCGCGGCTTTTGCGCCATTGGAAATACTGCACAGAATCCGAACCATGCGCTACCGCTTGCAAGGAAGACAGCTTGTGCATTCCGGGACGTTTCAGCTTACTGACCGATTGCCAGTTCGTAAGGGATGGTGTGCTTTCCATCAGCAGAAACGGTTTCTTTTTAAAAGAACGCATTAAGTCGTAGTGCATCGCCGTCCATGCTGCCAATCTAGTATCGTCACCGTCTTCGGTATAATGCCAGTCTGGATAAGCGTCCCATGAGACCACATCCAGGATTTTGGCCAGCTCGCGGTAATCAATGCCATCGATCATATGCATATTCGTCGTGATAGGCAGCTCTGGATTATAAGGACGAACGGTATTGATCTCGTGCTGGCAGAAATCAATCGTCCGTTCACTAACAAAACGCCGCCAGTCAAGATTCAAGCCGTGTACTTGTGTCTCACCATGTGGAGCTGGGGATTCAATCTGTGACCATGAAGTGTAGGTATGGCTCCAAAAAGTAGCCCACCAAGCATGATTCACCTCATCCAAACTGTTATTATATTTCACTTTCAGCCATTCTCTAAAAGCATCCTGGCAGAGCTCGCAGTGACACTCCCCACCGAATTCATTCGAAATATGCCAACCGATAATGGCTGGATGCTGGCTGTACCGTTCCGCTAGCTTTGCATTCAGAATTGCAGTTTTCTCCCGGTACACTGGTGAGGTAAAGCAATGGTTATGACGGAAGCCATGCAAATTGTGAACACGGTTACGCTCCACTCTTAAGACTTCTGGATATCTTTGCGACATCCATGCTGGGCGGGCACCACTTGGCGTTGCCAAGATAGCGTAAATCCCATTCTCTGCAAAAGAATCAAGTACACCATCCAACCATTCGAAAGTGAACACACCCTCTTCAGGTTCAAGAGATACCCACGAAAAAATGCCTACGGACATGACATTGCAGCCCGCCAGCTTCATTAATCGGATATCCTCACGCAATACTTCCGGATATTTCAGCCATTGTTCAGGATTATAATCAGCACCGTGCAGCATGACACCAGCTTTACTGCTTATCGGGGAATGTTTTTTATTCATTGTGTACGATCATCCTCTCAATTCTGCCCATTTATAGAATGGGACTATTCTCTGATGATAGGCTAGAAGCGTAAGCTATCTTATTCAGTAATCATCATTTATACTATTTATAATATAAGAAAAGTCATTTCAATCAGTAGGAATATAGTCTCGAAGTGATAGCACAAAATGAAGATGAGGTGATAAACCTGCTACCTTTTTCTCTGATTGAATTACCGCGCGACTCTGGAACGTTACCCCTATCCCCCTACTCTGTAGGTCGCCATATCCAATTCCATCATGTGCGCCTAGCAGGATTTCCTGTGTATCAAATCTTTTTAATCCGGACCGGAACCGGGTTATTTCGTGATCTGGAAAGTGGCACAGAAATCATACTGGAACCGGGGATGGCTTTTGCCTTCCCGCCCGATCGTGGTCATGAATATTATCCTACCTCTCATGAACCGTGGCATGTTGGCTTTATCGGCTTTCAAGGCAGTCAAGCTCATGGATTGCTGGAAGCGCTTGAACTGCTCCCTTCTGTTCCTTATCGAACGGATCGTTTTGAACAATGCTGGGAAGAAATCGGCCAAATCTGGCATACGGTAAATTCTCCTGCCCCCAATCGGCAGGACGAGATGTGGATGCAAGAGTTGTCTATCACACTCTATAGACTGCTCTTGATGCTGCGCCCTGCCAAGAGATCAGAAGGCTCCGGTAATCGTCTAGCCTTCGAGTCGGTCCGAAATGAAGCCCTAACTACAGCCGTCGGGCTGATCAACGAACATTACACAGAACCGCTTCTGATCTCCAATCTTGCAGCAGCAGTCGGGTACTCTGTGCAG
Organism: Paenibacillus sp. FSL E2-0190; assembly: GCF_037992965.1. Classification (NCBI taxonomy): domain Bacteria; kingdom Bacillati; phylum Bacillota; class Bacilli; order Caryophanales; family Paenibacillaceae; genus Paenibacillus; species Paenibacillus sp. FSL E2-0190. The sequence goes on from NZ_CP150306.1 coordinate 4,188,295, forward strand.
CATTTCCAGCGTTTATTCGTGCAGGAATATGGGGTCACTCCGCATAAGTATTTGCAGAATCTGCGGCTGGAGCGGGCGCTGCAATTAATGACGGAGGATGTGGAGATTCCCGTTCAAGATATAGCGCTTCAGCTGGGCATGGAGACTAATTATTTTATACGTGTCTTCCGAAAAAACTACGGCTGTACACCCGGAGTAATGAAAATACGTTTGCTACAAGACGAGCAAATAAAGTAACGCTTCCAAGCCTAAAGAAGATATTGTAAAATTAAGCAGATGATAGCTTGTAAATTGGGGGCACCTTAATGAAAACATTATCTGATATTAACTTTAGAGATCCCTATATCCTATCTGTGCCTGAACTTGGACAATACTATTTATTTGGCACAGATGGCCTAACAGCTTGGAGTGGCGCACCTCACGGCTTCGATGTATATATCAGCTCAGATCTTCAGGAATGGTCCGGGCCCATTGCTGCTTTTCGTCCAGATGCTGATTTTTGGGCTGATCATCATTTCTGGGCACCAGAGGTTCACCGCTACAACGGAAAATATTATATGTTCGCTTCTTTTAAAAGACATGGCGTTCCACGGGGGACACAAATATTAAGCGCGGAAACACCTGAGGGTCCTTATCTCCCTATCAGTAATCATCCGATTACCCCTGCTTCTTGGGAGTGCCTTGACGGAACGTTATATGTAGATAAAGAAGACAAACCTTGGATGATCTTTTGCCGTGAATGGATTGAAGTGTCGGATGGAGAAATGTATGCCGTTCGGCTGAAGGAGGATTTAAGTGCTACTATTGGCGAACCTATGCTGCTTTTCCAGGCTTCACAAGCTCCTTGGACGGTAGGCGGCAAAGAAGGGCAATACGTAACTGACGGTCCTTTTATGCATCAGACTAGCAGTGGTGAGCTGCTTATGTTGTGGTCTAGCAGTGGAGCTAGTGGTTATGCCATGGGTTTAGCCCGATCCGTCAGCGGTGACATTAGTGGACCTTGGCAACATGATCCTGAGCCTCTTTATGCCAAAGATGGCGGACATGGAATGTTGTTTCGTGATTTGACGGGCAGACTTATGCTGGCCATTCATGCCCCAAATCTCAACCCACAAGAACGGCCGCTGCTTATTAAGGTCCAGGAAAGCTCCAGAACGATTTCGATAAAATCATTGTAATGTAGAACGGAGTAGAACCCTTGGAACAAAAGATTAAGTCCTTATTTAATGACCAGATTGTAAGTGCTGCCTGCACGAAATACGGTATCCCCATAGATGAGCTAAGCTTCATTGGCGGATTTCAAAATTTTGTTTATGAATATCAACTTAGCAATCATCAATATATTCTAAGATTTACTCATAGCTCGCTGCGCAGTATGGAATTGTTAACGGCTGAACTTGAATGGATTCTATACCTAGCAGATCATGGCGTTTCCGTATCAAGACCCGTAGGTTCTCTTCTGGGTAATCTAGTTGAGCAAATAGAGATTGGTGATTCATACTTTATGGTATCTTCCTTTGAAAAAGCACAAGGGAAACGAATAGGTTACCCAGACTGCCTGAAGGATCTAGACCTCTATGAGCAGTGTGGCATGATCACTGGACAAATGCACAGATTGGCAAAATCTTATAAACCACAGTCCAAAAGACAGGCGTGGCATCAGAACTACTACCTGCAGAATGTAACGAAGTTTATTCCTCCATCCCAAAGTGGCGTTTTAGAAAGCTGTAAGGCGCTTATGGATCGGCTAAAGCATCTCGACGCTGATATAAATACCTATGGTCTCATCCATGGGGATATCAATGTAGGCAACTTTTTGGTCGACAATGGTAAGCTGACTTTGTTTGATTTTGATGAAGCTCAGTACAGCTGGTTTGTAGAAGATATCGCCATTCAACTGTATTATCTAGTCTACGTTTACGGGGATGATAGTATGGAGGACAGGCAGCTTCAATGTCAGCGTTTTATGGAGCATTTTCTAAAAGGCTACGTTAAAGAGAACAGGATTTCAGAAAATGAGCTGAAGCTAATTCCTCTTTTTCTTCGATTAAGAGAGATTATTGTTTATACGGGGATGTACCGGAGTTTTGATATGTCTAACCTAGATGATTGGACCAAGGATTATTTAACGCAGAGTAAGGCGAGAATCGAGAATGGCGTATCCATCATTGAATCTTATTTCTGAACAAACATCCAAAGCGTTTCATATGATGTGTCTCTCTTACAAAACCCACAGCTATCACTGTGGGTTTTGTGTTTTTTAAACAAGTCCATTTTTGCTTTTAAGAGGTTGATATGCCGTTACTCTATCCTAACTTGGACATATCGTATTATGAGACTTTTCCCAAAAACGCATATGAGGGGTTGGTTAAATGAGTGTTGTACCTCACTACAAGGCGAACCAACAAGGTATTTCCATTATTACCTGTACCAATCGCCATAATTATTTAAACAACCTATTTCAAAATTACAGCAGACAAAAATATGCCAATAAAGAACTTATCATTATTATCAATAATAATAAAATTCCACTATCCCCCTACCAAACCTTAGCTAAAAAACACAAAAATATTAAGATATATCGTAAACCTGAACAGCAATCTCTCGGTTCATGCTTAAACTATGCCGTAACAAAATGCAAATATCATACCATTGCCAAATTTGATGACGACGATTATTATGCCCCTCATTATTTGACGGAAAGTATTCTGACCTTAAAAAGAACTAAAGCTGATATCCTTGGAAAACGGGCTCACTATATGTATTTACTAGGTTCAAAGACTTTGATTCTTCGTTTCGCAAATGATGAACACCGAATGGTTACCCATCTCCCTGGCGCTACGCTCGTCTTCAAACGAAAAGTATTCGATCATGTGAAATTTCCTAATAAAAACGTAGGTGAGGATGATCTCTTTTGCAGCAGAAGCAAAAAGAAAGGTTATAAGGTTTATTCTGCAAGTAAAAATAACTTCGTTGCCATACGTAGAAAAAACTCTTCAAAACATACATGGATCATCAGTGATAGTACACTAATAGCTAACCATAAGATCATCCGGAATATTAAAAACTATAGGAATTTTGTTGGACGCCGTCCAAAGATTTCGTTATGAAATTAACTGCTGAATCTACTTCATCTGCTGTGTCTATTCTAACTTGTACAAAACGAATGGATTGTATTAAAACAATATTTGATAACTATCAACGACAGAATTTCAAATCTAAAGAGCTTATCGTGATCATTAATAATGATAGCTTGAAAATAGAAGACTATATACATGCTGCAAAAAAACATAAAAATGTACGGATCTATAAACTACCTGAATATCGTTCACTGGGGTTTTGTCTGAATTTTGGTGTGCACTTAGCGAATTATAGCTGTATCGCTAAATTTGATGACGACGATTATTACTCTGCCAACTATTTAACGGATAGTATGAACACCCTCCATAAAACTAAAGCTGATATCGTTGGAAAACGAGCTCACTATATGTATTTAACTGATAAGAAGCTACTTTTGCTTCGTTATCTTCATATGGAAAATAAACAGGTAACCAATGTTCAGGGTGCTACCCTACTCGTAAAACGAAATGTCTTCCAGCAGATTTCCTTTCCAGATTGGAATAAAGGTGAATGCGTTAAGTTTTGTGCGGATTGTGCTGCACAGGGCTTTAAGATCTATGCAGGAAATAAGTATAACTTCGCTGCGATTCGTAGAAAAAACTCCAAAGATCACACTTGGGTCGTTAGCGACAAGAAACTTCTAGCTCAAAATGTTAAAGTTCTAAACGTGAAAAACTTCAAAAAATACGTAACGCGAGGCTGATTTAATCAATCTAATCCTACCAGCTATGCCTTAGTAACCCAATAAAAAGACTGGACAGCAATATAGCTAAGCGGCTATTCGCATCCAGTCTTTCATATTTTTAAAAAGTATAATCGTAAAATTTCTCTGCATTCCTTAAGCTGGACCATACATCAGAGCTTTCTCCGCCTATATACCAATAAGCTACTCCAGCAAGTTTTTTAGTAACCGCTAAGTTGTATTTTGTTATTAATGAACGCCCATCCTCAATCCAGATCGTATGTTTTATAGCTTGTTTCGAGTAGCCCGCGACATATTGTCCCAGCGAAGGATTCCACACGGGTCTCGATGCATAGCTGCTGATAATCTGATTTTGCTCCGGAAGCGTAATATATTGAGAGGATAAAACCGTCCCCTTCTGGTTCAATGTCCAATCCCGATTATATAAGGGCAATGCCAATATAACTTTTTGACTAGGTACAACTTTTAGGATTGTATTCACAGCCTTTTGATCATAAGAAAGCGAGGCATTGGACCCCGGAACTTGACTCCCGTCATAATGCTCATCATAACCCATCATCACCATATAATTCACTTGCTTGCCTAGGGCAGCATAGTCAAAAGCTTCTGTCCAATCCGTTCCAAGATCAGGAGATACATCCATCGACAGGATAACATCGAGCGAATGCATTTTCTCGGCTAATAAAGTAATAAACGAAGTCAAATACACACGATCTTCGGCCGCTACATTTTCAAAATCTATATTTAGTCCATCTAATCCATATTTACTCACTAAAGCAGCTAACTGATTAACTGCCGTATTCCTTGCGGTTGTACTCAACAGCATCTGATGCGTCGCTTCTTGATCCGATCGATTGCCAACCATCGCCCAGACTTGCTTCTTATTATTTTTTGCCCAAGTCACCAGCGAGGCGTCTGTCGAATCCGTTACTGCCCCTGTTTTCCCAACATAATACCAACGTGGTGATAATGTGTTGACGTTCGATTGCAGAACATGATTCTCAAATTGTGCCGTCGTGAGACCATACTGCCAGCCTATAACAATACGTTTGTCCGGATTACTTTCCAGCTCTGCCGCCCAGCTTGTATGTTGCAGCACCCGATCCATCAGCACTGCCGTCTCTTGCCTTGTTATCGGGTCCGTGGGCCGAAAATTTCCGCTATTATCGCCTTTCATTAATCCGCGATCATTAACCTTAGCTACAGCAGCACTTGCCCAGCTAGCAATTTGTTGCCGATCCTTAAAATTAGTTTGTGCGGCAGTTGCAGTGTTTGTTTGCTTTAGAGCTTTGGCTATCCACACAGCCGCTTCCTGCCGAGTGACTGCTTTTGCGGGTGCAAAAGTAGTTGCCGAAGTGCCGTTCGCCAGTTCAAGCTGAACCGCAGCCTGAATCCAGCCGTAATACCAAGCGCTTTTGGCTACGTCGGTATAAGGAGATACCGGACTCAACGCTGGATCAAGCTTCAACAGTCGATCAAGTACTGTTATAAATTCAGCTCTAGTAATCGATTGAGTAGGTGAAAATTTAGTATTCGAGGTGCCAGTTAATATATTCCGGTTATATAAATCTATGATTTCTTTTTTTGCATAACTAGTGTTTATATCCTCAAAAGGAACCCCATTATCGGCCGATATATGCTGAATAAATACTCCGGCGGCTAGCACGACAGCGAGGGTTATTATAGTAAATCTAGCAAATATATTTTTCACGGGTTAAGAGATTCCCCCTTGGTTATCAATCTTTGAATTATACCAAGGATACAATCAATAAACATCGCTAAAATATTGGTAGAGTACGATAGGATCAGCTCTTCGGATTACGCAAAAAGAGACTAAGAACCACACCACACAGCGCCAAGACCAATGAAACTAGGAACGTATCGTGGAATCCTGCAACCATAGCCGCTGAGGGTAGTTTCTGATTCCCTAGACTCATATGTGTAGCTATATTGGAAGTCAATAAGCCCGACATTATAGCGACAGCAAAGGAACCCACAATTTGTTGCGCAGAGGCAGTAAGTGGGGTAACACGGCTGATCAGATCCTTCGGAGCGGCCTTAAGCACATGTGTACCGAGCTGCATAGTAGTTAATCCTTGGCCAAGTCCCATAATGGCAAAATAACTGATCATAACGTATACACTTGTATCATTTTGTAAACGTGACAAGAGAAAGAGTCCGGTGGACAGCAGCACAAGTCCAGAGAACACAACGGGCCGAGCTCCAAACTTATCAAATAACTTTCCTCCAATAATCATGCCAGCAAAGGATATTAATGCTTGGGGAATAACTAAAAGCCCCGATTCAAAGGAAGAAAAACCTCTGACCTGCTGCAAAAAAATTGGAATTAACAGAATCGAACCAAATAAGGCGAACTGATTAATCCAGGTCAAAATCATACCTTTACTAAATTCTAGAGATCGAAAAGAGCGAAGTTCCAATAACGGTTCTTTTTGGCGCAATTCCACGAAAATAAACAAGGCTAAAGCAATGAAGCTGAACGCAAGAGATATAATCGTTATACGATCCCCCCAGCCATCTACTCCCCCTCTATGCACCCCAAATACCAAGCTGGAGAAGGCGAGCGGTGATAAAATCACACCCCAAATATCCAATTTAGCTTTATTCCCCTTCTCTATTACCGGAAGAAATTTCACTCCAACAATCATTGCAATAATGCCAATGGGAACATTAATCAGAAAAATCCAGTGCCAGCTGGCATATTCCAACAGCCATCCTGACAGTACAGGACCAAGAACAGGCGCAATTAACATCGGTAGTCCAAGCAATCCCATGATTGAACCTCTTTTATCGGGAGGTGCGATTTTGAATGACATAGCCATACCAATTGGAGCAATCATCCCTCCGCCTAATCCCTGCAAAATACGAAAGATTATCAGCTCTGTTGTGGATTGTGCCATAGAGCATAATAAAGACCCTATGGTAAACAATACGATCGAAGCTAAAAAAACACGTTTGGCAGTGAACTTATCCGAGAACCAACCGGCCAATGGGATAATTACGGATAAAGCCAGCGTATAACCCGTAATGGCCCACTGTATTGTTTTTAGGCTGGCATCAAAGGTTTTTTCAAGCTGCGGGATCGCTACATTCATAATTGTACTGTCGAGCATAACCAGCAGCATTCCTGTTATAAGTGCCAGTATTACGGGAAGTATTGCTTTTATAGAAAATTCTTTGGTGACTGGTTGGGATTGTTCCACTTGAAGATTACTCATGGGTCTATACACATCCTTTTTAATTTTTACTAATTAAATTGCTAACTGCTGCCTCCTTTTTTTAAAAAATCGCACCTTTAAACTAACAGTGTAAGATTAATATAGCACCCGTTTATTTGCTTGTAAATAAAAATATCTAACAGTGTAAGATAAAGCAGTAATCTAACGATGGTAGACCAGCCATTCATCTTCGCTTATGATAAAGAAAGACAGTAACAGGAGGTCGTTTCGATGAGAATCAAAAATCTGCAAATCACTGAACAAGATATAATAAAAGCTTCTTGGGTGCTGTTGGATGATATCGGCATAGAGGCATTTAGTATGCGTAAATTAGCAGAACTACTAAAAATACAAGCCGCCTCTCTGTATTGGCATTTTAAGAGTAAACAGAGCATTTTCCAGACGCTTGCTAATGAGGTCGCCAAAGAAGCCCTCGAAACTGCGAATCTCGAAGGTACTTGGCAAGAACAGTTATTTAATTTTGTGGACCGAATTCGTGGGGTTTTACATAAGTATCCTTGCTCGGCTCAGCTGATGATGAGAACCTTGCCTTCTGAACCTAATTATCTATCTTTACTGAATACTTTGCTTCAGATCGTGGATCATCTTCCTTTAAGCGATAGTGATAAATTCTCCTTGATTGCATGCGTGTTAAACTATGTAATCTCATTCGAATTGGACAAATATGAGCAGGATCGAATAGACTTAGCCATGAAAAATGAACCTAATGGAGATGCTAGAGTGGTTTTTAAACAATCGCTTGAGCACTTATCCGGGGATGGACCTAATGTTATAAAACGAATGTACGAAAACAATATTTTTAATGAAATTGGCTCCGATAAGATGTTCTATACAGGTCTAAAAATAATGGTGGGCGGAATTGAACAGTTAGCTAATGAGCGACAAGAACAACAAGAACAACAAGAGCGACGGTAGAACTTAGGGATTTTTCACGAAAATAAATCTTGCACAAAAAAGGGCATCCCAGCAGCCAATTTCGGCTTTTGGAATGCCCTTTTTTTAAAGAGCCCGAAATAAAAATTCTCCTGTGGACTGGATGTATCTATACATCACTCCACACGCCACTAATATCACCACACCAATCCCTAACATAACGAGATTACCATTTAGATCAGATAAAAGAAAACTCAAACCAAATGGAATCAGCAAGCTGATAAATCCTATAATCATCGCTACAAGGACCGAAGCACTTTGTTTAATTACAGAGACTTCATTGGTCCACTCCAGTTTAGGAAGCTTCAAGTTTACGATCACACCTACCATTGCGGTAAGACAAGCGTATAGGACGGGGATTATCAGCAATAACAAGCTCTCCATCCAGCCAGTGCCCAGAGAAATCATAAGAAGCACACTACTAACAATCACAATCGGCACAGTAATGGTGAGATTCACTGCGATTTTACTTAATAATATAGTTTTTGTCGGAACGGGAGCGCTTTTTAAAATCCAAATATGGTTACCTTCAAGCGAAATCGAACTCGAGGTCGTACAGCTTAATGCTACAAAGAAGGAAACAAATAGTGGCGCCAATCTGCTTAGATAATTAGAGAGTTCTGGTATCTCAATAATCTTTCCTAATTGCTCTGAGCTAACAAACAGTAAGGTGATCGCCATGACAAGTAGCATTACCATACCAATACTTGTATTTAGCACATATATAGAAGAACTGAAATAGCGGCGCAGCTCTTTTTTATACAATGTGTAAAGCGGTGAAGAGACTGCAAGTGACCTCATTTGATACTTATTCTTTGAGTAAGAAGTCGTAAGACCTGTGTGTATTGCTTTATATTTACTGCCAAGAATAAGGGTAAACAGCATAAAAGAAAGTAATGAAATTCCTATAAATAATAGTAAAGGAGCTACCTGATACGAGCAGACAGCATCTACATACATGACCGTCAAAGGATATAAGTTAAAGATTTGATCGCCAATTTGTGTGCTCATATCTGCAATTAACTGCGGGTCATTCCCATTCATTTGGCTTGAACCCAAAATAATAACAATGATTACGGCAAAAGTCAGAATGAGACTTATTAAACGACTTCCTTTAAACCGTGAGGAAATCCAACTAATCAATGCCCCTATAATCGTTGCAGCAATGATCGGCACTAATGGGATAAATAGCAGCGTTATCATGAAAAATAAATAATATACTACTGCCGGATTTACCTTTATTGCATAAACTACACCTGCTGGCACCATCACCATCAATGAGAACAGTATATTCAGCACGTAGAGCTGAACTACACGGCTTGCTACGATATGGCTCGTTTTGATAGGCAGCGACATTACGAGTTCGTAATCTTTGGAGCCAAATAATACCCCACTCGCCTTATAGATCGTTGTAAAAAATCCAATCAAGCATGTAACAGCCATCATAATCGCAAGCAGCAGCTCTGGCCGGCCTATCTGTTCAAGGGTCTCTGCTATCATGAAGCTATATCCAAACGAAACCACTGCCATCATGACAATCCCTATTAAGATACCGATGCTCAGCAAAAGCATTTTTCGTCTTTCTTTCATATCTCGTGTATGCAAAGCTTTATTTAACCCAAAGGATGAGATTAGCTGAATTTTCGTCAATCTCCAGATATTAATCATGTTTTATCAACTCCAAAAACACATCTTCGAGGCTGCTGTCACCCTTCACCTCTTCTGTTTTCCCATGAGTGATCAATTCACCCGCTTTGATAATGGCGATCTTATTGCAGAGCTTCTCGGCCACGTCCAGTACATGCGTCGAAAAAAAGATCGCACTGCCCTGGCTGCAAATATCCGCCATAATTCTCTTGAGCGTGTGTGCCGCTTTTGGATCAAGTCCCACAAAGGGTTCATCCAGAACCAGCAGCTTCGGTTTATGAATAAGCGCAGAGATAATCGCGAGTTTCTGTTTCATACCATGAGAATACGCGGAGATCAAATCCCCCAGATTAGAGGTAATCTCAAATTCATCGCTATATTTCTTTATCAGTAACTCCCGATCCGCTTTCGATACGCTAAAAAGATCACCAATAAAATTCAAGTACTGAATGCCCGTCAGATGATCGTATAAATCCGGATTATCTGGAATATACGCAGTAATCGCTTTGCAGGCTAAGGGATCTTTTTTAATGGAGTACCCACCAATCTCGATATCCCCCTCCTCAAAATCTAAAACTCCGACCACTGCTCGGATAGTCGTTGTTTTCCCTGCACCGTTATGACCGATAAAGCCGTAGATGTCACCTTTTTCGACCACCAAATTCAGATCATTTACTGCCTTCTTGCCACCCTTATAGCTTTTGGTAAAATGTTTGATTGTCAACATCTTGCCACTCCCCTTCCAATCTCATAACACTCTCAATATGCCATATTTACTGTAGCTTCGTCGTGTTCAATATACGTTTCTTATAATACGTTTAGCCCGTCCAGATAGTTCATTCGTTTGCAAATATTTATTTTGAGATTTTCACCTCTAACGGGTGGGATAAAATTACGATTAAGTGCAACACGGTCCGTAAGGGCAAACAAACTACTTTGGGGACGTTGAGATAATTAGTTGGGTGACGATGAGATAGTTAACTTTAGAACGCTAAGCAGACAGACGATGAGCCAACTAAATTGGAACACTGAGCAGACTGACGATGATTTAACTACATTGGAACACTGAGCAAACTACTTTCTAAGCATTCTACTCCGGATCAGAAGCAATCTACCTTTGGTGGTGGCTGCCATTGCTACGTATCGGACCGAGGCCCCCTTATTTCGCAAAATCACGCACTTTTCCACTCCGTTCGGACTCAGATGCAGCTATTGTGCCATATCCGCTCCTTTTTGCTGCAAAATCAGGCGAATAAGTGCTATGCAGTCCGTTACTTTGAAAAAAGGCGTTAAAAACACCATTTAGCTGCAATACGGTCCGTAAGGGGAAACAAACTATTTTGGAACGGTAAGCAAATTACTTTGGTGACGATGAGCCAACTACTTTTGAACGCTAAGCAGACTGACGATGATTTAACTACATTGGAACACTGAGCAAGCTACTTTCTAAGCATTCTACTCCGGATCAGAAGCAATCTACCTTTGGTGGTGGCTGCCATTGCTACGTATCGGACCGAGGCGCCCTTATTTCGCAAATTCACGCTCTTTTCCACCCATTTCGGACTCAGATGCAGCTATTGTGCCATATCCGCTCCTTTTTGCTGCAAAATCAGGCGAATAAGTGCTATGCAGTCCGTTACTTTGAAAAAAGGCACCAAAAACACCATTTAGCTGCAATACGGTCCGAAAAGGTAAACAAATTACTTTTGAACGCTAAGCAAACGACTTTGGGGACGATGAGACAACTACTTTGGAACGCTAAGCAGACTGACGATGATTTAACTACATTGGAACACTGAGCAAACTACTTTCTAAGCATTCTACTCCGGATCAGAAGCAATCTACCTTTGGTGGTGGCTGCCATTGCTACGTATCGGACCGAGGCCCCCTTATTTCGCAAAATCACGCACTTTTCCACTCCGTTCGGACTCAGATGCAGCTATTGTGCCATATCCGCTCCTTTTTGCTGCAAAATCAGGCGAATAAGTGCTATGCAGTCCGTTACTTTGAAAAAAGGCGTCAAAAACACCATTTAGCTGCAATACGGTCCGTAAGGGGAAACAAACTATTTTGGAACGGTAAGCAAATTACTTTGGTGACGATGAGCCAACTACTTTTGAACGCTAAGCAGACTGACGATGATTTAACTACATTGGAACACTGAGCAAGCTACTTTCTAAGCATTCTACTCCGGATCAGAAGCAATCTACCTTTGGTGGTGGCTGCCATTGCTACGTATCGGACCGAGGCGCCCTTATTTCGCAAAATCATGCCTTTTTCCACTCCGTTCGGACTCAGATGCAGCTATTGTGCCATATCTGCTCCTTTTTGCTGCAAAATCAGCCGAATAAGTGCTATGCAGTCCGTTACTTTGAAAAAAGGCATCAAAAACACCATTTAGCTGCAATACGGTCCGTAACGGTAAACAAATCACTTTGGAATGATAAGCAAATTACTTTGGTGACGATGAGCTAACTACATTGGAACACTGAGCTAACTCCATTCTACTCCGGATCAGAAGCAATCTACCTTTGGTAGTGGCAGCCATTGCTACGTATCGGACCGAGGCGCCCTTATTTCGCAAATTCACGCTCTTTTCCACCCATTTCGGACTCAGATGCAGCTATTGTGCCATATCCGCTCCTTTTTGCTGCAAAATCAGACGAATAAGTGCTATGCAGTCCGTTACTTTGAAAAAAGGCACCAAAAACACCATTTAGCTGCAATACGGTCCGTAACGGTAAACAAATACTTTGGAATGATAAGCAAATTACTTTGGTGACGATGTGATAGCTACTTTGGAACGTTAAGCAAACTACTTTGGTGACGGCGGGCTACACCCAAACCAAACCAAACCAAACAAAACTAACTCAACCAAAAAAAGCATTCACCCCCAATTTAGGGATTGAATGCTCTTTTTCTTAATGCAAAGTCTACGCTGATGCGAACTGACTGTTATATAATCTGGCGTAATATCCACCGCTGGCTAGGAGTTGGTCATGCGTGCCACTTTCGACAATGTCTCCGTCCTTCATGAAAAGAATGAGATCCGATTCTCGAATCGTTGACAAACGGTGAGCAATTACAAAGCTGGTCCGACCTGCGATCATTTTTAGAAAAGCCTTCTGAATCCGTACCTCAGTCAGCGTATCAATACTGCTGGTGGCTTCATCCAAAATGAGCATAGGCGGATCTACGAGCATCACTCGTGCTATGGTAAGCAGCTGCTTTTGTCCTTGCGACAAATTATCTCCTGAGCCACTAATCTTTGTATCATATCCCTCAGGCAGGCGTTTAATGAAGCTATGAGCATTTGCAGCCTTAGCAGCAGCGATGACCTCTTCTTCGGTAGCCTCAGGTTTGCCGTAGGCAATATTTTCTCTAATCGTGCCGCCAAACAGCCAGGTGTCCTGCAACACCATCCCGAAATTACGCCGCAGACTGTCACGGGTAATCGTCTTGATATCCACGCCGTCAATCTTGATGGAACCCTTATCCACATCATAAAAACGCATAAGCAGATTAACCAGTGTGGTCTTCCCCGCTCCCGTCTGCCCTACAATTGCAACCCGGGTACCTGGTTTCACTTCCAGACTGAAATCATTAATCAGAGGACGTTCAGGATTATAAGCAAAGGATACTTTTTCAAAGGTAATCGTCCCTTGGCTTGTATTCATAATTTTGGCGTCTGTTGCATCCGCTGGTTCAGGCGAGAGGTCTAGAATGGCGAAGATCCGCTGCGCTGATGCCGTTGCCGATTGAAGCTGCGTAATCACACCTGTAATTTCATTAAACGGCTTAGCGAACAAGTTGGAGAAGATCAAAAAGCTGGACAAATCCCCTACCGTCACAAGCCCGCGAATCACCATAACACTACCGATCATCGCGATAACAGAGAAGGTAATATTATTTACTAACCGTGTTGTCGGATTGGACAAGGAACCGTAAAATTGTGATTTCACACCAGTCTGGTACAAAGTCTCGTTTCGTTCTTCAAACTGAGTCAGTGCACGGTCTTCATAATGATAAGCTGTGACCACTTTTTGTCCGCCAATCATTTCCTCCACGTATCCGTTGAGACCGCCCAGAATTTTAGCCTGCTCCTTAAACATCTTCTGGGAGCGCATCGTAATGAATCTTGCCACAAAAAATGTAACGGGTGCTGACAGAAGAACAACTAGGGTCATTAAAGGACTAATGTACAACATAAGTACAATTGCCCCCACGATAGTGATGATCCCCGTGAGCAGTGTTGAGAAGCCTTGCAGCAGTCCATCAGAGACCGCATCCATGTCATTAACAAACCGGCTGATGCTGTCCCCTTGCGGGTGGTTATCGTGAAATTTTAACGGCAAAACATTTAATTTATCAAAAAGCTCCCGCCGTAAGTCATATACAGTCCGATAGGCAATTCGATTAGTCAGGTAGGTAAGAAGCCATCCGAAAAAGCTGCCGACAATATACACCCCTGCCAGAATCAAAAGCAGTCTAAGTACGGCGTCAAAATCAACCTCTCCCGGCCCGATCATAAAATCGATGGCGCTGCCGATGAGCAGCGGGCCAATTAGACTGGCAATCACACTGAGTATTGCGCAGATTACTGCACCTATAGCTATTTTTTTATAATGCCCTGTGTATACAATAAGTCTTTTCCAAATGTTATTTTTGTTCATTGGCCCGACTCCTCACTTGATAGCTGGGACAGGCAGATTTCTTTATACTCTTCACAACCACGCATCAGTTCCTCATGGGTTCCGACACCGGCGATCCGCCCTTCCTCAAATACCATTATTTTATCCGCTTGTCTTACAGTGCTTACCCTCTGCGAGACAAGGAGTACGGTCATTTCCTGACTGCTCTCTTTGAGAGCCTTTCGAAGTGCCGCATCTGTGGAGAAATCCAGCGCACTGGAGGAGTCATCCAAAATAAGAATCGATGGCTTTCCTACTACTGCACGAGCTATGGTTAAGCGCTGCTTTTGTCCACCGGATAAATTTAATCCCCCACGAGATACTTGCGTATTCAACCCTTCAGTTAATTTACGTATAAACTCCTCCGCTTGAGCAATAGAGGCTGCCTGCATGATTTCTTCCTCAGTTGCATCTTCCTTGCCCCAACGTATATTCTCAGCGATCGTTCCTGTAAACAGCACAGCTTTCTGCGGTACAATCCCGATCTTCTCACGAAGTTGATGCAGCTTATAATCTCGGACATTCACACCATCCACTTTTACTTCACCTTGCACCGCATCATAAAAACGAGGGATCAAATTCACAAAAGTAGACTTACCTGAACCCGTACTGCCAATCAGGCCCACGGTCTCTCCGCGATTAATTACTAGAGATATATCCTCTAATGCCGATTCACCTGTCGTATTATACCCAAAGGATACGTGATCGAATTGTATAGCAGGGGCAGCATGGTCAGGTTCAGCAATCACAGCATTTCCTTCCTCAGACACGGAGACCTTAACACCCAGCACTTCATTTACACGATTAGCTGAGGATGAGGCTTTGGTAAAAATAATGACCAAGTTGGAGACCACTATCAGCGCCAGCAAGATTTGAGTGATGTAATTGATGAAGGCAATGATCTCCCCTTGAGACAATCGGCCCCCATCGATATGAATTCCGCCTACCCACAAAATAGCAATGATCGCCGCATTTACTACAAGTGTAGTCATCGGCCCAAGCAAAGCAGATATCCGCGAAACCCGGATCGCTGTAGTAGTCAAATCATCGGATGAAGCATCAAAACGTTCTTTTTCTGTACGTCTTTTGGCAAAAGCACGAATCACTCGAATCCCCGATAAATTCTCACTCAGTACGAGCGCAAGGGCATCCAGCTTCTGCTGGTATTTTCGGTACAAAGGAGCACTACGGGTGATAATAAAATATAAAATAATGCCAAAAATCGGTGTTGCCGCAATTAGAATCAGCGATAATCTAAAATCCAAAATCATGGACATTAGGATAGCCCCGATACAGATAAACGGTGCACGAATAACTAGACGAATTAGCATAGCCACAGCAATTTGCAGCTGGTTTACGTCATTGGTAATCCGATTAATCAGTGTAGGTGTACCTAAGGTATCCAGCTCAGCATACGACAAAGAGGTGATATGTCTAAACATCTTATTGCGTAGTGTCGTACCGAATCCCTGTGAAGCCCGGGCTGCATAGTATTGGCATACCATGGAGCAGCCGAAGCCAAGCAGTGACATCAGCACCATTAGACCACCCATGCGGTAAACATAGGCGCTGTCATGATTGCCAACCCCGTTGTTGATGATCAATGCGACAATGGTAGGCAAAATCAGCTCCAGAATCGCTTCCATCAGTTTGAAGATCGGTCCAATGATCGCTTCTTTTTTGTACGGCTTTAAATATACTGCAATTTTGAACAAATTCATCCACACCCAACATAAGAAGTATTTAACCACTTGAAATATGTATAAGAACAGTTATGATTATGGCATATCTACTCACATATTAATAATATTGGATTCGTATCACTCCCATACGATTAGCATATCTCAAGTTCGGAGGATTTTTATATGGATATTAGACAACTTAAATATTTTATGGCGATAGCTGAGGAAGGACAGATTACATCTGCAGCCAAAAAACTGCAAATGGCCCAGCCTCCGCTGAGCCAGCAGCTAAAACTCCTAGAGGAAGAACTCGGTGTAAAGCTAGTGGAACGAGGTCCACGCAGCGTGCAGCTCACTGAAGCTGGAGCCATATTGCGGGACCGTGCCCAACAAATCCTGGAGCTGGCAGATTCCACTGCCCGTGAGCTCACTGATTTTGTCAAAGGTTTAAAAGGAACCCTAGCCATTGGTACTGTTTCTTCCTCTGGAGCTACGTTGCTTCAAGATCGGCTATGTGAGTTTCACAAAACGTATAAAGGTGTGAAGTTTGAGATTCATGAAGGAAATACCTTTAGAATCATTGACCTCCTGAATAAAGGTATTGTCGAAGTCGGGATTGTTAGGACACCCTTTAATGGTACAAATTTAGAATGTCTTTACACACAAGCTGAACCTATGATTGCCGTAATGACACCTGAGTATGACTGGAAAACGGATGAAAACTTTATTGAGATCGGTGAGTTAAAGGATAAGCCGCTTATTATCTACCGCCGTTTTGAGCAGCTTATCCGGGAAACATGTCTTGAGAACGGCTTTGATCCGCTGATTTTCTGTATGAATGATGATGCTAGAACAACATTGCTCTGGGCAAACGCTGGTCTTGGCATCGGAATCATCCCCAAATCCGCTTTCGAATTAACGAGTAACCGTAATTTGATCTATAAAGAAATCAGTAGTGAATCACTACGCACGCGGGTCGCCGCCGTCTGGATTAAGGATAAATACTTATCATCATTGGCTTCCAAGTTTATTGAAAGCTTCAGAAATGGATAAATACCAGCTCTATTTATTCACTTGCTGTTGATCTAGCCTATCCTCTTCTTCTTTAATACGGCTAATATCAATTCGTTCAAACAATAATTGTAAATCAGTAACCTGTTGGTAAGGGGGCACCGAGCAAGGCTGCCAATTCGGTAGTTCTAACGACAGGAACCCCCTGATCTTGTCACAAGAGAACGGTAGAAACGGATGCAACAAATTCGCTAAGTTCGCAATAATCTGCACACATGTGTATATTGCAGAATCACAAGAAACCTGATCCTCTTTTATCTGTATCCATGGTTTTTGCAGATCGAAATACTGGTTTGCCTTGCGCACATAAGAAAAAATAAACTCCAGCGCATCTTTTAGATTCCCAGCCTCAATAAGCCGTCCTGATTCCAGATACAAGAGGTCAATATTGTCCTTCCACCCCTTATCTAATTGCCCATTTGGCACTTTCCCTTCATAAAACTTTTCTACAAAAGCCAATGAACGGTTCACTAAGTTACCAAATGCTCCAAGCAGCTCTCCATTATGGCTATAAATAAACTCTCTCCAGGAAAAATCCGTGTCCCGCTTCTCAGGTCCATTGGCAATTAAGAAATAACGAATAGAATCTGGCTGATACCGCTCTAAAATATCAGGTACCCAGACCGCCCAATTTCGGCTAGTGGAGAATTTCTGCCCTTCAAGGGTTAAATATTCGCTAGATATAATCCTGTCCGGTAAATGCAGACCTCCTGCTCCTAATAACACAGCCGGCCATATTAAAGTGTGAAATGGAATATTGTCTTTACCATGCACATAATAAGCGGTAATCGCCCCTTTTTCCTCTAACCAAAAATCCTCCCAGTTTACTCCGGACTGTGCAGCCCACTGCTTACTGGCTGATAAATAACCACTTACCGCCTCAATCCAAACATAAATTTTTTTATCTTCAAATCCAGCCACAGGAACATCTACACCCCAAGACAAGTCTCTTGTTACCGCGCGGTCCTGCAGCTCTTCTTTTAAATAACGTTTAGTCAGTTTTATAGCGTTTTCTCTCCAAAATTGTGCTTCCTCTACATATTCCGTTAATTCAGACTGAAAATTAGATAAGCTAAGATAATAATGTTCTGTCGGCCTTTCTGTTGGTGTATTCCCACATAATTTGCAGACTCTGTCTAACAAATCGGCAGGATCTAGAATCGTAGAACAATAATCACATTGATCCCCTCGCGCCCGCTCACCACATACCGGACAAGTCCCTTCCACATATCTGTCTGGCAAAAAGCGCTGATCCACCTCGCAGTAACATTGCGCAATGGTTTTTTTATATAAATGACCATTCTCTAGCAGCTTTGTAAACAACGCTTGCACAACCTTATGATGCTGCTGTTGATCCGTTCGAGTATATAGATCATAACTAAATCCCAGCTGTTCAAAACACTTCAGAAACTCTTCATGATATCTGCTTGCAAAAGCTCCCGGCGTAATCCCTTCATTCGCAGCCTGAACTGCTACGGGTGTGCCATGGCAATCACTGCCTGATACATATAATACGTTATCCCCTTTGGAGCGAAAATATCGTGCCAGCACATCCCCAGGCAACACACTTGATAATCTCCCCAGATGTAAAGATCCATTCGCATACGGCCAAGCGCCACCTATAAACACATTACTCATTAACCTTCTCCTCCTTTTTTTAGACAACAAAAAACTCCCATCCACAAAGGACGAGAGTTCTACTCACGTGTTACCACCTAATTTTATAAATGCCTCATGACATTTACCTCTTCAGGTACGACGTTAATTAACGTTTATACCCTAGCACTGTAACGGATGCAGGTTCCGGCGCAGCCTACAACCCATAAGGTTTCGATGCGCAGCTCTGAGACCATATTCCCAAGGGTTTTCTTTACTCCTTTTCAGCGACCGGAGCTCTCTGTTGAAAGAATTGCCGTGGTACTCTTTCTCTTCTTTGCTTTTACATATTCAAGTTAGAGAAAATAATACTCAATTTGTTGTTTATTGTCAATGTGAAACATCAAGCTCTCTGTAACTTTTCCAGTTAATCTCCGTCTTTTATATAAATACGTTACAAGGAGGTCCCTCAGTGAAAAAAGTAAATTTGCTTACACTCTCTGTTCTTTTACTAGCAGGAGTATGGGGTTGTTCCGATCATAAAGTTAATTCTGTTCCCAAAAGTGAACCCTATACTTCCAAAGAAGCCATCAGTAGAGGGGATATTGTTTCTTTTGAAAAAGTGTACAACCTCGATAAATTCGAGAAATTTATAACTAATCTCTCCAGCAAAAAAGCAGACAATATACGCGTTACAAGTTACACAGATGAAGGCGATCCCATATTTAAGGATTTAAAATTTGACGGTAACGTGATTAATTACAGCTATGATACTTCTAATGATGCATTCGGTGGAAGCAACACAGGAGTCAGAACCGATACCTGCTCCGAAGTGACGAGTAAAAAAAGCACACAAGGTGAAATTATCTATTCGATCAGCGGTTGCACAAATAATGCCTCTGAAATTGATTACTACCTTTTTCGCACAACAAAATGAAATACTGAAATAAAAAAGACCACCCAATCATAATACAATTGGATGGTCTCTGTTCTTCATATTATTTCATGATTTTGCAAATATCATTGGTGAATTGAACAGGATCACTAACCTGTAGACCTTCGATCAACAGGGCTTGGTTGTACAGCAGGTTCGTGTATAAACCGAGCTTTTCTTTGTCGTTCTCTGCTGCCGCCTTCAAGGACTGGAACACTTCGTGATGGATGTTGATTTCGAGTACCTTATCCGCTTGCACCTCTTGGCCATTCGGCATCGATTTCAGGATTTTTTCCATCTCGATTGTCAGTTCACCTTCAGCAGAGAGACATACCGGATGAGTCTTTAAACGTTTGGAAGCTTTGACATTTTTCACTTTGCCGGACAGGATGTCCTTCATCGCTTCAAAAAGCTCCTTGTTTTCGTTCTCTTCCGCTTCCGTTGGCTTGTCCGCTTCGTCGGCTTCGATCCCCAGATCTCCGCTGGATACGGATTTAAATTCTTTTTCCTTATAAGACTGAATCATCTTGATCGCAAATTCATCAATATCATCAGTGAAGTAGAGAATTTCATACCCTTTATCCGATACAAGCTCGGTTTGCGGGAGCTTCTCGATTCTGTCGATCGACTCTCCGGAAGCATAGTAGATATATTTCTGATCTTCTGGCATTCTTGAGACGTATTCGTCCAGCGTAACCAGCTTCTTCTCCTTAGAGGAGTAGAACATCAACAAATCTTGAAGGGTGTCTTTGTGCATCCCATAATCGTTATAGACACCAAACTTAAGCTGTCTGCCAAAAGCATTATAGAACTGCTCATATTTCTCTCTTTCATCCTTCAGCAGGCTTTGCAGTTGGCTTTTCACTTTATTCTTAATGTTCTTAGCGATCAGAGTCAGCTGACGGTCATGCTGGAGCATCTCTCTGGAAATGTTCAAGGAAAGATCCTCTGAGTCCACCATACCTTTTACAAAGCTGAAGTAATCAGGCAGCAGATCCGCACATTTGTTCATGATCAGCACACCGTTGGAATAGAGCTCAAGACCTTTTTCATATTCCTTTGTGTAATAGTCAAACGGCGTATTTTCTGGAATGAACAGGATTGCATTGTACACTACAGCACCATCAGCACTGATATGAATATGTTTAAGCGGCTTATCGAAGCCGTAACGTTTCTCTGCATAGAAGTTATCATAATCTTCTGTAGTCAGCTCGCTTTTGTTCTTGCGCCAGATAGGCACCATGCTGTTTACGGTTTGTTCTTGAATAACTTCTTCGAACTCGTTCTCCGTGCCTTCTTTTGGCTTTTGCTCCTTCACGTCCATTTTAATTGGGAAACGAATGAAGTCGGAGTATTTTTTAATGATGGATTTCAGGCGGTACTCTTCCAGATATTCATCATATTGATCTTCTTCCGTATTCTCTTTAATCTTCAAAATCACATCAGTGCCGACAGAATCCTTCTCGACAGTCTCGATGGTATAGCCGTCAGCGCCCTTAGACTCCCATTTAAAGGCCTCGTCACTGCCTAATGCCTTACTGATCACTATAACGTCATCAGCCACCATAAACGCAGCGTAGAAGCCCACCCCAAACTGTCCGATGATGTTGTGGCCATCTTTAGCTTCGTTCTCTTTCTTAAAAGCAAGAGATCCACTCTTCGCGATTGTACCTAAGTTATTCTCCAGCTCCTCTTGTGTCATCCCGATACCTGTATCGGAAATCGTCAAGGTTCTGTTCGCCTTATCGGCGGTCACTTTAATATAATAATCCTCTTTATTGAAGACCAGGCCTTCATCAGCTAATGCTTTGTAATAGATCTTATCAATCGCATCACTTGCATTGGAAATCAGCTCACGCAGAAATATTTCCCGTTGTGTATAAATGGAGTTAATCATCATTTCCAGCAATCTTTTCGATTCGGCTTTAAACTCTTTTTTGGCCATGAATAAATAAATCTCCTTTCAAAATAACCTTCTTATCCAGCACATCGTGATTAGCACTCTTCTTAGATGAGTGCTAATTCTTCTTTTTATATAACATAAACTCATTTTCAATGTCAATATTTACAGCGACTTTCATTAAATAAAGCTGTATTTTGCATACAAATTTAGGATTTGATCGATAAATAACATTCAACTTGCACATAGGATGATTCTATGTTTTAAATAGATTAGATACATAAATTACAAATAAAGGTCTAGCATCTTCTCTGGAGGGATTCAAATGCATGAACAAGCACAGTCCATTGTAAATTCTTCAGCAACAAGTCCCATTAAGAATTTGATTGGCAGTGTATTTATCCCCGTACACGATATTGAAAAAGCCCTTAACTGGTATTGCCAAGTCCTAGGACTCCAAGAAGCAGATCATTCGATTATAAACGGTCATTTATGTCCGTTAATTATGCAAGGAAGCACTGGGATCATTCTGAACACCATGCCCATGTGGGGAGGTTTAGAGCCTGAAGGGGCTCCTCCAATTACAACACCTGCTCTTATGCTTATAACCGATGATCTGCAAGCCTCTTTCAACTATATAAAGGAGCTCGGTGTAGATATAGTAACCGAAATTCAAGATCAAAAATGGTTTGTAGTAAAAGACCCTGATGGAAATAAACTAATGATTTGCAAACAGCATTTGGATTAGAAATTGCAGTGGTTGTGATTTCCACTTCTTAGGGTGCATCAGAAGCTGCAGATCAAAATGAATTTCGGGATGAACAAAGGACAGCTCAGCCAAGCTTCCCCGTTCAATTTCTTCCTCTGCCACGATTTTGGGTAACAAAGCAATTCCAAGACCATTCATTACACAACGTTTAATGGCCTCCAGATTCGAAAGCTCAAAACCTATGCGGAATATGATCCCGTGCTCTTTTAACAAATTCTCGAACAAACTCCGGTAAATACAGCTTTCCTCCGAGACTATTAGCTCACAGTTATTCAGATCCTGTAGGGTTACCGTATCCATCTGGGCAAGCGGATGATGAATGGGAGCTATCAAAACAAGTGGCTCATCTCTGACGATCGTACGCTCAAGGATGGAATCCGCAGTGGTGCGATCCAACATTAAGCCTAGATCTACTTCGCCATCTTTTATTTTGGCAAGAAGATTAGCTTCCTGCATCGTTTGCAGATGAATATCCAGCTTCGGAAATTTAGTCCTTAGCTGCTGCAGGTAAGGAGGTAAATAAAAGGCCGCTAAAGAATCTATCGTCCCAATAGTTAACGTACCTCCGATTTGCTGGGCGATGGTTTCTTTTGAACGATCATATAAATCCAAAATCTCCACGAACAGCTTCAATAACTCTTCTCCTGGCGGGGTAAGCCGCAGCTGACGGCCATGCCTCTCTATTAAAGGTACTCCATATTCCTTTTCTATCTTCTGTATCTGCATCGTCACACTTGATTGTGCATATCCCAATTCTTCAGCAGCTCGCGTAAAGCTCTGACGTTTAGCCACCTCGCGGAAGGTTCGTAAATAGGTTAAATCCATTACCTCACCCTAACATCAATATTTTTGATGATCCATATCATTTATTATAGCTAACGACGATGCTACTTTCCATGGTAAAGTGTATGTAGAGGAATTAAAATATTTTGGAGGCCGATAATTTATGCTTACAGAACAACAGATTTATGGAGTTTATGTCCCCGTGGTCACCCCGTTCAATGCTGCTGGTGAAGTTGATTTGGATTCGTATCAGCGTTATGTAAAGAACATTATTAACAACAGCATACAAGGTCTGGTCGTTAATGGAACCACCGGAGAATCGCCCACTGTAACCGTAAATGAAATGCAGCTTCTAGTAAACACTTCCCGTGAGCTTCTACAATCCACATCAATCCCCTTAGTAGTTGGTACAGGTACCAATGATACAGCCTCTACGGTTGCACGCACGGAAATTGCTGCAAACCTTGGTGCTGATTGTGCACTAGTAGTCGTACCTTATTATAGTCGTCCTTCACAAGAGGGTATCATTGCCCATTTCCGCAAAGCAGCAGAAGTAGGCATACCAATCATGGCTTATGATATTCCAAGTCGTACAGGTACGGCCATGACGGTAGATACTGCACGTACAATCCTAGAAATGAATAATGTTGTCGGTTTAAAAGACTGCTCAGGCAGTACAAAAATGGTTACAGAGTTAGTCCGTACAGGTGCTAAACCTGTGCTTGGCGGCGATGATTCCCTCTTTTATGAAATGCTTAGCTGCGGAGCAGCTGGGGGGATGCTCGCTACTGCCAACGTTTTCCCGGCAGAATGCCTTCGTATCTTTGAAGCCTTTACCTCTGGTCAAGTGGACTTCGCTAAAGAAAGCTTTGAACAACTACTGCCGATCATCCGCCTATTATTCAAGGAATCGAATCCCGCTCCAATTAAATGGATGCTTAGCCAAAACGGCCTACTGTCCTCGGATACGCTTCGCCTCCCTATGACTTCCATCAGCGCAGGACTTCAGCAAGAACTGAGCCCCTATGTTCAGGACAATACAATTGAAGCAACCGCATAAATGAAATAACAACAGCCGTTGTACAGTGAGGAACTGTTTAGCGGCTGTTTTTTGTTGTAAATTATCAGGACATAAAACATAAAAACCATCAGATTTACTCTGACGGTTTTTTTATTTTGCTATAGAAACGATACGCATTCAAACTAACTTATCTGCTGCTCGTTTTTTGTCTTCCTTTTGTGAACCACTCGGACTTTGGCTTCAATGGAGGGTTAGACTTAGGTTTTGCTTTAGCTGGTTTAGATGCCGCTGATTTTGTTGCTGCCGGTTTTGTTGCCGCAGGTTTAGCAGTTGCTGGTTTGGAATTCGACGGTCTGGAAGACGATGGTCTCGAAGCTGCTGCTTTCGAACCTGACGGTTTCGCCGAACGATCTGTCTTCATTTGCGTTTTACGAGACATCGGATAAGGATGATCCTTAACTTCCGGAATCGATTTTCCAATCAATTTTTCAATATCTTTAAGGAAAGGAAGCTCTTCAGCTTCGCAAAAAGAAATTGCCGTTCCGCTCAATCCCGCTCTGCCTGTACGACCGATCCGGTGCACATAGGTTTCCGGGATGTTCGGTAAGTTGAAGTTGATCACGTGAGACAGCTCATCAATATCAATTCCCCGGGCAGCTATATCCGTAGCTACGAGAACACGAGTCGCACCGCTTTTAAAATTCCGCAAGGCGTTCTGGCGATCATTTTGAGATTTATTGCCGTGTATGGCTTGAGCAGCAATGTTCACTTTAGCCAGATCGCGGGTAACACGGTCTGCACCACGTTTGGTACGAGTAAACACCAAAGCTGAGACGATGGATTTATCCTGTAACAGCAGGTTCAATTGGTTTTGCTTATTTCCGTTCTCTAATAAATAGATCGATTGATTGATTCTATCCGCAGTAGATGACACGGGTGTGATCTCTACCTTCACTGGATTCACAAGCAATGTTTTGATCAATTTGGAGATTTCAGTTGGCATCGTTGCCGAGAAAAACAGAGTTTGCTTCTTCGTAGGCATTTTGGCGATGATTCGTTTCACATCATGGATAAAGCCCATATCCAGCATCCGGTCAGCTTCATCTAGAACTAAAATTTGTACATATTGCAGATCTACACGTTTCTGATTGATCAGGTCGATAAGTCTACCAGGGGTAGCAATAAGAATATCGGCACCTTGATTCAGTGCGCGCTCTTGCACTTTCTGTGACACACCGCCAACAATGGCAGCAGAGCGGATATCTGTATATTGGCTATACGCTTTTATGTTATCAGCAATTTGAATCGCTAGTTCTCTTGTCGGTGTTAAAATCAACGAGCGAATGCGTCGCACATTATTGGATTTGTTTGGGCTCGATTGTTCGCTTAGCAATTGAATAATAGGCACGGAAAATGCAGCTGTTTTTCCTGTTCCCGTTTGCGCGCATCCAAGTAAATCTCTACCCGCTAATACAGCTGGAATCGACTGCTCCTGTATTGGTGTAGGTGATGTATAGTTTTCTTTGCTTAAAGCCTTCAAAATTGCAGGCACAATATTCAGTTCATTAAATGTCATTGGGTCTCCTTAATTTCTAATACATATATTCTTAACAATAAATCCTTTTGTCACGTCATAAACCATAATCATAACACAATAAGTTACATAATAATAGATTTTCTTTATCATCACACCAATTTTCATTAAAAATCCATTTCAGGATACTATCCGTTCTGCTCTTACAGAAATATTTTTACTAACCGTAAAATACTCCTTCTCAATTTATCCTGCGGCGTATCTTTTGTTGAGCCTGTTGATCCTGTTGATCCTGTTGAGCCTGCTGAGCCTGCTGAGTCTGCTGATTCTGCTGAGACTGTTGAGCCTGTTGAGCCTGGAGACTGCTGAGCCATCGGACTCAGACGCCCTTATTTTGAAAATTCGTAGATTTTGGACATGCTATCGGACTCAGATGCAGTTATTCACACCTTCGAAGCCCAATTCAGTACAAATATAAGGCAATAAGAGCTATGCAGTCCGAAACCTTGGCAAAATAGATCAAAATGCTGAAATAGCTGCAATACAGTCCGATAAGTACAAGCCGTCGGGTAAACCACGCAATCCTTACAGCACGTAGATCAGCCACGCATTCCTTATAGCACACAGATCAGCCACACAATCCTTACAGCACGCCGATCAGACACACAATCCTTACAGCACGCCGATCAGACACACAATTCTTACAGCACGTGGATCAACCACGCAATCCTTACAGCACGTAGATCAGCCACACAATCCTTACAGCACGCCGATCAGACACACAATCATTACAGCGCGCCGATCAGACACGCATTCCTTACAGCACGCCGATCAGACACGCAAAAAAAGCGGAGGATTTCTCCCCCGCTTCTTATCTTTGCTATAACTATGATGACTATTCTACGATTTCAGCAGTATCGCCGTTGTTGGCACCTGCAGCGTTAGCTTCGTCAGTGTCAATATGCATATCCAGTTTAAAGCTGTCTGATACGCGTGCAATTACGTTCTCCAATACGAGACCACGGTCGCCTCCGAGGCGAACTTTAAGCAATTGCTTATCAGCAATGCCCCAAGCTTCAGCTTCAGAAGTATGGAAGTGAATGTGACGAGCGGCGATGATAACGCCTTGTTCCAATTCTACTTCGCCAGCAGGTCCTTTAAGCGTAATGCCAGGTGTTCCATCAATATTTCCAGATTCGCGAACTGGAGCTTTCACGCCAAGTGCGAAGGAGTCAGTACGGGAAATTTCTAATTGGGAAGCCGGACGAGCAGGTCCCAAAATTCTTACTTTGTCAAATTTACCTTTGCTGCCGATAACTGCTACTTGCTCATTTGCTGCAAACTGTCCTGGTTGAGAGAGGGGTTTGAACTCCGTTAGTTGATATCCTGGGCCAAACAAAGCCTCCACATGCTCTTGCGTAAGGTGAATATGTCTAGCCGACACACCTACGGGTACAGTCTTACTCATAGTAAAGTCACTCCTTGTATTTTCTCTAGTATCTGTACAAGCCATTAACCATTATACATCTTCTTAACCAAAAATAAAAAGCCCCACATCATAACGAGGGCCTTTTTTTCGACAATTCATACTTTTAGAGCAGGATTGTCATGATTTAGACACCTGAGAAGGTAAGTTTGTGCGCAGGTAGGAGACCGCATTCTCATATAACCAACCTTTTACGGAAGCTTCTGGATAGTAACGAAGCAGGTGCTCCGCGAGCTCAGGGTATTTTCCCGGATGCTCCATGTTCTCTACCCAAGTGTCAATGCCGTCAAAATCCGAACCAAACATCATATGTTTCTCGCCACCTAGACTACATACATGATCAATATGCTTTAATAAATCATCCATACGAGCTTTTCCATCATCACATACAAACCACGGATAAAAGGTCAGGCCCATTCTTCCGTCCATTGCAATCAAAGCTTTAATCTGTTCATCATTTAAATTTCTAACATGCCCACAGATTGCTGCGGCGTTCGAATGGGAAGCTATAAACGGACGTGTGCTTAAGTCGGCTAGCTCCCAAAAACCTGCCTGAGACAAATGCGACACATCAAGCAGCATTCCACTGTCGTTGCACCATTCGATCAGCATTCGCCCTTTTTCCGTAAATCCGCCGTTGCGCTGCTCCAGAACACCGTCCGCTGCCCAATTGGCATAATTCCAAGTGATTCCCAAAAACCGCACGCCAAGCTCAAAGCAGAGCTGTGCATAAAACAAGTTCCCTTCTAGACCGTCTACACCCTCCAGAGAGAGCATTCCCCATGGGGATGCTCCAGCTGTTCGTTTTCCTACCTCCTCCTTCCAACGCAGCCACTGAAGGCTCTCTGCGCCTATTATTTTTTGCCGGAACAAATCAATTTGTCCTAAAACATTCTCAAAGCTAGGTCTTCCTCTACTTGCCGAAAGGTATATTGCAAAAATCTGCAATTCCACACCGCCCGCTACCAGCCGCTCTCCGGTAACATCCAGCCGAGGATCATTCTTAAAATCCATATCTGGTGATGCTTGCATTTTACTCAGCACATCACAATGAAAATCCGCAACCTGTAGCTTATCGGTTCTCATCCCAAGCCCTCGCTTTCATGCAGCCCTATTCCAGATTCTATGCTTAAAAACGCCAGACTATATACGAAAAGCAAAAAACCTGTTTACATAAGTAAACAGGTTCATCCGTTCTATGCTTCTATTATCTGGGTTCTACAATCAATTTAATCGCGGTTCGATCCTCTCCATCAATCACAATGTCTGTAAATGCCGGAATGCAGATCAAATCTACTCCGCTTGGTGCAACAAATCCCCGGGCAATGGCAACTGCTTTGACTGCTTGATTCAGTGCTCCAGCTCCAATAGCTTGTAATTCGGCCGATCCACGTTCACGAAGAACACCTGCTAAAGCGCCGGCGACGGAATTTGGATTGGATTTAGCTGATACTTTTAATACATCCATAGTAAGTACCTCCCCTGGGAAAATAATGGTGTTCTTCCACTACTTTAGATGTTATTCGCGAGAGAAGAAATAATTCCTTCTTTTTGCGGACTACTCTGGAGAAAATGGTACAATAGATACTCTTTTTCGATATAATAAATATCACACTTTACCCTTATTCGGCGAAATTACCCGGAAAATCACTTATCTTATCCTACTACTAGCTCATTACCCATTCATCTTCACGTAGCCGTATTTTCTCCAGACGGGTAGCCGCGCCAGTATTCTCGTCTAACTCTGCAAATAAACCGTGAAGCTGCCATTTGCCTTCATCAACAACAAATCGTGCTGGAAGCTGTGTAGTGAACTTATAAAGTACTGCATCTCTTTCCATACCCAGAATCCCTTCGCTTGAACCAACCATGCCCGCATCGGTCAAGTAAGCCGTTCCACCCGGCAAAATCACATCATCATTCGTCTGAACGTGAGTATGGGTCCCTACTACAATTGATGCGCGACCATCCATGAAATAGCCCATGGCGATTTTCTCAGAGGTAACCTCTGCATGGAAATCAACGAGAATGCATTTATGATCTCTACGTAGCTCTTCCACAATTTCTTCACCCACACGGAAAGGACAATCAATCGCAGGCAAAAATGTACGGCCTTGCAGGTTAACTATAGCTAGCTCTTTGCCGTTACCTTTAACAACTGTATATCCTCTTCCCGGTGTTCCTGGAGGAAAATTAGCAGGACGGATAATCCGGGCCTCATCGTCGATAAACTCGAAGATGTCCTTGTTGTCCCATGTGTGATTACCCATGGTGATTCCGTGAACGCCCCAGTTAAAAAATTCATTTGCGATCGCTTTAGTAATACCTCTACCGGCAGCAGAATTCTCACCGTTAACTATGATTATATGTGGTTGATATTTGCTTTTTAATGAGGGCAACATCTCCCGAAGTGCCTTCCTGCCTACACTACCTACGATATCTCCAATGAATAGTACTTTAATGTTTCTCTCCTCCTAATCTTAACCTCTGCATCTAACGGATAAGTCTTCATATTTAAAAGAAAAAAGGCCCCGCTTAGGGGCCAATTTTCATCAAATATAAGAAAGTATAAGTTATATCTTATCCTTTAACCTTATATTCCTAGCAGAAACATGTACAAGGAAACGATCATAAATATCGTTATTTCCGAAGCGTATGTTATCTACTTATTGCCTATTTAGCGTATTCAACAGCCCGTGTCTCACGAATAACGGTAACCTTGATATGTCCTGGATAATCCAGTTCACTTTCAATCATCTTCGTAATATCGCGAGCAAGACGGAATGCCTCTGCATCGTCAATCTTCTCTGGCTGTACCATCACGCGCACCTCACGGCCCGCTTGAATAGCAAATGATTTCTCAACGCCTTCGAATGACTCTGAGATTTCTTCCAGTTTCTCTAGACGTTTAATATACGTTTCCAGTGTTTCACGGCGAGCACCAGGTCTAGCAGCCGACAATGCGTCAGCGGCACCAACCAACATAGCAATAACCGAGGTAGCTTCGCAGTCTCCATGATGAGATGCGATACTGTTGATAACAACCGGATGTTCTTTATATTTCTTCGCTAGTTCAACGCCGATCTCAACATGCGAACCTTCCACTTCATGATCCAGCGCTTTGCCGATATCATGGAGTAATCCTGCACGTTTTGCAAGCACGATGTCTTCCCCAAGCTCACCGGCCATCAGTCCTGTTAAATAAGCAACCTCCATGGAGTGCTTCAATACATTTTGACCATAGCTTGTACGGAATTTCAGACGCCCCAGAATCTTGATCAAATCTGGATGCAAACCGTGAACGCCCACTTCGAAAGTAGCTTGTTCACCATATTCCCGAATCCGTTCGTCCACTTCTTTGCGGGATTTCTCCACCATCTCTTCAATACGAGCGGGGTGAATACGTCCATCAGCCACCAATTTCTCAAGTGCCGTACGGGCCACTTCACGGCGGATTGGATCAAATCCTGACAAAATAACTGCTTCCGGCGTATCATCAATAATGAGGTCGATACCTGTAAGAGTTTCCAAAGCACGAATATTACGGCCTTCACGACCGATAATCCGACCTTTCATCTCTTCATTCGGCAACGTAACAACTGAAACCGTTGTTTCCGCTACGTGATCAGCTGCACAGCGTTGGATAGCGAGTGTGATGATTTCACGGGATTTCTTATCCGCTTCTTCTTTCGCCTGCTGTTCAATTTCTTTGATCATTTGTGCCGTTTCATGGCGAACTTCTTGCTCAACATTGCTAAGAATGATACTTCTTGCATCTTCGATGCTTAAATTGGAGATACGTTCCAATTCAGTGACTTGGTTTTTGTAAATAACATCAATTTGCTGTTGGGTTTCATCAATTCGTTTCTCTTTGTTAGCTACTTGTTCTTCTTTTCTTTCAAGCGATTCCATTTTTTTATCCAGAGATTCTTCCTTTTGCAGCAAACGTCTCTCTTGCCGTTGGATTTCATTCCGACGTTCACGAGTTTCTTTCTCAGCTTCAGTACGGATTCTATGGACTTCGTCCTTAGCTTCCAATACTGTTTCTTTCTTCAGCGCCTCAGCGTCCTTCTTCGCATTCTCAACGATGACAACGGCTTCTCTTTCTGCGCTTTGGATTTTAGCTTCTGCAAGGGATTTACGAATAAAATAACCGAACCCAAAGAATATTGCAGCTACAACGAGAACGATAATGACCCAGATCCATGATTCCAGCATCTGTTCACCTCCTCGTTGGTTCCTCTCCAAGGTATATCCCTGGGAATTGTGCAGTTGTTTAACTATCCGTTCATCACCATACAAAAAACCGGTAAACAACCGATTGCCATACTGCACATGCTGCACATGCACACTGCCCGCCTTATCCGGCGATTACATTTCATATGAGTTGTACGTGAACCGTTTAAAACAGTCTCCTTTTTGGGAAGGAAAAAGGATTCTAATTTTATGCCGATTCATGTTATATTTTATTATTTATAAAAAGACATTGTCAAGAGAGTCGATATACGCATTAATGTCAAGAGAATCAGTGATTCTAGTAAAACTCCTCATCTTCACCTTCATAATTGTCTTCCGCAAGTAAAGTATTGATCACTTGGCGAACCATATCGCCCGAAAATCCACGGCGCATAAGGAAGGCTCCAGTCTTTCTTCGCTTATCTGAAGCTTCTCCACGGATGAGATTCCATTTCTTGCGCCCAGTTTCGAGTGCGCTCTCCAGCTCTTGTTCAGGAGTAATATTCTCCAAAGCTTCCGATATAAGGGTTTTGTCAATCCCTTTCTCACGTAGCTCTTGTCGAATCCACATCTTCCCTTTCCGCTGGTTCGCTATTCGTTGCTCTGCCCATTGCTTAGCATATAAAGGGTCATCAAGAAGTCTTTCCTCCTGCAGCCGCTGCACCACTTCCGCAATAATAGTCTCTCCTATTTCCTTCTGGCGTAAACGGCGAGTCATTTCCATAGCGGTGCGTGGTTTACGTTCTAGATAACGGAGGCCTTCTACATAAGCTCGTTGACGCTCATCAGCTACAACAATTTCAACCAAATCAGCCTTCATAAAAGAATTACCAGTAATCATTCGATATTTAATCATGACGTCCTCGTGCACAGTCATGTTATATGCTCCGAAATGTATGATATAACGGTGGTCAGATTTCTTTTGACGTTCTACTTTAGTGATCTCTAAGAGTTCTCCTTCAGGAAAATCAGATAACACCTGCTCATCTTGTTCTTCTGCTTCAAAATCCAGTTGTATTACCATAGTTGTTTGTCACCTCGTAGCAATAGATCGGTTATCGTCTTACTTTCATTACTTGTTAAGAAAAGACACCCTGCAACAATCAATCACAGGGCGTCCTATTGCTTAATATACTATTCGATTTCGAGAAGCAATTTCTCTTCTTCTTCTTGCTCTGCAATAATATCTTCATTCTTCGGCGCAGCAACAATAGTGGATAAATTACTTGCTTCACGGATCTTATTCTCAATAATAAGGGCAATATCCTGATGTTCCTTCAAAAACTGTTTAGCATTCTCACGGCCTTGACCGAGACGCTCGCCTTCGTAGGAATACCATGCACCACTCTTATTCACGATATCCATTTCAGTACCGATATCTACAAGACTTCCCTCTTTGGAAATCCCTTCACCGTACATAATATCAACATCAGCCTGTTTAAAAGGAGGGGCTACTTTATTCTTCACAATCTTGATCTTAGTACGGTTACCAACCACATCGTTCCCCATCTTGATGCTCTCTACGCGACGTACATCTAAACGTACAGAAGAGTAGAATTTCAATGCACGACCACCCGGAGTTGTCTCAGGGTTACCGAACATAACACCGATCTTCTCACGAAGCTGGTTGATAAAGATAGCGATCGTATTGGATTTGCTAATGGCACCAGAAAGCTTACGAAGCGCTTGAGACATCAAGCGAGCCTGCAATCCGACATGGGAATCACCCATATCGCCTTCAATTTCAGCCTTAGGTACCAAAGCAGCAACGGAGTCAACGACAATAATATCAACGGCTCCACTACGAACGAGTGCTTCGGCGATTTCCAGCGCTTGTTCACCCGTGTCTGGCTGAGAAAGCAGCAACTCATCGATATTTACGCCCAAGTTACGTGCATATTTCGGATCAAGCGCATGCTCGGCATCGATAAATGCAGCTTGTCCGCCTTGTCTTTGCACTTCTGCAATAGCATGAAGAGCAACTGTTGTTTTACCTGAAGATTCCGGTCCATATACTTCAATAATACGTCCCTTTGGAAGTCCGCCTATACCTAACGCAATATCAAGTGCCAAAGATCCGCTAGGTACAACTTCCACTTGCATATGCGTGGATTCTCCCAGTTTCATTACCGAACCTTTACCAAATTGTTTTTCTATTTGACGAAGCGCCATATCAAGCGCTGCACGACGATCTGACAATCAGACCACTTCCTTCACTGTTTATAGTAATATAATAACGTGTTTTTAAGGTCTTGCCAAGCTTTTTTTCGAACATACATTCGTTTTTTTTGTCTTGGGCGTTATTTATCCCTTTTATTGTAAGCCTCCCTCCGGAGATAGAAGTTAATTAAATTCCCCACTTCACCGGACATCAACGACTTATGATCATGAGTAGTCATCGTGATCAAAATCTCTGCAAATATACAAAAAACCGCAGCAAAGAAATCTCAGTGCCACGGTTCTTCCGTATGTGTTTATTATAACTGGGCTAATCTCCCATTACAAGTCTGAACCCTCAAGAGGTGTCTCCACCTTGCGTTCCTCAAGTCTCCGCCACAGACGATACAGCAGAGCCTTTACAGTACGCAACCGGATATTTTCCCGTGTACCTTTAAGATTAAGCTCATAGACCTCTGTCTTACGTCCCCGTTCAGCCAAGCCGATAAATACAAGTCCAACAGGCTTGCGCTCAGAATAACCCGGTCCAGCCACACCCGTAACAGATAAGCCGAAATTGCTGTCTGCAATCATTCTCACTTGGTCAGCCAACACCTCGGCAACTTCTCGACTTACGGCTCCAGGAGCATTGGGTCCCTCCAAATAAGCACTTGGCACATTCAGTAGCTTTTTCTTTAGGTCATTCGAATAGCAGACGATACCGCCGGCAAACATCGAAGCACTGCCTGGAATATTTGTTATGCTCTCCATCAGCAAACCTCCGGTGCAGCTCTCTGCCGCACTTAAGGTCAGGCCGGCATCCGCCATCCAATCCACAATCAATTGCTCCAGCGGCACATCAATGTTCGCATACAAATGTTCCGGCAAAATCTCCTTGATTTGTTGTTCCAGTATCTCCAGCTTCTTTGTAGCTTCATGCTCAGAAGGGGCCTTTGTCGAAATACGAACAGTTACCTCTCCCTCTTTGGCATACGGAGCAATCGTTGGATCAGTCTGACTGCGAATCAGTTCGATGAGCTTGTCCTCCAGCAGTGATTCTCCGATGCCGGCAAATTTGAGCATTTTTGAATAAAGCGGTGTTTCGTTCGTCAAGGCGTGCTGCTGTAGCCACGGTACTGCTTTATCTACGAACATCGGTTTCATCTCACGAGGTGGACCTGGAAGCACAATATAATATTTCTTCTCATGCTCAAAAGCAATCCCAACCGCAAGACCGATTTCATTCGGCAACGGTGTAGTTCCTTCAATTATAAGTGCCTGTTTGCGGTTATTTTCGGTCATAACGATCTTACGATCATCAAAGAAACGTTGTACATGATCCATCGCCAAACGATCAATATGGAGCGTTCTACCTAGCGATGCAGCCAGTGCATCTTTAGTCAGATCATCCTCAGTGGGGCCAATTCCGCCCGTAAAGATAATAACGTCGGCCCGACTCTGAGCGATCTCGATGGCTTGCTGCAGACGGCTGCTGTTATCACCGACAACGGTTTGAAAGTATACATCGATTCCGATGGCAGCTAGCTCGATAGACAAAAACTGGGCATTACTATTCACGATTTGACCGAGCAACAGCTCTGTCCCTACTGCAATAATCTCCGCTTTCATACCTGGCTTTCGCCTCCTCGTTATAATGTAGGTACACTGCTTTTGGATTTCAAAAAAGGTAATAGGTGCTTCACCTATTACCTTTCCTTGTATATCCAGCTTACATGCTTACGCATTATGCAGCTGTAGCAGATCCTTATTCTTCACAAAATAATCAATTCCAGAATAAATAGTGATCAGCGCTGCGGCCCAAATAGCAATATCGTCTACAGGAATACTGACAAATTGAAATGGGAAATTATTCAACAACAGCAGTGAGATCGCAACAATTTGTACAACCGTCTTTATCTTGCCCCATTTGCTGGCGGCAACCACTTTTCCCTCTAGCAATGCAATCTGGCGAAGTCCGGTGACTGCAAACTCACGACTGATGATTACAATAGCAATCCATGAATCGCATCTGCCCAGCTCCACAAGTGAAATCAGAACTGCAGATACCAGCAGTTTGTCCGCAAGTGGATCAAGGAGTTTACCGAGATTGGTGACCATATTATATTTCCTAGCAATGTAGCCGTCTATTCCATCCGTGCTGGCCGCAAGCAAAAAGATTACAGCTGCTACCAAATGATTAACAGATAGCTGAAACGAGCCCCAATGTATCGGTTCTGGATAAAAACTGAAATCCACCAGTAAAAAAAACATCATAATCGGGATCAGGCAAATACGAGCTAGCGTGATGCGGTTGGGCAAATTCACTGAAGTTTTCCTCCCCTAAATCGTTCATACATATTGCCTAAATCAGGCTAATCCATTTCTACTTAAGCAAGTATATTATAGCAATAAATAGGTGTCAAAAAAACAGAAAGCACCCCGCGTTGTTAGTGCTAATAAGCACTGCGGGGCACAAAATTCTATTTCATGTTCATGAATTGTAGATCCAGCGGCAAATCAGCTTTACGCAAGATCTGAATAATCTGCTGCAAATCGTCGCGACTCTTACCGGTCACACGAATTTGATCCCCTTGGATCTGGCTCTTCACCTTTAATTTTGAATCACGGATCAGAATATTAATCTTTTTCGCATTCTCCTGATCAATGCCTTGCTTAAGCCCTAAACGTTGACGTACAGATCCCAGGGAGGCCGGTTCTACTTTACCGAAATCCAGATTCTTTAGGGTAATGCCTCTTTTCACCATCTTTGATTGTAAAATATCAATAACAGCGTTGAGCTTATATTCGTCTTCAGAGGCGATAATAAGTGCGTCTTTCTCCAGCTTCAGACTGCTTTTGCTGTTCTTAAAATCAAAGCGGTTGTCGATCTCTTTCTCTGTTTGGTGAATAGCATTCGTTAACTCCTGCATATCCATTTTGGATACAATATCAAATGAACATTCTGAACTCATTAAACTCCACGTCCTTTATACAATTAGTCTGCTACTATTATAAGAGAATGGTACTATTAAGTCTAATTTTGGATAAATCATTATGTAGCTCACCCGACATAGAAAACAGCCCCACTAAGTGGAGCTTTTCCTTCGAGTGAGTTTGGTTCAAAAGGGTAGAAACACGTCTCCACCGGAAGTACGCCGTTGGAGACGTTCATTTCTACAGCTTCTATCTGCTTCGGACCGGATTACGAAACATATCCAGAATTCCTAGCACAATATGTGCAATACCGAATCCGAGAATTCCGTATCCCCAAGCACCTGGTGTCAAATAGTATCCGATGAGACTGACAACAACCCCAAGGCCAGCTACAATCCAGCTAACTGTCATAAGATGTACACCTCACTTTGGCTAAAACTGAAAACATTCTTATGTTCTCCCTAAAGCCAAAGTCTATACATCCTATTTGTTATTCGCCTGTCCCTTCACTTTGGGTACCTTCACTTCCAGAACCGTCGTCAAGATTAAGCAGGAGACGTGAGGACGTCTTCTCATCCGTGATTACTTGACCATTTACGGTAATCTCAGTTGCTGGGGAATACCCAGACTTAATATACATGCCTTCACTGCCCAGAACGAAGCTCATAGTTTCTCCTGCTGCTGTATTTCCGAAGGAGAGTTTTTCACCTTTGGAGTTCTCGCCTTTGTAAACTTCAAGCCAGCTTACTCCGGATGCAACAATCTCAACCTTAACTTCGCTTCCGGCAGGAGCTGAAACCTTAAATTTCGTTGTTTTGCCTGACTTCCCATCTGGTGTAACCGTGATAGATTGAGGAGACGGCGTTGGTGTCGGTGTTGGCGTAGGCTCCGTAGTTGGCTCAGTAGTTGCTTCTGCACCTGCCGAGGAAGTAGGCGCTACTACACCGCCTCCTGATGCGGGTGGAGATGTTTGTGCTGTATTAGGATCCTGCACATTATTGGTGATATTTGTTTGATCAACTTGATCAGGGTCTGCTTTGTTTAAACTAGAAGCATAAATGTAAATCACTACAATAATCAATATAGGGAATGTCCACATCAGCACCGTTGGCAGCCATTTTGCATTCCGTTCGGTTTCGGGTCTACGGCTGCGCTTTTGAATCACCGTCTCCATGGTCGTGTCTGCGGGTGGTGCAGGTACGTTCCCATGCTCCTCGAGCAGTTCGTCAGGACTCATGCCTACTGCTTCTGCATACGTTTTGATAAACGCCCTCACATAAAAACTTCCTGGAAGCACCTTGTAGTCTCCAGACTCGATGGCTTCCAAATACTTTTTGCGAATTTTTGTTACTTCCTGGACATCGTCAAGACTCATCCCTTTTTGCAGACGTGCCTCTTTCAATTGCCGGCCCAGTTCCGACATACCATCACCTCCTGTAAGTTCTATGAATGTAAACTTCCTTAACCAGCTTTATAAAAAAACATGCTCGGAAGTGTATTCTTCATCGTTTGTGTTCTATAAATCATCACTGTAGCTCGTCGTAAATGACTCGTACAAGATTTCTTCCGTTGGATTATTCCGCAGCTCAATAATAATATCAAAGTCATCATAACTATACTCAGATTCGCGTACGAAAATATCTGGATGCTCAATAACCTTTGTGCTTGGCATGCTCATAACATTTTGCAATAAATTATAATGTTTCTCATTAGAGCGGATCGTACTAACTATACCATCAATTATAAATACATTATGTGGGTTCATCTCATCTTCAGCCAATTGACTGCGCACCGTCTGCCGCAATAATGTGGAGGAGACAAATGTCCAGCGTTTCATAGCACAGACACTGCCAGCTATAATGGATTCCGTCTTTCCTACACGGGGCATACCACGAAGTCCTATAACCTGATTCCCATCTTTTTTAAACAGCTCACCGAGAAAATCAACCAATAGACCTAGCTCATCGCGGGTGAAACGAAACGTCTTCCGATCATCTGAATCCCGTTCAATATATCGCCCATGGCGCACAGCCAGCTTGTCCACGAGCCTTGGAGACCGCAGAGCTGAAACTGTAATATTATCAACTTTTTTGAGCATTTCGCCCATCAGCATAATTTTCTCATCATCATTGGTCTCCAGCAACATTCCGCGAGTTTTTCCTTCAACTCCATTAATCGTCAGAATGTTAACTTCCAGCATCCCTAACATTGAAGCGATATCACCAAGCAGACCGGGTCTGTTCTTGTGAATCTTGTATTCCATATACCACTGTTTATATTCCACTTGTACACCTCATAGATTCCTTTTCCCTACCCTTTGCCAATACAGCAAAAAAAGCTGCCCCGGCAAAGCGGTCTTTTACACGGGTCATGTTAATGATATATAAAATAAAAATGAAAGGCAAGGTCAGTCCTGTAATAATTGCAGAAAAGCTCCCACAGGGGGAGCTTTTCCGCAAGCTTAGGCGTTGTCTTTCGCCAACTTGACCATGAGTTTAGCAATCGTTTGCTTTTCTTCATCGTTGCCGACATCCCATAGCTCTTTGATCGCACGGTTTTGAGTGTTTGCTGGATCCACTTTTTCATCAAGGAATTCCCCGATTTCAAAAGCCAGCTTTGAGATTGTATCTTGACTCATCCCAAGTTTCTCAGCCTGTACAACCCGTTTACCTAGGAATTTCTTCCAGGTGTCAAAATTTTTGATTACGCTATCGTCTTGTGTCATCTTAAATCCTCCTTCATGTTTACGGTCAAACACCTGCATACAGGCTGTAAGCCGCCTTACGAGAGATTAAAAAACAACACTTATAATATGTCTCAGACGATAGATTCTTATGCTGGAGCTTTTCTCCAAGTTAAGCATTAAGTAATCCAGCCACCGTTAGGGCTAATGATCTGCCCAGTAATATACCCGGATTCAGGCAATGCTAAAAAGTAAATCAGTGAGGAGATCTCGTTCGGTGTAGCCAAACGTCCCGCCGGAATCTCATCCTCCAGCATCCGGACCTCATCCTCCTGTAGGTTAGACAACATATTCGTATTAACCGCTCCTGGAGCTACCGCGTTCACAGTTACGCCAGAAGGTGCTAGTTCCTTGGCTAACGCCTTAGTAAAAGCATTTACTCCGCCTTTACTGGCTGAATAAGCGACCTCGCAAGAGGCTCCCGATATTCCCCACACGGAAGAAACGTTGATGATTCGACCATAACGCTGGGATACCATGTACGGCATAAAAATCTGGCTGCACATAAAGGTACCTTTCAAGTTAATGGCCATAATATCGTCCCATTCCTCTTCACTCACATCAGCCAGCATCCCATAATGAGATTTACCGGCATTGTTGACAAGAATATCCGGCTGCATTCCATTACTTTCAAGCTTCTCCGCCATTCGTACAATCTGACTGCGATCCTTCATATCCGCATTTACAGTCATTACCTTTGCTCCAAGGGCCATACAACGCCGAGCGACATCATTAGCAGCTTCATGTGAGTGCTTGTAGTGAATAACAATATTCATGCCTACAGAGGCAAACCGTTCTGCAATGGCGCCACCGATTCCCCCGCTGCCCCCTGTCACCAGAACTGTCATTTCTCCTAATGGTTTGTTGCTCTCTCCCAAAAGCGCCATTTAAGGACTCACCACTAGTGAAACAGCGAGCTGCTCCCAATTTACATGGGCATGTAAACGCTCATTCACTTCAGCTAAAGTA
This sequence comes from Paenibacillus sp. FSL E2-0190, assembly GCF_037992965.1. Classification (NCBI taxonomy): domain Bacteria; kingdom Bacillati; phylum Bacillota; class Bacilli; order Caryophanales; family Paenibacillaceae; genus Paenibacillus; species Paenibacillus sp. FSL E2-0190. The sequence continues at coordinate 4,228,464 of NZ_CP150306.1, forward strand.
ATCGATTCGTAAATAGGCAGAACTTCAAACAGGTCACCACCACGGAATTGGTAACGTGTAAATTCATGTGCGATACTTTCAGGGGAGTTCAGCATGCGCAAATATCCGCCTATTTTCTTTTTCCGTGCCCGCTCGAAGTCCTTCTCAGCAAAGCCAGACTTTAAGATCTGATCCACTTCTTCTTTAATTCGTTTTAGCAGCAAATCCGGGTCCTTGGTATCTCCACCCATAGCTGAAAAAGCATATTGTTCTGAACTATTAAATTCATGGCCAAAGCTGTCTGAGATCAGTTCTTCATCATAGAGCTTTTGGTACAACGCTGTGCTGCTGCCAACCAGCAAATCAAGCATAAGCTTTGTGGCGAGATCACGCTTAAGCGCAGCTTCGCCTGTAAGACCATCAACTTTTTCCTTAAATCCAAACATAATCTTAGGCATCGAAACAGCGAGTTTGCTTTCTAAGCGCTTCGTAGCGACTTGTTCCGGCTCCTCTTCAAAAATACGCTTAATCTCACCTTGTTTACCATAAGATTTCCCCTGCTGATTGCTGCGAATCAAGGAGAATACCTTCTCCGGATCCACACCACCCACTACGAACAACAGCATATTGCTGGGATGATAAAAAGAGTTGTAACAAGTGTACAGTGTTTCTTTCGTAATCGTACTAATCGACTCTATTGTTCCGGCAATATCAATCCGAACCGGATGTTTCGAATACATGGCCTCAATAAGGCCAAAGTACACGCGCCAGTCTGGATTATCTGCATACATATTGATTTCTTGACCAATGATCCCTTTTTCCTTTTCTACATTCTCATCCGTAAAATAAGGTCGTTGTACAAAATCAACGAGTGTACTAAGGTTGGTCTCTATGTTCTCTGTTGCCGAGAAAAGATAAACCGTCTGATCAAAACTTGTAAAAGCGTTAGCTGAAGCTCCATTTGAAGCAAAAGTGGCAAAAATATCGCCTTCTGGCTCTTCAAACATTTTGTGCTCCAAAAAGTGAGCTATACCATCAGGAACAGTGGTCTCTTCTCCACCTGCGACATGAAAATGGTTATCTACAGAACCATATTTAGTTGCAAATGTGGCGTAAGTTTTTTTGAATGTTGGTTTTGGCAATACATAAACCTGAAGCCCATTCTCCATCACCTCATGATAAAGGGTCTCTTGAAGTCTGTCGTATTGAATCTGTTCCATCTCTATTCCTCCTTCCCTGTCAAGAAATAAATCGTATCCAGCTGAAAGGTCTCCGCTGCAGCTTTTACTTCCCCTGCACCGATTTGTTCCACCTCTTCTAGCAGCTGATCCGCTGTCCGTTCTTTTCCTGACAACTGGCGGTTGAAGTCGTAAGAGATCATCTCAAAAGCAGAATCCGGAATCTCGGAAAGCTGATTGCGGATCATGGCTTTGGTCTGGCTTAACTCCAGATCACTGATATTGCCAGCTTTCATCTCTTCCAGTTGTTTCTCTATAATTTCAACAGCTTTGTTGTAATTTTGCGTTTCGATGCCTGATTGTATCGTTCCAATCCCCTTGTGACCGTCATAGCGTGAAGAAGCATAGTATGCAAGACTGGCTTTCTCCCGTACATTGACGAAGAGTTTGGAGTGTGGATACCCTCCTAATATTCCGTTGTACATAAGTGCGGACGCATATGTATCGTCCTTATACGTAATCGATGTGCGCAGACCCATGTTCAACTTGCCCTGACTGACATCCAGCTTCTCCTCTACCGTCCGCACCTCGCTGACGGATACTGGGACAAACTTGGAGCTATATAAGCCCACCTCCGACTGAATGCGTCCGAAGTGCTGCTGCACAAGCTTTTCAACTTCCTCAGTAGTCGTATCTCCCACAACATAGAGATCCAAAATGGCTCCATCCAGCCATGAGTTATAAGATTCGTACAAACTTTTTGGGGTAATCCGATCCAAATCTGCTCTTTGACCCAGTGGATGAAGACGATAGGGCTCGTTACGGCACATTTCTTCGATACAGCGTTCCGCAGCATAACGAATCTTATCATTTACGATAGATTCCAGCTTCTTGCGCACTGTTTCACGCTCTGTTGCAACATAGGAAGGACGGAAGCTTCCATCCTCCACCAACGGACGGGTCAGGACTTCTCCTAGGAAAGCAAAGGATTGTTCAAGTAAGCTCTCCTGACTCTGCACGAAGGAGTCATTAATGGTGTCCATGCGAAACTGAACAATCTGATAATCGCCTCTTTTATAAATATCAAAACCAAATCCAGCGCCATACAGCTCCTCCAAACGCTCACGGAATTGAGTAGTCTCTGGATAAGAAGCGGTACCTCTGCGGAGCACAAATGGAGCAAGTGCTGTAGGGGTGACCGTATCCTCATTAAGTGGGACGCCGGCATAAAGTGAGATGGCGTAGGTCTTGAACGCCTTGGTAGGCATCACGTGAATACGCATACCTGCAACGTTGCCATGCTGAAATACATTATTAGTCAAGTCCAAAACTCCTTTACCGCGTGGATAGTTGCTCATTAACATGTTTATGAATTAATAACCATTCTAAACCATTCCAAAGTAAGGAAGCAACCGGATGCCTCTTCCCGGTTGCTCTCTGGATTTACTTCTTTACTTATCTACATACAGAAAATATGCTGGCCTATAGTCTTGACCTGTGGACGAGTCCAAATCCATTTGGAGGTCGCCGTTTTAGGGTTGAAATAATACAAACATCCACCCGAAGGATCCCAGCCATTCAGCGCTTGCTGCACTGCTTTTCGTGCCTGCTCATTTGGCTCCAAATAAATCTGCCCGTCAGCTACAGCTGTAAAAGCTCCCGGCTGAAAAATAACGCCAGACGGCGTATTTGGAAAGCTCGGGGATTTTACCCGGTTCAAGATTACTGCAGCAACAGCAACTTGTCCTTCGAAAGGTTCACCTCTTGACTCACCATAGACGGCATTAGCCATAATTTTGAGATCATTTTCTGATAATCCCATCGTATTCCCTGAAGACAGAGACGCTGAATCCGAATTATTGGTTGTATTTGTTTTGTTACCGGTGTTGTTGTTTGCTGTATTATTTCCGGTTGCTGAAGCCGACTCTGTTGGCTTCCAGTTCTTAGTTGCGTTATACAATTTCAGCTTAGTCTTAGCGCCTACGATGCCGTCAGACTTCATTCCAAACTTCCATTGAAACCACGTTACTGAATTTTTCGTTTTCGGACCAAACTGACTGTCTATTTTCCCTTCATAAAAGCCCAGATGTTTTAAACGTCCTTGCAACTCATAAACATCCTGACCAGAAGAACCGAGTTTAATCGGAGTCGTGCTGAAGGCAGGCAAGGCCTCTTCTTCAGGATGATTTAGTTCATGGACAAATGACGCAGCAGCACTTTGCTTGGTCTGTACTATGCCATTACCCTGGAGCAGCATTCCTGCAAACGGCGCGGCAGCAAGTGCAAGGGTTAAAGAAGCAAAGATCCACAACTTATGTTTCTTCATAGGGGTTCGCTCTACCTTTCTTTTGTGAGTTCTGCATGGATGGCTAAAGTTATTATGACGACTGTCAGGACATCCTATGCATTACTAAAAAAGAAGTAATAGCATTTCATTGTAATTGAGAATAATTATCAACTATAATCGAAATAAGAAAACGTTGGAGTTGATATTAATCATGAATTTAAAGGACCACATTTTATTGTGGAACCACGCATTAATAGAAATTATTGATATACGCCATACTTTTCAACGATCTAGTGATCTGAATTCACATTATCAGCTGCCCTCAAGCGCATTCTTGTTGATCATAAACGGCAAAGCCGAAATACTGATTGACGAGATCCCGCATGAGATCGGCAACTTTCATATCCTTCATGGTGGAAAAGGAATGAACATTCAATTTTTACGCACGGAGGAACTACTGGAGTATTACTTAATTTTATATAAAGCAAACCTTTCACTCGCCTCACGCAACAATCTAAAAGCAATTATGGAACACAATAATCCCTTCAATCTCCAATATGGATTTACGCCTACTAGTCCACTGCCCTTATTTGATAAGATGGAGAACATGTTTACTGATTGGGGCAAAACAGGTCTTTTGGATCGGCTGCATGTTAAAACACTGTTTTATCAATGGATTTATGAGCTGCTTAGGCAGCTGCATACGCTGGAAACACAGTTAATCCAACCTGATCCGCTAAATCAAGCAATTCGCTATATGCAGACTTATTATAAGGAAACCTTCTCTCTTGAAAAATTAGCTAAAGCGGTAAACAGCAGCCCTAGAACATTATCCAGATTATTCAGAACACGACTGCAGACTAGCCCTGCTCAGTACTTAATCAGCATCCGCATGGAAAAATCGAAAATACTGCTCCTGAACACTGAGGCGAGCTTGCATGACATCGCAATTGCAGTAGGTTATCCTGATGGCTATTATCTAGGAAAAATGTTCAAAAAATATTACGGAACCTCCCCTGTCCGATACAAAAATAAATTGATCACCCAACCCAGTTGGCGTGATATGCCATCCCAAGGTGCGCAAACTGACATTGCCCGAACACAACCTCTCCGTTATATTGATTATGATAATCATTATCATTATAACGGAGAAGGGGAATTACCAATGTTTAGAAATGCCAAACCATCATTACTGCTCACCCTGTTATTATGCTTTACCATAGTGTTAAGCGCTTGTTCCACGGGAACCACAAATTCAAATGCGTCAAGCAATGGGACACCAACCCCCTCAGCAGAAACAAGTACAGGAGCAAATACAGACAAAGCTGCTGTCGAACAACAAACCCGGATAATTTCCACAGTTAAAGGAGACATTGCCGTTCCCACTAGTCCACAAAGAGTCGTAGTTCTTTATTTGCTCGGTGATGTACTGGCTCTAGGCATTAAACCTATAGGTGTATCCGATGTGTCCGAGGGTGCTGCATTTGAAGATGAGCTAAAAGATGTGCAAAAGCTTGGCACCTGGTTTGAGGCTAGCCCTGAAGCAATCCTTGCTCTAAATCCTGATCTTATCATCGTGCCGTCAGAGGAAACTTATGAAGCCCTCCACCAAATTGCACCAACAGTGTTAGTTCCGTATGAAAAAATGTCAACAGAAGAACGGGTGTCCTTTATTGGACAAGTCGTAGGCAAAGAAGATCAAGCAAAAGAATTATTTACTGATTTCCATAAAAAAGTTGAAGACAGCAAACAAAAGCTGCAAGAAGCTGGTATTCTGGATCACACAATATCCATCATGGAAGGTGGAAAAGACAACAGTATGGCTGTTGTGGCAAGCAAACAATTCGGACGTGGTTCGCAAATCATTTATGAATATTTAGGCATGAAGGCGCCGGAAATCATTCAACAGAAAATAGATACGGCGACTGGTGCGGATGGCGAATCCGTATCCTTTGAAGTCCTTGGCAAATACAGCGGTGACTATATCTTCCGCTCCTCTTATGATGGTATGGCTGATCTGACCCAAAACCCAATTTGGAACAATATCCCTGCCGTGAAAGAAGGCCGTTTGATGGAAATTGATTTTGGATTAGGTTATTACAGTGATATCTATTCTCTAAATGTGCAACTGGATTATATTGTTGAAGCTTTGCTTGCTGCACCAAGAGTCAAATAAGTACTCAGGATACAAAAAAGAGATGGTCCACTTCATAAAGTGGCCATCTCTTTTACTGTCTATTGAAGATTTCGACGGGCTTGTCCAGCTTAGGAGCTGATCTTGTTATGCTGATATTGCTCAAGTGACACCAGCACCTCACGCGGCTTGCTGCCCTCGTAAGGACCGATGACTCCACGAGCCTCCATAGAGTCAATCAACCGGGCTGCACGGGTATAACCGACACGCATACGACGCTGTAGCAGCGACACTGAAGCCTGTTTAGCCTCCAGCACAATTTGTACGGCCTGCTCGTATAATTCATCCTGCGGCTCCTGATCCTCTGTGATCGTATCATCCACTTCAGGAACGATGGACTCATCGTATTCGGCTTCACCTTGACTGCTGACATATTGAACAATAGTCTCTACTTCTTGGTCGCTCATAAAAGCTCCCTGTACACGAATAGGTTTAGATGCGCCCATTGGCAAGAACAACATATCACCTCGGCCTAACAACTTCTCTGCACCGGGCATATCCAAAATGGTACGTGAATCCACATTGGACGATACGCCAAAAGCGATCCGGGATGGAATATTAGCTTTAATTAAACCTGTGATGACATCTACTGAAGGACGTTGTGTAGCGATAATTAAATGAATTCCAGCCGCCCGCGCCATTTGTGCAAGTCGGCAAATTGCATCCTCGACATCATTGGCTGCAACCATCATCAAATCCGCAAGCTCGTCCACAATAACAACGATATACGGGAGAATTGCCGCTGGATTCTCAGCCATTAGCTTATTATAACCTTCCATATTCCGTGTTCCCGATTTGGAGAATAGCTCATAACGCTTCTCCATTTCCACAACAATCTTCTTCAAAGCTAGGCTAGCCCGCTTTGGATCTGTGACAACCGGAGCCAAAAGATGGGGAATTCCATTGTACACATTCAGCTCTACCATCTTAGGATCGACCATGAGGAATTTAACTTCATCAGGTTTAGCTTTGTATAAGATGCTTGTTATAATCCCGTTGATGCAGACAGATTTACCGGAGCCAGTTGCACCGGCCACCAATAAATGGGGCATCTTAGCCAGATTTCCAATAATGGTCTGGCCGGAAATATCACGGCCAAAAGCAATCGATAATCTGGATTCAGCCTCCTGAAAAATCTGTGTTTCCATAACTTCGCGCATGGTAACAATAGACACCTCAGAGTTCGGAACTTCTATTCCTATTGCAGATTTACCCGGAATCGGCGCTTCCATCCGAATGTCTTTGGCCGCAAGTGCAAGGGCAATGTCATCCGTCAGATTTACAATACGGCTAACCTTAACCCCAATATCCGGTTGTATCTCATACCTCGTAACCGCTGGGCCTCTTACTACCTCCAGCACCTTAGCCCGTACCCCAAAGCTTTCAAGTGTTGCTTCTAACTTACGGGCAGTCTGCATATAATCATTCTGATCTCCAGCTTTGCCACCATTGTTAGGTTTGGCTAGAAGACGGAACGATGGCAGCTTATATGGCTTCGGTGGCGGTGGTGCTGGAGGAGCAGGAATAATCTCTCCATCTGGAGAAGCACCTAGCAGGCCTTCCAAGTCTATGCTTACATTCTCCTCAGACTCATCCGTAGGCTGCTGCTTAACGGCATTAGGTCCGGCTACAGCAGGTTTAGCTGCTTCACCACGAGCTGCGGGTGAGAATTCACTCCACTCTTCCCGGTCTTCTTCGTTTAACCCTTCTGAACGGATATGTTCAAAGAAGTCACGAATAATAGGCGTCACAGGTTCAATATCCAGATCCGCATCATCAAAATCATGATCGATATCGTCTAATGGAATTACATGACTATCTGGAGTTAATCCCGAAATAATCGGACCGGTTGAAGCACTTGTCACAATTGGACCCTGATCGTCATCCTCAGAATCTGCTTCCACCTGTGAACGCGTGGAGCCTGAGAACCAGCCAGATATTTTTTTCAAAAGGACAGGTTGTTTGCGATTAGGCAAATACCGATCGTCTTCGTCTTCTTCCTCCTCGTCATCATAGACAGGCTGCTTCACCTGCCGAGCTTTAGCTGGAGCAGCGGCTCTAGAAGGTCTGGCCGCTACGGGAACCGCCTTAGGACGGTTTGCAGCATGGAGACGAATCCCCTCCACAAACTTAACCAAGCGCACTCGCAAAAGCGTAAAAATCTCCACATAGGACAAGTTGGTAATTAGCATAAAGCTGATCGCCAGCATGACGATCATAAGCAGCTTAGCGCCCAGACTACCAAAAAGCCATAACAGCGCTGCATACTCCAACCCGCCAATGTACCCTCCGCTTATATCCTTACCCAGCATATAGACATTGCTTTCGTTCGAGCCAGGTGAAAGTGATCCCGAAAGATCATTATGTATTTGTGTCATTACATTGCCAGGATGTAACAAAGACAACGGGCCAAGCTTCTGCTCCATTGCAGATATTGTGCTCATAAGGCACATAGACAATAGAAGCAGAAGCACGCCAGTATGCCTGCTGTTCCACGAGGAAGGCCATCTTCGATGGATCATCACCATAAGTCCATAAAAAATGCCGATAAGCGGCAACACAAAATAAAATCTCCCTAATAAGTAACCCGCCATACTTGAAAGTGAGCGCCCTACGGCTGCTTCACCAGACAGTGCAATGACGGAAATAGTTATTAATAAAATTCCATATATTTCATATTTTAAAACGCTGCCGAGCAGCGCTTTTTTCTTCTTCTTTTTTCGTTTAGCCACGCCAGCCACCCCCGGAACAACATTATACCATATAATGGCGTGGCGTACCTATGTTCTCTTTTGTCAGAAAATGAATCTTTATGTTAATGTAATTATCGAACCTGGAGAGAACGCCGGATCTAGATAACGGTTCAGCGGACAATCCAATAATCTCACAATCCGCGCACGTCCTTCCTCCATCGGTTCAACCTGCATCAGCATGCCCTGCACACTAACTTCTCGGGTTGCGGCATAATTGTTAAATGCCCCCTCCCACACCTGTTCCATTGCAACTACTGTGTACAGTGTCATTGCGTAATCCCTCCTGGAGTCGATGCTGAGAAATCCCCGCCGATCATTCGGTTAAGATGCGCAAGTGCCGCTCCGATCCCGCCGACCTCATCCATCAGACCATATTTAACGGCATCCAAGCCCCCCACAGCCGTCCCGATATCACGATTGAGCTCACCTGTCTTAAACATGAGATCACGGAACTGTTCTTCAGAAATGCGCGAATGGGAAGTCACAAATTTAACGACACGTTCCTGCATTTTCTCCATATACTCGAAAGTTTGCGGCACTCCGATCACTAAACCATTCATTCGAATCGGATGAATCGTCATCGTTGCACTTTCAGCAATAATCGAATAAGTGGAGGAAACTGCAATCGGCACCCCGATGCTGTGCCCGCCTCCAATGACTACGGTTACCGTTGGCTTGGAGAGGGATGCAATCATTTCCGCAATTGCTAATCCCGCTTCTACATCTCCACCTACCGTATTTAAAATGATAAGCAGGCCTTTGATGTTTTTATTCTGTTCAGCTGCCACCAGCTGCGGAATGATATGCTCATACTTTGTTGTTTTGTTCTGTGGAGGCATAACAATATGTCCTTCAATCTGACCAATAATCGTTAAGCAAAAAATATCAGGCTCTCCACTTGGGACTACTGTTTGTCCAAGCTCCTTAATCGCTCCCATTGTAGTAGGCGGCATATTTTCATTAGGATTCGGATTAGTTTCTCCTGGGACAACTTCCTCATTTTTTGCTCCATTTGATCCTTCGATGTAGTTCATCTTCGCAGCTCTCCCTTGTTATATGCAGCTCTAGTCTGCTGTTGCCTTACTAACAATCCTTAGTATGACGTTTCAGGGTGCTGCATTATGCAATTTTCAGCTTATGAACATACAAAAACCCCTTCTCCCGTGGAAACCGTCCAATATTTCCGGGGAAAAGGGGCTCAGCCCTAGCTATATTCATTGAAGGAGAAACTCTCCTTACACTTCCATGATAATTGGCAAAATCATCGGTCTGCGGCGCGTTTGTTCATATAAGAAACGGCCCAGCGAATCTTTTACGCTTGTTTTAAGGGAAGCCCACTCATTTACTTTTTCACTCATCAGGCGTTGCAATGTACTGGATACAATTCGGTTAGCCTCGTCGAGCAGCCCTTCGGACTCCCGAACATAAACGAAACCACGTGAAATGATGTCAGGTCCAGAAACAATTGCACCATTCTGCTTACTAAGTGTAACCACGACAACCAAGATACCATCTTGAGACAGCAACTTACGGTCACGCAATACAATGTTACCAACATCGCCTACACCTAGTCCGTCAATCAATACGTTACCAGCTGTTACTTTACCAGCCTTACGAGCGGCACCGCCCTGGATTTCAACAATTTCACCGATTTCAGTGATAAAAATGTTCTGTGGCTCTACGCCAACCGATTCTGCCAGCAAAGCATGTTTGCGCTGCATACGGTATTCACCGTGGATCGGAATGAAGAATTTCGGTTTCATCAGGTTAAGCATAAGCTTAAGTTCTTCTTGACTACCGTGACCGGATACGTGAACGCCGGAGTTGGAACCGCTGTAAATCACATTAGCACCAAGACGGAACAATTCATCGATAGTACGGCCTACATACTTCTCATTACCTGGCACAGGTGTTGCCGCAATAATAACGGTATCGCCTGGCAGGATATCTACTTTGCGATGACTAGAACGTGCCATACGTGTCAATGCAGACATTGGCTCGCCTTGGCTGCCTGTGCAAAGAACAACTACACGATTTGCTGCCATTCTATTCATTTCTTCCGGTTCGATCAGCATTCCGTCAGGTACGTTCAAATATCCAAGCTCTGAAGCGATGGATACAACGTTGACCATACTACGGCCAATTACTGTAATCTTACGACCCGTAGATTCTGCTGCATTAACCACTTGTTGAATACGGTGCACATTGGAAGCAAAAGTTGCTACAACGACACGTTGCTCAGCCTTGCGGAAAATATCTTCCAGCACAATACCGACATTCTTCTCAGATGGGGTAAAGCCTGGTTTCTCAGCATTCGTACTATCCGACAAAAGAGCAAGTACGCCCTTTTGGCCAATCTCTGCCATCCGATGCAGATTTGCAAATTGACCGTTGACTGGGGTGTGGTCAAATTTGAAATCGCCCGTATGAACAACATTTCCTTCCGGAGTCTCAATGCATACACCCACGGAATCAGGAATACTGTGGTTGGTTCTAAAGAAAGTTACCTTAAGTGAGTTCCCCAATTGAATTTCTGAATCTTCGTTGATCAGAATCCGTTTGGTGTCACCCAGCAGGTTCGCTTCCTTCAATTTGTTCTCTACAAGACCTAAAGTCAATCTTGTTCCATAGACTGGAACATTCAAATTCTTCAGGACATAAGGTAGACCACCGATGTGATCCTCGTGTCCGTGAGTAAGCACAATACCTCTTACCTTGTCACGGTTCTCTGTCAAATACGAGATATCAGGAATTACGATGTCAATACCGAGCATATCCTCTTCCGGAAACTTGAGTCCCGAATCCACGACTACAATGTCAGCTCCGTATTGAATAACATACATGTTTTTCCCGATTTCTCCGACTCCGCCCAATGCGAAAATCGTCAATTTATCGTTGTTGTTTTTTTTGGACAAATGAATCTAACCCTCCTATGATGTTGGACGTCATACTTTTATTGGTAAATATCGAACTTCGATTATTTCAGCGGCGCTGAACACATTTCTTTCAAACAGCCAATAACTTCCAATCGACGAGGAAATTCCTGAAATCTGTAAAATGCGCAATGCGAAAGCTCCCGATTCCGGGCAGTAAAGTTCATATTGAAGCGGACAAACGCCGTCAAAATTCACCGTCGCGCCCCTCGCGCGAAGACATGTCATTTATTTAAACAGACTCATCTTGGGACCTATCCTGTCTCACAATGTATTACATTGACGGAAGATTACCGCATATTTAATTTTAACCGCACCCAGTCACTTAAGATCATTATACATGATTTTTTTGGCAAAAGACAAGTCATCCGCCTCGTATCCAAATTCTTTCCTTAAATTCGCCTCAATATTTCAGAAAAAAAATATAAATGCAAAAACCGGCTCCCTCAATAGAGTAGCCGGTTTAGAACGTACATCAGCAATGATTAATTCTTAGTGAAAAAGTGCTTCAATAAAAGCCGCTTCCGCTTCCGTTGGCGAAATAAGCGGCAATCTGACTCCGCCCACAGGGATCCCCTTGAGTCCTAAAGCATATTTTACAGCTGAAGGATTGGGCAGCGGTTGTGGGCATTCAAACATTCCTTTAAAAATCGGGAACAGCTGGCGATGAATCTCTCCAGCAAGCTGAACATTGCCGGAGGTATAAGCGTAAATCATTTCTGACATCTGCGCACCAACCACATGGCTAGATACACTTATAATTCCGTATCCACCGACAGCCAGACTGGCAAGACCTGAGGCATCATCACCCGTATATACACGGAAATCATCTGAACAAGCAGAGGCAATAAGTGTTACCTGATCTACAGACGCGCATTCTTTCGTAGCAACGATGTTCGGAATCTCAGCAAGTCGCAGGGTAGTGGCCACGCTCATACTTACACCTGTTCGACCTGGAACATTATATAGAATCACTGGTAATGAAGTCTCTGAAGCAATCGTGGAAAAATGCTGATAAAGACCTTCCTGATTCGGTTTATTATAATAAGGAACGACCAAAAGCACTCCATCTACGCCTATTTTCTCCGCTTCCTTCGTCAGATGAATGGAATGTTTCGTGTTATTGCTGCCAGTTCCAGCAATAACTTTACAACGTCCATTCGCCTTTTCCAGCACAAAAGAAAACAGCTGCAGCTTTTCCTCATCGCTTAACGTAGGCGATTCCCCTGTCGTTCCGCAGACAACCAAAGCCTCTGATTTCTGTACCTCAATTAAATAATCGACAAGCTGTGAAGTTACATCCCAGTTGATTTCTCCATCCCCATCAAAAGGGGTTACCATGGCTGTTATTAATCTTCCGAAATCCACTTTGAATTCCTCCTTGTCAGCGGTGCAATTCAAACATAGCATGCAGCGAACGCAGGGACTGCACCATATCTTCTTTTTTCACAAGCACCCATATCGTTGTATTCGAATCCGCGGATTGTAGAATTTGAATGTTTTGCGAGCTAAGCGCCTCAACAATGCGCGCCATAATACCAGGCACACCATTAATTCCGCCCCCGATAACAGAAACTTTGGCACAACCCGACAAACTCTTAGGTCGCAAACCCAGCTGCTGTAGAGCAGAAATAGCCTTCTCTGATTTGTCATCAAAAACCGTATAAAGAGCTTCCGTAGGTGTTACATTAATAAAATCAACGCTTATCCCGTTATCTGCCATACTCTTAAAGATTTGCAGTTGCACTCCGGTTCCGTTACCGTCCGGGCATTCCACAGAAATCTGTGTAACATTGCTGACATAAGCAATCCCTGTAACGAATCGATCCACAATTCCCCCTGCTTGGATATCGTTAAATCCTTCTGGATTCGTAACCAACGTACCTTCAGCTTCTGAAAAGGTTGAACGAACACGAACTGGGATCTGTGCCTGCATAGCAATCTCAACCGCACGTGGATGAATGACTTTTGCTCCCTGATGAGCCATATTGCAAATTTCAGTATAACTAACGTAAGTTAATGGCTTAGCATCTTCAACGATCCGTGGATCTGCTGTAAGAATCCCGTTAACATCCGTATAAATATCCACCATATCAGCATGAAGAGCAGCACCCAGTGCTGTAGCAGAGGTATCACTGCCGCCACGGCCTAAAGTTGTCAAATCACCCGCTTCAGTCTGGCCCTGGAACCCGGTAACAATAACCACCTTATCCTCACGCAGCTCACGGAGAATGCGTTCCGGACGTACATCCAGAATTCTGGCATTACCGTAGTTGCTGTCTGTCAGAAATCCTGCCTGAGCTCCCGTTAATACTGTAGAAGCGATGCCTTCATTCTCCAGTAGCCCACATAGAGTAGTAGCTGAAATAATTTCACCACAGCACATCAAGAGATCTTTTTCCCGGTCTGGAAGTGCATCTCCGTTCTGCACGGCCCAATCCAGCAAAGTGTCAGTTGCGTAAGGCTCTCCACGACGGCCCATAGCCGATACAACAATTACAAGGCTATAGCCACTAGCCAGCTCCCTTTTGACATTGCGGATTACGTGTTCTCTAGCTTGCGGTGTGGATAGCGATGTTCCTCCGAATTTTTGTACCAGAATACCCATGTATAATTCCCCCATTATTATCAAAGCAAACACACTAATCATTCGTGAAAAGATTACGGTACGTGAGCTTATTCGTTAAGTAAGTTGTTAAATGGCTGTACCGCCCTCGAACCTGAGGACGGTAGCAATACTGCTTATATTTTTTTGATAGCAATGAACTTAGCTGGTTCCACTACGTTATCTTGGCACTTCTCATTGCTCATTTGGTGCATCTCCCCTTTTATTGTCCACAACAAAATCAGCCGAGCTCTGTCAATTTTCTATGCTGAATGAAACCGTTCGATGATCATCGGCTGTAGTTGTTTACCTTGCAAAGCGGCATAGCAAGCTTCCGGGATAAGATCCATGCGTGCCACGAGCGAGTTAGGTTTACCCTCAGGGTTATCTTGACCGAATGGTACAAAATAAATATGTTTAGCCACCAGAAGCTTAGCAATATTTGCGGCATTTAGGCCCAATCCATCATTTGTAGATATCGCTAGAACTAGTGGACGTCCGTTGCGCATCTGTGATTTAGCTGCCATTAGCACGGGACTATCCGTCATGGCATTAGCCAGTTTACTCGTTGTATTTCCTGTGCAAGGTGCTATTGTCAGCACATCCAGCAGCTTGGAAGGACCCAGCGGCTCCGCTTCAACAATTGTAGAAATGATATCATTCCCTGTTATATCTTTCAACTGTTTTAACCAATTTTGCGATGTCCCAAAGCGGGTGTCTGTTCCTAGTACAGAGGCAGAAACTATAGGTACTACGTTTGCTCCCCCGTCTACGAAGCGCTGAATTTGTGGCATTACCTCAGCAAAAGTGCAATGAGATCCAGTGATCGCATACCCTACTGTTTTTCCGTGCCAATCCATTTTATTCGTCCCCCTTGATTAAAGCCTCGTCCGAAATCGACTGTACCAGCGCATTTGCCATAATAATCCCAGCGCTTTTTGGAGCTACAATGCCAGGGAGTCCTGGAGCCAGCATCGCCTTAATCCCACGTTTCTCAGCATAACGAAAGTCACAGCCGCCTGGTGCAGATGCCAGATCAATAATTACGCAATGCGGCGCAAGCCGCGAGAGCACCTGCGCGGTGATGATCATACTTGGTATCGTGTTAAATATAAGATCCACATCCGGTACGTGAAGCAGCAGCTCATTGGTCATAAAAGGCTTCCAGCCCATTTCCTCAGCACGTGCATAATGTTCTTGTTTTCTGACACCAACCTTTACACTGGCCCCCAGTCCCTGTAGACTTCGAGCCATTGTAAATCCAGTTCTACCTAAACCCAGCACCATTGACTTCGAGCTGTGAATTGTAAAATCCGTGTTCTGAATGGCCATTACCAGCGCTCCCTCCGCTGTCGGGATAGAGTTGTAAATAGCCACATCATCACGATTAAGCAGTTCGATTAACTTCAGTGAGTGCTTGGTACACATCCCGCGCAAGTAACTTTTAGCCATACCGGTATACACTAAACAATCGGATGGCAGCGCAGTGAAATGCTCCTCCAGAATCGTTAAACGCTCAGAAGAAAATAGAGCACTAATATTTCCTTCATCATCACAGCCTACCGTAGGCAACACTAATACATCTGCATTACTCAGCAGCTCTACCGTCAATTGTTCCAGGCTCACCCCTGGGCTAGGGGCCTCCCACTTATCGAACCCGGCAGCGCTTACCGTCGCATCCAATTCCACACATTTCCGAATCACTTCAAGCTGTCTCGCGTCCCCGCCCAGGAACACGATCCTGACGCCAGTAAGCATAGGGATGACGCTCCTTTCAACATACACTATCGACTATAAAGCATCTTATGCTGGGCATAGTTAATGGGTGAAGAGCGGAAATGAAATCCCCGGCACGCAAGGCTGATGATGAACTAATGGGTTACGGGTTACGGGTTACGGGTTACGGGTTACGGGTTACGGGTTACGGGTTACGGGTTACGGACCGAGATGCAACTATTTGTGTATTTTTTGCCTTTTAGGAGGAGTTTCGGACTGGAGAGCTCTTATTCGATGTAAATAGGTTCGTTAACAGGTGTTATTGATCAAATAGTGACACTAGGGTCCGAAAACAGCCGAATTAAGCAGAATTGTTATAAATAAGAGCACTGGGGTCCGATAGGGGCTTCGTCTTTACTTTGACGGTAGGGTTAGAGTAGTGGCAGAGCGCCAATGAAAATGCTGAGTTTATTCGATGGGGGAATCGGAGTTAGTTGCATAACAATCGAAGAAATTAAAGTTTTGGATAATTAACTCTGCATATCAAAAAAAGCTCACGAATCATGCCTTGGGCATGAATTCGTAAGCTTTTTAAATGAATTGTAACAACAATCTTACTTGCCAGTATGGCCAAAGCCTCCGGCTCCGCGTTGTGTTTCGGACAACTCTTCCACTTCCACCAAATTAACCACTGGAACGGCTTGAAATACCATTTGGGCAATCCGCTCATTGCGAGCGATAGCAAAAGGCTCCTGCCCCAGATTGATCAAGAGCACTTTGATCTCTCCGCGGTAATCAGCGTCTATAGTTCCAGGTGTATTCAAGCAGGTAATCCCGTGCTTCAAGGCCAGTCCACTACGCGGACGGATCTGCGCTTCAAGCCCCTCTGGCATAGCCAGTGAAATCCCTGTTGGAATTAATGCCCGCTCTCCTGGTGCAAGTACAATTTCACCCGCAACGGCAGCATAAAGATCATAACCGGAAGCTTGCTCCGACATTTTACAAGGAAGATTTACATCCTCGTTTCCAGCAAGTTTATTGATTTGTACGTAATAAGACAAGATCATCTCTCCTAACATTTGCAATAGCTTTATCTGATGAGCCTACCATCGCTAAAGAAAGCGGCTCCGCGAACATATGGTCCAGCACACTGTTGATATTGTCCATCGTCACTAGCTGAATTTTGGCGATCATATCGTCCAATGTATTATGTCTTCCGAGCATAAGTTCATTTTTTCCGATACGGTTCATTCGGCTGCTAGTGCTTTCGAGACTAAGAATGAGGCTGCCTTTAAGCTGCTCCTTACCTTTTCTCAGCTCATCTTCACTGAGGCCGTTGGTAGCAAGTTCGTACATCATTTCCTTGATTAACTCCATGACATCCTTTGTTTGCTTGGGCGCTGTTCCAGCATAGACCGTAAACAGACCAGAATCTGCCTGGGAGCTGTGATAGGAATACACCGAATAAGCTAATCCGCGCTTTTCACGAATTTCCTGGAACATGCGGGAGCTCATCCCTCCGCCTACGGCATTATTAATCAGCACCATAGCATACTGCAGGGGATCGCCAGAACGGACACCTGGTAAGGAAAGACAGATGTGATTCTGCTCTGTTTTCTTGCGGTGAAATAAGAGCTCTCCATAGTAATCTGGTGGAGTCAGCGGCGCACTTGTACCATGATTATCAAAAGAACCAAAATGCTGTTCCAGCAGTTCAATCAATCCATCACTGATGTTGCCGGCAACGCTTATAACCGTATTCTCAATCGTGTATTGTTCCTTCATATACGCCCGAAGATCATCCGGCTTCATCTCCATTAGCCGTTCCTTCAAGCCAAGGATGGAATACGCAAGCGGATGGTCCTTGTAGGCAGCAGCACACATCAAATCATGCACAAGATCATCCGGCGTGTCCTCGCACATGGAAATTTCCTCAAGGATGACATTCTTTTCTTTCTCCAGCTCTTCAGCATCCATCCGTGAACGGAAGAACATATCCGCTAACACATCTACAGCGATGGGCAGATGCTCATCCAATACTTTAGCATAATAACATGTATATTCTTTTGAGGTAAACGCATTTACATTGCCGCCGATGGCGTCAAACTGCTCAGCAATATCCTTGGCACTGTACCGATCCGTACCTTTAAAAAGCATATGTTCTACAAAATGGGATATCCCGTTGTTTCCAGGATGTTCATTCCGAGAGCCTGTCTTTACCCAGATTCCGAAAGAAACGGACCGGCCGGTCGGGATTTTCTCCATTACCACTCGTAAACCATTGGATAACACTATTTTTTCCACTTCAAGTCCTCCTGGCTAATAGCCATGTTCTATCTAATTTAATTACACGTGCCTATAATCCTACCAGAAATACATCTCTCACTCAACATTAGAGGGGATTAGCCGCTCTGCTGAGAGTGTTTGACTAACTGTGCCTAGCTGTAACCCTTTTGCTTTGATTCCACGTATCATGGCCTTCAGAGCTTTGGAGGATGCGGCTGTGGGATGCATTAGGACTAGAGTGCCCGGTTCCGCTTTGCTTGTGATTTTGGCAACCACAGATTCAGGAGACGGATTACGCCAATCTACGGTATCCACGGTCCAAAGTACGGTTTTGAGCCCTAAACTGCCTGCAATTTCTACGGTCTCCTGATCGAAATCACCAGAAGGGGGAGCGAACCATTTATTAGTGACTCCAAGCGATTCCTTTAACAGCTTTTGTGTCTTCTCAATTTCTACAGTAGCTCGTGCACGACTTAAAGTACTCATATTAGGGTGGGTATAAGCGTGATTCTCCATCTCATGACCGCGTTTTAGCATTTCTTTAGCCAGTTCCGGGTTTTTACTCAGCCAGCTCCCATCCAGAAAAAACGTAACTTTAACGTTCTCTTCATCCAAAACATCCAACATTGGCACAATGTACTCATTTCCCCACGCCACATTAATCATCAGCGATACCATCGGCTTAGCCGGATTCCCACGATATATGGGTTCAGCTCCCAGTTGATTCAGGGATATCTGTGGTTCGATCTGCCGATACACAAATTTTATAGGTTCTTTTGGTGCCAAAAGAGCATTCCGATATGTACTCTCTACATCAATTTCAAGCCCGTTATAACCCGGAATCGCCTTCCATACCCGATCAACCACAGCATTCACTGGAGGGGCATTAAGCTTGGCTGCGGCGGTCTCAATCCGTGCCCGAAGATCATTGTTCTCCGCCTTAGAAATATCCTTCCACACAGCTAGGTCATCCTGCGGCTTCAATTGCGCAAGCATGTCCTTTACCGGTCCCTGAGTGCTGCCAATTCCTATCACGATCGCAATACAAGCAACCACTAAAGCCACTTTTTCCGTCTTCATGACGACTTCCTCCCCGGTAGAAACGACTTGTAGTCCGTTCCACACGAATACAAAGACACTTTGTCCCAATCTATGAGACAAGAGAGGAATTTATGTCATAAGAACAGAGGCCAGAGGCGTGATAGTGATGCACTTTACTTTATTTCATATAAAAAAAGAGCCAGAACGCAATCGCTTCTGTCTCCTTTTATTATGCTATTAGGTACTTTAGAAAAGGTACCTCTACAATCGAAACTTAAGCTTTAGCTCCAGTTTCCGAAGTCAATACCGCTTTACGCGACAGGTTAACCCGGCCTTGTTGGTCGATTTCGGTAACTTTAACGGTAATTGTATCCCCGACAGCTACAACATCTTCAACCTTAGCTACGCGCTCAGTAGACAATTGGGAAATGTGTACCAATCCGTCTTTACCCGGAATTAGTTCAACAAATGCTCCAAATTTCTCAATACGTCTAACTGTACCCACATAGATTTCTCCAACTTGTACTTCACGCACAAGTCCTTCGATAATCGAACGCGCCTTTTGGATCATTTCTTCATCTGAAGAACCGATAAAGACACGGCCATCTTGTTCGATGTCGATTTTTACGCCGGTTTCTTCAATAATTTTATTGATAATCTTACCACCAGCACCGATAACATCACGGATTTTGTCCGGATTGATGTTGATAATAATGATTTTTGGAGCATATTTGGACAGATTAGGTCTTGGCGCAGAGATCGCTTCATTCATTTTGTCCAAGATGAACAGACGGCCTTCTTTAGCCTGCTGAAGTGCATCCTGAAGAATTTTGCGGTCGATACCGGCAATCTTAATGTCCATTTGAATAGCTGTAACACCTTCTGCTGTACCAGCTACCTTGAAGTCCATATCTCCGAGATGATCTTCCATACCTTGAATATCCGTCAGGATGGAGACATGCTCTCCGTCTTTGATCAGACCCATTGCTACGCCGGCTACAGGTGCTTTGATTGGCACACCAGCGTCCATCATAGCCAGAATGCTGGCACAGATACTTGCCTGGGAAGTAGAACCGTTAGATTCAATCGCTTCTGATACTAGACGAATCGTGTACGGGAATTCAGTTTCACTAGGAATAACCTTGGATAATGCACGTTCTCCAAGTGCTCCATGACCGATTTCACGGCGTCCTGGTGCTCTAAGCGGACGAGCTTCCCCTACGCTGAACGGCGGGAAGTTGTAATGGTGCATGAAACGTTTCGTTTCAGTAGGATCGATTCCGTCAAGAATTTGCACATCACCTAGTGCCCCAAGAGTACAAACGCTAAGGATTTGTGTTTGTCCACGTGTAAACAGACCGGAACCGTGTGTACGCGGTAACAGACTTGTATCACATTCAATCGGACGGATTTCATCAAGTTTACGTCCATCTGGACGAACCTTATCATGTGTGATTAGACGTCTTACTTCATCCTTCACGATATCATGTAGGACTTCTTTAACATCTTTCAGAAGCTCCGGTGCTTCTATGTACTTCTCTACGAAATACGCAACCGCTTCATCATTAACGACATCAATCGCTTCCTGACGCGCATGTTTTTCAGCTATTTTAACGGCTTCCACCAGACGAGCCTCAGCAAATGCACGGACCTCAGTATTCACGTCAGCATTCACTGTATGCAGCTTCACAGCCATTTTTTCTTTACCAGCCACTTTAACCAGTTCTTCAATGGTTGCAACGATCTTGCGGATTTCATCATGACCGAACATAATCGCTTCGAGCATCACATCTTCCGTCACTTCGTTCGCTTCTGCTTCAACCATCATGATTGCATCCTTCGTTCCAGCAACCACCACATAAACATCACTGATTGCTTGCTGAGACATATCCGGATTGATCACAAACTCTCCATTAATCCGACCTACAGCAACGCCGCCGATGGGTCCATCAAAAGGCACATCGGAAATACTAAGTGCAGCTGAAGTACCGATCATAGCAGCAATATCTGGTGCGCAGTCCTGATCCACACTCATTACCATGTTCAATACCTGAACATCGTTACGGAATCCTTCAGGGAATAGTGGTCTGATTGGACGGTCTGTCAAACGACTGGACAGAATCGCTTTCTCACTCGGTCTACCTTCCCGTTTAATAAATCCGCCAGGAATTTTACCTACCGCATATAATCTTTCCTCATAGTTAACTGTAAGCGGGAAAAAATCCAGATCCTTAGGCTCTTTCGAAGCCGTAACGGTACATAATACCGAAGTATCCCCGTAACGCACCATAACGGCTGCGTTTGCTTGTTTAGCCAGGCGGCCCGTTTCCAGCACAAGGCGTCTTCCACCCAGCTGCATTTCTACACGTTTTTCCATAAATACCTCCTTGAATAGTAGTAGACCCGCAGTCTAAAATAGCAGGTTCACATATCGATCTAAATGAATTGGAAAGGCTTGTCCCAAAGGGAGGCTGCCTATTCTGTATGCATATAAGAAGAAACGGCTGGGCCTTACTGAAAAGTAAAGTCGCCGTTTTTGCGAATAATCTCATCGATCCTAATATTAAGTTTTCCCTAAATTTTCAAAAAGCAACCCAGCTGTCCCGCTGTCGCTCCGAGAAGGACATACGGTATACAACCAGGCTGCTTTAAGAGTAATCTTATGGAAAATTAACGACGCAATCCCAGTCTTTCGATCAGGGCGCTGTAACGTCTGATGTCTTTGTTTTTCAAATACGCCAGAAGTTTACGACGTTGTCCAACCATTTTCAACAATCCACGACGGGAGTGATGATCTTTCTTGTGCGTACGCAAGTGGTCAGTCAAATTAACGATGTTCTCCGTTAGGATAGCAACTTGCACCTCAGGGGATCCAGTATCGGATTCGTGAGTTTTGTGCTCGTCGATCAATTGATGTTTACGTTCTTGAGTTAATGCCATCCTGTTCACCTCCTTCAATATAATCGCCACTAGCCTCGTCACCGTCGGTGAGAACGTGCAACCAAGCTAAGGTTATGATGCTGTAAGCCAGCAACGTTACTTAGTATAGCATCTCCATTAACAAAAGTAAACGGCTTGTCCGGGATGACTATAAATTATACTCCAGAATCTTCTTCGCGGTTTCTGCATCCTCGCCAATCTGAGTAATCAATGCTCCAATGGAGTCAAACTTCCGTTCTGGACGAATGTAAGCTACCAATTCTACCTTAAGCTCTTGATCATACAGGTCACCCTCGAAGTCAAAAAGATGAACCTCAAAGCTCGGAGTTAACACACCCTCATGAAAGGTTGGTTTAACACCCACATTCATAACCCCGTACAGAACTTTATCCTTATAAAAGACTCGGACCGCATATACACCTTTGGTCGGAATGACAAAATGATCACTGAGCTTCAAATTGGCAGTTGGAAAACCAATTGTGCGGCCTCTCTTCTCACCATGCCCCACTTCACCACGCAGATGATAGCAACGTCCGAACCAGGAGTTTGCCAGCCCCAGATCTCCATTTTGGAGACTTTTACGAATGCCGGAGCTGCTAACCTTTTCACCTTCAAGCAGAAAAGGAGGAGCAACTTCCACATTCATAACACCTTCACCCAGTTTGCGAAGCATCTCAACATCGCCTTCACCTTGGTAGCCAAAGCGAAAGTCAAAGCCAACAACTGCTGTTACAATATGTAGCGGTAAAAGCATAACAGAGACAAAATTCTGTGGACTAACCCGGGAAAGCTGCTCATTAAATTCAACAACATACAGGATATCGACACCCATGCTGGCAAGAATCTCTTGCTTTTCAAAGGGTGGCGTCAAGTACCCTTCATAATCTCCCTTACCCATAACATCTTTGGGATGAGGATGAAATGTAAGGACTGCAGCCGGCACACCTTGTTTACGGGCTAAGGCTACAGCGGATGTAATGACGCTGGCATGTCCACGATGCAGGCCGTCAAACTGCCCTAGAGCAGCCACTTGAGGTTGTGCCCATTCGGCAGCAGTCTCCGGCGACATCGGATAGGTTAACGTTACGGTTCTCACGCTGTTTCTCACCTACAATTCACTTGGTAAAATTGATTTAAGCTTGTGCAAACACCTTTACTGGGGCAATAGCACCTGTCTCTTCCAGCTCATAAATGCCAAGAAACAATCCCTGAAGATCGTATAGCCGAATTTGACCTGTTGTCTTCACTTCTGGAGCAATGAACCGCGAAGACAAACGTTGCCCTTGCAGTGCTGCCTTCTTCTTCTCATCCATAACGGTATGCTTAGGCAAATGCGAAATTGCCTCATCAGCAGCGATTAAATGATCTTCCAATGTTCCGGCTTCCTTGTGCGCGGCAATATCCTCAAGGGATAAACAATGGCTGGCAGAAATTCCTGCCGACATTGTTCTCTCCAGCTTCACCATTACACCCGGCAGTCCAAGCGCACGACCGATATCTACACAAAGTGTACGAATATACGTGCCTTTGGAGCATAATACCCGGAAAGTGATGTCGGGATGATTACCTTCCCAAGTCATATCCGTCATTTCGATTTCATAAATCTCTACTTCGCGACTTTTCCGTTCAACGGTTTTGCCTTCTCTAGCCAATTCATAAAGACGTTTGCCGTCGACTTTCACCGCAGAGTACATGGGAGGAACCTGAGAAATTACGCCTTTGAAAGAGGCAAGTACTGCAAGAATCTCTTCCTCAGTTACATGAACCTCATCAACAGTTTCCGTAATGGTTCCAGTTAAGTCTTCAGTATCACTGGACATCCCCAGTCTCAGTGTTGCCACATATTCTTTGGGCAGCTCCTGAATATACTCCACAACGCGAGTCGCACGTCCCAGACAAAGCGGCAATACACCAGTCACTTGGGGATCTAGTGTCCCCGTATGACCAATTCGTTTCATGCCGAGAATCCGACGTGCCTTGGCTACAACATCATGTGAAGTGAAGCCTGCCGGTTTATAAACCGCCAGAACACCTTCTAATTCACTCATAAATGACGTCTTACCTCCTCAAGCACCTGAGCTATTGCCTCTTCAAGCGTAGCTTCTATACGCGCACCTGCAGCACGGGTATGACCGCCGCCTCCAAACGTTTGCGCCAATGCAGCCACGTCAACTTTACCGGCAGAACGCAGGCTAACCTTGACCGCATGTTCGTGAATAACTTTAAAAAGAATGCCTACTTCCACGCCCCGAATATTACGAGGGTAGTTTACGATTCCTTCCAAATCTTCATTAGCAGCAGCACATTCGATCATATGCTCGGGTGTAACATATAGCCAGGCAATATCTCCTTCAGGAGATAATTCCAGCGTATTTAAGGCTTTATTTAATATTTTAACCTGTGGCAGCGTCATTTCTTCAAGCAATGTCTCAGCGAGTTCAGGACCGTTAACCCCAAGGGATAATAGCTCAGATACAGCTGCCATTACTTTTGGTGATGTGTTGGTATAACGAAAACCACCGGTATCTGTTAACAGACCCGTATATATAGCTGTGGCGATATCAATATCCCATTCGATCTCGAATGTCTTCAGCAGGTCGAACAAAATTTCCGCTGTCGCAGCTGCATCCGGTTTGATTAAATTAACGAATCCATAACCGTTATTTGTTGGATGGTGATCAATGTTCAGGATAAGAGCCTCATTCGCAAAATAGCGATTTGTCAGCCCTACTCGCTGAAAATCCGCACAATCCACACAGATGACGTTGCTGTATTGACGGGGCGGTTCACTAGAGGCCATATTGATGATTTCATCCGAATGCCATAGGTATTCCATTCGCTTCGGGATCGGTCCTTCATTCAGCATAGTATATTTTTTGCCCAGACATGAGAGAAGCCAGCCCACCGCAAGGGTGGAGCTGACTGCATCTCCGTCCGGCTGAACATGCGACACTACAAGGTAATCGTCGTGTTCCAGCAGAAACTCACGGGTCTGCTGGAGACTTTGTTCATAGCTCTGCATTCGCCGTCTCCTTTTTAAAGGTTGTTCAAAATAGCATAACGCTATTTTGAACCCCACTTTAATCACTTATTTCTAATCGTTCTTATGAAGCTCTCCAAGAAGCTTCTCAATATGACTGCCATAAGCGACAGATTCGTCGAACTTGAAGATCAGCTCCGGTGTATGCCGAAGGCGAATGGCCTTGCCAAGCTCTGAGCGAAGAAAACCATTGGCTTTCTCAATCGCTTTAAGCGAGTCTGACTTCTGCTCTTCATCCCCGAACACGCTTAGGTATACCTTGGCTTGCGATAGATCGTTAGTCACGTCTACGCCAGTTACAGTTACAAAACCGATTCGAGGGTCTTTCAGACCGCTTTGGATAAGTTGACTAAGCTCTTTCTTGATCTGCTCGCCCACTCGTCCTGCTCTAATTTTAGACATCTATATTCACCTCTTCGCTTAGCGCTCTACAGTTTCCATAAGAAACGCTTCGATAATGTCGCCCTCTTGGACGTCATTATAGCGTTCCAAAGTTATGCCACATTCATAACCTTGCGCCACTTCTTTGGCATCATCTTTGAAACGTTTCAAAGTATCAACCTTACCTGTGAACACTACGATTCCGCTACGGATCAAGCGCATTTCAGCATTACGGGTAATTTTACCGGAAGTAACCATACATCCTGCAATGGTACCCACTTTGCTGATTTTGAACACGCTGCGAACTTCGGCGTGACCGATAACATTCTCTTTATAGATAGGATCGAGCATACCTTTCATGGCACTTTCGATTTCTTCAATTACATTGTAGATAATGTTGTGCAGACGAACATCTACTTTTTCTTGCTCAGCAGCTGCTTTGGTCTGTGCGTCTGGACGAACGTTAAAGCCGATAACGATAGCATTCGATGCTGCTGCAAGCGTAATATCGGATTCAGTAATCGCACCAGCACCGCTATGAATGATCTTCACGCGCACGCCTTCCACTTCGATCTTAGCCAAGGATCCTTTAAGCGCCTCGACTGAACCTTGTACGTCAGCTTTGATAATCACGTTAAGGTCTTTGATCTCGCCATCTTTAATGTGCTGGAACAGATCATCCAAAGTTACACGGGTGTTCGTATTCAGCTCAGATTGACGTTGGGAAGTAGAACGTCTATCAGCAATCGCACGCGCTTTACGCTCGTCTTCAAAAGCCATAAACGGATCGCCAGCTTGTGGCACCTCAGTCAAACCAGTAATTTCTACTGGAGTAGATGGTCCAGCTTCTTTGATCTTACGACCTTTATCATTGACCATCGCACGTACACGTCCGAAGCAGTTACCTGCTACAAAGGCATCGCCGACTTTCAACGTACCGTTCTGAACGAGTATACGAGCAACTGGTCCACGGGATTTATCAAGCTCAGCTTCTATAACAGTACCGCGTGCCCGTTTGTCAGGGTTCGCTTTGTACTCATTAACTTCAGCTACGAGCAGGATCATTTCCAGCAGTTCTTCCAAGTTAATACGTTGTTTCGCAGAGAGGTTAACGAAGATGGTATCTCCACCCCACTCTTCAGGAACAAGTTCATAACTTGTAAGCTCTTGCTTCACCTTATCAGGATCTGCACCCGGTTTGTCGATTTTATTAACAGCGACAATAATCGGAAGTCCAGCAGCCTTAGCGTGTGCAATAGCTTCAACGGTCTGAGGCATAACACCGTCATCAGCAGCTACTACGATAATTGTCATATCCGTAACCTGTGCACCACGAGCACGCATAGCAGTAAATGCTTCGTGACCAGGTGTATCAAGGAACGTGATTTTCTTTTGATTGATTTCGACTTGATAAGCACCGATGTGCTGAGTGATTCCGCCGGCTTCGCCTAGCGTCACATTGGTCGAACGAATAGCATCAAGTAGTGTAGTTTTACCATGGTCAACGTGACCCATAATAGTAACTACTGGAGGACGAGTCTGAAGATCCTCTTCATTGTCATTCTCTTCCACTGTTTCGAAGCTGTCCTCGTCAACAGGAATCTTCACTTCTACTTCTACGCCAAATTCAGCAGCGAGTAGCAAAATGGTGTCGATATCAAGTTCTTGGTTGATGGTAGCCATAACACCCATCGAAATCAGCTTTTTGATTACTTCAGAAGCATCCTTGTGAAGCAATTTCGCTGTTTCACCAACGGTCATGCTGCCACGAACGATGATTTTCTTAGGTGTGTTATCGATCTTCTCGCGGTGTACCATTGGCTGGTTCTTGCCACGGCCATTCTTACCACCACGACCGCGGTAGTTACCACCTTTACCATCATCGAAACGTCTTTGATTATTATTCGGTCTGCCACCAGTTGTGTTCTTTTTAGGACCTCTGTCATCACCGCGTGTGAAACCTCCGCCTGTGCCAGATTGACCTTGTGGACGGCTGTCAGTGCGTGGTGCACTGCTTTGTCCTTGCGGACGGCTGCCACTTGTGTTGCTGCCTTGTGGACGGCTTCCACCAGTGTTGCTGCCTTGTGGGCGGCTACCACCAGTATTGCTGCCTTGCGGACGGCTGCCACCAGTATTGCTACCTTGTGGACGGTTGCCGCCAGTATTACTGCTTTGCGGACGGCTGCCACCGGTATTGCTACCTTGTGGGCGATTGCCGCCAGTAGTGCTGCCTTGCGGGCGGCTGCTGCTAGTACTGTTAGTACGTGGAGCACCGCTTTGTTGCGGACGTGCATTCTGCGTTGAACCTGTTTGTGTTCTGCGGGAATCTTGTCCGCTTTGGGGCCTTGGGGACGTCGTCGATTGGTTGTTGTTTTGGTTACTGTTCATACCTACCTGCTTTTCCTGTTGATTTTTGTTGGCATTCTGAGCACTTTGAGGTTCGGCTGTTACCGCACCGGTTGTTACCGGCCGGCTGCTGGTGCCGGTATCCCGCTTGGCTGCAGCGTTTGATTTGATATCCTTAAAGAACTGTTCAACTTTGTTCACGGATCCATTCTCCATGACACTCATATGATTATTCACAGGGACATTCAAACGCTTCAGAATAGTAATAATTTCTTTACTGCTCATGTTTAGTGACTTGGCGTATTCGTACACGCGCAATTTATCTTTGTTCTCTTCTTTAGTCAATAAATCCACCTCCGACAGTATCTCCGAGTTGCTTGGAGATCATTTCCGCGAATCCTTTATCCGTAATGGCCAGTACTACACGCTGGTCTTTACCAATACTTGCACCGAGTTCATCCCGGTGAAATGCGATTACTAGTGGAATATCGTAAGTTCCGCATTTATCACGGAACTTTTTTTGGGTATTATCTGAAGCGTCACCTGCCAGAACGACCAGCTTCGCCTCTGAAGACCGTACAGCTTTGAGTACAGCCTCGTCACCGGTGACTATCTTGCCTGCTCTCATGGCAAGCCCTAAATAAGAAAGCGCCTTACTCATTATCCTCACTATCCTTTGCTGCTAGAAACTGCTCTTCCACGGAAGTAAACTCCCGGGCTAGCTGGGCGTAGATTTCAGGACTCACTTGACATTTCAATGCACGGTCAAGTGCTTTGTTCTTTTGTGCCAGCTGAAAGCATTCAAGCTTGCCGCATATGTAAGCACCACGGCCTGACTTCTTGCCCGTCAGATCAATCAGCACTTCACCTTCAGGCGTTCTTACCACACGAATCAGCTCTTTTTTAGGCATCATCTCTTGGGTAGCAACGCATTTACGCAGCGGCACCTTTTTTTGTTTCATAACAAACGCCTCCCGTCAAGCAGGTTAATTAATCTATGGAGACGGAATCCTGATGCATTTCATCAATAGAAGATTTCGGTCTGCCGTATTCCTGCTCCGCTTGAGTTTCACTCTTGATATCAATCTTCCAGCCGGTAAGTTTAGCGGCAAGACGTGCATTTTGCCCTTTAATACCAATAGCCAGTGACAATTGATAATCAGGAACGATAACTCTCGCCATCTTCTCCGCTTCAAAGACTTGAACTTCAAGAACCTTTGAAGGGCTAAGTGCATTCGCAACATATTCCTGCACCAGATCAGAATAACGGACGATATCGATCTTCTCACCGCGAAGCTCAGTAACGATGGTCTGAACGCGTGTGCCTCTTGGACCTACGCAAGAACCAACGGGATCTACTTCTGGATTGCGGGAATACACAGCAATCTTCGAGCGGAAGCCAGCTTCACGGGCTACAGAACGAATCTCAACTACACCGTCAAATATTTCAGGAACTTCAAGCTCGAACAGACGCTTCAGTAATCCAGGATGACTGCGGGAGAGCATAATCTGCGGACCTTTTGTTGTATTCTCAACTTTTGTGATATAAGCCTTGATGCGTTCGCTTTGTTTGAACTTTTCACCTGGCATCAATTCGCTAAGCGGAAGAACCGCTTCGATTTTACCAAGATCAATGTAAATGTTCCGCATATCTTGACGTTGAACTAGTCCAGTAACGATATCATCTTCTTTGTCGATAAAAGCATTATAGATAAGTCCACGCTCTGCCTCGCGAATTCGTTGAGTTACAACCTGCTTAGCAGTCTGTGCGGCAATACGTCCAAAATCACGCGGTGTCACTTCAAGCTCAGCGATATCTTCCAGCTGGAAATGCGGGTTAATTTCTCTGGCTGCCGGCAATGAGATTTCAGTCCTTGTATCCAGGACCTCCTCAACAATTAACTTGCGGGCAAACACTTTAATGACACCTGTATTGCGATTCATGTCAACACGCACGTTCTGTGCTGCATTGAAATTACGTTTATAACTAGAGATCAGCGCCGCTTCAATCGCTTCAAACAGCACATCTTTACTGATGCCTCTCTCCCTCTCCAGCTCATTCATTGCTTCAATAAACTCCATACTCATGAATTTCCGGCCCCCCTTTCAAGACGTTAAAAAATAATGGCCAATCTCGCACTTGCGACCTTGGCGTACGGTACTACATGTTCTTTTTTGCCCGCGGAGATGAGCAGTTCCTCGTTCTCGAACGAGAGCAAACGACCTTCAAATTCTTTGAGTCCTTGAATCGGCTCATAAACAGTCACATACACGTCCTTACCTACCGCTTTAGCTACATCCGCAGCTTTTTTGAGAGGACGCTCTGCTCCCGGCGAGGAAACCTCAAGGAAATATGCCTCAGGAATAGGATCATTCTCATCTAACTTCTGACTGAAATATTCGCTAATGATCCCGCAGTCATCAATATCAATGCCGCCTTCTTTATCTACGAATATACGCAGAAACCAATTGGAGCCTTCCTTCACGTATTCAACGTCCACCAGTTCGAAACCATTGTCGTCGAGATAGGGCCCGAGCATCTGCTCTACCGTTTGTTTAATTTTAGATTTGGGTGTGCTCAAAAGAAAATTACCTCCACGAACTTGTCTTTTGCTATATACCAAAGATAAAGAGTGGGTTTCCCCACTCTTTACACAACGGACTTATCTCATTATTACCAAAGAAATTATACCATAGGGAAACTGGACTGACAAGTGCTAGCCCTTGACTCCCCCTTTAGAGCACTCTTTTCTAGCCATGAAATAAGTGTTGTTAAAGCCTTTAAAATAGGGAAAGTTGATTGCTTTCCGGTAAGCCGCGGAAGCAGCCCATGCCGGTCAGCAGCTCAATAACCGTCTTACTTGCCTTTGATTTCTGCTGGAAATCTTCAATAGACAGGAACTCGCCAGCATCTTTCGCAGCAGCTATGTTGATAGCAGCATTCTCACCAATTCCCGCTAAAGCAGAAAACGGAGGAATCAAACTCTTGTCATCAACAATAAACTTATTCGCTTCTGAGCGGTAAAGATCAATGTTTTTGAATGTAAACCCACGTGCCGTCATCTCCAAAGCCATCTCAAGGACAGGCAACATAGCCTTTTCCTTAGGCAAAGCTTGAAATCCTTTTTGCTCAATCTCTACGATCTGACGGCTGATGGCTTCATACCCCTTACAGCACAATTCAATATCAAAATCTGCTGCACGTACAGAGAAATAAGTCGCATAATATTCAATAGGATGATACAGCTTGAAGTAGGCGGTACGTACTGCAGAAATTACGTATGCAGCAGCATGCGCCTTCGGGAACATGTATTGAATCTTTAGACAAGAATCAATATACCATTGTGGGACCTTGCACTTTTTCATTTCCTCGATCCATTCGTCAGACAAACCTTTACCTTTACGAACACTCTCGGTAATTTTAAAGGCCAAGCTCGCATCCATTCCCGCTTTATAAATTAAGAAGAGCATGATGTCATCACGGCAACCGATAACGGTCTTAATGTTACAAGTGTTATTCTTTATAAGCTCTTGAGCGTTACCAAGCCAAACTCCAGTACCATGAGACAAACCTGATATTTGCAGTAAGTCAGCAAAGCTGGACGGCTTCGACTCAATAAGCATTTGACGTACGAACTTGGTACCCATTTCGGGCACACCATAGGTCGCAACCGGTGATCTGATTTCGTCAGGTCTTACTCCAAGTGCATCTGTAGAGTTAAACATGCTCATTACTTTCGGATCATTCATCGGGATAGAAGTTGGATCAACACCTGTCAAATCCTGAAGCATCCGCATCATCGTCGGATCATCATGACCCAGAATATCAAGCTTCAGCAAATTCGCGTCAAAAGCGTGATAATCAAAGTGTGTGGTCTTCCATTCAGCATTGACATCATCCGCCGGGAATTGTACTGGCGTAATATCTTCTACCTCCATATAGTCTGGAACAACGACTATACCACCCGGATGCTGTCCCGTACTACGTTTAACGCCTGTACAGCCAGCCGCCAGACGGCCAACTTCAGCTCCACGCCAACGTTTCTGGTGAAGTTCTTCGTATTTTTTTGCAAATCCGAAGGCTGTCTTCTCAGCTACGGTACCAATCGTTCCGGCACGGAATACATTTTTCTCACCAAACATTTCTTTGGTAAAGTTATGTGCATTCGGCTGATATTCCCCTGAGAAGTTCAAGTCGATATCGGGGACTTTATCCCCTTTAAATCCAAGGAAGGTCTCGAACGGAATATCCTGGCCTTCACCTTTGAGCTTCTGACCGCAATCCGGGCAGACTTTATCTGGTAAATCGAATCCGCTCCGCACACTACCGTCCAGGAACCATTCATTATGGCGACACTCGGGGTTTAGGCAAATATAATGCGCAGGCAAAGGATTAACTTCTGAAATTCCTAGAAATGTAGCTACTACAGAAGAACCTACGGAACCCCGCGAGCCTACGAGATACCCATCCTGATTTGACTTTTTAACGAGACGTTCAGAAATCAAATAGTTGGCAGAGAACCCGTATTTAATAATCGGTGCAAGCTCTTTCTCCAAACGGGCAATAACTACCTCAGGCAGCTCTTCACCGTAAATGGATTTGGCAGTATTGTAGCAGGTCTCGCGAATTTCTTCGTCCGCCCCGTCAATAATTGGTGTAAATAGCTTATCTGGAAATAGCTCCAGTTCTTCAAAACGCTCCGCCAGCTCAACTGTATTTGTGACAACGACTTCCATCGCTTTTTCAGCACCAAGAAATTCGAATTCAGACAGCATTTCATCTGTTGTGCGGAAGTGTGCATCCGGTTTGCGTTGGTCTTTAAGCGGACTAAAGCCCGTGATCCCATTAATCGTAATATCACGATACAGCTTGTCCCGGGGTTCAAGATAATGTACATTCCCCGTTGCGATAACAGGTTTATTCAACTGTTCCCCTATTTCGCAAACCTTCCGGACTACATCGCGAAGCTCATCAGGGCCTGCTACAAAGCCCTTGTCCACCAAGTGCATGTACATGGTCAATGGCTGAATCTCCAGCACATCATAAAAATGAGCAACCTCCATGGCTTCCTCAGTCGTTTTGTTGAGTACTGCTTCAAAAAACTCTCCACGTTCACAACCCGAAATCACGAGCAGTCCATCTCTATGCTCTTCCAGCTTGGATTTCGGAATACAAGGTACACGTTTGAAATATTCCGTATGTGACATGGAAATGAGCTTATAGAGATTTTTTTTCCCTATTTGATTTAGTGCATAAATATTACAGTGGAACGGTCGTGTGTTCGAAAGATCATTACCCACATAATCGTTTAGTCGATCAAGGCGGGTCATGCCCTTCATCTTTTCAGCATCTGCGAGCAATCCTGTTAATATACCGCCGAGTGCTATGGTATCATCAATCGCACGGTGATGGCTTTCCAGAAGAACTTTATATTTATCGGCTAATGTGTTCAGCCTGTGATTCTTCATGCTTGGATATAGTAACCGCGCGAGCTCAAGCGTATCAAGAGATGGATTCGGAAGTACAGGTTCACCTATTTTACGTAACGAGGCCTGAATAAAACCCATATCAAATCTGGCGTTATGAGCTACAAGGATACTATCACCCACAAATTCAACAAACTTACGCAGTACTGGCTCAAGATCAGGAGCATCCTTAACCATTTCATCCGTAATATTGGTCAATTGCTGAATATGATAAGGGATTTTCTCATGCGGATTAACAAAAGTAGAATAACGGTCTACTTCTTTGCCTTCGCACATTTTAATGGCCGCCAGCTCCGTAATATTATTGCGGGTAATCGATAAACCCGTGGTTTCTATATCAAACACTACATAGGTAGCTGTCTTCAAGTCCAAAGGCTGAGCGTTCTCAACAATATTCACAGAGTCATTCACAACA
Organism: Paenibacillus sp. FSL E2-0190; assembly: GCF_037992965.1. Lineage (NCBI taxonomy): Bacteria > Bacillati > Bacillota > Bacilli > Caryophanales > Paenibacillaceae > Paenibacillus > Paenibacillus sp. FSL E2-0190. The sequence continues at coordinate 4,262,045 of NZ_CP150306.1, forward strand.
TTAGCTTCCACACCATAAATCATTTTTATCTTATGCTTATGAGCTGCATGGTTTGCATCAGGGAAAGCCTGAACGCCGCCATGATCAGAAATAGCAATCGCAGGATGCCCCCACTGGGCAGCTGTTTTGACATAGGTAGTGATCGGAGTGACCGCATCCATCGTACTCATCGTAGTGTGAAGGTGGAATTCCACCCGTTTCTTAGGAGCTGTATCTTTACGCGCAGGCGGTGCCTTAACTTCCGTTAAATCCGAAGGGATCATCACGAGCTCAGGAATCTGCATAAAACGGTCATATTCTACTTTCCCGCGTGCTCTTACCCATTTGCCATTGGCTAGCTGACTCATAACCTTCAGATCATCTTTAGTCTTCGCGAACATCTTCATTTGTAGAGAATCTGTAAAATCGGTCAGACTGAAAGTGAACAAGGTACTGCCATTGCGAAGCTCCTTACGATCCAGACCAAAAATGGTACCCTGAATTGTAATTTTCTTCTCTTCATCTTGAATTTCAAGAATCGGCACGGCCTGTTCCTTAATTTCATACCCCACTTGAAGCTTAATTACTTCATTAGGATCGCTATCATCAGCAGGAGCTTCTGTTTCCACAGCAGTCATCATCTGCTCAACGATCTCGCGTTGTTCTTGCTGAAGCTTTTGCTGAAATTCTTCGAATGCTTCAACATTATTATTTTCGTTCTCCGCCATTAGTAATTTAACCTTTAAGGAGAGACCGAAATACTTATCATAAAATTTAATAATTGCTCCATCGATGCTTTTTTTGCGAGCTAACTCCATCGAAGTGGAATCACTCATCGTTAACATTAAAGTATCCTCTTTAAGCTCCTGTGAGGAGCGGGTCAGCCAGCCGTTTACCGATGGAATCTCCCGATGTACCCACTCCAGAAACAGTCCCCAATATTCCTGGACAAGCTCCGCTCTGCTAACCTTCTCATCATATATGAACAAAAAGCTTACTTTAGCTATATGCTGTAGCTTCTCACGCATTCTAAGGCAAAATGTCCGATATACCTGTGCTGGAACCAGACTATCTTTCGCTATAACGATTTGCCAGTCCCGGTTGCCACGACTGATCTCAACACGTTCTATATACCCATCCAAAAAGTAGGGGTCCATGATTGCAGGTGGAATTTCACCCTGCTTCATCAAGAGCTCGAACCTTTTTCTTCTCTCCTGGTTTTGTTCCATGCTTTCCTCCCACCTTTAATAACCCAGTTAAAACTATCCATGATATACAGTGAAAGTACAATATGATAAGAAGAAACGATGTAGTCGACTTTTAAAGACGACAACTGTTTCTCGTAAAAATATAAGAATTTATAGCGAAAACCTATAAATTCTTATATTTTAAAAAGCTTCTGGTTTCAAAAAGCATTGGGTTCTTACGGCCCGCCGACTCCTCTCGCCAGAAGCTAAATTAAAATACTACAAGACTGTTGATCGGTGCCTAATGATTAATACGCCTTTGCAAAAACCACAGTATGCTTGGCTGGTTGGCCACAGCAAATGCAGACTTGCTTAGTCTCCGCTGGATCAAAAGGAATATTGCGGCTACCCGCACCTGTCTCTTCCTTAACTTTGGACTCGCATTCTTCGGAACCACACCATCCAGCTAGAGCAAATCCACGTTTTTCGTCCATCGAAGCTTTCATTTCCTCCAAGGAATCCACAGAATAGAAATGGTCCTCACGGAATTTCAGCGCACGTTCGAACATTTCATTGTGAACCTGTTCAAGCATTGTTTGAACCTCTTCTACGAGGTTTTCCTGTTGAATAACCTTCTTCTCACCGGTGACACGTGAGACGAGAACACAGACGCCATTCTCCATATCGCGTGGTCCAAGCTCCAAACGTACTGGCACTCCACGCATTTCATATTCATTAAACTTCCAGCCTGGGGTAACATCTGAACGATCATCTACACGTACACGAACGCCAGCATTCTTCAATTCCTTAAACAGCTCGTCCGTCCGCCCAATCACAGCTTCGCGGGTCTTAGGAGGTCCGATAGGAATCATAATAACTTGCGTTGGAGCTACCTTAGGCGGCAGAACAAGACCGCGGTCATCTCCATGTACCATAATCAAGGAGCCAATCAAGCGAGTGGTTGAGCCCCATGAAGTAGTGTGTACATACTCCAAATTATTGTCACGGCTTAAATATTGAATCTCAAAAGCTGTGGCAAACTTGGTGCCAAGGTAATGTGAAGTAGCAGCCTGAACAGCGCGTCCATCCTTCATCATCGCTTCAATAGAATACGTATCTACCGCACCGGCAAAACGCTCGGAAGGTGTCTTTTGTCCGGTAATAACCGGAATGGCAAGATAGGTCTCGACAAAATCACGGTAGTTATCCAGCATCCGCATAGTTTCTTCACGAGCTTCCGCTTCATTCTCATGCGCGGTATGCCCTTCTTGCCAAAGAAACTCAGTAGTGCGGATAAATGGCAATGTACGTTTCTCCCAACGAACCACGTTCGCCCATTGATTGATAAGTACAGGAAGGTCACGATAAGATTGAATCCATTTGGAGTACATGTGGCCAAACATGGTCTCTGAAGTAGGACGAACTGCGAGACGTTCCTCAAGTACATCACCACCCGCTTCTGTTACCCATGGCAGCTCTGGATTAAAGCCTTCAATGTGATCCTTTTCCTTCTGAAAGAAACTCTCTGGAATGAACACTGGAAAATAAGCGTTTCGATGCCCAGTTTCCTTGAGGCGACGGTTCATTTCCTCCTGAATATGCTCCCATATTTCATAGCCTTCTGGCTTAAATACAATACAGCCACGAACAGGAGAGTAATCCATCAAGTCTCCTTTTTTAATAACATCAATATACCAGCGTGAGAAATCCTCGCTTTGCGGCGTGATTTCCGTAACGAATTGTTTATCTTTTGCCATGTAATGGAATGCCTCCCGAAGAAAATTAGCCGCTGATCAAACGTAAAATATCATTATACGTAACAGCAATCATTAATAAAAATAGCAGTGCAAAACCTACAAAGTGAACCATGCCTTCATGACCCGGATCCACAGGTTTGCCACGCAGTGCCTCTACACCTAGGAATGCCAGACGGCTTCCATCGAGTGCCGGAATCGGCAAGAGGTTAAATATCCCCAGATATAGACTCAAAATAGCGGCCCAGTATGTAAGATACTGAATACCTTGTTGAGCAATTTGACCGGTTACTTCAAACGTACGAACCGGACCTCCAATATCATCCATATTGAATTTATTGATCAATTGTTTAAAGCCCAAAAAGATAGCTTCTGTCGTATCGACCATAGCTTTTCCTGAACCTGTTATCGTCTCGCCAAAACCAGCTTTACGAGTAGGCAGCTCAGGAGTGATGCCTATTTTACCGCCTTCTTGCCCTTCCATACTACGAGGAACTAGCGTAACGTTAAGGGTTTCCTCTCCCCGCTGCAGCGTCCAGTTCATTTCTTTCCCTTTGGACTCCGAGGTCAAGCTAATCATTTTTTGGTAATCAGCACCGATCTTCTCACCATTGATGGAGACAATGATGTCGCCCTTTTGGAGTCCTGCTTCTTGCGCAGGCATTCCTTCGGAGACGTCGCCAATCTTAACAAAAGTAGGATTTTCAACTTGAATACCGACCATTTGCAAATGGATGGCGAAGAGTACAAAGGCTAACAGAAAGTTCATCACAGGACCCGCAACAATAGCCAACGCACGCTGACCCACGGTCTTGCTGCCGAATTGACGATCTTTAGGTGCAATTTGTGTCTGTTGCGTTCCTTTAATCATCATCGCTTGCGGATGAACATCATAAGTTGTAACTTCTCCGTCCACATCTAAGGTAATCTGCAATTTATCCTCGAGATCGGTATTCAGCGCCTCACCACGGATAACATTTCTACGGGTGTCTAGTGCATCCAGATAAATGTTTTTAACTTTATTGTCTTGTCCGAGCCTTACCGCAATGGTCTGTCCAGAACCTATCTCGACAATCTCAGGATCTTCACCAGCCATACGGGCATAACCGCCAAAAGGCAGTAAGCGAAGAGTGAACTGAGTCTCATTCCGTTTATAAGAAAACAGTTTCGGACCGAAACCGATAGCAAATTCCCTCACGAGAATACCGGCGCGTTTGGCAAAATAATAGTGACCCCATTCGTGTACAGTCACAAGTACAAAAAACATGAGCACCGTTAAAAAAACGACCTGAACCATTTCCAAACGTATCATCCCCCTTTAGGTGTAAGACCGAAGTATGTCCTCTTAATTTATCATTATTCTCCGATCAGGCACAAGAGAATCAACTGTCCCAACCTATTTTTAGGGCAAAGTAAGTATTTCCAGTCAAGCAATAACACCATCGGTGTCCCTTAAGGAGTCGGTACGCGTTTACGCGAGAAATATAAGGATAATGTATAAAGTGAAACTTATACTTTCTTATATTTTGAAAAGGAGATCTTTCAACGTTCTACAGCGTAGCTGCCAGTTCTCGAACACGTCTATCACAGGATTCAATTTGTTCCAGATTCGGATTATGCTCGTTATTATGACGATCTAGCACTTCTCCGATTATCTCCTCAATACGCAGGAACGAGATCTCATGACTCAAGAATCGAGCAACAGCTATTTCGTTCGCAGCATTAAAAGCTGTAGTCGCCGTTCCACCAGCTTTTCCACAATCTATCGCTAGCTTCAGTGCAGGGTAACGTTCAAAGTCCATTTCACGGAAGGTCAAACGTCCTATCTCAGCTAACGACAAACGCTGAGCCGGAGATTCCCAACGAGCTGGATAAGTAAGTGCATATTGAATCGGGACACGCATATCGGGATTGCCAAGCTGGGCAATAATACTGCTGTCACGGAATTCAACATATGAGTGAATGATGCTCTCCGGGTGCAGCAGCACATTCACTTGTTCATACGGAAGACCGAATAACCAATGTGCTTCAATAACCTCTAGGCCCTTGTTCACCATTGTAGCAGAATCTATCGTTATTTTCGCGCCCATGCTCCAATTCGGATGACGAAGCGCATCTTTTACCGTCACATCCTTAAGCTGATCACGCGTAAAGTCACGGAATGAGCCGCCGGATGCTGTTAAAGTAATGTAGGCAATATCTGAGATGTTCTCACCATTGAGACATTGATAAATAGCTGAATGCTCACTATCAATCGGCAACAGCTTAACTCCCTTACGATTAGCAAGATCAGTGACCAAATGTCCGGCCGTTACTAATGTCTCCTTATTGGCGAGTCCAATATGTTTGCCAGCTTCAATTGCCGCTAGTGTTGATTGAAGCCCTACGCTTCCCATAACAGCCGTTACGACCATTTCGGCATCGCCGCCAGCCGCCACTTCAACAAGCCCTTCATTCCCGCTGTAAAGCTCTATACCAGAAGGTAGGCTGGATCTAATCTCATCTGCCAGCTCTTTCGTTGCCACAGAGACTCTACGCGGGTTAAAACGACGAACTTGCTCCAGTAATAATGCTGTATTTGTTCCGGCCGCCAAGCCATCTACTTCAAAAGAGTCTGGGTGCATTGCGATGACATCTAGAGTCTGAGTGCCGATCGAACCCGTCGAACCTAGAACACTTATTTTTTTCATAGTTATACTCTCTCTCCCTTCGTTTAATAGTAAGGCATAAGCATTACAATATGTACGAATGGAAATACGATAATCCAGCTGTCACATCGATCAAGAATACCGCCATGCCCTGGCAAAAGTGTACCTGAGTCTTTAATGCCATACGCACGTTTATAAGCTGACTGCACAAGATCTCCAAGCTGTCCTAATATCGCACAAGAAAGCCCAATAAGCAATGCTCGTCCTATCGTCAAGTGTTCAGGAGCAAGCAGCGCAAACACGATAGAAATAAGCATCGAGATCAGTACCCCGCCAACAGCACCTTCCACCGTTTTGTTAGGACTGATGGCCGGCCAGAGCTTGTTCTTGCCAAAGCTTCTGCCTACAAAATATGCCCCCGCATCACTGCCCCAAATGCAGAACAGGAGCAAAAAAGTCCAGAACAAACCATGTCCGTCATCCGATGCACGAGCCACGGCCATATAAGAGAAGCCCATTCCAATGTATACAATACCAGTAAACAGCAAGGCTGTTACTCGAATATCTAATTTATTTTTAGTAAAAACGGTGACCAGAAGGAACAATAACAGCAGAATCCAAATCCCTTGCTCCCAGGACAACGGCTCATTAACACCAAGCAAATTCCATGGGATCATGAAGCTTAGAATAGCTGCGTAACCCAGAACAGTAGTACCGGAAAGCGTAGGAATACCTATCATTTTGACAAATTCATAAAAACCTATAAGAGCCATAGCAATAAGCAGAACCTGATACGGCCAGTTTCCCAGTACACATAACCCTAAAAATAATACTCCGGCAACAATTCCGGTAATCAATCGCTGCTTCAAAGGTTCCATCTCCTAACAAGCTACTTCAGTCCACCATAACGGCGTGTTCGTCGTTGATATTCAGCAACGGCCTGATGCAAATGCTCTTTGTCGAACTCAGGCCAGTACACATCAGTAAACCACAGTTCACTATAGGCAACCTGCCATAACATAAAATTGCTAAGCCGAATTTCTCCGCTTGTACGTATCAGCAAATCAGGATCGGGTAAACCAGCAGTTAATAGTCTGTTGTTAATCAACTCTGATGTAATTTCTTCTGGCGACAATATACCAGCTTGGATATCTTTCCCTAAACTGCGCATACAGCCTTCTATTTCATTGCGTCCGCCATAGTTAAGAGCAAAATTTAAGATCAATCCAGTATTCTCTTTTGTTCGAGCTACCGCCTCTTCCATAGCCTTACGGGTATATGAAGGTAAAGCGTCAGCGTCACCCATCATGCGTACTTGAACATTCTTCTCGATTAGCTCATCAAGCTCAATCGCCAGAAACTCCCCAGGCAAACGCATCAAGTAATCGACTTCTTCTTTCGGGCGTATCCAGTTTTCTGTCGAGAACGCATACATCGTTAAGTATTTAATACCTAATTCGTCTGCAGCGATCGTAGCACGTTTGACAGCCTTCATGCCGTTCTGATGACCCATAACGCGCGGTAAGCCGCGCCGTTTAGCCCAGCGTCCATTACCATCCATTATCACAGCCACATGCCGGGGAATGTTATCCGGTGAAATCTCGACTGACTGTTGCCTGTCTTTACGGCTCAGCCACGCTTGAATCCGTTTGATCATTTCCGTTTCCTCCAAGCTCTTATCAGAAAGAGACAAACCCCACCATTAACGGAGGGGCCTTAAGTCTCTTGAATATCATTAAACTTCCATAATCTCTTTTTCTTTGGAAACAAGCACTTTGTCAACTTCGGCTATGAACTTATCCGTTGTTTTTTGAATGTCTTCCTGATGTCCACGGGACTCATCTTCAGAGATACCGTTTTTCTCCATCTTTTTAATATCATCGTTGGCATCACGGCGAATGTTGCGGATCGCAACTTTCGCTTCTTCACCAAACTTTTTAGTCAGCTTAACCAAGTCCGTCCGACGCTCTTCAGTCAGCGGAGGGATAGAAAGACGAATAATGGTGCCGTCATTGGCAGGTGTCAATCCGATATCGGATTTCATGATCGCCCGTTCAATATCAGACATCGATGTTTTGTCCCACGGCTGAATCAACAGTGTCCGGGAATCCGGAGTACTAATGTTGGCCAGCTGATTAATTGGAGTAGGTGCCCCGTAATATTCAACTTGAATACGATCGAGAAGCGATGTTGTTGCACGTCCTGCACGTAATGTCGCCAAGTCACGTTTCAGCGATGAAATCGCTTTTTCCATACGCTCTTCAGCATTTTTTTTGACCGATTGTGGCATTAATCTACACTCCCTTTAACAATCGTTCCGATCTTCTCACCGAGAACGACACGTTTGATATTGCCTTGTTCTGTAATGGCAAATACAATGAGCGGTATATTGTTATCCATGCATAAAGATGAAGCTGTTGAATCCATAACACCGAGGTTTTTGTTCAGAACATCCATATAAGTAAGCTGTTCGAATTTCTCAGCGGTACTATCTTTGAACGGATCAGCAGAATATACTCCATCAACCTTATTTTTCGCCATCAGAATAACTTCTGCTTCGATCTCTGCCGCTCTAAGCGCTGCAGTAGTATCTGTTGAGAAGAATGGGTTACCTGTGCCTGCTGCAAAAATAACAACACGACCCTTCTCCAAGTGGCGAATCGCACGACGACGAATGTATGGTTCAGCAATTTGCTGCATCGAGATCGAAGTCTGTACTCTTGTTGGCACATCGATTTGCTCCAATGCATCCTGCAGTGCAAGTGAGTTCATTACTGTTGCCAGCATGCCCATATAATCTGCAGTAGCGCGATCTATGCCGCTTGCGCTGCCCGCGATCCCGCGCCAAATGTTCCCCCCGCCACAAACAATCGCAACCTGAACGCCAAGTTCTACAACTTCCTTGATCTGTTCAGCGATGGAAATAATCATGTCGGCATCAATACCATATCCGTTTTGTCCTGCCAAAGACTCTCCACTTACCTTAAGGACTACTCTCTTAAATACCGGCTGTTCCAAATGTATACCCTCACTTTCTGCAAAAGACGGAACACTACGTGTACGTGTTCCGCTCTTCTGATGCTTGCCTTTATTCAATTCTTCACATTTATGATGAAACTATTATTGATTAACTTGTGCCATAACTTCTTCAACAAAGTTATCCACTTTCTTTTCCAAACCTTCGCCAAGTTCAAAACGAGCAAAACGACGGATCGAGATGTTTTCTCCGATGGTGCTGATTTTTTCATTCAACAATTGGGAGATTGTTTTGTCAGGGTCTTTAACGAAAGTTTGCTCAAGCAAGCAATATTCTTCGTAATATTTACCAATACGTCCTTCAACCATTTTTTCAATGATTTTCTCAGGCTTACCTTCGTTCAAAGCTTGAGCTTTCAGGATTTCTTTTTCTTTCTCAACATCTTCTTGTGGAACTTCTTCACGACGAACATAACGTGGGTTTGCTGCAGCGATTTGCATAGCGATATCGCGAGCAAATTCCTTGAAGGAATCTGTTTTACCAACAAAGTCAGTTTCGCAGTTGATTTCTACAAGTACACCAATACGGCCGCCAGCGTGGATGTAAGATTCTACAACGCCTTCAGTAGCAATACGTCCTGCTTTGTTCGCTGCTGCAGACAGACCTTTTTCACGAAGCAATTCTGCTGCTTTAGTGATATCGTTATTAGCTTCTTCAAGCGCTTTTTTACAATCAAGCATACCAGCGCCTGTTCTTTCACGAAGTTCTTTTACTGCTTTTGCATCAACTGCCATTGTTTATTCCCTCCAGGTAATTGTCGTTTTCTTACATTATTCAAGGCCTTTATCCTAAAAAAAGGGCAGTGAGAGGTTATCCACCTGCCAACCACCCTTTTCATTTAAGTTCTTGTATGTGTTAGTCGCTACTTAAGCAGTAGTTGTGTCTTCGCCTTGGTGAGCTTCAACAACAGCGTCTGCCATTTTACCAGTCAACAATTTAACAGCGCGGATAGCGTCGTCGTTACCTGGAATTACGTAGTCGATTTCGTCTGGATCACAGTTAGTATCAACGATAGCTACGATTGGAATACCCAATTTGCGAGCTTCTGCAACTGCAATACGCTCTTTACGCGGGTCAATGATGAACAGCGCGCTTGGAAGACCTTTCATGTTCTTGATACCGCCCAAGAATTTTTCAAGACGATCTTTCTCTTTGCGAAGAAGGATAACTTCTTTCTTAGGTAGTACTTCAAAAGTACCGTCTTCTTCCCAAGATTCCAATTTCTTCAAGCGATCAATACGCTTTTGGATAGTTTGGAAGTTGGTAAGAGTTCCGCCCAACCAACGTTGGTTAATGAAGAACATACCGGAACGTTCTGCTTCTTCTTTTACGGAATCTTGAGCTTGTTTCTTTGTTCCTACGAATAGGATTGTGCCGTTGTCACCAGCGACGCTTTTTACAAAGTTGTAAGCTTCCTCTACCTTTTTGACTGTTTTTTGCAAGTCAATAATGTAAATTCCGTTTCTTTCAGTGAAGATATAACGATCCATCTTTGGGTTCCAACGACGAGTCTGGTGACCGAAGTGTACCCCAGCTTCTAGAAGCTGTTTCATGGAGATTACTGCCATCTTCACACACCTCCTAAGTTTGGTTTATTGTGTGTCTCCTCCGCCATGCGTCATCTTTCAGCAAGACTTTCTTCAGAAGAAAGCACCCCTTGTCGAAATCAACCGGCGTGTGTTTTAACACCGTCAATTACTATACCATATTATCTCAGTGTATGCAACGATCACTTTAAAGTTATTAATTTCTCTATTATCGAGTCAATACTTTCTCCCTTATTAAAGCTATAAGAACCGGATTGAATTTTGGTATTAATCTTACGTTTGTTTGCAGCCTCTAGAAAAGTAGACTTATCTTTAATGACACCAGCCTTCGCTAAAATATCTGTTGTTGCGGTCAATGTGCTGCCAGATGGAATTCGAACAGAAACACTAGCATTTGCTGTGACTTTAGGCGTTACAGGAGCTACAGCGGTTGGAGCGGCACTGGCCTTTGGAGTGACCTTTGGTTGCTCAACCTTCCCGTCAGTAGGCGTAGATGGCTTGTTCGGGGCAATGGCTTTATCAGAGCTCTCAGGCGTTGTAGGTGACACTGCCGGCGTGGGGGAGGCTGCAGCAGCCGGCGCAGAGGGGCTGACGTTCTCCTTGCTTTCTGCTGTCGGCCCCCCGGTCTCTGTGACTTCCTCTTTATTATCATTCTCAGTTTCCCCTGAGGAAGGTACTGCAGCTTCATCGATGACTTTCATATTCAGTTTCTCCGCACCCTGTAGAACTTGTTCTTTGGTAAGTGGAGCCGCTCCACCGGAGATCATTAATTGAAGTAATAAAGCGCCAGTAATTAGTCCTGTGCCTAGCCCGAACAAGAATGAACGGTTCTTAATCATACCGATTCCTCCTGTTTGGCAAGTTGCAGAATCAGTTGCACTTCCCCTCGCTGAAGTCCAGCTGTCTTGGCAATGGAATCTATCGATTTGCCCTGCTCATGCAGTTCAAACAATCTTGGGTAACGTAATTTTATCGAACTAATAGGTTTCGCTTTCACATCTGGCGACACTGAACTCATCTCTGCTGGGAGAGACGGATCTTCGTTTACACCAACTTTAACCTTCGAACCTTGTTCAACCGACACTGCAAGTTCTTTCAAACTCTTTTCTTCCTCGGCCACTCGTGCTTCTAGCTTTAAAGAGCTGTTCTGCAACTCTACCACTTGACTCTGTAATTCATTAACCTGTCCCTGCAGTACATTATGATTAGTTTGCGATTGTTGTTTAATACTACTAACTAATTGTACCAGTTCCTCATTCTCGCGCTCTATGTCTGCCATATATAGCTCAAGCGCAGCCTCTGTATCTTTGAGGCTTTGCTGATTAGCTTTTCCTTCCTTTACACGTGCGGGAAGTAAAAGGGCATAAAGAATAGCGGCGACACCTACTAGCACAATATAAACCCATGGTTGCAAGTGCCTTATCTCCTTTTACATATCAGATGTAGATTCATGTAGATTCTTATTAAAGACTTAGATCAATGCGTTGGCCTTTGTAAGGATGCTCAGCATCACGGGTTGCAGGCGGGTTCGAATGTTTATCTGACGAAGAATTGCCACCTGAATGCTGATTGCCTTTTCCACCGCCATCCCGTAAAGCTGATTCAGAAGACTCATCCACTTCAGTGCTCCGCATGGCCAATTCCTGACTTTGTTTTACATTTTGCCCAGCCAATTGATGTTGGTCGATAGCAGGACGTTGCTGAGATTCATTCTGAAGCTTGCCCGCCTCCGTGGTGCGAGGCAAAGCAATTTGCAGTTCCACCGGTTTTAGGCTCATCTTAACCCTTCTCTCACAAGTAATGGCCGGCCGCAAATGCTGCCCGCCCGATTAATTGTACGGCGTTAAAGATATATCCCCATCACTGTAAATAAACACAACCCGCTCCGTAGCATCCTTAACAAATCGGGTATATCTGCCGATCATGATCTTTGAACCGCCATAAATGGTTTTGATAACCTCAACTCTCGCTCTACCTGTATCTTCTAACATTCTTTCTATCTCTAGCACCCGTTCTTTAATTCTTTTTTCTTCACGTTGATGGGATTGTTTAGTAGCATTTAATTTGACGCGAAGCGCCACTTTATCCGCAGGGAGCTGACCGTTAGTAGCCAATTGATTTAATAGATACAAAGCTTTAGAGGTTTTATCCTCGTTCTCCAGCAGCTGCCGCAGCTCTTGACGAAGTTCGTTAATCTCATTTCTAAGCTCTGGAACCACGCCTACCTCAATCACAGTCGCAGTGGACATGGTGTTACCTATAGTTCTTGCTACAACTCTTTCTCCAGACTGAACGATTCCACCCACAATTAAACCTTTAGAGCCGTTACAGATAACATCTCTACCAGCACGTATATTGGAGTGCATAATACTCTGAGAGACAATTACATCTTCCCCAGCGGTTACGTTTCCATCTTGAATGAAAGAAACCTTCACACTTTTTCCAGCGGTAACTTGGCCTTTGTTATATCCGATAATTCCACCAGTAATTTCAATGGAGCCCCCAGAGATTAACTCTGCACCTTCAACGCCGCCTACAACCCGAATATCACCGGCAGACTTTACCGTAAAGCCTGAAAGGACATTCCCACGTATGACGACTGTACCTACAAAATCAATATTTCCAGTGCCGTAATCGACATCACCATTCACTTCATATACAGGAAACACATTGATTTTCCCGTTATCAGTTAACGTGACCAGTCCATCAATCGCTGCGTACATCGAAGTGCCATCGTTATCAATGAGTACATTTTTCCCGATTTTAAAATGAGCTTCCTTTCCAGCCTTGAAAGCAAGCTCATCACCAGTTACAGTCATCCCTAACTTTCCAGGCTGGGCAGGGATAATTTTAGCTATTAACTTTCCTTTAAGCACATTACGAAGCCGGACCAAGTCCTTGTAGTCGACCTTACCATCCGCTTTCTCAAGCGGTTTGCGGTCCTCTTCCAGATCAACTGTAAGCATAACTCGTCCATCTGTGCCATGCACAGCAGGATAACCTGCAGCAATCGGAACTTTACTCCAAAAAAACTCCTCAGGATGACTACTAATACGTTCGACAACATCACTCTTGATACCGTAGCGAATATTGTGACTGTGCAGGAAGGCTTCCAGTTCTGTAGATGAGCAGGAAAAATTCTCATCCTTTTTGGAGAACTGCAAATACGCGATTCCTTTGTCCTCCGAAAAAGTTATACTCAAGTACTGATTCAAAGCATATTGACCGATCAAATTTTGCTCCCCCTTGTCACCGCTAACGGTTAATCGTTCTGCATAAGGAGATCACGGTTCTTCTCGAGCGTTCCCCTCAGCCGCAAAATAGCTTTGGAATGCAACTGCGAAATTCTTGAAGGAGATAACGACATGACCTCAGCAATCTCACTTAAAGATAAATCTTCATAATATAAAAGGGACACAACGGTCCTTTCTTTCACCGTTAATTTCTCAATACCTTTGGTGAGCGCTTCGCGCAAGTAGAATTCATTTACCTTGCTATCCGGATTCTTAGCTTTATCGTCCACCAGTATGGACATTCGGGTCTCTGATTCCTCTTCACGAATCGGGTCTTCCAGTGAACAAAGTGACATCACAGCCACATCCTGCAACATATTTTGAAATTCCAGTTCACTAATATTAAGGTATTGGCTCATTTCCTCGTCACTAACTGACCTTAAGTGCTTCTGCTCCAGCTGCTGATAAGCGTCCTCAATTTTTTTAGCTTTTTCCCTAACGGATCTAGGTACCCAATCACTTTGGCGTAATGAATCTAATATCGCACCACGCACACGCCAGGACGCATAGGTCTGAAACTGCAATCCTCGTTTGTAGTCGAATTTCTCAATCGCATCAATTAGTCCCATAACCCCATTACTGGCTAAATCATCTTTGGATACATTTTTGGGTAATCCCACAGCCAAACGACTGGATACATAATCAACAATATGGAGATAACTCTCTATCAGCTTCTTTTTGGCATCAGGGTCTCTGTGTTCTTTCCACTGTTCCCATAGCTCGTCAGTTTCCAATTGAGAAGCTTTACGCTCGTTCAATAGCTTTCACCCTTCCCAAAGTTTAGTCAGCGAGCATTCGCGGCGAAATGTACCTTCCAATAAGATCACCGATTCCGCCTCAGCCCTCACTTATTCTTCTTTCAGGTGACGAACGGCCTTGGCCAATTCTTCAGGATCCTTCATCGAAACTAGCTTAGGAGGTGTAAGAGGCTTAAATCCCTCGCTATTTTCGTTTCCTTGTCCTGGCTTCGGTTTTAGTAGATTGATTAATTCTTCATCCTCATTAGGCGTGCTGATATCCAGCTTCGCCCCAAGTTCTTCACCACCAGTATCCACTTCATCCGGAGGCGATGTTTGAATCATAATAAAACCCAATACCCATCTTACGAGGAAAGCAAGCAGAAACCAGATGATAAATGCAATTAGGCTTCTTAATAAACTAGTACCCAATACATTGTTACTGTAGGTTACAAAAAAGGTAAATATGAAACCTACCAAACCCGACACCAAGTTTATCAAAATGTTTCCAATCATATTCATAATTATAGTTCCTTAGAGCCTTTTTGCACACTGCGAATAAACAATATACCAGTGTTGCAGGCTATTTCTATCGTACGGCCATAATTGCCGCCTGTGTCTTCTGCGATTAATGGAATTTTTAAATTTTCAAGTGCTAGTTTACAAGATTCAACATTACGAGGCCCGATCCTCATGGTGTCGCTCCCCCCGGCAAAGGCAAACATTTGTGAACCTCCGGCCATCTTGGCTACGATCCGGCTCCGAACCGCCCCAAGCTCTAGCAGACGGGATAAGAGCTCCGGCACTGCAGTATCTGCAAACTTAGCGATGTTTAACTGCCCTTCCCTAGCAATCTCAGATGATGGGAGCATTACATGCGCCATCCCTGCAAGCTTTTTTCCAGGGTCAAACAATGTTAATCCCACGCAGGAGCCAAGACCTGTGGTACGAATTAAACTGTCTTGGCTACCCACGTTAAGATCCGCCATCCCTACTTTAATAATGCTTTGTTCTTCAATCATTTTCAAAAGGAACTCCTAGCGATTTGAAGATTTTCGGGAATGATTCCGGATCGGGAATAAGGAAAAATTGCCCTTCAATTTCGTTTTTCCCTTCGAAGAAGGTAGTGTCGATCAACAATGCATCGTCCCCCATCTGCCCGAATTGCAGCAGACCGTAGCTAAGGATAGCGCCAGCCATGTCCATAGCAAGGGCCGGCACCGTTGGATACATAGAAAGTGCGGTGAAATCTGCTAGAGAAGAAAGATACGATCCTGCCAAAATATTGCCAATTTCGCTTAGTGCAGAGAGCTCCATTTCTCCAAGCTCTTCATTACTCGATAGCTCAATGCCCGCAATACGACTAAGCAAGTTCATAGCCGCTTCTGGTGACAGAATGAAAAACAGGTTACCTGGAGCTTCACCCTCCACACGTAGAAACACCGCATATACAAGTTCTTCGGCTCCGCCAACTTTATCTGTTATTTCTTCAAAGTTAAGGAGCTGTACCTTAGGAACAGCCATATCTATCGGCTTATTCAAGAGCTGTGATAATGCGGTGGCTGCATTTCCAGCTCCAATGTTCCCAACTTCCTTAAGCACATCCATTTTGAAATCCTTATAGTGCTTAAATAGTTCCACAGGTTAGCCCTCTAGGCTTTCTAATTGAACGATTTCGCTTTTGTTAAGCACTTCTGACAAGTTAAGCATAATCAGTAAGCGCTCGTCTCCAATCTTGGCCACCCCATCCAAATACTTTGCCTTGATGCCGCCAACAACATCAGGAGGTGTATCAATAGAATCTCTGTTCAAATCTATAACATCATTTGCAGAGTCTACAATGAAGCCTACTTCCATTTCATTAACAGACACGATGATGATTCTTGTCTGATCGGTGTGTTCAGCCTCTTCGATGCCGAAACGGCCCCGTAGATCAATTACAGGAATAACAACCCCACGTAAATTAATTACACCTTTGATAAATGAATAGGTCTTAGGTACACGAGTAATGGGCATCATGCGCTCAATAGTTTGTACCTTTTCAACTTCAATTCCATATTCCTCTACGCCTAATTTAAACACTATCACTTTAATATCTTCAGCCATGGAATGAACCTCCCTGTTCTATCCTAGTTATTTAATAAAAGCGTTCGGATCAATAATAAGTGCTACTTGACCATCACCAAGAATGGTTGCGCCAGATATTCCTTGTACATCAGGCAAATATTTACCCAGATTCTTAATCACAACCTCGTTCTGGCCAATAAAATCCTGTACTGCTAAGGCAACTAATCTTTCTCCCTTGCGCACCACTACGATTTCTGTTTCTTCTTCGGTACTCTCATCATAATCTGGTACTGAAAAGAGACGACTTAGCGAAACCAGAGGAATATGCGAATCACGGAATTCTACCATTTTATTGCCATGGATTGTACGGATCTGAGATTGCTTCACGATTCCGGTTTCCACTATAGAGGTCAAAGGAATGGCATACTTCTCGGAACCTAATCGGATAAGCATTGCAGCAATGATTGATAGAGTTAAAGGCAGCTGCACTGAGAAATTTGTTCCTTTACCTGGAGCAGAATAAATCGTTACATTGCCGCCTAAAGAAGAAATCTTAGATTTCACTACATCCAGCCCTACCCCGCGGCCTGAAACATCAGAAATGACCTCTGCTGTACTGAAGCCTGGGGCAAATAACAACTGAAAAGCTTCATCGTCCGACATACTGGCTGCCTGCTCTTGTGTTATAACACCCTTCTTCACAGCAGATTTCAGAACCTTCTCCGGATAAATCCCTGTTCCATCTTCTTCGATCTCAATGAAGACGTGATTACCACTGTGGAAAGCCCGCAAATAGACCGTTCCGGTCTCAGGCTTACCAGCAGCAACACGATCCGCAATGGATTCGATACCATGGTCAACTGCATTACGCAATAAATGCACCAGCGGATCCCCGATTTCGTCAATGACCGTTCGGTCTAGCTCAGTTTCTGCTCCTGTGATGATAAGATCTACTTTTTTGTCTAGTGACTTGGCTAGATCACGAATCATACGTGGGAATCGGTTAAATACTGTATCTACTGGAACCATCCGCAGCTTCATTACAATATTCTGGAGATCTCCGCTTACCCGGCCCATATGCTCAACCGTTTCTGTAAGATCACCATTTTGAACCTCAGAAGCCAGCTGTTCCAATCGTACACGGTCGATAAGAAGTTCACTGAATAAATTCATCAACACGTCCAAACGTTCAATATCTACACGAATGGTACGTGATGGTGCCCCACCTGTTTTGTGAGCTGCCGGTTTGTTCCCTTCTTCTTTGGTTGGCAGGGGTTTAGCGGCAGAAGACGCAGGTGTAGCTGCTGGAGCCTCAGTAGTCGTGGCAGCCACTTCAGAGGCTGCTGCTGCTGTTTCTTGACCCAGCTGTTGCAGAGAGTCTTGATCCAATGCTACTGCCGATACCTTATCAATCTCAGACAGATTTAGTATCATAGCCTGAATTTGATCAGCACTTTTTTGAGTTATGTAATAGAGAGAGAAGCTTTGATCAAATTTCTCTTGTTCAATATCCTGAACGGATGGGAAGGATTTAACCACTTCACCTGAACGCTCCAAAAGATCAAACACCATATATGCACGTACTGCCTTAAGCTGACAATCCTTGCGAATGGTTACGTCCACATATAATACTTGATGTCCTTCTTGAATCGACTGTTCTAGAACAGAAAATTGAAACTCATCTAAATGAATCGGGGTTTCAACCGCTTGTGCAGCAGGTCCTGAGACAGAAGCTGCCTCACCACCCGCAACAGGAATCTCTCCCCGGACTATA
The DNA here is from genome assembly GCF_037992965.1 of Paenibacillus sp. FSL E2-0190. Taxonomy (NCBI): domain Bacteria; kingdom Bacillati; phylum Bacillota; class Bacilli; order Caryophanales; family Paenibacillaceae; genus Paenibacillus; species Paenibacillus sp. FSL E2-0190. The sequence continues at coordinate 4,280,068 of NZ_CP150306.1, forward strand.
GCCTGTAAGGAGGAGACGATAGACGAAACATCCGCTTTACCCTCGCCTCCTCCCGTAATATCCTCAACCATAGACTCCAAGGCATCCAAACTTTTGAACAACGTATCAAAAATGAAATCCTGCATGCGCAGTTTGTTGTTGCGTACCAAATCAAGAACATTTTCCATTTGGTGTGTGAGTGAAGCCAAATCTTCAAAGCCCATAGTTGCTGCCATACCTTTTAAGGTATGCGCAGAGCGGAATATTACCTGTACAATACTAATGTCCTCAGGATTCGCTTCCAGCCCCATCATGCTCTCGTTCAATGACTGCAGATGATCGTTCGACTCATCAATAAACATGGATAAATATTGGTTCATGTCCATCAGTGAGCACCTCCCCTTTGAGTTCGCTTTTCTGTTATTTAACAGCTTGCACCAGCCTTGGAGCAATTTCTTGCAAAGGCAGTACGTGCTGGACGCACTGTAATTCCACCGCAGATCGCGGCATTCCATATACGACACAAGTTTCTTCGCTTTCAGCAAAGGTTGAGGTTACCCCAGAGTCGTATAAGGATTTCATCATTCTTGCCCCATCACTACCCATCCCTGTCATTAGTAACAAATGACGTTCTAACGATGTGAGCGGCAGCAATGATTCAAATAAAACATCCACAGAAGGTCGATGGCCATTACGTGCCTCCTCCTTTGTGAGTACAACCGCATATTGCCCTCTAGAGGATGGGACAACTTGTAAATGATAGCCTCCAGGTGCTATATAAGCAGTTCCTTTTTGCAATATCATCCCCTGCTCAGCTTCAATCACTTCTAGCGGGCTGAAGGTATTCAGTCGCTGGGCTAGTGATTTGGTAAAGTTAGGCGGCATATGCTGCACAATAACAATAGGCGCTGGAAAATCCGCAGGAATCTTCTCCAGAAATACCTTTAGAGCACGTGGTCCACCTGTAGAGCACCCCACGGCAACCAACTTTTGCAGATCATTACTCCCATACTTCCGGACCTGAGGATTTGCAGGAGCGTCAGAAGACACTTCCACTTTAGGTTTAAGCAACGGTTTTGGTGGGGTAGCGTTATTCTCTACTCTTGACCTTGCATTACTCTTTTCTGATAAAGGTGGTGGAGTAGAGATTAATGGTTTTGCTGCTCTTTTAGGAACAGTATGATCTAACGGCTGCTTCACCCGCGGTTTTTTGGTCACTTCATTTTTGAGTGAAGCTTTAGGTTCTACCTTGTGTTTGCCGGGCATCACTCTCGGTACAGTTGGCGGTGCGACTTCTACTGGCGGTATGTCTGGCAACTTAAATGCAGAAGCACGTGCTTCGCGCTGCTCCCGGGCCATCATAGCCTCTTTCATTTGTTCCCTTAAGGATTCTCCTACTCCCATGATATCCTGAGAGTTGGTAATCGAAGGTTTACGAATAAAGTCAAAAGCGCCCCATTCCAGTGCAAGAATGGTTTCCTTCATGCCCTCTTCATTGATCCCTGACAGCATAATCACTGGCAGAGGGTCTGAGGCCATTATTATTTTCAGCGCTTCCAGGCCGTTCATTTCTGGCATTTCTACATCCATAGTAACCAGATCTGGACGAAGCTCATTGATTTTTTCGATAGCCTCACGACCGTTTTTTGCTGTTGCCGTCACCTGAAAGTCAGCGTCATTTTCAATTAAATCGGAAATGATCTTGCGCATAAATGCCGAATCATCAACAACCAATACTTTATATGGCTTCATATCATTTCCACCTCTGTCCCAAATTCAGAACAACTATTTACTTCGCTTTAACCATTTATGGATAAAGCCTTTAATCCCTTGGACTTTTGTGGTCTTTTTAGAATCAATGGTCAAATAACTTAGGGCAAGCCGATGTATATCCTTTGCAGCAATACTGTTTGGAAAAGCCAATGTGAAAGGCGTTTGCCTTTTGACAGCCTGCACTACATGGGCATCTGAGCTTATATGACCAAGATAAGAAATATCTAATTGCAAAAAACGACTGGCGGCCATTCGGATCTTGTCGCTTGTCGCTATGGCTTCCCTTTCATCACCTGCCTGGTTCACAATCAATTTAAAGGAAGTCTCAGGATAGGAACGATTCACAACCTTCATTAATGCGTATGCATCTGTGATAGCTGTTGGTTCTGGTGTAGTAACGACTAAGCAATCGTCGGCAGAAGTTATAAACTTCATCGTTTCCTTAGATAATCCAGCACCTGTATCGAACAAAATATAATCCATGCTGTCCGCGATAAGTGCTATCTGATTTGTGAAATAATCAAGATCAGACTCTGAAAGAGTAAATAGCTCATCCATTCCAGAGCCACCTGCTATAAAAGGGAGCGAATTCGGACCGTATTGAATAATCTGCTCGATATCCGCTTCTCTTTTTAACAAATGATAAAGATTATATCTCGCCGATACGCCCATCAACACATCTATATTAGCCATGCCGATATCTGCATCGAACAGCAAAACCCGTTTGCCCATAGCCTTTAAAGTTAGAGCGAAGTTAAGTGTAAAATTCGACTTACCAACGCCCCCTTTACCACTACACACCGTAATGATCCTGGCGGATGATCCCCCTCTTACAGCTACTTTAGAATCCTGACTGGATACAAGCTGTCTTAAGGATTGTGCCTGATCCATCATGTTTCACCTGTTCCAAGAAGCAACTCACTAAGCTGTCCTTTGGTAGCCATAAGCAGATCATCAGGTACATTTTGACCATCGGTCATATAAGACAAGGTAAGTGGGAAGTCATTCAGGACATTAAAGAGCGGGCCGTAACTCCCCGTCTCATCCAGCTTTGTGAAAATAACCTTATCCAGTCTATATCTGCCGAAATGCTCTGCAATAAGTTTCATATCACGGCTTTTGGAGGTCAGGCTAAGCACAAGATAGGTTTCACTTCTCAATTCCTTCGCAAGCAAGCTTTGCAGTTCTGCTACTAGCATATCATTGCGATAATTTCGGCCAGCTGTATCCATTAATACTAGATCACAACTCTCCAAGCGAAAGAGTGCTCTTTGCAAATCTCCTGGCGATTGGACAACCTCCAGTGGAACATTGAGGATAGCAGCATAGGTTCGCAACTGTTCAACAGCTGAGATTCTATACGTATCGGAGGTGATAAAACCTACCTTGCGTCCGTGCTTAAATAGCTGTTCTGCCGCAAGCTTAGCTATGGTTGTGGTCTTTCCAACTCCAGTGGGTCCGGCAATATATACAATTTGAGTATCCCGGGCAATTCCATCAGCAATTCGTCCCGTCAGGAAACCATCAATCTGTTCTTTAAGAGATCCCATAAATTTCTCAGGTCCCCAAGTACGCCCTTCATCTACCCAACGTTCCGAGATGTTACTGATCCATTCCTCAACAAGCACAGCATCCATTTCTTGCTCTAATAAAAGATCCCGTAGCTCCTGCAGACTGTCTGGCAGTTCTCTTCCACCTGAGGATTGTCTGGCAATTCGCTCCATCCAGAGCTTCATATCTCTAATCTCACGAAGAACATCATTTTCGAGAGCAGTGGCAACCTCTGGCGATTGTTCTAATCCTAATGATTCATACAACGCTGATACAGAAGGTGCATCTTCCAGATTTAATTCAGGAAGTTTTTGCTCAGGTACTGGCTCCGGATGCTTGGCTATCGATTCTTGTACATTGATAGCTTCCGATAAGGCTGCGGCAATCTCAGCAAACGTCCGTGACTCTTCTGGCTTTTCTAATGAAACAGAAGGTACGGAAGGTATAGAAGGTATAGTGGAAGCAGATGACGCTTTTTGATAAGCCTGTGGTACTGCACTCCGTGGAATGTTCATCGCTGGCGCAGCCGGCTTTTTTGGAACATTATTCTTCTCTGCCTTTTCTACTGCTGCTACAACTTCTATTTTTTTCTTCTTAAATAACCCTAAAAATCCGCCGATTTTGATTTCCTTTGTACTTAAAATGACGGCCTCGCTCCCAAGCTCGTTGCGAATGGAAAGCATGGCGTCAGGCATCGAATCGACCACGTAACGCTTCACTCTCATAAATTCACCACTCCGACGCTTTGTATTTCAATGTTAGGCTCTAGCTCGCTATAAGACAGTACAGGAATGTCCTGCATCGTTCGTTCAATCACCTGCCGCAAATACATACGAATGGTTGGTGATGTGAGCACTATTGGCTGTTGCCCTGTCTGCAGCAATCGATTGATCTGTTCACTTAACCGCTGATAGATCGTTTGTGTCGAAGTTGGATCTAGGGCCAAATAACTTCCCTGTTCAGATTGCTGCACACTCTCGGAAATTTTCTTTTCAAGATTAGGTCCAACTGTGATGACTTTCAGTGTCTCTCCTGCTTGTGAGAATTGCTGAGTAATCTGTCTGGACAAGGACTGACGAACATATTCAGTGAGAATATCCGGATCCTTGGTGTATGTCCCATAATCCGCCAATGTTTCAAAAATCGTAACCAAATCTCTGATCGATATCTTTTCACGAAGCAGCTTAGCAAGCACCTTCTGCACATCCCCAATCGCCAATACAGAAGGAATAAGATCGTCGACGAGCACTGGATAATTATCCCTAAGGTTGTCCACCAGCATCTTAGTTTCCTGTCTTCCTATCAGCTCATGTCCATGACGTTTGATTAACTCCGTCAGATGTGTTGCGACAACAGATGGAGGGTCTACTACAGTATAGCCGGACAATTCAGCCCGCTCTTTAACCGATTCATCAATCCATAATGCTGGAAGCCCAAAGGATGGTTCGATGGTCTCAATACCGTTTATAGATTCATCATCATATCCTGGACTCATTGCAAGGTAATGATTAAGTAATAATTCACCACCGCCGACTGTATTTCCTTTAATTTTTATGACATATTCATTCGGTTTTAGTTGAATATTGTCGCGAATGCGAATAACAGGTACTACAAGACCCATTTCTAGGGCACATTGCCGTCGAATCATGATGATACGATCTAACAGATCGCCTCCCTGACCTGTATCCGCCAAAGGAATAAGACCATAACCAAACTCGAATTCAATGGGATCAACTGACAGCAAATTAATGACACTTTCCGGACTTCGTACCTCTTCAATCTGCTTCTCTTCAACAAGTTGCTCTTCGGCAATCTGTTTCTTATTTAAATTTTGTCCCATACGGTAGGCTGCAAAAGCCAGCAATCCGGCCAATGGGAGCGTTGTAATCATATGTATGGGTGTAAAGAGTCCAAGAAAAGCTACCGTAACTGCGACAATATACAACAATTTCGGATAGGACAACAACTGTCCTGTCAGCTCTTCTGCAAGATTACCTTCCGAAGAAGCTCTAGTAACAATCAAGCCGGCTGCTGTCGAAATCAGCAAAGCTGGAATTTGACTGACGAGACCGTCCCCAATGGTCAATACAGAATAAGTGGATAACGCAGTAGCAAAGTCCATCCCGTGAACCATCATACCGATGATAAATCCACCGATGAGATTGATCAGCAAGATGATAATACTCGCAATCGCGTCTCCTTTAACGAATTTACTCGCACCGTCCATGGCTCCGAAAAAATCCGCTTCGCGTTCTACGTTACGACGACGCTCACGTGCCTGGGTTTCGTTAATCATGCCTGCGTTAAGATCGGCATCAATACTCATTTGCTTACCGGGCATCGCATCCAAGGTAAATCTAGCGCCTACCTCAGCTACGCGCTCTGAACCTTTGGTGATAACAATAAACTGAACTACTACCAGGATCAGAAACACGATAAATCCAACAGCAATTTGTCCGCCAGCGATCCAGCTACCGAAAGTAGATACCACTGAACCGGCATCTCCATAAGTCAGGATCAGTTTTGTAGTCGAGATGTTAAGTGACAGACGAAACAGTGTGGTTACTAGGAGCAATGAAGGGAAAATTGAAAATTCGAGTGCATTTTTCGTATTCATAGCAACCAGAATGATAATTAATGCGATTGAGATGTTAATAACAAGCAAAACGTCCAATAGCCAGGACGGGATAGGCAGAATCATCATAAGCACGATCCCGATGATGCCTAGCAAAACTGTTAAATCTTTAGCTTTCAATGTCCTAACCCCCCCGCCTTATCTCCTCTTACCTTTAAGCTTATATACATATGCCAGCACTTCAGCCACAGCCTGGAACAGATCATTTGGAACGACATCTCCAATCTCTGCCCTTTGGAATAATGCCCGTGCCAGCGGTTTGTTTTCCATAGTCACGACGCCGTGCTCTTTAGCCAGCTCCCGGATGCGAAGTGCTACATAATCCTGCCCTTTTGCTATAATCTGCGGCGCTTCCATCTTGGTACCGTCATATTTAAGCGCAACAGCAAAGTGCGTAGGATTCGTAATGATTACATCCGCATTTGGAACTTCCTGCATCATACGCTGCATGGCCATTCTACGTTGGCGTTCCCTGATCTTACCTTTGATTAGAGGGTCACCCTCCATTTTTTTGTATTCATCCTTGATATCCTGCTTGGACATTTTCAGGCTTTTTTCATGCTCGTACTTCTGATACATGTAGTCCAGAAAAGCCATAGCCAATAGGGCAGCCCCGATTTTCAAGCCAAGACTCATCGTCAGCTTGGCCGCAAATTTAAAAATCCCCTCCGCACTGATATGCGACAGGGATGCAAAGTTCTTCTTTTCTCCCCATAAAGTGCTATATACCAGATAAGCGATAATTAGAAGCTTAAATATGGATTTCAGGAACTCGACAAACGAACGCATGGAGAAAATATTTTTGAACCCTTTTATCGGATTAAGCTTGCTGAATTTAGGGGTGATCCCCTCTCCAGTGGTCATAAAGCCCACCTGCGCCAGATTGCTTACCAGCGCCATAACAAAAACTATTCCAAGTAATGGAGCTAGCAAAATCAGTATTTGTAGTCCATATTGATTAAATAGCAGCGTTATATTCTCAGGAGTAACCTCCAGTGTCATTTGATTCTGAAATACATCCATATATAGCTTCATGAAGCGCTCTTTCATAAAACCACCAAACATCATCAAGCTAACTACTGCTGATAACAATACAACTGCACCGGATAGCTCAGCACTTTTGGCTACTTGACCCTTTTTACGAGCATCTTGCCGTTTCTTCGGGGTTGCTTTTTCCGTCTTTTCACCGGCGAATTGTTGAAGATCCAGTCTATACCGCTTCGTCTTAGGCATAATACGCTCCCCTTACGGTCACCTACGGACTCTTCCCCATGAGATTCAATAAATTCTCCATGGATTCGAACATGATATCGAAGAGATTCTGAAACAGCACAGCCAGACCAGGCATCAGCACTAAAAGCAGTGCAAGACCTATAATGATTTTGAGCGGAACCCCAATAACAAATACATTATATTGCGGAGCCGTTCTCGCCAAGAAAGCAAGGCCAACATCAGTCAGAAACAGCGCAGTTACTAAAGGAGCCGACATTTGAAAAGCGAGTACAAAGGACTGAGCAAATGTTCGAACCAGAAACTCTGACAAACTACCGTCAATCATGCCTAGAAATAAATCATTATTCATAGGAACCCATTTATAACTGTACACAATAGCATCTAGCAGATGGTGATGACCATTCATGCTCAGAAACATTAGCAGGGCTATCATATATTTGAAATTACCAAGAATTGGTGCAGACGTTCCAGTCATAGGATCGATAACATTAGCAATACCGAAGCCAATCTGAATATCAATAAATGAACCTGCTGTCTGAATCGCCATAAACATCAAATATCCAACGAAACCTAGCAATAATCCTATTAATACCTCTCTGGCAATCAGCAAAATATAACTGAAATCCTGCGGGATCGTAAGCCCTGTTCCGTTAGCACTAAAGACAACCAATGCTACAAAAAAAGAAATGCCAATCTTAAAGGTTGTCGGGACCCCTTGTGAAGAAAATACAGGAACGACAACAAAAAAAGCGGTTATTCGACAAAAAATAAGCAAAAAGACGGGTAAACTTTGCAGTATGGTCTCCATGTTCATTGATTAACCAATATACATATAGAGATTACCCAAAATTTGGCTTGTAAAGTCAATCAGCTTCGTGATGATCCACGGACCAAATAGCAATAAAGCCAGTAGCACTGCGACGATTTTGGGAACAAACGCTAGCGTCTGTTCCTGAATCTGTGTCGTAGCCTGAAAAATACTGATTATTAGCCCTACCACCAGACCAAGAATCAGCATGGGTGCGCTGACTTCCAGCACTAAATATACGGCTTGGCTTGCTAGCCCGATTATAAACTCCGTACTCATCCCTCATGCCTCCTCTTTAGGTCAGGTGTTAAAACTAAGAAGTAGTGATTTAATGACTAAGTACCAGCCGTCTACCAGTACAAAGAGCATTATTTTAAAAGGTAATGAAATCATAACCGGGGGAAGCATCATCATCCCCATGGCCATCAGTGTGCTCGCCACAACAATATCAATAATCAGGAATGGTATGAAAATTAAGAAGCCCATTGTAAAAGCCTTTTTCAATTCGCCAATTGCAAAAGCTGGCACCATCACCGTCAGTGGAATATCACTGTATGTAGCCGGTTTAGTAGATCCGGTATAACCGGTGTATTTCATAAATAACAGAAGATCTTTGGTGTTCGTCTGTTTAAACATAAATTCTTTCATCGGATCAGCAGCTTTATCAAAAGCCTCAGTTTGGGTGATTGTCCCCTTCATATACGGCTGCAACGCATTTTCATTCACTGTGGCCAGCGTTGGTGACATAATGAACAGAGTCAGAAACAGAGCAAGTCCTACCAGCACCTGGTTCGGAGGCATTGCCTGAGTACCCAGCGAGGTTCTCACAAAACCTAATACGATTACAATTCTAGTAAAGCTAGTCATAAGAACCAGAAACGCCGGAGCAATACTCAGAACCGTAACAAGAAGAAGAATTGATATGGAACTGGTACCACTGCTTGAACCTTCATTACCGACCTGAATATTAACATTAGGTATAGGATCAGCATGTATCGGCGTCATCATAACCACACTGATAATACCGAACAGCAGAATAGCAAGAATTAGCTTCTTTTTCATATATTCCTCGACTCATCCTTAGTAACATCATCCCGAAGCAGCTCTTCCATTTTCTCTTTACGCTCTGGTGCAGAACGAAGCTTGGATTGCAAAGTCTCGTAAAAAGATGATGTTTCACTAAGTTCAATTTCCTGAGATGGAACCTCCCCACGCAGCTTTACCTTTACCTTGGCAATAAGCGGTGCGAGGAAATTATTCTGGTTAGAGGACTGATCCTCAAATGCCGCAATGATCAATGCTACCTCATCCGGATCGGTGACTTTATCCAAAATGGATATATTCTCACCAATCCCGATTAAGTAAAGACTGCTTCCCAGTTCGATAACCTGCATCGACTTATTAGGTCCAAGCCCAATTGCACCAAGCGTTCTTATGGAACGGTTGCTCATAAAGGTCTGATTACGTCGTCCAAGAAAACGAATTAGTACCACTATAAGTACAATGATTATCGCCAGGACAATAATAACTTTAAACAAATTCAGCAGGGTGTTACTGCTTCCGAGCGTTTCGGAATATAACATGACTTTATCCTACGCGCCCAACGTTTTGTTAATAGCTTCGATAACCCGGTCAGCTTGGAAAGGCTTCACGATAAAGTCTTTAGCTCCTGCTTGGATTGCATCGATAACCATAGCCTGCTGGCCCATGGCTGAACACATAATAACCTTTGCAGCCGGATCTACTTTTTTGATTTCTTTCAGGGCGGCGATTCCGTCCATCTCAGGCATAGTAATATCCATCGTGATGAGGTCCGGACGCAGTTCCTTGAATTTTTCTATCGCTTGAGAACCGTCCTGAGCTTCGCCCACTACTTCAAATCCGTTTTTCGACAAAATGTCACGGATCATCATTCTCATAAATGCTGCATCGTCCACGATTAGAATTCGGTTAGCCATTTTTACAAAATCCTCCCTAAGTATGCTTATTGTAATTTCTGAATTCGGTCCCACTGGCTGACGATATCCGTAACGCGTACGCCAAAGTTTTCGTCGATAACAACGACTTCACCTTTGGCAATAAGCTTGTTGTTAACCAAAATATCTACAGGCTCACCTGCGAGCTTGTCCAGCTCAATAATTGAGCCTTGTGACATTTCTAAAATATCTTTGATCTGCTTCTGGGTCCTTCCTAATTCTACGGTTACTCTAAGCGGTATGTCCATCAATAAATTTAAATTATTTTCATCAATATGACCAAAGGCCCCACCATTCAGATTTGCAAATTGCACAGGCTGTACATTTACATTGCGATTTGCCTCAGAATTAAGCGGTGGTGTCTGTCCATATGGCATCCCTTGCGGTGGCATACCGTATGGTGGCATCCCAGGCATTCCGTATGCTGGCATACCCGCTGGAGGATAATAATACCCGCCTTCTGGCATCCCTGGATACGGTGGCATACCCTGCGGTGGATATGGTGGTTGCGTTCCTCCTGCGGGCTGTGAGGGCGCCTGTTGCACCGGAGGTGCTGGAGGTGGTGTCTCAGCAGAATTAGTCACGGCAGGTGTTTCAGCCATTGTGACCGCTGCCTCCTCCTCTGCAGGACTAACATCACCAAGAAGCATGGATACCATATCTTTTGCGAACTGAACAGGCAAAAGCTGCATAATAGTAGAATCTATCAAATCACCAATTTTAAGCCGGAACGAAATACGAATTAGGGTCTCATCGTCTGGCAGACTGCCTACTCCTTCTCCGCTGGACATATTCAAAATGTCGATACCCGGAGGCGAGATATTAACAAAACGATTAAAAATCGTAGACATCGATGTAGCAGAAGAACCCATCATTTGATTCATAGCTTCTTGCACAGCGCTAATATGAATTTCATTCAACTCTTCATCCTTAGGTTCGCCAGCACCGCCAAGCATCAGATCGGCAATGACCTGCGCATCCCTAATCTTAATAACAAGTGAGTTAATGCCTTGAAACCCATCCACATATTGAACGTGAACAGCTACATGCGGTTTAGGAAAAGCGATTTCAAACTCCCCGCGTGTAATGATCGAAACTTGAGGGGTTGTAATATCTACTTTTTTCCCTAGTAAAGTGGAAAGTGCTGTTGCTGCACTGCCAAACGTTATATTACCAATTTCGCCCAAAGCATCCTGTTCAAACGGTGTTAGATAGTCATCTACCGTTTTCTCCGTAGGAGCTAATGAGCCCTCCGCAGATTGTCTCAGAAGGGCGTCGATTTCTTCTTGGGATAAATAATCTTTACTCGTCAAATTCTTCAACTCCTTCATTGACAATTTCGTCTATTTGCACGGCTACCCGATCTTTAACCATTCCGGGACTTCCGATGAACTTAAGCTTCTCCCCTACCTTAATCGACAGTCCAGAATCTACGTTTCTGTTGAGAGAAATCACGTCACCGACACTAAGCCCTAAGAATTCAGATATGGATAAGCTCGATTCTCCAAGTTCAGCAACAATCGGCAGCTTCGCTTTATGAACTCTAGCTCTAATGGCCAGTAGCTCATCTTCATCCCGCGTCTTCTTCTCTGTCACAAACCATTGGTGAACAGAAAGTCTGGACATGATAGGCTCTAGAACGACATGCGGTATACAAAGATTGATCATGCCTGTTGTGTCTCCAATTTTGGTACTTAGAGAGATTAATGCAATGGTCTCATTGGGCGATACAATCTGCATGAACTGCGGGTTCGTCTCAAGAGCTTCCATCCGCGGATGAATATCCAGCACCGTTTTCCAAGCCTCCTGCAGACTCTCAAAACATCTACTAAAGATACGCTCCATAATCGTTGTTTCGATCTCAGTTAGAGCATTAATCTTAGAAGGTGCAGTTCCAAAGCCTCCAAGCAACCTGTCCAGCATAGCAAAAGCAATGTTAGGATGAACTTCCATTACCATGCGGCCCTCTAAAGGTTCTGCTTCAAAAATGTTCAATATCGTCATTTTCGGTATGGAGCGAATAAATTCATCATAAGGGAGCTGCTCTACTTGAACGACATTAATCTGAACGAAGGTGCGCAATTGGGCTGAAAAATACGTTGTAAGATAACGGGCGAAATTGTCATGTATCCGTGTAAGACTGCGGATATGATCTTTGGAAAAGCGGACAGCCCGTTTAAAGTCATAAGAGCGGATTTTCTTCTGAGTTTCTTCCTTTTTAAGTTCATCGGCGTCCATCTCACCTGAAGAAAGTGCAGCAAGTAGAGCATCAATTTCGTTTTGTGATAGTACATCAACCAATTCAATCACCCCCCCATCAAAGAATTATCAGGAATAAAGCTACACAGAAGCCAAAAGGAATTTGGTGATTTCGATCTGAGTAATTTGGCCCTCAGTCAATGTCTTATTGATCAGATTAATAAGCTTACTGCTAAGCTGATCTTTTCCATTCGCTCCATTAAGGTCCTCAGGTTTGGTATCTGCAAGCGTCTTGATAATTATTGGTTTGATTTTGATCTCTTTTATTTTTTCGAATTCTTCCTTTGATTTCGCAGAACTCAGTTGGAAGGCGAAATCTACTTGAAGGATAAAATCGGGATCAGCAAGATTTGTTTTGATATCAATGATCTCTGCCGTCAATTCGACGATTTCATCTGCAGTTAAATGTTTTGTTTCCACATTTTGAACAGCAGCACTTACCTCGTTCGTATCTTTCGGAAAGATCCTGTCCATTAGTAAAAATGCGGCGACCACGATCAGAGTAATCGCTAGTAATATCGTGATGAGCCACGGCATCATCTTTTTCATGTTAGCTCCTCCATTGACTGGATTTTAATGGTGGCAGCATATGTGCCTATGTCCCTGTTATAATCCCGGATCTTCGTAATAACCTCATCGGCTTTTTCGAGAACGATCAGTCTTTTTCCGGTTACGAGCGTAATATATGTATCCGGGCTTTCTTCTACCATTTCGACCAGTAGGGCATTGATCCACATCGGTGTTCCATTTAATCTTGTTACCGATATCATAACAGGCCTCCTAACAAAATAGGGGGAGGAGTAACTCCCCCACGACTCCGCATGAACCATTTAAGAAAATATAGAATTTATTGATTAAATTAACGCTTCAGGTTTACTACTTCCTGCAGCACTTCATCAGAAGTTGTGATGATACGGGAATTCGCCTGGAATCCACGCTGTGATACGATCATTTCTGTAAATTCATTGGTAAGATCCACATTGGACATTTCCAGCTGTCCAGAGATGATTGCCCCGGTGCCATCTTCTGTATTGTTCGCTGTAGTCGGAACTAGTTCGCCTTCTGCATTCGCATTAAGTGTCATACGATACAGATTGCCTCCGATTTTCTCCAGACCAGATGGGTTAGTAACCTTGGCTACACCAATCTTCACCCCAGCTCCAGTCGTTCCATCTTCCATGGTCTGAACAATTGTTCCATCATTAGAGATAGAAAACGCCGTTACATCGTCACCTAATTGAATGATCCCACCGTCGGAATCTAAAACATGAAGTCCGTCAGCGGTAACCAGATTACGCGCAGCGTCAATGTGGAAATCTCCGGCGCGGGTCAAAAATGCAGTATCTTGATCCTCAGTAAGCTTAACCAGGAAAAAACCATCTCCATCGATACGTAAATCTGTTGGGTTGTTGGTGGTTTGAGCACTACCAGCCAAATGTAGGGTATCTATAGAAGCAATACTAACACCTAGTCCAACTTGTTTCGCATTTACCCCACCTTGACCATCCTCACCCGGTGCAGTAACACCAGAAACGGTTTGGCTCATAATATCCTTGAACATAACACGTCCGGATTTAAACCCGATAGTGTTTACGTTAGCAATATTATTACCGATTACATCAAGCTTAGTTTGAAAGCCTCTCATTCCTGAAACCCCTGAATACATTGATCTTAACATGTTTAATGTCCTCCCAGATTATAGAGTCCTAATAACTTTCCAAGTGAATTGGGACCGCGTCAGTCGGTCAGCGGCCGCCTCGGCTTTCCGTTAGGACCAGCCTATTATGAAATCACTATTGCACTATCGATTTGTGTAAATACATTATCTTTGATCGAGTTACCATCCATAGCAGTAACTACTGTGCGATTAGGAACGCTAACGATAAACGCCAAATCCTTCATTAATATCAAGGATTCTTTACTTCCCTTAGCAGCAGCTTTGTCCACAGCAGATGAAATTTGATCCAACTGACCGCTTCCAAGCTCTATCCCTCTTTGTTCTAGGCGCTTAGCAGCATGATTGCTGAATTTTAATAGTTTCTGTTGCAGTAAACTCTCAAAAGAAGCTTCCCCCGCCACAGACTGCTTAGGCAGCGAAGATCGTTGTAACGTTGTAGAATGCAGGGACGCAGGATACAGTTGGCCTATAGTAAGCCTGTCACTCATATGCTCGCCCCGCTTCCTCCGCTATTCTCCGGAGTATTACTATCTGTACCAGAACCGCTTTCTGGTGTTGCTGCGGCATTCTGAATTTGTGTAATATCGGTTAAAGCAATTCTGTCTTTTCCCACAACCGCATATTGAATACCATTGCTAACAACGATAGATTCAACATTACCTGTCTTAGGCAGCTTTGTGGCGGTGTCTGTCCAAGTAATATCTTTACCAATCAACCCGGATACAGATCCAAGGGACTGATTCATAGCATTAAGCTGAGTAGAGATATTCATCAATTGCTCCACGGATGTAAACTGGGCCATTTGCGCAATAAATTCTTTATCTTCCATCGGTTGCATCGGATCTTGATTTTGCAGCTGAGTAATCAAAATCTTCAAAAACTGATCCTTACCTAAAGTAGAATTACCCGTTGTCCGTGCACTAGAGTCGGGAGTTGTATAATTCCACTGATCTTTAGTAGAGACCGGAACTGTTGTCGCCATAACCACTCACCTCTCTTTCCTTTGTTATTAAAGTTAAGCCTTAGCAGAAAAAAATCCACCTTGGGACTGATCTTCTTGTCCCGCATTTGAAACCCAGTCCTTCCATTCACCATTCAGCTCTGCGGCTAGAACAGCATCACTGGCTTCCTCTCTGCTTTCTTTGGAACGTCTACCCTGCTGTCCACTTCCGGAATTAGGTTGGCGTCCTTCCTGCCCCCATTGCGAATTGAGTGGGGTATTATTTTGCGTAACTTCCAGCTTCTCCACTTGAAGACCTTGAGATTGCAATGCAGCGCGAAGCTGGTTCATTTGTTGTTCCAGCATATCTTTAGCGCCGGTATGTTCAGTCATGAACTGGGCAACTAAATGACCATTTTGCATGGTGATCTTAACATCAACTTGTCCGAGATTTTCTGGAAAAAGGGATATAGTCGCTTCAGCGATCCCACCTTTTTGCACAATCTCTAATTTGCCTGTAATGAAACCTGTCATTTCTTGAGCAAATTGCTGAACCGGAACAGGCGCTGCTGGCACTTCAGCCTTCAGCGGTGCTGTAATTCCTCCGCGCAGAGATAACTGCCCCGCAGTAACAACCTCATGATCCCCTTCGTTAGCTGTAATTCCTAGCGGGGAATCTTGAGCAGATTCTGTTGTCTTCGTTTCCCCGGTTACGCCTGTCTTGATTAACGGTGTGTTCGCAGTCTCTGCTTCAGCTTCTTGCACAGTTCCTGATGTCACAGGCGAGCTTACAACCGTATCATTTTTCACTACAACAGCTTCTCCGGAACGACTGCTCACATTCTGAATTGTTTTATCCGTTTGGTTATTTTTGCTTTCAGTAATAACGGGCTGTTGTAAGGAAGAATCAGAATTAATACTCACATTGCTGGTCTTTCCCTTCCCCTTATTAGTGTTAGAGGAGGACTCTTCTAAAAGCGCTGTGAAATTATTCAATAAACTGATTCCCTTAGTTGCAACTTCCTCATTGCCACTTACTGCAGCTTCTTGAATCATAGAAACTAAACTTTGCAAGTCATCTTGAACTGCAAATCTTAATGTATCAGCATTCTGTGCCAATAGTGACAAGCTTCCAGCCACTTCTGCTTCCGTTGTAGTAGTACCATTCTCTGCAGCATGGCTTCCAGATAGAAGTGCAGATACCTGAAGAATCCAAGCTTGCAAGGCTACCAACAGAGCTGGATCACTACTGATACTTTCATCCAGTTTCTCAACATCAGCAGCAAGTTTTTCAAGGAGCTCACCCTTCTGAGCGTCTTGCCCTGCTTGCTCTTCTCCAGTCGGCTGCACTTCCTTTAACAGGCCTTGCAGCAAAGAAGCTAGATTTCCCAATAGGGGTTCAGCTGGAGTCGACGGGGTGTTGGCATTGCCTCCCATGGTTTGTACCAGGGTTTGAGCAAATGGTGCACTCGTCGTTGTTGTGCCCGTTGTAGTCGATGAACTCCCATTTACTGCAGTTGCGTTTGCACTCACAAGCGATTGAACGACTAAACTCATTTATTTTTCACCTCCTTTCCCTATCTATTTAGCACCCATCAGACGATTAACAATTTTCGCAGTTTGCGCGCTATCATTTTTAGTCATTTCTCCCAAAATAGATGAACGAACACTATCACTTACGGTATTCATAATCGTCACGACCTTATCAGGGCTAATCTTGTACATTTCTCCTAGTAACGATGCTGCATTAGCAGGAGTCATTGAGCTGAAGGTCTGATTCAACTTTTCCTTATCCAAATTCTTACTGGTTGTTGCTGTTGCTGTTGTGCCGGCATCTTTCTTCAATCTAGATTGAAGGGCTGCGATCGCCATGTCACTCGAAGATGTGGTTTCTTTTAACTTAATCGTTACATCTGCAGCCTTTTGCGGATCCATTTTTTCCAAAATCGCAGTTTTACTCGCTTTATTCATGACACTGAAGATCTGTACCATTTCTTCTGTAGTTAAATTCTCCATGATCGGTGCAGCCTTCGAAGCTTTCATGCCCGCATACAGCTTAGCCAAATCAGAAACCTGTTTCTGATAAGGATCTTCAGTTTCTTCTGTGCTTGCCTCTGCGGTTTCAGCTTCCTTCTTCATACCCTCAATCTGTGACTCTAGCGCCTGAACCTTGGTATCCTGGGCTGTTTTTTCATCTGTAACCTTCTTCAGGTTTTCTTCCTGCTGGGCGAGCTGAGCTTTAAGCTCCTTAATCGTTGTCGCTGAGCTCACTTCCTGCTTTTTGCTTTCTTCCTTCGGTTTAGAAGGATCTGCAGGCGGATCAGGAACCCATTTTTCCAGGATAGGAATTTTATTCGCAACTTCAAGCACATTATTACGAATGTCCATATTAAAAAGCGTCAACAGTACTCCAAGCAGTACTAGCGTGAAGATAATCGGTATCATTAAGAATAAGAACCGCTCAAATTTCCCCGCTGACCCTTCATTTTCAAGTTCCATATCATTATCAATATTAGCCACTAGCGGAAACCTCCCGGGTTAGAGGGATTTCATCGCGAAGCGGACGGTTGCCATCTCATCCAGTTCGTTTTGTTCCCGTAAAATCATACTTTGCTGAAACAGTGTCTCAGCCTTGTCTTTTGCCTTCAACCATACTTTTTCATCTAAAACCTTAGTGCTTAACTGATCTTGTTTCTTCTGGACTTCTTGATGTGCACGGCTAATGTCCGTATGCTTACGGGCAATGCATTTATCCAGATATTCCACATACTCCTGCATTTCACGAATCTTAATCATAGGTGTCTTTTGCTCTGCGGCATTTTGTAAGGATAGCATGATAGCACTCCGCTGAAAGATGAGTTCATCCAGGCTTCTTTCCTGTGCCTGCAATTCTCCAAGCGCGCTTGAGAGCATCCATTCTGCCTGTGTCTTCTCATTGCCCTTCAAGTCAACGACTTTTTGAAAAGTATAATGAAACCTCATAATACCGAATCAACTCCTTGAGAACTGTGAAATTAAAGACTGTTGAACTTCAGCCAGCGTAACTTTTTCATTCACCTTTTGTTTGGTGAAATCCCATATACTGTCGATAAACTCCATCGACTCGTCGATTTGAGCATTAGAGCCTCTCTGATAAGCTCCAATATTAATCAAATCCTCTGAATCCTTGTAAACGGCCATAAGGCGCTTCACATTCTCCGCTGCTGCAATCTGTTCTTCTGGAGCAATATCCTTCATTACTCGACTTATGCTGGAAAGAACATCTATTGCTGGAAAATGTCCTTTGTTAGCAATATTTCGATTGAGTACGATATGTCCGTCAAGTATCCCTCGGACTGCATCTGCGATTGGCTCGTTCATGTCATCACCATCAACCAGTACCGTGTAAAAGGCTGTTATAGAGCCTGTAGGACCTGTACCGGCACGTTCCAGCAGTTTGGGTAAGCTGGCAAACACCGAAGGTGTATATCCCCGCATGGCTGGCGGCTCTCCAACTGCAAGTCCAACTTCACGTTGGGCCATGGCATAACGGGTGACCGAATCCATCATCAGCATTACATTAAGGCCACGATCGCGGAAATACTCGGCAATCGTTGTAGCGATAAGCGCACCTTTTATGCGAATCAATGCAGGTTGGTCTGAGGTAGCAACAATTACTACGGATCGCTGCAAGCCCTCTGGTCCCAAATCCCGTTCAATGAAATCCAATACTTCTCTGCCACGCTCACCAATCAGAGCAATAACATTTACGTCAGCCGATGTATTCCGGGCAATCATCCCCATCAAAGTACTCTTGCCGACCCCCGAGCCAGCAAAAATACCGACCCGCTGTCCCTTGCCAATCGTTAGCAAACCGTCAATCGCTCTCACACCAATACTGATGGGTTCCTGCACCCGCGGTCTATTAAGTGGATTGGAAGGAATATTAAAGGTAGAGCTATGTGGCATTCGTGCTGGAATGAGAGAGCCATCAAGCGGCTGCCCCAGACCATCCAGTACTTTTCCTAACAATTCAGAACCTACTTGCACGCTAAGCGGCTTACCAGTGCCCACTACATCACAACCAGGTCCAATCGCCTGCAGTTCACCAAGTGGCATCAATAGTACCTTGTTATCACGGAAACCAACGACCTCAGCTTGCAGCGGTTTGTTTCCTTTAGAAGGGTAGATGTAGCATACATCACCTATACTTGCGTCAGGACCTTCCGATTCAACCATTAGACCGATTACCTGCGTCACTTTCCCATTGATCCTCACCGGATCGAGATTACGAAGTTGCTCCTTATAACGGTTGCTATTAAGCATCGTCTTCCCCATTTCTCTGCTCATCGGTGTCCAGCGCAATTCTTACCAGCTCTTTCTTGATCTCTGCGAGCTGAGTGTCGATTCGAGCATCAATGCTGCCAAAGGAAGAGCGGATAACACATCCTTGGTCTTTTACCGTTGAGTCGGGCAAGATTTGCAGTTCAGCCTGTGAATCAACAGCTAGTGATAATTCTTCCCGAGCAGCATTCACAAAAGCGAACTGCGCTGGGGATACACAAAGTGAGATCAAACCCTGTTCTCGCTTACGAGCCAGATTTTTGCGAATTAAGTCCATTGCGAATTGTGGTTCTACCGTTAACTGCTTGTCCACAATTTTCTCTGCAATATCACAGCTTAACTCTACTAAAAAAGGCTCTGCTTCCTGAATAATCACTTCTCTTGCTTTATACGCCTCAGTCAAAACAGCACGCGCTTCTTCCATCATCTCTGCGATCTTATGCTTCATCTCTTCCTCAGCCTGAGAAACACCTTCCTCATAACCTTGCTGATGAGCTTCAGCTTTGATAGCTTCGATCAGATGTTCATCCTGCTCACGCCGTTGTTTCCACCACTCTTCAGCCTCCGCTTTCGAGGACTCTACAATCTGTTCCGCTTCAAGAGATGCATTCCGAACCTGCTCTTCAGCAAAATCCTGAGCGTCCTTAAGCATTTGCTTACGCGTCTCTTCTGCCTCTTCACGTGCGGGATCATGATAGTCAGTCTCGCTTAAAGTCTCCTCGGGAACGGGCTCCTCAGTTAGGCCCGCATATTGCCGGGCCTGTTCCAGTCTCTTAAAGACATCAACCGGAACATACTGGGAGTGTTTGATCAGCTTAGACAATGATGTCATCTCCTCCGCCACGAGCGATGATAATTTCACCAGACTCTTCGAGTCTGCGGATCGTGCCTACAATACGAGTCTGTGCTTCTTCAACATCACGCAGCCGCACAGGACCCATGTATTCCATTTCTTCTCGGAACGTTTCTGCCATACGCTTGGACATATTTCTGAAAATAACATCCCGTACTTCTTCGCTGGCAACCTTGAGTGCAAGCTGTAAATCCGCATTATCGATATCACGAACAATGCGCTGTATTGAACGATTATCCACATTAACAATATCTTCGAATACGAACATCCGTTTTTTGATCTCTTCGGCAAGCTCTGGATCTTGAATTTCGAGAGAATCCAGAATCGTACGTTCTGTCCCCCGGTCAACCCCATTCAAGATTTGTACAATTGATTCGATACCACCGGCATTTGTATAATCCTGGGTTACTGTAGCGGAAAGCTTCTGCTCCAGCACACGTTCAATTTGCGTAATTACCTCTGGAGAGGTACTGTCCATCACAGCAATTCTTCTAGCCACCTCTGCCTGCTTCTCTTGAGGAAGCGAGGAAAGGATTGCAGCAGCTTGTTCAAATTGCAGATAAGACAATACAAGTGCAATAGTCTGTACATTTTCATTCTGAATAAAGTTGAGAATCTGATTAGGATCCGCTTTTCGTGCAAAATCGAAAGGTCTTACTTGCAATGTTGCAGTCAGACGATTAATGACCTCCATTGCTTTTGTTGATCCAAGCGCTTTCTCCAGAATTTCTTTAGCGTAGTTAATACCGCCTTGTGATATATATTCCTGGGCGAGGCATATCTGATGGAATTCAGACATGATCGACTCTTTTTCACCGCTGTCCACTTTGCGAACATTAGCAATTTCAAGAGTCAGCTGTTCAATCTCCTCGTCTCTTAAATGTTTGAAAATTTGCGCCGATACCTCGGGCCCTAGTGTGATAAGCAGGATCGCAGCTTTTTGACGGCCACTAAGTCCCTGCTGGCTAGCCTTTGCCATTAGTTCACCTCTGTTCGTCTGCAAGCCATGTACGCAGCAGATTTACGAATTCGTCTGGCTTCTTCTTGGCCAAACTTTCCAATTGCTTACGAACTTGACTTTCATTCGTCACGCTCTCCAAGTTAATAGAAGGAAATTCAGTAGGAACCTGCAATGGAATGTCTTCATCTTCCTCTTCCACAGTCTGTTTACGACTCCGGTAGATTAGATATCCTCCACCTGCTCCAACCAGCAATGCTGCTGCTCCGATAGCCCATATCATCCAAGAAGCGAGACCACCTTTAACGGTGTTGGCATCGGTGCCACCAAATTGTTGCGAGTAGACCGAAACCTTTTTGGTCAAATCAGCGTCTGTATATGTAGTACCTGAATCTGCAAGAGAAGCGCGAACAATATTCACCAAAATATTTTGAATTGCAGCTGATGTTGCATCATCTAAACTTTTTTCTCCTGAAGGTGGTTCAACTGCAACATTTATGGTTAAGTCTTTAACAGTATACGGACTAGCAATAACATCTTTAGTAATTCGGTTAACTTCGAAGTTCCTCGTTTCCGAAGATTCCTCCGAGGTAGAAGTATCCGCACCCGCATTAGAAGGATAGCCCGTAACATCTTGAGAACCAGTGCCAGCCACTCCGCCAGTCGTGTTACCTTGACCCGAATACGAATTACTAATTATTTGTGAACTGATCTCAATCCCCTTCATGTTCTCTGTATCCACAGGGGTAACAAGATCTTCCTTCCGGTTTTCCTTGTCAAAGTTCAACTTTGAGAACACAAGAACATCCACTTTATCAGGACCGGTAAGAGTGCTAAGGAATTGTTTCACATTTTTCTTTACTTCTTCTTCGAATTTCTTCTGAAGAGCGAAGTTTTCTTCAACTTGGTTTGTGACACCAGCCTGTCCACCTTTAGCTGTTGGCATTAATTCAATTTCATTATTTGCAATAGTAATGTTGTCAATTGGTAAATTAGGCACAGCAGTTTTCACAAGATTGAAATACCCGTCAATATTGTCTTGGGTAGGTCTAAATCCTGGATCAAATGAAAGCACAACGGATGCAGACGCCTGCTCCTGATCAGCCTGTGAGGCAAAAACTGTCTCTTTAGGCAAATTAATCAGCACTTTTGCATCTTTAATCCCTTGCATACGTCTCATTAACTGTTCAACTTCACCGTTTAATGCATTATTGTACTTCACGTTAAACTCGCTATCTGTTGTACCTATCATTGACGAATTTTCGTCAAAGACTTTATATCCGATAGAGCCACCTTGAACAATCCCCTGAGAACCGATATCCACCTTGACCCGAGCTGCTTCTGTACTTGGTACAGAAATACTCTTTCCATCTTGACTTAATCGGTATGAAACACCTGCTGAATCTAAGGCTTTCATTACTCCAGCCGAATCCGTACTGTCCAAATCTTGAAATGCTACTTCATATTCTGTTTTTGAAAGCTGCATGGTCATAACTACGATTATTATTAGAATGATAAACAATGTTGAAAAGAATAAAATCTTCTGTTTACCACTAAATCTGTTCCAATACAAGAGAACCTTCTCCCGATATTGGGCAAATCTTTCATTCACAGTGTCACCCCATCCGAAACTAAGCTAGGATTTATTATATTTGAGTTCTCATAATTTCTTGATAGGCTTCAATCACTTTGTTCCGGACTTGTGTAGTCAACTGTAAACTCAGTAGAGCCTGTTGGGAAGAAATCATCACTTCGTCAATGTTCACTTCTCCCAATACAAATTTATTACTCATATCCTTAGCTTGTTGTTCCTGATCAGCCACTTTATTGAGCGCATCCTCAAGATAAGAGCCAAAGCTCTCCATCGAATTAGCAGGAGTGGATGAAACTTCGGAAGATGTCGGTTTCATTGCAAGCTGCTGTACAGCCTGAACCCCATTAGATATATTCTGTATCAACTGTTTCCCCCCCTTAAGTTAATTAACATTCATTTATCTACCAATTTCGAGTGCCTTGCTTACCATAGCTTTGGATGCATTAAGCATCGTAACATTGGCATCATAAGAGCGAGATGCAGATAACATATCAACCATTTCTTTGGTAATGTCTACGTTTGGCATATAGACATATCCTTCAGCATCCGCATCGGGATGGCTCGGATTGTATACCGGCTTCAATGGTGAAGTGTCTTCTATGATCGACTGCACCTTAACCCCTTCATTGCTATTATTCATTTTCGAATTTAGTATATTCGAGAATTTATTACTTTCGTTCGTTTCCAAAACAACCAACTTACGTCGGTAAGGAACAGCCTTGCCATCCACCACGGATGCTCTTGTAGTTTCAGCATTGGCTACGTTGGAAGAAATTACATCCATCCGCAACCGTTGAGCCGTTAATGCAGATGCGCTGATCCCAAAACTACTACCAAAGTTCATACTCTCTTATCCTCCTTGAATTACGGCTCGCATCATCGAAATCTGACTGTTAATCTGTTCAACATAAGAACTATACCTAAGCTGGTTCTCTGCGCTTAACGCCATTTCGCGATCTACATCCACATTGTTGTCGTTATTGTTCATAGAGGTAGTTTCATCAGTATTTTCAACAGCAGCGGGAACAATTGTGTTGCTGCCAAATTGATAATGCCGGGTATTCGAAACTTTCGCTCTAAGTGTAGATTGGATTCCACTTTCCTGTTGTTGCAGGATACTTTCGAATGAAACATCAGAACGTTTGAAATTGGGCGTATCTTGATTAGCCACATTATTTGCTAGAGCATTTTGTCGTTTATAGGCAGCATCAATGCCTCCCTGCAATCGTTGAAAACTGACACTATTCAGCAATCCCAAGACAATTCCTCCTTTCAAAGCTATCATAATGAAAAGAATTCCACAACTTCCATCAAAAAACCTGCTTGCTTTCGACAAATAAAGAAAAAAATACTCTAAATTTACGGTATTCCGTCGAACGCTGTCGCAATGAATAACACTTAGCATTTTCACATACATTGATTTTCATTTAATTTGTATATTATTACAATAAGAAATAAGCCCTATCTTTTTAGAAAAGACAGGGCTTTTAGCACTTTATTACTATTTATTTACATTTTCAACTCATTTTTTTCTTTTTAATTGCATGTTTTGACATAATTTTACGTTTTCACGACACCAATTTGTAATTTATCTAATCCGTTATGCCCAAATTCAAAATACATAGATTTTTTGTTTTTTTGTCGCTTTAAAGAATATACTGACTTAAATCACGATCCTGAGCTATACTTGCCAATTTCTCGCGCACATACTCCGGGGTAATAACCATTTTTTCTAAAGTCAGCTCAGGTGCTTCAAAAGAAAGATCCTCTAACAGCTTCTCCAAAATAGTATGAAGACGCCGTGCACCTATATTCTCCATATTTTGATTCACTGAAGCCGCTATTTTGGCGATCTCATGTATAGCATCCTTCTGGAATTCCACTTCTAAATTTTCTGTTTTAAGCAGATTCACATATTGTTTAGTTAAAGCATTCTCTGGTTCCGTCAAAATAGAAACGAAATCCTCTAACGTTAGACTACTCAGCTCTACGCGAATCGGAAAACGACCTTGAAGTTCTGGAATCAAATCTGAAGGCTTAGCAATATGGAAAGCTCCGGCAGCCATAAAGAGTACATAGTCAGTCTTCACAGGACCGTATTTCGTCATAATGGTCGAGCCCTCTACAATCGGCAAAATATCCCGTTGCACGCCTTCACGCGACACATCCGGTCCAGACCCTTTTCCCTGACTTGCTACTTTATCGATTTCATCAATAAAAATAATGCCTGATTGTTCAGCCCGAGTCACGGATTCCTGGATCACATCATCCATATCTATCAGCTTGGCCGCCTCATCCTGAATGAGTACCTTGCGCGCTTCCCGAATAGGAAGCTTACGTTTCTTCGTCCGCTTAGGCAGTAAACTGCCGAACATCTCTTGCATATTCATACCCATCTGGTCGTTTCCTTGACCTGCAAACATATCCAGCATAGTTGGCGCTGTATCCTCAACATCAATTTCAATGATGTCATCTTCCAGCTGACCAGCTAACAGCTTAAATCTAACCCCACGGCGGCGTTCACTTAGGCTTCCATCCTGCTCAGTGTCTTCTTTAGAGTCCTCTTGGGCAGAATTCCCTCCAAAAATCATCTCGAAAGGATTCTTTTGTGATTTATTTTTGGAAGAGGAAGGGACCAATATAGAAACGATCCGCTCATTAGCCAGTTCTTCCGCACGATCCTTAACCTTCTCCGTACGCTCAAGCTTGACCATACGAATAGAAGTCTCTACCAAATCACGAACCATAGATTCCACATCTCGACCTACATAACCGACCTCAGTGAATTTAGTGGCCTCCACTTTGATGAACGGTGCATTAACAAGCTTTGCTAGACGCCGGGCGATCTCTGTCTTACCCACACCTGTAGGTCCGATCATCAAGATGTTCTTAGGAACGACTTCATCACGCAGTTCCTCTGCTAGCAGACTGCGCCGATACCGATTACGGAGCGCAACAGCTACCGATTTCTTGGCTTGCTTCTGACCTACGATATATTTATCCAATTCGGCTACAATTTGACGGGGTGTAAGCGATTGATTCACCATCGTGAATTCCTCCTTGTCTCTATGGCACTGAGTCTATAATTGTTCAACAATAATGTTGGAATTAGTGTACACACAAATTTCAGATGCTACCTGAAGCGATTCTCTAGCAATATCCGCAGCGGAAAGATTGGGTGCATGACGTTTGAGTGCTCGACCTGAAGCCAGCGCAAAGTTACCCCCGGAACCAATCGCAAGAACGTCATCATCCGGTTCGATAATTTCACCATTTCCGGAGATCAGGAGCATTCCTTCCTTATCCATAACAATCATCAAAGCTTCAAGCTTCCGAAGAATACGATCTTGACGCCAGTCCTTCGCTAATTCAACTGCAGCCCGCTGCAGGTTCCCATGATGCTCCTCCAGCTTGCCCTCGAATTTTTCGAATAGGGTTATAGCATCCGCAACGGACCCCGCAAAGCCTGCTATTACTTGTCCTCTGTACAGGCGACGGACTTTTCTGGCCGTCGTCTTCATAATAACACTCTCTCCGAATGTAACCTGTCCATCACCTGCTATAGCTGCCTGTCCGTTATGTCTTACAGCACAAATTGTAGTCGCATGAAAGCTGGGTACCATGATTGTAAGTTACCTCCTTAAGATGGGCTTTGTTCGCTATCGACAACCTCCGGCTCCGAATAAGCGAGTCCTGTACGGTTGGCATACTCGGCAAGACTGTCCAGAGCGCGATGAGCTAACATTTCATTCTTTTCCTTCTTATTGCGGATCTTCTTCTCTACCTTCGGCAACAGACCGAAATTGGCATTCATAGGCTGAAAATGCTCTGGATCGGCAGAAGTAATATAAGCTGGCATGCTGCCTAGAACAGTATCCTGCGGGAAGATCAGTCCTTCCTGACCGAGTGCTGCCCGTGCAGCATTAATACCAGCTATGAGCCCGGAAGCAGCTGATTCAACATAACCTTCTACACCTGTCATCTGTCCAGCAAAAAAGAGTCTTTCCTTGCCTTTCATCTGATAGGTAGGGTGCAGAAGTTTAGGAGAATTAATAAATGTATTTCTGTGCATCACACCATAACGAACATATTCAGCATTCTCAAGACCTGGGATCAGCGAGAATACACGCTTTTGCTCGCCCCATTTCAAATGGGTCTGAAAACCAACAAGATTGTAAAGTGTGCCGGCAGCGTTATCCTGACGGAGTTGCACAACCGCGTAAGGAAGTTTACCTGTATGCGGATTGATAAGTCCTACTGGCTTCATTGGGCCAAATAACGCTGTTTGCTTGCCGCGTTTCATCATGATTTCGATAGGCATACAGCCCTCAAAGTATATTTCTTTCTCAAAATCCTTGAGTGCTGCTGTCTCAGCAGAAATCAACGCATCATAAAACACGTCGAACTCCTCTTCTGTCATCGGACAGTTCAGATAAGCCGCTTCACCTTTATCATAACGGGAAGCCAAATACACCTTGTTCATATCAATGGTGTCTTTCTCAACAATCGGTGCTGCTGCATCATAGAAGTAGAAATACTCTTCACCCAGCAGCCCTTTTATTTCAGCAGATAATGCCGGTGAAGTTAGTGGGCCCGTTGCAATAACAACAATCCCTTCCTCCGGTATATGCGTAAGTTCTTCATTTATGACTTCCACGAGCGGATGATTATGCAAAGTATGGGTGATCTCACCTGAGAATCCGTCCCGATCTACGGCAAGTGCTCCTCCTGCGGGTACCGCGTGTCGGTCAGCAGCACCTAATACAAGAGAGTTCAAACGTCGCATTTCTTCCTTCAATACACCTACAGCATTTCCTAATCCATTCGCACGCAAGGAGTTACTGCATACCAGTTCAGCAAATTGATTCGTGTGATGGGCTGGCGTCTTTACTACAGGTCTCATCTCATATAATCTTACCGGAACTCCTAGTGATGCTATTTGCCAAGCGGCTTCGCTTCCTGCGAGACCCGCTCCAATTACTGTTACTTTTGCTGTATCTGACACTGTCTTTTTTCCTCCCATAGAGACTATTAATCTGCTAATTCTTCTTCGTTGTCTAGAACCGCCTCTGTATGATCACAAGATGTACATTGTAGCTTGGTTCCTTGCTTATTACGTTTCTCAATCATCCAAGATCCACATGATGGACATGGTTTTATAGAAGGTCTATCCCATGAAACGAAATCACAACCAGGGTACTGATCGCAGCCATAGAAAACACGCCCTTTTTTGCTGCGTCGCTCCACAACCTTACCTTCATGACATTTAGGGCAAGTTACGCCAATATCCTTGATAATCGGTTTCGTGTTTCGGCAATCCGGAAAGCCAGAGCATGCTAGGAATTTCCCAAAGCGACCCAGCTTATACACGAGAGGTTTACCGCATTTCTCACAGATCTCATCAGAGACTTCATCTTCAATCTCAATTTCTTTCATCTCTTCTTCCGCGAATACCAAACGCTTCTCAAACGATTCGTAAAACTCTGCAAGAACCTTTACCCAGTCTTCTGAGCCCTCTTCCACATGGTCAAGATCCCCTTCCATGTTCGCGGTGAATTCAACGTTTAGGATTTCCGGAAAAAATTGCTCCATCTGCTCTATAACAAGCTCGCCAAGTTCGGTTGGCATGAATTTTTTCTCTTCAATAGCCACATAACCACGCTTCTGGATGGTTTCCAGCGTTGGGGCATATGTACTTGGACGGCCTATACCCAGCTCCTCAAGCGTCTTTACAAGTCTTGCTTCCGTATATCGTGGAGGTGGTTGTGTAAAGTGCTGTTTAGGCTCGATCTCCTGCTTATTTAAAGCATCTCCCGCTTGAAGCGGCGGCAAATACTTGTCTTCATCTGTAGTTCCGTCATCGTTGCCTTCTACGTAAACCTTCATGAACCCGGGGAATGAAACCTTCGAACCAACAGCTCTGAATGTAGCAGTACCTGCAGCAATATCGACCGAAAGCGTATCCAGCAGGGCAGAAGACATCTGACTTGATACGAATCGCTCCCACACTAGCTTGTAGAGACGGAATTGATCACGGCTCAAGAACTCTTTGACCATTTCTGGTTCGCGTAATGCCGAGGTAGGACGAATCGCTTCATGCGCTTCCTGTGCTCCAGCTGCCTTTTTAGAATACTGCCGTGGGGATTCTGGCAAGAACTTCTCACCATACTTAGCTGTTATAAGCTCTTTAGCTTCATCCTGAGCGGTGACAGAGAGACGCGTGGAGTCAGTACGCATATAAGTGATCAAACCTACGGTACCTTCTTTACCGAGTTCCACACCTTCGTATAGCTGCTGTGCAACAGACATTGTCTTAGCGGCACGGAATCCAAGCTTACGGGCTGCTTCCTGTTGTAGGGAGCTGGTGGTAAAAGGAGCCGAAGGATGACGTTGTCTTTCCTTCTCCTTCACATCACTCACCTTAAAAGATGCGTTCTTAATGGCTTCAAGAACTTCCTGAACATCACTTTCCTGGTTCAGTTCTTTTTTCACACCATTCAGCTTATGAAACTTAGCTTCAAAGACGGAATCCCGGATTCCAAGCTTCGCTGTTATGCTCCAATATTCGGTGGGTACAAAAGCGGAGATTTCATTCTCACGATCCATAATGATCTTCACGGCAACGGATTGTACACGTCCAGCAGATAAACCTTTTTTGACTTTCTTCCATAATAGAGGGCTAATCTTGTACCCTACCAGTCGATCCAAAATACGTCTAGCCTGCTGTGCATTCACGAGATCCATATTAATCTTACGCGGTGTCTTAAAAGCATCTTTTACCGCTTGTTTGGTGATCTCATTAAAAACAACTCTGCATTCTTGTGTATTATCTAAATCCAGCGCATGCGCCAAATGCCAAGCAATTGCTTCCCCTTCGCGGTCGGGGTCAGCTGCGAGATAAACTTTTTTAACTTTTTTACTAGCGTCTTTCAATTCCTTCAATATAGATCCCTTACCGCGGATAGTAATATATTTGGGACTGAAATCATTCTCCACCTCAACACCAATTTGACTCTTCGGTAGATCTCTAATGTGTCCCATTGATGCCTTTACAATATATTTACTACCTAGATATTTGCCAATTGTCTTCGCTTTTGCAGGCGACTCGACAATAACTAATGCATCTGCCATAGACTCTTCCTCCTCGTTAACACTCGCACCTCTATATTAAATTACCTTATAAATAGCTCCTGGTAATTGTGTTACCGCTTTTTTTATGATTAAAGATAACAGAACTGAATGCAAATGTCCAAAATCCCATCCTGTTCTTACAAGCAGATCGTCCAATATAAAAGGGCCTTGATGCAGTATATGGTATAGGTGAGACTCCTCATTTGTCAATTTCTTTTCAATCATAAAGTCGTCTGCTGTCTGTTCGGTAGTGCTATTATTCCCTGTTTTTATTACGTTTGTCGGCAAATAAGAAGTATATTCTTCTATAATATCTAATCCACTGGTTACCAGCTTTGCCCCCTGCTTGATAAGCTCTAACGCCCCTCTGCTCTTAGGTGATGTAATAGGTCCGGGAACTGCGAAGACATCCCTCCCAGCTTCCAAGGCAGCATCGGCTGTAATAAGTGATCCACTGCGACTGTCAGCCTCCACGACCACTGTCCCCCGTGATAAACCTGCTATGATCCGATTACGCTGTGGAAATAATCCAGGATGACTTTTAGTTCCAAGAGGATACTCTGTAATGACAAGCCCTTCCTGAGAAATACGCCGCTCCAGTTCAATATTCTCAGTTGGATAGACTTTGTCCAACCCTGTTGCCACTACCGCTATGGTCCCTCCACCGCTTCTTAGCGCCGCTTCATGACAAATGCTATCGATCCCCCTCGCAAGTCCGCTAACCACCGTTAGACCTGCTGCACTAAGCTCCTCCGCGAGAATCTCCCCTACCTTTCGTCCATATGCTGTTGGCACACGGGTGCCAACCATCGCCACACTAGGAGTTGATAACAGTTCCAAACGACCTCGATAATAAAGGATCCACGGTGGCTGTGCCGTCTCCTTCAACAAAACAGGATAAGCCGCATCAAACACAGTGACCATCTTCACTGCACATTCTTCCATTAATAAGCGCCTTTTGGCGATCCATTCTAATGTATATATGGAAGCAAGATAATTCGACAGCTTTCCGTTCAATCCGATCGTTTCCCAATCTTTTGCACTACAGGAAAATGCTCGTTCTGACATTAAGCCGGCTCTGCGAATCTTGTCGATACTCTTCCAGCCAATCCCCTCCACTTCATTAAAACCAAACAGCAGATCTTTTTCTTCCATATAAGCTTACTCTCCTTTAATGGAAGGGTTAGCCTTCCCTATTTTGTAACATGAATTAGAGGAATGCAATATTTTCTTTTAATTCAATATTTTTCTATGTTAAAAAACAAAAAAGCAACCTTTTATCCCTTGGATAGGAACAAAAGGTTGCTTACCTCTGAAATAATTATACACGAAAGAAGCCCACTCGCGTAGAGTGAATTCCTTCAATTAAATAAAATAATTAATGCGTTGTAAAAGCGCTAAGAATACCGCGTTCTTCGAGCACACTTACTAGCGTTGAGCCCATTTCGGCAGGTGTAGGAGCAACCTTGATTCCGCACGATTCAAGTACGGCAATTTTCTCACTCGCTGTGCCCTTGCCTCCGGAAATAATAGCACCCGCATGCCCCATACGTTTGCCAGGAGGGGCAGTAGCACCGCCAATAAACCCTACAACAGGCTTAGTCATATGCTCACGAATCCACTCTGCTGCTTCTTCCTCTGCGGTTCCGCCAATTTCACCAATCATAATGACTGCCTTTGTACCCGGATCCTCATTAAAAAGCTTCAGAATATCAATAAACTCTGAGCCTTTAACAGGGTCTCCGCCAATACCTACAGCTGAAGATTGCCCGATTCCACGCGTGGTCAGCTGATGAACAGCCTCATAGGTTAGAGTTCCGCTGCGCGAGACAACACCTACATACCCTGGCATATGAATATAACCCGGCATAATTCCTATTTTGCACTCACCAGGAGTGATAACTCCCGGACAGTTGGGTCCGATCAATACAGTAGAGCGCCCCTCCATATAACGGGACACTTTTACCATATCAAGCACTGGAATCCCTTCGGTAATACAAATCACCAGGTCGAGTTCTGCGTCCACGGCTTCCATTATGGAGTCTGCTGCAAATGCTGGCGGTACATAGATTACAC
This sequence comes from Paenibacillus sp. FSL E2-0190, assembly GCF_037992965.1. Lineage (NCBI taxonomy): Bacteria > Bacillati > Bacillota > Bacilli > Caryophanales > Paenibacillaceae > Paenibacillus > Paenibacillus sp. FSL E2-0190. Next base: position 4,311,835 of record NZ_CP150306.1, read on the forward strand.
TAGCGGTTGCGCCTGTAGCCGCCTTAGCAGCTACAACAGTATCGAATACCGGAAGGCTAACCTCACTGCCATTTTCAAGCGTGATGTTGACAGATGTTCCACCTTTACCCGGTGTTACTCCTCCAACCATCTGTGTTCCATAATCCAGCGCACCTTTAGTATGGAACAAACCCGTTGATCCTGTAATTCCCTGCGTGATAACTTTCGTATTTTTATCTACAAGAATGCTCATGCCTTAAGTCACATCCCTACTTATATTGTCAAATACGATAACTGGCTTCCTAAATCAGGCCATTATTGCACAAGAGACACAATCTTACGGGCACCGTCCGCCATAGAATCAGCAGCAACAATATTAAGTCCCGATCCAGCCAAAATCTGCTTGCCCAATCCAACATTTGTTCCCTCAAGACGCACAACCAGCGGTTTAGTCAAACCCAGTTGACTAGCCGCTTCTACAACACCGTTAGCGATAACATCACAGCGCATAATACCACCGAAAATGTTAACAAAAATTCCGTTCACCTTTTCATCCGATAAAATGATTTTAAAGGCTTCTGTTACTTTCTCGGTCGTTGCACCGCCCCCTACATCCAGGAAGTTGGCGGGTTCGCCTCCATAATACTTAATAATATCCATAGTGGCCATCGCGAGACCTGCGCCGTTTACCATGCACCCAATATTGCCATCAAGTGCAATGTAACTAAGGTCATACTTCGAGGCTTCGATTTCCTTTAAATCCTCTTCATCCAAATCCCGCAGCTCTAGAATATCTTTATGACGGAACAAGGCGTTGGAATCAAAATTCAGTTTGGCATCCAGTGCCATCACATTCCCATCCGCAGTCACTACCAATGGGTTAATTTCGGCAATAGAGCAATCTTTATCCATGAAAGCTAAATATAGCGCTTGCATGAATTTCACAGTTTTGCCTACCAGCTCATTAGGAATAGAGATACTATAAGCCAGCTTACGCGCCTGGAAAGTCTGCAAACCCACTGCCGGATCAATGATCTCTTTAAAAATTTTCTCCGGATGTGTTGCAGCTACTTCTTCAATCTCAGTACCGCCTTCTTCAGAAGCCATCATGACCACTCGGCCAGTACCTCTGTCAACTACGATACCAATGTAATACTCCTTAACAATTTGACAACCCTCTTCAATGAGCAGTCTTTTTACTACCTTACCCTCCGGTCCAGTCTGGTGAGTTACTAGAGTCTTGCCCAGAATCTCAGTTGCGTAACTACGCACCTCATCGATATTCTTAGCAACCTTTACTCCTCCAGCTTTACCGCGTCCACCTGCGTGAATCTGAGCTTTAACTACAACAACTGGTGTGCTCAGTGACTCTGCGGCTTCTACCGCTTCCTCCACTGTATAAGCTACTTTTCCATTCGGTACGGCTACACCGTACTTCTTAAGCACTTCTTTTCCCTGATACTCGTGGATATTCATAGCGGTAGCCTCCTAAAGTAGCGTGGTGACTAAACAGGCAGCCTGTTGTCATCTCGCTTTCCGTTTTGATTGCCGCGGGGTTAGGGATAGGCTGATGTTATACATGCAGCACTATTCCGGAACCAGCAGAAACTGATCTACCACTCGTAAAAAGAATGGCATTATTTCTGCAAGAGACATTGTGTAAATCTATAAGACTAAGCTTATATTTACCTATATGCCATACAAAGGAACCCAGAATAGTGTAACATGTTTTTAAAACGCTTACCTTAAATATATTCATGATTTGTACACATTTTTTCGCTTGATTTCATGCCGGAATGCGAACGATCGCATTGACTCCTTACTACGCTTACTTTTTACTATCTTGGATATTAGCTTCGTGAACACGATTCAGTAAGTCTTTAAACTGATCAAGTAGCTCTATGGATTCATTATTTGTCAGTGTCGTTTCTTCCATCATTTTGCCGGGAATACACACGGCATCACTTTGGAGTGCCCAGCCTTGTTTCGTTAGTGAGATTAATACTTTTCGCTCATCCTGCATCGAGCGTTCACGTATAATTAGGCCTGCAGCTTGCAAGCGTTTCAATAACGGAGTCAGCGTTCCTGAATCCAAAAATAACGCCTCACCAATCTCTTTCACTGTACATTGCTGCCGTTCCCATAACACAAGCATTACTAAGTATTGGGAGTAAGTTAAACCGATCTTATCCAAATACGGTTGGTACAGCTTTGTAATCTCACGCGAGCAAGCATAAATGGTAAAACAGAGCTGATTCTCGATCAGCAGCTCTGGGGTTGTAGTCATTTTCTGCATATCTTCTTCACTCATTTTCATATTTATTCACCCGCCTTATCTCTTTATTTTATCATAATTCCCTCATATATCATAATAATAGCAAAAAATTAATTTGACTTTTATATTAATTGTGATAAATTAGAATGTACACAAACTAATTAGTGAATAGGAGAGATTTATTATGATGACAATTCAACAAAAGATGTATGAAACCACAGTTAAAGCCGTTGGGGGAAGAAACGGTTATATAGAATCAGAAAGCCCTAAACTCAACCTTACGATCAGTACACCACGTGAAATGGGGGGTGCCGGAGGTGAAGGCACTAATCCTGAACAATTATTCGCAGCTGGTTACTCCGCTTGTTTTGACAGTGCTCTGAACATGGTTGCTCGTCTTGGAAAAGTGAAGATTGAAGGCAGTGAAGTTACGGCTACTGTAAGCTTTGGTAAAGTTGAAGATGGCGGATTCGGCATTGCGGTTAAGCTTGACGTGCTGGTTAAAGGCGTTGACAGAGAAACCGCAGCATCTTTGGTAGAAGCTGCCCATGGCGCATGTCCTTACTCCCGTGCCACTCGTGGCAATATCGAAGTAGAACTGAATGTACTGTAAGAAATTATAGAGAAAAATGTATGTGAAATTTGCTAAACGATCTAACCTTCGTTTGAATACGTGGCATTTCACATTCGAAGTCGCTAACGGACACAGTTGATCTTAAACGCAACTTAATCCCATATTTGGGATGTTATCGGACCTCATAGCAGCTATTGGAAGGAAAACCACCCAATATAACCTTCTTCCGAAGGAATAGCGTCTCCAGCGTCCGAATCTACGCTCCAAGGGCTAAAAACTTGCAAACAACGTCCTCTAGGTCCGTTCCATAAGCATCAGAGCATAATAATGGTTCGGCGGTGCTCGTCACTACCGGTCCATAGTATAGAGCAGCGATTCTCATTAACGGGAATCGCTGCTCTTTTATCTTTATTCCTCCGCTAATACCTGTCGATCCAGATTACGGTATTGCACAGCTTCCGCGAGATGTGCAGAAGAAATATCCTGTGCACCCTCCAGATCAGCTATGGTACGGGATAGCTTAATAATCCGATCATGCGCTCGCATGCTTAGACCTAAATTCTCCAAAATATCATACAGCATTTGAGCACTCTCTCGGTTTAGGCTTGCATATTTCCGAAGGGAAGCACCGGAAAGTTCACTGTTCCATGAAATCGCCAGTCGTTTGTAACGTTTAGCTTGGATGGCCTGAGCAGCCAACACCTCCGCACGCATATCTGCTGACGATAAAACATGCCCCTGCCGATTCCATTCCTTCGGGCGGGGAACATCAACCTGTAAGTCGATCCGATCCAATAATGGACCGGATATTTTGGCTCGATATTGGGCAATCCTTGATGGACTACAGGTACAATTTTGCTGGGAGATACCGCTTCCAAAAAAGCCGCAGCTGCACGGATTCATCGATGCAGCGAGCATGAATTTGGCAGGAAAAGTAAAGGAAGCCCGGGCACGACTTATAGTAACCACCCCATCTTCGAGTGGCTGTCGCAGCACTTCAAGCACATTCCGGGAGAATTCAGGCAATTCATCCAGAAACAGAATACCTCGATGCGCAAGACTTACCTCACCTGGCTTGGGAATACCGCCCCCTCCAATTAATCCGGCAGAAGATATCGTGTGGTGTGGAGAACGAAATGGACGACTTCGCAGCAAACCGTTGTGTGCATCCTTCAAATTTCCAGCCGCACTAAAAATTTTGGTTACCTCAAGTGCCTCACTGTCCGACAATTGTGGAAGGATACTGGGAAGGCGTTTGATCAGCATCGTTTTGCCTGTGCCAGGTGGGCCGATGAGCATAATATTATGCATCCCTGCAGCCGCGATAGTTAGTGCTCTTTTCACATGTTGCTGTCCAAGCACATCACTGTAATCATCCATTATTTCATTCGCTTCGGAAGAAGCAGCCTCAGAATCAGAATATTTAGGGTTATATTTGAGATGCTCTACAGAAAGAACAAGCACCGGAGGTTGTTCTTTTGCCCCCGTCCCCATACTCACGGATACAGGAAAAGGAAGTGGTGATCCTTCAGATTCTACTAGAGGAACTAGCTTATCTATAATCGGACCAAAGCTAGCCACAGATTCAGCAGCATTCGCTAACGCTTGCAAATGGTCGATGGTATAAACATTCATGCCACTGATTAAAGCGGCTTCTGCCGCATTGCCTTGCGGGAGCAGAACGGCTTTAAACCCGCTTTTACGCGCTGCTTCAACCATCGGCAGCACACCCGAAACCGGACGCAGACTGCCGTCGAGCGCAAGCTCTCCAATCAAAAGCATCTCTTGAGCTGAAGGCATAATCAACTGGCCACTAGTTATCAGTATCCCTAAAGCAATCGCTAGATCAAAAGCGGAACCTTCTTTACGCAGGTCAGCTGGAGCAAGATTGATCGTAATACGCTGCTGTGGATAGCGGTAACCGCAATTTTTAACGGCAGCCCTAACTCGTTCAACAGCCTCGCGAATCGCTGAATCTGGTAAGCCAATGATATTCGTCTGCGGCAGTCCATTTGCAAGATCGATTTCCACACCGATCATTACCCCTTCAATCCCATACAGACACGCGCTAAACATTTTCCCATACATAATAAAAACACCTCATCTCCTGAATTACACCCTAATTTGGGGTGTCATAGCTTCAAGAAAAAAGGTGCTTCCTTATTTTCCAAATATATATATTAGCTGTTAAGTACATTATAGAAGTTGTGTCCTAACGCAATCTGTGAGCAATTTATCTTTAGAATAAGAAATTCAAGTTTTACATAAAAGCGAAAGCACATCTCTAAAGACCTACATCAATCCCCTTCTTTAACTACGACCGAGTCCCTAATCTGCTCAAAAGTCAACGGTTTATAGTTCCAATGCTCTACACAAATGTTAAAATGATTGTTTCCCTCATATTTTTGCCCATGAATATGGCCGTGCACATTTACGTAAGGCATATGTTTATTCATGTACATAGGCTCATGTGAGAGGAAAAAGAAATCCTTATAAATCAAAGGATATTCACTAACCTCATCAAAACCTGCCTCAAGCCACCAACTTCGGCTGCGGCCGCGATCATGATTGCCAAGGATCAGGATTTTGTATCCATGCAGTCTGGCCACAATCGCACGAGTTGCCTCCTTATTCAGAAAAGAAAAGTCTCCCAAATGAAATACTTTGTCGTCCGGATTCACTACCGAATTCCAACTTTCAATCATAACTTCATTCATTTGCTCTACATCGTTGAAGGGTCTGGATTCAAAATCAATGATCAACTTATGCCCAAAATGATGATCTGATGTGAAAAAAACCTTAGCCATGTGCACCCTCCTTTTGTTCCTATTCTAATGACAGTATGTATGAAAAAAGCTCCGACTACCCATAAACCCTAGGAAATTCGGAGCCCCGAGGACTTTTCCGCCTAATTTCTCACGAAATTATACGTATCATTCTATGTCATGAGGCGATGACGGAATACCTCTTTATTGTTAATGTTACTTTTCCCAGTCGCGCCGCTTACTCGAACGTTTATTAACATCACTCTGAATCAGTTCAGCTAAAGGAGGCGCCTCCTCATTGTCAATGAGCCAGCCACGCATCTCCTTGATCGCTTCCACCTGTCCATTGCCTTTGTCACGCCATGTAAGCAGTTCAATAACTCTAATTACAAGCGCTAAGAGACTGCTATTGCTGTTTTGCGACTTTTCAGCCCGGATTTTTTGAAATAACGCTTCATTTTCCCAATCTATTAATATTTCCTCCGCTATAGTGGGCCGCATTACCGTGAAGGTCTTATTGCAATTATCGCAACAGACGACAGATATTGGCTCTGCTTTAAATTTCACTTCAATCTTCTGCTGGCAATATTGGCATGTAAAACTAACCTGCATTTCAGAAGGTTTATTCTTCACTAGACAGCCCTCCTCATGATGACATTAAAAAGTTACTCCTAATGTTTACCCATTTCTTTTGAGAAATGACCCACAGTGCGGAAGGTATGTAAAGACTTTTTTATCAGAACAGCAGCAAATTCATAAAGAATCGCATGAGAAAATAGAGTTACTCTTAAAACGCCTCGCGAATATGACTAAGTGAAGCTAGGCTAAGATCGTCATTTAACAAGACGCTAATTACATCAAAAGAAACCCGCCGTTCCTCATAACCCTTCATATGCAAATAAACCTGTGTTGTACTCCGAACCTGGTTTATTTTGCGAGCATTCACCGATTCTTCTGGAGTTCCCTGAAGCAGCTCTCCACTGCGGCTACGAACTTCGACAACAACAATACAGTCTTCACGCTCCGCAATGATATCAAGCTCTCCAGTACGACAACGCCAATTCCGTTCCAATATCATATACCCGCTAGAAGATAGGTACTGCACAGCTCCGTTCTCTGCAGCAGTTCCTTTCTCTTTGCGGTTATAGTGCTTTCTTACATAGGGCTCTTTCATTCTTGTCCCCGTTCACCAGCGGAACGATCGCTCTGATACACAAAGCTGAGGATTTCCGCCACCAGCTGATAGAGCTCAGACGGAATCTGTTGGTCCAGATCAAGCTTTGAAAGAACCTCCACGAGGGCTGCATCTTCCTGAACAGCAACCCCGCTCTCCTTAGCCTTTTGCAGAATAAGGTCTGCTATCGCGCCTTGTCCCTTGGCTACTACGACAGGAGCCTCGTTTTGTCCGGGACTATATTTGAGAGCGACCGCTTTTTTGAGCCCTTGTGAAATTGGCTGTACAGGCTCATTCATATACGGTAATCCACTCCTTTGTAAGCCTCAGGAACATAATCAACAAACTTATTAGTATTGGAGCCAGCAAGCTCTTTAGGCAAATTCAATTCTGGCAAGGGTTCGGTTCTTAAACCTGATAATTGATAACCGATGGATTCTACTGCAGTTTTTATTTCTTCACGCCGCGTCTCCAGCAGCTCAAGCACCCACGGATGATCATTATGAAGCTTAAGACTAACGATTCGATCGACAACCTGCACATCTACCAATGTCTGCCCTAGCTGCTTCATGTCCAAATCGAACCATAATCGACAGTTAGCTGCATCCAACTCCCCTTTGCGGCCCCGCCTGGACTGGATATGAACCGATGCAGTTTCCTGCCCATCTGGACCTTGCAGCGGCAAGAACAATGTAACCTGCGCGAAGGGAGCAGTCCGATCTGTATTCAGCAGCAGCTGTTGGCCTGTCAGCTGCTGCACTAGCCCGCTCGCGGCATCTTTTACCGCGGGCGGCACCTCGCTGCTGCTCATAAGCTGCAGCAGCACGCCCTTCAACGTGTCGGCAGCTTGCTCCCCGCCGACACTGCCTAGCGCGGCTGCAGCTGTCCCCGCTGCCGCTCGCGCCGTCTCCGCGGCCGGCAAAGCGCCGCCGCGCACGGCCTGCTGCTCGTGCTCCGCACCGAGCAGCTTCAACACCCGCCCCACCCACGACTCCGCATCCGCGGGTGGGGCGGTGTCTGGCTGCACCGGCGAAGCCGCAGCAGCCGTGGTCTCCCCGCGCGGCGCTGCCGGCGCGGGGGCAGGTTCTTGTCCCGCCGCCTCAGCGGGCGGGACGTTCGCGAGCTGCGGCATGCTGCCGCGCAACTCGGTGAGCACGCCCTGCAGCTTCGCGAGCAGGGCAGCCCCGCTAGGCGCAGCAGCTTGGCTTGCTGCACCAGCTTGGCTTCCCGCAGCAGCTTGGCTATCTGCACTAGCTGATCCAGTGGCGCTTGTATTCGCGCCACTGATACTACCCTGCGCTCTATCTTTATTTAGACTCATTTCATTGCCATGAGTTTCGCTCTGATTAGAACTATTTTGATTGCTTACAATTCCGTCCCCTTGCGTGTTAGCAGCACTACTCTGAGTTCCTGAAGCAAGCGTAGAAGTTATTTTCCCAGTCAAAGGTTCACCAGTATTTCCACTCTTCGAGAGCTGAACTACCTCACCAGCCTCTTCGGGGACCACTGGCTTGGCAGTTACAATACCGGTTTCATTCTCAGGAGTTTCAGCTGTACTTGCAGCTGCACTTCCTGATATTTCTGATTTCACTGAATTCAAAGGAATTATTGGTTCATCAGAAATAACTCCGGCTCCCGTTGCCCCTCCTGTTGCAGCAGCACTTCCGCTTGTAGTAGTAACACCAGCACTACCTTCAGCAGGTTTACTTACAGGTTGTCCAGTTCCTTTAATCGAAACCTGGTCCATTTCCGCATCAGCATCACCTGCTGATACCACTTCCCCGTTAATCACAGCGCCCGTACCTGTCGTTACAGGAGCATTCAGCTTTCCGGTCGGGGTACCCATTCCAGGTTTAGCTTCGGCTGTTGTTGTTTCTTCACCGGCGACTTGACCTGCCCAAATCGTAATCTGTTCTTCGAGCGCTGACAAAAGCTGATGAAGCTGCGGACCAAAAACCGCCTGCTGCAATCCTTTCACACTTTCAGGGGTAACCGGCAAGCCCCGCTTTACAGAAATGACAGCTGCATCAAGCCATTCTGAGGTCGGCACGCCCGCAGGTTTCGCACTCATTACAGCATCCAGAATCGCCGCTGTCTCTTTGGTAAGCGGAATACCACCCGACTGCATCGCCAACACAATTTCCCGACCCGCTTTGGAGTCAGTAAGCCCAAGCGATTCCAATGCCTCGCCCATGTTTTGCGGGGTGGCTAACACCGTTTCGCCGAGGGAGACCGGCTTCAATACGGGCAATCCGCCTTCTCCGGGTGCTCCAACCTGTAAGTTCAGGGTCTCTCCTGGCAGTAGTGGTGTTTCCAACTCCGCACGAACAGGTGTGCCTTGAATCTGCACAACGGCTTCTTTTCCCGAATCCGATACAGACAATACAACACCACGTACAACCTGCCCTTCCTTCAATTCCAAAGACTTGGCTGCTCCCGGTTTATTATCCCCGAGCAATCCACGGATCAATGTTCCGATATTCATACCGTTTCTCCTCCCTCCATTTTCTCTCTTCTTACTATATCGGTATTAATCCGACTTTTTTGAGCGGTGAATTTATCCAAGCTTAAACGCCTTTGGCGTCTTTTATATTCTGATATTTCTAAAAAAGGGTTTGCTGTTCAGCAAGAATCTTCCCAATAAAGCTGCGCCGATGCATAGGTGTCGGACCTAACGCCGTAATTTGTTCCCTGTGAAGCTTGGTCGCATAACCTTTATGTATCGCAATCCCATAATCAGGGTATAATTCCTCCCACACCCCTTCACACAGTCTATCTCTTGTTACTTTAGCTATAATCGAAGCTGCCGCAATAGACTGGCTGTTAGCATCCCCTTTTATGATCGCCTGCTGCTGCAACGGAAGATCAACTTTTTCAGCATCGATTAACATATAGTCCGGGGTATGACTAAGACCTTCTACCGCTTTTTTCATCGCCAGACGAGAAGCCTGTTTAATATTAATTTCATCAATCATGCGGGAATCCACATAACCTACACCAATAGCTATCGCCTGCTCCATAATAATCTCGAATAAGGCATCTCTTTTTTTCGCTGTAAGCTTCTTAGAGTCGTTGACGCCATCAATAATAAGCCCTTCCGGCAAAATCACCGCTGCTGCAACAACATCCCCAAACAAACAACCTCTGCCTACTTCATCTACGCCGGCTATACGGCGATAAGACTGTTCCCAGCCCTCTTTTTCATAACTCAACATATCTATCGTACTCACGATCTGTCACCGCCAATTATAAATTATTCTATAAACTACATAAGTCAGCTTACCATAGTAAAGCTCACATGGTCATGTACAAATAACCACTCCAATTTGATCCAAATCGGCAAAAAAAAAGAGCCCCCGAAAATTTCCGGATGGCTCTTCCATACCCATTCATTTAAACGCCTTTAAGGTGTTTCCAGCGTAAAACGACCAAGCTTACCTGCCCGCAGCTCATGCAGCAAAGCACGTGAAGCTTTTTCCAGATCAACACGTCCACCGCTAATCAGACAACCGCGTTTGCGGCCCACGGCTTCCATAACTGCAACGATCTCATCAGGGTTCTCAAGATCCTCAGGAAGCTTCTCAATACCAAAGCGTTCTTGAAATCTGGAACCATAATCCTTGACCAAATACTTCACTGCATAAAAAGCAATGTCCTCAATGTTCAGGATTTCTTCTTTGATCGCACCCGTCACGGCCAAGCGGTAACCCACGTCTTGATCCTCAAACTTCGGCCATAAGATACCAGGAGTATCCAGAAGCTCCAGATTACCTCCTGTTTTAATCCACTGCTGGCCCTTAGTAACCCCCGGGCGATCACCCGTAGCAGCGATACTCTTACCAGCCATTCGATTAATCAGCGTTGATTTACCGACGTTAGGAATACCGACGATCAATGCGCGCATAGCCCGTGGGTTCATTCCCCTTGCGATCTGCCGATCAATTTTTTCCTTCAACAGCAGCTTGACCTGCTCCGGAATCTCCTTAACGCCTGTTCCAGTAGATGCGTCCACAGGATGGGCAACATGCCCTTGTTCCTTAAAGTACGCCAGCCACTTCCGAGTAATTTCCGGATCCGCCAGATCCGCTTTGTTCAAAATAATTAATCTCGGCTTGTCCCGCAAAATATCGTCAATCATCGGATTGCGGCTGGAAAGCGGCAGACGGGAATCGAGCAACTCTATAACAACATCAATCAGCTTCAGCTTATCCTCGATTTGCCGCCTAGCCTTCGTCATATGACCAGGAAACCAATGAATGGCCATTGCCGTCACCTCCTTTGACTTCTGTCAACTTAATGGTTAATCAGTGTAATATCTTTTATCGGCCAGAAGATTAAATCTGCACGACCCACAATATCACCCAGCGGCACATAGCCAATCATCCGGCTGTCTGTACTATCCGAGCGATTATCCCCCATAACGAAAATATGTCCTTCTGGTACAGTACCATCCGTGAATTTTTCATTTGGGAAATCTTTATTATTATACAGAGCGTTGTTACTATGCGCAGTATCAATAGCGCCTTGGATGTAAGTCTCGTTAACAACCTCACCGTTAACTGTAACTACATCTCCTTCTACTTTCACAGTATCTCCAGCCACACCAATTACACGTTTAATAAAATCTCTGCCTTCAGATGGCACGTGGAATACAATAACCTCACCCCGCTGCGGAGATCTTATATCGTATAAAATTTCATTAACGATAACACGTTCTCCCGTATGGAAATTAGGCTGCATGGAAGGTCCATCTACAATAAAAGGCTTGAATAAAAGCCAGCGAATCAGTATAACCAGAACTAAAGCAATCGCAATGGCCTTGACCCATTCCAGCACTTCATTTTTCTGTTTACGTGGGTTCTGCTCGCTTGATTCCAAAGTTTCGCTTTGTTCCTGCTGCATAGTTCACCGTCCTCTCTTAATACTACTCTTACTATACAACACAAAAAAACTCCTGCCAAAAACCCCTCCACAGATACTCCTTCAGGAGGCCTTTTCGGAGAAGCTTATCCCCAAGCGTATATGTCACACGCATTGTATACCAAGCTAAAACGCCCTCAGCGTCCTTTTAAGGACGGTATGCGTTTATGCGAGAAATATAAGAATAATGTATAACGTAAAACTTATGCTTTTCTTATATTTTCAAAAAAAAATAAAGCGAAAGGGGCTTGAACTCAAGCCCCTCTCCTCTGTCACTATTCTAGCGACGAATTTCTTTAATTCTCGCTGCTTTACCACGTAGTTCACGAAGGTAATAAAGCTTAGCACGACGCACTTTACCACGACGAGCCACTTCGATTTTTTCGAGTTTAGGCGAGTTGATTGGGAATGTTCTTTCCACACCAACACCGTAAGAAATTTTACGAACCGTAAAAGTCTCACTGATTCCACCGCCACGACGTTTGATTACAACGCCTTCGAACAACTGGATACGCTCACGAGTTCCCTCGATAACTTTTACATGCACCTTCAAAGTGTCACCCGGACGAAAACTAGGGATATCTTTACGAAGTTGCTCTTGCGTAATAGCTTGTAGGATATTCATTAAGGACTTCCTCCTTCCGTACAGGTGTTCTTGCCTCTTCCGGAGAGATCTGAGCTCTCCCTCATTATCCGCAGCGGACCACCGTATTCCACACAACAGAGTTAATAATATCATAAAGGACGGGCTAATACAACTTATTTTTCTATTTTATAACGGTAACATATCTCTTTTTTTTGCCTTAGACTGGCAGTCTTTACACAAGCCGACCACGGTTCCATTGTCTTGAGCATAGAAGATCAACTTCCCATTCTTCTTCTTACAAGAAGAGCAAGGTTGCTCCCCTGGACTCTGTTTGGCTTTGCGATGACTATCCATTGAGATCACATTACTGCTAGTCGTGCGCAAAGGATTGCTTGAGCTGCTTGTTTTCTTTTTCTGAACGATATAATACCCAACACCCAGCGCTAGCAAGACAAGCAAAATAACTACATATTTCATCTGGCTCCCTCCGCTCTTCATGATTTACTTGAGGTAAGAAAATAAAAAGACCGCCCTGTGATGCAAGTAAGGCAACGGTCTATATCGTATTCGCAAACTAGCCTTAGCACATCTCACTATAAAAAGCGCTTTTCAGTAGCTGCTGAAGATTATATATGAGAGCATCTTCGCTCTTTTTATATGTACCCTTACCCATTTTAATGTGAGCGTAAGAACTATATTTCATTTTAGCACAATTGAAATTTGAAGTGTAGTGAACACTTTTTAAATACCTAGTCTTTGGTCCAGTATATTAACCCGCCTACAGCCGTTTTTACAATAAATCCCCATAGGCTATACTTACAGAAGTACGTACATAACGTAGCGCTTAGGGAAGAACACATATACCCAAAAATAAGGAGGATTTTATTCAATGAAAAAGAGTAATACAACTAGCGTAATGGCAGCTGTAGCCGTCTTGTCCATCGTACTTCTGGCAGGATGCACAGAATTACCGGGTAGGCAATCCGCTAATAATGAATTAGGAAAGAATATTACTGAAGATGTGCAGCAAAATATTGGTGAGGCTGTGAAGCAAGAGCTGGGTAAAGCCGCTGCAAGCGTGGAGCAGGCCGTTCAGGATACAGCTACCAAGGTGGTCGACGAAGTTAAAGCAAACAGCATTAGCAAAGAACTATCCTTATCTAAAGAGATCGGCTCTGCTTCAGTGCTTAGCATGAACAATGCAGTGGGAGAAATAGAGGTTACATCAACTACGGGTGATCAAATTAATGTGAGTGCGACAATCTTAGCCCATAACGGCTCCGCTCATAAAGCTGACCGCCAGAAAATTTTGGATGACGCTGAGATTTCAATAGACGTTAGTGGCGATACTCTGAAGGTATCTACAAATTCCAAATCAAATCCGAAGAAGGATTTATGGACTTGGGCTCAAGACAAATACGGTTATTCAGATTTTAGCATTAACTATACCATTGAGATCCCCACCCGTATGGATGAATATCAAATCACCAATAATGTCGGGCAAATTCGTCTCCGCAATCTGGACGGAAATTACCGCGTCGTCAGCAACGTTGGAGCTATTGATATCGAAGGAGCTAACATCACCGGTAAGTCCACTCTAGAGTCTAATACAGGAAGCATACGCATGGATATAGCCGGAATGAAGAGTGATAGCCGTCTTAAAGCGACAACAAATGTAGGTAGCCTCAATGCTGTTCTAGCCGATGGCGTGAAATGTAGCTTGGTGGCTAAAAGTGATCTAGGCCAGATCACCGGGGTTGAGGGTGGCAAACGTGATGTTAACGGAGGAGGTCCTTTGTTGTCCTTAAGCTCTGATATAGGTGCAATTACAGTAGAGTAACCAACCACTAAAAACAGACCGTCCGGATTAGCGGACGGTCTGTTTTTGCATCATCATATCAGATTAATGCAATAGCCAACAGTGTGAACAAGCTGAGAGTTAAAATATTGTCAGCAGCATAAGGGTAACCAAAAAATGCAGAAGTCTGCACAGGTCCATTGGATCCTGTTCTTAAGTAAACATTATATCTGTCCACATCTGTAATCACACCTTCATGCTGTCTGCCATCAGTAGTCAGGATACGTACCCTTCTATTCTTACAACGTAAGCAATTATAATAAGCCTCCACTAGTGTACTCCTCCTCATTCGTAATGATATACTCTATGGTGAGGAGTACAGGTCGGTAACGGCTAAGTTACATAGGTCATTTGTTTGGATCGATATTTACTTTCCGTTCTCTGCATTTTTTGTATTCCCAAAGGTTATATATAAGGAAAGACATATTTTCGGCTTGTTATCCGTACCATCCTATCCATTCAAGGAGGCCAATCGAATGAATGTAGCACGTAAACAGTTTATTAAGGAAGGCGTACTGCGTATTACCATCTTTATTATTTTATCATCGCTTACCTATACCGTTCGCAACTATGCATGGGCAGTTACTGTTCTCGTATGTTTTGCGCTTTACGCTCTACTTACAGGAGTATATCGCCTCTTTCGCAAAGAGTAGAATGCGCCTCCACGAATTTTTATAGTTAACCAAACGCCCCCTTTCCAAAGAGTTTTTAATTCTCCTTGAAGAGTGGGCGTTTACATTCTGATCAGAATCACAGGGTTTGACCTCTTAGTAGAGCACAATAAAACCATTAGATGTAGTGAACTTTCGTTCGCTATACTCTAATGGTTTTATTGGACTTGCTTATTCATACTTAATTATTAATCTTATATGTTCAAGCTTTAAAGGGCGAATGGGAATTACGATTTGCGATTTGTATAATAATCGATAATATCATTCACGGTGCGGAGCGGCTCCGCATCTTTGTGGATCGTGTCCACGCTAGGCTTGAATTCTTCACGCGTCTTCGTAGTCACTTCAGTTCATTCCTTTCAATAGTTAAGCTTGCTGCATCGTAAGCTGCATATAGTATTACGCCACCTCTATCTATTACCCCAAATAGAAGAGTTCAACGCACCTATGCTAATTTGTTTTGGAAATTACGCAAAAAAAACACGAGATTATAGCCCTTCTTATACTTAAGTAAACATAACAAAAACGCCTCCTTAACGTAAGATACGTTAAAAAGACGTAAAATATGCCTGTTTTATTAAAATTTTACTCCGGCTTGATTTCATTTTTCAGACGTTCCAGTGTTTTCTTGTCTTTCAATGTTAGTTCTGCACTTTCGAGCAAATCAGGTCTACGTTCAAGTGTACGCTGTAACGCTTGCTCTCTCCGCCATACTTCGATGTTGGCGTGATGGCCACTCAGCAACATATCTGGTACCTTCCAGCCGCGAAATTCAGCGGGTCGAGTGTAGTGAGGATATTCCAACAGCCCTGTACTGAACGAATCGGTGATCGCAGAGGTTTCGTTTCCAAGCGCCCCTGGCTGTAGCCGAACTACTGAATCAATAACCGTCAGTGCTGGTAGTTCTCCACCCGTTAACACGTAATCGCCAATCGACAGTTCATCTGTAACCAGATGCTCCCGTATCCGCTCATCGTAGCCCTCATAATGACCACATATAAAGATTAGATGCTGCTCTTGTGCCAGTTCCTCAGCAATCTTCTGATTATAGGTCTTTCCTTGTGGACACATAAGAATGATGCGCGGCTTCACAGAGGAAGGCGACGGGACTGCAGATTCAGATCCATTCTCCAAAGGAATAGCCTCGATCCCCAATACATGTTCTACCGCTGCAAAGATCGGGTCAGGCTTTAGTACCATACCACCGCCCCCGCCATACGGTGTATCATCCACACTGTTGTGCTTATTTCCTGAGAAATCACGAAAGTTCACAGCATTCAA
Source organism: Paenibacillus sp. FSL E2-0190 (assembly GCF_037992965.1). Lineage (NCBI taxonomy): Bacteria > Bacillati > Bacillota > Bacilli > Caryophanales > Paenibacillaceae > Paenibacillus > Paenibacillus sp. FSL E2-0190. The sequence goes on from NZ_CP150306.1 coordinate 4,327,918, forward strand.
AGATACAATCCCTTTTTCGCGTGCCTTACCAAGAATACTTGTGCTAAATACGCCTTCGCACATCTCCGGAAAGAGCGTTAGCACATCAATTCTGATCATGGCAATAGTCCTTCCATTAAGTGAACCGTAATTCGTTTGGCCTCAATGTCCACGTTCAGCACTACATCGTTAATTACAGGGATAAGGATGTCTTGACCTTTAGCAGGCTTAACAACCCACACGTCATTTGCACCTGGCTGTAAAATTTCCGTAATTGTGCCAAGCGGTTCACTTCCAGCATCATCCGTATAAACTTCACAGCCAACGATTTGGTGGAAGTAATATTCGTTCTCTGGCAGTTCAACCAGATCATTACTTGGCACCTTAAGCAAACTTCCCTTATACTTTTCCACTTCGTTAATATTGGTATATCCCTTAAGCTTAACGATAAACATACCCTTATGCTCTCGAGCGGATTCTACAGTCACTTCGAATTTTGCACTGCCATCCGCAGGAATGACGAACAGCTTCTTGTCTTTAGCGAAACGAACCTCAGGAAAATCGGTATGGGATAATACTTTAATCTCCCCGCGAATTCCATGTGTATTCACAAGCCGGCCTACGGTTAATTCTTCCGTCATATAACCCTCTCCTCTACAAGCTTCATCTATATATTTGAACAAAAAGGAGCCGGGATATACTATCCCTAGCCCCTCATTGTACGCATTATTTAAGATAAAATATCTACAGTTACGCGTTTATCGCTCTTGACTGCTGCAGATGTGACTACTGTACGGAGCGCCTTGGCGATCCTGCCTTGCTTGCCGATGACCTTTCCTACATCATCTGGATGTACGGACAGCTCATAGACAATCAAATGCTCTTTCTCCACAGCCCGTACCGTCACATCTTCTGGATGATCCACTAAAGCCTTAGCAATTACTCCAACTAATTCTTCCATAGAGGACCCTCGCAATCAGTCATTATTTCTGTTGCTTAAGCTCATGAAACTTCTTCATCACGCCTGCTTTGGAAAGCAAGTTGCGGACGGTATCAGATGCTTGCGCACCTGTTTGAAGCCATTTAAGAGCTTTTTCCTCATCGATCTTAACTACTGCCGGTTGTTCAATCGGATTATAATAACCGATTTCCTCGATAAAACGACCGTCACGAGGGGACCGGGAATCGGAAACCACTACACGATAGAAAGGCGCTTTATGCGCTCCCATTCTTTTTAGACGAATACGTACTGCCACGAAAAATCACCTCCTTATAATAGTTTCCAACATTAGTTGGTCAGACATTCAAGATCATTTAAAAGGGAATTTCAGCCCTTTTCCACCACCAAGACCTTTAAGCTGCTTCATGGCATTTTTCTTGGAGGCTTTGCCGCCTCCGCCCATCATGCCGGAGAATTGCTTCATCATCTTACGCATCTCATCAAATTGTTTGATGAGGCGGTTGACCTCAGCGACTGAGGTTCCGCTGCCGGTTGCAATACGCTTGCGGCGGTTATGGTTAATGATCTCAGGCTGTTGCTTCTCCGCCTTAGTCATAGAATGAACTATGGCTTCAACGCGTCCCATTTGCTTATCGTCGACCTTTAAATCTTTAATGCCCTTGGCTTTGTTCATACCCGGAAGCATATCAAGAATTTGATCGATAGGGCCTAGCTTCTTCACCTGATCCATTTGCTCAAGGAAATCATCGAACGTAAACTCTGCATTACGCATCTTACGTTCCATTTCTTTAGCCTTGTCAGTATCAATGTTCGCCTGGGCTTTCTCAATCAGCGACAGCATGTCGCCCATACCCAGAATCCGCGAAGCCATACGTTCCGGATGGAACGGCTCCAGCGCGTCGATCTTCTCCCCTAAAGCGGCGAATTTGATCGGGCAACCGGTAACAGCTTTTACTGACAGTGCAGCACCACCACGGCTGTCGCCGTCGAGTTTCGTCAATACGACCCCTGTAAGCTCAAGCTGCTTATTAAAGCTCTCGGCTACATTCACGGCGTCTTGACCCGTCATAGCATCTACTACAAGAAGTACTTCATCAGGATTTACAACATTGTGAATCTGCTTGAGTTCTTCCATTAGTTCTTCATCAATATGCAGGCGGCCTGCAGTATCGATAATAACATAATCAAGTCCGTTATCCTTCGCATGTTGTACAGCTTGTCTGGCAATTTCTACCGGACTAGTCTGATCACCAAGCGAGAATACAGGAACCTTAATCTGTTCTCCCAGCACTTGCAGCTGCTTGATAGCAGCAGGCCGGTAAATATCTCCCGCAACCAGGAGCGGACGATGATTGCCCTTCTGTAACAGCTTAGCTAGCTTACCCGAAGTGGTTGTCTTACCAGCCCCTTGTAGACCCGCCATCATAATGACGGTCGGTGGCTTGTTCGACTTGGCCAGCTTCGCTTGGCTTCCGCCCATCAGCTCGGTTAGTTCCTTGTTGACGATGTCGATAATTACCATGCCAGGCGTAAAGCTGTCCATGACTTCCTTGCCGATGGACTTTTCTTTCACCTTAGCCACGAATTCTTTAACTACCTTGAAGTTAACATCGGCTTCCAGAAGGGCTAACCGCACTTCACGCATAGCTTCGTTTACGTCTTCTTCGGATACTTTACCTTTACCGCGTAGCTTGCTGAACACATTCTGCAATCTTCCGGTTAAACCTTCAAACGCCATATGCAGATTTCTCCCTTCATGCTACTCTAACCTCTGCAAGCGATCCACGATCTCCGCGAACCGAAGTTTATATTGCTCAGGCAGCATCCCATTCTCCGGCAGTCTGCGCAGCTCTTCTAAATATTTAGTACGACTCTCATGTTTTACTAATAGTCCAAGTTTTTCTTCATAATTCTCAAGGACTTGCTCAGCCCGCTTAATATGCTCATAAACAGCTTGGCGGCTGATTTCAAATTCAGCGGCAATCTCTCCCAAGGAAAAATCATCGTGAAAATAATATTTAAGAAACGTTTGCTGCTTATCTGTAAGCAGTCGTTCATAGAAGGCAAAAAGCAAATTGATACGATTCGTTTTCTCGAGCCTATTCTCCTGACTCATTAAGGACAACCCCTTCGTCAAGGAAAAACACTTTACACCTTCACAACGTCCCTTATGATACCTAAAAGAAAGAGAGATGTCAAGCACTTTTGCTTGTCATCTCTTTCTTTATTAAAAATCCATATTTTCCGCGATAAATCCGCTTGAAATTATTGGATTGGCAGTACATAAATCAATATGGCGAAGAAATGTGTGACACTGCCCGCAAGAACAAAAACATGCCAGATCGCGTGATGGAACGGAAACCCTCTCCATACATAAAAAACTGTACCTAGAGTATAAAGCACTCCTCCAGCCATCAACAGAATCATGCCACCGTCCGCTACCACTGCTGAAAGAGGATTCCAGGCGATAACAATCAGCCAACCCATAGCAATGTAGAACACCGTAGACATGAACAAGAACTTTTTAACAAAAAACGCTTTGAAGAAAACGCCAAATACTGCGATTCCCCATATAACACCAAATAAACTCCAGCCAAGTGTTCCCCGAATAGCTACTAGCAAAAAGGGTGTATACGTGCCTGCGATAAACAGATAAATAGAGGAGTGATCGAAAAATTCGAACAAATCCTTCGCCTTGCCCTCTTTGAGACTATGCACAAGTGTTGAATTGAGATACAGAAGCAGCATTGTCGTTCCATAAATGGAGAAGCTGACTACATGCCATGCCGTTCCTTTCAGACTTGCAAAAACAACAAGCAGGACAAGTGCAGCGACGCTTAATACAGCTCCGATCCCGTGCGTAATCGCATTCGCGACTTCTTCTCTCCGGGTGTAGGTGTGAGTATTTGCCATATCCATATCCTTCCGTCTAAGCTTTCTTTCTATTATACCACGCGGACCTCACTGGATTACAGTTTGTAAATCTCCGTGTATTTCTCCTCCAAATAATCAGCCAGATAATCTGGACTGAGCGGCTCACCTGTTACTTGTTCGATAATTTGCGAAGGGGTCAGACTTTTTCCGAAACGGTAGATTTTTTCTGTTAACCATTCTTTAATCGGCAAAAGATTTCCCGCAGCAATCAATTCATCGTAGTTCGGCAGCTCCTTGCGGAGTGTATTCAAGATTTGGGCAGCATACATATTTCCCAAAGAGTAGGATGCAAAATATCCGAAGTCTCCACCGGACCAGTGCACGTCCTGCAATACACCAAGCGCATCATTAGGCGGTGTAATACCTAAATATTCTTGATATTTAGCATTCCATACCTGAGGCAGATCTTTGACAGATAGTCCTTCATTAAAAATAAGCTTTTCGATCTCGTAACGCACAATAATGTGCAGATTGTATGTAAGCTCATCTGCTTCAATTCGGATGAATGAATTTTCCACACTGTTAATAGCCCGGTAGAAATCCTCTACATCTACATTAGCAAGCTGCTCTGGGAAATGCTGCTGCAGATCACCGTAATAACGTTGCCAGAACGCACGGCTGCGGCCAATCATATTCTCCCATAGTCTCGACTGAGATTCATGAATCCCCATCGATGCGCCTTGAGCCAGCGGTGTTCCCACTAAATCTTGGCTGATATTTTGTTCGTAAAGCGCATGTCCACCTTCATGCAGTGAGCTGAAGACGGCGCTAGTCACGTTATCAAGTAAATAAGCGGTCGTAATACGAACGTCACCTGGATTCAGCCCTGTAGCAAAAGGATGCACACTCTCATCCAAGCGGCCTGCGTCGAAGTCATAGCCCATTTGCTTCAGAATAAAGTTACCAAACTTTTGTTGCTGCTCTTTAGGGAAAATCTGCTGCAAGAAGCTGGTATCTGGTTTATTAGGTGAAGCAGCGATAGCTTCCACTAACGGAACCAAGCGGCTGCGGAGGCGACTGAACACTTCATCCACCTTTTCTACTGTGAGATCAGGCTCATACATATCTAGTAGCGTATCGTAACGTGTGCCATTAACACCCCAATAATCGATGAACTCTTGTTTCAGAGCTACGATTTTACTCAAATAAGGTTCAAATGTAGCAAAGTCATTGTTCTCCTTAGCTTCTTCCCAGATCGTTTGGGAATGAGCAGACAGGACAGCGTACTCTTCAAATCTTTTGGACGGAATACTCTTACTGCGCTCATACTCTTTGCGGCAATCGTTGACGATCTTTTGTTGATTAGCTGTAAGCTGGCTCAACACTTCTGGACGGCTGAAAAATGCTGTAAAGTCACCCATCTCCTGTGAAATCTCAAGTCTGAACAATTCTCCACTCAGCATCCCAATCGTACCGGAACGAACTTCTACTCCCTTACGTGGTGCACCTGTGCGCAAATCCCAGTGCATTAATTCTATGGCCTCTGAATATCCACTAATTTTTGCTAATAACTCGCTGAATTGTTCCCATCGTTCCTTTACTTGTTGTTCCATTCTACTCCACCTGCTTTCTCTGTTTTACAGACTCCTCTTGATGATACTTTTTTGAATGAGTATAATCAACTTCAGAGATACATCTCTAATTTTAAATATTTAATGAGTTACATAAGAAGCAGACCATGCTTCGAACAAAAATCAAGGAGCGTGAACAGGGCTATGATGATTCAAGTTACACCTCTCGCAGAAAGGAAGTTGAAGGAAAGGCTTGGAGATCAGCCAGGATTTTTCAAGCTCTTTTATGATACGGTAGGCTGCGGGTGTGACGGAATTAATGTGTTACTGATTGTTTCAGAAGTGGAGCAAGGCGATTCTAGGATAGAGACGAATTCTCTTCCCTTTATCGTAAGCCGGCAACAGGAAATCTTTTATGAAGACAAGATGCGACTCGATGCAGAGGAACGTTTCTCTTCCTATAAGCTGGTCAGTGATTCTCAGATTTATGGCAACAATATCATGGTAAGAGATATGCGCAACGTAAGTACAATTCAAGGAATTTAAGGGAGGAAGCTAATATGAGCCACGTATCAGAAATTATTAACTTTAATAAAGGTTTTGTAGAGAATAAGGACTATGAAGCTTATTTAACCAGTCGTTATCCTGACAAAAAAATGCTGATCATCACCTGTATGGACACTAGACTCGTTGAATTATTGCCGAAAGCCATGAATTTCAAAAATGGTGATGTCAAAATCATCAAAAATGCTGGCGCGGTTATTTCTCAACCTTTTGGTAGTGTTATGCGTAGTGTAATGGTAGCTCTATATGAACTAGATGCTGAAGAAGTAATCGTGGTTGGACACTATGAATGCGGTATGGCCTCCCTCAATGCGGACCATATGATCAATTCCATTAAAGAACGTGGAGTATCTGAAGAAGTGCTGTCTACACTGGAGAATTCCGGAATCAAACTTACAAAATGGCTGCGTGGGTTTGACAATGTCGAAGAAGGGGTAATTCAGACTGTGGACCTGATTAAACGTCATCCACTGCTTCCCCCTAATGTACCTATCCATGGCATGATCATCGATCCGGCAACGGGAGCGCTTGAGCTTGTCGCTGATGGGTATAAGTAACGAATGACGACTCTCTAACTGCTGTTTGCGTGGATCCTGGATCCACGCTTTTTTTGTGTATAAAAGTATAAATTATGATAAATAAAATTGAAACCTTGTGGGGCATGTCTGCGTATTACCGACCATACACAAAAATTCATGCTCACAGGAGGGTTTTCGTACTAAATGAAACCAATGAAACGCGTAATGATGATTCTAATGGCCTTCACTCTGTTTTTTGCAGTGGTTGCTCCAGACTTTGCCGATGCACGTCGAGGTGGCGGCGGATTCAAATCCGGCACTCGCAGCTATTCAACAACTCCAAAAAAATCAACAACAACAAATAACATCAAAAAAAGTGACAGCACTAAAAGTTCCACAGCAGGATCTGCTGCAAATACAAAACGTGGCTTCTTCAGCGGCGGCAGCTTAATGAAAGGCATGATGATCGGTGGTTTGGCCGGATTATTATTCGGTGGAATGTTTGGTGGAATGGGAGCTTTTGGTGACTTCCTAGGCTTTGCCGTTAATATGCTAGCTATCTATGTATTGGTTATGCTCGTGATGTCCTTCTTCCGTCGTAGAAAAGAACGTCGCCGCTTAGAAGAACAGGATGGTCGGTACTAATGTCTACAATTGTTCTAAGCATGGATGAGATCATCAATGCCCTCTGTCTGCACATGGCGGAACGAAAGGCTGTTCGCCCAGAGGATGTTCAGGTAGAACTGAGCTGGGAAGAAGATACCGGTTACTCTGCAGAGGTTTGGGTACAGGGCCGCAGTCAATTTCTAGTGGAGTCCAATATGATTGAAGCGATCCTACGTTACATGCTCAGTGAATATGGTGTTCGCGCCTATCGTGAAGATGTAAGACTGGACCTGGATGAGGAAATCACAGCGATTGTAAATACAGGGAACTAATGATAGTAAAAGGGACAACCCGAGGGGTTGTCCTTTTTTGATTTAACGCTATTCATAGAAATATTGCTTTACCGTCCCTACTCCGTCTGCCACTTCAATTTCTGCATAAGCTCCATTAATAAAAGTAACCTGCGGCGGGACATGACCACAATCGATATCATAAACGATCGGTACCTTAAGCTCTTCAAATAGTTCAGCATAGATATCCTCGGCAGTATAGTTATCCACAGGCCGATTAGCTGGACTTCTGCCAAACATAATCCCCGAACAATTCTGAAACCACCCTGCCAGCTTCATCTGCACTAAAGATCTGCGTAAATCCGCTGTGTTCAATTCACAATTTTCCAAATACCAAACAATAGGTTCGTCATGAATCATTTCTTGCTGAAAATGCTGGAGCTTTCCATAAGGTGTGCCGATCAAATGCCTAATTACATCTATACAACCACCCAACAGACGTCCTTTCATCGTTACAGCATCTGTAGTTAGAGACTTCCAATAAGTCTCCTCTGTCAAATGAAAAACGCATGGCGAAGGCACATCATGCTGCCATTCCCGCTGATATTTAAGAGATGAATGCTGCACAATGGACTCACCCACTGGTGTCTCTAGAACCGCCTGCCAGAGGGCTGTAGTATCATCCGAATACTCTCCCCGTAAATCAATGAGATTCGCTCCGTGGGCAGTAGCCAACCCGGTTGTCAGCGTGACCGCAAGCAGCAAGACGCTTATATCTGAATATCCCACGATCCATTTGTCCTGCAAAGCATCAAAATCAATAAATTCCAGAGCTTCAATTAACAATTCCCCGCCCCAAGGCGGAATAAGGACATCGATTCCATCATCTTTGATCATTTCATTAAACTCATGACCACGAACATTGGCTGGTGCAGATTTAGCCTTATCTTGCTTCCATGCCGTTTCGCCGATAATGACATTAAATCCTTGCGACTTCAAACGGCTGGAGGCCAGTGTTAGTAGTTCTGCATTTTGAATGCCTACTCCAGATGAAGGTGCTGTAACGCCTATCGTCGCATTTTTTTTCAAAAAAGGGTATCTAATCATATGCCACCTCCCAGAGTTTGTACCCATTATATCCCTAAAGTGATAATGAGAACACCTTCTTCTAACACATACTTTACGCCTACAAAAAAAGGACCTGGCGGGATGCGTCAACGTATGACCACAAATCCTGCACATGTCCTTCTTCAATTAAACCCGAGCACTAGATTAAAGAGATAGCAAGCAGTTCAAACAACACAAGCGGTAAAATCACATTATTATTGTATGGGGGACCTGGATAAGGTCCTGGATATGGGCCAGGTCCCGGGCCCGGATGAGGATGATAAGGCTGATGAGGGTTGTAAAACCCTCGGGGCATTTGCCCATTAGCTGCAACGTTCAGATACAAGTGTTTATTATCTACTCCGGCTATAACGCCTTCATGTACAAAGCCATCTATTGTCTGTACGTTCACCTTATGGTTAAGGTATGGCTTGCAAGATTGATGTAGGGAATCGCGGACACCGTGCAGGTGCCGGATCACAGCAGGATCGGCCTGATAAATCACATTCTGTTGCTGCCCAGTGTTAAATGTCGACATGGATGTTCTGACCTCCGTAAATGGATTTGCTCCATTCTATGCAGAAGCCTAGATTACGGTGCCTATTAAATGGGCTATTCTTAGAATGGCAGAGCGACCTTCTCAACCTTAACATTTACGGAAACTAGAGACAGTCCCATCATATTCTCAACAGCATTTCTTACATTTTGCTGCAGTATATAGCAGACCTCTTGAATCACACATCCGTAATTAACTATGACCTGAAGATCGATGGCAACATCCACTTCTTTTACTTCAACGGACATTCCTTTTTTTACATTTTTACCGCTTAGACGTTTAGCCCAGTTGTCCGAGATACTGCTTCCTGACATGCCGGCAATACCCGGTGTGTCCAGAACCACTTGCCCGACGATCGAAGTCACCACATCATCTGAAATATGAATTAGTCCTTGCTCCGTTCCTTCATTCATAGAAATCCCTCCATAATGTTTTATTAACTTAAGAGATATCAGGACTCTCCTCTACCTCTATCTCTACCCGGCGTTGCTTGACAAACAAATAATAGGCCTTGGTCAAGACGATTTTAACAATCATATACAGCGGAATAATCAGCAATATCGCAATGATCCCGCCTAAATCACCGCCAACTAATACCAGGATAATCGTTGTCAGTGGATGAATATCGAGCTTTTTCCCAAAGATGTAGGGAGCGATTAAATTATCCTGTATCTGCTGCGCTACCAGAACAATGATGATGGACCAGACGGCTATAGACGGCGATTGAATGAATCCGATGATGAAAATAGGGATACTAGACAGTATCGCACCAATAAAAGGCACGAAGTTCATCACAACTGCGATTACAGTCAACAGCAATGCATATTGCAGGCCGATAATAAGGAAACCAATATACATCAGAACGCCTAAGGCTAAATTAACAAGCACCCGGCCCACGATAAAGCCACTAAGCGCACTGTCGATTTCAGTCATCATTGTAGTTCCTTCTTCACGATACTTCTTTGGAAAGAAACTTACAATCTTACGTCCGAATTTCCCACCTTCCTTAAGCATGTAGAATAACATAATCGGAAAGGTGAATAAAATGATCGCGAAATTCGAAACAAAAGAGAACAATCCTGATACGTAATTCGTTAACAGCGTAAACCCTTTATTCAAATAATCCGTCAATGTGGAGGCTGGATTCGCATCAGCAGGGATCAACGCAGACAGAAATTCATTATCTTCTAGTTTCAATAGCTGTTGATTCAAGGAGGCAATGAGATTCGGCATATTATCGACGAAATTAACTAATTGTGTGCGAAGTGAAGGCCAAACGCCGATAATAAAAGCAAACAGAAGCACTAAAATAACTACATATACGATGATAATCGCCAAAGAACGATTCAGCTTATATTTCTCCAAGGTATCGATCAGTGGCCGCAGCAGGTAATAAAAGAAACCCGCCAGCATTAAAGGCACTATAATGACACTGAACAAAGACAGGATCGGTGTGAATAAAAAATCTACGCGTGAGCCTAAAAATACAATGCCTAACACTAAAAGAATCGCTAGACAAACTCTGATGAAATTGTTCAGTTTAGCCATACTTTCTCTCCCGTCTTCTGATTTGGATGTCTTCCAGCTCGTTATTTCGGAATCCGGATGGTGAATACCGTAGGTTCCTTCTTTCGTCGACTGAGATGAAGCGTCCCCCCCATTTTCTCTGTATTTTTCATAGCTATCGAGAGACCTAGCCCTGTTCCTCCCGAAGCTGTCCGCGCTTTATCTCCCCGAACAAACGGATCAAACATTGTGGACCACAGCTCTTCTGGAATACCCACTCCAGTATCAGCGATTTCAATCGTGACTTCTTTCTCCAAAGGGATCACCTCCACACGCAAATGTGTACCTGGAGGATTATAGATCAGTGCATTGGAGATCAAATTATGAACCACACTCGAGAGCAGCTCCGCATCAAAGTTCAAGAACACATCCTCTTCGGGAACATTTAGATGCAAAACAAAGTTCTTTTGTTCAATCTCTCCGTACGTATCTGCAATGATTTCACGAATAAATTCGCCCAGTTCTTGATGTTCCATTCGTAGCAAGAAATCCGGTGAATCTATTTTTAACAGCTCCAGCATGTTCTGAATCAGCTTAGTAACCTGTGAGGATTTATTATAAATATAGCTTAAATATCTTTTTTGGCGTTCTTCATCCTCGCCTCTACCCTCTACAAGCGCCTGTGCAAAGCCTTGTATACTCGTTATCGGCGTCTTCAGATCATGGGACAGATCAACCATCATCCGTTTCTTACTTTCCTCTGCCTGGCGTTTTTCTTTGGTCGTCTTTTCAATTACGTCTGCCATATAATTAAAAGTCTCTCCAATTTGCGAAAATTCCTTCTCTGCATATAAAGCGATTCGAGTATCATAATTCCCCTGAATCATCTGCTTCAATCCAAGCGTGATGATACGCAGTGGTTTCCTGATTCGCCGCGCTACCCAATAGCTGTACACGATAATTAGCAAAAGAATCATTCCCACACCCAAAAAGACGTAGTATGAGAGCGAATGATTAAAGTAGGCCACGAAGGGATCACTATTAATGGTGATGGTGATAGCTTCCCGCGGCAGCTTCAAGAGCAGCCACTCCGATTCGCTCTGAGCATTTAGCGTGGTCAACGAGTAAAAGTAAGCTTGATCTTCTCCATTTTCCAAACTTTTTAAAAGCTGGTTACTGGTATATTGGGTTACACCGTCTTTTTTTTCTCCAACAACCTTGGTGACCTTCATGTCTTGATCCAAGACCTCGATCCATCCCCCGCTACGCAGAAGACGTTTGGTTTCTATCCCATGCTCCAGATTATCTCGATAAGCACTAGCTTCCACCTTCAAATCAGGATCAGCGATTTTATTTTTTTCAAAAATATGGGTCACATCAAGATTAATAAACAAATAATATACAATCACGAGAAAAAACAAAATACAGATAAACAACAAAAAATCCAGCGTCAGCGATGATTGTAAAGGTCGTTGATCTCTATTGCTCCATAGGCGCTTCAATTTTGTATCCCAGCCCTCTAATAGTCTTTAAATATACTGGCTTTTTGGAATCTTCCTCAATTTTTTCCCGGATATTGCTGATATGTACCATGATACTATTATCTTCGTACACATAGAAATCTTCCCACACGGCCTCATAGATTTTTTTGCGTGTAAAGACTCGTCCAGGCTGCTTCATCATTAGTTCCAAAATTTTGTACTCGGTAGAAGTAAGCACCACAGGTTCACCTGAACGATAGAGCAGACACTGGCTTTGATCCAGCATTAATTCACCTAATACAATCTGTTCAGCTTCTTTTTCCTCAACGACTTGCGCATCGAAATGATGTACACGCCGCAGCAGTGCTCCAACACGGGCTACTATTTCTAATGGATTAAACGGTTTGGAAATATAATCGTCGGCTCCTAGTTCAAGACCCAGAATTTTGTCATGATGTTCGCTTTTGGCGGATAAAAATAACACTGGAAAATGATGCACCTCGCGGATCTTTTTCAATAATTGCAGTCCATCCAGACCCGGCATCATAATATCCAGAATTGCCAAATCAACTTTATGGTTCTGTACCTGCGTTAAGGCTTCAGTACCACTGTTTGCTTCCAAAATGTTGTACTCTTTCTCTAAATATAATCTTAGCAATTCCACAATTTCTGCTTCATCATCAGCGATCAATATTGTATACATGATAATCCCCCCATCTAACTATATTCTGTGATTATTAACAGAGCCTAAACACAATCTAAAGAATAGCTAAATTATCACATAGTAATAAAATAAAAATCGCACACGGGAAACCGTCCCATGTACGATCGTAATTTGTCTGGATTGTGAGGATCACTACTTTAAAAAGCTACGCCAATTCCGCCTTCCCCAGCATAGGTTCCCATAACCGGCCCCATGCTTGAGAGTAAGACTTCTTTGAAGGGATGCTTTAGTAAAATGCGTTCTTTAATCTCGAGTGCCAGCTTCTCACAATTACTGTGTACAATAGCGATAACCGCTTTCTCGTAATCATGCTGCTTCTCATCCAAATGCGCTAGCAGACGATTCAGTGCTTTTGGAAGACCCCGGGTCTTCTCCACTACTTCGACAGTGCCTTCTTCGCTGATTTTGAGCAGCAACTTTATATTGAGTACAGACGCTACGGCTCCCGAGAGCCGACTTAGACGTCCGCCTTTCATTACATTCTCCAGAGTGTCCAGCGTAAAATAAGCGTTAACTTCCTCTATCTGCTGAAGTACCTTTTCCTTGAGCTCTTGCAAGCTTGAACAAGTTAAGGACCACTGCGCCGCCAGGCCGACAATCAATGACAGCCCGCCTGAGAAGTTTTTGGAATCTATAACCTCTATTGCATTGGTATGTCCTTCATCCTTATACATTTCCATAGCAATCATAGCCGTCTGATAAGTGCTACTAATATTAGAGGACATACAAATGACCATAATGTCAGTTCCCTCCTCCACTTGCTTGAACTTCTCAAGGAATTCGTTGGGACTTGGACTAGCTGTGGTAGGCAGCTCCTTGGATTCGCGCATTTGAGCATAAAAGCTTTTCGTGTCCGTATCTGCCGGCATTAACTCATGCCCAAAATGAACCGGTAGGTGGATCACGGAAACATTATACTTCTCCATGTAGTCAAGGGGTAGGTCTGAACCGCTGTCTGTTATGATCTTGATTGCCATAATATAAGTACTCTCCTTTCAATATCAGTACTATTATAGCCACCATAAAATGAAATCTCCAGTAACCTTTATAACTTGAAAAATTCTTCGATCTGTGTTATGTCTTTCTTCCTTCCTTAACTTGTCCTTATATGATATGGTTTATGAATAAGCGTATAGAAATGGAGTGTATGTATGAGTAAGGGTAGAGTATGGAACAGAGGCAAACATGATGGTACAGGACTATCGAGGAAAAAAACCGTAGATCAAGAGGGTGCAGCTTCTACTGAAACTAAATCCACAGAACCTTCGAATGAACCTTCCAATTCAAGAATTGATACCGTAAAACCGATGAATCGCACGAATTGGGTGACCAGACCCACCCGTGTCAGCAATAAAGATTCGAAAGACAAACGATAATTCATACATTCTGAGATTTGAGGACCCAGATGACGTTATTGGCAAATTTCCAGCCTTTTGAGCAGAGTTTCGGACTCCAGAGACGTTATTCCGTAGAATGAGGTTCATATATGGTGTTTTTAGTGCCATTAGTGGCTATGCGGTCCGTTAGCATCCCAAATGTGGAGTAAAACTGCGTTTAAGGTCATCTGTGTCCGATAGTTATCTTTGTACATGCAAAAGTAATGAAATCCAGCGAACAACAAAAAGGGTTGTCCCAGTAGCCATTTCATCATTTCATGGCTTATGGAACAACCCTCTTCTATTTTCTACGCCATATATCCTAACTCCGCTTCATCTCTGGAGGGAGCTTCGCCAATTAACTGCTTCAATAGTTTTTTCATCATTACCGAAGCCTTTACTTTGGTATGAAGACACGGAGAAACCTCTATTTCATAGTTCCCTTGTTTGATAGCTTCCTTCAATTCTTCCACCGTTGAGCAGGAGTCTTGCAGTCGATTCACAACACTGCCATATTGCAAACACTGATGACTGTCACTGCCAGCAATCACAGGCACACCCAGCTTCTCAGCAAAGGGCGTGATCAGGTTTTTATAGGTCTCCACCCCCTGCATGTAAATATCCTTAGCGTTGAAATCAAAAGCGTCTAATCGCTGAAGCAATGCCGGATCCAGTTGATGTAAAGGTGTAGAAGTTCGGAAGGGATGGGCTCCGATTTTCCAAAGATTATGTTCGTCGGCCATATCAAGCAACTGCTTAAAAGGTATGAAATTCCCCTCCTGCGTATGCTCATCTAGTAAAGCGCGAACAGCTAGAACATTCTCCTTCAGTCCGATCAACAGGATATGACCTGTCTCCGCGATATCCACTTCCATGCCTGGAAACAGTTTAAGTCCGTTCACATCGTAATAATGCCCGTTATAGGGATAAGTCTGATCCAGCGCATCATACATCGCAAAGAAATTAGAAGTATTAAAATGCTCGGTCAATGCTACAGCCTGTAATCCATTCGCCTTGGCTTCGAACATCATCTCCGCAAAATATTCGGGTGAAAACGTAGATTTCTTAGATAATTTACCATGGGTATGCAGATCAATATTCATCATGTCTAATTCGTCTCCTTTGAGCTTGTAAGTTATGTTAATACACCAGTTCAGGGTAGAGATAACCAATACAGAATATCAAGATGACATAAGCAGTGGATCCGGATAAAAAGTACCAGTCGGACCGCTTCATTTTTAAATAAGATAACTTGATCTTCTTCACTTTCTTATTATTAAGGCCGTAGCTAAATCCCCGAGTCTCAAGTGCTTCAATCGTTGTTCGAGAACGTTTAGCTGTGTTCAACATGAGCGGGTAAAATGCCAGAATGACGATTCGCAAATAATACGTTATTGTTCGCCAATAGAAAATTCCATGTTGAAGCGGTCGTTGCCCTCTCAATCTAAAGGAAAGTAGGATCTGATGGAATTCCTCTAGTAAAGTAGGCAAAATACGATAGCCATAAGATAAGCTGAATGCAAAGGTATCAGGGATTCCTAAAGACAGTAAGCCGTCACTAAGTCGTTCCGGATCAAGACTAGAGAAAACCGTTATACTCGCCAGCGAAATCACCGAAAGCTTAAGCGTCAGTGTCAGCATAGGCAGCAAGGATTCAATCCCCCCACCGAAAAAGAGCGTCAATATAAACATCCAGCCAATCTGGCTGATTAAGCCGAGACATAATATAAAAATAATATAAGGGCTGACCCGGGAGAGGACGGTCGTTAAAACCATAAGCACGAACATCCCTAACAGGATTGTCCGGTTATGTACAAACCAAGGCACGATGGCAAAAAAGAGATACCAGAGCAGCAGGGTTCGCGGGTCCAGCCTGCCCAGAAAAGTGCTGCTGCTGTTATATGCGGTCCCGAGTAACTCCAATTTGATTTGTTCTACAGATATACGGTCAAGTGCCCGTTTAACGGCTTCCATGGATTGCAGCTACCTCCTTCTTTTCCACTAAACTCACAAACTCTTCTAAGCTACTGCAAATTCTAGGGAGACCGAGCATACGACTTAGCTCCATCAATTGGGTCTGGGCCAGACCCGCACGCCGTAAAAGAAGGCCGTCAGCGAAAATTTCATCCTTCGTCCCATCCGCAATTATCCGCCCTTGATGCATTACAATTATTCTGCTGGCCCATTCAGAGACAAGCTGCATATCATGAGTTGCTATGACGACCGTCTTCACATGATTACGAAGCGTCTCCAGCACATGTACCATTTCTTGTTTGGTCGAAATGTCCAGATTAGCTGTCGGTTCATCAAGCAACATGATAGCAGGCCTAACCGCGGCACCAATCGCCAAGGATACCCGGCGCTGCTGCCCTCCACTTAGCAGTCGGGCATCCCGTTCAGCCAGCTCGCTTAAGCGAAATGCCTTTAGCATCTCATCCACTCTTCCATCCGTATCTGGTAGTTTCCGCGCCTTCAGATAATAAGCAATTTCCTTACGCACAGAATCCTCGATAAACATTTCCTCCGGATTCTGGAATACGTAAGCTACCGTACCGGAGAGACGTTCAGGCGGCAGCCCGTTCACCGTCATATCTTTAACCTTTACGGTTCCATCTGTAGGTCTGACAATACCAGCAATCAGCTTCATTAATGAAGATTTACCTGCTCCGTTGTTGCCAATAAGAGCAATGGACTCTCCCTGCCCCAGTTCTAGCTGAATTCCATTCAGTACAGGATGTGGCACCTTATGAATCGTACGGTAAGAGAGGTGAACATTCTCCAGCTGAACGATAGATTTTTTTTCTTTTGCAGCTTTGGGGAGCTGCTCTTGCATACGTCTGATTGGAAGTGTCTCCTTGGCATCCTGACGAAGCGTCATGCGGGTACTACCTTCATCAGCATTTAAGGGAAGCAGCTTTGACTTCTGATCATCAGGCTGTAGCAGCCAAGCCGCCCGGGTCACATCCGGTGGGTATATGCCCAGCTCTAGCAATTCTTGTACAGATGACAAAGCTTCACGCACAGGCTTCTGCCAGCGCATTTTACCTTGATCCATCAGGACAACATTTTTGCAATAATCCGCAATAAATTCCGCATGATGCTCAATCACTACAATGGTCTTTCCATGCTCCTCATTCAAACGCTGCAAAATATCATAGATATGACGGGCATGCTGCGGATCCAGCTGGGCTACGGGTTCGTCGATCACCAGAATTTCCGGATCCATAGCTAGGGCTCCAGCCAGAGCGAGCAGATGTTTTTGCCCACCACTTAACTGCCAAATAAATTCGTGCCTCAAGTCACTAAGTCCGGTTAACGCCAGCGCACGCTCTCCCCGTTCCTTGTAATCCGTAAACCCATAATTTAGAGGTGTAAAAGACACATCATCAAGCACTGTCGGTCGTACCAATTGATTCTCGAAATCCTGATAAACATAACCGATACGTTTGGACAGCTCTGCTACACTTTTTCCATCCGCAGATTGGCCGCAAACTGTCACCTCTCCACTGAAATCACCAGTGTAATAATGTGGAATTAAGCCGTTAAAGCATTTGCAGAGAGTAGATTTCCCGGAGCCATTACTGCCGATGATCGCAATAAAATCCCCTTCTCCCAGTCGTAAGTCTACGTCTTGCAGTACTGGTTGTTCAGCTCCCGGATACGTAAAGTTAATTTTGTTCAATTCAAGAATTGTATTACGCATCTGCTTGACCCGCTTCCTGTCTTTTTCGTGCCGAACGCCGAAGCAGTGCAATAATCGCCGTTGCCGCTACAACAGCCGCTACCAACATACTGAGCCAAATCAAGGTCTTTTCATTCGATTCCGCGCCTGCAAGCTCAAAATCACCGAAGTTCCAGCCCGATTCCGATAACAATTCTGACCCCACCGCTACCATCACTAGAAAGGTTCCGGCAATGACCAGCTTAGGAGATAGCCATGCTCCTGTTGCATATTTCATATCCCGCTCACGCGGCTTCATGCCGAGCAAAGGTTCAATTTTTCCATATAAACGCGGAACCAGATACATGGTAGGAATCAGCGCGAACAAAATGCCGGAGAAAAGGACATCATTCAATAACCCTACTCCCTCAATTACAACGATACTTTCTGCCAGCCCTTTAACAGCCTCTAGCTCTTCTACCCCTACCCACACCTTCACAATATCTATAACGGAGCTAAAAAACTGGTGAATCGCCACGCCGGTAATCGCAGCCACTCCAACTTGTCTTCGATTTTTCGGATCAGACACCATACGGCCTGCGGTATACATCGCCAGTGAGAAGGTAATGAATTTCTCCAGCTCCCCTAAACCTCCAAATTGGCCTAACATCAATTCCCCGAAGATTACCTCACCAACAGCTGCTCCGACCGCCGCATATAAGGGGTGAAACAACATACATAATGTCAAAGGAATGAAGGCGAAATATTCAATGGATAATTCAATCGGGCCCAGTTTGATCCCAGGCACTAGCTCGGTAAACATATTGGACAACCCGTAAAGCGACATCGACAGTACAAAAATCATCATTTTTTGTGACTGAGTCAGTGTGTAACGCGTTTTTATCGTGCTCATGAAATATTTGGCCTCCCAATAAGAATTTATCTTCATTATAAGAAGGCCATGTCATCACAGCTTTTTTCATTTGTTAAGTGAGAGTAATATTTTTTTCAATATTTTTAACGTTGTAAAAATATTTACAACATATTCACACGTTATATTCAATCTATCGCATCATCATAGGAGGATTGAGAGATTGTATAAAGATTGGAACCACCGCGCTTTTTCGCCTAATCAACGGATAATTGCCGACTTTATTCAAAAAAATGAGCAACGTGTGGTCTATATGACCGAACAAGAAATGGCAGACGAGCTGCATTTGAGCATCGCCTCCGTTTCACGGTTCTGGAAAGCTGCGGGATACAAACATGCCAAAGATTTTAAAAACCGGCTCCGTTTCCGCTTTGAATCCACACCTTCTGTAAAAATGCGTGATGCCATGCAGCGATCAGACGATACCTCACTCCCTCAACTGCTGCTGGACAATTGTTCACATCATTTGCAAGAAACACGCCGCTATTTAAGCGACGATGTACTAAAGCGTGCAGTAGATGCGATATCTACAGCTCGGATTATTTATGTATACAGCCCTGGACCTTGCGCCGGATTAGCAGAGCTAATAATCTATCGAATGGCGCGTTTTGGTCTTCAAATGAAAAAAATGGCCCCCAGCGGCCATGAGCTGCTAGAGACCTTAATGCATGCTGACAAACAAGATGTCTTGCTTGTCTTTGGATTTGTGCAAATACTGCCTGAGATTGAAGTCATACTGAACCATGCACGTGAAGCAAATTACCAGGTCATCCTGATCACAGATAGACTTGTCTACCCGCGATCCCAAGATGCAGATATCGTGCTTTATGCGGGGAGAGGTGAGGTTTGGGAGTTCCATTCCATGGTTGGCCCCACCTATATTATTGAGAATCTGATCCTTGGAGTGGGATTAGCGAATAGGGACAGTAGTCTAAGCAAGCTGGATAAATTGCAGCAATTGCGCGCGCAGTATGGGGGGAAGCTTCCACGGAGTTAGGTTTAGATTTGACTGCAAGGATAAGGGGAATTTAATTCATTCCTAAAGCTTCTTTAATTTGTGGGATAGATAAACCGTTTGCTTTCATTTCTTTGATCCAAAGAATGCGCGCGACGGTTTCTTCTCTTTTATATCTGCGTGTTAAATTCTCCTCTGCCTGTTCAAAGGGCAGCATGCCTTCTTCTGTATAATGTTTGAGTGTACTATAACGAGCATTTGTGATTCTTACTAATTCCCCTATCGATACATATTCTGACGCCATAATATTCTCCATGGATCGTTGTCTAGACATTGATAACCAACTCCTTTACAGCGGGCGCTTCGGAATAAGACGCACACCTTGAATTGGCACTTTCATCATTACAAAATGTGGGATCGCATCGTAGAGCAAATTATCAATTTTAAGAGTCGCAATCGATCCTCTCTCCAGCACCTTAACTTCATGTCCATAGGACATGAATCTTGTAGTAACTGCGTCTAACCTTTGATTAGAATTATCAAACCAGGACTCTGTTTCTATAAAGACAGCTCGTGATCGCTCTAGGGCAGGGAAGATAAGATTGAGACTACTGCCGATAAAGGTCTTCGCAAACTTTGTCTTCAATGCTAAAAAACGTTTGATACCTAACTCAACTCCCTGGCGAATTTGTATAGGAAACAGCGCCTTTGCCCATAAGTTACTTTGGTATAGATCATGTAATTTGATATTCACCTCTTCTAATTCGTTCAGCGAGAAGAAATCATGCATACATCCACATTCACGAAGTAGCCATAACATACAAATGACCTCATCTGTTACTGGGCCTTCTTCCAAAATCTCTGCCCGCATATTCTCTGTAATGCTTGTGTACGCCTCCATATTACTGCGATAGGCTCTAATTTCAACTTCAGCAGAATCAAAATACATATCGCTTCCTATCAGGCTTGGTATATCTTCAAGCAAATTCATTGCTTGAAGATAATCTGAAATCGCGGTTTCGAACTTTTTTAATTGATGGTTAGACTTCCTCGAAGCCTTCTTTAACCACCAATTTAGGTCACCCGTTACCTCAGCACTATTATGAAGTAAGGGTTGTAGAACAGTTTCTCTATAGAGTGTTGAATGAGATTGATCAAGTGCTTCCTTGTGCAAAGTTAACTTGATCTCAGATTGTGTAAAACATCCCTCTAAGTAAAGCTCCAATATAACCGCTGCTGCCATGCAGCGCAAAGACACTTTCTTGACAGTAGTCATCTGAAGACTTCTCTGTGCATTAAGCGCGATCAATGAAAAACTTGGTGCTAATTTAAGATCCATCATAACCATCCACCCCTATCCATTAATTCGTATTTACAGGATGATATTTATTCCGTATGGTGAGCGTTTGATTAACTTACTACTTACTACTTACTACTTATCACTTACAATACACCATCTTTACAATAATTGTCAATGGTCTGGAATAACGTAAAGAAGGCCCTGCCCTTAATGGTCAAGCCCCGATTTTACAGGCACCAAAAAAAAAGACCCTAGGCTATAAGCTGCTTCCGGTAATCAACCAGGGTATCTTAGAAACAGGAGGATCAGTTCTAACGGGAATTTATGCAGCCAATGAAGCAATTGGAGCATCCGGCTGGTCACAAAAAAGAAGTCGCCTTGTAAAGCTAAATAAAGAAGGCTGGCCATGTGAGCCTGCCTTCTTTATTCACTCAGATCAATAAGTAATTTGGTTAACTCTAGATTTTCAACCTTGTCTTCTTTGACGACAAAGGCAAGGGAAGGATGATAGAATCCTTCGTCGAGCTTGGTAACGTTCACCCAATAGTTAACAACACCATCTACTTTCTTTTCGCTGCGGGATGCCAGGGATAGCTGCAATGATATCCTTTTCACTGCTTCCGATACCGATATTATTATCCGTCCTAAGCGAAGAAAGAGAGCTAATCGGTATATCAACTACGCCTCCGACTGGCTTAGTTTCTCACTACGGTAAAACTGATCGTCAAATTATCTTTTTCATATAACCAGCGCATGTTAAGAGGTTCCCCCACTTCCGTCATCCGTTTCGAATGAATTCCCGCTCCGCTTTTTTCAAATGCTTTAATGAATTTTCGAAAGAATATGGAATCTTAGTCCTAAGTTTAGAGAGTTTTTCAACCTCTCCCATAGCGATAGCTTCCTTAATAGCAGGAACCAACTTCGCTTGAATAATGCCCCAACTTTCTGCCTGAAGAAGTTCGTCTATCAACATATGCGGTTTGGAATATTGTTCAATTTTTGTTCTCCTCTTCTCGATTTCTACCCTCTAATAGCTCTATCTTTATTTTTTCAAGACATAGCTTCTCCCTTAGAGTGTATAAGTTCATCCTTATGTTCTAATACTTCTATTATCATAGCAGCCCCCATTCTGAATCCGAGAGTATAGGCGGAAGCGGATGAGATAGAGTTCTGCATGCCACTCAGATCCAAGGCTTGTTCAATCATAGTAAAGTCTTCTATAGATAACTTTGCTATTAGGATGTCCATAAACTCTGAGATTAGCTTGGAGTTCTGTATATACTCGGGATCGCGTAAACACAAAAGTTCACTTGGACAGATTTTCCCGTAATATAAATCCTCCAAAAGACTCACCAGTCATCCCTCCCAAATCATCTCTTCAATCATCTTAGCGAATTTATCGCTAAAAATCAATAGCGAATAATTCGCTAAGATATGCTTGCCTTGGAGGTGTTTAGTATGTATCAACGTATCCGAGATTTGCGTGAAGATAAAGATTTAACTCAAACCCAAATGGCAGAGTATTTGCAATGCAGCCAGAGGATTTATAGTAATTATGAACGCGGTGATGTTGATATTCCCACGGCCATTCTGATTAAGCTAGCAGATTATCATAAGACGAGTACTGACTATTTACTAAACAGAACGAACCAAAAAACTCCTTACTCTAAAAGTTAAATTAAAAGAATGAGTAGATATCGCAGTTTTCAAAGGATTTCATCCTTATGGTGATGAGCATTGTACACAGGAATCCGTGATTTACGCGAAGACAAAGATCTGACACAGCAACAAATAGAGGAGCTTTTACATATTATACAAGCCACCTACTCCCGCTATGAAAATGGAAATTTGGATGTTCCGAGCGCCGTTTTAATTATGCTAGCTAATTTCTATAAAGTAAGCATCGACTATATTTTAGGTCAGACAGATAATTCTAAATGCTATCCCAACAAATAATAATCCGCAGCACAAACAAGCTCCTGTGATAATCACAGGGGCTGTTCACGTTTAGGCTAAAAATAGCCTGAAATTAGCGGTTGATCTTAGATACCGCTCAGGCCAGCAAGGTACGGGCTACCTGATCCACAATGTAATTGATACCTGTCGGTCCGTAGCAGCCGATCCATGTAGCGGCATCTACCGGGTATATATACGGTCGCTCATCGGAATCCAACATCCCTCGGACGCTTTGCTCTGTCGCAGATATCCCCTCCTGCATCATCTCGTTACTAAGTAAAAAATAATGGCTGGCATGCACAGCCGGCAGTCTATCAACTGTAATATGATAAGCCGTGTCGGAAGTGTCTGCGACAAATAGAGGAGCTGGCAGACCAAGATCCCGGTACAGCACGGCACCTGTGCGATGGGAGGCAGTATGCACCCGTACCAGCGACTCACGCGGACGGATCAAGGCCACGCTCTGACCCGCCAGCGCCGTTGCAAGCTGCTCAGACAGCAATGCTGTTCGGCGCAGGTAATCCGCAATAATACGCTCCACCTCTGTCCGCTTGTCCGTCAATTCACCGAACAGGCCCAGAATCGTCTGCCAGCTCTCATTCCGTTGAAACATTAGGGTTGGCGCAATCCGGCTTAACCGTTCATAATGCTGGGCATGCACCTCAGTACAGACAATTAAATCTGGCCGCAGCCGTTCAACAGCTTGCAGGTCCGGGTACTCATAAGTTCCGAGCATTTCCGTTGTCTTAAGCCTTTCCCTGATATATTGGGGGAATTTTAACGCTGCACTACCCGTTCCTACACTCCCTGCCGGAGATATCCCAAGCGCAAGCAAATGGTCTGCATATTGAACGTCGAGTACGGCGATACGCCTCGGAGAAGCGGTGACGCAATATTCGCCTCGCATATGACAAATTACCGGGCCTTGCAGCGTCTCGTACGATGAGGCCAGGCGATCCGGCAGCCCAGAATATGCTGAGAGAGCACCGATCCCTGAAGCGGCAGTGCGCCTGTAGATCTGCGGGGGAACCCCGTGATATTTCTTAAATGCCCTGCTAAAGTAATACATGTCGCGATAGCCCGTTTTTTCTGCAATTTCGCCGATGGGAGCATCCGTATGACGCAACATCCGCTCGGCACTCTCCATCCGCAGCTGGATTACATATTCCATCGGTCCTAGTAACTTCTCCTGTTTGAATCGCCGCTGTAACTGTCTTGTACTGCATCCGGCAAGCGCTGCCAGCTCCTTAAGCTCCAGCTCCTGACGATAATGCCCCGCTATATAGGCAGCGACAACATCCACCATATCCGCCTCTGTGCCTTTCTGACCACATTCATACTCCATAATAAGCTCGTAAAGCATTCCTTGCAGTAGCGCATTCGCATGGAAACGCTCCAGCCCTTCGCCCCGGCTCCATTTGGCTTCGATTTGTTCCGCAGTCTGATGCAGTTCAGCCAGGAGCACAGGACGGTGAACAAATGAAGTGCGTAACGGGTGATTGCGCTGCGGAAACAGAACATGGGCAGCCCCCAACATTGGAAAAGCCTTGTACATAATAACGGTATAATGAATGGTTTCTGATCCAGCAGTCAAAGTAAATGCTGATCCCTTGACTGCGTGACAAGCGAAATAGGCCTGGATATGGCAAATTTCGCCATTCATCACAAGCCTACCTTCCCCGCCGCCTGCCAGCAGCAACACATTGGCTGTTAATCCGGTTTCGCTCATAACGCCGCCGGGTGGCAAAGTACCGCTGCGCACATCAAGCATCTTGATCGTTGTATCACTCCATAAACTTGCCTGTTCTTTCAGCGGCATTTCTCTCATCTCCTGACAATAGCATCCTCTGTTAAACGGGCGCACTCGAATAGGATTACATGCTTTAGTGAAAGCGCGTCCGCAACATAAGTGAGTGCGTTGCTGTTGTCATTTTAATTGAGATTCATTCTCATTGTCAATTTTCGGACATTTCCCGCAATATTCCGCCGACATCCTGTAATAAAAACAGCAGGTGATACGTTTCTTTTTTGCAACCGGAGCTAGGTCATTGTTCTCTGTGAACCGGGTAAATGGATTGCGTCTTGCGCCGAACAATTGTCCGGGAGCTATCCGGGTCAGGAAGGCAAAATCTGCTTGTATTCGTTGCCTTTCTTGCCCTAATTCACCTGTTCTAGGAGAATACAGCGGAGCAATACGTACCATAATATTCTCCCAAAGTACTGCCATGGAGACGGGACCAATTGCAGCAAGCGTATGCAGCAGCGGCGCAAGACGTACCGCGAAAATTTCCTCTACGATCTCTTCTCGCCACGCTTCCCTGTCTTCCGGTGCCGCCGTCGCTCGAAGCCCGTTCAGCGCAAGGAAAGGAAAACGCGTATCCCCTTTAAAAGCTGGGGAAGCCGGATGATAGAGGAAGCTGTTCTCCAGCGGGATGGAGACTTCCCGGTTATGAAGGGTCATAGCGGTCAGCATCGGCGCGATCCACAGATAACCGATCCGCTTGGCCAGCATGGAAGCGGCAACCTGCATATCAGGCGCACCGATATAACCCTTAAGCCAGCTTACATACTCGCGGCATGCAGCTTCTTCGTGCAACTGGCTAAGGGCAATTGTCCGAACGTTGCCTTCAGGCGGTTCACCTACCCACAGACGGTATTCCTCCGCCATTTGCTTCCAGGTGACAGACGACAGATAGTTGTCCATTTTAATGCGATCCCAACAGCGCTTCCGCGGTTTGATCTACAATAATGTTGAGGGCAATTGGCCCATAATAAGCGATCCATAGCGTTGAATTCACATTGTATACGCGGTTATTTTTAACGGCATCATGAGATTTCCAGACCGGACTGTTCGCCATTGCCTCTGCCTCTTTGGCAAACAATTCATCCGATAACAGGAAATAGTGATCTGCTCCGATATCAGCGATGGTCTCCATCGAAATTTCAACGGAGGTATCATCTTTGATCTCCTGAACGAATGTAGGGATATTCAATCCCAAATCCTCATAAAGAATGCTTCCGGTCCGATGTTCGGGACCGTGTACGCGAATACCTTCCGGTCTTGGGCGAATCAGAGCTACCGTTTCGTCGCCCAGCTTCGCCGACAGCTGCTCCCGCAGTCCGACGATTTTGTCCTCGTAGGCTTGACGCACTACCTTCGCCTCCGCCTGCTTTCCCGTTATCATACCGATGGTAGCCGATGTATCCCGCCAATCTTCATAGAAGTCGAGTACTATTGTGGGCGCTATTTTACTGACGCTGTCATACACCTGCTCCTGAAAGTCGGTCATCAATATAAGATCCGGATTCATCGCTACAATAGCTTCAAGATTGGGCTCATCGCGTGTGCCCAGGACCTTCACATCACCCAATTGTTCACTTAAATATTCTGGAAACTTTGCATCCTTCGCTCCAGCTACAACGCTGCCTGCCGGATGCTCGCCTATCGCTAACAATTGATCGACAAATTTCACATCAAGCGCGGCAATGACCTTCGGCTTCTCAGTCAGCGTATATTCACCCTTCATATGCGAGATGGTAACCGGGAAGGCTGTAGTCTGAGCCTGTGTCTCAGATGTAGGTGACGGCTCGGCTGAAGCAGATGGCAGTGCGGCAGTGCCCGCATTTGCTCCACCTCCAGTACCGCAAGCCGTTAGCACAAGTACCAGTGCCATCATCCATATCATTAATAGTCCTGCTTTTTGGGCAGCATCTACCTTTCTACCGGTTGCTTGCCTCTTCTTTGTTCTTTTCATGCTGACTCCCCCTTATGTATGATAATGATTTTCATTATCAGATCAATAAAGCGAGTATAATCTATCTTCATACTCTATTTCCATGTACTTTTGCGACATTGCAGCCGGATTAATGCGACATTGCACACCATAGGAACGACTCAGGAGAACCGCGGCTGGCTACAAAAATTCCTCACAAGCACCCAATTCCCTAATTTCAACATAATTTCTTTGCTCCAGTTCTGCAATTACGCCAACACAGTCGATGGTAATCTCGCTCAATTCAAGCTTTTCCTTCTCCAGAAACTGATCATCGAGCAATCTGGCTACTTCAGAAATGGTTCTCCCATTGCACTCCCTGCTTCTTCCCAAAATGAAAAAAGGTATCTTTGTATTACACAAAGATACCTTTTTTCATTAAAAGCTTACGGCTCAATCCCCCACACAAGCTGACCATTCATATACCCGGTGACCTGTTCATTATTGATGAACTGACTACTGGATGCCTTGAACGAATAATCATTAGTCTGGTTGAAATTGGACCAGTCTGTTTTGGAGAAACGGGTTTGAATTTCTGCGCTCTGACCTGGATTAAGTGTTCCAGCCGAACTCGTGAAACCAATTTCCAAAACATAATCTGCACTGGCAACAGGAGTCGCCAGCTTAACGAAATTGCCGGTTACATTCGCATTTCCGATGCTGGCCCAGTCGATCCAGAAACTCTGATCTTTCTCGCCATCAATCGTATAGTAATACCGGACCTTCACATTACTTAGTTGAATCGCTGAATCACCGGTATTGACTACTTTGATTTTGGGTGAAATCCCGTTGGTGGAGGCACTTGTGTTGCCATTAAAAGCTTGGACCGTCAAATCTCCAGTGGGTACTGGAACACTACTATCCGCTACGTTCACTGTAAGAACAGCATTATTTCCTCCAATAAAATGAAAGGTTAGGGTATTCTGTCCCAGCGGCAGCGTGGAAAGATAGGATTTTTTCAGAACAACAGCAGCGCTTGATGCCGTATAATCCTGACTCGCTAAAAGTGTGGAATTTCCATGTGTGATACTTGCAAGCTGGTGTCCATTTAAGGTAAGGGCTACGGAAATATCCTGGGCTAGATTCGCCGCTTTATCAAATGCAGCGCTCACGGGCGCAATGGATGCGCTTGGCGTGGAATCGACAATTTTCACTTTTAATACGGGATCTTGTCCTTTATTAAAATCAAAGATGATCGAATGCTCGCCAACCGGCAGTGTCGCCAGAAATGCTTTTTTGAGCAGCAGCGTATTTCCACTCAAGGTATAATCCTGAGTCGCTGTCAATGCATTGGCGCCTGTCCGGAGAGCGGTTAACGTATTGCCGTTTGAATTCACGGTGATGGCTTTGTCATTCTGATTGGAGGCATTTTTATCAAATTCGACGTTTGCAGGTGTGATAGACGCACTTGGAATTGGATTGTTAACCTTCAAATCAGGCAGCTCATCGAGCGTGATTACATAATTGCTTTGGTACAGCGTTGTTAAGGTGGCCGGATAATTAAAGGCGGAACTCATGAGATGCTCACCATACCACGGTAAGAAATAGAGCCAGCCCGATTTTTCCTCTGTCAGATTCTGAACGCTTGGAACAGTGTCGTTCTCCGTCATGGCTACCATTTTCGTACCGCCGGTTAAATCAACAAGCTGATAGAAAATCGAGGTAATCGCGTCCTCATTGGGCACACCAGACAAACCGTCATAGCGGTTATAGATCGTGTTGTATTTATCATAGCCTACAATATCCACCTGATCATCGCCGGGATACCATGCGGGAGAAGTGCTGTACACATAGCTGTTGTAGGTCCAGATCAAATTGTGCAGACCGTACGTTTCTGTAAGTTCAGTATAGAGCAGGTCCCACAACTGCTTGTACACCTCCGAGCCTGCCGAAGCCCACCAGAACCATGCACCTTCTCCATTCAATCCACCGTTGCCCTCCGCCTCATGGAAGGGTCTGAAGATAACCGGCACATTGTTATTTTGCAGAATCTGCAGTTGCTCCGCCAAATCCCCAATGGCCAGTTGTACATATTGGTATTCTTTCGTACCTGGAACTACCGCATTGGCTGTATTAAAATTGGTTTCTGTCGGCTTGTAGGTGGCTTTCTTCCAATCTACAAATTCCCCGAGCTGATAGGCGGTGAAATCTCGGGGTACAGTGATATGCCAGCTGTTTGTCGCGATCCCGCCCCGGTTATTCACCCAATCGATCATCCGGGCGGTCGTACCATCCTCCCAGCCGTAAAGCGGATTGTAATTCATCAGATCAAATCCGCGGATCGCCGGATACTTTCCCGTTAAATTGTGAATCCAATCAAACTCCAGCTCGGAATTGCCGTCATTTCCGCCTCCGTAAATCTCCTGCTGACCAGAGATCATATGATTGCCGTAAACCTCCGTTAAATAATTCATCAGAAGCTGAGTTTCCGGAGTGGCTTGAGTATCGCTGAGGACAGGTTGCACATCCAGGGGATCAAGATCGGCATAATCCACCGTGAAGGTATCAAAATAAGCGAAACCCCAGCCAGCCTTCAGTTGAATAGTGTTGCTGCCTTGATTCAGCTTGTGATAGCCAAAATCGAAATTCGACCACGTGGTCGTATAGGGCAGCATATACGAACCCTTCGTAACGCCGTTAACGGCTAAAGATTGAAGCCTTCCGTCAGCACTGAGCTCCTGCATATAACGTGTGGAGATCGTATACATGCCGGTTTCTGGGACAGTCACTGTGAAGGAAATTGTACCGGAATTCTGCATCCAGACAAATCCGCTTCCAGAGTATCCGGGTTTGGGCTGTCCGTAAATTTGGGTCGTCACTTGAAGATCGGAGGTGAGCTGAGCGTTTTCGCTTTCAATTGTGAAAAGTGCGTTGTCTGCATGAACGGGCGGCGCTGTCATCAATCCAAGTAGCAGAGTAAATGCCAGCATCATTGTGATTGCCTTCTTGAGCAAATTTTTCATTTCCACCTTTCCTCCCTATGTTAAATATGGTAAATAAAAGTTCAATATACCATCTCTTGGATGCGCTTTCATAGATAAGATAGCATATATTCCATATTTTGTAAATCTATCAAATCGAGAAAATTTCCACATGCAAAAAAACTCCCACCAATTCCTTTGGCAGAAGCTTCTTACTATTGATTCACCCAAACATCCCATCAATGACAAGTCAAATATCCCATACGGAGGGAAATTCGCTTATTTATTTATTTGTTTGTTTACTTAAATGCCCATAACTTCAAGCGTACCAAGGCTTCTTACAACTTAAAGTTTCGGAGCGGCTTTCCGTACCGTACCAAAACATGCCATAAGAGTTTTAATTCTTGAAGTACTTCTTTTTCGGTTCCTCGGTCCCGCCATGCTGAAGGATCATGCTTTAAGTGCATAGCAGCAGATCCAATCATGCTCGTATCGATATAACCGTCATGAGCAATACGCTTAGCCAAGGAGGGCATCGTAGGCCCTCTAAAATCTGAAGGCACTTCGTCTACCCACATCGCGAATCCCATGTGCCAATAGAGTTGGATGGCATACTGTAAACATATTTGCTCCAGGACTTGCCCTGTTGGAGTACCCTTGAATGAAGGATCGGCTACTAAGATTTCCACATCTTCCTTTAGACGGATGTTTCCATGAACTTGCGCTTCAATATAGTGGTTAAGATTACGTTTAGCTTCACCCTTTGAAGGGTCTGAAAACGGCATTGTGAGGTTGACCCGAAGATGGTCGACTAATTTTTGTGATTGAAGATCTTTTTCCCCTAGAGCGGAATCTCTTAAGAAAATCTCCTCTAGTAATGCCGCCATCATATCATCAAATTCTGCATATGTCCCTTTCTGTACAGGGTTTTGATGCGAATCCATATAGGTGTATGTACTGCGATAAGAAACCTCAGGGAATAGGAGGAAATAGCAGGAGCCAAAGCGCGGAGCTGGCCCATCCGAATGACGCATCAAATCAAGAGCGCCATATTTAGGGCGTTCGCTATTCGAAGCACCCTCTTGTTGGTATGCTCCTCCAAATAGTCTTTCCTCCCACAAATCACGTGGACCGCCAGAATAGGCTGATACACTACCACTGGATAACAAGGTCTCAAATTGGCTCTTGTACACACCTTGCTCCAATAGCGCCTCTGCAACACTTTTCTTTACCGGATCTAGTCGATCTGGATGGAAATGTAGAGCAATCTTCGCATGTGACTTTATTTTGACCACAGCATCTTCAAACTCTTCCCGATCCACATTAGAGATTTGAAGAATTTCATGGATGGTCTGAACTGCTTCACTTTTTCGAGTTCGCGCGTAATTCGTAACATATTCTAAAGCCGATAATTGTGACTCCGATAGTTCCTCAGTGAACTGAGACTCTCTTTTTTTATTGGCATTTGCATCGCCTTTCCACTCCATTGCTTATTCACTCCTTTCTAGACCCAGTACATAAGAAAAGAGACTTGATTTCTCCTCTCAGTGTATCAAACGCTTCTTCACTTAAAACTTCATATCCTTACCATCGCAGATTTCGATAACTTCACATGGATCTCGAATGATATAAATTCAAGATCGAATGTTGCTGGCTTGAACATCGTATGCGCGTTATGCGTAATCTTCCTTTTTCGCAGGAGTAATCAACTCGATTTGCTCGTAAGGTGCTGTCAAATAGGGACTCAAAACAAATACCATTCAGTTAACCGTCAGTGTCACAACCACTCAACCATAATTAGAGCGTCTCAGCCAATTTCTGAATCTTTGAGTGGGAAATTAAATATACATTGCCTATAATGTCGATTTTGCTGCCCTTCACACGTACAGCACCATCTTTGTCTGCCGCCACATAAATATCCATTTTATTTGATAAAGGGAAACGCTCCTCAATCATTGCGGTGTTATCATGATCAAAATGAGCTTCAAAAGAAAAGTGATTAAGAGCCATACCTTCACAAACAGTGCATTCATCCACATATTCATCAGACATGTTCATCCCACCAGCACTTGTTCCCATTACAACAGCATTGCTTTTTTTAATCAAATCCGATAATTCATATTCCGTCAAAAGGTGCTTTTGGTCCCGAGCGGTTCCACCACATAAAAAAACGACAGAGGCGTTTTGAATTAATCGCTGGGCATCTTCCTTCTGCGTGCGGTCATCAATGAAATGATATTCATCAAAATAAATGTTAGCCTGATTAAACCATGTCCTTTCAAAAACACTATCAATATTAACTTGTTCATCACTAAAATCAGACGATTCAGCGCTAATCATAACAAGCGATTTTCTGTCTGTTATATCCTCATGCAACACATTGACTAGCTTCTCAGAAAAGCCCTTATCATAAAACCAATCTAAGTAATAGTGAGTTTTCATCCGTAATTACCTCCATATGTAATATCTAAATTTATCCATTATGTTTATCAAAATTCATAGCGCCAGGCAAGTGAAAAATGTCTATAGTAATATAAATTTAGAGGCATAATCAAAGTTTTTTATCTGCGCTAGATCCACATTAAGCTTATCCGGCGAGGAAATGGGCCACGTATTTTTGTTCTGCACCGATTATCTTCACCTCCTTTTATATCATGGACATCGTACCATATAATGAAATTCAATAAATCTTACAAATTAATTAAAACAAAAAAATCCAAGCATCATTAGTTCCTTCGGTGAACAGCAAAAAGACTTACTCGAGGTATCGATCCCTTCAAGTAAGTCTTTATTTCTAAAATTATAAAGATACTAGTCCCTTAAACGAAAACATACTCCCCATCACCAATCGAAATCTTCTTCCCTTTCAGGTCTAACGAATCTGTTTCAAAAACCACCTGCTTAAATTGGTTCTCGTCTCCTTGCACGAAAGCAAATGATCTATCGCCAATCTTAAGGCTGAAGGTATCATCCTCTGACTTCGTAACTGGCAGTCCGAATATCGTTCCCCAATGGTTGGCTGCAGCTTCAGGATCGGAGACATGAAATACAGCACGGACGATTTCGACTTCTCCCGCAGGATGAGGTTTAATGACTCCAGATGATGTTAATCTTTCCACTCGCTCTGTATCCGTTCCGCTCCATTGAATGATGAACGGATAGACCAGTCCCCCAAAGTCACCAGCAATGGTCATCATCCGCCACTCTATTAATCTTCCCTCGTTATCTAGACGCTTACCATCGATAATTGGAGATAATGATAAGCCTGCTGCTTTCAGGGAAGCCGCTACTTCTTCAATATCATCCGTCCGGATGACTACTCTACTTAGAACTTCATGTTCTGGTAGAAGTTTTACTGCATCTTTCACCACTAAATTATGTTCAGTTGCCTTTGCCAGCTCAAGATTCTCAATGCCCAGAAATTCGAGATAGGTTAGCCCAAAGTAACTTAAGGCATTATAGGTTCCCCAATCTTTATGAGAGCCTCCCTTAAAAGCAACCAATCCATGAGCTCCAAAGAGCTCAACCGGTTTGGCCAAATCATTGACATAGTGAACTAAATGATCCCATTTCATCGTTGCCATGCTTACTTCACTCCCAGCTCAGTAGTACGTTTTACGGCTGCCAGAACACTTCTTTGCAGACCCGCTGCGAAATCACTGTTGTTTAATTCGTACAAGCCATGCATGCCGACACCGCCAGGTGAATTATTAATATCCAGCAGCTGTCGTGGATGCAGCCCTGTCTGTTGCAGCATTGCTACCGAGCCCATCATATTCTCCAGTGCAACCTTCCAGGCTTGCTCACGCGGCAGTCCGGCAAGTACACCTGCATCCACGAGAGATTCAATGAAATAATAGATATAGTTAGGACCCGCCACACCAAATCCAGTGAAAACATCCATTAACGCCTCATCCAGATATTGTACTTTTCCAAAGCCGAGTAGGAAATGCTCCACTTGATCACGAGTAGCATAAGCATTTAACGCTACACCACTATAGCCATATCCTGTATCGGTCAAAGTATTGGGGATAACCCGGATAATGGGCCGTTCAGCTCCAAAATAACCAGCTAACTGATCATTCGTCACACCCGCCACAATCGATACGATTGCGGCAGAAGCTGTAGCGAATTGTTGTACGTTTTGACCAAGGGTAGTTAAATCATCCTGTGGGCGAACTGCCACTACAATCACATCTGCTGTAGACAGGTTATGCTCTTGCGAACTCTCCGTATCTACACCGTATTTGGTATTCAAAAACTGCAGACGCGTTTCATTAATATCCGATACACTAATTTGATTTACAGACAAGGTGTTATTCGCTATACATGCGCGGATGATCGCTTCCGCCATCTGTCCGCCACCAATAAAATGAATCTTTTCTTTGGTCACTCCGTTCACTTCCTTAATTAATTTTTGTCCCAAGCTTCAGGTAGAATGAAACCATCATATTTTTCTAATCCAAGAATATATTCTTCAAACTCTTTGGATTCATAAGCAGCTTTCAAATCTTTAGCCCACTGAGAATTTTCATCCTTTTTATTAACCGATACGATAATTCTGTGTTCCATAGGTGTGTTTTCTATTTTCAAAGCATCCGTAATCTTTCTGTCCGAATTAGCAATATAATTACCATTTACAACGCCATAATCAACATCTTGAAGGGAGACAAGGATTTGAGCGGGGTCCAATATTTTAATATCAATATTATATTTATCCGGTTCCATACTATTAATATTAAAATCCGCTACGCCTGCCCCTTCTTTAATTTTGACCCAACCCAATTCTTCCAGAATACGCAGTGCACGCTCTTGGTTTACCGGATCGTTCGGAACAGCTACGGTTGTACCGTCTTTAACATCGTCTAGCGTGGTATGATTTACAGAATAAAGACCTTGTGGAGCACCTGGAACATAAGCAATTCCGACCATATCTGCATTGATTTCTTCGTTAATGGCCTCCATATAAGCTGTACTTTGGAATATGCTTGCGTCAATGGAGCCTTCCTTCATTGCTGGATTGACCTGCATATTTTGCGAGAAGGTTTTAATGTCAACGGAATACCCTTGTTTCTCTAGAATCGGTAGAATCGATTGGCGGAATTGTTCCTCATAGGTTCCGACACCAAATCCAACGGTAAGCTTTTTCTTATCTCCAGAATCCCCCGCCTCTTTATTGCCACAAGCCGTCAACACTGCAAGAACACCTATCATCATCACTAACATTAACTTTTTCATACTTACTTCCCCTATTCCAATATAGATTTTTTAAATTGTGCCAACGCTTCATCCGTCACATTGAGTGGGATTGCGCAATTTGGAGATAGAATAAACGGCTGGTCTTTCATTAACTTTAATGCATCTTCAGCTTGCTGCTTGATTTGGGCAATATCGTTTACCGCAAACAACCCATGATCGACTCCACCCACTTTAGTAGCCTTGAGATTTGCCTCTAACCCTGGATTCCCCTCGGCTACCGTATCCCAACTGATCCCGTCAATCCGATAATCGTTAAACTTCTCAGGCTGGGCGTAGGCTCCACAAGTATGAAGAATGTTTTTTCCATAGCTCGCTGCTTCTAAAACAATAGAATCATAAGGTCTGGACAGTTCGTCAAACATAGCTTCATCAAATAATCCTGGGTGAGCTGTGCCCGTCACTGCGTAGAACAAACCGTCAGAACCCGCTTGCTGTAACTCTTGTACATAATCGGCTAAGGTTAAGGAAATCGCATGTAGCGCATGATGTGCTGCCGCTCGATGTTCTTTAAACAAGGATTCCAAAGTTACCGGGTGCTCAATACCAAACACCGTTTTAGTAACGTAAGCAGAACGCCCTACAATAAATAGCAATACTGTTAATGGTGAAAATACAGTTTGGATTAGCGGGGTGTCTGGTAACCCTTGACGAATCTTTCTAACCGCATCTAAATGCTCTGCCAAAGGGGCTGACTGGACTGCCTTTTTGACGTCGATATCCCACAGACTAGCCGCTGTTGGAATAGCCGTCGTTTGCTGTCTCGGAAATACGGTCTGATAATCCGTAAAATCGTATTGATTCCCCCAAGCTTCCGCCAGATAAGTCGCTCTTGGATTAATCTTGACCCAATCCCAATCATATTTTTTCGTAAAAGAAATCGTAGTTTCTGCTAAATCATCTGCAGTTTGTTCTTTGTCGATAAAATGGCGCCAACCACTTCCGATTGGACGATCCGCCCGTTCTCCAGATAATAATGCTTTAAAACGATCTTGCTTACTCCATTCACTCATCTGTCGAGTCCCTCCCAGAATATGTAGTAACTAGTAACGGCGAATTTTTCTTGCTAGCGTGTTGCCTAAAGATTGAATACCTTGCACTAAAATAATGAGGATAATCACGGTGGCTACTACGACAACAGTGTCAAAGCGTTGGTATCCATATACGATCGCCAAGTCTCCCACGCCGCCTCCCCCTACCGTTCCAGCCATTGCAGTTGCACCTATCAAACCAATCGTCGCTGTAGTAAGAGACAGGATTAAGGATCCAACCGCCTCTGGCAATAAAAAGTACCAAATGACTTGAAAAGGAGTGGCTCCCATCGCCTCAGCGGCTTCAAGGATTCCCGGATTCACTTCAAGCAGTGAGTTCTCTACCAACCGTCCTATATAAGGTGCGATATAGATAATCAAGGGTACGATCGCTGCGCTTGTCCCAATTGAAGTATGAACAATCAATCGTGTGAAAGGCACAATCGCAACCAGTAAAATAATAAAAGGCAATGAGCGAATGATGTTGATAATTGGATTTAGTACGGCGTAAAGCGCTTTGTTCTCCAAAACCCCACCCGGACGAGTGATGACAAGCAATATCCCAAATGGGATCCCAATCAGGGAACCAACAAACAAGGAGAACCCTACCATTTGAATTGTTTCTATAATCGCCTGCAGAAATTGATCACCTGTTACTGTGGTCGAAAACATTAGATTCTACCTCCTCTACACCGACTCCATTTCTTGTTAAGAAAGATAATGCATTGTTAATCTCTGCTGCCTCACCATCGAATTGAATGATCACTGTTCCCAGTGTTGTTTCTTGAATCTCCGTCGTATTCGCAAATAAAATATTGACCTTTATATCGCAGGAGCGAATCATTTCAAACAGGATAGGCTCAGAGGCACTTGCTCCCACAAAATTAAGCTTGTACAGCTGACTTCCGGGTTCTGTTTTGATAGATTTCCGCACGCTAGAGGTCATGCTATTTTGAATAACCGTCTTCACGAAATTTTGCGTGGTCAGATGTTTTGGACTTCCGAATACATCTAGAACACTTCCTTGCTCAATAATCCGGCCTTCTTCCATGACAGCTACCTTGTTACAAATCTCTTGAATCACGGACATTTCATGTGTAATGATCATCACGGTAATGTTGTATTCAGCATTGATTTTTTTTAATAGCTGTAAGATAGAATGTGTGGTCTGTGGATCTAAGGCAGAGGTCGCTTCGTCACATAAAAGGATAGACGGATTCGAGGCAAGCGCTCTGGCAATCCCGACACGTTGCTTCTGACCACCTGATAGCTCACTCGGGTAACTCCCCGCTTTGTCACTTAATCCAACAAACTCTAGCAGCTCCATTACCCGCTGGCGGATTTCATTTTTATTCTTTTTTAGGAGAACTAGAGGGATCGCCACATTATCAAATACTTTTTTAGACTCTAATAGATTAAAATGTTGAAAAATCATTCCGATATTTTTCTTAGCGGTACGCAACTCTTTATCGTTGTATGTTCCCAAATCACGTCCAGCGACCATAACTTGTCCTTTGGTGGGTCTTTCCAAATAATTGACTAAACGAATTAATGTACTTTTCCCAGCACCGCTATAGCCGATAACCCCGAATATATCGCCTTTTTCGACCTTTAAATCGATTCCTTTAAGAGCATCAATAGTGGTCCCTTTCCGAGTGAACGATTTGTAAACATTCTTTAATTCAATCATTTCCATTCCCCTCAATCATCTTTAGGATTAAGCTTCCTCTTGCAGCTTCACCAGCGCTTGTTCTGCCAATAAAGCGAAGTACTTAGCAGCTGGCAATATCGCAGCTTCATCAACATCGAAACGAGGGTGATGTAAGGGATAGGCTGGACCCGATCCTATATTCACAAAAGCACCCGGTATCTGTTGTAAATAAAAAGAGAAATCTTCTCCACCCATCTGTGGAGGAATATCATGTACTTCATAGCCGAAATCTGAGGCGATCTCTTTGGTAAAGTCCGCCCATTCCCCATGATTTATCGTTGCGGGTGGACCTGGATACCAGTGTAACTGGGCCTCTGCCCCAGCTCCCGCAGCAATCCCTTCGATAAGACGAGTCATTTGTATTGGAATATTGCGGCGAATCTCTTCATTGTAAGTTCTTACTGTACCTTCTAATTCGACTTTTTCCGGCAATACATTCCATGTGAAGCCTCCATTAATTCGGGTAACACTTAACACTACTGGTTCAGTGGTGCTGTTTTGGCGACTTACGATGGTTTGTAGTGCGGTAATGATCTGAGCCGCAGTTACAATCGTATCTACACCTTTTTCAGGATAAGCAGCATGAGCGCCGACACCTTTTATTGTAATTTCAAAACGGTCAACACCGGCTGTTAAAGCTCCTGTTCTTGTTCCAAAAGCTCCCGTTGGCAAGTCAGGTGAATTATGGAGACCAAATATAGCCGCCACATCCTGGAGTCCTCCCGAGGCTAAGACACTTTCCGCCCCATGCCCTGTTTCTTCCGCGGGTTGAAACAATACTCTAACCTTTCCAGGTAGTTCATTTTCACGAGCCTTTAATAATAATGCAGCACCTAAAATAGTAGCCGTGTGAAAATCGTGACCACAGGCATGCATCTTTCCTGGGATCTCTGAGGCAAAGGACAATTCAGTTTGTTCCTCTATGGGAAGTGCATCAATATCACAACGAATGGCCACTATGGGTCCGTGACCCTGCCCGATCTCTGCGATGAGTCCGGTTTGTAAAGGTAAGTCAAGGATGTGAATATTGGCTTGGGTCAGCCATTCCCGTAATTTTGTTGTGGTTTTAAACTCTTCATACGCTAATTCAGGCTCACGATGCAGGTTTCTGCGAACCTCTATTAATTGATTAGCTAAAGCTTGCTCAACCTCATTTAGTGGTTTCATAGGTGATGTCTCCCCTTTCGTTATGCTTCCAGCTTTTCTTCAATCCCTTTGATGCGATCAAGCGCAGTCGATAGACTGCTTAAAATATGATCTTGCATGGCTTTTTCAGCACCATCTTCATTTTTAGCAGCGATCATTTGTAAAATAAGATCATGTTCTTCATCCGCTTGTGTGTTCCAATCCCCATGCATAGAGACGAATCGACAATAACGAAGCGAATGATCTCTTAATTGATTCAGAACCTTCTCGAAGGTTTTTAGTTCGCTGATTTCTGACAAATAATCATGGAACTCAAATCCATATGTAACAAAATTCTGATTATCACCAAGCTGGAACGAGTGTTTCATTTTTGTAATCATCGTCGTTAAATTCACAATATCTTTCTCTGTGGCATGCTTAGCTGCACTTCTTGCAATATAGCCTTCAAGCATGCTGCGAATAAGAAATATTTCTTCAACCTCTTTAAGGGTTACTGAAGCTACCCGCAGTCTTCCATTTGGCTGTCGAACCAGAAAATCCTCGTTCTCCAGTCTCTGTATCGCCTCTCTTAGAGGTGTGCGGCTGACCCCGAGCAAGGCCGCCAAATTTTCTTCATTTACAGGTTGATTCGGTTCAAACTCGCTATCAATAATTTTTTGTTTTAATTCATAGTAGGTATTATCCTTTGATAACCTTCGTGATCGTATCGCCATTTCTATACTGCTCCTCATCGATAATCTGTGGGGTCCGAATCCCAATAATATATTTGTATAATTGTATACAATTATTAGTTAAGAATGGATTGGTTAGTTACATTCCCTTCCATACCGTTCAAGCTTTTTTATACTATATTCCAATTATTCCACCTAGTCAAGTAGGAATTAAAAATCAATTTAATCCCCTCTTTTCAACACAAAAAAACTCTACAACCCTCAGGGGTTGTAGAGTTTTTTTTGGATAAATAAATTTCAGAATTAGAAGGAAATAATCCCCGAGGTATGGAGTAACACTAGGAACACTAGGATCGGCGCCACATAACGGAGCATAAACAGCCAAACACGGAACCAGCGCGCCTGTAGTCCAGCGGCTTCCGCTGCACCTTTCCAGAAATAACCGGCGAAGATGGTAATCAGCAGACCTCCAAGCGGCAGCATAATGTTAGAGGTGATAAAATCCAGCCCATCAAATAGAGATTTGCCACCAATCGTTAGCTCCGGGAACATCCCCAGTGACATCGCTAAAGGAATACTAAGAAGGAAACAGATCAGCGTCAAAATCCAAACCGAACGTTTCCGGCTCCAATTCCAGCGCTCCATTGTGAAGGATACAGGCACTTCAAGCAGCGATACAGCTGAGGTTAGAGCAGCAATCGCCAGCAAGATAAAGAACAAACCGCCGAAGAGCGCACCAAAAGGCATAGCCGAGAAAGCGGCTGGCAAAGCGATAAAAATCAGCGAAGGCCCCTGATCAGGAGCAATACCAAATGAGAACGTCGTCGGAAAAATAATCAAGCCTGCGATAAACGCGTATAACAAATCTCCTGCACCGATTGCGATTGCAGCGGTACCCAGCGATTGTTTTTTATCAACATAAGATCCGTAAGTCAGGAGAATCCCCATCCCGAGCGATAATGAAAAGAAGGCATGTCCCAATGCAACTAGCGCAGATTCCGCTGTCAACACTGAAAAGTCCGGTTTTAGGAAAAAAGATACCCCTGCGGATGCACCCGGTAAGGTTACTGCGCGAATCATTAACACTACAAGGAGTACGACCATACCAGGAATTAATACTTTGTTAAATTTCTCAATCCCGCCTGATACGCCAAGGATGACTACACCCGCCGTAATCAGAATGGCTATCCCCTGCCAAACGATCGGCATATATCCAGAGACAAACGAATTGAATTCGCCTGCATAATCAGTAGTGCTGAATAGTTGTCCATTAAAAGCAATCATCGAATAGTTCAGCGTCCAGCCAGCAACAATAATATAAAAGGAGAGAATTAGAAACGGCGCAAGTACCTGCAACATTCCAGCTGCAAACCAACTCTTCCCGCCTCCAGCCCGCATAAAAGAGGTCGCCGCGCTACCACGCCCGCTGCGTCCGATAGCCAGTTCTGCCAACAGCACCGGTAACCCTATCAGCACTAAACAGACGATGAAAAGCAGGAAAAAAGCTGCCCCCCCATTTTCTCCTGTAATATAAGGAAACTTCCACATATTCCCTAGCCCAACCGAGCTGCCGATGGCGGCAAAAATAAAGCCCGCGGAAGAGAAGCGTTCCTCCTTCTCCGAGAGAAGATTTTTGTTACCCTTCATTTGATTCATTATAACGCCCCGTTTTCTTTTTTAGACCTCATTATAGCTTAAGTAACAAAGCACGTCATATGGAAATTTTCTGACTATTTTTATAACCACTCGAATTCTCTGTTTGTAAACGCTTATATTATTTATTCAGCTCTTGAATCTC
Source organism: Paenibacillus sp. FSL E2-0190 (assembly GCF_037992965.1). Taxonomy (NCBI): domain Bacteria; kingdom Bacillati; phylum Bacillota; class Bacilli; order Caryophanales; family Paenibacillaceae; genus Paenibacillus; species Paenibacillus sp. FSL E2-0190. Next base: position 4,369,141 of record NZ_CP150306.1, read on the forward strand.
ATTATATCCACTAATGTCGTGCCTCATTGCTTCAATGAAACGGATTGTCTAAATCCTGACAATATTTTTAACAAAAAAGGCTCCCACTAAGGGAGCCTTTTCTAAACATTATTTGCGGACAGAGAGAATGAACCTCTCAAGCTTAGCTGTATCGGTTATGCTCCGATTACATTCCTGATTATCCAGACATACGTATTGACCCACAGCAGAAATATTATCCGGCGAAACGTTCACATTCTTGGTCTTAACATAAAAGAATGCAAGCTCTTGATGCCGATTGCAGAACATGCAGTACCCTTTTTTGTGCGTTGGTGTGATTCTACCCTCAATACCAATGAACTGTCCTTCGCACGGATAGATAATGAATAATTTATTACTGGCAATATCTATCCAACTCAAATACGTTATGTTGCGATAGTCGATGAGTTGTAGATCAGGTACTTTCAGTTTCTTATTCTTAGGGAATAGCTTCTGAATCTGCTTCAGCGTAATCGTCGGATATGACTCTAGGTATGGTTCTAATTCACTAAGATATCTCTGGAAATCTTCTGCAGTTTCGAAGGTCGATATTTGTTCCAGCATCTGCTTGTGATTCTCCGTAAGAGAAGGAAATGCCTCAATAATGTTCGTAGCAGCACTATATCTTACAGTCTCCAAGACTCTACGATCCGCAACGGTTCGCAGGGTATGCAGAACAAATTTCGTTTGTTTCTTAATTAAGTTATATTGATGGTTTCTAATAAATGGTGTACACATCGCTTTTCAGCCCCTTATTTATATTAAAAGTTCATAAGGTGCAAAGCCCATTTATAGAAACGATAAAATTAAGTTGGGCGATATATCCATCCATCGCACCTCACGCAAAGTATCGCCCTATATTAGGCTTTGCGTGAGGAACTTCTAGCTAATGGGCATTTCAACATTAGCACTGTACCACCTCCGAGCATATTTCATGCCAAAAGTATAGCACCGTATTTTAGAAGGCGCAATTCATCTCGGGTTGCCTCAATAAACAACCTTAATCGCTGCATTAAGCTCATCAGATACAATCCGTACTCGGACCTCTTTCACGATGTCTTGGCCGTTTTGTACAATAACTGGCGTTAACAGGGAGTAACCGGCTGTCCGTATTAATGTCATGTCAAACTCCAGCAGCAATTGTCCTTGTTCAACACGGTCTCCGGTTTTTACGTGAGCAGTGAACCCTTCACCTTTTAGAGATACCGTATTCATTCCGACATGAATTAGAATCTGAATTCCGGATTCATGCTCAAGAATAAGCGCATGCTTACTCTTTTCCATGATATGCGCGATCGTTCCAGAAAATGGTGCTGTTACTTTCCCTTCGATAGGATCAACTGCGAACCCATCCCCCATCGCTCTGCTGGAAAAGGCTTCGTCTTCAACCTCATCTAGCGAATGGAGTATGCCTTGAATTGGAGAATTAATCTCCAGTATATGTTCTGCTCCTGCCTTCTTTTTAAATCCAAACATAGTATATCCTCCGCATATTTAGATTTTCAACAATTAGAACCTAGGTACTGGTACGCTGCAATAAGGCTCTATTATCGGCTTCAAACACAATTCCCGCCACTTCTCTTGCTGCATCCAACACCTTCATAACTGAATGGCTATAGTCTAATAATTCATAACAAGCCTTTAGATCATTTTCATTGTATATTTTTATAAATGCCATCAGCTCATAGTATATTTTATGATCCGTTATTTGAGCATTCAGCTCCACTTGCTGATCATCGATATGAATCCTTATCTTTCGGCAACCATTTGCCCCATGTTCAACATGGAGATATCCCTGCTCACCTTGTACAAGTACAAAGTTCATACTTTTTGTATCTTTACAACCAACACACTGGGCGATGAAATGATCATACTTTAATACCAATATGCCTGATGTATCAATCCCGTTTATGTGCTTGTTAGCAGTGTAATTGACCGACAGAGGTGATCCAAATACATTCATCACAAAATGCAAATTGTAAATATTTATATCTGCCAGCGCACCACCCGAAAAAGCTGGATTAAATACATTCGGTGTTGTCCCGTTAAGTAGATCATTGTATCTACTGGAGTATTGGCTGTAACTGCACTGGATAAACTTGATTTGCCCAAGCTTCTTTATATTTTCCTTTACTAAGTTGTAATTGGGTAAGTGAATGGTAGTAATGGCTTCAAATAACAACCGCTGTTTTTCTTTTGCCAATCCCATCAGGTCTTCAAGTTCACGTACGTTCGATGTAAAAGGTTTCTCGCAAATGACATGTTTGTTCGAACAGAGGGCTTTAAAAGCATGTTCATAGTGATAACTATTGGGAGAAGCGATATAAATGCAATCAATGGATGGGTCCTTCAGCATTTCATTCAAATCTGTATATATATTTGGGATGCTGTACTTATCAGCAAACGGTCTCGCCGTGCTCTCTTTACGAGAATACATCGCAACGCAGGAAGCATCTTCAAATTCTTGTAGAGCGGAAAGAAAGGTATTAACAATACTTCCCGTCCCAATTGTGCCGATTCTCATCATTTCACTTGCTCTTCCAAATTCTCTCCGTTAGTCTGAATACAATTCTGATACCAATAAAAAGAGTCCTTTTTGTAACGCTGATTCGTTCCCTGTCCGCGGTCATCTCCGTCAACATAAATTACACCATAGCGTTTTTTCATTTCGATCGTGCCACAAGAAACAATATCAATAATTCCCCACATGGTATATCCGATCAATTCAACTCCGTCAATAATTGCCTCTTTCATTTGTTTAAAATGTTCCTTGAGATAGTCAATCCGGTAAGGATCATGAATCTTAGCTTCAGTGCATTCATCAAGAGCACCTATTCCATTTTCTGCAATGAAGATAGGGAGTTGATAACGATCATACATTTGGTTTAAGGATACCCGCAGACCAACCGGGTCGATTTGCCAGCCCCATTCACTGGCTTTGAGATACGGATTTTTATTGCCTGTAACCAGGTTTCCGCCCGTTCTTTCCCAATCTTTATCGGTTGTTGCCACCATGGACATATAGTAAGAGAAACTCAGGAAATCAACGGTGTGTTCCCGCAAAATATTGTCGTCACCAGCTTCTTTATGGATATTGATGTTGTTGTCATTAAGATAACGTTCCATATAAGCGGGATACTTGCCTCGTGCCATGATATCTGTATAGAAGTAGTTGGCATATTGTTCGTCTAAAATAGACTGCATTACATCTTCCGGCTTACACGTGGCCGGGTAAGTTGTGAACCGGGCAATCATACCGCCTACTTTAGAGCCTGGAATGATCTCGTGCGCCAGCTTAATGGTCAGGGCATTAGCTATAAATTGATGATGGAGACATTGGTAGATTGCAGACTCATAATCTTCTTCCTGGTCCTTAATCAAGCAGACGCCGTTATATGGGTTGAATTTTCCGGCATTAATCTCATTGAAGGGTAACCAAAAATCTACCCGTTCTCCTAGTCTCTTAAACAGTACCTCAGCGTAACGCAAGTAAAAATCGATTAATTTACGGTTTTTCCAGCCATCGTATTTTGTAACCAGATTAACAGGAATGTTATAATGCAGGATCGTTGCAAAGACCTTCATTCCTCTTTTATGGCATTCATCAAACAAATCTATATAAAACTGAATACCTGCCTCATTTGGCTCTGCATCATCACCATTCGGAAAGATCCGCGCCCAGTTGATGGATGTCCGAAAAATTTTTAATCCTAGTTCTTCCATCAATTTCAAATCCTCTTTATAATTGTGGTAAAAATCAATTCCCCTGCGAAAAGGGTAATGGGTCATATTCGTGTCCGTTAAAGCTTGCTTGAACCGCTCGCCTGTCATGTTGATGTTCCGATTATGGTCCCGCTCCTCTTTTGTCCAGTTACTGTCAAAATAACGTAAGTCTTGTGTATCCAGACCCTTTCCACCTACATTATAAGCTCCGTCCGCTTGGGATGCTGAAATAGCTCCGCCCCATAAGAAATTTTCCGGGAATCCTGTTTTCATTTTTTTATCCTCCAATCAATTCTTTACATTTTTCTATTTTTCAAAAAGGTCTAAGTAGAACCTTCATTCTAATCATATAAAGGTAAGAGGGGTTCCAACAATGTCAAAAGATCAAGAGAATATAACAAAAAGTAAGGTTAATATCCACAAATGATAAAAAGACTTGAATCGAGATAGACAGTGTCTTGATGATTCAAGCCTTTTTTATTAATTTTTTGATTTTTTCAACAGTACGGTTGTTAACACATAGGCCAGAACAAAACTGATAGCAGCTCCAATAATTGCGTAAATAATATTCATTGTATTATTCGGATCCGCAAAAATTGGTAACGTCAGTAAGCCGGTAGGAGCAAGCGCCAATCTTTTCACTCCCATTAGGCCAACAAATAATCCACCAATTCCTCCGGCAACCATCACTGCATAAAATGGCTTTTTCAGTTTTAGGTTAACTCCGTATATCGCAGGTTCCGTCACACCCAAAAGAGCTGTGAAGGCTGCAGAGTTAGCCAAAACTTTAAAATCCGGATCATTTTTGACTTGTCTTGCCACCGCAAAAGCTGCCGCTCCTTGTGCAACGTTGGCAACCAGGAAACCAGCGCCAATCATATCGAACCCATAGGATGTAATAGACTGAATTACAATGGGTATGGTAACTGCGTAATGCATGCCCAGCATGATAAATACCGGGCCGAAGATACCAAATATCAAAGGTAACACCCATAAGAGATGGTTATTTAAAAATTCGATTCCCAGTGCAACATAAGTGCCTACAATATTACCCAGCGGGGCTATAAAAATTAATGCAACAGGTGCCATCACAAGTAACGTTATTAACGGTTTCATAAAGAAGCGCACTGATTTTGGCGTTACCCGATCAGCAAACCGTTCAACATAAGAAGCTATCCAAATCACTAAAATAATGGGAATAACGGTGGAACCATAGGCTACTAAAGATACAGGCATACCTAGAAAGTGAACAGGCTCCTTGGCCGCTACCATAGCTATAAAACTCGGATGCAACAGCACGCCGCCTAATGATACAGCCATCATTGGATTCATCTTGAATTTGTTTGCTGCGGAGAATGCCAGCATAACAGGCAGGAAATAAAATGCCGCATCCGATACAAAGTTTAGTATGGCGTATGTCTGTGTTTCTTTGGACATAATATGGGTCATTGTTAAAATAATGAGGAGCGTTTTGAGCATCGCTGCCCCAGTGATTGCAGGTAATATGGGAGTAAAAATTCCTGAAATCGTACCAAGTAATCGCGAAATTACGGACTCCTTTTTTTCAGGAACATCTGAAACTACTTTCTTGGTCTCTTTGTGATCAGAAGTATTTTCGTTTAGTAAGGGAACAACCTCATTGTAAATTCGAACCACATCTTGTCCCACAATCACCTGAAATTGTCCGCCGCTGTTAACAACCCCGAGGATACCCGGTATCGCCTTAATTTTCTGTTGATCCGCTTTTTCTGAATCTTTAAGTGTGAATCGTAATCTTGTAGCGCAGTGCGTTAACTGATCGACATTTCCTCTTCCCCCAACCTCTTCTATTAAGGTATTTGCTGCGCCTTTATAATCCATTGTCTTTCCCCCTGTTCTTGATGTAATATCACTTTTCAATTTGTGAAAAAAGTATAACTAATGCTACAATTAAATTGTAGAACGATTTGGAAGCGGTAACAATAACATAAAGAAAGCTATACAATAACAAAAAGTAAGGTGAATGATATGGATTATAACCAATTAGAGCATTTTCTAAAATCATACACGGATAGTGAAAAAAAATACCTTACTCATCCGGATACAGTAAGCTCGATCTACGAAAAAATGAGTCAAGTCAATATAAGAGGTCACAAAGTCTATCGCCTCAAGCCATTAAGTGTAAATGAAACCGGAATCGTCATTAGCAAGGATTCCCGTTTTACAAGTGTGCCTCCTTACATTCATTCCAATGTTAATATGAATTACATTTATTCAGGGGAATGTACCTATGTGGTGGATGATAAAACCCTTACTTTAAGGGAGGGGGATGTTTGTATTTTTGATAAAGACGTAATACGTATGAAGAACAAGATCGGTGAGAATGATATCGTGATGAATATAAGTATGAGTGATAATTTTTTATCAACCAACTTCCTAAGCCGACTAGCTAGCCAAAGCATTGTCTCCAACTTAATTCTTTCCGCAATATCTAATAGCCAAAATCATGATAATTTCTTGATCTTCCGTACAAAAGCAAATCAAAAAATCAAACGTTTGTTTGCCGACCTACTTTGTGAGTATTATAATTTACGGATGTATTCATCCGAGATTATCAATTCTTATCTGGTGATTATATTTACAGAGCTGCTGCGCATTTATCAGGATGATTCTGTCTATCATAAAATTCAGTTATCCAATGATGCTTCAGGCAAAATTGTTGATATTCTGCGTTACATTGAAAAGGAATACCTGCAGTGCACATTAACGTCCTTGGCCCGACAATTTGGATACCATCCCAAATACCTTTCTTATCTTATCAAAGAAAAAACCGGAAAGAATTTCAAAGAGCTTCAAGTTTCTTTAAAATTAAAGTTAGCTTGTTACTACTTAGTTAATACCTCATTATCGATTCAAGACATTGCAGAAAAGGTTCAGATAAGCAATTTGAATTCGTTTTATCAAAAATTCAGATCTGCTTATGAGATGACACCCAAAGATTATCGCCAGGTTCATAGTTGACCCGGCCTCATACTAACATCATTTACATTACCACGCTTAATGCACTGCACTTAAGGATAGCGATCAGAAAACATCAGCACCATTTTGCATGCCATACCTACAAAAAAAAGGGAGCTACATGGACTAGTCCAGTAACTCCCTCTTTTTTGACTATTCTTTTACTGCTCCGACTACAATCCCTGTCACAAAATAACGTTGCAGGAATGGATAAACCAACAATATTGGTAGCGCACTTATGAAAATCTGTGAAGCCCGTATGGTTCGTTGAGACAAGTTAGCTACAGCTGACGGATCAAGCTTGGACATATCTGCCTGAACGATAATGGTCTGCATAAACGTCGCCAGTGGCAGCTTATCCGAATCTCTGATATAGATTATACCGTCAAAGTAAGAGTTCCAATGGCCCACCATCATGAATAGGGAAACTGTTGCAATGACTGGTAAGGAGACTGGTAAATATATTTTCAAAAAGGTCTTAAAATGTCCTGCTCCATCAATAAAGGCTGCTTCCTCAAGGTCCTTAGGTACACCACGGAAGAAGTTCAGCAGCAAAATGATGTTAAATACGGCTACCAATCCAGGTAGGATAAGTGCCATCAAAGAATTCATCAGCCCGAGCTTTAGAATCAGGATATATCCCGGAATCAGACCCCCACTGAACAGCATGGTTACGACAAAATACCAAAGATAGATATTACGCGCCCGGAAAACTCTAGTTTCCTTAGAAAGAGCATAGGCTGCAACCGTATTTACTACCAGTGCAAGTGCTGTTCCTAGTATTGTCCGCTCTACCGACACCCACAGGGATGTAAGAAAATTAGTGTTGTTAAAAGTTTTTGCATAGGCCTCCAAAGTGAAGCCAATTGGCCAAAAGGTGACCAACCCAGCATTGGCTGGGGCGGACGCACTAAGAGATACCATGAGTAAGTGATACAATGGCAGCAAGCAGAGCACCGAAAGGATAGTTAGGAGCACATTATTGAATATGCTAAATATTCGATATGGAAGGGTTTTATGGTACATTTGTTGTCATCCTTTCTAGAAAATTCTGTACCCTGCAAATCTATAGGCAAGTCGGTATGAAATAACGATTAGAATTAAACTAATTGCTGATTTAAAAAGATTAACTGCGGTCGCAAAGCTGAATTGTCCGCTGAGAAGACCTTCTCTATACACAAAGGTATCAATGATATCCCCTTGTTGATAGATCAAAGGACTATATAGGTTAAATACCTGGTCAAAGTTGGCGTTCAATACATTGCCCAGTGCCAAGGTCGCAATTACAATAGCAATTGGAATAAGTGCTGGTATGGTAATATACATCGTTTGCTTCCAGCGACCTGCCCCATCCACTTCAGCAGCTTCATAAAGTGATGGATTAATGCCGGATAGCGCAGCTAGGAAAATGATCGTGTTGAAACCAAATTCTTTCCAAACATCACTGGCTATGATGGTAAATCGGAACCAGTTGCCGTCCCCTAGAAAAAATATCGGTTTTATGCCGAAAACGGACGAAATAAACTGATTCACAATCCCTGTTTGAGCTAGGATATCGATCAGAATTCCTGAAAGGGTAACCCATGACAAGAAATGCGGTAGATAGACGAGTGTTTGAATCGATCTTTTAAGGCCCATATTCCTTACCTCATTAAGCAACAAGGCGAATATAAAAGGAATAATCAGGTTCAAAACAATTTTGGAGCAAGCAAAAAACAGTGTGTTCCAGGTAATTTGCAGGAAATAATCGTTCTCCCACATGTACCTAAAATGTTTAAGTCCGACCCATTCGGAATCAAAAAATCCTAATGCAGGCTTATAATCCTGAAATGCCATGAGTATTCCTGACATGGGGATATAAGAAAAAATAAAAACCATAATTGCCGCCGGTAATACCATGAAGTGGAGCACCCATGGTTGTTTATAGCCTTTTTTTCTTTTTCTTTTTATACTTGGTTTATTTTCCAGGCCTACCTGCTGTATTGAATTAGCCTCCATAGCTCTCTCCTGTTCCCAAAAAAAATATTTTGTGTGTGATGGGGATCTCTGCTATAAATAGTATCAGGCGTTTCTCAGGTTTGACTATATAACATTGTTAGGCTTGATATGGTTTTATTAGGACATCATCTGGAGGGTACATTTATGAATATTTGGAAGCGCTTTACATCCCTGAGAGAATTAACACAATCCCGGTTTAGTTTGTTTGCCAAAATAAACTGCCTGATCATACTCTTGTTCATCCCCATCATTATCATGTATACCTTTTCAAATAACGTCACATACGATGTTGTAAGCAAAGAGCTGCAGGTGTCCAATACGAAGCAGCTCACTTTTCTGTCCAGTCAAATTGATTCGCGTATTAATCAGATGATGGACTTCACCCTTATCCTTTCTAGAGATCCCAATGTCAGAGCCTTCAACGGATTAAACATTTGGGCTGATCGATATGATCAGATGCAGACCCGGTATGTCATTCAGGAAAAGATGGTGCTTCAATCTGGGGTTGCAGATATTTGGCCTGCCAGATATGCCGTACATTCACAGCAAAATAAAGATGTCATCTCCAACTACAATCGAGCATTTGGGTATGATGAGGATTACTTAAAAAGAAATATGAGTGGAAAATGGACGTATGGCGATCACAGCTTGGAATCTAAAGATGAGTTAAAATCCTTCTACTGGTTCTATACAGATTCCTTAGCTCAGCCGGGGATGTTGACGGGAAGCAACTTGGTGATTGAGGCCAGCTTCAGTTATGAGAATATTCAGAACATGCTGGATACGTACAAGGAAGGTGGACAAGGTGATCCTTTTCTCTATCATAAAGGGAACTCGCCAATTCTGAATCGCAGTGCGGACAAGCAGCTATCTGAAGAACTCATTCGTTACCTGGATAAACACTCACCTGAGAATACTACCCAGGATGTAGTCAAACTCAATGGCAAGAACTACCTGGTCAGCTCTGTGAAGTCCTCCTATTTGGATTGGAATTTAATAGATGTTGTCCCTCTATATCAAATCCTAAAACCCATTTCGCTCAGTCAGGATTTGTTCTATATCTCGATGATTTTGCTGTTTGTTATGGGAATTTCCGCTTCCATATTACTATACAGAAATGTTCAATATCCTATCAAAAAGCTAATTAAAGGCTTACGGCGCGTGCAGCGTGGAGATTATTCTGTACGTCTTCATAACGAGGGCCGGAACGAGTTTTCGTTTCTATTCCATCGCTTTAATGATATGTCCCATCAAATTCAAGACCTGATAGAGAATGTGTTCAATGAGAAAATCCGTGCCCGCGAAGCTACACTTAAGCAACTGCAGGCGCAAATCAATCCGCATTTTCTCTATAACTGCCTTGGTTATATTATCAATATGGCCCAAATGAAGGATGAGGACGCTGTCGTCTCCATGGCTTATAATTTAAGTGCTTACTACCGTTATACTACCCGAATGGAACGGGAAACCGCGTCACTGGATGAAGAAATCAAGCTGCTCGTCAACTATTTGGATATTCAAAAGCTGCGCAATGCCAGAATTGATTATCATATCGAAATCCCTGAGAACATGTTAAGCCAGTCTGTGCCACGTCTAATGCTACAACCTATTGTGGAGAATTCAGTCATTCACGGAGTGGCCAAATCGTATTCATCGGGTGAGATCAGCATTAGTGGTGAGATTTCGAACGGCTTCTGCAAGATCTACATTGATGACGACGGACCTGGCTTGAATCCGGAGCAGTTGGAAGCTTTGAATCGTAAAATGCAGGAGCCGTTGCAGGAAGAAATGGGCTGCGGGCTCTGGAATACGAATCAGCGGATCATGCACCTGTTCGGTAATCAATCCTGTCTAACCTTTAAACCATCCCCTCTTGGAGGTTTCCGAACAGAGATTATCTGGGAAATCCCTACGGAGGATGAATATTCTAAATTTAAGAATCATCAAGGAGAATAACAACATGCAAATGATTATAGTAGACGATGAAGCACACTGGGTAGATAATCTTGCCATGACTAAACCCTGGCATACGCTAGGCATTGAACAGGTGCATAAAGCGTATTCGGCACGTGAAGCGCTACAAATTATCGATACCAACCCTATTGATATTGTGATCTCGGATATCCAAATGCCCGAAATGACGGGAATTGAATTAATAGAGCGGATAAGAAAACGTGATAAAAAGATTAAATGTATTATTTTATCAGGCCATTCGGAGTTCGATTACGCCAAAAAAGCACTTCAGCATAATGCCGTCGATTACTTGCTTAAGCCACCTACCGATGATGAAATTATCGGTGCAGTCAAAACTGCCATCGAGCAATTGAACACAGAATGGGAACTTATCAGTTCGCTTAAAAGAACCCAGTTTACCCTTCGTGAGAATCTGCCGCTTTTACGTGGTCAACTGCTGCTTGATGCCTTGCAAGGTCATCAATTTCAAGCTGGCGAATGGGAACGGAAGCTCGTAACTTATGATTTGCCCTTCCATTCTGGCGATTGCGCTTTGATGCTTGTACGCATGGAAGAAGAATTTAGCCATTATAACAATAATGATCAAACCTTAATTGAATATGCCATCATCAATATGGCTGAAGAGATTATGGGTGAGTTTATGCAGGTCTGGGGCGTTAAAGAGGAACATGGATATCTTGTGTTTCTGCTTCAGCTTAAAGAGAAAGGATCCGACATCGGCAAAGAAACCATCCTAGAAAAGCTTTCTTTACAGCTTCAGTATAAGGTTAAGCAATTTCTGAAAGGTTCCCTGTCCATAGTAATCACCGAGTGGTTCCAGTTTCCCGAGAAGGTGTCGAGCCGTTTCCGTCAGGCTACAGCTTATTTCCGGCAGATCGTGGGAGACGAGCGCGAATTCGTAATGCGGGTCAGCGAATTTGAACCTTCCACTACCCAAGGACCTTTGGATGCCCTTTACACCCCGCCGACACTAATACACCTGCTTGAAAGTGGGCATTGGGATGCTGCGCAAGAGAAACTACTCGCTGTCTGCGCGGAGCTGGATGAGAAATGGTCTGAATCGTGGGAGCATTGCATGGAGGCCGGTTTTTTAATCACTGCATCCTTCACGAATCTCGCACACCGAAATGGGCATACTCTAGCTAACTTAGCGGGAGACGATCTCGGTTGGTTGCAAAGCGGTGAAGCGTTCTCGACCATCGGTAAACTTAGAAAATGGTCCCTGAGCATTCTGAGCAAATTGAAAGAGGGAACGTCTAACGAAATTAAAGACATGAGGTCTGAATATGTGAAAAAGATTCAAGATTTCACAGACAAAAACCTGCATTTAGATGTTTCATTACGGGTTCTGGCTGACCATGTAAACCTCCATCCGACTCATTTATCAAAAATTTATAAGATTGAAACGGGTGAAGGAATAAGCGATTATATCTCGCGCCTGCGCATGGATCGCGCCTGCCATAAGCTGAAGACTACCTCTAAAAAAGTCTATGAAATCAGCATGGAGATTGGCTATATGGACCCTGCTTATTTTATAAAAGTGTTCAAACGACAGTTCGGAGTAACGCCGCAGGAATATCGAGACAATAATAAATAGCATGATAGAGTCCTATCGAAACTAAAAATCTCATATAGATGCCATCCCCGACTAGTTGTTAAAGTTACACTTGTAAAGATCATACACAGTAGGGGGAATTAAAGAATGATCAAGTTCAAAAAAATGTGGTCGTTGTTAACGGTCACAGCACTTATCACACTCACAGCCTGTGGCAGTGGCGGCGGAAATAATGAAAACGCCAAACAAAACAATACCACATCGTCTGAGACTAGTTTATCTGAAGCAGATGCTGCTTTTGAAAAAGGTAAATACGATCCACCCATCGAGTTCAGTTCGGTATTGATGCCGAAGAAATATGTTCAAGGTGATACCAAAGAAAACAATGTTCACGATCGCTGGATGCTGGAAACACTGGGCATGAAGCATAAAGATACTTGGTATCCTGCCAATGACGATCAATACAGACAAAAGCTTCAGCTTGCCATTGCTTCTGGCGAAAAGCTGCCTGACTTCGTTTCTGTACCAACCAATGCAGTATTGACCAATCAACTGATTGATTCCGGTCAGTTCATTGCTATCGATGAGTTGTTCGACAAATATGCTAATAAAATTCTAAAAGATCATGCTGCAGCACACCCAGAACTTTGGTATCCATTCACAAAAGACGGTAAGAAATACAATATGCCGATCCTTGAATATACTGATAATGACGATACTCTTCTCTGGTTACGTGAAGATTGGATGGAAAAGCTGAACCTTCAGGCTCCAAAAACAATCGCCGATCTTGAGAATATCATGGACAAATTTAAGAACGAAAACCCTGACGGTCTAGCACCTAAAGATGTTTTCCCACTTGCGATTTCTTTGAAAAATAATACAAACACCTGGATGGGCCAACTCGACTGGTTATTCGGTGCTTACGGTACGATTGAGGAACAATGGAATAAAGATGCCGACGGCAATCTAGAATACGGTTCCATTAACCCTGGTGCTAAACAAGCCCTTGCTAAGCTTAGTGAGTGGATGGACAAAGGTTATATTCACACAGACTCTGCACTTTGGGATGAAGGTAAATCTGCTGAAAGCTGGACAAAAGGCGCCGCAGGTATTCTACCAGGGGCAAACTGGGTTCCAGACTGGCCGGCTCCCGATCTTATGAAAAATGTACCTGGAGCGAAGATCAAAGCTTATCCGGTTCCAGCAGGTCCAGACGGACTCATCGGTACCAAATGGCAGAACTCTGGGGTAAACGCTAGTATCATGATTAACAAAGATGCTAAGCACCCTGAAGCAATTTTCTTATACTACAACTACTTGCTTGATAACCTAGCTAATCCAGCAGCTGGTAGTGAATTTGAATACGGCTTTGCTAAAGGCTACGATTGGGACATGATTGATGGAAAGCCTACTAGTGATAAAGAGAAGATTAAAGACTTCTCCAATGAGTTTCCTTTCTTAACTGGACCGGCTCGTATTCCTGATCTGTTTATGAAAACATTGGTTAAACTTGCTGATGGTGAAACCCCTGTAACTCCTTATGAAAAACAAATGGCTGAGTTCCGTAAACCGGAAAACTGGGCCGCTGCAAAAGTTGTTATGTCACAAATAGACATTCGTAGACAGAACTATTTCACTGGCGCTGCGACACCAACGATGGTATCCAAATGGAATCTGCTTCGTCAATCCGAAATGGAAACCTTCAACAAAATCATTTACGGTAAGCTTCCTGTAGATGCCTTTGACTCCTTTGTTTCCAACTGGAAAGCAAATGGTGGTGATCAAATCACCAAAGAAGTTAACGAATGGTTCAAGTCTGTATCCACCAAATAGACTAAAGTAAATAAAAACAAGCCAGAGCGTGATCCTTTCGCTCCGGCTTATTTTTTTATGAATTCCTCATTAACTTTCGCTCGCTAGAATCCCTTTCAAATACCCCGTCAACTCTTTTGCCGCTTGTTCATGAGCTAATGCTCCCGGATGACTTCTTGCCCCTATGGTCTCATCCGTCATATTTGGAAGCTGCAATACAGAAACCTGCTTGTCCCCTGTTTTCTTGCTATAAACATCGACCGCGCGGTAGATCGCTGGCATCATCGGGATACAAAGCATCCCATATGCCCATACGAGATGTGCATGTTGATTATTTTTTCTAAGCTTCATCAGAAATTTCTCAGCGGCATCGACAAAAGCTTGTATATCATCCTCATGATAGGTCCCGTCTTCATTTAAGCGTTGTTTATGGCTCTCCCCTGTTACCTCATCTTTCCATTCTGGCGATTGAAAGGCGCCCCCATCATTTGTTCCTAGATTAACTACCACAACATCTGGCTGCCAGGTTTCAAAAGAATGTTCTTGAAAAGCTCCTAAAGCTTCGTTTTTTGCTCCAGTTAGAAGACCACAAACCTGCTCATAACAATCAGGGATATTACCGTGCGGATTATTATCCCAGCTAGTAAGGACTCCCCAGCCACTTTGAGAAATAACTCTATATTCTGCATTTAAAGCATCTGCTGTCATTCTGGTATAGTTGTTGATGGCGCTAAACCACATTGGAATCCAATCTTCTTCAGCCTTGGCACCTATACTTCCTTCTCCGGATGTGATGCTGTCACCTATGAACTCTATCTTGTGGGGTTTGTCCGCAACAGGCAGGAATTTTCCATCCATCTTCACCGCATGTATCTGCAAAGAGCAGCCAGGGTCTCCACTCATTGCCTGCACATCTTTTACAATACGAATATTGTTGACAACACGATCATTCATGCCTCTAAATACACAAATCCAATACCTGCCTGCTACTAACATTTGTCTGCTAACAGGAACGGAATTGATCAGGATGCTAATCCAGGGTTCATAAACATCATAATCTGCTTCTACTTCAAGCCATAGCTCAGAACTTTTAACATTTAATTCGACCGCACTGCCTGTCCAAAATAACGTTAGTGGAGAAAGTGACCCTGTTGTTCTGCCGTGAATTTTCAGATGTTCGATATCAGCTAATGTATGTACCTTTAAGTTTGTATTCTGCTTCATAAAATCCCTCCTAATTTACCGCTAGAATCCTAATCTATACTTCTACTTCACTACTTCTTCAATACTATCTTCTAATCCTTTTCCAAATAGCATATACTCTTCCTCTGGTACAATAGAATTAAATGAGGTCATGAACAAAGGTGGGATTGAGTTGAAAGTTATACCTAACTGTATTACACTTGGCAGAATTATTTTGGCAATAATGCTGTTATTCTTCGAGCCGCTAAGTTCGGCCTTTCTTGCAATTTATATCCTTTGCGGAGTCACCGATCTGATAGATGGTCCAATTGCCCGAAAATCAGGCACAACAAGTCATCTCGGAGCAAAGCTGGATTCTGCTGCCGACACGATACTAATCGGGATCTGCTTATTTACTTTGTATCCGTATCTGGGTCTTACCCTCGAATTCATCCTATGGATCTTCTTGATCGCGGCCATCCGCATAACATCGACAGGGATTGCCCTCCGCAGATTCAAAACTTACGCAAGTATCCATACCTACGGCAATAAACTCACCGGGCTTCTCTTATTTGTAACTCCTATATGGCTTTCCCATAGTAACCCCACCATTTGGACAACCATTGTCTGTATAGTTGCAACCTTATCCGCCGTGGAAGAATTGATGATTCAAATCACATCCACTCAATTACAGCTGGACAGAAAAGGATGGTTTTACAACCCTCCTAATCAGGAATAATGAAAGACACCGTAGTTCCCACCCCAGGAATACTTTGAATCTTCAAGCCTTGTCCATATAATTGTGTTAATCTCCGATCTGTATTAAGGAGCCCAATTCCTTGATCCTTAAGACTTTTTGGTTGCAATAACTTACTGACTTGAGCTTCATCCATTCCAATCCCCGTATCAGCAATGATAAAATGAACAGCCTCCGCATGTGTCTCGATGTGAATACGCAAGGTTCCACCTTTTGCCCGACTTAAGATCCCATGCCGGACGGCGTTCTCGACCAGTGGCTGAATGGTCAGCGGAGGAATTAGTAGCTGTAGATTCGCGTCTACCTCCCATTCAACCTGCAGCCTCTCCTCAAAACGCTGCTGCTGGATATATACATAATTCTCGACCAGCTCCAGCTCTTGCGACAGTGAAACAAGTTTGCCTGCATTTAAGAAGTCAAAGCTGATCCGCAGATAAGTAGTGAATGCATCTGAAAGATCTTTCATTTTGACAGTGTCAAAATCACTCAAGGACATAATCGAATTTAATGTATTAAAGAGAAAATGTGGATGGATCTGCGCTTGTAAATAAGCAGCCTCCATTCTCAAACGATCATTGACTGCTTGCTTCATAGAAGTGAGCGACGAAGCACGATACTTCAATTCCATGGCATCTACTGGCTTGGTTACATAGTCATTAGCGCCAGCCAAGAAACCTGCATAGACATCCTCCTGCTCACTGCGAGCGGTCAATAGAATAATAGGAAGTTCATACATCGTGAACCGCTCGCGTATCAATCTTGTCAATTCATATCCAGACATGCCCGGCATCATCACATCAGCGATAACCAAATCGAACTGCTCATGATGCAACATATCCAGCGCCTCACGGGCTGAAGTCGTTGTATCAATCCGATAGGCTCCATCTGATAAAATATTTTGCAGAACTTTTAAATTGACCGAATCATCATCAACCGCTAGCACATGTATGATGTCAGCGTCTGTATCGAGCTTCGAGAGTGCCTCTACTTCCTTTGTGTTATAGGCGGCAGCCACCATAGCTGATTTCTCAGCAGTTATCCACGTGCTGAATGGTGACAATGGATCCGAATCTTTTTCTGTATGAAAATCTGGAATAGATGACTTCAGGCTCCCTTTAGCTACAGGTAATTTGAAGCTGAACTTACTTCCCTGACCCGGCTGCGATTGCAGCAATAATTCACTGCCATGCAGTTCGACCAGCTCCTTACAGATACTAAGCCCCAGCCCAATGCCGCCTTGACCGTAAGCCCCTTGTTCATAGCGCATAAAAACACGCTTTTTCAAAGCTTCATCCATACCTACTCCTGTATCCGTAACATGTATCCATACATCCCCACCCACTTGTTCTGCGGCCAGTTCAACACTTCCCTGTTCGGTGTACTTTAGTGCGTTATGAACTAAATTAATCAGAATCTGCACCAATCGCTCCTCATCAGCATAAACACGAGGCAGATTCTCATCTATAGACATTCGAAGCTCCACCTTCGTCCCACCGGTTAAGAAACGTAACATATCCAGTACACCTTCAGCCAATGACCTCACTTGCAACGCCTTTATATTCATCACAATCCGCTTATCCTGCAATCGCACAACATCAAGCAAGTCATTCAGCATAAGCGACATCCGGCGACTGACCATAATTAGCAATTCCATGTCACGCTGGCTCTCTTCATCCAGCACATGTTTTTTTCTTGTTAACACACTTTGGGCAATATTCATAATCCCATGCAGTGGAGTGCGCAGCTCATGTGACGTATTGGCTAGAAAACGGTCCTTTAATTTATTGGATTCCGCCAATTGAGCGTTCAGTAACACATTTTGATGGGATTGATGAAAATATCTCCTAAACCAATAGGCGGAAAATGCGGCAAGGGCAGCAATTAAATCTACGGGATAAAACATAAATTGTGAGCTACCGGCATAGTAGACAGCCCCCCACAACATATTATTTAGTACTGCTAACACTGAAAACAATAAAAATAGAGCACCTTCAGCTCGTAAGGCTACCATCTTCCAAAAATAATATACCGTCCAACACACTGGAACGTAATACAGGATCATGTAATACCCTTTTCCGATGATATATAACACTGCCTCTTCAGGACCTACAATAATAAATAAAGTAAAAATGAGAACTGACAGGATGTAACTATAAAACGCCTTGCCTTTCCGTCGATTCCCCAATAGTTCTCTTCCCATCAATAAAAGGAATAAACAAAACCCTATATACGAAAGAACCTTTAACCTCAGCATCCAGGCAAAATCAACATGAAGAAACCTGAACAACAGTCCATTATGTTCAACCCCAATGGATACAGCCGCAGCGACCATCATTAGGAAAAAAATAATCAGCTCTGTTTTTCGTACATCCATCAGATAGATAATCAATAAATACAACCCATGTAGAAGAAGCATGACCCCTACGACTAGCTGCAAGCCAATGGAATTCCAGTATATAGTGTCTACCCCATGTTGAATGCCAAACTCCACGGACCGAATTATGCCCCCTTTTAGTGGAGACTCATAGTTTGACGTCCGAACAAACAGATCCAGATGCTTCTGATCTGTAGGTGTATAACTGATTAAGAATGCTTTCGTCACATAAACATGCTCTTCCTTCTCGTCAGATAACACTCCAAACCGTGAGAGAATTGTTCCATTAATCTCCACTTCAGAAGAAGTATAGATGGATTGGAACCAAAAGCTAAGTGGCTCAGACAAGGGACGATCTAGCAGAATCCGCAAATGATAAGTTCCGTATCCATACGCCTTCTTTTGCTCAGCAGAATTGAATACAGAATTCCAGTTACCCGGCACCTGAAGCATCTGGCCTTTTAAAACACCATCCACATTGGCGGCATTCACCCATTGTTCAGGATAAAACTCCCATTCTCCATCCAATGGAAAGGAGCTTAGTGATTCAAGGTCTACTCCCCGCAAATCGAGCACACCTTGCTCCACTACAGGAGGATTGGACAGAGTAAAATGATTGTACCAGCTCCAGCGTATTGCAATCAGCAGGCAGATGAATACTACTATGTACAACATATGACTTAACTTAATTTTATTCTCCGAAGTTCTCATAGACTCCTCATTCGTCAATAGTATTTAATAGTGCTATATCCCTATCTCCAACTTTGAGCAATACAGTATGATTATACTATATTAAGAGGCCTATAGACGTATGTAATCCTATGTTCAGAGGAAAAAAACCAACCATCCCAAAGAGCAGATGGTCGATTCCTTTATTGTGATTTATTGATTAAAGCAGATCGCATCGCCGCGAACTTACTAGGCATTACTCCCACATTTGTTTTGAACGTCCGACTGAACAGATGAATACTAGAAAACCCCACATCTTCGGCAATCTCCGTTAGATTTTGCTTTCCCTGAATGATTCTCAATTTAGCCTGCTCGATACGAACATGCTTCAAATAATTATGAATGGTCACCCCAAGCTGAGTCTTGAACACATACGACAAATGATTGGCAGTCACACCAACATGCCTACTGATAGATTCATTACTTAACTGCGGATCTTGATAACACTGGTGTATGTGATGAATGGCGCCTTCAATTAAAGGCCATCCTTTGGTTCTCTTCCCTTCCGTTCCTTTGGACAGGTTCTGATTTCTAAAGAACAGAAACAACAATTCCAAACAGATAGACTTGTTGATTAATACCCCGCCGTACGTTGGATCTAGCAGCTCTTTTTGCAGTTGCATGAATCTTCTCTTCAATTCGATTCGATCTGGGAGCTGCAGATGAGATAGCGGATAAATATCAGCAAGCTGCATTTCACTTGGCATGATATCCTGGATCCCGGGCCTAAGTCCATCCGCTTGATCCGATGAGCTTTTATCCTCGTTATCATACAAATCAAAATGAAAGATATACTGCACTAAGGGTAAAGCCGAGGTGGACCTAATTATATGGGGCAAGCATGGATGCATGAGCAGCACATCCCCTTCTCGAACCAGGAACTTCACCCCATTCAAGAAAAACTCCGCCTCTCCCTGATCTATATAGGTATACACGTGATCTTGATCCAACCATTCACCTGCTAGTAAGGAGGATTCCATGACTTTGGCTACTCGAACATAAGGGGAAATGCTGTTCATCCACGACTCATTCACCTCGAATCTTCTCCTTCTTCTGACATTTTATTGATCTTATTTTATATCCTAACCGGAATCTTTAAGTGATCTTCTACATAATCTCGGCAGATTTCCATGGTATTGTACGGGCTATTTAGCGATTCGTCCACTTCGAGTGTCATCCAACCGGAATAATCAATTTCATTCAGCGCTTCAATAGTTGCGTGTAGATCAACAGATCCTTTGCCTAACTCACAAAAATGAGGAAGCTGTGTATCAAGTGTAGCGGCAGACCTGTCTGTCAGGTCCTTCAAATGAACATAAGCTACCCTGTCCTGATACGTTCGGATGATAGATGCCGGGTCCATCCCCGCTCCGAGCAGATGTGCTGAATCCGGGGCAAGATATACCACCCGCGGATCTGTCAGGCTCATCACAATCTCAATTTCTTTCTCGTCTTGCAATTCCGTCCACAAATGCGGATGAACACATGTCTTTACCCCTAAGGCATAGGTTCTTTTCGCCACTTCATTCATCGTGGCTGCGGCAACCTTCAATTCTTCCAGCGATGAGGGTTGATCCCGAGTGCCACCTGGCCCTAGGACAAGGATGTCTGCTCCACACTTCGCTATGATTTTAGCAAGTCGCACATTGTAGTCAATGATACTCGAAGTGTTCGCGGCATTGCCGAATTTTTGCTGCTGTCCCCCAGCCGTACCTCCATACAACGCAGTCATCTCCAGCCCGTACCCAGCCATGAGCTCTTGTAATTGTTCTGGACTTTCTTCATATTGAAGTGCAAAAGACGCCCACGGCTCAATCCCCGTGAAACCCAGTCTGGAGACTTCCTCCAACGCTTTGAAATGCGCTTGCCCCCAAGTGATGGTGTGTGCAGCGATTCTACCCTTGAACAGACTCATCCTTAACGCTCCTTCCAATGTTGGATTCGATGGGGTTAGATTTCCAGTGATGAGAATACTTTATCGAAGCCTGCTTTGGAACGAGAAAATAGTTCAGATGAACTTTGTGATGAAGCTGGCGCTAGCACTTCTTGAGCGATAACGCCCTTGTATCCGATCTTTTTCAAGCTTCCCAAGAATCCGGTAAGATCAATGGATCCTTCCCCTGGATACAATCGATCGGAATCTAGCAATTCCTCTATCGGCAGAGGTTTAGCATCATTAATATGGACATACGCAATTTGATGCGGTTGTAATTTCAGCAGGTCCTCACTCGTTAATCCATTCGTATGCCAATGATAGGAATCCAGTAATAAACCGATATTTCTCACTTGAATTGTATCCATCCAGTCCAACGTATCTTGCATCGTCCAGATTAGCGGATTTGCCCATTGTGTACGTAAGTGATGAGGACCAACGAACTCTAAGGCTAACGAAATACCATAGGCGCCTAATATTTCTGCACATAGTCTTAAACGTCTAGTGGCTGCAATCATGAACGATGCGACCGGAAGATCTGTCGAAGGCAAAATATAGGTACAGCATGTGGTGCAATTTAATGCAGCAGCGGCCTCAGCCATCAGCGTAAGCGATTTCAGACTTTCCCTAAAGCTTTCCTCTGTCGTGCGCCAATCTACCTCTAAACCAAATGATCCTAGCATGATGCCATGACTTTCCAGTAATTGGATGGCCCCATCCTTGCCATACTGCTGTACCAACTCTAATGGATTGACGTCTATGGCCTGAAACCCGAATTGGCTCGCAAGTCTGATATATTCTTCATTAGAAGCAATTTCTCCCAAACCCGCTGTTGTTAATCCTCTTATCATCGTCGTTCTCCCCCTTTATGACCAATCAAACAGTACGCCATTATACTGATCTTTGTTGGTTCTTAATCCCTCATAGGCTTCGCTAGCTTGCTCCGGCTTGATGACATGGCTAATCAAAGGTTCGATGTGCAGCTTCTGTTGTTGCATAAGCTCGAAGACAATGCCAGAATTACGCACCAAGGAATGTTTCACAAACGAATTAGGCTCTGTTGGATAACGCCATTCGTGAGCACCTTTAAATGTAATGCATCCCCGGTTATACAGATGACAGTAATTAAGCACATCCGTAATATCTGTATTGTATTCTCCACGCGGGCTACCCAAAAAGATGATTTCTCCCTGTGAGCCGATGTATTGAAGACTATCAACCCCAACTTTGGAAACACCGGTTGCCTCAATATGACTGGAAACACCCTTGCCCTTAGTTAACGTCATAATCTGCTCTTTTACCAATCCTTCGCCACTGTCCAGTGTGTAATCCACACCGCATTGACGCGCGGTCCGCAGCCGTTCTTTGGACAAATCCATACCAATTACCGTAGCCCCCTGCAAACGCGCCAATTGAGCTGCAAGATTGCCTACCAATCCAAGACCTGTCACACTCACTTTGTCTCCAAGTTCGATATCCGACACACGTATCGATGTAAAAGCTACCGTAGCCATCCGGGTAAACGGTACCCATTTCAAGTCTAGCGCATCCGGCACTCGAATGAAAACATCCCTAGCTTCAACCACTTGATATTCGCAATGAGTTCCGTAATGAAAAACCACATCGCCCGCTTGAAATTCCTGAACACCTTTACCACATTCTACGATACGACTGACGCTTGCATAACCTGGACACAGCGGGAGTTTTGCCCAATCCTCTTTGCCAGATAACATTGCCATCTCCGTTCCCGGACTAATCAGCGAATAAATCAATTTTACGAGTACCTCATGGTCACCTAAAGCCTTAAGTACAAGCTCCTCTTCAACCGTTTCCACATGGTGTGGGCTCATAAACATTATCTTTCTATTTTTCATCCTCATTACCTCCCATGATCCTCAAACTTTCTATTTAAATGTATGCGTTTTTAGACATCATGTCTTTGACTGCAAAAATGTTTTTTTGTCTAAAAGTAAGATGGGAGGTAGAGTTTAAGTGAGGAGACGACATGTCATTCCTTTCATTTTCGTTCAAAGATCCTTATACTTGCTTGGAGAAGCATTTCAAGGGAGAATGAAAAATATGGACATAAAAAAATTACAATACTTTATCGCAGTAGCAGAGGAACTGCATTTTAACCGTGCAGCTGAGAAGCTAAATATGACGCAGCCTCCCTTAAGCCAGCAAATTCAAGCTCTGGAGAATGAGATTGGTGTGAAACTATTAGAACGGAATAAAAGACAAGTTCGTCTCACGTCAGCGGGGGCGGTATTTCTAGAGGAGGCTAAATCCATTTTATCTCAACTGGAACGCTCTATTAAAACAACACAATTAGTCGATCAAGGAATTATCGGACATTTGAACATTGGATTTATAGATTCTGCAGCTGGTGGAGTATTGGTTGATATGTTAAAAATGTTTCGGGAACGTTATCCACAAGTACAACTCACATTACATGAGATGACGTCTGCTCAGCAGTGGCAGGCTTTACATGAAGGAACGATTCACATTGGATTTGTACGTTATACAGAGTCGGGCAAACATATCGAGCATCGTCCCTTAGTCAATGAATCGCTTATTGCCGTTTTGCCAGAGCAGCATCACCTAGCTCATTTACCGGTGTTATCCATTCGCTCTTTAGCTTTAGAGCCATTTATATCGTTCCCACGTCATTTAGGAGCTCCTTTTCATGACCTCATTATGAGCTTCTGCGCCCAACACGACATGTATCCGAATGTTGTACAGGAAGCCATTCAGATGTACACCATTGTAAACTTGGTAGCTGCTAATCTTGGAGTTTCCATTGTGCCCTCATCAGTTGCTATTTTTCAGCGTGAAGGTGTCGCATTTCGTCCCTTTGAAGAAAGCACACCATCGATTCCCCTTTATGCCGCTTGGAGAACCGATTGCGATCGTGCCTCCTTATCCGCGTTACTAGAGATCATAGGACAAATGAGTTCAGAAGCTATTAATGGTGAATAATATAATATTCAGCCCGTTTTTCTAGGATCACGTTCAACGAGTCCTTCTAGCACCCTATCGATTTCCAACATCACTTCCCTATCCAGACGAACTCCCGCAGCTTTGGCATTTTCTATAACCTGCTCAGGTTTGGATGCCCCAATAATTGCAGATGAGACTTGTGGATTTTGCAACACCCATGCTATAGCCAACTGCGGAAGCGTCAACCCAACTTCACTGGCGATGGAAGAGAGATTCGAGACCGCCTCAAGCACCTCAGTCCGAAGCCACTGACCCGCCAATTTATTCATAAATGGTGAGCCCGCAGCTGTTGAAGCACGAGAACCCTCTGGCAATGGTTGACCTGGCATATATTTGCCTGAAAGAATCCCTTGAGCTAGCGGTGACCAGACCACCTGTCCAATCCCTTCCCGCTCACAAGCTTGAACTACCTCCGTCTCCATCACACGCCATAACATCGAATATTGAGGTTGACTAGCCACCAATGGCACCTTCAATTCCCTCGCCAAAATAGCACCTTCTGCTATCTGATCCGCCGTCCACTCACTTATCCCGACATAGAGAACCTTACCTTGACGCACCAGATCCGAAAAAGCCAAAAAGGTCTCTTCAAGGGATACTGATGCGTCAAAGCGATGCGCATAATAGATATCAATATAATCGGTCTGTAATCTGTTCAGTGAAGCATGGCACGCCTCCATAATATGCTTGCGAGACAGACCTCTTGCGTTACGTCCCGTCCCTGTGGGATGGCACACCTTGGTACACAATTCGATATCAGCTCTGTGCACTCCTTTTAATGCTTGGCCCAGCACCATCTCAGCTTTCGTATCGGAATATACATCTGCAGTATCAAATGTTGTGATCCCTACATCCAATGCAGCGCGAACACAAGCATGGGCAGTATCATTGTCCACTTGAGCACCATGTGTAATCCAATTACCATAAGCAATCTCACTTAGATGTAAGCCACTCGTTCCTAATTTACGATAGTTCATTTTATACCCTCCTTTAGATAACAATCTGATTGTAACAAAGAGATATTAATACGAGAAATACTCTTTAAGATGCGATTTAATTCAAAAAAGATATTACTGAGATCCTTAAAGATAATAAAAAACGCCCTTTAGGCGTTTTTTTCGGTACATATTCTGTTTCGAAACTCTAACTTCGCCTATACTCCGGTGAGTATTAACCTCCAAGCCTTGTTACCGCACCACAACTAACAGTACAATAATTCCGAGCCAAAACAGCCAGCTTACTGGGTGACCGAAATTTAATCCCCAGCCGACTCCGAGCCTTTTCTTGACGATTAGGTTTGGATCTTTGCGATTGAAATAAATCATACCTAATCGCCATTTATCATCGTCATGGACAGGTCTGACATTGGAGCTATCGGCAGATCGCTCCAAGCGGCTTTCGCCCTGACCAGCCCAGAACGTTAAGGCCAAGGCGTATAGGATGACAAGGGCTATTATGATTAGGATAATAGGGATAGCGAAACTCATGTTAAGCAGAGATATCATGTTTAGTTGCACGACGGAAAACAGGATAACTATTAAGAAGCTTGCTGTAAGCATAAAATATGACCAAGTACGGCGGTAAGCTGCGTCTTGTCTGATGGAACGGTTAGTATCATTGGGTTGAACCTGCTGCTTTACTCTGCGAATACTCCAATTCTCAAATATGAACAAAAGTGTTATGAACACTTGCATGATCGTAGGCATAAACACAGAACTAAAAGATTTAGCTGCATAGCGGTCTACGTTCCAACTGCTGTTGTAATGGATCGGAATCTGATCAGGAATCAGATCGTAGTTGCGCAGCACAGTTACAATACTAACAACAGTAATTAAAACATGAATGAGGAACCAATTATTAGACAAGCCAATGTTTCTTTTCCGAAATCCAGTGTCCACTGCCATGATCGATGGTTCCAGAGCAATAGGCAGCATAGGTAGTAAACTTTTCATTTTGAAATGATAGCTAATGTTTATGACTAGGGAGATTCCGACCATGGCGAGTGAATAAGTGACAATGATCCAACTTTGTTGCTTGGAATGTTCATCACCGTATATTAGACAGAGGATACAAACCATGAATAGGATGGTATGCACGGTAGCACTAATCCTAGCATATGACTTCCGCATCTGGCGCAGAGGCTCACTATGGAATTGTACAGGGCTGACGGTGACCCCAAAACTAATCGTCTCTTTTGTTAAATAAGGCATGCATACCATGAGTACAATGGCAGGTACAAATACAAAGATCATTACTATAACAGGCATTATCGTCATATCATTCGCCTCCTCTTATACATAAGTGTGTATTTGAAAACTCTATAACCCTTATAGCATAGGCAATTGAGCGCTATGCCTTTTTGCGTATGATGATCCTATTAACTTAGGATAGGTGATCGACTTGAACATAAATTTTATTATAATCGATTTTAGTGACTATAGGGGTGAAATTAACATTTATCCAGTTTTTTTGCTGCGCAAAGCTACTCATCTGACAACTCAATTATGGCAATTACATCTGTTTGAAATTCTGTGTTGGTAAAGGACTCGCCTCTTATCTGCAATGGTGCGGATTACTGCGTCAGAGTATAAATAAGTCCGTCCATGCTTAATATAGTACTTGCTCAGGTTTGTTCCATTAACTCATGCATGGTCATATGCAGCACTTCTTTAGCATTTGCAAGAATGTACTCCGCTACTTTTTTCTCTGATTCTGGCAATTCATTTAAGTCTAGCTCAATTTGCGAAATCATACTTCCCCGCAATTATACCCGCTCCAACAAATGCAGGAATCATCAGTATGAAAATATTTCCGATTTTTTGCAAAAAGTTCTTGAACGGTTTATCATTCTTCTTTTTAAGCTGCCCCTTCATTTGTGCACTTTGTGCTTGTAATTGCTCAGCCGAAGTCGCTATTTTCCTAATACTCATTTAGACTATATTGAGCAATCTAAATTTTGTATCACTTCTATGATTCCCCACGTTCCATTATTGACGAAATTTTTTTTCAACATTAAACTATAAGGTGAGAAATTAAATTTCAAAGAAAACCGTTTTTTTTCATTTATTAAATTTATCCCAACATTACGGCGCAGGAGGAAATGAAAGATGACGACGACACCAAACATCATCGTAATGAACCATCCAACTAGAGAGCAGCTTGAAAAGATTTACGATATTTTAGATGAATGCTTTTCCGTAGGCCGAGCTTTTTTCCAAGAAAGATTAGACCTAGACACCACATATGATCCAGATACAACATGGTTTGCGATGGTTGACGATAAGATTGCATCTAATGTACAAATTTTTCCGTTTCATATTAGAGTCGGTCAAGCGATCTTGAAAACGGGTGCAATGGGGAGTGTCGGTACAGATCTAAATTACCGCGGGCTGGGGCTTGCACACAAAATTCTTCATGCGCAGACCAACTATATGAAAGAAACCGATTATGATATAAGCTTGCTTTTGGCTAGTAAGCATGCGTTTTATGAAAAAGCTGGCTGGAGACTTATTCCCGAGACTGCTTTCGCAATTGAAAAACCAGCAAGTTTGGAGCAGCAGCAAAGCAGTGATGAAATCATTCCTTTTGAAGCCTGTTATCTCGATGATATCCGTTTCATCTATGAACAATTTAATAAGAATCGTACCTACACCGTGATCCGAAGTAAAACGTATTGGAATGATTTATTGACCTGGCCGGAATGGAAGAAAGTTGACTGCTTGCTCCTTCGCAGAAATGGAAAAATCGTCGCTTATGGCATCATTGAAAAGAAAGATACTGAACAAGTATTTATTAATGAATTATTGTATTTGAACGAAGCCGAAAACGGTGTTGAAGCTTTGTTTCATGCCTTATGTCAGCTGCGCCAAAATGCAAAGCAAATATTAGCGATGCTCCCAGAGGACCATAAGCTATATTCCTATTACCAACAGCATCATGCAAATTCAATTCAAATCAATATGGCGATGTGGAAAATGATCAATCTCAGTTCAACTTTCCATAAGCTTCAGCCTGAATTAGAAGATCGCCTAAACCGTAGCAACATAATTGCAGGCCAGGAGCTGCATATTGCACTTCGCAGCAATGAGGACTGTATCTACTTGGATTATAAGCAAAAGCAGCTTTCTGTCTCCGATGCTAGTAATCATACCAATCCCTATACTTCAATAGAAGTAGATGAACGCGAGCTAATGACTTATATCATGTTCGGCTATAATGAAGCAGGCGCAGCAAAGGACAGTACGGAGCACGCTAACATCCTTCAAGCTCTATTTCCGAAACAACAAGCCGTGTTTTATTTAACCGATAAATTTTAAGCCATTTTTGATTCCTACCATTTTAAAATAAGGGTGTGTCGCAAGTCCAACTGCTCGGACTTATGACACACCCTTATTTTTCCATAGCGATAAAAACTAGTCGTTGTTCATTTTTGATCTTCCTAACAGGACAGCACCGTAGGCTGCATCCTTAATCGGCAAAATCAGCTTTGTTTGCGGGTAGCTCTGTGCGAGCTTTCGCTCCAAGGCTTCTTTCACAAAGCGAGACTTTTGCAGCACACTTCCTGCAATCGCAATCGGACTTTCATATAGCTTAAGCCGTTCAATAACAGGCACAACAAGCTCATATAGATTGGCTGCACATTTCTCCGCTAACGCTAGTGCATGTGCATCGCCCTTCTCGCATGCGGTCGTCATAATCGGTGCGAGCTGCGCAATATCTTTTTTCGTCGTATTTTTATCATAAACAAAGCCAATAATCTCTTTCACAGTGCTTAAGCCAAGCCGCTCATATACCATCGCTGGGATGACCGTATCGGTTATTCTTCCGTCCTCTACTTGAACTAATGCGGATAATAGATCGCGCCCAATGCTATAACCGCTTCCCTCGTCATCAATCAAATGACCAAAGCCTCCTGTGCGATGCTGCTCTCCTTTTTCATTGACCCCGAAGCAAATCGATCCTGTACCGGCAATGAGAATGATGCCTTGCATCGCATTTTGTGCCCCGTATAATGCGGTTTCTTGATCGCCTGTAATCGTTAATGGCCCGATATAACCGTTATTTCTCACATGCTGCTCCAAAAAATTGATGACCAGCGGATTACTTATTCCTGCCGCACCTATACATATATGAGCAACTTCTTGTAAATTACCGCAGTAGAGCTTCGTTTGACTAAAAATTCCCTCAAAGGAGGCGGCAATAGCATCAGCATCACCACCGTTATAATTAATAGGCCCTACAGTAAAGGTGAATAAAGAGTCTTCCTGGTCATGCGTAATGGTGGCAGCTGTTTTCGTGCCACCCCCATCAATTCCAACGATAAATGCCATACCTATGTCCCCTTGTTGTACTTTTTATCTACATCTGAATCGTAATCTTGGCGGTGGGTACAACCTCACCATTTAGGATTGGAAGGAGTGATTTGAATGCATCAAGTGTATACTCAAATGCCGCAATTCCGCAGAACTCGCCTTCGATTAACGGTAAGTCATACGGGCGACCTAATGTAATGGCCGTTACTTTGCAGCCTGCTGCCAGCAGCTTCTGAACAAGCGCAAGCTGACCTTTGTTTTCACGCGCATTGAACAAGCCGATAACAATATGCTTGTAGCCTTGTACCTTTGGCAGCGCAGCGTTGATTTGCTCCTCGCTCGGGTCAATGTCGATAATCTCATAAGCTGTATTAAAATGCTCCCCCATATATTGCGGAAAGCTAAGAGCTTGATTCAAGCTGCTGGACGCAAGATCGGTGCGGTATGAATAGGAACCCATAAATAACACTTGCTCGTCACCGGTATGAATGGGCTGGAGCTCACCTTTCATGAGGCAGATCGTTTCCGTACGCATTAGCTCATTTGCTCGGCGATGTACATCGCAGCCAACTAGTTCATAATCTAGCTCCTCAATCGTCGCATATTGTGCTTTATAAGCTAAAATTTTTGTAACAGCTGCATCAATCAGCGCTTCATCCAAATCACCGGTGGCTACAGCTTCTTCGATCAAATGAATCGCTTCCTTCACTGTCTCAGGAGTATGACTAATGAATACCAAATCAATACCTGCTTTAATAGCTCCTAACGCTCCTTTTGCCGTACCATAGTATCGTTTGATCGCGTCCATTTCTAAACAATCTGATACAACTAACCCTTTATATCCTAATTTTCCTTTTAATATCTCTGTAATAATGGTATGAGACATAGTTCCGGGCACACCGGATTTTTCAATTTTCGGAAATAAAATATGTGCACTCATAATCGCTTGAGCGCCTTGCTCAATTGCGGCCTTAAACGGCAGCAGCTCAAGCTGCTCTAATTCCTCAAGTGTTTTTTCAATGGTAGGCAAGCCAATATGTGAATCGACATTTGTATCACCATGACCTGGAAAATGCTTAAGTGAGGACATGACGCCTCCATCGAGCAATCCCTTCATCATTTGAATTCCATACTGGGATACTGTTGCAACAGAATCACCATAGGAACGAACATTTATGACTGGATTCAATGCATTATTGTTAACGTCCATAACTGGAGCTAGATTAAAATTAATACCTAATGCTTTCAATTCTCTGGCAGTCATTCTGCCTGCTGCATACGCATTTTCAGGTCGTCCTGAAGAAGCAATTGCCATGGCTCCAGCAACATTGGTCGCGTCTTTAGGCATACGAGTGACTCGACCGCCTTCTTGGTCGATCGTAATAAAGCCCGGGATACCAGTATGTGTCGTGTACCATTGCTGCAGCTCAGTAACAAGCTCGCCTAATTGATATTTATTGTCGATATTATGTGAGAATAAAATAATATTGCCGACTTTATAATGCTCAATAACTTCCTTCAGCTCAGGAGTGATCTCGGTTGAAGGGAAGCCTGTTACGAACATTTGTCCAATCTTTTCGCGCAGGCTCATATGTTCTATTGTTCTCATCAATTATTCACCTTCCTCTAGCGATATAAATGATACTGCTGTGTTATTTCTGCAAATTGCTTGCTTTCCGCTGCAAACTGTTCAAGCAGCTGCTTGGCTTGCATATTGTCCGTACGATACATGTTGTCTCCCCCCAGCAAATCGATAAATGGACGAGAGCCCTCCTTCACAGGAGGCAGGAATGAAAATTGCTCGTACAAATCTCTTATCGTAAATAATAAGGTTACCCCAACTTCTAAAGGCCTCAGCACTTGGAGATCTGTAATGTAAATTTGTACCCCGCCGCATAGCTCGCCACAATGTTTAGATGACGTTGGCTTGAAATGAACTGGACGAAAAAGCACACCCGGGATACCTTTTGCATTCATCTCATCTGCCAATTGCTGCGCTTGAATGAACGGAGCACCAATCATTTCAAACGGGAACGTTGTGCCTCGTCCTTCCGAGCAGTTCGTGCCTTCAAATAAACATGTTCCTGTATATAATAACGCTGTTTCATATCGTGGCATTCCAAGTGAAGGATGAACCCAAGTTAATCCTGTATCCGGGAAGGACATGCTCCGTTCCCAGCCTTCCAAACGAACGACATGCAGCGATGCATTCCAATTCATTTGATCATTTGCCATCGTTGCTACCTCACCTGCTGTTAAGCCGTATCGCACGGCTAGCTCGTAATTTCCAACAAATGATTTGAAGCCGGGCTTCAAGACATTCCCTTCTACCGTTACCCCGTTAAGCGGATTAACACGATCAAGAACAACAAATTCTACACCTGCATTTGCACAATCTTCAAGTGCATACAGCATCGTATAAATAAATGTGTAATAGCGTACACCAACATCTTGAATATCGTATACAATGATGTCTACTTCATTCAGCATTTCTTTTGTTAAACGCTTGGAGTCTTTACGGTACAAGCTATAGACTGGAACATTCGTAAAAGGATCCATGTAAGTGTCTACTACTGCCCCTGCATCCAAATCTCCGCGAACGCCATGCTCAGGTGAAAACATCGCAGCAAGATTAAAATTTTCATGTAATATAGTAATCGTTGATGCAAAATCCTTCGTAAGACCTGTCGGCGCTGTAATCAATCCTACGCGCTTACCTTCGAACAAATAACGATAATTCGTTATAGAATCAATCCCATTTAACACCATATGAAGCTGCCTCCTAGCTGCTTTTTCGCATAAATGGATAGAACAAGGGAATGTTTCCTGCTATACATAGAAACACTCCCTCTTAGCTAGTTGAATAGTTACCAAAGACTAGACTGCCTAACCTTCACCGTTTCAGCAGGCACCATAAATGCTTCTGCATATGTCTTTCTTGCTTCACAGCCGCGAACAACTGCTAGTGCTTTATAGTAATCCATGTATTTGAAAGATTTGCTATTCGTCACAAACCAATGCTTGCTTAAAGCATCTATCCATAGATCAAATGCCGCTTGATCGAAATCCACATATACGTAAGGGACATAATCAACCGCATCCTCCCAGTTTTCGGAGTAATATAATCTTGCTGCAAAGTGCGCGGGGAGCGCTCGTTCAAAGGATGATAGACTTGCGAAGAAACGGGCATCATTTACGATATGATGCGTTAGCGCATGGTCCTTATGCATACTGTTTTTCCAGTGTGTAATAATAATGTTAGGCTTCACGCGACGAATTACATCACAAACCTCCATACGAATTTCTTGATTGTCAGGCAACTCTCCGTCACAATAATCATCGAATACAATGGCTTCACCACCTAGCATATCCGCAAAAACCTGTGCCTCTTTCACTTTTTGCTGACGATATTCCTTCATATCCTGTCCTGCCGGGACCCCTCGTTCACCCGCAGTTAACGCTAATGTCACAATGCGATCTCCCTTTAAACTATGACTAGCGAGTACAC
This sequence comes from Paenibacillus sp. FSL E2-0190, assembly GCF_037992965.1. NCBI lineage: Bacteria > Bacillati > Bacillota > Bacilli > Caryophanales > Paenibacillaceae > Paenibacillus > Paenibacillus sp. FSL E2-0190. The sequence continues at coordinate 4,402,013 of NZ_CP150306.1, forward strand.
CACCAGAAGCTAGCTCCACATCACCAACATGCGCTCCAATTGCTAATACTGTGAATTTTTCGCTCATCTTTAAAGTTCCCTCCGCAATATAGAAAATTGTTTTTCAATAGTAAAGCCCGCTTTTTGATAGATTCGAAGAGCCGGATTATTATTTCCAGTGAATAGAGAGATATATTGACAGCCCGCATTTTGAAAAGCTTCAACCATTCGGAAAAATAATACACTGCCAAGGCCATGCCCCTCATGCTCTGGGTGCACTCCGATACCGCAAAAAAATGCTCTTCCATCAGGCTGCGAAATAATTGGACCTGCAAAGCCCACAACCTCGTTGCCGTACACAGCTACTACAAGTGGTGCGCCAACCTTCACGTAAGTAACAATATCCTTCTTCCACTGCGGATTTTGCAGGGCAGCAAGCGTTGCTTCAAGCCCTGTATGTAAATCAGGGACATAGGACGTAATGTAATAGTCCTTGCTATTTGCATTGGTTTCCTTATCTAAAATATCTTCGGGAACTATAAAGCTTCCGAGTTTTAAATACATGCCGCATTGCGTCGCTCGATCTTCGTAGCCTCTAGCCATTAAAGCTTCATATAATGGCTGGTCCTTACTGATGCCCGGGGCATTAATATGCTCATGCTGAGGTGCACTTGGTATACTCCACTTCAGCTTAACAGGGTTGAAAAACAATACATCCGCTTGTCTTTTCCCAAGTTCTTGGAATCTTTTTTCTAAACGCAATAGAAAAGCATCGTAAAGCTCCAGAGAAGCCACATGGGTATCTATAATAACACTCGTAATATAACCGGCCACATCTCCAAGAGGGAGATCGTCACCGCAGCAGCCAGCTGCAAAACCAACAATCCCTTTTTCGTCACAGCCTACCCATATACAGTCAGCGTCAAAATAAGGATGGTCGATGAATGTATCTTGAAACTCTCGCTCTGTAAATGGCTTATAATCATATTTTGTAGCCTCACGATTCCAAAGCTCTACAACTGCAGAGTGATCTTCAATTGAAAAGGATCTGATTTGCATCATTTAAGCCTCCTGTGAACGTCCAATATAGGGCCAGGAAATTTTGCCCATTACTACTGGCTGTGAAGCTCCAGTTACTAGCGGGATATTGTTTGGTAAGCGCTCCATCGTGTAATACGCTAGCAGAGCAAAAGCAATTGCTTCCTTAGCATCACTATTACCACCGATATCCTCCTGCGTCAGCACCTGCACGTTATGCGGTGCAAATAAGTGCTGCAAATCACGCAAAAGCGTCTTGTTATAGCTTCCACCGCCGCCAATTAACAATTGCTCAGCCTGGTGCTGCGGTGCAATATACCGTTCATAGCTATCGACGATGCTCCAGGCAGTTAAGTACGTAGCTGTTGTAACAACATCTTCTGCTTTCCAGTGATTAACCTTCATCATTTCAATAATTTGTGCCACGTATTGTTGGCCAAACCGTTCTCTGCCTGTCGATTTTGGTAACGGCATCGTATAATATTTATCCTGCTGCATCCATTTCAATAGCTCATCAATCACTTGACCGCCCGCACCAATTTCGCCATTAACATCCATTGTCATTGGTATAAATAATTGCGATACAAGGCCATCGATAATCATATTTCCAGGACCCGTATCAAAAGCAAATACCTCATCCGGTGAGGCATTTACAGGCAAAACAGTCACATTGCCTATTCCGCCAATATTTTGCATCAGAAGTGTTTTCTTTGGATTGTTAAACAATAAGTATTCGGTAAATGGTACTAACGGAGCTCCTTGTCCACCCATTGCCATGTCAGCAACTCGAAAGTCTGATACGCAAGGAATCCCTGTGCGATTGGCGATAACTGCACCATCCCCAATCTGAACGGTACAATGCAGATTATAGCCGCCCATAACATTCTCTTCCGGAGCATGATAGATTGTTTGACCATGCGATCCTACTGCGAATATTTGCGAAGGCGAAAGGCCGCATTTCCCTATAACGGATAATGTGGCTTGGGCGTATAATTCACCAAGCCACATATTCATTGCGCCAACCTTATCAATCGTAGCGCTAGCGGGATCAAAAAGCTCAAATATGGAGTTTCTAACTTGCACCTCAAAAGGTGTGTTTTCAAAAGCCAGTAATTCAATCTCTACTCCATGCTCTTTTTCGGCTGAAGGGAAAAGCTTAACTACTGCTGCATCAATACCATCTACTGATGTACCTGACATCAAGCCAACTAAGTATGTTGCATCCACTTTTGATTGTTTGTCCATTAACCTTTCACCGCTCCAACTGTTACCCCTTCAAGGAAGTATTTTTGTAAACTGAAGAACAAAATAAACATTGGAACTGCTGAAATGGTTGCCCCCGCCATCATCGGTGCAAAGTAAGTTGTATTCGCAAAGCGAAAGTTTTTCAAGCCGACCTGAATGGTTTGCATATCCATCGTATTCGTTACTAGGAACGGCCAGAAAAAGTCATTCCATGCCGCCATGAACGTTAGGATTGCTAGTACTGCCATAATTGTTTTAGATAGAGGCATAATGATATACCAGAAGATTTTAGGCTGGGAACAACCTTCGATTTTAGCAGATTCAATAATTTCACCTGGAATGGAGGACATGAACTGCTTAACCAAGAAGATATTGTATACCGTTACTATGCTCGGCATAATCAACGCAGTGTACGTATTTTGTAATTCAAAAATATTTACGATCAAAATATATAGTGGAACCTGAGTAACTTGAACAGGAATCATCATAGATCCCAGCAAAATAGCGAACAAAATGTTTTTCCCTTTAAATTTCATTTTTGCAAAAGCATATCCAGCAAGAGTAGCAAAAAATACGTTAGATACCGTGATACACGCTGCCACTATAAAAGAGTTCAATAACCAGTCCCATGTATGTGGGCTAAAGTTAAAAAAGAATTTATAAGATTCAAATGAAATCTTCTTTGGTAGGATAGAATAGCTCATTGCACCAGCTTCTACCGGATCACCGAACGAGGAAATGACCATAAAGTATATCGGGAATATGGTAGCTGCGGCGAATAGGATAAGGAACGTAATGTTTGCACCATTACGTATAAACAGATACCCTTTGCTTCTTAAGCTATTGTTGTACAAACCCATAGTATTCTGCTCCTTTTCCTAGTATTCTACATCTTTACCTATAAACTTGAATTGAAGGAATGAGATAAATCCGATAATCGCTGCTAGAACTAATGATTGTGCCGCTGCCTCACCAAACTCAAAATATGTGAACGCATTGTTAAAGATTAACAAACCTACCATTGTTGTTGCATGGTCTGGTCCACCGCCTGTCATAAGATAAGCGTTTTGGAATACTTGGAAGGAACCGATAACACCCGTAACAAGTAGGAATAGCGTTGTTGGCTTAAGGAAAGGGACAACGATAAACCAAAGCTTTTGCAGGAAAGACGCGCCATCAATTTCAGCTGCTTCATAATAGCTGTTATCAATAGCGAGTAATGCGGCTATATAAATAATAATTGCTGTACCATGACTTGATAACCATGACATTAACACAAGTGAGAACATTGCAGTTGCACTGGAACCAAGCCAGTTTTGATTTTCAATACCTAAAAAACTCACGAGCTTATTGGCAATACCTGATTTTAAAGGATCGAAGATCCACAGCCACACAACAGAAAGCGCTACACCAGATGCTACGGCTGGCAAGTAATATAGTGCTTTAAAGATCGTTTGTGTTTTTTTCTTGAAAGGAATAATCAAAATTGAAATTAAAAATGACAGAAGAATATTAAACGGAACAGTTAATAGCGTATATACTAACGTGTTTTTCAGCGCTTTCCAGAAAAGTTCATCTGAAAACGAGTTAACGAAGTTATCCATGCCGACAAAAGTGGATCCTAATGGACCATATTTTTGTAAGCTGATAATAAAAGCATTGATGACTGGATATGCGGTAAATAAAGAAAACGCAATAAGTGCTACTGCGATAAACGCGTATCCCCAACCTGAGTCACTTTCGAGCTTCAATTTTTTTCTTTTAGTCAACGTTTGATTCATTGGGTCGCACCTCTCTTCTAAAAACAGTACAAGCTCTAGCTAATTTAGAAGGAAAGCTGTACGTTCTAGCTACGCACAGCTTTCACATGTCAGCCTACGACAGACTAGTCAACTACAATACCATCTTTACCGAAAGATTTAATTGCAGCTGCTTTAACTGCATCATACATTTCTTGTGGAGCAATCTCATTTGCAAGTAAGGCTTGTAGTTTAGGAATAATAACTTCTGTTTCAATTTTTAATGCTTCAGCAGCCAGATCAGTAGGAATATCTGTACGAGCCGGAAGCGCTTTTGCCATCATAGCTTTACCTGCAGCAACGTTATCTTCGTTACGAGGGAATTTTTCAAGTACTTCTGCATTACGTGCAGATTCAGTAATTGGTGATAAGAACAGCTCATTACTGTAGTTAGCAGCAATTGAACCAGAAGACAAGAAATTCGTTGCTAGGGCAATATTTTTGATGTGCTCTTCAGATGGAGCTTTTTTACCACGAAGTGCGATATAACCATCAACGATTGAAGTAGGGACATAATCGGCACCGTTGAATGTTGGGACTGGAAGTGAAATATAATCAACTTCAATAGAATCTGCAACAGCTGAACCATCGTTCGCTTTAATCTTCTCATTGTTTAGACGAGCAGAGTTTTCAAATGCAGATAAACCTTTACCTGTGATCATCGTTTGGCCCGTTAGGAACATGTTCCACCGTTTGCCAGCATCGATAGAGCTTAGCTCTTTAGGCATAGAACCATCGTTGATCATTTCGCGAATAGATGTAAGTAGCCCCAAGAAGTTTTTGCTTGTATACGTATATTTAAGATCTTTATCGAAGTAATCTGGTAAGCCTGCAGTTTTAGCAAGAATAGCTAGATAGTCTTTAGATGCTACACCAGATGTTGCGAACACGAAACCATAACGAGTAGTTTCACCTTTATCATTTTTCACTACGCCTTTAGAAATTGCATTACGGAACTCTTCATAAGTCCAACCGTTTTGTTGAATGCTTTTCCAATCAATTCCGGCTTCTTCAAGGAATTGTTTGTTACCACCGATAGTGTGGATTTCCATATATGCTGGTAGGCCGTATTGAGCGTCACCTAGTTGGAAATATTTCAATGGAACTTCGTCATAATCGGCCTTGGCTTCATCAGAAAGGGCACCGTTAAGGTCGATTAGTACATTAAGTGCTGCATATTTCGAAATTCCTGAAGCACCGATAAAAGCAATATCTGGAGGAGAACCTGCATTTACTTGAGTATCAAGTTTTTGCGTCATATCTTCCCAGCTCGCTGGTTCGATTTTCAAAGTCAAGTTAGGATGTAGTGTATTAAATTCTTTTTCCATATCAGCAAAACGTGTTTGATAGTTCGCTGATATCGGAGGTAAAAGTGCTGTAATCGTATCCTTTTTAGGCTCAGAACCACCGTTACTAGTTCCTGTATTACCGGAATCTGTAGAAGTTGTAGCGTTATTTCCGTTTCCTCCGCAAGCCGATAAGAGTGATACCATCATGATTCCTGACAAAAACAGAGTTAATCCACGTGATCTTTTTTTCATCGAAAACAGCCCCCTCAATTATTAATAGCATCCATCCTGTTATTCCACTTTTCACACCTAAACCAATGATGCGATTGCCTGTTTCAAGCGTCCTCCGTTTGCGTTAAGTACTTGTTCTGCTTCTTTTGCATCTAACCCCGATTTAATCATCATAATTGCCAGCTTACAGTTCATAGATGCTTTATCAAGTGTTTCTGCGGCGGTTGATGTATCTACACCAGTCGTGTTCATGATGATACGAATCGAGCGATCTACGAGCTTAAAATTACTAGCCTTCAGATCAACCATCAAGTTGTTGTACGTTTTTCCTAACTTGACCATTGTGCATGTTGTCAGCATATTAAGCACCAACTTCTGAGCAGTTCCTGCCTTTAATCGAGTCGAACCGCTAATGACCTCAGGTCCTACAACAGGTGTTATACAAACATCTACAATGGGTTCGAACTTTGAGCCTCTGTTGTTACAAACACCGATAGTGGCTGCTCCAAGTTCCTTTGCTTTCGCTAAAGCTGCAATAACGTAGTTTGCACTACCGCTTGCCGAAATCCCAATTAGTACATCTTTGTTTGTTACACCAATGCTTTCGATTAATGCGATCCCTTCATCCATATCGTCTTCACAGCCTTCAACCGCAGTACGCAAAGCAATATCACCACCAGCGATATAGCCCTGCACCAAGGAAGGATCTGTACCAAAGGTAGGAGGACATTCGGAAGCATCCAGAACACCTAATCTTCCTGATGAGCCAGCTCCTATGTAAAACATTCTTCCACCATTAGACAACCTATGATGTAGAATATCTACCGCCTTTGCAATCTGCGGAATCTCCTCAGTTATAGCTCTGGGGACCAGTGCATCTTGTTGATTCATTAACTGGATCATTTCTTCCGTAGTACATTCATCAATCATTAATGTGTCTGGATTCACAGCCTCTGTTGTCAATCCCGCAAGGTAGTCATTCATAGCCATCCTCCTTCTTCCCAGTCTCAATCTGTCACCTAGTTAACAAAACGTGTTATATTAACTTACAATTATTATGCTCTTATACTAATACAACACCATCGCTTCGTCAATAGATTTTGAAATATAATTTCATAAAGAAATTAAATTCTGATGTTTTATTTCATTTCTTACATACTATGTTATACCACATTTATAAAGCGCTTACAAGATACAATTTAAATTTTTACCAATTGCTTTGATCGCTATGGCTCTAAGGTTAAAGCGATTTTAAAAAATGCATTATTTGCTGATTATCGCTCCAAACGAAACATAAAGTTACATCATCCGCGTTCAACCGGATGATGTTTCGTCTTCGATTCCATTCATTTTCTTCCTCATTATTGTGTGCCAAGCTATTAATTATTGAATTAAACTACTTATTATATTCATTAGATCAACGTATTCATCATGTAGATAATCTGACATAGATTGATAAGTAGTACATTTTAGTACACGAATAAGCGAATGAAATACAAAAAAAAGGAAAGCATTGATCCATGATCAATGCTTTCCTTCACATTCATTCTATCAGAACCTAATTTCTAAGTTTTTTCTTTAATATATTATGCGTTTTTGTTAAGTAGGTTTTTACTTCTTCATATTCTGCACTTGCGACACCAGCAAATAATATGTCGATGATCGTAAGCATCGCAATACGTGAGCCCATAGCCCCACTGCGGATTGTTATTTCAGGTGTGGATATGCTCAGTACAATATCCGCCCGCTCCGCAAGCTCACTTTTATTGTACTTCGTAATCGCAATACATTTCGCTCTATTCTTTTGGGCAATTTCCAGTGCATCAATAATATCACTAGTTGCTCCAGAGTTAGAAATGAAAATGGCAACATCATCTTTCTCAAGTAAAGTTGCTGCCGTGAGCTGACTATGACCATCTGTATAGGCGTGACACATCTTATTAATTCGCGAGAACTTCTGTTCCCCGTCCATACAAACGAGTCCCGAAGCACCTATTCCAAAGAAAACAATTCGCTTACTATGACATAGTAATTCTACAGCTCTTGTAATTTCTTTTCGATCAATAACACTAAGCGTATCCTCAATGGACTTGCAATTATTCAATGAAATATTTGATATAATTGTCGAGAGATCATCACCTGGCTGAATATCTGTATATTGAGCCTTTGAATCCTCATCACGAGAACCCAAAGATGCCGATATACTCACAATAAAATTGCGGTATCCGCTGTAACCCATCGTCTTACAGAAACGAAGGACAGATGCATCGCTTGTCTTACTCGATTGAGCCAATTCCTTAATCGACAAATGAGGGATCTCTTCCGTATTTTCTAAAATGTAATCTCCGACCAATCGTTCAACTGGTGTAAAACTCTCTCGCATATCACGAATTTTAATTAATACGTTGTCATTTAGACTCATAATCTACCTACTCTAGATTTAATTAACACCTTTATTAATATCATAAACAATATAAACAACCAATTTCAATAACAAAATACGTTTCGGCATATCAAAGCTAATATTAATTAATCTATTAAAATCATCCTACTCTTAGGTCATCTGGTGACTTTACGTTGATTATAGCGTAATAAAGTTGTAAGGTATAGTCGATAATTATATACTTTCTGATATGGTGAAACAAGGGACCACAAAGGTCCCCGAAGATTCTTTCTATTGTTCTCAGCATACGTAATACGCATGTATTTTTAAATTTCACTGCCGTCTAAATATGACTCAATTTGTCAACTACATCCTGTGATGTAGCACCGTACTTGAACCATTTAATTTGCTAGCAAGCTGCTTTAATGTAGTCAAGAACACCGGCATGGCCGCTACACTTAGTAATAATAGTGCAATGATTAATACGAATGCTACCTGTATAAGTGTCGTTACGCCCGAAGGAATCAACGCGGCGCAGGTGATCCAACATCCCCTTCAAGCTCGTTATACCGCATCATCAGGAAGTAATCAACGCCCAGGGCTGCAATCAAGCCATCTAATGGCATTCCAAAAGCTGTCTGCAAGTTCTTCTTCGAGCTCAAGCGAATACAGTAACTCACCTTCTTCCATCATTTTAGCGAACTTCTTCAAAGGGCCATATACAGTGCAGACAATTTCTCCTCCTTACCTGATTTGACTATATCTAGAATGAATTTTAATAAATGACCGAATATTGCTTTGCTATGTTCGTCTAAGTAATATCCATCTTCATGCAAGCCTTTCTTTTGCGATTTTTTTGCGCAAGAAATAAAGAGTTCTTTATAATGTAATAATGTACATAAAGACGGATTTGGAGGGAAATAAATGGCAAGTCGTAAATGGGTATTAATCATAGACGATGAAGATGATTTAGCGCGTCTGATGAAGGCTGTTTTACATAAAGAAGGTGTTCCAGACGTTGTAACTGCCGGGACCGTTGCAGAGGGTTGGGACAAGTTCCAGGAGTATAATCCTGAGCTTATATTGCTAGATATTATGCTCCCAGATGGAGAAGGATATGACTTATGCAGAAAAATTCGGGAAACATCAAATGCACCCATCTTATTTATGTCTGCAAAAGACGAGGAAATTAATAAGCTGTTAGGACTGGCGATAGGTGGCGATGATTATATTACTAAACCATTCAGTCCGAAAGAAGTCGCTTATCGGGTAAAGGCACAACTGAGAAGAGCTGGCTTTACAGAAGAAAAAAAAGCTCCGAAAAGCTTACAAGCTGGCCCCTTTGAGCTTAGTGCCAATGAGACAGAATTAAAAAAGAATGGCGAGGTCCTCGTGCTAACCGCCAAAGAAGTCGGTTTAATGAGCTGTTTTATGCATCATCCCAATCAGATTCTAAGCAAAGAAACCTTGTTTGGACAGGCGTGGGGTGAGGACTTTTTTGGTTCCGATAATACAGTGATGGTACATATTCGGCGCTTACGCGAAAAAATTGAGGCAGACCCTTCAAATCCTTCCTTTATTTTGACGGTTAAAGGGTTAGGTTATAAATTAAATACCAAGGAGTGAGACTAGTTGAAATGGAAATTGACACTCCGCTTTTTAAGATCGGTTATGACTATTGTTGTGATCGTTGGTATTGTAAACGCGATTTTGTTCCTTTCCTTATTCGTTATAAAGGTAAATAATAATAACTTTGGCACTGAAGAAGCATCTGCAGAAACCTTTAGCCGAACCTTTTCACAATACGTAGAATTACAGGCTGGCAAACCTGTTGTGAATGAAGAAGGTCTCAAAAAACTACAAGAAATGAGCGCCTGGGTACAATTCTTGAATGACCAAGGGGAGCAAGCAGCAGCATTTTATACCCCTGAAGAATTGAAAACAGAGTATTCTCCTATTGAAATTGTACAAATGTATAAATATAAAGAATTAGATGCACGCACGACGGTTTTTGTCAGCGAAGCCCAACATTTCAGTTACTTTTTAGGGATTAATAATCCTAAAATAGGCCGCTACGTAATGACCTATGACTACGCTAAAATTTTCAAAGATGTTAATGTTTTTCTTTTCATTTTTTTAATCGTTGATGTGCTTATTGTAATCCTCATTGGATTTCTATTTGGGAAAAAGTTAACTGCACCCCTTCATACATTAATAGAGGGTATTCAACAGCTCAGGGAACGACGTTTTAAGAAAATGCCTACTCCCAAAGGTGTTTATGAAGATGTTTTTCGTAATATGAATGAACTATCTGAAAAGCTCGATCGACATGAAGAGGAACGTAAACGTCTCGATCAAATGCGTGAGGAATGGATTAGCAATGTTTCACATGACATGAAGACACCACTTGCTTCTATTCAAGGTTATGCAGAATTTATTAACGACAGTGCCACAGATCTAACAGCCCAAGAATTACAGGAATACACATCAATTATCAAGAGTAAATCGATGTATATGAAAGATCTGTTAGATGACCTCAATTTAACGACACGTTTGCGTAATCACCAGCTATCCCTGCAATTTGAAGAGGTGAATCTCGTTCAGTTTCTACGAGAAATGACGATTGAACTTTTAAATGACCCGACCTTTGGTGAACGGCAGATAGAGTTTGAGGCGAATGTGGCTAAAGCAATGCATAAAGTAGATAAGAAGTTACTAAAACGAGCGATCCTTAACTTGATCTACAACGCGCTGGTGCATAACGATGAAAATGTCGTGGTGAAGATTCGAGTGGATACAGGTCCAGAATCTCATACCCGAATTTCGATTTCTGATAATGGTCATGGAATTCCAGCTAAAGATCTGGAACAGATTTTCGAACGTTACTATCGGGGTACAAACACAACGAGTAAGCATGGTACTGGTTTAGGAATGGCCATCGCAAGAGACATTATTTGGGCTCATGAGGGGAAACTCGATATGACGAGCATTGAGAATACCGGAACCACCATTACTATACTTTTATAATACAAATGCCTTACTTACTCATTAGGCAGAGAAAAGGGCTGTGCTCCATTACCTTTATTGGAGACAGCCCTTCTTCAATTTATTAGTTTTTTATTGCTTTTAGCGGAATATCCTCTACCTTCACTTCATCATATGAGGAGACTTGATCACCTTTTTTTACATACATTTTTAAGTAGGCGCCTTTACGAAGATTTTTTTGTGCATTAAATTCCAGTGGAATTGTATTCCCTTTGGCATTTGTAGCTTCTAGTGTATAGGAATAGGAAGTCATCACTGTACCATCACTCAGTTTATATTCATGGGGTTCCCCATCCTCTGTAATTTGTAAATAATAATTTTCGGCATTCATGCGATTGAAATCAATCTTTGCTAGAGCAAAGACACCTACAACCCCAATAACAAACAAAATACCCATAGTAATTAGAAATTTTTTCATCTCAATCATCCTTCTGTTCTATTATTTAGTGTGATAATACGATTGTATGAAGCTACGGTTAAGAAATAATACAACCCATAAATTATGGTATAAGCAATCATCCAGAGCAACACTGGCTTTGCTAAATCTATCATCAGTAGACTAGAGAATGCTTTTAAAGCCACTACACTATGCAATAACCCTACTATAAGCGGTACAACAAAGATAACGAATACCTGTGACGCAATGGATTTCCGCATTTCTTTTGCACTGACACCCATTTTATGCAGCATATTGTACTGTGCTTTATCTTCTTCTGCCTCAGTTAAAACTTTAAAGTAAATGATACTGCCTGTTGCAGCCAGAAATACGAGTCCAAGGAAACTTCCTATAAAAAGTAGAGAACCCACACTTTCCAAGCTTGTTTGGTAATCTTGAGGCCTGCTTGAAAATAGCGCTTCTTCAGGTAATTGGTTTGCAATTTTTGCAGATAAATCCACAGAGGCGTCCTCTACCCCAAGAACACGATAGCGTAGCACTTCTCCATCATTCCGTAATACTTTATACTGTTCATCCGAGACTACAACTGTTATACCTGCTGTACCTGCATTTAATACGGTTTGTGTTTTAAAGCTTTGGAATGTGAGTGGATGGCCGTTGCCTGTTGTTATAGTTTTTCCTGTATACATAGGTGAGAACCTTTTGTTATATCCGATATCTAAAATAACCGCGTAGCCATCCTTTACATTTAATTTTTCTTTATGCTGTACATTTGCTAAGTTGTTGTATGTTATTTCATCGATAACTGTATACCCTCTTTTATCAGAGCTATCGAACGAGGATCGCGAGTTTAATTCTTTCGTATGAAATGTAATGGATAGCGCTTCGATATTTTCATCGTATTTTGTAGCTGGCAGTACAGCACTTACTTGTTTATCCATTTCTGCATCTGTTAATTGATACATAAAGGTATTCGGATTAATCGTTTTTGCCGAGTCGTTCGTATTGTAATACAGGCTATAGACCGCTCCACCGGCAGTTACTGTTGTAGCACTCAACACAGCAATCACAGTTAATGTACGTGCATTCCCACGGATACGATAGAGCAGCTGCGAAATGGTTATTACATGAAGGCCCTTCCACAGCCACTTTTCATTTTTCTTAATCATTGCTAACAGAAAGCCAGTCACACTGTGGAACAATAAAAATGTACCCACAATTACCGTTGTTAAAATAATTAATACGGTCATGAGAAATCCGATTTTTGCCCATACCTTAGAAGTGAAAAGGTCCTGCATTGCAAGCCAATAGCCCAAGACAATAAGTAACACTCCAAGAACAGCTACTATCATAGATGGTTTAGGCGCCACTTCTCCCTTTTTGGAAGCATGAAATAAATCAATCAGCTTAAATTGATAGATCAAGCGATAGCCTTGAAACGATGTCACTAAGAAAATAACCAGAAATACGATAGCCGTGTTCATCGCTGCCGCCATTGAAAAAGTAAAGGGTGCTACAACGTCATAACCCATTAAATGAATCAAAATCGTCATAAATCCTTTTGAACAAAGGAAGCCAAATACAATCCCTACTATTAAAGAGAATAATCCTAATAATAAATTTTCAAAAAAGAGCATAAAACCGATTTGACGATTACGTACCCCCAGCAACGCATACAGTGCGACTTCTTTTTTACGTCTTTTCATAAAAAATGAATTGGAATAAGCTATAAATATGAACACGAAAAAGATAAGAATGACTGCCGCTCCACTCATTAGGGAACCCAGTTTTTGGGATGAAGCCGTCTGTTCTGCTATCGTATCACTATATTTTAAGGTCACAAATGTAAAGTAAATGATGATACTAAACACCATCGATGCGATGTATAAAAAATATTGCGAGAAGTTTCTGGCTATATTTTTTCTTGCTAGACTAAATAACGTCATCTACCTCACCCCCAATGGCCGCATGAACATCTAAGATCTCTTGGAAGAAGGCTTTGCATGTCTGATCACGACGATAGATTTCTGTTGAAAATGAACCATCCTTGATGAAAATGATCCGGCGGCAGAAGCTTGCGGCAAAGGCATCATGGGTCACCATCATAATGGTCGAATTGTTATTTTCATTTAAAGTACTTAAGCTTTCCAATAAATCTGTTGCTGATTTAGAGTCAAGTGCACCTGTTGGTTCATCAGCCAAAATCAGTGCTGGCTCTGTCACGAGCGCTCTAGCCGCAGCGGTTCTTTGCTTTTGACCCCCAGAGATTTGGTAAGGATATTTCCCCAGTAAATCTTCAATCCCAAATACTTTAGAGATCTGAGTCACAAGGTGATTAATTTTCTTCGCTGGAATTTTAGCAATCGCCAGGGGAAGCAATATGTTCTCCTTTACCGTCAAGGAATCGAGTAAATTGTAATCTTGAAAGATGAACCCGAGATGTTCACGCCGGAAGTCTGACAAAGCTGCTTCCTTCAGATCATGAATACTCTTGTTCTTCATATATATCTTTCCTTCTGTTGGAGAATCTATGGTTGCTAACAAATTTAGCAAGGTTGATTTTCCCGCTCCGGAAGGTCCCATAATCCCTACAAACTCACCTTCATGAATGTCAAAAGACACGTTTTCCAACGCTGTGTAAGCAGCACTTAACTTCCCGTACACTTTTTTTACGTTTTCTACTTTTAATAATGGTTCCATTCATTTCACCTCATAATTTGCTGATACTTATACTATAGGCACCGAACCTTACAGCAAATTCATGCCAACCTTACAACAAGCTTAAATCTACAAAAAAAAGATACCCTGTAGCCATTTAAGACTACGGAGTATCCCTTTGCTATTGAATAGCATTCATTTTTTTCTGGTTGTATATAAATCAGAAGCTTCATCAAAGTAAAAGCGGCGTTTTTGTTTGCCAAACACGACTAATATAACATGAACGAACAATACGATCGTTAAAATGAGAGAGGTCAATCCAGCACCTAGGGTTAAGAATATAGATGCCTTATAAAATGGAGAATCCATTGATATTTCCACATTATTCAACGTTTTCGCAATGACTGTTATGAAGTACATCGCGTAAAGGGCACCAAAGCGTTTAAATAATCGCTTGTTAGTTTCCACTCGACTTATTTTACTGTCATAGCGATAACGCATTATTTTCGTACCGATTGTCGATCCATTCCAAATCATCGGAATAATAAAAAAGGTTACAGAAAGTGTAATGGTGCTCGCAATAAATTCACTAACGATATTAACGTTGGTCATACTCAACACAACTTTAACTACTAGGTTGCTGATAAATAGATCAATGATAACAGCCAGTAACACAGACATCCCTCTTACTTCATCAAGCGCTAATAATCTTTCCGCTTTCTCCTTAATTTTCTTTTTTGACGGGAATAACGCCAACACAGCTGGAGCAATAAAGAACCCCAGTACACCGCCAGTAGTATTTAACAATAAATCATCCACATCAAAAATACGATAAGGGCAATTATAAATCCCGTAAATGCCGGTTACCTGTGTTATCTCATAAAATAAAGTTAATAAGAACGTGAAGCCTAGAGCTTTCTTCCAATATTTCTTATCTTGAAAAAAGTATCGCAGATAAACACCAAAAGGTAATAATAGCAAGAAATTAAAAAACGCTTGATAGAATGAGGGTTGGCTAAATAATAGCCTATAAGTTGCAGGCTGTGATAACACGATGCCACTATTCCCAAAGGTGCCCACTATAAATTGAAATGGCATAAGTGAATAATGTTGTGTGTCCGGTTTTTGTAGCGAACAAGTGTTACGTATTTCCGGCAACGGCAACAATACTAAAAATAACGCTGCTAGAAAGTAAAAGATAAACGAAAACGAAATTAACGTGGTAGAAAAGGGAAGGTAATTATATTTTCTATAGGTATAAATGAGCCATGGGATAAAAAAGGCAAATGCTAAAACCACAAAAAAGATCGCTGCCACAAAGATCGGTTGAGTATATGCTGACATTTCTAGTTCACACCCCAAAATGATTTAGTATTCATATTAACCATAAAACTGATTCTAATTCAACTGGAGTTGGAACATTTTATCAAATTTAAGGATCCTGTAATGTTGGCATCAATTTAATGTAAGGTTCGCAACTTATACTGACTCCTAGGCAAATAAAAATATTTTCAAAGGAGCACTATTAATGAATCCCTCCATCTCGCAAA
Source organism: Paenibacillus sp. FSL E2-0190 (assembly GCF_037992965.1). NCBI lineage: Bacteria > Bacillati > Bacillota > Bacilli > Caryophanales > Paenibacillaceae > Paenibacillus > Paenibacillus sp. FSL E2-0190. The sequence goes on from NZ_CP150306.1 coordinate 4,417,627, forward strand.
AAGAAAGAATCATTTCACTCGACATCATTCGCGGACTTGCTCTTTTTGGCATTCTGCTTATAAATGTTGGAGCCTTTAAAGTTATTATGGAAGGAGATCCCTTACCAGACTATAGTGGCATTAATGGAATCATCCATAGCTTGATAATCATCTTCGTACAAAAAAAGTTCTTTTCTATTTTTTCATTCCTATTTGGTGTAGGTCTATACATTTTCGCCTCAAGAGCCGAAAGCCGGGGAGATAAACCCAGATGGCGTATGGCTAGACGTTTACTAATCCTTTTGCTGCTGGGAATCATTCATGTATTTATCTTTTGGGGAACCATTCTGCCCGCATATGCCATTATCGGATTGTTTCTGATCCCTTTTTATCACACAACGGTTTCTACACTTAAAAAGTGGCTTATGGGTATGACATCCATTTACATCATTTCCTTAGTGGTAAAAATATTCCTGCCTTCTCAAGGGGCAATCTCATCTATTCTTGATATTTTTTCTAATGACGCTATACAAATCTTTATTATGTTTTTAGCTGGTTTTTTAACCGCAAAGTCAGGTTGGCTGACACACATACAAGAATTAACAAGACCCATTAGATGGATTCAAATGGTATCATTTCTGTTGTTCATTGGTTTTTCACTATGGATTTGGAACGCTTCTCAAAATGGGAACAGCAATGTAGATTCAGTTACGGGCTTAGGATCTCTCCCAACCACTTTGTTCTACTTAACAACATTATTTCTACTATTAGAAAATAAACAAATGGTGAAATTCCTGAAACCCATATCACGGGTGGGTCAAATGGCGTTTACAAATTATGTAGCACAAAGCATTATAGGGACGGCAATCATTTCAATGATAGGTCTCGAAGTCGTTTCACCAAAAGATATTCTCTACATCGCAGTTCTGATTTATATGATTCAAATCATTTTTAGCACCATTTGGTTCAAGTTTTTTTCCATGGGCCCTTTAGAAAAGGTTTGGCGCTTGATGACCTATGGAACAAAGCCTGCAATAAAACGATAAAAGCTTCGCTTTCCTCGCCTCAATTCAAGTCGAAATTTCTTATCTAAACCCAAAAACCCCTTTTAAAAAGGGGTTCTCAAGTTTAAGCGCTTTAACTTTTAGGCGACAGATCACAACATGAACTTTAAGAATTAGAGAATTAAGTCCAAAGCATCCTGCGAAATCCACACTTTATCTTTAATCATTACTGTCAGCACATTTAGTTTCGTTGTTTTGCCATCCTGAATGGCGATATTTTTATCTATAGGCAGCTTGAGAACTTGGCCTGCTTTTTTCACTACAACCACCGGATTAGTCTTATCGGTCTTATCTAGGGTAATCGTAGCTCCTTTGGCCTTGAATTTATCACTGGATACGTACAGTGTATCCTGAAGCTGCGCCAGATTGAGTCCGGTCACTTCTTGAATATACTTATTCACATCCGTATTCTGGATTACACCGCTGTTCATGAAATCGGTCGGTTTAAAATTAGCCGGATGGTAGGCGAACAATCCAACTTCTTCCGATGTGTGATCATCCGTAGAGAAGGTTACACCTATTTTATCCCCCAAAATTTTACCGATGACTGGCGAAAGGTTATCCTGCATTCCCAATCTGACTTGATCCGCTTCTTCTTTGGTTAGATCACTAAGTCCATAATTATCCGCAAGGACCTTTTTGAAATTGCTCTCATTAATACTGCCTTCAATGTAATAACTGGTGTGCTTCGCTTTCTTCAGCACGGAGATTAGATCTTTGGTAGAATCATAGTTCGTCATATTGAGCCCGCCGGTAGCATGATCCGAAACCGATAAGACTGCTGTATTCCCGTCCTTTTCTGCAAAATCAACAGCGGCTTTGAAGGCTTTATCAAACGCTAAGGTCTCACTCATAATCCCCACTGGATCGTTATCATGACCATACCAGTCAATCTGGCTTGCTTCGACCATCAGAATAAAACCATTCTCGTTCTGTGACAACTTCTCTATCGCTACATTGGTCATTTCGGCAAGGCTCGGTTGCTTTTGCGGGTTCAGGTCAAAATCAGCATCCAGTGCTTCGGGGTTGAATAGTCCCCAGATTTTATTCGTTTTAGAATTCATTAAACCTGCTTTATCCGTTACGTATTCATACCCATTTGATTTCAGGATTTTGGTTAAATCTTCTCCGTCCTTGCGGTTAATGTCTTCTTTGCCGGGTACCAAATACCCGGAACCGCCCCCAAGTAGAACATCTACACCACTATAGACCATCTGTTCTGCAATAGACTGCGCATTGTCACGCGTGTATGCATGACTTAAAAATGTAGCCGGTGTCGCATCCGTTAATTCACAAGTGAATACCGTTCCTGTACTTTTCCCTGCCATTCTCGCTGCATCCATAAGGGTAGGCAGAGGTTTGTTCATGTCCTCTGGTTTAACTGCGCTTACGAAAGGCATCGTTATTCGGTCTGGAAGTATGGATACCGTCTCACTCTTAACCTTATGGCCTGTGGCATAAGCCGTAGCTCCGGCAGCGGAATCTGTGGTCAGTGAATCCGTAGAATAGGTTCTCACCAGCCCGCTGAAATACTTATCCATCGCAAGCGCCTGACCTCCCTGATACCATCTGGCCAAGTTCACATCGGATAAGCTCATCCCATCCGTAATAAACAGGATTACGTTTTTGACCGATTTGTTGGTAGGAGCATCAGAGTTATTGGCGTAGGATGTTCCGTTGCCTGCTGCAAGCAGACTGCAAACCATAACTGTACTGCAAATTCTCCCGGTAACCTTTTTGCGCATTTGAATCCTCCTCTAGCAGATTTTGTTAAGTACGTTACTAGTTTAAAGGAGGATTGTTTGCGGGAGCAGCACCTATTCTCTTATTTTATATTAAATTCTATGCATATTTTGTCTTGACCTGTGCTACTGATATTTGTAAAAAAGGGGCGCCCTAGGGGCACCCTTTGCATTATTATTGTCTTATTACGAGGACATCTCGAGGCGCTCTACCCGTGCTTTGAATTTGGGAAATTTCGGAGCTTGTAAGGATACGGCCTACCAATATCAACGAAGATGTGACATTGTTAAAGTTAAAATTATTCAAGTTCGCTACGTTTTGGCTGCCACGGAATACACGGAACGATCCCTGAAAGTTAATTCGCGAAAATAGTACAAGCGTTACTTGAGAGCTCTGCACAACATTTCTGAGACGGAAACTCGAGAGAACGTTGTTAAACCGAAACGCTCCAAGATCACGAACCGCAACTCCCCCACGTCTGAATCGAATCCGGCGATTGGTAAAATTAGTACCCGACCAAAGAGTAAGACGTATATCACTGTTAGCCAACTAAATCAACTCCTTCTCTGAGATTGATATAGTCTATTACTAACTTCAAAGAACGGTACAAGACAAATACAGTTGCACAAATGATTGTTTTTCAGATTTCCCTACGGTGGTATTATCTAAATCACCGAGTCGAGCCTCGGATATGTTAGCAGCCGAAGTGATTTTCCAGTTATATTCATCTACCTATTAGACGCTTTCTTATACGTTAGGAGCGAATATGAAAAAAATAACTCAAACATTCGGGTATTTAGGTAGTACAATGTTGGCTACAGCTTTACTGTCATGGATCTGCGTATTTTTGATTCACGGCTTACCTGGTGTCTATGTATGGATGGCACTTAAATTTATCATCCCAATTCTAGGTTTCGTAGGACCCACCCCAAACCCTCTTGCCGATTCTGCTCATGATCTGGTAAAAAGTGAAGCTATCTTTTGGAGGAGTTACCCTAGGAGGAATGGACAGCTTCAACAACTATGAAAAAAGACGTTAACGGATGCCTAAGCTCCGTCAACGCCTCCTCTATCCATTCATTGCATTCCTGCCTCTGCTGGAAGCGAGTTATTTCTTGTCCCCACTGCTTTAATCACGAAATTGTAGGCTTTAGCAGAATCTATGCCGTTTAATGTATAACTGTAACTCGTCTGACCGCTTACCGTCGGCACATACACGCTCCAATTTGTGCTGACTTTATCATTATTCTCGTAAATCCGGTAACCTCGCACAGGCTCAGAGCTATTTGCTGGCGCTTTCCACGAAAGAACTGCACGGTTCCCTGACTGTCTTACTGCACTTGGATTTTCTACAATGCCGGGTTTGACGTCAGTCCGTTTAATACTGTAAGCATCATAGACGGCAAGAGGTTTATCTTTAACAGCTGTGTAGGATGTGAATTTCAGCACGTCGCTTGTAATGGAAACATCCACGAACATTTTCTTATTGGGCTGGTCGTTTTTTGCTGCAAAAAAAGTGTCTGCATCTGGATTAATGGCATAAAATTTCGAAGCGGCCGAGTTGCCCATCAGATACACGGTCCCTTTGGGATTCAGCACATTTCCTTGCTCATCGGTAATAACATTCTTAATCGGAACGTTGTTCAGCATTTGAAAAGACCTCATATACATATGGTCATGTCCCTCAAACACCATATCCACACCCAGCTCATCAAATACAGGAATTAGATATTTCCGGTAAAATTCTACCCGGTCGCTTTCTGCTGAAGCATTATCCCCTGAAGAATACGCTCCCTTATGCATCGAGACGAATTTCCACTTCTTGTCGGTCTTTGCCACTTGATTCCGCATCCATTCCAATTGCTTCGTGAACTGAATATCCGCTTTATACGGCTTGACCTCCCCTTCGTACTGGGAATTGATCTGCATAAACAGGGCATCGCCGTATTCGAAAGCATATACCGACCCGTCATGAGCGCCCGTCCCGACATCTTTTGGAAGATTAAAATGGTTATAGAAGTTGTTATTCGGATAATCCTCTATCTCATGGTTGCCGATAATCGGTGCAAATGGCACATTGGCAAATTCTTTTTTCGGCACACCTAAGAACCACTGCCACAGCTGCTCCAGATCACCGTCATCCGTTAGATCCCCTGTAAGAAGAACAAACTTGGGATCTACCGTTTTCTCAATAGCTTTCTTAAAAGTATCCTGCCACAGATCGAAATTCGATTTACTTGAGCCTTGGGTGTCGGTTACATAGAGGAAATGGAAATCCTGATTATCCGCCTTGTCCGTGGTAAAAGAACCCGCCTCGCTCCAGCCGTCCGCATCACCGTTACCGGCCCGGTAGATATACTTAGTTCCAGGCTTAAGACCGCTTGCAATAACCTTGTGGCTGGCGAACTTTTTATACTTTTTGGAGCTTCTGTCTCCTGATGTCATTAAGGTTTCAATAACTGTTGCGCTGCCCTCATAAGAAGCTGCCAGTTGTTCCGGGAACTCGCTTCCTCCCACATTGGCGGCCTCCACTACTTGCACTACTGTACCTCTGACGGTTTCAGCTGTATACCAGTCAAAGGCAATACTTGTCTTCGGGTCTCCATTAAAAGTCATGTTCAGCAGCGTTGGAGTTTTGATGCCGGTATCCGGAGACTTCGTCTTAAAGCTCCAGGTAATATCGTTCTCAGGTGTACGGCCATCCGTAGTCCCCTTAACAAGCTCTTTAGGGACGGTCACGTTGTAAGTTTTGCCGGCAGTGAAATTAGGGTGGCTGACTTTGACTGTGTCTTGACCGAGGAGTGAAGCAGAAATGTTGGTAAGAGGAAGATTGTTTTCTGTGATTACAACTTGATAACTACTGTCGAGACTGATGGCTTTGTTAAACTTCACGGTGATCTCTGCGTTAAGGGGAACATCTGCAGCCCCTGAAGCGGGAGTTTTGCTTACCTCAAGTGTGGGAGTGTCCCCAGGTTCGCCGCTGCTGCGTGTTCCTTTAATTATCACATCTTTGATTCTGCTTGAGCCTGAGCTGGACACCGTTCCCCCGCTTACGCTTTTCGCAGAGTTTACCACCCAGCGGATATAGAGTACATCTTGATTGTTTGTTCCGGCAGGCAAAGCGAGGTTAGTTAATTTGCAGGAATTATTGGAACAATTAAAATTGTTCTGGGCTAGAACAAGGTTGCCGCCCGTAACATCTATCCATTCCTGTTGATCTTTACTGTATTGCACCTTGAAATCCCTAGGTCCTGTACTTGAAGAGGTTTGCTGTGAAGAGAGGAAGATCCCTTCGAAGCCTTGGGTAGAAAGCGTGGCAAGCCAGTATTTTAGGCCCGTTCCTTCATGCCAGCCCTGGTTGCGTACGCTGTTCTCACTTGACTCATAGGTGTACGCATCCGTATTAGTTCCTACATCACGAATGGATGAAGACGTCTGATATACCCCGCCGGTAGCCGGAAATACACCGTTTTCGCCTTTGTCTTTAAAAATCCACTGGGCAATCGTTTCCTGAACTGCAGTTGCTTCATTTACAAGGTCTTCCTCAATTTCTTCCCTCCCTGCTGAGACAAAACCAGTCAACTCCATGGCAAGCAGCAAACCTATAACCATTAGACTGATTACCTTGTAAAATCTATTTTTGAGATAAGATTGGTTGTTATCCATTCAGCCCATCTCCCTCTTCCTTAATCTCACTTATCATCGAACCGCCGTCTCCGAGAAGAACGGCGGTTCTGCTACCCTTACCTTCCTGTTATTGGAGTTCCCAGTCGGTGACTTGAAGGATTGCTGAATCTGCACCCTTCAGGTCTGTCTCTCCCATGTTCAGCAAATTGCTCCACTGCTTCACACGGTTCTTGCCGTTAGGCGGAGAGTTGTACTCATTAGTATCCACAATCTTGGTCCGTTCTTTATAAAATTTGGTCATAAAAGTCTTCTCATCCGTGCTGCTTCCGGATTTACCCAAAAGCCCTTGAAGGGTCTCGGAGCCGCCGGTAGCTCCATGGTTCAGCGCTGCATCCACGAAGGAACCAATAGTTAATGCCGAGTTAAAGCCGCGTTTGCGGGCCTGCTCCACACTGTATTTAATATAGATATTGTAGAACGTTTTCCACATAGCCTCTCTCCACTCGGGATCATTTTGCAAATTGCCGATTTTTCTACAAAAGCTCTCTTCGCTTTCATTGATTTCGAGGATCTTCCCTTTCATCGAACCCTTAACACCGATCCGGGCCAATGCGCCTTTAACCGAAGGATTACTCGCGCCTTTGGCAGCGTCATATGCCTTGAACAGATCCGGACCGTCGGGACCGGTATCATTTGAGCCGCCTGTAGTCGCACCGAATATTCCAATCGTATACCCGCGGTCATCATCAATATCTTCACAATATCCGTAAAAATTGATCCAGTTCAGATCGTCCTGCTCCGGTTTGTTGACAAGCATCATAATATTGTTCCACTGCTCACCATCCAGACCTGTGTTGTCACGCAAGAATTGAAGTGTTGCCGGTGAGAAATTAGAATCAGGGTTCCCTGCCGCATAACTTTTCTGTTGAGATGTTTTGGACAGACAGCCATAAGAAAAAATCATTGAAAAACTGAGCAGAATCATCAATGAAAATTTCATCTTCTTGGAAACCTTACTCTTCGTTGAATTTAGCACCGCAATCTCTCCTTTAATTGAATAGTTTAAGCGCTTTAACTTTTAGTGGCAGTGAACCTTATCCCTAACCTATCTGAGCATGACAGCCCTCCTTTTTCCAACACTTGGTAATTCAATTTAAGCTTATCTCAAAAACTTTGTCCAAACAGCACGTATTTTCTTGTAAATATTAATTTTTATACATATGTTGCTACAAACCATAGATTAAGTCTACAATCCTCTTAGGAGGTGCTGAATGAAACCAGTATTTTATGAGTCTACTCTTTTTGACATCAGCCGCAAGAAACAGGTATACACCAGCATGCCTTCAAGACACTATCATGATGCATATGAGATTCTGTATTTAATATCCGGGGATTTTTATTATTTTATAGGGGACAGAACTTACCAGGTTGCGGGCGGAACACTACTATTTATGGATATTCACGAAATGCACAAACTGGTCAATTCCGGCTGCAATATGTATGAACGGGTTACACTCCTGTTTAAAAAAGAATTCCTGCAGCATTTCTGCACCGGCAGTCAATGTGAGGAACTGCTCGAATTGTTCAAAAGTGATTACCGTGCTTTGAAGATGACCGGGATGGATCAATATTTCATCGAACAGCTTTTTCAGAAAATGATCCAGGAGGGGAAGAAGCAAGCCCGCGGATATGAACAGTACCAACAAATATTATTGGTGGAGCTGCTCCTCTATCTTAATCGTAAACTATTTGACAGCCGCGTAGCTTCATTTGTAGAATCCAATCGTACACATAAGAAAGTCCTGGACATCGTTAATTATGTAAATCAACATTATATGGAACCGCTCAAGCTCTGTGAGATTTCACGGCAATTCGACATAAGCTCTTCCTACCTTTGCCGCACTTTTAAAGAATCCACCGGGTTCAGCTTCATTGAATATATCAATAACATCCGCATTAAAAAAGCGCGTGATTTGCTGGTTGGCTCTTCTTTTAATGTTACTGAAATTGCGGGAATGGTTGGGTTCGATAACACCTCCCACTTTGGACGAACCTTCAAATTAATAATGGGCATCTCGCCGCTCTGCTTCCGCAAACAATTTAAGTCTTAATAACAAATCACTGGAATACGTCAAGACATTTCATCAAGCCTAACAAATTGCAAGTTTCTTGCCTGTAGTTGGTTTAGCACTTCTTCTAAAGCTTGCAGCATAAAATAAGGAGCATGCCGGTCCGCGCCCGCAGTCTCTCCGCTGTCGTGAAGTAAAACAACGGAGCCATCGGTGATTCCACCTAATAAAATGGCCTGCATCCGGGTTTGACAGGCCCGGATGTTCCAGTCACTCGCCTTCAGCGACCATAGAACAATTCGATACTGCTTGTGCCGAAAGAAATCAAATAGATTGATTAATCCCCAGGGTGGACGGTAATGATTGGGTCTGATTCCGACAATAGACTCTATAATATCAGCGGAGCGTTCCAGATGTTCTCGCCTAATTGTACTGGGCAGCATCAGCCAATTAGAGGTATGGCAGTAATTATGGATGCCAATCTGATGGCCTTCCCGATCCATCCTTCTGATCAGATCTGGATACTGCTCCGCTCGCGATCCAAGCACGAAAAAAGTAGCCTTCACTTGATGTAACTTCAATAAATCCAGCAATTCCGGCGTATATTTCGGATGTGGCCCATCATCAAAAGTGAATGCCACCTGTTTTTCTACCGTTCCTTTGCGAAAAACACCAAAGCCGCTCACTCGCGTAATCAAACTTGGAATAAACATGTAAAGAGTAGCGGCACATAGTATTCCTCCTATCAGATATGTAAGTATGATTACACCTCCTTATAACAAGCATAAGACCTATCCAGAGTAGTTCTGTCCGGGTGAAAATCGATTTTTCAGTGAGGCGCGTGAATGGATCAGTAACATCGGGACCAGTTGCTCTGTTCGCCGATTGATTCTTTGTCTCCCTTCAGGATGCATGGCAGACAGCAGCAATCGAAGATAGATGGTGGTGATGCGTTCGAAAACGCCGGACTTTATATTTTGTTGTTCAAAACCAAGACCGTGCGTTAATCCCCGATGGAGCAGTGTAATCCCCAATAAAGCCTTGACCTGCCTGAACTCCGACTGCGATTCGAACGCTTCATTGATTTGCTGCATTGATTTGCGCAGCATGCGAGCCGTTTGCAGTGCGGCACGATCCGATCCTTCGGACCGGATCAACTTCAGGATTCTTTCATTGTCGAGGTGGAGTTCTCCCACCCACTCTCCCTGATTGATGACCGTGGCGTCTTGGCATACAATAGGCTGTCCCCGGTGCTTTTTTAGCATCACGGTACATATACCAAAGCGTGACTTATGTGATCCGCGAAAATGTGAAAGCAACGCAAAAGTTTTTTCCCACATCATCCAGACGGACTGCACCGTGTTTTTACGTATTTTGAAACCCAACTTTTTCACCATCCTTAAACCGGTTATTGTCTCTCATTTCATCCATTGTACCTAACGAAACTTTCTTTTTTCCTAACGTCTACTTCTATTTGACGCTATTCACCGGAATTTCTCTGCGTGTAAATCTAAATTTTTGGCATCTAGTTAAAAAAACTTTCTGACCTAAAAAAAGGACAAAATTTAGTAGGTCTTAAATTAGACAACTTCTGCAAGAAAATCCAACTACATAAAGAAAAACCCATGTCTCTTGGACATGAGTTTCGGATGTTATCTTTTTGACTAAATCAATCTGGTTTCACTATCATTCCAAACTACCCAACTCTACCACATCTCCGCTGGTGGCCTTCACGGCATAATCACAATCCAGCTTTCCGCACAGCACATACCTCTTCTGCCCAGGATCATACACATATACGGGTGTTAATTCGAACCATCCCTTGAGCTTATCATAAGCTTCGTCATGGCTCACAGCAATTTTCCCTTCACTCTTGAATTCATCAAATGTATCGAGCATTAGCTTGTTATCCATATAATTTATAACCTTATAATTGTTCGTATCGATGAACAGAAGGAGCTTACGCTGAAACATACGATTACTTGACACATTCTTCCTCAATGTCGCTTGAATATGTCCTCTTTCCCGATGTAAAGTCTTCAATATCCATTGTCCGGATTCTTCCGGATAGAGCTGGCTTAAACCAATTTCGACTGCGGTTATACATTGGGCTTGTTCTATGTCTGTGATTGAAAATGAATCTGGATGCGGCTCACGTGCTATTGCCTGTTCGATTGTAACCACTTCTTGCAGACGGATCTCCGTCCTTGCGAACTGTTTCGTGTCCGCTTGCTCCCACTGCATTACTTGATCAATACTCAGTCGTGCTCTCGTTCCTGATATCATCTCAAATGGAATTGTGGTTGTTCCATCATTTGTAATGTAGATTTCTTCTATCCCATAGATCGGCAGGAGATGCTTCATCTCGTACACTGGATATTCTATAAGCTGTAGTTGGTTTTTAGCCAGTAGCTCTACCGCTTGAAGCGTGAGAGAATAATCCTCTTTTTGCACAAGGGAGCTGGAAGGAAACTGGCCATAGACACTATAAAAAATAATCCTACCTTCCCCATCGAAGCGTAACTCCATTCGCCCGCCGGGAGAGATAGGTATACCGTCTATACATTCGGCAAAATAATATTCTCCTCTTTCTTCCTTCAATAGGTAGAATTGTTTACCATATTCAAGCCCTACTTCAGCTTCCATCCACTGAATAACGCCGTTTAATTCAATGTTTTGGAACGGTGTTCGATTTGCATAAGATTTCCCTCCAACAAAAATAACACTTTTATAGTTATTGGATAGCAAGTCAAGCGTAATGACTGCAGTTCCTTCCGGATTATAATCTTCCTTCCATTCCTTAATGTGAGAAGGAAACCATTCCATACTAAGCAAATAGTCGGTTTCTCCCAGCATCGTAACTTCACGATAAATTTCATTTGTATGTAAATAGTAGTTGTCCAGTCCATAGGTTTGCTGTGTAGCATTAACTAGTTCTTTGATTCGGAAATCCATATCAGTGCACCCCACAAAATTGATACCTATATCATATCATTACTTAGCAATGATTATGAAGCGCAGCGAATCATATCTCCTACATATTCTACGATCTTATGTAACGGGTTTTGCTGGTGTTCAGAAAATGATCAGTAGCTTGGGGTTTAATAATGCAGAGTGTATCAATCGATTGGACAAGTCAGGAAAATTCACCCTGCTGACTCAGACCTTGCCAGAATACTAAACGTGTATAGTGAACACATATTTTAATGGAGGTATATCATCATGATTGACATCATCGACGGAAATGCGGCATTAATACATTTTTTTCCACTTCCGGCGCATCTTTATTCTAAGAATATTGCTTGTATTGTTGCTGTGGCGCATGCAGAAGAACGGGGTCCAAATTTAACAGGCCTCATAAATGCTCTATACTCGAAGGGATATACAGATCTTGAACATCTATTAGATTCCACATGGAAAAAACTATACCAAGTTTCGAGGTTGGGCCAGCAAAGACTGGTGCTTCTACTTAGTTTACTAGAACGAATTTCTGCAGATCCCAAGACTATAGAAACCTATACAGCTGTCCCTCATGTTACCATCCACAGTAAAAAGGAAATGAAAGAATTAACTTTAAAGAGGATCATTAAGAAGTATAACGAAACATCTGTAGAGGTATTAACTGAAGACACCGAAAAAGAAGCTCGTTTAAAGAAAATTAAAGATAGACTCCGAGAAATGGGGATGATCGTATAACAAAACCCCGTCAGTATAGTGAAGTGCACCCCTTAGAATAGACATTGGACAAACCTCTGGGTCATTCCGATTTCTATTCTAGGGGTGTGACTTTCAATTCATTTAGTAATCGCGCGCTGCATCGAACCAGCGTTGAGCCATCTCCTCTGTGATAGGCTGGCCAATCAGGTGGTCAGACTGGCTAAGTTGCCATACCGCTTCACCAAGGTCTTCTCGTTCGGTGGTTTCGATGCCCTTAAGATTGTTGAAGCGCACGGTGAAAGCGGTAATGGCGGCCTCGGCTTCAGCAAAGCTACGGGCTTCGGACAAGGTTACCTGTGCAACGTTGTAAGCTTCATTAGCCAGCTTGGCTAGACGTTTAGCCCAGGAGGAGAATGGGCGGCCAAACTCGGTCGTCCACCACTCTGGCTTTCGTAATTGGCTCACTGAAGCATGGTCGGTCCAAGGACGGGTTTCAGCGCGAGTTTTCATTTGCTTTTTTATACGCTTGCCAGCGCTTTCTTCGACATTGTAGGCGATGAATCTGTCAAGCAACGGCCACGCGTTCAAGGTCGGCAAGTCCCCCAGATCAGGCATGAAGCGCAGCTCCAGATTCGTTAACTGGGTATGATGAGCTAATAAATTCAGGTCGCAGAAGTTTCCCCACAAACTCAGTGATTTAAGGTTTGGGTACCGGTTTAGACACTCTAGCGAGATGGGCTGTCCCAGCGGTGCGTTATGTAGCGTCAAGCTCGTTACCTGGTGCAGCTCCCCCATATCGGGCAGCAAAAAAGGGGGATCATTCTTACGTCGGCCGGTGCGCGGTGCTAGTGTAAGAGAAGATGGCATTTCGCCTGTGGCCGAGAAGCGTGATAGATCGCCGGACACACTCAGGCGGAAAGGCTGCTTCGGAAGTATTAGGCTAAGGGACCTCCCGGATGGTTCCAACTCGACATGCAAGCCATGCAAATTGGACTGACTGGCGTCCGCCACCGTGTCTGCAGACAGGATCGGAGTCCATGTCATCTCTTCAATGGGACGTTTCTGTGCCCAGTCAAAGAAGCCTGAATCACTGCCTGTATAATGCAGAAATCGCGGCCAGGGAGAGCCAGCCGGTGTGGCAAAGACATCGAATACGGTCCAATCGATAGGCGCATCAGACGCGACATGAAGGTCAACCTTTTTCCCCAATTGCGACGGACCCATGGATAGACTGCCCACACCGGGCTTAAGGACAAGAGTATGACTACGTGGACCTGTCAGGTTGATAGGATAACTACCAACTTCTCTAACAGAACCAGCTGAAGGACCAGCTTGGCTATCATTTGGCATTTCTATCATCCTTTCCTCTAATGCATATCAAGATCTAACCATTCACACCTGACTCTATCTTCTCAGTAATAAATTGTTTGAATCTTGTAAAATACCGCTCTGATGCTTCCCAGCGCCTAAGATCCAAATAGGACATGTCCTGCTTGCCATATTGATCGGGCGGCTGATAATGCCGGGAAACATAAGTTCCATTGTCCACTGTATAAAAATAATACGCTTCATCTGGAGTCCTGATTTCAATCCGACCATGTAGGAGGTCTCCGTCCTCGTCCGTATGCGTTTGACGGAAGCTGTAACATTTAGAGCCGTCCCAGAACCCGCCATTATCCTCCACTTCCGAATATAATTCCCGAATTACAGTGTGTTGCAAAATGTCTTGCACATACTGTACCTCAATGTTTCGTAAATAAAGCTCAGCCATATTAACGCAGGTCAGCAACATCGTCCAGCAATCGCTAATCTCTGCTAGTTGTTCCTGAGACTCTTCTGTAATGTCCTCCCACTCAGACCCTTCTTCTATGGTTCTCTTCAACAAACCGACAGAATGATCTTGCTCCAGCCAAATATAATAGTGATGCCGGTTATCATTCATATAAACGCTAAGATCCCGCTCATCCCCGTCAGCATCAATATGCTCCAGTTGAACTTTGAAAAAAACGTCTTGCTCCCGAAAATTAAAAGAAGGCTTGTCACTTGGCATTAAAATACACTGCGTCAACTTCAATATATTTTCTTCATTGATTGTGTTATGGGTGAAATATAAATGAACAGCTTTCTTGCTAGCGGGGGATTCCTTTATTTTTTTTAGAGCAGAACGGCCTTCTTTAATTACGTTCACCAGTGTGCCAAAGGAAAAGTCCTCCTCATCCTCTTCCATATCCAAAAAAACTTCATCAATCAACACTTCATGAATGTCTACCGGAAGCTCCTGAAATACGCCGTCCCCCTCCCACACATTTACTAAGCAGGCGATCGATTTATGTCCGTCCACTTTGAAACTGTACTCGTCATCCTGAACCAAAACCGCAGCGCTGAGATCACCTTTAACAATCGTTTCCCCATGATTGTAGGAGCCGCATAATATTTCCTCAATCATCAGGTTGCCCGAAACATAAATTTCCTGACCGCCTACAGCTATATTTTTCGCACTCATATTACCGGTCACCAAAAGCCCTATGGCACCATCCGTTTCTTTATTATAAAGATTGTCTACAGTAAAATTTCCTTCTATAAAAATGATGATTACCTCTTTTTGTTGCGGGAAAGGTTGCTCCCAATCTAGATTAAGAGAAGGCAGCGTCAAATCCCCTTCATAGTAAGCGGCAAGTTGCTCGTCACTAAAATCTTGGTAAAACTTCGCCCACCAAGATCCTTCGGGAAATTTATCTGCTAGTTGGCTAATAGGAATGAATCTGAAAAGATTGCTCATAAATTATTTTCCTCTCATTTTAAATCCGAATATAGTAGACGATTTCCGAAAGCGGAGGCTTCTACTCCGCCGCTTCCGCCAACCATACTTGCATAGCTGGAGATTCTGCCCGATTCAAACGGAGGGCGATTTCAGTATTGATCTCATCCGGAGGCATGACTTCGACAAGGACGCATACTGACTCTCGCAGTTGATTCAAGGCAAACACACCTTCATCATCGAGTATTTTCATCGCCAGCTCCATGGCCTTCAGCCTCAAATCAAACTCGCGATTCCCTTCGTCATTCTCAAGAACCGCAATGAAAGAACGCTCGGTAAATCGTTGTTTAACATTATCAAAGTTCTCATCGCCGAAACAACAATAGGGCGAATCCGCATAAGACCATTTGATAAGTTCCGCAATCGTCGATGCCGGTGTGTCACTTTCGACGCCTTGCCTGGCTGCTTCTACCTCCAAAGCTTCCCACGACCAGGCGGAGATACTTGGCGCATGTCCCTCACCAGTAGTGTAAAGGGTACAGTAATAGTAACGTTCGCCATTTTCAAAAAGAGCGCGAAAAGACGTTCTAGCAGCATCGGCGATCTCTATCGCCAGCCTCTCTATTTCTTGCATCGGCTTCCTCCTTTCCGTTAGTGGATCCGTTCAGGCAGGATGTCTTCTATTTGCTCCAGCCTTCTAGAAATGATATGGCGGTGCTTTTTCTACTACAAGGTTATCAGGATGAACATCAGTTGGCTCATAGTCATTCATACGGAGAAGGATATACTCAATCTCTTCTAATGGCATCTGCAATTTCTGGCTGACTTCATAAAGATCCATGTCTTGCGAAAGTAGGTCCCGTGCTTGATTTAACTTTCCATTTAGCCAATTGTTTTCGAGCATCCATTTTTTCACTAGGTCCAGTAGTTGATTTTGGTTTTCCTTAACTGCATGCTTATTATATTTAGCAACTGACTCTGACAAATAGTTAAAAAGGTGAATACCTAATCCCTCACGTTGCTCATGCTTGGACATCCGTTGGTACTGTTCATAACTTATGCTGATATCTAATTCGAGGGTATGATCCCTGCTATCAAACCGTCTGGATGTTTTTCGACCATAACCTTCAGGTAAAACACGCAACACAAAAAAGATATCATAGGGAAACTCCCATGTATTTGCTAATTCCTCTAAGGGCAGCAGTTCATCTCTCAATTGACCCACACACGTTCCATGTGTATCCAAAGTAAAAACTAGTTTCATGCATACCTCCCTCTCCCAGACTTACGGAGCACCCAGATCAGCTGTTATTTTCTGAAATCGCTTCGCAGCCTTTCGACAAGAGCCACTGCTCCATTACGGCAAACGCCTGCCCCATATCCTGTTCATAGAAAATGGCCACCTCTTGCTGGTAGGCATAATTCAACCGTACATAGCCTCCCAGCTGCCGGTAGAACAGGAAACAAGCATAGGCATTCTCAATAAACAAATCCGGCGGAAATTCATGTTGGCACAATCCAGCCAGTTCGGGTAGCGTAAGCTGGTCCTGCCCTTGTGGCAAACGCAAAAAGCGATGGCTGCGAGTGCCCGTCCACGGTTCATAATAGACGCTCTCCCCTTGACTGATTCCATACACCTGACGATAAATTTCGTCCAGCACCAAGGCGTACAACCCTTCGTCTTCCTGCTCCCCTGCCTGCAGGGAAATCGCCTTTACGTGCTCCGCATGCCGAGGTAGCCAAAGCAGCCCAGCTGTCTGGGGATGTATTGCCAGAAAATCTCCGTCCACCGTTGTACCTATAACGATACACTCACCGATCTGTTGCTCAGTAATGGGGCTATTCTCGTCATGCTCCCATAATCCGTACTCTGCAAAAGGTTTAAGCACCTCCGCATCCGGAAACTGAACATTCAGCCACCCTCTGTAAGTCCCTTCGCCGAATCGCCGCAAAAAACGGAGGTAGCCCGGTGGATAAACAGTGGCGTCTTCCTTTGCAAGTGCTTGGTTTTGACCATCAGACAGCGGTTTTGGCCGAGATACGATGTACATAAATACTCCTCCTGCTGCCCCCAACATGCAACTCTTCCAGATAGAGAATTCTTTAAAATATTGCAGGTTGAGCAGCTTTTTTATCCAAGATAATACTGAAATTTTAGAGAGTGCAACATATCAATCCCCAATTTTTGAATTCTCCAGCTTGGCCAATGCCTCGGTGTAATTTGCCCTGGACTATTTGCCACCCATCACAAGCCCATATTTATTGAAAATCCACGATTTGCTCAAATCGTGAATCGCACCATGGCTTATACGCACAGAAGGCTTTTGCTCCTTCATAGCATCTGCATCATGCGCCGAGAAGCGAAGCGGCTTTGTCATTTTTTTAATAGCACCCGTTATTTCATCGAAAAACGTATATGTTAACGGCTTATGATCCCGAATATCCTCATAGATATAATACTTCCCTTTTTCATCTTCCAAATCTATTTGAAAGCCTTTAGGAAATGATAGCAAGATACACGGCAGTTCATCCTCTGCCCATTGTCCGTAATATGGAAAATAGACACTCTCATTTCTCGCGAAAAATCCGGAGCTTTCATTATCAGACGTAACAGAAATGGAATAAACAAAGAAAGGGGGACCCTCATTCCTTTTTTTCTCTGCCGTAAAATAATGATAAAAGGTCTGATATGCTTCATACACCTGTTTCAGATCATGCTCTGTCTGGGCATAATTGATTAGATGAAATTGCGCTTGCTTATGTTCAAAACGCTTCAAAACGCCTTCAAACTCTTCCGGCCTGATGAAGAATCTAAGCTTATAAAATCCGCTGTTCTTTAATTTATCCATTTCTTTTCGCTCACCGCCATGTATTAAAATGTCATCTCAGATGTCCTTAGCCATTTACTCGTGTATTTTCAAAATTCATATTTCACAAATCGATTTTTGAGAGCTTCTTCGTACGGGATCCACTCCCAGTCACTCCATAAAGACATGCTTACGATTTCTGACAGCTTATCTACGGCTTGTCCCGGACTCGTAATGCCAATGAAGCCGTCAAAATTCTCATTACGGATATCCAACGCTTTTCGCAAGTAATCATCATTGAGACGCTCTTCCCGGAGTTGTTCATATTCATCCCTCGTCCACTGCTCACAAAAGATCTTTTCGGCTTGAATGTCTCCATTCTCGAACAACGACAACTCGAATATCTCCTCATTCATATATCCGGCGGTCATCACTGGCTCCCCGGTAAGCTGGGACAACGTTTTACCGGCCTTCTTCACCGTACCCCATACAAAATAATCGTGGAGCACGCTGATCCAGTTTTCGTTGCTTTTGCTTACATACATGACAACTTTGCTCTCTGGAGCTTCATGATTTTTCTTGCCTAATACTTTGGCATGCGCTTCGCTTAGCTCTCTTAATGCTTCGACAGTCTTCTCAAGGTTATTCGACTTGATATGCAAATTTGCAAATGATCTTCCCACGAAATGGCCTCCTCTAATCGCTTTTTTAATCAGCCGGATTCTTATTTATATCCTATTGATCGGTTCTGTGAATGTCTCATATTTCCATTATAGTGATCGCTTGTCCTGAGTCTACCTACTTTTCACCTGGATTTTAGAAATAACCTTTGCACAAAAAGAATTATAAACTTGACCGTTCAGCACAATCTCTAGTCCCTTCCCCACTCCGCTCTTAAAAAAAGGAGGGTATCCCTCTGCCATTTTATGACGTTTAGGACACCCTCTGTCGAGCTATTCCGCACCCCCACAACACTCTTCATCTTTCCAAAACAAAATTTTTTCGTCGTCACTTATGGTAAGGATCAGCGCGCTGGCTGTAACGGCAAGTTCTGATTTTATATTACCGTTCGATCAATCCTTACTCTAGGCAGTTACCGACTCGCTGCCTCGATGATCCAGTCGGTCAAATCGTTGATTTGTCTTTTCACGGCGATTGGGTCGCGGTACCAGGATTGGTTCTCCGTCCATAAAAATACCCGATTGTTGCGAATCGGCTCTAGCGACCCCCAGATTGGATCAGCCTGCAGCGATTCCAAGCTGGCTTCCGTCGTCAGAATCAAATAATCACCCATGTACTCCGAAAGTTTCTCCAGCGAAAATTCATAGTAGGATTCCTTCAGCATAAATTCTGGAACCGTCGTCGGCGGCTTCAGCCCCATTATTTCATACATCAGCCGGCCGCCTCGTCCCGATTTCGGACCAAAAAGGCTCACGTTTCCATCGTACTCTTGCATAATCGAAAGCGTCTCTCCTTTGGGAACGGCTTGTTGGACTTTCTCCCGAATGTCTGCAATTTCCTTCTCGAATTGTTCGTTCCATTTCTCCGCTTCCTCACGTCTATCCAGCAACTCGCCAAAATACAGCATTTCTTCCTGAATGGATACAAACTGATTGTAAGGAACCGATACCGTAGGTGCGATCATCTGATATTTCTCGACTACCTCAGGCTGTGGATTATGCGTTATGATTAAATCCGGATTGAGTTCCAGCAGCTTCTCTAACGAGTCGCCTACATCCGTCACGACGTCCAGCATTCCCTCGAGATAAGGACTCGACATCAAGAACGATTCGGCTGCGATCGGCTGGACTTCCAGAGCAAGTACGGTGCCGAGATAAGAAATTGCCGCTACGCGCTGAGGGTGTGCAGGAACTTCGACATCGCCGAAAGCGGTCTTGACTACCTTGATCTCAGAAGATGCCAAAACCTCTGACTCTTGAGTGATCATGGTTGGAGAAGCGCTGACGGCAACCTGGCTGTTCGTTGCACCTCCGTTGTTCACCGACCCACCACAAGCTGTTAACATCACGGTCAAACATAACAGCATCACTGCATAAAAACTTCGGGTTGCTCTAGTCATTTTATTCGCCCCATCCTGTTGAAATTGATAATCAATATCACTCACATAAAAAGGATAGCTTAATGACCGGCTTAGAACAACGGACGATTGTGACCTATTCCTTGCATAATCTGAAACGAACTGGCCGTATCGTTTACGATATTGACCTGGCGTCATGCCGGCATGCTTTTTGAACATACGGCTGAAATAAATGAGGTCCGGATAACCGACATGTGATGCTATTTCCTGTTGTGTTGCTATCGTGCCGGCCAGCAGAGCCTTCGCATCTTCCATTCGGAAACGAATGACGTAGTCCAGCGGACTGAGCCCTGTCTGTTCTTTAAATTTTCGCGATATGTATTGTTGGCTGTAATTCAATTGCCGAGCAAGCTCCTCAAACGAGATCGGCTGGCGATAATTCCTGGACAAATGTCGAATAACTTGCTCCGATAAAGATGGCTCGCCGGCTCCGAACAGACGCTCCCTCAGGACAGCGTGAACGAAGCGGATAAAGTCTCCCTTGGCCGACAGCCGTGTCAATCCGTCGTCATATTTAAGCCAACCGTCGCGTATCGTTTGAAGCAGCTCAAGCATGGCCAGCGGTTCGCCAGGCGGGAACCCCCAGCTTTCCAGAAACGGGTCGGATTCCTCCATCATCATATGAAATTCGCGCGAGGCCGAAGCGGGGAGAAACGCTTTGTAGAGTACAATATATACATTCAGCGCTTCTCGGCTCCGAACCGTCACCAGAGAGCCTTTGCCGGCGTGCAGTACATGGAAACGATCGCACAGCCATACCTCATCGTCAACCCACAACTCGCCTTGTCCTTGAAAAGCGAATAAAAATGCGCTTGCCGGCAAACGGTATTGATTCAAATCGTTGTCGTTTCCGGCCTGCTTTAGCCGTACGTCCAGCACACTCATAATCACCTGGTTCCATATTTGTATAAGTTTCAGAACGTCCATAACTGATTCGCAAACTCCCTTTAAATTCTCAAGAGATAATCATTCTCAATTGAATCATGTTACTAAACACAATAACGAATACGTCTAGCGCTGTCAATAAGGTGTTGCCGCATGAGACGAGGATGCGAATAGCGAGGCATACGGCTATTTTGCCGGAGTCTAGCCCAAAAGCAAAAGACGCTGATCCGCAAACACACATGCGGAACTAGCGTCTATCAATGAATCGTGAGGGCCCTTTTTTTGATCTCACAATTATCTTAATCATTGGCATACTTTTATGTCGCCTGCTTAGTAAATGCCTGTCTCTTTCGCAAGGGAATTTTTGTAGGCTGCAATTTTGTCTTTCAACATCTTCTCTGTGGCTGTTAAGTTTCTGATTTGGCTCTGTATAGAGTTACTATGATTCTCAAGAAGGTTCAAGCGGGCTTGGGCCGTATGCTCTCCTTCTAAATATAACTGCGCATATTCTCTAATTTGTGAGATCGGCATTTGGGTTTGTTTCAACCTCATCACAAATCGCAGCCAAGCAAGATTGGAGTCATCATATATTCTTTCTCCATTCGCATTCCGTATCGGAGCAATAATCTTTTCCTTTTCATAATATCTCAGTGTATATGCGGTAATCCCTAGTAATTTGGCTACATCGCTGATCGTATACATACAAGCCCCCGAATCTATGTTGATTTTAAGAGTCCCCATAATTATAAAAAATATTTGACTTAGAGTAAACTCTAAGCTTTATGATTACATCGTTGTTGAAACACTAAATATTCTTGTAAAAACGGAGGAATTCACATGCAATATACTGTAATTACAGGCGCCAGTTCAGGTATAGGTTTTGAAACCGCTCTAGCCTTTGCGGCTCGCGGTAAAAACTTAATTGTTACAGCCCGCAGAAGGGAGCAACTGGAGGAGCTAAAATCTGAAATCAATCATAACTCCCCCGATGTAGATGTCGTTATTCGAGTAACTGACTTATCCGTTTCTAGTAATGCTTATAAGCTTTATGAGGATCTACAAGGGTTCGAAATCGAAACTTGGATCAACAATGCGGGGTTTGGAAATTTCGCTTCAGTGGCCAAGCAAGATTTAGATAAAATTTCTGCAATGCTGCATCTGAACATTGAATCGTTGACGATCCTTTCCTCTCTATTCGTTCGTGATTATTCCAATGTTGAAGGAACACAATTAATCAACGTTTCATCCGGTGGCGGCTATACGATTGTGGGAAATGCCATTACGTACTGTGCGACTAAGTTCTATGTGAGTGCCTTTACTGAAGGACTCTCTCATGAGTTGAAGAGTCAAGGTGCACTTATGCAGGCTAAAGTGCTAGCACCTGCCGCAACAGAAACAGAATTCGCGAAGCTTTCTTTCGATATCCCCGAATTCGAATATCATGGGACTGTGCCGAAATATCATACCGCGAAGGAAATGGCTGGATTCATGCTTGACCTGTATGATAACGATCATGTTGTGGGGATTGTTAATGGTTTGACGTACGAGTTCGAGTTGAGAGATACCCTCTATAATTATGTGGCGAGCACGCGATAAGCTCATCTTGTAATGGCAAGTTAAGAAGCATGACCATCCATTACGGATCGCCATGCTTCGACAATGATGTATCACCTAAATCCCCTATCAAAAAAAGGCTGCCAATCCCTTCCGGGCGGCAACCTTTGATTTTCAGTCTACGACAATGCCAACATCGCGTTCATATCTTCTTCAGCAGTAGTAATTAGCTTCAATCCAAAAAGCTCTACCAGAACATCCAGTACACCTGGTGAAATGAACTCGGGTGGCTTTGGTCCGATACGAATGTCCTGAATGCCGAGACTGAACAAGCCTAGCAGAATGGCTACTGCTTTTTGCTCAAACCAAGACAACACGATGCTGACAGGCAGCTCGTTCACCGTACACTCAAATGCCTCAGCCAGAGCCATGGCAATCTTCACTGTAGAACCGGAATTATTACATTGCCCAAGGTCAATGTAACGCGGAATACCAGTGTCTCCAACGGTGCCATAATCTACGTCATTGAAACGGAACTTTCCGCAAGAAGTAGTTAAAATGACAGTATCGTTCGGTAAGGAAGTCGCCAACTCACGGTAGTAATTCCCGCCAGTACCTGGCGCATCACAGCCAGCAATGACGAAAAACCGGCGGATATGCCCGTCTTTGACAGCTTGAATGATCTCTGGTGCTAACCCGATTACAGTTTCATGATGATATCCGGTCGTAAGTACCAGATCTGACTCTACATCAGCCGCAGGTAGGGACAACGCACGATTAATTAATGGGGAGAAATCGTCGCCCGTTATTTTCTCTACACCTTCCAGCCCCGCTACTTCATATGAGAAAAAGCGGTCTGCATACGTGCCTTTAATCGGCATTACACAGTTTGTGGTAGCAAGAATTGCACCGGGAAACTTCTCGAACAATCTACGCTGATCATACCATGCTTTGCCGATGTTGCCTTTCAGATGCTTATACTTTTTGAGTGCAGGATATCCATGCGCAGGCAGCATTTCTGAGTGGGTATAAATGTTGATGCCTTTCCCCTCTGTCTGCCGCAGTAATTCCTCCAGCGCATATAAATTATGTCCTGTTACAACAATACATTGACCTTCAATTTTGTTCTGACTGACTGTGATCGGTTGCGGAATGCCAAAGCGGTCCGTATGCGCACGATCCAGTACATCCATGATGCGAACCGCCGCATCCCCGACCTTCATCGCCATCTCTAAATGTTCCTGTGTATTAAAGTTGGAATTGGTCAACGTCATATACAAAGCTTCGTGGGTGATACGATCCACCTCGGGATCGCTATATCCTAGCTGCCGGGCATGTGTCGCATACGCTGCAATTCCTTTTAATGCAAAAATCATCGTATCCTGCAAACTCGCAATGGTTTCATTTTTGCCACATACCCCTACAACGGTGCATCCGCCATTCGGTGTCTGTTCACATTGGTAACAAAACATATCGTTATCCTCCATATCTAGATAATCATTCGTTACTTCCAACGTAACAGAACACCAAAGCTTGAGTTGTGATTACACACACATTTTTTTAGATCAAGCAGATTTAAATGTCCTTCTATTTATAACAACCATTAATACAATAACGCTTAAACAAATGAAAATATTAATCTCAAAAACCAATTTGAACGCCTGCAACTGACTCCCTTGTCCTGTCTCTCCACTCATCACACCAAGTCCAAGTGCTGAGCCAAAGACCATACCCGCATTTCTTGTTAAAGCAATTAATCCGCCAATCGAACCCACGTGTTCCCGTGGTGTCTGCTGCATAATGAAGCTATTATTAGGAGAGGCAATGAGCCCCATACCAAGGCCAATAAGAGATAGAATCGCCGCGATTCCATAAATCGGTATATGATCTAAATACACCAGTAACAAGATAAACCCGCTTCCCATGCAGCTCAGTCCCATAAGCATCAAACGATGAGAGCCATAACGGTCGGAGCAGTAGCCTGCGAGAGGACCTGCAAACGCCAAGGCAATGGGATAAGCCGCCATAATATATCCTGTCGTAGATGACGAGAACGGAGCCGAAGTCCCCATCAAATAAAATGGAATGAGGACAAGCAATGTATTAGATAAAATAAAAGAGGCACAGCTAACGATCAAGCCTCCCGCTACAGTTGGAATTTTCAATGCTTGTAAGGGTAGAAAAGGATTCTTTTGCTTCCGCTCCCAGAATAGAAAAGTAATCAACAACAAGGAAACCCCCACCAAATTTGTCATTGTCCGCACGGACACCCAGCCCCATTTGCTCCCATTTGTTATTACGAGAAGGACCAAGGTGATGAATGCCATAAACAAGCTGGCCCCCACGAAGCTGATAGCACCCGGCTTGCGCTCTTGCACACGGTTCGGTATGTACCGATATGCCATAATTGTAGCCACAATCGCCACAGGAACATGGATTAAAAACAACCATTTCCAGCTCAGCCACTCTGCAATCAAACCTCCCGCTATAGGTCCCGTCATCCCGCCCAGCGCGACAGCTGTACTTAAAATTCCGAGTGCACGACCTCTTTGCTCTTTCGGCATATGAATGGTAATGAGTGCAATATTAGTTGCTTGAAACATTGCAGCTCCTACTCCTTGTACAACTCTGAGCGTTAGCAATATTGGCAGATTAGGTGAAAAAGCGACTAGGACAGAACCAACAGTAAAAATAATAAATCCAAGATTGTGAATCCGGCGAAAACCATAACGGTCGCCTAGTTTCCCCATAACAGGAAGAAGAGCCGTAATCACTAGCAGATAACCTGTTGTGATCCATAATCCCTTCCCAAGCTCTGTCTGAAAATAATTCACAATAAAAGGAAGCGACACATTCACAATTCCAGCTGTAAAATGGGAAATAAACGCCCCCATACAAATAGCCGCCATCATTCCCAGCCGCTGCCCGTGTGTGCTTTTAAACTCTATATCTTTTGCTGCCATCATGTTGATCCCGTCCCTACTCATATTGTTTAAGAATTACTAACAATTATAAGTAGATCCCTTGCAAGAACAATCCCATAAAGATGGGATGGAAATGGTTTAGGCGAATATGTCTATCAGTATAGGTGAGGAAAATCAGAGGTCCTGCGAAACAGCAAAAAGCGGCACATTTAAGTGCCGCCACTGAATTATTATCTATAAGAGTCATGCGTTGGGCGAAACAAATCTTCTTCGGAACTTCTGACCATAGAAAAATGTTCGACATTGTAGTGCCCATGTAATGTTTTATTGTGATGCTTGATGATTTGTTCTGCACTTAAAACATCATTGTCCGTTGTAGAATGACCATCTCCGACCAATGTAACATCCATGCCGCTAACCGTAGCCGTCCGAACCGCAGTATCGATGCAGTGTTGAGTTTTACATCCCATAATCACCACATGCTCAATCTGCTGATCTTTCAGATATTGTAGCAGCTCAGTTCCGTGAAAAGAATTCGTTGCCAGCTTATCAAAGATTTTGGCATTTGCAGACCTGTTGATTTCATTGTGAACTTGAAAGCCTGTACCTGTTCCTTCAGCGACATCTAGATCCCTAACGAACACAACTTCGACATCGGCTTCTTTTGCTTGTTCAATCACTTTATTAATATTCCGGATAAGCTGCTCTTTATTGAATACTGCACTTTCCTTTTCGTTTCCATCCATTAATTCTTGTTGTGCATCGATGATTAATAATACCTGATTCAAATGATTTTCCCCTTTCGAATGGTGGGGAAACGTCAACACGCTTGATCAGTTAAACGTTATCCCCATATCATTTTGCAAGCTGACATTGTTTTTCATAATATCTACCTCCCAATAAAAATGGTATATAAACTTTAATCTTATAATTTAAGACTTTTTTAGTTTACCATATTTTTAAAATGTACTCTCTAAAAACTTTGATTGCTACATCCATTGATACATCATAAAAATGGTGGAAATCAGATTAGTCAGCCCGTGCAGAACCCAACCTGGAATGATCGAACCGCCGGATAATTTCTCATCCAACATTCCGATGCTCCAACCCACAAAACCTGTAAGAAACATTACAACAGCAGAATTCAATAATCCGGAACTGCTGTATAACAGCACAGCATGTACGACACCAAATAATAAAGCTTGAGCACAGTTTCCAATTCCGAATCCGAATTTCGAACTTAACCTTTTACCAATGAAGCCGCGGAACAGAATCTCTTCGGACAAGCTAGTCTGCAACCAAGAATAAATCAATGCCGGAATCAAACCTTTAAGACCTGTACCATAAAACTGTGAGCTGGCCAAAGTATTCTTATCCAGCATATAGATTGCTGTAAGCATTCCCAGGCTGGTGAATATAGTCATGGTAAGTATAAACCATAGTATGAACTGCTTCCTAGAAAGCAATTGGGGTTTCTTCCAGCCAATCCACATGGCAAAGGATGAAGTTGTTCTGCTTGTAAAAAACCAGTATGTATAGGGAATGATGCTGAATAAGATGAGCTGAAGGACTGCACTGATGAGCAATGACAATGTCAACGGAATACCCTCCCTTTAATAAGAACAGCCTCAATATATCATGGACCGCTGCTTACCAGCGGGAAGAGACCGTAACTTGCAGGTTAGGTGGAGTAGTTGGTTGCGGATTGCTACTCAGGCAGTGGTAATACCGCCAACATCATGAACTGCCCATTCTCATATCTGAAACTGACGCTTCCTTGAAGCTGTTGAACCGCATACTCAATGCTTTCGATTCCGAACCCTCTACGCCCAAAGTTCCGCTTGCTGGACAAAAAAGAGCCCTGCCCGTCCTCTGTAAGCAGAGATGCAGGATTCTTTAAAGAAATCACCAATAACCCGTCGCAATAAATCACTTCCAGCCCAATAACATTCTGCTCTGACTCTGGTAATCTCTGAACCCCTTCGATTGCATTATCTAATGCATTGCCTAAAATAATTGCAATTTCAACCTCTTTGCCTGCAAGTAACAGGTCTTGCGGGATGCAAAAATGAGATTGCATTGTAACTTGATGTAGCTCGGCTTTGGCGAACTTCTCATTATAGATGGCATCAATAGCTATATTTCCAGAAGAAATATACTTTTCTCCTGCCTCCTGTGTCGAAGCAAGCTCCGCAATATATCGCTTGGCTTCTTGTACAGCTCCTTCATCCAGCAGAGAATGAATAAGGATCAACACATGGTTCAGATCATGCCGCAAACGCTGTGCTTCCTGATTATCTTTCAGTTTACTCGTGTAATCCTTCACTTGCTGCTGAAGCACATGATTATGCAATTCTATTTGCATCCGTTTCATTAACTTTTGATATATAAACATTACAGCCACATTAATTACAAGAATCCCAAGCAGGATGAATACAAAATCAAACGGAATATCAAAAGGTTTATCACTGGAATTTCTCAGATTCACAATAATAATAAGCAAAGAACCCGCAGAAACAAGATTCAGCACAGCCCAATCCTGATTCGACAGTAACGTTGTGGTATCCACTTTGAACAACCGCAGCAATAGCAGACATAACATGATGCTTAGCAAAACAACAAATAGGAAAGCAAAAGATAACCACCAGAAATTAACTGTATCTATTCCCTCGGCATTGAGTGGGATATGCTGAATCCCAGACCATACCAGCATCTCAATAACCACCGTAAACACTGTATAGAAACTGCTAAAGAACAGCTTTTGTAGCACACTGCCGCGGAAATAAAAAATAGTAATCAGACTATACACAAGTAGGTGAAGGATGACCGAATCTACTAGAGGTAAGCTAGCAGCGGTAAGCGATTTAATTATATAAAAGATAATAAGACAGCCTATAAATGAATTTTTGCTCCTGCTCAGGATCAGGAATTTTTTGAGAAAAATATAAAATGTAACCCCTTGCGGGACATATATAAGGACGAGCATAAATACACCAAAAAAGTAAGGACTAATCTCCCGGATGAAAGACATTTATCTTAAGAGCCTCTTTTCTATAAAGGCATGGTAGGACCGTAAAGAATCAGAGCTTCTACTGCGGCTGACGGGAAGCTCCACCCCGTTCTTCAGCTGAATAAGTTCTTTGCTTAAAGAACGAACATACAGCCAATTTACTAGGAATCCCGTATGTACGCGACAAAAATCGTGTGATTCCAGCTGTCCTTCCAACTCTCTCAGTTTGCCATAATACGAGTAAGTCCCTTGTTCAGTACAAAGGACCAATTTTTTACCTCGTTCTACCGTGATATACATAATATCATCTACCCTTAAATTATAGCTCATATGATGGATTGAGAATGACAGCACGTTGTTTCTTTGCATGCATTGCTGAATGGCTTTGACTGTGGCGGTCTGCAGTTCATGTTCATCAATGGGTTTCAGCAGATAGCGAAAGGGATGAACCGCAAAGCTTCTTCTCATATAACTTGTATGGCTGGTGACATAGATAATTAATACCCTGGCATCTTTGAGCCGGATCTTCTCTGCGACTTCTATACCGTTATACTCGGGCATCTCCATATCCAGATAAACTATATCGTATGCGGTATTCGTCATTGCCTGAAGCAGGGTTTGGCCTGATTCAAAAATCTCAATAGAGGCAGTCATCCCTTGCAGGCTGGTTATCTGCTTCATGAGTAATTCTTCCAACCGCGAGGCATCTTGCCTCTGATCGTCACAGATAGCAATGTGAAGATTCATATTGTGTATCCCTCCAAGTGAACGTAATTCTATCATATTATAATTTGAAAAAATATGAAGAACCGCCAAAAAGCCGATCCTCTCGGACCGGCCTATAAACTCTTTTTTACAGGGAAGTTTCTACCCTAGTCAATTCATCGGAAGAGCGGACGCCAGCCGCCGAAACTGGATGAAAATAAACAGAGCGGTCAGCATCACCACAATTCCTGAACCGAGGAACCATAGCTGCACACCGTATCGATCCACCACAGGTCCTGCCAACAGCAGCCCAATTGGCGAGGACAACATCATAATGCTGGTCACGAGTGAAATGACACGCCCAAGCATCTCGGGTTCAAAAGAACGTTGGATCATCGCCATGAAGGGACCATTGAAGAAGGGTGCCGCACTGCCCATCAAGAACGAGAGAATGGCAAAAATCACAAATGCATTCGGACCAATCAAACCACTGATCACACAGGTAAGACCGATGACTAGCAGACCTACTCTCATATAGCTAATGTCGCTCCATTTAGATGAGAACATCGACAATAGCAGACCACCTAAAATCATCCCGATGCTGAACACCGCTTCCACCAGGCTGGCACTGTATCCTCCACGGCCAAAATGAGACAATGTCATATAAGGAAACAGTGTCGCCAATGGCATAAATGCGATACTAAACACCGCAGTAGCCCCCGTAATCAACACAATGGGTTTCGCTTGAATGAGTGCGTTCCAACCCAAACGGAATTCTTGAACGAAAGACGGCGCAGCTGTAGACTGCACTTTAGGCTGATGGATCTTCACCATGAACAGCATCAGATTCGCAATCAAAGCCCCGGCCACATCGAGTAGTAATACTGCCCCGAGCGAAGTTGCCGAGTAAACCGCTATCCCAAGTGCAGGACCCATTACATTCGAGAAAGAGAACACCATCTGCTGCCAGCCCGCGACTCTTGTCAATTCTTCTTCAGGTGCAATCAATGGTACAGCCGCCTGAAAAGCCGGAGCATGAAAGGCTGATGCCGCCGAACGCAAGCTCAGAATGACATACACAAAGCCAAGTCCCGGTTCCCCACACATGAAATAAATACCTAATATCAGACTGAAGAGCGCAATTGCGCTATCAGCAATAATCATCGTTATTTTACGATTCCAACGGTCCAGCCAGACCCCTACAAAAGGACCCAAGACCGCTTGCGGCAAAAACGCTGCCAACCCAGCAATCATCAAAACTGCCGCTGACCCTGTCGATTCCGTCAAGTGCCAGATCACCGCGAATTGAACCATCGAACTCGTGAGAATCGAGAAAATCTGTCCGCTAAAAATAAGGGCGAAGGCTTTTTTCCATTGTATTTGCATAAGGTCATCTCCTTTGATTAAAAACTTAAATAAACTCATTCCATGAGCATAGGCACACTGAAACAGGCACATCACAAATAAACTCATTTCCATATCTCAAAAAAATGAATGAGTCCACTTGTCTTGCACCACTGATTACCATAAACGAATGGAATGGGTCACAAGGAGCACCTCCTGGAAAAAATTATGTTCATTATAACATCGCATCTCTTCCCTGAGCCAGTTCCAATTGTTCTTTTTACGAAAAATTTGATCTATCTCTATCTTCCGAATAAATTCCTAAATAAGGGAGAAGATAAAAATCACTTAACATCTCATTTATTTAAGGAGAATTGCATGCGGAAATTTTTTAACGCCAAGACACCTCCGTCTAATCCTAAGGTGCACCCTCAATTGGAAGCCGAAAATGAGCTTTCAATGAAGGATCTTTTTTCCCATGCTATCGCTGCGTCTCTCGAAGACAACTTACAGATTATTAATAAATGTTTTGCCAATTGTTCGGACCTAAAGGTTATTCCATGGCATTATGGCCCGGATCTTAAGTATGAAGCCTCATCCGTCTATTTCAATACACTTACTAAGTCTGACCCTACAAATTATTTTAAAGATGTCTTGCAGAATTTAGTTCCGCATGAGCTGGGTCCCACCTTGGACGTAACCGTTGAAGATGTCATCTCCTATTTTGAAAAAAATGGTGTTTCATCACCGCTGCTTGAATTAATGGACAATATCGGTCAAGCCATTAAGGGGATTCTTGATGGGAAAGTTGTCCTTTTCTTTACAGGTTGGCAAAAAGCCGTTGCCTATTATGCCTTCGATGTAGAACAGCGCCAAACCTCTGAGCCCATTTCAGAGCCTACTGTTCAAGGTCCCCACGTCAGCTTTATAGAAAGCTTGGAGCGTAATGTAGGTGTTATTCGTAGTTTGCTGAAATCTACTAATCTTAAGTTCGAGTTCTTTACCTCTGGTAAGCAGGTTCAAAGAACGTTGTCCTATGGTTATCTGGATGGAGTAGTCAAAGCAGAAACATTAAATCAATTCAAACAACGGATAGCAAGTATTGATCAGGAAGAAATTCTTGACGTCTCCTATCTCGAAGAGTGGATCGGTGATTCGCTCTACTCACCATTTCCACAAGTCCGCTATACAGAACGACCGGATACAGCTATAACAGCTCTGCTAGACGGGAAGATTATTGCTATGGTTAACGGAAGTCCTTCCATTCTGATCTGTCCCGGGAATTTCATGGAGTTTTTTACGAATAGCGAAGATTATTACTACCGGACTATTTTTTCATCATTGATAAGACTGATTAGGGTCGCTGCCTTCATCATCGCCCTGCTGTTACCCAGTACCTATATTGCCTTATCCAACTTCCATTCCGAACTAATTCCCACGGTTCTGCTGCTTGCTATTCTAAACACACGCGAAGGAATCCCCTTTCCGGCTATGGTTGAAGCTTTGATCATGGAGTTTTTCTTTGAGCTATTGAGAGAGGCGGGCATACGCTTACCCAGACCGATTGGATCGGCCGTCAGTATCGTTGGGGCTTTGGTCATTGGACAAGCTGCTATTCAATCGCAGATTGCCTCTCCGGTCATGGTCATTGTCGTCGCTTTGACGGGCATTGCCTCATTTGCGCTACCACAATACAATATGGCAATTGCGCTGCGGATTTTACGGTTTCCCTTAATGATTCTCGCGGCAACATTCGGAGGACTTGGCATCATGGTCGGTTTTATTCTAATTTATCTCCATCTGGCTACCTTGCGCTCTTTAGGAGAACCGTATTTAGACTCGTTAGCTCCGTTAGATCTTAAAAGAGTACGTGATTCTATTTTTCTACTTCCGAGAAGACTGCTGCTTCATTCACCACGGAATCGACACCTATATAAAAAGACTTCGGGAAGGAAGTAGATATAGTGAAGCGGCTTACTACCATACTAATTTCCCTTCTTGTACTCACTCTAACTAGCGGATGCTGGGATAATAAAGAATTGGACGAGTATGGGTATGTGCAGGCGGTCGCCATTGACCAAAGCGAAGACAATCGGATTGTAATCACGACACATTTCTATAATCCTTCCACCAAAATAGAAATGGGACAAGCAGGGGATCCAGCGTCCAAGGGAATTAATATCGTTACGAGTGGAGAAACCTTTTTTGAAGCAATAAGGGAGATCCCGGCAAAATTTGGTCGAAAAGCCAAATGGGATCATATGCGTGTCATATTAATCGGGGAGCAACTAGCCAGAACCACGAACATCCGGGAGGTACTTGATTTTTTCTCCAGGGATCAAGAACCGCGTGGTACCGTTCTTCCTCTCATCGCTGAGCAATCTGCGGCACCATTTTTAGATATCAACCCGTTTATCGAGCAGACCATTGGTCAACAGTATAAGAGAATGGAGACGAGCGGTGCTCTATATGCCGCAAAAACTTCCAAGATTCCTCTCTATGAGCTGGCTATACAAATGTGTAGCCCCTCCAATACTTCCATCATCCCTTACCTGCATAAGACCAGTTTGGATCCTAAACCATTGATATCTGGGCTGGCTGTAATTCATGACGGTAAAATGATTGACATTCTAAAGGAGAAGGATACAGAAGCATTCATGATGCTGACGGATAGATATATCTATGGAGTACTAGAATTTCCTTGCCCGGATGAGACCGAAGTACCGCTGCGGAAAAAAGAAACGCTTGAAGTGCTTACCTTCAACAGTACGCTTACTCCAATCGTAAAAAATGGTTCTGTGTCCGTCGGTGTAAAAATTGCTATTGAAGGAATGATCGGAGAATTACGTTGCTCACATTTAAAAAACAATAAGGACATGAAGCTTTTTGAGCAGCGTATCATAACTCAGGTTGAACAACAGGTTGAGCACGCAACCAAGTTTTTGAAAACAAAAAAGATCGACGCACTCGGAATTGGCAATCAGATTTACCGGAAAAATCCGCAGCTGTGGAAACAACTAGAGCCTCAATGGAAGGATACATTCGCCCAGACTCAGTTCGATATCAGCGTTGATGTCAAAGTGCTAAGCACTGGAATGAACTCAGGCACAATATTTGGAACAAAGGAGAAGTAGCTATGGTGGGAAAAATAATCTGCGTTCTCTTATTAGCTTCCGCTATGCTAGCCCATGACATCCCAAGGTTTAAGCAAGCCTCCATCCGCGATCGAGTAGTTTATGGAGTATTATTACTACCCGTACTTTATCTCGGATTTATCTTTATTGCAGCTAAGCCATGGCCCAATATAGATTCCATCTTCAATTTATTCACGGCTCCAGCTGAGCACATCGTCCATTGGATCAACCCTGCCATTTCATAAGCTTAAAGAATGAGGAGGAACGTATGAATAAGCAAGAACGTGTTAGTTCGATCCAAATGTCCATGCTGTTTCTCTTCTTTATGACCGGTTCCTCAATCGTTATCGTCCCTGCGTCACTAACTAACTTTGCCGGCAACGGAGCCTGGATATCCCTCTTAATCGCCTCGGCCATAGGAATGGCTCTGCTTTCCGGTATTCTATATTTGAACCGACGAGCGCCAGATCTTTCGCTTGTGGAACAAAGCCGCTCCGTACTTGGAAACGGACTGACCCTCGTCCTCCTGATTCCTTTCACTTGTGTACTGTTTTGGAATGTCGCTGGAATTGTAATTGAGATCGGAACCTTTTTCAAAAGCACGATGTTAAAAGAAACGCCCACTTACGCAGTAAACACCATGTTTTTTATAACGATTGCGATGACAGCTCTAGCTGGAATTGAAGTGATTGCCCGCATGGCAGCCGTCCTAATGTCACTAATGTTCGGATTTATCATCTTAGTCTGGATACTCGTAGCAGGGTTGTATCATCCCGAGTACCTACTGCCCATCATGCCTGATGGATTTAGGCCTATCCTAAGTGCTACATATGTAGTCTATGGCTTTCCCTATTCCGAGCTTATCGTTTTTTCGATGATTTTACCGTTCGTGCGTAAAGAAGACAATTCTAAACTGGGAAAACAGATGTATCTTGCACTCATCATCAATGCCCTGACGTTAATTGCTTCTGTCATTAGCAGTATTATGGTATTGGGACCACTGTCCGGCAGCTTGAAATATTCATTATATCAGTTGGCGAGACTCATTTATTTTCAGGAAACCATTGAAAGAATCGAATCCGTGATTGGTTTTTCACTCATTATCGGCTTCTATTTCAAGGCTTCTATCCTGCTGCTTATTCTTATTAAAGTACTAAAGGAGCTTCTGAGATTGAATGATGAACGTTTAATTGTTTTCCCACTTGCTTTTGTCTGCCTGCTGTTATCTGTAACGACTTACACACAGGAGTCTGAGCTTGAGAAAATCGTGAATACTACATGGCCCTTGCTCACTAATCTAGCTTACATCCTGCCGTTTCTTCTGATTCTATTGGTCACTTTTATTCGTTATCATATAAATCAACACAAAAAATAACCCGTTCTAAACGGATTCAATATCCCCTATCTCATTTCGCAGACTTCAGCTTCTTCTTTTCTTGAATCCAGCCCGCCAGCAAAAGTATTGCTCTACATAATTGCTTGCCATCGCGATTGAAGATTCTGAGATTTCCGGACCCAGAGGACGTTATTCCCAATTTTTTGGCCTTTGGAGCAGAGTTTCGGACTCCACTGACGCTATCTCATATAAAAAGACTCATATTGAGTGTTTTTTTATGGGAATAGCTGCTATACAGTCCGCTAGGATGCAAAATATAGACCCATGACACGTTTAAGGTCAGCTGTGTCCGATGGGCTTGGTCTGTGCAAGTGTTATTGGATCAAACGAAGCAAAGTAGGGATGCCCAACAGCCACTTTTAGCTTATTAGGACACCCCTGTTAAGTTTATTACGTTACTCGCTCTAACCAATAAATTCTTGAACCCACTCGCTGTTATAGTAACCTATTCCAATTTCTGTAAAGCTACTATTCAGGATATTGGCACGATGACCAGGACTGTTCATCCATTGGTTCATTACTTCTTCTGCGCTCGACTGACCTTTGGCGATATTTTCCCCTGCTGAATTGTATGAGATCCCGAATGCTTTCATCATATCAAACGGAGATCCATACGTAGGAGACTGATGGTCAAAATAGTTATTGTCATACATATCCTGCGCTTTAGCCAAAGCCATTTTCGAAAGTTCGCTATTTAAGCTAAGAGGCTTCAAGCCTGCATTCGTTCTTTCTTTATTCACCAAATCCAATACTTGCTGTACCGATTGGGATGTATTGGTGGATGGTTGTGGATTTGCAGACTTCTGTGGGACAGCAGAATGTTGCGGATTTGCAGAATATTGTGGTTTCGCCGACTGCTGCGGATACGTTGTTTGATCTGTTGTGCTTCCTGTAGGTGGATTGGTACGGATGAACCCATCCAGCCATTTCGTTACATCGCCAGGAACTTGTTTAGTCTTAATTGTTGTATTCCCTGCATTCTCCGTGGAAATGGAAGATGCTTGCGTTAAAGTTGAACTTGAGGTAGTTTTACGAGCATGATTGTCAACCTTCGTTTGTTGAGTTGTCATTTGGTTGTTGGCCGAGTTATTACCCGAACAAGCAGTAACGAGTAATAGCGCTACTATTACGATAAATGGTTTAATTAGAACCCCTCCTGATTTGGCAAAGTAGTGACTTAATCGAATAAAGTTTTTGTAAAGTACCCCTGATTTATTCATCTCTAATTCAAAAATATAAAAAGCAAAAAAGTCCACTCGCAACATGGTTGCTGTGGACTTAATCTTAGTGGATATTTTAGATGCGTCGATATAGTTACATTTATAGTAATTTATAGAATTTTTTACTAATTAATGTTATGCTTTGTTAAGATCATAAAGTATAACATCAAATAAGATTTGGACAAACAAGCTTATAGAAATAAGCAGGCTTTGTTAGGTAAATAGATACTTTTAGATTACTTAATGTAATGTGATTGCAAAATTATTACAAGGAGTGATCATGCTATGTTAGAAGGTATCTCGATAAAACAAGTCTCCATTTATTGTCCTGAAAGAGTGATTAACAACCAATATTTTATTGACCATTTTCAAAAGCAAGGTATAGATATTAAGCGGATTCTTAAAAAGACAGGCAGAAAAAACCGCCATGTTATTGAAGGAACGAAGGAGAACTCGTTGACGATGGCGATTAATGCCGCTCAACAGGCAATTGATGCTGCATCATTGAAATCTGCAGATATAGACCTGATTCTTTTTTCCAGCTCAACTCCGGAATATTTATCACCTACGAATTCATTGCTTATTCACAAAGCTATCAAAGGTAAAGATGATACGCTTTGCTATGACTTAAATGGTAATTGTATAGGAATGTTTATTGCGGTTGAACAGGCTGCTCGTACTTTATACGATGATCCTGATAGAGATAGAGCGTTGGTTATCGGTTCGGATTTTTTAAATTTATGGGCTGATCCTTCACATCCAATAACATATTCAATTTTTGGCGATGCCGCCGTAGCCCTCATTTTAGAAAAAGATCATTCAGAGAGTGGATTAATTGACGTAAGGTATCTTTCGGACAGCCGTTTTACAGAAGAAATTGTGTACCCCGCTCAAGGATTGGCTAAGTCTTTGCGTGATGGGGCTGAACACCGCTACTTACACTGGGGGAGATTCAGCGGAATAGACAGTGTACGATTTGCGGAAGCATCTATTGTTGAATTATTAAACAAACATCACCTAACATTCGAGGATATACAAGTTTTTTGTTTTTCACAATTTACATTGGCTAATATTAAATTACTTCAAGCTAAGCTGAACCTGGATCAACATAAAATTATTTATGTAGCCGACGAATATGGCTATACAGGCACAAGCAGTCCCTTTCTGGCCTTATATTGTGCTATTGAACATGGTTTGATCAAACGTGGCGACAACTTATTATTTTGGACATTGGGGTCAGGTTATCAAGCCGGTTCAATGTTATGGCGTTATTGACATGAGGCTCCATTCATTCATTCATCCTATCACTATCGAAACTCCACAATACACTAACAACAATCCCATCAGTATATTAAATTGACTTCTATATTTAGATATCATTTTTTTGAAAAGAGAACCACATAAACACCAACTAAAAGTGCCCATAAAACCGATGAATGCTAAGACTATAGAGTAACTCAATAAGCTAAAATAGGAAGAATGAGAGGTAAGAATAAATGTAGATGTAACTGTGATTCCATATAATATCCCTTTAGGATTAATAAATTGTAAAAGCATACCCGCAATAAAACTGTTGTGTTTATCGCCACTTCCATCACTTTCTTGATGTTTACTTGTAATAATTTTAAATGCTAAATAAAACATGTAGACTCCGCCTATCACAGCCATAATAGATTCAATCTTAGGGATAAAATTGATCAGAAGTATATTAAAATAGCAACATAACAATATAATCACGAAAAAACCTGTGCCCACTCCTAAACAAAATCTCATTGTTTTTCGTAAACCAAACTGGTTTGCAAAAGTCATTGCCATAATGTTATTAGGTCCCGGAGTAAAGCTAGCCACAAATGCATATAAAAACAAAGAAACAATCACTGAATTCCACCTCGTTGTATGTTATAATGTATTTATCAGACGCTATAACGTCCTTATGTGCGTTTTATTGTATATCCTGGTCGTTATAAAGTAAATAGGAATAGGAGAATTACCGTGGAAGAGATAAATCAAATCATTGCGGAGAATATAAAAAAGATTAGAAGAAGTAAAGATTTAAGCCTGGAAAAGGTGGCAGAATTAACAGGAGTAAGCAAAACAATGATTGGTCAAATCGAAAGAGGCGAATCGGCACCTACCATTACAACCATTTGGAAGATCGCCAATGGATTAAAAACTTCA
This sequence comes from Paenibacillus sp. FSL E2-0190, assembly GCF_037992965.1. Lineage (NCBI taxonomy): Bacteria > Bacillati > Bacillota > Bacilli > Caryophanales > Paenibacillaceae > Paenibacillus > Paenibacillus sp. FSL E2-0190. The sequence goes on from NZ_CP150306.1 coordinate 4,455,779, forward strand.
TTTTCTGCGCTGATAGATTATCCAAAACCTGACACAAGATTAATATTAAGAAATGAAATTCAACCATTGCTTGAAGACAACGGAAAATATCGGGTATATCCCTCTTTCCCATTTGATGAAAGCAAACGATTTGAGGGGTATACAGTGGAGTTAGACGAAGGTGGATACCTTGATGCCAATCCACATATGGAAGGAACTGAAGAATTAATCACTGTATTTGATGGTGAATTGTCTTTGCGTGTCAATGATAATGAATATCTATTAAAATCTGGTGATTCTATCACGTTTAACGCAGACAAACCCCATGTATATTATAATCCAGGACAATCATTGACCCGTTTAAGCATGATCTTATATTATTCTAGTTAGCAAAAAAACCAAGGTTCTTAAACCTTGGGATCAAATCTTACTATGATAACCTGCGGAGATAACGCTCAGCCTCCCCATTATGAACCGTCCAGCATTAACTTATAAACCTTACCGTCTTTTGCATATTCATTATTAAAAAGCAGGGCATCCCCTTCTCTTTTCAGGAATTTCAGATTGTCTCCAAAAAAAGGAAGGTCGTTTGTTTCGGCATATTTTTGCTGCTCTACGTCAAGAAGTGCTTTGTACAACAATGTTTTGGCACCTGTTTTACGATCTATCATCATGAGGAAACCTTGCTGATTGGACCGAATCAGCAGAAAATCCTCGTCCATTCCCTCCACTAAATAATTATCCGAATTACCACCTAGGGTGTTCAGATTAATCGTCTCCGTTACGTTCCCTGTTCCATCTTCAATTAATCGTAATATTTTCCCATCGGTAAGCAGGAGCTGATCGCCAGCTATTTTCACATTGTCACCATAACGAAGATGGTATCCTACACTTGCGTGGCGAATGACCATTCCATCCTTAATAATCATCGTATACCATTTATTATTGATATGTGGTTCTCCGTAAACATCTGTTACGGTTAGATAGATTAGACCTTTCGGCGTCTTCTGAAAATCGAATTGAACAGCATCGAATAACTGCGAACCAAGGTTCGTTAGCAAGCGAGTTTGTCCTGCGGAATCTGTTAGATATAAACCCCCTGTTTTTTTATCCACTGTATAAGTAGATCCAGCAAATTGTGCGCTGGCACTAGCATAGTTCAATAGCCCAGTTGCTGTATATATCCTCTTCGTCGCATCCCAGCTGACCGTTGTTCCTCCTAATGAATTTACAAGAAAACGGGCAGGTACATAGAGTTGACCATTAATTTCAAAAGGAACACCTTCTACACTTACCAATTTACCATCAAGGACCCCCTGTTTACTTCCAATACGAACGGCTATCTTTTTTCCCCATCCAGTAAACTCCGCTCTTTGATGCGATTTATCCCATACAACCTTAAGTCCTGCCGCTTCCCAGTGACTGGCTGAAACATAAGTAATCCCATCCTTTACTAGTGCAGCGCTCGTACCTTTCCCGCCTCCATCCATAATGAAAGTGAAGTAAGCGGGCAATGCCGCATTCGCAACTGGAGCAGCAAGCAATGATGCAACAAGTATTGGAGCTAGCAACCATCTTTTATCCATATCTTGATCAACCTCCATGTTAGAAAATCATAAATTCTTCATAGGGTATAGACGCAGTTTAATTCCAAAGGTTCCTAGAAGTTAACAATAATAGTAAATTATAAGATCAAAGTCTCTCCTTCTATTCATCCTCTCATCTGCCTCTTTTTCTCCCATTTCGTTGTTCCCCCAAGAATCTGTGAAAATTTTCTCATATATTGATAGGGAGGTTGGCGCCAAACCTTAAACAAAAAAATTGAAAGAAGGCAATTACAATGGCTTTAGGTTGTGATACAGCTACAAATGTAACAGCAGCAAGATTAACTACACTTAAAAATAATAAATTCACATTCGTTTGCCGATATTTAAATCGCGTGGAAGGATACCAAGATGGTCTCACCTCAGCTGAGATTACACGGATTTCAGATGGGGGATTATATATCATATCCCTTTATCAAATCAGCAAATCGCTCGATCATTTTACGAAAGCCAATGGGATTAAAGATGCTGAAACGGCTGTAGGATTAGCAAGTGATTTGGGACAAACCAGCAGCACTCCGATTTATTTTGCGATAGACCGCGATATGACCTCTACCGAAATCACAAACAATATAGTACCTTATTTTCAAGGCATAAAATCAGTGCTAGACAGCAGTACTAAAAATTCCAAAGGCTATAAAATGGGTATCTACGGATCACGAGCAGTCTGCTCTCATATTCGAGGCACTAATTCCGCCACAACACGTTACACCTTCATCGTAGATAATGACTGGCAGGGAAACTTCGAGGATTGGAACCTGCGACAATATAATTTCAACATTGAGGTAGGAACAAGCACTGGCAAAATCAACGTAGACTATGTAGAGTCCTCCTCACATAGCGGTGGAGGCTGGAAAAAGTAATTCATTCCACTTTTATCGGTGACGAGGCGTCGTACGAAAGCAGATTATGATAGATTCAAATAAAGTCTCGTTATTATAAAAATAGTAAAAAGACAACCAGGCATGGATTATCCGATTAATGGAGAAGCTCTGCCTGGTGTTTTTGGTTTGTAGCGGTTTGTTTAAGCAGATATTCATAAATCGTAGCTATCCGACTTTAATGTCTTCTTTGGGCAACCCTCGGAGAAAAATCCATAGAATTTTCCAATGTCCAGCCGAATTACGATCGAGCATCCATTCCACACTGACAGCAACTCGCTTTCCTCACTGATAGCAGCTTGCTTTCTTCACTGACAGCAGCTTGCTTCCGCTATCCTCTCCCCGTATATTTTATCGCTGTAACTTTATGCAACCTATGAGATAACTGCACTTTATACACTTATTTCGTCTGTAAAAGGCTAACTTCTCACTTTAACTGTATTCTATACAATTAAAAATCACAGTTATCAGCTTTAGCGGCAAAAAACTAAAAAATAGCTGTACAAAATACAACTATCTTCATGAGCGAGTTTTTCGAGCGAAAATAGCTGTACGAAATACAATTAAAAGCCGCTACATATTAAATTCGTCCGCTCTCCGTATAAAAAAGGGGCGAGATCTTTGTAGATCACCCCCTCCTCCACTTGCTCCTATTTAGAATCGCCCATTTGATCATATGCGGGATCATACGTCCACTTCAGGCCGTTGTCCTTACTCGACAGATAGATGGTACCTACAGTGTTGCCCTCTTTGCTGAGCAGAATAGGATACAATCCTTCTTTTCCAATAAAAATAGGTGAAAGCGGCGTTTTTTGATATTCATTAAAGGTTTCCGGAAGGGATACCACGAGCTTTTCCCATGACTGTCCCTTATCTTTGGTCCAATAAATAACAGGCCCATTATCTTCATAATATCTGAACCCTAAGAATCCGATATCCTTGTTAGAAAACCCTGCCCCGGCTAAACTTTCCGCGTATAAATCGTTAGGATTTCCAAGCTCCGTCCATGTCTTCCCGCCGTCAGAGGTCTGGTATACATAATTTAATGAGCGTCCCACACCTGCAGAACCTCCGGAGACGATCCATCCATTTTGTTTGTCAGTAAACCCGATGAACTTGGCGTCATAACCCTTGGCACCTGCAATGTTGTAGTTATTCCACGATTTCCCCATGTCATCACTGATTAATACATGTAGAGGGGATTCTTTACCATCCGCAAATCCATATACAATTGCAGTTTTGTCCTCGGAGATATAAAATCCGGTATCCGCTCTCCCCATCCCCATTTCTGTTCCAGTCGTATCAAGTTTTAAAGGCGTTTGCGCTTGAATCTCCCCTTTCCGATAGGAGACAGAGACATTACCATCCTCGTCCATGGAATACGCATTCCCAGCGTCATGCACAACCACTTGTTCGCCACTAGAGCTGTAGGAATAAATAGTACCTGGTTTGAGCGCCGCCGTATCTGTAGATTGGCCGGTTAGGTTGGTACAGGCTGCTAGCACTGCTGTTACACTAACCACCATTAAGACCGCAAGAAATGCGCCTACTCCATTTCGTTTTTCTTTCATATTTAAAATACTGCCAAATCTCTGCTTCATCGAGTGTTTCCCTCCTGCAAAATTCGTTGATAAAGCTACATGCCGTGTAGCATTACTTTGCATAACCGATAAAATGGCTTCGCAGTATTTCTTTCGATATGCCGCATTTTGCTTACGTACAACGGTGTCATCACAATAAATTTCAATTTCGCGGACAGCTTCGCGTGCCATGAACCAGACCAATGGATTAAACCAATGCAGTGCCTGCACAATCAGTAGCAGTAGCTTATATATGATGTCATGCCTTTTGTAATGGACCAGCTCATGTTTTAAGATAAACTCCAGCTCTTCGTCACTATATTGATCATGCGGCAAGAATAGTGTTGGCTTGTAAAAACCCATTAGCATCGGATTCGGAACTTTACTGCTTCTCAGAACCGGAATGGCGGTTGTTACATGCATTTCTTTAGCGACTTGTTTGAGCTTGGCGAACATATCCTCTCTCTGAAGAGGGCTGCTCCAACGTAACACCTGTTTCCTGAAAAAGAAATAACTCAGCAAATGATACCCTAAAAAAAGCACAGCGCCAGTAACCCAGATGTAAGCTAAAATATTAATTATAGAAGGGATATGGCTTACATCCCCTGTCTGGACCGGCTGAGAGATTACTGGCGTATCCGCCTGCAGATTCTGGGACACTGAGCTTTGAAAGACAGTTGCTATGGCCTGACCTTCGGGTAGCTGAATCGCCACAGGAGGATTGGTAAAGGAAAAGTTGAATGGCAACAATAACCGCAAGGTTAGGATCAACCATATCCAATAGCTCAACTTAGCCGAATAATGTTTTCTTAACAAGGGAGTTAATGTGATTAAGCCGATAATAACTAAACTAAGAGTCACAGAAATAACCAGAAAATCTGTAAAAAGACCTGTTATCATCAGGATTCCTCCTTATCTACTCTATCGAGCAGTTCCCGCAACTCAGCAAGATCGCTTTTATCAATCGCCTTCCCGTTGTATAAGGACATCACCATATCCTGCACAGAGTTGCCAAACAGCTTTTCAAGCGTAGACTTCCCTTCGCTCTCTTTATAATCTGTCTCAGAAATTGCAGCGAGATAACGGTTGCTCCGCCCTTCTTTTTCGCAAGATAGAAAGCCCTTTTCAACCAGCCGTGACAGCACTGTCATCAAAGTTGCAAGCGCCCACTTACGTTTGTCCCCCAGTTGATTCAAAATATAAGAGGAGCTAACCCAACTCTCGGCTCGCCAAATCACCAGCATAATTTCCAGTTCAGCATCTGGCAAGCGTTTGATTTTGTTATTCATCCATATTTCTCCTTATTATACATTTGTGTAATACATTCATTATACAAACGTGTAATTAAAAAGCAAGCACATTATTTCTAAAATATGTATACATTCTTAGACGTTTATTATTTTAATAAAGGTTTCACAAGTCCAGTAGCAAATAATAAATAGAACCCTAGGAATTTTTATAAGATTCCAACAATGATAACCAACGCACACTCAGCTGAAATTTATAACTATTTTGGAAACTAAGTGATTGGTCTGCATTATTCTTAAGTAAGGAGGCAGGTTATGAAAAAATTTAGTATTCTATCATTTTCACTGATAATTTTACTAATTTTATTATTTGTATTAGTCAGACCCACGCAAAAGATCGTAAGTGTCAATCTTGTATCCGAAACAACAGAAATTACTTATACTGACCGTGAAAGCCTTCAAATCTTCGAAGATGCTATAAGAACTGTAAAAAAAGTACACGGGTCTGTTGATGTGGGTGAACCAACTTATCGAATGACCGTTACCTACGCTAATTCAAAGGTGGCCGGATTCAGCCTTTATATGGATTTTAAAACGAAAGATGGTTTCCTGATTAAAGCTAGCAATAGCGAAAAGATGCTGGATTTAAGAAATAAGAATTCGGTTGAGCTAGCTGATCTGTTAAGTAAAGAAAAGGAAGATTAAAATTTGGAAACTCAATCTAAAAATAGGCATGGTTATCATACAAATCTAAAAGCAAGCCATCCTTTAGTACTAACTAAGGATGGCTTGTTCGTAATTATATTATTTTCCTGCGCTTCAGATATACTGTCCCGCTCCGCTCAGAGCGCTGCAATTCTCTGCTGGATGCGTGGGAATAATGCAAAGGCATTCTCATAAAATACTTTCTCGTGGTGCTGCTCAGGCACAAGCCGGCGGACGAACTCCGCATACAGGTCAATAGGCGCGAGTGGCCAATCGGTACCGAACAACATTTTTTCATAGTGATCAGAGTACACCAACGCCCGGCGAAAATGATCCATAAACAGGGGTTCATTCATGAACCGCTCAAAATGAGGCCGATCACCAACAACGAGACCGGACAAATCGGCATAGACGTTCGGATTCTTGGCGACCACTTCGGCAGCATCCATCACCCATGGATCGCCTAGATGGCAGATCATAAAGTTCACGTCGCGCCGTTGGAACGCCAGTTCGTCCACGGTAAGCGGATGCGCATACTTAAGCAATCCATTCATCGAATACGTATCACCGGTATGAATAACCACAGGTGTGCCGTACTTGGCGGCCAGCTCATAGATCGGCGAGTAGATTTTGTCATAAACGTAATGATGATAGTACCCGGCATAGAGCTTAATACCAGCTACCTCAGGAGCTTGCAGCCGTGCCTCAATTCGGTCCAGCTCATCCAAAGCATCCTTTCCTCCGAGCATATTCGGATTAATGCCCACGCATTCCATTAAGAATGGCGGCACACTGGCTTCCAAGTCGAGTCCCATCGGATTGGGAGAGGCAGAGTCAGGGAAGGCTCCCTTCGTCTGCTCCGTGACCCCCATACCAATGCCGAGAACAACGTCGTTCTTGTCAAACTCCGCTTTGAGCCCAGCAGCTGTGTAATCAACTTTGGAGAGGTCCAGTGCTGTCTGATGAAAGCTATCGATGTCCGACAGATGAATGTGAATATCAATGATTGGCATTTATAGTCTCCTTTTTGTCAGAAGCACTAGCAAAGGTCACCTTCATAAGATTACGAACTACCTCTGGATCCAGAGTGAGCTCTCCCATGATCATGAAGGTCGGCTGTGTCCAAGCGGTTTCTCCGTTCAGAAGTAGTAGATGGTGATTCACACCATATGTGAATACCTTATTGTTCACGTAAGACATAGCTCTCTGATTAGGATAACTATGCACCACATGCAGCATGTCTTTACGCGAAGTTGCACCGATTCGGATAAGCCCCTTGGATTCCAGATGGGCTTCGACCTTCCCGATAGGGAAGTTGCCTTCCTCTGGGAGCTCCATCCAGCCTTCCGAATAGATTGGTGAAGGCTTAAAGTAACTATCCTCGGATAGCGAATAATGCGGCAGCGTCATTCCACTTTCATTGGTTACTGAAATCAACACACAGAGCACAGGAACTCCGGGCAGCATGAGGTAATGCTGATTGATCGTGATCCCCCGGTTTGCTTCCTGCTTCTCCATCGAAGTGGTCAGTCTCAATCCCTTCCAGACGTTACCGTGATCATCCATCTGCTCCGTCCAAGCTGCGCTTCTTGGCTCCTGCAACCGGCTAAATCCGCCTATGCCAGAAATCCCCACACCGAGTCCACCATGCCAAGGATTCCACCAGGAACGTGGTTCAGCTTTGGGAAAGGTGCTGTCCAGCCACTCTTCTCCTTGGTGCTTCAAGGAATGCACAACGCTGCCGAAATCAGGAGCAGCTGCAATAGATAGAACTCCGTTGCTCACTGTGTAAATGGGACCCGCAGGTCCTTCTTCTATCCCACAAACAACGCTTGTTTCCGTTTGTGGAAACCAGAGGCCTGTTCGCTCTTGAATGCGATCCTCACCACGATAGACGACCCGGACCTTACGGCCAGATTCGTTGTGTTCTGGTGATTCTGTATCCTCAGTAGAGAGTTCAAAACCAGCGGAGTGCAAATTTTGTCCTCTTTGCAACTCCATCTCAGCGACACTTCGCTCCTCTTCTCCATCAGCCTGTACATACAATTCAAGGCTTCCATCAAGCGGTGTCATCTTTCGTTCGATTAGCTCGGCATGAAGTGCCCCTGCCGCAAAAGGATTTCCACCGCCGAGCGTTAGCTCAAGATGGTCATCCAACACCGGTATGACCGAATTCTGCTGTTTTAGGGCAAAGGCGCGGAATTCCGACCACTTAAGGAAGGTGTTAAGAGCAAACACCATAGTTTTTGTCCGTACGACATCTCCAGCGGAGATTCGGCCAAGATTATGCTCCAGCCCAAGCGGGTATTCCGGGCGAAGCAATTTTAGCGAAGGATCCCAGCAGATTCCGCATGTGACGTTCTCTTCCTTGCAGAACAACCAGTTCTCCGTAATTTGTGCACTGTACCAAAGACTTGGATCGCCTGAGTAAGCGTCGCCCATGTCCACGTATTGGCCCTGATATGGTAAGATGAGCTGTTTACCGAAAAAGCCGAAATTCGTCAACAGATACATGTCTTCTTCCAGGATATCACTATTGGTATTGCAGACCTCGCTATAAAACTCAGCGATTCCGTTGGCAAATAGCTTAGCCACTCTTTTTATCTCAAGACCCGGAAATTCTTCCGACTCGTAAAGAGCTTCGAGAACCTGACTCTCCCCTTCAGAATAGATCTTTACTTCTTTGGCCTGTTTCTTAGAGAATTCTTCTGCGAATGGCTTGCCTAACTTCGGATGGGTCAACCAGAAATTATGGCTCGAGCCGGGATATTCAATCCACATTCCATTGTCGGTATTATTAAGATGAATAGAGTAGGCGCCATTCACCGCCACCCACTGATCCCCGTTTTCCCCACCAAAGCGGCCATGCGTTCCCTTCATTAGAACGGATAGCTTGCTGATAAAGGTGACTGCCTTCTCTCCAACCGGAACGGCCGTTACCTCAATAGCCTGTGAATAAAGACCGTATGAATTTAGGGTAAAGGGTACTTGAATAGAAGCCTTACTCTTAGCTGGAACAGTAAAGCTTACTGTACGATCCGCCCACATCAGGAATTCGTCTTCGGGCAAATCAAAAGAAAATTCTGCTTCTGCAGCAAAATTATTCTCCACATTAAGGTACAGTTCCGAAGGAAGACCCAGATACAGTTCCCGGTGTGGCAGCGCTATCTTCATTTTGAGTGGGAATTTAGGAGCAACGCCAATGCGGAATTCAGCACGCTTGCCACCGATGATCCACTTGCTAAAAACAACAGGGTGTGTCTTCTTATCATTTTGCTCTTCCCGAACCGAATCAAGCTCAAAATCACCTTCCACGATAACCGTTTCACCTGGAGCGAGTATTCGCGCAGCAGATAGAGCAAACCGGATATTTTTATCGTTCTGGCCTTCGATCTCAATGGCCAGCTCAGACGTCGAACGATTCTTGATGCGATAGCGGATCTTGTAGGTCGAACCAAACACTAGATCATGATCATCTATCTCTGTAGAGATTTCATAGTCTGGTGTATCAAGAGCGGTCAGACCGCGGCCAGTCTTCTCGAATTCCGCCCTCAAGGAGAGTTCTCCCTTTTGCCAAGTGTAATCAAAGAAATCAAAGCCACGCTCCTGGCGGCCATCTGGCTGGATGGGGAGTTCACGGGTACTGTCTGCATACCAATCCAGTTCTTCAAAATAAGGAGCAAGTGCTTCCGTTTGCAGTACTGTTGGAATGAAATTCATCAGATGGACGTAATCTTCATTTTTCTCCCAAAAAAATCCGCATTTCTTATACATCGGTACGGCTTTCGTATTACCTGCCCAGGTGAACAGATCAAGACGTGGCCAGCCCGCTTCTATTGTTTGGCGAACAGCGTTCAGAATCAGATTGCGGCCAACCTTGTATCCGTGATAATCGGGGCGTACATTCAATAGCGGGACATACAAAGCCCCTTCATCTTGACGGTAGTGGGCGAAGCTGCAGAACCCGACTACCTCTTTGCCATCAACGGCAAGAAAGGCATTAAGATTGGACGAGATCTCCATCTCACGGCGCACACTGTCCTCAGTTCTTTGATTGGTGCCTCCGCCCCAGCTTTCGTTGCTGCGGTTCCACATTTCTGCGACCGCCCCAGCATAAGAAGAATCGTATTCGATAATGCGGATTTGTTCCGCTGTAGTTTTTACAGTCATGTCTTCATCTCCTTATTCCTCAAAAAAATATGAGTATGTATTCGTATACAGTTATTCTGGATAACCTCTCTACAACATATTGAAATAACTCCTACGAGTTCTTATTATACTATTAACTGGAAGCTCAATACGAGGTAAAAAACTCTTTCTCCTTATTTTCTACATAAACTCACTGCCAGCAGAAAGCTACAAAAAAAGCTGTCGAGTCACCCTCGACAGCCTGAAGCTGCTATTAGGAGCAGCCTTTCTTCTTTAACAACTCTCCACACGATCCGCCGCTCTTTTCTTCATATTAGCGAGACCTACAATACATATCAACAGTACGCAGATAGAATAAGGAAGCGCCATATTAACGGTGTATAAGGCCGTACCTATAACTGGCCCTATGAATGACCCGCCACCTTGCAGGGCCGCAATAAAGGAAGCAACGCTTCTTTGCTCATGGTCTTGAACCGCCATTGAAGCACCCGCACTGTAGCCGAGCAGTGTAAAGCCGATGCCAATACCCAAGAATGTAAAGTCTACATACGCAAATCTGATGAACAATAACAATCCCAGCAAGCCTAAGGCAACAAATAAGAGTCCTACGAGCAGCACTTTTTTAGGATGCCATTTGAGATACTTACTGATTACAATTTGCGAGAGCACTACCATTATTCCCGAGATCGCCAGCCCCATTCCAATTAACTGAGTGGCTTGCTGAGTACTGTAACCCAAGCTATCCTGCACAAAAAATCCGATAGTAACCTGCACGATATTCAGAGCAAACGAAAGCAAAAGTCCAATCCATAAATAGAGGCGTATCCGTCGATCATTGGGGGAAAGTGAAATCGCCTGCCGCTGAATCTCAATATTCTTTTCTTTAGGAATAAACACCAGAAACAATATAGCCAAGGTGAACAATAAAATAGCTGCCGCGTACATTGGTGAGGTCAGGCCCAGTGAAGCCATTCCTCCACTCATTGCGGGTCCTACTACGAAACCAAGACCGTTGGCCGCACCAAATAATGCCATTCCTTGTGTACGGGTTTCTTTTGTACTCCAGCCCATAACATAAGCTTGTGCTAATGCCGGAATTCCTCCAAAGAAAAAGCCAGCGATTGCGCGAAGTAAAAAGAAACTCCAAAACAGACTCTCTTTACTCTGTGCATTTACTGCATAATCAGCCAATAGTGCAAAAATGATGAGTGTGGCCATATAGACGAACATAATCGAAGCAAGCAGCCACTTTCGGCTCATAAACGTTTGTTTTTCCCAGAAATATCCTCCGAGCAGCCAACATAACCCCGCCACCGATACTAAACATCCTGATTGAAAATCACTCAGCCCCAAATTTCGCGCAAGCGGACCAATAATCGGATTAAAAGCAGCTATTGAGATCATTCCTGTAAGTACGATTAGAAACATAATACCCCGTCTGTATTTCATAAAATTCCCTTCTCCTCTCAAGTAAACCAGAAACAATATACGATTCGTTATAATCGCTGTGTTTATGGTACTATGCATGGAAGTCAGGCCTCTACCTCTTGGCGGATTACTTTACTGGTTAGCGGGATTTATAGTAGAACAAACAAAAAAACCTGCTCTTAAGAGCAGGGTTAGAGATGTTAATCCACCGTTCCAACATTCTCCAAGTGTAATGAGCTTTCGGAGCTGACGCCTGCTTCCGTACTCAGAGTAGTAAGTGCTTGTTTTAGATCCTCTTTATTCACATAGACATACGGGCTCTTCCAAAGAGATTCTACATGTAAGGAATTAATATGCTCTGGTTTAAGTTTAGGGAAGTTGAATAACCACTGCTGCAGATCTGCTTGAGGAATATCCGTCTTCACATTTTCACCAATGATATCCAATACATTTCCCCATTGGGACACACCTTGGAAGTTTCCTAGCTTATCCAGAATCTGCTTGATTACTTGCTGCTGCCGATCATTACGCTGGAAATCGGAGGATTCAGCCGTTCCTTGATTCGATTTACGGTACCGCACAAAATCAAGAACTTGTTGGCCATCCAGCTTCTGCAAGCCTTTCTTTAAATCGATGTGTGTACCATCTGCCGTATCGGTATATTTCATATCCATATCTACATCTATAGTCAGTCCGCCAAGCAAATCCACGGTCTCCTGCAACACATCAAAATTCACCACAACCATGTGATCAATCGGCAGACCGAGCAAATTGCTGAAAAACTCTTTTGTATTCGGAATAGCCTCTGTTTTGTCTTTTATGTAATGATAAGCATAATAATAATTGGCTTTACGGGAAGGTAACGATTTAGGTTTTAGCAACAAATCCCTGGGTAAAGATAAGAAACTTGTTGATTTCGTGTCCGGATTGAAGCTGACAAGCATCAGAACATCAGTATTCATTACCCCACCGCCACCGTCCCGGCTATCTACCCCGGCAAGCAGAAAAATCATAGGTTCAACCGATACCGTCTCCTTTTTTTCCTCTGGAGCAGCAGTGGGTTGGATGGTGACTGGAGCTGCCATACACTGTATCGCATCATCCGTCTTTTTGTATAAATACCCTGCATATACTCCAATCCCTATAATAGTTGCGCCTAAGACAAGACCAATGCTCGTCAGAATTTTACGGGTTGTTGTCCACTTGCGTTTGTTAGACATAATTTCCTCCACTCAGTTCCAATAGCTTATTCAATCAGCGCTTTCATCCTTATGAACTTTAACACTTAGCACTATGCCAATCGCTATCATATTAGTTAGCAACGAGCTGCCTCCATAACTAATAAAAGGTAATGAAATCCCCGTTAGGGGCAGTAACCCAATATGCATCCCAAGATTAACGGAAACTTGAAAGATGAACATAGCGATAAACCCGGTGACAATATAGGTACCCGCACGGTCCCTACTATCCAGCGCAATAAAGATCATTCGGTACACGAGCAGCAAATAAAGCATCAGCAGCACGGATGAACCTATAAAACCGTATTTCCCCCCGATGACTACATAGATCGAATCGGAATACGCATATGGAATATATCCTTTTCGCAAAAAAATACCTTCACTGCCCGATAATCCTCCGGAGCCAATGGCTATCATTGCGTTTTTCACATGCCAAGACTTATCTGGATCGCTCTGCGGGTCCAAAAAAGCTTGGATTCGTGACAGTTGATGGGGCTCGACAATCTTGGATAACAGGTCGAAGTTAGCATAATACAGCCATAATATCGTGCCGATCGAAATAATCACAACACCAAGGATCAGAATCATATATAGAGCACGGATGTTACCAATCCACAGCATACTAAGTAATATGCCAGCAAATACGAGTGCTGTACCCAAATCGGGCTGATCCATTATTAAAATGAAAGGAATTAAAAAAACGAAACAGACCGGCACTAAATCTTGAAAAAATCGCAGCCGCTGGCCCTCTCGTGTACCTAATAGATGAGCAATGAGCAGCACCGTACATATTTTAGCCAGCTCGGAGGGCTGAAGCTGAAAGCTCCCAATACTTAACCAACGCACAGCACCATTGAGGTTTTCTCCAACCAGCTTGACTAGTACTAGTAAACCTATGCCCACGCCATAAAAGAGATAGGCTAACCTGCCTAATAGAATCTTATAATCTACCAAAGCAATGAATAACATGGGTAGGCAAAATAAAGCAAATAAATACAAATAACTTATGTAAAGACCGTCTAACCGCGTATCCGTAGTCGCTTCATAAATAGCAACAGTACCCATGCCAACTAAGCAGGTGGTGAGAAAAAGTACGGATCTGTCCAGCTTTGCAATTTTGGTAGAGATAAGCATTTACAACCTCTATTTAATTTCTGTAGTTTTCTTGTTGTGTAGGGGATATATACATGAAAATGGGCATTATAAATAATCCGCTGAGCACTTTTACTTCTTTTTTCTCAATGAAGCGCTGCGGATGATTAGGTTAAATGATTACCTCAGATCATATTTGCCCTGATACGCCTTCTTCGATAACAGCTTAAGTTTATCTTCACTTAGCGTATAAATATCCATACCATTACCTGCCTCACCCAATGACCAGCCCAGTGCAAGCTCGTTATGGCCATCTTCATCAACATCAAAGAATCCGGCATAATCTAGACCATACCCAAACCCCTCAACCTCGGAAATCTTCTGCCAAGCTTCATTTTCCTGCCTCAACAACATTGCTTTTATAGTGTATCCTTTGTTTTTACTGTACTCATACACAACTACAGCTTCGTCGATTCCGTCTCCATCCATATCGCCAAAGGAGATGGCATTATCTTCTTGTCCCTTCATCGGAGTTATCAATTGAGCTTTGTCTGGAAGCCACTTAATAAATTCCTGGCTCGTTTTGTCTCGCTGCAGATTTGCTTCTGATGATGGAGGTTTAATCAGCTCTCCGGGTGTCGCCGGGACTCCGCATCCTCCGAGCAAAAATAAAGTTGTCAACAGGGTACCTATTTTTATGAATTTGCTCGGCATTTGGATCATCGACTCCTCGCTTGTCCGCATATATAGTATTTTATCTGTGAAAGAGATGAAAGTGGTTATGAAATAGTTAAATTTGAATTCTTATTCTATCGGTAAGTCAAAATGGACAATCGTTCCTTTGCCTAAAGTGCTGCTTATTCGCAGCTCTCCATGATGCAATTTAATGATCTGTTCCGAGATGGATAATCCCAAGCCGCTGCCCGAAGCCTGTTGATCCCCTTTGTAGAATTTTTGCCGCACATTCTCTAAATCCGTCTCAGCGATGCCTGAGCCTGTATCCTTTACAGAAATCACGACTTTCCCTGGAACCGTATGAGCGGTGATAAAGATTCGACCTGATGAACCAGTAAATTTGAGTGAATTATCAATGAGATTAATCATGACTTGCTTCACACGATTCTCGTCAGCTTGAATCACTGGCAGATGTTCTTCTATTTTTACATCTAGTGAGATGCCTTGTCGGGTCGCTCTAGGGGTAAGTTGTCTGCCGATATGCTGCAGTAGTTCTGTTAGATCCACAGATGTGAAGTGAACGGCGATTCTTCCGTTATCCAACTTGGAGAAATCCAATAATTCATCCACCATATGAGTTAACCTGTCACTTTCGGATTCAATAATATCAAGCCCATCATAAAACAGAGGTTGATTACTCACCTCACTCGCCTTTAAGGTAATTGCCCAACCTTTGATCGAGGTCAAGGGCGTTCGCAGTTCATGGGATACGGAAGCGATAAAATCATTCTTAAGCTGTTCACTCTTGGAGATTCGGCTTGCCATCATATTTAACGTATCCGCCAATGAACCAAGCTCATCTTGATAGCGCTTATGCACTCTGATGCTGAAATCACCTTCGGTCATCTGGTCTGCTGCCTGCTTCAAATCTTTAATGGATCTGGTTATGGTCCAAGACAGTAATAATCCAAGTAAGGTGACAATGCCAATGACGATGATCCCCACCCCGATCAGTAAAACCGTAATCTGTTTAACTGTATGTATAGTTTCCGTTAAGGACGTGATAAATCTGACTCCCCCCACGATGTTTCCATTCGCTTGTAAAGGATAGGATACCGCGTAAATCGCTTCCTCTGTGTTAGGGTCCGCACCTTTCCAACTGCCGGGCTGCCCTTTTATTGCTGCTTGCACATCTATGTACTCAGTCATAGTAAGATCGCCTTGAAGTCCATTTGAATCCTGCAACAGCCGGCCTTCAACATTAATAATCTGTACCTGTGCATCGGAATGACTCGCAAACCCCTTCAGTAACCTATCCGATTGTTCCTCCAGATCCTGGTCCCCAAAGTATTGCTGAAAAAAAGAAGCCGATAGCTCTGCTTGATTCATCAGGGTTTCCTCAATGTTATGAAAATAATAATATCGTACAGATACATTAAGAATGATTTCAAGAATGAGCACAGTAAGACAGATGACTACAAAATAGCTTCCTACTAATCTTTTCTGAATTCCCATTCTTCAACCATCCTTTCTAAAGCGGTATCCGAGCCCCCATACCGTCTCAATCCAAAGCGGATTAGAAGGATCAACCTCAATTTTCTCTCTTAACTTACGCACATGAACATCTACCGTCTTAGGATCTCCAATATAATCTTCTCCCCAGACAAGATTCATTAATTCATTCCTAGAGAGTGCTGTATCCGGATGCTCCAGAAAGGTCTTCATCATCTGAAATTCCTTCGGAGTTAATTCAATGCTGTCATCCTGCTTAAACATCTTGTTTGCATTCAGATCCAGCCGAATCGGTCCAGCTTGAAGTATCGTTTTTTGCGGCTTGAGAGCTGATTCTGTACGGCGCAAAATCGCTTTAATACGTGCTACCAATTCTAATGGATTAAAAGGTTTAACAATGTAATCGTCAGCACCCATTTCAAGGCCATTGATTTTGTCCATATCCTGTCCACGAGCGGTTAAGAAAATGATGATGACCCCAGCGTCTTTCTCTCTTAGCTTTCGGCATATTTCGAACCCATTAGAATCAGGCAACATGATATCCAGAACCAGAACATCTGGACGGCTCACCTCAAAGCTCTGCAAGGCTTCTTCTCCACAAGCAGCTTCACTAACCACAAACCCGTTATTCGTTAAATTTATAGATATAAAACGTCTAATATTATCGTCATCTTCCACAATAAGCACATGATTGCGATCAATAGTATCCACGATTTCCACCCCTATTACCCAGAGTCTAAACAAGTAAAAAAACAAAAAAACTCTCCCGGTAAAGAGAAAGTCTTGTCTCAGATCCCTATAATTAAATCACAAGTGGATATTACTCTAAATCGCTATAGTTGTCAAAATCTAATCCAGATACACAGCCTTGCCGGTCTGCGCCGATTCATAAATAGCTTCCAATATTTGCGAAACAACAAAAGCTTGTTCAGGAGTTACAACCGGGTCCTTATCCTGTTCAATCGCTTCAATCCACTTTCTTAATTCTATATCCGGAGCACTTTCAGCTTTACCTTCATAATAGGCAACGCCGCCTGCCCCAAGCTCAATTTTATTAGTGTACAGCTTGCTGAATTTCTCTCCGTTAATTCTAAGTCCGTCCTTCATATCTGCGCCTGCTTCCGTTCCACTTAAGCTGCATTTCGCTTCATGTACGTCTAGTGAATTCAGAGCCCAGCTCGCTTCCAGCATGATTGTTGCGCCATTCTCCATTACGACCATTCCAAAGGCTGAGTCCTCCACGGTGAACTTTTTAGGGTCCCACGGTCCCCATGCGTTGGCGGCTTCTTCCTTTTGTGAAAGTTCATGATATTTAGTGCCCAGCACGACTTTTGGTTTATAGTTATCCATCATCCAAAGGGTTAGGTCCAGCGCATGAGTTCCGATATCGATAAGCGGACCGCCGCCTTGTTTCTCTTCATCAAGAAATACTCCCCAGGTCGGTACGGCTCTCCGTCTGATGGCATGTGCTTTTGCAAAATAGATATGACCAAGCTCTCCGGACTCACAGGCTTTTTTCAAATATAAGCTGTCTTCTCTATATCGGTTGTCATATCCAATGGTCAGCTTCTTGCCTGTACGTTTCGCTGCTTCAACCATTCGTTTGGCATCTGCCGCTGTCTTAGCCATTGGTTTTTCGCACATCACATGTTTTCCGGCTTCTAGTGCAGCGATTGATATTTCCGCATGGACATCATTAGGCGTAAGCACATGAATAATATCAATGGATTGATCTTTTAATAGTTCAGTGTAATCCGTATAGACAGTAGCTTTATTATTTCCGTATTTCTCCGCTGCTTCTTCAGCACGTTCTTTAATAATGTCACAAAAAGCCACGATCTCAACCTTACTTTGTCTGCTCAAGCTTGGAAGATGTTTGCCATTCGCAATACCACCACATCCAATAATCCCTACACGAAAAACCTTACTCATATCCTTCACCCTCACCTCTAATGGATTTGTTTGCTGTTTCGATAAGTTGCCGGTGTCATGCCTAACCGCTTGCGGAAGACAATATGCAAATAGGTAGCATTGGTAAACCCTTCCGACTGTGCGATTTGTTCTATCGGATAATTGCTTTCTTCAAGCTTGCGGCAGACCGCTTGCAATCGGATGTCCTCAAGCGCCCTACTGAATGATTGTTCTGCATTTACTTGCTTAAACACCCGCTGCAGCTGCCTTGAACTAATATTTAGCTTTTCCGCAACATTTTCTAAGGTAACCGTTCCTGAATAATTCGCTTCCATATATTGCATTGCGTATTGATACCGGTAAGTCAGCATATCTCTAACCGGCGCCTCCGTGCGGATCCCGCCTGAATCATACGCTCTAACGGCCTTTAATAAAATACTAATCACGAGATGCTTAATTGAAGTATAATATCCGGTCAACTTCCCATCGCATGCTTCGTACGCTTCTCGAAAACACTTCATAGCCCCGTGATAATCTTGTGCTGGGACCAAGGGTAAACACTTCAGCTTCTCCACACAGGTCTCAGCTTCCGCAACCTCCCAAAGATCCGCATCATCCCGGATCCTCTTCTTGATGTCAACATGCAGGCATAGCTCTTCCATGGATTCATCTGCGGCTGCCTCTTGACGATGCATAACACCTGGTCCGGTTAGATAGAACATCCCCTCTGACAGAGGATACCTTTGATCCCCAAGAATGACTTCTCCCTTCCCGCGCGGAATGAAATGAAACTCAAATTCAGAATGATTATGGAACTCGACTACTCTGCCCGGTGGAAAAGATGTCAAATGAAATCTAAACACTGTAATCTCGTAATGTCCCCATAGAATCGTGATATCCAATCTTTCAAGCATGTCCTGCTTCTCAAACATCATCTCATAGGGAAAGCTGCTCAACGTTAAGTCCTCCCAATCGGAATTACACAGCCTTCTTTAGCCGAGCGGTTCGCCGCCTCCATTAATCTGGTAAGCTCAACTGCCATTTCAACATTTTGAGTGGCGAGTGTATTATTTTGAATATGATCAACCCATTGATGGAAGGCGCTTTCACGATTGCTTTGCAGGGCTACTTCTTTCCAGCCTTCTTCTTTATCTGTGGATTTGTTCGTTCTAAGAAGAAGCTTATTCTCTGGTGTTCCGTAAAGCAGCGTTCCTTCAGTTCCATGCACCTCGATAGTAAACGGCGAATGACTATTCACGAAACCAGCCTCCACCACACCAATTGCTCCTGAATCCGTAAATAATGTCACTACAGCATTATCTTCCACTTCTTTACCGGTTACATACCCAAAATTAGCACTAACCCCAGTCACATCTTGATCTAAGAAAAGCTTCGCCAAATACATGGGATGACAGCCCAGATCAATCAAAGCTCCGCCTCCACATTGCTCCAAGCTAAAGAAATGATCGGGAAGCCAGCTTTCCGTTGCTCCGTTATGGGATAAGCGAACTCTAACGTAAGTAATCTTGCCGAGCAGTTCCTGACTTAGAATCTCTTGAATAGTTAATGTATAGCCGTCATTTAAACGAGGCAAGGAGACCGTTAGCTTCACTTTGTTCTCGTTAACTTCTGCGATAATTGCGTTAACTTCTTTTAACGTTGGGGCAATAACTTTTTCTGTGAAAATATGTTTACCCGCTTTGGCCGCAGCCATGATTACGTCTCTATGCATATTCGTTGGTGCATCCACGATAACGGCATCTATATCCTCTTGCGCAAGCAGATCATCCAGTGATTCAAAAAAAGGAATATTCAAGCTTTCCGCAGCTTTGTTCCCACGCTCTACGTTTTCGTCCCAAACTGCAGCTAATACGGTATCTTCATGCTCCTGAGCTTGCTTGGTATAATCCCATGCATGCACATGCCAATAGCTGAGCTTACCAATTCTAATGGTCATTTACTTGTGCCTCCCGTATATATGTTATTCTGACATCTGCTATAAAAATAACACATAATAAACAGCTTTTTTAGTAGGAAAATGCGACAAAACATATATAATATTACGACACATAAAATCCGGAGTGAAATACGATCCCTAAAAAAAGAAACCCTTGCTATAAAAGCTAAAGGTTTCTTTATACTTGGCTTAATGGGTTAGTGGCTTATTATATCCTTTGTCATCAAAGGGCTGCAGTTTCTCGAACCACTTCTTTTTCAATAGTTTAAGCTCCCAGCGCACGTCGGTTACGTCTTCTGACTCCTTCTGCTCTAACACCTCATAGCTGAAGGTTTCTGCTCCAAGTTCCTTCCAGTCCTTTTGCAGCTCTGCATTCGCAAATCTGCCCATATCTAATTGCATCTGTATAGTCATCCATTTATTCTTCAGGTTGGGATAGCTGTCAACGAATATTTTCCCGCTTCTTTTGTTTGTAATTTGAATAGCACCCATGTACGTCTTGAGCTGCTTATATTGCTCCTGAAGTTCTTTACGTTTACTTTTGTCCATTATAATTTATGATTCTCCTTTCACAGGCCATTCTGCTAAATTTCAGTACCCCATTTCTTTTAATAAACGGGACAATACCGAAAGTCGTTCTCCGATCATTTCACCATCATCACTAAGCGCCTGAGCGAACAGCTTAATATCATTATCAATCATGGGATTATCTGCACATACAGATACACTCATTGCATCTCCCTGCAGTCCAATACGATCAATCATAGGGCTCTCGGGATCATACATTTTTGGAAAACGATAGGCCTCTTGAAAATACAAACTACTTCTGCAAATCAAAATTGCCAGGTCAAGCACTCTGTGCATTGGCAGCTCTTCGGACTGTCTCGACCATTTGTCCCCTGTATGTCTCCATACCTTTGCTGAGATGTCGACCTTTCCTCTATCGTTCCATTGTGCTAATCCTAGGGACAGACCTTTTGCATCTGTGTCCCCGGCGTAGCGGCCATCAACCTGCTCGTAATTTTCTGACACGACTACAGGTTTATGTTTTAGAGTTGTTGGAATTTTCATGTTAGTCACTCTCCATTTTATGATTTACTAATTTACTAATTTACTCATTTACTAAATTACTAATTTACTAAATATAAGATTCATATTACCCGGCAAAAGATCATCTGTCAAACGACATTACACCCGTTTTATCCAACAAAACAAAAAATCCCTCTGCGCGTAGCAAAGGGACTGTTATTTTCATGTAATATATATCTCTAGCTTAAATGATCATTCACATTACAAAACCAAACCATATGGACAGAATCAGGTCCCCAATAGTCTTCTACTACTTTATAAGGCTGCCCAAATTTACGTTGCCACCTGACCTGTGCACGTTTATAACCGCTGTCCAGACAAAACTGCTCTACCCCTTGCTTTTTTAGAAATATCATCATTTCCTTAATTAAGGCTGAACCCACACCTTGGCCCTGATAACTTGGCATAATGTATAGACTGTCCAATTCCCCTATTTCATCTAACTGATGATCCGTGCAGGTTTGAATATCTTCGCCACAAGGTCCAAAGGAAATCGTACCGACAACCTGCTCTTCTATTTTTGCAAGAAGGAAGTAAGGCTCCCCAGTCGTAGTATCCAGTGAAGTCATCACCATTTGCTTTTTATGATCTATTTCACTTTGGATATCGTCTTGTAAATGATCAAGCCCTTCTTTTTCAAAGGCATCTTGGATTGAAGTTTCAAAAACAGAGCATGTGGATTCAAAATCAGCTGGAGAAAGCGTGCCTATGGTCATTTGATTACTCTTATTCATTGATTCGGACACCTCTTCTATTCCCGGCCGGAATTCTTAAAAACCCTGCAATAATATACTATCAGCATTCAGACTGAAAGGTTTATATTCATAGAACTACTTTACTGGAGGTCATCATGAATATATTGTCCTTTCTGATCTATTGCGTTGTCGCTACATTTACACCCGGTCCTACCAATATTGTTATTCTTTCTTCCGTGCAGCATTCCGGGGCTAAAAAATCAATGGGGTATGTATACGGATCCACGCTGGCTTTTGGCTTATTACTTATCCTTTCTACTCTGCTGAACCGTATTCTAGTAGAAATCATCCCAAATATCCTGATCATTATGCAAATCATTGGGAGTTTATATATGCTCTACCTTGCTTATAAAATCTTTAAAATGGGTTCAATGGAAGACCAACCTGACCCCAATGCCAATTTCCGCTCAGGCGTGCTTATGCAGCTTGTGAATCCTAAAGTGCTAGTATTTACACTAACGGTTATTCCCAACTACGTAATGCCATTCTATACCTCTTCGCTTGCCTTGTTTATATTTGTTATAATTATAACTGTGATCGGATTTTTTGCATTTACGACATGGGTTGTATTTGGGACAATCTTCAGAACATTTATGAAAAATCATCAAAAAGTTCTAAATACCGTGATGGCACTGTTTTTAGTATACTCGGCCATTATGATATCGGGAATCCTATAAAGTCGTGGAGGTTAAGAACGTGGAGAAATTTAACTATAAAAAGTCAGCAGAGATCCTGTCCTTATCCGCCAGCCTTACTGATTTCACCTATAAAAAACATTGCCATGAGGAATATGCACTCGGTGTGACCCTTCGTGGCATTCAGCAATATAATCTTGATGGTAGTTTGCAGTCCTCTCATAAAAATGGCGTAATGTTGTTTAATCCGGAACAAACGCATGATGGCAATGCGTATGATAAAGGTGGCATTGATTATGTCATGCTTTATATTAAGCCAACCCTAATGTTAGAGATACTAGAAAAAAAAGAACTCCGCTTCGCCACTCCTATCTTATACGATGACAAATTGGCGCAGTGCATATTAGCCCTAAACCATGCCATTCAGAATGGCAAAGAGGAGTCTTTGTGCAGTGAACTGCTATTCACTCTGGTTCATTTAGTCTCTAATACTGAAATAGTTACCGATCGTAGAACGAATAATAAATTTCTCAAAAAAGCAAAGGAAATGATGTACTGCAGCTTAGACCATGTGCTGAAGCTGGACGATCTCTGCACAGAGTTTGGTCTATCCAAATATCAGTTTATTCGCGAGTTTAAGACACATACAGGAATATCACCCTATCAATTTTTCTTAAATTGCAAGGTAGAGCGTGCCAAGCAGTCCATAGAGAGAACCAAGGATATCTATGCAGCTGTTGTAGATTGCGGATTTGTGGATCTAACTCATCTGAACAGGCATTTTAAAAGCGTGTTCGGAATAACCGCACATGAATACCGGTCACAGCTGTAAGATCTGCCCTCCTACCATTGTCCAGAGCACTTTAAATTCATCATCCAAGAGAACCAGGTCAGCATCCAAGCCAGAGGTGATCGTCCCCTTTTGTTGAAGTTCAAGAATATTGGCCGGTGTAGTTGAAGCCATTTGCACGGCATCTGTGAGCGAAATTCCAGTATCGACAGTATAACGTAAGGCTTCATTCATGGTAACTGTACTGGAGGCCAGCGTGCCATCTTCCAATCGCGCTATGCCACCAGATACCGTAACCTGATGTCCTCCAAATATATAATTCCCATCCCCTAACCCCATTGCCTGTAAGGCATCTGTGATCAAGACCATTCCTTCCGGTCCTTTCATGGTATGCATCAAGCGGATAATTGCAGGATGCAGATGGACATTATCCACAATAGCTTGCAGGCTCACATGCTTCTCTTCGAAAGCGGCAACCACAATCCCCGGATCTCGATGATGGATCGGCCGCATGCCATTAAAACAATGCGTAACATGACTTGCCCCAGCGGCAAAAGCTTGTTTGGCTTCCTCATATGTGGCATCCGAATGAGCAATCGCTATCACCACTCCCTGTTCTTTCAAAAAGGAAAGAAGCTCCATGCCTCCCGGCAGCTCGGGAGCAATCGTAACCATTTTTATGAGTGATCCAGCTTCTTGGAAAATGAGCTTCATTTCCTCTAAGTTAGGATGCCGCAGATACTTTTCATTTTGCATTCCTTTTCTCTTGGGGTTTAGATAAGGTCCCTCTAAGTGAATGCCTGCGATCTTTGCTCCCACTTCATACCCAATGACACGTTTGACACTACGAATCATCTCTAAAAGATCCTCCATCGTAGAACTCACAGAGGTAGCCAGAAATGAGGTGCAACCAGAAGCTGCACAAGCCTTCGATACTTCTTGAATACTCTCTTCAGTACCGTCCATCATATCAAACCCGTTAGCGCCATGAATATGCACATCTATCATTCCGGGCACTAACAAATGCCCTCCGCCATCAATCCGTTCATACTCACCCTCTGGGATAGAAATATCTCCTGAGTCTATCCTCATCACCTTTCCTTCAGAAATCCATACATTGGCCGCTGAAACTATACTATTCTGAAGCACTACTTGTACATTTTGCAAAATATAAGTCATAAACATTCTCCTCCAGTCGTTATCACTCTTGATTTCGAACCTCTTCAGCTTCATCTAGGCACTCAATAACTGTGATGTTCTTCTGATCTAGAACTTCTCTGATCTCGATTGGAAGCTCTCGATTTGTAACTAAAATATCAACGAAATCAAAGTCTAGCCGATAAAAGGATTTAGCATTAAATTTGGTGTGATCCGCTACTAAAATCACTTGATCAGATCTTCGAGCCATTTCTCTTTTTACCCGCGCATCTTCTTCATAAGGATAATAGAGTCCATCAGCACAGATCGCCGATGCTCCAATAAAGGCTTTATCCGCACGAATTTCACTAAGTTTATCGATAATGGAAGAACCATATAACAAGCGGTTTTTCACATTCAAGTAACCACCAAGTACATAAATTAGCAGATCCTCGCGATGGGATAAAATCCCTACATTATCTATCGAGTGCGTGACAACCGTAATATCCTGCGCACTAATTTGTTCTGCAACAAACTGTACAGTGGTCGATACGTCTAAAATTACAGTCTCACGATCTTGGATAAGTCCGGCCGCGATCTTCCCTATTCTCTGCTTACTCTCGGATTCATCGATCAAACGATCTTGATAAGATAATAATTCTTTTTGCAATTCAGGTAACGCTAGACCGCCATGCGTCCGAACAACGACGCCCTCTTGTACTAACCTAACAATATCCCGTCGGGCAGTATCTCTTGAGACTTCAAATTGCGTACAGATATCTTGAACACTCATCGATTGGTGTTGTTTCAAATATTCGAGTATTTTTAATAATCGTTCCTCTTGATACATAATGAAATTCACCTCCTAAAGTCATCATAAGTCATTTTATAAGTATTTACAAGCATTTATAAGTTAATAATTAAGTATATATAAGTATTAATGCGTAAAAAAAGACGAAAGCCAGATGAATGTGCATCCGCTAACGTCTTTAAAATGTCTATTCTTTAGGATTCACTTCACAATGTCACTTCACATCGCGGTTCCAGCTCTTCTGTATCTTTCGAATATAAACAATTTGGCCCACATGATAAGCATTATGTGTTGTTACATTTCCTAGAACTTCCCACCATTTACTGTCTGGAAATCCTCGAACATCAGCTTCCAATTGTTCTTTCTTAATCAATTCCTGCCAGTGTAAAAGAACCTCTAAAAGTTGTTTTTGCAGCGCTTCGAACGTTTTCCCTTCTGCAACGACAAAGGTATTATTATTACTATCCACTGGAGGAACCGCCTGAACACTGGCTTCTTTATACCTTGTTTGCCAAGTTTCATTCCAGTAAAGCAGATGCTGCACAATCTCAGCAATACTATTGCTTTCTTCCGTTACCTTCCAAAAAGCTTCTTCTTCACTTAAGTCTTTAACCGCCACTTCAAAGGGCACATACCAACTCGGATCATTCGCATTGGCCAGCAACTGGTTGGCTAGAACATCATAAGCATGAAACATTCTTCCTTCCCCCATTTTCCAGATAAATTATATGCAAATCAAGTACCGCAGAATGTACGATATGGACATGCGGATTCCTCAGGAAGTGCCGAGTATTCCTCTTGTTCAGAGGAGTAGGCGTATGGGTTAGTCAAAGCTTGAAGTAACCTCTCCATCACATCGTAATCTTCCCGCTCTACCGCAGCCTCAAGCGCTTCTTCTACACGATGGTTCCGCGGAATAATCGCAGGATTGCTGCTATGCATCAGCTTCTGTGAAGAGGATTGTGATTCCTGCTGCCTGCTAAGCCGCGCCTGCCATAGCTCATTCCATTGCTTAAATTCAGGGGTGCCAAACAGATCAGCATCTTCCGTTACGCCTAAAGTTAAGGACCGAAATGTATTAGTGTAGTCAGCCCGATATTTTTGCATCAGTTCAAGGAGGGTATCAATCAGAGCAACATCCTCTAACTCTTCGTTAAAGATTCCCAGCTTCGCTCTCATTCCCGTTAGCCAATATTGATAGGACCGCTCCGAAAAATCTGAAATTGCCTCCTCAGCCAGCTTAATCGCCTGTGCCTGATCGTCAGCCAGCAATGGCAAGAGAGTCTCGGCAAATCTGGCGAGATTCCATGCGCCAATCCCGGGCTGATTGTGGTAAGCATAACGACCCTGCTGGTCTATGGAACTAAATACTGTCTCAGGATTATACACATCCATGAAGGCACATGGACCATAATCAATCGTTTCTCCGCTAAGGGCCATATTATCAGTATTCATCACTCCGTGGATAAAACCTACAAGCTGCCATTTAGCAATTAGCGCTGCTTGACGTTCCATTACTTCCCGAAGCAGAACAAGATATGGATTATCTTCCACAGGAGCTTCTGGATAATGTCTTTGCAACGTGTAATCAGCCAGAATACGCAGATCCTCCACAGTCCCCCATGCAGCAACATATTGGAAGGTTCCAACACGCAAATGACTGGCAGCAATCCGGGTCAGAACCGCCCCCGGCTGTTCCGTTTCCCGAATTAGCGGCTCCCCTGTAGCTACCACCGCCAAGCTGCGAGTCGTAGGAATCCCAAGTCCATGCATAGCTTCACTGATGATATATTCGCGTAACATCGGTCCAAGCGCTGCCCGGCCATCGCCACCACGAGAATATGGGGTTCTTCCCGCACCCTTCAATTGAATATCTACACGATCACCTTGAGGGGTGATCTGTTCGCCCAGCAGCACTGCTCGACCGTCTCCCAACATGGTAAAATGTCCGAATTGATGTCCAGCATAAGCTTGCGCAAGCGACAGGGTACCTACAGGAACTTCGTTGCCGGCAAGATTCCCAAGCCCCTCCTTACTCTGTAGTGCTGTGCTATTCAGCCCTAGAGTAGCAGTCAATGGTTCATTAAAAATAATCAGTTCCGGTTTACGCACAGGCGTTGGCTTAATCCTTGTAAACATTGATTCCGGCAGATGAGTATAACTGTTCGCAAAATTCCAGCCTATATCTATTTTCTCTGTCATATTATCTCCTTTTTATACCCTCAGTCTCTATGCCTTTATTAACTCAGAATAAGTTATGTTAAAATTTAATGCAAATCTTCTCGCAGACCTATGTTTTTGCCGAAGTGTTACAAAGACCGCCCGGCTTCCTCCCATTTTATGCAGGGAACCGGGCGGTCTTAATTATGATGTTCTATCTTGTTTTCAACTTATTTGGAAGCTAATTCGCTCCGCCTTTGGAGAGCATAATATTGAGAATGGTCTTGTCAGTATCCGCCAGCCCTTCCTGAACCAAACGCTCCATGTTGCGGATGGTATCTTCCACCTCTTCGAAAATTACACCATCCTTGGTTGTAGGAGCAATGTTGTTCATAGCCAGTGTGGCTGCCTGGATCGCCGTATTAGTGGAGGTGGAAATCTTCAGCGCACAGGTAGAATTCGCACCGTCACAGATCATGCCTGACAAAGAAGCTATCGTATTCTGTATCCCATGCTTGATCTGCTCAAGACTGCCGCCCATGAGATAAATGATCCCGCTATTTGCTCCTACTCCCCCTGCAATCCCTGAACCACATAATGGGGACAAACGCCCGATATAATGTTTGATGTGCACAGTGACCAGATTGCTCAGTGCAAGCGCCCGAGCTAGCATTTCTTCATCTTTGTCCAGCAATTCCGCCAGAGCTATAACGGGAAGCGTACAGGCGATGCCTTGATTGCCACTGCCCGCAGTTGTCATCACAGGCATTGCACTGCCATCCATTCGAGCATCTGAAGCCGCTGCGGTAGCCGCGATAATTCTGTTCGCTACATCATTGCCGAACAGATTCACCGCTGATTGCTGATTCATTTTCTTACCTACTTGCAAGCCATAATCGCCTCGCAATCCCTCATCAGAGATCGCTTTGTTCATCCGCGCCCCTTCCAAGAGAAAGCTTAGGTCTGAAAAAGGAGCGGTACAGATAAACTCGAATATCTGGTCAACTGAGCCCGCATACTCTTCCGTGTCGAAAAGACCAGGCTTGCCACAGTCGGCTTTTGAATTCCGGGGTGTTATTTTCTCCCCGTCCAGAGCCAAATATTCTATATGGGTGTGCTCTCTGGCAATAATGGCAGTCGCCGTATGGTTCTGCGTAAACAACTGGGCTTCAATATATAATTTCTCAGGAGTGTCCTTTATCTCCACTTTTAGCAGCTTTCTATCCAGCAGGTCATTTGCCATCTTCAACTCAGCCTGCGTCAGACCTGACAGAATTTCCAGCTCCTTGTGAGAACGGCCGACCACCGCTCCAAGGGCTGCTGCGATGGGCAGGCCTGTCTGGCCTGTCCCGGGAATGCCCACTCCCATTGCATTTTTGATAATATTACCGCTGAGATGCAGCTGAATCCCCGTAATTTCTTCCTCGAGAAGCTCTGCCGCCAAGGAGACGGCATACGCAACTGCAATCGGCTCCGTACAGCCTTCTGCCGGCACGACTTCCTTGTGTAAAATTTCCAATAAGTTGCTCATGTATGCATTTCCCCCTTTTCTCTCGCTGTTGGACTTATTTATATATAGTAACTCAGAGAGAAGTTTCAGGGAATCCTTTTTCTTAGGAATCACTCCTTCATCCCCCTAATATAGTGTAGGAAAGAAAGGCGGGATGTACGTGAGTAAGCGGGATGAGCAAGAGCAAAGGGCGATCTTTCTAGCTGCAGTCTGCGGGCAAACCTATACACAATTTTCAAATATAGATGGAGTTTTCGTCATTCCATTAGATTATCAGCTATGTCATCCCATTGAAGCACAATCCTTCAATAATGTATGGGAACGTTTCGGCTTTATTTTGGAGTCTCCACAAGAGATTATTATCGCCTTTCGGGGAACCAGTACGACGACCAATTGGATATCCAACGTCCTCGCTTCACAGGAACGGTTCAAATATCTTAAAGAAGACTCTCTCACCCATCGTGGCTTCACCAACATTTATTCTTCAGCTCGGGACGGCATCTTCTCTGCGCTCTCCAAGCTATCTCCTGACAAGACCCTATACATTACGGGCCACAGCCTCGGTGGAGCGCTCGCCACCTTATGTACCTTAGATATTGCGGCAAATACCTCTTACACCTCACCTAACCTATATACTTATGGTTCCCCACGGGTAGGTGATCCGGACTTCGTTAATATTTTCAAACAATATGTGCGGAAGAGTTACCGGTATGCCAATCTTTTTGATGTTGTAACCTACGCACCTCCACATGTCTATAAGCTCCCCAAACGGGAAAAAAAGTATTATTACAATCATGTCCATACTTTTAACTCACTGTCTTTCCAGAATGGATCTACAAGTGGTAATCACGTAATCAGCAGCTATTTCGCCGAGCTCTCCAAGCTCCAACCGGAATTCGCTCAAGAATTATGTATAACGAACCCTGGATTCTGTCCACTCGTGGCTACGAAAGCAGAAGTATAATGTGAACACAAAAAGGAGGTGCCCAACAAGCCATATGCTGGCTGCCGGAACACCTCTTTTCTTCGTATGATTCGATGCCATCAGCAGTTACAAAGTCACTAACGGACTCCATTGACACTAACAGCAGTATATTTCCACTTTAAGAATTCCATCGGACCCCATGGACACTATTGGCATAAAAAACCCGTAATATAAGTCACTTTCTAACGAATAGCTGCACTGGAGTCCGAAACGCTGCCCAAAAGGCGATTATTTAGCAATTAACATCATCTGGGTCCGAAACCGGTACGAATGAAACTAGATCAGAATATAAAATAAACTAATACCACACCCAGGACTAACAGAATAAGTGAAACTATGTGCTGTTTCGTATGTTTTAGAAATTTCCAGTCGATAAACGACTGAAATCCTATTGCTACTATTATGACTACAATCCAAAACCACTTCATAACCGTACCCTCTGGGCCATCG
The DNA here is from genome assembly GCF_037992965.1 of Paenibacillus sp. FSL E2-0190. Classification (NCBI taxonomy): domain Bacteria; kingdom Bacillati; phylum Bacillota; class Bacilli; order Caryophanales; family Paenibacillaceae; genus Paenibacillus; species Paenibacillus sp. FSL E2-0190. Next base: position 4,486,059 of record NZ_CP150306.1, read on the forward strand.
GCAATTATTATCACAATCCCCGTAATTAATCCCACAAGTGCAAGTATAAGCTTCCCTTTTATATTAAGCTCATAACCGTCTTCAGGAAGTTTTTCTTTATCCGGGCCAACAATCCATATCCTTAGAAATAGGTTAGAAAAAGCAAGGATTATAAGTATAAGTCCAATTTTCACTTTCGTTCACCTCCACTCTTATATAGAATTCATTCGTATTTATTTCTGATCATTAGTTCTTTGATTTCTTTTAACTCATTTAATATTTCTTTTGATAGTTGCGTACTTCTAGAGTTATCGATGCCTACTTTAATCACGAATATTCCAAGCAACAAATAGATGATTAGCATTACGATGATCCCCAATTTACGTTCACTCCTCTTATTTTTGTATATTTCATTAAAGATATAGTTAGCATTAGATTAATATTATTCCCATGATACCATAATAAGGATATCTAATTAACACTCAGGAGCTTGCCGTTGGCTTGACAAATGATCAGTATATTCGATAAAATATACTATATCTTGATAATCAAGATAATTGGTATGCGAGAGTTTTTTCAATGCGGGAACACGATTAATCTTAACTGAAAAGAGGGAACACAATGGCAGTACTTATTCTATACGCTACAAAATCTGGAGCAACAGAACAATGTGCAAAAGTATTATCAGAAGAGCTACCTCAGAGCAAAATTTGCAATATAGAATTAGAGAAGCCGAATATCGAGGCATTTGATAGCATTATTTTAGGAGCAGGAGTAAGAGATGAAAAAATATATAAAGCCATTCGTGACTTTATCAAAAAAAATAAAGATGAGTTACTGACTAAGAAGATGGGCTACTACATTTGCAACGAGAAACCTAAGAAAACCGAAGAATTAATAGAGAAAAATTTCCCTGATGATCTGAAAGAAGCTGCGATTTGTATTGAATCTTTTGGAGGTTATAAGGCCTATAAGGCTCCAAAGGAAGGTACTGATCAGCTAAAAGGGATTTTGGTAGATAAAATAAGAGAATTCTCACAAAATTTCAAATAAAAAATCCTGTTACCAAGACGAAAATCTTGATAACAGGATTCTTTTTTTATATACGTTTATTGCGCCTTGAGGGTCACTTCAAACTTCGCACCGACATCACCTACAAATACAATTTTGCCGTTGCTAGGAAGTTTGACTTGTTTAAGACCGCTTATGGTGAAGTAATTCACACATACACCATTCTCATCATAGACGGCAAAAGAACTTTTGGTTGGCAGCTCTACTGTCATTATCTTACCTGTTGCCGTTTCAGGAACTCCATACCATCTAGCATATCCATCTGATTGGATAGTTACCATAGATTGCGGGCCTGCATAAATAGGTTTAACCGCATCTTGATGTATAAACAATTGATTGCCAATCTTTAAATACTCCACACCATTTTTCTCTTCAAAAATAAGATCCGCAAGATCGCGCCCAGCGATGGTTGGGATTTGCACGGTCATTTCTGCTTTATTAGGCCCAGTTATTTTATTCGAGCCCATATAACCAGGTGCGTCAGGGAACATAGCGATTCCAGCTACCGGCATACTCATGTAATATTGGGAGCTGTACTTCTCGCTGACATCAAAATACAATTTCCCTTGGCGCTGCTGCCATGCAGTAGTGACCTCTTGAGATAGGGCATTAGGTTCAAGCTTCTCAGCTGCATATTGGGTAACGGCAGTTTCACCAAGTCCTGGAATCACCCCATACCCTTGACTCCAAAGATAGATACGGCCATTGCTCTCCTTCACAAAGCTAACTTTACTTGTACCCTCTGCATCTAAGAATTCTCCGTTCGAATTATAGGAAAATTTCTGCGCCGGCATTGTAGGAGCTATAATTGAAGATATACTCAATTCCCCAGTTTTACTAACCTCTATCTTCATCAGTTGCGTAGAATCACCATAGACACCCGCATAGTTTAGCAATTCTTGCGGCATATCCTCTTTGTTCGAAGTTTTAAATGTAGGTGTAGCTTTCAGTTCCTTAATAACTCCCTTTTCCTGTAAAGCGCTGAGTAAAATTTCGTTGGCAAGCATCTGGTCCGTTGTACTTGATCCGCCAGAAGATATTACTGCTGCTGCCATCTGCTGCTCGGGCAGTACAACTAATGAGGTATGATACAGACCTGTATCTCCACCCTTTGTCAAAGCCTTGATTTCGTACTGGTTAAATGGATATAAGTTCACACTGTCCCAGCCTAATCCATAAGCTAACGAATTATCGGCTCCTTTAGGCCATATTCCAAGCTTATATTCCTCTTGTTCCATCGCTTTTACAGACTTTTCTGACAAAATGCCAGTCGATTGGCCTGTAAAAATAGTTGCAAAACGCACCAAATCCTCAGCAGTGGAATAGATACCACCTGTTCCAATCACGTTAATGGTTTCTTTAGGTAAAGCTGCTGAGTAGGTAGCATTATAGACACTAGCCAGCTGAGAAGAAGCTACAGAATCTACAGGCGTTTTCGTATGTTCAAGCCCTAGAGGTTCTGTGAAATTTTGATGAATGAATGTGGTAAAGTCCGTGCCACTGACCTTTTCAACAATCAACTCAGCCAACGTAAATCCATCATTACAATATACTGAGTAGGCGCCTGGATCGGCCTTCAGACGTTGTGTTGACAAAGTCTCTAGCAAACTATCTTTTGCAATAGGATCGGAATCATTAAATAAGAAAGAATTGGATAAGTTCGAGCCAGCAAGACCTGATGAATGATTCAACAGCATCCGTACAGTGATTTGCTTATAACGAGAATCTTCCATCGTAAAATTATTCAAATAAGATACGACTGAACCGTCCAAATCTACTTTTCCTTGCTCAACAAGCTTCATAATAGAAGCTGTTGTATACATTTTACTCGTCGAGCCAATACCATACATCGTTGTGACGCTTGGTGCTGTCTTACTCTCCACATGGCTAAATCCAGATTGACCGCTCACAACGATATTATCGCCATCAATAAGAGCATATTGGAGACTAGTCGTCCCCAGCTTCTCCGTTAAGAACGCCGCCTTCTCTGCTGCCACCTTCTGAGTGTTCACATACGTTTGCCCTTTGCTGCTATCCGCTGCTAAAACACTAGTAGGGACATACACCAATAGAAGCAATGCAACTAATAAGGATGCCAAATTTTTCTTCATACATAACCTCCCGATATGAAATCGTCATCCTTTAAAGGATAATTTATCCATGGAGTAATGTAAAGGAAGTTTATACTATTGGGATTATATATCTAATCTACTATTTCTACTTTATCTCCGATTCGAATTTCCCCTGTTTTGATTACAGAGGCATAGACTCCGAAATGCAAATCAAACTCTTTATGTAATTTTTTCAAAAGAACTGGGTCCTTCTGGAGACTATCCGGGTCCATCGTAATCACGACACATCTCTCACAAAAACTATCTACCTGTAGCTGTACATCCCCAATGTTGAGCCGGCGTCCAATCCAATCTCCTTCAAAAAGAGAATCATCATTCAGCGCGATAACAAAATTCCCGCGAAAACGACGTTGATCCAAGGAATGCCCCCAGGTTGCCTCCAGTTTTTTTAAGCTGGCATCCGTAATGAGTAGAATACTAGCGCCATCCACGGATAGGAGTTGCGGATGTTCTGGCTGTGGATGTGCAGCTTTTAGACCAGACATAGTGATTGGAGTTTTGGTTTGGCTTTGGATTTCTTCCAATAGATTATCATCCCATCCAAAGGTTCGCCCGTCTGATGCCGTTACATGGATTTGTCCATCTATAAATTGCGCTTGATAGGTAAGCATATTCGGTATATTTCTAGCGGTGATATATCTTCGCCAGCCCTCTTTTGACTCATCGTAAAAGGAGCAAAAACGGTCACCAAGCATTCCATACGGTTCAATCATACAGCTTTCTAATTTTTCACCCGCAAATGACTTGACCGGGTAACGATTAATTCCTTGAATTTCACCAACAACTGATAACATAATACAACGCCTCCACTTGTCTTAAAATGCAACGTATCTTCCTATTCTACCTGATTTTATTTAACTGTTGTATGAATATCTAATAACCCAGAAATTTTATATGTTTTATTGAGTTATATGTTTTATACTATGACTGTTAGACATATTGCATTTTGAAATAACACTCACTCCCCCATAAAGAAGAGAGGTAACCTGCTGTGCGGACAAATGATTTTCAAGGTTTTGACTTTGTTTTTACTCAAGCCGTGATGGGTATGGCCCTTATTTCGCTTGATGGAACGTTCCTAAAACTGAATTCAGCATTATGCGACCTCTTGGGGTATGATGAAACCGAATTAACGACACCCTCTCCAACCGTCCGTACCCTACTAGATCAGATTCATAAATTCAATTCATTAGGAAGTTCTCTTCCACCTACGAGCACTGATCCGCAGAGACTCGAAGTAGATTATTTCCATCCCACCGGACGCCGGTTATCTTTAAAGGTCTCCATATCTATCCTTCTGGGTGATAATGGTCAACCCATATATTATTTTACTCAATTCGAGAATAAAACCCTGATCAGGGAAATGGAGACTCAGCTTCAGGTTGTGAATTCCCATCTACTTGAAAAAGAGAGCTCTTTTCTACAGCTGCTGGAGGAACTGCCTCAGCCCGTGCTTATCACTAGGGGAGGGATTGTTCTGTATGCAAATTCGGCAGGTTTACAATTAATCCATGCGGAAAGCCTAGATCAAGTGCTTGGTCTATCGACTATGGATATTGTAGACTACTCTAATTATGAAATTCTCTCAGAACGAAGAAAGAAATTCAACACTGATAGAACAACAGGTTCTGTCTGCTACCTGATTAATTGTTTAAATAACCAGCAGAAATATGTAGATGGGATTACATTGCCGATCATTTATGAGGGAAACGAAGCCTACATTGGCATATTCAAAGATATATCCGAGCAAGTATTGGAAGATGAACGACTGATACAGTCCGAGAAATTATCCACAGCAGGACAGTTAGCAGCTGGAATCGCTCATGAAATACGGAATCCTCTTACAGCCATTAATGGCTTTATGAAGCTACTGCGCTCTTCCGAGCGGATGAATGATAAATATATTTCCATTATTGAGTCAGAATTGAAACGCATCGAGTTCATCGTCAACGAACTGCTTGTCTTATCTAAACCCCAAACCACTCATATTAGTAAACCAGTGGATTTATTGTCTTTGCTGGAACAAGTCACCACACTAATGAATGGACAAGCTGCCCTAAAAAATCTCAAGATCCTCCCTGTCTGTACTGATCAATCCATTTGGATCAATGGTGAGGCTTATCAGATGAAGCAGGTATTTATTAACTTACTTAAAAATGCGATGGAAGCAATGAATCATGGGGGAAACATCTATATTCATGTGCAAACCTATGACAGAGAAGCCCGAATCAGTGTGCAGGATGAAGGCTGTGGGATGACAGAGGAACAGATCAATGCCCTCGGCAAACCATTTTATACGACCAAAGAAACAGGAACAGGCTTAGGTTATATGATCACACAAAATATTATACATAATCATGGCGGAGCGATCTCTATAGAAAGTATTCTGGAGCAAGGAACAACTTTTACTGTGAGTATTCCAACGATCATTACACCTGAGGAACCTATCATGTAGAAGATGAGGTATCGCAACATCATGCAAGAATGCCCCTAATTTTCACATTATAATGGTTATACATAATTGGAAAAGAAGGTGCAGCAATGACTCGTGAAGTTCGAACAGTTGTTTTCGATCGTGACTTAAAATTTGAGGCCTATCGATTCGAAGGTATTATGCAGAAGTTTCCCAACCATTTTCATGACTATTATGTCATAGGTTTTATTGAACAAGGAAAAAGACATCTGCTATGTAACCAAGAAGAGCATATTCTTAACAGCGGAGATGTGGTCATCTTTAATCCGGCGGATCCCCATGCCTGTGAACAGATAGACGGGAGAACGCTTGACTATCGCTGCATCAATATTCAGCCGGAAGTCATGCGTGAGTATGTGCTAGAAATTACCGGCATAGACTACTTACCGCGGTTCACACACAATGTCCTCTACCAAAGTGAACTGTCGAGCCCTTTACACGATCTGCACCAAATGATATTAGAGGATCAATCCGATTTTCAAAAAGAAGAGTTGTTTCTATTTCTCCTTGAGCAGCTTCTGAGAGAATACACGGAGACAGAAACCCTCTGTCCCGCTCAAGAGCCTACTTCTGAAATTAAAATCATTTGCGAATACATAGAGTTACATTATGCGCAGAACATTACGCTGAACCAGCTAAGTGAATTGAGCGGCTTAAGTAAATATTACTTGCTGCGTTTATTTACCAGACAGAAAGGAATATCACCTTACCGTTACTTGGAAACTATTCGCATCAACCACGCCAAAAGGCTTTTAGAACAAGGAATATTGCCAATAGAAGTGGCCTCTCTAACCGGATTCAGTGATCAGAGCCATTTCACAAATTTTTTTAAAAGACTCATAGGCTTAACCCCTAAGCAATATATGCGTATATTTGTTCAACAAACGGGAGTAAAGTCATCAATGGAACTTACGAAATGATAAATCAACGCAAGATTAACACAGGACATCTGCTGGCATTGCTTACGATTTTAATCTGGGGAACCACCTTTATCTCCACAAAAATACTGTTAAAAGACTTTACGCCTGTGGAAATTCTGTTCTTCCGTTTTCTTATTGGGTACTTTGTACTGTTACTGATCTATTCACGTCCAATCCGAACTACATCCTTTAAAGAGGAATTACTCTTTATCTCAGCAGGTCTTTGTGGAGTCACGTTATATTTTCTTATAGAAAATATTGCCCTAGTCTATACCCTTGCATCCAATGTAGGTGTGATTGTCTCCATCGCTCCATTTTTCACGGCGGTTATCGCTCACTTCTTTTTAGAAGAAGAGAAATTTCATAGGCAGTTTTTTATAGGATTTTTGATAGCCTTGGCAGGAATTATATTAATTGGGCTGAACGGGAGTTATCTTCTGCCACTGAACCCCATCGGCGACTTGCTGGCATTGCTGGCACCTGTGGTTTGGGCAATATATTCAGTGTTGATGCGAAAAATAAGCCTACTAAAGGTTCATACTATAGGGGCTACCCGCAGAGTATTTTTCTATGGTCTGCTGTTTATGCTGCCTACTCTGTTTCTGTTTGATTTCCAGCTGGGTCTGAGTAGATTCAAAGAGATTTCAAATGTAGCTCACCTGCTTTTCTTAGGTCTGGGTGCCTCGGCACTGTGTTTTTTGACTTGGAATAAAGCTGTAGGGATTCTGGGGGCTGTAAAAACAAGTGTATACATCTATATTGTGCCTGTAATTACAGTGGCAGCTTCTGCCCTTGTTCTGAATGAAAAGATCACCTGGGCAATCCTGACGGGAACTTTTTTAACGCTCACCGGTTCATATATTTCCGAACGCAAACCTAAATAACCACACCATCTTTAACATTTAATAAAAAGAAGCCCCAGCAGCGTGATGCATACTGGAGCTTCTTTAAGTTTCATTCCATACTCAGAACAACGAGACAGGAATAAGCTTTCTTCCTCCCTTGATCAGGGTCGATTCCAGCATGTCCCCTTTGACGCCTCCAAAATAAAGCTGCCAATATACGCCAAAACGCACGCTGACATCATTCTTCACCAGCTCCGGCGGCGTAACAATCAGCCATTGGAATTTGAGTGCCTTGGAAATTTCGAAGACGGGGTCAAGCACGTTATTGGAGACCATTTCTCCGAAAGGATTGTCATATAAAAAGACCGTCCAGCCTTTATTCTCACGATTCACCCGTTTATGCGTCATGATCATCATTGCGACCAGCAGCTGTACAGATTGACGTTGCCCACCACTGCCGACTGCTTCATCCAGTGCGCCGCGATTAATAATCTCCCAGTCCGAATAATGATAATCTTCCGGTGCGGCGTAGAGGAAATAATTCTCCGTTACCGGTTTATACACTTGAAGTATCGGAAAGCGGTTCTGCAGCGCCGCATAGACAATTCGTCCGTCATTAATAACCTCTTTGATTACCAGCGCCGGCACTTGTTCTATCTTTGGATACTTTTTGAGCAATTCATTGATGCATTGATTGAAGTAGTCACTCACCATCGGCTCTACCTCATCGCTTGTTCTTGGCACATTGATATTCTTGTAATTCAGACGTACCAGCGGGAAGGCATAATTATTCTCGTTATGAATAATCATCCGGCGTTCCATTCGCTTCATAATATCAATGATTTGTACCACTCGTAGAGATGCCCGGCCAACCCACATCTTGCGGGAGAGATCCATGCCTTCCTTATCGCTTTGAATGCTCTCGATCTGATCGCGCGAACTGCGTAGCATGGAATCTAGGACTTGCAGTGCAATGGCGAAATTATCCCAATGGACCGTATTCAATCGATCTAGAATCTTGGTCTCCAGTTCGGAATTCCGTTCATTTTTCGCAAGTTTTTCGGTTAAGGAATTTTTCTCTTCCTTCACCTTTTTGGAGATCTCATCCTGTCTAATCCGGCTATCCTTAATGCGGAGAAGCCAGTCGGCTACTAGAGGCTCGCAGCTTTCTCTAACCCTCAGCGTTATTTCTTCTGGCACACTCCGTAGGTTGACGCGATCCTCAATATGCGCGTTCATTATTTTGATTTGATTGGATAAAGTCTGAAGGAGGACATCGATTCGGTCCAAGGATCTTTTACACTGATTAAGCATAAGCTCATTCGCTTGGCAGCGCTCCTGAATTTCTGTCTCCTTAACCCCTAGCGCCTCATTCCAAAGCTCCACGGCACGTTCATGTTTCTCTTTGATCCCCTTCTCTACTTTGCGCAACTCTTTCTGCAAGTTCTCCAATTCAGTCTGGCAGCGGATGTAACCGTCGTGAACAATCTGATAGTCTTCCTCCAACGAAGTAGTATCCGTCTTTTGGCGATTTCTTGCAGCCATAATGGTCTCGGACGTTTCCGTAGGTTCGGTCGCCTTCCGCCAATTCACATCCACTTGATTCAGGCTGGATTCAAGCTCAGCCAGATTCTCGCTTGCTGCTTTAATCTGTGCAGCTCTTGTCCGAACTTCCAGTTCATTTTCAGTTAATGATTGCTGTAGACTTTCCACGGTACTAAGCTGCTGCAATAGAAGATTCTGCTCTACAGGATCTACAGGTATGACTTCTCCTTCATCAGAAAGCTGGGGATCTGTTGGGAAAACAATCTCAGGAAACCATCGTTGCAGTCTAGGGAACATCGCATATTCGGTTTCTCTCGTCCATTTATTGCGTTGTCCACTCAAGCTTTCCATTTGCACCTTTAGGTGTTCAAGCTGCTGATCTTTACCTGCTAACTCTTTGCTCACCAGATTCTTTCGTTCGATTATTTTTTGTTTTTCCTTATAATCTTGTTCCTGTTTCTTCGTCCGTTCAATCCAAGCTTGCAGAACCCCCGCTCTCTGCTCATGCTCCACACTTAGAACTTTGTTCTCAGCGAGCTCCCGTCCGATCCGGGTAAGCGTCCCTTCGTTCTCATCCATCTCATTGCTCAGATTGTTAATGCTCTGCTGAAGTTCAGCCTGCAGTTTAATAAGGGCATCATGCTTGGCTGTAAGCGTCATGGTATTCTCAGTTTGGAATAAACGGTCATATTCTTGACGCACCGATTTTAACTTAGATAAATAAGCTTCAGAGTCCTGAAGGATCTGCTCCTGTTCTTTGAGCTTCCCCTGAATACTGCTCTTCCAATCCTGGAAACGATCCGGCTGCAACACCATTTGCGGCCCTTGATTCGCAAAAAGCATGAAGGATGCTTGATGCGAAGCTGCCATCTCTTCACGGATAAAGATCGGCACCGCTGATTTAAGCAAGGTGTCCTTCATCAGTTCCGGCTGAATTTTATCAGCTTCGCGCCGGGTCATAATCAAACTATATGGAAGTAACGGATATTGCTCCAGTTCTTCCTCACGTTCAAGATACGGACGGTCATTTAAGTAGGAACTACCTAGCGTTGATTGAATCTTTAACGAATCGAGTGTATCTTTGACCGTCAGAATATCTGAATTGGGTAGCCAGTAGGATTGGTTCTGAAGTTCCACATCCATGAGCTGATTATAGTAATCCCTTCTGGAACGTTTAGTCTGTTGCTCTACTTCATCTATTTTTCGGATAAAACGTGCCGGGATAACATCTTGTTCTTCAAAAAGGCCGGTAGCTCCTAAACGATTATGCTCCTCATACATTTCCAGCAGGACAACGAGCTGTGACCATAACTGGGATTCTTTCTGAGTCTGTGACTCAAGCAGAACCCCAAGCTCGTCCGCTTCACGCTCATAAGAACGCCGTTTCTCACTCAGCTCAGCATGACTCTTATGCAGTGCCAGCTTCCGAATCTCTTCCTGCTTGTGCTGTTCTTCCAAGTCTCCAATGTCTTGAAGAATCGTTTTGGCCGCTGAGATCGTACGCTGCAGGGCAGCTGCCGGAGAATGGGCGGCATCCTGCCCATATTGGGCTGCGAATGCTCCGAGTTCTTCCGTGTATTGCCGAATAGATAAGGTCAAATCATTGATCTGATTATCCAGCCCGGCCAGCTCCACCAAGAAACTTTCCCTTTCCTTGCGCAATCTTCTCTCTTCCACCGTTAGGTCTTGCTGTGCTGTCCCAAACTCTCTGATCGTTTGCTGCCAGAGATTAAACACCACATCCCACTGTTTCCGCAGCTGTTCCTTGGCTGCCTGAATGACCTCTTGCCGTTCTTTCATCTCCAGAGAACCTTCGATAGCTTGAATTTCTTTTTGCCACTGCTCAATTTGCCGGGTATGGAGCAACCGTTTAGCCAGAAAATAAGCTACTTCAAGCTTCTTCTCTTGCGCTTTGGAATCCTCCAGCCGACCACGCGCACGGCTCTGATCATCACTGAGCTTCTTAAACTCTTCTTGCTTCAGTTCCGTTTCTTCCTTGCTGCGTAAGTATTTAAGATTGTCTGTCTCAAAGCGCAATTGCTTCGCATCCTGATAACGTCCAGCCAGTTCATCAGCAATCTTACTTCGCTCAACTTCTGCATTTCTCTGCTCTTCATAGATAACCGTATAGATTTGGCGTCCACGTAATTCCGTTTCTTGAACTACGTTTTCTGCTTCCACGCCTAGTTTTACCAGCTCATAAAGTGGTGCAGCCATACTAAGAAACTCTGTATAGACCTGCTCCCGCTGTTCAAGCATCGGCAAGCGCTGAGCCACTGTTGCTGTATCGATAAACATCCGCTGCAGCGTATTGTCGTCTTCCTTTAATCCTTCATTCAGACTAGATCCGATTTCAGGAATAATCAGCTTTTCGAACAAGTTATGATTGGTGAAGGCATCATTCTTTTTAAAATAACCTTTGATACCGCCCTCTTCACCATTGATCCGCCGCATATTACGCCACTCGGCGATATGGATATCCCGGGTAGCCAGGAAGTCATAATATCTTTTCAAATCCGAGCTATGGCTGCCAAAAGGTACAATCTCTCCCCGCCGATCGCGCACAAATTGCTGGATCGTTTCAAAACTCGTAGGTTCAGCAGTCACCTCGTCAAATAACGGCAACGTTGATAGCGTAAGTTCAGCCGCTTCACCGTAATCTGTAAGTGCGTACAGCAAGTAATCCACTTTGATATCCTGCTGATCAAGCGAATTATGTGCCGTCATAGCGATTCCCGTGGTCATATACTCATTGCGCTCATTGTTGTCGAGATGCCATTCGATAGCTACGTGAAAAGTGTACGGTTTAAGTTGTTTTTTATGATTATGAAAGAATGCCTCAACCTGGTTCTCACTGTCTTTGCCCCATGGTGTTTTGGGCATCAATAGCTGGAAAATGGATTGCAGCAGTACGCCCTTTCCACCGCCATTCATGAGCGTAATAAGCGTATTAGCGGGTCCCTCTTCGTTACAGAGGTCCAGAATCATGTCGTCGTATTTCTTGAGCATCTTCTCGTATTTAAGTCCTGTAATTCGTATGCGTTCAATCCGCGGCATAGGTAGCACCGTCTTTCTCAGCTAAAGTTCTTCCAATGAGGCTCTTTAATTCCTGGTATCGATCGACATCATGATATAAATAACGCATTCTCTCATAAAGCTCTTCCCGAGGAAAGATACGCTTCTCTGTCTCAGAGATGAATACGAGCTTCTCCTCCTCCAGAAGTTTCATGCCTTCATGAATCAGCCCAATTCGTGAGCCTGCGCCTCTGGTCAGAAGATCACTCTCTTCCTGACTCTTAGTCTGCATGTAAAGACTGGTCCATACCTTAAACATCGCTTGGATATCAAGCTGCCACTGCTGGCTGAATCGTCCTTCCTCATCCATCTGAATCCACGTCTGAAAGAGAGAGGACACTTGATCAGCAATTTGAATATAGGACATACTGTCCTGCCCAGACTTAAAATGAGTCTCATCCTGATCCATTTCGGCCAGAAAAACCAGAATAATAATATTGATAATATGTAAGTGAGTTTTACGCTCAACACGTGAATATTTGTTCTTCAACTGGGTGAAGTTGGTTGCAAACACTGATCCCAGCGGATTAACTAGCAGATGGAGACGGTGCCCGGAATTCATCACCCGACAGCCCCCTTCTTTAGCAACGTACTGAAGTGCATCATAAGTTCCTGCATCCTGAAGGCATTCTGCCGCTGCAGGGTCATCGAGAGGAATTACTTTTTTACGGAGCAATTCAAAAAATAGCCGCGAAGCTTGCTGTACCTGTTCTAATGTATAACTCATGTTAGTAACTTCTCACCTCTCCACGATCGTAATCATATATGGACTCATATCCAGACCAGGACACCGTACCCTTGAGGCTGGTTCTGGAGCAATGCTCGTCCGCAGCGTTTTGCCGCGTAAACTCTCCAACAGAAGATCTTCCGCAAGCACATATTGGATTAGCTGTTGGCATTCATCAGAAACGCCGCTACCACCTTCTGGTGCCTGTTCCTGCACTAAAATATCTGTATGAAAAAACTGCACCCACAGATCAACAGCATCCGGTGTGTTAGCCCACCCTGTTAGTTCTTCGGCGGAAAAAGCGTCTGCAGTAAAGGTAAAGCTTCCCTGCTCAGCCAAGGCAGCAAAAACCGGCATCCACAGCTCCACTACTTTTCTCCATGGAATACCTTTAGGAATATATTGAACAGGCTCAGTGTCCACCTCATCTTCGAAATCATCCATCATTAAGTCGGGGATAAACCCTACCTCTTGTTCCTCCCAAGCCCAAGGAAGCGGATAAACGAAGTCCTGATTCGGAGCGAATAATCCGCTGAGCAGCAGTTCAAGACTGTCACCGCTTGGCAGACCCTCCTCTTTCACCCATTCCTCCCATACATGTGTACGGAAGTTAAACCCGGCTGCTCCCCAGAATAATTCAGGGAAGTTCAACCTTAAATTGGTCTCCATCTCAAAAATATTCAACACTACCTCAGCCAGCTCATCGTGTACACGCCTAGAAAGCTCGACTCGTTCAGAGAGAATACGGATCTCATTGAAGTCGATCACGTCTTTCTCATCATTGGCCAGCCGGGCCAGAGAACGGTGAATACTGTCAAAATGTTTGCGTTCCTCCTCGAACTGATGATGAATCTCTTCGAGTCGCTGATGCCGAGCTACTCCGAATTCACTAAAAATATGCTTCGGATTGCGGCGTAACGCATTGCGGTATTCTTGCTGTTGCTGAGTCATCTTACGGACACGGGAGATCAGTTCATTAACATCCTGAAGAGCCCGAGTTACGCGCCCATGCTTAATATGCATTTGAATCTCGAGCAGTTTGATGCTGATCTGAAATTCATCAATAATCTCATGGCTCATAAAAATGAGCTCCATTGCATATTCAGAGAGACGATAGATGGTTCTGCCGTTCTCTTCCCAACTGCTGCGAGTCGCATCCTCGTCCACTGTGAAATACTTATATTTCTGCACGGACATTTGCCGGGTCACATCATCATAGAAAAAGGATTCGAAATCCCCACCATTCCCGCTCCACAATAAACCGTCCACGAGACGCTCTACGGATTCGGTAGTCCCAAGATTGGCGATATTAAAACGTTCCAGCGCAGTCCAAGTAAGCTCAATAATATCCTCTTTGGATCTTCTCTCATTCGATTCTAGCTCCAGATAATAGACTTGCAGCAGAACGCTTAAAGATACCATTTCTTTGTAAGGTTGGATTTCGCCAAGGTTCATGCCAGCCCCCAAATTCCACAGGGGATTCAATCGTTTGTTTCGTTCGCCAAAATCCGACCAATTCATCTTTCTGCTAACCTCGCCATCACTTCATAATTTAAAATTTCCTGCGGAACTCTCCGATCCTCTTTTCCCTGTACGGACAACCCCATACTTGTTCTCGATCACCCTCACTAAAAGAAATAAAACCCCTATACATCCTGTATAGGGTTCTGAAGCACGGGAATATATGTTTCTATTATAACAATCCTACAAAGGTTATGCTATTTTTGTTAAACAAAATAATTGATTCTAGCCGGATGACAAAAGATCGCAGAATTACAGGGAGAAATTCCCTGATTTTTCTGTTGAAACTTCATTAACCCTTATAGACTCCGCAAAAAAAAGACTGCCCCAAAAACCATGAAATGGCTGAATGGGACCGCCCTTTTTTATTAACTACTCGGCAACTCCTGGCGTAAACGCCATACAATACTGCTCAAGTGTGCTATTAGGTAGAGGAATGACCTTAACCGTAAGGAACTGATAATGCTCATAAATGGGCAAATTGCTCGGTGTCTGTGTCTCTAACGTACATAACGTATTGCTCATACGACATTCCGCGAGTAGCGGTGTCATGATTTTTGATACATATCCTTGACCTTGATATTGATCCTGCACTGCAAGCATATCCAAATGTTTATACTTCTGATCCCCAAACATTGATAACCACAAGGAACTCATACTACGCAAAATAGATAAACCACGTATAAATCCTCGCACCCCAATGATTCGGCAAATCGGCAATGACTTAATTATCGCAAGGACTATCTGTTTCATATACCTGACGTTCGAAATCACTGTCCCTGTCTGACGCTCCGAATGGAACACTAAAGCCACTGCTTCAAAGTTAGTAGAAGTCGTTAGTAAATCCGAATATGGATACAACATCTCAATGTAACGATGAAAAAAAATATTCAACACGCGTAATCGGGTTGATTCATCAGGCAAGATATGCTGATATAACGGATCATTTTTGGCAAATGCTTCGGCCAGAACACTGGCTGCTCTTGGAATATCATGCTGCTGAATTTTTAGTAATGTACTACAAATAGTTCCACCTCATTTAATAGTCTTATGAATTAGTATAACTCGTCCAATTGAATATGGCACGATGGTTCTATTGTCATTTCTTTATTGAATACGATATGATTGAAAAGATTACAAAAATACTGGGAGGTAAAATGGAAGATATTATACTGTGGCTTAAATACTTGTTTCTAGGGTTTGTTCAAGGGGCAACTGAGCCAATCCCCGTCTCTTCGAGCGGCCATTTGATCATCGCACAGAAATTGCTAGGCTTAAAACAAAATGGGCTATCATTTGAAATTTTAACAAATACGGCTTCACTAATTGCGATTTGTTTTATTTTCCGCAAAGATATCGGAAGATTGATCACTGGATTCGTTCAATTTATTCTGACCCGCAAAGAGGAATATAAGTCGGATTTCCTCTTCTCTTTGTACATCATCATCGGTACCTTGCCTGCGGTAATTGTTGCCTTACTCTTCAAGGATCAGATTGAGGATATCTTCTCGTCGGTTCATACCGTATCCATCGCCTTGCTTGTTACAGGGGTAGCTTTATGGTTGATCCGTAACCTTCGCGGACGTAAACAAGATGGTGACTTAAAAGCGAAGGATGCAGTTATAGTCGGACTTGCCCAAGCAGTCGCCCTTATTCCTGGGATAAGCCGTTCTGGTGCAACTGTCATCTCTTCCATCGCTGTGGGAATGAAGCAAGAAACTGCTTTACGCTTTTCTTTTATGCTTTATATTCCTGTCAGTTTGGGCGGACTCGTTATGGGCGCATCTGATATTGCCCACGATCCTAACCGCTCGCAGCTAGCCATTCCATACTTGATTGCATTTATTACTACACTTATCGTCACTTATTTCTCCATGCGTTGGTTTATGGGGATTATGGCTAAAGGTAATTTGAAGTATTTCTCTTATTACTGCTTCTTAGCTGGGATACTTCTCCTCATCTTTATGTAAGACATAACTTCAATTAAAAAACCTCATGACAATCTCTGAGATCACAGAGAGAGCATGAGGTTTTTTTGTACTATTTCAACATGGATATTACTTCATCGCTCGACCGGATCTTACCTATGCGAGGGAAGATAGTTTTGCATACATAATCATGTTCTTCTTTAGCCATCGCGGTCATAGCATCTTCTACAAAAACTTGATGATAACCAAGCTGATAAGCTTCTCTAGCAGTAGTATCCACACCAATCGAGGTAGAAATACCACATAATACGATCGTGTCTATTCCGCGGCGTCGTAACTGCAAATCAAGATCAGTACCGAAAAATGCCCCCCACTGCCGTTTGGTAATCAGATGTGCATTTTTGATATTCGCTAATTCTGGTACGATGTTGTCCCAACCTTCTGGATAGGTCACGGAATTCATTTTCAAATCAGTTTTAGGTTTAAGCATATCTTGCCCATCTAGCCATGACACCCTCACCAAAACAACAAATCCTCCTTTCTCCGTAAAGGATTGGGCTAATTTGCTGGCATTCTCAACCACCTGAGCACTTGTATGCGGTCCCTGCTTTGGACTGTGGACAATTCCCTGCTGCAAGTCGATCACGACTAGCACCGTTTTACTTGCCTCAATACTTTCAGATGCTAAGCTTGTTAATTCTTCCATTGTCTTCTCTCCGATTACTATCAATTTTTGTATACTACAATTACCCTATATTACCCAATAGGTGTCCCATTAGGTAATTTAATATCTGGCTTCAAGAGAACCACATCCCCTTTATCCGGTATTCCTCCAAGAACTAATACTTCTGATTGGAAACCCGCAATATTTCGAGCAGGAAAGTTAACTACCCCAATGATTTGTTGCCCTACAATCTCTTCGGCCTTATATCGTTTAGTAATCTGTGCACTTGATGTTTTGCTTCCGATATCTGGTCCAAAATCAATTTGGAGTTTAATCGCAGGTATTTTTGCTTTTGCAAAAAACTCCGCATT
The DNA here is from genome assembly GCF_037992965.1 of Paenibacillus sp. FSL E2-0190. NCBI lineage: Bacteria > Bacillati > Bacillota > Bacilli > Caryophanales > Paenibacillaceae > Paenibacillus > Paenibacillus sp. FSL E2-0190. The sequence goes on from NZ_CP150306.1 coordinate 4,503,310, forward strand.
AATAATTGTTCCAACACGAACATCAAGTTTTAAAAAATCATCAATAGTTACCATTTGCCATCCCCCTATTTAGCTAAAACATTTTCCGACTACTTATTTACTTATTTTGAATGTTGTACTTTAAAGATTTCGCCCAAAAATACATTCCCATACCGAATAAGGTTATTATGCCACCTAAAAACTGGAATAACGATATAGTTTCCCCTAATAATAGATATGCAAGGACAATGGCAAGAACAGGCTCACCAATAATCCCAACCGAGACAGTAGTTGCTCCAATCGACTTTAACAAAAGGTTAAAGATGTATTGACCAAAAATAGTTGGAATTATTGCAAGAAGCAAAAAATAAATCCAATCTGATGAAGCATAATTAATTAATGAGACATTATTTATCAAATTGTACACGAGCATAACAGTACCACCAATAAAAAAGACGAAAATGCTGTATTTATTTGCATTGATTTTGCCGCTTACTTTTTGCCCGGCCAACAGATAGACTGAAGCAAAGAATGTGCCAATTAACGATAAACCATCGCCGATTAGTGCATCTTTCGAAACCCATATGTCTCCCCATGCAATAACAATCGAACCTAAAAGAGCAACAATCAGGCAAAAAACGGTTAGCAGGTTAACATGTTCTTTGAATAAAAAGTAAGACCCCATCATAACAAATAGCGGCTGTAACGATAAGATCACCATGGAGCTTGCAACTGAAGTATAGACCAATGATTCCATCCAGAATAAAAAGTGTAACCCTAGAAATAGGCCGGATAAAATAACGATGGCCCAATCTTTTTTATTCATCTCAGTAGAACGAGCCATTTTCCCAGATGTAAAACAGAGCATGATGATTACAGAAATAAACAATCTATACATCCCGGCCACTGAAGTAGGTGTATCTGAAAGTTTAATCATGATTGAAGAGATAGAAACGGACAAAATACTGATAAATAACAGAATAAACGGATGAAATAGTATAGGCGGTTTATTTGAACTAACCATAGTTCCTCCAAAATGTGTGACAATCCCTGTGCACAGAATTGTATGATAAGTCTAGGCTGGATATAATAATATCACCGTCAGGGTCTATATTGTGCAACTATATCTTTAATTTATATAGAAATATCGTCAAATAAGGAGAATAAGCACTTTGAAAAAGCAATTGCACGAAGCCATTCAATTTCCTGATGATGCATTTCCATACATCATGTACACTCATACCAATTATGAATCTATTCCTAATGGCAGAGGGGTTAACGATCTACATTGGCACCAAGAACTACAAATTACTTTAGTGACCAAAGGGAAACTAACCATACAAGTCAACGGAATCAATTATGATTTAGAAGCAGGTCAGGCCATCTTTATTAATAAGAGCGTACTTCATATTGTTACGTACCTTAACCAAGAGGGTGAATATGTTAGTTTTAACTTCCCAGAGAAGTTACTCGCTTTTTATTCTGAAAGTGCAATGGAAAAAAAGTATGTACTTCCGTATACCAATTCATTCTTGTTAAGTTTAGAAATCAAAGGAGATAAGGACTGGCATAATCAAATCCTACAAATTCTTTGGGATATGAAAAAAGAATTTGAATCGAAAAAAAAATGGGGATGGGAGTACGAAGTTTCTATCAAAACTGTCCAGTTATGGTTAATCCTTATATCAAATTTTTCTCTATCCTCTGAGGAATCGTCTAAATATAACAGACTCCAGCAAGAGAGACTACAATTAATGCTTAGTTTTATTCACAAAAACTATTCTAATAATTTGACATTGAAGGAAATAGCAGATACAGCACATCTAAGTGTATCGGAGTGCACTCGAGGTTTTAAGAAAAGTATCCATATGACTCCGTATTTCTACTTAATTAAATATCGCATTAATAAAAGCTGTGATTTGTTAATAGCAACTGACTACACGATAACTGAAATCGCACAGCGAGTTGGTTTCAATAACGCAAATCACTTTATCCAGTCTTTTAAAAAACACTTAAACATAACTCCTAAGGAGTTCAGAAAAATTAGAAATGAACGAACTTAAAAAACAACAAAAGCAGAGTCGATCGCTTTGTCTGACTGCCTAGTGTTAGCGTAATTTCGATGTCCTTCGTAAATCTCGAATATATTTCCAAGACACAAGCTTAATGTTTTTCATTTTCTAATAGTCTATGATCTCGAGATCGCCATATAAACGATATCCCACTATTTTCCAATAAAGTTACGTTTATATCTTCAACCTTTTCGTCCTGCATGAATTAGTGTTCAATTCTCCTATATGATAAACTTGCAAGAAGTTATCTGCTATTTATCTATTAATAAAGGAGCGGAAAAAAGAGATGGGCAAAAAGAAAAAAACATTACCCGCCAATTTTGCCGAGCTGGTTAAAACGAATGATATGTCTGCCTTAAAAGAGGTATTTGAGCTATGCGAATGGGATGCCCGTGGGGGTTACAGCAAAGGTACCGCCCTCAGCTTCCGGCAAATACCGGATGAAATGGTTTCCTGGCTTGTGGAGCAGGGCGCTGACATCAACGCTGCCGACAACTATAAGCGCACCCCTCTTCATGCTCAGGCTGCAACCTGGTCCGGAAATGTCCCCTTACTCCTTGAGCTAGGTGCAGATATGGAAGCCCTGGATTACCAGAATGAGACACCGCTGCACTCAGCAGCTGCTTCTTACAAAACAAAAGTAGTGCGGGATCTGGTGGTACGCGGCGCAAATGTCCATGCAGAAAATAACCGAAAAAACACACCTCTCGCCAAAGGATTATTACAATGCCGGAATATCGATATAGTTCACATGGCAGAAATCTCGCGTATTATGCTGGATGCAGGAGCAGTAATCACGCCGGAGATGAAGGAATCCGTGCGGCGTATCGGCAAGGATTTTGAATTCGTCAGAACAAATTACAATAAAGATCGACTGGATGAAACTGCAAATGCTCTCCTGGAGCTGTACCGGCAATTTGATGTCGAGCCTATAGCGAAACTGCAGAGACATGATGGAATCTCTCCTATCGAGGTAACGGCAACCGCATGGCCCGCACAGCACCAAGAGCTGTGGGATTTTCTCGTCCCTGCTTCAGGACACGCGACAACGGTGCAGGGTGAGGTTATCCGCATCACAGGGCGGGTGTCTCATGAAATCCTTAATAATGGCGGAGGAAACTGGGATGCCGATTACCGTAAAATGCTGGATGCACTGATACGGCATTTTAGCACGGGAACGCCTTTAGAGCCCGTCCTTCTTCAAGAGGCAACATCACTCGCCAAACGGTTCCGCAACATCGCTGGCAATGAGCAACCAGCCAGATTATGCGAGCTGGCGGTGCAATGGGTACTTGCCAATCCTCAGCCTATTTCTATGACACAACCCGATTATTCCCGTTAAGTCTATCCTGAATCCTTAACGTGTCTATTATCTAACTAAAGAAAACAAAGAAACGCCCCGAAGAAAAAACTTTGGGGCATCAATTTACATGAATTCTAGATCCAACAAGTTTTAAGGATAATGACGAGAAGAATGTAAAGCACAAGAATCGTACCCGTTGATGTCCAAGGATTAATACAAACTGGAGCCTTTTTTTGTTCTTGAACGCCCCCAACACAGTTATACCCCATTTAAATCCCTCCCTAATTAATTTTTTTAAATTTCACAACAGCATATGACTATGTATCATCAAGTGATTGGGCATTAAACAACTTTGCCGCTTGTATCTAAGTCTATGATTCAATTCATTTTCTTTAACTTGACAAGCATACATAACTTTATGCTAATATAGACAAATCAATAACGTTGATATATCATCTATTCTTCAATTAGGAGAGATCATATGGATTCAAGAGAACCTTTAGGTTTGGTCATTCGAGATTTGCATTTAGAAATAGCAAATTATTTAACAAAGTTACTTGCTCCTTTTCGACTTGCACCTGAACAGCATCTACTTATGGCTCTGATGCTTGAGAAAGAAGGTCTATCTCAGAACGAGATTGCTGCTAATCTTGGTAAGGACAAAGCCAGTGTTGCCCGAATGATCGCCAGCTTAGAGAGCAAAGGTTACATACACAAAGTAACAAGTGCGCAAGATCGCCGAGCGGTAAATGTATATGTAACAGAAGAAGGACGGAAATTAGAGAATACTATAAATGAGGTGACGGTCAATTTAAACGAAATTATCGAGTCAGGATTATCTGCTTCAGATTACTCAACGTTAAAGACTTTGCTAACACATGTGCTGAATAATGTAAGAAGTGCTTAAAGCATTTCTCTCCCCCTTATAGTTGATATATCATCTATCATGCAAAAATAATACGAATCAAAATTCTGAAAAGAGGTTCATCATTATTATGGAATCATCATCAACTGTTCAAGTTAAACGTCCAGCCCTCATGGCCTTCTCGCTTATGTTAGGTGCATTCGTCGGGCTATTTAGTGAAACCGCCTTAAACATGGCTTTTACAAATTTAATGGATGAATTTTCAATCAACGCCTCAACGGTTCAGTGGCTAACCACAGGATATTTACTTGTATTAGGTATCCTCGTTCCAATATCCGCCCTATTAATGCAATGGTTTACCACTAGACAATTATTCACAGCTTCCTTGCTATTATCTATCGTCGGTACATTAATTGCTGCCCTCTCGCCTAATTTCACCTCATTATTAATTGCAAGATTAGTGCAAGCCTTAGGGACAGGCTTATTGCTTCCATTAATGACCAATATTATTCTTATTATTTTTCCTGCACATAAACGCGGAACTGTCATGGGAATGATGGGGCTCGTTATTATGTGTGCACCGGCACTTGGGCCTACTCTATCTGGTTTAATTGTAGATCATTTTGGGTGGGAGTATATCTTTTGGATAAGCTTACCTTTATTGTTATTTACATTAGGTTTCGGATTAACATTCATTAAAAATGTAGCCAACATCACAAAACCTAAAATAGATATTTTATCCATCTTGCTTTCTACTTTTGGATTTGGTGGAATCGTCTTTGGTTTTAGTAACTTTGCTGATCATTCTTTGAGTGAAATCATTGTTTTGCTGCCTCTTATTGTTGGTTTCATCAGCTTAATCTTGTTTGTATTACGGCAATTTAAATTGGAAACCCCAATGCTGAATTTACGGGTATTTAAATATCCCATGTTTACGATAGGTCTTATAATGCTCTTTTTAGGAATGATGATCATTTTATCTTCTGCAATTTTATTACCTTTATATTTAAAAGGAGGTTTATTGTTATCGGCCACAATGGCTGGTACTCTACTTCTTCCAGGCAGTGTTATTAACGGGGCTATGGCTCCAGTTACGGGTAGAGTATTCGATAAATACGGTCCGAAATTATTGCTGCCGCTTGGATTTTTTATCGCAACCATTGCTGGTTTTCTATTTACAAGAAACTCTACTGAAACCAGTAGCCTAACCTTTATTTTAATACACTGCGCAATGTTTATCGGATTAGCTATGGTCATTATGCCCGCTCAAACCAATGGGTTAAATCAATTACCCGTGAAATACTATCCGGATGGGGCTGCTGTTATGAGTACACTTCAGCAAATTGCAGGTGCTCTTGGTACAACGTTCGCTGTTACGCTAATGTCTAGCGGACAAACACGATTCGCAAACACACATCCAACCGCTGCACAGCCTGAAATATTAACCGCTGGAATTACACATGCTTACTTATTTATCGCAGCAATTGCAGGTATTGGATTGATTATATCGTTATTTGTGAAGCGTATTCGAGTGTATTGATTTGTATGTGAAAAAGACAGTGGACATGAACTGCCCGCTGTCTTTTTTTTAAGTATAACCCTAAGGCTTTAACTCATATGTTTTTCATAAAAAACTAATGTTAAGTTGTCATTTATTTTTTTGGTTTCCCCCGTGCTTCTATACCCTAACTTTTCATATAAATAGCAATTTCTTTGCTCCTGTATAATACTATCCAGCTCCCATTTCTTTGCATCTTTATATCTCTGTTCAATGATTGCAAAAACCTGCTGGGCAATCCCCTTCCCATGATGTTCTGGCAAGATAAAGATGATGCTGACCCGATAAGCTTTATTATCCTTTTTAACGATACGGACACCGCCCACAGCAATATCAAAATACTTAATCATATAATAATCTGCAAAAGACTGATTAATTCGATCCCTGATTTGTTCCACAGATTCATTGGCTGGGCTGGTTTCATAATCTTTATATTTCTCCAGCAATGGCATAAAGGCTTTGACTTGCATTTCATGAATAAACTCTGCGTCGCTCGCGTCTGCTTTACATAAAGAAATCTCCATAAAGTTATACCCCTCCGAAAGTTAGTAAATATATAAGCTGTCAGATATTCTTTTTATCCTCCGGTTTAGAGGAATCTCTAAAAGAGCCCAAGATCCCCGTAAACAGTCCAATTAATCCAACAAAAACGCCTATCCCGCGACCACCCTCATAGGCCAATATCACAACTACTCCAAACAATGTAATGTGAAGACCAAAAATTTGAGTTTGTAGGACACTAGGCCGGATAAAATCTAATAATGCTCCTGCGTGAAACATTACAACAACTAGCACAATTAGAGCGGTTAAGATCCATAATCCTAAACTAATCATCCTTACCTCCATTAAAATTTATTATTCACTAGGCACTCCTGATTTCAAATAAAGACACTTGAGCCACTCGGCTCCAGCGTCTTATCATGTTGATTTATGGTTTGTTTTTGGGAAGGATATAGAGCGTTCCGTCTTCTTTATATTCAGCATAGGCAATATCCTCAATGCAATTATAACCCTGCTCTCTGACGCGTTCCTGAATCTGCTCCTTGTTCATCGATCTGCCCCGCATGGACTCTTCCAGTACCCTGCCTTTATCAATAACTGTTATGGAAAAAGCAGAAGACTGCTCAGCTTCAGACTTGCGCATAACCGATAGAGAGCCGTTCGTTTCAAGCAGAGCATACCGTACTTCACTTAGGGAAAAGATATTTTGTTGCCTCAGCATGAACAATAGCTGGGTATACTCAATATCGTATTTCTCCAACAAATCCTGATTCACTTTGCCATCGTCAATTAGCAGCACTGTCCGGCCTTCCGCCAGGTTCCCGAATTTCACAAAATGGGTGGTCACCTTTTCGAACAGATAAGATAATGCGGTCCAAATAAAAAGAGCAAACAGCAGATGCCAGATTTTCACCTCATCATCATATATCGTATTGCCGACAATTTCACTTAAAATCAATGAAGACAGAAAATCGAGTGGTGTCAATTGACTAAGCGTCTTGCGGCCGGTAATAAAGGTAATGATCCACAAACCAAAAAAGCTGATGACCAATTTGACGCCTATAGTTACAAATATCTCCATTGCTGCACCTCCAGATGGGACTCGTACAGGCTCGTTACCCTTTTTACACGAAATCCATTCATGAGAGGTATTACACACTCCTAGTGGGGTATAAACAGCAAAAGATACTCTCTGCAACTTGCCTATGTTGGGATAGTTATAAGGAACGTTGTCCCTTTGCCTTTTTCACTATCGACTTCAATAGTTCCTTTCACTTTATCGACGGTACTGTAGACCATAAGCATACCCAGCCCCGTTCCTTCTGCTTTAGTCGAATAATACGGCTTACCGAGTCGCGATATTTCATCTTTAGTCATGCCGACTCCGTTATCTTTAATACTGATCATAATATTTTGTTTTTTTTCAAATATATCGATAAATAGCGTACCGCCATCGGTTTCCTTCATCGCTTCTATACCATTTTTATATAAATTAATTAGACACTGCTGAATCTGGTTTCGGTCATAGTTTTTATTTAACGAATTATTAAAACTAAATTGGACATCTACTTTGTGCATAGTGGCATAAGGCATTATGATATTTTTAGTATATTCTGATTCTGCCTTCATATTGGAGTAAACCATGTTTTCAGATTGTGGCTTGGCAAAGGAGAGATAATCACTTACAATTTTTTCTGCTCGCTGTAGCTCTTGTAGAGATAACTCTACAAAGCCCTTTTCCTCTGGCGTCATCGTTTTAGATTTATTTAATAGCTGCAAAAAACCACTAGTCACTGTAAGTGGATTTCTGATTTCATGGGATACACTTGCCGCTAGCTCGCTGACGACATTTAATCTTTCCGATTGAACAATCCGTTCCCGATTTTTAATATTGGAGATAATCTTCTCAATCAAAATCATAATGACACTCATCACCCCAACATGAGTTGTCAACGCATTTAATGAAAGAATCCAAAATTGCCTGTCTAAGGAATCCTGAACAAAACCTAAAATTAACAGATAAACCCCCATAATTAGCAAAGCAATCAGACTTGCCGCAATCACACGGCCCTTCGATGGTAATTTTAAAAATCTATTTTTATATAACGGCACCAAAATCAGAATCGCTGTCGCAAATAGAAACGAATAAAATACTCCACCTCCACCCACATAGAATCTGTAAGCATTCAAAATAATATATAGAGGAAGAACGTTCCTATATCCTCCAAACAGTGCCACAATAATAAACGGAATGTACCTTAAATCAAAAATATAGCCAATTTCAAGTCTGATAGGTTTTGCAATACAGAGACTCATGGTCACTGCAGACATAAAAACGAGAATCAATCTATTGTAGGAATAGGCCCGATTCTCAAAGAATATTAGAAATGTTAATACTGGAAAAAGCAAAAACAAAAAATTTAAAAGTAGGGTTTCAAACAAGAGATGACTTCCTTTCAGCCTTTTGCTGCGTAAATGAATATATTCAAGGTTATATTAAGAGTTTTAGATCATTACCTAAGCTAACATTATAAGTCACAGTATTGACTATACACTATGTATTTCTCAACCATTTTTCAAATAATCCCAAAAAATCATACTATAGAACCACAATTAGCAAAAAAATACAGACATCTGAAATCTGTTTGGGGTCATCAATTTTCGTATTCCTGAATATCTAAATTGTAAACTGTACCTTCGTAGTTTTTAAGGGCTCATAATTCTAGAGCTGCCACCTTTCTGTATCTGAGAGAAGGAGAGGATTTCATTGCATCCCATAACCGTAATCGAAATTGTAACGTCGGTTGGGTTTGTCCTTGTCATTTTTGTTATAGTATTAGTTTCACCTACGAGGATTAGAAAACTCGGTTTAATCGTAGCCTCTATATTAACATTACTTTTGCTTTTATCCTTTGCGATTCGTCCCGTTTGGATTGAGTTTCAAGTTTCTAAAAAAACAGAACAACTTAATCAATATCTGGAGAAAAAATACCCTTATCAAGAGTGGGAGATTAGCCGGCCAGAAGGTAGACAATATAATCCTTATCATTTAACGGTTAGATTTAAAAATGAAGCGGGCTGGGCTTATACCTATTTAGTAGCAGACAATAATATTCATCAAATCGTTTGGATCCCACCAGAAGGCAAATCTCCTGAGGAAGGAACGCATTCGGAAATGAATCATTAAGTTGTCTTACACAGAAAACAGCCATCCCCTCAGGATGGCCGGTTTTTATTTCACTAAAAATCCGTTAACTGTGATATGGAGCGGAGTCAAACTAACTTCGCTCGGATCTCCACTTTTGATAATAGCAATGGAGATAGCTATAAGCAATATTTTCCGGAGAAGAAATAAGTACTACAGCCTAAAAACAATTTGATTTCCTGTCTCATTGTTCTTGAAGGGTTTACCATGTTCCCTGAACTCTAATATAACACCTGAAGGATCGTCAGAGAGCGGTGGAGAAATTACGTAATTATAAGAAGCTTTTCCGGTTGAACTTCCGCCATTCATCATTCGACTATCATATTCTTCGCCTATAAACAGCTCGAAAAAGCTATGGTTATGAGAATTTGTTGGAAGCTCAGTTGTCATGTCCCAATCTATATTAAGGGTGACCACACTAGCATTACTATATTGGCGTATAGAGGTCAGTGTATAAAAAAATCCATCTTTCTCAATTGATTTAAGAACTGCAATATGTTTTCTAAAATCAATTGGCTCAACCATCGGTTTAAAATGATCTTCACTTAGCAACGTCCCAAATACCGCTTTCAAAAAATCCTCATAGAGCTCATAATTTTCTGCCCATTTAGAGATAGATTCAAACGGTGGGAATCCTGGATTATTATTCGAGATTTCCTTTCGTTGCTTGATCAATGCACATATTTGCTCGTCAATATCCTTAATTTGCAGATCGTAATGTTCGGTTGGTCGTACAAAGGGCATCCTTTTCATTTTGAACCTCCTTTTTGCACAAATGCAAAAGAAATCTCAGCTTCACATACAAGCTCACTATTTACTGTTGCGGTGCCTTTGCCTTTTACAATTTCACCTTTCATCCGATTGACTTCGAATTCGAGAAGAAGCTGATCCCCAGGCGTTACTTGGCGCTTAAAACGGGCATTATCAATGCCAACTAATAACCCTATCTTGCCCATCAGCTTCTCGTTTTTGCACATTGTGATTCCGCCTACCTGGGCTAATGCCTCCACAATTAAAACACCCGGCATAACAGGATGCTCAGGAAAATGGCCGCTAAAAAACGGTTCATTAATGGATACATTTTTAATACCTACTGCTCTTTTGTTCTCCTCCAACTCTATAATTCTGTCCACTAAAATAAACGGATACCGATGAGGAATAAGTTCTACAATCTTCTGTATATTTAGCATAATTCCCGTTTTAGCCTCCTAAAATATTTCTTGGGTAATTTTAACATTAGAAGTGATTTTGTACTACTCAAAAATACCCGGACAACTGGCCTATAACATCCCTTCTGGAGATCCTAAAAAAACAACGGCAACCCTGGACTAGTAAATAAAGTCCATGACTGCCGCTTTTTATTGATCTATTGTATCCTAGCTTAAGATTCAACTTAATTAACAAACACCTGTGTCTTTCTCCCTGCTTCTATTCGTTCAGTGAATTTTCCGCCAGTGTATTCCTCTATCACCTTTTTCCAAAAGCGTTGTGCGGGCTCGTTATTATCTATTTGGTAAACTTCCCATTGCCCCTTATGTATATTAAAAATATCTTTTGCAACTAGTCTACCTAATCCTACTCTCCGATACTTTTTTATAATAAAAAACTCTGCAATGGAAAAGTATAAATCATCATCTCTATTTTTTATTTTGACTAAAACGAATCCAGCATTTTTCCCATTCAGAGTTAACAGATATGGGAAATTCGATTCTTCTGTCCAGTAATCGTTGAGAGGATAATCATTAAATTTTCCGTTTTCTTCAAGGTGCAAATCCATATACTCGGAGAAATCATACATATAAAATTGCATTAGGTTGTTGAGGATTTCTTTTTCTTCAAGGGTCGCCCTTTTAATTTGATAGTTCATCTAAAAACCATCCCATATCTATATTCTATCTAATTAGTAACGGACTCTTCTATTTTCTCGGATAAGTTTCTTCGCATCCTTTTGAAATAAAATGATTGTTGTTGTACGCTTCAATGGATTGTTTCCCAATTACTTTGCAGTAATATTTTACCACTCAAGAATACTCTCTTTCAACTTTACAAATTTTCACTTTGTAATTTTGGTACCATTCTTTCTTACCTTTCTCCTGAGCAACTTTGTGAGATTGATGTTGTTTCCAGTTACTAATCGCCTCCAAGCTCTCCCAATAAGAAATCGTAATACCCGCTCCTGAAGAATCCCTGACACTTTCCACTCCTAAAAACCCAGGTTGCCCGGACGCAAGCTGCTCCATTTTTTCAGCCATAAGGTTATATCCGTTATCCCCCTCCGTACGTTGACTTGAAAATATGACTGCATAATAAGATCCGTTTGATTCATGAACCATTCCGCTCAAACTCCCCTTTAATCCTAGATGTTTTTATATAAAACAGATTATACTATTATAATTAAGATAAAAATAATGAATATTAATCGTTAGTTTAATGAATTTTTTTCATACATTATTGAGGAGAGAAATCATTATGAATCTTTTAAAATATCAAATTTTCAGTAAGGTAGTTGAGATCGGCAGCATTACCAAAACAGGAGAGATATTAAATTTAACACAATCAGCCATCAGTCATGCGCTTTCTAGCTTAGAAGCTGAATTCGGACTGTGTCTTCTCATAAGAAACAGATCGGGTATCCGGTTAACCAACGATGGCGAACGTTTAATCCCACATATCAGAGAAATCCTCCACCTTAATGAAAAACTCAATCAAGAAGTAGCTGCATTAAAGGGTGTCGAAATCGGAACTGTGAAAATAGGTACTTTCTCTAGTGTATCGATCCAATGGATGCCTCAAATCATTAAACAATTTCAAAATCAGTTTCCACATATTGAAATAAAACTACTTGATGGTAACTACTCTGAAATAGAAGAATGGATTGCCGATGGAACCGCTGACTTGGGATTTGTTAATCTGCCTACTCGAGATGCTTTTCATGTGGTCCCTCTTCAAAAAGATAGGATGGTCTGCATTATGTGGCAGAATCACCCTCTCGAACGCCAATCAACCATCCGCCTTGAGCAATTGATTGATGAACCTTTTATCATGCCCATTGCGGGTTGTGACACCGATGTAAAGCGAATTTTCTCGCAAAATAAACTCACACCCACGATCAAATATGAATTAGAAGATGATCATGCCATAATCGCCATGGTACAAAATGGTTTAGGGTTAAGTATTCTCCCCGAAATGATTTTGTCACATCTCCCCGACAATGTATGTTATCGCCCATTGGAAGGCGAGTATTATCGTTCTATTGGTATTGCAGCCGCCTCCATTAAAAATGCCTCTCCAGCGGCAAAAAAACTAATTGAATTCATAACACAATGGATCACCAACGTGCCCATCCCTCCGCATTACCGTGATTTATGAGATGGCTCAACGCGCTGTCTGTAACAGCAAGCTTTAAGGCTATCCTTCGCAGAGTAGTCCCTTTTTTGATCCAGCATTAACGTTAGCGTCAGGGGAAACGATTCTTCACTATGTATCTTTTGCGTAATTCAAAACTCCGGGGACACGATAATTTGCACAGCGATAGAGAACAGCCTGCTGGCTGTTCTCTATCGCTGTCTACCTTAGAAGCACGTGAACGAGCTAATCCGATTCAAATCAATGCCAAAGTACGACCAGAAAAAACCATTCCATCTGAACCCTGCAATAGAATTACGTCCGACGAATACCGGAAAGAACCAGAATTGCTCGCCGTTGTTCAGCCAAATGTATGTGTTGCGGAACAGGCAGCGTCTGATCCCGCCGGGATCAATGGCAAATGTGGTAGACGACATTTGTGGCACGAATTGCGGTGGAGGAGCCGTCGGCGCTTGAACGCCTCCCGGTGCACCCCCCGGAAATTGTCCGGGGGTTCCACCCGGAAACCCTGGTCCTCCTGGTCCTCCAGGTCCTCCTGGCACGCCAGGTCCGCCTGGTCCGCCTGGGAATCCTGGAAATCCTCCGCCGGCTCCCGGTGTTGGAAAAAATCCCATATGTGATCGCTCCTTTCAATGAGTAGGCATAATCATCATATGCATTCGCGGAGAGAGCGTTTGGGCGCAATAGACGTTTTTTCAAAAAATGAAAATCAACAATAAGATCTAACATAGGCCTATCGGAAACCTAACTTGCTCTACTTATGGTACGTTCAGCGCATCATAGATAAACTGACCAATTACACTCAGCTTTACCTGCTGAATTTATTCCGTCCACATCACCTTACTAAGTTTTTAACTTTAATATTGAATCTTCACTGATGTGATGTAGATGCCTGGTCAGCCTTCACACAATCAATAGCGACAACGAACGCAATCATGAGCGTCTCCATCTCATCCTTCAATATTTGAACCTTATAGCTATCCCCCCAAGTGAACCATTCCTTGTTCACTTTACCGATGACTACACCATGCTGTAAAACCTGAAAATCCATGTCCCACCAGTTACCATGTACCTCAATGTCAGCCGCATCAATCGTATAACGTGCTTTAAAGAAAGAAAACTCCTTCTTAATCGTCAATACCTCTCGACCATCTACTTCTACAAAAAACTTCGGTAAAAAACTGAACACTTTTTTCGTAATAAGTGCGACTTCATCTCTTGTTGTATTCATAATGGAGAATGTCTTGGGAATTTGCATAAAACTGCCCTCTACGTAATAGACATCTTGCTCCTGCTGATTCTTTACCGTGAATTTACCACTTAGACTGAATACCTTTTGTTTTATATAAAGTTGCTTCATTCTAAGCCTCCTATCGATCCTCTTAGTTAACATCATTTTAGACAAATGTTATAGTTGTTTTGTCATAATAAAATCTATTTGTTCTTCTTCACCCATATAAAAAGAATGAGTTCCTGTATGAACAAACTTCATTTTTTCATAAAAGCTAATAGCGTTTTTATTTTTTTCCCAAACCCCTAACCAAATCTTCTCTTTATTACATTGTACCGCTATTTCTATAGCTTTATTTATTAGATATTTCCCAAGCCCCTGTTTATGAAATTTTTTTCTAATATAGATCCTCTCGACTTCAAGTGAATCATTACCCATTACTTCAGATTGAGCATCTTCGGTGTTAACCTTTAAATACCCAGCGATTTCTTCATTAAAATAAATAAAATAGAATTCTGATGAGCTATCCGACAATTCTTTTTCTAATTGTTTTAAGTTAAATGCTCTATCCAGGTAGGCCTTCATATTTTCAGGTGAATTTTGATTACTAAATGTCTCATTAAATGTTTCAACACTAATTCCTTGAAGTGAACCTAGATCTTCGAACGTGCACTTTTTTATATTGATAGCCATATTGTTTTCTCCTTTTAAAATATCAATTTACAAATAAACTCTTATTTTGAGCTCTAATTATATGGTGTTATGCAGATGTGACAGGAAAATAGTATAACATAATTGTTGTATTTGCAACAAAAAAAACTAAGGATTTACCATTCATTCTACCTATTAGCGTATTGGGGTAATCAGTCTCTATACGGCAGTCAGAACTCCAAAAGGAAGCGAGCGTGGTTTGGGGATTCGATGATGGATGACGGTTACTTTCGGACCCAGTTGACGTTATTTTCGAATATTTCGCCTTTGGAGCAAGGTTTCGGACCCCAGTGCAGTTATTCCCCCGAAAAGGCTGCTTTCGGGGTGTTTTTCAGGCCAATAACGGCTATGCGGTCCGTTAGGATTCAAAAAGTGAGATATGACGCGTCTAAGGGTCATCTGAGTCCGATTGAGGCTTCCGGGCGCGTAAACGTGATCGAAGAAAGTGTGGCTTGGGGGTTCGATGATGGATGACGGTTACTTTCGGACCCAGTTGACGTTATTTTCGAATATTTCGGCTTTGGAGCAAGGTTTCGGACCCCAGTGCAGCTATTCCCTCGAAAAGGCTGCTTTCGGGGTGTTTTTTAGACCAATAGCGGCTATGCGGTCCGTTAGGATTCCAATAGTGAGATATGACGCGTCTAAGGGTCATCTGAGTCCGTTAGATGCTTCCGGGCGCGAAAATGTGATCGAAGAATGTGTGGCTTGGGAGTTTGATGATGGAAGATGGTTACTTTCGGACCCAGATGACGTTATTTTCGAATATTTCGGCTTTGGAGCAAAGTTTCGGACTCCAGTGCAGTTATTCCCTCGAAAAGGCTGCTTTTGGGGTGTTTTTCAGGCCAATAACGGCTATGCGGTCCGTTAGGATTCAAAAAGTGAGATATGACGCGTCTAAGGGTCATCTGAGTCCGATTTATGCTTCCGGGCGCGCAAATTCGATCCAAGAAAGCGTGGCTTAAAGGTGATGATAGTGGAAGTGAGCCAACTTTGAGAAATCGGTGATGGAGAATAGATCGGCGAGATTTGCGGGTCTACGATGGAGAAAGTCAGCGGGGTTTGGAAAACCGGTGATAGCAGTAGCAAACGAAGTTTGAGGATTCGCGGATAGTGGAAACGAGCGAGGTTTGGGGATTCGATGATGGAAGATGGTTACTTTCGGACCCAGATGACGTTATTTGCGAATATTTCGGCTTTGGAGCAAGGTTTCGGACTCCAGTGCAGCTATTCCCTCGAAAAGGCTGCTTTTGGGGTGTTTTTTAGACCAATAACGGCTATGCGGTCCGTTAGGGTTCCAAAAGTGGGATATGGCGCGTCTAAGGGTCATCTGAGTCCGATAGATGCTTCCGGGTGTGCAAATGTGATCGAAGAAAGTGTAGTTTTTTTTGGGGGATAGCGGAGGTGACAAAAGTAGAGGGTTCTTGATGATGGAGGAAGCAAACGAAGTTTCAGGATTCGCGGATGGAGAAAACGAGCGACGTTTGGGGGACGATGATGGAGCAAAAAAAATGAGGTGCCCCAGCAGCCATTTTCGGCTTTTAGGACACCCATCCTTTCCGCTGTGCGCATAAAGCGCGGTATGGTGGACTGGTAAGAGCCCGGTTAAAGCCATCTCATAAATCTTTTTTTAGATAGTTTAATCTGATTACTTTCGGCCCATGCGGTTAGTTCTTTCATTCCCTTGTATTCTTCGTCAAGAAAACTGAAACATAATTTATAGGGAGGAAATTTGTGATCTACAGGTTTAATGCCTATTACGGGTATGAAATAGCCCTTTACATAAATATTATCAATTTGATTCGCTTGAATTTCTTTGTTTTCTACTATTATAGCGTCCGGATGAATTCGAACCTCAATGAACTTTCTAATCGTAATGATCCTATAGAGCAATATGATTACAACAATCAGACAGAAAGCCGACCATATATAACCAAAATAAAGTAATACTTTATACTCCATATTATTTCTGGTATTTAACAATAGTATGCCACTTGAAAAAATCATAGAAAACAGAAGCGACATTAACGACGGACGACTCACTTTATAAGCACCTATATTTTCCATAACCCCCTCACTTTCTCAGACTATTATAGCTTACTATATTTCATAAATTATGGATATGGCACTTCTTTTTAATCCACAGGAATCTCAATCACCTTGTTATATTCCTTCATATAATGTATTCCTTCTATCAGAATACTTTCAGGTTTCGTTTGTGTATCAAATAATAAGGTGCGTTCCTTCATGAGTTTACCGTTCGTTTGTTCTGACTCTTTTTGATTAATTGTTGTTTTTAAAGCCGTGTTTTCGTTAGCATTTTCTATAGACACACCATCCAGCATTACATCCTCATCTGTAGCAATAGTTACTTCAATCCCTTGAGCGGTCTTGGTCACATCTTTAATCCATAATTCTTTATCCCCTAGTAGAATCGGCTCATTACTATCAGCATTTAGAGGATACTTCTCTTCCAGCTTCTGATATCCAACAAACTCTTTAACAACCAGCTGCAATGAATGTAATTCTTTTGGCAAGGTGTCATAACGAATATCAAATGATCTCCCACCCAACGAGGTTTTATTGCTACTACCTAATATTTCTACAGGCTTTCCATTGGCAATTAATTGAATGCCTTCTAACCCTAATCTTATTCGATCGAAATTCTCGACATTCATACTCCCTTTAATCACAGTCATGGTGGGTGTGGCCGTGATCGACTTGAAGGTAATTGATCCTTTGTCGGCTTTGACCTTTTTATTAATCGACTGTTTGATCTGAGTCACCATCGCTTGATTTGGATTATAAGAAAACGTTATGCTCCCTTCACTCATCTGCCCTTTCTGTGGAGGTCCCCAGTAATGAAGTGTTAGTTTTTTCGAGAATGGGCTTACGCTATCAAATGTCATCGTGCCTTTTATTTCTGTATGTTCGTCGTTGATTAAAGATACGCCGCTTCTTATGTTGGAATTCGTGAGAAACCCTTCTATTTTTGAAGGACTAAAATGATCTCCCGTCTCCTCTAGTCCCTTAGGATTGTTTAACGTGTAATACACAATAAATTGATTGGCATCTGCCATAATTCCGTTAATCGTAAGTTCTGTTCCATCTGCTAACGTCGTCTTTTTGTCTATGCTTTGTCCCATTCCTTGTTCATTGAGTTGTTGTAAAGTTCCCTCTAACACCTCATCAAAACCAAATAACTTTTTTCCATAATAAGCGAAGGCATTATAGCTGTTTCCAGAAACTACTATCACTAATATAATGACGGCTGCAATCTTCCAGAGGGGCGAGCTTTTTCTTTTTATTCTTTTTGGAGGTGCCGAGTCTAAAGCATTTCTTAATCTCATTTCTAAACCCTCAGGTGCAGTTATGGACTCTAAGTTCCTCTTCTCATCCACTAATCGTTGTTCGACGTTATTGTTCATCAACATCACCTCTGTAATGATTTTTCAGCGTTTGTAATCCATTGTAGATCCTTGATTTAACAGTTCCGATCGAGACCTGTGTGATCTCAGCTATCGTTTGATAATCGAGATCATGAAAATATTTCAATTGAATTGCTTCTCTTTGCTGCTCGTTCACATGTAACAATAACGCCTGCATATCCATTTGCTGTTCACTTTTATGATAAGGATCGCCTGATGTAACATCGGCTTTTTCCTTCTCGTCAGTGATGCTCCAGTCCTCTAATAACACCAGCTTGCTTCGCTTATGAAGTTGCCTTTTACAGCCGTTTACCAAAATCGTCTTACTCCAGCTGTAAAAAGACTCCTCTTTCTTAAGTTGGTCAATCTTCTCGTATAACGTAACTATCATTTCCTCCATGGCATCCATAGCATCATGCGCATTTCCCATATAGCTGTACGCAAGC
This sequence comes from Paenibacillus sp. FSL E2-0190, assembly GCF_037992965.1. NCBI lineage: Bacteria > Bacillati > Bacillota > Bacilli > Caryophanales > Paenibacillaceae > Paenibacillus > Paenibacillus sp. FSL E2-0190. The sequence continues at coordinate 4,521,972 of NZ_CP150306.1, forward strand.
CTATAAAAAATATCTTTTTCATACATGATTAATTGCAGCAAAACTTCTTTATTTCCCTTTTTAGCTTTTTTCACCAATCGAACAACATCCATGCCTTCACCTCTCTCCCCTATATGAGTCAGGAGCACTGTAAAAAGTTCATCTTCATAAAAAATTTTTATATATCGTGAACTATTCAATCCACCTAAACTGTAATATTCAGGAAAATTTCACTCAGACATACCCAAATCTAGTTGATTTTAAACGCTTCAATGTAATAGAATGAACTAATCTAAAAAGAAAAGGATGGGCATAAGCAATGCCGTTTAAAGAACCTCGTACACTTAGTAAAAGATCCCTGCTATTCTTCTCACTCATTATGCTTGTAAAAAGCTATTTTGCCTGGTACTTTCTATTTGAAGATGGCCCTACTTGGACCACTTGGCTTAAAGAAATCCCTTTTGTACTTCTAGTCTTTTGCTTGATTGAATGGTTCGCTACGAAACGAAAAATTGCAATTTACATGCTTGTCAATGTATTGATTACTACTCTATTTTTCTCATTAATTGTATATCATAATCATTTTGGCATCATTGCTACTTCGCAAGTATTAGATCAGGTCAAACAAGTGGGAGCCGTAAAGAAAAGTATATTTTCGGTCCTTCGTCCTCAATATATGCTTATCTTTGTGGATATCATTGTCATCAGCTTGGTGATGTTTAGAAAACAGAAAGCGCTGGATTGGAAAAAAGCCATGTCGCGCAAAAGTAACCGTAAAGCGGTGGCAGTCCTGTTCTGTATTTCCATCATCATTTGTGCAATGAATATTTTTCCAAACCGTGCCAGTATGAACGAAACGATTAAAGCGGAACAAATGGGCATTCTTAATTATGAAGCCTACTCTCTGCTAGCTGATCAAGAGGAAGAACAAATTGACGTTTCTGAGATTACGCAATCCACTATTGATAAAACTAAAGGAATTCAAGCTAGCTCTAATCCGGTTTTATTTGGAGCCGCCAAAGGAAAAAATCTAATCATTCTGCAAATGGAGTCTTTCCAGAACTTCTTAATCAATCTAAAGATTGATGGACAAGAAATCACACCAAATATGAACAAGCTTGCCGCCAGCAGCTTCTACTTCCCGCGTTTCTACCAGCAGGTTGGACAAGGCAACACTTCAGATGCAGAGTTTATTGTGAACACTTCTTTTTATGTACCCCCTGATGGTCCAGCTACCCAAATGTACGCTCCTAAAGAGCTACCAAGCTTACCCAAGCTGCTGCAAGCACAAGGTTACGATACGGCAACATTCCATACGAACGAAGTCGACTTTTGGAACCGTGGTGAGCTTTATAGTGCTTTGGGATTCAATCGTTATTATGATAAAACTTACTTCGGGGAAGAAGACACAGTATTCTATGGCGCTTCTGATGAAGTTTTGTATGAAAAAACAGCTGCAGAGCTGGCAAGAATGGATCAGAATGAGCAACCCTTTTACTCCCATGTAATTTCGATGTCATCTCATAATCCGTTCTCCATCCCAGAGGATAAATACAAAATGACACTTCCAGAGCGATTCGAAGGAACGCTTGTTGGCGATTATATTCGGGCTCAGAATTATGCTGATTATGCGCTGGGACTTTTTATCGATGAGCTCAAACAAAACGGTGTGTGGGATAACAGCTTGATCGTATTGTACGGGGATCATCGTGGACTGCCTATCTTCTCTTTAAAAGAGGATGATCATCTCCTACTGGAAGAGATTCTCGGCCATGAATATTCGGAACGTGAATTGATTAATATTCCGTTGATCATGTCAGCGACAGGGATTACAACTCCTAGTGTAAAAGAACAACTAGGCGGGCAAGTGGATATTTTACCTACCGTATCTAATTTATTGGGTGTCTCTCTTGCAGATCATATTCATTTCGGACAAGATCTCTTGAATCAATCAACTTATAACTTACTACCACAACGGTATTACTTGCCTACAGGATCTTTCGTAAATAACGAAGAGCTCTTCTTATCCGGCAGTGGCTTCGAGGATGGCCAGCATTATACTTTATCTGGTAACGGCAACCAACCTCTGCAATCCACAGAAGACGAATTCGAGCGTGCCTTACAGCTGCTCCATTTGTCAGACAGCTATGTTACACAGCTACCGGATAGAGTTATTGAAGAATAAGCTGCAATGTATAGCAAAAAAGACTGTGCTCACCAAATCGGTGAGCGCAGTCTTTTTCTATAATGATTATTATTTTGACTCTTTAACAACTAGTTTAAGCGGTGCCGCAATCAGCTTCTCTACGGTTTTGCCTTCTAATACATCCTTAGCGGCTTGAATGGCTAGTTGGCCAATTAATTCAGGCTGCTGCGCAACGGTTCCTGTTAATTTACCAGCTTCGATGGATTTAAGTGCATCTTCATTTCCATCAAAACCAATCACAGGGATATTCTTGCCTGAACTTTGAATCGCTTCAATAGCACCTAGCGCCATTTCATCATTATGAGCGAAAACTGCTTGTACGCCAGGATTTCCTTGTAGAAGGTTCTCCATAACGGTCAGGCCTTTCGTGCGGTCGAAATCAGCTGTTTGCTTAGCAATGACCTCTAGCTGGCTGTCCGCAATCTCATGGAATCCCTTACCGCGTTCCCGAGTCGCTGACGCTCCTGGGGATCCTTCTAACTCGATGACCTTTGCACCTTTCCCAAGCTGCTCTACAATATATTCTGCTGCCATAGAGCCACCCTTTACATTATCAGAGGCAACAAGAGCTTTGATATCCCCTTGATCTGCGGAACGGTCCAACGTAACGACGGGAATATTTAAACTGTTAGCTGTTTGCACTACCGTCGAGATCGCTGATGAATCCACTGGATTGATCAATAACGCATTCACACCTTTTTGCATCAAATCTTCGACGTCATTACTTTGTTTAGCAGAATCATTTTGGGCATCAATGACAAGGACTTCCAAGCCTTGCTTCTTAGCCTCGGCCAAAACACCATCTTTAACGGATACAAAGAAGGGGTTATTCAATGTAGATATGGATAATCCAATCTTCATATTCTCCAGGCTTCCACCACTGCTAGGCTTAGCCCACTCTGGAGGCTCCAAGGAACAACCTGTCATGAGAATTAATAGTAAGGAAGTAAGAATCAAAGTTAACTTTTTCATGTTGGAATCCCCCTTATACGGCTTTCTTACGGTCTATGAGTACGGCAATGGCAATAACGATCCCTTTGACCACCATTTGGTAAAAAGAGGATACGCCGAGCAAGTTCAATCCATTGTTCAAAATCCCGATAATCAGTGCACCAATCAATGTGCCCACGATACGTCCACGACCACCAGTTAAGCTCGTACCGCCTAATACTACAGCTGCGATAGCATCCAACTCATAAGATGTGCCTGCTGTGGGTTGCGCTGAGTTCAATCTGGAAGTCAGGATCGCTCCTGCCAATGCGGACAACATACCCGTCAATGAATAGATCATTATTTTAATGCGGTCGACTTTAATCCCTGAAATAATAGATGCTTTTTCATTACCACCAATGGCATAGGTTTTACGACCAAATGGAGTTTTGTGCAATACAACCCATAAGACTGCGAAGACGATGATCATTGTTATAGCAGGTACAGGTATTCCTAGTAAATATCCACGGCCAAACAATTGGAAGGTCATGCTGTCTCCGAGACCTGTGATCGGATTTCCGTCTGTGTATACAAGTGTTAATCCCCGGAAAATCGTCATGGTCGCCAACGTAGCGATAAATGGCGCCATTTTACCTTTTGTAATCATCAGTCCGTTGACCATCCCCATCACGCCACCCGCTAAACAACCTACAATAATGGCTAAGACAGGATCCCAACCAGACAACATCAGGTTAGCTGTGAAGGCACTGGATAGGGCTAGAATAGAACCCACCGATAAATCGATACCACCCGTTAGAATAACAAAGGTCATCCCAAAAGCGATAAGCGCATTTATGGCAACTTGTCTAAGCAAGTTCAGGATATTAAGGGGCTCCATAAAGCTTGGGTTCAACACCGTAACGATAACAATTAGAATAATCAGCCCTAGTAATGGACCTAGCTTCTGTGTAATTTGCCCGATTTGAAAACCTTTATTTTCTCTCTCACCTTTGATAGTTGTCATTACTATTGCCCCCCTGTAGCTAACGTCATGATTTTTTCTTGCGTAGCTTCTTGTTGTGATAGCTCTCCACTAATTTCCCCTTCATGAACCACTACGATCCGGTCGCTCATTCCTAAGACTTCAGGAAGCTCTGACGATACCATGATTATGGCGACTCCACGTTCCGTTAATTCGTTCATGAGCTGATAGATCTCCCGTTTAGCTCCTACGTCCACTCCACGGGTAGGTTCATCGAGGATAAGCACACTTAAGCCGATCCCAATCCATTTGGCGATGACCACCTTTTGTTGATTCCCCCCGGATAAATTCCGGACTAAAGTGGAGGAAGACTGTGTCTTGATGTGTAGCCGTTTGATAAGTATGTCTACAAATTCTTGTTCTTTTTTATCAATGATTACACCCTTAGGAGCGAAGCTATATAAATTTGTAAGCACCATATTGTCTCGAATAGAGAAATCAAGCACTAACCCTTCATCTTTACGGTCCTCCGTAACGAATCCTATCCCCGCCTTCATCGCATCATTGGGATTTCGAATCGTGACCTTTTCTCCCCGCACCATAATTTCTCCACGGTCTAACGATTCCAAACCGAATAAGGTTCTCATCATTTCTGTTCGTCCAGATCCCATTAATCCCGAGAAACCTAAGATCTCACCCGAACGAACGGAGAAATTGACATCTTTAAATTGCCCTTTTTTCGTGGCATTTTTAACTTCAAGAACAACCTCTCCGGGTTTGGAGGTACGCTCAGGAAACCGGTCGGTTAATTCACGCCCTACCATCTTCCGAACTACATCATCGAAGTTAGTCTCTGGAATGGGCTTCGTGTCTACTGTTTTCCCATCTCGCATGACCGTTATTCGGTCACATATCGTAAAAATCTCTTCCATCCGGTGCGAAATATACACGATGGAGACGCCTTCCTTTTTAAGGGAAGTTATGACTTCGAACAATTTCTGGATTTCCCGTTCGGTTAATGCCGCTGTCGGTTCGTCCATGACGATAACTTTTGCATGAGTCATAAGCGCTTTTGCAATCTCAATCATCTGTTTCTCCCCTACCGAACATTCCCCCGCCTCTTGATTTAAGGGAATCGTTACGGAGAGCTTACGAAACTGTTCATTTGCTAACGCTTTCATTTCTTTCATATTTAAGATCCCTAGTTTGGAGGTTCGTTCCTTACCAATAAACAGATTATCTAGAACTGTCATATCCGGCCACACATTCAACTCCTGATGGATAAAAGCGATCCCATAACGTTCAGCCTCTTTGGGATTGTTAAAGTATGTTTCCTGACCATCTATACTAATGGTTCCTTGATCACGCTGATGCAGTCCAATCAAAATGTTCATCAGAGTAGACTTTCCTGCACCATTCTCTCCCATTAGGGCATGAACTTCACCATCCTTCAGCTCAAAATCCACACCCGTCAACACACGGTTAGCCCCAAAAGATTTATAAATATCCTTCATCGTAATGTGCATATGCTTTGAACCCCCTTTTTATCAAAAATAGACCCCGGCTTGTAAAATACAATTTGCATACGGCTTAGCTTCCCCCGTACGAATGATGACCTTCGCATGCCGGGTTAACAATTTAAATTGTTCATGTGAAATCGCCTCTATAGGTATTTCCTTAAATTTGTCATTCAAGTATTCAGAAGTGCCTTTATTTTTTGCTGCTAATTCCTCTGCCACGATAACTTTCTCTATGACCATATCCTCTGATATGATTTCGACAATCTCTTGAAAGCTGGGAACTCCCAATTTAAGCGCTAAATCAATCTTTGGAACACCAGATGGAACGGGTAATCCAATATCAGCAATGACAATCATATCGGTGTGGCCTAAATCAGTAAGCACTTTGGAAATATGACTGTTTAAGATTCCTTGTTTTTTCATAATTAAAGACTCACCTCCACCTCTACTCTTGTTGGCATGCCACCTTGGGCACCAAATTTTGTGACGGATAAAGAAGCGGCGCGATTGGCAAACTTTACACTAGTTCGAATAGACTTGCCTTCAGCTAGAGCGACAGCAAATGCCGCATTAAAAGTATCTCCTGCTCCAGTGGTATCTATAGCATTCACTTTATAGGTGGGAACTAAAACTTCCTGTTTACCATCGTAATAACGCACACCATTGCTGCCCTCGGTTATAAATAACTTATTGGGATATTTGCGTAAAGCTTCAGCAGTACTCATCTCAGGAAATAATATTGCACATTCATGTTCATTGGGAGTTAAATAGGTGGCATTGTTTATAATCGTTTCACTGATAGGCCGAGCAGGTGCTGGGTTAAGCAACATAGGCACATTGAATTTATGGCAAATCTCACTTACATAAGACACCGTCTCTTCCGGAATTTCTTGTTGGATTAATACCATGTCAGAGCCTTTAATATTATCAAGTGCCCGTTCAACCAATGCAGGAGTAACTAAATCATTGGCTCCTTTTACAACGATAATGCTGTTATCGCCTTCCGCTAAAATGATGTGAGCTGTTCCACTTTCGACATGTGTAACCGGTTCCACATTGGCGGTAAAAACGCGATTCTTTTTCAGATTATCCATGATAGCGGTACCATAGAAATCATCACCTACACAACCAACCATTGTAACTTCTGCTCCTAGACGGGCAGCAGCGACGGCTTGGTTCGCACCCTTACCGCCCGGAACGGTGGAGAATTGTTCTCCAAGCACAGTCTCACCCGCGTGAGGCCGCTTATTCGAAGTCACTACTAAATCCATTGAACAGCTGCCAATTACACATATCTTAGCCATATTCATCAACCTTTCTCATGTTGTCATCTATTCTTTACTTCTTGTAGTTTCCCGCTCCACAAAGCTAACGGGTAGTTGAATAATCTTCTCTTCCACCTTATCTTGCTCAATTAGCTTAATAAGTAAACCCGCTGCTTCTCTACCCATATCATGTGCCGGCTGGCGAATGGTGGATAAAGCAGGTGACAACAAGCTGCTGAGCGGGATATCATCAAATCCGATGATTTGCAGATCCTGCGGCACTCTTTTACCTAAACGATGCGCTTCATGAATGACTGCCGTCGCCACAATATCATTACTGGCAATTACGCCATCCGTATCTATATATTTATCAAATAACTCCACTGCCCATTGTTCTGCTACTGTATGGGAGAAGGATGAAGTTTCGATCACATTATAGCTGATTCCCATTTCATTAAGGACTTCAATCGCCCCAAGAAATCGATCTTGTGCAGGTTTGATATGCGCCGGTCCTTGTATCACTGTAATTTTTTTGCTTCCCCGTGCGATAATCTCCTGTGCTGCAAGACGTCCGCCCTTTTTGCCATCTGCGTATACGGAAGGGCTATCATTAGAAGTACGGTCCAGAAATACAACCGGAATCTTCAAGTTAGAATAAACGTCACTCTCAGGGAAATTGGTTGACGATATCATGCCAATGACATTGTTTTGGATAAAGGTTTGAATATAATCCATCTCTTTGTCCTCGTTCTCATCACTATTGCCAAAGATGATCCGATAACCTTGCTCCTGCATCCGATCCTCTATCCCCCGCGCTAACTGCGGGAAGAACGGGTTAGTAATATCAGGCAAGAGCAGCCCGATTAATTTAGATTTCCGCTTGTATAATGATCTTGCAACCTCATTAGGGGTATAATTCATTTCTTTGATCGCTGCCTCAACCTTTTTGCGAGTATCGATATTCACATATCCAGATTCATTTATAACCCGTGAGACTGTTGCTACCGAAACTCCAGCTATTTTTGCGACATCTTTGATCGTCATCATTCTTTCATTCATCCCCCAATGTGTAACCGGTTACATGTATTACATAAATTAGATTATCACATAACCTTTTCATTTACAAATCTTTTTTTCGATCATAAAGCTAACAAAAGATACCAACTATATATCGATATCTTTTGTTATTTGAATTTATTTATCTGCAAAGCGATTTAATAATTTTATTGTATTGAAATGCATACCTTCATGGTAAAGTGTGAAATTTATGAATTCACCGATTGAATTTAAGGTTAATCCACTTCCTGTTGTAAGAGGGGTTACTTGCTCACTTAAGCGATTGTGAAAAGCTTCCTGGATCCGTTTGGGTTGCTCCGTAAGCATCTCAAGTAAAACTTCAAGCGTTGGCGGTTCCTCATTCCACTCGGCTGGTTTAGTCCCTTTCGCAAATAAGCGTTCAAAGCTTGCCGGCAATTGCATAAGCTCCCGAGCAGAATGAAAGGCAAACTTTTCTTGCACCAAATAAATATGTCCCAAATTCCATCGGATATTGTTATTAAACCCTTCTGGAATGCTATTCAAAGTTCCCTCAGATAGTCCCTCGACAGCACGCACAGTAACACTTCGCACAAACTTAATTTGTTTGAATACAATTTGATCCATTATGACCCCTCCTAATATTTTCATCCATAGTTTACCATGAGATTATCTTTAATTTCCTAAAATTATTTTATACTTAATTGTTTCATAACGAGCGTAATAAACGACTGCATATAACTTTCTTGAAGTTCCTTCTTTCTGTAGCCCATCCATATCGAATGCTTGGAGACTACATTTTCTACTGCTATTTTAGCTAATGTTCCCTGATCAAGATAAGGTTTCGCCAACAAAGCGGATACATAACTAATTCCATAACCGGCAATGACAGCTTGAATAACTTCATTCACTCCATTAAATTGAAGCCCAATCGTTGGCTGCTGTACACTTCTTTCTTCACACAACCGGACAAGCCGCTCTCTGGCTGCACTGCCCTCTTCCCTCATAATAAATGCTTCAGACATTACTTCTTCAAAGCTAGCCTGCTGATTGGCAATAGGGTGATGGGAAGAAACCACGAATACATACTCGTCCCTATATAACTCCCGATGTTCGAACACTCCTGTATTATGCGAAGGAAACTCCATATCACTGTAAATCGCCACGTCTGCTTCAAAATTATTTAATTTTTCCATGACACCATGAGAATTAGTAGTAGTGATCTGAATGTTAACTTCCGGAAAAGATTGTTTGAATAATGACGCCCACCGGGGAATGAGGATGCTTGTCGCTAAATAATTACCTGCAATCCGCAGATTCCCCTCAGGAAATTTGTGATAGTCTTCAATGATTTGCTGGACTTGATCACCCATGGCAAAAAACTTTTCAAGAGGGTCGATTAACCTTTTTCCTAAAGGGGTGAGCACCATCCTCTTTCCTTTAATTTCAAATAATAAAATATGATTCTCCCGTTCAAACTTACGGATTTGCGCTGATATAGCGGGTTGACTGATATGCAAACGTTCAGAGGCTTTGGTCACACTACCTGTGATCGCAACGTAATAAAACAATTTTAATACATGATAGTTCATCGTCAACTCTTCCTCACTTTATAAAATAATATCTGTATTCGCCGCTTATCCTCAGCCATTTTATTATAACTATACATTATGGATGTTAACTATTATATATTGTTTATTTATATTTATTTATCTTATACTTACAACTATTCATAAGGGAGGTCACGTTAATGACAAAAACAGTATTCTACTTAACCCGCCACGGGCAAACAGAATGGAATTTACAAAAACGAATGCAAGGGCATCAAAATTCTGCGCTTACAGCCTTGGGTGAACAGCAGGCGGAATGGTTAAGAGATCGTTTGGAAGTAGAAAACTTAGGCGCAATTTATTCTAGTACTAGTCCAAGAGCATTGCATACTGCGCAGATTTTACGGGGAAAGCGGAGTTTACCTATCCATCAGCAAGTTACTTTAATGGAAATTAACATGGGGAGCTGGGAAGGAATGAATACGGATCAGATACAACTAGAATCCCCTTTACAATATTCCCATTTTTTCACCAGACCCGATCTATATATTCCTCTAACCTCAGGTGAAACTTACAAGCAGCTTGAACAAAGAGTAGTGCCGACAATGGAGCGTATCATAAACGATAACGTAGGGCTAGAAGTGCTCATCGTCACACATCGGATGACTTTAAAAGTCATTATGGCTTATTTTCTCAATAAATCATTGCAGGAAATTGGAGAGTTACCGGATATTCTCTCTACAGCATTATGTAAAGTAACCCTAACTGATAACAATACAACCATCGATCTGTATGGAGATACTTCACATTATCAATGACTATGGGTCAAAAAATAAAAAGGTAACTCCGATTAACGGGGCTACCTTTATAGGGTTCAACATTAAATATCCACACTTTTGATTATAAAACTGCGGACCTTCATCCATTTGCCTGAAATGAATTCATCAATCGTTTTCGTCTTTGGTCTAACGCAAAAGCGATGTTTTGCCCCTTTATCAAAGCCCACAGCTTCAAAAATTAAGCTATCCCCTATTTGCTCCTTGAAGAACACCTGCTTTAATCCCAACCTATTTAACATTTCAAGCTTTACGCTCTCAATATATGTGCGCGAATACTCCTTAGACATATGTGTTCCTCCTAGTAGTGGTAGTAATATTATAAGTCAATATGAAGAAAATCAACAATAGTTCATATATTCATCCACAAAAAACAACCAGGCAGCGATTCTCCGTTGGAGGTTCACTGCCTGGTGTTTTGGGTCTGCGGTGGTTTGCTTGAGTAGGTTACGAGCTAAGCTTAATCATTCGTAGCTTTCGGATACCCACTCCGTTGTAACGCACTATCTTGTTGAAATTTGTAAGATAACTGCATTCTATACACTTATTCCATATCCACAAGGGCTAATTCTAACTTTAAGTGTATTCTATACAATTAAAAACTAGAGAAGTAGCCTGTAGAGTATTAAATCAAGAAAAATTGATGTACTAAATACAGCTATTTTTATTGGCTGGGCGTTTTGAGCATTTTAGTTGTACAAAATACAGTTAAACCCATCTACTGTACACTTCAATACTCCATTACTTGTTACTTCACAGCTTCCGTCGGCTCTCATATGGTAACTAGATGGGGTGTAGTCCATTATGAGTTTGCCCATTCATACTGATTCCTTTTTCCTGAACCTATCCGGATAATTCTATCTATTAGTCCTTCAACTTCTACATCTAACTAATCGAAAACATCACTAACTTATTTAACTTCAGTTGCCCCAGTTACTTTACCTTCAATCCCTGCAGTTGCTTTCACATCTTCGTTTGCGAAGTAAAGATTGCCATCAATAGTCGAGGTTTCATGCAGATTAAATCCGTTCGCTTCTACATAAACATCACCTTTAATGGTTCCGCCTTGAACTCGTAAATTTTCACTTTGTACAGTTAACTTAGGTACAGTGAGTGTGTAATTGGCAGTAACTTTGTGATCAGCGTCTTGGGCATAAAGAGCAATCTTACGGTAGATGTCGCCGTCTGCGGCCCCTTTATCATGGAATTCGCCTTCAACAACAACATCTTGGGCAATCGTCACATCATTTAGAATGGCAATAATCCAATTTCCATCTTTACTTACAGCCTTGGTAAACGCATCTGCTTGATTTACGATTGAAGCTGTAGTAACTGCATCCGTTTGCTCTGTAGTTGGAGCCGTAGTAGCCGCCGAATTAGTCGCATTATTATTATTCGCACCACAACCAGACAAGACTGCAACCGAGACGCCTGCTACTAACATCATTTTAAATAACTTCATTTGAAATCCCCCTTGTTTTTGATTATAAATTAATTATATATTAAAAATTTTAATAAACAGGTGAAAATTTTCACAATATTGTGTCGTTATCTGAAGCGGTTTCACAAAGATCACTCCTCTCCATCCGGAATCGTATCCATAAGTAACACCTCATCTCGCTGCCCGTTTTAGGTTCATGGATCTTAATACTTATTTACCCAAATTTTAAGAAAGGTCACAAAGGTGCTTAATTCCATACAAAAAGGACACTCCCAATAACTGCGGAAGTATCCTCATAATCTTTATTACTATAAATCTTTAGATTAGATATCCTCTTGAAAAAGATATGGAACCATCATACTCTACACTTACTTTTTTAATGTTAGGTTTATGCAAAACTCCAGCATAAAAATAATACAGCGGAAGGATGACCATTGGGTTAATAAGCATTTTTTCAGCTTTTGCATAAAGCTTGTTTCGTATAATTTAGCTTAAGAGGATTATCAAGCAGATCTTCCCAGAGTTGAATCTCAAGGGCTACATTCTTCCATTTCTAGCAACTTAACAAGGTCATCTGACTGCTCACTCCCCCCCATTGACGCTTTAGAATCAGAATGTTAATCTTTAGAAAATATCACAAGGATAAGGGAGCTATTTACTGGTGAAAAAGACAACCATGAAGGACATCGCACTTCGTGCCAATGTCTCCGTCGCAACAGTGAGCTATGTTCTGAATCGTGTCGGCAACCAAACCATTCCTGAGAAAACGCGCCAGCAGATTCTTCAGCTTGCCGAGGAACTGCATTACATACCGAATCTGGCAGCACGTTCACTTGCGAATCAGAAAACAGGATTGGTCGGTGTGCTTGTTAACACAGCAGCCCATACCCCACACTGGAAGCTCCATGCCCAGTTCTCATTTATACATGCCTTGGAACAACGGTTAACAAATGCTGGTTACCATACGCTGCTATATTCACTTGATGTTGACCAGCCTTCTTTGGATATTATCGTAGAAAGAAAGCTGGAGGCTGTATTTCTGATCGATGTGCGCGAGGAAGCCTTTTATTCGATCTCCAAGCATTTTGTAGAAGGAATTCCTTTGATTCTGATCGACAGCATGATTGAAGATAAACTCTTTAAGCAGGTCCTTTTCAACTATCGAGCAGCTCTGCAAAAGGTAAAACCACAGGACCTTTCACAGGTATGTTTAATTATGGAGAGCTTCAATAACTCTTTCCTCACCCGCTTTATTCAGGACAGTCTTCCATTACCTCAAGAAGCGATATTCACCGTTGTCAATTTGGAGGAATTAAATACATTCTTACAGGAGGGGGGCTATAAAGAGGCCATTGTCATTAATGAGTTTATTGGAAGTTACGTTGAAAAAAACGGGAGGTTCGAACAACTCTCTGTTCTTTGCACCTGCAATTGTCCGGAAATATTAGGAGATGACGTTCATAAATTCATTTTCACAGGGGATAAAGCGGCTACTGCATTTGAACTCATGAACAAATTATTGCATCATTCTGACTACTCCGCACAAGAAAATAATTGTTATTTTGTAGAATAATTTTTTTGGCTATTCACTTAAGCGTTTAAGTTGAAAGGAGCATAACTTATGCCTGGTCCTGTATTAGTGAAACAAGTTCCCTCTGCTGTTCAAGCTCATCCCTCTCTTTGGGGAAATCGGAGATTCCTGCTGCTACTCAGTTCGTACTCCATTTCCTTGTTCGGTAACACTTTTCATAGTATTGCTTTAAGTTTATGGGTACTGCAAACGACCGGCAGCGCCAAAATGATTGCCATCATCACGATAATCAATTTATTGCTTAGTTCTTTGCTCGGATCGATAGGGGGAACTTTTGCGGATAGGGTCAATCGTCGAACCCTCATGCTGATCACAGATCTGATAAGTTGCGGACTCGTAGTGACGCTAGCTTTAGCCATTTCCCTGCCCTCTACTTCGTTCATTATCGTCGCCATACTGACGGGTCTTACGACCATTTCAGCTTTATTCCAGTCCCCGGCATACCAAGCTTCTATCACTACTGTTGTTGGTAAAGAACATCTACAAAAAGCGGTAGGACTGTTGAACTTGTCTGAAAACATCTGCCGGACTATTGGTTATTCCGCCGGTGGGATTTTCGTAGCGAGTTTTGGAGCAGCCGACGCTATTTTATTTGATGGAGCTACATTCTTCCTCTCCTTTCTGCTCGTATTAGCGGTCCGTTCCCTTCCTTTGCCAACTCAATTAAACAACGTGCCCAAGAAAGAACGGAAATTCACACAGGATTTGATCGATGGAATTCGCTATATTTGGAGGTACCCTTTTGCACGCGCCGTTATGATTATGCTTCCTACCTTAACCTTATTTTTTGTCCCCTCTCTGATGTTAACCCAGGTTATGGCCGTCAAAGTGTGGGATTCCACTCCCTTTCAGTTTGGACTTATTGAAGCCTGTATTCCACTTGGTTATATGATCGGATCCGGTCTGATCTTGCTGCTCGGCTCCAAATTGAAAAACAGAGGTTTCCTTATTATGACTGGACTGCTATGTCTCGGTCCCCTGTACCTCCTGTTATCATTCGTCACTTCCGCTGCGCTTGCCATTCCTATCATTCTTGTGATTGGCTTCATGTTCTCATTCTCCACGTTGCTGATTAATACAATCCTTAGGCTGGAAGTTTCAGAAGACATCCAGGGTAGGGTGTTCGGTGTATTAGGTTCTATCATGAGTGTAGCTCCATCCATTGGTCTTACTGCTGTCTCATCCTTGTCTGATCTCTTCAGCCCTGGTCCTGTCATGGGTTCAATCGGGGTCTTACTGCTGCTGTTTGCCTTATCAACTATCACTAAATTAAAGGTAATTCGAAACTACAAGTAATTTCAGAACGTATCCTGTGTTCTTTATCGCCCTCTTTTTCTAATAACGCGTCTAAGATGAAGCTCAAACAGTAATAAAACAACCAGAAAAATCAATAACAGGAGACCCGCTATTCCAGTTAGAAACGGAAATAGGAGTGGGAAGAAAATACTAGGATAGGCCTTAGTAACATCTGAATAATAGCCCATACCCATAAGGGAGGTACCGGAGAACTCGATTAGCTTGACGCCTAAATGATTGTTGCTTCTTTGCGCATAGCTGAGAACCTCTTCGTCTACTTCTCCGTCTTGTGCAATCGTGATGATTTTCCATTTTCTTGTTTCCATGAGTTGACTATCGTCGGTCAGTCTTTGGACTATATTTATTTGATTCTCACCAGTCTTTCGGTCCTTTACTGTGAGAATATCTATCCACGAAAAATACCTGCTGCCTCTGTCCCGATTGGATAGCCATATTTCATCAGGGGTGGAGATTTTTTGATCATTTAATAAGAACTGAACTTTGACAATATCACCAGGCGGGACCTTCTCCTCTTCATCCCATGGGGTCAAATCTGCTTTCCTGCCTGTTTTTTCTTCCCTGATTTTAATATTCTTATCATCAACCGTTATCTCTTGTACGTTTATTGGGTTATATTCTTTTTCAGCATGCTTTATCTCATAACGCTGATTAATTTGATCAGAGATTATGTACTCACGTATATAGTTGAACAATGGGTTAAAAGAAATCGCCAACAAAAATAGCGAGACGCCAGATATAACTATAAACTTCTTCATAAGTCCTCCTTTTTAACGTACAGTCAGTTTAAACTTTTGGCGTGAACCCCCTTCTGGTCCTTCGGAACACACTCATCCATTTATATCTTCCATCGTAGCGTTAACAACATTCATAAATAAGTTCTCCTTTAATAGATTAGGCACTACCTTCCTCTAAATCTCCCAACCATAATAAACATTGTGGAATAAAATCAGCGTAGTCGTGTAATGCATTAATCGTACGGATTACCTCACGAGTACCCAGCTCCCGTTCTGCATCATCTGAGCTCTCCAGTCCTAGCGAACGTCTGATATTGTAAGCTAACCATTCTAATTTTCCCAAAAAGCCATAGTTGAGCACAACCTGCCAATCCGCATAAATCTCTCCGCCATGCTCCAGATAGCTGTTAATCAAATTTGAGAATGCCTTTTTGCTTAAATCTCCCGATTCAGAACCTGACCAATATAAAGCTACATCTATCAGCTCTAACGTAGGATGAATAGGTCCTGCTGCTTCCCAATCGATTATTATTGGAACTTTCTGCTCATCCCACAAGACATTTTTGGGGTCTAAATCCCGATGGCTGATAACATAATGATTCGTCAATAGACTCGCTGAAGAATGAATCAATGACTCCCAATTCTCTATCTTATGCAGGTGATCTGCTAGCAAGCTTGACCATTCTGCACCCTGCTGCTCTCCTTTGAGAGCAAGCTCCTTCCAATTGGCAACTGCAGCATTAGACGCTTTAAGCGTTTCAAAGTGATGATCATCCGTTCCCTGTGAGAAATCGATGATGTGGAGCTGCGCAAGAATTGCCCCAATCTTTTTACAACAATCTAAATCTATTTCATCTAAAGGTAATGCCTTCCCCTGAACCCATGGAAACAATAAATAAAATTGCCCTTCAACCTCATGCATACTACTGCCATTAGATACGATTGCCGGAACAGCATGGATTCCCTTTTGATAAGCCAGATTCGCAACCATTTCAGAAAAAATATAATTGGACATTGCTGTATCTCGTTGCATAATTTGAGGATTTAAGGCCTTTACTGCGTATTGCGCTTTATCCGTTTGCAGGCGATACATTCTGTGCAAGAGTCCGCCTGTTATCGGTTCAGGTTCATTCATCAACAGACCCAGATTATATTTGGCACAAAGTGTAGCGAATTTTAAATTATAGCTTATATTTTCCATGTTATGTATTCCTTTCTGTGTAAGTAAAGTCGTACTCATTTAAAATGGTTCAAGTAAATTTAAAACATATTTTTATCTTTATGAAATATTATGTACTGTTCACTATGACATCCTGTGTAACCCTCGTGAACCAAAAATGAAAAGGAGGCTTCGTTAATGAGTAAGCGGTTACATCAATCAGGGTATCTTGTAATCATTTGGTTTTTAGTCTTTACCTTAGGGACGGCAGCTTTTGGCTCTCTTTCCTCTGTGTCGGCAGCATCTGCCCGGCAAGCGGAAAAGCTGAATCGGGGACTAGTAGCAGTGAAGGTATCCAGCGGTGTATTTGTGAGCTGGCGGCTACTCGGAACAGAAGAACTGTCGGTTTCTTTTAATTTATACCGCAATGGCACAAAAGTAAACGTTACCCCAATCACGGACAGCACGAATTATCAGGATAACGCCGGCACAACTTCGTCTAGCTATACAGTTCGAGCAATCGTTGGCGGTATTGAGCAATCTGATTCCCCAGCAGCAAATGTATGGGCCAACAATTATTTGGACGTTCCAATTCAAATTCCAGCTGGCGGCACTACGCCAGATGGCGTAAGTTATACCTATAGTGCCAATGATGCCAGCGTGGGCGACTTAGACGGTGACGGGGAATATGAAATCGTGTTGAAGTGGGATCCTTCCAATTCCAAAGACAACTCGCAAAGTGGCTATACAGGCAACGTCTATCTGGATGCCTATAAGCTGAATGGAACTCGGCTATGGCGAATTGATCTGGGTAAAAATATTCGGGCTGGCGCACATTATACTCAATTTCTAGTCTATGATTTCAATGATGATGGTAAAGCCGAAGTAGTCTGCAAAACAGCAGACGGTACGGTTGACGGAGTTGGCGTAACCCTTGGAAACGCAAGTGCAGATTATCGCAATTCCAGTGGATATATCCTGACCGGACCTGAATATCTGAGTGTATTTTCCGGACAAACGGGCAAAGCCTTAACCACGATTGATTATGTTCCTGCCAGAGGAACGGTATCCAGTTGGGGTGACAATTACGGCAATCGAGTAGACCGCTTTTTAGCAGGAGTAGCCTATCTGGATGGAGTACATCCAAGCATCATTATGGCACGTGGTTATTATACACGCACAGTCGTTGTAGCTTTTGACTGGAATGGCAGTGCTTTGACCCGTAAATGGACCTTTGATAGCAATAGCTCCACCAATGCTGGAACCGCCGGTCAAGGTAATCATAGCTTAAGTGTAGCCGATGTGGATAACGATGGTAAGGATGAGATCATTTATGGTGCCTTAACCATTGATAATAACGGTGCGACCTTATACAATACAGGGCTGGGTCATGGAGACGCGCTGCATGTAGGTGATTTAAATCCGAACCGCCCCGGTCTCGAAGTTTTTAAAGTCATGGAAAATACTAGTTCTCCCTATGGTGCTGCGGTATGGGATGCCGCAAACGGGACGGTCTTATGGGGTGTATACACGGGAAAAGATACCGGCCGGGGGATGGCTGCCGATATTGATCCCAATTATCCCGGGGAAGAGGTATGGGCTCACGGCGTTGGCCTATACTCCATTACAGGCACCAAAATAAGCAGCTCAATGCCTTCTGTGAATTTTGGGATCTGGTGGGATGGCGACTTGTCCCGCGAACTGCTGGATGGTGTCAAGATTGATAAATGGAACCCTGCAAGCAACTCCGTTACCAATTTATTAACCGGAGCGAGCGTAGCATCCAACAATAGTACCAAAGCAACGCCAAGCCTACAGGCCGACCTGCTTGGAGACTGGCGCGAAGAGGCTATCTGGAGAAAGTCCGATAACTCGGCTCTACGAATCTATACAACTACGAACATCACCACTAATAAAATATATACCTTAATGCATGATCCAGTATATCGGTTAAGCATTGCCTGGCAGAATACAGCTTACAATCAACCTCCGCACACAGGATTTTTCCTAGGCAACGGTATGGCCACTGTGTCTAAACCCAATATATACGTAGTGCCGTAAGCTTTCTAAAGAATCAGTAAGTGAACAAAAAAGCAATTGCTGTTATCCGGATGTGCCGGGGCAACTGCTTTTTTGTTCGGTTTATACCAGCATCAGCAATGATCGAGGTGCGTTAATAGTTTTTTTAATTGTTTAATGCCTTCGCATTGAGTGGTTATTATTGCATATAGGATAGGTTTTAGTGCTGGGCAGATATTAAACTGCAAAACGTTGTTTGACATTCGTACAGCGCTAGATCCCCAATCAGAACCCCAGCTTTAATAGCCAGGCCGCAAGCTTCTCCTCCCGCCTTTTCAATTCCCCATCTACGCGATTATATTTTCCAAGCCGTTGCTCAGCTGCAATGCTGCCATCTAGCATATACAAGACACGCTCAGCTTGAGCAGCGACTTTAGCATCATGTGTGGCGATTATAAGCGTTGTTCCTGATTGATTAATATCTGCTAATATGTCCATGATTTCACTAGCTGCTTTTGAGTTAAGCGCCCCGGTTGGCTCATCGCCAAATAATATATCTGGCTGATTAATGAGTGCTCTGCAGATTGCTGCTCTTTGTAATTGTCCTCCTGACACCTGTGTAATATCACGTTCAGCCAGCGCAGATATTCCTGTTTTGTTCATTAACTCAGCTGCTCTTTTATTGATAGTTCTACGGCTGCTGGTTCTCGCCCGATAAGCAGACAGGATGATATTGTCGCGGATATTCAAGTTTTTTAACAGATGCATTTGCTGAAAAATAAAGCCCATATGCTTTAAGCGCAGACCGGCTAATTCGTTCTCTGAAACTCCGCTGATCTCCTGCCCTTTAAAAATAACACTTCCCTCTGTCAACTTATCCATCCCGCTGATCGTATACAGCAATGTTGATTTTCCTGAACCAGAAGGTCCCATGACAGCTATGAATTCCCCCTGAGACACCTGAAGCTGAACATCCTTTAATATCGACTGCGGAGTTCCTTGCCCTGTTGAATAACTTTTTTTTAACCCTTTCGTCTCTAATATGAACATTCTGCCACCTCCTATCATTCGGCAATTAGTTTGGCTATACTGGATTTTCTCATTGAGATCGTGCTTGTTACGGTGGTGAGCGCTACAATCAGCATGAAAAGTAGAGGAAGAATAAGATAGGCTACCGCCGGATTGACTACAAACTGTATCTTAGAAGCACCCATAAAAGAGCCTAGCATTTGAGCAATTTTTTGCCCGAGAGTGTTAGCCGCAAAAGTACCAAGAATGACGCCCAGCCCTGATATTATCAGCATCCTTACCAGGTATTGCCTACGAATATCTCCTAACGTAAAGCCAACACTTCTCAAAATAGCGGTTTGCGAAGAATCCTTGGCAAGCAGCATTTTCAGAAATAAAGAGGTAATCAATATCGAAATCGAAAATGCGATAACGATGGATAAGCCTGTAACCAGCTTCAATTGGCGAATTGTATTTCCTAATGTCTGAGCTAAATAGCTTTGCAGATGAGTGATTTTTGCTGGATAAAATAATTTGGTGTACTGATCCATTTTTGCCTGGACGGAAATTCCCGGATTCACATCCAAAGCTACTACATACCAGAGAACCGTCTTCGAATCATATGGCAATTGCGCTTTTGCGGTTCGGCCACCATTAGTTATATCCTGATAGATCCCGCTAACGGTCAATTTTCTTGCCACCCCAGCAACCTCTAAATGAACGATATCCCCCACCTTTTTATTCAGTTCCTTGGCGTTCAGGTCAGAAAGAGCGATCTCATTTGCACTTCTAGGAGTTCCTCCATGA
The DNA here is from genome assembly GCF_037992965.1 of Paenibacillus sp. FSL E2-0190. NCBI lineage: Bacteria > Bacillati > Bacillota > Bacilli > Caryophanales > Paenibacillaceae > Paenibacillus > Paenibacillus sp. FSL E2-0190. The sequence continues at coordinate 4,542,351 of NZ_CP150306.1, forward strand.
ACATACGAGAGCGGAAAAATAGTAAAGTCACCGGTTTCAACATTTAGCGATTCCCATACACCATCACTACCTAATACCTTAAATCTAGAAGTAATCAGTGGAGAAAATTTAGAGATGTCCGGGTCATTTTCAAGCTTGGTTATCATCTCATTAAAACGCTTCTCTATTTGGTTCGATTGCTGCAAATCAATGCGAATATCGCTCTGACCGACGCCCATATAAGAAACAAACCGGGGAGACTGAAGGGTATTCAATATATTCACTGGCACTAGAACGATAAACAAACTGATCACAAATACGAAGAACAATAATCCGTACATGGTGAAGCGCCCGTAAACATCTTTTACCCCGAGAAAAGCATTCACGTTAACAAATTTACGCTTGCTAAGTGAAAATCTGCTTGTGTTCATCCTTGCTTCACCCCTCGTACCTGACCGTAAAGCTTCTACAACCGTGATGCGATTAAAGCGTCTAAGAATCATCCGGCAAAAGAATACAACAACTCCAAAGATCAAACCTACCGCCAGGACAGGAACAAAATAATGAAGGATACTGGCAGGAGCAACGCCCAAATACAAAGTAATATTAGCTGTAAACAAACGAACCACACCTAAAGACAGTAAATATCCACATACAGAGGCGACGGCTGCCATCACGATATATTTTGCTAAATAAATGCTGCGAATATCTTGCTGCGTGATCCCAATCGCTTTCATGACACCTATCTCTCTGTAATCCTCTTCCAAGGTAGCGATCATCGTAAATCTGAGACATAAAATAGCAATCAGTATCAGCAGAACACTTACCAAAATAATAACAACTGCGATAATCCCGTCCGTCAGTGCATTCAACGTTTTAAATAAAGGATAGTCAATGGAGGGGCCTTTATTGGGCAGATTTGAGGATTGATACTCATTGCGGAAATCATTGAGCTTAGATAGATCTGTAAGCTGAAATTCAATCAGGTATTCAGGTTCGCCGAGCTGTTGTTTAAGCGCTGTAAAGTCAGCAGCATTTACGACAAAACGTTTGGAGCTGACCATGGCTGGATTCATTTGGACATCCCTTACAAAATCAGTAATCACAAACTTTTTATCGAACTGTTCACCTAGAACGCTAACTATGTCGCCGATTTTCAGATTCTTTTGCTTCATATAATAAATGGGGACAGCGATTTCTCCTGCCGATACCTCAATCACCTTGTTCTCTAAATTCAGCAGCAAATCAAAAGAAGGGTTCTGCTCTACAAAGCCGATATCCATCACGCTGTTTGCTTCCGAGCCTTGGTTACTGCCTAGATAAACGTTAGATCCATCCAAGTTAAGCATCTCTACGGTTTGTTGATCTTTCACCAGTGGATTAGCGGCTGTAAAGCTCTCGATTGCTGAGCTGTCGATTTGTCCTGCGTGCATCTGCACGAAATGAGGGGCTTTAGATTTAATCAATAGCTGATTCAAGGACCCCGACAATTCTATAATCACTTGCGACGCTGAAGCAACAAGCAAAGCCGATAACATGATAAACACAAATAATCCGAAGGTAATGATTTTATTGCGTTGAAGGTCTCTTTTTACAATTCGTAGCAGCATTGACGGGCCTTCTCCTCTCTAATTCGTTCAATTATTCACGTTCAAGGCAGCGAATTGATTTCATTCTGGGGATCACAAATGCCATAATAATGATGAGCAAACCAGAGATGATAAATAATAAGCCGATTCCCCGTCCTTCCCCTGTGCCTATCACCTTACCTACTGATGAAGCAAGCAGACCTCCCTCTCGTAAAAGAGGATTAAACACTTGATCAGCCAATATGCCAGCAAAAGCATACGCAGCCACATAACCAAGTTGTGATAAAATGCCAATGATCCCCCATGCCCGCCCCTGTGTGTCATTTGGGATATGATTGCGAATCATAACATCAGCACTGGTATTAACAAAAGGCAACGTTGCAAAAAATAAAAAGCCAGCAGCTGTAATAAAAGCAACATTCGTGGTCAGACCCACCAAAGAAAAAAACAGTCCGGCGAATCCTAGGCCGAGCGCTAATACTTTGATATATTTACGATCGATGCTAAAAACTCCAATAATCAGACTGCCGAGCAACATCCCTATAGCACTTACAGACAATACCGTGCCTAGAGTTTTCGTATCCGTAAAGGGTAGAAGCATAGGCGTATATAAGGTTTGGAGAAAACCCACATAAAAAGTAACGACAGACAAAATGATCGTAAGCTGCAGTACACCTTTCGTGTAAATAAGAGCATCCCAGCCCTCCTTCAAATCTTTTACAAACGACTGATTCGTTGGAACTCTGTGTTCAGTCTGTAGATTCCTGCGAACAGCCATCACTGCAAGAACTGTAACTAGAAAGGTTGAGATATCTATAAGCAGGATAGTTTTTATATCCATAAAGCTAAGCAAAATCCCGGCAAGGATAGGAGAAAGAAGATATTTTGAGGACGCAGCAAGCTGGACTAAGCCACTGGCCTTAGCAAATTGCTTCTCTGTTAATAAATCTGTAATGGTAGCTTTGTAGGCAGGTTCAAGCAAGGATACAAAAATCGAACTAAACGTCACGCCCAGACAAATCTGCCATAATTGAGGTTCACCCAGCAGCATGATGATGAGAACATATACAAGTCCAAAAGCAGACAACAAATCCCCTGCTATCATCATCAATCGCCGATCAAACCGATCCGCTAACACGCCGCCAAAAGGACTGAGCATAATAGAAGGGAGAAAAGCACATAAGGTTAAAAGTGCCACACTAGAGGCGGTCTGCGTCATCTGGAACACATAGACCCCTAAGGTGAAAGCCGTCAACCCGCTGCCAATACTGGATATCCACTCCCCCATCCAAATGATCATAAAATTTCCGAAGGATTTGTTGTTCAGAATATTCCCTCTCCCCTACTCAAACATTTGAAACACATAGTCGAAGCTGCCCTTCTCCGCCCCCAGCGTAATTTCCATCGTATAGATAAAAGCTCTTATCTTCTGGATGATTTCCTCAGGCTGCCACTTGAATATCCCTTCATCAAAAAGAAATTGAGAGGTAATCAATAGAAATTCCATCGTCTCCCGGGGATACGGATTGTGAAACAGTCCCTCCTCTATGCCCTGCTCAATGACCTCCGTCAAAACAGGAGTTAGCCGCAAAATGGTTTCCACCAAGCTTTTCTGGTGCAGCTGTGCATTATCAGCCTGATGGAACTGCTCAATCATTTGGCTTTTTCTGTCCGTATCCGGCTTTTGCGCCATAATGATTTGCAGCAGCTTTTCATGAACGGTCAGCTTAGGATCTGCAGCAATTTGCTTAGCAGCTGCTACACCAGCATCAATAAATCGCAGCACAACAGCATCCATGACCTCTTCCTTCGATTTAAAATAATAGTAGAAGGTTCCCTTCGCGATACCTATAGCCTGCAAGACATCATTCACTGTCGTTTTGGTATACCCTTTCGTAAAAAACAGCATTTCTGCTGTATCCAATATTTCATTTCTACGTTCTTCCGCTTCTTTGGAAATTCTCATCTGCAACGTCCTCCATTCTATCGACCGACCGTCGGTCTATTCCAATTATATACAAACATTAGATCCTGTCAAGATTAATCCGGCATCACAAAAAGAGAGAATTCCAAAAGCTACGTTATAGCAGCTGGAACTCCCTCGTTTTGGGATATACTGTTGGGTTTAACTGTTGAGTTTTAGTCTTACTGTTTACTGTTTGGTCTTATTGTTTATTGTTTGGTTTTACTGTTTGGTCTTACTGCTGCATCTTATTTTTAGCTTGCTCTTTGATCTGATCCATGGAGATACCTTTGCTCGCGTTGTAACACTAAACTACTAAACTTCGTTTGCTTGGATCACATTTGCACTTACGACGCAGCTTATCGGACACAGCTGACCTTATACGCTGCATTATCCCCCATTTGGATTCCTAACGGACCGCATAGCACCTATTGGCATCAAAAACACCACAAAAGACCGCTTCCTCAAGGAATAGCTGCACTGGAGTCCGAAAACCGGCTCAAAGGGCTATAAATTTGCAAATAGCGTCCTCTGGGTCCTTAAGCAACACGGGATAGGGATTCAATAGGTAATCAATAGGTAATCAATAGGTATTAATTACCTAAGTTCGGACTAAGTGGCTTCCGGCTGCAGATTTTGCCCCCAAACGGCTTCCCTGTATAGAATGCTGCTATTTCGCATGAGCTTCTGCAATCCCGTCTCAAATAGATTATCTAATCCGCCGGATTGTACTAATGAAAATTTGCTGCCCAAGGAATAGGCTATATAATAATCCGCCCAACTACTATAACGTTCTTGTAGCTGCCTTGCGGCTTCTATTTTGTATTCCCAGGCTTCTTCCTTCTTCAAATAATCCTCAACATAACCAATCCGGCTCAGATAAATTACCCAAGCTAATCCAAAAGCTGAAATGTCACCAGAAGGCAACTGATGTATACCTTGTGCAACAACCTTCAGATTAACAAAATCCTCATGATCCTTATGTGCCTCAAGATATTTACTGCGTGAGGTTTCGGAAAGTGTGGCTAATCGAGCATGTAAAGATCTATATTCTGCACGGTTGCCATCTTCTAGAAGCCAGCGAATCTGGCGATGAAAGGAGTTAGCATCCTCGATATTCCATCTTTCACAAGCATTTTTGATTAACCCTCTTTTGAAGAAGACATTACTGAAATCAAACTCATAAACCACATAGTATCTCCCTAAGAGACCACGTATGCAGGTAGAGGAAAGACAGCGGAAATACATTTCCAATCGTTTTCTTTGCTTAACATTGTATTCCTTCAGCATGTAGAGCCTCCTGATATTAGTTCGAGAATAGGTATGCTGTTTTGCAAATCTTCCTGATTTTCCATAGAAAAATAAGAATGAACACCGCATTGACAAGCGGGGGAAGCTCAGATACTGAAAAATAATATATGGTATATACCAAAATATAGAACCAGCTTAATTTCAGGAAAACCAATAGATAGAATAATATAGACCCTATAATGCTCTTTCCAATGCTTACGAGCGAAGAGATACGAAGACGTTGTGGATACATTTTTTTGTTCTTCAACATGAACTTATTCGCAAGGTAACGAAAATGAATGAACTCGTCCTTTTTAGGCTCATTAGTCTCCGTTTGTGTAAGAGCTTCCTCAATTTGAGAACATGCAATCTTACATTCCAGAATTAAACATTGCACATCTCTATTTCCAGCATCCTCTTGCAGCAAATATTCACAATCCTTCATCGCTTCCTCATAACGCTGCAAATAGTAGAGAAGCCGCCCTCTTAATAAGTAACCGTCTCTTTCGTTAGGCCACATAGTGGTTACTCGGTCCAAGCACACCAGCGCTTCCATATAATCAGCAGTATCCAGACAATTCTTAGCTCGCAATAATTGCAGATCCGGATCATTCTGAAACAGCTTATTTGCTTCGTCGAGCAGTTGACCCGCTTCAGTATGTTTATCCTCCATCAGCATGAATTGAGCGGATCGCCTCAGATTTAGATAGTGTTCTATGTCAAACTCAAGAGACTCCTGCAAAAGGAAACACTCATAACGCATTTCCATGCTTCCGTCGACCTGCCCTAGTATGTACTCAACTAACTTATTATCATAACGTTGAAGAAATATTTCCTTGTCCTCACGAAAATGAAAAAATGAATCCAAAGCCTCCCATACGGCATGAGGCAAATTTCGATACTGATCAAGGAACAACATAAGCTTATCCCTTAGCCGATCACGATGCTCTATACTCCACATGAAATCTTCATTCAAAAGTGAATGCCACGAAGCTTGTTGAATCCGCCGTGAGAAATCCGCATACAGTTCCCTAATTTGTCTGTCAAAAATATCTGCTGGCTGTTCTTGAAGATCAGCATCAAGTTGAATGGGAAGTGGGCGAAACAGCGCCCACTCGTTTTCATGCGGTATAGTAGTAGCCCCTTCTACTTCCTCCTCGGTGTCTTCCTCCGCAACTTCTTGTTCTTCCTCCTCGCTTTCTTCCTCCTCAACTTCATCTACTCGTATTACTTTTTCTGCTTGTATCACCATTTTTTCTATTTCTTTTGATATTGCTTCTGCTATTTCTTTCTTATCCTCACCTACCAATGAAGGGACAGTGCTTGCTATACGCTGCCCGGAGCGGGCCCATTTCACAGCTGTATCATAAGCTTCTCTAAGCTGCTGGTATCCTTCAGGGTCATCTTCGGGGTGATGCGATTTCAGTTTTTTGGCATAGGCCTTTTTGATGATAGCTAGTTCATCTGTGGGTTCAATCTCCAACATACTCCAGATTGTCATGTGAAGTATGACCACCCTTCAATTTCCGCCAATTGCTCATTGAAAGCTTGTGCCGCTTTTTCAATCACTTTCTCGTTCTGAGTATATAAAGCATCTTCGAATACTTTCAGACACTGTGCGATAAATTTCCGTTGGTCCCCAAGCACCTCTTCATATAAACGCTCACCTCTAGCAAGCAGAAGCCTGTTCTCGGTACGCTCACGCGGATGAATTTTGATACTCCGCAGTTCCAGTAAACGAGCTTCAATTTGCTTTTTCGTCATTGCACCAGCATTTTGCTCAATGATCATCTGATGCTTCTGACCTGTTGAAACGGTTGTAACCTCCACCTCAAGAATCCCATTCACATCATATGTATATCTGACATCTATACTTTCTTCTCCCCGAGGTGCTTGCGGAATCTGAAACTCCATTTCTCCCAGGAAAAGATTATTTTCAACGCGAGGACTCTCCCCCTGATACACATCCACACTTATGATCTTTTGATTATCTGCGGCTGTATATAGACGTTCTACCCGGCTAACAGGAATCGGAGTGTTACGTTCAATGATCGGAAAGTAATGTCCAGATGACGTTTGTCCGCTTGAACCTCTACGCAAAACACTGGTTCCTAATGTATAGGGGCAAACGTCCGTCAAAATCATTTCATCCAGCGCTTGATCACGCTGCTTCAGAGCTACCTGAACCGCAGCTCCCAGTGCGACGGTCTCATCTGGGCTGATATTCGCATAAGGCATTTTCCCGAACATACGGCTGATAATTTGCTTAATCAGAGGCATTTTAGTCGCACCCCCAATCATCACAATCCCATCCAGATCGGAAGGCTGCAGAGAAGCATCCCGCAATGCTCTTTCTATCGGCTGTCTTAGACGTATTAGTAACGGTTGTACCAATTGCTCAAGCTCTGAGCGTTCTATAGTCAGCACGTATTCTTCCTTCTTAATAACTATCCGCATAGTCGCAGCAGACTCTGTACCAAGAATTCGTTTACTCTGCTCAGCCTGCTTATACAACATCGACCTCGTTATTGGTGTTAACGATTCAGCGTCCAGCTTATTCTTTTGGATAAAATAGGCCACTAGTATCTCTGTGAAATCTTCCCCGCCAAGATAGTTATCACCGGCAATCGACTTAACATCCATTACCCCTTCGAAAAGCTCCAGGATTGACACATCAAAGGTTCCTCCACCCAAATCAAAAACAAGAAATGAAGTCTCCTGATTCTGATGCAGGCCATAAGCGAGTGCTGCCGCCGTAGGTTCACTAATAAGCCGCTCTACTTGTAAACCAGCCAGCTCAGCCGCTTTCTTAGTTGCTTTCCGCTGAACATCATTGAAATAAGCCGGAACACTGATTATAGCTTTCGTTACGGACTCACCTAGATGATTTTCCGCATCCTCTTTCAGTGACCGCAGAACAAAAGAAGATAACTCTTCAGGAGTAAAACTCATCGTACCTAGCGTGTATTTCTTTGCTGATCCCATAAAGCGCTTAAAAGTCGAGGCGGTTAACTGTGGATGTGTAATCAGTCTTTCCTGTGCGATTCTTCCAACCAATACTTCTCCCCCTGCATCTACACTAACAATCGAGGGTGTTACATGCTCCCCGAGTACATTGGGAATAATTACAGCCTGACTGCCGTCCCAATAAGCAGCAAGACTATAGGTCGTTCCTAAATCAATTCCGATTGTTCTCACTACTATCTCCACTCCTTTTATATACAATAATATACAAAGAAAAGAGTCCAAGAATCGAAATGTCACTAATTCAACATATTTACATCCAGAGCATAATAATGAAATTGCGCTTCTGCAAATAGACATAAAAAAGGTATCTCAAAAGCCACAATGGCTAATGGGATACCTTCATTTTTTGGCGTAGAATATTTTTCTGTACATCATCTATAAAAAACAGTCTCATTCGTTCTCTGGACGTCCTAACATCTGATCTATCTTCTCTTTTGCACCTTCCCATGAGGTCAATAATGGAAAAGCATATTGTTCACGGGCCCGCAAATTCCATGGATGCGGAATACAAAGCACTTTTCTTCCCTCCTGCAATGCCGGAACCAGGTTATGCACCCCGTCATCGATCAATAGATCGTAGTTAATAAGATTTTTTCGCTTACAGGTAAAGAAATTTTCAATCGGAATAAACGGCATATGCTTCTGCAGCCAGTTCCATTTTTCCACTACCGACTGGGGTTGGGCTGCCGTAACTATAATTACATCATAAGCGTTATGCAGCTTCTCCATTTCTCCTACGACATGTTCGTCAAACAGTTCAAGCTCTTCATACAGACCGGGCCGCCCATAGAAAATCTCTTGTGTACAATCCGGATGACGTAAATGATCCGTATTCCAATCAAGCATTTCCTCATACCGCAGCAGATGCGTGGGAAAATCATTATTATTATGGTATATGGCTCGCTTCACTAGATGGCAAATTGTATCATCCATATCTACTGCAATTATTGGCTTCCTCATCTGCGCCTCCATTATTTTTTTAGATTACACTTTAATTATATACAATGAAATTACGGTTTTCGTCGAGAGTTAATTAAAATCCCGGTTAATGTTTATTAAATGCTTCTACGCATTTTTGGCAGATACAAGCTTTCCCTCTCAGTTCTTCCGGGATCTGTTCTTGCAATTCGAGTGGAATTTCTGTATGGAAACACCAACAGTCACCGCCTTCAGCGCCACAACGATTCAATTCTTTACATAAAGGACAATGGCGTTCTTCAACCAGTATGTTCATCATATCCAAAATTTCTACTCCCCCAAAAATCACAAGCTATTTTTCTTTGGAAAACCATATCAAAATAAAATAAATCCAACAAATGACAAAACGTCAGTAAGTAAAACAAACAACTCCCCGAATAGGTTTCCGCCATAACCACTTCTGAAGATTCCAAGTTTAGTATAAGTTCAATTTCTCTATTATTCCTACACTTGTGAACTCGGTTCACTTGCATTAAGATAGTGAACATTACGAACTCAAATGGGAGAATAACAGATGAATGATAAGAAGATGAGCTTTTTAGATACCCTACATAGTGACTTACTTGCTACCATGGAAGAAGTATATAATCCTTGCAGGTTTGATTGCTCCGAACCAATTCTTGAACCGCAAAATGCGGAATACGGAGCATATATCTTTACCTTAAATGCGCTGGCCATTAGATTCCGGGTGGCTAAAATCACACCCACTAAAGTCGGGCAATTTGTGACACTATGGGAGCGAATTGGAGATCATCCCATCCAACCCTATGACATCTCAGATCCTGCTGATCTCTTCGTTATAAGTACACGAAATGGGAATCACTTTGGCCAATTTATTTTTCCAAAAGCTGTCCTAGGAGAACAAGATATTCTATCTGATAAAGGCGAAGGTGGAAAAAGAGCTTTTCGAGTCTACCCGCCTTGGGACAATCCCACGAGTCGCCAAGCTCAAAAAACGCAAACATGGCAGTCGGAATATTTCTTGGATATCCCTGCAAATAAACCCATAGACTACCTTCGTGCGCAAGCACTTTACGGTTTACCTGTAAATCTTACGGTCTGACCTATCTCCTCCACATGTTCCTTATCGCCCTGCAAAATAAAATAATAGTATACATCATCTCCTATTTTCACCGCTTCGGGATATTTAATTATAAGCGCCGCTTGATGATTCCATTCCTCCCCTTGGTCAGCAGAAGGCATAATCAACTTTGCCCTCTCTTCCTCTTTTAACCTCTCTAATGTCAGTTCAGTAATTTGCGGATTGGAGCCATAAGGCTTCAGCTGATGGGAGGCAACGATTTCAGCAACTTCATCTATTGATTGTCCCTCTCCAGACATAGCGGATAATTGAAAAAAACCATCCTCCCCCTGACCCTTCTTATCATCTGCTGAATCTACAACCCATTCCGTTGGATACTTCAAAGAGACTCCATAAGCATTGGAAGTAAAGGTTGCAAGCCCAGTTTGCGTAACCAGCATACCGATTACAGTACCTGCAAGTACAATAACCGCGATAACCAACACCCATAGCCACCGTTTTTTGTATACTCTTATTTTCACGATATCCCCCTAAATCAATAATTAGTTGACATGTACAATATTAGGAAATAAGATATAAACAAACATATGAGCAATCATTCATATGTATTAGTGAGGAGGAAATCATAATGAGCGATCTTAAAAACATCCTATCTCTACTTCTTTTCTGCATCTTCCTAATTTCTTATCTATTAAAGCTCCTTATACTTTACAAGAAAAACCACATTAAAGGAAACGTTCTGGCTAAAGGCGCTAAACTATCTAAGATCCATTATACCGAGCTATTGGTAAAAACCTCTACTTTTTTATGGGGCGCAGCATGGTTTGTTTTTTCCGTAGCAGAGTCCTTTCTGGTTACACTTGTAGGCAAAACGTTTGATATTCCTGTAATTCACTTTAGCGGTGTGGGTGTAGCTGCCCTCGGATGTTCCATTTTCATTCAAGCTATGATTGCTATGCGCACTTCATGGAGAGTTGGGATTGATAAGACTACTGTAACCAAACTCATCACACACGGTATTTATAAATATAGTAGAAACGCTGCATTTGTCGGGTTTGATCTCATGTTTTTGGGATTGTATCTGATGTACCCCAATCTGTTAACACTCCTAATATTCATTCTTAACATTGCCGCGATTCATTTACTAATTCTTCAAGAAGAGCAACATTTAAAGTCCGTATTCGGAGACGAATATATCCAATATGCCAATAATACACCCAGATATTTTTTATTTTAAAATCTTTTATCACAGCTCCGATAATTTATATTCGCTATATCATTTTACATTTTTTACAAGAAAAGAAAACATTCTCTTAATGTAACTACTATAATATGAGACTGTAAACATACATTAGGAGGGAAATTATGAAATCACCGAAAAAGTATGGCGTCAGAACAGCAATTATAGCAACAGCGGCAACTGCTCTTTTTGTATCCAGCATAGTCACTACAAATGCACCTAATCAAGCAGACGCAGCATCTTCGAACACAAGAAATGTAATTCTGTTTATTGGAGACGGAATGGGTGCTGCTCAGCGTGATGCCATCCGGCTTGCCACCGTAGGTGAAAAAGGAAATCTAGCAATGGATTCCATGCCATACGTTGGATTAATTCATACAAGCTCCACTGTCCCTGTTACAGATTCGGCTGCTTCTGCTTCTGCTTATGCCAGCGGTGTGAAGACTTATAATGGTGCTATCGGAATGGATGCCGATAAAAAAAGTGTTAAGACCATTATGGAATATGCTAAAGATGCCGGGAAATCAACTGGTGTCGTTACTACTAGTCAGATTACAGACGCGACTGGCGCCGCATTTGGTGCTCACGTTGAAGACCGCTCAAAGCAAAGTGATATCGCTCTTCAGCTTCTGACAAAGAGCAAGGTTGATGTTCTGCTCGGTGGGGGTGAGGATTTCTGGTACCCGGCAGGCAATCCCGGCAAATTCCCAGATGAACCCGCTGAAGATCCTTCAGAAAAAAGCAAAGGAACGCAAGGTAACCTTGTGGATAAAGCTAAACAATTGGGCTACACCTATGTAACGAACAAAGCGGATATGCAAAAAGCAAAAGACGGCAAGCTGCTTGGAATATTCGCAAACGAGGAAATGTTCCAGCAAAAGCCTGAGGGTGAAGGAGATATTTATAATCCGGTGGTATCGCTGCCCGAGATGACTAAGAAAGCTATAGATACGCTAGCAACAAATAAAAAGGGATTTTTCCTTATGGTGGAAGAAGAAGGCACTGACGAATTTGCACACCAAAACAACGCTAAAATGACGATTAAATCAGGTCAAGAACTGGACAAATCCGTGCAAGTAGCCAAAGACTTCGCCAAAAAGAATCCAGATACACTGGTTCTTGTTCTTGCCGACCATGAGACCGGCGGATTTTCTATTGAAGCAGTTGACGCAGATGATGAGTCCGGTGACGGCATATCCAAAGAAGACGGTCCTTTCGCCATCGCCAATTCCAAACACAATTTTGTAGTGGACTGGACGACCTCAGGCCATACTGCGGTTGATATTCCAATCACAGCTATGGGCAAAAATGCACAATTATTTACTGGAATCTACGAAAACACCGAAGTATTCACCAAGCTTATGCAAGCATCAGGTTTTAAAGCCAAAAAATAAAAGCAAATAATAAAAGACTAGCCAGATTTTTTTCTGGGTAGTCTTTTTTATTTTAAAATACAGTATTTACTTAGCATCTGTTCGCACAACAAAAAGGATATCCTTAGTCTGATCCGCCCATTTACCTGTCAGATGAAATCCTCTGATCGTTGCTCCAGGCTCATAATCTTTACTATTTGAACTCAAAAAGGCTGCCAGATTGACTCAAGTTTAAACGTTGCTTTTCGATCTGCGAATTAGTGGATGGTTTCACCAAGCTTTACATAAGGAATAGAAGCCGCAGAATCCTTCATTAGTGCTTGAAAAAGCGCACTCTCATCATCCAGTTCTATGCCCACCTCTCTGGAGAGGGGTTCAACTAATCTGATGTGAAATATTCGATTCCCAATATGATCAAACCCAAAATAAAGATGATGATACCAATCACAAGCGGAAAACCTAAAGCTAAACTATGAATCGATTTTACAAATATACCGTTAATTAACGATTACAGCGAGGTGTGTTTATAAAATTCTATTTTTATAGCTAATCCAACGGTTTCCTTATGCTTCTAATTTACGTGACAGCTCCTTAATTAACTCGATCTCTCGTAAAACCATACTTCGGGTGTAAAAATAGAGCTCCTCAGAGTAATCCATATCCTCACTATTGCCAACTACTTTGGATAACTGCTGTAAATGGTCCAGCTTTTCGTTCATATAAGTCTCTCTGTAATCAAGCAATCTTCTACGTGTCTCCTGATCCAATAGCTCATAATAAGCAAGACGAATAGACCATTCATTATCAATTCGAATAGTCTCCAGCGTAAATTCTGTTAAGCAGGTGTTAAACCGCTCCTCACCCTCAGTAGTTATAGAATATACATAACGTTTAGGCCGGCGTTCCTGAATTTCCGTTTTTTTGATTACCCATTTTCGCTTTTCAAATAATTTCAGCTTTGGATAAAGCGAGTTATTGTTTACGATTTTATCATTGCCCATTACAAAAATAATGTTTTTTTTAATTTCATAACCATGTTTGGCCCCTTTCATTAATTGGGCCAGAATCAAAACTTCAATATCCATAATCATCCTCCGGGCTTCCGGAATACGTATCCGGTTCATCATTTTCTTATATTACCTCAATTACTACATTCCTGCCAAATCACTCGTGATTTTTTGCACATACTTTCACCCTACCCTTTCGCTAATATAGGTTAAAATAACCTATTTATTTTTAACCTATATGTAGAGAGGAAGTTATCGTATGGAATTCACACATCTATTTAGCAAGGGCGCAATCGGAAATATGGAGCTTAGGAACCGGGTCATTTTACCAGCGATGGGCACGAAAATGAACGCGCCGGGTGGATACGTCAGTGATCGTCTGATTGATTACCATGTAGCACGAGCTAAAGGCGGCAACGGCTTAAATACTGTAGAAGTAACAACTATTCACCCAACGGCGGCCTCCGATGATGCTCCTGCCCTTTATGATGATAAATTCATTCCAGGTATGGCTCAATTAGCATTAGCTATTCGAGAGGCAGGAGGCAAAAGCTGTCTGCAGTTATGGCATGGAGGTAAAGTAACTCCCAACCTAATTCAGGTCTCCTCTTCACCTGTTCCGTTTGAAGGCGTGACTCATATACCACGTGAACTAGCGCATCATGAAGTCGGTGAGATGGTTCAAGCTTACGCAGATACAGCATTACGTGCGAAGAAAGCCGGATTTGACAGTGTGGAATTCCATGCGGGCCATGGTTATTTGCCCCAACAATTTCTAAGTCCTGCAATGAATTTTCGTCAGGATGAGTACGGCGGTTCTTGGGAGAATCGCTGCCGCTTCCCACTGTCTTGTATCCGGGCTATCCGGAAAGTGGTTGGACCTGGGTTCCCTATCTTGATGAGAATCTCTGCGATTGAGGATCTACCGGGCGGACTTACGCTGGAAGATATGAAGCTCTTCTCAAAGCTCGCTGAAGAAGCTGGAATTGATGCTGTTAATGTATCTCGTGGGGTCCCTGCTGGCGCTGCGATTAAATATGAAGTTCCGCCGATCGATTTACCTGTAGGCTTCAATGTAGATAACGCAGCACAAATTAAATCTGTGGTTAACATCCCTGTTATTGCCGTAGGCCGTATTAATGATCCAGCAATTGCAGACCGGATTATTGCGGAGGGTTTGGCTGATTTTGTAGCCATTGGGCGTGCGCAGCTGGCAGATCCGGAATTCTGCAATAAAGCTTTAGCCGGACGTGCAGACACGATCGTTAAATGTGTGGGTTGCGACCAAGGCTGCTTCGATGGATTCGTGAATCCTAATGTTCCATTTATCAGCTGTGTGTTTAATCCTGCAACCGGCCGTGAAAGTGAATATGAATTGCAGCAAACGGGTATCCCAAAAAAAGTACTTATTGCTGGTGGTGGCCCTGGCGGATTAGAAGCAGCTGTCACCCTGAAACGACGTGGGCATCATCCAATATTATGCGAAAAAAATGACATTCTGGGCGGACAGCTTTATATTGCCGGTGCCGCACCACGTAAAGAGGAAATGGCTGCAGCCGCTCTGAATATGGGAGAAACCGCTAAACGAGAAGGTGTAGACATTCGAATGAATACAGAGGTTACACCTGAATTAATCCAGGAAATTGCTCCAGATGAGGTCATTCTTGCAATCGGATCTTCTCCTGTTATTCCGCCTGTGGAAGGCATCGACAGTTCACATGTGGTCAATTCACATGATGTGTTATGGGGAACGGTTCATCCAGAAGGAAGAGTCGTTATTATCGGCGGTGGTTTAGTGGGGCTTGAGGTCGCAGAACTGCTTGTAGAGCGAGGACATCAAATCACTGTAGTTGAAATGCAAGCTGATGTTGCTAATGATCTAGGGCTTCTGCGGAAAATCTGTGTCATGGAAAGTCTATATGGACATGGCGTTGAATTAATGACCAACAGCAAATGTATGGCGATTCAAGGGGATAGCGTAATTGTTGAAAAAGACGGCGAACGTCACAGCCTACCTGCTGATTATGTAGTAATTGCTGTAGGTTCACGCGCCCTCAACAAACAAATCCTTCAGGATTTCTTGGAGGAAAGCTCCATCCCTTATCATGTAATTGGCGATGCGGTGCAAGCGCGTAGAGCGCTGAATGCGATTTGGGAAGGCGCTGAATTAGCTAGACGAATCTAATTAAGCTAACTATATGCTTCATGAAAATAACCCGGCAGCTCCGCCCTGCCGGGTTATTTTTTACTCAGAGTGCATTCGTGAGCGGCTATTCGGTAATCGGTATCCATTTAACCCTTCACCCTTCACCCTTCACCCATTATGCCGTTCGGACTCAGGAGACGCTATTGAGCTAAAAATAGCCTTTTTACGAATCTATCAGACCCAGATGCCGCTATTCCGCAAAAATAGGGGTCAAAAGAGGTGCTGCGACGGGAATAACTGCATTGGAGTCCGAAAAGCTCAGCAAATCAGCATTTAGGTGCTAATAAGTGCAACGGTGTCCGTTAGCGAGAGAGATGCGCACAAAAGTATGGTAAGAAAGATGAAAATGGTGAGAATGTCGAGAATGATGAGATTGGTGAGAATAGTGAAATACTCATCTCAATGAACCACTCACATTCATTTTGATTATTGGCAGCCCAATAAATGCCGCATATCGCTCAGCTTCTTTAAGTACCAACTTTTCCGTATCGCCCAGCTCGGCAAAAGGATGGATCATAATCTCAATCCCCTTGGTCTTTAGGGTTCTTTTCCATGTACCCACAACCTGACCCTCCACAACAATCGTTGGAAGAAAAACACCATTATTCCCCGGAACTATCAAAGGAGCAACGTTGGGCTCTAGAACGGCACTTCGGTCTTTATAACCCAGAATGTACTCATCAAAACCCGGAAGCAGATGAACGCCCGAGTCCTCAGCAGCTGGCTCTAGCCGATGAGCAGACATCCAATACTCACTGCCATCAATAACCTCTGATTGCAGTTGACTTTTGGCCGCTTCCAGACCTCTTCTAGCATCGGTAAGGGTTATGCCTGCCCACCAAGCAAAATCCTGAACAGTTGCAAAACCATGTCCAGTGAAATATCTCCGAGCGAGTTCATACAATGATTCATCGTAAGAAAGTTCTCGAAACTGTGGCACCCATTCCTCTAACAAAACAATCGTTTGCTGCTTACCATTCATCGGTCCGAAACAAATCAACCCTTGGTACGCAACATTCCACAACATATGATAACCACGCTGGTTCCCTGTGTGAATACCTTCTTCTTCTATAAGCTGAAGTAGAAGTGCACGATCTAGCTGCTTTCCACCTTGTAAAGCATTAACTATAATATGTCTACAACGTTCTAGTGTCTGATCATCTAGCCCAAGCTCTGCATTCCGCCGCTTTGTTTGTCCCGCTAAACGCGGCACAGATAGCTGATGCATCCACTTTACATCTTCCGGTGGGACAAAATGAAGCGTACCTCGCAGCGTCCAATTCAGAATCATCTTACGATCAGCGATAGCACGCTCTATATCAGCTAAATTCGAAGATGGAGTACGTAACCCGATCGCCCACATCGCCTGCATGTAATCCTGCGCCTGTACTGCCCCTAATTCTTTAACGACCTGTTCAGGCTTGATTAGCTTGTAATCAACGATCTTCTGGTTATATAGACGTTGCGCAGCTATCATTTTATTCGTCACACTTCGCCTCCTTAAGTGATCCTTCTCAAACCATCGTCTAACCTTATTGGAATAATTTTAATATAATTTTTTCCAATCTCATAGTTTTTCTTATTTCTTAGCTGTGGCCCGTCTTACGGCTGGTGCGACTACCGATCCCAACAAATCAATGATTTGCTCAACCTGAGCATAAGGTAAACCACCAATATCAATCTGAGCCAGAAAACGATTGTGTCCGTACAGCTCATGTTGATAAAGGATTTTTTCAATAACCTGTTGTGGGCTGCCTACGAGCAGCGCATTTCTCACACTCATGGCTTCAGCAAATTGGTCTTTAGGGTACGCTGATCCACGAAGCTCTTTCATCATGTGATTTAAATATGGGTAATAGTTACGGAATGCTTGCTGTGAATCTTTATCGATATATAAAAGGGTGGTTGTACCCACCGGCAGCTCTGCCGGATTAAAACCTGATTGTGCGGCAACCTGACGATACATATTCACAGAGGTCTTGAACGCTGAAGCAGGTCCACCTAGAACAGCCAGCATCATCGGGATGCCCATTCTTCCTGCCTTAACTGCACTTGCCGGAGGTCCACCAACCGCTCGCCAGATAGGCAGTTTACCATTCAGAGGCTTCGGAAAAATCTCCATATCATTCAGAGCAGGACGGAATTGCCCTTCCCAGGTAATTCTTTTTTCGTTATTTATTTTCATAAGCAATTCAATCTTCTCTTCGAACAATTCTTCATAATCCCTCACGTCATATCCGAACAGTTCATAAGCTCCTAATCGTGATCCACGTCCAGCAACAATTTCTGCTCTGCCTTCGGATAACAAATCCAATGTCGAAAATTCTTCATGTACACGTACAGGATCCGCTGTGCTCAATACAGTCGCTGAACTGATAAGTTTGATTCGTTCCGTTGCGTTTGCTATAGCTCCAAGTACGACCGATGCTGCTGAAGTAATAAATTTCGGCTGATGACTCTCCCCCACTCCAAATACATCTAATCCAGCATCCTCTGCTAATTTGGCGGCAGCAATGATCTCTTGAATCCGTTGTCGTTCACTGATTGGTTTACCTGTTAAGGCATCTGCAACATGATCACCTAAAGTGTATAAACCTATTTCTAAACCCTTATTCTCGTCGATTCTATATTGTTCCATCATGATGATGTCCTACTTTCTTCGCTGTATTATTGGATAGGATGAAGCTTTGATGCAATCTCTTCCCGGCGTTCTTCCAGAAAAGAAGGCAAGGTCAAATTCTCGCCCAATGTGTCAAAAGATTCATCAATCTCAAACCCTGGACCATCTGTAGCAAGCTCGAAAAGAATATGGTTCGGATCACGGAAATACAAGGAATGGAAGTAATAACGATCAATGACCCCTGTGTTCTTGAACCCTGCAGCTGTGATTTTAGCAGCCCATGCGGTTAATTCTTCCAGATCCTTCACTCTTATAGCCACATGATGGATACTCCCTCTTCCCGGTCTTTCCCGGTCTTGATCATTAACTTCTTTGAGCTGAAGTTCAGTGTACAAGCCGCCTTTAGCTGTTTCATAAATATCCACCATTACCTTCGGGTCACCCATGGATGGCACTCTACGAACTTGTGTATAGCCTAAAATATCCTCCAAAACAGCCTTTGTACGGCTAGCCTCACGAACAGTCAATTCAACGGGACCCAATCCAACAATGGCATATTGTGGTGGAATATCATCAGTAATCCAAGGTTCTACCAGCTGAGTCACATTATCTTTTTCTGCGGACACCAGATGAACCGTTAATTCATCACTATCCTGAAAAGTAAGCGAATTGCGCTCCTCTATACTTACGATAGCTTCATGAGCGACTTCAAATGTATCTAATCTGCTAGCCCAATATACTAAAGCCTCATCGCTAGGAACGAGAAGAGAGATTGCAGAAATACTGTTCGTTCCTTTCCGGGTCTGGCCTGCATTTGGCATTTCAAAAAAGGATACCTCGGTGCCTGGAGCGCCATTAGAGTTGCCATAGAATAAATGGTACATGGTTGGATCGTCCTGATTTACGGTTTTTTTGACAAGTCTTAGTCCCAGTACTTCTGTATAAAACCATAGGTTTTGTTTAGCGTCTTTAGTAATCATTGATACATGATGTTGTCCGGTTATTTGTGGTTGGCTCATTTTAATTTCCTCCTAATATAATTATGGTTTACTAGTAAACTGATGCTGAAAAAAGGAAGCTTTATTCAGAATAAAGCTTTTACAATACTACTGAACTCCTCGTGGAATTCGATTCTCATTCAGGCTATGGCGGTGAATCTTCTTAAGCATGCTGTAAAATACTTTCTTCTCGTCGTCCGTCAGTGGATCGAATAACGAAGCTTGGAAATCCGATTGCAAAGGAAGCACCTTCTCGATAAGCGCCTGGCCCTTTTCAGTTAAAGAAATATACTTCACCTTCCAATCCTGCTTGCGTTCAATCCATCCTTCTTTTTCTAATCTGCCAAGCATATGTGATACTCCACCTTTAGTAATGGTTAAATGCTCGGCAATATCCATTTGTGTCACAGGCTGATGTAATAGTATTTGTACTAACGCATCAAACTGGCTGACCGTTAAATCAAACTGCTTCAAGAACTCATTGGAAAGATCGTTACTATTGTCATAAACTCTTACCAGCCGCAGCCAGATCAATAAGCTTAGTTTGTTGTCTTCAGTGAATCCATTGTCTCGCATTATGCCACATCCATTACTTTGGAATTGGATCTATTTGATTATCAGTTTACTAGTAATCTGATATGAAGTCAAGTTTCGTATTAACTTAAGAAATAGAGAAGCACAGATAAACCATTACTAAACATGTGCGCGCCTATAGGCACTAATATATTTTTTCTTTTCTCATATAGGTAGGCAAAGATTAATCCAGCAGCCATATAGGAGAAGATATTCCACATTTCGTTATAGTTACTCTGGAACACCACGGCTCTATAGACATGTTGAAAGCCAAATAAAAAGGAGGATATCAGATAAGCCAGAAGACGACTCTTCCTGCGGATCGTTCTATAAATGGTAACCCGATATACTAATTCTTCAATCAAGGGGCCAATCCATACCACGTTCACTGTAAAAATAAATGGATACGAGGACAACATTGCCCGTAAATCCACCTCATTAACAGACTTTGTAATAGGATGAAAAATGGAAATTAGTGTGGGGATTAACATACTTCCGATGATAATAATCAAACAAAGTCCCCAAACCATCCATAACATATTACGGACCCAGTATTGTCTGAAATCATAAATAGCTTGTTTATAGAATCCCCTAAAACCTATAATCACTCCTATGTAGATCAGACTATTCAACAGTAAGGCCATTCGATTTTGTTGTTCTGGCTGCCAAATAAAAACATGGTTGAGAATCCCCATAACCGGCCTGATCAAGAGAATAGAGAACAACCCTAAAAAGTACATTACTGCTAATATAACGCCTAAGATCAATTGCCTTTTACTTAATTTTTCATCAATCATTATAATCTATTCCCCCAAGTAAAATTGTTAATAGACTGAATATCAACCATTTTAGCATTGGGAAATTTCATATGACTTAATGTAATCTTACATAGACCTTAAATTTGCCGGTTCAGCTCAATTATAATTTCAAACTGGTTATCTTGCGTATTCAGCTGAACAGTCCCTCCATGAGCAGCTATTATTTTTTGAACAATGAGTAACCCTAATCCAGAACCTGCCGGGTTCAAGGCTGATGGTTGGCCGTAATTAATAAAAGTAAGCTTGGCTCCATCATTCACCTTTTCCAGCACAGCTTGAAACGTAGAACCTTGCTCCTGATAAGCGATGGCATTATAAAGCAGGTTTGAGAATACTCGATTCATTCTTTTTTTATCAAACTGTAGAATTATTTCTTCTGGCTCGATTACAAAATCAGGGATCATACCCGCAGCCTCAAGCTCGGGCAACATATGTATCATTTCTTCTCTCAAATATTCTGAGAAATCATCTGTTGTAACATCCAAGCGGAATTCGGGACTTTCCATTCTCGATAATTCAAACAAATCCTGAATCAATACATTGGCACGGATACTATTTTCGTATATTATTTTGGCAAATTCCAAATGTTCTATCCGACCGCTCCCCTGTTCTTTTAGTTCAAGCTCTGCGTAACCCATAATACTTGTTAATGGATTTTTTAAATCATGGGATATATCCAATATTAGATTTTTTCGATTGTTTTCACTCTGTTCTTTTAACGAGGTCTGGATCTGAATCACTTCTGCCATATGATTAAAAGCCTGCTCCAGTTGACTAAACTCCCGATTCCCGCCTACCTGCACTCTTACTGAATAATCCCCATTCTTAACCTTTTTAACAGCAGCGGACAACTGGTCTAAGGGTTTAATGAAACTAACCGCCGTAATTCTCGCATAAATCATCGTGCTTAGAATCAGAATCAACAAATAACCTAACCCAATAAACCCAAGCATTTGAAGGGTATGATCCTGCATAGGTGAATCTGAATTCCAATGGAAACTGCCTGTCATTTTCACTTGTATAGGTAAAGAGACGATCAGCCAAAATTGTTCATGCTCATTATATTCAACAGTGATCATATCTTTGTTAGCGCCAGTATTCATTAGAAAATCCGTAAATTCTTTGACACTAATCTGCTTGGACGTAAATGGATTGTTGCCAATGGAGTGTATGACTTCGTAATTGGAATTTACAACCTGTAAACTGCCCCCGACATCATTAACAACACTAGTGTCAATTCTTTGATAGTCATTTTGCATAAGCTTAGCAGCCGTTAACTGATTATAAATAATGTCCTTAGATCCCAGCCTGTTCATGCAAAACAAAGCAACAATCACCAATATCGTTATAACCGTTGTTATAAGAAAGATCGCGATATAGTTTTTTAACAATTGATAGGATATATTTTGTTTTCTCATCTTATTTACCTGGGTTGTAGAATTTGTAACCTAGTCCACGCACTGTAACGATATATTCGGGATGGTGCGGGTCCCGTTCGATCTTATTCCTTAGACGGCTGATGGTAACCATAATCGTATTATTATCACTATAGTAATCTTCTTCCCACGCCGCTGCATATAACTTTTTGGGCGTAAAAATTTGATTAGGACTCTGCATCAGACATTGTAACACCTTATATTCCTTGGCATTTAGAAGAACTGGACTTTCATTTATGTACAACATACATTCCTTTAAATTCAGCTTCAATTCTCTATGTTGGATTGTTTCTTCAGTTATCGATTGGCTAAGATCGTATACATTTCTTCGTCTCAGCTGCGCCTCAACCCTAGCCACAAGCTCTGAAGCACTAAATGGCTTCACCATATAATCGTCTGCTCCAAGGCCTAAGCCCACTATCTTATCAATTTCTTCACCGCGGGCAGTTAACAAGATAACCGGAATATGGCTTTTCTCTCTTATCCGTCGCAGCAGATTAAGCCCATCAAGCCTGGGCATTACAATATCCAGAATGGCAAGATTTATTTCATGTTGATTAACAACCTCTAAAGCCTCAATGCCATCCTTGGCTTCGAATACTCGATAGGATCGATCTTCTAAATGTATTTTCACTAGTTTTCTTATATCAGTTTCATCTTCAGCAATCAGTATATTCATCGCTTAATTCCCCTAACTATTCTCAAATAGCTGAGTCTTTTCACTCAGTATAACTTGCCAATACCACTTCGGTATATAAAGCCTAAAGAATACATCTGGAACATCATGATTAAAATACCAATGGATCACCATAATCAAATCTATTAAAATCAACAATTCCAAGTTCCTCGACTTCGTAATGATCATACTCCCGTTTTTTCTGATCATAATGGGAAATCTCCGCCGTTCTCAACAATAACTCTCAGCCCTTATGAACCGGTTCAACTACCTCCCATGTAGAAGCATTCGGGGTGTCACTAAAAAATGGAATCATTTCACGACCTCCTTTTAATCAAACTGCTTCACAAAATAGATAAATTTTCTTATTTATTTCTCAGAAGATTATTTTATTCAATTGATGTTGGAACAACAATAGTGTATGATGCATAGTATAGATCGAATACTGTATGACACATAGTAAGTATAAACGACTTCGACGTCCTCTTAAGGACAGCAAGCGTTTAAACCAAAAATATAAGAACAATTTATAAGAGATTATAAATTCTTATATTTTAAATAATGAGGTGGGTGAATGAGTACTTTATTAAATACTTTAATCACAGAGCTTAGAAGAGGTACGTTAACGCTAGCCGTTTTAAGTCAATTACGAACGCCCCAGTATGGATATTCGCTCGTTCAATTGTTGGAGGAATCCAGCATCATCATCGATCAAAGCACCCTATATCCATTACTTCGCCGATTAGAGAAACAGGAATTAGTGACGAGCAGCTGGGACACATCCGAGAGCAGACCCCGTAAGTATTATGTTCTAAGTGACTATGGCGTAGAGATTTTTTTACAGCTAAAGGAAGAATGGCTTAAGAATTCGAAAGAACTCTACGGCCTATTACAAGGGGAGGATGACCATGAAGCTGATTGAGATTTACATTCATGAAGTTACTCGGAGGTTACCAGAACAAAATCGGGAAGACATCGCATTAGAATTACGATCAACCATCGAGGATATGTTACCGGATGATTATGACGAAAAAGAGGTAAAAGCCGTCCTTGCAAAATTGGGCAATCCAGCTATTTTAGCTAGTGAGTACCGCGATCAGCCCATGTATCTCATCGGCCCACGCTATTTTGATTTATATGTTACGTTATTAAAAATGATTATACCCATCGCTGTAGTTGTTTCTTTAATCGCTCTGGTTGCTGATTACTTGATTGGCTACAGCGGCGATAAAACAGTTGCGGATATTGTTACTGCAGTTATAAGTACAGGAATTGGAACCTTTCTTGAAGTAGGCATCCAAGTCTTTTTCTGGATAACTGTTGTGTTCGCTATTATCGAACGGGCGGATAAAGGAAAGGAAGGTCATCCTCTTACTACAAAATTAAGGAAATGGACTCCTGATGATTTGAAGGATATCGCGCTTGTCCATAAGAAAAAAGCAATTACAAGCTTCGAAGTGTTCGGAAGTTTACTGTGGACTGCCATTTGGGCTACTGTTTATTTTAATGCTGAACACCTGATCAGAGTCTATAGAGGCGGTGAAGGCGCACTTAACTTCGTAGCCCCAGCTTTTAATCAGCATGTATTACTTGATTATTGGCCAATTATTCTTATTGTGATCGGATTAGAAGTCGCGTTAACTATATATAAATTAATCAAGAGACAATGGACTAGAGAATTAGCATTATGTAATACGGTCCTTGAGCTCATTGTACTTATTGTATTCGCTGTTATCCTTATAAATCCGAGTGTATTCAACCAAGAATTTATTAATTACATGTCTAATTTATTAAACACTACAGCTAACCAATTTGAAACGGGACTAGTAGGTGGAGGAATAGCAATCTTGATTTTAGTCGCGGTCCTCAATATATATGAGGGCTTCCGCAAGGCTCGCCTTTAGTATTCACAGAACGGCGATTCTCCTGTTATTTGGAGAATCGCCGCTTTGTATTCTGATTCGTTGAATGCCTGCTTCAAATGCTTCAACAACTTCAACATTGTCACCCCCCTCTGAGAGTTGCGGACCCAGATGACGTTATTTGCACATTTTCTGCCTTTGGAACAGGGCTTCGGACTCCAATGACGCTATTCCCTAGAATCAGCTCCATATCGGGGGTGTTTCAAGGCAATAGCGGCTATGCAGTCCGTTGGCATCCCAAAAGTGCGATATTTCTGGGTTTAGAGTCATCTGTGTCCGATAGGTGTTTCGTATGTGCAAATGTTAGCAAGGTATATGTAAAAAAAAGGAGTTGTCTCAGCAGCCATTCAGGGCATATGGGACAACTCCTTCTGATTTAATTAAATAGTTCAAGCTCGATAACCGTATCCATCTCATCAGGTAACATCGCGCCTTTTAATGTAATAAAAGCTCCACCGTCAACATCCGAATATTCCTCAGCCATCCACGGCACCTCCACCTTTAGCTCGGTACCATCACGTAGTAATCTTGCCTTTTTAATCTTCCCTTTCAGACCTTGGAAATAGATCGGGCCAATTCCACGGTCGTAGACATGCGCATACAATTTATTGCCCTTTTGCGTATAACGTCCCCACTCTGGCTTAGGTAGCAAAGACTTCCCGCATCCATAAATACTATCTCCATTAAGGCGCATCCACTCCCCAACTTCGTCAAGGATAACCAGTGATTCCCGCGTCATTTCACCTTTGGCATCTGGTCCAACATTGAGGAGCAGGTTACCATTCTTACTGATACATTCGACCATCGTACGGATGACTTGCTTGGTCGATTTATAATTCTTATCCTCGGAATGATAACCCCAGTTGTCATTCAGGGTAATGCAGGCTTCCCAAGGGATGGATTGGCCGTTTACGTCAACAATGCCGCCAGGCGGAATGATCTGCTCGGGGGAGAAGAAATCTCCAGCATACTCCTCAGGTTCTGCCGCACGAATATTGCCACCTAATCGATTGTCGATAATAATATCAGGTTGTATGGAACGAATCATCCGGATAAGCTCCGTAGCCTTCCACTTCTCCCCTGTCATATTATCGTAGGAGAAGTCAAACCACATAATGTCGATTTTACCGTAATTGGTGAGCAGTTCCTTTACTTGCCCATGCATATACTCCAAGTATCTATCGAAATCAATCGGCTTATCTTTGACCGCTTCGTTATCCCGATCAGGATGTGCCTTATCTCCATAACCGGGATAATCCTCATGGTGCCAGTCTATGATAGAGTAATATAGACCAACTGCAATACCTTCAGCACGGAAAGCGTCTACATATTCCCGCACTAGATCACGCCCAGCGGGCGTATTAGTCGCTTTGAAATCAGTCAGCTTACTATCGAACAGGCAGAACCCGTCATGATGTTTGGTCGTAAGCACAGCATATTTCTGACCCGCAGCTTTGGCTGCACTTGCCCATTTCTTCGGGTCATATCGAGAGGCGTCAAATTCATCGAAATACCTCATGTAATGCTCTCTACTCATCCGCTCGTTGCCGCGTATCCATTCCCCTCTAGCAGGAATTGAATATAATCCCCAATGGATAAACATCCCGAACCTATCCTGTAAGAACCATTTCGTTCTTTCTTCTCTTGTACCCATCTCTCCAACTCCTCCGTTAATGAAAGCTGTGATCAATCATTCACTCCACCTAAGCGGTATGAAATAATGCAGCTGCTCCAATTAGGCCTACATCGTCTTTGAGCGCGGCAGGTTCAATTGTAAAAGTACCTTTATAAGGATCCATGACAAATAGCTCCGTCTTCTCCACCAGTGCAGGGAATAACAAATCTCCAGCCTTACTCACGCCTCCACCGATCACGATCCGATCAGGATTGAACGTATGTACTGCATTGGCTAGACCTAGTGCCATATAATGAATACTCCGGTCAATAACCTCGACGGCCACGGGATCGTTAAGTGCCATGGCTTCAAATACGTGCCGCGAAGTGATTTTTTCTCCATTTATATTAGCCAGTTCCGTAATCATCGACGGGCTGCTCTCCATACTTCGCAGCGCCATATCCCGAATCGCTGTGCCCGAAGCGAAAACTTCCCAGCAGCCGAATCTTCCACAGCTGCATTCCGTTCCGTTCGGGTCAATAATATTATGACCTAGTTCACCAGCAAATGAATTTTTGCCAAGAAGCAGCTTGCCGTCAATGACGATACCTGCTCCAATCCCTGTGCTAAAGGTAACATAAACCATGTTGTCTGCACCTTTGCCAGCACCTCGGACATACTCGCCCCAAGCCGCAGCGTTCGCATCATTCACTACCTTTACTTCAACGCCTAGCTCCAACTCCATCCAGTGCTTCAGTGGAACATTGTCCCACTCCGGAAGATTGGTGCCGTGAATAACGATCCCGTCCTGGCTATTTACAGCTCCGGGAGAAGCCAGACCCACTCCTCTGAGTGGTCGCCCTTCGGATACGGAGCGGATCATATCGATCATTCGCTGCACCACTTCTTTAGCGGTACGTGCCCCAGCCGTTTCCATCAATTCCCGTTTCAACACGGTCCCCTTTGAATCGAACAATGCTGCGGCAATTTTTGTGCCTCCTAAATCGATTCCAACTACGTAGCTCTCAACCTTCTGCATAACCCATTCACCTTTTCACTATCTATTATTAGCCGTTAGAATGAATACTCTCCGCTAACGCCCGTAAGGCTGCTGGATCGATTGGCGACAAAGCGTCTTGATCATAACGAACAGCCGACCCAAAATGCACTTCTGTTACTCCAGTCTGATGTATAAATGAAGTAATACCTTCCGGCTTCAGACCGCTTCCAGCCAGTATACTTACCGATTTACCTCTTGATTCCTCGACTAGCTTCCGCATAGCAGGAATAGCTTCAGGAGCCGGACCTGGCCCGGCAGAAGTGAGTACACGCGTAATTTGCGGATACTTACAAAGCGTTCGATAACCTTCTATTTGATCCTTCAACTCATCAAAAGCACGGTGGAAGGTAACTTGCAATCCCTCGGTCAACGGCAATAATGTTTCAAGCGCTCGCTCGTCGATAGTCCCTTCCGGGGTTAACGCACCAAGCACAATCCCCGCCGCACCGCTGGCTGCAATTTGCTTTATCTCTGCTGCCATGGTCAAAATGTCATACTTTGAATAGCAAAAAGAACGGCTGTGCGGGCGAACCATAACAAACGCAGGAATGTTAACCGATTTGGCAACTTGTTGCACCAATCCTATCCCTGGTGTTAATCCGCCTTCCGTAATCGCAGTAATGAGCTCCAGGCGGTCAGCCTCGTTCGCTTCTGCTGTAAGGGCATCGTCCATACAAGTAGCGATGACTTCCAATCTCATAACTTTCCTCCACTCTTCCGGTTGTTATTGTTGTGCCTGTTTCATAACATAATCAGCGAGCAGTCGAGCACCATAGCCCGTTGCTCCAGCTTCTGAATACCCCACATCCTGTTTGTACTGAACCGTCCCAGCCATATCAATATGGACCCAGCTCAGCGATTCCGCTACAAAGCGCCGTATAAAAAGCGCTGCTGTAATCGCACCTGCAAAAGGTGAAGTACTAACGTTGCGCAGATCAGCGTAATTGCTTCGAAGATCGACTTCGTATTCATCCATAAGCGGCATGGGCCACAGTCGTTCTCCATTGCGCTCACCGATTTCGACGAGGCTCTGCGTCATCTCTCCATCACCCCATATGCCGGCGATACCTAATCCTAACGCTGCGCCAACATTTCCAGTAAGTGTTGCAATATCAATGACCTTAGTTGCCCCGATATTTGCTGCATGAATAAGAGCATCCGCGATAATAAGCCGCCCCTCGCCATCCGTATTTGCAACCTGAACCGTCAGCCCATTAGGATAGCGTATAACAGACGATGGCAGCACTGCTTCAGCATCTGGTACGTTATCAACAACTGGGATCAACGCGGTCACATTTACATGAGCTTGATTCCGCACTAAAATATCCAGCGCCCCAAGAACAGCTGCTGCGCCACCCATGTCCATACGTGCATCGCTAATATCACTTGCGGTCTTAACATTCATCCCACCCAAATCGAAGGTAACACCTTTACCCACCAATGCCAGCATTGGCAATTCAGGGTTACTCTCATAGCGAATTTCAACGAGGGCTGGGGAGTGTTTACTGCCAGCTCCAACCGCCAGCAACCCATTCATCTGTAGGTCAACCAGCTCCTGCCCCCGGTAGACATGAACTTTCACTGCTGCGTTATCACGCTCGAAATATTCGACCATCCATTCTGCGAACCGATCCGGATTTAGAGTCCCGGGCACCTCATTCACCAGATCGCGAGCAACCACTGCTCCTTCAGCACGCATGCGGCCAGTACTTAGTACAACTTCCAGTTCAAGCTTTGTCAGTTCAGGCCAATCGGCTGTCTGGAGCAGCAAATCAACTGAAATGTCTATTTTAGTAACGCCACGATAGGTTTGAAAACGATATAATCCGAGAAGCCAGCCTTCAATCCATGCTTGCAGCTCATCCGCAGCGGAAATATCACTTTCTGCTGTCCTACGAACAAATGAAGCTGAATTTCGTCCTTCTCTTAGGGCTGTACGGGCGGCAGATCCCGCTGCTCGGCGAACTTTCTCAAGCGTAAGAGCCCGGCGTTTTCCCATTCCAATAGCTATCACATCGGACTCTTCCTCAGAGCGAGCATATAACCATGTCACACTGCCACTCTGTTTGTGAGCTTCTCCCAGCCGAAGAGGAAAAGGCTCCTCTTCATAGGCTAAGTAGATAAGCGTATCCGCCCCATTAGCGGAATCGAACAAGATATTCATAGCTGTCCCTTCTTTTCCGTAAAGTGTACTCACATTTAAAATTATCGTTCTAGTTTTAACATTTCTTCATCAAACAGATGACAAGCGAGCTCATGACCTGGTTCAACTTCCCGGAATACAGGCACATGTTGCTTACAGATTTCCATACAGGAAGGGCATCTTGTATGAAAACGACAGCCCGTCGGCGGATCAACTGGACTTGGAAGATCCCCTTTTAGAATAATGCGTTCCTTCTTCAAGCTTGGATCGGGCACGGGAACTGAAGATAGCAGCGCTTGGGTGTAAGGATGCAAGGGACGGTCATACAATGTATCCTTATCAGCCGTCTCCACAAGAGAACCCAGATACATAACCCCAATTCGATCACTAATATGCTCGACCACACTGAGATCATGAGAGATGAATAAATACGTCAGGCCATATTCCTCCTGCAAGTCCTGTAACAGATTCAACACTTGGGACTGAATCGATACATCCAGCGCTGACACGGGTTCATCCGCCACAATAAGACTTGGGCGAACGGACAGAGCCCGGGCAATCCCAATCCGTTGCCGCTGTCCACCGCTGAACTCAAACGCGAATCGCTCGGCGTGGAAACTGTTCAATCCAACGGTCTCTAGCAGTTCGCAAGCTAGTTTATCCCGTTCTTTAGAGGACAGCTTTGTATGAATAAGCAGGGGTTCGGCGACAAGATCCTTCACCTTCATGCGGGGATTAAGTGAAGCATAAGGGTCTTGAAACACCATCTGCATATCTTTGCGCAGAGGCCGCATTTGGTTGTCTGAGATATGGCTAATATTTTGTCCCTTAAACCATACTTCTCCATGATTGGGTTCCAGTAAGCGAGTCACCAGCCTGCCCGTAGTCGATTTCCCACAGCCACTTTCACCTACAAGGCTGAACGTTTCTCCCTTACGAATGGCGAATGAAATCCCATCAACGGCGTGTAAATATTTAGTCGTTCCGAAGAAGCCCTTCTTCACAGAAAACAACTTCTTCAAACCCTTAACCTCAATTAATGGAGTCTCTTTCATAAACATCCCGCTCCTTCCGTGTCCTCCTGCTGTGTAAGCCAACAACGGCTTTTGCGCTCTAGCCCCTCAATCGGAAGTAGCTCAGGTTCTTGCGACAGACAACGCTCCATGGCAAATTCGCAGCGTGGCGCAAACTTACAGCCGGCAGGCATTTGTGAAAGGTCTGGCACATTCCCTTTTATAGACTCCAAGCGATGTACATTCTGGCGCAGCTTAGGTACCGATTGAATCAATCCCTTGGTATACGGATGTTGCGGTCTGGCGAACAGCTCCTGAACAGAGGCTTCTTCCACCACACGACCTGCATACATAACAACTACCCGGTCACATAATTCGGCAACTACTCCAAGATCATGGGTAATGAGCAGCATTCCCATATCCTGTTCATCTTTCAACTGCTTCATCAGATCAAGAATTTGCGCTTGAATCGTTACATCGAGTGCGGTCGTGGGTTCATCGGCAATCAACAGCTTTGGATGACAAGACATGGCCATTGCAATCATAACCCGCTGTCTCATCCCGCCGGATAGTTGATGCGGATATTCATCGATTAATTCCTCTGCGCGAGGGATACCTACAAGCCGCAACATATGAATCGCATGCTCACGAGCCTTCTTGCGTCCATAACCCAAATGCAGTCTAATCGGCTCTGTTAATTGCAGCCCAATCCGCAGCACTGGATTAAGAGAGGTCATCGGCTCCTGAAAAATCATTGCCAGATCATTTCCCCGGATTTGGCGCATCTCCTTCTCAGAAATCTTCGTCAAATCCTTTCCTTCAAAACGCACAGAACCTTCAGAAATTCTGCCCGGCGTATCTTTAAGCAACCGCATGATCGATAATGAGGTTACACTTTTGCCACAACCAGATTCACCAACCAGGCCTAGCACTTCACCTTTTTTAATAGCAAAGTCTACCCCCGCAACCGCAGTTATACTTCCATCGCCGCGTTTGAACTCCGTTTTCAGCCCTTGTACATCCAACAAATGTTGAGTCATGTCTTGTCCCTCCTTAGTTTTTCATTTTGGGATCAAGAGCATCACGCAGTCCGTCCCCGACCAGGTTAAATGCAAGTACTGTTAAAAAGATGGCTATCCCCGGAAAATAAACGATATGTGGAGCAATACTTAAATAATCACGTCCCATACTTAACATTGCGCCCCAATCGGGCTCTGTTGTTTTTGCACCCATTCCGAGAAAGCTCAATGATGCAGCGGCCAAAATCGCTCCGCCAATCTTCATGGATAGATTAACGATAATGCTGGGCACGGTCTCAGGAAAAATATGACGCCAAATAATCCGGCGATGCTTCGCTCCCATGGAACGAGCCGCTTCCACAAACAATGTTTCTTTCGCAGACAGCGTTACGCTCCGAATAATTCGGGCGAACGATGGAGTACCAAAGACTGCAACTGCGATAACAACGTTGGATAGACCCGGACCGAGAATGGCGACGATCCCAATGGCAAGCAGCAAGTCAGGAAAAGAAAATAGTACATCACTGCCACGCATAATTATCCGATCTAGCCAACCGCCATAATATCCGCTTAACAGACCTAGGATAGTTCCAAGTACACCTGCGATTAAGACGGAACTGAGACTGACCGCTAAGGTTAAGCGAGTACCATCAATCAAACGGCTTAGAATATCACGGCCATATTCGTCTGTCCCGGCCCAATGTGCAGCAGAAGGACCTGCCATAAGAGCATCGTAGTTTGGTTCATCAGGATTATACGGGGTCAAAAATGGCCCGAAAATTGCAATTAGGAATAGCAATATAATAAAAAATGCGGCCACAAGGGGCATCTTTTGTTTACTGAACTTACGTAAAAAAACACCCATACGGCCTTTTGTTTTCTCCGGGGCCAGTACCTCTCCGGGTAATGGAGATTTTGCTCCCATCACCGCCGAATTGTCACTCATGATATCCCTCCTGATCCTAAATTCACCCTATAAATCTATTGAAATTCTGCTTCTTAGTCGCATTAGCTACTGAGAAAACCTTATTTTCGGATTAAGTACGCCATACAATAAATCTACTAATAGATTGATAAGAATAAATTGTGTAGCAAACAGAAGCAGTAAGGCTTGAATGACTGTATAATCCCGGAACAAAATGGAGTCTACTAGCAGCCTGCCAAGACCCGGAATACTGAATACCGTCTCAACCATTACAGAGCCGCCGAGCAGGAACCCAAACTGAAGTCCAGCTACGGTAACCACCTGAATCAAAGAGTTGCGCAGCGCATGCCTGCCGATAACAACATACTCGCGTAAGCCTTTTGCACGTCCTGTACGGATATAATCCTCCCGAAGGGTCTCCAGCATAGATGACCTAGAATAACGGGCCAACATAGACATAATTCCCATCCCGAGTGTAATGGAAGGAAGAATATAGGACTTCCAGGAATCAACACCACCCGTTGGAAACCAACCAAGCTCTACCGAGAAAATTTGAATGAGTACCAAGCCTAACCAAAATCCAGGAATAGACATCCCTGAAATGGCTGTCAACGTCCCTAAATGATCCGGCCACCGATTGCGATAAACGGCTGAAACCACGCCAATTAGAAGACCAATAATTAGAGCCCAGACCATACTAAGAAAAGTCAGCCACAACGTAGGCATTACTCTGCTTTCCAGCATGTCAGTAACCGGGATCCCTGACCGGATCGAATTGCCCAGATTCCCACTTAGCAGATCACCCATGTAGTTTATGTATTGCTTCCACAAAGGCAGATTGAGACCCAGCTGCTCCTGAATTCCACGAATCTCTTCAAGCGTGGCATCTTTACCGGCAATAAGTCGGGCTGGATCGCCTGGGATTAAGTGAATAAACAAAAAGACAAGCACCGATACAATGAACAACAGCGGAATAACCCCGAGGAGTCTTTGTAAAGCATATCTACCCAACTCATAAGCCCCCTTCAGTATCGACAAATGATTTAGTGAGGCCGCTTCCCACCATACTACAGAAGCGGCCTCGTTCATTTCTTGGGATATTAAACCTAACGTTTGTTTAGCATTATTTCACTTCTGCATTCAGGACATTAATGGAACCATCCGGGAAGACCTTAACTCCTTCCAGATACGATCTTTTGCCTGAGATGATTTGGTCGACGCCCATGAATGCCCATGGAGCATCTTCCCAAATTGTTTTTTGAATATTGCCATAGATGGATTTAGCCGCTTCTGGATCAACAGATTTATTCGCCTCAGCGATCCATTTGTCTACATTTTCATTTTTGTAATAGGCTGTATTTGAGCCAGCAGGCGGGAACATTTCACTACTGAACAACCCTCTGGTTGCACCATCTGCATCACCTGAAGACGGAGACCAGCTGACATACCACATTTGAATTTTCGCTTCTTCTGGTGTCTTAGCAGAGTTAATTTGGTCGGACAATGTGCCGCCTTCCATGGATTTCACGTCTACCTTAATCCCTACAAGTGCTAACTGTTGCTGAATAAATTGCATCCCCTTCATAGTTTCAGATTCATTTTCACCCCAAATTTCGGTTTCGAATCCATCAGGATATCCTGCTTCAGCAAGCAATTGTTTAGCTTTTTCAATGTCATAGTCATAACCTGTTTGCGGGGAATAATATTGTGTTTTGGAAGACATCGTGGAATCAAGCTTAGCACCAAGACCTGATTTCACAACTTTGATATAAGCTTCTTTATTGATAGCATAGTTAATGGCTTGACGAACCTTCACATCATCGAAAGGTTTTTTCATCGTATTCAACGTTACATAACGGACGATTGTCGAATCGATGGTATCTACAGTAATTCCTTCAAGACCTTCAACCTCAGATACTTGCTCCGTTGGCATTGGATAAATAAAATCCGCCTCGCCGGTTTTTAGCATGGCTATCCGTGATCCATTCTCTGGCACAGGTCTAAAGGTCACACTATCCACTTTTGGCAAGCCCGCCTGCCAGTAATCAGGGTTCTTAACGACAACCAAGCGGTCGCCTTGCACCCATTCTTTGAACTTAAATGGTCCCGTCCCTACAGGATTTTTCGAAATATCGGTGCCATTTTCTTCTAAAGCTTTCGGACTAATAATAGGTGCCATAGCTACTTTATTTAAAAATGCGTTGTACGGCTCACTGAGTGTAATAACCACGGTTTTAGCATCAGGAGTCTCCACTTTCGCTACCTTTGCGAAGCTTTTGCGCAGTCTCAGATTGTTCTTCTCATCTTGAATACGGGCGATGTTTACTTTAACCGCTTCAGCATTAAAGTCAGTACCGTCTTGGAATTTAACATTCTCTTGCAGCGTGAACGTGTAGACCAACCCGTCTTCACTTATGGAATGGCTTGCGGCAAGAACAGGAACCACGTTCATATTCTCGTCAAAACCCATCAGACCTTCGTACATCGTTCTGGCAGCGCTGATTGAATGCGTATCGCTTGCGTTATGAGGGTCCAGCGTAATAAAGTTAGAATTGATGGCAATTACAATGTCTTTATCATTCTTTGTAGTTGGGGTGCTAGTTTCAGTTCCACCAGCAGTATTGCCGTTTTGTCCCTCGTTGCTCGCTTTGTTGCCGCACCCTGCAGTCACTACTACTGTAATAAGCAGCAGCATGAACATTGACCATACTTTTCCTTTTGCTTTCATTTTTTACACTCCCCTATTCAAACGATGTATTAGAAAAGCTTCTAGTCCGATTAATCACCAAACTTGAAGATTATTCTTGACCTTATGCTCTAGATCTCCCATTGAAATACAGCACGGCGTTCGCCGACTACAGTACCGCCATCATTAACAATCGTGTTAGGCACGAGTGCATATAGGCGATCAATTGTGTCTTGATTGCTGTAACCAATACGTTCTAGAATCGATGCGATAATACATGGCCAGACTTGTTCTGATCCGTCGGATACTTTCAGTGATATACCCATTCGTTCCTTACGGAGTCCGATACCGTATACCCCTTTTGCTCCACCCTTAGCCGTCAGATTGTCATCCTTCAGGAGCTCTGAGCATACAAATTTCGTGTCAGCAATCATAACCGGGTTATCGTTCATAAGTTTTGCAATGGCAGCGGCTGCGTTACGTATATCCGTATCCTCAATTAAATCGGGACACGCTAGCTTTAGATAGGAATAAGCGATTTTATGAAGCGGAAGTGCGAAGATAGGAAGTCCACAGCCATCAATACCTTGCGGGATGGACGCTTTGGGAACTTCAGCGATATAAGCCATCATCTCAAGAATCTCCTGTTGTACAGGATGGTTAGGATCGTAATAAGTGTTTATATCCCAACCCATATATTTGCTAAGGCCCATTAACCCTGCATGTTTGCCTGAGCAGTTATGAAAGATTTTACGAGTGGGTTCATTTGCCCGGTGACGTTCTGCTTTGGCTTCTTCATTCAGCGGGTATGTAGAGCAGCAATGAAGTGACTCTTCTTTTAATCCCATTTTCTGAAAAAGAGCTTCAAGCGCTTCAATATGGAAGGCTTCTCCCCGGTGTGAAGCGGTAAACAGCGAAGCTTCTTTACTTGTCAAACCATATACTTCATCGATCCGGCGTTTCATTACCGGCAAAGCTTGGAATGGCTTAGCAGCAGAGCGAAGATAAGTCATATGCTCCGGATCGCCTGCTTTGTACAAAATGTTGCCCTTCTCATCAACTACACTAACTGCACCATAATGCACATTCTCCAGCAGGCCACCACGATATTCTTCTACCAATGTTGTAAATCCCATCTGTACAACCTCCCCAGCAGTAGTTAATTTAATCTAAGGCAAAAAATCGATTCTGCGATAAAAGTCCCGATCCGATAATCACACCCTTCTCATTCAGCAACGAGCGATGAATCGTAAAGGAACCACGAAGCGGCTCCCATGTAAAGCGAGAGAGGTACAGCTGCTCAACTTCTTCGTATATATCCGGGAATTTGTCCACGAGTTCTCCACTTAAAATCACGCTGTCGGGGTTATACATGCATACGACATTATTAATGGTGATGGCCATATACATGAGTGCACGGTCGATCAAGTG
Organism: Paenibacillus sp. FSL E2-0190; assembly: GCF_037992965.1. Lineage (NCBI taxonomy): Bacteria > Bacillati > Bacillota > Bacilli > Caryophanales > Paenibacillaceae > Paenibacillus > Paenibacillus sp. FSL E2-0190. Next base: position 4,578,980 of record NZ_CP150306.1, read on the forward strand.
AATCGCCCATTGTTCTCCTGCATGTTTTGCTGCGAATAACTCCTCAATCGTACGGATCGGGCGAATCCGATTAGCTTCAGATAATAAAGAACTGATATTTATATAGGTCTGTAAACAGCCCGCTTTGCCGCACTCACACATCATTCCGTTAGGATCCACTGTCGTATGCCCAATTTCACCCGCACTGTTCATCACCCCTCGATAAATCTCTCCCTCGAGAATCATCGCAGAGCCCACGCCTTGACCGAAACCCAATAATGCCGTACGGCTTGAGCCGACTGCGGCTCCTTTAAGATGTTCAGCAAGAGCCCTTACTTTCAGCTCATTGTCCACAGCGATTTCAAAACCTGTCAGCTCTTTCAAGCGTTTGGCTAACGGCACATTTTTCCATCCTAGCTGAACAGAGAAGACAACAATTCCTTCTTCGTTATTCACAATGCCAGGAAGTCCAACGCCAATACCCACGATGCGTCTTCTGTCAATCACATGCTGCTGGAACAATTGCTCAATGGCTTCATGAATCCGTTCCAGCGTTCGATCCGGGCTTTCGTCTGGTGTACGGGGAAATTGACTACTGCAGATAAGCTGTCCTTGTAAGTCCACAATTCCAATAGACATAAGACTGCGATCCAGTTCAACGCCAACCGATAATACAGAAGCGTCCATCATACCTATTAACGTTGATTTCCGACCTAATCCTGATGATACCTGCTCTGAATCGAGTAAATATCCTTCCTCCGTCAACTCTCCGACAATTCGACTTACAGTCGTAGGACTCATACCAGTCTGTTTAGCAATAGAAGCGCGAGAAATCGGTTGTTGATTTTTTATAATTTCGAAAACCGTTAAACGATTTTGTCGCTTCATAAAATCCTGATCGTGCTTTTTCACGGGCATTCTCCTAATTATTTTCTCCAGTGAATTAATTGGATTAATAAACCACAAAAACAAGAAATTATTTGCAAATAAAGCGCTGATAATGTATTCTTTGATTTAAATTTTAATTTAGTTTCTCCAGTGATGGGATTAATAATAAAGGGTCATGGTTTATGTGTCAATATAAATGACATATTTTTTATTTAAAAATAAATGTAAGCGGTTAACGAAAGATAACCAACACAAAAACCACTCAATATATAACACAGACATAACATATAAGCCCGTGAATTAGCATTTAATTTGAATCTTGAACCTATTAATTGGAATAGAAAGACTGAAAGTGGTATTTTGCTTGGATTAATGTGAGGGTGTGTGAATCGATGGTAAATTGAAGGTAACACTCGCATCAAAAGGAAACTCTCAAAAAGGAGGTAGCTTTTGATGCGAAGTGAGTTAGTTACATCGAAGGTGCTAAAATCATTGAAACTCAACGGTCTTAACCGCTGCGTCCTCTTGGATCATCGATAACAATTGTACTGGATTAAATGATTCAGGCAATCTTACAACGATTTCTACGTTTAATTCGGATTCTACACTGTTATTTTCAGCATGAAAACTTAGAACAGCGATTTTGTGTTCTTTAAGCAACTCTTGAATTCGGCCCATAGCGCCTTCTGTGTTAGCTAGACTTATAACGAGCTGTTGGGTTTTTGGTGCGGCCAGCCAGCTGTTACGACTGTGTAAGATCTTTTGCCCAAGTAAAATAATTATCGTTGCTCCTACGCCAAGAATATAAAGACCAGACCCTATAGCCATGCCCACTCCGGCTGTTGCCCAAATCCCTGCAGCAGTAGTGAGCCCTTTGACTGTGTGTCTTTGCATAAAAATCATTCCTGCGCCCAAAAAACCTACTCCGCTTACTACCTGAGCAGCTATCCGAGCGGGATCAAGAGAAAGATTAGGCCAATCCGCTTGATCCTGAAACCCATATTTGGAGATGACCATCATGAGTGCAGCACCTAAGGCCACAACAAAATGTGTTCTAACTCCAGCTTCTTTCATCCGGCTTTTGCGTTCATATCCAACTAATACGCCACAAATTCCCGCGCCAATTACACGAAGCAAATACTCAAACTCCATACCTTCACCTTCTTTCATCATGATATGTATGTTGGATTAGTACCACGTAGGATAAATTCGATAATCTATTTATTGTATCACAAACAAAAAACCATAATACGTCCTCTCGCATTATGGTTAACTAGCATTTTTTAATTTTATACTTCTTAGTTCGTATCGGAAGCTAACAAAGAGCAAATCTCCGCATCTACAAATCTACCTTTTTCAAAAAAAGATTCGCGCAACAATCCCTCATACTTAAAGCCCGCTTTCAAAAGAGACTTCTTGGAGGCAATATTAGCCGGATCATAAAACGCCTCAATTCGATGGAGCTTCATATGCTCAAAGCCATACGCAATAATAGCTGTCAGGACTTCCGTCATCACACCCTGCCGCCAATAAAGTGGAGATAATTCATACCCAATCTCTGCTTTGAAATTTCTGTGCGCCCAGTTATGATATCCGCACGAACCCATCATTATATTATCCTCACGCCTGGCTATTCCCCAGCGAATACTTTGTTTGCCTTTGAAACGTTCATCCCATCTTTCGATAAGGTTGATCGCTTGCTGTATATCGGTAAAGCTATCCAGATCATAATACTGGGTCACTTCATCTTTTGAAAAATAATTATATATTTCTTTAGCATCATCCAGTGTAATTCTTCTCAAAATAAAGCGGTCTGTTTCGAGCACAGGAAATCCTTCAACGTTATCGATCATATTTTCCTTAAGTCTCCTCTCATTTCTCTAGTAGTACAGTTCGTCGTGGAAAGTGAAACTTCCTTTAGGATATAATGTATTTTATAAACTAGTGATTTTTTTCACCTTGTAATCATTTGTTCATATTGCGTTCTTAATTGCTTGATACACTTCAATCATAACGATAACTACAAAGGAGATATTCTTATGAAAAAATTGTATTACACGTCTTTTTTCTATGCAATTCTTGGTTTGATAGCCGGAGTGGCCTATCGCGAAATTACTAAAATGAATGATTTCACAGGAGATACTATATTAGTTGCGCTTCACACTCACATTCTAGTCTTAGGATTCTTTTTCTTTATTATTGCTATGATCTTAGACAAGTTATTTAATATCCATGAGGCTAAATCTTTTGGTGCATGGTACATTGTCTATAACATTGGTCTTCTAATCACGATTGGTGCAATGGCTACACGTGGAATGCTGCAAATTAACGGCAGTGATATTAGCTTCCTGCCCCATATTGCGGGGCTTGGTCACGCCATTGTTGGGGCTGGAATCATCTGGCTGCTTGTGCTACTCGGTAAACGAATTAAATAATACAGAAAGAGCCGCCAGGATCACTCCAGCGGCTCTTTTAATTATCCCCTGCTTTCCGTTACGGAGCAATCCCCCATACGAGAGCATCACTTTGATAAAGCGTCACTTTATCCCAGTTAGTATAAGCAGTTTTAGTAGCATCAAAGGAGTAGTCATTGGCTTCGTTAAAATTAGTCCAATCTGATTTATATATTCTGAGTTGAATATCTCCGGACTGGCCTCCAGCTGGAATGGAACCAGCCGAAGAAGCAAACGAAAGTTCAACGTAAGTGTCTGCATTCGTGCCTGTGTTGTCTGCAAAGGCGACTTGAACATTATTATTGCCGATCTGTGCCCAATCAATTGTGCCATTTAACGTCTGATTACTATCTTTAGTGAAATAATAACGGATTTTAAGTTCGCTTAAGTTCACTGCGGTTGTGCCGTTATTTTTAATATTAAAATAAGGTTTGATCTGATTGTCTGTCGCATTAGTATCTCCCGCCCGATACTGCAACGTCAGACTAGTTGCTGCTGGAGCTTGTGGAACAGCACTTGCTTGTGCCGAATCCACACTTTCTCCTACACTGTTGGTTGCGCTTACAACATAGTAATAGGCTGTTCCGTTCGTTAAGCCCGTGTTGATGTAGCCAGTTGCCGTTAACCCTGTTGCTACAGTGGTGTACGGCCCTCCGCTTGTGGTCGCACTTTTCACAGTGTAACTAGTCGCACCACTGGATGCGCTCCAGCTCAGGTTTACTTTTGCATCTCCTGCTGTCGCTACCAAATTGGTTGGCGCCGCGGGAACAGTCGCCACTGCTGCTGGAGCCGCACTCGCTTGTGTAGAATCCGCACTCTCTCCCACACTATTCGTTGCGCTTACAACATAGTAATAAGTTGTTCCGTTCGTTAGGGCGGTGTTAGTGTAGCTCGTGGTCGTTAGCCCTGCTGCTACAGTAGTGTACGGGCCTCCGCTTGTGGTTGCACTTTTCACAGTGTAGCTAGTCGCACCATTGGATGCGCTCCAGCTCAGGCTTACTTTCGCATCTCCCGCTGTCGCTAACAAGGTAGTGGGTGCCGTCGGAACAGTCGCCACCGCCGCTGGGGTCGCATTCGCTTGTCCCGAATTCACACTCTCTCCTACACTATTGGTTGCGCTTACAACATAGTAATAGGTTGTTCCGTTCGTTAAGCCTGTGTTGGTGTAGCTCGTTGCCGTTAGCCCGGTTGCTACAGTGGTGTACGGCCCTCCGCTTGTGGTCGCTCGTTTTACGGTGTAACTAGTCGCACTGCTGGATGCCGTCCAGCTCAGGCTTACTTTTGCATCTCCCGCTGTCGCTACCAAATTAGTGGGTGCCGCAGGAACTACAGTGCCCCCTCCGTTACTCAGAGGAATTACAGGGTAAGCATTCTGTACCAGCTGAACAAATTGATCATGGAACCAGTGGCCTGATACAGGCGCATTAGGTAATGCACCGGTCAGTGTGCCGCTTGAGCTGGTATAAGTCGGATCACACATTCTGTCAAAGCCCTTGCCCTCATTATTTGGAATGGCACTGCTGGAGCCGTCAGATTCTCCCGGAGGTTTCACCCAGACGAATGCATCCAAATGTGAGGCTGCATAACCTGCGGGTGCTGCTTGTGGAACTTCTCCAATTCCGGCACCGCTGGCATTACACCAATTGCCGCGATGGAGACGTTTATCAATCCGACCGGAATCCGCATAAGCGTTAACGGTTGTTCCGCTTGCACTAGTCGGACGATTTGGTCCTCCCCAACCGTTACGGGAAGTATCAATAAGGAAGCCGATCGTGGAAGGCCAACCTTTTGCTACAAAACCTGAATACAATGCTGCTGTGAAATCGGCTTCATCAAAATACGGATTCCATTCATAATAACTTGCAGAACGAAGCTGCTGGCTGCCTATCGTAAGATTCGGATCTGGAAGATTAGGTTCTACTAGTGGAGTGGTATTGGCTGTATTCGTAATGAATCCATCGACACTAGCAAGTCCAGCTGTAGTGCCTGACACAACCGAAGTAAAGAGGTCGATAGCGGGGCCACGGTTAGTATCCCATCCGAGCCAGCCGGAGTGACCAATATCCATGTAAGTATACACATTTGGAATGGCATGGAGAGCATTTAAAGTGTAACGTGTAGCATCACGGTAAATATTCGTGGAGTTAGCTTGAGCACACTGTGGTGTGCTGAGATTGGTAACTAGATTCGGAAGCGAATCCGGCTCTACGATAGTCACTATACGAATGTCACTATATTTGGGCTTTGCAAAAATACTGGCGATTACGTCAACATAATCTGATTTGTAGGTTGTCAAACCCGCTGCTGTCAGTGGCAGCTCGCCATTGGAGGCCAAAGCGTGGCAATCCCGCCCAGGCATATCATAAATTACGAATGTGGCTGTAATCGGCGTGTTTGGTTGCTTTTGCGCGAGTACGGAATCTAATGTTTCCTCAAGACTTTTTCTGCCTCCGTTTTCTGTCCCGCCATAAATTGCAGCAATTCGATCCAGCCATACGGCTGTCGGATATTTTTTAATGGTCTCCATCTTGGAAACTAAAGTACTATCGGTAACCTGAGCAATAGAGGTATCAATCAGTGCGGCATAATCAGGATTAACATATGCTGTAGCTCCTACAAACGGATTGTCAACATGCGCCTCACTGGCATACGTGGTAGAAGGAGCATATCCGGTGATAACTAAAGCCATGATCGTAAGCAATAACAACATTTGCTTCCTTAGTGCTTTTGTCATTTATTATTCTCCTTTCGACAATTAAATAAATTCGTAAATAATTTATTAATAGCCACGCGATGCTACAATTGCAGTATTCACTCCTTTAAAGAATGGTCACCTCCTCTATGCCTTACCCGCACTCATCATCACCTCCCCTCCGTTTTAAAAATCTAACAAGAGCCTAAATCATCTAACTATTTAACATAAATATAATTTTATTTAATTTATAGAAAATTATCCCTTTTCTTGAATACTACCATATCCTATTTTTAATTAGAAGATAGTAGATGAAATAAAAGTTTAATAATGAGACTATAAGAATATTTGTTTATAAACTGGTAAATGATACAATGTGGAAGTGACAAGGTATTTTGAATTTTAAGTATTTTCGAAGTAACGCTAACAAACCTTTAAGGAGTGAAAAAAATGTCCATCGATGTTTATCTTAATTTCAATGGGAATTGTCGGGACGCAGCAGAGTTTTACGCAGAGGTGTTTGGCACTGAACGTCCACAAATCATGACCTTTGGTGAAACACCACCCGATCCCAATTTCACTCTTCCTGAGGAAGCTAAAGATTTGGTTATGCACACCCGCTTGAATATCGAAGGTAGTAATGTAATGTTTTCTGATGTTTTTCCAGGTATGCCTTTTATCGAAGGAAACAATATTAGTCTTTCCGTAGTTAGTAAGGATTTAGATAACATAAAGAAATATTTCGATAAGCTTCAAGAGGGCGGTAAAGTAGTTATGGAACTGCAAGAAACCTTCTGGAGCTCTTGTTATGGTAGTCTAAAAGATAAATTCGGCATCGACTGGCAATTCAATTATGATGACGGACGAATAAATATGTAATAAAAAAACAACGGGCATGGAGTAACTAACCTCCTGCTCGTTGTTTTTTTGTTTTTCGCTTAAATTAGTCCATAATCAAATCGTACACACTAACCTTCCGAATTCGCCGGGCAACAAGCATAGACACCGCATAAGCTACTACTAGAATGGCTGCACACAATAGCAATACTTGAGGCAAACTAACCGCCAGTTGGACATTATAAATCCCTAAACTCGAGAGCAATAGTACAAACGCTGAGTCTGAGAAAAAATACCCCCCTATGCTCCCCAAAGCTACTCCCACCACAATCACCGGAAACAGACTAAAGGTAATCTGCGTCATCAGATTAAAAGTGGTATAACCCATTCCTTTAAGAATGCCGAACTCACGTTTCCGCTTCAGAATCAAAGTCTTAATCACTAAATACAAAATCAGACTGACTACTATAATCGTCACCACAGTGATGACTGCTGTCATAGAAGATACTGCGGCAGTGAATGTACTGAGCGTACTATCAACCGTTTCTCGAATGTTAGTAATGTTCCATTGCTTAGGGAAGCGTGCTTCCAGATCCTTCACAAAAGCTTGCGCATCTCCCCCCTCTTTCAGATACACATTGATGGACAGAGGGGTGTACTCCGGTTGAAGTCTTCTCATTCCATCACCGGTCATACTCGCCACCATTCCAAGTTGGCTAATCTGCTGGCTTAAGCCAGTAACCAAATAATTCTCCGTCACACCATTAAAAGTGATCGGGACCTCGTCCCCTATTTCTGAATTTTCCAACTTTGCAATAACACCGGAAATCACAATTTCATTATCATAAATTGGCTCTCGCCCTTTGTATATGGTTTGTGTCTCCAGCTTGCTATAATCGTCAGATACCCGGAGCATAAAGCTGGTGTTTTTAATCGAAGCGACCATGCTATCCAATACAGTCAACTTTTCAACCCCTGGCATGGCTTCTAATTCTGTAAACTTCCCCTGCTGTAGGTCACCGTTTTTCGGCAATAACAAAAAGTCGCTGCGTTCTATACCTACCAGTTCTATAACGGCGGAGGTATCTCCCTTAAAGTTGAAATTCAATATAGAGCAAAAAATACTAGAAAAGGTTAATCCGGCAACGATCAATACGATCATCATATTCTGTTTTGCCTGCCTTACTAAAGCTTTAAGGCTTAAGCTGAATTGCAGATTCATCCGGGATGTTTCGAGTGGAATTGGGTTCCGCTTAAAATTGTGAGTGAGGATTCCGCTCTGCAGAGCTGTAATCGGAGTAATGTTCCGAATTCGCCGGCTCGACAGATAGGTAACAAGTAGCACTAGTCCAGAGACAATAACCAAACTCAGTACTGCACTGACCCCTTCAAAGGATATTGGCCACAGAAGTCCGATTGAAGACGAAATCATATTCCCTACCAACGGCATAACCAGCCCAGATAACCCGCCTCCCGGTATAGCTGCAATGATGGAAACTGAGGTGAACTGTAGCAGAAGCGCATTTTTAATCTGCCATGAAGTATAACCGTTAGCTTTTAAAATACCGATGTTCGTTAAATTGTCTTCAATATGCCCCAATATTTGAAACCTGATGACAATAAGCGAGATTAGAACCATAATCAGTGCAAATACGATTAAAATGGCTGCTAAAAGATTAACAAAAACACGGTTCCCTTCGAGCCCAACCTCTGCCCGCATGACTTGAAATTGATCCGTACTTCCTGAGGCAAAAATCCGCTCACTAAGCATTTGCTCCAGCTTTACATCCTTTGAAGGATCGGTTAAATCTGCTGATAGAAAGCTGTACTGAGCTTCAGTTCCAAGACGTTCCTCCAACTGTTTATAACCTTCATCATTCAAAAATACTTTTAAAGCTCCATTAGTTAACGTCCCTAGCAACGGCTCCTCAATAAAGCCACCTATGGTATAAGAAAATGAGTTATTATCGTATACAAAAGTAAAAGTATCCCCAAGGTTATACCCCGATCCAACATGGAACAAATAAGGCAGATAGATCATATTCGCATCCTTAGATCCTGGTGGAGTCGTTGTCTTGAACAGTCCCTTGGTCCGCGGTGTATCCATGTTAAGAATTATAAAAGCTACCGTAGTGTCCGTTTGTCCGTACTTCATTTTAGCATCTGCTAACAGAATTGCTGCTTCATTCTCCCAGGATTCTGTATATGAATAACTATCCACAAGCTCCTCATACTCTTCTAGATAATCATCTTTTGGAAAATATGCACTTATTTCTGGAGTCCTTAATTCAGTCATTTTTTCTTGCTGGAAGGAATTGAGCTTCAAAATGACCGTAAGACCAATGTTCAGCAGCAGCACAGCTATCATGATAAGAATGAAGAGCGTAACCGTAGCACTTTTTCTTTTACGAATATTGGACCAAGCTAATTTTCCTATTAGGCTGCTCATCCCTACCACCCCAATTCGGTTAGAAAGGACTGTAATTGCTGCTGCCGTTCAGGTCCGTTATCTTCGCTATAAGGGGTAAGACGCAAATCTCCCACGATGACTCCATCCCGCAAATACAATATCCGATTTCCACGCAACGCGGTTTTAAGATCATGAGTAACCATAATTATACTTTGCCCTTGTCTATTCACCTCAGTAAGGACGCGCAGTACACCTATTCCTGCTGAACTATTTAACGCACCCGTCGGCTCATCGGCGAAAACCGCTTTTGGACTGTTGATCAATGCCCGGATAATCCCCGCCCGCTGAGCTTCGCCACCTGAGATTTGCGCCGGAAACTTGCCCCAGACAGAGTCATCCAGACCTACATCAGAGAGTAGCTTTTTGGCTTTTTTTACAGCACCTGCTCTATCCTTTTGTACAAGAAAAGCACTTGATAATACATTGTCGAGGACACTCATCGTATCCAGCAGATGAATCTGCTGAAACACGAACCCACAATTCTTCCGCCGGAATATCGCAAGCTGATCATTACTCATGGCTGTGATATCCTGACCTTCAAATAGAACCTCTCCAAGTGTTGGCTTATCCATACCCGAAATGGCATACAGCAGTGTTGATTTACCAGAACCAGAGCTGCCCATGATAATCGTAAAATCACCATGATATAAGGTCAGATCCAGATTTTTCAAAACATGCTGCTGAGTTCCTCCATGGGAGAAGGTTTTTCCAAGCTTATTAGTCTGCATCAGCACTTTATTATTCACTTCGCTCATGTTGAACACTCCATTTACATTCATGCTCATTAATTGCGCTAAAAAAATCATAGCTCTACGCGAAATATAATGGCTGCAATCACAAGCTCATTCGTAATTGCAACCTTATCGTACGTTAAATGTTCTTAACATGTCTTTGTGCAATCCTTAGCTAATTCTTAATTCTGTCCTACTAAGGGAATTAGCAGTTTGACTGTAAATCCGTCCTCCCGATTGGAGCACAGAATGTCGCCTTGCATTTTTTGCATCATATAACGGGAAATGTACAGGCCTAGACCTGCACCATTCTGGCTCACGGCCAGACTGCCCCGAAAAAATTTATTGAATACTAAAGGCAGCTCCTCTTCAGGAACCCCGGGACCATAGTCCAGAATATCTACCTCCAGATAATGATCCGTGATCTCGAACTTAATATCTATGGGTGTGTCTGTGTAGGCATATTTGTAGGAATTATTCACAACATTATCGATCACCTGCTGCAACCGCAAGGGGTCCACCGTAATGAGACAGTCAGGCACAGATGCTGCTGAAATCCGTTCATAGAAATTTACATTATTTATAATTTGGATCAGCAGGTGGCTTTGCTCTTCCGTTAAGCTGACTTTAAGTTCATTTAGTTCCTCCAAGGTCGAATGGAACATATCAGTCACCAGACGATCAATCTGATCTGCTTTGGAGTACAAAGTGTTAAGCTGTCTGCCGGTCTTCTCATCCCTTGCGCTTAATAACATCAGTTCCGTGATCGCCTTTAACGAAGCAACGGGTGTTTTAATGTCATGACTGAGACTAGCAACCAGTTCCTTTTTACTTTTATTCGCCAAATATTCGCTGTGTCTAGCCGCTGCAAGCTCTTCCCGCATCATATCAAAGCTTTCGGTAAAAGCACCAAACAGATGATTACGATCCATCTCCAGCGGCACTTCCAGATCACCTCTCGCGATATGCTTCGCGAATTGCTGCATTTTGCGGAACGGACGGAGAACCGATCGATTCAGGAACCAAATATAGAGAACGCCTAGAACCGTAAGCAGAAGCAGCATCACAATAGAAACTTGTATAAATTGTTTTTTCATATGTATAAAGATCGCACGGTAATCATTATTAATAATCACCTTCCCCACCATCTTATCCTGATCAAAAACGTCCACTAGAGTATCCCGATTATTGATGGCTTCGTTAACAGTAACGGAAATCGCATTTCCCGTCTGATATTTAAGTACTCCCGCGGTATCGATAATGGCAAATTCATAAGGACTTTCCTTGTACAGCTTCGGATCAAGCTTGTCCCAGTTCTGTTCCGTGAGCTTCACAATGGTATTGATCGCCACTCTATCTGTTCCTGTCTCCACCTGCAAATTAAGAATTAGGAAGGTGAGCGCTAAACTTGCGGCAAATATAGTAAACAGAAGGGCCAACAGCAGTTTTTTTGTCATAACTATTTGTCCTCAAAAGCATAACCGATGCCCCATACTGTACGGATGTACTGAGGATCATTAGGATTCTGCTCAATCTTCTCACGTAGATGACGGATATGTACATTTAGGGTGCCATCCCCCGCAAAAACATCTCCCCATACCTCTGTAAATAACTCCTCTTTGGGGATTACCCTATTTTTCTGCTGAATCAAATAGCTGAGCAATTTATATTCCATCGTTTTCAGCTTGAGAGCTACGCCATTAAGGCTTGCCCTCCTAAGTTCGGGGTCTATCTGGATAGGGCCGGCTTGGAGGATAGCTGCCTCAGCTCTAACTTCGTTATTGTGGCGTTTAAGCACCGCCTTCACTTTTGCGAGCAGCACTCGCAGGGTATACGGCTTATGAATATAGTCATCTCCTCCGATATCAAGAGCAATCAATACATCATCTTCACTGGAGCGGGCACTAATAAACAAGATAGGAATCCCCATCGTCTGACGCAGCTCTTTGCATAACTGGAAGCCGGATTCACCGCCTAAATTAATATCTAGCAGTAACATTGAGACCTGATGCTCACGCAAAAAGCTCCGGCAGGCATCAGCGCTTGTAACAAACGCGGTTTGAACATCGAACAAATTAAAATATTCGCAAGTGGTCTCCGCAAGTTCAGTTTCATCATCAATAATTAAACAATCATATCTCATGGATTTCTCTCCGCTTCAACAGAATTTAGTATTATGTTAGAATATGCCTTTAAGGAGGGGTTACCTGTGGATAAACAATCCCAGCGTCTGGAGCAATTTTTAGATAAATACGAACAAAGCTGGCCATTGAGCGGCACAGTCTTGATAGCTCAGCATGGAGAAATCAAGCTACAAAAAGCATATGGATATGCGAATCTTGAACATCAGGTCCCGAACGCTATAGATACCAAATTCCGGATCTGGTCACTAACCAAGTCATTCACTGGCATGGCGATTCTGATGCTAAAAGAACAAAAACGTCTGCGACTGGAAGATCCGATCCTAAAATATCTTCCTGAACAGCATGCATTCGAGGGGATGACCATCCTTCATCTGCTGGGGCATACCTCGGGTATAGCCAACTACACTTCTCTACCCGAATATAATCAAAAATTAAATAAGCTTAAGCTGACTCCACTGGAGATGTTACAGCTATTTGTGAGTCAACTGCCTGCATTTATGCCTGGCACATCGTTTTCCTATAATAATTCAGGCTATTATTTATTGGGGATGATCATTGAAAAGATTACTGGCATGACATTTGAAGATTATATCACTACTTTTATATTACAGCCTCTTGGCATGGTAAATACAGGAGTTTATAACAATCAGCAAATCATTTCAAAATTAGCCTCACCTTATCATTCCTCATGGGGAGAGTATACTCAGGGTGAATACATACATATGAGCTCTATCCTGTCAGCGGGTGCCATGTATTCGACGGCTGCTGATCTTTTCCTGTGGGACCAAGCGTTATACTCCGATCAATTAGTATCCCACGATACTCTGGAGATGGCTTTTCATTCAAGTAATCTCAAATATCGATTTGGTTGGTTTTTGGACGAACGATATGATCGCAAAAGAATGTATCATGGTGGCGCTTATCGCGGCTTCCGAAGTGAAATGCACAGATATCCAGAAGAGCAGACAACCGTCATCATGTTGACCAATTATGATTGTGTCCCCATTACCAAGTTAACGGAATCTCTATCTGGATTAGTATTCGGTGAGCCTGCCGAAATGCCGATATTCCCGCGAGCCTTTCCACTTGATGATAGCATGTATGCTGAATATATGGGGACCTATGAGGGATTTGGCTGCAAAGCGAGCGTGGAGCGTAGGGGCCAGGAATATTATTTTGTCTGGAATGATGATGAGGTTACACCGTTCTATCCTATCTCTGAAAAAAGATTCCATCATACCAAGCATGACAGTGAATTTGAATTTAAACGGAATGAACAGGGTGAGCTTTCATTTCTGGGGATGAAAAAAAACAAACGAGTGCCGCATAAGCCATGAAATGGCTGCTGGGGCACCCGCCTTTTTTTCAGCTAAAGCCTAAGCCTTAGCCAAAATAATAAATTGTGTGAGCATCACGATTACCGCTGCAGACACCCCCAGCGAATTAATGATTGTTAAAGCATTTGGATAACTTTCTTTCCGAAACTGTGAGAACAAAGATACCGTCCATAACACGCTGAAAAATAACGACGACAACCCGGATACAGCTTCACTATCAATTCGTCTGCTCCGGAGAAACAATCCGGCAAGGGTGGCGACAGTATAAACAATATATATTACTAGCTCTATCGATGTGATAACGATCGCCTCGCCGGCAGAGAACAAACGCATTAACAAGTATTGAAAACCTAAACAGATAAACACAAGCTGGTTAAAAGATAGTCTCTTCACTCTCATAGCTTAGCTCCTTTAGGATATAATTTCGCAAAAGATAACGCTTACATTGTACTAGTGATTGAATATATCTTCTGTGACTTTCCATACCCTGCCAAATATTAGTCAGATAATATCCTCACATACAAAAAAGGAAGTACACTTTGCGAAAAAGATCCGCAAGGCATACTTCCTTTTTTTACGATGCGATTGTAGATTTAGACGGAATGGGACATCTTAGTTCCAAAATAGAATGAACAGTGGATTTATAAGATGTTTTCTTAAAATTAGGAGGTCATTGCTGTGAGAAACAAACAATCCATTGTCTTCGTGACCATACCATTATCCGAGATCAAGAAGTTCATCCTTATTGATATTGTTGCTGGATGGGTCTTTTATTTTGCTATAAAATTCCCCTTCCATTCCTTAATTGCCGCCTCTGCCGGAAGCATGTTTGGTCCTATCCTCATACGCCAATCCATGAAGTTAGTTCAAAATCGCGCCAAGTTTTAAGGTTTTAAGAACTGCTCAATCTGTTTTTTATGATGCTTATCATGTGGGATAAAACTTCTCAAGTACTTGCGAACGCTGAATTTTTTGCGATCTCCATCCTTATATTCCTGATTGAATTCCTCTTCCGTTAACCCTGCAGCTACATCTATGATTTTAGTTCTATAACGTACAAATTGTTCAATTAATGTTTGTTCAGATAATAATTTAGCATATTCTACAGCGTTAGCATTAAACTCGTTAAAATCCAAATGCTTGGTTGTGATCGGTTCCCGGAGAATTATTTTCTTAATCGCACCTTCATAAAAATATTTATCCCATAACATGAGATGACAGATGATATCCTTTACAGTCCATTTACCAGCTGCAATAGGCTGATTCCAATGTTTGTCTGATACTTCACCTAAAGATTCTACGAACGGGATGAGGGACTTAAATTCGAGTAACATTTGCTCATTTGTTTTTGCAGCCAGAGAGATCAACCTCCATATGAAAAATATAATAATTCAGTCACAACATCTATGCTGCGTCATCCGCAGAAGCTGCGGCCAGATCCGTATCGGTAGAGTCAGGATTCAACCAAATCTCAATTAACTCATGGGTACGCTTCACATCATTTTCGTCAAGCATGTAATACCATTGATCCTTCCGTCTGCCCTCACCCTGCAACATATGGCTTGTGATCTCAGGAGTACCCCCTTCAAGAATTACTCTTTTCGCCAAATCAAGAATAAAGTCTGACTTCATATTGGTTTGGAAATTACTTCCTGCTATTTCGATGATTTTCTGTATATTAAGGATATTATCTACTCTCTTCATCCGTTCAAGCGCAGATTTCAAAAAGATCCGCTGCCGCTCCGTTCGTTTAAAATCAGAATCCTCGCGGTATCTTACATACATTAATGCTTCAGCGCCAGAATAAATCGGTTTGTTCGGTTCAATTCTTAATTTCTCATGATCCGGGCTCTTGTTCTCAATCACCTTGGTAATCGGAAGTTCAACACCCCCTAGAGCATCTGTAACGCCCACAAGACCGTTAAAATTAATAGTAGCGTAATATTCGATAGGCGCGTTTAATAAATTTTTAACGGTGTCTACACTCATCTGAGGACCGCCATAGGAATGAGCTGCATTAATCTTGGTTTCTTTCCTAGCTCCTTTAACCTTTTCCGCTCCGATAATTTCTGCATAGGAATCGCGAGGGATCGACACGAACAATACTTTATGATCAACTGGCCGAATCACAGTATATATAATCGAATCAGAAAGCCCGTTCTCTTTTCCCCGCTGATCAGTACCCAATAGGAGGATAGAAAATGGACGATCCTTGTTATCCGCCGTTGGTTGTAATCCAGGAGCTTCAGCGTTTTCATTATTTTCTAAAGGAACGTATGATCCATCAAGCGTGTGTTCAATAGTCGGAGCCACAACATTATTAAATCCGAAAATCAGCAGTTCTTTACGAAAAACATAAGATCCTAGCCCAGCAATAAGTACGATAGCAAGCGTAAATAGCCAGATCTTTTTTTTCTTGCTGGTCTTAGTTTTCTTCTTCACCTTTTTTTTCTCAATTCTACTTAAAGAAAATGAAGAAGCTGAATGAGTAATCTGTTTATTTTTCATTCGGATCCTTAACCCTTCCTGATGACGGATTCTACCAGCCGGTAATAGGGAATCATGTAGGTTGTCTCAAAGCCTAATCTATGCGCTAAGTTGAAAGAACCTTCGTTATCCAGACGACACGCCCACACCGGCTCAAGCTGATGTTCTAGACAGTATTCTATTAAGGCTGAACAGACCGCGTAGGCATAGCCCTTCCCCCGATGTGCTTCTGAGGTTTCTATGCCAATTTCCAGTTGATGCTCATTAACAAAACCCGAAAATGCCGTAGAGGCAATTTCCCCAGCGTCAAGAATATTGAAACCCAGCCCCTCAGCAAGAAATTGCTCTTCATTCCTCCAAAACGCCTTAGGATTGACATCTCCTGTTGCCGCCAAAAACCGTTCTTTGTTCATTCGCACCACTTCAAGGTCTTGGTTAAGATAAGAAGCTTTCTGTTCCAGATATTTCTCGCGGTTAAAGCTGAAGTTGACCCTTGTATTTCTATGGAGCATTTCCTGTTCACTCCAATGAGCGATAACTTTCGGCCAGCCTCCCGCTGGATCAGCCTGCAGCAACTCTTGATGATGCCGAATCATATTTTTATTGGTTATGTAATCAAAAAGATCGCGCTTGAACTCTTCATTATCCGACTCTCCAATTAATAAAGACATTCCACAAGGGTGTGCAATGTAAAAAGCACGCGGGTTAACGATATCGTCAACATATACGCTGCCAGGTATGACTTGTTTAACCACTGACTCAGCAAACATCGTATTTATTTTCACTTTTCCTAAAGGCTCAATAGCTTTGTAATAATCTTTACGCTCTAGTCGTTTCATAATTTTCTCCTTAGATCTCACGTAATGTTTTGATAGATAACCACCAGTATGTGAGGATATTTTTTGCCGGATGACACTGTTACCTAAAATATCCCATTATTATAGACGATCTTAGGGTCGATAAGTTTCTATTTATAAGAAATTTGTGAGACAAAAAAAGACCATATCCTTTCAAGGATTGGTCTACCCTATTTATTAATGATGATCTTAGGTTTTTTTCACAATCATATCGATCTCACTCTTCAGTAAAAGATATCTGACGACACTTCTCATGATCGGAACTTTAGTCAACTTATGCTGATCTACATAACTTTTCATTTGGTCTTTAGACAGCCCGAGCAAGCTTCCCGCTTCAGACACCGTCAATACTTCTTTGTTACTTGTAGCGTTAAAGGTTTTCTTAACTTTTAAATTCCAGTCTTCAAACACCTGCATTTACATCCGCCACCTTTCTATAAAAAAATCCCCAAACGATACGTTTGGGGATTCATTTTACTACTTACAGTTTTACAACATTCTCAGCTTGTTGACCACGATTACCTTGAACTACGTTAAATTCTACACGTTGTCCTTCATCCAGGGACTTGAATCCGTCACCAGTAATAGCGCTGAAATGTACGAATACATCTTCTCCACCTTCAACCTCGATAAAACCAAAACCTTTGTCTGCGTTAAACCATTTCACTGTTCCTGTTTGCATAATATAATTACCACCTTATTTTTATTTACATGTTATTCTTATCCTCAAAAAATCTCTTGCAAAATCTCTAAAAAAATAAAAATTCACATATGGTACAAGGTTATTAACGTCTAAAGAATAACCCTCTACGCTATGTGAATTCGCCAGGTAAATACTTTCGATAGATTGATTATAACACAGCTAACACCAAATAGATACTCTACTGCATTATGAAGAAAATGGGAGGTAAGAAGGAGCTGTGCCATAATTGATTCTACGAGCGGAGACTGACCTCCTCACTTTCAAAATCCTAAAATCAACAAAACAGCGATTCTTCTGTTATCGAAGAATCGCTGTTCGGCGTTTTTTGGTCATTCGCGGCCTGCTACGACTACACATTCATTATCCTACGGGGCTTTCGGACTCGGTAGACGTTATTTACATGTTTTAATTCTTTACCGCTAGATTTCGGACTCCAGTGACGCTATTCCTTGGAAAGAGGCTCATAATAAGCATTTTTCGGTCCAATAGCTGCACTGGAGTCCGATAACATACCAAATATCGGATAATCGTACTTTTAAGGACCACTGTGTCCGTTAGCAGGTTACTAAGCGTATTTTCCAGTGACTAAGCATCTGCTTTCGACACAGCAGTCATTTTCATAGTTTTAGGTGCCAGCCCTTCTCTATATTTGAAAAGGGAATCTAAATTTTAAAGTAAGATAATTTATCCAACAGGTCTTGCACCATTGAGCTTAGTGACTCCGACGAGGCTGAGATCTCTTCCATAGAAGCAAGCTGCTCCTCAGAGGCTGCTGCTACACTTTGGGAGTCAGAGGAAGCTTCCGAAGCAAGATCGGCTAATTGTTTAACGGTAACTGAAATTTGCTCCGTTCCCGCGGTCATCTGCTGTGCAGCTGCTGAGACCTCTTGGATCTGATCGGTTACCTGTGTCATCTCTGTCAGAATCGACGTAAATAAAAGATCACTATCAGATACACTCTGCACACCAAGAATTACTTTTTCATTGCCGACAGCCATCGCTTGTGAAGCTTGATTAGTATCTTGCACCACATCTTCAACCAAAGCAGTAACTTGTTCGGCAGCTTTTTTAGTCTGATCTGCCAGCATGCGAATTTCTGAGGCCACCACCGCAAAACCTCGGCCATGTTCACCCACTCTGGACGCCTCAATAGCCGCATTTAGTGCCAACAGATTGGTCTGTTTACTTATGTTCGAAATCAAGCCGATAATCCCGCTGATCTGAGCAGATCGTTCGCCTAAACGTTCAATCGCCAGACTCGTCTCATCTACAGACAGCTTTAACTCCGACATTTGATTCACTGCCATTTGCAGCTGCGCACTGCCCTTTTTCGTCTGATCGGTAACTTCATCTGCAGACGCAGACACCGATGACGAAGAGTCAGCGATCCGTTGCACTCCAACATTCAGCTCGCTCATCGCCATTGAAGAATCACCCGCATAATCATTCTGCAGCTGCGCTCCTTCGGCTACTCGTCCAATTGCCACAGCAATTTGTTCAGCAGCTTTCCCAGTCTGCTCAGCGTTAGCTGTCAGCTCTTCAGAGGTAGCTCCCACGGACATTGATAGATCAGCGACAAGTCCAAACATTTCTCGAAGCTTATGGGTCATATGATTAAAATGTGTAGCCATTTTCCCGAATTCATCATCATTTCGAACCTGCAGGCTTTGAGTCAAATCCCCCTGAGACATCAGCTGCAATTTCTCAGATAACAAGCGAAGCGGTTTAACTACCATCAACCATAGTTGAAGACCAACAATAACAGCTAAAATCAAAATCCCAATAATCATAATGATAAAAAATTCTGTTTTAGCTTGTTCATAATCAGCCATGATAACATCCTTAGAGATCGCTGTCTGTGTGTACCAGACCTGGTCACTTCCAGGCATTGGTATCGGAACAAAAGTCCGCAGCACGTCTTCTCCCTTGGAATTTATCGTGTATCCCAGTTTGGCCTCCCCATTCTTCACACGCTTCCACAGTACTGTTTTATCTTCTGTATCACCGAATTCTTTGAGTACACTTTGAGGATCATTTGGGTTGGCTGCATATTTGCCATTAGCAGTGATTAAAGAAACATAACCTCCCAGAGGTTTATAGTTAACGGCTTCTTCCTGCAATTGGGTTAACGAAACATCGAACCCTACAGTCCCCAGAAATGCACCCGTTTTATCCAAAATTGGCAGCATGACCGAAATCATCTCTATAGCTCCACCAGTCGTCTCATAGGAGTAGGGTTCAATATATACCGGTTTTTTCTCTTTTTTTGGTAAAAGGTAATAATCACCCGCACCTTCTACATCATAATTCTTTAAGGGTTCAACCTTTATTGCACCTTGATTTCTAAAGACATAAGGAATAAAACGCCCCGTACCATCATCATATGGCATCTTATTTATATTAGCCTGATCGTTCTGATCAAAAGCATTGGGTTCCCATAATATGCTCATCCCAAAAATTTCTGGTCTGTGCTCAAGCATAGTTTTCATTGTAGAAACAACATCTTCACGGTCCAAGGTTTGACGTTCTCTTGATTCAAGGAGTACTTCAGCGAGCGCTTCACCCGTCGACTGAATGTCTATCATTCTATTCTGAATGGTCTCCGCATAACTTTTTCCTGCGACCTCTGCCTGAAGTTCACCGTTGGATATGCTCACACTACGCAGATTAGCCAGGTTTGCGACTAAACTAAAGAAAAAGATCACAATAATTACTAAACTTACCACCATAACAAATTTAAACGTTAATGAAAGCCTTCGATACAATGCCATCTGAACAACTCCACTCTAGGATAATATATCTTTAATCGACAAAATACGACCTCTATTCAATAGGACTTATTACCTATAATTCAAGGGGTGAAAATTTAAAATTCTATCCATTCCAAAAGTATGTTTAAATAAAAGTAGCCTAATCAAAAAATAACATAATACAAAGGAGTTCATGCCGATGGAAATATCCTCTTTTTTGTTGCCAAAAGATCAAGTCGCCTATATCACTAACTCACTATCCATGCTGGAAGCCTTAGAACAATTAGAACAGCACCATTACACGGCTATCCCTATTATTGATAATGAAGGAAAATATGTAGGAACACTTTCGGAGGGTGATCTATTGTGGAAGCTGAAAAACACAGCAGATTTAACCTTTGACAATATAGGGGAAGTTCCAGTAAGCGACATCCAAAAGCATGTTCATAACGAAAGTGTTCTCATTAATGCAGAAATGGAGGATATGCTGACGCTTGCTGCGGATCAGAATTTCGTTCCTGTGATTGATAATGAGGGTGTATTTGTTGGAATTATTAGGAGAAAAGATATCATTGAATATTACACTCGCAACATTACAGATTAATAAAAAATGACCAATCTCCATTACGGAGACTGGTCATTTTATTTTTCATCAAAATTACAGTTCAGTCAGGATAATCGTTCCTTGTGGGGTAATCGCTAAAGTATGCTCATATTGTGCTGACAATCCGCCGTCAATGGTACGCGCAGTCCAACCATCCGCATCAATTTTTGTTCTGTAACTGCCTGTGTTCAGCATGGGCTCAATGGTAAATACCATCCCCTCTTTAAGACGAGGCCCTCTCCCTGCTGGACCATAGTGAGGTACTTCCGGAGCTTCATGCATTTCTGAACCGATCCCGTGGCCAATAAAATCACGCACTACAGAAAACCCGTTAGACTCTGCATAAACTTGGATGGCATGCGCAACATCGCCAATACGGTTGCCTGCAACCGCCTGCTCGATTCCACGGAATAAAGATTCCTTAGTAGTGTCTAGAAGTTTGGTCGACTGTTCACTAATATTGCCAATCCCGTAAGACCAGGCCGAATCTGCCAACCAGCCGTTTAAGTTAACAACCATGTCAATGGTTACGATATCCCCGTCTTTTAGCGGCTCTTTTTTCGGGAATCCGTGGCATATTACATCATTTACAGATGCACAGGTTGCGTACGGGTACCCATTATATCCTTTTTGCTCAGGAGTAGCTCCTTGAGACAATATAAATTTTTCTGCAAATTCATCAATTTCCCAGGTCGTAATACCAGGCTGCAAAATTTGCGCAATTTGACGATGACATTCAGCGAGAATTTTTCCCGCCGCACGCATTTTTTCGATCTCTTCCATCGTTTTCATGATAATCATAATATCGCCTCTTCTGTACAGAACACATCGCTCTCGGGCAACGGTCCTTCTTTTGTATTTAGTTTACCCTTTATATTATGAAAGAAAATCGCGAGAAATCCAAATCATTAGGCAAAAAAAATTATATTTTCCTTCCTGAATCTAAAAATAACATCATTTCTTATGAGAATGTTAGATGAAAGACGAGTGCCTTATCAGCAATTTCTCTTATCTTTCTAATAAAACATAAAGTTATTGTTATCGTTAAATTATTTATTATTCCTAAAAATTCCTTTATATGTTATATTCAAAATAACTGAGGAGGTGATACATGCCTGTAATTGAGTGCATTTACTGCAACCACCTGGAGGATACGCATAATCAAAGAAGCAACCCTATTTGATTAAGGAGGAAATGTTGATGAAATTCAGAAAGCATTTTTCGTTCCGGAAAATCAGTTTGTTAGTATTAATTAGTATCCTTACTCTTTCTATTTCTTTACCTCAACAGCAGGCAGCGGCAGCAAACACTTCTGTTAAAGGTTTTTATGTAAGCGGTACCACTTTATACGATGCTACTGGCAGTCCTTTTGTAATGCGTGGGGTGAATCATGCACACACTTGGTACAAAAACGATCTGGCTACTGCAATACCGGCCATCGCAGCGACTGGCTCCAATACCGTCAGAATTGTACTTTCTAATGGCAGCAAGTGGTCTCTCGATACTTTAGCTGATGTCCAAAATATTCTTAAGCTTTGTGATCAGTATAAAATGATTGCCATGCTGGAAGTGCATGATGCTACGGGCTCAGACAACACCTCTGATCTTAACGCTGCAGTAAACTATTGGATCAGCATCAAGGATGCTTTGATCGGTAAAGAAGATCGTGTCATTGTGAATATTGCTAATGAATGGTACGGTTCTTGGAACACTGCAACATGGGCTAGTGGATACCAAGCGGCAATTCCTGCGTTAAGAAATGCGGGCATTAAGAACACTTTAGTTGTAGATGCAGCGGGATGGGGTCAATACCCACAATCTATCTTCACTAGTGGTCAGGCTGTATTTAATTCAGATACCTTAAAAAACACTATTTTCTCAATTCATATGTACGAATATGCTGGAGGTAATGCTGCTACAGTTAAGAGTAATATCGATAGTGCCTTGGCTATTGGAGCCCCTGTGATTATCGGCGAATTCGGTGACAAGCACACGGGTGGAGATGTCGATGAAGCCACCATTATGAGCTACACGAAGGAAAAAAAGGTGGGCTGGCTCGCCTGGTCCTGGTATGGTAATGGCGGAGGCGTTGAATATCTGGATCTAGCCAGCGGTCCAGCAGGAACACTCAGCAACTGGGGAAATACAGTCGTTAATGGAGCAAACGGAACCTTAGCAACCTCCGTGCTTAATAAAATTTACACAACACCTGGTTACCAACCTGTGCCGGATGGTGGCACTACTCCTACACCTACACCTACACCTACAGTAACACCAACACCAACAGCTACACCTACGCCAACACCAACACCAACACCAACAGCTACACCTACGTCAACACCTACACCTACACCTACAGTAACACCTACAGCCACTCCTACCGGCTCGCCAACCAGTAATCTGGCACTTTACTACCGTGCAGCAGATACCAATGCTACTGATAACTCAATCAAGCCCTACTTCAACATCTATAACAACGGAACAACGGCAGTCAATTTAAATGGACTGAAAATTCGTTATTACTTTACTAAAGATGGAAGCACCTCTCTCAATGGAGTAATCGATTGGGCGCAGGTCGGTGCTTCTAATATATCGGTTGCCCTCGGGTCCACAAGTGGGACGAACGCCGACTCTTACGTTGAGCTTACTTTCAATGCTAGCGCGGGCTCCATACCTGCCGGTGGACAATCAGGAGAAATCCAATTACGCGTGCACAAAAGCGACTGGTCTAACTTCAATGAAGCAAATGACTATTCGTTCGATCCAACCAAAGTTTCCTTCAGCACTTGGAACAAAGTAACCCTGTATCAAAACGATGTACTGATCTCCGGTATCGCTCCTTAAAAACATAAACCAGCGAGCCTCCCGGAATTGGAGACTTGCTGGTTTTTAAATTGAATCTGTTGTAGCGCAGATGTTGGGATCTTACTAGATTATTGTAGATCAAATGAAGGCTGCTGCTAGATTTGTCAGTCAACGGTGATCTACTGCTGTTAGCCTGCTGCCGGACTGTTACTACTCTGATGTTAGTCTACCGCTGGACTGTTACTACTTTGATGATAGTTTACTGCTGCTCGTCTATTGTTCCGCTAGTCGTTTGCTGCTCTTTTGTTTGGCTGTTCTGCGTACTACTCCACTATTGCTCCTACTGATCTAATCTAATTTTACTCTTTCACCATCTAATGTTATTTTACTATCGATGTAATTCGACCCTTTCACCACTCTGATGTTAGTCTACTGTCGCTCGTCTATTGTTCCGCTAGTCGGTTGCTTCTCTTTTATTTGGCTGTTCTGCGTTACTTCACTATTGCTCCTGCTGTTCTGCGTATTACTCTACAATTGCTCCTACTGCGCTAATTTCACTCTGTCCCACTATCTAATATGACCCTTTCACTACTCTAATGTTAGTCTACTACCGCTCGTCTGCGCTCATCTGCCGTTCTTTACCTTTTGAGCGCTTTGTTGTGATTTTCGGACTCAGATGACGCTATTTTTGCGATTTAAGCCGTTTTGAGCAACTTTCGGACTGGAGAGCCGCTATTCCTCTGAAAAAGGCCTATTTCGGCCTCTTTTCATCCCCATAACGGCGCTGGTGTCCGAATACTCGGCAAATTGGCAAGATTTCAGGAAATAAGGGCTCCTGAGTCCGTCACCTTGTTAGTCTACTGCCGCTCGTTGCGCTCATCTGCTGCTCATCTACTACTCATCTCGCTCATCTGCTGCTCATCTGCCGTTCTTTACCTTTTGAGCGCTTTGTTGTGATTTTCGGACTCAGATGACGCTATTTGTGCGATTTAAGCCGTTTTGAGCAACTTTCGGACTGGAGAGACCTTATTCCTCTGAAAAAGGCCTATTTCAGCCTCTTTTCATACCCTTAACGGCGCTGGTGTCCGAACACTCGGCAAATTGGCAAGATTTCAGGAAATAAGGGCTCCTGAGTCCGTCACCTTGTTAGTCTACTGCCGCTCGTTGCGCTCATCTACTGCTCATCTACTGCTCTACTATCGCTCATCTAATACTCATCTGCTACTCGTCTGCGCTCATCTGCCCCTCATCTACTACTCATCTACTACTCATCTTCTATTCGTCTGCGCTCACCTACCGTTCTTTACCTCTGGAGCATTATGTGTACGACACGACACCTCGCGCATCTAACTACGACCAAACCACAAAAATCCCGGCAGCCATCAACTGGCCCCGGGACATTTTTTAAATCTACTTTCATTTAGTCATGGAAATTAAGTCCAGAGGTAACGGCTTTAACATAGTCTGCACGGATCACGAAATCTCCAAAATGCTCGCCTTGTTGACGTTCTTTGGCATATCGGTGAAGAATAGGTTCAAGCGTCTCTAGGATCTCCTTCTCATCTATGTTTTCTTTATACATTTTATTGAGGCGATCACCCGTAAAGCCTGCTCCTAAATACATATTGTATCTGCCAGGAGCCTTGCCGATAAACGAGATTTCACCCAGCGCCGGTCTAGCACATCCATTAGGGCAGCCGGTCATTCGGATCACAATTTCCTCGTCACGCAAACCAGCCTTATCTATAACAAGCTCCAGCTTATCTATCAACGAAGGCAGGTACCGTTCCGCTTCAGCCATCGCAAGTCCGCAGGTTGGCAGTGCTACACAGGACATGGAGCTGCGCCGCAATGCAGAAAGATGTGCTCCATCTGTTAGTCCATGCTGTTTAGCCAGCTCAGCTACTTTGCGTTTTTTGGCAGTAGTGACGTTGGCAATCGTTAGATTCTGATTCGGCGTTAGCCGGAAATCTCCAGTATGAATCTTAGCAATCTCCCGCAAGCCACTCATCAAGGTGTATCCTTCTTGGTCATGAATCCGTCCGCTTTGGATATAAAGTGTCAGATTCCATTTTCCGTTGGTCCCCTTCACCCAGCCGTAACGGTCTCCGTTGTGATCAAAATGATAATCACGTGCTGCTTCAAGCTGCCATCCGAGTCTTTCATGCAGTTCGTCTACGAACCAATCCAGACCATGGCGGTCAATTGTATATTTGAACCGTGCATTTTTGCGGACAGAACGATTACCATAATCCCGCTGGATCGTTACGGTCTTTTCTGCCACATCAATCAACTGTTCCGGACGGCAAAAACCAATTATACGTCCCAACTGAGGATAAGTACTGGTATCGCCATGAGTCATCCCCATACCGCCGCCTACAGAAACGTTGAAGCCGACTAGCTTCTCATTTTCCAGAATAGCGATAAAACCCAGATCTTGCGAGAATACATCCACATCATTAGAAGGAGGCACCGCTAGACCAATCTTGAATTTACGCGGTAAATATACCGGTCCATAGATCGGTTCTACTTCCGCACGTTCGCCTAAGCTATCTACTACCTTCTCACCGTCCAACCAGATTTCATGGTAAGCAGGCGTACGTGGTGATAAGTGATCACTTACTTTGCGCGCCCATTCGTAGACCTCTGCATGCACCTCTGACTGGTAAGGATTCGGATTACTCATTACGTTACGGTTAACATCGCCGCAAGCTGCCAGCGTCGTCATCAGCGTATCATTAATGCTGCGAATGGTTTTCTTAAGATTCCATTTGAGTACCCCATGCATTTGAAACGCCTGTCTGGTAGTCAGACGTAAGGTTCCATTGCCGTATTTTTGTGCCAGATCATCCATCACTAGCCACTGCTCTGGTGTCGCTACCCCGCCTGGGGCAACTACACGAAGCATGAACTGGAATGCAGGCTCCAGCTTTTGCCGTTCGCGCTCGTTGCGTAAATCCCGATCGTCCTGCATATAGCTTCCGTGAAATTTCAGCAGCCGATTATCATCTTCCGGCAAGCCTCCGGTAATCGGATTGCTTAATGTCTCAACAAGCGCGCCCCGCAGATAGTTACTCTCTTGCTTAATGTGCTCAACATCGCTTGGAGGCCCGCCGATCGGCTTAACCTTTTCATTGTTTGCCATTGTTGTTATCTCCCCCCGAAGTCATTCGATAACTTTCCTCTATCCATTAGTAAACATCACGTTGGTAGCGCTGCGCCTGCTGCATATTATCCAAATAAGCTGCCGCTTCTTCAGGACTCAAACCACCCTCATGCTGGATGACAGTAATCAGAGCAGAATGAACATCATGTGCCATATGCTTCTCGTCTCCGCAAATGTAAATATGAGCTCCCGCTTGCAGCCATTCGTAGACCTCGCGGCTCTTTTCCAGAATGCGATGCTGAACATATACTTTCTCTTCGGTATCACGGGAGAAAGCAACATCCAGCTTAGTTAACAAGCCGTCTTTAAGCATTCTCTGCCAGTCCGTCTGATAGAGGAAGTCCGTCACAAAATGCCGATCTCCGTAGAACAGCCATGATTTACCTTCCGCCCCAAGCTCGCCACGTTCCTCCAGGAAAGAGCGGAAGGGTGCTACACCTGTGCCCGGTCCAATCATAATGATCGGTGCATCAGGATTCGTCGGAAGCTTAAAGTTCGGATTATGTTGAATGTAGATGGGCAACGTATCTCCCGGCTGGACTCTTTCAGCACAATGTACCGAGCAGACCCCATAACGCTCACGGCCATGTGCCTCATAACGTACAGCTCTAACCGTTAAATGAACCTCATCTGGATTAGCTTTATAACTGCTGGCAATTGAATAGAGTCGTGCCGGAAGCTTGCGCAAAATAGTCACAAAGCTACTGGCCGAACCCTCCCATGGAGAGAAGTCCTGAACTAAATCGAGCAGATCGCGGCCTTGAATATATTCCTTAAGCTGTTGCGCACGTTCTGGCGACAATAGATCACTTAATTGGTTAGAAGAAGATAACTTCGCCGCTTGTTCAAGTAACGGTTTGGTCAATACAGTGATTTCATAGTGGTGAAGAAGGGCCTCACGTAAGGTGCCGTCTTCCCCTTTTTTATTAAATGGAACAATATCATTAGGATTCCAGCCCATAGTATGAATAATAGCGTCTACCAATTCAGGATGATTCTCCGGATAGACACCCAGCGCATCCCCTGGCTCAAATTGTATGTTAGAACCTTCTAGGGATAGCTCCAAATGGCGGGTCTCCCGGTCGGAACCACGTCCGTTCAGATTTAGATTCTCTAATACTTCCGCTTTAAAAGGATTGTTGCGGGTATACAAAGGCTCCTGAGAATCTGCGTCTTCCGCAGCTTGAACCGCTTTTGCCGCAATGGCCGGAGCATTTAAATGTGCATTTAAGGCACTAATGACGCCTTCAAACCACTCGGTAACCGAATCATCATAATCAAGATCACAATCCACACGCGGACTTAACCGCTTGCCGCCAAGTTCCTCAAGCCGCTGATCGAAGTCCTTGCCGGTCTGACAAAAGAATTCATAGGAGGTATCCCCCAGTGCCAGCACTGAGAACTTCAGATTCTCTAATTGAGGAGCTCTTTTGCTATAGAGAAATTCATGGAACATCCGTGCATTATCTGGCGGCTCGCCTTCACCGTGTGTACTGACCAGCAATAGGAGGTTCTCAACCTTCTTAAGCGCATTAGGCTTAAAGCTGTTCATCGCAGTGAGTGTGACCTGAAATCCTTGCTCCTCCAGCTTGCGGGACAAGCTCCCAGCCAGCCGTTGGCAGTTCCCTGTCTGGGACCCAAACAACACGGTCACTTCACGTGAAGCTGCAGGTTGACTAACGGCACTACCTTCCACATTTCCTATCGTATTTGATTGTACTGCTTGAACCCCGGCACTTGCCGATGGTGCAGTAGTAAAGCCCATGGCTGACAAATAACCGCTAAGCCATATTTGCTGTGTCTCCGTTAAGGATGGTAGAAGACGATTGAGTAGCTCGACTTGGCTCTCGTTAAAAGGACTGTTCGTTACCTGTAGTTGCAACAATATCCACCTCTCCTAAACATGAAATCTTCTGATGATCCGTACCTCATGAAATCAGGCTATCACAATAATTGTAAACGATCAATGATGTCGATTTACCCTAATAATTGTATTTTATTGAAAAATCATCTATAAAGTACTTAAAAACCGATCAAAACAGTATGATTTAACCTGTTTTGATCGGTTTCATTATAAAAAGTGATACTATTTATAAAATATTGTGATAAATAAAAGCTATAATTTTTGCTTACTTTCGGGAAATAACACCTCGCCGCTCCCCGTCTTAATCTTCACTATCTCCTCAAGCGTATTCGACAGCTCGCCGGGTGGATAAGGTTTAGTTAAATATTTTTGAATTACATCGTTTAATTGATTCTTATCCGATTGATCCAGAGCAGAAGAAATAACGATAGGTATATTTCCAGTTCTTGGATCTTCTTTAAGCATTCGGATCAAATCCCAGCCATCCAGTTCTTCACCCAACATCAAATCTACCACAATCGCCACAAATGGTGTTTTCAAGGCCTGATCAAAAGCTTGCTGTGGATGGTAATGATGGGTAACACGGAAGCCCTTCCCTTTAAGCTCTTCTGATAAAAGCAACGATAGACTGTAATCATCTTCAACGATCATCACATTAGGCTTGAGCTCTTTATCGGTGCTCCATTTATTAAGCTCATCCTGTTGCCGGCTCGCTTCCGCATGGAGGATAGGGAGGCTAAACCAGACGGTAGTGCCCTCTCCTTCAACGGAATCTATACCGATATTTCCCTTTTGCTTCTCAATAATCTCCTTACAGATGGCAAGCCCGAGTCCTGTTCCTCCAATTCTTTTAGAGGCGCTATTATCCACTCTTCTGAATTTTTGGAATAGCTGTCCTATTTGATCCTTAGGAATGCCAAGACCATTATCCTGGATACGTACAATAATTCTATCCGACTCGTTATGCAGCAGTACTTTAACTTCATTGTTATCAGGCGAGAATTTAATCGCATTACTTAACAGATTCGTCAGAACTTGGACAATCTTATCCTTGTCCACGTCAACATCCGCATTCAAAGCCTCATCCACTAGGAGTACATGATGGGTACTGCTCAGTTTATATTGATCAATTACGCCTAATACAATTTCACTGAGATTCAAATGCTCCGTGATATATTGCTGCTTACCTGACTCCATTCTCTGCAAATCAAGAAAATCATTAATGAGCTCCGTCAGTCGTTTAGCTTCTTTATGAATCGTCTCCAGATATTTAAGCTGCTTCTCAGGCTTCATGGTCTTAGATAATAACAGTTCTGTGAAACCAAGTACACTCGATAGCGGTGTTCTTAGCTCATGACTTACCGTACTGACAAGATCAGATTTCATAAGGTCCAGCTCATATTCTCTAGTGATATCTCTGTAGACAAACAATGTACCAATACGCAGTTCGCGACGGAATACAGGGATCGCATACACATCAATATGCTTCATCGATTCAGTTCCAATGGAGTATTGCATGCTGCTCGATTCCAGAGCATCCTCAGCAATCGCTTTTTCAAAAAACATCCGAAGTTCATGATTCTCATTCGAGTGCTCAATGAAATAATCCATCCATTTCTGACGGGGAATCAAAGCTCCTTCTGTCCACTCATAATTAAAAATGTTGCTCAACGCTTTATTCATCTGCAGGAGCATACCTTCTGTATTCACAAATTGTATGCCCTCGTTCACATTATTTACGATGTCCCGATTCAGCTTTCGTCCATGTTCAATCTCTTCATACATGAATAAACGTTCAATCGCCAGCGCTACGCGGTTCATCATCCCTTGAACCTCATTAATCTCTTCTTTGCTGAAGGAATGACCAATCCGGCTGCCACAGAACACTGCAAGAATCTCATCCTCTGCGTTCACAACAGTAGTGTAGAAGTCGTAAACATAGACCTCACTCGCAGAAATCCCTTGCTCTGATTGTGTGGCCAGGCGCTTGATTAGGTACGTTTTTTCCGCTTGCAAGCGATATAACATCTCATTATTCTCATGATCAAGATAACGCTCCACATTCTCCTGGGGAATGCCTTTCACAGCCGCGATATTATCTTTCACAAGCAGGAAGAAACTCGAATCAAAGGCATACAGGCGATGCATAAACTCAATAAACTTATCAGCAAATTCATGTTTATCCAAAGTATAAGTAATATCATGATTCAGCTGATTATTTAGCTCTAGCATCATCTTGGTCTGTTCTGTGTTTTTTAACGTTTCGGCTAGCTCCTGCTGCACGCTTTTCATTGAGGTGATATCGTTCGCAATAAGGATGTATTGATAAATCACACCCTCTTCATTCAGGTACGGCACAATCGTCAGATGCAGCCAGATGGGCAATCCGTCTTTGGCTAGAATCTGCAGCTCATTGTTCCACACTCCGCCTGTATTTAATTTGTTAAAGATTTTCTGATAACCCTCATCAGAGAGATTATAAAGTTCAAATAACTTATAGGTGTAACCGATAATCTCAGACTTTTTATAGCGGGTATATCCACTTAAATTATCATTCGCGTAGGTAAAGACACCTTTAGCAGTAAGGATCCCTACCGCAGACGATTGATCCAAGGCTTTCATCATACTCTCAATTTCACTAAGCGAGCGCTGCAGCCTATATTGCTGATCCTGAAGTTCATCCTGCTGCGCATGCAGCTCTTCATTCTGCATCATCAATTCTTCTTCTTTATCTTGAATACTTCTAGCCATATTTAGAAAAGCATCATAAAGTCGGCCAATTTCATCTTGATTCTTAAGCTTGCCCAGAAGAATTTCTTCTCCTGCAGCCAGGGAATGGGTTGCCCCTTCCAGCTTCAGAATAGGATCTATTAGGTTCTTCAGAATCCGCCAGATCATAAAGGTGAAGATTAGCAGAATAATCGTGCTGAAAAAGAATGCGATAAAGGTAAACTCATTGGCACGTTTGATGTAATCCATAGCCATAGTATTTAATGCGGCATCGGATCGTTGCTTGTACTCTTTTGTATACATTAAAAAATCATTTACTGATTTCGTGTTTCCATCTGCGGATAGAGCTCTCAAAGACACATAATCGTCTGCCTCGACAAACCGAATCGCTTCCGGCAAAACTTTAGTTTTGTACTGAACATAAAATGCTTTCAAACCATCTCTAAACAAGGCTTCTTCCGGAGATAAATTGAGATTAGAATAGGTATCCAGAATCTTATCAAAGTTAACAAGTCCTAAGTTTAAGAGCTCTAATTCATTGTCACTCTTAAGTGCGCTGAATCCCCTCGCTCGGAAAAAAACCTCATTTAACGCAGTCGCCAATTCGTTAATCGTGTCCGCCTTATTTTGCAGAACTTCACGGTCTCTACTTAATTTATTCTGCTCATTGTTTATGAAAAACAAAAATACAGATCCCATAAGAATGATTAACGAAAAAACCAAGGCAATGATACGAAAATATCTATTTTTAATACTGTGATTAGAGCTGCTACCCTTTGTCACTTAGGATCCCCTCCACAATCTGCAAGAGTTCCATCGGACTAAAAGGTTTTGGCATAAAATAACGTGCGCCTGCATCTACCGCTCGAAGACGATCTACATCTTGGGCTTTGGCTGTTAACATTAAAATAGCTGTAGCCTTCTTTTTCTCATCATCCAGTTGGCCTAGGACTTCAATCCCTGTCATTTCAGGCATCATATAATCCAATATCACCAAATCATAATGATCCTGTGACAATTTTGAAAGCGCCTCTAATCCGTTCTCGGCAGTGTGGATCTCCACGTCTTCCAAATCTTCTAAGGTGTCTACGATTAACATTCGTAATACTTCTTCATCATCCACTACCATTACCTTTTGCATAGCTGCCTAGTTCCCTCCGCTTTAGATCTCTCCTGGTGCTCACAACATATTCAGAACCCAATTAGAACAAAAATCTATGAGCCAACCGCTCTATCCTCGACAATAACTCAGGCATATGGACCGGTTTGACTACATAATCATCGGCACCCATCTGCAGGGCATGTACAATATCCGCCTGATTATTCCTTCCCGTCAACATGATCACTAATATATTTACTTCCGGATACGTTTTGCGGATTCTTTCCAGAACTTCTACTCCATCCAGATCAGGCATCACACCATCCAGCAAAATAATATACTTCTCATCCACGGCATACCAATCCGATTGCAGGAAATCAAGCCCATTCGCATAGCTGCTAACCTTCACCTCAGCAATATTCTCCGGCTCCCAAATGGCGAACTGACTGGTCACAATTCTCCGAATTAGCGTATCGTCATCCACAACAATCACATTCAGAACCGAATGCTTTTTAGTAGTGGATAAATGGTCCGAATAAAGCGTTGTCTGATTCCTTCCAGCATGCTTACTAGCATAAAGAGCCTGATCTGCTTCCTCAATCAATTTATCGGCTATATTCTCGGCATCTGTTACCTCAGAAATCCCGCTAGAGATAGTCACATGAAAGATTTCATTTTTCGCAAAAAAGTCAGTCGCCGCAAACCGCTCTTGAATACGTTGTATAACCAACATTGCAGATTCCGCATCCGTGTGAGGTAAGAACACTGCAAACTCTTCTCCCCCATAACGGCAAAAGGTATCCTCCAGACGGATGGAATTCTTCACAAGCTCGGAAAAGCCCTGCAGCACTTCGTCTCCGATTAGGTGACCATATGTATCATTAACGTTTTTAAAATAATCCAAATCAATCAGCGCTAACGAAAATACGCGGTTGGTCCGCTTAAAATCACCAATCAGCTGCTTCATGACTTGATTGAAGTGTTTGCGATTGAATGCGCCGGTCAAATCATCCACGATGATGGACTCCTGCCATTCTCTTTTGAGCTGAAAGCGATTTTTGATCAATACCAGAAATAAATCAATATCTACAGGCTTCGGCAAAAAATCCATCACCCCCAGCGAATACGCCTGCATTTGGGTAGCTTTGGAGTACTCCCCACTTATAATGATAATGGGAATTCGTTCTTTTTTAGCCTTGCCGATAATTTGGTTCAACACCTCAATCCCGCTTTTATCCGGTAAAAGAATATCCAGCAGAATGAGATCTGGTTTCGTTTCATAAAAGATTTTGAGTCCCCGTTCAGCAGATAAGGCAATGCTTACATAGTAATTCTGCCTCTCCAACGACTCTTTCAGATAAGCAACTAACTCTACATCATCGTCGATAAGAAGAATATCATTCTGCGTGAGCGTCTCAGCAGGTCCCTTTTTATCCAATGCTTTGACAGAGCTTGAAGCTGCCAATGAATGGACATTAAACAATGGAATCAGTGGATATAAATAATCCCCCCATTCCTCGACTGACCAACTCTTAAGACTGCTTTCCATGAAATAGGGCAGCGTATCCTCGGCAAATTGTTCGACATCTGGTAATCCGACAGTTCCAGCAGTGCCTTTTAAATTATGCAAAAAACGATAAATGTCCTTTTCCTTCACTTCCGCCTGTTCCGTCCATTCCTGGAGGGTCATCTTCGTTCTTTGCTCAACCATGTCTTTATATTTTTGTGTAGTCATATTTACTCCTTCAGACTATCATATCAAACTCTCAGTTCATCACATTTTTTATAGGCTGTCAAATGAATTTTCTATAATTTCAGCTGCCAAAACAAATATTTAATCAAACTGACAAAAAACCTTTGGTTGAAGCTTGTTTCATCATTTGCAATAATAGTTGGAATGGTTCATTCCGTATACACGGTGAAATCAACAAATACAAAGGGAGGCTGTATTCATGAAGGGGATTATTACTGTATTAGGAAAAGATAAAGTAGGGATTATCGCTAAAGTATGTACATATCTAGCCGAACACAATTTGAACATTCTGGATATTTCGCAGACGATTGTTCAAGATTATTTTAACATGATGATGATTGTAGACATTTCTAGCTCAACTAAAGCTTTTGAGAATATTGTAGAGGAATTACATTTGCTTGGCGAATCGATTGGCGTGGAAATCAAGCTTCAGCATGAGGATATTTTTAATATTATGCACCGAATCTAGGAGGATGGCTGACCATGATATCACTAGTGGAAGTACAAGAAACGAATAAGATGATTCGTGAAATGAATCTGGATGTGCGTACCATAACGATGGGGATCAGCCTCATGGATTGTGCCCACACGGATATGCGCACCTTTAATCAAAATGTATATGACAAAATCACCAGATCCGCTGAAAAGCTCGTAAAGACGGGTGAAGATCTGGAAAGACAATTTGGGGTTCCTATCGTTAACAAACGGATTTCTGTCACACCCATCGCTATTGCCGCTGGTGCGGTGAAGACAGATACCTATGTACCTGTTGCTGAAATCCTGGACAAGGCTGCAAAAGAGGTAGGCGTTAACTTTATCGGCGGCTTCTCTGCACTTGTACAAAAAGGCTGCACCAAAGGCGATCGTATTTTGATTGACAGTATTCCTGAAGCATTGGCAGTCACTGAAAGAGTCTGCTCCTCGGTCAATGTCGGTTCCTCCAGAAGTGGAATCAACATGGATGCTGTGAAATTAATGGGCGACATCATTATCCAAACTGCGGAACGCACCAAGGATCGGGATTCCATCGGCTGCGCCAAGCTGGTAGTTTTCTGTAATGCCGTTGAGGACAACCCTTTTATGGCCGGAGCATTTCACGGGGTTGGTGAACGGGAATGTGTCATCAACGTTGGCGTCAGCGGTCCTGGGGTAATCAAACGTGCGCTTGAAGAGGTTAGAGGGCAGGATTTTGAAACCTTATGTGAAACCATTAAACGGACAGCCTTCAAAGTCACACGTGTCGGTCAGCTAGTTGCTCAAGAGGCTTCCAAACGGATGAATGTTCCTTTTGGGATTATCGATCTATCCTTAGCTCCTACTCCAGAAATCGGAGATTCCATTGCCGAAATCTTTCAAGTCATGGGTCTGGAGGAAGCTGGGGCTCCGGGAACAACTGCTGCTCTGGCAATCCTAAATGACAATGTTAAAAAAGGTGGCGTGATGGCCTCCTCCTATGTAGGTGGACTTAGTGGAGCCTTTATTCCAGTCAGTGAAGATCACGGCATGATTCAAGCGGTTCAGCGGGGTGCCCTTACACTAGAGAAGCTGGAAGCTATGACCTGTGTGTGTTCCGTGGGACTGGATATGATCGCTATCCCCGGAAGCACCACCAAGGAGACCATTTCCGGCATCATCGCGGATGAAGCTGCAATCGGCATGGTGAATAACAAAACCACTGCGGTTCGCGTGATTCCAGTAATCGGCAAGGACGTTGGTGAAATGGTCGAATTTGGCGGCCTGCTCGGATATGCACCAGTTATGGCAGTGAATGGCTTCAATTGCGCGAACTTCGTTAATCGTGGCGGACGAATCCCTGCTCCAATTCATAGCTTTAAGAATTAACAGAAACCTCAAACAGCAAGTCCCTATTTGTACATAGGAGACTTGCTGTTTTTTTATTAATCGGATGCTGAGCATGTTAGTTTACCTTGATTAAGCCCGTTGGATGCCGATATTAGGTGTTCCGCCAGTCAAATCGATAAATAATACATAATCATTTCCATCTGTGCCCTTCAGCACGAGACCAGTCTGACCTACAGCACCTACAGAAAAGTATCGAACCTGTTGCAGGCTGGTAGGAGCGCCTGGTGGCAATGTTGCTTGGTTCGTAGCGATCAACCGGGTTGCAACTCTGATGGTGCCTGCCCCGCTAATTTCACCGGTTACCCCCAGATGACCGAGTATGGATTCACTGCCGTTCACATTTAGGCTTCCCATTATAGTCTGACTACCATTCAAATGCAGATTCGAATCGATAGTCTCATTTCCATTAACGTGCAGATCATTTTGAATGGTCTGACTTCCTGTAACTAGAACGCTATCGAAGGTTGGCAAGGCGATCATCCCTTTCAGGTTTTATAGTATATCTTATGTTAAACAAGCCAGCCCTGTCATAGATAGATATACAGCTTTCACTAAATCCGCTTTTTATCTTCGAGACTCTGATTAATGGTCTTATACCTAAAGTCAAAATAACCCCCTACACATATAATGATTAGCAAGACTCGGTGCTAGAGCGGACGACTGGCTCCACAGAATACAGGAGGAATTATGAAGAAGACAGCTAATAGGCTCACTCCTGAAAGGCCTTCAAGTCACGAAGTCACCATCAGCCAAGTTAATCCATCGCAACACCATAACCTCATCCTAGAGATGAACTCTTATAGAGCAGAGCCTTTGCAACGGGAACTCAAGCAATTAAGAATATTGCTGCTGGTTCCTACAGTGGCAAGTGATAAAATGCCTAATGTACGACTTTTTAAGGATCAACTAAGGCATTTGGTCAAAGAAGTACTTGCTATTAAATTCCAGCATAATCTGGAGGAATATTTAGCTCATTTTCAACCTGATCTAATATTAGCTCTAGGATCGGAGACCCTATTTCCGGAGGAGAACCTCCCTGCTCTGAAAGCTTCCAACGTTCCCAAAGCGGTATGGATGGCAGATGCCGCTTGTCTTACTCCAACAGAACGTAATCTGGCATTGTTGTTCGATTATATTTTCACACAGAACATAGCTAATCTGATCTATTATCAGGGTTTATGGGGCAAACATTCCAGCTTTCTCCCATATGCTGCGGATACGGATCTCTATTATCCAAGACGTGTGGAGGACTGTTATCAGAGTGACGTACTCATTCTTGGCGATTTTCAAATCGATAGTGTGCTTTACACGTTTGCGTATTCAGACCTACTTCAAGGCCTTAAGGTAATGATCGCCGGGCGTGGTTGGGAACCCCCCAGAAATTTCATTGATATCACCCATAGTAAAGATATGTCCAGCTATTATAATGGAGCAAAAATCGTCATCAATTGCACTGGTTCTGTGCAGCAGATCATGGAGGTCACCGCTTGCGGTGTATTTCAGTTAGTGGAGGATCATCCCCATCTTCATAATTACCGAATTGCAGAAGAAGATCTCATTCGTTTCCAGAACTTCAAAGAGCTCTCCGATAGCTTTAAGCACTATTTTTCACATAGTGAAGAAAGAAGAATTTCTGCCTCTCGTGCCCTAAAGGAACTTAAATATAACCATTCTTATATCCAGCAAGGAAAGTTACTGCTGAGAAAAATATTCAAGGAACCATAGGGGGTGACCTGACTTGAAATGCATTGCTTTTGTATTGCCTCAGTTTCATCAGATCTCAGAGAACGATTCCTGGTGGGGTGAGGGTTTTACAGAATGGACAAATGTCAGGAAGGCTGCAGCCCTTTATCCTGAACATGATCAGCCCAAGAAGCCATTAAATAATTACTACTATGATTTAACGGATCCTAAAGTGAAACAATGGCAGGCAGAGACGGCAAGGGCTCATGGCATTTACGGTTTTTGTTATTATCACTATTGGTTTAATGGCAGGCGGCTACTGGAACAACCGGTTCAGCAGATTCTTGCGAGCAAAGAGCCTGACTTCCCCTTTTGCCTTTCTTGGGCTAACGAACCTTGGACACGTAGCTGGGATGGTACCGAAGAGGATGTCCTGATGCCACAGGAATACGGAGAAGAACGGGATTGGCGAATGCACTTTTTTGCTTTGCTGGAAGCCTTCAAAGATGATCGTTATATCCGGGTGGAGGATAAGCCTGTCTTTATCATTTATCGGTCTGCTAGTATCCCGCACTGTGAAGAAATGCTTCAATATTGGCGCGAATTGGCTCTGCAGAACGGACTTAAAGGACTTCATCTGGTCCGGACACTGGGCGGTTTCCCCCTAAAGAAAGAGCAAGGATTCGATGCCAGTCTGGAATTTGAGCCGCATTACACATTCGCACATGGCGGAGTTAAGCATTTATGGAGCTCAA
The DNA here is from genome assembly GCF_037992965.1 of Paenibacillus sp. FSL E2-0190. NCBI lineage: Bacteria > Bacillati > Bacillota > Bacilli > Caryophanales > Paenibacillaceae > Paenibacillus > Paenibacillus sp. FSL E2-0190. Next base: position 4,617,630 of record NZ_CP150306.1, read on the forward strand.
AGCAGGTGGAGGATCAGAGGCATATCGTAATTGATTATGATGAGTTATGGGAATCCATGTTGGAGCGGACACCCCATAGAGACGGAGAGATCATATATCCGGGAGCCTTTGTCAACTGGGATAACACACCACGTAAAGGCCCTGCCGGACAAAGCACCTTAGGCGCTAATCCTCAAAAATTCGGCCAATACCTTTCACGACAAATTGAGCGCGCCAAAAAAATGTTCAAAAGTGAATATATTTATATCAACGCCTGGAATGAATGGGCTGAAGGGGCCTACCTAGAACCGGATGTACGTTATCAATATCAATACTTGCAAGCCGTTAAGGAAGCCTTACAGTTTCATCACAAAGAAGATCCTTCTTAGCCGTAGCGCCAGAAGGATCTTTTTCATTTTATGTTATCTTTCAGATGACTGCACTTTGGCACTTCTTGCACTCACCAATCTCCAGCCAGTTAATAAAGCAGCCACTAGACATATCGATGCCGAGGTTACAAACACTACATGCATGCCCTCGATAAATAACTCTGGCCGACCAGGAACTAGCCCTGTCACCCTATAGCCGGCTTTACTGCTCATCACTTGAAAAAGTATTGTAGTAGCAATTGTTATGCCGACAACCATACCAACATTACGAACTAACGAATTGACACTACCCGCAGAACCAAGCTGTGTTCTTGGTACCTTAGACATGACAAGCGAATTGTTCGGCGATTGAAATAGACCACTTCCTATCCCCAGCATAGCGATCCACACACCTACCAGCACAACAGAGCTTCCTACATGAAGCTGTGCTAATCCGAACTGCGCAATAACCATGACCACCAGCCCTGCAAAAGTCAAAAATTCCGAGCCTATTTTATCCGATAGCGCTCCACTCATTGGAGCCACGACTACCATACATATCGGCAGCAGCATTAACAAAAAGCCTGCATAGAATGGCGATAAATTAAGCATGTTCTGTGCATAAAACGGCGCGATAATATTGAAGCAGAAATTCGCTGTAAATACGAGAAAACCACATAAGATACTTAAAGAAAACAACGGATTCTTAAATAATGACAGCTGCAACAGCGGTTCTTTTCTGCGAAGCTCCATCCATATGAAAGCAACGAAGCTGACTACAGCAACAATTATTGATGTAACAATTAAGCTGTTACCATATCCAAGCTGTTGACCTAGTAATAATCCTGCGAACAAAGTAATAATAAAGACAGCGAACAGTAAACTGCCCGGCACATCAATCGAAGATTTCACTCTCGTTAAATCCTTAGGCAATACCTTCCAGCCAAAAAATATAGCGATCAGGCCAATAGGGACGTTTACCCAAAAGATATACTCCCAGCCTAAGGTGGAAACCATAATCCCGCCTAGACTTGGACCAGCTATACTTCCCAGAGACACGAATGTACCAATGAAACCAAGGGCTTTGCCACGCTCCGTGGCAGGAAAGATATCCGTAACAATTCCCTGACTGTTCGCCATGGTCATCGAAGCACCTAAGGCTTGAACAACGCGTGAAGCAATTAAGGCTGGTAAGCTTACACTAAGCCCACACAGCATAGATCCAATAACAAATACAATCGTGCCAATCTTAAAAATTCGAATCTTTCCTACGATATCTCCAAGCTTGCCGAAGAAAAGGATCGCCGCACAGATCGCCATTAAATATCCTGTTGTTACCCATTCGATTTGCGCCATGGGCAGCTTCAGTTGTTTGGATAGCTCAGGCAGAGCAATATTGACAATACTACCATCAAGGGTGGACATAAACGTAAAAATATTCAGAACAATTAAGATCATCCAGCGCTTCTTCTGAATTTCTTTATCCTCCTGATAGGTTGCACTTACAGAACTCATAACTAACACCTCATTAAATATTAATAATCACTGTTTAGTTGCGCACGCAACCAAACTCGCCATACCCAGTGTACAACAATTTAGTTGCGTGCGCAACGACTTTATTGTACACTTTATTTCAAGGCAACAAATGAACGAACATATAACCCAAAGAGGTGTCTATATTGGCAAGAGAGCCTATCGGGAAGCTAATTTCCCATCTTCACCGTCAAAATCAAAAGAAACTGGTTAAGCAATTTGTCCCCTATGGAATCGGTAGTGGTGGACAGCATAGCTTTCTTAAATTGATTCTCTCTCGGCCAGGCATTACTCAGGATCAGTTAACTGCCGAATTGAAGTTCGATAAAGCAACTACAGCACGTTCTGTGAAGCAATTAGAGAACTCGGGATATATCGAGCGCAAAGACGATCCTAATGATCGACGCTCTCACCTTCTATATCCTACCCCAAAAGCCATCAATTTCTTCCCAGTTTTACAGTCCATCTTAGATGAATTTAATAAAAGCCTTGTGGGCCATTTAACCGATGAAGAAGTAGAGCAACTACATTTCCTGCTGCAAAAAATCAGCAAAAACGAAGAATAGAACATAAGAAAAAGGATGTCCCACAGCCATTAGCTGTTGAGGCATCCCACGTTTACTTTTGCTTTACGAGCTCAGTAACTTCTTCCGTAATCTCTTCTCCGCCCATACTCTTCCATTTAGCTACAAACGCATCAAAATCACTAAGCGGTGAATCACCCACAATGATATTTAAGAACGTCTCATTCTCCAGATTCTGCAGTTCCGGCCATTTAGTCTTCATAAGTCGGGTGTTCCCATAAAAGACCCCACGCACTCCCTCTATAGCAGTTGAGGTTAACACAGCTACTCCGTATTTATACGCATTTGCTGCTTTCCAGCCTTCAAGATCTTTTTTGGGCTGCTCTGTTTCTGCTACCCATTGATCATAAATGAGCCGGGTATCAGAATTTAATGTATCCGGGTCTATCTTTCCGTGCAAAGCCTGCTGGATATCAGCATAATGTTTCTCAATCGCATCCCTATAATCTATCAGAAGATCGAACGGATAATATGCACGCAGCTGAATGCCTGTCTGCGCAGAGAAATCACCCAGCTTTTTTACCTCCTCTTGATTAGGATCCTGTCTTCTTTCGAGTCTTGTAAACACGTTTAATTGCTTGATTACAGCCTCAGGATGTTCAAACCCTTTACGCACAACAAGATATCGATCTGTTACCGGCGCTAAATGAGCGACAAACTTACCGGAATCGTCAACTGGAGCTGCATATGCTCTCCATTCTGCCTTCGTATCCAAAGCCACTGCCTCTGATAAAGGATAATAAGGCATCCACCAAGGACCAAAAAACATCCCGGATTTACCTGTAATAATAGGCTCCTGAGTTTCCTTATATAGTGCAAAGTCCGGATCCAGCAACCCGCGTTTATACCAATCAGCAAGTTTAGCAAGCGCTTGTTTGGTCTCTGGTGTAATGGAGCCATACACGATATTGCCGTTGTTATCCTTAATCCAATTCGTGGGGAAAGCGTGAAATGCACTAAACACAGCATCCAGACCATTAACTAATGGTTTAGTTCCATATACGATATTTTTGTAGCCGCTTAGACCGACGGTATCTCTTTTTCCATTTCCATCAGGGTCTTTTTCAATAAAAGCTTTGGCAATTTTCTCGATGTCTTCAAAAGTTTGAGGAGGCTGCAGCTCCAGCTTCTCCAGCCAATCCTGACGTACCCAGAGCAGCACGGGAGAGTCAGCATCAATAGCTACATTCGGTAATCCATATAGTTTACCATCGCGGGAAGCGTCCTCTAATGCCTCCCCCTTTGTAGAATTGTACATATCCTTGATAAGTTCAGATCCATATATTTTATAAGTCTCTGTCAAATCTTCAATCATATCATTATCAATTAATTTCTTCAGTTGATCCCGATCCACAACCATGGCATCAGGCAAATCGTTGCTATCAATGGCAAGCTGTACCTTTTGCGTAAAAGCATCCTCACCCTTCGCTTCCCAGGAGTGAACCACTTTGATATTCGTAATGCTCTCTAAATAACGGGTGATTGGATTGTTATCGTTGCTGTCACCTGTATTAAGCCGCGAGTCGGGAACCTTAAACCCTACTCGGATCACAATCGGATCCTCATATTTGCTATAAGCGATAGAAGTAGCCTCATCCCCTGCCTGAGGGCTTGCAACCGAATCTACAATACCAATATTGTCACGACATGATGTCATTCCAATGACCATACACACTAGGAGGATAGATTTCCAAAATTTCATATTTGGTTTTTCCCCTCCGCACGGAATTCACTTGGTAATTTACCAATACGTTCTCTGAACAATCTGCTGAAATAACGATCATCCTCAAAACCGGACCGCGAAGCAATCTCACAGACGGGAAGAGTAGTCTCCAGCAGCAGTGATTTGGCGAGCTCCAGCCGCATTCCCCGTAAACATTCACCAAATGTCTCTCCGGCAAAACGAGCGAAACATTGGCTGAAATAACCACGGCTCATATTAATGACGGCTGCTACGTCGCTCTGATTGATTTTGTCACCTGCATGGCTCTGCATATAACGAACTGCACGAATAAGACAGGACATAACCTCTTTAGTTAATCCAAGCTCCAGCATTCTTCGTCCCACATGATCAGAAAATCGCCGCAGCCAGTTCTTCCAATGGCACCAGTTCAGATTATGGGAGATGTCCCTTTCCAGTTGAGCAGCATCTTCAGGCTTTAAAAGTAAAGAACTCCAGCTTTGTATTAGAGAGTGTGCAAACGCCAGAAACTGATCAGAACGGGGTTTCTGCTGAAGTATGTTTGCTACAAATTTCTCCCACTCATTTCCATCAATTGTCCACTTCAAATTCTGTGCTTGCTCCAGCAGATTATCCGCCTCTTGTTTTGAGTAGGGAGCCGCTGGTTCCTTCTTTATGTCTTCATATTTCAATGAGGTCAAATCCTCAGGTTCAGGATGATAAAATAGAATACGGTGTAATTTCGCAGTGAGCTGTTCCTCCAGTTCCTGCAAGGGTTGATCTCTCAATCCACTGATCAGCGCGGTCTGCCATCGTCCGGATAGCTGGATCTTAAGCTCACGTTTGCTCTCATCTATTGAGAAACGATGTAATAAGGGCGACATCCACATCTCATGAAAAGTAATGAGCGGATTATTTTTCACGCTGGACAGCTGAAATAATTCTTCTTCATTGCACTGATGATTTAGGGGCAAATACAGCAGAGCCTTATCAGCAGCCATACGTTTACTTTCCCCACGAACCAGAGCATCCCGTGTATTGTCCTCCCATTTAATACGATCGACAAGACGTCTGATGGTTTCATCCGCATTTTCCATCTCAAGCAGTGTTTTTACAATATAGTCAACGGCTCCTAAACGCATAGCCTCCTGAACATAGTCAAATTCATGATGACAAGTAAGGACAACACAGCGAATGCCTGCGAACCGTTGTCTAACCATTTTAATGAGCTCGAAGCCTGAAATGCCTGGCATGGTCAAATCCACAAATAATAAATCTACTTCCTGCTGTTGAAGCAGCTCCAAAGCAGATTTACCATCACCTGCCTCTCCAACTATAACAATCCCTAAGGATGACCAGTCGATCAGGGATATGAAGCCTTTTCGCACGAGTCTCTCGTCATCGACAACTACAGCCTTAATCATCGAAGTCCTCCTTACCTTTCCTCGGAATCACAATGGATACAACCGTACCTTCTCCTGGCTTACTGAACATCTCTAGCTTCATTTGTTCTCCATAATAGGTTCTAAGCATCCGGTTTACATATGAAAAACCAATTCCAAGTCCCCTTTTTTTCGCTCCATCATCAGACAACAGCTGATCTAATGTATCTGCATCCATCCCAGCGCCATTGTCTCTCACACATAGCTGAACCTCTCCTTCACCATGTTTCGTTATCTCAACATCTACCTTGCCATTATCGCTTAATCCATGATAAATCGAGTTCTCCACCAGAGGCTGAAGCAAAAATCTCGGGACAGCCACAGACAATACATCCTCATCAGCTTCAACGTTAAATTCAAATTCATAATCATAACGAATACGCTGCAGCTCCATATAATTTCGAATCGCTTCAATTTCCTCGCCAATGGTAACAATGATGCTTTGCTTGCCCAGATTATAATGCAGCACCTTTACAAGAAGAGTGACCAGCTTGTCGATCTCCTTCTGGCCGTTTAACCGGGCCATCCACTGTACCGTATTTAAGGTATTATGCAAAAAATGAGGATTGATCTGGCTGAGCAACTTCTCAATCTCAAATTGGCTTTTCTGTTTCTCATTATGGGCAACCGCAACAATCAGCTCATTCACCTGTTTTTTCATCTGCTGAAAGTTGGTAAGCACGAAATCAAATTCTTCCACATTCGTATAGGCTACCGGAGCGGTAACATTTTCCGCCATTCGGTTGATTTCAAGGTTGACCTTACGCAACGGACCATAAATTTTCCTCCAGATGATCCAAGCCAGAAATCCGGCAAAAAGAAGGGTGGAGAAGGCAAGTAAGATCATTTTATAAAACCAAGAATAAATTTCACTGTTGAATTCTGATTTTTTCACAACGGCAATAAGCTTCCAGCCCTGAGGACTCGCGTAACGAAACAGATGATATCCACTTAGCGTTTCATGGGTGAGATTGGAGTTGCTTCCCGCAGCTTTAATAATACTTAGCGGAAGTTTGCCATCGATCACTTTTGTACTATTACCTTGCTGATTGACCAGCAGATGATTTACTTTCATTCCGTAGGACTCCTGATTGAAGATTTTGCGAAACAAACTATAATTCGTCTCCAAATAAATATAAAGCTTATGCTGGCCCGGCACACGGACAATCCGCTGCTCCGAGAATACGAGATTATCACCAACAGCGTACATAGTGGGATGTGGTCCATAATAGTCAGCCCCGTTATATCGCATAAAAGACGGCAATGTACTGATATCAAAATTTCTGCGTGCGCTCATGTTGGTGAACAGAACGGGATCATCGCTGTCCGGCATAATGTAGGCTGTAAGTCCAATATAAGGGTTCGTAAAATTGACTAGATTGATCTTCTGGTTGATGGAATTCATCATTTGCGATTTGCGAAAAATTTGTTTTTCCTGAATAAATGAGGACATCTCCTGCACAATCTGACCGTCCAGAGCAAACTGCTTGGAGGCAAAATCCATATTGTCGATGGCATTCTCCAGGCTTGAGGCTTCCTGTCTCAGACTAGCGCTGATCCCGTTGCCAATTTTACCTGAAAGGATGGAGTAAATAGAGGTGTAGGTTACGAATCCTACTAAGAGAAGCGGAAGTAATGTTCCGATTACTAGATAGATAAATAAGGTATTGCGTAAGGATTTGACAGCTGGAGTATGACTCCGCAGGGGTACTCTTACCATCTGGATTATCCTCTTCTTTCTATTTGAAAGCGTTTTATATTAATGTGAGAATACCACATTTATCCTTAATTGAATAGAATAAGGCAGAACAGCCTCCACGCCGCCCCGCCTTATTTTATAGTTACTAGCCGTGTTTATTTAACGCTTTTACGGGCCTCGAACAATTCCTCAGCCTTTTTAATCGAGAATTCCATAACTTCGGAATACCCAAGACCATTTACCTTATCATGCATTTCTTTATTCAACTTGTCGTATTCCGCTTGATCTTTAGCAAAGACCATTTTCCAGGAAATCTGTTGAATAACCGTGCCGATTTGTTTATTCTTTTGTTCCACTGTTTTATCCATGGTTAATGGTTCTTTGCCAGTGAAGCCTTGTGGTGCTACAGCCAATAGATTGTTTTTCTCAAAATACTCCTTAGGAGTCAGAACGCCCATTTTCGCTCTCCAGTCACTATCAAGCTTGGAAGGGTTACGCTCTAGGGTTGTTGTCCACAGATTATGATCGAATGGCTCACTATTCTCTGGATTCACCATCGCCGGAACCACAAACGAGAAGTTCATTTGATTGGAGCCATAGTAGTAGTCACCCCCGCCGTATTCAGCAGGAACTTGAGTATTCTGTTGATCAGTATAAGCTTTCCAACCAAAATCAGTCACTGCAGGTTTGCCGTTTGCATCAATATCCCAAGTCAGACCTTGAGGTCCGTTAGGTACTGCTGTACCACTTCCTGCAGAAATCATTGCACCTTCCGGTGTGTACATCCAGTTAATGAATTCCATAATTCTAGCAGGTTCCTTAGCTTTTGCGCCGATTGCAATAATACCGTTACCACCGTAAACATTGAAGCCTGTGGAATACATCAATTCATCTTTGAACGGAACCAGCGCAAAACCTTTACCTTCGGCTGTTCTTTCTGGTGTATTGTAGTTAGCAGCTCCAAGCCATGGGAACCAAGAGAACAATAGACGACCATCTTTGTATTTCGCTACAACATCGTCAAATTTTTGCGTCATAGAGTCCGGATCAACCAGCCCCATCTGGTTAGCTTCAAAATACAGTTTGAGCGACTTCATGTACCAGCTATCTTCGGATAAAAAGTCATAATACTTTTCTTCATCTGCCTTAACATACACAGCAGTATCAGGAATTTCGTCATAGCCCATCATGTTAGCGAACTGTTTAGCCAATGTCATTTTATAGTTGCCATCCCAATCAGACCACATCGAGAAGGCATAGGTTTTTTTGCCTTGTTCATTCTTAGGCTCGAGCTCTTGCATTTTTTTCAGCACAGGCAGATAATCTTCAATCTTTGTAATTTCTGGCGCTCCAATTTGTTGGTAAAGATCAAAGCGCAGGTCTGGACCCCAAGTCATATCTTTTCCTTCAGAAGGTCCGGATGGGTTAGAAGCTACGCTGTTCCCCATACCAAAGACTGATGATCCACCGCCAAAAGCTACCTTTGCTTTCTCAATAGCTTTTGGAAAAGTGCTGGAAATGTCTTTTCCGTATTTGTCCAAAAGACCGTCCTGTGTCCAGTCCAAGAGCAGCTTTCCTTTGATGGCGTTTGGATAGTGGTTCTTGTCGTCACCGAAAATGATGATATCTCCAAGATCTCCGGAAGCCATCATTGCAGAGATTTTGGTATCTCCACCAGTCAGGTTTGAAGCTACAATGTCCATTTCGATGTTGAACTTATCCTTGATGATTTTTGCAAACCATCCGGTCTGTGGACCGGCATAGTTAGCGGTTGTTGAGAATACAGTCAGCTTCAGCGGCTTGGAATGATCAAGCGCTCCGTCATCCGGTGCTGCTGTCTCTTCCGCCGGGGCATTCGTGGCAGCCGACGTAGGTTTCTCTGTGCTCGTGTTTTTGCCCGAGTTAGCCGCATTATTCCCCCCGCCACATGCTGCAAGAACGAAGACCAGAATTACGGATAGCATGACAAGCGATGCTCTTCTTAATCTCATTGCTTTATACCCTCCCTTTCATCTCTTCACTTATAGTTCAACTCTGCTTATAACAGAGGAAAACCCAGTTCTAGTCCAGAGCGGCCACCCATCAGCCTTTAACCGCACCGATCATAATTCCTTTGACGAAAAAGCGTTGGAAGAACGGATACACGATCAAAATCGGCAATACGACGATCATCGTTACAGTCATCCGCACAGAGGTTGGAGTCTGCATATTCGCTGCACTAGCGGCCATATCTGGCGAATTACGAATTAAGGCTGCGAGCGAGCTGGATTCGTTCAAATAACGCCATAATAAGAACTGGAGCGTAAAGTATTTCGTATCTGTCATCAGAAACGCCGTATCAATAAAGGCATTCCACTGATTCACCGCTGAGAAAATCGTAATCGTAGCCAAGATAGGTGTTGTAAGAGGAACAATGATACTCCAGAACACCCGGAAGTAACCTGCTCCATCCATTGACGCCGACTCCTCAAGTGAGGGAGGAATAGCCTCGACGAAGGTTTTGACCAAAATGATATTAAAAGGAGTAATAATGGTTGGCAAAATATAAGCCAGGTAATTATTAGTCAGATGCAAGTTATGCATGGTGATATACCATGGGATCAGCCCTGCACTGAAATACATCGTAACTACAACACTGCGGTACCAAATACTCCGGCCCCACATTTCCTTTTTGGTGAACAAGTACCCAAGAAATGCCGAAGATCCAACGGTGAGCAAAGTACCAACAACTGTTCTATAAATAGAGACTGTAGCCGCATGACCTAAACCACTGATTCTTAGAACCTTACTATAGTTATCAAAATGGATCTGCCTTGGATAAAATTTGATATACCCTGCTGCGCTAAGATCATTCGAACTGATCGTATTAATGAACAAATAGTAGAATGGATAAATGCATGACAGGGTGAACAATCCAAAGAGTGTGTAGATAATAATTTGAAAGATTAATTCTCCAGAAGTTAGTTTTTTCTTTCTCAAATGGGATCACCCCTGCCTTAAATGATAGATTCGTCACGCACCATCTTGGATAATGTGTTTGCCGCGAACAGTAGAATTACACTAACAACCGACTTCAGCATACTGACAGCTGTGGCAAACGGAAAGTTGTTAGCGAACGCAATATTGTATACATAAAGATCCAGCACTTCTATGGAATCTTTATTCATCGCATTTTGAAAGGCAAAGTACTGCTCCATCCCGTTATTGACCAGGTTACCTATGGAGAGCAGCAGTAGGACAAAGAAGGTTGGGATAAGACCCGGAATGGTAATATGCCAGATTTTACGGAACCGGCTTGCACCATCCACCTCTACGGCTTCATACAACTCCTGATCAATGCCTGCGATTGCAGCAAGATAGAGAATGGCACCCCAGCCTAACGATTTCCACCAATACCAAATGATCATCGTGACCCAAATATTCGAGCTGGAGGCTAAAAAGTTATAACCCTCATCAACGATTCCAAGCTGCACTAAAATGTGTGTGATGACCCCGTTATCAACGGAAAACAACGAGAAGGCCAATGCATATACCAGAATCCAGCTGATAAAGTTCGGAATCGTGGTTAGCGTCTGCACCATCTTGCGATACCAGCCTGACTTAATCTCGGTCAGAAAAATCGCAAAGATCACTGGAAATATTGAGGTAATTAGTCCAAGTGAACTCATGGCAAGAGTGTTCTTCAGCACGCGCACAACCTCTGCGGTCTGTGTTGGATTGGATACAATCGTCTTGAACCATTTCAACCCGACATATGGCGTGTCAGACAACGGTATTCCGGGAATGAAATCATAAAATGCATAAATCCATCCGCTGATCGGCAGATAATAGAAAATAAAGGTGACAACAAGAAACGGAAAAGCCATGAAGAACAACTTATGTTTGTTCTTCATCTTCCAGCGGGATCGATGAACCGGATCGACGCTGGGAAGTAATTCACCAGAAGGTACCCCCATGTCGGAATCTCCTATACCCAGATTTTGATTACGTTTTCATAGTATCAGAACCTTTACGTATGACGAGATAGATCACAGAACGGCCTCACTGGAGAACCGTCTGATGCTTGTGAACCAAATTCGCATCTATTTCGACCATTTTCTACCTAATCGCTGTAGGTCTAGTAATGGAGAGCCTACATGCCTTTTGGCTTATAAAAAGCGGCAGGATGACAGGGAATTCCCGTCATCCTGCCGCTGATGGATATGCTTTGTTAAGGGTCGCTATGTCTGCTACATCAACTATGGTGCGCTTTGTCCTCTTCGTCTGCCACATCAACTGTGGTGCGCTTTGTCCTCTTCGTCTGCTACATCAACTATAGTGCGCTTTGTCCTCTTCGTCCGTTATATCAACTATGGTGCGCTTTGTCCTCTTCGTCTGTTACATCAACTATGGTGCGCTTTGTCCTCTTCGTCCGCTACATCAACTATGGTGCGCTTTGTCCTCTTCGTCCGCTACATCAACTATGGTGCGCTTTGTCCTCTTCATTTGTTATGGTCTTTCACACTTCATAGTTTTGGCATCGGACCCAGATGCACTTATTTCCGGAATTCAGCGCATTTCATCGTGCTATCGGACTCAGGTGCAGCTATTCACACAAATATAGTCCAAATATGAGCAAATTCATGCCGATAAGAGCTATACAGTCCGAAACTACGGCAAAGTAGCTCAAAAATCAGATATAGCGACTATACGGTCCCTAACACTCCACGAATCATTCTTAGGCACTCTTCTATCGAGAATCCATCACATTTACTCATGCTGTCGGACCCAGATACACTTCTCTCGGAAATTCATCGCTTTCCCTCACGCTGTCGGACTCATTCTTGGATCCATCACCTTTGTTCGTACTATCGGACCCAGGTGCACTTATTTCCGGATTTCAACACATTTTCTCGTGCTGTCGGACTCAGGTGCAGCTATTCACACAAATATAGTCCAACTGCGAGCAAATCCGTGGCAATAAGAGCTATACAGTCCGAAACTACGGCAAAGTAGCTCAGAAATCAGCAATAGCGACTATACGGTCCGCAACACACTTCATGCAGCAAAATCAGGCACTCTTCTCTCGAGAATTCATCGCATTTGCTAATACTGTCTGACTCATTCTTGGATTCATCGCATTTGCTCATGCTATCGGACCCAGATGCACTTATTTCCGGAATTCAGCGCTTTTCCTCGTGCTATCGGACTCAGGCGCAGCTATTCACACAAATATAGTCCAAATACGAGCATATGCATGCCGATAAGAGCAATACAGTCCGAAACTACGGCTAAGTAGCTCAAAAATCAGATATAGCGACTATACGGTGCCCAACACACTTCATGCAGCTAAATCAGGCACCCTTCTATCGAGAATACATCGCATTCCCTCATACTGTCTGACTCATTCTTGGATCCATCACATTTGCTCACGCTATCGGACTCAGGTGCACTTATTTCCGGAATTCAACACATTTTCTCGTGCTATCGGACTCAGGTGCAGCTATTCACACAAATATAGTCCAACTGCGAGCAAATCCGTGGCAATAAGAGCTATACAGTCCGAAACTACGGCAAAGTAGCTCAGAAATCAGCAATAGCGACTATACGGTCCGCAACACACTTCATGCAGCAAAATCAGGCACTCTTCTCTCGAGAATTCATCGCATTTGCTAATACTGTCTGACTCATTCTTGGATTCATCGCATTTGCTCATGCTATCGGACCCAGATGCACTTATTTCCGGAATTCAGCGCTTTTCCTCGTGCTATCGGACTCAGGTGCAGCTATTCACACAAATATAGTCCAACTGCGAGCAAATCCGTGGCAATAAGAGCTATACAGTCCGAAACTACGGCAAAGTAGCTCAGAAATCAGCAATAGCGACTATACGGTCCGCAACACACTTCATGCAGCAAAATCAGGCACTCTTCTCTCGAGAATTCATCGCATTTGCTAATACTGTCTGACTCATTCTTGGATCCATCACATTTGCTCACGCTATCGGACTCAGGTGCACTTATTTCCGGAATTCAACACATTTTCTCGTGCTATCGGACTCAGGTGCAGCTATTCACTCAAATATAGTCCAAATAAGAGCAAATGCATGCCGATAAGAGCTATACAGTCCGAAACTACGGCTAAGTAGCTCAAAAATCAGCAATAGCGACTCTACGGTCCACAACACTCCACCCATCATTCTTAGGCACACTTCTATCGAGGATTCATCACATTTGCTCATGCTGTCGGACCCAGGTGCGCTTATTTCCGGGTTTCAACACATTTTCTCGTGCTATCGGACTCAGGTGCAGCTATCCACACAAATATAGCCCAAATACGAGCATATGCATGCCGATAAGAGCTATACAGTCCGAAACTACGGCAAAGTAGCTCAAAAATCAGCAATAGCGACTATACGGTCCGCAACACTCCACGCATCATTCTCAGGCGCACTTCTATCGAGAATTCAGCGCACTCCCTCATGCAGTCTGACTCATTCTTGAATTCATCGCATTCCCACCTGCTGTCTGACTCATTCTTGAATCCATCGCATTCCCTCATCCTATCGGACTCAGATGCTCTTATTTCCAGAATTCATCGCATTTACTCAACCTTCGAACTCAGCTCCCTTACTTCGAGGGTTCATGCTCATTTGTACTCCCAACCACACATAAAAAGCAGCCTCTCAAATGAGGAGCTGCTCCATCACTTTACAACCCTAGTTTGTTTACAACCAATTCAATGCATTCCGCATAATGCGCACTATTTTCCGCTCGTCATTCGAATGCCCGCGCCTTCCGCCATTGCCTAATGCCCGGGCGCCTGATCTTTCCCCTCCGCGGAGGCATCCATTTTCTGGCGCCCCATAAAAAAGGAGGCCAGCAAAGCTAACGCAGCAGGAATAACCGCCCAAGCGAAGGTGTTCGCAATGGAAGAGGAAAGTCCCTCTGTAATTTTGCTCAAAATTTCCGGTGGAATCAGTGCTCTAGTCTCAGGCGACAGCAGGGAATGCGGATCTTTAAAATCCATAACCCCAGCAGCCCCCGCAGAAGCAGCTCCTCCTCCATTTGCTGTGAGCAACTTAGTTAGACTGCCCGAGAAATAATGGCTTTGAATAATGCCAAATGTGGTTATTCCGATGGTCATGCCAAGCGAACGAATGAAATTCAGTGTTGCGCTGGCGGAGCCGCGTTGCTGCGCAGTCAGACCATGAATGGCTGCCGTGCTTAACACAGAGAAGGAAGCGCCAATGCCTAATCCGATTAAAATCATATACAAGGTAACCAAGAGACGTGAAGCTTCCGGAGTAAGCGTTGCTACCAGTCCTGTGCCGATCACCAAAAGTACAAACGTAGGAATCAGCAGATTGCGGTAACTGGTTTTTGCCATCAGGAATCCTCCCGTTGTGGCGGTAATTACTGAGCCGACCATCATCGGCAGCAGGACAAGTCCCGAATTGGTAGCCGAACCCCCTAATACACCTTGGATAAAGATCGGGATATATACGGAAGCCACGATAAATGCAGCACCACTAAATAGCGCGCACAGAATGCTGACGGCGTACAGTCTTTTTTTGAATAACGCAAAGGAAATGATCGGCTCTTTCGCTCTCGTCTCTACAAAAAGGAACACTGCCGCCAATATAGCAAAAGCTGCAAATAAGCCGAGGATCATCGATGAGCCCCAAGCGTATTCTTTTCCACCCAGCTCCAACGCAAACATTAAGCAGATGACAGAGCCCAGCAATGTGCCCGCACCCAGCCAATCAATAGGTTGTTTGGAATGCTCATGTGACTCTTTATAAAAGAAAACGACCATCACAAAAGCCAACAGTCCAAGCGGTAAGTTAATATAAAATATCCACTGCCAAGCAATATGATCGGTGATATACGCGCCTAGCAATGGACCAAAAATACTTGATAATCCAAATACCGCACCAAATGCACCGCCCAGCTTGCCCCGTGTCTCCAGCGGTACGGCGTCGAACATTATGGCAAAAGCAATCGGCACTAGCGCGCCGCCTCCAATTCCCTGAATCGCCCGATAAGCAGCCAGCTGAGTAATCGTATCTGCCGTCCCGCAAAGCGCTGAACCCGCCATAAATACAATAATCCCAAAAACAAAAAACTTTTTACGCCCATACATATCAGACAGCTTGCCAAAGATAGGCATCCCCGCCATCTCAGCTACGAGATAAGCTGATGTTACCCAGACAAATTTGTCCATACCGCCTAGTTCCCCAACAATATTGCCCATTGCTGTAGCAACGATGGTGCTGTCCATGGAGGCCATCAGTATTCCCAACAGCAGACCTGCGATTACAATGCCCAGATTGGGCGCTTTGGCAGCACTCATTTATTCCACTCCCCATTGTCAAAAGATCTATAACTATGTGTTACAGCTTTACTTGATGCCTCACTATTGCATTCTTGTGAATCTCCAAAGCACTACGGTATTCCACAGTATCAATCTCACAGTCCACACCGATGATTACCCGATCTCCTCTGACAATATTTGCTTTTGTATTATTCAGCTCTATCGTATCGCCTTCAATGAGCCCAGCCTCAAAAAGCACTTTAGGATTCTGCTTCATCAAATGCAGGAATTTTCCGGTCTTGCTTTTTTTGATCGTTAAAGCACTGCCTCCAACCTCTTTCGCTCTACTTAGACCATATAAATTGATCTCCAGTTGCTCCGCACTTAGCAGTCCTGCCACATTGAGAGCGCCTGAAATACGCAGATGTTCACCTTCACAATTACCATTAACCTCCAAATTACCGTTAAGATGAATATCGTCGATTTTTACGGAGGCTGCTTTAATTTCCCCCTGCCCCCGCAAGGAATCACCTTCAAGATTACCCATAAGTGTCATCTCACCGGTTATTTTCATTTTGGTCATTAGCAGGTTTCCATCTACCCTGGCATTTCCAGTCAGGCTCAGCTTCTCACAATCTACATCCCCTGCAAAATGACCTTCCCCAGTAACCTTAATATCCCGAAAAAAGCCTCCCGCTGAGGTCGTTGTGCCCATTATTTTCAAATTACTCCGAATTGTTTCTTCAGTCACCGATCTTCTCCACCTTTCCAACCTTTGCTTCAGGATGTACTGTGATCTGATCACGATACTCTATCCGTTCGACAGTACAGCCTGGACCTACAATCACAATATTGCCCCTGATAACATCAGCCGTTGTATATTCCAAATCAATAAAATCTCCTTCAATAGTCCGAGCCCGCAGCTCCGATCTTAATTTAGGGATGATTCCACTTAACATTTTGCTCCAGACTCCACTATTCGTTTGCCGGATCACTAGACTCTCCACACCAATTTCATGTGCCTTTCCCTGCCCTTGCAGTTTGAAGTCTACATGTCCTGCACTAAGTAAACCTCCGACACTAAAGCTTCCTTCCCCCGTAAAATCCTCAAGCTCACAATCACCCTTGATATTCAGCATTCCATGAAGAGTGCAGCTTTCTCCCCGAATGCTCTCTCCGACAGTAATCATTCCGTCCACTTTTAGGGAGTTAAAACGCAAATGGCCCAGCACTTTCATCGTTCCATTGCATTCCGCTTCTTCCGCCGAGAGATCATTCTTCAAATTCATATGCCCGTTTCCTTTAAAAATTCGTGTCACGATGGGTCCCGTTACTTTGCCTACACCATCGATTCGCACGCTGTTATAAGTACCTCCTGCCCCCCCGCTGACTCCGTTTATAATCAGATCCGGCAGCTCTCGTTTGTCCATTACACTAACCCCCTATTCAACAAGCTTAAAAGCAAGCTTACCTTTCAATTGTTCTATTACATCTGCACTTAGTATTTTACTGACCAGCTTTACCCCTTCATCGAACCATAACTCCGCTGGTGCCTGAGCCAGAATAAAGGATGACACCCCCATTTTGCGGATAAAAAATAACTCCCAGCTGCCACTCTCAAGATTGGAGGCTTTATCCATTAAGGTTCGAAACAGCAGCTCTGCTTCCTCCATACTCATCTCCCCTGCACTAAGCAGGCGATCTACAGCCAATAAATAAGTGAGTTGATCGAAGCTATATCCATTCTTGACACCGAGCCTCTCTCCAAATTTCGCCAGCGTCATCGACGAAACAATGTTACGTTCTATAATTTCCGCAGCAGATACACTTACTCTGTCAAAAGAAGCCTTATCTGATAGCTTATCAGCCATTTCATCCAAAGAAAGTCCATCTTTCATATTCACAATATTATCGATACGGGACAAAATCATGTCTTTTGGAAAAAAAGTCTCCTGTCCAGTAAACGTAGATTTACGGATAAACCATTCCTCTGGAATCAACTGCTTCCGCTTCCAGCGGTACAATTGCCCATAAGATATACCGGTTAAATCCAATAGCTGCTTCTTTGAGATCAAATCCTCTTCCATGCTTATCACTCCTTGAAGCCATCGTAACATAACACTGTTACGTTGTAAAACCAATAAATTAAACTCACCTCATACCTACCTACGCTAGCAACCATCGTGTCCTAACGTCTCCCCCAAAGATTTTAAAGCATACCTTAAGAGCAGACCTCCGTCTTGAGAAGGATTTAACGGTCATTCACTATTTTTCCCACAAAAAAAGACTGCCCCCGCCGCTATAAATAGCAGCATGGAACAGCCTTCTCTTAGAATGATTTTTACGATCTGCTAATCTTACTGAACAAAAGTATAATGTGCTGAATCATATTGCGGGCCGGATTTTTCGTAAGTGAACCAGTACTCAATACTGCTGCCAGCGCTTAATCCACTCACCGTCTGCTTCCATGTTCCTGAGTTATTAGTCATCCTGTAATTAAGCTGGGAACCCCCATTAATCTTGTAATGCACATCTACATAAAGGGCACTGGTTACAGGTGTAATATAGATACTCGCCTCTGTAGCAGAAAGTCTCGTTACCCCTGCTGTAAAGTCAGCCGTCACATGATCACCGCCTCCGCTGCCTCCAGTGGGATTAGTAGTAACTGTTGCGGTATTACTAGCGGAGGATAAATTACCTGCTGCATCCGTGGCTTTTACTGTAAACGTATAGGCTGTGCTTGGAGTAAGTCCACTAACAGTAGCTGTAGTTCCCCCCACAGTGGACACCTGCTGTGTTCCGCGATAAACAATATAACCTGTAACGCCAACATTATCGGTAGAAGCGGACCAGCTTAAGCTAACTCCTGTATCCGTCTTACTGGTTACCGTTAGATTAACGGGAGCGGTTGGCGCGGTTGTATCCCCAGTATTACCACCACCCGTCAAATATTGACCTGTGAATGGATTAAACCGGTGCAGGGACATTATTAACCAACCTGTGCTGGAAACACAGTTTTGCTGCGCCATCACCCAATAACTGTTGCTGGACCCTTTCAGCGAGTAGGGAATACCCCCAAGCGAAGCACCGCTTGTGCCTTGTTTTTTAATAATCTCTGTATTAATAGCGTCTGCCTTTGAGGCATTGCCTTGCAGATAATAAGCGAGCGACATGAATGCGCTTCCTTCAAACCATACGTCAGCACCCGTATTGCCAATTTGATTTCCGTTATCGTCATACGCTGGCAATACTTCATCTGTCCAGTCAAAATCATATCCGGTGAGCGTATTCCCAGCATCATTGTAAGTAAGCGTCTGCTTGTAACGCGGATTCGCAAGTGTTCCCGGGGTGCCGGAGGCATTTTCCACATAGGTTAAGCTTGCGCCGTAGTTATGTGTTCCGGATACGCCTAAAGCTAATACTCCCCAAGGATTCACGTCTAAAGGTATTTTGGGGTCGATCAGATTTGTATCGTTTTTCCAGCCCCCCTTGAAACGTTTGACTGTGTCATCCCACACATAATTATCCAGGAAGGTTTTGACTCCAGAAGCCGCACTGTTATAAGTGGCTGCCTTTGAGGAATCCACCGAAGCATAATACTGCAATACCCGGTAAATATCGATATTGTGCTCGGTTGAGCTCCAAGGCTCATCGGAATTACTCCAACCACTCCATCCCCCTGCGATACTGCCATTAGCCTTTTTATACTGTAAACTCCAATCTAGTGCTTTGAGCGCCATTGGACGATACCGTGAATCATTATATTGCTTCTCATAAGCCATAGCAGCCATTGCCATCCATACAACGGGTCCCACATGTTTACGGATTTCTTCTCCGAAGCCGTTGTTATACCAATAAGAATTCAGCCAGAAGCCTGATGGATCTTGAATGTCCCGCATTTTGTTCAAAACCTGCTCTGCCCGCGTCCGTTCACCCTTTACAATAAAGGCGATAGCTGCAACCGCTTGATCATATGTGTATACAATCTGTTTGGGGTTGTTTGGTCCCCAGAAATCTTCAAAGCTATCTACCAGTCCCTCAAAAGCATACCCCGCTGTTGCATCCTGCTGGGCCTTCAGCCAGATTAAAGCACGATTTGAAGCGTCACTTGCAGCATCTGCATTCGCTTTTCCACCAAAGGGTAGAGCTACCCCAAGCACCAGCAAACTTGTCATTAAGATCGAAAACAGCTTCCTCATCTTCATAACTTTCCTCCTCTTAATCATGATGAACTAGGCAATAAGAGTTCTTTGAAGCATAAAAACTAAAGCGTTTTCAAACAGCAACAACAGGGACTTTTGAATATTTTACCATGGTAATTGTCCTCATTTTCAGGCTTAGAAACCCGTTCGTCAACGATTTTATGTAAATTTTTAACTAAATGAGGCGAAACAACCAAAATTGCCATTTGAGAAATCATACGAAAGACCAGCATCATTTTTATGAATTCATATTTATGAAGACAAAACAAAAAGAGCAGACAGCTCCTTTATAAGGATTCTATCTGCTCTTTACTATTTATCTCTATACTATTCTGCTTTATCTTCGCCAGCAGTTTCAGCTACAGCGGGTTCAGCAGTATCTTCTTCTGTTGGCTCTTGCGCTGCTGGAGGTGAAATACGGACAATCAATGTGTCCTCAGGCGTCAATACTTCCCAGCCTTCATGCTTCGGCAAATCAGATACCAGCAATTGATCACCAATATCTAGTCCACTGATATCCACTTCAAAGGATGCAGCTATTTTATCTGGAAGTGTGCGAATATCCAGCTCATGCAATTCAATTTGTTGCACGCCGCCGCTCTTCACACCTACTGGTTCACCTGTAAAGTGGAACGCTACTTTTGTATCCAATTTGGCCTTCATATCAATCTGCTGAAAATCAATGTGCAGCAGTTGTTTGGAAATTGGCTGACGTTGGATTTCTTGAATAACCACGTTCTTTTTGCCCGAGTCTGGCAATTCCAAAGTAAGAACAGCCCGTGGGTTGCTGGCTAAAATACCTGAAATTGTCTTAGCATCCGCTGTAAAGGACTGGCTATCTGAACCTGCACCGTACACGACTACCGGTACAAAGCCTTTTCTGCGCTGTGAAGAAGTCGAGCCGGATCTTTCTGTCAAACGTACTGTTGTATTCACGATGATTCCTCCTAAGTAGGGATTTTATACTAGACCGATTAGATATGTACGCCTAACCTAACCACTCTCTAATTACCCCATTGACCTGGCTTTGAAACCTCTCACGACTTTTGAGCCCAGGCAAAAATAAGGTCAAATTGTATTATTATACAATTCAACATTAATTATTCATGTCTTAGGAGTAAATCATTGCTATATTTGTGACAACTATTAAACTAAATGACAAGCTACAAAATGGTTACTGCCAACATCACGAAATACCGGGATTTCAGATCTGCAAACCTCTTGCGCAAAGGGACAACGGGTATGGAATTTACAGCCAGAAGGCGGATTTACCGGACTCGGAATATCTCCCTTAAGTACAATTCTTTCCCTTTTCAGCTTTGGAATAGGAATCGGAACAGCCGACAGCAGCGCTTTGGTATACGGGTGGAGCGGATTCTTAAACAGTTCATCTCTTGAAGCCGTCTCCATCATAGAGCCCAGGTACATGACACCGATTCTTGAACACAAATGCTCCACAACACTCAAGTCATGGGAGATAAACAAATACGTTAACCCTCGACTCTGCTGGAGCTTACTGAATAAATTAATAATCTGTGCTTGGATGGAAACATCCAGTGCTGAAACTGGTTCGTCTGCAATGATCAGCTCAGGATTCAAAACAAGCGCACGGGCGATCCCGATCCGCTGCCGCTGCCCCCCGGAGAATTCATGCGGAAAGCGATCAATATGATAAGAAGATAACCCGCAAGCCGCTAGCGCTTCAAGCACCAGATCTCGCACCTCGGACCTTGAGCATAGACCATGATCCAGTAAAGCTTCACCAATGGCATCACCTATACGAACCCGTGGGTTAAGTGAGCTATAAGGATCTTGGAAGATCAACTGCATTTGGGGTCTAATATTGCGCAATTCAGCGGGCGACAGGGAGTGAATGTCTATCCCTTTGAACTTGATCTCACCTGCCGTTTTATCCGTTAGCCGTAAAATCGTCCGTCCGACTGTACTTTTGCCGCTCCCAGATTCCCCTACAAGCCCAAACGTTTCCCCAGGTTGAAGTGTGATGCTAATATCGTCAACAGCCTTTACATGCCCAACGGTTCGGTTAAGCAGCCCCTTAGTAACAGGAAAATATTTCTTTAAATGATTGACCTCAAGCAGTGCTTCAGGCATGAACAACCGCCTCCTCATACAACCAGCAAGCTACCTTTTGTCTGCTGGCCACCTCTTTAAGCTGGGGCTGCTGGCTGACACATACAGGCATGCAATGCTCACAGCGGTCATGAAAATAACAAGAGGGCACCAGCTCAAGCGGATTTGGCACTTGACCTGGTATGGAATACAGCTCATCCTGTCGCTGATTGATTACCGGCTTCGATTTGAGCAGCCCTTTTGTATAGGGATGTTTGGGGTTGTTGAACAATTCAACAACTTCACCCTCCTCCACAATCTTTCCGGAATACATAACAATCACATAATCGGCCATCTCTGCCACTACGCCAAGATCATGGGTGATTAGTAGAATGGACATGCCCGAGCTATCTTTAATTTCACGCAGCATATCCAGAATTTGCGCTTGAATCGTTACATCCAGCGCCGTAGTCGGTTCATCAGCAATCAATAGCTTTGGACTGCAGGCAATGGCAATAGCAATCATAATCCGCTGCAGCATACCTCCACTTAATTCATGCGGGTAACTATCAGCAATTTGCTCTGGTCGTGATATGCCTACCTGCTTAATCAGTTCAATCGCCCGGATGCGCGCCTGTTTCTTGTTCATCTTCAAATGTACAATCAGCGGCTCCATGATTTGCTCACCGATCTTGATTACAGGATTAAGGGAGGACATGGGCTCCTGAAAGATCATCGCGATCTCATTCCCGCGGATGGTCCGCAGTGTGTTTTTGTCCATTTTCAACAAATCTTCACCCTGAAAATCAATTTTCCCTTGGGCTACCTTGCCCCCGGGTTCCTCAACAAGCCCCATGATGGACATCGCGGTCACGCTTTTGCCGCAGCCTGATTCTCCAACAATACATACCGTCTCTCCCTCGCGAACACGGAAGCTTACATCATCAACGGCTTTCACTTTTCCTTCTTCCGTGAAGAAGTATGTACTTAGACCGTCTATATTCATTAAATCACTCATCTGAGGGTCACCTACCTCTTCTGTTTAGGATCAAGCACGTCCCGGAGTCCGTCCCCAAAGATATTGATCGCGATCACTGTCGCAAAAATCGATAACCCTGGTGGAATCCACAGCCACGGCCGATCCTGAAAGTCGATCATATTATTCGCAGCATCAATCATATTGCCCCAGGTTGGAGTTGGCGGCATAACACCTAGTCCAAAAAAGCTAAGAACCGATTCACTCAATATAGCACCACCGATGTTAAGGGTAGCCATAACGATCAGCAACGGAACGATATTCGGCAGCAAATGATTAAACAATTTACGCCGGTCACGGAGGCCTAATACTACCGCCGCCTGCATAAACTCACGTTCACGCAGACTAAGCATTTGCCCCCGTACCATACGTGCCATACCCGGCCAGCTAACAATACTAAGCATCAGCATAACGATATACATCCGATAATCCGTTGGAATCTTCCACTCCGATAATAACGCACCAAAAATAAAGAGCAGTGGCAGACTCGGAACCGTCAACAGAAGATCCGCAATCCGCATTATGATTTGATCAGCAATACCGCGGTAATACCCAGCAATAGCCCCCAAAAGAGCACCGATAAACACCGAAAGAACCATTGACGCTAGTCCCACGGTCAGTGAAATGCGCCCCGCCTGCATTACCCGGGTCAGAATATCTCTGCCCAGTGCATCGGTGCCAAGCCAATGCTTCATATTGGGTGCCTTGTTCATCATGGCCATATTAATTTTGTTATCCGTATAGGGTGAGAACAGCGGACCAATAAAACAAAGCGCAAACATAAAGATCACCACCACAAATCCGGATACCGCCAGCTTGTTCTTCAGCAACCTCCGCATAGATTGCCGGAATAAAGAGGATTTTCCTTTGGTGGTCTGCGGCTTCGCGATCCCAGCTACATTACTTTGAACTGCCACGTCAGCTTCCTCCTCTCTATAGCCGAACTCTAGGATCGGCAATCCGGTACAAAATATCCGAAAGCAACGTTCCTATGACGGTAAGTATGGCAATAAACATCGTAAAGCCCATCAGTAAAGGATAATCCCTTAGTCCGAAGGACTGCATATACAGTTGGCCAATCCCAGGCCAATTGAATATTTTCTCAATAATAAGTGATCCGCCAAATAGTGCCGGAAGCTCAAAACCAACCAGTGTAATTGCGGGCAGCAAGGCATTACGTAAGGCGTGTGTAAAGAGCACCTTGCGTTCTTTCAGGCCTTTGGCGCGTGCCGTACGGATATAATCCTGTTTTAAGACATCGATCATATTACTGCGGAAATAACGGGTGAGCGAACCTAATCCCAGAAGGGTCATAACCACAACCGGAAGGGTCATATGCATTACGATCTCCTTAAAGTAAGCCAAACCCGTAGCATTACTACCCGTGGTGATTATTCCACCTGGAGGCAGCCACTTGAGATCGACGGCCAGGATTTTGATCAGGAATAAGCCTATAAAAAATGACGGCAGCGACATTGCTGCGAATATAGCGATCATCACGAGTGTATCGAACCAGGAATATTGCTTATAGGCAGAGATGACGCCAATAATGACCGCAATCACCCACGTCAGAAACGTAGATACGGCAGCCAGCAGAAAGGAATTCCAAATATAATCATTAAAAAGCTGCAGCACAGGCTTTTGTTGGGCTAAGGAATACCCGAAATCACCATGCAGCGCATTCTTCATCCAGATCCCATACCGTTCAAGCACAGGCTTATTTAAGCCGTAGATTTCACGCAGCTCAGCTTTGCGTTCAGCGGTCAATTTAATATTTCCGGTTATGAAGTCACCGGGAGTTGAAGCATACAAACAGAAGATCAATAATGATGCCGCAAATAAGATGATGACCATGTACAACAGTCTTTTCGATAAATAAGCGCTCATGACAGACTCCTTATGATTCGTCCCCTGCCCTTGAATCCAGTCAGGGCAGGGGACACTGGTTTATTTATTTCAGGCTCCAAGTTGGCAGACTGCCAGCAAGACCGATGAACGGGCTGACCGATAGATTCTCAATACGTCCGTTATAGGCGTATACTGTCTTTTTATAACTTGTAAAAATAATAGGCAGTTCATCATTGAAAAGCTGATACAGCTCTTTATATACCGCTTTGCGCGCCTCAATATCAGTAGTGGCCAAGGCTTTGTTGTACAGCTCCAGGAATTTCGGATTGTCATAATCCGTGATTTCTCCATCGAAGAATTGCATGAACCCGTCAGACGGATCAGTCAACATGCTTGTGGAGAAGGATACGAGATCGTAGTCCCCACCTTCTACTTTCGATACCAGTGAGTTAAAGTCTGCGAAAACCTCAGGCTGGAATTCGATACCCAGCGCTTCAAAATTCTCTTTAGCTACAGCGATGAAAATATCTGTGTTTTTACTCTTCGAACCGAGGTAATGGATGGACAGCGGTTTGCCATCTTTTTCACGGATCCCCCCCGCGCCTACCGTCCAGCCAGCTTCATCGAGTAATTGTTTTGCTTTTTCCGGATCATATTTGTAAGGATTAATACCTTCCTCCGTGTAAGACCAAGAGATAGGGGATGCCGGGATGTTGGCAATAGACCCTGCACCTTGTGCTGCATCCACATAAATACTCTGACGATCCAAACCGTACACAATAGCTTGACGTACAAGCTTATCCTTGAGCTGCTCATGCTTCAGGTTAACTTGCAAGTAACCATAGGTGCTTGGAGTGTAAGGAATAATATTCACAAAACCGAGTGCTTTCAGCTTCTCGATATTCTCGTCAGTCGCACTAAAGGAAGCGTAGTCCACTTCACCAGTTTCTACGAACTGCCATACGTCGCCTTCCGTAGTTTTGTAGATGAAATGCTCCGTCTTTGGTTTACCTTTGAAATAATTCTCATTCGCTACAAAACGCACTTCTTGACCTGGAATAAATTTCTCCAGCTTGTAAGGACCATCGCCAAGTGGCTTCTCATGCAGCTTTTTAATGTATTCAAGATTTCCAATTTTATAGTCCTTGCCATAGTAGGCTTTCGACAGTACGTTTGATCCGAGCTGTACCAGCGCCGTTGCGTTCGGTTGCTCAAGGGTTGCTGAGATCGTCTGTGGATCAATTACTTTAATGCCCTCAACTGTAGGGGATGTACCTTCCTTATAGGCTTTGCCGCCTTTAACATTTAGCGATGGAAGCTGGGAGCTACCGTCATACGATTTGTCGTATTGGATCGTCCATGTAAATGCCACATCATCCGCTGTTAACGGTGAACCGTCGCTGAATTTCAAATCTTTTCTCAAGTGGAAAGTGTATGTAAGCTGATCATCCGAAACATCCCAGCTCTCCGCAAGTTCCGGCGTTGGAACGCCTTTGTCATCAACAGTTACGAGAGAAGCGTATAGCAGTGAAGAGACATTGCCATCATAACCACTTTGTTGAAAATAAGGAGTGAACGCTCCGCTTGGGTCCGTAAGCCCGACGATAATGGTATCTGTACGTTTCTGGGCCACCGCTGGAAGTTTGGATAAATCCGTGGCAGTAAAAGGTTCGCTTAGAGCACCCGCAGGAACGATCTCTGGTGCAGTGGTTGCTTCCACATTGGTTGAATTGGAGCCTGCAGCCGCATTGTTTGCGGATGAGGATTCGTTATTACTGTTGTTAGCGCAAGCAGAAAGTAACAGTGACCCCGTAAGCAGTAATGAAGTGATTACAATCGCATTTTTTCTCATGTACCTATCTCCCTTTTCTCTCTGAATAGAATAATAACTATAATTCCTACCCGTTAAGTATGAATAACATCTGATGTTCATTATAGAAAGGTTTTCTAGTTCTGTAAAGAGAGAACTTCAAAAAAATTCTCCATAAACAGAATTAGGCGATAATTAAAACAAATAAAAAAAGCCAAAACCCTCTCTGCATAAGAGAAGTCCTGGCTTTCAGGCGGTTATATTTTTAAAAAATCATTATTTCAAATACTCGAATAGCTGCTCATTCATCCGATGAATGCCTTCAAGACGCAGACTGTATCCGGTGACATTCTCCCCTTCAATATAGGCATGAAGTAAACCTGCACAACGAAGATTAAAAATATGATCATGCACAATCCCCTTCGAGATCCCCGCATGCTTAACAATTTCGGTAAACGTCTTACGGCCACCACTAAGGGCTTGGAGGATTTTTAGCCGGCTTTTTTCACTCAGACTACGGATCGCTCTGTACATAAAAGGAGAGATTTCCTCATTCTCCATCGATATCCACGCCGCATAATGGCAGATCGTTAATTCCCCATAGCAATAGATAATATTAGCAGGCTGAAAATGATACTGTGGAATCAGTACGAGCTTCTTAAGCCCATCCGTAGGCATGAAGTAAAATCCGTTGGTCGTCTTGTTCACGAAATCCGCAGTGTCCAGTCCATTAAGCTCCATGTTCTTGGAGTCCGCATGCTGCTGTAGTTTGCTCAAAATCGCAGGATTGCATTGGCTAAAGTACTGGCGGTTCCACTCGGAGAGCAAAAATACTACGCGGTTACGGTAATCCTCCATATGGCTTGGAAATACCTTTACATACTTTGATAAGGTCTCATATAACTCACCAACCGATAACCCTTCAATCCATTTCAACACACTGTCTACATCATCTTTAAATGGACAACAGTAAATGAGCAGATTCAACATTTTCCACTCATTGTTTAGTTCGGTTTCTTTCAAACGGGACAACAGCTCTTCACTGAGCGTGCTTTCAATTTCATTAGCCCACGCTACCCCTAAATCAATCTTCTTATAGGATTTTTTGCAGAGATAAGTATGTAAGCTGTTCAACAATTCATAAATCGATCCAAATTCAACCTCAACCTTGTATTCCACAATGATTCCTCCTGCTAGCGGTTCTTTTCAGTAGTGAGATATTCTCTTAATCTTATTGTATTATCCTGAGAATACGCAAGCTACTCTATAAACGGGAGTGCATAAAAATTCATTAGCTGCTGTTTCTGCTCCGAATTTTCTGTATTGCACGCTGGTTTAGCTGTCATTTCCGCGAGCGTGGACGCTATCGGACACAACTGAGCTTGTGCTAATGGCGTCTGCCGTAGGCTTCAGCGCGAGATCAGGACTCTGCGCTATCGGACTCAGTTGACCTTGTGCTAATAGCGTCTGCTGGGTCCGTAATCTCCTGCGGGAGATCAAGACTCAGCTCTATCGGACTCAGTTGACCTTGTGCTAATAGCGTCTGCTGGGTCCGTAATCTCCAACGGGAGATCAAGACTCTGCTCTATCGGACTCAGTGGACCTTGTTCGCAGTATTATCCCCTTTTTTGTGTGCTATCGGACTCCATAGACGCTATGGGCATAAAATAGGCCTATTTCTCGTGCTTATTCCAAAGGAATAACTGCACTGGGGTCCGAAACTTTGCTCAAAAGGCTAAATATGTGCGAATAGCGTCTGCTGGGTCCCTAAGCATCAGTGGGGAATTAAGACTCTGGACCGTAAGCTTCTGCGACGGATTGGGATCCTACGATATTGGACACCTATCGGACACAGTTGACCTTATTCGCAGTATTATCCTGTTTTTTGCGTGCGATCGGACTCCATAGGCGCTATGGGCATTAAAAATGCCTATTTCGCGCCTATTCCAAAGGAATAGCTGCACTGGGGTCCGAAACTTTACTCAAAAGGCTAAATATGTGCAAATAGCGTCTGCTGGGTCCCTAAGCATCAGTGGGGAATTAGGATTCTGGACCGTAAGCATCAGCGGGGGATTAGGACTCTGGTCCGTAAGCTTCTGCGGCGGATTAGGATCCTACGCTATCGGACACAGTTGACCTTATTCGCAGTATTATCCCATTTTCAGCATGTTATCGGACTCCATAGGCGCTATGGGCATTAAAAATGCCTATTTCGCGCCTATTCCAAAGGAATAGCTGCACTGGGGTCCGAAACTTTGCTCAAATGACTAAAAATGTGCAAATAGCGTCAATTGGGTCCGTTAGATTCCGCAGAGATTAGGACAAGCGAGAGTTAGGGGTTCGGGGTTCCCTGGATCCAGCGTTCTGAGGTTCCGAGGTTCCAAGGGTTCGGGGTTCGGGGGTTCCATGGTTCCGGGGTTCCGGGGTTCCGGGGTTCCGGGGTTCCGGGGTTCCGGGGTTCCGGGGTTCCGGGGTTCCGGGGTTCCGGGGTTCCGGGGTTCCGGGGTTCCGGGGTTCCGGGGGTACCAGCGTTCCCATGTTGCCAGTTTTCAACTTACCAAAACAATACTCGAGGTTAGTTAACTCTCACTTGCTCATATTCTGCTATAGCCATGTTGCCCACATGAACAAAAATGCAGTGCAGCGATCCTCGGGTAACAAGGAAAACAACATTCAACCCGAAGAACAATCAATCTGGTTCGCTCCTCGCTTTTTGCAATTCATGGTAGTAAAATATAGGCAATAACTAATTAGGAGTGAAGCCATAAGATGCAAATTCAAAATGAAAACGGACGTTTTTTTGTTGCTAATGACGGTAAGGACCTTGCCGAAATCACATACAGTTTGGATAAAGAAGCCGGGGAATTAGTCATTGACCACACCCGTGTCTCCGAAGAACTGCGCGGTCAAGGTACTGGACAAGAGCTTGTACGTGCTGTTGTGGACAAGGCTCGGAATGAGAATTTAAAAATTGTACCCGTATGCTCCTATGCTGCGCATCAATTCGAGAAGCACCCGGAGTACAAAGACGTGCTGAGCGGGAATACTGGCGGGAGAGCTTAAACCTGCTCCCGTTTCCGCGAAGCTTTTTTAGTAACTATGCGAACTTATAATAGTTCAAATACACTTTAGGGGGAAACGGGTTTGACGACTGTCGACACTTTTAAGAATATTGAGGAATTACAACAACGCTGTGAGCAATATGAAGGAATCTCATTAAAACTGAATTGGGATATGCTCCGCCAGCCATCAAGCGCAGGTGATACGGAATGGCTCGTGACTTATGAGGACGAATTACTGGTCGGTTTCTTGGGACTCTATGGTTTTGGAAGCGATATGGAGGTCTGTGGCATGGTTCGGCCAGGCTACCGTCGACGCGGAATCTTCACCTCTCTATGGAACCGAGCACAAACCATAATCAAGCGCAATAAAGTCTCTACTCTTCTTCTAAATGCACCCGCCGCTTCTTCATCTGGAACTGCTTTCCTGCAAACCTTGCCTCTGCAGTTCAATCACGCTGAATATCAAATGAAATGGGATGGCAATTCCATGGTGTCATCTGATGTCAGCTCAGCAACAGGGACTGTCGTCTTACGGCCAGCTCGTGAAGAAGAGGCACACATTCTAGTCGAACTGGATTGTGGAGGTTTTGATATGAAGACAGAAGATGCTGCAGAGCAGTATGAGTTGCACAAACAGGAAGGTATGCAAGAGAATATTATGATCGAGATGGACGGCAGGCCTGTTGGGAAGATGCGAGTGTGGACTGAAGATAATGAATCCTGGATCTATGGATTTACAGTCGACAAAAAGCTACGTGGGCTTGGCATTGGCCGCAGCGCCCTTCTTCAGACCATCGAACGAGAGCGCAAAAATTATAATGGTGTAAATCTGGAGGTCGCACTGGATAATCCCAATGCACTTAAGCTGTATGAGAGCTGCGGCTTTGTCATTCAGAATAAACAGGATTATTACCGATATATCGGCTAATCCCCAGACCTACTCTTGAGATTTTAATAAAGCAGTCACAATAAGACCTCCTTACTTGCTGGTGTTCTAACCTGCAGATAAGGAGGTCTATTTATTATAGTAAATAATTCGCTTCGCCTCTCTCATTTCTACGATCGCTGCAGCTTAAGGAACCGTCAGCTAACACTTCCCGCTCAAGAAATACCGATAACAGACGCACATAATCCAGTGACTCCATAATCGAGATTGCCTCTCCATCAAAGCAGTATTTACGTCCATCCAGCAGCGAGAAAACTTCCACGGTCTCCGCTGGCTCACCATAAGCATGATGGCAAAAAACATTGGCCATATGCATAAATCCAGTGATGATATCCTCATTGCCATTAACCATAAATTTCTGAATGTTCACGCTTCGGCCACTTTTTGAAGAGTTCCAAGCCAGCTGCGTAATCATCGATAACTCCAAATTCAGCGCTGGAACTGGAACATGCCACTGTTCATATAACATCACTGGAATCTCCTGTAGATGATTGCTTGAAACGATACGCATAAGCTCATCAGCTACACTCGTTTTGATATCCCAATATTGCAAAAGGGAGGGAAAAGCATCTCCCCTAGGAGGCCACCGGCGTTCTAACAGAAATTGTATAGGTGTCTCTCTTCGCACTTCCGGCAACAGACTATAGAAGTCATTAAGTGTATGCCCCACAGCATATTGAACCTGCTGACGCCAGCGTGGGAGCCCCGTCGCTGGAGCTCCGCTAGCTAAATTCTCAGTCCCGCCCAGCATAATATGCTCCATGCGATAATCGTGCAGCCGTTTATACGGAGGGCTATGTACATCCCTTGGTTTGTTAAACCAACTTCCCACTGGCCCACCCATCTTAGGTTACCGCCATACAGGCTTCGATGAATTGACGTCCGAATTGACGGCAGGCTTCTTTTTCGGCAGCATTAGGGCCATACTCAATCTTTAGGCTATCTTGCAAAATGACTGCTCCACGCTCCTTTAGCTTCTCCTCGATAACATCCACTGCCCCACAATAAATGGCGTAGCCTGTATCTCCACTACCAAAAACTGCTGACTTCATAGCAGTCAAATCAAGTTCATCCATCTCCTCATAGAAATCAAGAGATTCATCCGGCAACTCTCCGTCTCCCCAAGTGTATGCCCCTAGCAGAACGCCTTCATATGATTTTATCTCAATCGCATTACATTCAGTGACTGACTTCAAAACAGCCTCACCGCCTGCTTGGCGTATTCCTTCTACAATCAATTCAGCCATTTCCTCAGTGTTGCCAGTTAAACTAGCATATGCCACAAGCACTCTAGCCATAAACTCCTGTTCCTCCCCTACTAACACCTTAAATTTAAATCATATACGCTTCACCTCATTCTATTTGATAATGATTATCATTGTCAATAAATAAAGTTAAAAAAACGCAAACTTCCCGTTATTACACACGGTTGAGGTTTGCGCTCCGTCTCATTTTTCTTAAAAAGAAGCTTAATAAGCACCTTCCAGCAAGGTTATGTGATTCCCATCAGGATCACGAAAATTCATTTCTTTACCGCCATATTCCATCGTAACAGGTGGCTGACAATCCAGTCCCTTAGCTTTCAACTGCTCGTATGTCTCATCCAGATTATCACAGCCGAATACTAAATTAACAAAACCTGTCGTAAGATTTTCCCACTTTGCAGCATCCCAAATAATAATTCCCGGCTGTTTCTTGCCAAAGCCAAGCTTTGCCCCGTCGAAATTACCGTAACCTTCGAAAGGCATAGGAATTCCTAGTACCTCCGTATAAAATTTAGCTGACACCGCAGTATCTTTAGTGTAAATGTTAGTCCCTTCAAAAGTCGAAATCATAACTTGTCCCCTCTCATTCTCATAATATGTCTCATTTCTTACTTGGGTTTAGTCTAACAAGGTTGACACGCTTTGTATTGCAAAATTACGACATTCTTCGGTCTGCATAGACCAAGGCTTCAAGTGGGGTTCTTCCTGCATATTTTTTGAAATTATTGATAAAATGGGACTGGTGACTGTAACCATACGCGAAAATAAGATCCTGCATATTCTTTGTCTGCCCAGGTAAATGACACATCTCACGCCATACATTCTGAAACCGCACGAGATCTGCTGTTTTTTTGGGCGATACACCTATATATTCTTGAAAAAGCCGTTCAAGTTGTCGTCTGCTTAAATTAGAACTGGTCTCCAAATCCTCTGCGGTCACAATCCCTTTTTGTTTAACCATAGT
Organism: Paenibacillus sp. FSL E2-0190; assembly: GCF_037992965.1. Taxonomy (NCBI): domain Bacteria; kingdom Bacillati; phylum Bacillota; class Bacilli; order Caryophanales; family Paenibacillaceae; genus Paenibacillus; species Paenibacillus sp. FSL E2-0190. Next base: position 4,650,414 of record NZ_CP150306.1, read on the forward strand.
ATAGACTGCGTTCATCATCCGATCGTTAGTCCGCCCTCTACGCTCTAGACGACGAAGCAGATAGGCTTCAGCGGCTGCAATCCTTTCGTCCATCGAGTTTACTTTCTCCAATAGATGACCAAGCTCTTTTTTAAAAGTGCCAAAATATTGTTCTACATCGACATGTGCATTCAAGACATTCCGCAGATGATCATCTGCAAAAAAATGAACCGCCCAGAAATGAAATCGGATACCAAAGGTTGAACTCCCCCCTGGCTTTCTGTCTGAAGAGACTTCAAATGGAGTGTCATTAATGCCGGAGAAAAAAGTGTTTGTATTGCCTGATTCTCTATCCAAATCCCAAATAATATCCATACAGGTGTCCGGAATTATTGTCTCCGTCTCAGGTTGTTGTATAGACTCCACATCTACAGAACCCCAAAAACAGCGAATAAACGGCTGCAAGGCATGGCTGGGCAGAAACTCACTAGTGTGGTTGGGTTTTGCAGTTATAGGGAAATACAGCGGTGAGAGATTGAACATAGCTTTAGTTCTCCGATCGTAAATAGGGTAAGAACTCTACTATCTGATCATACACAATCAAGTCATGAAGCACCAGTTGAATAGCCGCATAAGCATGGGAATATTATACACTTCATTAGCATTGGACAAAATAATTGGTGAAGCTGGCTGAGGTGTAATTTGTTTGTAGCAATCAGGTGAAATGTTGTACAATAAAGGCTAAATGAATTTTTTTGAAGGATGGATTAAATCATGTATATAGCGAGCGATTGGAAAGACTATGAAGTAATTGATACAGGCGGTGGAGAGAAGCTCGAACGCTGGGGCGATATTATCTTGCGTCGTCCTGATCCACAGATTATTTGGCCTCTAAATAATGAGACCGCTAAATGGCGTGATGTGCACGGACATTATCACCGTTCCTCCGCTGGTGGCGGACAATGGGAAATGAAAAAAACCATTCCGGACGATTGGAAGATTAGCTATGGTAAATTAAAATTCCACTTACGTCCTACAAACTTCAAGCATACAGGACTATTCCCGGAACAAGCAGCCAACTGGAGCTGGATGATGGACAAGATTGCAGCGGCTAACCGTCCAATCTCAGTGCTGAATCTTTTTGCTTACACAGGTGGAGCTACTGTGGCAGCGGCGAGTGCCGGTGCGTCTGTCGTTCACGTGGATGCAGCCAAAGGTATGGTGCAGTGGGCGAAAGAAAACGTTCAGCTGTCTGGTCTTGGAGAACGTCCAGTGCGTTTTATCACGGATGATGTATTCAAGTTCGTACAACGTGAACAACGCCGCGGCAGCAAATATGACGCGATTATTATGGACCCTCCTTCTTACGGAAGAGGACCTGGTGGAGAAATGTGGAAGCTTGAATCAAGTTTGTACCCTTTCCTTGAGAGCTGTATGGAGATTATGAGCGACAACCCATTGTTCATGCTCATTAATTCCTACACCACTGGAATTTCTCCAACTGTACTGCGCAACATGTTGTCCATGACCATGGGCAAACGTTATGGCGGAAAACTTACCTCCGGCGAAATTGGTCTTCCGATCACCTCCTCCGGCATGAACCTGCCATGTGGTATCCTGGGTCGCTGGGAGGCGTAAGCCATGACACAGCATAGTTCCGGCAACAATGAGGCTGTAAGCGGCGGATCACAACGCTTTGAAGTGTTATACGAAGACAACCATCTTCTGGGGATTGTAAAACCCGTGAATATTCCTGTTCAGGAGGATGCAACAGGCGATCCTGACCTGCTGAATCTGCTGAAAGAAGATGTGAAGGAACGTTTCAACAAACCCGGCAACGTCTATATAGGTCTGGTCCACCGTTTGGATCGACCGGTTGGGGGCGCAATGATTTTTGCCAAGACTTCCAAAGCGGCTTCAAGACTATCCGAGAGTGTCCGTACTCACGGCTTTCATAAGGTGTATTTAACAGTTGTGCATGGTAAACCGCCAGCCACTCGTGGCCGTCTTACAGATACGCTGCTTAAAGACGCAAAGAGTAACACCGTCACCGTGGTTCGAAAAGGAACTCCCGGCGGCAAGGAAGCAATTCTGGATTACACAGTGCTTGACAGTGCAGAAGGATACAGCCTGCTTAAGATTGATTTACTTACAGGGCGTTCCCACCAAATTCGGGTGCAGCTGAGTTCGATCGGCTGTCCATTATACGGTGATCAGAAGTACGGGGCTTCAGTGAACAGACCGGGGCAACAAATTGCGTTATGGTCAGCACTTGTAGGATTCCCTCACCCTGTTACTAAAGAAGAAGTGGAACTCATCTCTCTGCCCCCACAAACCCATCCTTGGGATCTGTGGCCGCGTGAAACACTACAAAAAGGGCTGTTCTAAAGCAGCCGTTTCTAGGCAATGAAACGATAAAAACGAGGCAGTGACTCTCCGGTTAGTGGAGAATCACTGCCTTGTTTTTGTTTCTGCGTCTGCTACTTGAACAGACTATGGACAGAGGGTCCACGTTGGAGTGCTCTTCTAGCTCCGCAGGATATGCTTAGTCCGATTTTTCCAGCCGGGCATTGAATATCCCTTTGAGATTAAAAATCCCTTCGAGATTAAACATCATTTTGAGAGATTAAACATCCTTTCCACCTTCCAGCCTGAACTTAGCTAACGGTCAACCGCTCTGTTTAGCGGTGGATCAGCAGTGGTACAGTAGTGGTACAGTAGTGGATCCTAGTTGGAATCTGAAATGAAAGTAAGATAACTGCACTCTATACACTTATTCCGAATAAAAAAGCAATAGATCGGATTTTAAGTGTACTCTTTACAATTAAAAATCAGGGAAACTGCAAAAAGAGAAGTAAATCAAGAAAATAGTTGTATAAAATACAGTTATATTTCATCACTCGAGTAAATAGCAAACAATAGCTGTACAAAATACAACTAAATACATCTAGATGCCTCTAATTGCTCTAAAACACTCTAAACGCTTCTACATACTCTAAATGCTTCTACATACTCTAAACGCTTCTACATACTCTAAATGCTTCTACATACTCTAATGCTTCTACATACTCTAAATGCTTCTACATACTCTAATGCTTCTACATACTCTAAATGCACTAGTGATACAGCCAAGCTATTTGCTTCAAGGTGTAGAACCCTCCGGTGTAGTTGTAACAACCATTTTGCCCATTAAGTAGAGCAGTAACTGTTGGTTATGAGAGGAGATCGGATCAAGCGCTTCCGCAAAAAAATCACTGCGGATCTTTAGACCCCGTGCAGTTTCTTCCATTCCAGTCTCCGTTATACTCACCCATACAATCCGCCGGTCCGAAGCATCTCTTTCCCGCACAATAAGCTCATGTTTCTCCATCCGATCAAGTAACATCGTAACCGCTGCAGGACTGGTCGCCAAATGTGGAGCCAGATCAGAAGGCTTCATGGCGTCGCGTTCCTGAAGCAGTTCAAGTACAGTAAGTTGGGCATCCGTCAGCGTTGGAGCAAGATTACTGTCCATATGTAATTTATAATCTTTTAAAATCTTATGCCAAATTTTACTGAATTCAGAAGCATGCACACTTATTCCTTCCTTTCCTCGCGGTTCTATCCGGTATATCTACATTTTCGCGAAACAACTTCCATTTCCTGCAAACGAAGAAAAAATAAATCTGCCGGACCTTCAGCATAAAAAAATAAAAAACGACGCTTAGTCAACCCTCCAAAAGAGCGGACTAAACGCCGTTATAAAATCACTTGTTAATCGCTAGTTTTAATGAACTGATGGGAAAAGATTTATGATCTCATCCTTTTTCTCCACAGCTACAATCTGTTTGCCTGTAGAACGACGCTCGCCCAGCGGCGCTGATTCAGAGGAGAACGTATAGTGGGCATTCTCACGGGTAACGGCATTCAGTTCTAATGGCTCCTTGCAATAGAAAGCCCCTGCTAACCTGCTGCCATTTGGACGTATTCGTTTGCCTTCCTTGAATTCGAAGGTTGGCATTCCTTTGCCACCACGGCTTTGTGATGGATAATCCACAAGTAATGAACGTTTCGCATAACCAATATCAGAAATAGCAAGGATTTCGCCTTCATCTTCGCTGACCCAGAAGCAGGAAATCACCTCGTCGCCCTCGCGCAGCTGAATTCCTCTTACACCGGATGCAACGCGACCCATAGGGTTAACCTCATTCTCATGGAATCGGATACTCATTCCCTCACGGGTGACCAGCACAATGTCCTTGTCATTCGTACTAGAAGCCACTGTAATGATCTCATCACCCTCGGCTACCTTACAGGCCGCTACAGCTCCAGAACGGCTTGTAGAGTATTCCTTGAGCTCTGTACGCTTCACCTGACCCCGACGGGTGACAAACACAAGGCTCTGCTGCGGATCATCTAGATTATTAACCGGAATCACACTAACGATTCCATCTCCTTTAGACAATCCAATAACATTCACAATCGCTGTACCAGGCTCTTTCCATTTAAACTCCGGAATCTGGTGCACAGGAAGCAAGAAGTATTGCCCCTTGCGGGTAAATACCAGCAGACTGTCACGGGTATTTACATCCAGCAGCCTGACGATATGATCGCCTTCTTTGACGCCTGAGGTATGACGCTCCCCACCAGAACGGGTGAAGGAAAGCATACTAGTCCGCTTAATATAACCATCTGCTGAAAGAGCAACGAGCACATCCTCCGCATTGACCAGCGCTTCAAGGCTAACCTTGAGCTCCTCGACTTCGCCTTGGATCAGAGAACGGCGATCAATGCCGTATTTGTCGCGAATCTCCAGCAGTTCCTTACGAATTACAGCAACTAGCTTTTTGTCGCTATCCAAAATGCCGCGCAGATGTGTAATCTTTGCCATCATTTCATCTAACTCTTTCTGGAGTGAAGTGATCTCCAGATTGGTCAGACGATACAATTGCAAAGTAAGGATCGAATCGGCTTGGCGTTCACTGAAGCCGAACATCCATACGAGATTGTTCTGAGCATCCTGACGATTTTTCGAAGCTTTGATCGCAGCGATAACCTCATCCAGGATGTTTAGTGCTTTAACTAAGCCCTCTAAGACATGAGCACGGTCTTCAGCGCGTTCCAGATCGAACTGGGTGCGATGAGTCACAACTTCACGCTGATGTGCGATATAAGCTTCCAGGATGGCTTTTAGACCAAGCTGCTGAGGTGCTTTGTTAACAATAGCAACCATATTGAAGTTATAGGTAATTTGAAGATCGGTTTTTTTGAGCAGATACGCCAACACGCCTTGAGCATCAGCCTCTTTTTTGAGTTCGACTACAATCCGCAGTCCCTCACGGCCGCTCTCATCACGAACCTCGGCAATGCCATCGATCTTTTTCTCCAGCCGAATATTCTCCATGGAAGTAACCAACCGTGATTTTACAATCTGGAATGGAACTTCCGTGATCACGATTTGCTGCTTGCCGCCCCGCATATTCTCAATCTCTGTTTTGGAGCGCAGGTAAATACGGCCTTTACCTGTGCGGTAAGCATCCATGATGCCGTCTCCGCCCATGATTGTGCCGCCTGTAGGGAAATCCGGACCTTTCATGAAGGTCATAATTTCTTCCAGCTCAATATTTGGCTTCTGCATCACTGCGATACAAGCGTCAATTACTTCACGCAGATTATGTGGCGGAATTTCAGTAGCAAAACCCGCAGAAATCCCACTCGTGCCATTTACGAGCAGATTCGGATACCGGGAAGGAACCACAACAGGCTCTTTGGCCGTATTGTCAAAGTTATCTTTAAACAAGACCGTCCGCTTCTCGATATCACGCATCATCTCCATTGCAATGGGAGACAGCCGTGCTTCTGTATAACGCATTGCCGCAGCTGGGTCATCGTCCATGGAGCCCCAGTTGCCGTGACCGTCAACTAGCACATGCCCCATCTTCCAAGGCTGTGCCATACGTACCATACCATCGTAAATAGAGGAGTCACCATGTGGATGGTAATTACCCATTACATCTCCGACAGTTTTGGCTGACTTGCGGTATGGCTTGTCAGGGGTGTTGCCGGAGTCGTACATCGCATAAAGAATCCGGCGCTGCACGGGTTTAAGTCCATCACGGACATCGGGGATTGCCCGGTCCTGAATAATATATTTGGAATACCGACCAAAGCGGTCACCGACGACCTCTTCCAGAAATGCCGGCAAAAATTGTTCTGATAAACTACTCACTTTGCTCACCTTCTGTTCCTCAAACTGCCCGTTTTAAAATAGTGTGGTGATTCTCAGGTACTTCAGAGCTTTTTGGAATTCTGGGCACTATCGCTCCTACTGTTCCAAAATTCCCCTAGGTCCCATAAACACCAAGCTCTTAGAAAATCGGGATTATCGTCACTTGCAGCACTGACATTACTCTACAATTTCGGTGAAATCGACATTTTCAACAATCCAGCGTTTACGTGGATCGACTTTGTCACCCATAAGTGTTGAAACACGGCGCTCCGCCTTAGCAGCATCCTCAATCTGTACCTGAAGCAGCGTACGCGACTCTGGATTCATCGTTGTCTCCCACAGCTGATCGGGGTTCATCTCGCCCAATCCTTTATAACGCTGAAGCTCGAAGTTTTTGCCGAATTCCTTTAAGTAATTTTGCAGCTCTTCATCACTCCAGGCATACCTTACAGTCTCCAGCTTACCCGTTTTGCGGGTCAACTTATAAAGTGGAGGCTGAGCGATAAAGACCTTGCCTGCATCTAATAAAGGCTTCATATAACGATAGAAAAATGTCAGCAGCAGCACCTGAATATGCGCTCCATCGGTATCGGCATCGGTCATAATGATAATTTTGGAATAATTGCTGTCTTCGACAGTGAAATCCGGACCAATTCCAGCACCTATTGTAGATATAATTGCTTTATACTCGTCGTTCTTCAGGATGTCCAGCAGCTTAGCTTTCTCCGGATTCATCGGTTTACCTTTTAGCGGCAATATCGCTTGAATCTTAGAGTCACGGCCTTGCTTAGCTGAACCACCGGCGGAATCACCTTCCACGATAAACAGCTCTGTACGTGTAACGTCCTTTGATTGTGCAGGAGACAGCTTACCGCCAAGATTCGAGCTTTCGCTGCGTTTCTTGCCTGTGCGGATCTCATCGCGGGCTTTACGTGCCGCTTCCCGCGCTTTCGACGCTTGAATCGATTTCTTCAGAAGGCTCTGCGCAACTTGTGGATTTTCTTCCAAGAAACGCGCCATATTTTCAGAAACGATATAATCTACTGCACTACGGGCGGAAGCACTGCCAAGCTGATCCTTCGTCTGTCCAACAAATTCAACCTCGGACATTTTTACACTGATGACAGCCATCATGCCTTCCCGCAGATCATTGCCTTCCAGGTTTTTATCTTTTTCTTTAAGCAATTGCGTGCGGCGGGCATATTCATTTAATACACGAGTGTACGCAGTTTTAAAGCCGGTCTCATGTGTGCCCCCGCTGCGAGTTGGAATGGAGTTTACGAAGGAAGCCAAGGTTTCTGTGTAGCCTCCGTTGTATTGCAGAGCTACTTCTACCTCGATATCATCCTTTTCTGCACTGAAATGGATAACATCATGGAGAACATCCTTACCTTCGTTGAGGAACTGCACAAATTGACTGGCTCCACCTTCATAAAAGAACTCATCCTGACGGTTGCTCCGCTCATCTTGCAGTGTAATACGCAAACCGGAATTCAGAAAAGCAATCTCCTGAACCCGCTCTGCCAGCGTGTCATAATTCAGAGCAATTCCATTTGGGAAGACACGAATATCTGGCTTGAAAGTAATTTTCGAACCCGTTTTATTGGTGTTACCCAGAACTTCAAGACCAGTTACAGGTTCGCCAACATGCTCCTTGCCCTTCTTGTCCACCCAGTACTCAAACCGCTGCCGATGGATTTTGCCCTCACGATAAATCTCTACTTCGAGCCATTCAGACAAAGCGTTTGTGACAGAAGCCCCTACGCCATGCAAACCGCCTGATTTTTTATAACCCGATCCACCGAACTTACCGCCCGCATGCAAAATTGTAAATACAACTTGCGGGGTAGGTACCCCTGTCTTATGCATTCCAGTTGGGATCCCCCGTCCATTATCGCTAACGGTTATCGAGCCATCCTTGCGAAGCAGTATGTCAATCTTTGTACAATACTTGGCTAAATGCTCATCTACGGCATTATCTACGATTTCCCATACTAAATGATGTAGTCCTGAAGAACTCGTACTGCCGATATACATGCCAGGTCGTTTGCGTACTGCAACCAGACCTTCGAGCACTTGAATGTCGTCAGCATCGTATCCAGTACGGCCATTCTCGCCGTTATTAGAAACTTCAGCAAACATATCGATCTGTTCGAGCATTCATGCTCCTCCTTCTTTTCTCTATACTAAGAAGAAACGGCTTGGCCGTCCTTTATGTTAAGAACGGTATCCGTTACTGCCAAAAACCTAAGGATAGAATATAACGTGAAATTATACTCTCCTATATTTCTAAGAAATGCAAACAAACGTTTTGGTCACTTTGTTCATTCTAATTCAAAATATCCCTTTTCGTAAAGACGGCGAATGAAATGATCACCGAAGCGGCCCCCCATACAGCCAGCACAGCCATGGAAAATGACAAGGACATCCCTTCAATGGGGGCGGGAGTACCAGACAAATAGCTGGTCAGTCCAAGATTTACCATAAATAAATATTTTGCTGTTGTCCAGGCAGAGGCCATATTGGTCAGTATACTACCTGCAATCAGCGCTGCCATCATAACTACTATACTCGCCGCAGTACTGCGAACAAGCACCGAGATCATGAACGCGAGCAGTGCAACCACTACGCTGACGAACCAAATCAAACCACCTTGCATAAGCATATATTTCCACTGGGGCACTGCATGTACAGTAGACATATCTAGCGAATCACCACTGATTTTAAAGCCTGTAAAAACAGGAATATTAAAACCTTTAAAACCAAAGGCGAGACCAGAGATAAAGTAACTGATTGCAAATGTGGAAAGTACGATAAGCGAGACAAACATTAGCAGTGCTGTCATTTTGCTAAAAAGCACCTTCCAACGCTTGACCGGCCTAGTCAACAGCATTTTGATAGTTCCAGTTGTCCTTTCGGCCGAGACCAAATCTGAGGCCACCGCCATAATGAGCAACGGAATAAATAATGTAACCGAATTATCCATAAATTCTCGGGTAAAGGTAACCCCGCTAGGTTCATTCGGATTAACGTCATGGTGAAGATAATACTGAAGCTGTTGTACAAATATTCGCCGATAAGTCTTCCATTCCTCTGGAATCCGGTCACTGCCCAGTGAATTTTGATTATCGATAATCTGCTGCTGGATCTCAAGCCGCCAATCGGAATTAAATTTCTCCCGACTCCGTTCGGCTGAACGCATCTGTGCATAGGTGAACATAGGCACCAGTACAATCAGAATCAGCAGTATAACATAAAACCGTTTCTTTTTTATAATCTTCAAGCACTCATTACGGATTAGCGGAAGCAAGTTACTCAACATTCTCACCCTCCGTTAGTTTCAAGAATAGCTGTTCCAGTGTCGGATTAATTTTATGCACAGCTCTCACCTCAATTTCAGCAGTAACCATTACGGCCACAATCTCGGGGATCAGATCCTGATCCATGATCGTTATTAAAGAATTGGGGCCCATCCCGGCAATAATTGAGTCATCTAATGTGACGTCTTCCAGTTTCTGAATTTGAATATCTGAACGATCAGCCAGCATTTCCCGGGCCTCAGCAAAAGGCTCCAGCTCCCAAAGTACATACGGCGAATTACGAGCGATCAGCTCATCTACCGCACCTACTGCCAATACACGCCCTTTACTAATAATCGCTACACGGTCGCAAAGAAGCTGAATTTCACTAAGCAGATGGCTCGATACGAACACCGCCAGCCCTTCATCCGCCAGCTTGCGAATGAATTCTCGCAGCTCTTTAATGCCTTTAGGGTCAAGTCCATTCGTCGGCTCGTCCAAAATAAGCAGCCGTGGACGTCCCAACAGCGCCTGCGCAATGCCTAATCGTTGTCTCATCCCAAGCGAGTATGTACTTACCTTATCATGTATCCGCTGATCTAATCGAACAATATCTACCACTTCGCTAATACGTTCATTGTCTACGCCAGGCTGCATCCGGGCAAAATGCTGCAAATTCTCCCACCCGGTCAAATAGGTATATACCTCAGGATTCTCAACGATAGAGCCTACATATTGCAATGCTTTTTCCGGATTTCGGTTCACATTGTACCCACATACTGTAATCTTGCCCTCAGTAGGTCGAATCAAATCCACAAGCATGCGGATCGTGGTCGTCTTCCCAGCCCCATTAGGCCCGAGAAAGCCGAAAATCTCCCCTTTTCTCACATCGAAAGTGACATCATCTATAATCCATTTTCGTCCTATTTTTTTACGTACCCCGTCCACAGACAAGACGACTGTGCCGGAGTCTTCACTATTCGCTTTTGTCATATTTAATTTAGCTCCTTGTGACTGTCATTTTCTCGGTTTGTACTTGCTCAAAGGGCATTTACCTACATGATCTTACTGCAAAATTTAACACTCACCTATATACTACTGCACAGCCTGTATGAACCGTTCTCCGATTCGCTGATAGCCATCACCATTAGGATGAAAATGATCGGTGGATAGATACTTGTCCAAATGTCTGTTAAACAAGTCAAACGTAGGAACCAAGGTCATGTTGCTATGCTCATTAATAATATCCATTGCCGTATTATTCCACTTCTTTACCGCTTGATTGCCTGGTGCCAGTAATTCTGGAATATCGCCAAAGGGATTATACAGCCCCATATAGTAAACTTGCGCATTCGGATTGATCTGTGAGATTTTATCGAGAATCTTCTCCAGTCTAGCTGCTGCTTCTGGCAGAGCGGCTAATAAAGACTCTGGAGTCAGCTCCTGCCCAGAGGTTGATGAAGTTGTGTTGCCCTGTTGCGCCCCATTATTCTCAAGAATATCCGAATCCTTAAACAGATCATTTCCTCCGACGGATAGCAAAACAACATTCGACATGCGCAAGGCATACTCCACACCATCTTCGTTCAGTTTGCTTAACAGCCCCGCAGTAGTCAACCCGTTAATCCCCATATTGCCTAAAAAGTCTACTGTGACACCTTTTGCGGATAAACCAGTAACCGTACGCTTAACAAACCCTTCTCCGGTGTTATCACCGGTCCCCTTGGTAAGCGAATCCCCGAGCGCAACAATTTTGAGGAGCTTGACGGTCTCCGTCACCGGTGCGGCTGTTTGCTGAGGCAAGCTGCTCTCGGTAACCTCTCCGACCGGATAGATAATATCTTTAACCGCATAAACTAAACCAACCATCAAAACTATAGTTGTTACTATGGAAATCAAGCTGACGCTGCGCCATGTCCATTTCGAATCCTTCAAAGCTATCCCTCCGTATGCCGTTCTATTATGTATTGTTCCACAATTTACAAAGATCTTAACTATGTTACATAAACATAATTCTTCCATACAAGTTTTGCAAATGTCTAGCAAAGAAAAAAATCCCGCTGCTACAGTGTTTTTGCCGAGGAACGAGTGTGGACTTTTTTGAAAATAAAAAAATACTGGCTTTTTAATTAATGCCATTATATAATATTCACCGTTGACTCTTTAGACATTACGGGTTATTAGCTTAGCTGGTAGAGCAGCCGACTCTTAATCGGCAGGTCGCAGGTTCGACCCCTGCATAACCCATAGAGCTAGACAGAAGAAGTAAGGACAAGTTCCTTACTTCTTTTTTTGTTGCATTTTTATTCTTCACCACACAAAAAAAACCGCTCCCCGACTTACATCGGAGAACGATTTCTTCCTGAAGCATCTACGCGTATTATTTACCAATAAACTCTTGAACCCAGTAATTATTATCATAACCGACACCGATATAATTGAAGTTAGCATTCAAAATATTAGCGCGGTGACCTGGACTATTCATCCATGCCTTCATTACTTCTTCTGGTGTTTTTTGTCCCATTGCGATGTTCTCACCTGCGGCTTTATAAGTGATGCCAAAGGATTTCATCATATCAAAAGGTGAACCATACGTAGGTGAAGTATGTGAGAAATAGTTATTCGAACGCATATCTGTAGCTTTTGTAGCGGCAACTTTGTGCAGGCTGTCCAATCCAGCTACAGGTGACAAACCAGCTGCTGCACGTTCTTTGTTTACCAGCGTTACGATTTGCTGAACATAGGTTCCTTTATTGCTCACAGCACCTGTTGTAGTTGTATTATCAGTTGGCTTAGTTACAGTAGTTGTGTCTGCTGGCTTTGTAACCGGTTTTGTAGTTGTAGTTGTGGTCGTGTTGTCTTTGTTTGGTACTGTTCCAGTTTGCGGCTTAGTTACCACGATTGTGCTATTCGAAAAAGGGAATCCCTCAAGATTAGCTTGTTTAAAATATTGTAATATTTGCTCATAACTTGTGCCTTTTATTGTTACTGTCGATTCATTCGATGCCGCATTTGCTTCCAATGGAAGAGAAATACTAAGTGCCATAACAGCTGCCACGCTACCACCGATGATTGCTTTTAATGTCTTGTTCTTCAATCTGCCATCTCCTTTTTTCTTGCGTGTAATATATGCTTCTGCCTAGAGTGACCATCTACAAATGTTACAAAGTTGTAATTTGTTCCTCAGTCATTGTAGCATAAATCTCTCAAATGTGCGCTTCTAATTTTTTACATATAATAGTCTTGACTGTAAGATTTCCGATTCCTAGATACATTCGCTTTCTTTCGCTGTTTTCCTGCCTAAAAATACCATTTTACCTGTTATGCGCGAAAAAAAAGCGAAAAAAAGCGAAAAAAGTCGCCCTCCCCGAAAGGACGGCAACTTCAGCAAACCTATGGATACCTGACGATTAATGAAACGATTGCCAGAACTCGCCCTCCGTAGAGATCAATCCCATGATTTCCGCATAAGGAATCCGGAAGGTTGGAAAACCTGCAGAATACGGAGCGATCTCATAAGGTGCGAAATATAGATACAACGCTTCATTATCTACAAAGAAGGGCTGATCCGAGGTAATTCCTTTATACGTATCCGGAAAAACATATGAATATTGTGGATCGTTCTCGATCTGTTTGCCCACAATTTTACTGAGCTTCTCCACATATCTGCTGCCCGGCTTGAACAAGTCCCCCAGCTTATAGAACCTGCCGCTGCGCAAATTAATATGCGGATAGATTTTGGTAGGCATTCCATGTGCTGCTCCAAAAGGAAAACGATACCCGGTCAGCTCCAGCACCAGCAGGTTTTTACGGAAGAAAGAGACTGAAAAATCACCATTATAACTAAAGTCCTGGGAAACCCCTCCACTCCCAACGTCTTCAGCAAGGGATAGCTTGCGCAGCTTATCGTTAACCTCTCGCGAAACTTCCGCACTTGCAATCCCCTCAACGACCGGATAATACACCAGATAATCCCTGTTCGGTTTGTATTTCTTCTCCACTACGGAATAGGGAGGTCTCAGCGGAATGACTCCATTTTGGCGCCAAACCTGCTTTCCCTGCCGATCATAATAAGATGTGCGTTGATCTACATCTGCTCTTATCAAACGTCCGCTAAGGGTGAGTGTTCCTGCCCCTGGAATAACTGGGGGCTGGGCTGCCTTTTTTCCACTTCTATCGATAAAATAAGTATCTTTAGCATCAAATACAGACGCCAATCCCTCCTGGTAATTGTTCACGCCAAGCAGGGTGTGATTGCTCAGGACCGCTCCCGTTTCCGCATCTGCAATTACGTAACGTGATCCGCGATAAGGCTGGCTGGGGAATACAGGCGTTCCTATGGCTACTCTGCCTTCACCTAGCTGCAATACTTCATAATATTTTGCCGGGATGATCATTTTTCCTTGTTTATCAATCAGCCCGTAGGCGTTGCCATAATTTTCAGCGGTATTCACCACCGCACGTCCCTCTGAAAAAGGTAAAGCAGAGGTGAATTGCGGCTGAATAGCTACAGAACCATCCGTATTTAAATAGCCATATTTACCGTTTTCAGTCGCTTGATAGGCTAGCAAACCTTCTCCCGGACTTCCAACGAAAGGATGGTTATACGTATGCAGAATGTTCCCATCCGGATCGATGAGCGCATACTCTCCTTCTTTGATTTTAACCAAAGCCATGCCGTTCATAAAATCATTGGCATCTACATAAATCGCGGGCAGCACCTCTTTGCCTTGCGCGTCCACATATCCATATAGCGATTGGCCGCCGGTCGTATTTTGTTTTGAAAATAGTGCACGCCCCTCATGTAATGAGTTCAAATAATCATACCGGGCGGACGTCACTTCTTTGCCTTTTTCATCAATAAAAGTGTAGCCCTTGGCATCCGACACGACCGCGCGCTCTTCCGAAAAAGGCGCAATAAAAGAATAGATCGGCTTCACTCGTTCTCTTCCAGTGCTGTCAATGAGCCCGCTGTTATTTTTTCGCTGAACTACGGCAAGACCGTTCTTCTGAAAATCCTCAGCATATTCGTACCGGGGTTCAATCTGAACACGGCCCTCGTCATTAATATATCCCCAAAGTGTGCCCTCTTTGAGATTAAACGGCGCCGGATGCAGACCCGTGGTCCGCAGATCGTCCCCCACCCACTCCGGCAATAAGTATGGCGCCTCAAAAGGCTTATTAGAGTAATCTACACGATATAATCCCGCTTCTGCCGGAATCGTGACGAATAACTCCTCTTCCGTGCGTATGAAATCCTCATCCTGCTGAGTAATATAATCGTTCCAGCCAATGCCATCCCATTTCCATACATCCGCCTGTATCAGACCATTGTCATTCCCTTTCCCCAGCTCATTCAACCTAATCCTTAACATCCAGTCGCTCCCCTTTAATAAAGGCATTTGCCTATAGAATATGGGAGAACGTTGGTTTATGTGCTTTTTGATCTTTGGGGTTAGGGGGAGAGGAGCATTCTAGGATAAAAATACCGTGTTTCCTCCATAGTTGCTCGTTTCGGCGAATTCTAGGGCATTTTTGCCTCTCTTTCCTCCACTGTAGCTCGTTTTGGCGTACTTTAGAGCATTAATGCCTCTCTTTCCTCCACTGTAGCTCGTTTCGGCGTACTTTAGGGCATTAATGCCTCTCTTTCCTCCTCCGTCGCTCGGTTCGGCGTATTCTAAGGCATTTTTGCCTCTCATTCTTTCACGTTAGCTCATTTCAGCTAATTCTGCGGGATTTATACCGTTCTTTCTCCTCACATAGCTCAGGTCGCTAGTTCTACGGGATTTATACTGTTCTTTCGCCACACATAGCTCGTTTCAGCCAATTCTACGGGATTTATACCGTTCTTTCGCCCCACGTAGCTCGTTTCAGCCAATTCTACGGGATTTATACCGTTCTTTCGCCCCACGTAGCTCGTTACAGCCAATTCTACGGGATTTATACCGTTCTTTCACCTCACATAGCTCAGGTCGGCTAGTTCTACGGGATTTATACCGTTCATTCGCCACACATAGCTCGTTTCAGCCAATTCTGCGGGATTTATACCGTTCTTTTACCTCATGGTGATTCTGTTCTGTTACTAATATTAGTTTGTTGATATTGTTGGTGAGCTATGATGAATATGATGTGTTTTCGTGGTGCTCCTGATGACGATGGTTGTGTTATTACTGCTGATATTGATTTGTGGCGGTGATTGCCGTGTTCATGCTGATAATGTTGAGAGGATTGTGATAACCGTGTTTGTATTGAAGACATTAATTTGTGATGGTAATGATGCTGTAGATGTTCCGTGGCGGTGATGGTGTAACTATCGGGTGGAGTAAGTCCTATTGGTGCAATATTAGATTTGATGGAGCAGGGGTGGCAATGTTGATTGAAGTTGGTGGTGGTAAGTAATGTTGATGTTAGTGTTGCTGGCGCTGTTTAGTCGTGGTGGCATTTTGGCGGGTAGTTTTAGTGGTGTATTTGTTTCATGTTGGTAGTAGCCATTGATGATCTGTGTGTTAGTGGTGGTGACACTATTTGGTCGTGGTGGCATTTTAGTGGGTAGTTTTCGTGCTCGTGCGTAGTTTTCCTATGCGAGGAGCAAGGGGGCGACGTTCAGTACTTATGAATTGGTACTTATGAACTGATTCTTACGAGTTGCTTATATCCGCAAGCGAAATGGACAAACCAAAAAGCGTTTGCCATAAATAGCAAACGCTATAATCACCACACATCCCCCACACAACTACTTCTTCGAAGAATATTTCCGCATATCAAATGCGACCGCGGCGATGATGATCAGACCTTTGATAATCAACTGATAGTAAGGGCTGATGCCGATAAAGGTCAGGCCGTAGTTGATTAAGGTAAAGATAATAACACCGACCAGAACACCTGGCACTGTTCCGATACCACCGGTTGTGGACACCCCGCCCACGACGCAAGCAGCAATCGCATCAAGCTCATACATGTTACCATAGTTATTGGTTGCGCCACCTGTTCTGGCAGCCTCCAGCACACCCGCCAAACCATAAAGGGCTCCAGCAATCGCATAGATGTAGATCAAGTTCTTGGAAACATCGATGCCAGATACTTTTGCTGCCTGCATGTTACCGCCGATAGCGTACATGTTCTTGCCCAGCTTAGTTTTATTGAACACCACCCATACGATGGCGGCGACACCCAAGGCTATCAGCACGATATACGGGATTGAATATTGCCCCTTGCCAATAAACCCAGAACCGATTGTAGTGAAATCTGGACGCAGACCGCCAATCGGCTGTGATTGGTTGGGGTCCATGTCAAAGTACAAGGAATTCAAGCCGTAGACGATAACCATCGTACCCAGTGTTGCGATAAACGGCGGGACGTTCAGCTTGGAGACGACAATACCATTGACTAGTCCGCAGAGAAGGCCAGCGATAATAGCTATAAGGATCGGAAGCCACACTTGCACCTGCGGCAGATCAGGAAAAAAGCGCCGGGAATAATCCGGAATTTGCAGCATCGAAGCAGAGATTACCGCTGTAAAACCAACCACACGTCCAGCAGACAAGTCCGTCCCAGCTGTGATAAGGATGAAGGCAACACCAAGCGCGATGATAATCCGTGTTGACGACTGAATTAGAATGTCCCGTAAAGTATTTACAGAGATAAAGGCCGGCTCATATAAGGCAATACCCATAATTAGAATTACCAAGACAATATAAATAGCATTTTGAGTAATAAAAGATTGGGCTCGTTTAGCGTTCATTAGTAGTGTTCCTCCTTAAAGTTACGCGAAGAGTACTTCTCTTCGTAAACCAAATCTAGTTTCGCCCAGCAAAACTATCATTGAAATCCTATCCTAATGCTGTGCAGCGAGCCGCATAACTTCGGTTTCCGTAGCTTGCTCGCCTTCTAGTATTCCGGTAAGCCTACCCTCCGACATGACCATTACACGGTCAGACATTCCGAGCAGCTCCGGCATTTCTGAGGAGATCATAATGATGCTTTTCCCTTGCTGCGCCAAGTCGGCAATAATCGAATAAATCTCGAATTTAGCCCCTACGTCGATACCGCGAGTCGGCTCGTCCAGAAGCAGGATTTCGGGCTCGGTTAGAAGCCATCTGGCGAGCAGCACTTTTTGCTGATTCCCACCAGAAAGATTCATGATTAGCGTTTTGGTTGTTGGAGTTTTGGTCCGTAATTTTTCAATCATTTTATCGACTTCTTCTTTTTTCTTTTTTCCATCTAGTAGAAGTAGTAGTTTCTGGTATCGATGCAGATTAGCGATTGCGCCATTTTCATGAACAGACAAGACTGGAAAAATACCGGTGACACGCCGTTCCTCCGTAAGCAAAGCCATTCCGTGTTTCTTAGCATCCTTGGGAGATTGGATATGAATGCGCTTACCATCGATAGAAATCGTCCCCGATTTGATAGCCCTCAGGCCGAATAATGCCTCAATAACCTCTGTTCTCTGAGCGCCTACCAGACCACCAATCCCTAAAACCTCACCTCGTCTTAATTCAAAAGAAACATCTTTAAACGATCTTTCTTCAGGGGAGGTTAACCCTTCCACCTTCATATATACTTCGCCAGGCACGTTAAAGCGTTCTGGGAATCGATTGGTCAAGTCACGGCCGACCATTTTGGAAATGATAAGGTCTGTGGTCAATTCCGCCGCTGGCCAGGTTCCGATTTTTTTACCGTCCCGCATAATGGTAACTTCGTCAGAAATCTCGAGAATCTCTTCCATTTTGTGAGATATATAAATAATAGCTACGCCTCTACTCCTAAGGTCCCGTATGATCCGAAATAAATGCTCCACCTCCACACTGGTCAGGGAGGAAGTAGGTTCATCCATTACAATAACGCGGGAGTGAAAAGAGACAGCCTTCGCAATTTCAATGGATTGGATTTTGGATACAGAGAGCTTACCCACTAATGTCTCGGGATTCAGATCGATATCCAGATCTTTAAACAAATTCTCCGTGTCAGTGTACATTTTCTTATGGTCAATAAACTGAAAAGGTCCAATCCCTTTGGTTGGGAAACGTCCTAACCAGATATTCTCCATCACACTTCGGAACGGCACGGGATGCAGCTCCTGATGAATCATGGAGATCCCATTTTTCAAAGCGTCATTTGAGCTTCCGATAGAGGTCTTCTCACCCTCCAAAAAAATCTCACCGGCATCCGGTGAATAAATACCAAAGAGACATTTCATTAAAGTGGACTTACCCGCACCATTCTCGCCCATAAGGGCATGCACCGAACCTGGTCTGACCTTTAAACTAACTGCATCCAGCGCTTTGACGCCGGGGAATTCTTTAGTAATATCATTCATTTCTAGCAAAAACTCAGCTTTTTCCATGTTGTTACGCCCCCTACGCTTTTTTCTTTTTTCATGAGAGGCACAGCGGTTTCATCCTGTTCCCTGCCTGAAAGAAATCCGAGGAGCGAATATCCGCTCCCCGTTGCTGCCATATGATCATGAATTCCATCTAGATTAGAGCGTTATTATTTGGCGTCATCGATATTGTCTTTGGTGATCTTTTTATAGGAAATCCACACGTATTGGTTGTCTGTGATATCAAAGCCTACGTTATCTTTTGTAGGTGTTTCTCCTTTAGCAAGCAGAGCAGCAACTGTGATCGCAGCTTTACCTTGGTTGTTCGCATCATTCAGCACGGTACCAAGCATCGTTCCATCTTGCAGCGCTTGAATCGCAGGAGCAGTAGCATCTACACCTACTACCGGCATGAATTTATCACCCGTGAAGTAACCTGAAGCTTTCAGAGCTTCGATGGCACCGAGAGCCATATCGTCATTGTTCGCAAGCACAGCTTCAATTTTGTCGCCATGGGAGCCAAGGAACGCTGCCATTTTTTCTTGCCCTTTTACGCGGTCCCACATCGCAGTATCTTCAGCCAGCTTTTCTACCTTGATGCCGGCATCTTCAATTGCTTGGATGGAGTAAGTAGTACGAAGCTCAGCGTCTTGGTGCCCCGGTTCGCCCTTTAGCATTACGTATTGGAGGACACCGTCGCCGTTTTTATCCGCTTCAGGATGTGCCTTCCAGTAATCCACGATCAGTTGACCGGACATAGTTCCGGATTCTTCTGCCTTAGCGCCTACATAATAAACCTTATCCCATTTCTTCATATCTTCTGGCAGCGGCTCGCGGTTCAGGAAAACCACCGGAATATTTGCCGCTTTTGCTTTTTCGATAATAACGCCAGCCGCAGTACGGTCAACCGGATTGATCAGCATGCCTTTATATTTTTTGGTGATGAACAAGTCAACTTTGTCATTTTGTGTGGGTTGAGAATTTTGGCTATCTACGATATCTACAGTAGCAATGCCTTTGGCAGCAGTGTCGATTGCGTTACGAACACCTGTCATGAAGGTATCGTCAAATTTGTAAATGGCTACCCCTACTTTTGGCGTTTCAGTGGAAGAGCCCGCATTTTCAGTTTTTGGAGCGTTGGTAGCTTTACCACTGTCTGCATTATTGTTGCTATTGCCACAGCCTGCCAGGGCGGCACCCAGTATTGCGCTTGCTAAAAGAACGGAAGTGATTTTTTTCATTATTCATTGACCTCCTGTTTATACTTCTTTTTTTTGGTTTAACCCTGAATTCTCTCGGGCACATCCATATTATGCCTTAGGTGAAAACGGTTTCGAATATAAAATCCTACTCACTTTTATAAAAATTCTACTGAACCCAAAAAACGAATACCTCCCATTTTAAGGATGGCATTCGTCTTTTCAAAAATAAACCGTCCACTATCTGACGAAGGGAAATAACAATTTCTGATTCTCAGGCCACAGCATATTGTCCAAATCAATGAGTTTAGTGCCCGTATCGACACGTTCAGGAACATCCATTCCTTCGATTACCTCAACGGCATGTTTTACGGCTAAATACCCGTTACTAAAAGGATTTTGGATTACGGTCGCTTGAACCGTACCCTCCTGCAGCAACTCCATCATTGACGGGGAGCTGTCGAACGCAACCATTTTAATATTATGCAGCCCTCGGCTCTGGATAGCTTTTGCCGCCCCCTGTGAAGCTGTCTCATTCAAGCTGGCGATCCCGCGAAGATTTGGATGTTTCAGCAGCATTAACCGTGTCAGCTCTTCAGCATCACTAATACTCGAAGTGGTATATGAAATCTCTACTACCTGTATGTTCGGATATCGGGCAGCGTAATTTAAAAATCCCTTTTCCCGCTCCTCCGCGTCCCTAGCACCATATTCAATGCCGTTTGAAGACTCCTGCTCCGCCCCCAAAGATGAATTTGTGAAGTTAATGATGCCGACCTCCCCGTATCCATTTAGCAGCTGAATGAGTCTTTCTGCAGACTTTTGTCCCGCTTCATAACCGTTTGAACCCACATAGGCTCTTACTCTGGCCGAACCGACTTCTGCATCCACAGACAATACGGGAATCTTGGAATATGCCGCCCGATCAACCACTTGTGCAAGTCCCATGTAGCTGCTGGCAGCTAAAATAATAACGTCCGCTTTTTCTTTAATGGAGTCCTCAACCATTCTGACCTGTTCCGCAATATCACTCTCAGCATTCGGAGCTTTGAACGTTAGTTTCACATTAAATTCCTGTGCCGCGGCTTCTGCACCCAATCTAACTGTATTCCAATAGTCGCCTTTGTTCATTTTCACAATAAGATGAATATTGCGGGTTTTGTTCGTGTTGATATAATTAGGTGCCGAATTGAAACACGACGTGATCGTGGTCCATAACACCACACATACCAGCAGGGTTAGCCAAAAACGAACGATTCTCATACCGATGTCTCATCCTCCTCATGTCCAGGATTGCCCTCGCCTGCTGCGAGTGCCGGGAAGATAAGAGTAACCGTAGTGCCTTCTTCAATTTCACTTTCAAAAGAAAGACCATAATCACGCCCATAATACAGCTCAATACGCTCGTTAACATTTCTAACGCCTACCCCGGAGCCATGCATACTCTTACTGCCGCCTGTTAAAAGAACCTTCATAGTCTCCTCGGACATTCCCAGTCCATTATCACGAATGCGGATGATGACAAGATCATCCTTCAGCTCCGCTTGGATCGAAATAAAACCTTCATCAGGCATCATTTCAATCCCGTGATACAGGGCATTCTCCACAATAGGTTGTAAAATTAGCTTAATCGTCTGACACTGCAGCACTTCATCCTGAGCCTCGATCTCGTAGCGGAACTTATTTTTGAACCGAAAACTCTGAATCACAAGGTAATGACGAACATGATCAAGCTCTTCCTGCACGGTAATCATATTATTCCCTTTACTAAGGCTAATCCGGAAAAACTTCGATAAGGACTGAATCATCGTGACTACCTCCTCAGTCTTGCCGCGTTCAGCGAGCCGGATCACAGAATTCAGGGTATTGTACAGAAAGTGCGGATTGATCTGGGATTGCAGTACTTCAAGCTCACCTTTACGTTTGGTTTCCTGTTCATAAATAATCTGATCCATCAGTTGGCGGATACGTTGCAGCATAAGGTTAAACCGTTTGGACAGCTGTTCCACCTCATACGCCCCACTGACATCTATTCGGGTGTTGAGATCCCCTTCGCCCACCTGCTGAAGCGTCCGTTCCAGCTTGCGGATAGGGCGGGCAATACGTGCAGACAAAAAGACAGATACAATAATTACACATAAAATGACTACCGCTAAAAACCAGGATAAAAAAGTGTTTAGATCACGTTTGGTGGTTACAATCTCATCATAATAAGCCACGCCCACGATCTTCCAGCCTGTCTGTTCCAGTGTTCTTACGGTGATAAACCGTTTTTCACCCGTAGACTCATCCAAATAGCTACGAAAAGCATATTCCAGTACTGGCTCCACATTCTCATATTTTAAGCCAGCGTAAATCAGCTGCTGCTGGGGATGGTACACAATATTTCCTAGCTGATCGAGGATGTAAGCGTATCCTCTTTTGCCAAGCTTAACCTGCTTGCTCAGCTCATCAATGGTTCGAAAGTTAAAATCCATCAGCAGGATGCCGGTTTTTAAGACTCCGTTCTCCTTATATTGAATTAATTTGCTGATAGACACGACCCAGATATATTGACCTTTGAACAAATTCTGAATATGAGGTGCGGAATAGGAGAGCTCTGATGTTCTTTGCGCCGTCGTAAACCAGCTCTGAGTCTCCAGCTGTGTGTTGCTGCGCAGCTTCTGACCGGGTGTACCCACGACATATTTCCCCTGTGGTGTAAAAACAGCCGCCGAGACCAGATCCTCTCTGCTCCCCATTAGCATAGCCATTCTTTCCGTCAATAAAGCGGAATCTACGGAAGGGCTATTCGTAATCTGCTCCTCCGCTGTCTCAAAAATATTGCGCATTCCCTTAACATAAAGACCCAGATTGTAATTCACTTGCTCAATGATCTGCTGCATATTCATATTGGCATTCTCTTCTGCGGTCTTGGCAAACTTGTTGTACAGCATAAGGCTGACAACGACAGCTACCAGCACGGCAACAGATGTAAAAGTGAGTGTAATCGTAACTTGAATGCTTCGGAGCTTGGAGGACAACCGACGTTTTCCGCCTTTGGGATGCTGCGGTCTTAGATGAAAGGAATAAGGTTTATCCTTCAGCATCTTTACCCTCCTCTGGAGCTGTTTTTATACTCTTTAGGAGATTGGCCATATTTTTTGCGGAAACAAAAGCTGAAATAGTTAGGATCGGCAAAACCTATTTTTTCTGCGATTTCAAAAGCCCTCAGCTCCGTGGACCGCAAAAGTTCCTTGGCTGCCTCTAACCTAATTTGCAAAAGATAACTAACGAACGTCATTTTCATTTCCTTCTTAAAAATACTGCTAAAATAGCCGGTACTTATATGTAAATGCTGACAAACCTTGCCGATGGAAATATCAGATTCAACATAGTGGCTGCGTATATATTCTTTAGCTTCATCAATAAGCAGCTTATAGGAAGATTGACGTTCTAATGCAATCGTATCCATTAAACCGCTACAGACTGCAATAATCCATTGCTTGGCTTCGGCCATACTATTAAATTTATTGATGGCAGTTAGCGACGAAATGCCAGAACCAATATACTTTGCAGCTTCACTGCCGGATTCTTTAGCCACTCGCAGGATAGATGTAAAAATCTCCAGCAAAAAAATCTGATAATCCTGTGTAGACACCTGCTCTGCGTCAAGACCGGCAAATAACTCCTCAACAACCTCTTTGAGTTCTTGCACCGTACCTAGTTTAATCGTCCGGATTAAGGATTGCTGGGTTAGTTCATCATAGGTTAGCAGTGTGCTGGAACGTGACTCAACGTCCTCAATCCAGATCACCCGGTTATTGCCGAGAATAAGCCGATAATCTAATGCCTGCAAGGCATCCCCAAAAGAATTAAATAACAAAGCAGGCGATGAACAGACCGTTCCGGAGCCTGCCGTTACCGTCAGCTTCAGAAAACGCTGTACGTTCTGGCGGATTTCTTCAAGAAGCTCAAAAGTCTTTCCAGTGATATCAGTTTCTTCCCCTTCTTCATGGATTGTGAGCAATACGACCTCATCACGATGAATAAACACCCTTCCAAAACCATGCTTCGAGCATATTTCTTCAGCAATATTCAGCACAGCGAATAGCTGTAAATTCTTTTCACCAGTGTCTCGTAAAGAAATTTGCCCGCCTGTTGCACCCCCAGCAGATTCCCGCTCAGGACGAATATAATCCACACTAATTACCGAAGCCTGAAACCACCGTCCCGTTAATTTTATGCCATATTCAGTGCTTTTCTCAGCAATTTCATCCGTACGCAATCTACGCGAAATAAGGGACGATAAAAATTGCTCCCTTAACACAGGCAGACTTTTCCGGTAATGCTCACTGAGTACAAATACATTTTCTTTTTCTGCAATTTCAGCCTCGATAGTGGCTCTAACCTTAAGCAATACTTCAATTAATTCCTGTGAAGAGAACGGTTTCAAAATATACTCATCAATTTGCAATTTTATCGCCTTCTGAGCATATTCAAATTCATCATACCCAGTCAAAATGATAATCTTAGTGTTAGGATGATGACTACGAATCCATTCAGCCAGCTGAAGTCCATTCATAAAAGGCATTTGGATATCGGTAACTACCACATCCGGCAGCAAACGGTCTATGGCATCCGCAGCTTCCCGTCCATTCTCCGCCTGCTCGACAATCTCAAATCCGTAACGCTCCCAGTCAATCTGCCCGATAACGCCTTCCCTAACGTCTTCTTCATCTTCAGCAAGAACTAGCTTATACATGTCTCATCCCTCTTTGGAAACGTTTTAGATGTCATAAATTTTATTGTATATGATTCAAACCAATCCATCTATGGTTAAGTTATTTAAATAGTTTTAGGTATTAATATATTAAATACATATAAAAAAAGAGTTCCAGAGCAAAAAAAAACCATCCCGCCGTAGCTGGGATGGGGATGATCGGTAACCTATAAGTATTATAGCAACGCTTTGTTAAAGCGATAGCCTGCTGTCTTTTCGAAACCGATATGACGATAAAAAGCATGTGCCGGTGCGCGTTCTACGCGGTTGCCACTTCTAAGGAAAAGCTGACAGCAACCTTGCTCACGTGCCCATTCTTCTGCTGCGGCCACAAGTCTTTTACCGAGTCCGTTTCCTCTGAGTTCTTCTGATACGATAAGTGCAGTAATCTCAGTGATACAATCTGTCTGTTTGTAATACGAGCTTACCTGTCTAAGGCCGATCATACCCACAACTTCATTGTTCAGCTCTGCTACAAGTGTGCATTGGAGATTGCTGTTCTCCATGCTTTCCAGTCTCTCTTTCATCACGCTTAGCGTTGTTGGATAGCCGAATTCCCGCAGAAGCGCCGTAACTCTCTCCAGATCATTCAAGCCGCATTTGCGAATTTCCAGTACAGGTGCCATGGTACTACTGTTCATCCTCATATACCTCCACTTTTAGCATAGACGCCGCCTGCTTGGCTATCGTCCGCGCGATTTCCACATCTTTCGCCGCACTTAACGCTACTGCCATCCGCCGACCAGGACGAACTTCCGGTTTACCAAATACGCGAACCTGGGTCCTAGGCAGTTCCAAAGCTTCACCAATTCCGGTCACAGCAAAGGCTCGTCCTTCTCCATCAGCCTTCAGCGTAGCTGAGGCACCAGGTGTCAGCAATTGTACTGACTGGACAGGAAAACCAAGAATAGCTCTGACATGCACTGCAAATTGAGATAAATCCTGCGTCGCCATCGTGACCATCCCCGTATCATGGGGTCTAGGTGACACTTCACTGAACAATACGCCTCGATCTGTCAAAAAAAGTTCCACTCCAAAAATACCGAAACCTCCAAGCTGATCCGTTACTGCTTTTGCAATAGATTGCGCTTCTTCAAGCAGCTCTGGCTTCATAAAGTGAGGCTGCCAGGATTCCACGTAATCTCCATCCTTCTGAATATGTCCAATAGGTGGACAAAATACCGTACCAGACACAGATCGCACCGTCAAAAGAGTAATCTCGCTCTCAAAAGTAACAAAAGCCTCCACGATAACTCGTGTTCCTTTAGCTCTCGCTCCAACCAAAGCAGTGCTCCAGCAGTTTTCTGCATCCTCAGGGCTTTTGCATACGCTCTGACCCTTGCCAGAAGAACTCATAATCGGCTTAATGACACAAGGAGTGCCTAGCTCGGCTATAGCTTGTTGCAGCTCTTCCAGACTATCCGCAAAACGGTAATCAGCAGTTGGCAGTCCAAGGTCTTCAGCCGCAAGACGACGAATCCCTTCTCTGTCCATGGTCAGCCGAGCCGCCCGCGCCGTCGGAACAACGAAAAAGCCTTCTTCTTCAAGCTCTTGAAGAGCATGAGTGGCAATTGCCTCAATCTCCGGAACAATGACATCCGGTTTCTCAGAGCGAATCAGCGCTTTCAGCGCCTCTGCATCCAGCATATCAATTACATGTGAACGATGAGCTACACCCATCGCCGGTGCATCGGTATAACGGTCTACAGCTACGGTCTCTACGCCAAGGCGTTGAGCTTCAATTATGACTTCCTTACCCAGTTCCCCGCTGCCCAGCAGCAACAGCTTGCGGCTTTGAGCTGAAAAAGGAGCTCCCCACATTGTCGATTCCAACCTCTTTCGGCAAATTGACTGTCTCGTTTTTATGAATTTCAGAAAACGTAACAGTTTCATTGTATATTTTCAGGCTTCTTTATTTTCATCCATCATACGCCAGATTGCAAGTGTTCTTCGACATTTTCCTACAAACTTCACAGAACTTTGTCGACTTTATCAACGAAAGTTTGTTCTAGACGTGATAATTGGTGGCTTATTTGGCCCCAATGATCTGCAGTCTCACCCCCTTTAAGGAGATCTAACATCGCTTTCTCTTGCTCCGCAAGCCCTTCTTGCAGGCTTTCGGCAGCAGATTTTAATTCTCTGCTGATATTCTCGACGTAATGAGCGATTAATTTTTCCTTCTGCTCTGCCGCTGCAAGATTAACCGCTTCTTTCAAAAGCGACTCTGCCGCACCTTTGACCAACTCCCGCCCAGTTCCCTCAAAGAAATAACGCGGGGATTTGAAATGGCCCCATAAAGCGGACCACTGCACAGGCTGAAGCTGGCATTCCAGATCCTTAGGAGATGGCCAAGCCTGCTCCTCATTCTCCATAAGATGAAATTCCTCCGTGGAAAAGAGTAGCTCTGTAGCTGCCGCTTCAGCAGCTTCATGTACAAGCCTGCGTCCCGTGCTCTCTAGCCGCAGCGTTGTTGCCCATAGCTCTTGCTCAAGCTCGCGCTGAGTAGTACGCATTAGTTCGGCACCACAGGCAGAGAAAATGGCTTTTAAATTCCCTGCATCCTCACGCAGTAAGGAGGGATGAAAAGATTCCTGAAAATTTCTGTTGAAGGAGAAGCTAATCCGCTGGCACACATGATAGATCAGTTCTTCACTTTCATGAATAAGATCTCTGCTAGGACGTTCCTCAGTCTCCAAAAGAGATAACCGCTTCATGGCGAACTGCCGCCTTTCCTGCAGTTCTTTTAACCCGGCTTCACGCTCGTTCGCCGCCTTGGAAGCCAGATTCTGCCATTCCTCAGCCCGGCGCCGAACCGATGCGATGCTCTCAGCAGCTGCGTTAAGTGAAAGCTGTGGAAGCTCATCACCAGCAAAGCTGGATAATGCTTGCTCAAATTCATTGAAGCGGGAGGTTTCATAAAGATCGTGATTATGTTGAGTTTTAGCTTCTAGAGCAAGCAAGCTGGACAAAGCATAGATTCTCGGAGACCGCAAACCTCCGGCACGCAGATTTTGAACGACATGTGCTTTAACCTCATCTAGTTCTTCTTCGCTTGAAGCGAGATCGGAGGCATTAATAATAAAGAACATTTTATCGAGAGAAAAGCTATCTTTAATGCGGCCCAGCTGGGCCAAGAGGCCGCGATCCGCCTTCGAAAAGGCGTGGTTATAATAGGTCACAAAACAGATCGCATCCGCATTTTTCATGTAACTAAAGGTTACGCCAGTGTGGCGTGCATGCAGTGAATCTGCTCCTGGTGTATCTACGAGCACAATCCCGCTCTCCGTCAAAGGACAGGCATAATATAGGTCAATCCCTTGCACGAAGCAAGCCCGGGTCTCTTCCGCAACTAGGTTTCGATATTCATCCAAATCAACCGTCCGCACCGTTCCTAATAGCGGCTCAGCTTCAGCCCAACCGGATGCTGCGGCTCTTAGAAATCCTGCATGCGGCAGCGCAGAGGGGTGAATTCCCCGTGTTGGCAGGCTCGCAAGTACTGCTGTCCACGTATCCTGTTGCGGCTCTCCAAGCTGCAGCACGCTGAAGGAATGGCAGATGTCATCCCAGAAATCCGCCATGCTCTTCATCGTTACAACCGCGCTGGCATGGCGGAAGTCTCCTTCCGGCGCCAATATGCGGTTAACTGCGGCCGTGGCAGGGTGTGGCGACACGGGCAGCACTTCTTCGCCGAGCAAAGCGTTGGCGAAGGAAGATTTGCCTGCGCTGAACGCACCGAACAACGCAAGGGTGAAGCGGCCGCCGGCGAGATCCTCCGCCCGCGCGGCCAGACTGCGCGCCGCCGATGCCATCGCTGGCTCGCTGCGCAGCAGCTCTGCCGCAGCCGCCAGCGCGTCAGCGGCTGCCGAGAGCCGGCGGCGTCCGCCCGCCGGCGAAGCCGTTCCCGCCGCCCAGCTTGCGGCGGCGGCACTTCCAGCCGCGGCGCGTTCGCGCGGCTGGGTCGCCCGCGGTGCGGCGCTCTGCGCAGCCGCACGCGGGGTGACCCTCACCTCCGGCAGGATGCCGGGGGTGAGGGTCCGGCGCGGCGGCAGCAGCGCCGCTAGCTCGTGCGCGCGGGCGTCAGCCGCGCGGTCCAGGGCGGCTAGCGCGCGGGCAGCGCTCGCCTGCCGCGTAAGGGCCTGTTCGCGGCGCTGGAGTTCCGCGCGCTGCTCCTCGATAAGCGATGGCAGCTTCGCCAGCAGCTCATCGCCAACTAACAGCGCAGCGCGGCGGAATTGGCTCTTCAGATCTGCCGCAAGTGTGCGGCAGAAATTGAGCAGCGCCTCGCCGCTATTCCCCGTTCCCGGCTTAACTGCAGCCGCCAGCCATTCTTGGCTCACCGCCGGGAACCCTTGCTTCAGAGTCGTCTCTGCCTCCTCTGCCCACAGTCCGAGATTCTCCGCCCATTGACGTACCAGCTGAATCAGATGCCATTCCAGCTGAGCGGAAACCTCTCGGACCAGTAATCCTTGCCAGGCATCCAGTCGTTTGCCTTGTTCCTTCTCCCGCCGTCCGGCTGTAGAGAACAAACCTAAGCGGAAGCCTGGGCTGACACTCTCCACATAGCTCCCTGCCGCCTCTCTAACATCCGCAGGCATTAAGTTAGCATTATTGAGTAAGGCATCAAGATCACTTCGCAGGCTAGCTCGTGATTGCTGAGGCAGCTCCTCAAGCAGTGCCTTCTCTTCTTCCAGCGATTTCAGCTCTTCCATCACAACTGTAACCTCTGCACCCTCTAGCTCAGCTAAAAAAGTTTCCCGTTCCTCCTGCTGGTCTTCACGGAACGCGGTTAGCGAAGAATCTGCTGTATGATGAATGGAACGTGACAAGCTATATTGAAGCAATTGTTCCCTGTGCTCCAACAGCTCTGTTATAAGGTTCAGCAGATTATCCCAATGATTCAGTGGATGCTCTTTCATTTTGAGTGAGGTAAACAGAATCCCCGCACAATGAATCCCCCACTGCTCAAAAGCATTTTCAAGCTGGCGTTTATATTCTTCAATGGAAATTTCTTGTTCTCTGTGCTTGTCTATCTGATTAACAATAAGATAGAGCGGTTTGCCCCAGTCACTGAGATTTTTGGCAAAAGCCAAATTATTCTCTGACTGAACATGGTTATAATCCATAACATAAAAGACGACATCAGCTAAATGCAGCGCGGAACGAGTGGCTGCCTGGTGGCCATCATCCGTCGAATCCACGCCAGGCGTATCCAATAGAACACCATGCTTCCCTAGAAGAGGAATCTCATTCCAGACTTCAATCGCGGAATATTCTCCGCCATTTCGACAATATTCCTGTAATCTTTCTGGTGTTGTCTCTACAGGGGTAGATTCATTTTCACTTCCCTCAACCCTTGGATAGATAAGCACTCGTGGAGCCCCGCTACGAATAGAAACAATATTGGCACTAGTCGGCACAGGTCCGGAAGGCAACACTGAGCTGCCGCATAAAAGATTAATCATGCTGGATTTCCCTGCCGAGAAATGCCCACAAAAAGCAAGGGTCAGTTCATTCCCACCCTCTTTATTTTGTAAATCTTCATATATTCGTTCAGCACTCTCATCGCCCCAGTGGCGCATTAAATCTTTCAGCCGGGAAAGCTGCGATGCTGTTTCACTTAATGTTTCTCTCTGAGTTCTAACCTGTTCCGCTCCCACAGACATTCCACCTCCACAGTTACCTTCTAATCATGCACTGATCTTAATCCATTCATGAATACTGATTTAAGCTCTTTTTTATGCAAAACTTATATAGGTGCAATTTCTGAACTTTAGCGCGGAACATTTTTTATAAATAATAATTACAGTTTATCACCAGTTTGACACAAATTAAATACACACTACTTACAAAATAACCTATCATCTCCTACGAAATGATACCAAAAAAGAAGCGTGGTTGTCGTCCTGTAAAGCCAACAGTCGTTTCTCGTAGAAATATATGGATATTCAATAAAAAAAGGAGCCAGCCCCAAGGGCCGACTCCATTTCAGGTCACTTCTCAATTATGCAGTTTCCAAAACAGGCAACAGAATTTCAAAAACTTTTCCGTGCTGCAGAATAGTCAATCCACGAGATTTGTCTCTCATTACGACAACCTCTGGTTTTACAGACATACGCTCCAGATAGTGCTCAGGCACATCACCGGAATGACTGATCGTAATGCCCTCTACTTCTTGCTCTTCATTTTCTTCCAGCGGGCTTTCCACTACGCGGTCAAAAATATCCGAGAATACCTCAAAATTATCTGTGTATACAGAAATGCATTTCATCTCTATCCCATCCTCTTCTTCAACTCTAACTTTTAACTTTTTGGCGTATGATCTTTAGCTTTCCTGACGACAGCCGTTTTCATACGTTTTTTGCCCTCTCGACATACATCAAGGAGCGGACAAACCTGACATTTTGGATTCTGAGCCTTACAGTGATATCGTCCGAAAAAGATTAGCCGGTGATGCGTGAGCGTCCATTCATCACGTGGCACAGCCTTCATCAGCTTTTTCTCCACTTCCAGGACAGAATCTTTCCAGCCTGCCAATGCAAGTCGTTTAGCAACCCGCTCCACATGAGTGTCCACAGCAATGGCAGGAACTCCAAATGCGTTGGATACTACTACGTTAGCGGTTTTACGACCTACTCCTGGCAACGTTACAAGCAAGTCATGTGCCTCAGGCACTTCTCCGCCATACTGTTCTATGAGTATAGAGCACAGGCTTTGGATATGCTTAGCTTTGTTGCGATATAAGCCGATGCGCCGGATATCGCCCTCCAATTCCTCCAGCGGCACAGAAATATAATCGATGGGGGCTTTGTACTTTTGGAACAGGTCCTCGGTCACTTTGTTCACCGTTGCATCCGTACATTGGGCTGACAGCAGCACCGCTATTGTCAATTCAAAAGCGTTACTGTGATTCAGCTCGCAATGTGCATCCGGAAACAAATCTCCAATCGTATCCAAAATGTGGCGGACGTCTGCAGCTTTCATAGTGTCCCCTCCACGGAGCAAAAACGCTCAGAAAATTCTATCGAGCGTCTCACCTCAAATGTTAGAAATATAAGCAAAGTATGTATTATAACGTATGGATTCATACATTTCAACAGATACGATACTGGCATTATATTTCAAGTATTAACGCCTGGATTGTCCTAATAAGAACAGTAAGCGTTTAAGCGAGAAATATAAGACATACAGTATAGGAGCAATACTTATACTTTCTTATATTTCAAAAAAAACGTCTTGACGCAGGTAAAGCCCCCTGTGTCAAGACGGTGATTCACTCAGAAATCCACCATTGCAACTATTGTTTCACAATTTCAACCAAAATATCATTATTGAAATACATTATAATATTATCATTTTCTTTCAAAGATTGCACGGATAAAGTCGAATCTCCCTGATGAATATAAACATTAGCAGGAACAAAGAATTGATATTTATCGTTCAAATTAGGTCTCTTCGTCACCAATGAGTTTGTTGCACTCTCATAACGTGAGAATGTTCTACTGAGCTGAGACATAATACGAATCGTTGTAGATCCATCCGGATCCTTGCGAATCTCTACTCTGTCCCCTGCCGTCAAGTTGCTAAGAGCAGTCGTTGTCGAGCCGTCACGAATGATTTTGACTCCTCCACTTACCGCTAAGGTCTGTGCAGCTCCAGCATAATCCTTCACGACTACGCTATTCCCAGCGGCATCTACAGAACTTACCTGACCTGTTGTGAGCTTAACTGCTTGAATAGCCAGCGGTGAGCTACCATCAAAGGTCACATTAAGATAATCTCCCGCTTTTAAATCCGTTAGCTTAATGCTCTCACCAGCTTCATTGGTCAACGGGATTGCCAAAGTATTAATATCACTGGTTCCCCCATTCCATTTGATGCCCAAACGGTTGGTTCCAGAATTCACGGTTGCCGCTTCAACTTGCAGCACAGTCTTCACTTTCAATACCGCTATCAGATCCTGACCTGTAGTCAGTGAAGCCGTTACATTGCTTCCAATAGGAATATCACTTAGGGAAGGACTAGTCTTACCAAAGAGATCAACAAGTTGCGGATAAGGCATCGTTAAACTTTGTCCATCATTAAGCTTCAAAACAAGAGTTTTCGACGTAGAATTAACAGCTGTTAAAGTTCCTTCGTACTTTGTGACAATTTCCAAAGACAAAGCCCGCTGTCCTATTGCCTTCAGATTAACTTTGCGGTTCTCGATAAGTTTCGCACCCATATTAGTTAAGTTAGGCAATGCACCTTCATAAATCAGCTTTGTTTTCTCATCCAACTGAACCACATGGGCTTTTTTGCTGCTGTCCATAACTGTAAGGAGCTGTGTTTTGCTATTGTAATCCACAATTGTTGCTCCACTATACTGCTCAATTTGGCGGCTTAACACTTCAATTTTGGTGACTTGATCGCTGCTGTTTAAGGTAACCTGAATCTTGTCCCCACCTACTGCATCAGCAATAAGATCATCAGCTACTGCTCCACTCATGTTCGGAATAACAATCGTCGGTTTAGTGCCAAGCAGTTTAACCTCACGATTTCCGTCTGCTTTTTTGTAAACAACTGTGGAACTAGTCAGCTCGGTAAGTACCCCCTCAACTGTCCGTTCAACACCTTCCGTCACTTCTACAGTGCGGATCACATTATCTTGAATCGTATATTTCACCGCATTACCTGTCTTCAAATCTGCAGGTTTCAGCACTGATGCTTGGGAGCTGAATAATGAAGTTCCATCTTCCCATTTAAAAGTTTCTACTGTACCCGCGGTATTTTTGAAAGTAATGCTTTTGCCAGTAAGATCTACACTTTGAATGGTGCCTGTTGTTGTTTTGTTAATGACCCCTGAAGTCACCTGAACCTTCACTACTTTATGCGAACCACTGTACGTTTCACGTTGCAGTGAAACTACACTGTCTGTTACCAGCGAAGCAGGTTCAATTCCAGCTCCATTTACATCTACAAAGGAAGTAGTCTCATCGTAGTAGTATTCAGTGAACCCTGTTGGTGACTTTAACCAAAGCTTATTACCTGGAGCTACCATGGCGAAGTTTCCTGACAGAGTCTCTACTTGTTGTGTAGGGTCAGTCACTTCAACATAAGCCGCGTTATATGTCGCACCAATTACAGTAACCTTAGTGTAGGGTTGGACATCACTTAGATTGATTCTGCTTTCAGAGGCACTTGTGTAATAAGCAGTGCTTGCTCCCAGGGTATATGTAGAAGTCTTTCCGTTGTTATAGACGGATAGTTTCCCATCAGCTAATTGACTGATCGTTCCTGATACCGCGTTGTCGTATTCAACCGTATTGTGAGCTTCAGCACGACTGAAAAAAGTCGCCAATTGCGCACGTGTTACAGCACCTTGCGGATCAAAACGATTGCCATCAAGTCCGTTTGCTAGGCCTAAATCAACGGCAACGTTGATGTAACCACGTTTGTTGGCAGACACTTTGGTATCATCCGCAAAGCCTGTTGGCTCACTAGCGGCCCCTGCTGCATCTGCGCTTTTTCCAAGGGAGCGGATTAACAGCTCCGCAATCCATTCCCGGGATGCTTTACGCTCTCCCCAAGAAGTCTTCAGATTATCTGGAGCCATTTCGGTTGCTTTATCGAGTAATCCTTGTTGAAAAGCTAACACAACATAATCCTTGTAATAATTCGTAACTTTAAAATCGGTAGGCAACGCTACCGCAGAAGAAGCATCCACTTTATCCTGCAGCTTCATAAACCGCAGGGCCATAAGCACTGCTTCCTGCTGAGTTACAGAATCACCCGGACGGAACAATCCATTATTTCCAACCACAATTCCTTGTGAAGCGAGTTTATAAATATGTTTTTCAGCCCAGAAGCCTGTCTTTACATCGCTAAAAATCCCTACAGATTGTGTAGTGGTTGATGTCGGTGTAGTGGCAGCTGTGTCTGCAAACACTGCACTTGCACCACCAAAAACCATAACGCCAGCCATAACAGCCGACACTGCTTTATTAGAATAAGCCTTCAATGGACGTTTTGACCTTTTTTGCGCGGACAATAGATTATTCCCCTCTCTATGACTCAAATAAATAGTATGTTTAAAAATTCGTCAGCTAGATACCTAATTCCTTTGTTGCATAACCAATTAAGAATTATCTCTAGTCATAGGATGCAATAGATCCACATGGCCCATTAGACTTTCTACCTTTTCACCATCAACTAAAACTTCGATACTCTTTACTTCCGCAAATTGAAAATAAGTTTTGGCAAGTGAAGTAATGGCAAAGGATTCTCCACCCGCACCAAGCTGAGCTTCATCTGGTTTATGAATATCCATTACGATTTGACCCTCTACGAATTTTAATGATTTCAGTTCAATTTTCCCCCACAAAGGTACAAGATCTGTATTCTCACTACTTTGCAGTGCTTTGAACGTCTCTGTATATTTCTCAACATCGTCAGAGTAGTTAATCGTAGTCTTAGCAGGCACTAAATCCATAATTTGCGAATCAGTGTAATAAACTTCAATACTCTGGCTTTGCTTTTGTGTCTCATTTTCTACCGGCTTCGAAGATGGCTGAGTTTCTGCATTAGTATTATCTGCTGTCGGTTGCGGAGTGCTAGCCACTTCGGTTTCCTGATCATCAGATGGAGCTGGGGTACTTTCTCCCGCACCACTTACAACGTTTGTAGTATCTTGCTCCACTCCATTAGCAGGAGCTGCAGTAGGCTTATCTCCACAGCCAGCTATCACTAGTAGAAGTAGCGCAGCAACCCCAACCATAGTCCATTTTTGTTTAAACATTAATAAACGCCTCCTCTAGATGAATACGGGCAGACAGGTACCGCAAAACCACTTCTTGCCTTTTTATTGATAAAAGCAGAAAGCTGACTTTGCGGCGCTCGTCTGCCACTGGTCTGTTATTTTATACCCAAATATTCCTTGATCCCACTCACTATTGAAGCAGCAACTTTATTTTGTAATGCTTCCGTAAAGAGCAATGTCTCATCCTTCTTATTGCTAAGGTATCCTACTTCAAGTAGAACAGCAGGCATTTTCGTTTCACGAATGACATGGAAATTTCCGTATCGTACACCGCGATCACTAAGCCCTGTAGCCTCAACAAGATACTTATGCATTACTTTCGCTAAGGCCTTACTGGCTTCCCGCTGATAATACGTTTCTGTCCCGCTTGCCGCAGAAGATGCGGAACTGTTAGCATGTACAGAAATGAATAGATCTGCTTTTAAATTATTAGCCATAGCCGCTCTATCCTTGAGCTCCAAGAATGTATCGTCACTGCGTGTCAGTACGACATCGATATTACTTTCTTTTTTCAGCAATGCTGCTGTCTTAAGTACTATAGCTAAATTAAAATTCTTTTCGTATTTTCCTGTTACTCCTACTGCACCAGAATCTTTGGCTCCGTGCCCCGCATCCAGTACTACGAGCTTCTTGCCATCATTACCTGGCTGTGTTGAAGTATCATCCGTACTTTCTGCATTCAGGTCAATGATAACCAACTTAGAATCCGTCCCAGATACGCTGATGTTATAATTCTTAGGATAATTCAAATCAATTACAAAACGTACAGTATAAGGATTGGAGCTATAAAGCGAATACCGGACACCTGATACATCAGGATAATCCTTCACTTCCAGTTTACCATTCAGATCAGGATCAAGAACTTGTCCCGTACCAAACAGATCTGAGAAAGTGGCATTAGGAAAATCAATAACTAACCGATCCGGCCCTGTCATTACACTTACTTTTGGCTCGGAATTACCTTCCATCGCAATGCTTAAACGATTCTCACTAAAGCTCAAACCATTTATCATGGTTAAATTTTTAGTAGGATCTACCGGCGGAACAACAACTTCAGATCCACCATTTCCAGAGTTCCCATCAGAACTGCCGTTTTCATTTGAGGATCCTGGGGTAATAAGATACACGATCTTCTTCGCATTATCCCAAGTGACGGTGAGACCAAACTGCTCACTTATGAACCGTATAGGTACAAGTGTCGTATCACTCCGCAGGACAGGCGCAGTGGTAAGCTGTACTGTTTTGTCATCAACCGAAGCTGTCTTTTGATTAACAATAAGTTTGATGACCTTCCCTTGCTGTTCAATCGTCACCGTTTTGCTTTTTTGATCCCAGCCCACGGTATAACCAAGACTCTCGGAGATCAATCTCAACGGTACCATGATAGTATCATTCACATTTTCAACCGGTACTTTTTGCCCTGCAGTAATCTCTTTGCCGTCCAGATAAATCTTGCTATTCGCGGCAGCAGCATGTCCATGCTCAGGCAAAACCAACACAAAGAGCAACAATAACAACATCAAACTGAATTTCTTCATTCTTCACCTCTAAGAATCTAGTATTCGCCTGTGAATGGCGATCGTGGTGCCCCTGTCTCCGTCAACCTCAGACCTCTATTAGACGCTGGTAATCTATAAAGGTTGCGAATATATTCCATAAAAATTGAGAAATCTCACCAACCGCAAGTGTTAAAGCCCCAGATATTCCTTAATTCCGGCAACAATTTCTCTCGCTAATTTCTCTTGAAGCTGCTCACTATACATCGCCGATTCATTTCCTGAATTTGTAAGATATCCTACCTCTAGCAAGACTGCTGGCATTGTGGTTTCCCGTGTAACATGAAGGCTTTTCGTACGAATCCCGTTGTCTTTAAAACCAGTAGCGGCTAATAAATGCTTATGCATAATCTGAGCAAGAGGCAGACTATCACTGCGAGAATAATAGGTTTCACTGCCATTTATTTTATCTCTATTTGGATATCCAACCTCTAGCGAATTCGCGTGCACTGAAATAAAGAGATTCGCTTTAGCAGCCTCCGCAATTTTCACGCGATCCTGAAGCCCCAATGTAGCATCGTCAGTTCGAGTAAACACCACGTCAACTAATGCTTCCTGCGTTAACAGCGTTTGTACTTTGCGGATGACGGCCAGATTGAAGTCTTTTTCCAGCTTACCTGTGAGACTGACAGCACCTGATTGAGTTCCGCCATGACCCGCATCTAGAACTACAATTGGCTTACCTAACGTTCCATTAGCCCCTGTGGTGTTGCCTCCGCTGTTAGTTACATTCAAATCAATCGTAACCAGCCCGGTGCTTTCATCCGTACTAAGCTGGTACGGTTGATTTCCAACCGTTTGAATTACGAATCTGACAGTGGACGGACTCACACTGAACAGTGCATAACGGATCTCAGAAACGAGCGGGTAGCCGGCAACGTCCAGCTTCCCCTGTGGACCGCCAGTGGTGGTAACACCCGTAAGACTTCCAATGAAATTCGGATCGAACGCAGCACCCGGAAAATCTACGACGATTCGATCAGGGTTGCTCATTTTTGTAACGTTTGGCTTAGTAGCCCCCGACACAGCGATAATAAGTCGGTTCTCAGTGAATACTGCCCCGTTTACTAGAGGGCCTGTTGGAATTCCTGCTGTGCTTCCCGGTGCCGTAGTTGTTTGTGGAACTGGTGTCGGGCTGGGTGAAGTTACTACACTGCCAGCAGTTGTCCCGTTGTCACTTCCCGGCGTAGCACTTGGAGTTGGAGCAGGTGTATTAGTTGCTGTTGGATTGGTAGTATTCCCCTCAGGTGTCATTGCAGGATTGCTAACTTGTCCACCTGTCAAATAGACGGTTTTATCAACATTATCCCAGCCCACCTTTAAGCCGAACTGCTCGCTTACGAAACGAATTGGAACAAGTACTGTGCCGCCACTCTGCTTAGGAGCTGCATTTAAATCAAATGTCACCCCATCTGCATCAGCTGTTTTCCGTCCTACCGCCAGCTCAATGCTTTTACCATCCTGGTGAACGGTTACTTTCCGGGTCTGCTGCTCCCATAACACCTCGAATCCAAGATTCTCTACTACCACTCTGACCGGAATCATAACGCTACCATTTACATTTTCGAGTTTAATTCCTTTTGGCAAAGCAAGTTCCTGATTGTCCATAATAATTCTGCCTGTGCTGCTACCAGCTGCGGCAGCTTCTTGTCCGGTGGATGTTAAAAATAATAAAGGCAGTAACAAAAGCAGCAATACACGAAGCCCAGCTCTTCTCATTCTCATTTTCCGCTCCTTCTGCAAGTAATAGATCCTAGATAAGTATTTAGACGACAGAAATCACCAAATGTTTCCTTAATGACCAATGAATATATCGATTATAGCAAAAAAACTTCTATTTCCGACACCCGGAAATAGAAGTTTTGCGTATTTTTTGTAAAGTTTAAGAATCAGACCAGTTATATCCTCTTTTTAAGAGAATAGCTTTGCAGCATGACGCTCTTCATAAGCAGCAATTTCATCTGCATGTTGAAGGGTCAAACCGATATCATCCAAGCCTTGCAGCAGGAATTGACGACGGTGCTCATCCAGATCAAAGCTGATGCTCAGTCCGAATTCATCTTGTAAAGCATTGTTCTCAAGATCAACTGTCAGCTTGTAGTCCTCATGCTCAGCTGTCCGTTTGAACAATTCATCCACTTGCTCTTCCGAAAGCTTAATCGGCAGAATGCCGTTCTTAAAGCAGTTATTGTAGAAGATATCCGCATAAGAAGGTGCAATTACAACTCTGAACCCGTAATCCATAATCGCCCATGGTGCATGCTCCCGAGAGGATCCACAGCCAAAGTTAGCGCGTGAGATCAGAACAGAAGCCCCTTGATAACGTGGTTTATTCATTTCGAAGGCTGGATTATCGTTACCTTCTTCATCAAAACGCCATTCATAGAACAAAAACTGTCCAAATCCCGTCCGTTCAATCCGTTTCAAAAACTGTTTTGGAATAATCGCATCCGTATCTACATTTACCCGGTCAACTGGTGCAACAATTCCTGTTAATTTTTTAAAAGCATCCATAGTTTTATCCTCCCGTGTTCTCTCTAGTTCTATGAGCTGACGGCTTCCGTCTTATAATTCCAATCACGTACATCAGTGAAACGACCTTTGATCGCAGCTGCGGCTGCCATAGCTGGAGATACAAGATGTGTACGTCCTCCGCGTCCTTGGCGTCCTTCAAAGTTACGGTTCGAGGTAGATGCACAGCGTTGTCCAGGCTGCAGAACATCCGGGTTCATGGCCAAGCACATGCTGCATCCCGCTTCACGCCATTCAAAGCCAGCGTCAGTAAAGACTTTATCAAGTCCTTCTTTCTCAGCCTGCATCTTAACACGGCCCGAGCCTGGAACAACAATGGCAGTAACCTTTTCAGACACCTTATGACCTTTAGCTACCACTGCTGCAGCTCTCAAATCTTCGATCCGCCCGTTAGTGCAGGAACCGATAAATACATAATCAATCGGAATTTCGGAAATAGGTGTTCCAGGAGTCAAATCCATATATTCAAGCGCTTTTTCAGCAGCTTTACGTTCATTTTCAGTGGTGAAGTCCGCCGGATTCGGAACGCTGGAGTTGATGTCAGTTCCCATGCCCGGGCTAGTCCCCCAGGTCACTTGTGGAATCAATGTTTCCACATCAAATTCAACAACCGTATCGTACTGGGCGCCCTCGTCACTTACAAGACTCTTCCATGCTTCTACAGCAGCATCATAAGCTTCGCCTTGCGGTACGTATTGACGTCCACGCAGATAATTAAAAGTAGTTTCATCAGGGGCAATCAAGCCAGCTCTTGCTCCGCCTTCGATCGACATATTGCAGACAGTCATACGTTCTTCCATCGACAATTCACGAATAGCTTCGCCTGTATACTCAATTACATAACCTGTGGCAAAATCAGTACCGTATTTAGCAATAACACCCAGGATCATATCTTTTGCTGTTACGCCAGGGTTACGTTTGCCTGTAAAGCGTACTTCCATAGTCTTAGCTTTGGATTGCTGCAAACATTGGGTAGCCATTACATGTTCAACTTCACTAGTTCCGATACCGAATGCCAGCGCGCCGAATGCACCATGCGTGGAGGTATGGCTGTCGCCGCAAACGATAGTTTTTCCAGGATGTGTCAAGCCGATTTCAGGACCCATTACGTGTACAACGCCTTGATCAATATCGTTCAGATCGAACAGTCTTACACCAAAATCAGCACAGTTCTTAGAAAGGGTATCAATTTGTTGTTTGGAGATTGGATCTTTAATGTTAAAACGATCTTTAGTTGGTACGTTATGATCCATCGTTGCGAAAGTCAGCTCAGGACGGCGAACCTTCCGGTTGCTGAGGCGAAGCCCTTCAAAAGCCTGCGGAGAAGTAACTTCATGAACCAAATGCAGATCAATATAAATAATGCTAGGTTTGCCTTCCTCTTGATGAATAACGTGATTCTCCCAAATCTTTTCAAACATTGTCTTGTTGCTCATAATTTCACCTCATTAATAGAATCGTTCATTGGAAGAGAGCGTGGAGTCTCTCTTGAATGATCTAAATATAACACCCCTGTCTTTATAATTCCAAGATATGATATCTATAAAAGTGATAGTCTGAACCTATAAGCTGAGTTAGGGTGTGTTGAGGCGCAATATGTAGGTGCGATGCACAACCGGGATGTATAGGAGCGAGGCGCAAGCTTGATGTGTAAGAGCGATGCGCAAGCTTGATGTGTAGGAGCGTTGCGCAACCGGGATGTGTAGGAGCGTTTAGTTGTATTTTGTACAGCTATATTCCTGTGAATCATTCGTTAATGAATATAAGTGTATTTTGTGCAGCTATTTTCTTGAATTATCGCCCTATAGCTGGGAACTCTGGTTTTTAGTTGTATAGAATACACTTAAAACCAAAATCATCCCTTTTGCATACGAAATAGCTGCACAGAATGCAGTTATCTCATAGATACTCTCAAGATCCGGCGCAATAAATATATTGTGAGAGGATATCGGATACTTCGATCAGTGTAGTAGGGATAATTCTTGAAAACAGGCCCGGCAAATTCTGGGGAGCGAAGAAGTGAATGCTCCTTCGGGTTGCCTATACAAAACTATAATCCAATAGGATATACTTATAAGTAAATCATTTCCCTAAGGAGTCCATATATGGAACTGAGACAACTGCAGTATGTGCTGCAAATCGCAGCCGAAAAAAACTTTTCACGTGCAGCG
Organism: Paenibacillus sp. FSL E2-0190; assembly: GCF_037992965.1. Classification (NCBI taxonomy): domain Bacteria; kingdom Bacillati; phylum Bacillota; class Bacilli; order Caryophanales; family Paenibacillaceae; genus Paenibacillus; species Paenibacillus sp. FSL E2-0190. The sequence continues at coordinate 4,692,237 of NZ_CP150306.1, forward strand.
GACAAGCTGCATATTGCCCAGCCCTCGCTCAGCCAGCAGCTTTCCAAACTGGAAAAAGAGCTCGGCGTAATGCTTTTTCAGCGTAATACCAGCTCAGTTGAGCTGACCTACGCAGGTTCTAAATTCGTTGAACAAGCCCAGATTATCATTGACGCAGTGGAGCTGCTGCGACAAGAGATGTCCGACATATCAGAACTGCGCACTGGACGTGTAGTTGTGGGCAGTATGCCGATTACAGGAGCACATCTTCTGCCGCATGTGCTTCCAGTTTTCAAACAAAATTATCCTGAGGTAGAAATTACGCTGCTAGAAGACTCGTCGATGAACCTAGAGAAGCTCACGGCAAGTGGTCAGACCGATTTAAGCCTGCTCTCCTTACCCCTCGAAATTCCTGCTCTAGCTTATGAAGAGCTTGGAGAGGAAAGAATTGATCTTGCCGTCCCTCCTGAACATCCGCTCGCTAAACGAATCTTAGATGGAACACGGACCTCACTTGAAGAGCTTAAGGACGAACCTTTCATCGTACTTAAGGAAGGCCAGGGCTTCCGCAAAATGACTGTGGAGCTGTGCCGGAAAGCCGGATTCGAGCCACGAATCGTTTTCGAGAGCAATAATATGGAAACCGTTCAATCCCTAGTGGCAACAGGTATGGGCGTGACTCTTGTTCCTCGTTTTATCGCTCGTGCACCGCGGAGTGAATTTGTTCCAGTCTACTTACCGCTCGCTGATCCGGTGCCTAGTCGTACGCTAGTTGTAGCATATCGACGCGGACGATATTTATCCAAGGCCGCAAAGGCTTTTGTAGAAACATTCAAATCAACCGTGTCTGAATTAACGGAAGAATAGAATATATACAAATAAAGTGCCCCAGTAACCATTCGCGTGGTTGCCGGGGCACTTTTTCAGGTAAACCTCTTTTAACAGTACTAGATTATTTACGCAAATTACGCTGTGTAATCAGGCGGTTCTGATCATCCGACACACGTGCTTTACTTGAATCAGCCAATCCCTTATCAATTGGAGCCCCGGTGTGCTCTTCCACAAATTCACGAGTCACACTATTCTGAAGCTCTGCTACTTCGTTTGAATCTTGATTCTGTCCCTGCTCGGCATTGTTGTCTTTAGTCAATTTAATCCACCTCCTGGTAACAGATTATAAGTTCTTTACCCCTTCTCTTTGAGGTTAAACATAATATATAGAGCTTTCTGCATGAAGAAATATATCCTACGTTTTCCCTTTGCAATGCAACCAGCTCCATGGTATTCTATTGAAAATAAGTGAAACGTGCAGACGGGACCAGTAAGAATGAGTCTAACCGCGCCTAGAGAGTAGATTCCGACAGGCTGAAAGAATTTACCGCGGTTTTCGTTCCGAATCCTACCCCCGAGCGGCCTGTGTCTAACAGGACGGATCCTCCCGTTATGAGAATGAAGTCGGATGATCCCTCATCAATGAAGGTGGTACCGCGGAAGTTTATAAGCTTTCGTCCTTTGCTAAGTCTAAGGATGGGGGCTTTTTGTTGTTTTCAGGACTTAATAAACGAAGAGGATGTGGATAGAAATGATGACGCGAATCGTGGTCAAAATAGGCAGCAGCTCGCTGACCGGACCCGAGGGCGGCTTGAATCGTGAAGCAGTCTCCTTTTTTGCCTCAGAGATTGCCGAGTTGAAGAAAAACGGCTGTGAGGTGTTGTTAGTAACCTCTGGTGCGGTAGCCGCCGGCTTCCGCAGTATCGGTTATCCAGCACGTCCGAAGCTGCTGCATGAGAAGCAGGCCGCTGCGGCTGTGGGTCAGGTACTGCTGATGCAGGCTTATCAGGAAGCTTTTGCCCAGCATGGAATTACTACCGCGCAAATATTGCTGACTCGCACCGATTTCTGCAGCCGCAGAGCCATGAATAACGCTATGATGACTGTAGAAGAGCTACTTCGCCAAGGAGCGGTGCCCGTATTTAACGAGAATGACACTGTCTCCGTAGATGAACTGAAATTTGGCGATAATGATACCCTCTCTGCGCTCGTAGCTAACCTGTTAAAAGCCTCTAGACTGCTTGTCTTAACCGACATGGATGGTTTATACAGTGGAGATCCCCGCAAGCATCCGGATGCTGTCCGTTATCAGTTCGTAGATGACATTACACCAGAGATATATGCTATTGCTGGTGGAGCTGGCTCTAGTGTTGGAACAGGCGGTATGCGATCCAAAATCGATGCGGCCAAAATTGCTACTCGGGGTGGTGTTCCTGTCTTTGTCGGAAGAGCCACCGAACCTGGTGATTTACAGCTTGCTGCAACGGGAGAAGGCAGGGGCACTTATTTTGCAACAAAGCTATCCTCTCTTCCCGTCAAAAAACAATGGCTAGGCTTTATGTCTACCCCTCTCGGCTCCCTATACGTGGACGAAGGGGCTGTAGAAGCTTTGCTACATGGCGGACACAGCCTGTTGCCTGTAGGCGTCAAACAGACAGAAGGTAGTTTTCACGCAGGAGATGTTGTAGAAGTCCTTGGACCCGACTCCAAATTGCTTGGACGTGGGATTGTAAATTACGATGATGCTCAGCTGCGCAGCATTCAAGGTCTGCCAAGCCGTGAAATTGTACCGAAGCTGGGAGAAGTACACCGGCTTGAGGTCATTCACCGTGACGAATGGATTACACTGAGATAAGCATTTTTTTCAATTCAAATATAGGGAGGAACCGTCATGAGTGAAGTTATTAATAAGAGTAAATTAGCCAAGGAGACAACAGGAGTTCTAGCAAGCTTAACAACTGGCCAGAAGAATGAAGCACTGCTGGGCATGGCCGATGCACTTCGCCGCGAAGCTCCCGCCATTATCACCGCCAATGCGGAGGATTTGGAACGAGGAAGACTTAATGGAACTCCGGAATCCATGCTCGACCGGCTGGCATTAGATGTTGACCGGATTAACAGCATTGCCGAAGGCTTGCAACAAATCGCTGTATTACCGGACCCTATCGGTGACACGCTAGAAAGCATTGAACGTCCTAACGGCCTCAACATCCAGAAGCTGCGTGTTCCGCTTGGTGTGATCGGCATCATCTACGAAGCACGTCCCAATGTGACTGTTGATGCTGCGGGTCTATGTCTTAAAACCGGCAACGCTGTTGTGCTGCGCGGTGGCTCCTCTGCCCTGTCCTCCAACCGTAAAATTGTCGAGGTTCTGCACAATGCTCTTGCTGAAACCTCAATGCCGCCTAACGCGCTTCAGCTGATTGAAGACCCAAATCGTTCTTCAGTAGATGAAATGCTAAAGCTGAACGGACTTTTAGATGTGATTATCCCGCGCGGAGGCAGCTCTCTTATTCAAAATGTAGTCCTTAACGCAACCGTTCCCGTAATTGAAACTGGAGCAGGCATCTGCCATACTTATCTCGACGCAACTGCCTTGCCAGAAATGGCACAGGACATTAGTTTAAATGCCAAAGCTCAGCGCCCTTCGGTATGTAACTCTATGGAAACACTACTCGTTCATCAGGATTACGCGAGCAAATATCTGTTATCCTTAGCCGAAGCATTCCGTGAGGTTCATGTAGAACTTCGTGGCTGTCAACAAACCATCTCTCATGTCCCATGGGTATTACCTGCAACCGTAGAAGACTATGCTACAGAATACAATGATTATATCCTTAATATTAGAATCGTCAGTGATATGGAAGAAGCTATGCAGCATATCGCCCAGTATGGCACGAAACATTCGGAATGTATCGTAACGGAAGATCAGGAGAACGCCACACGCTTTTTACAAGAAGTGGATGCTGCCGCTGTTTATCACAATGCCTCAACCCGCTTCACGGATGGCTTTGAATTTGGATTCGGTGCAGAGATTGGTATTAGTACCCAGAAACTCCACGCACGTGGCCCGATGGGTCTGCCTGCACTAACTTCAACCAAATATAAGATCTACGGAACGGGACAAATTCGGGGTTAGTATACACGTTTAAGTATTCTATCACACAACTTTTAGGAGGATTTTAGCCATGTGTCAGCAACCTTCAGTTCCACTCATGAATCATAATATTGTTTTTTATGGCGCAGGCTCCATGGCAGAAGCCATCGTTCGCGGGATGATTAGCCGCAATATCGTAAAGCCCGATAATGTCATCATGCTCAATCGCAGCAGCAGTGAACGTCTGGCAGAATTAAAAAGCCGTTATGGTGTAATAGGCACAAATGATCCCGAACAAAAAGTAGAATACTTACGGAACGCACCAGTAATAGTACTGGCAATGAAACCTAAAGATGCTGCCGAATCCTTACGCGGACTAGGCCCGCTTCTTTCTCCGGATCAAATCGTAGTTTCTGTCATTGCAGGTCTATCTATTCGAACCATTCAAGGTCTACTTGGCAAAGCACAGCCTATTGTTCGCACAATGCCTAACACCTCCAGTTCCATCGGTCTGGGTGCCACTGGTCTAGCCTTCTCCAAAGAAGTAGACGAAAGAGGCCGTCGCCTTGCTCTTAATATCTTTGAGGCTGTCGGGCTTACAACAGTCATTGATGAGGAACGTATGGAAACCTTGACCGGAATTTCAGGCAGCGGGCCTGCGTATATCTATTACATGATGGAAGCCATGATCGCCGCTGGTATCCGTGGTGGGCTACCACTTGATCAAAGCACCGAATTAACTGTTCAAACTGTGCTGGGAGCTGCCCGAATGGTACAACAGACGGGAGAAGAACCCGCAGCACTTCGTAAGAAGGTTACTTCCCCTAACGGATCAACACAAGCAGCTATAGAAGTGCTTGAACGAGGGGAATTCTTTGAAACTGTGATTGCTGCCGTTAACCGATGTGCCGAGCGCTCACGTGAAATGGGTGCTGCCCTAGAGAAAGAGCTTCGTTCTTAACCAAAAAAGATCGCAGCCCATCCCCTCATCGGGTGGGAAGCGATCTTTTTTTACCTTGTTACAACATTTCCATAATTATCTCTTACGATTACCTTTAGATTTACAGGAGCCGCAACGGTCACGTTCAATGCATTCCTGGAGTTATCGAATACTAGATGTCTAGGTATGTCTCCTAAGATGACGTAAAATGTGTCTCCAACTTGCTTAGTTTGCAACAGCCGCTTCTCTTGCTCTTGCTTGAGTTGCCCTTCTGCCGTGGAATAACTCCCAAATACATTCAACTCGTTCCCAGCCGTTCGATCAACCATAATTCCATAAGGTTCGGCAGCCTGGATTATAAGTGTGCCTACACCCTGTGGAACATTCCCCTTCCATTCCGGCAAGGAATAATTCTCCTCCGTAGAGGAGATCACATGTCTAAGTTCCTGTGTTAATCCTAAAGAGCTGACTCCTGCGAATACTAAACAGCACACTGCCAGAAATCCGACGAACAGAACACTTAGCACATCATAGTACATTTTCCCTTTACCACGGAACCATAAGGTGTAAATTACAATTTCTAAACCAAGTAAGATAAAAATGAGCGGCCACCAAGCAAGTGTTGTCTCGAACACATCCGCTCCTTTCCACTGCGAGACCATTATTAATGCCCCGAGAAATAAAAGGCTCAGTCCCATCGACAACGTACCTACACGCCAACTTCTAGATTTCCCTTCGTTCACTGGAAACTCGCTAGTTACCATGACTCCCGGCTCTACTTCTACTGGATTATTCAAGATTGACCCCCCGCCCCTTTTCTACCCTTATTATTCTTACTTCCAGTCATCAGCTTCACCCCACCACCAATCAATAACACGGAGACGACAATGGTCTTAAAATATTCATTTACGCGATATTCCAGCCGCCATTCTGGAAATCTGATATCGATGGCAGGAACTGCGACATTCACAACAATAAAGTATAATCCGAGACACATCAGGACTGCTCCGAGCCAGCCTTGATGATTTAAGAAACCTTCGATAACCGGCTTATCCTGCAAAGGTTCACGTCCATATCGGCTAACTAACTGTAAGCCATCGAATAAGCTATAGAACCAAATGACCGGGATAAGGAAAAAGAGCAATGTTAACCGCAATAGATCCATGACATAGATACTTCCTAAGAAAAGAAGCATGAGCTGGAGCCCTCTTTTTTGCAGTCCCAGATACATCTGTCCAGCGCCAGGAAATGCGGATAGTAATGTCGCTAATACTTTGCTGCGTCGTCCTTCCTCACGTCCAGCCTCCATCTCTTCGAATAATGTGCGGTCAACAAGCATTTCTCCTGCTTGTTTACGATGGATCAACTGAACTGCATCAAACATGCAATACAGCCAAATTACTGGCAATACTCCAAACAGCAGCAAAAATGCATCACTCGAAGTAATTCCAGCCAAGAATAACATAACGGTCATGAATCCGAAAAATGAAATCAGAAAGGATAGTCCACGCTGCATCAGCCCCATATGAAAATGACCCAATCCAGGAATGAAAGACAATAAGATGACATGCACACGTTCATTATCCTCCGTCTTTACGGGCATAGTAGAACTAAAATCCAGCATTGATCCATCAGGCGCTACAATTGGAGTGGGCATTTGCAGTAATTTAATCACCAGATGAATCATCGAAAGAATCCATAGAAGTAAGAATCCGATCACGCCCAATGCCAGAATCCCCTCATCCCCTTCAGCCATAGCGATTAAGAATGACATAAATAACACACCAAAGCTTAGCAAAAAATAAACAATCCCTTGTGGTCGTCTTCCCATATAATAATGACCTGCTCCAGGAATCATATTAAGAAAAAGACCCTTAATTTTATTACGCTGCTGTTGCATTGTTCATTTCTCCTCTCATTTCTGTCTTCCGTCCATAATCCGGCTCAACCATCCGCTGGTGGCTTGCATGAATTGTTCGCTATAAGATGGCGAATTATCTTTCTTAGGGACAATAAGCTCCATTTCACCCGTGAGTAACTTATCAAACATCCCGGAAGACATAATCAACAGCGTTAACGAAGCAGCAACGGCATAATGAAAGATTGTTTTATCATACCAGCGATAACGCCGTGATCCTTCTTCTTGCCCCGCTACTTCTTCTATGACTACTGAAGATCTCACCGTAGCCACCCAATCTCCCATAACTCTCTCAGTAAAAGCAGACGAATTCTCCAATGAAGGCAGATCCTCCTTTAGCTCATCCAGCATCTCTATGTATGAAACAAATGTGTCTTCATCCTTGAGCAGCAATTGTTCCCATTCATCTCGCTCTATACTATCTTCTTGCCCTTCAAGATAAGCTTTTGCCTGCTCGCGGCGAATTAAGTTTTCTCCACTCTTCATCATAGCCATTCGTCCTCCTTCCAATGTTTTCGCATCCATTGTCTCGCCCTATATAGTCTGGACTCCACCGTCTTCAAAGTAATTTCATTTTCAGCAGCAATTTGCTCATATTTTTTATTTTCCAGATAATAAGCCACCATAATTTCCCGATGACCCTCCGGTAAATTGTTGATCTCACCCGACAGACGATTCATCCGGTCACGACGGACAACAGTGGCTAGTACATCCTCCTCATTAGAAGGTGTCTGGCTCAGCACAAGCTCATAGTCAACAGGTAACTCTCGTAGCCGATCACGTTTACGTTTGGCATCAATAGCCTTATTTAAGGCGATCCGCGTAATCCATGATTTTAAGCCTTGATAACGGTAGTCAGGGAGAGATTTATACATCTGAAGAAAAGCTTCCTGAGCAGCGTCTTCAGCCCCTTTGACTTCACGTAATACAGAATAGGTGATTTTGTATATGTGCTGACTGTATGTATTTACAAACTGGCGAAACGCATCTTCGTCTCCTTGGCAAATCCGCTTGATTAATAGCTCTTCCTCAATGACTCTCCCCTCCTTCCCACAGCAATAGACGCTGAGATCTTCGCCTCCCCCTGCACTTATCTAAAAAAATAAAAAAAGAACCGTACAGACTCTAGCAATAGCTAAAGCAATACGGTTCTCTCCTAAACGATCTATCTTCCACCATTGCGGAATTTTTGTGTATACGTCTTAACATCCTGAGCGTTCTTGACCCGGTTACGGGCCCATTCCAGCAATATCCGGTCGATATAACGAAAATGAACCTTCCCCGCAAATACGGATTCCTTGAGTGCTAACAGAATCAGCTCCTCAGGATATCGGTCTTGATCCACCCAGCTGGAAATCGTCTCACATTCCATTGGAGACAGCGGGCGCCCGAATTCCTTCTCGAAAATACTGAATAGATTCCGGCTCTCCTCTTTATCTCCAAGTGAAGAAGGAGATGTGGGGGGAGTTCCGAATCCTCCACCTGACGCAGCAGCCCGGGGAGCTGATGTTGCATATGCCCCTTTGTCCTTATCTTGCTCATTTTCTTGTACAGCTGTCGCAAGATAAGCACCTAGCTTTCCATATAGCCCTGAGAAATTGTAGCGTTCATAATGGATATCTCTTAGCTCATCGTTGTCTCCATCGATGCTAATGAAACCCTCCTTCATGAGCTTCTGCAATTCTCCGGCCAGAACGGAAATGCTACGACCAGTTACGACCTGAAGCTCCTCCAGAGAAGGGAACTCAATCCCTTCCACTTGCCTGAAGGAGAGCAGATGAATCAGCAGCATCGCTTCACTTCCGCTTAAATTCAGCTTCCGGTAATACTTCAGTAAAGCGTAAGGTATGACGGCCATTCCGTTCTCCAGACCGAAGGAGACGCCTTCGCTCCAGGTACTCCATGTCTTGCCGTCCATGTGCTTCCCCCTTTGTTCAAATCCTAAGAACTTATGGGTAGAGGCGGTACAGTGTACGTGGGAATGGAATAGTCTCACGTACATGGTCAAGACCACAGATCCAAGCTACAGTACGCTCAAGCCCAAGTCCAAAACCGGAGTGAGGTACAGATCCGTAAGTACGCAGATCCATGTACCATTTATAAGAATCCATCGAAAGATTGTGCTCTTTATAACGCTCTTCAAGCAGCGCAGGATCATCGATCCGCTGTGAACCCCCAATAATCTCTCCATAACCTTCAGGAGCGATCATATCAGCACACAGTACGACTTCAGGACGATTTGGATCCGGCTTCATGTAGAACGCTTTGAATGAAGCAGGATAATGAGTAATAAATACAGGTTTATCGTATGCTTCAGCGATTGCTGTTTCATGAGGTGCACCAAAATCATCACCCCAAGCAATATCTTCAAAGCCTTTATCATTCAAGAACTTGATCGCATCGTCATAAGTAATGCGTGGGAATGGTGCTTTGATATTCTCCAGCTTGGAAATATCGCGGCCTACCGCTTCCAACTCCGCACGGCAATTCTTCAATACGGATTGTACTACGAAGCTAATAAACTCTTCCTGAACCTTCAAGCTTTCTTCATGATCTGTGAAGGCCATTTCAGGCTCGATCATCCAGAACTCGATCAAGTGGCGACGAGTCTTAGATTTCTCCGCACGGAAGGTGGGTCCAAAGGAATATACACGGCCCAGTGCCATAGCTGCAGCTTCCATGTATAACTGTCCGCTTTGGGTCAGGTAAGCATCCTCATCGAAGTATTTCGTGTGGAACAAGTTAGTAGTTCCCTCTGCTGACGTTGGCGTCAGAATCGGAGGATCCACCTTTGTAAATCCGCTCTCGTTGAAGAACTGTTGGATTGCCCGGATAATCTCCGCACGAATAACCAGAACAGCCCGCTGCTTCGAGGCACGGAGCCAGAGGTGACGGTGATCCATCAAGAAATCAACGCCATGCTCTTTCGGAGTAATTGGATAATTCTCTGTAAGGTGCAGAACTTCAATTCCGGTAACAGTCATTTCAAAACCGGATTGACTGCGAGGCTCCTCACGAATAATACCGGTCACATACAATGAGCTTTCCTGTGTGAGGCTCTTAGCTGCATCCCATACCTCTTCAGGCACTTCTGATTTCACTACAACTCCCTGAATATAACCTGTACCATCGCGAAGCTGCAGGAACTGAATTTTACCACTGGAGCGCTTGTTGTTTACCCAACAACCGATAACAACACTTTCTCCAACATGTTCATTCACGTTCTTGATTACACTCTTGTTAGCCATGCCTTCAATCTCTCCTCTAATTTAGCCGTTAATTCCTTGCACAATACGGTTTGTATCACGTGCGATGACAAGCTCTTCGTTAGTCGGAACTACAAGCACCTGCACTTTGGAATCTACCGTAGAGATACGACGCGGGTCGCCGGAGCGAACTTTATTAGCTTCAACATCCAACTCAATACCCAGGAACGTAAGGTTATTTAGCAGTTTCTCACGTAGCAATGAAGCATTTTCACCAACACCAGCAGTGAATACGATAGCATCTACACCGTTCATAGCAGCCGCATAAGAACCGATATACTTGCGCAAGCGGTACTCATACATTTCAAAAGCTAGCGTGGAATTAGGCTCACCTTTTTCCATACCCTCAATAATATCACGCATATCACTGCTTACGCCCGAAATAGCTAGGAGTCCACTATGTTTGTTCAACATGGAGTTAACTTCGCCTACGGACAATTCTTCCTTGTTCATCACGTAAGGAACAATTGCTGGATCAAGATCACCACTGCGAGTCCCCATCATCAAACCTTCCAGAGGAGTCATACCCATCGAAGTATCCACAGACACTCCATCTTGAACTGCAGTTACACTACCTCCGTTACCGATATGACAAGTAATGATCTTCAGATCTTCCAACGGACGCTCCAAGTACTCCGCAGCAGCTTTGCTTACGAAGTCGTGTGATGTACCGTGTGCGCCATAACGACGAACTTTATATTTATTGTACAGTACTCTAGGAATCGCGTACATATAAGCTTTTTCAGGCATTGTTTGGTGGAATGCAGTATCGAATACAACAACCTGCGGTACACCCGGCATATTTACTTCAGAAGCCGTAATCCCCATCATTGCTGCTGGGTTATGCAGGGGTGCAAGGTCAAACAACTGACGAATTTTAGTCTTGGCATCAGCGTCCACAAGTGCGGAAGCTTTGAAGAATTCACCACCATGTACTACACGGTGACCCACAGCATTGATTTCTTTAATGGATTCAATAACGCCATGCTCTTTATCCGTTAGGCAAGCTAGAACTTTACGAATCGCTGTGTTATGCTCCAAAATTTCACTTACTTCTGTTACTTCAGCTTTACCAGTAGGTTTATGGTTCAGAATGGAGGAATCCATCCCGATACGTTCCACCAAACCTTTAGCCAAAACGGATTCATCAGCCATATTGTACAATTGATATTTTAAAGAAGAACTACCGGAGTTAATTACTAGAATATTCATATACGGTCACCATCCTTGTCGTACTGGAAGAAGCCTTCGCCTGATTTCATACCTAATTGTCCTGCACGCACCATCTTCTTAAGGATCGTGGAAGGACGATATTTCAGCTCACCATATTCACGGAACATATTTTCGAGTGCAGCAAGAACCGAATCCAGACCAAATCTGTCAGCCATTTCAAGCGGTCCATATTGGAATTGATAACCAATACGCATAGCATCGTCAATATCCTGTGCGGAGGCAACGCCCTCTTGCAGTACATGCATAGCTTCGTTGATAAACAAGCAAATGAGGCGTGATGTTACAAATCCTGGGGATTCATAAATCATTACACCTTTTTTCTCAACAATTTCATCAACAAAGGATTTTGTATCTTCAAAAGTAGCATCTGAAGTTTTCAGACCGCGTACAATTTCAACAAGATCCACTTTAGCTACAGGGTATATGAAATGCATTCCGATCACGCGTTCCGGATACATTGTAGAACTTGCAAGTTCAGTCAAGCTAAGTGTTGACGTATTGCTGGCAAGAATAATGTGGTTTGGACATACTTGATCCAGTTGATTCAATATTTTTTTCTTTTCTTCTAAATCCTCAACGATTGTTTCGATAACCATGTCACAAGAGCTCAGCTCTGCGAAATGTGTCACTTTTTGAATGCGGCTAAGAATCAGCTTCTTCTCAGCTTGAGTGATCGCCCATTTCTCCAGTTGCTTATCTAGACTTGTCTCGATCATTTCGTAGGAGTAGTCCAGTTTCTCAGGGGTTTTCTCCACCAGCAATACATCCAGGCCCTTGGCTGCCAGCATTTCGGCAATCCCTTGTCCCATTGTGCCACCGCCGATGACACCAATTTTCTTGAAATTCATAAAAAAGTCTCCATCCTTTCAGGTATCTATACTTTTGTATTGTACCTTGTCTGTCGCAAAAATTTATAAAGCCCGACATATAATGATATCTTAGCATGCCTGAAAAGTAAAAAAAAATAACCAGCATAAATATTTATGCTGGTAAACGCACGCTGTCACGAAATTGACATCGAAATTGCTCTCCAGAGAGCACTTCTTCCTTCATTAAAATGTCAAGGGAGTAATCAAATACATTTCGTTGCTTTTCAAGGTGGTCGTGAGTACGTACCATCAACTCGTCCAATATTTTACTGTTTTCCTTCATAAGCTCTTCAGTGGTAACCATTTCCAGCTTGGCAATACCCAACGAAGTCAATCCGGATTTCATCATGGTTTCGACAATATTCAGGGCCTGATCAAAATCGCCACGTGAACCTGTGCTTCGTCCGCCATAATACATTTCTTCTGCAGCCGCTCCACCAAGTGCGATCATAATCTGATCTTCGAGATAATCTTTGGTGTACAGATACTGCTCTTGCTGAGGATTGTGACGTACATAACCAAGGGCTTGCCCCCGCGGAGTCAGCGTAACCTGACTGACACTTCCCGGACGAAGCAGTTCTGCCATAATGGCATGTCCCAATTCGTGGATCGCCACCCGTTTTTTCTCTTCGTGGTTAGTTTCTCTGTCCGTTTTTTCCCCCATCATAACCTTGTCAATCGCCATCGACAGATGCCGCTGCTCAACCTCTGTCAATTCCTCACGCATCATATAAATTGCTGCCTCATTCATAACACTTTCGAGCTGAGCACCGGAAAAACCATAGGCTTCTTCGGAAATTTTGTCGAGGTTCACATTGGCATGAAGCGGCTTATTTTTGGCATGCAATTCGAGAATCGATCTGCGGCCTTTTTTATCAGGCATGTCCACTTGAATATGACGGTCAAACCGGCCAGGACGCAGCAATGCTGAATCAAGCATTTCTTTACGGTTAGTGGCTGCTACCAGTAGAATGCGTGGTGTTTCGTTGTTATAGATCCCGTCCATCTCAGTCAACAGCTGATTCAAGGTCTGATCATATTCTCGCTGCTGTCCGCCCTCACGCTTACCGCCAATTACGTCAATTTCATCTATGAAAATAATAGCGCTTTGCTTGTTTTCCTTAAGGGCGCGGGTACGGGCATCCTTAAACAAATCGCGGATACGGCCGGCACCGACACCTACGTACATTTCTACAAACTCACTGCCTGATGCTGCCACAAATACAGAGTTTGTATAATGTGCTGCTGCTCTAGCCATAAGGGTCTTACCTGTTCCTGGAGGGCCTGTAAGCAGAATCCCTTTCAAAGGCCGAATCCCGAATTTGCTGATTTCCTCATGCCGGATCAAAAAATCCAACGCTTCACGAAGCTCCTGTTTTGCATTGTCTTGCCCGCCAATTTCTTCAAAAGTAAGCTTTGAAGGTCCATCCTTCTTGCGTTTCTTCCCGGCACCTGCATTTACCGCAAGTCCGCCTCTTAAATGAGCAATGATAAGTAAGGCCGTGAGCATCCCAGCAGCAATTACAATCGGGAATATATTAATGCCTAGAAAAGCCATAAAAATAAACAAGACAGGAATAAATCCGATTAGAATTTCTTTAAGGTATTTAGGCATTATTCCATACCCCCAATGTCGCAGGTTTACGCGGCAAAATAATAAATTTGCTTTCTTTTCCATTACTCAAGCTTACATAGACATTATTGTCATCAATTTCTGTTGAGGCTATCACATTTTTATATTGCGGATATTGCGCTTTGAGTCCATCAAGTTCTGTGGGTATAAGTGTATATTTACGGCTCTCCATGGCTTCGGCTACAGAGAACATCGCTTTATCCCAGTATTCATCCAGCAGTTCACTGGAGTTCTGTTCTACATCAAGTTTTAGTGTACGTCCATCAATCATCGATTTTCCTTCTTGGGAGACGTACTGAACCAGTTCACGTAATTTCGTGCCTGGCTGGAGATCAAGTTTCAAAGTGACCTCATTGCGGTTAATACTGATATGAGAATTATTGACGCCCTCATATTGAGATACAATCTTCTGAAGTGGTTCCTGCATTGCAAACTGACGATACAAAAAGAAGCCACCAAACAATAGAGTAGCCGACAGTAGAGACGTTATCAGCACAGGTACAAGACGTAATTTCAAGAAACGTCCTCCTCTCAAAGATGACAAAATATAAAGCTCATTATAATAATTTATAGCTACTTGAGAGCTCATCAGAGAGACTGAAGTCTCTTATTGCTGTTCTAATTACAAGTAGTAGTATATCACAGGTGTATATACTAATTTCAAAATAAATGTGAATATATTTAAAATTTAATTTTTTAAATATTTCCATCAATACCAAATAAATTCCTCACTTTCGACAAAATCGGCCTTGATTTTTAATCAATCGGCCTATTTTCGTATGTGAATATAAGAGAATATTCGGTGATAACCACCCATTCAGTATATCACTTAGTATATCACTTTTGTACATCAAATAAATGTAAACAAGCGAACTTATAATAAGTTCGCTTGTTTACTATGCCACCCTTAATTTCCTTATGTTCAGCTTAACTTTTAGGTAAACTGTAACCTTCGCCCATTCGGGACCCATCCGAAAAGCGATAAAATTGATAATAATACCGACCGCTCTGTTTATAAAAAAGCTGCCAAGCATACTCTCCGTTATATACTCCCGGCAGCAAGCGTTCAATCGTTATGTCCGGAAGATCAGCTTTGATAATGCCGCGTATTTGGGCTTCCGAGGTTCCTTTACTTAGTTCCTCAGCAAACACTGCGTCGTCGCCTTCAGCAAATTTTCCATCTACCGTAAAGCGGACCCAGACCATAAGAGCAGTCCCGGCTTCATTTTTTCCTGTTAAAACCCAGTACACTGCATTTTCATCCCAAACCGATTTTTGTGCTTTAGTTACCTCTGTTAGACCCGCTCTGGTTTTGGCAACATCCTTAGCGATATCACGCTCGTTCCATTGATCTTTCATAATATAGGCATAGAACTGGATAAGTCCAAACCCCAGGAGCAGAATCAGAACTGACCCCAGGAGGATCCATTTTTTCCTTTTCTTCAAGGTACAGCTCCCTTTCTAGTAATATATCTTTTTTGATTATATAACACACCCGCGCGTTTATCCAAAATTTCATAATTTTCTAGCTTTCCCAGCCTTAAAAATACACAAAAGGCCGCAACTTTTGCTAAAAGCAAAAAGTCGCAGCCTATTATTTATTCGTTATTCTCCAGACTTAACGCTTCAATAAACCTTCGAAGGCTTCTTGCGCTTTACGCCGGATAGCTTCCTCATCCAGGGTTAAGCATTGTCCATGCTTGATGACCTGTTTACCATTCACCCACACATGCTCAACATCCTTAGCGCTAGCAGAGTAAACTGCATGAGACAACAGATCTGTGTGTGGCAGCAAATGCGGCTGATCGATATCAATAGCAATGAAATCTGCTTTCATCCCTACAGCAAGTCTGCCTACATTATTTAAAAAGATGGACTGCACGCCATATTCTGTAGCCATACGCAGAGCCTCTGGAGCTGGAACAGCCGTTGGATCACCGCTGACACCCTTATGAATGAGAGCTGCAAGCCGCATCTCTTCAAACATATCCAAGTTATTGTTGCTTGCCGCGCCATCCGTGCCAAGAGACACCTTCACACCAGCTTTTAGAAGATCAGTAACCCGAGCCACTCCGCTAGCCAGCTTCAAATTACTGCCCGGATTATGAGATACACCCACATTATGGCGAGCCAAGATCTCAATCTCTTCATCATTTAAATGAACACCATGTGCAACTATCGAGGGACGTGTGAACATGCCAAGCTTCTCTAAGTGAGCTACAGGACGCAACCCGTAATCCGCCACATTTTGTTCCACTTCACGTTTCGTTTCGGACATATGCGTATGCATCGGTAAATCCAGATCATGCGCTGCCTGCACGAACTTAACCAGGAAGTCCGGAGGGCAAGTATAAGGGGCGTGCGGCGAGATCATAGTAGTAATTCTACCTTCAGCCTTTCCATGCCAGTTACGGGCAAAAGAAATCGCTTCCGCAAGCTTGTGATTCTGTACATCCTCTGGACATAACCCGATCACACCACGCATCAATACGGAACGGATACCTGATAACTCAGCTACCTCGGCTACTCGGTCCATATGATCATACATATCGAGGAAGGTCGTAGTTCCACCCTTCAGCATTTCCAATACAGATAAGGAGGTTCCCCAGTATACATCATCACCGGTGAACTTTTCCTCCATTGGCCACATCTTCTCCTGAAGCCACACTTGTAGCGCTAAATCATCTCCATATCCACGCAGCAAAGACATCGCCGCATGACCATGTGTGTTTACAAGTCCAGGCATGAACAGCAGACGGCTGCCATCAACCACTTGCACTCCAGCTTCCATCTGAGGCTCTTCTTTTCCTATGTAAGTGATTAAATCATCTTCAATAGTCATATATCCACTCAGAACCGGCTCATCCGTTCCCGGAGTCAGAAAATACCCGCCCTTAATTATCGTTTTATTGTTGTTCATGTTCGCTTTCTTCCTTTCCATCCCGCAAGTAATAAGCAAGACTTTGCAGATCAGTTGTAAAATCAGCTGCATGCACCCGGATATTCGGTGGTGTCTTCAGAATCACAGGGGCAAAGTTCAAAATCGCTTCAATCCCAGAAGAAATGAGAATATCTGCTACATTTTGAGCTTCTGAATCAGGTACGGTAATAATGGCAATGCGAATACCTTGCTCACGAATCGTGCTGCCTAGTTCATCCATCGGTTGCACAGTAAGGGAGTTGATCTTACGTCCAACCTTAGGAGCGTACGAATCAAATATAGCCGTGATTTTCATAGTATCTTTAAGATATGCATTGTAATTAGACAAGGCATGTCCGAGATTACCTGCTCCAACTAAAGCTACATTAAGCTGTTGATCCAGCTTCAGGATATGACGGATTTTCTCAATAAGATACGTTACATCATAGCCGATACCTTTTCTGCCGAAGTCACCAAAATATGCTAAATCCTTACGAATCTGTGCGGGATTAAGATCAAGCTTTTGTCCAAGTTCCTGAGAGGAAACTGTTAATATTTCGCGATTCTGGAGATCATTCAAAAAACGCAAGTACACAGGTAATCTGCGAACAACGGCTTCTGATATTTTATCCGATTTCATATTTTTCCTCCTAAAAATAGTAATGTTCTTGTGAAAATCCATATTCAAACGTCTACCTCTCCTTATTAAGGACGGTACTGTAACACACCGCCCTTAAGGATAAGGAGGAGCTAAACTGAAGACGAGCGTTTTAAGAAGCGCCGCCATCCTCTAGCCATTCCGCTATGCGTGGGACCATTTGATCAGTAAGCATATGCTCCATTTTGGGACCAGGCAATGAATAAAGGAAATACTTCCCGTAATGAGATTCAATAACCCTTGTATCATAAACAATAACTATTCCGCGATCCTGCGCCGTGCGAACCAGTCTTCCGAATCCCTGCTTAAAACGAATAACCGCTTGAGGAACAGATAATTTCATGAACGGATTCTTCTTCTGGGCCTGTAATAACTCCGACTTTGCTTCCGCCAACGGGTGATTCGGCGGTTGAAATGGAAGTCTCACGATGGCCAGGCAAGTCAGTGCTTCACCTGGAATATCTACACCTTCCCAGAAGCTGCTCGTCCCCAGCAATACGGATGCTGCACTGTCCTGAAAGCGGCGGATCAGCTTGCTCCGGCTGCCACCTTCTACGCCTTGACCAAGCACCGTAATCTCTTGTGAGGCTAAAGCCTCTTTAAGCGGATCATATACCTGACGCAGCATTTTATAAGAAGTAAACAGAACCAGCATCCGCCCACGTGTTGTTTTAGCAGCTTCCGATAATGACTGTACGAGTGTATCGACAAATCGAGCATCGCCCACACTGCCCTTCACACTAGGAAAATCACGCGGTATAACTAACAGTGCCTGCTCGCGATACTTAAAGGGAGAAGGAAGAAGTGAGGTCATTAGACGTCCTTCTTCCGCAGCTTCGTTAAGTCCGAGATTATCAATCATAAATTGAAAAGACTTATCTACAGACAGCGTCGCCGAGGTAAGCACGATGCTTTTTTTCTTATCGAAGAACAACTCTTTAAGCTGGCTGCTAACATCCACAGGGACGGCATACATCTGCAGTGATTTGCTGCGGTAATTTCCATTTGCCTCCAGCCAATATACTACATTATCGTCATTCAGCCCCATAAAGAATCTTACTTGCTCACGGATGGAAGCCAAATCCTTAAATAAACCGCTAATATCAGTAACAAGACTGTCTGCTGAGGATTGGCTTTCCTGGTCGCGCATCTCGTTAAGCATTTTATCACCCTTACGGATGATGTCGCTTAACGTCAGATTCATAGTGTTCTCTAGTGCAACCAATTCATCCCAATCCTTCGGCTTACGGGCGGGAATCAACCGCATAACCAGTTGTCCCGCTTCCCCTGCCCCTGCATCACTGCGTTCCGGCAAAAGGCTGAACAGCTTGTCGCTGAGTGCATCCCAGGTTTCTTTGACGGTAAGCAGATCCGGGTAGATCCGATCGATGACTCCGCTCCATTCTGAAGCCTCTTCACTGCCTGACGACTGTAATATTTGACGAAGAGCAGGAAGCTGTCCGTTTCGGCTATCTTTATACAGCCGCGATAATGTGTGTGCCACAGTGAAATGCTTCATATGCATGCCAAGATGTTTACCAGCCACATCTTCTAAATGATGTGCTTCATCAATGACAAGATGCTCGTAAGCCGGAAGCAGCTGGTGCCCAGCCTTAACATCTGCGAATAGCTTGGAGTGGTTCGTAATAACCACGTCAGCAATCCCAGCTTCATGCTTGGCCCTATGATAATAACATTTGCGGAACCAAGGACAAGAACGGCCCAGACAGGAATCGGTATCGCTTGCCACCGTCTCCCAGAAATCACCGCCCCGGCCGCTTAAATTCAGCTCTTCATCATCCCCTGATTCACTTTGAGTGAGCCATACAATCATCTGAGCGGCAGTAAGCGCATCTTCCCTTGGGCTTATAAAGTCCTTTTTATTAATTTTATGCTCAAACTTACGCAGACACAAATAATGCCCTCTTCCCTTAAAAATAGCAGCTTTAAACGGAAAAGGAACTACCTGCGTTAACAAAGGGATATCCCGCTCGCGCAATTGGTCCTGCAGATTAATGGTATGAGTGCTGACCATGACTTTTTCATTGGTGCGAACGCTTTGATAAATGGCAGGCAACAAATAACCGAGCGATTTACCGGTTCCTGTGCCCGCTTCGATCAGTAGGTGTTTGTCTTCGGCAAGTGCCGTCATCACCTCATTGATCATAATATCCTGAGCTTCCCGGCTTTCATACTGCGGTAATGTGTCTTTAAGTCGTTTGGTTACTTCGTCCATATAATCAGTAAAAGATAAATTCGCTAGTGGATTCTCAGCATGCTCATCTCTAGGTGGCGCTAACTCCGTCCAATCTCCTACTGCAAGCGCTAATTGACGATAGAAAGTCAGATCACCTTCGGGCTGTAGCGTTTCCGCTTCCCGCTCTCGCAGCAGACCATCAAAGTACCAGCCCAGATCACTATCCTCTTCGGTAAACAGCTCACAGAGTCTCTGGATCGTAAGCAGCGGCAGCTCGTAGAGCTCCTCCAGACATTTCAGCAGCACTAAAGCAGTCGCAAGTGCATCACTATCTGCCTGGTGCGGACGATCATGTGTCACTCCAAAATGAGCACTGACAGAGCCTAGTTGATAAGATGTGAGCGAAGGAAAGCAAATTTTCAGAAAATCAATCGTATCCAAAATCCGCCCTTGAAATGGCAAATAACCACAACGATCTAAAGCATTTTGTAAAAAATGGAAGTCGAAAGCGACATTATGCCCTACAAGCACAACATCATCCAAGAGCGGAACAAGCTCCATCATCATCTCATCCAGCTCAGGCGCATCCTTAACATCATCATCGGTAATCCCCGTCAGACCTGTTATAAAAGGAGGAATCGGCGTTCCGGGCTTGACATAGGAACCATATACCCGGGAGATGGACCGGTCTTCTTCTATAATTGCAAGGCCAACCTGGATAATTTCACCCACGGATTGGGTTCCTGTTGTTTCAAAATCAAGCACGGCAAATTTCATTATAATTCTATTCCCTTTCAATTGAGACTCTTAATCAGCATAACAGAAGTTGCGAAAAAAGGCGATGCACACCACTGGTTCAGGGGATGCATCGCTTGAATGGAAATTTCCAAAACCGTTATTCTTTTACAAAAGGGAAACCAGCTGATTTCCAAAATGCAGCTTCCCTCCACGACGGCGGCATACCTCTAAGTTAACGTTTGGTTCCGGAAGCGCAGGGTCATGCTGCAAAGCAAGATCAAATAATTCCTGCGCTTCATTGAAACGTTCCTGTGAGGCTCGTATGCAGCCTAAAGCATTATAAACCATGGCTTTCAGCTTGGTTTCCCGTATCAAGCCCAGCATATGGTTCAGATGACCCCAAGCGGCCTCACCGTCACCTTCCTGCAGATAAGAGATGGCTAAATATAATCGAGCAGCCAAGCTATCCGGGTATTGCGCAATAACTTCTTTAAACTGATCAATACACTTTCCATACATCAGCAGCTTATAATACCCCTGACCTCTTACAAAGGAATCCATACATAGCTCTGGTGCTTCCTGTTCCGGCACTTCCTCTTCGACCACTGCTGTAAAATCCGCACTTTCGCGAAAGGAACTAAGCTTCTCAGCAAAAGCGAGCCATTCATCCATCACTTTGTCGCTCAGTCTATGCAGCATATTATAATTGCATAAAAGCTCGTTCCGGCGGGCACCCTCCGCTGTAGGGTAATCTGTTACGATCTCCTGAAGCACCTTGTTCATTTCAGCAAACAAATGTTGAAACATGGGCGATCCCCCCTTACTGAAGATGAAATCAGTTCAGCTTGCCTGACTTCATTTTCTGCGAGATCGGGGTCTTTCATCCCTGCCATTCATTACATGGCGTAAGTCCTTACATTAAGCGATTGTAGCATGCAATTCATGATCAGCCAGCTTCACTGGTTTGTTATTCTCATCCACGAATACCACCGTTGGCTTATGTGACTCCAGTTCTTCCGAGGACAACATCGCATAGGAAATGATAATTACTGTATCGCCCGGCTGAACAAGACGAGCTGCGGCACCATTAAGACAGATCACTCCGCTTCCGCGCGGTCCAGGGATTACATAGGTTTCCAGTCGCGAACCATTGTTGTTATCCACAATTTGAACTTTTTCATTCTCAAGAATGTCCGCGGCTTCCATCAAGCTCTCATCAATGGTAATACTGCCTACATAGTTCAAATTCGCTTCCGTTACTGTTGCGCGGTGAATTTTGGATTTCATCATATGTCTAAACAAGTGCAGCAACCTCCTTTGGAATAAATACATTATTATCAATCAAGCGTGTTCTGCCAAACTTCACGGCGAGCGCTATTATAATTTCCCCATCCACTTCTGATAAAAGAGCTTCATCCTCTAATCCTTCAAGATCAGGGAATGTTAAGATCTCCGCATAATCAATCACCGCTAGAGGAGAGCTGGAAATAACCGATGTCAACAATTCCCGCACTTCAGCAACGGTTGTTACTTTTCCTTCTTCAATAGACTGACGTGCTTCACGTAAGGAACGAGATAACACCAATGCCTGACTACGCTCCTCTGGAGACAAGAATACGTTACGTGAGCTGAGTGCAAGTCCATCCCCTTCACGAACGATCGGACAAGGAATAATTTCGACATTCATATTAAGATCGGACACCATTCGGCGAAGCACAGCAACTTGTTGAGCATCCTTCAGCCCAAAGAAAGCATAATCCGGCTGTACGATATTGAAGAATTTATTAACCACTGTGGTTACACCATCAAAATGCCCAGGGCGGGAAGCCCCACAAAGACGGGTAGTAAGCTCCGATACCGAGACCGTAGTCCGAGTAGGCTGCGGATACATTTCTTCCACACTGGGGATAAATACAATATCTACTCCCTCACGTTCAGCGAGTTCCAAATCACGACGCTCGTCACGCGGATAGGAATCATAATCCTCGTTTGGCCCGAATTGCAAAGGATTCACAAAAATGCTCATTACCACTGTGTTGCTCATTTCTCCAGCCCGGCGAAGCAGACTGGCATGTCCGTCATGCAAGTATCCCATCGTAGGAACGAACCCAATCGGGGCGTGCCCGCCTTGTCTCATATACTCCAAAGCTTCGCGCAGCTGCTCCATGCTTCTGACGACTCTCATTTATTTCCCTTCCTTTCTTGCAGCGCCATATAAAGATTCCAAAACCGTTTCATCTGCATTAAAAACGTGACTTTCATCTGGGAAGGAACGTTCCTTCACTTCCTTCACATATTGGCTGATGCCCTCACGGATTACATTACCCACATCCGCATAGGTTTTGACAAAACGTTTCTCACGGTAAGGTGAGGCATACCGCAGCAAATCATGGAAAACCAATACCTGTCCATCACAGTAACGGCCTGCACCGATCCCAATGGTTGGGATGCTAAGCGCTTCAGAGATCGCTTGGGCTACTTCTTCCGTTACCAGCTCCAGAACGATTGCAAAAGCACCTGCGGCCTCAAGCGCCTTAGCTTCATCCATCAGGCGTTGCGCATCTTTGGCATCTTTGCCTTGAATCCGGTAGCCACCAATCATATTCACGGATTGCGGAGTAAGCCCGATATGTCCCAGTACAGGGACTCCCGCAGCTACCACCGTAGCTACAGTCTCACAAATCTCGAGTCCACCTTCCATTTTGACGGCATGAGCCCGCCCTTCCTGCATTAATCTGCGCACTCCCCGCAGAGTTTCATCTACACTTCCGTGATAAGTCATAAATGGCATATCCGCCACGATAAAGGTGCTTTGTGCTCCTCGAGTTACCGAGCGGGTATGGTACACCATATCTTCAATCGTTACCGGTAAAGTTGTATCGTATCCAAGGACTACATTCCCAAGAGAGTCACCAACCAAAATAAGGTCGATACCTGCTTCTTCTGCAAGAACTGCAGACGGATAATCATAAGCGGTCAGCATGCTCAGTGGCACACCTTCTGCTTTCATTTTTTTCATTTTTACAATATTTAGCGCTTGTTTGTTTGCCATTTCTCTTTTCGTCCTCCTTTTTTAAGTAACCTGCCCGTAAAAATCGCAACAAAAAAACCTTTTAGCAATCATTTGCTAAAAAGGTCCGAAGGGCAAAAAAGAGTCACTTGCGATCGTCCCTTCTGTCTCGGTCCTTACGGCTCAGAGCAGAATCCAACGTAACCGTCAAACGCAGTTATGAAGGTATTTCCAATAATAAAAATATAAAAAAGTTCTTCAGTTCAAGAGTACAGTTCGTTAAACGATACCGCCTCCGACCCATAGTATAACAAAAAAAGCTCGGAATTACACGAAAAAAATATGACAAGGGATGATACCCTTGTCATATAAAAAATATTATAAAAGTTCAATTTCACCTGAGCATACGTTAGAGATCTCTCCTAAGCTGTTTTTAAGCAGCAGACCACCTATTTCATCCAAACCTACTACCACACCTTCGGAACGCCCCTGAGGGCTATTCAGTGCGATCTGGCGGCCCAAAGTCACTGACATGGACTCCCATAGTTCTTTGATGGGTTTAAAACCTTGCTTCATGTACAAATCGTAATGCATCTCCAGCTCGTCCAAAACTGCTTTTACCAGCTCAGAACGGTCAACTGGAGCACCCCCCCGCTCAATCCGAAGTGAAGTCGCGACCTCCTGCAGATGATCAGGATAATCTTCCTCTGTCATGTTCGCGGAAATGCCAATTCCAGCAATGCAATAATGAAGCTCCCCTTCTCTTAGAGAAGATTCCAGTAAAATCCCACAAATCTTACGACCGCCTGCGAGCAGATCATTCGGCCATTTGATGCCGGCATCTACACCTGTTACCCGTCGAATTGCCTTACAGACGGCAACCCCAGCCAGCAATGTCAGCTGCGGAGTCTCCGACAAGGGTAATTGGGGCCGTAACACAATACTCATCCAAATGCCCTTGCCACGGGGAGAAAACCACTTTCTTCCCATTCGGCCTCGGGCGCCCGTCTGTTCTTCCGCGATGACAGTTGTCCCTTCCGGCGCGCCGTTTTCCGCTAAAAACTTAGCTTCTTCTTGAGTGGACACCACAGATTCCAGCAACTGAATGTCGCCTACCCAATTCGAAGCGGAGGTCTCTCGCTTCAGCTCAGTTAGCGACAGCGCTTTATCATCGCTCATGTCCATCCATCCTTTTTGCTTCAAGCAGTAATAATTGTTTATCGTTAGGTAAATCACCTGAAGCGACCGCTTGCAGGAGTCCATTTAACATTTTGCCTAGCCATGGTCCCGGACGTTTGTCCAAAGCCCCCACCAGCTCATTGCCTGTAATCTCAAGCTCTGAAAGGCTGGTTAGCGGCATTTGAGCGATCCATTCTCTTGCCGCTTGTACATTTACAGCGGCAGGTGTTGTTGAGGCCTCTGTCGATTCCACGACGGAAAAGGCAGAAGAGGCCGCCAGTGAAACCACAGCGGGAAGCGAAGGTGCGGCGGCTGGCAGGATCGCCAGCAGCGAGAGCCACCCTTCGGCGGCTTCCACGCCAAAGGCCAGCACGGCGGCGATCCATTGCCGCCGCAGACCTTCCATGCCGCCCGTACCGGGCGGCATGGCCTCTATCGCAGCGGTCCAAGCTTCGCGGACCCGCAGCACCTGGACGACGCCGCTCCGTGTCGTCCCCGAGAACGTCCATGCCCGCAGCAGCACATCGGCCTCTTGGGCCGATTGCTTCAGGGCATGGAGGAGAAGCGCCCACCGCAGGCGGGCGCTCTCCAGTTCCCCGATCCCGGCCGTTGAGGCAGCGGCAGCCGCCATATCGGTTCCGGTCCAGGGGAACGGGGCTTTGCCGCGCGCCAGCAGCTCGCAGCGCGCTAGCATGCCGAGGCCGCGCAGAGGATGCGGCCCCTCGACGATGCGGTCCAGCTCCGCGCGGACACGCTCCACAGCAATATGCGCCAGCTTATCCCGCTGGCGCATCAGGCCCCTCCACGTGTTCTTCGCGATGGAGAAATCCAGCACCGATGCAAAACGAATGCAGCGAAGCATACGAAGTGCATCTTCGTCAAACCGCTCCTCCGCATCGCCTACACAGCGAATCACCTGCAGCTGTAGATCCTTCTCACCCTCAAAAGGATCAATAAGTTCCCCATTTAATCCACAGCAAATCGCGTTGATCGTGAAATCACGACGACGAAGATCCTCCTTCACATCGTTGACGAAAAAAACATGCTCAGGACGACGGTGGTCTACATAACCACTCTCTGTCCGGTATGTCGTCACTTCAAACCCACAACCATCCTGTATCACGGTGACCGTACCATGAGCTAATCCTGTTGGCACACTGCGCGCAAAGATAGCTATCACTTCCTCTGGCAGTGCTGAGGTTGTAATATCCATATCATGCACTGGCCTACCCAATAGCTCATCGCGAATACATCCTCCAACCCAATAAGCCTCGTGACCATTTTGGGTTAACTCGGAAATTACAATCTCCGCTGCAATTGCCATCGCAGAAGGTGCCATTGTCCATTCCATATATGACTCCTTACCCCCGAACTGGGTCCAGTCCAAGTACCTTGCGCCCCAGCACCCGGTAATAAATATCTTCATATTGTTTCGTTATCGAATCCTTACAGAAATCTTTGCAGGCTGTTTGTAAACAAGCTTCTCTGAACTGTTGCACCATACGTTCATCCGACAGGAGCTTAACTGCATATTTAGCCATAGCCGTTGTATCGCCAATCGGTGCAAGGAATCCAGTCTTTCCATGCTCTATAAGCTCAGGGATGCCTCCGGTTTGCGAGCCAATCGTCGGTACGCCGCAAGCCATTGCTTCCAGAGCAACCAGACCAAAGCTTTCCTTCTCGGAAGGTAGCAGAAGCAGATCAGCTAAAGAGATCACCTGAGCGATTTCATCCTGCCTTCCCAGAAAACGAACTTTATCTTCCAGACCCATTTCGCTAATTTTGGCTTGAATTTTGGGAAGATCCGGACCTTCACCTACAAGCAGCAGGCGTGAAGGCAGTTCACGATTCACTTTTGCAAAAACGTCAACAACATCGCTGACTCTTTTTACAGGACGGAAATTACTGATATGCATCAGAATCTTCTCATCAGGCGCTGCGAAATCTCCCCGCAGATCCGTTACATCACGCGGATAATAGACCCGATGATCCACGAAGTTATAAGTGAGATCAATGTCGCGGGTAATATCGAGTACGTCCCGTGTTTCTCTAATAAGATCCTGAGAGACCGCTGTAACGGCATCACTTTCATTAATCCCCAGACGAATCAAATCTTTAAGCGATTCATCCTGACCAAGCACCGTTATATCCGTACCATGCAAAGTGGTTACAACCTTCATATCGTTCCCAAGCATTTGCTTTGCAAGGAAAGCACACACTGCGTGTGGCACTGCATAGTGAACATGGAGAAGATCCAGATTTTGCATTTTGGCAACCTGAGCCATCTTCGTAGCAAGCGCTAGATCGTACGGAGGATAGCGGAATACATAATAATCGTTTACTTCTACCTCATGGTAAAAAATATTTTTCTGAAACGTTCCCAACCGGAACGGGATACTATGTGTAATAAAATGAACTTCATGACCCTTCTCGGCCAAGAGTTTACCTAATTCAGTCGCAACTACGCCTGAACCGCCAAGAGACGGATAACAGGTAATTCCTATTTTTAGCATACGATCCATCTTCCTGTCTCCTTCTTCTCCAGTATTGATTCGTGTAATGAATCATCTATTGTTTGTCGGCCGCTTTCAAAAAAGCGAAGCGAACACCGTTTCTTTCAAAATCACACAGGACTTCATTTCTCTAAGCTGTTCAAAAAAAGCTCTCAGGAGCGCAATGGCGTATTCATTCCAAGCGCTCCTGGATCAATCATAATCAGCTTATTATATTATCATACAAACTTCGTTATATCCGTTCCTTAAGTAAACAATTCCACCGTATGAGGTACCTTGGTTGCAAACCCTTCTGCATAAGGAATCAGCCTGCGCTGGCCAAGCAGCATATCTCTCGAACGGACTCGTTCAATGTAGCCTTCCGTTAACGGTGTGGATACAGCATCCTCACCCGGAGGTTTGGTGAACTGCGAGCGATAGCAGGACAACGCCTGCTCCTTCAAGCCATATTGCTCAGTAACATCAACAATAAGATCGGTACGTCCTAAATCATTGATAAAATAGAAGTACAGCTGTGAAGCAGGAATTGCCGGCTTGTCCGGCATATATTTACGTAGCTTGGCATTAAAAACAGCCTCTTCCACCAGCTTGCTACAGGCGATATGATCGGGATGACGATCCTCCCAATAAGGAGCAAAAACTATCGTAGGAGAAAAGCGGCGAATTTCAGCAGTCACAGCCGCCACATGCTCTGCTGTAATAAAAAGCCCTCTATCTGGCAGACCCAGGTTTGTCCGCACGGATGCTCCGAGAAGGTCTGCAGCTTGCTGCGCTTCTTGCTTGCGAAGTTCTACTGTACCGTTCGATGACATTTCCGCGGCTGTTAAATCGCAAAGTCCCACCTTAAGTCCCGCAGCGGTATGTTTCGCAATGGTTCCTGCCATACCAATCTCCGCATCATCTGCATGCGCACCAAATACAAGAATGTCCAGCTTCATTCATCAACACCCGGTTTGTATTTGTGAACCAGTGCACGCCAAGCAAAATCACCACGATCAATCGCCTTCACAAGAACCTCCGCTGTGGCAATATTCGTAGCTACCGGTATCCCGTATACGTCACACAGACGAAGCAGAGCTGAAATATCAGGTTCATGTGGCTGCGCCATTAATGGATCCCGCATGAAAATAATAAGATCCAGTTCATCCTGTGCTACCATGGCACCGATTTGCTGATCTCCACCTAATGGACCAGACATGTAACGATGAATTTTTAAGTTAGTTACATCCATAATCCGTTGGCCAGTAGTCCCTGTAGAAAATAGTTCATGACCTTCAAATACATGTTCATAAGCTAATACAAAATTTACGATTTCATCTTTTTTACGATCGTGGGCAATAAATGCGATCTTTAACATGGTGTTCTCTCCTGTCTATTCTATAAAGTGCTCGAATCCATAGATCAAGCCTGTATATCCCATTACCTTTTCAATACCCATCTTAACGCCTGGCATATATCCTGCACGCTCATAAGAATCATGGCGAATCTTCAAGGATTGTCCGAATCCACCAAAAATCACTTCTTCTTGAGCAAACACACCAGGAAGACGGACACTATGTATCCGGAATCCGTTATAGTAACCACCACGGGCACCTTCAATGGTTTCTTCCTCTTTAGGATTACCTTGACGAAGTTCCTCACGAACTTCCGAAATCATCTCTGCGGTTTTGACCGCAGTTCCGGATGGAGCATCCAGTTTCTGGTCACCATGATACTCTATAATTTCCAGATGCGGGAAGTACTTTGAAGCTTGTGCCGCAAATTTCATCAATAGAATAGCTCCAATGGAGAAATTCGGAGCAATAAGTCCGCCAATCCCCTGTTCTTGACACTGCTTGTCCAGTTCCACCATCTGCTCCGGTGTGAATCCGGTTGTACCGATAACCGGACGCACTCCGTACTTAATAGCTAGCGCTGTATTCGTATACGCTGACTGCGGTGTAGTGAAATCGACAAGGACATCTCCGTTGCTTCCCGCGAGGGCGGCCTCAAGATCAGAAGTTACAATAACGCCTGAGTCTTCCAGACCTACCAGACGCCCTGCATCAATATCGCCCGAAGAACGATCTACTGCTGCTGCTAACTCCAGCTCTTCGTCCTGCAATACAAGTTTAACAACCTCTTTACCCATTCTTCCGCCTGCGCCGGATACAACGACCCTGATCTTGTTATTCATATTTTTTCCATCCTCGCTCTCACTAGTTATATAGTTATTGCATATACGATTGTATGGATTTCTGAAGGTCTCTCATCAATTCCCGCAAGCCAGAATCATCCGGATGTAACGAAATCACTTCTTTTAAGGCAGTCATAGCTTGTAAATGTTCATTCACTCGGCTATGCGCGATAGCAAGCCATACATAAGCATCCCCATATAATGGATCAAGGGTAATAGCCTCTTTGAGCAGTGTAATCGGATG
Organism: Paenibacillus sp. FSL E2-0190; assembly: GCF_037992965.1. NCBI lineage: Bacteria > Bacillati > Bacillota > Bacilli > Caryophanales > Paenibacillaceae > Paenibacillus > Paenibacillus sp. FSL E2-0190. Next base: position 4,721,638 of record NZ_CP150306.1, read on the forward strand.
ATAAGGGTTGCGAGTTTTGTTATCTTCATCTTCTATCAACCGTTTGGCTTCTTGTACATGCATCATAGCCTGCAAATGCTGCAGATGCAGACTATACTCAGGTTTGCTGGTGTCCAGCTTTACAGCAGCCTGAGCATGAACTAAAGCTTTATCTAGCATACCACTGCGGGCATACGTTATGGAACAACGATATCTAACCTCGGCATCAGCAGGGCTTGCTGCAATTGCAGACTCGAAGCAAACAATAGCTTCGGCAAAGTCACTGCGCAATATCGAGCGGTAGGCCTCTCTTACATAATCCTTATGATCCATATACACACCATCCTCACGGCTAAATCCCGTTCGTTTGGTACAGCATATGTTATAGAGGCCTAATCGGTGTCTTTCGGCGTCCAACGTCCCGCATCACGGGTATTAAATTTATGCATTACCTTATTATGCGCTTCCGTCAGGTCTATCCCGAGAGAATTTGCAAAACAAACGGTAATAAACAGAATATCTCCCAGTTCAAGTTCAATGGAATTCTCAGCTTCATCAGACTTCTTAGGCTTCTCGCCGAACTCATGATTGACCTCTCTAGCCAGTTCTCCGACTTCCTCGGACATGCGGGCCAGCATAGAGAGTGGACTGAAGTACCCTTCCTTAAACTGCGATATATAAGCGTCTACTTCACGCTGTATGTCACCAAGACTTTTGTCCATAAAATGTAACTTCTCCCCCTCTGTATATCTTGCCTTCTGTTTGCCCCTATGTTATCGTAAAGACGTTTTGAAGACAATCTTTTTTGAATATTTTAACACACGCAAGAAAAGGTATACTTATTATAGGAAAAGAAAAACTGCCTACAAAAGGCCTAACGAGGGATTTCATGAATTCAAAAAAGGTAATTACAATCAGCAAGACAGTCGCTCCCATCTTGCTCGGAGCCGCAGTATATGCCTTCGGGCTACTGTATTTCATCATTCCTAATCAGTTGATGGAAGGCGGCGTAACCGGGATCACACTTCTCCTTAATTATGCCTTTAGTATTCCCATCTTTTTATCCACACTGCTGATCAATCTTCCTTTGTTTCTGCTAGGCTGGAAAGTTCTAGGCGGGCGGCAAATTGTGTATACAGGTGTAGGGATTGGGGCATTGACCTTTTTCCTGTGGGTTTTCGAACGAATGATTACTGCGGGATGGATTATCCCCTTCAGTACCGAACACGACTTTATTCTTGCGGCACTGTATGCAGGAGTAACGCTTGGAACGGGGCTTGGGCTTGTATTCCGTTTTGGGGGTACAACAGGTGGTGTAGATATTGTCGCAAGAATTCTGGGACGGAATTTTGGTTGGAGCATGGGGCAGATTATTTTGGCCATCGACATTATTATTATTGGCTCTTCCATCCTCTACATTCCTAAAGAAAAAATACTTTACACACTCGTCGCAGTTTTTATCTCATCACGAGTTATAGATTTTATCCAAGAAGGCGCCTATGCTGCCAAGGCATTTACAATTATCAGTGATGAAGCACCACAAATTGCCGATCTGATTACAGCCGAAATGGACCGTGGTGTAACCCTCATCCCTGCCATTGGTGCTTATTCCAAGCAAGCCAAATATATGGTGTACTGTGTAGTCTCAAGGCAAGAAATCCGCCGGCTAAGTCTGCTGGTCAAATCCGTTGATCCACGCGCCTTCGTAATTATTAGTGATGTACACGACGTACATGGAGAAGGCTTTCGAGAAACCTAAATAAAAAGGAGTGTAGGCCATTTCAAGCCCACACTCCTTTTTGCTGTTTATAATTTCATCCTACGGAATCGGCTTCCAATTCTGATTCTGACCACGATACTTGCGATAGGCTACATAGGCTAACGCAGCTATAATGAAGCTTGCGGCTAACCCTCCCCAAATCCCAAATTCTTGCGATGCCAGCGGCAAGGACAAAGCAGGTTCATCCTTCTCTTTTCCGAACATTACTCTTACCGCATCCTGACCATAAGATACAATTTCAAGCAGGCGGGCACGTTCAACCTTTTGTGAGGACGAAGGAATGCCGGCCGCATATGAGAGCCAGGAATCAAAAGCATTCACAACTTCAGGCTGGCGGGAGACAATCACTGCCGGCCGGATGTTATCATACCTGCCCTGCAGTCTTTCCAGAGCTGTTTTCCAGCCCGCCATATCATTCGCAACCGCACTTTGCTCCATCGCATTTAGATCCTCACGAATCAGCTTGTAGTACTGAAGCCAAATAGGCTGGCGCGGATGATTAAGACTGTTGGCAGCTAGACGTAGCTTGGCGGCTGCCGCTTCCCATTGCTGTGGATTTATTTTCGCTCCTGCCACGGTAGCCTTCAGGTCCATAATGACCCCTGACAATGCATTAATACCCTCCACAGAGGTCATTCCTTCAAAGGATGAGGACACAAAGATCTTGGAGATCGCTTCGGTCTCCTGTCGGACCTTCATTACATCTCCTTCCAAAACATTCCCATACAATGCCTCAGCAGCTTGTTCCAGCTGCTGCGCTCCAGTCTTTCCGCTCATTACTGCCAAACCGTTGCCCGAACTAACGTCGGCGCTTTGCTTCGAAGCTTTGCCAGACCCTTCACCAGCATCCCCTAGCGCTGCTGAAGCCTTTACAACATCCATACTGGACAGCAGCCAGCAGAATACTAGAACAACCACTACATAATATCTCCCGCGGAGCATGAGACATCCCCCTCCTACTTAAGAAGAAACGACGTTGTCGTCTTTTAAAGACGATATTCGTTTCTCGTAAAATTATAAGGATAAAGCATAGTATAAAACTTATACTTCTTATAATTCTAAATGTATGGCAGGGGGACAAGGGATAGAACTGCTTACTAACGTCTATTCTTGAACTGATAGATTGACTCTACCGGTCTTTGTCTTCTACTAAACAACCAAGCAGCTGCAACACTAAGCAGCGTAAGCGCCATTGTAAAGTACTGTACCTGTATAACATAATCGTTCAAAACAGAAGGTAACCACGGATAGATTCCGTAAGAATAATCCAGCATATCGTTGGCGAGTGTCCAAAGCAGGGCTAATGGAATCATTTTGCGGAAAGAAAAAAACCTTGCATAAATCAATGCTTCAACTGCCATCCCCGTATGGGAGATTACCAGCATCCAATCTTTCCAAACCAAAACATCACCGTGATAACCCCCGGCAAAAATAATACTCACTGCCCATATCCCGTACTTCACTGACGTAACGACCGCCAAAGCCTCAATAAGTTCCCTTACATTGTTTCCTGTGTAGCTTTTTGGAGGGAAGAGCATCAGCAACAGAGCCAAGGTAAAAAACAAACTTGCGGTTGGACTATCCGGAACAAATGGAAGCAGCCAGTGTGGATAATTAGCCGCAGTGAACTCCAGTTGATTGCCATACCATATGTAACCATAAATTGTACCCAGGAAATTTACGATAAATAACAACCAAATAATTCCCCGGTTCTTAAACAGTTTGTTAAACCAATGAACTGGCATACAGATTATTAACCTCCCCAAGTAATGGCACTTTGCATTTAGACATACAAAAACCTGACCGCATGCACGATCAGGTTGCGTTATCATTATTTTACTGTTCGCTTTTTTGTTTGGCAAGCCAGCCGGCCAAGGTATCAATATCCGCTTCTGATAGACCTGCTCCCAAGGCGGTATCGTACATTTTCGGCATCTGCCCTTGACCCTCTTTTATAATAGTAAGGATTGCTTCTTTGTCATGAGTGTCTCCAACTCCACGAAGTGAAGGTCCGCCCGCCCCTTTCAAATCCGCTGCGTGACAGGAGATACAAGTGGCTTGCTTGAAGAGCCCCATAGCAGGATCATCCTTGTCCACAATCGCTACTTCTTTTGGCTTAACGGCACTGGAGGTCGGAAGACCCTTAGCCCTGTTCTCCGCCGCCTTTTCTTCCCTTTGAACATCTTCAGGAATCTGACCCGTTTCAGCCATTTCATGTTTGTATTCAGTCCAGGCTGTATTGGTCAAATAAACAATTGCTGCAAGTGACAAGAACATTAAAGATGAAGCAATCGGCCTACGGTAAAAGCGACGCTCTCTACCCGTATCCAGAAAAGGAGCCAACAGAAGTGAACCAAAAGCTACACCAGTAACTCCTAGTGTACCCAGAACGATATAATCGCCCGAAGCATATGGGAGCTTCAAATACTGATAGAGGAACAAGAAATACCAGTCAGGAATCGGGATAACCGTAGCACTAGCATTTGCTGGAAACCCTAGCGGAGCTGGCTCTGAAATAGTAAGGACTAATATTCCTACAAGTACAACGACTCCGACCATCCATTCCTTCAGTAGAAAGTTAGGGATAAAGGCTTCCGATTTGCCGGGGTAAGCCGTGTAGTCCGGAGGTGTGATAAATCCGTTCCCTCTGCGAACTCTGGAATCACCGACATATACAACCTTTTCCTTAGAATTGTTTCCATGCGCCATCCGTATTCCTCCTCTCTCAGATTAACTTACAACGGTCCGGAAATCCCTTGTCTGCGGATCATAATAAAGTGTCCTACGAGCAGACTAAGAAGCACCGCTGGGAGGAAGAATACATGTAATGCGAAAAAACGAGTTAAGGTTTCGGCACCAACAATCGTTCCACCTTGCATCAGTTCCTTCAGCACCGGCCCCATCACTGGAACAGAATTGGCTATTTCAAGAGTTACCTTTGTTGCGAAATAAGCTTTATTATCCCAAGGCAACAAGTAACCTGTTAAACCAAGTCCCAACATTACGAAGAAAATCAGCATTCCAACTACCCAGTTCATCTCGCGCGGCGCTTTGTAAGAGCCTGTAAAGAAGACGCGCATTGTATGAAGGAACATCATAACAATTACTAGACTTGCGCCCCAGTGATGCATCCCGCGGACAATCTGTCCAAATGCAACACTTGTCTGCAAATACTCAACACTAGCATAAGCATTAATAATGTCCGGAACATAATACATCGTTAAGAACATACCTGATAAAATCTGAATGACTGTAATAAAAAAGGTCAGTCCGCCAAAGCAATACACGAACGCAGAGAAATGATGGGCCGGATTAACATGCTCAGGAACCTCGTGATCGGCCACGTCTCTCCAAATCGGCGTAACATCCAGACGTTCGTCAATCCAGTTATAGACATTTTTAAACATCAGAACTACGCCTCCTCACGAGCTACTGTATTTGGCACAATGTCTCCCAAAAGCACCCACCCGTTATCGAATTTCGTTTTATACTGGTCAAGCGGCTTAGGAGCAACTTCGAGATTTTTGCCAAGCTTTGTATAACGTGCACCGTGGCAAGGGCAGTGATATTCGTCCGGATGAGCTTTATCGTTGTTCCACCCGACCGTACATCCCAAATGTTTACAAATCGGTGAAAGCGCATAAATATCACCCTTCGCGTCTTTCCGGATCCACGCAGTGAGTGTCGCTGTACTGTCGTACCATCCGTCCTTCTGTTTCAATTCAAAAGTAAATTCCTGGGGCTCTTCGGTGATTTTGCTTATCTCAGCAACCTTGATAAAATCTCCAGCACCCTTCTTATGTAATATCGGATCCACGACAAAACGGACCATGGGGAGAATTGTACCCGCCCCCATAAAAGCAGTGGCGCCACCAAGCGTGTAGGTCAAAAATTGCCTGCGCGACATCTCTTTACGGCTGGGTGGTTGTTCAGGCCATGTCTCCTGTTGTTCATTATGGCTGCTCATACTGTTATATAACCCCCTTCTCAAGATATAAGAAAGTATCTGTGGTGTCCGATCAGAGATGTCTCAATATAAATAATCCGTTTTCAAATCTTTTCAATGAAATACATCACATACCATTTGGATTCAACCTAATAATAGCTTAGGCTCCAAAACCCGTCAAGAATATTGTCTAATTTGTGACAGGCTAAAAAGCGGTTTCAACCTATAATTGTTGATTTTCTGTCACATTTATAAGGAGTTCATCCCCGCCACATGTCTTGAATTTTCATACTAATTTCACTGTTATTCCTCCCTTCTTGAGAAGCCTCAATGATAGGCAGAGAGAGAACTAAATCGCTTTCATAGATTTGGCTTTCTTGGAGAGGAACATCCGCTGTCAACACCACTACATGCTGGAAACCACTGGATTTGACTTTTTGGCAAATCTCATTAATTAAATTCACATAGCCCTCTCCAGCGTACTGAATGGCTGGGTAAGTCACGATCCGCCCTTTGAACGGTATTTCCACCATATCCATGAAATTACGTAATCTTTCGAGTGCCTGAACGGTCTCAGGAGGACTCTCAAGTCCACTTAATCCTGTAAAAGGTATGAGACATGTATCATAGAATTTTTGATTTTCTTCCCAAGTGTCCACTTCAAAATCGCTGAATTTCATTCCCATTCATCTCCCTATGTATAATTGTTAATTTTTCCGTACTTTCGCAAAGCTTCCTGAAGTTATAGAACCCATTATATTGAAGGAGGAGGAGGAACGTCCAGATTTAGATTTTATATTTTCGTTCGATTAAGCAAATTGAGTAGATTATAAGCAAAAAAAGAAATGCGCTAAGCGCATTTCTTTATGCCAAACTTTTAAGTTCCTCAGTAAGATTTCGGAAAGCCATCTCATCTCCGGTAGCCAGCGCCGTGTCAATCTCACGGTGCAAGATGTCGGAGCGACGCTTTCGCAGCGCTTCATCCCACACCATTTCTGCCGCAAGTCCTAGCATCACTTCATACGTAGCCTTCATTTTGTCCATTCGATACACCTCCGCTGTTTAAGAGATCCTTTTTTCTTGTTATTTGATATTTTGATATCCATCAAGATGATTATGTTTTCGGTTTCAAGAGAATCGGCACCTACTAAAGCATATTCATCAATCCTGTCTTCGTTCTACATATTCGCCCATTCCGCTCAACACTTCCTCTATTGTACCCATCAGCAACAATAACGGATTCCTACTTCTGCATATGTAATCCCCATAAGCATTCGCACGCGCACCTCTACCGAAGATACTTAGGCACGGCTGTCTCTATCCCCCATGGTGTCATCATCACAGCGAGTCCACCAGAAGTCTCGCCCAGTTTAAGCATGCCTAGGTGCACCATCATCCGTATTATACGTTGCTCTAGAATAGAAGCAGCACTGTCATAATAAAACGGTTTAATTAGCCACCCCACACCATCCACTAAAGAAGGTACTGTCACCCAATTGCCGGCGCTGATGCTTATCCAATACACAAGTGAAGGTAGATTTGGCACAGCCCCTTTATATAGTCTTAACCAAAAAGAGAATATCTGCATCAACGAATCACATTTTCCATCGTTTAACACAGCCTCACCGGTCGCAGTAAGCCTTAGCCGGAAGCCTTCCTCAGAGATCCAACGGCGGTGACGAATATAGTCATACAAAAGCGCAAATCTTGGAGGATAATGCTCACAAGCTCTCCCATAACCAAACCTCCAACCGCCTTTGCTAAGAAGCTCCTCCGGAATATGAAGCGCGTTCATCACACCTTGCTGATAACGCCTATACATTGCCCCTTCCTGATTCAGTTCTGGCTCATTGTCCTTAATATATCTCAGCAGCATTACCAGATCACTGATCATTAATTCTCCTTCACTGCGATACATCACAGGTTCAGGGCTAGTTGCGATGCTCTCTTTGATATGTGCACTCATCGTCTCCCGAAAACGCTCTTTTAAATCTTTGGGTACCTGGTACAAATATCTGGTCTGCTGCGAGGAACCACTAAAGAGCCAGCCTCCACTTTTGAAGCGTGAGACCATCTCCCGGAAACCTCCAGTTTTTCCTTCAGGTGCATCAAAAGATGCTTGCCTTGCCACAGCCAATAAATCCTCAAGACTAAAGTAGGTGCGTTCATCAAAAAGCAATGTATTCAAAAACCGTAAATCCTCCGGAGCGCATTCCCGGATATGAGACTCCATAAAACTTCTGCTTCCAAGCATAATCAAAATACTTTGGATCAAGTCGTGTTTGGAATTCTGTTTGCATTCACACCGGTAGCGGCCCGCTATGGCGGTCAGCTGTCCAATATCTGCATAAGTAAGCATATCCGCCAGATTCATGTTTTATCGCCTCACCGTTTTACTACCATTATGGGGAATACTGCCTATTTTATTCCCTTTATTGCAAAAAAAATAACCCGAAGCCCGGGTTAATGCTGATTTTGCAGGATATGGCGAGTACAATTATATAAAATAGGGTTCCATTCCCGCTCTTTCTTCTCCAGAATCGTCAAGGATAGATTGCCAATTCGTTCAGAATACTTATCCTTGTAAAGAGCAGTATACAGCTGAGCAAGAAATCCTCCATGGGATATGACGAGTATATTCCGATTGGGATGCAATGCAGAAATATCTTCCATAAAAGCAAGAGCCCGAGCCTGAAGCTGTTCGTCGGTTTCTTGACCGAGGGAGAGCTGGCTCCATTCCTTACCCCACTTCTCTTCACGTTCTGCGGCAGTAAGCCCCTCTACCTGCCCATAAGCACGTTCCCGGATACGCTGATCAGGTTCTAATAGCGGAATCCCTAACTTGTCAGCAATAATCTTACCGGTCTCAGCAGCGCGGGAAAGATTACTAGTAACGCAGCAGTCCCAGCTGTACGGTTCCTGTAATAAGCGGTCAGCAAGCATTGCAGCTTGCATCCGTCCTTCATCATTAAGTGGAATATCACTTTGTCCCTGTATTTTCCCTATCGCGTTCCAGTCCGTCAATCCATGGCGTATCAAGCCGATTAGCATGTTGCCTCCCCCTTTTCAGCAAAGTATTTGTCTCTTAATGTAACATGGATGAAATAAAAAGTCTTCTTTTTATGAGTTTTACAATGCAAAAAGCCCCTCATTACATTAAGTAAAGGGACTCATTCAATGTTCTGAATATTATAAACAACGGAAGCAAAGACATACGTCTAATAACCCTCTATGATCGGCGATAACGATTCAGCCTAGTTAATGAAAATACTGCAAAGCCTACACCTAACATTGATAACATCATCCAGTATTGAGGATGAGTGGGTCCCATACTTACTACAAGGGGTTCAATGATCCCACCTTCAGAGCCCAAAATTGGATACGTTGATTGCCATTCCATCGAGGATCCAGCGACACCTGTCTCCACAATTCCACTCTGAGCAACAACTGCATCACCTGGAGTTCTGAACATCGTAAAATAAAGAACGCTGGACAGAAATATTGCCAGAAAGCATGCGATCCATAAGCTAAGCCGATGGCGAACAATAGCAGAGGTCCCAGCAGATTTCCCGTCACCGGGCATCAACCATGGACTCTCTAAATAAATCCGCTCCATGACCTTAACATTTATGGCTTCAGCACGCTCTTCACTGATCTCTTCCCTCAAATCTTGCATAAGCAGGCTGCTCTCTTGCCATAGAGCCCATTCTGCAGCGCAGTAAGGACAAGTTTCAATATGTCTTTCAAGTAAAATCCGCCTAGGATGTGTGGGGGGAGCGTCCCACAAGAGCGGAATACATTCTTGCGCTTCCCTGCAATTCATTCGCCTTACACCCTCTCAACCTGCTCTTCAACTTCAGGCTCATTGAAATAGGATTCGAGTTGAAGCTTCACACTACTCCTGGCACGAAACAATAATGATTTCACTGAGCTTACACTCTGATCTAAAATTTCTGCGATTTCTTGATAGTCCATTTGATCATATTCACGTAGGATAAGTGCAGAGCGTTGTTTTTCGGGAAGATTATTTATCGCCTCACGGACCAAATTCATCCGTTCATTGCGCAATGCAGCCTGCTCGGGTGCAACTTCAAACGGTGCTACTGGTGTATATCCACTCTCTTCCAGAGATACATTACCGGCACGGTTCTTGCGAAGCTCACTTAGAACAGTGTTGCGGGCGATAGTGTACAGCCATGTTGAGAATGAAGCATCTACCTCTCGAAAGGAATGCAAGCTACGAAATGCCTTGTAGAAGGTCTCCGAACAAAGGTCCTCTGCGATAAGCTCCATATGTGAATTTCTAAGCATATGATATACAAATGCTAGTATTTTACGTTGATAACGACGCATTAATTCTGAATATAATTCCGTGTTTCCTTGTTTGATTTGCTGGATCAACTGGGAATCCGTCATGGTGAGATTGGCCCTCCTCGCCCTTGCACGTCTTTTCCCATCCGGTCCGTACTTATTATACCGGTTTGGGCTTTAAAAGTTGCGGTGTTACTGCAAATTTTTAGTTTTTTTATGAAATACACCTATGTATATTCAACTACCCGATAATTAAGGCATGATGTATATGAAGAAGACAAAAAGAAATAAGGCATACTTCTAATTTTACATAAATATAGAAACGAATCTAGAAACATACCTGCTCTATTGTACCACATATTCTCATAGGATGACATTAATAGACTTTAGATAGGTCGACTCGCCAGCAAGACCCGACATTGGATTTCTGACTTAGAATCCGGCTTTAAAAATAACACATTTATCAATTTTTAAAAACTGTTGACAAAATGTAAACGTATACATATAATAAAAGTACAGTATGGTTTCTCTCCACTCCTATCCAATACTTAACGGTTCCAATTTATTGTGAACTGTAGCCGCTTACTTTGTAAGCGGTCTTTTTTTGTCCTGAAAGCGCTCTACCTTTTTTTAGATGATCTATATTAGATTATTTTTACTATAGCGAGCGAATTAGCTTCCACAAATCCCCACAATCATCTATTACCCCGTCTACGTCCACTTGAAGAGATATCTGCTCATTACGTTTCCCAATGGCTTGCAGCCCTGCGTTACGGCTCGCTTGTACGTCATTCATTGGATGATCACCTACAAATATAGACTCCTCTGCGCTCACCCCATTGGTATCCCTCCTTTTGCAAAAATAAAGGATTAAACCGGGGACGGTGATAAACCTACGGGTCGTTACATAGACGTCAGATTTTGTTTAGCTGCGTGTGTAATCCACCCTCTAATCCTAATCGTATGGAAAAGAGTCAGGATAAACAATATACTAGCTATAAAGTTATTTGTTGAGGTGAATTTGAAATGGATGAAATCGATGAATCAAAACAACTGGTACTACAAATCGGCGGTGCCTTGAAAAAGTACAGAAAAGAAAAAAACATGAGCTTAGACGACTTAGCGGAATTAACGGGCGTAAGTAAACTTACTCTGGGGAATATCGAACGTGGCGAGACAAACCCAACTTTGGCGATAATATGGAAAATTTCAAAAGGCATATCTTTGCCCCTATTAGCTTTGTTCAAATCTGAAGACCCTGTTAGTTTGTATCGAGCAGGCGAAGGTCTCCGGTTTTCTAATGATCAAAAGAATTGGATCATAGAACCCGTCTTTAAAAATGTAAGCAACGATATTGAAATGTGTCGGGCTTACTTACAGCCAAATAGTTCGTATCACCCTGAAGGTCATCATGTGAATACAACTGAAATTGCGACAGTAATGACTGGTTCCATTGAAATACGAGTCGATGGAGAAATGTACACATTAAATCAATATGATACGATCAGTTTTCGTGCAGATCGCCCTCACTCTTATACCAATCATACGAATAGCGAAACAGTGCTCCATATCTCCTTAAAATATGGTTTCTAAAAGTCGAAAATTTCACCTATTACATGCAACTCAGTATTCCATTCTAAATGGAAACTCTGAGTTGTATTTTTTTATCTATTATAAGCATTTCAAGTTATAGAACCATCTCAATAAAGTAAACTTTAAAATACTTATTGTTAAATTTAATATACTATACTATACTTTCATTGTCCGCGCGGATATTAGTACGCATTAATTCTGGGAGGGAAAATGAAGAATGCCGAATAAAAAATTCGTACCATCATCTTTAGGGCTGCTACTACTCGGCATTATTATTATTGCCGCAAATTTACGTGCTCCCTTAACCTCGGTCGGTCCTTTAGTGGGTCTCATAAGGGATGACGTTCATATTTCCAATACTTTAGCAGGCTTGATCACAACGGTACCTTTACTTACCTTTGCTTTATTATCGCCTCTAGTACCAAAACTAGGACGTAGGTATGGAGTTGAACTTTTAATTTTGTTTGCCCTGATCTTTTTGACTGTTGGAATTGTAATACGTTCTTTATCTGGGGCTGCAAATCTGTATATTGGAACTGCAATTCTTGGATTTGCAATTGCCGTTTGTAATGTATTAATGCCAAGTTTAATCAAACGTGATTTCCCTAATAAAATCGGTGCCATGACTGGTGTATTTGCAATTTCAATGAGTTTATCTGGAGCGATCGCCTCGGGAATCAGTGTACCGCTAGCTGCAAACGCAGGTTTAAAATGGCAGGGTGCATTGGGAATTTGGGGGATCCTAAGCTTTGTATCGATCCTCTGCTGGTTGCCTCAATTAAGGAAGCGTACGAAGCAAACAGCCTCGACGAGTCAACAGATGACCGGCAATGATGTGAATGTTTGGCGTTCCCCTCTTGCCTGGCAAGTAACCTTGTTTATGGGGATGCAGTCTATGATTTTCTATGTGCTGATCGCATGGTTGCCTGAAATTTTAAAACAGCAAGGCATTGACTCAAGCCAATCAGGATGGTACCTCTCAATAATGCAGTTAGCACTGCTTCCATTTACCTTTATTGTCCCCGTTATTGCAGGGCGAATGTCAAATCAACGTTCGTTAGTGTTCATTACAACCATTTTGCTTTTGACGGGAACGCTCGGACTGCTTTACGGAAGCTCCAACATCATTCTGTTGTGGATCATCATACTCGGAATTGGTGGAGGCTGTGCCTTTAGCTTGTCCATGATGTTTTTCGGTTTACGTACTAAAAATGCGCATCAAGCAGCGGAACTGTCTGGTATGGCGCAATCGATCGGATATCTGCTTGCCGCAATTGGTCCTGCCCTTATAGGATATTTGCATGACACGACAAATAGTTGGAACGTGCCACTTTTCATACTGCTTGGAGCTTCGGTCTTACTCTTTATTGTCGGTCTAGGAGCAGCAAGAAATCGTTTTGTAGGTAGCCAAGCTAGTTACGAAGAAACAAACTCAAGTACCAGAGAATTTCTTGGAAGAAATACTGATCGAAATGAAGAAAGCGAGTTGGGGAACAGTTGCAACAAACCAAACCTAAATTAGAGTCTTCGGGTATTAATCCGGAAGCATTTTGCGGCACTCCTTTCTTTGCTTCGTTGATCAAAAAACATTTAGCTTGTACGAAGACGCTATCGGACACAGTTGACCTTAAACGCAGCATTAATCCACATTTGGGATGCTAACGGACCGCATAGTAGCTATTGGCACGAAAAACACCCAATATAAGCCTCTTTATGTGAAATAGCGTCTGTGGAGTCCGAAAGACTGCTTCAAAGGCAAAAAACGAGCAAATAACGTCATTAGGGTCCGTAAGTACTAGGTGGTACTTATACTGGTACTTATACTGGTACTTATACTGGTACTTATACTGGTACTTATGGTGGTACCGATGCCGATGACGATACTGACGGCATGTTGAAATAAGCAACCAATAACCCAAAAAACAAAAAAATAGCGATTCTCTATTCACATGAGAATCGCTATTTTACTGTTTTTTATGATTTAAAAATGAACCCGAACTAACCTTAATACTACACGTATACCGTATAATCATGATGCTGCAACAGGATCTTCGCCCGCTCCATATCGTTCTCCTGACGGAAAGAGAGACGCATAATCCCCGGAACATCTTCACGGCTTTCGATAATTTGTACGTTGCTAAGGTTAATTCCTTGATCCCCCAGCTCTGTAGCAATACGACCGATAATCCCCGGATGATCCGGTACATCAATATGTAGGTCAAATAAAGGTGCTATCATACCTTTACGCCGTTCAGGCAATTGACTACGGAAGCCATTGGCTTCATGAAATGCCTCTTCAATCCCTACACCATCTTCACTTTCCAGCAAACGAACAAAAGAAGAAACTTCCTCGTTCCAATCCTTCAATAAACGAAGCATCACTGAACGATTGTTTAACAAGATATCACGCCAAATAATTGGATCACTGGACGCAATCCGTGTAATATCCCGAAAGCCCCCTGCAGCTAACGTACTATACAAGGAGTCAGTATCATCATAAGCTTTAATCTGATTTACCAGCGCAACGGCAATAATATGTGGCAAATGACTAATGGCGCCTACAATCTCATCATGACGTTCTGGATTAAGGCGTACAATCTGCGCTCTAGTAAGGTGGAGTAAGGACTCCAACGCATGATAAGCCTCGTCTGGCACTCCCGGTGGAGGCGTTAATACGTAATAGGCATTCTCAAACAACAGCGATGAAGCTGCCTCAACACCTGAACGCTCTGATCCTGCCATAGGGTGACCGCCGATAAAATGTACTCCAGGAATATCCAAAGAGACCGCGCATGCGGCAATACTAGCTTTCGTACTTCCAACATCTGTAATGATGCAGCCGGGCTTGAGCGGCAATTTGCTTAACTGCTGCAAATAATCCTCTAGCATACCCACCGGCACACATAAAAAAATGAAATCGGCATCGATTGCCGCTTCCTCCACAGACAATGTGGCACTATCGACCACACCTCTGCTAATATACTTACTCGCGGATTCAGGACGGTGGGCATGGCCAACGACGGTCAGGCCCTCCTTGCCTTTAAAGCAAAGGGCCAGTGAGCCTCCGATCAGACCGACACCGAATATTGCTATTTTTGTCGTCATGTTCTTTGAACTACCTGCCTTCTTTAGTCTTGACTTGCTGTTATTACTAAGCGCGTACTCCACTCTCTATAAGAGTTTGTTCCAGCGCGGTGATAAAAGCTGTATTCTGCTCAGCCGAGCCTACAGTAACCCGAATATAAGTCGGATAAACCTGATGACCCGCTCTTACGATGATTCCTTTACGCATCAAAGCATCAAAGACCTCTGTAGCAGGCTTACGAACATCTACCATGATGAAGTTCCCGTGTGCCGGGAAGGATTCTAGACCCAGACGTTTGAATTCACCTTGCAATTGGACAATACCCGCGCTATTAAGACGACGGCATTCCTGTACGTAATCTTGATCATTCAAAGCAGCAAGAGCTGCAGCTTGAGCAAGTCGTGAGGTATTAAAAGGCTCACGTACCTTGTTGATCAACGAAATGATCTCAGGACTCGCAACACCGTATCCAATACGCAATGCAGCTAAGCCATAAATTTTGGAGAATGTGCGAAGCACAACCAGATTCTTGTAACGAGTCAGTAACTGGATACCATTGGAGTATGAAAGATCTGTTACATACTCACAGTATGCCTCATCAAGGACAACCATTACATTGGAAGGCACAGCATCCAGGAAAGAAACCAAAGCTTCCTCTGGAACAATCGTACCTGTTGGGTTATTCGGATTACAGATCCAGATAACCTTAGTGCGGTCCGTTATACGGGCCAGCATCCCATCCAGATCATGTGTACCTTTTACAAGTGGCACCTCAATAGATACCGCACTTTCGATGTCTGCGTTACTCTTATACACGGAGAAGGTTTGGTCCGCCATGATTGTCTCATCACCCGGTAAGAAAAAGGCACGAGCAATAAGTGCAATAATCTCATCTGAGCCACAGCCAAAAATAATATTGTCGTTATTCACGCCAAGACGGCTGGAAAGTGCTGAAGTCAATTCAACGGCTGAGCCGTCCGGATAAAGATAAAGATTCTCAAGTTCTGCTAGAATTGCTTCTTTTGCACTCGGTGAAGCTCCATACGGGTTCTCATTGGATGCAAGCTTAATAACCTCACTTAAGCCAAGCTCCTTCTTGACTTCGTCTATAGGTTTCCCTGGTTTGTAGACAGGGAGATTAACTATATTCGGTTTTGGATTCATACAATAGTCCTCGCTCTCCATAGTTGATTACTCCACTATACACAGGTCAGAATGACACTGTTATGGTCTTTTTAATTGTGCCACAAATTCTCGAATTTGCAACAGTCCCTCATTCCGCG
This sequence comes from Paenibacillus sp. FSL E2-0190, assembly GCF_037992965.1. Taxonomy (NCBI): domain Bacteria; kingdom Bacillati; phylum Bacillota; class Bacilli; order Caryophanales; family Paenibacillaceae; genus Paenibacillus; species Paenibacillus sp. FSL E2-0190. Next base: position 4,737,615 of record NZ_CP150306.1, read on the forward strand.
TAGCAGGATGATCGAGCAACGGAATTACCTCTTCTATTTTGCGGACAATGGCACTCCCTACTACAACACCATCGCAAATCTGAGCAAAACGGGCAACCTGTTCGCCAGTAGAGATCCCAAATCCTACAGCCACTGGCAGATCCGTAGCTTGACGAACGGAATCAATAAAGGCTTCTACATCCGCATGGAAAGAGGATCTTTCTCCAGTCACCCCTAATGAAGAGACACAATAGATAAACCCGCTCGCACCGGATACAATCTTTGCAATACGTTCGCTTGAGGTGGGTGCAACTAAAGGAATGAGGTTGACTCCAACTTCATCACTACGGCGCCGCATCTCCGCTGATTCCTCAACGGGAAGATCCGGGATAATAAGTCCGCTAATTTCATGCTTGTTCAGATCAGCAAAAAACGTATCTAGACCCATTTGCAGGATAGGATTGTAATAAGAAAACAAGATAAATGGCAAACTGCTGCCGGCTTCACGAGCCTTTAACGCGGTCTCCATGCAAGTGCGCAGGTGAACTTCACCCCGCAGTGCCCGGGCAGATGCTCGCTGAATTACAGGGCCGTCTGCAAGCGGATCAGAGTATGGTACTCCTAGCTCCAGAATATCTGCCCCTGCTGTCTCCAGTTCAGTGATGATGGCAAGAGTAGTCTCCAAATCTGGATCTCCAACAGTCAGAAAAGGAATCAATGCGGTCCGGTTCTCAGCTTTAAGCTTCCGGAATACCAAATCCATCCGGTTTGTAGTTTGGGTTGTCATTCAGTTCCCTTCCCTTCTGTATACGCCATAATGGATTCTACGTCTTTGTCTCCCCGGCCTGACAGGCAGATGACAACAATATCATCCTTAGTAAGGGTTGGACCCATTTTTACAACATGTGCTATCGCATGCGCCGATTCTAACGCTGGAATAATGCCTTCCGTTACGCATAGCAGCTTCAGTGCATCTAGCGCCTCTGCATCTGTAATCGGGACATATTTTGCGCGTTCGATATCTTTTAGATAGGAGTGTTCAGGACCCACACCAGGATAATCCAGGCCTGCGGAGATGGAATGTGCTTCTGTTACTTGTCCATGCTCATCCTGCAGGAGATAACTCATCGATCCCTGGAATACGCCATGAGTTCCTTTACTCATTGTTGCCGCATGAAAAGGGGTATCAATGCCTTTACCAGCCGCCTCTACACCAATCATACCGACATTTTCATCCTCAACAAATGGATAGAACATACCGATGGCATTACTGCCACCGCCTACAGCAGCTACGAGCACATCCGGCAGCCTTCCTTCAGCCTCCAGAATCTGGCGCCGTGTTTCATCCCCAATAACCCGCTGAAAGTTACGAACCATCATCGGATAAGGATGTGGTCCTACAGCTGAACCCAATATATAGAAGGTATCATCTACATTGCTAACCCAGTAGCGAAGCGCTTCGTTGCCGGCATCTTTTAAAGTACGCGATCCGGAAGTAACGGGAATCACTTCTGCACCAAGCAGCTTCATCCGGAATACGTTAAGGGCCTGGCGACGTGTATCCTCTTCCCCCATAAACACCTTACATTCCATTCCTAGCAAAGCTGCAACTGTAGCTGTGGCTACACCATGTTGACCCGCACCCGTCTCAGCGATTACTTTCGTTTTTCCCATCATTTTGGCCAGAATCCCTTGACCAATCGCATTGTTAATCTTATGGGCACCTGTATGATTCAAATCTTCACGCTTCAGATATATTTTAGCTTCTCCCAGATGTTTGCTCAGACGCTCCGCATAATACAGCGGGGTCTCCCGTCCGGAATACTGCTTTAATAGATAATCTATTTCTTCCTGAAAAGCTGGATCTGCCGAAAACTTACGGTAAGCCTCCTCCAACTCAATCAATGCATTCATCAAAGTCTCGGGCACGAAGCGGCCTCCGAATGAACCGAAACGTCCATGCTGGTCCGGTACTTGTATCATGATTGCTTCACCCTTTCCACAAAAGCTGTCATTTTTTGAATATCCTTAATGCCGTCAGTCTCTACTCCACTCGACACGTCTACCCCATAAGGGGCATAGGTATCAAGCAATTCACCAACATTATCTGTATGAAGCCCTCCAGCCACAAACAAGGGCAAGTCATGTTGTACTGCAATTTCTTGGTAAGCAGGTAATTTATTCCAAGCGAACGTTCGGCCGGAGCCGCCACTCTGCAATGGATCATAAGTATCTAATAAAACCGCATCTACTGCAGCTGCGTAATCTTCCAAGCTATATTCATTTTCAGCTTTATCCCGCTCTTGATCCGCAACGGATAGTGCCTTCCATACCTGAACCTGTGGATAAGCTCGGCGAACCTGCTGGCAAAAAGCTGGACTCTCCTGTCCATGAAGCTGAATTACATCTAAATGCACCACAGACAGCAATTCGTTCAACTCATCCAGCTCCGGATTAACAAAAACCCCGGCAGCCTTAGGAATTTCACCAGTCTTCCAATTTGGAAGCTCTGCAATCAGTTCGGCAGCACGCTCTATGGATACCTTCCGGCGGCTAGGTGCAAAAACAAATCCGATATAATCTAGTGGTAAGTGTAACATAGATTTTAGCACTTCAACGTCCTGAAGTCCACAGATTTTTACTAATGTCTCAGCCATGCCGGACACGGTCCTTTCCATTAGGAAGCTCACCGAGCAGACCGTTAACCGCATCCTCTACGTTAGCTTGACGCATTAGATACTCCCCAACGAGCACTCCGTGAGCACCAGTAGTTCTTAGGTAGCCGATGTCTGTTGACCCGGAAATTCCACTTTCGCTGATCACTGGAACACCTTGCGGCACAAGAGCTGCCAGCTCGGCTGTTGTCTCCAAAGAGGTCTCAAAGGTACGTAGATTACGGTTATTAATTCCTAGCAGGACGTTAGGTTGGGTTATCTTTTCTGTGCTCAGTACAACCGCCAGTTCATTCCGGTCATGCACCTCAATCAAGATATCCAATCCAAGCCCTGAAGCTATATCTATAAAATGAGACAGTTGTGCCGGTGTCAAAATAGCGACGATTAACAACACGGCATCCGCTCCGAGAAGACGTGCTTCGTAGATCTGCTTCTCATCGATAATAAAATCTTTGCGAAGCAGCGGCAGATTTACAGCTTCTTTCACTTGCTGCAGATAAGCTGCGCTGCCCTGGAAATATTCTGTGTCCGTCAGAACAGATAAGCAATCTGCACCTCCAGCTTCATACCCTTTTGCAATGGAAACAGGATCAAAATCCTCACGGATCAACCCTTTGGAAGGAGAAGCCTTCTTCACCTCAGCGATCAAGCCCATATCTCTGTTCTTCCCTTGGGTCAGAGCCTTACGAAAGCCTCTTGTTGCCGGAAGAAGCGCAATATCACGCTCTGCTTGTGCCAGCGAAAAGTTTTTACTGAGCAGTTCAACCTCTTTAATCTTAGTCGCGACAATTTTATCAAGATACATAATTAAGTTCCTCCGTCATAGCTACAAGCTGATTAAGCTTGGATAGTGCCTTGCCTGAATCCACTACATCTTTTGCTCTCTCTACGCCTCCGGCCATGGTATCTGCCAGACCAGCAACATATATACAGGCTCCGGCGTTAGCAAGAACGATATCGCGATAAGGATTCATCTGCCCTTGAAGGACCGAGGTAATAATCGCCGCATTTTCAGCTGCATCTCCACCCAGCACAGCTTCCAGTGGATGTCTGTTAAGACCTAATGCCTCTGGCGTTACCTCATACGTGGTTACGATGCCCTCTTTTAGCTCAGACACTAATGTAGGGGCCGAGATGCTGATTTCATCCAGACCATCCAAGCTGCTAACAACCATCGCACGCTTGGACCCCAGCTCCTTCAGTACATTAGCCACCGTCTCTGTCTTATTCCGATCATAAATCCCCAGCAGCTGACGGTCAGCACCAGCGGGATTCGTAAGCGGACCAAGCATATTAAAAATCGTCCGCACTCCAAGCTCTTTACGCGGTGCCGCCGCATGCCGCATCGAAGGATGATAGATTTGCGCGAATAAAAAACAAATGCCGATTCGATCCAAGCATTCCCGGGCCTGATCCGCATTCAGATGAATGTTGACGCCCAAAGCTTCAAGTACATCTGCACTTCCTGCTCTACCGGAAGCTGAGCGGTTGCCATGTTTGGCAACTCGTACCGAAGCCGCTGATGAAATAATCGCTGAGGCGGTAGAAATATTAAACTTATGGATGCCGGAACCGCCCGTACCACATGTATCTAGCAGACGCGCTTTTTCAGTAAGGACAGGTGTGCCGAAACCTCTCATGGCTTCCGCAAACCCCGTAATCTCCTCCACGGTCTCTCCCTTAATCCGTAAAGCGGTCAGCAGTGATCCGATTTGCGCCTGTGAAGCCTCTCCCAGCATGATTGCACCCATTATATCCCGTGCTTCTACACGTGTCAGACTTTTGCCTTCGATTAGTCCAGCGATTCCTGATTGTATCAATTTTGTTGCATCCATAATGTTCATCCTCCAGCCTTAATGTAATCTTTTTTATTAATCAAACCACCTGTTCAGGGGTATATGCGTACATGTAATCTTGATTGATGACTTGTTTCTCTTTTATCTCGGGTGGGAACATAGCCTCTGCCATACGAATAGCTTTTAGCATGCCCTTCGCTTTATTCACCGTCTCTTCATACTCTTTCTCCGGAACCGAGTCCCAAACGATACCCGCCCCAGCCTGCACATATGCTCTGCCCTTACGGAAGATGATTGTACGGATGGTGATACATGAATCCATATTTCCCGAGAATCCCAAATATCCAATCGCCCCCGCATAAGCACCACGGGCTTCTCGCTCCAATTCAGCAATAATCTCCATTGCCCGTAGCTTAGGTGCTCCTGAGACAGTACCAGCTGGCAGACAGGAGAGAAAGGCATCAAAGAAATCTTTATCCTCGCTAAGCGTGCCTGACACATTCGATACCATATGCATGACATGAGAGTATCTTTCAATTTCCATAAAGGAATCACATTTTACAGAACCGAATTTGGACACTCTTCCTAAATCATTACGACCTAGATCAACTAGCATCAAATGCTCTGCACGTTCTTTTTCATCCTCCAGCAGCTCCGCGGCGTAAGCACGATCCGAAGCTTCACTTTCACCTCTTGGTCTTGTTCCGGCAATCGGCCGTGTCTCCACACGATTTCCATCTACCTTTACGAGCGCTTCCGGTGAGGTTCCAACAATAATCTCTTCATCCATTTTCAAATAATACATATATGGAGATGGGTTAAGCGTCCTGAGCATCCGGTATACATGCAGTGGAGAAACTTCCGTTTCAATATGCAGGCGCTGCGACAACACCACTTGAAAAATATCGCCAGCCCGAATGTATTCCTTCGCTTGTTCTACGTTGTTGATATATTGTTCTTTAGTAAGGTTGGAATGAATCTCACCCAGCTCAATATCCTGCGGAATACTGCGGCGGTTCACATTTTCCTTAGGCCCTTCCTTCTGCAGCTCTTCGGCCATATCCTCAAGCTTACGACTTAAGCTTTCGTAATTGGATTTGATATCTGAGTCCGTATCACCGTCTTTAACATGCAGGTTGCCAACTAGGAGAATTTGTTGTTTCACATGATCAAAAACAATGATGCGATCACAGAACATAAACCGGATATCATCCATTTGGAGATCATCTACTGGATGCTCAGGCAGCTTCTCATAATATTGCAGCAGATCATATCCAAAAAATCCGATAGCTCCTCCAGTAAAAGGCGGCATCTCATCCAGCTTAGGGCTACGGTATGAACGAAGCAGCGCCTTAAGCTCCTCAATCGGCTTTCCATGCAGCTGTTTTTTCTTACCGTCGATCTCTACGTTAATCGCACCCTTTTTTCCCGATATCATTAAAAAGGGATCGCTGCCGATGAACGAATACCGGGCCCATTGTTTGCCACCCTCTACACTTTCTAGTAAGAACGCGCGGTCACGTTCAGCAAAACGTTGGAATAACCGGATAGGTGTTTCCATATCAGCCAGCAGCCGCTTCACAACAGGAATCAGATTATAATCCTGCGACAGCTTTACCACCTCTTGAACACTCGGATTCGTCATTTTTAGATGCCCCCTTAGTTATATAAATCTTTCCGAAACACAGAAAAACCCTCTACCAAAGTAGAGGGTTTGTGTAAGTAAGTATATGTTTTTGAGCAATGATCAGCATCGTTATATTGTGCCTACAGACTTATCTCTAAATAAGATACATCAGAGATGTGAAATATCACTCCCGTACATATCAAAATAAAGACTCTGCGTACACAAAAACTGCTAATCAGGCATAAACGTCTTCAGCGTCCTTATAAGGACGGTAAGCGTATATGCGTGAAATATAAGAATGTATAGAACAAAGCTTATACTTTCTTATATTCGCAAAAATTTCTTGCACTCTGCTCAACTATACTCATCTCAACTCAACTAAACTCTTCTATACTCGGCTAATTACACTATACATGATGACAAGGGTCATTGACAACCCACAACTCAAATTTAAGACTTACTCTGCGACAAATCCGGACGAAGCTTCTGAGCTTCATTCAGATACACATGGCGGATCTCACGCTGTGATTTATCCGTATTAAACTGCACCATTAACCGGATACACATCGGCAGGCTGCCTTTGACCGGGATCTCCGTAGAACACATAAGCGGCACCATTTCCCAGCCCTCAATCTCACGTATGGCTCTTGCCGGAAAAGTAGCATCCAGATCATTGGTCATCGTAATCCATACATTGCTAATATCCTCAGCTATAACATTATTGCGTTCAACGATCTCCCGCAGCAGCACAACGGTTTCACGCAAAATCTCTGTTTCTTCGTTATTAATCACGGTAGTTGCTCCGCGAATCCCTCGATTTACCACGGTTTTCCCTCCTTTTTAAGCTCTGCGAGAACCTCTCGCACAAGCGATTCCTGTACATCGTTTACAATACTAACGGCTCCTATGGCATCAGGCACAATAAAAGTCATTCTGCCTTCTTTGAATTTCTTATCATGCATCATCGCTTCCATTAGCTCCTCTTCATCATATTCAGAAGGAAGCTGTATAGGCAGTGAAAGGGCAGATAACATAGATACTGTATCCTCATAAATGGATCGGTCACGTCCAAGCTTTACAGCCAGCAGCGCCGAACCCGCCATACCAATCGCAATCGCTTCACCATGCAAAAACACACCATATCCGCCAACCGCTTCAATAGCATGGCCGATCGTATGGCCTAAATTCAGGATCGCCCGAAGTCCATGCTCACGTTCATCGTTCGCCACGACATGAGCTTTGATCGCACAACCGCGCTCAAGGGCATAACCCAGGGCTTCAGCATTCAGAGCAAGCAGCTCATCAGCATGTTCACGGCACCAATATGCGAATTCTTTGTCCATAATCAGACCATGCTTCACTACTTCAGCTAAGCCAGAAGAGACTTGGCGCGGCGGAAGCGTGCGAAGGGTATCCAAATCGTAAAGCACCAGCGAAGGTTGATAGAACGCACCAACCATATTTTTGGCTAGTGGATGATTGACAGCCACTTTGCCGCCTACGCTGCTGTCATGGGCTAGAATCGTCGTTGGAATTTGTAGAAATCCTATTCCTCGCATGTAGGTAGCTGCTACAAAACCAGCTAAATCACCAACAACCCCGCCACCTAAAGCCAACACCGCTGAGTTGCGATCCAGTCCCGCTTGAATCGCGGTCGTCATAACCTCTTCATACACGGTTAATGATTTGGATGCTTCCCCTGCCGGCATAATATGGCTTACTACGGTATAACCTTGCTGACGTAGAGCTTCTTCAAGCGCCGGTAAATACCGTGGAGCTACTTCACTATCACTCACAACCAGTAGCGGGCTACGAGTGGACAGTCCAGCCTCAGCACAGTACTGGGCAATGTTCTGCAGCAGACCACTACCGATGTGGATTGGATAAGAACGATCTCCCAAATCTACATTGATTGTACGCATGATTAATAACTCTCCAATTGTGCAAGATAGTTTTCATAATTCGCTTTAATTTCTTCGAGAGAATCCCCGCCGAATTTATCAAGAAATGCTTTAGCAACTTCCCATGCCACTACGCTTTCCAGAACCACACATGCCGCTGGAACTGCACATGCATCCGAACGTTCTACTTGAGCAGTAAAAGGTTCTTTCGTATCGATATCTACACTTTGAAGTGGCTTATACAAGGTAGGAATAGGCTTCATAACACCACGAACCACTACCGGCATGCCATTCGTCATCCCGCCTTCAAAACCGCCTAAACGATTGCTTGCGCGATAGTATCCTTTAGAAGCTTCATACATAATTTCATCATGGACTTGCGATCCACGCAATTTACCTGCTTCAAACCCAATGCCGATTTCAACGCCTTTGAAGGCATTAATCGACATTACTGCCCCAGCAATTGCCCCGTCTAACTTCCGATCTGACTGTACATAGCTGCCAAGTCCAATGGGCAGTCCTTCGACGATACATTCAACGATTCCACCGATGGAGTCGCCCTCTTCCTTGATCTGATCTATGTAAGCCTCCATTTTCTGTTCTGTTTCTTTGTCGACAACTCTGACAGAAGACTGTTCTGTCCGTTCAATCAGCTCATCGATAGGCAGATCATTTGCAGGAGCCTCAATTTCACCAATGCGAATGACTTGACCTGCTACTTTCACACCAAAAGCTGCCAGCAGCTGTCTGGCTACAGCGCCACATGCGACTCTGGCTGCGGTTTCGCGGGCACTGGAGCGCTCCAGAACGTTGCGAAGATCCGTATGATTGTACTTCAATCCACCATTCAAATCTGCATGTCCAGGACGCGGCCGATTTACCCGGCGTTTTTCTTCATCACTGCCTGGAATAGGTTCAATATTCATAATGTTCTTCCAGTGAGTCCAATCCTTGTTCTCTACTACCAAGGCTACCGGAGCACCCGTAGTATAGCCGTGACGTACTCCACCTACAATCTGTGCCGTATCTTTCTCAATCTGCATGCGGCGTCCACGTCCGTATCCCTTTTGTCGACGATGCAATTGAAAGTTAAGCTCTTCAAAATCCAAAGTTAAATTACTTGGCAATCCCTCAATAATAGCCGTTAGCTGGGGGCCGTGCGTTTCCCCCGCTGTTAAATAGCGTAAACTCATGATGTCTTCCCCCTTTTATACTTTTAAACTGTAAACCGCTAAAATCCTATGATCTTTGCTCATTATAGTATAGGGAATCCGCTTTGACAAGAAAGGGATCTCCCTAGAAACACTGTATGTATACCGAAATAAAAAGCGCCATCCATACCCTTAAGAGTATGAATGGCGCTCCTCGGCTGGGTCCTCAGCTTGTTAGCTGCCGAGCCGCTGGCTTGGTGGAGGGAATGTAGACTTACGCTCTTCCAGCTGCAGAAGGCGCTCCAATTGCATTTCCTCCACACCGAGAATTTGCCCGCACTCACGAACGGTGATAAAGCCTCGTTTGTACGCGGCAATGACCTTGCTTTTGTCCATCGGTTTAACTTTCCTTTCACTTAGCGTACAGATTCTACTATCCAGTATCACTGAACTTTTGCGAAAGTATACCTTTGAAGTTAATGGCGAAGGAGCAAAAAGTATTTATTTTTTACGATAGAAAAAAGTTTCCGTCGATTCAAAGCCATATTGAGCCGGTGTAAAGATTTGCTCTGTGCTGCCCACAAACAAATAACCACCCGGACGTAAGCTAGCCGAAAACTTATGATAGAGCTTGTTCTTCGCTTCTTCAGTAAAATAGATCATTACATTGCGACAAATAATAAGATCGAAACCTTCGTCGAACTTGTCCAAGAGCAAATTTTGTTTGCGGAAATCTATATTTTTCTTAAGTGAATCGCTGACCTTGAAGACAGGGCCTTCCGGCGTAAAATAACGTGCTGCCACGTCTTTCGGCACATCCTTTAAAGAACGTTCCAAATAAAGACCCTGCTTTGCTTTGGATAAAGCGCCATCATCAATGTCAGTGGCAAGAATACCTGTCTGCGCCAATATATTCTTGTCCGACAAAATCATAGCCAGCGTGTAAGGCTCTTCGCCTGTGGAACATGCCGCGCTCCACAGCTTTAATTTGCGGCCCGACTGCTGGAGGTCAGGGAGGATAATATCCCGCAAAACTTCCCAGCGATTCGGATTCCGCCAGAACTCAGAGACATTGATCGTCATTCGATCTAAAAATTCATAAAATAAGTCCTTATTTTTCATCATCGCTGCAAAAAAATCACTGAAGGTATGATAACCATTCTTCATCCGAAGAGTCGTCAAACGCCGCTTCATCTGTGCTTCTTTATATTGAGCCAGATCAATTCCGGTGCTTTGTTTAACGTTGTGAATAAATCCGCTATAATCTGGATCTGTTGTTAATGCTGCAACATTACGATCAGACATGTTAATCCCCTGCCTCCCACCTGGACCTTACATCCAGACTGCGATGTCTTTGTTATACTGATTCAGTTCATCTGGAGCAAAGAAATTAGCAATTTCCCGTTCTGCACTTTCAGGCGAGTCTGATCCATGAATTAAATTAAGTGGTGTATGGCTGGCAAAGTCGCCACGAATCGTGCCTGGCAGAGCTTCTCCAACTTTTGTTTTGCCTATGAGTGTCCGGGATAAAGTTACGACATCATCGCCTTCCCATACCATTGCAAACACTGGACCTGAAGTGATGAAAGAGACCAGCTCTGAAAAAAAGTCTTTGCCTGCATGCTCAGCATAATGTCTTTTCGCTTGATCCTCACTCACTGTAATCAGTTTAGCAGCGACCAATTTAAACCCCTTATCCTCAAAGCGGGCAACAATACGCCCTATTAATCCACGTTGAACTCCATCAGGCTTGACCATCAGATACGTCTTTTCCATAGAAGCACTCTCCATTTTCCCATTTGAAGGGTTGTTTTGACGCTATCTTAACAGAAACATTGCTTTCTGGAAACGTTTAATTTCAATCTCACCAGAAGATCAATAACTTCTACCTGTTATAAAATACGCAATATCGCGCAGATTGCGCTTAGTCTTATTGTTAGGCAATTGTTCCAGCGCCGCCAGCGCCTTGTCGATATAACGTGAAGCGAGCTCCTCAGAACGGGCGATTCCGTCTCCGGAAAGAATGAGATCAATCGCATGTCCTACCGTGCTATGTCCCTCACGTATAGACTTCAGTTCCTCAAGCAATGACTCGCGCAGTCGCTCATCCTCAAGACTATAAATCACTGGAAGTGTAATGTTTCCTTGCCGCATATCACTGCCCGGAGGTTTACCGATCTGTTTCTCTGTGCCTGAGAGATCCAGTAAATCATCACGAATCTGGAACGCCATACCCACGTTATATCCATAATTATAAAGCAGACGAGCTACTTCTGGATCTGCCTCAGCAGCAAGAGCGCCGAGTTGGCAGCTAACTGCAATCAGCAGGGCTGTTTTGCGGCGGATACGCCGTAGATAATGACGTACACTTTGCTCACTGTTGAAAAAGTCACGAATCTGCTCCATCTCTCCGATCGACATTTCGATCATCGCCTTAGACAGAATTTGATGAATTCGTGGATTCTTCAGCTCCGTAGTCATAACCAGCGCTTTTGCATATATGTAGTCACCAGTGTACATGGCAATTTTATCGCCCCATTTTGCTTTCACGGTGAGTTCACCACGGCGCAATTCTGCATCGTCGATCACATCATCATGGACCAGTGAAGCGCTATGGATCAACTCTAACGGTATCGCCACCCGTTTCAGTTTTTCCAGATCATACTTACCGAATTTCCCGCCCATTAGGACAAATACGGGACGTAATCTTTTGCCGCCTGCCTTTAATAAATGCAGGGAGGTTTCTGTAAGCAGATCGTCATCCCCCTGTACACTGCGGTACAGCTCTTTTTCAATCTGATCCATATCTCTGTTCAGTAATCCGAATATTTGCAGTCGTTTCATTCTTTCACCCGTGTCAACAGTTTATGGCTCCAAATCTCCATCTTCACTTCCTGCGGCAGCAGGCCCATCTCATAGGCATAGCGGAAATAGAGGTTCAAACCTTGCTGCTGCCTTTCTCCAAAATCATAACATAAATTGCGGAAGTACCCTTCCCAATAAGACTTTGTTCCTCCAATGTTAGAACAAGCTGCTTGTACAATAGGATCTAAATCTCTCAATCCCCGCATTTTACTCTCGGCAAAAGCCTCTGCAATCTCAGAAATAGCTTCCGGTTTGTCCTCCGCAGCCTTTCGATTCACTGCCCAGACCGCAAAGGTCATCCCTAAGCCCGTCCATTCCTTCCAAACCTCAGCTAGATCAGTAACGATATAACCTTGATCCTGCCATGAGGCCTTAATAGCATTATCACCAATTAATAAACAGGCATCCGCTTCATGCATCATGTCATCCAAATCAGGATTAGCGCTAATATACTCCGGTTTATTGCCAAAAGCTTTTTCCATTAAAATTTTCAGCAAATTTACTGAGGTTGCAGAAGTATTCGTAACAGCGATCTTACCGCTGCCAATCTGAGCAAATGGCACCCTGGAAAAAAGGAATATTGATCTCACAGGACCGTCCGCGCTAACCGATAAATCAGGTAGAAGTAATAATTTGTCACTGGCCTCAGCATAAGCAAAAGAGGATAAAGCACCTACATGAATAGTTCCACGGCTCATCCCCTGATTAAGAATGGCAGGTACCTCACTCACCATCTCTGCAGGATATTTCAGTGCAGAGGGATGAAAATTGTGAAATACCGGCCATGAGTTGGTATAGCTGATTTTGCCAATGATGGTGTGGCTGTTATTGTCCATCCTTTCAATCCCCCCATCTTCGAAATAAATTGTGTTCAATATTAAAGCTGTCAAGCACTTTGCCCACCATGAAATTAATCAGATCATCCATACTTTGCGGCCCAAAATAAAAAGCCGGCATTGCGGGAATCATCCGAACTCCCAGACGGGACAGCTTCAACATATTCTCTAGATGAATAGCATGCAGTGGAGTCTCACGAGGTACAAGCACCAGTGGGCGGCCTTCCTTGAGCATAACGTCAGCAGCACGTGTCATCAGATTATCAGAGGTCCCATTCGCTACCGCGGATAATGTTCCCATAGAGCAAGGCATAATAATCATCCCTTCCACACGAAACGAACCACTTGCAATGGATGCGCCGATATCCGCAACAGGATGATAAAGCAGAGAACCGGGATAGCCTTTGAACCTTTCGTTCAAAAAGCCCTCCCGGTCTGATGCGATATAGCCAAGTTCTTCTTTAAATACGCGCCAGCCCGCATTGCTAACTACCAAATGCACGGAGTAGCCTAGTGACAGCAAGGTTTCAGTTAGACGAACACCATATATCGCACCGCTTGCTCCTGTAATTCCAACCACGATGTTTTTCGGTTTAGTAAGCGTCATTAGTAGAACTGCACCACCAAGTCAATCAAAGTGAAAGAGAACACCACGATGCTCAATACGCCGTTCATAGTGAAAAAAGCAGTCTGCAGACGGCTCAGGTCACTCGGAGATACAATGTAGTGCTCATAAAAGAGAATGATATATGCGATGATCATGCCTGCTACATACCACCAGCTTAAATCCGTCATAAACAGCAACGATACGAATCCAATCGCCGTGAGAATGTGAAATACGCGGGCAATAAAGAGTGCACCTTGAACCCCGAACCGAACCGGAATGGACTTCAAGCCCTCTTTTAGATCAAACTCAACATCCTGACAAGAATAAATTACATCAAAACCTGCAGTCCAAAACACAATAGTGAAATAAAATACCATTGAAGTCCAATTCACACTACCAGTTACAGCTACCCAACCGCCTAAAGGTGCAAGCGCAATGGTCAGACCGAGGATAAGATGGCAGGCCCATGTAAAGCGCTTAGTAAATGAATAAATGACAAGAAGGAAAACTGCGATCGGCAAGAGCTTGGCCGACAAAGGATTCAGCTTAAAGGCTGCCCAAAAGAGTAAGAAAAACGAAATGCCGATAAAAATGACGACTTCACCGATCTTCAATAATCCTGCAGGAATAGCTCTTCCCGCTGTGCGTGGATTCTTAGCATCACTTATCCGGTCAATCAGTCGATTCAGCCCCATAGCAGCGCTCCGTGCCCCAAACATAGCCACTACGATCCAACCAATCTGGCTCCAGGTAGGTAGCGTGCCAGACATGACAACGGAACCAAGTAAAGCGCCCATAAAAGCAAAAGGTAAAGCAAATACCGTATGTTCAAACTTGATCATTTGTAAAAAGATACCGATTTTCTTAAACATTCCCGTTCTCCTTGAGCCCAATATGTAATGCCGCGATGCCTCCGGTCAAGGGGAAGGATTCCACTTTTTGCAGTCCGGTTTCACGGAAAATAGCAGCTAATTGCTCCCGGTCAGGGAACAGCGCCAGCGATTCTGGCAACCATTTGTATTGCTCATACCTTTTAGCGAATAACTTGCCCAGCAATGGGAGTACACGCTGAAAATAAAAGAAATAGATACCTTTAAACGGTTGTTTCATCGGCTTGGAAAGCTCCAGGCAGACCACCATTCCTCCGGGCTTCACCACTCGTTTCATCTCGTTCAGCACTTGAACAAGATCCGGTACGTTGCGGAGTCCAAAACCAATCGTTGCATAATCAAATGCGTTGTCTTCAAAAGGCAACTCCATAGCGTTGCCCTGTACGAGAGAGATCCGGTCCTGAAGCTTGCGCTCCTCCACCTTACGGCGCCCCACTTCAAGCATGCCTGCACTGAAGTCGAGCCCTATCACATTCCCTGTCTGTGAGGCTTCGGCCAAGGCAATGCTCCAATCGCAAGTGCCGCAGCATAAGTCTACAGCTGAATCCCCGCGCTTCATACCCATCTTCTTCATCGTGAACTTACGCCAAGCCTTATGGCGGCGAAAGCTTAAGATGTCATTCATCAAATCATATTTACCTGCAATACTCTCAAACACCGAGTGCACAAACTGTTCCTTCGGCTTGCTGTTATCACCCACAGCAGTTGTAGTTTTGTCCATAGTCATCCACTAACCCTCCACGGCTGCTTGTCCTGAGACTTTCATCTGCAGGAGAATACGATCCAGCGCTATCTCAAGCTCTCTAAGCAGGCTTTCGTCTTTAACGCTTTGTAATAGTCCCTGAATCGACTGAATCGACTGATGGAGCATGTCCGTCAGCAGAGAATCACATTTATATTTCATCTTCAGCATCTTCCAGTCCTTCTGATCAAGGTTCTGGTCTTGAAGCTGTTTGCGTTCTTCCTCTGTCGCTGACTCCAGCATCTTCCAGTAACAATAACCATTGCTAGCATTCTCAAGGTTATCACAACGCTGAAGCTCTATGGCAACAGTTTCGCATTGACTGAACTCTGTCAATAACTTCTCCCACAATTCCACTAAGGAATTCTCGATCATGGGCGTAAAAGAAAGGAACAGCCGCATATTGAGCTGTACCATGTGCCGCAAGTATTGTTCAGCCGAAAGACGGATTCCTCTCATCTTCACATAGAGGTTCGCTTTCAAGACATTGAAATCAGCAATCGCCTTACTCAAGATTCCAACCATCTCAATCTGATCACTCTTTGCAAGCAGATGGTAAAACCAGCTACTAAAATAATCGCCAGCCAATACCTTTAATTGACGGGAACGCATAGGATCTCCACCGCGTCTATCATTCGAGCGGTCAATTACCTCATGTGTATCTAGTCCAAGTTGAATAAGTGCGGTTACGAGCGTATACAACTCACCAGTACTTCCTTTTACAGAAGATCCATGGTTTAGAAAAATATATAACAAATGACCCCGGCCATCAGAAAACGGCGGCAAATCCGTATGCTTCTGAATCATGTCGTAGTCGGTGTAGGGTTTTGCCAGTTGCGGTATGCAGTACGGTTTCATTTCAGCCTCCGAAGCCATTGACATTTATATTAATTCCTTTGTTCACAATCTTGTCTATTATATCACATGTTTTTTTGTCACGCACTGTGATACAACTGAGTTTCTTTTATTCTTCTCAAGGATAAATGAACTGCTTCTTCCAGAGCTCAGTCTCACTAATACGGAAGCCCGTCTTGAGACGCTCGGAAATGGGGAAATTACCCGCAGACTGAAGTTCATTCTGGAGTTCAACGGACCACTCCGCGCGTCTGATATCCCCTGCTAGCAGCAGCCGGCGGCTATCCAGCCATTTATCCATGACCACGATGCGCAGCAGAAGCTGATCCACATTCGAGGTTTCTTGAAAAGCAAAAGAAATAGTCTGTGCCATATTTCGATAAAGCTCCTGGGGTTCATGATCATTTCCGCTCACTTTTAAATCCAGAGACAGAACGTGATCCTCCCAGTCTACGCTATCAATGGATAAGGTCAATGGAAGTGCGCCAAGAACATCAACAAGATTATCGTTGTCTAGCACCGTGTTATGGCCGCCAGTAAAAGTCTCCACTGCACCATTTCGCTGCTGTAAGGTTGAATCCATATCTGCCACTTTGGGCAATATTACAGCAGAGGTTGCAGTCAAGAGTAATACGGCTCCAACCCACCAGGCCTTGTTCATGAACACGCCCCCCTTATCCATAATTCCCACTCTTAGCGGAATACGATCATTTATCTTTACTATATTTTGAAAAAAAGCAGGCTATGCCTGCTTTTCAGCTTTCACTTTCCAATTGTCCGTGCTTTGTCCATATTTCAGCCTTACCGCGGATCTTCATCGCTGAGGTATGATCAGTAAACTGGGCAATCAATACCTCGCCCTTATCCAGCTTCTCTGTATGATGAAAACGTGTATCTGTACCTCTGGTTAACCCAATGACCTGAACGCCATTATCTTTAGCCTTAACCACAATATAGTCGCTGCCCGTTGGAAGCGGAGTAGTACCCGTATTTTTATCCATCATCACTCATCCTCCTCTAAACCTATTATACAGTTCATAGTATTTCAAAAAACAAATGCCGCCTTGGAGGGCGGCATAGTTGTTCTTAAAAAGACTATGGGATAGGTATGTAGAAATCTTTATTTGATTCCGTCTTTCAGCGCCTTACCGGGTTTGAATGCCGGTACCTTGCTTGCAGGAATTTCGATTTCTTCACCAGTTTGCGGGTTACGGCCTTTACGTGCAGAACGCTCACGCACTTCAAAGTTTCCGAATCCAACCAGTTGTACTTTATCACCGCTTTGCAGTGCTTCTGTAATTGCTTCGAAAACCGCATCTACAGCTTTAGTAGCATCCTTCTTGGGAAGTTCAGTTGCTTCTGTAACTACATTGATCAAATCTGATTTATTCATGTTTTCTCACCTCCCTGAGTAAATTCTCCGGTATCATACACTGTTTCCGTTTCAACGTAAAATATACGTGATAATCCCGTTTAAAACTTAACTTTGGCGCCCTTAGACCTTGAAGCGCAACAAACTTATAGTAATACAGCCCATCCATAAATTCAAGCTGTTACTCAAAAAAGGAGCAGAAATTATCATCTATCCTTGCATATTTATCTAAATTCAATCTAATTTGTTAGACCTATAGGAGCATTTAAGGTCTTTATTTCATCAGAATAATTGAGTCAGATTCACCGTTATTATAGGAACTAGGAATCAAGTTTTAGGATAGATACAAATAAAAAGAGCAGGATTTCTCCCACTCTTTGAATTTATTTATATTCAGCTTAGAGAATAATTGCAATAAGTCCGCCGGAACCCTCATTTATAATGCGGCCAAGCGTTTCTTGCAGTTTGTAGCGCGCATTATCCGGCATCATAGCTATCTTGCCTTGAATTCCTTCTCTTACAATGGAGTGCAGGGAGCGGCCAAAAATATCGGATTCCCAAATCTTAATAGGATCATTCTCAAAGTCCTGCATCAGATAACGAACCAGCTCTTCGCTTTGCTTTTCCGTTCCGATGATTGGCGAGAATTCAGACTCCACATCCACCCGAATCATATGAATGGATGGTGCCGTAGCCTTTAAGCGAACCCCGAAGCGAGAGCCCTGACGAATCAGTTCTGGCTCGTCGAGTGCCATTTCAGCTAAGGATGGAGCCGCGATACCATAGCCAGTAGTCTTGACCATTTCCAAAGCTTCTGAGAATCGGTCGTATTCTCGTTTCGCATGTGAGAACTCCTGCATAAGCTGGAGCAAATGATCCTTACCGCGGATCTCAACCCCAACCACTTCCATCAGAACTTGATCGTACAGCTCTTCTGGAGCATACAGGTCGATCTCTGCTACACCCTGACCCATGTTCATACCACTTAGGCCAGCTTTATCAATAAAGTCATATTCGGTGAACTGAGATACGAGGCGGTCAACATCCCTCAGGCGGCGAATGTCTTTTACCGTATCGCGAACGGAGTTCTCATAACTACTACGTAGCCAGTGGTTTTCTCCAAGCACCATAACCCAGCTTGGCAGATTTACATTTACTTCATGCACTGGGAATTCATAAAGCACTTCCCGCAGCACACCAGTTACGTCATCTTCGCTCATGTTTGCGGCGCTTAGCGTCATAACTGGGATATCGTATTTGATGGCTAGCTCGTTACGGAGCTGCTGCGCTTCCTCACTGCGTGGCCGGGTGGAGTTAATGACAAGCACAAACGGCTTACCCACTTCCTTCAGCTCTGCAATGACGCGCTCTTCAGAGTCCACGTACGAGTTCCGCGGAATTTCTGCAATCGTACCATCTGTTGTTACCACTACACCTAGCGTTGAATGCTCCTGAATAACCTTACGTGTCCCGATTTCTGCCGCTTCCTGAAAAGGAATAGGCTCTTCAAACCAAGGTGTAGAGATCATACGTGGTCCATTTTCATCCTCGTAACCTTTTGCACCCTCTACAGCGTAACCCACACAGTCTACCAGACGAACATTAACCTCAAGCCCTTCCGCAACCTTGATTTGGACTGCGTTGTTTGGCACAAACTTCGGTTCTGTCGTCATAATCGTTTTGCCTGCTGCGCTTTGCGGAAGCTCATCCACAGCTCTTACTCGATCAGCCTCATTCGTGATGTTTGGCAGGACAATGGTTTCCATGAAGCGCTTGATAAATGTCGATTTCCCCGTGCGAACCGCGCCGACGACGCCAAGATAAATGTCTCCGCCGGTACGCTCGGCAATGTCCTTGAAAATATCCACTTTTTCCAAAAGAGATCCCCTCCTCATATTACTCCGAAGAAAAAATGCCTGAAGAGCATCGACTTCGCGTTCCGCCGGTAATCTGACCCTTGCAGGACATCAACCGGACTTATCGTATGCCCGCCCGAAGCCTAGCTGCTTTCGACCGGGACGTACTTGCCCCGCGCTAAACTCCGAATGCTCGGACATGCATTTGGACTAGTATCATCATATGTATCCGGAACGAATTTATGACCCATATTCGCGCATTTCACAATGTAATTTCAAAAAAAGTTAAGTCTGCGCGCCGCAAGGCGTCTGACGCCCGGAAGCTTACTCATCCATCTTATGAGGTAGGATTCGTTGATAGAACTATTTTTAGTGGATGCTGAGATTAAAAGGTTATAAACAAAAAACGCCTAATGCCCCGGATAAAACCGAAGCTTAGACGCTTTTAAACTATAACTCTAACTTGGAGGCTGTGGGATCGGCTGATTATTAATCCATAGATACGGCAAAGACTTTACGGGAACGTAATATGAAGCTTCCTCCAGATCCAGTCGCAAGTCCTGATTCTTGTCGTGCTCTCCACCCTTCTTATCGACGGCAGCCATGATATCAAAAACATAATCTACGTAGACAGTTCCATCCTTATCCATGATAAAGTCAAGAACTTGACCGGAATAGACGCTAGTTAAGGTTATAGAGCTTGTACCCGCCTGCTTATGATCAATGGTATACAATCCGGGGTATAGCTCATCAAGCACAGGCAGGTTGCCGCCATGAGCTGATTTATAACGGTTAACCTGTCGTTGCACGTCATTCACCTTTTGAACCGTAACAAGGTCCATCACCTTCACCACAGGATCAATTTCCTCATTCAAAATAAGAAAATAAGCACTTCCACCCTGCTCAAAAGCGGTAGCCGGTATATCATCCAAATATCCCTTATTATTCAACTTCCCCAGGTCAATACGAAACTTCTCATACCTTGGAGTAGTTTCATCCGCATTAAGAATGGGCAATACCCCTTCCTCCTGTTGATAATCATCAACGGCTGCTTGTATCCGTTTAACACTTTCCCGATAATTAACACTAGCCCGCTTCTCTTCACCTGGGTATAGACAGCCCGAAAGCGTAAGCGCGAGCGATACCATCCCTAGCAAAAGCTTGGCCCCTGCCTTCAGTTTCATTTTATATCCTATAAACTCCAACCGAGTCCCTCCCACGGTGACATTCTTACGCTACCACAGTTCATCTTCTTCCCTACGCCGCGCTGCTTCAAGCTTACGGCGCACCGCAGCCTTCAGTGGATCTTCCGGCACCTGAACGGTTACGTCGCTCCATACGGCAGCCTGACAGGCCAGACGCGTTCCATCTTCTAAGGCCGATCCAAGCTTACGCCGCTCAATATCTCCGGGAGGCCTTACTGCAGCAGCCTCTTCCTTCGCGACTGTAACCTTGCACATCAGACAGCCTGCTTTGCCTCCGCATCTAGTTGTAATTGGCACTCCTGCTTTACGAGCGGCCTCTAATAACGAAATGCCACGGTTCACAACAGCTTTACGACCTTCTGGTTGAAATACAACGGTAACTCCTTTTTGTGATTTCATGATGTTACTTCCTTCCTCAACACTATGTAACTGCTTACATAATTGAAACAACTCCGCCCAATAGGCCCACTAACATGATGACAAAAGCAAGTATAGACAGTACAGCCTTAAGCAATCCCTTGGTTTTGCTCCGAGCAAAAGTTATAAGAAATACTGATAATCCCATAATCAGCATCGCAATCAGGGATAACCACATTTTCGTCATCGGATCCATGGTCAAAGCCCCCATTCGCCTGTAATTTATTAGGGACTATTATATCATGACCTTATCCTTTTCTGTAAAAAAACATCATTTTTTATGTATTATTTTAAATAAATTACGCTTCGTGAAAATTATCAGGAATATAAAAAAAAGCAAAAGACGACGGAATCGTTCATTGATCCGTTTTCTTTTGCTCACCCAACTTAAAGCTATTTTTTAAGCATCATTTTCATTAAAGACTCCATTGTGCTGGAACCTGCGCCGCCTTTTTTAACGGCATTGATAATCTCCTGCACAGTAGCTTCACTGACCGGCACTTTCGCCATTGATGACACCTGCTTAATTAACTGGCGGAGCTGGGCTTCATTCTGCGTAGTTCCTGGCTTTACCGTACTGGCTAGCTTTTTGACGGCACTTTCCGTAATGTTCTTGCCCGCCTTTTTGTTAATGGCGTTCAATGCATCCTTGGAAAAATCTCTGCTCACTTTTCATCCCTCCTCCGTCAATCCCCATTACAACATATGAGAATTTGCGGAAAAAGGTGAACAGGATCAGGAATGCCACTGCTCCCAAGTTTCCTGGGAGATCGACTCAAGCTCAGGCTTACGATCACGACCCATCAAGGCTTCAACCGCACTGCGTGGGCTTCTTCCTTGAAAGAGCACATGATAAATCTGATCCGTAATCGGCATCTGCACACCCAGCTTGAGCGAAATTGCATAAGCTGCTTCGGTAGTACGTATACCTTCGACTACCATCCCCATGGATTCCAGCACCTCGGCCAGCGGCTTGCCTTGACCAAGCATGGACCCAGCGCGCCAGTTACGGCTGTGCTGACTAGTAGCCGTCACAACAAGGTCGCCAATTCCGGCAAGGCCGGCAAAGGTCAAAGGATTGGCTCCAAGCTCAACTCCCACCCGAGATATCTCGGCGAGTCCACGGGTCAAAAGCGCTGCTTTAGCATTGTCCCCATATCCAAGGCCATCGGATAGACCTGCACCAAGGGCAATAATATTCTTAAGAGCTCCGGCAAGCTCTACCCCTACCTGATCACGATTCGTATATACACGGAAATCGTTGTTGATGAACAATTCCTGCGCTTCGGCGCTACGTTTGTCATCAGGTGAAGCAACTACAACGGTTGTAGGACACCGGCGTACAACTTCCTCTGCATGACTTGGACCGGAGAGGACGACGATCTGCCCTTCGTCACAGCCTAGTTCCTCTGCAATTACGATGGACATCCGCTTATTGCTCTCCGACTCAAAGCCCTTCGTAGCATGAACACATAACATGTCATCCTTCCAGAATGGCTTCAGACTGCGAGCAACCTGCCGCATTCCTGAAGACGGAGCTACAATTACAACCGCCTTAGAACCGGACACTGCCGTTTCCATATCCGTAGTTGCAATAATGTTAGCTGGCAATGCGATGCCAGGCAGATACTTATTATTCGTATGAGAGCCATTGATCTCGGCAGCTTGATCAGAGTTGCGTGTCCACAGATAAACTTCCGAGTGGTTTGCAGCCAGCACACTAGCCAGCGCAGTTCCCCAGCTCCCCGCTACAAGTACGGTAACTTTATCAGACAACACGATTCCCTCCTTTAACTTTTGAGCCTATCTTGTTCTCACGGCCTTCTACGATCTTTACAATATTCGTCCGGTGCCGCCAGAAGGCGAAGACCGCAATAATAATACTGGTCCAGAGCACAGGTTGTGTAAATCCTGTCAACAATAAAGCCACTGGTGTCAGTGCTACAAAAATTAATGAGCCAAGGGACACGTAACGTGTGATAAAGATAGACAGGATGGCGATGATACCGGCGAGCAGCGCTGGCCATAAACAAAGCGTAGCCATAACACCGATCGTAGTAGCAATGCCTTTCCCCCCACGAAAACGAAAATAGAGCGGCCAATTATGTCCGATGATGGCAGCGATTCCGCAAAGAGCCGGAACCCAGGTTCCCCAACCGCCGACCCAGATTCCTAACCATACAGCGGCCACCCCTTTCAGCACATCCAGCAACAGCACTAGTATTGCAGGACCTTTACCCAATACACGCAGTGTATTGGTAGCCCCCGCATTTCCGCTTCCGTATTGACGGATATCAATTCCCTTTAGCAACTTTGCAAGCAGTACACTAAAGCTGACAGAACCAAGCAAATAGCTTACAACGATAACCAGAAGTTCAAGCGCCACACTTCTTCTCCCCTAACCTTCGTTTTCGGATTTGCGCCGTGTAAAGAGACGGATTGGTGTTCCTTCGAAATTAAATGCTGCGCGAATTTTATTCTCCAGATAACGTTCATAGGAGAAATGCATCAGCGACGGATCATTCACGAACACCACAATCGTAGGCGGCTTAACCGCAACCTGCGTTACATAGTTAATACGCAAGCGACGGCCTTTGTCAGTTGGTGGAGGGTTAATCGCGATTGCATCAGATACAACGTCGTTCACCAAATGTGTAGTAATGCGCAGTGCGTGCTGTTGAGATACATGCTGTACAACAGGCAGCAGTTTTTGCAAACGCTGTTTGGTTAAAGCCGACAAAAAGACAACCGGTGCGTAACTCATAAACAAGAAATGGTCACGAATCTTCGTCTCGAAGTTCTGCATAGTCTTATCGTCTTTCACAATGGCATCCCATTTGTTGACAACAAAAATAGATGCTTTACCAGCTTCATGTGCATAACCAGCAATATGCTTGTCCTGATCGATGATGCCCTCTTCGCCGTTAATTACAACGAGGACCACATCAGCCCGTTCGATCGCACGCATAGCACGCATAACACTGTATTTTTCAATGTTCTCGTATACCTTGCCTTTTTTACGCATACCTGCCGTATCGATAAGCACATAACGTTGCCCATCACGTTCAAAAGGAGTATCGATAGCATCTCTTGTTGTCCCTGCAATATCGCTGACGATAACACGTTCTTCGCCCAAAATCGCGTTAACCAGAGAGGATTTACCTACATTCGGACGGCCAATCAAAGCTACACGAATGACATCCTCATCGTATTCATCATCTATTTTCTCAGGTAGGCGCTCAACTACAGCATCTAGCAAGTCGCCGAGTCCGGTTCCGTGACTACCAGAAATTCCGATTGGATCGCCAAAACCAAGGCTATAGAACTCATAAATATCATCCGCACGCTTCATATTATCCACTTTGTTGATGGCAAGAACGACTGGTTTACCTGAACGGAACAGAATCTGAGCTACCTCTTCATCTGAATTCGTCACACCACTCTTCGCCTCACACATAAATACAATAACATCCGCTTCTTCAATCGCCAGCTCCGCTTGAACACGGATTGATTTCAGAATTGTATCTTCTCCATCAATTTCAATACCTCCGGTATCAATCACACTGAACGACTTACCGTTCCAATCTGAAATACCATAAATCCGGTCACGTGTAATCCCCGGCTTATCTTCTACAATGGCTAATCTATCGCCAATCAGCCGATTAAATATCGTCGATTTTCCGACGTTAGGCCTCCCAACGATTGCCACAACGGGTCTTGCCATATTCATTCCTCCTGTCATCCTTACGTTACTCATCATAGCAAAAAACATTTAAATTGGCTAACAATCATGTTAACTCTCATCAATCCGACCAGTTCCGAAAAAAAGACAATCGGCGAACCCCCGTATCGAGGGCTCGCCGATTACTTTACCCGTATATTCAAAAGCTCGTTTAGGGATTAGTTATTACCCTTAAATTTGTCCAGCTTGTCACCAAAACGTTCAGCAAGCGTAAAGCTAAGGCCTTCGTTGCTAAGGGAAACGTTAGGGTTGTTCAGAACTTCTTTAGGAGCTCTGTCTCTGCTATTGCTGCGTTCAGGTCTAGCAGATGGAGCTGGAGCTTCTTCAGTTTCTTTGATGCTCAGGCTAACACGTTTCTCGGATGGATTGAAGTCCAGAACTTTCACTTGAACTTCTTGTCCTTCTTTCAATACTTCGTGTGGAGTAGCGATGTGTTTGTGGGAGATTTGTGAGATATGCACAAGACCTTCCACACCCGGAAGCAATTCTACGAATGCTCCGAAGTTCACAAGACGTTTTACAACGCCTGTTACAACATCACCGATGTTGATTTCGCCAGCAGCAGAGTCCCAAGGACCTGGAGCAGCAGCTTTGATGCTCAGGCTGATTTTTCCTTTTTCAGGATCAACCTTCAATACTTTAACACGTACTTTATCACCTTCAGATACTACATCAGAAGGTTTCTCTACGTGACTCCA
The DNA here is from genome assembly GCF_037992965.1 of Paenibacillus sp. FSL E2-0190. Lineage (NCBI taxonomy): Bacteria > Bacillati > Bacillota > Bacilli > Caryophanales > Paenibacillaceae > Paenibacillus > Paenibacillus sp. FSL E2-0190. Next base: position 4,762,829 of record NZ_CP150306.1, read on the forward strand.
AGCGATTTCAGATACGTGTACAAGACCGTCAACTCCGCCCACATCAACAAATGCGCCGAATTGAGTCAGACGTTGTACTGTACCTTCGATGATTTGGCCTTCAGATAGTTCAGCCATAATTTTCAGCTTGTTAGCTTCGAATTCTTCTTCAAGAACTTCTTTAGCAGACAAGATTACTTTGCTGTTCTCACGGTCAAGTTCTTTCACTTTAACGCGCAAGGTACGGCCTTTGTAATCGCTGAAATCTTCAACGAAGTGACGCTCTACCATGGAAGCTGGGATAAATCCGCGAGCTCCAACATCAGCTACGAGGCCGCCTTTAACAACGTCAGCCACAGTAACTTCGAAAGCTTCTTGGGAAGCGAAGTATTTCTCAAGATCTTCCCATGATTTTTCACTATCAACAGCACGTTTGGAAAGAACAAGACTTTCCTTGTTGTCGTTGATGCTGACAACTTTACATTCTACTTCCTGTCCAACTTCTACTGCTGCAGCAGCGTTGTCCAGTTGTACTGCGGACAATTCGCGAATTGGAATCACACCGTCGTATTTATATCCAATGCTTACATAAGCTTGGTTATCTTCGATTTTGACGATTGTTCCTTTCACGGTATCGCCTTTTTTCAGAGAAATGATTTCCAAGTCAGCTTGGTTAGTCACTTCTTCTTCGTTAACGGCAGCAACTTCTTCTACAGCTCCGTTATTTTCTGTCACAGCGGAATCCACCGCTTCTACGGATTCATTCTTTTCCGCAGCTTCCTGATTTTTAATTTCTTCAGACATGTGATTAGCCTCCTCGATTCAAAACCCCATTTATTTAAACCTGCGTATAGCAGAGTTCAAAACAAGCAATGCATAATATTTCACTTACACTTGATGATAGTATGTTCCAAAAAATAGCGGCTATGCCGTTATTTAATCAAAACATTGAGCAAAATTTGTTGTTCTGCTCATCCCTTAACTAGCACTTGGTTTACCTGTCTCTTTCATCTCACGGATGCGATCCATAATGACATCGGTAACAGCCTCGAGAGATTCGCTCCCCGCACCGGCAAATTGACTAAGGTCTACAGGAGCACCATAGACAACGACCATGCGTCGAAAGGGTTTATACTGGCCGATAATAGCCGCTGGAATAACTGCTGCGCCACTTCGAAGTGCAAAGCTAGCAGCACCCTTCTTGGCCACTCCGGCATCAGAGTTACGCGTACCCTCCGGGAAGATACCCATGACATTACCATTACGAAGTGTGTTAAGGGCCGTTTTTATGGATTCTTTGCTTACGCCGCCACGTTTCACCGGAAAAGCACCCAATTTATTAATGAGCCAGCCAAGCACCGGAACCTCAAACAGTTCAGCCTTAGCCATATACTTTACCTGACGGTCCAGCTTAATTCCAATAGTCATTGGATCAAGCAGACTAATGTGGTTAGCGCAGAGCAGTACCCCGCCCTCCTTTGGCACATTTTCTTTCCCCACAATCTTAAGTGGGAAAAGGATTGCGTAAATCAAGCGAAGCAATCCAACACAAATTGCATAAATCATAAATGATTTCTCTCCCCGTCAACATGAGATCTACAGTGGGATACAATGGCCTCCACAACTTGATCGATATTCATTAAGGTCGTATCCAGAAGAATAGCATCCTCTGCACGGCGCAGCGGTGAAATCTCCCGTCCTTCATCCAGACGGTCCCGCTTTGCAATATCGTGTTCAAGCTGCTGAAGCGTCACCGATTCCGCGTCTCTCAGTTCCTTATAACGACGGAGAGCTCGTTCTTCCACACTTGCCGTCATAAAAATCTTTACCTCGGCATCCGGCAGCACGGTTGTACCGATATCGCGGCCATCCATTACCACGCCTTTGCGAAGCGCCATCTGACGCTGCAATTGACTCAGTCTGGATCTTACATCCTCGATCTTCGCATACTGCGACACAAGGCCGCTAACCTGAAGGCTCCGAATATGTGGGGTCACGTCTTCCCCATTAATCAGCACCTTCTGAATGTCTCGTTCCGGGATAAGTTCAATCACCATGTCGCGAACCTTCTCGTTCACTCGATGCTGATCTTCCGGTTCAATGCCTTCTTGGATCATATACCAGGTGATTGCCCGGTACATTGCACCAGTATCGACATAGATATAAGACAACTTCTGGGCTACCAATCGGGCTACAGTGCTCTTGCCTGCCCCGGCAGGTCCGTCGATGGCGACGTTTATTCTGTCATAAGTATGTGTACCCTGCCTATCCAACGGGGCATTCCTCCTCAAACACTCTTTCATAAAAAAAGCATCTAGCGTTACGAAAACTATTCCTGCAATATCAAGGAGCACACATAAATTGTTATGCTTGATGATATTATCAAGAAAAAAGCAGGCATTGCCTGCGACTTATAAAATTATACCACAGTTTATACTTCAGTGCAAAATCAGACAGCTTAATAGAGCTGTAAAAAATGCTTATCTGTTGCGGAAATCAAACTGACGTTCGAAGCAATAACGGATAATTTTCTGGCGTTCCAAATCTGAAATAGCGACAAATTTCAACATCGCTAAAAGCCGTCCATTCTCCAGCTTTTTAATGCGCACTACTTCACCTTCAAAATTGACATGCTCCGTGCTTCCGTTTCGATAAGGCACCAATACCCAGCAGGACAATTTATTGCCAACCTCCAGCTTAACCTGGTTATCCACCAAAAAGGAGATTCCTCCACCACCAATATCATCTGTACGAACCAGGAACCGTTTGCCAAGGCTATCCTTCACAGCAAGCTCTAGATCTGCATTCACTCGGAAAAAGCTTCTTCTCTGGATCTTAAAAATCGAATCTGTCTCCGGCTTTTGAATCCGGACCATACGAATTACATCTTCTTTAAAGCCCAGTACATAAGTATTAAAGTAATTTTTGATGCCACCCTCAGTTAAAAAATAAACCGAAAGCTCGTCCCCCATAAAGAGCCTTTTTAGACGACCATTGCTCTCCTGCATAGGAATTTCAATCAGGAATGCGTCTTCTTCCGTCTCTGCAATTCTTGATCTATATTCAACTTCTGCTTCAGCAGCGTCACTGGAAGCAACCTGTATGTATAGATATTCGTTAATTTTAGGATACAAAGATGTCACCGCCACATCAGTTTAGTAATTATCACTACCCCTGATTATAGCATGGGAATATCAGCCAGTCAGATATATTTTATAGATATTGCAAAAAAAAGGGACGCACCCAACTGCTGGATGCGCCCTCCCTTTATTTTGCCTCAGACCCCGAAGAAGGTCTGATTTCTTCCACAGACTCTTCAATGCCATCCTCGGCGTTAATGTAAATACGATACTTTGAGCCATTGACCCCTCCACCGAACTCGTAAGTCAAGACCTCGACGGAATCATCATTTTTAATCCAGGACAAGCGATTGTATTGTTCCTTGAAATCAGAATTCAGAAATTTTCTCGCCTCTGCAAGGGTAAGCTTTGGTTTTGGAAGCTTCCGGTTGTCCTTGTGCTCATTGACGTATTCGCTGGCCTCAAAACCGATGGTATCACCTGTATCCAGCCCCATACGAATGGTCATCTTTTCAGGATAAATCAATACATCATTCTGTTTGGTTACAAAGGTCAAATTCCCGATATTATCGTAACGATCAGCGCTGACTGCAGTCATATGGGGATATCCTTTTTTCTCAAGAAACTGCTCTGCTTTGGTAACGGCTTCTTTAATAGAAACTTTGGCAGGGCCAACCTCACGGTTGTCATAATAAGAGATCAGCAACCCGCCATTTTTGGTGAAATCCATACTAATGGTGTGCTTCTTATTCGAAGCGCTAACAGTTGCTGTATAGGATGGCCATTCAGTGTTCTTCCCATTTTCTTTAACATCCACTTTAGCATTGGAGCCCGCATCCGCGAACTTCAACGCCTTACGTTTGATGTCTTCGGCAGTCACGGGGGTACCTCCGAGCATTTTGACGGAACGTTTATCGTAGATGCTTGCTACTGAAGGACCCCAGTCTAGCTCAGGGTATGCCCCTACACGTTTATCCACCGTTTTGAAGCCGTCAATAATCGTGTTGTCCTCCGCTTTATTTTCTGTCGCCAACGCCGTTTCAACATCCATCCAGCGCAGCCGATTGCCAATGACTTTATTTTGTACCTCTTGCAAATCCTTAGAGATTTCTCCTGAGTTCTTGTACAATGCTTTTAGATTGCTCAGCTCTCCATCTGTCAGAGGTTTTTTAGTGAAGTCACGAATCCCGGCTTTATAAGAAAAGTTGGAGATTTTGGACAGAAACTCCTCTGTTTTGCTAAATGGCAGCAAGGTCAGCGGCAGCTGGTTAATCTCATTTTGGGCCTCACTAGTCATCCGCCACACATTCACAAGTCCTTTGCGGTGCATCCCATTAGAAGCAGAGTTAACCGCAAGCGTATTTCCAAGCTCACCATGAAGACGGTCCACATGATAGGACAAATCATGAAAGGCGCGTTGATATTGGTTCTCCGCCTTAATTAGTATTGAATTCTTCTCCTGATTCTCCTGATAACCCCACACAAGCGCACCAATCAGCAGCAGCGCGGTCAGCGGGAACATTACAGCACTTAATCTTTTGTACATAGGGCTACAAGACTCCTTTCGATAGCTTATTGGCGTTAGTTTGACAATAAACTAGGAGTCTTATGCACTGAAGTTGCTACACAATGTGACTATAACGTCCGCTCATGCTCTCTCTTCAATCTCAAAGCCACTGCTATTACTGCAAAGGCATTGTTTAAAGCCGGTTTGAATGACACCATGCTCTTTAATCCCTCTTAATATGTAGGTCTCACCGCACTGTTTGCAAACGATACGTACTTTTATACGCAAAAAAAGACACCTCTCTCCTCTCTGGAATTCCTTACTAGGAACTGCCCTTCGAATATAAGTGTGTCCATCTCGATTATAGGTTAACCTCTTCTTCACGTTTCAGAAAGCGGAAAGGAGAACGGCTGTTGGCCCTAGCAACCTTTCCCATACCGCCATACCATAGGATAGCCATCAGAGGCACAATAAACCATATCCAATAGTTGGCTGTCGTACTCAAAATAAAGTCATATATCCCATGCCACATCCATGGCAACAGGAGAGAAAACACCAGAATTCTGCGGGTATGAACTCCTTTTGAGAACTTCGCCCTTCCCATATGGTAGCCCATGATCACACCAAACATAGCGTGTCCAGAAACCGGAAGAAGTGCTCTTAGAAACATTGATCCGATTGAAGCGTTGCTATACCAAGCGTACATTACATTTTCTATTGTTGCGAAGCCGAGCGAAATCGCCACAGCGTATAGTATCCCATCATATGGCTCGTCAAATTCGGTATGATTGTAAATCATATGGTACAGCACAAACCACTTTAGACATTCTTCCACGCCAGCGGATATGAGAAACGACTCCACATAGGGACCACCATTTAGTCCCAGCATCAGCCCTCTCTGAATGATCATTACTGGAAACACAATCAGAAGGCCGAGCAAGAATACTTTAATGACTACATGAAGCGGTTCTTGATCATACTTGTCTTTCAGATAAAAAAAGGTCAACAGAGCAAGCCCCGGCGCTACTGCCGACGTAATGACCGATAACACGAGCACCGAATAACCTCCCTACACCCCTAAACCCTATTACTGCCGTTACACAGCAAGGTAGATGATAACTTTGATACAAGAATGACCGACATATCACCAACAACAAGACTAGGGCTGATCGGCCTAAACAATGGTCATCAGCCCCTAGTCTTGCCTAATTACTCCTGACGCTTAAAATGAGTGCACAATAACTGGACCGCATTCTCCGGCATCACTGTTTTCCCGTATTCATCGAGAACAGCTTCTGTGACCGGTGAGGAATCTCCAAACTCAGCAAGTACGCCAACAAGACCTGACAACGCCGTTTCTTCAAATTCCTTTGGATCGAAATACAGATACCATTTATTGTTATAAGAATACAGTTTCCCCTGGGAAGTAATATTACCGATGAGCACATGAGCCGCTTCAACCAGAACCTCGAAATCGCGGAATGCATATACAATGGAGTCGCTTTGTTCAAGAGTAACTTCCATTTCATAAATCTCTTCTGGCAATTCTTCTTCCCCGGACGCACCGTACTGATGGTGATCATATTTTCCTCGGGTCACTATAACGACCATGCCTTGCGCGGGCAATGCGAAAACTTCTACGGCAAGCGGACCCGTGGCATCAAAACCTAGTTCACTATATGCTTGATCCATCATCTCCGTAAACAGGTCATGAACCTTAGGAACTTCCTGCCACATGTCTTCCTTCTGGATGCCCCGCTCGCTCAGGTCGTCAAAAGTGAGGAAAATCCGTATCTTATCTTGACTTAATCGCTCTATTCTCATGACAGGATCCTCCTTTTGCAAGCTCATTTATTATAATGTATGATGAGTCCCGAGTAATGAGCCAAAAATGGTTACTATGTAAGTATGTTATCATTTTGCCGAGATAAATGCACGTAAATAAATATATAAAATCCTCTCTATTGAATAAACCATTTTCAAGGCCCTGAATAATAAAAAAGAATCATTCTGCGGAATATTTCATCCCCAAAATGATTCTGATGGAGTCCTTTACGGTTACAATCCCGGTATGGTTGTATGCGTTTCTTTAAGAATCTGCTCTACTTCGCTCTTTACTTCAGGATTGCTGCGAATGAATTCCTTTAACAATTTAAGATTGGATTCCTTCGACTTCACTGGTGATTCAGTCTTATGCTCAGAGGTTGCGCTGCTTGAACCGTTACTTTGAGCATTACTGCTTGAAACAGCAGTGTTACCAAAACCAGTCGTGGCCATACCGATTATTTTTTCTTTTGCTTTATCTGCAGCCCCACTCATGGAACCACCCGATTGCCCTAGCGAAGACATTAAAGAATTCCGCTTTTTGGACATAATCATACTGGCTGCGGCGCCCATCAGCACCCCGCATAAAAATGACGAAGTATTCATATTTCCAGCCTCCTTGTATGGTAAAATCATGTTTAGTGTTCGCGGAAAGATTCCGGCTCATACAACCTAATAACAAGAAAGCGAGTTGAAAAAAGTGGGTAAAATGACATCAGTGCTCCTATTGGCTACCTTGCTGCTTACAGCCTGTGGCAACAGCGGTGCAAATGGAAATACAGCCAAGGAAACAAACACCACAAACAATCCGCCCACGGCGGCAGCTACACAAAGCGCAGAAACTACGGCGCCAGCACCTGAAGCAACAGCCAGTCCTACCCCTGAAGCAACAGCAGATGGAGGTACTACAGGAAATAGTACAGCCAGTAAGGGTGAAGCATCCGCTGAAATTCCACTGCTGTACCATATGAACAAAAATTACGACATCGTCCCTAACGAGGAAGCTACAAATAAAAAAGTGGTTCTGCTCACTTTTGACGACGGTCCTAAAGATGCTGCAATGATTAACCCTTTGATGGATGTTCTGGACAAACATCAAGCTAAAGCCATCTTTTTCGTAAATGGTTATCGTGTTAAGGAGCATCCTGAGCTTCTGGAGTTAATACATAACCGCGGTGGAATTATCGGCAACCACAGCTGGGATCATATTGTATTGAAAGACAAGTCCTATACTGAGGTTAAAAAGCAAATCGAAGATGTTCAAAATATTGTCAAAGAAACATTGGGAGAAGCTCCTCACTTTTTCCGTCCGCCACATGGTGCCGGCGGGGATGTTGGCAAGAAGGTCGCGGCTGAGAATGGAATGTTATACATGACCTGGTCTGTAGGCTCACTTGACTGGGAAATGAAAGAAAAGGAAACGGGTAAGACAGAAAAATTGATCAGTAATGTTACCGATCAGCTGCATTCCGGCAGTAATATCCTGATGCATGAGCTACCATGGACCGTTGAGGGACTGGATACCTTGCTCACTACACTTGAGGGTAAAGGCTACAGCTTTGTTGATCCGCGCAGCATTGAGCTAAAAATGCGTTGATCTTCTCATCTTTACATGTCCGATAGTTGCTTCTTCAGTGCAATTGTTTTCGAATCAAACAAAAATAGAAGGGGGTTCCAAAAGCCATTTGCATGGCTTTGGAACCCCCTTTTTACGCTACCAGTTTTTCTTACTGGAAAGAGTAAGCACTATTGGGTTGATTTACGCAGTGTCAGCACATGCATTTCAGCAGGACTGCCCCAGCGAAGTGGCAGATGTGCTGTTCCAAACCCTCTGCTGATCAGCAGCAGGGCATTTTTTGCGGTACCGTCCCCTCTTGGCCAACTAAACTTTCCAGCGTCATATTTATGATAGAAATGCTCTACATGTCTTTGACCCACAAATGGAAGGATCACCTGCCCCCCATGCGTATGACCTGCCAGAATCAGGTCCGCTGGCACACTCTGGCGCTTCGATAACCAAAGCGGATCATGTACAAGAATAATACGACACGTGTCTTCAGCAGAAGGGGTTGTGGTTAATTGCGGAAAAGGACCGTATGGAGTTTTGCCCCCATTTTTCGGAAAATCAATTCCGGTTAACCAAAGTTTAGCTCCCTCACGTTCAAAAGCCACATTTTCATCCATTAACAGTTTTGCACCACTGTCCTGAATAATCTCATCTACCCTTGAAATATTAGCCCGATAATCATGATTTCCATGCACTACATAGGTAGATGCAATAGAAGTAACTAGAGTCATATTATCGACAAGACGATTTAAAGGACTATCTTTTTCCGTTAGATCTCCTCCCAGAAAAACAACATCTACCCCACCCTTTAATGGTGTCAGAAGCGCGGAAGGAAGGCGGCGGCGATGGATATCTGTTATAAACAAGATACGAAATCCATCAAACTCTTCAGGTAGCGAATCTAGCATTATTTCCTCGGTAATAATTCTGTTTCTAAAAGCATTAATCACCATAATTATGACAACGGCCGCAGCTATCAATAAAATGACCAAAGCCATTCCCCATGCCCATGTGCTCACCATAATGTACTCAGCGGAGGCGCTCCTTCAATTCCCCACCAAAGCAGCCCGATTAGCAAAATAACAAAGATAAAAATCAAAGAATTTACAAACATCTTGCTTAGACGAACTTTTTCTGAAGAATAAGTATCTGAACGAGAAGGAACAGATTCTTCGTCCTTCTCTTTACTTCCTGTGGAAGAGCGCTTTGCAGAACCTGCTGGGCGGCGAGCTTTTCTTGATAAAGTTGCTGTAGAAACCCGAGCGGTAGCATTTTTCTTTATAGGAGTAGACTTCTTTTCAGGAGTAGCCTTTTTTACAGGCTCCGAAGTCCGCTTCTCTTTTTTACTTTTGCCAGGATGTTTGCTTTCACTTTTGTGTTGTTTTTGTCGAGACTTTACCCGGCTTAATTCCTCACTCATGATTCCCTCCTATAGCGGATCACCAGACCTGAGATCAGGTCGATGAAGAAGTGACATAGTATAGGGGCCCAGAGGCTGCCCGATTGAATGTAAATATATCCAAGACCATAACTGCTTAAGAATACCCAGCCGGTAGGTACAAAGTGACGTAAATAACGGACATGAATAAGAGCAAATACTATACTCGTCCAATAAGGGCCAATGGAATATTGGATGGCTCCGCGGAATAAGAGCTCCTCACATACCGATACAATTGCTGCTATGACGATAATATGCCACACAGGGCGATTTCGAAATAAAAGGTCGTTTATTCCACCATCATCCATACTTTCCTCAGGGACAATATGTGTCAATAAATAGTCAACAATTAGCATTGCAGCAGCAAGACCAAGGCCCCATGCCACAAAATGTACTTTTTCTGGAATAATTAATAGCTGAAAAGGATTTCTTTTCTGAAATAATATCCATATCAAACCGATAATTAATGTGAGCCCCTGAGTGATATAGAGATTGAGCAGCAGAAGACGGTCTGTCAACTGGCCTGGTTCTACCTTTTTAACCTTAATCTCGCCAAATTTGAATTTTTTCATCGTGACCTGCCTGTTCTTTATTTTTTTCGGGCCGCTCCGAGAGAGAAACCGTCCATAGTGTTGCTATCAATACATAATACATAGGATAATCCCCCCAGAAAAAGGAGCATTTATTATGAGCAAACGTAAGTCCCGCAATCAAATGTTATACACGCTAGTTTTTTTGTTTTTCTTAGTTTGCGCCTTCGCCGCATTTTTTACTGGCGTCAAGGTTGGCGCAGACAAAACTGAAGCCAAATATGACAATCAATCAAGCATGAATGGATTAGTAGAATTCACGGGCTCGTATCAACAGCAGGATCTTGTTACTTTCTATCATAACGTATTTTTGCCCTATCGGGAATTCAAGCGGAATTGGAACATTCAAGTAGATAAGTTAGCGCGCAGCACAGATGCTCGTATGAATGCGGCAGTAATGAAGAATCTAAGTATTCTAGCAGACCAGCAATATGAAAGAGTTAATCAAGATTCAATTTTCACTAACTCTCCTCTATTACATCAGTCACAGGTCAATGTACTCAAAAGCTTAACTTTATTTTCTAAGGCCTCCGGCAAAGTCTCTACTAGTGCCTCTGGTGCAGAGACAGCCAAGTTATTGAAAAATGATGAATTTACAACCGGCGCCGTGAAGTACGGTCTGTTAGCACAAAAGAACTTCTATGATTCTATGCTAAAATGGGGCTCTAAGACAAACCAGAAAATACCTTCTGCACCTGGCGAACTAAAAACGATGTCTTTCATCCAGTGGAAAAAAATGCCCCTGCTTTTGAAGAATGCTTCTATCGCTGACATGATGCTGAATCGCGGAATTTTTGCAGGTTATGATCCTCAGGACATCACTGCTAAAATAGACGATATGATTTACTCAGGCACTGCAAGCTCATTAAATCTTTCGGATATCCAGTCCTCAGTAACCTTGTTGATTTCTACAGGTGCTGTGCAGGAACAGGATTTTGTAAAATGGCGGGAACAGTATTATAACAGGGAGACACTTCCACAGCTTCCGTTCTTTTTTGAATAGAACCAGTTATTGAATCATAACGAAAAATGAAGTTCACTTCAAGAAACGCTGCTTGCAAAGCCTATTGACACAACTTGCATACCGTGTTACATTATGAAAAAATTAATCATTCAAAACCGATGATGGAACAAAGATCCTGGAAGTCTTCAGAGAGCCGGTGGTTGGTGCAAACCGGTGACGAACAGCTATCTTTAGCGCTCCTGAGATATTGTATCGAACCTTAAAGTAGGTACAATCGGATCAACTCCGTTAACAGTGTGGCCTATGCAGGCCAATGAGGCTGCTTCTTCCAAGTTGCAGTGAATTAGGGTGGTACCACGAAGATAACTCTCGTCCCTTACTACGGCAGTAGTATGGGGTTGGGAGTTTTTTTAATTCCCTAATCCCCCATAAATACTACCTTATGCCCAAAGTTACCGATTTCGCGGTACTCTTGCACGCTGTTTCTTTTGTGCGACACCGCGTTGATCTACTATTATTACATGTTTTTCTCTACTAGTTCGTGAACCTTCTGGTATTGTGGACTGCCCATCAGGGCGTCCTCGACATATAAAGCTTTTCAACTTTAAGGGGGATAAGAAACCATGTTTAAAGTATTAGTATCGGATCCAATCAGTGATTTGGGCATTCAGCAATTGATGGACGCAACAGATGTAGTTGTAGACAAAAAAACAGGTCTCAGTGAAGATGAGCTCGTTGCAATCATCGGTGAATATGATGGTCTACTCGTCCGCAGTCAAACTACAGTAACTGAAAAAATTATCGAAGCTGGAAAAAACTTAAAGGTCATTGGTCGTGCAGGTGTGGGTGTAGATAATATCAAGCTGGAAGCTGCTACTCAACGTGGGGTTGTTGTTATCAACGCTCCTGATGGAAATACCATTACAACTTGTGAGCATGCTTTTGCAATGATGATGGCTTTGGCCCGTCACATTCCACAAGCTTATGCAAAAACAATTGGTGGAACCTGGGATAGAAAAACCTTCGTGGGTGTAGAACTTCGCGGCAAAACTTTAGGTGTACTGGGAATGGGCAGAATCGGTAGCGAAGTGGCAAAACGTGCCAAAGCTTTCGGCATGGAAATCCTTGCTTTTGATCCTTTCTTAACTGCTGAGCGTGCGGAGAAACTGGAAGTAAAATTAGCTTCCGTTGACGATGTAGTCCGCGGAGCAGACTTCATTACTGTGCACACTCCACTTACTCCGGAAACACGCCATATGATTTCCCGCCCGCAATTTGAAGTGATGAAAAAGGGAATGCGCATCATCAACTGTGCCCGTGGTGGTGTAATTGATGAAATGGCGTTAGTAGAAGCTATTGATAGCGGTATTGTTGCTGGCGCTGCATTTGACGTATTCGAAAAAGAACCGCCACAAGCAGATCACCCATTCTTGTCGCATCCAAAAATTATCGTGACTCCTCACTTGGGCGCTTCTACAATTGAAGCTCAGGAGAATGTAGCGATCGATGTATCGGAACAAGTACTGCATATTCTGCGTAATGAACCGTTCATCAATGCTGTAAATATTCCTCCAGTTGCTCCAAGCGTAATGAACAAACTCCAGCCTTACTTCACACTTGGTGAGAAGCTGGGCAGCTTTGTTACCCAGATTACAGATAGTGCTATTCGTGAAATCCATGTTGAGTATGCGGGTGATCTGTCAGATGTCGATACCCAACCACTTACCCGCTATATTGTGAAAGGCGTGCTCTCCCGCCACTTCGCTGAGGATGTTAACATCGTTAACTCCATGCACTTGGCAAAAACACGCGACGTTAATGTAGTAATAACTAAAGCTTCCAAAACTAAAGGCTTCACTAATCTGATTACCGTGACCCTTAAAACAGATCACGACCAAGAACGTCTCGTAGCCGGAACATTGCTGCAAGGTTATGGAGAAAGAATTGTTCAAGTGAACAAGTTCCCGGTTGATATCGCTCCTGAAGGACATCAAATTGTAGTATCCCATAACGACAAACCAGGGATTATCGGACTTGTGGGCACATTGCTGGGCGAAAATGATGTTAATATCGCTTCCATGCAAGTGGGACGTAAAATCGTTGGTGGCGAAGCAATCATGCTGCTGACCGTTGATAAAGCTGTACCTACTCATGTGCTTGTGAAGCTTGCTGGCCTACCAGAAATCAACACTGCCGAAGAAATCATTCTTCTGTAAGCAATACGATAGAAATCAAACAACAGAGCAGCGATTCTCCCCCTATAGGAGTTTCGCTGCTTTTGTTGTTGATCGTCGACCTATTTCTGCTTCATTTACAATATCGAATCGAGTACCCTCGTGGAGGCTTACGTACGCCCTTGAGGTTACGGACCCAGATGACCTTATATGCAATAATTTCGCCTTTGAAGCAGGGTTTCGGACTCTAGTGCCACTATTCCTCAAGAAGAGAGCTAAATCAGGTGCTTTGCCTATCAATAGCGTCTCTGGGGACCGATAGCGTTCTAAACATACGAAAATGCTGCATTATAGATCAGCTGTGTCCTATACTGCTTCATACGCACATATGGGATCAAACAGATCAAGTTTGCTGTTTAGACTAAGAATGCGGGAACAGTCCGACCATCGATGTCTGTAAATCCATACTTTTCAGCCAGCTTAGCAACCTGCTGCGGTTGTCCGGTTATAGACATAACCTTAGGATCGGCTGCTAGAGCAGCGGCTGCTCTACCGATATAGGTTGTGGATTCAGTCATCTGCAATTCTTCAACCTCATGCCAATGCTCCTCATCCGTGTTCATGCTCTCCAACACCGCCTCTGTCCTCATCCAGCCCGGAGTAAGCGGAATAACTGCAATGTTGTCCTCTTTAAGCTCATTCGATAACCCGTAGGCCATACGCACAAGTGTATGTTTAGAAAGATCATAATAGAAATTTCCTAGATATTTGTAACGATCCCAAAAGGTTGTATGGATGATTAGACCGCCAGCTTTTGCCTCACGCATTAATGGTATTGCATAATAATTTGTTATCAACTGTGCCCTCACACCCGCATTAAACATATTGTCCCAATGCGCTGTAGGAAGCTCCCAGAAAGACTTCTGCTCAATAGGTAAATCGTTGCCGCCCCATACATTATTGACTAAAATATCAAGCTTTCCTTGCTCTGAAGCAATCTGGCGAATGACCGCCTCTGTCTCCTGATCTTTGGTATGATCACATCGTATGGCGCTGCCGGACCCTCCCTCCGCTTTTATTTCCCTAAGTACGTTATCAATGCTCCGCTTGCTATGCTCTGTCCCAAAAGCCTCTGTCGTTCTGCCCGTAATATAAACGAATGCACCTTTCCTTGCCAGCTCCAATGCAATTCCTCTACCAGCACCTCTGCTGCCTCCGGTGACCAATGCTACTTTTCCTTTTAAAGTCATGTTCTCAATCCTTTCTACACTTGTTTTTCTCTAATGTTCTGTATTTAATCCTTACCTTATATAGTATAATTCTTTAATATGACATCAACTGACATATATAATGTAATAATTAATTAAGAACTAGCCAACATTTATTAGGAGGAGGAGTGTCCCTTAATGAGAGCCGATCGTTTGTTATCCATCTTACTTTTGCTGCAAAATCGTGGAAAGATGACGTCCCGTGAGCTAGCCCAGACCTTAGAAGTGTCTGAACGAACTGTGTTTAGAGATATGGAAGCCTTATGTACAGCAGGAATACCTATTCTTGCCGAACGGGGACGTGAAGGGGGTTGGATGCTCACAGAAGGATACCGAACCTCCTTAACGGGTATGAAGCCCTCAGAGATTGCAACTCTGCTGCTGTCCGCAGACTCCTCAATCTTAAAAGATCTGGGTATACAAAACGACTTCTCTTCCGCCGTGCTTAAGCTGGAGGCTGCTTCCCCATCAAGGCCGAATAATCCAGCCAGTTACCTGAGCCAGCGCATTCATATAGATGGTGCCAGCTGGCACCCTTCCGACGAGACATATCCGTTCCTATCTGTCCTGCAGGAAGCTGTTTGGGAAGACCGTAAAGTGAAGATCACTTACCCACGGAATGACGAGATGAAGGAGCGTTTCATTGAACCTCTCGGGTTAGTCGCAAAACGTGGAGTTTGGTATGTAGTGGCACGAACCGAGGCTGAAATGCGGACTTTTCGCGTGTCGAGATTAATACAAGCTGACGCAACTTATGAATCATTTGTCAGACCTGAGGCTTTTGATTTAAAAAGCTACTGGGAACAATCGACTTTAGCTTTTAAAGCAGCACTGCCAAAATATGTAGTGAACTTAAAGGTGAATGAGTCTATTCTTAAAGAATTACAACGTGAAAGATATGTAACTATAACTTTAGTAGAACCCTCTGCTAATACTGGGTGGATGAACGTGGAAGCCGAGTTTAATGCTATAGAATCTGCCTGTCGTATCGTACTCTCTTTCTCTCCTTCAGTTATTGTTTTAGCTCCTATCGAACTAGTAGGGATGGTAAAGTCTGCTATTAAAACAATTTCCACAATATATGAGGAATTTTGACATGAATTCTAAATATCTACTACTTAAAGAAGATTTATGACACTTCTCTATAGACCAATGACCTATAAATCCCCTATAATAACACCATTACATAAAATTTAATAAGGGGGACATTTTACCAATGAGCTGGATGCACAAACTTCCGTTAAAACAAAGAATTGTTGCCGGATGTTACCTCGTTGCCGCACTGTTTGCTATTCCTGTCTTAGTTACGTTAATGATTCTAGGTCAATTTCTCGTAGGAATTATACTAGTAGTTGTTCTTGCAGGTCTGACTTTACCTGTTGCTCGCTTCGTGGAGAGAACGCTTACATCATCTTTTGATGATATTGCTAATGTATCTCACAGTATTTCAAAGGGTGATTTCACTAGCAGAGCGGACGAAAATGGTTCAATGGGTGACGTAAGCCGCTCCTTTAACACAATGATTGATAAGCTCAAGAAGATTCTGACCGATGCATCGCAGATCACCCGTCAAGTTATGGATGCAAGCCGCGGAATCGAAGATAAGAACCAGAACCTGAAAATTGTCATGGCACAAGTAGCCTCTTCTTCTACTGAGCTCGCTCTTGGTGCAAATGAAATATCTACGGATATCGCTGATATGACAGAATCCATTAAAGACATTGAGACCAAAGTATCCAATTATACGAACTCCACCAAAGAAATGAACAGACGTTCAATACATACCTTAGAACTTGTTGAGCAAGGGCGCCAATCCGTAGATACACAGGCTGAAGGCATGCGTAAAAACATAGAGGCTACACAAAAAGTGGCTGATACTATTGAAGCTCTCTCACAAAATGCCCGCGGGATTACGATGATCACCAAGACCATCACAGAGATCGCTGAGCAGACCAACCTGCTGTCACTGAATGCCTCCATCGAAGCTGCTCGTGCCGGAGAGCATGGTCGGGGTTTTGCCGTTGTAGCTCAAGAGGTTCGCAAGCTTGCTGAGGAATCTACGGCATCCACAAAAGAAGTATTCGGCTTGGTCCGCAGCATTGAGTCAGATATTAAACAAGCCATCGATAATATTGCCATCAATGAAGAGGTTGTGCAGGTTCAGAATGAAATGATCACTCAATCTGCCCATATTTTCGCACAAATTGTACAAAGCGTGCAGTACATTACCGAGCAAATCTCTTCATTCTCTGCGGAGAGTGATCTTATGCTAGAAAGTGCCTTGAAAATTTCCAGTGCAATTGAGAATATCTCAGCAATCACCGAAGAAACTGCTGCTGGCACGGAAGAGGTATCGGCGGCTATGAATGAACAGATTAATGCCCTGCAGTCTGTTGCAGAAGAAACGGAAAAAATGACCCAGGCCGTATTTAATCTGCAAAAAACCATTCATATCTTTAAATTCTAGTTCAAAACTATCAACTGCCACCTAAGCTGAGTCTTAGGTGGCAGTTTTTTTCGCGAGGTAAAACTTCATCTCTTGGACAAGACTTTCGTCAAATTTCGAGTTTTTTTAGCGGATTATGTTGACAAAAATTAATGAGGAATATATTGTAAAGGAAAATTATTCTTATCAACTATAAATTAATATTGGCAAAATCCTCGAAAGAGGATGACGCAAAACCATGGATCTACAGCCTCATTTTTTCTTTTGAGGCCATGATTGCCAGGTTGCAGAGGAACCAGGACGGCTGAACTATTGTTCAGTCTTAGCGGTGCCTTATGCCACCAACCTGTGCTTACTATAGAGCACAGGTTTTTACTTTTTGAGTATATTGATCTATCGTATCTATTCGGTAGATTAATAACTAATATATATCAAAAAACTTGTGAGGTGTTTCTTTTGAAGACAGTCGCAGATTACATGGCGGAAGCACTACGTAACCTTGGAGTCACCCATTCTTTTGGGATCATTGGCAAATCCATTTGTCCAATTGTTCTAAAGATGGTGGATTACGGTATTGAATTTATTCCCGGCAGACATGAAGCAAGCTCCGGATTCGAAGCAGCAGGGTATGCGCTGAAAACGGGTAACCTAGGCGTAGCATTTGGTACTTCGGGTCCTGGGGGAACTAACCTGCTTACAGCAGCAGCACATGCGAAAGCTAACAACCTACCTGTCCTATTTATTACCGGCCACCAATCCATTACAGAGCTTGGAATTCCTCAATGTCAGGACTCCACCTCTTTTCTGGCTGATTTAGCTGATATGTTCAGACCTGCCACCTTGTTCAGTAAATTGGTTGAACGTGGGGATCACTTTGGTACTATTTTTAATCATGCGATTTCTGTGGCCCTGACCAAACGGGGTCCTGTTCATCTTTGTATTCCTTTTGATGTACAAACTGAAGTATTGGAAGAATGCAATATAGTAATCCCAGAAAGAGAGTCTCTAATTAGTCAAGCTAATATCGATAGAGTCATCGAAGCTATTCAAGCTGCTAAGAATCCTTTGATTATTGCGGGTAAAGGAATTAACCGCTCCGGAGCACATAAAGAGCTTGTTCAACTCGCAGAAACTTTTAATATTCCTGTAGTAACATCTCCTGGTGGAAAAGGGGCTATAGTCTGGGATCACCCACTCTATCATGGTCCTATTGGCGTTGGCGGTTCGACCCACGGGGACGATTTATTGAATAAAAGCGATTTATTTATAGTGCTTGGATCACGTTTAAGTGATATGACCATCTGTAATCTTAAACGGGAGAATCATCCAGCAACTTTAATTCAATTTGATATTGATCCAACCTTTGTCGGAAAAATACTATTGTCCAAAACGATACCGGTCACTGGGGACCTGCGCGATAATTTGGTGCACTGCCTAAATCATATTGACCCAAGCACAATCACCAAACGTGAGGCTTTGGCCGATGCGGATTATTCAGAAGAGCTTCCAACCCTCAAGAATCTTTCCCTTGCTTCCGTAATGAGCACTTTAAGTGATTTGATCCCTTATAATAATTCAATTTTCGTTGATGATGGAAGTCATGGATTCCACGCTGCAAAATGGTACAAGGTTAAGAAACCGGGCAGCTTTGTTTTTGATGCGTATTTTGCTTGCATGGGTAATTCGATCGGCATGGCTATTGGTGCAAAAGTTGCAGCTCCTGAAGAAACTGTCCTCTGCATTACAGGTGATGGTTGTTTCATGATGCTCGGCGCTGAGATTAACACCGCTGTCTGCAAAGATATCCCTGTCATCTTTATCGTGGTCAATAATAAGCAACTAGATATGGCTCTTAAGGGTATGGAGAAAACCACAGGTCGTATCGATGGAACTCTATATGAAGTACCAATGGACGCCGTGAAATTCGCTGAATCTCTAGGTGCTAAAGGCTACAAATGTGAGACTGCGGATGAATTCACAGCTGCAATTAAAGATGCGGTAGCTCTAAACCATGTTGCCGTTATTGAACTACTAACAGACCGTGATGAAGTCCCTCCGACTGCACACCGTACTTTGAACCTAAACTAGGAGGCTAACCATGAAGGAAAATATCAACAGTGGTCTCAACCACTTCACGAATCTATCAGGAGACTATGGCGCAAAAGCACTAGCTCCAATTAAAGACCACTTCCCTGACTTGGCTGAATTTATTATGGGGAATGCCTATGGCGATATTTTTCAACGTAATACTATAGCCCCTGACTGGAAGGAAATCGCAGTCATTTCATCTTTAATTTCAATGGGTCAATTCGAACAGTTGGGCGTTCATTATGTCATGGCCCTTCGTGTTGGAGTCACCGTAGAACAGCTTAAAGGTATTCTATTACACTTAGTACCCGTTATAGGGGCACCTAGAATCATCACAGCTTTTAATATCCTGCTTGCAACCATAGAAGAAATCCAATAACCCAACAGTTCGACAACAATATACAAAATTCGACTTTATTATTGCATATACTTGAAAAATATGCCTATAATAGAGTCGGAATATCCCATTACTTGCTGTATAGTGTCGAATTTTGACTTTTATAAAACAGCTAAATGGATATACATGGCTGGATATTGCAGTCGAACTGTTTTGGACAAATTCAATCTATGGGAGAGATTTAGGCATGGGAAGTTTCGTTTTGAAGACAGACACTACAAACAAGGTTATTAACATTGAGTTAGATGGAACATTTTCTGAAGAAGATGGTCTAAAATCTATTCAAGCTTATCAACAAACTATCAATCCAATTACTCCAGCTGACTATGAACTAAAA
This sequence comes from Paenibacillus sp. FSL E2-0190, assembly GCF_037992965.1. Classification (NCBI taxonomy): domain Bacteria; kingdom Bacillati; phylum Bacillota; class Bacilli; order Caryophanales; family Paenibacillaceae; genus Paenibacillus; species Paenibacillus sp. FSL E2-0190. Next base: position 4,782,488 of record NZ_CP150306.1, read on the forward strand.
ATCGACTGCAGAAAGCTAAATGTAACTGCACCAGATGTTGTACCTCTTTTAGAAAGCTGCTTTGTAATGTTTAAGAATGATGGATTTGTAAAAGTAAATCTAACGCTTGAAAATAACCCGATCCTCAAAATGCAGCTTTCCCGTCTTGGCCGTAAAGCTGGACTCGATAACATCGAGATCATTTCTGCGGTTACAGTCTAGATCTTTTAGTCTTAATATGTAGGCCACATTTTACTGCTTTCCTGGAGGCGTATTATGACCGGAATTCGTATTAAAGGCATTGATATCTATCATCCCAGCAATATAGTTGGTAACGACTTTTTCATTAAGCATTTTGACGAAAAAGGCATTGATATTCGAGGTCTATTATCCGCATTAGGTCGTATTACACGGTATAGTATTAAGGATGCGGATGAGAATTCCCTTACGATGGCTTTTGAGGCTGCCAGGAATGTTCTGGAGAAAAGTAGTCTCACAGGTGCCGATATCGACCTTATTGCCTATGCAAGTCAAACTCCTGAGTATATCTTTCCTACCAACTCATTAATGATTCACCGTTTGATCAAAGGCGCATCCCATACAATCTGCATTGACAGCAATGCTAATTGTGCGGGTATGACGGCTTCTGTGGAACAGGTTAGCCGTCAGATGCAAGCGAATCCTAGGATTAAACGAGCGTTGGTCATCGGCTCCGATTATGTAACCCCTCATGCCGATAAGAATGATCCAGTCTACTACGCTAACTTCGGTGATGCAGCGGCGGCTGTCATTCTTGAACAGGCTGAGGATGTAGTCGGTTTCATTGACTCTATCTACCAAACGGATCCTTGTGTTTGCGATAATTCCAAATTCCCGTGCGCAGGCCTGGCTAAACTGGGTAAGCAAGGTGTAGCGGCTGGAGAGTTTAATGTGAAGTTTATTCCTTTTGATGATTCCATTTGCATAGATGCTGCTTCTGAGTCTATTCGTACTCTACTGTCTAACAACAATATCGCGCCTGAAGCCATTAAAGCAGCCTGCTTCTCACAGTTTTCATTGCCTAATATCTTAGAGATGTGTGAGAAAGTCGGCATTGATCGCAATGTAGCGGTATACATAGGGGATGAATTCGGATATACCTCTACCAGCAGCCCATTTATTGCTCTACATAAAGCTGTAACTACTGGAAAGATCGAACGTGGTGATAAAGTCCTGTTCTGGACAGTGGGCGCCGGTTGGCAAAATGTAGCATTTGTTATTGAATATTAGGAGCTGTATAACAAAAAGCGGCAAGCTAGGGATTCACCTAAGCTTGCCGCTTTTTAATATAAATATGAACGCAACATCAGGACTTACTTGCAAAGGTGAGCCCCTTTTCCGCGAGAGCACTCCGCAGTAGAACGATCGCCTTTGGCCCCAATCCATGTAGCTGCAGAAGCTCTGCCTCCGTAAGCTTGCTGAATTGTTGAAGCTGAACATATCCAGCCCCATGCAGGGCTCGAAGCGCCGGCTTAGATAGTCCGCCCGGCAGATCAGATTCGGTTCCGTTAACCATAGACATATACAGCCCCTTTATCACTGATATCCTTCATGCTTCTCCCAACCCATGGTACGCGCTACAGCGTCCTTCCAGGCGTTGTAACGACCTTCCCGCTCAGTTATACCCATCTCAGGCGAGAAGACCCTCTCAGCCTTGTTGAAGCTCTCTAGCTGGGCACGTGTCCACACTCCGGATGTTAACCCGGCCAGAAGCGCCGCACCCAAAGCTGTTGTCTCCGCATAGGTTGTTCTAGTAACCTCACTGCCCAGGATATCAGACTGGAATTGCATCAGCAAATCGTTACGCACAGCTCCGCCATCCACACGAAGGCCGGTCAATGGCATGCCTGCGTCTTTTTCCATAGCTCCTATTACATCTCTAGATTGAAAGGCTAAGGACTCCAATGTAGCTCGTACCAGATGTCCTGAGGTAGTGCCTCTAGTAAGGCCAAATATGGCTCCACGGGCATACATATCCCAATAGGGTGCCCCCAGTCCGGTAAACGCAGGCACAACGATAACCCCTTCACTGTCCTCTACTTCCCGTGCTTTATCTTCTGAGCCTGCTGGATCCTCTATAAGACCAAGCCCCTCCTGCAGCCACTGAACGGCCGCTCCGGCCACGAACACACTGCCCTCGAGAGCATAATAGAGTTCATCTCCCATACCCCAAGCTACAGTGGTCAACAAGCCATGGCTGGAGGCTACAGCTTCTGTGCCTGTGTTCATTAGAATAAAGCAGCCTGTACCATAGGTGTTTTTGGCACTGCCGGGTTCTAGACAAGTATGTCCAAACAATGCGGCCTGTTGATCTCCAAGTACAGAGCGAATTGGAATGTCCGCCCCGAACCACTGTTTGTCTGCTACTCCAAATTCGCCACCAGACATTCTTACTTCTGGCAGAATGGCACGCGGAATACGAAGCTCTTCCATTAGCTCTTCATCCCAGCACCGTTCATGAAGATTAAACAGCATCGTACGTGAGGCATTGGTAACATCAGTGACATGTACGGCTCCGCAAGTAAGTCTCCAAATTAACCAGCTGTCGATCGTCCCTGCTAGAAGTTCCCCACGATTCGCCCGTTCTCGGGCGCCATCCACATGATCCAGTATCCAGGAGATTTTGGTAGCTGAGAAATAAGCATCTACAACAAGGCCCGTCTTGCTCGCTATAACTTGCTCCAGCCCTTTACTTTTAAGTTCTTCACATTGCTCTGCAGTACGCCTGTCCTGCCACACAATCGCAGGGTATATCGGTTTGCCCGTTATTTTATCCCAGATTAAAGCTGTTTCTCTCTGATTGGTTATTCCGATGGCAGAGATCTCCTCAACTGCTATGCCACCCCGCGCAATCGCATCTCTTGCCGCTGCGAGCTGTGACGCCCAGATTTGCTCAGGGTCATGCTCTACCCAGCCTGGATGGGGGAAGGATTGTTTAACTTCATATTGACCTTGTGAGACCCATTTAGCCTCCGTATCGAACAATATGGCTCGTGAGCTGGTAGTACCTTGGTCTAAAGATAAAATCATTCTATGCCCTCCCAAGCAAAACCTACAAGATATGTTCCACGATGAACAAGATTAATGTGTTTGTTTCAACAAAAAGCACCTCTGCTGTCAGAGGCGCTATCACACATTGTGTTTGGAATTACTGTTTTTCGACAGGAAGTCTTAGCGTAAAGGTTGTACTTTCGCCTAGTTTGCTTGAAGCTGAGATGGTCCCGTGATGCGACTCTACAATATTTTTAACAATCGCAAGCCCAAGTCCCGTTCCACCTGATTCTCCCCGTACACGCGCCTTATCAGCTTTGTAGAAGCGGTCAAATATATACGGCAGATCCTCTGGTGGAATTCCAACCCCTTCATCCTGAATTTTAATCTCAAGATAACGACGGCCTTCTAATACACAAGTTCCTGTATGAACCGTGATTTTTTTGCCACCCTGTGTGTGGCGAAAAGCATTATCAAGTAAATTGGTTAAGACTTGTTCCAGCTTATCCTCATCCGCTGCCTTCAGAACAGCAATATCACTCTCTTGCTGTAAGTGAAGATGGATATCGCGCTCTTTCGCACGTACAGAAAATTTACGGTAGACTCGTTCCAGCAGTTCATTCATGTCCACCTGAGCTTTCATCATATCCGTATGTCCGGCTTCCATTCGGGCAAGATCAAGCAAATCCTTAACCAGACGCCCCATACGCAGTGATTCGTCATGAATGACCTGGATCAGCTCACTGCTTTCTTCGGGGGATGAAGCCATCCCGTCCAATAAAGCCTCACTGTACCCTTGCATCATCGACAATGGAGTACGGATTTCATGGGAGACATTAGCTACGAAGTCTCTGCGCATCTTTTCCAGACGCACCTCTTCCGTCACATCCCGCAGTACAGCAACTACTCCCCGAATGCTGCCTTCAGAATATAACGGTGCCATATGAACAGACCAGACGCCCTGCCGTACATGTACATTGGAGCGGTCATCGCCACCTTGCTTCAAGGTGCTTAAAAATAAAGGACGCAGGGGAGGTGGAACACTACTCTCAGCCGTTTCGGGATGAAGCTCAGCATCACTCGCATGTTCCCACTGCAAATCGCTCCAGCTCTCTAGCAGAGCTTGGCCGTGCGGATTGGTCAAAATAATCTGCCCTTCAATGTCAAAGGTGATCACAGCATCGCTCATACTGCGCAGTACGCTAGACAGATGCCCCTTCTCATGATGCAGACTGCGGATATTCTCTTCAAGCTCCTCAGCCATATGGTTAAAGGAAGTCGCCAACTGGCCAATTTCATCACTTGTGACAAGCGTAAGCCTTGTTCCGTATTCACCCCGTCGAATGTTATTCGCAGCTTCAATGACACGCTGCATCGGCTGAGTGATTTTGGTAAACAAAAACAACGCAAAAAATGTCGTCAAAGAAAATCCGATCATACAAGTATACATAAATAAACGTTTGATATCTCCGGAATTGGCAAAGTTACTGTCTATGTAGGGAAGCAAAAATAACCCCAAGGTAATAAGCACGACAGCGACCAGGCAGATGATCGTAACCCACAGTTTGCCGACAAGACTTCTCCAGAAGTTCACTTATTTAGGTACCTCTAGTTTGTAACCTACGCCCCATACGGTCGTAATCATCGCTGCAGATTCCGGTGATACTTTATTCAGTTTTTCACGAAGACGTTTTACGTGAGTATCTACAGTACGCAAATCTCCGAAAAATTCATAATTCCAGACATCCTTAAGCAGTTCTTCACGAGAAAATACTTTATCAGGCGAAATAGCCAAATAATGCAGAAGTTCATATTCTTTAGGTGTCAAACTTACTTCTTCACCACCAGCAGTCACACGGTGAGCATCATGCTCAATAATAAGATGAGTAAATACAATGTTATTGCTGGAATTGCTCTCCTTGGACAAGAAAGCAGTCGCCGAAGAACGGCGCATAATAGCCTTCACCCGGTAAATGACTTCACGTGGACTGAAGGGCTTCACAACATAATCGTCTGCGCCCATCTCAAAGCCTTGGACACGGTTGATCTCTTCGCCTTTAGCTGTAAGCATTAAGACCGGTGTTGACTTCACTCCTCTGAGTCTTGTCAGCACTTCCATCCCATCGATGCCAGGCAGCATAACATCCAGCAAAATTAGACCGTAGTCATTTGCTGTTGCTTTACGAAGAGCGATTTCTCCGTCTTCCGCTTCATCGATTTCATAACCTTCTTTTTCAAGATACATCTTTAGCAGGCGGCGAATGCGTTCCTCATCATCCACTACCAGAATTCTGTTTAAATGATCTGCCATTTCACTACAACCCCTTCATCAATACAGTAGAACGTAACCTTTAAACCATTGTGCAACGTTAACAGGTAAACTATGCTCAGTCCGTCCCCGCGTAAGAATGAAGTCCGGCGATGACTAAATTAACGCCAACCAGAGTAAACATTACGACCAGAAAGCCAAGCACAGCCAGCCAGGCAGATTTTCTTCCTTGCCATCCACGAGCCAAACGTAAATGAAGATAAGCGCTATAGAAGAGCCAAGTGACAAGCGCCCAGACTTCCTTAGGGTCCCACCCCCAGAATCTTCCCCAAGCGATTTGCGCCCATATCATTGCAAAGATCAAAGCGCCTAATGTGAAAATAGGAAAGCCAATGGCTATCACCCTATACGTAATCTCATCTAGATCGCCCTCATCAATTCCGTCCATCACTGGGTGTAAAGCAGTGCCCAGCGGTTTACGTACGATCAAGCGAAGAACTCCGTAGAGGATTAATCCGGAAAGGAGTGACCAAATTACAGTATTAAACTTCCGTCCAGCATTTACACCATTCATCCAAGATGGTGCCTCAAAGAGTGGTTCTTTTATGCCAAGAAACGACTGGAAGCTCTCAATTTCGCTATTGTGAGGTGCCACAATCGGCGGCATTCGATAACTCACTTTCTCTATTGTACTATTTTCCTGCCCGGGGCTGTCAATCGTAACGTTCGGACGGACAAAAACAGTTTCATAGCCTGCTCCGCGGAATGCAAAAACAGAACCCAGAAACCCAATTATAACAATGATTGAAAAGAGAGTAAATTCGACCAGCCTCTGTTGCTTGCGATCCGCCTTCTCTTTACTGGAAAAATTGACTGTTCGCAGCAGATACATCAGTCCCGCCGCAAACCCTACTGCGAAGAAGGATTCACCTAGTGCAGCCAGTGTTACGTGAATCTTTAAGTAGTTCGATTGAAGAGATGGAATCAGCGGCTGTACTTCCTGTGGAAATACTGCGGCATAAGCCATCACAATAATACTGATTGGAACTGCAAAAAGACCCAAGATTACCTTACGATAAATAGCGTACATCACAGTAAAGGCAACCATCACCATCATCGATAAAAAAGTCATGAACTCATACATGTTGCTGACCGGAATATGCCCTGAGCCCGCCCAGCGTGTAAAGAAATAAATAAGATGAAAGATAAGACCTATTGAAGAGAAAATAAAAGCAATTTTGCCCCAACGTGCGGTATGTTCCTCCGGCTTGCGGCCTGACCACTTGCGACCCATGATGGCGATAGTGAATAACATAAACGAACCGCTGTATAATAAAAATGCGGCAATAAAGACAGCGCTGCTGATGTCGAGCAAGCTCATGAAAGGCCTCCTCCATTATCTAATGATTTTTCATCGACTACCAGATCTACTTTTTCTAAAATAGAAACGATCTCACGGCGGAACCCGAACCAGTTCTTGTTCGTATGTCCTCCGAGGATAAGCTCCCCGTTAGCAACGGTAAGCCAGATACGTCTATGCTGCCAGTAGAAGCCAAGCACTAAACCCAGCATCACGATTGCTGCACCTAGCCATACAAACGGCATTGCACGATCAATACGTATATTCAAGTAAGTAGTCGATTCCGAAAAATCAACGTCGCTCATGTTGTCCACTTCAAGCTCAAGAAATCTATTGCTCCCGCCAAGCTTATCGTTAATGGCAGCCTGTTGAAACTGCGCCTTATCCACCTGTTTAGGAAAATAGAAATACTGCTGCCCTTCCACCGGGAGATCCGGACCTTGTATCAGGAACAAAAAAGCAGGTGCATTCGGATAAGGTGATTTGGAAATCGGCTGACCCTCCTCATTTAGACCAAAATCCATATACTTTTCTTTCAAAGTTAAAGTATAAGGACCCGCCTGAATTGCCCGCTGAGGGTTCTTCATGTCCAGCTTAAATTTGCCGTACGCCTCGCCAGTGGTGGAATTCTTAAGCTCAGGCTGTACCGAACGCAGCACAGGGGTCAGATCATAATCAAACTGATACGCTTTCAATCCTTTATAATCCAAAGGTGAATTTACTTGGATATCATGTTTCGTCACCTCGGATAGCTGCGGTTCCTTCGAAGGGTCTCCACAATCCGCGGTGCATTCATAAAGCACAGCTTGGGTCTGGAATAGCTTTGGAAGTATTTTTTTGCCGCGAAATTCCTCAGGCATCTCTTCCTCCGTATAAAACTCCACGGTAAATTTCTCATTTTTCAAATAATAGGTGGTGTCCGGAATCTGTGTGATCTCCCCTTGCGGGAAAGCAAGATGCTGATCCATGTTCAGTCCCGGCAATCCTCTTGCTAATACAGCAAGTAAAAAAATAATTAAGCCAATATGTATTACATAAGGTCCCCAGCGGCTGAAGCGATGTTTCTCTGCCAGCAGAGCCCCTCCATCCGTCTTCACGCGATAGCCCTTTTTACGCATAGGCTGAATTACCCGGGCTACCCAAGCTTCTGGTTCCTCTTGTACTTCAGTCACTAACACAGCTTTTTGCCGAGTTAAGAACTGACGATGTTTCCGAATCTTCTGTCTGGTTAAGGCCTTATAGAGCGGAAGTACTCGATCCAAGCTACAGATCACAAGTGAAGCGCCGATCATTACGAGTAGAGTTACAAACCACCAGGATTCGTATGTATGTGAAAGTCCAAGTTTGTGATAAATATATCCGGCTGTTCCGTACTCTTGCTTGTAATAAACTGAGGCATCAATATTAAGAAAAGTACTCTCCTGCGGGAAAATCGTCCCCAGCATAGAGCCTATAAGTGTCAACACGATCAGGTAGATCGCTATTTTGACGGAAGAGAAAAAGTTCCACACCCGATCAATAATCCCCGGGTTAACGCGCTGAGATCGGCGAGCTACGCCATCGTAACGCATTTCCAAATTCTCGCCCCAGTCTGATTCCTTCCCCAACGGCTTCCCGCATGCTTCGCATAAAACAGTACCTACAGGGTTCTGGTGACCACATTCACATTTGGTATTGGTTATAAATGCCTCGCGTTCACTCATCAATCCACCAGCTTCCCAATTTGATCATCAAGTGAATTCAAATCAAGCTGGCCGATATGAATGTTGTCAATTTTACCCTTGGAATTAATGAATAAGGTAGTTGGCAGCGGAGAAATACCATAACTTCGTACAGCATCACGTCCAGTGTCCATCAAAATCGGAAAATCGATGTTTACCTGCTTCACAAAATTCTCGACAGTCATCCGGTCTTCGCCCACATTAATGCCTAAGACCACTACGTCTTTGTCCTTCCATTTCTCCCATTGCGCTTGGAGAGCCGGCATTTCTTTGACACAAGGTGCACACCAAGAGCCCCAGAAATTAAGCACAATAGTCTTGCCCTTATATTCGTCTAGGGTATGAGCCAGACCGTCAAGCCCAAGCAAATCAAAGGAAGGTGCTTTGCTCCCTTCCTCTGGTTTGCCGCTTCCCCCAAATACAGAGGAACCGATGGCATAACCGCCCACTATAACAATTAGAAACAGAATCACGATTTGAATTGGTTTTCTTGCTTTACCCACACGTAAAGCCCCCTTCTGTGACGCAACTCATACTTATGTTGTAAGGTGTGAACATCCTATGAACATTATAGCGAATTTCGTCACAGCTTTAGGGGGTTTAATTGTGAATATTCTGTGTCTTTATGACTCTTTACGTGGAGTTCTTTCTTTAAGCAATCCTGCTTTGGCAATTTGCTGCAGATGGTTAATTTCATCCTTGGTCAAATGACGGTAAGAGCCACGTTTGAGATTTTGCAGCATAATATCCCCGAATGAAATCCGTTTCAGACGGAGTACGGGGTGTGAAATCGCATCAAACATGCGTCGTACCTGACGGTTACGTCCCTCGTGAATCGTGATGCTGATAACCGCTTCCTTATTTGCCTCATCAATATCCTTGTACTCTACTTCCGCAGGCGCTGTCATGCCATCTTCCAGCTTGATGCCAGCTTTCAGCTTGTCCAATGCAGTGCCATGCGGTATACCCTTGACCGTAGCATGATACGTCTTAGGTACATGATGCTTCGGATGAGTCAGCAAGTTAGCAAAGTCCCCATCATTCGTCAGCAGCAGCAAACCTTCCGTATCGTAATCGAGCCGGCCTACAGGGTAAACCCGTTCAGTAATTCCTTTTAGGTAGTCAGTTACAACCTTACGACCCTTTGGATCGGAAGCGCTTGTGATTACTCCCTTAGGTTTGTTGAACATAATATAGATTTTGTTCTCGCCCCGGATCAGTCTACCGGAAACTTTAATAATATCTGTTGCGGGGTCCACCTTCGTGCCAAGCGTAGTTACGAGTTCCCCGTTGACTTCCACTTTACCGGCCAAAATCATTTCTTCACACTTGCGTCTGGACGCCACACCGGCCTGCGCCAAAATTTTCTGTAATCTTTCCATATTCGACTAGTCACCTCAGATCAATGATAACCATCAGAGGGATAAATCACAAGTTCATTCCAAGGAAAAAATGCTCCTGGGCAGGAATTATTGTGGGGTTCGATGATTAAAGGGGAGATTTGGTAGCGTTCTACTAATTCTAAAACGAGTTTAGCCGTTGCAAAAAGCTGCTCCTGCCTTCCGGATATTGGAGGATCGCCCACTTTCTTACCAAAATCACCTTCCAAACAAATATGAATATACTCCGGATCTGTCAGTAGCGGTGCTGCATAAATTGCGCCATCCACTCCTACCCAGAAGTCAAAACCTTTACCGTTAATGGATGTGCAGCTAGAATGATGCAGAATAAAGCCTTTATAGTTCATTGCGGAATGCCCCCCTCCACATTGCTGCAATAGCATATGTTCAGGGGGGCAATGGGGTGACTATCCAAATAATAGCAAACACACAGCGATCGCGGCGACAAAGCCGACAACATCGGAGAACAGGCCAACCTTAAGCGCATAACGGCCATTCCGTACGCCTACAGCTCCAAAGTAAACGGTCAAAACATAAAGCGTAGTATCTGTGCTCCCCTGTATGGTGGAAGCAATCATACCAATTAAAGAATCCGGGCCATGCACACGGATTAGATCCGTAGTGTAAGCAAGCGACCCAGTCCCCGTAAGCGGCCGCAGAAGACCAAGCGGCAATACTTCTGCCGGAACACCAAGCCCCCGCAGGGCTGGGGATATGAAGCCCATAAAAAAATCCAGCGCACCGGAAGCGCGAAAAACGCTGATCGCAACCAGCATCCCCACAAGATGGGGAATAATCGCAATGGCCGTGCCAAACCCATCTTTCGCACCTTCAACAAAGGATTCGTAGACTGGCACTTTGCGCGTAAAAGCATAGAGCGGGATGAACGTGATCATGACCGGAATCGCCCATGCCGATATGAGACTGATAAACTGGTACAAATCACGTTCACCCTTTCAATGAGGAATTAGGGAGTGTTGTCTTCGCCAAAGGAGGAACCCCGGACTTTGCTGAAGGGGGCTTCGGCGGTTTGCGCAATAAAGTCAACCTTCGGAAAAACCGGTCTGCCGCAATCGCTGCAAGTGTAGCCACGGCCGTTGCTGCAAGTGTTGTACCTACTATGCCTGCGGGATCGGCTGAACCATAGTTTAACCGGATGGCAATCAGTGTGGCCGGGATAAGCGTAATGCTTGCTGTGTTAAGCGCTAGAAGAGTACACATGGCTGGTGTCGCGGTCTCTTTATCAGGGTTGAGCTTTTGCAGCTCCTGCATCGCCTTGATGCCCATTGGCGTTGCGGCATTGCCTAGTCCGAGCAGATTAGCACTCATATTGGAGAGAATATATCCTATGGCAGGATGCCCTTTCGGCACATCAGGGAATAAAAAAGCTACGACAGGGCCAAGCACCTTGGCAATCTTTTTAAGCAAACCTGCATCTTCTGCTATCTTCATAATCCCAAGCCAGAACACAAGCACACTGATTAAGCCAAAACTTACCGTTACCCCACTCTTGGCTCCGTCGAATACGGCGGCTGTAAACTCATCCATTCTGCCGTTAACGGCGGCGAACAGAAAACCGATGATGATCATTCCTAGCCAAATCCCGTTAATCATGGATACGCCTCCTTCTTCATTCATCAGCCCATTTTCTTATTTCGAACTCGCTCCCATTTCAAATAGAGCCTTCAGTGCACTGCCCAGCGCCTGGAACCAATTATTTGCCGGGTAAGCCTGTGCTAGTGTTGGACTGTACTTTTTCATATAAGCAGATTGCTCAGGAGGCAGATTCTCAGGAGTATACACCGGCACGCGACCTATTTCTTTTCCGCCCAGCTCCAGCACAAGCGCCCCTTGCAATCCAAAATTCGCTCGTGTAGCTTCGGCTGAAGCACTTTCCTTCTGATTTAAAACAAGTTTCGTGATCACTCTATTTTGTTCACCTTGTCCAAGTGGATAAGCAAAGGTTTTGGAGGTTACAAAGTTATAGCCCGTCACGGCATCACCACGTTCGATCAGTGTTTTGAGCGGATAGTGATTAAACCCGAAGTTTAACAGGGAAGCATGATCATTCCAGTCATCGCCGTCATTTATAGTAACGGCGACAAGCTGCTGGCCGTTTCTGGTGGCAGAGCTGACAAGGCAGCGCAGTGCTTTTTTGGTATAACCTGTCTTTACTCCGTCCGCTCCCTCGTATAAATACAGCATCTTATTTTTGTTTCTCCATTTGTAATCCCATTTCTCATTTGGATTGTCTGCAGTTTTCTCCTGCGTCTTCACAATTTCTTTAAATACAGGATTATGAAGAGCATAAGCGGTCAGAACAGCCAAGTCGTTAGCACTAGAATAATGCCCTTCAGCGTCAAGACCATGGGGATTAGCAAAATGAGTATGGGTTAACCCTAGCTCCTCAGCCTTAGCGTTCATAAGGTATACAAAACCTTCCTCAGAACCACCGATATGCTCAGCGATCGCCGTTGCTGCATCATTCCCTGAGCGCAGCATCAGGCCATACAGCATATTTTCCAGCGTCATCTCTTCTCCCTGCTGCAAGTAAATAGAAGAGCCTTCTTTCGCATAGGCATTTTTTCCTACTTTGACTTTAGAGGCTAAATCACCATTCTCAATGGCGACGAGGGCGGTCATAATTTTGGTCAAGCTGGCAATAAGCATAGGCTCATCCCCACGGCTGCTGTACAAAATACGCCCAGATTCCACATCAATCAGTGCCGCTGCTCTTGCATGTGTAGAGATAGAGCTGTTCTCGGCCTGAATTGAAGATAGCGGCGCCAGAAGCAGCAGCGAAAGGCACAATATTAAGGCGAATGGCCATTTACGGGTTATTGTCTTCATGTTCATCCTCCGGCTTCTTATCGGATCTTAAGTAAAAGTGTTTATGTTGTACAAGTGTATGCGGACCAGCCTTAGGGTATGTCCACTCCTTGGGATGTTCCACACAAAATATCCCCACAACGTGAGGCTTTGCTTCGATACATTCTCAGGTAATTTGGGGATCAAAATATACTTTCTGACACGTCAAAAAAGGGACACCGCCTGTGTATGGCGATATCCCCGAGGCTATTTGTAGAATTATGTGTACCTAATGAGTTGAAGATTGAGATGTACTTGGATCGGTTTTAACAGGTGCTGCTGCCGGTGTGGCAGGTGTTGGCGGCGTTTGAGCTGCAGCATTGCCGGTTTGGAACATCGTTTGAATTTTGTCGATGAGCCCTGGTGTTGCATCGATGATTTTTTCGAATAGGTGAGTTTGATTGTCCAGAGGGACAATATTCACTCCATCCTTACCTACCACTAAAAAAGCGATCGGTCGAATGGAGACGCCTCCCCCGCTACCTCCACCAAATGGAAGCATTTTGACTCCACCTTGGGAGCTTGAACCACTTATAGAATCTTCTACTCGATAATCACTACCACCAGCAGCAAATCCAAAGGCAACTTTACTGATAGGCAGGATAATGCTGCCGTCAGGGGTTTGTACTGGATCACCGACAATGGTATTCACATCTACCATACCCTTGATATTTTCCATCGCTGTTTGCATTAGGCCTTGAATAGGATGGTCGCTCATATTGTTTCCTCCTTTAATTGAGTACGATTTCTCTTTCTTCTACAGCGTATATCATCCCCACATCCGCCCATTTGTATGTAACTTTCATTTTAAACTTTCCCGTGTGGCTCCTGACGCATCTGTTTCAGCAGATTTCTCCAATGGCCGATCCCGCCTTTTTCACGCAAGACACGCCGAGATAGTCGCATTAAGGCATACAAAGTATAGCCGACTGACATTTTCCCCTTACAGACAAACTCCATTGCAAAACAAAGCTCATCTTCAAAAACAGGCTTAACAAAAATTCGAGGATGCTGCTGCAATTTCACCCACTGCGAAATAAAACCAACAATACTCCATTTCAGGCCCCAAACCGCTCCCGATGCGGTCGCAGTGTCTGCTGCATCACCAAGAGAGAAATCGGTGGACCAATCGAGCTTTGATATTTTGACATGAGCTACAGTCTCTTTTAACCATTCCTTCAAGCCGCGTGTAGATTTCACAGCTTGGTTAACATTGGCGCGCCAGTGCATTACTCTTTCTTTATCAAATATCTCTTCTTTTACGGTATCTACACCTGTCGTCGCAGTCCCTGTCTCTTTAAACTTTCCCCACACACCCTGCTCCAATCCCTTAAAGACCAATTGGGGAAGTTCATAGTGAAGCTTTATCAAACCAAAAAGAGAGGTAACATCTAATTCGAGCAGGTCATTTTTTCCATGTTTATAACACCGTATGCGGAAATCGATAGATGAAGACAGGACCAGGATCAGTGCCAGTACAAGCAAAACAAGGGGAATTGCAAGCCATAACGTCACGTATTCACCTCCAAGAAACCTTAATAATGGGAACCTTTGGTTTAGTATGGCAATTTAAGCTGGAAAAAATTCGGGGTTTGCATAAAAAATATGAGCTTAAATAAAAATAGGGACTGTCCCAAACCACATAAATGGTTTAAGGGCAGTCCCTTCAATACAATTATTAGCGTTCTCGTACGAACTAAGGCAGCTCGACATCCTCAAAAGTCATTTGAGTATCCAGCTTATTGAACAATAGCTGTGTCTCTTCTTCCAAATTATCCGTGGACTCAAAATTTGTCGGTTCCGGCAGATCCTTTAGACTGGCAAGACCAAAGCTCTCCAAGAAGGATTTAGTCGTCCCGTACAAAATTGGCCGGCCTACCGCTTCCGCACGACCAACCTCATGAATCAAATCCTTGTTATTCAGCGTATGAATTGCGCGTTCCGACTTCACACCTCGGATCTCTTCAATCTCCACCCGCGTAATCGGTTGGCGATAAGCCACGATTGCGAGAGTCTCTAAGGCAGCCTGAGACAAGGTTGATCTGGATGGTGAATAGGCCAGACGCTCAAAATAGTGGGCATGATCAGGCAATGTAGCCAGCCGATAATTCCCGGCAATTTGCACTACCTGTAAGCCCCGCTCCTGTGCTACATAATCTTCTTTTAGTTCCTCTAAGGCTCCGGCCGCAAGCTCTGGGCGCTGTTCCGTAATTTCAGCCACTTGGCGTACGGAGATTCCCTCATCCCCTGATAGAAACAGCAGGCCTTCAATAATCGATTTCAGCGTTTTGTAATCCATTGAAGTGTTCTCCTCCTCTCCACTCCATTACGATGTCATCAAACAATTTCTCTTGGTAGCAAAAAATCGCCTTCATTTTCATCAGTTCCAGAATCGCAAGAAAAGTAACTACGATTTCGTGCCGTGCCATTTCATCGTGAAGCAGTGCCGAGAAATGCAGCTTACCGCCTGTTCCTCTGCGCTGCAGCGCATCTGATACATCACGTATACGATCTTTTACCGATATTTCATCCCGGGTGATCCGCTGGTAAGAAGACCTTCTGGCAGCCTTACTTAGCGCTTTACGAAAAGCGGCTATTAAGTCTGAGGTATGTAGTCCTTTTAGCGTTTGATCAATCTCTTCTGGCACGAATGGACCCAAATCCTCAGGCTCCTTCGTAAAAATCAAGCTCCGCTCGCTCTCCATATCCATTAAATGTACAGCAATACTCTTGAACTTACGATACTCAATCAGTCGCTGAACAAGTTCAGCTCGTGGATCAAATTCATCCTCTTCGTAATATTCAAAATCATCGATCTCAATGACCGGTGGTTTGGGCAGCAATAGCTTGCTCTTTATAGATAAAAGGGTAGCGGCCATCACGAGAAATTCACTCGTAATATCCAATTCAAGCTCCTGCATGCTACGCAGGTATTCCATATACTGTTCGGTGATCTCGGCGACCGGAATGTCCTGGATGTCGATTTCCGCCTTATCAATTAAATGCAAGAGCAGATCCAGCGGACCTTCAAACGTCTCCAGCTTGTACAATACAGTCACGAAGCATCCTCCCGCCAAAAAAAGTAAAGTGCAGCGCCCGTCTGGACGCTACACAAGTAGAAAGGGCTCTTATAATCCATGCTTTCTTCTTATACTATAAATAAGCACGAATTCGACTGATTCGTCAATAGCTGACTTACTTAAACAGTTTGTTAAGATTCGCCATTTCAATCGCAGCAGTCGCAGCATCCCAGCCTTTATTGCCTGCTTTGGTTCCTGAACGCTCGATGGCCTGTTCAATATTTTCAGTAGTGACTACGCCAAAAATGGTCGGCACGCCGGTCTTAAGATTGATAGCGGCTACTCCTTTGGCAACTTCATTACATACATAATCATAGTGTGTAGTGGAACCACGGATAACCGTTCCTAAGGTGATTACAGCGTCGTATTTGCCGCTTTCAGCCATTTTTTGCGCGATCAACGGAATTTCAAATACCCCTGGAACCCAAGCAACATCCACTTCATCATCACCAACACCATGGCGTTTAAAGGCATCAAGTGCACCTGACAAAAGCTTGCTGGTAATAAATTCATTAAAACGTCCTACAACAACTCCGTATTTTAACCCCTCAGAAACTAAGTGACCTTCTAAATATTTCGGCATATCCATCATCTACCCTTCGTTTTTTATAATGTATGGTTAAGCTTTCGAATCCTCATTTTGTTCAATATCGTCAAAAGACAGCATATGTCCAAGCTTCGCTTGCTTCGTGTGGAGATAATTGGTGTTGTCCTTGTTCTCCGGCATTTGTATCGGCACGCGCTCAACGACTTCCAACCCATAACCCTCCAGCCCTTTGATCTTACGCGGGTTGTTCGTGAGCAGACGGATCTGGCGCACACCCAGATCCTTCAGAATCTGTGCTCCAATTCCATAGTCACGCAGATCTGCTGGAAAACCAAGCTTTAGATTCGCATCTACAGTGTCAAGACCTTCCTCTTGCAGCTTGTAAGCCCGAAGCTTATTGATAAGGCCAATGCCTCTGCCTTCTTGGCGCATATAGAGTAACACGCCCCTACCGGCAGTTTCGATCTGCCGCAGTGCAGCTTCAAATTGCGGGCCGCAATCACAGCGATGGGAGTGGAATACATCACCAGTCAGGCATTCGGAATGTACACGTACAAGCACTGGCTCATCGCCGGAAATATCGCCTTTTACCAAAGCTACATGCTCTTTATCATCCACTTCATTTGTATAAGCAATAGTCTGGAAATCTCCAAAATCGGTAGGAAGTCGTACAGACACTTCGCGTGTGACGAGTTGTTCTTTTTCGTTGCGATAATGAATAAGATCCTTGATACTGATCAGCTTAAGATCATGCTTGCGGGCAATTTCGATTAGATCAGGTAAGCGGGCCATTGAGCCATCTTCCTTGATAATCTCGCAAATGACACTGGCTGGATAAGCGCCACACATCCGCGCTAGATCAACAGCAGCCTCCGTATGTCCGGAGCGGCGCAGAACGCCACCTTTTTTCGCAATCAGCGGGAACATATGCCCCGGTCTGCGGAAATCAGCAGGTTTCGCTTTTGGATCGATCATGGCTTTAACGGTCAAAGATCTTTCCCCCGCAGAGATCCCAGTGGTTGTATCTTTATGGTCAACAGATACGGTAAAAGCCGTACCGTGATTATCGGTATTGTGGGTTACCATGGCTTGCAGTTCAAGTTCTGCCGCACGCTCCTGGGTAATAGGCATACAAACCAATCCACGTCCCTCAGTAATCATAAAATTGATGACCTCTGGTGTCGCACGTTCAGCAAGGGCTATAAAATCCCCTTCATTCTCACGATCTTCATCATCCACTACAATGATGACTTTACCGC